>NZ_WEGK01000001.1 GCF_009604405.1 Nocardia macrotermitis
ACTGACTCACCGAAAGGGTGCTCCTGCAACTGCCATATTCGAACCTAGACAACTCGAATTATCGCAGGTCAGAGCACCCTTTCCTCATACCGACACACGGTGTCGGAATTCCGGTGAATGCGCGAGGTTAGTGGCCGATCGAAGTGCCAGGTCGGCGGTGATCGCGCGAGCCGCCGCAGCAGCGAGACTTGTGGTATCGGTGGAACGGGAAGATTGCCGTGTTAGCGTGGCGAAGGTGGGCGCTGCGGGGTTTGATGCGGGTCAGGTTGCGTTGGTGCGGGATGATCCGGGGGCGCGGGTGGAGTTGTTGCGGCGGCTTTATGAGCCGCCGGTGGAGGGGAGGGGGCGGCATTTGCCGTATCGGCGGGCTGCGTTGGCGTTCATGGGGTGGCAGGTGCGGCGGGGGTTGCTGAATCCGCCGGGGGGTGCGGCGCCGGGGAGTCATTGGTGGCGGGCGGTCAATGAGCGGTTGTTGTTGGATACGTGTGAGGCGCGGGCGGGGATCTTCGGGGGTGGGGGTGAGGGGTCCGGGCATAGTGGTGGGCTGGCGGTGGAGTTTGCGCGGCGGCCTTCGGCGCGGAGTTGGTATCGGGCTCACAATGCCAGCGTTGTGTCCGCTTATCTCGAGCATCGGGGGCTGGCCGAGCGGGAGAATCGGGTGGAGCGGTTCTTCATCAATGTTGTGTTGGTTCGAGTGCTCTACGCGCATGCGTTGGTTGCGGCTCCGCGGTTGGCGTTGAGTTGGGGGGCTCCCGTCGCGCCGTTGCTGGGGGATCCGCGGTTGGGGATGACGGGGATCTTTCTGTCGTTGTCGCGGGTTTTGCCCAATCACTATCCGCTGGTCGGTGAGTTGGGGCGGTATCTCGACGTGGAGCATGGGTTCGGGAGGTTGCTCGACTTCGGGGTCATTCGGCCCAGGTTCGCCGATCTGTACGACTGGTCGGCCGATGAGCTCGGGATTCCGGAACTGCGCGAGCTGCTGTGTGGGGACGTTCCCGCATATGCCTGGGATTCGGACGATGACGAGCCGTGGAATCCGACGCCGACGCCGCTGGCTCGCCTCGCCCGGCGGGTACTGCCGCCGCCGCGACGATGAATCCATATGGCTGGTTCGTGCGGCAACGCCAACGCATGATGATCGGAGTGACAGTGCGGACGGGCACGTGCACGATACCGTTGGGGCGCGGCGACGACACCGTCGATGAACCCTTCCCTCTCCCGTAGGAGCCGCTCGATGAGCTATTTCGCGCACTCTCCCGATGACCTGGTCGATCGCGCGCTGGCGGGGTTCGCTCGCGCGCATGCCGAAACTGTTTCGTACACAGTGGATCCGGGGTATCTGAGTGCGGTGGATCCCGCGCGGGGGCGGGTGGTCGGGTTGGTGTCCGGTGGCGGGTCGGGGCATGAGCCGATGCATGGCGGGTTCGTCGGGCGGGGGATGCTCGATGCCGCTTGTCCTGGAAGGGTTTTCGCTTCGCCGCACAATCGGCAGGTGTACGAGGCGTCGCGGGCGGTGGCGAAATCCGGTGGGGTGCTGCATATCGTGAAGAACTACACGGGTGATCGGATCAACTTCGCGATCGCGGCCGAGCGGATGCAGCACGACGGAATCGCTTGTGAACGGGTGCTGGTGGATGACGATGTGGCCACCGATTCCGAGGATATCGCGGTGGGCCGACGGGGTACCGGGGCGACGGTGATCGTGGAGAAGTTGCTCGGGGCCGCTGCCGATGAGGGGCGCTCGCTGAGTGAATTGGCGGGGCTGGGTAAGCGGATCGTCGATGCGAGTCGCAGTATCGCGGTCGCCTCCGCCGCGCAGACCGCGCCCGGGACCGGACAACCGGCGTTCGAACTTCCCAGAGGGGCAATCGAATACGGTGTCGGCATTCACGGTGAGCGATCCGGGCTCGTGCGCGCCGATGGTGAGATCGATGCGCTGGTCGGCGATATGACCGTCGCGTTGATCTCCGCGCTGGGATTGGGTTCCGGATCGCGCGTCATCGTGCTGGTGAACGGCCTCGGTAGGACTACGCAGATGGAGCTGTACGGCGCATTCGACCGTCTCGCAACGATTCTCGAACAGCACGGGATCACGCTCGAACGTCGACTGGTCGGCTCCCTGGTCACCGCGCTGGATATGCGCGGCTTCTCCCTCTCGCTGACCCGCACCGACGACGAATTGACCCGACTGTGGGACGCACCGGCCCACACCGCCGCATGGCCCACCACCACCCGAACCGGCGAGGATGACCGATGACCGAAAATACCGCCCGCACTTGGATTCTCGGCTTCGCCGACCGCGTCATCACCGCCGAGCCTCAGCTCACCGCCTACGACCAGGCCGCGGGCGACGGCGACTTCGGCAACAACATCGGCGGCGCGGTCGCCCTGGTGCGCACCGAACTGGCCGCTCTGCCCGAAAACGCGTCCGCGCGAGAGGTTCTCACTGCGACGGCGAATGTCTTCCTGGACCGCGTCGGCGGCACCAGCGGCCCCCTGTTCGGTCTGCTGTTCCAAGCGCTGAGCAGAGCCGTCGGCGAAACCCTCACTCCCGCAACACTGGCCGAGGGTGCCGCCGAGGGTCTGGCCGCCATCCAGCGCGTCGGCGAGGCCCAGGTCGGCGACAAAACCCTCGTCGACGCCCTCTCCCCCGCCGTCGACGCCCTGCGCGCCCTCGCCCCGGATACCAACCTGGACAAGGCATTCGACGTCGCCGCGACAGCCGCGGTAGCCGGAGCCCGCAGTACCCGAGACATCCGCGCCCGCCGCGGCCGGGCCAGCTACGTCGGAGACCACGCCATCGGCGTACCCGACCCGGGCGCGATCACGATCGGGTTGCTCTTCGGCTCGTCCGAGACCGGCTGAGCCTCACTCCGACGGGTCGCGCGGGCGCGGGCGCGGCCCGATCTGGTCGAGCAGATCGTTGACCTCATCCGGAAACCCATTGGTGACCGGCTTGACGGTCTTGTGCGGAAACCGTCGCGTGACATGCTCTTCCGCCGCCGACCCGGACAACACGTACACCGGCTCCCGCTTGTTCTGCAACGGCCGCACCACCTCGTCGAGATGTTCGCGCCGATTGTCCAGGAACGCGCCGATCACGTCCTCCCCCGCCGGGCACACGGCCATGCAGTACCCGGCCTTGTAGTTGGGTTTGAACGACAGGCTCTGCCACATCGAGAACGATTCGCCCGTCGCCACGCGTTCGCGGTACTCGTCGCGGTCCGCGCTGTCGGCGATGGTTTCGGCCCAGTCGGTGAAGCCGCCCATGAACTCTCGATAGTTGTGCGTGTAACACGCCTGGAAGTCGAAGCCGCCGTTCTCGGCGATCGCGCCGACGGGACAGGCGGATACGCACAGTTTGCACTCGAGGCAGGGATTGAAGTCGAGGTTCGCACTCGGCTCGTCCACCACCGCGTCGGTGACGACCGTGCCGAGCAGGATGAAGTTGCCGAACTTCGGGTGAATCACGTTGCGGTGTATGCCCATTACGCCGAGTCCGGCCGCCTCGGCCACCACCTTGTGCGCGATCACCCAGATCCGTCCGGGGAACTGGTCGACCTCCATCGGATATCCGGGCGCGGGATACATCGCGCGGTATCCGGCGTCCTGTAGAGCCCGGGTGATCCCGCGGGACACCTCGTTGGTCTCGTCGTCGGCGTGATTGAACTCGGTGTTGGCCAGGCTGCGCATCGGGCTGCGCAGGTTGTCGCGGTTCATCCGCACGCAGAACGAGACGAAAGTCCTTGCAGTCGGCAGGATTCCGCGCGCGTGCTCCAACTCCGGCGCGACCCGTGGATCGTCCACGGCGACGAATCCCACGTCGTCCGCACCGGCCGCCAGGCAGATCTCGCGCAACTCCGCCGCGCTCAGCACGGCCGCGGGCCGCGTTCGGCCCTGTTCGGCCATCCGCCGCACGGTCGGATGGTCCGCCAACCGCCGCGGTGTCGTGGGTTCGGATTCCATCACCATCGGGTGCCTCCCTCGCCTGTCTCCCCGAGACCGTCACGGCCTCAACGAGATAGACGCCCCGGCGCGCGGAAACTCATCGCTCATCACACCGGTAGATCACCACTCTTTTCTGAAGAAAGTATGATTCCCCGTTGACGAGAGTGATATTCTCGTCGCATTCGCACCCACGAAGAGGCGCTTGCACGTGTCGGGGCGGCTCGGCGAAAGGACAAGGCACAGTGAGTAACGCGATCGAGGTCGAACCCGCGGTCCAAAGCCCCGGCTCGGGGATCATTCCGGTCTACGACCCGTCCACCGAGGAGTTGATCGCCGAGGTCGCCGACTCGGATCAGAAGGCGGTCGACGAGGCGGTGGCGCGGGCCCGCGAGACGTTCGAGTCGGGTGTGTGGCGCAAACTGCCCGCCGCGCACCGCGCCGAGGTGCTGTTCCGGGCCGCCGACATCATCCGCGCCCGCATCGACGAACTCGCCGAGCTCGAGGCCCGCGACAACGGCATGAACGCCACCGCCGCCAGCCACATCATCAAGGTGTCGCTCGAGATGCTGGTGTACTACGCCGGGTGGGTCGGCAAGATCCACGGCGAGTCGGCGAATCTCGTATCCGACGGTCTGCTGGGCGAATTCGAGACGTACCACACCTTCACCCAGTACGAGCCGGTCGGCGTCGTCGGGCTGATCATCCCCTGGAACGGGCCGTTCTTCGTCGCGATGCTCAAGGTCGCGCCCGCGCTGGCCGCCGGATGCAGCGCGGTGCTCAAGCCCGCCGAGGAAACCCCGCTGACCGCGCTGAAACTCGAGGAGATCTTCCGCGAGGCCGGGCTGCCCGACGGCGTGCTGAACGTCGTCACCGGCTACGGCGAGACCACCGGCGCGGCGCTCACCGCGCACCCCGACGTGGACAAGATCTCGTTCACCGGCTCGACCGAGGTCGGACGCCTGATCGTGCACGCGGCCGCCGGCAACCTCAAGCGCCTCACCCTCGAACTCGGCGGCAAATCACCGCTGATCATGTTCGACGACGCCAATCTGGACAAGGCGATCATGGGCGCGGGCATGGGCCTGCTCGCCGGTTCCGGGCAGAACTGCTCGTGCACCTCGCGCATCTACGTGCAGCGCGGCATCTACGAACGGGTCGTGGAGGGTCTTGCCGCCTTCGCGCAGATGCTGCCGATGGGCGGCAGCGACGACCCCAATTCCGTACTGGGACCGCTGATCAGCGAGAAGCAGCGCCAGCGCGTGAAGGGCATCGTGGACGACGGCGTCGCCGGGGGCGCGGAGGTGATCACCGGTGGGCAGCCGCTCGATCGCCGCGGCTACTTCTATCAGGCGACCATCATCACCGGCACCACGCCCGATATGCGGCTGATCCAGGAGGAGATCTTCGGGCCCGTGGGTTCGGTGATCCCCTTCGACGACGAGGACGAGGTGATCGCTGCCGCGAACGATACGCACTACGGGCTCGCCGGATCGATCTGGACCGAGAACCTCAGCCGCGCCCACCGCGTCGTGAACGAGCTTCGCGCAGGCCAGATCTGGGTGAATTCCGCTCTCGCCTCGGATCCCTCGATGCCGATCTCCGGACACAAGCAGTCGGGTTGGGGCGGCGAGCGGGGACGTAAGGGGATCGAGGCCTACTTCAACCTGAAGTCCGTGTACATCGGACACTGATCGCGGGTTCGGGGATCGCCGGCTGGTCGGTGGTCCCCGAACAACGGCTCTCGCTCGACAGGTCAACGCTATCGCGGGTCGACGGCGAAGTCGGCGAGAGATGTGGAGATCGGCTCGGGCCGATGGTTGTTCTGCTGGGCCGAGGCGGTCAGAACATCCAGGTGGTGATAGCCCGGCGCGATTACCAAGCGGCCCGAACGTGGTGGGCCGTTGCCGATCACCAGCCCCGAACCGCCGAGAAGGTTGATCGTCGGATGGGCCGTGACGCCCTCGGGGTGCACCAGCAGGCGGGCGATCTGCGGATCGTCGACCTGGAAGATGTCGGTGGCCAGTTTGGTCGGGAAGTAGTCCTCGGTGAACGGTAGCGGTTGCGCGGCCAGGCTGCGCGCCAGTTCGCCGATATCGGTCACCTCGGTTTCCGGTGTGGCGTAAGGCTTTCCGGCGCTGTCGCGGTAGACCGTTGCTCCCGGTGCGGTGATGCGGTCATAATTGCGCCAGGTGTAGAGCGGGCCGTCCGGTTGGTCGGGGATGCCGAGGGTGTCCGGGCCGAGGGCTGCGCGGGTGAGCGGGGTCAGGGCCGGGTTGTGCGCGAGGTCCTGAGGTAGCGGAAAGTCCTTGTCGCGCACCGGACCTCCGTCGAAGAATCCGGGACTGGTCTGTAGGAAGGCCAGCGGCTGGGAGGCGTTGCCCATGAGGGCACCGAGCACGGCGGCGTTGGTGAGGCGGAACTGCCGGACCGAGGGCGAGCCCGCGGCGAAGGTGGTCGCGTCCCGGGAGAACAGGAATCGCAGCGTGGTGTCCAGGTTCGGCGTGCGCGGCAGGGCCGCGGCGAGATGGCTCTGCCCGTCCGGATCCACGTCTGCGGCCAGGCCGACGATGCCCAGCAACGTCATGGTCTCGGGGCCGATGAGCACGGGCAGATTCAGCGTGCGCGGCGCGACACCGGAGCGCAGCGCGGCCTGGGTCGCCTCGTAGTCCAGGCCGCCGCTGGGCAGGATCGACCACGGCGAGGGCAGGCCCGAGAGCGCGGACAGCGTCGGAGAGATCGCGGTGTCCAGCGCGAAATAGCCCGCGCACTGGCGGTATCCGGGAGTGCCGCCGAAGTCCGCGTCGGCGAAGAACGCCGTCACCACCCCACCCAGGGAATGCCCGCCGCACAACACCTTTCGCTCACGTAGTGCCGGATCGGGGAGTTCGTGGACCAGCAGGTCGTACTCGTCGGTGATCGTCTGCGCGATACCGACGTTCGCCAGCCACGCCACCTGATCGTTGCCGAGGAAGCCCGCGAAGGTGTGCCCGTCGACGGGGCGGTGGTGATAGTAATAGTCGAGCGCGACGTCGTAGTTGTGCGCGGCCAGACCCGCGCGCACGCCGGTGTGGTCGTCCAGGCAGTTGGACCGGCGATCCAGCGCCCAGAATTCGATGTGCTCACCGCGCCGAGCCGCCGCGGCCACGGTGTTGCGGGCGACGCTGTCGAATGCCCCGGCACCCTCCAGGATTCCGGGTTGAGCGATCAGAATCCGATCGGCCTCGGCCGCGACGGACGGCCCGTTCGCATCCCGGTATCGCAGATACGACAGCCAATCACAGGCCGCAGGCTGCGCGCCGACCGAGTCCGGTAGCGGAACACGCACGCGCACAACGGATTCGTCCACAGAGGTAACCGGCGAGGCGATCCGCACCGGCGTCTCCACCCGATCCGCCCCTTCCGGATCCGCACCCGCAACCGGAGCGACCGGCACCGCGGCCGCCGCCGCACTCGCCGCCACGACCAGCAGCCGGAACATCGAGCCGGTGATGCCTCGTCGCATCGGACCACTCTCCTCATCGAGATCCTGGCAAGCGTCGCTCTACCCGCGGGTAGCGTACGGTCACCGAGCGGCGGCAGGCCCGGATCGACACTGTCCGATACCCGGAAATCCACACTCCCGCACTGTGATCCGCCACAGTCGCACAGTCGAAGAGCCACCCTGCACTCTCGAAACACCTCCCCGCACCTGAAGACCACGCCAACCCGACTGCCGATGCTCTTCCATGAAGTCCGATCGCGACTGCGCCCCGAGTCCGATTGCGATCCAGGTCCGAAAACGGCCGGGCCAACTACGAGTCCGGTCAAGCACAGACCTATCCGGCGACAGTGTGGAATATGTTGCCGCCCAGAGGTTTTCCGATCAGCCCGACAAGTTGGAGCAGCTCAGCCCGACAAGTTGAGGCAGCCCAGCCCAAGTTGAGGCAGGTCAACCCGACGAGTTGGGGCGGGTGAGGCCGAGGTCGTAGGCGATGATGACGGCTTGGATGCGGTCGCGCGCACCGAGTTTCGACAGGACGCGGCCGACGTGGGTTTTGACGGTGGATTCGGACAGGACGAGGCGTTCGGCGATCTCGCCGTTGGTCCAGCCGTGGCCGATGGCGGTGAGGATTTCGCGTTCGCGGTCGGTGAGCGAGAGCCAGCGTGGGTCGTCGCCGCCGGGTGGGGTGGCTGGGCCCGAGGGCAGGTGTTGGGCGTAGGTGTCCAGGAGGCGGCGGGTGAGGGTGGGGGCGATGACCGCGTCGCCGCCTGCCACCGCGCGGATTCCGGCCAGGAGTTCCTCGGGTTGGGCGTCCTTGAGCAGGAAGCCGCTGGCTCCGGCGCGGAGCGCGGCGTAGGCGTATTCGTCGAGGTCGAAGGTGGTCATCACGAGGATGCGGGAGCGTCCGCCGGCCGCGATGATGCGGCGGGTGGCCTCGATACCGTCCATGCCGGGCATCCGGATGTCCATGAGTACGACGTCGGGACGTAGTTCCGCGGCCGCGCGGACGGCCTCGGCGCCGTGCGAAGCCTCGCCCAGGACCTCGGTCTCGGGGGCGGCGTCGAGCAGCATGCGCAGGCCGTAGCGCTGGAGCGGCTGGTCGTCGACGATCAGGACGGTGGTCACGGTTGTTGTCCGCCTGCGGAATTCGAGGGCCGGATGGTGTCGGTGAGAACGAGGATAGCCTCCACCAGCCAGCCGCCGGCGGAGGTCGGGCCCGCGGTGACGGTGCCGCCGTAGAGTGCGGCGCGCTCCCGCATTCCGGCCAGGCCCTGCCCGTCTCCGGGGGATGCCGGCGCCGCGCTGCCGTCGCGTCGTCCGGAGTCGCGCACGCTGATCCGCAAGCGCGAGTCCTCGGCGGTGACCGTGACATCGGCCCGGCTACCAGGGCCGACGTGTTTGAGTGTGTTGGTCAGCGCCTCCTGCACGATGCGGTACGCCATCAACTGCACGCCACGATCGAGGCCGTCCAGGACGCCGCCGCTGTGATACACGACTTCGGTTCCGGCGGCTCGCACCCGGGAGAAGAGTGTCTCGAGGTCGGCGATGCCCGGTTGCGGTTCGAGTTCGAGGGCCTCGGCGTGTTCGGGACCGCGCTCGCGCAGCACACCGAGCATGCGACGCAACTCACCCAACGCCTGACGTCCGGCGTCTCCGATGAGCAGTAGCGCCTCCCGGCCGCGCGCCGGATCGGTCTCGGCGGCGTACGCCCCACCGTCGGCCACGGTGATGATGACCGACAGGTTGTGCCCGATGATGTCGTGCATCTCCCGCGCGACCCGGGTGCGTTCGGTGGCGGCGGCCAGTCTGCTGCGCTGGTCGCGCTCTATCTCGAGTTGGGCAGCGCGTTCGCGCAGAGCGGCGAGTTGAATTCGCCGCGCACGCACCACAAGTCCCAGCGCGACGGCCGCGGTCACCGCACTGAGCAGGAAGAACAGCACCTCCCACCGCAACCCGCCACTCGCGACCCGGAACGAGACCGGCACCATGACCGCCGCAGCCGCGGCACACGCCCACAGCAGGCGGTCCGGCCGGGCCCGCAGCGCCACGCTGTACAACGCGACGAGCAGGGCGGCGTCCACACGCAGACCCGCACCCAGCAGCCACTGCACCAGGAACACCGCCGCGATCACCCCGAACGCGGCCGTCGGCGCGCGACGTCGCCACAGCAGCGGCAGCAGCAACCCGGCCTGAAACGCCACCGCGACGGGTGCGGGAAGTTGGGTGAGCACGATCTGCGGGTCGTGCGGCCCACCGGAATGCTGCGGCTCCCACAGATCCGGCCCACCGAAGGCCAGGAAGACCAGCAGCGTCACCGCGGCATCGAGAATCCACGGATGCGCCCGGTCCACCCGCAGCAGCCGCCGCCGGAACCGTCCCAACCGCTCGATCAGCGGTGCGGCGAATCCCGGCAGCGGCCAGGCGGCAGGTGCCGTGGTGGTGTCGGTGCCCATCGATGTCACCCGTCCATCGTGTCCGACCAGCGGCGAAACGCGACACCGGGACCGTGCCCGCTGCCGCGTTTCGTCGAAATCACCCATGTGCTCAGGCGTCGGTTCGCGCCAGCCGATAGGCCGCGCCGCCCAGCGCGAGCACCGTCCAGCCCACGAAGACCAGCAGCCCGGCCGTCGGCGACAACGCGCTCGCATCGTGGTGCAGCGCGAACATCGCCTGCCCGGCATTGCTCGGCAGATACTGGCTGACGTGGTCCTGCCAGCTGTGCGGCAGCAGCGAGACCAGGCTCGGAATCAGCAGCAGCGCACCGATCAACACCGCGACGCTGCCCGCGACCGACCGCATCAGCACACCCAGGGCCGCCCCGATCACACCGACCAGCGCGAGATACAACCCCGCGCCGAACAGGCTGCGCAGCACACCGGCATCGGTAATCGATTGCGCCGCAGGGGTTCCGGCAAGAATGGCATGATCGATCAGATAGGTGGCGAAGGCCCCGACCGTCCCGACGACCAACGCGACCACCCCGAAAACCGCTGCCTTGGACCACAATACGGGCAACCGACGCGGCACCGCGGCCAGCGTGGAGCGGATCATCCCCGTCGAGTACTCCCCCGCGACGACCAGCACCCCCAGCACACCCATCGCCAGTTCCGCGAAGTTGATGCCGAACAGGGACAGGCTCAGCACGGTCGAACCGACCCACTGGGTGTCGAGCGTCTGCCCGGAATGCACCTTGGACTTGTACTGGACCGCGGCGATCACACCGAAACCGACCAGGAACACCAGCCCCAGGACGAGGGTGATCCAGGTGGAGCGCAGCGACCAGAGTTTCGTCCACTCCGACCGCAGCACCCGCGCCGCGGTGACGCGATATTCGGGACGGGTGGATTGCGCCGGAGCCGGAGCCTGCGCGAGTGTCGTGGTCATGCCGCCCTCCCGAGGGTGTCGATGCCGGTATTGCCGTGATATTCGACCGAATCGCGGGTCAGATCCATGAACGCCTGTTCCAGCGACACGGTCCGCGCGGTCAGCTCGTACAGTGCGATGCCGTGCTCGGCGGCCCTGGAACCGATTGCGCGCGTGGACAATCCGCTCACCTGGAGGGTCTCCGAACCGGAACGTCCGGTGATCTGCACACCGGGCCCGGCCAGCACCTCGCGCAACCGGACCGGATCCGCGCTCGCGACGGTGACCGTATCGCCACCGGCCTCGCGCACCAGCTCGCTCACGGTGGTGTCGGCGAGCAGCCTGCCGCGCCCGACGATGATGAGATGTTCTGCGACCAAAGCCATTTCGCTCATCAGATGGGAGGAGACGAACACCGTGCGGCCCTCCTGCGCCAACGCGGTGAGCAGGTTGCGGATCCACAGCACGCCTTCGGGATCCAGGCCGTTCACCGGCTCGTCCAGCATGACGGTCTCCGGATCACCCAGCAGCGCCGCGGCGATACCCAGCCGCTGCCCCATACCGAGCGAGAAACCACCCGCGCGTTTCCCGGCCACCGCCTCGAGTCCGGTCAGCTCGATCACCTCGCTCACCCGGCGACGCGGTATGCCGTGCGTCTGCGCCTGTGCCAGTAGATGATTGAACGCCGAACGCCCCGGATGGATCGAGCGCGCCTCCAGCAGCGCACCGACCTCCCGCAGCGGCGCAGCATGATCCGCGTACCGCCGGCCGTTCACCGTCACGGTGCCCTCGCTCGGCGCGTCCAGTCCCACGATCATCCGCATGGTGGTGGATTTCCCCGCGCCGTTCGGCCCCAGGAATCCGGTCACCACCCCCGGCCGAACCGTGAAGTCCAGTCCGTCCACCGCCGTCTTCTCGCCGTACCTCTTGGTGAGCCGATGTGCCTCGATCATCACTCGTCCCTGTGTCCACGCGGTCCGGCCGCTCCGGCTCGCCTCCATAACCCAAGGTAGGAGCGCTGCGGCCGGGATCGTGGTACCGCGGCAGGAAATACGCCCGGGGCCGTGGTACCGAAGTACTACGGGTCGGGTGTCATGCTTTCGGTATGCCTGCCGATTCCACCTCGCCCCCGCTGCTGCGCCTCGGCGGGGTCGACAAGTCGTTCGGGGCGCATCAGGTGCTCCACGGCATCGATCTCGAGCTGCGCGCCGGGGAGGTGGTCGTGCTGCTCGGCGCGTCCGGTTCCGGTAAGTCGACGCTGATCCGCTGCGTCAACCGGCTCGAGACGATCGATGCCGGGGAGATCCTGCTGGACGGTGTCCCGATGCCCCTGGAGGGACGCGAGCTGGCACGGATGCGGGCACAGGTGGGCATGGTGTTCCAGTCGTTCAACCTGTTCGGGCACAAGACGGTGCTGGAGAACATCACCCTGGCCCCGGTACGCGTGAGGGGCGTACCGGCACGTCAGGCACAGGAACGCGCGCACGAACTGTTGGCCCGGGTCGGCCTGGCCGACAAGGCATCCGCCTATCCCGCGCAACTGTCCGGCGGCCAGCAGCAGCGGGTCGCGATCGCCCGCGCCCTGGCCATGGAACCCCGGGTGCTGCTGTTCGACGAACCGACCTCCGCACTGGATCCGGAAATGACCAACGAGGTCCTGGACGTGATGAGCGAACTGGCACGCGAAGGGATGACCATGCTCGTGGTCACCCACGAGATGGGCTTCGCCCGCCGCGTCGCGGACCGGGTGGTGTTCCTCGACGCCGGACGGATCGTGGAATCCGCACCACCGCGAGACTTCTTCGCCGGGCCGCGCACCGATCGCGCCCGCGAGTTCCTCTCCAAAATCCTCACACACTGAAACCCGAAGCCGCGCACCATGTTCGGCGTCGGTCAGGGAGTATGCAGCGGCGGCGGCCAGGTCTCGAGTTGGGACATCAGGGCCTGCTGGCTGGCGTGCACGTGGCGGCGCATGCAGTTCTCCGCGCCGATGCCGTCCTTGGCGATGATCAGTTCGAGCACGGTGTGGTGTTCGTGTTCGGATTCGATGGACCGGCCCGGTTGCGCGAGTGAGGTTTTCACCAGGCGGCCGTAGGCGAGCTGATTCATCAGCAGGCGGTAGTGGGTGGCCAGTTTGCCGTTGTCGGCGCCGGCGATGAGGATCTCGTGGAATTCGTGCACCAGTTCGGAATAGCGTTCCACGTCCCCGGCCTCGACGGCGGCGTCGGCGGCGCGGACGTTCGCCTTCATCGCGGTGAGTTCGGGAATGTCGCCGCGCGCGGCCATCAGCCGCGCCGCGCCGCCCTCAAGCAGCTGTTTCATCTCGAACAGCTCGTTGATCTCCCGGCGCGACGGCACGGTGACGAAGGTGCCGATCCGCGGCCGGATCTCCACCAGGCCCTCGATCTGCAATTGTTTGAGCGCCTCGCGGATCGGCGTGCGGCTGATGCCGAAGATCTCCGCCAGGGTGATCTCGGACAGCGGCTGACCGGGGGCGAGTTCACCGGAGATGATCATCTCGCGCAGCCCGTCGGCCGCGCGTTCCTGGAAATTGCTCGTATCGATTCTTCGCGATGCGGCGACCATCATGACCCCCTCGGCGGTCTCATATGTATCTTGCATGTCAACGGTACGGTATGCGGCCGGGCGGCCCACGCGGCGGACTCGGCCCGGCGACACACCGAGTCCTGTGCGCGCACAACGTGATCGCCGCACACCCGACCGCCGATCGCGAACGACTCGCCACGACGGCGATCGGGTGCTTGCATGGTGCGACCCCTACCTCAGCGGAACGCCGGAACCACTTCGTTGATGAACAATTCCAGCGATGTGCGCTTCTGCTCGTGCGAGAGCGTGTTGTCGGTCCAGAAGCTGAACTCGTCGATACCGAGTTCCTGATAGAACCGCAGCCGATCGATCACCTCTTCCGGGGTGCCGATCATCGCGGTCTTGTGCAGCGATTCCGGTGCGAATTCCGGCCTTTCGGCGAATTTCGACACCGGGCTCGGCTCGAGGAATCCGTTCGACGGCACGGTCTTGTTGCCGAACCAGGCGTCGAAGGTCCGGTAGTACTTCTGGATGCCCTCGGCCGCGGGCCGCCAGCCGTCCGGATCGCTCGCCGCGTGCACGTAGGTGTGCCGCAGCACCATGATCTGCGGTTTGCTCACCTCGGGATGATTGCCGACGGCGGTGTCGAACTTGCGCTTGAGGTCCACGACCTCCTCGTCGCCCTTCATCAGCGGCGTCACCATCACATTGCAGCCCTGCGCGACGGCGAAATCGTGCGAGTCCGGATCGCGCGCGGCGATCCACATCGGCGGGGTGGGCCGCTGTACCGGCTTGGGCACGCTCGTCGCGGTCGGGAACTGCCAGATCTCGCCGTCGTGCGCGTAGTCGCCCTGCCACAGCGCGCGCACCGCGGGCACCAGTTCGCGCAGGTGCTTACCGCCGTCGGTGGCACGCAATCCGCTTGCGAGACGGTCGAATTCGATCTGGTAGGCGCCGCGCGCGATGCCGACCTCCATGCGGCCGTTGCTGATCACGTCCAGCAGCGCGCATTCCCCGGCCGCGCGGATCGGATTCCAGAACGGCGCGATGATGGTGCCCGCACCGAGCCGGATCGTCGAGGTCTGCCCGGCCAGATAGGCCAGCAGCGGCATCGGGCTCGGCGAGATGGTGTACTCCATCGCGTGGTGCTCACCGATCCACACGGTCTCGAATCCACCGGCTTCGGCCAGCAGCGTCAGCTCGGCCAGATTCTCGAAAAGCTCTCGGTGCGTGACGTTCTCGTCCCAGCGCTCCATGTGCGCGAACAACGAAAATCTCATGGCTGTCTCTCCTCAGCTCCGCATGGTGAACGGGTCCGCGACCGGATCCTCGCTCGTGTTGATCCAGACGCTCTTCAGGCGCGTGTACTCCTTGACCGTCTCGGTGCCGTGCTCGATGCCCACGCCACTGCTCTTGAAGCCCTGCCGCGGCGACATCGGTGACATGGCGCGATAGGTGTTCACCCACACCGTGCCCGCGTCCAGGCGCGAGGCCATCCGGTGTGCGCGAGCGAGATTCGTGGTCCAGACACCGGCGGCCAGGCCGTAGTCGGTGTCGTTGGCGAGCCGGACCACCTCGTCCTCGGTGTCGAACGGCATGATCGCCACGACCGGGCCGAAGATCTCCTCGCGCACCACGCGCATGTCGTTGTGCACGTCGACCAGGATGGTGGGCTCGTAGAAGTAGCCGCCCAGGCCGCCGTCGCTGACCTGTCCGCCGGTCACCACCCGCGCGCCCTCGCTGCGGCCCAGATCGACGTATCCGGCGACCTTGTCGCGCTGATCCTCGAAGGCCAGCGGGCCGAGTTCGGTGTCGGCGTCCAGCGGGTCGCCGATGCGAATCGTCCTGGCGCGCTCGGTGACCCGCTCGAGCAGCTCGTCGTAGACCGCGCGCTGGGCGAAGACGCGGCTGCCCGCGATGCAGGTCTGCCCGGCCGCGGCGAAGATGCCCGCGACCACGCCCATCGCGGCATTGGCCACGTCGGCGTCGGCGAAGACGATGTTCGGGGACTTGCCGCCGAGTTCGAGCGTGGAGCCGATGAAGCGGCGCGCGGTGGCCGCGGCGATCCGGGCTCCGGTCGCGGTGCTGCCGGTGAACGAGATCTTCGCCAGGTCCGGATGATCGACCAGCGCCTGCCCGGCCTCGGCCCCGAAACCGGTCACGACGTTCACCACGCCTGCGGGAAAACCCGCCTCCAGCGCGAGTTCGGCCAGCCGCAGCGCCGTGCGTGAGGTGTGTTCGGAAGGCTTGACCACCACCGTATTCCCGACCGCGAGCGCGGGGGCGAGCTTGCTGGTGGTGAGGGTCAGCGGCGAATTCCAGGGCGTGATCGCGCCGACGACGCCGAGCGGCTCGCGCAGCGTGTAGTTGAGCACCCGGCGGTCCGAGGCCGGGACCACATCGCCGTGGATCTTGTCGGCCAGACCGGCGTAGTAATAGTAGTACTCGGGCACGGTCGCGAGCTGACCTCGCATCTCGCGCAACAACTTTCCGTTGTCGAGTACCTCCATGCGCGCGAGTTCCTCGGCGTTCTCACCGATCAGATCGCCGAGGCGGCGCAGCAGCCGGCCGCGGCGGGTCTGGCTCAGATCGCGCCAGCGCGGATTCTCGAACGCGGTCCTGGCCGCGGCGACGGCGCGCTGGACGTCGGCGGCGTTGCCGCGCGCCGCCTGATACAGCGTCTCGCGGTTGGCCGGGTTGGTGCTCTCGAAGTATTCACCGGAATCGGGCGCGACCGGCTCGCCGCCGATGAAGTGCTGTAGTTGGTCGAGATCAGACATGTGCGTGCTCTCCGATGAAAGTGGTGATGGCGGCGACGAGTTCGCGTGGGCGCTGCACGGGAAGCATGTGCCGGGCGTTCGGGATGATCACCTCGCGACAGTCCGGCAGGGCCGTCGCCAGGCGGTGGGTCATCTCCGGGGTGGAACCGGGATCGTCCGCGCCGGTGACGGCCAGCGCCGGAACGGTGATGTCGCCCAGGGCGGGGGCCAGGTCGGCGTCCGCGGTGGCGAAGACGCGATAGCAGTTCACGAAGGAGTCGATGTCGTTGCCCGCCAACGTCTCTCGCGTCCTGCGCACCCATTCCGGATCGACCCCGGTGCCCTCGTACCAGCGATCGATCGACGCGGCGGTACTCGCCTCGAAATCGACCTGGGCGGTCCGCAACCGGGACAGCACGGCCGTGCGTTCGGCCTCGGTGCGGCGGCATACCGAACTCACCGAGGTCAGCGTGGCCGCCAGGCCGGGCCGGTGCAGTGCGAGATACTGCGCGACCAGCGCGCCGAGCGAGAAGCCCACCAGATGCGAACCGGGCGGAATCTCACCGACCACCCCCTCAGAGAGGTCGGCGAGTGTGGTGCCCGCCGGGACGGGCGGGCGCGCACCGTGCCCCGGCAGATCGGGGGTGATCAGCGTGTACCGGTCGGCGAGCAGTTCGGCGACCGGCTCCCACACGGTGTGATCGAGCCCGACGCCGTGCAGCAGTACCAGGGTTGGTTCGCCCATGCCTACTGCTCGGTGGTCAGTGGTGCGAGGCGCTGCTGCGGGCGGCCCTGGGCGGCCGCGGCCAGCGCGATGACGATCTCGTCCGGATGGGGGGCGTCGGCGATGCGCACCTCGACGGTCTGGTGGTGCGAGCGGATGGTCGCGTCGGTGATGTGTTTGAGCGGGATGTCGAACACGATCCCGGCCGGGCCGCGCTTCTCCACCGCGGGCAGCAGGGTGGTGGCATTGGCGGCCTTGCGGAAGTGGTCACCGAACTTCAGCGTGTGGATCAGGCCCGAACCGTGCTCGATCTCCCCGTTCAGGCCCACGATCGCGGCCTTGCCGTACGCCTGCGCCTCCGCGCCGAGCGCCTCGATCACCTTGGGGGCCAACAGTTCTCCCAGCGGTGAGGCGTTGTCCTCGATGCCGGAACTCAGATCCTCCACGAAACCCTGTCCGGCCCAAGGATTCTCGATGACGGCGGCCACGATGGCAACGCGCGCGGCCGGGCTGACGGCCCGGCCGCCCTCGGTCAGGATCTCCTCGACGACGGTGACGATCTTGCGGACGATCATGAGCGGACTTCCTCCAGTTTCTGGGCGGTGACTGCGGGGTCGGTGGTGCGGTCGCCGATGCGCGGATGCGGGCGCGGGCCGGTCGACGCGGCGGCGATGACGACGATCTCGTCGGCGCGGGGTGCGTCGGGCACCCGGGCGCTGACGGTCTGGTAGTGACTGCGCGTCGCGGCGTGCTCCTTGTGCCAGAGCGGCACGACCAGCGTCTCCCCGGCATCGGCGCGGGCGTCGGCGAAGCAGATGATCGACTCCCCCGCCAGGAACTCGCGCACGAGATTCCCGAAATACGGGGTGTGGATCAGCGCGCCGCCGTGCTCGATCTCCCCGGCGGTGCCGACGATGGCGGCCTTGCCGAACGCCTCGATCGCATCGACGCCGCCGAGCGCTTGAATCAGCTTGTCGGTCAACACCTTTGCCAGTCGCGGCGCCATCGCGATCGCCGCGGCGGACAGGTCGGTGGTGGCCGGGGTGCCCACCCACGGGTTGGACACCACGGCCGCGACGCTGGCGCGGAATGCCGGACGGGCGGGCGGGCGGCCCGCCTCGGTCAGGGTCTCCTCGCGATAGAGCGATAGCTTGCGGATCTCTATGTGGGCCCCGACACCATTGGACGCTTGCATACAAGGAACAGTAGAGCGGGCCGTTGATTCGGTCAAGGGGATGATGCAAACAACGTCTCCACGGCGGTGAATACGCTCCCGAATGCCGCATCTATGCATGTAGACCCGCATTTATTCGGCGCTTCGAGAGCTCCGGCCGCAATTGCGCACCGCGAAGCCATTGACACCGGAATGTGACGCGCCTAATAATCTCTTGCATGGCAGAGCGGCCGGAGAGTCGCTCGACAAGCCTCTCCCCCACGCCGGGCCATCGATCCGCGACACCGTCGCCCGATGACCGACCGGGTCACATCACATCGAGCACACCGCGGCGCGATCGACGCGCCGAGTCCGCGTTCGCCGCCACGGATCCCGAATCCGCGTCGGGCGAACCTGATCAGGAGTACCCATGACCGACCTCACCGCACGGCGCACCCGCATCGCCGACGCGTGGGCACGCGCCTGGGATCACGGGGAGGTCGACGCGTTCGACGCCCTGCTGAGCCCGGGTTACCAGCGCCACGGCACGCACGCACCGGCGCAGGATCTGGAGAATTTCAAGGCGTCGATACTGTCCACCCGCGCCGCGTTCCCGGATCTGAGCACCACCATCGACGAGATCGTGCTGGACCGGGATTCGGCCGCGATCCGCTGGCACAGCACCGGCAGCCACACCGGCGAATTCCTCGGCATCCCCACCACCGGCCGCAGCGTGCGGGTGAGCGGGGCGACCTTCGCCCGCTTCGAGGACGACCGCATCACCGAGGAGCACGTGACGTGGGATCCCCGCGCACTGCTGTCCGCCCTGGGCATCATCAGCCTCGGCCAGGACTGAATCCACCGCGACAACCCGGAGTTCCCACCATGTCCCAGCTCTCCCAGCAGACCGCCGATCCGGACCTGATGAAACAGGTCAACCGGCAGTTCGTCACCGGCGTCACCGTGATCACCGCGATGGACGAGCAGCGGCCGAAAGGCTTGGCGGTCAACGCATTCGCCAGTATCTCGCTGACCCCGCCGACCGTGATGGTCTGCGTGCAGCGCACCTCGAACACGCACGACTGCCTGTTCCGCGCCGAGCATCTCGCGATCAACATCCTGTCCGCGGCTCAGGGCGAGGTCGCGGCGCGGTTCGCGTCCAAATCCGACGACAAGTTCCGCGAATCGGATTGGCGGCCAGGCCCTTTCGGCAGTCCACTGCTGGAGGGCAGCAGCGCGCGGATGGAAACCGAGATCCGCGAACGGTTGCAGACGCTCACGCACACCGTGTTCATCTGCCGGGTCGTGCACGCCGAGGTCGGTGCGCAGGCGCCGATGATCTACAGCGCGGGCCGGTTCCACGACGGCGGCAAGCTCACCCCACTGCCCTGAACTCAGCTCTCCGACAACAGATCTCACTCATCACAGCCATAACGACGTGGCTTTTCCGGAGGTACCCATGTCCCAGACTCCGTCCTCGGACACCGAAGACCGGCAGTATCGCAGCAAGGTCGCCGCGATCGAGCCGTACGGCGTCGATCACATACCCGACGTCGAACGGCACGGCACCCCGCGGTCGCAGTTCTCCATCTGGTTCGCCGCGGGGATGAACTTTCCGATCATGGTGCTCGGGTTCTCGGCGGTCAGCTACGGGCTGTCGCTGACCGCGGCGGTGACGGCGATCGTGCTCGGCTCCCTGCTCGGGGCGATCGTGATGGGCGTGCTGTCGCAGATGGGCGCGCGGCTGGGGGTGCCGCAGCAGATCCAGTCGCGGGGGCCGCTGGGGTTCTTCGGCAACTTCGTGCCGGTGGCATACATCAACATCTTCGCCGGGATCGGCTGGGCGGCGGTGACGATCATCCTGGGCGCGCAGGCCATCCACCGGCTCGCGCCCGCGGTGCCGTTCTGGCTCTCGGCGTTGGTGCTGGTCAGCATTCAGCTGGTGGTGGCCGTGTTCGGGTACAACATGATCCACTTCCTGCAGAAGATCCTGTCGGTGGTGCTGTTCCTCGGGTTCGTCATGATCACCGTCGTCTCGATCACGCACAGCACGACAGTGGGTTTCCACGCGAATCCGCACGCGCGCTTCTACATCGGCGGAGCCGGTGGCTGGATCACCTTCGCGGGATTCTTCCTGTCCTTCCTGATCGCCTGGTGGCCGTTCGCCTCGGATTATTCGCGGTATCTGCCCGATGACGACGGCACCGCCAAGCGGGCCGGGGCGTACACGGTGGCCGGTAACTTCATCACGCTGAGCTGGCTGGGGATCGCCGGTGCGGTACTGGGCGGTTCGGCCGTGACCGGTGAGCAGCCGATCGACGCGCTGGCCCGGCTGACCGGGTCGTGGGCTCCGCTGGCGCTGATCGTGGTGATGCTGTCCTCGTTCTCGCAGAACTTCCTGAACGTCTACGGTGGCGCGATTTCCGTTCAGACACTGCGGATTCCGGTGAGCCGGCGGACCGCGGTGATCGCGATCTGCGTCATCTCGTATGTCATCAGCCTGTGGGCGGACGCGGGGTTCGAGGCGAAGTTCAAGAACTTCCTGTTCCTGGGCGCGTATCTGATCGCGCCGTTCGGTGCGGCGCTGCTGTTCGACTACTTCGTCGGCGGGCGCAGGAACAAGGAGCGGATCGGCGAGCTCTACGACGAAAACCGTTTGCTGGAATGGGGTTTCGTCGCGTGGGTCGTCGGTGTGATCGCCTCGGTGCCGTTCTGGAATCTGTCCTTCTATCAGGGGTGGGTGAGCGTGCATCAGCCCGGCTGGGGGGATCTGACCTATGTGGTCGGGTTCGTGGTGGCTTCGGTGGTGTATCTGCTCACCTATCGGCTGCCGGGGTTGCGTCGCAGCAGCGGGTCGGTGCGGGCTGCGCGGCTCGCCGGGCCGGTGGCGGCACCGATCGCGCTGGGTGAGGAATCACTGTGAGCGGCAACGTATTTCGTCCGCTACCCGCCCCTGACGCACCGTTCGTGGCCGAGGTCGAGCGCGCGGTGGCCGAGATCGCGGCCGGACGCGCGGTGGTCGTGGTCGACGATCACGACCGGGAGAACGAGGGTGATCTGATCTTCGCCGCCGAATGCGCGACGCCGGAGCTGGTGGCCTTCACGGTCCGGCACGGCTCGGGGGTGTTGTGCGTGCCGATGTCGGGTGAGCGGCTCGACGCGCTGGCGCTGCCGCCGATCTGCGCGCACAATCAGGATCCCAAGGGCACCGCGTACGCGATCAGCGTGGATGCGAAAGACGGTGTGAGCACCGGCATTTCGGCGGCGGACCGCGCGCGCACGATCCGTCTGCTCGCCGCCGGGGACACCCGCCCCGACCAGCTCACCCGGCCGGGCCACGTCTTCCCGCTGCGGGCCCGCCCCGGCGGGGTGCTCGAACGCGCCGGGCACACCGAGGCGGCGATCGATCTGGTCACGATGGCCGGGCTTCGGCCCGCCGGGGCGATCTGCGAGATCGTGAACGACGACGGCACCATGACCCGCGGCGCGGACCTCGACCGCTTCTGCGAGACGCACCACCTGCACCGGCTCGCCATCGCCGACCTGATCCGCTACCGCCGCTGGCAGGCACCGCTGATCACCGGCCCCGCCGTCCGCCTGCCCACCCCGCACGGTGTCTTCGAGGCCACCGCCGTCGCCACCGACGACGGTGCCGAACATCTCGTACTGACCCTCGGCGACCTCACCGACCGCGACGACGTGCTGATCCGCGTACATTCCGAATGCCTCACCGGCGACGTCTTCGGCTCCCACCGCTGCGACTGCGGCCCACAACTCGACCACGCCCTCACCGAAATCGCGCGAGTGGGGACCGGTGCGGTGATCTACCTGCGCGGCCATGAAGGCCGCGGCATCGGCCTGCTGCGGAAACTACGCGCCTACCAACTCCAGGAACACGGCTACGACACCGTGGACGCCAACACCGCCCTCGGCCTCCCCGTCGACGCCCGCGACTACACCATCGCCGCGAAAATCCTTGCCGCCCTGCACATCCGCTCGATCAACCTGATGACGAACAACCCCCACAAGGAATCCGAACTGACCACCCTGGGCACCACCGTCCTACGCACCACCCCACTGCACACCACCCCCACCCCCGACAACCTCCACTACCTCCACACCAAACAGGACCGCCTCGGCCACCGAGCTCCCACCGCCGCCCACGCCTGACCCAGGAGCCCCATGACCACCCTCATCACCCGCCACCGCGTCGAGAACTTCGAAACCTGGCGCACCGCCTTCGCCGCCCACCGAACCAACCGCCGCACCCACGGCGCAACCGCCCACCGCATCTACCGCACCGGCAACGACATCACCGTCCTCACCGACTTCCCCACCCCCGCTGCCGTCGAAGCTTTCCTCACCGACCCCGCCCTCCGCGCCATCATCGCCCGAGCCGGTTTCATCGGCACCCCCACCACCGAAATCTGCGACCTCGTCGACGACGAAAACTACTGAAACACTCTGAATGCACTGCTCTCCAAAGGATTCCGAGCAAAGTAGCCCCGAGGACCGCACAGCCAGCCGCCCGCTCGTCACCGCCCGAGCATTCGCGGCAAGCAGTTCGATCCACCGACGTGGCGAGTTCGCCCCTGGATCCGGCCCATCACCGTGACCGCACCCCTGGTCCCCGCCACCCCGGCGCAGACGCTAATTCGCCTTCGTCTGAGAGCATTTCGGGATCTGGCTGCAACGGTGATTCGAGTACTGGTTCACGCGAGCCTCTTTGCACCACGCACATTGGCACGTACACGCCATCGGAACTCTCCTTCATTGATCGGCGGATACTTCGAGCATCGAGCGATGTCGAGCTCAGTTCCACGGTAGGTATCCGCCGATCGGACCGGTATCCGTTCAACGTACGACATCCAGCCCGTCGCCGGGCCGTGGCTGAAATGCGAAATACGCTGCGCAACTTGGCAATACCGTTGTATTACGGGATCGGTGTGGTGGTGGGGAGGTTGACGAAGCTCGGGGATGTGGGGTCCAGGTCGAGGTGTTGGGGGGCGAGTTGGGTGTTGTTGAGGAGGGGGCGGAGGGCCAGGGATTTGGGGAAGTTGCCGGCGAAGATGTCTATGCGGAGGCGGTGGGCTGGTTGGAGGACGGCGTCGGTGGGGATGATGGCGATGTCCAAGGGGGTTGGTTGGCCGGGGATGGCGGGGCGGAGGGTGGCGAGGGTGAGGTCGTTGTAGGGCTGGGTGTAGTCGCCGTTGGGGGAACGCAGGCTCTTGGACTGGTCGACCGCGCGTAGGGAGGCGGTGAGTTGGCCGGTGGTCAGGACCGTCGAGGTGCCGTCGGGGGCGACGTCGTCGACGGTGACGTCCCAGTAGCCGTCGAGGGCGTCCTGCACCGTGTTCAGGTGGATGCTGATGGGGCCGGAGATCACCGTCGACGTGGTCACGGGTGGGCTGGTGAAGGTGAGGCCGTTGGTTTCCGCGACGCGGTTGTCCTTCGCGCACACGTCGAGTACGGCGGTGATGCCCATGGAGCCCTGGGCGGCGTCGCGGGAGCAGATGTTGGTCAGGCCGGGGGCGATGGTGAGGCGGTCGCGGCCGGGCACGGTGGGGGTCAGGGAGCCGTCGTGAATGGTGCCGGAGGCGGTGCCGCTGGGGGCCGCCGACAGGTAGACGCGGCGGTATTCGATGCCCGGTTCGGGGAATCGGGTGCTGGTCACCCAGCCGCCGCCCTGCTGACGCATCGTCACCGGACCGTAGGAGGTGATGCCGTTGTCGACGCCCTTGAGCCAGTGGTCGAACCAGGCGCGCTGCAATACGTCCAATCGTGGTGGGCCGCCGGGCATTCCGGTGCCGGAGCCGGGGCTCATGTGATAGGTGTCGCCCATCAGCAGCTGTTTGTCGCCCGCGGGCAGCGGGATGGCGTTGTAGATGTTCGCAGCACTGTTGGCGAAGATGTCGTGCCAGCCGTCATAGACGAACGCGGGCACCGTGATTCGTTCCGGATGACCCGTAACCCCTTCGCGGAACGGGGAATCCGAGCGCAACAGCGTCGCCAGCGTCGGGGGTACGGCGTCCACGGTGGGGACGGTCAGCGCCGCCAGCAGTGCGTCGAACATGGTCAGCGGATCGGCCACCCGGTCCGCGAGCCACTTCCAGTCGAACGTCCCGGTCAACATGGATCGCACGTCCGGGACGAGTTTGAGCACGTTGACCAGGGACAGCCACAGCGGCATGAACGTCGTGCCCAGACCGCCGCCGGGTGCGACCACGTCACGGACCAGATCGCTGCCCGGTTCGACAGGGAAGATCGCCTTCAGGGGCGCGGGCGCGTTCTCGGCGGCCTGCAACTGGTTGATACCCGAATACGACATGCCGCTCATCCCGACCTTGCCGTCCGACCACGGCTGGCCAGCGGCCCAGTCGATCACCTCACGGGTGTCCAATTGCTCACGCGCGCACAGGGTCTGCCAATCCCCCTGCGAGAATCCGGTGCCGCGCACATCGGCCACCACCATCGTGTAGCCGCTGCGGATGAGGTTCCGGTCGACCCCGAAGATCGAGATCGCACCACCGTTGATCGCGTGCACCAGATCGCCGAAACCGCTGATCGGAGTTCCGGTCAGATCGATCGAGCGGGCCAGTTCGAGTGCCAGCGGTTGCAGCTTCGGGATCGCCATGGCCGAATCGATCAGATTGGTGACGAGTTTCGTGTACGGCGTCAGGTTCACGATCGTCGGCAACGGGTCCGAGACGATGTGTCCGGCCGCGTCCATCGGACGATAGATGTTGGCCTTCAACACGATTCCGTCACTCATCCGGATCGGCACATCCCAGTCGACGTGCACAGCGGTGTAGCGCTGCGGCCCGTCCGCGGTCGCGGTCCACGCGCCCACCCCGGTGGTGACCGGTGAGGCGGAAGCGGCCCGCAAACCCCACACCCCACCCGCGACCAGCAACATCACACAGGCGAACACCCCGGCCCGGCGCATCGCCCCCACGCGAATTCCCCACCGTGACAACATCGTCACCTCATCCCCTCCCCGGCACACCGCGCGGGCAGCGGGAAGCGATCGATTCGAGATTTCCCCGAACCTAACATCGGGTCCACACCGAACCCCCGCATCACCGCACGATTGAGCCCATTCCCTGCCGCCCCGACCCGATCTTGGCCCCGTTCACAACGGCCACCACCGCCCCGAGCCGTAGAATGCGCTCCGACCTCAGGTGCGGTCGGACGATCTCTCGACGTAATCGCGGAACATCCGCACCACCGGCGCCAACGTCCGATCCGCCGACCACGCCAGGCCGATCTCCCGGAAAGCCGCTGGGTGCAGCGGGATTTCGATCGTGCCCGGATTGGGCAGCGGCTCGGATTCCGGGAGGATCGCGACACCCAGACGCGCGGCGACCATACCGCGCAGCGTATCCGCTTCCTCACCTTCGAACGAGACCCGCGGCGTGCAGCCCGCCTGCGCGAACAGGTCGTCGATGATGCGCCGCAAACCGAAACCCGGTTTGAGCGAGACGAATTCGGACTCGATGAGTTCGGTGAGCCCGACGCGAGCGCGGGCGGCCAGCGGATGTCCGGTCGGAACCACGGCCACCAGTGGCTGCTTCGCGATGGCCGAGGTTTCGAAACCCGGATCGTGGACCGGCAGCGGCGCGGTGAGCACCAGATCCGCCTCCCCGATGCTGAGCCGGTGCAGCAGATCCTCGCTCGCGCCCTGCACGAGGGTGAACCGGACGCCCGGATGCGCGGCACGGAATCCGGCCAGCAGTTCGGGCACACGCACACCGCCCATGGTGTGCAGGAAGGCCAGCGAGACGTGTCCGCGCTCCGGATCGGCCTCGGACAACGCGGCCCGCAACCCCAACCGCAGCTCCGCCGACGCCCGCCGCGCCGACTCGGCCAGCTGCTGTCCGGCATGGGTGAGCCGGATCCCCCGACCGATCCGGCTGACCACGGGCGTGCCCAGATGCTCGGCCAGTTCGGTGAGCCAGCGGCTCGCGGTCGGCTGCGGGACGCCCACTATCGCGGCTGCTCGGGTGAGGTTGCTCTCATCGACCAGGGCGTCCAGCAGCGCCAGGCGCGGCGCCAGGGCCAGCAGGTTCGTGGTCAGCGGGTCGTCCATGGCAATAATCCACCAGTGAATTGTTTTCGGAATTTCTGCGTATTGGACGAATCATACGGCACTGCTTACGGTCGATACACGTGAAAACCCTGCCTTCCGAATCCACTGTGCTGCGGCATCTGCACGGCACCCCCGGTTTCCGCCGCATCACGCTGGCGCTGTTCGCGTCCGGACTGGCGACTTTCACGACGCTGTACTGCGTCCAGGCGCTGCTGCCCGCGTTGAGTACGCAATTCGGGCTGACCCCGGCCGCGTCGAGCCTGGCGGTGTCGCTCGGCACCGCGGGCCTGGCCGTGGGCGTCATCCCGCTGACGGCGCTGTCCGGCGTCGTCGGGCGCACCTCGATGATGACCGCCTCGCTGTTCGCGGCCGCGGTACTCGGTATCGCGCAGGCATTCAGCCCGACCTTCGCGGTCCTGCTCGTGCTGCGCGCCCTCCAGGGTCTGGCCCTGGCCGGATTGCAGGCCACCGCGATGTCGTATCTGGCCGAGGAGATCGACCGGCGCTCACTGGGATTCGCGATGGGCCTGTACATCGCGGGCAACGGGATCGGCGGGATGGCGGGCCGCCTGATCGCGAGTTTCGTACTGGACCTGTCGAATTGGCGCTGGGCGCTCGCGGTGGTGGGTGTGGTCGCGCTGCTGTGCGCGGTGGTGTTCCGGGTCAATATCGTGCCCTCGGCGCATTTCGAGCCGAGTCCGCCGCGGGTGCGACATCTGGCCGGGGCCGTGGGACGCTGCTTCACCGATTCGGGTCTGGTCCGGCTGTTCGCCTGTGGCTTCCTGCTGATGGGCTGCTTCGTGACGGTCTACAACTACCTCGGCTTCCGGCTGCTGCGCCCGCCGTTCGCGCTGGCTCCGGTCGTCGTCGGACTGATCTTCGTGGTGTATCTGGCGGGGTCGATCTCCTCCACCGTCGCCGGTCGCCTGGTCGATGTGCTGGGCCGCCCACGCATGCTGCCGGTCACCGCGCTGATCACCCTCGCCGGGATCGCCCTGATGCTGCCGTCGAACATCGTGTTCGTCGTGATCGGGCTGATCGTCACCACGGCCGGATTCTTCGCCGCGCACTCGGTGGCCAGCGGCTGGGTCGGGCCGCGGGCGGCGACGCTGAACGTGCAGGGTCCGGCGGTGTACCTGTTCTGCTACTATCTCGGGTCGAGCGTCGGCGGGTCGCTGGGCGGGCTGGCCTACGGGTCGTACGGGTGGCCGGGGGTCACGGTCTACGTCGGCGCGCTGGTGCTGGGCGTGCTGATCCTGGCGTTCACGCTGCGCAAACTCCCGCAGGCGCAGCCGCGCTAGCTACCGGGTCCCCGCGCAACGCTGATCCGGCGGACACACGTAGGTGGTGTTCTCGTGCGTGACAGCGGTCGCCTGTTTCATCAGCGGACCGTCCGACGGCGGCCGCAAATGTGTACCGACCCAACCGAATACGGTCGGATACGTGGCCTGCCAGGTGCCCCAGTTGTGCCCGCCTTCGGGCAGGATCAGCGGTGCGGCGACCCGGGTCGGCGCGCGAGCGGCATCGAACAGCGCGCGAGCATTGGCCGGGCTGCTGGACGGATCGCTGGAGCTGGTGACCACCATCAGCGACACCGGTATGCCCCGGGCGGCCAGCTGGGTCGGATCGTTGGCCGCGCGCAGTGCCGGATCGTCGATGATGGCCGGATCGCCGTGGAAGTCGTCGGGGCTCAGGGCGAGTCCGGTGGCGAACACCTTCGGATATTGCAGCGGTAGCTTGGCCGCGCAGTAGCCGCCGGTGGAGTCTCCGGCCAGGGCCCAGCCCTTGGCGTCGGCGCGAACTCTGAACTGGGAGCTGATCATTCGCGGCACATCGTGTGCCAGCCAGGTCGCGGTCTGCGCGCCGCCGGGCACGTTGACGCAGTCGGTGTTGCTGCCCGGATTGATGCGCGGCATCACCAGGATCGCGGGCGGCAGCGTCCCGTCCCGCATCAGCGCGCCGAGCAGCTCCGGGGCGCGCCCGCCCCTGATCCACGCCAGCGGACTCCCCGGCACGCCGTGCAGCAGCATGATCACCGGGAAGCGGTGATCGCGGTAGGCGGCCTGGTCGTATTGCGGTGGCGTCCAGACCAATACCTCACCGTCCAGGCCGGATTCGGGGCCCTGGTAATCGGTTTCGACGAGCCGGTCACCGGCCTTCTCGAAGGTCACCGGCGGTTCCTCGGTGGCGTCGGCGGCGGTCACCGTCGGCATCCGGGTGCGACCCAGCAGATCGTCCCACGAGGTGTAGAGGCCGTTGGCGTCGTTGACCCACACCGCGACGGAAACCACTGCGGCACATTGACAGCACACGATCATCGATAGCCGGGTCAGCCACCGCACCGCGCGCGGTCCGCGCAATCGGTTCCAGCCCACCAGGGTGACGCCGACCGCCACCACGGCCGTGACGACGACCGTGTAGAACAGCGCGTCGCCGGTCAAACTCAACACCACAAGCCTCGCATCGATGTCCTCGGGCTGCCCGAGTGCTTCGGGTGATCGTCGAGAGCGGACAGCGGCCCGCATAATACCGTGCCGCGCCGCACCTTCGGCCCGCCGATCCCCCGAAGCCGGTGCGCCCCAACCGACTCGCGCCGCCGCGGATCAGTCCGCGACCGAAGCCGTTGTGCCGCACAGGTGCACGGCGAGTCCCAGCGCGTCGAAGCAGGCCGCCTTGACCAGCAGCGCGTTGTCGGCGGTCGCGGCGTCGGGTGCGTAGACCACGTTGGCGTGGTTCGCCTTGTGCCGCGCCATGAACTGATCGCGGCTCACCCCGTGCAGGACGGCGTTCATGATCGGCCATTCGGGGTTGGTGGCGTTCTTGCGCCGCAGGCTCTCCTCGAGCGGCAGCGCGACCACCGTGCCGCGGCCGATGTCCACATTGAGCCGTCCGTCCGCGAGATACACACGGGACCAGACGATTTCGCCCGGTTTGGAGATACCGTTGATGGTGGCGCCGCCCGCGGGGAAGAACATGTGTCCCTGCCGCCAGCCCTCGGCGTCGGCGTAACCGTTCGCGAAGTGCGAGGGCGGCACCGAACCGGAGATCTCGAGGACCCAGACGAACTGTCCGTCGTATTCCTCGCCCCAGCGGATGTCGTGCAGGGTGGTGGCCGGGTCCAGGCCCATCGCCGTCCAGACGCGGTTGGTCACCAGCGAGTCGACCGCGACGCCCTCGTCGACCTCGTTGAAGTTCGGGATCGCGCGGCCCTCCCACAGCACGCGCCGCCCGTCGCGGCTGCGCACCGGCGGCCGCTCGACATTGTTCATCAGGCCCTCGACCAGGTCGGATGCCGGGGCGAGATCCTTCAAGCCCTGCTGGTACTGGATTCCGACCGCGTCGAGGCCGAAGTCGTCGGCGATGCGCAGTGCCGCGATGTACATCTTGTATTGCAGGTCCAGTTGGTCCTGCGTCAGTTCGGTGCGCGGATCGGTGCCGAGTTTGAAGGTCATCCCCGCGTCGAGCAGCCAGCGACCGATCTCGGCGGCCTCATCCTCACGCACGGTGAGCATCTCGGCCCACAGCGCGCTCTGCGACAGGCGCTCCTTGTAGATGCCGATCGCGTTGAGTATCTCGTCGTCGAAGATCGCGTTGTACATACCCATGCAGCCTTCATCGAAGATTCCGATGATGGCCTTGTCCCGCAACAGCTTTCCGGCCAGCGCGACACCCAGATCCCGTTCCGGGCTCGCGGGCAGTTCCGGCAGCGGACGCACATGCGAGTCGTCGTGCGCGATCGTCCCGGTCTCGATCCAGCTGCGGATCCCGTCGCGGAACCACTCATCGGTGCCGTCGACCGTCCAGATCGTGGAATACGGCTTACGCATCTTCGTAAGTCCCGCATTGAGATTCAGCAATCCGACCAGTCCCGGCCACTTCCCCGCGAAGTTCGCCACGGTGAGAATCGGCCCCTGGTGCGTGCGCAGCCCCGCCAGCACATGATGGCTGTACTGCCACACCGCCTCGGCCACGATCAACGGCGCATCCGGCGGAATGGTGGCGAACACGTCCAGGCCCATCCGCTGACCGCTGATGAACCCGTGCCCCGTCTCCGGATCGATCTCGTTGCCCCGCACCACATTCCACCCGAACCTGCCGAACGCCTCGGCCACGATCCGCTCCAACTCGACCTGCGTGGGCCACCCCATCTCATTGGCCGCCGGCCGCAGATCCCCACTGGCGATCAGATACGCCGTCCGCGCCGGAACCGCCCCGACCACCTCGACAACCGGAAAAGTGTATGAACTACGCACACGAACTCCTCTACGAGTTGAATCCCGACGCGACCGCCACCACAACCGATGTGACCCAACCCACACCGTCCCAGAATTCGAGTACCGCCGCAACACCGCTCGCCACCAAGCGATTCCCCTCGGCAGCGACGACCACGGAGCTACGAACCGGACCGACTTCGACGGATCAGGGTGTGTTGCGGGTAGTGAGGACCGACCGTCCGCCGGTGGATTCATCCCGGACCGGGCGTCCCCTCACGAACGCCCGGGTCGGGTGACGGCAGTGGTCAGCGGGTGGCGGGGCGATGGACGTAGCGGCCGGTGGGGTGGCCGATCACCTTGCCGTCGGCGAAGATTCGGGTGCCGCGCAGGAAGGTGTCGGTCACCGTGGAGGGGACTTCGAGGCCGCGGAAGGGGGTGTATTCCTGGGTGGATTCGGAGTCTTCCGGGTGAATGGTCCAGGAGCGGTCGGGGTCGACCAGGGCGATGTCGGCGTCGAAGCCGGGGGCGATGTCGCCCTTGGTGTGCAGGCCGTAGCGCTGGGCGGGGTTCCAGGCGGTGAGTTCGGCGACCTGATGCAGGGGCAGGCCGCGTTTGCGACCCTCGCCGACCAGACCGGCCAGCAGGTATTCGCAGCCACCGAAGCCGGATTTGGCGGCGAAGATGTCGGTCGGGTCGTCGCCGAACTTGGTGGCCTCCTTGCAGCAGGCGTGGTCGGAGACCACCCAGCTGATGTCGCCGGCGAGCAGATGCTCCCACAGCGCCTCGACATCCTCACGCGGGCGCAGCGGCGGGTTCACCTTGCCGCCGATACCGTCCGCGGTGGTGATGTCGGTGAGCAGGTGCCCGATCGTTACCTCACGCCGGAAGTCCACGTGCGGAAAGGTTTTCGCCATCAGCATGGCCGCTTCGAGCGCCTTGGCCGAGGACAGGTGCAGCAGGTTGATGTTCGGCAGCTGCGTCTCGTGCGCGAGATAGGAGGCGATGGTGACCGCGAGCCCCTCCGAATGCGGCGGCCGGGACGCGCTGTACGCCTCGAGCCCGGTCAGCTTGCCTTCCCGCTGCACGATCTTGGTGTACGCGGTCATGATCTCGGCCGTCTCGCAGTGCAGCGACAGCGAGATCGAATCGGCGATCTCGGGGAACCGCTCGCGCGCCGCCTGCACCCCGCGCATGACGAATTCGAAGTGCGCGATGTCGTAGCGCTCGCCCTCGGGAATCATCAGGAACGAGTTCTGGTCGTTGGAAGCGCCGTGCAGGCCGTGGCTGCCGTAGAACATGAAGATCTTGAACGAGCTCACCCCGTGCTCGCGGATCAGCTCGGGAATCTCCGCGATGTGCGAGGACTGCATGGGTGCGAGGTGAAAGGCGTAGTCCACGAAGGACTTTCCCTCGGACGCGGCGAGCACCTGGGGGAACACCTCCGCATAGTCACCACCCCGATTGAGGTAGTACTGCCCGGTGCGCATGTAGGTCAGCGACGTGGTGACCCCGCCCTGCGCGCACGCGCGGCTCTCGGTGCGGGTGTCCTCCTCGAGCGGGTTGTAGATGCCCCAGTGCTGGTGCGCGTCGACCACACCGGGAAAGGCCAGCTTGCCGCCGCCGTCCACGACCTCGCGGGCCGAGGAGATGTCGAGGTCCGGACCGACTTCGGTGACCTTCCCGTCGCGCACCGCGATATCCGCGAGCGGAGTGTCCTGCACCCCGGGCCGGACCACGCGCACATTACGGATGATCAGATCGTGGTTGGTCATGAATTACCTTTCACTACTTGGGATTTCGGCCACCGAGTGCGTGGCCGCGAGGTAGGCGAGGCCCAGCGCGGGCAGCAGCCCGTTACCGGCCAGATATCCGGCGGCGCCGTGCCCGGAGATGCCGACGGCCGCGCCGCCGGAGGCATACAGGCCCGGAATCGGATCCGAATTCGCGTCCAGCACACGGGCATCGGCGTCGACCAGCAGGCCGCCCTGGGTGTGGAACAGCGCGGGCAGGATGCGCACCGCGTACAGCGGGGCGGTCAGTGGTTGTTCGAATCTGGTGCGGCCGAAGCGATCTCGCTGCTCGTCACCGCGAGCGACAGCGGATGCCTCGACCAACTCGGCGGCGAGCGCCGTCGCGGGAACGCCGATCGTGTTCGCGAGTTCCTGGACCGAATCGCCGTGCCGCACCGCGCCGCTGTTCACGACGTCGACGTAGTCTCCGAAAGCCATTGTGGCACCGTGGATTCGCTCATCGTAGATCAGCCAACCGGAGGCACCCGGCTGCCCGGCCAGGATCGCGGCGTACTCGGAATAGCCGGTGGATTCGTCCCCGAACCGGCGGCCGTCGGCGGCGACCACGAAGCCGCCGTGCATCACTATGGTCCAGGTGACGAGCGTGCGTGCCTCGGCGGACAGTCCGGCGTGGCCTTGGTAGGCGTCCAGATAGGACGACGCCGCACCGAAGTTCGCGCCGATGCGCAGCGCATCCCCGGTCGAGTATTCGCTGCCGTGGTATTCGGCCCCGGCGATCTCCGGCAGATGTTCGGTGACCAGATCCCGATTCGCGCCATAACCGTTGGTGGCCAACAGAAGTGCGCCCGTGGAGATCTCCTCCGCACGGCCGTCCGGATAGGACACCGTGACCAGCAGACCCTCACCTGTGCGTCGTGCCGCAGTGACCCGAGCGGGAACGAGCGTATCGATCAGCGGCTCCCGCGCCACCGCGTCGGCGAGGTGCCGCAACAGCCGTGCGCCGTGCCGCCCGGGAATCGAGTGCACCCGCTGCGCACTGTGCCCCGGATAGTCGAAATCGGTCGGCAATTCGATCGGCAGCCCGACGTGATCACCCAACCATTCGACCAACTCCGCGCTCATCCCGGCCAACGCCTCGGCGACGGGTTTCGCGAAGTCGCCGTGCGTCTTCGCCGCGATATCGCCGAGGAATTTCTCCGGCGAGTCCTCGATCCCGGCAGCGCGCTGCCACCGCGACCCCGCACCCGGAATCATCGCGGTCGACATCGACGTATTGTTGCCGCGCAAATAATGCTCGTTCGCCTCCACGACGAGCACCCGCGCACCCAATTCAGCTGCACGCAGCGCCCCGGCGAGCCCACCACCCGCCCCGGCCACGACCAGATCGACCTCGCTCATACCGCGCCCTCCGCGGCCCGAACCGAAATGATCCAATTCTGTTTTCGCCCTGGGGAACTCATGATGCGGCCTGGTTCAGCGCACGACACGGCAACGCTCGACTGCGGATTCCGACGCCGACCGCTCATGCCTGACCTGCCAGCAGTCGCAGGGCGTCAGCGACCGGATCGACGACGAGCGGTCCGCCCTCGGTGTGCTCGACGTCAACCGCGGAGCAACCGTTGATCACCGCTGTCGCGCCCCGGGCCGACAGATCCTCCAGCGCGGATCGCATCGCGGCGTTCCAGCGAGCGCCGTCGGCTACCGCGCTCAGCTCCAAGTCCAGCACCGCGACACCGAGAAATGCGTCGCCGCAACCATATTCGCGGACCTTGCGGGTCAGTTCGTCGGCGATCACCTGATTGCGCGTGACGGCCGCGACCCGGTGGCCGTCGGCGACGAGCCGCTCCACGACGACCTGCAACATGCCGCGGTCTCCGGCGGGTACGCCCGGATCCAGTACGCAGTCCGGCATCCGGAAGTCGTAGCCCTCGGCGGTGGCGAACGCGGCGGCGACGGCTTTTTCCGAGGCCCGCAGGTCATCGGCGCTGGCCAGTTGGGTTGGAGCGGAAGGTCCGGCGTCCACGAGCTCCACGGTGATGCCGGCGGGGGCCAGCTCGTCGTAGCGGCGGCGTCGGCGGTCCAGTTCCTCCTGGTCGACGTGGATCGGCGTCACCGAGAAGATACGGCGCATCAGGACTCCTTCGTGCGATGGAACGGTCATGCGGCGAGCGGGGCGAGCAGGGCGCGGGCGCCGGGAGCGGTGATCATCCCGTCCACGACCGCGCCGATCGTGCGCACTGTGGTCCGGTCGAGCAGCCCGGTGAACAGCGCGGCGAGCCGGTCGCGGTCGAAGGGCCGGAAGTCGGTGTCGCCGACCGGATTTCCGGTCTCGGCGGTGTGTGTGCGCCCGTCGGCCAGGCGTACCGAGATCCGTGCGGCGCGGTTGTCGGGGAGTTTCGTGGTGAGTTCGGGAGCTTCGCTCATCCGCACTGCGGCAGCGACTTTCGCGATCTCGGGGGCGTCGTCGGGCAGGAGTTCGGTATAGCGGGGCGTGACCTCGCCGTGCAGCAGGGCGGTGGCCGCGACGAACGGCACCGAGAACATCGCGGACAACTGGTTGTGCCACGTCGTCCGATCGAGCCCGGCGGCCAGAGCATGCGTCCGCACATCGATTCCGACTGTCGCAGCGGCGATTTCGGCTACGTCGGGCTCCGCGCCGAACAACGCGGTACGGGCATCGATCAGCAGATCCGCCACGGGATGCGTGTACGAACACGACGAATGCCGCTTGAAATAATTTCCGGTGATATCGAACCGGGTCCCCAACTCCCGACTCAATTCCTCCGGCGCGAAAGTCCCGAGCAACTCCCCCAGCGAACGCGCGGCGGTCCCGGTATTGCGCGCCGCACCGGCCAGCGCGAACCGAGCCGCGGCAATCCCGGACGCGTTCGCCGCCCCCACCCAGGCATCACGCACCGGATTGCCGTCCAATGCCGCGGCGAAATGCCCGGCCACCGGCAACCCGGACCCGGCATCGATCGCCGCCGCAGTACGTTCGGCATCCAACCCCAGCAGGCGGGCGCACCCCGCCGCGGCACCGGCCACACCCCAGTTCCCGTGCGGATGCGTACCCCGCCGCAGCGAGGTGGCCCGGCCGAACCGCGCGGCCACCTCGTAACCGGCCAGCAGCGCCGCCGCCAGATCCGTTCCGGCAGCATCGTTTTCGGCAGCCATGGCGAGAACCGCCGGAAACACGTGCGCCGCCGGATGCCCCTTGGCGTACTTGTTGCCCTCGTCCAACTCCAGACACACCGTCGCGGGACCGTTGAGCCAGGCCGCGGTGACCGGATCGGTCAGCGCACCCCCGCCGACCACCGGACTGTGCCCCGTCGGCGCGGGCCACGCGGCCCGCAGCGCACGCTGCCCCTCGGTCCGCGCACCCACCGCATTGGCGGCCAGCACATCTAACAGGACGGTGCCCAACCGCTCGGCGACGGGCTCGGGCACGGTCTCCCAACGCAATTCGGACACCCAGGTCCCCAGCGCCGTCACGGATTCGGTAACCGAACAGGTCATGACCGACCTTCACCGCCTTCCAGAATTTCAGCTGTACCGCTCAGCGGACCACTGCATATGCCTTCGATCCTGACACTTAGCCTGACTAAACGTCAACCGCTGGCCGTAAATCCGAAAAGACACACTTGACAGCAGTGCCATACCTGATGCTTTGCTGGAAGACGACAGTATTCGAGCCGTTCCGCTGAACGGTACGACCTCCGGGAGAGCCATGACCGAGCCCACGCCGGGCACCGAGGCCGCCGCACGCGTCGCAGACGTGCTGCTGCTGTTCACCGACGGGCCGTCCCGGCTCGGGGTCAGTGCGATCGCGCGCGAACTCGGCCTGAGCAAGGCGGTGGTGCATCGCATCCTGCAATCACTCGCCACCCGCGGCATGGTCGTGCTGGATCCCGAAACTCGGCAGTACCGGCTCGGCGCGGCGGCAACAGCCCTGGGGGCCAGGGCATTTCGCGATTCGGATCTGCGCGCCAGCGCACTGGACCTGCTCCGGGCACTGCGCGACGAGACCGGCGAGACCGCGACGCTGACCGCCCTGGTCCCCGACGGCCGGATCTACCTCGACCAGGTCGAGGGCACCCACGAGATCAAGATGACCGTCGAACTGGGCCGCCGTTTCCCGTTGCACGCGGGCAGTTCCGGCAAATGCATGCTCGCCTTCCTGCCCGAGGACGCGCGCCGCCGCGCCCTGGCCGAACCGCTCCCCGCGCTCACCGCGAGCACCGTCACCGATCCGGACTCCCTGGCCGCCGAACTCGACGAGGTGCGCGCCCGCGGTTTCGCGCAGTCGGGCGGCGAACGTCAGGCCGACGCGGGTTCGGTGGCCGCGCCCGTCTTCGGCATCACCGGCGAGGTGATCGGCTCGATCTCGGTGTGCGGGCCGCGCTACCGGGTCACCGAGGAATTCGTCGAGAAGATCGCGCCGCGCGTGGTGGACACCGCCGGGCGCATCTCCCGCCGCATGGGTCATGGCGGCTGAGAACACCGCTGTACGAAGGGAATTCAGATGTCTGTGCAAGCATTGGCCGGGATCAAGGTGCTCGATGTGGCCACCCTGTTCGCCGGGCCGATGGCCGCGACCCTGCTCGGGGATCACGGGGCCGAGGTGATCAAGGTGGAACATCCGCGCGGCGATCCGTCCCGCACCCACGGCGCCAGTAAGGACGGCATCGGGCTGTGGTGGAAGATGTTGGGGCGCAACAAGAAATCGCTCACGCTCTATCTCGGGTCACCGGAGGGGCAGCGGTTGTTCCGCGAGCTGGCCGCCGACGCCGACGTCATCATCGAGAACTTCCGTCCGGGCACCCTCGAACGCTGGGGACTGGGCTATGACGTTCTCGCACAGGACAATCCGGGCCTGATCCTGGCCCGGGTCACCGGATTCGGCCAGTTCGGCCCCTACGCCACCCGACCGGGTTTCGGCACGCTCGCCGAGGCCATGAGCGGATTCGCCGCGCTCACCGGCGAACCGGACGGCCCGCCCACCCTGCCGCCGTTCGGCCTCGCCGACGGCGTCGCCGCGCTGACCACCGCATTCGGCATCATGACCGCCCTGCACGCCCGGCACGCCACCGGCCGCGGCCAGATCCTGGACATGGCGATCATCGAACCGCTGCTCACCGTGCTGGGCCCGCAGATCACCGCCTACGACCAACTCGGCGTGCTGCAACCGCGCACCGGCAACCGCTCCACCAACAACGCACCGCGCAACACCTACCAGTGCAGCGACGGCAGCTGGGTCGCGGTCTCCACCAGCGCCCAGTCCATCGCCGAACGCGTGATGCGCCTGGTCGGGCGGCCGGAACTGATCGAGGAGCCGTGGTTCGCGGCCGGACGCACCCGCGCCGAACACGCCGACGAACTGGACGACGCGGTGGGTTCCTGGATCGCCGCGCGCGGACGCGACGAGGTGGTCAGCGCCTTCGAGGAGGCACAGGCCGCGGTCGCCCCGATCTACACCGCCGCGGACATCATGTCCGATCCGCAGTACGCCGCACTCGGCAGCGTGCTGCGCATCGAGGATCCGGAACTGGGCACGCTGCGGATGCCCAACATCCCGTTCCGGCTCAGCGACACCCCCGGCGAAATCCGTTCCACCGGACCGAGACTCGGCGAACACACCGCGGAGATCCTGGCCCGCTTCGGCGTCGGCGAACAGCGGTTGAGCGAACTGCGTGAGCAGGGTGTGGCGTGATCGGCAAGGCGCGCAGCTGGCTGTATGTTCCGGCGCATCGGCCCGAACTGCTCGTGAAGGCGATGGCGGGCCCGGCCGACGCGGTGGTGTACGACCTCGAGGACGCGGTCGCCGCGCCGCACAAGGCGACCGCCCGCGCGAACGCCGTCACCGCGGTGTCACAGCCCTGGCCCAAACCACTGTGGATCAGGATCAATTCGCCCGAAACCCCTTGGGGCGACAGCGATATCGAGGCCCTCGCCGAATACGAGATCGCCGGAATCCGGGTGCCCAAATGCGATGACCCCGATGCCGTCGCGCGCATCGCCGACCGCCTCGCGGCTCCCCTGCATCTGCTCGTGGAATCGGCGCTGGCCGTGGAGCACGCGTTCCGGCTGGCCGCCTGCCATCCGCTGGTCGCCTCGGTCTCCCTCGGCGAGGCCGATCTACTCGCCGACCTGCGGGTCCGCGACAGCACCGCGCTGGAGTGGGCACGGCAGCGCGTGGTCACGGCCAACCGCGCGGCCGGTCTGCCCAGCCCGCCGCACGCGGTCTGGACCGACGTCGCGGACCTGCACGGACTCGTCACCGACAGCACCACCGCCCGCGACCGCGGCTTCTTCGGCCGCTCGGTCGTGCACCCGAAACAGATCGAACCCGTCAACGCCGTATTCACCCCGAGCCACACCGAGATCGACGACGCCCGCCGACTCCTGAACTCCTTGCACGGCAAGGATTCCGCCGCCTGGCTCGACGATCAGGGTCGCTTCGTCGACCCGGCCGTCGTCGCCCGCAGCCGCTGGGTGCTCGACCTCACCGAGCAGTTCGACGTCGAACGACCATCCACCAGCCCCGACACCCGAGGAACCACATCATGAACGCCGTCACCGGTACCCTGCTCCAGGCCGTCGCGCAGGGACTGCGCACGATCGAACTGGGCCAGCCACTGTTCACCGGGATGCCCTGCTCCCCCAACCACCCCGGCTTCCGCATGACACTCGCCCGCCGCCACGGGGACATGATGCGCCCCGACGGCGGTTCGGCGAGCAACGAGGTGATCATCACCGGCGGCCACGTCGGCACCCACATCGATTCCCTCTCGCACGTGAGCCACAACGGCAAGCTGCACGGCGACGTCGACGCCGAATCCGCCCAGCGCGGAGGGAAATTCAGCGAACACGGCACCGAGAAGATCCCGCCCATGATCACCCGCGGCGTGCTGCTGGACGTGGCGGGCGCCAAGGGCGTGGACACCCTCGAGCCGGGTTACGGGGTGACCGAAGCCGATCTGATCGCCGCGGCCGAACGCGCCGGAGTCACACCCGAGGCCGGTGACGTCGCCCTGGTGCGCACCGGCTGGGCACGCAATTTCGACGACGCCGCAACGTATCTCGGCCACGACACCGGCGTCCCGGGCCTGACCGTCGACGCCGCCTCGTGGCTGGCCGCCCGCGGCGTCGTCGCCACCGGCGCGGACACCACCGCCTACGAGCAGATCCCCGCCGGGGCCGGACACCGCGAACTGCCTGTGCACCGAGTTCTGTTGGTGGAGAACGGAATCTACATCATGGAACATCTGAACCTGGAAGCGGTCGCCGCCGAGGGACTGGCCGAATTCCTGTTCGTGGTCGCCCCGCTGCGCATCGTCGGCGGCACCGGCTCCCCGATCCGCCCGGTCGCGGTGGTGGGCGCGTGACCCCCACTCCCGCACAACAACTCGGCGCACTGGCCGCCCGCGTCCACGCCGACGGCCTGTCCGCCGACCTGCGCACCGATCTGGCCGGACGCGTCCTGGACCTGCTGGGCAACTGCCTGGCCGCACTCGGCGAGAAACCCGCCGAGGTGGTGCGCGCCGTGGTCGCCGACTGGGGCGGCAATCCGGCCGGCACCGCCCTGGGCATCGCGGACAAGCTCCCCGCCCCCTCGGCCGCCCTGGTCAACGGAACCCTCGCGCACAGTTTGGATTTCGACGACACCCACCTGCCCTCGGTCCTGCATCCGTCCTCGGCGGTGATCCCCGCCGCCCTCGCGGTCGCCGAACGCACCGGCGCGAGCGGGCCGTCCTTCCTGGACGCCGCGACCGTCGGCATCGAGGTCACCTGCCGCCTGGGGATGGCCGGCTACGACGAGGAGAACGCGAATTCGGTGTTCTTCGACCGCGGCCAGCACGCCACCGCGATCTGCGGCGCGGTCGGCGCCGCGGTCGCCGCGGGCATGCTGCTGGGCCTGGACGCCGAGCAGATCACCTCGGCCATCGGCATCGCGTGCAGCATGGGTTCGGGGGTGATCGAGGCGAATCGCACCGGTGGCACCGTCAAACGCATCCACTGCGGCTGGGCCGCGCACGCGGGTGTGGTCGCCGCGCAGATGGCGCAGCACGGGCTCACCGGGCCGCCCACGGTCCTCGAGGGGCGTTTCGGCTTCCTCCAGGCGTTCTGCGGCGACCGATTCGATATCGAGCAGGTCACCCGCGGTCTCGGCGAGCGCTGGGAGACGCCGGGCATCTTCTTCAAACCCTATCCGTGCAATCACTTCACCCATGCGGGCGTGGACGCCGCGCTGCGGTTGCGGCGGGCGGGGATCGATCCGGCGCGGATCACCGAACTGACTCTCGGTGTGCCCGAACCGGTGCTGCGCACCATCGGCGAGCCGATCGAGGAGAAGCGGCGGCCGCGTTCGGGCTATCACGGGGCGTTCAGCGGCCCGTATACCGTGGCCGCGGCGCTGCTCGGCGGCGGCGGGCTCGGGGTGTTCCACGAGGATTTCACCGATGCCGCCGTCCGGGATCCGGCGCGACTGGCGATCGCGGACAAGGTGAATGTGGTGGCCGATCCGGAATGCACCCGGATCTTCCCCCGGCAGTTCCCCGCCGTGCTCACCGCGCACCTGGACGACGGAACCACACGCACGGAACGGATTTCGCAGAATCGCGGCGGCCCGGCGAACCCGTTGTCCGAGCGGGAACTCACGCTGAAATTCACCTCGAACGCCACGCGCGCTGTTCCCGCCGAGACCGCCGACCGGCTCGCCGAGGCGATCTGGCGGCTGCCCTCGGGCGGCGCGGTGAACGACATTCTCCCAAGTGTTCCCGTCAGCGGAACATAATCCGCACAATTTCCCGAATTCACGGGGTAGTTACGCGAAAACGCTGTGCCGAAACAATTTATGACACATAGTTTCAGCACCTTTTATTCAATAAGTTCCGCCAGCCGGAACGGTGGACGATGAGGTAACCACCATGCGCCAACATTTCCGCTGGGCCACGGTCGCAATGATCGTCGTGCTCGTCATCATCAATTACATCGATCGCAGCGCGGTGTCGTATGCGGTGAAACCCCTCGAGGCCGAATTCGGCATCGACCACGCCGATTACGGCGTCATCAGTTCCGCGTTCTCCATCGGATACATGGTGTTCGCATTTCTCGCCGGTCCGCTGGTCGACAAATTCGGGCCCCGCCGAATTCTGTTGGTGGGCATGGTGTTCTGGTCGGTCGCCACCGCCGTCACGCCGATTTCCGGCGGTTTCACCGGACTGCTGCTGATCCGCATCGTGCTCGGTGCGGGCGAGGCGCCCTGCTTCCCCGCGGCGACCCGGGTGATCAGCCGCTGGCTGCCGAGTGTGGAGCGCGGTTTCGCGCTGGCGCTGGTCGGCGGCGTCGCGGTATCGGGCAGTCTGCTGATCGGCGGGCCGATCGTCACCCAGCTCATCGCGGGTCTGGGCTGGCGCGGCATGTTCTGGGTGCTGGCCGGGCTCGGGGTGCTGTGGGCGCTGGTCGCGATCGGGCTGCTGTACAACACACCGGCGGCCACCACGCGCGTGTCGGCGGCGGAACGCGCGTACATCGAATCCGGGCAGCTGGCCGAGGAGACCTCCGAACGTCAGGAGAAGGTGAACTGGCGGCGGATCCTCACCAACCGCAATCTGTGGATCGTCGGCGTCGGCTACTTCGCCTGGGGTTACATCTTCTGGGCGTTCATGTACTGGCTGCCCGAATACCTGTCCACCTCATACCATTTGAGCGTCAAGCAGGTCGGCGCGTTCACCGTCGCGCCGTGGGCCGCGGGTGTGGTCGGCGCGCTCATCGGCGGTGTGCTGGTCGACAAGGTGTATGCCCGCACCGGAAAGATTCGCAGTCGCTTCACCATCATGGGTATCGCGCTGCTGCTGGCCGGGGCCGCGCTGATTCCGATCGTGTCCGCGCCCTCGCTGGTCACGGCCGTGGTGTTCATCTCGATCGGTGTCGGCTGCGGGTTCGTCACCGGTGGCATCTGGTGGGTGGCCGCGATCGACGCCGAGCCGAGCCAGCCCGGCACCGCCGCCGGATTCGCCGACGCCTGCTTCGCGCTCTCGGGTGTGGTCGCGCCGCTGGTGATGGGGTTCATCGTGCAGAGCACCGGGACGTTCGCCAGCGGATTCGTGGTCATGGTGGTGCTGGCGCTGCTCGGCGCGGGGCTGATGTTGTTCGGCACCCGCGAACCCGCGCGGGAGACGACCGAGGCGCAGACCACCGCCGCGTGATCGTGGCACGACCCCGGAGGCGTTCAGTCCCGCTCGGCGCGCATGCCCGCGCGGTACGCACCCGGAGTCGTGCCCATCGTCTGGGCGAAGGTGTGCACGAACGCACTCGTGGTCGCCCAGCCGCAGGCGTGCGCGGTATCGGTGACCGCCGCGCCCTCGGCGAGCATCACCATCGCGGCGAAAACCCTTGTGCGCGTTCGCCATTGCGGGTAGGTCATGGCGAATTCGGTGCGGAACAGGCGGGACAGGGTGCGTTCGCCGGTGTGCACGTCGCGGGCCACATCGGCGAGGGTGCGAGGCACGCTCAGATCGGCCTCCACCAGACGACATGCGTTGGCCAGCCGGATATCTCGCGGCACGGGCAGGGTGAACGGCTGTTCCGCGACCCGGTGCAGCCGGTCCCGCAGCACCGCCCGCAGGTGCCGGGTTTCGGTGGTGGTGAGCGTCGGGCTGGTGAGGGCGATGAGCACCTCCCGGACCAGGGCGTCGACGGCGATGATCGTCGGGGTCCGCACATCCAGCAGCGGGGCGCTCCCCCGCGCGGGGAAGCCGACCGCGTGAAATCGGCTGCGGCCGTAGAACCGATGTTCGTGCCAGGTGTTCGCCGGAATCCACAGGGCCCGGTCGTTCGGCGTGATCCAGGAACCGTGTTCGGTGTGGATCGCCAGGACGCCGGAGCTGACGTAGATCAGCTGATGGTCGTCGTGGCGGTGACGATCGATGACGTCCCCGCCCTCGCGGGCATAGGACGTCGTCGGCGCAACCGGCGTATGGCGGATCGCAATCATCGCTGTTCAGAATACGGTGCATCCGCCAGGGTGGAATTGCCGGTCACGCTCGACGGTGCCGGTTCCCGCAGCACCGTCGACATGGCGATCGCAAGCACCGGAACCGTCGCCAGCACCATCAGCGCACCGCGCGGACCATGGTGTCCCGCAACCAATCCCAGCAACGGCATGAACAAGCCGCCCGCACTCACCGCGAGCCCGAGCGTCACCCCGGCGGCGGTTCCGGGGCGGCTCGGCAGATAGTCCTGGCCGAGTTTGATCAGCACGGCGAACGGGATGTTCGAGATCAACCCGACGAGCAATGCCAGCGGCAGCGCGGCGTACTTGTCGTGGCAGGTCAGCATGAGCCACAGCGCGGGCAGCATGGCCGCATTGCCGATCTGCACCGTGCGCACCATCCCGATCCGGTCCGCCAGCCCGCCGCCCAGCAGTGTGCCCAGCACGCCGCCGCCGAGTTCGAGTGTCAGCGCGAGGCCGCCCAGGGCGCTGCTCGCGCCCAGATGCCGGATCCAGTACAGCGAGATGAAGGTGTTCAGTCCCGTCGAGATGGTCGAGCGCACCACCTCGACCGCGGTGAGCCCCGCGAACAGCCCGATCCGGTCCCGGCCGCCGCGCACGATTCTGCTGGTCGCGGCGTGCGCGCTCCGGCCGTTCCGGCGGAACAGGATGAATCCCATCAGAACCGCGGGCGGGATGAACAGCGCGGTCGCGCCGATGCCCAGGGTGTCCAGCGCCGGTGTGACCAGTGCCGGTCCGACGAAGAATCCGACGCTGCCGCCGGCCGCGAAGTAACTCATCGCCGTCGCGCTCCCCCCAGCCGCGCGGCGGGCATCGCGTCCGGCGGGCGGATGGAACATCGCGATCCCGAACCCGGCCAGCAGCAGCAACCCGAACACCAGCGGATAACTCGGCACCAGCCCCGACAGCCCGGTCCCGACACCCGCCAGCCCCACGCCCACCGGTGCCATCCACCGCAACCGCCGACGATCCGCCAGCAGACCTATCCCGACCTGCGGCAACGCACTGCCCAACGTCGCGGCCAACGCCAGCCCGGACGCTTCGACATAACCGAAATGCCGCTCCAACACGAAATACGGCACCGCGGCGGGCACGAGCCCCTGATAGAAATCATCGACCGCATGCGCCGCCGCCCAGACCCGCATCCGCCGCCAATGCCCGATCCCGTCACCGACATCCCGCGCCCGCAGCACTTCCCGAATCGCACTCACGTATCCACGATCGGCAATCCGGCGCTGGCGCGCTTCCCGTATTCAGCCGATCCGTATCTGGAATCCGCCACCCGCGCCAAGCCTGTTGTCGAGAGCCCGGAGCGCAGGCCGACATCCCGACGGGTTCGTATTACGTCACCGACTGCGTCATCTGACCGATACCGCGACCGCGCTATCCGATTCAGACTTCGGTAGCGAAAACCCGCGCAACGCAACAACACTCACGAGTACCGAACGGAATCTCAATGACCGATTTTCCCGCCCCGCCCGCACCGGCCCTCGACCGCCGGTTCGTTCTCGGCACGCACCTGAGCCTGACCGTCCTCACCGCCCCCGAGGAAACCGACGGCCGCCACGATCTGGCCGACATCACCCTGCCGCCGGGCTCGAACACCCCGCTGCACAAGCACACTCGCTACGAGGAACGCATCTGGGTCATCGAGGGCGCACTGACCGTATGGGCTGGCACCGACACCTACACCTTGGGCCCGGGCGATTTCTACACCATCACGATGAACACGGCGCACACGATCGAGGCCGGTCCCGAAGGCGCGCGAACCCTGACCATGAGTTCTCCCGCGTACTTCGTCGACCTCATCCGCCGAGCCGGTACCCCTCGGTCCGAAGCAACCCCGGACACCGAATGGGACCTCGCCCTGTTCGACAAAATCACCGCTGAACAGGGCGATATCATCCTCGGTCCGCCCGGCATGACCCCCGCCGACCTCCCCGACGACGCCGCCTGATCGGAAAACTCGCCGAGTGTTCGGCTCGGCCACAAACGCCGCGCCGATCCACCGACGAGCCGATTGTCGGCAGTCCAGCCGCACCGGAGTCGCCAGCGCCAGCAGGCGAATCGGCACGGGCGTGTGCCGGGAAGTGTCGAACCGCCACCGAATCGATGTCCGGCCCAGTTACATCGGCAAGTTGCCATGGAAAGCAGACCGGCGAGCGCCATGTACCTCGAACGGCACATCGGGCCGTTTGTCAGCGCCCCAACTGCGCCGAGTTTCCGCAGCAGCCAGATCGGCCGACATCGGCAAGTGCCGAGCACCGCATGTCTGGTCGCAACGGGCGTCAGCGGTTCGCAGGGCTAGGGTTCCACAGCGAGTAGACGGCACAGTGTCCCAACTTCACCCGAGTTTCCACGCGGACCGACATCGGCAAGCACTGAGCACCGTATACCGGGCCGCACGGGCGCCAGCGATTCAGCAGGGCTGGGGTTCCACAGCGAGTCGACGGCACAGCGCCCAATTTCACCTGAGCTTCCGCAGCAGCCAGATGGGCCGACGTCGGCAAGTGCTGGACACCGCATGCCGGGCACAACGAGCGTTAGCGGTTCAGCTGGGCTGGGGTTTCTACGGCCAGTAGGCGGGCCAGTTCTGGGCGGGTCGGGCCGCGAGCAAATCCTGGGGTGTGCCGGTTGCGAGGATGCGGCCGTTGGAGACCATGGTCAGGCGGTCGGCGCGGTTCAGGTGGGTGGCGGGGTCGTGGGTGATGAGTAGGACCGCGGTGCCGGTGTTGTGGCGGATTCGGTCGAGATGGGTCAGGATGCGTTGTGCCAGTGGATGATCCAGGGCTGTGGTGATCTCGTCGCAGATCAGGACTCGGGGGTGGGCCAGTAGGGCGCGGGCCAGGGCGGCGCGTTGCAGTTGGCCGCCGGAGAGTGCGGTCGGGTGGCGGGCGGCCTGGTCGGCGGTGATCTCGAGATTGTGCAGGGTTTCGGCGGCCTGTTCGCGTGCGGCGGCCCAGTCGAGTCCGCGTAGGCGTACGGCGGTGGCCGCGACCTGGTCCAGGACCGTGCGGCGGGGTTCGAAGGAGGCCGCGGATTCCTGCCATACGTACTGGACGGCGGCGATCTGGGCGCGAGAACGCTTGCGTAGCACCGGGATCGGATCGCCGTCGAGTTCGATCGAACCGGCGCTCGGACCCACCAGGCCCGCGACGCAACGTGCGATCGTCGTCTTGCCCGCGCCGGAGGCTCCGATCATGCCCACCAGTTCGCCGCGTCGCAGGTCGAGATCGATCTCGTGGAGAATGGCCGAATTACGTAGCGTCACAGAGACATTGCGCACCCGCAGTACAGGTTCACCGACCGGCGATCGTGCGGGCCTCGCCGATGCGGGCGGGTCGGCTGGCTCGTCCTCAACCAGCCGACCCCGGCGCGCGAATACCGTCCGGTCACTGATCTGCGCTACGGCGAGCCGGTCGTGGGTGACGAGTACCACCGCCTTCCCGGACCGCCGCAACGCCACCAGCCCGCTCAACAGTGCGGCCCGCGCGATCGGGTCCAGCCCCACGGTCGGCTCGTCGACCACCACGACATCGGGTTCACACGCCAGCACCTGGGCCAGTGCCAGCCGGGCGCGCTCACCGCCGGAGAACTCGTGGGGGAACCGCCTGGTGATGCGGTCGCCAGCGTCATCCTGGAAACCCGCGGCCGAAAGAGCTTGTGCCACCAGCTCTCGGCGCAGGGCCCGCCGATCCCGCCGCCGTTCCGGCCGAGCATGATGCAATCCCACCAGCTCACCCAGGGCCGCACCGATGCGCCGCGCCGGGTTCAGGGTCGCCGCGGCATACTGCGGCAGGAATCCGATGCGCGTGCTGTTGCCGCGTCGGATCTCACCGGACACAGCAACTTCGGGCCGATCGATACCGGCGAGCACACATGCGATGGTCGTCTTCCCAGCTCCCGACGGCCCGAACAGGGTCAGGATCTCCCCCGCCCGAACCTCTAGATCAATATCCTCCACCAACACTGAATCCCCGGCGCACACTCGCACTCCGCCGAGCGAAACAAGCACTCCGCCAGCCTCATTCACCCCGACTCACCCGCCCGGATTCACGCATCGCGACCGTGCGCGGATCGGCGAGCAGATCGTCACACAGCAGATTCACCCCGATCATCAGCAGCACGATCAGCCCGGCGGGCAGGGCGACCGACCAGGGCGCGATGGTCAACGCATCCTTGTTCGCTGCGACCGAGACAGCCCAGTCGGTCGAGGTGGTGTCGAAACCCAGCCCCAGGAAGTTCGCGGACGCCAGAATGTACACGGCGGCGGTGAACCGCACCCCGACATCCGCCGCGATCGGCCGGATCATCTCGCGCACAGTGTAATTCACGTATCGATAGCGTCGACTCTCCCCCTGCATCCGCAACGCGTCCATCACCGGACCGTGCACGACCGGACGCGCTGCCATCCGCACGAAACGAGCGATCGGCGCGACCAGCGCGATACCGATGGCAACGGCGATCGCCACCACCGACCCCCGCGTGCGCAACGCGGCCACCATGATGATCAGCAGCGAAGGCAGACACAACAGCACGTCCATCGGCCGCATCAGCAATTCGTCGAGCCAAGCGCGCGATGCCGCGGCAGCAGCCACACCGATCACGAATCCCACTGTGTAGGAACCGATTACGGTCAGAGCGGCCACCAGGAGAAAGGTGCGCCCACCGACCAGGGCCGTAGCGAGCACGTCGCGACCGAGCCGGTCGGTTCCGAATGGCGACCACGACGACGGACCGAACGGCGCCTGCCGCGCACTCGGCACCGACCCGGTGAACGCGGGCCCGACCACCGCGATCAGCAAGGGCACGACGACCAACGACAACGCGAACCACCGCCGCACACTCACCCGCCGACACCTTCGCGGGAACGCGGCACCATCCGGCCACCCAGCAGATCGATCCCGAGATTGACCACGATCGCGAGCACACCCGTGATCAGCACGATCGCCAGAATCACCGGATCATCCCGATTGCCGATCGCCCCGATCAGCTCGGAAGCGACCCCGGGCATCACGAACACCGCCTCCACGATCAGCACGCCCGAGAGCAGTCCGTCGCCGGTGCGACCCAGTTCCTGGAGCGCCGGTCCCAGCGCGTTCGGCGCGACGTGCCGGATCAGCAGCGATCCGCGCCGTACCCCGAGCCGACGCGCCTGCCGCACATACGGCTGGTCCAGTACGTCGACCACACCGGACCGCACCAAACGCACCAGGGGCGCGGCCACCCGGGCGACCATCACGATCAGCGGCAACACCAGATATTCGGGCCGAGTCAGCACGGTGTGCGGATCAGTGCCGACGAACGTCGCGGGCAGCAGCCGCAGATCCACCGCCACATAGGTCACCAACAGCACCGCCAGCACGAAATCCGGTATCGAATCCAGGCCGATACTGATCGAGGTGATGACCCGATCGCGCACCGAACCCGGCCGCAGCCCGGCGGCGAATCCGGCCGTCACCGCGACGGGCACCAGCAGCGCCAGTGCGAGCACGGCGACCAGACCCGTCATCAGGAACGGTTGCGCGATCAGACTCCCGACATCGCGACCGCTGGCGTAGGACACCCCGAAATCGCCCGTCACCGCATGCCCGAGCCAGTTCGTGAAGCGTTGTGCCGGTGCGACATCCAGTCCGAGCAGGTGCCGGGCCGCAGCCCGCTGATCGGGGCCGAGGATGTCGTTGCTCCGCACGTCGGCGGCATCACCGGGCAGCAGCAGCGACAGCACGAACACCAGCACCAGCAGTACGACGAGTTGCCCGATCCCGATCACGCTCCGCCGCAGGACGAAGCGTGAGGTCACCGGACCACGCCCACGCTGCGCCCGATTCCGGGTCTCACGCGGTCACCTTGTCGAAACGCGCCCACTCGTGCGAATTCGGCACCGCGGCAGGAGTATTGCGGAATCCGTCGCGCGCGGCGGTATTCCAGTGTGTACTGCCGAAGAAGACGAATCCGCCACGGTCGTAGAGGATTTCGTGCATCGTGCGATAGATCGCGGTCCGGCCCTCGACGGTCGGGGTCGCCTGCGCCCTGGCGTACAGCGCGTCGAATTCCGGATCGGCCCATTTCGTGCGGTTCTGCGGCGCGGTGGTGAGCAGCCGCGAGGCGAAATGGTTGGGAATGGCCAGCGGACCGGACTGGCCCATCGTGAGCTGGCCGGTCTTCAACGCATCGGCGTAGTAACTGTCCTTGGAGCCGATGACGACGTTCACCCGCACACCACATTTCGCGGCCTGGTCGGCGAAAAGCCTTGCCGCTTCGACGAATCCGAAATCCACCGGCGCGGTGAACAGATCGAAGGACAGATCGCGCACACCGGCGCGGCTCAGCAATCGCCCCGCCTCATCGGGATCGTAAGTGTGCTGCGGCAATTCGGCGTAGTACTGGGAGCCCTTGCCGAAGACGTCGTTGGCGACCTCACCGTCACCCTCGAGCGCGACCTTCACCAGTTCATCGCGATCGACCATCCGCATCACCGCCCGGCGCACGTCGGGATTGTCGAAGGGCGCGCGATCGGTCTTCATGGCGAAGAAGTAGATGCCGCTGTTCGGCGTCGACCGGACCGAGATGCCCGCCCGGCCGCGCAGCACCCGCGCCGCGGACGGGGTCAGATTGTCGGCGTAATCCACCTGGCCGCTCTGCACCGCCGCCAGGCGCGCGTCCGCATCCGCGCTGACCAACCGCAGGTGCCCGATGGAGGGCGGGCCATCCCAGTACCGTTCGTTGGCTCGCGCGGTGAATTGCCGTCCCGCCTCGAAGGATTCGAAGACGAACGGGCCCGTTCCCACCGGTTTCGAGAAGTCCGTCGCGCCGTCCTGAACGATCTTCGTACCGTAGGCCGACAACGCGAGCGGAAGTTCGAACGACGGTGTGCGCAAGGCGATTTCGACGGTTCGATCGTCCACGGCCCGGCACCTCGACAGATCGACCTGCGCGAGCGTGGCGGCGGCGATGAACGGCGAGCGCTGCGGCGGCCCGAGCACCCGCGCCAAGGTGTACAGCACGTCGTGGGAGGTGAGTTTCTTCCCGTCGTGCCATGCGGTGTCGCGCAATGTGATTCGCCATCCGGTGCCATCGGCGTTCGGTTCGCTCGACGCGGCCAGTCGCGGTGTCGCCGTCATCGTGTGATCGATCTCGAACAGCCCGTCGTAGACCGTCTTCATCCGCGCCTCGTCGATGAACAGCGAGGCCACGCCCGGATCGATCCCCTCGGCCGCGCCGGAGCCCTGGAACGCGGCAGTGAACGTCTCGGTGCTCGGCGCACCGGATCTCGTCCCACACCCCGTGACCACCGCTCCCGCGGCAATGACACTGCCCAGCAAGAGATCTCGCCGACTCAAACCCGACCGCATGTCCGACTCCCATCGCGTCTGGCACTGCACGCGAGGAGATATGCACAAGTCGAGCCACCCGAGGTGACTCGCTCGGCGCATCGACCATATCCGCGTGATCGTGACCGTCCCGGTACCGCTGTCCGCAGGTATCTGGCTTCGGCTCGGGAGCCTCACAGTTGCGGGACAGCGCCGGATTCGCACCGGACTTCCCTACGGACAAGCGACATACTACGCATACCCGGCGCGGGTCGCGGCGGCCACGGTGCTGAACATGCGAAAACCCGGGCGGGGCCCGGGTTTTCGTCGTCGGCCGTGGATCAGCGGGTGGCGATGATCGCTGAACCGTGGCCGAACAGGCCCTGGTTCACCGCGATTCCCGCCTGCGCGTTCTCCACCTGACGTCCGTCGGCCTGCCCGCGCAACTGCCAGGTGAGTTCGCAGATCTGCGCGATCGCCTGCGCGGGGATCGCCTCACCGAAGCAGGCCAGCCCGCCGCTCGGGTTGACCGGTACCCGGCCGCCCAAAGTCGTTGCGCCACTGCGCAACAACTCCTCGGCGCCGCCGACCTCGCACAGCCCGATATCCTCGTACCAGTCGAGTTCCAGCGCGGTCGACAGGTCGTAGACCTCCGCGAAGGACAGCTCCGAAGGGCCGATTCCGGCCTCCTCGTACGCCGCGTCCGCGATCGCCGCCCGGAACGGGCGCGACGGCTCGTCGAATGCCACGGCCGAATCGGTCGCGAAATCCGGCAGGTCGAGCACAGTTTTCGGGAAGGTCGGGGTCACCGTCGACAAGCCGCGAATCCGGACCGGATCGCTGGTGCCGTGCCGCCGCGCGTACTCCATCGAGGTCAGCACGAGGGCCGCGCCGCCGTCACTGGTCGCGCAGATGTCCAGCAGCCGCAGCGGATCCGAGACGATCGCGGAGGCCGCGACCTCCTCGGCCGAGACCTCCTTGCGGTAGCGGGCATACGGGTTGTTCAGGCCGTGCTTGGCGTTCTTCACCTTCACCGCGGCGAAATCGTCGAGCGTGGCGCCGTGCAACGCCATCCGGCGGCGGGCGTAGAGGGCGAAGTAGATCGGGTTGGTGGCGCCGAGCAGGTGGAAGCGCAGCCAGTCCGGATCGTCGCGGCGTTCGCCGCCGACCGGCTGGAAGAAGCCCTTGGGCGCGGCGTCCGCGCCGATCACCAGCGCCACATCGGTCAGTCCGGCCAGGATCTGGGCGCGGGCGTTGGCGATGGCCTGCGCACCCGACGCGCAGGCGGCGTAACTGCTCGAGATCCGCGCGCCCGACCAGCCCAGCGCCTGGGCGAAGGTCGCGCCGGACACGAAACCCGGGTACCCGTTGCGGATGGTGTCCGCGCCCGCGATGTACCCGACGTCGCGGTGGTCCACCCCGGCATCCGCGAGCGCCGCACGCGCCGCGACCAGCCCGTATTCGACGAAATTGCGACCCCATTTACCCCACTGGTGCATTCCGGCACCGAGTACGGCGATGTCGCGATTGTTCGTATCAGGCATCGACGGGCCTCCACATCCACACCGTGTGCTCGGCTTCCTCGTCCTCGTACAGCACGCCGAGGGTCAACTCGACCGGCATGCCGACGGCCAGATCGTCCACGGTCAGCCCGCGCACCACCTGCCCGAGGATCACCATCTGCTCGACCTCGAGCTCCACCGCCGCGACGACGTAGGGCACGAACGGATCCGGCGAAACGTACGGCGCGGGCGGTTTGTACCGGGCGTCGGCATACGACCAGATCCGCCCCCGCGTGGAGAACAGGTATTCGGCCAGTTCGGAGCCGTCCTTCGGACTCGCGCACTGCGGATTCCGGCAGGCCAGCGTGTTGCACGGGAAGTACGGCGTCGCACACACCGCACACCGACTCCCCACGAGCCGCACCTGTCCGTCATCCGCAGTGAACCAATCTGCCACCGCAGGGCGTTGTTCTTTCTGCACACCCCGACGTTATAGGAACACGTTCTACTTTGGCGAGACCCTCCCGCTCCCCGATCCGCAGTCGGGGCACGACCGCCGGACCCGAGAGATGTCCACTCTGCCCGATCGCGCCTCGCCCATCGCCCGAATCCGGCGGTCCGGAATCTCTAGCCAGTTCGGGCCGATTCGACATCGATACCCGTACCGACGTGGCAACCGTGCGGCATGCGGTTACACCGGTGGGTTCAAGGGTTTGCACCGGGATAATCTGGGAGGGTGACGAAAGCTGTGGGTGCGCATGGGCGGATCGATAAGCGGCAGGCGATTCTCGACGGGGCGTTCGCCGTGTTCGCGCGACGGGGGTACAGCCAGGCTTGTGTGCAGGAGATCGCGAATGAGGCGGGGGTTGCCAAGCCGACCGTCTACAACCATCTCACCGACAAGGAGACGCTGTTCCGGCATGCGGTCGAGGCGGTGGCGGACGCGGTGGGGGCGCAATGTCTCGCGGCGGTCGGGCCGTTGCGGGAGGCGGACGCGGATCTGCGTGTGGCGCTGGGGGATTCGGCGCTGCGGTTGTTGCGGATCTGCGCGGGTGAGCAGTCCCGGTCGTTGCGGGCGCTGACCGCCGCGCAGTTGCCGGTCTTTCCCGATCTGATCGTGCTCGTGCAGGAGCGCACGTCCGGCGGGGTGGCCGAGGCGCTGGGTGATCGGATGGCTCATCTGATGCTCGCCGGTCGACTGCGGACGGCCGATCCGGCCACGGCGGCCGAGCAGTTCCTGGCGCTGCTGACCGGGCCGTTACAGATTCGTTCGCGGGCGGGGACCCGCAAGGTCACGGTCGCAGAGTTGCGCGCGATCGCCGACAGCGCGGTCGACACGTTCCTGCGGGCCTACGAACCGGCAGCCTGAACGGGGGCCGAACAGTGTGATGGCCGGGCCCCCCGGATAAGGGTCCGGCCATCACACTTTCGCCGATACCGTGCCACGCCAACATCTTTCGACGGTATCGACCGAATATCCGTTGCCCGCGCAGACCGACCGGGCGGCTCAATGCTCTGCCGATCTCCGCGTGCAAGATCAATTGTCGTCGCCCGGCCGCCGATACCCCATAGCGCCGCCGACAAAGTCGATCGGCCACATTTTGTCGGCGGCAACAACCCCGCATCGGCGGGCTCGCCGCGTCGCCCGGGGTGGACGACCCTCGCCCGCGGGCACTCACCGGCGGTAGCATCGCGTAGATGCGTCGTCGTGAACCACATCCGGACCTGCGGGAGCTGCTGGTATCAGAACGACGGCGACTCGACGAGGTCGCCACCGAACTGGTCGCGATGATCCGCGAGAACATCGACATGTACCGGGACGAGACCGTGGTTCCGACCGCGCTGCTGCATCGTTCGGCGCGCAGCAACCTCGAGGGCATCCTGAATTTCCTCGAATTCGGCCAGGAGGCCGATATCAGCGCCGCTCGCCGCACCGGTCAGGAACGCGCGGCACAGGATATCGCGCTGCCGGAGGTGCTGCGCGCGTTTCGGCTCGGGTTCGTCTGCTTCTGGGACTGGCTGCTCGCGGCCGCCCGCGCGCGCGACGAGCACGCGGTCACCGCGCTCATCGATTCGGTCTCCGAACTGTGGATCCTCAGCGACGAATTCTCCACCGCCGTCACCGAGGCGTATCGGCAGGAGAAGACCCGGCAGGCCGTCGCGCTGGATCGCCGCCGCTCCGCACTGGTCGCCGGGCTCATCGACGGCACCCTCGGTGATCACCAAACCCCTTGGGAGATAGCGCAACTGCTCGATATGCCGTTCGAAGGCCGGTTCGTCGTGGTGGTGGCCGAGACGCCACCGGCCGGCGATCGGGCCCTGCCGCATCTCGAGGACCACCTCTCGCTGCGCGACATCCGCTCGGCGTGGCGCTCGCAGCCCGACCGCGAGATCGGCATCGTGCACCGCAACCACCGCCACACCGCCGAGAGCCTGCTCGAACTGATCTCCACCACCGCCACGGCCCGGGTCGGCGTCAGCCCGGAGTACACCTGCCTGGACCGCACCTCCCGCGGCGCGAGATTCGCCAGCATCGCGCTGGAGACGATGCCCGCCGGATCCACCGGCATGAAACAACTCCCCGACACCCCGCTCGGCGAACTCGTCCTGAGCCACCCCGACACCACCCGCCGCTTCGTCCGCCGCGTCCTCGGCGAAATCCTCACCCTCCCCGACGAGGACCGCGGCACCCTGCTCTCCACCGCCCAGGCCTGGATCGCCGCCCACGGCTCCGCCGCCGAAGCCGGCCGCATGCTCTACTGCCACGAGAACACCATCCGCTACCGCATGCGCCGCGTGGAGGACCGCCTGGGCATAGCCCTCGACGACCCCATCAAACACGCCGAATTCGCCGCCGCCCTCGAAGCCATCCAGGTCTTCCCCGACCTCTCCACCGTCCGCATGGAACCCGACCAACGCCCCTGAGGCAAATCTCGGCCACTACTCACCGTTGGCGAGAAGTGAATTGGTAAGAGCCGCACCGAATCTCAGATGCTGTCGACCGCTTGACACACTGCCACAACGAATCCCCCGACCGAAGTCGCGATACGCAAGTCCCACAACGGAATACCGAGGTCGACAACTTCGACACAGGTAGCCGGCGGAACGAATGCCACTGCGGCACCGCATAATCAGAGTGCGGAAGCCGCTTGCCCAGCCGAACGAGCCAAGGCGTCGTACACCCAGTTGTGGGCCTGCCCCACGGTGACGCGGGCGTCGAGGAAATGGGACGTCAGGGACCAGTAGCGGTGGATTCGATGGTCGGAATCTGTTGCGTCGGACAGTAATTGAGACCGGAACCGGGGTGTGTCGCGCCGATGCTGACGGCGCTATCGGCCTGATCCGCTGGACACCGCGCCGATGGCGGGAAGTACCAGGCTGCACTGGACGGGTGCGGGGTGGGTGGGGTCCAGGGCGTTGAGGACGTCGCGGGCGGCTGTGGGGTCGGAGGCGAGGGACAGGTGGTCGGCGAGGTCTTGGGGGCACTGGTCCTGGACGGTGATGTTGGTTGAATTCGGTTCTGCGACAATGCCGCTGGTGTAGGGGATGACCAATTCGTCGAATCTGGTGACGATCTGGGTGTAGGTGACGCCCGGGACGGTGATTCCGCCGGCGTCGAGGTGTTGGATGAAGGCCGACGTCGCGAAGAATTCGGCCAGTGCGGGACCGTCGGCGGAGCCGGTGTTGGAACCTGTGTTCGCACCGGCGGGGATGCCGATGCCGTGCACCAGTGGGGCCAGGCCGATCATCTTGGCGACCTTCGCCGCGCCGTGGTCCTGTTTGATGTACCAGTACGGCATGGTCGCGCCCTCGGAATGTCCGACGATGTCGACCTTGTCCGCTCCGGTGGCCGCGCGCACCCGATCGATGAAGGCGCCGAGGGTTCGAGCGCTGGCCTCCATCGCGCCCAGACCACCGACGATTCCGGCCGACGAACCACCGCTGTCGTTGCCATAGGTGAGCGCGAAGACGCAGTACCCGTTGTTCGCCAGCAGGGGGCCGTAGGTCTGCCAGTTGTCGTTGCGGTTGGCGAGGAATCCGTGCACGAGGATCACCGGTTCGGGGTGCGCCGCGGTGGGGCGGCACTTCCAGTTGTTCGTGCCCGGGGGTGCGGCGTTCGGCCCCTGGAGAGCGCTCAGGGTGGCGTCGAGGATGAAGCTGTACGGGACCGGATAGAGCGGCGGCGGATCCGCGCGGACCGGGCCGGATTCGATGCACGGGAGCAACGCGGTCACGGCCGCCGCGAGAGCCGACAGGGCCCACCGCCGCGCCGGTGCTGTAGTTCTACCTGCCATGATGCCGACTATGACATGCCGGAAAGGAGTCGCGAATAGGTTGCACTCCAAGGAAATTCGCGCCCGGACTGGTGTCGCGGCACAACGCCGAGCGTTCAGACGGCCCGCGAGAACACCGCCACCAGGAAGTCGGACCGCGGGGTGAACGGGCGCAGATCCCAGGTGGACAGGAGTACGTCGGGGCGCAGGCCCGCGGCTTCGGCGTCGGCGAGGAAATCGTCGAACGAGTATCCGCGACCGCTGCCGAAGCCGACGACGACGCGGCCGTCCGAGGCGAGGTGGCGAGCGAATCCTGCCAGCACGTCGCGCCGGGTCGAGACCGCCACGAAACCCATCACATTGCCCGCGCACAACACCACGTCGAAGTCGGCCGGGACGTCGTGACCGGGTAGATCGAGCTGGGCCAGATCCCCGACCAGCCAGCGCGGGCCCGGAAAGTCGAGCTCGGCGGCCTCGATCAGCACCGGGTCGACATCCACCCCGACCACCTCGTGCCCGGCCCGATGCAGATACCCGCCCAACCGCCCGGCGCCACATCCGGCATCGAGCACCCGCGCCCCCCGCCCCAGCATCGCGTCGATCATCCGCGCCTCACCGAAGATGTCCTGCCCCTCGGCCGCCAGATTCCGGAACCGCTCCGCATACCGCGCCGAATGTGTCGGATCGGCAGCGGTGATCTCCTCCCACTGACTCAGCACCCGCGAACTCATCGCCCACTCCTTCCACATCGGGCCCGCCGCGAATCGTGCGGACACCCACGATTCTGCGCGAAGGCCCCGATGCGGCATTCACCCCACCCTCACCACCGAGCCCACCAGCAGCACCGAGTACGGATTGCCCCCCGCCACAACCATTCTCGGCACGATGCGACCCCGGGGTCCGACGCCCGGTTCCGGCCCGGCGACCACGCGCGCCGACATCACGACAGCCAGTGCGGCGGGTCCACGCCGAACGGCTATTGGCGGCACCGCCGGAATCGACAGGCAGGCACCTGAATCCGATTGGGGCGCGCACGCCGGCGGAGCTCGCCGGAGACAGGGACCCGAGCCGAATTCCGGATACTCACGACGGAAAATGTCCACAAGAGCAATCAATGTTCATCAGCGCGCGAACTCGCCGAATTCCGCAACAGTGCGGCGACGCACCGTCCTCAACACCGAGCGGCAGACACTCACACCTGAACCGATATGCCTGCGACAGCGGAGGATTCGCCCGAAACGGAAATACCCACAGGGGGCATCAAGGTTCATCAGCGCGCGAACCCGCCGAATTCCGCAACAGTGCGACGACACACCGTCCTCAACACCGAGCGGCAGACACTCACACCTGAACCGATATGCCTGCGACAGCGGAGGATTCGCCCGAAACGGAAATACCCACAGGGGGCATCAAGGTTCATCAGCGCGCGAACCCGCCGAATTCCGCAACAGTGCGACGACACACCGTCCCCAGCACCAAGCGGCAAACACTGGCGCCTGAACCGATACACCTGCGGGAGCAGAGGATTCGCGCGAAACAGCGTTGCCGAGTCGAGGTCAGTCGTGGGCGGGTTCGCCGGTGACCACATGGTCGGCGTGGTTGAGGCCCTCGCGGACCAGGCGGGCGAGGTGGCCGTCGCGGATGCGGTAGATCACTCGGCGGCCTTCCTTGCGGGTGTCGACCAGGCCGGTGAATCGGAGTTTGGCGAGGTGTTGGCTGACGGCGGTGCGGGAGACGCCGCAGGCTTCGGTCAGCGCGGTGACATCGGCTTCGGCGTCGGCGAGGGTTGCCAGGATGTGCAGACGGGTCGGGTCGGCGAGCATGCGGAAGGTGTTCGTCGCGACATCCAGGCGTTGCTGATCCGGGCTGGCGGAGTGGACCAGGCTGGGCTGCGCCGATGCGGTTTCGGTGCCGGTCGCCTCCGCCATCGCCGTCACCGCCTTCGTGTCGTCCTCCCGCTCACCACCGGCGATACCTCAGGGAAGGGGTTGTGTAGCAGCGATTATAACGATCCCTCGTCGCACGCTGCCGCCGCGATCCGAGTCGCGACGATAGCCGCCGGAGATGCGCACAGCAGTTACCCCACTTATGTGCGCACTCATGCACATATAATGGGCGGGTGTCATCTCCTCGATCCGCAGGCCCCGCACTGACGTTGTTCGCCCAACGTGACTACCGGCATCTGTTCGGCGCACAGCTGGTGGCGCTGTTCGGCAACGGCCTGACCACCGTCGCATTGGGTCTGCTCGCCTACCAGCTGGCAGGTCCGCGCGCGGGTGCGGTGCTGGGCACGGCGTTGACGATCAAGATGGTCGCCTACGTGCTCATCGCGCCGCTGGCCGGCGCCTGGGCGGACCGGGTGCCGCGACGGCTGGCGCTGGTCGGTCTCGATCTGGTGCGGGCTTCGGTGGTGGTGCTGCTGCCGTTCATCGGACAGGTTTGGCAGATATATGTGCTGATCGCCGTGTTGCAGTCGGCATCGGCCGCGTTCACCCCGACGTTCCAGGCGGTACTGCCCGACATCCTGCCCGATGAACGCGACTACACCCGGGCCCTGTCGTACTCCCAACTGGCCTCGAGCCTGGAGTCGCTGCTGAGCCCCCTCTTGGCCGCCGCGCTGATCGGGGTCGTGTCCTTCCACTGGCTGTTCACCGGCACCGCCGCCGGATTCCTGATCTCCGCGTCGCTGGTGGTCTCGAGCCGAATTCCCGATGCCGTACGCCGGGCCACGAACACCGCCGTGGTCGACCGGATCCTGGCTGGCGTGCGGATCTTCACCGCCACACCGCGCCTGCGCGGCCTGCTGGGCCTGAATCTCGTTGTGGCAGCGGCCGGTTCGATCGTCATGGTCAACACCGTGAACCTCGTCCAGCAGACCCTGAACCGCTCCGAATCCGACGTGGCGTGGCTACTGGCCGCCAACGGACTCGGTGTGATCATCGTGGCCCTGTCGGCGCCGCGCCTGCTGGAACGGATCGCCGAACGCACCGTCATGCTCGGCGGGGCCGGGGTATTGCTCACCGCGATCCTGGCCGCGCTCGCGATCTCGACCGCGGGTGGCGGCGACTGGCGCTGGCCGGTCCTGTTCCCGATCTGGGCGGCGATCGGCGCGGGCACCGGCCTGGTCCTGACCCCCACCGGACGAGTGCTGCGCCGCTCGAGCAGCGCCGAAGACCTCCCCGCGGTCTTCGCCGCCCAGTTCTCCCTGTCCCACGCCTGCTGGCTGCTGGCCTACCCGATCACCGGCTGGCTCGCCACCACCGCCGGTTTCACCACCACCTGGACCGTGCTGACGATCCTGGCCGTGCTGGGCGCGAGCGTCGCGATCACCCGCTGGCCGCGACGCGACGCCGAACCGCTCCCCCACGTTCACGAATTCGGCACCGACCCAGCACATCTCACCGACGCGCGGGTGTTGCCCGACGGCAGCCACGTCCACGCCCATCCCATCGTCATCGACGCCGATCACCGTTCCTGGCCCGCGGCAGGCAAGCTCGTCAGCCGATGATCCCCCTCAACCACTGAGCCGAGCACCCGAGTCGAATCCCCAAAGCGCCAGTGTGAGAAGCAGATTCACGCAGATCATCACCGTGATACTCGCCCGCATCGCACGTCCCGCCGCCACCCCGACCCCCTCGGGTCCGCCGGTCGAGTAGTACCCGTAGTAACACTGGATGGTCGTCGTGATAATCACGAACACAACGGCTTTCGCCAGCGAGTACACGATATCGGTGCCGCTGAGCACCATCCGGAAGTAATGCTCGTATGTCCCCGGCGTCTGACTGCCCGCGACCCCGATCGCGATCTGGACGGCGACGAAATTCATTGCCAGACAGACCAGATACAGCGGCACGATCGCCGCCACCGCCGCCATCAGCCGGGTGGTCACCGGATACGGGATGGACCGGATGGCCAACGTCTCCATCGCATCGATCTCCTCGGAGATCCGCATGGCTCCCAGCTGCGCGGTGAACCGGCACCCGGCCTGCGAGGCGAACGCGATCGAGGCCATGATCGGCGCGAGCTCACGGGTGGAGGCGGTCGCCGAGATCAACCCTGTCGCCGGACCGAGCCCCAGCAGTTTCAACGCGCTGTAGCCCTCGATGCCGACCAGCGCACCCGCGCTCGCACCGAGCACGATGATGATTCCGGCCGTCCCGCCGCCGACGATCAGCGACCCGTTCCCCCACGCCACCACCGACACCAGACGCAGGAATTCGTTCCGATAGTGCCGCAGCACAACGGGAATCGAGACGATCGCCCGCACGAAGAAGCGTCCCATGTGCCCGAACCGCATGATCAGCCGCAGCGGCGCGGCCCCCGCCCGCACGAGACCGCCGAGCCCGATCGGATAGTACGGCGCCGCCATCGCTACAGCGCCTCACGCGGGAACAGCAGGGTGTAGATCTCGGTGAAACCCACGTTCACGACCATGAGCAGCACGATCGAGGCGACGACCGCGGCGTTCACCGAATCCGCCACGCCACTGGGACCGCCCTTGGTGCTCAACCCCTTCTGACACGCGACGACGGTCACGATCAGCCCGAACACGACCGCTTTCACCACCGCGAGATACATATCCCCGATCGTGGCGAAGGAGGAGAACGTCGCCACGAAACTGCCCGGCGTCCCGCCCTGGACGTAGACGTCGAACAGATATCCGGCGATGAACCCGACGAAGGCGCTCAACCCGGTCAGCCCGACCGCGACCACCACCCCGGCCGCCACCCGCGGCACCACCAGTCGGTGGATCACCTCCACTCCCATCACGGTCATCGCGTCGATCTCCTCGCGAATCGTGCGCGACCCCAGATCCGCGCAGATCGCCGAGCCCACCGCCGCGGCCAGCAGCATCGCCGTCACGACCGGCGCGGCCTGGCGGATGACGGCCAGACCACTCGCCGCCCCCGCGAGCGAACTCGCCCCGACCTGTCCGGCGATCAATCCGAACTGAATGGACAACGTCGCGCTGATCGGCAGTGCGACCGCGATCGTCGGCACGTACGAGGTCTTCACCATGAACGCGGCCTGCTGCACGAATTCGCGAAATACGAACCGGCCCTTCACGATATCCGTGATCAGGTACTGCACCGCGCGCACCCCCAGGACGAATTGGGAGCCGACGGTATCGAGCGAGGCGATCGGATGACGCCGCAGATAACCGCGCCCCCATCCGGTGATATCGGTTGCCGTGAACGTCATCAGGCCATCTCCACCTTCGAAGCCAGCCACCGGCCGCCGACCGATCGCATCGTCATGATGATGCGGCTGCGGTCGATCCGCGGATCGGGGCTCACGGTGTTGGTGATCTCCTGATCGACGAACAACATGACCACGACCTGATCCGTCGAGGCGCTCCGCACACTCGCGTCCACGACCTTGCCGACGCTGCGGGCCTTGTTGTCGATCAGCATCTTCTTCAGCTGAGCACTCGATTGCGAGTACATGTTCTTGAAATCGCCTGTGGCACCGTCCAACACGTGGGTGTAGTCGTCGTCGATGTGCTGGGAATCGATACTGGTGAGGGTGACCGCATAGGTTTGCGCGGTGGACAGCGCCTGCTGCGCCGCGGTGTCCACGGCGTCGCGATTGCTGAGTTTCCAGCCGAAAACTCCTGCCAATACCGAGGATACGATAGCGACGACGATGATCAGGGCGGCGCAGGATCGCCGCACCCACCGTTTCGAACCGCGGGGTCCCGGGTCGGATCCTGCTGCCTCCGAACCATTTCCGAGCTCCGCACCGTCGCCGTTCTCATATTCGCCGCTCGCGCCTCGAGCTCCGCCACGCCCGCCGGTCGTGCCGTCGGCCCCCGCACGTTCGCGGCCCGCACGTTCATGCTCATCGGCATCGTGAGCAACCTCTTCGCACTCGGCGGCTTCGAGCCCGGCACCCTCCCGTCGGCCAGCCGGAAGTCTGTCACCCTCGGGCTCTGCTCCTCCGGAACTCTCGGTGACGGCCGGCTCCGGATCGGCCTCCGAGACCTCCGGCCCCGGCTTCAACTGCGATGTCGACATCGGTCCACTCCTGAAATATGTTGCCGGGAAGGTTATTTCGGTGGAAGGTAGGGCTCGGGTACGCCGCCGTAGGGCGTGGGAATCGACCATCGTCCCTGCGGTGTCGGATCGGTGGTGGCGAGCGGGTTCACGCCGGGCGGCAGCTGGGCGGTGTCGTCGCCGGGCGGCTGCGGCGCGTTGCGCGCACCGCGCACCACCAGGCTCGGGTCCGGGTCCGTGCAGAAGGTGTACAGATACGGCTCGGGGTAGTTCGGCACGGTGATGGGTTTGCGGGGCAGGTTGTAGTCGCATTGTTTGCGGGGGTACAGATTCACCAGCGCCCACACCGCGTTGTCGTGAAATGCCTTGGCCAGCGCGTCGACCGCCGAGCCCGGACGTTGTTGCGGGAAGAAGAATTCCCGCATCGCCGGGACGTGCAGATACGACATCTGCGCGACGGTGGCGAGATTGCCGAGCAGTTGCACCATCGTGGGCGAGTTGTCCGCGATGATCTGATCCATCGCATGCAGCGCCCGCGGACTCTCGCTGACCAGCGTCCGATATCCGCCGGTCATCCGGTCCACCCCGGCGGCGGTCCGATCCAGGTTCGCGACGGTCGCACCCAGCCCCGGGGCCAGATCACGCACCGTCGAGAGCACGATCTCGCTGTTGTGCAGCAGCCCGACCGTCTGCGGCAGCACCGACCCCAGGGTCGTGATCAGGAAGGTGCCGCCCTGGATGATCGCGGCCAGTTTCTCCGGGGCCTGCGGACTGCCGCCCAGTTCGTGCACGATGGACGCGAGTTTCGCCGGATCCAGTTGTACGACAGCGCCGTTCATATCGCCGAGCAGTTGCGCGAGGGTCACCGGTGAGGAGGTCCGGTCGGCGCTCACCGTCGCGCCGTCGTGCAGATACGGTCCCGCCGAGGTTTGCGGGACGAAATCCAGGTACTGCTCACCGGCGGGTGAGAGCGCGGCCACCCGGGCGGTGCTGTCGGCCGGTATCCGCACCGAACTGTCGATCGCGGCCACCGCCACCACGACGCCGTCGGCGATATCCACGGATCTCACCTCACCGACCCGCACGCCGCGCACGGTCACATCCCGGTTCGGTTGCAGCCCACCCGATTCCGCGAAGCGCACGCGCACGACGTACGTCGATCGGAACGGATCCGCCTGTAACGACCCGAAAACCAGGTAAGCGGCCCCCAGCACCGTCGTCAGCACCAATGCGAGCCACGAAACGGTCAGCCGGTGTCCCGCAAGGTATTTCGCAGCCGTGCTCATTCGTTCACCGAGCCCCCGCCGCCGCGCGTTCACCGTCCGGGCCCGATCACTCGATCGCGCAAGCGCTGCAACGTATATGCCAGTGATCCGACGAAATTCGCCCAATCGGTCTGCTCCGGAATGCGGGCCTGATCGTTCCCCGGAAAATTCGGATCGGGTACCGCACCGATCGCGATCTTGGTGACGTCCGCGTCCGCACCCGCACCGGTGGACGAAGCCACTTTGCCGCCGACGATCCCGATCGATGCGTTCAGTACGTTCAGGTCGAGTCCCGGCTGATTGGCGGCGGCGTTCAATCCGGCCGACAGATTGTTCATATCCGTGATGAGACTGCGTTTTCCGGTCCCGTTCACCGACGGAAACTTCTCCAGTTCCCCGGCGATCCGGCTCAATCGGGCCGCGAGATCGACGATGTTCTGCGTATTGTCACCGACAGCTTGCACGGCCGGACCCGCCGCGGCCACCGCCGCGTTCACCGTCGACTGCTGCGCGGCGATGGTATCGGTCAGCGCCCCGGTGTCGCGGATCGCGGCCCGAATCTGATCGGACCGCTGCGACAGCGTGTGCACCAGGGTCGAAGTCTGGGAGATCAAGTCCGCCAAGCGATTTCCGCGACCGCCCAGATCAGCCCCGAGCCCGTTGACGACCTTCGCCAGATCGCGGACCGCGCCGCCGTTCACCAGCAGCGCCGCCCGGCTCAGGACCGCTTCGATAGTCGCCGCGTCCGAGGTCGAGGATTCCGGGATGACCGAACCATCGTGCAGCAGTGCGGATCCCGCGCCGTCGGGTGGTGTCAACGCGACGAAGACATCGCCCATCGGTGTGGCCGAACGCAATTCGGCCGTGGTGCCGACGGGCAGCTCCACACCCGACCGAATACGCAACGAGACCACAGCGGTGAAATCACGCGCACGCATATCCTCGACCTCACCGATATCCGCGCCCTGCAACTTGACCTTGGCCTTGGTCGGCAGATTGAGCGCATTGGCGAAATTCGCGGTGATCAGGTAGCTGTGCGCGCCGACCGACGGGGCGGGCAACGGCAGTGAATCCAGTCCCGCCGAACACGCCGTCGTCGTGAGCGCACCGGCCATCGCCGCCGCGCTCAGTCCGCGCCGAAGACGCTGTCCGCCAGTCATTTCCGCATCCCTGCGATTCCGGCCAACATCGCGGTGACCCCGAAATCCGGGCCCATGTCCGACGCCTTTCCGGTCGCGCATCCCAGCTGTTTCAGTTGCAGTAGATTGCACACCTGTTTCACCATCTGGCCGTCGAGCGCGATCTTGTCGATGTTCACGTGCACGCGTCCGGCACCGGCCTGCTGATCGATCGCGTTGTAGGCGTTGTCGGTGACGAGCGGGAACAGGTCCAGGAATTCGCCGATACTGCCCTGATAGTCCGCCAGACTCCGCAGCAGTACGTTCGCATCGGAGGCGGTGCCGGACAGCGTGCCGCGTTCGGCCTGCATGAGATCCGCTGTCTGCGTGAGGATCTGGTCCAACTTGGTCCCGGTGTCCCCGGACCCGAGGTTCAACTCGGCGAGCATATCGCTCATCTGGTGGACGGCCGCGGCGAAGGAGCGGACCTTCTGGTCGTTGGTCGCGGCGGTGGCGGTCAGCGAGTTCAGATCGTTCACGATCCGCGTGATGGCATTCCTGCTCGCCGCCCCGCCGTCGTCACCCATGCGCAGCGCACGGGACAACTCGTCCAGCGCGGCCTTGATATCCCCGCCGTTGTGTGCGGTCGTCGACGCGCCGAGATCGACCATATTCGCCAGGGGCCCACCGCCCTTGCCGTCTCCGCCGAGCGCACGGGACAATCTGTCGGCGGTGGACAACAGGCTGTCGAATTCGACCGGCGTGCGCGTCCGCTCGACCGGCAGCACGGTGCCGTCACGCAATACCGGCCCGGTCCGGTAGGCGGGGGTGAATTCGATGTGCCGATCGGTGAGCACCGAATCCGAGACCGTCACCGCCTTCGCAGTCGCCGGAATCCGGATCGCCCGATCGACGGTCATCCGCACCTCGACGAAATCACCACGCTCGGTGATGCTGTCGATCCTGCCGACCCGAATACCGAGCACCTCCACCGGATTTCCGCTGTACAGCCCGGCCGCATCGGCGAATTGCGCTGTCACCGTGATGGTTCCACTGCCCAGCTGGCTCAGCGGCACGCTCGCCACACCGAGCACCGCGGCCACCGCGACGAGAACCGCGGCCTTCACCCACCGCGGCACATCCGCGATCCGCGCCGCACTCATCGGCATTCCTCCGAATACGGCGAGATGTGCACCTGCGGTGCGCGTCCCACGAGTGTGCACATGAACGAATCGAGGAACGCTCCGGACGAGGCGGTCGCGTCCAACTCGGGCCCGGTGCCGGTGAGATTGGCCCAGGACCGCCACGGAACCGGCAGGGCCTGAAGGATATTGCGCAACAGATCGTCGTGCCTGCTCAGCATGGCGGTGATCTCCCGCAAATTACCAAGCAGCGCACGGATTTCGGGCTGATCCCGCACAGCCAGCGGGGTGAGCCGGTCCACGAGTGTCGTGGTGGCAGCGACCATGGACTCGATCGCCTGTTTGCGGGCCACGAGTTCGCGCAGCAGGTCTCCGCCCTGACCGAACAGGACTCCCAGATCGGCCTGCTGGCTGTTCAGCACGCCGGTCAGCTTGCTGGTGGCCGTCAGCAGCGTGCCGATCTGGCCGCGTCGTTCGGCGATCACCGTCGAGAGTGTCCGGACGTTCTGCAGCACCGACGGAATCAGCGCGGGCAGCCCGTTCAGCTTGCCGGTCAGATCCGTCAGCGCCTTGGCCACCTGGTCCGCGTCGACCTGGTCGAAGGTCGTCGTGGCGTCGGCGAGCGCCGATTCCAGATCGTAGGGAACACCGCTGTGCTGCAAGGGAATCCGATTCGAATCTCCGGAACCGGCCGGATCGAGTTCGACGTAGCGGTTGCCCAGCAGCGTTGTGAGTTTGATCGCGGCGGTGGTATCCGCACCCAGATGCACCGAGCGATGGATGCTCAGCGTCACCGCGACATGACCGTCCGCGAGCCGGATCGTCGTGACCTGCCCGACCGGCACCCCGGCGATGGTCACCCGGTCCCCCGCGCCGAGCTGCGCCGCCTGCGCGAAATCGACCCGCACATCCCGGTCCCCGAAATTCATCGAATTGACCACCAGGGCGATCACGATCGCCGCCGTCAGCCCGCCGAGTGCGAGCAGACCCAGCGACACCCGGTTGTATTCTTCGAGTGGCTTTGCCCGCCAACGGAATCCGCGCATCCGCCTCACCTGCACTTGGCCGTATGCTTGACGACTCCGCCCGGAGTCAGCGCCGCCAGGATGCCCGGAATCAGCGGCGACATCCCAGGTGCCAGTGAGAAGGTCACATCGCAGATATCCGCATCCGCGTATCCGCCCTCCTGGGTGATGCGAGCCAGACCCTTCAGAATGAGCGGCAGGTTGAAACCCATCACACCGAACTTGTATTTGTTGTCCAGAAGATGTTGCGCGAAGCCCGGATTCCGGTTCAGGAACGCCTCGAGCGCGGGCTGATCGGTATCGACGATCCGCGCGACCCGATCGACCGCCTGCGAGAGATGATCCACCGAACCCAGTAGCGAGTCCTTGTTCCGTTGCAGCCCTTCGAATATCGCGCGCGTCCGGCCGATGACGGTGGTGAGGTCGCCGCTCTGCGCGGCGAGGCCGTCGACGATCGTGGTGAGGTTCGTGATCACCTGTCCCAGCACCTGATCGGGCCCGGCGAAGGATTGCGCGAGCTGGGTGGTCTCGGCGACCAGGGCGGTCAGCGAACCGTTGTCGCCCTGTAGCGCCTTGATCAGCGCCTGGGTGATGTTGTCGACCGCGCTGCGATCCAGGGTGCCGAACAGCGGCTCGAATCCCTCGAGCAGCTTGGAGATATCGAAGGACGGTTCGGTATTCGCGACCGGGATGACCGCACCGGGTCGCAGCGCCACCGGGTTGCCGCGCGTGCCCCGGGACAGGCCCAGATATCGCTGCCCGATCAGATTCTGATACGTCACCGAGACGACCGTGGTGCCGAAAAGTGTTTGCTCACGCTGGATTTCGAATCCCACCCGGGCCCGATTGCCGTCGAGTTCGATCGAGTCCACCCGGCCCACCCGCACCCCGGCCATCCGGACATCGTCACCGGTACTCAACCCCGACACATCGGTGAACACGGCCGAATACTTCGCCGTCGCCCCGCTCACGCCGCGTTCGAGGGTGACGATGACGGTCCACGACAGCAGTGCCGACACGATCACGAAAACGACCAGGACCAGCAGCGACCGTCGATAACTCACCGCGCGCCCCCGCTCGGATCGGCGGTGACCGTGACTTTCGCCCCGCGAGCCAACGGCCCGAACAGGATGTCGGCGGCCGCATTCGGTGTCCCGCCGAGAATCTCGGCGATCTGCCGCTGTTCGGTCGCACTGCCGGCCGGGCCGATATCGGTCGCCGACCGATCATCCGGACGAAACGCACTGGGCTGCACGGCATTCGACGCAGAGCCGGGTGCGGTCGAACAACTGGTCCCCACCAGGGCTCCGTAACGCGGACAGTCCGCGCGGGTGTACTGCCGGTTCGGGGTCAACTGCACGATCACCTTCGCGGTAACCCGCTGCACCCGCGGATCGAAGGTGTGGTTGAACTTGTCGCTCATCCGGATCACCGAACTGCTGATCTGCGGGAAGTGGCTCGCCCCGTCGCCCAGCACGTCCAGCGCGGGCGACAGGTTCGAGGTGATGAAGATCAGCCGATCACTGTTGTGTCCCAAGGCATTTCCGACCGTGTCGAAGGTGTGCGCACCACCGGTGAGCAGAGCGGTCAGCTGCTCCCGTTCCCGGGCGACCGTCAGCATCGGCCCGACGGTGTGATGCAGCGTGTCCAGCAGTTCCGGCGCGGTCACCCGCACCTCGCGCAGCGCGGCCGAGAGCGCGTCGAGCGCGGAGGGAGCAGCCTGGACCGAGATCACCTTGTTCAGCTCGATGACGATCTCGCGCAGTTGCGCGCCCGCGTCCGCGAGCGAGGCCCCGCGCCCCGAGGTGGCCTCGGCCAGCGTCTCCAGCATCCCGACGGCGGTATCGGTCTGATCCCGGCCCACTGCGGCCAGGATCCGGCGCAGCTGATCCAGCGAGGTCTGCAACCGCACGGTCGCCCGGCTGTGATCCTGCCGGATCAGCTCACCGCCGGTCACCGCGGCCGCGGATCCGTTGTACAGCAACTGAATCGACGGCACGGCGAACACGTTGCTCGGCACCACCCGAGCTGTCACCGACCGCGGGATCTGCCCGGCATAGCGCGGATCGAGTTGAATGCGCACCGCGTTCATACCCGGCTCGGACGCGGGCGCGACCCCGGTCACCAGCCCGACCCGCACGCCCAGATACTTCACATCCGATTTCGCGGGCAGCCCGTCGCCGACATCGGCCAGTATCGCGGTGACCGGCACGGTGCGTCGGAACGCGCCGCGCGAGACCTCGACCATCGTCGTGGCCACCCCGGCCACGACGATCAGGAAGCAGATGCCGCTGAGCAGCAGCCGCCACGCCGAGGGCCCGCGCCCGTCGGGCTCGAACAGAATGGACACCGGTCACTCGCTCCCGTGCCCGCGACGCACTCTCACGATGCCGGACCTCCGAGCGAAATCGCCAGTGTCGGACAGGCATCCACGGCCATGCGTACTTTCGGCTCGAGGTCCGCGGGTGGATTCGGCTGCACGACGGCGGACAGGTCGTCCGCACCGACCTCGAAGACGGTCGGCGCGATACTCGCGCACAGTGCGTGGCCCTCACACCTGCGCGGATCGATGTGTATCTCCATGATTTCCTCCGAAATACCGATCACGCCGACCGGTCAGATGTACAGACCGCCGTTGACGCCGATCAGCTGCCCGGTGACGAAACCCGCACTGTCCGAACACAAGTACGCGCACGCGGCCGCCACGTCCTCGGGCGTGCCGACCCGCCGCACCGGCGTCATCGGCGCGATCACCTCCACACCCGGGAAGAACCCCGCCGCGGTGGCCTGCTGCGCCATCGGCGTATCGATGATCGAGGGCGGAATGCTGTTGACGGTAATGCCTTTCGGCGACAGTTCCGCCGCCAGCGCCTTGGTCAGGCCGATGACGCCGCCCTTGGAAGCGACGTAGTGCGCCATGTTCTTCGCGCCGGATTGCGCACTCGAGGAGGAGATCGTCACGATGCGTCCCCAGCCCGCGGCGACCATATCCGGAACAACGGCCTGAATACACGCGAAGGTGCCGTTCAAATTGACCGCCAGAATGCGATTCCACTGCTCCCGGGTGATCTCCTCGAACGCGGTGTACTCCTCCACCCCGGCGCTGGTGACCACGATCTGCACCGGCCCGAAGTCCTTGCGCACCAGGCGAACCGCCGCCGCCACCGCTTCGGCGTCGGCCACGTCCACCTGATAGGCGACCGCGCGCAGACCGTCGGCCACCAGTTCGGCCGCCGCCTTCCGCACGGCCTCACCGCTCAGATCGAACAGCGCTACCCGGTGGGATTCCCGCGCAAGCTTTCGCGCAATCGCCAGGCCGATGCCCGAAGCAGCACCACTGACAATTGCCACGCGTGACGAATTCTCCCCGCCATCGTTCCCGTCCATCGGTTGTCCTCGCTCGTCATTTCGCGTCCGTGCCGACCGGAGTGAATTCGATGTGCAACGAACTCAAACCGCGCAGGACATAGGTCGGCTCGTAGCCGAAATTGCGGGCGCCCGCCGGGCCGTGGTCGGTCTCGGAGATCCGGATGTCCCGCATCCGGTGCAGGATCCGTTCGAAGCTGACCCGAGATTCCATGCGCGCCAACGGACCTCCCGGACAGGTGTGGATGCCGCGGGCGAACGAGATGTGCTCGCGGGCGTTGGGCCGATCGAGCACGAACTCGCCCGGATTCTCGAAGCGCGACGGATCGCGGTTCGCCGCGCCGGGCAGCACCATGACCATGCTGCCCGCCGGAACCTCCACGCCGCCCAGCGTGGTGGCCTCGCAGGCCAGCCGGAAATCGGTCTTGACCGGTGCTTCCAGCCGCAGGCATTCCTCCACGAAACTGCCGATGCGGTCGATGTCCGCGCGCAACTCGTCCTGGAGTTCCGAGTTCTCCGCGAGCACCCGCAGACCGGCGGTCATGAGTTTGGCGGTGGTCTCCTGTCCGGCGGCGAACAGGAACGAGGCCAGGTGCACCAGATCTGCGACCTCCGGCAGCGAACCGTCCGGGAATCGCGCGGATGCCAAGGCGGACAACACGTCCGAGCCTGGTTCGCGTCGCCGTTCGGTGAGGTAGCCGGTGAAGCGTTCGGCCAGGAATTCCAGCGGATTGCCGACCATCACCTCGTCGTCGATCGCGCCCGGCGGCGTGGTGTTCGACAGCACCCGCCGGAATTCCAGGAAGTCCTCCTCCGGCACGCCCAGCAGATTGGCGATCACCAGCATGGCGAAGGGTTGCGCGTAGTTGCGCAGGAATTCGACCCGGCCCTGCCCGATGAACTCGTCGAGCATGCGGTCCGCCTGCACCCACATGAATTCCTCGTTCTCCCGCAGGCGGCGCGGGGTGAACAGGGCCTTGAGCAGGTCGCGGTGCATGGTGTGCTTCGGCTGATCGAAGGTGACCATGTGCTCGTGCAGCGGGAACGCCTCGCGGTGTTTCTCGATCAACGCGGCGATATCGCCCTCGGCCGGATCGAACGGCAGCCCCGGAAACGGGCCGGTCGGGGCGATGCAACTGGAGAAGGTCTCGTGCTTGCGGTAGACCTCCACGGCCGCGTCGTACCCGGTCACGGCCAGTACGCCGTGGTGCGGCTCGCGCGCCACCGGACACCGCGCCCGCAGCGATTCGAAGTAGGGGTAGGGGTTCTCGACAATCGATTTGTCGGTGAAGAAGTCGATCTCATCGAACATGCTCACGACGGACTCCCGGTGATCAGGCAGCATCGGCACGGCCGCCGGACGTCGCGGTCCGCGCCGTCTCGGACGTTGTCCGCACCCGAATGCTAATCAAGTGCTCAGCAATGCTGAGCATATGCTTAGCACACCTCGGCGAGAGCGGTCAAGGTTCACGGACCTGACCAGGGCCGACGTGAGAGCGGTGAAAGTTACTCGTCCACAACCGTTTCCGCGGGCGGGTCACCCAGACGCGCCAGATGCTCGCGGACGAAGGACAGCGTCTCGTCGTGCGCGGTGGTCATCCCGAGCGCGCCTTCCAGCGCCATGGTGCGGGACACTCCGGCCATCACGAAGGCGACCACCTCGGGCGGCCACACCTCCGGATCGATGCGATAGCGCCGCAGCACGGTCCGCACGATCTCGATCTCCGTCTCGCGGAAACGGCGTGAGTACTCCACCAGCGCCTCGCGAATCACCTTGCGGTGGTTGGACAGCGCGACGAACTCCATCGTCAGGGCCCCGCTCGAGGCCGCGTCCAGGTCGAACTGCCACAGCGCGCGCAACGGATTCTCCGCCTCGAGCAGGGTCTGCTGACGTTTGAGCCCCTCCTCGGCCCGCCGCTGGAAGACCGCGAGGAACAACTCGTCCATGGTCCGGAAGTAGTAGTAGACCAGCTGATACTTCAAGCCGGCCTTGCGCGCGACATTGCGCGAGCTGACCGCGGCATAGCCTTCCTCGAGCATGAGCTGCTCCGCCGCGTCCAGCAGTACCGTCCGGTTCTTCGCGTCCGGCGAACCGATCCGCCGTGTCGATGCCATCATCCGACCTCCGAATTCCACGTCACCGAATCCCATGATCGCGGCGCACCTCCGCCGAGGTTCGACCGGGCACCGGTATCCCCGGCGTTCCGACGAGCCCGGCGACACACGGTATCAGCCGGGAAACGTTCCGCCGCGACACCGCGCCCGACTGTTGCGCGACGAGTTACCTCATGAATTCGACTGCGTAACACACCAATTCAGAGGTTCGCCCGCTGCCGCGCCGCATCCGGCCGAAACTCGTTCGGGCATCGGCCCGCGCGAGATCGTCCGCGCAGGTATCGTCGCGATGTCGGCACAGGCGAGGGGCAGGGTGCGAACCATGGGACAGCCGGATTCACCACAGCGCGCGGACCGGACGCGACGCCGCACCGAACAGGCCGCGGCTTTCGATCAGCTTGTGCGGCAATACGACTCGGCGTTCGCGCACCGGCCCGAGCAGGATCGCGCGGTCGCCGGGTTGATCGAGCGGCTGCGCCCCGGGGCGCGGGTGCTGGACGTCGGTTGCGGTACCGGGGTGCCGACCGCGCGGCAGCTCGCCGACGGCGGGCTCGAGGTGGTCGGCATCGATATCTCGCCCGCCACGGTCGCGGCGGCCGCGGCGGCGGTTCCCGAGGCGAGCATCCGCTGCTGCGATATCGTCGATTTCACCGAGACCGGCTTCGACGCCGCCGTCGCGTTCTTCTCGCTGCTGATGCTGCCCCGCGCGGAAATCCCACTGGCGCTGTCGATTCTGCGCGATGCCGTGGAGCCGGGTGGGTACGTTCTGGTCAGTATGGTGGAGGCCGATCTGGACGACACGCCGATCCGATTCCTCACCGCCGATGTGCGGGTCAGCGGCTATCCGCGCGCGGAGCTGCGTTCCGTCGTGGAGCGGGCGGGGTTCGTGATCGAGGAGTTCGAGGCCGTCTCCTATACCCCCGAGGGGCCGGACGCGGTTCCCGAAGTCGAACTGTATGTCCGGGCCAGGCGTCCGTCGAGCGCTGCCAGGTAGCCCGAAACGAGCTGCGCATCAACGAAATCAGCGCGCGTGAGTCGATGCTCAGCCGAAGTCCACGGCCGCGGCCGGGAGGTCGGACCGCGTCTGGTCCATGTCGACTCCTGTTCCCGGCCACAGCCCCGCGCACGGCAGCGGTGGCAGATCGGGATGCAGGTCGTGATCGATGGTGACCGAGGCGTCGGGGTGGGTGCGCATACGTTCGGCGAATTCCTCCGCGACCGCGTGCGGGCACTGGTAGTCCAGCCCGATCCCCACCGAACCGAATTCGATGTGCACATGCCGCCGCGAGGTGCTCAACACGTAGCGGCCCGAATCGACCAGCACCTCTAATGCCGCGGCCCGCGCCGCACACTCGGTGCCCGCGCACGCCCGATGCCGCTGCATGATGCGATGCGCCTCGATGACGCTCAGATCATCCCGCCGAATCGAGCAGGCGATATCCGGACCCGGTAACGAATCGAACGGGCCGCCGTCGGCGCCGTCCTGCGCACCGGCCGATACCGGTGTGGTGGCGACGTCTGCGTGATCGATCGTCGCGGTGGTCGCCCGCGATACGGCCGGGCTCCCGGAACTTTGATAACACATATCGTTCTCTGGCAGGGTGACCGGCTCCGTGCACTCCGTGGACCACACTTCCGGCAGGTATAGCGAAGGAGGCTACACCGGCCTTCGTAGCCCTGTCCAGACAGGAGTCCATTGCTATGACGCCTCATCAGCGGACCGTTTGGTTTCGGACTCGAACCACAATACCGACCCCTTCCCGCCTCCTGACCGGGCGATCCCACATCATGGAACGCTCACGCGCTCACGGCCCGGTGGGCAATCGGCAAAAGACCACGTCACCCCCGGTCCCTGCCCGGGAGAACCGTGTCGGCAATCACATCCGAACGGCCCGTGTGCGGTGCGCCTACCGCCCGAGGAGATGGCGAGCCCGAGGCGGCGGTCGTTATCGTGGAGTGATGAACGAAACCGCGCGGCGCATGTGGGAGCTGCTGGAGCCGTATCACGCGGTCACCTACTTCGCGCACGAATCCCAGCAGGCATGTGAGGCGTTGGGGGCCAAGGGTTTCTGGATGAGCTACTTCGCGCTCCGGGCCGCGCCACTGGGCGCGGTCCCCGCCGAGGTGGTCGTCGCGACGTTCTACAACTTCCACCCGCGCAAGGTCGCCCACGCCATCCCTGCCGCCTGGGAGGCGGCCTCCCCCGCCGACTATCTGCGGGCCCGTCCGGAAAGCGTCTCGCGCATCCTGCACCGCGTCCTCGGCGACGAGATCCATTCACTCCGTATCACCGAAGCCGCCGAGTTGGCTCGCACGGCCGCACTGGCCGCCCCCATCGCCGGACGCCCGCTCGGCGCGGCCAACGCCGCCCTGGACTGGCCGACCGAACCTCACCTGGTTCTCTGGCACGCCCAGACGATCCTGCGCGAGTCACGCGGCGACGCCCACATCGCCGCACTCCTGGCCGGCGGCCTGGACCCCTGCGAGGCCCTGGTCATCTTCGCCGCCGACGGCAAGGTCACCGCCGACCGCGTCCGCACCTCCCGCAGTTGGACCGAACCGGAATGGACCGCGGCAACCACCCGCCTCCGCGACCGCAACCTCCTGAACGACTCCGGCACCCTCACCCCCGAAGGCCACGCCCTGCGCGCCTGGGTCGAATCCCGAACCGACCAAGCCTCCCAGCACCCTTGGAACACCCTGGGCCCCACCGCAACCGCCCACCTGGCCACCCTCGTCCACCCCCTCACCCGAACCATAACCACCAGCGACGCCTTCGCCGAGAACAACCCCATGGGCCTGCCGAAACAGACCTGAACCACTGCGCGCCAACGCATTCACCGGTGTCGGACAGCCAACCGCGCACCGGGACGAGCTTCCGCCGGATTCACACGGTTCGTACATGTCACCAACCGAGCTAACCAGCAGCATCGCCTCGACGCGGGTGTAATCGACTGTCCGGCAGGAGATCCCAGGGCGTGCTGGCGCTGCCCTGATGTCGCCTCTGTGCTGCCACTCGGTTATTGTGCTGTGGCGCAATGGAAGACGGGCTTCCTAGGCTGGGGGAAGGTTCGAGGGAGTCGGCTATGCGGCAGCGGGTTCTGTTTCTTGTGATGGCGGTGCTCGTCGGGGCCTCGGTTTATGACTACAGTCGGAGTTCGGGGCATTACGGGCTGGTGGTTGTGGGTGGGGTGTTCGTCTTGTTCTTGTTGGTGGACAAGGTTATGGGGTGGTGATCGGGCGGAAAGATCACCCGGTGTCGGATCGGTCGAGGTCAGTGGGCAACCATGGAGTCATGGCAACTGCGCTACCCAGCTACGACCAGGTTCTCGCGATACCGGATCCGACCGAGGCGACCGTCACCGCTGACCTCATCGATATGAACGGTCACATGAACGTCGTGCACTACCTGTACCAGGGGTCGGTGGGTGCGGATTCGGTGCTGAAGCGGATCGGGGTCGATCAGACCTACCGGTCGCAGCGGCAGATGACGCTGTTCACCGCCGAACATCATCTGGTGTATCTCAGCGAACTGCGCGAGGGCGACAAGTTCTCGGTGCACACGCGCATCCTCGGCCGCACCGACAAGGCCGTGCACCTGATGACGTTCCTGCTCGACCGCACCCGCGAACAGTTGTCGAACACGCTCGAGATCATGCTCGTCCACGTCGACTTCACCGTCCGCCGCTCCGTCGCGATTCCCGAGGACATCGCCACCGGCCTGGACGATCACATCGCCCGCTCCGCCGCCCTGGACTGGCCCGCGCCCACCTGCGGAGCCATCGCGCTGCGTCGGTGAATTCCGCTGCCCTGCCGTCGCTTTCATCCCGCCGACCGCTGGCTCCGAGCAGTGCCGAAGCCAGCGACCCTCACCGGCTCAACCGTGGTGGCGAACTCTTCGGCAGTTCCGGGCCGATCGCGGTGGAGCTGCCGGGGCGACGTCCACGGCCCCAACCGATCTCACGGCGGTAGCGCCCGACATGTTCGGCGGGGACGGCGCGATCGGGCGGCAAAGGAGTCGATTCGGGATCCACGTAGAGCGCGTCCGCGGGACAGTACGCCTCACACATGAAACAGGTCTGGCAGTCGGATTGCCGTGCGATGAGCGGGATTCCGCCGGGACCGGCATCGAAGACATCGGTGGGGCAGACCTGGATGCAGACATCGCAGGAGACGCAGACCTCCGCCCGGACGAGTTCGATCATCACGCCACCGCCGCGACCGCGGGATGCGGCCGATCGGTACCGGTCCACACCGTGCCGAGTCCACCACTCACGATGTGATGATGCTGTCCCGGATCCTGATCCGGGAAGTCGGCACGTTTGCTCATGCCGCGAGATTCGGTGCGCGCCAAAACCGATCGATACATCAGACGCCCCACTGCGGTGATCGCGGCCGCGCGCCGGGCATGCACCCGTTCAGGACCACTCGTCCCCGCCAGCGCTTCGGCAGCGGTGTGCCACACCGCATCCAGCGCATCGGCCGCACGCTCGATCCTCACGCCGTCCCGCAGATAATTCTTCTCCAACGGCAGCAGCTCGTCCTGCGCTGCCGACAGGATGTCCGCGGCCTCGACAGATCCGGATCCGCTGGGCCGCAATCCCGTTCGTCCGGCACCACGCAGCTCACCGACCACGAGCGAACGATTCCGCAGCGCGTGTCCGGCCGCACCCCGGCCCGCCCAGGTGCCCGAGGACATCGCCCACGCCGCATTGTGACTACCACCACCGGTGAAACCACCGCAGATCCGCTCGCGGGTCGCCGCGTCACCGGCGGCATACAACCCGGGAACCGTTGTCGCGCAATCATCGCCGACGATATCGATACCGCCGGTCCCCCGCACGGTGCCTTCCGCGAGCAGATCCACCTCGAACCGCTGGGTGAACGGATCGATACCGCGACGGTCGAACTGAAGGAAGAAATTGGGCTGCCCCAACCGCATTCGAGCCCGCACCGCCTCGTCGGCACGATCGATCTGCGCGAAAACCCGTTCGTGCAACAGGGTTCGGGCGATCACCGACCGCCCGCGCGCCGAGCCCGCGCCCTCGAGCACCCGCCCGTCCTCGTGGAAGAACGTGGCATAGCCGTAGTACGCGGTCTTGGTGATCGTGGACCCCTTCACCGCGATCCCGTACGCGTTGGAGAACTCCATCCCCGAGAAACGCGCCCCGACCTCGGCCGCCATCAACGCCCCGTCACCGGTGTCCACATTGGTGCCCAACGCCCGGGACAGGAACGCGCAACCGCCGGTCGCCAGCACGACCGCACCGGCGGCGACCCGGTAGTCCCGATCGGCCCGCGACAGATATCCGGCCGCACCGCGCACCGTCCCGGCCGCATCCACCAGCAACTCCAGCGCCGGAGCGTGATCGAGGATACGAATTCCCCTCCGCCGCACCCAGATTCGCATCCGCCGCATATACTCCGGACCCTGTACGCCGGTGCGGATCTCGCGTCCGGTGGCCGGATCCACCGGGAACGGGTAGCGCCCCTCACGCGCCAGCCGCTCCATGTTCTCGTAGGTCTGGTCCAGCACCCGATCCATCCAGTGGTGTTCGGCCAGATATCCGCCGAGTTCCTCCCGGCTCGCCTTCGCCGCCGCACGCGCCGCCGGATCCGGTGCGACATACCAGACTCCGGTTCCGGCCGGTGCGGTCGCGCCGCTGGTCCCGCAGTATCCCTTGTCCACCAGCACGACTTCCGCACCGGAGGCGCGCGCCGCCAGCGCCGCCCAACATGCCGCCGGTCCCCCACCGATCACCAGCACGTCGGTGTGGATCTGCTCCGGATCGCTCATCTGTCTCACTCCTTCGGTGCGCATCGGCTCGCCGCGATTCAGGAATGCCCGGACGCGGGCAGGTCGCGCCACTGCCGGTCGAACCGATCCCCATCATCGATGTCGGCCGGTATCGAGGAAATCCTTACGATCACAGCGATTCTGTGCGCACCGGCGGCCACCGCACCGCGCCGATTTCTCGAATCGACCGGAATTTATCTCCGCCGGGGTCGAATCCGCACAGTTCACCGCATATTTCGGCGGTCCGGCGCGCGGAACACGTCCGGATCGACCGGCACGGGCGCGGGGCATACTTTCGATGTTCGCCACGCCGAACAGATCCGCACCGATCGTGGTCTGCGGCGCGATCCGCCGCAGGGCACGACCACCGACAGGACCGTCCGATGAGCGCCGAATTCCTTTGGTACGTACCGAATCAGTCGATTCCGGGGCACCGGGGCGAGCCGGTCAGCGCCGAGCACAACAGTCTCGATACACTCGCCACCCAAGCGCAGGCGTTGGAGCGGTACGGCTGGCGGGGAGCGTTGGTCGGCACCGGATGGGGCCGGCCGGATACGCTCACCGTCGCGACCGCCCTGGCCGCGCGCACCCGGACGTTCGAACCGCTCGTCGCGATCCGGCCCGGATATTGGCGACCCGCTCATTTCGCCTCCGCCGCAGCGACTCTCGACCAGATCTCCGGCGGCCGGGTCCGCATCAATATCGTCTCGGGATCGGACGACGCGGCGGCCTACGGCGAAACCGAGCCGGAGCAGGCCGACCGTTACGCACGGACCGAGGAGTTCATCCGGCTGGTGCGGCGATTGTGGACCGAGCAGAACGTCACCCATCACGGAAAGCATTACCGCGTCACCGATTCCACCGTGCTGCCCCGAGTCACCGCGCGCGCGGGCAGGCCGCATCCGACGCTCTACTTCGGCGGCGCGTCACCCGCCGCCGCACAGGTCGCCGCGAAAGTCGCTGACGTGCAACTGTTCTGGGGTGAACCGCTCGCCGACATCCGCGACCGCATCGAGCGGCTACAGCAGCTCAGCAAGCGGGACCGCGAACTCCCACCACTGCAATTCGGCCTGCGCGTGACCACCGTCGTGCGCGACACCACCGAACAGGCCTGGGCCGACGCCCGAGCCCGCGTGGCCGAGATGGCGAAAAGCACCGGCGCGGAACTGGATACCCAACGCAGGACCGCCGTCGGCCAACAGCGCCTCTACGATCTCGCGGCCCGCGGCGAGATCCTCGACGACAATCTCTACACCGCGCCCGGCCGCGTCGGCGGCGGTGGCGCGGGCACCACCTGGCTGGTCGGCTCCCCCGACGACGTCGCCAAATCCCTTCGCCGATACCAGGATCTGGGCATCACCCACTTCGTCCTGTCCGACACCCCGTACCTGCGCGAACTCCGACGTCAAGGCGAGCAGCTACTCCCCCTCCTGGCCTGACCCGAGGCGAAAACTCCACCCGCGCAGGATCTATCGACCGGTCCGCACCGCCCGCTTCCACGCCGCCTCCCGCAGCAACCGCAAACCGTTGAGGCCCACGATCACGGTGGAACCCTCGTGTCCGGCCACACCGAGCGGCAGCGGCAGCGTCCCGAACAGATCCCACAGGACCAGAATGCCGATGAAGGTGGCGGCGATGGTCAGGTTGGCGATCACCACGCGACGCGTCCGGCGGGACAGCGCGATGACCGCCGGGACCGTCGTGAGATCGTCCCGAACCACCACGGCATCGGCGGTTTGCAGGGTGAGGTCCGAACCCGCGCCACCCATCGCGATGCCGACATCCGAGGTGGCGAGGGCGGGAGCGTCGTTGATACCGTCGCCGACCATGGCGATCCTCGCCCCGTCGGCCTGTAGTGCGCGAACGGCCTCGACCTTGCCCTCCGGCAGCAGTTCCGCGCGCACGTCGGTGATGCCGACCTGTTGCGCCAGACGTTCGGCGGTCGCGGCATTGTCCCCGGTCAACAGCACCGGAGAACCGGTCACCCGCGCGACGGCCGCCACCGCGGCTTCGGCCTCGGCACGGAGCTGATCGCTGATCCCGAGCACACCGATCGGCCGGGAATCGCGGGTCACCACGACGGCGGTGTAACCGCGCGCCCGCAGCTGCGCCACCGGACCGGCGACGACCTCGAGTCCCGCCGCGGTCAGCGACGCCGGTGACCCGACGCCGACCCGCTGCCCATGCACCAGCGCCGACACTCCCTTACCCGGATGGGCGGTGAATTCGTCCACGGCGGGCAGTTCCAGATCTCGCGCCCGAGCCGCACGCACAACCGCCGCGGCGAGCGGGTGCTCACTGGGATGCTCGACCGCCGCAGCCAGCCGCAGTATCTCCGCATCGGTGAAAGCCGTTTCCACACTGTGGATTTCGGCCAATTCGGGAGTGCCTCGGGTGAGCGTGCCGGTCTTGTCGAACACCACCCGGTCCACACTGCCGAGTTGTTCCATCACCACCGCCGATTTGGCCAGCACACCGTGCCGCCCGGCATTGGCGATCGCGGCCAGCAGCGGCGGCATGGTCGCCAGCACCACCGCGCACGGGGACGCGACGATCATGAACGTCATCGCGCGCAGCAGCGCCCGCTGCACGGAATCTCCTGCGAGCAAAGGAATCACGAACACCGCGATGGTCACCGCGACCATGCCGAGCGAATACCGCTGCTCGACCTTCTCGATGAACAGCTGGGTGCGCGCCTTGGTCCCGGCGGCCTGATCGACCAGGGCGGCGATCCGCGCGACCACCGAATCCTGCGCGCGCCGATCCACCCGGATACGCAAAGTGCCTGTGCCATTGAGGGTTCCGGCGAATACCTCGTCACCGGTAGTCTTGTCCACCGGCAGCGGTTCCCCGGTGATGGTGGCCTGATCGACCTCGCTGCCACCGCCGATCACGGTGGCATCGGCCGCGATGCGCTCGCCCGGACGCACCAGCAGCACATCGCCGACCTCGAGATCCGCCACCGCCACCGTGTCCTCGTCGCCGTCGGAGCCGACGCGGGTCGCGGTTTCGGGCGCGAGATCCAGCAGTCCGCGCACGGAGTCCTCGGTGCGCGCGGTCGCCAGGGCCTCGAGCGCGCCGGAGGTGGCGAAGATGACGATCAACAGCGCACCGTCGGTGATCTGGCCGATCCCGGCCGCCCCGATCGCGGCGACCACCATCAGCAGGTCCACGTCCAGGGTTTTCTCGCGCAGCGCTTGCAGCCCGGCGAGCCCGGGTTCCCAGCCGCCCGCAGCGTAACAGGCCAGGTACAGCACCCACCACGACCACGCGGGCGCGCCCGCCAACTGCGCCGCCAGACCCACCAGGAACAGCGCCGATGCCGCTGCGGCCCAACGCATCTCCGGCAGGGCGAACAGCCTCGTGCGCCGCACCGGCACGCGGACCTCGGCCGGGGTCGCGCGCTGCGGGGCAAGAGTCGGTGTGGCCACGGATCACCTCCAGGAACGGATACTGCCAACCGAGCCCACAATAACAGAAAACATGAAGACGTCTTCATGTCTCCTGCGCCGGGTAAACTGCCTCGACATGGGACACGGAGTCGAGGGACGCGACCGGCCGGTGACGCGCCTGGACGCCGACGCCGCAGCTCACGTGGCCAACACCCTCCAGGCGCTGGCGACCCCCAGCCGCCTGTTGATCCTCACCCAGCTGCGCCAAGGCCCACTTCCGGTGACCGAACTCGCCGAGTCGGTCGGCATGGAACAGTCCGCGGTCTCCCATCAGCTCCGCCTGCTGCGCAACCTCGGCCTGGTCGTCGGCACCCGCGCGGGCCGCAGCATCATCTACAGCCTCTACGACAACCACGTCGCCCAACTGCTCGACGAGGCGGTCTACCACAGCGAGCATCTGCGCCTCGGCCTGAGCGACCGCCCCGAAACGGCGGGTTGAAGCCTGTTCGCATGACCGGACTACTCGCCGCCGACACCTCCGCGGCCGACAAGCGCGCCGCGTTCCGCGCCGGACTCGCCTCGGGCCGGATCCAGCGCTTCCCCGGAACGTTCAATCCCTTGGTGGCCAAGCTGATTCAGGAGATCGGCTTCGAAGGAGTGCACATCTCCGGGGCGATGCTCGCGGCCGATCTGGGGCTGCCCGATATCGGCCTGACCACGTTGAGCGAGGTGGCCGGGCGCGGTCAGCAGATCGCGCGGGTCACCGACCTGCCGTCCCTCATCGACGCCGACACCGGATTCGGTGAGCCGATGAACGCCGCGCGCACCGTGACCGTCCTCGAGGACGCCGGAATCGCGGGCTGTCACCTCGAGGACCAGGTCAACCCGAAACGCTGCGGCCACCTGGACGGCAAAGCCGTGGTGCCGACCGCGGACATGGTGCGGCGACTGCGCGCGGCGGTCTCGGCGCGACGGGATCCGAACTTCGTGATCTGCGCCCGCACCGACGCCGCGAATATCGAGGGCATCGATGCGGCGATCGACCGCGCGCGAGCCTACGCCGAGGCCGGTGCGGACCTCATCTTCGTCGAAGCACTCACCGCCACAGCCGATTTCGAGAAGGTCCGCGAATCCGTCGCGACACCGCTGCTGGCCAATATGAACGAATTCGGTAAGTCCGAACTGATCTCGGCCCGCACGCTCGAGCAGATCGGCTACAACGCCGTCATCTACCCGCTGTCCACCCTGCGACTGGCCATGCACGCCGCCGAGGCCGGTCTGCGCGAAATCTTCACGCGGGGAACACAATCGGACCTGCTGGACCGCATGCAGCCGACCGACAGGCTCTACGAACTCCTGCAATACGAACGCTACGGCGAATTCGATTCCGGCATAGCCAATTTCACGCGGCCGAAGGATCAGTGACTCCGCGCGGCGGACTCTCACAGCTCCCGCGACACCGATCGCGCCTCGGCCGCACCCAATCGCGCATAGCTGGACAGCGCCTCGTCCAGCATCGCCCGCGCCGCGCCCACATCACCGTCACGCGCGAGACAACGCGCGGTGCCCTCCAACGCGCGAGCCTCCTCGATCCGGTCGTGCAACCGACACGCCGAAACCAGCGCCGCATCGAATGACGCTCTCGCGCAAGCGATATCACCGACCGCCAGAGCAACGAAGCCCATCCGATTGTGAGTCTCGGTCTCCCCCGGCCCGTAGGAGATGGCCCGGAAGACCGCCAACGACTCACCCAGCAGCTCGGCCGCACTCTCCTGCCGCCCCCGCAGATGCTCGACCCAACCGAGGTTGCCCTTCGCCTCGGCCAGCCCCACCCGATTGCCGATGTCCGTACAGATCCCCAATGCCCGCCGCAGCAGCGTCTCGGCGGTCGACCAGTCTCCCAGACACGCGTGCGCCCGCCCGAGATAATTGAGCGCGGAAGAGATTCCGAACGGATTCCCGGCGCTCTCGTACAACGCCCGCGCCTGCCGGAACTGTGCGAGTGCGACCGCGTAGTCACCGGTCAGCAAACTGATCAGCCCCATGGCGTTGCCGCCGACGGCCTGCGCGGACAGATCGCCCAGTTCCTGATAGATCGTCACCGATCGCAGCCCGAGCGACCGCGCGCGACTCCACTCGCCCATCAGAAACGCCGTCCAGGCTTCGGCGGCGAGCGCGAACGCCTCCTGCGCACGCCGTCCACGCGCGCGGTAGATCGCCCGCGCCTGCCGGAACTGCTCGGTGGCCGCCCGGTATTCGGCGCGCACGCAATACACCCAGGCCAGGCTGCATCGAATATCCGCCGCACGCCGCCCCTTGCCGTGCAATTCGGTGATGGCCAGCGCCCGGTGCAGCAGATCGATCGCGACGTCCTCGTCGCCGCACAGATGATGCAGCCAACCGGATATCCCGACCGCGACCCCCTCCCGCGCCAGATCCCCCGCCTCGCGATACCGATCGCAGATCCACTCCTGCACGGTCACCGCCGCGCGCGGGTCACCCGCGAGCACATAGGCCAGCACCAGGGTGCGCGCGGCAGCGGTGCGCAGCGGCGGCGCGATATCGGTGTCGCGGTTCAGTTGCCGACGCAGCAAATCGGCGGCGATCGCGTGTCCGTCCGGCAGGTATCCGGCCGGGCCCAGATCCTTGAACGCCAATGCCTCGGCGATCGAACCGCCGGTCGCGGGTGCGGCGGCCGAGCCGCGCCGGGCGAACACCGCCACCTGCCACGGCCCGTGCAGTCGCACCTCCACCGCCAGCGCCGCGGTCAGCGCGACCACGTGCCCGACCTGGTTCCGGGAGGCCGCGAATTCCAAGCAGGCCAGGATATTCGGGCGTTCGGCGCGGATCCACGCCAGCGCGTCGGACTGGGTGGACAGCGCGGGCCTGTCGAGTGTCCCGTCGTCGGTTCCGGGGTCGCGCGCCAGACCCGGCCGCCAGCTCGTGTAGGCGGCGAGCGCGTAGTACCCGAGCAGCCGATCCACCGCCCGGTGCCGATCGGCCCGCGGGTCCTCCCCCGCCAGCGACCGCGCGAATTCGCCCACCAGGCTGTGCGAGCGGTAGCGGCCGGGCGCGGTCTCCTCGATCAGATGGTTCATGTAGAGGATGTCCAGGCCGCGGCGCGCCTCGGCGACCGGGATCTCGTGCAGCGCGGCCGCGGCGTGCGCGTCCACGTCCGGACCGGGATGCAGGCCGAGTCTGCGGAACAGCCGCTGCTGCTCGGGCCGCAGGGCCTGGTACGAGGTCGTGAAGGCGGCACGCACCGCGCGCTGTCCGGCCTCGAGTTCGGCGAGCCGATCGTGACAGGACGAAAGTTCTTGTGCGAGACCGGCAACCGTCCACGCCGGGTGATGCAGCAGCCGAGCGCCCAGCAGCACGATCGCCAGCGGCAGATTTCCGCAGAGCCGCACGATCCGGGCCACCGCCGCGACGTCCGCGCCCGCCGGGGCGAGTCGGCCCAGCGCGCAGAACAATTCCTCCGCGCAGGCGGTCTCGAGGGTGTCCAGTTCCAGCGGGACGGCCCCGTCCAGTTCGGCCATGCGACGCCGGGCGGTGATCAGGGTCAGGCAGCCGGGAGTGCCCGGGAGCAGCGGCTCCACCTGCGCGTGGTCCAGCGCGTCGTCCAGGACGAGCAGGATGCGCCTGCCCTCGATCCGGTCCCGCCACAGATCGCGGCGACCGGCCAGGGTCGGTGGGATGTGACCGGGTTCGATGCCGATATCGGTGAGCAGCGTGGCCAGCACGTCGAACGGGTCGGCCGCGGCCAGGCCGGGCATGTGGGCGTTCAGTTCGACGAAGTACCGGCCGTCGGGAAACCGTTCGGCGAGCCGGTGCGCGGCCCGGGTGACCAGCGCGGTCTTGCCGACCCCGGCCATCCCGGTCACCAGCCGGATCGGTGCGGCCGGATCCGAATCGGTGACGTCCAGGAGTGCGCGGAGTTCGGCATCGCGGCCGATGAACGTCGGCAGATCTCGCCGCAGACTCGAAATCACGTGCGGCCGTGCGGGTTCCGGGGCCACCTCCCGGTTCGCCCCGCGCCGCGGCGGCTCGGCGGACCCCGCTTCGATCCTGGCCGCCTGCCACGATCGCCGCCAGACGGCACGATCGCGCAGGTCCGGCGGTACGGGACCGCGCCGGTCGGCGATCGACACCAGGGTCACCAGCACCGGCACGAAGGATTCAAATCTGGCCGGTACGTTCCGGCCCGCACGCCAATCGCTGATGCGCTGCAACGAGATCCGCTCCCGATCACCGGGGTGACCGGCCGCACGCATCCGGGCCCTGGTGGCCGAAGCGACCTGGTCGAGCGTGGGAGATCCTGCGGCAGTGAACAATTCGGTCAGTCGCTGAGCGAATTGTTCACGCGCGGAAGATAATTCATTGTTCTCAGAGGAGCCTCGCACCGCCACTCGGCCAGCGTACCCGCGTACCGGCCCGATCCCGTCCGATCCTGACACTGTAAATTCCGGTCCGGAAAGACTTCCGGACCGCACTCGCCGCGTTCCGGAACCCATCCCGCCCTTCAGGAGAAACGATGTTGCAAACAGGCGACACCGCGCCCGAATTCGAACTTTCCGATCAGCACGGTGCGACCGTGCGCCTGGCCACCGCGCTGGAGCAGGGACCGGTCGTGCTGTTCTTCTATCCGGCCGCGCTCAGCCCCGGCTGCACCCGCGAGGCATGCCATTTCCGCGATATCGTCGGTGAATTCGCCGAGCGCGGGGCGACCATCCTGGGTATCAGCGCCGACGACGTGGCCAAGCAGAAGCGTTTCGACGACGCGCACAAACTCGGCTATCCGCTGCTGGCCGACATCGGCGGCGCCGTCGCCCGGGAGTTCGGCATCAAACGCCTGATCCCCGGCCTGCCCGCCAAGCGCGCCACCTTCGTCATCGGCCCGGACCGCACGATCCTCGCGGCGGTGCACAGCGAGGTCAATATGAACGTGCACGCCGACAAAGCCCTTGCGGCACTGGCGAAATAGCCGGCCGGTCCGGATCAGAACATGAACTTGTGTTCGTTCCGGACGTTCAGTTGCGGGGTGGCCGGGAAGGTCACCGGCAGCGCGGTCAGCGCGCGGTGGAACGGGCCGGGCCGCCAGCTCGGCTCGCCCGCACTGGTGTCGTAGCGGATCTCGGGCAGGGCGTCCAGGAGTTGGTCGATGGCGTCCTGCGCGATCAGATAGGCCAGCGACTGGGCCGGGCAGGCGTGCGGGCCGATACCCCAGGCCAGATGGGAGCGGTTGCCGGTGAGTTCGGTGCCGCGGATCACCGGGTCGTTGTTGCACCCGGCCATGCTGATCACCACCGGTTGGTGCGCGGGCAGCCACACGTCGTCGATGAGGATCGGCTGACGCGGGTAGCTGACCAGGAGGTTCGCCAGCGGCGGGTCGTTGAACAGCACCTCGTCCAGCGCGTCGCGGGAGGACAGGTTCCCGCCCAGCACGCTGCCGCCGAAACGATCGTCGGCCAGCACCAGCAGCAGACTGTTGGCGATGAAGTTCAGCTCGAACTCGATCCCGGTCCCGTACAACTCCGAAACATGGTGTGACACTTCCTCATCGCTCAGGGCGGCCGGGTGTTGCTGGAGCACCGAGGTGATGTCCTTACCCGGCGAGGCTCTCTTGAGCATCACCAGATTCATCAATGCCTCGGCGAGCATCTGGCTGCCCTTGTCCGCGTCCACGCCCTCGAGCATGGCCGCGGTACCGGCGGCGACCTGCTGACCGATCTCCGCAGGGCAGCCCAGCATCGCGTTGACCACCTCGAACACCAGCGGATACACGTACTGACTGATCAACTCCGCGCGCCCGCTCTCGCAGAAGCCGTTGATCAGCGGAATCGCGATCTCCTCGACGATGTCGTGCATCGCGTACAGATCCACCGCCTGCACACCCGCGGTGATCGCCCGCCGGTACCGGTCGAATTCCGCTCCGGCACAACGACTTGCCATCGGCCGCCACTCCAGCAGCGGCAGGATCGGCGAGTCCTGCGGCACCGTCCGCTGCCAGGTGCGCGGGTCGGCGGGAAAACGTTCGGGATCATTCAGGATCCGGACCGCGGCGCGATACCCGATCACCAGCGTCGCCGGGACCGACGGCGCCAGCTCGACCGGGACCAGCGAACCATACCGTCGCCGCATCTCGGCATACGCGGAGTGCGGGTCGGCGGCGAATTCCGGGGCGTGCAGCGATACCCGGGGGCCGTCGGTATCGATCGGCGAACCCTGGGTGAGCGGATTGTGGGCGACAGGACATGATCGGGCACCCACCTGGGACTGCGGCGTACTCAAAGACGACTCCAGACTTTTCGGCTTACACATTTGCTGCAGTACTGCACCGTGTCGAATCGCTGCTGCGGTGATCATCGTCGAACATTCCTCGCAACGACCGATCGATGGTACAGCCGGTTCCGCAACCATTGGCAAAAGCATGAAAACCGGCCTGCCGGAATCTTTTTCCGGAATGTCGTGTCATATCAGCAAATGGGCAGGTAACGACGTCGTCCGCAGTCGTCCGCCCAGGTCGGCCGATTGTCTCCAATGTGCCGAATGGCCGATATGCGCAGGGACACAAGATCTTTCCCGAAAGCGACAGCGGCGGCACCCCGGGATCGGATGCCGCCGCCGTGGTCGCGCAGGACGATTCAGACGCCGAGCGCGCCCAGGGAGTCGTGATCGTCGATCGCGGTGGTGATGCGTTTCAGCAACGTCAGGCAGGTCTCGTTGGACTGCATCCGCGGCTGATACGCCGCCCGCCCGATCGTGAAAGCCCAAGCGGCATAGGCGAACATCGACTGCTGACGATACAGCAGCCAGGCGTCGTCGAACGCCGGCGCCGCACCACCGGCCGCGGCCAGCTCCGCCAGATACGCCCGCAGCAGATCGCGATCCCAGGCGCGGCGATCGTCGGGCTCGCAACCGGAATTGACGGTGTAGGCGAAGTCGTGCGCCCAGCCGCCGCGCATCACCACCTGCCAGTCCACGTAGCCCATCCGGCCCTCGCGGGTGCGGTAGGTCTGCCCGATGTGCGGATCGCCGTGCAGCAGCGTCGGCGGGATGTCCTCGGTCGCGATGGTGATGGCCCGTTCGACACCGGCCCACAGCCGGTTCGCCTGCCCGTGCAGGGTCTCCGGCACCACCTCCTGCGCGCGGACCAGACCGACCTCGCAGCGTTTGCGCATATCGATCGCGGCCAGGTAGGCGTCGAGCATGTAGGCCGGGGTGTTGAGCACCTCGATCGCGGGGTTCTCCCAGAACGTCCCGTGCAGACGGGCCAGATTGCGCACCAGATCCTCGATCTGCTCGCGGCCGATCGGCGCGGTCGGTTCGCTGAACACCGCGCCCCGGGTCGCGGCGATATCCTCCATCAGCGCGATCGAACGCCAGGACGCGGCGTCGGAGGCGCCCCAATACCCGATCGGGGCTTCCATCTCCACGCGCGGCCGGAAATCCTTGAAGAAGCGGGTCTCGCCGTCGATCATCTTGCCGCCGCCGAGCAGGATGCGCTGACTGAACGCGGTGGTCGTCTTGGCGAACAACTCGCGCGGCAGGCCCGCCTCGATACCCGCGTCGTTGTATTCGACCCGGATCGCCACGCGCGTGGACGTGCCGCGGCTGCCGTTCGAATTCTCGAAGGACAGCACCCGCGCGCCGGGGACGTCGCGGCACAGCACTGCGGTCAGCCAGTCGGGGGTGACCGATTCGCCCGATACCGGAACATCGTGCAGCGCTCGGGCTTTCGGCCGCGTGACCGCCTCGCCCGCCATATGCGCACCGACCGTGACCGACCGCCCCAGCAACCAGAGTTTGTGGTTCATGTGCTCGCCTCGATTCCGAACTACGACATCACCGACACACCCCGTCGACCCACGGCCGACGACCGCAGACAGTACCGTAGCCGGTCGGAATTGGTTGCCCTCCAAGGAAATTGCCCTGCATTCAGCGTCGATGCAGAAATTTCCCAGTACTGGCGACCTCTTGACGGATCGGTTCCAACGATCCCGGATATTCGAATCTCGTTCCCGAACAGCGGAACTCGCGTGCCCAGCTCCGGCGGGTGCGTTCAGCCGGGCAGATTCGCGAGAATTTCCTGTCCGGTGGCCCGCATGTGCCGGGCGGCCAGTTCGGCGGCACGTTCGGCGTCACCGGTCGCCACGGCCTCGGTGATCGCGGCGTGTTCGTCGAAGATCCGGTGCCCGTCGTCGCTGTGCCGCAGCAGGCACTGCACCCGCCCGCGCAGTGGTGCCAGCACCCCGTCGAGGACCTCGTTGGCCGCCAGGCGGGAAATCTCCTCGTGCAGCGACATATTCACGCCGTCGGAGACCGGACGACCGCCACCGGCCAGCCCGGCGCGGCCGATCTCGAGCAGTTCGCGCAGCCGCCGCGCACCGGCCGGGGTGATCGACCGCGCCGCCTGTCGCGCGGCCAATGCCTCGAGGGTCTCGCAGACGTCGAACAGATGCGCCACCGAGACCGGATCCAGCGACCGCACCCGGACCTGCCGCCCGCGCACCTCGACATACCCCTCCGACTCCAGCAGTCGCACCGCCTCCCGGATCGGCACCCGCGAAATCCCCAGTGCCGCAGCGACATCCTGCTCGTACAGCCGCATCCCGGGCGCGAGCCGACCCTCGACGATCCACTCCCGCAACACATCCCGCACCCGGGCGCGCAGCGGCGGCGTCCCGGGACCGCATCGATGCAGCGCGCCGCGCAGCCCGGGCGACACCGCCGGAAGCGGCGCGTGACCGGGAACGACTGCTGCGGAAAACTCCATATCCCTTGTTAACACCGGAATGCTAAGTGTTCGCGCCGTTCGTGTTTCGGGCATGTTTCCGGCTTCGTATACCTGCCGAAGTATACGTCGCAATTCATTGACTTCGACTATTCGCAATTCCCAGAATATCGGCATCGAAGTACGCGGACCGATACCGGAGGAACAGTTTCATGAGTCCCGACGCACCCGATCGATCCGGTCCCGACCGCGATTTCGCCGGATACGGCCGCCGCGGCGCGCCGGTGCGCTGGCCCGGCGACGCCCGGGTCGCGGTCTGCCTGATCGTGAATTACGAATCCGGCGCGGAACGCTCCTACTGGGCCGGTGACGACCGCAACGAACCACCCCAGGAATTCGGCTATCCCGCGCCCGCGATCCGCGATCTGGGCAACGAGTCGATCTTCGAATACGGCAGCCGGACCGGGGTGTGGCGATTGCAGCGCCTGCTGGATCGGTACCGGCTGCGGGCCACTTTCCACGGCTGCGCCCGCGCCTTCGAACTGGTTCCCGAGGTCGGGGCGTACATCGCCGAGGCCGGGCACGAGGTGTGCGCGCACGGGTGGCGCTGGGAGGAGGTCAGCCGGCTGCCGCGCGAGGTGGAACGCGAGCACATCGCGCTGGCGGTGGACTCGATCCGGCGCACCTGCGGGCAGCGGCCGGTCGGCTGGTACAGCAAATGCCCGCCCTCACTCAGCACCCGCGAATTACTGGTCGAGGAAGGCGGATTCCGTTACGACAGCGATTCCTTCGCCGATGACGTACCGTATTTCACCCGCGTCGGCGACAAGCGGCATCTGGTGATTCCGTACACCTTCGTCACGAATGATTCGCACTTCCATCCCGGACAGGCATATTCGTCTCCGGCCGATTTCCTGGACAGTTGCCGCCGCACCTTCGATATGCTCTGGGCCGAAGGCGAGCAGCGCCCGCAGCTGATGTCGGTCGGGCTGCATCCGCGGCTGGCCGGACAGCCCGGACGCGCACACGCCCTCCAGGCGTTCCTGGAGCACTGCCTCGAACGCGGCTCGGTCTGGTTCGCCCGCAAGGCCGATATCGCGGACTGGTGCTACGACCACGCCGAAGAACTCGAACTCTCCAGGCAGGCAGCATGATTCGCACATCCACGCCGTCCGATGCGACGACGTTCGCGCCGCTGACCCCGCGCCGGGTCACCTACACCACCGCCGTGGCGTTCCTGGCCTGGACGCTGGCGGTCTACGACCAGATCACCTTCGGCAATCTGCTGCCGGTGATCGGTGACGACTTCTCCTGGTCGTCGAGTACGAGTTCCTATGTGGCCACGGCGGTTTCGGCGGGTTCGATGCTGATCGCGCTCACCGTCGGACCGGTGATCGACCGGCTCGGCCGCCGTCCGGCGCTGCTGATCACCACCTCCGGCGCGGCGGTCAGCTCCGGGTTGGCCGCGCTGGCGATCGGGCCGATCAGCCTGGTGTTCACGCGCGCACTGTCCGGTTTCGGCGCGGCCGAGCAGTCGGTCAACGCCGCGTACCTCAACGAGATCTACGGCCCGCGTCGCAAGGGGCTGATGTACGCGATGGTGCAGGCGGGATGGCCGGTCGGAGTGATGCTGTCGGCCGGGCTGGCCGCGGTGCTCGAGCCGGTCGTGGGGTGGCGTGGAGTGTTCGCGGTGGCGACGTTCCCGCTGCTGGTGATCCTGTTGTTGCGCACCGGATTACGCGAGTCGCCCCACTTCCTGAAGATGCGGCGGCTGCGCGAATTGCGTTCCACCGGAAGGACTTCCGAGGCCGCCACGCTCGCCCTCGAGTGGGGTATCGAACAGCCCGGCACGAGCCGGGTCACCTACGCCGAACTGCTGCGCGGGCGGCTGCTGCGGCCGACGATCGTGCTGTGCCTGGCGTTCTTCGTCAAGCTGATCGCCGATTCGCAGCTGACGGTGCTGGCCACCACGGTGCTGCGCGACGTCAAGGGCGTATCGATCGCCGGTGCGCTGTGGATGGTGGTCGTCGCGAATCTCGTTGCGATAGCGGGATATCTGGCGCTCGGACATCTCGGCGACCGGATCGGACGCCGGGAGACGGTGATCCTCGCGCAGTGCGCCGCCGCGATCTCGACCGCCTGGCTGCTGTTCGCCGCGCACGGTACCGCGGGCGTGCTGATCGCCTACTCCGCGACGCTGTTCTTCGCCCAGGGCGCGGCCGCACCGCTGTTCACCTATCTCGGCGAGGTGTTCCCCACCCGGGTGCGCGGTAGCGGCGCGGCGCTGGTGGGCGCGGTCGGGCCACTCGGCGGGATCGTCGGGCCACTGCTGTACGGCGGGTTGCAGGATGCCGGATGGACCGCGACGGCCGCGGCCGGATCAGGGGTGCTGGCCTGCGTGGTCGCCGCCGCGCTGATGTTCGGCGCGCCGCGGGTGCGTCCCGGCACGGTGCTCGAGGCGGGTGCGTGATGGGCATCGACTATTCGATTCCGTGCCGTCGGCTGCTCACCGAGGTCGCGGCCTCGCGGGTCACCGTGCGGCTCGTGGACGAGAGCGGTTTTCCCGAACTGGTCACCGAGCAGTGCGCGGCGGGCGTGCCCTCGATGCGCACCGCCTCGCGGATCAATCCGGCCGATTTCCCCACCTATCGCCATCTGGTCGAGACCGGTGAGCTGCTGGTCCAGTCCGACACCAGAACCGATCCGATCCGTCCGCCGCGGTCGCTGATCGACGAATTACGGGTCTACGCACAGATTTTGGCGCCGATCCGCCACCGCGGCGAGGTGGTCGGCACCCTCTCGGTCCACTTCCAGGACCATCCCCGGCAGTTCTCCGACGCCGATGTCGCCGCGGTGCGTGGCTGCCGGGACCACATCGAATCCACCCTCGCCCGATAGATCCTCCAGGAGTTCTCATGTCCACCTCACCACCGGTCAGCGCGCGGCTGCACAACGCGGATCTGGCCCCCGCGACGACCCGGGATTGGAACGGGTACAGCGTGTTCGCGCTGTGGATGTCGGTGCTGCACAACGTCGGCGCCTACACCTTCGCGATCGGATTCTTCTTCCGCGGGCTCGGTATCTGGACGGTACTGGCCGCCATGGCGGTCGCCCTGGTCATCGTCTATGTGCTGATGAATCTCAGTGGCGCGATCGGGCAGCGCACCGGCGTGCCGTACCCGGTCGTGGCGCGCCTCTCGTTCGGGGTGTTCGGCGCGAATCTGCCCGCGCTGATTCGCGGGGTGCTGGCGGTGTTCTGGTACGGCGTGCAGACCTATCTGGGGTCGGTGGCGGTGTCGGCGCTGGCGTTGCGGCTGGCGCCGGGACTCGAATCCTGGAACGCGCACAAGCTGCTGGGCCTGTCGGGGCTGGGCTGGTGCTGCTTCCTGGCGCTGTGGGTGCTGCAACTGCTGGTCGTGCGGCACGGTATGGAAGCCGTTCGCAGATACCAGAATTGGGCCGGACCGGCGGTGTATCTGGTGATGTTCGTGCTGCTGGCCTGGGTGCTGATCCGCACCGACGGCGCGCCGGGTGTGGAGGTCTCCCCCGATCGGGTGCACGGCGGGTCGGTGGTGTTGCAGTTCGCGTCGATCGTCGGACTGATCGTGGCGTTCTTCGGTACGTTCCTGCTCAATATCAGCGATTTCACCCGGTCGAGTCCGTCGCCGCGCTCGATGCGCCGGGCCAATCTGTGGGGTCTGCCGGTGAACTTCCTGGTGTTCGCGGTGACGGTCGCGATCGTCACCACCGGCAGCGCGAAACTGTTCGGACAGGCGGTGACCGATCCGATCGAACTCGTGCAGCGCATCGACAACACCCCCGTGCTGATCTTCGCCACGATCATCTTCACCATCGCCACGATCGGCGTGAACGTCGCCGCCAACGTGGTGTCCCCGGCGTTCGACTTCTCCAATATCGCGCCGAAGTACATCACCTTCGAACGCGGCGGCATGCTCGCGGCGATCGGCTCGATCCTGGTGTGCCCGTGGGCGTTGTACTCGAGTCCGGTGGTGGTCGACTACTTCATCGGCGGTCTGGGCGCGTTGCTCGGGCCGTTGTTCGGGGTGATCGTCACCGATTTCTATCTGGTGCGGCGTGGGCGCGTGGACGTCGCGGCGCTGTATGTCGAAGGGGGCGGTCCCTATTGGTATCGGCGCGGGGTGAATCCGCGGGCGATGCTGGCGGCCGCGGCCGGTGCCGTGATCGCGATACCCGTGGCGTTGGTGCCGCAATGGCATGCGGCAGCGCCGTTCTCGTGGACGTTGGGCGCGGTCGTCGCCGCCGTGGTGTATCTCGCGGTGCGGCGTGGTGTGGTCGATTCGGTTGATTCCGGACAGGAGCCCGCGCATGTCTGAACCGCAGAACGACACCCGAATCGCCGGGCCGCGAAGGGATTTCGTCGGCTACGGTCCCGTGCCACCCAAGGTGGTGTGGCCCGGCGGGGCGCGGGTGGCGGTGAGCCTGGTGATCAACTACGAGGCCGGGGCCGAGTACAGCTTCGCCTCGGGGGACGGCCGGCGCGAGGCCGTGGGTGAGTTCGGGGTGGCGATAAATCCGACGCGTCCAGGGATTCGCGATCTGTGCGTGGAATCGGCGTTCGAGTACGAAAGCCGTTCGGGCACCTGGCGATTGGCCCGGATCCTGGACGAGTACGGGCTGCCCGCCACGGTCAACTGCTGCGGCCGGGCGTTGCTCGAGAATCCCGCACTGGGCGAATACATTCGAACCAGCGGGCACGAACCGATGGCACACGGCTGGCGTTGGGAGGAACCGTGGCGGCTGTCCGAACAACAGGAACGCGAGGATATCGCCCGCGCCGTCACCACCATCGAAAAGCTTTGCGGGACAAGGCCAGTCGGCTGGCACTCGCGCTGCACACCGTCGGTGCACACGCGCGAACTGGTCGCAGCAGAAGGCGGATTCCTCTACGACTCCGACGCCTACAACGACGATCTGCCGTACTTCACCGACACCGCCGGCGGTTCGCATCTGGTCGTGCCGTACTCGCTGACGTTCAACGACATGCGTTTCGCCTTCCCGGGTTTCGCCGATCCGACCTCCTTCACCCGTTACCTCACCATGGGCTTCGACGATCTCTGGGAGGAGGGCGCGACGCATCCCCGGATGATGACGATCGGCCTGCACGGGCGTTGGGCGGGAATGCCCGGACGCTCCCGCGCGGTGCGCGAATTCCTCGAGCACGCGCTCGGACGCGGACAGGTCTGGTTCGCGCGACGCGTCGATATCGCGCAGTGGTGGCTGGCCCACCACGCCGAGTTCGTCTGAGGTCGGCCGATTGCCCGCCCGCCGAGTTCGAGAATTTTGCTCCCAAAAGCAGAAATCATGTTCTAACTTCAGTGAGAGTCACGTTCTACCCGACCACCGGGGACGGACCCACCGAAGGGAGCCGACCATGCCGCACGCACGTCCCGAGGATCTCGCCCCCGGCGGAGGCGGACGCTGGCCGTTCAGCGCCCGCGGCTTCGCCTCCGAACGCTGGGGCGACATGGAGGTCGGCTTCACCCGTGCGGCCGGGGCGCGCGACTGCACCGAGCTCTACCGGGCCGGCGGGATGCCCGGCGGCGTCTGCCCGTGCCCGCACTACGGCTACATCTTCTCCGGCACCATCCGCGCCACCTATCCCGGCACCGAGACCCCCGACGAAACCGCCACCGCGGGCGAGGCGTACTTCTTCCCCGCCGGTCACGTCCTGATCTACGAGGAGGCCACCGAGGCGCTCGAGATCAACCCGGCCTTCGCCCTCGGGCAGTGCATGGACGCCATCGAACGGGCCGCGGCGCGCGGCGCGAAGTAATCCCGGGACAGCCTGTCCGGCAAGCGAATTCCGGTCCGCAGCGCCCGGACGCCGCAATCGGGAGCACACACGGGCAGCAGACGCGGTCCCGTTGACCGGAACGCCTAGCGACCTGGACCGATCCCGGCATGATACTGGCGTTCATGACCGACGCAACTGTTCCTCCCGATCCCGACCTGTCGAAATACGGTCCGTGGGCGGTGATCGCCGGTGGCTCCGAAGGTGTCGGAGCCGAGTTCGCGCGGCAACTCGCCCACGCCGGAGTGAACCTGGTTCTGGTCGCGCGTAAACCGGGACCGCTGGCACGGGTCGCCGAGTCGTGCCGGGAGCTGGGTGTCGAAGTACGACCCCTCGCAGTCGATCTCACCGACGGCGGCGTCGAGGCGATCATCGAGACCACCGCGGACCTCGAGGTCGGCCTGCTGCTCTGCAATGCCGGGGCCAATACGCACAGCATGGAATTCCTGGACGGCGACCCACGCGAATTCCAGCGCGTGATCGACCTGAATCTCACCGCGACGCTCACGCTCGTCCATCACTACGGACGTCTCCTGCGCGACCGGCGACGCGGCGGAATCCTGCTGGTCGGATCGCTCTCCGAGTACGCCGGTTCGCTGCGGCACACCGTCTACGGCGGCGTGAAGGCGTTCGTGCGGATCTTCGGCGAGGGGTTGTGGCTCGAGCTGCGCGACCACGGCGTGGATGTACTCACGCTGGTACTCGGCGTCACCCGCACACCGGCCATGGAGCGTGTCGGGCTGAACTTCGACGCGCCGGGCATGGTCGTCTCCGAGCCCGCCGAGGTCGCCCGCGAAGGTCTGGCGCGGCTGCCGCACGGCCCGGTGCACGTGGTCAGCGGCAACGAGAAGTCCGTCGCGTGGCGCACCGGCCCGGACCGCGCGAAGATCATCCTGACCACGCACAAGGCCATGACGAGGCTGATGGACGCCGAGCCGCCCGCCGGGGAGCCCCGCCGTGGATGACGCCCTGGCCCGTCTCGAACAACGTCTACAACGCGTCGAGGACGAACTCGCCATCCTGCGCCTGCTCACCTCCTACGGCCCACTGGCCGACGCCGGCAGCACCGACGCCGCCGAAATCTGGTCCCAGGACGGCGAATACGACGTCGACGGCTGGCACATGCGCGGTCGCGACGAGGTGCGCGCGATGATCCGATCCGAGGCGCACCACCGCATCATCGACTCCGGCAGCGCGCACTTCTTCGGCCCACCCAGCATCACCCTCGACGGCGACGAGGCCGTAGCGGTCTGTGAGTCGATTCTGGTGCGGCACAACGACGACGGGCCCTACATCTGGCGCGCCGGAGCACATCGTATCCGGCTGCGGCGGACCTCCGAGGGCTGGCGCGTCACGCACCGGATCAGCCGCCCACTCGACGGCAGTGCGGTGACCCGGCAGATCCTGACCGGACGGAACGACTGAGCGAAGCGAGCCGCGGTTTTGCGCCACAAGGCGTTTCACCGCGTCTCGCGTGCGCTACGCGGCCTGGAAACAGGTCAGGCGGGACAGCGCGTCGAGCTGCTCGAGATACTCAGTCAGCGATCCGTGCCGCAGGCGCGGCTGCACGATGGTGGCTCCGGCGGCGCCGAGTTCACCGATCACCTCTTCGGCACGCTCCGGTACGGCAATCGGATCGAGTTCCTGCGCCGTGCCGACCACGACATCGAAATGTGCTGCGGCAGGCTGGCATTCGGCCAAACGCTCGCGCAATCCGGACGCGGACACCGCAGCGGGAATCCAGCCGTCACCCAGGCGGGTGGCCCGCCGCAGCGCGGCATCGCTGACACCGCCCACCCAGATCGGCAGCTGTTCCTGCACCCCGTGCGGATCGACCACCAGATCGCCGAAACTGAAGTACTCGCCCTCGAATTCGGGCGTCCGCCGCCCGAACGCGGCCCGCAGTGCCGCGATCGACTCGTCCGCACGCCGGCCCCGATCGGTGAACGACGCGCCCAGCAGCTCGAATTCCTCACGCGCGGTACCGACTCCGACGCCCAGCACGACGCGACCGCCGCTGATCCGGTCCAATGTGCCGTACCGCTTGGCCAGGGCCAGCGGATGGTGGTATCCGAGCACGATCACGCTGGTGCACAACCGAATCCGGCGTGTCCGGGCCGCCACGTACGACAGGGTGGCCAACGGATCCCAATAGCGTGTCCCCCGACCGCCTTTCAGCATCGTCGAGGTGGAATGCTCGGCCAGCGCGACATGTTCGCTACAGGTGAGATGATCGAATCCGAGCCGGTCCCCGGCCTCGGCGATCCGCGCGATCTCCTCGATCCCGGCCGTGCCCTCCCACGCCGCGGACCGTCCCGGAATGTCCAGCACCACCGGGGTGCTGATCCCCATTCTCACCGTCACACTGCCTCCGATCACCACCACCGCCACCTGCGCTCACGCGGACACCCCGCGCCGCCCACGCTACTGCCGCCCCCCGGCGACCCGACCCGCTCGTCCGGTGACCGGGACCTGGGGGCGGCCTGTCCCGACGGCAGTCGCCCCGGACCGCCGACAGATATCGCCACCGCGACGCTCCGGGAGAACTGACAGAACACCGAATATCTACTGCCGCAACCGATTTCCCCGCACCACAACTCACAACCGCTCCCGGCTACCCGGAGCCGGTACTGTGGCAGCGTGGGTTTCGAGGACTACGGACCGGGCGATGTCGTCTACTTTCCGGAGGGGCCGTTCGTCGGCATCTGCGGTGTCGTGCACGAGGTGGACGCGCGGCGCGCCACCCTCCGCCTCGAATTCGGCGAGGGCCTGGTGCATCGCGAGGGCGGGGTGTTGCGGGAGCGGCGGCATCGGATGACGGTCGCATTCGACGAGGTCGAACTCGTCTAGCCGCTCCCGCGTCCCGGATATCGTTGCGGCTCAGCGCAATTCGGCGATCACATCGGCCAGCGCAGCCATGCGGGATTCCGATACCGAGTAGTGGGTGACGGAGTATTCGTCGCGGTAGCGCCGCAGGGTGTCGGCGACATCGCGGGCCGTGCCGTGCAACACGCCGGGCAGGTAGCGGTACTGCTCCTCGGTGAGGGCCGGGTTGAACATCCGAACCATATGCAGGTCGGACTCGTGCCCGGGGATTTCGATGCCCTGCACGGTCAGACCCAGTTCGAGGTCGGGGAAGCGAGCTCCGGCGGCGGCGCGGACGAACTCCACGCGACGGGCCAGCGCGTCGACTCCCGTCGCGTCGGAATCGATGTCGGCGGCGACCGGGACCCCGGCGATGGCGACGGTGTCGGCGTATTCGGCCGCCACCCGGATCAACCGGTCACCGGCGCCGGCCACCAGCACCGGGATCGGGTGCGGCACCGGCGGTTGATGGTCGCCGGCGAACAGTTTCCGGATCTCGGTGAGGGTCTGCGCCAGGTTCTCGATGCGCTGCCGCCCGCCCGGGAAGGGCAGCCCGGCGACCTCGAATTCGGGCTTGGCGAAGTCCGGGCCCGCGCCGATGCCGAAATCGAACCGGCCGTCGGTGAGCAGACCCATACTCGCCACGTCGCGGGCCAGCAGCGCGGGGCGGTAGAAGCCGGAGTTCAGCACCATCGTGCCGACCCGGACCCGGCTGGTCGCCTCGGCCATCGTGATCAGCGCCGGAAACGGCGAGACCATGCCCAGGTGATCGGCGACCTGGACCACGTCGAAGCCCAGATCCTCGGCCTTGCGGGCCCGGTCCTGCCACTCACTACGGGTGCTGGTTGCCGTGATACCTACCGCGAAACGAAAAGGCCGCGGTGTCAAGTCATTTCGATTGTCGTCCACGTCCGCCCACGGTAGTCGCGGGCGGGCGGGACAGCACCTGATTAGTTCGGCCGTGTCACCGAGCAGGGCGTGTCACCGCGCCTCGCCCGACAACGCGTGCCGCACGCCGCGCACGGCGTCGCTCAACGGACGACTCTGCTCGTCGGGCGGTTCGGGCACCTCCCGGATCGGGCGGCCGGCGCGGATGTCCTCGGCCATCGCGTGCACGGTCTCGGCCAATCCCGCGGCGTCCGGTGGCGCGGCCCCGTGCGCTGTGCGCGCGACCGTCGCGGTGGCCACGTCCAACGCCCGTTCCGCCGCGATCACCGCGGGCCACCAGGCCAGCGTGCGACGGCTCACCGCCGCGGGTTCGGCGATCGCCCGCTGGAACGAGGTGCGCAGATCCGCGAGCCGATCGTAGGCCGCGCGCCGCAGCTGCGGCAGATTCGCCTCCGCGGCGCCGAAAGCGCCGCCGAAGTATTCGGCGATCGCGTCGAGGGCGTCGGCCAGGCGCGGCCGCACCGGCGCTTGCCAGCTGCCCGGCCACGGCAGATAGCCCAGGATCAGCACGATCGCGCAGCCGACGACCGCGTCCGCCAACCGGATCTCGGCCAGCTTCCAACCGATATGCGCAGGTAGATCGATGAACAGGATCACCAGCGGGGTCTGGAACGTGGAGAACAGCCCCCAGTTGCGGCGCTTGCCATACGGCATCGCGAACGCCAGCACCGCGATCGGGATCAGCAGCCACGGACCGTCCGAGGCGATGGCCAGCAGCGCGGCCCCGATCACCGCGCCGACCGTGGTGCCCAAACCACGTTGCAGCGCGCGGGCGAACACCGAACCGAAATCGGGTTTGAGCACCACCGCCACGGTCAGCATCACCCAGTACGAACGTTGCAGCGGGAACAACTCGCTCACCGCACCGGCCACCGCCATACACACCGCCAACCGCAACGCGAACAGCCGCAGCAGCCGCCCGGTCCACATCTCGGCCAGCACCGACCGCACCGGCCTGCGCGGGCGCGCACCGGTCGAGGACTGCACCTCGTCGCTCAGATAGGTGGTGTCGACCAGTTCCATCGCACCGGCCAGCGCCGACCGCAGCGCGCGCCGGGCCGGGGTCGCCCCGCTGTCCACGTCGGGCATCGCCGCGTAGGTGCGCGATTCGCCCAGAATCGCCGCGGCGACCTCCTCGGCATACCGCGCCGACCGCGGGGCCGCGTCGATACTCTCCAGGTCCAGCGCCACACCCGCATCCCGCACCACACTCGATTGATTCAGCAGCGCAACGAGTTTGGTGCGTTCACGCTGTGAGCCCGGCGACCACGACCGCGCGGCGAGCACGGATTCGTACGCGGTGCGCCGGGCCCGCGCGAACACCGCGGTGGTGGCGGCGTTCGGGGTGCGCAGGAAATCCGCCAGGGCACGGTAGGTGGCCGCGACGCCCTCGCGTTCGGGCAGCGTCGGATGCAGCGGCCAGACCACCGCGACCAGCAGAATCGTCCAGCACGCGCCCGCGACGAACATGACCGCGTTGTGCCAGGGCGCTCCGGCCAGCGGCATCCCGGTCGCGACGATGGAGGTCACCAGCAGGTTCAGCCCCGCCACCGATCCCGTCCCACCCGCACCGCTCAGCAAGGCCGCCACCAGCGACAATGCCGTGATCGCCAAGACCGTCCACCAGCCCGACCCGCGAATGTAGCCGCCCGCGAGGAATCCGGCCGCACCCGCGACGGCCACCACCGCGAACCGCAGCGAGCGCGCCCGATACGAACCGCCCTGATCGGCGGCCACCGCGGTGAGCGCCCCCATCGCGGGCAGCGTCCCATCGATCAGCCGCCCGGCGGCGACCGCGACCGCCAACGGCGTCACCACCGCGATCAGACACAACGTCATCCGACCCCACTGCGGCGTCGCGGGCGCGGGCCGCACCACCTCCACCAACCACCCTGGCGCGAAGTCCACGATCGCCCGCCGCGACCCCCACTCCCTGCTCATACCTGAACCTCGCCCTCGGGAACCGGAAACCGCACAGCATCGCCACGATAGCCAACCTCACCCGCGCATTCGGCAAGTTCGACACGCGCCAGCAAATTTTCAGCACAATTCTGTTGCCCCAGTCGGATCCAGAGAGACTCGCCCCAGCCGGATCCGGACAGGGCTCACCCCAGCCAGATCCAGAGAGGCTCGCCCCAGCCGGGTCCGGACAGGGCTCACCCCAGCCGGATCCAGACAGAGCTCACCCCAGCCGGATCCAGACAGAGCTCACCCCAGCCGGATCCAGACAGAGCTCACCCCAGCCGGATCCAGACAGAGCTCACCCCAGCCGGATCCAGAGGGGGAATGCACTGTCAGTCGGGGTCCCGGCCGGTTCGGTAGCGGCCGGGGGTGGTGCCGACGAGGGTGGTGAAGGCGGTGATGAAGCCGCTGGGGTTGGACCAGCCGCAGGCGTGGGCGACGTGGGTGATGTCGTGGCCGTCGGCCAGCAGGAGCAGGGCGTGGTGGATGCGGATCTGGGTGCGCCATTCGTAGAAGGTCATGCCGAGTTCGGTGTGGAACAGGCGGCTGAGGGTGCGGGCGCCTGCGCCGATCATGTGGCCGAGGTCGGCCAATGATGTGTTGTCCGAAGGGGTTTCGTACAGCAGGCGGGCGACGGCGCGGAGCCGGTCGTCGCGCGGTTCGGGAAGTTGCAGTGGCTGCTCGGACGCTTCGCGCAGGTCGTCGACCAGGACGCGGTGCAGTCGGGCGCGGGCCGCGCGGTCGTGGTCGCGAGTACCGGTCAGGCTCAGCACGATTTCGCGGGTCAGGCCGGAGGCGGTGAAGACGGCGGGCCGCTCGGGCATGAGCCGGGACAGGGACGGCGGCAGGAAGACGATCCGCATGTCGGTGTCGCCGTGCGCGCGGTGACGATGGGCGAATTCGGCTGGGGTCCAGGCGATCCGGTTGGCCGGGACGATCGAGGTGCCGCGTTCGGTGCGCACCGAGAGCACGCCGCGCGCCGCGTACACCAGATGTCCGCGCCGATGGGTGTGCAGTGAACTCATCGCGCCCGTCGGCCACTGATGCGCGCCGCCGGAGGGCCACAGCCGCGAGGTGACATCCGGCCGGGAGGGTTGGCGGGCAATGGGCACAACTCGGCATTCTATCGGTGGTCGGCCGACCCATCGCTGCTGAACAGTGGGCCTATGCACGACACGCTTCGAACGAATACGACCGGTGCCACCTCCCCGGCGCCAACGACCATGCGGGCGGCGGTGTGCGTCGGCCCCGGTGGCCCGGACATGCTCGAGATCCGGGACCTGCCCGTGCCATCGATCCGCCCCGGCTGGAGTCTGATCCGGGTGCGGGGCGCGGGCCTGAACCGCTCGGAACTGCGCACCCGCCAGGGCCACTCCCCCGACGTCGCCTTCCCGCGCGTGCTTGGTATCGAATGCGTGGGCAGCGTGGCCGCCTCGACCGATCCGGCGCTGCCCGAGGGGACGACCGTCGCAGCGGTGATGGGTGAGATGGGACGCGAATTCGACGGCGGCTACGCGCAATACGCGCTGTTGCCCAACGCGTTGCTGATGCCGATCACGACCACACTGCCCTGGGACGTCCTGGCCGCACTGCCCGAGACATATCTCACCGCCCAGGGCGCGCTCGACGCGGCCGGAGTCACCTCCGGCACCGCCGGTCGGTTGCTGATCCGCGGCGGGACTTCGTCGGTCGGGCTGGCCGCGTTATCGATCGCCGCGGCATACGGCGTCGAGATCGCGACCACGACCCGGCGACCGGACCGCATCGACACACTCCGCACGGCGGGCGCTAACCACGTCCTCATCGACAGCCCAACACTCGCCGACGATCTGCGCGCCGTCTGGCCCGAGGGCCCCGATCGCATCCTCGACCTGGTCGGAGCCGCCACCGCCGTGGATTCGCTACGGCTGGTGCGTCGCGGCGGCACGGTGTGCGTGGCGGGTTCGCTGAGCGGCTGGACACTCCGCGACTTCGAGCCGATCGCGATGATCCCCTCCGGAACCAGGCTCACCGCCTTCCACAGCAACGACTTTCGCGGCGCGGCGGGCGCGGGCGTCCTCCAGCGCATCGTCCACCAGGTGGAGTCCGGCAGCTATCACCCGATCATCGATCGCGTCGTGCACCTGGACCAGATCGCCGCAGCTCATCGATGTATGGAGGACAACGCGGCAGTGGGCAAGATCGTGCTGCTCCCCTGACCTCCCGATGGTGGCTCACATGATAGATCCCGCTGCGGCAGAACGGCACTGCACATTCCCTGCCGATTCACCAACTGTTCACGGCCCCTGCGCTGCCTCTGCCGACGTTGCGGGGCAACGGCGTTCGATCCGCTGGCGTTCAATCCCCGTCTGCCACTATGATTCTCACGACAGTTATCGGGAAAGCTCCACGATTGCGGAAAAGAGCCTCGTCATGATCCTCGTGGCCCTTCAGCTTCACGAGACCGTTCTCGCACACCACGAGGTCGTTCTCGCGCAGGTCGGCAACCCCACACCGGAAACCCCGCCCGCGGCGGACAAACTGATGAAGCTGGTGCGGTACTTCACCTGGTTCGTCATCATGTCCGGCATCCTCGCAATCGTCTACGCCGGAGGCCATTTCGCCTGGGAGAAGTGGACCGGCGGCGGCTCGCAGTCACCGAAGATGGTGGCGGGGGCCATGATCGGCGGCATGGTCGCGACCAGCGCGGGCACGATCATGAACGCCGTCATCGGATAACGGCCCGCCTGCCGCCCGAAGCACGGGCGGCGGTCCCCACCACTCTCCTGATTCGACACGGTCTCCCGGGCCGACGTGACCGACAGCACGCTGCGGGTCGCGCGCGGTTCGGACCGGTCCCGATGCGGCCATATACCGTTGAGCCCATGGCCGATCCGGTTTCGCATCGAGGAGACTGAACTGTTGAGCAGCGGTAGCGCAGCGCCCGAGCAGCATCCGGTGCTGATGGCCGATGAGCGGATGGGCCTGAACGACGCGGTGGCGGCCGCGGTGACCCGGTCGGTGGGGTCGATGCCCGCCCTGTATCTGGTGCTGGTGGCGTTCACCGTCTATGCGGCGCTGGCGACCTGGTGGCCGCCGCTGCATCGGGCCGATCCGTACCCGTTCCAGTTCCTGCTGTTCCTGAACAATGTCGTCCAGCTGGTGTTGTGCCTGGTCATCCTGGTCGGCCAGCGGGTGCTCAGCGCCGCGGCCGACCGCCGCTCGGTGCAGACCTACGAGAACACCGAGATGGTGTTCCACCAGGTCGCGGATCTGCAGGCGCATCTGGACCGGCAGGATCGGGAGTTGAGCCGCGGGCTGAGCCTGCTGGAGTCGAGTCCGCATCCGTGGATCGAACAGCATCGGGTGCAGGATCCGCCGCAGGCCGCGGATCAGGCGGTCACCCTCAACGATCGGATCGCGGCCTGGCTCACCACCAAGCTCGGCAGCGTGTGGGCGTTCTATCTGGCGGCCGGAACCCAGGTGCTGTGGATCGTGTTGGCGCAGACCGGAGTTCAGCGGTTCGACCGATATCCGTTCCTGTTCATGACTTTTCTGTCCTCACTGGCCCAGCTGATCTTCATGATCGTGATCATGGTCGGCCAGGATGTGTTGGGCCGCACCGGAGATCGGCGTTCGGAGCAGACGTTCCTGGACGCCCAGGCCATCCTGCACGAGTGCCGCCGGATGAAGGAGCGGTTCAACGCGCAGGACCGGGTGATCGACAGCCTCACCGGCTATGTCACCGTTCAGGTCACCGAGCGGCTGGCGCGGGCGATGCACGACACGAGCGAACGGGTGGCCCATCAGGAGCGGGTGCACGAGGCGATGACCACCGGTCGCGCGCCCGCCGAGGCCGATGTGCTGCGCGCGTGGTCGGATCTGCCGGTCCGCAAACAGGACGACCGCCGGATGCAGGCGCGCCGGATCGGCGAAAACCTCGCCGCGATAGGCTGTTTCATGGTTCCGGCCTTCGATGCGGAGCTGGCCGCGAATTTCGACGACGCCGAGGTTCGCCGGCTCGCCGAGCTGGAGTACCACCACTGGATGCAGGATCGGATCGCGGCGCGATTCAGGAATCTGTCCGAGCAGCACGACCTGGACGACGCGATTCCGCTGCCGTGGGTCGAATTACCCGACGCCGCAAGGCTTCCGCATCTGCGGGCGGCGCGGCGGATCCCGATCGTGGTGGAGCAGGCGGGTTTTCAGGTGTTGCGCGGTGGTCCCGGCGCGGTGTGAGCGACGCGGCTCAGGGTTCGGCGCCGGCGGCGGCGAGTCGTTCCGCGAGCAGGCGGCAGCGCTGGGCGAGTTCGGGCGGGTCGAGCACGGTGAAATCGTGCCCGAGCAGCGCGACGTGCATCAGGACCAGGTCCAGATTGTCTGCGCCACTGAGGATTTCGCAGCTCTCCTGGTCGCGCGGGCGCACCACCGCGGCCTGCGCGGGAACCTGCGCGCGCACCGTGTCGGCCGGTGCTCGCACGAGCAGTCGCGCCTGGTTCGGATACGCCCGCACCGCGACGCCCTCCTGCACATACGATGCCGCGGCGGGCATTTCGCGCGGGCGGAAACGCCAGGTGCGGGCGGCGACCTCGCGCATCCGGTCCACCCGGAAGCTGCGCCAGTCGTCCCGATCCAGGTCGTAGGCGAGCAGATACCAGCGCCGATCCGAGGCGACCAGGCGATAGGGTTCGACCCGCCGCCGGTCCGGCGGGGTCGAGGACGGGTAGCCGAATCCGGCCTCCACTTCGTCGCGGCAGGCGCGGGCCAGGGTCATCAGCACGCGCGGATCGACCGGCGCGCGACCCCCGCCGAAGGATTCCACCGCACCGGCCAGCGCGGCCACCTCGTGCCGCAGGCGGGTGGGCAGCACCCGATCCAGTTTGGTCAGCGCCCGCAGGCCGGCGTCACCGTCGCCGGTGATCGCGCCGCCCGCGCCGACCAGCAGTGAGACCGCGGTGGCGATGGCCTCCTCGTCGTCCAGCAGCAGCGGCGGCACGTCCGGGCCGGGACCGAGTTGGTAGCCGCCGCCGATACCGTGTTCGGAATGAACGGTGTAGCCGAGTGTGCGCAGCCGTTCCACATCGCGCCGGACCGTGCGGGCGGTGACGCCGAGCCGGTCGGCGAGTTCGGGGCCGGTCCAGATCTGACGTTGTTGCAGCAGGCCCAGCAGGGTCAGCACCCGTTCGGTGGTTCCCCGTCCGTCGCCGTCCGCCGTTTCCATATTTCCAGCGTGCCAGAGACAGCGGACCGATGCTGTCCGCAGGTCGTGCCATGGTGTGTGCATGACCACAGACCAGTTCGATTGGAACCGTACGTTGCGTGAGCAGTGCGAGGACCACTGGGAACGCCAGGTGCGGCCGCGCCTGGCGGGGCTGACCGACGAGGAGTACTTCTGGTCGCCGGTGCCGAATCCGTGGAATGTCACCCCGCGTGGCGCGTCATCGGCCGCCATCCAGGGCGGTTCGGGTGATTTCACCATCGATTTCGCCTATCCCGAACCGGACCCCGTCCCGTTCACCACGATCGCGTGGCGACTCGGGCACGTCATCGTCGGCGTCTTCGCCATGCGCAACGCGTCCCATTTCGGCGCTCCCGCAACCGATTACAACACCTGGGACTACGCCGGTGATGCGGCCACCGCGATCCGGCAGCTGGAAACCCAACTCGACATCTGGCTGACCGGCCTGCGCGGCCTGACCGAAGCCGATCTGCAAACACCGCTCGGCGCGAAGGAACTCTTCCCCGACGAACCGATGGCCGCCTTGGTCCTGCACATCCACCGCGAATTCATCCACCACATGGCCGAAATCTGTCTGCTGCGCGACCTTTACCTGCACACGAAGGGCACCCCGCGATGACGGTCGAATTCCAGGTCACCATCGACGCCCACGACCCCCGCGCCCTGTCCACCTTCTGGCGCGAGGCCCTGCACTACATCCACCCCGCCCCACCCGGCATCACCCTCCCACCCGACGCCGACCCCCTCGCCGCCTGGGACGAATTCCTCACCGCACTCGGCATCCCCGCAGACCAACTCAACACCCGATCGGCAATAGAAGACCCCGAATCCCGAGGCCCCCGCCTCTTCTTCCAGCAGGTCCCCGAACCCAAAACCACCAAGAACCGCCTACACCTGGACCTCCGAGCCGCCCCCGGCCTCCAGGGCCCCGCCCGCATGGCCGCCCTCGAATCCGAATGCACCCGCCTGCAAGCCCTGGGCGCCACCCGCCTCCACCGCCACAACCCCACTCCCCCACTCGAATCCGGCCACATCATCATGGCCGACCCGGAGGGCAACGAATTCTGCCTCGACTGAGGGCTCCCCGGGACTCGTTGCACCGCAACGAGTCCCGCAGCACCGGTGATGCCCCAACTCGTCTCGCGGATCGGAACCAGCGAAACCGCCAGTCACCAATTCCATTCCTTCCCAATCGATCTCATAGACGAAACGCCGCTCCGCAGCCGATGACTATGTGTTCAGCGTAGGTTCGGCGACCTGTCCCGACATCGGCTCGAGACCGGACGCGAGCTGAGGAGGCGGCGTTCGGCCGGGAGCTGTGGCCGGATGACCGCGGCCGCGTTCGAGGGCCGGCGCAACATCCACTACGAAAACCTCATTCCGTACTGGAAAGACAGGACCGGGTATTCGATCGAACGCGCGCCCCGTGTCGCTATCCGGCGTGTGGCAGGAAGGCGCGGTCCAGGAAGGTGGTGTAGTTCGGGAGGGTTGCCGAATGATCGATCGCGCCTTGAGATTTGGCCCAGTTCGCTTGGGCGGTGAGGGCTTCGGGGAGGTCGGCGGGGAGGGTGAGGGTGTAGTCGAATTCCGGGAGGATGCGGGTGAGCAGGTCCGCAGGGAGTTGGGTGGCGGTGGCGACCGCGGAGATCGCGGGGGTGGTGCGGGTGGCGAGTTGGGTGCTCGCGTCGTTCAGGGCGGCGAGGAAGGCGGACAGGGCGGCGGGCTTGGCGGACACGGCGGTGTCGGTGGCCAGGTAGAGGCTGTGTTGGTTGTAGGTTCCGGCGGCGAGTTCTATTGCGTCGGTGCCGAGGGATTGTTCCACCTGGGCCTGGTAGGGCTGGAAGATGGCGATCGCGTCGACGTTGTGCTGGGTTGCGGCGGTGACTGCTGCCGGGGGCGCCACCTGGACGAGTTTGGCGGTGATGTTGCTGTGGGACAATGCATTCGAGGCGAAGTAGGCCGCGCTGGTGCCCAAGGGGGTGCCGATCGATTTCCCGGACAGGTCGTCGACCGAGGTGATTCCGGCGCTGCGCCGGGCCACGATTCGTGAACCCTGCCAACGGGATCCGTCCGCGACGATGCGCAACGACGGGGTGCGGGTGAGTGCCGCGGCGGCGGGAACGTCTGCGGCGGTGGCGATGTCGACCTGATGTGCGGCCAGTGCCTGGAGCGCTTCCACACCGGTGGCGAAGTTGACAACCTTCACCTTCACGCCCCGTGCGGTGAAATATCCGCCCTGTTCGGCGACGGGAATCTGCGCCCAGGAGGGGTCCACGACGAAACCGACCGTGAGCGACTTCGGATCGGAATCACCCGAGCCGGTGCAGGCGACCAGGGAGCCGAGCAGGGCCAGGAGTGCGGCGACCACGGTGATCGGCCGGAGAGTACGCGATGTCATATTCTTGCCTTCGTCGAGCAGTGTTGGATCTAAGTTGTTGCCGGAGAACGAATCTCGGTGTCGATACCGAGTTCGTGATGCAGGGTGCGCCGCAGCTCGCTGTAACCGGGTTGGTCGGCGAGGGTGTCCGCGGGCCGGGGACGGGCGAGTGGATTGGTGATCCGGTTCGTGATGCGCCCGCCGTGCAGCACGCCGATCGTGTCGGACAGCCGGATCGCCTCGTCCACATCGTGGGTGACGAAGACGATCGTGCGTCCCAGCCGCGTCCACAGATCGATGAGCAGATCCTGCATGTTGAGCCTGGTCAGAGCGTCCAGCGCGGCGAACGGCTCATCCATCAGCATGATGTCGGGCTCACCGGCCAGCATCCGCGCCAGCCCCACCCGCTGCCGCATACCGCCGGAGAGCTGGTTGGGTCGTTTCCCGGCGATGTCGGCGGGCAGACCGACCAGATCGAGCAACTCCTCGATCCGCCCCCGCCGCCGACCGGAAGCGAATTTCCTTGCCCGCAAGGCAAATTCGATATTGCCCGCGACGCTCATCCAGGGGAACAGCACGTCGCGCTGGAACGCCACACCACGACGCGGATCGGGCCCGCGCACCGACTCCCCGTCCTCGGTGACCGTCCCCGAGGTGGGCGCGATCAGCCCGGCCAGACAGTGCAGCAGCGTCGATTTCCCGCTCCCGGACGCACCGACCAGCACTGTGAACGCACCATCGGGCACGGTCAGATCGATCCCCCGCAACGTCGGATGCGGATTTCCCGGAAACCGGACCACCAGATCCGTTGTCACCACAGCCATTTCAACGCACCTCCTTGGCCCAGCGCAGCACCGGCGCGGTCACCGCGACGATCACCAGATCACATGCCGCGCCGAGTATTCCGAGCACGACCAGGCAGAAGATCAGCCGATCCGCCTGTGAATACAGCTGCGCCTGATAGATCCGGTAACCGATGCCCGCGGTGGTCCCGGTCATCTCGGCGACGACGATCAGCACGAAAGCCATTGCCGCACCGACCCTCACCCCCGCGACCACATCGGGCACGGCCTCGGGAATCACGACGCGGGTCAACGTCTGCCAGCGCCCCGCACCCAGGCACCGCGCGGCTTGCAGATAATCCGGTGGGGTACCGGCGAATCCGGAATGACTGTTCATCCAGACCGGCACGAACACGCCGAGCGCGATGACCAGGATCTTGCTGTTCTCCCCGAGTCCGAACCACAGAATCGCCAGCGGCACAAGGCCGATCGTCGGCACCGGCGACAACAACCGCAACACCGGCTGCAACAGCCGACGCCCCGCACCGGTGGTGGCGGTCGCAATCGCCGCCCCGATACCGACGACGCCACCGACCACCAACCCGAACACGGCCCGGCGCAGACTCGCCCCCAGATCGGGTATCAGCAGCCCCTCGGCATACAGTCCGTGACCGGCGCGCGCGATCTGCGCGACGGTCGGAAACAGTTGGCGCGGGAATAATCCCGTGGCCGCCACCACCGACCACAGCACCGCCGCCAGCGCGATCCCCGCGATCGTGCCCCCGGCAACGCGCCACCGCCCGCCGAACACCGCCGGCAACCGCCGCCACCCCCGGCCCGCAGCGGACCCCGCCGCCGGATCCACACGCCCGGCCCTCGTCTGCACGCTCGATGTCATCTGCCTCTCCCGGTGCTATCCGCCGGAACGCACGTCGGTGCGCAAATCGACTGCGGCAGGCGCGGTTTCGGGCACCTCGAGCGGCACCCATTCGAAGGGCACGGCTTGGGCCCGATAAACCATCGGCGTCGAGGTGAGCCGGTCCACGCCCGGCACCCGTGGCTCCCGAACCTCGGGTTCGCCACCCACACCGAGCCCCTCGTAGGGCGAGACGTACTCCCACACCACCCGCCCGTCGGGCGTGACCTGGAAGATCCGCCCCTGCATCCCCTCGGTGATCAACGTGTTGCCGTTGGGCAGCCGCTGCGCGTTGCCGACGAAGGAGCTGAAGAACGTCCACGAGGGCAGTCCGGAATCCTCCGCGGTGTACTGCCACACGATCTGCTCGGTCACCGGATCGATCTCCAGCACCCGCGATCCGGCGTAGATCCCCAGCGGCGCAGGCGGATACCCGGCTCCGCCCTGATTGTCGAAGACGAGAATATTGCCCGCGCCGGGCAGTCCGTCCGCGATCAGATGCGGATTGTGCTGCCCGGAGATCTGATCCAGCGCCCGCGGCACCTTGTGCGCGTTGATCCGCTGATGCTGTGCGCCCGGAATCGCGTCGAAGTACGGGCCCACCTGCCACACAATGGATTTCGACTGCTTGTCGATCAGCGCGATGATATTGGCCTTGCGGGAGCTGATCAGGATGTTGTCCGGATCGAACACACCGTCCGGGTCCGCGCGATGCCAGCGATTGGGTCCGAGCGTCTTGGCGCTGTTGATCTCGAGATAACCCCACGGATCGTCCGGGTCGCGAGCAACGGTCTCGCGCAACGCATTCCAGCCCGCCTCGGAGAAACCGAGCTCGGCCAGATGGTCACCCGCCCGCCACTCCCACACGATCGCGCCGTCCGGATCGACCTCGTAGAGCCCCTGATCCCCCACCGGATGCGGCCCCAACTCGGGCACGATCCGCGGAATGGTCACCAGCAGCAGCCGATTCCCGTTGGGCAGCAGCTCCCAGTCGTGGTTCTGCCGCGCCGCGCCGCCGGGCGCCCGGGTGCCCCACTCCCAGACGCGCTCGCCGGACCAAGTCAGTTGTCCCACAGTGCCGTTCCCGTAGATGCCGCCGCGCGGGTCGCCGCTGGCGGAGAGCCGGAGCCCCACATCGCCGAGCCGCCCACCGGTCAACGCGGGATCGATGACGCGCGGCGGCACGCCCCCGAATGGCCACTCGTGCCGCACCGCGCCGTTGGTGTCGATCAGCCGGGTGACCGAGTCCGCACCGGTGAACAGGATGTAACTGTCATGCGCCGAATCCGGGTCGTGGTAGGTGACTCCGGTGAGTCTTACGAAGGCCATGCAGTTCACTCCATCAGTCGGGTGTTAAGCATCCGGATCGCGGATGTTACGAATCTAATCGATTTGCGCAGAACGTTATGCCCATCGAGACTGTAAGAATCAGAACGATTTCAAGCATGGCCCGGAACGGTCCGGGCGAGGATATTGGACCGGATGTGACACCCAAACGCACCACCCTCGCCGATGTGGCCCGCCACGCGGGCACCTCCACGGCGGTGGTCAGCTACGTACTCAACGACGGGCCGCGCCCGGTGTCGGATCGCTTGCGCGCCAAGGTTCTTCACGCCCTCGACGAGCTGGACTACCGCCCCGACCATGCCGCGCGCGCCCTGCGCCGGGTCCGCCGCCGGCGACATCTGGGCCTGCTGGTGCCCGACGTGCGGCTGCCGCTGTTCGGCACCCTGGTCGGCCAGCTCGAGGTCCAGGCCCGCGAACGCGACCACCTCACCCTGCTGGGCAACACCGGGTACGACCCGGAACGCGAAATCGAATTCGCCGCCGCCTTCACCGATTCCGGCATCGACGGCCTCATCGTGGTCGGCGGCGCGAACGGCGCGGCCACCGCCGCACTGTGCCGCCAGGCCCGCATCCCGATCGTGTGGGTGCACAACAATCGCGACCACGTCGAATCGCAGGTGGTCGGCGCCGACCACCTCGACGCGGGCAGGCTCGCCACCACCCACCTGACACAGGTCCATCATCGCGAGAACATCGCATTCGTAGGCGGTTTCACGGCCGCGGACGTCCAGCACGGTGACCGGGAAACCGTTGCGCAGCGCTACGCCGGATACCTCGAGGTCGTCGGCGAGAGCGCGGCACGCCACATTCCCACCGACCTCACCCCGTCGGGCGCGTACCACGCGATGCGTCACCACCTCAGCACCCAACCACCCCTCGACGCCCTCGTCGTGGGCACCTACGCCCAAGCCGCGGCCACCGTCCGCGCGGTAACGGACGCGGGTCTTCGTATCCCCCAAGACATTTCACTCGTCGGCTACGACGCCGACCCCACCGGCACCTACACCCAACTCACCCTCACCACCGTGCAACAACCCATCGCCACCATCGCCCGGGCAGCCCTGTCCCGCATCCTGGACACCACCCCCCGCACCTCCGACACCCCCATCCCCCCGATCGACATCCACCTCACCATCGGCGAAAGTTGCGGCTGCACAAGCGCGCACCCGGTGTCACTCGCTCCGGCGAACACCTGACCACAGCGACAGATCAGACACGGCAGTACTTCCCGTTCCGCATGGTGCGCGATCACGACACGTGAGCGCAGGAAGGATCCGGGCTAACCCTTGGCAGACAACCGAATACATCACTTTGATCTCGACCATTCCATGCGCGGAACGAAACACGATTCGCCGACAGCTACGAGCACGCAACGGTTGCCGCACCGATACTCTTCGAACTCGTTGGACCGCAACAATTTCCGGTAGGGTCCCCACCGTGCCCACACAACAAAGGCCAAGCCGTCCCGTAGCAGGCAGGAAGGGATACGCCTGCGCACCACGCGCGAGGGGCATGCGTTGAGCAATACGGATCCGAACTCCCCGATCGCCTACCGGTCCCCGCGCTCTGCCGACGCACCCCTCCGGCTGGACACGCCGTCCTTCGCGGCCGACCCGCACCGCGCCTACGCGGATATGCGACAGCACGGCCCGCTGGCACCGGTCGAACTCGCCCCGGGTGTTCCGGCGACGCTCGTGATCGGCTACCAGGTGGCCGTCCAGATCCTCAACGACGAGGCCCATTTCCCCGCCGACTCGCGCCGCTGGGAGGCGAACGCCGGCCCGGATTGTCCGCTGGTGCCGGTGCTGGGCTATCACAAGAACGCGCTGCGCACCGCGGGCCAGGAACACGAGCGGTACCGGCGCACCATCATCGCGGCACTGGAAACCGTCGACCTGCACAAGGTGCACGACGCGGTCGCGCGGGCCGCCGAGGCCCTGATCAACAGCTTCTGCGAACGCGGCACCGCCGATCTGCGGATGGACTACGCGTATCCGCTGACCTTCCGCGTCCTGAGCGAGCTGATGGGCTTTCCCGAAGACGCCGCGGCCGAGGCCTACGAGGGGCTCGCGGCGATGCTGGAGGGAACGGGCGCCGAGGAGGGGCAACGGCGTTTCGTCGAGGCCCTGATGGGAGTCGTGCACCGCAAGCAGGCCGAACCGGGCGACGATCTCACCTCGCGACTGCTGGGGCATCCGGACGGTCTCGACGTCATGGAGATGGTCTATCAGTCGGCGCTGCTGTTCTCGATGGGCACGGAACCGGCCTGCAATCTCATCCTGAACGCGTTGCTGCTGTTGATGACCGACGAGCAGTACGGCGGCGAGGTGCTCAGCGGCGCCATGGCCACCCGCGACGCCATCGACGCCGTGCTCTTCGAGGACCCACCGCTGGCCAACTGGTGCGTGAGCTACCCCAGACAGCCCCAACTCGTCGGCGACACCTGGCTGCCCGCCGACCAACCGGTGCTCATCAGCCTCGCCGCGTGCAACAACGATCCCGCCGTCAGCGGCGGCGACCGCCGAGGCAACCGATCACACCTGGCATGGGGCGCCGGCCCGCACGCCTGCCCGGCCCAACCCCTCGCCTTGACAATCGCCTCACAAGCCATCGATCTACTACTCGACGCCTTACCGGACATCCGACCGCAAACACCAGCCCAGCAATTGGATTGGCGCCCAGGCCAATTCCACCGGGCCCTGGCAACCCTGCCGGTCCTGTTCCCGGCCTGCCCACCGATGCATCTCGGCTGACCCGCCCCATCGACCGCAGATCTCACGATCAGCACGCCGGACTCGGTTGCACGTTGCGTGCAGGAAGCCGCCCGACCGCTGCGCCACGATCGCGGGGCTGCCGCCACTCAGCGCGTCCCGCTGTGACAGGCGCGAGCTCTCCCGATCGAACAGGCCCCAGCGATTCGGCTCAGTCGTACAGACGGCCCAGCAACGTGCCCTGGCCGGATTGCAGAATGTGCGCGGCCTCCAACGGAATCCAGAAACACTCGAACCGCGTCGGCTCCCCCACCCCGTCGTGGTCCTCCTGACTGTCCCACCGCTCCGGTGCGGGCTCACACAACTCCAACTCGAACACATGACACCGCAGCAACTCCCACCGATACGGCGAGATGTCGTACATGAACTCGCCCAGCTTGCGCAAGACCTTGAACCCGCTCAGGCCCGTTTCCTCCCGAGCCTCCCGCAACGCCGCATCCCGCGGAGACTCCCCGGCACGAATACTTCCCGCAGGGACCTGGATCCCGACCTGCTCATACGAGTAATCGGTATGCCGAAACACCAGCAACTCACCGTCCCGCACAACGTAAACCAGCACCTTCTCCTTGACGACCTTCTCCGGCATCAGGCGCACCCCTTCCTGCGAATTCATCGAATCCATCCGGTATGAAACGAGCAAGCCAACAGACCCGGCGCAGCCCACACCAGACCTACCATCGTCCGGCACCCGAAACACACCGACCCCCTGCCCCTTTCGCGGTCAGACATACCGGCCGCAACAGCCAGGACAGCGTAACCGCGTTCGGGACGCATCACCGGACGTTCCAGGACGTCCGGCGATGCGTATCGGCTTGCCGAAGATCAACCGAATCCGATTCCATCGAGGCCAACACGGACCTGACCACACATCGTCCAGCGCGGTCGGATTCCGACCATATAAAGATGGCAACTACGAACCGATCACCGCCGATGCCTGATTCATCGTGACGGCGGTGGCCGAACTCCCCCGAGCAACCCGATCGGAAACCTGAGAGAATCTCATCGTTCACCTGCGAGAATGTCACTCCGCTGGGGATATTCCGTTCTCAGCTCTTGCCGGGAGCTACTGAAGTAGATACAGTTAACCGACCAACGGAGGTGAGGGCGGTCACCGCCACTCGGGGCCGCGCCGGAGACGGCGCCGTCGCGCAAGGAGAGCTGATGAGTGACTGCGAAATCCCTGGTCTCACACCCCGATCCGCGCAAGCGTTGATCGATGCGGGGGAGGCGCTGGCGCACGATGTGCGGACCCGGATCCTGCACAGTCCGCGGCCGGTGTTCCTGTATTACATCGAGCAGACGTTCAGTGCTCTGCTGCGGGGGCTGCGTGAGGGGCTTGAGCCGAATCCCGATACGCCAGCACAACATCTGTGTCTGCACCTGATGATCAGCCGGACCCAGACGCACGGGCGGATGGTGGATCCCGATCTGATTCGGTTGCATCGGGCGCTGATCGCCGACGGTGGGCACGAGGCGCTGGTGCGGGCCGGGCGCGGGGGCGGCGGGGGCGCGTTCGATTTCGTCGCGCTCGGTGATGCGTTGAGCCCCACCGGGATCAGTGCGTTCTTCGCTCCGTTCGAAGCCGACGATATGGTCGCCTGAACCGGCACTACATCCTCCGCACCGGACCTGTTCCGGTGCCCGACGCCCGGCGTTCGCGCATCGTCGCGACCGTCGGGCTTTTTGCTGCGCGCACGACATCGCCACGGCGGTAATCGATTTCGACCATTCCATCGATTCTGCTGACATTGTTCAGTGACTGATGTCAGTATCGATGACGACGCCGCAGAGCACTCGGCCCGCGGCGGGCGAAACCACAAGCGGGAGAGGATTTCCCGGGGCCTGCGCAGATTCCGCGCGGCCGTTCGTTGACGCGTATCAGCAACAGGGGTTAGAAATCGGGCTATGAGCGAAGTTCAGGACAAGCCCACCGGACGCGAGGCCCAGCGCCTGCGCACCCGTCAACGCGTATTGGACGCGGCGATCAGGGAGTTCAAGAGCGTCGGCATGGCCGAGGCCGATATCGGCGCGATCGCCGAGGCCGCGGGCGTCGCACGAGGCACCTTCTACTTCCACTTCCCCGCCAAGGAACACGTACTGCTCGAACTCGAGGCACGCGAGGAGGCCCGCATCGCCAAGGAACTCACCAAGTTCCTGGCCACCCCACACGATCTGAAATCCGCGCTGCACAAGGCAATTCAGCTGGTCCTCGGACTCGAACGCCGCCTGGGCAGCGTGCTGTTCAAGGAGCTGCTGGCCATCCACTTCTCCCCCGCCCGCCCATTGAACGACGAGTGGCGCGATCACCGGATGATCGTGCTGGTCGTCGAGGAGATCGAACGCGCGCGCGACGCCGGTGAGGCCCAGATCGCCGTGGACCCGTACCACAGCGCGGTGTTCTTCCTGCTGGGCCTGTACGCGATGCTCACCACCACCTCGACCTCGAAAACGTTGCGCGCCAACGCTTTGGACAACTACCTGATCACCGTGCTGCGCAGCCTGGAGCCACGATGAACGCCACACCGGCTGCGCCGCAACCCATCTCACGAATACGGAGTCACCCCCATGCTGCTCGACCTCGGCCGCATCGCCCTCGTCTGGATCGTGATCCTGCTGGTCATCGCCTTCTGGTACTGGATCATGAAGAACATCAACACTTTCTGAGCTGTCCGGCCCGCACCGGCGAATCCGGGAGCCCACCATGACCGACACCCACGGACTCGGCCTCGAACGCACCTGCGCCCTGACCGCCGTCGCCTTCTCCGGCCGCCGCCGCGAAGGCGCGCGGCTGGTCACCGGCGAACGCCGCGGCTTCGGCCTGAGCTCCACCCGCCGCCTGGTCCACGTCCCCCACCCGCCCGTCGCACCGGACTGGACGCTCGGAACTCTGAGTTGCGGTGTGGCACTGCAATGTTCACCCTCCAAGGATCGCATCGCGCAGTACCCGCTGCACGAACTGTCGCCCCGCGAACGCGGCGCGCTCTCCCTCGTGGAGGGCGGCGTCGCCGCGGGCTGGATCGCCGAGCGCCTACCGGGCCTGCTGCCCGAACTACGCCACCGCCTACCCCGCCTCGAACTCGCCGACCACGACCTGACCGCCCGCGACATCCTCGACAACGCCCTGGCCCTGGCGCGCACCCGCACTTCGATCACCGCGCATCCCCTGCTGGGCACCCTCCCGCTGGCCGCCCCCGGACGCGGCGCACTCGCGGTCGCCGCGCGCCGCGCCTACGCCCGCATGCCGTGGACCTCGCAGCGCAGCGACGCCCAGCGCGTGATGTCGATCCCCGTCGGCGGCGAGGGCGGCAACCGCAACGTCAACCTGCCACCACCCAGCCGACCCGAGGACGACGACCCCGAGATCCGCGCCGACCAGCGCCCCGGCCTGCCCTACCCGGAATGGAACCGGTGGACGGAAAGCTTTCTGCGCGACCATGTTTCGGTCCTCGAACTGCCCCACCCGACCCGCTCGCATCCGATCGCGCCGGTCTCCCCCGAGATCCGCCGCTGGTTCGAGCAACGCACCCACCGCGCCCTGCGCAACGGCCTCGAGGACGGCTCGGATCTGGACGTGGACCGCTACGTCGGCCACTACATCGACACCCGCTGCGGCCCGGCGCCCGAACCTCGGGTGTTCCGTGACCTGCTGCCGCACTCGCGCGATGTCACCACCGCGGTCCTGCTGGACGGCAGCTCCTCGCTCGGCATCCACGGCGGCCGCACGTTCCGTCTCGAACTCGCCTGTGCCGACGCCCTGTCCAGGGCGATGACCCTGGCGCGAGAACCGCACGGACTGTTCGTCTTCACCGGCAACACCCGCCACCGCGTCGAGGTGCGCTGCCTGAAGGATTTCGACGAACGCCGCTTCGTGGACCCCGGCGCGCTGCACCTGAGCACCGGCGGCTACACCCGCCTGGGCGCGCCCGTGCGGCACCTGACCCGGCGCCTGCTGGACCGGCCCGCCGCACGCCGCCTGCTGATCGTCATCGGCGACGGCCTGATGTCCGACGAGGGCTACGAGGGCCGCTACGCCTGGGCCGATGTGGCGCACGCGGTCACCGAAGCCGAGGAGACCGGGATCTCGATCTACTACCTCGGGGTGGGTCCGGTCCGGGTCGATCCGCTGCCGGAAGTGTTCGGCCCCAACCGATCCCAGCGCATCCGCCGCGTCGAGGAACTGCCGCGCGTGCTCGCGTACATCCATCGCGAACTGGTCGCCCACTGACAACAGGAGTGCCGATGACCACCGATCTGTATATCGCCGCCGCCGGCGAGGTGCGGCTGTTCGAATGGGCGTACCGCCAGCACCTGCCGGTCATGCTGACCGGCCCCACCGGCTGCGGCAAGACCCGCTTCGTCGAGCACATGGGCCGGCTGCTGGATCGCCCGGTGCTCACCATCAGCTGCCACGACGACCTGACCAGCTCGGATCTGGTGGGCCGGTTCCTGGTCTCCGGCGGCGACGTGGTGTGGACCGACGGCCCGCTGACCAGGGCGGTGAAATCCGGTGCGATCTGCTACCTGGACGAGGTCGTGGAGGCCCGGCACGATTCGCTGGCGATCCTGCACTCGCTCACCGACCACCGCCGCACGCTGTACCTGGACCGCGCCGGTGAAATCGTCACCGCCCCGGAGACTTTCATGCTGGTCTGCTCCTACAACCCGGCCTACCGCAGCTCGCTCAAGGAGTTGAAACCCTCCTTTCGGCAACGTTTCGTGACCCTCGCGATGGACTATCTGCCGCCCGACCGCGAGGCCGAGGTGATCGTCGCCGAAACCGGCGTGGACATCGCGGTCGCCGCCCGGCTCGTGCACTGCGCCACCACGATTCGCACCGCCGACGAGGTCTTCGGATTCGAACCGCCCTCCACCCGCGTCCTGGTCGCCGCCGCCCGCCTCATCGCCGCGGGCGCGCACGAACTCGAGGCCGCGCACGCATGCATCCTCGCGCCGCTCAGCAGTGACGGCGCACTCGTCCAGGGCCTGCGCGAAATCGCGGTGGCCAGTCTGCTCACGCCGGGAGGAACCCTCGAATGAACAACCAGGACCGCCAGCGCCGCCGCGCGCTGATCGTCTTCCAGATCGCCATCTACGGCTTCCTGCTGGCGATGTTCCTCATCCAAATCCACATGTATCTCACCCGGGACTGGTAGGTGCTCCCATGAACATGCCCGCATTCGCCCTGCGCCGCGGGGCCGCCAAGGCCGCCGCGCAGGATCCGTCCGGCTACGACGAACACCACGACGAGAGCCGTCGCGCCCAGCGCCGCGCCGATCGCTGGCTCACCGGCGGCACCGCCCTGATGGGGACGTTCATCTTCGGCTTCCTCGGGCTGCCGCTGTTCCTGCGCGGAATGTGGTTGCAGCGCAAGGCACAACGCGACGGGCTGTCGGTGCGACCGCTGATCGTCACGCTGATCGGCTACCTGGTCATCCTCGACGCGTTCCTCAACAGCATCGGCTGGGTGCTGGATCTGGGCGCCAGTCACACCATCGTCACCCGCGTATTCTTCACCGCCTGGGGCAATTTCGTCGACGCGGGCTATTTCTGGCACTACAACGAGATGTGGATCGGCGGGGCGGCGGCGCCGGGCGAGAAGGGCTGGGAGGTCGCGCTGATCTTCACCGTCTTCCCGATGCGGGTGGCCGCGGCCATCGCCTTCCTGCAGATGAAGCGGTGGGGGCATCAGTGGCTCATCGTGACGTGCTGGTTCGGCGTGGTGATCTGGGTCGGCTACGTGGTCAACATGACGATGTACGCCGATGTGCGCTTCCACGGCATCGTGCTGCCGGTGACCGGCTGGTGGTTGTACGACATCTTCTACATCACCCCGTTCCTGGCGATCCCCTATCTGCACACGGTCAACCGCGAGATCTTCGCCGACTGACCCCGACCGTGAATCCAGGAGAATCTCATGAGCACCGAATCGACCACTGCCGCAACACCTCCCGAGCCCGAATTACAGCCCGGCACCACCGCGCCGTTCGCCCGCATGCACCGCTGGTTGCAGCGCGGCATCCTGGTCTGCCTGGTCGCCCTGGTCATCGAGGGTTCGCTGACCGTCCCGGCGCTGGCGCTGTGGTACGGCTGGCCCACGCTCTCGCTCACCCAGATCTGCGACGAGATGATGAAGGTCCGCTACTCCGACGACACCCTGACCTGCAAACAGGGCGCGATCGACGCACCACCGCTGGGCGGACGCCCCGAGGCCGCGGGCCAGAGGACCGCGCGCGATCAGTGGGGCGTACAGCCCAAACCCGAATGGCAGCACATCGGCTTCCGGCAGCTGGTGAAGATCCACAACGACCGCATCGCGCGAGAGAAGTCACAGCAGCAGGCACACCGGTGAGCGCTCGCGGCGTAACGGTCATAGAATCCGCCCGTGTCACAGTATGTTCCAGGTAATCCGGTGGGTCCGGCAGCGACGGTGAGCGCGATCGGCATGGCCATCGGGGAGGCGATCCGCGCCGGATACGATCGCCTCGTCCCCACCTCCTCGGGGGTTCCGCTGCGGATCGAGCAGGTGCGCGCGTCGTGGCTGGCCGCGGCGCTGGACCTGCCCGCCGACGCGATCACCGATATCCGGGTGCTCGACGCGAATTCGGGCACCGCGGCCCGCGCCCGCATCGCCGTCGACTCCCGCGACACCGACCTGCCCGCGCACCTGTTCGTCAAACTGCCGCCGCGCAACTATCTCCAGCACGTGCTGATGAACGTGTTCCACCTCGGCGAGCACGAGATCCTGGCCTACCGCGCGCTCGGCGACAAGCCGCCGGTTCGGGTGCCGAAATGCTATGTCGCGCAGATAGATCCGCGACGTCGCCGGACCGCGCTGGTGCTGGAGGATCTGTCCGAGACCGCGCGGTTCCGCACGGTGACCGACAGCGTCAGCCGCGCCGAGGCCGAGGCGGTCACCGACGCCCTGGCCGATCTGCACCGCACCTTCCAGGACAGCGAGCGTTTCGCCGGGGACCTGCGGCCGCTGACCGTGCGCACCACCGCCGATGTGCGCCTAGGCGATATGATCCGACGCCGGTTCCTCGGCGAGATCACCGGTCACACCGCCGATCTCATCCCGGACGAGGTCAAACGCCGGTGCCGGATCTTCTACGAGCGCAGCGCCGACATCGACGCGTTCTGGGCCGCCCAGCCGCAGACCCTGATCCACGCCGACCCGCATCTGGGGAACCTGTACTTCACCGACGACGGCCCCGGCTTCCTGGACTGGCAGGTCGCCCAGACCAGCGCGGGCATCCGCGATCTCGCCTATTTCGCCACCGCCTCGGTCGAACCGGAACTGCTCCGCGGTATCGAGCGCGATCTGGTGGAGCGCTACGCCGCCCGATTCGACGCCGCCGGTGTGCGCGTCGACCCCGACCGGCTCTGGACGCTCTATCGGGCCGCGATCACCGAATTCTTCCTCGCGGCCGTGTGCACCGCCGAGGCCGGAGATCGCATGCAGCCCTTCGAGATCTCCCGGGTCGGGGTCGAGCGGGCCGCCGCCGCGGTCACCGCGCACGACAGTTTCGAGGTGTTGCGCACGCTCATCGACGGCGGCGACGCCCGATGACGTGGCCACACCCGAATCGAATGCCTCCCGGTATGGTCTACGGTGAGAGCTCGCACCGATAGGCAACCGAGGATCACGGAGGTGGTCGCACAGATGGCCAAGCAGGCAACCGCGGACAAGAGGCCGCGGCGCGAACGCGGCTCGCTGAACCCCGAGGACATCCTCGACGCCGCGTTCGAGCTTGCCGAGCAGGTGTCCCTGGACAATATGAGCATGCCGATGCTGGGCAAGCACCTCGACGTCGGGGTGACCAGCATCTACTGGTATTTCCGCAAGAAGGACGACCTGCTCAATGCCATGACCGACCGCGCGCTGCGCCGGTACGCGAGCTTCGTCACCCGGTTCGTGGACGCCGGCGATTGGCGCGGTTCGCTGCGCGAGCACGCCCGCACCATGCGCACCACCTTCCTGGCCAATCCCATCCTGTGCGATCTGATCCTGATCCGATCCCAGCTCAGCCCGCAGGCCGCACAGCTGGGCACCCAGCAGACCGAGCAGGTGATCGCCACCCTCGTCGAGGCCGGGTTCACGGTCGAGGACGCCGTGGACACCTACTCCGCGATCCAGCTGCACGTGCGCGGATGCGTTGTGCTGCAACGTCTCTCGGACAAGAACACCGAATCCGGGTCGGGCGCGAGCGCTTACTACGACACCCTGGCCATCTCCCCGGCCACCACCCCGCTGCTGGCCCGGGCCGCCGCCGACGGCCTGCACAGCGGTGCGCCCGACGACCGGAATTTCGAATACGGGCTGGACTGCATCCTCGACCATGCCGCAGCGCTCGTCGGCCGCGAATAGTCACCGAATCCATTCCACCCCAACGGATACCGAGCCAACGCTGGTCGTCGCATGCGGCACGCTTCGAGCATCGGCGCGCTGTGGCGATCCGATCCACCATCGACGCGACCTCCTGCCGATGACGGAATCCGACTCGACCGTGCGGCCGGGCGAATTATCCTCTGCCGCTTGTTATTCGACCAGTTTCTGACTCTTCAACCAGTCGTAGGCGACATCCGAGGGATCCTGCCCCTCGATGTCGACGCGTCCGTTGAGCTCCTGCATCAGATCGTTGGTCAGGCGTTCGGAGATCGCGGCCAGCAGTGGCCGCAGCTGCGGGTAGCGATCCAGGACTACTCCGCGGACCACGGCGGTGCCGCTGTAGGGGAGGAAGAACTTCCGGTCGTCGTCCAGCACAACGAGTTTCAGGTTCTTGACCCGGCCGTCGGTGGTGTAGATCATGCCGAAGTTGCACGGCGCGCTCTTGGCGGTCGCGGTGTAGACGACACCGGCGTCCATGCGGGTCACATTGCCGGACGGGACGCCGTTGGGGGTGTTGTAGGGGATGCCGTATTTCTGCAGCATCGGGATGAAACCGTCGGAGCGACTGAAGAATTCGTCGTCGACGCAGAAGGTGCGGTCCGCGACGGGGAGTGCGGCGACATCGGACAGCGACTTCACGCGCAGCCGTTGCGCGGTGGGCGCGGAGGCGCCGAAAGCGTAGGTGTCGTTGAAGTTCGCGGGTGACAACCATTCCAGGTCGTAGTCCTGCTTCTCGATATCGTGCACCCGCTGCCACAGTTCGTGCGGATCGGAGATCGTCTCGGTCTTGTTGTGGTAGTTCACCCATCCGGTGCCGGTGTACTCCCACAGCACGTCGGCGTCGCCGTTGAGCTGGGCCTGTCGCGAGGAGGCCGAACCGGGTGCGCCGGTCAGATCGGTGACGTGCGCGCCCGCCGCGGCCAGATACGTCGCGGTGATCTTGCCCAGCAGCACGCCCTCGGTGAAACTCTTCGAGGTCACCACGATCTTCGCCCCGGCCAGCGGCTGCGCCCCGCCCGGCAGCGTGGTGTGGTGGAACGTCCCCGAGGAGCTGACCAGACCGCAGCCCGTCAGCACCGAAAGACTCACCGCCACAACGGATATCAGCGTCAGCAACCGTGCTCTCATGACACCCCCCGCGGTGTCGCGGCCAGTTCGACCAATCTGCCCAGCCAATCGATGATCAGAGCCAGCAGGCCCACCAGGATCGCGCCCGAGACGAGCAGTTTCGGCAGGAACAGCGTCACTCCGGTGGTGATCAGCGTGCCCAAGCTCGTCGCGCCGATGAACGTACTCAACGTCGCGGTGCCCACCAGGATCACCAGCGCGGTCCGCACACCGTTCAGGATCACCGGCACCGCCAAGGGCAACTCCACCTGGAAAAGCGTTCGGGCCGAAGAGAATCCGATCCCGCGCGACGCCTCGATGGTGCGCTGATCCACCTGCCGCAGCCCGACGATCGTATTCTGCAGGATCGGCAGGATCGCGTACACGACCAGACCGACGATCGCGGTCCGGAATCCGGTGCCCAGCCAGAACGTGAACAGCACCAGCAGCCCGACAGCGGGTGCGGCCTGGCCGATATTGGCGATATTCACCACGAGCGGTTCGAAGCGTTTGGCCGCGGGCCGGGTCAGCAGGATCCCCAGCGGAATCGCCACGACCACCACGATCAACGTCGCCACCACGGTCAGTTTGATATGGCTCAGAATGGTCGTCTGCAGATTGGACCAGCCCAGCGAAGCCTGCTCGGTCTCGGTCAACGTCGTGGACCGGTACCAGAGGAAATAGCCGATACCGATGACCAGGATGATGATCGGCTCGAACCACACGTCCAGCGGGATGCGGCGCAACCGGTTCATGACACCTCCGCCTGCGCTCCCGGCTCGCCCTGGGAAGTTCCCGGCTCGTCGCCGGGTGTTCCCGGCTCGTCCTCGGCGGCCACCACCGGCGTCGGCGCGGGATCGGTGCCGTCCACATACGTTTCGTACGACAACTCCGGCTCCTCGGACCGGACGTCGGCGAGTTTGGTCTGAATCGTTTCGGTCACCGACCCGATACTCAGCGACCCGACCACCGCGCCGCGCCCGTCGGTCACCAGCGCCGCGCCCTGGCTGGCCGCGAGCATGGCGTCGAGCGCGTCGTTGAGTGTGGAGGACCGCGCGATCACCGGCAGCCGCCGATCCAGATAGTCCGACACCTCCGGCTTGCTGCCGACCTCGTCGAGCGTCGGCCACGACCGCGGCCGCCCGGCCTCGTCCACCACGACCACCCAGCTCTGTCCGGCCGCCTTCGCCCGATCGATCACCGTCCGCGAGGGCTCACCGATCCGCGCGGTGACCACCGCATCGCATTCGACATCGCGCACCCGCTGCACCGTCAGATAGGCCAGTTTCGCCCCGGACCCGACGAATTCCTGCACGAACGGCGTCGCGGGACTCGTGAGAATCTCCTCCGGCCGCGCGTACTGCTCGATATGCCCGCCCTCGGACAGGATGAGCACCTTGTCGCCGAGTTTGGTGGCCTCCTCGAAATCGTGCGTCACGATGACGATGGTCTTGCCCAACTCGTGCTGAATCGCGATCAGGCTGTCCTGCAACCGAACTCGAGTGATCGGATCGACCGCGCCGAACGGTTCGTCCATCAGCAGCACCGGCGGATCCGCCGCCAGCGCCCGCGCCACGCCGACGCGCTGCTGCTGCCCGCCGGACATGTCCTTGGGCAGCCGGTCGGCGAACGTCGCCGGATCCAGCCCGACCAGATCGAGCAGATATTCGGTGCGTTCGGCGATCCGCTTGCGATCCCACCCCAGCACCCGCGGAATCGCGCCGACGTTCTTCGCGACCGTCCAGTGCGGGAACAGGCCACCGGACTGGATGACGTATCCGATGGACTGCCGCAGTTTGTCCGGATGTTCGTTGGTCACATCGCGACCGCCGATCAGGATGCGGCCCTCGCTCGGCTCGATCAACCGGTTGATCATCTTCAACGTCGTGGTCTTACCGCATCCGGACGGCCCGACGAACGCGACGATATCCCCCGCCTCGATCTCCAGATCCAACCGCTCGACGGCCGGAACATCCTGTCCCCGATAGCGTTTCACCACCCCGTCCAGCGTGATCGAAACACCCGTCACCGTGCGTTCCGGCGCGGGCGGACTGGTCACCTCGTCGGTCATGACAATCCCTTTGCGATCGTGAGCCGTCCGAGCAGGACGAGCAGCGCGTCGAAGACCAACGCGATGAGGACGATGAGAATGGTTCCGGTCAAAGCCATTTCGAGTGCGTTCGCGCCGCCGAGACGCGAAAGTCCGTTGAAGATCAGCGATCCCAGCCCCGGGCCGAGTACATAGGCGACGATCGCGCCGACACCCACGATCATCTGGGTGGAGACCCGGATGCCGGTCAGGATCACCGGCCAGGCGATCGGCAATTCGACGGTCAGCAGGATCCGCCAGCGCGAAAAGCCGATCCCGCGGGCGGATTCCACCACCGAGGCCGGTACCGATCGCAGGCCGACGATCGCATTTCCGATGACCGGCAGCGCCGCGAAGAACGCCAGCATGATGAACGAGGGCACCACGCCCAACCCGAACGGCACCAGCAGCAGTGCCAGCAGCGCCAGGGACGGAATCGTCAGCGCGACCCGGCTCGAGGTCAGCGACAGCGCCGCCACCAGCGGCAGGCGATACACCGCCACCGCGATCAGCACCGCGACGATCGTTCCGACCAGCACGGTCTGAAAGGCAAGGGAGGCATGCTGATACGTCAGGAATGCCAGGAACTCGCCCCGTCCTCGCACATAGTTCCACAAATTCATGGGAATCCCATCGTCGGCCGGGTTTCGGCCGGTAGTTGCCCGCGCATGTCACCGGACCCGCAAGTCGTCGAAGAATACTCGACCGTGTGCATCCATTCGCGACATTCGCGCCGAACGAACTTCGGGCGTTTCGCCCTTTTTGTCGCTATCTACGCGGCCGCCCCACTGCCGCAACGCATTTCGCCGCAATTCCACCTGACCTCGATATCCTCCCGAAATATCTTGCGACACAAAAACTTCAGGCACAGCACCTCGAACTCTCACGACGCCCGATCAGGCGGCTCGCGGCAACGGCTCGATCGATGAATAGTGCCCGGCATCGCCCGCGATCACCGTGCTCGGCGCACCGTCGACGCCCACGGGAACCGGACCGGCGAGCGTGATGCGAGTCAGCGTGCGCTGCTGACCGCCGTCGTAATCGTCCACCGCGTAATGTTGAGTGGCACGGTTGTCCCAGATCGCCACGTCGCCGAGCGACCAGTCCCATCGCACGGTGTGTTCCAGCCGGGTCACCCGATCCTGGAAGATCCGCAGCAGCGCATCGGATTCCGCGCGCGACACCCCGACGATCCGCTGCACGAAACCGCCCAGCAGCAAGGCCCGTTCGCCGGTCTCCGGGTGTACTTCCACCACCGGATGTTCGGTTTCGAAGTAGGTCGCCTCGAATTCGCGCCGATACGCCCGCACGGTGTCGTCCGCGTGATCCTCGGCGGTCGCCGCGTAGTCGTACAGATTCGTGTGCCGCGCGCGCAGCCCCTCGGCCAGCGTGCGCAGCGGTTCGGGCAGCGACTCGTAGGCCGCGACGGTCGAGGCCCAGGTCGTGGACCCGCCATAGCTGGGCAGCGAAACAGCGCGCAGCACAGAGGCTCTCGGCACCCGGTCCACGAAGGTGACGTCGGTGTGCCAGCTGTTGGAGCGGCCGAACCGCGAATCGATCGCCAGACTCTTCGCACCCGCCGAGGTCACCGTCGGATGCGGCGTCGTCGGCTCGCCCAGCAGTTCGGTGAATTCGTACTGCCCGTCCTCGGTGAGATGCTCCTGACCGCGGAAGAAGATCACCCGATGCGTGTTCAGCGCCTGCCGGATCGTCGCCACCGTCCGCGCGTCCAGCTCACCGCCCAGCCGCACTCCCTCGATTCGCGCGCCGATATGCGCACCGAGTTGCACCATCTGCACACCGGCCGGGCTGCCGGTTGCCTCGTCGACGGGCATCGCATGGCCTTTCACTCGAACCTCGGGATCGGACCATGAGGAAACCATCCGGCCGCCCCCGCCACCAGCATTACGGTCACCCGGATCCGAATGCCCGCGCCGGGCTCAGTGCACGAGATATCGCCGTGGCGAGGACCGACCGCGCATCATCGACCGAACCTCGCCGCCCGAACAGGTTTCCCGCCGATACAACGCCAGCAGATCCGCGTCGGCAGGCAGGGTGGCGACCGTACCGGTGTGCAGCCGATCCAGCGCGAGGTACGTCGTGAAGGACCGTTCGTGCTCGATCACGCCGAAACCGAAACAGTCCCAATGCAATGCGTCCGGCACCCCGGTCCGCACGATCTCCCCGATCGAGGCGCTGTCGATGACGTCCTCACGCACCCTGGCGACCAGCTCCACCTCGTCCGGCGCGAGCCGGTGACACACCACCCGGCCGTCCGGCTCGACGGCGAACCAGCTGCGGAACATCTCGTGACGGCGCACAAATCCGGTGATCGCCCGGGTCATCGCGGCGATCTCCGGGTGACCGGCGACATCGAACTCCGCGACGTACAGCCGGGGCGGGCGGCACTCGGTCCCCGCGAGCCGGTAGGCCGCCCGCATATACCGCTGTTGCCAACCCGGCACCGGCACCCCGCAGGCCGGTGTCTCCAGCATCGCTGCCCGCGCCGACGGCAGTACGGTCCAGGTGATCAGGCGGCCGGAGCGCGGCCGCCACGCGTCGAACCATCCGAGATCGACCATCGGTACCTCATCTCACGGACACCACGGGCCACATCGCCCGCGCCTACCGCCTCAACGTACGACAGCAATCAACGCGCTATCCAGCTGTCGCGGCAAACTCTGTGACCAGGCACGAACGAACCGCCGCGGGCGCTGAGGCAGATGCCAAAACCACCGCCCCGGCGATCTGTGACCGAAGTATGACGTCCGGTCCACCTCGGGATTTTCCGGCCGGGTCCGCACGTTGAACGGGTAGTCGATACGAGGAGGTCATGTGGCACAGGAATACAACCGCACCCCCGAGGCCGTCGCGGCGCTGACGCCCGAGCAGTACCACGTCACCCAGGAGAGCGGGACCGAGCGCGCCTTCACCGGCGAGTTCTGGGACCATCACGAGCCGGGCATCTACGTGGACGTGGTATCGGGTGAGCCGCTGTTCACCTCGCTGGACAAGTTCGACAGTGGTTGTGGCTGGCCGAGTTTCACCAAACCGGTCAGTGCCGACGCGCTGGTCGACACCCGCGATCTGAGCCACCGGATGATCCGCACCGAGGTCCGCTCGGTATTCGGCGACAGTCATCTCGGGCACGTGTTCACCGACGGTCCCCGCGAGGCGGGCGGCCTGCGGTACTGCATCAATTCCGCGGCACTGCGTTTCGTCCACCTCGACGACCTCGAGGCGGAGGGTTACGGTCCGTACAAGAATCTGTTCACGAAGGAGCAAGTGTGACCGACACGAAGACCGCGATCCTGGCCGGTGGATGTTTCTGGGGCATGCAGGACCTGATCCGCAAGCAGCCCGGGGTGCTCTCGACGCGGGTCGGCTACACCGGAGGTCTCAACGACCACCCCACCTACCGCAATCACCCGGGTCACGCCGAGGCCGTCGAGATCGTCTACGACCCGGCGCAGACCGATTACCGGGCGCTGCTGGAGTTCTTCTTCCAGATCCACGATCCGAGCACCAGGGATCGGCAGGGTAACGACGTCGGCTCGAGCTATCGATCGGCGATCTTCTACCTCGACGAGGATCAGCGGCGCGTCGCGGTGGACACCATCGCCGATGTCGACGCGTCGGGGCTGTGGCCGGGCAAGGTCGTCACCCAGGTGACCGCGGCCGTGCCGTTCTGGGAGGCCGAGCCCGAGCATCAGGACTATCTGCTGCGTTATCCCGAGGGCTACACCTGCCACTTCCCGCGTCCGGGCTGGAAGTTGCCCAGGCGTGCGGCCGCCGCGCAGTAGCGGTTCGATCCGGAAAGCCGTGGGGCCGCTCCCCCACGGCTTTTCCCGTTCGGTGACCCGAGTCTTGTTGTGCACAGATGAGCGTAGTACCTTCCAGACAGGTGTCCATCCAGCTCATCGAGGAGAAGACCATGGCCATCGTCCGCACCCTGCCGTCGGCCGACGGCGACCGCCGCCGGTTGGCTCTGGACAGTCCGGTGGACCGCACGTCCATCGGCGAACTCGAGGTGCAGAACAGCACCGAGGTCAGCGCCGCCGTCGCCCGGGCCCGCGCCGCGCAACCGGCCTGGGCCGCGCGCGATATCGGTGAGCGCGCCGAGATCCTGCGGGCCGCGGTGGGCGTCATCGTGCGGCGGCGCGCGGAGATCGCCGCGACCGTGCGTGAGGAGACCGGTAAGCCCGAGGCCGAGGCGCTCGGCGTGGAGATCGTTCCGGCATGCGATTTCCTCAACTACTGGTGCGGGCGGGCGCGCAAGGACCTGCGCACGCACAAGCAGAAGCTGCACGGCTATCTGCGGCCGTTCAAGAAGTTGTTCATCCAGTATCAGCCGCTCGGTGTGGTCGGTGTGATCACACCGTGGAACGCGCCGTTCGTGCTGTCGCTCAATCCGGTCGTGCAGGCGCTGCTGGCGGGCAACACGGTGGTGTTCAAACCGTCCGAGGTGACCCCGCGCGGCGGCGAATGGGTCGCGAAGGTACTGCACGAGGCGGGCGTTCCCGAGGACGTCGTGCAGGTGCTGCGCGGTGACGGCGAGACCGGCGCCGCGCTCGTCGCCTCGGAGATCGACAAGGTCTGCTTCACCGGCAGCGTCGTCACCGGCCGCAAGATCGCCGCGGCGTGCGCCGAAAGGCTGCTGCCCTGCACTCTGGAACTCGGCGGCAAGGACGCGATGATCGTGTGCGCCGACGCCGATCTGGAACGGGCCGCGGCGGGCGCGGTGTACCTGTCGATGTTCAACACCGGTCAGGTGTGCATGAGCGTCGAGCGGATCTACGTGGTCGAGAGCGTCGCGGACGAATTCATCCGGCTGGTCACGCAGAAGGCCGCCGAAATCACTTACGGCCCAGGCGATACCGATATGGGTCCGCTGTTCTGGGATCGGCAGATGGATATCGTCACCCGGCACGTCGACGACGCCAAGCAGAAGGGGGCGCAGGTCGTCGTCGGTGGTGCGCGCGGCGACGGGGACGGGCTGTACTTCCAGCCGACGCTGGTCGTCGACGCGAATCACGATATGCAGCTGATGACCGAGGAGACCTTCGGGCCGATCGCCGCGGTGATGCGGGTGCGCGACGAGGACGAGGCCATCCGACTCGCCAACGAGTGCAAGTACGGGCTCAGCGGTTCGGTCTTCACCAAGGACGCCGCCAAGGCGCGCGGCATCGCCGCCCGGCTGACCACGGGTTCTGTGGTGCACAACGACGCCGCGGTGATCTACGGCGTGCCGGAGGCTCCGTTCGGCGGCCGCAAGGACAGCGGGCTGGGCCACGTCAACGGCACCGACGCGCTGCGCGGCTTCACGCACGCCCAGCCGGTGCTCATCGATCGATGGCAACCGAAACGGGAGAGCATCTGGTATCCATACTCGGAGAAGACGATTCAGAGTTTGGACGGACTGATCCGGTACGGATTCGGCAACCGGGTGCTGCGCCGACTGCTCTCCTGAACCCTCGGGTAGTGCGATGACAACAACAGATTTCCACCCCGACCTGCGCCTGGCGCGGTTCCTGCCACATTCGGTGGTGGGGCCGCGCCGGTTGCGGTTGATCCGGGGGCTCATGCTCCTGCAACCGACCCGCCGCGATACGCACGCGGTGGTCGAGCAGGCCGGGCCCGGGGTTTCGGTCCGGGTGTTCCGGCCCGCCTCGGTATCCGGACCGCGCCCCGGACTGCTGTGGATACACGGTGGCGGGTTGATCATGGGATCCGCCGCCGGGGACGACCGCAAGTGCCGGGCGCTGGCCGATCGGCTGGGCGCGATCGTGGTGTCGGTCGACTACCGTCTCGCTCCGGAATATCCGTTCCCGATTCCGCTGGAGGACTGCTACACCGGATTGCGTTGGCTCGCAGCGCATCCCGATGTCGACACGGATCGGATCGCGATCGGCGGGGACAGTGCGGGCGGTGGGTTGAGCGCGGCCCTGGCGATCCTGGCCCGGGATCGCGGACGGATCCGACCGGTGCTGCAACTGCTGGCCTATCCGATGCTCGACGACCGCAGCAGCGACCGCACCGACATCGATCCGCGCAGGTTCCGGATGTGGGACCAGGACAGCAACCGGCTGGGCTGGCGCTCCTATCTCGGCTCGTCGGCGGCCACGATTCCACCGCTCGCGGTCCCGGCCCGGCACGAGGACCTCACCGGGCTGCCACCGGCCTGGATCGGGGTCGGCACCCACGACCTGTTCCACGACGAGGACGTCGCGTACGCGCGGCGGCTGCGCGCGGCGGGAGTGGACTGCGAACTCGAGATCGTCCCGGGCGCGTATCACGGTTTCGACCACGTCGAGGCCAGGACCGGGGTGTCCAGGGCGTTCTTCCGTGCGCAGGTCACCGCGTTGCGCAACGCATTCGGCGGGTGAACGCGGGCGGACACATGTCGTCCACGGCAAGCTCACTGGCTGCTCACAGGTAGCTACCGACTCCGGCGCGCTCAATGGTCAGCGTGACGACATCAGTTCTGGACACCGCATCGGTGGTCCCGCCGCACCCCGCGGCCCCCGCATCGGCCCGCAGGTTCGGCGGCCGAGCCGTCGAACGCTCGGGCCTGGCCGCGCTCCTGATCGCGACGGCAGTGTTCTACCTGTGGAACATCACTGTCAACGGGATGGGTAACCAGTTCTATGCCGGTGCGGCCTGGGCCGGTTCCAAGAGCTGGGAGGCCCTGCTGTTCGGGTCGCTGGACCCAGGCAACTTCATCACCGTCGACAAACCGCCGGTCTCGCAGTGGGTGATGGGCCTGTCCGGCCGCATCTTCGGCTTCTCCAGTGCGAGCATGCTCGTTCCGCAGGCGCTGATGGCGGTGGCGGCGGTGGCGCTGCTGTACGGCGCGATCCGGCGGGTCAGCAACAGCCACCACACCGGTCTGCTCGCCGGGGCGGCGCTGGCGTTGACACCGGTGGCCGCGCTGATGTTCCGGTTCAACAATCCCGACGCGGCCATGGTCCTGCTCATGATGGCCGCCGGCTACGCGACCGTGCGTGCGTTGCAGCGCGCCTCCACGCTGTGGCTCGTATTGGCCGGAGCCACACTGGGTTTCGCGTTCCTGGCCAAGATGCTCGAGGGCCTGATGGTGCTGCCCGCGCTCGGGCTGGCGTATCTGATCGCCGCGCCCAATCCGATTCGCACCCGCGTCGTGCAGTTGTTCGGCGCGTTGGTCGCGATGCTGGCAGCCAGCGGTTGGTACGTGCTGGTGACGCTGTGGTGGCCCGCCTCGAGCCGTCCGTACCTGGCCGGGTCGACCGACAACAACTTCATGAATCTGGTGTTGGGCTACAACGGATTCGCCCGGGTGCTGGGCCGCAACCACGGCGGGGGCGGGCACACACCGACCCCGGCGACGCACGACGCCGCGCAGTCCGCTGCCACGCACATGACCGCGAACCATCCCGGATTCGGCGGGTTCGGCGGACAGGTTCGCGGCGTGGAACGGCTGTTCAGCGGTGAGTTCGGCTTCGAGATCGGCTGGCTGCTGCCCGCCGCGCTGCTGGCCTTCGTGCTGGTGCTCGTCTCGCGGGGGCGTGCGCCGCGCACCGATCTGATGCGTGCGGCGGCGATCGTGTTCGGTGGCTGGATGATCATCGACGGCGGCGTGCTCAGCTATATGAGCGGCATGGTGCATCCGTACTACTGCCTGTCGATCGCGCCCGCGGTGGCCGGCATGTTCGCGCTCGGGGTGCGGGAGATGTGGACTCGGCGCGAGAGCGTCTTCGGACGGCTCGGCGCGGCGGCACTGCTCGCGGTGACCGGAGTGTGGAGTTTCGTTCTGCTGCAACGCAACAGCGGCTGGTATCCGGAACTGCGATGGGCGATCCTGGTCGTGACGATCGTGGCCGCGGTGCTGTTCGCGGTCCCGTGGACGCATCGGGCGCACCGCAGGCTCGCGGCGGCGGTGCTGACGGTCGGTGTCCTGGCCGGGCTCTCCGGCGCGGCGGCCTACTCGGTGGCGACGGTCGCGACCGCGCATTCCGGCGGCGGGCCCACCGTGGGTCCGGCACAGGCCGACGGGCGTGGTGGCGGCTGGGGTCAGACGCAGGCGAATCCGCGGCTCACCGCGCTGTTGCAGCAGACGGATTCGACGTGGGCCGCGGCGGTCGACGGTTCGTCCAGCGCGGCCGGGCTGGAGTTGCAGAGCGGTAAGTCCGTCATGGCGATCGGCGGGTTCTCCGGTAGCGATCCGACCCCGACGCTGGCCGAGTTCCAGGCCGATGTGAAAGCGGGCAAGATCGGCTACTACATCGTGCAGTCCAACGGTCGTGGTCAGGGTGGCGGGCGGACGTTCGACACCACGTCCGAGGGGACCGGTGGACGCACACAGCAGAACGCCGATGCCACGCAGATGCGCAGTGGGGCAGGCGGTTTCGGCCGCAATCAGCACGCCGACATCACCAACTGGGTGACCGCGACGTTCACGCCGCAGCAGGTCGGCAACGCCACGGTTTACGATCTGAGCGGTTATCGCGACTGAGCCTGTCATACGGAAAGGCCCGGTGTGCAACCACTTTCGGTGCACTCCGGGCCTTTTCCATTGTCGGGCAGCAGTATTCGGGACGACTCTCACGAATCGATCACTCCGATACGCATCGCGCTTTTTGCAAAACCGATACACACCCGGCTCTTGCGAATCCGATACACACCCGGCTCTTGCGAATCCGATACACACCCGGCTCTTCCGAATCCGATACGCACCGGGCTCTTGCGAATCCCGTACGCACCGGGCTCTTGCTAATTGCGTATCGGCAGATATCGCACAGCACGGTCGAGCTACATTCTCCGGCGATTCGGAAGACGAATTATGCAGGGGCCGAGAATAATTCGGCTATTGCGCGGTGTAGCCGCCGTCCACCAGGTGGTAGCTGCCGGTGATGAAGGTGGCCGCGTCGCTGGCCAGGAAGGCGACCAGCCCCGCGACCTCCTCGGGGGTGCCCAACCGACCCAAGGCGTGCTTGCTCGCCAGGAAGGTGTGCGCCTCCTCGTCCATCGTGGCGGAAAGCAGTGGTGTTTCGATGAAGCCGGGGCCCACGGCGGTGACCCGCACCTGCTGCGGCGCGTATTCGAGTGCGGCGTTCTGAGTCAGGCCGAGCAGGCCGTGTTTGGAGGTGACGTAGGCCGAGGAGTTCGGGAAGCCGACGCTGCCCAGGACCGAGGCCATGTTGACGATGGCCCCGCCACCGGCCGACGCGATCGCCGGAAGCTGTTCGCGCATACCGTAGAACACGCCGTCGAGGTTGACCGACAGCACCTTGCGCCAGCTCTCGGTCGAGTATTCGCCGACCGGGACGGCCTCGCCGCCGATTCCGGCATTGTTCACCGCGATCCGCAGCGAGCCGAGTTCGCGGGCGGCCTCCACGCTGCGGCGCGCGGTGTCGGGGTCGGAGGCGTCGCCGTCGAACGGGGCGGCCTTACCTCCCGCGGCGCGGATCTCCTCGGCCACATCCGAGGCGTGACTCGCGTTCAGATCGAAGACCAGCACCCCCGCGCCGCTGCGGGCCAGCTCCAGCGCCACCGCGCGGCCGATACCGGAACCACCGCCGCTCACGATCGCCGAGCGGTTCGCCACATCGTAGACAGCCATATCCGACTCCTCTCCGAGCCGAACGCCCGATGCGATCGGCTTTGTCTTCCGAAACGCCCTGAACTCGACCGCGAGTGTAGCCATAAATTTGCTACTGAATGGTGATTCGACCGGCTCGGCTCGGCTCGGCTCGGCTCGGCTCGGCTCGGCTCGGCTCGGCTCGGCTCGGCTCGGCTCGGCTCGGCTCGGCTCGGCTCGGCTCGGCTCGGCTCGGCTCGGCTCGGCTCGGCTCGGCTCGGCTCGGCTCGGCTCGGCTCGGAGGACGGTAGTTGCTGCGCCGGGCAGGTTATTCAGTTCAGAGCCTTCTTCTCTGTCGGATTGCGACGGGCAGTGCGGCACATCGTCCGGCGGTTGTGGAAAAGTCGAGGCATGGTGGCATCGGTTGACGCGCGCGGGATGGATCGCGGCGACATACCCACTGTCGGGCTCGCCGAGGTCGCGGCGGGCGCGGCCGATCTCGCGGTGGATGAGACGAGCCTGCCCGCGAACCCGGTGGTTGTGGTCGATTTGAATCGGGCGCAGTGGGATTGTGCCGATGCTGCAGTCGCGGCGTTGAAGCGGCGCACCGTCGTCGTGGTCGGGTTCAGCGAGACACCGCTGCCAGCGGCCGCCGTACCTGTTGTCGAGGCATTGACCTGCACACTCGCGCCGGACGGGCCGGGGCGTGCGTGGACTCCCGGGACCGTCGACGATCTCGCGCAGATTGCCGACACCGTCACCGCCGCACCCCGCGCGGCACTGACTCTGGCCGGGCTGCTCGAGGTGACCTCTCGCGCGAACGTCGCCGATGGGCTGGTGGCCGAATCGCTGGCCTATTCGATGTTGCTGGCCGGTCCGGAATTCGCCGCTTGGCGGGCCGGGCGGGCGCGGCGGGACATTCCCGAGACAGTGGATCCGGTGCTGCTCGACCGCGCGGGTGACGTGCTGACGGTGACGTTGAACCGCCCGGATCGGCACAATGCGTTCGGCCGCGCGGTGCGTGACGGTGTGCTGGCCGGGCTGGCGGTCGCCGAATACGATGACTCGATCCGCGAGATCGTGCTGCGCGGCAACGGCCGATCCTTTTGCAGCGGTGGGGATCTCGACGAATTCGGCACCGCGACGGACGTTTCCGCGGCCCACCTGGTCCGGATCCAGCAGAGTGCCGCTCTCGCGGTACATCGGCTCGCACCGCGCACGCGGGCGATCCTGCACGGCGCGTGTATCGGCGCGGGGATCGAGGTGCCGTCGTTCGCGGGCCGGGTGCAGGCCGCCGACGACACTCGGATCCGGCTGCCCGAATTGGCCATGGGACTGGTACCGGGAGCCGGTGGCACGGTCGGGATCACTCGCCGAATCGGCCGCTGGCGCACCGCATTTCTCGCGCTCACCGGTCAGGACATCGACGTCGATACCGCACTGGCGTGGGGCCTGGTCGATGAACGGGTCTGAGGTCTCGCCATTGCGGGCCTGGGCGGCCTCGGGCGCGATGGCGCTCACCGGGCGACCGGACGGCCCGCCGCGTGCCGCTCCCGGACGGCCCGCCGCCCGGGTCGCCGAGGCATTGAACCGCGTCGGCGAACTGACCCGAGTGCGCACAGGCACTAGACCTGCGCTGCCCGGTGTCGAAATTCTCGGCGAACGAGCCGCCATCGCCGGACTCACCCGACGCGGCCCGATGTCCTGCGGCGGCGCGTTCCGGGTACTGCGCACCGCCGACGGCAGGGTTGGGCTCTCACTCCCTCGCGCCGAGGATCTCGAACTCATCCCGGCACTCACGGAATGTGCTGCGCAGGAAGCAGATCCGTGGGAGACCGTGCAGCGGTGGGCACGGCGGACGACGACGAGCGAGGCCACGCAACGAATCGCGCTACTCGGGTTGGCAGGGTCCGCGATTCCCGCACCGGAGGTGAATTCCCGTGCGGGAGTGGAGATCACCGAATTCGGCCCGCGCCGACACGGCCGCGAGCATCCGATCGTCATCGATCTGACCGCACTCTGGGCCGGACCCCTGTGCGCACACCTACTCGGCCTGGGCGGCGCGCGAGTGATCAAGGTGGAGAGCATCTCCCGCCCCGACGGCGCACGATTCGGCCCACCCGCCTTCTTCGATCTACTCCATCACGGACATGCCATGGTGGGCTTGGACTTTCACGACCCCCGGGACATCGACCGACTACGGACCCTGATCGCGAACGCCGACCTGGTCCTCGAGGCATCCCGAGCCCGCGCCCTGCGCCAACTCGGCATCGACGCCACCGCCTGCGCCACCGCGGGCACCTCGTGGCTCTCCATCACCGCCCGCGGCCGCACCAGCAACACCGTCGGCTTCGGCGACGACATAGCAGCCGCCGCCGGTCTCGTCGTCCCCGACGCCGACGACCTACTCCCCTGCGGCGACGCCCTGGCAGACCCCCTCACCGGAGCCTGCGCCGCCGAAGCAGCCACTCGAGCCCTGACCGCCGAAACCACCCAACTGATCGACATCTCGATGCTGCACCTGACCGCCGAAACCACCACGCCCACAACAGAACCCCACACCGTCCACCGCCGCGACAACACCTGGCTCGTCGAATCCGACACCGGCACATACCCCGTCGCCACCCCCACCGCCCGCCCAACCCCCACCCCGGCAAAACCCCTCGGCGCAGACAACCCCACCTACCTCAGCGCGCTCCCATGAAACTCCACCGACCACATCCAACTCACCACACACCGGCACCGAAACCCATTGGCCGACAACCAGTTCCACAGCCAACCCCACCCCCTGCCGATCCCGCTCCCCACGCCGCTCACCTCTCCGCCGCCGGTATCGAAGTCGATCAATTCCGAACACATACCCATCCCGAAGAACGCATCTCCACAACACACTCCCGCCTCGCCGCCCCCACCACTCACTCACCACTCCGAGACCGAATCCCGTTGCACACGAGTCGATCCACGAGAGCCGGACCACCGAGCGAGTCCACAGCCACGAACACAACCCACCCTCGCCCCAACACCCGTGCGCCCCACCGCTGCGAGGACGAATTACATTGCACACGACGCAATTTGCCGAAGCGCAGCCACAAGGATGAGTTTGCTACCGTACACAGGCCACACCCACCCAACCGCCACCGTAACCTACTGCTGTGCTGCCGAATCCCCGCACACACGAATCGAATTGCCACAACACATCGGCCGACGAAACCTACTCGCGTGAACGCGCGCGTTGAGCGATCCGATGGCACCGGCGTCGTGTTTCGCAATGTCGATGAGCTTGCTGCCATGCGCACACGCCACGCCCGCGAGGCCAACACGGTCACCTACGGCCGTGGTGTCGAATCACATTGCAGGCGAATCGAATTGTCACAACGCAGCCGCCAAATAAGCGGGCTCTCGTGAACACGCGCGGTAAGCGATCCGACAGCTCGGGCGTCGTGTTTCGTGATGTCGAAATCGATGGTGTGCGAGTGGATTTGCGGGTGCGGGGTGATCGTGTGGAGGAGATCGGTGTTGGTCTGGCGTTGACGGATGCCCGGGTGGTCGAGGGTGGGGGTGGGGGGCTGTTGCCGGGGTTGCATGATCATCATCTACATCTGCTGGCTATGGGGGCTGCGTTGCGGTCGGTGGCTTGTGGGCCGCCGGAGGTGGGGGATCTGGTGGGGCTCGGGCGGGCGTTGGCGGGGGCGGGTGGACGAGGGTGGGTGCGCGGCAACGGGTATCACGAGTCGGTGGCGGGGGTGTTGGATCGGGGTGTGCTCGATGCGCTGGTGCCTGATCGGCCGGTGCGGATTCAGCATCGTAGTGGTGCGTTGTGGATGCTGAATTCGAGGGCGTTGCAGGAGGTTTCGGGGGCGCTGGATGAATCGGCGGATGTCGAGCGGGGTGCGGACGGGGTGCCGAACGGGCGGCTGTGGCGGTACGACGCGCGGTTGCGGGCGGCGTTGCCGGATGATCCACCCGATCTCGGGGCGGTCGGGGCGCGGTTGGCCGGGTACGGCATTACCGGTGTCACCGACGCGACCCCGGATCTGGACGATTCCGCGATCGCGCTGCTGTCCGACGCGCACCGTACCGGCCTTGTGCCCCAACGGATCACACTGCTCGGGGCTGCCACCGGCCAGCCGCTCGAGGCGGGGTTCGGCGTGGGCCCGCGCAAGATCCTGCTCCGCGATCACGACCTGCCCGGCTACGACGAACTGGCCGCCGCCATCGTGCACAGCCACCGGGAGGGTCGCGCGATCGCGGTGCACTGCGTGACCCGGGAATCGCTGCTGCTGACCCTCGCGATCCTCCAGGACGTCGGCAGTATCCCCGGCGACCGCATCGAACACGCCGGAGTGGTCCCCGCCGACGTCACCGAAACCATGGCCGACCTCGGCATCCCCGTGATCACCCAACCAGGCTTCCTGTGGCACCGCGGCGACGACTACGCCCGCGACGTCGCCCCCGACGACCTCCCCTGCCTCTACCCCCACGCCACCCTCCTGCACGCGGGCATCCCGGTCGCCCTGTCCAGCGATGCCCCCTACGGCCCCACCGACCCATGGACCGTGATGCGCGCCGCGGTACACCGAACCACCCGCACCGGAAGAACTCTCGGCCCCGCCGACCGCGTACCCCCCGCCACCGCCCTCGCCGGTTACCTCTCCGCCCCCGACTCCCCCGGCGGAGAACCCCGCCGCCTCGTCCCGGGCACTCCCGCGGACCTGTGCCTCCTGCACGTCCCCCTCCGACAAGCACTCCACGAACTCGACAGCCACCTCGTCCGATCCGTCATGATCGCAGGCCGATTCGTCGCCGAAGACCTCCCCGCGACCGACACCACGACGCGCTAGACAGCACGAACTCAGCCGCACCACAACACAATTCGAGTCCTCGCAACTACACACCGCAGCACCATGCACCCATCGCTGACGACACCGCCGCTCTCGCCGGAATCAATTCAAACCTCTCGAACCGACTCCGGCAACCGCGCTGTCCGCAGCCATGAGACGCTACGGACGACACGCAGAACCGAAGCATTCCGGTAGGCGAACGCCTGGTCCGGCGAGATCAGGTCGACGATCACGCCGATGCCTCGATCCGCATCGGAAACACCGCCACCGGTTGCACATTCACACCGCAATATCCGGATTACGTTGTCCCACTCCGAAGATGTTGCCGAAAACTCGCCGCACTCCGAAACGGCGACAGTTCCTCCGGATGGCCCGCGCGGGAACCATGACCGGGGCTAGGCTCGATCTTCTGTGGGGACAGTGATGGAGTTCGGAGCAGCGTGTACGCGGGCCAGTTGATCGCGGGCCGGTATCGGCTTGTCGCGGAAGGGCGTTCGGGTGGGCACGGCGTGGTGTGGCACGCCACGGACGAGGTGCTCGACTGCGCGGTGGCGCTCAAACACGCTCGGGCCGGATCCGCGCCGATCTCCGAGCGGGAGGCCCGCAAGCTCGCGAAGGCGCGGCATCCGAATGTGGTGCAGGTGCTGGACTTCGTCCGGACCGACGGCCAGACCTGGCTGGTGATGGAGTATCTGCCCGAACGCACCCTGGCCGATGCCGGGCGGCTGTCCGAGGAGCAGGTGGCCCGGCTCGGGGCCGCGCTGGCCGACGGCCTGGCAGCGGTGCACGACGCGGATATCCTGCACTGCGACATCACCCCCGCGAATGTGCTGCTCACCAAGGCGGGCACGGCGAAACTGAGCGATTTCGGCATCGCCCGCGACGTACACCTGGACGCGACCCTCGACAGCGGACCACTCGTCCAAGGCACCCCCGGCTACCTCGCGCCGGAGATCGCCGAGGGCGGCGCGCCGACCCCCGAATCCGATGTCTTCGCCCTGGGCGCAACCCTTTTCGCCGCGCTCGAGGGCAGCACCCCGTTCGGTCCGCGCGACGAGAATCCCCTGGTCCTGCTCCGCAACACCACGGCGAAGAATATCGCCGCACCCCACCGCAGCCCGATCCTGCGCCCGGCCCTGTCCGCCCTGCTGCGCGCCGATCCGGCCCGCCGCCCGACCGCCGCGCAGGCGCGAACACTGTTGCGCGACACCGCCGATCGCGCCCAGGAGATCAGCCGAACACTGGAACGCCGCACGCAGCGTTACCGGATCGCCCGACGCACGGCGCTCGCCGTCCTCGGAGGCGCGGTCGTGGCGATGCTCGCCGCAGCCGACCGGCCGACGACCGCGCAAACCGCCGCGGCCGTCGCACCCGGCCTGCGCATCGGCGACACCCACACCGCGGACCCGTGCGGCCTCGAGGACGCCGCGAATCTGAGCCGATTCGGTTCCGCCAGAATCGATCCCGACCAGGGCAATTTCGATCGCTGCGATATCATGATCGGCCCGGAGGACGATCCGACCGACGTCAAACTCGTCTTCGGGGACCCGACCGCTGACGACCCGACCGGTCCCATCGAACGGCACGGCGAACTGCGGATCATGGGCCCGCCGGGCAACAGCGACGACTGTGACCGCACGATCCTGCTGCCGGACCGCTACCAGATCTCCATCGACACCGTGCACACCGGCGGCGGCGCCCAGCTGTGCGAGATCAGTCAGGCCGCCGCCACCGATGTGGTGAATCGGCTGTCGCACTCCGGAATTCCGCGCCGCAAGGCGCCGATTGCGGAAGATTCGCTGATCAATCAGGACACGTGCGGCCTGCCGGACGCCGAGGCCCTGGCCCGATTCCCCGGTATCGACGCCAACCGCCCCATCCCGGGCTTCGGCAACTGGCAGTGCCGCTGGCTCAGCACCACCGGTTCGGGCACCCTGCTGGTCATCTTCGACCGCAACACCCCGCTGACCGCCGCCGACGGCACCCCGACACGCGAAAGCGGGCACACCGTCTACACCGAATCCGACGGTTTCGGCGCCGGAACCTGCGCGGCGAAGATCGTCCACCGTGATTACACCACCCAATTCTCCACGACCGCAGAGGAACTCGCTCTAGTGGTGATCCTGGGACCGCTGCCCCCGGACCTACGCTGCCGCAAGGCCACCGAGATCGCCGGCTCGGTCGCACAGCACCTGCCCGCAGTATCGGGCACCGAGGCGGGAGGGGTCCCGCCGCCCCGGTGACATGCTGGCACCGACCCGAGGAGGAGAACTGTGCACACCGATCGTGGAAGTCTCGCCTTCGGCGTGCCGGCCGCCGCGCCCGGCACGCTGCACACGCTCTCGATCAGCGGATCGATCTCCGCCGGACCGGTGGAGGGCCGCCGAATCGTGTTCGGCCGCAACTGGGACGAGGTCGATCTGTGTATCGGCGGTCACGATCAGGGCGTCTCCCGGACGCAGGGCACCGTCAGCTGCCGAGCGGGCCGCTGGTGGCTGACCAACTCCGGGCGACGGCCGCTGCGGATGCCCGGCTCGCGCATGCTGTTCACCGACGAGGAGCCGATTCCGCTCGCCGCCGGATATCTGCCGCTGTTCGTGCGCGGGTCGGGGAGTCAAGAACATCTGCTGGAACTGTATGTCTCGGACGGTGAGTCGGACCGGACGACGCGAGGTCCGGCCGCGCCGACCACCCCACCGCGCACCTACCGGCTCTCGGCGACCGAACGCCTGGCCCTGGTGGTGCTGGCGCAGCGCTACCTGTTGCAGGAGCCGTATCCGCAGCCGATCAGCCGAGATCAGGCCGCGGAGCAGCTGCACATGCTCCAACCCGACGGCGAGTGGACCGAACGGAAGGTCGAGCGCCTCGCCCGACACGTCCGCGACCGGCTCTCCGCGGCCGGAACACCCGGTCTGATGCGTGAGGAAGTGGGTGAGCCGGTAGGAAACATGCTGAACCACAACCTGATTCGCGAACTCATCGACAGCACCACCCTGGTCCCGCCGGATCTGCGGCTGATCGACATCATCGACGAGTGAGCCGTCCGGTCCGGACGCTCGCTCAGACCTGCGCGGCCACCACCACCGCCAGCGCGATGGTGGTCGCGGATTCGGCGAGCCGATCCCGGGAGATCGCCAGCCGCCCGTCGATCCAGTCCAGGTACAGCGCCACCAGCGAACCGCTCAGCGCGGTACTGGCCACCGCCAGCGCCTGCGCGTCGCCGGGCACCAGCGCGCCGATGTCCGAGCCCAGCACCTCGGCCAGGGTCGTCACGAAAACCGGTGCGCGACTGGCACTGTGGCGGCGCAGCACGTCGTCGGCGAGCGGTTCCCGCAGCAGTACGTGCGCCCGGCGCGGATCCTCCTCGAAGTAGCTCGCGCAGATCTCCAGCGCGGCCCGCACGGTGGACGTCGGATCCAGTTGGCGCGGAACGTCTTTCATCCGCTCGCGCAGCCCGTCCTCGACCCGGTCGTAGACCGCGACCAGCAGATCCTCGCGGTTCGGGAAACTCTCGTAGAAGTAGCGCGGGCTCAGATTCGCCTCCCGCGTCACCGCGCGCATGGTGACCGCCGCGGGTCCGGCGGTGCCGAGCAGATCGAAGGCGACCGCGAGCATCTGCTCGCGCCGGTCGACGGATCGATCCTGCAACGTCTGCCCTCGCCACAGTTTGGGTGCGCTCACCGAATCATCGTCCCATCATCGACGCGACCGCATACACTCCGCACTGTCCGGGGGCGGTTCCCACATCCGACGACGCGGTATCGCCGCTGCTCGCGAGCCTTTTCGCGCGTTTTGTCCGGTATTCACGACTCGGCAACCGACTCCGTCCCGGAAAACAGAGCACGTTTCCGGACTGATGTCTGGAATGTGGTCCAGATCATATGGTAGGTTCGGCCGCATGGCTCGGGTACGGCAATGCGGTCGGACAAGGAGGTGCGATGTCGACCACTGATTCGGATACGCTGCCCGAGGTTTCGGACACTCCCCCCGTCGCGCGGCCGAAAGCCGGTGCGGCCCTGCGCCGCAACTTCTCCGACACGGTGCTGTCGAGTCTGGCCACCCTCGGCCGCGCACTGCGCATGGGCGTGGACGCCGTGCGCATCGGTGCGACCGATGCGCTGCGGATGCGTTTCCAGACGCACGAAACCCTCACGCAGGCATGGTTTCTCATCAAGGTGACCGCGATTCCGAGCATCCTGATGGCCATTCCGTTCGGCGTCATCGTCTCCACGCAGGTCGGCAATATCGTCTCCCAGCTCGGCGCGGACTCGATGATCGGCGCGGCGGGCGGCCTCGGGGTGATCAAACAGGGTGCGCCGATGGCCGCCGCGATCATGCTCGGCGGCGCGGGATCCGCCGCCATCGCCTCGGACCTGGGCGCGCGCACGGTGCGCGAGGAGGTCGACGCCATGCGGGTGATGGGCATCGATCCGGTGCAGCGGCTGGTCGTGCCACGGATGGCGGCGATGATGCTGGTCGCGCCGATCCTGAACGTGCTGATCATCGTGGTGGGCATCGCGTCCGGATTCGCCGTCGCGGTCACGGCCCTGGGTGTCACGCCGGGGAGTTACTGGGAGTCGTTCGGCTCGTTCACCGCGCCGGTCGATATCTGGGTCTCGCTGTTCAAGGCGCTGATCTTCGGGTTCCTGGTCGTGGTCATCGCCTGTCAGCGCGGACTCGAGGCCAAGGGCGGCCCGCGCGGGGTGGCCGACGGGGTGAACGCCGCCGTGGTCATGTCGATCGCCGCGGTCACGGTGCTCAATACCGCTGTGACACAGGTCGTTACGATGTTCTTCCCGGTGAGGATGGCCTGATGACCGCCACCCCATATACCCCGGCCGGGCTGCAATGGATCAGCCGGATCCGTCGGCGGATCCATCCCCTGGCCCCGTTCGAGTCGATCGGATTCGTCCTCGGATTCATCTGGCAGGTGTTCTCCTCGCTGCCGTACACGCTCGTGCACTACCGGCGGCAGACCATCACGGTGATCACCGATATGACCTGGGGCCGCGGTTCGGTGATCATCGGCGGCGGCGTGGTCCCGCTGATGCTGCTGATGGGTGCGGCCATGGGCGCGTCCATCGGCATCGAGGCCTACAGCGCGTTGAATCTGCTCTCCCTCGGCCAGCTCAGCGGCCTGATCTCCGCCTTCGGCGTCACCCGCGAGCTCGCGCCGATCGCGGCGGGGGTCGGATTCGCCGCGCAGGCCGGGTGCCGGATGACCGCCGAGATCGGCTCCATGCGCATCTCCGAGGAGATCGACGCCCTGGAATCGCTCGGCGTGCGTTCGGTGCCGTTCGTGGTGACCACCCGCGTCATCGCCGGAATCATCGCGGTCGCACCGGCTTTCGTGGTCGCGCTGATCCTGAGCTACTTCTCCTGCGAGCTGATCGTGACCACCATCCACGGCACGCCCGCGGGCACCTACGACCACTACTTCGACCAGTTCGTACTGGGCTGGGACGTGATCGCGGCGACCATCAAGGTGATGGTGTTCGCCATCGCGGTCGTCCTGATCCATTGCTACCAAGGGTTTTTCGCCACCGGTGGACCGGAGGGCGTGGGCATCGGCTCCGGCCGCGCCATCCGCGCCAGCCTGGTGTCGATCATCGCCCTGGACATGCTCGCTACCATCGTTCTGTGGGGATTCCAGTCCCCCATCACGTTCACCGGGTGACGCCATGCCTGCCTATGCTCTGCCCGGCACCGAGGTCGGGCCACGTCGCGCGCGGATTCTCGGGATCGGCGCGGTGGTGCTGGCGCTGCTGATACTCATCGTGTGGCGCGTCGTGCCGAATTCGCCGCCCGCCGACGAGATCCACGTCGCGCTGGTCACCGATCGGGTCGGCGAGGGTGTCGCGAAGGGCACCGATGTGCGGCTCGACGGGGTCCGGGTCGGGTCGGTCGATTCGGTGGCCATCGCCGGTCAGGGGCGGCAGCGCATCGATCTGAGTCTGTTGCGCTCGCAGCTGTTCGGCCTGACCGACGCGCTCACCGTCGATTACGCGCCCGGCAATCTGTTCGGAATCACTGCGCTGCAACTGAATTCCGCGCACGGTGGTGCCACGCTGACCGACGGTTCGACGGTCGATCTGACCGGTCGCGATGCGGCTCGGGTCAGCGACGCGACCCTCGCGGCGCTGCTGGAATCCACCGGAACGCTCACCAACGATGTGCTCACCCCCAGGCTCGCCCAGCTGCTGAGCACAATGTCACGTGACATCAGCGCGTTCACTCCGCTCATGCAGGCGATCGGCAGTACGGCCCGGTCCTTCACCGAGACTCAGCGCCTGCCACCGTCGGTCCTGCTCACCCAGTTCGGCTCCACGCTGAACGGGATTCCGCCGATGCTGTCCGGCGCGATGGATCTGCTGCATTCGGATCTGATGAATCCGCAGCTGCGGACCACCGAGGAGCTGACGCGCTTCAAGCAGATGTTCGGCAATGTGCAGAATCAGCTGCTGCCGGTCGTCACGCAGACCTTCGGGGTCGCGCAAACCTACTTCGGCGACCTCATTCCGCTCGCGCCGCTGATCCTGAATCAGCTCGCCGGATCGGTCAGCACACCCGCGCTGTCGGGAGAACAGTTGAGCCAGTTGATCTCTCGGCTCGACACCGCGTTCCACGACTCGCCCTCGGGCCCGGTGCTGAACACCCGCGTCGAGCTGGACACCGTCCCCGGGCTCGCCGCGCCGCTGGCCGCCGCGCTCGCCCACCGTCCCACCGCAGGAGGGCGCTGATGCCGACCCGGTCCCTGTTGCTCCGAGTATCCGTGGTGGTGCTCGTGATGGCCGTCGCGCTGATCGGGGTGTTCCGGCTGATCCAACGGCCGGTCAACGGCCGGACCGACACCTACACCGCGATGTTCACCGATGCGAACGGGCTGCGGCTCGGCGACGACGTGCGGTTGTACGGGGTGCAGGTCGGCAAGGTGCAGAACGTCGATCTGGACGGCGCCGAGGCCCGCGTGCATTTCACGGTGACGCGCGGTCATCCGCTGTTCGCGAACACCAAGATCGCGGTGCGCTACCAGAACCTCACCGGCTTCCGCTATCTGGATATCGAACAGCCCGATCAGCCTGGCGCGCACCGCGATACCAAGGCGGTGTTCGGCACCTCGGAGACGATTCCGGCATTCGACATCACCACGCTGTTCAACGGTTTGCAGCCGGTGCTGGCGCAGATGTCACCCGATGATCTCAACCAGTTCGCGACCAGCATGCTCGCGGTCATCCAGGGCGACGGCGCCGGACTCGGCCCGGCCCTGACCGCGATCGACAAGCTCAGCCGCTACACCTCGGACCGGCAGGCGGTGCTCTCGACGCTGGTGAACAATTTCGCGCAGGTGTCGCAGCACATGGCCGGAAAGTCCGGCAACGCAATGAAATTGATGACGAACCTGACCGAACTGTTCGTCACCATCACCGACAAGCTGCCCGGTCTGATCCAGTTCGCGCTGACGATCCCGCCGGTGCTGCGGCCGCTGCGCGACATGATGCGCGTGCTCGGTGTCACCGGGGACAGCAACAAGGATCTGGACGCGCTGCTGCGTCGCGCACTGCCCGATCCGCATCAGGCCACCGCGGTGCTGGGCCGGTTGCCCGGACTCGTGCAGACCATGGCCGCGACCATTCCGCCGACCGGACCCGATGCGAAGATGACCTGCTCGCACGGTGTCGCGGTGGCCCCCGCACCGCTCGCGGTCCTCATCGCCGGACAGAGGATCACGCTGTGCCATCGCTGAGCAACGGGCGGATAAGCATGCGCCCCAAGATATTTCGCACCGCCTCACGCGGCGACGACGAAGGCGCCCGTGACCTGCGCTGGGGAATCGCGGGGATCTGCGGGGTGATCGTGCTGGTCGTCGCGATCGGCGTGATCAATATCGTCGGCACCACACCCGAACGCACCTACACCGCCGATCTGAGCGACGCGGGTTCGGTGCGCACCGGTGACGATGTGCGGATCGCGGGAATCCCGGTCGGCAAGGTGACGTCGCTGACGCTGCTGCCCGATCGGGTCAGGATGCGATTCACCGTGCGCGACAACGTATTCCTCGGCGATCAGACCACGCTCGCGGTGCGCATGCTGACGATCGTCGGCGGCTACTACCTCGCCGTCGAACCCGCCGGGACCCAGTCGCTCGGGTCGAAAACCATTCCGCCGCAACGGGTCATCCTGCCCTACAACCTGACGCAGGCGTTCCAGGACGCGGTCACGCCGGTCGAACACACCGACGGGAACGTGATCCGCCAGGATCTGGCCGCGCTGACCTCCTCGGTGAACGCGAGCCCGGATTCGCTGCGCAGCGCGATCCACGCGGTGGGTGATCTGGTCGGCATCATGGATCGGCAGAACGCGGACATCTCGCGGACGCTGTCCCTGGCCGACGAGTACCTGACCGCGCTGAACACGAATTCCGATGTGCTGGCACAACTTCTGACCACGCTGGGCACACTCGAGGTCCTGGTGGCGAACAATCGCGAGCAGATCAGCGACGCGCTGCACGGTCTGGCGGAGGTGCTGAAGGATTTCAGCCCGCTCGGCCGGGCCTGGGACACGTCGTTGAAACAGCGCGCCCAGCCGCTGGCCGACGCGATCCCGAAGTTGCAGGCGCTCGGCGGCCAGATGACCACACTGCTGGACTCGTTGAAGACCCTCGAACAACGTCTCGTCCCGTTCACCCAGTCGGGTAGGGGCGTCACGATCGACCAGTCCGCGGCCACCACTTCCGGTGTGTGCGTGCCGATTCCGGGAGGGGGATGCTGATGCTGGCCAAGATCCTGGGTTCGCGGGGACTGATGTCCGCCGCCGTGATCGTCGTACTCGTGGTCGTCGCTGGTGTGGGGTTGAAACTCACGAAATCCGCTCCGGCCGAACGCAGTTACTGCGCCGAGATGCCCGACAGTATCGGCCTGTACAAGGACAGCGCGGTCACCGTGATGGGTGTGCAGGTCGGCAAGGTGACCAGTATCGAACCCGACGGGCCCACCGCGCGAGTGCGTTTCACCGTGCGGGCGGATCGCAAACTCCCCCGCGACGTCGGCGCGGTGACGGTCAGCAACACCATCATCGCCGACCGCAATCTGGCATTGATCGGTGACGAACCCGCCGGTCCCGGTTGGGATTCGAGCAGGTGCATCACCAAAACCCTGACACCCAAGAGCCTTTCGCAGACCTTCGAGGCGCTGGCCTCGCTGGCCGATCAGCTCGACGCGGCGAAGGATCCCGCGCAGCACAACGCGATCGGTGCGGGACTGGATGCGCTCGATAACGCGACTTCCGGTACGGGAGCCGAGATCAACGCGCTCATCACACAATTGAGCCGGGCGCTGACCGCACCGGACGCCGCGATCGGGCACATCGGCAAACTCATGGACGATCTGACCGAGCTGGCGCATCGCGCCCGCAAGGGCTGGCCCACGGTCGAGACAACGGTCGTGAACCTGACCCGGACGTTCAGCGATATCAACACCCTGGCCTTCCCGCCCGTGGTGGAGATGGTCACCGCCCTGATCGACGTGCTGCCCCAGCTCAACGACGTGATCATGATGTTCGGCTCGCCCGCGCTGAAGGCACTCGATTCGATTCCGAATCTAGCGCAGTTGATCAGCGCCGGTGTCGGGTCGCTCGCGGACGTCATCCGGATGGCCCCCGGGATCGCCAGCGGTTTCGCGGGGGCGATCGATCCGGTCAGCGGGCAGTTCACCATCGGTTACGCGCCACCGAAACTGGCTCTGCCGCAGCAGAATACGACACAACTGTGCGCGGCGATGCAGACCGTCACCGGGCAGCACTGCCGGACTGCGGCCAACGGCTCGGTGACCGTGCCAGCACTGCCCGCACTGCTGGCGGCGGTGAGTGCGAAATGAAGCACCCGAAGCTGCCCGCCCGCCGGATCGCCGCGCACGCGCTATTGGCCGCGACCCTCGCGGTGGCCTGCGGTGCATGCGATTTCCAGCCCGCCGATATTCCCGTCCCGGGCACCGGCGTCGACGGTCCGACCTATCACCTGCGCATCGAATTCGCCGACGTGCTGAACCTCCCGCAGGGCGCGAAGGTGATCGCCGACGGCGTGCGGGTCGGGCAGCTGACACATGTGACCCTGGTGAATCCCGTTGCGGCAGCGGCTGATCAGCCCGCGCACAAGGGCTATGTGATCGCCGACGTCGACATCGGTTCCGCGACCAAGCTGCCCGTCGGCACCACCGCCGAACTGCGGCAGGAGACCCCGCTGGGTGACGTGCACATCGCGCTCACCGAACCCGTCGACGCGCACTCCGGCGACATCCCGCCGAATTCGACCATCCCCCTGGCGAATACGACGCAGTCGCCGCCGATCGAGGACATCCTCGCGCGACTGTCCACCTTCGTCGGCAGTGGTGCGATCACCGATATCCAGGACATCGTCCGCAAGATGAACGGGATCATGCCCCGCAATCCCGCCGACACCGCGCGCATCGCCGGAACGCTCGGCGCGGATCTGGGCGATCTGGCCGACCACACGAACGCGATTCACCAGGTGGTCAACGGAATTCAGGCCACCGTCGACGACGGGCTGCTGAAGAACACCCCGACGCTGGATCCGCTGCTCACCCCGTACGGGGTGCAGCACACCACCGATGTGATGAATGCCGAGATCGGCGTCATCTTCGTGCTCACCGCCCTCGGGCCGGTCGGTCCCGCCTCGGCCTGGCTGGGTCCGGTGCTGAGTTCGGCCGACGCCACGTTGCGCGCGTTCGTGCCGATGCTGTTCGGCGCGCATCCGCTCGACACCGGCTCGCCGTCCAACTACGCGAAACTCGCCGATCTCATTCAGAACAAGCTCATTCCGTTCGTGGATCGGGGGCCGAAGATCAATATGGTCGGCGTCTCCGTCGGACCGTCGCCCGCCTCGGCGATGTCGCCGGACGAGCAGACCGGGCGCGTCATCGATACCCTGCGCATGATCGGAGTCGTCCGGTGAATGTCCGTGCGGCAGTGTCGCTTTCCGCCATCGCGGCGGTGCTCGTGCTCGGCGTGGTCTACATGGCGGTGGGCGTGCTGCACCTGGATCCGCGACGCGGGTACATCACCGCGCAGATGCGGCTGGACGACTCCGGTGGGCTCGGCGCGAATTCGCCGGTGCTGTTGGACGGCGTGCAGGTCGGGCGCACCCAGACCGTCAGCAAGCAGGCCACGGGCGTGCTGGTGCAGCTGCGGATCGACGACCGGTATCGCATTCCCGAAGCCAGCACCGTGCACATCGAGCAGCTCTCGGCGCTGGGCGAACCGTATATCGAGTTCTCGCCCAGCAGCACCGGCGGACCGTATCTGCGCGACGGCCAGGTGCTCGCGGCCGACCGGATCCACATGCCGATGACCATCACGGCGTTGTCGGCGCGGCTGGTGCAATTGCTGGATCAGCTTCACCCCGAAGCGGTTTCGCATCTGGTCGGCACCTTCGACACCGCCCTGTCCGGCACCGACGCGGCGATGCAGACCTTGCAGCGGTCCACCGATCTGCTCGCGGCCACGCTGCTGAGCCGCACCGACGCGACTCGGCAGCTGTTCGCGGATATGCAGGCGATGGGCGCGAACATGTCGTGGCTGGGGCCGTCGCTGACCACCGCCGGACCGCAGCTCGGGCTGTTCGGCACCTCGCTGACCGAGATCGTGGAATCGGGCTCGATTCTGTCCGGAAAACGTCCTGTCCCTTCGTATTTCAGCGGCACCGGACTCACCCCGTTCCTGAGCGATCTGACCGCGCTGTTGCAGAAGATCGGGCCCGGCGTCGCCCCGCTGGCCCCGGCGCTGCAACCCGTGGTGACCAATGCCGTGGCGCACGCACCGCGCCTGGATATCAGCGCTCTGATCGGTCAGGCGCTCCAGGGCGTGAGCCCCGACGGGACATTGCATTTCCGGATCCAGCTCAAATAGCCGATCCGGACAGCACCGAGACCGGCCCGGTAGGAGGAGAACATATGGGCACCGCGACAGACGACAAGACCGACGAGCAGGCCGTGGCCGACAAGGCCGACGGCGTAGCGAAGGCCGAGGCCGCCGACAAGGCCGACGCTGCCGAAAAGGCCGCTCCGCCAAGAGAACCGCGCCAGCCGCTCACCCTGGCCATCCGATTGTCGACGGTGCTCACCACGCTGGTGATCGTCGCGCTGCTGGTGTTGTCGGTGGTCTTCGGCTGGCTGTACTTCTCGGCGCGCTCGACCATCTCCGACACCAGTGCCCGCGCCGCGGACGACAAGCACGCCACGGACATCGCCTCGAAGTACGCGGTCGGCGCGTCGACCATCGACTACCACGATGTGAAGGGCTGGATCGCCCGGCTGAAGGACGGCACGAATCCGCAGCTGTCGGCCAAATTCGACGCCACCGCACCGCAATTGGAGCAGATCCTGCTGCCGTTGCAGTGGACCTCCAAGGCCACGCCGCTCTCGGCGGCGGTGACGTCGGAATCCGGCGGCATCTACAAGGTGAACGCCTATCTCAACGTCAATTCGACCAGTGCGCAGACCCCCGACGGCGCGCAGACCACGGTGACCTACTCGCTGACGATCGACCGCGATTCGGGCTGGAAGATCACCGACGTGGGCGGCCTGGAGAACGCGCTGCCCACCAAGTGACGGCCGTACCGCGGTGGTGCGCCCAGGGCTGGCGGGCGCGCCACCGCCGTACGGCCGTACGGCTCAGCGCGGTGCGATGACGCCCGGCCGGCCGATCAACGGCAGGTCGAGCGTGGTGCGGATACCCGGCTCGGCCGCCACCACCGCGGGAATCGCGTTCACGATCCGGCCCGCGGCCGCGACGATCGCGGCGTGGTTGTGGTCGCCCTTGCGGCTGGTCGGGCAGATGTCCACGAGATAGTTGGGCTCACCGGTGATCTCGACCCGATAGGAACCGCCGGCCTGCGCGGGCTGCGGCCAGTCCGGGCACAGCTCCTCGCGCAGCCGGGTGATGTGCTCGACGACGATCACCGGTGCGTCGCCGACCATGCCGCGCACCTCGAAACGCAGCGCCGCGAGGCCGCCCGCCGGAATCGTCCCGGCCGCGACCTCGAACGTCTCGGGCGCGGGGATCCGCTCGTATTCCTCTGTGATGGAATCGATCTCGATGCCCAGCCCGACGGCCAACTGCCGGATCGCCGGGCCCCACGCGATGCTCAGCACGCCGGGCTGCAACAGCATCGGCACCTCGTCCAGCGGCTTGCCGAATCCCATCACGTCGAACATGACGATCGCGCCGTCGTAGGTGGCGTAGTCGGCGATCTCCGAACACCGCACCTGCTCGACGGTCTGGCAGGTGCCCGCCAGCGCCAGTGGCAGCAGATCGTTGGCGAATCCCGGATCGACACCGGTGACGAACAAGCTCGCGTTACCCTCCTTGGCGGCCTCCTGGACCGGGTCGATGTACTTGTTCGGCAGCACCTGCCACGGGTACATCAGCAGGCCGGGCGAGGAGCCGACGATGTTCACGCCCGCGGACAGGATCTTGCGGCAGTCGGCGATGGCCTCCTGGATACGGGTGTCGCCCATCGCGCAGTAGACGACGCAGTCCGGTTCGGTGGCCAGCAGGGCGTCGATCGAGTCGACCGCGGCGATTCCGGTCGAAACATCCAGTCCGGCAAGGGTTCCGGCGTCCTTGCCGACCTTCTCGGGGGTGGACACCCACACTCCGGTCAGCTCGTAGTGCGGACTTTCGATGAGTCCGGCCAGGGCCAGGCGGCCGACATTGCCGGTGCCGAGGTGGGCGACGCGGATGGGCATATTTCTCCTCAGGGGCAGGTGGCCGCGGGTCGCATACACCGCTGGCCAGAGTCCGTGCAGTTTTCCGGACAGTAGTCTGGAACAGGTTCCAGTTTGTATGTTAGCGTGGCCGCCATGGGACGTGTAGACGGCAAAGTCGCCCTCATCAGTGGCGGCGCTCGCGGGATGGGTGCGGCGCACGCACAGTTGTTGGTGGCCGAGGGAGCGCGCGTCGTCATCGGCGACGTCCTCGACGACGAAGGTAAGGCGCTGGCCGAATCACTCGGCGCCGCAGCGCGTTACGTGCATCTCGACGTGTCCGAGCCCGAGGCGTGGGACGCCGCGGTGACGCTCGCGCAGCAGGAGTTCGGCCTGCTGAACGTCCTGGTGAACAACGCGGGCATCGTCAACGGCGGCCCGTTGCAGAAGTTCGACATCGACAAGTGGCGGCGCATCCTGGATGTGAACCTGACCGGCACGTTCCTGGGCATGCGCGCGGTGGTGGAGCCGATGATCGCCGCGGGTGGCGGCTCGATCGTCAACGTCTCCTCCATCGAGGGTCTGCGCGGCGCGCCCTGGGCGCACGGGTACGTGGCCTCCAAGTGGGGTGTGCGCGGGCTGGCCAAGTCCGCGGCGCTGGAACTCGCGCCGCACAAGATCCGGGTGAACTCCCTGCACCCGGGCCTGATCCGGACGCCGATGACCGAGAACATCCCGGACGATCTGGTGACCATCCCGCTGGGCCGCCCCGCCCAGCCCGAGGAGGTCGCGACCTTCGTGTTGTTCCTGGCCAGCGACGAATCCTCGTACGCCACCGGCTCGGAATTCATCGTGGACGGCGGCCTGGTCACCGCGGTTCCGCACAAGTCCTGAACGGGTCGGGCCGGAGGCTACGATGACATTCGCGGTACCCGAGGTTCTCACATCATGGGAAAGGTGGTGACGATGACGGAAACCGTGCGCGGTGTCATCGCTCGTTCAACCGGAGCGCCAGTCGAACTGGTCGATATCGTCATACCCGATCCCGGACCGCACGAGGTCGTCGTCCGGGTGCAGGCGTGCGGCGTCTGCCATACCGATCTGACCTATCGGGAGGGCGGGATCAACGACGAGTTCCCGTTCCTGCTCGGGCACGAGGCCGCGGGAATCGTTGAGCGCGTGGGTAATTCGGTCACGCACGTCGAGATCGGCGATTTCGTCGTACTGAACTGGCGCGCGGTGTGCGGCCGGTGCCGCGCGTGCCGTCGCGGGCGGCCCTGGTACTGCTTCGACACGTTCAACGCCGAGCAGAAGATGACGCTCACCGACGGCACCGAACTCACCCCGGCGCTGGGTATCGGCGCGTTCGCCGACAAGACCCTGGTGCACGAAGGTCAGTGCACCGTAGTGGATTCCGCGACCGATCCGGCCGTGGCGGGGCTGCTGGGCTGTGGCGTGATGGCCGGGCTGGGCGCGGCGATGAACACCGGCAATGTCGGGCGCGGTGACAGCGTTGCCGTCATCGGCTGCGGCGGCGTCGGCGCGGCGGCCATCGCGGGCGCGCGGCTGGCCGGGGCGACCACCATCATCGCCGTCGACCGCGACGAGTCCAAGCTGACCACCGCGGTCCAGCTCGGCGCGACGCACACCGTCGCCGCGGCCACCGAGGACGCGGTCGAGCGAATTCAGGAGTACACCAACAGTTTCGGCGCGGATGTGGTGATCGACGCGGTCGGCCGCCCGGAAACCTGGAAGCAGGCGTTCTACGCCCGCGACCTGGCCGGAACCGTGGTGCTGGTGGGCGTCCCCACACCCGACATGCGCCTGGAGATGCCGCTGCTGGACTTCTTCTCACACGGCGGCGCGCTGAAATCCTCCTGGTACGGCGACTGCCTGCCCGAACGCGATTTCCCCACGCTGATCGAACTGTATCGCCAGGGCCGCCTGCCGCTGGAGGCATTCGTCTCCGAGCGAGTCGGCCTGGACGCGGTCGAAGCGGCCTTCACCACCATGAAGTCCGGTAAGGTGCTGCGCTCGGTGGTCACGCTGTGAGTTCCGGCGCTCGCATCGAAAAGGTCGTCACCGCAGGCACTTTCGAACTCGACGGCGGCAGCTGGGAGGTCGAGAACAATATCTGGATCGTCGGCGACGACAGCGAGGTGGTGATCGTCGACGCCGCCCACGATCCCGCCCCCATCCTGGCAGCGGTCGGCGACCGCACCGTACGCGCGATCGTCTGCACCCACGGCCACAACGACCACATCGGTGCGGCCCAACAGCTTTCGACCGAAACCGGCGCACAAATCCTGCTCCACCCCGGCGACGAAATGCTCTGGCACGTGGTCTACCCCGACCTGGACTTCGGCCCCCTCGCCGACGACCAGCGAATCCCGGTGGCAGGCACCGACATCCAGGTCGTCCACACCCCCGGCCACTCCCCCGGCTCGATCTGCCTCTGGGCCCCGGAACTGGAAACGCTCTTCAGCGGCGACACCCTCTTCTCCGGCGGCCCCGGAGCCACCGGCCGCTCCTTCTCCGACTTCCCCACCATCATCGGCTCCATCCGAGACAAACTCTTCGCGCTGCCCCCGCAGACCACGGTCCGCACAGGCCACGGCGACACAACCGAACTCGGCACCGAAAGCCCCCACCTGGAGGAATGGATCGCCCGCGGCCACTGATTCCCCAGCAGCACAAACTCTCTCGACGACGGGCGGGGCCTGAGCGACATTCTCGCCCAGGCTCCGTCCGTTTCGAATTCGTCCAGATCCACGCGATCCCTTACCCCGGACCGGCCACCACCAGCACCGTTCACGCACCGGGCGACCGCTGCGGCCTGCAAACATGCAATCAGTCCAGGCGTCGACCCACCTCGGCCACAAAGCCGGGAACGCCAGCGATCGGGAACATCGAGGAGCCTCTGAATGCATTTCGGTGGTCGCTTGCATCGACGACTTGCGGTTTCTCCGCGCTCTCGACCACTCCCTCAGCGAAAGATCCCCTCAATGTGCTGATCAGATGGTTCACCTCGACTGCCGAGACCACTGCGCGGCGAAAGCTAATGTGTGCGTGAATATTTGGGTCGGATGTCCAGGTTGAAGATTCTGATTTCACTTTGATTCAGGGGTGTTGACAGGGTTGATTCGGAGGTAGTATTCGAACATGCATTCGACAGGGGTGGAGCAAGGGAAGGTAAGCGCGGATACGTTGCTGGCCGGGGTGGGTGAGTTGCTCGAGCGGCCGCTGACACCGTTGACCGATGGTGAGCTGGTGGAGTTGCTGCGCGAGGTCGAGCGTGCGGCACGGATGACGGTCGCGGTGCAGCATCAGTTGTTGATCGAGGTCGATTCTCGGTCGATCCCAGCGCATTCGGGCACGAAGACGATCAAGCGGTTCCTGATGGAAACCCTGCGTCTGTCGCATGCTGAGGCTGGCGCGCGGGTTCATGCGGCCACACGGGTCGGGATATTTCGTGATCTTGCCGGTGATGAGCGTGAGCCGGAACTCCCGTGTACGGCAGCAGCTTTGCGGCGTGGTGATATCTCGATCGAGCATGCCCGGCGGATCACGACGGTGATGACCCGTATCCCCGGTGCGGTCCAAGACCTCGACCGGGTCGCGGCCGAGCAGATCCTGACCGAGTTCGCGATCACCGGATCCCCCGACGACATACCCAAGATCGGCGAGAACATCCTGGCCCACCTGGACCCAGACGGAACCGTCACCGACGATAGTGATCGCGCCCGGATGCGGGGGATCCGGATCGGACGCCAACGCCCCGACGGGATGTCCCCGATCAGCGGAGAGATCACCCCGACCCTGCGGGCCCTGCTGGACCCGATGCTGGCCAAGTACGCGCGACCGGGTGTAGGCAATCCCAATGACGCGGCCAGTCCCGGAACCGAGGTGGATCGAGTGGACCCGAGTCTGATCGCCGCAGCGGCCGAGCGTGATTCACGCACCGCCACACAACGCACTCACGACGCGTTCACGCTCTTGCTCAGCGGCGCGGTCGAGGGCACCGGATCTGGGCTCGGGTCGCATCGCGGCCTTCCGGTCACCACGGTGCTCACCATGCGCGTAGAAGATGTGGAACGCCTCTCGGGGGTCGCGACAACCGCGACCGGTGGCACCATTCCGATCAGTGAGGCGTTACGCCTGGCAGAGAAGTCCCGACCGTATCTGGCGGTATTCGACCACGCCGGTCTACCGCTACATCTGGGCCGGACCCGCCGACTTGCTTCCCCCGCGCAACGCCTGTCGTTGATCGCGGCACTGAACGGATGCTCCCGCCCGGGCTGCGACGCACCCGCGTCACTGTGCGCAGTGCATCATGTGCGGGACTACCGCACCGGCGGCCCCACCGATATCGAGAACCTGGTCCTGGCCTGCGATCACTGCCACTCACTGATCAACGACACCGACACCGGCTGGAAAACCGTTGTCCTGGCCAAGGACTCACAATTCCCCGGCCGCACCGCGTGGATCGCACCCGCACACATCGACCCCACCCGAACTCCACGAATCAACCACCGCCATCACACCGCAGAACTCCTCGCCGAGGTAGTAACCAACCTCCACCGGCAACGAGAACACGACCGCCAACAAGATCGAGCAGCACACCGACGCTGGCTCCGAAAACAACAACCCAACGGCCCCGCAGCCCGGACCCGGGCAGCAACTACACACCCTGCGAGATCATGACTTGGCGATGCCACGGTGTACCCCGGAGAGATGCCTCTACGGGGCGTTCCGACCTGCCGGTGAACTGCGACCGTGTCAAGCGCGGGAGCCCGCGCGCGAACGGACTCAGCACGTCATGGGCACTCGAGACTCGGATCGACAGGACAGCCGCGAAGGCGAGGCAGGCGGACGCTGTCGCCTGCAAAACCTCGAAGGAGAGCTAGCCGCGATGACATATGAGTGGATCCCGTACACGCCGGAGCAATTGGAAGATCTGGCGCGCGATGGGCCTGTGATCCATCGCGCTGCGGAAGGTGTTTGCCCGAACTGCGACGAACACTCGGTTCGCTGGTACTACTACGAGATCCGTGGACTGCGAATATCGGGGCCATCATCGTCTGGTGCGGGAGCTGCCGTCGCTGGACGGAGTCGGGACACCAACTCGCGCTCTCCGCGAAGTATGAAATCGTGGACGCACTGGGCGGTACCGATATCGAAGCAGCCGTACTGCGGAAGTCTCCCAGGGCGGTGCTGCCCTTGCTGAACAGACAATGGACGTCCGGATTGCTGCCGCAGATTCTCGAAGAGCACAGGGCGTGAGCGGTCCGGTTCGATTACTCGCGGGCAGGCCGACGGACAGCAAGGGCCCGAGCAATCCTGCTGGGGCCCTTGCCGTTTCGGTGGTCAGGCGTACTTGACTTCCCAGTGTTTGATGCCGTTGATCCAGCCGGAGCGGAGGCGTTCGGGTTCGGCCAGTTGGGTGAGGTCTGGCATAGCGTCGGCCAGGGCGTTGAACATCAGGTCGATTTCGAGGCGGGCGAGGTTGGCGCCTACGCAGTAGTGGGCGCCGGTGCCGCCGAAGGCGAGGTGGGGGTTGGGGTCTCGGGTGATGTCGAAGCGGAAGGGGTCCTCGAAGGCATCTTCGTCGAAATTGGCCGAGCTGTAGAACAATCCGAGGCGCTGACCCGCGCGGATCTGTTGGCCGCCGAGTTCGGTGTCTTCGGTGGCGGTGCGTTGGAAGACCGTGACGGGGGTGGCCCAGCGGACGATCTCGTCGGGGGCGGTGCGGGGGCGTTCGCGCTTGTAGAGGTCCCACTGGTCGGGGTTGTCGACGAATGCCTTCATGCCGTGGGTGATGGCGTTGCGCGTGGTTTCGTTGCCGGCTACGGCGAGGAGGATGACGAAGAAGCCGAATTCGTCCGAGCCCAGGGCCTCGCCGTCGAGGTCGGCGTGCACGAGTTGGCTGACGATGTCGTCCAGGGCGTTGGCGCGGCGCTGTTCGGCCATGTTCCAGGCGTAGCCGAGGATTTCCATCGACGCGTTCGAGGCGGAATCGGTGTTGGTGGTGTCGCCGTATTCCGGGTCGTCGTAGTTGAGCATCTGGTTGGACCATTCGAAGACCTTGCGGCGGTCTTCCTGTGGCACACCGAGCAATTCGGCGATCGCCTGCAACGGCAGCTCGCAGGCGACCTGCTCGACGAAGTCGCCGCGGCCCTCCTTCCTGGCGGCGTGCACGATCGCCGCGGCGCGCTCGGTCAGCGCCGCACGCAGGCTCTCCACCCCGCGCGGGGTGAAACCCTTGGAGATGATGCGGCGGATCTTGGTGTGCTTGGGCGGATCCATGTTGATCAGCAGTGCACCGGTCAGCTCGATCTGATCGACGGTGATCTCACCGGGCAGCCGGATGATCGCGCCCTTCTGCTGCGAGGAGAACAGCTCGGGTCTGCGCGAGATTTCCTTGATGTCCTCGTGCTTGCTCACCACCCAGTAGCCGCCGTCGTGGAAACCGCCGGACTCCGCGTCGGCCTGGGCGTTCCACCAGACCGGTGCGGTGCGGCGGAGCTGGGCGAACTCCTGGACCGGATTTCGGGTCTCCCACAGCGCGGGATCGGTGAAATCGAATCCTGCGGGTAGCGAGGGCGCGGACACTGCTGCCTCCTGGAAGGTCGACGTCGTCGTGGACCGGATATCGGCCGCGTCGGGGCTGGCCACCGCGGCGCTGATCGTTACCGCCCGAAGCGGTGGGAATACTTGCCCAGACACATCATGGACACATGTCTGGACGCTACTACGGAAACCTCTCCACGACAAGGTCGGATCCGGACGGATTCGAGTCATGGGCAGTGGGACGCGACAACTCGCGGGCGTGCGACAGCTCGCGGGAAACCGAGACTCGCCCGCAAATCAACCGAGCAGCCGACGCGCGCACGCCTCCAGCAGATCCGCGACCTGCTCATACGACAGATGCCCCATCCCGCCATGCAGCAGCGCACCCGAATAGAGCACCTCGAGAATGGCGATGGTCTCCTGCTCACCCGAGCCCAGCGCCTCGCCCAACCGCCGCCGGATCTCGATGCCGATGCACACCCGCAGATGCTTCACATCCGGATCCGCACCCAGCAGCGCACTGCTCACCGCCCCCGCGAGCGCCGGTTCGTCGGCGACCAGCATCGAAACCTGCCGCAGCACCGCGACCACGTGCGCCACCCGATCCGCCTCGTCCACCCGCACCGGCGGCGCGGCGACCAGCCGCCGCCAGAATACCTCCGCGATCAGATGCTCCTTGGAGGAGAAATAGGTGTACGCGGTGGCCGTGCCGACCCCGGCCGCCGCGGCGACCAGCCGGATGGTCGTCCCGGGATACCCCTCCCGGGACAACACCTCCACGGCCGCGGCGGTCAGGCGATCGACGGTGTCGGCCTGTTTCTCGGTCAGCCGCCTACGCGTGGCTTCCCGGTTGGTGGACACTTGTTCGGACATGCGTCTGAACTATACCCGGATCACCACAGCGGAACGGGCGCTTCGCCGATCTTGTACCAGCCCGGCAGCGGGCCCGCACCCGTGCGCTCGATGCGCTTGCGCATGCCGTCGGACAGCGCGTCGTTGGTGATCATCTCCAGGAACAGCGCGCTGACGTTGCCGAAGTCGAAGAAGTCACGCTGCCAGGACCACTGGAAGTTACCGCCGTAGCGGAACCAGCTGCCGCCGATGCCCTCCGCGGAATAGTTCCGGCCGTCGGGGCGGGTCGCGTCGCTGACCTGCTTCCACAGGCCGATCACCGTGCCGCTGCGGTCGTCGACGACGAATTCCTGATACGGATAGCTCCACCCCTCCAGGCCGTCCATCTCGAGGCCGACGGCGATATCGCGGATCTCGTTGCGGCCCACCGCCATGAATTCCTGCTTGGGGCCGTAGTTCCAGCCGTAGGTGGCGTCCTCGGTGTAGTAGTCGGCCAGGGGATGCCAGTCGCCGGTGGCCTCGCAGTCCTTGTTGGCCTGCTCCCAGCGGGTGACCATCTCGTCGAGTTCGGCGCGATCGAATTTCGGCACGGCGGTGGACCTTTCGTCGGTGGAGATCATGAATGTGTATACGAACGTGTCGGTGTGGCGCGTGGTTGTGCGCGAATCAGCCTGCGCTGCTGGATGATTCGGTCTTGCGCGGCGCTTCGGGTTGTACCTCGACCAGGATCAGCTGGCTGCCCCGGGGCGTGTTGACGACCGAGCTGATCGCCGCGGCCATGTCCGAGGGACGCAGCAGGTAGGGGTGCCGGGCGAAACCCCAGGCCACCCAGTCCTCGATCAGCGGGCCGACCACCTCGGCCTCGGCGTTCACGCCCATGCCGGTGCGGGTCGGCCCGGGACGTACCAGGCTCACCCGGACGCCGGTGCCCTCGAGTTCCATCCGCATCTGCTCGGCCATGCCCTCGAGACCCGCCTTGGCTGCGTTGTAGGCACCCATGCGCGGGCGGGGCGCGTGCGCGCAGTCCGAGCTGATCAGAACGAAATCCCCACGGCCCCTGGTGATCATGTCGGGAACCAGTCGGCGGGCGAGGCGATGCGGGCCGACGAGATGGACGTCGACCTGGCGGGCGAAGTCCGCGGTACTCATCTCGTGCACGAGGGCGAATTCCACATCTCCCGCACCGGAGACGACGACCTCCGTGGGGCCCAGTGCGGCCTCGGCGGCGGTGACGAAGGCATCCACAGAGTCGTCGTCGGTGACGTCCAGCCGGTGCGCGATGGCTTCGCCGCCCGCGGCCCGGATCTTCTCGGCCAGTTGCTCGCACTCGTCCACCCGGCGCGCGCCCAGCGCCACCGGATAGCCCTGTTGCGCAAGCGATTCCGCAGTGGCCGCGCCGATCCCCGAGGACGCCCCCGCGATCAGCACCGGCCGACGATCCGGATTGGGTTCGAAACGTGGCATCTCAGGCAACCTCCACCTGAACCGGTAGATGCGCGAAACCGCGCACGTTCGTCGAGTGCACCCGCTCGATCCCGGTCTCGGCCAGGCCGTAACGCTTGACGCGCGTGGTGAATTCACGCAGCGCGATGGTCGCCTCCAGCCGCGCGAGGTGCGCACCGAGGCAGAAGTGCACGCCCGCACCGAAACTCGCGAGATTGCCCTTGTCGGCGCGATCGATGCGGTAGGTGTCGCCGTCGTCGAACACCTCCGAATCGCGGTTGGCCGAACCGATCAGCAGCAGTACCTTCGCGCCCTCGGGGATGGTGAGCCCGTGCATCTCGATATCCGTTGCGGCGCTGCGGGCCACGAGCTGACTCGAGGTGTCGTAACGCAGCGTCTCCTCGACCCAGTCCGGCACCAGATCGGGTTCGGCCTGCACCTTCGCGTATTCGGCCGGGTTGCGTCCGGCCCAGTACAGGGCGTTGCCGAGCAGTTTGGTGGTGGTCTCGTTCCCGGCGACGACCATCAGGAACATGAATCCGATGATCTCCTCGGCCGAGAGCCGGTCACCGTCGATCTCGGCGTCCAGCAGCGCGGAGGTCAGATCCTCGGTCGGATTCGACCGCCGCGCCTCGACCATCTCGCTGTAGTACGTGATCAGCGACAGCGCCGCCTCGATCGCGGGGACCGGGACGTCGAGTACGCCCTCGTCGCGGTGCACCACCAGGTCCGCGAGCCGGCGGATCTCGGCGCGATCGGAGGCGGGGACGCCCATGAGTTCGGAGATCACGTCCATGGGCAGCTTCCCGGCGAAATCCTCGATCCAGTCGAAACTTCCGCGCTCGAGCGCCGGTTCGAGATGTTCCAGGGTCAGCTCGTGGATACGCGCGTCCATCTCGTTCACGCGCCGGGGCGTGAAGCCCTTGTAGACCAGCCGCCGCATGCGCACATGCCGGGGATCGTCCATGGCCAGGAACGACATCGTCCTGTGCGCGTGCGGTCCCCACGCGGCCGGATCCAGCGACACACCCATTGCGCTAGACAGCCGCACGTTGTCCCGGAATCCGGTGATCACGTCCGCATGCCGGGACAACGCCCAGAATCCCAGGTCCGGGTTGTGATACAGCGGCGCATCGGCGCGCAGGCGCTCATAGGTCGGGTACGGGTCGTCGTGGAACCGGTAGTCGTACGGATCGAACGTGAACGGCTCCAGTGCCGAAGTCATCGCGCCTACCTCGAATTCGTGAACGCGCGCCTTCGGAGCCGGAACGGAACCCGGCGACCGAGAGACACATAGCTGGACATGTGTCTGGACGGTATCACCGACACCAGCTCATCACAACGGGTACCCTGCGGCGAGGCATTCGCACCAGATGGCAGGGCCGTCACGAAAGGTCCGGGCACGAGCGGTTTTCCGGTCCCTCCTTGCGTCGGGTCGGTAAACCGAATTATATTCCGAACACCTGTCCAGACATGCATCGGAGATGACAGATGAACGGTCTCGTTCCCGCGGACGGCACTCCCCTGCTGATCGGCGGCAAACTGGTCCCCGGCGGGTCGGGCGTCTTCGCGACGATCAACCCCGCCACCGAAGAGGTGCTCGGCCACGCCGCCGACGCCTCGCCCGAGGATATGGACGCGGCCATCGCCGCGGCCCGGGCAGCGTTCGACGACACCGACTGGTCCCGCGATCACGCGTTCCGCGCCCACTGCGTCCGCCAGCTGCGCGACGCCATGCAGGCCCATATCGAAGAGCTGCGCGAGATCACCATCGCCGAGGTCGGCGCGCCGGTCATGCTCACCAGCGGACCCCAGCTCGAGGGGCCGGTCGCGGATCTGTCCTTCGCGGCCGATCTGGCCGAAAGTTACAGCTGGGAAACCGATCTCGGGCTCGGCGAGACCATGGGCATCTCGAGCCGCCGGGTGCTGCGGCGCGAGGCGGTGGGCGTCGTCGGGGCGATCACGCCGTGGAACTTCCCGCACCAGATCAATCTCGCCAAGATCGGCCCCGCACTGGCGGCGGGCAATACCGTCGTGCTCAAGCCCGCGCCCGATACGCCGTGGTGCGCGGCGGTGCTCGGCAAGCTGGTGGTAGAGCACACCGACATTCCGGCCGGTGTGCTCAATATCGTTACCTCGCAGGATCATTCGCTCGGCGCGCGGCTGGTGGAGGACCCGCGGGTGGACATGATCACCTTCACCGGATCCACCAATACCGGGCGCGCGGTGATGACCGGTGCGGCCGCGACGCTCAAGCGGACGTTCCTCGAACTCGGTGGCAAATCCGCCGCCGTGGTGCTGGACGACGCCGATATCGCGGGCGCGGCGGGGTTCACCGCGTTCTCGGTCGCGGTGCACGCGGGCCAGGGGTGCGCGCTGACCACCCGGCTGGTGGTGCCGCGGGCGTCCTACGACGCCGCGGTCGAGGCCGCGGCCAAGGCCATGGCCGGGCTCGGCGCGGGTGATCCGACCAAGCCCGGAACCATTTGCGGCCCACTGATTTCCGCGCGTCAGCGGGATCGGGTGCAGAGCTATCTGGACAGTGCGTTGCGCGAGGGCGGACGGTTCGCGACCGGCGGTGGCCGACCGGCGGACCGGGACCGCGGCTTCTTCATCGAGCCGACCGTCATCGCCGGACTGGACAACTCCGCGACCGTCTCGCAGGAGGAGATCTTCGGGCCGGTGCTCGTGGTGATCCCGCACGACGGCGACCAGGACGCGGTGCGCATCGCGAACGAATCCCCGTACGGCCTGTCGGGCTCGATCTGGGGCACCGATCCCGAGCGCGTGGAGCGGGCGGTCGCGGGTGTGCGGACCGGTACGCTCGGCGTCAACGGCGGCCAGTGGTACAACGCCGACGCGCCGTTCGGCGGTTACAAGCAGTCCGGTATCGGCCGGGAGATGGGTGTGGCCGGTTTCGAGGAGTATCTCGAAACCAAGCTCGTCGCCACGCCTGCCTGAGAAGGTTCGGTTCGATGCCGGAATCGGTTCGCCGGTTCCGGCATTCGGCGCTCACGGGCCGCGCGGGAGGTCCGGATATTCCTGTCCCGCACCGAGATTCGACCGGCCGCGGATTCGCTGCCGGGACGGTGAGGAGACGGATATGACCGATACATCTCTGCTCGCGGGCCGCGGCGCGGTCGTGGTGGGCGGCGGTAGCGGCGTCGGGCGGGCGGTCGCGGAACTGCTCGCGGCATCGGGTGCGGGCGTGGTGGTGAACTCCCGCACCGAATCCTCGGTGCGCGCAGTCACCGACACCATCGTCGACGCGGGCGGGCGAGCCGTCGGTATCGCGGGGTCGGCGGCGGACGAACAGGTCGCCGGAAGCCTGATCACCACGTGTGTCGAGACGTACGGCGGCATCGATGTCCTGATCAACTGCGCCGGGATCGCCGAACCGCGCAAATCCTCGATTCTCGATGTGAGCGTGGCGGATTGGCGTGAACTGCTCGACTCGCACCTGTCCACGGTGTTCCACACCTGCCGGGCCGCCGCACCGCTGCTGGCCGAGCGCGGTGGGGCGATCGTCAATACCGGATCGTTCGCCTACCTGGGCGATTACGGCGGTACCGGGTATCCGGCCGGGAAGGGCGCGGTCACCAGTCTGAGCCTGGCGATGGCCGCCGAGCTGAAACAGTCCGGCGTGCGGGTGAATGTCGTGTGTCCCGGGGCTAAGACGCGGCTGTCGACCGGGCCGGAGTACGAGGAACACATTCGCGATCTGCATCGACGCGGCTTGCTCGACGCGGTCACCATGCAGGGGTCGCTGGACGCACCGCCGCCGGAATACGCCGCGGCGCTGTACCTGTTCCTCGCCTCGGACGCCGCGCGGGCGGTGACCGGTGAAATCTTCATTGCCGCAGGGGGATTCGTGGGTACCTTCGCGCGTCCGGCGATGTCGGCGATCGGGTATCGCGACCACGGCCAGCAGCCGCCGTGGTCCGTGGCGGAACTCGGTGCGCTGTTCGAGAAGCGGTGACGGGCCCGGAGGCCCGCCACCGGTTCGGCTAGCTGCGGCGCGCCGCGGTCAGCAGGTCGGTGGTGCGGGTGAATTTGACTCGGGGGCGGCCGGATTCGGCGCCGTTGGCACGTTCGGCGGAGTCGATCAGATTCCAGCCGTCCCGGTCGACCAGGTTCGGGCAGCGTGCGGTGAGAAGAGCGAGCAGATCATCGCGGTCTCCGGTCGGGGTCCGGAGACCGCCGGCGCGGAAATCGTCCACCACGGCCGAGATCGTCTCGCCCGCATCGCCTCGGTTGGTGCCGATGACGCCGCGTGCGCCGCGCTTGATCCAGCCCGCGACGTAGACGCCCGGTTGCGGCACTCCGGTCGAATCCACCACTCGCCCAGCAATGTTCGGGATGACTCCGGTATCGGGATCGAACGGGACGTCCGGCATCGGCGCGCCCCGATAGCCGACCGCGCGCAGCACGAGGCCGGTGTCCAGGTCCTCGTCCGCCGCGACCGGAACCGCGATCGAACCTGCCGCGGTGTCGCGGATCTCGTTGCGGCACAGCCGGATCGCCTCGGCCCGCTCCGCGCCGAGTACCTCGTACGGTGAGGTGCGGAACCGGAAGACGATCCGCTTGTTCGTGCCCGTGCCGGGACGGCGCGAGTATTCCTGTACCAGAGTCAGTTTCAGGTGGGTCGTGGGATCGGTGGCCGGGTCGGCGAGTATCGCCTCGACACCGTCCAGGTCCGCCGGATCGATGATCACATCCACGTCCGGGAGCTCGCCCAAGGCAAGGAATTCCGGTCCGGTGTACGCCGCATGCGTCAACCCGCGGCGACCCAGCAGCAACACCTCGCGAATATTGCTCTCCCGCAACGCATCCAACGCGTAATCGGCGATATCCGTACCGGCCAGCGTGTCCGGATCGGCGGTCAGCACCCGGGCGATGTCCAGCGCGACATTCCCGTTGCCGACGATCACCGCCCGTTCCCCGGACAGATCGAATCGCCGGTCCGCGTAGTCGGGATGGCCGTTGTACCAGGCGACGAATTCGGTCGCCGAATGACTTCCGGGCAGATCCTCGCCGGGGATGTCCAGCCGCCGGTCCCCCGACGCGCCGACCGCGTAGATCACCGCGTGCGCGTGCGCGAGCAACTCCTCGTGCGAGATATCGCGCCCGACTTCGACATTCAGATGGAAGCGCACGGCGTCGCGTTTGAAGGCCGAGGCGAACATCGTCGTCACACCGCGCGTCTCGGAGTGGTCGGGCGCGACGCCGTACCGCGCCAGGCCCCAGGGCGCGGGCAGCCGGTCGAACATCTCGACCTCGACCTCGCCGCGGCCGAGCAGATGTTCGGCGGCGTAGCAGGCGGCGGGACCGGTGCCGACGATGGCGACCCGCAGCGGCCCCTGCTCGCGCGAGATCCGCACCGGGCTCGTCACCGGCGTGATGCCCAGATCCAGCGGGTGATGGCGGAAGTACGCGGCATTGATGTCCGCGTACCGCTCGAGGCCCGGCGGCAACTCCTCCTCGGCGTGGATCGCCCCGACCGGACACGCCTCGACGCAGGCACCGCAGTCGATGCAGGTGTCGGGGTCGATGTGCAGCAGCTCGGCCGTGGCGAAGCCCGGATCCTCGGGTCGCGGGCGGATGCAGTCGACCGGGCATTCGGTGACGCAGCTGGCGTCGTTGCAGCAGCGCTGAGTGATCACGTAGGCCATGGCGCGTCCTGACAGGTTCGATTGGACATGTGTCTGGATAGTATTTCGGACAGTAATCCGAATCAATACCAGTGACGCGCCCGACACTTACCCATGTTGTCTATCATTACTGTCCGGACTAGTATTCAGACACATGTACGGTCCCGTGTACGAGGCAGGCTCGGCCACCCGCTCCGAGGCCGGGCGACCCGCCGCCCCAGCGCTCACCTCCCAGCTCGAGGCACAGATCCAGCTGCGCGTGCGGGCCGCACTCGGACCCGATGCCGACCCGATCGCCGCCGAACGCCTCGCGGCCCTCTACGCGAGCGCGCTACTCGACGCCGGAGAGGGGTACGCCACCCACACCGACGGGTCCCGGTCGATCGACCATGTGGCACATCGCATACTGAATCGGCACTGAGATCGACGGGGCCGTCCTCGCGGGCGACACCGCATCGCGAAAGGAAGCGATTCCATGAAGACACGACTCAACTGCCCGTGCGGGGAGTACATCCGCGGCACAGACGAGGAAGACCTGATCCAGAAGACGCAGTCGCACCTGTCCGAGAAGCACCCGGACCACAACTACAGCCGCGACGAGATCCTCTTCATCGCCTACTGATCCGGTTCATCGCGCCTGCGGATCCGGCATCGCACGGTGTCCGGACCCTGCCGGGCCGCCCCAGGGACGACCCGGCAGGCGCGATACCGCCGAACGGCCGATCAGCCGAACAGGAATGCGCTGCCGGTATTCGCGCTACCGGTGACGGCCGCACTGCCGGTCCCCAGTATCACGTGCACGATGTCCAGGAGAACAGTGATCATCCGGATATCCTTCCCAATCCCACTTCGAATGCCGGAATCTCCGACATGAATGCCATCGGGCGCTGTGTCGTGCCGTTATCGGAATCGGGGGCATTTCGCCCGATGCCGAAACCATCGGCGATTTCTCTGGGCATCATCACAACGGATATCGCCATTTATCAGATTCGCTGCCGAATCCGAGCTCTCGCGTCCTGAACGCAGTATTCGGTTGGGAAAATGCACATTATCGACAGAACTCACACCGTCCGATGCACAGAACCGGGCGGCCGAGTGCTCCGAACCCCATTCAGCCGCTAAAGTCGAGAATGTGCTCGACCACCCGGATACGCGGCACCGGCGAGTTGCCCCACCATTCCCCGAAACTCGCAGGGCGTCGCGATATGTCACCTATCCGGCGTTTTCAGCGCTCACCGATGTCGGGTCGGCGATGAGCGCGCGCTGATATGTGACCCCGGCCCACCGGACGGCCCAACTCCGTCCGGTGGGCACGGTCGAGCACCACCACTGTTCGCCACCTCCGCCGAGGAGACCTCATGCATCCTCGCACCATGAATTCCGTTGGCCGCCCGCATATTTCCGAGGGCCGCCGATATTGCCCCACGGAACGTCAGGAGGTGCGGGCCGAGGACATCCGCCGGTACGCCCGGATGATCGGCGACGACCATCCGGCGTACGCGACCCCGGAGGCCGCGGCCGCATTCGGATTCGGCGGACTCGTCGCACCGCCCACCTTCGCCTCGCTGCTGTGGCTGCGGGCCGAACGCCGGATCCTGCCGACGCTGCTGGACGACTCGGGTTCGGTGCGGTTGCTGCACACCGAGCAGACTCTCCGGATCGGGCGGTTGCTCGTCGCCGGAGACGTGATCGCCACGGATGTGTACATCGAATCGGCGGAGCAGTTCAACGACTACGAGAAGTTCTGTGTCACAACAGTTCTCACCGACAAATTCGGCATCGTGGTGCAGGTCGGGACGAGCACCCTGCTGTCCTGCGGTACCCGCATTCGCGACCGCATCGCGACCTCACCGGCGCTGGACACCGCCCGGGCGCGGCTGACCACGCACCCACCGCACGATCCACTCGAACGCCCGCACACCGACCGCCTTCGCGTCGGAGACGAGTTGCCGCGCAACGTCATTCGGCCACGCCACGGTGACATCACCGGATTCCGCCGCATGATGAACGACGGGCTCCCGCACCTGACCTCCACAGCCGGTGCGGCCCCCGGACTATTGCGATTCGGCTGGCTGGCACGATATCTCGGCTCGCGATTCGACCATCCCGCGGCGATCACCACCTATCGAGCCGAATTCAGTCACTATTGCGTGCGCGGACCGGCGAGAACCTCCGACATCGAATTCAGCGGACGTATCACCGATATCGACGATTCGACGGGAACCGCGGAGATCGCGGTGGACGCGGTATCGGCCGGACGCAGATTGTTCGTGCGAGCCGGTGCGTCGCTGGCGGTGCGGGCGAGACAACATATCCCGGCGTGATATCCGGTCGTTTCGAGGCCCCGCTCGACGGCCCCGACCGTTGGGCCTACAGTTCGACAGGGTGAGAACCGTCGAGCGGGTTTCATGACACCGGCCGCGCATTGCGGTGTCATATTCTCACTGTAGTTTCCGGATATATCCGGCGGAATGCCGTGCGCGGCGAATTGGAGATGTGCCGACCGGTCCCGGTGATCCGTTCGACCCGATCACATCGCCTGTGACGCACCGGAGTTCGGCATGATCAGCAGGCGCTTGAGGATCTTGCCGGTCTCACCGCGCGGCAGCGCCGGAATGAACGACACGTCGCGCGGCACCGCGAAACGCCCGAGCCGATTGCGGATGTAGTCCCGCACCATCTGCGCATCCAGGCCGCTGCCCTCGGTCTTGACCACGAACGCGGCCATCCGCTGACCGAAATCGGCGTCCGGGACGCCGACCACGGCCGCCTCCCGCACCTGCGGCAGATGTTCGAGCGCCTCCTCGACCGGGCGCGGGAAGAATTTCTCGCCGCCGGAGATGACCAGCTCGTCACCGCGTCCGGCCACGAACAGGCGGTGCGAGACGTCGAGATAGCCCAGATCACCGGTGTCCAGCAGGCCGCCGACCTCGTCCGGGGGCGCGGCGTTGACGTAGCCGTCGAACAGCATCGGATTGCCGACGAAGATCCGTCCGACCGCGCCGACCGGCACCGGCAGCATGTTCGGGCCCAGGACGGCCACGGTCGTCCCGGCCGGTGGCCGGCCCACGGTTTCGGGTGATTCGCGCAGGTCCTGCGGGGTGGCGATGGTCGCCCAGGAGACCTCGGTGGAGCCGTAGACGTTGTAGAGCACGTCACCGAAGGCGTTCATGAAATGCAGTGCGGTCCCGCCCGGCAGCGGCGCGCCACCGCAGGCGACGATCTCCAGCGAGGAGGTGTCGTACCGGGCCCGCACGTGCGGCGGCAACTCCAGAATCCGTTGCAGCAGAGTCGGAACCAGCACCAGCGTGCGCACCCGGTGCTCGGCCACCGCACGCAGGCACGCCTCGGCGTCGAACCGGCGTTGCAGCACGACCGTGGCGCGCAACGCCGTACTCAGTTGCAGGATGCCCAGCCCCCAGGTGTGGAACAGCGGCGAGGCGATCAGCATCGTCTCGTGCATGCGCAGCGGAATCCGGGACAGCACGGCCGCCACCGGATCCAGTCCGGCCGGATGTGGTCGGCGCGCGCCCTTCGGTGTGCCGCTCGTCCCGAAGGTCAGCACGATGAGCCGGCCCGGGCGCGCGGGACGTCGGCAGGTGCCGGGCGACAGGGCCGAGAGTTCCTCGAGTGTGGTGCGTTCCGGGGTGGGCGGATCGCCGTCGATGGTGAACCGCTGGATTCCCGGATGCAGGTAGCGGACAAGGTGTCCCAGCTCCGCGTCCAGCAGCAGCACCGAGATCCGGTCGCGCTGGGCGATCTCCTCGAGTTGGCGGCCGGACAGTCCCGCGTTCAGCAGGATCAGGTCGACGCCCGCCTTACCCGCGGCGACCATGGCCTCGACGGTCGCGATGTGGTTGCGACTCAGCAACCCCACCGTGTGGTGGTGATCGATACCCAGCGCGAGCAGGGCGCGGGCCTGGGCGTTGGTGCGCTTGTGCAGCTCGGCGAAGGTGCGGTGCGCCCGGTCGTCGATCAGGCAGGCGCGGGACGGGGTGCAGCCCGACGCCGTCGCGTAACCACCGGCCAGGCTCAGGCCCCATTTGGCCAGACCGGCCAGCTGCCGGACCCCGTGATCGAGCCGATGTGCCTGCACCACACCGGAACTCAGCATCTGGCGGGCCACCACGACCTGACGCCGCACCGGTGCTCCGGTACCGTCCTTCACCACGGCGGTCCGCGCGCCCGTGCAGTACTCGGCCACTCGTTGCAGGCCCGCGCGAATCCATTCCGACACAGCCGAATTCGGTAGTTCCGGCACCATCGGATGGACGCGTCCGGGCGCGAAGACGGTCACCGCCACATGGGTGCATTCCGGTCGCGCGCCCAGGCGCACCGAGGCCAGGCTGCCCAGCGTCGGACAGTACAGCTCGAGATCGCGATAGGGCCGCCCCGGGATCAACCGCACCTCCACCCGGCGCACACCGGTGCGCAGCGTACCGATCCGGAATTCCAGGTCCAGCCGCTCGCCCGCGCTGACCACCGGGCGGCAGTCGCCGATCCCCCGGAACATTCGCGCGTAGGTGGCCGGATCGTTCAGCGCATCCCAGATGCGATCCAGCGGAATCGGCATATCCACGGTGGTTTCGACGACTTCGGTAACCATCTGCGCGCACTCCCGTCGGCCCGGCCTCACTGCCCGGCGATAATTCGAAGCTAACCCCGCAATCCCCGAATTTCCGCTGCTCAAAGCCTTATTGGAGAGCTCACCAGCCACTCGTCGGCCACTGTGGTGCACCGTCACTGGACCGCACGAACCGCCCGTTCCGCCCACCCGCCGACAAGTCGCCACCACCGATGCCGGACCGCCCGGCATCGACCCCAGCCCCACCGCCGCGCCTACTACATTGCGCCACAACAATTACGGCGTGGCCCAGAAGGTCGGATCCACACGGTACGAACAGGTGGGCTCCCAGCTACTCGCCAAGATGGCTGCGGCAGAACCGGACCCGAGACCCTACAGGCTGCCGGGAGCCATTCGGGAGGGAACAGCTTCGGCCGACGCTGCGGGCATCGTTGCGAGACCGAGCGCCGGGCGCAGGCACATTCACAAAGCCCCGTCACGGCCGAGACCCCAACACTCCCAGCCACCGCTACGAATTCATCTCAACAGCAATGGCTTCCGCGGATCCCACAGGCATCGACGCCAGACCGGAGCGCCGGACACAGGCACCTTCACAAAATCCCACCACGGCCGAGACCCCAACACTCCCAGCCACCGCTACGAATTCATCTCAACAGCAATGGCTTCCGCGGATCCCACAGATATCGACGCCAGGCCGAAGCGCCGGACACAGGCATATTCACAAAGTCCGTCACAGTCGAGACCCCAACACTCCCAGCCACCACTACGAATTCATCTCAACAGCAAGAGATTCCGCGGACGTCGCAGGTATCGGCGCGAGGCCGGAGTGGTGGGCTCGGGTGCGTTCGTAGAGTTCAGTGAGGGTGTCGCGGGCCTCGAGGGTGATGGCGGACAGGGCGGTGCGGGGGTCGGGGGTGTGGCGCAGGGCGCGGGTGGCGAGCAGGAGTTGGCGGGGCGGGGTGAGCATGTGGCGGGGGGCGCGGACGCGGGAGATCGTTTCCATCACCGCGACAGCGAGTTTCGGATCGGCGGCGGCCTCGCGGTAGAGCTCGATCTCCAGCGGGTTCATCTCGGTGCCGCGGGCCAGGCGGTTGGTGTACTGGTAGATCTCCAGGCAGTCGGTCTCGCGGCGCAGTTCCCATTCGGCGAGGCGGCGGTCCAGGGCGATCGGGTCGTCCAGGACGGCGGCGGTGGATTCGCCGAGCAGTCTGCCGTAGCGCAGGGCGTCACGGATGCCCTGCGCGGTCACCGGGTCCTTGAAGTGACCGGCGTCGCCGGGCAGCGCCCAGCCGGGTCCGGTGGAGCGGCGGAAGTAGGAGGCGATATCGGCCGTCGAGCGGATCCGGCCGCGCAGCGTGCAACCGGTCAATCTCGTTGCCAGGCCCGGGATTTCGGCGATCATCTCGCGGTAGGACTGTTCGGCGCGGCCCACGCCGCGCGGCGCGAGTTCCACCGGCGGCTGGATCAGGCACAGCACCAACCCGTCGTCGCACGGGAACGCGGTGCCCAGCAGCCGCCCGGCCCGCCACTGCGCGGCGATCGACCGGTCCGCCTCGCCGGTGTCCTCCCAGTAGCCGTAGCAGCAGGCCCGACCGCTGGGCGAGCGGCGATACGGCTCGGTCGTGCCGACCTGTTCGGCCACGGTGCTGCGCCGGCCATCCGCGCCGACGACCAGGCGCGCGCGGATCTCGTGCGAGGCGCCGCCCCGATCGTGGTACCGCACGCCGCAGGCGCGCCCGTTCTCCCACAGCACCTCGTCGACCCGAACCTGTTCGCGCAGTTCGGCGCCCGCCGCGCGGGCCGTATCCACCAGTGCCGCATCCAATCCCACCCGGCGCACGCACATCGAGTGATCGATCCCGCCGTACGGGGTGAACGGCGCGGCCACGGTGTGTCCGGCGCCCGCCGCCATCCCCGTGGTCAGCGGCGGCGCACCCAGGGCGCGAACCCGTTCGAGCGCGCCGAGCTGCCGCAGTTCGAACACTCCCGAGGACCACAGCAGATGTGTGGACAACGTCTCGGACGGAAACGAGGCACTGTCCAGGCCGATCACCCGGCGACCGGCCCGCGCGAACGCGATCGCGGTAGCCGTTCCGGCACAACGGGTTCCGACGATCACGACGTCGGTCTGTGCTGCGCCCACGGCGCCTCCCACCAGTACGGGACACTATGTTCGGACACTATGTCCTATAAAGGAGGATGAGAGGTCGGCGCAATGATGTCAAGCGCCCCGGATTCGACACCGCCGCCGACGTCTACGGCACAATGGCCGCATGCCCGCACCACTCGGAACCGACCGCCCATGGCCTCGCTGACCCGGATCTCCCGGGCGCGCGGGGAACGCGACGGACACCGGGAGGCCATCGAACGCCGGGTACTGGCCGCGGTCGACCGACTGCTGTCCGACGGGACCTCCTTCACCGAGATCGCCGTCCAGCGCATCGCCGCCGAGGCCGAGATGGCCCGTTCCACCTTCTACCGCTACTTCCCGGACAAGAGCCGGCTGCTGATCCGGATGGCCGAATTGGCCACCGCCGACCTGTTCGGCACCGCCGAAACCTGGTGGTCCCAGGATCATTCCGAGGGTGAGCCCGGCGTGCGCGCGGCCATGCACGCGATGATCGCCGGTGCGCGCGCCCACGGACATCTGCTCCAGGCGCTGATCGAGGTCGCGGCCTACGACCGGGAGGTCGGGGCGTACTGGCAGGGCCGGATCGCGCGCTTCGTGGCCGTGGTGTGCGAGCGGCTGGTCCGGGAGCAGGCCGCGGGTCGCATCGATACCTCGATCGATCCGGTGACGACCGCGATCGTGTTGACCGCCATGGTCGAACGCTCCATCCAGTACGCGTTCCTCGCCGATCCGGCACCGGACGACAATCTGCTGGCACACACCCTCGGCCGCACGATCTGGCTGACCGTCTACGGCGAGCGCACCGCGCCGCCGGAGTGAGCCCGGCCGGGCACGGCATTGTAGGGCGCAATGTCCCGCCTGTGATGTCCGCGTGCACCAAGTCCCGGCGGGGGCCGCTGTGACCTGCCCGAACACCGCCATGAAACCTGTTCACCGCGCCCGGCCGAACCTACCGTGGAATCCGTCGCCGTCGCTTCGAGGATCCGCCGACCGGATCGTTCGGAGCGCGATGCAAAGGAGCACGACATGACGGGCACGACACATCCCGCCGACGGCAACTGCACGTGCAGTGACCGCCCGACCCGCAGGGTCATCGTGTATTTCGAGAATCAGGACACCACCGGCGATCTCGTTCTCGAATACGCCGCAACATATACCGAGGCGTGCGAATTCGCCTCTGCCGCAGTGCGAAGCGGTCTGGCCATCACCGTGGATCGCAAGATCCGGCCCGATCTGCGCCCGCTGCCCTGCCGCCGTCTCTGGCGCTGATCCGCACCCCTTGCCGCCACCCGGTACGTGCGCGTACCGTACCTCTGGTACAGAGACGTACCAGAGCGCGAGGGGTTGCGGATGACCACAGTGGGACTGCCCGGCGGACCGACGTCACCGGGCTTCGTACAGATCCTGGAGATCCTGTCCGGGCGCACGCGGGCCTGGCGACGCCTGCACGATCGCTACGGTTCGGCGTTCACCGTCACCACCCCGCGCCTGGGCCGCACCGTCGTGCTGTCCGATCCGGCCGAGGTGAAGGCGCTGTTCACCGCGGGTCCCGAGGTGGCCGACAACATGGATGTGAACCTCGGTCAGGTCCTCGGGCCGGGCTCACTGTTCTCGATCACCGGCGACGAGCACCGCAAGCAGCGCAAACTGCTCACCCCGCCGTTCCACGGCCGCCGGTTGCAGGCGTACGAGGAGATGATCGAGCAGGAGGCCGTCCGGGAGATGGCCTCGTGGCCCTCGAACCGGGAATTCGCCACGATGGAATCGATGATGCGGATCACCCTCAACGCGATCCTGCGCGCGGTCTTCGGCGCGGACGGCGCGGAATTCGACGAACTGCGCGCGGTCCTGCCCAGGATCGTGCTGCTCGGTTCGGCGCTGGTCGCCCTGCCGATCCCGCGAAACCTGCTGGGCCGCTTCGGTCCCTGGGCACGATTCGCCACCCATCGCCGCCGCTACGACCGGATCGTGGATCGCCTCATCGATCGCGCCGAGGCCGCCGGACTCGACGGCCGCGACGACGTACTGACGATGCTGCTGCAATCCCGGTACGACGACGGTACGGCCATGTCCCGCAGCGAGATCGCCGACGAACTGCTCACGCTGCTCACCGCCGGTCACGAAACCACCGCGACCACCCTGGCCTGGACCGTCGAGCGACTGCGCCGTCACCCGGATGTGCTGCGCCGCTTGGTATCCGAGGCCGACGCGGGCGGTTCGGAACTGCGCGAGGCGACTCTGCTGGAGGTGCAGCGGGTGCGGCCGGTGATCGATGTGACGCCCCGGCAGATCCGCGTCGAGGAACTGCGACTGGGCCGGTGGACGCTGCCGAAGGGGCAGAACGTGCTGGTCAGCATTCGGCTCATGCACGACAACGAGGAACTGTTCCCCCGGGCGCGCACCTTCGATCCGGATCGGTTCCTGGGCGCGCGGCCGGGGACGTTCAGCTGGATTCCGTTCGGCGGCGGCGCGCGCCGGTGCATCGGGGCGTCGTTCGCGACGTTGGAGATGAACGTCGTGCTGCGCACCCTGCTGCGGGACTTCACGCTCGAACCGACCGACGCGCCGGACGAACGCCCACACTTCCGTGGCGTGGCACTGGCTCCCGGCCGCAAGGGCCGCGCGGTGGTCCACCGCCGCGCCGTCCGGCCCACGATCGACGTGGTCGAGCAGGCCGAGGCCAACGCCTGAGCACCGGGCGATCGAGCCATCGGCGGCAGCGTGCGGATGTGGTCGGGCACGGGCGCGGCCACTACGCTCGAACGGTGACCCGCGCCGAGCCCGAATCCAGCCCCGCCGCCGCGGCCGAACCCGGATTCCGGCGTCGGCTGCTCGACGGTATGGCCGAGACGGTGCGCAAACACGGCTACCGGGAGGCCACCGTCGCGGATGTGGTGCGCGAGGCCCGCACCTCGCGGCGCACCTTCTACGAACATTTCAGCAGTAAGCAGGACTGTTTCATCGAACTGCTGGCCGAACGCAACAGCGATACGATCCGGCAGATCTATCAGGCGGTCGATCCCGCGGCCGCGTGGGACATCCAGGTCCGGCAGGCGATCGAGGCGTGGATCGCGGCCTCCCAGCACGATCCGACGATCACGCTGGCCTGGATCCGCGACATCCCCGCCCTCGGCGACGACGCCCGGGAACTACATCGCACGACCGGCGACGCGTTCGTCACCCTGATCCGAAACCTCACCGCCACACCGCAATTCCAGTCGGCAGAACTGCATCCGCCCTCGCGGGCGATGGCGACGATCCTGTACGGCGGGTACCGCGAACTCATCGCCTCCACCGTCGAGGCGGGCGGGGATATCGGCGAGATCGTCGATGTCGCGGTGGAGACCGCGATCGCGCTCATCGGGCCGCGGTGAGGCGCGCGTGTCGGTGTTGAAACGACAACGGGAACCGTTTACGCGCCAACCGTTTTCACCGAAATGTCGGTTTCACGCCGAGCCTTCGAAATGAGGTTGGCGACCCGCGGAATGTCCGGGTAACATTCGCGCCCAGCTTCATTTCGGATCAATTTTCTCGGATCGATCGCGGCGTCGCCGCCGTGTTCGGGGGTAGGGGTATGAACATGACGAATCCTGGTGCGCTGCACGGTGTTCCACCACAGGCGCAGCCGATGATGCCGCCGCCGCAACAGCATATGCAGCAGCCCATGATGCGACAGCAACAGCACATGCAGCAGCCGATGATGCAGCAGCAACCCGTACAGCAGCCCATGATGCAGCAGCCGATGGTGTATTGCGCGCACTGCGGCGCGACCCCGGCCGCGGCGGTGACCATCCGGGGACATCGCGGCTTCATCGTCTTCATGCAGTTCCTGCGGATGTCGGGGCCGTTCTGCCGCGACTGCGGGCTGTCCACCTACCGGCGGATGACCGTGGAGAGCGCGTGGCTGGGCTGGTGGGGTGTGGCGTCCTCGATCATCAATCCGATCACGATGTTGATCAATCTCGCTGCCTACAACAGCATTTCGAAGCTCGCGCCGCCGCTGCCGGGTATGCCGGGCCGCCCGATGGATCCGGGTAAGCCGCTGTTCCAGCGGCCCGGGGCACTCGGATTGCTGATCCCGATCGTCGTTCCGCTGCTGCTGATACTGCTGTCCGTCCTCGGCTCGGCCGGTTCGGCATAGTCCGTGCGCCCGATCGGCTCGCCCCGGCCCGGAATATCCCCTTCGCCGGATCGGGAAACGTTCACAACACCCGCTCGACGCTGCTAGCTTGCGCCGGTGGATCTCTTCGCACACTCGTGGTCGGCACTGCGCGCCACGATAGCCGAACTGCACGACGAGGACTTCGCGCTGCCATCCGGATGCACCGGGTGGCTGGTGCGAGATCTGGTGTGCCACTTGCTCATCGGCGCTCAGGACGTTCTGATCACGCTGGTCACCCCGGCCGCGGCCGAACCGACCCGCACCGCGCTGTCGTACTGGGACATCGGCGCCACCACACCCACCGGTGACGATCCGCTCGACGCGCTGATCGTGCGGCTGGCCGCGGCCTATCAGGCGCCGCAGCTGCTGAAACTGCATTTCGACGACGTCGCCTCGGCCGCCGGGCGCGCGGCCGAACTCGCCGATCCGGACCGCCGCGTCGCCACCCGGGGCGAAATCCTCACCACCGCAGACTATCTCGACGCCTACGTACTGGAGTGGACGCTGCACCACCTCGATCTGATCGCGCAGCTGCCCGGGGAACCCGAACCGCCCGCCGCGAGTCTCGCGCACGCCCGGCACATGCTCGAGCAGATCGCCGGTGCGACGTTCCCGTCCACTCTGCCGGACCGCGACGCCCTGTTGATCGGCACCGGACGCCGCGCGCCCAGCGCCACCGAGCGCGACGAACTGGGTGCGCTGGCCGACAAGTTGCCCTTCGTCCTGGGCTGAGTGAACACCCGGCCAACCAGCGGGACAGGTCCTGCCGGTTGGTGTATCTATTGAATGTTCCCGTCCCTGAACACCCGGACCGCTCGACGCCGAGCCCCGCGCGTCGAACCGATCCCGGAGGCCGAGCATGACCAGGTCGAGTCCCTCTCCGATACCGCAGTTCACCCGCTTCGTCGCACTCGGTGATTCGCAGACCGAAGGGGTCGGCGACCCCGACGGCACCGGCGGATTGCTCGGCTGGGCCGATCGCCTCGCGCAGGTGCTCGCCCACATGCAGTCCGGGCTCAACTACGCCAACCTGGCCGTTCGCGGCCGGTGCGCGAACCAGATCCGGGCCGAACAGCTCGCCCCGGCGCTGGCGATGAAGCCGGATCTGGTGTCGGTGGTGGCCGGGATGAACGATCTGCTGCGGCCGCGCTACGACCGCGACGCGGTGCTGGCCGATATCGAGAGCATGTTCGCGGCGTTCGCGGCCATCGGCGCGCAGGTGGTCACCTTCACCTTTCCCGATATCGGCGCGGTGGCCCCGCTGGTGCGGCCGCTGTCCGGACGCGTCCGGGAGATGAACATCGCCTTGCGCGCAGTCGCCGCGCGGCATCGGGTGACGGTGATCGATTTCGAACCCGTGCCCGCGACCACCGATCGTCGGGTGTGGACCGACGACCGGTTGCACCTCAATCCGCTGGGCCACGAACTGGTCAGCCGGGCGGTCGCCGACGGCCTCGGGCTCCCGGGCGCGGACGACACCTGGCGCACCGCGCTGCCGCCGGATCCGAATCAGCCGCGCCCGGCCGCGCTCACCGACGAATTGCGGTGGGCCACACGCCATCTGCTGCCCTGGGTGGGCCGCCGCATCCGCGGGGTCTCCTCGGGGAACCGGATCGCGGCCAAACGGCCCGAACTGCTTCCGGTGACCTGACCACGAGCGAGGATTTCGCGAAATGACGGTGCGCACATGAGAATTCGACGATGGCGGCGGGTGTATCTGGCCGCGGAGTACGCGGGGTTGTTCTTCGGCGGCGCCACCGCCTACAACGCGCTGTTCCGCGGTAAGCCGCCGATCCCGGCGTTGCTCGCGCTGGCCGCCGGGGCGACGGTGTATCTGCGCCGCTCCCCCGATTTCGATCGCGAATCACTGTGGCGCAGTGCGGCATTCGGTGAGCAGGCGCGGTCGATGGCGGTGTCGGCGGGCGCCAACGCCCTCGCCCTCACCGCGGCGACCACGGTGCTGCGGCGGGAGGATCTGTTCGATCTGCCGCGCCGGAATCCCTGGCTGTGGCTGGCGGTGATGGTGCTGTATCCGGCGGTGAGCGTGTATCCGCAGGAGCTGGTGTTCCGGTCGTTCCTGTTCCATCGGTACGCGCCGGTGTTCGGGGAGGGGCCCGGACTGGTCGCGGCCAGTGCGGCGGCGTTCGGATACGTGCACATCATCTTCGGGAGCTGGTTCTCGGTGGCCGCCAGCGGGGTGGGCGGGTGGCTGTTCGCCTCGCGCTACCTGCGGAGCCGGTCGCTGTTCACCGCGTCGGTGGAGCATTCGGTGTACGGGATCCTGATCTTCACGATCGGGTTGGGGCGGTATTTCTACCACGGTGCGGTGGCGCCGGGCGGGTCGCGCGCGCTCGGCGCCGCCTGAGCCGAATGTCCCCCCTGAGCCGAGTGCCTGTGCGGTGTGGCGAAAGCTGCTGCGGGCGTAGCGGATTCAGGAGACGAACTGGGCTCCGGTGACCGTCACGTCGGCGGAGCTGAGGTACCAGCCGTTCCAGGTGTCGGCGACGTCGAGCTGGATGGCGTGTCCGGTGGCGGGGCCCGCGGTGATGCGCCAGACGCCGTTGCCGAAGCCGGTCGCGGTGCTGATGCTGCCGTCGGACCAGGTGAACCGGGCGGCGGTGGGTACCGTCGTGGCGTTCCACGGGATGGTCACCGAGAACTGTCCGCCACGGATGCCCGGCAGGAACGGGCTGAGGCAGTCACGCAGGGTGACCTCGCGCTGGATGCTCTGTCCGGCACTGCCGGTGCCGGGGATCATCCGGCCGGTCATCACGCCGCCGTCCGCGCAGCCGCCGGCCGCGGGAGCGCTGTGCCCCGGCGCGGCGACCACCAGCGGGACGGCGCATGCCAACGCCGCCACCAGCACGGTTCCTCGAACGGACACGACATCACCTCACTGTGAAAGCCAATTTTCCGACCGGCCTCGAACCGTGCTCCGGGTCCCGCGCACGCGAACAGCGGTCGGCTTGGTCAGCAGTGTAGCCATCCGGGTTCGCTGCGGGCCGCGTTCGGCGTTTCTCGGCGGGACCGCGCGTCGGCGGGGTTTCGGCTTCGGTTTCAGCCCCAGGCGCGGCGGGTGGCGGGCATGCCCGAAGCACCGTCGCCGCTCGGGACGACGCCCAGTACCTGGTGCAGACCGAGGGTGCCGTCCTCGAAACCCAGCGCCGAGGCCGCCATGTACAACCGCCAGACCCGGGCGCGGCCCTCGCCGACGAGTTCGACCGCGCGATCCCACTCCTGTTCCAGATTCGCAACCCAGCCGCGCAGGGTGAGCGCGTAGTGCTCGCGCAGACTCTCGACGTCGCGGACCTCGAATCCGGCGTCCTCCATGGCCAGTACGACCCGGCCGACATCGATCAGCTCGCCGTCCGGGAACACGTAGCGGCCGACGAAGGAGCGGCCGCCCATCGCCGAACCGCCGATCGCGGAGATCGCGTGGTTGAGCAACCGGCCCTCGGGGCGCAGCAGCGCGTGCACGGTGGCGAAGTACTCCGCGGCGCGTTTGGAACCCACGTGTTCGAACATGCCGATCGAGGAGATCGCGTCGAACCGTTCGCCGCGCAGGTCGCGGTAGTCCGACAGACGGATCTCGACGAGATCGGAAAGTCCTTCGGCGGCAACGCGTTTGCGGGCGAGCTCGGCTTGTTCGTGGCTCAGCGTCACTCCGACGACGTGTGCGTCGTAGGTGGCGGCCGCGTGGATGGCCATCGAACCCCAGCCGCAGCCCACATCCAGCAGGCGCATGCCGGGGCGCGCGTCCAGGCCCAGCTTGCGGCAGATCAGGTCGTGTTTGGCACGTTGGGCGTCGGCCAGGGACACGGTGTCGTCGGGCCGCTCGCCCGCACCGGCGAACCGGGCGCAGGAGTAGGTCATGCTCGGGCCGAGGACCAGGGCGTAGAAGTCGTTGCCGACGTCGTAGTGGTGGCTGATCGCGGCGGCGTCGCGGCGGCGGGTGTGCAGGCCGCCGGTGCGGGTGCGCATCTCCTCCGGCGGCGGTTCGGGCGGTCGGCCCAGCGCGCCGAGTCTGCGTGCGGCATTGACCGCCTGGAACACCGCGCCGGGCCCGAGGGTGATGCCCGCGCCGGGGGCGTGTGGCGCGGAGGAACGCAGTGCGCGCATCATCCCGAAGATATCGCCGTCGAGATCCGCTGTGCCGGAAACGAATGCGCGGCCCAGACCGAGTTGGCCCGGTGCCCAGACCAGATGAGCGAGCGCCTCTTTCGACCGCACCCGCAGCGTGCCGTGGGAGGTACCGGCGGGCCGGATCGCGCTGCCGTCCCAGAATTCGAACGCCACCCCCGGATCCGGTCCGAAGGCGGCGCGGAGCAGCGGGCGAAGTGTGTCGGCGACGGATTCGTGATCGGCCATCTCTTCACTGTTGCCCATGGGATCACTATGGCGCGCGACGGGCGAGGGTAATGACAACGACTCGGTGTCAATCCGCGGGGCTCACCGTCTGACGCTGTGTGCGGTAACTCCCCAGCGCCAGATTTCTCGAATTCGGGTAGAGCCGATCCGAGACCCCGGCTCGCACGGTGGTCGTTCAGTCGTCGAACGTCGTGGCTCGCGTGGTGTGTTCCCATTGCTCGATCTCGGTTCGCACTGATTCCGTGTGCTGGAGTATCGCGTCCACTGCGTCGCTGCCCAGTGGCAGCCGCAGCGGTGTGTGCTCGGCTGCCAGCGCCGCCAGCACCGCTGCGGCGGCCTTGGCCGGGTCGCCGGGCTGCCCGCCGTCGCCGCCGCCGACCATGGACCTGGTGGCGTCGACGGTGGCGTCGTAGTCGGCGATCCGGGTGCGGGTCGAAGCATTGCCGAACAGGCCGGTGCGGAAGGCGCCGGGTTCCACGACCAGTACCTTGATCCCCAGTGACCCGACCTCGTCGGCCAGCGCCTCGGACAAGCCCTCCAACGCGAACTTGGTTGCGCTGTAAGCGGCGAATCCGGCAAACGACATCTGCCCGCCCATGCTGCTGAGCTGGACCAGCCCCGGCCGTGACGGCATGCTGCCGGCCGTGCGGTCCCGGTTCACTGCCGAGTTCCCCTCAACCCGGGTGGAGCTGCGCCAAGTCGGCTGGCACGACCCCACGGCCGGACTGGCGGACGGCTCGACCGACGTGGCGTTCGTCTGGCTACCGCTACCCGACGACCACCGCTTCCGCTGGGTCGTCATGGTTTCCGAGCCCCGCCGCGTCGCACTCCCAGTACACCATCGGCTGGCAGCCAGGGACACGATCGCATTCGCCGACCTGATCGACGAACCGTTTCTGGCACTACCGGAATCCGCGGGTCCGCTGCGCGAGCACTGGCTGGCCCTGGACGCCCGCGACGGCCACCCACCGCACATCGGCGCGGTGATCGACAACCCGGACGAAACCTATGAAGCGCTCGTCGACGGGCGCGGGATCTGCCTGCTCGCCGAAGGCAACGCTCCGCTGCTGACCCGCGGCGGCGTGGTCATCCGCCCGGTCACCGGCATTTCCCCCGCTCACCTGGCCCTCGCCTGGCGCGCCGAGGACACCCGCACCCTGGTACGCGGCTACGCCCGAGCCGCCACCCTGGTCAACACCACACCACCTCACCCATGACACCCGGCCCCGCCGATCGACACCCTCGCGGGGTCATCGCGCACCGTCGAGGAACTCGAACCACCCTGAAAAGGGCGGTCATTCACGTGACCCAGGCGAAGCGCGACTCGGAACCTCCAGCGAATTATCAACGGTCAGAGGAGAATTCACTGAACGCCAGATTCGTCGGATCTGAAGCCCACGTGCCGATTCCCAACAACGCAGCGCGGCTCACCGATTCCTGAGGGCGCGACCGGTTCCGTCGGGTCAACCGGCTCTGTCCAGCGGCGACCCCGTGTTCTCGGCGTTGCTGCCGAGCTTTTCGCCGGTCACCGTGTGGGCGACCAGGCTGGAGCGGAGGTGCCACGAGTCGGTTGCGGTCTCCGGGTTCAGGCCGGTCAGGGCCTCTATGCGGGTGAGTCGGCGGCGCAGGGTGCCGACCGATATGCCGAGTCGCCGGGCGATCGTGTCCTGGGTGCCGGGTGGGCCGAGGTAGGCGCGGAGGGTGTCCAGCAGGGTCGGCTCGGCGCGCAGCGGGTCCAGGACCGAGCGGATGCGTCGGTTGGCTCGGCCAGGTCGGGACAACTGGTATTCGCAGGCCAGGTCTCGGAAGCGGTGCAGGCCCGGGCCGCGGCCCAGATGCATTGCCAGATCGAGTAATTCGTGTGCCAGGTCGGCGGATTGCGGGATCGCGGCTTGGGCTGCTTCGACGAATGTCGCGGTGATCGGTGCGCCTGCGACCTCGGTGAGTCGATCGATCAGCTCGCTCACTCGCTGCTCGGTCCCGGGGTGGTCGGTTCCAACGTCACCAGTCCCGACATCACCAGTCCCGACGCCACCGATCCTGACGTCGCTGGTCCCGACACCACCGATCCCGACATCACCAGTCCCGACCCCACCGATCCCGACATCACCAATCCCGACGCCACCGATCCTGACGTCGCTGGTCCCGACACCACCGATCCCGACATCACCAGTCTCGACGTCACCGGTCCCGACATGATCGGTCGCGACATCACCAGTCCCGACATGATCGGTCGCGACATCACCAGTCCCGACATGATCGGTCGCGACATCACCAGTCCCGACATGATCGGTCGCGACGTCACCGGTATCGACGTCATCTGTATCGACGGCCGGTGTGTCGGCGGCTGGGGTGTCGGCGGCTGGGGTGTCGGCGGGGATCAGGATCGTGCCGCCGTCGACGCTGAGCAGGGAGAGTGTGTGGGGGCGGCAGCCGGTGGCCAGTTCGGCTTGGATGCGGCGGAGTTTGCGGCGGGCGACGACGCGGGCGTCGAGTCGCGGGTCGTTCTCCTGCGGATGCGCGCCGATGGCGATGGCGACGACCAGGTACGAATTCGACAGTGCCGCAGCGTATCCGGCGGTGCGGGTGCCGTCGGCGCGGCCGGCCAGCAGGCCCGAGGCCAGGCTCACCGCGGCGATGCGGCCCTCGGTGGTCATCGCGCGGACCTCGGCGGCGTAACCGCGGGCGACCGCCGCCGAGAGGGTGCGCAGGGCGTCGATCAGATCCGCGCCCTCCGCGCGCACGATCCGGCCGTCGGACCAGGTGACGCCGCGCGCCCACCATTGCAGGGATGCCGAGACCGCCGCGTGGACGGCGCGATGCAGGATCTCGATCGGCAGCTCACGCTGTGCCCAGCGGCGGGCGATCGATTCGAGGCGTTCGGTGACCGATTCGGTGTCGGTGTCGGGGTCGGCGGGTTCGGTCAGTTCGCGCACGCTGTATCGCACGAGTTCGACCAGATCCGCCCGGAGCCGCCGGTCCATTCGGCTCGCGATGGCCGTGAGGTCCAGGTTCTCCACCACCGAACGCACCAATGTCGTGGGGTGCACCGGTTGCGGTCCGGTTCGCACGGGCGCTCGGTTGGAATACATAGCGCTCGCCCTCATGCGGGTCATGAACAATTCCTTCAGGATTTGTCGTTACTGCCGCCTATCGACTCTACCGAGGGTGCGGGGCCGCGCGGATGTCTCGAAGTACACAATGCGGCCCGTGCTCATTGTGTAATGCCACCGAAGTGGATCGAGCCTGCGGTGGGTCGGCAAATCTGCTGGTAGATGCGACAGGCGGCAATGATGCCCGGAGAACCGGATCCAGACTGTTCCGCCGATGGCACGAAACACCTTGTGCGGCGGCCGAATCAGCTGCCGACGCACTCGAGGTTATCGATCATCTGCGCCGTCGGCAGTGGCATACCCTGAGTCGGCGATTGTGAAATTCACCGTGATCGCCCGATCGAATCGAGTGACATTTCCCAAAAGGAGACTCTCGAATATCGCGCCGTATGGGAAATCAGCGGCGAGGACGATTCACGCGATACCCAAACGCGAATCCAGCGCGGCCCACTCCCCCGCGTCGGCGCCCGGCGGGTCGATGGTCAGGCTCATCGGCGGGCGGTCCGCGAAACTCGGTTCGGTGACCGTGCGCCGCCAGCCGGTGCCGTGCGGAATGAACTGGGGCAGACCGCGACCGGAGTCCTCGAGGCCGAGACGGTCCAGCATTGTCGCGATGATCTGGCGGCTCATGGCGGCGAGCTCGTCGTTCGGGCGGTTGCGGTGCAGGCGGGTGCCCAGGTCCACCTGGCCGATGGCGGCGATGCCGTGGCGCGCGAAACAGTCCAGGAGGATGCCGATTTCGACGCCGTAGCCGGGGGCGAACGGGATGGCGGTGAGGAGTTCGCGGGTGGCGGCGTACTCGCCGCCGAGTGGTTGCACGATCTCGGCGAGTTCGGGGGCCAAGGCGGACAGTAGCGGGCGGGCGACCAGTTGGGTGACCCGGCCGCCGCCGTCGGCGTCGGTGCGGCCTTCGGTGCGCAACGGGCGACGGTAGAAGCCTTTGACCAGGTGCAGGGCGTCATCGAAGAGCAGCGGTGCGAGTAGGGACGGGACGAACATCGGGCTGGGTGAGATGAGATCGGAGTCGACGAACACGATCAGATCGCCCTGCGCGACGGCCAGTGAACGCCACAGCACCTCGCCCTTGCCCGCGCGCGGCGGCAACTGCGGGAACGCCTGCTCGCGAGTGTGAACCGTGGCACCGGCAGCGCGGGCGGCCGCGATGGTGCCATCGGTGGAACCGGAATCGATCAGCAGCAATTCGTCCACCAGACCACCCACCAGCGGGCGGATCGAGGCGATCACCCCGGCGACGGTGGCCTCCTCGTCGAGTGCGGGCAGAACCACCGACACCCGGCGGCCCTGTTTGCGTTGCACGAGTTCGGGAATGGACCAGCGGCGATCGAACCAGGTCGGGCCGGTGTGGGAGACGGGCATGAGGCAGCCTTTCCAGTGGTCAGAGTCCGGGATCCAGGACGAGGGTGGTCAGGTGCGGCCACAACGCGACCCAGGGCTCACGCGGATACCGGCAACGCCATACGGTCACTCCACGATCGATGCCCGGGAAGCCGAGCGGATCGTCGATGTGCGCAACCGGTTCGGCGACTCCGAAGATGTTGCGCGGCAGTTCCTTCGGTCCACCCGCACTGACATACAGCACGGTGCGCGCGGTATCGGGCGGACGGCCGAAGTACGCGTATCCACGATCCGCACTGAACACGGCCGGATGATCGGGTGGCGAGAGATCTTCGAGAGCCGCTGCCTGCCAATAGGTTTGGGTGAGTATTACGGCACCTGCGCGGTCATCCTCCGGCAGCGCGCGATACGCGGCATCCACACCTTCAACCAGGTGCGACCAACCCGTCGTACCGAATGTTCGCATACGGGTAGATAATTCGGCCTGCGAGCGGACCGGCCTGTCGATTCGGCCGAGCGGCAGCGGCAGGACGAACACCACGGTCAGGGAGATGGCGATGGGCACAACGACCACCGCGATCCCCGCAGTTCGAGCCAATCGTCTCGGGATATATTGTGCTGCAACAGAACCAGAGAATCGTGTGGCACGATCCGGATTGTCTACGACAGTGCTGGTGGTGCGGCGGCGAATGTTCTGGAGTGCTGTGGCACCGGCGGCGAACAGGGCTGGGAACAGTCCGGCGACGTAGTAGGGGCGGCCGCCGGTGAGGATTACGAACAGGATCTCCACTATTACGGTGATGGCGATCCAGCGGTGGGCTCGGAACATGTTGTGGCGCAGTAGGGTCCAGCAGCCGAGAAGAGCCAGCAGGCCGCCGAGGAGGCCGGTGAGCAGGGCCCATTGGAGTGGTAGGCCGAGGGGGCCGCCGGTGGCGGAGTGTTGTTCGGTGCGGATGATCGCGCCCATGGCCAGTTGGGGCCAGTGGTGGTGTTGTTGCCAGAGTATTCCGGGGAGCGCGGTGAGGGCGACTACGGGAAGGGCACACCAGAGCGTCGAGCGGCGCAGCAGGTTTCGTGGGCCGGCGAGGGCGATGCCGGTGAGAATTCCGGCCAACAGAACTGTGATCAGCAGTTTTATCTGGAGGTCCAGTGCGATCACGGCCGCGAAGGCCAATAGCAGCCGGTCGTGGCGCAGGCGAATCCAGCGGGTCAGCAACCACAGGGCGGTTGCGCTCAGGGTGCTGTCGAGCGCGAAGGTGGACAGGGTCGCGGCCTGGGTGATCAGGTAGGGACAGGTGGCGTAGGCCAGTGCGGCGAGGACCTGGGCGAGGCGACGGCCGCCCAGTTCGCGGGCGAATGCTCCAGCCAGCAGTACCCCGGCGATGGCGGCCAGGATCGACGGGATACGGAGTGCGACAACAGATCCCGGCACCAGCGTCCACGCGGCTCGGGCGAGCAGGGGGATCAGCGGTCCCTGATCGACGTAGCTCGGGGCGAGGTGATTCCCGGCTGCCACGAAATACAGTTCGTCACCGAAGTATCCGTAGCGGGCCGACCGGACGAGCAGGACGATGCCGGTGACGAGTGCGACGGCAGTTACCGCAAGCGTGGCGAAACGAACCTCCGGAGTGTTCGGATCCTGTTCCGCGACAGGTTGATTCCCTCGACCGGTGCGGCCGGAGATCGCGGTCACGGCCGGGCTTCCGGTCGTCGGGGTAGCGCCAGCGTGAGTGCCGTGAGCACGCCCGCGACCGCCGCGACGATCCACAGCACCGTCACACACGCCTGAAGGAACGTCGGCGCGGTGGCCGCCGACGCCACGGTCGCGTCGAAGGCGCCCGCGCATCCGTCCACCGGCAGCACATGTGACGGCGAGGCGAAAGCGGCGTGCGCGCAATCACCGAAGCGGCGCACCAGCTCGACCCGCTCACCGGGCGTTGCGTCACGGTCCGACAGATGCTGGGCGAGAAGCGATTTCGCGCCATCCACGCCGGAGCCCGCGGCGATGCGGGCGAAGAACACACTGCCGAGCACGGCCGCGCCGATCGCGCTGCCGAGTTGCTGCACGGTCGGCGCGAGCCCCGAAGCGCTCCCGGTCGGCTCCTGACCCAGTCCGGCCACCATGATCGCGGGCAGCGGTGCGGCGAACCAGCCCATCCCCGCCCCGGCCAACAGCACCGGTTCGCTCAGCGCCCGGGTATCCACACCGCCGGACGCGGGATGCACGGTCAACGCCATCTGCGCCACGCCCAGCGCGAACAGCGCGATCCCGGCGGTCAATGCGCGAGATCCCAAGCGGGCCACCAGGATCGGGGAGGTCAAGGCCGCCAGTAACGCCCCCAGCGCGAACGGCAGCAACAGCCGCGCGGTCTGCCAGGCGGACCAGCCCATCCCGGTCTGCGCGGTCATCGACACCGTGAACAGCAATGCCGCGAACAGCCCGTAGAACACCAGCAGCAACACCGATCCGATACTGAAACCCTTGTCGCGGAACACTTCTCCGGAAATCAGCGGCGTCCCGCCGTGCACCGTCACCCGCCACTGCCGCCAGCCGAATACGGCCAGTACCACCAGACCTGCCACCAGCAGTCCCACCGCGCTGAGCGGCCACCCCGAATCACGGCCGGTGGACAGCGGATACAGCACCGCGGCCACACCGACCATCGAGAGCACCGCGCCCGGGACATCCACCCGGACCGCACGCTCGGCTCGTCCGATATCCAGATAGCGCGCGGCCAGGACCAGGGCGATCAGCCCCAGCGGCAGATTCAGCAGGAAGATGGACCGCCAGCCGAGCCCACCCGGATTCAGCGCGACGATCAGCCCGCCCAGCAGCGGCCCGGACAATCCCGCCAGACCCGCGACCGCACCGTAGACACCGAACACCAGCGGCCGCCGCTGGACCGAAAATGCCGCTGCCACAATGGCAATCGTCTGCGCCGACACCGCCGCGGCACCCACGCCCTGCGCGACCCGCCCGGCGACCAGTTCGATCGGGAGCCGGGCCAGACCGCAGCCCAGTGATGCGGTGGTGAAGACCGTCATGCCGATCAGGAACAGTCGTCGCCGTCCGAAACGGTCGCCCAGCCGGGCGGCGGTCAGCAGGGTGCCCGCGAACGCCACCCCGTAGACGGTTACGACCAGCAGCTGTGTCGAGCCGGTGGCGGACAGGTCGTGGGCCAGCACCGGCAGTGCGGTGTTGACGATGGTCAGGTCCAGCATCTGCATGAACACCGCGAGCAGGCAGGCCGTCAGGGCCGCCCACGCGCGCCGATCCGAGGCGGGCGGATCCGCGATATCGCGTGCCGCCCGCAGCGGTATACCCCGAATCGCCATGGTCAGGCGTCGACCCGCAGGGCGTAGTCGCCGTCATCGGCCACCGCGGCGGTGATCTCGGTCAGCGTCTTCACGTAGCGGCCGATGGATTCGTCGGCGTCCTCGGTGTCGGGGTAGACCAGGCTCAGGGTGGTCACGTCGGGAAATCGGTTGATCCAGAGGTAAACCTCGCTGGCCGCGGCCCGATTGGCGAACAGGCCGCCGTTGATCCGGTCGAACATCTCCACCCCGGCGATCTTGCGCACGTCGACGTAGGACAGCATCATCGCGGCCCAGCCCGGTTGCACACGGATACCCAGTTCGGGGGTGGCCAGTTCCAGCACGCGGTGCGGGGAGACGTCGGTGAGGGCCTTGGCCCCGTCGGCGGCGGTCTGGGCGGCGGCGACCAGCGCGGAGAAGCGCGCGTCGGGTGGCACGTCGAAGGCGATGGGGAGCAGATTCGTGTAGTAGCCGACCGCGCCGGTCTCGCCGGGCGTGCTGCGAGTATTGGCGGGGCTGAGGATGAAATGCCAATCGTTGCCGGTCAATTCGACCTCGGTGAGGGCCAGCGCGGCGAACAGGCCGCCGAGGAATCGGCCGCCGCCCGCCTCGCACGCCCACTCGAAACGCTGGGCGTCGTCCTCGGTGAACAGTGGCATGGTTCGTACCGCGCCGCGCACGTAGCCCGTGGTGGTCGCGGTGCCCAGGTACAGCGGGAAGGTCGGGAGCTGACCGCCGTTGCGCTGCAACAACTTCAGCCAGGTGGCGACCTGCGGGGACTGCGCGGTGAGGGCGGCGTTGTAGTCGCGTTCGCGGGCGCAGTAGGCCAGATGCCCGTCGACGGGGGCGAGTGCGGGTTCGGTGCCGGACAGCGCCGCGCCGTAGAGCATCAACAGGTCCACGCAGGTCAGTGCCTGGGCGACGCCGTCGGTGTGTAAGTGGTCGACCGCGGCGTAGACGGTGAAGCCGTTGTCGTGTTCGATGATTCCGAAGCTGAAGCAATTCCAGTGCAGCGCATCGGGTGTGGTGTCCTGGACGTGCCGGCGGATCGCCTCGCTGTCGGTGAATTCCCCGTATTCGGTGGGGACCAGTTCGAGCGTCTGCGTGTCGACGACGTGCCGGACCACACGGTCGTCGGGCTCCACGGTGAACCAGCTGGCGAACGATTCGTGCCTGCGGACGAAGGCGGTGACCGCGCGGGTCATCGCCGCGATGTTCGGCCTGTCGGGGATGTCGTAGGAGATCATGCACAGCCGGGAGGCGCGGTGGCCCGCGGCGGCGGTGCGGTGCGTCGTGCGCAGGTATTCCCGTTGCTGGTAGGTGGGCGGGATCGGATGTTCGGGCGCGGTGTACATGAGGGCCAGCGCGGTGGGCGGAACACCCCAGCTGGTGACCCGGCCCGGTTGCGGGTGCCAGTCGTCGAAGAAACCGAAATTGACCACGAGTGCCCTCGATTCACAGCGTCGGGATGAGGCGCCGCCCGATTCCACGGCGGCTCCGGGCCAGTCAACGGCAGCCGGAGCAACCCCGACTACAGGTTCTCGGCGATGTTGTGAGGATTGACAGCACACCCCGAGGGAAGCGGCATCCGTTTCCAATCTTCACCGACAGTGATTGCCGCTCTTGATGATTCGTCCCTACCGTGGCCGTACACAGGCCAACGGACACTCCGGGGAGGACCAGGTGGGCAAACACTCCGCACCACGCAGGTCACGCGCGCGCGGTCGGCAGGCGACGATGCTCGCGCCCGTGGTGGCACTGGCCACCGGGTGGGCGGGCACCGCGCACGCCGATCCGGTCGCGCCGGCTTCGATTCCGGCGCTCACCGCGGCCGCGCGGCCCGCGGTGGACGGTTCGCATCTGGTGAACGTCGTCCCGGAGGCCGGGCGGATGGTGAACATGCGGGTGTACTCGGCGGCGATGAATTCCGTGATCACCGTGAAAGTGCTTCGCGCACCGGATCATTCGAAACCGGCGCCGGTGCTGTATCTGCTCAACGGCGCGAACGGGGGCGTCGACGAGTCGAGTTGGACCGAGCAGACCGATATCGCCGAATTCTTCGCCGACAAGCAGGTCACCGTCGCGATTCCGCTGGGCGGGCGCGGCAGTTACTTCACCGATTGGCGCACCGACGATCCGGTGCTGGGCCGCCAGCGGTGGAGCACCTTCCTGACCCGGGAGCTGCCGCCGATCATGAACTCCACCTTCCACGGCACCGGGAAGAACGCGCTGGCCGGGATCTCGATGGCCGGAACGTCGGTGTTCCAGCTGGCCCTGGACTCGCCGGGCCTGTATCAGGCCATCGGCGCGTACAGCGGCTGCGCGCAGACCAGCAACCTGCTCGGCGAGGCATACGTGACCGCCGTCGTGGGCCGCTGGGCCGGCAACGCGGCCAACATGTGGGGCCCACCCGGAGACCCCGCCTGGGCCGCCAACGACCCGTACCTGCACGCGGATCGCCTGCGCGGCACCGCAATCTACGTCTCGTCGGGCACCGGCCTCCCCGGCCCCCTGGACACCCTGGACGGCCCCGGCATCCACCACGACCCCACCAAACTGGCATCCCAACTCACCAGCGGCAGCATCCTGGAAGCCGCCACCAACCAGTGCACCCACCACATGCACGACCGCCTCACCCAACTCCACATCCCCGCCACCTTCAACTTCCGCCCCGCAGGCACCCACTCCTGGGGCTACTGGCAGGAAGACCTCCACAACTCCTGGCCCCTCTTCAGCCGAGCCCTGCAAACCAACCCACCCCGCCTGAACCCCACACCCGCACAATAGAATTCAGCTCCCATCGCGACGAACCCGCTCGGCCAAGAGCGCGGTGTCGACCGGGGTTGAGGTGTCGATCGGAATCGTGGTGGCGGCCAGGCCGAGGGGCTCGGCGCGTGACACCCAGTCGTTCCAGTCGTTCGTGAGATGCTCGCGGTCGCGGTAGAAGCCGGGGCGCGCACGGCTCTCGTAGCGTGCGCGGGCGATCTCGGGCGGGACATCGCACCAGATTTCGACGGTGCGGGCTGCCCCGGCGCGGACCAGACCGGCGCGGACCAGGGCTCGATCGCGTGGTGCGAACCACCATGAGTCGATCACGATGTCGTCCGGGATCGCCTGTGCCAGAGTCCATATCGTGTCCATGGCGATGGCGCCCAGTGTGGGCAGTGCACCTGCTCCGGTGACGGTTGCGGCGAGGGCTTCCTTCACCTCGTCCTTCGACAGGAAGCGGGCGTGGAGGTTGCGGGCCAGGGCTTGCCCCAGGGTGGATTTGCCCGATCCGGGGAGGCCGTTGACCATGACGAGCAGGTTGGGCATCGGGTCATACTGCCGCTCATCGGGGTGGGCGTGAGCGGAGGTTCGTCAGTGTTGTTGGGGGAGGGTCGGTTTGGGGGTGTCGACGCTGGCTGTCGAGTCGAGGAAATCGGTCAGGAGGGTGGTTACGGCTTCGGGTTGTTCGAGGGTGGTGGTGTGGCCGGAGTTGGGGATGAGGTGGTAGTGGCTCTTGGGGATGAGGGTGGTGATTCGGTGGGAGCGGGCGGGTGGGGTGGCGCGGTCGTCGGCGCCTACCGCGACGAGGGTGGGGAGGGTGATGGCGGGGAGTTCGGGTTCGATGGTGGGGCGGTCGGCTACGGCGAGGACGGCGCGTCGGATGGCGGGGCGGTGGCAGTGGGACAGGCGGGTGGACCACTCGTCGATGACGGCGCGGCGGGTGCGGTCGGCGCGGATGGCGGGGCCGAACAGGTGCGGGGTGATCAGGGGGCGGATGGGGCGGACGCCGAACCAGTGCAGGGCGCGGGCCAGGCGCTTGTATTCGCCGATGTGCTCCGGGTCCTCGGGGCCGGCGCTGGTGTCCAGGAGGGTCAGTGAGCGCAGGTGTTCGCCGTGGCGGGCCGCGAGGCGCAGGCCGACGAATCCGCCCATCGACAGGCCGACCCAGTGCACCGGGCGGGAATCCAGCGCGCGGATCAGGCCCAGCGCGTCGGCGGTGAGGCTGTCCATGTCGTAGCCGTCGGGGGTGGGCGGGGTCTCGCCCTGGCCGCGCCAGTCCAGGGTGACGCAGCGGAAGCGGTCGCGCAGGGCCTGGATCTGCGGCCGGAACATCCAGCCGCCGAACAGCAATCCGTGCCCGAACACGATGGTCGCGGCGTCGGGGCGGCAGGGCGGGACACCGGTGTCGGTGTACGCGATCGGCACGCCGTGGATGTCGATGATGGGCATGATCTCCTCGTTCTCCGGCCGCGTCGGCGCCCGGTTCACACCCGGACCGACAGCAGCGCCGGTCCGCGCACATTGATCCGTCCGTTCCAGCGCACCTCGTCCACCTCGGCGGAGGGGAATCGGGACACGAAGCGCGGGAACATGATTCGAGCCTGCATGCGGACCAGCGCCGCACCCAGGCAGTGGTGGATGCCCGCGCCGAAGGTCACGTTGCGGGCAGCCTCGGGGCGGTCCAACCTCAATTCATCCGCGTCCGCACCCCAGAACTCGGGATCGCGATTGGCCGCGGCCAGGCAGGCCACGACCCAGGAACCGGCGGGAATCTCGTTGTCGCACACGCGCATCGGCGTCAGGGTGATTCGCCGCATCAGATGCACGGGGGTGTCGTAGCGCAGCAGTTCCTCCACCGCGGCACCGCTCAGTTCCGGGTCCTCGCGCAGCCGCCGCGCCTGATCGGGGTGCCGCAGCAGCGCCAGGATGCCGTTGGCGAGGTGGTTCACCGTCGTCTCGTGCCCGGCGATGTACAGCAGCATGACCTGCGCGACCAACTCCTCCGCACCCAGCACATCACCCTCGTGTTCGGCGGTGATGAGGCGGGTGATCAGGTCTTCACCGGGATTGTCGCGCTTCCAGCGGACCAGATCCGTCACGATCGCGCGCAGCTCCGCGTCGGCGGCCCGGATCCTGGCTTGCAGGGCCGGATCGGCGAGCGGTTCCAGCGCGAGCACCAGCACCGCGGTCAGCTCCCGCAACCGCGCGCTGTCCAGCACCGGGATGCCCAGCAGCTCGGAAATGGTCGTGAAGGGCAACGGAAACGTCAGTTCCGCAACGACATCCGCCTGTCCGGCCGCCGCGATCCGGTCCAGGGATTCGGCGACGCGGGCGGCCACCCGCGAGTGCAGGGCGTCCACCGCGCGGGGCGTGAACGCCTTGGCGACCAGCCGCCGCAGCCGGGTGTGGTCGGGCGGGTCCTGATCCAGCATCGACAGTCCGCCCATGATGCGATTCGCGCGGCCGAGCCGGGCGCTGTCACTCTTCCAGGCGGGCAGCCGGGTGAGATGCCGCTCGTCCACCGATTGCACCGAGGAGCGTTGCAGCGCAACCACATCCGCGTATCGGGAGACCAGCCGGAAACCGAGGGGATGTTCGTAGGCGGGAGCCCGATCGCGCAACCGGGCGTAGTGCGGATAGGGATCGGCGGCGAAGCCGGGGGCGAACGGATCGAACACGGCGGTCTCTGTCATGACGGCTCCCGGTCAGGATGTGGCCAGCTTCACGTTCCGCATGGTGACAAGTGCTGTGGCACAGAGGCTTTCACCCTCCGGTTCGACGGAGAAGACCTCCGCGGCGGCGACCGTCAGCAGCGCGCCGGGGTTGATCACCCGGCCGCGGGCCACCACCGCGTCCCCCTTGGCCGGGGCGAGGATCTTCACGGTGTAGTCGATGGTCATGTTCACCCAGCCCGGCCGCAGCAGGGTTCCCGCCGCCGAACCGGCCGCGAAATCCGCCAGCGAACCGAGTACCCCACCCTGGAAATATCCGTTGTGCTGGGTCAGTTCCGGGCGATGTGGCTGCACGATCTCGACCCGGCCGGGCGCGATCTCCTCGAAGTCGAAGCCCAGATGCCGCGCGGCGGGCATGCTCAGCACCACCGACCGCACCTTCTGCTCGAAATCCGGATCGAGCACTTCCCAGTTCTGCGCCATGTCAGCTCCTCGCCTGTGATTCGGTCGCTTCCCGCGGCGACGGCAGCTGCGGCCAGCTCTCGAATTCGGCCGCCAGATAGTTCCGGCGCGCCGCCGCCCGCATGATCTTGCCGCTACTGGTCTTCGGCAACCGGCTCGGCAGAGTCAGCACCAGATCGCCCAGGGACAGCGAGTGTTCACGCACCACCGCAGCCCGGATCGCGCCGAGCACGTCGGCGGGGTCGGCGACGTCGAGGTACTCGCGCAGCACTTCCTGAACCACCACCAGGCGCTCGGCCTCGCCGCCGGGCACGGCGAACGCGGCGCACGCGCCGGGCCGCAGGGCGGGGTGCGCGGCTTGCACGGTGAGTTCGATGTCCTGGGGGTAGATATTGCGGCCGCGGATGATCACCACGTCCTCGAGGCGGCCGACCACGTACAGTTCGTCGTCCAGCAGCAGCCCGAGATCGCCGGTGCGCAGGAAATCGAGGCCGGGTTCGTCGGCGCAGCGGGCGTGGAAGGTTTTGGCGGTGGCCGCCTCGCGTTCCCAATAGCCTTGGGCGACATGGCCTCCGGATAACCAGATCTCGCCGACCCGATCCGGCGGGCAGACCCGGCCGGTCTCCGGATCCACGATGCGCAGCGTCTCGCCGCGCGGCGCTCGGCCCGAGGCGATCAGGGTGCGGGACCGCTCCCCCGCCGGGGCGTATCGGCGCTGTGCGAGCGCGTCGGGGTCGACCTCGAGGGTGAGTGCGCCGCGCCCCTTCACGCTTCCGGCGGCCAGCAGCGTGGCCTCCGCCAATCCGTAGCAGGGATACAGCCCCCGCGCCCGGAATCCGTAGGGGGCGAACGCTTCCGCGAATCGCTCCAGGGTGTCCGCGCGGATCGGTTCGGCACCGTTGAACGCGACCTGCCAGCAGCTCAGATCGAGCCCGGGTTCCGGTTCCGCACCCGCGGCCAGGCGCGCGACACAGGCGTCGAAGGCGAAATTCGGTCCGCCACTGGTGTGTCCGCGATACCGGGAGATCGCCGAGAGCCACAGCAGCGGCCGCCGGATGAACGTGGTGGGGGCCATCTGCACACCCTGCGCACCGACGTAGAGCGGTTGCAGCGCATTGCCGATCAGGCCCTGATCGTGGAAGAACGGGGCCCAGCCGACCAACGTCGAATCGCGGTCGTGACCGAAGGAGGTCCGGATCATCTCCTCGTTGGCGATCAGGTTGCCGTGCGAGACCATGACACCCTTGGGCGCGGCGGTGGATCCCGAGGTGTATTGCAGGAAGGCGATCGAATCAGGTTGCGCGGCAACGACTGTGGCCGTGTCGACCGGCGGCAGCAGGTCGACGCCGATCCAGTGCTCGGCCGGGCACCACTGCTCCGGCAGGGCGCACAGCAGGTCGACTCCGGCCCCGAGGGTGAGCACCGCGGCCGGGCGGCAGTCCTGCACGATGGAGCGGGTCGCCGCCGGAATCCCGGTGGGGCGCGGCGGATTCAACGGCACCGCGACGACTCCCGCGTACAGGCAGCCGAAGTAGGCGACGAGGAATTCGGGGCACTGCGGGAAGATCAGCAGCGCCCGATCACCGGGTACGCAGCGTGCGCCCAGTTCGGCGGCCACGGCAAGCGCCCGGCGATGCAGGTCCCGATAGCTCAGAACGTCGCTCTCCGTACCGTTTTCGTTCAGGAAGACGTAGGCGGTGCGGTCGGGTTCCGCACCGGCGCGACGCGTCAGGATCTCGGGGAGCAGTTCGATATCGGTGCTCATGCCGCCCTCCGTACCGCGACCGGCAGTCCGGTCAGCCCGCGCACGATGAAACTGTGTTCCTGCCAAGATAATTCGCTGTCCAGCAACGTCATGCTCGACGAATGCCGGTACAGGAATTCGAACACCGCCCGCGCCTGTAGTTCGGCCAGCAGACCACCCAGGCAGCCGTGCATGCCGTGGCCGAATGCCAAGTGGCCGGACGCATCCCGGGTGAGGTCGAACTCGTCGGGCCGCTCGAACGATTCCGGATCGCGATTGGCCGCACCCAGGCACACCAGCACCTGATCACCGGCGTGCAGCAACTGTCCGCCGATCTGCACGTCGCGGGTGGCCAGCCGTTTGGTCAGCTGGAGCGGACAGTCGTAACGCAGCGCCTCGGTGACCGCGGCGTCCACCCGTTCCGGGCGCTCCCGCAGCAGCGCGTCCTGGGCGGGGTGGCGCAGCAGGGCCAGGACACCGTTGCCGATCAGCGATTTGGTGGTCTCGTTACCGGCGACGAAGCACATCATGCAGACGAAGATCAGTTCCTCGTCGGTGAGCCGGTCACCGCCCGCGGTGTGGGCGGCCAGCAGTCGGCTGATCAGGTCGTCACCGGGACGCCGCCGACGTTCGTCGATCACCTCCGACAACGCCGCGGCGAAAAGTTCCACCACCTCGCGCACCCGCGCGAAGTCGGCCGCCTTCATCATCCCCGGCTCGAGCAGGAAGCGGATGTCGTGGGTCCACGGCCCGACCTGCGCGCGCAGCTCCGGCGGCAGCGCCATCCACTCGCACAGCACCGTGATCGGCAGTGGCGCAGCGAGATCCGCGATCACGTCCAGTTGCCCGGCATCCCAGGCCGGTGCCATCAGCCGCGCGGTGACCGCACTCACCAGCGGCCGCAGTTCGGCCACCGCTGGGGCGGTGAACACGCGGTTGACCAGTCCGCGCAACCGCGCGTGATCCGGATTGTCGGTGAACACCAAGGACTTTCGCCCCAACCGGCCGATCCGGTCCACCCCGTTCTGCCCGAGCCGCGCGGCCTGCTCGTCCACCAGACGCGGGATCAGGCTCGCGCTGAACGAGCGGTCGTGCAGCACCGCGCGCACGTCCTCGTACCGGGTCAGCACCCACATTCCCAGCGTCCGGTGCACCGGATGCGCCTCGCGCAGTTGCGAATACATGGGATACGGGTCGCGCCGGAATTCGGCGCCGAAGGGATTGAACCGGATCCGGCCGGGTGCGACGGTCATCGCGTCCGCCCGGCGAAATACTTGCCCGTGTACGGCCGCAACACGATCCGGTACAGCCCGATCTTGCCCATCCGGAAACCCAGCGCCGACTGCGCCAGATAACGCCGGTACCGGTCGACGGTCTTCTCGCCGACCAGTTCCGTTGCCCGCGTGCGGTTCTCGCGCAGCCGCGCGGCCCACTGCCCGCAGGTCCACGCGTAGTCCTCGCGGCCGGTGGTCATGGACCGGACCTCGAAGATGCCCTCGGCGGCGGTGAGGATCTCCGCCGGGGTCGGCAGATCCGCGTCGGGGAAGATCTCCTGCTGGATGAAGGCGCTGGCCTGCTCGCGGGACATGTCACCGTAGGTGATGGTCTGCAACGACAACGTCCCGGAGTCGGTCAGCCAGTCCCGGCAGCGGGTGAAGAAGTCCCGGTACACCCGGATCTTCGCGGCTGTCGAATCGTCCGGGCGAGCGAAGTGCTCGAAGGCCCCGATCGAGATGATCCCGTCGAAGCGGCTGTCCGGCTCGTAGTGCAGCCAGTTCTCCGTCCGCACCTCGACGCCCGGAAGTTCCTGCGCACCAACGTATTCCGCCTGCTCCGGGCTCAGCGTGAGCCCGACCGAGCAGGCCACCCCGCACCGCTGCGACGCCTCGCGCAGGATCGCGCCCCAGCCGCATCCGATATCGAGCACCGCAGCGGCCCGGTCGGCGGCGATCGCGTCGAGGTGGTACCGGAGTTTGCGCTGCTGCGCGGTCTCCAGCGTGTCCTCGGCGTGCTCGCGCAACGCGCAGGAGTAGCTGAGCGTGGGGTCCAGCCACAGCCGGTAGAAGTCGTTGCCGACGTCGTAGTGGTGCCGGATCGCGGCCGCCGCGGCGACCGCCCGGTCGGTGGGGGCGACCATGATCAGGCCGCGCTCCGGGTGCTCTGCTCGTGCAGATAGGTGGCGACGGCGTCGAGATTGGGGTGCTCGTAGAGGTCCTCGGGCGAGATGTCGATGCCGTAGCGGTCCTCGACCTCCATCAGCAGCGCGACGGCCAGTGCCGAGTCCACGCCCAGCCGGTCGAAGTCGGCGGTCGGGTCCAGGCTCCGGGCCGGAACCTCGAGCAGGTCGGCCAGGTAGTCCTGACACCAGGCGATGATGGCGTCCTTGCTGGTATCCACGATCGTATTTCCTTACGCTGCAGCCGCATTGCCCGCGGCGGTGGATTTTCCGGAGATTCGTTTGGCCGCCATCCGTTCATCGGACGGCAGTTCCAGGTCCCAGGCCAGACCGAGCGCGGCCAGACTCCTGATCAGCCAGTACCCCGGGTCGAGGCGGTACCAGTTCAGGCCGAAGGACGGCGAGGTCGGGAACGCGTGGTGGTTGTTGTGCCACGACTCGCCGAAGGTCAGTAGCGCGAAAACGCCGCCGTTGTGGCTGTTCTCGCGGGATTCGTAGGCGCGGGTGCCGAACATGTGCAGGAAGGAGTTGATCGCCCACACGGTGTGCTCGAGGATGAACATGCGCGCGAATCCGCCCCACAGCAGTCCGGCGACCGTGCCGGTCCAGCTCAGCGTCAACAGGCCGCCCAACACCGTGGGGATCAGCAGACCCAGCCCCACCCACCAGTAGTAGAGCCGGGCCACCCGGACCAGGCCACGGTCCTTGAGCAGATCCGGCGCGTAGTGCACGACGTTCGGGTACTCGTGCCGGCGCATCCACAGGAAGTGCGAGTGCATCAGCCCGCGCAGCCGCCCGCCCCAGCCCGCGCCGGATAGGTTGGGCGAGTGCGGATCTCCCGCGCGGTCGCTGTATTCGTGGTGCCGCCGATGCAGCGCCACCCAGGACACCACCGCGCCCTGGCCGGCCATCGATCCCATGATCGCCAGCCCCGCGCCGACCCAGGGCGCGGCCTTGAACGTGCGGTGCGTGAACAGGCGGTGATAGCCGACGGTGATGCCCAGCCCCGTCACCACCCACATCACGAAAAGCAGTGCGAAATCGACGATTCCGAACGGGCGCACCAGCAGGAAGGCGACCGCGGCGACCGTCCCGAAGATGGGCAGCACGTCGAAGATCAGGAAGTGCCTGCGCTGGAGCCGGTGGATGTAGGGGCTGTCGATCGTCTTGCGACGCGGCTCACTTTTGACGGTCTCGTCCCCGGACACCGCGGGACGGTCCGGATCATGGTCTGTGGTCATCTGTATCCAACACCTTCACGAATACCGGATCCGGTTGTCTCCCGGACGATTTCGACGATAGCGCCGTATCTCCCGAACGCCGGCGCGGTGCGCGTCTGCCGATCGGCGGATCGGAATTCCTTATCAACCGTCCGCGAATCCGGATCGGTGAACGCGTCCGGGTCCCACCGCCTCGACGCGAGCCCGCTTCTCCTGCGGCGACAGCAGGGCGTCCGGGTCCGGGCCGCGGCGGTCCACACACCGAACAGCGCGTGGTCGGCGGCGGGCACGCCGAGCAGATCGCGGTCAGTGGCGGCGGGTAGGCGACATCGGCGACGAAATCGACCTCACCGGCCGCGACGGCGCGGTCGAGCAGCGCCACGGCCGTACGGGTGATCCGGTCGCGCAGCGCGGCGATCGCGCGGACGGTGAACGACGGCGACGCCATCGACCGCAGGCGCGTGTGCTCGGGCGGATCATGCGGCGGTGAACCGAACCGGCAGTGACTCCAAGCCGCGGATCACGACATTCGGCTTGTAGGAAGGGGTTTCGGTGAGCACCTCGAGCTGTTTCACCCGGCGCAGCAGCACGTCCAGCAGCACTTCCATCTCCAGCAGCGCCAGCGGTGCGCCGAGGCAGTAGTGGATGCCGAGGCTGAAGCCCAGGTGCTTCTTGGCCGGATTCATCGGATCGGAGTAGCGCGCCACGTCGACCTTGTCCGGGTCGGTGTAGGCGGCGTCGTCGCGATTGGCCGAATTGATCAGCACCACAACGCCTTCGCCGGGTTCGAAGTCGTGGCCCGCCACCGTGATCGGCTTGGTCGCCGCGCGAGTGGTGACCTGCACCGAGGGTTCGAGGCGCAGCAGTTCGTCGGGCGCGTACTCGGTCAGCTCCGGACGCCGGCGCAGCAGTTCGAGCTGATCGGGGTTGCGCAGCAGCTGGAGCATGCCGGTGCCGACCAGGTTCGCGGTGGTCTCGTGACCGGCGACGAAGGTGGTGATGCAGGTGGCCAGCAGTTCCTGTTCGGTCAGCACGTCACCACGGTCCTCGACCTGCGACAACACGCTCAGCAGATCGTCGGTCGGCTGGTGGCGACGCTCATCCAGCAGCTCCCGGAAATAGCCCATGAACCCGCGCGCGGCGACGCTGCGGGCACCCAGCGCCTCGCGCGGCAGCGTGTAGTCGTGGTCGAAGCCGCGGGCCAGATCCTGCGACCAGCGGTGCACCTGGTCGTACGCCTCCCTCGGCACGCCGATCAGCTCGGCGGCGATGGTCAGTGGCAGCGGGTAGGCGATCATCTCGATCAGATCGAATTCGCCTGCGGCCAAGGCATTGTCGACCAGCTGCTCGGTCACCTCGAGGATCCGGGGCCGCAGCCGGGTCACCATGCGCGGGGTGAAACCCTTGGTGACCAGGTTGCGCAGCCGGGTGTGGTCCGGCGGCTCCATCCACAGGAAGGAGGTCGGCAACTCCTCGGGCGCGTCGTCCGGGGAGACGGTGGGATGCATCATCCCGGCCTCCTCGGCGTGGCTCCACGCGGTGGTGGACAGCACCGCGGTGCAGTCCTCGTAACGCGTGATCACCTTGTGCCCCAACGGAGTATCGTGCAGCGGGCCCGCCTCGCGCAGGACCCGGCCCGGGGTGTAGGGGTCGGCGCGCCCGGCGGGGCCGAACAGGTGCTCTATCGCGGTGGCGATCGCCGGATCCGTCCCGGCGACGGTGGTCGGTGCTGCCAGGTCCATCTCGGAGTACCTCCTGATCAGTGGTTGCCCGGCTCCGATGCCGGAGCGGTGGGTGATACGTTGCCGTGCAGCAGGATTCGTCCGGCGATCCGCGGATCGAGCAGGGCCGCCGGGGATTCCACGAGATTGGTCACGCGTAGGAACGCGCGCGCGACCCGCGGATCCAGGTGTGCCGCGCGCTGCGCCCGCGCGACGTAGGCGTTGGTGACCCGGGTGCGCAGGGTGCGTCGCGCGACGAGGCCGTCGTGCGCCAGATCCGCCGAGGTGGCCAGCTGCCAGGCGGCCGTCACGGCGGCTCCGGCGGCGGCGTAGAAGCGTTGCGGCAGTTCGTGTTCCGGGACGTGCAGGCAGTCGCGCAGGGCGAGTGCCTGCTGGGCGGCGACGGTCATCCCCTGCGCGTACAACGGGTTGAAGCTGCACAGCGCGTCGCCCAGGACGAGGAAGCCCCGCGGGACGATCGGCTGCCGGTCGAACCGCCGTCGCACCGACTGGCGGAACCGGTGCGGCACCGGATCGCCGAGCGGTTCGCGGCCGGTGACGATGTCGTGGATGTCGGGTCCGGACAGACCGGCCGCGAAGGCCGCGAACTCGGCCGGATCGGTGGGCGGGTGGTCGCCGAGCATGCCCGCCAGGGTGACGTGCCAGCGGTCGCCCTCGACCCGGATCGCACCGCCGCCGTGCCCGTTCGCGCCGGTGGACATGATGATCGAGGCGGGTCCGTCCGCGTCCCCGGGGGCACATCGGAAGAATCGGGAGCTGTAGCCGAGGTCGACCTCGAGCCGTTCCTCCTGCGGCGCGTGGGCACCGAGGCGGGTGAGCCATTCCCCGGCGCGCGAGCCGCGTCCGGTGGCGTCGACGACCAGATCGGCTGGGAGCGTGCGGGTTTCGTCATCGGTGACGGCGAGTACGCCGCGTACCCGGTGTGCGGCGCCGAGCAGTCCGCGCGCGGTGGTGCCCGGCAGCGGTCGCACGCCGGGCAGGGCCAGCGTGCGGTCGCGCAGTACCGCTTCCAGCAGCGGCCGCGTGGCCAGCACCGAGGTCAGTCCGGTGTCGGCCGTCGCGACCCGCAAACCCGCTACGTACCAACGGGTTCCGATCAGCACCTCGGCGGTGGCGGCGCCGCGCCGGGCCATCTCGGCGGTGAAACCCGGGTACAGCTGTTCGATGGCGGTGCGGCCGCGATCGAGGAGTCCGTGCAGGTGGCGGGCCTGCGGGACACCGCGCCGCACGTCGGGCCCGCCCCCGTCGGTTTCGGTGAGCTCGTCACGTTCGACCAGGGTGACCCGGGCGAAACGATCGGCCAGCACCCGTGTCGCGAGCAGTCCGGCGATTCCGGCCCCGAGCACGATCGCGTGTCCCTCGCCCGGCACGGCATGCTCGGCCGCGCCGCGAGCACGCGGTGCGTCGGGGTGGGCCGGGGTCGTCGCCGCGGTCTGGTCGGAACTCACCTGGACAACTCCTCAAACACGAACGGGCAGCGAGGAAGCGGTTGCGTCGTCCCGCCTCGATGCGGCACGGAACCCTGTCGGCGACCATCCTGTCCCCGGCATCCGGCAAACCCGGTGGCGATTACCGGCTCCTATCGAGCGATAGCCCAATTTCCCTATGTGGCAGGACAATTGGACGATAGACAAGACCGATCAGCGGCCGCATTTCACAGCCCGTTCGCCGATCGGCAACCCGGTGCTGGTGGGCTGGCCGCATGACGATATCGACCGGGACCCTGCCGGAACAGCTGGCCGCCGTCGCCGCCCGCCATCCCGAGATATCGGCCACGTTCTGGTCGCTGTCGCGGACCCTGGACTACGCCACGCTGCACCGGGAGGCGACCGCCGCGGCCGCCGCGCTGGTCCGGCGCGGGGTGGGGCAGGGCGAACCGGTGGGCATCCTGTGCCCGAACGCGCCGGAATTCCTCATCGGCCTGTTCGCGATCACCGCCGCCGGAGCCGCGGCCACACCGCTGCCGCTGCCCGCCGGGGCCCGGCAGCTACAGGCGTATCCGGACACGCTGGCCGCCATCGTCAGCGCCGCGGGAATGCGGACCGTGCTGGTCTCCCCGCAGTTCGTGACCATGATCGACGCGCTGTCCGATGTTCCGGTCGAATTCGTCGACACCGCAACACTGTTCGCCGAGACAGCCGATGCCGACCTGCCGCTCGTACGGCCCGAGGACCCGGCGATCGTGCAATTCACCTCGGGCAGCACCGCCGCACCGAAGGGCGTGCGCCTCACCCACCGCAATGTCACGGCCGGTTTGGCGGCGATCCGCTCGGGCATCGACCTGAGCCTGTCCGATCAGGGTGGTTTCTGGCTGCCGCTGTTCCACGACATGGGCCTGTTCGGCACCCTGTCGGCCATCCTGCGCGGCATCCCCGCGCACATCTGGTCACCCACCGCCTTCGTCAAGGATCCCGCCCGCTGGTTACGCGAATTCACCTCCAGCGCAACGACTATCACCGCGATGCCGAACTTCGGCTACGAGGCGCTGCTGGCCGCGGTGCCGCCGGAGCGGGCGGCCGGATACGATCTGCGGCACTGGCGGATCGCGTTCAACGGAGCCGAACCCATCTCCCGCGACGTGGTCACCGCGTTCTGCGAGCGTTTCGCACCGGCCGGATTCGACCCGGCCGCGATGTTCGCGGTATACGGCATGGCCGAGGCCACCCTCGCGGTCACCTTCCCGCCGCTGGGCCGCGCGCCGCTGTTCGACTGGGTGGATCGCGCGACGCTCTCGGATTCCGGTTGGGCACACCATGTTTCGCCGGAGACGCCGGGCGCTCGCGCGGTCGCCGGGGTGGGCGCGCCGGTGGCCGGGATGCGGCTGCGCGTGGTCGACCCGGACGCGGGCATCGCGCTGCCCGACGGGGAGGTCGGGGAGATCCGCATCCGCGGCGACGCGGTGACCGGCGGCTACCTGACCGCCGATCCGGCGCGCACGGCCGAATTGTTCGCCGACGGCTGGCTGCGCACCGGCGATCTCGGCTATCTGCGCGACGGGGAGCTGTTCGTCACCGGCCGCAGCAAGGACATGATCACCGTGCGCGGGGTCAACTACTACGCACAGGACGTCGAGGCCGCCGTCGGCGATCTCGGCGGCATCCACCGGGGCCGGTGCACCGCCACCACCGATCCGGACGATGCCGACATCATCGCTCTCATCGTGGAGACCGATTACACCGGTACCGCCGCGCACGACCTCGTCACCGCCGTCGAGGCCCGTGTCGCCGCCCGGCTGGGCCTGGCCGCGGTGCGGGTGTATCTGGCCGCGCCGCGCAGCATTCCGCGCACCAGCAGCGGCAAGCCGCGGCGACCGGCCGCCCGTGAACTGATCGCCAACGGTATTGCCGCGCAACACCGTCCGTAGAGAAACCGGAGCCACCGTGCACAGCTACGACGTCTTCCGCCATTACGAACGCCTGCACTGGAAACTGGGCGACCTGGATCTGGAGAGCATCGATCCGACGCTGGTCCGCCCCGAGCACGTGACGCTCGCCAAGAGCGCCACGATGGGCGAGTCCAATGTCATCGCCGCGGTGCACGGCTTCCTCGACGAATTCGTGGACGACTACGACTTCTCCACCTTCGCGGTGGTGTGGGGTTTCCAGGAAGTGCAGCACCACTACGCTTTTCGCGCCTGGCTCGCCGCGATCGGCGAGCACGTCGAGGACACCGCGATCCACGCCATGCGCGCCCCGTACGCGCCGGGCACCACCCCCTCGGCGACGCTGGCCACCAACATCATCTCCGAACTCACCGTCAACCACGTGTATCGCACCATGTCGCGCTGGGTGACCGAACCGGTGCTGCAACGGCTGCTGCTCGAGGCCAGTCGCGACGAGGCCGGGCACGCCCGCGAATTCATCCACTACACCACCGAGCGGCTGGCCCGCCGGCCCGCGGAGTTGCCGTCGGTGCTCGAGACGCTGTACGTCTACAGTTCCGAGGCGAAGATCAAACATCCGGTGAGCACGTTCAAATCCGGGATCGCCGAATTGGGCGAGCACGCGACCATCGACACCGGATTCGAGCTGTTCCTCGAGCAGATCGCCGAGGACGGTGAACTCGAGGTGCTGCACGACAAGGTGCGCCGCACGTTCACCGGGATCACCGGGCTGGACCTGTCCTCCAATGCCAAGGTGCGGCGGGCGCTGGCCGATGCGATCGCCTGAACCGCTGACCGGCCACATCGCCGAGACCGTCACCGTGCCCTGGTCGGTGGTGCCGGAATATCATTGTTTCGGCTGCTCACCGCACAATTCTTCGGGTCTGGGACTGCGCTTCACCCCGCACGGCGACGGCCTGCTGGCCCGGTTCCGGCTGGATCGCCGCTTCGAGTCCTATCCCGGCGTGGTGCACGGCGGGCTCATCGGCGTCATCTGTGACGAGGTGATGGGCAATCTGATCGTGCTGGCGCGGCGGGTTCCGGCCTTCACCGTCTCGCAGCGCACGCGGTTCCTCACCCCACTGCTCATCGAGCACGACTATCGCTGTGTCGCAACGCTTTCCGCCGACAAGGACGGCACCATCGCCGCGGTCGCGGACATCCTCGACGAGGACGACGGACTGTGCGCCTCGTCCAGCGCGGTCTACCGGCCCTTCGCGTTGGCCGACGTCCGCCACCAGCTCACCCTCGGCGACGCCGACGTCGCCCGGCTCCAACACGCCCTGTCCACCCCCGACCCGCATTTCCCGCACCGGAACGGAGACCACCCATGACCGTGCCCACCGGCGAGCAGATCCTGTCCACCGTCACCGAGATCGCGGTCGCCGAGACCGCCATCCCGGCCGCCGACCTGCGCCCCGACGTCGACCTGCGCGGCATGGCGGGCGTCGATTCGGTGCGCGTGCTGCGCATGGTGGCCCGCATCGAGCGGACCTACGACATCGAACTCGAGGACTCCGACGTGTTCGGCATGTCCACCCTCGCCGACGTGGTGACCGTGGTGGACCGCGCGTTGCGGGCCGAGGCGGCGGCATGACCGTCACCGCGGACACCAATCAGCATTACGATCTGGATCCGGAGATCTTCGGCGAATTCCTGGATCCGTTGCGCAAGTACAGTTCCGGGCTGTACCTGCACGCGGACGACACCCTGGAACAGGCGCAGCGGAACAAGTTGCGGTTCGTCGCGGACCGGCTCGGCCTGCGCGGCGGGGAACGGCTGCTCGACATCGGATGCGGCTGGGGTGCGCTGATCCTGTTCATGGCGTGGGAATTCGACTGCGACGCACTGGGAATCAGCCCGGCGCCGCGCCAGCACGAGTACATCGCCGAACAGGCCGCCGCCCGCCGGCTGACCGACCGGGTGCACACGCGGGTCGGGCATTTCGAGGAGATCGAGCTGCCCGCAAAGGGTTTCGACGCGGTGACGCTGCTGGGCTCGATCGTGCACATGCCCGATACGGACGCGGTGTTCCGCCGGGCGCGCGGGGTGCTGCGGCGCGGCGGCACGCTGTACGTCTCGGAGAGCTGTTTCCGGAACGCCTCGGCGCGAACGGCTTTCGACGAGCGGGACGGCACCCGGTTCGTGCGCTCGGACATCTTCGGCTTCGGTGAGCTGCGCCCGCTCTCGGAACTGATCACCGCCGCCGAGAACGCCGGATTCTCGGTGATCGCGGTGGACGATCTGACCACGGACTACCGCCGCACCATCGAGGCGTGGATCGCCAACGTGGACGCCGCCGCGGACCGGATCGACGCGCACCGCCCGGAGCTGGCCGCGACCCTGCGGCGCTATCTCGAAATCGCCAATGCCGGTTGGGGTTACACCACCAAGCATTACGCGCTGACCTGCCGCAACGCGCGCTGACGGGAGCAAGCCGATGACGCGAGAGCTTCCCGGGACCGAAATCCCCACCGCGGCGATCCTGCTGCCCACCGACGAGATGTGCGCGGCGGTGGACGGCTTCCTGGCCGCGTCACCGGCCGCGCGCGCCTGGGACGTGGAGACCGCGTTCGACTGGGACCGCGCCGCCGCGGACCGGCTCACCGAGGGGCAGCGGTCGGCGGTGCAGTTCGTCACCTACATCGAGGATCATCTCCCCGGCTATTTTGATGTGTACCAACGGTATTTCCCGGTGGACGGCCGCGTCGACCAGGACACCTTCGTGCACAATCGGGAGCTGTACCACTTCACGGTGCGGTGGGCGCTCGAGGAGGACACCCACGCCCGCGCGCTGGCGCGGTATCAGCAGGCCGCCGGGATGGCCGAAAGGTCGACGCTCCGAGACGAACTCGCGGTGGAAGGGCGTAAACCGTTCGATCTGCCGTACCGGCATCCGGTGCAGTTCTTCGCCTACGCGCTGGTGCAGGAGAAGGCGACGCAGCTGTATTACCAGTCGCTGCGCGAGGTTTCGGGCGATCCGGTGCTGGCGGCGGTGCTGTCCCGGCTGGCCCGGGACGAGGCCCGGCACTTCAGTTTCATGGCCGACGTGGTGGGTCGCTACCTGCGCACGCAGGGTGACGCGGTGGTGGAACCGATCCGGGAGGTGGTCGCCGGATTCCGAATGCCGTTGGCGGACACCATGCGTGGCTACTGGCGGTGGGCGCTGCGGATCGCCGACGTCGCGGACTACGACCACACCGCCGCCTACGCGCATCTGGTGAGGATCATCGATCGGGCGGTGGACACCCGCACCGAGCCGCTGGACGAGCTGGTCCGATTCCTGGACCGCTGCCGCGCACTGACCTGACACCGCCGGCCTCGGCCCGGTCGCCACACCGCGACCGGGCCGATTCGCGCGCTACTGCTGCGGCTGCAACACCAGGATCGTGGTGGAGCCGTGCGCGATCAATTTGCCCGCGGCATCGGTGATCCGGCCCTCCGCGGTCGCGGTCCGGCGACCGACGTGCACGGCGGTGGCCTCACAGGTGAGCCGACTGCCGTCGAGGGCGACCGGGCGGATGAAGTTCACCTTCAGCTCGAGCGTCGTGTACGCCACCCCGTCGCCGAGCATGGTGAACACCGCGCTGCCCATCGCGGTGTCCATCAGCGTCGCCAGCACGCCGCCGTGCACGGTGAACATGGCGTTGATCGTCGCCGCGTTCGGGTCCAGGTGGTACCGGGTGAATCCGGCGCCCGCGGAGTCGAGCCGGATGCCGAGCGAGGCCCCGACGCCGAGCTTCTCGCGCAGGCCGCGCTCGAAGATCTCGGTGAGTTCGCCGACCCGGGCCGCCACCGTATCGGCGGCCTGAATATCGGTGCTGGTCATAGGTTTTCCTCCCGTGCGAACGATGTCGGTTCATTCGAACAGCGCGCGGTGAACTGCGTATTGCCACGCGGGCCTCGATATCCAGGTCCGATCGGCTGATCGGAACACGCGCGGCGGACCCCCGACGGCGGGCCCGGCCGGTACCGTCGCGGCCGTGGCCGAGACGCTGGGTGCCGATTTCTTCGCCGATCCGCAGTCCTACTACCGGCGCTGGCGCGCCCGGGGGCCGGTGCACCGGGTGCGCTTCCCCGACGGCACCGATCGCTGGGTGGTGATCGGGTATCCGGAAGCCCGTGCGGCACTGGCCGATTCGCGGCTGTGCAAGGATTTCAGCCGCCTGGACGCGTTGATCAGCGCCCAGCGCGGCGAGCCCGGGGCCGATCCGCGCACGCTGGCCCTGCTCTCGCACCTGCTCAACAGCGATCCGCCCGCGCACACCCGCTTGCGCAAACTGGTCACCAAGGCGTTCACCGCGCGCCGGATCGCGCTGTTGCGACCGCGCGTCGAGCAGATCGCCGACGAGTTGCTCGACGCCCTGCGCGGTCGGGAGCGAACGGACCTGATCGCGGAATTCGCTGTGCCACTGCCGATCACGGTCATCTGCGAAATCCTCGGAGTCGCCGTCACCGACCGCGACTCCTTCCGCCGCTGGACCACCGATGTGGTCGGGGTGGCCGGACGGGAGCAGCAGCGCCGCGAATCCACCGCGGCGATGGCCGAGTTCCTGCGAGATCTGGTGCGGGACAAGCTCTCCCGCCCCGGCGAGGATCTGCTGTCCGCGCTGGCCCACACCACCGACGACGGCGATCGCCTCACTCCGGCCGAACTGGTGTCGATGGCCTTCCTGCTGCTGGTGGCCGGGCACGAGACCACCGTGAACCTGATCGGCAACGGCGCCCTGGCACTGCTGCGCCACCCCGAGCACGTGACCGGACTGCGCGCCGACCCGACCCTGATCCCCGCCGCCGTCGAGGAATTCCTGCGCTTCGACGGGCCCGTGGGTCTGTCCATGGCCCGCTTCACCGCCGCACCGATCACCCTGGGCGACACCGAGATTCCGGCCGGTGAGATCGTCTACGTCGCGCTGGCCGCCGCCGATCACGACCCGTCCCGCTTCGGGCGGCCGGACGTCCTGGACCCCGCCGCCGACCGCACCGGCCATCTCGCCTTCGGCCACGGCATCCACCACTGTCTCGGCGCACCGCTGGCCCGGATGGAGGCGGCCGTCGCCTTCACCGCACTGCTGCGACGCTTTCCGGCGCTGCGCCCGGATCCGGACGCCGCTCCCCTGCGCTGGCACGAGAGCACCCTGATCCGCGGACTGGTGGAACTGCCGGTCCTGTTGCGCGACTGAGTAATTCGCACTGGAGGTGCCAACACGGACCGAAAGCCCCGCCCGGAAATTCCGGAGCGGGGCCTGGTGTCCCCCCGGCGCTCGCCGCCGGGGCGTCTTCTACTTGGCCGGGGTGAACGGCTGATTGATGGTGGTGAAGTACTGCGCCGCGGCCGCGATCGCGACCGGGGCGGTGATCAGCAACTGACCGGCCAGGGTGCCCAGCGCGCCGACGGCGAGGATGCCACCGACACAACCGACCACAGCGGCCGGCACGAAGGCGCCGAACAGTCCGACGATGGCCGCCGAGGCCACCGTCGCACCCGCGACGCCGCCGAGCACGCAGCCCACAGCGCCACCGGCGATGCCACCGACCAGGGTGCCGATCGCGGCACCGGTGGAGATGGTGGTCACCATGCGGTTCCAGGCCGCCTGTTCACGGTCGTAGGGGGTCTTCCACGGCGCGGTGTTCTCGTAGGGCAGCGCGACCGGCTTGTAGGTCGCGTGCGCCATATCGAACTGGGGGGTCAGCGTCGCGGTGTGACCGTGGATGTCGGCCGCGATCGGGAAGACGAAATCGTCCACCCGGAACGACAATTCGGTGCCCGCGAGCACCTTGCCGTCGGCGGCCCGGATCTTGAAAACCCCGTCCTGCGCGGTCATCGAGCCCGCGTCGGTCGAGATGATGGTTGCCTGCTGGGTGGTGGTGGCCTTGTAGTTCACCGCACCGCTGTCCGCGGGCGTCGCACCGGCCACACCGGCCGTGACGGCCAGCGTCGTGGCCAGCAGGGTCGACGCCGCAGCGAATTTCCTCATCCTTTGCTGCCTTCTTCTCGTGCTGTTCTTCGAATCGGATCGGCGCGCGGTTGCGCGCACGTCTGTGGTGACGACGCGGTCACAGATCCAGGACCAGGACCTGCGAGTGGGCTCGGGAGACGCAGAGCATCATGGTGTCGCCGCGCTCGCGCTCGGCCTCGGTGAGCACGCTGTCGCGATGGTCGACCGCGCCGGACAGGACGGGGGTTTCGCAACTGCCGCAGGCGCCCTCGCGACACGAGGTGACGATCGGGATTCCGGCGGACTCGAGCACGTCGGCGATCGACTGCCCGGCCCCGATCCGGAAGGTGTCGCCGCTGCCCGAGAGTCGCACCTCGAAGGGGCGGTTCTCAGTGTGCGACAACGCTTTCGGCGCGAATCGTTCGAGGTGCACCGGGACATCGGACGCGCGGCCCGCATCCTCCACCGCCGCCAGCAGGGGTTCGGGGCCGCAGCAGTAGACCGCCGCGGCCCCGGCCGCGCCGATGATTCGCGCGATCGGCAGCAGACCGTCCCGATCCTGCGGCACCAGCGTCACCCGGTCGCCGTGGCGGGCCAGTTCGGCGGTGAAGGCCAGGTGCGCCCGGCTGCGCGCGCCGTAGTAGAGCGTCCAGTCCGCGCCCGCGGCGGCCGCGGCGGCGACCATCGGCAGCAGCGGCGTGATGCCGATGCCGCCCGCGACGAATACGTAGGACGGCCGCTCCAGCAGCTCGAAGTTGTTGCGCGGCAGCGAAACCCGAAGTTCCGTGCCCGGCAGCGCGGTCCGGAACAGGTGCTCCGAACCGCCACGTCCGGCCGGTTCGCGCAGAATCGCGACCCGCCAGCACCGTGCATCGGCGGGATCCCCGCACAGCGAATACTGCCGCACGCCGTACGAACCCACGCCGATATCGATGTGCGCACCCGGTGACCAGGCCGGTAGTGGCGTGCCGTCGGTGGCGGCGAGCTCGAGGCCGAACACGCCCTCGGCCTCGTCCCGGCGGGCCTGGACCCGCACCCCGAACTCCGTCATCCTGCAGTCCCCTCGGCCCTGTCGTTCGTCGCCACCACCGTGGCCGACGCGCGAACCGGATGCACGATGGTTGCGCGGACTCTTCTAGACCGATCGGCATTGACTATCGTCCGGAGTATCGGGACGAACCGGACCGACACTGAGCGCATGACCCCGGTGACGGAACTGGTCGACAAGACCAGCGAGTTTGTTCGAGAGCATGTCATACCGATCGAGCGCGAGATAGTGGTCGGCGGCCGCGTCATGGACGACGCGCTCCGCCTGGACCTGCAGAAGAAGGCCAAGGAGGCGGGCGTCTTCGGCCCGCTGTCCGCCCCCGAGTACGGCGGTCTGGGCCTGGACACCCGCGCCCAGGCTCAGGTGCTGGAGGCCGCCGGCGCCAGTCTGATCGGCCCGCTCGCGGTGAACGCCTGGGCCCCCGACGACGGCAACATCCACCTGCTGGCCCACGTCGCCGACGCCGAGCAACGGGAGCGTTATCTCGCGCCGCTGGCCTCCGGTGAGGTTCGCTCGGCGATCGCGATGACCGAACCGGCGCCCGGCGCGGGCTCGGATCCGCGGATGCTGCGCACCGTCGCCGAGGAGACCGACGCGGGCTGGATCATCAACGGCGCCAAGCACTTCACCACCGGCGCGCAGGGCGCGGCCTTCGTCATCTGCGTGGCCCGCACCCCCGACGGTCCGACCATGTTCCTGGTCGACCGGGACAATCCCGGACTGCGCGTCGGCCGCCGGATGCCGACCCTGGACCACAGCAGCGCGCCCGGCGGCCACTGCGAGGTCGAATTCGCCGACTGCGAGGTCCCCGACTCGGCGGTGCTCGGCACGGTCGGGCACGGACTGGAACTGGCCGCGGTGCGCCTGGCGCCCTCGCGGCTGACGTTCTGCATGAACTGGCTCGGTCTGGCCGTGCGAGCCCAGCAGCTGACCGTGGATCATGTGGTGCGCCGCACCGCATTCGGCGCGCCGATCGCCGAACACGGCCTGGCCCAGGGGCTGATCGCGGACAGCGAGATCGATATCGCCGCCGCGCGCGGCCTGATCCGCACCGCGGCCACCACCATCGACACCGAGGGCGCGGTCTCCGCACAGGCCCGGCACGAGACCTCGATCGCCAAGACCTTCGTCTCCGAGGCGGTCTGGCGGGTGCTGGATCGCGCGGTGCAGCTGCACGGCGGACTCGGCGTCTGCGAGGACCACCTGGTGGCCCGATTCCTGGTGGAGGCCAGGGCATTCCGCATCTACGAGGGTCCGTCGGAGGTGCTGCGGTGGTCGATCGCCCGCCGTGCCCTGCGCGGACCCCGCTGACCCGAGCCGACCCCAGGAGAACCTCATGACCACGCATGTGACCGGCGGATTCGCCGCCGCCTATCCCGACCTCGACCCGGCCGCGGTCGATTACGAATACCTGCGCGCGGCGTCGCAGGACATGGTGCCCTTCGGTCGGCACGTGGGCACCCTGATCACCGAGATCAGCCCTGACCAGGCCGTCGTGGAGATCCCCGCGATCGACCACGCCCGCAACCACATGGGCACCGTGCACGCGGGCGCGCTGTTCACCGCCGCGGATATCGCGGGCGCGGCGGCGTTCGTGGGCGCGGCCGCGACCCGGCTGACCATCGTCGAGCGGCTGGTGCTGCGCGGCGGCACCGCCTCCTACCGCAAGCCCGCCGTGGGCCGGATCCGCGCGATCGCCACGGTGGATCAGCGCGAGTTGGCCGACATGCTGGCCGCCGAGCGGTCCGCACGTTTCGAACTGGGCGTCAAGGCATTGCTGCGGGACGACAACGACGTGGTGGTCGCGAAATTCACCTTCGACTACGTCGTGGACGTCACCCTCGGCGAGGGCCGGTCATGACCACCGCCACCCCCGAATCCCGTTCCGGCTTCGGCACTCTGGAATCCACCACCGTGACCAGTGCGGACGGGGTGGAGTTCACGCTGCGCTGGCTGCCCGCCGAACGCGCCGACGCGCCCGTGGTGCTGCTGCTGCCGGCCATGGCGATGAAGGCCAAGGCGTATTTCTTCCTCGCGAAAGCGCTGCACGCACAGGGACTTTCGGTGGCGACCTGCGATCTGCGGGCCCAGGGCGAGGCCCGGCCGCCGTTCGGTGAGCACGCCGACTTCGGTTACCGGGAGTTGCTCGAGGTCGATATGCCCGCCGTCGTCTCGGCGGTCGAGCGGCGTTTTCCGGACGCACCGCTGCGGCTGTTCGGGCACAGCCTGGGCGGTCAGGTCGCGCTGCTGTTCGCCGCGGCCGAACCCGAGCGCGTGGCCGGGGTGGCCGTGATCGGCACCGGCACCGTGTTCTGGTGGGCGTTCGGCATCCGCCGCTGGTTCGAGGCATTGAGCCGGATCCAGTGGATCGGGCTGGTGGCGCGGGTCAAGGGGCACTGGCCCGGTGGTGTGCTGATCCCGGCGCCGATGGCCGGGGGCGTCATGCGGGACTGGTCGCTGCACTCGCTGACCAGCTACTACCGCCCGCGCGGCACCCGTCGCCGGTACAACACGCTGCTGGCCGCGATGCGGCTGCCGGTGCTGGCGATCTCACTGTCGGAGGATTCGCTCGGCCCGAAATCCAATGTGGACTTCCTGGTGTCGCGGATGCCGTCCGCGCGGGTGACCAGCTGGCATCTGGACGAGCGCTCGGCGGTCGTGCACCGCGATCACTTCGCCTGGATCAAGGATGCGCCCGCGATCGCGGCCGGTGTGGCGCAATGGATTTCGTCCGGGACCGTGCCCGAGCCCGAGGAGCGTTAGGTGGCCGGACTACGCCTCGAGGCGGTTTCCAAGCGGTTCGGCGGCACCTCCGCCGTGGACGAGGTGAGCCTGGACATCGCGGACGGTGAATTCCTGGTGCTGCTCGGCCCCAGCGGATGCGGTAAATCGACGCTGCTGCGCATGATCGCGGGACTGGAGGAACCCAGTTCGGGTCGAATCCTGTTGGACGGCAACGATATCACCGACGCCCCGGCGCAACGCCGGGATCTGGCGATGGTGTTCCAGAGTTACGCGCTGTATCCGCACCTGACCGTCGCGCAGAACATCGCGTTCCCGCTGCGGGCCCGTCGGCGGCGGCGGGCGTGGATCCGCGAGCGGGTCGCCGAGGTGGCCGCCACGCTGCAACTGGACGAGTTGCTGGGTCGCCGCCCGGCCGCGCTGTCCGGTGGCCAGCGGCAGCGAGTCGCGTTGGCGCGGGCCATGGTTCGCGATCCTGGCGCGTTCCTGATGGACGAACCGCTCTCGAATCTGGACGCCAAACTGCGCAGCGCCACCCGCGCCGAACTGATCGCGCTGCATCGGCGGCTCGGGGCGACCTTCCTGTACGTCACGCACGACCAGGTCGAGGCGATGACGATGGCGACCCGGATCGCGCTGCTGAACGCGGGCCGGGTCGAGCAGGTGGGCGCGCCCGAGGAGCTGTACGACCGGCCGCGGTCGGTCTTCGTGGCCGGATTCCTGGGGTCGCCGCCGATGAATCTGTTTCCCGCCGTGGCGCGCGAGCGCGACGGCGAGTTGCGGGTGATCGCCGACGGAATCGACACCGCCCTGGGCATTTTCGCGTCGGAGGACGACCCGGACACCGACGAGCAACCGGTCGTCGCGGGCGTCCGTCCGGAACATCTGCTCCTGGACGCCGACGCCACCGACATCCGCGGCACCGTGACCATGGTCGAGAATCTGGGCAGCGAAGAGCTGGTGCACTTCTCGATCGGCGAGCTGTCGCTGTGCGCGCGGGTCGCGCGTCCGGCCGGAGTCGCGGTCGGCGCGCAGATCGGCGCCCGGGTCGCGCCCGACCGCATCCACCTGTTCGATCCCGAATCCGGACTGCGACTGCGCCCGCAGCAGTCCGAGATCCCGGCCGCACCCGAGGACGCCCGTCCCGTCGTGCCGGTCCCCTGACTCAGCCACCACTCGATGAGGAGAGAAACCGTGAAACGCACCATGCCCGTCCTGGGCCTGGTACTCGCCTGCACCCTGGCATTGAGCGCCTGCGGTGGTATCGGCGGCACCACCGGAGGCACCACCGCGACGAGCGTCGCGCAGATCCCGCAGCTGAAGCCGGATCAGCAGGTGTCGATCGTGTTCGAGTCCTACAACTACGGCCTGGCCGGATCGTGGACCGACACCTTCAACGCGCTGATCGCCGCGTTCTCCAAGGAACATCCGAATATCAAGGTCACCGCGCAGAAGCCGCAGGGCAACAGCCCCAACCCGGCGACCGACACCATCTCCAGCATCCAGAACCAGATGGCCGCGGGCACCCCGCCGGACGTCGCCCAATTGGGTTTCAGCGACCTGGATTTCACCATCCACCAGCTGGGCGCCAAGCCGCTGGACGAACTGGTCGGCAAGCAGGAGGTGCAGGCCGAGTTCGACGGACCGAAGTACCCCTACGCGGCGCGCGCCCGCACGCTCGACGACTGGGACGGGCACACCTACGGAGTCCCGTTCGTGTTCTCCACGCCGGTGCTGTACTACAACGCCTCGCTGTTCCAGCAGGCCGGACTGGATCCGGCCACGCCGCCGACCACCTGGCAGCAGGTCTCCGACGCCGCGCGCGCCATCGTGGACAAGACCGGTAAGGGCGGGGTCTACATCGACTGCCTGACCAAGACCGCGAAGGACTGGTGCTTCCAGTCGATGGTCCGCTCCAACGGCGGCCGGGTGATCTCCGCGGATCGCAAGACGCTCACCTACGCCGACGCGCCCGCGGTGCAGGTCGCGCAGTTCGGGCAGCAGCTGGTCGCGAGCGGCGTGATGCCCAAGCTCGACCAGAAGCAGGGTTACGAGGGTTTCGCGCGCGGTGACGTCGGGATGATCCTGGAGACCAGTTCGGTGCAGGGCGTGTTCGAGAAGGGCGCGAAGGGCAAGTGGGATCTGCGCGACGCGCAAATGCCCAGCTTCGACGGCAAGCCCACGGTCCCCACGAATTCCGGTGCGGGACTGCACATTCTGTCCAACGACCCGGCCAAGCAGCGCGCCGCGTGGGAGTTGATCAAGTTCCTCACCAGTCCGGAGGCGTTCACCATGATCTCCAAGGGCATCGGCTACCTGCCGCTGCGCACCGGCCTGCTCGACGACCCCGACGGCCTGCGGCCCTGGGCCGAGCAGAACCCGCTGGTCACGCCGAACGTCGCGCAGCTCGAGCGGATGGAGCCGTGGGTGTCCATGCCGGGCGCCAACTATCTCCAGATCCGGGACAACATGATGGACGCCGTCGAATCGGTGGTGTTCCAGGGCAAGGACGCCCGCTCCACCCTCAGCACCGCCCAGCAGGCCGGTGCACGACTGCTGCCCGCGTCATGAACACGCTCACCATCATCCAGCTGACCGACACCCACATCCGCGCCGCCGGGGAACTGCTGCACGGCTGCGTCGACACGATGGCGAATCTGAACGTCGTGCTGGACGGGTTGCGCAACGGGACACGAATCGACGCGCTGGTGTTGTCCGGCGATCTCACCGACAACGGGTCGCCCGAGGCGTACCGGCGGCTGGCCGCGGCCGTGGAACCGGTGGCGGCCGAACTCGGCGCGGCGGTCGTCTACGCCATGGGCAATCACGACGAGCGGGTCGCGTTCGGCGTGGAGTTGCTCGGTATGGACGCCGAGGGCCTGGATCCGGAGCAGCCGCACGATTCGGTCGTCATGGTCGAGGGGTTGCGGATCGTCGCGCTGGACAGCTCGAGCCAGGGTTGCCACAACGGCCATCTCGACGCGGACCAATTGGAGTGGCTCGCAGCGCAATTGAGCACGCCCGCGCCGCGCGGCACGTTGCTGGTGCTGCATCATCCGCCGATTCCGTCCGCGAATCCGGCGGCCGAGGTGCTCAAACTCCAGCGGGCCGAGGAACTGGCGGCGGTCGTCGTCGGCACCGACGTGCGGATGATCGTGTGCGGGCACAACCACTTCACGGCGGCCTCGTCGCTGGCCGGGATCCCGGTGTGGTTGGGACCGGCGGTGGCCTATCGGCTCGACCCGATGGCGCCGGAAGGACGGCACCGCGGCATCAGCGGATTCGGTTACAGCCGCATCGATGTGGTGGGTTCGGCGTTCGTGGCCACGGCGGTGGAGGCGACTCCGGTGTCGGTGGTCTACGACCGGCCGCAGTCCGAGATACTCGCTCAGCTGGCGGCGTCGGCCGCCGAACAGCAGTGATGCTGGTCATCGACACCACCGCCGAGTCGCAACCCGAAACTGTTGCGGCCCAGTCGGTTCCGGCGCGCCGCTCTGCCCTTCGCCGGGCGGGGCGGCGCGCCGTGCCGTATCTGTACCTGGCGCCGGCGCTGGTGCTGCTGGTGGTGTGGACCTATCGGCCGCTGGTGCAGGCGGTGCAGCTCTCGACGTACTCGTGGAATCTGCTGCCCACCTCACCGGCCGAGGCGGTGGGGATGTCGAATTACCGTCGGCTGCTGGATCTTCCGTCGTTCACCGACTCCATCGGGCGCACCGCCGTGCTCATTCTCGGGCTGCTGCCGTTCACGGTGGTGCTGCCGCTGCTGCTCGCGCTGGCCGCGCGGCGGGTGTCCGAGCGGGCGCGCACCGTCTACCAGGCATTCGTCTTCGCGCCGTTCCTGGTCGCGCCGGTCGCGGCCGCCGCGGTGTGGCGCTGGCTGCTCAATCCCGGCAGCGGCGCGGTGGATCGGGCGCTGGGGTCGAATCGCAACTGGGTGTACGAGCCGTCCAGTGCGCCGTGGGTGATCATCGTGATCACCGGCTGGCAATTGCTGGGGTTCGCGGTACTGGTGGTGTGGGCCGGATTCGCCGGTATCAGTGGGGATTACGACGAGGCGGCCCGGGTGGACGGCGCGCGGCCCGGGCAGATCCTGCGCTGGATCACCCTGCCGCTGCTGACGCCGACGCTGCTGTTCCTGACGTTGACCACGGTGCTGCTCAGCCCGGTGCTGACCTTCCCGCTGATCGACACCCTCACCCAGGGCGGGCCGACGCAGTCCACCACGAATATCTATTACCTGTTGTGGGACTACGCCTTCCACAGTTTCGACGCCGGGCTCAGCGCGGCGGCGGGGGTGCTGCTGTTCCTCGGGTTCGGGATGGTGGCCGGGGTGCTGGTGTGGGTCTCGGAAAGGGTGTCCTTCCATGATGATTGACCGCCTGCGCGGCGCCGGCAGCCATCTGCTGCTGGCGGTGACGGCGCTGCTGTGCGCGTTCCCGATCTACTGGTTGTTCGCCACGGCGTTGCGGCGGCCGCAGGACGTGTGGTCGCTGTCGCCGATCCCCTGGCCGCTGTCCACGGCGAACTACCTCGATGCCGCTCGTCAGGTCGATGTGCTCGGGCTGATCGGGAATACGTTCTTCATCGCCGCGCTGTCCGCGGCCGGGCAACTGCTGGTGGCGCTGCTGGCCTCGTACGCGTTCACCATGTACACCTTTCCGCTGCAACGGATCTTGTACCTGGCGTTCGTCGGGACCTGGCTGGTGCCGTTCCAGGTGACCATGCTGCCCAACTACATCCTGCTCAATCAGCTGGGGTTGCTGAACACGCTGGTCGGCGTGGTGCTGCCGACATTGTGTTCGGCATTGGCGGTGCTGCTGCTGCGGCAGCATCTGGCGGCGTTTCCGAAGGAGTTGGTGGCGGCGGCGAAGATGGACGGGCGCTCGTCCTGGTCGATCCTGTGGACCGTGGTGGTGCCGAATCTGCGGCCCGCGCTGGCCGCGCTGGCGATTCTGCTGTTCATCAACGAGTGGAACGAGTATTTCTGGCCCGCGGTGGTGCTGCGCAAGTCCAACGGGGTGTTGCAGCTGGGCCTGCGGAGTTTCCTCAGCAGTGCCGAGCAGGATCAGTGGGGGCCGATGATGGCGGTGGCCAGTCTGGCGTGTCTGCCGGTGATGGTGCTGTATCTGGTGTTGCAGCGGCAGATCGTCAACGCCTTCGTGCGGTCCGGGTTGAAATAGCGCGGATCACGTACGGGGACAACGGAATCGGGGCCGGTCCGGGAGATTCCCGGACCGGCCCCGATTCGTTCGGTCTCAGCGCGTCGCGACCGGCGTGGTGAGCGAGCCGATGAGCGCGGTGTCGTGTTCGCCCGCCCGGAAGCGGGGATGGTCGAGGATGTCGTGCAGGAATTCGGTGGTGGTGGCGACGCCGCGGCCGTCGATCCTGGTCTCCGCCAGCGCACGTCGCATGCGCGCGATGGCCGCGTCCCGGGTCGGGGCCCACACCACGATCTTCGCCAGCAGCGAATCATAGTGCGGCGGAATCGAATACCCGGTCTCGATATGGGTGTCCACCCGCACGAACGGGCCGCCGGGCAGCACACATTCGGTGAGAGTGCCCGGGGCCGGGGCGAATTCGCGGCGCGGGTCCTCCGCGTTGATCCGGCATTCGATCGACACGCCGTTCGGGTGGGCCGCAGCGGGCGGGATCGACAGGCGCTCCCCCGCCGCTATGCGCAGCTGTTCGGCAACCAGATCCAGGCCGGTGACCATCTCGGTGACCGGATGTTCCACTTGCAGACGGCAATTCACCTCCATGAAGTAGAACCGGCCGTCGGGGGCGAGCAGGAATTCGAAGGTGCCCGCGCCGACGTAGCCGACCGCCTCGGCGCCGCGCACGGCCGTCGCGCCGATGCGCTCGACGAGTTCCGGGGACAGGCCCGGCGCGGGTGACTCCTCGACGAGTTTCTGGTGGCGGCGTTGCAGGGAGCAGTCGCGCAGGCCCAGATGTACGACGGTGCCGTGGGTGTCGGCGAGGATCTGCGCCTCCACGTGCCGCGCGGAGTCCAGGTAACGCTCGACGTACAGGCGGCCGTCGCCGAAGACTGCGGCGGCATTGGCCCTGGTCTCCTGCCAGGCCGCGGCGAAATCGGCGTGGTCGCGCACCACCCGCATACCGCGGCCGCCGCCGCCCGCGACGGCCTTGATGATCACCGGATAGCCGATCTCGTCGGCCAGCGCCTCGGCGTCCTCGACCGCGTCGATCGGGTCGCGGCTGCCGGGCAGCAGGGGCAGTCCGGCCGCCGTCATCAACGCGCGGGCGCTGGACTTGTCGCCCAGTTCGGCCATCACCGGGGCCGGTGCGCCCACGAAGACCAGCCCCTCGCTCTCGCACACCTCCGCGAAATCCGGGTTCTCCGAAAGGAATCCGTAGCCCGGGTGGATGGCGTCGGCCCCGGTGGCGCGGGCCGCCTCGATGATCGCCGGGATGTAGAGGTAGCTGCGTTTGGCGGGGCCGGGGCCGATGCGAATGCGTTCGTCGGCCAGCCGCACCGCGGCGCTGTCCCGGTCGGCGGCGGAATACGCTGCGACCGTGGGGATTCCGAGTTCGGCGCAGGTGCGGATGATCCGCACCGCGATCTCGCCGCGATTGGCGACCAGCAGCTTGCCGATCGGGCGGGCGGTCACCGCACCACCTCGAGGACCAGTAGGCCCTGACCGTGTTCGACGGCGTCGCCGTTCTCGGCCAGGAACCGCACCACCCGGCCCTCCTGCTCGGCGATCACCGGGATCATCAGCTTCATCGCCTCGACGATGCCGACCTGCTGGCCCACGCGCACCGGATCGCCCTCGCTGACGAACGGGTCCGCGCCGGGCTCGGTGGCGCGGTAGAAGACGCCGACGGTTTCGGTGGTGATGGTGAATGTGTCTGCGGGGCTGGTGGTCTCGACGTGCGCCGGTTCGGCGGTGGCGAGCGCGGGCTGCGGCACGGTCCCGGCGGGCGGTGTGGCATTCGGCTCGGTCGCCGTATCCGCGTCCCAGCTGATCCGCAGCGAGACCGGGCCGTTCGCGACGGTCACGGAGGTGGCGGTGGAGGCCGAGCGCACGCCCAGGGCGTGCCGGGTGAGCACGGTGAGGGTGCGGTCGGCGGCGGTCGCGTCCACGGCGCGGCCGATGGTCTCGGTGGTGACGGTGTCGGTCATCGCATCTCCTCGGGTTACGCGTCAGGGGTCGTGGTGGTGGCGTCCGGCCCGTCGGCACTCACGCGGCCGAAGGCGCGGAAGCGCTGGTAGCGGGCCTCGGACAGCTCGTCGGGCGAAAGCGCGCGCAAGGTGGACAGCATCCGGGTGACCGCGGTGCGCACCCGGCCGATCATCGCGACCGGATCGCGGTGCGCGCCGCCGGGCGGTTCGAGCAGTACGGCGTCGGCGACGCCCAACCGCAGCAGTGATCCGGAGTCCACCCGCAGCGCGCGGGCCGCACGCGGGGCAGCGGCGGCGTCCTTCCACAGGATCGACGCGCACCCTTCCGGACTGATCACCGAGTAGACGGCGTTCTCGCACACCAGCACCCGATCGGCCACGCCGAGCGCCAGCGCCCCACCGCTGCCGCCTTCACCGGTGATCACGGCCACCACCGGGACATCAAGTCCGGCAAAGAGTTTGAGGGACTCGGCGATGGCCACCGCCTGACCGTTCTCCTCCGCGGCCACGCCCGGATAGGCACCGGCGGTGTCGATCAGGGTGACCACCGGCAACTCCAGCTTGGCCGCCAGCCGCGCGAGTCGCGCCGCTTTGCGATACCCCGCCGGAGTGGGCATCCCGTAGTTGTGCCGGGTCAATTCGGCTGCGGTGTGGCCCTTCTGGGTGCCGATGGCGACCACCGGCTTACCGTCCAGCCGCGCCAGGCCCGCGATCAATGCCGGGCAGTCGGCGGCGAGCCGATCCCCGTGCAGTTCGATGAATTCATCGAAGGCACCGGCAAGGTAGTCCAATGTCGTCGGCCGGCCCAATTCCCGTGCGGCCCTCACACATTCCCAGGGATCCCGTTCGGCCACCGAGTCAGGATCGGTCACCACGAGCGGATCGGGCTGCCGCGACGCATCGGCCGACTCGTCCTCGGGCATCTCACCCAGCCGACCGAACTGCTCCACCATGTCGCGTGCACCCGACGAGTCCGGTTGCACCACAACGTCATCGTGAAAGCCTGCCGCAACCTCCGAACCCGGCTCGGCCTGCATGCCGACCGCAATGGTCGCCCGTGGCTCTCCGGGCATCTCCGCCGAGGAGCCCGGCTGCGCCGACGTATCGGGCGACACGTTCACCGAGGACTCACAGAAGCCCATCGTGGTCGACATATTTGACTGTGCTGCAATATCTTCCGCCGCTTCACGGACGGTCGTCGCGACCAGGCGGGTGAGCCGGTCGCGGAGGGTGTTGCGGTGGCAGATGAGGTCTATGCAGCCGTGGGCGAGGAGGAATTCGGCGGTTTGGAAGCCTTCGGGCAGGGTTTCGCCGATGGTTTGGGCGATCACCCGGGGCCCCGCGAAGCCCAGGCGCGCACCGGGTTCCGCGATGATGATGTCGGTGGAGGTGGCGAAGGAGGCCGCCACGCCGCCGTAGGTGGGGTCGGTGACGACCGAGACGGTCAGTACTCCGGCCTCGTCCAGCCGCTGTAGTGCGTGGCTGGTCTTGGCCATCTGCATGAGCGCCAGGATGCCCTCCTGCATCCGGGCGCCGCCGGAGGCGCTGACGATGACGAGCGGGGCGCGGTCGGCGAGCGCGGTCTCGGCGGCCGTGGTCACCGCCTCCCCCACCGCCGCGCCCAGGCTGCCGCCGAAGAAGCGGAAGTCCAGCACGACCAGTACGACCGGGACGCCGCCCATCCGGCCGCGCACACAGCGGGCCGCATCCGACATCCCGGTGCGTCGCCGGGCGTCGGCCAGCCGTGCGGGATAGTCGCGAGTGTCGGTGAACCGCAACGGATCCGGGATCGTCGGCGCGGTCACGATCTGCTCGGCGGAATCCGCGTCCAGCAGCAGGGCGATGCGCTCGTCGGCGGTGAGCGGGCCGTGGCTGTCGCACTCCGGGCACACCCGGTCGGCGCGGTCGTAACGCTTGCGGTAGATCATGTCGCCGCAACCGGGGCACCGCATCCAGGCGTTGGATGTGGCCGGGCGGGTCTCGAGTATGGTCATCGATCCTCCAGAGGCCGAGGCACGTAGCGGGTGCAGGCCGCGGGCAGCCGGACCCCGGCGGTCCGCAGCTGGGCCACGCGGGTGAGGTACGCCGCGCCGCACATCAATTCGTCGGCGACATCCGCGACGTAGCGGTGGCTGGGGGCGGCCAGGTAGGTGCCCGCCACCCAGGTGTTGAACGCGCCCATCGCCGGGCCGCACCAGATCTGATAGTCCGCGGCGCGGTCGGCCTCGCCGCGGATGCTCCACCCCGACGACAGCCCGAGATACCACCGGAACACCAGGGCCATCCGGTGTTTCGGGTCCTGCGCGGCGCCGGCCAGCTGCGCCGGATCGCGCTCGGTGAAGAATTCGACGCAGTCGCGCCAGATATCGTCCACCGGCCGGCGCAGCACGGTCCGCTCCAGGTCCGACCGCTGCTCGGCGGGAATGTCGTCGAGTCCGCCGTACGCCCGGTACAGGTCGTAGAGCCGCTGCGCGCGGGCGGCGAACATGGTGCCCCGGCGCAGCACCTGCACCTGTACCCCGAGCTCGAACATGTCCGAGGACGGGGCCATCGTGCAGTCCGCGAATTCGGCTGCGGCCAAGAGCTTCTTGGTGTGGTCGCACTGCGCGGCCTCGCGGCAGGACTGGTTCACCGAGCCGGTCACCACGTAGGCCGCGCCGAGCGCGAAGGCCGCGGCGACCGCGTCCGGGGTGCCGATCCCGCCGCCCACGCCGATCCGCACCGCCGCCACGTCGGGCAGGTCGCGGGCGATCCGGTCGCGGGCCGCGACGATCTCCGGGAACAGCACCGTGAGCGGGCGGCGGTCGGTGTGTCCGCCGGAATCGGCCTCGGCGGTGATGTCGTCGGCCATCGGAATCCGCGCGGCCAGCCGGGCCTGCTCGGCGGTGATCTCACCGCGTTCGGTGAGGACCGCGAGCAGCCGCGCGGGGGCGGGCCGCAGGAACAGTTCGGCGACCTCCACCCGGGATACCTTGGCTATCAACCGATGTCGGCGTTCGATATTGCCCTGCCGGTCCACCGCGAGCCCGGCCGCGCGGTACCGCACCACCTCGGTGGTGAGGTCCATGAACGCCGACGCCTCCACGCACCGCACGCCGTGCCGCAGGCAGGCATCGACGATGGCGCGTTCCAGCGCGGGTTCGGAGGGGCTGTGAATCAGATTGCAGGCGAACGGATTTCCGGACAGCGTGCGGCCGAGTTCGCCCAGCGCGGCGTCCACCACCGCCGGTGTCACCCCGGCCGCGCCGTAGGAGGCCAGATATCCCGCCCGCGACATGGCGGCCACCAGGGCGGGCGAGGCGATCCCGTTGGCCATCGCGCCCGCGGCGTAGGCGGCGCGCACGCCGTGTGCCGCCCGGAAGGCACTGTCGCCCAGCCGTTCCGGCGGCAGTGGGCCGACGGCAGTGAGGATCTGCGAGCGCACCGCCAGCGCCTGGGAGGAGGTCACCCCGGTCCGGCCCTCGTGCCGGACCACCCAGCAGGGTATCGCCAGATCCAGCAGTATCGCCGAGATGTCCGCCTCGCTCTCGGCGAGCGCGGGAGTCCCGAAGGTCGTCATGGCCGTTCCGTCCTGCCTCCGGCACCGGATGCCGGTTTTCTCCGCCCGTGGGGACTGTGGCCGCGCGCGCCCGACCGCATGGCGACGCTCACGGCAGCACCGCCCGGTCGGCGAGTTCGATTGCGAGATCGGTGAGTTCGTAGATGCGCAGGCCCGGCTTCCACAGCGAACCGTCCACCACCACGGTGACGGTGTGCGTTTCCCGGCACACCTGCTTGATGTGCGCCTCGAGTTCCACGGTGCCGTCGCTGGGCAGGAACTGTCCGCGATAACGCCAGGAGAATTCGATACCGCACGGAATGCGGAACACCGGATCGGTCATCCCCGCCGCGAATCCCGCGTCGAGCATCCACGCCTGCACCGCGTGGATCACCGACTCCACCCCGAGCGAGCCCGGAATCACCGGATCGAGATGGAAGTGACGCGCGAAATACCAATCTGTGCCGTCGATCTCGCGTAGCGAGTGCAGGTACCCGGCCTGATATCTGCCGCCGTCGTCGATCACCTCGACACGGTCGATAAGCGCCAGCGTATCGCGGGCGCACAGCGGTGCGGCCGGATCGGCGCGGCGCGCGGCCACGTCGATCACCCGGGCCGGAACCCGCGGATGTTCGGCCCGCCAGCTGGGCACCGAGCGGCCCGCGTCGAGGCCGGTCTGATTGGCCAGGGCCTCGTCGCTGAAGTAGCCGAACATGGTCTCGCCGACATAGAACGGCTCGCCGTCGACCGCGAGCGTGTAGTCGAAGGTCTGCAATGAGGATCCGGGCAGCAGCGTGGTCGACAGCAGGCGCGAGAATTGCTGAATCGTCTTGTCCCGCAGGTCGATCCGGCGCAGTACCCGTGCGCTGCCGCCGAGGTTGCGCAGGCTCAGCGTGGTGCCCGGCTGGGTCAGCGTCGGACCGGCGTAGTAGCCCATCAGCAGCGCCGCCTGCAATGAGGTCTCCATGTAGACGAAGTGCGGCATGGAATCGTTGGCGGTGTCGCCGTAGTACCAGGAATCGGCCGGTGAGTCGTATTCGCTGGTGTAGGAGACGCCCTCGAGGACGCCGCGGGCGCCGTCGGAAGTGATCACCCGGTCCACCAGCAGCAGTCCACCGGTCGGCAGCCGGGTCGCACGGACCCCGGTGTACTCCGCGAATTCCGGGCCCATCGCGATGGCCTGATCGCCACGCGAGAGGTGCACCATGTGAAATTCGTTGAGCAGCAAGCCCGTTGAGACCGCACCCGGACCTACTCCGGCACCGGTGGGTTCCCCGGCCGTCACCGTCACCGTGAGTGTTCCGGCGGCGGTGTGCGCGATGGCCTCCACGTGCGGCCGGGGAATCAGGTCGACATCACCGACGACCAGTTCGATCCGCCCCGCGCCCGTGCCGTCCACACCCTCGACCACGGCGGTCAGCGTGCAGCCGGACAGGCACAGGTGCATACCCGTGAAGATCGCGAACACCTCGGCGGCCTGTACCGCCGCCGCCCGCACATCACCCTCGAATTCGGCTGCCAGCCGACCTTTTCCGTTACCACCGCGCAATTCCAACGCCTCGACCCGCGTCAGGACCAACGGCTGCGCGGCGGCCAGGCGAACCGCCGACACCGTGCCCGCCCGCCGGTATGCCGGACCGAACACCTCGGTCACCTCGCCTCGGGTGAGTTGCTCGAGCGCAGTCCGGTCGAGAGTGGTGCGTGCGGAACGAGCCAGCGGTTTGAAGGCGTCCTCGGCGGCGATCGACACGCCGGCCGCCATACCTGCGGTAAGTCCGGCTGTAGACGCATGCGGCCCGGCCGGCATCGGTGCCGCCGCCCCGCCCAATGCCGACCCCGCCGTCACGTCCGACACCAGCGGCGCTGTCCCCGCTGCCGTGGGTGCCGCCGTCCCGATCGAGTGAGTCGCTGCCGTCGACCCGAGCGGCATCCCACGTGTTGGGATCGCCTCCGCTCCAGCCGATTCCAGCCCTTCATTCGGCGCAGATACTCCCGTCACGATCCGCTCGCCCGGTACCGCAGGGACAGCCCGCACTGCCGCAGCGTACGGATACGCTGCGGCAGTGGAGGATCCGCCCGAGCGGGCGCGCTCCCACAGTGCACGCTGCACCGCGAGCTGCGCGTCCAGTGCGGCCCGGTGGGCGTCGACCACCCCGGCGCGAATCTCCGCCAATACGTTCGATGCGCCGGGATATGTTGCGGGCGAGGGATTCCGGATCGCAGGCGGTGCTACGGGCACGGCCGATGTGGGGCCGGGGACCGCCGCCGGGGACCGGTCTGCCGACTCGACCGCGGCACTCGACGTGCTCGTCGGGTCGAAGGCGATACCGTCGAACTCCAGTACTGTCATTTCTGCCACTGCCTCACCGAGGTTCGGAACTTCTCCGTCAGGTCCGGGGTGGTCACCACGGTGACGCCCGAGAACCGTTGCAACACCGTGCCGTTCAGATCGGTCGCGGTCGCGTCGATGGTGATGTCGAACGATCCGCCGCGCGGATTGTCGACCACGACCAGGAACGGCTCGCCCGTCGGCAGTCGCCGGTAGTACTCGGCCTTACCGATACCCAGCGGCAGGCAGGCCGCGCCGAGCAACCGGTGACCGAGTACCGGCGGGCATTGCAGGATCAGGTCCGCGCAGACCGGATCATGTAGCCGCCCGCCGTACGAGCCCGCGGCGATTCGCGTTGCGGGCAGGGCACATTCGAAGACCATCGCGGAATCCGAGGCGCTGTGCACCCGGCGTACGCCTTGCAGGGCCGGGCCGTGGAACTGCACGCCGTCCCGGTAGATCCATGCCGCATCGGCCCCGGGGCCGCTCGGCACCGCGACCCGAGGTGAACCGTCCGCCGCTCGAGTGCACACCAGCGTGGCCCGGTAGTGCGTGGTACGGCCGCTCACCATGCGCACGTCCAGCGTGCTCGAATCACCGGCCGTATCAGCGGGTTCGACGACGATGTCGACCTCGTCCACCGGATGATCGAAGACGATGCCCTTGACCACCTCGAAATCGTGCGCAGCGGTGACCGTGAACCCGGGCAACCGGCGTTCGGTCACATTGATCAGCGCACCGAGGGCGAAGGTCGCGGGCAGCACGATGTGCTCACCGATGCGGTGCGCCGCGATCACCGGCTCCTCGGTGAGCCCGGCGAGCACACGCCGCACCCGTGCCGGTGCCGGTGCGGGTGCCGCGCTCGACAGCGCCACCGCCTCACCCACCAGTACCACGGTGTCGGCGCGACGCTCCGGCGTGAACTGTTCGGCGAAGGCCGTGGCCCCTGTTTCCGGTGCCAGCAAAGGGATTCCGCGATCCAGGAAGTGATGGCGCAGTTCGGGCGTGACCATACCGCCGTCCCAGGCGCCCCAGTCGATCGCGACGCAGTGGCAGTCCGGATGCCGGGTGCGCCAGCTCGTCGCGAACCGGCACAGCGCCTCGTTCGCCGCCGCGTAATCGGCCTGCCCGGCATTGCCGAACAGTCCGGCGACCGAGGTGAACAGCACCAGATGCCGCGGCCGCGCCACCACCGCGAGGGCGGCGGCGAGGCCCGCGAGCTTCGGGCGCAGCACCCGGGTCACCGATGCCGCGGTCTTGTCCGCGATCATCGAATCGGCGAGCACTCCCGCACCGTGCACGATCCCGGTGAGCGTGTCCCGCCACGGTTCGACCGCCGCCCGGACGGCCGCGGCGTCGGTCACATCGGCCGCCGCGTACTCCGCGCGATCACCGAGTGCGGCCAGGGTGGCACGGATCTCACGCACCGCCCGCACCTCGGCACAGTTCCGGTCGATCTCGCGCGGCGTGATGCCGGTACCCGCCAGGGCACGCACGGCGGCCGTCTTCAACTCCGAATCCGCCACGCCCGCAGCCCATTCCGGCTCCGGGGTGAGTTCGGTCCGCCCCAGCAGCACGAACCGGGCCGGACTGCGCTCGGCAAGCGCGAGCACACACAGCGCGGTCACACCGCGCCCGCCGCCGGTGACCAGCAGGACATCGTCGGCCGACAACGTTGTCGGGTCCGGAGCACGGTCCGGATCCACCCACGTCACCGTTGACGCGGATGCGTGTCTGCTGGGCACCGGCGCGCGGCGCACGCCCGCCGCGTCGATGCCGATCTCGGCGGTATCGGTTGCGGCGTCGAACAATTCGGCCACCACCCGGGCGGCCGCGGTCGCCGCGTCCACCGCCGGATCGATGTCCAGCGCCCGGCAGAACAGCGCGGGCTCCTCGGCCGCGACCGTCTTGACGACGCCGCCGATGCCACCGAGCAGCACGGACACCGGATCCCGGTCCCCGCGATAGCCCAGTTCCCCGTCGAGCCGGGTCACCGTGACGAAGGCCGCGCGTTGCGTGGCCTGCCGCAGCACCGGAACCGCGCGACCGGCGGCCACGATGGTCTCGGTCAGAACATCTTGTGCCGCTTGCCATTCCGCACCGGCTCCGGCGACCACGACGACCGCGTCCACCGGATCGGCGGCCAGCGTGTCGAGGTCGGTGGTGCGCCGGACGGTCCACCCCAGCTCCCGCAGTGCGACGACGAGCGCGGCGCAATCGGACTCGGTGTCGGCACCGATCCCGAGCACCACCGCGAAAGCGGCGGCGGGATAGGGATCGACCAGCGCGTCCACCGGCGCGACGGTGATCAGTTCGACGGCGTGCCGCGGCGCACCCGCCGCGGCCTCAGCTTTTGGGTCCGCATCACCACCGGAGAGGTCGGCCAGCCGGGCCGCGATGAGATCCAGCGTGCGCAACGTCCCCAGTTGCTCCGGCCCGAGACTGGGCAGATCGGGATATCGCTCCTGGAGCGCACCGATCACCTGCACCCGCTTGATCGAGTCGACGCCCAGATCCGCTTCCAGATCCATTGCGGGATCGACCATCTCGACCGGATAGCCGGTCTTCTCGGCGACCAGTTCCGTGAGCGCGGAGCGAAGTTCGTCCGCCGAAAGTCCGTCGGCAGGGGCCACGCCAGGAGCGGCCGGTCCACCGAGCGCATCGGCGACCTGATCCAGCGTGCGCAGCGTGCCCAACTGCTCCGGGCCGAGGCTCGGCAGGTGCGGAAACCGCTCCTGCAGGGCACCGATCACCTGCACCCGCTTGATCGAATCCACACCCAGATCCGCTTCCAGATCCATTGCGGGGTCGACCATCTCGACCGGATAACCGGTCTTGTCGGCGACGACCTCCTGTAGAGCGCGACGCAATTCGTCGGTCGTCGCACCGCTCGCAGAGGCCGCACTCGTGGGAGCGGAGGCAGCGGCTGGAGTCTCGGTACCGGCCAGCAGCGTCGCCACCTGCTCCAGGGTGCGCAGGGTGCCCAGTTGCTCAGGCCCAAGGCTCGGCAGATGCGGGAAACGCTCCTGCAAAGCGCCGATCACCTGTACCCGCTTGATCGAGTCGACGCCCAGGTCTGCTTCGAGATCCATTGCGGGATCGACCATCTCGACCGGATAACCGGTCTTGTCGGCAACCACTTCCTGCAACGCTCGACGCAAAGCCGCCACATCCGTAGCGGGCTCGGCGGCCGGAGCGTTCACACCGTTGGACACGGCCTTGTCGGACACGCCGGCGACCGAAGCGGTGCCATTGGTGGCCGGAACAGCAGGGGCAACCGCCACCTGGACCGGCTCCGGCGCGTATGCGGCCACCGCCGGAACCGACTGCCGCACCGGACTTTCCACTACCGGCGATGCGGCCAGAGCACGTGGCGCGGGCCGCGTCACCGCCGAAACACGATGCGAGGGTGTGACTTCCACCCCACTTTCCAGACCGGCCAACTGGGCCAGCACCGCACTCGCGTGAGAGTGACTGTCGCTGATGGCGATTCCGTGTTCCTTCACCGCCTCGATGGCCCGGACCGTGCCCTCGTCCAGCCCACCCTGGGCGAGCGCACCGGCCAGGGTGCGTGCCAGGTCCAACTGGCCGTCGAGGTACTGGCGGTGCGTGTCCAGATGCTGCACCAGCGCGGAGTCCAGGGCGGTGTAATCCGCGGCGGCGGCATCGCGATGGGACGGTTGGGATGACACGAAACTCTCCGGAGGTTCGGCCGAGCGGACCGGGGCCGGCTCGGCGACAGGGGCGATATCGTCATGCGGCACAACGCCGTTCGAGACCTGCGCGACCGCTGCGGGGACCGGCGTCACCGATCCGGCGATCGACTGCGCGGCGACAGGCTGGGACGCGAGGGCGGAAACCACGTAACCGTCCTCGAGGGCCGCGGCGTGGGCGGCCCGGCGGGTGTCGGGCACATACTCCGGCGCGGACAGGGTCACGGTCATCCCCCGCCGCGACGGCGCAACGGGTTCGGGCGCGGCATACCGGTTGATCCCGCGAATGTCGAAGCCCAGCACCGCGAGTCGCACGGCGGCCCGCTTCAACGTGAGATCCCCGTCGCCGATCGGACCGGAGTCCGTCGCGATCGCGATCACCTCGTCGCCGAGGGTCCGCCGCACCAGCGAGGTCAGGATCTGCTTGGGCCCGAACTCGACGAAGACGGTGCATCCGTCCGCCCGCATCGCATTCAGCGCGGCCGCGAATTCCACCGGCTTGCTGAGCTGCCCGGTGAGTACGGCCCGGTTCGAGGACATGTCCTCGCCGTACTCGGCGTCCGCGGAGTTCGCGTACACCGGGACCGCGGGCGCGCCGATCGGCACCTCGGCCACCGCCGCGGCGAACCGGTCCACCGCGTGCGCCACGTACGGGGTGTGGAAGGCGCCGGACACCGGCAGGTCCCGGGTCGCGATCCCGCGTTCCCCGGCCCGCGCGGTCACCTCGGCGATTCCGGCCGCACCGCCGCCGACCACCACCTGATCGGGCGCGTTGTGGTTGCAGATCCACACGTCCTCGACCCCGGCGATCAGCTCGCCCACCGCCTCGCGGGTCGCACCGACCGCGGTCATGGCGCCCGCGTCCTCCCCCTCGGGCACGACCATGGCCGCGCCACGCGCCCGCGCCAGGGTGAAGTAGTCGTCGGTGGACACCGCCCCGGACGCCCACAGCGCGGTGAGTTCACCGAAGCTGTGCCCCAGCAAGCCGTCGGGCCGCAGGCCGAATTCGTTCAGCACCCGGAACTGCCCGACCGCCAGCGCGCCGATCGCGGGCTGCGCGAAATCGGTGCGGCGCAACAGGATTTCCTGTTCGGCCTGTTCGGCCTCGCCGAACGCCGGCGCCGGGAACACCACGCTCGCCAGTCGCCGCGGCGCCTCGGCGAACGCCGCGTTGGCCGTGTCGAATGCCGCGCCGACAGGCGGATTGTTCAGTGCCGCAGTCGATCCCATGTCGACGTACTGGCTGCCCTGCCCCGCGAACAGCGCGCCGACCTTACGCTCGGGCAACGCCGCCGCACGGTAGTAGACGCCCTCCGGATGATCCCAAGCCTGGGCGTCCGGATTGCGCAGCAGCTCCTCGGCCGCCAACTCCCGCAGATGCTCGGCCTGCTCGTCATCGATGACCACGAACCCGATCCGGGCGTGCCCCTCGGGAATATCGCCGCCGTCACCGGGTGCGGCCGACCGCACCGCCTCGGCCAGGCTCACCGCGTCCGCGGCGTGCCACAGCTGGGCGCGCGGCACCTGGTGCAGCACCAGCCCGGACCGCTCGACGTCGGCCTCCTCGAGCACGAGATGAAAGTTGGTGCCGCCGAACCCCATCGCGGACGCCGCCGCCCGCCGCACCGGACGCTGCGGATCACGAATCCACGGCCGCGTCCGGGTGTTGACGTAGAACGGCGCGGTCCCCCACTCGAAGTCGGTGTTCGGCGCGCCCACATTGATGGTGCCCGGCAGCACCTTCTGATGCAGTGCCAGCGCGAGTTTCATCACGCTGGCAGTACCGGCCGCGCCCTTGGTGTGCCCGATCTGCGATTTGACGCTGCCCAGCGCCGCGAACCGGGATTCGGTACTCGCCTCGGCCAGCAACCCGCTCAGCGCGGTCAGCTCGGTCCGGTCACCGACCGCGGTGCCGGTGGCGTGCGCCTCGATGAGTTCCACATCGGCAGGGGAACATTCGGCGTCCCGGTAGGCCCGATCCAGCGCGACCCGCTGCCCCTCGGCGCGCGGCGCGTAGATGCTCTTGGAGCGCCCGTCGCTGGACGATCCGAGCCCGCGGATGACCGCGTAGATCCGGTTCCCGTCCCGCCGCGCGTCCGCCAGCCGCCGCAGCGCGAGCATGGTGATGCCCTCACCGAGCAGCGTGCCGTTGGCCTCGGTGGAGAACGGGCTGATCCGCCCGGTCGGCGACAGCGCGCCGACCTTGCTGAAGCACATGTAGATGAAGATGGTGTTCTCGGTGTCGACGCCACCGGTGATCATCATGTCCGCGCGACGGTCCTGCAATTCCGCGATCGCGGTGCGGATCGCGGCCAGCGAGGCCGCGCACGCCGCGTCGACCGTGCAGTTCATCCCGCCCAGGCCGAGCCGGTTCGCGACCCGGCCCGCGACCACATTGGCCAGCAGACCGGGGAACGAATTCTCCTCCCACGGCGCGAAAGCCGACACGAACCGCTGCGCGATCGCGTCCGCGTCCCGCTCGCTCAATCCCACCGAGCGCGCCGCCTCCAGCAGCACCGGCGTCGACAGGCGCGCGGCCAGCGGATGCATCAGCGGCACCGGGCCGGTGGTACCCAGCACGACGCCGGTGTTCGCGGCGTCGTACCAGTCCGAGCCGACCGCGCCCGCGTCGATCAGCAGATCCCGCGCGACGCCCAGGCTGAGCGTCTGCATGGTGCTGGTGACCTCGAGCTGATTCGGCGGCAGACCGAACTCCAGCGGATCGAAGTCCACATCGGGCAGGAACGCCCCGCGCCGGGAGTAGGTCTTGTCCGGGGTCGACGGATCGGCGTCGTAGTAGTCGTCGAGCTTCCACCGCGACGGCGGCACCTCCTCGATGCAATCCACACCGTCGACGATGTTCTGCCAGAACTGAACATGGTTGTGCGCTTTGGGCAACAGCCCCGACATGCCGACGATCGCGATCGGGTCGCGCGCCAGACGTCTGTCGTCCGTCACAGGGATTCCTCTCGAACCTGGTGGGCCGCGTCAGGCGGCCACGGTGGTGGCGGTGGTCGACGAGATCGCTTCGGCCGCGGCGGCGGCGAAGACGCGATGTCCGAGCGAGCTGGGGTGCAGGCCGTCCTCGGTCCACATCTCCGGTCGCGCCCACTCCGGGCGGGCCGCGATATCGATCAGTAGGGTTCCGGTGCGGGCGGTCACCTCGGCCAGCACGGCGTTGGCGTAGGCGAACCGTTCGCGCAGCAGGTCCCGGAAGCGGTCCGGAACCGGCAGTCGCGCGGGGATATCCGGGTAGGTGGCGGTGAAAACTGTTGCGCTGCCCTGGTTCAGGGTGCCGAAGATACGGGTGAGGTTGTCCGCGAACCGATTCCGGTCGTAATCGCTGACCAGATCGTTCACCCCGACAACCACGCCGTACACCGCCGAACGCACCGAGACCGCGACGGGCAGCTGCTCGCGCACCAGCGTCGTGGTGGTCGCGCCGTGCGTGCCCAGATTGCGGACGGCCCCGCCGCGCAGCCCGAGCTGACTGCCCAGCCGCGGCACCCAACCGCGAAAAGCGCCGTCCGGCCGCACATCTCCGCGCCCCTCGACGAAACTGTCGCCGATGGCGGTCAAAGCCACGCTCACGCCGGTACCCCCGCGTCGCGGGTCAGGTGACGACGATCCACCGGGAACCCGACCTTCTCGTACAGCTCGGCCAACTCGGCCTCACCGAAGAACTTGTCCGGCGGATACAGCCCCGCGATCAGCCCGAAGAACTTCTTCGAGTAGTCCGGGCTCATGCTGGTCGCGCGGAACACCGAGTCGTAGTACGGGGTCAGCGACAGCTCCGAAATGCTCTGTGTCAGTTCGTAAGTGCTGGCACTCTGGGCATCACGCTCGCGCTGGTACTCCGCGAGGGTCTGCTCGAACGGCCGCACCCCCGACAGGCTCTCGTCCACCAGATCCGACAGCAGCTGCGCGTACTTGAACGCGTCGGTGATGCCCCAACCGGTGAACGGATCCTTGTGGTATCCGGCGTCACCGACCAGCGCCCACCCCGGGCCGAAGGACCGGCGGCGATAGTTGTCCGGGTACAGCATGGGCCGGAACGGCTCCACCCGCTTACCCGTATCCCGCAGGCGCGCACCGTATTCCGGATCCACCTGGTCCACGATCTCCTGGAGTCCGGCATCCGGGTCGGCGCGGAACTCGCGGAACCGGTCGCGCTTGCGCATGACCGCGACCAGCGCCAGCCCGTCGTGGGTGGGCCAGGAGGCGAACTGCTGCTCACCGAATCCGGTGCGGTGCTGCATCCCCCAGTCGACGCCCTCGTAGTAGGAGTAGAACACGAAGCACGCGGCGGGCGAGCCCTCGTACACCTGCGCGCCCACCTGCTTGGCGACCGTCGAGTTCGCCCCGTCCGCGCCGATCACGAGCTTGGCCTCGAACTTCTGCTCCGGCCCCTCGCCGGCCCGGCCGCGCAGCCCGGTGACCCGGTCACCGTCGAATTCCAGTGCGCTGACGGTGAATCCCTCGATCACCTCCGCACCCGCGGCGCGCGCGGCGTCCACCAGCAGCTTGTCCAGCACGGTGCGACGCGGGCAGTACACGGCGTCGATGCCGTCCGCCGACGGGTCGGCCATCCCGTTGATCACGATGTCGGTGTAGGTGAAGTTCAGGTTCCGCACGGGCGGGCAGCCGGTGGCCACCAGGTCGTCCAGCAGCCTCCACGACTTCAGCAGGCTCAGGCCCGCCTGGTGCACGTAGTGGGTGGAGACGGTGTCGCTCGGGAAGGTGGCGCGGTCCACGGCGAGTACGCGGTAGCCCTTGCGCGCCAGCAGCATGGCCAGTGGGGCTCCCGCGACGCGGGTTCCGACCACGATGACGTCGTACATGTGCCCATCACTTTCGCTAGAGGAATTCCGATTTCGAGTTTGTTCGCGATGCCGCCGGATAACTACCGGCGGCCACTGCAATTCATCGGCCGATCGGCCCCGGCTATCGCGACGGAGAAATTGCTCGACGATTATCGGCAGGTTCACGCACGCGTAACGTAGAGCTGGTGGATATCGTCGGCATATGCCTCGGCGATGGCCGCCCGACGCAGTTTCAGCGACGAGGTCAGCAGTCCGTTCGCAATCGTGAAGTCCCCGGCCACGATTCGGAATGCGCGAATCGATTCCGCCCGGGACACCAGGGCGTTGGCCTCGTCCACGGCGGTCCGCACGGCGGCGGCCGGATCCTGGTCCGGATGCTCGGCGCGCCAGCGTTCGGCACGCTCGGCGTCGAGGGTGACCAGCGCGGTGACGTACGCGCGCCCGTCCCCGAGCACGATGCAGTTGCTCACCAGCGGATGCAGGCGCACCCGGTCCTCGAGGGGGGTCGGGGCGACGTTCTTACCGCCCGAGGTGACCAGAATCTCCTTCTTGCGCCCCGTGATTCGCAGATATCCGTCGTCGAGTTCGCCGATGTCGCCGGTGTGCAGCCAGCCGTCGTCGTCCACCGGACGCTGGTCGCTCGCCGCGCCCCAGTACCCGGGCGTCACGTGCGGACCGCGGACCAGTACCTCACCGTCCTCGGGCGCGATGCCGACCTCGGTGCCGGGGATCGGCCGCCCGACGGTGCCGAGCCGGTTCGTCTCCGGCGCGCTGACGGTGACGGCGGTGGCCGCCTCGGTGAGGCCGTAGCAGTTCAGGATCACCACTCCGGCACCGGCGTAGAACCCGGCCGTCGAATCGTCCAGTGACGCACCGCCGGAGATCACGTACCGCAGCCGCCCGCCCATCGCGCTCGCCAGCGGTTCCACCGGCGGGGCCGCCGCACGCCGTCGCAGCAGTTCCAGCCCGCGCGTCACCGTCTCCTGCTCCGCGCCCGCGGCGAGCAGCGCGCGGCAGTGTTTGCGAATCTTCTCCAGCCCGTACGGAATCAGCGGCAGGAAGGTCGGTCGCAGCCGCGCCAGCGCGGGAACCAGATCCGGAATCCCCGGCAGCAGATAGGTTTCCGTGCCGCCGAACAGGCAGGCGAACAGCATGGTCTGACCGAACACGTGCGAAAGCGGCAGGGCCAGCACGGTTCTGCCGCCGAACACCGCCCCGGTCTGGCGCACGGTGTTGGCCGCCGAGGTGTACATGTTGCGGTGGGTGATCATGCAGCCCTTGGACAATCCGGTGGTGCCGCTGGTGTAGACGAGCATCGCCAGGTCGTCGGCCAGCATGGCGGCGACCGGCGGTTCGGGGGCGTCGGTGACCGCGGCCCAGTCGCCGAGTTGCGGGAAGGTCCACACCGCATCGGCGCCGGCCGCCAGCAGCCGGACCGCGTCGTCGTCGGTCTCGGCCGCGAAAGCCGTACTGGCGCTGTCGGTCAGGATGTGTTCGATCTGCGCGGGCGAGGACGTCGGGTAGATCGGCACCACGATCGCGCCCAGCGCCAGCACCGCGCAGTCGAGCAGCGCCCACGTCACACTCGTGCGGCCCAGGATCGCCACCCGATCCCCTTGCCGCACACCACGTTCGGCCAGTGCCGCCGCCAGCGCGCGGACCCGGGTGTCGACCTCCGCGCGGGTCAGCACCGTCCCGTCCGGACAGCCCAGCAACGCGCGGTGCGGATCCCGCCGGGCCCCGTCGGAGACGATCGAGTACAAACTCTCCGAATCCGCCGGTTGGATTCCGTTCTCGGTGACCGATATCTCGATGCCAGAGACTGTATTCACGGCTTCGAATTCTTCTCGGCCCCCGGATATCCGGCCGAGGTCGCGCGCGCATTCCTACCGCGCGAATGTCACCGCCTATCGAAGTGGTCAGGCCGGAATGGCCGGGGCAGTATCGATATCCGATTCCTCCGGGAAATCCACGCAGTCCAGAAACAGCGACACGGCCGGATTCGTCTCCTCCGCATTCCACACCGCGTACAGATCGAGAGTAGGTATGGGGTCCACCAGTTTCACCGCCGCCGAGGTGCTGCCCGGCAACGCCATCCCCATCGAGATGGCGCGCGGCAGCGAGGCGAAGCCGACCAGCGGCCGCACCGCGACCATGTGCGCGGTCGCGCCCGGATCGTCGGCCATGTGCGCGACGTTCAGCGAGATCCCGTTGTCGGCCGCGGCCCGCAGGATCGAGTCGTACATGGCCGGACACTGATCCCGCGCGAACAGCACACACTGCTGACTCGCCAGCTCCGCGAACCGCACCACGGGACGATCCGCCCAGCGATGCCGCCGGCCCACCACGGCCACCAGCGGCACCCGGTGCAGCAGCCGCCGATAGCGGAACTCGGCGGTGCCCGGATGCCCGTACACCAGCGCGATATCCAGTGAACCGTCCGAGAGTCCGGCCAGCTGCGGCCCGGTTCGCTTCTCCCACAACGACACCACGATGTCGGGGTGGTGTTCGGTCATGCGGGCCAGTGCCTCCGGGAGCACGTGCCTGCTGGCGGGCAGGTTGTAGCCGATGTTGATGGTGCCCGCGCGGCCCGCCGCGGTGGCGCGGGCCGAATGTGCCGCCCGCTCGAGCTGGGCGACGATCTGGCGGGCCTGACCCTCGAATTCCAGTCCGGCGGCGGTCAATCGGACGTCGTGTGAGTTGCGTGCGACCAGTTGCACACCGAGTGACTTCTCCAGCTTCTGCAGCTGGGCACTCAGACTGGGTTGGGTGAGGTGAAGGCGCTGCGCTGCGCGGCCGAAGTGCAACTCCTCGGCGATGGCGATGAACGAAACAAGATGTCGGATCTCCACAGCCGACTCCTTCCGTGTACCCAGCACGGTAGCCCGGACAGGTAACTCGGAATGAAGGGCACTGTCACGAAAGACAGCCGCTGCGTTGCCAACCCGTGAACCAACGCGAGTACCCCACCCGTGGAACAGCGTCGACCCGGGCGGCACAGCCTACAATACAACCACATCCCGACCGCCGCCGCGACCCGAACGGCGACCGATCTACCTGCGGTACAGCCGATTCCGAGGCCCTGACCCGCACGGGGCGCGTCAACCCCCGCGTCCGGTGCACCGGCTCGGATCCGTCGGCCGCCCGGACGCACTGTGCAGCGACACGATTCGGTGTCCGTTCACCGTAGGGGTCCACACAGCGCGGACGGATGGCTCCGCGGTTGCCGATCGGGGTTGCCCCGCCTCGAAGAGTGAGTGTACAGTCACTCACCATGATGGCCCGCGCAACGCTCTCCACGTCCGACGCTCGTCGTGAGGCGGTCATCGACGCGGCGATCGCGGAGTTCGCCGCGTCCGGCTATCACGGGACGCCGATCAGTACGGTGGCCGCGCGCGCGGGTATCTCCCCGGCGTACGTGTTCAAACTCTTCCCGAGCAAGGTCGATCTGTTCGTCGCGGCGCTGGACCACTGCTTCGAACTCGTCGAACAGTCGCTCGCCACGGGAGCGCGTCGCGCCGCCGTCGAGGATCCGGAGACGATCCTGGACGAGATGGGCAGCGCCTACGGCGAACTCATCGCCGACAGGCGACTGTTGATGCTTCAGGTGCACGCACAGTCCGCGGCCGACGTCCCGGAGATCGCGGCGGCCATGCGGCGCGGGCTGGGCCGGGTCACCGAGTTCGCGAAGTCGCGCTCCAACGCGCCGGACGAAGACGTGCAGCGATTCATCGCGTTCGGTCAACTGTGCCATCTGATCACCACGCTCGACCTGGATTCCCAGGACGATCAGTGGGCGTCGCTGCTCGCCCGCGCCATCCGGCATCCCGCCGCGCCGACCCGTTCACCCCGGGAGTGATCGTGCGCCACCCCTGAACCACCGTTTTCCGAGCAGGCCCCGACCGGGGCTTTTCTTCATCCCATGCAGTGAGTGACCAGTCACTCATAACGCTCGCCGAGAGGAATCACCATGTCCACCAACACGATCACCGCAGTAGAGGTCGTCCTGCCCGGACTCGTCGAACCCGACGGATTGCAGATCGTCCAGCGCGACCTGGCCGCGCCCGGCCCAGGTCAGGCGCTGGTGCGCGTCGAGGCGAGCGGGGTGTCGTTCGCCGAACAGCAGATGCGACGCGGAAAGTACTTCGACCAGCCGCCCTTCCCGTTCGTCCCGGGTTACGACCTGATCGGGATCATCGAAGCCGTTGGGCCGCAGGTCGATTCGCGGCTGATCGGGAGGCGGGTGGCCGCGCTGACCAAGATCGGCGGCTGGAGCAGCCGGATCCTGCTCGAGGCCGCCGATCTGGTCCCGGTACCGGACGGACTGGACCCGGCGGAGGCGGAAACCTTTGTGGTGAGCGGGATTACGGCTTGGCAGATGTTGCATCGCGTCGCGGGTGTCGGCAGCGGCGGCACCATCCTGGTGCACGGAGCCAACGGCAGCGTCGGCACCACGCTCGTGCAGTTGGCCCGGCTCGCGAACATCCGGGTCATCGGCACCGCCTCGGCGCGCAATGCCGAGGCCGTGCGCGCGCTCGGCGCGACACCGGTCGACTACCGCGGCGATATCACCGCGCAGGTCCGGGCACTGGCTCCCGAGGGCGTCGACGCGGTGTTCGACCACGTCGGCGGGCCGGGAATCGTGGATTCGTTCCGCCTGCTCGCCCGCGGCGGCATCCTGGTCGCCTACGGGACCGCGGCCACCAAGGACGACGAGGGCGATTCCCGGCTCCCGATCTTCCTGCTGCTCGCCCGCATGATGTGGTGGAAGATCCTGCCCAACCGCCGCCGCACCCACTTCTACAACATCTGGGCCGGTCAGCGCCGCACGGACCGGTTCCGCACCCAGCTCGCCACCGATCTGCGCGCGGTCCTGGAGCTGGCCGCCCGCGGCGATCTCACCGCCCAGATCGCCGCCCGGTTCCCGCTACGGGAGGCCGCCCGCGCCCTGACCGTCGCCGAATCCCGTACCGTCACAGGGAAAGTCGTGCTGGTCGGCGAGGAGTGAACTCGTCACGGCACGGTGAGGACGAGTTTGCCGACGGTGCGGCCGGTGTCGCCGAGGGCGTGCGCGGTCGCGGCCTCGGCGAGCGGGAAGACGCCCGCGATCGTCGGCCGCAATGTCCCTTCCTCCACCATCCGGGCCAGTGCGCACATCCCGGCGTGATCGGCTTCGACCAGCATGTTCACCGCCCGCACCCCGGCCTCGGCCGCCGCCTTGCCGATGCGTTCGGGATCCGCGCCCACCAGCGAGATCACGATGCCGCCCGGCCGCAGGGTGTGGATCGAGGCGAGCGCGTTGTCGGTGCCGAGCGGGTCGATCGCCACATCGATGTCCCGCACCGCCGCGGCGATGTCGGTCGCGTGGTAATCGATCGTCTCGTCCACCCCGACCCCGCGCAGGAATTCGTGATTGGCCGCGCTCGCGGTCCCGATGACGTACGCCCCGCGCGCCTTGGCGATCTGCACCGCGAAGTGGCCCACCCCACCGGCGGCGGCATGCACCAGAACACGCTGTCCCGCTTGCACATTCGCGGTGTCCACCAGGGCCTGCCAGGCGGTCAGCGCGGCGAGCGGCACCGCGGCGGCCCGCACGTGGTCCAGGGCGCGCGGCTTGGGCGCGAAGGCGCGGGCCGGGCCGGTGACGTATTCGGCCGCGGCGCCGTGGCCGTGCGGATAGGGCAGCATGCCGAACACCTCGTCACCGGGCGCGAACAGCGTGACGCCGCCCGCGACCGCGACCACCACGCCCGAGACGTCCCAGCCCAACACGAACGGCGGGCCGGGCAGGAACATCCCGGCGCGGGCGCGATGTTTCCAGTCGGTCGGATTCAGGGCGGTCGCGTGCACCCGCACCAGAATCTCGCTCGGCCCCGGCTGCGGCACCGGACGTTCGATCTCGTGCAGCACCTCGGGTCCGCCCAGGGTGTCCTGGCCGATCGCTCGCATGGTGGCGGGGATTTCCGTTGTCGTCATGGCATTCAGCCTGCCGTCGCTCACCGCGAGAGAAAATGGCAGGATTGCCAATATTCGATATGATCGTGCCATGACGAGTTCCGGACCGCATCGCGTCGTCGTGCTGGCGCTGGACGGGGTGTATCCGTTCGAACTGGGCATCCCGAATCGGGTGTTCGGCTCCGCCGACGGCCGCTACGAGGTACTGACCTGTTCGGTGGACGGACAGCCGGTCCGCACCGAGGGCGATTTCTCGATCGCCGTGGCCCACGACGCCGACCTCCTGCGCACCGCCGACACCGTGGTCATCCCGCCCTGCCACATCGGCGTGGCCGCCTGCCCGGACGATCCCGGTGACGTCGCGATACTCGCACTGCCACACGGTGTTTCGGATGCGCTCGCGCTGATCCGGCCGAGCGCGCGGATCGTGTCCATCTGCACGGCGGCCTTCGTCCTGGCCGCCGACGGACGCCTCGACGACCGGCCCGCCGCGACGCACTGGAATCTCGCCGATATTTTCCGCCGCGCGTTCCCGCGCGTGCGTCTGGACCACGACGTGCTCTACGTCGACGACGGCGACATCCTGACCTCGGCGGGCGCGAGCGCGGGAATCGACCTGTGCCTGCATCTGATTCGCAAGGATCACGGCAGCGAGGTCGCCAATACGGTCGCGCGCCGCTGCGTGGTGCCGCCGTGGCGCGAGGGCGGTCAGGCGCAGTACATCGAACAGCCGGTGCCCACGCAGACCTCGACGGGTACGGCCGAGGCGCGGCAGTGGGCGTTGGCGAATCTGCATCTGCCACTGACCATGTCGGATCTGGCGCGGCACTCGCGGATGAGCGGGCGCACCTTCGCCCGCCGCTTCCGCGACGAGGTCGGCACCAGTCCCGGCCGCTGGCTCATCCAGCAGCGCGTCTTCCGTGCGCGAGAGTTGCTGGAGAGCACGGATCTGCCCGTCGACCGGATCGCCGCAGAGGTCGGTTTCGCCACGGGAACCTCACTGCGCCAACATCTTCACGAGGCGATCGGCGTCGCGCCGCTGACCTACCGCCGTACCTTCCGCACCCGGGCACAGGTCGCAGCGGTGCCTTGAGCCCGCTATCCACGGACCGATCGCCTCTCCGGACAGGTGACGATCGCGTTCCCGAGACCGGAACGGTACATCACATCACCGGCTACATCTTCCCGGAGGTGACGACGATCCGGCCGCCTCGAGATGCGATATCCCGCAAGCGAATCTAGGGTCATGTCCAGTGTCGCCGGTTCGGTCGCAATGGCGCGGTCGGTCCGTCGGCACGCATGTGGGTCTTCCGGTCGGCAGGAACGCGTGCCGAGTGCCGCGCGATCGACGGAAACTGTTGCGCCGGTTAGGCATCGACGTGCGGCATGCCATTGGCGAAGACGGGTTGGCCGGGCAGGTAGTCCCCCGAGAGCAGGCGTTTGATGATCTTGCCGGTCTCACCGCGCGGCAGGGATTCCAGGAACGTCACGTCCCGGGGCACCGAGAATCTACTCAGCCGATTGCGGATGTAGGTGCGGATCATGTCCGAATCCAGCCCGGAGTCCTCGCGTTTGACCACGTAGGCGGCCAGACGCTGGCCGAATTCGTGATCGGGCACCCCGACCACGGCCACATCGGTGATCTGCGGCAGATACGACAGCGCCTCCTCCACCGGGCGCGGGAAGACGTTCTCGCCGCCGGAGATGATCATCTCGTCACCGCGCCCGGCGATGAACAACCGGCCCGCGGCGTCGAGGTAGCCCAGATCGCCGGTGTCCAGCAGGCCGCCGGCCTCCTCGGGCGGCGCGTAGTTGACGTAGCCGTCGAACAGCATGCGGTTGCCGACGAAGATCCGGCCGGTCGCGCCGATCGGCACCGGACGCCGATCATGGTCCAGCACAGCGATTCTCGTGCCCAGTGGCGGACGTCCCGCGCTGGTCGGCGAGATGCGCAGATCCTCGGGCGTGGCGATCGTCGCCCAGGAGACCTCGGTGGATCCGTAGACGTTGTAGAGGATCTCGCCGAACACCTCGGCGAAGCGCAGCACCGTCGCCGCGGTCAGCGGCGCACCGCAACTGGCGACCACGCGCAGGCTCGACGTGTCGTAACGGGCCCGCTCGGCGACCGGCAGATCCAGGATGCGCTGCACCATGGTCGGCACGAGAATCAGTGTGCTGGCATTGTTTTCGGCGACCAGCCGCAGACATTCGCGGGCGTCGAACTCGTCCTGCAACACCACCGTCGCGCGCAGGGCGGTACTCAGCTGCAACGCGGCCAGACCCCAGGTGTGGAACAGCGGCGCGGGAATCACCATGGTCTCGTTCATCTGCCACGGAATCCGGGACAGCAGCGCGGCCACGGTGCCGAACCCCTTCGGATGCGGCCGCCGGGCACCCTTGGGCGCGCCACTGGTCCCGGAGGTCAGCACGATCAACCGGCCCGGACTCTGGGGGCGACGGAACTCGTTGTGACCCAGGGCGATCAGATCGTCGATCGAGCGTCGCTCCGGATCGCCGGGCAGCCGATTCGGTTCGGCCACACCGCAATCGGTGCGATAGCGGTGCACATCGGAGTTCAGGTAGCGGATCAGCGGGTCCAGATCGTCGTCCACGAACAGGGTGGTGAGCCGATGCCGCTGCACGGTCTCCTCCAGCTGCCGGGGTGAGAGGCCCGCGTTGAGCAGCACCACGTCGACGCCGAGTTTGCCTGCGGCGACCATGGTTTCGACCGCGCCGACGTGATTGCGGGCCAGCAGGCCGATCGCGTCGCGCGAGTTCAGGCCCAGTTCCGCGGCCATCGCGCCCGCCAGCGCCTGGGTTCGCTCGTGGATCTGAGTGAAGCTGCGCACGCTGTCCCGGTCCACGACCGCCGCGCCGTCCGGTTCCCGGACCGCGGCCGCCGCATACCCGCCGCCGAGCGTGAAACCCCAGGTGGCCAGCGAACCGATCTGCCGCGCACCGTGATCGGGCCGGTAGGTGCGCACCACACCCGAGGCGACCATCTGCCGCAGCACCGCGGCACTGAACGACAACGCCGAATCCTGGCCGTTGACCACCGTCGAGGTGGCCGAACCGTGTGCCAGCTGCACCAGCCTGCCCAGCCCCTCGTGGGTCCATGCCTCGAGCCGCTCGTTGTCCAGCGCGGCGACCGCGGGATGGATGCGTCCGGGGGCGAAGTAGGTCACCGTCACCCGGATCTGTTCCTCGCGCTGCCGCAACCGCACCGCGACGAAGCTGCCCACTGCCGCGCAACGCAATTCGAACCGCCGCCCGTGCCCACCGTCGAGCAATCCGATGGTCAGGGTGCGGATCTCGGTGTGCGGGCCGCCCACCCGCACCCGCCACTGCGGCAGACCACCGATCGCCTCCACGGGATCGCAGGCGCCGATTCCGGCGAACAGTCGCGCATAGGTGGCGGGGTCGGTGAGCAACTGCCACACTGTGTCCCGGGCGACCGGGATATCCGCGGTCACCTCCACGATATCGGTGACCAAGGTCGTACTCCTCGTTCCTGGCGTGTGGATTCATGTTGCCGAAAATTCACCTCTGCATCGAGGGATCCCCCGCGCCTCCGGAGAATTCACAGCACCCGGGGGAACACATCCGAGTCGTTCACAGTGGCGCGATCGCGCACATCACCACCGGAAATCGCCGATTGTGGTCACTGCCAATGCCTCCGGCATCGGATTGGCGGAAAACCCAAGGCGGGCGCCGAAACCTTGTCCCGCCGCGGACGAGCTCCTAGCGTCGCAGTCATCGTGTCCGGCAAGGGAGGCGTCGCGTGCACCGTCCGACCGGGCCTCGCCGCTCGCACCGATTCCGCCTCGTTGCGGTGTGCGCGGCGCTGACGCTGGTGTGCGGGCAGGCGGCGACTCCCGCCGGGGCGTCCCCCACGCGTGCCCGGCCCGCGCCCGACGGTTCGCATCTGCTGACCGCCGTCCCCGGACTCGGGCGGATGTTGGATTTGACCGTGTACTCCGCCGCCATGCGTCGCGCGATCTCGGTGGAAGTGCTTGCGCCACCGAATATCTCACGTCACGCGCCGGTGCTGTATCTGCTCAACGGCATCGACGGCGGCGGCAGTCCGACCGGCTGGAGCGGCGGCGGCAACTGGCTCACCCGCACCGATACCGCGCGGTTCTTCGCGGACAAGCAGGTCACCGTGGTCATGCCGGTGGGTGGGGCGGGCAGTTTCTTCGCCGATTGGCGCGCGGATGATCCGGTGCACGGCCGTCAGCGCTGGACCACCTTTCTCACGCGCGAACTGCCGCCGATCATCGATTCGGCGTTCGGCGGGTCGGGGGCGAACGCGATCGCGGGGCTGTCGATGGCGGGTGTGTCGGTGTTCCAGCTGGCTCTGGCCGCGCCGGGGCTGTATCGGGGCGTGGGGTCGTTCAGCGGGTGCGTGCGCACCAGCGATCCGCTCGGGCAACTGATGGTCGATACGATCGTCACCGCGACCGGTGGCGACAGTCTGAACATGTGGGGCCCGCCGAGCGATCCGGCGTGGCGGGCGAACGATCCGTATCTGCATGCCGAGCGGTTGCGGGGGCTGGCGCTGTACATCGCGTCGGGGAACGGGCTGCCCGGACCGCTGGACACGCTGAACGGACCGGGTATCGGCCACAGTCCGATGAAACTGGCCGATCAACTCCTGATCGGCGGCATCCTGGACGCGCTCGCCGGACAATGTACCCAAGAGCTACGAGATCGGTTGCGGCAGTTGCAGATTCCCGCGACCGTCGCGCTACGGACGGACGGCACCCACTCGTGGGGATACTGGCAGCAGGACCTGCACAACGCGTGGCCGACACTCAGCGCGGCGCTGGATCGGTGAGACCGGCCGCATCGTGCCGGGGCGGTTCGGGCAGCAGCAGCGTGATCGCGGCGAGCCCGGCGGCCACCACCGCGATGGCGGCGAACATCGCGATACTCCCGCCGAGGGTGTGCGCGCGGAAGAACACCGTGCTCAGCACCGCCAAACCGACCGCATTGCCGATCTGCTCCATAGTCGGCAGCAGCCCCGAGGTCTCCCCCAGCTGTCCCGCGTCCAGACCCGCGAGCATCACCGGCTGCACCTGCAACCCGAAGACCCCCACGCCCAGCCCCGACACGAACACCGGAACCACCGTGAGCGCCACGCTGATCACCCCGTCGGTCAGCACCAGATAGACCGCGGCCGCCGCCATACACCCGGCATACAGGGCGATACCGGCGGCCAGTGCGCGAATTCCCCAGCGCCGCACCAGAAACGGTGCCGCGAGCGCACCCATCCCGGCCCCCAGCGCGAATATCGTCATCGCGATACCTGTGCGCAGCGGGGAGAAGTGCAGTTCGTCCTGGAAGGTGATGGAGGCGGCGAAGACGAATGCGGTGAACATGCCGAAGAATCCGGTCACCAGGACCGATCCGACGGCGAATCCGCGATCGGCGAACAGATCCGGTCGCATCAGCGGCACCCGCCCTCGGCGGATCAGAATACGTTGGTACACAAGGAATCCCGCCCCCAGGGCAACGGCCGCGAGCACGATACCCACCGGCTGCGCGCGCCACCCGCGCCGCTGCACATCGGCCAGCGCGTACAGCAGCGCCAGCAGACTCGCCCCCGAGAGCAACACACCACCCAGATCCAAACGCGCACCGTCGGATTCGGCCTCGACACGCAGGAAACGCCCCGCGAGCGCGAACGCCGCGATACCCATCGGCACGTTGATCAGGAACACCCAGTGCCAGCCCAGACCCCACAGATTCAGCGTCAGCAGAATCCCGCCCAGAATCGGCCCGACCATCCCCGCACCACCAGCGGCAAGGCCGTAGAGCGCGAACACCTGCGGATGACGCGCGCGCGGGAACACGGCCACCAGAATCGCCAGGGTCTGCGCCGCCATCGCCCCTCCGGCAACCCCCTGGGCAATCCGCGCGACCACCAATTCCGCTGCTCCGGTGGATATTCCACACCAGACCGAGGCCGCGGTGAACGCCACCACGGCCACCAGGAACACCCTGCGGCGTCCCCACAGCGCCCCCAGCCGCGCGGCGGTCAGCAAGGTGCACGCGAACGCGAGCGAGTATCCCGAGATGACCAGCAGCTGCGCCGAGGCCGAGGCGGCCAGATCCCGGGTGATGTCCGGCAGCGCGGTGTTCACGATGGTCACATCGATCGTCTGCATGAACACCGAGATCAGACAGGCCGCGAAGGTCAGCCACGCCGTCAGCTCACCGCGCGCGACCACCATGGGATTGCGAATACCGGTACCCGCCAAGACAACACCTCGATCACGTCGACACCCCTGCGAAATCCGGCTGGAGCGTATCGGCGCACTCCCGATCGGCAGCCCCGCACACGCGCAGACCTGGGCACCCCACAATTCCGCGGCGCGGCCACTGTGACACCGCATCGAATTCCCGAACTCACCCACCCTGACGTGCGGAATTGTCTACCGTATTGCCGGTCGGGCGATTCCCTTTCCGGATGAATGACGAGAACAGTGAAATCTCTGCGCACGATCGTGCTCACCGTGGTGGCCGGATGTCTGCTGACGACGCCGCTTCCGGCCGCGGCCGCACCCACCGACCAGGGGCCCAGCGGCCCGCAGCAGTGGATCGACAACACCATTCCCGCACCGCGATTCCCGGCTGCGGCCCCGCTGCCGAACGCCTCGCTCACACCGCGGCTCTCGGCGCTGTGGCGGGCCGTGCAGTCCACCCCGGCCGGTGATCCGATCTTCGATTCCCGGCCCGGGAACCTCGACGGGTTACATCCGGGCGACATCATCGCCGCGCGCGATGTGACCGCGACCTCGGCGCTGCTCGCGGTGGTGCCCATCCGGCAGGCGCTGCTGCTGAAGTTCCGCACCACCGACGGCAACGGCAAGCCCTCCTTCGGCACCGCGACGCTGGTGATTCCGGCCGCGGCCTGGACCGGTCCGGGTGATCGGCCGGTGGTGGTGAACGCGATCCCGATCAACTCCCTGGGCCTGCGCTGCACCCCGGGCTACGCGATGGCACACGGTCCGCACTCCAAATTCAGTGTGGGAGATCTGATTCCGCCGACGACATGGTGGGGCCTGTCGCGCGGATACGCGGTGCTGATTCCCGATCACGAGGGACCGCTGATGGCGTACGCGGATCCGAACGTCGCCGGGCATATCGTGCTGGACGCGATTCGCGCCGTGCGCGCGCAGGATCCGAATCGCTTCTCCCGCAGCCGATTCGCGATCGGCGGCTATTCCGGCGGGGCGATCGCCTCCTACGCGGCGGCGATGCTGCAATCCGAGTACGCGCCGGAGCTGAACGGGATTCTGGTCGGCGTGACCACCGGCGGCCTGGTCACCGACTACCGGACCATCGCGCACAAGTTCAACGGCAATATGGCCTCGGGCATCCTGCTGGTCGTGGCCCTGGCGATCGCGCGCGAACATCCCGAATTGCTGGCGTATCTCAATCATCTGGGCCAGTGGGCCGCGACGTCGCCGGTGAAGGACACCTGCGGGGACAGCAACGGGCCGCTCGGGGTGACCGGTGTGCCCGTGCAGATCGCCTCGACGGTCGCCGACCCACTGAACAGTCCACTGGCACAACAACTCTTCGCGCGATTCGATCTGCGCGGGCGGACCTCCGGTGCGCCGCTGTACATCTACCACGCGGCCTGGGACATCTGGATTCCGGAGCAGGATTCACGGAATCTGTTCACCAGCCAGTGCGCGCGCGGGGTGCGGGCGGTATCGCGCACCGTGCCCGGTGAACACGCGATCGGCATGTTCGCCGGATTCATCGGGGCCACCCAGTGGCTGGACGAACGACTGCGCGGACATCCGGCGCCGAGCGAATGCCCGGCGCGACAGGCTACTTCGACAACTCCAGCACGGCCCGGGGATCCCACGGCATCGGCCCGACCGGGAAGCTGAACCGCACCAGCCGGTGCGGTTCGGCGACCTCGAAGTGCGCGACCGCCGGGGGCAGGAAGCCGCCGATCACCTTGTCCGCCATCGTATTCAGCTGCGGCAGGCGCGGGCGTAACCGCACCTGCCGGCATCGGACGCGCCCGGCCGGAACCTCGATGGTCGCGCACTGTTCGATCCGCGCCGACAGCGGCACGTGGACCGAATAGGCCAGCCACAGATTCACCGACTCCTCCACGCCCTCGGTGAAATCCAGGCCGCGCAACAGGATCAGCCCGCCCAGCAGCGGCATCACATTGGCCGGGAACGGTGTGATCAGTCCGCCGAATTGCAGATGCTCCACGCCGAGGAACCGGCCCTCCTCGCGGGAGACCACGATGCCGCCGGAACGTGATTCGGCACAATAGCTTTCGGCGTGCAGCACCGCCTCGATCCGGCGGAAACGCTGACACACCGTCATCTCGAAATCGCCGCCGACGGCGCGGGCCTCGATGACCGAGAAATAGCCGTCCCGCTCGCGGGTGGTCACCCCGCTCAGATCGAGCCGTCCGGGCCGTCCCTCGACCAGGACGGTGTAGTCGGTCCGCTCCCCGTCCGGAATGCCCGGGTCGCGAAAGACGCTGTGCACCTTGAACTCCTGTCGAGTGATCACCGAGCGCGTCCGCTCAGCCCGCAACACCGGCGACGTCGGTGAATACCACGGCCAGCGCGGTGAGGTAGCGATCCACCGACTCGTGCGCCACCGGCGTATCAGGATAGATGACACTCAACGTGGTCCGCTCGGAAAAGCGATTGATCCACATCAGCACCTCCTCCGAGGCCGCCCGGTTCGCGTACACACCGCATTCGGCCATGTCGAAGTATTCGCTCCCGGACAGCTCGCGGGTGTCCACGTACGAGATCATCGGATGTCCCGAACCGGGTCCGGCCTTGATCTCCGGATCCGATCGCAGCAGTTCCAGCACACGATGTAATGCGGTGGGAGCCAACAGGAGTCCGTCGTCGTAGGCGCGCTGCGCCAGCGGCAGCAGCCGCGTGAACGGGGTCCTGGCGCCGACCGGGAACGCGACCGGCACCAGGTTCACGTACCAGCCCACCGAGGCCCGCTCGGCCGCCGAGACGCGGGTGCTGATCGGCGTCATGCCGAAGTAGTAGTCGCCGCCGGTCGTCTCGCGTTCGGCCAGCGCCGCGGCGGCGAAGATGCCACCGGCGAATTCGGCACCCTGATCCGCGCACACGCGCTCGAACCGATCCGCTGCCGCACCGTCCAGCAGCGTCATGGTGCGGTGCGCGCTGCGGTTGTAGCCGTCCAGGCGTTTGCCCAGATCCATTGGGAAGCACGGTAATCGGCCGTCGTTGGCGCGCAACAGCTGTGCCCAGCGGCGCACGCCGGGTGAATTGAGGGTCAGTTGTTCGGTGTAGGCGCGCTCGCGAGCGCAGTAGTCCAGGTAGCTCGCCGGTTCGGTGAGCATGCCGGTGTCCTGCCACACCTGTGCGAGATACAGTGCGGCCAACTCGAATCCGGCGATGTACTGGCCGAATCCGTCGGTGTGCAGATGGTCCGCGGCCAGGTAGACGGTGGTGGATTCGGCGCGTTCGATCGCGCCGAAGGTGAAGCAGTCCCAGGTGAACGGTCCCGGCGTGGTCTTCTCCACATGTTCGCGGATGGTTTCCGCGTCGTAGATCTCGCCGTGGTCGACCGGGACGAATTCCACCGCCTCGGCGGGTACCAGATGCCGCCGCACCACACCGCCGGGTTCGAGGGCGAACCAGCTGCGAAAACTGTCGTGCCGCTGGAGAAATGCGTTCACCACCGTCGTCATCGCCGCCCGGTCCAGATCACCGGCGGGGATCTCGGCGGTGACCACGCACAGCCCCGAGTACCGGAAATCGGCCCCGCTGTGCCGGTCGGCCAGGCGCAGATACTCCTCCTGCTGATGGGACGGCGGCACCGGATGCTCCGGGGCCCGCGCGGCCCGCTCCAGCGCCCGCGGCGAGGCCACCCAGCTCACGAGGCGGCCGGGCGCGGGTTCCCACTCGTCGATCAGACCGAAACCGACCACGACATGTCCTCACTTCCCTGTGCGCGCCGACGCACGGCCCGTCTCGCGATCGGGCCGTGCGCGGCGCGTTGTCTCGACGGGTTCGTCACCGCGAGCCGACGGCGACCGACACCAGTTCGGCCGCGCCGGATGGAACCGGCTGTGGCGCTTCGGATTCCGATACCGCGGTCGCCGAGGCGAGGATCAGCTCGGCCACCTTCGGCCCGGCCTGTTCCAGACTGAACGAGCGGCCCATCTGGAGGGACATCAGATCGATACCGAGCGTTTTGGTCACGCGCGCACCGAGTTCCACCGCCATCAGCGAATCCAGGCCCAGCTCCGGCACCGGGACGGTCATATCGATCGATTCGACCGGAACGCCCATCACCACCGCGAGTTCCTCGGCCATCTTGCGGGCGATGAAGGGGCCGCGTTTGACCTCCTCGAGTTCGGCGAGTTCGTCCCGCAACTGGGCCAGCTCCGAGGTGTCCTTGGCCGATGCCTGGGCCAGCGCGATGGTGCGTCCGGTCCGGGCCAGCTGCGGGAAGGTGCCGGTGAGTTTGGCCCAATCGGTCGGGATGACGGCCGCCCGCGTCGCGCCCAGGCGCAGGGTCTGTTCCAGATACGCGGTGGCATCGGCCATGTCGATCGCGCCGAATCCGACCAGGTCGAGGTATTTCACCGCGGTCTCGTCGGCGGCCATACCGCCGGTCGCACCGGACAGATGCCCCCAGCCGACGCACAGCGCCCGCTCACCCGCGCGGGACCACTGTTCGGCCAGCGATTCCACCGCGACATTGGCCGCGCAGTAGTTGTACTGCCCGTAGATGCCGTACATCGAACCGCCCGAGGAGCACAGCACGAACATGTCCAGCGTGATATCGGCGTCCGCGATCGCCCGGTGCAGTACGCGCGCGCCGTGCACCTTGGGCCGGTACACCCGGTCGAGCTGATCGTGATCCATCAGCGCGATCCGGTTGTCGGCGACCGCGCCCGCCGCGTGGAACACACCGCGCAGCGGATGTTCGGCGGTGTGGGCGCGGGTCACCATGGCGGCCACGGCCTCGGCGTCGGTGACGTCGAGTTTCTCCTCGAGCACCTCCACTCCGACCGTGCGCCACGCGTCTAGTTGCCGCCGGGCCGGCTCGGTCGTCGCGCCGCCGCGTCCGGCCAGGACCAGCCGCCGCGCACCCCGCATGACCAGCCAGCGGCCGATCGCCATACCGAAACCGCCGAAACCGCCCGTCACCAGATAGGTTGCGGCACAGTCGATCTCGATCTCGGGTAGATGCGGCCGGACGGGTGGTTCCGGATCGTCGATGCGCAGCGCGATGCGGGTGGTGCGGGTCGAGCGGATGGTCTCCTCGAACGCCCTGGCCACCTCGCGCGTATCGAACATGGTGTACTCCAACGGCTGGTACACCCCCTCCAGCACCCGCTGGTAGACGCGTTGCAGCAGCGCGATCAGACGTTCGGGACGCACCGCGACCAGCCGGTCCAGATCCATCGAGAAGTAGGCCACGTTCTTGTCGAAGTTGCTCATCTCGAGCAGACCGCCGGTGTAGATGTCGGCCTTGCCGACCTCCACGATCCGCCCGAATTCGGCTACGGCGGTGAAGTTCTGGCGCAGGATCTCCCCCGGCGCGCTACTGAGCACCACATCCGCACCGGCGCCCTCGGTGATGGTGAGCACGTCGTCGACGAAGTTCAGCGATCGGGAGTTCACCGCGTAATCCGCGCCCAGGCTCAGGATGTGGGCGCGCCGCTCATCGGTGCTCGCGGTGCCGATGATGCGGGCCCCGCGCGCCTTGGCGACCTGGATGGCCGCGGTGCCCACGCCGCCGGCCGCGCCGTGGATCAGCACCGTCTCGCCCGGTTCGAGCCGGGCCAGATCGTGCAGTGCGTATTCGGCGGTGCCGAAAGCGATTGTGCTGGTGCAGTATCCGGGATCGGTGTCGGCCGGCAGCGGGATGGTCAGCGCGCGATCCGAGAGGGCGAAGCGGCGCATCATGCCCTTGGCCGCGATCGCGACCAGATCACCGACGGACAGATCGGTGACGTTCTCACCCAGCCGGGTGATCACCCCGACGCCCTCCATCCCCGGCACGGTGCCGAAGTAGGTCGGCGCGAGTTCGCGTTCCCCGAGCAGCCCGATGACCTTCAGCGGATCCTTGTAGTTCAGTCCGATGACCTGCATCCGGACCTCGACCTGATCGGGACCCGGTGCCGGACGCGGACATTCGCGCCAGGCCAGCGCGGACAGCACGCGGGTGCGAGGCAGTTCCAGCGTGAAGTTGGCCTCCGGATCGGTCAGCGGTCGGGCGGTGTCCAGATCCTCGAGCCGGTCGGGCAGCGGTTTGGTCACCACCGGCACCCAGCGCCCGCCCGCGCGCAGCAGTACCTCGTCGGAGTTGTCGAGCGAGAACGCCCCGGGCACAGCGAGTTCCGCGATCAGATCGGCGATCGGGGTGCCGGGTTCGGTGTCGACGAGCCGCCAGCGCAGCGCGGTCTGTTCGTTGAGCAGTACGCGGCGCGCACCGGCGAGAGCGGCGTGCGCGGACTCGGGTGCGGTCGGGCTGTCCGGCAGGGTGAAGGCGTGTTCGGTCACCAGGGTGACGTGGCAGACGCCGTCGCCGAAAACCGACTGCGGGGTGCCGTCCGCGGCTTCCGGATTCGCGAATTCGTTGACGGCCACGGCAATTCGCTTGAGGGTCCACAGGTCGGCGAGGTCGTCCCGCCGATCGGGCGCGGCGACCAGGACCACGTGCAGCCGCCGGGTGCCCGCATCGCGTCCGGCCTGGAGTAGTTCGGTCAGTTCCGGTTCGAGTTCCGGTCCCGGCGAATCCACCTGGTACAGCCAGGATCCCGGTACGGCCGCGGCGAGTTCGGTTGCACGAGCACTCGTTCCGATGGCGACGATCAGGGTGGTGGCGGATCCGGCTTCGGTCAGGGCGGCCGGATCTATGGGATCGCGCTGTTCCATGGTGTCGGTGTAGTAGAAATCGACCATCCGGTGCAGCGGGTCGTCCCCCGGACGCAGTGCGCCGATCCGCAAGCCGCTCAGGCGCATCACCAGATTCTGGTCGGTGTCGAGCAGGTCGACGTCGGCGCGCAACCGCGCCTTCGGGTCGCGGCGGGCCACCACGGTGATCCGCTCGGGCAACGGGGCCAGCAGTCGCACCGCGTTCACCCCGACCGGCACCATCGTGCCCTCGTTGATCCGCTCGTCGGCGAACAGCAGCGCCGCGCTCTGCATGGCCGCGTCGACCACCGCCGGATGGGCCAGATGTCCTGAGCCCGCGGCGATTCCGCCGTCCACGGTGGCGACCGCGACGTCCTGTCCGACCCGCACCGCCAGCACCCGCCGGAACGACGGGCCGTACTGCAGGCCCGCGGCATCCAGCCCGGAATAGAACATCTCCGGATCGATGTCGACCCCGACCTCGATCTTCGGCACCCGGGTGAAGGTCTGCTCGTGACTGCCGGTCAGCAGGCGGCCGTGCGCGTGCACGGTCCACGCCTGCCCGGTCGCGCCGCGCGAGCGGATCAGGAATCGCCCGCCGGCCTCCTCCACGCTCAATGCCACCAGCGGCACGTCCGGTGCGCCCATGATCAGCGGTGCGACGAACCGGACCTGTTCCAGGCCAACGCGTTTGACACCGAGCCTGCTGGCCGCCGCACTGAGCGCGGCGTCCAGGTAGGCCGCGCCGGGCATGATCTTCACACCGTTGACGACGTGATCGGCCAGCCACGGCAGCAACTCGCCGCCGACCTGGAGCAGCCAGTCCGGGCGCCCTTCCAGATCCGGATCGCCGAGCATCGCGTATCCGTCGGGAGTGCCGAGCCGGGCCTGTTCGAAAAGCGGTAGCGCGGAATGCAATCGGGTGCGCTGCCACGGATAGCGCGGCAGCGGCAGATGAGGTGTGGGCGCGCGATCCGGCGGGAACAACGTGTCCACCGCGAGCACCCCGGCGGCGTACAGGCCGATGAGCGTGCGCCGGATACTCTCCGAATCCCCTTGTGTGCGATCGAGTGTCGGCACGGTGGTGCCGTTGACGTCCGCGCCCAGCAGCGTCTCGCGAATATTGCCCGAGAGCACCGGATGCGGGCCGACCTCGAGGAAAACCCGGCTGTCCGCGGCGATCAACGCGGCGATCGCGTCCCGGAACAGCACCGGCCGACGCACATTCGCGCACCAGTATTCCGCGTCCCAATCCCCCTCGGTGACCCGCGCGCCGGTGACGGTCGAGTACAGCGGCACCGTGGGCGGCTGCGGTTTCAGCTCGGCCAGTTCGGTGCGCAACTCGTCCAGGATCGGATCCATCAGCTGACTGTGATACGGCACCTCCACTCGCAGCCGACGCGCGAAAACACCTTCCTCGGTGAGCTTTTCGGCGATCTCGTCGAGCCGTTCCACAGCACCGGACAGGGTCAGCGAACTCGCGCTGTTGATCGCCGCGATGTCGACCCGCGCGTCCTCGCCGACCAGTTCGCGGGCCTGCTCCGGATTCAGCCCGACCGCGAGCATGCCGCCGGTCCCCGCGGTGGTGGCCTGCAACCGGGCCCGGTGATAGGCGACCCGCACGGCCTCGGGCAGGGTCAGCATCCCGGTGACATACGCCGCGGACACCTCGCCGACGCTGTGGCCCACCACCGCCGCGGGCGTGACGCCGTATTCGGCGAGTTCGCGCACCAGCGCCACCTGGATCAGGAAGTTCGCGGGTTGCGCGACCTCAGTCCGGGTGACCCGCGAATCCTCCTCGGGCCGTTGCAGTTCCTCGATGATGGACCAGCCCGACAACGCCCGGAACTCCTCGTCGACGCGGCGGGCTGTTTCAGCGAAAACCCCACCGGCACCGAGAAGTTCACGCCCCATCCGCCAGTGCTGCGGGCCCATCCCGGAGAACACGAATACCGGTTCGGCCACCCGCGACAGGATCGTGCGGGCGGCGTCGCGCCCCTCTCCCCCGGCGAACAGACGAAGCTGGGAGATCAACTCGGTGGCGTCGCCGTCGACCAGCACACCGGTGCGATACGGGTGATGCGCCAGCCGGGTCCACGCCGCCTCGGCCAGATGGTCCGGATCCGCTCCTGCCGCAAGCAGATCCGCGAACCGACCCGCCTGCGCCCGGGCCGCGGCGGTGCCGCGCGCGGAGATGGGCAGGATCCCGAAGTGGTTGCGCTCGTGCGTGATCGACGCCAGCGGCTCGCGATACTCCTGGAGAATCGCGTGCGCGTTGGTGCCGCCGTAGCCGAATCCGTTGACCGCGATCGTCATCGGCGCACCGCCGGGCGCGAGCGGTTCGGGCTCGAGCTGGACGCTCAACCCCAACTCCTCGAACGGAATATCCGGATTGGGCTTGTCCAGCCACCCCTGCGGCGGAATCGTGCGATGCGAGATCGCCAGCGCCGCCTTGATCACGCTCGCCACCCCCGCCGCGGCCTCGGTATGCCCGATGGTCGACTTCACCGACCCCACCCCGAGGGTGCCGGCGCGTCCGGCGGGTGCACCGAAAACCCTTCCCAGCGCGCGCAATTCGACCGGGTCACCGACCAGCGTGCCGGTGCCGTGCGCCTCGACGTAGGTGATCTCGTCCGGCCGCAACCCCGCGCGCGTGCACACCTGACGGGCCAGCGACTCCTGCGATTCGGCGCTGGGCACGGTGATCGCGGTGGTGCGCCCGTCCTGATTCGCACCGGTCGCCTTGACCACCGAATAGATCCGGTCGCCGTCGCGGACCGCGTCCTCGAGCCGCTTGAGCACCACCATGCCCGCGCCCTCGCCGCGGCCGTAGCCGTCGGCGGAGGCGTCGAAGGATTTGCAGCGGCCGTCGGTCGCCAGGAATCCGCCCTTGCACATCAGCACGAACGTCTCGGGCTGCAACATGACGTTGACCCCGCCCGCCAGCGCCACCTCGCAGTCGCCGTGCTCCAGCGCCTGGCAGGCCAGGTGGAACGCCACCAGCGAGGAGGAACACGCGGTGTCGACCGTCAGCGCGGGCCCGGTCAGGTTGAGCGCGTACGCGATTCGATTGGACAGCATCGTGTAGGAGGCGCTGGCCGGGGTGTGCATATCGGTGTGGAACAGGGCCGGGCCGACCACGCCGATCACCGACTGATCCACCACGAATCCGCCCACGTACACCCCGACCGGCGCGCCCGTCGCACGCCCGGCCACCCCCGCGTCGTCCAGGGCCTCCCAGGTCACCTCGAGCAGCAGTCGCTGCTGCGGGTCCAGCACCGTCGCCTCGCGCGGGGAGATGCCGAAGAAATCCGGATCGAATTCCCACGGATCGATCGTCATGAACGCGCCGTGTTTGGTGTAGGCGCGGCCCGGCGTGCGCGGTTCGGGATCGTAGTAGCGCCGATAATCCCAGCGGTCGGCCGGAATCTCCACGACACCGTCCCGTTTGTCGACCACGAAATCCCAGAACGCGGCGGGTGAATCGATGCCGCCCGCGAATCGGCAACCGATACCGACAATTGCAATATCAGACACGCAGTTTTCCTCCCGAGCTCGGGATATGTCATCGCCGTCCGATTCGGCGATCGGGTAATTCGGGTCCCCCACATGATCGACCAGCCCGGGGCTCAGTGTATCGGCCGATCGCGGGCCGGCCAGTCCCGTACGCGCATTTTGTGCGGTCCTGGGAGCCGATCCGGTCGCCACTGTGACATCGCCCAGAACACGCAGGTGAACGGCATGGCGATCCGACGAAAGGCGTATCGCGCGACCGGAGTTCGTCACAATGCCGCGTTCGAATCGTTCACAATATCGGTCGCCTGTCATTGTGCGGTTTCGGCATACGTCCGGTTGTCACCGGCGAATCGGCGAATGCGCGGATAGGCTCCCCTCGGAGTTCGGCGTGCATATCGGAACTCCACGCGTACACCCGAATTCGACGCGGCCGGGAGGCGACCATTGTTCACCGATTTCACCCGCTGGGCGGATATGGTTGTCCGACGGCGGTTCACGGTGATCGTGGTCCTGTTCGCGGCCCTGTTGGCGCTGGGTGTGTACGGCATGGATCTGCACTCCCGGCTCAGCGCCGACGGCTGGGACGATCCCGGATCGCAGTCCATCCGCGAGGCGCGCATCAAGTCGGAAGCGTTCGGGCGCAACCATATTGCCGATGTGCTCGTGCTCTACCACGCACCGGCCGGGCGCACGATCGACGATCCGGCGTTCGCCCGCACCATCGTGCGCGACCTGAACGCACTGCCGCAACGTTTTCCGGAGCAGATCGCCAAGATCAACGGCACCTACTGGCGTACCGACACCGGCGTCTCGCTGCCGGACGTCTTCGGTACGAAGGATCGCCGATATGCCTTCGCCTCCATAGCGATTCGCGGCGACGACAACACCACGGTGATGCGCAACTATCGAAAGGTCGCCGGGGAGTTCACCATTCCCGGGATCGATATGCGGGTCGCGGGCGGGCAGCCGGTCGCCGGGGCACTGAACGACACCATGGCCCACGATCAGCTGCGGATGGAACTGTTCGCCATCCCCGCGGTCGCGATACTGTTGTTCTTCGTCTTCGGCGGCGTCGTCGCGGCGGCGCTGCCGCTCATCGCGGGCGGGCTCACGGTGGTCGGCGCGTGGGGCGTGATCCGGGCCATCACCACGGTCACCGACGTGAATTCCTTCGTCTCCCCGGTGGTTTCGATGATCGGGCTCGGGCTGGCGATCGACTACGGACTGTTCATCGTGAGCCGGTTCCGGGAAGAACTCGCCGACGGGCACGAGGTTCCGGTGGCGGTGCGCCGCACCATGGGCAGCGCCGGACGCACGGTGGTGTCCTCGGCGACCATCGTGGTGGCGGCGTCGGCGGCGATTCTGCTGTTCCCGCAAGGGTTTCTGCGTTCGTTCGCCTACGGCGCGATGATCACCGTCGCACTGGCCGCGTTCACCGCGGTCACCCTGCTGCCCGCTCTGCTCGCGGTGCTGGGCCGCCGGATCGATCTGTTCGGATTCCGCCGGTTCCAGCGCACCCGCGGTACGTCCGAGGATCCGGACAACCGCTGGGGGCGGCTCGCCGGATGGGTGATGAAAAGACCACTGGCCGTGGGCATCCCGATCGTCGCGATACTCGTGCTGCTGATCGCGCCGATCCGCGACATCGCCTTCGGCGGGATCACCGAACGCTTCCTGCCGCCGGACAACCCGACCCGGGTGGCACAGCAGCATTTCGACCGGATCTTCCCGCTGCGCCAGACCGGACCGATCTCCCTGATCCTGATCACCAACGACAGCGCCGCGGTTCCACATGTCTTCGAAAACGCCGATCGCGCACCAGGTTTGGCCGCACCGTTCCCGAACCCCGTGCAGGCGTCCTCGACCCTGGGCGTCTTCACCACCGACACCGTGCTGCTCGATCCGCACCGCCCCGATCCCACCATCGACTACCTGCGATCGATGCCGTTACCCAGGGGCACAACACTTCTCGTGGGCGGCACCCCCGCCGAACAACGCGACAGCGTCGACGCGCTGCTGCACCGCCTGCCCTGGATGATCGCGCTGGTCTTCGCGCTGACCACCGCGCTGATGTTCACGGCCTTCGGCTCGATCGTGCTGCCGCTACAGGCCGCCGCGCTCAACCTGCTCGGCCTCGGCTCCACCCTGGGCATCCTGACCTGGGTCTTCATCGACGGACACGGTTCGCGCGCCATGAATTTCACCCCGCAGCCGATCATGGCGCTGGTGCTGGTGCTGATCGTCTCGGTGATCTACGGCCTGTCCACCGACTACCAGATATTCCTGCTCGCCCGCATCGTGGAGGCCCGGCGCGCGGGCGCGTCCACCGTCGAGGCGGTCCGCTCCGGTATCGCGCACACCGGCCGGATCATCACCGCCGCCGCCCTGATCCTGCTGGTGGTCACCGGCGCGTTCGCGCTCTCGGAGCTGGTGATGATGCAGTACATCGCGTTCGGCATGGTCGCGGCGCTGTTCATCGATGCGGCCGTGCTGCGCATGCTGCTGGTCCCGGCGACCATGCGGCTGTTCGGCGATCTGTCCTGGTGGTCCCCGCGCCGACGCCGCCGACCACCCGCCACTGCACCGGCCGAACCCGAAACCGCGACCACACCCGAGGTGGCGCACTCGGCCGCACTCTGATCGAACACCGCCACATCGATACACCACACACACCGACGGCACCCATTTCGTCGTCTCGCGAATCATGCTCCCGCCCACCGCGCTACCCAGCAATACCCTCCGGAACACCCCACAGCCCGCCACTCCACTCGCGTGGACCTCACCTACCGCTACTGGTGTGCCCGTACTCTGCTGGGACGATCACCGGGAGGATGGGATGTCCGAGGAGACCGCACCGGCCGGACGCCGGCGCGATTCGGCCGCCACACGCGCGGCGCTGCTGACCGCCGCGCAGGAACTGTTCGGCGAACGCGGATTCGAGCGCGCCACCGTGCGCGATATCGCCGCGCGCGCGGGCGTGAATCAGGCGTTGCTGTTCCGCTACTTCGGCACGAAGGACGAACTGTTCCGCGCCTCGATCACCGACCGCGGCCGCCGGGTGCTGGCCGAGGGCCCCGACGACGCCCTGCTGGGCCGCATGCTCGATCGCATGCTGGAGCCGGAAACCACTGCCGCGCAGGACTATTGGCTGCAAGCCGCGCTGCGCTCCAGCGGCCACGACGAGGGCGCCGAGGCGATCCGCGCGCAACTCGGCCAGGAGTACGTGCGCGCGCTGTCCACCCTCACCGACGAGCCCGACGCGGAACTGCGCGCGGATCTGTTGCTGGCGTGGTTGCTGGGCATCGGCCTGATGCGTTCGGTGCACCGGCGTGATCCGCTGGCCGGGGCCGATCCGGACGCGGTTGCCGGACATGTGCTGCGCGCCGCCCGCGTGCTGCTCGAGCGCATGGATGTGAATTTCCCACCGCGATAACGAGATTCATCCGTTGACGCACCCCGGGGACCACCCTACGATACTTTTGTAAGCAACTGCTTACATCGCTTACACGCCGTGAGCGGCGTGGGGGAAGGGAGTTCACATGAGCGTCGACTCGCCGGTACGCGACTACCCCTTCGGAGATCCGGTCCGGCTCGAGATCCATCCGCTCTTCGAACGGTTACGCCACGAGGAGCCGATCAGCCGCGTGCACCTGCCCTACGGCGGCGACGGCTGGCTGGTCACCCGCTACGACGACGTCAAATTCGTGCTCGCCGACCCGCGATTCAGCCGCGCGGTGACCGTGGACCGCGAGGACGTCCCGCGCGCGGTCCCCCAGCCCACCCGCGGCAATTCACTGCTCAGCATGGACCCGCCCGAACACAGCCGCCTGCGCAAACTCGTCGCCAAGGCGTTCACCAGCCGCCGGGTCGATCTGCTGCGCCCGCGCGCCCAGCAGATCGTCGACGAACGCCTGGACGAGATCGAACGACTCGGCGCGCCCGCCGATCTGGTCGCGAATCTGGCTCTGCCACTTCCGGTTACGGTGATCTGCGAGATGCTCGGGGTGCCGCCCGAGGATCAGCACCGGTTCCGCGACTTCTCCGACGCGATCCTGTCCACCACCGCCTACACCGCCGAGGAGATCACCGCCGCGCGCACCGGCCTGGAAACCTATCTGGCCGAGGTGGTCGCCGAACGCCGTAGCAACCCGGACAGCGGCGACGATCTGCTGGGCGCGCTGGTCACCGCGCGCGACAACGACGACCGGCTCACCGAGGCCGAACTGGTCCAGCTCGGCATCACGCTACTCATCGCCGGTCACGAGACCACCGCCAACCAGATCGCCAACTTCACCTATCTGCTGCTGTCCACCCCCGGCCACTGGGACGCGCTGCGCGCGGATCCGGAGCTGGTGCCCGACGCGGTCGAGGAACTGCTGCGCTATGTGCAGCTCGGTTCCGGCGGCGCGTTCGCCCGGGTGGCCACCGAGGACGTCGAGGTGGGCGGCACCACCGTGCGCGCCGGTGACGCGGTGTTCGTCAACACCCAGTCCGCCAATCGCGACGAAGCGGTCTTCCACGACCCGGCCGAACTGGACCTGACCCGCCAGCACAACCCGCACATCGCCTTCGGGCACGGCGTGCACCACTGCCTCGGCGCGCAGCTGGCCCGGATCGAATTGCAGGTCGCGCTGTCCTCGCTGCTGCGCCGGTTCCCGGGACTGCGGCTGGCCGTGCCCGCCGAGGAGGTCCCGTGGAAGACCGGTCTGCTGGTGCGCGGACCCGTCGCGCTGCCGGTGACCTGGTAGGGGCGCGCCGATGAGCGATCAGTGGCGGATCACCGTCGACCGCGAGACCTGCATCGGCTCGGGGATGTGCACCGGCACGGCCGCGGCGCACTTCACCCTCGTGGACGGCTACTCGAGCCCCGTCGCCGAACTGACCGATCCGGACGAGAGCGTCATCGATGCCGCCGAGTCCTGTCCGGTGGAGGCGATTCTGGTGCGAGCGGCCGATTCGGGAAAGGTGCTCGCACCCGAACAATGAGGGGACGCCGCGTCGCCGCACCCGATCGGGGCGGCGGCGCGGAGTTCTCGCCGCCGCGCAGCTACCGGACAGCACAAAGCGGACACTAACGCGGAGATCTCGCTCCGCTGAGCAATTCCTGTGAGGCAGCGTCGTTTTCGCGATCCTGCGGCAAGATCGACTCATGCAGGATCGACCCATGGAGGAATGTCGTAACGATCGTGTCCCGTCCCCGTCGGCCGCGGGCGTGCGGGCGCAGGGGCGCGGAGGTGGACGTGGAATACTGGCCCGAGCGGGGGCACGATGAGCCAGACCGACGATCCGGAACACACCGGCGGGTCGCACCCCGCCCAGGAACCCACCACCGACGTACCGGCCGCCGCTAACACGGGGATCGGTGAGGACGAACAGAACACCGTGACCGATTCGAGCCCCGGCCAACCGACCGACGCCAACCCACCCTCCGGCCAGGAGAGCCGCCCCGGAACCCCACCGGCGGGCGATGCTCCCAAGGACGCACCCGCCGGTACCGCAGCCGAAACCGCTGCCACACAAGACAATACGGACAGTTCCGGCATCAAGCCGCAATCCGCCGACGCCACGACCGCGATTCCCGGCGGATCCGAGGCGGCCACCGTCGTGATCCCGAATGCCGAGGCCGCGACCGCTGCGATCCCCACCGGCTCACCGGCCGCTCCCGGCACGCCCTCGAACGTGCCCGCCGGATCGCCGAACACGCCCGGCACCCCTTCGGGAGCACCCGAGTCGGCGAGCGCCCCCGCCGCCGACGCACCGACGACGTTCGTCCCGGCCACCCCGGTCGCACCGCCCACCAAGATCGCCGCGGCCACCACCGGCACCTCGGTCCCCGGCCCCGGCCGCACGACCTGGCTGCTGGTCGGCGCGGCGATCCTGATCGTCGTGATCGCCGTCGGCGCGGTCTTCCTCGGCCGATCCGGCAGCGGTGGCAGTGGCAGCGCGCACGAGAGCACCACCCCCGCGGTCCCGGCCGCGGCGATCGCGGTCCCCGACACGGCGAATCCGATCAACCCGAGCGTCCCGATCACCGTCACGGCCAGCGGCGGCCACCTGACCGCCGTCACCGCCACCACCCCGGACGGCAAACCCCTCGCGGGCACCCTGTCCCCCGACGGGAAGACCTGGACGAACACCGATTCGCTCGCCTTCTCCAGCGCCTACACCATCGTCGCCGACGCGGTGAACTCCGCCGGTGCGCACACCAAGCAGAACTTCACGGTCAACACGATGTCAGCCGACAACGTCAGCACCGCCTACGCGAACGTCGTGCCCGCACCCGACGTCGTCTCCGACACCGGTATCGGCGTCGGCCAGCCGATGGTCTTCCAGTTCACCAAGCCGGTGGCCAACAAGGCCGAGGTGCAGAAGCATCTGCACGTCACCGTCACCCCGGCCCAGCCGGGCGCGTGGTACTGGGTCGACGACAAGGACGTGCACTACCGCGCCGCGACCTACTGGCAGCCGGGCACCAAAATCCACATCGAGGCCGACGTGGTGGGCCTGGACCTGGGCAACGGCGTGCTGGGCGCGGAGAACAACAGCGCCGACTACACCGTGCACGACTCCTGGGTCGCCAAGGCCGACGGCAGCACCGACGAGCTGACCATCTTCCAGAACGGCAAACAGGTCAACCAGATGCCGATGAGCCTGGGCTCGCCCGGTTTCCCCTCGCACGAGGGCCCGCACGTCATCTCGGCCAAGCAGCCCTCGATCGTGATGGATTCGTGCAGCTACGGCACCTGCGCCGGCTCGCCCGGCTACTACCGCGAGACGGTGCTGCTCGACGAGCGCATCTCCAACGACGGCGAGTTCGTGCACTCCGCGCCGTGGTCGGTCGGGCAGCAGGGCAGCAGCAACGTCTCGCACGGCTGCGTGAACCTCTCGCCCGCCAACGCGCAGTGGTTCTACGACCACTTCGGGATCGGTGACGTCGTGGAGATCACCAACTCCGGCGGCCCCAGCCTGCCGGTGTGGGACACCTACGGCGACTGGGAGGTCCCGTGGCAGACCTGGCAGGCCGGTAACGCCAACAGCTGACCGGTTCGCCCCCGCCGACGCGGCCCATATCACGGCCGCGTCGGCGGTGTTGTTCGGATTGTCCTGATTGGACCGCGATTCGCGGACATGATAAGAGAATTCATGTGCCGGATTCCTCGTTGACGCAGCCCGTTTCGCCGCCCAGCCCGCCGGCCGATGCGAATCACGCACCGGCACAAGGGTGTTGCGTTCGGTGATGGCGAAGACGACGCAGTCGGTGCGCACCGGCACGCAGCGTGGTCCGGTCGCCGCGCCCTCGGCCGCGAGCGCGTACCGCCTGGATCTGGACGGTCTGCGCGGTGTGGCCATCGTCCTGGTGGTGCTGTTCCACATCTGGTTCGGGCGGGTGTCCGGCGGCGTGGACGTGTTCCTGGTGCTGTCCGGTTTCTTCTTCACCGGGCTGCTGCTGCGGCAGATCGAATCCGGCGGCGCGGTGCGGGTGCTGTTCACCGTGCGACGCACGCTGCGCCGCCTGCTCCCGGCGCTGCTCGTGGTGCTGTCGGCCGTGGTGCTCGCGGCGGTGACGCTGCGACCGATCACCCAGTGGGCCGATCTCGCGAATCAGACGCTGGCCTCGGCGTTCTACTACCAGAACTGGCATCTGGCGCTAGCGTCCTCGGATTATCTGGCGGCCGACCCGTCGGTGAGCCCGCTGCAACACCTCTGGTCGATGTCGGTGCAGGGGCAGTTCTATCTGGCGATCACGGTGCTGCTGGCGGCGGTGGCCTGGACGCTGCGCAAACTGGGCCGTCCCGCACAGGTGCGCCCGACGCTGCTGGTGCTGCTGGGCGCGCTCGCGGTGGCCTCGTTCGTCTACGCGATGGCCGGGGAGAACGCCAATCAGAGCTGGAACTACTACGACTCCTTCGCGCGCGCGTGGGAGTTGCTGGTCGGTGGGCTGCTGGCGATCGCCGCGCCCTGGCTGACCATGCCGCGCGTCGTGCGCACGGTGCTGGCGATCGCCGGGGTGGTCATCGTCGCGATCTGCGGTGAGCTGGTCTTCGGCGCGGCCGTCTTCCCCGGTCCGGCGGCGTTGATCCCGGTCGGCGCGGCCGTCGCGCTGATCCTCGCGGGAAACAATCTGGAACCCGAGCACCGGCCGCTGCTGCTGCGCTGGCTGGCCACCCGTCCGGCCGTGGAACTCGGCGGGATGGCGTATTCGCTGTATCTGTGGCACTGGCCGTTCCTGATCTTCTATCTCTCCGAGCGCGGCAGGCCGATGGCCGGGCCCATCGGCGGTCTCGGTGTGATCGGGGTGTCGCTGGTGCTCGCGTACGCGACCCGGCATCTGGTCGAGGAACCGCTGCGGATGCGGTCGGCCCGCGCGCTCGCGGCCGCACAGGCGGGCGAGCCGACCGACCGATCCCGGACGTTCTCGCTCGCGCCGATCCTGCTGCGGCTCCGCAAGCCGATCGGCGCGCTGGTCGCGGTGATCGGCCTGGTCGGCATCGGGGCCAGCGCGACCTGGCACATCGCGATGGGCGCGAACGGGCCGCAACCGCCGACCTCGCTGGATCCGGTCGACTATCCCGGCGCGGAGGCACTGGCCGCGGGCGCACCGGTCCCGCACGCCCGGATGCGACCCACCATTCTGGAAGCCCCCGCGGATCTGCCCTATCCGACCACCGACGGCTGCATCGCGGACTGGTCCACGACCGACCTGGTCACCTGCGATTACGGTGACCGCACTGCCGAGCGCACGCTCGCGGTGGTCGGCAGCTCGCACGCCGAGCACTGGATTCCGGCATTGCAGATCCTGGGGCAGCAGCACGGGTTCCGGGTGCGGGTGATGTTGAAGATGGGTTGCCCGCTGACCGTGTCGGACGACATCTCCTACAAGGGCGAGACCATTCCGGACTGTCACGACTGGTCCCGCAAGGTGATCGACCGGCTCGGCGAGGAACGCCCGGACTGGGTGTTCACCACCGGCACCCGGCCCCTGGACGGACCCGGCGACGAGACGCCGCAGGACTACCTGGACGTCTGGTCCCAGCTCGCCGATCGTGGCCTGAACGTCGTCGCCATCCGCGACACGCCGTGGCTGCGACACGACGGTGTGCGCTACCGCGCGTCGGACTGCCTGGCCGACGGCGGGGACAGCACGAGTTGCGGCCTACCGCGCGACTACGCGCTCAACCCGGTGAATCCGGAGGCCGAACCCGCCTCGCGATTCCCGAACGTCTTTCCGCTCGATATGACCGACGCGGTCTGCGCGGCGGACGTCTGCCCGGTCTCCGCAGGCAATATCCTCATTTATCACGACGAACATCACCTGACCGCCAACTACTCGCGTTCCCTGGCTCCCGCACTGGGCCGGGCGATGCGACCGATCCTGCATTGGTGGTGAGCACCGCACCACCGGCGCGAGCACGCGGCCTCGGGTGACCGGCCGAAACGTCGACGAGATAGTTAGCAAAGGTAAACTATTCGACGAGTGAAGGTGGTGACCGCACGTGACCGAGAACGGCAAACGCACGATCGGGTTGATCTGGTCCCAGACCCCCGACCGCGTCATCGGCGCGAACGGCGGAATTCCGTGGCAGATCCCCGAGGACGTCCAGCACTTCCAGGACGTCACGAGCGGTCGCACCATCATCATGGGCCGCCGCACCTGGGACGCACTGCCCGAACAGGCCCGCGTGGCGCCCGACCGCCGCACGGTCGTCATCACCCGCAATCCCGAATGGTTCGCGCCCGGTGCCGAGCGGGCGAGTTCGGTGGAGGAGGCGCTGGCGCTCACCGATCCGGACGAGGTCTGGGTGCTCGGCGGCGCCGAAATCTTCGCCGCGGCAGTCGAATTCGCGACCGTCATCGTGGTCACCGAGGTCGACACCGAGGTGTCCGGGGATGCCTACGCACCCGAGATCCCGCCGCAATTCGTGCTGGCGTTCACCACCGGGATCAGCCGCTCGTCCAACGGCAAGGACAGTTTCCAGTTCCGCAGTTACGCGCGGAAGTAAGACTGTCCGCACGGTCGCCAGCCGCGCCGACCGGCGGATCGGGTGCGCGAATCAGCCATTCGACTGCGTGAACCGGTAACCGGGAATCGCCGAGTCGGCTCGGTACCTCACGCCGCGCGCCCCGACCAGCCAGGCGTGCAAACCAGCTGCCGATCACACGAAACCGGCAGGTCGGCGCGCGAGCCGGTCTCAACCCGCCGCAGCCGGTTCGGTGGTCGCCGAGGACACTCCCCGGGCATCGATCTCCACGCGGCGGTACGCGTCGGGTTCGACGATGACGATGGTGGCGGCGCACCCGCGGCCGGGTGGCAGCACGCGGACCGTGACCCGGCCGTGGGTCACCGAATCCAGGTATGCCACAGCGGTTTCCACGATCGTGGCGCGCAGCGCGTCGTTCTCCGCGTCCGGTCCGGCGTCGTCGAGCAGGGTCAGGCGCACGCCCCGGACCCGGGCCGCGCGCGCCGCACGCACCAGCTCGGGATCGGCAAGGCCGGGGGCGCGTAACCGGTCGCGCAGTTCGGCCTCGAGCAACCGGCATTCGCTCACCTGCTGCGGACTCAGCGGGCGGCCCGCGGCGAGGAATTCCAGCATCGGACGCGCGGTGGTCGACAGGTAGGCCATCTGACTGCGACGTTCGTGGCTCTGCGCCGCCGCCCGCGCCTCGGCTCCCGCGTGCCGGGCGATATCGGCGCGCGCGCCGTGATACGAGCGCAGCATCGGGCGCATGTAGAGGGTGAACGCGACTGCGGCCAGCACCGTCGCCCCGGCCACGGCGGTGCCGTTCACCGCGGCATGCGGCGAGCCGCCCGAGACGTAGTACCCGGCGCCGGCCGCCACCAGCGCCACGCACGTCGCCGCCACCCGGACCCGAATCGCAAGCAGCGCAAGCACATACGAGTACGCCACCAGCACCCAGACCGCGTGGTGCGCCTCGGACGGACCCAGGTTGACGATGATCGCGGCGAGCGAACCCATCGCGACGACCGACCAGGTCGCGGGCCGGGGCAGCGGATCGTCGCGCGGGATCAGCACCACCGCGCCCGCGACGGCGACCAGCCCGAATCCGGTGCACGCCACCAGGAAATCACCGCTGGGCAGGTACCCCACCAGCAGCATGCCCACCGCCGACCACAGCAGCGCCATCATCACGATCCCCGACAGCCCGCGCACGCCGATCAGCGCGGGCGGGCGCGGCGGCTGCGGATCGGTGTGGGTCCAGCGCAACGTCACCGTCGTGCCCCGGCCCGGGGCCGAATCGACCTGCGCGTCACCGCCGCGCAGGCATCGCATCCGCCACAGGATGCTCTGCCGCACTCCCAATCGCTCCACACTCACCCGGTCGACCTCGAATCCGGCCCCGTCGTCGACGATCCACACCACCACACCGCCCTCGTCCGCCACGATCCGCACCAACCGGGTGACCACGCGTCCATCGGGCGCGGCATGCCGCAGGCTGTTGCGCGCCGCCTCGCCCAGGGCCCCGGCGAGCGCGGTCGTCACCTCACGCGGTATGCGCAGCTCACCGGCCCGATCGGCGAGATCGACCAGCACCGGCAGTCCGTGTTCGTCCGCCTCGCCGCGCAGCACCTCGATCGCCTCGAGTACCTCGCCGGTGTCCTCGAGACGGTATTCGTGCGGGCTGGTGTCGAGTTGGCGCAGGGTGCGCCGGGCCGAGCGACGCAGCCGCTCGACGGTGCCGCCGCGCGCGGCGTCGAGCAGGGTGGCCAGCACGTTGTCGTGGATCAACCCGGCGAACCGGGTGCGTTCGCGGTCGGTGGCCTCCGCGCCCGCCGCCACGGTCGCCTGCCGCACCACGATCGCGGTCGCCGCGTCCAGTTCGATCGCCGCGGCCAGCACCCGCGCCGCGGTCCACCCCAGAAATCCCTGCACGACCCAGGTCCGCAGCAGGTTCTCCAGGACGGTGTGCCATCCGGTGCCACCGGAGACGTACGCGTCCACCACGGCGGCCACCACACCCGAGACCAGCAGATTCACCGGCCACCAGCGGGGCCAGGCCAGCACCCCGGCCACCGCGGTCGCCGCGACCAGCGGCGGCAACCAGGTCCCGGACGGTCCGAAACAGCCGTACCCCCCGGCGATCGGCAAGGCGGTCAGCGCCGCCAACATCACCGCCGCCAACCACCCCGCCAGCACCCCGACCGCCCGACCCCCCACCGTCAACGACGCCACGACCAGCCCCACCCCCGTCACCACCAACTCCGTCACCGCCGCGGGCGTCCACCAGATCTGCACCATCCGCACCTGCCCGACAATCACCGACAGATGACTCGACACCCACAGCACCGCCCCCACCCCGGCCGCGAACCCCAACGCCCGCCGCGCCCGCTCCTGCGCCCTGCCCCCACGCCCCACCCCGCCCGGAACCGGAAGCGCCCGAGCAGCACCCCACCGCCTCGGATTCCAGCCCACGCCCCCATCATCACCCATGACCCCCGCCCCCGCACCGACAACCCGTCAGCCCCATCCCCCGACGGTGCGTCCTCACCCGCGACAGCTACGCCACATCCGATGACGCACCCACCCATCGTCGCGACCGCTCACACCCGAGCCACCCATTCGGTCGACATCCTCGCCCTGCCGACGGCGGCCGCGAAAGTCACCGTGTCGATTGCCAATTCGGAACCGCGTGAACAGCCGGTACAGACACGCCGTGCCCGGACGCATCGAGATGCGTTGTTACGCACCACTTTCAGGGCTCGACACAAGGACACCGGAAGCGCCTCGGCGGCAAGCAGATCCACCCGGCACCGATCCTCCGGCCGTGTCACCGGCCGCCGGGCGAATACCGATCAAGCCGCCATCACCGCCCCCGCGCGGGCACCGTGGCCCGCCCCGGACGGAGCACCCTGCTCCGTCCGCGCACACCCGTGCCCAGCTACTCCCCGGCTGCCCTGTTCCGTGTGCCGCTGGGTTGTGAGCCGATGGGCACGATGTCGACCACCCGCGTAGGTGAATCATCCTCGTGCGTACGCCGATTACGCGTGACAGGAGCGGAATGGACTGGTGTGCAACGGATCATGCGCCCGCGGCCACCTCACGGTCACGACCACCGGCGAGTTCATGTGCGGCGCAACCGAATACCCGGCCTCGTTCGACAGCTCAGTGCTGGTGGTCTTCGGCGGGGGTGGTGGCGTACCGGGCCATCACCTCGACGACGTTCTCCGGGGTCATGGGTTCGCCCGCTTCGATCATGGCGCGCAGGTCGCGGAAGTACTGCACGTAGAGATCGGGGGTGAAGGTGTTGAGCATGACGGCGGGTTCGTCGAAGGGGTTGGCGAAGGTGTGGGGCGCGCCGGGCGGGACCATGACCAGGGTGCGGGCCGGGACGTCGTGGTCGGTGGCGCCGACGGTGAAGCGGACCTTGCCCGAGACGACGTAGAAGCCCTCGTCGTGGCGGGCGTGCCGATGCTGCGGCGGGCCCTGGGTGTGCGGGGCGACCTCGATCTCGGCGACGCCGAGCCGGTGGTCGGTGGCGCTGCCGTCCTCCAGGATCCGCAGCACGACCGGGCCGGTCAGTGCGACCTCGGCGTTGTCCTGTCCGGTGATCAGTACTTCGGTCACAGTCGTTTCCTACTTTCCGGTTCCGAAGGCCGCCAGGACCTTCACCAACTGTTCGGGGGTTTCCAACTGCGGCAGATGCCCGGTCTCGGGCAGCAGCTCGTAGCGCGCGCCGGGGATCGCCGCGGCGAAGGCCCGGCCGACCTCCGGCAGCGCGATCCGGTCGCTGACGCCGCTGATCACCAGCACCGGCACCGTCACCGCGGCCAGCCGCTCGGTCAGCGTCGGATCGGTCATCCGCTCACCGCCGTACACCTGCAAGCTGATCCGATTCCCGGCCATCGCCTCGACCTGCTGCGGGGTGAAGGTGGACGGATCGATCCGGAAGGCGTCGGGCCGGTGGTAGCTGTAGTCGGCGATCTCGTCGAGTCGCAGCCCGAAGAAGTCCACCGGCGTCACCCCGGGCACCTCCAGCCCGACGGCGCAGACCAGCACCGCGGCGGCGAGCCGATCGCTACCCCGCGAGGCGATCTCGGCGGTGATCCAGCCGCCGATCGAATTGCCGATCACGGTCACCTCGTCCAGCCCGAGCTGGTCGAGCAGGGCGATGTAGACCTCGGCCAGATCGCCCATCGTCGCGACCGCCTCGGGCCGGGGCGTTCCGCCGAAGCCGGGGTGCACCGGGGTCAGCACCCGCACCGACTGCTCCCGTGCGTAGCGCTCGGCGAATTCCTGCACCGACTGCGGGCCCGCGCCGCCGTGCAGCAGCAGATGCACCGGGCCCGAACCGGTTTCGGTCACCGTGACGGGCACCGAACCGATGCCCGGAACCTGAATGTCATACGCAGCCATGATGACTCCTTGTTCGTGAGAGTGGACTCTCATCAAAGTAGACCCACCCCCGGCTTTATGCAAGTCCACTCTCACGAAGAGAGTATGCTCTCGGTACAGACCAGAACGACCACGGAGGTGAGCGCGGTGACCCGACCGGCCGAATCCCCAGCGACATCCACACCGACCAGCGGCGGACGCGCGAACCAGAAGGAACGCACCCGGCGCGCGATCCTGGACGCGGCGCGCACCCTCATCGACGCGGGCGGCGAGGTGACCATGCCCGAGGTCGCCCGCAACGCGCGCGTCTCCGAGGCCACCGCCTACCGCTACTTCCCGGATCTACCCACCCTGCTGCGCGAGGCGATGCACGAATCGTGGCCCGGCGCGGAGCAGATCATGGCCCCGGTCGCACACCTCACCGATCGCGCCGACCGGGTCGCGCACGCCACCGAATACCTGCTGCGACACGTGCACACCCACGCCGCGGCGGTGCGCGCGACCATGGCCGCGGCGATCGTGCGCCCCGCCGAAATCCTGCGTCCCGGTTACCGTCTCGGACTCATCGAGGCCGCGCTCGCCCCCGTGGCGAACCTCCCCGCTGAGACGCTGACGCAAATGCGTCAGGACCTCGCCGTGGTGATGAGCGCAGAGGCATTCTTCACACTCACCGATTTGTACGGAATGTCTTCCGAAGACGCGATCGCCAGCGTAGTATCTACAGCCCGCATCGTCACGGCGGCCCGATTACCTTGACGCGCAACCGATTCGGGGACCAAAGTCCCTGTTCACAGCGGTTACCCAGGCGTACGATCACCGCGCGGCGCCACGCGCACCCGCCCGTGTCCATACCTCTGGACACCGGATGCGAATTCGCTTGCCACACCGGCGAAATGCGCTTGCTGGCAGGATGCCAATCCCTCGAGCAGCCCTGGAGACCGCACACCGTTCCACCGCCCCACTGTGCGGATTCGAAGCGCCCCGACCCGTCATCGCCGATTGCCTGCCAGTAGCCACTGCCCGAAATGCGTGTCACCACGCATTCGGATACCTTGTCGGCCAACACAACTCATCGAGACAGCTTCCGGTCGAATCGGATGCCGAGCGGCGTTCGCAAAGATGCATCCGGGCCCTCACTTGGCTAGTTTCGGACTGAACCCCACGCGGTCGTGGTCCGGTTCCCGAAATATCCCGATGAAGGAGCACCGTGCGCATCCTGCTGGTCGCCAGCGCATTCAACAGTCTCACCCAGCGCGTTCACACCGAGCTGCGGGACCGACATCACATCGGGGTCGAACTGGCCCTCGGCGACGATCTGCTGCGGGCGCGCGTGGATTCCTTCCGACCCGATCTGATCCTGGCCCCGATGCTCACCACCGCGATCCCCGAGGACGTCTGGACCCGGTACCCGGTGCTGATCGTGCACCCCGGCCCGATGGGCGACCGCGGCCCGTCCTCCCTGGACTGGGCCATCTCCGGGGGCGCGACCGAATGGGGTGTGACCGTCCTGCAGGCCGTCGCCGAGATGGACGCGGGACCGATCTGGGCCAGCGTCCCGTTCGAGGTCGCCGACTGCGGTAAGAGCGAGCTGTACCGCAACGAGGCCGCCGACGCCGCGGTGCGCGCGGTGCTGCTCGCGGTTGAGCGTTTCGCCGGCGACTACGAGCCCGAGCCCCTCGACTACACCCGCCCCGACGTGCGCGGACAGCTGCGCCCGTACCACTCCCAGCAGTACCGCCGGATCGACTGGTCCACCGAGAGCACCGCGGCCATCCTGCGCAAACTGCGCGCCGCGGACTCCCAGCCCGGCATCGTCGACGTGCTGTTCGGCCGCGAGTACTTCATCCACGGCGGCCACCACGAGGACAAGTTGCGCGGGGTGCCCGGCGCGATCATCGCCACCCGCGACGGCGCGGTCTGCCGCGCCACCGTCGACGGCGCGATCTGGATTCCGCAACTGCGCCCGCGTCGCGTCCCCGGCGGCCCGGCCACTTTCAAACGCCCCGCCGCCGACGTGCTGGCCGCCGAACTCGGCGACGTCCCCGAGGCCCCGATCACCCCGGCCGAGGCCGCCGATCGCGACACCTGGTCCGAACTGCGGTATCGCGAGGAGGCCGGGGTCGGCTACCTCGAATTCGCCTTCGCCGGCGGCGCGATGGACACCCGGCAGTGCCGCCGCCTGCTGGACGCCTATCGTCAGGCCGCGCGCCGCCCGGTGGACGTGCTGGTGCTGGGCCCGGCCCGGGACTTCTTCTCCAACGGCATCCACCTGAATGTCATCGAGGCCGCGGCCGATCCGGCGCAGGAGTCCTGGCGCAACATCACCGCGATGGACGATCTGGTCGAGGCCATCCTGACCACCACCGACAAACTCGTCATCTCCGCCCTGACCGGTAACGCCGCCGCCGGTGGCGTGATGCTCGCGCTGGCCGCCGACGAGGTGTGGTGCCGCGAATCGGTGGTGCTGAACCCGCACTACCGCCTGATGGGCCTGTACGGCTCGGAGTACTGGACCTACTCGCTCCCCCGGCGCGTCGGCGCGGCCGAAGCCGCCCGGCTCGCGAGTACTCCCCTGCCGGTCGGCGCGCGCGAAGCGGTGACCCTCGGGCTGGCCGACTACGCGGTTCCCGGCACCGCCGACGACTTCTGGACCTGGGCCCGGCAGGAGGCCGCCGCCTTGGCCGCCGCGCCCGAACTGGCCGAGCGGCTGCTGGCCAAGAAGCACCGCCGCGCGTCCGACGAAGCCGCGAAACCCCTTGCCGCATACCGGGAAGAGGAGCTGACCGAGATGCACCGCAACTTCTTCTCCCCGAACGAGAGCTATCACCAGCTGCGGCAGAACTTCGTCTACAACGTCAGCCCGATGGTCACACCGGCGTACCTGCTCGGGTGAACGCTCGGTTCCACCCACTCGACTAGTTGAACCGGATCCGCAGGGTCCGGGTTCAGGAAATTTGGAAGTGTCACGTGTTGGAACTCGACTACTTCAGCTACGGCTGGGTGACCCCGGCCCTGGCGTACGTCATGTCCTTCATCGGCTCGGTGCTCGGACTGCGGTGCACCTTCCACGCCCGCGATTCCGAACATCCCGGCGGCTGGCTGGTGGCCGCGGCGATCTCGCTCGGCGGCGCGGGCATCTGGGTCATGCATTTCACCGCGATGCTCGGCTTCTCCATCCACGGCGCGGCCATCCGCTACGACCTGCCGTTGACGCTGCTCAGCGCGGTGGTCGCGATCGTGGTGGTGTGGATCGGGTTGTCACTGGTGGTGCGCTGGCGGCGGGAGGCGCTCGCGCTGCCGATCGGCGGGGCCATCACGGGACTGGGCGTGGCGGGCATGCACTACCTGGGCATGTTCGCGATGCAGTCGGATGTCGACATGCACTACAGCGTCTCGGTGGTGCTGCTGTCGGTGCTCATCGCCGTCGTCGCGGCGACCGCGGCGCTGTGGTTCATGCTGCACGTCAAGGGACTGGGGGCGACGTTCGGCGCGGCCATGATCATGGGTCTGGCGGTGTGCGGCATGCACTACACCGGCATGGCCTCGATGTCCGCGGAGCGGCCCACCGGCCACGGCGGCATGGTGATGAGCAGCGGCGGCGTGGATCCGGTGCAGCTGCTCACGCCGCTGATCATGACCGTCACCCTGGTCACCATGATGCTGATCGTGCTGGTCGGCGTCGCGGAACTGGACGAGCGCGGCACCGCCGAGGCCGAAGCCGCGGTCGCCGCGATGCCGTCGGTGACCACGTCCCGCGCGCTGAGCACCGATCCGGCCGCGTTGCCCAGCAGTGGACGGTCCTGGCCGCGCACCGCACCCAGCGACGACTGACCGCACATCACACCGGGAAGTCCGAGGTATTACGCCGAGAAGTTGCCGACCGGGCGGCGACCCACGAAGGTGGAATGCGGTGCCGCGGTTCTCATCCGCCGCGGCCGGGGCCCATCCCGGACCTCAACGGACGCGAAGGAGTAGACCGTGCGCTTCGGCATCTTCATCCCCCAGGGCTGGCGGCTCGATCTGGTCGGTATCGAGCCCGCCGCGCAGTGGACGGTGATGCGCGATCTGGCCCGCCGGGCCGACGCCAACGACGACTGGGAGTCGCTGTGGGTGTTCGACCACTTCCACACCGTGCCCGCGCCGACGACCCAGGCGACCCACGAGGCGTGGACGCTGATGTCGGCGTTCGCGGCCAGCACCGAGCGGATCCGGCTCGGCCAGATGTGTACCGCGATGAGCTACCGCAATCCGGCCTATCTGGCCAAGGTCGCGGCCACCGTGGACATCATCTCCGGCGGCCGCGTCGAGATGGGTATCGGCGCGGGCTGGTACGAACACGAGTGGCGCGCATACGGTTACGGCTTCCCCGGCGCCGGTGAGCGCCTGGCCCGCCTGGACGAGGGCGTGCAGATCTTCCGGCAGGCGTGGACCACCGGCGAGGCCACCCTGGACGGTAAGCACTATCAGGTCGACGGCGCGATCGTGCGTCCGCTTCCGTTGCAGGACGGCGGAATTCCGCTCTGGATCGCCGGCGGCGGCGAGAAGGTGACGTTGCGGATCGCCGCGAAGTACGCGCAGTACACCAACTTCAGCGGTGAGGACTTCGCCCGCAAATCCGAACTGCTGCGCGGACATTGCGCCGAGGTGGGCACCGATTTCGACGCCATCGTGCGCAGCGCCAACACCACCGTGGTGACGGGTGCGAACGAGGCCGAGATCCAGGATCGCCTGACCGCCTTGCGGACTCGCCTGGTGCCGGTGCTGGGTCAGGATGCGGCGACCACCTGGATCGACAAGGCCATCACCCCCGGCACGCCCGATCAGCTCGTCGAGAAGCTGGGTGCGCTGCGCGATCTGGGTATGGGTTACGCGATCCTGAACTTCCCCGAGGCCGCGTACGACACCTCGGGGATCGAGCTGTTCGAACGCGAGGTCATTCCGGCGCTGCGCTGACGCGTCCGGAATCTGCTGTGCCGGAGGGTGATACGTCACCCTCCGGCAGTGTCATCTCTGTTCACGGTGCGCGAGCCGTCGAAGACTCGCGCCCGCAAGTGGATTCAGCGGTTGTAGACCAAACCGTTTGCGGTCGTGAGCAATTCGGCCAGTTCCGCGCCCTGCGCCTGATCCAGGTCCGCGAACGCCGGGGCGATCAGCTCATCGGTCAGCGCCTCGGCCGCGTCCCAGCGCTGCCGCAACTCGGGGGTGATCTCCTGATACGGCTCGGGCCATCCGAACGACCGCGCCTGATCGGGGCCGCTGTTCTTCGGTGAGCCCCCGATCAGCACCGCCTGCTGCGGCGTCAGCCCGCTGGCCCGCACCGCGATCAGATGCAGCCCGCCGCGCAACTCGCGCAGCACCTGGATCAACTGCATCGCCCGCGCCGGATCGTCGGCGGCCTGCGGCAGCGCCCGCCAGCCCGCGAACAGCGCCACCCCGGCCGGATCCGCGGCCGCCGCGACGGGAGCCAGCAATTCGGCCAGCCGCCCGGCGCCGTCGAATCCGCCCAGTTTGCGACGCCCGAAATCCTGGCACACGCCCAGATAACCTGCCGCCGCCTTCTCCGCGGGCAGCTCGAGCGACTCCCAGGCCCGGCGCACGACCTCGCCCGGGAAGAAGCCGAATGCCGAGGTCACCACGTCGGCATCGACCTCACCGAGCACACCGCCACGCCCGCGGACGTACGGCCCGAGAAATTCCGTGGCCCCGACCGCGGCGCCGAACGCCTTGGCCTCGCGGGAGAACATGAACCCCGCACCGATCGTCTGAATCTGCATCTTGACCGCGGCGGCTGTGGACACAGCGCGTCCCCTTCCCTCGTCGAACATCCTGCCCCGGAGCGTATCTCACTATTGTCCGCTAATGCCAGAGCGCTGGCCGGAAATACCAATTGAAAGTAACGGTGTCAACCAACCACCGATAAGCGACCCGAGGGATCGAATATCCTCGGGGCCGGGCCCGGGAAACACTCCATGCGAAGTGAGCGACGTTGGAACATCACCTCGGCGCGACCGCACCCGACCCCGGTGCCGACCGCGCAACGGCAACGCAGACCGCGTTGACGACCCTCGTCGCGCATTTTTCGGCCGAATGGCGCGGCGCGGACTCCCCGCCCGACCTGTCCGCCCACCTCCCCGCGGATCCGAGCCTGCGCCGCTCGGCCCTGATCGAACTGATCAAGGTCGACCTGCACGAACGCTGGCGCCGCACCGACGACGCGCTGCGCCTGGCCGACTACCGCGCCCAATTCCCCGAACTCGCCGACACGCCGCTGCCCCCGGACCTGATCTACGAGGAGATCACCGCGCGCAGCCGCCACCACGAGGTCGATCTGACCGAGTACGAACACGACTACCCGACCCAGATGGCCCGCATCACAGCCGATTCCGGGCCCAGCACGCTGGCCCGCGACGCGCCCGATCGGGACAACCCGCGCAGTACGGTGCTGGCCGACCCCACCGCCCTGGACGCGCTGGACACCATCAATCCCGGTGCCACCGTCGGCGATTTCGATCTGTTGCTGCCGCTCGGGCAGGGCGCGTTCGCGCGCGTGTTCCTGGCTCGCCAGCGTTCGATGAGCCGGATGGTCGCGGTGAAGATCTCGCACGACCGCGGCGCCGAACCGCAGACGCTGGCCCAGCTCGACCACGACCACATCGTGCGGGTGTTCGACCAGCGCCAGATCACCGACCAGCGGCTCAAGCTGATGTACATGCAGTACGTACCCGGCGGCACCCTGCTCGGGGTGTTGCGCATGATGCGCCGCACCCCGCCCGCCGAACGCAACGGCACCCTGCTGCTGGAGGCCGTCGACGCCGCGACCACCACCGGCGGCATCCTCGAACCGCAACGCTCCCCCGCCCGCGCCGAACTCGAACAGCTCAGCTGGCCCGAGACCGTCGCGTGGCTCGGCTCGCGTCTGGCCGCCGCGCTGGACTACGCGAACCGGCGCGGGGTGCTGCATCGCGACATCAAACCCGCCAACGTGCTGCTCACCGCCGACGGCCAGCCCAAACTCGCCGATTTCAACATCAGTTTCAGCCGCCATCTGCCCGGCGCGAGCCCGGTCGCGTACTTCGGCGGCTCGCTGCCCTACATGTCCCCCGAACAACTCTCCGCGATCCATCCCGGCCTGACCGCCTCGGCCGCGGAGCTGGACACCCGCAGCGATCTGTACGCCCTGGGGGTCGTGCTGTGGGAATTGCTCACCGGCGCAATCCCTTTCGACGACGAACCCGGATGCGGGGAAACCGAGCACTCGTTGCAGGCGATGATCGACCGGCGCGGTGTCCCGATCGCCCGGCGCTACCAGGATCAGCTGCCGCCCGACACTCCCGCGGTGCTGCGGCACGCGCTGCTGACCTGTCTGGCGTCCGATCCGGCCGACCGCTACGCCACCGGCGCCGAACTGGCCCAGCAGCTCGAACTCAGCCAGGACCGCACCGCCCGCGACCTGGTCGACCCGCCGACGAACAGCCTGCGCGCGCGGCTGCGGATGCGGCCGATGCCGGTGGTCACGCTGTCCAGCATCTTCGGTCAACTGCTGGCCGGGCTGTACATGGGCGCGCACAACGTGCGGCTGGTCGAGGGGCAGTTCGGCAGCGCCGCCGCCGAGGCGGTGACGCGGCTGGGGCTGGCCGCCGCGCTGATCGCCTATCCGCTGGGGATCGCGGGGCTGCTGTACTGGTGTCGGCAGGTGTTCCTGGTGCCCGACGGGTTGCGCCGCGGCCGCCGGTACGACGAGACCACTCTCGCGCAGGCGCGCGCCGACACGCTCGCCTGCGGTGACCGGATCGCGGTGGTGGCCGTTATCGGCTGGCTGGTGGTCGGGGCGGTGCTGTTGATCCGGCTGCACCGGTACGGGCCGGTGTCGGCGGGCCTGCTCACCGATCTGATCGCCTCGCACGTGGTGGCGGCGGCAGTTGCGGTGGTGTACACGTACTTTCCGGTCACCTTCTTCGTATTGCGCTGGTACTACCCGGGTCTCGTGGCCGCCGGGCACACCAATCCCGTCGAGGCCGGGCGGTTGCATCGGCTGATCCGGCGCAGCCGCGTCTATCTGGGGATCGCGGCGTCGGTGCCGTTGATCGGGGTGCCCGCCGGGCTGGTGTTCCTGACGCCCGAACAGCAGCAGTCGGTGATCGGGCCGATCGTAGGGCTGTGCGTCGGTGGGCTTTTCGCGTTCGCCATCGCCCTGCGCACCTTCTACGCGCTGGACGCGGATCTCAGCGCGTTGAACCGGATCATGGACCCGCATCCCCATCAGCGCGGCTGACCTGCCCTGGGCCGGTGCGGATTCGGTGGCAGCCGCCCCGGAAGCCGCCCTCTCGCACGGCCGTTCGACACCCCATGACCAAGATCGGCTACTCTCGAGGCGGTGCTAGGACATTCACATGCGACCAGCGGCGCGCTCGCGTGGGCCGGAGCCGCTGCCGCGCTGCCGCTTTCGATTCTGACCTTCCCGGTCGCGCAGGCCGGACATATCGGCACCGTCGATCTGGTGATGGGTACCTTCCTCACCGCGGGCGCGGCACTGCTGCCCGACGCCGATCATCCCAGCGGCACCATTTCCCATGTGCTCGGCCCGGTCTCGCACGCGGCCTGCAAAGTGATCTCCGAGGTGTCCGGTGGACACCGGCACGCGACGCACTCGTTCGCCTTCGTCATCGCCGTCACCGCCGGAACCTGGGCCGGTGAGCACTGGCTGCACCGCTGGTTCACCCTCGCGCTGGTCTTCTTCCTGCTCGCCCTCGCGGTCCGTGCCCTGAACCTGTGCCCTCCCGGCGACGGCATCCGCTCCTACGGCACCATCGTCATCCTGGCCGGCGCGGGAACGTTCGCCATGGACCAGTGGATCTCCGACAAGCCGTCCTGGCTCCCCTTCGCCGTCGGCCTCGGCTCCCTGGCCCACCTCGCGGGCGACTGCCTCACCGACCGCGGCTGCCGCCTCTTCTGGCCCTTCAAACTCCGCACCCGCATCCCCCTGGTCGACCGCACCGGCAACAAACTCGAAACCTGGATCCTCTCACCACTTTTCGTCCTCGGCACCTGCGCCCTCCTCTGGTACACCATCATCCACCACCCCTGACACCTGATACCGAACAACCGGCCCCGCCGAAGCAGATCCCGCCGCGACGACGAATACGCGGCGGGATCGGTATTCAGCGGCAGATTTCGGAGACGATTCCGTTGGCCCCGGTGTAGATGTTCGAGTCGGAGACCAGGCCCTCCATCTTGGGATGGTTGTTGGCATTGTCCGCCACGACGTAGTCCCAGATTTCGGTCATGCCGGATCGGCCGTACACCGCTTGCCCGACCCGCTGGCAGACGATATGGACAGTCGAACCTTCGGGGAGGTATCCGACCGGTTTGCAGTTGGTCGAGGGCGACTGCACCGGGTGGTAGCAGTCGCGCACGGTCGCTCCGCCCACCTTCACCGGAGCCAGCCGCCAATCCGCGGAAGCAGTTCCCGAGGAACTGATCAGGGCCGCGCTCAGTGCCACAGCGACACCGAGAATCTTCACTACCGTCGGCAACCGATTACCCGGTTTCCCATTCGCATGATCGACAATGGTTCGCATCCAAGCCTCCTACGACTCACCCCTGTCCGACAGCCACCCGCAGGCTCACCGCGAACTCGGCTCTACCTTCCGAAAACAAGCGTAGGTACGGCACCTAACCCCTCATATCCTGCGAATAAACGACATTCGGCAGCCTTCCTCCGGCAGCGGATCACCCCGCGCCACACCGTCCTCCACCTTCCCGGCCACCGATCCGGACATCACCGCCGCCACCGTGATCACGCGCAATCTGCTCGGGGCCAACGACTCCCGGCGACAGGCACGCACGGATCGATTACGCTGTCGCGAAGCACAACCGTGGAACACGGTGGCTCACAAGGGGGAACAACACTGTCTTTGGATATTCTGCCGCGATTCGACAGCACCGCACTGCTGGAATCCGGTGTGCGGCAACGATGGTCGAGTGGCGCGGTGCTGCTGCACGAAGGGGACGAATCCGATCACGTGCTGGTGATCGAGTCCGGGCGGGTGAAGGTGAGTTCGTCGGCGCCGAGCGGTAAACAGGTCGTCCTGGGTATCCGTGGGCCCGGTGATCTGCTCGGCGAACTCGCCGCCATCGATGCGGAGATCCGCTCGGCGACCGTCACCGCGATCTCACCGGTCACCGCAACCGTGGTGCCGGGCAACGCTTTTCGCGCACTGTTGATCAGCGACGGCGCGTTGACGTTCGATCTGTTGCGCACCGTCGTCATCCGACTGCGCGAGGCGGACAAGCACCGCCTCGACTACGGCGCGTACAACGTCACCGAACGCCTGGCCCGCCGCCTCCTCGAATACGCCCAGCGCTACGGCCACACCGAGGACGACCGGGTGATCATCGCCCTGTCCCTGACACAGACCGAACTGGCCGACGCGGCCAACGCCTCCCGCGAAGCAGTTGCCAAGGCATTCAAGCATTTACGCGATATCGGCGCGATCAGAACGGCCCGCCGTCGCGTGGAACTGCTGCGCCCCGAACTGCTCGTCGAAATCGCCGAAGGTTCGCCGAATGTGTATTCGGACGCAGACACACGCCATCCCCGCCGATAAACCTGGGGAGCACCGCATCCGCGAGCCCCGTACGAACCAGGAGAAGTAATGCCCGAACCCACCCTCCGATCGTTTCTCGTCGTCGACGTCGAAAATTCCGAATCCCTGACCAATGTGCAGGGCGAGGCGATGCGCGCAACGCTCTACCGCATCATCGAGGACGCCCTCTCATACACCGAATCCCTTGTCGCTCGGGAAGATCGCGGCGACGGCGCGCTGCTGATCCTCGACGTTCCGGTCCTGGACGTCCTGGATCGGGTCGTCGGAGCGATGCTGACCGGCGTGCACGACCACAACAGCGCGGCAGGCCCGATGAACTGGCTGCGGCTGCGCATCGCGGTCCACGAGGGATATGTCGGAAGAGACGACAAGGGCTGGTCCAGTGACGCGTTGACCACGACGTTCCGGATGAACTCGGCGGACGGGGTGAAATACGCTCTCGAACACGCATCCCGTGCGGACGCGGTCGTGGTCGTTTCGGACCCGGTTTTCAGCGGCCTGGTCCGGCACAGTTACCGCGCCACCGTGACACCGGACGAATATGCCAGCGTCACAATGCATTCGAAGACCAACAAGCAGCGAATCTGGGTTCGCGTACCGGGTTATCGCCAGCCTCCACTGCCGCAATCCGATTCCACCCCAGCAGGATCCACACAGAGGTCCGCCGGCAGCCACGACACACCGGCCCCGAGGCCGGACAACGCCACCATCTACACCAGGAACTTCATCGGCGGCAACGCGGTTATCGGCACCCAGGTGGGTGGCGACAACATCAACGGACAACCATGAACGACGCCGATCCCGAAACACCGCCCGGAAATGATCGGGCCGACCGCAAGGGCACCGAGCCACCCGCCGCCGTTCCCCCGAAGCCAAGCACCGACGCCGACCTGAGCGCATCCGCCGCTGAGAAGGACGAGAAGAACAAAGAGCACGATCCGGCACAACAATCCGAGGAAACCACCGACGACGACTTCCTCGACGAGACTCGCGCTACGGCCGCGAGTATGTACGAGGCGATCGGCGCAATGCGCGGATTCCCAACCGGAACGCGACATGTCACCGTCCACGCCACCAATTTCATCGGTGGCGATGCGACCATCGGCACCCAGGTCGGCCGCGACAACCACGGGGGCTCCACGCCCCATCGCACCGTAGCGCGCGGCGAGGTCACAGCCGAACGGCTCGAGCGCATCCGCCGAATCTTCGTGGAACCGAAGGCCTTTCAAGTCATACGCCGCAGGATCGGCACGCAGCCGCTACTACTGCTACGGGCTCCGGAGGGCTGGGGACGCACAACGGTCGCACTACGCGCACTGCACGAAGAGTCCACGACGAGTGTGTACACACTCGAACCCGATGTGGAACTCCGCACACTGGAGTTCGAATTCTCCGCGCACACCGGATATTTGATGGATTCCTTCGGCCCCGTTCAGGCCGCTCACCTACATAGATTCCACCTCGAACAGCTCAGCGGCAGGCTGAGCGAGCAGCACTGCCGACTGATCGTCCTACTCGACGACACGACCGTGCTTCCGCCCGACCTCGGTGACTTCCTGCTCGATGCCGGTGACCCCGCCGACGCGACCGAACTGGTCCGAAACCATGTGCGGTACCGCCTCGACCGCGATCCGGCCGAGTTGTTCGAGCTACCCGACGTGAGCGAACTCCTGGACAGATACAACCAGGATCGCCCAGCCGCGCGCGTGCTCGCACAACTGGGCAACGAGCTGGCCGAGGTCGCAGATGGACACGTCGAACTGGCCGAGATCACCGAACGGCATCTCGCGGCGATCGGTGCGGATTTCCGGCAGTGGTTCGACGAACAGCCCGGTGTGGAAGCACGCGCCTTCACGATCGCATTGGCGGTCTTCAATGGAATGCCGCTGCATATGGTGTCCGACGCGGCGCACACGCTGGCCCGAGTCATCGCGGCCGAAGAGCAGCCCGACCAGACACCCGCACGACAGGTGTTCGGATCACGCAACAGCGACCTCATCACAGCCGCGCGGGCACGGTCGTATCGATCGACCGAGAACACCGTCTACGGCGAAATCCCGGTCCACGCAGTTGAATTCACCGATCCCAGTTATCCACCCAAAGTTCTCGGCAGCACCGACCTCAGGATCTGTGTGCACGCCGGAGTGGCGGCAGGTCTGCTGTCCACCTTCGAGTTCGAACATGCGCGCACAGTGGTTATCGAACCGTGGGCACGAAGCGGCACCCGCTACGATCGGACCGCCGCGATGGCGGCGTTGCAGATCCCTTTCCTGTATTCCGATCTCGCACCGCTCGTTTCGCGAATGCTCGACGCCTGGCTACAGCGCGACCAGCCACTGGCACTGCGCGTCACCGCCACCCGAGCCCTGGGCAGCGAGATCGGGCAGGCGACGCCCGAGACTGCCATCACGCGGCTGCGACGGGTGGCGCGTAGCACCAAATTCTCACTCCGGTTGGCCGTATCGTTCTCGATGGCTCAGCTGTTCTGGTCACCCGGACTGACAGACCGAATCCTGGCCGAGTTGCTGCGCTGGACCAGGCCGATGGCTCGTCCCAGATTGCGCGACACCGGCCTACGGTGCGTACTGGCCTCGAGCCGCTACCAGCTGGTACAGACCGAGCAGAGTCTGCGCGAGTGGCCGGTGGCAGTGTGCCTGAACGGAACACGCCGCGAGGCCATCGTCACCTTGTTCGCGCGCCTGCTCGAAAGCCCCGACCATCCGCCCGAGACCTATAACGAAATCCGGAGCTGGGTCCGCATCGCAGAGCAGGACCCGAATCTGCGCGAACCACTCGCCCGGTTCCTGCTCGATCTCGGAAATGCCATACAGGACAACGAGATTCTTCCCTACCACCTGAAGGAATGGGCCACGGAGCCCAACGGTCCCCGGCGCGCGGTGCAGGACCTGCTCGCGACGCTGGATTCGATGGGCCGATCCGATTCGAAAGAGCCCGACTCGAAAGAAATCGACTCGAAGGAATGAAAAGAATGAACGCGAACCCGCCGATGCTGGTCCGGTATCTGGCGATGTCCGGCGAGAACTGGCGGCAGTTCCGCCCGCAGTCGGACGGATACTGGCTGACCGTTTCACTCGACCGGAACGGCCGTCTGACACCGATCGAGCAGAAGCCTGCCATCTCATTCGGAAACCGTCCGATCGGTATTTTCTGGGTGAACGTCGCGGTCCATCACGCCTCCTTCCGGGTCGAAGTACCCACCTCCGAGCACGCGCTCAACTTCCTCGTCGAAACCCACTTGTCCTGGCGGATCACCGATCCGATGCAGGCCATCCGTGACAACGTGCGGGCCGCCGAATTCGTCTATCGGCCGATCGTCGAACAACACCTTCGAACATTGGGCCGCGGGTTCGACATCGACCACTTCCTCGACGCCGAACAGTATGTGAATTCCTATTTCGCTTCCCGCCGGATCGAGCTGGGCCATGGACTGACGCTGCTGGAGTGCCGGGTGCAGCTGCGCCCGGACGCGGAAACGCTCGACCACCTCCGCAACCGGACCCTGGACCGCCGAGCCACGGAGCGCCGACTCGCCGAACACAACGTCGTACTGCGCGACGCCGAACTCGAGTACGAGGAGAACGATGCCGGACACAGTCTGAATTTGCAGTCCGCAAAGTTCGAGCACGAGATCGCCAATGTGAAGGGCCAGAACTACATCGAACGCGAACAGATCCGGATGGCGCACTATCTGCAAGCGCTGCGCGAGGGCGATCTCACTATGTTCGCACTGCAGTTGGCTTCCCGCAGGGACGATGTCGGCAAGGTGATCGCGCAACTAGCCGTCCAGCACGACATCAACAAGCAGAGCGCACGGGAGATCATCACTCTGCTGCTGGGCAAGGGAATGTTGAACAAGCGGGACGGCGACCGGATCCTGGCGAAGGTCAACGCACTCATCGACAGCGCCACCAAGCCGACCACAGTCGCGGATTCCACCTCGAAGCCGGATATCGAACTGACCTCGTCGGCGATCATCACCGACACCGCGGCGCTGAGCACCCCGGACACCGAACCGGAGGACGACGAGGAAGAAGACGAAGACGAAGGAATCTGATCGGATTCCACTGTGCACCAACAGAATCCCCACCATCCCTCACCCCCCGACCCCGGACACCGACGACACCACGAACCACCCCACGAACACCACCGAACTCACCGCACTCCACCGCAACGCCACCACGAACCTCCGATACTTCCCCCGCGCTACTTCGGCGAGCACCGCCGCCTCCCGCCACGCCTGATCCGCCAGCACCGCGACATCGGGCCGCCGGTCGGTCTCGGTGGGAAAGGTCGGGAAGCTGAACCAGTTCCCGGCCCCCGCGCCGCGCAGATCCGGCCGCAACGTCGCGGCCAGGTACGCCATGCACACCAGCAGTGAGACCGCGAGGACGACCCCGATCGCGCAGGTGAGCACGGTGGTGTGGGTGCGGGCGGTCGCGACCAGCCCGGTCAGGGCGAATCCGTTGGCGGTCAACAACAATCCGACCTTCACATCGGCCGCGGCGATGACGCGGTTGATCTCCGAGACCGTGCGCAGCGCCGTGGACAGGTCCTCCGCCGCGGCGAGCCGCCCCATCCGGAGTCTCCCGCGAACCGTTTTCCCCAGAGCAGATTTCATATGACGAGAACACCAGTGCGCCCCGAGGCTTTCCACGTACAAATGCACATTCGGCGGTCGACGCCCGCCACATACCGTTCGGGCGGCCCGTCGAACTGGGCTAGTCTCCTCACGTGAGCGATCGCGAGGAACTCGACTGGCAACTCTTCGGCACCGCGAGCCGCGAGCTCGCCGAGATGGTCGCCGAGGATGGTTTCGAACCCGATCTGATCCTGTCCATCGCGCGCGGCGGACTGTTCGTCGCCGGCGCGCTCGGATACGCGCTCGACGTCAAGAATCTGCACGTCATGAACGTGGAGTTCTACACCGGCGTGGATCAGCGCCTGGATCTGCCGGTGATGCTCCCGCCGGTCCCCTCGGCGGTGGATCTGGCGGGCGCGCGGGTGCTGGTGGCCGACGACGTCGCCGACACCGGGGCAACCCTGCGGCTGGTCCGCGATTTCTGTGCCGACAAGGTGGCCGAGGTGCGCTGCGCGGTCATCTACCAGAAGCCGCGTTCGGAGGTCTCCTGCGAATACGTCTGGCGCAACACCGACCGCTGGATCAACTTCCCGTGGTCGGTGCTGCCGCCGGTGGTGAAACGCGAACCCCGCGTGGTCGACGCGTGAGCTGATCCCGGGACCGCCCGACGCAGCCCCGGGATACGCGAACTGTCCTACACCACCTGGGCGGAGACGATGGTGACCGCCTCGACCGGGACGTCGCGGTGCCCGGCCTTGGAGGTGGTGGCCACGCCCTCGATCGCGTCGACCACCTCCGAGCCGGTGGCGACCTTGCCGAATACGGCGTAGCCGAAACCGTCCTGGCCCGGGTAGTTCAGGAAATCGTTACCGGCGGTATTGATGAAGAACTGCGCGCTGGCCGAATGCGGGTCCGAGGTGCGCGCCATGGCGACGGTGTACTTGTCGTTGCGCAACCCGTTGTTCGCCTCGTTCTCCACTTTGTTCGGCGTGGGTTTCTGACTCATATCCGCAGTCAGCCCGCCGCCCTGAACCATGAATCCGGGGATCACCCGATGGAAAATGGTGCCGTCGTAATGGCCCGATTTGACGTAGTCCACAAAGTTCGTGACCGTCTTGGGCGCCTTGGTCTCGTCGAGCTCCAGGGCGATGTCACCTGCTGAGGTTTTCAACAACACTGTGGTCATCGCAACATCGTATGGCAGCGCTCGCCGACCACCCCGACCGACCACTACCAGCGTGATCCCGGGCGCGAAAAGCTCACTCCCGGTACAACTCCAGCGGCAGCCCGTCGGGATCGGCGAAGAATACGAACGGCTTTCCGGTGTATTCGTCGACCCGTATCTCCTCGGTGTCCACGCCGCGCGCCCGCAATTCCCGTACCGCGGCGGCCACATCGGGCACCGCGAACGCCAGATGCCGCAAACCGCACGCCTCCGGACGCGAGGGCCGGGCGGGCGGATCCGGAAAGGAGAACAGTTCGAGCTGCGATCCGTCCGGTAATGCCAGATCCAATTTGTACGAATCGCGTTCGGCCCGATAGTTTTCCGCCACCACCCGCAAACCCAGCACCTCGGTGTAGAACGCTTTCGACACGCCGTAATCCGAGGCGATGATCGCGGCGTGGTGGATTCGTCGCAGTTCCATTCCGCCGACGCTAATCGAGTGCCTCCCGCATTCGCCGCTCCCACCCCCGGCTCGCACGTACGATCGGGCGTATGACCGGTAGCCCGACCGAGGAGCAGCGCCTACAGGACCTCGCCCGCCTGCGCAGGGTGCGCGACCGGATCGATCGGGAGTACGCGCAGCCGCTGGACGTCGAGGCCCTCGCCCGCGACGCGCACTTCTCGGCCGGGCATCTGAGCCGCCAATTCCGCCTGGCCTACGGCGAATCGCCGTACTCCTACCTGATGACCAGGCGTATCGAACGCGCGATGGCCCTGCTGCGCCGGGGCGATCTGAGCGTCACCGAGGTCTGCTTCGCCGTCGGCTGTTCCTCGCTGGGCACGTTCAGCACCCGGTTCAGCGAACTGGTCGGTGTCTCCCCCAGCGTCTACCGCCGCGAACAGGCCGACGCCACCGCGGGCATGCCCTCGTGTGTAGCGAAACAGGTGACCAGACCGATCAGGAATCGAGAAGCTTCGGTAACCGACCCGCAACTAGCCTGATCGCCATGGATATCACCATTCACTCGAGTTTCCTGCCGCAAACCGACCCCGAGGCCGCCCTGGCCTTCTACCGCGACGCGCTCGGCTTCGAGCTCCGCAACGACGTCGGCTACAACGGGATGCACTGGCTCACCGTCGGCCCCGCCGGACAGCCGGGTATCAATGTGGTGCTGTATCCGCCGCAGGCCAGCCCCGGCATCACCGACGACGAGCGGCGCACCATCACCGAGATGATGTCCAAGGGCACCTACGGCAGCATCCTGCTGGCATCCAAGGATCTGGACGGCAGCTTCGAACGCGTCAAGGCCACCGGCGCGGAGGTCGTCCAGGAACCGACCGAACAGCCGTACGGGGTGCGGGACTGCGCCTTCCGCGATCCGGCCGGGAATATGGTCCGGATCCAGGAACAGAGCTGACCGCTTCGCCCCCACCCCGATTCCGGGCCGTGCCCACGGCCGCGACGAGCAGATGAGGACACGATGACCAAGGCCGCGAGGACGCCCGCGCGCAGCGACCGGACACTCCCGCCCGTCGCCGACACCCACGAGGTGATCCGGGTGCTCGGCGCGCGGGTGAACAATCTGCGCGATGTCAGCGTCGAGCTGCCCAAACGCAGGCTCACGGTGTTCACCGGTGTCTCCGGGTCGGGGAAGAGTTCACTGGTCTTCGGCACCATCGCGGCGGAATCGCAGCGGCTGATCAACGAGACCTACAGCGCGTTCGTGCAGGGTTTCATGCCGACCCTGGCGCGGCCCGAGGTCGACGTGCTCGAGGGGCTGACGACCGCGATCAGCGTGGATCAGCAGCGGATGGGCTCGGATCCGCGTTCGACGGTCGGCACGGCCACCGACGCCAACGCCATGTTGCGGATCCTGTTCAGCCGCCTCGGCAGCCCGCATATCGGTTCGCCGCAAGCGTTTTCGTTCAATGTGGCCTCGATCAGCGGCGCGGGCGCGGTCAGCGTGGAACGTGCCGGACGCACGATCAAGGAGCGGCGCAGTTTCAGCATCACCGGCGGCATGTGCCCGCGCTGCGAGGGCCGCGGCGCGGTCAACGACATCGATCTGACCCAGCTCTACGACGACACCAGATCCCTGCGCGAGGGCCCGTTCACGATCCCGGGTTACAGCATGGACGGCTGGTTCGGGCGGATCTTCATCGGCTCGGGCTTCTTCGATCCGGACAAGCCGATCAAGAAGTACAACAAGCGGGAACTGAACGACCTGCTCTACAAGGAACCGACCAAGATCAAGGTCGAGGGCATCAACCTCACCTACGAGGGGCTGATCCCGAAGATCCAGAAGTCCATGCTGTCCAAGGACGTCGACGCGATGCAGCCGCACATCCGCGCCTTCGTCGAGCGGGCGGTCACCTTCACGATCTGTCCCGAATGCGACGGCACCCGGCTCAGCGAGACCGCCCGATCCTCGAAGATCGAGGGCATCAGCATCGCCGACGCGTGCGCGATGCAGATCAGCGATCTCGCCGACTGGGTGCGCGGCCTGGACGAACCGTCGGTCGGCCCGCTGCTGGAATCGCTGCGCGAAACCCTGGACTCCTTCGTGGAGATCGGCCTGGGCTATCTGAGCCTGAACCGCCCCTCGGGCACGCTGTCCGGCGGAGAAGCCCAGCGCACCAAGATGATTCGTCATCTGGGCTCGGCACTCACCGATATCACCTACGTTTTCGACGAACCCACCATCGGCCTGCACCCGCACGATATCGAGCGGATGAACTCGCTGCTGCTGCGCCTGCGGGACAAGGGAAATACCGTGCTCGTGGTCGAGCACAAACCCGAAACCATCGCGATCGCCGACCACATCGTGGATCTCGGACCGGGCGCGGGTGCGGCGGGCGGCACCATCTGTTTCCAGGGCACCCTGGAGGAGCTGCGCGCCAGCGACACCGTCACCGGCCGGCACCTGGACGACCGCGCCGGGGTCAAGGCGTCCGTGCGCACCCCCACCGGCGCGCTCGAGATCCGCGGCGCGACGGCGAACAACCTGCGCAAGGTGGACGTCGACATCCCGCTCGGTGTGCTGGTCGTGATCACCGGCGTCGCCGGATCGGGCAAGAGCTCGCTGGTGCACGGTTCGATTCCGGCGGGCGCGGGCGTGGTCTCGGTCGACCAGGGGGCGATCCGCGGTTCGCGACGCAGCAATCCGGCGACCTACACCGGCCTGCTGGAACCGATCCGCAAGGCGTTCGCCAGGGCCAACAGCGTGAAACCCGCACTGTTCAGCGCGAATTCGGAGGGCGCGTGCCCGGCGTGCAACGGCGCGGGCGTCATCTACACCGACCTGGCCATGATGGCCGGGGTCGCGACCACCTGCGAGGAGTGCGAGGGCAAGCGGTATCAGGCCGCGGTGCTGGACTACCACCTCGGCGGCCGCGATATCAGCGAGGTGCTCGCGATGTCCGTCGCCCAGGCCGAGGAATTCTTCGGCGAGGGCGAGGCGCGCATTCCCGCGGCGCAGAAGATCCTGCGGCACCTCGCCGACGTCGGGCTCGGCTATCTGCGCCTGGGGCAGCCGTTGACCACGTTGTCCGGCGGTGAGCGCCAACGGCTCAAACTGGCCACACACATGGGTGACAAGGGCGGCATCTACGTCCTGGACGAACCGACCACCGGATTGCACCTGGCCGATGTGGAACAGTTGCTCGCGCTGCTGGATCGGCTGGTCGAGGCCGGGAAATCGGTGATCGTGGTGGAGCACCACCAGGCCGTGATGGCGCATGCGGACTGGATCGTGGATCTGGGACCGGGCGCCGGGCACGACGGCGGGGCCATCGTCTTCGAGGGCACGCCCGCTGATCTGGTCGCCGCCCGCTCCACCCTCACCGGGCAACATCTGGCGACCTATGTCGGAAGCTGACCGCACCGCGAGCCACCACTCCCGCGAACAGCAGCGGGTGCCGGATGGCGGCGGCCGGGCTATTGTGGCGACGTGTCGTTGATGCAGACCGCGCTGGATCGAGTGCCGGACCGCTACCTCGCCCGTCTTCACCAGCATCAGGAGCTGATGAAGTTCGCGGTGGTGGGCGCGATCACCTGGTTCATCGATACCGGAATCGTCTACGCGCTCAAATTCACCGTCCTGCAGGACAAACCACTCACCGCGCGCGCGATCGGTGTCCTCATCGCGACGATCGCCTCGTACATTCTGAATCGGGAATGGTCGTTCAGCACCCGGGGCGGGCGCCAGCGCGCGCACGAGGCCGCGCTGTTCTTCGGCGTCAGCGCGCTGGCCGTGGTGGTCACGCTGATTCCGCAGGCCATCGCGCTGTACCTCTTCGATCTGCATGTGCCGCACGTCAGCCGGACGACGCAGGCGCTGTCCAATTTCATCTCCGGACAGATCCTCGGTGTGCTGCTGGCGATGGCATTCCGCTACTGGGCATTGCGCAAGTTCGTATTTCCGGATGATTTGACGCAGGCCGAACTGGAAACACTGTGACGTAGCGGCCGGGCCGGACGGATTTTCCGTGGGCTTGAAACACGCCGCGCACTACGTCAGGATGCCTCCGGAGGGGGCATGTTCCAGGGAGGTGAGCGGCATTCTCCACCACAGCCGACCCGGCACGGATCCGGAGTCGACTCGATGGCACGGCAAGAAGTATGTGGCACTGGGCAGTTCGTTCGCCTCCGGGCCCGCGATCGCACCCCGCGAACCCGACGCACCACGGTTGGCGGGCCGCTCGCGCAACAACTACGCGCATCTGGTCGCCGCGGCCGCCCAGTTGGAACTCACCGACGTCACCAGTAGCGGCGCGACCTGTGAGCACATCCTGCACGAGCAGCAGTACGGCCAGCCGCCGCAGATCCGCGCGGTCGACTCCGCGACCGATCTGGTCACGCTGACCATCGGCGGGAACGATGTCGGCCTGACCCAGTACCGCATCGCGCACCGATTACCCTTGCCGCTACGGCTGATCCCCCCGATCGCACGCCTCGGTGACGAAACCGCCGTCAACCACCGGCTGCACACGATCGAACAGAGTCTCACCGAGGTGCTGACCACGATCGCCCGCCGCGCACCGCGCGCCCGGGTGCTGGTCGTGAACTATCTGTCGCTGCTCGGCCCGGTCTCCGCGCAGGACCGCCCGGTCGATCGCAACTATCAGCAGTTCGCCGAATCCCTTGCCGCACATACCGCTTCGGCCGCCGCCCGCGCCGACGCGGAACTGATCGACGCCCGCACCCCCAGCCTGGACCATCCGCCCGGCAGCACCGGCGCGTGGACCATCGGCGGCTACCTTCCCCTCCCGGGCCGGCAGTATCCCGGCGCGCCGTTCCATCCCACCGCCGCGGGCATGGCGGGTGTGGCGGATCTGATCCTGGACCGGCTGGCGAGCCTGCCGCCGATCGAACCGCAGCCCACCGCGGAATCCTGAACTCGCGCAACCGATACCGCCGCCCGCGCGCTGATCACGATCGATGTGATCGGCCGCGGGCCGCGGTACCTAGTCGCGGGCTGCCGCCGAACCCCCGGGGGCTCAGGTCCAGAGCACCGCGACGCAGACATTGACGATCGCCAGCCAGCCCGCGGCGTGCGGCATCCAGCCGATCATCTTGTCGCGCTTGGCATCCGCGCGCGCGATCTCGGCGAAACCGGCCACCGCGACCGCGATCACCAGCTTCACGATCATCTTCGCCAGGATGACGTGCTTGTCCAGCGAGTGGATCGAATCCGCCAGGCCGAACAGCACCAGCCCACTGATGAGCTGCGCCCGCGCACCCCACACCAGTACCTCGGATACCCGGGTCGGCGAGGCCGCGTAGCCGCCGATGATGGCCGCCAGACCCAGCAGGTGGGTCACGAGCACCAGATTGAAGACGAATGTCATGGAACGACAGCGTAGTTCATCGACGAGGCCGTCAACGACATTCGGTAGTAGAAAACCTGTGAACCGGACCCGGGACACACAGCAGATCCACATCCGACACGCAGATCGATGCCATCCTCGCCCCCTAGCCTGCGAAGCGGTCGGCACGTCCACACGACCACCGTCCTGTTCATCGCGGCACAGACCACCGAGGCGTGAAAATGACACACGAGCAGAGCGACGAGGAGCACACACCTCCCCGTGCGGCGAGCTCCGAACCGATCGACCCGACCCCGAACACCGCGACGTCCCCACCGCCGTCCCGCCTGACCCGGCTCGGCGCCAGCTGGCGCACCTCCCTGCCGCTGCGCATCGCGACCGCCGCCGTGGTTGCCCTGCTGATCAGCGGTGTCGGATTCGCCGCCGGGACTGCGTTCGGCGACGACGACAACCCGCACCACACCCCGCACCACGTCACCGCCGACCACCCGTTCTGGCAGAACCACATGGGGTGGTTCCACCGGAACAGCGATTGAACCACGTCACCGCGGGGAACACTCCCCCAATCGGATCGCCGCCGTACGACCGTCCCGGGCCGGACTCGATGGGACGGATATCGCATCGAATACGCGTTTCGAGGTCTTGCACCCCGGGTAACCATCGCCCAGTGGCTCTCTTCGCCCATGCGCTGCCGAGTTCGCGCGCGGGGGCGGAGTCGGCGGATGACGGTGAACGGCTAGGAGAAGAGGGTGGCGGTTGTACTCGTGCTGCGCGCACGTGGACTAGGTGATCTACTCACCGCGGTCCCCGCGCTGCGCGCACTGCGCCGGGCGCGGCCGCACGACCACATCGCGCTCGCGGCACCGCATCGGCTCAAGCCGATCGTCGATCTGATCACCTCGGTCGACGAGATGGTGCCGACGGCGGATCCGGAGAGTCTGCGCTGGGACGGCGAGGCCCCGGCGCTCGCGGTCAATCTGCACAGCGCCGGTGCCGAGGGCATCGTCGAGCTGGCCAAGACCAACCCCACCCGGATCCTCACCTACCGCAACCCCGCGTTCCCGGAACTGGACGGCCCGCAGTGGCAGCCCGACATGCACGATGTCGACCGCTGGTGCTACCTGCTCGAATCCGCGGGCATCAGCGCCGACCGCCGCAACCTGGGACTGGTCCCGCCGGTCGCGGCCACGAACCATCGCGACTGCGTCGTCATCCACGTCGGCGCCGGCGCGGAGGCCCGGCGCTGGCCCGCCGAACGTTTCGCCGCGGTGATCCGGCATCTGCTCGTGCAGGACCGCGAGGTGGTGCTCACCGGCGACGAGTTCGAACGCGAGATCGCGCTGGGCATCGCCGCCCGCGCCGGACTGCCGCAGCATCATGTGCTGGCCGGTCAGCAGAATCTCATCGAACTGTCCGCCACCGTGGCCGAGGCCGAACTCGTGGTGTGCGGCGATACCGGTGTCGCCCATCTGGCGACCGCGTTCGGCACCCGCACCGTGCTGCTGTTCGGCCCGACCCCGCCCGATCAGAGCGGTCCGCCGCCGCATCTGCTCGGACGTCACGTGGTGCTGTGGGCCGGGCACACCGGCGATCACGACGGCGACACCCCCGATCCCGGCCTGCTGGAGATCACGGTGCCGGATGTGATCGACGCCGTCGACACGCAACTGCGCAGCCGCTCGTGGTCGGGCGCGGCCATCGACGGACGCTCCGCGCCCTACCGCCAGGTCGGCTGAAGGTACCGCCGCGTCGGCCGGGGATGTTTGCTGTGCGCCCGGCCGACCGGGCACATCCGCCTCAGCGGAGTCGCTCGGCCTCCTTCGCCAGGTTGACCAGAGCACCGGTCAATTCCAGCAATTCACCGTGATCCGCACCCTCGGCGACCGCGGTCGCCACATCCTCCGCCGCACAGCGCGCGGCGAACCAGCGATCGGCCAGATCGGCCGCCTCCTGTGCGCTCAGCACCACCGAGTCCTCGGGAATTCCGGTGCCCTCCAAGCCTTTCCGGTGCTCGTAGGCTCGTTGGCGACAGGACTGCCGACAGTACCGGCGGCGACGCCCGACTTCGGATTCAGCGATCTGCCGTCCACACCAGGAGCAGGACGACAGGACACGGCGCGACATGACCCGACACCCTAACGGGCGCTCGTTCGGCCGCCACGCGGGGCACACCGTTTTCCCCCGGGGTGGGGCGGTTATTTTCATCCAGCGGAGGTAACCCGTAAAATGCAGGGGTTGACCGTCACAGGGAACTGAACCCGGGCCTGGCGCGTTATACCCGTAGGTCCCGCCGGACCTGCACTTCATCGAGGGACGTTGCCGACAGGCCGAGAGAGGACCGCACACCATGGCAGATCGTGTACTCCGAGGTAGCCGACTCGGAGCGGTGAGCTACGAGACCGATCGGGATCACGACCTGGCACCCCGGCGAGTAGCGCGGTACCGGACCGACAACGGCGAGGAGTTCGACGTACCCTTCGCCGACGACGCCGAGATCCCGCCCACCTGGCTGTGCCGCAACGGTCAGGAGGGCATCCTGATCGAGGGCACCACCCAGGAGCCCAAGAAGGTCAAGCCCCCGCGTACCCACTGGGACATGCTGCTCGAGCGTCGCTCCAAGGACGAGCTCGAGGAGTTGCTGCAGGAGCGTCTGGAGCTGCTCAAGACCCGCCGGGGTCGCTAGCACGAATTGTCCGGGGTCGCCGGGCGACTACCCGCGCAACGCGAAAGGCCGCGTCCACCGATCGGTGGATGCGGCCTTTCGCGTTGTGGGGTAAGCGATCTCGCGGATCAGGCTACCCGTGGTACCCGTCGTCGGGTGATCAGTCGTCCCCGTTGAGCATGGCGGCGGTCAGCACCGTGCCACCGAAGCCCCAGCCACCGTCGACGACCTCCTCGACCACGACCAGCGTGTTGGCGCGGGCGCGCTCACCATAGATCTCGGCGTACAGGTCGGTCGTACGGTCGATGATCTTCTTCTTGTCCGCCGCGCTGATCGTGTCGGCGGGCACCTTGAAGTTGGCGAAAGGCATCGTATTTCTCCTCAGTTCGGTTCTGCGGAAATCCGCATGCAGTAACTATGGGATGCGCGGGCTCACTGAGCGAGGTGCTGCCAACCCCTGGCTGACCGGCCCCCGTCACGCACAATGGAAGTATGAATTCGTCGAGGTACGCCGCGCTGGGCGCTTTCCTGCGGTCGCGCCGGGACCGGATCAGTCCGGAAGAGGTCGGATTGGTGCGTGGTCCGCGCCGACGGGTGCCCGGGTTGCGGCGCGACGAGGTCGCGGGCCTGGCGGGCGCGTCGGTGGACTACTACAACGAGCTCGAGCGCGGCGCGGGCGCGCAACCGTCGGAGCAGATGCTCAACGCACTGGCCCGCGCGCTGCGCCTGACCGCCGACGAGCGCGCGCACCTGTTCGACCTCGCCGAACGCCCCGTACCCCGCGATCACGGATCCATCGCACACGTCCATCCGGGCATGCTCGACCTGATGTCGCGGCTGACCACCACCCCCGCGCAGGTGATCACGGATCTGCACGTCACGCTGGTGCAGAACCCGCTGGCGGTCGCGTTGCTCGGCGACCAGTCCGTGCACCGCGGCAACTCCGCGAGCCTGGTGTACCGCTGGTTCACCGATCCCGAGGCCCGGCACATCTACCCGGCAGCGGACCACGACCGCCAGACCCGCACGTTCGTGGCCGACCTGCGGGCCGCCTCGGCGCGACGCGGCGCCAAGGACACCGAGGTGAACGGCCTGATCGACGAATTGCATTCCCGCTCCGAGGAATTCGCGACGACCTGGGCCGAGTACGACGTCGCGTTCCGCCGCGCCGACCGCAAACAGATCATCCACCCCGAACTCGGCCTGCTGGAGGTCGACTGCCTCACCCTGTTCAGCGAGGACGGCCGCCAGCGCCTGCTCTGGTTCACCCCCGCCGCCGGAACCGATACCGTCGAGAAACTCGACCTGCTCGCCGTCATCGGTACCCAGCGGATCGCGGCGGTCGACCACCAGCCGAGTTAGCGAGAAACCTTGCGGTACTGGACGAGTGCCAGCGGCATCGCGATCGCCAGGATCACCAGCGAGCAGATGATCGAGTACTCGACGCAGTGATCCGCGGGCCAGCCGTGCGGGGTCTTGAACGACGGCGGTGAGCCGTTGACGAACAGTTTGCGGCCCGCCGCCGAGACCGCGGTGATCGGATTCCACTCCGCGACCGCGCGCAGCGGGCCCGGCAGGGTTTCGGCGGAGATGAAGGCCGAGGAGATGAACGTCAGCGGGAACATCCAGATCAGTCCCGCGCTCTGCGCCACCTCGACGCTCGGCGAGACCAGACCGGTCAGCGCGCCCACCCACGACATCGCGAACGCGAACAGCAGGATCACCGCGAAAGCCGCTACGGCGTCGAGGATTCCGCCGTTGATCCGCCAGCCGACCAGATATCCGCAGCCGACCATCACCGCCAGCGACAGGATGTTCACCACCAGATCGGACAGCGTGCGGCCCATCAGCACCGCCAGCCGCGACATCGGCAGCGTGCGCATCCGATCGATGATGCCCTTCTGCAGATCGTTGGCCAGTCCGACCGTGGTGAAGGCGGCGTTGAAAGCGACTGTCTGCGTGAAGATTCCGGCGAGCAGGAATTCCCGGTACTGATCACCGCCCAGGGACGCGCCGAAGATGTAGGCGAACAGGAACACGAACATCAGCGGCTGCACGGTCGCGGTCACCAGCAGGGTCGGCACCCGCAGGATGGTGACCAGGTTCCGGTACGCGACGACGGCGCTGTCCCGGAACACCCGCACCGGGGCCGGGATCGACGGCACCGCCACCGGATCCTCGTGTACGACAACCGTTTCCGACGGCTCGGGCGCGAGCTCGACGGTACTCACGACATGATCTCCTCTGCTACGTCTTCGTCGGTGTCGGCTGTTTCCGCGGCCGCGGCGGGCGCGCCGGTCAGCGACAGGAACACATCGTCGAGGCTGGGCCGGTGCACCTGCGCGTCGAGCACGCACACGCCCGCGTCGTCCAGGCGGCGCAGCGCCTCGACCATGGTGCGCGACCCGTCGCCCACCACGATCGCGACCTCGTCGGTCCCGGCCTCGTGCGTGGGTTCGCCGATACCCACCTCGGCCAGTACGGATTTCGCCTGCTGCGGATCCTGTCCGGCGGCCAGCGTGACCGTCAGCCGGTCGCCGCCGATCGAGGTCTTGAGCTCGTCGGCCGAACCGCGCGCGATCACCCGGCCGCGATCGATCACCGTGATGCGATCGGCCAGCAGATCGGCCTCCTCCAGATACTGCGTGGTCAGCAGCACCGTGGTGCCGTCGTCGACCAGTTCGCCGATGACGCCCCACATGTCCAGGCGACCGCGGGGATCCAGGCCGGTGGTCGGCTCGTCCAGCACGACCACGGTCGGCCGGGCCACCAGCGCGCCCGCCAGATCCAGGCGGCGAGCCATGCCGCCGGAGTAGGTGCCCGCCCGCCGGTCCGCGACATAGTCCAGACCGAATTGCCCGAGTAGTTCGGACGCGCGGGCCGCGGCCCGCTTGTGCGACATCCCGTACAGCCGCGCGACCATGCGCAGATTCTCGAATCCGGTCAGATTCGCGTCCACGGCCGCGTACTGCCCGGACAGCCCGATGCGGGTGCGCGCGGCGGCGGGATCGCCCAGCACGTCGACGCCCGCCACCCGCACCGCTCCGGCGGTGGGTTTGAGCAGCGTGGTGACGATGCGCACGGTCGTGGTCTTCCCGGCCCCGTTGGGCCCCAGCAACCCCATCACGGTGCCGCTGGGTATCTCCAGATCGATACCGTCCAGCACCCGCACCCGCCCGTACTGCTTCACCAATCCGGCGACCTCCACCGCCAGAGTCACAGCATCTCCTTCGCGTCGTCGGCTCGTACGTCGTTCGCACGCAAAGCCTTGTCGGCCAATCGTTCTCGCAGTACGGGCCCGATCACGGCCAGCGCCTCGGGAGTGGTCATCCCCGAATGGCGGCAGCGCACCTTCTGATCGTGGATCGCACCGGTCACGTACGGTTCCCACGCCTGCGCGCAGCGGGTCGGGTCGGCCCGGTTGATCTCGTCCTCCGCGGCGGTGAAGAAGACCAGATCGCCCTCGAAGACCCGCGGCCGGAAGCCGTGCGCCAACTCCGCGCCCGCTTCGTAACCGGCGTGCAGCCGCTTCAGGTGATCCACCGTCAGCGCCGCGAACGGGCCGGGGCGGTTGCGCAGCAGTTCCGCGGCGTCCTCCAGGGTCAGGCGCGGATCGACCGCGTGATCACCGCCCAGCAGATCACTGCCGAATTCCCCGATGATGTCGGCGATCCCGGGCACGGCCTGATCGAGCCACTGGTCGGTGAGCCGGTAGCTGTCCATCATCGCCAGCAGCTCGACCCGCTCACCGGCATCCTGCAACTGCACCGCCATCTCGTGCGCGATGAGCCCGCCCAGCGACCAGCCCAGCAGCTGGTACGGCCCCTCGGGCTGCACCGATCGGATCTGTGCCACATAGTCTTTCGCGGTCTGCGCCAGCGTCGCGCGGGGTTCGGCCCCGGTGACGTGCGGCGCCTGCAGGCCGTACACCGCGCGGTCCGCAGGCAGGTGTGCGAGCAGTCCGGAGTAGCACCACGACAGTCCGATCGCCGGATGCACGCAGAACAGCGGCCGCGTATTCGATCCCGCCGGGACCACCGCATCGGTCAGCGCGTGGGCCCGGGCGCCGCTGCGCGCGGCCGCCTCCACCGAACGGATCGGCAGCAGCGGTCGCAGGGCCGCGGCCAGCACCTCACCGGCGTCGTCGTCCAGTCGCCGCGCGATCGCCGCGGGCGTGGAATCCCCGAACATCAGCTGCACCGGCATCTCGATCCCCGCGGACCGCAACTGCGCGACGACCTTCGTGGCCAGCAGCGAATTACCGCCCAGATCGAAGAAACCGTCGTCCACACCGACCGCGTCCACACCGAGCACATCGGCGAAGGCCGTGCACAGCGCCCGCTCGGCCGGGGTGGTCGGCGGCCGGTAACCGGTCCCGGACCCGAAGACGGGTTCGGGCAGCAATCGGCGATCCAGCTTGCCGACCGGTGTCAGCGGCAGCCGGTCCAGCAGCGTGATCGATTGCGGCACCATGTAATTCGGCACCAGTTCGCGGATGTGCGCGTTCAGCTCGGCCACCGTCGGAGCGGTCCCGGCCAGCGGCTTCACATACGACACCAGCGCGGTCGAACCCGCCGGGGTCCGATGACCGATCGTCAACGCGACCTCGACCGCGTCGTGTCTGGACATCGCCGCGTCGATCTCGCCGAGTTCGATGCGGAAACCACGGATCTTCACCTGATGGTCGGTGCGGCCGACGTATTCCAGCTCCCGGCGACGGCCGTGCACACACCAGCGCGTCAGGTCGCCGGTGCGGTACATGACCTCACCCGGCTTGCCGTACGGGTTCGCCACGAAACGCTGCGCGGTCAGCCCCGGCCGATCCAGATAGCCGCGGGCCAGCGCCGGACCGCTCAGGTACAGCTCACCGGTGACGCCGCCCGGCGCGGGGTGCAGACGCCGGTCGAGTACGACCGCGTTCACACCACGGATCGGGCCGCCGATGGTGATCGGCATGTCCGGGACCGTGGGCGGGGAGATGAGCGTGACGATGGTGGTCTCGGTCGGCCCGTACACGTTGTACAGGTTCCGGCCGCGACTCCAGCGCGTCACCAGTTCCGGCGGCAGCGCCTCACCGCCGACCAGCACGTGGCGCATCTCGGTGATCTCGGACGGATCCACCGTGCCCAGCGCCGAGGTGGTGATGAACGCGTGCGTGATGCCCTCGTCGATCAGCACCCGGCCCAGTTCGGCGCCGCCGTACACGCCGATCGGCGTGATCACCAGCGTGGCCGAACCACCCAGCGCCAGCAGCAGATCCAGCATGGCCGCGTCGAAACTCGGTGTGGCGAAATGCAATACGCGATCCCCGGGCCGGACCTCGAAACGCGCCGCGGTCTCGGCGGCGAAGTTCGACAAGCCGCCGTGCGTGACCACCACGCCCTTCGGGGTGCCGGTGGACCCGGAGGTGTAGATCACGTACGCCGGATGTTCCATCCGCAGCTCGCCCAGGCGGTCGGCCGCGGTGATCGGCGCGTCCGAGGTGTGCAGCACCCGACGCCGGAACGAGGGCGCGTCCAGGACCGTCCAGTCCACCCCGTCGGGCAGGTTGTCCCGATGCGCCGAGAGCGTAACGCCCAGTGCCGCACCGGAATCGGTGAGCATGTGCGCGATGCGGTAGTCCGGGTAGCCGGGATCGATGGGCACGAAGGCCGCGCCCGCCTTGGCCACCGCCAGGGTGACCGCGACCGACTCCGCCGAACGCGCGATGCCCATCGCCACCAGCATCTCCGGACCCACACCCTGCGCGATGAGCACCCGGGCCAGCCGGTTGGTCCAGCGGTCCAGGGCGTCGTAGGTGATCTCGGTACCGCCGCCGCGCAGCGCCACCCCCTGCGGGTCGACCCGCACCGCGGCCTCGAACACCTCCGGCAGCGTCAGCGGACGACCCGGGTTGGCGCCGCGCACCGGTACCAGAGCCGACCATTCGGCCGGTTCGAGCCAATCCAGATCACCCACGGGCGTGGCCGGATTCGCGGCCGCGGCGCTCACCAGCCGGACCAGCCGGGTGCCCAGCCGGGCCGCGGTGGCCTCGTCGAACAGGTCGCGGGCGTAGTTCACCGAGACGGTGATGCCGTCCGGTTCCCGGTCCGCGGTGCGCGATTCGGTGAGGGTGAACTGCAGATCGAACTTCGCGATACCCGGATCGGCATCGCACGCCTCGATCTGCAACCCGGGCAGCTCCAGCACCCGCACCGGCTCGTTGCGAACCGACAGCATGACCTGGAACAGCGGGTGATGCGATTGTGAGCGCGCCGGATTGAGCACCTCGACCAGGCGCTCGAACGGGACGTCGGCCTGGGCGAACGCCTCCAGGTCGGTTTCGCGCACCGCGCGCAGCAGCTCGGCGAACGAGGCGTCGCCGTCGATTCCGGTGCGCAACACCAGGGTTCCGACGAACATGCCGATCAGCGCGTCCAGCGCGGGATCGCCGCGACCGGCGATCGGGGTGCCGATCGCGATGTCGTCACCAGCGGTGATCCGGTGCAGCAGGGTGGCCAGCGCGGCGTGCAGCACCATGAAGATGGTGACGCCGTGCTCACTGGCCATCGCCTGCAATTCGCGATGAGTGCGGGCATCGATCGCGCATTCGACCGAACCGCCGCGATAGCTCGGCGCCGGCGGGCGCGGGCGATCGGTGGGCAGCGGCAGCAGTTCGGGCAGCCCGTCCAGCGCGGTGCGCCAGTAGTCCAGCTGACGGCTGATCGCGGAATCCGGATCGTCCTCGCTGCCGAGCGTTTCCTGTTGCCACAGTGTGTAATCCGCGTACTGGACCGGCAGTTCGGTCCACTCCGGCGGCTGCCCGACGTGGTGGGCGCGATAGGCGGTCGCCACATCCATCGCCAGCGGGACCAGCGACCAGCCGTCCATCGCGATGTGGTGCACGACCAGCACCAGCACGTGGTCGTCGGCGGCGACCCGCAGCAGGTGCGCGCGCAGCGGAACCGCGTGTGCCAGATCGAATCCCGGTCCGGCCAGCCGCCGCACCGCCTCGTCGATCTCGCCCTCGGCGACCTCGCTCATCCCGATCGCGACCCGCGCGGTGGCCGGGTCCAGCACATGCTGGAAGGGTTCGCCCTCGAGTTCACCGAAGACGGTCCGCAGCGTCTCGTGCCGGGCCTGGACCGCGTTCAGCGCGGACTGCATGGCCACCACGTCCAGGATGCCGCGCAACCGCAGTGCGGCCGGGACGTTGTAGACCCCGGACCGCTCGCCCGCTCCCCCGGATTCGTTGAACCGGTTGAGGAACCACAGCCGCCGCTGCGCCGCAGACAGCGGCACCCGCCGCGGCCGCGTGCGCCGGCCCAGTACCGGAGTGTCCCGGCCGACCCGGCCGCGCCCGTCCAGGCGGGCGGCCAGTTCGGCCACCGTCGGGGTGGCGAAGACCGACCGCACCTCGAGCCGGGTGCCGGTCGCCGCGGCGAGCCGCGCCACCAATTGCGTTGCCAGCAGCGAATTTCCGCCGACGTCGAAGAAATTGTCGCCAGCGCCGACCGTCTCCGCACCGACCAGTTCCGAAATCACTTGTGCGACCAGGCGTTCGGCGTCGGTGCTGGGCTCCCGGTCCTGGGTGTGGACCACCTCGGGCTCGGGAAGCGCCGCCCGGTCGAGTTTGCCGACCGGGGTGAGCGGAATGCGGTCCAGCACCGTCAGGCTGGCCGGAACCATATGCGCCGGAAGGTGTTCGGCCACATGGGCACGCACCGCCGTGACGTCGACCGCCGCCGTGACATCCACCGGCAGCACATACGACACGATGCGCTTGGTTCCCGCGACGTCACGAACCTCGGTGTGCGCGAAGCGGATCGAGGGATGGGCGGTCAACGCCGCAGTGATCTCACCCAGCTCGATCCGGAATCCGCGCAGCTTGACCTGATCGTCGCCGCGACCCAGATAGACGATCTCGCCCTCGGCGTTCCAGCGCACCACATCGCCGGTGCGATACAGCCGCGCACCCGCCGGGCCGAACGGGTCGGCCACGAAACGCGCCGCGGTGAGCCCGAATCGGCCGAAGTACCCGCGCGACACGCCCTGACCGCCCAGGTACAACTCACCGGGCACCCCGACCGGCACCGGCCGTAGCCGCTCGTCGAGCACCACCGCCCGCGCCCCGCGCACCAGGGTGCCGATCGGCACCGGCTTGCCGGGCCGCAGCGGTCCGGCGATCGTGGCGACGATGGTCGTCTCGGTCGGACCGTAACCGTTGAACACCATGTGCTCGGCGCCCCAGCGCGCCACCAGTTCCGGCCCCAGCGCCTCGCCGCCCAGCATGATCCCCACCAGATGCGGCAGCGGCCAGCGGGTGTGATCAATGGTGGCCAGCGCCGCCGGAGTCATGAAGGTGTGCGTGATGCGTTCGCGATCCATCAGCGCGGCCAGTTCGTCACCGCCGTACACATCGGCCGGGCTGATCACCATGGTCGCGCCCGATCCGATGGACAGCAGCACATCCAGCACCGCCGCGTCGAAGCTCGGCGAGGAGAAATGCAGTGTGCGCGAATCCCGGTCGACCTTCATCCGATCGCGCAACTCGTCCGCGAAGTTGGACAGCCCGGTGTGGGTGACCGCGACGCCCTTGGGGGTTCCGGTCGAACCCGAGGTGTAGATCAGATAGGCCAGATCCGAGGTCCACACGGTACGCAGCCGATCCGCGTCGCCGACCGCCGAGGGATCCTGATCCTGGATCTCGGCGCGCTGATCCGGGTCGTCCAGCAGCAGCCATTCGGTGTGCACGCCGCCGACCCCGGCCTCCCGCAGCCGCCCGATGTGGGCGCCGACCGTCACGCCGGACCGGCAACCGGAATCGGTGAGCATATGCCGCACCCGGTCGGTGGGATAGTTCGGATCCACCGGGACGAAGGCCGCCCCGGCCTTGGTGACCGCGAGCACCGTCGCGACCGAATCCAACGACCGGGTCAGGCCCAGCGCGACCCGGTCACCCGGGCCGATACCACGCCGGATGAGTTCGCGCGCAAGACGATTCGAGTAGGCGTCCAGTTCGGCGTAGGTCAGTTCGGCCTCGCCCGCGCGCACCGCGACGCGTCCGGGATGCAGATGCGCGGTGACGGCGAAGTAGTTCGCCAGGCTGCACTGCGGGGTGGGCACCGGTCCCTGTGCCGGGGCCAGCCGCAGCCGCTCGTAATCGGTGCGAGCGTCGATGTCGCGCACCGGGATTCGCGGATCGGCGGCGATCGCGGACAGTACCAGCCCGAGCCGCTCGGCCAGCAGCCGCACCGTCTCCTCGTCGAAAAGTTCGGCAGCGTAGACGAATTCGAAACGTCGCTCGGGGGCGTCGGCCGAACGACCGGGCAGCACCCGCAGTTCCAGATCGAACTTCGCCAGCGCGATGTCGAGTTCCTCGGCGCGCAGGGCCAGTCCGGGCAGCCGCAGCGCCGGAATCGGACCGTCCTGCACCGTCAGCGCGACCTGCAACAGCGGCCGCAGCTGCGCGTCCCGGCCGCCGAGCGACTGCACCTCGGCCACGACCCGCTCGAACGGCAGATCCGCGTTCGCCATGGCCGCGAGCTCGTTGTCGCGATCCGCGGCCAGCTGCTCGACGAACCGGCGATCCGGATCGATCCGCGAACGCAGCACCAGGGTGTTGACGAACATGCCGACCAGATCGTCCAGGCGGGTGTCCGCGCGACCGGCCACCGGCGTGCCGATGACGATGTCGCGGCCACCGGTCACCGAGCGCAACAGCACAGCCAGCGCCGAGCGCAACACCATGAACAGGCTGACGCCGCGGTCGCGGGCGAGTTCGTCCAGGCCCTCACGGACGTGTTCGGGCACCGTGAACCGCACCGTGCCCGCGCGCTGGGTGGGATGTTCGGGCCGCGGCCGGTCGTACGGCAGCGGCATCGCCTCGGGCAGCCCGTCCAGCGTCTCGCGCCAGTACCGCAGCTGGGTGGCCGCGAGGCTGACCGGATTGTCCTCGTCGCCGAGGCAATCACGTTGCCACAGACTGAAATCCGCGTACTGCACGGGCAGCGGCTGCCAGGCCGGTACGGACCCGGCGCACCGCGCGGCGTAGGCGACCGCCAGATCGCGGGTCAGCGGGATCAGCGACCAGCCGTCCGCCGCGATGTGATGCAGTACGATGCCGAGCCGGAACTGCTGGGAACCCGTGCGCAACAACGTGATTCGAACCGGGATCTCACGGGTCAGATCGAAGCCGCGCTGCGCGAGGGTGCGCAGCGCCAGGGCCGCGTCGGTCTCGTCGGTCTCGACCGGCTCCAGCACCGGCATGCACCGGTGGGTGTCCAGGATCAGCTGATACGCCCCGGAACGATCCTCCGGGAACACCGTGCGCAGCACCTCGTGCCGGCCGACCAGATCGGTCAGCGCCGCCCGCAGGGCCGCGATGTCCGGATCGCCGTCGATTCGTATCACGAACGCGATGTTGTAGGCGCTGGATTCGGGAGAATAGCGGTTGAGGAACCAGACCCGCTGCTGTGGCAGCGACAAGGGGAGCCGTCCCGGGCGCGGGGAACGCACAGCCAGCGCAGTCCGTTGCGTCCGGGGCGTTTCCAGCAGGCGCACGGCCATGTCCGCGACCGTCGGCGCCTCGAACACCGCCCGCACCGGCAGGTCCACACCGAACTCGTCGTACAGCGCCGCGGACAACCGCGTCGCCAGCAGCGAGTTGCCGCCGACCTCGAAGAAGCTGTCCTGGGCGCCGGGCATCGGATGCCCGAGCACCGCGCCGAACACCTCCGCGACCCGCTCCTCGAGTCCGGGCTCGGGCGCGCGCGAACCGCTCGTCGACGCGAACACCGGTTCCGGCAACGCTTTTCGATCGAGTTTGCCCGATGGCGTCACCGGCACCTCGTCGATGACGACGATCGCCGCCGGCACCATGTACCCGGGCAGCTGCCGCCGCGCCGCGTCGAGCACGGCCGCGGTATCGATCGGCCCCTCGGCGGTGATGTAGGAGGCCAGCCGCATGGTGCCGTGCTCACCGGTGTGCACGATGGTGAGCGCGAACCCGACCCCGGGGTGGGAGCGCAGCGCGTGGTCGATCTCGCGCAGTTCGATGCGGAAGCCGCGGATCTTGACCTGATCATCCGCCCGGCCCAGGAAGCGCAGCTGCCCGTTGACGTCGGCGACCACGAGATCGCCTGTGCGGTACATCCTTTCGCCGCGCCGACCGTGCGGGTTGGCCGGGAAGCGCTGTGCGGTCATGGTATTGCGCCCCAGATACCCGCGAGCCAGACCGGGCCCGGACAGATACAGCTCGCCGGGAACACCCGGCGGCACCGGACGCAACCGGTTGTCCAGCACGAACAGTCGCATCCCGCGCACCGGCATACCGATCGGCACGGGTTGTCCGGCGACCATCGGCCCGGTCGCGGTCGCCGCGACGGTCGCCTCCGACGGGCCGTACATGTTGTGCATGCGACGCCCGGCGGTCCAGACGCTCAGCAGATCCTCGGGGCAGGCTTCGCCGCCGACGATCACCGCCTCCAGATCGTCGAGTCCCTCGCTGGGCACGGTCGCCAGCGCGGCCGGGGTGATGAAGGCGTGGGTGACCCGCTCGGTGCGCAGCAACTCGGCGAGTTCGGAGCCACCGTACAGCCCGGCCGGGGCCACCACGATGGTCGCGCCCGCCGCGAATCCGAGCAGCAGCTCCAGTACCGAAGCGTCGAAGGACGGCGACGAGAAGTGCAGTGTGCGTGCGGAATTCGTGACGCCGAACAGATGCCGCTGCTCGTGGGCCAGACAGGCCAGCCCGGCGTGGGTGACCACGACGGCCTTCGGCGTCCCGGTGGATCCGGAGGTGTAGATCAGATACGCGGGATGGGCCACCCGCAGCGGGTGATGCCGGTCCACATCGGTGATCGGGGCGCCGGACTGCCGCATGATCTCCGCGGCCAGTTCCGGAGATCCGGCCAGCAGCCAGTCCACATCGCCCTTGCGGTGCCGACCCCGGTGCATCGGCCATTCCGGCATGGCCGCATGGGATTTCGCGTCGGTCAGGCCCAGCATCGCACCGGAATCGGTGAGCATGTGCGCGATCCGCTCGGGCGGGTAGCCCGGATCGATCGGCACATAGGCCGCACCGGTCTTGGCGACGGCCCAGATCGCGGCGATCGCGTCCAGTCCGCGCGGCAGCGCGACGGCCACGACCACCTCGGGTCCCGCGCCGCAGCCGATCAGCACTCGCGCCAACCGGTTCGATGCCTCGTCCAGCTCCCGGTACGTGGTGTCGCGGCCCAGGTAGCGCACCGCGACGGAGTCCGGGACGCGCTGTGCGGTCTCGGTGAGCAGGCGGGCCAGGGAGATCGGCGGTTCGGCCGGCGCGCCCGTGATCGGGACCAGCCGGGCGGTCTCGCGGGCGTCCAGGATGTTCAGATCGCCGACCGGCGCCTCGGGGGCGGCCACCGTCGCGGCGACCAGCCGGACGAACCGCTGCGCGATGGTGCGCACCGTCGACTCGTCGAATACATCGGTGGCGTAACCGAATTCGGCGTGCAACGTGCCGTCGGAGGCGGCGCCGCTCTCCTGCACGGTCAGTTGCAGATCGAACTTGGCGACCCCGGATTCCATCGGCAGCACGCGCGCGTCCATGCCCGGCAGGCTGATGCGCAGATCCGGATCGTTCTCGTAGGACAGCATCACCTGGAACAGCGGATGCCGTCCGGCGTCACGCGCCGGGTTGACGACCTCCACCAGCCGCTCGAACGGCACGTCGGCGTTGGCGAAGGCGTCCAGATCGGTCTCCCGCACCCGATCGAGCATGCGGTCGAAGCCCGCGGCCGGATCGACCTCGGTGCGCAGCACCAGCGTGTTGACGAACATGCCGACCAGATCGTCCAGCGCCGGATCCGACCGGCCCGCGATGGGAGTGCCGATCGCGATATCGCCGGTGTTGCACAGCCGCGAGAGCAGTACGGCCAGGCATGCGTGCAACACCATGAACGCGCTCACGCCCCGCTCCGCGGCCAGCGCCGCCACCGCCCGGCGCACCTCGGCCGGAATCGTCACCGCCACCCGCGCGCCCTCGGTGGTGCGCTGCTGCGGCCGCGGACGATCCAGCGGCAGATCCAGCTGATCGGGCAGTTCGGCCAGCGCGGTGCGCCAGTAGCTCAGCTGACGGCCCAGCGCGCTGGCCGGATCCTCCTCGTCGCCGAGCAGTTCGCGCTGCCACAGCGCGAAATCGGCGTACTGCACCGGCAGCGGCAGCCACTGCGGCGGATGCCCGGCGGTGCGGGCGGCGATGGCGGTCATCAGATCGCGGGCCAGCGGCGCGACCGACCAGCCGTCACCGCAGATGTGATGCAGGATCACCAGGAAGACGTACCGATCCGCCCCGGTGCGATACAGCGCGATCCGGAACGGCGCCTGGGTGCGCAGATCGAAGCCGTATCCGGCGTATTCGGTGGCCAGCGCCAGCACGTCCGCGCCCTCGGCGTCGATCGCGTCCAGGGCCAGCGGGATCTGGTCGGCCGGATGGACGACCTGACGCGGGCCCTGCGGGGAATCCGGGAAGGTGGTGCGCAGGCTCTCGTGTCGTTCCAGCACGTCCAGCACGCCCGCGCGCAACGCGTCGGCGTCCACCGTGCCGGTCAGTTCGACGGCCAGCGGCATGTTGTACGCCGAGGCGTGTTCGGCGAACCGGTTCAGGATCCACAACCGCTGCTGGGCCAGCGAGAGCGGAATGCGTTCGGGCCGTTCGGCGGCGACGAGTTTGGGTTGTGCGGACAGCGGGTAACGATCATCCAGTGCGGTGGCGAGTGTGGCCACCGTGGCGGATTCGAAAAGATCGCGGATGGTCAGCTCCGCGCCCAACGTGGTGTTGATCCGGGCGACCGCGCGGGCCGCCGAGAGCGAATTCCCACCCAGCTCGAAGAAACTGTCCGCGACGCCGATCGCCTCGACACCCAGGATCTCGCCGAAGATCGCGGCGATCCGACGCTCCACCTCGGTGCGCGGTCCGGTCGCGTCGCTCGCGCGCCGCACCCCCGATTCGGGTTCGGGCAGGGCCTTGCGATCGGCTTTTCCGTTGGCGCTCAACGGCATTTCGGTGAGCACGATCAGATGCGCGGGCACCATGTAGCCGGGCAGGCTGCGCTGCAGCGCGCGGTTCAGCTCGTCGACGTCCAGATCGAAATCCGGTGCGGCAACGGCATATCCGACGAGTTCGTCACCCGCGTGGGTGCGGCGCGCCACGCAGATCGCCTGCGCCACACCGGGTGCGGCCAGCAGCGCGGCCTCGATCTCACCGAGTTCGATGCGCAGCCCGCGGATCTTCACCTGGAAGTCGGTGCGGCCCAGGTATTCCAGCACCCCGCCGGTCGCCCGCCAACGGACCAGATCACCCGTGCGGTACATCCGCATGCCTGGGGTGAAGGGGTTGGCGACGAATCGGCCCGCGCTCAGGCCGGCGCGTCCGAGATAGCCGCGCGCCAATTGCGTTCCGGCCAGGTACAACTCGCCCACCACACCCGGCGGCACCGGGCGCAACCGCTCGTCCAGCACGTAGACCTGCGTGTTCCAGATCGGCGCACCGATCGGCACGGACTCCTCGCCGACGACACACTCCCAGGAGGTCACATCGACCGCGGCCTCGGTGGGACCGTACAGATTGTGCAGCCACGGGGAATCCTCCCCGCCCCGCGCGCCGGGAGCCGAATGCCCCAGTGCCGCATGGAAATCCCGCACGGTCGCCGCGGGCAGCGCCTCACCGCTGCAGAACACCCGACGCAGCGCGGTGCACCCGCCGACCTCGATGTCGGTGACGAACACCGACAGCATCGACGGCACGAAATGCGCTGTGGTGACCGACTTCTCGGCGATCACCCGGGCCAAATAGACCGGATCGCGATGCCCGCCGGGTGCCGCGATCACCAACCGCGCCCCGATCTGCAAGGGCCAGAAGAACTCCCACACCGACACGTCGAAGGTGGCGGGCGTCTTCTGCAACACCACATCGCTGTCGTCGAGCCGATACTCGTGCTGCATCCAGCGCAACCGGTTCACGATCGCGGCGTGCGAGATGCCCACGCCCTTCGGACGTCCGGTGGATCCCGAGGTGAAGATCACGTACGCCAGATGATCCGGGCGCAACCGGGCGCGGCGATCGGCATCGGTGAGCGGTGCGCCGGAGACCCCGGACAGATCCGTCGCGCGGATATCGAATTCGCTGACGTCCCCGGGCAATTCGACGCTGTCGGCGCCGGCGGTCAGCACGCACAGCGGGCGCGCCTGGGCCAGGATGTCCGCATTGCGTTCGGCGGGATGATCCGGATCGATCGGCAGATACGCCGCACCGGCCCGCACGATCGCATACATGCCGATCACCAGATCCAGGCTGCGCCGCATCGCCAGGCCCACGACCGTGTCCGGGCCCGCACCGCGCGCGATCAGCAGCCGGGCCAGCCGATCGGCCCGCTCGCGCAGTCGCGCGTAGCTCAGTGTCTCGTCGCCGAATTCGAGCGCGACCGCATCCGGGCAGGTCGCGGCACGTTCCCCGAACGCCTCGGCCAGCGTGCCCGGCCACTGCGGCACCTCGGTGGAATTCCATTCGTGCAGAACCAGATCGCGCTCGGACTCGGTGACGACCGGCACCTCCGCGATGGCCCCGTCCGGGTCCGCGGTCAGCAGCCGGGCCAGGAAATTCACGAAACGGCCGTGGTGCACCGCCAGTTCGTCCACGTCGTAGAGCAGCGGATTGGCCTCGAAATCCACGTGGATCCGGTCGCCGCTGCCGTTGTAGAGGTTGATCGACAGATCCTCGACCGGACCGGTGGACAGCACGTTCAGCGTGCCGACCAGGCTGCCGAAGTGCAATTCGCTGTGGAACAGCATGATGTTGACCATCGGGCCGAAGAAGCCGCGCGAATCCCGCGAATATCCGCAGTCCTTGCGGATGTCGTCGCTGCGGTACCGCTGATGCCGCAGCGCGCCGGTGATCTGCAATTCGGCCGCTTTGACCACGTCACGCAGGGTCGTGGCGGGGTCGAACCGCACCCGGATCGGCACCACGTTGGACACCACACCCGCCGAGCGGCGCAGCGCGACGGTGGTGCGCGCCGAGACCGGCAGGCTCAGCACCACATCCTGATTCCCGGTCACCGCGCGCACGTAGCAGGCCAGCGCGGCGACGAACAACGTCGAGTTCTGGGTATCGAAAACCTCTGCGGCAGTGGCCAGATCGGCCTGCACCTCGGGTCCGAGGCGATGCGTGGCGCGGTGCCGACCGGCGTCGGAGCCGGGCGTGGCCGCGGCCGACGCGGACAGCGTCATCGGAGCTCCGACACCGGCGAGCTGTTCGAGCCAGTACTCCCGATCGGACCGGAACCGGCTGGTATCGCGGTAGGTCGACTCCCCCGCGTAGATCTCGGCCAGCGGCGTGGCGCGCGAGGCCACCGGTTCGGTGTGGTTCTCGAGCGCCGTGTAGATCTCGGCAGTGCGGGTGACCGCGTTCATCGCGCCGTAACCGTCGATAACGATGTGGTGACCCCGGCTGTACCAGATGTAGTCGAGTTCGCCGGTGCGCAGCACCGCATTCGTAGTGAGCGGGTCGTGTTCCAGATCCATCTCGCTGCTGGCGTGGTCGTTCATCCAGCGCAGCGCCGCCGCGCGGGGATCGGCCTCGTGCCGCAGATCCACCCGCGCCCAGCCGGGCCGCCGCGCGGGATCGACCACCTGCCGCGGCTCGCCGTCGATCTCGACCAGCCGCACCTGCCCGACCTGTGCCTCGGCGCCGTACCGCTCGATCGCGTACAGCAGCCGCCCCACGTCCAGATCACCGTGGATCTCGACGTACTGGGCGATGGTCAGGGGCACGTCGGGACGGATCCGCTGGGCGTACCAGAGCGAGGCTTGCGCGGGTGACAGGGCGAAGGGTTGTGCTGATAATTCGCCAGAAGAGCATTGGTCTACACGATCGGTGGCCAATGACCTCATCAATCACTCCGTTCTGCCGCTGTTGACGCAACTCCCCGAGCATCGCCACGCCGGGCATACACGCACCGGCCGTGGGACCTGATCCACGCCCTACTATTCGGAGCATCGGGACGCGCGGATCGGTAGCGATCTCGTAATGTTCTACTTCGAACAACGTTGGCGGATAGGGCCTTTAGTCAGCTACCTCTTCGCAAACTTCGCGATTGCACACGAACGCACAGAGAACTGCGGAGAAACGGGTGACGCGGGGAGCCGGATCCGGAAACGCTTGTATCCGCGGCTAGCGGCGCACCCGGTCGGCGACGGCCTCATCATCCGCCGGTTCCGGGGACGGCATGGTTCGCCGCCTGATAACCGAAGCCACAACAGCAATCCCGGCCACGATACACAACACCCACTCGGGCCGCGGACCCAACGCCGTCGCAGGGGTCGTGGTGTGCCGCAGCGGCAGCTCCGCGCTGAGCCACGCGGGCACGAATTTCGAGGTCTCCTGCCGCACCGCGCCGTCGGCGGTGATGATCGCGCTGACCCCCGACGTGGCCGCGACGACCAGTGCGCGACCGTGTTCCACCGCGCGTATCCGGGACATGGCCAACTGCTGGTAGGTCATCTCGCTGTCGCCGAAGGTGGCGTTGTTGGTGGGCACGGTCAGCAGTTGCGCGCCCGCGTGCATGGAATCCTCGAAGGCGCGGTCGAACGCCACCTCGTAACAGGTGGCCACGCCGATCGCGACGGGCGCACCGCCGCCGGACGGCCGCGCGTGCACCACGCCGTCACCGTGGCCGGGCACGAAATAGCCCGCCCGATCGGCGTATTTCGAGAAGTGCCGGAAGAAGTCGCGATAAGGCAGGTACTCGCCGAACGGCTGGATGATCTTCTTGTCGTGCCGCTCCCCCGGACCCTGCGCACCGTCCCAGACGATGACCGAATTCGTGGTCGTCTCATCGTCGTTGACCAGCACCGCGCCGACCAGGATCGGCGCGTGGATCCGCTCGGAGACCGCGGTGATCTCCGCCGAGGCGTCACTGTTGCGTAACGGATCGATATCGGATGAATTCTCCGGCCAGATCACCACATCCGGCTGCGGCGCGCGGCCCGCGGCGACGGCGTCGGCCAGTGCGGCGGTCTCCCGGACGTGGTTGTCCAGCACCGCCCGCCGCTGGGCGTTGAAGTCCAGGCCCAGGCGCGGCACGCTGCCCTGGATGGCGGCGACGGTGATCGTGCGGTCGCCGTCGGTGGGGCCGGGCAGGGCGATCCGGAAGAGCAGTCCGACGACCGGTATCGCGACCACAACCGCTGCGGCGGCGGCGATTCCGATCCGCCATCGGACACCGCGACGTTCGCGCAGCCCGATCACCAAGGCCGCCAACGCCGTTCCGGTCAGCGCCACCGCGAAACTCACCCCGGGTGCGCCGCCGAGCCACGCCAGCGGCAGATACCAGCCGTCGCCCTGGCCGAATGCCAGTCTGCCCCAGGGGAATCCGCCGAAGGGGAAACTCGAGCGGCACCATTCGGTGAGGCTCCAGATCGTCGCCACCCACAGCGGCCAGCCCGGCAGCGCGCACACCAACCGCGCCAGCAGGCCGAACAGCCCGATGTAGATCGCGCACGCCAGCGACAGCCCCAGCCAGGGCGCCGGGCCGACGTAGATGCCCGTCCACGGCAGCAGCGGCACGAAGAACGCCAGCCCGGCAACCAGCCCGTAACCGAAGCCGCCGCGCGACTTCCGGCTCGACCGCACCACCAGCGTCAGCAGCGCGATGCCGAACGGGGCCAGGTACCAGCAGGTGCGGGGTGGGAAACTCGCGTAGATCAGCAGGCCCGCGACGATCGCGCCGACCAGCCGTACCAGCACCGGGTACCGCGTCGCCGCGGCGATCAGGCGCGGGCCCGAACCCGTTGCGGCATCAGGGTTCTCGGGGCTCTCGGGGTTCTCGTGGTCTTCTCGCACGTCCACGAGTTCGTCCCTCTCACGCGGCATGGATGGTGGTTCCCCGGTGCACGGTACGCAGGCAGCGCGGCAGCGGCGCGCCCGGGTCGAGCGGGGGCAGGCCCGGCACCCGCGAACGCGGATCGGTCGACCAGCGCTGCACGGTGTCCGAGGCCGCGGCCACCACCAGATCGGCGGCTTCCCAGATCGCGTAGGAGGCGGGCGCGCCGGGCACGAGGGTTCCGGCCACGCCGTCCCGCACCCCACCGGCACGCCACGCGCCACGGGTGGCGGCGGCGAAGGCCGCGCGCGGGGAGATCTGGTGTCCGGGGGTGCGGTGCTGGGCGGCCGCACGCACCGCGGCCCACGGATTCAGTTCGGTGACCGGGGCATCCGAGCCGATGGCCAGGCCGATCCCGGCGGCCGCCATGGCCGCGAACGGGTTCAGCGCGGCGGCGCGCGCACTGCCCAAGCGGGCGGCGTACATGCCGCCGGGTCCACCCCAGGCCGCGTCGAAACCCGGTTGCACACTGGCGATCACGCCGAATCGGGCGAAGGTCTCGATCTGTTCGGGACCGATCGCCTCGGCATGTTCGACCCGATGTCCGCGGGCGGCGAGCGCGGGACCGCCCACCTCGGCCGCGACCCGGGCCACCGCCTCGGCCACGGCCGCCACGGCCGCATCGCCGATGGCGTGGAATCCGGCCTGGATCCCGGCCTCGGTGCAGGCGCTCAGATGCGCGGCGATGGCGTCGACGTCGAGATAGCCGCGGCCCACGGTGTCCCGATCGGCGTACGGCGCGTGCAGCAGGGCCGTGTGCGAGCCGAACGACCCGTCCACGAACAGATCTCCGGCCAGGCCGTGCACACCGAGTTCCTTCACCAGCGTGCGGGCCTCGTCGGCGGTGCGGACCGCCTCGCCCCAGTAGGCGCGCACCTCCACGCCGTGCGCGAACTCCAGCAATTCGGTCACATCGGCCGTGCCGGAGATCTGCGGTCCGGCGCACTCGTGCACGGCGACGATGCCGTTGGCCGCGGCGTGATCGAGGGCGGCGCGGCGGGCGCGATCACGCTGGGCGCGGTCGAGCCGGTCCAGCACGGCGCTGCGGGCCAGATGATGCGCGTGCGCGCACAGCGGCTCACCGCGGGTGTGGCCCTCGGCGGTGGCGATCTCCGGTACCGACTCCAGCAGCGCGGTCGAGACGACGGCCGAATGTGCGTCCACGCGAACGAGATACGCGATGCGGCCGGGTCCGGCGGCGGCGTCGATCTCGGTAGGTGCGGGCGGGCGGCCTTCCGGCCACGCCGTCTCGTCCCAGCCCTCACCGATGATCACCGCGCCGGGATGCGACCGCGCGTACTCACCCACCAGGCTCAGACACTGCGCGAGCGATGCGGCTCGGGACAGATCCAGCCCCGTCAACTGCAAACCCAGCGCGGTCACGTGTACGTGCGGATCGACGAATCCGGGCGCGACGAACGCGCCCTCCAGATCAATGATCTCCGCATCGGGGTGCAGCGCGCGCCCCGGTCGCTCGGCCCCCAACCACACCACGGTGCCGTCTTCGATCGCCATCGATGTGGCGTCGGGCGAAGCAGGGCTGTGGATGCGACCGCCGACCAGCAACTGGGTACTCACGGAACACCAGTTTGCCGCACCGGATTTTCGGCGCGATCCCCGGCATCACGGCGGCTGGCACGCCCCGATCCGGATGGTGTCACCACCACCCGGATCGGACTGGACGAGTCGGGTTACCGGCCGTCGATCATCGGGCGCGCGGGGCCCTGACCGTCGTCGTAGTACTCCTGCACCACGACGCCGTCCACCACATCGCCGGACGGATCCACGACCACGCCCCGGTAACCGGCGGCCATGGTCAGGCGATCGATGCGGCGGGTGGCGAAGGCCGAGACGACCGGGCGCAGCAGGCGGCGCGTCGGCAGCAGCAGGAGCAGGCCGAACACCGAGGTGACCAGGCCCGGCACGAACATCGCGACCGCGCCCAGGGTGACCAGCGCGCCATCGGCGACGGCGGTGCCGGGGGCGATCTCCCCGCGACTCGCGCGCCGGAACTGGTCGAACACCCGGCGGCCCTGCGAGCGCACCAGGATCAGCCCCAGCCCGGAACAGGCGATGAGCAGCAGTATCGTTGCGACGACGCCGATGAAATGGCCGACCACGACGAGGGCGGCGATCTCGACGACCAGGTAGAGAGCGAACAACAGCGCGGGCATGGCGGTCCTTTCCGAAACCATCTACCCCTTGCAACGACCGGATCGCCCGATTTTCTCCCGATTCTCCTGAGCGGTCGCTGAGAATCTCACGCGCCCGGCCGCACCAGCCCGGTCTCGTAGGCCAGCACGACCGCCTGCACCCGGTCGCGCAGACCAAGTTTGGTCAGTACCCGGCCGACATGAGTTTTGACGGTCGCCTCGGACAGGAACAGTTGCGCGGCGATCTCGGCATTGGAACGCCCGGCGGCGATCTGCTCGAGCACCTCGCGCTCGCGGGCGGTGAGGACGTCGAGGACGGCCGCGTCGCGGGTACTGCCCGGATCCTCGGCGATGAGCCGGTCCAGCAGGCGTTTGGTCACTTTCGGTGACACCACCGCGTCACCGGCGGCGACGCTGCGGATGGCCGAGATCAGATCCTCCGGCGGGGTGTCCTTGAGCAGGAATCCACTCGCGCCCGCCCGCAACGCGCCCAGAGCATGCTCGTCCAGGTCGAACGTGGTCATCACGAGAACCCTGCTGCCGCAACCGGATTCGAGGATCTGCCCGGTGGCGGTGACACCGTCCACGACCGGCATCCGGACGTCCATCAGCACCACGTCCGGGGTGAGTTCGCGGGCCCGCCGCACCGCCGCGGCACCGTTGTCCGCCTCCCCGACGACCGTCAGATCGGGATGTGCGCCCAGCACCATCCGCAGTCCGGCGCGCATCAGTTCCTGGTCGTCGACGACTAGCACGGTGATCGGCACGTCACCAATCTACTGGGACGTCGTACCGGTCACGCCCGGCCGATTCGGTAACGCCTGCGCCACGGCATGATTCGGGTCGGCTCATTCGGCCGCGTCGCGCGCGAGCGGAAGCGTCGCCCGCACCCGCCAGCCGCCCTCGGGACGCCGCCCCGCCTCGAGCGCACCACCCAGCACCGCCACCCGCTCCCGCATCCCGACCAGCCCCAGGCCACTGCCCGAAATGCCGTTGCGCACAGCCAGATCCGGCCCATCGCCCGCGGTCGGCGATCCCGCGCCGTGCCCGAGATCGGTGACCTCGACCAGTACGTCCGCGTCCCGGCGATGCACCCGCACCCACGCCTTCGGGGCCGGACCGGCGTGCCGGAAGGTATTGGTCAGCGACTCCTGCACGATGCGGTGTACGCCGAGGCTGACCTCCGCGGGCACGTCGTCGAGTTCCCCGGTCAGCTCCAATTCGACCGCGAGCCCCGCGTTGCGCATCATCTGCACCACCTTCGCCAATCCGGCGGTGCCGTGTTGCGGCAACTGCTCCGGGGCGTGTTCGGTGCGCAGCAGCGCGACCGTGCGCCGCAATTCGCGCAGGGCGTCGCGCCCCGTGGCAGCGATGGTTCCCAGCGCCTGTTCCGCGACATCCGGGTCGGTGCGCAACGCGTATTTCGCACCGTCGGCCTGCACCACGATGACGCTCACCGCATGCGCGACGATATCGTGCAACTCCCGCGCGATCCGGGTGCGTTCGGCCGAAACCGCTTCGTGCGCACCACGTTCCCGGTCGTAGTCGGCCACCGCCAGCCGCGCGGCCACCTCCGTGTCGTACGCGTGCCGCGCCCCCAGGAATTCGGCCAACGTCCAGCACAGCGCATAGAACAGCGTCAGAAACGCAACCGTCGTCAACACCGATTCGCGCAACAGCAGATCGGCGAGCACCGCGTCGACGACCAACCCACCCAGATAGAGCAGCCCGTCCCGCCGCCCCACGTAGGCGACCAGCGTATACAACGCGATCCCGACCGCGACCAGCGCCGGAACCTGCAAATCCTCCCCGATCAACCAACTGACCAAGGTCGTCACGATCGCCAATACCAGCAACGCCCCCGCGCTGGTCCGCGGATACCGCCGCCGAAACACCACCGGCACCGGCACGATCACCGCGAATACGAGATACACCGCCAGATACCGCTTGTGCCCCACGGTCGCCAGATCGACCAACACCAACGCCCCCGCCAACATCGCATCAGCGACAAGCGGTTTCCCCCGAAGCCACAAGCTGAATCGCCGCACCACCCCACCCTATGCGCGCTCCCGAGTTCTCCCACCCTGACGCACCCACCCCTCCGACGCCGCGGGCGAACCCCGCACGGTTCCCGGCATCACCCGACCACCTCGCAACGTGGCCAGCGGCGAATCGTCTCCGTCCCGCTGGAAATCGCGCGCGAAGCGAAGGGCTCGGCGAGGCCGACCCCGAGCACAGGCCACGCCTCAGTAGCGTGCTTCCGCCGGGATGGGCCGTGCTACCCGGTCCGGGTGTCCCGCCAGCCACGGTGCCAGCACCCGCGAGGTCGTCTCGCGAATCTTGTGCTGCAACCGTTCCCCGTCCTCGATCGCGTGCCGCCCCGAGAACAACACGGTCAACGCACCCGAGACGGCCCCCACCACCGCACCGACCAGCGCGGCCGCGCCGACCTCGTCGAGTTCCTCCGGAAACGCCGCCCGCAGATGACGCGCGATCTCCTGCTGCGCGACCAATTGCGCGTGCGCCGCACGCCCGCTCACCGCCGGAACTGTCCGCGAGACCTGCGCCCGCAGCACCGCGATGCGCGCCGCGAGCGTGTCGCCGAGGTGATCGCCGGGATTGTCGCCCGCGGCCCGCAGCGCGCGCAGCAGCACCTCGACGGGTCGTTCGTCCGGGCGGCGAGTGGCAATCGCGTGCACCGCGGCCTGCACCCGGTCGTCGGGCTGCGGGAACAGCAGTTCCTCTTTACTCTCGAAGTAGTTGAAGAAGGTGCGGGTGCCCACCTCGGCCGCCGCGGCGATGTCGGCGACGGTCGTCGCCTCGTAACCACGGGCCTCGAACATCTCGACAGCGGCCTCGAGGAGGGCGCGGCGGGTGCGTTCCCGCTTGCGATCACGCAGGGCTGATGGCGGCACGCGGGCAGACAGTACGGCATGTGAGGACCGATTCCGGGCAGGCAGCGTGTCCGCGCGTTGCACCGCACGCCATCTCGCACGGCATGCGAGCTTGCACCCGATGCAGATGCGCACGGCGTGTCATACTGTGCCGCACCGCATTCCGGAACCGGCCGGACCGTTCGGTTGAACGACCGGTTCGCGAGCAATTAGCGTGTGCGAGGTGAGTATCACACCTCGCGCCGTGGAGGAACAGTTCCGCGCGCTACCGCTGACCGCCCTGGCCGACGCCGCGCTCGCGGCCGCGCGCGCCGCCGGCGCCGACTATGCCGACCTGCGCGTACACCGGCTCGTGCAGCAGACCATCCGGTTGCGCGACGGCCGCGTCGAGGCAGTCACCGATTCGACCGATCTGGGCTTCGCGGTCCGCGTGATCGTCGACGGCACCTGGGGTTTCGCCTCGCACGCCGACCTGTCCCCCGACACCGCCGCCGAGGTCGCCCGGCGCGCGGTGACCGTCGCGACGACGCTGCGGGCCCTCAACCGCGAACGGGTGCTGCTGGCCGACGAGCCGGTGCACCGCGACATCGAGTGGGTCTCGCAGTACGCGATCGACCCGTTCGAGGTGCCGACGCCGGACAAGACCGCGCTGCTGCTGGACTATTCCGAACGCCTCTCGGCCGCCGACGGAGTCGACCACGTCAGCGGACACGTACTCCAGGTCAAGGAGCAGACCTACTACGCCGACACCGCGGGCTCCTCGATCACGCAGCAGCGGGTGCGGGTGTATCCGCAGTTCGAGGCCATCACGGTCGACCCGTCGGCCGGAGCCTTCGAGACCATGCGCACCCTGGCCGCACCCGCCGCGCGCGGCTGGGAGTACCTCACCGGCGAGGACGGCGTCTGGGACTGGACCGGCGAACTCGCCCGGATCCCGGAGTGGCTGGCCGAGAAGGTCAAGGCGCCGACCGTCGCCCCGGGCCCCACCGATCTGGTCATCGATCCGACGAATCTGTGGCTCACCATCCACGAATCCATCGGCCACGCCACCGAATACGATCGCGCCATCGGCTACGAATCCGCCTACGCCGGAACCTCGTTCGCGACCCCGGACAAACTTGGCACGTTGCGGTACGGCACGCCGATCATGCACGTCACCGGTGATCGCACCGAAACCCACGGCCTGGCCACCGTCGGCTATGACGACGAGGGTGTGGCCGGGCAGCGCTGGGATCTGATCCGCGACGGCGTGCTGGTCGGCTATCAGCTGGACCGGGCGTTCGCGCCGCGCCTGGGTCTGGATCGTTCGAACGGCTGCTCCTACGCCGATTCCGCGCATCACGTCCCGATCCAGCGAATGGCCAACGTCTCGCTGCAACCGGATCCGGTGCGCGACACCAGCACCGAGGAACTGATCTCCCGCGTGGACAACGGCATCTACGTCGTCGGCGACAAGTCGTGGTCGATCGATATGCAGCGCTACAACTTCCAGTTCACCGGACAACGTTTCTTCCGAATCCGCAACGGCCGCTTGGCCGGTCAGCTGCGCGACGTCGCCTACCAGGCCACCACCACCGATTTCTGGGGTTCGATGGAGGCCGTGGGCGGCCCGTCCACCTGGGTGCTCGGCGGCGCGTTCAACTGCGGTAAGGCACAGCCCGGCCAGGTCGCGGCGGTCGGGCACGGCTGCCCGTCGGTGCTGGTGCGCGGGGTCAATATTCTCAACACCCGATCGGAGGCCGGGCAGTGAGCGTGCTACACGGCGGTGAAGTCGTCGAACGCGCGGTGGCCGCGTCGCGGGCGGACGAGGTGATCGTGATCGTCACCGACGCCTCGGAGGCCGCGCTGCGCTGGGCCGGAAATTCCATGACCACCAACGGATCCACCACCTCGCGGGAGTGGTCGGTGGTGTCGATCCTGCGCACGGGTCCCGCCGCGGCGCGCGTCGGCAGCGTGAGTTCCACCAGCGTCGACCCGGCCGATATCGAGGCCGTGGTGCGCGCCAGCGAGGCAGCCGCACGCTCGGCCGCACCGGCCCGCGACGCAGTGCCGCTGCTGGCACCGGACACCGTCGGCCTGCACCTCGACCAGGACTGGGCCGCGGCTCCGGCCGCGACCGGAATCGACGTGTTCACCGGCCTGGCCGCCGATCTGGCCAGCGGTTTCGACGGCGCGGACCGGCTCTACGGCTTCGCCCACCACCAACTGCACACCACCTGGCTGGGCACCTCCACCGGCATCCGCCGCCGCTGGACCCAGCCGACCGGATCGGTGGAGATCAACGGCAAGCGCGGCTCGGACGCGGACACCGCGAGCGCCTGGGTCGGTGCGGGCACCCTCGATTTCGCCGACGTCGACACTCCGGGCCTGCTCACCGAACTCGCGCGCCGACTGGACTGGAACGCCCGCCGGGTCGACCTGCCCGCCGGACGCTACGAGACGCTGCTGCCGCCGTGCGCGGTCGCGGATCTGCTGATCAACCTGGTCTGGGAGATGCAGGGCCGCGGCGCGAACGAGGGTCACACGGCCTTCTCCCGCGCGGGCGGCACCCGAATCGGCGAGCGGCTCACCGATATTCCGCTCACCCTGTACTCCGATCCCAGCGCGACCGGCCTGGAGTACCGGCCGTTCGTGGCGACCGCGTCCTCCTCGGACGCGCTGTCGGTCTTCGACAACGGCCTCCCGGCGCAACGCGTGGACTGGGTGCGCGAGGGCGTGATCGACAATCTGGTGTACCCCCGCGCGATCGCCGCCGAATTCGACGCGCCCGTCACGGTTCCCGGCGACAACCTGCTGATGACCGGCGGTTCCGCGGCCACCCTCGCCGATATGATCGCGAGCACCGAGCGCGGACTGCTGCTGACCTGCCTGTGGTACATCCGCGAGGTCGATCCGGCCACGCTGCTGCTCACCGGCCTGACCCGCGACGGGGTGTATCTGATCGAGGACGGCGCGATCACCGCCGCGGTGAACAACTTCCGCTTCAACGAGAGCCCGCTGGACCTGTTGCGCCGCACCACCGAGGCCGGGGCGACCGAACTCACCCTGCCGCGCGAATGGAAGGACTGGTTCACCCGAACGGCCATGCCCGCCTTGCGAATTCCCGACTTCCACATGTCCTCGGTGAGCCGCGCGACCTGACGTACGCCATGTCCGGAGCGGACGGGATCACACCGTCCGCCCGCGCGATGACGCTACAACTGGACGGCCGATATGGCAGAATCGCCGCCACACAGTCGAAGCGGGGGCAGCATGACAGACGACAGCGGAAGCCGGGTTTTCGGCCCACTGATCGAGCAGGCCAAATCCGGCTCGGTATCGCTCAACGTGGAGCCGCAGGCATTCCTGGCGCTGGATCGGGCTCTGCAACAACGCAAAACCGAAATCCAGACGATCCAGAAACTGGTCCAGCAGGTGCAGACGCACGAGGCGTGGGGGCTGGGCGAGAACTCCGCCATCCTCACCTCGGCGCACACCATCGCCCAGCGTTTCCGGGCCAAGGGCGCGGGCGGGGCCAACAACGCCTACGACACCCTCCAGGATCACTGGCGCACCGCCGACGAGATGCAGACCCTGTTCCGGGCGATCTGTGATCGGCTACAGCAGACCGACAGCGAGTTCGCCGCGAAACTCCGTGCGGCACAGGCGGCTACGGGGGAGGCGGTATGACGGCCTACGATGCGCCGGGCATCACCGATCCGGAGAACGTCGACTCGCTCACCCATCAGCAGATCTACGACGCGTTCCAGACCGTCGCGCAGAGTTCCGGTGATGTGGTGACGGCCTGGCAGCAGGCCGGAACCCAGTGGCGCACATCCACTTCCAACCTGGTCAAGGCCGTGCGTTCGGCGGTGGACGGGCAGTGGACGGGCGCGTCGGCCGAGGCCGCGGTCACCGCGCTGGTCGACTACGGCAATCAGGCCGGGCAGCTGGCGGATCTGTTCGACGCCGCCGGACAGACCGTGTCGAATACCGCGCAGGCCGCCCTCACCACCAAGGCGTACATTCCCGCACCCGTTCCGGTGAGCGCCGATCAGACCAAGGATCCGTCCGGTTTCGACCGGCAGACCCGCGACGCGAGCAAGGCCCAGGACGACGCCCGGCAGGTGATGCAGCAGCGGTACGTGGTGCCGTTCACCGATCAGGACAAGCTGATCCCGACCTTCCCGGACGCGGTGCCCGTCGCCAGCGGCGACGCGAGTGCGGCGAGTGCCTCCGCGGCGACGTCGGCGACGAAGCCGACCGCCTGGACCAACGGTGCGTCGAACTCCACCGCACCGGCGAGCGTCACCTCGCTGCTGCACGACCTGCCGTTTTCGACGTCGTCCGATTCACCCCTCGGGCAGTTCCTGCACCTCCCGTCGTCGGGCACGCCCACCACCAGCGATGTGTTGTTCCAGCAGCCCTCGACGAGCAGTCCGGTCCGCGCCGATCGGGATCAGAATCCCCTGATTCCCCAGGCCGCGCCGAGGACCGCTCCCGACCAGGCCGCGCCGACCACGCCCGCGGCGGTGCACCCCGACGCGTCCAATCCGGTCCCGGTCGTGGATCAGCACGACTCGAATCAGCAGCACCCGAATTCCGTTCAGCAGCAACCGGAATCGGAGCAGCCGCAGCAGAACTCGGATCATTCGGCGACGCCGGAGCAGACCCGGACCGCCGGGACCTCGACCGATACGGTTCGGCCCGGGCACGACAGTATGGCGAACCCGTCCACCGGCGGGTCCTCCCCCAACTCGACTCCCGCACCGAATTCGAATCCCGCGCCGAACTCCACCCCGGCGCCCAACTCGACTCCGACGCCGAACACCGGTTCGGCGAGTCCGGTTCCGGGCGGCTCGACGCCGAATTTCTCCACTCCGTCGCCCGGTTCGGCAGGGTCGATTCCGGCCATACCGACACCGGCACCCAGCACACCCGCGCCGATGCCGAGCACTCCGCTACCCAGCGCACCGGCCCCCAGCGTGCCGACTCCGATGCCGAGTTCCCCCACTCCCGCACCGAATTTCACAGCCCCGACGCCGAGTTCGCCCGCACCGGTATCGAATACACCGATCCCCGCGCCGAACGTGCCGGCTCCCGCGCCCGGCACCTCGACACCCGCGCCCGCGGCACCCAAACCGATGCCGAGCGCACCCACACCCGGCGTCCAGGCACCGGCGGCGCAGGCCACACCCGTGCGCCCGATGGTCTCGCCACTACCACCCGAGGTGCTGGCCGAACCGGCGGCGACCGCGGTCACCGGCGCGGCCGTGGCGGAGGTGCTGTCCGATCCGGGCCACCATCACACCGGCGCGGATCATCGGGCGCCGCGACTACGCGTCAGATACGAGGGCGATCGGGACCGGACGGGCAAGAAGGTCGAACTACGGCACGACTCGACCGCGGAGATGGCCGGAACAGACGAGCACATCGTCCAGCCGACGATTGGTGAATAAATGGCCACCTGGTCGTTCGAGGACGAGGAATTCGCGGCCCTGTGGTTCGGTCCCGCGAACGACCGGATGCTCTATCCGCTGCATTACCTGTCCCGATTCGGCCACGTCAACGAGCGCGACACCTATTGGGAGCAGGTCCGGCGGAAATACTCCGAGCAGGGACGGCTGAGCTGGGATCAGGCCGATCTGCTGCGGCGGGCGTTCACCGTGCTGACCGATCCGGAGGTGTGGGCGGAGATCCACGGCGTCTCGGATCAGGCCGGGCCGATCCGGGTCGCCGCGGCCCGCCACGACCGACATGCCGCTCTCGCAATACAATTCACGCGCCGGCCGCGTATCGAGCTCAGTATCGTCAGCTCCGATCGGCTCTCGTCGGTGCTGGCCGGGCTGCTGCCGGACTGCGCGCCGGGCAGGCAACGGGCACAGGCGTTCGCCGCGGCCGATCTGTATCCGGAACGTCAGTCGGTGCTGCACTACAACGGGGAATCGACTCCGCTGCAACGGTATCGGCGACTGGTTCGGCGTCCGGCGGGCGGGGCCGGGGTGATCACGGTCTTCCGGGGGCCGCGCAATCGCGGCGGCGAGCAGCCCCGCAAGGTCGGCGCGGTGCGCTGGTACGACATCGACGAGGACGGCCGGTACATGGAAACCGGCAACCGCACCGTCACGGTGCAGCCCGCCGATACCGCCGGGATCCAGGTCGCGATCGCCCGATTGCTCGATCACGCGCTGGCCGAGTATCGCGATCACGTGGACGACGTCGGGGAGTGCACACCCCGGTATGCCTAGCGAATACTGTTCCGCCGCATGATGATCCGGCTGTCATGCCGGACTCCGCTCAAGACACCGCGCGCGGATGCAGCCGTACCACGGCCGTCCCCTTCGCCAAGGCGGCTTGTAGCTCGGCCCGGTTCACGGTCCCATCGGAGTCGAGGCTGATTCCGGCGAACCGGCCGTGGACGGGGTTCTGTTCCAGGATGATCCGGTACAGATCGGCGATCGACTCCCCCTCGGTGATCACCTCCCAGTCCGCGCGAATCTCCTTCCCGCGCAACGTAACCCGAACGGGCTCACCCTGACGCAGATTGCGCCGCCAGCGAGCCGCGGTACCGATCAGCAGATCGCCCTCGTGCGAGGCATAACCGACCGGGTTGGCGTACTCGCGCCCGGTCTTGCGACCGACGACGGTGACGATCAGCAACTTGCCGCTGAAGATGCGGTGCAGCCGGGACCGCAGCAGGTAGCGCACCGCGGCATCCCAGGAACGTTGCACGCGGGATTGAGCGGGTGGACGAGTCGTACTGGCAGACATGGTGAGCACCTCCGGATCACCGATTTGCTGAGTGTACACTCAAAAAATACGACGAGATGCGGCATACTGCAAGGGAGAATCGAATTCCAGGAGATGATGTGCCTTCCGAACGCGCGGCCCGCGGCCGGCCCCGCACCGGCGTGCGCGAGGCCGTGATCGCCAGCGCGCAGCAGACACTCGCCGAATCCGGTCTGGTCCGCACGTCCACCAAAGAGATCGCGCGGCGGGCGGGCGTCGCCGAATCGAGCATCTTCTACCACTTCGGCGACCGGATGGGCCTGCTGCACGCGGTGCTCCAGCGGCAACTACAACCCCTGAAGGAACTCCTGGGGGATCGTCCCGGCACCGAACACACCCTGCGCGAGGATCTGCTGGATCTGCTCATCGCGCTCGAGGAGTTCTATCTCGCGGCCATACCGGCCATCGCCGCCATCCAATCCGATGCCGAACTGCGCGAATCCTACGAAAAGCGCAGTCGCGACCTGGATCTGGGCCCGCACCGCGCCGTCGACGCCATCCTCGCCCACCTGTCCCCCGGTGCTGCGGACCTGCGTCCGGCGGCACTGCTCCTGACCGGCGCCGCGCATCAGCGCGCGCTGCAACGCCATCTCAGCCCGCCCGACGCCCTGGACGTCCTGCCCACGCGGGAGGATCTCGCCGATGCGCTACTGCCCGTCTTCGAATCCGCGTTGCGCGGGCGCTGACCGATCGCATCCCGCGGCCGCCGTCGACCACGGTTGCCGTGCACGACGAATCCTTCTGTCCCACTGAGGAATTCTCGTCACACTCGCTCAGCGAGGCTGGGTGATCACGACCCGCGCCCGCTCATGCCCGCCGCCCGCCGTCGACCGACAAGGCGATGCCGGTGACATAGGACGCGGCGTCCGAGCACAACCAGACCGCCGCGGCGGCGGCCTCCTCCGGACTCGCCAGCCGTCCGAGCGGAGTGTTCGCGGCCTGCCGCACGATCATGTCGGTACCGGCCGCGACCTGCTCGAATCCGGGTGTCAGGGTCGGTCCCGGGCAGACGGCGTTGACCCGGATGTTCCGATCGGCGTAATCGACCGCGGCGACCTTGGTCAGCCCGACGATGCCGTGTTTGGCGGCCACGTAGGCCGGGGCCATCGGGATCGCGTACAGACCGCCGTTGGACGCGACGTTCACGATCGCCCCGCCGTCCGCGAGCAGCGGCAGCTCGTACTTCATGCACAGGAAGGTGCCGGTGAGGTTGACGCCGATCACCCGGTCGAATTCGGCCGCGGTCAACTCGTCGAGCCGCCGGTGATGCGAGGCCAGCCCGGCGTTGTTCACCGCGAAATCGAGACCGCCGAACGCCTCGAGCGTGCGTTCGACGGCGGCGCGCACCGCGGATTCTTCGGCGATGTCGACCGTAACGGCCAGTGCCGCACCACCATTCGCGGTGATCGTCGCGGCGGTCGCGGCCGCCGCATCCGGGTCGATGTCCAGCACCGCGACCGCGGCCCCCGCCCGCGCGAACGCCACCGCGGCCGCCCGGCCGATCCCGCTGCCCGCGCCCGTGACCAGGCCGACCCTCCGGTTCTCGGCGCTCATACCAGCGGCTCGTGGTTCGCGAAAGCCACCTTGTACGGGTACCGCGACTGCCAGCGGTCGATGATCTCGTGCACGCTCGGCGCGGCGAACGCCTTGCCCAGCGTCTCGAGGTCGGGCAGCGCGAACTGGATGACCGCCGTCGCGATCAGCGCCGGAATCTCCGCTTCGCCCGGAATCGCGAGATGCCGCCGGGCCACGACGGACTGTGCGAGGCCGGTGCCGAGCATGGCCTGTTCGATATCCGCGAGGTATCGGTCGAGTTCGGTATCGGGCAGCGGCTCGTCGAAGGCGACGATCATCGTGTGGTTGATCATGAGGTAATTCTCGGTCGATCACCGCGCGCGCGTCCAAGACCGGTTCGTTATCCGGCGATAACCTGGAGGCATGATCGAACTGGAGACCCGAGAGCTCGAATACTTCATCGCGGTGGCCGACGAACTGCATTTCGGCCGCGCCGCGATCCAACTGTCGATCGCCCAACCGGCACTGTCCAAGGCGATCCGGCGGATCGAGAGCAGGCTCGGCGTCACGCTGTTCGTGCGTTCGAGCCGACACGTCGAGCTCACCCCGGCCGGGGAGGCCCTGCGCGAGCACGGGCGGCACGCGCTCAACGCGGTCACCGCCGCGATCCGCAACACCAGGCACGCCGGTGACGCGCGGACCCATCTGCGACTGGTGCTCAAACCCGGTGGCGACGCGGGACTGCTGTCCGGAATCCTGGCCGAATACTCGCATCAGCCCGACGCCCGGCGAGTGGACATCCTGTTCAGCGGCCCCACCGACCGCACCGACTTCCTGCACGAGGACCGCGCCGACGTCGGCCTGCTCTACTCCCCCTTCGACGACCTGACGGGCCTCGCCCACGAAATACTGCACACCGAAGGCCGCGTCGTCATCGTCCCGCGCCACCACCGCCTCGCCACCCGCACCTCGGTGCGCATGTCCGACCTGGAAGGCGAAACCCTCCCCTGCTGGAAAGGCCTCCCCGGCGATGCCGGCACCGGCCCCGAGGTCTCCGACGTGGTCCAGATGATGCACATGATCGCCGTGGACCGCATGATCGCGATCCTCCCCCGCTCCCTGGTCTCCCACACCCCGCCCGACCTCACCGCCATCCCCGTCTCCGACGCCCCACCCAGCCACCTGGTCCTGGCCTGGAACCAACACGACCACCGCCCCGCGATCACCTCGTTCGTCACCGCAGCCCTACGCGCCCACCCCACCGCCGACCCGAACGCCGAAATCAACCACGCGCCAACCATTTCGGCCCACAGCATGGCCTGACCCGCCCGCCAACCGGCGCCTCAGGCCCATCACCATGTCGGCACCACTCGAACGTAATCACCCATGAATTCGGAAACTACTGGGCCACAGCGTATCTCATGTACACGAACATGCCCGTCCCGCCGGTTCGAGCCATGGAACCAGCCGCGAGAAGCAACGTACCCACCCGACTTCGTGACGGAAGCGGCTCGGAGGTGGCCCAGCACCCGACGACTCGCACATGCTGGACATCGCGAGTCACCGAGATGAGCCGAGCACAGTCGGTGCAGCAGCGGAATATCTTGTGCCACAAGTCAACTCGGTCGAGTCGAGATCACCCGAAACTCGCCGGGGTTCAGGCGGATTCGGCGAGGGCGGCGGACTGCCAGACATCGGCGAGATCCTGGAGAGGGATGCCCAGGGCGCGACTCAGGCCGACGACGGTGCCGAAGGCGGGGCTGGGGAGGCGGCCGGATTCGATCTTGCGGAGGGTTTCCGGGGAGATTCCGGCGGCCTGCGCGATATCGCCGAGCTCCCGGTCCGCACGCGCCGAGCGCAGGTACGCGCCGAGGCGGCGGCCTGCTTCGACCTGCGCCGGAGTGAGCGGGAGACGGACCATGCCGTCAGAGTACGAGTGGTATTCAAATACCGCAAGCAGGGTTGGTATATAAATACCGAGTGGGCTACGGTGGTATTTAAATACCAATCAGGAGGTGCCCGTGGTCGAGCTGAAGACGCCCGACGAGATCGAGAAGATGCGCGTGACCGGACGGTTCGTCGCCGAAATTCTGGCCGAACTGCGCGAGCGCGCCCAGGTCGGCGTGAATCTGGTCGATCTGGAACTGCATGTGCGGCAACGCATCCAGGAACGCGGCGCGAAGTCGTGCTACTGGGACTACGCGCCGTCCTTCGGCCGCGGCCCGTTCCGCAACACCGTCTGTCTGTCGGTGAACGACGCTGTGCTGCACGGACTTCCGTTCGACTACGTACTGCGCGACGGTGATGTGCTGACCATGGACCTGGCCGTGGAGGTCGACGGCTGGGCCGCGGACTCGGCGGTCACCGTCATCGTGGGCACACCGGCGGAAACCGACCGACGACTCGTCGCCGCCACCGAGAAGGCCCTCGCGGCCGCCATCGCCGTGGCCGTGCCGGGCAATCGGGTGGGCGACATCTCCGCCGCGATCGCCGCCGTCGCCCGCGCGCACGGCTACCCGGTCAACACCCAATTCGGTGGTCACGGCATCGGACGCACCATGCACGAGGATCTGCACATCCCCAACGACGGCCGCCCCGGACGCGGATACAAGCTGCGCCGCGGCCTCACCATCGCCATCGAGCCGTGGTTCGCCGCCACCACCGACCGCATCGTCGTCGACCCCGACGGCTGGACCCTGCGCTCGGCCGACGGCTCCCGCACCGCACACAGCGAACACACCATCGCCATCACCGACGACGGCCCGCGGATCCTCACCCTCGCCGCCTGAACCCGCGCCTCTCGTCCACGCCGGAGGTGCCGCGGCCGCCACGCACCGTTAGGCTGCGTGCGTGGACAATCCCTTCGGCGCGGTCGGCACCGCGAACTACGTGCTGCTGACCACCTTTCGCAAGGACGGCACGCCGGTCGGCACCCCGCTGTGGGCGGCGCTGGACGACGGCAAACTCTTCGTCTGGACCGTCACCGACAGCTGGAAGGTGAAGCGGATCCGCCGCAACCCCGCGGTCACCCTGCAACCCTGCAACGTCAGCGGCACGCCGCGCGGCGCGGTCGTGAACGGCACCGCGCGGATCCTCGACGAGGCGGACAGCGATCGCGTGCGGCGACTCATCAAGCGCAAGTACTCGATTCAGGGCTGGCTGGTCGTGGCGGGCAGCCAGCTGCGGCGCGGGCGAAAAGGCACCATCGGCATCGAGATCACCGCCGCCTGAGGCCTGCCGCTACCGCGCCTCGGCCTGCGGAACAACGGACAGCCCGACCGAACCGTCACTGCCCTTGATCAGCTTGTGCCCGCGGATCAGGATGGTGCCGATCACGCCGTACTTGCGCCCGACGATCCCGCGGATCCGCTCGCTCCCGGACGCGTCGAGTACCTCGGCCGTTCCGGTCAGCACCTCGTCGGAGGTGGCGCGGCCCCGGTTGTCGCAGGATTGCAGCCGGACCTGCGGATTGCGGCGGATCCGCTTCACCTTCCACGACGACGCGTAGGTCCACACCACGATCCGGTCGCCGTCCGGCGCCAGCCAGACCGGGGCACCGACCGCGGTGCCGTCCTTCTTGAAGCTCGTGAGCAGCGCGTATTTACCATTCGCCAGTTCGTCCCAGGTCATAGCGACAACGCTAGGCCGCACCCGTGACACATACATCCGTCCGCAGTCGGACGCGCGGATACTCCCCGCGACGTACCCGCACGTGCCCGACCTCGGCGCACCCCGCCTACTCGAGCTCCCCCTCGGTCTCCAGATACACCTGCCGCAGCCGCTCCAGCGTCTCGGGTTCGGGCCGCTCCCACAGTTCGCGCTCGGCCGCCTCGAGCAGCCGCTCGGCGATCCCGTGCAACGCCCACGGATTCGACTGCTCCATGAACTTGCGGTTGGTCTCGTCGAAAACGTAACTCTCCGAAAGCTTCTCGTACATCCAGTCGGCGACCACATTGGTGGTGGCGTCGTAGCCGAACAGGTAGTCCACGGTGGCGGCCATCTCGAACGCGCCCTTGTAGCCGTGCCGCCGCATCGCCTCGAGCCACCGCGGATTCACCACGCGCGCCCGGAAGACCCGCGCGGTCTCCTCGGACAGGGTGCGGGTGCGGACCGCGTCGGGGCGGGTGCTGTCCCCGATGTACGCCTCGGGGTTCGTTCCGGTGAGTGCGCGCACCGCCGCCACCATGCCGCCGTGGTACTGGAAGTAGTCGTCCGAGTCGGCGATGTCGTGCTCGCGGGTGTCGGTGTTCTTGGCGGCCACCGCGATTCGGCGGTACGCCGCGCGCATGTCGTCCGCGGCGGGTGCGCCGTCCAGATCGCGCCCGTAGGCGAAGCCGCCCCACGCGGTGTACACCTGCGCCAGATCGTCGTCGGTGCGCCAGCTGCCCGAATCGATCAGTTGCAGCAGGCCCGCACCGTAGGTCCCCGGCTTGGAACCGAAAATGCGTGTGGTGGAACGACGTTCGTCACCGTGCTCGGCCAGATCGGCGCGGCTGTGCGCCCGCACGTAGTTCGACGAATCGGGCTCGTCCAGATCCGCCACCAACCGGACCGCGTCGTCGAGCATGGCCAGCACGTGCGGGAAGGCGTCGCGGAAGAAACCGCTGATCCGGACCGTCACGTCGATACGCGGCCGCCCCAGCTCCGCCAGCGGGATCACCTCGAGCGTGGTGACGCGACGACTGGCCTCGTCCCAGATCGGCCGCACCCCCAGCAGCGCCAGCACCTCGGCGATATCGTCGCCGGAGGTCCGCATCGCCGAGGTGCCCCACACCGACAGCCCGACCGAGCGCGGATAATCACCGTGGTCGGCCACATACCGCTCCAGCAGCGAATCCGCCATCGCCTGCCCGGTCTCCCAGGCCAGCCGCGAGGGCACCGCCTTGGGGTCGACCGAATAGAAATTGCGCCCGGTCGGCAGCACATTGATCAACCCGCGCAGCGGCGATCCACTCGGCCCGGCCGGGATGAATCCACCGTTCAGCGCGTGCAGGATGCGGGCGATCTCCACACCGGTCTGCCGCAGCCGCGGCACCACCTCGGTCGCGGCGAAGCCGAGCACCCGCCGCACCGCGTCCAGACGTTCGGGATCGGTACCGGAATCGGTGAGCAGGCGTTCGGTGAGGGCGTCGATCTCGGTGACCGCCCAGTCCGACTCCTGCATCGCCGAGACCAGCTCGCGCGCCCGCTGCTCGAAGGCATCGACGCGCTCACGTGATTCGTCCCCGGATTCGCTGAGCCCCAACGCTTCTCGCAGACCCGGCACATGGTCCTCACCGCTCCACAGCTGCCGGGCGCGCAACATGGCCAGCACCAGATCGACCTCGGCCGCACCGCTGGGCGCCTGCCCGAGTATGTGCAGGCCGTCGCGGATCTGCACATCCTTGATCTCGCACAGCCAGCCGTCGACGTGCAGCAGCATATCGTCGAAGGACTCCTCGTCCGGGCGCTCGGCCAGGCCCAGATCGTGGTCCATCTTCGCCGCGCGCATCAGCGTCCAGATCTGCTGACGGATGGCGGGCAGTTTGGCCGGATCCAGCGCGGAGATGTTGGCGTGCTCGTCCAGCAGCTGCTCGAGCCGGGAGATGTCGCCGTAGGTCTCCGCGCGCGCCATCGGCGGAATCAGGTGATCGACCAGGGTGGCGTGCGCGCGACGCTTGGCCTGGGTGCCCTCGCCGGGATCGTTCACCAGGAACGGGTAGATCAGCGGCAGATCGCCCAGCGCGGCATCGGTGCCGCAGGACGCGGACATGCCGAGCGTCTTACCGGGCAGCCATTCCAGGTTGCCGTGCTTGCCCAGGTGGATCATGGCGTCGGCGGCGAAACCGTCCGGCGCGGCCAGCCAGCGGTAGGCGGCCAGATAGTGGTGACTCGGCGGCAGATCCGGGTCGTGATAGATCGCGACCGGATTCTCCCCGAACCCGCGCGGCGGCTGCACGATGAGCACCACATTGCCGAATCGCAGTGCGGCGATGACGATCTCACCGCGCGGATCGGCCGACCGGTCCACGTACAGCTCACCCGGCGGCGGCCCCCACGCCCGCACGACCGCCTCGCGCAACTCCCGCGGCAACGTCTCGAACCAGGCGGTGTAGGCGGCCGCGCCGATGCGAATCGGGTTGCCCTGCAACTGTTCCGCGGTCAACCAGTCCGGATCCTGCCCGCCCGCCGCGATCAGCGCGTGGATGAGCGCGTCGCCGTCGGCCTGCTCGAGCCCCGGAATCTCGCCCTGCTCGCCCAGATCGTAACCGGCCGAACGCATCTCGCTCAGCAGCGCGATGGCGCTGGCCGGGGTGTCCAGCCCGACGGCATTGCCGATCCGCGCGTGCTTGGTCGGATACGCGGACAGCACGATCGCGATCCGCTTGTCCGCGGCCGGAATGTGCCGCAGCCGCGCGTACCGCACCGCGATCCCGGCCACCCGCGCGGCTCGCTCGGGATCGGGCACGTAGGTGGACAGCCCGTCGGCGTCGAATTCCTTGAACGAGAACGGAACCGTGATGATGCGGCCGTCGAATTCGGGCACGGCCACCTGGGTGGCCACATCCATCGGCGAGAGTCCCTCGTCGCTGTCGGCCCACTGTTCGCGACCGGTCGTCAGGCACAAGCCTTGCAGGATCGGCACATCCAGATCCGCCAGTGCGCCGATATCCCACGCCTCGTCGTCACCACCGGCCGACGCGAGGGCCGGTTTACTGCCGCCTGCCGCCAGCACCGTCACCACCAGGGCGTCGGCCCCGCGCAACGTCGCGATCAGCTCCGGCTCCGCGGTCCGCAGCGACGCGCAGTACAGCGGCAACGGCCGCGCCCCGGCCGCCTCGATCGCCGCGCACAGCGCCTCCACATACGCGGTGTTCCCCGCGAGATGCTGTGCGCGGTAGTACAACACCGCGACCGTGGGCCCCTCGACGCCCGCCCGCCCGGCCCGCTCGAGCTCACCCCAGTTGGGCAGGTGAACCGGCGGCTCGAAACCGTATCCGGTGAGCAGCACGGTGTCGGACAGGAAGTTGTGCAACTGCCGCAGATTCTCCGGACCACCCGCGGCGAGATAGTTGTGCGCGTCCGCCGCGACGCCGCCGGGCACCGTCGAACACTCCATCAGCTCGGCGTCCGGCGCCATCTCGCCACCGAGCGCGACGACCGGCACCCCGCTCGCCCGCACCGTCTCGAGCCCCTGCTCCCACGCGCGCCGCCCGCCCAGAACGCGCACCACCACCAGATCCGCGCCGTCGAGCAGGGCGGGCAGATCATCCGGCAGCAGTCGCGCCGGATTGCCGAGCCGATACTCGGCCCCACTGGCCCGTGCGGACAGCAGGTCGGTGTCGGAGGTGGACAGCAGCAGGATCACGATCGGCCTTTCCTCGGGTGACGCGCCCATCAGGGATTCGTGCTCGCCCAGAGGGCCTGACTGTCACAGTGGCGCGACCGTACCGGACTTGCACCGGTTTCCTCGGGACAGGCGAGCACCCGGGATGCTACCGGGCGGCACCGACACCTTCGCCGAGCGCCCATAACGACCTGGCACACACCCTCCCGAAACGGATATCCCCGGCGTACGCTCGATATATGCCGAACTCACCAGGATGGGCCAGGCGGAATCGCTTCGCCGCCTGGTCAGGAATTGTATGCATGATGGTTGCTGTCGCCTTGCTGGCGATCGCGCTGGCGTCTGCCGCGGGACAGCGCAACACCGTGGCGATCCTCGTCGCCGGTGCCTGCGCGGCGGTCGCGATAGTCGGTCTGCTCGTCTTCGAGTCCACGGCCCGCGCCGATCGGATCCGCCATCACGAGAAGCCGCATCTGTTGTCCGACAGCTACGTTCCGGCTCCGCCGTGGGCGCGTCGCGCCCGTGCGCTGCGACGTGCCGGTGGGAGAGGACGCTGAGCGTATGTCCATGACCCCGAACTGGGTTCGGCGCAATCACTTCACCGCCTGGTCCGGCTATTTCTGCGCGCTGGTCGCCTTCGCGACGCTGGCCATGACCCTGACCGCCGCCGGCAGCGGGCACACCGGATACGCGATGATCGCCGGCGTGCTGTTCGCGCTGACGCTGGCCTACGGACTGACCCTGATCAGCACCACGGTCCACCGCGATCACGTGGATCATCACGCGACCCCGAATCTGTTGGCGGACAAGTGGGATCAGACCCCGCGCGCACTGCGCCGCCGCGCCATGATGACTCCGGTCCGGTCGCGGCAGGCGCAGATCCGTCCCTGATCATCCGTCGAATCACCGCCCCGTCCGGGTTCACCCGCGGCGGGGCGGATCGCTGTGCGCCGTAGGCTGAGTGGATCATGACTCGCTCCGCCCCCGATTCCTGCCCCGGCGTGCTGCGTCTGCACCAGGCCGCCGACGGGCCGCTGGCACGCATTCGGCTGCCCGGTGGGCGATTGCGCCCGGATCAGCTGCTGACGCTGGCCGAGGCCGCTCGCGATCTCGGCGACGGCAGGATCGAGCTGACCTCACGCGGCAACGTCCAGCTCCGGCGAATCGGCGACGCCGAGGAACTGGCGGCCCGGCTCGGGGCCGCGGATCTGCTGCCCAGCCGCACGCACGAGCGGGTGCGCAATATCGTGGCCTCGCCGCTGTCCGGCCGATTCGGCGGCGTGGCCGATATCCGGGAGCTGATCCCACGCCTCGACGACGCCCTGCGCGCGGCACCGGACTTGGCCGAACTACCCGGCCGGGTGCTGTTCACCCTCGACGACGGACGCGGCGACGTCAGCGGCCTCGGCGGCGATCTCGGCATCCACGCCGTGAGCGCACAGGACTACGCGCTACTGCTGGGCGGACGCGACAGCGGAGTGCGGGTGCCGGATGTGCGGGCCGTCGAGGTGTTGCTCGCCGCGGCCCACGAATTCCAGCATCTGCGCGGCGAACAGTGGCGGCTGCACGAGATTCCCGACGGTCCCGCGCGGATCGTCGCCGCGCTCGGCCTGGAACCGACCACCGAACTGCTGGAACCCTTTGCACCGCAGGATATTCCGATCGGCTGGTTCGACCAGGACGACGGGCAGGTGAGCCTCGGCGCGGGGGTGCGCCTGGGTGCGCTGCCCGCCCGGACGGCCGAATTCCTCGCCGCGGCGGACCGCCCGATCGTCGTCACGCCGTGGCGCAGCCTGGCCCTATCCGACCTGGACGAGTGGGCCGCCGAACAGGTGGTGCGGGTGCTGGCCCCGATGGGCCTGATCTTCGACGCCGCCTCCCCCTGGCTGCTGGTGACCGCCTGCGCCGGACAGCCCGGTTGCGCCAAATCCCGCACCGACGTCCGCGCCGATGTCGCCGACGCGGTCACCGAGGGACGCATCTCCCCCGACGGCACACCGCAGCCGAAACAGGGCCTGTCCACCGCCGAGATCACGGTTCCCGGACGTCAGCACTGGTCCGGCTGCGACCGCCGCTGCGGCCGCCCGCGCGGGCACGTCACCGACGTCGTCGCCGCACCGGACGGCTACCGCATCACCCCACCCGGCGTCGGCTGAATCGACGCCACGGACGGCACGGCGGGCACCCGCTTCCGCACTCGGTCCGGGAGCCCGTCCGGCCGGGAACTAGGGTGTACGCCATGTCCGACGTGCGTACCAGCTACCTCACCGACGGGGCCGAGATCTATCGGCGCTCGTTCGCGACCATTCGGGCCGAGGCCGATCTGACCCGGTTCCCGGCCGATGTCGCGCAGGTCGTGGTGCGGATGATCCACGCGAGCGGGCAGGTCGATCTGGCCGCCGACGTCGAGCACAGCGAGCACGTCGTGGCCCGCGCGCGCGAGGCGCTGCGGGCGGGCGCGCCGATCCTGTGCGACGCGAACATGGTCGCCGCCGGTGTGACCCGCAAGCGGCTGCCCGCGGACAACGAGGTGATCTGCCTGCTCGGCGATCCCCGGGTCCCGGACCTGGCCCGCACCATGGGCAATACGAGATCGGTTGCGGCACTGGACCTGCTGCGCGACCGCCTGGACGGCGCGGTCGTCGCGATCGGCAACGCCCCCACCGCGCTGTTCCACCTGCTGGACATGCTCGACGCCGGCGCTCCCCGGCCCGCCGCGATCCTGGGTATCCCGGTCGGCTTCGTCGGCGCCGTGGAATCCAAGCAGGCGCTGGCCGAATTCGGCGGTGTCGAATTCCTGACCGTCCGGGGGCGGCGCGGCGGCAGCGCGATCACCGCGGCGGCACTGAATGCGATTGCGAGCGAACAGGAATGAGCGATCAGAAGTCCGGCAAGCTGTGGGGTATCGGCCTGGGACCGGGTGATCCGGAACTGGTGACGGTCAAGGCCGCGCGCATCATCGGCGCGGCCGATGTCATCGCCTTCCACAGCGCGCGGCACGGCCGCAGCATCTCCCGCGCCATCGCCGCACCGTACATGCGTCCCGACCAGCTCGAGGAACATCTCGTCTATCCGGTGACGACCGAGACCACCGACCATCCGGGCGGTTATCAGGGCGCCATCGACGAGTTCTACGAACAGGCCGCGGCCACCCTCGCGACCCATCTCGCGGCGGGCCGTTCGGTCGCGCTGCTGGCCGCCGGGGATCCGCTGTTCTACAGCTCGTACATGCATATGCACCGCCGCCTGGCCGACCGGTTCGACGCCGAGATCATCCCGGGCATCACCTCGGTCAGCGCCGCCTCGGCCGCGCTGGGCACCCCACTGGTGGAGGGCGATCAGGTGCTTACCGTGCTGCCCGGCACGCTGCCCCCCGAGGAGTTGACCCGTCGCCTGCGCGCGGCCGACGCGGCCGTGGTGATGAAGTTGGGTCGCACATATCCCGGTGTGCGACAGGCGCTTTCGGACGCCGGGCGGCTGGACGACGCGTACTACGTGGAGCGGGCCAGCACCGGGCGGCAGCGGGTGTTGCGCGCGGGCGAGGTGGATGCGGGCGAGGTGCCGTACTTCGCCATCACCGTCGTGCCGGGTCCGACGCCGACGACCGAGATTCCGCTCACCACAGCGGATTCCACGCGGTCGCAGCGCACCGGCAACCCGGAAAGTCAAGCGCCGCAGAATGATCGCGCATCGATCGGTGAGGTCGTGGTCGTCGGGCTCGGCCCCGGTTCACCGGACTGGACCAGCCCCGAGGTCGCCCGAACACTCTCCGAGGCAACGGATCTGGTCGGTTACACCACCTACGTCAATCGGGTGCCGATCCGTCCGGGGCAGCGCCGCCACGCCAGCGACAACCGCGTCGAGTCCGAACGCGCGGCCATGGCACTGGACCTGGCCAAACAGGGTGCGCGCGTCGCGGTCGTCTCCTCCGGCGACCCGGGCGTCTTCGCCATGGCCGCGGCGGTGATCGAGGAATCGGCCGATCCGCAGTGGCGCGAGGTACCGGTCCGCGTGCTGCCCGGGATGACCGCGGCCAGTGCGGTCGCGAGCCGGGTGGGCGCGCCGCTGGGACACGATTTCGCGATGATCTCGCTCTCGGACCGGCTCAAGCCGTGGGAGACCGTCGCCCAGCGCATCGCCGCGGTCGCCGCCGCCGATATGGCCATCGCGGTCTACAACCCGGCCTCCTCGCAACGCACCTGGCAGGTGGCCGCGCTGCGCGATCTGGTCCTGGAACACCGCAAACCCGATACGCCGGTGGTGCTGGGCCGCGACGTCGGCGGGCCGACCGAATCGGTGCGCGTGCTCACCCTGTCCGAACTCGACCCCGCCGAGGTCGACATGCGCACCCTGCTGATCATCGGGGCCTCCACGACCACCGCGTTCGACACTCCGGCCGGTCCGCGGGTGTTCACCTCCCGGCGGTATGCGACCCCCTGAACGCGCTGCCCGATCCGCGCGTTAATATTCCTATGTGGAACGTTGATGTGGAAGGTTGCATATGGCCGAGGGTGAATCGAAACGGGGTCTGAACTCGACCGCGGCCTCGCTGCTGGGTTTCCTGCACGAGGGGCCGATGGCCGGATGGGATCTGGTGAATCTGGCCCAGGTGCGGATCGGCGATTTCTGGACCATCACGCAGAGCCAGGTGTATCGCGAGCTGGCGGCGATGGACCGGATCGGCCTGGTCGAGAAGGGCGAGACCGGAATTCGCGAACGCACGCCGTATCGGATCACCGAGGCCGGACGGGAAGCGTTCGCGCAGTGGATAGCTCGCGATCCGGGCGCGGAGACCATCCGGGTGCCGCTGCTGCTGACGCTGGCGTTCGGGGAGTTCGTCGAGCCCGAGCGGTTGAACCGGATCATCGCCGCCAATCGCACGATCCACGAGGAACGGCTAGAGCGTTATCTCGCGGGTATCGACGAGATGAAGTCCCGATGCGACAGGGCCACACTGGATTTCGGGATCGGGTACGAACGCGCGGTGCTGGAGTGGTTCGATCGGCTGCCGGGATTGCTGGCGCGGTCCGACCGTGATGAGCCTGTCGATTAGCCGTTTCCCCACGGCCACAACATATTCCGGCTCTCCCGGGCCGAGAACGTGCTCACGGTAAGGCGCGCAGCCAATCCTCTGCGGCGGCAACCGATTCCGCGACCATCGCCCCTTCCGGCAGCGCCGGACGATCGATCATGAGGACCGGAATCCCGCAGGTCCGCGCCGCGAGCAGTTTGGCCACGGTCAACTCTCCCCCGCTGTCCTTGGTGACCAGCACCTCGATCCGATGTTCGGTCAGTAACCGAACCTCGTCCTCTACCGCGAAAGGTCCACGCGCCAGCAGTAATTCGTGATGCGGCGGCAGCGGCGCACTGGGCGGATCGATCGCGCGGATCAGAAACCACAGTGCGTCCAGGCGCGCGAACGCACCGGCCTCCTGACGCCCGATCGTCAGGAATACCCTGGACCCCAACCCCTCGACCGCGTCCACCGCCGCCGCGATATCGGGAACCCGTATCCACCGATCACCCGGACGTTCCCGCCAACCCGGCCGACGCACGTGCAGCACCGGAAGATCCAGCGCAGCGGCTGCCGCGGCCGCATGCGCGGAGATGACACCCGCGAACGGATGAGTCGCATCGATCACCACGTCTATGGCGTTGTCGCCCAACCAGTTCCGCAGGCCGTCGACCCCGCCGAAACCACCGATCCGAACCGGCCCGACCGGCAACACCGGTTCCCGAACCCGGCCCGCGAGCGAGGACACGACCTCGAATCCGCCCGCGCCACTCAACTTTTCGGCCAGCACCCGCGCCTCCCGGGTGCCGCCGAGGATCAGCACCCGGCGATCATCGGATCGCTCACTCACCCTTCACCACTACCCACTGGGTGATGGGCAGATGCGGCCGCCACGCGGTGAATCCGCCGAGCGGTTCGGCGCGGTAGACCTGGAATCGGCTCAGCGCACCGCCGAATTCGGCCGCCCAGGCATGCAACAGCGTCTCCGACTCCACGGTGACCGCGTTGACGACCAGTCGTCCGCCGGATCGCAGTCGCTCCCAACAGTTTTCGAACAGGCCCGGCTGGGTCAGCCCGCCCCCGAGGAATACCGCGTCGGGCGTGGGGAATTCGTCGTCCGACAGTTCCTCGAGCACCTCACCCAGGACCGTGATCCCCGGGACGCCCAGGGCCAGCGCGTTCGCGGCGATCTGTCCGCGGCGAGCGCCGGATCGTTCGAAAGTGATGGCGCGACAGGACGGATGGGTGCGGCACCATTCGATGGCGATGGTGCCCGAACCGCCGCCGATATCCCACAGCAACTCGCCCGGGGAGGGCGCGAGCGCGGCCAGGGACAGGGTGCGCACCTCACGTTTGGTGAGCTGGCCGTCGCCGCCGTAGACCCCGTCCGGCAGTCCCGGAATCCTGGTCAGCCGCGGTACGGCCGGATCGGCCACGCAGTCCAGGGCCACGATGTTGAGCCGATCACCCGGCGGTTCGGACCAGTCCGCCACGATGCCCGAGACCGTACGCTCGGCGGGGCCGCCGAGTTGTTCCAGCACGGTCATCCGGGATGCGCCGAAACCGTTGCCCGACAGCAGTTTCGCGAGTTCGGCCGGGGTGCGATCATGTTCGCTCAGCACCAGGATGCGGCGGCGGTGGGCCAGTTCCGGCAGCACCGTCTCGATCGGCCGTCCCACGGCGGTGACCACCGAGATCTCCGCCAGACCCCAGCCGAGCCGGGCGCAGGCCAGACTCGCCGAGGACGGTTGCGGCAGCACCCGAAGTGCTTGCGGCCCCAGCAGTTTCGCCAACGACACCCCGATGCCGTAGAACATCGGATCACCGCTGGCGAGCACACAGACACGCCGATCACGGTGCGCGGCAAGCAGATCCGCGAGTGCGGGCAACAGCGGTGAGGGCCACGGCAGCCGTTCGGGCCCGCCCGAGGGGATCATCGCCAGCTGCCGGTACGACCCCAGCACCACATCGGCCCGCTCGACCGCCGTGCGCGCGGCCGCGCCGAGCCCGTCCCAGCCGTCCGCACCGATGCCCACCACCGCGATCGGCGACCGGACGGGCCACGGTTCCATGCCCACCCCCGGAGCCCCGCTCATCGCGGCAACCGCCGCCAGACCGATCGGGGCAGGAATCGCACCGCGAAATAGATCGGCCGCATCATCGCCGGGGCCCAGGCGATTTCGCGCCGGGACCGCAATGCCGCGACGACCACGTCGGCGACCTGGCCGGGCCGCACCGAGAACGGCGCGGGCTCCATGCCCTCGGTCATCCGCCCGATGACGAAGCCGGAACGCACCAGCAGCAGATGAATTCCGGTGCCGTGCAACGCATCCGCTAGTCCGGTGGCGAATCCGTCCAGGCCCGCCTTACCCGACCCGTACACGTAGTTGGCCCGCCGGACCCGGAACCCGGCGACGGAGCTGAACACCACCAGCTGTCCGCTCCCCTGTGCGCGCAGCAGGGTGGCCAGCGTCGTCAGAATGTTGACCTGCGCGAGGAAATCGGTCTGCAACACCGCGACCGCCGCCGCCGGATCCTGTTCGGCGCGTTCCTGATCGCCGAGTACGCCGAAGGCCAGCACGGCCACGCCGATCCGGCCGTGTTCGGCGGTGAGCTTGTCCAGCAGCGGCTGATGCGAGGGCAGATCGTCGGCGTCGAACTCCACGCTGTGCACCGCCGCCGCGCCCGCACGATCGAGCGCGGCGCGTTCGTCGGCCAGATCGGCGCTGCGCCGCGCGGCCAGGATCACCACCCGGTCCCGCGCCATCCGCTCCACGATCTCCAGGCCGATCTCGCTGCGCCCGCCCAGCAGGACGATCGCGCCCTCGTCGACATCCCGTGCCCGCATACCCATGGCGCACAGTCTGCCACCGCCGCCGCGACGAACCGGACAGCTGGGTGCGGTCGGGTCCCTCGGATGCGGACACCACATCGCGGATTGTTAGCGTCACATCCATGACCAGCACCGACGCACGTATCGCCCTGTCCGCGGCCGCCCTCGGATTCGTCGCCGAGCGGCATCTGGCCACCCTGACCACACTCCGCGCGGACGGCACCCCGCACATGGTGCCGATCGGCTTCACCTGGGACCAGGACTGCGGCATCGTCCGGATCATCACCTCCGGCGATACGGTCAAGGCCCGCAACGTCCGCCGCACCGGCTACGCCGCCGTCAGCCAGGTCGACGGCGCCCGCTGGCTGACCCTCGAGGGCCCCGCGGAGATCCTCACCGACCCCGAGGCGGTCCTGGAAGGCGAGCGCCGCTACGCCGAGCGCTACCGCACCCCGCGCGTCAATCCCGCCCGCGTCGTCATCGCCATCCGGCCCACTCGACTACTGAGCGGAGCGGCCCTGCGCGACTGAGCGGCCTCCGCGCGGCCGAGCGGCGTTCATACGATCGCCCGCGTCGGCCGAAGAACGTGGCTCGGACGGAAACCGTTGAAGCGCAAGCCATCAGCGGTCAGGCCGATGGTCACACGAGCAACCGGGCGGAACGCTTCCCACCGTGCGAAAAGATTCCCGAACTGCACGACAGACCTGATCCCGGCCAGGTTCGCATCCGACCTGACGGCTTCCGGTCGATACCGACCGTTACACGTTCACAAGCCGAGGTCAGAGCGCGGTCAGGCCGTGCGGGCGCTTGTTGACCGACTCGCAGCCGTCCTCGGTGACGATGACGATGTCCTCGATGCGGGCGCCCCACTCGCCCGGGAAGTAGATCCCGGGCTCGATGCTGAACGCCATGCCCGGTTCGAGCACGATGTCGTTACCGGCGACGATGTAGGGCTCCTCGTGTACCGACAGGCCGATGCCGTGTCCGGTGCGGTGGATGAAGGCATCGCCAAATCCGGCTCGCACCAACACATTTCGCGCGGCGGCGTCGACGGATTCGGCGGTCACACCGGGGCGCACGGATGCGACGGCCGCGGCCTGGGCCTGTTCCAGGATCGCGATGCGTTCGGCGATCTCGGGATCGGGCGCGCCGACGGCGTAGGTGCGGGTGGAGTCGGAGTTGTAGCCGGGTGCGACCGGGCCCCCGATGTCCACGACCACGATGTCGCCGGATTCGATCACACGGTCGGAGTGCTCGTGATGCGGAATCGCGCCGTTCGGGCCGCTGCCCACGATCACGAATTCGGGCTTGGTATGCCCCTCCTCGACGATCGCGGCCGCGATATCGTCTGCCACCTCTTCCTCGGTCCGCCCGGCCTGCAACCACTCCCCGACCCGCGCGTGCACGCGATCGATGGCTGCCCCCGCGCGGCGCAGCGCCTCGATCTCGCTGGCGTCCTTACGCATTCGCAATTCGCGCAGCACGGGCGTCGCCGACACCGGCAGCGCGTTGAGCACGTCCGCGATCGGCAGCAGATGCAGTGCGGGCATATTGTCGGCGACCGCGACCCGCGCACCGGCGTTGAGCGTCGCCTTGACGGTCTGGTACGGATTCACCCCGTCGACCCAGTCCACGAGTTGCACGCCGAGCGCGTCGGCCGCGGAATCCGCCAGACCCGCCGCCTCCAGTTTCGGCACGACCACCGACGGCGTCTCGCCGCTGGCGGGCACCACCAGACAGGTGAGCCGCTCGAACGACTGCGCGCGCGACCCGATCAGATACTCCAGATCCGGCCCCGGGGTGATCAGCAACGCGTCCAGATGCGCGGCCCGAACCAGCTGCGCCGCCCGCTCCAACCGGCTTCCGTACACCTCGGCCTCGAACCGTGATTCCGTATGCGCGCTCATGATCGACAACGGTACGCGCCCCGGCCGACCGCGACGCGGGCAACAGCGCAGGAGCCCGGCCTGTCGGACCCACCGGGTAGCGTCTGCGACCATGACCTCACCCGCCCGCGGTCCGCTGCTGCTGCTCGACGGTGCCAGCCTGTGGTTCCGCGCCTTCTACGCGATCCCGGAGAAGATCACCGCGCCCAGCGGCCAACCGGTCAACGCACTGCGCGGTTTCACCGATATGGTGGCGGCGCTGATCACCAAACACGCCCCGTCACGGCTGGTGGTCTGCCTGGACCTGAACTGGCGTCCGCAGTTCCGGGTGGATCTGGTCCCCTCGTACAAGGCCCACCGGCTCGACGATTCGGCGGGCGCGGCCCCCGGTGCCGAGGAGGTTCCCGACAACCTCACCCCCCAGGTCGACATGATCCTGGAGGTACTGGAGGCCGCCGGTATCGCCACGGCGGGCGCGGCCGGACTCGAGGCCGACGATGTGATCGGCACCCTGGCCACCCGCGAGTCCACCGACGAGGTCATCGTCGTCAGCGGTGACCGCGATCTGCTCCAACTGGTCCGCGACACCCCGCGACCACCCGTCCGGGTCTTCTACGTGGGTCGCGGCCTGGCCAAGGCCGAACTGTTCGGTCCCGCCGAGGTTTCCGCGAAATACGGTGTCCCCCAGGAGAACGCGGGCCCCGCCTACGCCGATATGGCCACCCTCCGCGGCGACGCCTCCGACGGCCTCCCCGGCGTGGCGGGCATCGGCGACAAATCCGCCGCCACCCTGATCACCCGCTTCGGCACCCTGGAAGCACTGATCGCCGCCGCCTCGAACCCGAACGCCGAACTGGCCCAAGGCATCCGGAACAAACTCAGCACGGCCCACGCCTACCTCGAGGCCGCCGCTCCCGTGGTGCGAGTGGTCCGCGACGCCGAGGTGACCCTCTCCCGCCCCGACGCTCTCCCCAGCACGCCCGCCACCCCCGACCGCCTGAGCACCCTCGCCACCACCTACAACGCCGAAAGCCCCGTCAAGCGCCTCGTCACCGCACTCGAAACCAACCCCGCGCACGCGCCGACGTAATCGTTCGGCGGCATCGGGCGCTCACACGTCCCGACACCTCACGATGCACCGATCACACTGAAACCATCACGCCGACAACAGAAATTCGGCGCGGCTCGCCCCCACATTCTCGAAACGCACGGACCCGAGCCTGCGATTCCGGCGTGCGACGACGAGCCACGCGGTACCGACGACCCGGCCGGAGCAACGCGGAGACGAGCACTCCCGCACCTACTCCGGCACCGGGCACGCCTCAGTTCGGCCGCCCCACCTCATAGGTCCCGTCCGACTTGGTGATCTTGATGGTCACACTCTTCTGCTCGCCGCCCACCTTCATCGAGCAGGTGAAAGTCTTCCCGACCTTCACTTCCTGCCCCGCCGGGCAACTCACGTTCTGCACGTCATCGATCCCGTAGGAGTCCTTCAGCACCTTCTGCACCCCGGACTGCACCGCACTGCTGTCCAGCTTGTCGCTGCCGAGGAAGACGACGGCCAGCACGACAGCCACCACGATCACGACCACCACACCGATACCGCCACCGATGAGCAGCCCGCGCCGCGACTTCTTGCCGCCGGTGGTCTGTAGCTGCGGTTCCTGACTCCACTGCCCGGACTGATTCCACTGCTGCGGTTGCTGCGGCGGCTGCCCCCACTGCTGCTGGGTCGCCTCCCACGGCTGCGCCTGCGCGGGCTGCTGCTGTGGCCACGAGGTCCCGCTGCCCTGCGCCCACTGCTGTCCGGCGGGCTGCTGACCACCCCACTGCTGGGTGGGATCGGCATTGCCGGTGGACTGCGGCGGCCAGGAGGTCTGCCCCGGCTGACTCCACTGCTGTTGCTGACCGGCCGGTTGCTGACCACCCCACTGCTGGGTCGGGTCGGCGGGCTGCTGACCGGTCCACTGCTGTGTCGGATCGCTACTGTGTCCCTCCCCTGGACCAGGGGTATCGTTCGGTCCAAACGGGCCGCTCATCTGCCTGCCTCCACTCGTCGTCGTACACACGCTTGCCCCCCCGCGTGAGGTCGTCAGTCGCTCACCACGGTCGGTACTCGCAAGCATCAAATCACAGTTCGACACCCGCTGTGTCCATTGGCATGGGCTCTCATGCCGAGTCCACCGCGACCACACCGCGACGGATCGCGCGAACCGCTTTCGCCGCCGTTCCCGCCACCTCGACATCGTCGGCGGTGTTGTGGATCTGGTCGAGCAGATCGATCACCTGACGGCACCACCGCACGAAGTCACCGGCCGAGAGCGCACTGCCCTGATCACCGCTGGCCAGCAGGGATTCGGCCAGGCCGTCGCCGCGCGCCCACTTGTGCAGGCCCGTCACGAAGCCCAGATCCGGTTCCCGGGTCGGGGTCAGTTTGTGCTGCGCCTCGTCGGTGCGCAGCTCACTCCACACGGTCATGGTCGACGCGACCGCGCGCCGAATCGGGGCGGTCGGCCCGGCGGGGCCCAGATACCCTGTCTCCTGGCGCGATTCGTAAACCAGCATCGACACCACCGCGGCCAGTTCGGCCGGTCCGAGCCCCCGCCAGACGCCCTGTCGCAGACATTCGGCGACCACCAGATCGGCCTCGGTGTAGATGCGGGCGAGCCGACGACCGTCACCGGTCACCTCGCCGGCCTCGTCCACATACCCGCGGTCGGTCAGCAACTCCACGATGCGATCGAACGTGCGGGCCAGCGAATTCGTCGCCGCGGACACCTTCTCGCGCATGGCCTCGGTCTCGCGCTGCACCCGGTTGTAGCGCTCCCCGATCCGCGCCAGCTGTTCCCGGTCCGGCCGCGCGTGCGCCGGATGCGAGCGCAACGCGCGCCGCAACGTGGCCAGCTCCCGGTCCTCGCCACCCTTGGATTTGGTGCCGCGACGCTGCCGACCGGGCGGGGTGATACCGGTGCTGCGCAGGGCCGAGGCGAGATCGCGACGAGTGCGCGCGGTCCGGTGATCCACGTGCCGCGGCAGCCGCATCCGCCCCAAAGGCTGTGCGGGCGTGGGGAAGTCGGCCGCGGAGATGCGTCCGGCCCACTTGTCCTCGGTCAGCACCAGCGGACGCGGATCGCCCGGGGACTGATCGGGTTCCAGGATCACCGCCAGGCCCTGACGCCGCCCGCTCGGAATGGCCACCACGTCACCTCGCCGCAGCGAGGTCAGCGACGCCACCGCCGCACCCCGACGATCGGCCCGGCCCTGACGCTCGATATCGCGCTCGCGCTGCGCGATCCGCTCCCGCAGCGACATGTACTCGAGGAAGCCGTCATGATCGATCTGCGAACGCAGCTTGCGCAACTGGCCCTCGTTGCGCTCGATGCCGCGCACCAGTCCGACCACGGAACGATCCGCCTGGAACTGCGCGAACGAACGTTCCAGCAGCGCCCGCGATTCCGTCGCGCCCATCCGATCGATCAGGTTGATCGACATGTTGTAGCCCGGACGGAACGAACTGCGCAGCGGATACGTGCGAGTCGAGGCCAGCCCCGCGACGGAACTGGTGTCCACGTCGGGATTCCACACCACCACCGCATGCCCCTCGACGTCGATACCGCGACGCCCGGCCCGTCCCGTGAGCTGGGTGTACTCCCCCGGCGTCAGTTCGGCGTGCGACTCGCCGTTGAACTTGACCAGCCGCTCCAGCACCACCGTCCGCGCGGGCATGTTGATGCCCAGAGCCAGTGTCTCCGTGGCGAATACGGCCCGCACCAGGCCGTTCACGAACAACTCCTCCACGGTGTGCCGGAAGGCCGGGAGCATCCCGGCGTGATGCGCGGCCAGCCCGCGGAACAGGCCCTCGCGCCACTCCCAATATCCGAGCACGTCCAGGTCCGCGCGCGGCAGATCCCCGGTGTGCTTGTCGATGATCGCCGCGACCCGCTCGTGGTCGTCGTCGCGACTCAGATCCAGCCGCGACCGCAGGCACTGTGCCAGCGCCCCGTCACAACCCGCGCGCGAGAAGATGAACGTGATCGCCGGAAGCAACCCCTCCTCGTCCAACCGCGCCAGCATCTCCGGACGATGCACCGGCCGGAAGTCCCGGCGTGGACCGCCGCGATGCCGCGGACCGTTCCAGCTGTTCATCCGGTCGGCTTCCTCGCGGTGCTTGATGTACCGCACCAGATCCTCGTCGACGAGGATCTTCTGGTCGCTGGACTTCTGGTCGAACAGATCGAACATCCGCCGCCCCACCAGCACGTGCTGCCACAGCGGCACCGGCCGGGTCTCGTCGACGATCACCGCGGTGTCCCCGCGCACGGTCTCCATCCACGCGCCGAACTCCTCGGCGTTGCTGACCGTCGCGGACAGGCTCACCAGCCGCACGTCCGGCGGCAGATGCAGGATGACCTCCTCCCACACCGCGCCGCGGAAACGGTCCGCCAGATAGTGCACCTCGTCCATGACGACGTACGACAACCCTTGCAGCGCATCCGAACCCGCGTACAGCATGTTCCGCAGCACCTCGGTGGTCATCACCACCACCGGCGCGTCCGGATGCAGCGACTGATCACCCGTGAGCAGACCGACCTGACCGCGACCGTACCGTTCGACCAGATCCGCGTACTTCTGATTCGACAGCGCCTTGATCGGCGTCGTGTAAAAACATTTGCCACCCGCGGCCCGGGCCAGATGCACCGCGAACTCACCGACGACCGTCTTACCGGCCCCGGTGGGCGCACACACCAGCACGCTGTGCCCAGCCTGCAACGACTCGCACGCCTGCTGCTGGAACGGGTCGAGCGTGAATGTCAGTTCGGCGGCGAATGCCGCGAGTTCGCCGATCGGCGACCGTAGTGCCACTCGTCAGAGCGTATCGGAGTAGTCCGACACCGGTCGCGGTGTTTTCTCCGAGGCATCGGGCACGATCGCCGCCGCCGAATCGATCGGCTGGGCCGCGCTCACCGGCTTCACGTCGCCGACCGCACCGTTTCCGGGCAGCGGGGACGCCTGCTCGTCGGACAACGCGCTCCAGTCCTCCCGCGACCGCGCACGACGCCTGTCGTTGATCCGCGACACCTGCACCGCCACCTCGAACAGCAACGTCAACGCGGCGGCCAGGGCCAGCATCGAGAACGGATCCTGCGGGGTGACGATCGCGGCGAAGACGAACAATCCGAAGATCATCCCGCGACGCCACTTCTTGAGCCGCTCGTAGGTCAGCACACCGATGGCGTTGAGCCCGACGATCAGCAGCGGCGTCTCGAAGCTGACGCCGAAGATGATCAGCAACTTGATGATGAACCCGAAGTACTGCGTACCGCTCAACGCCGTGATCTGCACGTTGTTGCCGATCGACATCAGGAACCGCAGCGCGTGGGCGACCACCCAGTACGCCAGCAGCGCGCCGAGCACGAACAGCAGCGCGCCGGAGGTCACGAAGCTGACCGCGTACTTGCGTTCCTTGGCGTACAGGCCCGGGGTGACGAAACCCCAGACCTGATACAGCCAGACCGGGCTGGCCAGCACGATTCCGGCGGTCAGACCGACCTTGAACCGGAGCATGAACTGCTCGAACGGCGCGGTCGCCAACAGCCGGCAGGCGCCGTCGGGGCTCAGATTCGCCCGCGAGGACGCGGGCAGCGAACAGTAGGGACCGCGCAGGATGTCACCCAGGCTGTGCACGCCGAGGAAGCCGTACTGGTACCACAGGAAACCCAGCGTGGTGGTGATCGCCACCGCGAGCAGCGCTTTGAGCAGCCGCGAGCGCAACTCCTCGAGATGTTCGACCAACGACATCGTGCCGTCGGGATTCGTTCTACGTCGGCTGCGCCGGGGGTCGAACGGAATGCGCATGGGATCTCAATGCCTCGCTGCTCGCCGGACGCCGGACCTGGACGACTCACCCGCCGCCGACACCCGGTGTATGCCGGTCCGGCGTGGGCGGAGTCGAGGAACCGGCTAGGCCTTGTGCACTTCCGGATTCACCTGCACCTGCGGGGCGGGCTGCACCGGCTGCGAGGTCGGCAGCTCCTGCGGGGTCGGCGCCGGGGCGGGCTGCTGCGGCGCGGGCTGCCCTCCCTCGGACTGCATCTCGCTCATCTCACTCTTGAAGATGCGCAACGAACGTCCGAGGCCACGAGCCGCGTCGGGCAGCCGCTTGGCGCCGAACAGCACCAACACCAGCACCGCGATGATGATCCAGTGCGTCGGGCCGAATGTACCCATCGATAACCTCCAAAGCTGTGGTAGGTCCGATGTTACCGGACCGGGTAGAACGATAACGCCCGTCAGGCGTCGTTCGACGGATGGGCGGTCGCTCGGGCGGCACGGGCTTTCGCCACACGCAACTCCGCGAGCAACTCCGCACCGCCCCAGCGGCGGGGATCACCGCGTTCGGCCACGCCGATCAGATCCACCAGACGGGCGTTGACCGGCGTCGACACCCCGACCATCCGCCCCAGGCTCACGATCTCCCCGGACAACCACGCGATCTCGGTCCTGCGGCCCAGCGCGAGATCGTCCGCCATCGAGGAGCGGGCCTGCGGATCCACCGCGACCACCCGTCCGGCGAGGCGGCTGAACAGCAGGTCGGGCGCGGTCAGCAGCCGCACCATCAGTCGCGGGGAGAGCAGCGTCAGCCGGGCCGGGCGGATCTGCGCGCGATCCATCACCGCCAGCGCCTCGGTCTGCGCGAGCGCCAGCGCGCGCCGGAAGTCGCGCTGCCCGAGTTCGGTGCGCAGCGGCAGCCCGGACAGGGCGTTGATCGGGTTGTTCAGATTGAGCAGTAGCTTGGCCCACTGCACCGGCAGCAGATCCGCGTGCCGATCCAGCGGCAGGCCCGCCCGCGCGAACAGCGGCGCGAACCGGTCGAGCGCCGGATCATCGGACACCGCCAGCCCGCCCGCGGTGCCGCGGTGGAAGGCTCCGAGGTCGCGGTGCACGACGTTGAACATCACCATCCCGGCCAGTACCACGCACGAGGGCAGGATCTCCTCGATCACGGTGTCGTTGCCGATGCCGTTCTGCAGGCTCAACACCACCGCGTCCGCGCGCACCCGGCCCACCAACTGTTCGGCCGACACCGCCGTCTGCGCGGATTTCACCGTGATCAGCACCAGATCCGCGGTCGCGGCCGAGGTGGGTTCGGCCGCCACGGCGAACGCGTCGGCGGCCACCCGGTCGTCACCGCCGTCGAGGTCGGTGAGCCGCAGCCCGTTCGCGGAGATCTCGTCCAGCAGCCGGGGACGTCCCACGAACGTGACGTCCGCACCGGCAGCCGCCAGTTTCCCGCCCACGAAAATTCCGATACTGCCAGCGCCGAGCACCGTCACTCGAAATGTCACGCGGGCCCTACCTCCTCGATCACACCGTCGCCGTAGTCGTCGTCCTCGGCCAGCGCGGCGTAGGCGTCCAGGGCTGCGCCCGAGCGCTCCCGGACCGCCGCGACCAGTTCGGGCGGCCCCAGCACGGTCACGCCGGAACCGAAGCCCAGCAGCAGCCGCGCCATCCAGTCCAGCGTCGCGAACCGCATCGTGGCCTCGACGTCGCCGCCCGGCAGCAGCGCGCCGCGCTGCATCGGATACTGATCCAGTACCCAGCCGTAGTCGGCGCGAATCCGCAAGTGCGCCAACGGAACCGTCGGCTCGTCGGAGAACAGGTCCAGCGCCGCCGCCTCGTCGGTGGCGTGGCTGGGCGGACGCGCCGGTTCGTCGAGTTCGGTGGCCTCCTCGATCCGATCGAACCGGAACAGCCGCACCCCCTCCGCGCGCCGGGACCACGCCTGTAGATAGGAGTTGTTGTCCACCAACACGATTCGGATCGGATCGACCACCCGCTCGGAGACCACATCGCGGCTCGCGGAGTAGTAGACCAACCGCAGCGCGCGTTTCGCGGCCAATGCCGACCGCACCGTCGTCACCGCCGGAGCCTCCGGTGGCGCCACCGATTCCGGGCCCGCCGACGTGCCGCCGCCCACGATGGCCGCCTCGATCTTGGCCAGCGCCGCATGCGCGGCCGTCGGATCCACCATGCCTGGCAGATCCGCGATCGAGCGCAGCGCCACCAGCAACGCGGTCGCCTCGGTCGAGGTCAACCGCAGCGGCCGATCGATGCCCGCGGAGAAGGTGACCTCGACGCTCTCCTCGGAGAACGACAGGTCGATCAGATCGCCCGGACCGTATCCGGGCAGGCCGCACATCCACAGCTGATTGAGGTCGTTCATCAGCTGTTTGGTCGTCACGCCCAGATCCTCGGCGGCTTCCGCGGCGCTGATCCCCGGATTCGCCAGGAAGTACGGAACCATGTTCAGCAGGCGGGACAGCCGCGTGGACAGCCGGCTGCTGTTCACCTTGCTGCTTCTGGGCGTCATGCCGGAACCTCGGTGCGTTCGAGCACCGACCGCAACCGCTCCACGACATCCGCGCGCAACTGGGCCGGGGCCAGGACCAGCGCATCGGGGCCGAGTCCGGTGATCAACCGGGCCAGCCAATCGCGCGACCGCACCGGCACCTCCACCACCGCGCCCGGCCGACCGGCGACCTCGCGGTCCTCCACCACCGCGCCGAGCCGACGGATCTCCTGACCGCGCCCGTCTGCCACCCAGACCGTGGCCGTCCCGGTCACCGGAGCCGCACCGGTCACCCGGGCGACCATCGCGCGCAGATCCGCGCCCTCGGGCTTGCGCACCGCGTTCTCCGGACCGTACGCCGTGACATCCGCACCGATCCGGGACAACCGGAAGGTGCGGACCGCGTCGCGAATCCGATCGTGCCCGACCAGATACCAGCGGCCGTGATGGGTGACCACACCCCAGGGCTCCACATCGCGCATCAGATACGGCGCGTTGTGCGAGTTGCGGTGTTCGAATCGGACCGCGCGTCCGGCGTCGATGGCAGCCAGCAGTTTGCCCAGCGCCGCCTCCGAGCCGCGGGTACGGGCGGGGACCGCGGGCACCGAGGCCAGCGCCGCCTCGGGTTCGACGTGAATTCCGGCGGCCCGCAATTTCAGCACCGCGCCCTCGGCCGCGGCGGCCAGTTCGGGAGACTCCCACAGCTGCACCGCCACCGCGACGGCGGCGGCCTCCTGGCTGGTCAGATCGATATCGGGAAGTTCGTAGGCGTCCCGATTGATCCGGTACCCCTCCTGGTTGGTGTACCGGCCGACCGGACCGACCTCGAGCGGAATGCCCAGATCGCGCAGCTCGTTCTTGTCCCGCTCGAACATCCGGCTGAACGCCTCGTCGCTGGCCGAGTCCTCATATCCCGCGACGCTGTCACGAATACGTTCGGCGCTCAGGAACTGCCTGGTCGAGAGCAGCGCGATAACCAGATTCATCAGCCGCTCGACCTTGGATATCGCCACTCGGACAAGAGTAATGCGATCGCGCGCATCGATGTGCGCTGGTATCGCAATTTTCGACGGATGCACCCCTTCGCCGACAGCTCGGACGATCCGCGCCGTGCTACCAGTTGGTGTCGCCGTGGTAGTTGTCGCCCGTCGCCCGGTTCCAGGCGGCGTCGACGGTGCGATCGACGGCCCGATTCACCGGGGCCTCCACGGCCCGGGAGATTTTCGAGCCCCAGTAGTCCGGCCGCAGCCAGGGCAGATAGAGCACACCGCCGACCAGCATGACCCCCACGCCGACCCCGAGGATCTTCAACGCAGTCGTCCGCTCGTGCCCGAGCACGTCCGCGTCACAGCTCCCCGGCAGGCGCGAGGCCGCGCAGTGGGTCCCGAACGTGTCGACCAGTTCGCCACCGCCGACGACTACGGCACACAATCCGGCGACCACCAGCAGCGTCGCCCACCAGGTCCGGAGAATCCGACCGAGAAAATCCCCGAACCACCCGATGACGCGGCCCGCGATACCCAGACCGCGCTCCAGCCGATCCACGGCCGACGACTCACTCACCGCTGTGCCCCTCCCCGATTTCACCGAATCTCCACTGCCAACGCAGTTTTGCACAGAACTACGCAGAACTCACATCGACGCGATCACGTGATCCACTCGCTCGTCGACCGATCGGCATCGACGCAGCCTTGCACAGCACCACACACCGTCACATCGACGCAATCAGACGATCCACTCGCTCGTCGACCGATCGGCATCGACGCAACCTTGCACAGCACCACACACCGTCACATCGACGCAATCAGACGATCCACTCGCTCGTCGACCGATCGGCATCGACGCAACCTTGCACAGCACCACACACCGTCACATCGACGCGATCAGACGATCCACTCGCTCGTCGACCGATCGGCATCGACGCAGCCTTGCACAGCACCACACACCGTCACATCGACGCAATCAGACGATCCACTCGCTCGTCGACCGATCGGAACGGGTCCTTGCACAGCACGGTGCGCTGGGCCTGGTCGTTCAGCTTCAGGTGCACCCAGTCGACGGTGAAGTCGCGACCCGCCTCCTGGGCGGCGGTGATGAAATCGCCGCGCAGCTTGGCGCGGGTGGTCTGCGGCGGGGTCGTGACGGCCGCGTCGACCGTCTCGTCCTCGGTGACCCGCTTGGCCAAACCTTTGCGCTGCAACAGATCGAAGACGCCGCGACCACGCTTGATGTCGTGATACGCCAGATCCAGCTGGGCGATCTTGGGATCGGACAGGTCCATGCCATACCGGTCCTGATAGCGCTGGAACAGCTTGCGCTTGATCACCCAGTCGATCTCGGTGTCGACCTTCGCGAAATCCTGCGCCTCGACCGCGTCGAGGGTGCGGCCCCACAGATCCACCACGGCGTCCACCTGCGGATCCCGGTCGCGGTTGCGCAGATGCTCGACCGCGCGGGCGTAGTACTCGCGCTGGATGTCCAGGGCGCTGGCCTGCCGTCCGCCTGCCAGGCGAACCTGATGCTTGCCGGTGAGATCGTGCGACACCTCGCGGATCGCCCGAATCGGGTTGTCCAGGGCGAAGTCCCGGAACGAGACGCCCGCCTCGATCATCTCCAGCACCAGCGACGCGGTGCCGACCTTGAGCATCGTGGTGGTCTCGGACATGTTCGAATCGCCGACGATCACATGCAGCCGCCGGTACTTCTCGGCGTCGGCGTGCGGCTCGTCGCGGGTGTTGATGATCGGCCGCGAGCGCGTCGTCGCCGAGGACACGCCCTCCCAGATGTGCTCGGCCCGCTGCGACAGGCAGAACGTCGCCGCCTTGGGCGTCTGCAGGATCTTGCCCGCACCGCAGATGAGCTGACGCGTCACCAGGAACGGCAGCAGCACATCGGAGATCCGCGAGAATTCACCGGCACGCACGACCAAGAAGTTCTCGTGGCAGCCGTAGGAGTTGCCCGCCGAGTCGGTGTTGTTCTTGAACAGATAGATATCGCCGCCGATACCCTCCTCCGCCAAGCGCTGCTCGGCGTCGATCAGCAACTCCTCGAGCACTCGTTCACCCGCACGATCGTGGGTGACCAACTGCACCAGGCTGTCGCACTCGGCCGTCGCATACTCCGGGTGGGATCCGACATCGAGGTAGAGCCGGGCACCGTTGCGGAGGAATACGTTCGAGCTACGGCCCCAGGAAACCACCCGGCGGAACAGATACCGGGCCACCTCGTCAGGGCTCAACCGACGGTGGCCGTGGAACGTACACGTGACCCCGAATTCGGTCTCGATCCCCATAATTCGTCGCTGCACACCATCGACATTACAACCAACACATCATCGAAAGTGGCTGTGCGAGCAAGTGGTTGCATACGTCTTCACAACGATTTCACGGGTGAAGGACCGGATTTACAATCCGGACCCACGCAACGGCAAGGCCCCTTACACTCGCGCGCTGCGAGTGTAAGGGGCCCGGGCACACCGGATTACGCGACCGCTACGAGTTCGACGGATCTCCCGCCGACGGCGTCTGCGGCTCGGCCGAATCGTCGGACTTCCCGGCCGATTCGGCATCCGCGTCGGCATCGCTCTCGCGATTCCCGGCCAGCAGGGCCTCCAGGGTCGCGGGCGGGATGCGACGGAAGGCCCGCCGCGGACGCGACTGCTCGAGGGTGGCGACCTCGAGCGAGCCGACCCCGAGGGTCCGCTTCTCCTTGTCCGCACCGTCCGGAGTGGCCTTCTGCAGGGCCTGCACAGCGGTCTCGATCGCGCTGCTCAGGTCCAGGCCCGGACGGTAGGTCTCCTTCAGCGCGGTCGCGATGGGATCGGTATTGCCGCCCATCACCACGTATTCGCGCTCGTCCACGATGGAGCCGTCGAAATTGATCCGATAGAGCACCGAGTTCTTGGACTGCTCGGGATAACCGACCTCGCCGATGCAGATCTCCACCTCATAGGGCTTGAGCTGATCGGTGAAGATGGTGCCCAGGGTCGAGGCGTACACGTTGGCCAGGGCCCGGCCGGTGACGTCGCGCCGGTCGTACTGGTAACCACGCAGGTCGGCCTGCAGGATGCCGCCCCGGCGCAGACTCTCGAACTCGTTGTACTTGCCGACCGCAGCGAATCCGATGCGGTCGTACAACTCGCTGATCTTGTTCAACGTCGCCGACGGGTTCTCCGCGACGAACAACACACCCTTGTCGTACACCAACGCCACGACACTGCGGCCCCGTGCGATCCCCTTGCGCGCAAGTTCGGTCTTGTCGCGCATGATCTGTTCGGCCGACGCATAGTACGGCAGTGTCATGCTGGAGCGCTCCCTTCTGCTGCCTCGCGCTCATCCACCAACGACCGCGCGATCTGTGCCAACCGCTCCTCGGAGACCTCCACCGCACCCTCGGCGTCGATCAGGACCGCGGTCGGGTAGATCCCGCGCAGCAGGTCCGGACCGCCGGTGGCGGTGTCGTCGTCGGAGGCGTCGAGCAGCGACTGCACCGCGATCCGCAGGGCCTGATCGGCGTCCAGGCCGCGACGGTAGGTCTTCTTCAGCGAGGATTTGGCGAACATCGAACCCGAACCGGTGGACGCGTAGCCGAAACGCTCCTCGGTGCGGCCGCCGACCACGTCGTAGGACACGATGCGACCGGCGTGATCCGGATCGCCGGCCTCCTGGTCGTATCCGGCCAGCAGCGGCACGGCGGCCATGCCCTGCATGGCGGCGGGCAGGTTGTCGCGCACCATCCTGGACAGCTTGTTGGCCTTACCGTCGAAGGTCAGCGAAACGCCCTCGATCTTCTCGTAATGCTCCAACTCCACCGCGAACAGCCGGATCATCTCGACCGCCACGCCCACCGTGCCCGCGATCCCGGCCGCGGAATAGGTGTCGGTGATGTACACCTTGTCCATATCGCGGCTGGCCAGCAGGTTGCCCTGGGTCGCGCGGCGATCGCCCGCGATCAGCGCACCGCCGTGGTACGTGATCGCGACGATCGTGGTGCCGTGCGGGGCCAGATCCTGCGACGCCGCCCCGCTGGGGGCGGCGTCACCGGTATTGCCGAATCTGTTGGCGGGCAACAGTTCCGGAGCCGACCGGCGCAGATGTTCGGTGAACGACGACAGCGCGTACCCCGTGTGGAGCCGCATGGGGTCACCTGAGGTCACTGGCCGCCCTTCTGAACGTACGCGCGCACGAAGTCTTCCGCGTTCTCCTCGAGGACGTCATCGATCTCGTCGAGCAGGTCGTCGGTGTCCTCCGCCAGTTTCTCGCGGCGCTCCTGCCCCGCGGCATCGACGCCGGCGGCGTCGTCGTCCTCGTCGCCGCCACCGGCGCGCTTGGTCTGCTCTTGTGCCATAGCAGCCGACCTCCTCTGTACCTGATCATCGGCGAGCACCGGACAACTCCGATGCTCGTCCCTCAACACTACCCAGCAGCGCCGACAAGATCCCGGATTACCTCGCAATGTGCCCGCGCCGCAACGTGACGGCGACCGGGTATCCCGTTCGGTGCGACGAGGATTCGGCCGCCGTGCGCGCGACTAGGTGGTCAGCTGTTCGACCAGTTCCGCCGCGGTGTGCACACCGTCCAGCAGCTTGCCGACGTGCGATTTGGTGCCGCGCCGGGGCTCGAGGGTGGGGATGCGCACCAGCGAGTCGCCACCCAGATCGAAGATCACCGAATCCCAGCTCGCGGCCGCGATGTCGCCGCCGAACCGGCGCAGGCACTCACCCCGGAAGTAGGCGCGCGTGTCGGTGGGCGGGTTGGTCATCGCGTCCAGCACCTGCTGCTCGGTGACCAGCCGCTGCATCGAACCGCGGGCGACCAGGCGGTTGTACAGACCCTTGTCCAAACGCACATCGGAGTACTGCAGGTCCACCAGGTGCAGTTTGGGTGCGGCCCAGCCCAGGTTCTCGCGGTTGCGCATACCCTCGAGCAGGCGCAGTTTGGCGGGCCAGTCGAGCAGGTCGGCGCATTCCAGCGGATCGCGCTCGAGCAGGTCCAGCACGTGCGCCCACTTCTCCAGCAGATCGGTCACGCGCGGATCGTCGGTGCCCTCACGGCTGTGGTACTTGCCCACCCGATCGAGGTAGATCCGTTGCAGCGCAAGGCCGGTCAGCTCGCGGCCGTCCGACAGCGCGACCGTGGCGCGCAGCGTCGGATCGTGGCTGATGGTGTGCACCGCGGTCACCGGGCGCGCCAGTTGCAGATCGGTCAGATCCTCCCCGGCCTCGATCAGGTCGAGCACCAGGGCCGTGGTGCCGACTTTGAGGTAGGTGGACCATTCGGCGAGGTTGGCGTCGCCGATGATGACGTGCAGGCGGCGGTACTTGTCGGCGTCGGCGTGCGGCTCGTCGCGGGTGTTGATGATGCCGCGCTTGAGCGTGGTCTCCAGGCCGACCTCGACCTCGATGTAATCCGCGCGCTGGGACAGCTGGAATCCGGCCGTGTCGCCGGACTGCCCGATGCCGACCCGGCCCGATCCGCAGATCACCTGGCGGGAGGCGAAGAACGGGGTCAGCCCGACGATGATCTGGTTGAACGGCGTATCGCGGCTCATCAGATAGTTCTCGTGGGTGCCGTAGGAGGCGCCCTTGCCGTCGACGTTGTTCTTGTACAACTGCATCGGGGCCGCGCCCGGGACGCTCGAGGCGTAGCGCGCGGCGGCCTCCATCACCCGCTCGCCGGCCTTGTCCCAGATCACCGCGTCCAGCGCGTCGGTGACCTCGGGCGCGGAGTACTCGGGGTGCGCGTGGTCGACGTAGAGCCGGGCCCCGTTGGTGAGGATCATGTTCGCCGCGCCGACCTCGTCGGCGTCGATCACGGGGGCGGGCCCGTTGAGGCGGCCCAGATCGAAACCACGGGCGTCGCGCAGCGGCGATTCCACCTCGTAGTCCCATCGGGTTCGCTTGGCCCGGGGCACGCCCTCGGCGGCGGCGTACGCCAGCACCGCCTGGGTGGAGGTGAGAATCGGGTTGGCCGAGGGCTCCGACGGCGTGGAGATCCCGTACTCGACCTCGATTCCGATGATGCGCTGCATGAGTTGAATCGTAACCGCGCCGGGCGGCGGCACCCGGGCGGGCGGTGCGCGGAACCGTGTCCGAACGGCCGGTGAACGGTTCGTACGGCGTGTGTTCCCGGCGCGGCGAACAACGCGTCTGTGCAGGCACCGGCCGATTCCCAGGTGTCGGTGGGCTGTGCCATCATGCCCATATCCACACTGTGGCAGCGAATATCGGCCACGGCGCGGACCAGACATTGCGCTCGGTTGTTCGTCCGGAATCTCGATGTCGCGAGTAATGGGGGTAGAGAAATGTCGATACCGCGTACCGACCTCGTCGTCGACGCCGCACCGGCGCCACGGCCCGGCCGCTGGCGGGGCGCGTCCACCTATGTGCTGGCCGGGTTGCTGGCGCTCGGGCTGATCTTCGCCGGGCGGTTGTCCGGCTGGATCGGTTCGAGCCCGGACCTGCAAACCGCCACAACGGTTTTCACCGGCGTCTTCGTGCAGGCGGTGCCGTTCCTGGTCCTGGGCGTGTTGATCAGTGGTTCGATCGCGGCCTTCGTCTCCCCCGAGTTGCTGCGAAAGTTGCTGCCGCGCAATCGAACCGCGGCCATCGGCGCGGCCGGGCTGGCCGGTATCGCGCTGCCCGGGTGTGAATGCGGTGTCGTCCCGGTCGCCCGGCGGCTGATGGATCAGGGGGCGCCCGGCGCGGCCGCCTTCGCCTTCCTGCTCTCCGCGCCGGCGGTGAATCCGGTGGTGCTGATCGCCACCGCGGTGGCCTTTCCCGGTCAGCCCGGGATGGTCGCGGCGCGGTTCACCGGATCGCTGGCCACGGCCTTCGTCATGGGATATCTGTGGGCCCGGTTCGGCCGTCCGGAGTGGCTCGCGGTCCGGCCGCGCGGGCATGACCACTGTGCGGCCGGGCGTTCGCGGTGGGCCGTGTTCGCCGAGGCCGCGCGGCACGACTTCCTGCAGGCCGCGGCCTTTCTGGTGATCGGGGCGATGGCCGCGGCGGCGCTGCACGTCCTGGTTCCGCCGACGTGGTATCGCCAGCTGTCCGGGCAGCTGCTGATCTCGATCGGGGTGCTCGCGCTGCTGGCGGTGGTGCTCGCGCTGTGTTCGGAGGCCGATGCCTTCGTGGCCTCGAGCATGTCCGGACTGCCGCTGCTGCCCCGGCTGGTGTTCCTTGTGGTCGGCCCGGCCGTGGACGTGAAGTTGTTCGCCATGCAGGCGGGCACCTTCGGACGACGTTTCGCGCTGCGGTTCGCACCGGCGACGTTCGTGGTCGCGACGGTGTGCGGATCGGCCGCCGGATATCTGTTCCTGGGGGCGCGATGAACCGGGCCGCGCAGAATTTCGTCCTGCTGCTGATCGGTGCGGCGGTGTTGAAGATCGCCCTGGACGGCACCTTCCTGCGCTATGTGCGGCCGGGTCTGCACCCGTATCTGGTGGCCAGCGGGGTCGTGCTGGTACTGCTCGCCGCGGTCGCGATCGTGCGCGATATTCGTGGCCGCGAGGAGCACGACCACCATTCCGGGCGGTCGCAGTGGCTGCTGCTCGCGCCGATCACCGCGCTGTTGATCGTCGTCCCGCCCGCACTGGGTGCGTCCTCGGTGCAGTCCGGTGCGACCACGCAGGCCGCGATCGCCGGACCGGCCTCGGGCGGGAAGGTGCGCTTCGCGCCGCTGCCCGCGGGCGAGGCGCCGACCATCCGGATGTACGACCTGATCGATCGCGCCGCCTACGATTCCAGCGGCGAACTGGACCGGCGGGAGATCACGGTGCTGGGCTTCGTCATTCGCACCGATGAGGACGGCAGTGCGCGCACCGACGGCAGTCGCGGCGGATTCGATCTGGCGCGCGTCGTGATCACCTGCTGTGTCGCCGACGCGCAGACCCTGCGTATCCATCTCGGCGGCGCGATCGACTCGCTACCGGACGACACCTGGGTTTCGGTGCGGGGCAAGGTCGTTCCGGACAGCGCCACCCCGGCGAACAATATGACCCCGACCCTCACCGTGACGCGGTTGCAGACGATCCCCGCGCCCGCCCGGGTCTACGGATAGCGCGGAGGGCGCGCTCAGGAGGCCGAACTCTCGGGGCTCGCCAGCAGTACCGCGACGGGCGTGTCCCGGGCGAGTGGGACACCCAGGCTCCGCGCGTTGCCCTCGAACAGCGCCAACACCGATTCGGTGAGAATGCCCTCGATCTGCTCGCAGGTCAGGGCGGTCGCCGAATCCGCGCGCCAGCTGTTGACCACGCCGTCCACCAAACCGACCACACCGAAGGCCATCGGCCGGGCACTGGCGGGATCGATCCCGAACCGTGCCAGCGAGGAGGTGAACAGATCCGCCAGGCGGCCGCCGATCCGGTCCCGGGCTCCCGCGATCGCCCGCGAGGAATCTCCCCGCGGTGCCGTGCCGTCCAGGAACCGGTGCAGGTTGGGATGCCGATCCACCCACTCGACGTAGGTGCCGACCGCACCGCGCACCGCGTCGCGCACGGTGCCGTCGGCGCGCAGCGCGGGCATCAACTCGTCCAGCAACGCTTCCAGGATGCGGCGGCGAATCTGCTCGTCCAGATCCGCGCGCCCGTCGAAATGCCGGTACACCACCGGGCGCGGCAGCCGCAGCCGATCCGCGATCTGCTGCACCGAGACCTCCGCGCCGCACTCCTCGATCACCTCGATCGCGGCGTCCAGCACCGCGGCGCGCCGCTGCTCCTTGTGCCCGTTCCAGCGGGTGCTACGACCGTCGACGGTCGCCCGGGTGCCCGAGGCGGCTCGTCTCGACGCCGACTGCCCGCTCACGACCGAACCGCACTGGTACGCGACCGCACTCCGCGCTGTCCCGATGGGTTCATTCGCAACTCCACTTCACCGACGGTCGTCCGCCGAACACGAAACATGTTGTGCCGAGGGCCTACTCGTGATCACGGCACAACGATTCTCCGCGCCCGGGTCACAGCATCGAGCGCAGTGACTGTTCGTCCCGGGCGACGACCGCGCCGCTGCTGTTCGCAACGATCGGGCGCTGGATCAGCTTCGGATGCTGGGCGAGAGCCTCGATCCAGCGCTCGCGGTCCTCGGTTGTGCGCGGCCACCCGGCGATACCGAGTTCCTTCGCCACATCCTCGCCGGTGCGGGTGATGTCCCAGGGCTCGAGTCCGAGGCGGTCCAGCATCGTCCGGAGTTCCGCCGCGCTGGGCGCATCCTCGAGATAACGCCGCTCGGTATAGGAGATCCCGGCATCGTCCAGTGCCTGCTTGGCCGCACGACTCTTGGAACAGCGCGGGTTGTGCCAGATCTCCATCTGCTCGGATGTCATGTTCGCACCCTAGCCCGGCCGGACACCGGACCGGCAGTCCCGCCTGCCGGTCCCGGCCGCCGTGGACTCAGCCGCGTCGGCCACCACCGCTGGGCAGGAATCCACCCGACGCGTCCCGACCGCCGTTGCGCTGCCCCTGCCGAGGCCGCCGCGCCGGCGCACCGGACCGATCCGACCCGCCGGAGGGAGCGTGCTGGGAAGCCGACCGCTCACGACCGTTCCGCGCGGCGCCGCCACGGTGCCCATCCTCACCACGACCGCCGCGTGAAGCGTCACCCGAGGCACTGCCGCGACGTCCCGCCGCACCGCCGTGCCCACCGTTCGAATACGACTCCCGCGCGTCGGACCGCACCGCGTGCCCGGCCCGATCCCCCGCGCCCCGACCACCTTCGGACCGACCGAATTCGTTCCGAGCCCGCCCGGACGTCGCATTCCCCTGCCGCGCAACGGAATCCGCGGCATCGCGCCGTCGCGACCTGCCACCTTCGGCCCCGGCGCCCCGGTCGGCGCGCCCGCCGCGCGACGGGTCTCCCGGCGCGCCGCGATCCGCGCTGTTGTCCCAGCCGCGCCGCGTCCCGTTGCCGAACGACGCGTCTCCCTTACCGGCAGCACGCGAATCCCCGTTCGAGCCGCGACCACGCGGACCGCCCGAGCGAGACCGCCCGGTCGAGGACTGCGCGGAGTCGTCGCGGCGGCGGAACCCGCTCCGATCGACATCCGAATCCGTGTTCGCCGAACGCCCGGCGGCGGACTGCGCACCACCGACCTTGTCACCACGCCCGTTCCGGACAGGTGCGACGGCTTCGCCGGCGCGCCCCTTACGCGCCGGAGAATCGATCCGGGCACCCGAACGCTTTGTCCGCGTGGAGGTTCCAGCCGACGACTTCGGCGCGGCAGCCGACGGCACGACCACCGGCGCGACGACGCCGACCAGTTCACCTACCTCCCGCGACGACGCGGTCACCGACTGCGGGCGCACGGTGATGGCGGCCTTGCGCAGCAGTGCGGCGGTGTCCTTGCGCTGATCGGGCAGCACCAGGGTGACCACATCGCCCGCACTGCCCGCGCGGGCGGTGCGGCCGGAACGGTGCAGGTACGCCTTGTGCTCGGCGGGCGGATCCACGTGCACCACGAGTTCGACCCCGTCCACGTGCACACCGCGCGCGGCCACATCGGTGGCCACCAGTACGCGCGCGGTGCCCTCGGCGAAGGCCGCCAGGTTGCGGTCGCGGGCGTTCTGGGCCAGGTTGCCGTGCAGGTCGACGGCCGGAATCCCTTCGGCGGTCAGCGTTTTCGCGAGTTTGCGGGCCTGATGCTTGGTCCGCATGAACAGGATTCGCCGACCGCTGCCCGAGGCGAGCGCGCGCACCACGTCCTTCTTCACCGCCGGACTCGCGACCTCGAAGACGTGGTGCGTCATCGCGGCCACCGGCGAATGCGCCTCGTCCACCGAGTGCAGCACCGCATCGGGCAGGAAGCGTTTGACCAGTTTGTCGACCCCGTTGTCCAGGGTCGCCGAGAAGAGCAGCCGCTGACCATCCGCGGGCGTTGCGGCGAGAATCCGGGTGACGCCGGGCAGGAAGCCCAGGTCGGCCATGTGATCGGCCTCATCGATCACGGTGATCCCGACATTGCCGAGATCCACCAGCCGCTGACGCATCAGATCCTCGAGTCGCCCCGGGCAGGCCACGACGATGTCGGCGCCCGCCGCCAGCGCCTTGACCTGGCGGTTCTGCGAGACACCGCCGAATACGGTGGTGACCGTCATCGAGTACGCGGCGACCAGCGGTTCCAGCGCGGTCGCGATCTGGGTGGCGAGTTCCCTGGTCGGAGCCAGGATCAGTCCGGCGGGGCGATGCGGCCGCGCGGTGCCGGCGAGGTCACCGGCGAGCCGGGCCACCACGGGGATGGCGAATGCCAGCGTTTTGCCGCTGCCGGTCCGCCCGCGGCCCAGTACATCGCGGCCCGCAAGGGTGTCGGGCAGGGTGTCGGCCTGAATGGGGAACGGCGCGGCGATTCCGGCGTCCCGCAGGGCCCCCACGAGTGTGGCCGGTACGCCGAGCGCGGCGAAGGACGTGGTCGCGGCAGCGCCGGACGCGGATTCGGTCGAGTTCACGGAAATGTCGATGTCTTTCGAACAGGGTGCCGCGACGCGACGAATATCTGTTTCGCGCGGGCACACGGTGGCGAGATGGCCGATGGGCCATATCGATCGCCGCAAGGAGAGCCGGTGCCACAGCGCTGATACGCGGTGAGAGCAATCTACGACGCCGGATACGGACGTGCCGCATCCTTCGATCATGATAGCCCAGCCATTGCCCCGGGACGATCCGGTGTAGCGACTATCACGAATTTTTCTGCCCGCCGAGCAATTTTTCTCATCGAGCACTCTTGCCCGATGGGCACTTTTGCGTCAGACTGGGTGCATGGCCGACGAGCAGTCACTTGGACTTCGGGAACGCAAGAAGCTCGACACCCGCAGGGCGTTGAGCGACGCGGCACTCGAACTGATGCTGGAGCGCGGCCTGGAAAACATTGTCCGCGAGGACATCGCCGCGCGGGCCGGGGTCTCGGTCCGCACCTACAACAACTATTTCTCCAGTAAATTCGAGGCGCTGGCCTATCGGCAGATCGAGCGCGGGCTCCGCGCCGCGGATCTGCTGCGCGAACGCCCCGCCGAGGAACCGCTCTGGACCGCGATCACCGAAGCGGTGATCGCCCCCTACGATGCCGACGGCGCGAGCTGGGGTCCCCCCACACCGGCCATCCTCGCCGAGGTCCGCAAACTGGTCACCGCCCCGGAGATGTACGCCGCCTTCATGCGCGGCACGGGCGATGAGTTCACCGCCGCGGTGGCGGCACGCACCGGCACCGCACCCACCGATCTGTATCCGAAACTGGTTGCGGCAGCGGTCAATGCCGCGTTCATCGCCGCGACCGACGTCTACGTCCACGCCGACCCGCCCCAGATCGTGACCACGATCCTGCGACGGGCGCTGACCGAGGTGTCCCGGGGGCTCCCGGACCCCCGCGTCTGACCCACCGGACACCGAAAACCACACGGCGGTAGCGCATTCGGCGCTGCCGTGATCCACCGTGCCCTTCTCCACCCAGAAGGCGCAGATATCGACAGGGGTTGATCTCGTCATGTCCGAAACAGCAACCGACGTCATCGTTTCCGGGGCGGGGCCGAACGGCCTGATGCTCGCCTGCGAACTCGCCCTGGCAGGCGTCCGGCCGATCGTGCTGGACCCGCTCGCGGGGCCGAGCCCCGAGCCCAAGGCCAACGGCCTGGTGGGCCAGGTGGTTCGGATGATGGATATCCGAGGGTTGTTCTCCCCCAACGAGTTCGAGATCTTCGATTCCTCCCGGGCCGAGCATCCCGAACCGCTGCCGCATTACATCTTCAGTGGTATCCCGCTGGAACTCGCCGCGCTACAGCACAATCCGATGTACGGCTGGTCGATCCCGCAGCCGCGCCTGATCGAACTGTTGACCGCGCGCGCCGAGGAGCTCGGCGTGCGGATCCGCTGGGGCAACCGGCTCATCGACTTCCGGGCCGACGACGAGCAGGTCGTCGCGACGGTGCAGGGTCCCGAGGGGCCGTACGAGCTCACCGCCGACTATCTGGTCGGCGCGGACGGCGGAAAGAGCCTGGTGCGCAAGCAACTCGGCATCGCGTTCCGTGGCACCAGCTCCGAGGATCGGATCGCCCGCTTCGCGCATGCGCGGGTTCCGGAGGAGCTGCGGACCGAGGACGGCGGCATCGACATCCCCGGGGCGGGCCGATTCACCTTCGGCCACAACAGAGTCGAGCGCGGCATGTTCATCTACGCCGAGATGACCCCGGGACGTCCGCTGATCGGGGCGACCGAGCACGGTTGTGATCCCGTCCCCGACGACGAGCCGGTCACGTTCGACGAGGTGCGTCGGTCGATCGAGCGGGTCCTGGGCGTACCGGTGCCGATCGAACCGCCTACGGGGCCGGGCCCACATGCGTTGCGCCGCTTGGTCGGTCAGAACACCCTGCTCGCCGAGCACTACCGGCGGGGCCGGGTGCTGCTGGTCGGCGATTCCGCCCATGTGCACTCGTCGATGGGTGGTCCCGGCCTGAATCTGGGTTTGCAGGACACCATCAATCTGGGCTGGAAGCTGGGCTCGGTGGTGCGTGGTGACGCGCCGGAGGATCTGCTGGATACCTATGAGAGCGAACGCCATCCGGTCGCCGAGCGGGTCATGATGCACAGCCTCTCGCAGACCGCGCTGATCGCTCCCGGGCCCGAGGTGACCGCGCTGCGCGAACTCTTCGGCGAACTCATGGAGCTGCCCGAGGTCGCGAACCATCTCGCGAATCTGCTTGCGGGATCGGATGTTCGGTACGACATCGGCGACGATCATCCGCTGGCGGGCCGACTGGTACCGGATCTCACCGTGACGACCGAGGACGGGTCGGTCCGAGTGGACGAACTGCTGCGCACGGCACGTCCGATCCTGCTCGACCTGTCCGGTGGGGCGGCCCCGCACGCCCGGGAATGGGCCGACCGCGTCGACATCGTCGACGCCACCGCGGACCACGCGCCCGCAGCGGCGATGTTGATCCGGCCGGACGGGTATATCGCCTGGGCTACACAGGATTCCGACGCCGACGGGTTGCGCGCGGCCTTGGCCCGCTGGTTCGGGCCCGCCCGCGCGCTGGCCGAGGTGGCGGACTGATCCGAGCCGACATCCGTTGTGTCACAGGTGCATCCACCGCGGCCACAGCTGTGACCACGGCATACGCCGACCGGTGCATTTGCGGATGGTCACATCCTGCGTGTCACCGGGGAAGCCGAGCCGGGTGTCGACCCGGCCGATCGGTTCGACGTGCTCGAACTGGCTCCGCAATGCCGCCTCCGAGCCGCCGACCGTGACGACCGAGGAAGCGTCGTCGGGCGGTGTGGCGAAGTAGCCGAACCCCCGGCCGGGACTGTAGACCGGCGGCAGGTGGTCCCGGCCGAGCTGATCCAATGCGCTTGCCTGCCAATAGGTATCGGCAATGATGATCGCGTGGGACCGCTCGGCCGGGGTCAGCCCGTCGTAGGCACGGGTGACCGCGGCATCCAGTTCGGGCCAGCCGAACTGCCCGTACAGTCCGATCTGGATCGCGGCCTGGGCCGCATCGCGCGGCGGGGTGATCTGCTCCGCGGGCCGCCACGGCGTCGACTCCAGAATCAGCGCCGTGGCCGAAATCCCGAGTGCGACAACGACAACGGACAGTGGCCAGCGCCAGGCCGCGCGCATCCGGCCGAGCGCCGTCACCACGCCCACCGCACCGGCCGCGATCACCACCGCGTAGATCCCTGCCACGTAGTAGATCCGGCCTCCGGTGAAGACGAACGCCAGATACAACAGCAGCAGCGCCACGGTGAAGCAGCGATAGGGCCGGAATGCTTTCCGCCGCAGCAGAACCCAGATTCCGGCCAGCAACAGTGCCGCGCCCAGGAATCCGCACAGCATCACCGACATCGGAACGTACAGCAGTCGCCCGCCCAGAATCTCCTGTTCCCCGGCGATCTCACGTCCCATCGCCAGCTGCGGCCAGCCGTGGTGTGCTTGCCAAAGCAGTTCCGGCACAGCGGAAATCGCGACGATCAGCCCGCCGACCCAGAGCAGCGGCCGACGCAGCAACTCGCGCGGCCCGGCGATCAGCGCACCGATCGCGATCGCGGCCCAGAAGAACGGGATCAGCCACTTCACCTGGAGATCGATCGCGGTGACCAGGGCCGCGATCAGCAGCAACACATCGCGGCGGGTGCGCACCCAGTGCACCAGCAACCAGGTGATGATCACCCACAGCGCGGTATCCACCGTATTCGTGGTCAGCATCGCGCCCTGCAACAGCAGGAAGGGCGAACTCGCATAGCCCACCGCGGCCAGCACCTGGGCGGTCCGGCCGCCGCCGAACGCCCGCGCCAGCTCGGCGCACAGCACCGTCGCGACCACCGTCAACACCACCGCGGGCACCCGCAGCACGAGATACGACCCGGGCGCGAGGGTGTCCATCGCCCGCGCGAGCAGCGGCAGCACCGGCCCCTGATCGGCATAACCCCACCCCGGCCGCCGCCCGGCGGCCAGGAAATACAGCTCGTCCCCGAAATATCCGTACCGCGAGGACGCGAAGAACAGCACCGCTGCGGCCGCCACCGCGATCACCGTTATCGAGCCGGTGGCCCGTGGCGGCAGGCGGACCGTATCGTCGTCCGTCGCACGTTCCAGCACATCGGTCATCGCGAACACTCCTGGACGAGTCTGGACGGCTACCCCACCGAATCTATCGGCTACCGCGCCCGCGGCCATCCTCCACAGGACCGACCCGTGATCAGCCTCACGGCGTAGTCGCCCGCCACGCGGAGTTGCTCACCATCCGCGAAATCCGTGAGGGGACAACGCATCCGGACACGTCGACCTCCAACCCCACCGGCCCTGCGCTACGACGCGGGATGCGCCTCGACAAAGCAGTCCGCGGACAGGGTGTGCAGCATCTGCCGCACACCGATCGGAGCCCAGCCGACCTCCGCATCGTGCCGGACGATCGGATCGGTGAGCGCGATGGTGCGCCCGTCCAGCTCGAGCTCGAATTCCCCGGCGGCGAGAATGTTCTTGAGCCAGTCCACATCCCGGCCGTAGGTCAGCGCGATGCGGTACGCGCCGTCACGGTTGAACACCGTCACCGGCGTGTGATAGACCCGCCCGGACTTGCGCCCCCGATGCACCAGCACCCCGAGTCCGGGCATCCGCCCCGCGACCAGACCCGCGACCGGATTGGTAACCCGCCGATTGAACCTGGCCAAAGCCCGCGGCAACGGCATCTTCGTCCCCTTCTCCAAATTCCTGCGCCCACAGGCTACGCGCGAACTCCCCCGCCCGCGCGCCATGATCGAAAACAACGACGAACACGAATCGCGCACACCTCGGTGGGCACCGTGAATTACCCTCGCACGAAACGGATTCGGCGGCCGGGGCGGGCCTGAGCCAGGGCGTCGATGTCGGCGTCCAGGACGGTGGCGATCACCGGGTAGCCGCCGGTGATCGGGTGGTCGGCCAGGAATACGACCGGCTGGCCCGACGGCGGGACCTGGATCGCCCCCAAAGGCATTCCCTCGGTGGGGAGTTCATTGTCGTCGGTTCGGACCAGCGGCGGGCGGTCCGCATCGCCCTCGAGCCGGATGCCCACCCGGTCCGTGTCGGCACTCACCCGCCAGTGTCCGGCGAAGAGATTCTCGGGATGTTCGTACCAATCCTGACGCGGTCCCAGCAGCACCCGCACGGTGAGCAGATCGGCGGTCAACGGCGCGACCGGGGCTACGTCGACCTCCGGCCAGCGTCGCGGTGGCGGGCCCACCGGCAGGACGTCCGAGGCCCGCAGCGGTTCGGGTCCGATGCCGGCCAGGGTGTCGCGGCTGCGCGAACCGAGCACCGGCGGCACCGCGATACCGCCGCGCACGGCCACATAACTGCGCATACCGATCGAGGACATCCCCAGCACGAGCCGCTGCCCGGGTTCCGGACGCAGCACCGACGCGTGCGCGGCCCTACGGCCGCCGAGGGTGATCGGCGCGGGCGCACCGGTGACCGCGACGACGGCGGGCGCGCCGAACTCCAGAATCAGTCCGCCCAACAGACATTCGACCGCCGCCGCCGACTCGTCGTTGCCGACCAGACGGTTGGCCAGCGTGAACGAGCGCCGATCGGCGGCTCCGGAAACCCCGACGCCCGCATGGAACCACCCCGGACGACCCGAATCCTGCACGGTACTGAGCATTCCGGGCGCGACCACCCGCAATACCGCCGCCGCCGAACCATCCGGTTCGGCGGGGTACACCAGCGAACTGTGCCGAATCATGCGCTGGCCTCCTGCACGGTGAAACGCACCCGCGTCCCGGGACGCAGCAGCGCGGGCTCGGACCGGTCGAGATCCCACAGCGTCGCACTCGTACTGCCGATGATCCGCCAGCCACCCGGCGAACTGCGCGGGTAGACGGCGCTGTACCCGGCGGCCAGGGCGACGGCTCCGGCCGGTACCGCCGTACGCGACTGCTCGCGCCGTGGCACGGTCAACTCGGCATCGGGCGCTTCGAGATATCCGAATCCGGGCGCGAAACCGATGAAAGCGCACCGCCACACCGCACGGGTGTGCCGTGAGATCAACTCCCGCTCCGAGATGCCCAGCAGAGCTGCGGTCTCCGCGAGATCGACCCCGTCGTATCGCACCGGGATCTCCACGGCCGCAATATCTTTCAGTTCCTGTGCCGCTCGTTCCGATATCGCGTCGAACGCGGCACGCAGCCGCCGGGTCACCACCGACACATCGACGCCGGGATACAGCGTGAGCAGTACCGTACGTGCGGCCGGAAGCACATCGCTCACCCCCGCGACGGGATTGTCCCGCAGCTGATCGATGAATCCGGCCACCCCGGCTCGGTCCGTGGGCTCGATCAGTAACGCCCGATCACCGGCCTGCCGGATCGTCACCCCGGACTCGTTCACCACATCGCCGATCATCCGCACCACCCGACATACCGTTCCGCCCACCCGGCCACGCCACCCGTGATGATCGAATAGCCCTGTAGCAGATCAGATTTCGAATACGAAGACCGACTCCGCGACATCGTCACGCGAGGTGCGGCGCGAGCCCGCTCGGCGAAACCGGCCCGCGAGTCACTGTTGGAATCGATCGTCACCGCCTCCTTCGACGAATCCCGCGACGCACATCGACGTGCCCGACAACCCGGCACCACCTGCTCGGCCCCCGCGGCGACGGACTGTGGCGAGGATTTCAGTGTATATATGCTGGCCTACCGACGAACCGACTTCCGACGAGGGCGAATCCGATGGGTGAGGTGATCGCGGTCTACGACCGCGCCGGGCAGGAGATCGGCAGCGCCGAACGCGCGGCGGTCTACGCGCGGGGGCTGTGGCATGCCAGCGCGGGCGTGCTGGTCCGATCCGGCGACGGCGAACGCGTCTACGTGCATCGCCGCACCGAGACCAAGGCCGTCTTCGCCGGGATGCACGACTGCCTGGCGGGCGGCGTGCTGGGCCCGGGTGAGGATCCCGCCGACGCGGCGGTCCGCGAACTCGGCGAGGAACTCGGAATCATCCTGGGCGACAACGATTCCCGCCCCACCTTCCGCGCCCGCGTCGACTGGGACGGCGAATGGCTCGGCACGCCGATGCGCGGTCACCTGTTCGCCTACGAGATCCGCTACGACGGGCCGATCCGCCATCAGCCCGAGGAGATCGCCGACGGCTGGTGGTGGACCGACGCACAACTGCGCGCGCACCTGGACGATCCGGACTGGCCGTTCGTCCCCGACACCCGCGTCCTGCTCGACGATCTACTGCGCCGCTGACTCACCGACGTAGGAGTCGGCCACCGCCAGCACCTCGTCGAGAATCCCCATCCCCGTACGCAATTCGTCGGCCGAGGTGGTCAGCGGCGGAGCGATCTGCAAGCGGTTCGCGGCCACGAACGGCCACAGTCCGCGCTCCTTCGCCGCGGCGGTGACCCGGCTCATCGGTTCCGCCGCCGCGCCACTCGCGGCGAAAGGCACCAGCGGTTCCCGCGTCTGCGGATCCCGGACCAACTCCAACGCCCAGAAGAATCCCATCCCGCGCACCTCCCCCACCGAGGGATGCCGAGAAGCCAACTCGCGCAATCCCTTTCCGAGCACATCGGAGCCGACGGTGCGGACGTGGTCCAGAATGCCCTCCCGCTCGAAGACGCCGATCGAGGCCACTCCGGCCGCGCAGGCCAGCGGATGCCCCGCGTAGGTGAGCCCGCCCGGATACACGGTGTCGTCGTACCGCGCGGCGATTCGCTCGGCGATGAGCACCCCGCCCAGTGGCACATACCCCGAGTTCACGCCCTTGGCGAAGGTGATCAGATCCGGCGCCACATCGAACGCCTGCACCGCGAACCACTCGCCGACGCGACCGAATCCGGCCATCACCTCATCGGCGATGTACACGATCCCGAACTCGTCACACAGTTCCCGCACACCGGCCAGATAGCCGGGCGGCGGCACCAGCACGCCGTTCGTGCCGACCACCGATTCCAGGATCAGGCCCGCGATGTGTTGCGGCCCTTCGAGTTCGATCACCTGACGCAAATGCCGCAGCGCCGCCGCGGTCTCCTGCTCGGGTGTCGTGCACTGCCAGGCCGAGCGATACGGATACGGGCCGAAGAAGCGGATCACGTCCACATTGGTCGGCTCGGCGCCCCAGCGCCGCGGCTCCCCGGTCAGCCCGATCGCCACGCCCGTCCCGCCGTGATACGAGCGGTAGGCCGAGAGCATCTTGGTGCGCCCGGTGTAACTGCGCGCCAGCCGCACCGCGTGTTCGACCGCCTCGGCGCCGCCGGTGGTGAACAGCACCCGATTCAGCTGTCCGGGCGCGCGTTCGACGATCAGGCGGGCCAGTTCGCTGCGCACCTCGTTGCCGACGGTCGGCGAGATGGTCGTCAACGTCCCGGCCTGCGCGACGATCGCGGCCACCACGTCCGGATGCTGATGGCCGATATTGACGTTCACCAACTGCGAGGAGAAGTCCAGATAGCGTTTGCCCTCGGCGTCCCAGAACCAGGAGCCCGAAGCCCCCGTGACCGGCACGGGATGCACTCCCGCCTGCGCACTCCACGGGTAGAAGACGTGGTCCACCGGCAACCTCCCTCGATCGGGCCGCCGCGCGAGCCGCGTACACCGCACGCACGGCACACTTCTGTGCGCATCAAACCAGATCATCCGGACCCGTGTCCCGGGTTCGTTCCGATCACTCGCATTCCCGTTGTTTCCGTTTTGACCACCCGGACAACGGGTACCAGCTAGCGCAACGGACGGTCCGGCCTCTCACGCGGACATACGTCGGCCGCCGTGGCAAGATGCGCGGCAGCCTGCCGCATCCGATTGTTATGAAGGAGTCACCCCCCGGTGAACAACGTTCCACAGCACCAGCAGCTCGACGTCGACCGGCCGTCCCGCCGAATTCACCTACGGCGCAGCATGATACGGCGGATCGGACTGGTCGCTGCCGGTCTGTCGCTGGCGTTGTGCAGCACCGGGCAGGCGATCGCCGCGCCCACCCCCATGCACACCGGGACACCCGGCTGCATGACCGCGGGGGCGGCCAAGCCCAACGGTAAGCAGTGGCCCGCCGCACCGGCGATGACGATCAACCAGAAGGCGGCGTACACCGCGAGCCTGGAGACCAACTGCGGCACCATCACCATCAAGCTGGACGCCGCCAAGGCCCCCCGGACGGTCAACTCCTTCGTCTTCCTGGCCGGACAGCAGTACTTCGACCACACCCGCTGCCACCGCCTGACCACCTCGGGCATCTTCGTGTTGCAGTGCGGCGATCCGACCGGCACCGGCCGCGGCGGTCCGGGCTACAAGTTCCCCGACGAGAACCTCGCCGGCGCGACCTACCCCGCGGGCACCGTCGCGATGGCCAACGCGGGCCCGAACACCAACGGCAGCCAGTTCTTCCTGGTCTACAAGAACTCGCAGCTCCCGCCCAACTACACCCCGTTCGGCCGCATCACCGGCGGCACCGACGTGCTCCAGAACATCGCCGCGGGCGGCACCAAGGACCGCTCCGGCGACGGCGCACCGGCCAACGACATCGTCCTGCAAACCGTCACCACCCACTCCTGACCGGGTGACTGCCGGGACCCGACGCGATCGGGTCCGGCAGCGCACTGGTTTTCACCTACTCATTGGGTGAACTCTCATCAGACACCCATCGACGAGTCGACAACGGCTCCGACATGCTCGTCGGCGCGCACGTCGGCTCCCGCCTGTCCGGATTCGAACAGCGTTGTACCAGCTCGCAATTGACTTGATCCGAACTCGGATCGACCAGCGAATCTGACACTCGAGCTGGTTTCTCTACCCAGTTTCACCCCCAGAGCGAAAGGATGACCCGCTCCACGGCGAACCAGCAGCCAGACAATGCCGAACGCTGTCGTACATACCGTCATGAGCATCAGCAGACCCACCACGGCGCACCACAAATCAACAGTCACAGAGGCTCCAACCACGCAACCGTCCCGAGTGCAGTTGCTCCGCGAAGTCGTGACGGCCCGATGACGAGACGACTCACAGCACGATTTCCTCGCTCGGGAGCGATCGCCAAGCCGGATCAACTGGCTGGACAACCCGAGAAAACCGCGCAACAGCCCTGGAAAGGGCTTACAACGGTCTCTGAAGACCATGGCGCTGTGTGCTTTACGACCTACTTACGTTTCGTATGTATGTCTCGCGTAATCGACCGTCGAAGTATGCGGTGTCCCTACGGACCAAAGTTGGGGGTGCTGTGCGACCAAGTACGTTTCGTGGGGTATCTCGCGGCTGCGTATCCATGCGCTGTCGCGTAGACAGCGCTTCCAGGCTAGCAGAAGCCCAACCACATGTAAGGGCCGCAACCTCCATAGAGGTTGCGGCCCTTCAGTATTGCCTGGTTACAGGTACTGACAGGTGTTCGACTCCGTATCAATAGCGCGGCTGGCACTGGCGTTCTTGCCGGTGAATCGGACGCAGCCGGATGTAGACGATCCGCTCGCCCGACCCCCTGCCTACAGGTACTGACCCGTGTTCGACTCCGTATCGATGGCGCGGCTGGCGCTGGCGTTCTTGCCGGTGACCAAGGTGCGGATGTAGACGATCCGCTCGCCCTTCTTACCCGAGATGCGGGCCCAGTCATCGGGGTTCGTGGTGTTGGGCAGGTCCTCGTTCTCGGAGAACTCGTCCACGATCGAATCGAACAGATGCTGGATGCGCAGGCCCGGGTTGCCAGTGTCGAGCACGGCCTTGATCGCGTACTTCTTCGAGCGGTCCACGATGTTCTGGATCATGGCGCCGGAGTTGAAGTCCTTGAAGTACAGGACCTCCTTGTCACCGTTGGCGTAGGTGACCTCCAGGAACCGGTTGTCCTCGCTCTCGGCGTACATGCGGTCGACGACCCGTTCGATCATCGTCTGCACGCACTTGACGCGGTCGCCGCCGAATTCGGCCAGATCGTCGGCGTGCACCGGCAGCGTGTCGGTCAGGTACTTGGAGAAGATGTCCTGTGCCGCCTCGGCGTCCGGACGCTCGATCTTGATCTTCACATCGAGACGGCCGGGACGCAGGATGGCCGGGTCGATCATGTCCTCGCGGTTGGACGCGCCGATCACGATGACGTTCTCGAGCCCCTCCACACCGTCGATCTCCGAGAGCAGCTGCGGCACGACGGTGGTCTCCACATCCGAGGAGACACCCGAACCACGGGTGCGGAAGATCGAATCCATCTCGTCGAAGAACACGATCACCGGGGTGCCCTCGGACGCCTTCTCCCGCGCGCGCTGGAAGATGATCCGGATGTGCCGCTCGGTCTCGCCGACGAACTTGTTCAGCAGCTCGGGGCCCTTGATGTTCAGGAAGAACGACTTGGCTTCCTTGGCATCCTCACCGCGCGCCTCGGCGATCTTCTTGGCCAGCGAGTTCGCGACGGCCTTGGCGATCAGCGTCTTACCGCATCCGGGCGGGCCGTACAGCAGCACACCCTTGGGCGGCCGCAGCGCGTACTCGCGGAACAGGTCCTTGTGCAGGAAGGGCAGCTCCACCGCGTCGCGGATCTGCTCGATCTGGCGGCCCAGACCACCGATGTCCTCGTAGCCGACGTCAGGCACCTCCTCGAGCACGAGATCCTCGACCTCGGCCTTGGGGATGCGCTCGAACGCGAAACCGGCCTTGGTGTCGACCAGCAGCGAATCACCCGCGCGCAGGCGGCGGATCGGACGATCCGGATCCTCCACGTCGTCGACGTCCACCAGGGCCGTCAGCGGGCCGGACAGCCACACCACGCGCTCCTCGTCGGCGTGGCCGACGACCAGGGCACGACGACCGTCGTCGAGGATCTCGCGCAGGGTGCCGAGCTCGCCGATCTGATCGAAGGTGCCCGCCTCCACGACGGTCAACGCCTCGTTCAGCCGCACGCTCTGTCCGTAGTGCAACTCGGAGGTGTCGATATTCGGCGAACATGTCAACCGCATCTTGCGCCCGGAGGTGTAGACGTCGACCGTCTGGTCCTCGTAGACGCTGATCAGGATGCCGTAGCCACTCGGTGGCTGCCCCAGCCGATCGACCTCCTCGCGCAAGGCCACCAGCTGTTGACGCGCCTCTTTGAGCGTGTCCATCAGTTTGGTGTTGCGAATCGTCAGCGAATCGACGCGCGCTTCCAATTCTCTTGTGCGATCAGGCGAGTCGGCGAGTTGCCTCCGGAGCGCAGCCGCCTCGGCGCGTACCGCCTCGAGCTCTCTCCAGGCCGCCGAATCCGAATTCTCGATGGGGCTCATGATGCTGCTCCTCCCAGTCCCGGTCTATCAACGCTACCGGGCCCGAACCGTTCTCGCTTTCCGACATGGTTTCGTCGTGATCACATCTGGGCTGCGTTCTGCGGCCGGTCGAGCGCTTGCTCGCCCTGTGACACCGCTTCCGGCGCGTTGATCGCCGGACCCGAGCCGAGTGATGCGGACCGATGCTCCTTTCACCGGTCGTACTGTTGTAGCAGTAACGCCGCGCGGACCGTATCTGTTTCCGTGGCTACCGCATTCGCGGCCCGGAGCGTTACCGACCATCACAGCATCGACCACCGACACATTCGGCCGAAACGCTTCGGCGCACCGGAATCAATACCCGGCGATCGACTCCACCAGCAATTAGGCTACCCTTAGTTTCCTTGTTCGGAAACAGATTGAAAGGCAATCGCTTCATATGCTTGCCCAGACTCGCGGCGGTATCGCCACCAGAACCTTCCGCACCGCTGTGACCAGCGTCTTCGCCGCCGCAACCGTGATCGGCGGCACCGCGATCGCCACCGCCGACGCCCCCGCTCCAGCGCCCCAGGAGTTGCAGAGCAGCCTGGATCGGTTCGTCGATCCGGCCGTTCCGGCCGCCGCCAAGACCAAGCTGATCGTCGGCGGCGAGCGGCGCGTGGCCAACATCGAGAAGATGAACCAGGGCCTGGCCAACTACGGCAAGGTCGGTTTCAACGTGTCCGACGTGCGGGCCAAGGGTGACACCGCCGATGCCCGGGTCGCGGTCGTCTCGCCGCACGGCACCATGCCCGGCGTGCCGATGAGCTGGCAGCACACCGCCGCGGGCTGGCAGCTCTCCGACGGCACCGCGTGCGTGATCCTGGCCATGGGCAAGGCGCCCTGCTGAACCCGCCGGGTTAGCCCGGGCCGTTCAGCCCTTCGAGGGACGGCGCTGCGGTTTGGGCGCGACCACGCCGTCGGCCAGCCGCCGCGCGCTGATCAGGAAGGCGGTGTGGCCCTGCATGCGATGTTCCGGGCGGACCGCCAGGCCCACCACATGCCAGGGCCGCACGAGCGACTCCCAGGCCCGCGGTTCGGTCCAGCACTGTTGCTGCCGAAGTGCCTCCACCGTTTCGGACAGCTGCGTCACGGTCGCCACGTAGACGATGAGCACGCCGCCCGGGATCAGCGCCTTCGACACCGCGGGCAGGGCGTCCCAGGGTTTGAGCATGTCCAGTACGGCGCGGTCGACCTTCTCGCCGTCGTAGTCGGCGACGTCACCGAGGGTCAGGGACCAGTTGGCCGGGCGTTCGCCGAAGAATCGCTCGACATTGCGGACCGCGTGTTCGGCGTGGTCGTCGCGGATCTCGTAGGACAGCACCCGCCCCTCCGGACCGACCGCGCGCAGCAGTGAACACGTCAGCGCGCCGGACCCCGCACCCGCCTCGAGCACGCGCGCGCCGGGGAAGACGTCACCCTCGTGCACGATCTGCGCGGCATCCTTCGGATAGATCACCGCCGCACCGCGCGGCATCGACAGCACGTAGTCGACCAGCAGCGGACGCAGCGCGAGATACGGTGTGCCGTTGGCGGATTGGACCACGGTGCCCTCGTCCGCGCCGATCAGGTCGTCGTGGCGGATCTGGCCCTTGTGGGTGTGGAATTCCTTGCCCGGGTCCAGCACGACCGTGTGCTGGCGGCCCTTGCCGTCGGTCAGCTGCACCCGGTCACCCTCGGTGAATGGTCCGGTCCGTCGGGCCGTCATCGATCTCCGTTCGTGTTCATCGCGTCCATCCGATGTCCATCCGAATTGTCGGTGGCTCCCGATAGCCTGCCAGGTATGTCAGCGCCGCCGAGAATCACCCCGCCACCGGAGCCCGCGCCCGCGTACACTCCGGCGCTGTCCCCTTCGCGGGCAATGGATTTCAAACAGTGCCCGTTGAAATACCGCCTGCGCGCGGTGGATCGGATTCCGGAGCCCCCGGCCCGGCCCGCGGTACGCGGCACGGTGGTGCACGCGGTGCTGGAGGCACTGTACGGGTTACCCAGCGGCGAACGGATTCCCGATCGCGCCGCCGCGCTCGTGACACCCGCCTGGCAACGTTTGCTGGCCGAACGCCCGGAGCTCGGCGAGGTGGTCGAGGAGGGCGGTCTGCAAGGTTTTCTGGACGAGGTGCACCGGCTCGTCCGCACCTACTACGACCTCGAGGATCCCACCGCTTTCGACCCGGAATCCTGCGAATCGCTGATCGAGGTGAGCCTGCCGGACGGCTCCCCGCTCCGCGGTTTCGTCGACCGGATCGACGTCACCCCGAGCGGTCAGCTGACGGTGGTGGACTACAAGACCGGCCGCTCCCCCGCCCCCGGCAACGAGAACGCCGCGCTGTTCCAGCTCAAGTTCTACGCCCTGATCATGCTGCGCACCCGCGGCGTCGCGCCCACCCGGCTGCGCCTGATCTACCTGTCCGATGGCCAGATCCTCACCTACCACCCCGACGAGGAGGAACTGCTCCGCTTCGAACGCATCCTCTCGGCGCTCTGGGCGGCCATCAGCACGGCCCTGCGCACCGGCGATTTCCCGCCCAGCCGCGGCTGGCTGTGCCAATTCTGCGACTACCAGCCGCTGTGCCCCGAGTTCGGCGGCACCCCACCGCCGTACCCGGGCCCGCCACGAACCGTGGCGGACCCGCGCTGATCACGTCTAGAAGCGGCAGGAACGAATATCCGTCGCGAGGATGGCCTTCGCACCCAGATCGGCGAGCTGGTCCATCACCTCGTTGCTCTGTTTACGCGGCACCATCGCGCGCACGGCGACCCAGCTCGGATCGGCGAGCGGGGAGATGGTGGGCGACTCCAGGCCGGGTGTGATCTTCACGACGGTGTCGAGCAGATCCTTCGGGCAGTCGTAGTCGAGCATCAGGTACTGCTGCGCGAACACCACGCCCTGGATGCGGGCGACGAGTTGGTTGCGGCCCTTGTCGCGGCGATCGGATCCGGCGGCCTCGATCACCACCGCCTCCGAATCACACAGCGACTCCCCGAACGCCACCAGATTGTGCTGGCGCAGCGTGCGACCCGAGCCGACCACGTCGGCGATGGCATCGGCGACGCCGAGCTGGATGGAGATCTCCACCGCACCGTCGAGCCGGATCACCTCGGCCTGGATGCCGCGACGTTGCAGATCCGCCAGCACCAGATTCGGGTACGAGGTGGCGATGCGCTTGTCGTAGAGGTCCTCGACCTTCCACTCCTGCCCGGCGGGGGCGGCGTAACGGAAGCGGGAGCCACCGAAGCCCAGGCTCAGGCGTTCCTGAACGGGCGCACCGGAATCCAGCGCGAGATCGCGGCCGGTGATGCCCAGATCGAGCTCGCCGGAACCGACGTAGATGGCGATGTCCTTGGGACGCAGGAAAAAGAATTCGACCTGGTTGGCGTTATCGATGACGGACAGATCGCGCGAATCGGTGCGCTTGCGGTATCCGGCCTCGGTGAGGATGGCGACGGCGGCCTCGGAGAGAGCGCCCTTGTTGGGGACTGCGACGCGGAGCATGAGGGATGTCCTTTCCGGACTTGTGGCGACAGGGATGCTGTGTGGACCGCGCGGGTATCGCGCGAGGGATCCGTCACAGATGTCGGTACACGTCCTCGAGGCTCAGCCCGCGCCCGACCATCAGCACCTGCACCCAATACAGCAGCTGCGAGATCTCCCCGGACAGCGCGTCGTCGCTCTCGTGCTCGGCGGCGATCCAGACCTCGCCGGCCTCCTCCAACACCTTCTTGCCCTGCGCATGCACGCCGGCGTCCAATGCCGCCACGGTTCCGGACCCCTCGGGGCGGTTGACCGCACGATCCTGGAGCTCGGCGAACAGGGTTTCGAAAGTCTTCACGGGTCGCCATTCTTTCAGATCGGGGCAGGTATCCCGTAATCAGGCCGTCCGGGTCCAGCGATCCGGCGACCCGGCCGGTCGATGGCGTAGACGTAGTGGTGGCCGTCGTCGACGGGGTTGTCCGGGGTCATCGGCCCCTGCGCGATCCGGCGCATACCGGCCTTCTCCAACGCGCGCCAGGACGGGCGGTTCGCGGCGGCGACCGGGATGATGATGCTGTCCGCGAGCGGATATTCGAGCCAGGTCGCGGCGATCATCGCGCGCAGCATGGCCGGGCCGAGGCCGCGCCCGACCCGTTCCGGATCACCGATGAAGTAGTCGAGCGAGGCGGCCTCGGCCGGAATCGTGATCAACTTCACCAGATCCTCGAGGTACTCCGGGAAGTCGTGCAGCCGGCACCGCTGGATCAGGCCGATCGGCTCGGCGTCGGCGAAGATCAGCAGATCCTCCCCCGGTTCCTCGCCGCGCAGGCACGCGCCGAAGTCGCGTTCGACGGCCTCGGGAGTGAATTCGTGATTCCACCAGCGACGCACGTGCGGTTGCGCGAGCCAACCGCACAGCATCGGGAAATTCGTGGCGGCCAGCCGCCGCCAGGTGAACTCGGGCACGGACGCACCGGTCATGGAGCCGACGCTAACAGTCCTGGTGGTCCGATTTCACCCGATTTTCCGTGGTGACCGGATCCCGCGCGGATTCCGGTGCGGCACACCGGAATCCGCGACGAACGGCTATCCGGCGAGCAACACCTGCAACTCGGCCACGGCGATCCGCAGCTGGTCGGCGAACGCGTGCATCTCGTTCGCCACCGAGGTCGGGGTGGCCAAGTAGAGGTTCCAGCGATCCGGCAGCAGCACGTACGCGATACCGATGCACTTGGCGCTGGTGCAGCCGAAGCCGAAGTACTCGATATTGGCCGACGGCGCGGAGCTGGTGCTCAGGTAGTCGTCACGGGTGATCAGCCAGCCCGGGCTGTCGTAGAACGGAATCGGCTCGGTGACACCGAGTTCGGCGCCGCGACGCCGCTGGATCCACTGCAACTCCCACAGATGCTGTTCGGGAGCCCGGCCGCTCTGGCAGTCCTTCGCGCGGGCCACGTGCGCCTGCGCGGCGGCGCGGGCGATCTCCTGGCGCTGCTGCGCCGATTTCTCCGGATCATCCATGGCCGCAACGAATTCCAGGATCTCCGGGGTCACCACGCGCATCGCCTCGGTGCGCCCGTTGCGGTACTGCCGGGTCGCGATCGACTCGTAGGTGGCGCCGGTGATGCCCTTGCTGCGCCGATGCGCGAGCTGATAACTCAACTGCGCGAAGGCATCCGGTGAGATGCCCAGCGACTTCGCCTGCTGGGTACCGAAATCCGGGAAGGAGACCGTGAGGGTGGCGTTGTCGGCGGCGAAGGCCGCGAACGACGCTGCGGCCCGGTGGATCTCACCGCGCAACGACTCGTCCAGCGCGAATTCGACCGCCTCGATCGGCGGCACGCCCTGCGGCCGGGCGCCGGACCGCTCGGCGTGTTCGGCGACGGTCTGCTCGAGCAGCGCGTCCACGAAGGACAGGATGGTGGTGCCGTCCAGTCCGCAGTGCTCGACGTTGATACCCGCGGTGCCGTCGGCGAAGACGAGGAAGGACACCGCCTTGTCGAACCACCGGTTGCCGCTGTCACCGTGCAGCAGCTGGTCACAGGCGTGCTGGGTGTCGTGCGGGGTGAAATCCTCCAGGCAGACGCAGAACAGCGCGGTCTCGATGACATCCAGCGCGGCGGCGTTCACCGGTTCGGCGCGCAGCCTCGGGTACACACCGGCCCAGTCCACCCGGGACAGCGTGGTGAGGTGCCCGGCCGCGGTGCCGTCCGCGGCCCGGGTGGCGCCGGACTTCATCACCGCGCGCAGTCCACCGGCGAGATCCTCGGGCGCACAGGGTGTTCCGGACGCGTCGAGCACATCCATCCGGAACAGGTTGCCGCGGAACAACACCAGGATGTGCCGGGCCTGCGAGGGGCCGGGCCATTCGGGGCTGTACGGCACGCGCACCGAATCCTGCGGGTCGCCGGGAATGCGGGTCTCGGAGAACAGCGATTTGTTCTGCGCCATCGAAAGATGCTGTCCGCGTTGCACGATCGGCGGAATCAGTTCCTGATCGAGTTGCAGTTTGAAGTCCACCGCGGCGGTGACGAGCGCGGCGGCCTGATCGACCTGGCGCGCACCGGCGGCGTCCTCCGGCGTCGCCTGCGAGATCTGCGCGGCCGAGCGGGCCAGCGGAGTGTCGTCGCGGAAGAGGAAGAAGAAGTTGGCGTTCAACGCGATTCGGTCGCGCCGGCCCAGATAGCGCGACGGCCAGAACTCGTCCAGCCAGCTGCCCACCCCGGGCTCCGCGTCGAATCGCACCAGATCCGCGTGCAGAGCGCGGGCCGGGCTGCCCTCGCGCAGCAGATCCTCCACCGCGCGGCGGGTCTGCTCGGATTCCTCCTCGGTGAGCAGCGGCGCGCTCCACTCGATGAAGCGGGCGCAACTGTCCTCGAGTGTCGGTAGCGGCACACGCGGCAGCTGGTCGTCGAAGGCGAAGGTGCGGTCGGTCACTGGCGGTCCTCGGGGTCGATGGGTAGGGCCGGTTGGTGAGACATGTGCGGATCGATCATCGCGTCCGGTCGCCGAGCGACCGGACGCGGGTCGATCACACGGATTCGGATCGCCCGGACGCGGACGAATTCGGTTCGTACGGTTCGGGTGTCGAATAGTACAACTCGGCGTGCATCCAGCCGTCCTCCTCCACCCCCGATGGATCGATTCCCTTGGCGGACAAGGTGTTCAGCACCTGCGTGCGCTCGGCGTCGGAGGCGAATCGGCGCTGATGGAAGGTGCCGGGCATCTTGCGGGTGTGGTAACCCAGCCGCGCGAGCCGCCGCGCGATCGGATCGTAGTCGTACATCCGCAGCACGAAATGCGCCATCCAGGGCAGCTGTTCGCCGTGCGCGTGCACCACCTGCATCAGGGTGCGGTCGGTGACGTAGCCGATGCAGCCGGTGGAGATCACCATGTCGGTGGACGCGAGCACCGTGCGCTGCGCCGCGGTCGGCGGACCCGATTCCAGGTCGGCGTGGACCGCGTCGTGCAGCAGCCCGGCCGCGGTGGCGTATTCCAGCGCGGGCGCGGAGGCGTCCATACCCACGAAGCGTACCTGCGCGTGCCGGTCGCGGGCGGCGAGGCGGGCGCGGTCCCGCTCGATCCGGGCCGCGGTGTCGCCGCCTCGATAGTGCTCGGCCAGATGGGCGACGCTGGTGTCGAATCGCATGAGCGCGGCGTTGACCCCGTAGGAGCAGCCGATGTCCAGGACGGTGGGTGCGGTTCCGGTGGCAGACTGGTAGTCGGCGATGAAACTCTCGAAGTGCGGCTTCGCCAATTCCGGTATCCGGTAGTCCAATTCGGACATCCGGAGGTAGTAATCGCGTGGATCGGTGCGGTCGTAGATATCGTCGAACGAGGCTTTTCCAGTGCTGTGTAGGGAAACCGGCACGGGCACTCCTGTCAATCGAGTAATCGGTCACCGCGTACGGATCGGCCCGCCGCGGCCAGATGGTCCGGCAGGACCCGCCCGAACAGCTGCCTGGTGCGCTCGGCTGTGCCGATCACCCCGGGCCGCTCGTTGTAGGCGAAAATTGCGGTGTGCCGCTGTCGATCTCCCGCGACCGGCGACACCCGGTGCAGCGAGAACCGGCCCTGGAACAGCTGGAGATCGCCCGGTCTCAGCTCGAGCCGTCGGATCAGTTCGTCTCCCGCGCCGGTCAGCACCGCGCGCACGTCGTCGAGGTGCTCCGCCCGCGGGGACCGGATCCCGGGGCAGTACTCGAAGATTCCGCCGTCGTCCGGGGACTGGGTCAGCATCGAGACGGTGAATTCGTTGGTGTCGAAATGCCACGGGTGCGACATTCCCGGCGACACCACGTTCAGGCAGAGCCCGGCCAGCGGGTCGGCGAATTCGTGCAGGGCGGGCAGCTCGAAGCAGTCGGCGAGGAAACGCCGGAACAGCGGGCTGCCGTACAGGATCTGGATGAGCGCCCCGGGCGGGATGAGATCGCGTGCCACGAAGGCGTTTCCGCGCTCGAGCACGATCCGGCCCGGATGATCGGGCGGGAGATCCGCGTCCAGTGGGATGTTGTACGCGTTCACCCGTTCGACGCGGTAGTAGGCGTGCGGTGCGAGTGCGACGCCCTCGGTCCGCAACTCCTCGAGCAGGTCCGGGCGGATGAAACCCGGGAGCACACAGCAGCCGTCCCGGCCGAGTTCGGCACGCGCCGCGCCGACCACCTCGTCCCACGCCGCCGAACGCGGCTCCCGCAACGGATACCTGACGGTGTCGATGATCGCTTCCAGGGTGCCCGAGTCGTCCTGTCCCGAACCGTCTTTCGATTCATGCACCTGCGCCCCCTGTCGCCGTCATGGCGACCATTGTGACCCGGGGACGCCGCCGCCACGGCAATTCGGACAGATCGTTGGCATAAATCACAAACCGGCGAGTAGCCATGCGCGACAGCGCCATTCATGATCACAACCGATCGGACCGACCGCCCCGTATGTATTCTTCCGGCGGTTCGCCGGGGCGGCGATGCGGTGTGCGGGGAGCCGGACGAGGCTCAGACGAGCGCGTTCAGATCGGTGACCGTCAGCCCGATCAGGGAATCGCGGAAGGTGTAACCGGGCGCGGGCGGGACCGGGATCTCGCACGGGATCACCAGCACCGCGCAGCCCGCGGCGGCGGCCGAGGCCGAACCGGTCGGCGAATCCTCTATCGCCACACAGTGTTCGGGCGCGATGCCGAGCAACTCCGTGGCGCGCAGGTACGGATCGGGCGCGGGCTTGCCGTGCGCGACCTCGTCACCGCAGACCTCGACGTCGAAGTTCTCGCGGCCGAGCGTGTTCAGGCACACCTCGGCGACCGCCCGCTGCGTATTGGTGACCAGCGCCGTCCGCAATCCCGCGGCACGCACCATCCGCAACGCCTCCTGCGCGCCGGGCCGCCAGGGAATCGGACCACCCATCAACTCGGTCACCCGCCGCTGCAACCACTCCCCCGCCTCGGCCATCCGCACCGGATCGGGTTCGAGTCCCAGACCCTCGAAGATGATCCGCAACGCGTTCGCCGCCGCGGAGCCGATCAGCGCGTGCCGGGTCGCGTCGGTCATCTCACCGCCGAGTTCCACCGACAGTTCGCGCACGGCGATATCCCAGAGCTTCTCCGAATCCAGCAGAGTGCCGTCCATATCCCACAGCACTGCCTTCGCGGCGGGCACGGACACCCGGCGACTCCCTTCCTCGGATCTGACTCCCGGAACCGACGACCGCGTCCCGGCGCGTCGAACACCCCTGGAAATCACTGGTTTCCGAGGTGATCGCGCCGTCGACAGCCTATCGACCCGATACCTGTGACCTGGATCCGGCCCGGACGACCCGGCCGGATCCGCGCTCACCCGGCCTGGGAGTCCAGGATCACCGTCTGACCGTTGACCGATCCGACGCGGCACCACCGCTGCTCCGAGGTGACCTGCCCGTTCTTGTAGTGGTACGTGATCGTGCCGGTGGCCGTATTGCCGTTCTCGGTGACACCGCTGACCGTCACCGAACTGAACTCACCCCAGAACTGGAGGTAGCTGTCGTATCCGCCGGAGGCGGACTGATATCCGGCGGACAGCAGCGGCCACGCGGCCGCGGCATTGCCCGGCAGCATGCCGTAGTAGCTGGACATGAATCCGGCGGCGTCGGCGGGTGCGGCCGAGGTGGTGGTCGCGGACGTGGTCGTCGTCGTGGTCGATGACGTCGCGGTCGTCGTGGTGCTCGCGGCGGTGGTCGACTCCGCGCTGGTGCCCGATGTCCGCGCGGCGGGCGGTACGGCCACCGCGGAACTGGACTGGGTGGTGGACGCCGCGACGACGGTGTGGTCGTTGCCACCACCGCGGAGCGTCGTCACGATCAGCACCACGACCACCAGCACCACGACCACACCGGCCGCGGCCACGACGAGCACCCGGCGATCGGCCAGCGGACCGGTCGGCTTCGGCTTGCCGACCGGGGGTGCGGCCGAGGTCGTCCCGCTCGGGCCGCCCGCGCCGATGTGCAACGTCGGATCGGCGGCATTCCCCGCCGCCGCGCCACCGGCCAGCACCGTGGTCGCGGCCGCGGCATCGACCGGGCCGGAGGATTTCGGCAGGATCTTGGTCGCCGTCGGCGGGAGCACCGGCGCGCGGCCCTCGGCGACGGCCTCGAGTTCCTGCTGTGCCTCGACCATGGTCGGCCGGTCGCCCGGCTCCGCGGCCAGCAGACGCATCAGCACCGGGCCGAGCGTGCCCGCGCGTTGCGGGGCGGGTACCTCGGCGCGGACCACCGAATGCAGGACAGCGAGCGGATTGTCACCCTCACCGAACGGCGGTTGGCCCTCCACCGCCGCGTACAGCGTCGAGCCCAGGGCGAACACGTCCGACGGGGATTCCGGGTTCTCCCCGCGCGCCACCTCGGGGGCCAGGTAGGCCGGTGTGCCCGCCAGGAATCCGGTGGAGGTCACCGTGACATCGCCGACCGCCCGGGAGATGCCGAAGTCGGTGATCTTCACCGCGCCGTTGTCCGCGACCAGGATGTTCGCCGGTTTCACATCGCGATGCACGATCCCGGCGTCGTGCGCGGCGGCCAGCGCGGCGGCCACGCGCGCGCCGATCCGGGCCACCTCCTCGGGATCCAGATTCCCCTTCTCCCGCATCAACGTCGCCAGGCTCGGCGCGTCGACGAATTCCATGACCAGCCACGGCTGGCCGTCCTCCTCCGCGACGTCGAACACCGTGACCGCGTTCTGATGATGCAGTCGCGCCGCGATCCGCCCCTCCCGCATCGCGCGCATCTTGGCTTCCAACGCCTGCGACCGCGTCAGGCCGGGTGCGAGCAGCAACTGCTTCACCGCGACCGTTCGTCGTAGCCGGACATCACTGGCCCGCCAGACGACCCCCATTGCCCCCGAGCCGATGGGATCGCCCAGCCGGTAACGTCCCGCGATCAGCCGGTCTGATGTCATGTTCTCGTGCCCCTCCTACGCTTGCACGCCGAGCCACCCTGCCACTCTGCGTGCAAGCCCGGAAACTCAAATATGTTACGCGTTAAAGTATTTCGCTTCCGGGTGCAGTAGGACGAACGCATCCGTCGACTGCTCCGGATGCAGTTGCAACTCGTCCGACAGTGTGACACCGATCCGCTCGGATTCGAGAATCGATACCAGTTTCGCCCGGTCCTCCAGTTCGGGGCAGGCCCCGTAGCCGAATGAGTAACGCGCGCCGCGATATCCGAGCTTGAAGTACTCCTGCACGTCGGCGGGGTCGTCGTCGGCCACCGCGTGCCCGTCGAGCACCAGTTCCTCGCGAATCCGGCGGTGCCAGTATTCGGCCAGCGCCTCGGTCAACTGGACGCCGATACCGTGCACCTCGAGGTAATCGCGGTAATTGTCCCCGGCGAACAACTCGTTGGCGAAATCGGCGATCGGCGCGCCCATCGTGACGAGTTGGAAGGGCAGCACATCCACCTGTCCGGTTCGTGCCGCGAGTTCGCGCGAACGGATGAAATCGGCGATACACAGGAAACGGTCGCGTTGCTGGCGCGGGAATGCGAACCGATAACGTTCGGGCGCACCGAGATCCGGTTCGCTCAGCACGATCACCTCGTCGCCCTCGGAGACCGCCGGGAAATACCCGTAGACGACCGCGGCATGCGCGAGCACACCCCCCGCGGTGAGCCGATCGAGCCAGTACCGCAGGCGCGGGCGGCCCTCGGATTCGACCAGTTCCTCGTAGCTCGGACCGTCGCCGCTGCGCTGGCCGCGCAGACCCCACTGGCCCAGGAACAGCGCGCGCTCGTCGAGCAGACCCGAATACTCCTGGAGCGACAGGCCCTTGACCACCCGGCTGCCCCAGAACGGCGGCGTCGGCACGGGCAGTTCGGCCGCGACATCCGAGCGCGCGGGCACCTCGACGGGCACCTCGGCCGCTTTGCGTTCGGCCGCAATACGTTTGGAGCGTTCGTGCCGCGCCTTGCGCTCGGCGGCCTTCTCGCGCGCGGCGATCGCCTCCGGGCTGTCGGCATCGATACCGCCGCCGCGTTTGATCGTCATGATCTCGTCCATCAGGCGCAGGCCCTCGAACGCGTCGCGCGCGTAGTGCACATCGCCCCGGTAGACCTCGGTCAGATCGTTCTCGACGTACGAGCGGGTCAGCGCCGCGCCGCCCAGCAGCACCGGGAACTGATCGGCCACCCCGCGGGTGTTGAGCTCCTCGAGGTTCTCCTTCATCACCACGGTGGACTTGACCAGCAGACCGGACATGCCGATCACATCGGCCTTCTTGTCCGTCGCGGCGTCCAGGATGGTCGCGATCGGCTGTTTGATGCCCAGGTTGACGACCTCGTACCCGTTGTTGGACAGGATGATGTCGACCAGGTTCTTGCCGATGTCGTGCACATCGCCCTTGACCGTGGCCAGCACGATGCGGCCCTTGCCCGAATCGTCGGTGGCCTCCATATGCGGTTCCAGATAGGCGACCGCGGCCTTCATCACCTCGGCGGACTGCAACACGAACGGCAGCTGCATCTGACCCGAACCGAACAGCTCACCGACGGTTTTCATGCCGGACAGCAGCGTCTCGTTGATGATCCGCAGCGGCGGCACCTCGACCATCGCCGCGTCCAGATCGGCCTCGATACCGTTGCGCTCGCCGTCGACGATGCGGCGCTCGAGCCGGTCGAACAGCGGCAGCGCGGCCAGCTCCTCCGCGCGCGAGGCCCGCGAGGACGCCGTCGAGACGCCCTCGAACATGGTCATCAGCTTCTGCAACGGGTCGTAGCCCTCGCTGCGCCGGTCGTAGACCAGATCCAGGGCCGTGTCGCGCTGCTCCTCCGGGATCCGGCTCATCGGCAGGATCTTGGAGGCGTGCACGATCGCCGAATCCAGTCCGGCCTCGACGCATTCGTTCATGAAGACCGAATTGAGCACCTGGCGCGCGGCCGGATTCAGGCCGAAGGAGATGTTCGACAGACCCAGGGTGGTCTGCACCTCCGGATGCCTGCGCTTGAGTTCGCGGATGGCCTCGATGGTCTCCAGGCCGTCGCGCCGGGACTCCTCCTGGCCGGTGCCCAGGGTGAAGGTCAGCGTGTCGATGATGATGTCGCTCTCGGCCAGACCCCAGTTGCCGGTGATGTCGGCGATCAGGCGTTCGGCGATCTCGACCTTGTGCCGGGCGGTGCGAGCCTGGCCCTGCTCGTCGATGGTCAGCGCGACCACCGCCGCGCCGTGCTCGGCGACCAGCGCCATGGTCTTCTGGAAGCGCGAATCCGGGCCCGCGCCGTCCTCGTAGTTGACCGAGTTGACCGCGCAGCGGCCGCCCAGATGTTCCAGACCCGCTCGCAGCACCGGGGTTTCGGTGGAGTCGAGCATGATCGGCAGGGTCGAGGCGGTGGCCAGGCGGCTGGCCAGGGCCTCCATATCCTTGGTGCCGTCGCGGCCGACGTAGTCGACGCACAGGTCCAGCATGTGCGCGCCGTCGCGGGTCTGGTCCTTGGCGATGTCCAGGCACCGCTGCCAGTCCTCGGCCAGCATCGCGTCGCGGAATGCCTTGGAGCCGTTGGCATTCGTGCGCTCGCCGATCATCAGCACCGACGCGTCCTGCTCGAACGGGACCGCGGTGTACATACTCGACACGCTCGGCTCGTGTTCCGGCGCGCGGGTGGCCCGGGTGGTGCCGCGCACCGCCTCGGCGACCTGACGGATGTGTTCGGGGGTGGTGCCGCAGCAGCCGCCGACCAGCGCGAGGCCGAATTCGGAGACGAAACCGCTCAGCGCGGCGGCCAATTCCTCCGGCGTCAACGGGTATTCGGCCCCGTTGGCGCCCAGCACCGGCAGGCCCGCGTTCGGCATCACCGACACCGGCAGTTGCGCGTGCTTGGACAGGTGCCGCAGATGTTCGCTCATCTCGGCGGGGCCGGTGGCGCAGTTCAGGCCGATCATGTCGACACCCAGCGGCTCGATCGCGGTCAGCGCCGCGCCGATCTCACTGCCGACCAGCATGGTGCCGGTGGTCTCGACGGTGACGTGGGTGATGATCGGGATCCGGCGGCCCGCGTGGACCATCGCGCGCCGCGAACCCGTCACCGCGGCCTTGACCTGCAACAGGTCCTGGCAGGTCTCGATCAGGATGGCGTCGGCGCCGCCGTCGAGCATGCCCAGGGCCGCTTCGGTGTACGCGTCGCGCAGGGCGGCGAACGGGGCGTGGCCCAGCGTCGGCAGTTTGGTGCCAGGCCCCATCGACCCCAGCACGTAGCGCGGGGTGCCCTCGGCGCTCGGGCCCATCTCGTCGGCGACCTCGCGGGCCAGGCGGGTGCCGCGCTCGGACAGGTCACGGATGCGATCGGAGATGTCGTAATCGGCCAGGTTGGGCAGGTTGCAGCCGAAGGTGTTGGTCTCCACGGCATCCGCGCCGGCCTCGAAGTAGGCGCGGTGGATGTGCCGCAACACATCCGGGCGGGTGTCGTTGAGGATCTCGTTGCAGCCTTCGAGGCCGCGGAAGTCGTCCAGTGACAGATCCGCGGCCTGCAACATGGTGCCCATCGCACCGTCTCCGATCACGACACGCCGGGCGAGCGTGTCGAGCAGGGTGGTATCGAACTCGGCGCGGGGGGACACAGACATGTACTAGAGAGTAATGGGAGGCGCTGACAAGTTGGCCGACAGCGCCGGGTCACGGGCGCCCGGAGTGGTCCGCGCCACATTCGAACCGACGGCCCGGTCGGCCCGCCACACGGTATGCCCGGAATTCGCACCCCGCCCCGGCCAACACGCGCATGCTCTCGGCAATATGCCATGAACAGCGGGGCCCGTACACCGTAGGCTGACCGGGTGAACGCCAGTGCATCACCCGATCCGGACCTGCCGACGTTGCGCGATCCGGTGCTCGTGGCCGCCTTCGAGGGCTGGAACGACGCCGCCGACGCCGCCAGCGGCGCCATCGAGCATCTGGAACTGATCTGGGACGCCGAACCTCTCGCCGAACTCGACTCCGAGGACTACTACGACTACCAGGTGAACCGGCCGACCGTCCGCCAGGTCGACGGCGTGACCCGCGAGATCCAGTGGCCCTCCACGACGCTGTCGGTGTGCTCGCCACCCGGCAGCGAACGCGATGTGGTGCTGTTACACGGGATCGAACCGAATATGCGATGGCGCAGTTTCTGCGACGACATCCTCGAACTCGTCGAACAGTTGCACGTGACCACCGTGGTCATCCTCGGCGCGCTGCTCGCCGACACCCCGCACACCCGCCCCGTCCCCGTCACCGGCACCGCCTACAACAAGGAGGCGGCCGAACAGTTCAGCCTGGAGCAGACCCGTTACGAGGGGCCGACCGGAATCACCGGCGTCCTGCAGGATGCCTGCGTGCGCGCGGGCGTCCCGGCGGTGTCGTTCTGGGCGGCCGTGCCGCACTACGTCTCCCAGCCGCCGAACCCCAAGGCCACCATCGCCCTGCTGCATCGGGTCGAGGAGGTGCTGGACATCGAGGTCCCGCTCGGCGAACTGCCGTCGCAGTCCGAGGACTGGGAGTCCGCGGTGGACGAGATGACCGAGGGCGACGACGAGGTCACCGAGTACGTCCGCTCCCTGGAGGAACGCGGCGACGCGGCGGTCGACCTCAACGAGGCCATGGCCAAGATCGATGGCGACGCGATCGCCGCCGAATTCGAGAAGTACCTGCGCCGCCGCGGCGGCCCGGGCACCTTCGGGTTGTAGTTCCCGATTTCACCCGCGGTGGCCCGCCGAACGTTCCGGCGGGCCGTCCGCGCACGGCATCGCGCCGGGTGTCAGGTGTCCACGGTCCAGACTCGTGCCTCTGCTTCCGCGGCCAGTTTGGCGAGCAGGATTTCGCGCGGGATCGTCTGTCCCGCAAGATGTTCCAGTGACGGAACCACGACGTGATGTGCGTCGGCGCGTTTGAGCTCGGCGGTCAGTTCCGCGAATGCGGTGCCGTCGCCGGTGGTCGATTCATGGAACGTCGCGGCGAAGCACATCCCCGCGGAGCTGGCGAGGCTGCACATGGCGTCCTCGAGCTCCTCGGAGTGGCCTTCGGCCAATTCGTCACGCACATACCCATAGATCAACGCTTCCACCCGAACCTCCATTGGGATCTGGATAGGGATCGCTGTTCTGTTGTCGGACCCCCGCGTGGAGCGGGGTTGTGCCCGGTTTCGGCGGTACCGCGCGGGCCGGAAATCGACCCGCTTCGAGCATGCATCACCGACAAATGTAATTGCAGATGTCAATGCGCTGACATTCGGATGCCCTATCCGGGCCATCCAGAGTTAACTGGTGGGATACTCGGGGGGTGGCCGCTGGTGACGATCGACCCGTCTGGGCTGTCAGGATGCGTTCCGAGCGAGACGCCAGGGGGTGGTCGCAGACCGAGGCGGTGCGCGCGATGCGCGCCAAGTCCTCGCACAACCTGCCGACCGACAGCACCCTGCTACGCAACTGGCGGCGCTGGGAGTCGGGCGAGTCGCGGCCGGACGAGTTCTACGCGCCGATCATCGCCGCCGCCTTCGACACCGTGACCGCGGCGTTCTTCCCCAAGGCCCGCCCCAACCGGGACGACGAGCTGCTGTCCTCCACCGGGATGGACACCCTGGAATTCCTCGGCCGCCTGCGCATGTCGGACGTCTCGACGGCCACCCTGGACGCCATCCGGATCACCGCGGAGCGGCTGTGCTGCGAATATCCCTGCGGCGATCCGCGCACCCTGCACGCCGAGGGCACCGCGTGGCTGCGCCGGATCACCTCGCTGCTGGACGCGCGGTTGACCCTCGCGCAGCATCGCGAGGTGCTGGTGCTGGCCGGATGGGTCGCGCTGCTGGTCGGTTGCCTGGACTTCGATCTGGGTCGGCGCACCGAGGCCGAGGCGACCCGCCGGGCGGCGCTGTCCCTGGGACGGGAGGCCGATCACGCCGAGATCGTCGGCTGGGGCGCGGAGATGGCCGCCTGGTTCGCGCTCACGCAGGGCAACTATCGCGGCGCGATCGACGCCGCCGACGCCGCTTTGGCAAGCACTCAGCAACTCGCGGTGGGGGTGCAGCTCGCCGCGCAGCAGGCCAAGGGGTGGGCGCGCCTGGGTGATCGCGGGGCGATGGAGGCCGCGTTGCGGCGGGGCCGGGCGATCCTGGACCGCCTGGATCATCCGGCCAATCTGGACAACCATTTCGTCGTGGACCCGGAGAAACTCGATTTCTACGCCATGGATTGCAGCCGCGTCATCGGGGACGACCAGTTGGCCCGCGCCCACGCGCGCCAGGTGATCCGGACGTCCACCGGCCCCGGGGACACCGTGCTCAAACCCATGCGCGTCGCCGAGGCCCGGCTGACGCTGGCCGTGGCGGCCGTGCACGACGGCGAACTGGATCTGGCCGTGGACGAGGGCGTGCGCGCCTTCACCGGCACCCGCCGCTCCCTGCCGTCGCTGATGTGGATAGCCGGGGAGACCGCCCGGGAGATGATCGAGCACTACCCCGACGACCCACGCACCCACACCTACCTCGATCAACTCCGTGAGCTGGCGACGGCGTAGCCGGGGCTTGTTACTCTCCCCCAATGGATTTCAGTTTGCGGTCCTGCTCATGGCGGGGGCATGCCACCTACGCGCCGGATGAGACCGAACTCGCTGCGCGCCTGCATGTTTCGACTCCGGCGGGAGTCGCCTGGCGCTGCCTGCGCTGCGGCACCTTCGTCGTCGGGGATCCGGCGGGCAGCGGACCGGCCGACGAAGCGCCGGAGGTGCCGCGCGGGCGGCTGCTGCGGGACCGGTTCATCCTGCGATTCCTGGCGATCGAGCGGATCGTGCGCGGTCTGGCCTTCGTCGTGCTCGGGGCCGGGGTGTTCAAGGTGCGCAATTCGCAGCATCAGCTGCACGCGGCATTCGACAAGGAGATGCCGCTGATCCAGCCGCTGGCCGATCAGCTCGGCTGGGATCCGAGCAATTCGAAGATCGTGCACTTCATCGAACAGGGCTGGAAGCTCTCGCCGACGATGCTCACCCTGATCGCGGTGGGCCTGCTGGCCTACGCGGCGATCGAATTCATCGAGGCGATCGGGTTGTGGCTGGCGCAGCGCTGGGGTGAGTACTTCGCGGTGATCGCGACCGCCATCTTCCTGCCGCTGGAGATCTACGAGCTGACCGAGAAGATCACGGTGGTGCGCGCGGGTGCGCTGCTGATCAATATCGTCGCGGTGCTGTGGCTGCTGTGGTCCAAGCGACTGTTCGGTATCAACGGCGGTGGGCGCGCGTATCACGCCGAACACAACGAGGAGAGCCTGCTCACCGTCGAACGTTCGGCCGTCGCGGTGCCCACGTCCTGATCGCCGGCGCGGGCTCGGCGCGCCGATGCCGGGGACGCCGCGTGGCCGTGCGGGCATCGGTATTACCCTCGACCCGGTGACCGAGTCCGCTGAAGGATTGCTGCCCGACGCCGCGTCCGCGACGTCCGAGGGTGGGTCCGCGGTGCCGCGCACCTCCGGAACGGCCCCGGAGGACCCCGGCACACGCCGGTCATCGCAGGATCCGGCCCCCGGCGCGACGCCCGGGGCACTGTTCGACGGTGCGGCGCTCCCCCGCGGTCGCGTGGTGTTCGCCCCGGCGGGTATCGATGCCGCCGCAGCCGAGGATCGGTTGCGGCTGTTCACCTTCGCCACGGCGGAGAAGCGCGGGGAGTACCTGTGGGTGCTGCGGGCGTTCGATCAGGCCCGCGCCGCGTATGTGGTGCTGCTGCACGCCAGCGATGTGGCCGAGGCGCTGACCCGGTTTCCGGGCGCGCCGCGATTGTCCTCCGTCGAGGTGGGTCCGCTGCTGGAACAACTGCATCAGTGGGGTGTGCTCGAGCGCAGCTACGACGGGACGCGCGCGGCGACCCTGGCCGAGTATCGCAACCGGCACTTCGTCTATCAGTTCTCGCAGGGTGGGTTCCACGCCTATCGCGCGGTCTCGGAGGTGCTGGGCGCGCGGCTGGACGAGGCGGCGTTGTCCCGGCTGGTGCTGCCGGAGCTGCTGACCGACCTGCAGGCCCTGGCCCATGCCAATCGCACCGGTGACGCCGAACGCGTCTACCGCATCCTGAAGCGTCTGGACACCACCCTGTCCGAGTTGGCCGACCGGGCCGCGCACTTCTATCTGACGCTGGGCGATCTGGTGCGCACCACCGAGGCGACACCGGAATCCTTTCTGGCACACAAGGATGCGTTGCTCGCGCACATGCGCGAATTCAGTATGGACCTCGCGCGCTTCGCCCCGCGGCTGGCCGCCGCGATCGCCGAGGTGGAGGAGACCGGCGTCGAGGAGATGATCGCGCGGGCCGGGGCGTGCGACGAGCGGGTGCTGCTCAGCGTCGCCGATCGCCGGGAGGACTGGCGGGATCGCTGGCGCGGGCTGCGTGGCTGGTTCGTCGCCACCGCCGCGGATATCGCTGCGGGCGAAGGGAATTCGGATGCCCAGCCGCGGTCCGGGACGGGGCAGACCGAGGCCGAGCGGTTGCGCGATGCGACGATGAGCGCGATCGCCGCGGTGCTGTCGCTGCTGCGCCGCGTCACCGAGACCCGCAAGGGCGGGGTGAGCCGGGAATCCGCGCTGCGGCATCTGGCCGGCTGGTTCACCGCCGCGCCGACCACCGAGAGCGCGCACGCCCTGTTCGACGCGGTCTTCGGGCTGGGGCGGCCGCGGCATCTGTCGATGGAACATCCCGACGCCGATGTCATTCCCGCGAGCCGATCCTGGTGGGACGCACCGCCTCTGGAGATCGCGCGCACACTCGCCGAGACCGGGCGGCCGCCGTCGCCGGGAGCGCCCTCGCGCATCGTGCGCAACGACGCGGGGATGCGGCGGCTGCGGCAGGCACAGCTCGAGGCGCAGCGCGCGCGATCGGCCGCGGCACAGTCGCTGGCCGGCGCCGACCTGCACGAGCGGGTGCTGGACGACGGTGAGACCGAGGTGCTGCTGCGCCTGCTGGACGCGGCCTCGACCGCGTGGGTGCCGGTCAGCGGACGGACCGGGACCACCGGTTCGGACAGCGGGGTCACGCTCACGGTGTCCGAACATCCCGGTTCGACCGTGGTGCGGACCGCGCGCGGGCTGCTGCATCTGAACAACCGCCGTCTGGAGATCCGTGAGAACGGCAGGGCCCGAACGTCTTCCACGGAGGTGCGGTCGTGATCCACGCTCGCACCATAGATTCGCTCGCGCTGGACAACTATCAGCGGGCCGCGCGGGTGATCCTGGCCAACCACCTGGTCACGCGCAGTTATCCGGACCGGATCGCGCTGCCGCTGCTGCGGCGCTGGGCCACCGAACTGCGTGAGGACATGGCCGAACTGTTCGGCTACCGGCTCGAGGTCACCGAGACCACGGCCCGGTTGTTCCCGGTGCTGGATCGGCTCGATTCCGGGCGTCCGGCGCGCACGCCGGGTGATCGGGTATTCGATCGGCGGCGCTACGCGTATCTGTCGCTGGCGCTGGCCGCGCTCGGGCGGGCCGGTGATCAGGTGACGTTGTCGGAGTTGGCCGATCAGGTCGCCTCCTATGCGACGCGGGTCGACGGGCTCGAACTGTCCACCGATCGGGCCGCGGATCGTGACGCGTTCGTCGATGCCGTGGCCTGGTTGGGCGCGCGCGGTGCGCTGACCCTCGCCGATGGTGACGCCGGGGGCTGGGCCGCGGATCCCGAAGCCGGTGAGGCGCTCTACGACATCGATCGGGCCGTGGTCTTCGCGATCTTCCGGCCGCCGCGAGTGTTGCAGCACCTGCGCAGTGTGCGCGGGCTGTTCGAGGACGAATCCGACGGTGGCACAGTCGCTTCCACGGCGCAGGGGCGGGCCGCGGATGCCCGTCGGGTGCGGCGGGCGCTGGTCGAGCGGCCGGTGGTGTACGCGCGGGAGCTGACCGAATCCGAACGGGCGCAACTGGGTACGGAGAAGGTCGTCGCCGAGGTGGAGTTGCTGACCGGGTTGCGGGCCGAGCGGCGCGCCGAGGGGGTGGCGTTGATCGATACCTCGGGGCGGCTGTCCGATGTGCGGTTCCCGAGCACCGGAACGCTCGCGCAGGTCGCGCTGCTGTTGATCGGTGAGATCGCGGATCTGGTGCTGGACATCGACAATCCCGTCGAACGCCGGCGCCGTCCCGCACCGGCGAGGACGCTGGCCGACGCGCTGGACGAGGCGATTCCGGAGTCGACGGTGTTCGACCCGCTGGTCGTCTCACCCGATCCCGCTGCCGCACAGGATGATTCGGAGGATCTCGACGAGTCGGACGAGCCCGGCGAGGAACCGGATCATCCGGTCGTACCGATGTCCTGGATCCACGAGACCGTCCAGGCCCTCACCGATCGCTACGGGTCCACGTTCGCCGCGCAGTGGCAGGCCGATGTCCCCGGCTTGACCCGGGAGGTCCTCGCGCTGCTCGAACGGCTGCATCTGGTCGAACCGATCACCGACGAAACGGGTTCCGGCGGAACGGTTTCCGAGCCCGTCCTGTTGATCCTGCCCGCGCTGGCCCGGTACCGCGGCGCGGTCGTCACGGTCCGCACGCGCGCCAAGAGCGAGCTGTTCGCCTCCGCGACCGCGCTCGGCGACCACGCCTATCCGGCACAGAAGGGGAGTTGATGGAGCTCATCCACGGCGGCGTCCGATTCGTACCCACACGGGCGGGCATCATCAACCTCTGGGACTACCGCGACCAGGAGTTCTGTTTCGCCGACGGGCGGCTGGTGCTGCGCGGGCCCAACGGGTCCGGTAAGACCAAGGGGCTCGAGGTGCTGTTCCCGTTCGTGTTCGACGGGCGGATCGAACCGCGTCGGCTCAACCCGTTCGCGGGTGAGGAACGCACGATGAAGTCGAATCTGTTGTACCGCAAGCAGGAATCGGCGTACTCGTACGTGTGGATGGAGTTCGCGCGCGGGCGGCGCGAGGATCCGGAGGTCGTCACCGTCGGCATCGGGATGCGCGCGACCCGGTCCTCGGACAAGGTGACGCGCTGGTATTTCGTCGCCGACGGGCGGGTGGGTGTCGACTTCTCGCTGATCGGGCCGGACGATCGGCCGCTGACCCGCAAGCAGTTGGCCGAACAGATCGGCACCGACGCGATCACCGACCGCCCGGTGGATTATCGCGCGGCGATCGACGCGCGCATGTTCGGGCTCGGGGTGCAGCGCTTCGATCAGCTGATCAATCTCATTCTGACACTGCGTCGTCCGCAACTGGCCAAGAATCTCGATCCGCGTGGGCTCTCGCAGGCGCTCACCGACGGTCTACGGCCGCTGGACGAACAGCTCATCCTGGACGCGGCACGCTCGTTCAGCGATATGGAGGAGGTCGGCCGCACGCTCGAGGGGCTGGTGCAGGCCGACACCGCGACCCGCGCGTTCGTAGGGGTGTATCGCAAATACCTTGCGGTGCAGGCGAAGAGCGATGCGGATCAGGTCAGCGCGCGCATCGACGCGGTGACGCACGGCAGTACCGCGTTGTTCGCGGCCACGGCGTTGCGGCAGCGTCGCGAGGGTGAGCGCACCGCCGCCGAGGAACGCGCCGAGGCCGCCGACCGGGGCTACGAGCAGGCGCTGACCGATCGGGAGACGCTCCAGCGTTCGAGCGCGTACGAGGGCAAGCAGCAACTCGACGATCTGGCCGACGCGGTGCGCAGGTTGGAGACCTCCGCCGCGGTGCATCGCGACAAGGCGACCAAGGCGCAGCAGGCCGTCGATCAGCGGGCCGAGGAGGCCGAACGTTCCCGCGCCGCAGTCGAATCCGCGACCGCGGCGCTGTCCCGTGGTGAGGACGAGTTGCGCGCGGCGGCGGAGGAGGCCGGTATCGCGTGGTCCGCGCTGCCCGAGCAGGCCCGTGCCGAACAGCTCACCACGACCGTGCGCAGTCACGCCGAGGAGCGCGACGCCGATGTACGGGCGGTGCGGCAGGCGTTGACCTCGGTCGATACCGCCGCCGCGGGACGCACCCGGGCCGAACGGGCCGCGCAGCGCGCGATCGAACAGCGCGACACCGCCGCGGCCGCGCTCGCCGAAGCCGAGGCCACCGTGACGCTGGCGCGATCGAATACCGCCGCGGCACTGCGTGATTGGTGGGAAACCCACCGCGAGGTGCACGAACCGGTGCAGGCCGGACTGTTCGAGGCACTCGATACCGCGCTGGCCGCGGCGGGTTCGGATGACGCGGCCACCCTCACCGAGGTGCTCGCCGAGCACACCGAACCGCTCACCGAGCAGATCCACGCGCAACGGCAGCAGTCCCGCGCCGCCGCCGAACAGGCCACGACCCGGATCGCCGAATTGCGGGCCGAGCGGGATCGGGTGGCGGCCGAGAAGGAGGACGCCCCACCGTCTTTCGCCGCTCGCAGCGATTCGCGGGTCGATCGCGCGGGTGCGCCGCTGTGGCGGCTGGTGCGTTTCGCCGAGGACGTCTCGGCCGAGCAGGCCGCGGGGCTCGAAGCGGCGTTGCAGGCCGCTGATCTGCTGGACGGCTGGGTGTCTCCGGAAGACGATTTGCCGCAGCATGATTCGGATCAGTTCCTGGTGCCGTTGCCGCCGGAGCAGCGGCCGTCGGGGCGGACGCTGGCCGATGTGCTTGTCGTCGAGGACGATTCGGATGTGCTGACGGTTCCTCGCGAGGTGGTCGCGGGCGTACTGGCCTCGATCGCCCTGTCCGAGAAGGTCACTCACGAGGGTGACACTTCCCCGGTGATGATCGACGCGGAGGGCCGATACCGCCAGGGCGTGCAACTGGGCCGCCACACCAAACCGCATGCCGAGTTCATCGGTGCCACCGCCCGCGCCCGCCGCCGTGAGCTGCGGCTGACCGAACTCGCCGCTGCCGTGGCGACCGCGCAGGCCAGTGAGCGGGAAGCGGCCGCGCAGCAGCGGGACGCGACCGCGCAGCTGGCTCGAATCACCGCTGCCGCCAAGGCATTGCCTCGCACCCACGCGGTCACCTCGGCATTGCGCGCGGTCGCCGAGGCCGCGGGCATGCTGCGGTCACGGGCCGAATCGGCGGCGCAGTCCGAGAGCGATCTGGACCAGGCGGTCGCCGAATTCACCACCGCCGACAAGAAGGTGCGCGGCGTCGCGGCCGCGCACCGCGCACCGCGCGATCCGGCCGAACTCGATGCCCTGGCCGCGGCCATCCGGCATTTCGAGAACACCGGCACCGCCCTGCTGCGGCTGCGCGGGGATCATCTGCGCGATCACGAGCGGGCCCGCGAAAGCGAGGATCGCCTCACCGAATCCCGGGATCTCGCAGAGGCTTTCGCCGAGGAGGCCGAATCGGCGCGGGCCGGGTACGAGGAGCAGTCGCGCAAGCTCGAGACGTTGCGCGAGGCGTTGGGCGCGGGTGCGGCCGATATCGATCGCGAACTCGAACAGGCCCGGATGCGGATCGAGTCCGCGCGGGCCGAGCAGAAGACCGCCCGCAAGGCGGCCTCGGACGCGATCGAGGCGGTGGGTTCGGCCGAAGGAGCCTACCGGGCCGCGCACGATTCGCTCGGCACCGCCCTGACCGAACTGCTCGCCGACGTGAAACACCTTGCGCCCTATGCCCGTCCGGATCTGCTGAGCCTGCTGGGCGCACCCGAGCACTGCCGCTGGCCGAGTACCGAGGCGGCCTGGTCGACGCCGGAGCAGTTGCTGTACCGGATCGAGACCGGCGGACCCGAGACCACTCCGCGGGTGCTGCCCGAGGAGGTGCACGAACTGTTCGACGGGCTGTGTGCGGCAACGGCTTCCGTGCGCGCGGGTGAGGCGGCGCGCAAGTCCACCCGCAGCGCGGTGACCGCGGCGCTACAGGAATTCGACGCGGCGCTGGCCGCGGCCCGGCAGGACTACCGGTTGCAGTGGGACGCTGCCGACGGCCTCACCGTCGTGCAGGTGCACGACGATCAGGGCGCCGCCGCGCTCGCCGATTTCGCCGACCGCATCGCCGGCGCCCGCTCGGATCAGGAACTGCTGCTCACCGACGCCGAACGCCGCATCCTCGAGGACGCGCTGCTGACCGGACTGGCTCAGCAGATCCACGAACGCACCAGTGACGCACGCGATCTCATCACCCGCATGGGTTCGGAGATGCGGCAGCGCCGGATGTCCTCGGGCAATACCATCGGCGTGCACTGGGTGCTGGCGGACGGGCTGTCCGAGTCCGCCCGCGCGGTCTGCAAACTGCTCGACCGGGACGCCTCCGAGCTGAGCCCGGAGGATCTGGCCACCGTCCGCGCGCACTTCGCCGCCGAGATCCGGGCCGCGCGCGCCGCGCACCCCGAACGCTCCTATCCCGAAATCCTGGCCACCACACTGGATTACCGGACCTGGCGCGCGTTCTCGTTCACCCTGGTCACCGCCGACGGGACCGAGGACCGGCTCACCGTGGCCCGGCACAGCGCCCTGTCCGGCGGCGAACAGTCTGTGTCCCTGCACCTTCCGCTGTTCGCCGCGGCCCACGTCCTGCTCGATTCGGCCGATCCGCAGGCCCCCCGCCTGCTCGCCCTGGACGAGGCGTTCGCCGGTGTCGACGACAACGGCCGCAGCGAATTGCTGGGCCTGTCGGTCGATTTCGACCTGGACCTGTTCATGACCGGCTACGACCTGTGGATCACCTACGACCACGTCCCGGCCTGCGCCCACTACGACCTGGCCCACTCCGCCGCCGAGAACACCGTCAGCGCAACACTTCTGGTGTGGGACTCGCGTGATCTGCTCGCCGAACACGACGGCTCGGACCTGACCACCGCCCTGGGGTCGCCGGGCCGCCGTCGCGTACCGCACACCGTCGAGGGAGCCATAACCCTGGACGAGGCAATGGAACTCACGTCCTGACGGTCAGTGCCCGGACAGCAATGCCTGGCGGACCGCATCGTTGAAGGCGTGCGCGATGCCCGGTACCGCCAGATTGCCCCTGCGCCGCCACCACACCGACAATGTGACACCGACCAGAACCGTCAGCGGCGGCAGCAGCAACGGCGGCAGCAGCAGCGACAGCGGCAGCGGCAGCGGCAGCGGCAGCGGCAGCGGCAGCGGCAGCGGCAGCGGCAGCGGCAGCGGCAGCGATGATCGTGTGCAAGAGCCCCCGTGCGTGCTCATTTCAGCCGCGCGGGACTCCCCCGCCGACACCGAGCGCCCCCGCGACCGCACGGGTGAGGTGCTCGCAGATCTCCGCAGCGCTCCAGCGCCGATGCTCGGCCAGGTCGTAGACGACGCGTTCGTCGAAGATGGTGATCCACAACAGCACCGCGTACGTGATGTCCAGGTCCGGTGCTCGACCGTCATCGACCAGCGCCGCGAGCACCCCGGCGAGGATGTCGTGCAGATCGGTGATGGCCTCGTCGCCGCCGGCGAGCCGCTCGATGAATCCGCTGCTGCTGCGGATGTAGCGCACCGCCGAGCCCCACTGCATCGACTGTTCCACCCAGGCCGCGCAGAACAGCCGGAATCGGTCGAGCGAATCGCCGCGCGGGCCGATGTTCGGGTCACCGGGGCCGATCTGTGAGAACGCTTCCAGCAGTTGGGTTATCGCCCGGCGGTGGAAGGCGGCCATGGCGTCCTGCGGGGTCGGGAAGTGCCGGTAGGCCGTGGCCACGCCGACACCCGACACGGCGGCGAGTTCGGGAATCGAGAAGCCGACCCGGCCCGTCCGCAACAGGGTGTGCACCCCGTCGACCAGCAGCACTCGGCTGCGCTGGGCATCGCTGCGGGTGTTCACGGCCACGATCCCATCCTGCACAAGCCGCCGGACCGCCCGAGCGGGTGGGTCGGAAACTCACGGGGAACTGCCAGTTTCCATGTTCGAGTAGAGAAGTTCTTCTCAGTTATCTATCCTCGAAACGAGAAGATGTGCTCACTTAGGGGTTGAGATGCGGGTAGCGGCACCGGGCGCGCTGTTGGTGCTGATCATGGCGCAGCCGAACATGGCGACCGGCATGATGCCGTACTACCGGCACGCATGGGCGCTGGCGCCGCTGCTCATCACCGTCATCTTCGCCGCGTACCTGTTCGCACTGACCCCGACGTTGTCGCTGCTCGGCACGCCGCCCACCCGCGAGGGCTGGTGGTGGCGGATCGCGCTGGGCAGCACCTGCGGCATCGGCGCGGATCTGGCCATGGCACTGGCGCATTCGGCCTGGCTCGCCTGCCTGGCGCGGATCTGCGCCGGACTCTCGGTCGGGCTGGTCACCGGCTCGCTCGCCGGACTGATCCTGGAGCGCCGGGGCGAGCGGGGCCGCACGGCGCTGGCGACCGCGACCGTATTCGGTTCCGCGCTGGGCACATTCGCCGCGGCCGCGCTCGCGCAGTATCTGCCCGCGCCGGGGGTGACCGTGTACCTGGTGCACGCGATCACGCTCGGGCTCGCGACACTGGTCGTGCTGTCCGATCGCGGTGTGCGTCCCGCGGCCGTCGAGCGCGGCACCGCGCACGCGCCTGCCGCGGACGAGCCGCCGCTCGCCGGATATCTCACCGGAATCGCCGCATGGGTCTCCGCCGGTCTGGTGGTCGCGCTGCTGCCCAGTTACGGCGCAGAGCTGCTGGGCACCCGCAATCTGATGCTGCTGGCACTGCCGGTCACGCTGTATCTGGTCTGCGCCTGGCTCGCCCAGCGCGCCCTGCCGCCCCGGGTGCTGCCCGCCGAACCTGTTGCGGCGCAATTGATCATCATCGCCGGGGTGGCGATCGCCGCCGCGGTCTCCTGGGCTCCGAGCCTACCGCTGCTGCTGTGCGGCGGCGCGGTCGCCGGATGCGGTCAGGGCATCGCCTATCGCACCGGATTGCGCATCGTCAGCGCCGCCGCGACGCCGGATCGACATGCCCGGATCGCCTCGCGCTTCGCCGCGGTGGCCTACCTGTGCGCGGCGGTCGGCACCGTCGCACTGGGCGTCGTCGCCACCGTCGGGTCGATGCGTGACGCGGTACTCGCCGCGGCGGTCGTGCTCGCCGGAATCACCCTGGCCACCTTGATCATTCGCCGACGCGCAATGCGGCGCGCCGCGACACCCACCCCCGTTTCGCAGACCTCGACAATCGCATAACCGCCCCGCACCACATTCCGCCGCTTCACCGAGCATCGTCCGCTCGCCGAAGTTTTCACCGGAAACAGCATTTGCGGCAGCACGCACGGAATCGGAACCGTGCGCCTTTCTCGTGCCCGAATACATTGGACGACAACATATTTCAGGTTGAACACGAAACGGGCTCGTTACCTGCGTTCACCGGAACACAAAATCAGGTTGCTTCACTGAATACAGCACAACCAAATACATTCCCAGCGAATGGATTCCGATCATGGCAGCACCCACCCGCACCGGCCCCTCGAGCACACCCCGGACGAACCCGTTCCGCGTCCGCAGCACCGAGGCATCGATCGCTTCCGCCGAAAGTACCGGCGGCACACTGAAACGCAGCCTCGGCCGCACGGATCTGATCGCGATGGGGGTCGGCACCATCATCGGCGCGGGCATCTTCGTGACCACCGGAGTGGCCGCCGCGACCAAGGCCGGACCCTCGATCATCCTGTCGTTCGTGCTGGCAGGGGCGATCTGCGTCCTCGTCGCGCTGTGCTACAGCGAACTGGCGTCGATGACACCGGTATCCGGCAGCGCGTACACCTACACCTATTCGACCATGGGTGAGGTGCCCGCATTCCTGGTGGGCTGGAATCTGTTGCTCGAATACGCCGTGGCCGCCGCGGCGGTCGCGATCGGATGGTCGGGACTGTTCCGCGCGATGCTCGAATCATTGTTCGGCGCAACGCTTCCCAAAGCCATTTCCGGCGGGCCCAGCGACGGCGGAGTTATCAACCTGCCCGCGGTGATAATCGTCGGCGTCATCGTGGCCGTACTCGTATTCGAGGTGAAACTCGCCGCCGTCGTGGTGAAAACCCTTGTCGCGCTGACCATCGGTGTACTCGCGCTGGTCGTCGCGATCGGCGCGCCGCATCTGCATCCGGGAAATTGGGCGCCGTTCATGCCATTCGGAGTGAACGGCATCGCCGCGGGAGCCGCCCTGGCCTTCTTCGCCTATCTGGGATTCGACGTGGTGGCGACCTCGGCGGAGGAAACCCGTAATCCGCGTAGGGATCTGCCGTGGGGCATCATCGGGTCGGTCATCGTCGCGACCGTTCTGTATGTCGCGGTCAGCGCCGTATTGACCGGTGTCGCACCGTATTCCAGCCTGAACAACGCCGCACCGGTGGCCACGGCGCTGGCCGCGATCGGCGCGGGCTGGATCGGGAAGGTGATTCTGGTCGCGTCGGTGATCGCGCTCACCAAGGGCCTGCTCATGGTGTTCTACGGTCAGACCCGGCTGGTGTTCGCCATGGCCCGCGACGGCCTGGTGCCCAAGGCGCTGTGCCGCACCGGATCTCGCGGGGCGCCGGTGCGACTGAGCCTGGTGCTGGGCGTGGTGATCGCGGTGGTGGCCGGACTGCTGCCCATCGGCACCGTGGCCGAACTGGTCAATATCGGCGCGCTGTTCGCCTTCGTCATCGTGGCGCTGGGTGTGATGATCCTGCGCCGCACCGATCCCGGCCGGGCCCGGCCCTTCCGCACGCCGCTCATGCCGCTGGTCCCGATCCTCGCCATCGCCGGATGCGCCTGGCTGGCAACCACCTTCGCCCCGCTCACCTGGCTGCGGTTCGTGATCTGGAGTGCCGCGGGCGTGGTGCTGTACCTGACCTACGGCCGCAGACATTCGACCGTCGGGACGCCCGCCGCCCCGGCCGAGTCCACCACCGGCGAGCCCACCACGGGTGAGGCCGCCGTGGCCGGAGGTGCCGCGTGACCGCACAACTCGACAGCTTCTACCCCACCCGGGTCGACTTCGGCACCCTCGACGAGATCCACCGCGCCGCCGCCGCGATCCTGCCCCCGGACGTGCTGGACTTCGTCGAAGGCGGTGCGGGCAAGGAGATCACGCTGCGCGCCAATACCGCCGCCTTCGACCGCTGGCGCATCCTGCCCGCACCGATGAGCGGGGTCGGCACGCCCTCGACCCGCACCGAACTGCTCGGCCTCGGACTCGACACGCCGATCCTGACCGCGCCGTTCGGCGGTGACGCCCTCTTCCACGCCGAGGGCCACCTCGCGGTCGCCAGGGCCGCACAACAGCACGGCGCACTCTCGATCGTGCCCGAGGCGGGCAGCTTCTCCTACGAACGGGTGCACGCCGCCGCACCACGTGCCGCGCGCATCGCCCAGCTACACCCGTTCGGTCACGCACCCACCGAGGCACAACGCCTGGCGCACAACGGTTTCGAGGCGCTGTGCATCACCGTGGACTGCCCGGTCGGCGGATTCCGTACGCGCAATATGGGCAATCGCTTCGACCCGGATCAACGCCTGTTCGCGGGCAACCTGACCGGTGAGAACGGCGCGCCGGGTGTCGCCGAGGTGTTCGGTCAGCTGCTCAAACAGGGTGGCGCGGTGTGGGATTGGGATCAGCTCGCCGACGCGGCGAAGGATTTCGGCCTGCCGTGGATCGCCAAGGGCATTCTGACCCCGGCCGCCGCCGAACGCGCCCTGGCCATCGGCGCCTCGGCCCTGGTGGTTTCCAATCACGGTGGCCGACAACTCGATCCGGCTCCGGCCAGTCTCGACATGCTGCCGAGCATCCGCGCGGCGGTCGGCCCGGAGCTGCCGATCCTGCTGGACAGCGGCGTGCGCACCGGCAGTGACGTCTACCTGGCGCTCGCGCTCGGGGCCGACGCCGTCATCATCGGCCGGGCCGCCATCTACGGCCTCGCCGCCGCCGGGGAGGCCGGCGTCGATCGGGTATTCGCCCTGCTGAACGAGGAGCTGCGCACGCTGATGATCCTTTCCGGCGCAGCCACTCTCGGCGATATCGACCACACCCGGATCGTGCGGGCCCCGGCATGAGGGGCCGGGGCCGCACCGACATCCGGACACCACCGGCACGCGACAGGAGAACAGTCCCGTGAACGCTCCCTTCCCCGCCGCGCGCACCGGCGCCGGGCTGGTCTTCACCTCCGGGCTGGCCGCGATCGACACCGCCTCGATGACGGTGTCCGCCACCACCTTCGACGAACAGGCGGCAATCGTCTTCGACCAGCTCGACGCCGCACTCGACGCGGCGGGCAGCAGCCGCGCACAGGTCCTGAAACTGGACTGCTACCTGTCGGACCGGCAGTGGTTCGCATCCTGGAACGCAGCCTTCGCAAAGTTTTTCGAGTCAGCCGCACCGGCGCGGACCACCACCGTCACCACCCTGCCCATCGAGGGGCTGTTCATCGAAATCCAGGCGATCGCGATCGCCGCATACTGAGGGAGATTCCATCATGACCGCAGCAACTCCACTCGTGCATACCCGTTCCGCCGTAGCCGAATTCACCATCCGCGACGTCATCGAGGGGCAGACGGCCGGACAGCTCATCGTGGCCGCCGACGACTGGGGCTGGTGGGCGACGCTGCTGGGCGGCAACACCATCGTGCCCACCACCGGCATCCAGCAGGCCGTGGCCGTCGGGCTGGTGCGGGCCGGATTCCTGGTCCGCCGCAACCACAGCTACCACCTCACCCACACCGGGCACGACGTCGGCAAGAACCGCGGTTTCGTCCGGTGCGCGGTGCGCGGCTGGGAACCCACCTTCCGCAAGCTGTCCGAGGCCGCCCTGGACGAATTCATCCCCGCCGCAACCGAACCCGGTGAGGTCGCGCGCGCCTGCACCGATATCGCGCGGCGACGCCCGGAGATCTTCGCCGGTATCGGCGCGGCCATCGCCGCCGACGAAACCCCGGGCTGCACCATCGATCTCGGCTGCGCGGACTCCGGACGGGTGCAGGCCCTGGCCGCTATCGCACCGCACGAGCGGTTCCTGGGCGTGGACATCGAGGCCGAGGTGATCGACGAGGCCACCACGGTCCTGGCCGGGCTGGGCCTCACCGATCGGGTCACGCTGCTGGCCGGTTCGGTACAGCCCGAGGCCGAACCTCCCGCTTGGCTCGCGCGGGTCGACCGGGACAGCGTCACCACCGCCATGTCGTTCTTCCTGCTGCACCAACTCGCCAGTGACGGTGCGGGGATCGCCGCGGTGCTGCGCGGCTGGATGGAGTGGTTCCCGAACGTGCGCCGCCTGGTCATCGGCGACGGCTATCTGCTCGAGGCCGACCAGTGGACCCAGCAGCCCTGGTTCTCGCCGACCTACGAGATCTACCACACGATCACCGGCGTGCAGTTGTGGACGCAGCAGGAGTACGAGGCGGCGTTCGCCGAACTCGGCTGGTCGGTGACCCGGCGCATGGAGGATCACACCATGCTGGTCACCACCGTGCTCGAGCGCGGATGACCACCTCCTTCGACGGGCCGCCGATTCCGATCGACACCCGCGCGGCGGTGCTCGATCAGTTCGTCGCCGACGAGACCGGCCGCCGCGGCAGCCGCCCGCGCGGGGTCGCCTACGCGACCGGTCTCGACGATGTGCTCGCGGTGATGGCCTGGGCGCGCGACTCGCGCACCCCGCTCATCCCGCGTGGCGCGGGCACCAGTCTGGAAGGGCATCTGCTCGCGCGCGGGGACGAGCTGATTCTCGATCTGGCACAGGCGGATTCGATCCTGGACATCTCGCCCGCGGATTTCACCGCCACCGTGCAGCCGGGGGTGACCCGGACCCGGCTCAACACGGCGGCCGGCGAATTCGGCCTCCAGTTCACCGTGGATCCCGGCGCGGACGCCACCCTGGGCGGAATGGCGGCCACCAACGCCAGCGGCACGACCAGTGTGCGATACGGCGGCATGCGCGCCAATGTCGTTGCCCTGCAGGCGGTTTTCGCCGACGGCCGAGTGATGCGGCTGGGCCGGGCGGTGCGCAAGTCAGCCAGCGGCTACGACCTGAAGAGTCTGCTGATCGGGTCGGCCGGGACGCTGGCGATCATCACCGAGCTGACCGTACGGCTGCATCCGATTCCCGAATGCCTTGCCTCGGTTCGGATCTCGTTCCCGACCGTGGCCGCCGCGGTGGACGCGGCGGTCGAAATGCTGGGTCTCGCGCTCCCGGTGAGCAGGCTCGAGTTCGTCGACACGGCGAGTGTGGCCGCGATCAACGACTTACGCGGCACCCGCTACGCCGAGGCGCCCGCGCTGTTCATCGATCTCGAAACGGGCTCGGCCGCGGCGGCGAACGCGGGCGAGCGCGAGATCGACCGCATCGTCCGGGCACACGGCGCGACCGCCATCACCGTGGCCCGCACCCACACCGAGCGACACGCACTGTGGGAGGACCGCCACCGGCTGTTCTTCGCGCTCAAGGCCCGCAGTCCCGGACACCGGTTCCTGGTGACCGATACCGCCGTACCGTGTTCCCGCATCGCCGACGCCGTCGGCACCGCGACCCGCCTCGGGGACGAGCTGGGCCTGGACATCAGCGTGGCCGGACATATCGGCGACGGCAACGTGCACGTCGTGGTGCCGTACACCGACGCGAATCTCCCTGTCGCGCTCCAGTTCTCGGACGCGGTGGTGCGGCACGCACTCGCCGTGGGCGGTACCGCGTCGGGTGAGCACGGCATCGGCCTGGCCAAGAAGAAATATCTCCGCGACGAGCACGGCGCGGCGGTGGATGTGATGGCCGGACTCAAACACGCCCTGGATCCGCACGGATTGCTCAATCCGGGCAAGATCCTCGACGTGTGAACCGGTTTCGCCGATCCACCGGTCTCGCGACACTCAGCGCGCGGTCGGCGGGACCGGGGTCGGAACCACGACCGCGGAGAGGGGGCCGTCGGTCGTGGGACGTCCGTGCTGGGCGTAGCCGAGCCAGCCGGTGCCGACGAAGACGGCGAGCAGTAGCGCGGTCGGTAATTCCAGCAGCAGCCAGCCCTGCGGGCACCACGGCAGTATCCGCGCCCGATCACGTTCCACCGCACCGCGGTCCGGCCGCGCCTGCGGCTCGCCCAGCGGTACCGACCACTCACCCGCAACTCGCCGTTGCACGCCCGAAACCTCCATCATCTCGACCGTCCGGGAAAGATGCCCGAACGTCGCCGAGTACTCAGAATGCACGCTCACACCCATCGCCACACCGGTTATGGTCAGCGAATTCGGCGTGTCCACATATTTTGCCCTCGTTTCGCTCTGCCGTCGCGGCGACCCCCGTGCCGCCCACCGGGAGCGGATCGATCCGACCCGATCCGCCGCACTCCCTATAAGTAACTGATTATTCGCTACGCTGTGAGCACGTCGCGCCCCGAGCCGAGTCCGAACGTCGGAGAACTTCGCGCAGAAATCGAGAGCCGCCATGTCATCCACTCCCGAAACGATCTTCGTCATCGCCGCCGCGTTCGGCGCTGCCGCCCTGGTCACCCTGACCGCGCTGTCCCCCGCCCGCACCGACGCCGGGTATGGTCGGGCGTACCGGGCCGTGCCGAGTCCGGTGCGCGCGGGTCGCGACCCCTACCCCGGCGGGAGAACTTCGGGTGACTTCGAATGATCGCGGCCCGGTACGACGTCGCGCACTACTGCGCGGTGTCGGCACGCTGACCGTCGCAGCGGCGGTCACGCGCCCGGGTATCGCGGGCGCGGAGACCCCGGACTGGACCGATCTGCGAAAGCGGTTGCAGGGAAAGCTGTTACTGCCCACCGACGGCGAATACACCTCTGCCAAACAACTTTTCGACCCGCAGTTCGACGGCGACGCACCCGTCGCGGTGGTCGAGGCCGCGGCCGCGAGCGATCTGGTCGCCGCCGTCGCCTTCGCCCGCGACCACCGCCTGCCGCTGGCCACTCGCGCGGGCGGACACTCGTACGTCGGCGCGTCGGCGACCACGGGCGCACTGGTGCTGGATGTTCGCGGGCTGCACGACATCACCGTGACCGACGATCTGGTGACGGTCGGCGCGGGCGTACCGATCCGCGCGGTCCTGGCCGAGCTGGACAAGTCCGGCAGATCGCTGCCGGTCGGCTCCTGCCCGACCGTGGGACTGGCCGGCCTCACCCTCGGCGGCGGCCTCGGCGTCGATTCCCGACGTTACGGATTGACCTGCGACGCACTGGAATCCGCCGAGGTGGTGCTGCCCGGCGGCGGCACCGCGCACACCTCCGCGACGCGGTTGCCCGGACTCTTCTGGGCCCTGCGCGGCGGAGGCGGCAGCGCCGGAATCCTCACCTCACTCACCTTCCGCACCCATCCTGCGGTGAGCCGGGACATCGTGCGACTGAGCTTCCCCGCCGACGCGGCCGCCCGGGTCCTCACCGGCTGGGCCCGCTGGATGCCCACCGCCGACCGCGCGGTGTGGTCGAATGTCGAAATCGGCGCTGTCGCAGGCACTGTCGAATGTTCGGTGATGATCGTCACCCCGGCCGGACAAGGCACCGCCGCCACCGCGAACCTCACCGCCGCGGCCGCCGCCACCCCGATCTCCGTCACCCACCGCACCCTCGGCCACCTGGCCGTCGCCGACGACATCGCGGGCGGATCGACCACGCCGCGCTCGACCAAGGTCGCCGGATCCGATGTCGTCCGCGAACTGAACGCGGCGGTGGCGGGCGCCATCGTCGATATCGTCACGGCCCGATCCCGCAGCGGCGCACCGGGTTACGTCCTGCTCGACCCGCTCGACGGCGCGATCCGGGACACCCGGACCGACGCCACCGCATTCCCCTGGCGCGCGCACGCCGCCTCACTCCAGTGGATCGTGGACGCGCCCGACTCCCCCGCCGACGCGCGCGCCTGGATCACCGGCGCACACCGCGCACTGGGCGCGGCCTCGGTCGGCGCGTACGCCAACTACGTGGAACCCGGCGTCCCGGCGGACCGCTACTACGGCGGCAACATCGCCCGCCTGCGCGCCGCCGCCCGCAACCTCGACCCGAATCGCCTGCTGCGCACGGGAATCACCCTCTGAGACGAATCCCGCAGCGCCGCAACCGAACAAGCCACAACCGAATCACTCGCCGACCGGAGAGCACCCCGGCCCGAGGATCAGACCTTCTCGGCCGACCGGGTCCGCACCCGCAGCGCGATCGGCTTCTGGGTCTCGGCGAAGAAGTCGTTGCCCTTGTCGTCCACCACGATGAATGCCGGGAAGTCCTCCACCTCGATCTTCCAGACCGCCTCCATGCCGAGTTCCTGATACTCCAGCACCTCGACGGATTTGATGCAGTCCAGGGCCAGCCGCGCGGCCGGGCCACCGATCGAACCGAGGTAGAACCCGCCGTGCTCCTTGCACGCCTTGGTCACCTGCGCGGAACGATTTCCCTTGGCCAGCATGACGAACGAGCCACCCGCGGCCTGGAACTGGTCGACGTACGAGTCCATCCGGCCGGCCGTGGTCGGGCCGAACGAGCCCGAGGCGTACCCGTCGGGCGTCTTGGCCGGACCCGCGTAGTAGACGGCCATATCGCGCAGATACTGCGGCATCTCCTCGCCCGCGTCCAACCGCTCCTTGATCTTGGCGTGCGCGATGTCCCGCGCCACGACCAGCGGTCCGCTGAGCGAAAGCCGGGTCTTCACCGGGTATTTCGACAACTCCGCGCGAATCTCGGACATCGGCCGGTTCAGGTCCACCTGCACCACGTCACCGCCGAGGATGGCGTCGGTCTGCTCCGGAAGGTACTGCGCCGGTTCGGTTTCCAGCTGCTCAAGGAATACGCCCTCGGGGGTGATCTTGGCCAGCGCCTGCCGGTCCGCCGAACACGACACCGCGATCGCCACCGGGCAGCTCGCACCGTGCCGCGGCAACCGGACGACGCGCACGTCGTGGCAGAAGTACTTGCCGCCGAACTGCGCGCCGATGCCGAAGGACTGGGTGAGTTTGAACACTTCCTGCTCGAGCTCGAGGTCCCGGAAACCGTGCGCGGACAACGATCCCGAGGTCGGCAGCGCGTCGAGGTAGTGTGCCGACGCGTATTTCGCGGTCTTGAGCGCGAATTCCGCACTGGTGCCGCCGATCACGACCGCCAGGTGGTACGGCGGGCAGGCCGCGGTGCCCAGCGAGCGGATCTTCTCGTCCAGGAACTCCAGCATCCGGGTGGGGTTCAGGATGGCCTTGGTCTCCTGGAACAGGAACGACTTGTTCGCCGAACCGCCGCCCTTGGCCATGAACAGGAACTTGTACGCCGGATGCGCGGGATCGGCTGCGGTGGAATACAACTCGACCTGCGCGGGCAGGTTGGAGCCGGTGTTCTTCTCGTCCCACATGGTGATCGGGGCGAGCTGCGAGTACCGCAGGTTCAGCTTGGTATAGGCGTCGAACACGCCGCGCGAGATCCACTCCGCGTCGTCCGCACCGGTCAGCACGCCCTCGGACTTCTTGCCCATCACGATCGCGGTGCCGGTGTCCTGGCACATGGGCAGGATGCCGCCCGCGGAGATGTTCACGTTCTTGAGCAGGTCCAACGCGACGAACCGGTCGTTGCCCGAGGACTCGGGATCATCGATGATCCGGCGCAGCTGGGACAGGTGCGTGGGCCGCAGGTAGTGGCTGATGTCGTGCATCGCCTCGGCGGTCAGCATGCGTAGCACATCGGGCTCGACCTGCAGGAACGTCCGGCCACCCGCCTCGAACGTGCTGACTCCCTCGGTGGTCAGCAGCCGGTAGGGGGTCTCGTCGGCACCGGTGGGCAACAGATCCGAGTAAAGGAAGTCAGGCGTGGTCACGAATCGCACTCCTTGTGGCTGGAATCGAGCACTTGGCACTGTATCGACCGGCCGAGGGCCCACCCGATGTCAGGCAAGCCTAATCTTGCCCGGCGCGGTACACAGGTTGCACCTTCAACAGGCGCGGTGTACCTCTCATTGACATGGGGACAACCGAGGTGGAAGGCAGCGCATGACAAGTCCAGGCTTGACCCGTTACGGACGCGGCACGAGATCGTGACCGAAATCCGTTGGCTCGACGAGCTCGAGTCCCGGGCCTGGCTCGGCTTCGTATTCACCCGCGACCTCATCGCAGCGGCCGTCGGCCGCGATTCGCTGCGGGCCTCGAACCTGACGTACGTGGAGTACACCGTGCTGGCCAGACTGGCCGACGCCCCCGACCACCGGCGCAGTTTCGCCGAGCTCGCCGCGGTCCTGGAATGGTCGCAGAGTCGGCTGTCCCACCAGATCACCCGGATGGAGAAGCGCGGACTCGTTGCGCGCGAATCGATTCCGGACGACGCGCGCCGCACCGCCGCGGTCCTGACCGGTAAGGGCTCGGAGGTGCTGACCACCGCCGAACCCGCCTACATCGACAGCGTCCGCCGCCACATGATCGATGTACTGGACCGTGATCAACTAAACGCGCTCGCCGATATCTACGACACATTGCTCACCCACCACCGCCGCCCGGCGCAAGCCCGGATCGCCCTCGATACCCCGCCGGACCAGCTGTCCGGCCGCCTCGCCGAACCGAATTCGCACGAACGCGACGGCCACGCGGGCTGATCCCCGCAGGCGGGGTGATGTTTGTTTTGGCATTCAACGGGTATCGGGTAAGACTAGGCTCGACAGGGCATGCGATGAGCAGCCGTGTGCGAGCGAGCCCGACGAAGCAACCGACCTACCCTTAATGAAAGGGGCAGGAGTATTCATGTCCGACGTGTCCATCGACCTGTCGCCGGATTCGCCGCCAACTGGTCCGGCCGACGATCTGCTCCCCCAGTTGGTCGCGCATCTCCGGCAGAACCGCACCGAGCTGCGTGAGGAATGGGCCCGTCGCATCGGCGTCGCCGCACTGCTCACGGCGATGACGCCGGAGGAAGTCTTCTCCGAGGCCACCTCGATCTACGACAACTACGTCGAGGCGCTGCAGACCGGTAGCGTCGAGGCCCTGCAGGCGTACGCCCGGGACCTGTCCGAACGCATCATCCCCAGAGGAGTCGAGACCGAAGAGGTCATCGGCATCGTGCTGCTGCTGCGAGATGTGCTCGCGCGCAGCCTCTTCGAGAAGTACCAATCGGACTTCGATCTGCTCAAGCGGGTGCTGGACGCCTACGAGCCGGCCGCCAACCGCATCGCCAACACCGTGGCCATCTCCTTCGTGCAGGAGCGCGAGCGCGTCATCCGCCAGCAGCAGGAGGCCATCCGCGAGCTGTCCACGCCGGTCCTGCAGGTCCGCGAGCAGCTGCTGATTCTGCCGATCATCGGCGTGCTGGACAGCCAGCGCGCCCGCCAGCTCACCGAGCAGCTGCTGCGCGCGATCCGCGCCAACCGCGCCAAGGTGGTCGTCATCGACATCACCGGTGTGCCGATGATCGACTCCACGGTCGCCAACCACCTGGTGCAGACGGTCGACGCCTCGGGGCTGATGGGCGCGAGCGTCATCCTCACCGGTCTGTCCTCGGAGATCGCCCTGGCCCTGGTCACCATCGGCCTGGACCTGACCAAGATGAACGCGGTCGGCGATCTGCAGGGTGGGATCGAGACGGCGGAGCGGCTGCTCGGCTACGAGATCTCCCGCCTGACCGATCGCGACGGAAGGTAACCCGGGGCGGGGATATGCCGGTACCCATACTGAAACAGGGCACCTACCTGATCGCGTCGGTGCAGTCGGCCCTCACGGACGCCGACACCGAGCGCCTGCAGGACGACCTGATGACGTACGTCAGCAGATATCGCGCCCAGGGCATCATCGTCGACGTCACCGCGATCGACGTGATGGATTCCTTCGCGGCGCGCTCACTGCGTACCATCGCCCATATGACCAAGCTGCGGGGTGCGGAGACGGTCATCGTCGGATTGCAGCCCGAAGTCGCGTTCGCGATGGTCCAGCTCGGCCTCACCTTCGAGGACATGCACACCGCCCTCGACCTGGAAGAGGGGCTGTCCTGGCTGAACGCCAAGCTGCATCCCCGCAACCAACGAGATGGTCGTGACCGTGGTCGGTGACAGTGTGGTGATCGCGGTCAAGATGTCCAGCGACATCGTCACCGCACGTCAGGCCGGGCGGGAACTGGCAGCGCAGCTGGGCTTCTCCCTGACCGACATCACCATGATCTCCACGGCAATCTCGGAGATCGCACGCAATATCACCAGCTACGCCGGCACCGGTGAGGTCCGCGTGGCTGTGGAGGACCGGGACGGGCGGCGGGCTCTCGTGGTCCAGGCGCAGGATCAGGGGCCGGGCATCCTGGACATCCCGCGTGCGCTGGAGGACGGCTATTCGACCGGACGTGGTCTGGGACTCGGGCTTCCGGGTGCGCGCAGGCTGATGGACCAACTCATCATCGACTCCGGCCCCGGGCAGGGCACGCTGGTGGAGATGTGGAAGTGGGTACCTCCGCGTGCATGAGGACGGACTGATCGGCACCGTCGAATGGGCCGCGGCCGGACGTGCACTGCCCGGTCAACGCGTGTCCGGGGACCGGGTCGTGGTCCTGGACGCGGGCGGTGACTCGGTGCTGTTCGCGGTGGTCGACGGGCTCGGGCACGGTCCCGCGGCCGCCGAAGCCGCCGATCGCGCCGCCCAGGTGCTCTCGGACAACCGGGCCGAACCCCTCGACGTGCTGGCGCTGCTGTGTCATCGCGCGCTGGCCGAAACCCGTGGCGCGGCACTGACTCTCGCGTTGTTCGACTCCGGCGACCGGGTGCACTGGCTGGGCGTGGGCAATGTCGAATCGCGGATCGTCGCGGCGGCCCCGGGTAAACCGGCGGTGCGCGCGGCGGCGCTGCTCACCGCGGGCATCGTCGGCTATCGGCTGCCGCAGAACCTCCAGACCCAGACGGTGCCGGTGCGGGTCGGAGATCTGCTGCTGATGGCGACCGACGGGATCGTCGCCGATTTCGCGGACACCATCGATCTGGCCCGGCCGACCTCCGAGATCACCGCGGACATCCTCGCGGACCATTCCAAGAACACCGACGACGCACTCGTGCTGGCCGCGCGTCATCGCGGACCCACGACATGACCACCGTACTGGCGGCGTTCCGCGAGGCGTACACGAATGCGCTACGCCTGCACCTGGATTCGCCGACCCAGTACACCCTGGCCGAGGGATACGAACTCGGCCGCCGCGCGCTCGTCGAGGGCGTGAGCATCCTGGATCTCACCGAGCACCACTTCCGGCTGCTGGGCCGCTGGAACCTGCTGGCCCCACCGCCCGCGGCCGCGGCGCCGCAGGACGACGAACATCCCGGCGGCCCCGACGCCGGGGACACCGCGCTGGAATTCCTGCTGCAAACCCTCGCCGCACTCGATGTGGCCACCCGCGGCTTCCTGGACAGCACCCGGTCCTACGAATTGCAGCGCTTGCGCGCCGAGGACCTCGAGGGCCGCGACACCTTCCGCACCGCGCTGGTGGAATCGTTGCAGGACGGCTTCTTCGTCGCCGATTCGCACGGCACCCTCACCGAGGTCAACTCCGCGTTCGGGGCGTTGACCGGGTACGGACCCGAGACCGTGCCCTATCCGCTGCCGCATCCGTGGGCGATCGCCGAGGAGACGCGCTATCCCGATCTGGGCACCGAGGCCGCGCGGTTCGTGATGCCGGTTCGTCATCGGGACGGGCGGCGGCTGTGGCTGGCGGTCAGCACCTCCTCGCTGATCCGGCCCGAGGACGATGAGCGGATCTTCGTCGGAACCATTCGCGACGTCACCGCCGAACATGACGCCCAGGCTCGTGACCAGGCGGTTTCCCGGTTGGCGACCGCCGTCGCGGCGTGCACCAGCGTGGTGGAGGTACTGACCGTCGGGCTCGACGAGCTGCGCCTGGCGGTCGGCGCGGAGACCGCGGTGGTCTCGATGTGGCCGAACCGCCAGACCGGGCCGGAGATGTACGTCTCGGGTGAGGACGCGGTGCAGTCGCGTCAGGTGCTCGACGCGCGCGCCCGCGCGCTGCTGGACCGCGCCTGGCTGCGCCCCGGCCGCACGATGTTCGCCATCCCCGAGGGCGCGGCCAGTTCCGAGGGCATCGTCGCGCCGCTGGGCGAGACCGGCGATGCCGCGCTGTGGCTGCGTTTCGCCGCGCCCCGCGCGATCAGTCCGGGCGACTGGGCGCTGTTCTCGCTACTGGTCGGTCAGCTCAGCCTGGCCGTCCAACGCGCGCGCAACTTCGACGCCGCCCGTTCCACCTCGCTGACGTTGCAGCGCGCGATGCTCGGCCCGATCGAGTTGCCGCCGCGCTTCTCGGTGCACTACGAACCCGCGCTGCCCCCGCTCGAGATCGGCGGCGACTGGTACGACGTGGTACAACTCGCCGACGGCACGATCGGGCTGGTGGTCGGCGACTGCGTCGGCCGTGGTCTGTCCGCGGCCGTGGTGATGGGCCAATTGCGTACCGCCGCAAGGGCTCTGCTGCTGCGCGGGGCCGGTCCGGCACAGCTGCTCGCCGAGTTGGACACCGTCGCCGCACGGATCCCGGGCGCGATGTGCACGACCGTGTGCGCAGCCATCCTGGATCCCGAACGCGGCACCTTCCGATACTCCAACGCCGGGCACATGCCCCCGGTGCTGGCCGCGCCCGCGACCAAGGGCCGCCTGCTCGAGGGCGGGCGCGCGGTACCGCTGGCCACCTTCGACACCCCGCAGCGTCCCGAAGCGACCACCACCCTGGAACCGGGTTCTACCCTGGTGCTGTTCACCGACGGCCTGGTCGAGCAGCGCGGCATCGATATCGATATCCGATTCGACGAACTCGCCGACGAGCTGTCCGGCGTGGCCGATATGGCCCCGCGCGTCGTCGCCGACGCGGTGCTGTCCCGGCTGCGCCCCGCGGGCGGCTACGACGACGACGTCGCCATGGTCGTCTACCGCCAGCCGCCCCGCGCCCTGCACCTGGACGAACCCGCCGAGGCGAACCGCCTGTCGGGTATGCGCCGCCGCCTCACCGCCTGGCTCAGCGCCACGGCCGTGCCCGCCGGCCTGGCCACCGATCTGGTCGCCGCCGCCAACGAGGCGTGCAGCAACTGCATCGAGCACGCGTATCTCGGCGGCTCCCCCGGCCGGGTGGTGCTGACCGCGGACTGCACGCTGGACCGCGTCACCATCGAGGTCTCCGACGACGGCAGCTGGCGACCGCTGCCGGAGGATCCCGGATATCGCGGGCGCGGCATCGCCATGATGCACGCGCTCACCGATGAGCTGACGATCGATCACGTCGGCGTGGGCACCCATGTGCGGATGATCGCCAAACTTCCGGCGGTGTCGTTCTCGGCGGCCAGCCGGATCTGACCGGCCGCACATCCGGACCTGCTGAGCACATTCGGCGGCAGATGTGCCGAAAAATTCGTAATATCCGGCGTACCTGGGCTTTTCGCGTCCGAAAGTACTACGAAACACCGACAATTCACCGGACGATGCGGCATCCGGCGCGGGTTCGTGGCAGATTGTCTAGGTGACCAACACTTCCGGAGACGCGCATCCCCTCGCCGACGCGATGACCACATCGGTCTCGGTGCACGACGAAGCGACCGTGCTCACGGTGGCGGGTGAGGTCGATCTGGCGACCGCCCCCGCGCTGGAGAATGCGATCGAGGCGACCCTGGGTAGCAAACCCCCGGTCGTCATCATCGACCTGACCCAGGTGAGCTTCCTGGCCTCGGCCGGTATGGCGGCCCTCGTCGGCGCGCACAAGCGAGCCGGGGAGACCACCCGCATCATGGTCGTCGCGGACGGCCCCGCCACCGGCCGCCAGCTCAAGGTGACCGGCCTGGACAAGGTCTTCGCGATGCACACGACGCTGGACGGCGCGCTCACCGCGCTGCACCAGAACTAGCACGGGTTCACCGCAACGCCGCCCGTCGTCCCGGCAGTCGAGCCGAGACGGCGGGTTTCGGCCGTCTCAGACCAGATCGCGCAGCTGCTCGATGAGCTTGACCCGATCCGCCGCGGTCTCGGCGATCGGCACGACGTTCAGCACCGTCACCCCGGCCTCGGCGAAGGCGGCCACCCGCTCCTCGACGAACCCGGCCGAACCGATCAGCGAGACGTCGCGGACCAGTTCGTCGGGCACGATCTTGGCTGCGGCCTCCTTCTCACCGGCCAGGTACAGCTCCTGGATGCGATCCGCGGCCTCGCCGTAGCCGTATTTGGTGGCCAGCGTGTGGTAGAAGTTCTTGCCCTTGGCGCCCATGCCACCGATGTACAGCGCCAGATGCGGCTTGATGAATTCGCGCAGCCCCTCGACGTTGTCGCCGATGGCCAGCGCGGGCCCGGCGAACACCTCGAGCTCACCCAGGGCCGGATCGCGCTTCGCCTTACCGGCGGCCAGGCTCTCACCCCAGACGTCGTTCGCCTTCTCGGGCAGGAAGAAGATCGGCTGCCAGCCCTCGGCGATCTCCGCGGCCAGCTGCACGTTCTTGGGCCCCAGCGCGGCCAGCAGCACCGGAATGCGTTCGCGCACCGGATGATTGATCAGCTTGAGGGATTTGCCGAGGCCGGTCCCCCGCTCGGCGGGCAGCGGGATCGTGTAGTGCTTGCCCTCGAAGGACAGGCGTTCGCGCCGCCACACGCTGCGGCAGATCTCCACCACCTCGCGGGTGCGGCCGATCGGGGCGTCGTAGGGCACGCCGTGGAAACCCTCGATCACCTGCGGACCCGACGCGCCCAGCCCGAGGATGTAGCGGCCGTCCGAGACGTAGTCCAGCCCGGCCGCGGTCATCGCGGTCAGGGTGGGTGTGCGGGTGTACAGCTGGAGAATTCCCGAGGCCAGCTGCACGCGCTCGGTCTTGGCGGCCAGATAGCCCAGTGCGCTCACCGCGTCGAAGGAGTACGCCTCCGGTACGAACACGATGTCCAGGCCCGCACGCTCGAGGTCCGCGACCTCGGCCGCGACCTCCTTGAATCCGCCCGCATAGTTGATGCCCAATCCGATACGCATGCGCTCAACCTACTGCGCACCAGCTAACGCACCGCGTGACCCCCCACACTCGAACATCGCCCCCGGCGGCCGGGTCCAGGGACCGATCCACGGCCGCCACGGGTGACCCGGTACCGTGAACGGCATCCCTCGGCCGATCGGTCCCGGCCGGTCAGTCGAACAGTCGCGCATCGAAACGGGAGGCCCCGCAACATGTCTCAGGACACCGCATCGTCCACCGACACCACCACCTTCGGTGCCTCGGCCATCGGGCGGTACCTGGACGATCTGGCCGCCAAGATCCCCGCGCCCGGTGGCGGCGCGGTCGCCGCGCTGCACGCCGCCCAGGCCGCGGCGCTGGTGGCGATGGTGGCCCGCTACACCACCCGCGCCAAGGACGCCGACAACCGTCCGGCAATCGATCGGATCATCGCGGCCGCCGACGCCGCGCGCGCGCGTTCGCTGGCCCTGGCCGACGCCGACGCCGCGGCCTTCACCGCCGTCGGGGCGGCCTACAAACTGCCCAAGGACACCGACGCCGAGCGTGACGCGCGCGGCGCGGCGATCACCGCGGCGTTGCTCGAGGCCGCCCGGGTGCCCGCCGCCGTGGTCGCCGAGGCCGACGAAATCCTTTCCCTCGCAGCCGATCTGCTGCCCATCGGGAATCCGAATGTGGTCACCGATATCGGTGCCGCCGCCGACGCCGCGCGCGCCGCGGCCACCAGTTCGCGGTTGAACATCGCGATCAACGTGACCTCGCTCGGCGAGGGTGAAGGCGTGGAGTTCGCACCGGTTCTCACCCGGATCGACGAGCTCACCGCGCGGGCCGACGCGGTCTACACCGATGTGATGGCCGTCGTCCTGCGCTGAGCAGCATACGTTCAGCAATCAACGTTGTAGCGACATGCGACAATTTGGTCACGAAGCGTGCGCTTTCGGCGGGGCCGCATGATCATGAAGTTCTAGAATGAACCTCTCATAACCACACCAGCGAAGGGGTGGGGTCATGCGGAACATGATTCGTCATTTGTTCTTCGGGATCGTCATCGCAGCCCTTGCGGCGATTACCTCCGGCACCGCTGCCGCGGCATTCGTCACACCACAGCAGCTTCTCGCCGTAACGTCCATTTCACCCGCCAACGGAGCGCTGGTGGGTATCGCACATCCGGTCACGGTCGAATTCGCGCAACCGGTCGCGAATCACGCACTGGCCGAACGATCCGTCACGGTCACCGCCGGTCAGGCGCTGGCAGGTGCGTTCTCCTGGAACGGGGATCGGGAACTGGTCTGGACCCCGAACCAATTCCTGCCGGTCAATGCCCGATTCACGGTTCAAGCGGGGAATGCGCGCACGCAATTCGCCAGTAACGGCGGTACGCGTGCGGATGCCAACATGTCCGCGCACACCTTCACGGTGTACGTCCCGGGACAGGCGCCGCGGGTGATGCCCGCGTCGATGGGTAAACCGTCCCGGCCGACACCGGTCGGTACTTTTCCCGTGATGGAGAAGGACCGCACCATAATCTTCGATTCGCGCACCATCGGCATTCCGCTGAGTTCACCCGAGGGCTACTACCTGCACGGTGAATATGCCGAACGGCTCACCTCGGGCGGAGTATTCGTGCATTCCGCGCCGTGGTCGGTCAATCAGCAGGGTAATTCGAACGTCAGTCACGGATGTATCAATCTCGCGCCCGCGGACGCCCAGTGGTATTACAACCAGGTCAGCGTCGGCGATCCGGTGACAACGCACTGGTGAGCGGTGGCGAATCGGTGGCGAGCCGCGTGTTTCGGGCGCGACTCGCCACCGCATCACCGCACCGCTAGGCCCGGCTCGCCTCGGCCGCGCGCACCACGTGCCGCATCAGCAGGGCCGTGGTGACCGGGCCGACTCCGCCCGGAACCGGGCTCAGCGCACCGGCTTTCCCCTGTACGGACGCCGCGTCCACATCGCCGACGATCTTGCCGTCCGGCCCCTCGTTGGTGCCGACGTCGATGACGATCGCACCCTCGCGCACATGGTCGCCGGTGATCAGACCCGCGCGGCCCGCCGCGGCGACCACGATATCCGCGGCGGCGGTGACCGCGGGCAGATCGGTGGTGCGGGAGTGGCAGACCGTCACGGTCGCGTTCTCGGCGAGCAGTAGTTGCGCGAGCGGCTTACCGACCACGTTCGAGCGGCCCACGACCGCGACATGCCTTCCGGCCAGCGGAATGTCGTGATGTTTGGCCAGTTCCACGACGGCCTCGGAGGTGGCGGGCGGGAAGCCCGGCAGACCGGTGGCCAGCAGACCCAGCGAATGCGGGCTGACGCCGTCGACGTCCTTGGCCGCGACGATGGCGGAACTCACGTCGGGTAGCGCCACCCGCTCCGGCAGCGGCGTCTGCAACATGACCGCGTCGACCGCGATGTCGGCGCACAGGCCGCGCAGCTCCGAGCGAATCGCGTCTGCCGTCGCAGTGGCTCCCAGATCGACCGTGTCGCAATCGATTCCGAGTTTTCCGGCGGCGCGCTGCAACGACTTCACGTACCAGCCACTGGCCGGATCGTCGTTGGCCACCACCAGCACCAGCCGCGGCGCGGCGCCACGCTCGGCGAGTGCGGCGGCGCGCTCGGCAGTTTCGGAATTGAGGGTTGCGGCGAGTTCCTTGCCGGTCAGCGAAATGGTGTCCACGCCACCACCTTAATCGGCCCGCCACCGGCTCCGACGCGCGGCGCGCATTACCGGCTATCGATCCGCTACCGGGCAATACTGGGGAATTCACAATGACCAAATCATCGATGACGCGTCCCCCGGACCGTATCGTGGTGGCGACTGTCCGAAGAGCCAATTGCCAGCAACTCAACATCATCCGTTCGCTCGGAAAGGTGTCGACAGCAGTGAAGATCGTCCGACGTGTCACCTACCTCCTCGCGGCCAGCACGGCCTTCCTCCTCACGGCCGGATCCAGCTCCGGAATCGCGGCCGCCGACAACACTCCCGCATCCCTGTACGGCTCCGCGCAGGCCCAGTTCGTCAGCGGTCACGACGCGGCCGGGCTGCGCGACCTCGGGCGGATGGTCGCCGCCGCCCCGGCCGACCCGCAGGCCCTCGCGCTACAGGCCATCTGGGCCGATTACGCGGGTGATCTGATCACCCGGGAAACGGCCTTCAACCGGCTCGGATCGGTCGATCCCGGGATGGCCGCCGGTGCCCGCGGGGTCCTCGGCGCGATCGGCGCGGGCGTGGGCACCCTGCCCAATCCGCTGCCCGCGCTGATCGGCCCGCAGACCGCGCTGGTGGTACTCGGGTACGGCCTGCTGCCCAACGGCGCGCTGCGACCGGAACTCGTGAACCGCCTGCAAGCGGCCTGGTTGCAGGCGATCGCCGCGCCGAACTCACCGATCGTGGTGACCGGCGGCGCGCCGCAGAACGGAGTGCCCGAGGCGGCCGCGATGGCGGGCTGGCTGATCGGGCACGGCATTCCGGCCTCCCGCATCCTGGTCGAGGACCGCTCCGGTTCCACGGTGCAGAACGCGCTGTTCAGCACCCGGATCATGCGGTCGCGCGGCATCGACAGCGCGGTGGTGATCACCTCGCCGAACCACATCCGCCGCGCGGTCACCGATTTCATCGTCGCCGGCACCCGGGTGGTGGGCGCGATGACCTCGCCGAACGAGATCATCTCCCAACTGGTGCCCCCGTCCAAGGCCGCGCAGCGGGGCATCTACCTGGACGCCACCCGCACCTTCCTGCCGAATTCGGGTTAATCCGCAGCTCTGCACCACAATGAACCGATGATCGTGCCCGATATCGGTTCGCTGGTCACCACGCTGCGTGCGGCGGGGTGCGTGTTCGCCGAGGAGGAGGCCGCGCTGCTGGGTGCAGCGGCGGCCTCCACTTCGGATCTGGAAGAACTTGTCGCACAGCGGGTTTCCGGTGTCCCGCTGGAACATCTGCTGGGCTGGACGGAGTTTCGCGGATTGCGCGTCGCGGTCGCACCCGGGGTGTTCGTTCCGCGCCAGCGCACCGGATTCCTGGTGGAACTGGCCGTCGCCGATCCGCGCGATCCGTGCGTGGTTCTGGACATGTGCTGCGGTTGTGGCGCGCTCGGTCTCGCGGTGGCGACCGAGTTGTCCGCCAGCGGAATCCGCGTCGAGCTCACCGCGAGCGATCTGGAACCCGCCGCGGTGGCGTGTGCCCGGCGCAATCTCGCGGCATTCGACGCAGCGGTGTATCAGGGGGATCTGTTCGCTCCGCTGCCCTCGGAGCTGGCCGGGCGGGTGGATCTGCTGCTGGCCAATACTCCGTATGTTCCGACCGAGGCCATCGCCGATATGCCGCCGGAGGCGCGTGATCACGAACCGCGCACCGCGCTCGACGGTGGGGCCGATGGACTCGGCGTCTTCCGTCGTGTCGCGGCTGCGGCACCGCACTGGCTCGCGCCCGGTGGTCGGCTGCTGGTCGAAACCAGTCGTGAGCAATCCGAGCTTGCCACGAAAATCCTTGCGCAACATGGACTTACGCCGATGGTTGCAGAGTCGGAGGAGCTTTACGCCACCGTTGTGATCGGCACTCGCCCCGCGACCGGGGAGGTCACCGATGGACCGCAGTCATCGCGTGAGGGATGACCGCGGGCGGTTCAGGGCTGTCGGCGGATGATCGTGGGATCCGAGGCTCCGGTGCCCGTATCGGGCGGGGTCGTTCCGCCCGGCTGTGCAGGTTGCGGTTGGACGCCGCCCTGCGCGGGTGGGTATCCGCCCGGCTGCGCGTGATTCGGCTGCGCTTGCGGATATTCACTGCCGGACTGGGCCGGATAGCCGCCCGACTCCGGGGTATTCGGCTGAGCCTGCGCGTATCCGCCGCCGGTCTGGGGCGGATATCCACCTGATTGCGCGACGTTCGGCTGGGCTTGCGGGTAGCCGCCGGTCTGAGGAGGGTGCTGGCCGCTGAGGGGCGTCGCGCCGGGTTGCTGCTGAGGCACCGGCGCAGGTGCCTGCATGCCGAACTGCCCCGGGTAGATGCCTGAGGCCGACAGCCCGGGACCCAGCGCGCCCAGATTCTGCGTGATCGCGTCGATACTGGTCTGCACGCCTTGCAGACCGGCTTCGAAGGCCACCGGATCGGGTTTGGTCGTGGCCGAGACATATTGGGCCACACCGGCTTCCACGGCCTCCACCGCCGCGGTCGCGTCCGGCAGCGCCTGATCGCGATGGGGCCGCGGCAGTGTCGCGACGGCGATCAGATGGTTGTCGATCGCCATCGCCGACTGTTCCAGTCCCGCACGCAGATTCACGCTCGAGGCCGTGTCGTAGGCATTCACACCGTGCAGGGCACGGATGGCGTCCCGCAGCCGACGGTGCAGGCGGGCCTCCGGATCGTGCGAACCCGCCCACGACGCCGGAGCGTTCGAGGGCATCCCCGGCACGATCTGGTTGTCGAACGCGATCGACTGCTTCTGATGACGGCCGATCACCAGCACGATCGCGGCAACCCCGCCGACCAGCACCAGCAGCGCCAACAGGATCAGCAGCAGTACCACGCTCACCTCCGATGGGTCGAATGATGATGCACGGTGGTGGTACTGCCGTGCCCAGTCGAATGATGCCCGAACTTCATGTACAGCACGATGATCGCCACTACCACGAGTATCGCCAGCGTGACGGCGATCGCGATCTTGATCTTGCTCCACGGCCGCTCGCCGGACACCTCGCCGGTGAGTCCGTTGATGTACACGTTGAACGGTCGATCCATGTAGATCACCGTCAGCAGCCAGATCGGCAGCAGCACATGCTTGTACGCCAGCGAATTCCAGGTCGAATTCAGCGAGTGGATGCGCTGCTGGTCGCCGCCGATATCGCGGCGGACCGTCCGCTCGATCTCGCCTTCCATCTCCGACCGCGCCTCGGGCAGGGATTCCTCGGCATCGCGGTCGTAGGTGCGGGCGAGGTGACCGGCGACGTACTCGGGTGAGTAGGTCGTCGCGTCCTCGACCGGCCACGGCTCGAGGGTCTTGATCCGCTCGCGGTCGGTGTGTTCGTTGGCCAGCACCGGCACGTCCACGAACTGGTTCGCGACCTCGCCCTGCACCGGATACCAGCGGACCCGGGTGACGGTCTGTTCGTCACCGTCGCTGTCGCGGTAGGTCTCGGTGTACTCGATACCCTGTTCGCCCTGGTAATAGGTGTGGGTGTCGGCGTTGTAGGTGAAGTACGCGTGGTAGACGCTCGCGAAGGAGCCCATGCGCTTGTACTTCTTGAACTCACTCGGCGCGAACCATCGCCCGGAGACCCACTTCTCGACCAGGGACCGCGCGTTCTTCTCGTCGATGCGGAAGGGCACCACACCGTCGACCGGCAGCCGTGCGGGCGCATTGTGCACATCGTCGCGCTGGATCGGCGTGGCGCAGTACGGACATCTGGTCGCGGTCAGGCTGCCGACGAACGACGTTGTGCCACCGCAACTCTGACACTTGATCTCGTGATTCCCGGTGACCTCGGGCCCCGAGGTGGTGGACTGCAACGCGCGCAGCTCCCCCATCGCCTCGCGCAGGTCACGTGCCATGACCGGGGTGCGCGGAGCCTCGATCTCGGAGTAGTTGCCACAGTTCGGGCAGCGCAACTTCTGACTGGCGATATCGAACTGCAGCTGACCACCACAGGCCGAACACGGATAGGTCCGGGTCTGCTCGGTGCGATGCAACATCGCCCGATCCGGCGGCAGCGGAGGCTGTTTCACCGGAACATCCGGCTGCCGCGTATCGGCGGCCCCACCCCCCGACGGCACGAAATTCACCGCAACGGCCCCGGCAACCGGCGGCTGCCCCACCGGCCGCTGCGGCGGCAACTGCGCCCCACCCATCGGCGGCGGCCCACCATAACCGCCCCCGGGCTGCTGCCCGCTGTACGGTTGCGGCCCACCATAATTCGGCCCACCCGGCAACGGCGGCGGCCCAGCAGGCGAACCACCGGACTGCGGAGGCCGACCGCTCGGCGGTTGCGGCACACCAGGATTCGCGCCACCGGGCAACGGCGGCGGACCGGCGGACGAACCACTTTGGTTAGGCCCACCGGCTTGCGATGGCCGACCACTGGGCGGTTGCGGGGCTGCGGGATTCGGACCAGCAGGCTGCGGAGGCCGACCGCTAGATGGTTGTGGCACACCGGAATTCGGACCACCAGGCAACGATGGCGGGCCACTGGGCGACTGCGGCCCACCTTGGCTCGCGCCACCGGGTTGCGAGGGCCGACCACTGAGTGGTTGCGACACACCGGAATTCGAGCCACCAGGTAGCGGCGGCGGGCCAGCGGGCGCACCACCTTGGCTCGGACCAGCGGGTTGGGAGGGCCGACCACTAGGCGGTTGTGGCGCACCAGGATTCGGGCCACCGGGTAGCGGCGGCGGGCCAGCGGGCGACTGCGGACCGCCTTGGTTCGAGACACCCGGCTGCGGGGGGCGGCCGCTGGGCGGTTGTGGCACACCGGGATTCGCGCCGCTGGGGGGCGTGCCGGGTGATGGGTTCGTGCCCGATACTGAGAAGTTCGCCGGAGGTTGGGAGCCCCAGGGGAGTGAGCCGCCGCTGTTGGGTTGTGGCGCAGGGGGATTCGGCCATCCGGGTGGTGGTACGGCACTGCCTTGGCCGGGTGGGAGTGGTGGTTGCAGTCCCGGGGGTTGCGGTGTGGCAGATGGGGGGTAGCCGGGCGGGGCGGGTGGGTTCCCCCCGGGGCGAACCGGTTGTCCGCCACCGTAATGGCGTGTCGACGCGGCCGCCGGGTAGGTTCCGCCGGGGGTTCCCGGTGGACCTTGCCACGGTGCGCCCCCGCCGCCCGATGGCGGCGGGGTATGCGGTGTGTGATCTGGCTGCTGTGGGTTGTTCATGGCTCCCCCGGGACCCTGCTGACAGGCAACGACCGATCCGGTTACTGCGCGGGCGGCGGTGGCGGCGGGGTGCCCGGCAGCGGCGGTGGGCGGTTGAACAGCCCCTGCAACGCGGGCACCGTCTCGGCGGCGGCCCAGCTCGCCATGCCGTTGGACCAGACGTTCGTCTTCGGCGTGAGCTGACCGCTGGCGACGAACTGACGCAGCTGCTCGGCCGGGTAGGGACCCGCGGCCTGGCCGTTCAGATCGATGTGGAACTGCTGCTGCGAGGGCAGCGGCGGAGGCGGCGGCGTGGGCTGCCCGCCGGGCTGCGGCGGGTACCCGGGCTGCTGCGGATAACCCTGGGGCGGATAGCCACCCTGCTGCTGCGGGTAGCCCTGCTGCTGGTAACCGCCCTGATTACCGGCGATCTGACCACCGAGCGCGACACCGAATCCGGCCTGGATCGCCGCCCCCATCGGACCGCCGCCCTCGTTCTGCGCCGCGGCGAGCATCGCATCGGCCGCCTGCGCCTGCTGGTAGCGGTTCAGATCGCCGACGTTGCTGAGGAATCCACCGGCCTCCACACCACGCGCGACACCGCGCGTCATGGCCTGCTGGATCTCCTCCGGCAGCGAGATCGTCATGGTGACCTGATCCACACCCAGGCCGAAGGACTGCACCCGCTGGGCGACGAATTCGCGCAGCTTGTCGGACAATTCGACCTGACGGCCCTGCAGATCGATGGCGCCCAGGCCGCTGGCCATCACCATGTCCGAGAACGCCAGCGTGATGTTGCGCCGGATCAGCTCGGTGATCTGTTCCATGTCCACGACACTCTCGGTGCCGATCACCTGACGCAGGAACGCCGCCGGGTCGGTCACCCGGACGATGGTGGTGCCGTTCGCCCGGACCTGCACCATCTTGAAGTCCGGATCGCGCACGGTCACCGGTTGCGGTGTGCCCCAACGCAGATCAGTCACCGGCCGGGTGTTGATGTAGTACACCTCGGAGCGGAACGGGCTGTTGAACCCGTACTTCCAGCCCTGCAGCGTGGACATGATCGGCATGTTCTCGCTGGTCAGCTGGTAGTGACCGGGCTGGTACTGATCGGCGAGCTGGCCGCGGTACACGAACAGCGCGTGCTGCCCCTCGCGCACGATCAGTTGCGCGCCGTTCTTGATCTCGTTGTCGTAGCGCGGAAAACGCCATGCCAACGTCGTATTCGTCTCATCGAGCCATTCGATGATGTCGATGAACTCGTTGCGAATCTTGTCCATCAGGCCCATGCGTCGCCTCCGTCCTCCCTCGGGCAGCTCAGCACCCGTCCGGCCCGAGTATGTCACAGGTGGGACGGTGCGAGCCTCCCCATATCCCGTGGGCGAACAGACGCACCCGAACTCGTCAGCCCTTGCGACCGGTGAACTCCTCCATCGAGTGGTAGACGCCGACGAAGTCCAGGTAGAGGTCGCGCACCCGCAACGGCAGCAGCCCGGAGATCGCGCGGTTGAAGCGCGAGGTCCACGGCATGACGACCAGCGCGGAGCCCTTCTTCATATGCGTCCACGCGGTCTGTACCGCCTCGTCCTGTTCGATGATCGGGGTGAACATGAACCCCTTCGCGCCGTCGAACATGCCGGTGTTGATGTAGGTCGGACAGAAGGTAGTCACCTTGACATGGTCGTTCCCGGACTGCTCCAGCTCGAGCCGCACCGAATCCGACCAGCCCAGCGCCGCCCACTTCGACCCGGCGTACACACTCATCCGGGGGTTGGCGACCAGCGCCGCCGAGGACGCGATGTTCAGCACCCGCGCCGGGGTGCGCCGCGCCACCATGGCGGGCAGGAATTCCAGCGTGATGTACATGGGCGCAAGGGAATTGATCGCGACGGTCTGCGCGATGTCGGCGCGGTTCGAGGTCTCCCAGAAGTATCCGTTGCCGCGCACGATGCCCGCGTTGTTGATCAGCACGTCGATATCGCCGATCTCGGCGCGCACGGCCGCGCCCGCCGCGGCGATGGCCTCGCGGTCGGAGACGTCGACGACGCGGTGGTGCACGGTGCCGGGGCCGAGCGTGGCCAGTTCACCGGCCGTCTCCCGCAACGCGGTCTCGTTGACGTCCCAGAGCACCACGTCCGCGGCCTTCTCCCGCATCGCCTGTGCGGCAAAGGATTTGCCCAGACCCATGGCCGCGCCGGTGATCAGGACCCTCTTGCCCGCTACCGAATCCATATCCACCCTCGATCCACTCCTGTCGTTCGTACCCGTGCGAGGCGAATGCGAGATCACTGCTGACGCAGGGCCTTCATGACGCCGAAGTACAACGTCATGGTCTTGGCCCACATCGCCTCGGACATGCCCGGCAACGGTGCGATCGGCAGCGCGCGCTGCACCGCGATGGTCTGGGTGTCGATGTATTTGCGCAGGCCCTCGGGCCCGTGCCGACGCCCGCCACCGGAGATGCCCAGCCCGCCCGAGGGCGCGGCCACACTCCCCCACGCGGCGATGAATCCCTCGTTGACGTTGACCGATCCGGCCTCCACCCGCGCCGCGATCTCGCGCGCCCGGGTCGTATTCCGGCTCCACACACTGGCATTGAGGCCGTAGGCCGAGTCGTTGGCCTGCTCGACGGCCTCGTCGTCGCTGCCGACGCGGTATACCGAGACCACCGGGCCGAAGGTCTCCTCGCGGTAGGCGGTCATCCCCTCGCGCACATCGGCCAGGATGGTCGGCTCGTAGAAGTAGGGGCCCAGGTCCGGGCGTGCGCGACCGCCCGCGAGCACCGTCGCGCCCTTGGCCACGGCATCCTCGACATGCGCTGTGACGGTGTCGATCTGGCGTTGGAAGGTGAGCGAGCCGATCTCGTAGGAGTAGTCCCGAGCCGAGCCGAGCGCGAGTTCGCGGGTGTGCGCGGCGAATTCGGTGACGAAGCGGTCGTACACGTTGTCGTGCACGTAGATTCGCTCGATCGATTCGCACAGCTGCCCGGCCGAGGCGAAGCAGGCGCGCACGGCGATCTTCGCCGCCGCGGAGACGTCGGCGTCGGCCAGCACGAGCATCGGATTCTTACCGCCGAGTTCGAGCGAGCAGCCGATCAACCGCTCCCCCGCCTGCCGCGCGATGGTGCGGCCGGTATTGCTCGAACCGGTGTAGTCGACGTAATCGGCGCGGTCGATGATCTCGCCGCCGATCACCGAACCGCGACCGAGCACTGCCTGCCACAGCCCCTTGGGCAGGCCCGCACGCTCGGCGACCTCGATCGCCCACAGCGCGGTCAGGGCGGTCTGATTGTCCGGACGGGCGACCACCGCGTTGCCCGCCGCCAGCGCGGGCAGCGCATCGGAAACCGCAAGGGCCAGTGGGTAATTCCACGGGGAGATGACCGCGACCACGCCCTTGGGCCGGTGCCGCACCTCGACCCGGGTCAGCACCGGCAGCACACCGCGCGCGTTGCGCGGGGCCAGCAGCCGCTCCGCCTGCGCCGCGTAGTAGCGGGCATTGACCGCCACATCGCCCACCTCGTCGAACGCGTGCACCCGCGATTTCCCGGTCTCGGTCTGCACGATGTCGAGGATGACGTCCTGTTCGGCGAGCACCAGATCGTGGAACCGCCGCAGCACCGCGACCCGCTCCCGCACCGGCACGCTCGCCCATGCGCGCTGCGCCTTCCGGGCGGTGACGAAGGCGTGCTCGATATCGGCGGTATCGGACTGCGGCAGATCGGCGATCTTGGCGCCGGTCGCGGGCGCGAACACCTCGACCGAGGGGGCCGAACCGGCAGTCGCCAGCGGCAGCAGGCGCTGGACCAGCTCGGATGGGAGTGCATCCGCGGGCGCGGTCTGCGGGGCGGTCGTCATCGTCGGCCCTCTCGGTCGGTGGTTCGAGCTATTTATTGAACACCAATGTTACATGAACAGTGGTGTTAGATTAATGAGTAGCAGCCGTATGCTGTCAAGCGGCCGCGCGCGATCGAGGAGGTTTCACCAGATGTCCGGCGATGTGGTGGTCCCCGCTCACAACGGCGTCCGGCGCGGGCGGCCGCCGCAGACTCCCGAGCAGGCCGACGAGGTGCGGGCGCGGATCGAACTGGCCACCGCGGCGGTGTTCACCGAGCACGGTTCGCGCGGGTTGAGTGTCGCGCGCATCATCGAGCGGGCGGGGATCTCGCGGCCGACGTTCTACCGTTACTTCGGCAATGCCGAACAGCCGCTGCATTCGCTGCTGACGCTGTCCAACGAGGGGCTGGTGGGCGGAATCCGGGACGCGCTGGCCCGGTCGTTCGAGCCGGTGCAGCTGGGGATCGCGATCATCGACGCCTATCTGGAATGGGCGCGCGGGCACGGTCCGATGCTGCGGCCGGTCTTCGCCGAGTTGCACGATCCGGCCTCGCCGGTCTCGGGCTATCGCGAGGAGGCGTTCGACGATATCCGCGCGCTGGTCCGCGCCAAATTCACCGAACTCGGCCGCCCGCTGCCCAGCCCGTTGGACCTCGATACCGCCCTGCAAACCTGCGAATACGTGGTCTACCGGGTGTCCGCGGCCGCGCACCCGGGCAGCGAACCCGATCCCGCCGACGTCACCGAGGCCCGGCTGACCATGATCCGCAGCGTGCTGGTCACCCTCGGCAATCGCGCGGATGTCGAACGCGCGCTGACGGTTCCGGGGATCTTCGACGAACGTGTCTGAGTCTCACAGGTCCGGCACGAGCATCGTCCGGCTTTCGTCCCACTGCCGCAACGGTTTTGCCCGCCACGGCACAATCCATCGCTACGAGAAACGCGCCGAGACCTCCGCGCGGGCCCGACCAGCAGCGCGCTCAGCCGCGTAATCCGCTGGCGCGCAGCACACGTCGGCCGATTCCGGCGCGGATGGCGTCCCGCGTGCCGATGATGCGGACGTGGTGGCGGGCGCGGGTGATCGCGGTGTAGAGGAGTTCGCGGGTGAGCAGGGTGGATTCGGGGCCGGGTAGCACGATCGATACCGTGCCGTACTGGCTGCCCTGGCTGCGGTGGATGGTCATCGCGTAAACCGTTGTGACGCCCGGGAATTGGGTGGGGTGCACGAGGTAGGGCGCGCTGCCGCGTTGCAGGGCGGCGCGCAGGCCGCCGTCGGGGCCGCGCACGATGACGCCGGTGTCGCCGTTGTAGATGCGGGCCTCGTGATCGTTGGCGGTGACCAGGAGCGGCTGGCCCGGATACCAGTGTCCGGCACCGGGTTCCGCGCCGATCCCGCACGCGGCGACCCAGCCCGCGGCCATCCGGTCCCAGCGTTCGACGCCGTAGCGGCCCTGCCGGTGTGCGCACAGCAGCCGATGCGACTCCATGGCGGCCAATGCCGCTGCGGCATCACCGTTCTCGGCCGCGGTGGTGCATTCGCGGGCGGCCAGGATCACATCGGCGCGGACGGCGGTGATCTCCTCCGGTTCACACAGCGACAGTTCATCGCCGCCGTCGGCCAGCAGATCCAGGGCGGCATCGGCGTCGCCCGCCCGCACCGCGACGGCGAGTTCGGCGATCCGGCCACCGAACCGGCGGCCGCGGGTGAGGCGAATGATGCCGCCGCGGAGGCGATCTCGTTCCCGAGGGCTCAGCGCCTCGGCAGGGGCGGCCGCCGGATCGCCGAGGTCGTCGCCCAGCACCTGTTCCAGCTGCGGATTCGCCGGGCCCGCAACGGTTCCGGCCACCAGATCCGCGAGCACCGCGCCCGCGTCCACCGAGGCCAGCTGATCCGGATCACCCACCAGCACCAGACGCGCGTCCCGGCGCACGGCGGGCAGCAGGCGGCTGGTCATGGTCAGGGACACCATCGAGGTCTCGTCGACCACGATGACGTCATACGGCAGCCGGTTGAATTCGTGGTGCCGGAAGCGCGTCGCGCCGCCGCGCTGCCAGCCCAGCAGACGGTGCAGGGTCGCGGCGGTGAGTTCGGGCAGATCCAGATCGCTCGCCTGTTCGCGGACCGACTCCTGAAGGCGCGCAGCGGCTTTGCCGGTCGGCGCGGCCAGTGCGATGCGGAGTTCGGGGGCGTCGGGCATCGACCGCTGATGGGCCACCAGCAGGGCCAGGATGCGGGCGATGGTGTGCGTCTTGCCGGTGCCGGGACCGCCCGCGACGACGGTCGTCCACTGCGTCGCGGCCAAAGCGGCGGCCACCCGCTGCCGGTCGGGCGGATCCCCGGGGGCGCCGCTGTCGGGGAAGAGCCGGTCCAGTTGCCGCCGGATCGTCTCCGGATCGATCATCGGATGGGTGGTGGCGCGTTCGGTGAGCACCTCGCGGATGGTCTGTTCCTGCCGGTAGTACCGGTCCAGATACAGCAGCGGGCCCGCGGCCGCGGATTCCACCAGACGCAACGGCCGCAGCGGTCCGGCCGCACTGCCCTGCACCAGCGGGCTGTTCCGCAGGGCTGCGAGCACCCGCGTCTGATCGGGCCACGGCAGGGTGGCGGGGTCGACGGGTTCGGCGGCGGTGTCCGCGTCGGTGTCGAAACCCTCACCGTCCACACCGATTTCGTGCATCCGGGCCAGTTCGAGGCAGACCGAACCGGATCGCACCGCGCGCACGGCCAGCGCGGTCGCCAGCAGCACCGACTCGTCTTCCTCACGGCCGAGCCGCCCGAGACGAAGCGCCACATGCACATCCGCGGCCGCGAGCACACCGGCGGCGTTGAAGGTGCGCAACAGCCCGGTGGCCCGCTGCGCGAGCTGAATCGCGGTCATCGCCACTGTCCCGCCAGTAGATCGGACAATTCCCCGGCCAGCGCCGGCGGCGGATCCCAGTCGAAAACCCCGCAGCCGGAGGGTGTTCCGGGTCCGATCATGCCGCGCACGAACAGGTAGCGGATGCCGCCGAGATGTCGGGCGGGATCGTAGTCCGGGAGCCGCCAGCGCAGATAACGGTGCAGCGCGGCCGAATACAGGATGGCCTGGAGCGGATAGTGCGAACGCATCATCTCCGCGGCCATTCGCTCGCGGGTGTAGTGCGCGACGGTCAGCTCGCCCGTGCCCAGCCGGTTGGTCTTGTAGTCCACCACCACGAAACGTGGTCCGGGCGTGCGCAGTACGGCGTCGATGCTGCCGGTCAGGAAGCCGCGCAGCGGGGTGTCCGGGAGCGTTTCGAGCTGGTCGGCGTAACCGGCGAAGATGTCGTCGGCGGGCAGGTGCGCGCGCAGCAGATCGGCGATGCGGCGCAACGTCACCCGTTCGGCGCGCGGGGTGTCGCCACCGGCCAGCGGCAGTTCGAAGTCCAACTCGCTGAGCCGATCCCGGCCCGAGACCTGCGCCAGGCTGCCGGTCGCCATGGGGGTGTGCAGCACCGCGAGCAGGGCGTCGGCCAGGGCGTCGGGATCGATGTCGGCCAGTAGTTCGCCGATGGCGTCCGCGCACCGGGTGCGGACCTCGGCGGCCAGGTCGGGGGCGTCGGTGTCGACGTATTCGAGCACCCCGTGCACGAGCGTGCCGAAGTCGGCGCCGTAGGGCAGGTCGTTCATGAGTGATGGTGCGGCGGAGCCGAATTCGAGCTCCACAGAGAGTTCGGCGGAGGGTTCCGCGGGCTCGTCCGAGACGCCGGTGTCCACCTCGGATTCCGTCACATGCATCTCGTGCGCCCCGGCGGTGAGCGCGGAGTAGGAAGTGCGCCGCCAGTCCTGATCGATGACGCGATCGAACCGGGCCGCGGCGAGCTCGGTCGTGGTCGATTCGGCGCGTTCCCAGCGGGGGCGCACCGCGGGGATGTGGTCGACCTCGCGCACCGCGATGACATCACCCGGCGCTCCCTGCGCCCAGTGCGAAAGCTGTTCTCCCACAACATTGTCCGCCGGAATATCGCCCCGTCCCGGCACCTCCGCGCTACCCGGCATCCGGCCCAGCATCATCCGGTGCAGCGGCGCGGCGGCGGTGCCGTAGGTGGGGGCCCACCAGGCCACCACCTGACATTGGGCGCGCGTCAGCGCCACATACAGCAGACGCAGTTCCTCCCCCGCCTCCTCGGTCTCGCTGCGGCGCTTGCGGTCGTTGTAGCCCAGGGCCTCCGAGCCGCCCACATCGAGCACGCGGTTACCGCGCTCGTCGTGGAACATGAGCGTCGCCGGATACGGATTGCGCGCGTTGTCCCAGGCGAAGGGCAGGTAGACCAGCGGAAACTCGAGGCCCTTGCTGGCGTGCACGGTGGCGATCTGCACGGCCGCGGCGTCGCGGTCCAGGCGGCGGCTGCGATCGGCGACCGCGCCGGATGCCGGGTCGCGCACCCGATCGCCGAGCCAGCGGGTCAGCGCGCTGAGGCCGAGCGATTCGCGCAGTGCCACCTGGTCGATCAGCTGCGCGATATGCCGCAGATCGGTCAGTTCCCGTTCACCACCGGCGATCGCGAGCAGCCTTGGCGCCAAACGTGTCTCGGCGGCCAGCCGTTCGAACACCGCCGCGAATCCGGCGCGGCCGAACAATCGCGCCGACTCCCGCAACTGCTGACCGACGCGGCCGACCAGATCGGCCCCGCCGGCATCGATCTCGGCGGCCGAGTACCCCAGCAGCGGCGTCCCGGCGGCCAGGCGCACCCGGTCGGCGCGGTGCGGCTGTTCGAGTGCGCGCAGCAGCCACAGCCAGTCGGTGGCGCTGCGGGTGGCGAATACGCTTGCGCCACCGGCCAATACCGATGCCACGCCGACCTCGTCCAGGGCGGCGCGCACGATATCGATCTGTGAGCGCGTACGCACCAGGACGGCGATATCGCCGGGCCCGAGAGGGCGTTCGCCGATCCGCAGGCCCGCGTCGAGTTGCCGCACGATGTCGGCGGCCAGATCCTCGGCGACCCGTGAACGCTGCCGACCCACCGCCGGGAATCCGGACTTGTTCAGCGCCCCTGCACCGGTGCGCCGAAACCACCTGAGCCGCAACGGAGTCCGATCACCGTCGCCCAACAGGCGGGTGTGTGGCCGCACCGCCGCCACCGGATGCACGCCGATCTCCTTGTGCCCCAGGGCCGCACCGCCCATCAGATGGTCCAGCGCGGTCAGCAGACCGGCGTCGCTGCGTCGGTTGACGGTCAGTTCACGGCGCTGATCGGCCACCGCGACCGCGTCGAGATAGCTGAGCACCTCCGCCCCGCGGAACGCGTAGATGGCCTGTTTCGGATCGCCGACCAGCACCAGGGTCGCCTGCTCGTGGAAACACCGCCGCAGAATCTCCCACTGCAACGGGTCGGTGTCCTGGAACTCGTCCACCAGCGCGACCCGGAATCGGTCCCGAATCCGATCGCCCGCCCGATCGCCGTGCACCGGATCGGCGAGCACGTCGTGCAGCAGCACCAGCAGGTCGTCGAAATCGCGAAGGCCCGAGAGTCGTTTGCGCCGTTCGGTTTCCACGCGCACCGCCGCGCCGAACGCGACGCGCTCCGAGGCCGTCGGATCGCCGCACTCCTCCTCGGGCACCAGCCGCGCCTGCCGGTCCCGCACCGCGGCGGCGGCCAGCGCGTGCGCGTCCTTCAGCGAGAACGGCGGCACCGACCGCGCGTACCGCGCCAGGAACAGATCCTCGGTGACGGTGGCGACCAGATCATCGACGTTCTCGACCAGCCGCACGCCCGGATCGTGCTCACCGGCCAGCCCCAACTCGTCCAGCATCCGCTGACAGAAACTGTGCGTGGTCGCGATGGTCCCCGCGTCGAACTCCGACAACGCCGCCAGCAACCGGGACCGCCGCGCCCCCACTGCACTCGAATCCGCCTGCGCCAGATGACGAATCAACTCGTCATCACTGCCGCGTGCCCCCACCGGATCCGCCAGCGCCGCCGCGGCCGCCACGAACCGATCCCGCGTACGCTCCCGCAACTCCTGCGTAGCCGCCCGACTGAACGTCACCAGCAGCAACTCCGAAATATCCACCCCGCACTCGGCCACATACCGCACCGCCAGCCCGACGATCGCATACGTCTTCCCGGTCCCCGCACTCGCCTCGAGCACGGTCGTCCCCCTCGGCAACTCCCCGCACAGGTCGAACCGCCGCCCCGGCTCGTCACCAGCACCAGCGGGTACCAGTTCGGTTGCAGGCGTGCGTGATTCGCGCTCATCGGTCGAAGGCTCCAGAGGAACGGCCGAGCCGGGGCGTTCGATGTCGGCGGGTGCGCCTGCCTCCGCGATGTCGAACAGATCGCCCGTGACCGGGGCCGACGGACGCTTGGGCACCGAGGATTTGGAGGCATGGCGACGCGACCGGTGGGCAGGGGCCTCGACGGGAAAGAGTTCCTCACTCATGGTTGTCCCTGGGTTTCGGCGGCGAGCAGGGGGGCCCACAGGCTGCGGGCGAGGGAGCCGAAGCGGGTGGGTTCGCCCGCCGGATCCGGTTCGGGCAGTGGGGTTTCCAGTAGCTCCAGGCGGGGGGCCGGACCCCAGATGTAGCGCAGATAGCGGTCGGTGTGTTCGCCGTAGGGTTTGGGGCCGTGCGGGCCGCCGAGGAATTCCTGATCGGCGGCGGTGCGGGCCTCGTCGACGGTCGCGCCCTGGCAGCGGCGTTCGGCGTAGACCGACGAGGCCGCCGTCGCGATCGGCAGCGGCTCGTTCAGCCCCATATCCCGCAATGCCACCAGATCTCGCAGGATCTCCTGTGCCACAGCGCCATTGGGTGCGGTCAGTGCCGAGCGCCAGGCGGGACGACCGAATTTGCCGCGTCCGATGGTCAACGCCTGCCAGCCCTGATGCCGCTCGGTCGCCGCGAGCGCGAGCAGCCGCACCCACGCCGCGATCCGATGTTTCGGGGCCAGCCGCGAGAAGGTGGTCCGCACCACCGTGTCGTCGTGCACGTCCGCGACGGTGCCCTGCAACAGTCTGCCCTCACCCAGATCCACCGCGATATCGATACTGCGGGAAGGTAATTCGTGAATCGGCTGGGCCACCCGCACCAATTTGTCGACGGTACTCTCGACGTCGTCCAGCACCGCCGCGCCGAGCCCGAACGGCGGTAGCGTCCCGCGCCGCCACTCCGCGGCGCGCAACGTCTCCGGCTCGGCGCCGTGCAATCGGGCGGTCAGCATGCGCTCGCCCATATTCCACTTGGTCAGGCCGTCCAGCTCGATCGGCAGCCGCTCGTCGATCTCCTCTTCCTCCTCGGGCACCCGGATACCCAGGCGCTGCCACAGGAACGCCCGCACCGGATGTTCGACGAACGAGATCAGTTCCGCGAGTTCGACATCCGCACGCGCGGCGGCGGGCAGCGGTACCGGCAGGAAGCCCGCCGACGGCCGCACCGCACCGGCCGCGGCCCGCGCGCCGGCCAGCGCGATGGCGTCGAAGCTGAACGGCCGCACCGGATCGAAATTGCGACTGTCGAAGGCCTGCAAGGGATGTCGCATCACCACCGACCCGAGATCCGCACCCGGCCGCGCGGCCAGCACATCGAGCAGTTCGGCCAGCGGAATCGCGGGCGGGCGATGCGCGCCGGTGACCGGATCGGCCCCGGTGTGCAGCACCACCAGGCGTTCCCCGGCGGCCATGATCGCGTCCAGCAGCAGCTGCCGATCCTCGCTGCGCGGATCACGTTCTCCCACACGCGGATTCCGGGCCAGTACATCGTCGCCGTCGATACCGCCCGCGCGCGGGAACACCTCGTCGTCCAGGCCCAGCAGCACCACCACCCGATGCGGTACCGAACGCATTGGAGCCAGCGTGCACACGGTCAGCTCCCCGGTGCGGAAGTTGGTCCGCACCGAACGCGCCGCCAGCCGCGAGTGCAACAGCGCCGCGATATCGGGCAGCCGCAAGCCGATATCGTCACCGTGCTCGAGGGCCGCGCTCAGCTCCCGCCGCGCCTGCACCGCCTGCCAGCTGTTCGCATACGACACCTCGGTCAGCAGATCCAGCGCACGACCCAGCACCTGGGCCCACTCGTGCGCCGGGCGCAGCCCCCCGGCCGGATCGCTCGGCGTGGGCCCGCGCAGATCGCGCACGCAGACCGCGAGGCGGTCGGTGAACTCGGCGAACCGCCCGGCCAGATCCACATCACCGGAGTCGACGTCCTCGAGCGGCAGCGCGAGATCGAGCCAGTCCTCGGAGGATTCACCGGCCGCGACCCCGAGCAGAATCCGGTCCACCGCGGCATTGAGCGTGTTCTGCGCGAAATCGCCGAGCCCGAACGCCTGCCGCTGGCGCTGCCCGATCCCCCAGCGCGCCCCGGTTTCCGCGGCCCATTCCCGCAGCCGCTCGATATCGTCGTCGTCGAATCCACAGCGCATCCGCACCGGTTCGGAGGCGGCCAGATCCAGCACCTGGGTGACGGTGACCCGGCCGTCGGCCAGATCGAACAGCGCCAGCAGCACCGCGAGCACCGGATTCGCCGTCCCGGCCGTCCGATCGGCCAGCCGGACCCGCAGATCCTGCGCGGGATTAGTTGCGGCCGTGGATGTTTCGCCCGAGCGAGCATCGGCGTGCGCGGGCCCGAACGCCGCGCGCACCAGCGGCGCGAAACTCTCGACGTCCGGGCACAGCACGATCACATCGCGCGCCTCGAGCGTCGGATCCTCGGCGAACAGGCCCAACAGCACCTCGCGCAACACCTCCACCTGCCGCGCGGGCCCGTGACACGAGTGCACCCGCACGGTGTCGTCACCGGACACCGCGTCCGCGCACGGCGGCCACATATCCGCCCGAATCCCGTCCTGCAAGCTGGAAAGCACTGTGGCAGAGGATATTTCGTCGCCACCAGGATGATGCGTATCGATCGCCGGACCCACCGCCCCCACCCGCCGCTGCAGTTCGCGCGCGTCACGTCCCAGCGCCGCCAGCAGCGGATGCGCGACGACCGACGCACCCGCATCAGCCGACCGGCGCGCCACCTCGGCCTCCGCACCGGCCGCACGCACTGCGTCCCACATCGCCGGACTCGGGTGTACCAGCCACAGGTGCACATCGCGATGTTCGGCCAACGCGGCCAGCACGTTCACCTGATCCACACTCAACCGCGCCGGACCGAACAACGAAATACGTTGCGGCAGTTCAACAATCCCCGGCTCGCCACGCAACCACGCACACGCTTCGGGCAACCGTTCGGCCGGACTCGCCGTGCCGATCCCCGCCCGCAGCCGCCGCCACAACTGCGGCTGCCACAGCAGATCCGCGGGCAATTCCGCACCGAACCCGTCGGTATCCGCACCCGCGACCCAATCGCTGATCACGCGCGGACGCTGGGTGGCGTAACCGTCGAACAACGCCGCGATACCGGCGGCCGTCGCGAACCGCCGCCCGGCCCGATACGACCGCCCGGACGGATCGTCCGCACCGAGATGCCGCGCCGGAACCGCACACCACGGCTCACCGACCGAAGCGTCCAGCACCCGCAACACCGACCACACCATCCGCTCGGGAGCCCACGGATCCTCGTCCGCCGCGACACCGCTCGCCGCACCCAGCACCTCGGCCGTCAACGCGGCCACGGAGGTGAATCGCACATTCGCGCAGACGCCGTCGCCGGTGCTGCCGCCCAGCACCCCGGCCAGCCGCTGCGTCAGCCAGCGCTCCACACCCTTGGCCCCGACCGCGACGACCTCGGCCGCGAACGGGTCGTCGAGCGGCCGCGCCAGCACCGACGCGAGTTCACCGACGAGGGTGTCCGCCCGCTCGGCCCGGTGGATGTGCAGCGCCATGGACCGCCTCTCTCATCTCTTCCGCGTCCGTTCCGATCGCAACCCGCACCCGGTCATCGGCCGATCGAACCCGCGACATTACCGCCCGCGACCGCCTCACCCGCACGCCCCCGCAGCCGGGACGATTCCCGACCGCTCCGGCGAGACGCAGGTGACGACCGATACCCCGGCCCCGCCGACCGAGTTCGATCCCGACAATCGTGCGCCCGGACGACCCCGCGCCGAGTCCGACACACCGTGATGATCCGGACACGCCCACGACCGCATCGACCTCGAATTCGTCCCCGAGCCAGCGCCCGACTTATGGCTACTCTACAGCGAATAGTGTTGAACACCACATTGGCCGCGATTCTCGATACTCACCAAATTCGCAGCAACACAAGCGGATCCGCGTGCAACGGCACATACCCGCATCAACCGGATTTCGCCACCGCGTGTCACCCCGGCGGACCGTGCGCGGTATGCCACAGTGCTCTGCGGGGAGGCAACGGGAGAAGCGGTTTTCGAAAGGCTGGTTCGGTAGATGTCTGCGTCGGTGATTCCCCTCGTACCCAGATCCGGGTTCACGGTTCGCCGCATGGGTGAACGCTGGGAACTGGTCAATTCACGTCACTACGGCCGCACGATCGTCCTGCACTCCTGGCCTCGCGACCGGCACACCGAGGCCTTCTCGCACTGTTACCGGCTCAACGGCCGCAGCGTCGAGGATCTGCTCGCGGCCTTCCGCTGAGGTCCGCACGCCGTCTGATTCGGACCGCACCGGGGGCGAAATGCGCTGCGCGGCAACGGCTGCGATGAGCTAGCACATCCGGCGGCAGACCTCAAGACGTGCGTCGAACGCATTCTGCTGTCTAAGGTGATGCACCGTGCGTCAACTCCGTTCCGCCTCGCGCGCCACTCGCCCCTCCCGCACGGCCCTCGGTGCCTGCCTCCTCGCCGTCGGCCTGCTGGCCGCCGCACCGGCCGTCCACCCGGCCCCCGCCGCGGCGTTCCCGCTACGCGCGCAGGGCTGCGCCAACGGCTTCGACTGCGATATGAGCCAGCGCATCGCGCAGGCCAACTCGTACCTGTCCGGACGGCCCGGTGTCACGGGTTACGTTGTGCGCGACCGGAAGACCGGCGCGGTGTACAGCAACGGCAACGCCAATACGCCCATCTGGACCGCGTCCACGATCAAACTCGCCATCGCCGAGGACCTGATCAACCGGCAGCGCGTGCGCGCCATCGTGATCACCCCGCAGGATCGCGCGCTGCTGGAGTCGATGCTGGCCACCTCCAACGACAACGCCGCGGACATCCTCTGGACCAAATTCGCCGGACCCGACCACCGGGCGTTCAACAACGCGTTCCGCGCCAACGGCATGACCGGCCTGGCCCCGCAGCCCACCCCCGCCGGAAAGGTGTTCCCGGACTGGGGTTTCCAGAAGTGCACCGCCGCGGACCTGGACCGGCTGATGTCCAACGTGCTGGACCACATGAACCCCGCCGACCGCAACTACCTGGTCGACCGCCTGCGCAAGGTCGACACCAACCAGCACTGGGGCGTCTGGGGCGCGGGCGCGTCGATGAACCCGGGCCTGAAGAACGGCTGGTCGCAGGAGCGCAGCGGCTGGGTGGTCAACTCGGTCGGTTTCGCGGGCCCCGGCGAGCGCTACACCCTGGCCGTCATGAACGACCTGGGCAACAAGGGCGGCTACGACGACGGCGAGCAGACCACCACCCAGGTCGCCAAGATCCTGCTCGGCGGCCGGGGCTGAGGCTCAGCGCCGGCGCAGCTGCATCGGCGCACCGTCACGCGGGAACGGGATGGTGTTGAATCCCCAAGGCATCAGGTAGCTTTCGGGGATCCGCCACTCGTACTCGCGGACCATGGCGGCGATGGCGACCTTGACCTCCAACATGCCGAAGTGCATGCCGATGCACTTGTGCGCGCCCGCGCCGAAGGGCATCCAGGCCAGCCGGTGGGATTTGTCCTCGCGACGGTGTTCGGCGAACCGCTCCGGATCGAAAACCGCTGGGTTGGACCAGTATTCGGGCAGCAGGTGGTTGATCCCGTAGGCCACGTCGATATGTGTGCCCGCCGGAACGAAGTGGCCCGCGATCTCGGTGTCGCGCACCGCGCGACGCACCAGACCCGGGACCGGCGGCACCAGCCGCAGGCTCTCCTTGATGACCAGCTCCAGATCGTGCAGCTCGTCCAGGTCGGCGATGGTCGGCGGCGCGCCGTTGGTCTTCGCGTGCAACGCCAGCGCCTCGGCTCGCACTCGCTCCTGCCACTCCGGGTGGTGGCCCAGGTAGTAGGCGACCGCGGTGGCCGTCGTGGTCGTGGTGTCGTGTGCGGCCATGATCAGGAAGATCATGTGGTTGACCACGTCGGCGTCGCTGAACTGCTCGCCGTCCTCGGTGCGGGCGTGACACAACGCCGAGAAGAAGTCCGGGGTGTCCGAACGCCGTTTCTCCGGCAGCATGCGCTCGAAATACGACTCCAGCACCTTGCGTCCCCGCACCGCGGCCCGCCAGGCCGTACCCGGCAGCGGCTGCCGCACGACCGACAGCGCGGCGTGGGTGCAATCGATGAACGCGTCGCCCAGGCGCTTGCGTTCGGGCCCGGGATCCGCGGCCATGAAGACCTCGCTCGCGGTCTCCAGCGCCAGATCCTTCACCGTCGGGTACAACTCCACCCGCGCGCTGTCCACACCCGCGGGCACCCATCCGGAGATGGCCTTCTCGACGGCCGGACCCAGCTGCGTCAGATAGGAGACCAGCCGGTCCCGGGTGAACGCCTGCTGCATGATGCGGCGGTGGTACATGTGCTCGTCGAATTCGAGCAGCAGCAGTCCGCGATGGAAGAACGGGCCGATGAAGTAGTCCCAGCCCTGCCCGAAGTCGTTGCGGCGCTTGCCGATCACCTCGTCCACGGCCTCGGGCCCGGCGACCAGCACCCGCTCGACGCCCAGCGCCTTGTTGTAGCTGACCGGACCGTAGCGGTGGTACCGATCCATCATCTCCGCGGTGCCCCAGCGCAGGTATTGCAGGGCGCGCCCCAGGTACGGCAGCCCCACATCACCCCGTACGGGGAGCTGTCCGCTTCCCTCGGGTGGGGAGGCCAGGGACAGTTCGCGGGACGGGAGCAAACGTAGGATCCGGTCGATCGGATGCCGGTCCGGGATCTCCAGCAGCCCGATATTTTCTCGTTCCGCACTGTCGACGCTGACCATGAACGAACCTTTCAATTAAAAGTACAGCTCGTACATTACAAGTACGATGGCAGTGTGACAAGGGATACACCGCGCGAACCGCGCCGCCCACGGGGGCGGCCGCCCGGCCCGTCACGTGATCCCGCCCTCCGCCGCGGTGAGATCCTGGACGCCGCCGAGCGCGTCATCGCCACCGCCGGGACCCCGATCACCTTCGCCCAGGTCGCCGCCGAGGCCGGATACGCCCGCACCGCGGTGTACGCGGTCTTCCCCGACCTGCCCGCCCTGGTCGACGCGCTCGCCGAACGACATCTGGAAGGACTGCTGGCCGCCGCGGATGCGATTCTGGCCCAACCACTTCCGGTGCGCGAGATGTTGCGCGCGATCGTGGCGCTGGTCTGCGATTTCGTCGACGCCGACCCGAATCTGCACCATCTGCTCATGCAGCGCCTGCAATCCGACGAACCGGACGAGCCCGGTGTGGGTGTTCCCGCACATCACCGCCCGCTGTTCACCCGGCTGTCCGAATGGGCCACCGAGGTCTTCGAATCCATCCTGCGCGGCGTGCGCGCGGATCCGGCGCTGGCCCGGATCTGGGCCAGCGCGACCATCGGCGCGATCCTCATGTCGGCCGAGGACTGGGGTCGCGATCCGGTGCGCGACCGCGCCGAATTCGTCGACCGGCTCACCGCGTTCCTGTGGCCGTCGGTGGAGAGCATCGGCGGCGACCGGTTCGTCGGGCCGATCGACCCGCCCGGCCGGCACGATCCCGAACCCGTCCGCGACCGCGCGACACGCCGTCCGAAGTCCTGAAACCGGACGCGCCGATTCATCCCTCTCGCCGTGACTGTCCGCTGGCCGCCGACTACGGTATGGCGTGTCGGAAGACCCAACGCAATCGCGCGAGGAGCGGGAGACATGAGCATCCAGACCGGCGGTAAGCAGCGCCATCGGGTGGTGGTGATCGGTTCCGGCTTCGGCGGTCTGTTCGCCTGCCGTCACCTGAAGAAGGCGGACGTCGACATCGTCCTGATCTCCAAGACCTCCACGCACCTGTTCCAGCCGCTGCTGTACCAGGTCGCCACCGGCATCCTGTCCACCGGTGAGATCGCCCCCGCGACCCGCATCGTGCTGCGCAAGCAGGAGAACGTGCAGGTGATCATGGGCGATGTGCACGATATCGACCTGGCCAACCGCACCGTCACCTCCGAATTGCTGAACCGGGACACCGTCACGCCGTTCGACAGCCTGATCGTGGCGACCGGCGCGCAGCAGTCGTACTTCGGCAACGACCACTTCGCCACCTACGCGCCGGGTATGAAGACCATCGACGACGCCCTCGAGCTACGCGCCCGCATCCTGGGCTCGTTCGAGGAGGCCGAACTGTGTGAGAAGCAGGACGAGCGCGAGCGGTTCCTCACCTTCGTCGTGGTCGGGGCGGGTCCGACCGGAGTCGAGTTGGCCGGTCAGATCGCCGAACTCGCCGATCGCACGCTGGTCGGCACCTTCCGCAACATCGATCCGCGCGACGCCCGCGTCGTCCTGGTCGAGGGCGCGGACGCGGTGCTCAAGCCGATGGGTCCCAAGCTCGGTCCGAAGGCGCAGCAGCGACTCGAGAAGATGGGCGTGGAGGTCCAGCTCAACGCCCTGGTCACCAATGTCGACGCGCGCGGGGTGACGATCAAGGACAAGGATGGCGAACGGCGCATCGAGGCCGCCTGCAAGGTCTGGTCGGCCGGCGTGCAGGCCAGTGATCTGGGCAAACAGCTCGCCGAACGCTCCGACGGGACGGAGACCGACCGGGCCGGGCGCGTCATCGTGGAACCCGATCTGACCATCAAGGGGCATCCGAACGTCTTCGTGGTTGGCGATCTGATGTCGGTGCCGGGGGTGCCTGGTCAGGCCCAGGGCGCGATCCAGGGCGCGACGTACGCGGCCAAGCAGATCAGCGCCGAGGCCGCCGGGAAGCAGAAGCCCGCGGACCGCTCGCCGTTCAAGTATTTCGACAAGGGCAGTATGGCCACCATTTCGCGGTTCGACGCGGTGTGCCAGGTCGGCAAGCTGGAGTTCAGCGGATTCATCGCCTGGCTGATGTGGCTGGTGCTGCACCTGTACTACCTGATCGGGTACCGCAGCCGGTTGGTCACGGTGTTCCAGTGGTTCGTCGCGTTCCTCGGCCGCAATCGCGGGCAGATGGCCGCGACCGAGCAGTGGGTGTTCGCACGGCTGGCCCTCGAGGCGCTCAATGGTAACGAGGACGACGAGAAGGCCGTGCGCGCCGGAGCCGGGAACGGGAGTTCGACGCCCAAGGCGGCCGAGTCCGAGGCGGGCTGAGCCCGATCCTGCATGCCGGACAGCTGAATATCTCTCCGCAACAACGATTTTCCCCCGGCACGACGACGGGCGGGAAGTGGCCGCGAGGTCCGCTTCCCGCCCGTTGTGTTTCGACACGCAATCCGAGACAGAAGTTCTCCGATCGGGGCGTCCTCGCGCAGGCACAATTCATTCATTCATCGAATGATTGGACATCTTCTCCGAAACGCCGCACCGGCCGGGTCGACGCGCGGATAATCGCTGTGCACAGGGGGATTCGATGAGGACGCAAGGAGCTCCCATGCGTGGTAGGACACTACTTCGACTGCTGGCGATCGCCGGGATCGCGACCCTGGCGGCGTGCAGCAGCACCGCGACGAAGAACACCGCCGGTGACAGCGGTACCAGCGCGGCCGGTACCGCACCCACGATCAGCAGTGAGCCGTTCGGGCAGGTCGGTGGCGCGGCCGTGAGTCGCTACACGTTGACCAGCGGACACGGGATGCGGGTGCGCATCCTGACCTACGGCGGCATCGTGCAGTCGATCGAGGTACCCGACAAGTCCGGGCACACCGCCGATGTCGTGCTCGGATTCCCCACGCTGGACGGGTATCTGGCCAACAACGGCTCGGGCAAACCCTATTTCGGCGCACTCGTCGGCCGGTACGCGAACCGAATCGCCAAGGGCGCCTTCACCTTGAACGGGACCGAGTACCACGTCCCGGTGAACAACAACGGCAACAGCCTGCACGGCGGCACCGACGGATTCGATCAGAAGATCTGGCGGGCCAGCCCACAGACCGGTAACGACAAGGTCGGGCTGAAACTCGAATATGTCAGTCCCGCAGGCGAAATGGGCTATCCGGGCACCCTGACCACAACCGTCACCTACACCCTGGATCAGCAGAACCGGCTGCGCATCGACTACGGCGCGACCACCGACGCGCCGACCGTGATCAACCTGACCAATCACAGCTACTTCAACCTCGCCGGTGAGTCCACCCTGGGCATCTACGACCAGAAACTCACCCTCAACGCCGACACCTACAGCCCCACCGACGCCACCCAGATCCCGACCGGACAGTTCGTCCCGGTGAAGGGCACGCCGATGGACTTCACCACCCCCACCGCGATCGGCGCGCACATCACCGCGAACGACCCACAACTCCTGCTGGCCCAGGGCTACGACCACAACTGGGTCATCAACCGCGGCAACAACACCGGCCTCGTCCAGGCCGCCAAGGCCGAGGACCCGCAGTCCGGCCGCACCCTGACCGTCTCCACCACCGAACCCGGCGTCCAGTTCTACACCGCCAACTTCCTCACCGGCGCCTTCACCGGCACCGGCGACCACGTCTACCGCCAGGGCGCGGGCTTCACCCTGGAAACCCAGCACTACCCCGACTCCCCCAACCACCCCGCCTTCCCCACCACCACCCTCAACCCCGGCCAAACCTTCAGCTCCACAACGGTATTCGCCTTCGGCACGGAGTAGGAGCCGACCCCGGACAGCCCGCTCACCCGAGGGACAGGCCGAGTTTCCCGGCGAAGACCGTGATCATGTGCTGGACGCCGATTTCGTTGCGGCCGATGAGCATATGGTCGTGCCGGCCACGGCGGACGCCCTGGCCGCACTGCGGGAGCATGGTGAAATCCTCGTCGCGGACCGCGGCGTGGACCGGCCGAAGATCGTGTCGCGCGGCCTCGACCGAGAAGGGGGACCGTGCGGACCCACGGATGGGCGGGCGCCACCCCGGCCAGCGACGAGGAGGCCATCGCCCGCATCCTGCGCGCGGCGGGCGAGGTGATCGACGGCGGCGAGCAGGAGTTGAGCATCCTGCGGGTCGCCGAGCGGCTCGGCGTGACGCGCCAGACCGTCTACCGCTACTTCCCCGGCACCGACGCGCTGCTCCAAGCCACCGCGACCAACGCCACCGGCGAATTCCTCGACGAACTCGCCGCCGCCCTGCACGGCATCACCGACCCGGCCGACGCCGTCGTCGAGGGCATCGCGACGACCCTGGAACGGCTACACACCCACAAGCGATTCGGGCTGCTGTTCGCCGCGCCCGGCGACGGCCGTTTCGCACCGGAGGTCACCTCCGAGATCGCCCTGCGGACCGGACGCCACATCCTGGACCGATTCGACGTCGACTGGACGCACCTGGGCTGGACCGATCGCGACCTCGACGAGCTCGCGGAACACATGTTGCGCACGTTGCAGTCGTTCATCATCGATCCGGGTCATCCACCCCGATCGGGTTCCGATCTGCGCGCCTATCTACACCGCCGGGTCGCACCCCACGCCACGCTACCGCGCGACCGAACCCGTTCGTAGCCAGGCAATTACATCCCACAGACCACGAAACTTGTTGCCCCCGTCGAACATCGGTGCGGGCCGCTGCGAAACAGCGGCCCGCACCCCCTCATTCGATGCGACGTCAGTCACCCGATGCCGGTGGCAGCCGATATTCGGCGTGCACCAGGGACAGCAGTTCTTCGACCGAGGTGTCCTTGGACGGACGGTCGAAGGTGATCTCGCCGTGCTGGAGCAGATTGACCCGGTCGCACACGTCCACGACCTGGCTGTAGTTGTGCGCGATCAGGATGATCGCCAGATCGCCCTGCTGCTTGAGACGATCGAGCAGGCGCAGGATCTGCCCGCCCTCCTTGGCGCCCATCGCCGCCAACGGCTCGTCGAGCAGCAGCAGTTTGGCGTCCGAGTGCACCGAGCGCGCCACCGCGATGGCCTGCCGCTGCCCACCGGACAGCGAACCCACCTCCGCGGTGACCGACGGAATGTTGATTCCGATGCGGTCCAACGACTCTCGCGCCCGGCGCTTCATCTCCGCCCGCCGCAGGAACGGCAGCGGACGATGCACGAGCTCCTTGTTCAGATGCAGGTTCAGGTACACCGGCAGATCCGGAACCAGCGCCAGATCCTGGAAGACCGTCTCGATCCCCAGTGACCGGGCGTGCACCACCGACTTGAACCGAGTCTCGTTGCCCTCGAACAACAGTCGGCCACTGTCGGGCTGATGGAATCCGGTCAGGATCTTGATCAGCGTCGACTTACCCGCGCCGTTGTCACCGATGAGGCCCAGGATCTCCCCGCGGGCCACCCGCAGATTGATGTCCCGGAGCGCCTGCACCGGGCCGAACCGCTTGCTGATGTGTTCCGCGCGGATCACATCGTCCGGATTTTCGGTTGTCTGCGTCATATGTGACTCAATCGTTTGCGTAGATGTCCGAGATACACGTTGAGCAGCATCGCGACGACGATCGCGGCTCCGAGCACCACGTCGAAGGTGTTCGCGCTGACCCCGGCCAGCGAGAATCCGTCGAACACGATGCCCAGCAGCAGCGCGCCCAGCAGCGCGCCGACCACCGTGCCGCGGCCGCCCAGCAGGGCGGTACCGCCGATCACCGCGGAGGCCACCGCGAGGAACATGGTGTTCGGGCCGCCGTTGGTCGGATCGAAGGATCCCAGCCGCAACCCATCGATGATGCCCCCGAGGCCCGCCAGCGTGCTGACGATCGCGAAGTTCACCACCTTCACCATGTTCACCCGGATACCGGCCTCCGCCGCGCCCACCGGATTCCCGCCGGTGGCCTGGGTGCTGATGCCGAATCTGGTGGCGGACAACAGGATCTGCATCACCACCACGATGCCCAGCACCCACAGCGTCTCGGACCAGTGTCCCTTGCCGAACGCGGAGACCACCCAGCCCGAACTCGGCGCCGCGACCGGCGCACCGTTCGACATGAGCAGCGAAATACCTTCCAGCAGAAAGGAACTGCCCAGCGTGACGATGAACGACGCGATACCGAACCGGGTCGAGATGAAGCCGTTGGCCGCACCGATGGCCGCGCACACCAGCAACGCGAGGATCAGCGCCAGGATCAGCGGAGTTCCACCGTTGTAGAACGACATCAGCACGAACGGTGAGAGCGTGAACATGAAGCCCGCGGACAGGTCGATCTCGCCGCAGATCAGCAGCATCACCTCACCCGCACCGACGATGGCCCACGGCGCGAGGTAGTGGACGATGGTGAGGTAGTTGTCCGAGAGGTTGAAACCCGTTGTGGTGACGCTGAAATAGATCGCCACCGCGATGGTGGCGACCAGGATGCTCAGCTCCTTCTGCCGCACCAGCGCTTGCACGACGGTGCGGCCGAAGGATCGGTCTGTCACAGCGTCACCGTCGAAGGCTGCGGCAGCGGGATCGAGGCGGGCATGGTGCCCAGTTTGTGGCCCTGCTGACCCTCGTACGCGCTACCCGAATTGTATGCCGCCACATTCTCTTTCGTGACGAACGTGAGACCGGTATCGGTCTCCGGCGGCGCCAGCAGCGTGCCCGAGACGCGGTACAGGTACAGATACAGCACCGACAGGAAGCCCTGCATGTAGGCGGACTGGTCGATGGTGAATTCCAGTGCGCCCGAAGCGACTCCCTTGATGGTGTCCGCGAGCGTGTCGAATCCACCCGCGTGCACCTTGCCCGCGATGTTCTTGCTCGAGATCAGCTGCGCGATCGAGGCGGTGCTGCCCGCGTCCACCGCGTACAGCCCCGCCGCGTCCGGCTGCCCCGCGTACGCGGCGGTCATCGCGTTGAGCTCACCCGCCTGTGCCGCACCGGTATTGATCGATTTGACCACCACCCCGGGCGCGGCCTTGGCGAGCGCGGCGGTGAGCCCGTCCAGGCGCGGTTGCAGATTGTTCGCACCCGGCTGGGCGATGCCGACCAGGATGGTGCCGGAGGTGACGGACTGCGCGATCCGCTGTCCCATCAGCGTGCCCGACTTGTACAGATCCTGGCCGATGTAGGCCAGCGGATAGTTGCCCGGCGCGGTGGCGTTGTACGCGACGACCGGAATCCCCTTGGCCAGAGCGCGTTTGGTGGGATCGACGAAGGCGTTGTTGTCGGTCAGCGGGATGGCGATACCGGACGCGCCGGAGTTGATCGCGTTGTCGAAGGCGCTGACCATCTCCGAGACGGTGCCGTTCTCCGAACCGGTCCACTGCGGGGTGGGCAGGCCGAGCACTTTGGCGGCGTCGTCCAGGGCGGTGCGGGTGGGGATGAAGAACGAGTTCGTCGTGACGTGATTGACGAACACGAATTTCCACGCCGGAGTGGACGGAAAGTTGCCCACGCCACCGGATCCGGAGCTGGTCGCACTGGCGCAGGCGGACAGCAGCGTGCCCAGCGCCGCCGCGCCGCCGGCGCCTCCGAGTATTTTCAGCGCCCCGCGCCGGCTCGCGGCCCGGGAGATCTCTACGGCATCGGAAAGATGTTCTGACATTGCGGGTTTCCTCATCTACCAACTGATTCGGGTCGCCCGGCTCGTGGCCGGGGCGTTCGTGGTCAGCCCTCGGCGGCTTGTCGCCGCTCCCAACCCGAGCTGAACAGGTTGAAATTCACCGACTGTCGCGGATGCCGCGCGAGCGCCTCGTGATCCAGCGAGATACCCAGCCCCGGGCCCTGCGGCAGCGGGAAGTATCCGTCGACCACCTCGGGCAGCCCGGGTTCGCAGTCCTTGACGAAGACGTCGGCGAAATCGTTGAAATGCTCCTGCACCTTGAAGTTCACCGTGGTGGCGGCCAGGTGCAGATTCGCGGCGGTGGAGATGGGCCCGCCGACATTGTGCGGGGCCATCAGCAGATAGTGCGATTCGGCGGTGGCGGCGAGCTTCTTGGCCTCCCACAGCCCGCCGGAGTGCGTGATATCGGTCTGCAGGATGTCCGCGGCCTGCGATTCGAACAGTTCGCGGTAGTCGTAGCGGGTGTGCATGCGCTCGCCGGTCGCGATCGGAATCGTGGTGTGCGCGGCCACTTTCGCGAGCGCGGCCAGGTTCTCCGGCGGCACCGGCTCCTCGAGCCAGGCCGGATCGTACGGTTCGAGCAGTCCGGCCAGGCGGATCGCGGTGGCCGGGTTGAACCGGCCGTGCATCTCGATCATGATCTCGACATCCGGGCCGACCGCCTCGCGCACCGCGGCGACGAGTTCGAGCGAGCGTGTGGTCTCCTCGCGATCCAGCTCGAACATCCCGGCCCCGAACGGATCCACCTTCATCGCCCGGTACCCCCGCGCGACGACCCGGCCCGCGGCCGCGGCGAACTCCTCCGGGGTGCGTTCGACCTGGTACCAGCCGTTGGCGTACGCCTTGATCCGATCGCGCACCGCGCCGCCCAGCAGCCGGTACACCGGCACGTCCAGGGCCTTGCCCTGAATATCCCAGCAGGCGATCTCGACCGCGGCCAGCGCCGACATCGCGATCTCCCCGGCGCGCGCGTAGTCCAGCCGCATCATCCGGTGCACCAGCGATTCCACCTCGAACGGGTCACTGCCGCGGATGTGGTTCTCGGTGGCCTCGGCCAGGAAGCCCAGCAGGGCGTCGGTGTGATTGAGCATGCGGACCTCACCGAGGCCGGTCACGCCCGCGTCCGTATGGACCTCGACGATGGTCAGGTTTCGCCACGACGTGCCGAGTACGTACGTGCTGAGCTTGGTGATCTTCATCGGGGATCCGCATTGGATACTCGGCCATCCACGGCGGAGAGGAAAAAGCGGACATATCGGCCGTGGTGCACGCCAACTTCTTTCGATAGTGTGTTCGAATGGATGAGGTGGTGCGGTACACATACCGGCTCCGGCCCGGTCGCACTGCTGAGAAGGCGCTGCTTGCCGAGTGGGGGCGGTGCTGTTGGTTGTGGAACGAAGCGGTCCATCAGCACAGGTCCGGGCAGAAGCCGACATTCGCCAAACTCGGGAAGCTGTTGACCCGAGCCCGCGCGTCGATGCCGTGGCTGCGGGAAGGTTCCCAGGTCGCGCAGCAGCAGATGCTGCGTGAGTACGCGCGAGCGCTGGAGCAGTCCTTCACGGTGAAAGGACGTCGTCGTCCGAAGGTGAAGTCCCGCAAGAGGTCTCTGCCGTCGCTGGAATACACGCTGCGGGGTTCTCGATCCGTGCGGGCCGGTTGATGGTGCCGAAGGGCGTCACGGTTCCGGTGGTGTGGTCGCGGGAGTTGCCCTCGGAGCCCACATCGGTTCGCGTCTACCGCGACAGTCTGGGGCAGTGGTACGCGTCCTTTGTCGTGCGCCGGGAGATCGTGGTCCCCGCGCCCGGCCAGGGGGGTGTCGGGATCGACTGGGGTGTGTCCACCACCGCGACGGCCACCGATCCTCTCTTCGATCTGCCGTATCTCGGTCACCGCAGCCGATGTGCCGCCGAGTTGGCGAAGGCGCAACGCAGGATGGCTCGGCGTCACCGGAAGGGCTGTGCGCCCTATCGCGGCTACACCGATGCCAAGCGGCAGGCTGCCCGGCTGGCCAAGAAAGCCGCCCGGCAAACCGTGCACGACTCGCGCATGTGGGCCAAACGTGTTGTCGACCACCATGATCTGATCGCCATCGAGGATTTTCAGCCGAGGTTCCTGACGAAGTCCACGATGGCGCGTAAGGCCGCTGATGCCGCGATCGGTGCGGCTGAGGGTGAACTTATCGAGCGTGCCAGGCGGGCAGGTCGGACGGTGGTGATGGTGCGGCCCGCGTACACGAGTATGACGTGCAGCGCGTGTTTTGCGAGAACCAAGCGACTCGAGCTGCACGAGAGGAACTTCCGGCGCCCGGACTGCGGCTACGCCGAGGGGCGGGATCGGAACGCTGCCAGAGTGGTTCTGGCCGTGGCAGAACGGGGCCACGTCAGTGTCGAGGATGTCAGACAATCCGATCACCTCCTGCGGGTGGATGGTCCGGTTGCGGTCTGAGCTGGAAATCTCCCGCCTTCAGGCGGAAGAACCGTTAAGCAGATGTCCTGTCGTGCAGTCGGTTCGAAGATACAACGCTTTGACATTTACCATCCAATCATTCGATGATTTGGTCATGAACAGTTTTTCCGCCGGCCCGCTGGGCAGGCATCGCACGATGCACGGCCGCGTGGTGGACTGGTTGGGCGAGCGGGTGGTGTCGGGCGTCTACGCCGAGAACTCCCAGCTCCCCAACGAATCCGAACTGTCCGCACAGCTGGGCGTCAGCCGCGGCGGGGTGCGCGAGGCGGTCAAAGCGTTGGCGGCCAAGGGCATGGTCGATCCGCGGCCCCGGATCGGCACCCGGGTGCTGCCCCGCTCGTCCTGGAATCTGATGGACCGCCAGGTGATCGGCTGGCACAACACCGATCCCGCGTTCGTGCGCGATCTGCTCGAACTGCGCCTGATCGTGGAGCCGGGCGCGGCCCGCCTGGCCGCCGAGCGCGTGGATCCCGACCAGGTCGAGGCGATGAGCGCCGCCTACGACGCGATGGCCGAGCACGCCGCGCGACTGCCACAGGACAGCGAGGAGTTCGTCGCCGCCGACCTCGCCTTTCATCTGACCCTGTTGCGCGCCAGCGGAAATCAGCTCGTCGAGCAGTTGGGGCGGTTGCTGGAATCCGGATTGCAGCACGGTCTCGAGGCGACCAGTGAACTGCCGGGCGGGGTGGAGACGACGCTGCCCATGCATCGCGCGGTGCTCGACGCGGTCCGGCGGGGTCGTCCCGACGCGGCCGCGCGCGCGTGCCGCAAGCTCATCGAAACAACGGCCGCGGCGATGGCGGCCCGAACGGAGTCCTGATGTCGGTACGTGAATTCCTGCGGGCGAGCGGTATGCCGGAGGGCGACGGGCCCGCGGCGGACACGAGCGAGAAACGTTTTCCCGACGGCGCGCAGTACCGGGTCGAGATACCCAGCGTCGAGGGGCCCGCGGTGCTGGCGGCGGTGTTGGACGAGGCGCACGCCAGAGATGTTCGGGTGCACCGGATTTCGCAGGGCAGCGGCGTGCTGCTGTTGACCGATGACGAACTCTCGGCGATGGTCGCGCGGGCCGCCGCGGAGCCGGTCGAGGTGAGTCTGTTCGCGCGACCGCTGGCCGGATGGGGTACGGGCGCTGCGGCACTGGCCTCGGGCGCGGGTGCGGTCGGTGCGCAGGCGCGCGGGGCCGAGCAGCTCACGCAGTGTCTGCTGGATATCGAGCGGGCGGCGAACTTCGGCCTGCGCAGCGTGCTGATCACCGATATCGGGGTGCTGGCCACCGCCGCGAAGATGCGTGAGCAGGGGTATCTGCCTGCGGATATGCAGTTCAAGATCAGTGTGCAGATGGGGCTGGCGAATCCGGCTTCGATCCGGATCGCGCAGGATCTGGGCGCGGACACCTACAACGTGCCGACGGATCTGAGCCTGGCCCAGCTCGCCGAGATTCGCCGCGCGATCGACATTCCGCTGGACATCTACATCGAGGCTCCCGACGATCAGGGCGGGTTCATCCGGCATTACGAGATCGCCGAGATCGTGCGGGTGGCCGCGCCGGTGTATCTGAAATTCGGGCTGCGCAATGCGCCGAACATCTATCCGAGCGGGACCCATCTCGAGGCGACGGCGGTGGCGTTGGGGCGGGAGCGGGTGCGGCGGGCGCGGATCGGGTTGGATCTGCTGCGCAGGTTCGCGCCCGATGCGGTCACCTCGGAGCTGGGGGCGACAGGGCTGGCGGTTCCGTCGCCGGTCGGCGAGGGCGCGAAATGAGCACGGGGCGAATGGATCTGGCTGCGGGAGTGCGTTGATGTCGCGAGCGGTGCGCGTGGATGCGCCGGAACAGGTGCGGGTCGTGCCGATGTCGGCGCAGGCGCCGGGGCCCGGTGAGGCGCTGGTGCGGGTGGCGTGGGCGGGGATCTGTGGGTCCGATCTCGAAGTGGTGGCCGGGACACGGCCCGCGCCCTATGTGCGGTATCCGGTCGTCCCCGGGCACGAATGGTCGGGGACGGTGACCGAGGTCGGAGACGGCGTCGATGCGGACCTGGTCGGGAAACCTGTTGTCGGAGAGGGGTTTCGATCCTGTCTGCACTGTGACGCGTGTCGGCGCGGGGATACCAATCTGTGCGCGAACGGGTATGCCGAGACGGGATTCACGCATCCCGGGGCGTGGGCCGACTATCTGACCTTGCCCGCGCGGCTGCTGCATCCACTGCCCGCCGACGCCGATCTGCGGGCCGCCGCGATGCTGGAACCGGCCGCGGTTGCCGCGGCGGCGTGTCTGCGGGCGCAGGTGCGGACGGGTGAACGGGTCGCGGTGATCGGTGCGGGGACGCTCGGGTTGCTGGTGACCCAACTGGTGGCCGCGGTGCGGCCGGGTGAGTTGACCGTCGTCGATCGGCGGCCCGAATGTGAGGCGCTCGCTCGGCGTTGCGGAGCAACGCATTTCAGTACCGAGGTCGACAGCTCCCGGCGATACGACGTCGCGGTCGAGGCCGCGGGCGGCACCGGCACCGCACGTCTGGCCACCTCCCTGGTCCGTCGCGGCGGACGGGTCGTACTCACCGGAATCCCTGCCGCGCAACCGGATCCGATCTCACCGTCCGACCTGGTGCTCGATCAGCTCACCCTGCACACCGTCTTCGGCGCGCCCGGACGGGCCTGGACCCACGCCGTGCGCGCATTCGCCGCGGGCGCACTGGATCCCGCGCCGCTGATCTCCCACGAATTCCCGCTCGAACAGGTCGATTCCGCACTGCGCACGCTGCGCGCGGGCAGTGCGGTGAAAGTGCTGCTGCACCCATGATCTCCGTCGAACAGATCACCGCACCGGTCGCCGCGCACGGCGAGGGACCGGTCTGGTGCGACCGCTGGCCCGGCCTGCGCTGGGTCGACATGCTCGCCGGGGATGTACTCGAAATCGATTCCGGCACAGGCGAAATCCGTCGATTCCCGGTGGGCACGGTCGCCGCCGCGCTGCGTCCGCACGCCGAGAGCGGTGTGGTCCTGGCCCTGGAACGCGGATTCGCCCTCGCCGACGACGACCTCACCCGGATCAGACCGCTTCCGGAACTGTGGTCCGATCCGGGTGTCCGCATGAACGACGGCGGCTGTGATCCCCAGGGCCGCTTCCACTGTGGCTCGATGGCCTACGCCGAAACCCCCGGCGCGGGCGCGCTGTACCGCCTGAACCTCGACGGATCCGTGACCACCGAACTCACCGATGTCACCATCTCCAACGGCCTGGCTTGGAGCCCCGACGGCCGCACCGCCTACTACGCCGACACCCCCACCCAGCGCGTGGACGCCTTCGACTACACCCCGGATTCCGGTCTGTCCCAACGCAGAACCGCGATCCGCATCCCCACCGACCAGGGCTCCCCCGACGGTCTCACCGTCGACGCGGACGGCAACATCTGGGTAGCCCTGTGGGGCGGCAGCGCGGTCCACCAGTACTCCCCCGACGGCACTCTCCTGAACATCCTGACCCTCCCTGTATCCCAGGTCACCGCATGCACATTCGGCGGCCCCACCCACTCCGACCTCTACATCACCACCTCCCGCCAAGGCATCGACCCGACCACCCAACCCGCCGCCGGAGCCCTCTTCCGAGCCACCCCCGGCGTCACCGGCCAGCCGACCCTGCCCTATCGCGGAAGCCTCTGACTCGATGCAGCCCAACACATCCGCGTACCAGTAAACGTGCCCGCACATGTTCTTCGAGAGCTGATGGCAGACAGCCCACGTCGAGAGTCCTGACGCGCAGCTCGACGGAACCATCGCCACGCAGCTGATCAGCGTGCCGACAGGTACTCGGCCCAACTACGTCGGGTCAGCGTGCCCGACACCAGGCTGTGTCTATCGAGACCATCACCTCGGCAACACGACTTCCGTAGCGGTGGCATGGTCCAGCCGGAATTCAGCGCTGGATCGCCGCGACCTCTATTTCGGCGATGGGTTCGTCGGACAATCGCGCCCCCGTCCAGGTGTACAGCGATCCGCCTGCCGCGAGAGGAAGCAGCGCCGCATCCAAACCCCATGTGCGCGACCCACTTTCGTCCGGATAGCGCAGCACGCTGGTGATCGCCCGGGGAGCGGCGAGCGCATCGTCGGTCGGTGAGTCCTCGCCGAGTTCGAGTCGATGACGCAGCAGCGGCATGCTGTCCAGGTCCGCGACGAGATCACCGCGCCAGTGCCCGACGGTCTCGTCGGTGCGGCCGACCTGGACGCGTTCGCGCAGGCGCAGACGGGCATCCTCGGCGAGGCGGACGGTGGTGACGGCGTGGTGGACCGCACCGCCCGCGATAACGGTCGGCTCCGGATCGACATCCAACTCGCCACCAGCACCGACCTCGAATGTCCAGTGCGCGTGGGAAAGCGGTGTCGTACGTCCGGGCAGAGCGATGGTCGCGGCCACCGAACGCAGACACAGCCGGGCACCAGGTTCGACAACGACGGCGATGTCGAGCTCATCACCACCCAAAGGTGTTGCGGCCGTACCGATCAGGTGAACAATATCCGGTCCGGTACGCCGCGCGGCGAGCCCCCCGGTGGCGTGAATGCGTGGCAGCACACCGGGACTCGCCACGATCCGGACCTCAGTGCGCAACACCGGCGGCGGTGTCCTGCTCCGCGAACGCGCGCAATTGCTCACGCACCCACTGCAATACGGGTGTGGCGGCCGGATCCTGGGTCAGCGAGGTGAAGACGAACGGGCGGCCCTCGCGCACCGCGGTCGAATCACGGTCCATCACGCTCAGATCCGCGCCGACCAGCGGGGCCAGATCGGTCTTGTTGATCACCAGCAGATCCGAATACGTCACGCCCGGACCACCTTTGCGCGGGACCTTGTCCCCGCCCGCGACGTCCACGACGAAGATCTGCGCGTCGATCAGGCCCGAGGAGAAGGTGGCGGTCAGATTGTCCCCGCCGGATTCGACCAGGATCAGATCCAGCGGCGGATTGGCCTCGATCAGATCGTCGATGGCGTCCAGATTCGCGGTGATGTCGTCGCGGATCGCGGTGTGCGGGCAGCCGCCGGTCTGTACGGCGGTGATCCGCTCGTCGGCCAGCACGGCGTGCCGACGCAGGAAGTCGGCGTCCTCGGTGGTGTAGATGTCGTTTGTCAGCACCGCCAGCGACAGTTCGTCGCGCAGTTGGCGGCACAGCGCCGCAGTGAGCGCGGTCTTCCCGGACCCGACCGGGCCGCCGATGCCGATCCGCACCGGCTCACCCGCCGCACGCACCCGCTTCGGGCGGTCGTGCGCGTGATCGTGCGGTTCACCGTCGATCAGATGTGGGGGCATGGGGGACTCCTTTCAGGAGGCGAAAAGGGGCATCGGACGGTCCGGATGCCGCTGGGCGAGCACGTCCTGTAGCGGATCGGACAGCGCGGCCGGACCCCGCGCCGCCTCGGCCGCGGTGCGATCGCACAGTTCGGCGAGGCGGATCGTGGCGGCGGCGACGGCAGCCGGATCCAACGCCAGCAGTCGCTGCGCGGCCGTTGCGGTGCCGGTCATCGTGGTGTAGACGACCACCCCGGCGATCTCCCGCGCGCTCACCCGCGCCGCGATGCCGACCACACCGAACACCGTCGACAGATGCGGCCGCGACCCCAGCCCCCGCCAATCCTGTTGCGGCCACACCTGTTTCGCCAGTCGAAGCACACCCCTACCCTGCGCCCGTGAGGCCGCCCGAGCCGCCGGTGCGGGCGTGCGCGCATCGGCCTCGCCCTCGGCCCGACCCGGATCCCACTCCCCCGCGCACACCGCCGCCGCCAGCGACGCGGCCACCAACCCCGACGTGCGAATACGCCGCCGCAGATACGACTCCAGCGTCACCACATCCCGCACCAACCCCGAGGCCACCGCTTCCTCCACCCCACCCGAATGCACATGCCCACCCACGGGCAGCCGCGAATCGGCCAGCGTGAACAACATCGCCAGACTCATGGGCGCGGACTCGGGTCGAACATCCCCCGATCCTATGCGCACAACACCCGCACCTGCGCGGACAGCCGAGTGACACCGCCCACCTCATCCTCGGCAAGCGCCCCTGCCGGTCGGCTCGCCCTGGAACGGATGCCACAGCCACAACTACTGCGCGCGCTACACATCGTCCCCCTTCGCCGCCGTCATCCCCTTCGCCGCCGTCATCCCCTTCGCCGCCGTCATCCCCTTCGCCGCCGTCATCCCCTTCGCTGCCATCGTCTCCTTCGCCGCCATCGTCCCCGTCGCCGCCGTCATCCCCGTCGCTGCCATCGTCCCCGCCGCCGCCATCGTCCCCGTCGCCGCCGTCATCCCCTTCGCCGCCATCCCCCCGCTGCACCCTCATCGGTACTGCCCAGCCCTAATCGGCACAGCCCAGCCCACGATTCATCTCGCCTGCCGCCTCGATAATTTTCAGAGTGCGGCCGCGCCCCCGATCAACTCGCAGTGGTCGCCTCGACGGCCGACTCCTGCTCACGAGCGGCACGCCCCCGCCCCGCGAATATCGCGATCACCGCCATCGAAGCCAGCAGCACCGCGCCGACCGTGGTCGCGACATGCATCCCGTCGACGAACGAACCGCGCGCGGCCCGCACGAGCCCGGCGTCGCCACCGGCCCGCATCACGGTCTCCCCCAACGTCGGCGCGTAGTGCCCACCCGACCGGAACACCAGTGCCGCAATCGATCCCAGCAGCGACAGCCCCAACCCGTTGCCCAATTCGAAACTGGTCTCGGAGATTCCGACCGCGGAACCGGCCCGCTCGGGCGACACCGAGGCGACCGACACCTCCGACACCAGGGTGAACATCGTGCCGTACCCCAGCCCCGCCACCGTGGAACCCGCTATGTACCAACCGATTCCGCCGTCGACCCCCAACCCGAGCAACATCAGGTTGCCGACCGCGGCCAGCCCCAGCGCACATGCGAAGGCCGTGCGCGCGCCGAGCCGCCGCGCCACCCGCGCCCCGCCCATCGAGCAGACGAACACCACCGCGGCCGCCGGAATACCCAGCAGCGCCGCGGACAGCACGTCACGACCGGTGACCGATTGCAGATAGACGCTGGTCAGGTAGCTCATCGCGGCCAGCGACATCATCCCGGCGGTGGAGGACCCGATCGCGACCGAGAACAGCCCACGCCGGAACAGGCTCAGATCCAGCAGCGGTTCGGTCAGATGCCGCTGCCGCCGCACGAACGCCACCAGCACCACCACACCGACCACTCCGATCAGCACCGTGAGCGCGTCGATCCCTTCCGCCGCAGCCTGTTTGACCGCGTACACCACCGGCAGGATGCCGCCGATCGACATCGCCACACTCAGCAGATCCAGTGGCCCCCGACCCGCCGCCCGATGTTCGGGCAGTACGAACGGCCCCAGCGCCAGCAACACCAGCAGCACCGGCAGATTGATCAGAAAGACCGCGCCCCACCAGAATTGGTGCAGCAGCATCCCGCCGATCAACGGCCCGACCGCCGATCCGCCCGCGAAGAACGCGGTCCACACCCCGATCGCGGCCGCCCGTCGGCGCGGATCCGGGAACAGGCTCGAGATCAGCGCCAGACTCGACGGCAGCAGCGTGGCCCCGCCGACGCCCATCAACGCCCGCGCCGCGATCAGCACACCCGCGCTCGGCGCGAACGCCGCCAGCGTGGAGGCGAGCCCGAACACGCATGCCCCGGCCAGCAGGATGTTCCGCCGCCCGATCCGATCGCCCAGATTGCCCATGGTGATCAGCAATCCGGCGATCAGGAATCCGTAGATGTCCAGGATCCACAGTTGCTGGGTGGCATCGGGATCCAGGTGCGCGGTCAGTGTCGGCATGGCCAGATACAGCACCGACATATCCATCGACACCAGCAGAACCGGCAGGATCAGCACGGCCAATCCCAACCAGGCGCGCCGCGCCGTCGCGGGCACACCGGTGCCTGTCTCGCTCATCACCTATCCTTCACCTCGCGCGTACGACGTACGCGATAGTCTGGGTACAGCGTACGCACCCGGCTGGGTAAACGAAAGCGAGTGACGCAGTGAGCGCAGCAGCACGCGGCGAATCCGCGGGCAACGGCGGCCGTGAGAAGGCCGGTCCGGATCCGAAACTCACCCGCGCGGCCATCGTCGACACCGCGATCGGTCTCGCCGACGAGGCCGGGGTGGAGGCGTTATCGATGCGGCGCATCGCCGATCGGATGGGCGTGGGCGCGATGTCGCTGTACCGGCACGTCCCGAACAAGGACGCCCTGCTGGCCGAGATGACCGACGAGGTCGCCCGCCGCAACCCCTACCCCGTCCCGGAACCGGACTGGACCTGGCGTGATCGGGTGCGCGTCGCCGCCGATATCGATTGGCGCCTCTACCAGCAACATCCGTGGGTGCTGTTCACCTTCGCGGTGCCGCGCTACAACTTCGGCCCGCACAGCCTGGTCTGCCTGGCGTGGCTGGTGGAGGGCTTCGCGGAGTTGACCGACGATCCGCGCGAGGCGACCCGGATGTCGCTGGCGGTCTGGAGTTATATCGCCGGAATCGCGTTACAGCAGGTCAGCGCCGCGATGCTGGCCAAACGCGAGGGCGAGCACGAGGACACCTCGGCCTTCGACGCGCTGTTGGAGGGCACGCCGCGCTGGCCGACCCCGGCCGGTCTGGCGCCGCTCGCCGGGACCGGCCGGGGCGATCTGCTGGATCCGGTGCAGTTGCTGCGTACCGGCCTGACCGCGCTGTGCGACGGATTCGCCGCGAACCGGTGAACGCCTACTCCACGACCACGGCGTAGGCGAATCCGTCCCAGCCCTTACTGCCGACGGTCTGCAACACCGACGCCTCGAGCCGCGGTTCGGCACCGAGCATTTCGATCACCTCGCGGCTGCCGCGCACCGAGGGATCGGTCGACTCCGCGTCGGCCACGGCGCCGTGCCGGACCACGTTGTCGACGATGATCACCGAACCCGGCCGCGTCAGGCGCAACGCCCACTGCACGTAATTGGCGTTGTTGATCTTGTCCGCGTCGATGAAGACCAGATCGAACGGCGCGGGCTCCTCCTGCGCGAGCACCGGCAGGCTGTCCAGGGCCGCGCCGACCCGGATCTCCACCCGCTTGCCGACCCCGGCCCGGTCGAGATTCTCGCGCGCGACCTCGGCGTGCCGCGGCTCGAACTCCAGGCTGATCACCTGCCCGTCCTCGCCGACCGCGCGCGCCAACCAGATCGTGCTGTACCCACCGAGCGTGCCGATCTCGAGCACTCGCCGCGCACCGATCGAACGCGCGATCAGATGCAGGAACTTCCCCTGTGCGGGCGATACGTCGATGGCCGGTAGCCCGGCCGCCGAATTCGCTTGCAGCACACCGGAATCGGCATCCCCGACCAGGGTCTGCACCAGATAGCGATCCACGTCGTCCCATTGGCCATTCGTCATGATCGCAGTCTGCCACTCCGGCGACCGCGCGGCAGGACGCGCAGGTCAGAACAGGAAGTACCGCTGGGCCATCGGCAATTCGGTGGCGGGCTGCTCGGCCCAGACCTCCCCGTCGACGCGCACGGTGAAGGTGTCCGGGTCCACCTCGATGCGGGGCATGGCGTCGTTGTGCGGCAGATCCGTCTTGGTGCGCCGCCGCACGTTCGCCACCGGGACGAGCCTGCGGTTCACCCGCAAGCGGTCCGCCAGACCCGCCTCGATCGCCTGTTCGGAGACGAAATGCAGTGCGGTACCGGCGGTTACGGCCGGAGCCGCGCCGAACATGGGACGCGGCAGCACCGGCTGCGGCGTCGGAATCGACGCATTCGCATCACCCATGGCCGCCCACGCGATCGCGCCGCCCTTGAGCACCGCGTGCGGGCGCACCCCGAAGAAGGCCGGTTCCCACAGCACCAGATCGGCCAGTTTGCCCACCTCGACCGAACCGATCTCGTGGTCCAGACCGTGCGTGATCGCCGGGCAGATGGTGTATTTCGCGACGTACCGACGCACCCGGTTGTTGTCCGCCGCGCCGTCGCCCGGCAGCGCGCCGCGCCGGCGCTTCATCATGTGCGCGGTCTGCCAGGTGCGCATGACCACCTCGCCGATACGGCCCATGGCCTGGGAATCACTGCCGATCATCGAGATCGCGCCGAGATCGTGCAGCAGATCCTCAGCCGCGATGGTCGAGGGCCGGATCCTGCTCTCGGCGAACGCCAGATCCTCGGGCACGGACGGATTGAGGTGATGGCACACCATGAGCATGTCCAGATGCTCGTCCAGGGTGTTCACCGTGTGCGGCCGGGTCGGATTGGTCGAACTGGGCATCACGTTGGGATGCGCTGCGACGGTGATGATGTCGGGCGCGTGCCCGCCGCCCGCACCCTCGGTGTGATACGAGTGGATGGCCCGTCCGGCGATCGCGGCCAGGGTGTCCTCGACGAATCCGGCCTCGTTCAACGTGTCCGAGTGCAGCGCGACCTGCACACCCGCGGCGTCGGCGACGGTCAGGCACGCGTCGATCGCCGCGGGCGTGGTGCCCCAGTCCTCGTGCAGCTTGAATCCGCCCGCGCCGCCGCGCAATTGCTCCCACATCGCCTCGTGGCGCACGGTGTTGCCCTTGCCGAGCAGCAGGATGTTCACCGGCCACGCGTCGGTGGCCTCGAGCATCCGGCCCAGATGCCACGCGCCGGGACTGACCGTGGTCGCCTTGCTGCCCTCGGCCGGACCGGTGCCGCCGCCGACCAGCGTGGTGATACCGCCGCCGAGCGCCTCCTCGAGCAGCTGCGGGCAGATGAAGTGCACGTGGCAGTCGATCGCGCCCGCGGTGAGGATGCGGCCGTTACCGGCGATGATCTCGGTCCCCGGGCCGACCACCAGATCCGGGTGCACGCCGTCCATCGTGTCGGGGTTGCCCGCCTTGCCGATGGCGCAAATGCGGCCGTCGCGAATGCCGATGTCGGCCTTGATGATTCCCCAGTGGTCGATGATCACCGCGCCGGTGATCACGGTGTCCGGGGTGCCCTCGGCGCGGGTGGCGCGGGCCTGGCCCATGGATTCGCGCAGCACCTTGCCGCCGCCGAAGACGGCCTCGTCACCGGCGAGACCCGGTCCGCCGCAACGGTCCTCGGTGATCTCGATCAGCAGATCGGTGTCCGCCAGGCGAATTCGGTCGCCCACGGTGGGCCCGAACAGCTCCGCGTAACGGGCACGGGACAATTCGACCATCAGGCGTCCAGCTTTCCGGGTGCGTCCAGACCGATACCGTGCACCTCGCGCGTACCGCCCAGCGGGACCAGCGAAACCCGCTGTCCCAGACCGGGTTCGAAGCGCACCGCGGTGCCCGCGGGAATATCCAGGCGACGGCCGTGCGCCGCAGCCCGATCGAACCGCAGCGCGCCGTTGGCCTGCGGGAAGTGCACGTGCGAGCCGACCTGCACGGGCCGGTCGCCGGTGTTGAGCACCTCGAGTTCGATCCGCTCGGCGCCGGCGTTGATCTCGACGGGCGTTGCGGCATACAGGAATTCACCGGGCACCAGACCCGCGCGGGTGGATTCGTCGTGCGTCATGGGCTCAGCCGATCGGGTGATGGACGGTGACGAGTTTGGTGCCGTCCGGGAACGTCGCCTCCACCTGCACGTCGGCGATCATCTCGGGAATTCCCTCCATGACATCCTCGCGGGTGAGCACCGTACGTCCCGAGGCCATCAACTCCGCGACGGTGCGCCCGTCGCGCGCGCCCTCGAGCACGTGATCGCTGATGATCGCGATCGCCTCGGGATGATTGAGCCGCAACCCCCTGGCCCGGCGTCGTCGGGCCAGTTCGGCCGCATAGCTGAGCATCAGTCGTTCCTGCTCGTGCGGCGACAATCGCATGCGGACTCCTCGGCGGATCTGTCGGTGTCGGACATTCTGGCACGGCGCTCGCGCCACCGCGCGCCGGAACAGCGCAGATCAGTCGGCGGCGGGCAGATTCTGCAACCGAACCTGCCCGCGCGCGATCACCCGCTCCTGCTCGTCGGTGATCGTCACCTGCCACAACTGCTGCAAACGTCCGCGATGGACCGGCGTCGCCGTGCCGTGCAACACACCCTCGCGTACCGCACGCAGGAAATCGGTGTTGTTGTTCACCCCGACCACCGAGCCGCGCTCGCCGTACCAGACCCCGCCGCCCACGCTGGCGAGCGTCTCGATGACGGTGCAGTACACACCGCCGTTGACGATCCCCGCGGGCTGATGCAACTGCGGCGACACCACCCATTCCCCGACCACGCGCTCGGCCGAGACCTCGGTGTACTTCAGACCGATCAGGTCCGAAAAGCTCCCCTCGCTGAACCGCGTCATCTGCTCCGGAGTCAGATCCGCCAGCGAGCGCACCTGGGACCGATCGTTCTCTGTCATGTGAAAACAGTTGCATATCCCAGCTAACGCCTGATTCGCGGGGCGGGGAACGGAGATCGCGGGTATTCCCACGCCGAAGACGAAAGCGGCGGGCCCGGCACGATGGCCGGACCCGCCGCGGCAACGAATCGGGGAGTCAACCGCAGCCCTCGGGACTCTCGCTCGATCCTGACGCCGAATTCAGTATAGGGCAGGCTTACCTAACAAGGCAAGTCCTACGCACCGGCAGACCGCGTTCCTGCATCGCGGCCAGCAGACCCTGGCCGCGTTCCGCGCCCACCGTCGAGGAGGTGCCCGCCAGATCCGGCACGTACGTCGCCGCGCCGACGACGCTCTCGGCCACCAGCGACCAGAATCGGCCCGGGGTCAGCCCGGCACAGCGCCACAGCGCGGCCTGCACGAACGTCAACGCCGTCGAACAGCGATGCGCCAACCACACCTCCAGCGCCCGCTCGCACGGCAACACCACCACGCCCGGCTGCCCCGCCAGCCGATCACCCTCGACGACGCGAATCGTGGTGTCGGACAAGCCCGCCCAGTCGATGCCGCCGTCGTTGTCCGAATGCACCCACAGATTCTCGAGACCCGGATCCCAGGCGCGCCCCTCGGCCACCAGCAGCGCGACCACCCGGCCGACCACCGCGTGGATCAGCGCCGTCGCCACCACCTCCGCGGCGATCTCCGGGCTGCTCATCTCGGCGGCGTGGCGGCGATACATCAGGGCGATCCGCCCCTCGTCCAGCCCGTCGGACAGCCGCCACCAGCGGCGACGCCCGTGATCGACCATGGCCGCGACCGCGTAGACGCGTGGATGTTCCGGCTGCAAAGCCCGCAATCGCGCACAGGCGTGTCCGAATACCGGCTCGCAGTGGCGGGGCGGACAGACGGTGATCGGCTCGAACATTCGAACCTCCTTCGAGAAACTGTGCGGACCTGAACAAAAGATAGGTTAGCCTTACCAGACTTCTCGGGGCAATGACCGGGATCCGTATGAAAAATCCCACAGGGCTACCGACTGGTTACGACGACCTGTAGTACGCATTGGCGTCGTTGTCTCCGTAAGCTTGTGGGATGGCAGGTCTTGGTGAACTCGAGAAAGCGGTCATGGACCAGTTGTGGTCGGCCGATCAACCCCAGACGGTCCGACAGGTCCACGAGGCCCTCGCCGCGCATCGCGAACTCGCGTACACCACAGTGATGACGGTTCTACAGCGGCTGGCCAAGAAGGATCTGGTCGTCCAGCAGCGCGACGACCGCGCACACCGGTACGCCCCCGTGCACACCCGCGACGAGCTGGTCGCCAGCCTCATGGTCGACGCGCTCCAGCAGGCCGACGAGGTCGGCAGCCGTCGCGCGGCCCTGGTGCACTTCGTCGAACAGGTCGGAAATGACGGGGCTGCCGCCCTGCGCGAGGCACTCGCTAAGCTCGAAGCCACCGAGGCCGCGCGTACCAAATCCAACACCACGCGCAACGCGTCCGACGACAAGGGAGTCGCCCCGCCGCAGTAGAGAGCTGCGGCGCTCCCGAACGCCGCGATCTCGGGCCCTGGCCCCACAACGCAGTGAGCTGAGATGAATGCAACCGCGCCGGTTTTCGCCGGTCTCGCTTTGCTTCTGGCGGGACCGGTCCCAGCCCTGCTCAGCCGAGCCTCGTGGCCGTACCGGACGCCACGAGCGGCCCTGGTGCTGTGGCAGGCCGTCGCCCTCGCCGCGGTGCTGAGCGCCTTCGGTTCCGGTCTGGCCATCGCCAGTCTGCTGCTGGTCCCGGGTCCCGACGGACGCCCGACCACCTCGCCCACCCGCGAGATCCACGCCCTGGGCCTGCCGCTGTGGCTCGCGTACGTCATCGTCTTCGCGCTCACCCTGCTGGTCGGCGGACGCCTGATCTACATGGTGATCCGGGTCGGCATCCACACCAGACGCCGCCGCACCCGCCATCGCATCCTGGTCGACCTGCTCGATCAGGGCGGCGACCTGAGCGGCCAGCGGGCCGCCGACATCCGGGTGCTCGCCGCCGCCGAACCGATCGCCTACTGCCTGCCCGGTCTGCGTCGCCGCGTGGTGTTGAGCCAGGGCACCTTCGACAGCCTCACCGAATCGGAACTGACCGCGATCGTGAGCCATGAGCGTTCGCATCTGCGGGCCCGGCACGATCTGGTGCTCGAGGCGTTCACCGCCGCGCACGAGGCGTTCCCCCGGTTCGTGCGTAGCAAGTCCGCGCTCGATTCGGTCAAACTGCTGATCGAACTGCTCGCCGACGATTCCGCGGTCAAGGTCACGGGCGCGACGCCGCTGGCCCGCGCGCTGGTGGCCTGCTCGAATTCGACCGCGCCGCAGGGCGCGATGGCCGTCGGCGGGCCGACCACGCTGATCCGCATCCAGCGGCTGGCCGGACCGCTCGGTGATCTGCGCATCGCGACCGCCGCCTATCTCGCGGCCGCGGCGATCCTGGTGGTGCCGACCCTCGCGGTGGCGATTCCCTGGCTCGTCGAGTTGAAGCGCCTGTTCCGTGCCTGAACCGGGCGCGGTGCGCGCGCCACGGTTCGCCGATCTGGGTTTGCCGGTTCCGCTGGTGCAGGCGTTGCGCCGGGCCGGGCTCGAGACCGCGTTCCCGATCCAGGCCGCCGCCGTGCCCGACATCCTCGCCGGACGAGACGTATTGGGCCGGGCCGCAACGGGATCCGGCAAAACCCTCGCCTTCGGGCTGCCCATGCTGGCGCGGCTCGTCCGGGCGGCCTCGGCTCCCCGGCGGCCGCGCGGGTTGATCCTCGCGCCGACCCGGGAACTCGCCGTGCAGATCGAGACGGCGTTGGACGAACCCGCCCTGGCCCTCGGGCTGCGGCTGGGGACCGCGGTCGGCGGCGTCCCGATCGCCCGGCAGGCGCAACGGCTCGATCGCGGCGTCGACCTGCTCATCGCCACTCCCGGGCGGCTCGCCGATCTGATCGCGCAGGGTGCGGCCGGGCTCGACGCGGTGCGCGTGGTCGCGGTGGACGAGGCCGATCACATGGCCGAACTCGGTTTCCTCGACCAGGTCACCGCGCTGTTGGATCTGGTGCCCGTGGACAGCCAGCATCTGCTGTTCTCGGCCACTCTGGATGACGCGGTGGATGTCCTGGTGCGGCGATACCTGCGCGATCCGGTGTTGCACGCGGTCGACGCGCCCCTCTCGGGCACCACGGATGATTCCTCGGAACCCGTTGCGCGCCAGGGCGATACGAACTCACCCGAGCCTGCCGGAACACGTGCCGGGACGATCGCATCATCGGGCGAGATCGGATCATGTCCGGCCATCACCCATCACCTGCTGCACCTGCGCAAGGCCGACAAGCGCGCGATCGTCACCGAGATCGCCGCGCGCGAGGGCCGCACCCTGCTGTTCGTCCGCACCCAGTACGGCGCGGACAAACTCGCCCGCCGCCTGCGCGAATCCGGAATCGCCGCGGCCGTCCTGCACGGCGGCAAGGCCCAGAACCAGCGCACCCGCACCCTGACCGCCTTCGCCGACGGTTCGGCCCCCGTCCTGGTCGCCACCGACGTGGCCGCCCGCGGCATCCACGTCGACGACATCTCCCTGGTCGTGCACGTCGACCCGCCCGCCGACCCCAAGGACTACCTGCACCGCGCGGGCCGCACCGCCCGCGCCGGAGCCACCGGCACCGTGGTCACCCTCGTCACCGAGGACGACCGCGAAACCACCGACCAACTCCTCCGCACCGCCGGAATCCACCCCACCCACACCACCATCCGCCCCGGCGACCCCCACCTCACCGCCCTCACCGGAGCCCGCCACCCCTCCGGCACCCCGGTCCCCGACCCGACCGCACCCCCTCCCCCACCAACCAACCGCACCACCGCACCCGCCGACCACCGCCGCACCCGAACCGCCCGCCCGCACGCCACCCGCCGAAGCCGCCGCCCCCGCTGACCCACTCGACCGAGCCGACGTGACTCGGTACGACGACCGGCCCTATTCCCAAGCCGCTGCCACTTCGCCTCTTCCACATCGAGCCCGCACCCGAACCACACACCACTCACCGAACCCGCTGACCCACTCCACCAAGCCAGCGCAACTCAGTGGCGACCAGCCCCCCTATCCCCGTCGCTGCCGCTGCGCCTCCTGCCCATCGAGCCCGCACCCGAACCACACGCCACTCACCGAAGCCGCCGTACCCGCTGACGACCAAGCCAGCGCGACTCGGTACGGCGACCGGCCCTATTCCCAAATCGCTGCCGCTTCGCCCCCTCCCATCGAGCCCGCGTCCGAAATACTCGCCGAAGCCGCCGCCCGCTGACCCACCCACCGAGCCAGCGCGACCCGGCAGAGGGCCGGGAGTTCGCCGAGCGACACGATTTCTCGTGCGGAGCGGTCTGGACGGAGGCCGGGCTTATTCGGACAATTCGGTCATGCAGATCGGTTAGGGTGGGGGTAGTCGATCGCGGAGGGGTACCGATGACCGAACGTAAGCCGGCTGGCATGACCTACGAATCGTGGCTGGACAAGCAGATTCGTGAGGCGACCGATCGGGGGGAATTCGATGATCTGCCGGGGGCGGGTAAGCCGCTGCCGGATGCGGGGCAGCGGTACGACGAGGATTGGTGGTTGAAGGATTATCTGCGGCGGGAGGGGGTGAGCGGGGACGGGGTGTTGCCGCCGTCGCTGCTGTTGCGGCGGGATGTGGAGCGGCTGCCGGAGGCGGTGCGGGCGATGAATTCCGAGCAGCGGGTGCGGGAGCATGTCTCGGAGCTCAACGACCGGATCGTCGCGTGGTTGCGGATGCCGCACGGACCGCACGTCAACGTGACACCGGTGGATGCGGACGAGGCGGTCGCGCAGTGGCGGGCCCGGCGGCAACCTCCGGCACCGCGCGAGGAGCCCGCGGCCGAACGCCCGCCCGCCGCCTCGCGATGGCGTGCGCTGTTCCGCCGACGCCGCTGAGACGACCCGGCAATCATCCGGTAACCGCCGCGCGCCGCATTCGCCGAGCTCGGCCACGTAACCCTGGCGTTCCCCTACAATTGCCGGAGTGCAGTTTCTAGCGGGCCATCAGCCACCCTATGACCTGACCTACGACGACATCTTCCTCGTCCCGAACCGGACGGAAGTCACGTCCCGATTCGACGTCGACCTGTCGACCAGCGACGGGACGGGCACGACGATCCCGATCGTGGTGGCCAACATGACCGCGGTCGCCGGTCGCCGGATGGCCGAGACGGTCGCCCGCCGCGGCGGCATCGTCGTTCTACCGCAGGATCTTCCGCTCGAGGCGGCCTCGGACACGATCTCCTTCGTCAAGGCCCGATCCCTGGTCGCCGACACCCCGGTGGTGCTGGGCCCGGATCATTCGGTGTCCGAGGCGCTGGCACTGATCCACAAGCGCGCGCACGGCGCGGTGGTCGTCGTGGAGAACGACCGCCCGATCGGCGTGGTCACCGAATCCGGCTGCGCGGATGTGGACCGGTTCGCCCGGCTGCGCGCCGTCGCCGACACCGGATTCGTCACCGCCCCCGTCGACACCTCACCGCGCGAGATCTTCGAATTGCTCGAGGCCCGGCACGCGCAGCTCGCGGTGCTGCTGGCCGCGGACGGCACGCTGGCCGGGGTGCTCACCCGCACCGCATCGGTCCGCACCGGCATCTACGATCCGGCGATCGACCGGTCCGGCAAGCTGCGCATCGCGGCGGCGGTCGGCATCAACGGCGACGTCCCGGCCAAGGCGAAGGCCCTGGTGGACGCCGGCGCCGACGTACTGGTGATGGATACCGCACACGGCCACCAGATCAAGATGCTCGAGGCGCTGCGCTCGGTCGCCGATCTGCGCCTGGGCGTGCCGCTGGTCGCGGGCAACGTGGTCTCCGCCGAGGGCACCCGCGATCTGGCCGCGGCCGGTGCGGACATCATCAAGGTCGGTGTCGGCCCCGGCGCGATGTGCACCACCCGCATGATGACCGGCGTGGGCCGCCCGCAGTTCTCCGCAGTGGCCGAATGTGCTTCGGCGGCAAAGGATCTGGGCGTGCACATCTGGGCCGACGGCGGCGTGCGGCATCCGCGCGACGTCGCCCTGGCCATCGCCGCGGGCGCGTCCAACGTGATGATCGGCTCCTGGTTCGCGGGCACCTACGAATCCCCCGGCGACCTGCGCGTGGACCGCGACGGCAACGCCTACAAGGAGAGTTTCGGCATGGCGTCCAAGCGTGCGGTGGCCGCGCGCACCGCCACCGACAACGCCTTCGACCGGGCCCGTAAGGCACTGTTCGAGGAGGGCATCTCGTCCTCGCGGATGCGCCTGGATCCCGAACGTCCGGGCGTGGAGGATCTGATCGATCACATCTGCTCGGGTGTGCGCAGCGCCTGCACCTACGCCGGTGCCCGCACGCTGGGCGAACTGCACGACAAGGCGGTGCTGGGCGTGCAGTCCGCCGCCGGATTCGCCGAGGGCCGCCCGCTGCCGTCGGGTTGGTGAAGCGCTCGTTCGCACGGGGAGCCGGGGTCGTCACCGCATGGCGCGGTGGCGACGTCGGCGGCGGCTGCCGGTAGCATGAGGGTTGCCGGTCCGGGCAGGAGGAAGGCCCGCGACCGGATTCGTCTCCACGAACAGCTTCCGCTTGCGAAAGGAACCAGTTGTCACCCGCGTCCGAGGGCGCCACTCAGGAGGGCTCCTCTACCGAGCCGGGTGACAAACCCGGCGGCCCCGTAACTCCCGGACATTCCACCCCTCGGGGAGGGTGTTGAGACGTGTCCGTCCTGCTCACGATTCTGAGTCTGGTGGGTTTCGTCGCACTCACCGCCGGCACGGCGCTGTTCGTCGCCGCCGAATTCTCACTCACCGCATTGGAACGCAGCACCGTCGAGGCGCACGCCCGCGACGGTGACCGCCGGGCGCGTCAGGTGCGGCACGCGCATCGCACGCTGTCGTTCCAGCTGTCCGGCGCGCAGCTGGGTATCACCTTGACCACCCTGGTGACCGGTTATATCGCCGAACCCGTCCTGGCCAAGTTGATCGAACCGCTGTGCACCGCGTTGGGTGCGAGTCCCGGTGCGGCACAGGGCATTTCACTGGTCCTGTCGTTGATCCTGGCCACCTCGCTGTCCATGGTCTATGGCGAACTGGTGCCCAAGAACATCGCCATCGCGACACCGCTGGGCGTCGCGCGCCTGACAGCCATCCCGATGATCACGTTCTCGACGTTCTTCGGCTGGCTGATCAAACTGCTCAACGGCACCGCCAACTGGGTGGTGCGGCATCTGGGCATCGAACCCGCCGAGGAGTTGCGTTCGGCGCGCTCCCCCGAGGAACTCGGCTCGCTGGTGCGCACCTCCGCGCTGCGCGGCGCACTGGATCTGCGCACCGCGCAGGTGGTGGGACGTTCGCTGGAGTTCGGCGAGCGCAGTGCCGAGGAGCTGATGACCCCGCGGGTGAAGATCGAGTCCCTGGATCAGGACGAGACCATCGCCGATCTGATCGCCGCAGCGAGCCGCACCGGCTTCTCCCGGTTCCCGGTGATCGACGGCGATCTGGACAACACGCTCGGGGTGGTGCACGTCAAACAGGCGTTCCTGCATCCGGTTCGGGACCGCCGCCACATCGTGCTGCGCGCGATCGCGCAACCGGTGCCGATCGTTCCGGCCAGCCTCGACGGTGACGCGGTGCTGGAACGGGTGCGCGCGGACGGTATGCAGGTGGCGCTCGTGGTCGACGAGTACGGCGGCACCGCGGGCCTGGTGACGATGGAGGACATCATCGAGGAGATCCTCGGCGATGTGCGCGACGAGCACGACGAGGAGGAACTCGACGTGCGTCGCACCTCTACCGGCTGGAACTGCTCGGGTCTGCTGCGGATCGACGAGGTCGCCCGCACCACCGGCTACGACGCACCCGAGGGCGAGTACGAAACCCTCGGCGGTCTGGTGCTGACCCGGCTGGGCCGGATCCCCGAGGCCGGTGACGAGGTGCTGCTGCCCGATCCCGGTACGGCACAACAGCATTCGGACAACTCCGGCGGCTGGCTGGCCCGGGTGGAGCGGATGGACGGACGGCGCATCGACCGGGTGCAACTCGAGCCGGTGGACGCCGACGCGGTGGCGGAATGGGAGCTCAGCCATGGGTGATCTGTTCGGTGTGCTGCTGACGCTGGTGTTGCTGGGCTGCAACGCCCTGTTCGTCGGCGCGGAATTCGCCCTCATCTCCGCCCGCCGCGACCGGCTCGAGGCGCTCGAGGCGCAGGGCAAACGCGGTGCGACCACGGTCATCCGGGCCGGTGAGCACCTGTCGATGATGCTGGCCGCCGCGCAGCTGGGCATCACCATCGCCTCGCTGCTGCTGGGCCGGATCGGTGAACCGGCGATCTCGCATCTGCTGGCGCGGCCGTTCGAACTGGCCCACATGCCCGAACAGCTGCTGCATCCGGTCTCCTTCGCGCTGGCGCTGTGCCTGGTGGTGATCCTGCACATGCTGCTGGGCGAGATGATCCCGAAGAACATCGCCCTGGCCGGGCCGGAACGTGTTGCGCTGCTGCTGGTTCCGGTGATGCTGGTCTGGTTGCGGCTGGCCCGTCCGGTGATCATGCTCTACAACCTGGCCGCGAATCTGTCGCTGCGGGCGTTGCGGATCGAACCCAAGGACGAGTTGGACGCCACGGTCTCCTCGGTCGAACTCGCCGAGATGCTCGGCGAGTCCCGTTCCGAGGGTTTGATCGACGAAGACGAACATCGCCGCCTGACCCAGGCGCTGGGCACCACCGATCGGATCGTCGCCGATGTGATGGTGCCGCTGGCCAAGACCCGGTGCGTGCCGTTGCGCGGGGACGGCACCACGCTCGGCGATATCGAATCCGCGGTCGCCGAGACCGGTTTCTCGCGGTATCCGGTGCGCACCGACGACGGTTCGCTGGTCGGATATCTGCACGTCAAGGACGTGCTGGACAAGGTGGCCGACGACGACGCGGGCCCGAACACACCCATCCCCCGCACCGATATCCGCCCGCTGCCCACTGTGAGCATGGGCACCACCCTGTACGAGGCGCTCGCGCGGCTGCGCCGCACCAGCAGTCATCTCGGGCGCGCGGTGGACAGTCGCGGCAACACCGTCGGTATCGTCGCACTGGAGGATCTGGTGGAGGAGTTCGTCGGCACCGTCCGCGACGGCACCCACCGGATCGCGGAATGAGAGTGGCGATGCACGATCCGGTCCGCCCGATCCGCGACGAGACAGCTTGCGGCGCAGCGGAAATCCGGCTGCTGGCCGAGGCGGACTGGCGGGCCCGCGCGCAGGATCATCGCGACCGGGTCGAGTCTCTCGTCGGGCCGTATCTGCAACGCCGGTCCGCGGGGTCCAAGCATCCGGTCATCGATTTCCTGTTCACCTACTACGGGCACAAACCGGCGCAGCTGCGCCGCTGGCATCCGGGTTACGGTGTGGCACTGGAGAACGCACGCGAGTACGACGGCGCGCGGGGATACCACCGGGACGAGACCACCTCGGCCCGCACCGCCGATCCCGCCTATCTGCTGCGCCGCCGCGACACCCTCGAATTCGTGGCGAACCTGTTGCGCGCCACCGCATCCCGGCCCGCCCGGCTGTCCTGCTTCGGCCTGCACGAGTGGGCGATGGTGTACCGCTCACAGGAGGTGCGGCATCAGCAGGTGCCGCTGCGTCTCGGCCATGCGGGCACCGATGCCGTGGTGGAGTCGATGTCGTTGCGCTGCACCCACTTCGACGCCTTTCGCTTCTTCACCCCCGAAGCGGTCCCGCTGAACATCGAACCCCTGACCCGCGAAACCCAGACGCTGCGCGAGCAACCCGGCTGCCTGCACGCCAACATGGATCTGTACAAGTGGGCCTTCAAACTGACCCCGCTGGTCGGCTCGGCGCTGCTGCTGGACTGTTTCGAACTCGCCTGTGCCGCACGGGAACTCGATATGTGCGCGAGCCCGTACGATCTGTCGGAGTACGGGTACGAGCCGATTCCGATCGAAATCCCTGCCGGGCGAGCCGAATACGTCCGGCAGCAGTCCGAGCTCGCGGATCGGGCCGGTGCTCTGCGCGCCGAGTTGCTCACCGCGTGCCGGGAACTGCTCGCGCATCTGCCCGGCGATGCTCGACCGGAGACGTTCCGGCCGAGCACCGCCGAGCGCGAGTCACGCTGACCGCGTGGGATATTCGACGTTCATCACCGGAACGGGTACGGCTGCGGGTTGAGTGTCACCGACGTCGGCCGGAACAGTTCCGGCCGCGAGTCGAGCGGCGCGATCACCAGCGGGATCTCGCGCAATTCATCCAGCGTGCGCGGCAGGCCGCCGAGTGCGCAGATGAACCGCATGGTGATTCCGTCGTCGCCGTACTCGGCCTCGACCGTGCCCGCCGCCTCGACGGCCGCGCGCATCTCCGCGGGCACCTCGTCGGGTTCTTCGAGGCTGGACTCGTCCCCGGAGTGGTAGAACACGGTCTGCCCGTCGATCGCGTAGTCGAAGCCGATGTGCCCGGTCAACGCGATATTGGCGGTGGCAGCCGCGCCGCCCGCACGGGACAGGGCCGAGGCCGACTCGACCGGCGGACGCTGCTCGAGGTACCAGAGATAACCGGTCTCGCCCAGGTCGTCGTAGACGAACGTCCAGTCGCCGACCCGTCCGGCGATGAGCACCACCGTGGGATCCAGCGGCTCGATCGCCGCCCTGGCCAGGGACGACCGATCGTCCGGGATGCGGGCGGGCAGCACGCACGGCCGGATGTCCTGCCGGTCGACGCCCAGCAGCGCCAGCGCGTCGGCCGGTTCGAGATCGCGCACGATGTGCAGCATGTGGTTCGGGTCCTGTGGCGTACACGCGAGCGCGGTGAGCCAAGTGGGACAGCCGGTTTCATCGAGTTGGTCCGCCGAGAAATATGGTTCGGGCATATCGGTGATCCTCGCCCATCACACCGCATCCCGCAGGTCGCGATGACGGCGCCCGCCACGGTGAAGCCGATCGCCACGGCCGCACGATCGCCCGAGATTTGCTGTTCGGGGCGTCGGTGGGAATGAGAACACCCCGCACACCGTTGGGCTGAACATGACAGATGAGACGGTAGAGCTGAGCCCCACGGACTGGGTGCAGGATCAGACCAAGACGATCCTGGAAACGGGTACCACCGCGGGGATCGAGGTGGTCGGGTCGCCGATCGTGCTGTTGACGTTGCGTGGCGCGAAGAGCGGCAAACTGCGGTACACCCCGGTGATGCGGGTGGAGCACGACGGCAGTTACGCGGTCGTCGCCTCCAAGGGCGGCGCGCCGGAGAACCCGGTCTGGTACTACAACATCAAGGCGCATCCGGAGTTCCCGCTCCAGGACGGCACCGTGACCAAGGAGTACGTCGCCCGCGAGGTCGAGGGCGACGAACGCGCCGCGTGGTGGGAACGCGCCGTCGCCGCCTACCCGCCCTACGCGGAGTACCAGACCAAGACCGACCGACTGATCCCGGTCTTCGTGCTCGACCCGAAGTAACAACCACCACGAATCCGGTTGCAGCACAATATGATTGCCGGTTCGGTCGGATGACCGGACCGGCATTTCGCTGTCATCACCTCAGCCGCGACGCAACCCGTCGATGAGAACGCCTACCATGTGCTGGTTGTAGCTCAGCTCCTCGCCGGGGACGGGCCGACAGAGCAGGGCCACCGCGTGCAGCAGCTCGCGCGCACCGATATCGTCCCGAACCTCGCCGGTCGCGACCGCGGCGTCGAGGAGTCCGGCGAGCACGGGCACGAGTCGCGCCAGGAGCCGATCAGCCAGATCGTCGAATTTCGGTGCGCCCGAATGGATCGCCGTCGCGAGTCCGCGTTTGGTACCGACGAATTCGGTGAGGCGATAGAGCCATCTCGTCAGCGCTTCGACCGGGCCGTACGCGGCGGACAGGGTCGGTCCCGCCTCGACGCACACGTCGATCTCGCGTTCCAGCACGGCCGCGACCAGATCCGATCGCTGCGGGAAGTGCCGGTACAGCGTGCCGACGCCGACCCCGGCGCGATCGGTGATCTCCTTCGCTGGCGCGTCCACACCCGAGTCCGCGAAGACGCTCTTGGCAGCTTCCAGCAGCGCGTCGACATTGCGTTGCGCATCGGCCCGGCGGCGACGCGGCGCGGGCGCCTCACCACCGGCATCCGCGCTGGTGGGCATCGTTTCCTCGATCAATTCACCCCTTCGGTTGGATAACCGGAAAACTTTTCCGTATAGTTCCGGAATAGCTTTCCGATTAGTTCGAGGCTACGGCATCGGCCGCACGCCGGCCACATCCCGTCATCACTCCGTGAGGAGCAAGTCATGCAGTACCGCACACTCGGCCGCACCGGCATCAGGGTCAGCCCGTACGCGCTCGGCGCGCTGATGTTCGCCACGGCCGTGGGCAATCCCGATCCGGAGGATTCGGCGCGCATCATCCATCGGGCGCTGGACTCCGGGATCAACTTCATCGACACCTCCGATGCCTACGGCGACTCGGAAGAGGTTGTGGGCAAAGCACTTCGGGGACGCCGCGACGATGTCGTGCTCGCCACGAAGGTGAGCCGCCCGATGGGGAAGGACCCCAATCACCAGGGCGCCTCGCGCCGCTGGATCACCACCGAGGTCGAGAATTCGCTGCGCCGCCTGCAGACCGACCACATCGACCTCTACCAGATCCACAAGCTGGATCCGGAAACCGACGTCGAGGAGACCCTCTCGGTCCTGACCGATCTGATCCGCAGCGGAAAGGTCCGCGCGATCGGCTCCTCCAACACGCCGCCCTCGGACATGGTCGAGGCGCAGTGGGTCGCCGAACGTCGCGGATACGAACGTTTCCGCGCCGAACAACCGGCCTATTCGATCCTCAACCGCGGCATCGAACGCGAGGTCCTGCCGATCGCGCAGCGCTACGGCATGGGCGTGGTGACCTGGGGTCCGCTCGGCCAGGGCCTGCTCACCGGCCGCATCCGCAAGGGGCAGGACACCGATGTGCGCCGCGCCGGAATGCTGCGCGCGCTCACCGACGAACACCGCGTCGAGGTGGTGGAGCGGCTCATCCCGCTCGCCGAGGAGGCCGGGCTGCCGCTGACCCATCTGGCCATGGCGTTCACCATCGCCCACCCGGGCGTGACCAGCGCCCTGCTCGGCGCGCGCACGATGGAACAGCTCGAAGGACTGCTCACCGGACTCGAGGTCACCCTCACCGACGACATCCTGGACCGCATCGACGAGATCGTCCCGCCCGGCACCGACATCGGCGTCCTCGACCAGACCTATCAGCCCGCCGCCATGCTGAACCCGCACCTGCGCCGACGTCCGGTGAGCGAACGCAACGCCGCCTGAGCGCGCCGCTCAAGACAGGAACCCTCACCTCTCGCCACGGGCCGAGATGCTCCGCGAACTCGCTCCGCAGCACCGCGCGCCGTGCCATCCCCAAGGTCGACCGAGGCTTCGGGGAACGCGGCAACGCCGGGCGCGCTCGACCGCAAGACCAAGACTGATCGCGCCGGCCATCGGCGTGGTCGAGGGGTGCGATGGCGGTATCGCCTCGCACGGGCAGGCCGCCGCCCGCGCCGGGGCGACACGCCAGGAAGCCGCCGAGGCGATCGGCGTAACCTTCCTCATGCACGGCGGACCTGCGACCATCCACGGCGCACGTGCCTACGAAGCATTCTGCGAATCCGCCGACGCACTCGACGACGCTCGGGCGTGATCAGCCACGGAAAGGAACCGTATGTGCAACCCGATCCCGTGTAGGACCTGCGGCAAGACCACCTGGTCCGGTTGCGGCCAGCATATCGACCAGGTGCGCGCGCAGGTCCCCGCCGACCAGTGGTGCCCCGGCCACTCCGGCGCCGCCGATACCGGTGCCACCCACACCGACGAGCCGCGCCGGAATCCCCTGCGCCGCTTGCTCGGCCGATAGGAGGCGCGCGATCCGATGAACACCGATCCGACCTTGTCGGTCACCCTGCGCGCACCCTTCGGCGATGTCGTGGAGTGGACCCGAAAAGCATTGTCGCAGCAGGGTTTCGGAGTTCTGACCGAGATCGACGTACAGGCCACGCTGCGTGCGAAACTCGACGCCGACATGGAGAACTACCTCATTCTCGGCGCGTGCAATCCCCCGCTCGCGCATCGGGCACTCGAGTCCGAACGCCGCCTCGGCCTGCTGCTGCCCTGCAATGTCGTGGTGCGCGACGCCGACGCCGACACGGTGTTGGTGGAGGCCGCCGACCCGCGGATGATGTCGGGCATCATCGACGCTCCGGCCGTCACCGAGGTCGCCGCGGAGGCGACCGCGCGACTCCAGGCGGTCATCCGCTCACTCGCCGAGAAATAGCTGCTCGGCGGTGCGACCGGACGTCCCGATCGCACTCGCTGCTCAGGGGATGACGACCGGCCCGGACACCGGTGCCGGATCGTCGGCCCAGCGGTGACCGGTCTCGCGCGGGGTGCGTCCCTGCTCGGCCCACGCGGACAGCAGTTCGGCGACCTTGCTGTGCATGATGGTGCGCAGCCGGTCGAAGGAGTTGTCGGGGTTGTCGTCGACCTCGCCGAGCAGCAGCCACCACGCCCAGGCCACGGCCCCGGCATTGGCGACGAAATCGGGCAGCACCGGGACACCGCGGGCGGCGAGCATTGCTTCGGCCTCCGGTGTGGTGGCGGCGTTGGCGGCCTCCACGATGACGCGCGCGCGGATGTCGAACGAGTTGTCCGGCGTGATCGCGTACGAGATCGCCGCCGGCACCAGGATATCCGCGTCCACGGACAGGATCTCCGCGCGCGGGCGCTGCTCGATTCCCTCCGGCAGTCGCGTGCGGTCGATCTCGCCGAAGCCGTCCCGCAGCTCCAGCAACGCCGGAACATCCAGTCCCGCAGCGCAATACAGCGTGCCCGCGGCGTCGGCCAGGGCCGTGACCGTCATCCCGGCCTCGTGCAGGTAGTAGGCCGCAGCGCCGCCCATGGTGCCGATGCCCTGGATCGCGACGGTCGTCTGCGCGGGCGACCGGCCCCAGGACACCGCGGCGGCCAGGCAGGCGTGCGCGACACCGTATCCGCCGATCACGTCGCCGAGCAGGAAACCGCCGTCGACCGCGGCGTTCAACCCGTTCCGGATCCGTTCCAGGGTGGCGGCCGGATCGGCGGCGCGGCGAATCGCGGCGTGGTAGCTCTGGCCCAGACCGAGTTTCTCGAAGACCTCGTCGATCAGGTGCTGCGGGACGCCCAGGTCCTCGGCGGTCACCCAGTGCGCGTCGATCCACGGGCGCATGGCCTCGCAGAACCGCTCCAGCACCTCGATCGCGCGCGGATCCTTCGGGTCGAAGTCGATACCGCCCTTCGCGCCGCCGACCGGCAGTTCGAAGGTGGCGGTCTTGTTGGCCATACCGCGAGCCAGATCCTCGACCTCGGTCAGCGTGCATCCGGCGCGCATCCGGGTGCCGCCGGTGGCCAGGCCCGATCGCAGGGTGTGCACGACGAGGTATCCGACCGCGCCGGTGATCGCATCGGTCCAGTGCAGACGCATGTACGGCTCGGGGCGGCGGAGTGCGGGAGTGACGACCGATGCGGGTAGCACGGGAACGGGCTGTGTGGTCGCGGGTGGGGTTCCACCGATAGGATCCTGCAAAGTCGTCACAGCGGATCACCTCCTGTTCATGGTCGTGCCCGACGCCGCTCGCAGCCTGCGCCCGGGTCGCGTATCTCCCGTTCCGGACCTCGTCGTCCCGCCGAACTCTCCCGTTCGATGCCTCCAGCCTGCGGCTAAACCTGTTCTCGCGTCTATTTACGGTTTATTAACAGAGGTGTTCAGCGTTCCTGTAGAGCGCCCGGGCATCGCCCGCGCGGGCATCGCGACGCCTCTAGGCTCGATGTCATGGATCTGTCGCTGGCCCGACTGCGGATGTTGCGTGAGTTGCACCGGCGCGGCACGATCACCGCGACCGCGAACGCGCTGCACTACACGGCGTCGGCGGTATCCCAGCAGCTCGCGCAGCTCGAACGCGATGTCGGCACCCGCCTGTTCGAGCGCCGCGGCCGCCGCCTGCAACTCACCGACCTGGGCGTCCTGCTCGCCGAACACGCCGAGGAGATCCTCGCCGCGGTCGAACGCGCGACCCAGGCCCTCGAGGAGGCCGGTGAATCGGTCACCGCGAAACTCACCGCCGGTGTGTGGGCGTCGGTGGCCTCGGGCCTGCTCCCCGACGCGCTCACCACTCTCGCCCGCACCCATCCGGGCATTCTGGTGCGCACCAAGGAACTCGCCCCCGAGACCACGGCCGCCGCGGTCCGCGACGGCGCGCTGGATCTGTCCTTCGTCCTGGACTATTCGAACTACCCGACGACCTGGGACCGGGATCTGCGCCGCACCGTCATCGCGGTCGAACGCCTGCACGCCGCCGTACCGGCCGACGCGGTGGCCGTCGCGGGTGTGACGCTCGCGGATCTGGCCGAACACCCGTGGATTCTCGCGCCCGCGCGGTCGCATTTCGGGCACGCGGTCCGCCTGGCGTTCCAGTCTGCCGGACTCGCGCCCCGGATCGATCACGAGGTGGAAGAGCAGGCGACCGCGATGGCGATGGTCGCGGCCGGTCTCGGCGTCACCCTGGTCTCCGACCTGGGCCTGGCGCTGCGTCCGCCCGGCGTCGACATCCTCCCCCTCGGCGACACGCTGACCCGAACCGTATCGCTGGCCTACCGCACCAACACCGCGCGCCGCACCGCCCTGCTCATCGTGGTCGACGCGATCCGCACCGCCGCCGCCGCGAAGGGCCTGGCCGTCGACCCGACCTCCCCCACCCCACAAGTCGGCGCCCCCGACCTGCGCCTCGGCTGAACGCGATCACCCTAACCAGGGATACGGCATCCGGAGAATGCCGACGACGCGTTCGGCGACCGCGTCGGCGTGCCGCGGGACGCCGCTGTCCCCCAGTCCACGGGTCAGATGCAGATGCAGCGATTGCAGGGTGGCGAACGTGTTGGCCGCCCAGGCCGGGCACGGACCGGGCTCCGCCCCGGCGAACGCGTCGTCCAGCACCTCGAACCACGCCAGCGCCCGCGCCCGCGTCAGCGTGGGAGCGCACAGCACAGCGGTGATCGCGCGCGCCAGACTGGCGTCCTCGAGCTGGTCGTATCGAATGTCGGTGTCGCGGGCGGTCATTCGCCGCGCGCACAGGCGCAGAATGTCCGGTGCGCGCTCGGGCAGGGCCGTGGCGAACGCGGCCGCGGCGTCCGCACCGTGGGCGAACGCGTGCAACCAGCCCAGGGCGGGGTCGTGGCCGCGAACGTCGCGTTCGTTCGGATACCACTGCGCGAACGACTCGTACCAGCCTTCGACATCGTCCCCGCAACGGTCGTCACCGCGCGTCAGGACGACCCGAAGTGCCAGTGCCGCAAAGGATCTGGCCTGTATCTCGGGATGCGCGGTGAGACGCCGCGCCATCGCGTCGCCGAGTCGGGCGAGCTCGGAGTCCAGGATCCCGCGCCGCGCCCACACCGTCAGCGCGGTGCACCCGTACTCGTCCCGCACCACCGGATCGGCGGCCGCGAGCATCCGCGCCAGGACGTCGGCCAACCGGGCCGCGTCGATCCCGTCGGGCACCGGCCACTCGGCCCGTGCCACTGTCCGCCAATCGATTCCGCCGATGTCGACGCCGCGATTCCCCACCCGGCGATGATAGGCCCGGCGCACGGACGCGCGTTCGGCGCGCGGAATCGCTCGGGTCAGGAACCCTTGACGAACCTCAGGTAGAACCCGCCGAAGAGCAGGACGATGCCGACGTTCACCATCAGGCGCGCCCAGAAGTGGTTACGGAAGAACAGGACGTCCACGCCGACGATGACGACGATCATCGCCAGCACGTAGAGCACGATGGTCACCTGCCTGCTCATGCTCTCGTTCTACACCCATTTCGCCGGGCGGTGGGCGAGCCGCCGCAACTCCCGGCGATCAGCCGGTCGGGATCGACGCCGTGCTCAGGACGGGTCGAGGGATTCGATCCGGGCCAGGGTTCGGACGCCGCCGGAGACTTCGAGTTGTATGTGCAGGGCGGTGTCGTCCGGCCAGGTGCGGATCAGGACGTCGTCGCCCGCCATGACCGGTCCGGCGTGTTCGAGGATGACGCGGTACGGCGATGTTCGAGGGAAGCGGGCCAGCGCCTCCTCGATCGCCTCCCAGTGCACGGCATTGTTGACGTGCCCGTAGCGGTCGACATCGGTGACCCGCAACGGAAATCGCCAGCATTCGCCCTCGGCGTCGGTCCGCTCGGCGAGTGCGGCGCGCCAGCGCAGCCGATGTTCCGTGGTGGCCGCGAGCATGGGGGCCATGAACCGGTCGCTCATCCGGGCGGGGCGGCCGGCCTCGAGATCCACGTGGATGAGGAACATCTCCGATTCGACCAGTCCCCCGTTCTCACCGCGGACCTGGATGCGCATATTGCACCACCGATTCGACAGCGCGGACGGCCAGCGCCGCAGGTGCACCCGATCGCCGAATCCGATCGGCTCGAGCACATCGATCACGGTGCGCCGCACGATCCATCCCTGATGCAGATCCCCCTCCTCCACCGCCTGCAAATGGTCGTATCCCACGTCCTGGAGGTATCGGGCCATCGCGTCGAGCCGCAACCGCGCCTCGACGTCGGTATCGCCCAGCCGTACCGGCCACTCGACGTGGAACGCCCGGCTCTCGTCACCGCACGGTGGCAGTGGAAATGCGATACTCGCGAACCGATCGACCGTAGCTGTGGTGCTCATGAACGCTCCTTTCGCAGGTCCCAGGCGAGCGTACCGATCGGGCCGACCGGTCGGCCATCCCGGCACCGGACCCCGGCCCGTCATTCCACGAAAACGAACCTACCGACCAGTCAGGTGAGCTACCGTTTCGGATTGTCGATGTCAAGGACGATTCATCGTCCGCGCACGGCACGAAACCGGCTGAGAGGTTGGGGGTTCCGCAATGTGGCGGTTCACGGGAGTTCGGCGGTCCAAACCGGTCGTGGTGGTGTTGGCGGCACTGCTCGCGGCGGCGACACTGCCGCTCGGCGGCGCGTCGGCGGATCTGCAATCCGATATCGCCACGCAGGTGCAGCAGTTCCTCGACGTCGGGACGACCGCGGTGCCGCGCGCGAACTGCGGACCGGGCTCGCTACCGGAAACCGGTATGCAGGGCGACGTCTCGGCCGCGGACCGCGACAGCGGCCGCAGCAAACAGGGCTACCGCTGCAACATCTCGATGGTCGGCGGCTACACCGGCCGCGGTGCGGGCATCACCTCCACCACGTTCGACCACTGCTCCTACACCGGCTCGTTCTTCCCCGGCAACATCCTGGGCCCGGCGCAGGGCGTGCAGGTGCTCGACGTGTCGGATCCGGCGCATCCGGTCCTGACCGCCACCCTCACCGAACCGGCGATGCTGGCGGGCACCTGGGAGAGCCTGAAGGTCAACACCAAGCGAAAGTTGTTGGTGGGCACCGGCGTTCCGTTCCTGGAAGGCGCCGGACTGCTGTCGGTCTACGACATCTCCGACTGCGCGCATCCCCGGCTGCTCAATCCCGGTCCGGGCACCAATCTCGCCATGCCGCTGCCGATCACGACACACGAGGGCGGTTTCTCCCCCGACGGCCGCACCTACTGGGCCTCGGGTATCGCACCCGGTTTCATCAGCGCGGTCGACCTCACCGATCCGTCGAATCCGCACGTGATCTGGCAGGGTATGACCGGTATCGAGGCGCACGGGTTCGGGATCAGCCCCGACGGCAACCGGATGTATCTGTCGGCCCTGGCCGGATTCACCGTGCTCGATATCAGCGCGGTCCAGCGGCGCGATCCGAACCCGCAGGTCAACCACATCGGCCGGGTGTTCTGGACCGACGGCTGGGCCACCCAGCACAGCATTCCGGTCACCTACGGCGGCAAACCGTATCTGTTCACCGTCGACGAGGCGGGCGCGGGCGGGGTGAAGCTCGTGGACATCTCCGACGAGCGAAATCCGCGCGTGGTCGACAAGATCAAGCTCCAGATCAACCTGCCCGACAATCTGGACAGCCAGCTCGCCTCCTCGATGGGCGGTTCGGTGTTCTCCTACGATCCGCACTACTGCGCGGCCGACCGCCCGGACAATCCGACCGCGCTGGCGTGCGGCTGGGAGTCCTCGGGCATCCGGGTGTTCGACGTGCGAGATCCGTTCCACGCCCGCGAGATCGCGTACTACAACCCGCCCGCGCGCACGGGACAGAACCTGAATCTGTGGAACTCCCCGCACGCGCTCGCGTCGTTGATCGGACCGCCCGCGCTGGAGGGCTTCTCGATGGCCCGCGCGGTACTGGACGGCAAATTCGATCCGGCACAGGCACTTTCGCCGCGGACGGGCATGCTGGCCTTCGGGGATCTGTCCACGGATTGGTGTTTCGCGCCGCCGGAGTGGCACGGCAGCCAGCTGTGGACCACCTGTAACGACAACGGCTTCATGGTCCTGCAGCTCGACAACGGCGTGTATTCGCCTCCGGCGGACCAGCATTCGATCGTGGGGTCCTGATGGACCGTGGCTGGGCACGGCTGGGCGGGCGAGCCTACCGCGTCGCCGCCTACGCCGCGACGGCACTGATCCTGCTGGTGATCGGCGCGGCGCTGCGGCCGGTGATCCTGCCCGAACATCCCACGCCCACACCGATTCTCAACGACGTCGAGATCGGCTTCGCCCAGGATATGGTCACCCACCACGAGCAGGCGCTGTTCCTGGTGCAACGCCTGGATCCCGGGGCCGACCCGACGGTGCTTCGACTGGCCCAGCAGATCGATCAGTCCCAGCGGGTGGAGATCGGCACCATGCTCGGCTGGTTGCGACTGGCCGGAGCCGCACCGATGTCGAATCATCCGATGGCCTGGATGCACAACGGAACCACCACCGCGGCAACACATTCCGGCATGTCCATGACCACCGCGACGACATCCGCGGCAACCACCATGCCCGGTAGGGCCACCCAGGCCCAGCTCGACGCCCTCGCCGCCGCCCGCGGCCGCGACGCCGCGGTCCTGTTCCTGCAGTTGATGTATCGCCACCACCTCGGCGGCATCACCATGGCCCGGGCCGCGGATCGCGCGCTACCTTCCGGCGCGGTCAAGGAACAGGCCCGCGCCATGATCACCGGCCAGAGCCAGGAGGTCGGTATGATCACCTACCTGCTCTCCCAGCTCGGCGCGCAACCGCTGCCCTGACCCTCCGGCCCTGATCGAAACCGACGTTCGCGCGCCACGATGTGGCGAAGATCGGCGTGGGGTAGGTACCAACCGGCTATTACCGCCGAGTAACATGACGGTCGTACTTTTTCCATCCGGCTTTCTCGAAATGAGGCAGTAGATGACAGAGCGGATTCAGGTCGGCGGGCTTCAGGTGGCAGGCGTTCTCCACGACTTCGTGCAGAACCAGGCGCTCCCCGGCACCGGCGTAGATTCCGCCGCGTTCTGGACCGGTGCCGAGCAGGTCATCAACGACCTCGCCCCGCGCAACCGTGCCCTGCTGACCGAACGCGACGAGATCCAGGGCAAGCTCGACGCCTGGCATGCCGAGAACCCCGGCACCGGGTACGACAAGGCCGCCTACAAGCAGTTCCTGACCGAGATCGGCTACCTGCGTCCCGAGCCCGCCGATTTCGCCATTGATACGCAGAACGTGGACGACGAGATCGCCACCACCGCGGGCCCGCAGCTGGTGGTGCCGGTGATGAACGCGCGCTTCGCGATCAACGCCGCCAACGCGCGCTGGGGCTCGCTCTACGACGCGCTGTACGGCACCGACGCCATCCCGGAGACCGGCGGCGCGGAGAAGGGCAGCGGCTACAACAAGGTTCGCGGTGACAAGGTCATCGAGTGGGCCCGCAACTTCCTCGACGACGCGGTCCCGCTGATCACCGGCTCGCACATCGGCTCGCAGGCGTACAAGATCGTCGACGGCGAGCTCGAGGTGACCCTCGAGGACGGCACCGACATCGGCCTGGCCGACGCCTCGGCGCTGGTGGGCTACCTCGGCACTCCCGATTCTCCGACCTCGATCCTGTTGCGCCACAACGGTTTGCACATCGAGATCCAGATCGACCCGTCCTCCCCGATCGGCAGCACCGACACCGCCGGGGTCAAGGACGTGGTGCTCGAGTCCGCGGTCACCACGATCATGGACTTCGAGGATTCGGTCGCCGCGGTCGACGCCGAGGACAAGGTCCTGGGCTACACCAACTGGCTGGGCCTGATGAAGGGCGATCTGGCCGAAGAGGTCGCCAAGGGCGGCAAGACCTTCACCCGCACCATGAACCCGGACCGCGTCTACACCGGGCTGGACGGGAAAGACGTTGTGCTGCACGGCCGTTCACTGCTGTTCGTGCGCAACGTCGGGCACCTGATGACCAGCGACGCGATCCTGGACGCCAACGGCGACGAGGTGCCCGAGGGCATCCTGGACGCGCTGTTCACCTCCCTGGCCGCGATCCACAGCCTGCGCGGCGAGGCCCGGGTCTCCAACTCGCGCACCGGTTCGGTCTACATCGTCAAGCCCAAGATGCACGGCCCGGACGAGGTGGCCTTCGCCAACGAACTGTTCGCGCGCGTCGAGGGTGTGCTGGGCCTGCCCGCCAACACCCTCAAGGTCGGCATCATGGACGAGGAGCGCCGCACCACGGTCAACCTCAAGGCGTGCATCGACGCCGCCCGCGACCGCGTGGTGTTCATCAACACCGGCTTCCTGGACCGCACCGGCGACGAGATCCACACCTCGATGGTGGCCGGACCGATGGTCCGCAAGGCCGATATGAAGAAGCAGCAGTGGATCGCCTCCTACGAGGACTGGAACGTCGACACCGGCCTGAGCGCCGCGCTGCCGCACAAGGCGCAGATCGGCAAGGGCATGTGGGCCATGCCGGATCTGATGCACGACATGCTCGAGCAGAAGATCGGCCACCCGCGTTCGGGCGCGACCACCGCGTGGGTGCCCTCCCCGACCGCGGCGACCCTGCACGCGACGCACTACCACCAGGTGGACGTGTTCAAGCGGCAGGCCGAGATCGCCCGCGGCGGCGCGCGTGCCACGGTCGATCAGATCCTGGAGATCCCGCTGTCCGCGGACCCGACCTGGTCCGCCGAGGAGATCGCCAACGAGTTGGACAACAACTCGCAGTCCATCCTGGGCTACGTGGTCCGCTGGATCGACCAGGGCGTCGGCTGCTCCAAGGTGCCGGACATCAACGATGTCGCACTGATGGAAGACCGTGCGACCCTGCGTATTTCGAGCCAGCTGATGGCGAACTGGCTGCGGCACGACATCGTCACCGCCGAGCAGGTGGTGGCCAGCCTGGAGCGGATGGCCCCGGTGGTCGACCGGCAGAACGCCGGTGACGCGAACTACCGCCCGATGGCTCCGGACTTCGCCGCGAGCGTCGCGTTCCAGGCCGCCAAGGAACTCATCCTCGAGGGCGGCACCCAGCCCAACGGCTACACCGAGCCGATCCTGCACCGTCGCCGCCGCGAGGCGAAGGCGCTGGCCGCCAAGGGCTGAGCCCCGCAACGGCCCGATCCGGGCCAGAACCGCGACGATCCCCCGGTCGAACCTTCGTTCGGCAGGGGGATCGTCGTTCTCCGAGGGAAACCTCTCGAGGAAGGGGCTTACCGCTCGGACCAGTCGTCGTCGACCGGCCAGCCGTTGGCGAGCAGGTGCTCGCGCACCCGGGTCAGATCGGCTTCGCGCGGAAGCTCGTCGGTGATCTCGGTGATCGCGACCCCGGCGTCCACGCGGTCGGCGGGCAGCGCGCCCGCTTCGATGAGCGCGTCGGTCACCTGGCGGAGCTCCTCCTTCGTCAGGCGACGAGCGAGCAGAGCCAGCAGCGGAACGTAATCGTGTTCGGGAACGCCCTGCGGGTAACCGGCCCGCAACCACTCCACGATCTTCGTCAGTACCTCGGATAAGGCCATCTTCTACCAGTTCTGTCGGGCCGGGGACGGGTATCGCTTCGTCTGGTCCGTGCCCGGCCGCCCGCGGCACGGCCGGCACGGCAACTCCGCTGTCATCGTGGTGCCCGCGCCGCGCGAACGCAAGCGGGGCGGTTGCCGTGATCTGTGTTGTCCGCCACCCGAATATACGAGTAGAGCCGGGGCAACCGCACGCGGTTGCCCCGGCCGGGCCGGAACGACGGACTCATCGGCCGCCGGGCGAGACGGAGCCTGCCCGGCGAGCGCACGTCACTTCTTCGGAGGCTTCGCGCCGAACAGTTGGACGTCGAAGGTGTGGCTGATGAAATCCTTTGCGATGTAGACGATTCCGAGGACCACGATGATCGCCACGATCGCGAAACAGATGTACGCGATCGCCTGGAAGACGGGGTTCCGTTCGGCGGGCGCACCGTTCACGGTGGCCGTCTCCGGCGCCCAGAACCGCACCCCGATCGCGAAGATCAGCGGAATTCCCACACCGAGGATCAGCGCGATCAACATCACCTCGCCGAGCGAGGTCGCAATGGCACTTACCGTATGCATCGATACCCTCCTCAGACGGCCGTGGTGGCTTTGTCGGCAGCGGCGACGTCGGACGGCGGGGTGAGCCCGCCCTCCCACTCCTCGTTGACATTGCTGGTGTCGACCTTGTTCTTCCGCGAACGGAAGTAGATGTAGGCCGAGGCGGCGACCAGGATCACCGCGTCGATCACCACACCACCCAGTCCGGGAACCAGATCGGTGATGCCCCAGCAGATCGCGCCGACGACGGCGGCCAGCGGCAGCGTGATCACCCAGGCCACGGCCATCCGGCCGAGCACGCTCCAGCGCACCTCCGCACCCGGCTTACCCAGGCCGGTGCCCAGGATGGAACCGGTCGCGGCATGCGTGGTGGACAACGGCAGACCGAACTGCGCGGAGGTCAGGATGATCGCCGCCGAGGACGTCTCGGCCGCGAAACCCTGCGGTGCGTCGATCTCCACCAGGCCCTTGCCGAGCGTGCGGATGATCCGCCAGCCGCCCAGGTAGGTGCCCAGCGCGATGGCCAGCGCACAGCAGATCTTGACCCACAGCGGGATGTCCTGGCTGTTGTTGGCCGAACCGTACGCGACCAGGGCCATGAAGATCACGCCCATGGTCTTCTGCGCGTCGTTGGTGCCGTGGGCCAGCGAAACCAGTGCGGCCGAACCGATCTGGCCGATCCGGAAGGTCTTGCGCGCCTTGGCCTCGTCCGAGGACTTGGTCAGCCGGTAGACGATGTAGGTTCCGATTCCCGCGACGATCGCCGCGACGACGGGGGCCAGCAGGGCCGGGACGATGACCTTGTTGATCAGGCCGGTCTTCTCGTTACCGGACCAGATCACCCCGGACACGCCCAGGGCGGCCATCGCGGCGCCGATCAATCCGCCGAACAGGGCGTGCGTGGAACTGGACGGGATACCGAACAGCCACGTGATCAGATTCCACAGGATGCCGCCGACCAGGCCGGCGAACACGATTTGCAACAAGGCCATGCCATGTACATGGTCAATCTTGAGCAAACCGGATGAGACTGTCTTGGCCACCTCCACCGAGAGGAACGCGCCAACCAAATTCAGCGCACCGGACATCGCTACGGCCACACGTGGACTCAACGCACCGGTGGCGATGGACGTGGCCATCGCGTTCGCGGTGTCGTGGAAACCGTTCGTAAAATCGAACGCCAACGCCGTAACTATAACTATCAGAAGGACAATGAGTTCTGCGCTCACTGGAACAGTTTCATCCTGGCAAGCCCCGCTGACCACCTAGAGACAAGCTGTTCATCTGACGTTCAGCTAATCATTCACTACCGGTGATACGCCGGAGTCTCCCAGGTCACGTGACGCGTCAAGGTGACTTACGGCGTTCATCTACCGGCGATTCCCGTCATCTGTGGTCCATCTCACCGCTGCGGCGGTTCGACGCCACAGCGTCCCCGGCGGCTCAGCATTCGTCCGGTGCGGGCACTCCCTGCAAACGCTGATCCAGCCAGGTGATCAGTCCGGGCCAGCCGGTGTCGCCCGCCAGGAAGTGTTCGCCGGGAACGTCGCGATAGATGGCCGTCACCCCGAGGGCGCACTGCTGCCTGTACAGCTCACGGGCTCCGGCGGCCGGGATCCAGAAATCCTGCGCCCCGTTGTAGACCAGCAGCGGCATGGCCGACTTGCGCGCGGAGACGTCGGTGGCCTCGAACACCTGCTGCGCCACCGGGCTGTGCAGCGGATCGGCGATATTGGCGGCGATATCGATCGGCGGGGTGATCACGCCCGGGACCTCGATCAGGTTCATGCACACGTTCTTCAGCGGTGAGGTCGTCACCTGCTGGGCGAGGTTGTTCATGGTGGCCAGGACCTCGGGATGTTCGCGGCCGATACCGAACACCGCGGCCATGAACACGCCGGTGGCGAGGTTGGCGTTCATCGTGGTCGAGAGCATCCGATAGTCCGCGGGCACGCCGCCGACCGCCGCACCGACCGCCGAGGACGCCAGTTCCGGCGCGTACTCGGACATCAGCACCGCCGCGGCCCGGGTCGCGATCGCGCCGCCGGAGTAGCCGGTCATCGCGAATCGGCTGGCGCCGAGTTCATCCGGAAGCAGTTGGCGCGCACCGCGAATCGCGTCCAGCACCGCATGCGCGGCGACGTACGGTTCGGCATAGGCCATGTCCGGGCCCTCGTGATCGGGGATCAACACCGCGTAACCGCGCAGCACGGCCAGCTGCGTCAGCGGCGGGAAGAAGTCCGCGCTGTTGGTGTTGGCCGAATATCCGTGCGCGAGAGTGTAACCCGGCGTGCACTGCCGTCCGAGGCCGTCGATCGCCAGATTGTTGACCAGCATCGGCCGCGCGCCGGGCCCGGCCCACGGCGCGGCGGGCAGGACCAGTGAGGCCGTCGCGAAACTCGGCTCACCGTGCGCGCCGGTGGTGCGGAACTTCAGTTGCAGCACCTGCCGCACCGGCGCGGTCAGCAGCGGCGCGGCCGTCGCGGTCACATCGCGGGTCTGGACGACGTCACCGGGGGCGCGGCTCGCCAGCCCCGACGGCCACGCGTCGAACATCTGATCGCCGATGTCCGACGGCAGCACCGCGGCGCGCAGCCTCGCCAGATCCGTTGTCGGAGAGGGAGATCGGGTTTCCGAGGAAGCCTTCGGGACCGGCGCCGGGCGCGCGATCTCCGGGCGCGGCACCACCGCGTCGATCCACTGTTGCAGATCCGGGATGTCGAGCCCGTGCGGTACCGGAATCGACGGTAGCGCAGGAGGATTCGGCGCGGGCGGTTGCGCCCGCGCGACCGCGGCGACACCACCGCAGGAGACGACGACGGCCAGAACGACGACACACCGAGCCCACACGAGCCACCCCACATTCCATGCGTACCGAAACATCCATGCGTAGCGAAACGACGGCGGTGGCACCAGCTTCCAACCCCGTGCCACCGCCGCGAACTATGTCTTCGATCGTATAGCTCCCCAGCGCGGAGAAGCCGGAGGTTACCGGCACCGTGACCGGATCGGATCCGGAAAAGGGTGCGGGAATAGTTCCGGGGCGGGGCGTGTTGAAGGAACCGGCACATGTCCGCCGCACCCACCGGAAAAATGACCCGACAGCGGCGGTAACGCTGTGTCACCATGAGGACGATGTAACAACCGCCTCGGCCGTCCCCGGCCGGGGCGCGATTTTCGGCGAACACGGAGAGGAGGTACCGATGTCTTCGATCAATACCGTTGTCTCGCAGCACTTCTGCGCATATCCGGCGCGGTTGTCGAATACCCGCCCGCGCGATGCGCACAAGGGAATCGCGCTCGGTCACCTCCCCGGCGCGGCCTGACCGCCCCACTCCCGCTCCCGATCCGAAATCCGCATTTTCACGAAACATGGTGACGCCCATGCCATTCCACCGTGCCGCCGCCGCGGCGATCGACTCCGACAACTGGATACGCACCGAGGTGCTGGTGCTCAACGCCTCCTACGAGGCGCTCACCGAGATCTCCGCCGACCGCGCGGTGGTGCTGCTGATCACCGACGCCGCGGAGACCGTGGTCGAGCGGGCGCCGCACTTCCCGATCCGCTCCCAGCACACGGAAATCGCACTGCCGGAAACGATTCGGCTGCGCCGCTACGTCTACCTCGAGCACCGGATGCTGGTGCACGACGAGAGCCGCGCCACGCTCGCGGGCGTGCTGCGGCGCGACGAGCACCGGTGCGGCTACTGCACCGGCTGGGCCGGGACCGTCGACCACATCCTGCCGCGCAGCCGGGGTGGTCCGAACACCTGGTCCAACCTGATCGCCGCCTGCTCGGACTGCAACACCCGCAAGGCCGATCGCACGCCCGCCGAGGCGGGGATGCGCCTGCTGTGGGATCCCAAGGCCCCCAACGACTTGGCCCGCGCGCAGCGGCAGGTCTGGAAGCGCCTCGCGACCGCCCACACCGCCACCTGACGACGAACCACCAGATCACAGCGCATATACGAGGAGTTCCGCTATGACCCAGGCAGTACAGGACCCGACCCTGATCGACCTCTTCCCGCTCTCGGATGCCAAGGACTGGCAGGCCGCCGCCTGCCGGGGTGATCCGAACCACGACGCGTGGTTCCCGTACCCGTCGCAGGATTTCGCGTACGCGCGTGAGATCTGCTCCGGCTGCCCGATCCGGCGCGCCTGCGGGGACTTCGCCACCCGCACCGGCCAGACCGGCGTCTGGGGTGGTCACGAGTACGATCGCGGCCGCCTGATCCGGGAGTAGCGGGGCCCGCCCCGGCATCACACGGTGCCGGGGCCGTGGCCTGTACCACAACGCCGCCGGACCATGCTCGGGCGCGCGGAGCGGCGGATATCGCGTGACCATACACTGTGCGGCGTGGGTACACATCGCAGCACCGGCGGAACACGAGGTGTGAGCAAAGGTTTGGTTATTTCCGTGGTAGCGGTGCTGTTATTCGCGGTGGCCGTCGTGGGCTGGTTCTGGCTGGGCCGACATTCCGCGGATCAGAATCGCCATGCCGCCGCCGAATGTGTCGAAGGTCCCGCAACCCTGGCCGTCACCGTCGATCCGGCCGTCGCCGCCCCGGTGCGCAGCGCCGCGGAGCGGTTCAACGCCACCAAACCGCACGTGCGCGACCACTGTGTCACCGTCGCGGTGAACACGCAGTCCTCGGTGGCCATGGTCGCCGGATTCACCGCCAAGTCCTGGGACACCAAGCTCGGCGCACCACCCGCGCTGTGGATTCCGGACTCCTCGCGCGCGGTGCAGTCCATGCGCATTCCGGGTGTGATCGAGGGCACTCCGGAGTCCGTCGCGATCAGCCCGATCGTGTTGGCCGTGCCGGATCAGCTGCGTCAGGCCCTCACCACCGCCAAGACCGCCTGGTCCGATCTGCCCACGTTGCAGCAGGGCTCGATGAGCAAACTCGGCCTGGGTAGCTGGGGTGGGTTGCGGATGGCGCTGCCCGCCGGGGACGGCACGCTGGCCGCGGCCACGGCGGTCGGCGCGACGCTGTCGGGTTCGGATCCGCTGACCGACGAGTCCGCGCATTCCGGGCAGGTGATCTCGGCGATCTCCCGGCTGGCGCAGGGCGCGCCGCAGTCCGCGGATGCCACGAGCGCGTTGAAGACCATCGCGGGCTCGGCGAACAATGTGTCCGCGGCGCCGATCCACGCCGTTGCGGTTACCGAGCAGCAACTCAAGGCGGCGGGGGGCCTCGCCGAGTACAAGCCCAGCGGGTCCGCTCCGGTCGCCGACTTCCCGGCCGCGCTGCTGACCGGTTCGTGGGTGGATCAGACCGAGCAGGTCGTCGCCGGGATGTTCGCCGATTATCTGCGCGCTCCGGCGCAGCAGCAGCTGTTCACCGCGGCCGGATTCGGCGCCGCCCCACCGCAACCCGTGCAGATTCCGGCCAAATCCGTACTGACCCAGGTCAATTCCGTGCTGGCCAACCCGGTGCTGGGCGTGCAGTCCACGGTGCTGATCGACACCTCCGCGGCGATGGCCACCAACGACGGCACGATGACGCGGCTGAACAACACCATCGGCGCGGTGGAATCCACCCTGGACACCATGCCCGCGGACTTCGGCGTCGGCGTGTGGACCTATGCCGGTGACAGCACCGGCAATCCGTATCGGATCGTCTCCAAGACCGGACCGCTCACCGACGCGCATCGTTCGGAACTCGCGCAGGCCCTGGGCAATCTCTCCGCCACCAGCTCACAGACCGACCACGCCTATCCGGCGCTGGAGGCGGCGTACAAGAGCGCGGTGAACGGATTCGCCACGGGCCGAACCAATTCCGTCCTGCTGATCACCGGCGGACCGAACGACGACTCCTCGATCACCGGCCAGCAGCTGATCTCGGATCTGACCGCCGACAGCGCCCATCATGTGCGGGTGGACGTCATCGTCATCGGCGGTCAGGGCGCGGCCACGCTGCAAACCCTCGCGCAGCAGACCGGCGGTACGTACACCAAGGTCACCACCTCCGATGACCTGGCGTTCGGCACCGCGGTCAACAAGGCGCTGACCACGCCCTGACGCATCCGGCGGTCACCGCCGGGATCAGGTCGCGGCCCGGGTCGGGAGCGCGTGCGTGCGATAGAAGTCCAGGTGCGCACGTGCGGCGGCATCCCAGGTGTGGGCCGCCGCGAACGCGAATCCTGTTGCCGCACGGTCCGAATCGGCATCCAACGCCTCGGCCAGTCGATCCGCGAGGCCGGGGACGTCCGCGGCATAGGTGACGGTGTCGCCGAACACTTCCCGCAGCACCGGCAGATCGCGCGCCACGACCGGGCGGCGAGCGGCGAGCGCCTCCATCGCGGCCAGCCCGAACCCTTCCTGTATGGACGGGAAGGCGAAGACCTCGCACGCGGCGACCAACGCGGGCAGCGCCTCCTCGGCCACCGCGCCGAGAACTGTCGGTTCGAGCCCGAATTCGGCACGGCGACGGTCGAATTCGGCCCGATAGTCGCGATAGTCGAACAGGGTCTCACCCCCGGCGAAGACCAGGGACAGCTCCGGCCGACGCCCACGCAACAGCCGGTACGCCTCGAGCAGATCGATACTGCCCTTGCGTGGTTCGATCCCGCCGACCGCAAGAACATACGGCCCCAAGCGATCTCGCCACCGCTGCCGATCCGTGACGGCCCGCGGCGTCGACGCGGCGGCCGCGGCGAACCGGTCGGCCCGCACCCCGTTCGGAATCACCGTCGGCTCGAATCCCCATCCGGCCCGCACTTCGTCCGCGACCGCCCGGGAGACGCAGATCCGCGCGTACGGCGTGCGGATCGCCCGCTCGTGACATTCGGCCAGTACCGGGGTGGTGAAGTGATCGAGATGATGGATGGTGCGCACGCAGCGGCCGACCGCGTTCGCGCTGATGCAGTCCTGGGCGTGCACCACGTCGTAGTCGGCGACGGTGACATTGGCCCGCAGCACCTCGATGGAGCGCACGATCCGGTCCGCTACCTGCTCGTCGGGCACGTCCGGGAACGGCACCAGCCGCAGCCGCACCCGGTCGTCCACCTCCCGGAAGAATCCCTGGTCACCACCGCGCGCCAGTGACCAGACCGTCACCTCCACACCGAGATCGGCGAGCGCCTCGGCCAGGTTCAGGGTGTGCACCACCCCGCCGCGCGGTTTGGTCGAATAGGTCAGCAGGGCCACTCGCACGATTCGCCTCCTCCGGGCTCACGATGGTGGATCACCTTGTACGGGAAGGTGATTCGATCAGATAGGTATCGTTTCGGCGCTCGGCGAGATGATCCAGGACCCGGCGGGCCCGCACGATCTCGGCCTCGACGTCGACGGTCGCAACGGCCAGCCCGCCCTTGGATCTGGTGGTGGCCAGGATGTCCCCGCCCGGACCGACCACCTTCGCCTGGCCGAGGAACCGCAACTCCCCCTGCACCCCGGTCTGATTCGAGGACACCACGAACACCTGGTTCTCGGCGGCGCGCGCACAGTCGTACAGGTCGAACAGCCGGGACTGCCGGTCCGCGGGCAGCCGCGCCGCACGGTCGGTCACGCTGGCGGGCCAGGCCGACAGCGCCGCGATGATGTTCGCGCCGTCGAGGGCGAGCGAGCGCGCCGACTCCGGAAACGTCTTGTCGTAATCGATCAGCATCCCGAGCCGCCCGACCGGGGTGTCGAACGCGCCGAAGGCATCTCCCGCCGCGTAGGCCAGATGCTCACCGGCGGGCTGATGCACCTTGCGGTGGGTGCCCAGCACGCCGTCGCCGCTCAGGCAGACCGCGGTGTTGTACCGCAGGTCACCGGCCGCTTCGGCATATCCGATACAGACCGTCACCGGACCGGCCGCCGCGATCAGGGCGGCGAGTTGCGGGCTGTCCGGGGCCAGGGCCGGGGGCAGGTCGTCCGGTGCCGGACTGCGCAGATCGCCGAGGTAGCCGCCGAGCGCCGCGTCGGGGAACACCAGCAGGTCGACGCCGTCGCGTGCGGCGGCCGCGAGCAGCCCCAGCGCCTTGTCCAGCCCGCGTTCCAGATCGCGGCCGAAATGGCCCGCGACCGCGCCCAGTGTCACCATCGTCATATCCGCACTCCTCGTCCGGCGGGCTCTTTCCTCCAGCGGCCGACCGCCCGGTGGTATCGGGTGCGCACCGGCCGACTCCGTCGATCATCCTGCCGCACCGGTTCGTTCCGCCGTGTACTCCTCCTGCGCGTTCACCGCTCCGGCGGCCGCGTCACCGGGTCACGCGGCTCCGAGACCGGTCACACCGGAATCGAGTGCGACCGTGATCGTGCCGTCCGGCCAACGGAACCTGACGCCCGGCTCCGCGGTCAACCGCCCGCACGGTGCGGCGGTGAGCGGCGCCGGAACCGTGTGCACGGGTTCGGGATCCGCGACGATCATGGCGAAGCCCGGGAAACAGCCCAGCCACGCGCCCATCGAGGCTCCGGCGGGCCGCGGAATCGCCGCGATGTCGAGTTCGGCCCCGGTGCCGGAGGCTTCGGCGAGCATGCCCAGCGTCCCGGCCAGACCCGCCATGCTAACGTCCTTCGCCGCCGCCGGACGCAGGCGCCCGACCACCTCCGCCATCCCGCGCAACTCGTCGCCGCCGCGCCGACTCGTACTGTCCCACTGGCGATCCCGGTATCCCGGCCGCCAGTCACCGCCGAGGTCGGCGATCAGCGAGACCCGGTCCCCGACCGTGCCGCCGCCCGCCCGCACCGGCGCGGACGTGACGCCCAGCGCGGTGACCGCCAACGCCGCCGGCACACCGAGTTGGGTGTGCCCGCCCAGGACCGGCACGCCCCAGGCCGCGGCGGCGCGGGCCAGACCGCACATGATCCGTTCCAGATGCGTCGCGGTGGGCGCGGCGACCGCGTCGAGCAGGCCGACCGGACGCGCACCCATCGCGGTGAGATCGTTGACGTTGACCAGCACCGAACACCACCCGGCCCATTCCGGATCGCGCTCGACCATCGACGGCAGGATCGCATCGCACGCCGCGATCACGTCGGTGCCCGGCACCGGCGCACCGTCGTCGCCACGGAATCCCTTGGGGCCCAACCCATCCGGTTGCCGCAGTAGCGGCGCGAGCAGTGCGCCCAGCGGGGCCTTGGTGGCCGCGACCGCCCGACGCACGAGTCCGACCGGCCACCGCATGCGGCGGTGCGCGCGATCACCGACGACCGGCCCGGGACCGGCGTCGTCCCAGCCCAGATGCCGGAACAGGGCCACCTGCCGGTCCTGCACGGTGGCATCGAAACGCAGCGCACCGGCGGATTCGACATGCGCGCACGCCGCCCGCACGAGTGCCGCGCCGATGCCGCGCGCGTGCCGGGCGTCCACGACCGCGAGCCTGCTGCCCGACCACCAGCCGATATCCGCACCGGTGACCGGGTCCCGGTGCGAGACCAGCCGTACGCCGCCGAGCACCACGCCGTCCGGCGTCACCGCGACCAGGACGACGGTGTGCGGGTCGGCATCGAACTCGTCGACATCCGATCGCGCGAAAAGCCTTTGCCGCTCGACGAATTCGCGGTGACGCAGGCGCAGGTGGTCCCGCCGGGCGCGCGCGTCCGCCACGGTGACCAGGAATTCGGGTCGCCGGACCGGCGGTTCTCCGGCCAGGATCGACAGTGTCGCGGGGGCCGCCACGGCGTTCGAGTACGAGGTTCCGTCGAGCACGATCACGCCCCCAGCACCTGGAGCAGACTGCACGCGCCGCACGCCGCGCAACCGGCTTGCTGTGCGGCACCGCGCATTCCGATCCCTAGCAGATGTTCGGCCACCGTCCGGGTCACCCGTTCCAGCACGACCGGGTCCGGCGCGGTCGCGTGGTCGACATCGACGGCCAGGGTGCCCGCGTGCGGCCGGAACGGCACCACGAACGGATACACCCCGGATTCCGCCAATTCGATTGCCCCGGTGATCAATTCGTCCGCATCCTCGCCGAGTCCGACCAGCAGGTAGGTCGACACCCGGTTGGGCCCGAACACCCGCACCGCCTCGTTCCAGGCCCGGCGGTACTCGGCCAGCGGCACCGTCGCCTTGCCCGGCATCCACCGCCGACGCACCGCGTCGTCGAGGGACTCGACGTGGATGCCGACGGCATCGGCGCCCGCCGCGCGCAGATCGGTCAGGACCGACAGGTCCGCGGGCGGCTCACACTGCACCTGAATCGGCAGCTCCGGCACCGCCTGTTTCACCGCACGCACGCATCGGGCCAGATGACGGGCCCCGCGATCCGGACCCGCCGAGGTGCCGGTCGTCATGACCATCTGCGTCACACCGTCCAGATCGACTGCGGCACGGGCGACTTCGGCGAGTTCGGCGGGTTGTTTGACCGCCGTGGTGGCTCCGGCGCGCAGCGACGCCTCGATCGAGCAGAACCGGCAGCGCTGATCCTCCCGGTATCGAATGCAGGTCTGCAATACCGTCGTCGCGAGCACGCTGCGGCCGTGCAGCTTCGCGATGCGCTCGTAGGGGACGCCGGTCGCCGTGACCAGATCGTAGAACCGCGGCCGGGCCACGGCGGCGACCTCGACGCCGGTATCGGTGCCGTCGAACAGCACCCGGTCGCCGTCGAAGACGTACGGGCTCTCGGGATTTCGCGGTACCGCGGCGGGCAGGCCGTCGATCAGCAGGTGACCGTCGTCGCTGGGCCCGGCCCCGCCGGTGCGGTGCACCGGCGGGGTGCCGCGAATGCCGATGAGCGTCAGATCCACTCGGGTGTTCACAGTCGAACTCCGTTCTGGGGCAAGGTATCCGGCACCGTTGCCGAGGACAGCGCGGCGACGACGTGTTCGGCGACGTGCCGCGCGTCCCGGTCGACGCCCAGGAAACGTCCCGAACCCCAGGTGTGCATCCAGGGCAGCCCGACGAAGCTCAATCCGGGCACCTCGGTGATGCCGCGGGTCTGCATCGGCCGACCGCCGCCGTCGAAAGCGCTCGCCTCGATCCAGCGGTAGTCGGGCCGATATCCGATGGCCCACACGATGCTTCGCACACCCGCCGCGGCCAGATCGAGGCCGATAGGATCCGCGGCCGGGGCCCAGACCGGCTCGTACCGGGACGCCGGCGACGCATCGATCCCGGCGGCCTCGATGTGGCGATCGATATCCGAGCAGATCGAGTTGTACACCGAATCGGCCCGATCGAGCGCCTCGGTCAGGCTGGGCGCGAAGGTCAGCTCGCTGTCCTTGCCGCCGATCAGCGTGCCGTACAACGTCATTCCCTCGAGCGCGAAGCGGCGCAGGTCCACGTCCCGGCCGCCGTCGCGACCGGTGACGTAGTGGTTGGTCTTCTCCTGCGCCGCTTTACCGCCCGGATACTGCTGTGCGGGTGTGTCGTACACGCCCATATCGGCGAGCCACGTCATGCAGTCGCGGCCACGGTAGCGACGCGCCACCCGCGGCGCGCCGCCGACGGCGAGGTGCACCTGCCGCCCGGCCAGATGCAGATCCTCGGCGATCTGCGCACCGGACTGTCCGGTGCCGACCACCAGCACGGCCCCGTCCGGCAACTGCGCCGGATTGCGGTACTGCTCCGAATGCAGTTGTGCCACAGCGGGATCGATGGCCGCGGCGAACGGCGGCAGGATCGGCAGCGGATAACCGCCGGTCGCCACCACCACCTGCGCGCAGCGTAGCGATTCGGTGCCGGTCGGGGACTCCAGGGTCAGCTCGAAACCCGCTGCGACACAACGTAACCGATCCACCCTGGTATGCGTCCGCAGCGGCGGCTCGAAGGTGTCGAGCCATCCCGCCAGCCACTCCACCACTTCGTCCCGGGTCATGAAACCATCCGGATCGCCGCCCTGATACGCATAGCCGGGCAGTCGGCAGTGCCAGTTCGGCGTGACGAGTGTGAAGTTGTCCCAACGCGTGTCGGCCCAGGCGTGCATCGGCGTCCCGGACTCGACCACCAGATGGTCGATCCCGGCCCGCCCCAGATACCAGCTGACCGACAGCCCGGCCTGCCCCGCGCCCACCACCACGACCGGAACGTAATCGGCGCTGGTCATGACGATGCCTTCGCCGATAACTGCTCCGGCAGCGCGGGTTCCATCGCGACGACCTCGACCAGCGCATCCGACGGGAAAGCCCGTGCGTCGCAACGGATCTGCTCCGCGCTCGCCTGAGCCGAGGTACAGGCGAACCCGAACTTCGCCCGCACCCGCTCGGTCGCGTGGTCCAACGCGGTGACGGACCGGTGCACGAAGTCACCGACGCTGTATCGGGTTCCGGCCGTGAGGAAATCGTGCATCACCAGACTCGGCGAGTAGTAACCCACCGGCGCGCCCTCGGGCCACCGGACGGTGAACGTCATCTCAGGCATGCGCGATCTCCCGCCAGGCGGCGGCCGCGTGGTCGGCGGCGACCAGCGGCCCGTACACGTCGGGCCGCCGGTCCCGCAGATGGAACATGCCCGCCCGCATGGCCCGGAAGGTGCCCTCGACATCGACCTCGGCGACCGCCAGCCCGCTGTCCAGGGCGGTCGTGGCCAGCACATTGCCGCCCGGATCGACGATCTTGGCATTGCCCACGTACCGCAGCGAACCGAAGGCGCCCGACTGGTTCGAGGCCACCCAGAACACCTGATTGTCCAGTGCCCGTGCGGTATCGAACAGATTGAACCGGTACGTCCACCGATCGTCCTGCAAGTTCTCGGCCGTCGCGGTGCGAGCCGCGGGCCAGGCCGACAGACTCGCGATGATCTCCGCGCCGCCCAGCGCCATCATGCGGGCGGCCTCGGGAAACGCCTTGTCGTAACAGATCTGCAAGCCGATCCGCCCGACCGGGGTGTCGAAGATGCCGTAGCCGTCACCGGCCGAATAGGACATGTTCTCCCCCAGCGGCTGATGCACCTTGCGATAACTGCCGTAGATGCGTTCGCCGTCCAGCAGCACCGCCGCGTTGTACCGGGTTTCGCCGTCCTGGCCGAGTTCGCAGAAACCGATCGCGACGATCATGTCACCGACCGCTGCGCGGACCCGCGCGATTTCGGGACCGTCGAGCCGAATGGCCGGTGGCAGTGAGCGAGTCGTGGTCTTGACGGTATCGCCGTGATTTCCCAGGCTGGACAGATAGCCGCCGATCGCGGCTTCGGGAAATACCAGGAAATCCACATCGCGTTTCCGGGCCTGCGCGACGAACTCGGCGATGGTGGCGAAATTCTGTTCCAGGTCCCGGGTGAAATTGGCGGCGACCGATCCGATGGTGACCATGCCGGATCACACCATATAGGTGGAATTGATGATCGCGCCCTTGCGCGCGTAATGAATGACCGCGTCCTGCACGTCCAGCGGATGCGCCGGAATGACACCGGTGATCAGATCCTCTTCCCGAGCGCCGTGCAGCGCCAGGCCGAATCGGCAGCAGAACACCGTGCCGCCCTCGCCGATGAACGTCGCCAGCGCGTCGTTGATGTTCTGCTCACCGGGGAATCCGGAATCACCGGTCTTCGGAAAACCGCGCGTGGCAAGGCAGTTCAGCGCGCCCGGCCCGTAGAAGTAGATCGCCGACTCGAAGCCCTTCCGCAGCGCGCGGGTCGCCTGGAGCACCGCGACGAACGCCACGGAGGATTCGTGGGCGATACCGTGCACGAGGGTGAAATAACTTTCCCCGTTCTCGGCCTGATAGTCGGGGAATATCTTGGTGCCGCCGTAGATATTCGAACCGGCGGGCAGCGACGGGTGCGGAATCTCGGCGAGAGACTTCTCGATATTCTCGGTGATGGTGGCGTCGAATACGGACATGGGGCACTCCCGGAATGGTGGAGAACGGCAACAGGTTTGCCGTCGGGGAATATCGGACCGCGCGTCGTTGCGAGACGGAGCCGGATCGCGGAACGATCCGATGCTGTAGCTGTTCCGGCTACAGTTAGATTTCACGCCCGTCGTATTGCGCAATGGTTACCGATGGAATAAATGCCCCACCGAATTCCGTAACATGGTGTGCCCCGGGCCCGCTCCGGCCGCGCGGCACGGGATGTACCGCGCCGCGCGTGAGCCGGAGAGGTGCCGGCTCAGTCGGTGTACGCGTCCAGCGGCGGGCAGGAGCAGACCAGGTTGCGATCACCGTAGGCACCGTCGATGCGACGCACCGACGGCCAGATCTTGGCCCGAGCAGCGCCCAAACCCTGTGGGTAGACGGCGATTTCGCGACTGTAGGGGTACGTCCACGCACCGACCAGGCAGGCCGCGGTGTGCGGCGCGCCACGCAACGGGCTCTCCGCGACCGGCCACACCCCGTCTGCGACCTGATCGATCTCCCCCTTGATCGCGATCATCGCATCGGCGAACGCGTCGAGTTCCTCGAGATTCTCGCTCTCGGTCGGCTCGACCATCAGCGTCCCCGCCACCGGGAAACTCATCGTCGGCGCGTGGAATCCGAAGTCCGCCAACCGCTTCGCCACATCGTCCACGGTGACGCCGGTGCGCTTGGTGATCTCGCGCAGATCCAGGATGCACTCGTGCGCCACCACCCCGTTGGCGCCGGTGTACAGCACCGGGAAGTGCGAATCCAGCCGCCGCGCAAGGTAATTCGCCGACGCGATGGCGGTCAGCGTGGCCCGCCGCAGCCCGTCCGCACCCATCATCCGGATGTACGCCCAGGTGATCGGCAGAATCGAGGCCGACCCGTACCGGGCCTCGGACACCGCGTGCGAACCGGTCTCGAGCGGATCGCCCGGCAGATACTTCGCCAGATGTTCGCGCACCGCCACCGGCCCGACGCCCGGACCGCCGCCGCCGTGCGGAATGCAGAACGTCTTGTGCAGATTCAGATGCGATACGTCACCACCGAACCGGCCCGGACGGGCAAGTCCGACAAGGGCATTCAGATTCGCACCGTCCACGTACACCTGCCCGCCCGCGTCGTGCACCAGCGCGCACAGCTGCGCGACCTCGTGCTCGTACACCCCGTGCGTGGACGGATAGGTGATCATGATGCAGGCCAGCCGATCGGCGTGATCGGCGATCTTCGCGCGCAGGTCGTCCAGGTCGACGTCGCCGTTCTCGCGGCACTTGACCACTTCCACGCGCAGCCCGGCCATCGCCGCCGACGCGGCGTTGGTGCCGTGCGCACTGGACGGGATGAGGCAGGTATCCCGCTGGGTGTCACCACGATCGAGGTGGTACCGCCGAATCGCCAGCAGCCCGGCGTATTCGCCCTGACTTCCGGCATTGGGCTGCAAGCTGACCCGGTCGTACCCGGTGACGGTCGCGAGCCAGCTCTCCAGATCCTCGATCACCCGCAGCATGCCGGGCGTGTCCTGGGCGGGCGCGTACGGGTGCAGGCGGGAGAATCCGGGCCAGGTGATCGGTTCCATCTCGGCGGCCGCGTTGAGCTTCATGGTGCACGATCCGAGCGGAATCATGCTGCGGTCCAAGGCGATATCCTTGTCCGAGAGCTGCCGCAGGTAACGCATCATGGCGGTCTCGGTGTGATACCGGGTGAAGGCCGGATGGGTCAGGAACTCCGAACTGCGATCCTCGATGACGGGCAGCGGCGCGCGATCGGAATCGGTTGTCGCGCCGAAGGATTCGAGCACGATACCGACGTGTTCCGCGGTGGTGGCCTCGTCGCAGGCCACCGAGACGTGATCGGCGTCGACCAGGTGCAGGTTCACCCCGCGTCCCTGCGCCTTGCCGACCACGGCCTCCGCACCGTCCGGCACCCGGACCAGTACGGTGTCGAAGAACCGTTGGTGTACAACGGCTTCCCCGAGTCCGGCGGCCAGATCCGCGGCGTGCCTGTGCACCTGCCGCGCGATCGCGCGCAAGCCGTCCGCGCCGTGGTAGGAGGCGTACATGGCGGCCACGATCGCCAGCAGCACCTGCGCGGTACAGATGTTCGAGGTCGCCTTCTCCCGGCGAATGTGCTGCTCACGCGTCTGGAGGGCGAGCCGGTAGGCGGTGCTGCCGTCGGCGTCCACCGAGACGCCGACCAGGCGTCCGGGCAACTGCCGCGCATGCGCGGTGCGAACCGCCAGATATCCGGCGTGCGGTCCACCGAATCCCAGCGGCACACCGAAACGCTGTGTGGTGCCGAAACATACGTCCGCGCCCTGCTCCCCCGGCGGCGTGATCAACGTCAGCGCAAGCAGATCCGCACCGGCCGCCACCAGAGCGCCACGCTCGTGCGCGGTTTCGATCAACGCGGTCCAGTCCACGACGCGCCCCGAGGCGCCCGGCGTCTGCACCAGCACCCCGAAGAATTCACCGTCCGGCAAGGTCGCCGAGCTCAGATCCGCCTCGACGATCTCGATTCCCAGCGGTTCGGCGCGCGTGTACAGCACCGTGCGGGTCTGTGGGAACAGGTCGGCGTCGATCAGCAGCCGCGCGGACTTGCTCGTCCGATTCGCCCTGCGCAGCAACGTCATCGCCTCGGCGGCGGCGGTCGCCTCGTCCAGCATGGACGCGTTCGCCACCTCCATCCCGGTCAGGTCCGAGACCATGGTCTGGAAGTTCAGCAGCGCCTCGAGCCGCCCCTGGCTGATCTCCGGCTGGTACGGCGTGTAGGCGGTGTACCAGGCCGGATTCTCGATCAGGTTGCGCACCAGCACCGGCGGGGTGAGCGTGTCGTAGTAGCCCAGGCCGATCATCGAGGTCGCGACGGTGTTGGAATGCGCCAGCGCGGCCAGTTCGGCGAGCACCTCGTGTTCGGAGGCCGCGGGGGGCAGGGCGCCCAGACCGGTGTCGGTGGCCGGGTCGAGGATGGTGGCGGGGACCGCGCGCTCGGCCAGCTCGTCGAGCGAACGCACGCCCACGACGTCGAGGATCTCGGCGAGGGCGGCGGGATCGGGACCGATATGACGATCGGCGAAGGGACGGGTCACGGCAACTCCCAGGGGTCGGGCGGCGTCGACGGGCGGGTCGACAACGTCGGGCCCTCCCCCTCTGTCGTGGAACCTGAGAGATTCGGGGCGCGCGCACGCGATCCCTTTCCCCATGGGTGGCCGGCCCGCATTGTGTGCGGCCGACGCTTTCCAGAGACGCCCACTGCCCGCACGGTCCCTTGTGCCTGAGAGATTGACGGGGAGGTGCTGCTCCTTCGGCGTCCGGGACGAACCCGGAACTCTCCCGCACGGCATTGGCGCGATCCAATTCTAGTCCGACACCTATGTCGATCATGTTTCTCCCCCGCCTCGCCGCGACTTCAGCGGACCGTCGAGCGCCCCGGGACTCGAGCGTCGGGCCGACGGTAAAGATGCAGGTCACCTACTGGACGTCCCCGGGAAGTTACCCATGTACTTCAGAGATCAGTTGTCGCTCGCGATATCGAATGTGACCAGTCACACTCGAGATAACGAGCCCCGCGAAACTTCGCGGGGCTCGTCGGACGTTCAGCAGATCCCGGGCGCTACCCGGTCTTACGGTTCTCGCGGACCTTGCGACGGAACGACAGTTCGTCCTCGGGACGTTCGGAGGCGGTGTGGCTCTCGGCCCGCTCGGCCGGGAAGGCCGCGATCGCGCCGGTCAGCTCCCGCATCGCACCGCTCACCGCGATGCCGAATACGCCCTGCCCGCCCTGCAGTAAATCGACGACCTCCTCGGGCGAGGCGCATTCGTACACCGTCGCGCCGTCGGAGAACAGGGTGATGCCCGCCAGATCCTCGACCCCGCGGCTGCGCAGGTGGTCGACCGCGATGCGGATGTTCTGGAGCGAGATGCCCGCGTCCAGCAGGCGCTTGACGATCTTCAGGACCAGGATGTCCTTGAACGAGTACAGCCGCTGGCTGCCCGAACCGGTGGCACTGCGGATGGACGGGACGACCAGGCCGGTGCGGGCCCAGTAGTCGAGCTGGCGGTACGTGATTCCGGCCACCTGGCAGGCGCTGGGCACCCGGTAACCCACTAGATCGTCCGGCACCGTGTCGTCGGGGAACAGTCCTGGCTGTACAACCGCGGCGGGCCGTGCATCTCCTGCCGGGGCGGGCCGCGCCGATGGTGTCTGCTGCGGTTGGTCTCCCACTGACTACTCCCTCACTGCATCGCCGAAGAGAACAACGGCCTAACTGTCGAGGCTACTCTCCCGATTGTCTCGGCAGCACAGGCATGGAACCAAACTCCGCGCACCGCGTGTTTCTCGACCTCAAGTAGAGGTCGAGACCACATTCCGGGTCTAACTGTCGGTCGCCTTGAAGTCGTCCGGGGAGACCGATTCGAGGAACTCCTTGAACTTCTCCACCTCGTCCTCGCGCTCGTCCGGCATCACCAACCCCGCTTCCTCGAGGACCGGCTCCTCGGCGTAGATCGGGCAACCCACCCGCAGCGCGATGGCAACCGAATCCGAGGGCCGCGCCGAGATCCGCAGATCGTTCTCGAACACCAGATCGGCGTAGAAGGTGCCCTCCTGCAGATCGACGATCCGGACCTCCTTGAGGGTGTGCCCCAGATCGTGGATCAGGATCTTGATCAGATCGTGCGTCAGCGGGCGGATGGGCGTGACGCCCTCCTGCTCCAGGACGATCGCCGTGGCCTCCGCCTGGCCGATCCAGATGGGTAGGTATCGGTCGCCCGCCACCTCGCGGAGCAACAGCACGGGCTGATTCTGAGGTTGCTCGACGCGGATGCCGATCACACGCATTTCAGTCATGACTCGCCACTGCCTCCCATACTCGCGGCCGTCCAGCGTGCCACTCGAAACCGGCCGTAACACCGAGTCTAGGCGAAGATTTCAGCCGCCGAGGGCAGCGCGCACCGACGTCTTCACCAGGCTCGTGTGCAACGTCAGCGACAACGCCGCGAGTTCGCGCACGGTCTCCTCCGCCCGGGCGCGCGCGTCGGCGTCGCGACTCTTGGCGATGGGCGCCACGATCTGGGCGATCATCGCCGCCTCCCGGTCGGCGGCCAGCTTGAAAGCCCGCAGATGCCGGGCCTCCAAACCGAATTCGCTCATCGCCTTCGCCGCGCGCGCCAGCGTCACGGCCTCGGCGTCGAAATATCCGGCCGCGCCCGGAGTGATGAGATTCGCGCGGATCAACTCGGCGAGGAACTTCTCGTCGATACCGGCCTGCTCGATCAGATCCGTACGGGCGATACGGATTTCGCTGTCGAACCGGAGTTCGTCCGGCGTCACCTCACCGGGCACGACACCCAGGCGCCGGGGTGGAGCGAGCGGGCCGCCGGGACCGGCGGACTCGGGCACACGCCCCGGTCCGTCCGTCCCGTCCGCCCGGGCGCGCGCCTCGCGCACCCCGAGCGTCGCGGCGCCGCTGTCGATCGCTTCCAGCTGTTCCTTGATCACCTTCAACGGCAGGTACTGATCGCGCTGTGCGGTCAGCACGAACTTCAGCCGCTCGACATCCGCGACCGAGAACCTGCGATAACCCGAGGGCGTGCGCTCCGGGCTGATCAACCCCTCCGACTCCAGGAATCGGATCTTGGAGATGGTGACGTCCGGGAAATCCGGACGCAGCAGATCCAGCACGGAGCCGATCGACATCCCTCCGCGGGTCCACTGCGCAGCGCCCGTCATTCCTTATCGCCTACCTGCCTCGATGTGGTCCGGCCGCGCGGCCGGAAAACACCGCTCGACTGCTACCGCGCACCTGCCGCATCACCCGCGACCGGACGCGGACCGGTCAGGAACACCAGCCGGAACTTGCCGATCTGCACCTCGTCACCGTTCTGCAACTCGGAGGAGTCCACCGGCTCGCGATTGACGTAGGTACCGTTCAGGCTGCCCACATCGACCACCTGGAAGGTGTCGTCGTCCTGACGGAACTCCGCGTGCCGACGGCTGACGGTGACATCGTCGAGAAAGATGTCGCTGTCGGGATGACGCCCCGCCGACGTGGTCGGCTGATCCAGCAGGAATCGCGAACCCGCGTTCGGGCCGCGCTTGACCACCAGGAGGGCAGCGCCCGCGGGCAGGCCCTCGACACCCTGCACCGGCTGTTCGCCGGTCTGCTCACCGGAGCGCGACGCGTCGACCTCGTTGAGGAAGTCAGCGCGGAATACCGACGTCGTCTCGGCCGCGCTCTCCCCGTAACCCGGGTCTTTGTTCTCGCTCACCCTTGCTCTCCTCCTCGAACCGATTATCCGTACAAGCATCCGATTCCGGCATTGCCGCGACCCTGCGCGACCGGCTGTCGCGCCCTTGGACTTTCCGGCACCGGTCGCCGGTACATCTGTTGGCATTGACCGTACCCTGCCAGGGCGATCCCGTGCAGGTAGAACTGTGAAGGCCGCTTCAGCCCCCGATAACTCCTTGATAACCTGCGGCATCGAGCAGTTCACCGACTGCCGCGTCCAGCGTTGCGGCGTCGGCGATCTCGAGTTCGAACAGCCATCCGTCGCCGTACGGGTCGGAGTTCAGCAACTCCGGCTCGGCGTCCAGAAGATCGTTCACCGCAACGACTTTCGCGCTCAGCGGGGAGTAGATGTCCGAGACGCTCTTGGTGGACTCCACCTCCGCGACACTCTCGCCCGCCGGGGCGTCGGTATCCACCGCGGGCAGCTGCACGAACACGATGTCACCGAGCTGCTGCTGGGCGTAGTCGGTGATGCCGACCCGCACGCGTGTCGGGCCCGCGCGCCGGACCCACTCGTGCTCCTCGGTGTAGCGCAGATCCTCGGGAAGGGCGGTCAATGCTCATGTCCTTTCACGGGGCGTCCTTTCACGGGCGTGGCGATCACTCTAATCGCGAGGTGAATCGCGCGGTATGGCCGGTATCGTCCGGGCCACCGCGCGGGCCTTGCCGAGGTAGAGCAGTCCCGTCCAGATATAGACCGCCGTGCCCCAGATCAGAAATGCCCAACCGAAGGCACGGCCGAAACCTGCCAGCGGCCAATCCATTTCGCCCGCCAGCAGCCACGGCAGCGCCGACATCAACGCGAACGTCGCGGCCTTGCCGAGATAGATCACCTCGGGCGGATCCAGGTGGCGGCGACGATAGATCGGCAGCACCGCGGCCAGGATCAGATCGCGGCCGATCAGCACGACCACGAACGGCCACGGCAGGATGCCGCGCACCATCAGTCCGAGCACCGTGGCCACCAGGTACAGCCGGTCCACGAACGGGTCCAGCAGCGCGCCCAGCCGCGAGTACTGATCCAGCAGCCGCGCGAGTTTGCCGTCCAGGTAGTCGGTGACGGCGCTGGCGATCAGCAACGCGAACGCCCACCCGTCGGCCTTGACGATCAACAGCAGCCACAGCAGGACCGGAACCCCGATCAGCCGCAGCGCGCTGAGCGCGTTGGGCAGCGTAAGGATGCGGTCCTCGCGCTGCGGTGCCGGTGGGGCGTCACCGGATTGGCTCGTCACAGCCTGTTGCTTACCCGAATCGACCCGGCCTCGCCATTCGGGCACGCCGGAGGGGGTGGACGAGATGTTGCGGGCCGAGTTCCGGCGCGCCGGCGGGGTGAGGAGAATGATTGCCGACGCGTTCCATGCGATGTGCTCGTTCGAGAGGAAGACCATGCCCGACTTCGATTACGACGTCGTAGTGATCGGCTCCGGGTTCGGCGGGAGCGTGAGCGCGCTCCGGCTGAGCGAGAAGGGGTACCGGGTGGCGGTCCTGGAGTCCGGCCGCCGGTGGCCCGCCGAGTCGATCCCGAACACGAATTGGAATGTGCGCAAATCACTTTGGGCTCCGCGCCTGGGCATGACCGGTCCGCAGCGGATCAGCGTGCTGGGCAAGTGCGCGGTGTTCTCCGCGGTCGGGGTGGGCGGCGGTTCGCTGATCTACGGCAACACCCTGTACGAGCCGCTGCCGAACTTCTACGAGGACCAGCAGTGGGCGCACATCACCGATTGGCGCAGTGAGCTGGCGCCCTATTACGACCAGGCCAAGCGCATGCTCGGGGTCGCGCCGAATCCGCGCGTCACCCCGGCCGACGAGGTCATCCGCGCGATCGCCGAGGATCTGGGCGTCGGGGACACCTACCACCCGACCAACGTGGGCGTCTTCTTCAACGAGCAGGATCCCGGCGCCGAGGTCGACGATCCGTACTTCGGCGGTGCGGGCCCGCGGCGCAGCGGGTGCATCCACTGCGCGCGCTGTTTCACCGGCTGCCCGCACAACGCCAAGAACACCACCCCGACCAACTACCTGTACCTCGCCGAACAGGCCGGGGCGCACGTGTTCGAACTCACCACCGCGAGCAAGGTGCGGCCGATGGTCGGCGGCGGTTACGCCATCGAGACTGGACGTTCGGATCGCTGGATTCGCAAGCAGCGCAAGACCTTCACCGCCGAGCAGGTGGTGTTCGCCGCCGCCGCGCTGGGCACCCAGAAGCTGCTGCACAAGATGCGCGACGAGAAGGTGCTGCCGCGGCTGTCCCCGCGCCTGGGCGAACTCACCCGCAGCAATTCCGAGGCGATCCTGAACGTGGTCAGCCGCACTCGGACCGATTTCGCCGAGGGCATCGCGATCACCTCCTCGATCCATCCCGAACCGGACACCCACGTCGAGGTCTGCCACTACGGCAAGGGCCAGAACGCGCTGTTCCCGATGTCGGTGCCGATCGTGGACGGCGGCGCGTTCCGGTTCCTGCGCTTCCTGCTGGCGATGTTCACTCAGCCGATGGTGTTCCTGCGCAGTCTCAATGCCCGGCACGCCTCGGAGAAGTCGGTGATCCTGCTGGTGATGCAGTCGCTGGACAACTCGCTCACCTCGTTCCGGCGCTGGGGCCGGCTGAAGACGAAACAGGGTACGGGAGCGCCGAATCCGACCTGGATTCCGTTGGCCCACGAGGTCGGTCGGCGGTTCGGCGAGAAGGTCGAGGGCGATGTGCACGGGCTGGCGATGGATGTGTTCAACATTCCCGCGACCGCGCACTACATCGGCGGCTGCGTCATCGGCGAGAATCCGAACGAGGGTGTGGTCGACCCGTATCAGCGCGTGTTCGGCCATCCCGGTCTGCACATCGCGGACGGTTCGGCGGTCACCGCGAACCTGGGCGTGAACCCGTCGCTGACCATCACCGCGCAGGCCGAACGCGCAATGGCGTTCTGGCCCAACAAGGGTGCGCCCGATCCGCGTCCGGCCCTGGGCCGCCCGTACCGCCGGATCCAGCCGGTCGCCCCGATCCAGCCGTCGGTCCCGGTCTGGGCTCCCGGCGCACTGCAGCTGCCGATCTCTCCCGTCGATCCGCCGGTCCCCACCGTGTGAGCGATATCGCCAGGCCGCCAACGCATCCCGGGTGTGGCGGCGATTCGAACATCCCGATCCCGCGCGGGCACTTATGCTTTGCGGTGACGAGTATCGACGGGAAAGGGTGGGTCGCCAATGCTCGTGCGTGTGCAGAGCTCCGCGGGGACGCCGGCGGAACGGGTACTGATCGACTGGTTGCGCACGTGGAAGGGTCCCAGCGATCCCCACGGCGTGGCCACGGTGAATTGCAGTCTGTTCTTCGAGAACCGGCTGCATCAGTTCGACGCGATCGTGTGGACGCCGACCAGTTGCGTGATCATCGAGGCCGAGGCGCTCGTGGAGCAGGTGCGCGGGGAGCTGGAGGTGCCGCTGGACGGGCCCTGGCGGGTCGGTGGTCAGCTGGTCTCGCTGGAGGGCGGCCGCCGCAATCCACTGGACTCCTCGCGGGAGCACACCTACGCGCTGCAAGCGTGGCTGGCCGCGCACGGGCTCGGGCAGCGGGTGGTGCAGGGTCTGGTGCTGGTGGTGCCGCCGCAGGGTTCGCAGGTGCGGCTGCGGCAGCTCTGGAACGATCCCGGCATGGAGGTGGTGATCGGTGACCAGCATCAGCATCTGGCCGAGTACCTGGATCACCTCGCCCCTCGGGGGCGCGCGCAGTGGACGATCAACGAGGTCGCGCTGGCCTTCCGCGGCCTGAATCTGCTGCCGTACCTGCCCGCGCCGCAGGATCTGGTCGCCGAGGGATTCGGCGGGCCGGTGGATACCACGCTGTGGCGTGGCGGGCCGCAGCAGGCGCAGGCCGAGGCGTTCCGCGAGGAGATGGCCGAGGTCGAGGCGGCCGCGGACAAGCCGTCCGCGATCGCCATGCCCTGGTACAGCCCGTGGGCGCTGTACCCCACCGAGCCGGGTGAGATGGATCTGCGTCAGGGCGCCATGCGGTTGCTGCTCATGGTCGGGATGCTGGTCGCGGTGGCCTGGCTGGTGTGGTTCGTGATCGCGGCGGTCATTCAGTTCGGGCCTGGCTGAACGGGTTTCGGGTCCGGTGCGTCGCGGCGGTGAGTGCGGCGTACATCGCGGTCACCAGGGCGATGGCGGTGGCGGTGCCGCCGAGTACGTCGGTCGGGTAGTGGTAGCCGAAGCCGACCATGCCGATCGCGATGGCGATCAGCAGCGCCAGGGCTACCAGCGTCGCGCCGATCCGCAGCCTGGGTGTGGGTGCGATCAGCACGAAAGCCGTTGCCACGGCGACGAATTGCACGGTGTGGCCGCTCGGGTAGGCCAGGTAGTGGTGAAGCTGCCTGTGCCACACGTATTTCAGCGCGTAGGTGTTGATCGCGACGACGAGTTCCGGTGCCACCAACAGGAATCCGGCTCGCCACCAGTCGCGCCGCCACGCGTACCAGAGCACGCCGATGAGCAGCACGGCCAGCACGACGGGGGCGTCGCTCGGGGTCACGAGAACTCGGTAGACGGTCTGGTGCGAGTCCAGAGTGGAGTGGATCCGATCGTCCACGGCCCGATCGAATCCGGTCGGCCCGCCGCCGACCGGAAAGGCCAGCGGCAGCAGAACGGTGACGAGGACGCCGAGGATCACCACCGCCGCGAGCGGAACGATCCGATAGGACGGCAGAGCGGGCGCGCTTCTCACGGCACAGACCTTATCCGCGACCGTCCGCTCCCCCGGGTGGAGCCACCGGGCCGGTTACCGCCCCTGATGCACGCTCACGTCGTCCAGCATGGCGGCGCGCAGCGTGCTCGCGGGCACGCCCAGCGCCTCGACCAGGGTCAGCGCGTGCGGGCGCAGGCGGTCGACGAGTTCGTTGACCCCGCGACGCACGAGTTTGGCCCGCTCCACCGACATGAACCGGTGCATGATGTACCACGCCTGGTTCTGTTCCAGCGAGGTGTACACGTACAGATCGCACACGCTCTCGGCCAACGCACGGGCCTGCTCGTCCTCGATATCGGCGATCCCCTCGATGAACGCCTCCAGCACCAGCCGCTCGATATGCGCCTCGCCGGCCAGCAGGATGTGGTCCTGGGCGTTGTTGAACGCCTCGAACGGTCCGGTCTCCTTGGCACGGGCCTGCAACCGGTGTGCGGCGGTGCGCACGAGGTATTCCTCGCGGTCGGCGAACAGCTGTAGCTGCACCTCGCGCCGGGACAGATCGCCGTCCTCGACCGAATCGCCGCCGCGGTCGCGCAGTCGCTGAATCAGTTGGCGCACACCGGAACTCTCCCGCGCGACGTCCAGCGCCATGGTCGCGGCGAAACGCACCCAGCCCAGCGCGTCCAGATCCCGCACCTCGTCGGCGTACGCCGTGAGCAGCTCCTTGGCGACCAGCTGGGTGAGCACGACGTTGTCACCCTCGAACGTGGTGAACACATCGGTGTCGGCCTTCAGCGTCACCAGCCGGTTCTCGGTGAGATAGCCTGCGCCGCCGCATGCTTCGCGACATTCCTGGATGGCCCGGGTGGCGTGCCGGGTCTGCGCGACCTTGAATCCGGCCGCGCGCTTCTCCAACGCCCGCTGCGCGCCGGGATCCAGATCCTGACCGGTCTGCACCAGATGCATCCGGCGCACCAGGTCGTTCTGCGCGAAGGACAGCGCGAACGCCCGCGCCACATGCGGCAGCAGTCGCCGCTGATGGCTGCGATAGTCCAGCAGCACAACCTCCTCGCCGGTATCGGGATCGTCGAACTGCCGCCGCTGCTCGGCGTACCGCACCGCGATACTCAACGCCACGCGCGCGGCCGCCGCGGCCGCGCCACCGACGCTGATCCGCCCGCGCACCAGCGTGCCGAGCGTGGTGAAGAAGCGTCGGCTCGGATTCTCGATCTCGGAGCTGTAGGTGCCGTCCGGTACGACGTCGCCGTAACGATTGAGCAGGTTCTCGCGCGGAATGCGGACGTTGTCGAAGCGGATGCGGCCGTTGTCCACTCCGGGCAGACCGCCCTTGAGCCCGCAGTCCGAGGTGGTCACGCCGGGCAGGTCGTTACCCTCGGCATCGCGCAGCGGCACCAGGAAACAGTGCACTCCCCGGCCCTCGCCGCCGGTGATCAGCTGCGCGAAAACCGCTGCCATCCGGGCGTGTTCGGCCGCGCCACCGATGTAGTCCTTGCGGGCGGATTCGGTGGGGCTGTGCACGACGAATTCCCGCGTCGCCGGGTCGTAGGTGGCGGTGGTCTCCAGGTGCGCGACATCGCTGCCATGCCCGGATTCGGTCATCGCGAAGCAGCCCAGCAGGTCCAGGGAGATCAGGCGGGTGACCACGTCCCGATGACGCTCGGTGCCCAGGTTCTCCACCGCGCCGCCGAACAGCCCCCACTGCACACCGCTCTTCACCCACAGCGACAGATCGGTGTAGGCGAGCATCTCGAGTCCGGTGACCGCGCCGCCGGGATCGGCGGTGCCGCCGTGTTCGCGCCGGAATCCGCGTTCGGCCAGACCGAATTTCGAGACCAGGTGCATCTGTTCGAGCACCCGGGCCCGCGCCGCGGACAGATCCAACGCCGGGTCGCCGCACAGCCGTTCGTCGTCCAGGCGCGGCCGGGCCTGCTCGCGCACCTCGCGCCAGGGGCCGTCGAGCGCCGCGCGAAGGATGTCCGCCGTCTGATTCCCGGGAGATGCCATGCCCCGACCCTAACGACCGGATCCGGACCGTGCCGTGACCCGCCTCACCGCGCGCACGTGTCGGATGTTCGCGTGCCCACAGATCTGCGAGCCGAGCTGACACGAAGGCGCGGCACCCTCTACCTTGCAGGGTGTGAGCGAGCGTGCGAGGGAATCATCGACACGGCGCGTCGTGCACAGCGGCACCGCGTGCCGGGCGCATGCGGTTGTGTGCGGCCATATCCGTGACCTGGGGAGATACGTCCACCTCGGCGATCGGGTGCGCGGGCACCGCGGAACTGCGACCGAGCGAAGTATCCCGGCCCGATCCGCGCGCGGACCGCTCGCACACCTCGGCGGGTGCGGGTATGAGTGAGCAGACCGAAATCGTCGAGGAACCGGATACCCCGCGGCCACGCCCACGCTGGCGGCGCGCGATCGACTGGGTGACCGACCGGATCGTCGCCGAACGCAAGGCCACCGTCGACGCGGTGCTGGAGGCGCCCGCACCGCTGCGACCGATCGATCTGTCCGACGACGCCGCCGTGACCCAGGTGATGGAACTGGCCGAACGGGTCGGCGAGGTCGTGCTGGCCTCGGGCACCGCGGTCACCGATACCACCACCCAGATCGAATTCATCGCCGCCACTTACGGTTTGGCGAACTGCGATATCGACGTCACCTACAACTCGATCCGTATCTCAGCCGACCGCGGCCCGACCATGCCGCCCGCGACCACCATGCGGGTGGTCAACTACCGCACGCTCGATTTCACCCGCCTGGCCGCGGTCGACCGGCTCACCCGCCGCATCCGCCGCGAGATCGTGCCGCCCGAGGACGCGCACGCCGCACTCGACGAACTCACCTCCGCACCGCACCCGTACAACCGCTGGATCGCGACCGGCGGCTGGGCGCTGCTGGCGGCCTCGATCGGCCTGCTACTGGGCGGCGGCCCGATCACCGCCGTGACCAGTTTCGTGGCGACCGGCGTGATCGACCGCACCAACCGCGCACTGAATTATCGCGGGTTGCCCTCGTTCTTCCAGGCGATCGTCGGCGGTGCGATCGCGACCCTGCCGGCGATCGCCCTGGCCGCCTGCGGGACGGAGAAATACCAGTCGCTGGTCGTCGCGGCCGGAATCACCGTGATGCTGAGTGGATTACAGCTCGTCGGTTCCGTCGAGGACGCCATCACCGGCGCGCCCATCACCGCGGCGGCACGCATGCTGGATCTGCTGATGATGACCGGCGGAATCATCGCCGGGGTCGCCCTGGCCCTGCGGGGCGCCGATGCGCTGAACGTGAAGATGGCCCCGATCGATATGAACTCCTCCTCCCCCATCTCCGCGCTGCCGTTGCAGGTCCTCGCCGGGGCCGTGGCCTCGCTGGCCTTCGCGCTGGCGTGTTATGCCGAACGTCGCGCGCTGGCCGCCGCGGCGATCAGTGGCGCGGTGGCGACACTGTGTTATCAGCTGATGCACGGACACCATTTCGGGCCGGTGATGTCCTCGGGTTTCGCGGCCTGCGTGGTGGGTCTGGCCGGTGGTCTGATGGCCCGCCGTGCGCTGACACCACCGCTGGTCGTCGCAGTTGCCGGGATCACCCCGCTACTGCCGGGTCTGAGTATCTACCGGGGTCTTTCGGCGTTGCTCAACAATCAGCAGGGCGCGGGACTGAATCAGCTGCTTGCGGCGTTCGGCGTCGGATGCGCGCTGGCGGCCGGGGTCACCCTCGGTGAGTGGGGTGCGCGATTCCTGCGGCGGCCGCGAATTCTGCTGCGCTTCCGTGGGATTCGTCCGCCGACGTTCGGAACCACCGGCGAGATACCGATCGTGCCGAAGTAGCGCGGATACGTATCCCGGCGGGACACCCTCCGCTGGTTCAGGCCCCGATGCTGCGGGCCAGATCCTCGAGCGTCGCGTCGAACAGGATGTCCGGATCACTCACGGCCATCGGGTAATTGCCGAACACCTCGAGCGTGACGTGTCCGTAGATGCGCGCCCAGAACGTGGTCATCAGGTAGGTCACGCCCAGATCCAGCTTCTCGGCCGGGAATTCCTGCCCCGATTCGGCCAGCACCACGAGCAGATCGGCCTGGAAACGCTTCAGATCCGCGCACAACGCCTCGGGAATCACCTCGGCCGACGGGGTGACGATGTCGTAGGTGGTCAGCAGCAGACCGGCGGCCTGCAGGAAGATTCGCCCGAAGGGTTCGTCGAATTGCCGCATGGCACTGGTGTTCTCCCCGGCGGGCGAGGCGAACACCAGCGTGAATTCGGGCGCGTGATCCAGAGCCCAGCGCCGGAAACCCCGGCAGACCGCGAGCAGCTGCACCACACCGTCGTCGGGCAATTCGGCGACCTGCTGGGCGAGTTCCTCGGCCAGATCCGCGCAGATGTCCCGGCGCAGCGCCGCGACGAGATCCTCCCGCGAGGCGTAGTAGCGGTACAGCGCCGGGGCGGTGATCCCCAGGGCGCGCGCGATGGCGCGCAGGGTCACCGCCTCCGGACCCTGTTCCGCGAGAAGGGATCTGGCCACCCGCCGGATGTCGGTGTCGCTCACCGCGGGTGCGCGGCCCCGACGTGCCGGAACGCGGGTGACCTGTCCACTGATCGACCGGGGCCCGTTGTGGTTGGGCACGTTACCTCCTCCGGGCCCGACCGCTCATTCGTAAGCAACCTGCCAGCTCTTGATTCCGTTCAACCATCCTGAGCGTAGCCGCACCGGCTCGGAGATCTGCCGCAGGTTCGGCATCACGTCGGCGATGGCGTTGAAAATCAGGTCCAGTTGCAGGCGAGCGAGATTCGCGCCGACGCAGTAGTGCGTGCCGGTGCCGCCGAAGCCGACGTGCGGGTTCGGGTCGCGCAGCACGTCGAATTCGAAGGGCTTCTCGAAACGTTCCTCGTCGAAGTTGGCCGAGGCGTAGAACAGTCCGACGCGCTGGCCCTTGCTGATCTGCTGGCCGCCGATCTCGGTGTCCGACAGGGCGGTTCGCTGGAACGCGATGACCGGGGTGGCCCAGCGCACGATCTCGTCCGGCGCGGTGCGCGGGCGTTCGGACTTGTACAGCTCCCACTGTTCGGGGAAGTCGGCGAACGCCTTCATGCCGTGGGTGGTGGCGTTGCGGGTGGTCTCGTTGCCCGCGACCGCCAGCAGGATGACGAACCAGGCGAATTCGTCCGAGCCGAGCGATTCGCCGTCCATATCGGCGGTGACCAGCTGGCTGACGATGTCGTCGGCCGGGCAGCCGCGCCGTTCCTCGGCCAGGTTCCAGGAGTAGCCCATCACCTCGGCCGTGGCCATCTTGTGGTCGCCGCCGAATTCCGGGTCGTCGTAACCCATCATCGTGTTGGACCACTCGAACAGCTTGCCGCGATCGGACTGCGGGACGCCGAGCAGTTCGGCGATCGCCTGCAGCGGCAGCTCGGAGGCGACCTGGGTGACGAAGTCGCCGCCGCCGTTGCGCTTGGCCTCGTGCACGATGCGCTCGGCGCGCTCGCGCAGGGCGTTGCGCAGGCTCTCCACCGCGCGCGGGGTGAAGCCGCGGGAGATGATGCGACGCAGTTTGTCGTGCGAGGGCGGATCCTGGTTGACCAGCATGCCGCGCTGGATGTCGATCTCCTCGCGGGCTATGTCCTCGTAGAAGCGGATCACCGCGGTGTTCTCGAAGTTGGAGAACACTTCGGGTTTCTTGGAGATCTCCTTGATGTGGTCGAGTTTGCTGACCACCCAGTAGCCGTCGTCGCCGAAACCGGCGACATTGTGCGGCTGGTCGACCCACCACACCGGGGCAGTGCGCCGCAGCTCCGCCCACTCAGCGACGGGCAAACGGCTGGCGAGCAGGTCCGGATCGGTGAAGTCGAAGCTGTGTGACAGGGACGGAGCGGACACGGGTACCTCCTTTGGAACACGTTTGCATGAGTGAACCACACCACACCAAATTTGTGAACACCTATTATTAAACTCCGTAAACATTGCGTCCGGAAGAGTCCGCGAAACAGTGTCCGGAACGACCGTGCGCGAGCCCGCACCGGCGTGACACCCTGGACCGATGCACATCGCGATCGTCGGTGCCGGAATCTCCGGCCTGGCCGCTGCGCGGGTGTTGTCCGGGCGGCGCGGGAGGTCGACTCGGGGCGTGCGGACGGTGTCGACTGCGATCATCTGGTGATCGCCAACGGGGTCTTCAGTGATCCGGCGGTCCCGGAGTTCGCGGGCGCGGACGAGTTCGGAGGCGTCGGCGGGGAGTTGTGCCACACCAGCGGATTCGGCGATCGGGAGCGGGCACTTGGCAAACATCTGGTGATCGTCGGATACGGGAAGTCGGCCTGCGATGTGGCGGAGTCGCTGAGCGAGGTGGCCGCCTCCACGACGGTGGTAGCCAGACGGCTGCTGTGGAAGATGCCGCGCCGGCCCGGGAATCCGGGCGGAACCGAGCAGCTCGCGCTGACCCGCATGGGTGAGGCGGTATTACAACTCCTCCGCCCTCAGCGGACTCAATGCCGAGGTGGCCGCGCTGTGGATCGCCGAACTGCTCGCGGGCCGGATCACGCTGCCGGACAAGCAGGATCGCGAAGCCTGGATCGATCGGCGATTGCACTGGATGCGCGCTCGCACCCGGGGCAAACACGCACACGGAACCAGTGTCGCACCGTTCTCGATCCATAATCTGGATGAGATGCTGGGCGATCTGAATGCCGATGTCGGCCGGTTCACCCGTGTGCGGCAATGGTTTTCGCCTGTGTATCCGGAGCAGTATCGTCGGATTGTGCAGTGAGTGGAGTTGGCCAGCGTGTCTCGTCGATGTGTTTGTGGCCGTGTGCGAAACGGCCCGCCCCGGGAAAGGTCTCGGGGCGGGCGGATGTTGCGGGGGTGGTCACGCCAGGTGCAGTTCCGGGGAGTAGAGGTCGAGCCAGGTGTGTAGGTCTACGGTGCGGTCGAGGTTGCCTCGGGTGATGCCGTCCATGTGGAGGGGGTCCTGGGTTACGGCGCGCTGCAACCAGGTTCGGTCGACCAGGGCGAAGACGGGGGAATCCTTTTCGGAGAGAATCTCTTTCGCCAGCTGCTGGAGGTTCGCCGCGTAGCCGGGGTCCTGGGTGGAGGGGTAGGGGCTCTTGACGCGTTCGACGACCGATTGGGGCAGAACGTGTTTCGCGGCGTGCCGCAGGAGGCTCTTCTCGCGGCCGTCGAAACTCTTGAGCGACCAGGGCGTGTTGTAGACGTAGCCGACCAGCCGGTGATCGCAGAACGGCACCCGGACCTCGAGGCCGACCGCCATCGACGCGCGATCCTTACGGTCCAGCAGCGCCCGCACGAAGCGCGTCAGATGCAGGTGGCAGACCGTGCGCATGCGGTGTTCGACCTCGGACTCACCGTCGAGGTGATCGACCTCCGCGACGGCCGAGGCGTACTGATCGGAGATGAACGTCTCCAGCTGAAGCCGTTCGCGCAGTTCGGGATTCAGCATCTGCCAGCGTCCCTCGCCGGTGATCGCGTTGTTGAAGGCCAACCACGGGAAGGTCTCCTCCTTCAACGCGACCTCGTCGTGGAACCAGCGGTACCCACCGAACACCTCGTCGGCCGACTCCCCCGACAGCGCCACCGTCGACTGCGCGCGAATCGCCTTGAACAGCAGGTAGAGCGAGGAATCCATATCGCCGAGCCCGGCCGGGATGTCGCGGGCGGTAATCACCGCGCGACGCACCGTCAGATCCGACAGCTCCGAGGGGTTGAGGATCACGTCCTCGTGCGCGGAACGAACCAGCGCCGCGACCTCGCGCACATACGGCGAGTCGGGGGTGTCCCGCATCTCGTCGGGAACGAAATTCTCCTCCTGGTCGGCGAAATCGACCGAGAAGGTGCGCAACTGCTCGCCGTCGCGGGCCAGCCGGGCGGCGGCCAGACCGGTAATGGCGCTGGAATCCAGTCCGCCGGAAAGCAACACGCAGCGAGGGACGTCCGAGATGAGCTGGCGGTCCACGATATCGGTGAGCAGCTCACGCACCTTCGCGACGGTGTCGTCCCGGCTGTCGGTATGCTCCACCGCATCCAGCCGCCAGTAGGTGCGCTCGTGAATTCCGTTGCGGTCCACCGTGATCAACGTGCCGGGCAGCACCTCGTACATGCCCTTCCACAGCGACCACTTCGGTTGTTTGGTGAACGCGAAGAGCTCCCGCAGACCATCGGTGTCGACGGCCTTGCGCGCCAACGGATTGGCCAGGATCGCCTTGGGCTCCGACCCGAACAGCACACCGTCCGGCGTCGGGTAGTAGTAGAACGGCTTGATCCCCATACGATCGCGGATCATCACAAGCTTCTCGGTGCGCTGATCCCAGATCGCGAAGGCGTACATGCCGTTGAGGTGATCGACCACCGACTCGCCCCATTGCAGGTAGCCGTGCAGTACGACCTCGGTGTCGCTGTCGGTGCGGAACGTGTGCCCCAGCGCGAGCAACTCGTCACGCAGTTCGTGGAAGTTGTAGGTCTCCCCGGAGTACACCAGCCCGATATCGCCGGACGGGGTGCTGATACTCATCGGCTGGGTGCCGCCGGGCAGGTCGATGATGGCCAGCCGCCGATGCCCCAGCGCACCGTGCGTCCGCACGAAGGTGCCGCGCCCGTCGGGCCCGCGACAGGCCATGGTCTCGGTCATGGCGTCGATGACACGCTGTTGCCGCGTCAGATCGGAGTCGAACGACACCCAGCCCGCGATTCCACACATGTTCACGCCCTCCAATTAGTTAGCAACGATAACTACGCGTAACTCCGTTGTAACACGCCAACATTCACCCCCGCCAGACCTTCGCTCCGATGGGAAATTTGTCCGTGTTGCGAATCCCCGGGCGCGTCGCTCAGGTCCCCCACCCGACCTCGCCGAACACCAATCCCCACAACCGAAATCACTCGAATGTGGGCGATTATCATTGCCACAGAACCACTTTCGTGCTAATCGGTCCACACGGTCGCGATGATCACCGCGTCGACATCGCCCGCCCGAGCTTGATCGGCAGGCCGGTCTCACATCCCCAGACCCCAAGGCGACCATCGAAGCTCCGATCGGCCCCCGAATCAGCCTGCCGGTCCGCGACAGCAAGAAACCACACCCCACATATCGGCGCGGCTCACACTCCCACGCATCCCCCGAACGACGCGATGTCGTCCGAAAGTTTGATTCCACGACGCCCCCGACCAGGTATCGTCTATGAGAAGTTAGGTAACCCAAAGTAGACGGAGCGTTGTATGCCCGACACCACCACTCCCTTCTCCGCGCAGATCCGCACCGCTACCGAACGGCAACATGCGGACGCGGAGAACTCCACGTTCATGAGCGATATGCTCGGCGGCGGGCTGGGGGTTGCGGCGTTCTACCGGTACACCGGGCAGTTGTGGCACGTCTACAGTGCGCTCGAGGAGTTTGCCGACGCGCTCGCGGCCGATCCGGTGGCCGGACCGTTCGTGCGGCCGGAGCTGGCCCGGGTCGCGCATCTGGAGGACGATCTGGCGCATCTCGGCGGCGCGGATTGGCGCGCGGATCTGGATCCGCTGCCCGCCACGGCCGCCTACGCCGAACGGGTGCGGGAATGCGCGCGGGAGTGGCCCGCGGGATATGTCGCGCACCATTACACCCGGTACCTGGGCGATCTGTCCGGCGGTCAGGTGATCCGCGGGACGGCCGAGAAGCTGTGGCAGTTGCCCAAGCGCGGCGACGGCGTGCGGTTCTACGTCTTCGATCAGATTCCGAACCCGGCGGCGTTCAAGCGCGAGTACCGCGAACTGCTCGACGCGCTGGCCGTGGACGATCTCGAGAAGCAGCGGGTGCTGGGCGAATGCCAGCGCGCCTTCGATTTCAACACCGCGATGTTCCGCGAACTGGCCGGAGAATTCCCGACCCGTCGACAGGGCTGACCCCGAACCCCACTGCCGCGTACGTCTTTCGGGATGCCGACAGATAGCCAGCCCCTCCGAGAGTTATCTGAAAACCGTTGACACAGATACCATTCGACGCCCTCACGTGGTGATACGTCACACACGATGCAGGGCGCGGCGTGGTTGCGGAGACAATATCCCACCCGCTAAAGTTACTCACCAGTTAGGCACGATGGTGTTCCTACCTGGGCCCAACGTCTGCTAACACAGCAGTCTTCAGCGGCCGATTCTCACGTCCGCATCCACCGGCGAATGTCGGACGAACAGTTGTACGCGCATCCGAAGTTGTTGCGCCACACCATGTTCGACATGCAGGAGGGGCGATGGTTTCGTATATCGTGACAGGCGGCACCGGATTTCTCGGCCGCCGAGTGGTTCAGGATCTGCTCACCGGCGATCCCGAGGCGGTGATCCACATCCTGGTGCGCGAGGCCTCCGCGGCCAAGCTCGCCGAGCTGGCCGCGGGCTGGCACGCCACCGATCGGGTCTTCCCGCTGATCGGCGATCTGACCACGAAAAACCTTGGGCTACAAGATGATCCACCGAGCGCCGAACACGTGATCCACCTCGGCGCGGTCTACGACATGACCGCCGACGAACAGGCCGCCCACGCCGCCAATGTCGAAGGCACCCGCGCGGTGATCGAACTGGCGTCCGGACTCGGCGCGGTGCTGCACCACGTCTCGTCGGTGGCGGTCGCGGGCGATCATCGCGGCCAGTTCTTCGAGGACGATTTCGATCTCGGCCAGAATCTCGAATCCCCTTATCACCGAACCAAATTCGCGGCCGAGAAACTCGTCCGCGAGGCCCCGGGACTGCGCTGGCGGGTCTATCGCCCGGCCATCATCGCCGGGGATTCGCGCACCGGTGAGATGGACAAGATCGACGGTCCGTACTACTTCTTCGCCGCCATCGCCCGCCTGGCCGCGCTGCCCTCGGAGCTGCCGATGATGCTGCCCGACCTGGGCGACACCAATATCGTGCCGGTGGATTACGTCGCCGCGGCCATGGGCGAGCTGATCCGCCGCCCGGGGCTGAACCGCCGCACCTTCCACCTGGTCAATCCGGAACCGCAGCCGTTCGCCGAGGTCTACGCCGCGCTGGCGCGAGCCGCGGGCGCACCCGCCGGACTGGGCACCCTGCCCGGCAGTCAGGGCGTGATGAGCATGCTCGGCAAGGTCCCGGGCGTGCCGCAACTGCGCGATTATGTGTTGCGGCAGTTCGGAATTCCGGCCGAGGTCGCGCCGCACGTCACGTTCGCCTCGGAATTCGTCTCCGATTCCACCCGCGCCCAACTGCGCGGCATCACCCCGCCCGCCTTCGAGGAGTACGCCGGGAAGCTGTGGGATTTCTGGCGCAACCGGATGGACCCGGATCGCGCCCGCCGCACCGACGGCGATCCGCTGCACGGGCGGACCGTGCTGATCACCGGCGCGTCCTCGGGAATCGGCCTGGCCACCGCGCACGCGGTCGCCCGGCGCGGGGCCACGGTGCTGATGGCCGCCCGCAGCATCGACGAGCTCGAGGCCGCCGCGGCCGAGGTTCGGGCGAACAATGGTGCGGCACAGGCGTATTCGTGCGACATCACCGACGAGAAGGCGGTCGAGCTGCTGGTCAAGCAGATCCTCGCGGATCATCGTCACATCGACTACGTGGTCAACAACGCGGGCCGCTCGATCCGCCGCTCGGTGCTCAATTCCACCGACCGGATGCACGATTTCGAGCGGACGATGGCGGTGAACTACTTCGGTGCGGTGCGGTTGATCCTGGCGACGCTGCCCGCCATGCGCGAGCGCCGGTTCGGGCATTTCGTCAACATCTCCTCGATCGCGGTGCAGACGAAACTGCCGCGGTTCGCCGCGTATGTGGCGAGCAAGTCCGCGCTGGACACGTTCAGCGAGATCGCCGCGGTCGAGAACGCCGATGCCGGAATCACTTTCACCTCGGTGCGGATGCCGCTGGTGCGCACGCCGATGATCGCGCCGACCGATCTGTACCGCTCGATCCCGGTGCACACACCGGAGCAGGCGGCCGCGATCGTGGTGCGCGCGTTGACCGAACGCCCGACCCGCATCGATACCCCGATCGGTACCTTCGCGCAGGTGGTGGACACCGTGATGCCGTCGGTGAAGAAGGCGATCCTGCATCGCGGTTTCCGGATGTTCGGGGAATCGGCGGCGGCGAAGCCGGGTGCGGAAGGTCCGGCGGCCGACAAGCCCGAGAGCCGCAGCCCGCTGCTCGCGCTGGCCCCGATCGTGCAACCGCTGATGGGTATGCCGGGCCCGGCCACTCGCGTCACCAACCGGATTCCCGGTCTGCACTGGTGATTTCGGGCGCTTCCCACGCGTGACCGGTCATGTTCGGGACGGACTCCATTACTGTCCCGGCATGATCGGTCGACCGGATTTCGGAGCACGGAACTCGCCCTCACAGCATCGAACTCCGCGTGACGGGGTGTGCCGGAAATTCACCCGGACGCCGTCCACACGCAGCATCGGTCTGTCAGAGTCGAGGGTTATGAAGCTGCGTCGCCGCCTGATCGAAGCGATGATCGCCGTAATCGGCGTGGTACTCATGGTCAGCTGCGGGGGTCACGGTACCGCACCGTCGAACTCCCCGCATGCCAACCAGATACCGCTGGTGTCCACCGATGATCTGCCCGCCGCCCAGCCGGGCGAGGTGCATCTGTTCGGGATCAACGATCTGCACGGCAATCTGGAACCGCCCGACGGGAGCAACGGGCACGTCGGCGCGTATCAGGCCGGGGGCGCGGCCTATCTGGCCACCCATCTGGCGAAGTTGAAGGCGGCCTATCCGGCCGGCGCGGTCCTCTCGGCCGGAGACAATGTCAGTGCCAGCCCGCTGATCTCGGCGCTGTTCCACGACGAGCCCACCATCGACTACCTGAATTCGCTGGGCGTGAGCGCATCCGCGGTCGGCAATCACGAATTCGACCACGGCACAGCCGAATTGACCCGGTTGCAGCAGGGTGGTTGCGCCGCCGACGGCTGCTCCCCCGGGCAGCCCTTCACCGGAGCCGCATTCCCCTATCTGGCATCCAATGTCACCGATGTCAACGGCCAGCTGCCGCCCGGTCTGAAGCCGTGGACGATGCTGACGGTCGGCGGTCACAAGATCGGCGTCGTCGGCACGGTCACCCGCGCGACCGCGGATATCGTGATGCCCGACGCGATCCGGGGTTACTCCTTCGGCGACGAGGCCGACGCGGTGAACAAGTACGTTCCGGAGATGGTCGCCGCGGGCGCGGAAACCGTGGTCGCGCTGGTACACGACGGCGGCGCGCAGCAAACACACGGCGCGGCAATCGATTACAACGGCTGCACCAATATCAGCCCGAACGTCACCATTCTGGCCAACCGGATCGATCCCCGGGTGAAGGTGGTGTTCACCGCGCACACCCATCTGGCCTACAACTGCGTCATCGGCGGCAAGGTGGTCACCCAGGCCGCCTCCTACGGCCGTCTGATCACCGATGTCAGCCTGCGCTTCCACGACGGAACGGTCGACGCGAAGGCGGTCAACCGGGTGGTCACCCGGACGGTCACGCCCGATCCGGCCGCCGCGAAACTCGTTGCCTTCTACAGCGATCAGGCCCGCCCGCGCGCCGCGCACGTGATCGGTACCACCGCCGGGCCGCTGTCCAACGAGCCCACCCCGGGTGGTGATTCGCCGCTGGGCGATGTGATCGCCGACGCCATGCTCGCCGCGATGGCGCCCGATCACGCGGTGGCCGCGTTCATGAATCCCGGTGGGGTGCGGGCGGATCTGAGCACCGGCGCGATCACCTACGAGCAGGCGTACACCGTGCAACCGTTCGGCAATCAGGTGGTGACGGTGGCGCTGAGCGGCGAGCAGATCCTGAATCTGCTGGAGCAGCAGTGGGACAACAAGACCACGCCCGGTGTGCTGTCGGTGGCCGGTATCACCTACTCCTATTCCGATGCCGCGCCCAAGGGACACAAGATCCTCGACGACACCGTGCGGATCGCCGGGCAGGCGCTGAATCCTGCTGCGGTGTACCAGGTTTCGACGAACAACTTCCTCGCCGCCGGTGGGGACGGGTTCAGCGTGTTCACCAAGGGGCAGCAGAACGCGGTCGGACCGGCCGATCTCGACGCGTTCAACGCGTATCTGGCGAGTCAGGCGAAGATCGAACCTCCGGCCAGTCGCGTGCAGCGGCGCTGAGTGCCGGGAGCAGTCGGCTCAGGAACAGGTGGCGGTCGTGACGGACGGCACCGGATGCGAAACCGGTGCCGCCGGAACCTGATTCGCGACCGCGTAGAGGCTGCGGCCGGTGTGCCGGGTACGTCCCGGCTCCACGACTATTCCGGGCACGATGACCTGATGGCCGTCCGCATCGGTCACCAACGCGGTGAACGGGCCCGTCCCGACACCGGAGATCGTCCAGAAGTCGTCCATGCGCCGCGTCAGCGTATGTCCGGGGCCGCCGGCCGAAGAGCGAATCTCCACGCGGTGCAACGGATTTCCGGTGTCGGTGAACTGGATGCCCAGCCAATCGGACGTCGAGCCCGGCTCGATCCGATACACCAGATCCGGTGCGGGCGAAGGATTGTGCACGCGGCCGATGCCGATCTGCGCCACACCCGAACTCGGATCGGCGATTCGCGCGAAGGCCGCGGCGCTCAGATCGTATTGGTTCGCAGCGCATCCCGGGCAACGGTCCACGATCTGCGCCCGCACCGAACCCAGCGGACCGTGCAGATCGACATATCCGCCGCAGGCCGCGCTGCCGTCGTACTCGTCGGTCGGTACCCCGACGTAGTAGCCGTCCGCGGGTAGGTCGGGGAACGCACACGCCACATCCGGGCTGAACGTGTAGTACCGCGCCTGCGCGAGCACCGGCGGATCGACCCGTTCGGCGATCGGAACACGCTGCGCCACAGGCATATCCGGCACGCTGACCGTGGCCGGCCGGGGCCCCGCGGCAGCCCGGCAACCCACCGGATCCGGACGCACCGCCCACACCGCGGCGACGATCACCGCCACCCCGATCAACGTCGCCCACACCCACGGCCGCACGTTACGAGTCCGGTCCCGCTGCGGTACCCGATGCATCGATCCGCCACCACCCTCCACTCGCCGTGTATCTCCAGCAAAGCATCAGATACTGGGACAAAGTGGCCGAATCGCGAACGCTACCTGCAAAACTCGGCGTGTCTACGGCGTGTCAGGAGTCGACACCCCAGAGCCCGCTAACTTTCCGTATGTCGCATCGGGGGCCGTATCCCGGCGACGCGGAGGTCGTGTCGCTTGACTTGGAGCGCACTTCAGCATTTAGCGTTGCACCATGCGATTCGCCTTCAAAACCTCACCGCAGAACACCACCTGGGCCGACATGCTGGCGGTCTGGCGCGCCGCGGACCAGATCGACGTCTTCGAGTCCGGTTGGACCTTCGACCACTTCTATCCGATCTTCTCCGATTCCACCGGCCCGTGCCTGGAGGGCTGGACAACACTGACCGCGCTGGCCCAGGCCACCACCCGGCTGCGGCTGGGCACGCTGGTGACCGGCATCCACTACCGGCATCCGGCGGTGCTGGCGAATATGGCCGCGGCACTGGACGTCATCTCCGACGGGCGGCTCGAACTCGGCATCGGCGCGGGCTGGAACGAGGAGGAGTCCGGCGCGTACGGCATCGAATTGGGCACCGTGCGTGAGCGTCTCGATCGTTTCGAGGAGGCGTGCCAGGTGTTGATCGGGCTGTTGAGCCAGGAGACAACGGATTTCGACGGCAAGTTCTATCAGCTGAAGGAGGCGCGCAACGAGCCGAAGGGTCCGCAGCGGCCGCATCCGCCGATCTGCATCGGCGGCAACGGCGAGAAGCGCACCCTGCGCATCACCGCGCGGTACGCCCAGCACTGGAATTTCGTCGGCGGCACCGCCGAGGAGTTCGCGCACAAGCGTTCGGTGCTCGCGGCGCACTGCGCCGATATCGGCCGCGATCCCGCCGAGATCACCCTGTCCGCGCATCAGCGGCTCGAGCCGGGTCAGAGCAACGCCGAATTCATGGAGCAGATCGCCGCGTTCGAGGAGAAGGGCCTGGACCTGGCGATCATCTATATCCCGACGCCACACGATCCGGCCGTGCTCGAACCGCTGGCCGAGGCGATCCGCGATTCGGGTCTGCTGAAGTCCTGACCGCGCAGGTGTCCGATGAGCGGGCACGACCGTCGTGACCGGCACGATTCGGGCCTACCGTCGTTGCTGTCCCCACTACGGTGTGGGGACGTCAACGACAGCAGTTTCGGAGGTCCGTGGATGTCGCACGAGGTTGTTCGTCGAGTCGAGGAGGTGGCCGCGAAGTTCGCCGCGGCCGCCGATGCGACCGAGCGTGGGGGCAAGCTGTCCGACGAGAGCGTCGCGCTGGTCCGGCAGGCCGGTGTGATGCGCATGCTGCAACCCGCCGAATTCGGTGGTTACGCAGCGCATCCCGGCGATTTCGCCGAGGCCGTGATGGCGGTGGCCAAGCGCTGCGGCGCGACCGGGTGGGTGTGCGGGGTCGGCGGCGTGCACCCGTGGGAGATGGCGCTGCTGGATCCCCGTGTGGCACAGGAACTCTGGGGTGAGAATCCGGACAGCTGGATGGCCTCGCCGTATGCGCCCCAGGGCACCGCGACGATCACCGACGACGGCTATATCGTCAAGGGGCACTGGAACTTCTCCTCCGGCACCGACCACTGCGACTGGGTGGTGCTGGGCGCGCTGGTCTGCGGTGCGGACGGCGCGCCGACCACCCCACCGCAGGTCCTGCACGTGGTCATTCCGCGCGCGGACTACACGATCATCGACGACTCGTGGGACGTGATCGGCCTGTGCGGCACCGGAAGTAAGGACGTCGTCGTGGACGGCGCCTATGTGCCCGCCTACCGCACGATCGACTCCAGCGAGGTCGCCGAGGGCGAACTGGCCGCCGAACGCGCGGGCCGCACCGAAACCCTCTACAAACTCCCCTTCTGGGCCATGTTCCCGTTGGGCATCACCTCCGCGGTCATCGGCATCTGCGAGGGCGCACTCGACGCCCACCTCGACTACCAACGTGAACGCGTCAACGCCATGGGCACCCGCGTCAAGGACGATCCCTATGTCCTGTCGGCGATTTCGGAGGCGGCCGCGGAGATCGCCGCCTCCCGCACCCACCTCATCGACGGCATCAGCCGCCTCTACGATCTGGCCGACGCGGGCAAGACGATCAGCTTCGAGAACCGATCCCTGGTGCGCCGCAACCAGGTTCGCGCCGCCTGGCGCGCCGTCGCCGCGGTGGACGAGATCTTCGCCCGCTCCGGCGGCAACGCCGCCCGCAAACGCACTCCCCTGCAACGCTTCTGGCGCGACGCCCACGTCGGCCTCCAGCACGCCATCCACACCCCGGGCTCCCTCTACCACTCGGCCGCCCTGACTTCCATGGGCACGGAACCCGAAGGCCCGTTGCGCGCGATGATCTGACTGATCCGATAGCGCTGATACACCCACGGCAACGTCTGATGATCTGCGCCGCACTGACACAGGCGAAGGAACTGCGATTCGACCCGCTGGCAAAGACTCTCGGCATGAGCCCACCGACCCTGAGCAAACACGTCGGCCAACTGCACGAGGCAGGTTACGTCGCCACCCGCCCCGACCACCGGGACTCGCGCCGCCAGTGGATCAACCTCACCCCTGTCGGGCGGGAGGCGTATGAAGGGCACATCGCGGCCTTACGACTTCTCATGCCGGAATAACGGACGGTAGGACATCACCTGGATTGTTCAGCGGCACAACCGATGTCGCGCCGTGTGAGTTACGCACGCGGGCGGTGGGCGCTCGGCGGGGTGCCGGTCCATCGGGTGAAGGATCTGCTGAATGCCGCGGCGCTGGTGTAGCCGAGGCGGGCCGCGGTCTCGGTGACGGTGAGGTCGAGGACGCCGAGCATGTCGAGGGCGAGCGCGCAGCGGACCTCGTCTCGGAGGATGCGAAAGTTGGTTCCCTCCTCGGCGAGTCGTCGGTGCAGGGTGCGGCGGTCCATGTTCAGTCCGGCCGCGATCTCGTCCGCGGTGGGGGCGGCGTGGATCTGTTGCAGGAGCATGGCGCGGATCCTGGTGGCGAGTCGACCGCGCTGGTGGCGACGCTGCAACAGGTCCAGGCACTGCTGCTCGCACAGGGCGGCGGTGGCCGGATCGGGCATCGACATCGGTTCGGCGAGCAGATCGAGCGGAAAGGTCAGTTCCGTGGTCGGGCGGTCGGCGATGATCCGGACCCGTTCGATCGGATCGTGCGCGAGGTCGGTGAGCATCCGGGTCATACCCTCGGTCATCTTCGCCACGCGGTGCTCGGGAAGCGCCAACTCGAGACGCGTATCGCCGAGCCGATCCACGAGTTCCGGGCTCAGACAACGCAATACGATCACGCCGAAGATGATGACGATATCCCGTTCGAGCAGGAAGGCACGGACGTCGGCGGGCAGGTCCTCGTGCCGGAACGTTATCCGCCCGGTCGTCCTGCCGAAGCCGGCCGTGATGTCGATGAACCGGTTGCCGATCCGCAGGGTTTGCAGTGCGACGCGCAGGGCGTCGCCGGCGGTGGGGCTGCTGAGCATGGCGAAGCCGAGCAGGCCGAAGTTGGTCAGCGAGAAGCGCATTGCGACCTCGGTGCCGAGTCCGGGTAGATCCCCGAGGGTTTGCACCAGGTTTCGCGCGACGGAAAGCTCTTGTACGGCTTCGACTTCCAGGTCGTCGGCGTCGAGATCGGCCGGCAGGAGTCCGGTCGAGGCGAGCAGACGACGCTCCGCGATCCCGTGCTCGATTCCGACCCGGACCAGGTGCCGGATTCCGATGACGCCGCGCCTGAAATCCCATGACGGTTCCTCCACCGTGCCGAAAGTATCAAGGTTCTGTCCCACGGGGTCGTTCCGGTCGGCTCGAACGACTCGTACGGTGACGTGAGGTTCCGACGCGGTGCCGTCCGCCAGCGACAAGAAGGTCCACAACCGATGCGTTCCAAGGTGATTCGATGGCTCGGACTTGCTGCCCTGTGCTTTGCCGAGTTACTGGTGTTCCTGGACAACACCATCGTCAATGTCGCGTTGCCGAAGATTTCGATGGATCTGGGCGCCAACACCTCCGGGTTGCAGTTGGTGGTGGACATGTACACGCTCGTATTCGCGGGCTTACTGCTGACCGGCGGATATCTGGGTGACCGCTTCGGACGCAAAACCGTGCTCCTGGTCGGAATCACGGGTTTCGCGGCGGTGTCCGCGCTGGCGGCGATATCGCAGGACCTGGAGCAACTGATCACCGCACGGGCGGGCCTCGGGCTCTTTGCCGCCCTTGTGTTTCCGGCCACCCTCGCCATCGTGGTCATCCTGTTCGACAACCTCACCGAACGCGCGATCGCGGTGGCGACCTGGGCCGCGGTCGCCGGAATCGCCGCCGCGATCGGCCCGGTGGTGGGCGGTTGGCTGCTCGACCATTACTCGTGGGGTTCGATCTTCTGGATCAATGTTCCCGCCGGTGTCGTCGCCCTGTTCGGGGTCGCGGCGCTTATTCCGCCCAACAGGAATCCCGAAGTCGGACGCTTCGATCTCGGTGGCGTGGTGCTGTCGATGGCCGGCATCTCGATCGTCGTCTACAGCGTGATCGAAGCCCCGCACCACGGCTGGCCGACCATCCGCACGATCGGCGGGCTCGTGGTCGGTATCGCGATCATCGCGGCCTACGTGGTGTGGGAGAACCGATTCTCCTCGCCATTGTTCGACATCCGCCTGTTCCGCGACCGCGGTTTCGCCGCCGCGGCACTGCTCCTGACATTCGGCATGTTCGCCCTCATGGGATTCGTATTCCTGATGACGCAATATTTCCAGGGCATCAAAGAATTCTCGCCTTTGGAAACAGGCACCCGAACACTGCCTTTCGCCCTCGCAATGGCGATTTTCGCCGGCCCGAGCATGTGGTTGGGCTCGAAGATCGGCGCGGGCCGGATCGCCGCGATCGGATCACTCGTCATGGCCGTGGCCTTCTGGCTCACCGTACGATACGACGCGAACACCTCGTACTGGGGCGTGATCGTGCCCGTCATGATCACATTGGCCGCAGGCGTGGCACTGGTCTCGGGACCGGCGACCTTCCTGGTCCTCAACGAGTTGTCGACCGGACAGGCCGGCGCCGGATCCGCGGTCAACGACACGAGCCGCGAACTCGGCGGAACACTGGGAGTCGCCGTACTCGGCTCGATTCTCGCGTCGGTGTACTCCGCAAAGATAACCACCGGCCTGGCCGACATCCCATTGCCGCAACCCGCACGCATCGCGGCAACGAATTCCATGCTGACAGGAGTCCAGGCCGCCCGCTCGGCCCCGGGCCCCATCGGCACCCAACTCAGCGGCCTCGTCAAAGGCGCCTTCCTCGACGGCTTCCACCTCGCCTCCCTCGTCGCCGGAAGCGTTGCGGCAGTCGCCGCTGTCGCCGGATGGCTCTTGTTCAAACCGATCCCGAAACCCTATGCACCACTGCTGAATCCGACGATTTCAGCGGCGGGTTCGTGACAGAAGGCGAGCACTCCCCCCGGGACTGCGATGGCTCGAGGGATGCAATTGCCCTCGGCATCCACCTCCCCGAGCTGGTGATCCGCGAGAGGGTGTCCGTCGACGCGACTCCAGGAACGCACATGCACGTACTTCTCCGCACGCTCTCGCGGACCGGTGTAGTTGGTGACCTGGATCAGTTCGTGTTCCAGGAATATGACATCGGTGCGATATTCCTGCCTGTTGTTGATGAAACCCGGAAGACGATACAGCTGTGCACCGGTCGCGGTGGCGACGAGGACGTACGGCTCGGCATCGTTGGGAGTACGCCGATCGGTTTTGACCTGCTGGGTGTTGTCCAGGCTCGAGGCGACCACTTCGGGGGTATGCAGCATGCTGGTCACGCTGGCTGTGGTCAGCTGGTGTGGGCCGGTGAGGACGAGCTTGTCGAAATCGGAGGCGTTGGCCGGAAACCAGGAAATGACAACGGTATTGGCGATACTACTCAGGAGGGCACCGCCTTCTTCGGGGAGTCCGGTATCTTTACCGAGAGTGCGGGTGTGCACGACAGTGCCTGTGGCGGAATCGATCTCGTCGACCTGAACCCACCGCTTGTTGCCTTCCTGGCAGCGAGTGACGCGATAGATCGATGTGTCGGTGATAGCCGTCTGTGCCTTGCTGTCGGCGCACTCGCTCGGATCCACGGTCGCCGACCACATACGCGCACCGGTCCGGGCGTCGTAACGCATGACACGAGTGTCATCGGAGCCGATCAGAGGCTCGGGTGTCGTACGCGGCCAAGAGTATTCGCCGACCTGGAGACTGACGGCATCGTAGTCGTGAGTGAAATCCGAGTTCTTCCACAGTATTCGACCCGTCATCGCGTCGAATGCCTGCCAGCCCAACCACTCCCAGTGCGCGATCACCACCGTGCCGTTGTCCAGTGAATGCAGACTGTCGGGGCTGTAGCGCACGGCGTCGGCATCCGCGGGCATATTGTCGGGTTGGATGCGCAGGTAATGCCAGCGAGGCTTCCCTGTGACACCGTCGTATGCGGTGAGCCCCGGACCTGCGGCAGCGACGAATCCCGCCCCGCCCGGCACAACATCCATCGCTGCCACACCGAAAGCGGTATCGGTCGCCTTGGCCTGAATTCGATACCGCACGCTTCCCAGCCGGCTCGGCACGGGTGCTACAGCCACCACGGACGCAGTGGTGTGATCGACACGGACATCGTCATCGCCTGCACGAACCGCCACAACGGTCACCGCTACGGATATCAACAACCCCACCGCCGCGAGCACACCGTAACTACGCACCGATACAACGCGAACATGCTGCGGCCACCGCAACACCCCCGCCGACAGTATCGTCGCCGCGACAACCAGAACCCCAGCGCCGATCGCGGTAGGCAGACTCTCGAACAACGGGTACTGCCAACGGATTACGGCATACCGCTGCGCCAGATGGCTCGTCAAAGCCATGATCGGCAACACCGCGACGCCACCCAGAAACATGAACGCGACAGCAGGCCCGGCTCGATCCTTCCACGGCCACCGCAACTGTGGCCGCTTCACCGCAATCACCACAGCGGCAACGACCAGAGCGCCGACAACCAACGCTGTGATCGCATACCGAATCGAGAGGCCATCCGCATCCACCTCAGCCTGCCGCCGGAAGAAGTACGCGCGATCCCCCGGCCGATCCGAAGCGAACCCAAGGCTGTAAATCGCCAGCCCAACCCCACCAACCAGCAACCCAGCCCCAATGCCAGCGGCCCCCACGGCCACCCGTACTCCCCAATCCAGCAACCGCGAACTCTTCCCACCGCTCGTCACGACCAGAGCTTCACGCCGCGTCTCATCGCCTGTCATCCCCACTCCTTCGATTCGGAGCGTTCCCCCGCCCCACGACATCATCCAAAACTGTAGCGATCTTATTTGGCAGCAAGAAGCGGAACCAACTCGCCCGCAAGTTTGACCGGATAATCACATGACCCGCTGGAGTAGACGCCATCCAAAAGCAATCGGTAATCAGTCATTTCTACAGCCAGAATACATTGACCCGGGTACTTCGAATCGCTTTCGAGTACGGCAGCCCGCCCGGCCACTTCAAGTTCGCGCATTTCCTGTTGCTGCACGCCCTCAACCCACGACTTGAAGTATTGCAGAGTAAAATTCACAGACTCCAGATGGAATTTCTCAGAGCGCCCTGGACCATACGCCATCAGACAACCCTTGAATTTCAGATTATACTCATTAAAGACATCGCGGAACTCGTTCGGCGCACTGACCTCAAGGTTCAGCTTCGAAAGGTCGGCCTTAGATATAGCAATGCAGGGGTCGAGATCAAAAGGCTTCGAAAACAGTTCTGTAGTTGCATGCGATGCCGAAGGCTCCGCTCCACCCCCGCAGCCAGCTCCTGAAATCAGCGCGCCCACCAGTAGCGCTGCATACAGGCATGAGCGAAATCGCAATCGGCTCATTTCGTACTCGGTTCAATCTTTGAGCCGCCAGACAAGAAGTTTTCCAATTTTTCCTTAGATGTAATCAATCCGTCACTCAAATCTTGTTTATAGGTACTATCGTAAGGCACGCGATAGTCTTTGTAGCCATCAGGCCATCGCCCAAGACCTGCCGCAGAATCTGCAGCCTGCAGCCGACTATCGAAATCGACTACTGCCGCATCTCCAACATCATGCGCACGAGGGAACGCAACTATCGTAGAGTCCGGCTTAGGATTCCACTGCTCAATACTGCTATCCCATCCGTCGTCGCGAATATTGCCGACAATTCCGTGAACAATCTCGCCACCTGGAAATTTATTCACCAACTCTTTGGTAGCGCCTTTGAATACTTCCTTGGCAATCTTCGAAGCCTCTTGTTTAACGTCATGCGTGTCCTGCTGGTGCGCCAACCCGTCCATCGCATGATGCACATGCTGATAAGATCCGGCGTTGAGGATTGCCGCGTTCACCCGAGAATCTAGATTCGCCAGCGTCTCAGGAGTTCTGACCGAGTCCGGATCATGACCGCTGATAATCTGATTCACAACGGCTTGATCATATAGCTGGCGCGAGGTCTCCAAATAGAGCTTTCCAGTATCTGATTGCGCGCCCAAAAACAGTAGATGGTCCACATCCGGACCACTGAGGTGTGCGTTTGTGCCGTCGACCCCGGTTGTTAGAGCCAAACCTGCCATAGAATCCAGATTCGGTGCGAGGGTCTTTGACAGCCCAGTAGCCAATTCAGGATTAGCAAGGAAAGAGTCTGCGGTTAGTTGGAATATCGACTTACCTCCCTGAGTCAGCATATTTCCATCTTTGTCATGAGGTGCAAGTATATCCGGAAGCTTTGCATAAGCCTCGCGAGACATATCGCCAAGATGGTCTTTATCGTGGGTATGTTCGCCGATCCAGTCAACAAGACTGGCAGCCGACTTACCCTTATCGTCCCAGGTATGTTGAAATACCTCGGAGCCGAACTTCGACGGGTCGTAGTTCCCGTCGTGCTTATAGTCGTCGCCGATTGCACCGAACGACAGGTCGGCGGGGAGAGGCTTGCCCGTGTGAGAGTTCAGGCCGGTCAAGAGTTGGTAGGCGGATTCATGGTTGGTGCCTGCTACGCCAAGGTATTTCTCTGCTGCTGAGTCGAGAGTGTGGTGGTCGGGTTGGTCGAAAAAGCCGTCGGGGGTGATCGGTTTCCAGTTTTGGTTGATCCACTGGTTAATTTGGGGGTCTTTGCCGTCCATGTAGGCGGCGAGGCTTGCACCTTGGCGGCCGAGTTCGGTGCCGAAGGTGGTGCCGGGTTGTAGGGACTGGTCGCCGTGGGAGATGAGGTCGGCGAATTTGATTTCGTCGGTGAGGTGCTTCTTGAATACGTTGGGGCCTTGGGGTGCGATCTTTCCCCAGTCGGCGTCTTCCAGGCGGCTCGAGACGAGTTTGCGGACGTCCGAGGGCAATCGGGTGTAGTCGCCAGGGGAGATGAGCTTGCCGGTCTTGTCGATGCCGGTGCCGACCTTCTCGCTGGAGAGCATCTTGATGCTGTCTGCGATCGCGTTCTGCTGGGCTACCGCCGCCGGGGACGTCTTGCTCTCGGAGTTGAGGTGGTCGTTGAGGGAGAGCAGGTTGTCTGCGCCGAGGTCTTTGTAGAACTCCTTGTAGTAGTTCTGTACCTCGGCCGGGACCGTGACGTTCTTGCCGTTGTTCATGTCCTCGATGTCCTGGGCGGACAGGACGCCCTGCGGCATTCGGGACAGGATCTCGTCTATCGCCTTGGAGTCGTTGCGGCGCAACGCATCAGCGAGGGCTTTTGCATCCTCGTCAGCCAAACGCGCGCCTGCCGCCGCAGTGCGGTCGTCGGACACATCGAAGCTGGAACCGAGCAGATCGCCTGCGGCACGGATGAATTCGGCTTGGTCGGTGATCTTCTTCGCGGCGTCGGTAGCTGCGGCGTTCAGGGCATGGTAGGCGGTATTGATCAGGTCCTGGTGTGCGTGGACCTTGTCCGCGTTGGTACCCGAGACCTCCCAGCGATCGCTGACGGTCAGCCCGGCGGCGATGGCGTCGTTGACCTTTCCCAGCAGGACCGTGCGGTGTGAATCCAGTGAGGACGCGGCCTGTCGCAGCACAGTCGGCAGCTCGCCGACCTCGCCGGCGAGTTTCGTGCCCTGGTTATAGTCCTGACCGACACGGTTGTAGGCGGCGTCATAGGCTTTGCCGGACCAATCGGCGTGCACGTCCGAGAAGTGCTTCTTGGTCTTGTCCAGCTGTTCCTTCATGGACTCGTTTGCGGTGGTGACGGTCGTCGCCAGATCGTTGAGTCTGCCTGTGTTCCAAGCTTTTACCTGCGATAGGAGAGCCATCACTTACCTCCCAGATGCCGCACATCCAGCTCGTGCATGGCTTTGGCGAAGTCCGCGTCGGTGGTCTGTAGGTCCTTCGCGGTCTGCGTCACTTTCTGTCCGACCTGGTCGAGCCGACCAGTCACCCGCTGGTATGCGCCCTCAATGAACTCACCCGCCTGCGAACATGACTGTGCGACAACGCATCCCGGCAAGGCATCGCCGATGTGATCGGATACCCCGCGAACCTTCAGCTCCCCGATGGCTTTGCTCGCATTCCCGAGCACCGTTGCCACCTTGTTCAGCTGGTCGATGTCAGCCTTCAGCATGCCTCCCCCTTCGTAGATTCCTCGGCCCACCTGGAATGCCCGATCCTAACAGCGGCCACCACCGCGCGCAGGACGCTCATCAGCGGACTCTCGCCAACTTCATGAGATATTTGGCCAGTTGATCCATGCTCGTCGGGGACAGGGCCATGTCGTCGCCGACGCTCAGGATGTACCGGCCGTCGCCGCTGAAATCCAACCAGGTTCGATGCTGTGGCGGCGGGGACATCGGATCCTCGGGCGATACCGTGACCGTCAGGTAGCCGCGGGCGTCGATAGGGCGACGCAGTGCCAGACGCAGGCGTTTCGCGCGGCGACTGGTCTCGGTCTCCTGCCATTGTCCGGGTTCCGGAAAGAGCACCGCTTTGCGCGGTTCCCGCATCGGTGTCAACTGGCCCGGTCGAACGGAACCCATCGCTTTCACCAGGTACTTGACCGCATCGCGGGCACTTCCCGACACCACGGTCACGGTACTGTCGGTACTGAAAACCGCTGCGCCCCAATGTGAGAACACGACTCCTAATGCCAGCACCGGATCCGGTTGCTGCTCCCCATCGACAAACCGGTCACCGAACGCCGTAATCGTGGTGACGTCGCTGCGGACAAGGAATTTCAGCGCACCCGTCAGATCCGGATCACCATTGAGGGGAAACCGTTCTTCGAGTTTCAAAGCGGCTGCGGCATTTTCGGAGGTCTCGATACCACGCGGCGCAAGGTTGATCGGATACGGACGGCGATCCTGCCGAGTCTCGGTCGCCCAGACATGGGTGAACTCGTCAGGTGTGAACGTCCACTTCACTCGTCGTCCCCCAGCGGGCCTGTTCCCGTCACCATCTCCGGCCCGGAATTTGCTGACGGCACCGGCTTTTCGTCATCATCGAGCGGACTCTTCCCGGTGACCGACGAATCCTTCCGCGCGGCAGGCGGATTCGCAGCAGTCGGCGGAGTGCGTGTCAGGGACCGTTCGTCGGGTCCGAACGGTCCTGTCGAACTCGGGCGGGTCTGTGCCTCGGGCACCGCAAAAGGTCGGCGCGGTTGCGACTCCGATGGCGCGGCTACAAGGTCGTCCGCGGCTGCCGAAAAGTCGTCGTCCTCGGCCGAGGGGAATTCGTCGTAGTCCTCCGAACTCGGCCCGATCACGCCCGGCTTGGCCGGCGGCAGCTTCGACAACTCCTCGCTGCGGCGACGCAGGTATTCCGGACTGGTTCGAGCGGCACTCTGGGTCTTGGGCTCATTACCGTGCCCACCATGCGGCATACCGCTCGTCGGCGAACTCGACGTCGGCGCAGCGGACGTCGATGCGGCACGCGCAGTATTCACAGTCTGCGCATTCGTCGAAAGCGGTTGTCCGGACACGGATTTGCCGGGAGCCTGCGGGCGTTCATCACGCTCGGCTACCCCAGGACCACTGCCCACCCCCAGAGACGGTCCCGCCCCGCCACTCAATCCCGGTGCACTCGGAGAGGCCGCGGCCGAAGGAGAATTCTGGATGGCGTTGCTCGCTGTCCCAGCAGTGTTACCCGACGAACCGAGCGATGACGACGGCGCAGTGGCCGAACTGTGCGTCGAAGCGGCCTGAGTCTGGTTCGTTCCGGAATTCGACTGCGCCCCATCGTGGGTCGTCTGATTGTCCGGCTTGCTATTGCCAGGTTGATTGTCGCTGGGTTTGCTGTCACCGGGCTTGCTGTCGCCCGGCTCGTCGTCCTTCTTCGGATCGTTCTTCACAGCCTTGTCGGCCGGCACACTGTCGCGGTCAGTCGAATTCGCTGGAATCTTCGGTGCCGCTGGCTGGCTACTCGGCTGCGCAGGAGCCGGAACGAAACGCGGAACGCTATCCCCAGACGCCGGAAGGGTGGGGTTATAGATGTGCGTACAGGCGTCTTGCGCCTCAGCCTCTGCTGCCGCTGCCTTGTCCTGGTACGCGCGCAGCGCAACACCCGAATCAGCGGCTTCCTTCGCTGGATCAGGATTCGGTTTGTACGGAGCAGGAGGCTGCGGAATAGCCGCTTTTACTGTCTGCGCAGCACTGGAATTCAGATCCATCAACCGCTGCACGGTCAAAGCTGCATCGTGAGTTTCACCGGCGGCGGTTCCGATCTCGGATATCCCATCGTGCGCCGCTGTAGCGAAAGTTCCTGACCACGAGGATATTTCGCGCTGCACCTCTTGGTGAAAGGTCTCGAAGAGGTCGTGCAGATGTTGGGCACGATCACCCCATTCGCTCGCGGTCTGCCCCAATGCCCCCGGGTCGAGCTTGTCATGTACAAGATCCCAGATCTGCTGGTGTCGATACCCGTTGAACGCTTCACGGTCTGCCACATAAGCTGGATCCATCCCTGCCTTCGTGAAACCACTGACCTCTTCGAGCGCCCTCTCCTTCTGATTGATATCAGCAGCGATTTCCTGCGGAGTGCGCCTCCCCATAACATTCTCCCGTCAGTAATTTCCGATACGCGGAACAATGCTACGCACTAAATCAACTATGCCCGAACATCTTTCAGGCGTCGGTCCGTCGATCAGATATCCCGCGATGATTCGATCGAAATCCACGTAACCAGCTTTCGTCTGCAGTAACACATCGCAGGACTCAGGCGTCTTAGTCCGAACGATCATCGCTGCCCGACCCTCGATCGTGGCGTCTTCGATCTGAGCGCCATCCGTGGTGAACTTTTGACGCCCCTCATCCATCGTGCGATTCCCTGACAAGATCTCGATACTATACGCCTTGTCAGCAGTCAAAAATTCGCAGCTAAGGAACGTATACTCTGCGTGTATGTCGATCGATCGTTTACGTGTGCTCGGATCATATCCGATTTTTTGTACAGTGTGGTCGTCGATCCACGTACATGGATCAAACGCTACATCGGGACGGTTCTCATTCTGCTGTTTCGGAGGCTGAAGGCTCGGTGCCGTCAACGTTGGAAACGGCGGATGGATCGCCGAATTCGACGTAGCGGCCGCAACTGAAGAGGCCGCAGCGCCGCCACCATCGTGGTCGGCGGTACATGCTGCGACTACCAGAGTAGTTGCCACGAAGAGAGAAGCAGCGGAGACCAACCGGATTCGGTCTCGCTTAACTGTTCCCAGTTTCATTTACCGCCCTCAAGCTTTTGGGTCGCTACTTTAATTGCCTGGCGGGTTGCAGCATCTGCCTCAGCGAATTGCTTTCCTGCGATCAGGAAAACCGCCTTGTAGCGAAGCGCTACCTCCTGAAACGAGGTCAGGGTCTCGACATACTCATATCCCTTTGCTCCGAAACCCTGAGACAGGCCGCGGCCGGAAGGAAGGTCAGGAAACCCTGTAACCCGAGTCAGAACCTGCGACGCGCGAATTTCGCTCTGCAACCCCGCAGCCAGCTTGTCACACGAAGCAGCCAGCCGCTTCGCGCTGTCCTCCGGCATCACGAACGTTCCTGCTTGGGCAGCCGAGTATGCTGCCTGCGCATTCGTCTGTCCCTTGTCTGGTAGCGCCATCGTCGCTCAGCCCCCACAGTCTCAATCGTCAGGCATACGCCCCTGCCGCTTCGGGAGTTTACCAGTGCGAGAACAGCTCTGCGGTGTGGCGGGTCCCGGAATGCGGTCAGCCGACGTGCTTCAACGTGCCCGCCGAGAACGCCTTCCCGCCAGGCTCGGGTCACCATTCGAGGGGGCGCATTCGACCACTGCGGATCGTCTCGGTCAGCGTAATAGCCAGCACCAACATCCTGCCGGGCTTCGAGTCCGGCAGGACTGCCCGGATCACGCAGCAAGCGGGCTGAACTCTCCGGCGCGGATGCCCGCGATGAAGGCTTCCCACTCGCCCGAGGTATAGGTCAGAGCTACGTCGTCAGCTCGGAGAATGGTTTCGCCGGTCGATGCTTCATACTCGATCGCAGGGAGATCTGTTGTCACAGTGATGGATTCGCCCAGGGTGACAGCAGTCAGAAACTTCGCCCATGCTGTCGTCCGGACCGAGAGGATCGGCTGTTCAGCCGGGTCTCCCTGGTACTTGCTATCGCGGATGAGCACAGCCTCCGCATCCCGCAGGATCTCGACACAGTTCGAGGTATCTCGCGAGAAGGACGACTTGTACCAGCCAAAACTCACCTCGACACAGTTCGTCGTCTCACGGGAATACGACGATTTGATCCAGCGCCGGTCGGTATAGATGGTCTTCATGCGAATGATGCTACTCATCCAGTTTGTCTAGTTTTCCTGCCGATTCCTCGATCAGCGCCAAGGAGTCAGCGCGATCAAGGGCTTGGTTCTGGACATGCTGGAACAGGCGATCGAGATCGAAGATCTTATCGGGATCCTCGATGATACTTGAGGCCAGCGACCACTCGTACCAGGCCAGAGGCCCTAACTTGGAGCTGGGGAAATCGAGAATATGGAAGGTACAACCACCGATGATCGGGCCGGTTCGACTGGTGAACGGAACGACTCGGATATCGATTGTGTCCGGATGATCCTTCAACGCCCGAGCAATACGAAGCAGCTGCTCACGAAGTACGCGCGGGCCTCCGATCTGCTGCTCAATCGCAGCTTGACTCATGACCGCAACGAGACGGAGCGGATCGTCGTCGAACAGTCGTTCCTGACGCTTCATACGGAGCGCAACACGACGCTGCACTTCCTTGGCCGGGATGCCGATCTGATCTGCTTCGACAAGCGACCGGGCATATGCTTCGGTCTGGAGTAACCCTGGTATCAGCAAGCTTTCGTAGCTGCGCACCTCTTCGGCACCGAACTCCAGACCGAACCAGTTGATGGACTGGGGCGAGAAGATCTTGTTGTACTGCGACCACCACCCGGTACCTACAGCAGCCTGTCGAAGCGACCGAAGATACTCCTGTTCGTCCTCTGGGAACTCGAGCATGTCGAGAAGGTGCTCGAACTTCTCGGACACCAACAGCTTCTTGTCGTTCTCAACCTTCGACCAATACGTGCTGGTGAACTGGAGTTCTTTGGCGATTGCAGGCCCAGTGAACCCATGCTCCTCTCGTCGCGCCCGAAGCCAAGCAACGATCTCCCATCGAGCGGCTGTCGGTGACACCGGTGCCATGTAGAACCCAACCCTTCTTCAGAAGTAGGACGCGACGGACAACTCGCACGATACCTCAGAGACTGAACCTAGCTCCACATGTTCGCATAGGCATTTCATCGAAACACTTGCGTGGTCTTATTGACCGATCTAGAGTCCTGAGTGTCGGCAGTCACATGGCCGGACCTCATCAGCTTCCGCGTCAACACGACCATCCACCCCGCTACCAGCAGCAAAAGGTGATGACATGCTTCAGCTCGTCTCGGCAAACGATGTGGATTCCCGCCAGCTCGCGGCGCTGTACGTGGGAGCCGATTCCTGGTCTCTCCCCTGGCTGCCCGGCAGAACCGTCGACACGGAAGTGGCGGCCGCGGCTGTCGGTGCGGGTGCGGCGCTGTTGCAGCGACCCAGCTCGGACGATCCGGTTTGGGTCGAAATACATAGGGGTGCAGCACTTCTCGGGGTGTCTGCGCGGGAGCTGGCCGAGGTTCTCGATGTCTTGTGTGTTGTACCCGATCAGATCCTGGAGTGCAGACAGGGCCGTCTGCGCCCGCAGCTGAACATCAAGCAGCGCAACAGATTCGGATGGGTTACTCGTGCGCTCACAGGATGTCAGCGCTTACGGCATCGACTGTGATCGCATTGCCCGGGAAGGATGAATTGCTCGTCGCGTGCCGGGGCCTGCCAACGAGCCCACATCCCGTTCTGGACGCGGCAGCGGAACTGGTTCTCCTGCATCAGGATCGCGAGCAAATCGCAGCATGCACGAACAGCGGAAATGACTGGCACAGAACGCGATTGATACGTCGTATCGACCGTTGGGTGACATTCGTAGCCCCGACGCCGTTCCCATCGGCACGTGTACACAGTCAAACCGTCGGTGAGGTCGTCGACCGCATTGCGTATCTGACAATGCGGACGTACATCGTGCTCGCTGACGCATCCGACCCGTGGTTCTACGACGCTTACGTACTGCTCGAGGACATGGGCGATGCCTATCAGGACCTGGTGGACGAAGTCGCGGCCGGACTCCGACGACTGCCCGGAACATCAAATCTCAACTGAGACAACATATTCGGGGTCGACACAGGCCCCGCGCACTGCACACCCGGAGGGGAAATCAGTCATGCCGTTCACAGCCTGCCCGGTCAGGCACACCGCAATACCGGAGGGGTACCTGTGAGTCGCCGCACCGCGATCGGTTACATCCGCAGCGACGTATCCACCGATCGACAACCGTGGGATGAAAGCCGAATCCGAAGTACCGCACAGTGTCTCGGATACAGTCTGTCGAAAATAGTTGTGTTCAGCCAACGTACGCCCGAGCCTCTCTATCGTCTCATGACGTCGGTCATCAGATGCGGTGCCGCAGCGGTATTCACACCGCACCTGGACCACTTCGACGGTGACGGACTCCCCCGCGAGCTGATCAAACTCGCCGATCTGATCACCGTGGACGACGAACAGACGTACTCCCGCTACGCACTGTCCGACCTGCCCACCACATCCAGCACCGCAATCCGAAAGCACGGCAACGCACTCGGACGTCTGTTCAGCAAGCACGCCGGGCACTTCTTGCTCTGGGATCCGAGCACTCTCGCCGACGCGGTCTGGCGGCAAGTCGGCATCGACCCCGCCACGCTCAGCACAACGATCGGGGGTTTCGATCGAGTCGAAGGATTCAAACGCTGTGGCGGACAAGACAATCCACGCACTCTCGCGCTCGATGTCTGGTCCCAGCTCTACACAGAGGAAGACTTCCGCCGCAAACACGCCGAGGTCGAATTCACCCCCATCTCGATCGCGGACCGTCCCGGCCTGCAATTCCGGCCCATCACCGATCGCCGAGGAGACCAGTGCCATCTTCTGTTCCCCGCAAGGCAAGGATCGTTCGGTATCAACGTGCTACGCCTGAACCCCCGAACCCCATCCCTACCAGCCACCAAAGCAACCGAGGCTGCCGCCGTCATCGTCCCACTGCTCCCGCGATAGACGCCGCAGCAGCGACGGCACCAAACCCCCACGCCGCGCCTCATCGCCTGTCGATTCTTGCTGGTTACCCCTCTTGCTGAGCGATTACGACCAGCGCCGGGAGCGCACGAGTGCAGGACGTGCGAGGCGGGCAGCTTGCGTGGCTTGGCTCAGGTCGGCGCTCGGGTGCGCAAGGCCCTGGGCCGTCCACCTCGACCGTCCCGGGAAGCCGTTCTTGTAGGCTCCGGACGTGTCTAGAGTGACGGCCGCCGCCAAGCGCCTACTGGTTGGTCGCCCGTTCCGTAGTGAACGGTTATCCAATACCCTGTTGCCCAAGCGGCTCGCGCTGCCCATGTTCGCCTCCGACGCGTTGTCGAGCGTCGCCTACGCCCCGGCCGAGATCTTCACCGTGTTGTCCGTCGCGGGGCTGTCGGCGTTCACCTACACACCGTGGATCGCGGCGCTGGTCTGTGTGGTCATGGTCGTGGTGGTGGCGTCCTATCGGCAGAACGTGCACGCCTACCCCAGCGGCGGCGGCGACTACGAGGTCGCGACGACCAACCTGGGCCCCGACTTCGGGCTGGTGGTGGGCAGCGCGCTGCTGGTGGACTACATCCTGACCGTGGCGGTATCCGCGGCATCGGGCGTGGCGAACATCGGATCGGCGATCGCGATCGTCGGCGCGCATCCGGTGTGGGCCGCGGTTATCGTCGTCCTCGTGGTGACCGGCGCGAACCTGCGCGGCATGCGCGAATCGGGTGCGGCGTTCGCGATCCCGGTATACGCGTTCATCATCGCGATGATGGTCATGCTGGTCACCGGTGCACTGCGCTGGCTGCTCGGCTCGCCGATGCGTGCGGAAAGCGCCGGGTTCGAGCTGCGTCCCGAGCACGCCGTCTCCGGATTCGCGCTGATCTTTCTGCTGGCGCGTGCTTTCTCCTCGGGCTCCGCGGCGTTGACCGGAGTCGAGGCCGTCTCCAACGGCGTGCCCGCATTCCGTAAACCCAAATCGCGCAACGCCGCCACCACGCTCACCATGATGGGTGCGCTGGCCGTGACGATGATGCTCGGACTGGTCGGCTTGGCACTGATCACCAAAGCCCGGGTTGCCGAGAATTCCAGCCAGTTGATCGGAGCGCCCGCGAACTACCAGCAGAAGACGCTCATCGCCCAGATCGCCCAGGCCGTCTTCTCCGGATTTCCGGTCGCCTTCTACTTCTTGTCGATCACGACCGGGATCATCTTGTTCCTCGCGTGCAACACCGCGTTCAGCGGCTTCCCCGTGCTCGGGTCGGTGCTCGCGCAGGACCGGTTCCTGCCACGCCAGCTGCACACCCGTGGCGACCGGCTCGCCTTCTCCAACGGCATCGTGCTGTTGTCGATCATGGCCCTGGTGCTGCTCGTGACGTTCCGAGCCGATGTGAACTCGCTGATCCACCTGTACGTGGTCGGGGTATTCGTCTCGTTCACCTGCTCACAGGCCGGGATGATCCGGCACTGGAATCGCCTCCTGCGCACCGAGACCGAACCCGCCGTGCGGAGGCGGATGCGGCGCAGCCAGACCATCAACCTCGTCGGGTTCACCGCCACCGGAATCGTGCTGCTCATCGTGCTGATCACCAAGTTCCTGGCCGGAGCCTGGATCGCGGTCGCGGGGATGGCGGTGTTCTTCGTGCTGATGAAGGCCATCCGCCGCCACTACGACCACGTCGCGCACGAAACCGAAGGCGACGCGCAGGACATGCTACTGCCCGGGCGGGTCCACGCGATCGTGCTCGTGTCCCGACTGCACCTGCCGACCATGCGCGCGCTGGCCTACGCGCGAGCCACCCGCGCCGACACCATGGAAGCGGTCACGGTCAACGTCGACCCGGCAGACACCCGCGCGCTCGTGCAGCAATGGGAGAACCACGACCTGCCGGTGCCGCTGAAGGTGGTCGAATCCCCCTACCGTGAGGTCACCCGCCCGATCCTGGAATACGTGAAACGCCTGCGGGACAGACGCCCGAACGACCTGGTCGTCGTCTACATCCCCGAATACGTACTCGGCCGCTGGTGGGAGCAACTGTTGCACAACCAATCCGCGTTGCGCATCAAGGCCAGACTGCTCTACACCCCGGGAGTCATGGTTACCTCCGTGCCATGGCAACTGGCGTCCTCGCGCGGACAGGACCGGCGGATCGGCGCTCGCGCGGACCGAGAACTTCAGACCCGTCCGCGCCACGTACCACTGACGTCCATCTCCGCCGACCCGATCGAACAACGCGATACCCAGGACACCGCCTGAGCCCAGCCCGGCTCGAATGCTGAACGCCCCGAACCGCACTGTGCGCCCGGCCGAATCAGCCGGGCGCACAGTCGATTCGAGATCGGACAGCGTCAGTTGACCTGACGCCCCGACTCACCCCAGTACTTCGCGCGCAGGGCCTTCTTGTCCGGTTTCCCCAAGGGGCTCAACGGGATCGAGTCGGCGAACTCGACGGTCTTGGGTGAGTGGACCGCGCCCTTGTGTTCCTTGACCAGGGCCTGCAACTCCTCGACCGATACCGTCTTACCGGGGCGCAGGACCACGATCGCGGTGACCGACTCGCCCCACTTCTCGTCGGGGACACCGATGACCGCCGCCGCGGCGACGGCCGGGTGGGCGGACAGCACGTCCTCGACTTCGCGGGGGAAGACGTTGAAGCCGCCCGAGACGATCATGTCCTTCTTGCGGTCGACGATGTAGAGGTAGCCCTCCTCGTCCTTGCGGGCGACGTCGCCGGTGTGCAGCCAGCCGAATTTCGTTGCCTCGGCGGTCTGTTCGGGCTTGTTGAGGTAGCCGCGCATGATCAGCGGACCGCGCACGCAGATCTCACCGGGCTCGCCGTCGGGCACCTCGTTGCCCTCGTCGTCCAGCAGCGCGACGTGCAGCCACGGCACCGGACGGCCACAGCTGGCCAGGCGCTCGGGGCGGCTCAGGTCGTGATCGGCCTTGCGCAGCGCCGAGATCGCCATCGGGCATTCGGCCTGGCCGTAGAACTGGAAGAAGATCGGGCCGAACCGCTCGATGGCCTCGGCGAGGCGGGCCGGGGAGATGGCCGACGCGCCGTAGAAGACGGTTTCCAGGCTGGACAGGTCGTACTTGTCCAGGTCCGGGTAGTCCAGCAGCGCGTACAGCATGGTCGGGACCAACATCGTCGCGGTGATCTTGTACTTCTCGATCGCCTTGCACAGTTTCTCCGGATTGAATCCGGGCAGCACCACGATCGATCCGCCGCGCATACTCGTCGGATTCCAGAACGCGCCGCCCGCGTGACTCAGCGGCGTGCAGACGAGAAACCTTGTCTCGCTGGGCCATTCCCATTCGGTCATCTGGATGCGCAGCATGGTCGCGGTGCCGCGGTTGCTGATCTGCACGCCCTTGGGCTTGCCGGTGGTGCCGCCGGTGTAGGCGAGGCTGAACACGTCGTCGAGGCCGGTGGTCGGCCCGACCAGCTTTTGCGCCTCGAACTTCGCCGATTCGGCGAGCAGATCCGTGCCGACCTCGGTGGGCCCGAAGGCGAGCAGATTCTTCAGACCGGGCACCTTCGGCGCGAGCTGCGCGGCACGCTCCTCGAACGCGCTCGGGTCGTAGACGAGGGTGTCGATACCCGCGTCCTCGAGCACGTAGGCGTGATCCTCCAGCGACCCCATCGGATGCAACGCCATCGACCGGATTCCGGACAATGCGTTGGCGCCCTGGGCGATCAACACCTCGGGCCGGTTCGCGGACAGGATCGCGATCGCCGAGCCCGAGGCGATACCCAGCGCCGCATATGCCTGGGTGAAACGGCTGATCTGATCGCGGACCTGCCGGTAGGTCAGCTCAGCGTCCCCGACGTACATCGCCGTCCGATCGGCATAGCGATCCAGCGAGCGGATCAGGATGTCGACCGGCAGCGGTTCACGGTGCAGGTAGTCGGGCTCGTCGTGCTGCGGGAGGACAGGTGCCATCGGTCATGCGCCTTTCGCTGGGTACCGGACACCTCCAAGTTAGAACACGTTACAGAAATTGCCTAGTGGAACCGCTCAGACGGCACCCAGACGCACCGGCAGCGCAGCAATGTCGTTCTGCGTCAACACCGGCAGATTGTGCAGCTCCTCGACCGGAACGGCCAGGTCCAGATCCGGGAAACGCTCGAACAGCGCGGGCAGCGCGATCGCGGCCTCGAGCCGGGCCAGCGCCGCACCCGGGCAGATGTGCGGGCCGTAGCCGAAGGAGATGTTGCGGTGCGCGGTCGGGCGGGTGACGTCGAATTCGTCGGCGTCCTCGCCGTGCACCGCGAGGTCGCGACCGATCGCGCGATACGACATCACCACGCCCTCCCCCTGCTCGATCACGGTGTCGCCGACGGTGATGTCCTCGGTCGCGAACCGCATCAGCAGATGGATCACCGGACCGTCCCAGCGCAGCGTCTCCTCGATCACCTGCTTCCACTCGATCTCGCCGCTGCGCACCTTCTTCAGCTGATCCGGATGGCTCAGCAGGGCGCGCACCGCGGAGATGATCAGGCTGACCGTGGTCTCGTGCCCGGCCGCGATCAGGGCCCGCAGATTGCCCTCGATCTCCTCCTCGGTGAGCGGCTCACCACCCTCGTCGGCCTGGATGAACGCGCTGGTCAGATCGTCGGTCGGATGCTCGACCCGCTCGCGCACCATCGCGGTGAAGTACGCGATCATGTCCTCGATGATCGCCAGCCGCTCGTCCTGCGGGGTCAGCAGCGAGAAGAACGCCTTCCACCGCTCCAGCAGCATCGGATGGTCCGCGCGATCCACGCCCATCAGCTCGCTGATCACGCGCATCGGCAGCGGGTAGGCGAAGACCGCCTTGAGATCCACGACCCCGCCGCCAGCACCGGCAGCGGCCAGATCGTCCAGCAGTTCGGCGGTGAAACGTTCGATCAGCGGCCGGATCTGCTCGAGTCGCCGCGGCGTGAGCGCCTGAGTGGTCTTGATCCGCAGCCGCCGGTGTTCGGGACCGTCGACGGTGAACATCGAACGGCCCGCGTCGATCATGCCGATCAGCGGCCACTCGCGGGTCACCGTGCCGGAGTTCCACAGCGACCAGGAGTTGATGTCCTTGACCAGACGCGTATCGACCAGCAACTGCCGGGCGATCTGGTGATCGGTCACCGTCCAGGCCGGGACGCCGAGCAGTTCGATGCGCGTCAGCGGGCCCGCGTCACGAAGTTGCGTGGTCTCCCCGGCCAGATCGCCGATCATCGGGTCGACGGCTAGCGGACATTGTTGGCTCACGGGGTACCTCCGACTGCACGAACAGGGGTGAAATTGACCGGTAGAGAAGCCATTCCGCGAAGGAACGGGGAAGGTCTGCGGACCAGGCCGGACACCGGCACGGCCAGATCGATATCGGGCAGCCGATCCAGCAGCACCTCGATACCGGTCCGGGCGATGATCTCGGCGATCTGCTGCGCCGGGAACGGGCAGCGGTACTCGCCGTGGCTGAACGCGAAATGCGCGCTGTTACCGGCGTGCACGAGATCCGAGCCCTCGCCCAGATGCGCGCGTACGTGCGGATCGCCGTTGGCCGCGCCCAGGCCCAGCAGCAACATGTCACCGGCGCGAATCACCTTGTCCGCCAAGCGAGTATCGCGCGAGGCCCAGCGCCCGGCGAGGATCTGGTTGGGCGCGTCCTCCCAGAGCGCCTCGTTCATCGCCTGATCCACACTGCGCCGCCCGCCGCCGAACGCGACGGCGAAACGCTCGTCGGTCAGCATCAGGCCCAGCGAGTTGATCAACCAGTCCGCGGTGGTGAGATGTCCGGCGGCCAGCACCGCCTGCACGTCGAAGCCGTACTCCTCGTTGCTGAACGGCTCCGGGAAGTCGATCATCGCGGTGATCATGTTGTGCCCCGGGTGTTCTCGCTCCTGATGCACCCGGCCGTGCGCGAGTTCGACGAACCGCTGATACGCCGCCTGGGCCTGCGCGCCGCCGTCGGCGAGGGTCTTCATCGCCCACGCGAGTTCGGGCGCCTCCCGCTCGGAGAAGCCCATCAACTGCGCCATCACGAGCACCGGCAACGGTTCGGCGAACTCGGCGACCAGTTCGGCCTCACCCCGCCCGCAGAACACGTCGATCATCCGATCCGCGAGATTCTCACAGGTGCTGCGCAATTCGAACGGGTCGATGGATTCCAGCGCCGGTTCCACCATCGCCACGTGGCGACGGTGCTCCGCGCCCGCGGTGAAGTAGATCGAGGGCATCGGCTGGCCGACCATCGGCAGCAGCGGCCAGTCCGGCGGGATGTTGGGCCACTGATTCCACAGCGCGACGTCGCGCGGGAACAGCTCCGGATCGCTGGTGACCTGATGCAACTCCCGATACCCGATCACCAGCCACGCCGGAATCCCGCCCGCGAGTTCGACCGCCACCACCGGACCGTGCGCGCTGCGCATCTCCTCGTAGAGCCGATGCGGATCGGTGTGGAATCGCGGGCCGCTCAACGGAACCACCGAGGAGTCCGGGTGCACCGGGCAGCCGCCGAGGTGGTCGTATCCGGCTTCGGGGGTTGTCATGGCGCGGACTCCGGGGTCGGGACGGCACCTGCGTACAGATGCTCGACGAGGGTGATCAGGACCTGCTTGCCCGAATCCCTGGACCGGGCATCACACGGCAGCAGCGGCACGTGCGGATCCAGGTCCAGCGCCGCGCGCACCTCCTCGACATCGGTGAAGCGGGCGCCGAAGTCGTTGCACGCCACCACGAACGGCGTGCGCTGATACTCGAGCCGGTCGATCGCGTACCAGCAGTCCGCGATCCGGTTCGGGTCCACCAGCACGATCGCGCCGAGCGCCCCGGTGAACAGCCGGTCCCACAGGAACCAGAACCGTTCCTGACCGGGCGCGCCGAACAGGTACAGCACGTGTTCGTCGTCGATGGTGATCCGGCCGAAGTCGAAAGCCACAGTGGTGGTGGACTTTCCGGGCACCGCCGAGGAATCGTCCACGACCGCGCCGGCATCGGTCATCGTGGCCTCGGTGTCCAGCGGACGGATCTCGCTGACCGACCGGACCATGGTGGTCTTGCCGACCCCGAATCCGCCCACGATGACGATCTTCAGCCCGCGCTGCACGGTGTCCCGCAGCGGCGCGTCGGCGCGATCGGGCCGCCGATCAGAGTTTACGAAGTCCAACGAGCACCTTCTCGAGGGTGGAGGCATCGGCCACCCCGGTCCACCCCGCGCCGCGGTCGGTGGAGCCGGAATACGGATGCCGCACGGTGATCCGGCCGGCGTGCAGCAGATCCGACAGCAGGATCGTCACGATGCCGACCGGGAGACGCAGTTCGGCGGCGATCTCCACCACCGCGGTCGGGGCCCGGCACATGTCCAGGATCGCGACGTGTTCGGACTGCATGCCGGGGGCGGGGGCGCATTCGCTGACCACGAGGGTGACCAGGTCGAACGCGTCGGAATCGGGTTTGCTGCGGCCGCCGGTGAGCGTGTAGAGCCGATCGGGCCCCTCGTCCCGGACAGACCTGCTCATCGCGGATACCTCACGCAATCCCCCCGTTTCGCGGTGGCGCCACCAGATGGTGGCCGAGTTGTTCGACCAGTTCGGCCATGTTGTGCCCGACCAGCCCGGCGTCGGCGTCCTCGTTCGCGACCACCGCCAGGTGCGTGCCCAGCCCCGACTGCACGATGAACAGGATGCCGCCGTGGAATTCGGTCATCGATTGGCGCACACCGCCTTTGGCGTCCCCGAACTCGACCGAGGCGCCGTGCGACAGACTCTGGATACCCGCGGCGATGGCGGCGAGCTGATCGGCCTTGTCCACGCTCAGCTCGGCGGTATGGCACATCTTGAGCCCGTCGCTGGACAGCAGCAGCGCGTGCCGCGCCTGCGGAGTACGCGACAGCAACTGTTCGAGCAGCCAGCCCAGCTGGGACGGCGCGGATGTGGTCATGATTCCTTCTCCACGGTCGGGGACGGGGTGGTGGTGACCGCGGTGTCGCGCCCGCTGATCGCGCGCTGGAATGCACCCAGCGCAGAGGGCTTCAGCGGCGGCGCGGCCGGTGCGCTGGGCGATCCGTCCGGTTCGTCCAGGCCCTCGGGATGCACGGCGGCCAGGGTGCTGCCCTTACGTCGCTTCGGAAGCACCGATGTCGTTGCGGCCGTGGCGGATTCGAGTTCGGCGGATTCGGCGGCGGCGATCGCGTGCACGGCGGTGTCGAACCGCGCGGCGGGCAGCTGCTGGAATTCGGTGCGGGTGGAGGCGATCGAAAGTGCCGCCGGCGCACCGCGATCCACCCGGACGATCAGATCGCGCGGCACCACCACGACCACGGCGGTGCCGCCGATCGCGGAGGGCCGGTAGGACACGCGCAGACTGTGTTTGCGGGCCAGATGCCCGACCACCGCGAGGCCGAGCCGAGTTCCGGTGAGCGAGGACAGATCCGAGCGTTCGCCCTGTCCCGCGCCCGATACTGCCTCCTCCGCGCGACGCAGCGCGGATTCGCTCATCACCAGACCGCTGTCCTCGATGGTGACCACCACGCCCGCGGGCACCTCGGCGGCGTAGACGTGCACCTCGGTGGTCGGCGGGGAGAAGTTGCAGGCGTTGTCGAGCAGTTCGGCCAGCGCGTGCATGACGCCCTCGGCCGCGTGCCCGGCAACGCCGATCTCGGCGATGACGCGCAGCCGGACGCGCTGATATCCGGCGATCCGGCCCATCGAACCGCGCAGAATCGATTCCATCGCAATGGGTTTGGCCCAGCGGCGGCCGGTGCGGGCGCCCGACAGCACCGCGACACTGTCCGCGAGGCGGCCCGCCTGGGCGGTGCGGTGGTCGAGTTGCAGCAGGTCGGCGAGCACCTTCGGTTCGCCGTGGCGGTGTTCCATCTCCCGCAGTTCGGCCAGCATGCTGGTGGTCATCGCCTGCATCCGGCCGGCCGCGCCCGCGAAGGCGGCCATGGCCGAAGCGCGGCGGCGTTCGTTCTGCCGGGCCTCCGCGGCCCGGTCCACCACCGCTCGTTCGGCGGCCTCGATCCGCAGCGCGGCGTCCTCCCCCACCGCGACCAACTGCGCCGAAAGTTCCTCGCGCACAGCGCTGACCCGCGCCGCCGCCTCCCGATGCACCGTCTGGAGGGTGTGCTCGGCCTCCTCGGCCAAGGCCCGGTACCGACGCGCCTGCGCCGCGTAGTAGACGCCCGCGGCGGCGATCGCGCACACCAGCAGGGCGGCCGCACCACAACCGATCGCGACCGACGCGCGCGCACCGGAGGGACTGAAGAACACCGCGCCCATCACCGCGACCGCCGTGACGACCGCACACGCGCCGAACGCACTACCGGCCGCACGCAGATCTCGATTGCCGGAACCGGCAGCCTGACCGTTCTGCGGATTTACTGATACGGCCAACTTCTGCACTTTCCGTTCCGTAACCAACCATTCAAAAGAAACAGCCCGGATGTACACCCTTATACATCCGAATCCCCTGTTAGAGACCCTGATTCATTACGCGCAGCAGCATAGCCCGGCGGGCAGATCAACGCCACTCGACGAGATCCGACTCGGTCGAGTTACGTTCCAGCGAGGCCCGCCGGATGAAAGATTCATCTTGAAATTTGAACCATAAGTACCCCGCCGCTGCGTCCGGAAAACCTCGGACATCCGAACATCCGCATGCGTTGTCCGATATCCTGCGGCACGCCGATCACGCTGCAATCACGCGCCGATCACGGTGTGGCACACCGCAGCTCGGCCCCCGGCCGACCACCGGAACGACGACAGCGGACAGCCCGGTGCAGGGCTGCCCGCCGTCGCAAGTTATCGGCGCATCACCGCGGCGGCGCGCCGTCGCGCATCGCCGTCAGCGAGCGCCCAGCAGATGCTCGAGGGCCAGCTGATCGAGCCGCTCGAAGGCCATTCCGCGGCGTCCGGCGGCGTCGGCGTCGAACTCCTCGAAGCTCGCGCGGTCCGCCAGCAGCCCGGTCAGACCGTCGGCGGCGGTGGGCACCGCCAACTCCTCCACCCGCGAATCCCGCAGCGCGGCTTGCACATCCGGATCGGCGCGGAACGCCTTGGCCCGGTCGGCCAGGATGAGGTAGTTGCGCATACATCCGGTCGCCGCGGCCCACACCCCGTCGAAATCCTCGGTGCGCGCGGGCTTGAAATCGAAATGCCGCGGGCCCTGATAGTCACTGCGCTCGAGCAGGTCCACCAGCCAGAATGCCTGTCGCACATCGCCCGCGCCGAAACGCAGGTCCTGGTCGTATTTCGGGCCGGTCTGACCGTTCAGATCGATATGGAAGAGTTTGCCGTGCCACAGCGCCTGCGCGATGCCGTGCGGGAAATTCAATCCGGCCATCTGCTCATGTCCCACTTCGGGATTCAGGCCGAACAGTTCCGGAAATTCCAGTTCGCCGATGAAGGCGAGGGCGTGACCGATCGTGGGCAGCAGGATGTCCCCGCGCGGCTCGTTCGGCTTGGGCTCGATGGCGAAGCGCAGGTCGTATCCCTGCTCGCGGACGTGGGTGGCGAGCAGGTCGAACGCCTCCTTCAACCGGTCCAGCGCCAGCCGAACATCCTTGGCCCCACCGGATTCCGCGCCGTCGCGGCCGCCCCAGGCGACGTAGGTGGTGGCGCCGAGTTCGGCGGCGAGGTCGATATTGCGCAGGGTCTTGCGCACCGCGTAGCGCCGCACGTCACGATCGTTGGCGGTGAACGCGCCGTCCTTGAACACCGGATGGGTGAACAGGTTCGTGGTGGCCATCGGCACGGCCAGCCCGAACTTGTCCAGCGCCGCCCGGAAGCGCGTGATCGTCTGCGCGCGTTCGGATTCCGACGCCTCGAACGGGATCACGTCGTTGTCGTGGAAGGTGATGCCGTACGCGCCCAGCTCGGCCAGGCGCTCGATCGACTCCACCGGATCCAGGGCCGGGCGGGTCGCGTCGCCGAACGGATCGCGCCCCTGCCAGCCGACGGTCCACAGGCCGAAGGTGAAGCGGTCGGCGGGGGTGGGAGTGAACCTGCTCATGGGCGGCTCCGAACTCTGCGCGGGATCGTCGATCCCTATTTGTTAAGTCGAAAAACAAATATAGTGGGCGGTGACCCGGATGGGAAGACCGTCCGCACGACCACGGCAGGAGCGTGATCATGGCTGTTCAACGCGTCGTCATCGGCGTCGACAGCTCGACCCAGGCCACCAAGGCGCTGGCGGTCGACGTCGACTCGGGCGAGGTGCTCGGCCAGGGGCGCGCGGCGCACACGGTCAGCACCGGCGAGGGCCGCGAGAGCGATCCGCGGCAGTGGTGGTCGGCACTGGGTGCGGCAGTGGCGGCGACCGGGTATTCCGCACGGGCCGAGGCGATTTCGATCGGCGGGCAGCAGCACGGGCTGGTGACGCTGGACGCCGCGGGTGCGCCGGTTCGTCCCGCGCTGCTGTGGAACGACGTGCGCTCCGCACCGCAGGCCGAGGCGCTGGTCGATCGATTCGGGGCGCTCTGGTGGGCCGAGCGCACGGGCTCGGTGCCCAATGCCTCGTTCACCGCCGCCAAGTGGGCGTGGTTGCGGGAGAACGAACCCGGTAATGCCGAACGTGTTGCGGCCGTGCGTCTTCCGCACGATTATCTGACCGAGCGGCTGAGCGGTGTCGGGGCGACCGATCGGGGTGATGTCTCCGGGACGGCGTGGTGGGGGCCGTCGGGGTACGACGGGGAAGTGCTCGCGGCGATCGGACTGGATGCCGCTACACTTCCGACTGTCGCGCCGCCGAATCGTGAGGTCGGGCTTTCTCGTTCCGATAGTCCTGTGCCACAGGGGATTCCGGTAGCGGTGGGCACGGGTGACAATATGGCCGCAGCGTTGGGGCTCGGCCTCGAGCCGGGCACTCCGGTGCTGAGTCTGGGGACTTCCGGCACCGTGTATGCCCGCACCCTGACCCGCCCGAACGATCCCACCGGCGTGGTCGCCGGGTTCGCCGATGCCGGAGGCGATTGGCTGCCGCTGGCCTGCACACTCAACTGCACCCAGGCCATCGACCGCGTCGCGACGCTGCTGAGCCTGGACCGGGAACAGGTCGAACCAGGCGGCAGCGCTGTCGTGCTGCCCTATCTCGACGGCGAGCGCACTCCCCGCCTCCCCGCAGCCAGCGGCCTCATCCACGGCCTGCGCCACGACACCACGCCCGGCCAGATTTTGCAGGCCGCCTACGATGGCGCGGTGTATTCCCTGCTCGCGGCCCTCGAGTCGGTCCTGACGCCCGGGGCCTCATCCGATCCCGAGACGCAGCCGGACCAGGACGTCCCGCTACTGCTGATCGGCGGCGGCGCACGCGGAGCCGCCTGGCAGCACACAGTTCTGCGCCTGTCCGGACGCGCGGTCCGCATCCCGCCCGCCGGTGAACTGGTCGCCCTCGGCGCAGCCGCCCAAGCCGCGGGCCTGCTGACCGGCGAAGACCCCTACGCGGTCGCTCGTCGCTGGGGCACCGCCGAAGGTCCACTGCTGGAACCGATTCCGCGTGATGCCGACGCCGCCGAACGCATCGCAGCGACACTCCGCTCCGCGGACTCACTGTTCGGTGTCCCCGCGACGCTATCGAGTATCGAATGACCGAGACACCTCGAAGTCCGGTGCAGCACAACGGCATCCGCCATGTCGACACCCGAACCGCCTCACAGACCGGGATGCGCAGACAGAATCTGGCCGTCGTCCTGGGCACCGTGGCCGCGCACGCCGAACTGTCCCGCGCCGACGTGGCCGGACATACCGGACTCACCCGCGCGGCGGTATCGAGCCTGGTCGACGAGCTGATCGCCGCCGAACTCGTCCGCGAGGGCCCCATGACGTCCTCGGGACGTGCCGGACGTCCCGGGCGCACGCTGGCGCTCAACGACAGTGGGCCCGCCGGATTCGGGTTGGAGATCGGTGTCGGTCATCTCGGCGCGTGCGTGGTCGATCTGCGCGGCGAGGTGCGGGTGTGGCGGCGCGTCGAACGAGCCAACGCGCACCGCGATCCCGCGAATGTTCTTGCCGCACTGGCGGATCTGGCCGCAGCGGCACGATCCGAGGCCGAATTGCTCGGGCTGCGGCCACAATCGCCGATGCTGTCGGTCCCCGGCCTACCCGGACCCGGAATGCTCACGCACGCACCGAATCTCGGCTGGCACGACGTCCCGATCGCGACGCTCTGGCCGGGCCCGGACACGCCGACGCTGGAGAACGAGGCCAACCTCGGCGCACTCGCCGAACTGTGGGCGGCCCACGCGCCCACCAACTTCCTGCACGTCTCCGCCGAGGCCGGGATCGGCGCTGCCCTGATCATCGACGGACGCCTCTACCGCGGATCACGCGGTTACGCCGGGGAACTCGGCCACATGCCGGTCCACCCGAACGGCCCGCGCTGCACCTGCGGCAGTCGCGGCTGTCTCGAGCTGTACGCGAATCAGGAGGCGGTGCTGCATGCCGCCGGACTGCCCGAGCCGACCGCCACCGACCCGGTCACCGCCCTCACCGACCACATCCGCGCCGAACATCCGGGTGCCCTGGACGCGATCGAACGCGCCGGAGACGCCCTCGGCATCGCCCTGGCCGGTGCGATCGGCCTGTTCGACCCCGCCGCGGTGATCCTCGGCGGAGCCTACGCCGAACTCGGCCCCTGGCTACTCCCCCGAATCCGCAGCCAACTCGAAACCCGTTTGACCGTAAGACCTTTCGACCCGGAAACAGTCACCGCCTCACCCCTGGGCCGCCGCGGCCCGATTCTCGGCGCGGCCCTGCACACGATTCAGCGGATCCTGCGAAACCCGGCCTCGCTCGGGTGATTCCGGCATTTCATTCCGGCAGTGTCGCCGGGGCCGGACCGAAGGTGCGGTGCGCATTGGCCACCACGGCCCTGCCGAACGTCAGATTGCCCGCGGCTCCGATCGCCGCGCCGATTCCGATCGGCAGCGCCTTGCCGAACACGAGCACGCCGCGTCTGATGAGGAACTGCACGACGAACTTCTTCGCCATGGCATTGTCGATATTCCGCACGACCGGGAGTTTGTCCGCCACCACGGCGGCCCAGTCCCGCGCCGACTGGCTCGTATTCTTGCCGAGCAGCTCGGTACCGCTCTCGCCGAGCACGACGCCGACGATCAGGGCGCGCTGCTGGTTCGGCGACATCGACTCCATCCCGTGCAGCGCGCCCATCGAGGCGGCGTAGAGCGCGGAGGCTTCCAGGAAGAACACCGATTCGATGCCGCTGGTCGCCAATCCGATCAGCGTGCCCACCCCGGGAACCGCGGCCGACAGGCCCGCGAGCGTGCCGCTGGCGGTGACGACGATCAGATAACCCGACTCGAGCCGCTTCTCGATATCCTCGACCGCACGTTCCGGATGCCGCTGCCGCAACCGGTCGACATATTTCGCCGCCAAAGGCGCCTGCACCCCGGTCCCGCCGCGCAGCAGCAACTCGACAGACTTCTGTATCGCGCGTTCGAACATGACGGCGTTCCTTTCCCTGGCCCCACGCGCTCGTCTCGGTGTCGCTCGATCCCGCCGAGCATATCGGAGTGTGGGCATGCGAGAGGTTCCACACCTCGGCGGGCGGGGTCCCGCGCAGCGGTGGGAACACCGCCTGTTACGAGATGTATTGCAGCGCAGTCCAATCTGCTCGATCCAGGCAGCATTCTCCGCTCCGGGACCCTTCCGCGAGTCCCGGCAACGCAGCCTGTACCGCCCGTGTACCCGGTATGGTCCGCTGCTCGACGGCGCGCCCACCCGTCACGAATCGGCCGAACCCGGCATGCTGTCATCCGAAACGGGCGAATTCTGCGAGAAAGGCACACCTGCATGCACATCGTGGCCGATATTCTGGTCGGACTCCTGGCGGTCCTGCACATCTACATCGTGATCATGGAGATGTTCCTGTGGACCACCCCGCGCGTGCGCGCCTCCTTCGGCAGTACCGCCGAATTCGCCGAGCAGACCAAGGTACTGGCCGCGAATCAAGGCCTGTACAACGGTTTCCTCGCCGCGGGCCTGATCTGGAGCCTGATCGCGAGCGACCCGGTCGGGCATGACGCGGGCATCTTCTTCACCGCCTGCGTCGTCGTCGCCGGGCTGTACGGCGGGTTCACCGCGGGCCGCCGCATCCTCCTGGTCCAGGCGTTGCCGGGCGCGATCTCGCTGATCGCGGTGCTGCTGGCCGGATAGCGCCGCGACGGTACCGAACAGCGAACTGCCCCAGTTCGAAGGTGAAGACGCGCGGCGGCCGTCCTCTTCCATGACGAAAACGCCCGTACCAACTTTCAAACCGGGCCAGCACCGCTTCGTCCATCGTGTGCCACACGGAGCCGCGAGCGAATTTCATTCGGGTGCAACAGTATTCACATCGATGCCGCCGCGCGCCGGTATGCTGCGACCGACCGCGTCGGCTCCGGCGATCAGCCGAAGTTGGACCCTGCGGTCATACCGCCGTCGGCGACGAATTCCGAGCCGTTGCAGTAGCTGGACTCCGCGGATGCGAGGAAGACGACCAGGCTGGTCACTTCTTCGGGAAGCCCAAGGCGCGCAAGCGGATTCGATGAGCGATCCACGGCGGGGGCGGCACCGGGTTCGGCGGCCGGGGCTCCGATCATCGGGGTCATGATGCCGCCGGGATGTACCGAGTTGACGCGGACGCCGTGCGGGGCCAGTTCCAGCGCAGCGGATTTGGTGAGTCCGCGCAGGCCGAACTTCGACGCGGTGTAGGCGTGCATCCCCGCCACGCCCTGCATTCCGGCGGCGGAGGAAATATTGATCACCGAGGACGGGTGGGAGTCGACCAGTGCGTCCCGGGCCGCGCTCAAGCCGAGGAACGGGCCGGTGAGGTTCACCGAAAGTACACGGTCCCACTGCTTTTCGGTGTAGCTGCCCAGCGGGCCGCCGTCCAGCAGACCGGCGTTGTTGACCAGGACGTTGAGCCCGCCGAACTGTTCGACCGCGGTCCGTACCGCCGCCGCCCAATCCTCGGCGCGAGTCACATCCAGATGTACGAAGACCGCCTGCTCGCCGAGTTCGGCCGACAACCGCTCACCGGCATCGTCGGCGATATCGCCCAGCACCACGGCCGCACCCTCCGCGACGAAGGCGCGCGCGTGCGATGCTCCCATACCGCCTGCCGCACCGGTGATCAGTGCGATACGTCCGGTCAATCGTCCTGCCACAGTGGAGAACTCCTCGTTTCGTTCGGTTGGTTGGGTCCGCGTCGGATCAGTTGACGGACGCGGGGTGTTCCAGGCGCAGTACGCAGCGCGTGGTGCTGTAGATCGTCGGCATACATTCGTTGCAGTGGGTGCACGCCGATCGGGTCGCGGGATCGGATTGGATGCGGCGCAACAGATCCGGCTCCCGCAGCAGCGCCCGGCCCATGGCCACGAATTCGAAACCCTCGGCCCGCGCGAGCCGCATGGTCTCCAGATTCGTGATGCCGCCCAACAGGATCAGCGGCATGGTCAGCTCGCGGCGGAACTGCCGGGCCATGTCCAGCAGATACGCGTCGTGGTAGGGGTATTCGCGCAGGAACTTCTTGCCCACCACCCGAAAACCCCAACGTGTCGGCACCGGAAGGGTTTTCGCGAACGCGGTGCGCGGCGCGTCGCCGTGGAACAGCAGCATCGGGTTGAGCAGTGAACTGCCTGCGGTCAGCTCCAGCGCGTCCAGGCAGCCGTCCTCCTCGAGCCAGGCAGCCACCCGCAGGGATCCGGCCAGGTCGAGGCCGCCGCGCGCACCGTCCACCATGTTCAGCTTGGCCGTGATCGCGAGCCGCCCGCCCACCGCGTCCCGCACGGCGCGGGCGATCTCGCGGGCCATCCGGGCGCGGTTCTCCGCGGACCCGCCGTACCGGTCGGTGCGCCGGTTCAGCAGCGGGCTCAGGAACGCGCTCGCCAGATAGTTGTGCCCGAAGTGGATCTCCACCGCGTCGAATCCGGCCTGCTCGGCGTAGCGGGCCGCATCGGCATGTGCCGCAACGAGTTCGGCGATCTCCGATCCGTCGGGCACCTTCATCATCCGCATACCCAGCGGGCTGAACATACGACTGGGAGACAGGGCCGGGAACCGGTTGGACGCGGCGTTCGCGACCGGTCCGGCATGGCCGAGCTGGGCGCTGACGGCCGCGCCCTCGGCGTGCACCGCATCGGTGAGCCTGCGTAATCCGGGCAGCGCGTCCGGACGCATCCAGATCTGATGCCGGTCGGTGCGGCCGCCCGGCGCGACGGCGCAGTAGGCGACGGTCGTCATACCCACACCGCCGGAGGCGATTTCGCGATGGAAGCCGATCAGCTCGTCGGTCACCAGGGCGTCGGGGGTGCGTCCTTCGAAGGTCGCGGACTTGATCACCCTGTTACGCAACGTGATCGGGCCCAGTTGCGCGGGTGCGAATATGTCGTTCATCGGTTTTCTCCTGTGGGAGCGGTCAATCCGGCCACCACGAAATCGCGCAGCGTCGCCACCGCGCCCGTGGACAGGTCCGAACCCGGCGCTTCGAGGTTGCCGAAGCGCATGATGATCAGGTCGAAGGCGAGCATCCAGCGGCGGCGGCTCTCGCGTTCGCCGAGGCCGGGCAGCATCCCGTCCCAGGTGTCCAGGCGGAACCAGGGCCGGCTGAAGCCCATCGGCCGGCGGCCGAGCACGAATTGCGCCATCAACCGCAGGTGCAACCGCCCGACGGGGTCCGCGGCCAGGTCCACGAACGGCTCGATCACCGCGTCGACGACCTCCGCCACGCCCGCCTGCCGCGCGACCAACTCGGTGAGCCGGGTGTCCCACAGCGCACCGAGCCGGTCCTCGATCAGCGCCGCGACGAGCGCCTCCTTGGAGCCGAAATGGTAGTGCACCGCAGCGGAATTCGCGCCCGCCGCCGCGCAGATCCCCCGCACCGACACCTCGTCGTACCGCCCGGTCAGCAGTAGTTGTTCCGCGGCGGCGAGTAGCCGCTCACGGGTACCCGCCGAGTTCTGCACCTGCTCAGCCATGCACCGAGTGAAGCATAGTTCAAACGATGATTCAATCACTGATTGACTCACCTGCGGGCCGCACGAGTGCCCGGTCCCGAAACGCGCGACGCCGATCTCGCCGCCGAGTCCTGACGCGAGGGTCTCGGTAAGCGGTACGGCGGCTATCGCCGCACACCGTCCATGCCCTAACGTCCGCAGGGATCGCACTCGACCGGAGAAAGGGCGGACCCACCGCGATGGCCGACTTGACTTACGAGAACACGCTGCGGGAGTTGCACACCGACGAAGGGGTGCTGCGTTATCACGAGGCCGGTGACGGCCCGCCGCTGCTGTTGCTGCACGGCTCCGGGCCGGGTGTCTCCGGCTGGCGCGACTACCGTGGCAATCTCGCGGTCTTCGCCGAGCATTTCCGTTGTCTGGCACTGGAATTCCCCGGTTTCGGGGTGAGCGATCCGACCGATCAGCATCCGATGATGGCCGCGCCCGCCTCGGTGCTGCGTTTCCTGGCCGGGCTGGGCCTGGAGCAGGTCGACGTGATCGGCAACTCGATGGGCGGCATCGTCGCGGCGAATCTCGCTATCGCACAACCGAATCTGTTCCGCCGCATCGTCACCATCGGCGGCGTCGGCCGCAACATCTTCAGCCCCGGCCCCGGCGAAGGCATCAACCTGCTGATGGACTTCACCGACAACCCCACCCGCGAAGCCCTCATCGCCTGGCTGCACTCCATGGTCTACGACCGCGGCATCATCACCGAGGAGATGGTCGAGGAACGCTGGGCCCTGGCCACCGACCCCAAAACCCTCGAATCGGCCCGCCGCATGTACAGCCGCCGGGCCATGACCGCCACCGCCGCAGCCGCCGCCACCTCCAACCAACCCCCCTACTGGGCCATGCTCCACAAAATCACCGCCCCCACCCTCATCACCTGGGGCCGAGACGACCGAGTAAGCCCCGTCGACATGGCCCTGCTCCCCCTCCGTACCCTCCCCCGAGGCGAAATCCACATCTTCCCCAACTGCGGCCACTGGGTCATGATCGAACAGAAAGCCGCCTGGGAAAGCGCGGTCCTCGCCTTCCTCACCCGCCCCGACAGCGAGTAATTCGCGACCGACCGATCCGCCGCCGCCACACCACCAGCGGCGGATCGATCCGACGGCGAACATCGAGCGAGCATGGCCCACGCAGACACCCAATCATCCTGTCCTACAAGCGATGTCATTCATCTCGCGTAGAGCCTGCCGCCGAACGTAAGGTGCCCCGGCGACGACGCAGATGCCGGTGGAGATCCACAACACTAGCTGTAGCCACTCCGCGACGCACTGACCCGACACCTCGCACACCGCATCGCCGACTGGATTCCGTTTTGCCGCAATACTTTTCATGAGACGGGGCGCGGATTATGCTCGATTTCCGTGACACTTGCGGAGATCGAGGAACGCCTCGCGCAGTTCGATGCGCTGCTACAGCCGGTTGCCCGGTACCCCATCGACATGTCAGACGCGGAGTGGGCGCAGAAGTTGCGGGCGGCACCGGATTCGCTGACGCAGGCGGGGATTCGCGGCGAGGTGGTGGCGCTGGTGCGCGCCGTGCTGGCGGAATACGCGCGCGGTGATGCCGAGCTCCGGACGGCGCTGCGCGTGCTCTATGCGCGGTACCGGTCGTTTCGATGGGCCGCCGCCATCCCGACGGACGCCACCACGGCCGAGGGCTTCCGACTGGGTCTGCTGCAACTGTCGATCCGCGATCACGGGGAGGACAGCCGCGACGAAATACTGACCCTCGACGAAGACTGCCGCCTGGCCGCCGAGGCGGGAGTCGACATCGCACCGATCCTGCGAGAGGTCGCGGCGATGTCCAGTGACGTCGACAAATACGGTATGGGTTCGATGCGCGACACCCTGCTCGGTCACGCTCACTGAGCAGGACGCATTCGACAACGGAGGTCGGGACCATGGATCGGATCGATCGCGACGAGGTCGTGCGGGTGCTCGAGGCGGTGATCGACGTGGTCGGCGGGCCGGATACCGATGTGTCGTGGTCGGGGTATGACGACCCGGCGGAGGTGGTCGCCGATCTTCGGGGGCTGAGTCGGCGGGTGCGGCCGCCGGGGCCGGATCGGGGGACGGTGCGGCAGATATCGTTGTTGTTCGCGCCGACGGGGGCTGTTCAGGAGATTTCGATCAGTAGTGGGTGGGGTGACGAGTTCTTGGGGCTCGCGGATCGGATGGATCGGGCACTCGGCGAGATCGATTGGGGCTGAGGGGGTTCCAGGGGATCAGCGGCCGGTGACGGTTTGGCCGGGGCGGAGGACCGTTCCGCATTCGCCGGTCTTCTGGTAGTCGGGCAGCAGGTGCGGGAGGACGTTGCTCGAGTACTCGCGGAGTTGCTGGAGTTGGCGGGCGCTGGGGACGACGTCCTTGCGGACCCAGTCCTCGTCGGGGCTGGAAGTGTTCTCGGACTGCTGGATTCGGTAGTAGTCCCGGGACATGCGGGGGTCCACGGTGAGGCCGCTGCCCATCCAAACACCGTGGGAGTGAACGAAAGTGGGGCGCAGGTCCTCGAATACGTAGTCGCCGAGGTTGATTCCGGCCTTACCGGCGCGGATGTCGGCGATCCGGGCGTCGGTGAGTCCGGCCATGTCGACCAGGCGTAGCCGCGAGGTCAGTGAACTTCCGCCCATGTCGGGGGCCAGCAGGGTGCCCTTGTCCAGGTGCAGGATGTCGGCGTAGCCGTTGAAGTAGCGGCCGAAGCGAAGGGCGATCCAGCACAGCGGCACATCGGAATTCGCGCGATAACGCTCGGTATCGCCCGCCCACGCCACCCCGGACGGAATCAGCGCGGCGACCAGCGCCAGCGCGGCCACCACCCGCCAACGCGCACCCACCACGGCCAGCACCTCGGCCGCCGCGATCACCACGACGAACGCGGCCAGCGCCCACACCGGCGTCGCGAACCGGAACTGCGCCATCCAATCCGGCCGCAGCACGCAGTAGGCGAGCATCGCCAGCACCAGCGGAACCAGCAGGGCCACCAGCCTTTCCCGACGTTCACCGGCCCAGACGAGCGCGACCACTACCACCGCGACACCCGCGACAACCGCGGGCGTGCCCGCGTAGTGCACCAGATCCATCACCCTGGTCAGCTCGTCGAGACTCGGCAGCGCCTGATGCTTGGCGACCGCCGTATTCGCGACCAGCCGACCGAATTCCACGATCCGCCACACCAGATACGCACCGAACGGAATCGCAAACGCGACAACGGAATACAGCACGTGCCGCAGCGCGGTGAGCCAGGTGGCACGCCGCACGAGTACCAGCGAAACCACCGGATACGCGGCCAGATAGACCAGTCCGTCGGGCCGGGTCAGCGCTGCGAACGCCGCGAGCACCCCGACCGTCACCGCCACCGCCGGTGTCCACAGCCGCCCCTCCGAGACCGCCACGAACATGCGCACGGCCAGCACGCACACCGCCACCGCGAACAGCGAGTTCTCCAGCCCCGAGAAACACCAGATCACGAACGACGGAATCATCGCCAGCACAACGCCCACGGCGAAGGTGACCAGCGCGGGCCACCGCGTCACCCGCCGCGCGGCGACGTGACAGGCCACGAGAATCCCGGCGCAGCACAGCAACCCGATCGCTTTGGGATACAACACGAAATCCGGAATCCCGAACAGCGATCCGGAATCGAACAGATGACACCACTTGCCCACCACGAGCACCATCAGCCAGGTGGGATCGGAGAACCCCTCGACGGGTTGCGCACCGGGCTGCAACACCGGCCCCAGACCTGCCGCGACGCTGCGGGCATACGCGAACGTGATGCCCGCGTCGTCCACCACCCACTGCCCGTATTGCGCCGCCCGCCAGGCCAGCAACAGCACACCGCTCAACACCGCGGCCACCGCTGTCCACCCCGGCCAGCCACGCCGCACGTCCCCCGGCACTTCGACGGAAGCCTGCGGCCGAACCGGCACTACCTCGATCATTGCTCAGAACCCACGTTCGAAAGATGTTGCCAGGGAAGGCAACAGCCTCCGCCTACTGGCGATGTCCATGGACTCCGATTGATCCTGATGCACAGTTCGGCAGCTGTCAATTTGGTTACCCCCGACAACGGGGCCACCGATCGGGCCCGGCCGCCGGCGGTATGCTCAGCCGAACTCGACGGTGGCGAGCATGCGGCGGGCGAGGTCTTCGGGGTCGCCGTCGCCGAGCCGCGAATCCCGCAGTGCGCCTTCCCTGGACAGTGCCGCGTAGCCGTGCACGAGGGACCAGGCGGCGAGTTCGACATCGCGCCGACGGTCGGGGTGCACCCCGGTTCGGGCGACGCCCGCGCGCAGGAATTCCCCGGAACGGTCTCGGGCGGTGGCCAATTGCTCGTTGCCGGTGTCGAGCAGGTCGTGGCGGAACATGACTTCGAAGTGGCCGGGGTGCCGTCGGGCGAACCGGATATAGGCGATCGCCACCTCGCGGAAATCCTCTCCGGCGCTGCGTAGTTCGTCCGCGAGCAGGCCGAATCCCTCGATCGCGAGTTCGGTCAGCATGCCCTGGCGGTTGCCGAAATGATGTGCCGGGGCCGCGTGCGAGACCCCGGCGCGTTGGGCGAGCGCGCGCAGCGACACCGCGTCGATGCCCTCGGTCGCGATCTGTTCGGCGGCCTCGGCGAGCAGTACCGCCCGCAGATCCCCGTGGTGATACCGGCTCCGCGTCATGTCCCGATCATGAACCACTATCTAGACATTGACAAGTTCACCCGTCGATTCTAATCTAGCCACTGTCAAGATTGGCTCGGCTCAGGAGATCCTGATGGCACCGTTCGTCGTTCTCGTCCTGGTCGGCGGCATCGCCCGCCTCATCGGCCTGCTACCGCACGCGGGCTGGCTCGATTCCTGGCCACACGCGGTCCGGCTGGGGCTCGCGGCGATGTTCATCCTCACCGCGAGCGCGCATTTCCTCCGGCCCCGGCGCGAGGCCCTGATCGTCATGGTCCCCGAGCGGCTGCCCGGCCCGGCAGCCCTGGTCACGGTCACCGGAATACTCGAATTCGCCAGTGCCGCAGGGCTTCTCATCCCGCCGGTGGCGCCGATCGCGGCGATCTGCCTGGCCCTGATGCTGATCGCGATGTTCCCGGCGAACGTGCGCGCGGCTCGCTCCGGTGTCGGCCTGAAAACCGTTCCGCTCCCGGCACGTACGGCATTGCAGGTGATATTCATCGCCGCCTGTGTCCTGGCCGCGTGCTGAATTCTGTTCTCCGAGTTCACTTCCGGGACGTAGAGGCGATCGGCGACCGTGCACCGATCGCCTCCATCGTCCGGAAACCTATTCGGCCGAGAGCAATTCGGCCGCCCGCGAACCGATGAACACGGACGGGGCATGGGTATGGCCCCGCACCAGAACGGGCATGACCGACGCGTCGGCCACGCGCAAGCCCTCCACGCCACGCACCCGCAGCTGCGGATCCACCACGCTCTGCTCGTCCGAACCCATCCGACAGGTGCCGGCGGGATGGTAGAGGGTGTGGGAATAGCCGTTGAGGGCCATGGCCCGCGTCTCTTCCGATTCCGGCGCGCCGGGGGCGTCGGGCGGATAGCACAGGCCGCGCAGCACCTCCTTCATCGCCGCGGTATCGGCGAGTTCACAGCAGGCCAGCAGACCGGCCATGAGTGCGGCGCGATCCCGCTCGTCGCTGAGATACTTCGGGTCGATCAGCGGTTTGGCCAGCGGATCCTTCGAAGCGAGGGTGATCGTGCCGCGACTGTACGGGCGCAGCAGCACCGCGGCCAGCACGACGGCGTGTTCGGTCGGATCCTGCAGCCCCTCGTGGAAGAACGGAGCCGGAGCGAACACCAACTCCAGGTCGGGATGGTCCAATTCGGATGTGCTGCGGACGAATCCGTACGCCTCACCGACATTGGAGGTGAGCATTCCGCGGTGACGCAGCAGGTAGTTCAGCAGCTGGACCGGTTTCTCCGCGGCGAACAGGGAATCGGAATCCACCCGGTATCCCAGGGCCGCAGCGAGATGGTCCTGCAGATTCGCGCCGACTTCGGGGGCGTGCTGTCGTACCTCGATGCCGTGCCTGTCGAGTTCGGCGCGATCGCCGATCCCCGAGAGCATCAGCAGCTGCGGGGTGTTGATCGCGCCGCCGCACAGGATGACCTCCTTGCGCGCGGTGATCGTCCGCAGCGAACCGCCGCGTGAATATTCCACGCCCACAGCGCGATTCCCGTCGAACAGCACCCGGGTCGCGGTCGCCTCGGCGAGCACGGTGAGGTTGGGACGCTTCATCGCCGGACGCAGATATCCATCGGCGGTGCTCCAGCGCCGGCCGCCGCGCTGGGTCACCATGGTCTGCGTGAAGCCTTGGGGCTCCGGCAGATTCGCCTCTTCCACGGTGTAGCCGCGTTCGGCGACCGCACGCAGGAACACCGACGTGGCCGAGCGCGGGCTGCGCTGGTGAGAGACGTGCAACGGTCCGTCGCTGCCGTGATCCTCGCGGGTGGAACCCTCGACGTTCTCGATGGCGCGGAAATGCTCGACGGCCGAGGCGAATCCCCAGCCGGGCCCCGCGGCCTGCGCCCAGTCCTCGTAATCGGCCTCGAATCCGCGCACCCACATCATCGCGTTCAACGACGACGACCCGCCGAAGGTCTTCCCGCGCGGCCAGTACACCGACCGGCCGTCCAGACCGGCCTGCGGCTCGGTGAAATAGTTCCAGTCGTAATCGGTCTGGAACAGCTTGGCGAAACCGGCCGGAATGTGGATGAACTTGTCCTTGTCCTCCCCGCCGGCCTCGAGCACCACCACCGACCGCGCCGGATCCGCACTCAATCGCGCGGCGAGCACCGCACCCGCCGAACCCGAGCCCACGATCACGTAGTCCGCACCGATCTCTTCGGTCACCTTTGCCGCCTTCCGTATGCTTGGTGAGAAGATACGAGAGATCTATCATCATCGCGGCACGAATGCGGCACTACCGCCGATACGCCCGATGAACACGGACCGTCGGATGAGGCCGGTCGTGATGTTGCCCGGCCGCGTCAGCGAATCTGCGTTCGGCCCGCACCATCGAACGCCCCGCCCAATCGGTCCGGAACGACCCGGGTTCGATTGCGGTGACATGGATTCCGAATCCGGCCACCTCCTTGCCGACCGTCTCGAGAATCCCTTCCAGCGCGTATTGCTGCCCGACTACCAGAAGACCGGCGAATGCGGAACGGTCCTCCGCCCCGGCCAAACCGTCACCGGCCGCTGATCCCACCCGGGAAACCCCCTCAGCCCCGACCGCGACACATCGGGGATTGACGGCCCGGCTCCGAGATGGAACCGGGCCGTCGGATCTTCTCAGGAGCGGTCGTAGTCACCGTGTGTGACGCCTGCGGTGAAGGCGTCCCACTCGCTGGGGGTGAAGATCAGGGCTGGGCCTGTCGGGTTCTTGGAGTCGCGGACACCTACCAGGCCGCGATCGAGGAAGACTGCCTCCACGCAATCCTTACCAGCATTGCTGCGGCTGGACTTGAACCACTTGGCCCCCGTCAGGTCGACATTCACGCTCGGTACTCCTTCGCTACCTGCCTCAACAGGCGTTTGCTGGACGCGACGTCAAGCGACGATTGCTGCATGACGTCGTACGCCCGACGATACCTGCCCACATCCTTGGTGCGCTCCAGGTACATGTCGCCAGCGTAAGACTCGATGTAGACCACAGTCGGAGATACCTTGCGTCCCTTCACATCCTGACCGAAGTCCAGGATCGTGAAGGGGCCGGGCGCGGTGCCGAGCGGAAAGCCCGCTGTGAACGGCAGGATTCTGACAGTCACGTTGATCGGCATATTTGCCAGGTGAATCAGCTGATCGCGCATCACTTCCGGTCCGCCGAGCACCGTTCGCAGAGCGCCTTCTTGCAGCACCAGCTCGATCGTCGGCGCATTGGTCTTTCGTGTGATCAGCGCTTGACGTTTTGTCTTCAGCTCGATGCGGCGATCGAGTTCTTCGTCGGTGATATCCGAGAAGTAGATTCGGTCCGCCGCGCGAGCGTAGGCCATTGTCTGGAATAGTCCACTCGGCGTGTCAGGCCGGAAGATCTGGATATGTTTGGCGCTGGATTCCATGCCGACATAGAGGTCGAAATTGCCGCTCATGATGTCGTCATACGCCTGCCACCAACTCTTTCCAGCGCTCTGCTTCGCCAGGCCGACGAGTCCGGCCACCACCTCCGCATCCTCGATGTCGTAAATCCCGCACAGCGCTTCGACGTCGATGACCCGCACGTTCGGAGACTTGCCCGCTTCGATACGCGACAGTTTGGACGCGGACCATTGCATGAGCGGTGCGACCTCTTCGAGTTTCAGACCGGCGCCCAACCGGTTCTCCTTGAGGTATTGACCCAGCTGTCGGCGCGGCAATGTAGTCGAGTTGTCATCGCTGCTGTCGTTCGTCGTCACGGTCCCTCCGTTTGCATGGTGAGCGATGGCGGTTTGCATGATGAGAGAAATCGAATGGAACGCTGCGAACCGCTCTGGGGTTTCGGAAAACCTGAGATGCATGTGCATGGTGCGCTTGAGATCTCGGTTTATCCAGTGTTCTCCTGGAGACACCCCGGCGACAGGGGAAACGGATCGGCAAGCCACTCAACCGAATTGGCCCTCGGATGCGGCTCGATCCACAGCGTACCCGAGTCCGCGTCGTTCGTCCGCAGGTCGGCGAGTGAGGTGTTTCGTCGTCGCGGGATCCCAATCGACGCCATGAAATATGAAGGGGCGGAACCATGTTGAAATCCCAACCGGATTGCGCGTTGCCTCGGCGATCACCCGGCGCCCACTGGGCGTGGTCGGCGAACTGCCCGGACGCGGGCACGCTACCGGAGGTGGACGATCCGACCCCGGAGCTGATCCACCGCGTCCGGGATGCGTTGCGCGCCTGGGCGTCCACCGATCCGGCCGCGAGGTGACGGACCGTGGTCGAAATCCTTCCGCCGACCGATCACGCACCGCTGGCAGTGATGTCGATCGAACTCGCCCACCGAATCATGCAGTGGCACATCGACTGTCCGGTCACCATCTGCGCGGTCAAACGCCAGGCGAAGACCCGCCTGATCCAGGCGCAACGTCTCGTTCCCGCCGATCAGCCACACTTCGGCATCTGAACGCGGCCCGATGAGTAACCCACACAACGGAGGTTGTCAGGAAGATAGAACCGACCGCCCCTCCCTGGGGCGGGAGTGAACGATCGGCCATAGTCCCTGACTCTACATAGCTTGCGGTCCTGAAGTCGAACACGCAGTGACTTCGAATTGCCCTCCGGGACAACGAGAACGGGCCGCGTCGTCCATGACGACGCGGCCCGTTCCCCGGGGAGATCAGTCCTCGGCGACGATCACGCGGACGTCGATGTTGCCGCGGGTGGCGTTGGAGTAGGGGCAGACCTGGTGGGCGGCGTCGGCCAGTTCCTGGGCCTGGTCGCGGGTCAGGTGCGGGAGGGTGACCTCGAGGGTCACTTCCAGCTTGAAGCCGCCCTCGTCGTTGGGGCCGATGCCGACGCGGGCGCCGACGGCGGAGTCGTCGATGTTCGCCTTGGCCTTGGTGCCGACCATGCGCAGCGCGGAGTGGAAGCACGCCGAGTATCCGGCGGCGAAGAGCTGCTCCGGGTTGGTGCCCTCGCCCGAGCCGCCCATCTCCTTCGGGAAGGCCAGGGCCGCATCGATTTTGTTGTCGGTGGTGCGGACGTGACCGTTGCGGCCGTCGCCGGTGGACAGCGCCTCTGCCGTGTACAGGACCTGCATCTCAGTTCTCCTTCGCGGTATGGGCGCTCAATGCGCCGTTGAGGCGCTGCAGCAGTGCGTACAGCGTCCCGATATCTTCCGATGACATTCCGGCGGCCTCGCCGATCTCGGCCGGGATGCCGCAGGCGCGTGCCCGCAGCGCCCGACCGGATTCGGTGAGCTCGATCTCGACGCGGCGCTCATCGACCGCCGAACGATTCCGCGTCACCAAACCAGCCACTTCGAGCCGCTTGAGCAGCGGCGACAACGTGCCCGAATCCAACTTCAGCGCCGCGCACAACTCCCCGACGCTGCGACCCTCCCGCTGCTCCCACAGCGCCAGCATCACCAGATACTGCGGATAGGTCAGCCCCATCGCCTCCAGCTTCGGCCGGTACACCGCCGTCATCGACCGCGATGCGGAGTACAGCGCGAAGCACAGCTGCTGATCCAGAGCCAGTTGATCGGTCACGTCCAACAATGTAGTACACAACTAAGTTGCGCGCAACCATTCCTGAACGATCCCGTCACCGGGCGACGACCGCAGATACGGCGTCCAGCGCGGGCCGCGGCACACGCCCCAGAATCTCGCCCAGATCCCCGCCAGGAGTCCCGGTCCACCCCTCACGAAACGCGCGATAAACCCCGAGCAGCACATCGGCCATCTCCCCCGAAATCCCCTGTGAGACAACCATATTCAGGAACTCCTCATCCCCGACGGGCCGATATTCGATCCGCCTCCCCGCAATCGTCCCCGCCAACTCCGCCAGATCGTCCCAGTCGACACTGTCCGCCGAGGTCAACGTGCAACACCGCCCGCGATACCGATCGTCGACGAGCACCCGCGCGGCAGCCTCGGCAAGATCATCGATGTGCGCCGGAGCACAGCGCGCCCGCCCCGCCGGAGCCGCGAGCACCCCCGCGCCGATCGCCGTCGCCACATCACGACCGACCGTCTGCGCCAGCCCGTACGTGGTGCGCAGAATCGTCGCCTCCCCGGACAGGTTGCGCAGCAACGCTTCCGAAGCCGCGAAGTCGGACATCATCGGCGGCGGATACTGCTCGGGATCGGGCCAACTCACATAGACGATGCGCGGCACACCCGCCGCCACGGCCGCCCGGATCGCCGCGGCATGCTGCACGCCCCGACGCTCGGCCGGGGTGCCGTAGTTGGTGCCGTTGATCAGCACCGCCGTCACCCCGTCGAACGCGGCCATCATCGAGTCGGGCACATCGAAATCGAAGCGCCGCAAGGCAATTCCGGACCCGGCCAGCGCACCGACCGCCTCCGGATCACGAGTGCCACCGACGATGTCCACATCGGGAACCAACCGCCGCAACCCATCCAGCACGGGCCGCCCGAACAGTTCGCCGCCGACTCCGGTCACGAGAAACATACGAACCCCTGTAATCTCCGAAATGAACCGGGTCATTTGACCCGCTTGAAACTATACGGGTCAGATGACCCGCTTACCAGACGGGAGTGTGCCGGTGCCCGACCGCCCGCTGCGTGCCGACGCGCGCGACAACCGCACCAAGATCCTCGCCGCGGCCCGATCCGCCTTCGACGACCTGGGCCCCCAGGCGAATCTGCGCGAGATCGCCCGCCGCGCGAACGTCGCCCAGGGCACCGTGCACCGCCACTTCCCCACCAAACAGGCCCTGTTCGCCGCGATCATCACCGACCGACTCCACGAACTGACGCAACTCGCACAGGACCTGCGCGCCGAACACGACCCCGGCGACGCCTTCCTGGCGTTTCTCACCGCGACCGTCGTCAATGCTCGCGACAACCGTTCCATGGCAGCGGTTTTCGAGGAGGCCGGTAGTACCGAGGAGATGCGCGAGGCGGGTCGGCAGATGGACGCCGAACTCACTCACCTGCTCGAACAGGCCCAAGCTCAGGGCACCATCCGCGATGACGTCGACTTGGCCGACATCCACGCCATCGCCGCCGCGGTGCTGGCCGTCGACGCCCACCCCGCTCCCGGCGACACCGACCGAACCCGCCGTGTCACCATCGTGCTGGACGGCCTGCGACCGCCTCGCTCCCGGGACGCCGCCGAACCATGATCAGTCGGCGAACAGCGACGGCCGACTCCCGAATCTGCTGTGGTGGAACAGCTTTCACGAATCGGACAGAACACGGGTGATGAGGGTGGTGTTCGATCAACCCACCCACCGCGATGAGGTACCGTGTTCGGCCGCCACCACAGCGGCCGAGAGTTGGATCCCGCCACCCGGATCCTCGCGGGCACGCCGTCGACGCCACCCACGGTCCGTGCGGAAGTGGCGTCCCTCAGTCCTCGATCGGCGGAATGTTCGCCAGCCGTTCGGCTTCCGCGTCGACGGCGGCGGCATCCATGTACGCCTCGGTGGTCAGTTCGAGCATGCTGGCCCAGCGGGTGATGCGGGGTTGCCAGCGCTGGATGTAGGCGTGGGCGTGGGCCGCTTCGGGGATGTTGCCACTGGCTTCGGCGGCGGTCCGGGCGGCGGTGGCGGCCGACACCGTGTTCTCGGCCAGGGCCAGCTGTTCGCGGCAGTGGTCGGGGGTGAAGATCTCCTCGCGGACAGTGTCGGCCTCGAGATGCAGGTTGGAGATCAAGCCGCGGAGCCGGGGATCGAGGGGTTGGATGCTGGGGCGGCCCGCGTCCGCGGCGGCCTTGGCGCGGCGGGCGCGACGTTCGGCGTCACGACGATCCCATTCGGCCAACTGCTCGCGATAGTCCTCGACATCGGTCACGCTCACCGTGCGGTAGACCAGCGGCGCGGCCAACGACATCCGTTCCGCGCCTTCGTGATCGAAGATCACCGCGCCGACGCGCTGGACCGGCTGCCCCGGCTCGGGACGATCCTCGACCAGGGCGTCCAGCACATCGTGGTAGTGCTGCTCGGTGATCTCGTCACAGCTGACGTCGAACAGCGCGGTACCCACCTCGATGAAGGTGCGGCAGACCCGGCCGGTGACCTCCTCGGGCGAACCGAACTGTCCCCCACCGCGATCCACCCGGCTGGTGCCGTCGAACCTGGTGTAGGTGATTTCCCAGCTGTAGGTGTCGGGCCCGTCCATCGCTGTCCTCCGTCGGCACATGATCGGTTGGCCTGCATGAAAAAATCCGGTACAGCACCGTAGCTCACGACCGGGATCGACAGGCCGGAGATCAACTAGTCCGCGGGAAGTTCGACACCCTCCGCGGCGGCCTTGGCGACCACCTCGTCGGGAAATACATTGCGGAACAGGTACAGATCCTGCCCCAACCGCCAGCCCGGCGCCAGCGCAACAGCGTAGCGTTCGAAATACCCGAGCTGCTTACCCATCAGAATCAGCTGCTCAGGACCGAAAGCGCCACGCCGCTTACCGAATTCGACCAGCCGCGCGGCAACCTTGCCCATATCCAGTTTGGCGAGTTTGCCCGACAGCACCGGCGCGAGCGCGGTCGCCAGCTGGCGGCCGATGGTCGCATCGTCACCGGCATCGGCCTCGACCAGATCCAACTCCCGCAACGCGCGCGCCACCGGCCGGAAATCCCCGTCGATGGCACTGGCGTGGAACAGCGCGCGCACGAAATCCCGCCACGGCGGCGTCATCGTGCCGACGATCCCGAAATCGAGCATCGCCGCCCGCCCGTCGTCCAGCAGCCACAGATTGCCCGCGTGCACGTCGCCGTGGAAAAGCCCGTGCACCACAACGCTTTCCAGCCACGCCTTGACCAACCGCCGGATCAGCAACTCCGGATCCGGATACGCCGCGCGGATATCGTCGAACCGGTCCAGCGGCAGCCCGCTCATCCGTTCCATGCACAGCACCCGCGGCCCCGAATACTCCGGATACACCTCGGGAATCGCGACCCCGGCGTTGTCGCCGAAGGCGTGCAGATTCTCCCGGGCGCGGGCCTGATTGGCCGCCTCGTTGCGGAAATCCAGTTCGGCGACGGTCGTCTCGTACAGATCGCGAACCACGCCACCGACATTGGCGACCCGCGCGTTCTCCGACCGCCGCTCCATCATCCGCGCCAACCGGAACGCCGCGCGCAGATCCACGATCATCCGCCGCGCGATATCGGGCCGCTGCACCTTCACCACCGCGGGTCGCCCGTCGGCCAGCACACACCCGTGCACCTGCGCCACCGACGCCGCCGACAGCGGGGTGTTGTCGAACTCGCGGAACAACTCCTCGATCGGATGCCCCAGATCGGCCTCGACGATCCTGCGCGCATCCACGCCGGGGAACGGCGGCACGTCGTCCAGGCAGCGCAGACAGGCGTCGGCGAGTTCGGGCGGGAACGCACCCGGCGAGGAGGCGATCAACTGCCCGAGCTTGACGAACATCGGGCCGAGCATCTCGAAGCCGTCGACCACGCCGTCGGCCATGGCGTGCCGCCGCTTGGCCCTGCGCAGCCCGCCGCGCATCACCCGGCGCAGCGTGCAGCCGCCGAGCACCGAGCCGATGACCGCGGTCCGCCGGAACTCCGCGAACCCGAATTTCTCCAGTGCCGGACGCACCACCCGCTCATCCGACGGAGTCGAGGCCGTCACCGATTCCGCCGTCACCGTGCGCCCGCCGCATCCGCGCGACCGTCCCACCGCGTGCTGCCCGATATGCCGACCATCTCCTCGCTCGCCGTCCGCATCGCTCTCGACCACCTCGTCCGTATCACTCACCCTGCCGACCGAACGGCCCCGGATCGCAGCCCCGCCCGGACACCGGCATCCAGGTGTACGGCACCGAGTGTACGACCCGGACGCCGGGGTCCCGGTTCACGCCGGAACGCCGAGCCCCGCCGCCAGCACCGGCCAGGATCGTTTCAGCGCATCCTGCCAATATCCCCAGGAATGCGTGCCCGCCGGTTCGAAATCGAAGGTCGCGGGGATGCCGAGTTGTCCGAGACGGGTGCGCAGATTGTGCGTACACCAGTTCACCGCCGCCTCGATGACGCCGCCGATCACCATCTGATCGGCGTAACCCGACACCCCGGGCAGCATGTGCGGGCCGTTGTAGGTGTCGTACATCCCGGGTATGCCCGAACCACTCGAAACGAACAGTTTCAGCCCGCGCAGCCCGGCGGCGTGCACGTACGGATCGTTGGCGGCCCACATCGGATCGTCGTCGGGTCCGTACATGTTCACCGTGTCCCCGCCGCCCCAGTCCTCGACCGCGAGTTTCACGAATTCCCGCCCGATCGGATCGCTGATCTGCGCACATCCGCTGTAGGCGGCGACCGCGCGGTACAGGCCGGGTTTCGCGATCGGCAGCTGTAGTACCGAGGTACCCGAAGTCGACAGTCCCGCAACGGCATTCGCACCGGTGGTGGCGAAATTCGCGGCGATCAGCGGCGGCAGTTCCGCGGTCAGGAACGTCTTCCATTTGTACAGACCGAGTTTCGGATCCCGCGCCCGCCAGTCGGTGTAGTAACTCCACCGCCCGCCGACGGGTTGCACCACGATCACCTGTTTACCCGACAGGAACCGCTGCACATCGGTATTACGCTGCCAGGTCGCCGAATCCTGCCCTCCCCCACCGCCGTTGAGCAGATACAGCACCCCCGCGGGCGCTTTCGGATCGGCCGGACGCTGGACGTTCACCATGATGTTGGTGTTCATCGCGGCCGAATGTACGCGCAGCTGAACGGTATTCGCGTTCACCGGCCAGGTGCCCGTCACCGCCGAGCCGTCGGGAGCGTCGGCCGCACCGGGCGCGGCGGCCAGCACAGCCGCCACCACGCTCGCCACGGCCGCTAACACACTGGTACGCAATATATTTCGATTCATGAAAACTCTCGATGCCACGCCCGGCCTCGACCGGACAAGGTGATTGGACGCGAGTATGCCTGCCGGGCACGATAATTCGTCCCGGCAGGCAACCCGTGATGAAGGATCTACAGCTTCCCGCCACCACCGAACAGCCACGGATTGAAGGTGCACTTCAGCGGCGCACCCGGATCGAGAGTGTTGAGGATGATCGAGAGCACCCGCGGCGAGTACATCATCGTCAGATGATCGGACAGGTCCTGGTCACAGCCGTCCTGCAGGGTGATGTTGTGCACCGTCGCACCCGGACCGGGTTGCAGGAACGTCAGCGTGTACGGCGTGGTGACCTCGTCGTAGCGGGTCCCCACAACCGTGTAGTTCACCCCGGGCACGGTGTCACCGCCCGCGTTGAGCTTGTTGATGAAGTCCGAACCGACGGTCTGCTGAATTCCCGAGTGCCCCACGAAGATCTCGACCAGACCCAGCACATCGATGCCGAAGTTGTTGACCGCGCGCCCCAACGCGCCGATCCCGTCCAGGGTCGTACCGTGATTGGTTGCGCCGAAAGTCATCTCGTGATCGACCTTGGCCGCACCGCCCTCGAATTTCAGGTACCACCGCGACATCGGCCCGCCCTGCGAATGGGCGACGATATTCACCTTCGGCGCACCGGTGGCCGCGAGCACCCGATCGACGAACGCCGAGAGCTGCTTGGCCGAATCCGGGATGTTCTCGGTACCGTTCGCACCCGGCAGCACCGACCCCAGACCGCCACCGGCCAGCAGATTCGACTGACCGTAGTTGAACGTGTAGACGCAGTACCCGGCGTTCTTGATCGGCTGGCTGATGTACGCGAAGTTGTCGTACGCGTTCTCCCAGGTCCCGTGCACCAGCACCACCGGCTCGGGATGCTGCGCGGTCGGCTTGCAGCCCCAGTCGTTGGTGCCCGGCGGCGCCACGTTCGGATGCAGCAGCGCATAACCGAAGGCGGCCAGGAACGCGGTGCTCGCCGGGCCGTAACCGACTGTGTCCGAGGATGTTCCGCCCTGCGAGCCCGAACTCGAGCCCGAACCGCCGTAGCAGTCACCGGACCCGTTGCCCGACCCCGCGCCGCTGCCCGAGGTGCACGCCGAACCCGTACCGGCGCTACCGGTATCGACGATCGGCTTGGCGGCCTTGTTCTTCAACCCCTTCGCGATGAAATCGGCGAGCGTTTGCCCGGTCGGACGCTGGGCCGGTGCCGGTGCCGGGGCGGCGCTCGCACCGACGCTGCCGAAACCGACGGTGAGCAGTGTGACGCCCAGGAGAACCACGGCGCGTAACGACCGGACACGGGTAGTTCGTCTCATTCCAAACCTTCCTGCTGAACCACGGTGTTCTCGGTTCCGTTGCCCGGCAAGCGATATCCGGGCATCGGAAACTGCGCTCACGCTAGGTTCCGGGCAGGGCGGCTCGATACGGTGCGACCAGGGCTCTTCGAAAACTCACTAGCGCACCGGGCGGTCCCGGTGAGAGTGCACAACCGCGATATGGGCATGAAAAAGACGAGGAAGGTTCGGAAGTACCGAACGCCGACGCTCAGCGCGTCGCAACGGTGATCTTGCTGGCCTGACCGTGGAACGCCTTCGCAATGGCATCCCATGCCGACGGCAACTCCGCGGCGAAGGACGACCACGCGTGCGTCCCGGTCGGCTCGTATTCGACGGTGAACGGAATCCGCAGTTGCGCAAGACGTTCCGCGAACCGCTGGGTACACCGGAGCGCACCGGCCTCGAGCGCGGCGCCGCCACCGGACTGCTGCAACGCGCCGACCACATTCGCGGAATCGGCGATCGTCTCCAGATCGGGCAGCCCCGGAACCCCGGTCGCGGCCGACAGATAGATCGCGGTGCCGCGCAGTTTCGCCGCGCTCAGGAAACTGTCGTGGGCGAGCCAGGCCGGGGAATTCGGTGGCCCCCACAGATTCTCGGGATTACCACCGCGCGAGGCCACGGTGATGCGAGTGAGCGCCTCGCCGATATCGTCTGCCGTGGAATAACATCCGCTGATTCCGGCCACCGCACGGTAGAAACCCGGATGCCGCTGCGCGAGCATCATCGCCCCCTGCGCACCCATCGACACCCCCGCCACCGCGCGACGACCGTCGGAGTGCAGATACGCCTCCACGATCGGCGGCAGCTCATCGATCAGGAACGTCTCCCAGCGGTTCAGGCCCAGGGTGTGGTCGTAATGCTGCCAATCGCTGTACATGCTGCCGACGCCGTCACCGGTCAGGATGACATCCACCGGTTTGTCGGCGAAGAACGCGTCGGCGTGGCCCTTGGTCAGCCAGTCGGAGGTGGGCGAGCCGTCCACGCCGTCCAGCAGATACAGCGCGGGACGCGGTCCCGGTCCCGCACCGCGCAGCACGTCCACCGGGATCACCCGGCTCATCGATGCCGAACGCACATAAAGGCGTTCCCAGTGCGGCCCGCGGGTCTCGGTGCTGACCAGCGCCGATCGGCTCGACTCCGAGCCGAGGCCTGGCGGTACCGGATCGGCGCTCACGGGCGCGGCGAGAATCGCGCAGGCCACCAGCGCCGCGGCCACAACGAGGGGCGTACGCGTGGTCATGAGACGCCGGAACCCGCGTCGCGCGCGAGCCCGCGCGCATGATCCCGATCGATCCGGGCCGTACTCACACGTACTCCTTCGAAACAAGGCAGCGCATCCTCGGTGGTCACAAGGGAATGACCGGCGCGGAAACCCCGCCGGACGCTGGGGTGAGGGTTGCGTCCGGCGGGTCGGATCCACACGCACGCGCACCAGTTGGCGGGAGGGGTTGGAAGTCCGGTTGCCATGGTGCGGAGGTACGTTCACCGGGTGGGTGGTTTCGGGGCACCACCCGGCAGTGGTCGGTGCGGGAACCGAACCGGCGCACTCCTTCCTGTTCCGGGTACGGTGCCGAACACCTGCTCGCGCCGTCGACCGCGCAAACACCGGCGGCGCGTGCGGATAACGATACGGCTACGGAACCCATCCAGCGATGCGTTGCCGGTATCCGATGACAATTCATGAATCGCCCACCGAACGTCTAGGGGCGACACACAAATGCCCGTCGGCGACAGCTATCCGCCGGAATTCACAGCGAATTCCCGGACATCACCGCGCGACGCCCGAGAACCCGCTCTCGCGGGCCGAATCCCGGTGCCGCACTGCATATCTCAGCACTCGTCGGGAGCCGGAATCCCCTGCAACCGTTGATCCAACCAGGCCGCGGCCTCCGGATAACCGAGCGCGTCGGCGATCAGATGTTCGCCCAATACACTCCGATACTGCGCCCGCGCGCCGAGCGCGCACTGCTGGAGGTAGTAGTCGTGCGCGCCCTGCGCCGGAATCCAGAACTCCTGTTGCCCCTGGTAGACATACAGCGGCACCGGCGATTTCATCCCGTTCATGGCGGTGACCGCGTAGATCCGGTCGGCCAGCGGACTGTGCAGCGCGTCGGGCATGTCCGCGGCCACGTCGGCGGGCAGCATCAGCAGGCCGATCGGGGCGAAGGTGCTGTCACAGGTGTCCTTCAACGGCGAGATCGCCGCCCAGCGCGCCAGATTGTTCATCCGGCCCAGGATCTCCGGACGTTCCCGCGCCACCCCGAAGGTCGCGGCCAGGAAGATCCCCGAGGCCAGATTCGCGTTCATACTGCCCGCCAGCATCCGGTAGTCGACCGGTACGCCGCCCAGCGCCGCGCCGACGATCACCGTCGCCAATTCCGGTGCGTAGGAATCGATCAGCCCGACCGCGCCGCGCGTGGCGATCGCGCCGCCGGAGTAACCGTGCATGGCGAAACGGCTGGCGCCGAATTCCTCCGGGCGAAGATTGCGCACCGCGCGAATCGAATCGAGTACCGCGTGTCCGGCGACATATGGTTCGGCATAGGCCATTCGCGGTCCCTCGTGATCGGGAATCAGCACCGCGTAACCGCGCAGGACCGCCAGCTGCGTCGTCGGCGGGAGGTCGTCACCGGCGCTCGAGTGTGAGTTGAACCCGTGGGCCAGTGTGTAACCCGGGGTGCAGGCGCGTCCGAGCGCGTCGATCGCCAGGTTGTTCACCACCACCGGCCGCTCCCCCGGCCCGGACCAGGCCGTCGCCGGAATCACCAAGGTGGCGGTGGCGAAGGAGGGTCCGCCGTAGGCGTCCGTGGTCCGGAATTTCAGCAACAGCGCCTGGCGGACCGGAACCGCCAGCACCGCGGCGGCCGTCGCGGTCACATCGCGGGCGGCGATGATCGCGCCGGGCGTCTCGGCGGCCAGATTCGCGGGCCACTGGTCGAACATCGGATCCCCGACATTCGAGGGCATCACCGCCTGTTGCAGTCGCACCAGATCCGCCGAGGTCCCCGGTGCGGCCGCGATCGGATCCGGCGGCGGCACGATCGGCGGCGCGGGCACCACCGCGTTGATCCACTGCTGCACCGCGGCCGTATTGATACCCGGCAGCGCCGGAATCGCCGGGAGCGCGGGCGGATTCGGCGCGGCGGGTATCGGCCCGGCATATCCGACACCCGCGGCCGGGCCGCAGACCAGTGCGATGACAATGAGCAGGACACGCCAAGTACGCATCACGCACCCCCAGACGAACTCACCCCGGTGCCTCCAACCGCGCACCCACCCCGAAAATGAGTCCGCCACACCGCGTTGTTCGAGCGTACGTCCGCCGAATGTGTTGCCGCGTGGTCGTTTTCCGATCGTATGCGCGGTGAGTCCGGTTCGAGACCGCCCGGACCGCGCGCACGCCACCCGAGCGCGATCATCGCGATCGCGGCGGGCAACGGACATTCCGGGTGCGGAGACCGCACACGCCGAGGCGCGGCACACCATCAGCAAACATTTCGATGCCGACCGACCGGTCGCTATTCCTGTGCCATCACACTTTTCGGCCCCGATGCCCTAACAAAGCCCTCACCTGCGGCGATAACCTTCGGTAGGCGATCGGATCACTCGCCGCGCGGCGCGCCGCACGAACGTTCGTACATCCGATCGTGCATCGGTAAATACGAAATCGGAGTTGGCTTGCCTCAGTGGCGAATTCGCGGTAGATCTTCGAGAGTGACAGTCGATCGCGCGCAGACTTCGCCGCTGCGGCACAGCTGGGAGCAGATACCGGAGACCGCGCGGGCCGCGGTCGAGGTGTTGACCGGTCCGATCCTGCGAGTGGATCCGGTCAACGCGGGATTCAGCAGCCATCTCGCCGCCGTCCTCGAAACCGCGCGAGAACGCACCTTCGTCAAGGGCATTCCGCTGAACGATCCGGAGGTGTGGTCACAACGCCGCGAGGCGAATCTGTGGTCCTACGTCTCCCCGATCGGCCCGCCGATGCGCTGGCACGTCACCGCCGGGGGCTGGGATCTACTCGGATTCCATTATATACCCGGACATTTCGCCGATTACCGGATCGACGCGGATCTCGCGGCCACGGCCCGGACCATGGCCGCGCTGGCCGAGCTACCCTGCCCGCCCGAACTCGAGATCAACGACGCGGTACAGCGCTGGGGCCGCTACGCACCCGATCCGGGCGAACGCAGGCTGTTCGCGGGATCCACGCTGCTGCATACCGATTGGAACTATTCCAACGTCATCATCGGCGAGCACGGCACGGCACGGCTGGTCGACTGGCCGTGGGCCACCCGTGGCGCGGCCTGGATCGATCCGGCGTGCTGGATCGTCTGGCTCATTCTGGCCGGGCACGAACCGGCCGAGGCCGAACAGTGGGCCGCGCGAACTCCCGCCTGGCACACCGCGACCCACCATCAGCTGTGGGCGTTCTCCGCGGCCCTGGCCGGAGAATGGGAGACCACCGCGCACCGCCGCCCGAACATCTGGACACACAGCCTGCGCGATGCCGCGCGCCGCTGGGCCGACCACCGCGCCGTGTCCTGAGACCCGCACCGCCGCCCCGAACCGCCTAACTCGCACCGCCGTTCGCCCGCGCGGCGATCACACCGTCGAGGTGACTCGCGGTGATCTGCCGCGCGGCATTGGCCACCGCCGTGATCATGCAGCTACCGAACGCGCCGTGCCGATCGAACAGCGTCGCGGTGCCGACCGCGATACCACGCTCGCTCAGATGGTTGTCCGCCTCGACGCCGATGTCGCGGCCGACCGGCATGCGCGAGAGTGCCACGGTCAGATCGGTATTGATGAAACCCACCCCGGCATCGGACCAGTTGGTCACCATACTGGTCTGCTCACCGGCCATCGCGGCACGCGCGAACGGCGACGTCGCCTCGCCCGCGATCACCCCGACCGGACTCTGCCAGCTGCGTTTACGGCTGGCGTTCTCGTGTTCGGACGGCACCCGCGACCACTCGCCCGAGGCGTCGCTGTGCCACAGCGGCGCGTCGGGACCGGTCGAGGCCGGCGCGACGTCCGGCGCCGGCGGCACCGGCTGCTGCGCGCGCGTCCAGATCTCCCCGGGCGGCTCCTGCGAGGGTTGCAGGAACACCACCGACGCCCGCGCCGCGGCTACGCCGTCGGCCAGCACCGTCGCGTCGGCGAGCCGGATGCGGCGGCCGTCGCGCACCCGCTGCGTGGTCACCGTCAGCTCGCGCATGGGCGCGGGTTTGAACATGTCGACGGTCAACCGCACCGGCACGAAACCGTCCGTGCCGTGCGCGCGTTCGAGCTCCCGGGCCAGCAGCCCGCACAGCGCCGGACCGACCACCTGCTCGGCGGACCACTGACTCGCCGCTATCGGATACGGCGCGAATCGGTCGCCGCCCAACTCCTCGAAGTAGCCGTACCGATCGCCGTCGAACTCACTCATTTGCGCCACGCCCTGCCCGTCTCCCGGTCACCACGTAACCGATCTTGCTTCCCAGGCAGATATAGCACGCATATGAAACGTGTTCTCATCACCCCCTCGACGACGTCGCGGAACGCGCCCGTACCGCCCGGTCTCCAGATTGCCGACCGGACGATTTGCCGCCGGATTTGAACTGGCGTCCAGATAGCAACACGACAATGCGGTAACGGCAGCCCCGCATACCGCCGACGTTGCCGAACAGCAATCCGGCAGCACCCGAAACGCGCACTGCGACTGCACAATCGATGTTGCAGATGTACTTGCATATGCTCGCTACACGGTCCTAGACTCGAACCGCAAGGCAGTACAGGGGACTACCAGACAGCCGTAGGGTGAACCAGGACCCACATTTCCCGGTCACCAGCTCATCCGCGGCGTGGCGTCAGGGGCGTTCGAATGAACCAGCCATTGGACCTCGGCCGGCTCGGAATCATTGACAGAAACCGGACCGAGCGCAATGTCTATTCGCGGGAAACCGCAACACGTTTCGTAATCGATGCGGTCGAGTCCACCGGCGCGGCAACACGTGACGATTTCGATGTCGACCGGATCGTCAGCACCGCGCACGCGATGGTGAACGATTGGAATTTCAGGTCGTTGCAGCCAGAAGCCTTCTGGCGCATCGCATCCAGCTGCATCAAGCAGTAACTAGAGATATAAGCAGTACGCAGTCGACGACGGGGCCGCCGGGCGATGCCGACGGTCCCGTCGTCGACTTCGCTTCTCCGTTGGGCCCGGACGAACTCCCCTGCGCCCGGACATATTCGGATATTCCGGGCGAAAAGCCCGGAATATCCATGCCCGAATTCGGCTATTTCAGTCTGGCCGCTTCTTCGGCCATCAGACGCCGCGACCGGTCCGGCGGCTCGGCCTGCACGCTGAGCCGGTCCATCACCTGGCGGTACATCTCCAGATCCTGTTGCCGGTCCAGATAGAGCGAGCTGGTCAGCTGCTCGAGGTACACGATGTCGGGCAATTCCGGTTCCGCGAAGCGCAGCATGGTGAACGAACTGCCCGCCGCCGCATTACCACCCGCGGCATACGGCAGCACCTGGATCGTCACATTCGGCCAGGACGACATCTCGACCAGACGCTCCAGCTGAGCTCGCAGCACCTCGGCCCCGCCGACCGGCCGGTGCAGCACCGACTCGTCGATGACCGCCCACAGCGTGGGTCCGCCGGAGCGATCCAGGATCTCCTGCCGACGCCGCCGCAACTCGACCCGCCGGGTGGTCTCCACGCTCTCGTGCCCGAGCGCGATGACCGCGCGGGTGTACTCCTCGGTCTGCAACAACCCGGGAACCAGTTGTCCCTCGAAGGTTCTGATCGACTTGGCCGCGTGTTCGAGACCGAGATAGGTCTCGAACCACGGCGGCAACAAGTCGCTGTATCGATGCCACCATCCGGGTTGGTTGGCATTGCGGACGAGTTCGAGCAACGTCTCGCGCTCTTCGGCGTCGTTCACACCGTAGAGAGTGAGCAGATCCCGGATGTCACGTTCCTTGAATCCCGTGCGGCCCAGCTCGAGTCGGCTGATCTTGGCGTGCGAGCCGCGAATCTCCTCACCCGCCGCCTCGCGCGTGATACCGGCCTGTTCTCGAAGTTTGCGGAGCTGCCCGCCGACCGCGATCCGTAATGCCGTCGGACCACGATCGGCGGCAAGCGATTCCACACGACCGAAACGACCGGGTTCTGCGACCATGTTGTGATCCACTCCGATGCTCGACGACCAACGGCAGCGCAGGCCGCAACAACCCCGGTCGCAGGCCACACCGCGCCGAGACAATGTTACAGCTGATCAAGCCAGATCGTCGAATTCCCCACTCTTGGCTCCGCGCAGGAATGCGTCGATCTCCGGCCGGGTGTAGACCAGTACGGCCCCCTCCGGATCGCGCGAGTTGCGCACGGCGACCAGACCGTTGGCCATATCGGCAACTTCCACACAGTTGCCGCTGGGGTTGCTGAAGGTGCTCTTGCGCCAGGCGAGGTCGGACGTGCGCCCCATGCCTGCGGCTGTGCTCTCGGCCATTTCTGTCTCCTCCGACTAGACAATTCCGAACGTACCGCCCGTGGCGGCCTGCCGGTGCTTGCAGATGTTCGCGCAAATGTTCTTGCAAATGAACCGACGTTCTGACGATAGCACGCCGGTTGCCTCGGATCGAGGGTTCGCTCGATCGAAACAACAAGGGCGGCAAGAGGTTTGATCTTGACATGTCAATAGCCGATCAGCTGCGGAAATATCGCAGATAGCGACCGGTCGGTCGGTTAAATGCGTCCGAATACGTGAGATCCCACAAGGTTCGTGGCGCAGAAACGCCGTCTCACGACAGTGCAGATGTTCTTGCATCTGCACTGTACGGAGTCCTAAACTCATTCGGGACGACATGGCCGGACTACGCCGGAGGGTTGGGCCCCCGCGCCAATATCGCCACCGCAATGCACGAGCGAGCGAACGGCCAGAGGCGTCCCATGACATATGTGATTCAGCAGCAAGACACCCGCGAGCACGCCGGGAGCGTGGCGCCGCCGGGCGAATGCGGTGTGGAGCCACGGGATCTGACCTATCGGCGCGCCCGCGCCATCCTGCACGCGCACGACCGGCACGTCGGCTGCCGCCAGTGGATCGCCGCGGCCGCCTATCTGTCCGCCGGCCTGGACGACGAGTAGTCGTCAAGTCCGGTAGACCGAAAGCCGGTCCGCGGCAGGGCATCCCGGTGCGAATTGCCCATTGCTGCGTCCTACCATGGAATATGACGCATCATTCGCACTCGCCTCGCGGAACGAGGGCACCATGATCCTCACGGCCGTACACGAATTGGTTCTCGCCCAGGTCTCGAATCCGACGCCACAGGCGCCGCCCCTGGCGGGCAAATTCATGCAGCTGCTGCACTACTGCACCTGGTTCGCGCTACTGTCCGGCACCGGCGCGATCATCTTCGCCGGCGGCCGCTTCGCCTGGGAGAAATGGGGCGGCGGGCCGCTCGAATCGCCGAAGATGGTGGCCGGGGCGCTGATCGGCGGCGTCGTCGCGACCAGTGCGGGCACGCTGATGAATTCGGTGCTGGGGTCCTAGTTCCCGGCCGTACCGATACAGTCGGTGCCGTCCGGTCGAGCAGAGGATGGGAGTGGCACGGTGGCAGGTCGGCGCACCGACACCCGCGACCGGATCCGCGCGGTCGCCATGGAGTTGTTCTCCGCGCAGGGCTACGACCAGACCTCCGTACGCGAGATCGCCGAGCGGCTCGCGATCACCAAGGCCGCGGTGTACTACCACTTTCCGGCCAAGGAGGACATCGTCGTCAGCCTGGCCGACGATCTGCGCGAGGGGGTCGAACAGATCCTCGCCTGGGCCGCGACCCAACCGCCCGGCCGCGCCACCGGCCGGGAGATACTGCGGCGCTACGGAACCGTGCTGCACGACACCGGGCGTGAGATGACCCGATTCATGTACGAGAACCAGGCCGCGTTCCGGCGGCTCGGCGTGGGCTCGGCGCTGCGGTACCAGTTCCGGCTGGTCGCCGACGCGATCACCGGACCCGCCCGCGATCCGCTGGCGATCTTCCATGCGCGCCAGGCACTGCTGGCGATCTCCTGGAGCGTGGGCATGATGGGCGATGTCGAGCTGACCGACGAGCAGTGCCGCGCCGCCGCGGTCGCACTCGCCCTGGACATCTACGAGCGGGGCGCGAGCAACGCCTGAAACCGGTGCTCGCCAGCGGATTTCGAACTCACAGCAAACTGGTCGCGTGTCCGGTCACCGCGTGTTCGCACCCGTACCGCACAATGAACTCGCAGTCGCTCTTCGGTAAGACGCTCTTCGGCAAGAGGGAAGTTCATGTTCGCGCGTAAGACTCTGATGATCTCGCTGTTCGTACCGGTTCTCGTCGCCGGTTGCTCCACGCATACCGCGAAATCGGTTGCCCCGCTGGTCAAACCAGCCGACGCCAAGCTCTCGACCTCGGTACCGGTCGGCCCCGGACCGTCGGGAACCTATACGGTGCAGGCCCAACCCGCGCCCGGCACATGCCATTTCGGCAAGACCTCGGACGGGCAGCCGCTGCCCGATCCGAATTGCACTCCGGGCGCGACCAATCCGAAGGTCGCCGCCGACAACCTGGCCCAGACCATCTGTCACAGCGGCTACACCTCCTCGATCCGGCCACCGGCCAACATCACCGGCCGTGAGAAGGAGGCCAACGCGAAGTCGTACGACTACACCGGATCCATGCACGACGCCGAGTACGACCACCTGATCTCGCTCGAACTCGGCGGCGACCCGAACGATCCGCGCAACCTGTGGGTCGAGCCGCCCTCCCCCGGCCACAAGAACGGCGCCGGACCCAACAACCCGAAGGACGCCGTGGAGAACCAGCTGCATTCGCTGGTGTGCTCGGGCAAGGTCGCGCTCACCGACGCGCAGAGCGCCATCGCGGGTGACTGGACCACCGCACTGGCCAAGGTCGGGCATCCCAGCGGCAAGTGATCAGGCGCGGATCCCGGTCACCAGGCTGACCAGCGCGGGCACCAGGCCCTCGCGCGGATCCCGGTTCGGCACCGGACGGCCGTGTGCCCGAAGATAATCGGGCACATCGGTCCGTTCGGCCCGCCAGTGGTGCGCGGTGAGCCAGGCGGTGACCTCGCTGCGCGGTTCGTTGTAGATCAGCGCGGTCCACTGGCCGTTGCTGCCGGTCTCGGTCTCGTCGGGCATCTCCCCGATGGCCGCGGCCGCGTCCTCGGGGAGCGGATCCATCTGTTCCACGGCCACCCGGCTGCCCGGGACGCTCAGCGCGTCGATGGTGCCGAAAAGCTGTTCCTGCGCGTCGGCGGGGAGATAGATGAGCAAGCCCTCGACCAGCCACGCGGTCGGGCGGGCGGGATCGAATCCGCGCTCGCGCAACGCATCCGGCCAGTTCTCGCGCAGGTCGGCGGCCACCTCGCGGCGGTCGACGAGCGGTTTGTCGCCGTTGGCGGCCAGCGTCTCGCGCTTGAATTCCAGCACCTGCGGCCGGTCCAGTTCGTAGACGACGGTGTCCTCGGGCCAATGCAGCCGGTAGGCACGGGCGTCCAGGCCCGCGGCCAGGATCACCACCTGCCGGATGCCCGCGTCGATCGCGGCGGCGACGAAATCGTCGAAGTAGCGGGTGCGGGCGGCCTGGAATTCCTGGAAGCTGCGGCCGAATTCGGACTCGGCGAGGATCTCCGCGCCCGCGCCGTCGTCCAGCATCGCGGACCAGTCCGGGCCTGCCGCGCGCACGAAGACCTCGGCGAACGGATCCACGGCCAGGGCCGCGGGATCCCGGCCCGCCAGGGCGCGTGCCGCCGCGACGAACAACGCGGTGGATCCGACGCTGGTGGTGATGTCCCAGGAATCTCCCTCGGTGCGCATGATCACCACCGTACCGATCCGCGCGCGGCGCCGCCTACGCTCGATAAGTGCGCGCTACCAGCGCGGATCGTAGATACCACAGGCCCGAGGGCTGATTCGGGTCGAATCCGGTGAGCTGCCCGACGCGCTTGAGCCGGTAGTCGATCGTATTGGTGTGCACGTGCAGTCCGCGCGCGGTGCGGCCGCGGTTGAGGTTGTTCGCGATATGGCGTTGCAGGGTGGTCAGCAGGTCGGGGTGGTTCTCCAGCGGGTCCAGCAGCGAGCCGAGATATTCGCGGCCGGGGCCGGGGCGGGTGAGCTGGTATTCCAGCGCCAGATCGTCGAATCGGTAGAGCCCGTCGACGCAGTCGAGCCGGTGCACGATGTCGAGCAGTTCGTGGGCGCGGTCCGCGCCGTCGGGGATCTCGGCGGCCTTCGCGCGCACCGCGGTCGCCCGGATCGGCACCTGCGCGGCGGTCGACAGGCAGGTCAGCAGTTCGTCGAGTTGGGCGCTGTCCAGGGCGTTCTCGGGGATCAGCACGGTGCCGCCGTCCACGCTCAGCAGCGAGAGCACCGATTCGCCGCAGCGCGTGGCCAATTCGGCCTGCACCCGGCGAAGTTTGCGGCGCGCCACCACCTTCGCGTCCACGCGCGGATTGCGTTCCTCGGGATGCGGCGGAATCGACAGGGCCAGAACGTGATACTCCGCCGCGATCTCGATGCCGCATTCGCGGGCCATGGTCGCGCTGGAATGTCCGCCCAGCAGTGCGGAGGTCAGCGTGTGCACCGCGGTGTGGTGTTCGCTCACCACCGCGCGGTACTCCTTGACGTAGGCCACCGACACCGTCGAGGTCAGCGTGCTCAGGATCTCCAGCATGCGCCGCGCGGTGGCCAGCACGCTGTCGTAGTCCGCGGCGGTGGCCTGGGCGAAGACCAGATCGAAGCCGATCCGGAAACCCTCGTAGACCGCGCGGTGGATGGTGTCGATCGGAATGCCCTCGCGGGCCCATTCGGCGGCCGCGGCCTGCACCCGCTCGGTCTTCGCGGCGATATCGCCGCCGTCGAGCATGCTGGTGGTCATCTCCACGCACAGCCGGGTGATGGTGGCGACGTCGCCGTGCAGCACATCGTCCGGCAGGGTGCCGCAGGGGGCGACATTGGCGATGAAGTGATCGACCATCTGCCGGGACAGACTCCAGACGTCCTGCAGCGGCTGGGAGACCGGACGTCCGGAGACGGTCAGATCGACGGCCGAGGGTGTGACGGTCATGGTGGCTCCTTCCGCGCCCGCGGTAATCGCGCACCGATTACAGTATCGGGCAACACTTCTCGTCAGCACACACAAGCCGGGGCGCTGTCGCCCGAGTGCATTCGCCCATATCGGATCTGTGATGGGTCACAATCGACGTACGCGTCATCCTGCGATACACGGATCGGACCCGATACACGTATACACATACGGAAGTGACTGAAAGTTAGCTCAATACTCGTTTCTGCCGACCCCACCGCCGCGGCCGCCCTACAATAGTGATTCGCCGAACCTCCCGGGCCGATACTGCCGGGATCCGTCCGGTTCCTGCGAGAATATTTATCCCACCCCATCCTGCCGGTTTCCCAACAGCAACCGCTCCCGCTTAGGCTGGCTCATCGTGGTTTCACCGATCGATGTCGCGAAGCGATTAGTGCTCGGGCGCCCGTTCCGCAGTGATCGACTCGGTGAGACGCTGCTGTCCAAGCGCATCGCCCTGCCGATCTTCGCGAGCGACGCCCTGTCCTCGGTCGCCTACGCGACGCAGGAGATCCTGCTCATCCTCACCCTCGGCGGTGTGGTCTATCTGCATCTGGCCTGGTGGGTGTCCGCCGCGGTGGCGGTGCTGCTGGCGGTGGTGGCGCTGTCCTACCGGCAGGTCGTGCAGGCGTACCCGTCCGGCGGCGGATCCTACGAGGTGGCCGCGGAGAACCTCGGTCCGACCGCGGGACTCGTGGTCGCGGCGGCGTCGCTGGTCGACTACATCATGACCGTCGCGGTGTCGGTGGCCTCGGGCGTGGACAACATCATCTCCGCGCTGCCGGACCTGAATCCGTATCGCGTGGCGATCAACATCGGCTTCATCGCCCTGCTGACCGCGATGAATCTGCGCGGCGTGCGGGAATCCGGGCGCACCTTCGCGATCCCGGTCTACGGATTCGTCGTCGGCGTGCTCATCATGACCGTGGTCGGGCTGGGACAGGTCGTCGCCGGGCACGCGCCGGTCGCCGAGAGCGCGCACTATCAGATCCGGCCCGAACAGATCGGGTTGTCCTCGGCCGCGCTGGCGTTCCTGCTGCTGCGCGCGTTCTCCTCCGGCTGCACCGCGCTGACCGGGGCCGAGGCCATCTCCAACGGCGTGCCGGCGTTCCGCAAACCGAAGGCGCTCAACGCCGCTCGCACCATGACCGCGATGGGCGGGCTGGCCATCGCGCTGTTCGCCGGGGTGACGACGCTGGCGATGATCTCGCACACCCGGGTCACCGAGAACACCTGCGATATCACCAACTTCCCCGGCAACTGCAACACCGACGCACAGAAGACGGTCATCGCGCAGATCTCCGCGGCGGTGTTCGGCGGGCACAGCGTCGCGTTCTACTACCTGATGGTGACCACCGCCCTGATCCTGATCCTGGCGGCCAACACCGCGTACAACGGCTTCCCGCTGTTGAATTCGATTCTGGCGCAGCGCCGCTACATGCCGCGGCAGCTGCACACGCGCGGGGATCGGCTGGCGTTCTCCAACGGCATCATCCTGCTGGCGGTCGTCGCGGGTGTGCTGATCTACGCCTTCCACGGGTCGACCACGCGGCTGATCCAGCTGTACATCGTGGGGGTGTTCACCTCGTTCACGCTGTGCCAGGCCGGGATGGTGCGGCACTGGAACCGGGAACTGCGCACCGCCGAGACCTCCGCCGACCGCGCGCGCATCCATCGCGGGCGGATCATCAACGCGTTCGGATCCTGTTTCACCGGCGTGGTGCTGATCGTGGTGATGGTCACCAAGTTCACGCACGGCGCGTATCTGGTGGTGTTCGCGATTCCGGTGCTGGTGGCGATCATGGCGGGTATCCATCGGCACTATTCGCGGGTGCGCGCCGAACTCGACGTCGATCCGGACGAGCTCGAGACGCTGCCGGGGCGCGTGCAGGCGATCGTGCTGGTTTCCAGCTGGCACAAGGCGACTCGGCGCGCGGTGCAGTTCGCCCGCGCCACCCGGCCCGACACCCTCACCGCGATCTCGGTGAACGTGGACGACTCCGACACCCGCCAGCTCGCGCGGGACTGGGAGCAGGCCGGGGTGCCGATCCCGCTGAAGGTGGTGGAATCGCCGTATCGCGAAATCACCCGGCCCATCATCGAATACATCAAGCGGGTGCGGACCTCGCGCCCGCGCGACGTGGTCGCGATCTACATCCCCGAGTACGTGGTGGGGCGCTGGTGGGAGAACCTGCTGCACAACCAGAGTTCGCTGCGGCTCAAGGCGCGGCTGCTGTTCGTACCCGGCGTGATGGTGACCAGCGTGCCGTATCAGCTGCGGTCGTCGCGGGCGCGGTCGCCGGAACGAATTCAGCACAGCCCCGGGGAGATCCGTCGCGGTATCACCGGACCACGGTGAGGCACAACCAATCCGCGAGCAGGCCGATCAGCAGGTAGAGCACCGCGCACATCCGCAACCAGCGGGTGATCGCCTGCAATCGTCGCTGCCGGTCCCACAGTGCGCGGTGGGTGTGTGCGGGCGCCGCCGGATCGTCGGCTCGCTGCGCGGCCTCACGGGCCCAGGTCTCGGTGAAGAAGGAGGAGAACAAGATCGCGGTCGCTATCGCGACGACGAGTACCCCCCAGATCATGACTCCTTTAAAGCACGGACCGCGGCGCCGGACAAGTGTCATTGGTCCCATTCGTCGTCTTCGCCCGCTCCGCACCGCGGCTCCCGGCGATCGAGTCGCGCGCCCGGCCGCTACAGTGCTCAGCAATCGACTCTTCGACGAGAGCAGCGGATGCGCGAATCACAGCTGGTTGCCAATGACGCGGCCTTCTTCTATCTGGCCAGGTCCGGGCGGTCGACCGACTGGCCGATGTGGTGGGTGTTCGACAGTGGCGAGAGCCCGGCGCCGACCGGCGAACAGGTCACCGCGTACTTCGGTGCGCGGGCGGCGGCGTTGGAACCGTTGCGGCGTCGGATCGTCGAGGCGCCGGGCGGGCTGACGCACCCGTTCTGGGTGGCCGACGACAGCCCGGTCGAGAGTCATGTCGTCACACATCCCGAGGGGCTGGACTGGGCCGGGTGCCAGGACGCGATGGCGCGGGTGCTGACCGAGCCGCTGGACGCGCGGGTGCGCGCGTGGCGGTTGCACGTGTTCCCGGGGGTGCGGGGTATCGAGGCGCTGACCGGTGCGGGCACCGTGGTGATGATGCACACCAGTCATGCGCTGCTGGCGGGTCCGGCGATGACGTCGCTGGGTGAGGCGTTGTTCGGGGCCGAGGCCGCGCCGGTGCGGATCGACGGGCAGCCGGGCGTCACGCAGCGGCCGCCGCTGTGGCCCGCGGCGATCGCCGATGCGGTCCGGATTCCCTGGCGCACAGTGCGATTCCTTTCCGGGGCGCGGGAGCTGAGCCGGCGGGTGGTACCCGAGGGGGAGGCCGATTGGTCGATCCTGGCCGCGCGGACCCGGACGGTGTTGAACCAGCGGATCGGACCGGATCGCGCGATGCGCACCATCCCGCTGGATCTCGCGTCGGTGCGGACCCCCGGGGTCACCATCACCTCCGTCGGGTTGGCGGCGATATCGCTTGCGCTGCAACGGTATTTCGAGAAGCACTCGCTGCCGTGCCCGGAGGATCTGTCGGCCTTCGTCACGATCGCGATCCCGGACGTCGAGGTGCTCGGGGTGAACCGGATCGGCGCGGATGTGGTGGATCTGCATCCCGGCGAGGCCGATACCGCCGCGCGTGCCCGGGCGGTGGACGCCACGCTGCGGGAGCGTCGCGGTTCGGCCTCGAGTCCTCGGGAGCTGGACCGGTTGCGGTTGATCGATCGGCTGCCCAGTCGCAGTTACCGGGCGAAGTTCGGGACCCTGCCGCCCGCCGATCCGCCGCCGCTCGCGCCCGCGCACACGATTCTGACGAGCATTCGTTGCGATTCGGATGTCGCGTTGACGTTGCTGGACAGCCGATTCCGCTTCGCGGGCATGTTGCCGCCGGTGTATCCGGACATCGCGCTGGCGCACTCCTTCGTCGGCGCGGGCGAGGTGTTCGCGGTCTCGGTGGCCTGCGATCCGGCGATCGTCACCGATCCGGACGTCTACTGCGATATGTTGCGGAATGCGTTCGCGGAGTTGACAACCCGGGCCTGAGCGGTGCACGGTGCGCCGGGTAGCCGGAACGCACTGTGCGCCACAGGTTTTCACCCGTCGATGCGGTGCCCCGCCTGCGCCAGTACATCTTTGGCCTCGACGAGCCGATGTTCGGGAACCAGCACCAGATCCGCGTGATACGTGGAGATCACGAAGACCGGCACACCCGCCTCGGCCAGCGGCCCGACAACCGCCGCGGGCATACTCGTGTCCCGCCCGTGCTTGGCCGGATCACCGTACAGACCGATCCAGGTCTCCCCCTCGGCCCACGGCGGGGCATCGCGAACCACGGTCAACCCCTCCGGCGCCCGCACCAGCGCGATCCACTCGTCATCCTCGGGAAACGTTGCCTCCCCGAGGTATTCGACCGCGAACCGGGACGGGACCACATGCAGCCGCTGGACACTCATCGGGCCATCCTAAGCCGCCGCCTCCCACCCGCAGGCTCCCAGGTGCAGGCCCGGCCCCTGGACATGTCGATGGCGTGGACGACACTGGAATGCACATGGTCCGGCGATTCACAGGCCGAGGAGGTGCGCGAACATGGTCGACGACGTCGAGAAGCGCTGGCACGATCCGGGCATGTACCGGCATGCGGCCGGATACTGCGTGGGCGTGCTGATCGTCGCGGGACTGCTGTTCCTGGCGGTCGACGAATGGGCCGGCCGCCGGGAGACCTGTGCGCAGTCACCGCGAACCTTCTGTGACGGCACCTCACAGGCGGCGATTCTCGGCGGTCCCGGCCTGGTGCTGGTCATCGGCACGGTCGGTGCGTTCGTCACCACGTACCGCGTCTGGCGGCAGCGTCGCGCCTGGCCCATCTGGCAGGGCGCGGGCTGGTTCTTGATGGTGGTGACCCTCGCGTATCTGTCGATCGGCACCGGCAGTGTCATGAGCTGAGGGCGGTTGCCGCCCCATCCCCGGGCGATGACGCGACGATCGACACGGCAAGGGCCGCCGATTCACGGGAGGAATCGGCGGCCCCGGGTCGAAATGCTCAGGCGTTCACCGGGTCTCGGCGCTTCACCAGGGCATTCACCAGCGGGTATCCGGCGCAGACCAGTACGGTCCACACCACGCCGACGACGATCGCCGTGCGGCCGCTGTCGGTGAAGAACAGCAGCACCACGACCAGTCCCAGGAAGGCAAGGGCCGCAACGGTACTCACCGGCGCGGCGGGCAGGCGGTAGTCCGAGGCCGGGAGCTCTCCGCGCCGGACGCGGGCGCGATACACCATGTGGCACACCAGGATCACACCCCACACCACGATGATGCCGATGGTGCTGACCGAGGTGATGTAGGCGAACGCCTTGTCCGGCGAGATCAGGTTGACGATCACGCCGATCACCATGGCCGCCGCCGAGGCGATGATGCCCGCGTACGGGACCTGCCGACTGCTCAGCGCGCCCAGCCCGCGCGGCGCCTCACCGTGCTGCGCGAGGCTGCGCAGCATCCGGCCGGTGGAGTAGATGCCCGAGTTGCACGAGGACAGCGCCGCGGTCAGCAGCACGAAGTTGATCAGACCGGCCGCGCCCGGGATGCCGACCTGCGCGAAGACCTCCACGAACGGGCTGGCCCCGGAATGGAAACTGGTCCAGCTCAGCACCGACATGATGATCACCAGCGCGCCCACGTAGAACAGCCCGATACGCAGCGGCAGCGTGTTGATGGCCTTGCGCAGCGTCTTGCGGGGTTCGCGGGCCTCTCCCGCGGTCACACCCACCAATTCCACACCGACGTAAGCGAATACGACGATCTGCAACGCCAGCAACGCCTGCCACGGCCCGTTCGGGAAGACCCCGCCTTGGGACCACAGATTCGTCACGGACGGATGCGGCGCGTGCCCGAATCCGATGACCAGCACGCCGATTCCGATCACGATCATCGCCATGATCGCGAAGATCTTGATCGCCGAGAACCAGAACTCACCCTCGCCGAACACCTTCACCGAGATCAGGTTGGCGATGAACAGCACGGCCAGCACCACCAGCGCGGTCGCCCACTGCGGCACCGCGAACCAGTAGTTCACGTACTTTCCGGCGACGGTGATCTCGGCCATGCAGGTGCTCACCCACACGGCCCAATACGTCCATCCCGTCACGAATCCCGCGAAGCGCCCGAGGAATTCGTGCGCGTACTCCGCGAAACTGCCCGAGACGGGACGGTAGGTCAGTAACTCCCCCAATGCTCGCATGATCACGAAGATCGCCACACCGGCCACCAGGTAGCACAGGATCAGCGCCGGACCGGCCTGTTCGATGGCGCCACCCGCGCCCCAGAACAGGCCGGTGCCGATGGCACCGCCGATCGCGATCATCTGTACGGTGCGGGGATTCAGCCCCCGCTTGTAGCCTTCTTCCTCGTCCACGGGTTCCGCGGTCGCCGTGCCCGACGCCGCACTCCGGTCCATCGTCATGCGACGAACGTACCGGGCGAGTGTTCGACTCGCAGCACGCCGTATCGGGGGTTGCATCGCGGCACACCCGGGCAACCACCTGGTTCACTCCGGAACGGGACGAGGTGGCACAGCCCATAACAACTACCGATTGCATTCGGAACAGTTGTACGTTCACAATGCTTGTGTGCCTACAACTGTTGAGCGATTGACCACGCGCGGCAAGACCATCGTGCTGGCGACGTGCTGCCTGAGCCTGTTGATCTCGTCGATGGACGCGACCATCGTCAACGTCGCGCTCCCGTCCATCCGCGGCGCCATGCACGCGCCGATGTCGCAGCTGCAATGGATCGTCGACATCTACACCCTGACCCTGGCCAGCCTGCTGATCCTGTCGGGCGCGACCGCCGACCGGTGGGGTCGCAAACGCATCTTCCGGATCGGGCTGACCATCTTCACGATCAGTTCCCTGCTGTGCAGCCTCGCGCCGAGCGTCGACATGCTGATCGCCGCGCGATTCGTGCAGGCCATCGGCGGTTCGATGCTCAGCCCGGCGGCGATGTCCATCCTCACCGCGGTATTCACCGACCGCGTCGAACGCGCCCGCGCCGTCGGCATCTGGGGCGCGGTGGTCGGTATTTCCAACGCGCTGGGCCCGATCGTGGGCGGGGTGCTGATCGATACGCTGGGCTGGCGGTCGGTGTTCTGGATCAACCTGCCGATCTGCGCGGTCGCGCTGGTGCTCACCACGCTGTTCGTGCCCGAGTCCAAGGCGTCCCGGGCACGCGGCATCGACCCGATCGGGCAGCTCCTGGCCATCGCGGCGATGTTCACGCTGGTGTTCGGGCTGATCGAGCACGAACCGCTGATCTTCCTGCTCACCGCGATCGCGGTGGCCGCGTTCTGCTACGTCGAGTGGCGGCATCACTCGCCGTTCATCGATCTGCGTTTCTTCCGCAGTTTCCCCTTCGCCTCGGCGACCGTGATCGCGGTGTGCACCTTCGCCTGCCTGGGCGCGTTCCTGTTCAGCGCGTCGCTGTATCTGCAAGGGACCCGGCACTATTCGGCCGTGCACACCGGACTGCTGTATCTGCCGATGGCAGTCGGGATGCTGGTCTGCTCGCCGCTGTCGGGGCGGCTGGTGGGGCGGTACGGCACCCGGCCCTCGCTGATCCTCGCGGGCAGCCTGCTGGCGGTCGCCGCGCTCGCGCTGACCACGTTGCGGGCCGATACGCCGGTGTGGGCGCTGATCGCGATGTTCGCGGTGTTCGGCATCGGATTCGGCTGCGCCAACGCGCCGATCACCACCGCCGCGGTGAGCGGCATGCCGCTGGATCAGGCCGGTGCGGCCGCCGCGGTGGCCTCCACCAGCCGCCAGATCGGCGTCAGCCTGGGGGTCGCCTTGTGTGGCCTGCTGACCGGTGCGAGTCTGTGGTGGGTCCTGACCGTCCTCGCGGTCGGAGTCGTCGTGCTGGGCGTCTGCGCCAGCACCGGCTGGGCCCGGCGCTCCCAGGAGGGTGTCGCCTACCTGCTGGAACAGAAGGTGCCCGCGCATGCCGGATGACATCCCGACGCCCGACGAGGTGTGGCGGCTGCTGCAACACGTCGTCGGGAGCCGCGACAAGTGGAAGCGGGCAATCACCGAGCGCACGGGACTGCCGTTCAGCCGGATCCGAATCCTGCGTCAACTCCGCGGCGGGCCGATGACGCTCAAGGAACTCGCCGCCGCCGCGGCCATGGACGCGCCCGCGGCCACGGTCGGCATCAACGATCTCGAGGAGCGCGGGCTGGTGCTGCGTTCGGTGGATCCGGCCAACCGGCGCACCAAGGTCGTGTCCATCACCGCACTCGGCGTCGCGGTGGTGGCCGATGCCCTCAGCACCCACGATCCGGCGCCGGAACCGGTTGTCGCACTGTCGGAATCGGAACTGCGCGCGCTGCGCGACCTGCTGCGCAAGATCGATCGCTGAGCCCATCCACAGCAGATCCTCGAGTGCGAGCGCTCGCGCACCGGCGGGCCAGCGCCATAGGGTTGTGCCCCATGACCCCCTTGCAGCAGTACATGGCCGAGGAGATCGCGACCGATCACGCGGACGGCATCCTGGACCGTCGCGAGGCCCTGCGCCGACTGGGCATGATGGGGCTCGGGGCCGCCGCGGCCTCGGCGCTGCTGGCCGCGTGCTCGTCGAATCAGACTGACAGCCAAGCGCATTCGAGTTCGTCGACACCCGCGGCCGCTCCGGTATCGGGTCCGCCCGGGGCGGCGGGTGCGCTCGTCTCCAGCGCGGTGACCTTCGCGGGGCCGGAGGGACGCACCTTGCGGGCCGCCTGGTCGGCGGCGAAGAACCCGCGCGGGGGTGTGCTGGTGATCCACGAGAACACCGGGCTCACCGATTTCATCCGCTCGGTCACGGGACGTTTCGCGGGGATCGGGTACAGCGCGCTCGCGGTCGACCTGCTGTCCGAAGAAGGCGGTACCGCAACGTTTTCCGAGCCCGCCGCCGCCACCGCGGCCCTGAGTAAGATTCCGCAGGACCGGTTCGTCGCGGATCTACAGGCCGGTGTCACCGAACTCGCGCGGCGGGTGCCGGACAAGAAGCTCGGCGTGACCGGATTCTGCTTCGGCGGCGGGCTGACGTGGATGCTACTCACCGCGGGCACCCCGAATATCGCCGCGGCCACGCCGTTCTACGGGCCCTTCCCGGCCGGTGGGGATCTGTCCCGATCCAAGGCGGCGGTGCTGGCGATCTACGGGTCGCTCGATGCCCGGGTCGGGGCGACGCGTCCGGCCGCGGAGGCCGCCTTGCAGCAGGCGGGTCTACCGCACGAAACCTTCATCGCGCAGGGTGCGGACCACGCCTTCTTCAACGACACCGGGGCGCGGTACAACGCCGCCGGTGCCGCGGAGGCGTGGCGGCGAGTGGGCGATTGGTACGGGCGTTATCTGGGCTGAGTTCCGGCGGCGTCGAGGATCTCGCGAACGATGGTGTCCACGTCGCGGGTGGCCTCGAAGGTGCGGCCGTACTCCTGGGCGGAGAGCGGTTGCAGGGTGGCCAGTTGCGAGTCGAGCAGTTCCACGTGCATGAAATGTCCTGTGCGCGTTGTCATCCGACGGATCAACTCGGCGCGCGGGACGTCCAGGGCGGCAAAGTACAGGCCGGGTACCGCCGCGCGGAGGCGATCGCGGTACTCGTGTTTGAGCGCCGAACAACTGACCACCGCGCCGCGTTCGCCCTGCTCGGCGAGCCACTGGCCCACCGCGTCGAGCCAGGGCAGGCGGTCGGCGTCGTCCAGGGGGATACCGGCCGACATCTTGGCGATATTCGCCGCGGGATGCAGGTCGTCGCCGTCGGCGTAGGGCGCGCCGAGTTCGCTCGCCAACCGCCGGCCGACCGTGGTCTTGCCGGAACCGGACACCCCCATGACCGCGATCACCGGACGCGCTGTGCTCATGTGGGCGACCATAACCATGCCCGACCCGGCGGTCCCGCCCGACCCGGCGTGTACGGCGAAACGGACACCTCGATTAGGCTCGGGTCGTGGCGCAGGAGAAGACTCCGGAGTGGGCGGCCGACAAGGGGTCCGGCTTCGAACTGGGTACCGACGGACCGCGCGTGATCATGGCCGGTGTGGACGGGACCGAGGCGTCCTGGCGCGCCGCCGCCTATGCCGGTGGCCTGGCCAGACGCCAGAACGCGCTGCTGGCACTGGTTTACGTGCAGCCGTACCTGGCGATGTCCGGGGTGTACGGCGCGGATGTGCAGGGCGCGACCGCCGAAGTCGCCGACGATCTGGCCCGCGAGATCTCCGAACACGCCGAACGGGTCAAGAACGTCTACACCACGCGCTGGAAGTTCTTCACCCGGCGCGGCGACCCCTACACCGGATTGGCCCAGGCCGCCGACGAACTCAAGGCCGACGCGGTGATCGTCGGGGCGTCGGAGAAGGCCGGGCATCGGCTCATCGGATCGGTGGCGGTCCGGCTGGTCAAGGCCGGGCGCTGGCCGGTCACCGTGGTGCCCTGAGCGCGCTCAGAGGCGGGTCAGTTCGAACAGCCGGAAAGGGCGTTCGGGGACCATGCCCTGTTCCATCGAGTAGCCGGGCCACCGATCGGTCGCGCGTTCCCAGGCCCGATCCCGCGCAGTGCCGGTCAGCCGACGCACCCGCACCTTGAAACGTTCTCCGCGACTGTGGATCTCGGCGTAGTCGGCGGCGGCGAGGTTCGCGGACCACGAAGGATGTTGCGGCCGACCCCAATTGGAGCCGACCAGCAGGAAATTGTCCTGCCCGTCGGGGACGTACAGCAGCGAAACCGTGCGCGGCACACCGGATTTGCGGCCCAGTACGGTGAGTTCCATGGACGGCAGCCCGGCCACGTCCAGGACTCCGTGCCGGCCCCGGCTGATCCGGCGGACCAGGCGTTCGAGCACGACGATGAACGGCGCGACGCGCATCACCGTGCGGCGACGGCCCAGCATGCGCCCCACTGCGGGTAACGGGTTCCTCAGCACGCGATTCACCGTATCCCTCCGTCATGTCGCAGCAATTTCGCAGGGTGTAACGGGCTGTTGGCCCCGGTTATTCCGCGACGGGCTCCGCCGCCGGTCGCACGACGCCACCGCGCACGTCCGAATCCCGGCTCGGACCAGGACAGGTCTTGGCAGGCAACGGGATTCGGCCGTGCACGATCGGCCTACGGATGACCTGTGTCACATACGATGCGATCAGGTCATGCCGAACGAGCTCGATGCCGCAGGCCGATCACACGATGGTGAATTCCGCTGACGTGCCGGTGAATCGGGTGTTGTGGCCCGCGACGTCGCGGTGGTCGCCGGTGTAGTGGATGCGGTAGCGGCCCGGGTGCGTTCCGGACGGGACGGTCCACTGGATGCGCACGATCGAGGCGGCGGGCTGGCCGTCCGGACGCCGCCAATGCAGTTCGGTGCACCAGTCGTTGTCGTCCTGAACGCGTTGCCAGTCCGTGCCGTTCACGCGCTGGACCTCGAAATACGTTCCGCCGATGTGGAAGTCGTTGTTCGGGTGCGCGCCGCAGAATTCGGCCGTGATGGTCTGTCCCGCAACGCCATCGGCCGGTTGGGTGAGGACGTCGCCGTAGGCGTGACCGGCGACGGGGACGTCCGGCGGGACCGGCGGCAGCAGATTCGGTTGGAGTCCGGAGGTCCAGTCCAGCGGCGCGGGCCCGCGGCCGAGGTCGGTGCGCGCGGCCAACGCCCGGGCCAGGCGGTCGAATTCCTGCATGTAGGCCGGGAGCGTCCAGCGGCCGAACTGGGTTTCCCCGCCCTCGTACTGCTGCGAGACGTACTCCTCGGGCGTGGTCACGTACTGGCTGTAGCCGTTGGCGTAGCCCTGCATGAGCACATGTTCGAGCGGCACGCCGAGCGCGTGCGCGACCAACCGCCGGATCCGCAGACCGGCCACGACCGTATATTCCGCTGGGCCGCAAGCCAATACCAGATCACCGATGCGCATGATCTGGAGCATCAGCACCTGCGGATTCCACGGCCGGGGCGGCAGGATGCCCAGCGGCGCGGCGATCAGCTTGGGGGCCTGCGCATCTCGCATCCACTGCTCGATCGGGGCGTCGATACCGCCGAGCGCGGCGACCATCGGATTGGCGTCGCCCTCCTGGAGGAAGGACAGCTGGCTGTTCCAGTTGTCCTCCTCACTGGTGGCCATGGCCGAGGCGCCCATCATCGCCGGTGCGGTGCGGGCGGGTTTGCCGTCGGGGGTGTAGGAGCCGTCGACGGCGATGTCGGCCATGTTCACGTAGTGCGCGACCGCGTCCACGCCGCCGCGATTCATGGCGCGGGCCGACGCGAAAGCCGCACGCCCGGCCCGATATTGGCGTTCGCCGATGATCGTGCAGTTGAGCCGGTTGTTCTCGGTCGGCCCGGACGGGTGCATCGGGATGCAGTTCAGATTGGGCGTCATATCGCCCGTGTTGGTCTGCGCGAAGGCCGCGAGGAAACGCGGCTGCCCGTCGCCGTGCCGCACCCCCATCTCGTCGTGTTCCCAGCGGTAGCTGGCGTAGCCCTTGTTGTCGGTGGAGATGAGCGTGTTGCGGTCGGTCAACGAGGTGCCGTGGGTGGCGAACCAGGTGATCGCGCCGACGTCCCGGCCGCCCTGCCGCAGCCGCAGCACCGTGATCGCGGGGTCGATGGCGTTGGGGAACACGGCCTTGTCGGGTGCCGGATCGAGTTCGAACGCGACCCGGGAGCGGTTGGCGCTGGCGTCGTGCAGTTCGCCGTGTCCGAGCATGATCGTCCCGGGCGTGAGCCGCTCGTGCGCCTGCGCGATGGCGGCGACGATCCCGTTCACCTCGGCCTCGAACGAATTCTGTTGAAACCCGTATGCGGCAAGGGAATACGCGTATTCGCGGGCGGTGCCGCCGCACGAATTGTGGTTGTGGGTGGCGTTGATGTTGACATTGCGTTCGGTGTACAGATTGCCGTAGCGCATCGCCAGCCGCCGCATCACCTCGAGGTGCACCGATTGGAACAGGCACGCGTTATCCGTGGTGACGAAGACGATCCGATCTCCGGCCGCCCGGTCCGCGATGACGTACGCGCGCGCCCAGCAGCGCGAGAGCAGTCCGGTGGCGACCTGATCGGCCTCGGAATAGCCCATCATGCCCTGACCCGCGGGCGCGCCGGTGATATCGCCGATCCCGCAGCCGATCAGATATCCCTGACCGTCGGCCCGGTGCCGTAACGGTTGTGCGCCAGCGGAATTCGCGGACATACCGGCGGCCACGGCACCGGCGGCCGTGCCCGCCAATACCGATCGACGCGAAACCGTCACCGAGAGGCTCCTTCGTGTCCTGACGCGCGGACGTGACACCCGACTCGTCCGGGCGGCACTGTGTTCCACACCATGGCGTATCACTGTTCGGCGCAGCGTACTGGTCAATTGTCCAGTACGCCAGCCCGCAGCTACATCTTCGAGCAAACACCCCGGTCAGGCCGTTAGGCGCACCGGAAATCGGCCCCATTACGGAGATGGCGAACGCCCGGCGAGATCGGATGGGTGATCTCGCCGGGCGTTCGCCCAGCGGTGCCGAAAGGGGCGCCGCCGATTCGTCGGGGGCAGGCTCAGATATTGCCCGCGTAGCTGGCCGCACTGCCGAGGATGCCCGCGGCCGCGCTGCCGGTGGCACAGAGTCCGCTGATGAGGAGAGCGAGAAGCATGGTGGACCTTTCGATTATCCGGAGATATCCGATATCCGGAGATATTCGAAAAGTACAGCCGCACAAGAGGAGTGACAATGCTTCACACCCCATTCTGCCCGAACTCCGGGCCAACTGACAGGGAGTTCCCAGCAATTCCGAATTCCGGGCGTTTCGCGTGCTCAGCCGATCCGGGCGGTCAGCGGGAGATCGGTCACCGAAGTACCCACGTGCAGGGTGAACGCGCCCGGCTCGACGGCCCATTGCCGCCCGGTCCAGTGTTCGAACGCGCGGTCCGGCAGGGGGATCTCGACCCGACGCGACTCCCCCGGCTCGGCGGTGATCGTGGCGAAGGCGGCGAGCCAGCGCACCGGGCGGTCGATCACGCTCTGCTCCCGTGACAGATACGCCTGCGCGACATACTTGCCGGGCCGGTCTCCGGTATTGCGGACGGTGAGGGTCGCGGTGTGGCCGGACACCTCGAGATCGCTCGGCTCCCAGGTCGTGTAGCCCAGGCCGTGGCCGAACGGATACGCGGGCTCGACACCGGTCCGCAGCCAGGCGCGGTAACCGATGTGCACACCCTCGGCGTAGGTCAGCGTGCCGTCGGCGGCGGGGGTGGTGTCCAGGACCGGGACGTCGGACATCGTCACCGGCCAGGTGGTGGGCAGGCGGCCGCCCGGTTCGCGCGCGCCGGTCAGCACGTCGGCCAGCGCGGTGCCGAACTCCTGTCCCGGGAACCAGGACAGCAGTACCGCGGCGACGTCATCGCGCCACGGCATCTCCACGGGCGCACCGGAATTCACCACCACGACCGTGCGCGGATTCACCGCCGCGACGGCCGCGACCAGATCGTCCTGCCGTCCGGGCAGGCGCAGCGTGGCGCGGTCCGCGCCCTCGCTCTCGATCTGCTCGGTGGTGCCGACCACGACGATCGCGACCCGCGCGGTGCGGGCAGCCTCCACTGCGGCCGCGGACTCCGCGTCCTCGGTGCGACGCGGCGGGGTCGCACCGAGTGTCACCCCCAGGAAGACGCCCAGGCCCGGCATGGAGATCAGATTCTCGATGGTGATCCGGATGTCGATCTCCTGCCCGGCGCGCAGGGTCCGGGTGACCGTGCGTTGCGGCGGATGCAGCAGTGCCGCAACGGGATCCGCGCCCGACATGGCCAGTTCCCCCGCATCAGCGAGCTCACCGTCCAGTTCGAGCCGGACCCGTCCCATCGCGCCCACACCGATCCACCACTCGCCGTCCGCGTCGGCGCGCAGGCGGGTGCGCAGTTCGATCGCGGTGGCGCGTTCGGCGGTCGCGTCGCCGAACAGGACCAGGCTGCCGGTGGCGCGGTGCTGGCGGCCGATCTCCTCGCCGTCGGCGAGATAGCGCAGCGCGAGTCCGGGGGTGCCGGTGTCGGGATCGGTGATCAAATCCGTTGCCACAGCGGTCAATTCATCCGACAGCCAGACGCCGGGGGTGTGCGTGACCGGGAGGACCGCGCTCAGCCCGGTCAGCGGAGTGGTGGTGTGCGCGGGGATCACGGTCGCGCTGCCGCCGCCCATGAATCGTGGCGCGGCCGCGCCGGGGCCCAGCAGCGCGACAGGCTGGTCCGCACGCAATGGCAGCACACCGTCGTTGCGCACCAACACCATTGCGTCGGCGGCGGCGCGACGGACCAGTTCTCCCGCCTTTTCATCGCTGAATTCCGGTGTGGGACTCGGTGTTCCGTCCAGCGCGCCGACTCGCGTGGCGAAACGCAGTATGCGCCTGACCTTCTCGTCGATCGCGGCCTCGGGAATCTCGCCCGCGCGCACGGCGTCCAGCAGCTTCGCACCCCAGAGTTCCGACGGGCCGGGCATACACAGATCGGTGCCCGCCGCCGCGCCCTCGGTGGAACGTACCGCAGTCCAGTCCGAGACGACCACGCCATCGAAACCCCAAGCGCCCTCGAGTGGTTCGTCCAACAGCGGATTCTCGGTCATGGTGACGCCGTTCACTGAGTTGTAGGCGGCCATCACCATCCACGCACCCGCCGCCACACTGCGTTCGAACGGATACAGGTACAGCTCACGCAACGCGCGATCGTCCACCCGCACATCCACCGTGAACCGGTCGGTCTCCGCGTCATTGGCCACATAGTGTTTCGGGCAGGCCGACACACCGTGCGCCTGCACCGCCCGCACATACGCCGCGGCCATCTCCCCGCTCAACATCGGATCCTCGGAGAAACACTCGAAATGCCTGCCGCCCAACGGAGATCGGTGCAGATTGACGGTCGGCCCGAGTACCGCGTACACATCCTTGGCCCGCGCCTGCGCGGCGATCAACGCCCCGATCTCGCCGAGCAGCTCCCGATCCCAGGTCGCCGCGAGCGCCGTGCCCGAGGGCAGGCTCACCGACGGCTCCCGCTCGTCCCAGTTCTCCCCGCGCACCCCCGAGGGTCCATCCGAGACCGGCATCTCGGCCAGCCCGATCCCCGCATCCCCCGCCATCCGGAACATCCCCGCCCCCGAGATCAGCCGCACCTTGGCCGCCGTATCCAGCTTCGCCAGCAGTTCCTCGATCCGCGCCGCCATACCCGAACCCCGTTCCTCGTCGACGTGAGAGCCCTCGCCGACGCTACCCGACAGACCACTCGGTCCGACGCGGAAGCGCACGTCACCCGCCTGGCGCGAGGCGCCACACCGACCGGACCGCACCTGTGCGAGGTACCCCTGTCGGCCGATCGGCAATTCCGGATCCGATCGTCCCGATGGGTCAACGCAATACCGGGCGGCCGAAGCTTGACCTTCGGGTAACCCGAAGCTCCATGATGGCCGCGTGAACGAATCGGAATTCGAAGACGGGCCGGACGAGCTCGTCACGATCGGGGTACTGGCCCGGGTGAGTGGGCTCACCGCGACCGCGCTGCGGTTCTACGACGACTGCGGGTTGTTGCCGCCCGCGCGCGTGGACGGATCCAGCGGGTATCGGTATTACACGCGGGACCAGCGGGAACGGGCGGTGACGATCCGGCGGTTGCGGGAGATCGGGATGTCGCTCGATGCCGTGGCCGCGGTGCTGACCGGTGGCGTCGAGGTCGGCGGGCGGTTGCTGGACGAGCATGTCGCGGAACTCGAACGCCGGGCGCACGAGGCCGCGGCCGCCGCCGAGGCCATCAAGTACACGCTGCGGGCCGAAGCCGATCCGTATCTGGTCGCGGTCGGCGGGAAGGAGTTCGCCGAGGCGATCGGGCAGGTGCGGTCGGCGGCCGCGCGGGACGACGCGATCGCGGTGCTGACCGGGATTCTGATCGAGGCCGATGCGGATTCGGTGGTGTTGACCGCGACGGATCGTTATCGGCTGACCACGCGCTCGCTCGTCCCGATCCACGCGGCGGCGCGGCCCTGGTCGCTGGTCGTCGCGGCCGACGATCTCACCGCACCACTCACGCGGTTGCGCACACAGGATCGGATCCTGCTCTCCTCGGCCACCGATGCTCTGATCCTGACCGGAGACGAACAAATCCGTTGTCCCGCAATCGAAGAGCCGTATCCCGACTACCGCCGCATGCTTGCCGAACTGACCTCCGCCCGCACCCGGGTGGTCGTGGATCGCGATCTCCTCCTCGATGCCACCGAGGCCGCCGGGACACAGATCCTGCACTGCGCGATCGAGACCGACTCGATCCGCACAGCACCCCTGCCCGACGGCCCGGAACGCCGAATTCCCGCTGCCGTCAACGGAATCCGAACCACACTGGCCTTCGATCCGGCCACCCTGTCCCCCGCCCTGCGCAGTGCGGTCGGCCCCGAGATAATGCTCGATATCGCCGCTCCGGACCAACCGGTAGTCATCCGCTCGGCCGCCGCCGGGGATCTCACCACCCTGGCCATGCCCACCCGCACGACAACCACCCGGGAGGACCGCCCGTGAACACCACCGACGACACCATGACCGCGATCACCGTCGCCGTCCAGCACGGCCACGAGGGCGATCCGGACACCGCGCGCCGGGAACTCCTGCACCTGTGGGACGCGATGGGCCCGCTCGGCGATCCCCTGCACCGCTGCACCCTCGCGCACTACCTCGCCGACCTCTACGACGACGCCGCACAGTCGTTGATCTGGGATATCCGCGCACTCGACGCGGCCGCCGCACTCACCGACGAACGCGCCCGGCGACACCACCCGGCCCTGCGCGTACGCGGCTTCTACCCGTCCCTGCATCTGAATCTCGCCGACAACCTGCGCCGCCTCGGCTCCTTCGACGCCGCGGATCAGCACCTGGACGCCGCCCGCGAATATTTCGACGCGCTCGGCCCGGACGCCTACGGCGAGGGCATCCGCTCGGCCGCGGACGAGGTCGCCGCAGCGGTGCGCGCCCGCTCCACCGCACGCCGGGACAGCGCGCCCGACGGTCGCTCGTAAGTCCCCATATCGAGCCATCTGCACAGCTGTACGAACCAAAACTCCTGCACACCAGCTCATTACGAGCAATAGTTGAATCCAACGTCAACTTCGGCACCCGCATCCGGTACCGTGGCCCGCAGTGGAGGCACTCGGCGGACGAGGTGGACACCAGATATGAGCACACCGGACCTGGTAGCGGACTGGACGGCGCTGGGCAGCCGACAACTCGCGGTGAACGGGATCGAACTGCGGGTCGTCGAACACGGCGAAGGGCCGCTGGTGATCTTCTGCCACGGCTTCCCCGAACTCGGATTCTCCTGGCGACATCAGGTCTTCGCCTTCGCCGCGGCCGGATTCCGCACCCTGACCCCCGATATGCGCGGTTACGGCGGTAGTTCGCGACCGGACCGGATCGAGGACTACGCCATGGCCACCCTCTGCGGGGACCTGGTCGGCCTGCTCGACGCGGTCGGCGCGCGGGACGCGATCTTCGTCGGACACGACTGGGGCGCCTCGGTGGTGTGGCAGCTGGCGCTGCGGCATCCGGAGCGGGTGCGAGCGGTGGCCGGGCTGAGCGTGCCGGTCGCGCCTCGCCCCAAGGCGCCGCCGATCTCGATCTTCCGCTCGCGACTGGGCGACGACTTCTACATGTGCTGGTTCCAGGAGCCCGGCGTCGCGGACGCCGTACTGGCCGCCGACGTGCGCCACACCCTCCTGCGCGACGAGGTGATCACCGCCGACGACATGTCCGGCGCCGCGCTCCCGAGCCCACCGAAGTGGTTGTCCGAGGCCGAATTGCGTTACTACACGGACACTTTCACCACGACCGGTTTCACCGGCGGCCTCAACTACTACCGCAATCTCGACCGCGACTGGGAGCTGTCCGCGGATCTGGCCGGGGCGAAGATCACCGCCCCGTCCTACTTCATCGCGGGCGCGGACGACGCGGTGCTGCGCTTCACCCCGCTCGCCAAGATGGACGCCGTCCTCACCGACCTGCGCGGCACCCTGCTGCTCGACGGCGCGGGCCACTGGATCCAGCAGGAACGCGCCGACGAGGTCAGCGCCGCGCTGATCGATTTCGCCCGTGGCGTGCCCGGGAACTGATCCCGCACCCCGCACTACTGTTTGTTTCACCGGATGCCGCAACGGTGCGGCACACATCGATGGGAGACCCGATGGACCTGTTCACCGGTTCCGAACGCGCGCAACGCTATATCGCGGACCTCACGGCCTTCATGGACGAGCGGATCTACCCGGCCGAGGCCGTCTATCAGGAGCAGATGCGCGCCGCCGGTGATCCGCACCATCACCCGCAGATCCTGGAGGATCTCAAAGCGCAGGCGCGCGAGCGCGGGCTGTGGAATCTGTTCCATCCGCATCCGGAGTGGGGTCCGGACCTGACCAATCTGGAGTACGCGCCGCTGGCCGAGATCATGGGCCGCAGCCCGGCGCTGGCCCCCGAGGCGTGCAACTGCGCGGCGCCCGACACCGGGAACATGGAGGTGTTCACGCTGTTCGGCACCGAGGAGCACAAGCAGCGCTGGCTCGAACCGCTGCTGGCCGGGACCATCCGTTCGGCGTTCGCGATGACCGAGCCGGGCGTGGCGAGTTCGGACGCGACCAATATCGAGATGAGTATGCGCCGCGACGGCGACGACTATCTGCTCGATGGCCGGAAGTGGTTCGCCTCCAACGCTTTGCACGCCAACTGCAAGGTGCTGATCGTGATGGGCAAGACCGATCCGGAGGCGCCGCCGCACCGGCAGCAGTCCATGCTGGTCGTGCCGATCGACGCGCCCGGTGTGCGGGTGGTCCGGAATCTGCCGGTCTTCGGGTATCAGGATCGCGAGGGGCACGCGGAGATCGTCTTCGACAACGTGCGGGTGCCCAGCAGCGACGTATTGTCCGGCGAGGGTGAGGGTTTCGCGATCAGCCAGGCCCGGCTCGGGCCGGGTCGCATCCATCACTGCATGCGCGCGATCGGCATGGCCGAGCGTGCCCTGGAACTGATGTGCCGCCGCGCGGAATCGCGCACCACCTTCGGCCGCAAGCTCAGCGAGCGCGCCAATATCCAGGACTGGATCGCCGAGGCCCGCATCGAGATCGAACAGACCCGCCTGCTCACCCTGAAGGCGGCCTGGATGATGGACACCGTCGGCAACAAGCAGGCCCGGGTGGAGATCGCCGCGATCAAGGTGGCCGCGCCGAACATGGCGTTGAAGATCGTCGACCGGGCGATCCAGCTGCACGGCGCGGGCGGGGTCACCGAGGACTTCCCGCTCGCGAGCTTCTGGGCGCATCTGCGCACGCTGCGGCTGGCCGACGGACCCGACGAGGTGCACAAGCGCAGTATCGCGCGCGCCGAACTCGGCAGGTACCGGGAGCCGCGCACGCCCAGGGCGTGAGCGGACTCAGTCCGGTTCGATCCGTAATGCGTTGACCCACAACGCAGTCAGCGTCTCGACCAGTTTCTCGAACGGGATCCGCTGATCCAGCACGAAGACCAGGTAGGCCATCCGGCTGACCATCGCCGAGAGCGCGTGCGCGGTGATCGTCGGATCCAGGTCCGCGGCCGCGCGGCCGGACCGTTGCAGGGCGCGGATCATGCGCGCGTTGCGCTGGACGAACGCGCGGCTGCGGGCGATGCGCAGCCGCCGGAAGTTCTCGTCGACCTGCGCGACCTGTTCGAAGACGGCCATCAGCCGGGCATTTCGCTTGTAGGACAACAGGTATTCGCGATGCGCGGCCTCGATCAGGGCGCACGGATCGGTGATGCCGCTGCGCTCGCGCACGTGCGGATGCAGCATCTCCTCCTGCACCTGTTCGACCACGGCGGCGAAGATCTCGTCCTTACCGTCGAAGTAGGTGTAGAAGGTGCCCGCGGCCACGCCCGCGGCGGCGGAGATATCGGAGATCTTGGCCTCGAGGTAGCCATCGCGTTCGAACACCTCCCGCGCGGCCGCGACGAGTGCGGTCCGGGTGCGGATCCCCCGGCGCGTGCGGGGCGCGGGACGACCCGTCTCCCCTTGGCCCGCAACGGTTTCCGACACCACCCCGATCACCCGCTCCCGGCTCGCCGACGCCTCACTTCGCGACTGCCACGCTATCACCGCGCAGGCCGAATCCGACGTCGGCCGCAGCGGGCTCCACGGGTGCGAGCCGGGGCATTCACGGCATACTCACAGTTGGAATCGGTATGCACAATGCATATAATGTGCACCGTACATACCGGGTCGGTGTGCGCATTCGCGTGTGGTATACCGACATTCGCATACCGCACGCCGAGGCGAAAGGACCGCATGGACAAGCTCACGGACCTGCTCGAGTTCGAGACGATGCTGCTCGGTCGCTACAGCCTGACCTCGCAGCGCGGCGCGGGCCGCCTCGACCGCAGCGCCTACACGCTGCTGTACCGCCTGCGCATGGAAGGCCCGATGTCCATCGGTCAGCTGAGCGAGGCCCTGGGCCTGGACGCCTCGACGGTGAACCGCCAGACCGCCGCCATGCGCAAGGCCGGACTGGTCGACCGGATTCCCGACCCGGACGGCGGCATGGCCCGCAAATTCGAGGTCAGCGCGCAGGGGGCCGCCCAGCTCGAGGCCGATCGCGCCGCGGCCGTCGGACATCTGGACACCATCCTCGCGGACTGGTCCCGCGACGACCTCGGCGCGCTGGTCGGCTTCCTCGAACGCCTCAACACCGATATCGAGCGTTATCACGGCCGCCCCTGGCCTCGTCCCTGAGCCGCTAGTCCGGCGTGTTCGCGGTGGTCGCGTGTGCCGGGATGTGCCGGGCGAACACCGCCCACAGCGCGATACCGACCACGGTCGCGCCCGCGCCGATCTCGCAGACCCGCAGCCAGCCGCCGGATTCGTAGGCCGCGCCCGCGGTGACCGATCCGGCGACGCCGCCGAGGAAGTACATCACCATGTAGGCGGTGGTCAGGCGGCTGCGGGCGGCCGGATCCAGGGCGTAGATCGCGCTCTGATTGGACAGTTGGATGCCCTGCACGCCGAAGTCGAAGATCAGCAGCGCGGCGATCAGCGCGATCACCGAATGCCCGCCCCAGGCCAGCAGCGCCCAGCTGCCCAGCAGGACCAGCCACACCAGCGTGGTCACCGGACGCAGATGGCCGCGATCGGACAGTCGGCCCACCACGGGCGCGCCCAGCGCCCCGGCCACACCGGCGATGCCGAACAGCCCGATCACCACCTCCGAATAGTGGTAATGGCTGCCATGTCCACCGGCGAGCAGGAAGGCCAGCGCGGTCCACACACCCGAAAAGCACGCCATCGCAACGAAACCCAGCACCATCCGATGCCGCAGCATCGGGTGGCGGCGGATCAGCGCCAGGATCGAGACGAGCACCTCGCCGTAGCGTTCACCACTCGCGGCCCGGCCGGTGGTGGGCGTCAGCAGATACACGCTCACCGACATGATCAGCTGGATCGCCGCCGCCACGACCAGCACCGTGCGCCAGCCGCCCAGTTGCGCGATCGCACCGGCCAGCACCCGCGAGGACAGGATGCCCAGCAGCAGACCGCTCATCACGGTGCCGACGACCTGACCGCGACGTCCCGGTTCGGCCAGCGCCGAGGACCACGGCACCACGACCTGCGCGGCCGAGGCGGTGATCCCGGTGACGAACACGGCCGCCAGCAGGATCGGGAAGTTCGGCGCGACCGCCGAGACCACCAGCGCCACCACCGAGGCCGCGAGCAGACCCGGAACCATCCGGCGGCGTTCGAGGAAATCGCCCAGCGGGACCAGCAGCGCGAGCCCGCACAGATAGCCCACCTGAGCGCCGCTGACCAGCAGTGCCGCGGTGGTGGTGGAGATGCGCAGATCGCCCGCGACCTGCTGGAGCAGCGGTTGGAGATAGTAGAGACAGCCCGCGGACGATCCCGCGGTGACCGCGAAGACGAGCACGAGCAGACGGGTGAGCCGGGCCTGCTGCGGCGCGGCGACGGTCGAAACACTCACTCCATCCATGCTCCGGCACCGAGCCGATCAATGGAAGCGATGGATTTCGATAGCCCCATCACTGTTGTAGATGACGACGCTAGGCTCGCGGGATGGAGCTGCGTCAGATCGAATGCTTCCTGGCCTGCCGCGAGTCCGGGTCGTTCACCGCGGCGGCCCGGTCGCTGAATCTCGTGCAGTCCGCGGTGTCCACGAGTGTGGCGAAACTGGAGCGCGAGTTGGGCGCCCGGCTGTTCGACCGGACCCCGCGCGGACTGGAACTCACCGAGGCCGGACGCGCCATCGCCGGACCGGCCGGATCGATGGTGCGCGCCCGCCGGGAGATCACCGACGCCATCGCCGCTGCCCAGGGTGAGGTCCGCGGCGAGGTGGTGATCGGCAACCTGATGAACATCCGCTCCCTGGATCTGGCCGCCGTACTGGCCGATATGCATCGCCGCTATCCGGCGCTGACCTTGCAGATGCGGCAGAGCATGGCGGGGATGAGCGGCAATATCGCCGGACTGCTCGACGGCAGCCTCGATATCGCCCTGTTGGCCGGTTCCACCGACGAGATCCCGGGCCTGAGCCTGTATCCGATCACCGAGGAGACGGTGGTGCTGTGCGTACGGCCGGATCATCCCCTCGCCGGACGACGTTTCCCGCCCGAGGCGCTGGCGGGCGTCCGGTTCATCGACTATCCGCCGGGCTGGGGCATCCGCGGTATCGCCGACGATCGATTCCCGTTGCGCCGCAGCGTGATCGAGGTGGCCGACCAGGAGTTCGCACTCGAATTGGCCGTCCAGGACTTCGGCGTCACCATGGTCCCCCGCTCGGTCGCCGAACGGCAGCGCGACCTGGTCCACATCGATCCCGCCGACGGCCCGATCCCCTGGAAACTCGTCGTCGCCCACGACGCGCAACGCACCCCGTCACACGCGGCACGCACGGTCATCGAGACGTTGCGGAATCTGGGGTGATGTCAGTTCTCGGGCAGTAGGGCCGGGAGTCGGTGAGGGTCGGCCAACACGTCGATCTCGGTGATTCGGCCGTGGGCGACGGTGAAGGCCATGAGGGATGCCGGACGGTCTGCGATGGTTACCAGGACCGCGGCCGCACCGTTCACCAGGACCGGGTGCAGCGTGGCTCGGGGGTGGGCGAAGCGGACGGCTTGGGCGGCCGCCTCGTCGGATCCTGTTGTCTCCCAGAGTTTTCCGGTGCCGAGGTCGCCGCGCAGGATGACGTCCGGGGCGAGGGCTCGGATCAGCGCGGTGAGGTCGCCTCGGCGCGCGGCGGCGAAGAAGGCGTCCACGACGGGGCGTTGATCGGACGGGGTTCCTTCGGGGGTGGGGGCCGCGCGGACCCGGCGACGGGCGCGGCTGGCGAGTTGGCGGGTCGCCTCGGGTGAGCGGTTCAGGATGGCCGCTATCTCGCCGAACGGTACGGCGAAACTGTCGTGCAGGACGAAGGCGATGCGTTCGGCGGGGTCGAGGCGGTCCAAGACGACCTGTAAGGCGAGGCCGACCGAATCCGTCAGTAGCGCTTGGGTTTCCGGTGTCGCGTGGCCGTCGACGGTGACGATCGGATCGGGCAGGCGCACCCCCACGGGCACCTCGTGGCGGGCGTTGCGGGAGCGCAGCAGATCCAGGCAGGTGTGTGCCGTGGCGGTGGTCAGCCAGCCGCCGGGATTGCGCACCGCATCGCCGGGCGTGCGGCGGGTGCGCAGCCACACCTCCTGCAGGGCATCGTCGGCCTCGCTCACCGAACCCAGCATCCGATACGCCATCGCCCGTAGCCGGGGCCTGCTCTGTTCGAGTTCGCGTGTGAGCGAGTCGGTCATCTGTCACAACTCCCGGACGTGATCCGCCATTGGGGTGAGAGGTATTTCCAGCCTAATCAGGAGGGCCGCCGAAATGGCCGTATCGACACAGTCGTCCACCACGCGCACGATCGCCTATTGGACCGCCACCGTGCTCATCGTCGCCGAACTCGGCGTGGGGGGTGTCTGGGACGTGGCACGTATCCCCTACGTTCGCGATCTGGTCGTGCATCTGGGATATCCTACGTATTTCCTTGTGCTGCTGGGGATCTGGAAGATTCTGGGCGCGATCGCGCTGCTGGTTCCGGGACGCGCGCTGCTCAAGGAGTGGGCGTACGCGGGCGCGTTCTTCGTCTACACCGGGGCCATCGCCTCCCATCTGACCACGCGATACGCCCTCGGCGAGGTGGCCGTACTGGCGGTGATGACCGCCTTGACGGTGCTGTCGTGGGCATTGCGCCCGCCGAGCCGACGGCCGGGTCCCGCGGTCACCGCGCGCGCTGTTCGCTGAGGGCGAGCGACGACCCCTGGGCAGCGCCACCGCGTCAGGCTATCCTTACAGCATGGCGAAAGCGGAAGTTCCGGACGAGGGCGGCGCTGCCTGGCGGCGGCTCACCTCTCGTCGCGACGGACCACGAACAGGCGACGAAGCGCTCGCGGCACTGACCGATATCGGTGCGGTGCGCAGGATATTGGACCAATGGGAACTCGGTGCGGTGCGAGCCGCGCGACGCGGCGACAAGTCGTGGGCCGAGATCGCGACCTACCTGGGCGTGACCAGGCAGTCGGCCTGGGAACGCTGGCGGGATCTGGATTCCGAGCCCGCGAGCCCACCGGGCACCGAATCCGCCGTTCCCGCAACGGAATCGGGAATCGGCGAGTGGGAGCGGGATCTGCTCGACGCCGGCGCGCGCACCCGGCGCAGGCGCGCGAACGTCAAGGTGCCCTCGGTCGTCGGGCTCGACTGGGCCGCAGCTCTGCACGCGCTCGCCGGTAAGGGTCTGGTCGCCGCGAACGCCGATTCGGATGTGCCGCTACCGGATCCGACCGAATCGGGGTGGTTCGTGACCGATCAGAGCCCGGAATCCGGCGCGCGGGTGTCCGGCGGGTCGGTGGTGCGAGTATGGTTGCGGCGCAACGGCGGCGCTGGTGTGCGCGAACCGCGTGAACCGCTCCCGCCGCTGCGCTCGATTCCGGAAGTGCCCGAACCGACCGGTCGGGCCGCGAGCTGAGTTACCGGTGCGGAGTCACCGAAATACCCCGGCGTACTCGTGATTCCGCACCGCCGCGACGGGTTGGCAGCAATCTGGCATCACCGTCTCGAGATCCACACAGGCTGGCGCCGATCAATGAAGTATGGACACGATACAGCCGCGCTCGGCGCGACGTGGATGGCTGTCGGTTGTCGTCGGCGCGGTCGGTGCCGTAGCGATCACGGCGGGCATCATCACGACGCCGATGGCCCGGGCGGCCGCACACAATTCCCCTGCCGCACAACACAGCAGCGCGCCGACCGCCGCGCCCGTGGCGAATCTGCCGACGCTGCCGGGTCTGCCGAGCATTCCGATCCCCCAGTTGCCCAGCGGTTCGGCGGGAATCGCGCCCGCCCCGCCGCAGCAGTCGCCCGCGGCGTTGGCGCAGCAGATGCAGGCCGCGATCACGGCCGCGTCACCGGGCACCCAGGTCGGCATCGACGTGGTCGACACCACCACCGGCGCGACCGTCGCCGACCTCAACACCGGCCAGCAGTTCTACACCGCGTCCGTGGTCAAACTGCTGATCGCCCTGGACGCGCTGAATTCCCAAGGCTGGCAGCCTGATCCGGCGACCACCGCACAGCTCGAGCAGATGCTCTCGGCCAGCGACGACACCATCGCCGATACGCTCTGGGACGCCGACGGCGGCAGCGCGATCGTCAGCCGGATGGCCGGCCTGATGGGTCTGCCCGGCACCCAACCGCCGGACGATCCGAGTCAGTGGGGCGAAACGCTCACCACCGCACAGGATGTCGTCACCGTGTACCGGTATCTGACCAACACGGTCCCGCAGGCGGCCCGCGATGTCGTGATGGCCGGTCTGCAGGGCGCGGACCGGACCGCCGCCGACGGCACATACCAGTACTTCGGCATTCCCGACGGGCTCACCGGCGCGGACTGGGCGATCAAACAGGGCTGGATGTCCCTGGACGACTCCACCACCCTGGACACCACCGGTCTGGTCGGTACCGGAGCCGGACAGCCATTGCGTTACGTGGTCGTCGTGCTGAGTCGTCAGCCCGCCGGAATCAGCTGGACGACCGGGGGCAATGCGCTCACGGCGGGCGTGCGGGTCCTGCACGGCACGGTGTAGTGAGCTACTGCCGCAGCATGTGAACCCATTCCCGGCTCGTCGTCAGACACCGATCACGGGCAGCGGCGAACAGGGCCACACTCCGCACCCCCGGCCAGTCGGCGGGCAGCATCGAGGGCGGCAGACCCGGATCGATGTACGGGATGATGCGCCATTCGTCCAGCAGCGGAACGAATTCCACGAACGCCCCGCGCGGATCGAGCTGTCGCGACTGCGTGGATTCCGCATGCCGCGCCAGGAATTCGCGATGCCGCACGGCGATCCCGTCCAGATCCCACCAGCGCGCCGCGGCCTCGGACATCGAATCCGGGACCGCCACCGAGGTCGCCACGAAGGTCGTCACACAGTCCGACAATCCCAGTGCCGCAACGATATCGGTGACCTCCGCCGCGAGGTACTCCGGTGCGATCCACAGTCCCGGCGAAACCGTGCCGCAGCCGATCCAGCCGAGCCGCCGACGCAGCTGATGCCGGGCCGCGCGCAGGGTTTCGGGGATGGTGAACGAGATCAGCAGCCACGCGTCGGCATCGGTCATCTGCCGGAATCCGAAGATCCGGCGGTCACCGCGCGCGTACATCGCCTCGGCCTGGGCGGTCAGGCGGTATCCGGCGCGGCCGTCGCGGACCGCGGCGGCCAGTACGCCCCGGCGCTTGAGGCGGGTGACCGCGATCCGGGTCGCCTCGGCGGCAATTCCCAACTCGCGCATCAGTTCCACGAGTTCGGCGATGGCCGCCCAACCGCCCAGCTCACCCCGATACGCACCCAGGACGGTGCGGATCAGCGAAGTCGCACTGCCCGGACGCGAATCGAAGTCGTCCAGGATCGCGTGCTCAGGCGAGGAGTTCGTCACGGATTGCCAGTATGCCCGCCGCGGTCTCGCCGAACCCGGTACTCAACGGGCTCAACCCGATTCGCAATCCTTCCGGTGGCCGGAAATCGGGGATCACGCCGCGCTGCCACAGCTTTCCGGTGATCTCGGCGAAGCGCGGATGGTCGATGATGATGTGGCCGCCGCGCCGCTCCGGATCGGTCGGCGAACCGATCTCCACCCCGAGCGGAACCAGTAGCTCGCGCGTGAGATCGAGGGAGTATTCGGTCAGCGCAAGAGATTTCGCGCGCACGGCGGCCATGCCGACCTCACCGATGAGCGCCAGGGTGTCCTGGATCGCGAGCATGCCCAGGATCGGCGGGGTGCCGCTGATCAGCTGCCGGATGCCTTGTGCCGGTTCATATCCCTGCGCCATCGCGAACGGCTGGTCGCGCCCCATCCACCCCCAGATCGGCTGCCGGAAACGGTCCTGATGTTCGGCCCGGACGTAGCCGAACGCGGGAGAACCCGGGCCGCCGTTGAGGTATTTGTAGGTGCATCCGACGGCGAGATCCACTGCCCAGGAATCGAGTTCGAGCGGCACCGAGCCGACCGAGTGGCACAGGTCCAGCAGCAGTAGCGCGCCCGCGTCGTGTGTCACCAGGGCCGCGGCCGCGGCGTCCAGGAGATAGCCCGACCGGTAGGCGACGTGTCCGAGCACGACCAGTGCGGTCCGCTCGGAGACGACCGCCGCCAGCTGCTCGACTCCGACGCCGCCGCGCGGGTCCGGTTCGATCCAGCGCAACGTCGATCCGTGATCCTGCGCAATGGATTCCAGGATGTAGCGGTCGGTCGGGAAGTTGTCCCGGTCCACGACGATCTCGGTGCGCTCGGGCCGCAGCGCGATCGCGCCGCGCGCCAGTTTGTACAGCAGCACGGTGGTGGAATCGCCGATGGTGGTCTGGCCCGGGGCCGCGCCCAGCACGGTGTCGGCGAGCATATCCCCGATGGTGATCGGCAGGTCGAACCACTGCTCGTCCCAGCCGCGGATCAGCCGCCCGCCCCACGCGCCGGTGACGAACGCGTTGATCCGCTCGGCGCTCGCGCGCAACGGGCGGCCCAGCGAATTGCCGTCCAGGTAGGCGACCACCTCCGGATCGTCCGAGCCGACGAACCGATCCCGGTAGGCGCGCAACGGATCTCGCGCGTCCAGCTCGGCGGCGCGGGCGAGCAGTGCTGATGTCATGAACGTCCAATCTCGGTGCGGACCGCGAACAATTCGGGAAAGAAGCTCAGCTCCAACGCTTTCCGCAGGAATTCCACACCACTCGACCCGCCGGTGCCGGGTTTGGTCCCGATGGTGCGCAGCACGGTGCGCATATGCCGGAAACGCCAGAGCTGGAAGTTCTCCTCGAGGTCGACGAACTCCTCGAACGCCTCGTACACGGCCCAGTGTTCGCGATGCTGTTCGTAGACCGAGCCGATCAGCGGGATCAGCTCCGGATTCATCGTGTAGGGCGCGCTCACCTCGCGGGTCAGCGCGGATTCGGGGACCGCGTAGCCGAGTCGGGACAGGCAGTGCCAGAACGCGTCGTACAGGCTCGGTTCGCCGAGTAGCCCGCCCAGCAGCGCGTGGGCCGCCGGGTCGGCCTCGAAGATCTCCAGCATGCCGGCGTTCTTCGCGCCGAGGACGAATTCGACCGCGCGGTACTGATAGGACTGGAAGCCCGAGGAATTGCCCAGGAAGCCGCGGAACTGGGCGTATTCGGTGGGCGTGAGGGTGGCCAGCACCGACCACTGTTCGGTCAGGGTCTTCTGGATGTGTTTGACCCGGGCCACGCATTTGAGGGCCGCGCCCAGATCGTCCTCGTCCAATGCCGTACGCGCGGCGAGGATTTCGTGCAGGACGAGCTTGAGCCACAGCTCGCTGGTCTGGTGCTGGATGATGAACAGCAGCTCGTCGTGATGCTCGGGACGGCTCACCGGTTTCTGCGCGGACAGCAGGGTGTCGAGGTCCAGATATTCGCCGTAGCTCAGACGGGAACGGAAATCGCGGACCACGCCCGGTTCGATGGCCCTGCTGCCGGATTGTGCGCCCATGGTGACCTCGCGAATGTTCGACTACGCTCCCATATTACATAATTCTGACGACCGCCGCATCTATGTCATCGGGAGTTGCTCGTGCACACCGCCACACCGCTTGTCGACATCGTCTTCGCGCCGCACACGGTGGCCGATCGCCGCACCGTCGCCGATCTGATCGATCGCGCGCTCGATGCCCGAGAGCTTCGGGGTGAAGTCGTATTCGCCACGGATGCAACGCAATTCGCTGCCGCGACGAAAGCGGCGGCGCAACGCGGTGAGTTCATCGTGATTCCCGGCGACGGAACCGCGTTCACCGCACCAGCCAGCGGCGTGATCCGGGTCGACCTCGGCCGTGCGGCCGCCGACCGGTCCGACACCGTCCGCGCGCACATCCGCGAACGCGGCCTGGATGGCCTGCGCTTCGCGATCGACAGCTGGTATCACCATCGCCTGCATCCGGCCACGGTCGTGCGCTACGGCGAGCACCACGAACAGCGAGCCGAACTGCGTCTCCCCGACGGGCCTGGACCGTTTCCCACGGTCGCGCTGTTCCACGGCGGCTATTGGCGGTCGCGCTGGGCACTGGATCTCATGGACGCCCTCGCGATCGACCTGACCGCCCGGGGGTATCTCACCTGGAATGTCGAATACCGCCGCCCCGATGAATACGGTTGGGCGGCAACGACTCACGATATCGCCGAGTCGATACAGGCACTCGCTCGCATCGAGGCAGCCGACCCCGCGCGGATCGTCCTGGCCGGACACTCGGCCGGAGCACAACTGGCTTTACGCGCCGCAGCCGACGCGGTCGCCGAACGCGCACCGATCCGCCCGTGCCTCGCCGTCAGCCTGGCGGGCGTCCTGAATCTGCGCACCGCCGACGACCGCGGACTCAGCGAGGGCGCAACCGCGGCAGCCCTGGGTGGCCACCACTCCGAACTTCCTGAGCTCTACCGCCACTCCTCCCCCATCGACCGACTCCCCCTGGACGTCCCGCAACTGATCGTCAGCGCCCTGCACGACGACCCGAACCTGCTGGAGATGAGTCGCGAATACCGTTATGCGGCAAAGACTTCCGGCGATCCGGTGACACAGCTCGAAGGCCCGGGCAGCCACTTCGCCGTCATCGACCCGACCGGCGAACTCTGGGCCCGCACGGCGTCCGCTATTACCGCCATAAGTTGAGGGCGTCTCGACGGTGTCGCCGCACATCGTCCGAACGAGCGATCTCACCCCCTGGGACCCAGGTCGAGCGTTTCGGCGAACAGCCATCCGATACCAACCGGCACGTCCGCCCATCGACAATTTTCCGACGTCCGACCATTGCGGGATTGTATGAGACCCCGAGTCCCATATACTCTGGAGGGACGAGCCGATGCATCACGCCCGCTGGACCCGGGGCGGATCACCGGCACTGGCTCAGGAGGCACCGATGACGTTGTCCGATACCTGGCGCGCCGACCCCTTCGGCGCGCACTACCGCGACATGCTGGCGACGCTGTCCGATGGATCGGTGCGCCGGAATTTCGATCCCTATCTCGACATCGATTGGGACAGTCCGGAACTCGCCATCGACCGGGACGACCCGCGCTGGGTGCTCGATCCCGATATCGATCCGCTCGGCGCGACCGACTGGTACCGGGCGCTGCCGCTGGAACGGCAGATCGAGATCGGCCGCTGGCGGGTGGCCAATGTGGTGAAGGTCGGGCTGGCCTTCGAGACGGTGCTGATCCGCGGCCTGATGCAGTACGTGCTCAAACTGCCCAACGGGGCCCCGGAGTTCCGGTACTGCATGCACGAGATGACCGAGGAGTGCAACCACATCCAGATGTTCCAGGAGCTGGTGAACCGCATCGGCGAGGACGTTCCGGGGATGCGCCCGATATTCAAGGCGCTGTCGCCGTTCATCGGCGTGGCGGGTGGATATGCGCACGTCATCCTGGTGATCGGCATCCTGGGCGGCGAGGAGCCGATCGATCATTATCAGAAGGCGATGATCCGCGCCGGGGATCGGCTGCCGCCCGCGGTGCTGCGCACGATGCAGATCCACATCGCCGAGGAGGCCCGGCACATCTCCTTCGCGCACGAATTCCTCACCGCGCACATCGATAAGATGGGTGCGTCCGGAAAAGCGGTGTGCGCCTTGGCATTCCCGCTGGCCATGCGCTGGCTGGCCGGGGAGATCATGACCCCGCCGAAGTCCTTCGCCACCCGTTTCGACATCCCCCTCGAGGTCTTCAAGGACGCGTTCTGGCGGGCCCCGCTGTCCCGGCAGGTGCTGTCCGGTTACTTCGACGACGTGCGCAAACTCGCCGACGACCTGGGACTGCGGCCGCCGCTGGCGCGCAAGGTCTGGCAGCTGCTGCACATCGACGGCGATTCCTCGCGTTACCGCAGCGAACCGCCGCGCCGGCTCAACCCGCCGACCGCCCGTGTCGCTTCCTGACCGGGATCAGCGTTCGACCGTGGCCAGGGCCTCGATGAGTTGCAGCAGCGGCAGATCGGGGTCCAGCACCACACCGTGCGCGCGGGACACGCCGTCCAGCACGCTCCACGCGTAACCCGCCACCTCCGCGATCAACCGGTGGCGGGACAGCGGCGGATTCGGGTCGCGGGACCAGCGGGTCACCGTCGCCTCGGTCATCGAGACGATGGCGAAGGTCATGGTGTCGACCACGGGTGGATCCGCGACGCCGACCACCCCGCCCAGACCGGTCACCAATTGCGCGGCGCGGCGGGTGATGCTGCTCAGCAGGCCGGTGAGCGCGTCGGTCCCGTCCTCGTCGCCCTCGGCGGGTCCGGTGCGCAGGAATTCGTGCAGCCGCGGATGGTCACAGATCCAGTCGACCACCACTCCGACCGTGCGAGTCAGGATCTGCGCGATCGACCCCTCGCCGATGTCCAGGGCCGCGTCCAGGGCGTCGGTGAAGCGCTCGCCGATCGCCGAACGCACCCGGCGATCGAGTTCCTCACGGCCCGAGAACTGCCGGTACAGTACGGATTTCGCCAATCCGGCGCGGGCGGCGATCTGCCGGGCGGAGATGTCCGCGCCGACCGGAGTCTGTTCCACCAACTCGATGGCCGCCTGCACGATCAGCGCCCGGCGCTGGTCGTTGTGCGGCTGCCAGCGCGTCTGTCGTCCGCCCGCCACCTCCGGGGACGCCGCTGCTGTGGACACCCCAGCAGTGTAGGCCGCACGCGCGGCGCGCCCGTACCGGTCGGGATACTTCAGCGCGTGTCCCGCCAGCGGGCGATGGTGCGGCCGATCTCGGTGACGGGCTGTTCGCGATACATCCACTCCCGCGCCAGCCGGTGCCAATTGTTGGTGCATCCGAGCTGACCGAGCGCGGCCAGGGTGAACAGATCCACCCGACGCGAGAACACGTGTTCGGGAGGCAGCCGCTGACTGCGCATGCCGCGAAATTCCGCCGACCGCGGATCGATCGCGAGAACCAGTGCGCCGGTGGCGAATTCGGGGTCCAGGGTGATCGGCTCGTCGAGCAGCTGCCAACCGGCCGCCGCCCAGACGTACTCCAGGCATTCGCGCACGCTCACCCCCGAATCCGGATCGATGATCCCCCGGCGCACCCAGCCGTCGTACAGGTCCGGACCGCGCTGTTCGACCGCGGCCTGCATGGCCGCGCGTTCCAGTTCGACATGGGCGGGATCCATGCTGTGGTAGAGCCCGAAATCCACGAAGGCCAGGCGGCCGTCGGCGGCGAGCAGGATATTGCCCGGATGCGGGTCGCCGCAGAATTCGTATGCGGTGAAGACCGGATCGATGTAGAAGCGGTAGATCAATTCGCCGCATCGATCGCGGTCGGTCTCGGGCAGTTTCCGGAGCCGGTCGAAGGACTGCCCGTCGACGAATTCGCTCACCAGAATGCTTGGGCGGCAATACTCTTCGATGCTGTCCGGCACCAGGATGTACGGGTGGCCGCGATAACGTTCGGCCACCCGATGCTGATTGCGGGCCTCGCGCGGATAGTCCAGTTCGCTGCCGATATTGCGGGCGATCTCGTCGAGAACGTCACTGTCGGCGGCACTGGGCAGCATGGATTTCCACAGTCGGCTGAACATCGCCAGATTGCGCATATCCGCCTCGACGGCCTCGTCCACGCCCGGATATTTCACCTTCACCGCGACCTCGCGACCGTCACGCAGTTTCGCGCGGTAGACCTGACCGATCGAGGCCGCCGCGATCGCGGTCTCGTCGAAGTCGGCGAAGGTGCGCGACAGCGGGCCCAACTCGTCCTCGAGGACCGTCCGCATCCGGTCGAACGGCACCTGCGGTGCGTGATCACGCAATTCGGCGAGTTTGGCGCGGAACATCTCGCGATGTTCGTCCGGCAGCAGATCGACATCCAGGACCGACAGCATCTGACCCAATTTCATTGCCGCGCCCCGCAATCCACCCAAAACGGTCACCAGTTGTTGCGCGGATTGCAGAGTGGAGCGTTCGGCGAGCACCCGGCGGGCCTGTTCGGTGCGGCCCAGCATCGATAATCGGGTGCCGACCCCGCGAATGGTCTGTTCCGCGGCGAGCCTGCCCAGCGTGCCGCCGCGCGCCAGCCGCCCCTTCGGAACCCGAGCACCCATTGGTCGAACCTCCCTCACCCGCGCCACATCGCGCGGATTCGCCACACTCTTCGCACTTTTCCCGATATCGGCAACCCCCGCCGGTCTAAGCTGAGCACCGCTCATTTCTCCGACCGCAGGCAGGAGGGTAGCGATGCCACCGAAGGCTGTTGGCCAGCGTCGCCGTCCGACACAGGAACGTGCCAGGGCGACAAGGGAACTCATCCTGGACACCGCCGCCCGATTGTTCGGCGAGCGCGGAATCGCCGAGACCTCCACCAACCGGATCGCGGCCGAGGCCGGGATCAGTATCGGCACCGTCTACCGGTACTTCTCCGATCGCGCGGTCATCGTCGAGGAGTTGCTGCGCAGGCTGCTCGAGAGCGTCGAACAGCGGCTCACCCAGCATGCGCTGGGCGTGGGCGACCGGTCCATTCTCGAGCAGGTGACCCGGATTCTGGAGGTCGTCACCGACGAACTGGTGGACAATGCCCGGCTGGTGCGGGCGCTGGTGGCCGGGGTGCAGTTCTACAGCAGCGGGATTCCCGAGTTCGAACCGCGTTTGCGGCTGCTGGTCAAGGTGATGGTCATCCAGATGCTCGGGCCCGGCGACGACCATCGCTACGACGTGATCAGTTTCGTGCTGATGAATACCTGTTTCGCCGCGGTGCTGCGGGTTTCGGCGCTCGAGGTCGACAGTACCGAGCGGCAGGAATCCATCGCGATGACCGCGCAGATGATCACCGCCTGGTGCGAGGCCGAGGTCGCCGCGCAGGCCGCGTGAGAGGTGCGGCAAAGGTGAGCACTCTGCCATCTCCGGACGTCGTCACCACTCCGCAAGCGGGCCCGATCGTCACCATATTCGCTGGTAGAGCGGATAATTGGCGTCCGCTGAGAATTGCCCGAAGAGGAGTAGAAGGTGAGCTATCGCTCGGATTACCGTCTTCGATAGGGCTGACGTCCGGTAACAGCTAACGGGACCGGATCCACGCCCGCCCCGCGTGCAATCGGCGCGGGGACGCCGGTGACAGGAGGTCACACGTGACGATCGACAGCCTCGCCCGCCTGGAACCGCACGCGGTGCCGCAGCCGATCTCCGCATCGGTCCGCGATATCGACGTACTCACCCGCGCCGTGCTGGCCCGGCTCACCGAATCCGCCGGAATATCCGACGGTTCCGAGGAACTCGTCGCCGCGGATCTCAAGGGTGTCGTGCGGGCCTGCGCGGAGTTGACGATCCGGGCTATGGGCGGCGGCCCGCTACCGTGTCCCGCCGAACGGCTGGAGAACGCCGCGGGCGGGTGCGCCCGGGGTGGGATTCCGATCGATACGGTGCTGTCGGTGGTGCGGGCGGTGTTCGGCGTGGCGCTGGGGCAGATGTTCGCGCGCACGAGTCCGGCGAACAGTCGCGGCGTGCTCACCGCCACCGCCGTGATCGTGAAGCTGTCGCAGGTGTGCACCACCGCGGTCGGCAAGGCGTACGTGCGGGAACGTCGCGCGGAGGCGGCCGAACAGCAGACCGCGGCGCACACGCTGACCTCCGCGCTGCTGTCCGGGACCAGTGCGGCGACGGCCGGTGCCCGCGAATTACCCGTCGCCGCACGGTATTTCGTGCTAGCTCTGGGGCTGGCCGCCCATCCCGACGAGACCCTGCCGCATCTGGACCGGCAGGTCGTCGCCCGGCGCAAACTCCGTCGGGTGCAGGCCGAACTGGCGACCGCGCTCGCGGGACAGGCGTTGTCGCTGCTGTCCGTGGACGGCGGCACAGTGCTCGTACCCTCCACGGCCGCAACCGATTCCGAGCTGGACACGCTGGTCGGCGGCTTGTCCCGCGCGGCCCAGACGCCAATCACCGTCACCGTCGTCACCGCCGCCCCGCCGGACGTCCCCGCGGCCGCCCACCTCGCGCACGAACTCCTCGACACCGTCCAGCATCTGGGCCTGGGCCCCGGCCTCTACCGCTTCACCGAACTGGCCCTGCAATATCAGCTCACCCGCCCCGGCACCGCCCGCGACGCCCTCGAAACCCGGCTCACCCCGCTGGACGACCACCCCGACCTGCTGGAAACCCTGCGCATCTACATCGCCGCCAACCTCAGCCGGGTCCGCACCGCCCGCCTCCTGAACGTCCACCCCAACACCGTCGACTACCGCCTCCGCCGCATAACCACCCTCACCGGCTTCGACCCCGCCGAAACCACGGGCCTGTGGTACCTCCACTCCGCCCTGGTCGCCCGCATGGGCCGCCCCCGCCCGACCCCACTCCATGTGCCCGCCGACCGTGTCGACAGTGACTGCGCCTGACCCACTCGTCCGGAAGGCATCCCGAACCACACCGCAACTCCGACGAACCGTTACAGTTCGGATCGTGGGCGGAGCGGTGCGGCAGCGGATTGCGGTGGTCGGTACATCCGGTTCCGGTAAAACCACTCTGGCCCAACGAATTTCCCGGAAGTTGGACATACCGCACATCGAGCTCGACGCCATCCACCATCAGGTCGGCTGGGTTCCTCTGCCCGAGCTGGAATTTCGGGCCGCTGTGACCGAGCGGATCGGGGGTGAGGCGTGGGTGACCGATGGCAACTATCGCGGCAAACTCGGAGATCTGGTGTGGCGCAAGGCCGATACCGTGGTCTGGTTCGATCTGCTGCGGTGGCTCGTCACCTTCCAGATCGTGCGCCGCACCTTAGGCCGCGTGCTCACCCGGCGGACGCTGTGGAACGGCAACCGGGAAACCTGGCGCGACATCCTCACCCTCGATCCCCAACGCTCGATCATCGTCTGGTCCTGGAATTCCCACGCCACCAACCGCATACGCAACTTGGCGGCACAGGACGATCCCGCTTACAGCCACATCGAATTCGTCCGCATCCGATCGCATCGTGATGCGGACGCATTCCTCGACAGTCTGGGCCGCTCGAGGTGAGGCGGCCGTAGCGGCGAATCCTCGGGGTGTCAGCGGCTGGAAGTGTTGCGCCAGCGGGAGAGTCGGCGTTCGACGGTGACGAGTACGCCGTTGAAGATCAGGCCCACCAGGGCGATGGCGATGATGCCCGCGTACATGTCGGGGATCTGGAAGTTCTGCTGGGCGGCGGTGATCAGGTAGCCGAGTCCGGCTCGCGCGCCGACCATTTCGGCCGCGATCAGCACCAGGATCGCGCCCGAGGCGCCCATGCGCAGGCCGGTGAAGATCGACGGCACCGCGGAGGGGAGGATCACCTTCCAGTACAGCTTGATCGGTGACAATCCCAGGGACACAGCGGATTTCACCAGCAGCGGATCGGCCGTGCGCACACCGGTGATGGTGTTCAGCATGATCGGGAAGAATCCGGCGTAGACCACCAGGGCGACCTTCGAGGTCTCCCCGATCCCCAGGATCAGGATGAACACCGGCAGCAGGGCCAGCGCGGCGGTATTGCGGAACAGCTCCAGAATCGGCCCGAGGAAGTCCGCCACCGGGCGGAACCAGGCGATCGCGATGCCCACCGGCACACCGATCACCACGGCCAGCGCGAAACCGCTCAGCGAACGCCCCAGACTGGCCGAGACGTGCTCCCACATCTGCCCGTTGCGCACGAGTTCCACGAACGCCTGCGCGACCGTCGAGAACGGCGGCAGGAAGATCTGATCGACCAATCCGACCCGGGGCGCGATCTCCCACACGGCCAGGAACAGCGCGATCGCGATGAACGGTTTGCCGAATCGCCATGCGGTGCGGCCGACGATGCGTAGCAGCCGGGTAGCGGTGAAGCGGCGTTCGGCAGTCGCGGGGGGCGCAGGGGATTCTGTTGCGGCCGAGGATGACTCGACGTCACCAGCCACCCCGGCAACGACTGCCACTTCCCCAGCGACAGCATCACCGGCAGCCTCGTCGGCCGCAACGTCCGCGCCCACGAGATCGGATGCCGCGACACCGACCCCCGAGGTATCCGATTGCCGCACAGGGTGATCCGGTGTCTCCACGCTCGAATCGCGCGCGGCATCCGATTCGGTCTCGATCACACGATCGGCGGTGGGTAATGCGCTAGACATGGGCGGCTCTCCTGTCGAGTACCTGTGCGGCCGATGCTCCGACGCCGGGTTGTCCGGTGCCGGCGACCTCGCTGTGCAGCAGCGTCCAGATGTGGTGGCGGATCTCCCGGAAACGCTCGGAGGAGCGGATATCGGTCGCCTCGGGGTCCGTATCGTCCGGCCGGTCCAGATCGATGTCCACGATCGCCTTGACCCGCCCGGGACGCGCGGTGAGCACCGCGACACGCTGGCCCAGATACACCGCCTCGTCGATACCGTGGGTGATGAACAGAATGGTCTTCCCGGTACTGCGCCAGATCCGTAACAGCTCGTCCTGCAACGTTTCCCGGGTCTGGGCGTCGAGCGCGGCGAACGGCTCGTCCATCAGCAGCACCTCCGGATCGAAGGCCAGGCTGCGCGCGATCGCCACCCGCTGTTTCATCCCACCGGACAGCTCGTGCGGGTACCGGTCACCGAATCCGTGCAGACCCACCAGTTCCAGATAGTGTTCGGCGATCGAGCGGCGCTCCCGACGGCGAATTCCCTTGGCCTCCAAGCCGAATTCGATATTGGCCCGCGCACTGCGCCACGGCAGCAGCGCGTACTGCTGGAAAACGATGCCGCGATCCAGCCCCGGCCCGGTGATCGGCGCACCGTCCAGCAGCAACTGCCCGCTGCTCGGTTTGCTGAGCCCGCCGAGCAGATCCAGCAGCGTCGATTTACCCGAACCACTCGGCCCGACCAGCACCAGGAATTCACCATCGGTCAACTCGAGGCTGACATCCTCGAGCGCGGTGAAACTCTCCCGCTCACCACGCACCTGGAACTCCTTGCGCACGCCGTCCAGAACGAGTTTCGCCGATGTGCTCATTTCGCCACCTCCTCACCGTTGGGCCCGCTGTTCGGCGAATAGGTGCCGTCGGCGTAGGGATTGAATTCATTGGTGTAGACGTTCTTCGCGACGACCTTGCCCGCGGGCAGCTGATTGTTGCGCACCAGCCAGTCGATCCAGATCTGCAATTCCCGATCCGCGATGACCGCCCCGGGAACCGGAATCCCGGAACTCCGGTAGTACTTCAGCAGATTCGTGTTCTCGTTCCGCCCACGTTTGTGGATGATGTCGGCCAACCGGGCCACCACCTGATCATGCGGCGTCACCTGTAGCCAGCGGGTGGCGCGAGCGGTGCCCTGCACGAAATCCCGGACCGCGTCCCGGTGCTGCTGAATGAAATCCTTGCGGAACACGTATGTGCCGTAATCGAATTGGCCGAACAGATTCTTGTCGGTGTAGAGCGTGTGCACCCCACCGCGCGCGACGGCGGTCTCCAGGAATACGTTCCCCAATGCGGCCACATCGATCTGACCGGTGCGCAACGCCTCCTCGGTGCTGTTGGGCGGCAATACCAGGAACTGGACCTGCGCGATCTCCGATTCACTCAATCCCTGCTGATGCAACCATTCCCGGGTGATGAACTCGTGGTGCGCGCCGAGGGTGTTGATACCGACCTTCTTGCCGATCAGGTCCCGCGCGGTCTTGATCCCCGAGTCATCGCGCACGAAGTATCCCGTATAGGACAGCTCGTCGGCCCCGTACGAACTCAGTACCGAGGTGACCGGCGCACCACCGGCGACCAGTTTGACCACCGCGCCGTTGAACGCGCTGCCGAACTCGACCTGCTTGGTGGCTGCGGCCTGAATATTCGCCGGGCCGCTGGTGGTGTCGCCCAGCCACTGCAACCGGACCTTGGAGAAATAGCCGAGGTCAGCGGCCAGTTCGACCGGCGTCACGGTGCCGGTCTGCCCCTGATAGCGCAGGATGGTCCTACCGTCGGCGGTGGTGCCCGCCCCGTGGGTGCCGCACGCGCTCAACGCGGCGGCGACGAGGGGAACGGCCAGAGTGCCCGCGATCGCACGCATCGCGCGCGACCGCCGTAATCGGAACAGCATGAGGTGGAACTTTCACTGAATACGCTTGTGGTACAGCGTGTTACGGATGGGTTGAGTGCCGTGCCGCATCGGCGCCGACGTCAACCGCAACAGGTGACCGAGGCCAAGCGCATCAGATCGACGGTGCGGCGCCGGGTCAGCGGAACGCACAGGTTCATCCCAACTCCTTTGCGACCGTGTGGAATTCGCGACGATCCGGGATGGAGGCAACCATCGTTCCTCCTGGCTCTCGACGCGACCTGTCGAGAAACTATGGCCGCCCGCCCCGGCCCACGACAAGAGTTGCGCGCAGCGCGAGCCGAGACCTGTTGCGGCCGCTGGGTGGTGTGCCGCAGACCCCGCGCGCACGGATTAAGGTCTGTGGGGAGAACTGGATTCGAACTTCCCGAGGAGCCGACCGGGTGCTGCGAGACGTCAGCGTTGCCGCTGCGGTGATCGTGATCGCCGTGACCACCGCGCAGCCGTGTGCGGCCGACCCCCTGCCGTGGGCGCCCGCGCCCGTGAACGCCTGCGGGGAAGCGGGTTTCGATCCGCAGGCCCGGACGCCGAATCCGGCCGTCACGCCCGCGCCCGCACCGCCCGCACCGGCGCAGCCGCCGACCATCCAGGTGCAGGTACTGCAACCCGAGATCACGCCGGTGAAGATCCCCAAACAGCTGCACAACACCCGGATCGCGGCGACGCTACCTGCCGATATGTGCGCCAACCCGTGCCCGCAGCTGGCGGGTGGGCAGGCACGGACCTCGTATCCGATCCCGCCGGGCACACCGACCTGGCCCGAGGGTCGACCGAAACCCACGACCGCCACGCCCACCACCACGCCCCGGCCCACCACCACACCACCACCGACCAGCGCGGCTCCCGCGACCCCGTGGCAACTGCCGCAGATCAAGCTCGTCCCGCAGCCGGAGACGATCCCGCTGCCGGTCACGCTGCTCGGCCCGGACGTCACCGGCCCACGCCCGCACCCGATTCCGCCGGTGGTCCATCCGCCGGTGCAGCCCGCACCCGTGACGCGTCCACTCGTCCCCTTCCACATCGACGACGTCTACCCCGTGACCCAGCTGACCGGCCCGGGATCGCAGAACCGCACCGATGTGCGCTGGCAGGTGGACGACACCGACCTGGGCCTGATGTGGGAGTCCGCGCCCGGACGGATCGCGGTCGCCTTCGGCGATACCTTCGGCACCGGTTTCCACGACGGCGGCCCGAGCGGTGGTGACTGGCGCAGCAATGTCATCGGTTTCAGCTCCGATCGCGATCTCGCGCACGGCATGAAGATCGACAGCATGGTCTCGGACGCCCCCTGCCACGCCACCGAGGTGCTCGGCAGTTACAAGGTGAACAATTTCGAGGTCACCGTCATCCCGACATCCGGCTTCGCCCTGGGCAATCGGCAATTCCTGAGCTACATGTCCGTGGCGCGCTGGGCGAAGAAACCGGGCCGCTGGTGGACCAACTACGGCGGCCTGGCCTACTCCGACGACGGCGGGCAGACCTGGGTGGACGACGAACAGGTCCGCTGGGACAACGTCTTCGGGCAGGGCCAGTTCCAGGTGGTGGCGATGGTGCCGCACGACGGGTACGTCTACATGTTCGGCACACCCAACGGACGTTTCGGCACCATCGCCCTCGCGCGCGTCCCGCAGGCGGACATCCTGAACAAATCGGCCTACCAATACTGGATCGACGGCTTCTGGCGCCCCACCCTCCAGATCCCCGGCGCCGGAATCGAACTCACGGCCAGCCCCATCATGTCCGGTATCGCCGGTGAACTCTCGGTCCGCTTCGACACCGCCGCGAACCGCTGGGAGATGAGCTACCTCGACGCGGACAACAACGTCCTGCAACTCCGCCGCTCCACCACCCCGCAGGGCACCTGGTCCACCCCCGCCACCCTCCTGCACACCGCCGACTACCCCTCCGGCTACGGCGGCTTCATCCACCCCTGGTCCACCGCCCACGACCTGTACTTCACATTGTCGGAATGGCGCCACTACAACGTCTACCTCATGCACGCGTCCATCCACTGACCTCGGCCGCATGTACTCATCGACACACGAAATACCAAGTGGCGCAGGTCGATGAGATCGCCGAACCGACAGGAGATGTCATGACCGTCGAACAGCAGCGGGTTGCCGAGGGGGGCGATCTCGATCATCTCGCCGCGCTGGATGATCTGCTCGCGAGCACCGGGTTGTCGGCGGCTGATGCGGGTGGTGAGGTCGTCTTCGACGGGCAGGATCCGATTCTGGCGGCGCGGCATCGGCTGGGCGCGTGCATCGGAGTTCCGCTCATGGGCGCGGCCGTGGGGGCCGTGGCGGTGCATCGCAGACGGGGCGGACCGGCGCAGGATCTGCGTCTGGATCTGCGGCAGGCCGTGCACGGCATCACCCCGCACGCGTTCTGGCATCCGACGCTCGCCGGGGAACTGCCGCCGTTCCCGCTGGTGGCGGACAACCCGTTCCTGCTCGCGCCGTATCGCACCGCCGACGGCCGGACCGTGATGGCCTCGGGCGTGTATCCGCATCTGGCGGCGAAGTGGTGCCGATTCCTGGACGTCCCACCGGATTACGCGAAGGTCGCGGCCGCGTTCGCCGCCCGCGACGCCTTCGAACTCGAGGAATCCGCCAATGCCGCCGGACTCCCCCTGTGCGTCGCGCGAACCCCGCAGGAGTGGCTCGCACATCCGCAGGGCGCGCTACTGGCCACCCGGCCGGTGATCGGCCTGCATCGCATCGGTGACGCCCCTGCACACGACTTCGGCCCGGCCGCAAAACCTTTGGACGGTATCCGGGTGCTGTCGTTCACCCACGCCATCGCCGGTCCGACCGTCGGACGCACCCTCGCCGAACAGGGTGCGGACGTCCTGTGCGCCACCCGCCCCAACGACTACGAACACGATTTCATCTACGCCGAGGCCAATGTGGGCTCCCGCAGCGCCTACGTCGACCTGAACACCGACTCCGGCCGCGAACGCGCCGACCGGCTGCTCGCCGACGCGCACATCGTGGTCAACAACCATCGCGGTGACAAACTCGAGAAGCTCGGCCTCGATCCAGCGCGGCTCGCGGAACGCCATCCGGGCATCATCGTCGTCTCGGTGACCTGCTACGGCTCCGAGGGACCGTGGCGCACGCGCGGCGGATTCGACATGAACGGTTCGGCCGCTTCGGGTCTGATGAGTATCGAGGGCGGCGGCGACCATCCGAAACTCCCCGTCACCGGCATGATCAACGATTTCATCACCGGCTACATGGGCGCGATCGGCGCGCTGGCCGCACTGGTCAAGCGTGGTACCGAGGGCGGGTCCTGGCATGTCACGGTCAATCTCACGCGCACCGCGATGTGGTACCAGACGCTCGGCCTGGTGGATCCGGCCGACGCGGGCTCGGATGACCGGCACACCCTGCGCGAACCCGCCGCCTACGACGCGCAGAGCCCCCTCGGCGACGTGCACATGCTCGCCCCGCGGGTCCGGTTCTCGCACACCACGCCCGCCTGGCCGGACCCGCCGCTGGTGCCGCGCGGGTCGAGCCACCCGCGATGGCGCGGTGTGTGAGCCCGGCTTTCCGTCAGCGTGACGGCTCGGTTTGGGCAAGAATGTCCCCGGAAGGTCGATCCGAACAAAGGATTACACAGATGCGACGACCAGCATGGACCCGTGCGGCGGCAGCCGTGGCGCTCGTGACCCCCGCTGCGTTCGCGGCGCTCGTAATGCCCGCGGCCTCGGCCGCGCCCGCGTTGGCCGCACCGGACGCGCAGTTCACCGCGCCCGCGCCGGGCACCATCACCGCGACCGTGCACAACAAGAACACCCAGCAGGGCACCGTGTGCTGGGCGATCGACACCGACACCAAGACCACCTTCGGCAGCGGCGGTCAGGATTCGTACGCCGGTCCGGGCCGGACGATCACCGTCTCGATCCGGAATCTGCCGAACGGCGTGGTGCACGTGCAGGCGTTCTGCGCGTACCACACCCCGCCGCTGGGGTCGCACGACTACACCTCCTCGACCGCGCCCACGACGGTCACCGTCACCGGCAGCGCACCCACCGGCAGCGCCGGGTAGTTCCCGGAGCCGCGCGACGGCCGGGCTCGCGACGTTCCGTACGTCACGGGCCCGGCCGCGTCGTCTTCCGGCGAATATCGTTGCGGTCAGCTGGTTTCGATCTTCGCCCGATAGTTCCGCAACACCACCGCCAGGCAGCCCAGCGCGACCACAGCACCGGCGACGAGCATGACCGGGTAGCCGAGCCCGGTGGTCTGATTCAGGAACGCCAGCAGCGCGGGCAGGCCGAAACCGATGTAGCAGACCGAGTAGAAGACCGCGGTCAGACCGGCCAGATCCGCGGGTGCGGCGATGCGCTCGACCTCCTGTAGTCCGGCGACCAGGCCGATACCGTTCCCGGAGCCCAGTACGGCCGCCGCGATCAGCGCGATCCACAGCGTCAGGGTGGTCGCCGCGACGGCCGCCAGCACCATTCCGGCGGTGACCAGGACCAGCGCGAGCGTCGCGATGCGTGCCACGCCGGGACGATCGATCCGCCGCGCCACCGACTGGATCAGGAATCCGCAGCCCAGCGTCAACACCGTGAGCAGCGCCGAGAAACCGATCTGCAAGCTGTGGATCTTTCCGGCCAGCAGCGTCGGCAGTACCGCGTAGGCCGTGCCGACCGAGGCGAACACCCAGACCGCCACGGGCAGCGCGACGCCCAGGAAGCGGCGATGTCCAGGCGAGGGAATCCGCAGATCGTCCCGCAGACGTCCCGGATTCGATGCCCGCACAACGGTTTCCGGAACCCGCAGCACCCACGCCGCACCGACCGCGCACAGCGCGACGTTCACCAGATACGGCAGCGAATGCGGCCACGGCGCCCACTGCGCCAGCACCCCGGCGATACCCGCGCCCAGGGCGAATCCCGCGGTCAGGCTCATCGCCGAACGTCGCGCACCCGTTCCGACCGCCGCCGCCGCGGCATACGGCGGCTGCGACAACTCCTTGACCCAGCTTCCGCCCACGGCCATCGCCAACCCCAGCGCCACACCCGAGAGCACCCGGCCGATCGAGAGCATCGCCACCGAATCGGCACCCACGGCCAGCAACAGCGAGGCCGCGGCCGCGATGAACGGCGCGGGACACATCAGCCTGCGCCGCCCGAATCTGTCCGACAGCGGGCCGCCGATCAGCAGTGCGGGCACGATGCCCAACACGTAGTCGAACAGCAGCACGTCGACCGTGGTGACCGACAGGCCGTGGTTCTTGTACATCACCAGCAGCGGGGTGAATTCGTTACCGCCCCAAGCGATCACGAACATCGCCGCCGCCACGCCCCGCCAGGCCCGGGGCGTCGCGACGGTACCGGGCGTGCGCCGGGCCTCGATCACCGAGCTCGTCATCACAGGCCCCGCAGTTCCGACTGGTGCACCCGGGACAGATGGTCGACGAGCAGCGTGGCGAAACCATCGGCGTCACCGGATTCGATCGCGTCGGCCAGGCGGGCGTGCTCCGCGACGATCTTCGCCGCGTTACCCGAATGACGTTGCACCGCAAGACTGTTCATCCGGCGCTGTCTTTCGCGCAGCGAATCGTAGAAGCCGGTCAGGAGTGGATTCCCGGCGGCGACCACGGCCCCGCGATGGAATTCGGTGTCCAGGGCGGCGAACCGGTCGAGTTCTCCGGCCGTGGCGAATTCGCGCTGCGATTCGATCACCGCGCGCAACTCCGCCACCAGCGCGGTCCGATCCTGGGCGACCAGCGCCCGCACCGCGGCCGTCTCCACGACGTACCGGGCGTGCGCGACGTGTTCGGCCTCCCCCGGCGGCACCGGCACCACCAGCGCACCCCGCTTCGGGTACAGCCGCATCCACCCCTCGGCCTCCAGCCGCAGGAACGCCTCCCGCACCGGAGTCCGCGACGTCCCGAGATCCGCCGCGACCTCGCCCTCGCTGATCAACTCGCCCCCGGGCAGCGCACCGCCCAGGATCCGTTCCTTGACCTCGCGATAGGCCCGCTCAGCAGATGAATACGTCATAGACACAAGATGTATCTTACAGCGTCGACCAGCACGCATTCCTCGCGCCCAGACACCCCGGTCATCGCCGCCATCCCGGTCATCGCCGCCATCCCGGTCATCGCCGCCACCCAGGTCATAGCCGCGCCCGCTCCCGCCCGGTCGACAGCGAGCCCGACGCGTGCGGAACCCACCACAGCGCATCTTGTGCGGCTGCCACCTGCATCAGGTCCGATGAGTCCACCGCACCCCGGATCGGATGCGAAATCAGCAGGTCACGGGTGCATGCTCGCACCCTTGGCGACCTTGTCCACGACGTTGCGGGGACCGTAGACCGCGAGGCCGACCAGGTCGAGCGCATCGCCGCCGACCGCGCGTACCGCGGCGCGGTTGGCGGCGTCGTGGCCGGTGGCGAACAGGTCCGAGGTGAACACCGCCGCGTGCAGTCCGCGGGCGCGGGCCTTGGCATGCGCGGACTGCAAGGTCTCCTTGGCGGCCTCGAAGACGAGCACCGGCTGCCGGAACATCGGCAGGTAGCCGGTGCCGTCGGCATCCTCGTACGGTTCGCCGATGACCTCGGGCTGCACCGTTCCCAGGCCGCTGACCAGGAAGGACGTCACATTCAACCGCTGCCACACCGGCAGGTCGTCCCGCAGCAGGACCGCGATCTTGGTATCGAAACGCACATTTTCCATACCGAAGACTGTGCTCCGGCCGGGTGCGCGCGGGCTTGTACGATTCTGGCATGGTTGCGGACGCGGTCGAACAGGTCCGAGCCTGGCAGCCGCGGGTTCCGGGCATCGTCGAGGTGTTCCATGCCCGATTCGTCGAGCACGTCTACCCGATGCACGCCCACGATTCGTGGACGCTGCTCATCGTCGACGAGGGCGCGGTCCGCTACGACCTGGACCGGCACGAATACGGCGTCCTGGGTTCGGCGGTCTCGCTGCTGCCGCCGCACGTCCCGCACAACGGCCAGGCCGCGACCGCGCACGGATTCCGCAAACGGGTGCTGTATCTCGACACCGGCCACCTGCCCGAAACCATGATCGGTTCCGCGGTCGATACGCCGACGTTCCCCGATCCGCTGCTGCACCTGCGCATCCGGCAACTGCACACCGTACTCTCCACTCCCGGTGCGGAATTCGAGGCCACCGAGCGCCTGACCCTGATCCACGACCGCCTCGACACCCTGCTGCGCGGCACCGATCCACCCGCCCGGCATCCGAATCCCCGCCTCGCCCACCGCCTGCGCGATCTGCTCGATTCCCATGCCACACAAGGCATTTCCCTCGACCAGGCCGCCGCCGAACTACACGCCGACCCCACCCACCTGATCCGCGCCTTCGGCCGCGAGTTCGGCATGCCACCCCACCGCTACCTGATCGCACGTCGAGTGGATCTGGCCCGACCTCTGCTACTCAGCGGCATGCCGACCCGAGATGTGGCCGCCGCCACCGGATTTCACGATCAGCCCCACCTGACCAAGCACTTCAAACGAATCCTCGGCACCACCCCCGCCCGCTACGCCCGCAGCGCCGCACCCACCTGAACCCACCGACCGGACAGCCGCCTGCGCACAGCCACCCACGATCAGTTCCGGGGCCTCTCCAGCCCGATCAGGCGGAGGGCGAAATCGGCGTAGCGGGTGGCGAGTTGTTCCGGGGTGACGGTGCCGTCGAGCCGAAACCATTGGGGCAGTGCGGTACACATGGTGGCGATGGCGCGGCCCGCGATGTGGATACCGTCGTCGGCAGGCGTCCGGGTGGCCACGGCTTCGGCAATGACGGCATCGAGGAGATACTGGATCTCGTTGCGGGAGGACGTGATTCGCCTGCGGTTCGGTTCGGTGAGGCTGCGCATCTCGCTCGCGCCGATGAATGCCAGCTTCCGGCGGTGGGTGTGGAACAGGGCCAGGGCCTCGACGGTGTGGGCGAGACGTTCGGCGGGCGTCGCGCCCTGGTCCCGCGCGGCCGGAACACGCCAGTGCAGTTCGTCCATGGTGAGGTCGAGGGCGCGCACCAGCAGTTGCTGCTTGTCCGAATAGTGGTGGTAGACGCCCGGCACACTCATGCCCGCACGGTCGGCTATCGATCGCATGGTCGCGCCGTGATAGCCCGTCTCGACGAACGAGTCCACGGCCGCCTCGAGCGCGGGATCCATTGGCAGCGGCGGGAATTCACGCCAGTCGCGATCGGATGGCACGGGGACGGCGGGCGTGCGGGACCGCGCGGGACGATCCGGCTCCGGCCCGGCATCGCGCTCGCCGATCAGTTGCGACACCGTCGTACCCAACTCCCGCGCCAGAATTCGCAGCCGCGGCACCGAGACGCCGGTGCGGCCGTTCTCGACGGCGCTGAGCGTGGCCGCGCTGACGCCGATACGCCGCGCGGTCTCCCGCAGTGACACACCGGCCGCGGTCCGCGCGGCCCGCACCCGAGCGCCGATATCGTCCGCAGAGCGCTCCCCGACATCCATGCGTTCAGGTTATCCGAACGCACAGATTCCCCGCGTCTCGGCTTTTGACAGAGGTAATCGCTCCATGGCACTGTTTCTACGAACCCCAGCCGAGCGTACGTTCGGGCCATCACGGTGAGGAGTGACTGTGGCGATCGATCTGTCCCATCCAGCCGAAGTTCACGAACTGGCCGAACGCACCCGCGCCTTCGTCCGCGCCACGGTCCTGCCGATCGAGGACGCGAACGGCGGCGACATCGCCGCGGCCGGCGGCGACAAGATCCGCGTCGAGATGCAGCAGGCCGCGCGGGACGCGGGCGTCTTCGCACCGCACGCACCGATCGAATACGGCGGCCACGGCCTGGGCATGTCGGATCGCGCACCGGTGTTCGAGGAGGCCGGATACTCGCTGTTCGGCCCGACCGCGCTCAATATCGCGGCGCCGGACGAGGGCAATGTGCACATGCTCGCCCACATCGCCGATCCGGAGCAGAAGCAGCAGTTCCTCGAACCCCTCGCCCGCGGTGACGTGCGTTCGGCGTTCGCGATGACCGAACCGGCGCCGGGCGCGGGCTCGGATCCCTCGGCCCTGGCCACCCGCGCGGTGCGCGCCGAGGGCGGCTGGCGGATCAACGGCCACAAGTGGTTCATCACCGGCGCGGACGGCGCGGGTTTCTTCATCATCATGGCCCGCACCTCCGGTGAGCCGGGCCAGCGCGGCGGCGCGACGATGTTCCTGGCGCCCGCAGACACTCCCGGCATCCGGGTCGACCGACACATCGAAACCCTGGACCGGTCGATGATCGGCGGGCACTGCGAGGTGTTCTTCGACGACGTGCTGGTCCCCGATTCGGCGGTGCTCGGCGCGGTCGATCGCGGTTTCGAATACGCGCAGGTGCGCCTGGGCCCGGCCCGGATGACGCACGTGATGCGCTGGCTGGGCGCGGCCCGCCGCGGCCACGACGTCGCGGTGGCGCACGTGGCCGAACGGCGGGGTTTCGGATCGCGCCTCGGTGATCTGGGCATGATCCAGAAGATGATCGCCGACAACGAGATCGATATCGCCGCCACCCGCGCCCTGCTCACGCAGGCATGCTGGGAACTCGATCGCGGCGAACCCGCCGCCAACGCCACCTCCATCGCGAAAACCTTTGCCGCGGAAGCGATCTTCCGCATCGTCGACCGCAGCGTGCAGATGTGCGGCGGCCTCGGCGTGTCCGGCGATCTCCCGCTGGCCCGGTTGTCCCGCGAGGTGCGTCCCTTCCGCATCTACGACGGCCCCTCGGAGGTTCACCGCTGGGCCATCGCCAAGCGTGCCGTCGGCGCTGCTCGTCGCGCCCGCCGCGACGCCGAGTCACAGTAGGTCTCGGCGCAGGACTACCTGCGCACCCGAGCCGACGTGCCTGAAGTCCTTCGTCTCGCCGACCCCGGCCGGTGAGACGAAGGACTTCCGCTTGTCGAGCCGGACGCGCGGAAAGCTCCGGATCGGCTGTCCCGATGTGCGACTGTGTATTTCACGCGGCACTGTCGGTATCGGCGATTCCGTGTGACGATCGGACCGGTCCGTCACCCGCACGGAACCGCATGCGTTCCCAACGGGCGCTGCCGACCCCGCGAGGAGCGCGCCATGACCGAGGACGATCGGACTCCGAGCGCGGAAAACCCCGCTGCGCCTGAGCAATCCGGCAATCGCGGACGGCCACCGATCGCGTGGCGTCCGGTACTCGTGGTCGCGGCGGTGGCGGGAATCGTGCATCTGGTGGTGGCCACGCGTTTCGGATGGCATCGCGACGAGTTCTACTACGTGCTGTGCGGTCGGCATCCGGATTGGGGTTATGTCGATCAGCCGCCGCTGGCCCCGCTGCTGGCGCGGTTCGCCGCCGATCTGCCGGGTGGAGTGCTACCGCTGCGGTTACTGGCGATTGCCGCCCAGATCGGTTGTGTCCTACTGGTTTCCGCACTGACGGCCGAGCTCGGTGGTGGACGACGAGCGCAGCCGCTCGCCGCCGCAGCTGTCGCGGCCTGTCCGGTGTTCGTGGCGGCTTCGATGCTGTTCGGTACGACGGTGCTCGACCAACTGGGCTGGATTGCGGTACTCGCACTCACCGCGCGGGCGCTGCGGCTGCGCACGACTCGGGCGTGGCTCACCGCGGGCCTCGTGGCCGGTATCGGGCTGGAGACCAAGAACACGCTCGCGGTGCTACTGATAGGCATCGTCGTCGGTCTGATGGTCCTCCGCCGCAACGTATTACGCCGCCCAGGCCCCTGGCTGGCCGGTGGGCTGGCGGTCCTCATCGCGGTGCCGAACCTCATCTGGGACGCACGACATCAGTGGGCGAATCTGCACATGGCGCAGACGCTGTCCGATCAGCAGGGCGGCCCGCTCGGCGCACTGACCCAGCTGCCGTCGTTGCTGTTGCTGTTGGCCGGGCCGCCGCTGATCGCCCTGTGGTATTCCGGTGTGCGCCACCTGATTTCGCGTGACGGCCGCGATCATCGCTGGCTGCTGGTTACGGCCGGGGTGGTCCTGCTGCTCATCACCGCGAGCAGCGGCAAGAGCTACTACGCCGCCCCAATACTGGCGGGCCTGTTCGCCGCCGGGGCAGTGCGAATCGAGAACCGCGCACACCACCGCTGGCGCTGGTCACTCGCCATCGCCGCATCCGCGATCATCGCGATCGTGATCGGTCTGCCGATACTCCCACCACGCATGGAAACCGCACTGCGCCCGATCAACCCGCAACCAATGGAAACCTACGGCTGGCCCCGACACATCGACCAGATCGCCCGTGCCGCAACACCATTCCCCGCCGAAGTCCCCATCTTCACGAGCAATTACGGCGAGGCCGGAGCGCTGAGCATCCTGGGCCGGTCAGCCGGACTACACCGACCGATACTCAGCGCCCACAACAACTACCTGCTCTGGGGCCCACCGCCAGGCACCCCAAACACTGTCCTGTGCGTCGGCCAGTGGAACACGACCTACCTGCACCGCTTCTGGAACCAGGTCACCGAAATCGCACCCCTGACCCTGCCGAACGGACTGACCGACCAGGAAACCGCCCAGCACGCCGCCATCTACCTGTGCACCGAGCCACGCGGCACCTGGGCGCAAATGTGGCCCCGCCTACGGCATCTCGACTGAAGTTCCGCCACACCTCAACGACCCACCAGACCTCCGCGACCGCCGCAGCAGCGCGACCGGCGCACGGTGCCCAGGCTTCGCTCCATCCCTGTGCGGCAAGCGATTTCACTCGTACCGCACCATCACTACGTGTTGTATGTGCCATAAATCATTGGTACGGTACATAACCTGACGTCAGATCGGGCGCATCGCACCCGATTGTCCGCAAAGTACGCACGATCAACCGAAATGCGCTGGGCAGCAACATGTCCGGCCACTGTGACCATCGGCGTTCCGATACGCCGACGCCCGTCCGGGCTCCCCCGTCGACACCGCTCCGGGCCTGTCCGCCCCGACCGCGCGTCGAGTCGAATGTTGGAGAGACAGCATGCCTTTCGATACCCGTACCTTCAGTTTCAGCAATACGGACCTGGTCGTCGATCCGTATCCCGCATACGCACAGATCCGCGAGCGGGAACCGATCCACTACTCGACGATGTACGGCGGCTCCTGGCTGCTGTTCTCCTACGAGGATGCCGTGGCCCTGCTGCGCGACCCGCGCCTGACGAACAATCGCGCCACCCTGCCGATCAAGGCGCTGCCCGAACACCAACGCGGCGAGTTCGACGAGTTCGTCGCCTTCCTGCACACCTGGACCGCATTCCGGGAAGGCGAACAGCACACGATGCGGCGCGCGCGACTGAACTCGGTCTTCCGGGCGCTCACGCCGACGCGGGTCACCGAGGTCGCGCAGCAGGTCACCGACCGGCTCATCGATAGCTGGGAGGGACGCGAAAAGGTCGATCTGGTAAAGGATTTCGCCCGGCCACTACCCGCGATGATGCTGACGAGCCTGATCGGCGCGCCACAGCACGATCACGCACAGTTGGACCATTGGTCGGACCAACTCGCCTACCTGTTCGGCACCAGCGCGCTCACCGCCGAGGATGTCCGGCGCGCCTGGGACGGCGCTCAGGAACTCATGACCTATCTGGAGGCCCTGGCCGCCGAACTGACCGGGCCGGGGAATCACGGCATGCTCGGGGAACTGCTCACCACCGGCGGCCCCGGATACGACTTCAGCGTGGCCGAAGCGTGCGCCCAGTGCGTGTTGATGTTGTTCGCGGGTATCGAGCCGTCACGGCATCTGATCGGAAACGCGATGATGGCGCTGCACCGCTTCCCGGACCAGCGAGGACTGCTGCGGAACGATCCGCGCCTGTGGCCCGCGGCGATCGAGGAATTCATGCGATTCGACCCGCCCGTGCAGTACATCGGCCGCCTGGCCGCGGAGTCGTTCGACTATCGCGGCCATCGGATCGAGCGGGGACAGCCGGTGCTGCCGTACATCGGCTCGGCCAACCGGGACCCGAAACAGTTCGTCGACCCCGACATCCTCGATATCCGCCGCCGGGGCAGACATCTGTCGTTCAGCGAGGGCGTGCATCGCTGCATCGGCGCCGGACTCGTCCGCACCCAGACCACGGTCGCCCTGCGCACCCTGTTGACCAGGATCCCGGATCTGGAGGTGTGCACGGACCCGGCACCGCACTGGAACGCCTACGTGGGCTTCCACGGTCTGCAATCACTCACCGTGTCGGTGCCGAATATCACGCCCGCCGCGATGACGACCGCACGTTAGCGCGTTCGCGGCCACACGAATTCGAATCATCGGAGTCCGATCAGCGTCTGCCGCAGGCAGATTGAAACGTTACAACGTCAATCAGCCCGGACCGCAGCTGATTTCGGATGCACATCGGTCGCCGCGAAGCGAGAGGAGGCGGGCCCACCCGAGACCCGCCTCCTGCTCGGCTACGCGTACTCGTAGAACCCGCGACCGGTCTTGCGGCCCAGCCGGCCCGCGTCGACCATGCGGCGCAGCAGTGCGGGCGGCGCGTAGTGCGACTCGGCGAATTCGGCGTACAGCGACTCCGCCGCGGCCAGGCCGATGTCCAGGCCGACGGTGTCCAGCAGGGTCAGCGGACCCATCGGGTAGCCGCAGCCGCCCTTCATCGCCGCGTCGATGTCCTCGGCCGAGGCGTACCCCGATTCGAGCATCCGCACCGCCTGACACAGGTACGGGATGAGCAGCGCGTTGACGATGAACCCGGACCGGTCACCGGCTTGCACGGTGGTCTTGTGCAGCGTGTTCTTCGCGTAATCGGTGACCGCGGCGGCGATTTCGGGCGCGGTGACCAGCGTAGAGATGATCTCCACCAGCGGCATCACCGGCACCGGGTTGAAGAAGTGCATGCCCAGCACCCGTTCAGGACGCCGCGTCGCGCCCGCGACCTTGATCACCGGAATCGAGGAGGTGTTGCTCGCCAGAATGCCTTCGGGCTTCACGATCTCGTCGAGCTTGCCGAAGATGTCGTACTTCAGCGCCTCGATCTCCGGGGCCGCCTCGATCACCAGGTCGCGATCGGCGAACTCGCCGAGGTCCAGGGTCACCCGCACGCGCGCGATCGCGGCGTCGGCGTCCTCCTGGCTGATCTTGCCCTTGCTCACGCCGCGCGAGATCGACTTGGCGACCCGCTGCTGCGCGGCCTCGACCAGTTCCTGCTTCGTCTCGAGGACCAGGACCTCACTTCCGGCCTTGGCGCATACCTCGGCGATGCCCGCGCCCATCGTGCCGCCACCGATCACACCGATCAGCTTCACAGTCATCACTCCACATCCTGTTCGACAACAGTTCCCGGCCCAGGGCCACCGCTCAGAATACGAAGCGCCGGATCACCGCCCGCACCCCGCCATAGGCATGGGACATTCCTCACAACCCGGGCCGAAATTTGTATTCTCAAAAATAGAGAAGATAATCTCGATCTAGCGAGAGGATGATTCTCGAGCGATCCGCGCCGGTCTGGCCGGAACCGATGCGCAGGCCACGGGCGGAAAGGATCCCCGCATGACCGTCACCGACAACGACCTCCCCCTGCTCGCCGACGACGCTCCACAACCGGTCGTCACCGAGATCGACGGTATCCCGATCTCGGGTCTGCTCGCGCGGGCCCGCACTCCGCGCGCCGCGGTCGTCGCGCTGCACGGCGGCGCGACCACCTCCCGGTACTTCGACTGCCCCGGCCATCCGGACCTGTCACTGCTGCGCACCGCGGCCGCCGCCGGATTCACCGTGCTGGCGTTGGACCGGCCCGGATACGGCAGTTCGCACCCGTTCGGCGCAAGCCTGTCGGACCCGCAGCAGCGCGTCGAACTCATGTACCGCGCGATCGATGCGCATCTGGACGCGGCCTCGCGCGGCGCCGGCGTGTTCCTGCTGGGCCATTCGGCCGGATGCGAGACCACGGTCCGGATGGCCGCGGACGCCGAGCGCGGTCCCGAACTGCTGGGCCTGGAGATCTCGGGCACCGGCCGGGAGCGGCAGCCCGAGGCCGAGGAAATCCTCTCGGTGCGGCCCCGGCCCGACAACGTCCGGGTCGGCCGATTGCTGTGGGAGCCCGCGCGGTTGTATCCGCCGGAACATGTCGGCGGCGGGCTGATCGGCTCGGCCGGGCCGGGCTTCGAGGGCAAACTCGTCCAGGAGTGGGCGCGGACGCATTTCCCGGAGCTCGGTCCGCGCGTACGGATTCCGGTGCGTTTCACCGTCGCCGACCACGAGCAGGTCTGGCGCAACGACCCCGCCGGGCTGCGCGAGGTCGCCGAGCTGTTCCCCGCCGTCCCGCGCCTGGTGCTGAACATCCAGCGCAACTCCGGGCACAACATCAGCATCGGGCATACCGCGACGGCCTACCACCTCGCGGTGCTGGCCTTCGCCGCGGAATGCGTCGTGGCCCGGGAGAGCGGTGAATTCAGCGGTCCGGCAAGGCAATTCGACGGCCTCGCTGATCCGAGCTGAATCCACCGCACCGATCAGGAGGCGCGCACGGCGTACGACCGGGCGCGGGCCGCGAGTTGCTCGGCCCGCTGCTCCGGCGTGACCCGGATCAGATCGGGCAACTGCGCGAGTTCGGCCGCGTCGACGACCCGGAACTCCCGCACGAACCCCGCGACGTCCGGCTCCCCCGGCACGGCCTGCCAGCGCACGATGCCCAGCCCCTGCCGCAACCCGGCCGTGGAGAGCCAATTCGCCACGCCCGGATCGGATTTCGAGATCACACAGGTGACCGTGCCGTCCGGGTTCGCCCGCGACTGCGCGGTGTTCAGACTGACCTGATGCCGCGTGACGTCCGCGCCGATCATCCAGGGATCCAGGATCTGGAAGCCCGAGTACGCGGCGTCGTTGGGCTGCGTGGTCACCACGATCGCCTGGTCGTCGGCCAGATCGAAACTCAGCGCGGCGATGAATCCGGACAGGCTGCCGTTGCGGCCCTGCACCGGGGTGATCGCATTGCCGCGCAGGCCGCCGAACCAGCCCTCCGGGAAGCCGGACCAGAAGCGGATGTAGGGCGGCAGATCACGCTGAATCGCTTGCAGGACATCCGCATCCGAGGCGTGCAGCCCCGGTGTGCTGTCCAGCGGATGCAGTTCGAGTGCGCACGGCTGCTGTGTCCAGTCGTCGAGCATGTCGCGGAAGCCGAGCGTCAACTGTCCCGGCTGCGACGACATGTGTACCGCGCCTTCGGGATTCGGTCCGATGGTGAAGCGGAAGGTGCCGTCCGGCGCGACGTCCAGATCACGATCGCTGATACTGGCCAGCGGGGTGAGATCCGATTTCTTGCCGTCCATCGGCGGTGGCGAGACCTTCGAGCCGCGATGCAGTTCCAGCGTCACCTGCGCGGGGCGATTCGCCATGTCGAAACGCCCGGTGACCTCGTAGCGGCGGGTGCCGTCGATGACCGCCAAGCGGTAGACCGCGTCCGGGTTGTCACCGGAGGTGCCGATGCCCGGCACGGTGTGCCCCATCCAGGTGCGCGGGGTGTTGTCGGTGACCAGGATGATCGCCGGAATCTCTTGGTGCACCGCGATTTCCGCCATGATCAACGAGTTCGTCCACTCGTCGACGGCGTGGTCCAGGGTCGCGGCGCCGGATTCGGATCGGCCGCGCGGGGTGTCGGCCAGTTCCTTGCGGATCTCGGCCCGCAACTCCGCCAGCAGTGGGTCATCCAGCAGGCGAAGGAGTGTGCGTTCGGCCGCGATCTGGGCGGGCGTGGCCAGCAACGGCCGGACCGGGTCGCCGGGATGCGTTGTCGCCTGCGATGATTCGCTCATACTTCGACAGCGTAGGACCGCCGGATACCCCACGGCCAATACGGATCTCGGCATTCTGTCATACAGAAATTCGATACCAGGTATCGTCCCACCACCATGGACACTCACCGGCTCGAGTACTTTCAGCGAGTCGCCGAGGAGGGCTCGATCTCGCGGGCCGCGACCCTGCTGGGTATCGCGCAGCCCGCGCTGAGCCGCCAGATCCGGCTGCTCGAGGAGGATCTCGGCATCACATTGTTCCACCGCACCCGGCGCGGTGTGCAACTCACCGACGATGGCGAACGGCTGCGCGCGGCCACCGCGGCGCCGCTGCGTCAGCTCGAACTCGCCCTGCAGTACGCGGGCTCGCCCCTGGCGCGGATCGAGCGGGGCGTGCACATCGGCATGGTGCCGACGGTCGCCGCGATCCTGTCCGCGCCGCTGCTGACCAGTCTGCGAATCGCGTTCCCGCGCGCCAGTTTTCACGTCACGGTCGCCGGGACCGACCAGCTCGTCGCCGAGATGTTGCGCGGCACGATCGATACCGCGGTGATCAATCAGGTCTCCGACGACCGCCTGTTCGTGCGCGATCTGCTGATCGAGGATCTGGTCGTGGTCGGCGGACCGAACACCGAGCTGCGCCCGGATCACCCCGTAACCTTCACCCGGTTGATCGAATTACCGCTGCTGCTACCGGAATCGACGATGGGGATCGCGAGTTCGGTCGAGAACACCGCCCTGCGGACCAGGGTGCGCATCCGCTCCCCGATCGTCACCGATTCCCTGCGCGTCACCCTCGACCTGCTCGCGCGCGGTGCGGGTTACGCGGTGCTGCCGCTGTCGGCGTGCGGGCCGGAAATCGCGTCCGAGCGGCTGCGATACGCGCCGCTGATCGATCCCGCGTTGACCCAGCATCTGGGCGTCGCGGCCTCCGCACGCCTGGATCTGCCGCGCGAATTCGCCACCAAGATCGGCGATGTGCTGCGCCAGGAGACCTCGGAACTCACCCGCTCGGGCGCGTGGCAGGCCAAGTTCCTTGCCGAACAGCGCTGGAATCCCAACCGGGCGTGAGGGTTTCGGGCGCGCGGGCTTCGGGCGCGCGGGCTTCGGGCGCGCGGGCTTCGGACGGGAGGGCTTCGGGCGTCAGGTTTGGGCGGCGGCAAGTGCGCCCTGAAGTGCGCCGAGACAGCTCGTGCGGACCTGTTCCCGGGTGAGCGTGCCGTATTCCAGCCATTCCAGGCAGAGAGTGTGCACGAACATCAGCCAGGCGGTGAGCAGGGCGGACATGAGTTCACGGGCCGGGCTCGCCAGGTTCATCGCCGCGAGCATCACCTCGCGCATGGCGGTGTGCTCACCGAAGACGATGGCCTGGACCACCGGATCGCCGGACAGGGCGCGATTGGCGGCCAGGACCGTATTGCGGTTCGTCGCGAAGTACTCCAGATGCGCGTCCAGGCCCGCGGCTACCTGATCAGTAAGCGGGAGGTCGCCGTCGAGGTGCACCACCGCTTGCAGAGCCTCGGCGGCGCGCTGGTAGATCGCGGCGAACAGGGCGCTCTTGGTCGGGAAATGGCGGTAGAGCAGCGCTCGCGACACCCCGGCCCGCTCGGCGATCCGATCCATCTGCACCCGGTCGTAGGGCAGTTCCGCGAACGCCCGCGCGCCGATGTCGAGCAGTTCGGCGCGACGCTGTTCGGGTGTCAGTCGGCGGCGCGGCGGCATCGCCCCAGACTAGTTGACGCGTGTGCACTAGCGGAGTTACGCTCGGATCACTAGTTGACATACGTCTACTAACCGAGGGAAGGGCCGCCATGCGTGCCGTATTGCGTTGGTTCCTCATCGTTTTCGGCGTCGCCTGCGCACTGATCGCACTGGCGCACATCTTCATCGGCCCGCGCACCATCATCGGCGCGAACACCCCCAACGCCACCCTCGACGGCGATATGCGCATGGTGATGGTGCTGTTCCTGACCTACGGCCTGCTATGCGTCTGGGCCGCAAGGGATCTGGACCGTCACGCGGGCCTGATCCACCTGCTCATGCTGGTCTTCTTCGTCGGTGGCCTGGTCCGTCTGTTGACCGTGGCCTACGTCGGCTGGCCGCACTGGTTCTACATCGCCATGCTCGTCGTCGAAATCGTTGTGCCGCTGATCTATTCGCCGCTCCTGCGACAGCTCACCGGCCGCCCGACAGCCGCGGACCTGACCGAACTCGCCCGGTAGCCACCAGCAGCGACCGACAAGCCCCCCGGCGGTCATCGGCCGATGGACCGAGTTCCGACAGTGAGCTCATCGAGAACCGCTTCGACAAGAGCCACATCAGCGGACTCATCCGATTCGGGAGGGTGGCACGATGCGCGTCATCCCGAGGCACGCCCATCGGCCCGAACCGCGAGGTCGACACCCAGGATCCGGTCCAGAGTGCGGGCACCCGAATCGGTGAGTTGCAGCGCGCGGCGGGTGCGGTGACGGACCACCCAGCCCGCCGATTCCATCCGGGTCAGGAGTGCCGCGCCGAGTGCGCCGCTGAGGTGATGACGCTGTTCGCTCCAGTCGACGCAGAAACGCAGCAGCGGGCGACGCTGGTCGCTGGTCGCGGCCAGATCGACACCCAGCGCGGCGAAGATCGGCTCGGCGTCGGGACCCAGTTCGTAGGGGTGGGCATGAACAGGGGCGGACAACCGATCCCCGTCGGCACGTTCGATACCGGACAACCCATCGGTGCGGATCAGGGCACCGCGATCGAGCAGCGCCTCGGTGACCGCGACACCGAGCCGACCGGCAAGATGGTCGTAGCAACTGCGCGCACGACGCAGCGCCGCGGCCCGCGTCGACTCCCGCAGCGAACGCACCGGCCGCGTCGGAGCGAGCGCGGCCACCGCCTCGATCGCGGCGCCGACCCGCGCATCGGCCAAACGGTAGTAGCGATGCCGCCCCGAACGCTCCACACTCAGCAACCCGCCATCCACCAGCCGCGCGAGATGCTCACTCGCCGTGGACGCCGCCACCCCCGCCTCCGCAGCCAGCACCGACGCCGGCAGCGCCCGCCCATCCGCCAGGCTGAGCAGCACCCGCGCCCGCGTCGCATCGGCCAGCAGCGCGCCGATCGACGCGACATCGGCGTATCCGTACAGGGGCCGGTCATCGGTCATCCCCCAAGTCTGCCCCGCCGACACTTCGGTATCGACCGAACCATGAGCGCGCCGACGGCATCCGAAGCAACCGCATGGCGAGGCAACCTGTACACGCCCATTCTTCCGTCCACACCGAAGTATCGACGCGACATCGGCGTATCCGTACAGGGGCCGGTATCGACCGAACCATGAGCGCGCCGACGGTATTCGAAGCGACCGCACGGCGAGGCGACCTGTACGTGCCCATTCTTCGGTCCACACCGAAGTTTTCCGGGGAAACACTGGGAGACATGAGCATTTCGAATCCCGTTGTGGGGGAATCCGTCCGGGTGCGGCCGGGGCGGGTGTTGGGGGTGATGTGTGCGGGCATGTTCCTGGTGCTGCTGGACGTCACGATCGTCAATGTCGCGTTGCCGAGCATCGGGCACGGGTTGCGGTCGGATGTGTCGATGTTGCAGTGGGTCGTCGACGGATATGTGGTGGCCATCGCCGGGCTGCTGCTGGCGGGCGGCACCGTCGGCGATCGGATCGGGCATCGGCGGGTGCTGCTGACCGGGTTCGCGGTCTTCGGTATCGCCTCGCTGGTCTGTGCGCTCGCACCGGATATCGGCGTGCTGATCGGAGCGCGCATCGTGCAGGGCGTGGGCGGGGCGCTGCTGCTGCCGGGGACGATGGCGGTCATCGTGGAGGTGTTCCCGGATCGCGGTGCGCAGGCGCGCGCGCTCGGGACCTGGGCGGCGATCTCGTCGCTGGCGCTGCCCGCGGGTCCGCTGCTGGGCGGCCTGCTCACCGGCTGGTTCGGCTGGCGTCCGGTGTTCTGGATCAATGTGCCGCTGACCGTCCTGGTCATCCTCGCGACCTTGCGCACGGTGCCGCATCGTCCGGGCGTGGCACGTGAGCGGATCGATCTCGTCGGGCTGACCGGCTTCGTCCTCGGACTGGGCGGGCTGGTGTTCACCGTCATCTCGATCGGTCACCACGCCGGATGGCCGACGATCACCGCCGCGGCCGTGGTGACGATCGCGGCCCTGACCACCGCGCTGCTGTCCTCGGCCCGTAGCACGAATCCGGTACTCCCCTTGGATCTGTTGCGGCACAAGGACTTCCTGAGCCCCAACCTGGTGGCCCTGACCATGAACCTGATCTTCAACGGCCTGCTGTTCGTCACCAGCCTCTATCTCCAGGATGTCCTGGGCTATTCGCCGCTGTCGTCCGGCCTGGCGGTGCTGCCCCTCGCGGTGCCACTGGTCGTGCTCGCGCCGGTGTCCGGCCGCATCACCGCCCGCCGCGGCCCGCGCACCGCCGTGGCCCTCGGCTGCGTCCTCGCGATCCTCGGCACGCTGCTGCTGACCCGATTGCAGGCCGACGGCGGAATCGGTTGGCTGCTCACCGGATTCGGCGTGCTGGGCTGCGGCGCGGGCCTGATCACCGCCTCGGTCGTGGCCGCCGTGGTCCGCGCGACGCCCGCCGACCGCTCCGGCCTCGCGACGGGCACCTCCAACACCGCACGTCAGATCGGCACCGCCACCGGCGTCGCCGTCTTCGGCGCGGTCGCGGGCTCGCCCGCCAGCGGCCACTTCGTGCACTCGATCCACCTGCTGGCCGTGGCCTCCGCGATCGCCTGCGCCACGGCGCTGGTCGTCACCGGATACGGCGTCGCGGGACGTCCCGCGGACCACTGAACGAGCCGACACAGCAGCACTTCCCATCCACCGACCGGCCGCCGGGATAAACTTTCGAACGAACGAGCGAACCGGTCGGCAACGAAAGTGTGCGGGCGGAGGCCGAAGATACAGGTGGTGAGGATGACGACCGTGGGCGAGCAGACCGGGGTGCCCGACGATCTGCGCGACACCGTCACGTTCGAACTCGAGGAGCTCGACGAGACGGTGGCCACGATGGTGGCCGATCAGGCGCAGGAACGTCCGCGCGACGGCGAGTTCATCACCCAGCGGCTCGGCCTGGACGGCGAACGACCCGAAACGCTCACCCTCATCGGCGCTCGCTACGAACTGTCCCGAGATCGCGTGCGCCAGTTGTACACTCGCGCCGTCGGCCAGATGGTGCGGCGGGTGCAGGCCACCGGTCTGCCCGACACCGCGCTGTTCGCCGAACGCTATCCGGTCGGCTGGGGCGATCAACGTCTGGTGCGGACCCTGCTCGGCGAGATCTACGCGACCGATACCGATATCGCCGGACAGGACTGGGCCTACCTGCGGCTGCGACTGGCCGGACACGCCCTGCTGGACGCGAAACGCCTGGCGGGCTTCGTCTTCCAGCAGATCGCCGGATGGCAGCAGCGCGGCCGCTGGCACGCGGTCCCGCGATTCACCGAACCCGTTGCCGGACAGTTGATCCCGCTGATCCGCCGCACCGACTGGGCCGACGGCGACCCCGCGCCGCTACCGGAACTGCCACTGACCACGATCGACATCGCCGACGACGCCCGCGGCTCGATCTTCGCCGAAAAGCTCGGCCGCGAAACGAGTTTCGACACGGCCCTGGAGGCGCGACTGCTGCGCATGCTCGACGAGAGCGAACAGGTCGCCGCCTACCTCGAACGTCCCCTCGCGATCGACTATCGCCTCGACGAGATCGATCGCGTGCACTACCCCACCGCCGCCGCCCGGCTCACCGACGGACGCGCACTACTGATCGATGTCGTCCCGCTGGCCCGAATCGCGGTGCACGGCAACCGGATCAAACTCGCGGCCGCCCGCGCCGCGGCCCACGATCGCGGCTGGGGACATCTGGTGTTCACCGGCAGCCGACTCGGCGAACCCGACCTGCGCGCCCACCCGATCCCCGCGTACGCCGAGAACATCCTGCGCAACCGCCTGACCGAGAGCCCACTGGACTGGACCGAATTCCGCCGCTACCGCGACGAGACCGGCCTCCAGCTCACCGACCTGAGCGCGCTGACGCTGCGCCACGGCTGGCGCTGGGACCGCGGCCCGTTCCGGTTGAGCCGAGCGGGCTGACCGGCCGGACGCACCGGGTCGCCCCGGAATACCGGATCAGCGCAGGATCATCGCCGAAGCGACGAACGCCACGATGACCAGCATCGCGAAGCACGTGATCAACTGCCAGTGCGTCACCGCCGTGCGCTGCCGCTCGACCGTCAGGCGCAGGGTGGCATCGACCCGGCTGTGATCGGCCAGCCGCCGGCGCGCGGTGTCGAGTTCCTCGGCGACCTGCTCGGCCCGCTCCAGCCGGTGCATCAGCTTGTGCACCTGTTTGGCCTTGTCGCGGGTCGCCTTGCGCGCCAGGGCCAGTGCCGTGCGCTGGTTCACCAGTTCCTGACGCTGCTGCGCGATCACCGCGGCCTGGGTCCGCGTGTGCTGCTCCCACGTGCTCACCGTCGCCCAACCTCCTGCGGTCTCGTCGCGATATCCGAAGGCAACCTGCGCGGCGACCCACTCCTGCATGAATTCTCGCACCGTCCACGCCTGCTCCCGCGGTCGCGCGAGCCCGTTCGGCCCGGCCTCGAGCAGACCCGACACCACCCGGTAGTCGCAACCGTCGGCCGCGAAGTCGTCCACGGCCACACCGGGCACCTGCGCCACCCAGAATCCGGGCGGGCACAGCCACAGCACCTCGTCCACGCCGACCGCGCGCAGCCGGGCAGTGCGCTCGAGCGCGAAGCCGACATGCACCGGCGCACTGCACACTTCGATCGCGCAGAGCCGAGATCCGGTGCGCCACAACAGGCCCGGGGTCTGCGCGCCGACCGGCTTGTCCACCTCGGCGTCGTGCGCGCCCTCGGCCAGCAACCGGCCGCGCAACCAGTACTTGAAGCGCTGCACATCCCAGTGGCAGTCGCCGCAACCGGGTTCGCGGCACCGCTCGCCCGGCTGATGCCCGCGCGGATTCGGTTCCACCACAGGAAGACCCGACGGTTCGGGCGCGCTCAGCAGTAACGCCTGCCCCGTCCCGGAATCGACGCGTTTCTCACGTTCGGCCATGCTCGCACCTCGACGCTCGGCTCCGGCACGTGCCGGTGGTTCGGCCGTACCCACTGCCCACTCGCTACGCTCGCCCATGCGACCACCGCCCCTACACCGTGCACCGGCGGCACATCCGAAACCGCCCCCTCTAGAGTGCCGCAAAGATCGCCTCTCGGCACCGCGTCCTGACTACTTTCGTTATGCAACCGGGAGCCGCGCGTGATCATGAGCCCCGCCCACAGCACCAGCCGATCTCAGCGCTACTGTGTCCTGCTCGGCACACGACTCATCCGACCTCGACGCACGGCCGCATCCGGTCCTGCCCCACGGCCGCACCCAGTCCTTTCCCACGGCCGCACCCGGTCCCGACCCACAGCCACACCCAGTCCTGCCTCACAGCCGCACCCAGTCCTTTCCCACGGCCGCACCCAGTCCTGCCCCACAGCCACACCCAGTCCCGACCCACAGCCACACCCAGTCCCGACCCACAGCCACACCCAGTCCCGACCCACAGCCACACCCAGTCCCGACCCACGGCCACACCCGGTCCCGACCCACGGCCACACCCGGTCCCGACCCACAGCCACACCCGGTCCCGACCCACAGCCACACCCAGTCCCGACCCACAGCGGCATCCGGCCTCAACGCACGGCCGCATCCGGTCCCGACACCAGGCTGCATCCGGCCTCGGCACGTGACGGGGTCTGGTCTCGACCCACGGCCGTGTCCACGCTCGACGCGCGGCTGTGCCGACCTCGACGCGGGGCCGTTGCCGACCTCGACGCGGGGCCGTTGCCGACCTCGACGCGGCGATTTCGACCTTGGCGCGTCGAACCCCGGCCGCTACGCTGCGCTGATGAAGCCCACCGAATACACGAATGTATCGTCGCGGATCCGCGACGCGCGGGTGGCCAATTCGGTGGCCTTCGCACTCCAGGGGTTCTTCCTGGCCGTGATCCTCACCGAACTGCCGCAGGCGCAGTCGCGGTTCGGTCTGAGCGACACACTGATCCTGGTCGCGGTGGTGGTCATTTCGCTGTTGGCCGCGGCGGGAAGCGTGGTGGCCGAGCAGCTCGCGGTGCGGTGGTCGAGCCGGGTGACGTTGCGGATCGGGCTCGGGCTGATCGCGGTCACCGGTGTGGTCATCGCCTTCGCCCCCGATCAGCCGGTGTTGTTCGCGGCGCTGGGCGGGTACGGCGTCGCGGTCGGCATCGTCGACGCCAGCACCAATATGCAGGCGGTGTTCATCCAGCACGGCTACGGGCGGTTCGTGCTGTCCTCGTTCTACGCCGCGTGGAGTGCGGGCTCGATCCTCGGCGCACTGTTCGTCTCCGGATCCGAGAAACTCCACGTCACCTGGACCGAGGCGGTATTCGTCGCGGCGATGGTGGTGCTGCTGGCCGGGCTCGTCTCCGGACCGCGACTGCTGGGCACCCGGCAGGCCGAGGCCGAACCGACCGAGGCCGAGCACGCGGCCGTCGTCCCGCTGCGGGCCTACCTCATGCTGGGTCTGGCGATGGCGCTGGTGTTCGCGATCGATCTGGCCGTCGGCAACTGGTCGGCGCTGTATCTGAAGAACGAACTGCTGTCCTCTTCGGCGACCGCGGCCCTGGCGCTGGCCGCCTACCAGGGCGCATCGTTGCTGACCAGGCTCACCGGCGATCTGTGGGTGCGGCGGTTCGGGCCCCGCGCGGTCGTGCGCGTCGCCGCCGGAATCGGAATGATCGGACTGCTGATCGTGGTGTGCGCGCCCGGCCCGGTATCCGCGCTGATCGGCTTCCTGATCGCCGGAATCGGCCTGCCCGTGATCGCGCCGCTGTGCTTCAGCGAGGCCGGACGGCTCACCGGCGGCTCCGGCCTGGACGCGGTCATCGCTCGCCTGAACCTGTTCAACTACGCGGGCACCCTCATCGGCGGCGGCGTGGTCGGCGCGGTATCGGACCTGTCGAGTCTGCGCATCGGATTCGTCATACCGCTGCTGTTCGCCGCCGCGCTGATCGTGTTCGCCCGCACCTTCCACGCCCGCACGACCGCGCACGAACCGGACGAATCGACCTGACCGGTACGTCACGGCCCGGCGGCGCGGCCGATGTGATGCGATGGTTCGCGTGAACGACGACACCATGGTCACCGTGGACCGTGCCGGACTCTGGGACGCCGAGGCCATCTCCGATGTCGCGGCCGCGACCTTCCCACTCGCCTGTCCGCCCGGCCTGGCCACGGCCGATATCGAGACCTACATCGACGAGGCGCTCTCGGACGAACGGTTCGGCGACTATCTCAGCGACCCCGACCGCACCGTGCTCAAGGCGGTATCCGGCGGGCAGATCGTCGGCTACACCATGCTGATCGGGGGCGGCCCCACCGATCCGGTCGTCGCGGGCGCGGTGGACCTGCGGCCGGTGCTGGAGATCAACAAGATGTACGTGCTGTCCGGCCACCACGGCAGCGGGGTGTCCACCGCGCTGATGACCGCAGCCCTGGACCACGCCCGCGACCACGGCTACGCGGGCGCCTGGCTGGGCGTCAACCAGGACAACGCCCGCGCCCAGCGCTTCTACACCAAACGCGGCTTCCACGCCGTCGGCACCCGCACCTTCACCGTAGGCGACACCATCTGCCACGACTACCTCATGCAACACGCTTTGGAGCCTGCCGCTTCGACCTGAAATCCGTTCCAGCCGAACGTATTACGGTCCCACAGCCCCCCTACCCCACGAACGCACAGCCCCACGCACGACCCCACGAACGCACAGCCCCACGCACGACCCCACGAACGCACAGCCCCACGCACGCACGGCCCTACGCACGGACGCACGGGCACGACCCCACAGCCCCACGCACGAACGCACGCCCCACGGACACAGACGCACAAACGCACAGACGTGTGTTATCCGGTCAGGGTGCCACCCCTGGCAGTACCGACGACGCGGCGATCCGAACGACGCGATGTTCGCCCGCCGATCCGGTGATGGCGATCAGCGCAGCAGTTTGGCCTTCAACGCGGCGACATCGGCGTTGGTCAGCTTCAGACCTTGATGGACGTAGTTGTCGAAACTGCCGTAGGACTTGTCGACCTGGGCGAAGGCAGCGTCCAGGGCCGACTGGGAGACGCCGTTGACCATGTCGCCGGGGCGCGCGTTGCGGTAGTAGTTCGACAGCATGAAGTCGTAGTCGACCGTCTTGCGATCCACACCCAGGACGGTCAGCAGCACCGCGGACATCCAACCGGTGCGGTCCTTACCCGCGCTGCAGTGATATAGCACCGCCTCGCCGGGTGTGCGGGCGATATCGCGCAGCACGTTCGCGAAACTCTGATTCGCCCCCGGCGCGGTGATGAACGCCTGGTACAGGTCGCTCCCCGCGAACATGCTCGAGGCCAGCACCTGCGGCGGCGCCTGCCCGATGATGTCGTCCCAGTTGGCGGTCGCACCGGCGGGCACCCGGTCCGGGGACAGCATCCGCTCGTACGAGGTCCGCAGATCGTCGATGTAGCGGACCTTGCGCGCGGTGAGAGCACCCAGATCGGCACTCGTCGCCTTGCTCAGGTCGCCGGTGCGGAACACCAGGCCGGTGCGCACCACCCGACCGTCGGCCGTGCGGTATCCACCCAGGTCACGGGCGTTCGCCACACCCTGTAGCGGCAGGGCGCGCTGCGTGGTGGTGTCCAGGACCGATGCGGTAGCCGCGGGCGGATCGGCGGCCAGGGCGGTGCCCACCGCGGGTCCCAGGGCGATGGTCGCGGCGGCGACCACCGCGGCGGTGACGCGAATCGAACGATGGCCCATCACAGCTCCGATCTGCTCGGGTCGGCGACCCGCACGATGCCGGCCACCGTCATCCTGAACGACCGTCCAGGTTTTTTCGTACCGCACGTGACGGTACCCCGGGAGACCGTCCGATCAGCTCGCGGGCACCTCGAATCTAGAGAGGGCGAGCAACCGGGAAATGGCACGCAGGTACTTCTTGCGATAACCGCCGTCGAGCATCTCCTGCGAGAAGATCGCGTCCAGCTTCGCCCCGGACACCGTCACCGGAATGCCCGCGTCGTAGAGCCGGTCGGCCAGCACGACCACCCGCAACGCCACCGCCTGATCGCTCACCTCGTGCACGTCCGCGATGAACACCGCGCTCACTCCGGAGATCAGCGCGCCGAACCGCGAGGGGTGCAGGGTGCTCAGATGCTTCAGCAGCGCGTCGAAGTCGTCGAGCGTGGCACCCGGTGTGGCCGCGGCCTTCTCGGCCAGCAGCTCGGGCGCGGTCGGTTCGGGCGCGGGCGGCAGATCGCGATGCCGGTAGTCCGGGCCGTCCACCCGCACCGTCTCGAACAGCGAACCCAGCTTCTTGATCTCGCGCAGGAAATCCTGTGCGGCGAAACGTCCCTCACCGAGCTGACTGGGCAACGTGTTGGAGGTCGCCGCGACCGACACGCCGCGCGCGGTCAACTCCGTCAGCAGCCGCGAGACCAGCGTGGTGTCACCCGGATCGTCGAGTTCGAACTCATCGATGCACAGCACGCTGTTGCTCGCGAGCCGGTCCACCGCGTTCGTGAACCCCAGCGCGCCCACCAGATTGGTGAGCTCACCGAAGGTGCCGAACGATCTCGGCGCGGGCGAGGCGTGGAAGATCGAGGCCAGCAGGTGCGTCTTACCGACGCCGAAGCCGCCGTCCAGATACAGACCCGCGCCCTGCACCTGCTTCTTCTTGCCGAACAGGCTCTTGCGGTTCGAGGCCGCGTGGATCGACGCGACCCGACCGGCGAAATCGCGCGCCTTGCGCACGGCCTCGGCCTGACTCGGCTCGTTCGGGTCCGGAATGTACGAGTCGAAGCTCACCTCGTCGAATGTGGGCGGGGGCACCATCTGGGCGATGAGTTGATCGGCCGGAACTTCCGGATGGCGATCGACGAGGCGTTGCTGCACGCAAGTAGCGTACTGACGTGGTGTGATCGGTGCTTATGCAGCGTGTGCCCAATGCGATCCAGTTCACAACCCTGGGGCCGGACGAGCTCCTGCGGCTGTACGCCTATCCCGCCGCCCTCGAATCCCCTTGGATCCGAGTCAACTTCGTCACCAGCATCGACGGCGCGGCCACCGTCGACGGACGGTCCGGTGCGCTGGGCAGTGCGGCCGACCGCGCGGTGTTCGAAATTCTGCGGGATCTGGCCGATGTGGTGCTGGTCGGCGCGGGGACGGCGCGTCAGGAGAACTACGGCGGCGCGCACACCGACGCGCACCGCCGCCAGCGCCTGTTCCACCACGGCCTCGGCGGCAGTCCGGACGGCGCCCCGCCCCCGATCGCGGTGGTGACCGCGAGCGCGTCGCTGGATCCGGCCGGACGGCTGTTCACCGACACCGCGCGCCCGCCGATGATCCTCACCACCGCCGGCGCACCGGCCAACCGCAAACGCGCCCTCGCCGACGCCGGCGCCGAGGTGATCGAATGCGGCGACACCGGGGTGGCCGCACCGGACATTCGCGCGGCCCTCGCCGAACGCGGCTTGCTGCGCGTGCTGTGCGAGGGCGGCCCCTCGCTGTTCGGCGACCTGATCGCCGCGGGCGTCGTCGAGGAACTCTGCCTCACCGCATCGCCGCTGCTCATCGGCGGTACCGCGGGCCGAATTGCGAAGTCCCCCAAGGCGTTGCCGACCCCGATGACGTTGCGGCACGCACTGCTGGACGACGACGGCACCATCCTGACCCGCTGGGAACGCGTCCGCACCCAAGGCTGAAAGCGCCCACCGGACCTGGCAGGCTGTATCGCATGCGCAGGACTCGAGCCGCACTGCTGGCATCGTCATCGCTGACGATCCTCCTCACCGCCGCCTGCGGCGCCGGCCCGTCCGATCGTCCGGGAATCGCCGAGGTCCGCCCGCATTCCGGCGGCTCGGCCGCCACCAGCAGCTCGGCCCCCGCCGCACCGCCGTCCGCCGAGGTGCCCAAGACGGATCTGGCCTGGCACGACTGCGCGGCCGCGACGTTCACCAAGCTCGGCCTGGGCGCACCACCGGCCGGACTGATCTTCGAGTGCGGCGACTACTCCACCCCGATCGATGCCGGGGGCGCGGTGCTGGGCACCTTCCGCAACGCCGCGGTCCGCGCCCGGCTGCCGCAGACTCCCGCGACCGCCACGCCCCTGGTGCTGACCTCCGGCGCGGACCGGTCCTCCACCGCGACCCTCGCCGGACTGGTCACCGGCCCCACCTCGGCGGTGCTGGCCGCGCATCCGATCGTCGCGGTGGACCGGCGCGGCCTGGGCGGCTCCCAGCCGATCAACTGCCTGGACGACGACACCCGGCGCAGCCTCGCGGACAACGACCAGTCCGCCAAGGGCAACCGGATCGGTGCGATGGCCAAGGTCAGCCAGGACGCCACCATCGCGTGTCAGGACTTCCTGCAGCCCTATCAGGCCACCTTCGACGCCGCCCACGCCGCCGACGACATCGATCAACTGCGCAAGCAGTGGCAGGTCGACCACATCGCGTTGCTGGGCACCGGCGACGGCGCGCGCGTCGCGCTGGCCTATTCGGCCAAGTACGGCGAGCATCTGGCCCGCCTGGTCCTGGACACCCCGATAGCCGCCAACGCCGATTCCGCGACCCGCGCCGAACAGCGCGTCAAGGGGTCCGAGGCGGCGCTGACCGCGTTCGCCCAGCACTGCGCGGCGTTGAACTGCTCGCTCGGCAGCGATCCGCGCGGCGCGATCATCACGCTGGTCAACCGCGCCGCCGCCAACCAGCTCGGCGGCATCTCCGCGAACGAGCTGCTGACCGGCGTCTCCGGATTCCTCGCCGAACCGCGCGCCGATCAGGCCGATCACACCACCGACCTGGCCGACGCGTTGTCCGCGGCGGGCAACGGCGACACCACCGCCCTGAATCAGCTGATCACCCGGGAATCGGCCGCCACCGACGCCGACGGGCAGTTCGTCTCGGCGTGTAGCGACAACCAGAAACCGGCGACCCCGGACCGGGTCAAACAGCTCGAAACCGCTTGGGCCAAGCAGTATCCCGTGTTCGGTGAGGCGACCGCGATCGGTCTCATGGCCTGTACCGCGTGGCCGACCCCGAATCCGGCGCAACTGCCCCGCACGTTCGCGCTGCCGACCCTGGTATTGGGCAACGACGCGAATCCGATCGCGGGCAGCGACGCGCGTCCCTCGGTCACCGGCGCGCTCGCCAGCGCGGGGGCCAAGACGTCCACGGTCACCTGGCAGGGCTGGGGTTACCCGGTATTCACTCACTCGGCCTGCGTGCAGCAGAACCTGGTCGGTTACCTGAAGGATGCCGCCCTGCCCGCAGACGGCACCGCCTGCCCCGCCTGACGACGTAAAGGCCCGCAGGCCACACAGACACGCCACGACGCGGTTTCAGGCGGGTCCGAGCAACGGGCTGGGTACTTTCCGGTGTACCGTGCCCCAGTGTTCCTTCGTCAGCTCGAGCCACGCACCGCTCGTACGACCTCCGAGGTCCTGAACTTCGCACTCTGGCCGTTCGCGGTCATGACAGTGCTGCATCAGGTCATCGTCAAGGCGACGAACTTCAACATCACCGACGATTTCGCGCCGGTGTACAAGGCGTCCCTGGCTTTCCTCAACGGACGGCCGATCTACGCCGAGAACTTCGACCTGGTCGACCCGCACTACCTGTATCCGCCGAGCGGGACGCTGCTCATCGCGCCGCTGGCGATCATCGACCCGGAACGGTCGAAATGGTGCTTCGACTCGCTCAACGCGATCGCGATGCTGATCGCGTGGCTGCTGCTGCTCAAGCTGTTCAAGCTGAGTATCAAGTCCTATGCCGCGCCGCTGACGCTGCTGCTCATGTTCTCCTCCGAAACCGTCATCAACACACTGGCTTTCGGCAATGTGAACGGGTGCATCCTGCTCGCGGAGGTGCTGTTCATCGCGCTGCTGCTGAGCCGCCGGGAGTGGTGGGCCGGGGTGGTGATGGGTCTGTCGATCGCGGTGAAGCCGACGTTGGCTCCGATGTTGCTGATACCGCTGATGCGGCGGCAGTGGAAGGTCTTCGTGCCCGCGATCGGTATTCCGGTCGTGCTGACGGCCATCGCGCTGCCGCTGATCAAGGATCCGATGGATTATCTGAATCGGACCATGCCGTATTCGATCCAGGCCCGCGACTACTTCAACAGCTCGATTCCGGGCATCTCCGCGTATCTGGGTCTGCCGTCGCTGCTGACCTGGGGTATCCGGATCGGTATGGGTGTGCTCGTGCTGGTCTCGCTGTGGCTGCTGTACCGGTACTACCGCAACGACGAGTTGTTCTTCATCTGCACCAGTTCCGGTGTCCTGCTGCTGGCCGAGTTCCTGATCAGCGGCCTGGGCCAGCAGTACTACTCGATGCTGCTGTTCCCGTTCCTGATGACGGTGGTGCTGCGCAATTCGGTGCTGCGGAACTGGCCCGCCTGGCTGGCGATATTCGGCTTCACCACCTTCGACAAGTGGCTGCTGGACCACTGGCAGAGCATCGGCCGGGATCTGGAGTACCTGCGGATCACCTTCGGCTGGGCGCTGCTGCTGTTCGTGACGTTCTGCGTCCTCGGCGACCGGTATCTGGCCGCACGCCGCGAGGGCAGGCTCGATTCCGGCATCGACCCGACATTCCTGCTCCCCGAACACAACCCGGCAACCCTGCCGGACGCGCCCCGCCCGCCGCGCTCCCCCGCGCCCTCGGCTCCCGCGCCGACCGACCTGGCCGACCCCGACGACGAGCAACCCACCACCGCGCCGAACGAGGCCGGGGTACTGCGCTGAGCCGATTCGAATATCCGTCCGGCAGCGACCGGTGGTACTTCAGCCCGGCCTGAGCCCGGCCCACTCGCGCGCGCCTCGGCCCGGCGGCGCGGTCAGCCGACTCATTAGAATCGGGGCATGAGTTCCGAGTCCGAAACGTCGTCGCCCGCACCCAAGATCGTGCTCACCCCGCAGGAATGGCGGGCCAAACTCACCCCGCAGGAGTACGCGGTCCTCCGCGAGGCCGGCACCGAACGCCCCTACACCGGCGAATACACCGACACCGAAACCGCCGGCGTCTACCAGTGCCGCGCCTGCGGCGCCGAACTGTTCCGCAGCACCGAGAAGTTCCACTCCCACTGTGGCTGGCCCTCGTTCTTCGACCCCGCCGACTCGGACGCGGTGATCCTGCGCACCGACGACACCCTCGGCATGCGCCGCGTCGAGGTACTCTGCGCCAACTGCCACAGCCACCTCGGCCACGTCTTCGAGGGCGAGGGCTACCCCACCCCGACCGACAAGCGATACTGCATCAACTCGATCTCGCTGCGCCTGACGCCGTCGGAGGGGCCCACCAGCTGACACCCCAGTCGACCGCTGACCGAAGTTGCTGTGGCACTTCAGTGCTGTTTTTTCATAATCGAACATATGTTCGTTAATGAGGTAGGCTGCTGCGCGTGAACACACATTCGACCGCGTTGGCACCGGATGCCGCGCCACAGAGATGGTCGGACCTGGCCGATGTCGACCTGCTGCGCACCCTCGTCGAAACCGAACGCCGTCGGCGTCGATTGGGTGCGGCCATGGTCGCGGCCGTCGCCGAGGCCGAGCGCCGCGGTCTCGCCGCCGACACCGGATACCGGGACACCGCGGATCTGTTGAGTGATCTGCTGCGGATCAGTGCCGCCGAGGCGCGTCGACGCATCGAATACGCCGCTCCGCGCGCCCGCTCACGCGTCAAGAAGGCGTGGCGGGCCGTCGCGCTGGCGGGTTGAGCTCGTAGGCCGCCTGGGCGGCGTCAGCTTTCGAGGTAGGCGACCAGGGAGCCGATCAGGCCGTCGAGTGCGTCGTCGAGGTCGCCGTAGGTGCCCAGGGTCCGCTCGGAGGTGATGCCGCGCATCGCGGCGGGGATGAGTGCGGCGACCTGCCGGATCTTGAGCGCGTCCACCTCGAGGTCGGCGAAGGCGCGTTCGCAGGCGGAGTCCCAGTGGGGTTTCCAGGACGACAGTTCGGCGGCGGTCAGGGGGAAGTCGCGCTCGAGTTCGGCGTTGTCGCGCGGGAGGGCGGCGCGCAGGGTCTCGATCGCCAGGGATTCGGGCCGGCGCAGGCCCGCGGCCATCGCGTGGATGAGGGCGGACACCCGTTCGTGCAACGTGCCGTCGGGTTTGATACCCGCGGGCAGATCACCGCGTTTGTCGGCGGTGTAGCGCAGCACCGCGGCCCACAGGCCGTCGATATCACCGAACTGATACTTGACCACACCCCAGGTCGCGCCGATATCGCGCGCGATCCGGTTCCCCGAAACCGCGGCGGGATCGCCGGTGGCCAGCGAGGTGATCGCCGCCTCGAGCATGCTCTCCCGCGAGGCGATCCCCCGCTTGTTCGCGCGTCGCCCACCTACCGCCACTTCCGTCACAATTGCCGATTGTACGGCTCGTGACCAGGGAGTCCCAGCTTTCACAGAGGGCTCTTGTTTTATTTCATAGAGGGTTCTACGCTAACCATTGTCGCTCGGCGAGGGCTTGTCCCGCAGTGGATTCCGGTACCGAGCAGCTCCCCGTGGTGCCCGCGAAGGTTCTGGAGGTCCGAGATGGCGAAACCGCCACTGTCGATGGAGCCGACAGGCTGGTTCCAAGTGGCCTGGTGCGCCGAGATCACCGTCGGCGCGGTACACCGGATGAAATATTTCGGCCGCGAGATGGTCGCCTGGCGCTCGGCGTCGGGCCGGGTCGCGGTATTCGACGCCTACTGCGAACATCTCGGGGCGCACCTGGGCTACGGCGGCCATGTCGAGGGCGAGAATCTCGTCTGCCCGTTCCACGGCTGGGAATGGAACCGCGAGGGCCGCAACGTGTGCATCCCGTACGAGAGCCACCCGAACAAGGGCCGCCGGATCCGCAGCTACCCGGTCCTCGAACGGAACGAAGCGGTATGGATCTGGTACGACATCGACGGGCGCGCACCGTATTTCGACGTTCCGGACATCTTCGCCGCGTTCGGCGACGGCAAGACCGCCGCCGACTACTACCCGCCGGTGCCCGCGGCCACACTGTTCCGGGAGGGACAGGAACTGCACCCGCAGTACGTCATGGAGAACGGCGTCGACTTCGCGCACTTCAAGTTCGTGCACAAGACGCCGTTCGTCCCGGAGTTCACCCGGCACGACTTCTCCGGTCCGGTGTCGTACGTCGATTTCACCATCGCGTTCGACGAGGGAGTGGCCGAGGACGAGGTGAACAGCGGCGTCGAGTCGATCAACGCCGGGCTGGGATGCTCGGTCACCAAGAGCTGGGGCATGGTCGACAACCGCACCATGCCCGCGGTGACCCCCGTGGACGAATTCACCTCCGATGTCCGGTTCACCGTGTGGATCGGCCGCAAACCCGGCGACGACAGCCCCGAGATCAGCCGCTACGGCAAGACGATGGCCGATTTCGTCATCGAGCAGTTCGCCGCGGACGTGCACATCTGGTCCCATCAGCGCTACTCGGACCCACCGGCGTTGTCGCGCAAGGAATTCCAGGGATTCACCGCCCTGCGCGCATGGGCGCGGCAGTTCTACCCCGACGCCGCGCCCATCAGCTGACACCCCTCCCCCATGACAGAAAGGCGTCACGCCATGAGCACTTCCGGCAAGGTCCGGGTATTCCAGGTCGCCACCGGCAACCTCGGCACCGAGATGATCGGCCGCATCCGCGCTCATCGTGATCTGGAACTCGTTGGGCTGCACTGCTATTCGCCTGAGAAGATCGGCCGGGACGCGGGTGGGATCGTCGGTATCGATCCGGTCGGGGTGATCGCCACCGGGACGGTCGAGGAGATCATCGCCGCCCGGCCCGACGTGCTGACCTTCCACGGCGTGTTCCCGGACGAGGACCTCTACGAGAAGGTCCTCGAAGCGGGGATCAACGTGGTGACCACCGCCGACTGGATCACCGGATACCACCGCGACAAGAACCACCCGCACCCCTCGGGCCGCAAGGTCAGCGAGGTCATCCAGGCCGCCTGCGAACGCGGGAACTCGACCTTCTACGGCACCGGCATGAACCCGGGCCTGAACCAGATCCTCGGAATCGTGCACAGCGCGGACGTTTCCGAGATCGAGAACGTCACCACCATCGAATCGGTCGACGTCTCCTGCCACCACTCGGTCGACACCTGGAAGGCCGTCGGCTACGGCCGCCCGATCGACGATCCGACCATCCCGGACTCGCTCTACAAGTACACCGCGGTGTTCGCCGACGCGGTCCACCTGATGGCCGACGCGTTCGACCTCGAACTCGACGAGGTGAAATTCAGCTACGAACTCGGCGCCTGTACCAAGGACGTCGACCTGGGCTGGTACTTCATGCCCAAGGGCTCACTCGGCGCCAACTACATCAAATATCAGGGCATGGTCGACGGGGTGTCCCGGGTGGAGACCCACCTCGAATGGCAGATGACCCCCCACACCGATCCGTCCTGGGAGATCAAGGGCTGCTACATCACCCAGGTGACCGGCGATCCCAACATCTACAGCAAGCACATGATCTTCCCCCGCAAGGGATTCGACCTGTCCAACCCGGAGAACTTCGCCTCCATCGGCATGACCGTCACCGGCCTGCCCGCACTGAACTCGATCAAATCCGTCGTCGCCGCCCGTCCGGGGATCATCACCAGCGCGGATCTGCCACTGCGCAGCTTCGCCGGGCGATTCAACATCTGAGCGACACCCGGGCCGCGGACTGTTGGTCGGCAACTGCCAGGGCGATCGCCGACCAACGCCGCCCCGAACCGCTGCCACCGGTGTCGGTTCATGCCGTCATCGCCGCGACCGCCAGGGAATCAGCGCCGTGACCGCGAGCGCGATCAGCATGATGCCGTAGCCGGTCGCGGTGGTCAGCAGGCCGACGGTGGTCGCGATGACGCCCGCCGCGACGGCCGGGATGCAGAACGCGAGGTAGCTGAGCACGTAGAACGCGGCGACGAGCTTGCCGCGTTCGGTGGCCGGGGCGAGCGGGAAGACGGTGCGGGTGATGCCCTGAAAGCTTGCGCCGAAGCCGATCCCGGCGATCACCGTGCCCACGAACAGCAGCGTCGGCGATCCGGTCCGAACCGCCGCGATGGTCACCGCGATCCCGATCGCCAGCGCGGCGGCGGCCGAACGCATCACCAGGCCCGCCTCGACCGTGCGCAGCAGCCAGATCGCCGCCGCGCCCACCCCGGCCAGCGTGAACACCAGCAGCCCGCCGAGCAGGATCGAGTTCGAGCCGGTGACCACCCGGACCAGGCTCGGGCCGAGCGAGAGGTAGAAACCGCTCAACGCCCACGCCGCGATGTCCAGAAGTGCGGTGGCCGCGAACGCTTTTCGCGCCGCGGCCGGGATACCGACTCTCGGGCGCAGCGCCGCCCGTGCGCCGGGAATCATCGGCGAGGTCTCGGCCACCAGGATCGTGCCGATCGCCTCGACCGCGAAGAACACGATCAACACCAGGTACACGGTCTGCCGCGGCCACGGCAGGAACTGGACCAGTGCCGCGGAACCGAGCCCGCCGACGGCCAGGCCCGCCACCGGAGCGATGCTGTTCACGATCGGCCCGTGTGGCCGTTCCGCGTCCAGGATCGCCGCGGCCAGCGCACCGGTCGCCGCGCCGGTCGCGATGCCCTGCACCATCCGCGCCACGATCAGCAACCCGACGCCGTTCGCGGTGCTGAACACCAGCATGGCCGCGACGTCCAGCGCGATGGCCACGAGGATCACCGGGCGGCGTCCCACGTGGTCGGACAGCGATCCGACGGTCAGCAGCGCCAGCAGCAGGCAGACCGCGTAGACGCCGAAGATCACCGTCAGCATGCCCGCGGAGAACGCCCAGTGCGCCTGGTAGACGCGATAGAGCGGGGTCGGCGCGCTGGATGCGGCGAGGAACGTCAGCATGGTCGCCGCGGGCAGGACGGTGGCCAGCCCGGACGATATGCGCCGGGTGGCCGGAGCGATCAGCATGGAGAACCCTCACGTCGGTTAAAGCAGAGACTATTGCTTTAGTAGACGGTACAGGGGGCGCAGCTTAAAACAAAGACCTCTGCAATAATGGCCTGATGTCGGCCACCACACCAGCCCGGCGGCCGGGCGGGCGCAGCGCGAAAGTCCGGGACGCGGTCTACACCGCCGTCGGCCAGCTCATGGGCGAGGGCAAGGCGGACCGCATCACCATCCCGCTGCTGGCCAGCCGGGCGGGGGTCAATCCGACCAGCATCTACCGCCGCTGGGGCGATATCGACACGCTGCTGGAGGAGGTCGCCGTCGCCGCACTCACCAAGGACGGCGACGAACTGCCCGACACCGGATCCCTGCGCGGCGACCTCTCGGCGTGGGCTCGAATCGTCGTCGAGGACATCACCCAACCGCGCCGGACCCGCTACCTGCGCGCCATGGTGTCCGCCCGCGACGAGGTGGCCACCTGCCCGTGCTGGGAACAGCGCCGCTCACAGGCCGAGACGATGCTGAACCGCGCACGAGCGCGCGGGGAACGGGTCCCGACCGAGCAACAGGTCCTGGATCACGTCATCGCACCGATGTACCACCACGTCGTCTTCGGCCTGGCCGCCGACCAGGACTACGCGAGCCGTCTGGTCCACGACGTGCTCGCGATGGCCTGATACGGCCGCAGCCTCCCGGTCGATCAGCAGATAGATCGGAATACCGGTTTCCGCATAGGCGGCGGGCTGTCCATGTGCATTCGACCGAGCGCTCTTCGACGTGTCGGTTTTCGACAGATCGAAGAGCGCTCGGCTGGTGTGACCGGGCGGGTACTGCATCAACTCGACTCGCTGCGCCAGCACCCCTCGGACGACGCAACACACCAGAGGCGACGGGGGAAGGGTACGGGGTGGGGTGGGCGCTGCGCATGACCCGAATTACCGGGGCTCGCGGCGCATGATCCGGAACGGTAGGGCGCTGCGAGCCGGCCGGTTCAGGGCAGTGAGTTGATCAGCTGCTCGAGTTCGACGCGGGGGCCGGTGAAGAACGGGATCTCCTCGCGGACGTGCCGCCGGGCCTCGGTGGCGCGCAGGTCGCGCATCAGATCCACGATGCGGTGCAGTTCGGGGGCCTCGAAGGCGAGGATCCACTCGTAGTCGCCGAGCGCGAAGGCCGGGACGGTGTTGGCCCGCACGTCGGGGTAGTCGCGGGCCTCCTTGCCGTGGTCGGCGAGCATCTTGCGGCGCTCGGCGTCGGGCAGCAGGTACCAGTCGTACGAGCGCACGAACGGGTAGACGCACAGATAGTTGCCTGGCTCCTCACCGGCGAGGAAGGCCGGGATGTGGCTCTTGTTGAATTCGGCCGGGCGATGCACCGCGGCATTGCTCCACACCGGCGCGCTGGCCCGGCCCAGTTCGGTGGTGCGACGCAGATCCGAGTAGGCGGCCTGCAGCGCCTCGATCCGGTCGGCGTGCCACCAGACCATGAAATCGGCGTCCGCGCGCATGCCGGCGACGTCGTACAGGCCGCGCACGACCACGCCCTTGTCCGCGAGACCGTCGAAGAACGCCCGCGCGTCCTTGATCGCCGCCTCGCGATCCTCCCCCAGTGCCCCGGGCTGCACCTGGAACACCGAGAACATCAGATACCGGATGGTGGAATTGAGCGCCTGGTAATCGAGTCGTGCCATGGGTCCATGGTGCCACTGCGCAGCGTTCCCCCGCACAGCCGCACCCCTTGCCCGGCGACACGCCGCGCGAAGCCGGTGCGGATCCATCCAAAGAGTGCGGCTGTCACATAGTTGTGGACTCGTAACCTCTTGTGTGCCAACGTCTTCCACATGACCGCACGCATCGTTCGACGAGGTTCAGCCTTCGCCCCCGGCGAGGATCCGCTCGGCCGCCGTGGTGCCCGAGGCCGCGCAGGCCGGGACGCCGACGCCGTGCAGGTACGCACCGGCGACCGCCAAGCCGGGTGTCGCGCCGACCGCAGATTCGATCGTGGACACCAGTTCGGCATGTCCGGGCGCGTACTGCGGCAGCCCGCCGCGCCACCGCTGGACGGCCGCGGTGACCGGCCGGATCGCGATGCCGGTCACCGTCGCCAGGTCCTCGGTCGCGGCGGCGATCAGTTCGGCATCCGACAGTGCCAGCAGGCTGTCGTCGCCGAACCGGCCGAACGAGACGCGCACGATCGCGACGTCGCGCTCGGCCAGATGCGGCCACTTGCGGCTGGAGAGGGTGAATGCCTTGGCCCGCAAGGATTCTCCGGTGGCGACCAGGATGCCCGAGTTCTCCGGCAGCGGGGTGTCCACCGGCAGGGCCAGAGCCACCACCGCGGAGGAGGACAGTTCGATCCGCGCGAGCGCGGCGGCGGCCTCGGGCAGGGGCGAGCCGAGCAACTCGGCGGTGACGGGTGCGGGGGTGGCCAGGATCACCGCGTCGCACTCCCCCACCGGTTCGAGCCGCCAGCCGCGCGAGGTGCGGGTCAAATCCTTTGCGGTGGTATCGATGTCGAGCTCGGGCGACGCCGCGGCCAGCAGCGCGTCGAGCAGGACGCGGTAACCGTCGCGGATGCCGCCGAACACCGGTGCGGTCGAAGGCGGCGGCAGCGCCCGCGACACGGCCTCGGACAGACTCGCGGCACCGGCGTCGAGCGCGGCGGCCAGCCCCGGCAGCGCGGACCGCACGCCGATCGAATTCGCCAGTCCCGCATACACTCCGCCCAGCAGCGGCTCGACGCTGCGACTCACCACCTGCGCACCGAAACGCTCGGACACCAGATCCGCCACCGAGACGTCATCGCCGGGTTTCCAGTGCAGGGGCCGATCCGGTTCCGTGGCGATCCGCCGCAAGGTCGCCTCGTCGACCAGTCCGGTCATCGAATCCGCCTGTGCGGGAATGCCCATCAGCGTCCCACCCGGCATCGGATGCGCGGTGCCACCGGACCAGATCAGCGGCCGCCGCCCGGAGGGATGGACGAGTTGGTCCGCGAGGCCCAATTCACGTAGCAGCGCCGGGATTTCGGGGCGTCGCCCGACGAACGCCTCCGCGCCCAGATCCACCGGCCCGCCCGCGAGCACACCGGTGTGCAGCGTCCCCCCGATCCGTTCGCGCCGCTCCACGAGCGCCAACTCCAACTCGGATCCGAGTGCGAGCCGCAACCGATAGGCCGCGACCAGCCCGCTGATCCCCGCACCGACCACCGCGACCCGCATCGACCACACTCCTCACCGCACCGGCGAACCCGTCGCACCGAACCTACTCGGTACCGCCGCCGCCCACCTCGGGCAGCGGGCTCAGACCGGCAGGCTGTGGATCAGCTCGACGGTGGCGGTGATGGCGCCCGGGTCGGTGTCGGGCAGCACGCCGTGGCCGAGGTTGAAGATGTGGCCCGCGGCGCCCAGGGTGATCGCCTCGTCCGCCTCGTGGGCGATGCGGCGCACCTCGCGCTCGAGCACCTCGGGCCCGGCGAACAGGGTGGCGGGATCGAGGTTGCCCTGCAACGCCTTTCCGGGACCGACACGACGGACCGCCTCGGTCAGCGGGACGCGCCAGTCCACGCCGACCACATCGGCTCCGGCCTCGCCCATCGCGCCGAGCAGCTCACCGGTGCCGACGCCGAAGTGGATGCGCGGCAGTTCCGGCCCGGCGGCCGCGGCGACCTCCGCGAAGACCCGTTCCGAATGCGGCAGTACGAATTCCCGGTACTGCGCCAGCGACAACGCCCCGGCCCACGAGTCGAACAACTGCATCGCGTCGACGCCCGCGGCCAACTGGGCGCGCAGGAATTCGATGGTGATATCGGTGAGTACACCGAGCAATTCGTGCCAGGTGCCGGGATCGGCCAGCATCATGGCCTTGGTGCGCTCGTGATTCTTGCTGGGCCCACCCTCGACCAGATAGGACGCGAGAGTGAAAGGGGCACCGGCGAATCCGATCAGCGGGGTGTCACCGAGTTCGGCCACCAGCAGCCGCACGCCCTCGGCGACCGCGCCGACCTGTTCGTGCCGCAGCCGCGGCAACGCCCGCACATCGGCGGTCGACCGCACCGGCGCGGCCACGACCGGCCCCACGCCCGGCACGATGTCCAGATCGATTCCGGCCGCCTTGAGCGGAACGACGATGTCGGAGAACAGGATCGCCGCATCGACCCCGTGCCGCCGGATCGGCTGCATGGTGATCTCGCAGACCAGCTCGGGATCGAAACAGGATTCGAGCATGCCGACCCCGGCCCGCACCTCGCGATACTCCGGAAGCGACCGCCCGGCCTGTCGCATGAACCAGACGGGACGCCGCTTCGGACTCGCTCCGGTGGCGGCGGCGAGGAACGGCGCGTCGGACAACCGGCGGCGTGTTGGAGTACTCATCACCGTCATCGTAGGCGACCACCGCGCCCCGCCTCGGCCCCGGACAGGAGGGAACAGCGGCGCGCCTCCGGTCGTACCGGCGGGTTCAGGGATAGGTTCACATCCGTGACACCGCTCGACTTCCGCGACGGCGCCGCACCGACCCCGGGCCCAACCGGCGAACCCGCCCAGTTTCGCGCCGCGGTCGATGCGATGGGTACCGCATCCGTGCACCCCCGGATCGAGCTTGCACCGATTCGGCCGCCGCAACGCCTGGCCCCCTACTCCTACGCGCTGGGTGCCGAAGTCAAGCACCCGGACACCAATGTGATTCCGGTCGATTCCGAGGACGACGCATTCGGCCGCCTGATCCTGCTGCACGACCCGAACGGCCAGGAAGCATGGCACGGGGTGTTCCGGCTCGTCGCCTACATCCAGGCCGATATCGACGCGGCCCTGGCGGGCGATCCGCTGCTACCGGAAGTGGCCTGGAGCTGGCTGGTGGACGCGCTGGAATCGCGCGGGGAGGCATTCACCGCGCTGGGCGGCACCGTCACCTCGACCAGTTCGATCCGATACGGCGATATCGCCGGGCCCCCGCGCGCCTATCAATTGGAGTTGCGCGCCTCGTGGACGGTGGGCTCCCCCGAACTCGGACCGCATGTCGAGGCATTCTGCGAAGTTCTGGCCTATGCGGCCGGTCTACCGCCCGCGGGCATCACCCATTTGCCGCCGCGTCCGCAGAATACCGACGACCAGTTCTGAGCGCGACGTAGAGTTCTTGGCTATGTCAGTTGCCGACGAGTCCGCGAAATTCCAGGGTGAGGAACAGGACGCTGCCGCCGTCCCGTTGCTCGAACCCGCCGAGGGCGTGCCCCCGGTCACGGATACGGCGCGGGCCGTCGAACAGATCGCGGCGCGTTTGGCCGCCGGTACCGGACCATTGGCGGTGGATGCCGAGCGCGCGTCGGGATTCCGCTATTCCAATCGCGCCTATCTGATCCAGTTGCGGCGCGCGGGTTCGGGCACCGTACTCATCGATCCGATTCCGGTGACCGATGCGCTGGAACCGTTGGCCGAGGCGATCAACGGTCTGGAATGGGTACTGCATTCGGCCGATCAGGACCTACCCGGACTGGCCGAACTGGGTTTACGCCCGGCGCGACTGTTCGACACCGAATTGGGCGGTCGCCTGGCCGGATTCGAACGCGTCGGGTTGGCCGCGATGGTGGAGAAATTACTGGGCCGCGAATTGCGCAAGGGACACGGCGCCGCGGACTGGTCCACCCGCCCGCTCCCGGACGACTGGCTCAACTACGCCGCGCTCGATGTGGAATTGCTGCTGGAATTGCGTGAGGCGGTCGCCGGATCGCTGCACGACCAGGGTAAGACCGATTGGGCCGCACAGGAATTCGAGCATGTGCGGACCATCGAGCCCGCCGCGCCGAAGCCGGAGCGGTGGCGGCGCACCTCGGGTATCCACACGCTGCGCCGACCGCGTCAGCTCGCGGTGGTGCGCGAATTGTGGTCCACCCGTGACGATCTGGCCCGGAGCCGGGATATCGCCCCGGCGCGGATCCTGCCGGATTCGGCGATCGTGGCGGCCGCGAACGCCGACCCCAAGAACCTCGCCGCACTGCGGGCGCTGCCGGTCTTCGGTGGCCCGCGCCAGCGCCGGTACTCCCGGGACTGGCTCGGTGCGGTGGAACGGGCACGCGCGCTACCGGATTCGGCCCTGCCCACGATCGCGCAACCGTTCGACGGCCCGCCCCCGGTGAACCGCTGGGAGCGGCGTGATCCGGTCGCCTCGGCCCGGCTCACCGCCGCCCGCGCCGCCATGAGCGAGCTGTCGACGCGCTATTCGGTGCCGATCGAGAACCTGCTGACCCCGGATCTGCTGCGCCGCCTGTGCTGGGACGGGCTGCCCGAATTCCGTTCCGGCACAGCCCCCGACGATCCGGCTCGCGCGATCGACAGCTATCTGGCCGCCGGTGGAGCCCGACCCTGGCAGCGCGAATTGGACGTCGCCCCGCTGGCCGAGGCCCTGTTCGCCACTGTCCCGCCCGCTCACGAACACTGAGCCACCCCTGCCGCTCACAGTGATGCGGCCGCCCGGTCGCTGTCGGCCAGCAACTCTGCCAGCACCCTGCCGATCCGGGCACTGGGTTCCGGGCGATCCATGTCGTCGTGGACGCTGTCGATCACGTATTCGGTGATCGCACCGTGGATCACCCGCGACCACGGTTCGGCGTAGGACTCGCTCGCCGGTGTGCCGTCGGGAGCCAGGCCCGCCCGGAATACCACCGCGTCGCCGCGGTAGACCGGTGAGCGGTAGTCCAGCACCATGTGCCGGTTGTTGCGCATGACCGCCAGGACGACGTCCGCGATCCGACGGTATTCGGCCGAGTCGGCCATCTCGCCGTAGCGGGCGCCGGCCCAGGCGCGCATCGCCGCACTCAACTCCTGTTCCGAGGGCTCGGCACCGGCGGCCGCGGTGTCACCGGTGGCGGGCAGACCGTCGATGACGGCCAGGATCGCGACCTCGTGCCCGCGGCGTTGCAGTTCGGCGGCGATGGCCTGGGCGGCGGTGCCGCCGAACGACCAGCCCGTGATCCGGTACGGCCCCTCTGGTTGCGTCCGCACGATCTGATCGGCGTAGTCCTCGACCAGTTCGCTCATCGACGTCGCGATGGGTACGGCACCGTCCAATCCGCGCGCCTGGATGCCGTAGACCGGACGATCGCCGACGTGTTCGGCCAGCGACCGATACGACCAGCCCAGACCGCCGCCGGGATGGACGCACCACAGCGGCGCGCCCGAACCACCGGTGCGGATCGGCAGGATCGGTGCGAACGGATTCCCCTCGCCCTCCTCGTGCGGATCCGACAGGCGCGCGGCCAGACCCGCGACCGTGGGCGATTCGAAGACGGTGCGGATCGGCACCTCGACGCCGAGTTCATCACGGATGCGGCCGACCAGTCGTGTCGCCAGCAGCGAGTGCCCGCCCAGATCGAAGAAGCTGTCGTCGATACCGACTGTCCCGGTGCCGAGCACCTCCGCGTACAGCTCGGTGAGCCGCCGCTCGGCGTCGGTGCGCGGCGCGCGGTAGACCCCGCCCGCGAATTCCGGATCCGGCAGCGCCCGCCGGTCCACCTTGCCGTTCACCGTCAGCGGCAGTTCGTCCAGCAGCACGATCGCCGAGGGCACCATGAACTCCGGAAGACGTTGGGCGACAAAGGAACGCAGTTCCGCCGCGCGGCCACTGGCACCCGGGTCGTTGGCGTATCGGGACAACCGGCCGCTCGGTTCGGCGGGCAGGTAGAGGTCCGTGATCGCGCCCGGCGTCGCGGTAAGGAACACCACGTCCATCCGGCCGGGCCGGGCCGAAAGCGTCACCGCGACACGGTATCCCAGCTCCGCGCCGAGTTCGTGGAAGTCCTCCGGCCATATCCCGGCCTCGATCGACACCGCATCCAGGACCGCGGCGATCGACGCGCGATCCGTGGCGTCGCGCAGCGCCAGCACGATGGCGTGATCGGGCCGGATGCCCGCGTGCGGCACACCGCTCACCCGCAGGTCACCGTCCGATTCGAGCAGCCGAGCCCGCACGGCTTCCGTCCGGCCCAGTTCCTCCCAGGGCACGACGCGTACCCCGGCGACGGATGCCACCGCACCCGGCTCGTTCCGAGCCCCGCCACATGCATCGGATTCGGCCGGAAGTTTGTGCAGCACAACCTCATAGCGATACCGGCTCAGCTCGTTGTCGAACCGGCCCCGCTTGAGCTGGATGTCCACGCCACCGACCTCGGCGATCCGATCGGCCACCCCGGTGAAGAACTCCGGCGCGAGCAGCAGTTCCTGATCCGAGCCGATTTCGCGCCGAATACGGTCGCGCACAACGGAAACCGTCGGATCGCCGGTCAGCTTCGCCAGTTCCACACCGGTGGCGAATTCGGTGAGCAACGCGTGGTTGCGCACATCGCCGATGAACAGCGAACCGCCCGGCGCGAGCAGCCGCACCGCCTTCTCGATGACGTCCAGCAGATAACCGGCGTTCGGGAAGTACTGCACGACCGAGTTGAGCACGATCGTGTCGAACCGCCCCTCGGGCAGCCCGTCGACCACATCGGCCGGCTGCACCCGCAACTGCACCCGGCGCACCCAGTCCGCGCCGGACGCCCGCAGCCGACCCGCCAGCAGGTCGATCGAGGTCGCGGAAAAGTCTGTCGCCCAATACTCTTCGCACTCCGGCGCGAGCCGGGACAGCAGCAGACCGGATCCCGTGCCGATCTCCAGCACCCGCGCGGGCCGCAACGCCCGGATCCGTTCGACCGTGGCGTCCTGCCAGCGGCGCATCTGCTCCAGATCGATCGGCTCTCCGGTGTAGCTGGAGTTCCAGCCGGAGAAGTCCGCGCCGAGTTCGGCCGAACCGCCCTGGCGGGTGTAGAGCTCCTCGCCGGAGGTCAGATCGTCGTAGATCCGCCGCCACTGGCCCACCAACTCGTCCTCACGGGTGTGCTCGCGGCGCATCGTGACGTCCGGATCCACCACCACGTATCCGACCAGCTGTTTCGCCCCGCCCGCGTCGGTCCGCGCGAGCACGGTGGCCCGTGCGACCGCCGGATGCGTGGCCAGCGCCGATTCCACCTCACCGGGTTCGATCCGGAATCCGCGCACCTTGACCTGCTGATCGGCGCGTCCGGCGTAGACCAGGGCGCCGTCGCGGGTCCAGCGGACCAGGTCCCCGGAGCGGTACATCCGGTCGCCGGGCGCGCCGAACGGATCGGCGACGAAGCGTTCGGCGGTGAGACCGGCCCGCTCGCGGTAGCCGCGGGCCAGATGCGGGCCGCTGATGTACAGCTCGCCGACGACGCCCACCGGCACCGGCCGCAGTCCGGGGTCGAGCACCCGCACCCGGACGTTCTCCAGCGGCATGCCGATCGGGATCGTCCCGCCGGTATCGGCATCGAGTACGAATCTCGTTGCGAACGTGGTGGTTTCGGTCGGCCCGTAGACGTTCACGAACCGCACTCCGCCACACGCGGCGTGCGCCCTGGCGACCGCCTCGGGCGAGACCTCCTCGCCGCCGAACCACACTTCGTCGACATCCAGCAGTGCCTCGGGCGCGGTGTCCACGAGCACCTGGAACATCGCGGTGGTCAGGAACATGCCCGTGATCCCGTTGTCGGCGATGGTGGTGGCCAGCCGCGCGATGTCCTGCCCGTCCGGTGCGACGACGACCTCGCCGCCGCCCAGCAGCGGCACCCACATCTCGTAGGTGGACGCGTCGAACGCGGTCGAGGAGTGCAGCAGCACCCGCCGATGCGCACCGCCGCGCCAGTTGTGGTCCACGGCCAGCGTCGCCACATCGCGATGGGTGGTCATGATGCCCTTGGGGCGGCCGGTCGATCCGGAGGTGTACATCACGTACGCCAGTTGATCGGGGTGCAGCGACCGGTCGACCGGGGTGTCGGGGACCTCGGCAGGATCGGGTAGATCGAGGTTGATCCGCGTGATCTTGTTGTCCGGCAACAACTCCGAGGTCGTCGTGTCGACCAGGATCACTTGCGGCGCGGCATCGGTGAGCAGATATCCGGTGCGGTCGCTCGGGTAATCGGGGTCGATGGGCAGGTAGGCCGCGCCCGCTTTGGATACCGCCAGCTCGGCCACGATCAATGCGGTGGAACGTGGAAGTGCCACCGCGACAATCGATTCCGTCTCGACACCGGCGGCGAGTAGCACGTGTGCCAGCCGATCGGCCCGGATGTTCAGCTCGCGGTAGGTCAGCCGACCGTCGGGTGCGTTGACCGCTGTGGCGTCCGGTGTTCGCTCGACCTGCCGGGCGAACAGTTGCGGCAGGGTGAGCGCGGGAACGGGTGCGGCGGTGTCGTTCCAGGTGTGCAGCACCAACTCTCGTTCCCGGGCGTCGATCAGCTCGTACCGGTCGATCGGCCGCCGGGGATCGGCGGCGATGAGCTCGACCAGCCGGGCGAACCGGCGGGCGATGGCGCCCACGGTCGCACGGTCGTACAGATCGGTCGCGTATTCGATCGAGCCGACGATGGCACGCGCACCGTCGTCGTCGGTCCCCTCGTTCAGCTCGAAGAACAGATCGAATTTCGCCGTGCCGGTCGGCGCGGGCAGCGGGGTCAGCCGCAGTCCGGGGAACTCGATATCGGGCGCGGTGTTGTTCTGCCAGGCGAAGGACACCTGGAAGATCGGGTGATAAGCGGTGGAGCGGTTCGGGTTGAGCAGTTCCACCAGGCGTTCGAACGGCGCGTCCTGATTCTCGTACGCGTCCAGGGCGTAACCGCGGACCTGGTCGAGCACGTCGGCGAAACGCGGCGTGCCCGCGACGTCGACCCGTAACGCCCAGGTGTTGACGAAGAAGCCCACCAGATCGGACAGCGCCTCATCGGTGCGTCCGGCGATCGGATTGCCGATCGCGATGTCCTCCCTCGCGCCGAGGCGGTGCAGCAGTACCGCGAGCGCGGCTTGCAGAACCATCGACACCGTCGCATTGTGTTCGCGCGCCAGCGTATTCACCGCATCGTAGGTGCTCGCGCCGATCCGCACGGGTACCCGGTCACCGTGATAACTCGCCACCGCCGGACGCGGCCGATCCGTCGGCAGCGCAATGCATTCCGGCACCTCGGCCAGTCGCTGCCGCCAGTAATCGAACTGGGTGGACAGCACGCTGTCGGGATCGGTCTCCACGCCGAGTGTGTGGCGCTGCCACAGCGTGTAGTCCGCGTACTGCACCGGCAGCGGCGTCCAGCCCGGAGCGTTGCCGTCGCGGCGGGCGGCGTAGGCGGTGGCGATATCGCGCACCAGCGGCGCGGAGGACCAGCCGTCACCGGCGATGTGATGCACCACCATGACCAGCACGTGCTCATCCGGGGCGCACCGGAACAGTTCGGCGCGCACGGGGATCTCCCGCGACAGGTCGAACCGGTAGCCGGCGCTCTCGGCGACGATCGCGGGCAGGTCCGATGCGACCACATCCGAAATCGGCAGCGGCAGTTCGAGTTCGCCCATCGGCAGGATGCGCTGATACGCCTCGCCGTTGTCCGAGCCGAAGACGGTCCGCAGGCTCTCGTGACGACCGACCAGGTCCGCGAACGCCGCCCGCATCGCGTCGGGATCCAGCGCACCGCTGATCCGGACCGCCATCGGCATGTTGTAGGTCGCCGACGGACCCTCGAAACGGTGGATGAACCAGAGCCGGGATTGCGCGTAGGACAACGGGATTCGCTCCGGCCGGGCCTGCGCGACCAGCGGCGCCCGCACCGCGTCGGCGGCCGCCACCACCGGCGCGAGTTCGGCGACGGTCGGATGGGCGAAGATCTGCCGGATCTCGACGTCGACCCCGAGTTCGGTGCGCATCCGGCTCAGCAGCTTGGTCGCCAGCAGCGAATGACCGCCGAGATCGAAGAAACTGTTGTGAATACCGACGCATTCGACGCCCAGCACCTCACCGAACAGGTCGGCCAGCGCCGTTTCGCCCGGGGCTCGGGGCGCGACGTAGGTGGTGCGTTCGAGGACCGGTGCGGGCAGCGCCCGGCGGTCCAGCTTCCCCAGGCGCGTCATCGGCACCTCGTCGATCACCGTCACCGCGGCGGGCACCATGAACGCGGGCAGGCGTGCGGCGAGCGCGCGCCGCACCGCGACGGGATCGATCTCGCGGCCGGGCCGCGCCAGCACATACGACACCACCGCCTCGGTCCCGTCCGGGCCGGCCCAGCTGGTGGTGACCGCGAACTCGACCTCGTCGTGTTCGGCGAGCATCGCGTCGATCTCACCGGTTTCGATCCGGAAACCACGGACCTTGACCTGGAAGTCGATGCGGCCCAGGTATTCCAGCTCACCCGCACCGTCCCAGCGGGCGAAATCGCCGGTCCGATACATCCGCCGACCGGGTGCGAACGGGTCGGCGACGAATCGCTCGGCGGTCAGATCCGGTCGCCGGTGGTAGCCGCGGGCGGCCTGCGGGCCGGACAGGTACAGCTCACCGGCCACTCCGATCGGCACCGGGCGCAGGGTCTCGTCCAGGACGTAGGCCGCGGTGTTCCACACCGGCGAGCCGATCGGGACGACGTTCCCGCAGTCCCGCTCCAACGCCGAGGCGGTCGCGTGGACGGCGAATTCGGTGGGGCCGTACAGGTTTCGCACGGGTGCGCCCGGCAGCACCGTGCGCAGGCGGTCCGCGGTCCGCGCGGTCAGCTGCTCGCCCGCCGCGAGGACGGCCCGCAGCGATCCGCACTGCCCCGCCGGGACGTGGGCGGCGAACACGTCGAGCATGGACGGGACGAATGACATCAGCGTCACCGCATGCCGATCGACCATCTGAACCAGGTAGTCCGGATCGCGATGCCCGCCGGGCTCGGCCACGACCACCCGCGCACCGGTGATCAACGGGCACAACAGTTCCCACACCGAGACGTCGAAGGACAGCGGTGTCTTGAGCAGTACCGTGTCCACGGGCGAGAGGTCGAACCGGTCGGCCAGCCACAGCACCTGGTTCACCAGGGCCGCGTGGGTCACGGTGACGCCCTTGGGTGTTCCGGTCGATCCGGAGGTGTAGATCACGTCGGCGATGTTGTGCGGACGCAGCGGTGCGTTGCGGTCGGCGTCGACGATCCGCGATGCCGGGTATTCGTCCGATCCGAAATCGTTGGGATCCAGCGTATTCCAGCCCTCGGGCAGCTCGAATCCGGCCGGGCTCAGTACACAGATCGGCTGTCCGGCGGTGAGCATCCGTTCGATCCGGTCGAGTGGATAGTCCGGATCGATCGGCAGGTAGCCGCCGCCCGCCTCGAGTACCGCCAGCACGGAGACGACCATCTCGATCGAGCGGGGCACCGCGACCGCGACGAGCGTCTCGGGGCCGACACCCAGACCGATCAGCTTGCGCGCCAAGCGATTCACACGTTCCGCCAGAGCGGCATAGTTGAGTTCCCGGGTGCCGTCGGTGAGTGCGATCGCCGCCGGGGTCCGCTCCACCTGGGCGTCGAACAGCGATGCCAGGGTCGCGTCCGGGTCGACGGGATGCGCTGTGTCGTTGAATCTTTCGAGCAGTACCGCGCGTTCGGTCTCGTCCAGGATGGTGACGTCGGCGGTGCGCATGGCCGGATCGGCCACGATCATCTCCAGCACCTGGATCAGGCGCTGCCGGAAGATGCGAATCTCGTTGGCGTCGAACAGCTCCGGCAGATATTGCAGGCGGCCGCGCAACCGGTCACCGGCGTCGACGACCAGGGACAGCGGATAGTGCGGCGAGTCGTTGGAGGACATGGCGCTCACCGACAGTCCGTCGATGGCGTCCGCGTGGGCGAGCAGGCCGTCGCGGTCGACCGGATACGACTCGAAGACCGTCAGCGTGTCGAACAGTCCGGAGACGCCGACCGCCTGCTCGATATCGGTCAGGCCGACCTGGTGATGGTCGAGCAGTCCGGCCTGCTCGGCCTGCACGCGCGTCAGGGTGGCGGCCACGGATTCGTGGTCTCCCAATCGAATTCGCACCGGAATGGTGTTGATGAACAACCCGACCATGTTCTCCACATCCGGCACCTGCGGCGGCCGGCCGGACACCGTCGCGCCGAACACCACATCGCCGCGACCGGTCATGCGCGCCAGGACGATTCCCCAGGCCAGCTGGATGACGGTGTTCACGGTGACCGCGTTCTCGGCGGCCAGGCCGGACAACCGGCGGGTGGCGGTCTCGTCGAGTTCGAAGGCGATTTCCTCGGCGCGAGTGTGCAATTCGCGCGGTACCCCACCGGCGAGCAGGGTCGGTCCGACATCCGCCAGTGCGTCGCGCCATGCCTCGAGTGAACGGGCCCGGTCCACATCGGCCAGCCACGCCAGGTACGAGCGGTAGTCCGGCGCGCGGTCGAGCGCGGAATCGCCTGCGGCGTAGGCGATCAGCAGATCGCGCATGAGCAGTGGCATGGACCAGCCGTCGGCCAGCACGTGGTGGTACGACACCGCGAGGGTGTACCGCTCGGCGGCGGTGCGCACGAGCAGGAAGCGGATCAGCGGTGGGGTGCGCAGGTCGAAGGAGGTCTCCTGATCGTCGGCCAGTATCCGCCGAATCTCATCGGAATCGGCTGCGCGCAGGTCGATTTCGCGCCAGGGCACGTCCAGTCCGTCGACGATCACCTGAACCGCCGAACCCGATTCGGTGGTGGTGAATGCGGCACGCAGGTTCGGGTACCGGTCCAGCACGGTCTGCGCGGCGGCGTGCAGACGCCGGGTGTCCGGGATGCCGGTCAATTCCACCAGCAGCTGCACCGTGTACACATCGACCGAGGTCCGGGCCATCAGGGCGTGGAAGACCAGTCCCTGTTGCAGGGGTGCGAGCGGCCACACATCGGCGACGGTCCGGTATGTCGATTCCAGTTCGGCGATCTCGGTCGTGGATACGGGCACCAGATCCAGATCCGACGGGGTAAGGCCGCCCGCGCCCGGTGTTTCGGCATGCGCGGTGAGTGCCGTCAGGGACGCGGTCCACAGCTCGGCCAGTTCCGCGACGTCGTCGTGGTCCAGCAGCGTGTCGGGGTAGCCGAAGGACACCCGCAGCCGGTCGCCGGTCACGATCGCGTTGATGTCCAGCACCGCGGCGGCGGCGAGATCGCCTTCGGAGGTGGCCTGGATCTGCTCGTCGTCCGGGAGCCAGCCCAATTCTGCTGCGCCGTCAGGGATTTCGCCCGTCGTCGCGCGGCCCAGGTAGTTGAAGCTGACTTGAGCGGGTTGCACCGGCAGACCGGCATCGTCGCGGAGCAGGCCGTAGCCGATGCCGTTGTCCGGCACCGCCCGCAGGTGTTCCTTGACCCGTTTCACCAGCGCGCCCAGGGCCGGGCCGCCCGCCGCCGCGTTCGCGACATCCAGTCCGGTCAGGTCGATTCGCACCGGGAACATCGTGGTGAACCAGCCGACGGTGCGTGCGAGGTCGGCACCGGGTGCGGCCTGCTCCTCGCGGCCGTGGCCCTCCAGACGGACGAGGACGGAATCCGCTGTCACACCGCGCCGACGCCGCCATTCGGTCAGCGCCAGAGCGAGGGCGGTCAGCAGACCGTCGTTCGGGTTGCCGTGGAACAGCGCGGGCACCCGGGTCAGGACCGTCTCGGTGATCTCGGGGGACGATTCCACGTGGACCGTGCGCACCCGGGCCTCGACATCGACGGCAGAATCCATTGTGCGCGAACCGATCTGCGGGTCGGGGCCGTCCAGGATCGCGTGCCACAGCGGCAGTTCCGCGGCACGGTCCACCTCGGCCAGCGCGGCGGCCCAGCGGCGCATCGAGGTGCCGACCTCGGGCAACGCCACCGGTTCGCCCGCTGCCACCTGCGCCCAGGCGGCCATGAGATCCGGGATCAGGATGCGCCAGGACACACCGTCCATCACCAAGTGGTGCGCCACGATGACCAGCCGGTCCGCATGCGCCACCTCTACGCCAGCGTCCTCGGCGTCCGGCGCTGCCACGCCTCGCACGCCCGAATCCGAGCGTACGAGTACGAAGCGCAGGACCACACCCGCAATCGGATCGAGTTGCCGCACAGCATCATCCACCGCTCGGCGCACGCTGGCCGGATCGTCGGTGGTGACGTGCACGAGCCCCGCGACATCCACGCCGCCGGGCACACCGACCACGAGGCGCGGCCCGTCCGCGTCCTCGGCCAGCCGCGCCCGCAGCATGTCGTGGTGGTCGATCACCGCCCGGAGCGTGGCGATCACACCGGACTCATCGATGCCGTGCGGCAGCCGCAGCGTCATCGACTGATACGAGCGGCCGATATCGCCGCCACGCTCGAGCAGCCACCGCGCGATCGGCAGCAGCGGCATCTCTCCCACTCCGCCGCCGTCGAATTCGGCCAGCACCGGGCCGGATCGCGTCTCGTTCACCTCGGCGGCGGCCGCCAGCGCGGCCACGGTCCGCAGTTCGAACACCTGACGCGGAGTGAAGCTCACCCCCTGCGCCTTGGCCCGCGACACCAATTGGATCGACATGATGCTGTCGCCGCCGAGCCCGAAGAAGCTGTCGGACAACCCGACTCGATCGACGCCCAGTACCTGCGCGAACAATACGGCGATCACCGTCTCGGCGTGGGTGCGCGGGGCGCGATAGGCCGCGACCTGAAATACCGGTTCCGGCAATGCTTTTCGATCCATCTTGCCGACCGCAGTGAGCGGGATCTCGTCGAGCACCATGATCGCCGCGGGCATCATGAACTCCGGCAGTCTGCCCGAGACGAACTCGCGCAGCTCCGCCGTGTCCACGGTATTTCCCTGGGCGGCAACGATATAGGAGACCAACCGCTGATCGCCCGACGAGCTCTCGTGCGGAATCGTCGCCGCGAACCCGACGCCCGCATGGGCCGTCAACGCCGCGTCGATCTCCCCGAGTTCGATCCGGAATCCCCGGACCTTCACCTGGAAGTCGCTGCGTCCCAGGTATTCCAGCTCACCCGAGCGCCGCAACCGGACCACATCGCCCGTGCGGTACATCCGATCCCCCGGCGCGCCGTGCGGATCGGCGACGAAACGGGATGCGGTCAACCCCGCCCGGCCCAGATATCCGCGCGAGAGCTGGCCGCCGGAGACGTACAGCTCACCGGCGACGCCGATCGGCACCGGATGCAGCCGATCGTCCAGCACCCGCACCGACAGGCCGGGCAGCGCGCGGCCGATCATGCTGCCGGAATTCGAATTCGCCAGTGCCGCATCGATTTCGCGCAGTGTCACGTGCACGGTCGTCTCGGTGATGCCGTACATGTTGATCAGTCGCGGACCACGATCACCGTGCCGCTCGTACCACTGCCGCAGCGCGCCCAACTGCAGTGCCTCACCGCCGAATACGACGTAGCGCAAGGTATCCGACGCGCTGCCACCGACCGCTTCGTCCGCGGCGGCGAACTGGTAGAAGGCCGACGGGGTCTGGCTCAGCACGGTGACCCGTTCGTCGCGGACCAGTTCGGCGAACGTCTCCGGCGAGCGCGAGGTGTAGTAGTCGACCATGACCAGCCGGCCGCCGAATGCCAAGGGGCCCCACAACTCCCACACCGAGAAGTCGAAGGCGTAGCTGTGGAACATCGTCCACACATCGTGTTCGCCGAATCCGAAGCGGGACTGAGCATTCGCCATCAGCCGCACCACATTGCGGTGGGCCACGCAGACGCCCTTCGGCATCCCGGTGGATCCGGAGGTGTAGATGACGTAGGCGGCGTTGTCCGGACGCAGCGGCGCGAGCCGGTCGGCGTCGGTGATCGGACGGGCATCGCCGATGGGCGGATCGTACCGATCGATCTCGATGACCGGCATCCCCTCGGGCACCACGAATCCCCGCTTCGAGGTGGTGATCAGGCATATGGGCTCGGAGTCGTGCAGGGTGTGCGCGATCCGCTCGGCCGGATACGCCGGATCGACCGGCACGTACGCGCCGCCCGCGGTGAGGACGGCCAGTACCGAGACGATCAGATCCGCCGAACGCGGCAGTGCCACCGCGACCCGGGATTCCGGACCCACTCCGAGCTCGATCAGGCTGCGCGCCAAGCGATTCACCCGGGTGCCGAGAGTCGCGTAGGGCACCGACACGTCACCGTCGCGCACCGCGACGGCCTGTGGCGTCCGCCGGGCCGACAGCTCGAACAGGTCCACCAGCGTGAGCTCGGACGCGACCGGCACCGAGGGATCGGAGGAGCCCGCCAGCACCTCGGTCCGCTCGGAGGACGACAGCAGATCGATGTCCCCGACCCGCACTCCCGGATCCGCCGTGATCGCCGCCAGCGTCCGCACGAATCGCGCGGCCAGTTCGGCGACCGTCGACTCGTCGAAAAGATCGGCGGCGTAGGTGATCTCGGCAGGAACTCCCCGCTCGGCCGTGCCCTCGGTCGCGCCGAGGGTGAATTGCAGATCGAAGCGCGCGACGGTCTGATCCAGCCGCAACGGGGTCACGTCCAGGCCCGAGAGCGTCAGCTCGGCGTGCTCGAAGTTCTGGAATGCCAGTACCACCTGGAACAGCGGGTGCCGGGCCTGCGAGCGCTGCGGCTCGAGAATGTCCACGAGGCGTTCGAACGGCACGTCGGCATGGCCGAAGGCATCCAGATCGGTGGTGCGGACCCGGGCCAGCAGATCGGCGAACGACTCCCCGGATCGGACGGTTTCCCGCAGCACCAGGGTGTTGACGAACATGCCGACCAGCTGATCGAGCGCGGCGTCACCGCGACCGGCGACCGGGGTGCCGATCGCGATATCGTCGGCGGCGCTCACCCGCGCCAGCAGCACCGACAGCGCGGCGTGCACGACCATGAAGGGGGAACAGCCCTGTTCCCGGGCCAGGATGTGCAGCCGGTCCATGATCGCGCCATCGATGGTGAAGCGGTGGCAGCGGCCCTCGTGCGAGGCGACGGTCGGGCGCGGCCGATCGGTGGGCAGCGAGAGCTCCTCCGGGATACCGGCGAGCGTCCGGGTCCAGTACGAAATCTGTTGGGTGATCAGCGATTCCGAGTGCTCCTCGGCACCGAGGACGTCCCGCTGCCAGAGGCTGTAGTCGGCGTACTGCACCGGCAGCGGGGCCCATGAGGGGACCGCGCCCCGGGATCGGGCGGCGTACGCGGTCATCACATCACGCGTCAGCGGGGCCATGGACGCGCCGTCGGCGGCGATGTGATGGGCCACCCACACCAGCACGTGTTCCTCGGGGCCGCACTCGAGCAATGCGATCCGGACCGGCGGCTCGGCCACGACATCGAATCCGCGCGACGCGAAATCGGTTACCCAGCCGATGATCTCGGCATCCGAACCACTTGTCGCGACGATGTCGAGGGCGGTCTCACCGATATCGAGCACCTGCTGATATCCGGTGCCCGCCCCCTCGGGGTATCGCGTGCGCAGCACCTCGTGCCGCGCGAGCACATCACCCAGCGCGGCCCGCAGCGCGGCCACGTCCAGCGGTCCGGCCAGCCGCAGCGCGACCGGCACATTGTATGCGGCAGAAGACATGTCGTAGCGGTTCAGGATCCACATGCGCTGCTGGGCGAACGACAGCGGCACTCGATCCGGCCGCTCCCGCCGCGTCAGGGCGACCTGCCGGGCCGACGGGCCGTCGTCCACCCAGGCCGCCAGCGCGGTGACCGTGGGCGAATCGAACAGCACCCGGATCGGCAACTGCGTGGCCAAGGCGGCGTTGATCCGCGAGACGACGCGGGTCGCGATCAGGGAATTGCCGCCGAGCGCGAAGAAGTCGTCGTCCGCACCGACCCGGTCCAGACCCAGTACGGCCCCGAAGATTTCGGCTACCACCGCCTCGGTCGGTGTGGCGGGAGCACGGAATCGCCGCTGCCGCACCACCGGCACCGGCAGCGCGGCCCGGTCGAGCTTGCCCACCGAGGTCACCGGCACGGTATCGATGACGACGATATCGGCCGGAATCATGTACGCGGGCAAGCGATCCGCGACGAACGTGCGCAGTTCGGCGGTGCTCACAGCACGGCCGCTCGCGTACTCGGTCATGGTGGTGACCGGTGCGGCGGGCACGAAGACATCCGTGAGCGCGACATCGTCGGCGTGGGACATCAGGAACACCGCGTCCATCGTCCCGGCCTGCGCGGACCACGTGACCGCGACCCGTAGACCGTGCACGCGTCCGTACTCGTACAGATCCTCCGGCAGCAGCGCCTCGGGCTCGGAAGTCAGACCCGCATGCGGAATCCCTGTGATCCGGAGGCCGGATTCACCTTGCGCCGCAACATCTTCCAGCATCTTTTCGCGGCCGCGATAATCGATTCGCGGCAGATCGGCCACCGATCGCGTACCCACCGGCCCCGAACGCAACACGACCTCGTAGCGATACCGCAGCAGTTCGTTCACCGCCCGCCCGCGCTTGAGCCGGATATCCACCGCGTCGATCCCGTCGACCGAATCGGCCAGTGCGAGAAAGAATTCGGGTGCCAGCAGCAGTTCCGCGGTGTCGGCCACTTCCGTGGCCGGTTCCCCGTCGTCCGCCGCCGCGCGCACCCCGTGCGCGAAGTGATCGAGCAGTGCGAAATTGCGGATGTCGCCGAGATATATCGCACCACCGGGTGCCAGCAGACGCAGCGCGGCCCGCACGACCTCCACCAGATACTCCGCACTCGGGAAGTACTGCGCCACCGAATTCAGTACGACGGTGTCGAAATAGCCTTCGGGCAGACCATCGGTGACGTGCGCCGGTTGTGCGCGCAGCACGACCCGATCGGCCAATTCCGGACGGGCACGGCCCAATTCGGCGCGCAACTGCTCGATCACGACACCGGACAGATCCGTCCCCCAGTACTCACCGCATTCGGAAGCCAACTGGGACAACAGCAGTCCCGATCCGACGCCGAGTTCCAGAATTCGCCGCGGCCGCAGTCCACGGATGCCTTCGACCGTGGCCGAACGCCACTCCCGCATCTCCGGCAGTGGGATCGGACGTCCGGTGTAACTCGAGATCCACCCGCTGAAGTCCTCACCGAATCCGGGTTGCGCCGCATCCGAATCTGCTTCCTCCGCAACCGAATACACGTCGTCGTAGACACGCTGCCATTCGTCGACGAGTTCGTGCTCGCCCTCGATGTCGCGCCGCCGATACGTGCGATCCAACACCACGTACGCCACCAGACGCTGTTCGCCCCGGACGTCCTCGCGCACCATCGCGACGGCCCGGTCGACGCCCTCGTGTGCGGTGAGCGCGGCCTCCACCTCACCGGCCTCGATACGCAGACCACGCAACTTGACCTGGAAATCGCTGCGGCCCAGGTATTCCAGAGCGCCGGATTCGTTGCGGCGCACCAGGTCACCGGTCCGGTACATGCGCGCACCGGGCGGTCCGTAGGGGTCGGCGACGAAACGTTCGGCGGTCAGCTCGCCGCGGCCGTAGTAGCCGCGCGCGACCTGCGTACCCGACAGGTACAGCTGTCCTGGCACCCCGATCGGAACCGGACGCAGCCAGTCGTCGAGTACCTGGGCACAAGTGTTCCACACCGGGCGTCCGATCGGGACCAGATCACCGTGGGCGTGCGCCGGTGCGAACGTCGCGTGGACGGTGAATTCCGTCGGCCCGTAGAGATTGTGCACTTCGGCCGTGCTGACCTGTCGGATGGCAGCCACGGTGGCGGGCGGCAGCGCCTCACCGGCAACGAGCAGCGTGCGCAGCGAATCCAGCTGTCCGGCAGCAGCTTCCGTGGCGAAGGCGGCCAGCATCGAGGGGACGAAGGAGGTCATCGTGACCCGGTGGGCAGCGATCTGCCCGGCCAGATACGCCGGATCGTAATGCCCGTCCGGTGCGGCGATCACCACGCGACCACCCGTGCAGATCGCACCGAACAGTTCCCACACCGACACGTCGAAGGTCGCCGGGGTCTTCCACAGCACGCGATCCTGTTCACCCAGACCGTATTCGCCGGTGAGCCACAGCAATTGGTTGACCACCGCGCCGTGCGGCACCGCGACCCCCTTGGGGCGGCCGGTGGAGCCGGAGGTGAACAACACATACGCCAGGTTGGACGGTCGCAGCGGGGCGGTTCGATCCTGGTCGTGCAGCGGCGACATCCCGGACGCCACCGTGTCGACGGACCGCACCCGCCGCTTCCCCGCCGGACGGAACCGATCCTGCGGCCGGATCAGAACACACTGCACCGCAGCGGTTTCCAGGACGTAGTCGATGCGTTCGGCGGGCTGATCGATATCGACGGGCACATAGGCCGCACCGGTCTCCAGCACCGCGTAGAGCGCGATCAACATATCCACCGAACGTCGCATGGCCACGGCCACAAGCGATTCCGGACCGACCCCTTCGGAGGCCAGTTCGCGCGCCAACCCGTGGACGCGCCCGGCGAACTCCGCGTAGGTGAGCTGTTCGGTGTCGGACTGGACCGCGACGGCGTCCGGCGTACGCGCGGCCTGCTCATGGAACAGACTCACCACCGTGGCGGCCGGATCGATGGGTTTGCGGCTGCCCGCGGCCTGCGCGAGCAGATCCGCGCACTCGATCGGATCCGCTACCGGCAGGGCCACGACCGTGGTATCCAATTGCTCGGGCAGCAGTTCCAGAACCCGGATCAACTTGTCGCCGATATCGCGAACAGTGTTCTCGTCGAACAGATCTCGCATATACGTCGCGCGCACCCGCAACCGCTCGTGCAGCAGCGTGATCAGCGCGAGCGGGTAGTGCGTGGAGTCCGCGGCCTCCACACCCGCGATGCTCAGATCGTCGATCGCACCGGCCTGTGCGGCGATTCCCGCGCCGTCCACCGGATACGACTCGAGCACCACCAGGGTGTCGAAGAGTTCGCTCAACCCGGCGGCCGCCTGGATCTCGGCCAGTCCGAGATCGTGATGATCCAGCAGAGCGGCCTGCTCGGCCTGCACCCGGGCCAGCAGTTCGGCCACGGATTCGTTGGGGCGGAAGGTAATTCGCACTGGAATGGTGTTGACGAACAGCCCGACCATCGCCTCCACATCCGGCAGATGCGGCGGACGTCCGGACACCGTCGCACCCAGCACCACATCGGTGCGGCCGACCAGCCGGGTCAGCACGATGCCCCAGGCCACCTGGAGCAGGATGTTCACCGTGACGCCCAGTTCGGCGGCCAACGTGGTGAGCGCGCGGGTCGCGGACTCGTCGAGTTCGAACCACATCTCGTCGGACAGGCTGGCGAGTTGACGGGCGTTGTCCGAACCAGCGACCAGCGTCGGCTCGGACAGTCCGGACAGGGCACGGGACCAGGCCGCGATGGTCGCCGAACGATCCTGCCGCACATGCCATTCCAGGAAGTTGCGATAGGTCGGCGCGGGCGCGAGCCGCGCGAGATCACCCCGCACCGCGTACAGCGCCACCAGATCGCGCATGAGCAGCGGCATCGACCAGCCGTCCAACAGGATGTGGTGATTGGTCAGCACGACACAGAACCGGCCCGCGCCGAGCATGATCAACGACATCCGCAGCATCGGCGGATCGGCCGGATCGAACCGGGTCCCGCGATCCTCGGCCAGGATGCGTTGCAACTCGGGCTCCGGATCCGCATGGTCCGTGAGATCGACTTCCGCCCAGGGCAATTCGACGTCGTCCACGATGACCTGAACCGCGGTGCCGTCCTCACCGGCGACGAAGGCCGCGCGGAGATTCGGATAACGTTGCAGCAGTGCGGCGCCCGCGCGACGCCAGCGCGCCGCATCCGCCACACCCTCGATGCGCAGGGTCAGCTGCGCGGTGTAGACATCCATCGAGGTCTGCGCCAGCATCGTGTGGAACAGCAGCCCCTGCTGCAAAGTGGACAGCGGCCATACGTCCGACAACGTCGGATACCGGGCCTCCCAGCCATCGATATCGGCCTGGCGCGCGGCGACCAGCGCCAGATCCGAGGGCGTGAATCCGCCCGCATGCCCGCCGCTGACGTGGAAGGCCAGCGCGCCGGCGGCCTGCACCCACAGGTCGGCGAGTTCGGCGACCGCGGCCCGATCGAGCAGGGTCGGCGGGTAGGCGAAACTGGCCGTGAGCCGTCCGGCGGAGACCACGGCGTTGATGTCGACCGCCGCGGTGGCCGGTGCCGGATCGGTGGCCGGACGCAGATCGTCGAGTTCACCGACGGGTGTCCAGGGCGTACCGGGCGCGAGATCCGCCACACCGGCCCGGCCGAGGTAGTTGAAACTCACCTGTGCGGGAGCATCGGCGGGGAGCAGATCGGCGGTGTCCGGGTTGAGGTAACGCAGCAGACCGTAGCCGATTCCCTTGTCCGGCAACGCAAGCAGCTGTTCCTTCACCGCCTTGACCGCCGCACCGGCCGACGGGCCACCGGCAAGGGCGTCACCGATATCGATGCCGGTCAGATCGAGGCGGCCCGGAAACATGGTGGTGAACCAGCCGACGGTGCGCGAGAGGTCCGCGCCCGGGGCCACCTGTTCCTCGCGGCCGTGTCCCTCCAGCCGGATCAGTGTGCTCGGCTCGTCGATGCCGCGACGAGATCGCCACGCGGACAAGGCGATAGCCAGGGCGGCCAGCAGTCCGTCCGGCACGCCGGAGCGGAACAGTTCCGGCACCGTGGCGACCAGTCGCTCGGTCACCGCGGGCGAGAAGTCCACCCGGACGCGTTCGACCTCGCACGCATGGTCCAGCGCGGGATCGAACGCTCGCGCGCCGAGTGCGGGGTCCGGCCCTGCCAGAATCTCCTGCCACACAGGAAGTTCCGCGACACGCTCGGGCCTGCGAGCCTCCTCGGCGAGAGCATGCACCCATCGTCGCATCGAGGTACCGACGGCGGGCAGCGCACTGTCCGCACCGGTGCTCGCCGCCGACCAGGCCGCCATCAGATCGGGGACCAGGATTCGCCACGAGACGCCGTCCACCACGAGGTGATGCGCCACGACGAGCAGCCGCCCGGCACTACCGTCGTCGAACCAGACGCATTGCAGCACAACCCCTTCGGCGGGGTCGAGCCGATCCAGCGCGTGTTCCAGTTCCACCGACGCGATCTCACGGAATCGTTCCGCGGACAGCTCCGATGCCACCCGGACGCGATGCACGAGTCCGGGCGCCTCCGGCAGTACCGGATCGACCAGCAGACCCGGCCGACCGGACTCGAAAGTCGTTCGAGCGCGCAGCATGTCGTGCCGCGCCACGACCGCAGCCAACGTCTCGTCCAGCACCTCGGCGGTGATACCCACCGGCAGCGCCAGCATCAGCCACTGGGCGAACCGATCCGGATCACCGCCGCGCTCGAGCAGCCATCGGGCGATCGGCGGCAGTTCCAGCGCACCCACCCCGCCGCCGGGCAGTTCGGCCAGGACCGCGCGATCGGCGGAATCCGTTGTCGCGGCGGCGGCCAACGCTCCGACGGTGCGCAGTTCGAACACCTGGCGGGTGGTCAGCATCAGGCCGCGCTGTTTGGCGCGGGCCACCAACTGGATGGACATGATGCTGTCGCCGCCGAGCGCGAAGAAGCTGTCCTCGACGCCGACCTCGTCGACACCGAGCACCTCGGTGTACAGCGAGGCGAGGATGTGTTCGTGCTCCGATTGCGGCGCAAGGTATTCCACCTCGCGGGTGAAGACCGGTTCGGGCAGCGCCTGCCGGTCGAGCTTGCCCACCGGCGTCAACGGCAGCCGATCCAGGATCATGATCGCACTGGGCACCATGTGGTCGGCCAGGCTCTCGGCTAGCTGTGCCCGCACCGCGCTCGGATCGACCGTGATCCCCTGTGCCGGAACGACATAGGCGACCAGTCGCGTCACCCCGGTGTCGCCGGTGCAGGTCACGGTGACGGCCGCCTCGACACCGTCCACAGCGGTCAGCGCCGCATCGATCTCGCCGAGCTCGATCCGGAAGCCACGCACCTTCACCTGAAAATCGCTGCGGCCCAGGTACTCCAGACCGTCATCGCCACTCCAGCGGACCAGATCGCCGGTGCGGTACATCCGCTCACCCGGCAGCCCGTGGGGATCGGCGACGAAACGTTCCGCGGTCAACCCGGGCCGGTGCAGATAGCCGCGGGCGAGCTGGATTCCGGCGAGATACAGCTCACCGGTCACGCCTTCGGGGACGGGTCGCAGCCCATCGTCCAGCACCAACGCCGTGATACCGCGAACGGGGCCGCCGATGCGCACCGGCGCGTCCGCGGCGAACGGGGTGCTGACATTGGTCATGATCGTGGTCTCGGTCGGACCGTACCCATTGTGGAACGCCCGGCCCGGAGCCCAGCGGCCGACCAATCCCGGTGGGCACGCCTCACCTCCGGCGATCACCACCCGCAGCGCATCCAGGCCCGACGGATCGACCGAGGCCAGTACCGACGGGGTGAGGAAGGCATGGGTCACCCCTTGCCCGATGAGCAGTTCGCGCAGGTCCGCACCGCCGTAGACGGTGGTCGGCGCGATCACCATGGTCGCCGACGCCGCGACGGCCATCAGCAGCTCCAGCACCGATGCGTCGAAGCTCGGCGAGGCGAAAAGCAGTACGCGAGAATCGGATTCGACCGAGTAGCGCTCGTGTTGTTCCGCCGCGAAGTTCGCCAGACCCCGATGTTCGACGACCACCCCCTTGGGGCGGCCGGTCGAACCGGAGGTGTAGATCACGTAGGCCGGATGTCCGACGAGCAGCGGCCGGACCCGCTCACCGGTCTCGACCGACCCCGCCGACACCGTCTCCACCTCGGCGAGGACGGCCGGATCATCCAGCCGCAACCACTCGACGGTATCCGGAAGTTCCTGTGCCACAAGCGACAAGCCCATCGCGGCACCCGAGTCGGTCAGCATGAACTCGATCCGGTCGCGCGGATAGGCCGGATCGACCGGCACGAAGGCCGCGCCCGCGCGCGCCACCGCCCAGACCGCGACGATCGAGTCGATCGACCGCCGGATACCGATCGCGACCAGGTCCTCCGGGCCGATGTCACGGTGAATCAGCAAGCGCGCCAATCGGTTCGATCGCTCGGACAGCTCCCGATAGGTCAGCTCGACACCCTCGCAGACGATCGCGATGCCGTCGGGGTTCGCCGCGGCCGCGGCATCGAGGAGTTCGGGCAGTACCCGCGCCGGTTCGGCGGGGCCGCCGTGCCGGGACAGCAGATCGGCGCGTTCGGCGGGAGTGAGCACATCGACCTCGGCCAGCGCCGATGCGGTGGCGAGCCCGTCGAGTACGCGCAGTAGGCGATCGGAGATCTCGGCAATGTCGCCGGCGTCCAGCACATCCGGCCGGTATCCCATCCGGATACGCAGGCGCGCATCGAGATTCGCGACGACGGTGAGCGGATAGTGCGAGGCGTCGTGCACGTCGGCGGCGGTGACGGCCATACCGTCCAGATCGTTCGCGAAGCGAGCGAGCGCGTCGGTGTCCATCGGATAGGACTCGAAGACCACGAGGGTGTCGAACAGCGTGGGCATCGCGAGGGCCGACTGGATCTCGGTCAGCCCGACGTGATGATGGTCCAGCAGCGCGGCCTGCTCGTCCTGGACGCGCCGTAGCAGCGCGGCCACCGTCTCACCCGGCCGAACCCGCACCCGCACCGGCACGGTGTTGATGAACAGGCCGAGCATCTCCTCGACACCCGGCAGCTGCGGCGGCCGTCCGGAGACGGTCGCGCCGAACACCACGTCACCGCGCCCGGTCGAACGCGACAGCACGATCGCCCAGGCGGCCTGCAATACCGAGTTCACCGTCACGCCGAGCCGGGTGCTCAGCTCGACGAGCCGTGCGGTGCCCGGTTCGTCCAGTTCGATCAAGTGGTCGCGCGGCTGTTCACGCGGCGGCAGATCCGTCGCGCGCGGTACCAGCAGAGTCGGCTCGTCCACTCCCACCAGGGCTTGCTTCCAGGTCTCGACGGACGCCGAATGATCCTGTCGTGCAAGCCATTCCAAGAAGCCCCGGTAGGAACGAGCGGCCGACATCGCACCGCCGACGTACAGCTGCAACAGCTCACGCACCAGCAGCGGCATCGACCAGCCGTCCAACAGGATGTGGTGATTGGTCAGCAGCAGCCGCCACCGCTGGTCGTCGAGCCGGATCAGGGCGAAACGCAGCAGCGGCGCGACTGCGGTATCGAACGGCGTGGTGCGTTCGACCGCCGCGATGCGCTCGAATTCTGCCGCCGCGTCGTCTCCACGCACGTCGATTTCGCGCCACGGCAGGGTGATTCGATCGCAGACGATCTGCACGGGCGCATCGTGCGCGGTGGCGAAGGCGACCCGCAGATTCGGATGGCGATCCAGCAGCGCCTGGGCGGCCGCCCGCAGACGGGCCGCGGAGACCTGCCCTTCGAGGCTCAGCGTCAGCTGTGCGGCATAGGCATCGACCGCATCCTGCGCGAACGTGGCATGGAACAGCAGCCCTTCCTGAAGCGGCGAGAGCGGCCAGATATCGACCGGGCGGTACGGCGCCCAGCCGTCGATCTCGTGCTGCCGCACCGTGATCAGATCGAAGTCCGACGGGGTGTGCCCACCGGCGTCCGGCGTGGCGAGATGTTCGGACAGCGCGGTCAGCGCCCGAACCCAGAGCTGGGCCAGCTCGCGCACCTCGTCGGCGGACAAAATTCCGGTGGCGTAGGCGAACGACGCCTCCAGGGTTTCGCCTCCGGCGTCGTCGGTGACCATCGCGGTGATGTCGAGGACGCCGGAAACCGCCGCATTGTCGTTGTCGCCCGCGGGGTCGGTACCCAGTTCACGGGTCGGCAACCACTCGGATGATGTTGCCCCCCGGGTGATCTCACCGATCGACAGACGACCCAGATAGTTGAACGACAGTTGCGGCGCACCCGGACGCAGCCCCTCGACACCGGACATCCATTGCAGCAGACCATAACCCAGCCCTCTGTCCGGGATCAAGATCAGCTGCTCTTTCACCGCCTTGACCGCCGCGCCCATACCCGTCCCGCCGGACAGAGCGTCATCGAGGTCGATTCCGTACAGCCGCAAGCGAACCGGATACGCGGTGGTGAACCATCCCACCGTCCGCGACAGGTCGGCACCGGGCACGACCGTCTCCGCACGGCCGTGTCCCTCCAACTGGATCAGCGTCTCCGGAGCGGTCACACCACGACGCGCCCGCCATGCCGCTACCGCGACGGCCAGGGCAGCAAGCAGCCCATCGTCCACACCACCATGGAACGCGGCGGGCACACCCGCGACGAGCGCGGCGGTGACCTGCGGCGGCACCGCGACCCGGATCCGGTCCTGTGTCGCAACGGTATCCACGTCCGGATCGACCGCGCGCGTACCCAGCAGCGGGTCCGGCCCGTCGAGAATTCCACGCCAGTAGCCGGCCTCGGCGAGCCGCTCCGGCCGCACAGCCTCTTCGGCCAGCGCATGCGCCCACCGCCGCATCGACGTACCCACCGGCGGCAATACCGGCTCGCCACCGGACCGCACCTGCGCCCAGGCGGACATCAAGTCCGGCAACAGGATTCGCCAGGACACCCCGTCGATGACGAGATGGTGCGCCACGACGATCAGCCGACCGGACCGCTCGGATCCGTAGTCGAGCCAGACCAGTTGCAGAACCACTCCGGCACCGGGATCCAACCGTCCGGCCGCCGCCGACAGTTCCCGCGCGGCAATCATTTTCGTGTTGTCATCGGGACCCGACGTGATCCGGCGAATCAACGAATCGACATCGATCGCGCCCCGCTCGACGACCTCGACCTGGATGTCGCCGTCGACCTCGACCAGCCTCGACCGCAACATATCGTGGTGATCCAACACGGCGGCAACGGTTTTCACCAGATCGGCACGATCCAGCCCGATCGGCAACTCCAGCACCAGCGACTGCTGGAAGCTGTCGAATCGCCCACCGCGCGTGAGCATCCAACGCACGATCGGCGTCGTCGGCATGGTTCCCACACCACCACCGGGAAGTTCGGCGAGTGCGACCGCATCGTCCTCGGCCCGGCGCGACACGGCGGCCAGCGCGGCAACGGTACGGTGCCGGAACACCTCTCGCGCCGTGAGGACCACACCCCGGCTCTTGGCCCGCGCCACCAACTGCAGGGACATGATGCTGTCGCCGCCGAGAGCGAAGAAGCTGTCCTCGACCCCCACCCGCGCGACACCGAGAACCTCCGCGAACAACTCGGACAACACCCGCTCCTGCGGAGACGACACCGCACTCGAGGTGTCACGCCCGCCGAATTCGTACTCCGGCAGGGCCTTACGGTCCAACTTGCCCGTCGGCGAGAGCGGCAGCCGGTCCAGCACCACCACAGCGGCGGGCACCATGTACTCCGGAAGCCGTTGCGCCACAGCCGCGATCAACTCGGCGGTGTCCGGCCCCGACTCGGAAACCACATAGGACACCAGCAGATTCGCGCCCGCGGCATTGGACTGCTGCACCGTCACGGCCGCGGCCACGCCGTCCTGCGCCTCGAGCACGGAGTCGATCTCGCCGAGTTCGATCCGGAAGCCGCGGATCTTCACCTGAAAGTCACTGCGCCCCAGGTACTCCAGCTCCCCGCCCGATGTCCACCGCACCAGATCCCCGGTCCGATACAACCGCGTCCCGGGCGCACCGTACGGATCCGCGACGAAGCGCTGCGCGGTCAGGCCCGGCTGACCGAGATACCCGCGCGCCAGCTGCGGCCCCGAAACATACAACTCGCCCGCGACGCCGACCGGCATCGGCCGCAACCACGCGTCCAGCACGAGCACACCGGCCCCGCGAATCGCGCCGCCCATGGTGACCCCGGACGCGGGCCGCAGCGGCGCCGAGGAGGTCGTCCAGATGGTCGCCTCGGTCGGACCGTACAGATTGAACATCTCCCGCCCCGGCGCCCACCGGCGCACGAGATGATCCGGGCACGCCTCACCCGCGACCGCCACCACCCGCAGCTCCGTCAGCCCGTCGGGATCCATCGTGCCCAACACCGTCGGAGTCAGCACGATATGCGTGATCCGTTGCCGCCGAAGCAGTTCGGTCAGCTCCGCCCCACCGTAGGCATCCGGCGCGGACAACACCAGGGTGGCGCCGGCACCGAAGGCCAGCAGCAGCTCGAACACCGACGCGTCGAAACTCGGTGAGGCGGTGTGCAATACGCGCGAACGTTCGGTCGCCCCGAACCGCCGACGCTGCTCGTCGACCAGGTTCGACAATCCCCCGTGATCGATGGCGACGGCCTTCGGACGTCCCGTCGACCCCGAGGTGAAGATGACATAGGCCGGATGCTCCACGCGCAGTGGGCGATTCCGTTCGACATCGGTGATCACCGCATCGCTCCGCACGGCCAACTCGGCACCGGTCGCGGCATCGTCCAGGACGACCCATTCGACCGAATCCGGCAGGCGGCCAGCGAATTCGGCGAATGTCACCCCGCACCGCACCCGCGCCGCGGCCGTCATATAGGCGATCCGCTCGGCGGGATGATTCGGATCCACCGGGACGAAGGCGGCACCCGCCCGCGCCACCGCCCACACCGCGGTCACCGATTCGATCGATCGCGGCAACGCCACCGCGACCAGTGACTCCGGACCGATACCACTCGAAATCAGCAGGCGGGCAAGGCGATTGGCCCGGGCATCGAGTTCCCGGTAGGACAGCGAGATATCGCCCGCCCGCACCGCGGTCGCGTCCGGCGCGAGCGCCACGCTCCGATCCAGGATGGAGGTCAGCGTCGCCGTACTCTGCCCGCCGGGGCGGATGTCCAGGACGATCTCCCGCTCGTCACCGGACAGCAGATCGATATCGCGCAGCCGACTCGCCGGTTCGGCGGCCGCGAACCGGTCCAGATAGGACAGGAACCTGCGGTGATGGGTGTCCAGCTCGTCCTGGGTGTAGAGGTTCGGATTGCCGTGGAATTCGACCGACAGCGGCGCGTCCGCACCACTCTGCACCAGATTGACCTGCAAATCCTCGAGCACCCCGGACCGCAGGATGTGATAGGTGCCGGTCGAACCGCCCAGATTGGTGTCGGCCTCGAAGAAGACGATGTTCACGATCGGCCCGAAGGAGGAGGCGTGCACATCGGCTGCACCCGCCGAGGCCCGATCGCGCAGGATGTCCTCGTACCGATAACGCTGATGCCGCAGCGCGCCGGTCAACTCCCGATTCGCGGCCCCGACCACCTCGGCCACACTGGTGTGCGGATTCAATCGCAACCGGATGGGCAGCATATTGGCCAGCATTCCGGCGGAGTTCTTCAATTTCGCCGAGGTGCGCGCCATGACCGGCAGGCTCAGCGCGACATCCGTCGAATTCGTCATCCGCGCGAGGAAACTGCCCAGGGCCGCAACCACCAGCTGTGCCGCACTGGCGTCGTGCCGCTCGGCGGCGGCGCGCAATGTCGCGGTGATGCCCGCGGACAATTGCGCCTTCGCCACCACATCGTGCGCGGCGGGTTCGGCGGTGCGGCCCGCCAGGCTGATCGGATCGGGCATTCCGGCGGTGCGGTCGAGCCAGTATTCGCGGTCCCGGCCGAACCGGCTCGATTCCCGGTAGGCGACCTCGTCGGCATAGATCTCCGCGACCGTCGCGGACCGGGTCGGCGCGGGCGCACGGCCCTCGAGCAGCGCGTTGTAGCGTTCGGCGACCCGCGAGGACAGCGTCAGACCGCCGTATCCGTCCACCGCGATGTGGTGGAACCGCGAGTACCAGAAGTAGTGGGCGTCACCGAGGCGCAGCAATCGGCTCTCCCGCAGGGGATCCCGCTGCAGATCGATCGGGGCGCTGTAGTCCGCGCGCATCCACTCCCGCGCCGCCGCGACCGGATCCGGGCGGTCGCGCAGATCGATGACGGTCCCGTCGTACGGCAGCTCCGGATCGACGTACTGATACGGATCACCGTCGAACTCGACTATCCGAAGATATCCGGATTCCAGCTCCAGACCGGCCGCCTGCACCGCCTCGACGAAGGCCGCGGTATCCACTTTTCCGTGGATCTCCACATATTGCGCGATATTGATCGGCAATCCGTCGGACAACTTGTGCGCGAACCATATACCGTGTTGCGCGGCCGACAGCGGTACAATTTCCCCTCGAAGATCCGGTAGATCGGCCAACTTCGGATTCACCCGTGAACTCCTTGTTCGCCCCGGGCGCACCGCCGACTGATCCGCGATATTCCCCCGGAGATATTGGACATGCCAAAATATCGAATTGTCCGGCTGGCGGACATTCGAGAAATTACGGACAACAATCCCTAACGGGACTGCTCGGTCGGCGACACCCGCGCGGGCAGGTCCATCGCCACAGCCAGGCTCTTCGGCCGCATATCGGTCCAGTTCCGCTCGACGTACCCGAGGCACTCCTCGCGGTCGGCCGGGCCGAAAACCACATTCCAGCCCGCCGGAACATCGGCGAAATCCGGCCACAGTGAATGTTCGTCCTCGTCGTTCACGAGAACGAAGAACCTACCGTCCGGATTGTCGAAAGGATTTGTCATACCTTCGTGCCTCCCCGCAGAAGATCGTGTCAGACAGGACATAACTGTATACACGCACCACTTCGATGCAAATCCCCAGGAAGCCACGCCCCCGAAAGTGGGGGCGCTCGGGCACCATAATCCGGAAAACGCCGGAAGTCACGCACGAATGGGCGTTTCGTCGTAATCGATTACCCGGCAATCATGATCATCGAAACATCGACCCGGAAAACGCCCGAATTATCCCGGACGGTCGATTTGCGGCGGGGCCGTACCGGGCCCCGCCGCGAGGCGGATCCTCAGACGCCGCCGAGCCACCCGGTGATGCGCTGCGCGATATCGGGCGCGGTCAGACCGAGCTCCGCGTGGATCTGCGCCCGCGACGCGTGATCCAGGAACCGTTGCGGCACACCGATATCGCGGGTGGGCACGTCGATCCCGCCCGCGCGCAGCCGCGCGGACACCGTGGAGCCGATGCCACCGTGCACGCCGCCGTCCTCCAGCGTGACCACCAGCCGGTAGTTCTCGGCCAGTTTCATCACGGTGTCCGAAACCGGCAGCACCCAGCGCGGATCCACCACCGTCACCGAAATCCCTTCCGGCGACAGCAGATCCGCGACCTGCGTCGCGGTCCGCGCGAACGGACCGACCGCGACGAGCAGGACGTCACCGTGCACGGTCTGCGCCGAACCGCCCTCGGGCATCCGCAGCACATCGACCCCGTCCAACCGCTCCAGCGCCGAGATATCCTCCGCGACGGGGCCTTTCGGGAAGCGCAGCACGGTCGGGCCGTCGGCGACGGTGAGCGCCTCGGCCAACTCCTCGCGCAACGTCGCCGCATCGCGCGGCGCGGCGACCCGGATACCGGGCACGATGCCGAGGACCGACAGATCCCACATGCCGTTGTGGCTCGCGCCGTCGTCACCGGTGACCCCGGCACGATCCAGCACGAGGGTCACCGGCAGCTTCAGCAGCGCGACATCCATCACCAGCTGATCGAACGCGCGATTCAGGAACGTCGAGTACACCGCGACCACCGGATGCAGCCCGCCCAGCGCCAGACCGGCCGCCGAGGTGACCGCGTGCTGTTCGGCGATGCCGACATCGAACATCCGCTCCGGGAACCGCTCACCGAACGGCGTCAGCCCGGTCGGGCCGGGCATGGCCGCGGTGATGGCCACCACGTCCTCGCGCCGTTCGGCCTGCCGGATCAGCTCGTCGGAGAACACCGAGGTCCAACCGACCGAACTGCCGCCGGTGGGCTTCCCGGTCTCGGGATCGATCGCACCGATCGAATGCATCTGATCGGCCTCGTGATCCTCGGCCGGCTGATATCCGCGCCCCTTCTGCGTGACCACGTGCACCACAACCGGCCCGCCGAAATCCTTGGCGCGCCGGAACGCCGCCTCGAGCGCGACGGTGTCGTGCCCGTCGACCGGGCCGAGATATTTCAGCCCCAGATCGCTGAACAACTCCTGCGGCGCGACCGCGTCCTTGATCCCGGCCTTGAGCGCGTGCAGCATCGAATACGCCGACCCGCCCACCCGCGGAATCCCCTGCACGAACCGCTTGGTCGCGTCCAGGGCCTGCTCGTACGCGGGCTGCATCCGCAACGCGCCCAGCCGATCGGCCAGGCCGCCGATGGTGGGCGAATAGGACCGGCCGTTGTCGTTCACCACGATCACCACCGAACGGTCCTGCCCGGCGGCGATATTGTTCAGCGCCTCCCAGCACATCCCGCCGGTGAGCGCGCCGTCTCCGACCACCGCGACGACGTGGCGGCGCTGTTTGGTCAGCGCGAACGCCTTCGCCAGACCGTCGGCGTAGGACAGCGAGGCCGAGGCGTGCGAGGACTCCACCCAGTCGTGCGGGCTCTCGGAGCGGCTCGGATAGCCCGACAGGCCGCCCTGTTTGCGCAGCCGGTCGAAGTTGTCCTTGCGGCCGGTGAGCATCTTGTGCACGTAGGACTGGTGTCCGGTGTCGAAGATGATCGGATCGGCCGGCGAGTCGAAGATCCGGTGCAGCGCGATCGTCATCTCCACCACGCCCAGATTCGGCCCGAGGTGACCACCTGTCACCGCGACCTTCTGGACCAGGAACTCACGAATCTCCCGCGCCAGCTCACTCAATTCCGGTGCCGTCAGCCGGCGCAGGTCCTCGGGCGTCTCGACCCGGGAAAGCACTCCCACCGTTATCGCTCCCTACTCCGGAGGTGTCGTCTGTTCCGAACAGTCTACGGAGCGGTCCGGGGAGCCGATGACCGGAACAGCGACCTTCCCGCGACACACCGGCGAGCCGTCGGCCACGTCACATCGATTCACCACCTCCGGGAATTCCGGGGCGGACGAATCGGACACGACGGCCGCGTCGTCCGGACCGGACCGCCGCGCGTCACGCGCGAATCGGCTCGAGCAGCGCCAGGCATTCGACGTGATGGGTCGCCGGGAACGCGTCGAAGGCACGCAGCCGAGTGGGCGCGTAACCGTTGGCGCGATAGAGCGAGATGTCGCGCGCGAATGCCGCCGGATCACAACCGATGTGCACGATGCGCGCCGGTTCGGCCGCGGCCAGCGGGGTGATCACCGCCTTGCCTGCCCCGGCTCGCGGCGGATCCAGCACCACGACATCCGGTGTGGCACGGGTGATTCCGTCGTCGAGCCAGCGTTCGACCCGCTGTGGGTCCAGGCTCACCCACGGCATGTCGGCGAGTGCGGCCGCGCCGTCCGCCACGGCTCCCCGCGCCGATTCCACCCCGAACACCGCACCGCTCACCCCCGCGCTCGACCCGATCCGCGCGGCGAAAACGCCCGCGCCGCAATACAGATCCCACGCCCGCAGCCCCGGCGACAGCTCCGACCACTCCGCGACGATGTCCGAATAGCATTGCGCCGCACCACGATGCGGCTGCCAGAACGCCGTCGCCGACACCTCCCACCGGCGGCCCGCCACGTATTGCACCGCCCGCCCGGTCCCCTCGACGACTCGCTCCCGCCGAGGCGCGTGTGCGGCCGCGCGCCGGGCCGCGGCCCCACGACGCCGACGCTCACCGCCTCCGTCACCACCATCCGCGCGCCACCCGCGATCAGCCCGTCCCCCGCCGCGCGCACCTCCCTTGCCGTCCGTACGTCCTCCGCCATCCGCACGCCCGCCCCGCCGATCGCCGAACCGATCCGCGCTCCCGGCCGCACCCCGATCGTGCGCGATTTCCGCAGGCGCGATCTCGACGATGTGCCGCACCCCGTCACCGTCCACCGCGACAACGAGATCCGCTCCGGGAGTCCAACTCCGCTCCGCAATCCCGTCCATCGCCCCCGAAACCGGTTGCGGGCAGCGCAGATCCGCGATGATCCCGGCACTCCGGAACCCGTGCACCCCCGCCCGCCCCTGCTGATCCACGGCCAGCCGAATCCGGGTCCGCCACCCACCACCGGCCACTTCCCCGCCCGGAATGGCCTCCACCTCCACCTCGGTCTCCCACCCGGCCACCCGCCGCAACTGCTCCCGCACCACCGCGGCCTTCAACTCCCGCTGCGCGGCAGCCGTGGCGAACGAGAAATCACAGCATCCCGCCCCACCCGGGCCCGACACCGGACACGTCGCCGCGACCCGATCCGCCGACGCCTCCAGAATCTCCACCGCCTCCGCCCGGCAGAACGACCCACCCCGGTCCTCGGTCACCAGAGCCCGCACCACCTCGCCGGGCAACCCGTGCCGCACGAACAACACCCGGCCCTCGTGCCGCGCCACACAGAACCCACCGTGCCCGGGAGCCCCCAGTGTCACCTCGAAAACCTGTCCCGCCCAACCCGATTCACCACGCCCGCTCACTAGGGCACCATCCTTTCCGCAGCCGAACAGGTAGGGTTGTGACCTCTCGGTCCCGGTGGGTGCATGGCCTGGTGCGCGAGCCATTCGATGGCCACGATGAGTACCGCCAGCCCCGCCCGGCCGAGGCCCGCGGACCGGCATCAGGAACACGCCCGATCGAGGGCCGATCAGTGAGCTTCCGGCAGCGCCCCTCACCGGCGAGGTGTGAACCCGACCTCGAAGGAGACCACCGTTGTTCGTCGGCTGGGACTGGGGAAACGCTGCCCACGACGTGAGCGTCATCGATGACGCCGGAGCCCGCATCGACCGGTGGGCGATCCCACATACCGAGGACGGCATCGTCCGGGCACTGGCCAAGCTGGCCTGCCACGGCGACCCCGCCAGATTCCGAGGCGTCAGCGCACGGCCGATGCGGCGCGCTGGACACACCTCGACATCGCCGGTGGTCATCGCGAACGGCTCTCCCACAGCGGCCGACGAACCGGACCGGACCCGCGAGGTCGACGGCGAGCCGACCGTGCGAGGGGCGGACCCGCGATCGCCATTCGGACAGCCCGGCACGCATACGGGACACCCAGCGCGAAGCCAGGTACGGATCAACAGATTCCGTCGAGGGGAACATTCCGGTCAGCATAGGACTGTGACGACGATGACCTTGCAGCGTGTCAGGGGTTTCGGCGGGCGCGTCCAGGGGAAAGAGGGTGCCAGGACGGGCAGCGGGTACCGTCGACGCGAAACGAATCAGACCGCACACCACGGTTTCCGGAATGGGGTTGGCAACGGTGTACGTAGTGATCATGGGGTGTGGTCGGGTGGGCTCCGCCCTCGCGCGCGCACTGGTCCGGATCGGGCATCAGGTGGCCGTGATCGACCGCGACCCCAGCGCGTTCCGACGCCTGGGCCGGGACTTCCCGGGCGAACAGCTGACCGGCGTCGGCTTCGACCGGGATGTGTTGCAGCGCGCGGGAATCGAGCGCGCCGGAGCCTTCGCGGCGGTCTCCTCCGGGGACAACTCCAACATCATCGCCGCGCGCGTCGCACGCGAGACGTTCGGCGTGGAGCGGGTGGTGGCGCGCATCTACGACGCCAAACGCGCCGCGGTCTACGAACGTCTCGGCATCCCCACCATCGCGACCGTCCCGTGGACCACCGACCGCTTCCTGCGCACCCTGATCGGCGACGAGAACACCTCCTCGACCTGGCGCGACCCCACCGGCACCGTCGCGATCACCGAGTTGGCCCTGCACGAGGACTGGTTCGGGCACACCGTGCAGGACCTCGAGGAGGCCGTCGCCGCCCGGGTCGCGTTCATCGTCCGGTTCGGCCAGGGCGTACTGCCGACCGCGAAGACGCTGTTGCAGGCCGACGACACCGTGTACGTCGCCGCCACCTCCGGCCGCGTCGGCGAGGCCGTCGCCCTCGCCGCCACCGCACCCTCGAACGAGGAGGAGTCGTGAAGGTAGTCATCGCCGGGGCGGGCGCGGTCGGCCGCTCCATCGCCCAGGAACTGCTACGCGGCGGCCACGAGGTGATGCTCGTCGAACGCCGCATCGATCACATCGACCAGGCCGCCGTACCCGCCGCGGTCTGGGTGCACGGCGACGCCTGCGAGCTGGAACTGCTCGAGGAAGCCGGGCTGCAGGATTACGAGGTGGTCATCGCGGCCACCGGCGACGACAAGGCGAATCTGGTGTTCAGCCTGCTCGCCAAGACCGAGTTCGGGATCCGGCGGGTGGTGGCCCGGGTCAACGATCCGCGCAACGAATGGCTCTTCGACGCGTCCTGGGGCGTCGACGTCGCGGTCTCGACCCCGCGCCTGCTGGCCTCGCTGGCCGAGGAGGCCGTCTCGGTGGGCGATCTGGTCCGCCTGATGACGTTGCGACAGGGTCAGGCCAATCTGGTGGAGATCACCCTCCCGGTCGACACTCCCCTGGCCGGACGCGCGGTCCGCACCCTGACCCTGCCCCGCGACGCGGCCCTGGTGACCATCCTGCGCGGCGGCCGGGTCATCGTGCCGCAGCCGGACGATCCACTCGAGGGCGAGGACGAACTGCTGTTCGTGACGTCGGTCGAGGCCGAGGAGGAACTCCGTACGGCATTGGGCGTCAACGGTTTCCGCACCACAGCCTCCTGAACCACCGCCTCCTGAGCGGACTCAGGCCGGGAGCAACTCCTCGTCCCGCAGCCGCGCGCGCAGCTTGTTCAGCGCGCGATGCTGCATGACCCGCACCACGCCCGGACTCGTGCCGATCGCCTCGGCGGTCTGCGCCGCGGTCCACCCCAGCAGCAGCCGCATCACCAGCACCTCGCGGTGCGCGGGCGCGAGGATCTGCATCAGTTCGAAGGTGGCGTGCCGCCGCTCGGCCGCCAGCGCCATCTCCTCCGGGCCCGGTGCGGTCGAGGGCCGGTCCGGGAAGTCCGGCACCGGATAGGCGGTGTGCTGCCCGGCCCGGCGGAACGCGTCGGCCACCTTGTTCGCCGAGATGCCGTACACGAACGCCAGGAACGACTTGCCCTGATCGCGGTACCGCGGAATCGCCTGCACGGTCGCCAGGCAGATCTCCTGGGCGACGTCGTCGGCGGTGACCTGCAAATTCCCGCCCGACCCCAGCCGCGCCGCGCAGTAGCGCCGCACCAGCGGATGCACGATGCGCACGATATCGGTGACCGCCCGATCGTCACCGGCCGCGGCCGGGGGGATCAGCCGATCCAGTTCCGCGGCGATCCGCTGGCTCTCCGAACGAGCGGGCGCACCGGGGCGCGACGATCCGGTCGTGCGTGCCGTCGATACCGCCGGGCTCTCCTGGGTGATCACTCCGGATCCCTTCGCCGATTCTCCATGTCTCACAGAGAATCCTGCTGCGATCCGGGGCCGGCGACCAGACACCCCAGGGGTGGATTCGCCCTCACCCCACCGGATTTCCCGCCGCGACGAGCGGGCGATCGGTCAGTCGCGCTCGGCCGGAGCGTGCCCGGCGCGACGCACCGCCCACACCGTGACCAGCAGCGCGATCGCCGTCAGCGGCCAGCCCATGGCGATGCGGGTGATCGCGAGCAGCCCGGTGCTGTTGTCGTTGTAGAAGTGCGACTGGACCAGGTACCGGGCGCCGAAGACGAGCACCCACACCAGCGTCGCGAGGTCGTACAGGCGCATCGCCCGCTTGTCCGAACGCCATTCGGTGCCGTGGCCGTTCAGCACGCCCCAGATCACCCCGGCCAACGGCCAGCGCACCACCAGCGACGCCAGGAACACACCCCCGTACAGCAGGCTGGCCCAGATGCCGAACAGGAAGAACCCCTTGGCCGCACCCATCCGGTAGGCGATGAACGCGCACACGCCCACACCCAGGAATCCGGAGATCGCGGGCTGGATCGGATTGCGGCGCACCAGCCGCCACACCAGGATCGCGGCCGCGACACCCAGCGCCGTCCAGATCGCCGCGGCCAGGCCCCACAGCGCGTTCGCCGGGACGAACACCACCACCGGCAACGTCGAGTAGATCAGGCCGCTGATACCGCCGAGCTGATCGAGCAGGGTGTCCTCGGGATCGTCGTGATCCTCGGGATCCGTGTCGTCGGGATCGTCGTCGCTCTCGGATCCGGCATCGTCCCGGAGGGCGTGGCGCGGACCGCGATCGGCGGGGAGGGCGGGCGAGGCGTGCTCGCCGGGGGACACGACGCGGCGCTGGTCATCGAGGAGAGCGCCCTCGTCGTTATCGGTTGTCGACATACGTCAGGAATTCCCGCGGAGTTCATAGTAGGGGTTGAAGATCACCTTGGCGCCATCGCGTTCACCGATGCGCCCACGAACCAGGATACGGCGTCCGGGCTCGATACCCGGAATGCGGCGGCGACCGATCCACACCAGGGTGATCGCGTCGGTGCCGTCGAAGAATTCGGCCTCGAGGCAGGCGCTGGCCGCCTTCGGGCAGGCCTCCACACTGCGCAGCCGACCCAGCATGGTGACCTCTTCGCCGCGGCGGCATTCGGCGGCCTGACAGGCCCCTGACGCCTCCGAGGTCTCGGCCAGCTCCTGGGCGTCGAGGCTGTCCAGATCGGCCGTGAGCCGGTAGCCGAGACGGCGGAAATACCCACTGTCGGGTCCGGCCTTGCGCGCGACGGCACCGGATCCCGCCTTGTTTCTGCCGGGGAAAGGCATGTCGCAACACTTCCTGCACTGCGGACGGCGCGGGTGCGCCATCGGTTTCCGTACGACCGGCCGGGTTGGCCGTACACCGCCACTGTAGAACGGGCCCGACGGGCCCGCCACGCTGCCCGGTCCCGATGTGACGGCCGTTGCACCGGCGGTGTGGTCACCCCAGTGATACCCCCGACTCCGACCGGTCAACCCACCTCGATCGGATCCACGCCGACGAATCGGAACACCCAGGTAAACGCCCCCGAACAACCCGCGAACCGCCGATCGCGGTGACCTTTCCCCGCACCTCGGATCGATCGGGAACGGCACCCACTAGGCTCGGCCGATGCCCGATCCCACCCGCCCGGCGATCGTCGTCGGCCTGCCCGGCACCGGCTCCGACGCCGATTTCGCCCGACGCGCGTTCGAACCCGCCTGTGCCGCAAGGGATCTGCCGTTCGTCGCGGTGGAGCCCGATCCGCGCGATGTGGTGGCCAGTTGCCGCGCGGCGCTGGACGAGGCGGCGCGATCGGGGCCGGTGCTGGCGGCGGGGATCTCGCTGGGTGCGGCCATCGCCGTCGAATGGGCCTGCGCGCGAAGCGAATCCGCGTTCGGGGTGATCGCGGCGCTGCCCGCGTGGACCGGCGCCGACACGACCGGATGTCCGGCCGCCCTGAGTGCCGCGGCCACCGCCGCCCAGTTGCGCGCGGACGGCCTCGAGGCCGTGGTCCAACGGATGCGTCAGAGCAGTCCTCCCTGGCTGGCGCGGGCGCTGACGCAGTCCTGGCGCGCGCAGTGGCCGGATCTGCCGCAGGCCCTGGAAGAGGCTGCGGGTTACTCCTGGCCGATCGCGGAAACCCTTGCAGGACTGAAGGTTCCGACCACGATCGTGGCCGCGGTCGACGATCCGGTGCATCCGGCGACGGTCGCCACCGACTGGGCCGAACTGATCCCGCACGCCGAACTGCGCCGCATCACCCTGGCCGAACTCGGCGCGGACCCGGCGGTGCTGGGCGACCACGGCCTCGACGGTCTGCTGGACCACCGGGCCGGGGCCGCCCGCGAACGCTAGTTCAGGCCGAGCTGCTGCATGGCCGACCCCTCCGAACCGCGACGCGGCCGTTCGGTTTCGGGCGTGACCGCCGGGAAACTGCCCGTTGCATGCGCCTGCGCGGCCGCGGCCTGCGCCGCCAACGCCTGCTGATGCGCCTGCACCTGCTGCTGATGCGCGGCCTGCAACTGATCGGCCAGTTCCTGCGGGAGCACCACCGGCAGCGGATCGCGTACCGGCAACGGATCGTCACCGCGCCGGATCACGGTCTCACTCAGCACACCGCGCGCCGCCGCGACCAGCGGCTGCCCCTCGTCCACCGCACCGGACGGCCCAGCCGCGACCAGCCGCACCATCCACCGGTACCCGTCGACCCCGATGAACCGCAGGTCGGCCCCCTCGGTGACGGCGTGCAACTCGCGACCCCACGGACCGGTCTGCACCGACACCTGGGCGCCGTCGTTGCGCAGTGACTCGGCCAGGTCGGCGGCCACCATGCGCCACTGTCCGGGCGACTTGGGCGCGGCGTACGCGGCCACCGTCAACCGGCCGTACTCGGTGGCCAGATGGACCGCCTGCGGGGTCCCGTCGGGGGTCATCTCGACCTGCAACTGCCCGCCCTGCGGCACCGGCACGATGACCGACCCCAGATCCAAGCGCTGATCGGTGACGTCGTCGAGCAGATCGGCCACGTCGTCGAAATCGTAGGGACCGGTCCGCGGCCCCTCGTCCGCTTCCTCGTCGTCCTCGTAACGCGCCGTCTCCTCGTAACGCGTTGCCGCATAGGACCGTTCGCGATGGGCCGGTTCGTCGTGGACCGGCTCGTCGAACGGGCCGTCGTAGTCGTCCTCGACATAGTCGTCGTACTCCGCCTCGTCGTACTCGTCGTCGTAGGCGTAGTCGTCGTATTCACCCGCGCCGCGGGCGTCGTCTCCGGAGCGCTTCTTCCGTCCGAACATCTTCATGCCTCCTCGCCGACGGGGCCTTCCCCACCGGCACCGCTCCCATTATCGAGGCTGGCGTGTCCGCCGCTGGACCCGTATCCCCCCGCGCCGCGCACCGTCTCGTCGAGCCGGTCCACGGCCACGAAATCGACCAGTTCCACCCGCTGCACGAGCAGCTGGGCGATACGGTCGCCGCGACGCAGTTCGATCGCCGTGCGCGGGTCGTGGTTGATCAGACAGACCTTGATCTCGCCGCGGTATCCGGCATCGATCGTGCCGGGGGTGTTGACGACGGACAGTCCGGTCTTGGCGGCCAGGCCCGAGCGCGGATGGATCAGGCCGACGGTGCCGCTGGGCAGGGCGATCGCGATGCCGGTCCCCACGAGCACCCGCTCGCCGGGCTCCAGGATGACGTCCTCGGTGGTGCACAGGTCCACGCCCGCATCGTCCGGGTGCGCGCGCGTGGGCACGGGGATGCCGGGATCGAGCCGCAGCAGGGGGATGGATGGAATACCGGTCACATCCAGGGAGCCTACGCGGTCACCCGGTCGTCGCCTGACCTAGTCTGAGGTGGTGTCCGACCAGCCCCAGCAGGTAACCATGCCGAACGAAAAGACCGCCGCGCCGGTGTACTCCGAACGCCAGTGGGCGCCGCTGTGGTGGTGGCCCGTGGGGCTGGGCATCATCGGCCTGCTGGCCGCCACCCTGCACATGGGTGCGCCCGGAATCCACGCCTGGCTGCCGTACGTGCTGTTGATCCCGGTGCCGGTGTGGGTGTTGCTGTGGATGGGCCGGCATCGAGTGGAAGTCGCGCCGGATGCGAACGGAACTCTCGAATTGCGCACGGACAAGGCGCATCTACCGGTAACGTATGTTGCCCGGGCAGCAGTCGTCCCGACCAGCGCCAAGAGCGCCGCGATGGGTCGTCAGCTGGACCCCGCCGCCTTCGTTCAGCATCGACCCTGGATCGGGCCCATGGTGCTGCTCGTCCTCGACGATCCGGACGACCCGACACCGTACTGGTTGATCAGCGCCCGTCACCCGGACAAGGTACTGGCCGCACTGGGCATCGAACCGCGCAAGAGCTGATGCCCGGCGTGGTGGCCCCACGCAGGTGAATGCCGCGCTCGGCGAACCGAGCGCGGGCTGTCGGATGTGTTTCCCGTGGGCTGCACGGGGAGCTGTGTGGAACTCGGACGGCTGTTCGCGTGGCGTGCAGGGCTACGCGGGACCGCCCCGTGGTGCTTACTACCGCGCCCTGCTCAGGCGGCGCAGTCCATGCAGATGAGCTGTCCGCCGGACTCGCTGGCGAGTCTGCTGCGGTGGTGAACCAGGAAGCAGCTCGTACAGGTGAACTCGTCGGCCTGCTTCGGGATCACCCGAACCGAGAGCACTTCCTCGGACAGATCCGCCCCGGGGAGCTCGAACGACTCCGCGGTATCGGATTCGTCGATATCCACGACGGCGGACGCGGCCTCGTTGCGACGAGCCTTCAGCTCCTCGAGCGAGTCCTCGGAAACCTCGTCGGATTCACTGCGCCTAGGTGCGTCATAGTCGGTTGCCATGTCGTATCCCCTCGTCCTTACTTCGTATATCCCGGACCGGTTCCCTCCGCACCGATCCCTGCCGGAATCGGCTCGGCGAGTACCGCCCCGCCGGTGGTGTACGTCACGTGTACACCCGTCGCACACCGGTCCGGATCTGCGGAATCCGTTCCGGATCGCGCTCGGTAAACGCAGGACGTGCCCTGGTTGTTCCCGATAACGCGTACCTGATTCACCTCGGTCGATTCGGATCAGGCCGCCAGACAATAGCGGACCCACGGGCAAAAGTCGCAATCAAAACACTCGTGAGTCGAAACTGAGGGGCAATCGACACGCCACACCGGGACCGACACGATTCGGTGTCCACTCCGGCCACACCCCGTGATCGCGGCGAGACCGGACCTTTATACGGAGGCCAAATACCTGCTCGAGCCCGGCCAACTCGTATGGTGTCGGGTGTGGTTTCACTGATCACCGAAGGCAGCCCCACCGACAAGAAGGGGCGTCCGTTCCTGCGGCGGCGCTATCAGCCATGGGTCGCGATGGTTGCGATCCTGGCGCTGATCTGCGCGGTCATCTGGATCAAGGCGTTGACGACCGAGGATCACAGCCATACCGCGATGGCGTGCAACTCGCCCTCGCCGGCCACCGATCCGAAGGCGGCCCAACCGGCCGGGCTGGGTGAGCGGGTGTCGCCTTCGCGCCTGCACGATGTGGAACCCGCGCCGCTGGCCCAGTCCAAGGTGCGCGTCTACAACGCCTCGGGCGAGCGCGGTCTGGCCGAACACATCGCGACGAGCCTGCGCGACTTCGGTTTCGCCAGCCCGCCCCCGCCGCAGTACTCCAACGACCCGGTCTACGTGAACGGCGATCTGAACTGCACCGGCCAGATCCGGTTCGGCGTCAGCGGCCGCCCCGCAGCTGCCGCGGTCCAACTCGTCGCCCCCTGCGCGGAACTCATCGAGGACCAGCGCAAGGACGACACCGTCGATCTGGCCCTGGGCTCCCTGTTCGGCAACGACCTGCAACCCAGCGACAACGCCGAGGAAGTCCTCAAGGCCCTCAAGAACCCGGCCCCGGGCAACCCGGCCGTCGACTCCGGCTTACTGGACGCCGCCCGCACCGCCAACTGCTGAGCTGTATCTTTGGCCTCCGCTTCGCTACGGCGGGTTCGCGGCGCCCTGAGGCTCACCGCCCGGCCCCGTGTCGGGCACTCGTTCCTCGCACCCGCCACGCGTCCGGGCGGCAAGCCGCGCCGCAAACCTTGCTGTCGGCGTCCTACGGGGTTGACGGAACTGGGTCGGCGGCGCGATGTGTGGTTGCTGGAGTGGCGAACTCGTACTACGGCACCGGTTTCGACACGCCGAGGTCGTCGAAGAGGGTCATGAGTTCTTCGGCGATGCCGGGGGCCGCGGCGACAACGAGTTCACCGGTTTTCGCGACCGTGCCGGCGGCGGGCAGGCGTAGCCGCGCGCCCGCCTCGGCGGCGATCAGCGCGCCCGCGGCCCAGTCCCAGGTGTTGAGGCCGTGTTCGTAGTGGGCGTCGACCAGGCCGGCCGCGACCATGCACAGGTCCAGGGCCGCCGAGCCGACCCGCCGGATGTCGCGCACTCGGGGCAGCACCTCGGCGATGAGCTGTCCCTGCCGGGCGCGGCGTTCGGCGCTGTAGCCGAATCCGGTGGCCAGCAACGCCATCGAGATCGAGTCGACCTCGGTGCAGCGCAACGCGGTGACCGTGCCGTCGGAGCCGATCCGCTCGGCCCCCGCGCCCAGACCCGCGCTGTACACCTGATCCCCGGGCACGTCGGCGACCGCACCGGCCAGCGAGCGGCCCCCCTGCATCGCGGCCACCGAGACCGAATATGCCGGGATGCCGTACATGAAGTTCACGGTGCCGTCGATCGGGTCGACGACCCAGACGATCTGCGATCCGTCGCCGACGCTGCCGCCGCCCTCCTCGCCGAACACCCGTTCCCCGGGCCGCGATTCGGACAGCAGCGCGCGGATCAGTTCCTCGGTTTCGGTGTCCACGACGGTGACCGGGTCGGTCGGGGTGCTCTTGGACTGCACGGCGTCGGCGCGCAACGCGCCCGCCGCGCCGCGGACCTGGGTCCGTCGCAGCCGCACGTGCGCGGCCGCGGTTCGCGCGAGATGCACTGCGACACAGCGCAATTCGGTAATCAGTTCGGGGGTGGGGGCAGGGACGGCAGAAGTGGTCGATTCCGGCACGACCTCCATCGGATCACAGATGTCCCGCCACGCGCATTAGGCTTGTCGTGCACGACACAGATCAGTCCGTCGCGCACTCCACCGCACATCGGCGTGTATCGTGCCGCGCGCACTTGTTTCGGCCCGGCATCACAGGAACGAGGAGTCGTCAATGTCCACTCGGGGACAAGCATTCGGGATCGATATCGGAGGGAGCGGCGTCAAGGGCGCGTTGGTCGATCTGGCCACCGGAGACCTCGTACACGATCGCATCAAGATCGCCACCCCGCATCCGGCCACACCGAACGCCATCGCCGAGACGGTCTCCGAACTGGTGACCAAGGCCGACTGGAAGGGCCCGGTCGGCATCACCCTGCCCAGCGTGATGGTCAACGGCATCGCCCGCACCGCCGCGAACATCGACAAGAGCTGGGTCGACACCGACGCGCACCAACTGTTCTCCCTGGCGCTGGGCGGGCGCGAGGTGGTGGTGCTCAACGACGCGGACGCCGCGGGCATGGCCGAGGATCAGTACGGCGCGGCCAAGAACATCGACGGTCTGGTCATGCTGCTCACCTTCGGCACCGGCATCGGCTCGGCCCTGATGTACCGCGGCACGCTGATGCCGAACACCGAATTCGGACACATCGATATCGACGGCAAGGAAGCCGAGCACCGCGCCGCCTCCTCGGTGAAGGAACGAAAGAATCTGTCCTACAAGCAATGGGCCGAACAGGTGACCAAGGTCCTGGTGACGTTGGAGAATCTGCTGTGGCCGGACGTGTTCGTAGCGGGCGGTGGCATCAGCCGCGATGCCGAACACTGGATCCCGTTGCTGGGCAACCGAACTCCGGTCGTAGCGGCGCACCTGCGCAACACCGCGGGCATCGTGGGGGCCGCGATGGCCGTCGATGCCGGTATCGCGCCGTAAGCACATCGTTCGGATAGTTACAATGGAACGCATGCCCGGCGGTGAGCCGGAAACCGACCCCGGCACGAGAGCCGGGATACCCCGACAGAACCGCTCCGCCGGAATGATCACTCTGGCGTGACGCCGCACGAACACAGTCACGAAAGGGCGTACGTGGTAGCCACGAATACCCGACAGACCGCCGAGCCGGCCGAGGCCGACTCCGCGGACAACGCCGCACGGCCTGTCCGCAAGGCTGCCGCGAAGAAGGCACCGGCCAAGAAGGCCGTCGCCAAGAAGGCGCCCGCCAAGAAAGCGGGGGCCAAGGCCGCGGCCAAGAAGGCACCCGCGAAGAAGGCGACGACCAAGAAGGCCGGGCCGGACGGCGAGGGCGAGGAGAACCCCGACGAGGAGAACCTCGATCTCGAGGATCTCGGCGACCTGGAGGTCTCCGAGGACGACCTCACCGAGGAGGAGGTCGTCGAGGAAGCCGCCGAGGAAACCGAGGAGGCCGAGGCCGACGAGCCCACCGCGGCCGACAAGGCCTCCGGTGACTTCGTCTGGGACGAGGAGGAATCCGAAGCCCTGCGCCAGGCGCGCAAGGACGCCGAGCTCACCGCCTCCGCCGACTCGGTCCGCGCCTACCTCAAGCAGATCGGTAAGGTCGCGCTGCTCAACGCGGAGGAGGAGGTGGAGCTCGCCAAGCGCATCGAGGCCGGGCTCTACGCCACCGAGAAGTTCCGCGAGCTGTCCGAGAAGGGCGACAAGCTGCCGGTCACCACGCGCCGCGATCTGAACTGGATCATGCGCGACGGCAACCGCGCGAAGAACCACCTGCTCGAGGCCAACCTGCGTCTGGTGGTGTCGCTGGCCAAGCGCTACACCGGCCGCGGCATGGCGTTCCTGGACCTGATCCAGGAGGGCAACCTGGGTCTGATCCGCGCGGTGGAGAAGTTCGACTACACCAAGGGCTACAAGTTCTCCACGTATGCCACCTGGTGGATCCGTCAGGCGATCACCCGCGCGATGGCCGACCAGGCCCGCACCATCCGTATTCCGGTGCACATGGTCGAGGTCATCAACAAGCTGGGCCGTATCCAGCGCGAGCTGCTGCAGGACCTGGGCCGCGAGCCCACGCCCGAGGAGCTGGCCAAGGAAATGGACATCACCCCGGAGAAGGTCCTCGAGATCCAGCAGTACGCCCGCGAGCCGATCTCGCTGGATCAGACCATCGGCGACGAGGGCGACAGCCAGCTCGGTGACTTCATCGAGGATTCCGAGGCCGTGGTCGCGGTCGACGCGGTGAGCTTCACGCTGCTGCAGGATCAGTTGCAGTCGGTGCTCGAGACGCTGTCGGAGCGCGAGGCCGGCGTGGTCCGGCTGCGCTTCGGCCTCACCGACGGCCAGCCGCGCACGTTGGACGAGATCGGTCAGGTGTACGGGGTCACCCGTGAGCGCATCCGGCAGATCGAGTCGAAGACGATGAGCAAGCTGCGTCATCCGAGCCGCTCGCAGGTGTTGCGCGACTACCTGGACTAGGACACGAATCAGCGGGCGTGCCGCCGGATGACCCGGCGACGCGCCCGTTTTGTCCGATTTTGCGATCCGCTTCTCGCCCAACGCTTTCGGCGGTAAATCCGCGGACTTCCCGGCGACATGCCTTCGCCGACAACACAAATGCTGGCAGACTGGTCGTTTGTGGAGCAGTTGGTGTTGGTTTTCATTCTGGCGTTCGCGACGATCCTGGCGCAGCCCTTGGGGCGCCGGACAGGCGTGGCGCCGGCTGTGCTGATGACCGTTCTCGGTTTGGTGCTGGCGATCATTCCGCAGGTTCCGAATGTGACGATCTCCCCCGAACTGATCCTGCCGCTGGTGCTGCCGCCGCTGCTGTACGCCTCGGCGCGGCGCACCTCCTGGCAGCAGTTCGCCGGTAACGCGAGCCCGATCCTGCTGCGCGCGGTCGGGCTCGTGGTGGCCACGGCCGCGGCCGTGGCGGCGGTGTTCCACCTCTGGTATCCCGGAATTCCGGTGGCCGCGGCGCTCGCGCTGGGCGCGGTGGTCGCGCCACCGGATCCGGTCGCGGTGAGCGCGCTGGCCGACCGGCTCGGCCTGCCCCGCCGCCTGATGTCGGTGCTCGAGGGTGAGGGCCTGTTCAACGACGTCACCGCGATCGTGCTCTACAACGTCGCCATCCAGGCCGTGGTGACCGGCAAGTTCTCCACCCTGCACACGATTCTGGAATTCGTGATCTCCGCGGTGGTCGCGGTCGTGGTCGGACTGGTGCTGGGCTGGGTGGGCAGCCGGCTCATGCGCCGTCCCGAGGAGGCCCCCTGGCAGGTCGCGCTGGGTCTGCTGCTACCGTTCGCGGCCTACGGCCTGAGCGAGGCCGCGCACGGTTCGGCGGTGCTGTCGGTGCTGGTCTGCGCGCTCTATCTGACCGATGCCGCAACGGATTTCAGCGACAGCGACTACCGGATCGTCGGCGATTCGTTCTGGGACGTCATCGATATGCTGGTGACCGGATTCGCCTTCGGGCTGATCGGTCTGGAACTCAGTTCGGTGCTCGCGGCCACCGGACCGGAGTGGCCGCGCATGCTGGCCGGGGCGGGCATCGTCATCGCGGTCGTGGTCGGGCTGCGCCTGGTGTGGTTGATGGTCAGCACCCTGATCGTGCGGGGCGTCATCCACAGCGACACCACCGACGAGCCCCGCACCTGGCGCGAGACGATCGTGACGTGGTGGGCCGGGATGCGCGGGGTGGCGACCGTCGCGCTGGCGCTGGCCGTGCCGCTGACCACCGATGCCGGGGCGCAGTTCCCCGGACGTTCGGAAATCCTGTTCACCGCCTTCGCGGTCGTGTTGTTCACGCTGCTGCTCCAGGGCACGACCCTGCCGACGGTGGTGCGGGTCAGTCACGTCCAGGCCGATACCGAGGTCGAGCGCGCCCTGGAACGCGATCTGTGGGTGCGGATCCTGCGGGCCGAGCTGACCCGGCTGGACGAACTCGTCGGCAGTGAGCAGTTGCCGCCCGCGGTCTCCCAACGGCTGCGCGAGGGTTTCGAACGTCGGCTGGCGACCGCGGATCCCTCGACCGCGGGCGATGTGAAGGATGCGGACAAGCCGCTGCGGTTCTCCAATACGATCCGCGGCATCACCCACGATGTGCTCGAGGCCGGGCGCGCGGAGGCGATGGCCGCGCGCCGCGAGCCCGGTATGCCGCCGGAGCTGGTGGATCGCATGATGCGCCGACTGGACCTGCGGCCGCCGCCGTTCCTGTAGCATCGCCCGCCCCGGGATGTGCCACACCCGGTCGGCCGACGAATGCACCGATCCGCGACTTCGCCTGTGCGACTGGATGTTCCGCGCGAACCTCCGATATCGGCCGATGGTCGCCCGATATTCGCCGAGGCGGCGGGCCGCGACGTTCCAGTGCCATTGACGCACTGGCGACACGCCGATCGGCACTCCGGTCGCCGCGACCTGGCCGGAGCCCGGTTCGTTCGGTCCGCATATCCCAGCAATTTACCGGAAGTTCCTCATTTAAATTTGCTACCAGCGAGTATGCGGCTACTGTGCGGTGATGTCGTCGCCGATCGATGAGGCGGGGACTGGCCAGCAAGGAGTCCGTCATCGGATCGTTGCTGGCGTTACGGTGCATGACCCGGGCGCGCACCAGCCCGCAACCTCGCGGCTGGATCATCACCGCCGCCATCGCACTGGGCGGCACCGGCATCTGGGTGATGCATTTCGTTGCGATGCTGGGCTTTTCGATACACGGCGCGAGCATCCGCTACAACGTCCCCATCACCCTGCTGAGCGCGGTGCTCGCGATCGCGGTGGTATGGATCGGCCTGTGGGTCGTGGTCCGCAGACACGGTGAACCCGCCTCGCTGCTGACCGGCGGCACGGCCACCGGACTCGGCGTCGCGGCCATGCACTACGCGGGCATGTACGCCATGAAGTCCAATGCCGCAATGGAATACGACCCGTGGATGGTGTTGCTCTCCATCGCCATCGCGATCCTCGCCTCCTCCGCGGCCCTGTGGTTCGCGCTGCACGTGCGCGGCGTGCTCGCCTCGATCGGGGCGGCCATGATCATGGGCGTCGCGGTCTGCGGTATGCACTACACCGGCATGTACGCCATGCACACCCATCTGGCGGACCGGATGGCCATTCCGTCCGGCGCACCCGCCCAGCAGCTGCTCACACCGCTGATCATCGGCGTCAGCATGGTGACGATCCTGCTGTTCCTGCAAGTGGGTATCACCGATCCGGACGAGCCCGACCTCTCGCGCATCCAGGGGCAGCACGCCAGCCGGTACTGGCCCAGCCGGGACTGAACTCGTCCGAGACCCGGATCCGACCGCAGGACAACGGCTTCCGGACCGCGCATGCCGCGACGGTGGTGCCCGTCCCCACGTTCCGGTCGCGCGAAGGACAGGAGCGTGGTCGGCTCCGGCCGCGCGATGCCGGGTCGCCGCCCGATTCCGAGGGCGAGTCACCGAGGCGAACCCGACCCGGACGCGCGAGGATGATCGGGTGCCCACCCCGCTGATCCGCTACCGGTCCCCGTGGACCCGGACCATAGATTTCGGTGAAATCCTGCGTGGCCTGCGGGAGTGGTGGCGCTCCCCCGGACGGGTCCGGAGTTGCGTGCGTGCGGCCCGCGACCACCTCGCCGCCGCCCCGGCCTCCTGCGCGTACGCGTTCACGCTCTTCGTCACCTGGTGGACCCTGCGCGGAATCAGCGACGTCGCCGGGCACCGGCTGATCCTGTCGCTGTCCACGAATCTGCACAATATGCGCCGCGAACCGGTGCAGGTGCTGGTCGCCTCGGCATTCTGGATCGAGGGCGGATTTCCGTGGGGCACCATCCTGGGCTTCCTGATCGTGATGGCCCTGGCCGAACGCTGGCTGGGGACGGTGCGCTGGATCCTGGTGTTCGCCTCGGGACACGTCGGCGCGACGCTGATCGTGGTCACCGGCATCGCGTATGCCGTACAGCGCCAACTGATTCCGCTGAAGGTGGTGCACGCCGCGGATGTCGGTACCTCGTACGGCTTTTCGGCGGTGCTGGCCGCGCTGGCCTTCCGGCTGCCCGGTCGCGCGCGCGTGGTGTGGGCGCTGTGCCTGGTGGGCTGGTACGTGCTGGGCGTGTGGCGCGGGCGAACCTTCACCGACTACGGCCACCTCGCCGCGGTCCTGATCGGATTGGCGGCAGGCGGTGTGGCACTGCTGATCTCGCGTCGCCTGGAGCGACTGAGCGAGCGACGCGCGACGGCTACTCCGACAGCTCCGGATAGCTCCCGTCCGGACCCGGGCGATACGCACTGACCGACACCACCGCCCGCGTCGGCAGCGGGCCGTACAGGTGCGGGAAACGCATGGATTCCGGATCGGACGGCACGCCCGGCTCCCATTTCACGGGCGCGCCGAGCAGCTCCGGATCGAGCCATAGCAGAACGACATCGTCACGGCCACTGAACAATCGGTTGGCCGGGAGGTGAACCTGGCGTGGCGCGGAGAGGTGGACGAACCCCTCGGCCTCGAGCGACTCGGGACGCCGGTCCCCCGCGGCCCGCGCGCGGTCCCACTCGTCGCGGGTGCACATGTGAACGAGCTTGTGCGCGTTCGGGATTGCGGTGTCGGGCGCGTCCATGCCTCGACCCTAGCCGATCCGACACCCTTACTGGCCTCGAAGTTTGCCGTATCCGGAGTGTGAGTGTCGGTGCGCCGGGGTAATCTCCGAACAGACAACTGGATCGGCAAGTTCTCGACAACCGGAAGCAAGGTGAGACCGTTTCCGACGGGCATGTTCGCGCACAGCGAAACGCCTGGTCATGTTACGGAAAACACAGTGAAACATCTTCGGGAACAAAGCCCCCGTCCCAAACGTCTGACAGAGTAGTCAATACCACTGCTGGGAAGTAGCGGCAGCGAGCTCGCGGAGGAGACCGCGGGCCCCACACCTAGGCGAACGGTTTGTGTGCCGGGAGCCAGGACGGAGGAGTCATGCCAGGAACCCTGACTAGCACCCCACTGACCGCGGTCGATCGGTGCGACCGCTGCGGTGCGGCTGCACGCGTACGCGCAGTCCTGCCCGCCGGTGGCGAGTTGCTCTTCTGCAACCACCACGCCAACGAGCACATGGACCGTCTGCGCGAACTCGAGGCCGTGATCGATACGGAGTCGGCACCGGCGCTGTAATCAGCTCCTCTCGTCAGCTCGACAACTGAATCTTCGAAGACAAACACACACGGGCGGCCCCTTCCGGGGCCGCCCGTTTCCTGTTCTCCGGACCGGAGCTACACCCCGAGCCCCTTGGCCAGCACCGGCCAGGACCGGATGAAGTTCTCCCGCCAGTACCCCCACGAGTGGGTGCCCGAGGGCTGGAAGTTGAACGTCGCCGGAATGTGCAGCTGCGCGAGCCGGGTGGCGAGGTTGTGGGTGCAGTAGTCCACGCCCGCCTCGATGACGCCGCCGACGATCAACTGGTTGGCCAGACCGCCCGGACCGGGCAGCGCGTACTTGCCGTCCAGGGTGTCGTACGGGCCGGGCAGCCCGTTGCCCGAGGAGACGTACAGACCCAGGCCGCGCAGCTTGTCGGCGTGCAGATACGGATCGTTGGCCGCCCACAGCGGCGATCCCTCCGGACCCCACATGTTGTCGGTGTTGCCCCCGCCCCACACGTCGACGGTCAGCTTGATGTACTGCGCGCCGATCGGATCGCTGGTCTGGGCGCAGCCGCTGTACGCCGCCGCCGCGCGGTACAGGCCCGGCTTCGCGATCGGCAGCGCCAGCACCGTCGTGCCCGATGTCGACAGTCCGGCAATGGCATTGATGCCGTTGGCGCCCAGGGCCGCGTTGATGATCGGCGGCAGTTCCTCGGTGAAGTACGTCTTCCACTTGTTGCGGCCCAGCGTCGGATCGTCCTTGATCCAGTCGGTGTAGTAACTCCACGCGCCGCCGATCGGCTGGATCACGTTGACGTTCTTGTCGGCCATGAAGCCGGAGACGATATCGGTGTTGTGGTCCCAGGTCGCGCTGTCCTCACCGCCACCGGCGCCGTTGAGCAGGTACAGCGTCGGGCGCGGGACCGAGGTGTCGGCGGGGCGGTGCACGTTCACCGGGAAGGCCTTACCCATCGCCGTCGAATACACCATGAGTTGCAGGTCGCGTTTGCCGAGCAGTTTGGCCGACTGCACCCGCGAACCGTCCGGCGCGGACCGGTCGCCCAGCAGCGAGCCGGAGGTGATGATCGGATCCGCGTGTGCCCCGGCGGTTCCGGTCTGGATGCCGACGGCGGCGAGGAAGACCGTGGCCGCGGCGAGGGCCGCCATCCGTGTGCCGCGACGTATCCGACGAGATTTCACAGCTCCGCGCCTCTCCTGTCGACCTGGCTGGTTACCAGCGAGCCACCGTAACGGAAGCCACGATTCATCCTGTCGCGGCTCGCAGACGGGTGATCCGATTGTTGTGCGGGGAACGGACAACTATCGCGAATGGTTCTCGATACCGTCCAGCAAACGTGCCAGGCCGTAGTCGAACGCGCCGTCGGGATCGCCGGGGGCCTCGTACGTCTGCCCGGCGGCCGCGCCCACCCGGCTGGAGAGCGGATAGTCCGACTCGGGCATGACCTGCGCCAGCAGCGGTCCGTGCATCTCCCACCACTGCGCGTCGCTCATCTCCCGCGCGCTGCGTGCGGCGGCGACGGCCATGCGGGCGTTACCGGTGGCGAATTCGGACAGCACCGCGATGACGCGGTCCATCTCCAGATCGTCGAGGCCGGTGCCGTCGAGGGCGGCGAGTTGACGTTCGAATCGGCGGATTCGGCCGGGGCCCAACACTTGTCGCCACGGCGGCACCTCGAGCAGCCAGGGGTGGGCCAGCAGTTCGGCGCGCACCCCGTGCGCGATCGCCGCCATGCGTTCGCGCACCGGCCGGGCCGGATCGATGGGTGCGTCCTCGGCGGCGACCGCGTCGACCATGAGCATGATCAGCGCGTCCTTACCGGGGACGTAGGTGTAGAGGCTCATCGGGCGCAGGCCCAGTTCGGCGGCGACCGTGCGGATCGAGACACGTTCGTAGCCCTCGCGGTCGGCGATCGCGATTCCGGCGCGCACGACCGCGTCGACGGATACGCCCTGCCGGGGGCCGCGGGCGCGCGCCGGGGGCGGCAGCGCGTCTCGCCAGAGCAGGCTCATCAGACGAGTTGCCTGGTCGAGGGCCGATTCTTCGGTCACGGCGCGACTCCTGGAATTTCGGTACACTGTACGGCGTTACTCTACACCGTACGCTGTACGCCGATAAGGGAGGCACGCTCTGCCCGCCACTCACGCCACCTATCTGCCCGATCGGCACATGTTCGCGCTGTGGACCTGGACCGGGCGTCGGCCCGGGCCCGCACCTCGTGGACAGGGCGAACCGGATCGGATCGCGCTGGCGATTCCGTCGGACACGGGCGATATCGCCGTCACGCAGGTCGAGTGCATGCTGGTCGAACCGGATCACCTCACCGTGGCCCGCCGCACGTCGTCCGTGCGCGCCTGGCGCGCGGCGCTGGATGAGGCCGCGGACGCGAGCACGCTGCCGCCCGCCGCACACGCGGTGCCGAATGCCACTGGGACCGGGATCATTTCGGCGGATCGGGCGATGCGGGCGCTGACCGGGACGATGGCGGTCGGCGCGGAACTCGACACGATGCTGCGTGCGCGGCTGCGGCCGTATCAGGCGCGCGGGATCGCCTGGCTGCGGGAGACCGTGGACGTGCACGGCGGTGCGGTACTCGCCGATGAGATGGGTCTGGGAAAAACCGTGCAGGCCATCGGATTTCTGCTCGGACACGACGGGCCACAGCTCGTGTTGTGCCCGACGTCGCTGGTGAGCAACTGGGTGCACGAGATCGAACGGTTCGCGCCGAGTCTGCGGCCGGTGGCCTGGCGAGGGGGTGAGTTGCCTTCCGACGCTTCGGATCTCGTGGTGATCGCGGGTTATCCGACGTTGCGCGGGCATGCCGGGCCGTTGGGCGAACGATCCTGGGCGACAGTAATATTCGACGAGGCGCAGGTATTGAAGAATCCGCGCACCCAGGTCGCGAAGGCCGCGCGTGCGGTGACCGCGCAGGCGCGGATCGCACTGACCGGAACCCCGGTGGAGAACCATCTCGACGAGTTGTGGGCGCTGTTGAACCTCGTCGTGCCCCGGTCGTTCACGCACAAGGCGCAGTTCCGGCGGCGGTTCGTGCGGCCGATCCACGAGGGTTCGGCCGACGCGGCGCTGCGACTGCGGGACACGCTCGAGCCGATCGTGTTGACCCGCAAGAAGTCTCAGGTCGCCGCGGCACTGCCGCCGAAGATCCACTGCGATCTGATCTGCGATCTCACCGATGAGCAGGGGCGGCTCTACGACGAGTTGCTCGACCGCGCCGAGGACGAGGGCTTCGGCAGCGGCGTCCAGCGGCATTCGCGGGTGCTGGCGGTGCTCACCGCGCTCGGTCAGGTGTGCAACCACCCCGGTCTGATCTCCGGTGATCTCGACGAATTATCCGGGCGCTCCGGGAAATTCGATATCTGTGCCGACATCCTGGCCAACAATGTCGAACTCGGCGATCCGACGCTCGTGTTCACCCGATTCCGGCGCACCGGCGAACTGCTGGTGCGGCACTGCGCCGAACAGCTCGGGGTCACCGCGCCGTTCTTCCACGGCGGCCTGAGCATCGACGAACGCACCCGGATCGTCACCCGATTCCAGTCCGCGGACGGGCCGCCGGTGCTGATCCTGAGCCTGCGCGCGGCCGGTACCGGACTCACTCTGACCCGCGCGGCCGATGTGATCCACTACGACCGCTGGTGGAATCCCGCCGTCGAGGCGCAGGCATCCGATCGCGCCCACCGCATCGGCCAGACCCGCACGGTCACCGTCACCACCCTGACCACCGGAACGACCGTCGAGGAGCACATCGCGGCGATGCACGACCGCAAATCCGCCCTGGCCGATCTCACCTCCGACACCGATGCCGGCACCGGCGCGGTCGCCGCCCTGGCCCGCCTGGACGACGACCACCTGCTCACCCTCCTGCGTCGCAAGCGAGGCAATTGACATGCCCGACAACGAATTCGGCTACACCGCCTGGGGAATGGACTGGGTCCGCCTCGCCGAACCGCTGCGCACCACCCGCCCCGACCCCCTACTCCCCCGCGCCCGCAGCATCGCCCGCAACAACGGCGTCCACACCGAAATCGACGGCACCGCCATCCGAGCCACCATCCACCGCGGCGCCCAGGCCTCGACCACCTACCTCGAACTCACGCCCTTGTCTCCTACCACAATCACCGCCATATCCACCCGAATCCCCACGGACACGGTAGAACTCGGTGATGAGACGCACGCGACCCTGCGCACCGACGGCATCACGGTAGCCCCGACCCTCCACCTCACCGACTGCTCCTGCGCCGCCCGCAACCCACGCTGCCTACACCTGCTCGCCACCTGCTACGCCCTCGCCCGCCAGATCGACGAAAACCCCTGGCTCGCACTGGATCTCCAGGGCTTCCACAGTGCCGACACCGAGCAAGCCCCGACCGGCGACACCCCGGCACCCCGCTGGACACCCATCGCATCCCTCGATCCGGCGACGTTTTTCGGCGTAACGACGTAACCCGCTGAATCTGTTCCGGCACATACGAAGTCGACCGGTCCCCAATGCGCTCAGCGCATGCGGAACACCGGACCGCGCGGACGGAACGGGAGTGACGCCCCGGCCGGAATCAGGAAGGCGTGGTCGCGGCGCACGCGGACGACATCACACATGCCGTCGGTGATGATCAGGATCGGGCCGTCGGCGGGAAAATCCTCGGCGCGTTCGAGCAGACGGATACCCGGTTGCAACAGGGTGCCGCCCCGGCCGCGCACTCGGACGCGTCCGGCGATCTCGTCGACGGGCAGATATCCCGCGTCGTGCGCGGCGGCGTCGCAGCAGACCACACGGGCGCGCGGGACGTCGCGGGCGCGGGCATAGGCCGCGATCGCACCCAGTCCCTTGCCCATCAGTTCGCTCGACATGGATCCCGAAGTGTCCAGCACCACACCGAATGTCGGCAGGCACACCGATTCGTCCGGGCGCACCCACGCGGGCCGGGGAATGTCGGGGGTGGCGGATTGGCGGCGCGAGGCCCGGGCGTAACTGCGACGTGGTTCGACGGTGGGAACGAATTCGTCGAACCAGCGGGCCAACTGGGCATCCCACGGCAGCGGCGGCTGATCCAGCGCCCTGATCTCCTGTTCCAACCCGGCGGGCAGCAGGCCGCGACCACCGGACAGATGATAGGCCAGACCGGTGGCGAGAGCGCCCCGATAGTACTCGTCCAGATCGATGTACCGACCAGGAGTTCCACTGTGCGGCAAGGGTTCTCCGACAATATCGCCGCGCCCGCGACCGCGCAGCGTGGCCAGCTTGCGCACCCTGCGCAGATCTCCGGCGATACGATCGTAGATCTGTTCCGCGGCAAGCCCTTTCAGCTCCGGGTCGTACAGCAGGCCCTCGGGCAGTTCCCCGACACCCATCTCCACCAGCCACCCGTTGACGACGTAATCGCAGGCAACATTGAACAGATACGCGTCACGCCACTGGGCCCGATCCCCGTGCCGCAGTGCGGCATGCAACATTTCGTGCGCCAGCACGAAACGCCATTCCTGGGTGGACAGGCCCGCATGCGGATTGATGTAGATCTCGGCGGCCTCGGCGTTCACCGCGGCGATCGAAATATCCCATGCCCGAACGAGATCCGCGTCCGCGACGATCGTCATCCCGGCGGCCAGCGCACCCAGCAGCGGGTACGAGGAGACGAACCAGCCCAGTGCCCGATCCCACGCGTGCGGTGTCCGCCGCTGCCCACCGGTGACATCGCGTCCGGTGACCTCGAGCGCGTCGCGGGCGGCCTCGGCGATGCCCGCGGCGAAACGCGCGCGGTGATCACCGGTCCGAGCCTGCTCCTCGGTGCCGATCAGGAAATCCGGAAACCCCTGCCGCCGATACGGTTCCGGCACACCGGCAGCCCACCAGCGTTCGGTGAGCGCCAGCTCGTCGGTGCCGCCGAGCGGGGGCGCGTCGACCGGCGGCCGGGGGATCTTCATCGCCACCAGATAATCGTCGACCAACGCGCAGCAGGCCGCTCGATACACCTGCTCGGGTTGATGCCGGGCCGGCAGATATTTCAGGTTCACCCGGTTCGGCTCGAGCGCCCGCTCGGGCACACCCCGCGGATCCGAATGCCCGAATCCCATGTGCAGCAACAGATGTGCGATGACACCTGCCCACTCGCCGGGCTCCCCGCGCACTCGCGGGTTGTAACGGATACCGCCGAGCGGTCCGACGACCGCCCACACCTCGGCGGGCAGCGACTCACCCGCGTCCCACCCGATCCTCAGCCGCCGGAAGATCGGGTTGGCCCACACCTGTTTCGCGCCCTCCCTGCGCTTGTCGCCCCACGGATCGGACGCCTTACCGTGCACGCGAGCGCTCATCGCCGCGCCGCGAGCCTGGGCAGATCCCGGGTGATCTCGACCAGGAACCAGGGCGGCAGCACCGGAACCCCGGCCTCGTCCGAGGCGATCACCAGTTGCGCGCATTCCACGGAGATCTCCGCGAGTTCGGTCAGCATCGACTTCGCGCGCAGCACAAAGCGTCTCACGCCACCCGAGATATGGTCACGGGAGGCGGGCAGTTCGCGGATCAACCGCACCCGGAACGTTTCGGACAGGAAATACAGCAGATCGCGATCGGCCGGATCGCGCGGCCACGACGCCTCGCCCTTGATCACCGCGTCCAGGTCGTAGGCGTGCCGCATCGTCTTGACGAACGCACGAAAACCCGAGGCGTGCGCGGTGGTCAGCGTGCCCGAGGCCAGCACCCACAGCATGTCGTCGCCGATTCCGTCACCGTAGGAGTGCAGCGCGTCCGAGAGCATGTGCCAGCCGCGCGGGGTCGAGAACGGCTGCTCGGACTTGGGCGGCGCGGACCACAGGTGATCCGGGCGCTGCACGATGTACTCGACGATCCAGGGGTGAATTCCGTTGTGCGCGGCCCACTTCAGCCAGTCCTCGACATTCGCGCGCAGATGGACGTGCACCATGCGGTTCACCAGCGCCGAGACCATCGGGCGCGCCAGGGCGTTGTCGGTCGCGCGATTCCCGGCGCCGATGACGATCGATCCGGCGGGCAATTCGTACGCGCCGATGCGCCGATCCAGGATCAGCGAGTAGAACGACTTCTGCACCTCCGCGGGGGCGGCGTTCAGCTCGTCGAGGAACAGGCAGTACGGCTCGTCACGCGCGATCGTCTCCGGCGGGGCGAATCGGCTGCGGTCCTCGACGATCTGCGGCACGCCGATCAGATCCTCCGGGGCCAGCTGCGTACCCAGCAGCGTCACACAGTCCAGGCCGAGCGAATCCGCGAACGCTCGCACCAGCGAACTCTTGCCGATACCCGGTGCGCCCCAAAGGAATACCGGACGCACCACCGCGACGTGTAGTAACAACTCGGGCAACTGATCCGGCGTCACCGCGACGGTCGCTTCCACATTCCCCCTTCACCGAAAGATCGTTCGGCCAGGTTAGGGCCGGACCGGTGGGGTGAGCCAGCGAATATCCACCCGCGGGTGGAGCGGGATCGGTTGGCGGGTGGTGTTCCGCGGGGCCTCGAACGCGCATGCTCGACGGCATGAACACTCTGGATGTGCTGGTCATGCTGGCCGGTTGGAGTATCGATGTCGTCGGGATCGTGTGGTTGGCGACCGCCGTGTGGTTCGCCGCGGTCCGGCCGGGCGGATTCTGGGGGAAGGTCTGGCACTTCGTGCGGACGTTCCTGCCCGAACCGTGGATGATCGCCGGGATCATCGTGCTGAGCGTGGTGATTCGGCTACTGCCGCACGGCATTTGGGATCCGATCACCTGGAAGGTCGGGGTGCTGCGCGGGATCGGGGCGATCCTGGTCGTCGCATCGGCGGGACTGATGGTGTGGGCGCGGCTGGCGCTGGGCACGATGTGGGCCGGGCGGCCGATGATCCAGCAGGACCATCAGTTGCGCACGGGTGGGCCCTATCGGCTGGTGCGGCATCCGATCTACACCGGGCTGATCGGGCTCATGCTGGGGCTGACGCTGATCGCCGGCTTCGGATCCTCGATCGTGCTGCTGGTATTCGTCCTGGGCTGGCTGCTGCGCCGGGTGCGGGTCGAGGACCACATGTTGATCGACACGTTCGGTGACGATTACCGCAGCTACCGGCGGCGTGTCCCGGCGCTGGTGCCGTTTGCGGGGCCGCTGATCCGTGCCTGAACACATATTCGGAGGGCGGTGAACGGTTCTCACACACGAGAAACCGTGCTATACATAAGGCGAGGCTAACCTCCGCAGGGGAGGCTAACCTCGCCTAGAACCGCCCCAACGCACCGCGAGGCCGACCGTGTACATCTGCATTTGCAACGCCGTGTCAGAGTCCGACGTGCACAGCTGCGTTGAGGCGGGCGCGTGCTCGACCAAGGAAGTCAAGCGGGCCTGCGACTGGAAGCCCGGCTGCGGCAGCTGCACCCGACGTTTCAGCGAGGTGTTCGGCCAGGCCATGGCGGCTTCGGCGAGCGCGTCATCCGACAGTTCAGCGGCCTGATTTCCCTTATGCACGGTACGTCCGGAAGAAGCTGAATATTCGCTCAGGTGAGCCTTGCCACATTGAGGTGTGGCTGACCTTTGCACTGCTACAATGTGAGCCCGGTGTTTCGGGCTCTTTTCGGCGTGTGCCATCATCGCTTTCATGGAAGGCGACAAGGATATTATCGCGTTGCTCAACGAGCAGCTCACCGCCGAATTGACGGCGATCAACCAGTACTTCCTGCACGCCAAGATGCAGGAGAACTGGGGTCTCACCAAGCTCGCCAAGCACACTCGCTACGAGTCCATCGATGAGATGAAGCATGCGGAGATCCTCACCGACCGCATCCTGTTCCTCGAGGGACTCCCCAACTATCAGAAGCTCAACGTGCTGCGGATCGGCCAGACCGTCGGCGAACAGTTGCAGGCCGACCTCGCCGTCGAGATGGAAGCGGTGAACCGGCTGCGTCCGGGCATCGAACTGATGCGTTCGCGCGGTGACGTGACCTCCGCCCGCATCTTCGAGACGATTCTCGAGGACGAGGAAGAGCACGTCGACTACCTCGAGACCGAACTCGAACTGCTGACGAAACTCGGTGAGCCGCTGTACCTCCAGCGCTTCACCGACACTCCCGAAGGCGACTGATCCCGTTCGCACTCGTCCGGTCGCGCAGGTGACCGGACGGGTGCCACGGTGCCCGATTCCGCCGCGATGCGGCCGAGTTCATCGGCCGTAGCGCGGCTTCGCCGTATCTGTCGGCCGATCACATCCGCCGCAACGCGGCGATGCGCTCGGTCAGCTGGTCGACCGTGGCCAGGGCCGTGGGCGGGCCGCCACACTCCCGACGCAGCTCACCGTGAATCACGCCGTGCGGCTTACCCGTTCGGTGATGATGCATGGCGACCAGGCTGTTGAGTTCGCGGCGCAACTCCCCCAGTTTGTCCGCGGTCGCGACCCGCTCAGAGGCCGCCGACGCGCTCGGGCCGTCATCGACCGCGGTGGCGGCGGCACTGCGCTCCTGGATCTGGCGGGTCTGCCGGTCGCGCAGCAGCGCGCGCATCTGATCGGCGTCGAGCAGGCCGGGAATGCCGAGATAGTCGGCCTCCTCGTCACTGCCGGAGAACGTCGCGGTGCCGAACGAATCACCGTCGTAGATAACCTGATCCAGTTCGGCGTCCGCGGCCAGTGCGACGAATTTCTTCTCCTCCTCGCCCGGCTCGTCCTCCTGCTTGTTCGCCTCGATCAGCAACTCGTCGTCGAGGGCGTCCTTCTCGCGATGCGGTTTGCCGATGACGTGATCGCGCTGCACCTCCAACTGCGCGGCCAGATCCAGCAGCACCGGCACCGACGGCAGGAACACACTCGCGGTCTCGCCGGGACGCCGGGCACGCACGAAACGACCGATCGCCTGCGCGAAATACAGCGGCGTCGAGGCACTGGTCGCGTACACGCCGACCGCCAGACGCGGCACGTCGACGCCCTCGGACACCATGCGCACCGCGACCATCCACGGATCGGTGCTGCGGGCGAACGCGTCGATCCGATCCGAGGAACCCGGATCGTCCGAGAGCACGACCGCGGGTTTGCTGCCCGAAATATGTTCCAGCAGATCGGCGTAATCGCGCGCCTTCTCCTGATCGGTGGCGATCACCAGGCCGCCCGCGTCGGCCATCCCGGTGGCGCGCAACTGCCGCAGCCGGGTGTCGGCGGCGATCAGTACCTTCGACATCCAGTCGCCCGCGGGGTCGAGGGCGGTGCGCCAGGCACGGGCGGTCTGCTCGGCGCTCAACGGTTCGCCGAGGCGTGCGGAGTACTCCTCGCCCGCGCTGTCGCGCCAGTGCGCCTCACCGGAATAGGCCAGGAACACCACCGGCCGCACGACGCCGTCGGCGAGTGCCTCGGAATAGCCGTAGGTGTGATCGGCGCGCGAACGCGGAAATCCGGCCTCGTCGGGTTCGTAGGTGACGAACGGGATCTGGCTGTCGTCGCTGCGGAACGGGGTACCGGTCAGCGCGAGGCGCCGGGTCGCGTCGCCGAACGCCTCGGCCGTCGCCTCACCCCAGCTCTTGGCGTCGCCCGCGTGGTGGATCTCGTCGAGAATCACCAGGGTGCGGCGGTTTTCGGTGCGCACGCGATGTTTGAACGGGTGCGAGGCCACCTGCGCGTAGGTGACGACCACGCCGTGATAGTCGCCGGACGTGCCGCCGGTGGAGTTCGAGAAGTTCGAATCCAGGGCGAGCCCGGACCGCGATGCCGACGCCGCCCACTGATGCTTGAGGTGCTCGGTGGGCGCGACCACCGTGACCTGATCCACAGTCCGATCGCCCAGCAGCTCGGCCGCCACCCGCAGCGCGAACGTCGTCTTACCTGCTCCCGGCGTAGCCACCGCGAGGAAATCGCGTGGTTTGGTCGTCAAATACCTGGTCAGAGCCCTGCGCTGCCACGCACGTAAAGAACCGCCACCACCCGAAGTCACTCGATGAAGCGTACCGACCCCCACCGACAACTATCCAATCCGACACTGGATCCTTGGCCTCCGCTCCGCCCCGGCGGGTCGGGGCCCCAAGGCTCGATTCTTCCCTCCTCCGCTCCGCTCCCCCGCTCCGTCAGTCCAGAATCGAGCCGGGCCCCGACCCTTGCTGTCGGCGTTATTTGGTGTCGGCGTTATCCGGAGTTGGCGGAACTGGGTGACCTCGGGCTTGTTTTGCATCATCGGATGGGTGTGCCGGGCGGCTCTCGAGGATCTGTCCGGTGGTCCGGAATCTGCCCTGGCTGCGACGTTCGGAATTGGTCTTGCCGGAGGTGGGCGGAGTCCGAAATCACACTGGGCCACGAGGTCTCGGTCGGTGTTGTTCGGGCGGGCGGCACGAGGTGGACGTGGGCTCGGCTGACCCAATACCCGTGAGCGCCGGGCGTCCATGGCCCGAGTTGCCGTCTGCACCCGCGAGCAACGTTTCGGCCATCGGGTGGGTATGGGGGGTGCGACACCGGAGGGGGTGGGGGTGGTGGGCGCGCGTTTCGGGCGGCGGTAGGCGATGCTGTTAGGCGAGATGAATGATCAGAGGGTGCCGCGCGCGGACGGGGAACGGCCGACGCGGGTCGAGTCGGGGGTGCGTGGGGTCGGGCGGTGGCTGATCGTGGTCATCGGGCGGGTGGTGCACGCACTGCTGCGGACCTGGGCGTTGGTGGCCCGGGTGGTCGTAAGGGCCTGGGACGACTCGATATTCACCAAATCGGCGGCGGCGGCCTTCTGGCAAATGTTGTCGCTGGCGCCGCTGCTGCTGGGACTGCTGGGGTGTCTGGGGTACGTCGGCGGGTGGTTCGGGCCCGATACGGTGCACATCGTCGAGAGCAAGATCATCACGTTCAGCCGGAATCTGTTCAGCTCCACCGTGGTCGACGATCTGATCGCCCCCACCGTGCGGGACGTGCTGCAACGCGGACGCGGCGCGGTGGTGTCGATCGGATTCGTGCTGTCGCTGTGGGCCGGATCCTCGGCGATGGCGACGTTCGTGGACGCCATCGTGGCCGCGCACCATCAGCAGGACGCGCGGAACCCGGTGTGGCAGCGCATCTTCGCGCTGCTGCTGTATGTGGGATTCCTGATCGTGGCGGTGTTCGTGCTGCCGTTGGTCGCGGTCGGGCCGACCTTGATCGGACGGATACTGCCCGAGGCGTGGCGCGAGCCGGGGCTGCGGCTGATCGACTCGTTCTACTATCCGGGCACCGGGCTGCTGCTGATCGTCGGGCTGACCACGCTCTACAAGTTCGCGCTGCACCGGTCGCTGCCGTGGCACCGGCTCTTCGGGGGTGCGCTGGTGGCGGGCGCGTTCTTCATGGCCGCCAGCGTCGTCCTGCGGCGGTATCTGGCCTGGGTGACCCGCACCGGCATCAGCTACGGGGCGTTGTCCACGCCGATCGCATTCCTGCTGTTCACCTATTTCCTCGCGTTCGCGGTGATCCTCGGGGCGGAATTCAACGCGACCGTGCAGGAGTTCTGGCCCGCCCGCAGGACCCGGTTCGACATCATCCGGCGCTGGCTCTCGTTCCGGCTGCGTCGCTCGCTCGACTCCGCCTCCGAAACCGCACGACACGATGCGGAGACCGAGCCCGGACCGCCCCCGCAGGAGACGAATCCGCTACACCTGTCCTCCTGACCCGGATCAGCCGCCCTCGGTGCTGTGCGAGTTCGGAAACGCCTGTGCCAGAGCCGCATCCGCGATGATCTGGGTGAGCAGCTCCTTGAGCGGGCAGTCGGGCAGGATCGCCGCGGTACCGGCGAACGGTTCGGCCACGTCGAGTCCGTCCGCCGCCAATTCGGCTATCACCCAGGGCATCCCGGTGCCGTCGGCGGAATAACCCAGGGCCTCGCGCAGGGCGGCGATGCTGGAGAGCATCAGCTCCGCGCGGGCGGCGACCGCCGCACTCATCCGATCCTCCAACTCGGCGCGACGATCCTCCAGCGCGCCGGGTGCGAGGTCCGAGGCGGCCTCCTGCGCCTCGGTGATGCGCACGAGCCCGCCCTCGAGCAACTCGAAACCCTCGTCCAGGACCAGGGTGCCGACCGCGATCTCCTTCTTCGCCAGGCCCGGCATATCGCGCATGAATTCGTCCAGGGCGTCCATCGCGGCGATCATCCTGGCCCGGATGTCCACCCGGCGCTGATGCTCCCGCTCGGCCGCATCACGTTCGGCCAGTGCGTGATCGAGCGCGCGCTCGAGTTGCAGGGCCAGTGACAGCGAATCCGGTGCGATCGCGCCCCGCAACAACTCCTGCCCCTCCGGCGGGGAGGCGATATCGAGGAAATGGCCGACGCTCTCGCGCAGGGACTGTAATTCCTCGCGCCGCAGCCCTGGTTGACGGAATACCTGTAAATACTGTTCGAGGGTTACTGACAGATCGATTTCGTCGCTCACGACCTCACCTCGCCCGTGCTCGGCTCCGTCCTGCGTCGAGCCTACTGTGCCATCGGCTCGCTCGCAGGCTGGTTCACGCCTTCGAGCCTGCCACAGGCGGCGAATCCATGGCGGGAACCTGTCCGAACTCACTGGTCCGGCGCGTCCCGGACGGCTGTTCGGCACGAAACGTGCGGCGATAGGCCAGCGGCGGAACACCCAGTTCGACCCGCATGTGATGGCGCAGCGAGGAGGCGGTGCCCATCCCGGCGGCGCGGGCCACCTCGTCGATCGACAGGTCGGTGGTCTCGAGCAGATGCCGGGCGTGCCGCAGCCGCTGCTGCTGCAACCACGCGCCGGGCGCCTGACCGGTTTCGGCTTTGAAGCGGCGGGTGAAGGTGCGCACGCTCATTCGCGCGTGCGCGGCCGCGGTGGCCAGATCCAGCTCGCGATCCAGGTGCCGGAGCATCCAGGCGCGGGTGGGCGCGGTGCCGTCGGTGCCGTCGTCGGGGATGTGCCGATCGATGAACTGCGACTGGCCGCCGTCGCGCCACGGTGGCACCACGCAGTAGCGCGCGGCGCGATTGGCGACCTCGCTGCCGTGATCGATGCGCAGCAGGTGCAGGCACAGATCGAGTCCGGCGGCCAAACCCGCTGCGGTGTAGAGGTTTCCGTCCTCGACGAACAGCAGGTTCTCGTCCAGCCGCACGCGCGGGTACAGGCGGCGGAAGTCCTCGGCGTGCGCCCAGTGCGTGGTGGCGCGGCGGCCGTCCAGCAAACCGGCGGCGGCCAGGACGAACGCGCCGGTGCAGATCGAGACGATGCGCGCGTCGTCGCGGATGGTCGCCAACACCTCGGCCACGTCGGCGGACAGCACGCCGTCGTATCGGGACCGCGGGTACTGCGTCCCCGGGACGATCACGGTATCCGCGGTGGCGAGCAGTTCCGGCCCGGCCTGCGGCACGATCGTGTATCCGGCCGTGGACTCCACCCCCGCAGGATCGAGGCCGCACACCCGCACGTCGTACAGCGCGGCATCGTCCGGCCCGTGCACCGACCTGAACACGGTCGGCGGAATCGTCATATCGAAACCCACCACCGGCGCGAGCGCCAGCACGGCCACGGTGTGTACCGCGGTCACCGTCGTCTCCTCTCCGTACCGGCGCGATGACGTCGACGCCGAGTTGGCCAGATATTGACGGATTGTGGCATTCAGGCCACTCGTGGTGCAACACCTCCTCGGGCACGCTCTTGTGGTGACCGAATTGAGGGAGCCCACCTCGGAGTGGGACGGACGTGCCGTGCCGGAGTCCGGAACGGCAGCTCGGGGACGGGCGTCCCGGCTCGCCCGGATGCCGGTTCATCCGGCGTGGTTCGTGGCCGTCGCGGCATTCGTGGCGTTGATCGGGGCGGCGGGATTCCGGTCGGTGCCGAGTGTGCTGATGGATCCGCTGCATCGGGAATTCGGCTGGTCGCACGGGACGATCGGGGCCGCGGTATCGCTGAATGTGCTGCTGTACGGGCTGATCTCACCGTTCGCGGCCGCGTTGATGGATCGGTTCGGCATCCGTCGGGTGGTGGCGTGCGCGCTGGTGCTCGTGGCGGCAGGCAGCGGGCTGACGGTGTTCATGACCCGACCGTGGGAGCTGTTGGCGACATGGGGGTTCCTGGTCGGAGTCGGTGTCGGGTCGATGTCGATGCCGTTCGTGGCCACCATCACCGGACGCTGGTTCGTCCGACATCGCGGGCTGGTCACCGGCGTGCTCACCGCGGCCGGAGCGACCGGGCAGCTGGTGTTCCTGCCGCTGATCTCCGCGCTGGCGCAGGCGTACGGGTGGCGGATGCCCTCGCTGGTGGTCGCGGGTGCGGCGCTGGCCGTGGCGCCGCTGGTGCTGCTGCTGATCCGGGATTTTCCGAGTGATATCGATGTCAGGGCCTACGGGGCCGAGCCCGGCGATCGGACCGGAGTGCGCACGGCGCTGCGGGGCGGAGCGGCGCGCGCGGTGACGGTGCTGTCGCGGGTCGCGCGCAAACCCCAGTTCTGGTTACTGGCAGGCGGTTTCGCGGTCTGCGGTGCGTCGACCAATGGTTTGGTCGGTACCTATTTCGTGAGTGCGGCGCACGATCACGGCATGCCGCCGACCACCGCGGCCGGGCTGCTGGCGACGGTCGGCATCTTCGATGTCGCCGGGACGATCGCGTCGGGGTGGCTCACCGATCGCGTCGATTCGCGATATCTGCTGATGACCTACTACGGGCTGCGCGGGTTGTCGCTGGTGATCCTGCCGTCGTTGCTCGCGCCGGATACGAAACCGAGTATGTGGGTGTTCATCGTCTTCTACGGGCTCGACTGGATCGCGACCGTGCCGCCCACAGTTGCGTTGTGCCGCAAGTACTTCGGCGAAGACGGACCCGTCGCGTTCGGGTGGGTGTTCGCCTCCCACCAGATCGGGGCCGCGCTGGCCGCCACCGGGGCCGGGATCATCCGTGACGTGCGCGGCAGTTACGACCTGGCCTGGTACATCGCGGGTGGATTGTGTGCGATCGCGATGGTGATGTCGGGATTCATTCGTTCCCGCAGGACGGTCGCCGCGGCGGCGTGAAGGGCATGCCTCGGGAATCGCCCGGCCGCATCGTGACGGCCGGGCGCGGGGCGAAAACTCACCCGTCGATCGACGGATGCTGCCCCGACTCGATGGCCTTGTGTTCGGCGCGACGCCCGTCCCAGCGACTCGGCTCGTCCTTGCGACGCGGCGGCCGATCGTTGGCGATCAGCACCGCGATCCACGGCAGCGGAATCGACACGCCGATGATGGCCAGCGAGATGAGCGCGTTGTGCCACAGCCCGTACGCGCCCGCGGCCAGGATCAAGCAGGGTATACGGAATCCCATCAACAGCGAGTACCGGCGCACCCGGGCCCGATGCTGCTGTTCCAGGGACGGGGCCGCCTCGGTGATCAGGACCGCGGCGTCCTGTTTGGGCCCGCGGAAGAAACCACCGCCACCCCCGTCCGGTTGAGCGCCGCGGAAGAATCCCTCGCTGCGCGGCGGCGGGACGGCGCCGGTGGGTGGGAGTTGTACCTCGGGATCGGGGTCGTGCGGCGCGGCGCTGTCGGTGCGCCCGGCCTCCGTACGCGCCTCACCACCGTCGACCGGCTGGTCGCGGATATCGGCATCGGGAGTTTCGCCGTCACGCTGCATACCCCGAGTCTTCCACTCCCGGAGATCGGATGCACACGCGGTGATCGCGAGCACCACCACGCGATCCGGAGACCGGATGCGGCATCATGGAGGGGTGAGCACCGATACCCTCGTTCGCCCGGATTCGACCACCGACGAGTCGACCGACAGCGACACCCCCAAATACTTCCACTACGTCAAGAAGGACAAGATCGCCGAGAGCGCGGTCATGGGCACCCACGTCGTGGCCCTGTGTGGCGAGGTCTTCCCCGTCACCCGCTCCGCCAAGCCCGGCTCCCCGGTCTGCCCGGACTGCAAGCAGGTCTACGAAATGATGAAGCGGGACTGACCACCTCGGCAAGAACAGCAGAGCCCACGTCACCGCGGCCGCGATCAAGCCCCACCGGCACTGGTCGTCGTTGCCGGGTGCCGCGTCGTCGGTTTGTGCGGACGTCACCGACGCCAGCTGCGGAAATCGCGTCAGGACTGTGGGGCGGCCAGGTCGGGGAAGGTGCGGACGGCTTGGAGGGCGGCGGCCAGTTCGGCGAGGTCGAGGGGGTTGTCCAGGTCGGTGCCGAGGCGTTCTTCGAGGCGGCGAATTCGGTAGCGGACGGTGTTCTCGTGGCAGTGGAGTACGCGGCCCGCTTCGGCGGCGGAGCCCTTGGCGTCGAGCCAGGCCTGGGCGGTGTCGAGGTGGATGACGCGGTCGTCGTCGGGGAGTTCGAGGATCGAGCGTAGGACGCGGCGGGCGAAGGCACGGGTGCCGCCGGGGTCGTTGGTGATCAGGTCGCTGAGTGGGGTTGTCGGGGAGTTGGTGGATGCCGGCGGAGCCGGCCGGCAGGCTCGCCATCGCCGCTCGGGTGAATCGGGCGGCGCGCGGCTCAGCCGTGCCTGTGCAGGAAGCCGTACAGGATGGCCTGGGTGAGTTCGGCCACGATCGCGGACCGCGGCGGCTGTTCGGCGCCGAAGTAGGTCGAGCGCAGCGCGGCCATCCCGGCGATCATCGCGACCGTCGAATGTGCCGCCAGCGCAGGATGATCCGATCGCACCCCGCGCAACCGCATACCTTCGGCGCTGATCCGGCCGAGCGCGTCCAGGGCGCGGCGGATATCGGCGATGCCGGTGTCCTCGATCTCCTCCGGGCCGAGAGTTTCCGAGGCCAGCAGCGTGACGACCAGTCCCCGGTTCTCCACGAACAGGTCGTAGAGCTGTCCGGCGAACCGTCCGGCCAACTCCCGCTCGTCGGTTTCGTCCGGGACGACCGCGCGCCACATGCGGCCGAAATCGTCGACGAAACCGGTGAACGGCAGCACCACGGCCTCCCGGAACAGCGCCGCCTTGGAACCGAAGTTGCGGAACAGCAGATGTTCGCTCACCCCGGCGGCCTCGGCGATCTCGCGGGTCGTCGTGCTGCGGTAGTCCTGGCGGGCGAACAGGGTGCGGGCGGCGTCGAGCAGCAGCCGGCGCGGTTCGCCGCGCGGGCGGCGCGCCGGGGCGGGACGGTCGGAAGGCTTCTGAGACATGGTCGTTCGCTCCTGGAACGGCGCCGGCGGTTTCGATCCGATCATAGGACAGTGCCCGCTGTCCTGATTTAGGATAGTGAGCACTATCCAAAGCTTCGCGAAGCTCGTTTCGAAGGGGGTGCGGACGTGGGCGCAGGCATCATGCTGGGCACGCTGTTCGGGCTCGTCGTCGTCATCTTCGGTGTGGTGTGCCGGTTCGATCCGGAAGCCCGCCGCCGCGAACGGGAGCGTGCGCGATGACCGAGTCGACGCCGCTGTTGCAGATCGCCATCGGGTTCGCCTATCTCGGCGGGCTGGGGTTCCTCGCCGCCGGGATCTACCTGTCGTATCGCCGTCGCCGACTGCATCCGCTTGTGCTGCTGTGCATTTCGGCGATCTCGTTCTCCTGGATCGAGGCGCCCTACGACTGGGCCGTCTACGCGCAGTTCGCGCCCGCAATCCCGCGGATGCCGTCCTGGTGGCCGCTGAACATGACCTGGGGCGGGCTGCCGGCCGCGGTGCCGCCCGGGTACATCTCCTATTTCGTGCTGCCCGCCGTACTCGGCACGGCACTCGGGCGCTGGTTGATCGGCCGGTTCGGGTGGCGGCGGCCGCAGACGCTGCTCATCACCGGGCTCGCGACGGGTTTCGTGTGGGCTTTCCTGTTCAACGCGATTCTGGGCGCACGGTTCGGGGTGTTCTACTACGGCCGCGTCATCCACGGGCTGGCGCTGTGGGAGGGGACCAAACATCAGTACCCGCTGTACGACGCGCTCGCCATGGGGGTGCAGATGATGGTCTTCACCTATGTGTCGGGCCGGACCGATACCGCGGGGCGCACGGTCATCGACCTACTGGCGGAACGGATTTCGGCGAATCGGGTGCGGTCGTCGATCCTGTCGGTGGTGGGGATCGTCGTCCTGGGTACCGCGTTGTACGGCGCGGTCTTCGCGCCGCATCTGGTGACCAAACTTCAGGGCCGGGTGACCGCAGGGCCGACGGCGGAACTGTTCCCGGGGATACCGAATCAGCCTCGGTAGAGCTTGAAAATGTTGCCGCACAACGTGATACGAGGCGTTCCGCGCGATGCGGAACGCCTCGTCACTCACGGTACGGTGACCGGAAGTTTCGCCCATCCCCGCACACTCGAGGTGTGCGCCCGGACCGCCCCGGTCCGATCGAGTTCCCAATCCGGCCAGCGCAGCAGGACCTCCTCGAGCGCGACGCGGGCCTCCATGCGTGCCAGCGCGGCCCCGAGGCAGAAGTGCAATCCGAAGCCGAAGCTCAAATGACCTGCCTGCCTGTGGATGTCGAATCGGTCCGGCTCGGTGTACTGCCGTTCGTCGCGATTGGCCGAGGCGTTGAGCAGCAGCATCGACGCCCCCTCCGGAACCGGGTAGCCGTAGAACTCGGTCGCGGTCGCGACGTAGCGGGCCTGCACCGGGGAGGGCGGCTCGTAACGCAGCACCTCCTCGATGGCGTCGGGGATGAGCGAGTGATCCGCGACGAGTTCACGTCGTTGCCCGGGATGTTCGGACAGCAACTGCCCGATGAATCCGATGAGCCGCGTGGTGGTTTCGCTGCCCGCGCCGAAGATCATGCTGATGTACGTCAATATCTCCGTGCGCGTCAGCGGCCGGGTGCCGCCGTCCTCGCTCTCGACTTCCGCATTGATCAGATCGGTCATCAGATCGTCGGTCGGATTGCGGGCGCGCCAGTCGACGTATTCGGCGATGAGTTCCAGATTCGGCGGTTCGACCTTCATCCCCTCCCCCGGCGAACCGGATTCGAGCGTGATGATGCTGTCGGTGGTATCGCGAATCCGCGACTGGTCCTGCTGCGGAATGCCCAGCAGCGCACCGATGGTCTGCATGGGCATCGCGACGCCGATATCGGCGATGAAATCGAAACCGTCCGCGCCACGCAGCCGATCCAGCGCCTCGACGGCGAACTGCCTGGCCATGGGCTCGACGGCCGCGATCCGCCGGGGCGTGAAGACCCGCGCCAGAATCTTGCGGTGGATATCGTGCAGCGGCGGATCCTCGAACAGGATCAGCCCCGGCGGCATTTCCACACCGCTGGAAATGATATCCAGCACGGTGCCGCGGCCGGAACGGAAGGTGCGCCAGTCGTGCAGTCCTTTCGCGACGTCCGAATATCGGCTCAGCGCATAGAAATCGTATCGGTCGTTGTGATACAGCGGCGATTCCGCGCGCAGCCGCTGCCATATCGGATAGGGATCGTCGTCGATGGCGAAATCGTAGGGGTCGTAATACGGATCCGCCGCGAGGGTCTCGGACATGGGTCGCCGCCTTTCCACACCGTGCTAACCGAGCGGAACGCGCCCGGTGATGATGTCCATGAGCGGTTTGCCCGGGGCGTATGCGCCGGTGAGCGAGGACATCGCGTGGCCGCTGTCCACGATGAGCGTGATCCCGCTGACGCCGCTGGCCGCCGCGCTGTTGAGGAAGACCATGGCGTTGCCCATCTGCTCCGGGACGTGCAGTGCCGCACCGGTGGCGTCGCGATAGTCCTGCGCGAAGGTCAGCCAGCTGTCGGCATTGGCTCGGGCGAGCGGGGTATCGGTCGGGCCGGGGCAGATGGCGTTGATCCGAATCCCCTTCTCCAGCAGGCGATACGCGCGGGTCGCGACGTAGGCGTTGATGGCCTGCTTGCTGAAGCCGTAGTGCATCGCGCCGGTGGACTCGCGCTCCTGTACCCAGGCGTGCGCGGCCGCGTAATCCGGCGTGTCCAGGAACTCCAGCACCACCGGCAGGTTGTTCTCCCAGCCCATCCCGGCCACCGAGGAGATGAAACAGATCGCCGCGCCTCGCGGCAGTTTCCCGGCCGCGAGCAGCCGCTCCAGCAGATGCCGATGGCCGATGAAGTTGGCGCGCATCATATCCGGACCGTCCGCGATACCCGCCGCGGCGAAGACCGCGTGCACCGGACCGGCCAGCGCGTCGACCGCGGCATCGATCGAATCGGGATCGCGCAGATCCATCGGGACGACCCGATCGGTGGCGTAGTCGACGGGCGCGTTGTCCATCACCGTGACCTCGGCGCCCAGATCTTTCACGAGATGTGCGGCGGCAGCGCCCATTCCGGTCGCACCGCCGACGACGAGGACGCGCCTGCCGTCGTACCGGAACTTGTCGATCGCACTCATACTTCCTCCGGATCGAACGAACCTAACTTTTGTTCCAAACTAGCGAGCGGGGCGCGGTTGGTCAATACACCAGCCGCGGCCGCGGATGCACAACCCGGCTCGCCCGGGTCGAGGAGTTCACCGCACTCCCCGACCCTCGCCCACCCACCGAGGGCGATCACGCCGCGAGCGGCCGATCGACGGCTCACCCGAAATCAGCTCTCCCGCAATGTTATTCCCCGAGGTCGGCCGATATGGTTCAGACGCCGCAGGATCTTCTCCATCGGAACGTAGACATCGGCGGCGAGGTCGCGGAGCATGGCCAGCATCGTGCCGCTGTCCAAGTCGTGCGCGAGGAGGATCTCGTGGAAGACCATGACGCTGTAGACCTGCTTGCGGGTCAGCACGAGTTCGGGCATCCAATTGACCAGCCAGCGTTCCCCCGGGCACCCGCCCTCGCCGAGGCGGGAGGCGAATCCGTCCGTGTTGACGCTGGTGATCAGGATCGGTGTCGCGCGCAACGCCGCCAGATACGCCCCGGCCGGGCCGCGGTGGGCCTCGAACCATTCGACCGCGGCCAGTACCGGATGTCCGACCGGGATACCGGCCAGACCCGCCGACGTCCCCTCCACGTCGGCGGGAGCGGGCGATAGCCGACCGCCGCACCGGCGCGGGTCGCGCGCCGTCCCGCCCGACCGATACCCGAATACCGACACCTCCACCGAGGTGGCCGCCGAGCGCATCCGCTCGGCGGTCACCTGCCAGCCGGGAAAATTCGTCATACCGATCCATCGCGGAATGCCCCCTCGCGATTGAGGCTATCCGGCGCGCCACAGCGGACACGCCGCATTTGATTTCCGGTCCGCGGCCGAAAAACCGTGGCAATCAGTCGCTTCCGTCCACTGTGCCCCGATTCGGCCGGGCGGCCGTGGGAATTGTCAGGCCCGCCAGGTCTGTAGGAGTGGGACCAGGTAGCCGCGGGCGAAATCGCGGGCCTTGTCGGTGTCCTGCAACGGGATGACCGAGGTGGGGGTTTCGATCAGGGACATGATCAGGCGGGCGATGAGTTCGGCGACGATCGCGATGTCGAGGTCTGCGGGGATCTGGCCGGTGGTCTGCCAGCGTTGCAGATGGGGGGTGACCAGCATCCGGGACATGGTGACGGCGTCGGCGTCGGTGAGGAAATCGGTGAGCTCACCGGCGGCGGGTGATTCGCGGATGCTGCGGGTGAGCAGTTTCGGGGCGGCGGCCTCGTGCACGAAGGCCACGAAGACCTCGGTCATGGTCTGTTCCGGGCCGGTGGTGTGCTCGGCGACCTCGGCCAGCCGGGTCGCCAGGCGTAGCGCCTCGTCCATGATCGCCAGGCGCACCAGGTGCTGTTTGTGTCCGAAGCGGCGGTACACCGTCGCCACGCCGACGCCCGCGGCATCGGCGATGCGCTGCATGGTGGTCTCGCCGAAACCGTTGTCGGTGAAGCAGATTCGGGCGGCGGTGACGATCCTGCGGGAGGTGGGATCCAGCCGGCTCAGTCCGTCCACCAACGTGCCGAGCAGACCCTCGATATCCGGCATCGCTCAGGGCGCGGCGAAGGAGTCCAGCAGGACATTGCGATACCGCCGCCGGATGCGCTCGTACCGATAACGGTTGTAGGCCAACGGCGACAGTGCCAACCGGCGCGGCAGCCGCCGCCACGCGACCCGCAGGATCCGCACGTAGATCGCGAACTCCAGCCGGTCCCGGGCGGTGGCGCGGACCCCGAACAGCTCCCGCATCCGCGGATGGGCCACCGCGTCCGAGCAGACGATGGTGGGCCGGGCGGCCAGCTTCACCAGGACTCGCCAGATCGGGGCGAGCACCGGATGCAGGCCCGGCGGGATCAGGATCTTCGACGGCGGTGGCGCGAGGAAGCCGCGGCGGGCGAAGCGCAGGAACTCGTTGTCGGCCAGTTCGGTGGCGGCGACCTGGTCGTAGTAGTCGAGCATCTCCCGCACCGTCTCGGGCAGTTTGCCCGCGCGACTGGGCAATTCGAGGTACGCCATCTCCGCGCGCATGGTCCGGTAGACCAGTTCCCGATCCCGCTCGTCCAGTCGCGGCGCGCCGATGGTCAGGTAGGCCCGGTAGAACACGTGCAGCGAACTGACCGCCACCCAGATCCACAGTTCGGGAGCCAGGGCGCTGTAGCGGTCTTCGGCGAATTCGCCTCGGCCCGTTCCCTTCACGTCCGCGTGCAGGCGCTTGAGATCGCCCCGGAACGTCTCCCGGTCGGTCGGATCGCCGAATGCCATGAGCGCGGTGAAGGCCGCGCTGCGCACGCCGCGATCGGTGAAATTGTCGGCGAAACGTCCGGTGCGGTCCACGGCCGCGGCGATCCGGCGGTAGGCGACCTGGTCCAGGGCCAGCCCGCCGAAGACGCCGCCCAGCGGTGAGCCGAGGAACCACCGCACGTCCTCGGCCAGCGCCCGCTCGCGCGAATCGAGTTGTGCGTCAGGCTGTTCCGACGACGGGACAATGTCGTCCGCGGCGGATTCAGTGGTGGTCACGGTACCTCGTTCCTGTGGTGAGAGTTGTTGTCGGACAAGTAATCACACGATGGTCGCGCCGATGACGTAGCGCAGCCGCATATCCCAGATCGTGGCGAGCATGCCCAGCCGGACCACCGCGCGCGGGGTGAGCCGGTCCAGGGCCGCCAGACCGCGCTGCCAGCGGTCGAAGCGGCGTTGTTCGGCCGCGGTCCAGTCGAAACCCAGCTTCGCGCGCAGTTGCGGCGGCAGGTAGCCGAGTGTCATGAACAGGTCCCAGTCCCCCAGCAGCAGCTGCACCGGACGCGGCAGGAAGTCCAATCGCGCTATGCCGATGAGGAATTCGCGCATTCGGTCGTCGAAGTCGAGCCCGTCGAGTTGCTCGTTCCAGTAGCGGTCGAACGCCTCGCGATCGGCGGGCCACAGCCGCGGCGGCACCTGCAGCGTGGTCGCGAAAACCGAAGCGGCCCGGTGGATGTCGTCGGGATCGTGATAGGTGCGACCGCCCCGCAGGCGGCGGGTGTCACGGAACACCGCGGCCATGCACGCGGCGACCCAGAGTTGCAGGTCCGGATCGAAGGCGTTGTAGGACACCGGACTTCGCGGCGTCGAGCGGACCTGGGCGTGGACCGCGTCGATCGCCTCGCGATAGATCCGCCGATCCCGGGCGGTGCCGGCGACGGCCACCGCGATGTAGGTCATGGTGGTGCGGCCGCGTTTGATCGGATGTTTGTGCAGGTTGCCGCTGTCGACCCGGCTCTCCATCACCCCGTAGGCGATTCCGGCGCGCGCCAGCTGCATCACCACATTCGCCGCACCGTAAGCGGGCGAGAGCCACGCCGACATCTCGTCGGCGAGGAACCGGGTGTCCACGGCGTCGGTGTCCTGCCGGGCGGTGCGGCGGGGCAGCGGCGCGCGATCCTCGGGCGGCTGGGTCATATCGGTGTCCTTCCCGGCTTCGTCGGCGGGGCAGCGGATTTCAGCGTGTTCCGGCGATCGTTCGACCTTCCGGCAGTACTTCGACGCGATGGGCGAACGGGTGGCGGACGCGGTCCGGCAGTACCCGATCCAGCGCCCGGACCGTGCCGACGGCGCGGTCGAACCGCCGCGCTCGCGCGCGATTCCAGTCCAGCCCGATCCGCTCCCGGAATCGCGGCGGTAGCACACCGGCGGTGGTCAGCCGCAGCAACGCCGCCAACGGGATCGCGAAACCATTCCATACCGGTTGCGGCACAGTGAGTTTCGGTGGCACCGGCAGGGGCTTGCGGTCGAGGTCGATCAGCAGGTCGGTGGCGGCGTTGCGCTCGAGGACGTCGCCGACCGTATGCCGGTAGTAGTCCCAGAACTCCGCGCGGGTGGCCGGGACGACCCGTTCGGGAATCCGCAGCACCGCGGCCATATCCCGCCATTCCCGGAACAGCGCGTCCTCCCGCTCGGCGTCGATCCGGCCGTCGAACATCCGGCGGACGTCGGCGGGCCCGGCATAGCCGGTTGCGTGCACCCACAGGTAGGCATCGGAATTCAAGGCGTGGTAGCGGCGCCCCTGCGCGTCGGTGCCGGAGATGTCGCGGTGGAGCTGCCGTAGCCGCAACCCTTCCGCCACTGCCGCGTCGGCGCCGTGGAAACCGTTCATCCGGCGCACCGAGGCGAGCGTGCGGGTGATGCGTTCCCATCTGTCACTGAGGAATTCGGAATGGTCGAGCACGCCCGCACCCACCACCGGGTGCGCCACCTCGAGCAGCAGGATCGCCCGGCTCGCCAGCACCGACCGCCAGTCCACGCCCCAGCGCCAGGTCGCCGAGCCCGGACCGACCGGGCGCAGCGGGGAAGTCGATGCCGTCTCCTCGATGGACATCCTCGGCCTCTCTCCCGGCGATCGCGACGCCTTTGGTGATAGAAATTTCTGCCCCAACTATCACTCATGATGTCACAGATGATGAGAGTTTGATAGATCCAACTGCAAAGTCTCTCATCGGAGTTCACTCGACTGACGGGCGACGCCGAGCCGGTACCGGATCCTCTGGACGAACCGAGTTGCAGCATCTAGGTTAGTAGACACTTTCGCCGCAAAGTGTCCAGTTTTACCGGGGTGGCGGTGCTGAGAGCGCGTTCCGAATGTCGACGTCCGGAACCCTCGGGCAGCACGGCACCCGGTCCGGGACGCAGGTGGTGGAAGTCGACGAAAGGTGCGAATTGTGGGTTCCGGCAACGTCATCGGAGACGTGCTCGGTGGTCGGCGGCAGCGTGTCACGGGAGTGGTCGCGGCCGTGAGCGCGTTGATCGCGGGTACGGTGGCCGCCGCGCCGCCGAGCACGGCGACGCCCGGCACCTGCGGTACCCATTTCGTCGCGAGCTGGCTGGCGAGTCCCACCGATGCGATCGCGCCCGTCGACGCGTCGGGCGGACCGGTCCCCCTCCAGGTCACCGATCAAACCTTCCGCATGATCGTCACCCCGCATCTGGACGGGTCCGAGGTGCGGATCCATCTGACCAATCGGTTCGGGCTCACCCCGGTGACCTTCGGGCGGGTGAGTGTGGGCGCGCGGACCTCGGCGGCGGCGGTTCGCGACCCGCGACCGGTGCGTTTCGGCGGAAAACCCTCGATCACCGTGCCGCCCGGCGGCGATGTGGTCAGCGACCCGGTTTCCTTGCGGTTCAACGCATTCGAACCGCTCGCGGTGAGCGTCTACGTGCCCGGCGCGGCGGGTCCGCCGACCAAGCACTGGAATGCCAACGCCACCTCCTATTATTCGGCGGCAGGCAGTGGCGATCTGACCGCCCAGGCGAGCGGTCGGCGATTCGGATCCACCACGGGCTCATGGCTTTACGTCTCGGGCGTGGATGTCGCGGCCCCCGGTTCGGTACGCGCGGTCGTGGCGTTCGGCGACTCGATCACCGACGGCTTCGTCGGGTCCACCCCGCTCAGCGTTCCGGCCGATCGCGGCGTCGCCGATACCAACGGGCGCTACCCGGACCAGTTGCAACACGTGCTGGACCGGGCCGGGATCCCGATCTCGGTGGTGAACGCCGGAATCGGCAGCAATCGCCTGCTCTACAGCGGCGAACCGCTCATGCTCGGACCGAGCGGGCTGACCCGTTTCGATCGGGACGTCCTGGATCAGGCCGGAGTCGCCGGAGTACTGCTACAGGAGGGCATCAACGACCTGGGCCTGCTGCCCCGCCCCGACGCCGATCAGATGATCGCCGGATACCGCCAGCTCATCGAACGTGCGCACGCCCGCGGCGTCAAGATCTGGCTGGGCACGCTGCTGCCCGCCTCGAACGCCATCGTCGACGGGACGGTCCTCGCGCCGGACAGCGAGGCGACCCGGCAGCGGATCAACGCCTGGATCCGCACCCAGCACATCGCCGACGGCGTGGTGGATTTCGATGCCGCTCTGCGCGACCCGGCCGACCCGAGCGTATTGGGCGCGGTGGACAGCAGCGCCGATCATCTGCATCCCGGTCCGGTGGGTTATCAGGCCATGGCCGACGCGGTCGATCCGTCGCTGCTCGCCACCTCGACCGCCGAAAGTCCTTGCCACACGGGCTGATACTCGCGATATCCGTTCAGTCCGTGGAATCCTGTGGATACCAACGCAATTCGACGGTATTGCCGTCCGGGTCGGCGACGTAGACAGAGGTCGCCCGCCCGCGGGCTCCCCAGCGCGGAACCGGCCCCTCCCGAACCGTGAACACGCCGGAGTCGATGACCTCCTGCCAGTCCAGCGGCTCGACCACCAGGCAGATGTGATCGACGTTCGCCGCACCGCGCGGCAGGTGCTGGAGGTCGATGACCATCCGCTCGGTCACCCTGGCCGACGGGAACGGGACCCGGCCGGCCCGCCATTCCTCGACCCGCTCCGGAGTCAACCCCAATGTGCCGCAATAGAATTCGAGGGATCGCTCGACATCCGCGACATTCAGCACCACGTGATCGAAATCCACGACTCGCACGACGACCTCCCGGCTAGGGTCCGGGATCGATTCTAGTCGCGCGCGAAATGGCTCACGGCTTACGCGCCATCCCGCAGAAGAACGCGATCTCGGCGTCGAGCTCGGCCGCGGTCTTGGCATTGCCCACTTCCCCGGCGGGCGTCTCGTCCGGGGTCGGCCATACCCGGCTGACGACGACTCCGGGCTCGATCAGCTCGAGATCGCGGAAGAAATGCGAGATCTCCGCGTGGGTGCGCGGGAAGGCGTCCATCTTGTTACTGCGATACACCTCCCCGACCTCGGCCAATGCCGGATTGAGGTCGGGAGTCGCGTGCGTGATGGACAGGTAGCTGCCGGACGGAACGGCGGCCATGATCTTGTCCACGATCGTGTAGGGCACCGGGTCCGGGAAGAAATGCAGGATGCCGAAGCAGGACACGGCGACCGGCTCGTCCAGCAGATTCCGGAATTCCTCGGATTCGATCAGCCGATCGATGTCGGTGAGATCGATGTTGAGGAAGTCGACCAGCCCCTCAGCGGTGCCGTCCAGACTGCCGAAGGCCTGCGCGTGGGCCAGCACCACCGGATCGTTGTCGACGTAGACAATGCGGCTCTCGGGCTGGATCTCGTGCACCACCTGATGCAGATTCGGCGCGGTGGGAATGCCGGTGCCCAGGTCCAGGAAACGCCGGATGCCGCGCTCACCGGCCAGGAACTTCGTCGCCTTCACCATGAAGTTCCGGTTCTCGCGCGCGGCCCGCCGAATATTCGGGAACGCCTTCTCCACCTGGGCGGCCGCGGCCCGATCGGACGGATAGTTGTCCTTGCCGCCCAGGAAGTAGTCGTATATCCGAGCCTTCGAGGGTTGATTCACATCGAGCGCGACATCGTCCGTCATGCCGCACATCGTAGTCCCGCGACGAATCCCGCACTGCCGCTTCACGGTTGCCCCGGCGAAAGATGTCCTCGGAGTCACGGGCCGTCGCCCCGAGGACCCTCCCGCGCTATCCGGCCGCCGCGGCCACCTCCCGCGAAGTCCCGGCGGATGCCGCGTCCCGCGACCGCGATGTGCCGGATACCGCTGCCGCACACAGGATCCCGATGACGAAGCAGGCGATCGTGTACCAGATGTTGCCCACCGGACCGGCATTGCGCGCCCAGCCGTGCGAGGAGTGCAGGAAATCCGGTAGCGCGGCGATCCACAGCACGGCCAGCACCACCAGGTACACCACGCTGTAGACGCGAACGACGTTGTCCGAGTAGGCCGGAACCTCACCGCGCCGCAGCCGCAGCCACTGCCGCACCAGGATCGGAATCGCGATGGCGCTCAACACCACCAGTTCCGCGGCATAGAGCCAGCCGCGCACGGTGATGTTGTTCGCCCCGAGCACCGTGGCCGGAATCGGCAGCACCCCGGTACCCGCCGAACCCAGGATCCCGATCGCGATCGTCCGCCAAATCAGTTGCGGCGCACTCAATTTGCGTCCGGCATCCACATGCCGCCCGACGAACAGCTGCACGAAGAAGGCCAGCGACATCGGCCACAGCGCGGCGAACACCACCACACTCGACAACGGCACCGAATCGAACATCGGCTGATTGAGCGAATTACCGGTGGACCACTCCCACCACTTCAACTGCGGGCCGAGATGATCGAAGATCTCATAGAACGCGTGATGCACGAAGCCCACGCAGATCGCCCCCAGCAGCACCCCGTACCGCCGGAAAACCCCGAGCATGCGCACGATCTCGTAGGCGATCGTGGCCATGAACGGATAGATCGCCACGATGTACAGCGGCAACCGGCCCCACAGGAAATCGACCGTGAACACGTTGTGCGCGAACATCGTGTCCACATATCCGTCGATCCCGAACGCGGCCGGAAAGTACAGCGGCGGTTCGATGATGAACAGATAGGCCGTCGCACCCAGCCAGAGCACCAGATTGGTGGGATCACCCTCGCGACGCAGCCGCCGGATCGCGTGCACCAGCGTCAGCACCGCGCCCAGGATGATCAGCACCTCGAGCACCGGCAACGTCCAGTTCTCCAGCCCGAACGGATTGCGGAACGCGACGAGCCCGCCCTCGGTCCGGCAGGAGAAGCCCATCTCGGTCGCCAGCCGGGAGAACGTCGGCGAACAGTGATCGGACATGCGGACCCCTTACTTCGAATCGGCCAGTTCGGCTGTGTACCACAGGGTTACGTCATAACCCTCGTCGTACCGCCGGAACCACAGATCGGCCAGATCCGGCAGATTCTCGTGCTCGGGATTGTGTTTGGGCATCTGGCTGCGGACGATGCCGCCCAGCGCGACCAACTGCTCACGCAGCGGCAACTCGGTGAACGCGCGCGGCATGGCGCCGTTGTCGGGCACCCGCAGCGGCGGGATGAACCGGCCCAGCCGGCGACGGTGCCGGTGCATCGCGAACATGGACAGCGCGTCGACCTGCCGATCCGCCAGCGGCACATGGGCGTTGAAGCCCACGCACGCGATCCGGATCACCTTCATCACGTGCCGGAAGATCGAGGGCGCCATGCGCATCCGGTAGACGTCGCTGCCCACGATCGAATCGAAGATGATCAGCGCGGAGCTGCGGTGCTCGACCTCCTCCACGAAATGCCAGATGAACAGCGAGGCGACCCGGTCGTCACCGGGCGCGAACAGCGAGGCGTCGTTGTCCAGCATCAGCTTGAACACCGGGGTGAAGGTGGCCTCGAGGTCGGCGGTGTAGGCGAGGCGGTAGTCCAGCGAGGTGTTCACGGTGAGCGAGTCGAATTCGCCGATGACCTCGTCCAACGTCTCGCGCAGCCGCGGATAACGCCGGATCAGGCCGTTGACGTGCTGGCGGTGCGCGGTCGAGTGCTGCCCCTCCTGCCGCACGAACGCGTCGGCCTCCGCGGCCACCTCGGGATCGGTGATCCGCGGCATCGCCTCGCGAATCATGTTCACGATCATCTTCTCGAAGCCGATAGCCAGGAACGACACCGCATTGGCCATCGACGAGAACGCGGGATTGCGCTCGTTCCACAGGAACGGCACGTCGTAGTCCGCGAATGCGAATCGCATCTTGCGGACGTGTAGGTCGGTCACCTGCACTACCTCCATCGTTCGTCCGGGCATCGTCGCCCGCGCAGGCCGTTAGACAAGACGATCATACATAGGCACGTATGTTTGTATGATTGGATTCGCGAACAATGCCGCCACCAGGCATCGAACGGTTTCCTGGTAGCGTCGAGGGCCGATTCGATCGGGGGGAACACCCCGCGACACCGGTCCGAGCCGAGGAAGCAGGGCAGTGGCACGACGACGCGGGTGGGGCGGGAGCCCACCGGACAGTGACGAGGAGGCGGCGCGGCGGATCGTCGCGGCGGCCGTGGAATTGATCGGGCGGACCGGCTCGGAGGTCAATATCGCCGAGGTGGCCGAATCGCTCGGGGTGATCCGGCAGACGGTGTACCGGTACTTCCCGAGTTCGGACGCGCTGATGCGGGCCGCGGCGTTCGCGTCGGTGGACGGCTTCCTGGATCGGCTCGCGCAGCAGGTCAGCGGGATCGACGATCCGGTCGACGCGCTCACCGAGGGCGTGGTCTTCACACTGTCCGAGGTGCGGTCCACGCCGCATCTGGGGATTCTGCTGTCGAGCACCTACTCGAATCTGCAACCCGAGAGCCTGACCTCCGAGGAGGCACAGGCGTTCGGCGTCACCATGATCCGGCGTTTCGACGTGGACTGGGACAAGCACGGCTACGACGATCCCGCCCTGGCCGAACTGGTCGAATACGTGCTGCGGACCATGCAGTCGTTCTTCCTCGCACCCGGTAACCCCCCGCGCACCGACACCGAACTCCGGCGTTATCTGCGGCGCTGGATGGGCACCGCGATCCGGGCGCAGACCGATTCGGGTTGCCCGGACTGACAAGCCATTTCGGCTCTCTTCCCGAGCGGGCACACACCGCGAGCGATCCCACAGTTCGCTCACAGGGAGCTACCAGCGGCGCCGCGCATGCTGATCATCATGACCCTCGCAGCGCTGATCACCGCGTTCGTGGTTGCCGTCGTTCCGGTGGCACCCACCGAGCCGACACTGGTCGGCCTGGGCGCACTGGCCGCGGTGACCCATGCCTCCCCGATCGGCGTGATCCTGATCGCCACGCTGGGCTGTTCGATCTCCGATCACCTGTTCTACGCGGCCGGACGCTGGGGCGGCACGCGACTGCTCGGCCCGCTCGCGCGCGGCCGCGCCACCGCCCGCGTGACGACGTGGCTGCTCGAGCGGGCCGAACGCTATGGCGCGGCGGCGTTCATCGGCGGGCGCTGGCTGCCCGCGGGCGGCACCGCGGGCGCGGCACTGGCCGGAACCCTGGGCTGGCGACTGCGCCGGTTCACCCCCGCCTCGCTGCTCGGATCGCTGCTGTGGTCGTGCTACGCCACCGCGCTGGGCTACCTCGGCAGCACGGTCACCGGCAATCCCCTGGCGGGACTTGGCATTTCGCTGATCATCGCCATCGGCGTCGGACTGGTCGCGCGACTGGTACTGCACCGGCAGACCGCGGGCGAACCCGTCCCGACGCACGCCGAGGCCGAACCACCGACCATCGCTCCGGCCGCACCGGTACTGCTCGCCGCGTGAGCCGATTCGAGTCTCGCGGGCGGCGATTCGCACCAACTGCCCGGACACTCCGATGCGGCGTCACATGCCTCCGACGGGGCAAAGTTCGAGGATACGTGCGAGTAACACTCATACGCCGTGCACATATCCCTCTATTGGGTGCAGACTACGCACAACCACACCCGTCTCAAGGCCCATGAAAGGAGTTGGCGAGTGTTCAGCCGCATCGCCATCGTGAACCGGGGCGAGGCCGCCATGCGCCTCATCCACGCCGCTCGAGATCTGGCCGCGGAAACGGGGCAGGCGATCCAAACCATTGCCCTGTACACCGATGTCGACCGGAACGCGACATTCGTGCGCGAGGCCGACGTCGCCTACGATCTGGGCCCGGCCTCGGCCCGCCCGTACCTGGACCTCAAGGCCCTCGAGCGCGCCCTGGTCGCGACCAAGGCCGATTCCGCCTGGGTCGGTTGGGGTTTCGTCGCCGAGGATCCCGCTTTCGCGGAACTGTGCGACCAGATCGGCATCACCTTCATCGGCCCCAGCGCCGACGCCATGCGCAAACTCGGCGACAAGATCGGCGCGAAGCTGATCGCCGAGGAGGTCGGCGTCCCGGTCGCGCCGTGGAGCCGCGGCGCGGTCGAATCCGTCGAGGCGGCCGTGACCGCCGCCGGTGAGATCGGCTACCCGCTGATGCTCAAGGCCACCGCGGGTGGTGGCGGGCGCGGTATCCGCGTCATCACCAACGAGGCCGACCTGGTCGACGCCTACGAGCGCACCAGCCAGGAGGCCGCGCGCGCCTTCGGCAGCGGCGTCGTCTTCCTGGAGCGCCTGGTCACCGGCGCCCGGCACGTCGAAGTCCAGGTGATCGCCGACGGTCAGGGCACCGCGTGGGCGCTGGGTGTGCGCGACTGTTCGGTGCAGCGCCGCAACCAGAAGATCATCGAGGAATCGGCCTCGCCGGTGCTGAGCGCCGAGCAGACCGCCGACCTCAAGGCGTCGGCCGAACGGCTCGCGGTCACCGTCGGTTACCGCGGCGCGGCGACCGTCGAATTCCTGTACCACCCGGGCGAGCAACTGTTCGCCTTCCTCGAGGTCAACACGCGCCTCCAGGTCGAGCACCCGATCACCGAGTCCACCACCGGATTCGATCTGGTGCGCGCGCAGCTGCTGGTCGCCTCGGGCGGCAAGCTGGAGGGTGAGCCGCCGGTCGAGCGCGGTCACGCCATCGAGGCACGCCTGAACGCCGAGGATCCCGATCGCGACTTCGCGCCCGCGCCGGGCCGCATCGAACGCCTGGATCTGCCTGCGGGACCGGGCATCCGGGTGGACACCGGGGTCAGCGAGGGCGACACGATTCCGGCCGCCTTCGACTCCATGATCGCCAAGATCATCGCCTACGGCCGCAACCGCGACGAGGCCCTGGGCCGGTTGCGGCGCGCGGTCGGGCAGACCCGCGTCGTCATCGAGGGCGGCGCGACCAACAAGAGTTTCGTGCTGGATCTGCTGAACCAGCCCGAGGTCATCGACGCCAGCGCCGACACCGGCTGGATCGACCGCGTGCGCGGTGAGGGACGCCTGATCTCGCACCGGCACTCCGCGGTCGCGCTGGCCGCCGCGGCCATCGACGCCTACGAGGAAGAGGAGCGCGTCGAGCGGCACCGGCTGCTGTCCACCGCGTCGGGCGGACGTCCGCAGGTGCAGCACGAGAGTGGCCGTCCGCTGGATCTGAAGCTGCGCGGGGTCACCTACCGCGTGCGGGTGGCCCGCATCGGTGCGCACCGGTTCCGGATCGGCATCGAGGTCGGCGACGAGATCCGTACCGCCGCAGTCGATCTCGAGCGTTTCGACAGCCACACCTGCCATGTCGTGGTGAACGGCAGCCGCTACCGGCTGATCACCGGCACACACGGGCCGACCCACCTGGTCGACGTCGAGGGCGTCACCCACCGGATCAGCCGCGACGAGGGCGGCGTCGTGCGCTCCCCCGCGCCCGCGCTGGTCGTCGCGATGCCGCTGTCGGTCGGCGACGAGGTCGAGGCGGGCGCACCGGTACTGGTGCTGGAGAGCATGAAGATGGAGACGGTGCTGCGCGCGCCGTTCCGCGCCCGGGTCAAGGAGTGCGGCGTCTCGGTCGGCAGTCAGGTCGAGACCGGCGCCCCGCTGTTGCGGCTCGAGCCGCTCGCCGACGAGGGCGAGGAGACCGAGGACACCACCAGCGCCACCGTCGAACTGGATCTGCCCAGCGAATCGGATTCGGTCAGCCCGGACGAGCGGCTGGCGCGGGGACTGCAGGATCTGCGCAGTCTGCTGCTCGGCTTCGACGTCGACCCGCACGACGAGAGCCGCGTGGTCGAGGACTACCTGGCCGCGCGCCGGGCCTCGATCGCGAACAACCACCGGCCGCTGGCCGAGGAACTCGAACTCGTGCAGATGTTCGCGGACCTCGCCGAACTCAGCCACAACCGGTCGTGGGACGAGGAGGGCGAGCACGGCCACGTGCACAGCGCCCGCGAGTACTTCCACACCTACCTGCAGAGCCTGGACGTCGAGCGGGCGGGCCTGCCCGAGGCGTACCGGACGCGGCTGTCGAATGCGTTGGCGCACTATGGGATCAGCGATCTGGACCGCACCCCCGACCTCGAGGGCGCGGTGTTCCGGATCTTCCTGGCGCAGCAGCGTCCGGCGGACACCGTCACCGTGATCACCACACTGTTGCGCGAGTGGCTGCGCGAGCCGGTGCCGGACCGGGTGCTGCGCGAGCCGGTCGGCCTGGCGCTCGAGCGCCTGGTCACCGCGACGCAGGTGCGTTTCCCGGTGGTCGCCGACCTCACCCGCGGTCTGGTGTACGCCTGGTACGGCCAGCCGCTGCTGCGCCGCAACCGGGCGCGCGTCTACACCAACGTCCGGAAACACCTGCGGCACTTGGACGCTCACCCGGATTCGGCGGATCGCGCCGAGCGGATCGCCGAGACCGTGCGCAGCACCGAGCCGCTGGTGCGGCTGCTGGGCCAGCGTCTGGTCCGCGGCAGCCTGGACAACTCGGTGATGCTCGAGGTGCTGACCCGCCGCTACTACGGCAACAAGGGTCTGAGCGATGTGCGCACCCAGCAGGTCGGCGACTGCTCCTTCGTGATCGCCGAACGTCGTGGCACCAGCCTGGTTTCGGCCGCGGTCAGCTTCGACGCCCTGGACACCGCGCTGCGCGGCCTGGCCGAACTGGCCACCGGCACGATGTCCATCGAGGCCGACATCTACCTCGGCTGGGAGCACCAGCCCGAGGACTTCGACGCGATGGCCGTGGCCCTGCAGGAAGTGCTGGCCGCGCATCCGCTGCCGAACCAGGTGCACCGCATCACCACCACCGTCGCCGGTAGCGGCGGCGCGGTCATGCACCACCACTTCACCTTCCGCCCCACCTCGACCGGTATGGCCGAGGAGCGGCTGATCCGCGGTCTGCACCCGTACATCGCGGAGCGGATGCAGATGAAGCGGCTGCGCAAGTTCGATCTGACCCGGTTGCCGTCTTCGGACGACGACGAGGTGTATCTGTTCCGCGGTGTCGCGAAGGAGAACCCGGCCGATGAGCGGCTGATCGCCTTCGCCCAGGTCCGCGACCTGACCCCGCTGCGTGAACACGACGGCCGGCTGCTCGCGCTGCCGACCGCCGAGGCGACGATCGCCACCTGCCTGGACTCGATCCGGCGCGCGCAGTCCCGGCGACGTTCGGCGAAGCGGTTCAACACCAACCGCATCGTCATGTACATCTGGCCGCCGATCGATCTGACGGCCGCGGAGTTCGCGACGATCGTCGCGCGCGTCGAGCCGACCACGATCGGCGCGGGGCTGGAGGAGATCCTGATCATCGCCCGCGAGCGGGACCAGGAGACCGGTGAGCTGACCAAGGTCGCCATCCGGATCTGCTTCGATCCGACCGGCGGCACGGAGACGATCGTCGGCGAACGCACCGACGAGGCGGTCGAGCCGCTGGACGAGTACCGGCAGAAGGTGCTGCGCGCGAGCAGCCGCAACACCGTCTACCCGTACGAATTGACCGGTCTGCTGGGCGATTTCACCGAGTACGACCTCGACGAGAACCACGCGCTGGTGCGCGTGGACCGGCCGCGCGGACACAACACCGCGGCGATGGTCGCGGGTGTGGTGAGCACCGCGACCGAGCGCTATCCCGACGGCCTGACCCGTGTCGTGCTGCTCGGCGATCCGACCAAATCCCTCGGCGCACTGTCGGAACCGGAGTGCCGCCGGGTGATCGCGGCGCTGGATCTGGCCGAGCAGATGCGGGTGCCGCTGGAGTGGTACACGCTGTCCTCGGGCGCCCGGATCTCGATGAAGTCCGGTACCGAGAACATGGACTGGGTGGCCGCGGCGCTCAAGCGGATCGTCGAGTTCACCCAGGACGGCGGCGAGATCAACCTCGTGGTCACCGGCATCAACGTCGGCGCGCAGCCGTACTGGAACGCCGAGGCCACCATGTTGATGCACACGCGCGGCATCCTGGTCATGACACCGGATTCCACGATGGTGCTGACCGGTAAGCAGGCACTGGACTTCTCCGGTGGCGTGTCGGCCGAGGACAACTTCGGCATCGGCGGTTACGACCGCGTGATGGGTCCCAACGGTCAGGCGCAGTACTGGGCGCCGAATCTGACTGCGGCGCGGGCCATTCTGATGTCGCACTACGATCACACCTACGTCGTGCCCGGCGAGCAGTCGCCGCGGCGGGCGTCGACCGGCGACCCGGTCGATCGTGACGTCTCCGGATACCCGCATGTGTTGGCGGACAGCGATTTCGGCACCGTCGGGGAGATCTTCTCCAGCGCGAAGAACCCGGATCGCAAGAAGCCCTTCGATATTCGGACCGTGATGCGGGCGCTGTCGGATCAGGACCACCCGGTGCTGGAGCGCTGGGCGGGTATGGCCGACGCGGAGACCGCCGTCGTGCAGGACGCACACCTCGGCGGAATTCCGGTGTGCCTGTTGGGTATCGAGTCGCGCGGTGTGCCGCGGCGCGGTTACACCCCGACCGACGGCCCGGACACCTACACCGCGGGCACGCTGTTCCCGCAGTCCTCGAAGAAGGCGGCGCGGGCGATCAACGCGGCCAGCGGCAACCGGCCGCTGGTGGTGCTGGCGAACCTGTCCGGCTTCGACGGATCGCCCGAGTCGATGCGCAAGTTGCAGCTCGAATACGGCGCCGAGATCGGCCGTGCGATCGTCAACTTCGAGGGTCCCATCGTGTTCACCGTGATCTCGCGGTACCACGGCGGCGCGTTCGTGGTGTTCTCCAAGGCGCTCAACCCGAATATGACGGTGCTGGCGCTGGAGGGTTCGTTCGCCTCGGTGCTCGGTGGCGCCCCGGCCGCGGCCGTGGTGTTCTCCGGCGAGGTGGACACCCGCACCGCGACCGATCCCCGGGTGCGCGAAATGGAGTCGCGGGCGAGCAACGCGACCGGTGCGGACCGGGCGGCGCTGACCGCCGAACTCGACGAGACCCGGACCTCGGTCCGGGCCGAGAAGCTCGGCGAGGTGGCCGCGGAATTCGATCGCGTGCACAGCATTCAACGCGCGGTCGAGGTCGGTTCGGTCGATGCGATCGTGCGTACCGAGGAACTGCGGCCGCGCATCATCGAGGCGATCGAGGCCCGGCTGTCGAACTGAGATCCGTCGCCCGGACGCGGTGAGAACCGCGTCCGCAAGACCCGGCGTCGCGCCCATCGAATCCGATTCGATGGGCGCGACGCCGTTTTCGGTGTCGAAAGCGCTGTGCCACAGGATAATCACTGATCAGCGCATGAAAACACCTCTGCGCCTACGGATCCTGGCAACGATGTGAGCAAGACCCCGGGGGTTGCTCACGCATAACTCGGCCCGATCCGTCATGATGGGATCACGTTTTGCTGGTTCGTATTTCGAGAGTTGTGAGTGGGTAGTGGCGAGTTCGAAGTCGGTCCTGTCCTCGGTCTGGGCGAAGTTGGCGATTCTGGTCGTGGTCGTGGTGATTGCCGCGGCGTCGTGGTGGGCCAGCAGAGGAGGGACCTCGGACTCCGGTGCCAAGTCCGGCTCCGGCACCGGTGCCAGCACCGCTCAGGCGTCCACGGCATTGACACAGCTGGACAAGTTGACCGTCGCCGCCGAGGAGAAGGTCAACTACAACCGTGAGGACTGGCCGCACTGGATCGGCCAGGGCAAGGGCTGCGACACCCGCGAGGTCGCGCTGAAGAACCAGGGCACCGACGTCAAGACCGACGACAAGTGCCGTGCTGTTTCGGGCACCTGGGTCTCGGCCTACGACGGGGTGGTCATCAAGGACGCCGGTGAGACCGATCTGGACCACGTCGTCCCGCTGGCCGAGGCCGCGCGCTCGGGCACCAGTAAATGGACCAAGGAGCAGCGCAAGAACTTCGCCAACGACCTCGACCAACTCCAGGTCGTGTCGGCGCGTTCCAACCGGCAGAAGGGCGATCAGGATCCGGCGCACTGGCTGCCGGAGAAGGATCAGTGCGCGTACACCATCAAATGGGTGGCCACCAAGACCAAATACAAGCTGACCATCGATCAGGCCGAACACGACGCGATCAAGAAGGTGCTCACCGGCTGCGCCAAGTGATCAGACGGCGAGGGCCTCGGGGGGCAGCACCGATCGGATGAACCGGGCGGCGGCCCGGTAGGCGAGGCGGGATTCGGGGATCAGCGCCGGAAGCGCCTGGAAGACGTGCATCTGGTCCGGCCAGATCTGCAGGTCGCACGGCGCTCCGGTCGCACTCCAGCGTTGCGCGAGCACGGCGGCGTCGGCGCCGAAGAATTCGGCGTCGCTGGTGTGGATCAGCGCCGGGGGCAGCCGCATGCCCGGTTCGGGGCGCAGATCCAGCGGATCGCTGGTGAACTGGGCTATCGCCTTGCGGGACACCGGAATCGAGAGCAGACCCTCGCGGCGGGCGCCGGGATGATCGGCCGCCAGGCTCAGGCTCAGATCCGTCATCGGGGAGAACAGCACCAGCGCCGCGGGCGGGGCCTGACCCGTGCGGGCGAGTTCGATGGCGAGTTGCGCGGCGAGGAATCCACCCGCCGAATCACCGGCCACGACAATTCGATCCGCGCTGCCCACCCGCGCGAGGAGTTGCCGATAGGCGGCCGAAACATCCTGTGCCGCAGCGGGAAACGGATATTCCGGGGCGAGCCGGTAGTCGACGCTGAAAACCGGCATGCGGGTGGCCGTGGACAGCCGCGACACCACACCTCGATAGGCGGCCGCGGAACCCGCGACGAATCCACCGCCGTGCACGTACAACACGACGCGGTCGGCGTCCGTCACCCGTGGTCCGCGCACCCATTCACCGCGGATCTGCTTGCCGTCCGCCGTGATCATCCGGAGCTGTTCGAGCTGCGTACCGCGCAGCATCGGTGCGGCCGTACGCAACATCTGATCGATCACCGGACGCGCGAGTTGCAATGTGCGGGCGTCCACCGGCGCGAGCGCGGCCAGCGGCCGAACCGTCAGCGCGCAGCCGCGCCGCACCGCCCGCGCGCGCACCGAGCCACGATCGGTATCGGACCTACTCATCGGAATTACTCCATCCCGCAGGTGAATTCACGGCCGTTCGCCTCGACGGCGGATCGCGCTCACCCGGATCGCCCGTGCAGCACCGAGACCAGCCGATCGACAACAGCGTCCACGCGGGCGCTGCGGGTGAAGGTGGTCAGTGCCAGCGGCGACGAGAACAGTTGGCGCGTGGTGGATTTCGCGTAGGCGAATTCGCGCAGCCCGTCCGGACCGTGCACCCGGCCGAAGCCGGACTCCCGCACACCGCCGAGCGGCAGGGTCGGGATGGTGGCGTGGGCGACGAACGCGTTGATCGACACACCGCCGGATTCGATGCGATCGGCGATCGCGCGGCCGTCGCGGCGGGCGAACACGGTCGCGCCCAGGCCGTAGACGCTGGCGTTGACCCGTGCGACGGCCTCGTCCATATCGGCGACGCGCGCCACGGTCAGGGTGGGGCCGAAGGTCTCCTCGACCACGGCCGCGGCGTCCTCGGGGACATCGGCCAGGATCGTCGGCTGCACGAACTGCCCCTCGATCGCGTCCGGACCGCCGAGCAGCACCCGCGCGCCGCGCAGCACCGCGTCCTCGAGATGGCGGCGGATCACGTCGAGCTGTTTGGGCATGGTGATCGGGCCGATCTTGGCCGCGCCGCGACCGGCGTGCACCTCGCGGGCGAGATCGACCAGCCTGCCGAGGAATTCGTCGTACACGTCGGTATGCACGTAGATCCGCTCCACGCCCAGGCAGGTCTGCCCGGCGTTGGACATGCCGCCCCACAGGGCCGCATCGGCCGCGGCGGCCAGATCGGCGTCCGCATCGACGACCAGCGCGTCCTTACCGCCGCATTCCATCAGCACCGGCGTGAGCGTCTCCGCGCAGGCGGCCATCACCCGTTTGCCGGTCGCGGTCGAACCGGTGAAACCGATCTTGCCGACGCCGCTGCGGCACAGCGCCGCCCCGGTTGCACCGTCACCGGTGATCACCTGCACCACAGGGCTTTCCGGCACCGCGCGCGCGAATGCCTCGGCGAGCCAGGCACCGACGCCCGGGGTGTACTCACTCGGCTTGAACACCACCGCGTTTCCCGCCGCGAGCGCGAACGAGATCGAGCCCAGCGGGGTGAACACCGGATAGTTCCACGGCCCGATCACCCCGACCACGCCGTACGGCCGGTACTCGACGCGGCAGGACTGATTGATCGTGAGCAGACTCGCGTGCACCGACTTCGGCCCGAGTACCCGTTCGGCATTGCGCGCGGCCCACTTCAGGTGTTCCAGCGCCATCGCGATCTCGAGTTTGGCGTCCGAGAGCGGTTTGCCCATCTCCTGCCGCATGATCCGGGCGAGATCGTCGCGGCCGCGGGTCACCTCGGCGCGCCAGCGATCCAGGCGGCGGGCGCGTTCGGCGAATCCCAGTGCGGCCCACCATGTTCCCGCCTCGCGGGCGCGCGCCACCGCGGCCGCGACATCGACCTCGGTGTGCACCGGATAGCGGCCGACGACCGCGCCGGTCGCCGGATCGCGGACATCGAACCGGAGCTGCGTGGACGGCGACTCTGCCGTGGTGCTGGTCACCAGGCGACCGTACAAGACCACAAAATATATTGCAATGTTGCAGAATGGTCGGCGGCTCGGATCGGTCTACCGGTTCACCCACTCGACACAACCGATCGTTGTGGCGCGCCGACGACGCGGTTGTTTGATTCGCTCGTGCCCGGACTGGTTTCATTCCGCTGGTCAACGTGAGGTTGTGCGAATGGGGTGATGCGCCGGTGCGCGGTTCGGGTGACAGGTCGCTGGGGCGACGATTCGGATGGTTGTGGGCGGCGTATGTGATCAGCGCCTACGGGTCCGGGCTCGGTTTCGGCGCGTTGCCGCTGATCGCGGTGCGGGTGCTGCACGCCGGGCCCGGCGAGGTGTCGGCGCTGTCGGCCGCGGGCCCGGCGGTGGGCGCGCTGATCGCGGTGCCGCTGGGGCCGTGGATGGAGTTCCGGCGCAAACGCCCGGTGATGATGACGATGGATCTGGCCCGGTTCGCGGTCCTGGCCACGATCCCGCTGACCTTCGCGCTGGGCCTGCTGAGCTTCGCGCAGCTGCTCATCGTCTCGACGGTGACCGCGGCCGCGGAGATCACCTTCAAGGCCGCGAGTGGCGCGTATCTGAAAAGCATTGTCCCGCAGGAGAACCTGATCATCGCCAACGCCCGATTCGAATCGGCCACCTGGACATCGACGACGGTCGGGCCACCGCTGGGCGGCGCCGCGATGGGCCTGCTGGGTCCGGTGGTGACCGTGATCATGGACGCGACGAGCTATCTGCTGTCCGCGCTGAGTCTCCGGGCGATCGGCGGCGGCGAACCGCATCCCGCGCACGAACGCCCCGCGGGCATGCGGCTGAGCGAACTGGTGGACGGCTGGCGTTACCTGCTCGGACATCGACAGCTGCGCCTGCTGCTGGCCAACAGCGCACTCACCGGCGGCCTGCTCCTGGCCGCCGAACCACCGCTGATCGTGCTCATGGTCGGCCACCTCGGCTTCGCTCCCTGGCAATACGGGCTGGCCTTCGCGCTGCCCTGCACCGGCGGACTGATCGGCTCGCGGCTGTCCCGCCCGCTCACCCGGCGTTTCGGCCGTCATCGGGTGATGCTCACCGCCGGCAGCCTGCGCGCCTGCTGGCCGGTCGGCCTGGCCTTCGTCGGTCCCGGCATCCCCGGTCTGGTCCTGATCGCGGTGCTCCAATTCGGCCTGATCCTGTGCATCGGCGTATTCATGCCGCTGCTGGCGACCTACCGTCTCGAGCAGTTGCCGCCCGACCGCGTCGCCCGCGCGCTGTCGGCCTGGACCATCACGCAGCGCGCCACCATAGCGAGCCTCACCGCCCTCGGCGGCGTCCTGGCCTCGCTCACCACCCCGCGCACCACCATCGCCGTGGCCGGAATCCTGATGCTGGCCACTCCCCTGCTCCTACCGCGCCGCGAACACCCCGCCCCGGCCGAACCCGAGCTGGTCGCCGACCGGGGGTGACCACCCCACCGAGACCGTGATCCAGCCGCGGAAACCACTGTCCGGCAAGCGATCCCGGCTTGTCTGGTCAGCCGCGAGATCGACTGTCATCCCTGCCGTTTCGGTGCAGAACGTTTGGCCGCCGACGGGCCGAGGCGTCGATCCTCACCTCAAATTCAGCCGACATCCCCCGGGCCACCCGCCGCGCCGACAGGCGGCAGAACAGCGGCCACGCCGAACAGGTTGACCGGCAAGCGATCCGGTCAGTTCCGGCCGGAGGTGATGTAGTAGTACATCGGGTCGACCATGGCGAGTAGATGTTCGATCTCGTTGTCCGTGAAGCGGTTTCGGCGGCTGACGGTGATCAGGACCAGATCGTTGATCGTCTGGGCGATGGTGTCGAATTCGCTGTCCGCCGGTGATATCTCGCCATTTCCCTTGCGATGCAGAGGATTCGCCCGTCGCAGCTCGGCACTGCCCGCGGCGGCGAGGGCCCGTAGGACACCGGTCGAGCCGCGGGAGCTGCCTGCCGTCGCCGCGTGGTTGTAGAAGTGGATCGCGCCTTGGATCAGCGCGGCCGGATGCGGATGTACCAGCGAACCGGCCGCGCGGTCCGGGGCGGTGTCGGGCGAGATGTCGGATCGGGTGTCGTGATGGGTCAGGGTGCGGGCCTTCGCGGTGAGGTAGCGCGCCACCAGGATGTCGCGGATCGTGCCGTATTCGGTGGTGCGCAGCAGATCGATGGACGCCTGCTCGTAATCCTCGACGGCGCCGGCGATCTCGTCCGGTGCGGCCGCCGGGTCGATACGGTCCAGGCGGCGCGCGAAGGCATCCAGGCGCAGCAGTGCGCGAATGTCGTCCTCGTGCCGGTGCCGTTCGGTGGCGGTGGCCGCGAAGCAGGCGAGTAGCCCGGTTCTGGTGTCCGCCATGCGTTTTCCGAAGATCGCGGCGTACGTCTCCCGATGTGCGGGATTGGTGGCGTAGGCCGTTTCCATCCGGCACAGTCCGGCGATGACGTCGGCGAGTTCGCCCGCGCGCAGCGTGTCCCCCGGTCCCGGGCCGCGGTCGCGTCGGGTGCGCACAATTCGACCAGCGCGGCGGCGACCGCGCACAGCGACCGCATCTCCCGCTCGGGATCCTCCTCGCACAGCGCGCGGGCATGGTCGGCGTGGAATCGGGCCAGCTCACCGTGCAACACCCAGCCCAGCGCGTCGGCGAACCTCGCCTCGGTCTCCTTGACCGACCGTATCCGGCTCAACCCGGTCGGCTCGTACTCCGCACTCCGGGACAACACCGTCTCGGCATGCGCCGCCGCCCGGGTGCAGCGGATGCCCATCATGCAGTCCAGTCGCGAGCGCGGATCAACAAGGCTCATCCCGCGCCGCGCCCACTCCCCGGCCGTGGTCGCGGGATGCCGCTCACCCCGCCGATGACGTTGCAGATACCGTTCGGCCAGTTCGGCGGACCAGAACACCATGTCGGGCCGATCCTCGCGCGCCGCCGCCTCCGCGAACCGCTCCCGCAGACCCGCGATGTCGAAGTGGCGGGCCGAGAACCGCGCCTCCAGACGTTGCGCGTCCACACCGTCACTCGCGGCGCCCTCGCCACGACCACCGCGCGCGGCCAGTTCGGCGATCGGCTCGGGCACCGGACGGTTCTGCGCGGTGATGTTCTCCACCACCGCGGCCGCGAGCGCCTCGACGGTCTTGAAATGTTTCCACATGGTGGCCTTGGGAATCGGTCCCTCGCCGCCGTCGCGCCGAATATATCCACGGGCCTGCGCGCAGACGTCGGCGGTGGTCAGTCGTTCGATCGAGACCCCCGCGGCGGGTGCGGCGATCCACGCGAGCATCACCTGCTCGGCCGCGGCGACGATCATCAGCCGCGTCCGCTCCTCGAGCGTCCGCCCTGCTCGCGCCTGATAACTGGAGGAACCGGAATGTATTGACATGGACGACACGACGAGGAGTCTATTGCAGTGCACAGAGCTGTGAACGCGTCTATTCCGGCTAGGGTCGACCGAATGAGGAAATCTGTGGAAACCACCGCAGCCAAACTCGCGCTGCTGCAGGAGAACCTCGCCGACGCCCGGGAACCGGCCGGAGCCGTCGGCGTGGCCAAACGCACCGCCAAAGGCATCCCCAGCCCGCGACAGCGGATCGACATGCTGGTGGATCCGGGCAGCTTCCTGGAATTCGGCGCGCTGATGCGACAGCCCGGCTCCCCCGACGCGCTGTACGGCGACGGCGTGGTCACCGGACGCGCCCGCATCGACGGGCGTCCCGTGGTGATCATCTCGCACGATCAGACCGTCTACGGCGGTTCGGTCGGCGAGATGTTCGGCCGCAAGGTCGCGGCGGCAATGGACTCCGCGGCCGATATCGGCTGCCCGTTCATCGCCATCAACGATTCCGGCGGCGCGCGCGTGCAGGACGCGGTCACCTCCCTGGCCTGGTACGCGGCCATGAGCCGACGCCAGCAACGCCTCTCCGGCGCGGTACCGCAGATCTCCCTGATGCTCGGCAAATGCGCTGCGGGCGCGGTCTATTCACCGATCAACACCGATGTGCTGATCGCGACCGAGGCCGCCTACATGTTCGTGACCGGACCGGACATCATCCGCGAGACCACCGGCGAGGAGGTCACCCTCGAGGAACTCGGCGGCGCGTTCAACCAGGCGCACAACGGCAACATCCACCATGTGGCCGCGGACGAACAGGCCGCATTCGATTGGGCGCGAAGGTATCTGAGCTTCATGCCGGACGACTGCTTCGGCCGCTCACCGGTTCTCAATCCGGGCCTGGAACCCGAGATCACCGACTCGGACCGGGAATTGAACGCGATCATCCCCGATTCGGATCGCAGCGGGTACGACATGTACGACATCCTGCTGCGGATCTTCGACGACGGCGATTTCCTGGAGATGGGCGACAACGCCGCGCGCAATCTGATCACCGGCTTCGCCCGCGTGGACGGACGGAGCGTCGGCGTGGTGGCGAATCAGCCGCTGGTCTCCAGCGGTGCGATCGACGCGCGGTGTTCGGACAAGGCGGCGCATTTCATCCGGCTGTGCAATGCGTTCGGGCTGCCGCTGATCTTCGTCGTGGACACCCCCGGCGTACTGCCGGGTGTGGAGGAGGAGAAGATCGGCGTGATCAAGCGCGGCGGCCGCTTCTTCTACGCGGTCGTGGAGGCCACCGTGCCGATCGTGACCATCGTGGTGCGCAAGGCGTATGGGGGCGGCTACGCGGTGATGGGGTCCAAACAGCTCGGCGGCGACCTGAATTTCGCCTGGCCCACCGCGCGCATCGCGGTCATGGGCGCGGAGGCGGCGGTCGGTCTCACCCAGCGACGACAGCTCGAGGCGGCCTCGGACGAGCAGCGCCCGATCCTGCGCCGGCAACTGGTCGACTTCTACAACGCCACCATCGCCACCCCCTGGACCGCCGCCGAACGCGGCTACATCGACGCCGTCATCGAACCCGCGCACACCCGCCTGGAGATCCGCAAGGCCCTGAATCTGCTGCGCGACAAGTCACTTCGATTCGGCCCCCGCAAGCATCACCTGATGCCGCTGTAACCGGTCGCGCGATCACCCTGCCCGGTCGGTCACCCCTCCTCGGACCACCCGGCAGGGCGGTCCGCACGGCCCGATCCCCGTCCCCAGCCCTGCGAATTCGGCCGTATTCCGCAACGTCCGGACGGCATCCGCCGATGATCACCGACACGCGCTGTGAACTGCGCCTAAACCTGTTCCCGGGGACCACGGAAAGTTAGCTCGAGCAACGATCACGGCTTCCGGAATCACCGCGACACGTGTCCGATTCGGCTGGGACCTGCTACGCTTCCGGCCGGAACCGACGGTGAATCCCGACAATCTCCCGGATGCCGCATCCGGTCGAGTCGTCGATGGCGCGATACGAGACAGGGGCGCAGCCGGAGTTCACTGGGCCGCACCATGATCGGCGCAGGTGTTTCGGAGAGTGCGTGAAGAGAATTCACAGCATCGCCTGACACCATGAGTCGCGGTCGGGACCAGGATCCGCAAGAGACGAGGAGGCAGATGACGCAGGACGATCGCGGCACCGTGGACACTGCGACGCTCACGATCGCCGACCCGAAGCCGGAGCCCCCGGAATCGGCGCAGCCTCGAAAAACCAAGCGGCCGTACCTGTATCAGGTGGACCTGTTCCGAATTCTCACCTTCGCGTGTGTCGTCCTGGATCACGTGACGAGCGGATGCACCCTCCCCGACAACATGGCGTCCAACGCGGTACAGACCCTGCTGCACTTCACCCGGCTGGCGTTCTTCGCGCTGACCGCGTTCGTGCTGATCTATCAATCCGCGCGGAAACCGTTCTCCGCGCGCACGTTCTGGCGACGTCGATTCATGCTGATCGGTATCCCGTACGTGGTGTGGTCGGTGTTCTACTGGGGTTACGCGATCGTGCTCGGGAATTTCCAGGAGCCGATCCCGCACGCGCTGTGGCGTCTGGTCGTGGATATCGCGACCGGCCAAGCCTGGTATCAGATGTACTTCCTGCTGGTCACCATGCAGGTGTATCTGCTGTTCCCGTTGCTGCTGAAGCTGCTGCGCGCGACCGAGGGACATCACCGCTGGGTGCTCGCGGTCAGTGGCGCGCTGCAACTGGGCTTCCTGTATCTGGCCATGCATCCGCCGGCATTCGAGGGCATCGCCGCGGATATCTGGGCGCACATCTACGCGGTGGTTTTCGCCTACCAGTTCTATGTGATCCTCGGCGCGGTCGCCGCGTGGCATCTGGACGCGGTGAATCGCACGGTGAAACGGTTCGGGCCGTTGATCGTGCTGGGCGCGGTCGCCGCCGCGGTCTACTCGGTCTGGGAATTCGCGCGCACGACCGGTCGCGGGATGCCGCCCGCCGCGGCCAGCAATATCTTCATGCCGCACCTGGTCATCTTCTTCGTCCTGATCATCGCCGCCCTGTACACCCTGGGCACCTGGGGAACCTCGAATCAGCGTCCCGGCTCGCTGAAGGCCCGAGCGCTGACCTACGGCTCGGACCGCTCGTTCGGGGTGTTCCTGATACATCCGTTCGCACTTCAGCTCATCGCCCCGTGGATCATCCCGATGCGCGACGAGATCGGCTCACTGTGGTGCACCGTGGTGGTGTACGCGGCGGTCATGGCGATGTCGCTGCTCGGAGCCGAGATCACCCGCCGGGTCCCCGGCAGTATCTGGCTCAACGGCCGTCCGATGGTGCACACCGACTTCCGCGCCCTGTTCGGCCGCCGCGCGGTCGAGGAAAGCCTCGAACCGGAGAAGACTCCCGCGGCCTAGCGCGGCGGAATCGACCGAACGGACTGCTCCGACCCATGCGTATCGGGTCGGAGCAGTCCGCTTCCGGTGGGGTCTGCGTGGCTACGAGTTCACGACCATCGTCAGCTTCTCCGGATTACGGACGCAGTAGATCGCCGTGACCACGCCACCGCGCACCTCGATGCAGCTCACCTGGTCCAGTACGCCGTCGATCGAGACCGCGACGGCAGGCATCCCGTTGTATACCGCCAGGCGCATGCCCAACTCGCCCATCCGCTCGCCCTTGGTCATCAGCCCGATCAGCAGGCGAGCCACCTTGTCCGGGCCGTGCACGGGGACCCGGGCCGCGTTGACGACACCACCGCCGTCGGCGAGGAAGACCACGTCGGGGGCGAGGACGTCCATCAGGGACTGCACGTTTCCGGTGGCGGCGGCGATGGCGAACCGTTCCGCGACCGCGGCCGCGTCGGCGGGGACCGCGACCGTGCCGTACACCGAGTCACGCCGGGCGCGGACGTGGTCGCGGGCGCGCTGATTCACCTGCCGCACAGCGGGTTCGGATCTGCCGACCGCCGCGGCGATCTCCGGGTAGCCGAATTCGAACACCTCCCGCAGCACGAACACCGCGCGTTGCAGTGGGGTCAGCGTCTCGAGGATCAACAGCATCGCGGTGGTGACCGCCTCGCCGCTGAGCACGTGCCGGATGCCCTCGGACGGCTCCGGACCGTCCGCGGCCAGCGGTTCGGGCAGCCACGGGCCCACGTAACTCTCCCGGCGGCGCGCGGCCGAACGCAGTGTCGTCATCGCCTGCCGGGTCACGATCTGCGCGAGATACGCACGCGGACTGTCGATTTCGGCGATGTCGACGGTGCGCCAGCGCAGATAGCTGTCCTGGAGAACGTCCTCCGCGTCACCGACCGAGCCGAGGATCTCGTATGCGATCGAGAACAGCAGCGGCCGATGCGCGGTGAACTCCGCGTCCGGTGGCGAACTCACTTCGGTCCCGGCAACCAGGCGTAATTGGCCGTCCGCGAACCGTATTTCGCGAAACGGCAGATGCTCTCCTTGATGACCGCGCCGGTGCGTCCGGCCAGGAACATCCGGCGCGGCGAATCGTCGCGGCGGCCGACCTGGATCACCGCGTCGCGGCGGCCCAGGCTCAGGCCCTGACCGGTGTAGCCCATGGAATACGGCTGCGGTGTGCGTCCGGCCAGTAGCCGGACCAGTGTGTTCGCGGCGTGTGCGCCCTGCGGTTCGGCTGTGGCACAGGCCAATCGGGCGCCCGGAACCGCCGCGCAGTCACCGATCACGAAGATGCGCGAATCGTCCACGCTTCGAAGGTAGTCGTCCACGACCGCGCGGCCGTCCGGGCGGACGGTCAATCCGCTGCGCGCGGCCAGATCGGGCGCCTCGGCCACGATCGCCCACAGCGTCAGATCCGAGGCGAGGTGCGGTCCCGAGCGCAGTGCGACGGTGTCCTCGCCCACCTTCGCCACGACGTCCTCGACGATGTCCACGCCCAGGCGTGCCAAACCCGTGCGCACCCGACGCCGCCCGCCCTCGGACAGACTCGCCGCGATCGTCGAACCCACCAGGCGCACACGCAGATCGGGCCGGGCCTCGGCGACCTCGGCGGCGGTCTCGATACCGGTCAGCCCGCCGCCGATGACGGTCACCGACTGCCCGGCGGTGAGCCCGGCCAGCGTCGTGCGCGCGGTCTGCGCGCCCTCCCACGTCCCCACCGCGATCGCGCCCGGCAGCGGTTCGACGCTGCTGCCGACGGCCAGGAACAGATGGTCGAAGGCGAGGTCCGCGCCGTCGTCCAGTCGTATGCTGCCGTCGCCGATCTTCTCGACGGCGCCGATCCGGGTGGTGATTCCCGGCCGCAGCATCTCGGCGAGCGGCGTCGCGGCCGCACCCGAACCGGCGATCTGCTGATGCAGCCGCACCCGTTCGACGAATTCTGACCGCGGATTGATCACCGTGATCTCGGCGTCGGCGACCTTGCGCGCGAGCCGATTCGCCGCGATCGTGCCCGCATATCCGGCACCTATCACCAGGACCTTCATCTCTAGTCTCCTGTCGTTGACGGGTCGTAGATGAGATGCCGGTCGGCGCGAATCTGTGATGGGCCTCGATCGTGACATACATCACCCCCGTGAAACCTCTGGTCGCGCTGATGCCGGTCCTGAGGCCGACCCACACAGGGCAGCTCGCGCCGCACCGCGATCCAGGCGGCTCCGGACGCTCGCGAGCGGCCCCACCAGCAGGTGTTGGACGGTGATCCTGGCAGAGTTGCCAGTCATGCCCCCGAACCCGACGTCTGTCATCTCACCGCTGGCTGCCCTGGCACCGGATCTGCGCGCCGCGCTCACCCGCGCCCGCTACGACGCGGACACCCTGCTCGAGGTGCTCGGCGACGACGCGCACACCGCCCTGGGCCGGTCCGAACCGGTGCCGGTGCGCCGCGCGGTCCGCGACGCGGGCGAGTTGGGCACGCTGGTCCGGCTGCTGCTGCTCGGCGATCCGGAACCCGAACGCGAGGTCGCGGCCGCGCTCGCACCGCTGGATCTGGATCGCGCGGTGAGCGCCGGACTGCTCGAGCGCGATGGCGGGAACATGCGGGCCGCCCTGGATCTGCGTCCGCTCGATCTCGGCGGCGGAACCCGCTGGGTGCTCTCGGATCTGGACGATTCGATCCAGCGTCGCACCCTGAGCGCCGATCACGTGCTGGGCGTCGGCCAGGCGTCGCTGTCGCTGCTGCGCGCCACCCCGACCGCGCCCGTCGATTCGGTGCTGGATCTGGGCACCGGATGCGGCGTGCAGGCGGTCCACGCCGCCGGATACGCGCGCACGGTGACCGGAACCGATGTCAGCGAGCGGGCGTTGTGGCTGGCCCATGCTACGGCCGCGCTGAACGGCCTGGATATCGAACTGCTGCGAGGTTCCTGGTTCGAGCCGGTCGCCGGACGCCGATTCGATCAGGTCGTCGCCAATCCCCCGTTCGTGGTCGGCCCCGCGCGGATCGAGCACACCTACCGCGATTCGGGTCTGGCCCTGGACGGCGCCAGCGAACTGGTCGTCTCCCGGGCTCCCGAACTGCTCGCGCCGGGCGGCACCGCGGCGATGCTGGCCTCCTGGGTGCATCGCGAGGGCGAGGACTGGCGGGCCCGGGTGTCGTCGTGGCTGCCCGACCACGGCGTCGACGCGTGGATCGTGCAGCGCGACATCGCCGATCCCGCCCTCTACGTGGGCACCTGGCTGCGGGACGCCGGTCTGGATCCGCGCGACCGCGAGGCCCAGGAACGCGCGCGGGTCTGGCTCGACGCCTTCGAGCACGCCGAGGTCGAGGGCATCGGTTTCGGATTCGTCTATCTCCGGGCGATCGACGGGCCGACCGAACTGCTCGCCGAGGACCTCACCCACGGTTTCGAGGATCCGCTCGGACCCGAGGCCACCGCCTACTTCGAACGTTCGGCCTGGCTGCGCGCGGTGGCGGCGGATCCGGAGCTGGCCTGGTCCGCCCGATTCGGCGTGGACGCGGCGACCGCGCTGGAACGCGTCTACCTGCACGGAACGGACGGCTGGGCCCAGCAGGTGGCGCGGCTGCATCGCGGGAACGGCCCGCGCTGGCAGCACGAGGTGGACGACTCCACCGCCGCCCTGCTCGCGGGAATGCAGGTCGCGGGCCTGCCGTTACACGAACTGATCGACCTGCTAGCGGTCGGTCACACCGGTGCGGAGGCGACAGCCGAATTCCGTGCCGCCGCACTGTCGATCGTCACCGGGTTGGTTCGGCACGGCCTGATCCACCCGGCGTAGTCCGCCACCCCGCGGCGTTCCCCGGCTACGCCCTTCTTAGGAACTTCTCAGATGGGTACGGTGAAAGCCGCAGCTCAGCACGGTTTATCGCCGGGGTGGCGGGGAACTTTCCCAGTGTCGGGTCCGTTGATCGGAGTGAGACACCACCGACAGGAGGCAAGTCATGACAAGCCCCGCCACCACTGGAGTGCGCGCCAGCGATCAGGACCTCGACGCCACGAGCCCCGCAGCCGACCTGGTACGCGTGTACCTGAACGGAATCGGCAAGACTGCGCTGCTCACGGCCGCCGACGAGGTCGAGCTGGCCAAGCGCATCGAGGCGGGCCTCTACGCCCAGCACCTGCTGGAGACCGGTAAGCGGATGGCCGCCACTCGCAAGCGCGACCTCGCGATCCTGGTCCGGGACGGTCAGGCCGCCCGTCAGCACCTGCTCGAGGCCAATCTGCGCCTGGTGGTGTCGCTGGCCAAGCGCTACACCGGCCGCGGCATGCCGCTGCTGGACCTGATCCAGGAGGGCAACCTCGGCCTGATCCGGGCGATGGAGAAGTTCGACTACGCCAAGGGCTTCAAGTTCTCCACCTACGCCACCTGGTGGATCCGGCAGGCCATCACCCGCGGTATGGCCGATCAGAGCCGCACCATCCGGCTGCCCGTCCACCTGGTCGAGCAGGTCAACAAGCTCGCCCGGATCAAGCGCGAACTGCATCAGCAGCTCGGCCGCGAGGCCACCGACGAGGAACTGGCCACCGAGTCGGGCATCCCGGTCGAGAAGATCGCCGATCTGCTGGACCACAGCCGCGATCCGGTAAGCCTGGACATGCCGGTCGGCAACGACGAAGAGGCGCCCCTCGGTGATTTCATCGAGGATTCCGAGGCCACCTCCGCCGAGAGCGCCGTCATCGCCGGCATCATGCACAACGACGTCCGCAGCGTGCTGGCCACGTTGGACGAGCGTGAGCAGCAGGTCATCCGCCTGCGCTTCGGCCTGGACGACGGTCAGCCCCGCACGCTGGATCAGATCGGCAAGCTGTTCGGCCTGTCCCGCGAGCGCGTCCGGCAGATCGAGCGCGAGGTCATGGCCAAGCTCCGCAAGGGTGAGCGGGCCGATCGCCTGCGCGCCTACGCCAGCTGAGCCCACCTCGTCCCCGCCACCCCCTTGTACGGAGACGCTACGCGTCGCAGTACTCACAGACGCTGGGCCGTCCGGAATCCGGCCCAGCTCCCCGTGGTGACCGTGCTCATCCGGTCACCCGAAGCGCCGGTCGGCGACGCGCGTCCCACCCCTCCGGGAAGTGCGAACCGACCGGCGCTGCGTTCTGCTCGAGGCGATATCTGTTGCGGCGATGTTCGGTTGCGGCACAATGGATTTCATGACCACAGCCATCTGGAACGGACAGCAGCTCGCCGCCAGCGACGCGACGATCGTCGTCGAGGGCAATCACTACTTCCCGCCCGATTCGATCGATCGGCAGTTCTTCGAGCCGACCGGCACACACTCCACCTGTAGCTGGAAGGGCGAGGCCAGCTACTACACCGTCACGGTCGAGGGCACCCGGAACGTCGACGCGGCCTGGTACTACCCCGAACCGCTGGCCGAGGCGGAGAACATCAAGGACTACGTCGCGTTCTGGCGTGGTGTCGAGGTGCGCGAGGGCTGAGTGCCCTCGACTGTTCCGCGTGGGTGCGATCTCCTACGATCACCCCATGCGATTGAAACGGGTTTCAGTTCTGGCGCTACCGCTGCTCGCCGCGCTGGCCACCGCACCGAACGCGACCGCCACCCTCCCGAACGCGCGCGAGGCGATCGCCATGGCCTATCTCGACGCGTTGACCTCGCACAATGCCGACGACGTCCCGTTCGCGCCGGACTGCACCCGTGTGGAGGCCGGTATCCAGACCGGCTACTCCGGCCCGCAGCTCACCCACGACCTGGACACCGGCCCGCAGTATCAACTCGTGCAACGCATCTACGACGTGCGGCTGAGCACTGCGGGCACCGTCGTGACCGCGCGCTACCACCTGGATTCGGGTGTGGCCGGGCAGCGTCTGGTCACCGTCGACATCACCGAGACCTTCGACATACCGGACGGGACCATCCACCGGATCGTCGCCGAGATCGTCCCGGTTTCGGGGTCCTGACCGGATTCGAGCGTCGCATACCGGCCGCTCGAATCCGGTATACGTGCACTGCCGCAGGAAACACTCGGCCGCTGTCCGATTCGACATGACAATTTCCTGGCACATTCGCCTCGGCGAGCGGGCACCTCGATGAGTCGGCGCAGCGAGGCGGGCGGGTGACCCGTCAGGGTCGCCCCTGTCTCAATTCGCCCGCGTCAATACGGTGTCCAGGTTGTCGAGCATGGCGGCCCAACCGGGGCTCATGATCGAGCGGGCACGTTGCATGAGCGGGTAGTCGGGGGCGAAGCCGGTGTGGCTGAACAAGATTCGGGTGCCGTGGCCCTCCGGGCGCAGCTGCCAGGTGATGATCCAGCCGGTCGGAGTGTCGGACCGGGCGTCGTTCCAGGTCATGCGGAGCAGTTCGGGGGCGACGGCCTCGAGGACCTCGCCGTGGATGTGGCCGGAGAAGTCCTGGCCGGGCATGGGGCGGGTCCTCATCTCGAAGGTGTTGCCCGCCAACGGTTCGAAGCCGATCGGTTCCATCATCCACTGCGCCATCAGCGTCGGGGCGGTGAGGGCGCGCCACACCTTCTCGGGCGGGTGCGGGTAGTAGTGGTCCAGTTCTATCGCGGTCGCGGTGTCGCACATGGTTGCTCCTCGGGGTTCTCGGGGTGGTCGGGCATGGTGTCGAGCACCTCGCCCAGGGCGCGCAGCCGGGCACGCCAGTAGCGCTCGAACGGGCTCAGCCAGCTCTGCAACTCGTGCAGCGGCTCGGGTTCGACGCGGTAGTACCGGTAGCGGCCGCGCTTGTCCTCGCCGACCAGCCCGGATTCACGCAGTACCCGCAGATGTTCGGACACACTCGGCCGGGCCATCTCGAACCGTTCGGCGATCGCCTGGACGGTCCGCTCGCCCTCGAGCAGCATTTCCAGGATCTCGCGCCGGGTGGGGTTCGCCAGGGCCGCGAAGACTCGATCCGCGGTGGCGTGTTCCAGCTGAGCCATGGCCGCCACTATAGGTAGGTAATTCCCTACCTGTCAAACGTAGGTAATCTCCTACCTACCTGCCGCACGATTCGACGATCCAACCGATCCAGGAGCCGCCAGTGACCGAGTACCGCGCCCAACTCGTCGATCGGAGTGGCCGACGCTATCCACTGGACCGGTCTCGGTGGCGTGGTGACGACGGGTCACCACTGATGACCGAGCCACTGCCTGGGATCACTCGGCAGCAGATCGACACGGACGTCAACTCGCAGTGGCGTTATCGGGCGGCGTTACCGCTGCCGCACACCGATCCGGTGACCTTGGGCGAGGGGCGCACACCGCTGCTGACGCGCACTCTGGGCGGTCACGAGGTCGCGCTCAAGGTCGAATCCATGAATCCCACCGGCAGTTTCAAGGATCGCGGCACGTCGGTCATGATCACCGCGCTGCGGGAGCAGGGCGTCGATCGGATCCTGGAGGATTCCAGCGGTAACGGCGGATCCTCCGTCGCCGCCTACAGCGCCGTCGCCGGAATCGATGCGCAGATCCTCGCTCCGGCAACCACTTCCGCGGCCAAGATCGTGCAGAGTCGGTTGCACGGCGCGTCGGTCGACCTCGTCGCCGGAACCCGTCAGGACGTCGCCGACGAGGCGGTCGCGCGCTCCGAAACCCGTTGCTACGCAAGCCACAACTGGCATCCGCAGTTCCTCGAGGGCGTGAAGTTGATCGCCTACGAGATCTGGGAGGATCTGGGTTTCGTCGCGCCATCGGCGGTCGTGGTTCCGGCGGGCGCGGGCAGCCTCGTGCTGGGCTGCGCCACCGGTTTCGCCGAGTTGCAGCGCGCGGGCGAAATCGACCGGCCGCCAAGGATTCTCATCAGCCAGCCGCAACACTGCTGCCCGCTCGTGCAGGCCCTGGCCCGGGGTGAGGACTCGGTTGCCACACATTCCTGGCAGCCGACGCTGGCCGAAGGTACCGCGATCGCGCAACCCGTGCGCGATCGCGAAGCCCTACAGGCGATCCGGCACAGCGGCGGGGCCGGTACCTGCGTCCCCGAAGACGAGCTGATGCCCGCTGTCGGTGAACTCGCCCGCGCCGGGGTCTTCGTCGAACCCACCAGCGCGCAGGTGCTTCCCGCACTGCGCCGATTCCACGCCGAGGGGCACGTCGACCACGACGATACTGTTGTCCTGATCCTGAGCGGCTCCGGCCTCAAAGCCGCTCAACGCATGGCCGAACTCATCACTTCGCCGAAAACCTGACCGCGTCGCGCGAGCCTGCCCGCGCTATCCCGAATTTCGCAGTGCCGTGGCGAGGCCGTTCATGGTGAGCAGGATGCCGCGTTCGACGAGTTCGGATCCGTCGCCCGCGCGGCGGCGGCGCAGCAGTTCGATCTGCATCTGGTTGAGGGGTTCGAGGTAGGGGAAGCGGTTGCGGATGGATTCGGCCAAGGCCGGGTTGTCGGCCAAGAGATGGTCGCTGCCGGTGACCGCGGCGTGCATGCGGACGGTGCGGTCGAATTCGTCGCGAATCATGCCGAAGATGGTGTCGCGCAACGCGACATCCTCGACCAGTTCCGCATAGCGCTCGGCGATGTCCAGATCGGCCTTGGCCATCACCTGTCCGAGGTTCGACATGACGGTCCGGAAGAACGGCCAGCGGCGATACAGATCGGCCAGGATCGCCATCCGCTCGGGATCCTCGCCCGCCCACTGCTCGATCGCGGTGCCGGTGCCGTACCAGCCCGGCAGCATCACCCGGGACTGGCTCCATGCCATCACCCACGGGATCGCCCGCAGATCACCGACCGAGCTGGTCGGTTTGCGCGAGGCGGGACGGCTGCCCAGATTCAGATCCCCGACCTCGGCGACCGGCGTCGAGGCGCGGAAATACTCCACGAAACCCGGTGTCTCGTGGACCAATCGGGCGTATGCGCGCCGGGCCAGCTCGGCCAGTTCGTCGAACAGTTCGTAGGCAGGTTCGGCGTCCGCGCCCAGGCCCTCCACGTCCAGCAGCGTCGATTCCAGCGTGCCCGCGACCAGTGCCTCCAGATTGCGGTAGGCGGTGCCGTGCTCGGCGTATTTGGTGGAGATGACCTCGCCCTGCTCGGTCAGCCGCAGCGCGCCGCGCACCGCCCCGGCCGGTTGCGCGAGGATGGCGTCGTAGCTGCGACCGCCGCCGCGACCGACCGTGCCACCGCGACCGTGGAAGAGCCGCAACCGGATTCCGGTCTTGCGCGCGGCCTCCACCAGATCCAGCTCGGCCCGGTACAGCGCCCAGTTCGCGGCCAGATACCCGCCGTCCTTGTTGGAATCGGAGTAGCCGAGCATGACCTCCTGCCGCATTCCGCGCGCGGCCACCAGCCGGTGATAGGCCGGGACCTCGAGCGCCGCGACGAGGGTCTGCGCACCCTGACGCAGATCCTCGATGGTCTCGAACAGCGGCACCACCCCGGCCGGGCTGCTCGGCGGGGTGTCCGCGTCACCGGGATCGAGGATGCCGGTCTCCTTCAGCAGCAGCGCGGCCTCGAGCAGATCGCTGACCGAGGTGCACATGCTGATGATGTAGTTGGGCACGGTGTCCGGGCCCAGATCGTCCAGGGCGGCCTTGGCCGCGCGCAGCACACCCAGTTCCTTCGCGGCCAGATCGCTGAGCCGCGCGCCCGGCCCCAGCAACGGGCGGCGGGTGCCGAGTTCGGCGGCCAGCAACTCCACCCGCCGGTCCTCGGACAGGCTCGCGTAGTCGGGGTGCACTCCCGCCCAGGCCAGCAGTTCGGCGACCACCTGCTCGTGCACATCGGAGTTCTGCCGCATGTCCAGGCCCTGGAGATGGAAACCGAACGTCTCGACCGCGCCGCGCAGGGCGGCCAGGTGATCATCGGCGAGCAGACCGTCGCCGGAGGCACGCAGCGAGGCATCCACCACGGCCAGATCATCCAGCAGGTCCTGGGCCGTGGCGTAGGGCTCGACCTCGGCGGTCAGCGCCCCGAGATCGACGCCGTCGGCGGGGATCTCCCCCAGCGCTCGAAACGCGGTGGCGGTCAGGCGAATTCGGATGCCGTGCACGGCCCGGCGATACGGCTCGTCGGTGCGCTGCGGCGAATCCTCGAACGACGCGGCGGTCAGGCGCGCGAGATCATCGCTCACCGCCACCAACCGCGCCGACAGCGACAGGGTCTTCTCCAGACCGACCAATTCGGTCAGATAGTGCCCGAAGGCCACCGCGCCGGCGCGGTGGGTGGCGCGCTGCACGACCTCGGCGGTGACGTTCGGATTACCGTCCCGATCACCGCCGATCCACGAACCGGGCCGCAGGATCGGGCGTCGCAGCAGTTCGTACTGCGGCCAGCGGGCGCGCAGCGCGGCGCGCACATCGGCGTTGATCCGCGGCATCACCTCGAGCAGCGTCAGATCGTAGTAGCGCAGGCCGACCTCGATCTCGTCCTGAATACGCAAGCGCGCCAAGCGGATCAGCGCGGTGCGCCACAGCGTGAGCACCTGGCGGCGCAGCTTGGTCTCCACCTCCGCGTACTGCGGTTCGTACTCGGTGTACCGCTGTCGCTGCCGCATCAGATCGGTGATGCGGGACTGCACGTCGAAGACGGTCCGGCGGCGGGTCTCGGTCGGATGGGCGGTGATAACCGGTGACATCACCGCGTCGTCGAGCAGATCCGCGACCACCGCACCGTCGGGACGGGCGGCGTCGAGTTTGTCGTAGGTGGCCGCGAGGCTGGACTCCTGCGGCGGCTCCCCGGCCGCCACGTGCACCGCGCGCCGCCGGTCGCGTTGCAGATCCTCGGTCAGATTGGCCAGCAGCAGGAAGTGGCTGAACGCCCGGATCAGTGGCAGCGCGGTGCGAATGTCGATGTCGCGCAACATATCCGCGACCGCGCTGCGCCCCACCTCCGATCGCCGGACCCGGAATGCCTCGACCCGGACCCGTTCGATGAGATCGAACACCTCGGGCCCTTCGCAATCCCTGATCGTCTCGCCCAGGATCGCTCCCAGGAAGCGGATATCGTCCCGCAGCGGCGCAGTGGCAGTTTCGATCCGATCTTCGCGCATGGGCTCCAGTATCGACCACCATCCGGCCCGCACTCCGTTGCCGGGCCCGGCATATAACGCAATCGTCATACTGAGAAGATCTCCTCATTTCTCGGTTACGCTCGTCTCATGCCCGGTCATCACCTCGCCCAAGTGAACATCGCCCGCCCCCTCGAACCACTCACCTCCACACGGCTGTCCGGCTTCGTCGCAGCCCTGGACGAGATCAACGCACTGGCCGATGCCGCACCGGGTTTCGTCTGGCGCCTGCAGACCGAGGACGGCGACGCGACCGCCATCCGGCTCCTCGACGACGACCGGCTGATCGTCAATATGAGCGTCTGGTCCTCGATGGCATCACTCACCGACTTCGTCTACCGCAGCGACCACGTGCGGATCATGCGGCAGCGCCGCACCTGGTTCGAGACCATGGCCGAGGCGTATCAGGCACTGTGGTGGGTACCGGCGGGTCAGTTGGCGACCGTCGCCGAGGCCGAGCAGCGCATCACCCATCTGCGGGCACACGGCCCGACCGAATACGCCTTCACCTTCCGCGATTCGTTCGCGTCCCCGTCGTCACCGCAACCTTCGATGCCCGAGACCCATTCGGTCGGCGAGGACCTGACCTGCCCCGCCTGATCGGGCGACCGGCTCCGCCTACTACCGCGGAACGGACTCGACGTCCCGAGGCTCCGGTCCGACACACGCAGGCGATCAGCTCATTCACCCACTCACCCCAAACGACGTGGACCGAGGTCGAAGTGGTTGGGTTCGGGGCCGATGCGGACGCGGCCGTACAGGACGGCCGCACCCTCGGGTGAGGCCAGGATCGGTTCGATCGCCAGCTCACGCACCTCCGGCAGGTCGTCGCACAGGGCCGAAATGCGTTGTGCCAGTTCGGACAGAGCGCTCTTGTCCACCGGCTCGCCGATGGTTCTGCCCGAACCGGTTCGGCCGTCCAGCAGCGGGGCGGCGCGCGGGGCATCGATGAGTGCGATCGATTCCGCCTCCGACAGTGGCAGGGCGCGATAGACCCGATCGCCCAGCAGATCGATGATGGTGCCGGACAATCCGAAGCTGATCACCGAGCCGAACGACGGATCGTCCTGAACACGCAGCACACAGCCGACGCCCTTGGTGGCCATCCGCTGAATGTGCACGACCTCATCACCCGACACCTCGGCCAGGTCGGCGTAGGCGCGCTCGACCGCCGAGGGCCGCCACAGATCCAGTCGCACACCGTTGAGATCCGAACGGTTGCGCCACAATTCGCCGGTGGCCTTGGCCGCCACCGGATAGCCGAGTTCCGCGGCCGCCGCCACCGCCCCGGCGGCATCGCGCACCTCCCGGAACTCGACGACGCCGATGCCGTAGCAGTCCAGCAGTCGCACCGCCTCGAGATCGCCCAGCCAGTCCCCTTCGGGTGAACGGGTCATCCACTGCTGCACCAGATTTCGGGCCAGCTCGGTATCCAGTCCCGGGGGCCGCCGGGTGGCCGAGACCGGGGTGTCGCGCCACTGGGCGTAGCGCTGCACCCGGCCCAGTGCCCGCGCCGCGCGCTCGGGATCCGGATAGGACGGGATGGACCCGTTGCCGACCACCCCGCCGGTCCCCCGGGTGGCGAGCAGATTGGGCATGCCGTGATCGGCGACGAACGTGGTCAGCACCGGTTTGGCGGCCGATTCCGCGCCCGACCGGATCGCCTCGGCGTAGGCGGGCACCGCCGTGGGCACCGGCGGGGCGAAGATCACGATCACCGCGTCGACCTCGTCGGACGCCACGGCCACGGCCACCGCCGCGTGGAAATCCTCCGGTCCGGCCTGCGGCCCGAGATCCACCGGATCACGCACCTCGAGCTCCGCGCCGCGCGCCGCGTCCACCGCCAGCCAGCCCAGCGCGGCGCTGTTGCCGATCACCGCCAGACGCGGCCCCGCGGGCAGCGGCTGGTAGGCCAGCAGCATCGCGCAGTCGAACAGTTCGGAGATGGTGTCGACCTGCACGATGCCCGCCTGCGCGAACAGATCCCGCTCCACCGAGCGTTCCAGCGAGGACGGCGGTGTGGTCCGGGTGGCATTGCGGCCACTGCTCACGGCCACAATGGGTTTCGCGCGCGCGACCCGCCGCGCGATCCGGGAGAACTTGCGCGGATTGCCGAAGGTCTCCAGATACAGCAGCACCACATCGGTGTCCGGGTCGCTGTCCCAGTACTGCAACAGGTCGTTGCCCGAGACGTCGGCCCGATTGCCCGCCGAGACGAAGGTGGACAACCCGAGCCGCCGCGCCGCGGCCTCACCGAGGATCGCCGCGCCCAGCGGCCCGGACTGGCAGAAGAATCCGACCCGCCCGCGCCCGGGCATCACCGAGGCCAGCGTGGCATTCAGTGAGACCGCCGGATCGGTATTGGCGATTCCGAGCGCACTCGGCCCCACCACTCGCATACCGTGTCCACGCGCGGCGGCCACCAACTCACGTTCGGCCGCATAACCCGCCGGGCCGGTCTCGGAGAATCCGGCGGTCAACACCACCAACCCCTTGACGCCCTTGGCCATACAGTCGTCGAGCACCGAGGAGATCTCCGCGGACGGCACCGCGACCACCGCCAGATCCACCTCGTCCGGGATATCGCGCACCGTGCCGTACGCCCGCACGCCGCGCACCGAACTGCGATTCGGATTCACCGGGAAGACCGGGCCCTGGAACACCCCGGACAGCAGATTGGCCAGTACCGCGCCGCCGACCCGCCCCGCGGACGGCGTCGCGCCGATGACGGCGATCGACTTCGGGTGCAGCAGATTGCCGACGCTGCGCGCCTCCGAGGCCCGTTCACGCGAATCCCGCACCGACAGCAGCGCTTCGGTGGGATCGATGGCGAATTCCAGGTGCAGCACCGACCCGTCCCGGCTGCGCTGCATCTGATATCCCGCGTCGCGGAAGACCGTCACCATCGTGTTGTTCTCGGCCAGCACCTCCGCGACGAAGGTGTCGATATCGTTCTCCGCCGCGGCGCCCGCGAGATGTTCGAGCAGAATCGAGCCCAGGCCGCGGCCCTGATGCGCGTCGGCGACCACGAACGCCACCTCTGCCGCGCGCGGCCCCTCCCGATCCTGGAGCAACTCGTAGCGGCCGACCGCGATGATCACCTCGCCCAGCTCGACCGCCAGGCCCACCCGGTCGTGATAGTCCACGTGCGTGGTCCGGTACAGGTCCTTGGGGGTCATGCGCGGGTAGGGGCCGAAGTAGCGCAGGTAGCGGGTCCGGTCGGACAGGCAGGAATGGAATTCCTCCATCGCCGCGGCATCGTCCGAGGTGATCGGGCGCAGCCGCACCACACCGCCGTCCGAGGCGAGCACATCGGCGAGCCAGTGCTGCGGCGGTGGCGGTGGGTGCTGCGGTGTGTCGGGCCCGAATTCGGCGAGCCACGCGGGTGGCGCTGGCGTGGGCGGGGTGTGCTCGGCGTCAGTCACGAGGGTCCTCCGGATCCAGACCCAGCAGCGGGAACGCTGCCCGGCGCGTGGCCAGTACGGCGGTGTCCACCGCGCGCTGCGCTCGATCCGCGCGCGCGTCACCGGAATCGGGCGCGCCGCCCGGACCGTCCCAGCGGGTGAAGTCCGGCGCGACGCCGTCGCTCATGGTGCGCGGCGGTTCGACCGTCGGCGCGTAGGCGCGCACCTGGTCGAGCCAGTCCGAGGGAGTTTCGGTCGCCGGATCGATGTCGCGGTCCAGCACCGCGGCCAGCAGGTGGGTCCAGGCCCGCGGCACCACCCGGACCAGGCCGTAACCGCCGCCGCCGACCGCGAGCCACCGACCGTCGGCATATCGGTCGGCCCACTCGCGCATCGCGCGGAAAGCCGCGCGCTGCCCGTCGACGCTCAACTCCAGATCCGCCAGCGGGTCCTCCCGGTGCGTGTCCACCCCGCACTGGCTGATCAGCAGCTGCGGCCGGAAGGCGGCCAGCGCACCGGGCACCACGGCGTGAAATCCGCGCAGCCACTGCGCATCGCGGGTCCCCGGCAGCATGGCCAGATTGATCGCCGACCCCTCGCCCGCACCCGCGCCGGTCTCCTCGGGCCATCCGGTGTTGGGCCACAGCGTCGCCGGATGCTGATGCACCGAGATGGTCAGCACCCGCCGATCACCGTAGAAGGCACGCTGCACGCCGTCGCCGTGATGCACGTCGACATCGATATACGCGATGCGGTCGAAACCATGGTCCAGCAACCACGAGATGGCCACGGCCACATCGTTGTAGACGCAGAACCCCGCGGCCGAATCGGCCATCGCGTGATGCATGCCACCGCCGATGCTCACCGCCCGCCGGGTGCGGCCCGCGGCGATCTCCCCCGCGGCGGCCAGGGTGCCCCCGACGATCACCGACGCCGCCTCGTGCATGTGCGGGAACACCGGATTGTCCTGTGTGCCCAGCCCGTACGGCGCGGTGGGCGGCGGCGGGGTGCCCGGTGGGGCGGGCACGGCGTGGCGGACCGCGTCCAGATAGGCCGGTGTGTGAATCCGCAGCAGATCCGGCTCACCCGCGGTCGCGGGCGCGAGCGTCTCGACGCCCTCCAGCAGACCGAGCCCGCACGCCAGCGCCATCGTGAATTGCAGCCGTGCGGGTTTCATCGGATGTTCCGGGGTCCAGGTGTAATCCAGGAACCGGTCGGTCCACACGACCGCAGGGGCGCCGGGCAGTGCGTTCGCCATGAATATCACGCTAATGCACCTCCGAGACGGGCGGTCGTGCTGTGACGCACAACCGAACACGGGAACGGACGAACCCTTTTTGTCGTTGGCATGCAGTACAAATGCATGCAAGTGCGGCGCGCCGGGTTCCGCCGCCCTCGGGCCGTGCCCGGGTAGCCCGGCGTTTCCGCAGCACAACCCGAATATCCTCGCGCACCAATCCACCAGCGCGCGTGGGTAGAATCTTTGCCGACGAAGGGGTAACAGGTGAAGGATCTGGTCGACACCACGGAGATGTATCTCCGTACCATTTACGACCTCGAGGAGGAGGGTGTCACACCGCTGCGCGCACGTATCGCCGAACGCCTCGAGCAGAGCGGCCCGACGGTGAGCCAGACCGTTGCCCGCATGGAACGTGACGGACTGCTGCTGGTCGCGGGCGACCGCCACCTCGAGCTGACCGACAAGGGCCGTTCCATGGCGGTCGCGGTGATGCGCAAGCACCGTTTGGCCGAACGACTGCTGGTGGACGTCATCGGACTCGACTGGCAGAACGTGCACGCCGAGGCGTGCCGCTGGGAACACGTGATGAGCGAGGACGTCGAGCGCCGCCTGGTCGAGGTGCTGGACAATCCCACCACCTCCCCGTACGGCAACCCGATTCCGGGCCTGGACGAGCTGGGCGTGCTCGGCGCGGGTTCCGCGGAGGAGAAGTTGATCCGCCTCTCGGATCTGCCCGCAGGACAGATCGTGGCGGTGGTCGTGCGGCGGCTGTCCGAGCACATCCAGACCGATCCGGATGTCATCGGTCAGCTGCGCGAGGTGGGCGTGGTGCCCGATGCGCGTGTCACCGTGGAGACCCGCCCCGGTGTGGTGGTGATCTCGGTGCCCGGTCATGGTGGATTCGAACTGTCGGACGAGATGGCGCACGCCATCCAGGTGAGGCTGGTCTGAAATATGAAACTTCTGGTCACCGGAGGCGCGGGCTATGTCGGCGGCGTCTGCGCCCAGGTCCTGATCGAGGACGGTCACGACGTGGTCGTGGTCGACGATCTGTCCACCGGCAATGCCGAGGGCGTGCCCAGCGGTGCGAAGTTCGTCGACGGTGATATCGCCACCGTCGGTGTGGAGCTCGTCGAATCCGAATCCTTCGACGGTGTGCTGCATTTCGCCGCGCAATCGCTGGTCGGTGAATCGGTGCAGAAACCGGAGAAGTACTGGCACGGCAATGTCGTCAAGACACTCGCCCTGCTCGAGGCGGTCCGCCGGTCGCAGACCCCACGGCTGGTGTTCTCCTCGACCGCCGCGGTGTACGGCGAGCCCGAGCAGGTGCCGATCACCGAAGACTCCCCGGCCCGCCCGACAAACCCCTACGGCGCGTCCAAGCTCGCGATCGACCACGCCATCACCTCCTACGCGGTGGCGCACGGGCTCGCGGCGACGAGCCTGCGCTATTTCAACGTCGCCGGCGCCTACGGCGGGCTCGGCGAAAACCGCGTCGTGGAAACCCATCTCATCCCCCTCGTCCTGCAAACGGCCCTGGGCCACCGCGAGTCGATCTCCGTCTTCGGCACCGACTACCCGACCGACGACGGCACCGCGGTGCGTGACTACATCCACATCCGGGATCTGGCGCAGGCCCATCTGCTGGCGCTGGCACAGTCCCGGCCGGGCGAACACCGCATCTTCAACCTCGGCAGTGGCACGGGTTTCTCTGTGCGCCAGGTGATCTCGGCCTGCGAGCGGGTCACCGGCCGGGCGATCGCCTCGGTCGACACCGCGCGGCGCGCGGGCGACCCCGCGGTGCTGATCGCGTCGAGCGAGCGCGCCGTCGCCGAACTGGGCTGGCAGCCGGAGCACAACGATCTCGACGAGATCGTCACCGACGCCTGGGCTTTCCTGCAGTCGCTGGGCGACCGCGCGCACAGCGCCCGGTAACTCCGGCACGACCGTCCCCGGGCCCCTCACGGTTGCAGCCAATCGGCTCGCAGGTCGAATTCGACGCCGAGTTCCGCCGCCTTGGCCCGGCCGCTGTACGCGAGTTTCCGGATCTCGTGCGGCGGCATACCCGTGCCCAGGGCGGTGTCGAGCAGCCGGGCGATGGTGTGGTCCGGGTCCGCGTCCAACGCGGCCCGCAGCGCGATCCCGGCCAGCACACCGTCACCACGGGTGTAGGCGCTGTACCCGAACAGGGTGGCCGCCTCGGCCCGATCTGATCCGGTCAGCGCGCGGCACAGCTGTGCCCAAAGCCGCGCGGCGGCCTCGGCCCGATGACCGCCCGCCAGCGCGAACACCGCGTCGCGAACGGTCGGATCCCGCAGTGCGACAGTGGTTTCCGCGAGGGCGCGGGCATCCACTGTGCCGGCGGCGGCCAGCGTCGCGACTCGATCGAGCACCCGGTTCAGCAGGGTTCTGCGGTAGCGGTCCAGTTCGTCGCGGAAGATCGCGGTCCGGAATCGCTGTCCGGCCAGGATTCCCGCCCGATCCACCTCCGGCCGGACCTGTTCGCACAGGCGGTCGTCCACCGCGACCAGGCTCTCCAGATCCTCGCGGGACGCCTTGATCCGATAGCCGTCCACGGCTTCGGCCAGGGCGATGGGTGAGGCGGCCGGATCGGACTGCACGCCGGTCACGGCGGGATCCTCGACGGCCCACCACGGCTGTCCCGCGGCGATCTCGCGAACCGCCCACACCTCGTCCAGCATGACGTGTTCGGCGGCCAGAGCTCGTTCGAGGGTGCGCATCAGGTGGCGATGTCGGCCCGCGCGCATCCCCGGCTTACCCGCATGGGGCGCACCGGCGCGATCGTCGACGATCAACGCCAGCACGGCCGCGGTGTCCTCCCGCACGCACAGTGCGGTCAGGTGGGTGGCCAGCCGCGCCCAGCCGCCGCGGCCCGGCGGTTCCAGATCGTGGCGGGCCACCGCGCTCAGCGATGCCGGACCGGTCCCCCCGGCCGGTTGGCGCAGCAGGTAGACCACGAGGGATCGGCGCGGGACGAATCCGAGCAGCGCGGGTACCGCGGCAATACATTCGCGCGGATCGTCGGCCCGTAGCGCGGGCCGATCGGGATTCGCGCGCCGGGCGGGATCGGCGGACGATTCGACGGGCATACCGGCGAACTCGTCGTCGGCCGGGGTGGGTTCGATGGCGGTCGTCATGCGTCCAACCATGACCTCCCGCCGACTCCGCGAAATCTGGGCGACCAGGGCTTTCAATGGGCCTGGGGACAACTCTCGGCCTGTGTATCAGCCACCTGATCGAGCCACCCGGATCCCGTTTCCTGTCGGACCCGCCTGCTACGGTCCCGGTCGGGGGACGCTGAGCGCACCTCCCGCCGACGCCGACCGCGCTCCAGTGTCAGCCCTTGCCGACGTTCTCGACCGTCGCGCCGAACACCTGGTCCAGCGCCGTCATATCGGGCTGATCCTCCCCGAACGTCAGATAGGTGGCAACGATCCGCACATCCCCGATCTGCGCCGCGAGCGCGCGCATGGACCGGGTCAGCCCCGGCCCGCCGCGCTGACCGCTCACCGTGCGCCGCCACGCGAGCGAATCGTCGGCGTGCACCGGCGCGGCCGGATCCAGTTGGGTGACAACGGTATTGATGTTCGGCCCGGACTGCGCGCGCACCGTGCCGCACCGTTGCAGCAGGCCGCGCAACCGGGCCAGCGGATCGGTGGTGCGGATCAGTTCGACGGTGATACTCGCGCGGGTGTCGTCGTCGGTGCCGACCGTCGCGGCGATCCGTTGCGGATCCGAGGGCGGCGAGCCCGCGCAATCCGCCGGATCGACCGTCGCCCCGGCGGGAATTCCGCGCAGATCAGCGTCGGCGCCGAGGGCATCGGACCCGGACAGCACCGAGGGCGGATAGGTATCGGGAAATTGTGCGACCGTCGGCAGCATGGCCGCCAGATCCGCGGTGATATGCCTGGTCACAGTGATCTGCGGCAATTCCGCGACGGGATGTCCGGATATCGTCGACCCGCAGCCGGCCAACAGCAACCCCAGCGCCGCGCACCCGGCGACGCACCCGAATCGGCGCGACCGCGACTCCGGAGCCTCCGGCACGTTCACTCGGCACACTATGCCCAATGCCCGCACCCGGTCCGTGCCGCCACGCCGGTCGGCACGCCGACGGTATGCCGAAAACGAGATCCGCCTCACCTTCGCGGAATGAGATCGCCCACCGACATGTTGTCAGGCAGGCACGGCCTCGCGAAGCGAGACCGATGACGTCGCCCCGGAACGCTATGAACGACAATGGAAGGTGGTCCGCGGAGACCACATCGGCAGGCGGCGCACGGTTCGCCACCGCCCCGCCGCCGACCGGTTGTGGCGGACCCCCTTGGAAGGAGTAAGCGATGGAGGACTACGAGTCGAGGATGTACGAGCTGGAGTTCCCCGCTCCGCAGCTGTCGAACGACGACGGCGCGGGTCCGGTGCTGGTACACGGCCTGGAAGGCTTCACCGACGCGGGCCACGCGGTGCGTCTGGCCACCACCCATCTGCGCGAGAGTCTCGAGGCGGAACTGGTCGCCTCCTTCGATGTGGACGAGCTGCTGGACTACCGTTCGCGCCGCCCGCTCATGACGTTCAAGACCGACCACTTCTCCGATTACGCCGAACCCGAGCTGACGCTGTGGGCCGTCAAGGACACCGCGGGCACCCCGTTCCTGCTGCTGGCCGGGCTCGAACCGGATCTGCGCTGGGAGAAGTTCGTGACCGCGGTGCGGTTGCTGGCCGAGCAGCTCGGGGTGCGCCGCACGATCGGCCTGAGCGCGATCCCGATGGCGATTCCGCACACCCGCCCGCTGGGCGTCACCGCGCACGCCAGCGACCGCGATCTGATCGGTGAGCATCAGCGCTGGCCGGGCGAATTGCAGGTGCCGGGCAGCGCGTCCTCGCTGCTGGAGTTCCGGATGGCCCAGCACGGTCACGAGTCGATCGGTTTCTCGGTGCACGTGCCGCACTATCTGGCGCAGACCGCGTATCCCGAGGCCGCGCAGACGCTGCTGGAGAACGTCGCGGACAACGCCGGGCTGGATCTGCCACTGGCGGCCCTGGGTGAGTCCGCGGCGCGGGTGCGCGAGCAGGTGAACGAGCACATCGCGGGTAATACCGAGGTGGAGACGGTCGTGCAGGCGCTGGAGCGGCAGTACGACAGTTTCGTCACCGCGCAGGAGCGGCAGTCGAGCCTGCTGGCCAGCGACGCCGATCTGCCGACCGGTGAGGAGCTGGGCGCGGAGTTCGAGCGTTTCCTGGCGGAGCAGACCGGATTCGGCGATTCGGATACCCCCGAGAACGGCGAGTTCCGCTGAGCCCGTTCGTGATCGGACCCGACGGCAGGAGATCAGCGCGAGCCCGGTGACCGGGCGGCGTCGCCCGCCGGTCCGACGGCATCCCCGGGGGCCGTTCGCACCCCGGACGCGCACGCAGGCAGAATGGGCACAGTGCAGCTGTCCGAACTGATCCCCGACCGTGTCGTACCCGACGTGGATCCCGATTGGCTGTTCGAGTCGTTCTCGGGCTGGGCTTCGGAGCAGGGTCTGACGCTGTATCCGGCGCAGGAGGAGGCGCTGCTGGAGTTGATGACCGGGGCGAACGTCATCCTGTCGACCCCGACCGGCTCCGGTAAGTCCATGGTGGCCATCGGCGCGCATTTCGCCGCCCTGAACAACGGCCAGCGCAGCTATTACACCGCGCCGATCAAGGCCCTGGTCAGCGAGAAGTTCTTCGCCCTGTGCGAGGTGTTCGGCGCGGACCGGGTCGGCATGGTCACCGGTGACGCGGCGGTGAATCCGGATGCGCCGATCATCTGCGCGACCGCGGAGATCCTGGCGAATCTGGCGTTGCGCGAGGGCGCGAACGCCGATGTCGGCCAGGTGGTGATGGACGAATTCCATTTCTACGCCGATCCGGATCGCGGCTGGGCCTGGCAGGTGCCGCTGCTGGAATTGCCGGGCGCCCAATTCCTGCTCATGTCCGCGACATTGGGCGAGGTGGATTTCTTCGCCGAGGATCTGCGCCGCCGCACCGGGCGCTCGACCGCGATCGTCAGCGGTACCGAACGTCCTGTGCCCCTGATGTTCTCGTATGTGCGGACACCGATCACCGAAACCCTCGAGGATCTGGTCACCACCAGCCAGGCCCCGGTCTACGTCGTGCATTTCACCCAGGCCGCCGCACTGGAACGCGCCCAGGCGCTCACCAGCGTCAATTTCGCCTCGAAGGCGGAGAAGGAGGCGATCGCCGAGGCGCTGGGTGGATTCCGGTTCGCCACCGGTTTCGGCAAGACGCTCTCGCGTTTGATCCGGCACGGAATCGGCGTGCATCACGCCGGAATGCTGCCGAAATATCGCCGCCTGGTGGAACGTCTCGCGCAAGAGGGGCTGCTGAAAGTGGTGTGCGGCACCGACACTCTCGGCGTCGGCATCAACGTGCCGATCCGCACGGTCCTGCTGACCGGCCTGACCAAATTCGACGGCGTGCGCACCCGCAGGCTCAAATCCCGCGAATTCCATCAGATCTCCGGACGCGCCGGACGCGCCGGTTACGACACCATGGGCACCGTCGTGGTGCAGGCCCCCGAACACGAGGTGGAGAACGCGCGGCTGCGCGCCAAGGCGGGCGACGATCCCAAGAAACAACGCCGCGTCCAATTGCGCAAACCCCCCGAGGGTTTCGTGTCGTGGTCGGAGGAGACCTTCGACCGGCTGGTCGCCGCGCAGCCCGAGCCGATGGTGTCGCGATTCCAGGTGACCAATGCGATGCTGCTCAATGTCATCGCCCGGCCCGGTAATTGTTTCGACGCGATGCGGCATCTGCTCGAGGACAATCACGAACCCCGTCCGGCGCAGCGCAAACATATCGTCAAGGCCATTCGCCTGTACCGCGCGCTGCGCGATGCTGGAGTGGTGCAGCAACTCGACGAACCCGACGCCCTGGGTCGGCGCGCGCGCCTGACCGTCGACCTGCAGCGCGATTTCGCCCTCGATCAGCCGCTGTCCCCGTTCGCCCTCGCGGCGCTGGACCTGCTGGACGACTCCACGCCCACCTACACCCTCGACGTGGTCTCCATCATCGAATCCACCCTGGAGGATCCGCGCCAGCTGCTGATGGCCCAGCAGCACAAGGCGCGCGGGGAGGCCATCGCGGAGATGAAGGCCGACGGCATCGAATACGACGAGCGGATGGAACTGCTCGAAGAGGTCACCTGGCCCAAACCGCTGGCCGAACTGATCGAGCCCGCCTTCGAAACCTATCGCGGCGGCCATCCGTGGGTGTCGGAATTCACACCCTCGCCCAAGTCCGTGGTGCGCGAAATGATCGAGCGCTCACTGACTTTCGCCGAACTGGTGAGCAATTACGAGCTGGCCCGCTCCGAGGGCGTGGTGCTGCGCTATCTGGCCGACGCCTATCGCGCGCTGCGCCGCACGGTGCCCGAATCCGCCCGCACCGAGGAGCTGGAGGATCTCACCGAGTGGCTGGGTGAGCTTGTGCGACAGGTGGATTCGAGTCTGCTGGACGAGTGGGAGCAGCTCACCAATCCGGGCGCGGAGAACGATTCGGAGCAGCTGGCGTTCGGTTCGGAGACCGTGCGGCCGATCTCCGCCAACGAGCGCGCGTTCCGAGTTCTGGTGCGCAACGCCATGTTCCGGCGCGTGGAGCTCGCGGCACTGGGCCGCTGGGCGGCCCTGGACGAGCTGGACGACGGCCCGGACTGGGAAGCCGAGCTGGACCCGTATTTCGCCGAGTACGACGAGATCGGCACCGGCCCCGAAGCCCGCGGCCCGCGGCTGTTCCAGATCGAACAGCAGCCCGAGCTGTGGCGGGTGCGCCAGGTACTCGCCGATCCGGCCGGTGACCACGGCTGGTCGATCGATGCCGTGGTCGATCTGCCCGCCTCCGACGCCGCCGGTGAAGTGGTGTTCGACGAGATCACGGTGACCGCGGGATAAGCACCGCGACACCGGCGCGAGCGTGATCGAGACGACCTCGCTCCAGTTCGTTTTCTGCCGCCTCCCGCTGATACGCTCTCGCTCGCTGTCCGCCGTGGGAGGCTGCCCGGAAGAAAGAGAGTTCCCTCAGATTGTTCGGTCCACACGCGCCCGAGTCGCCCTGTCTGGTCATCGACCTCTCCCGGGTACGCGACAACCTCCACGCACTGCGATCCGCCCTGAGCGGTCTCGGGGACCGGCATCCGACGCGAATCCGGTTCGCGGTCAAGGCATCTCCCGTGCCGGAGATCATCCGGCTGCTGGCCGAGGAGGGCACCGAGTTCGACGTCGCCAGTGTCGGCGAGATCGAGCAGTGCCTCGCGCTCGGTGTGGATCCCGCGACGCTGTGCTTCGGCAATCCGATCAAGAAGGCCGCGCACATCGCCGCGGCCTACGCGGCCGGGGTGCGACGCTACGCCTTCGACACCGAGGACGATCTGACCCGGATCAGCGAATACGCACCGGGTTCGGAGGTGGAGTGCCGCTTCCTGGCCTCGACGCCGCAGTCGCGCACGCCGTTCGGCACGAAGTTCGGCTGTGCCCCGGGTGAGGCGGTGCGGCTGCTGGTGCGCGCCCGCGACCTGGGCTTGGTGCCGGTGGGGCCCTACTTCCACGTCGGTTCGCAACAGCTCGATCCGGCCGCGTGGCGGATCGGCATCGAACAGGCCGCGGCGATCACAGAAGCGTTGGCGGTCAAGGACATTCCGGTGCGCGCGGTGAATATCGGTGGCGGACTGCCGATTTCGTACGCCGATCCGGCACCGGAGCTGTCCGTACCGGGTGCGGTGATCGCCGAGACCGCCGCACGCCACCTTCCCGAGCACACCGACATCGTCGTGGAGCCCGGCCGCGCCCTGGTGGGCAGCGCCGGAGTGATCCACGCCGAGGTCGTCAACGTGCGCATCGCGCCGGACGGGCGGCGCTGGGTATACCTCGACATAGGCCGTTACAACGGAATGGCCGAAACCGAGAACGAGTACATCGCCTACCGGATCACAACCTTACGAGACGGTGACATCGCGGACGATGCGGTGATCGCCGGTCCGACATGCGACGGTGACGACGTACTCTATCAACGCACGCGGGTCCTTCTGCCGACCACGCTGCGAGCCGGCGATCCCGTTCGGATCCTCGATGCCGGCGCCTATACGGCGAGTTATTCGTCGGTGTCCTTCAACGGTTTTCCGCCTTTGACTGTTCATGTCATCGGCGCTGAGCGAGAGTGAGTTCAGCAATGACAGCAGAATTCACCGGCTGGCACGTGCTGGCCGAGTTCGGTGGTGTCGACGTAGCCCTCTGCAACGACCTCGAACGCCTCGAAGCTGCCCTTCGAAAATCGTTGGTCGCCGCGGGGGTGACCATCTGCGATGTGGTGCACAAGCAGTTCGATCCGCAGGGTGTCACCGTGCTGGCGTTGCTGTCCGAGTCGCACGCGTCCATTCACACCTACCCGGAGTCCGGCGACATCTTCGTCGACGTGTTCACCTGCGGAAGTATCGGTGCGGGCGCGACCAAGGCGGTGGAGTTGCTGGAGCAGGAGCTCTCCCCCGCGCTGGTGCACACGGAGATCATCCAGCGCGGTCGCGGCGCCCGGCGCATCCACGAACCGGTCGGCCCCGGCACGACGCGGGTGTGGGATCTGCACGACGTCATCGTCGATACCCGAACTCCGTTCCAGCACATGGTGATCGCGCGCACCGAGCAGGGTGTGAGCCTGTTCTCCGACGAGGATCGCCAGTCCACCGAGTTCTCCCAGCTGACCTATCACGAGGCGATGCTCGTGCCCGGTTACGCGCTGGCCGAGAAGCTGGACCGGGTGCTGATCGTCGGCTCCGGCGAGGGGGTGGCCTCGCAGATGTCGGTGGCCGCGGGCGCCTCGATCGTGGATCACGTGGACATCGATCGCCAGGAGGTGGAGTTGTGCGCCGAGCACCTCCCCTATGGCTATTCGACCGCGGATCTGGCCGCGGCGGTCGCGCAGTCGGGCCCGATCAAGATGCATTACGCCGACGGCTGGGATTTCCTGGCCGAGGCCGAGGCCGCCGGGGTGCGATACGACCTGATCTGCATCGATCTGCCCGACGAGCGGGTGGAGGAGGCGCAGCACAACCGGCTGTACGAGGACGAGTTCCTGGAGCGATGTCGCACGCTGCTCACCGAGGGCGGGGTGCTGGCCGTCCAGGCGGGTTGTCAGACGATGTGGCGCAACGAGACGCTCAAGCGGTCGTGGGCGCGGTTCCACGCGTTGTTCCCGACGGTGGTGCCGTACGTCAGCGACGAGCACGAGTGGACGTTCCTGTTCGGCACGCCGAAGGTGCTCGACGATCCGGTGGCGAAGATGACCGCGACCCTGCCGACGCTGCCGTATCGCGCCGAGACGGTCGACGCGCGGGCGCTGATCCGCGGCGCCATCGAACCGCATGCGCTGCGGTCGCCCGTCGGCGTCGGCTGAGACTGCCGCACAACCGAATTCGCGTCGTGCCCAGCCGGTCGTCCGGGTGGGCACGACGGGTTTCCGGCGAGGTCGCCCGCGGCACGGTTCGGCCCGGACACCTGCGGTGACCATCCGTTCACGCGCTGCTCGCCGACTCGACCTTCGAAAGTCGGGGGCGGAATCGTCCGATTCGCAATACCGTGGAGTATGCGCACTTTCGTTCATCTACTGCTGCTGGTTTGTGCTGTCGCGGTGGCGGTGGGAGCCTTCGGGCCGCTCATCGGCACGTTGGAGCCGCGTCATGTGCAGCTCACCGAACTACGCGACGGGTTCCCGGCGGGTCGCAGCCTCGAGCAGATCCAGGCCCAGTCGGTCACCCTGCAGACGTCGCTGGCGGTGGTGATCCTGGGCGTCGCCGCGGTGCTGCTGCTGGCGACGCTGTTCGGTTCGCGCCTGCTGGGGTGGTTGGCCGTGCTGGTCGGGCTGGCCACCGTCGGCGTGCTGGCCTGGCGGCTGGACAGCTCGTTCGACAAGCAGATCCGCGCGGACTACCACCAGCTGTTCTCCGGGACCTGGGGGTTGTACGCGGTGGGCGGCGGGGTGATCGTCGCCCTGCTGTGTCTGCTCGTGCCCCGCGAGCGGCGAGCGTTCTGAGACCCGTTCCGCCGCAGCCGGTTACACCAGCGGCGGGGTCCAGGCGGTCTGGACGAGTTCGACCCTCCTGCGGTCGACGAGGGTGCCGCGCCCGGCGGGCATGGGCGCGGGCCTGACCGTGCCGAGCAGCGCGCCCTCGTTACGGTCGCCGCTCAGGAGCAGTCCGGTCGAGCCGAGATCCTTCAGCATGCCGAGCACCGGGTCGTACAGGGCACGGGAGGCGCCCCCGGTGTGCCGGGCGACGATCAGGTGCAAGCCGATGTCACGTCCGTGCGGCAACAGCTCCCGGATGATCGTCATCGGGTTGTTCGAGCCCGCGACGAGTTCGTAGTCGTCGACGATCAGATACAGTTCCGGGCCGGTCCACCACGAACGCTCACGCAGTTGCTGCGGCGTGACTCCGTCTGCGGGAAGACGCTTTTCGAGGACGGAGACCAGTTCGCCCAGCAACTCGGCGAGGCTCGGCACACTCGCCGCGTAGTTGGCCAGATGTCCGGACTGCACCTGTGCGAGCAGGGTGCGCCTCGGGTCCACCAGCACGATCTTCGCCTGATCGGGCGTGTTCGACGCGCAGATGCCGCGTATCAGCAGTCGCAGCAGATTCGTCTTACCCGATTCGGCGTCACCGAAGATCATCATGTGCGGGGTGGCGGCGAAGTCGATCCGGACGGGGGCCAGATCGGATTCGTCGACACCGATCGGGAAGCTCAGGCGATCCGTGCCCGGATCGACCTGCCCGGCCCGGTCCACGGCCCGGAGCAATTCCTCGTGGGTCACCCACGAGGGCAGCATGCGCACCTCGGGGGCACGCAGATCTCCCGAGCGAGCGCTGATGACCAGGACCGCGTCGGCGATACCCTCGGCCATTCCCACCGAATCAGCGCTGCTGCCGAGGCGAGGTAGCGCGATGAGCATGTGCAACCCGTCCGGTGTCAGTCCCCGACCGGGCGAACCTTCCGGCACCACGAGTGCCTGGCGGCGTCCCAGGCTCGAATCGGCCGGGTCGCCGAGCCGGAGTTCGACGCGGGAACCCAGCAGATCCCGCAGCGCGGGCCGCAACGCCGACCAGCGGCTCGCCGCCAGCACGATGTGCACGCCGAGCGCCAATCCGCGCGCGGCTATCCCGTTGAGGGCGAGTTCGAGCTCTTCGTAGTCCTGACGGACGGCCTCGTACCCGTCGATCACCAGGAACACATCGCCGAATCGATCGGCCCCGAGCGGGTCGGTGGCCCGGCGCTCCGGGGTCACATCCACCAATTTCGCCTTGTGCCTGCGGAATTCCGCCATCGAGAGGTCGAGTTGCCCGAAGAGTTCTTCCCGACGCTGGATCAATTCCGTCAGTTCGGCAATAGTGCGGCGCACCCGGTCGGTATCGAGACGGCCCGCCACCGAGCCGACGTGCGGCAGCCCGGACAGCGCGGCGAGTTCACCGCCGCCGAAGTCCAGACAGTAGAACTGCACCTGATCGGGGGTGTGCGCGAACGCCAGGGCCAGGATCAGCGTGCGCAACGCGGTCGTCTTACCGCTCTGCGGGCCGCCGATGACGGCCACATTGCCCTGTGCGCCAGCCAGATCCAGTTGAAACGGCGTCCGGGTGTGCAGTCGCGGGGCATCGACGATGCCGATGGCGGCGGGACGCAGGCCGGGCTGACGCTGTAGCGCGACGGGCATCGGCTCGGGAAGCGGTCGCGTCAGATTGCCGAGGGTCGGCGACGTGTCCAGCGGCGGCAGCCAGATCCGGTGCACCGGTGGGCCTTCGGTGGCGACCATGGCATGCACGAGCGATATGCCCAGCGGCAGATCGACCGGCTCGATCACACCGGCCGTGCGATCGGACGGCTCCGCGCGGGAACTGGACGCGGCGACGAATCGGAGCGGTTCACCCGAATCCGTCTTCAGATATCCACTCCCCGGGATGCTCGGCAGGTGATACGCGAGCGGTGTGTCCAGCACGGCCCGTGATTCGTTGAGCGAGTACGTCTTCAGAGCGACGCGGTAGGACAGATGGGCGTCCAGTCCGCGCAGCGTGGTTTCGTCCAGTCGCTGGCTGGCGAGCAACAGATGGATGCCGAGCGAACGACCCATGCGGCCGATCGCGGTCAGCACGTCGATGAACTCCGGTGCCTGGGAGAGCAACTCGCTGAACTCGTCGATGATCACGAACAGCTCGGGCAGCGGGTCCAGCGACGTCCCCGCGACACGTTCCTGTTCGTACTGCCGGATCGAGGTGACGTTTCCGGCTGCGCGAAACAGTTCCTGACGTCGATTCAGCTCACCCGCGAGCGCGTCCCCCAGACGTTGCACGAGCGTAAGGTCCGCCGACAGGTCACCGATGTATCCGGCGAGATGCGGCAGTCCGGCGAAATCACCGAACGTCCCGCCGCCCTTGTACTCGATCAGCAGGAAGCTCGCCTGTTCGGGCGAATGTTCCAGCGCGAGTCCGAGCACGATCGTCCGCAGCAGTTCCGATTTGCCCGAACCTGTTGCGCCGACGAGCAATCCGTGCGGCCCCATCCCCCCGTCGGCGGCATACTTGAAATCCAGTAGTACCGGCCGACCGTCACCGTCGATCCCGATGGGAATTCGCAACCGGTCGGGTCCGGTCTTGGGCTGCCACCGACGGCCGAGTTCCGGATTCGCGGGGTCGGCGATCCGGTACAGCGCCGCGAAGTCATTGAGGCGCGACTCCACACCGAGCGCGGGGACGCGGCCGACCGCGACACCGTGCGGGATGACAGTCACGCTGACACCCTGACGCGCGAGGGCGACGCGGGTGACCAGATCCGCGGCACCGTCGGTCATCTCGGGTAGTGCCGCGGCCGCGTCGGGCAGATCCCGGATATCGGGCAGCGCGATCCGGAAGGGCTGGCGCGCCGCCAACGCCCAGCCGGGGCCGTCCGGCAGGCGCAGCGCGCGATCGCGATCCACGTGGGATTCCTCCGGACGCTGCAACCGCAGTTCGATATGCGAGGAGATCGGGCCCGCCAGCCAATCCGGCACATCCCGCCAGTCCCGGACGGTCGCGACGACGTGCACCGCGTACTCGGGCCCGGTACCGGCGATCTGCTTGAGCGTCTGGCCGATGTGCGACAGCAGGTCCGCGAATTCGTCCCAGGGGTCCAGCAGCAGGAACAGGTCCGGCACCGGATTCGGCAGCGTCGCGCGGACCGAGCGCAGGCTGGTGGGCGAGTCGATGGACTGCTCCCGATACAGGATCTTGCGCGCGCGGATCTCCCCGACGATCTCCTCGAGCAGCGCGGCGACCTGGTCCGGCTCGTCGTCGCCCACCACGCGGGCGATATGCGGCAGGGCGCGCAGCGATCCCACCCGGTTGCTCGACTCGAGCGCCATGATCCGCACCTCGTCGGGGGTGTGGGTCAGGACGAGGGAGCCGATGAGGGTGCGCAGCAGCGTGCTCTTACCGCTCCCGGCGCGTCCGACGATCAGCAGGTTGCGATCGTCCCGGGAGAAATCGAGCCAGACGGTCTCGCCCGCGCCGCCGTCGGGCTGGCGCTGCTGCCCGATGGGAACGGTCAATCTGCCGGTGCCCCACCAGTTCTCCGCGCGCAGGCCGTAGTCGGGGGTGTGTTCGAGCCGCCCCAGCAGAGTGCCCAGCGCCACCCGGTCGCCGCCGTCCACCGCGACGGGCAGTCGGCGACGGGTGCGGGCGATGTGCACCTCCTCCTGCAGCACCCCGTAATGACTGGGTGTCTGGCGGCTGGTCCGGCCGCGTACCTCCGCGCTGACGTAACTCCACAAACTGTGCGTATTGATCACGCCGGTGCCGTTGTCGGCCAGACCGGTCGCGATGCCCTTGACGACCGCGGAGGTGAATACCGACAGCGGCGCGGACCGCTCCGCGCCACCGTCCCCGGCGACCTGCACGGCCGTGGCGGCGGTCAGCACGCAGATGCCCTCGCCCGCGGCCAGTTCGTGCCCTACGTCGTCGACCGTGGGCTGGGACTTGATGACGTCGCCGCCCAGGAATGCCCCGCTGTAACAGCAGTCCAGCAGAATGATCTTCGCCGCGGCCGGGGATTCCCGGATGAGTTCCTTGATGAACGTGGCCGACACCGCGGAACTGCTGATCAGCTGGGTGTCGGTATTGCTCGTCGCCAGATACAGATTGTGGCGGGTGCGGATGCCGTGGCCGGAGAAGTAGAACAGCACCACGTCCTCGGGCTCGGCCCCGCGGAACAGTCGCTCGATACCGCGTTCGATCTCGGCCTTGGACTCGTTGACGAGGATCTCCGCCGGGGCGAAGGCGCCGATCTCCGGATCGCGCAACAACTCTCGCAGCTGGTTGGCATCCGAGACCGGCGCGTGCAGTCGGGGGATGCCCGGTGAGTGGAAGGTGTCGTTCGCGACGAACAGCGCCAGTCTGCGACCGGTCGGGCTAGTCATCGTGCAGGACGTCGCCCAATCGGTCGATCAGCTTCTCGACCTGGGCGTCGGAGGGGCGCTTGATCTCCACCCTCCGCTCACCGTCGCTGATCGTGATCGACTCCGCGCGGGTGCGGTCCAGGAATCGGACCACCACGTCCCGGATCAGCCACGCGACGGTGCCGAGCGCGCCGCCCGACACCGCCAACTGCCCGATCTCCAACGCCACACCGGATTTCGTCCCCGCCTGCCCGGGCGCGGCGACCGTGCCGACGGCTAGCCCGCGGATCTCGCGCAGATCATCGGCCAGTTCCCCCGCGAGCTGATCCAGTTCCTCCGCGTCGCCGCGAGATGTCGCGACGCTGAACACCACTGCCGCCATCAGTGCCCTCCCTTGTCCACCGCGTACGCGGTACCCGCACACTGTATCCCGCGTGCTCCGGACCGGCACCGACAACGATCGGGCCGGTCCGATTCACCGGTTACGGCAGCACCGGCGGCGCAATGTCCAACTCCCGCAGCCGATCACGATAGGTCTCCACATTGGCGAGTTTGATCTGCTCGTAGCCGCGGATCACATCCGGTAGGGCCGCGGCCGCGACGGCGCGGTCGTAGTCGTGGGACAGGGTTCCGGTCAGGGTGTCGATCATCTCGGTGTAGTGCGCGAGCAGGGCGCGTTCGACGCGCCGCACGTGCGTGTGGCCGAAGGGGTCGAATGCGGTGCCGCGCAGGCGTTTTCCCTTGGCCAGCAGAAGCAGGGCGAGGTGACCGCGCGGACCCAGGCCGATCTTCTCGTCCCGGCCCAGGGCGCGCAGCAGCGGCGGATGCAGACGATAGGTCAGGTTCGCGCCGTCGGGCACGGTGGCGGCGACCTCGGACAGGAACGCCGGATCGGTCAGGCGACGGGCGACCTCGTATTCGTCCTTGTAGGCTGTGAGTTTGTACAGCCCGCGCGCCACCTGCTCGCTGAATTCGGTGCGGTCGGTGGCCCTTCGCTCGGATTCCCACACCCGCTGCACGAAGGTGACGTACTCGCGGGCGATACGGATGCCCCCGAAACCGACGAGTTCGCCCGCCCGCCGCTCGACCAGACGTCGGGTCTCACCGGTCGCGCTCAGACCTGCCAGCAGTTCGGCCGGAGCCTCGGGTGCGGTCCGCGTGCCGGATCGTGGTGTGGTCGCGGCGGCGAATTCCTCCGGACGCGCCACTGCCGCACGCCCCCAGCGGAAGGCCGCGATATTGGCGGCGACCGCGACGCCGTTGATCTCGATGGCCTCCTCGATCGCCGCGGCGGGCAGCCGCAATCCGCCCACCTGATATGCCGCGCCGACCAGCAGGAAGTTGGCCGCGGTGGCATTGCCGAACAGCGTCTGGGCGGCGGCCAGGGCGTCGAACGAGGTCACCGCGCGCGACACCCCGGACAACCGGGCCAGCAGCTCATCGGTCGCCGGATATTCGACCGCCGCGTCGTACACCATCGCACCGGTGGGTGTCGGGCTGGTCGAGGCCACCGAGATCGTCCGATCCGCCGACCCGTAGGCAAGATTCTTCGGATCGGCGACCGCGAGCAGATCGAAGGCCAGCACGCAGTCCGCCGAACCGGGGGTGAGCCGGTTGGCGGGTTCGAGCGCGGTCGCGGCGAAACGCATGTGGGACACCACCGGACCGGCCTTCTGACTCATCCCGATCTGGTCCAGGCCCGCGACCTGATATCCGGCGCGCATGGCGGCGGTGGCCAGGACCTGGTTGACGGTCACGATGCCGGTGCCGCCGATTCCGGCCAGGAAGACGTTCTGCGTGGCGCCCGACGATTCCACACCGACATCGGGCAGCACGGGCGGTTCGGGACGAACCTGCTTGCGACGCTTGGCCTTCGGCGTCGATCCCCGGCCCGGTTCGGGCATCTCCACCGTGACGAACGACGGGCAATCCCCCTTCAGGCAGCTGTAATCGGTATTGCAGGAGGTCTGATCGATCCGGGTCTTGCGACCGAATTCGGTCTGCACCGGTTGCACCGACAGGCAGTTGCTCTGCACGCCACAGTCGCCGCAGCCCTCGCAGACCGCCTCGTTGATCACCACGCGCGTGCGCCGCACCGGCAGTGCGCCGCGCTTACGCTTGCGACGCGCGTCCGCGGCACAGTGCTGGTCGTAGATCAGCACCGTGACGCCGGGGATCTCGCGCAGCATGCGCTGGGCCTCGTCCAGCCGATCCCGGTGCCACAGCAGGGTTCCCGGCGCGAGGTCGCGTTTGCGGTACTTACCCGGTTCGTCGGCGCAGATGACGATCTGCCGCACGCCCTCGTCGGTGAGTTTGTGCGTCAGACGCGGAACCGCAAGCGCCCCTTCGGCATCCTGCGCGCCGGTCATCGCGACGACATCGTTGTAGAGCAGCTTGTAGGTGATGTTCACCCCGGCGGCGATACACGCCTGCACGGCCAACTGTCCCGAGTGGAAATACGTTCCGTCACCGATGTTCTGGAACAGATGCGGCACATCGGTGAACGGGGCCTGCCCGATCCACTGCGCGCCCTCCCCGCCCATCTGGGTCAGCCCGACCACCTTGCTGTCGGTGCGATCGGACATGGTCACCAGCGTGTGACAACCGATGCCACCACCGGCCAGCGAGCCCTCGGGGACCGCGGTCGAGCGGTTGTGCGGACAACCGCTACAGAAGTAGGCGGCGCGTTTGGCCGGCAGCACCGACAGGGACAGCGGTTGCGGGAGTGGACGTTTCAACTCCAGATGTCCGTCCAGCGCGCGGCGCAGGGGTCCGAGGATCCGTCCGGCGGTGAGTTCGCCGTCGGACGGGAACAGCGGCCGGGCCCCGGCATCGCGTTTGCCGAGAATCTGCGGGGAACCCGGTGCACCGTACAGGATCTCGCGAATCTGTGTCTCGACGAAGGCGGTCTTGTCCTCCACCACGATCACCCGGGACAGTCCCGCGGCGAATTCGCGGACCCTTTCGGGGGCAAGGGGATACGGCATTCCGATGCGCAGCAGCCGCACACCCGCGCGACGCAGGGCCGCGTCGTCCACGCCGAGATCGGTCAGGGCCTGGCGCATCGCGTCGTAGGCGGTTCCCGTTGCCGCGATACCGATTTCGGCGTGCTCCGGATTCACCTCGATGACGTCCAGGTTGTTGAGCGTGCTGTAGGCCAGCACGGTCGCCCAGCGCGGACCGTGCAGCTCCGCCTCGCCGAGCAGGCTGTCCGCGGGCGCGCCCATCGGCCGCCGCCGGTAGGTGAACGGCGCACCCTCCCAGGAGATTTCGGGGACCACGATATCGATGTCGCCGATCGTCGCGGGCACCGTCCACGCGCCGTCGGCCACGTCGGCGACGATCTTCAACGCCACCGGACACCCCGAGGCCCGCGACAGCGCCACGCCGTGCAGGCCCATGGTGACGATCTCACCGGCGTTGCGCGGGAACAGCACCGGAATGTTCATCGCGGCCAGCGACCGTTCCGAGGCCGCGGGCACGGTCGAGGATTTGGCCGCCGGATCGTCCCCGACGAGTAGCAGTACCCCGCCCCGGGAATTGACGCCGTACACGGTGGCGTGCCGCAGCGCGTCGGTCGCGCGATCGAGTCCGGGGCCTTTTCCGTACCACACTCCGACGACTCCGTCGTGCGTGGAATTCCCGGCGGGCAGATCGGCCTGCGAACCCCAGACCGAGGTGGCCGCGAGTTCTTCGTTCACGCCCGGAACGAAATGAATATCGTGCTCGGACAATACTTCGGGCATATCGCCCAGTAACCGATCCACCCCGCCCAGTGGCGAACCCTGATAACCGGAAACGAAAGTGCCCACCCGTGCGCCCGCGCGCAGATCCCGGACGTGTTGTTCCACCAACTGTCGCGCGATCGCCTGCACTCCGGTCAGGACGACGGTTCCCGCACCGACCCGATAACGGTCGGCCAGGTCGTACGGTGCTGGGATCAGTGCGCGATCGGCGAGCTCGGTCATCAGTTCCACCCGTCCGGCCGACACCGATCCGATGCGGCCTAGATTGAGCATTCGACGCCGCCATACTGTCCCCGTAGCGCGGAATGAACAACCTTCGCATCCGAAATTGAGCATTGTGCACAGTTATCACCACTTCGGCTGCGCATCGATTATGCAGCGTGCGACCTCCCCGCACCCGCCGTCAGCGCATCGGGAAATCAACCACGGGAGGGGTTTTCATCCGATGAATCGCCCTCAGCGAATACGGCGGTCGAAATCCGCCCGCCACCGCGCGCACAGCGTGGTGTAACCGTGCAGATGATCCACGGCGAATTCCTCGGGACGCCAATCCTGCTCGGCGACGACATCGGACCACACATAGGTCGGCACCGGGTCCTCCCGGCCGATCACGCGGACCGTGCGCAATTCGTATTGCTCGTCCTCGAACGCGTCGATGATCTCCCAATCCTCGACGGTGAGTCCCTGCAACACCAGACCGGAGGCCATCCGGCCGGGTTCGGCGACCAGACCCGGATAGGCACGTTTCGGTAACGCCGCCACCCGCCGGTCGCGAACCACACCGAGTTCGGCCTCGGGCACCCGGCCGAGCAATTCCGCGAGCACCGGGCCGAATTGCAGGACGCCATAGGCGAACAGCGTGTCCGACTGCGCCGCCAGCGAACTCAACCTGCTCGCGGGCGCGGCGGTATCGCGGCCCGGCCCCGGTGGGCCGCCCGCGACGTCTCCGGTCACGCGAGTCCGCGTTCGACCCGCCCGTCGGGCAGAACGCGGTAGGCGAGGCGGATTCGGGTGCCGCCGGTGAGTTCGCCAGTTATTTGCGGTGCCGGAGTTTCGAGCGCGGCCAACGCCGCGACGATTCGCGCGATCTGATCTGGGCGCGCGACCGGCACATCGGAATCGAGCTGGGGCGCATTACGTGTCATGTACCCATGGTGCCTCATCGGCGCTCCGGAAACATGATATTGGGGGTGGTGAACTGACTCACGCTCCGGATTCGCCACCGCGCCAGCGCGCGGGCCGCACCGTCGAGGACGACAGGCGGGTGAACGCTTCGCCGTCATGAGCACTGAAAATGGTGATATCGGCGCCGTGTGCGCGATTGAGTTCCAACAGCCGACGACGGTTGTCGCGGTAGGGCATTCCCGCCACCGCGGCCAGCTCGTACAGCCGCCACAGCAGCGGCGTATGTGGTTGTGCCGGATCGATTTCGCTGCCGACACCGAACGAATCACCCGCGTGCAACAGCCAGCCGCGGCCGGTGTCGACCGCGACGCCGACATGTCCGCGGGTGTGACCGTGCAACGGCACCACCAGAATTTCCGGCGGCACCCCGGGGAGATCGCGCACCGCGCGGAAGCCGAACCATTCCTCGCCGCCGTCGATTTCGTTCACCATCCAGCGCGGCCCGTGCGCCCACTGCTGCGCCCGGTACCGGGTCCGCTCGGAGAACGTCCGGCGCGCGGTCGCGGCCCGGAACTCCGGACCGTGGATGTGCACGGTCGCCTCCGGGAAATCCGAGAGTCCGCCCGCGTGATCGAAATCCAGGTGGGTGAGCACGATGTGCCGCACATCGGCGGGGTCGTATCCCAGGCCCTGGATCTGCCGGACGGCCGTTTCGTGTTCGGCGAGTTCGGCGCCGATGACGAAACGACTCGGGCCCACCATCGTGCCCGGATCACGCACGCAACCGAGACCGAATCCGGTGTCCACCAGAACCAGTCCGGCCCGGGTCTCGATGAGCAGACAGTGATCGACGACGCCCAGTGCCATGCTGCCGCAGTTGAGATGATGAATCCGCACGCCGAGAGCGTTCCAGACGCTCCCCTGCCGGTCAATCGGATCGGCCCGCGGCGCCCGGCATCGACGGGATTGTCACACCGGCCGCTGGGTGCGAATCACTTCGGCGAGATGTTCGTAATCCTCGGTGCGCGCGGTCGAACCGCGGAACACCAGCCCGAGCGTGCGCCCCGGGGCCGGAGCGGCGAATCGGGCGACCTGCAATGGGCCACGGGCGGTTTCGGCCGCCACGGCCATCTCCGGGATCAGCGTGACGCCCAAACCGCCTGCGACACACTGCACGACCGTCGAGAGCGAGGCGGCGCGGGTATCGCCGACCGGACCCGGGCGCACGTCCTTGGCCCGGCACAGATCCAGGGTCTGGTCCCGTAGACAGTGCCCCTCGTCCAGTAGCAGCAGCGGCAGGTCGTCCAGCGCCGAGGGCGAAAGTCCGGTGCGACCGGACAATTCGTGCCCCTCGGGCAGGACGAGCACGAATTCCTCACTGTAGAGCGGAATTTCGAGCATGCCGCCGGTATCGGACGGCAACGCGAGCAGCGCGACGTCCAGGACGCCGCTGCGCAGCCCGTCGAGCAGGCGCGCGGTCTGATCCTCGATGACGTGCGGCACCATCGCCGGGAACCGGCGGCGCAACTCCGGCAGCACGGCCGGCAGCACATACGGCGCAACCGTCGGAATGATGCCCAATCGCAGCGTACCGCCGAGGCCGTCGCCGACCGCCGAGGCGATGAACCGGTCGGCTGCCTCGAGCGTCGCCATCGCTTGCGGCAGCAGGCGTTTGCCCGCCGCGGTCACCAGCACCCGGCGCGTGCTGCGTTCGATCAGTTGCAGTTTCAGGCCGTTTTCCAGCGATGCGAGCGACTGCGATAACGTGGGCTGGCTCACGCTCAATCGCGCAGCCGCCGTACCGAAGTGGCGATACTCGGCGATCGCCACGAACGCACGCAGCTGTGACAGGGTGGGCTGATAAGTCTGATCAGTCACGCCTATCAGTATAGTGCGACTGATCACGTTTACCTTTAGCCGTGCTGCGGGCAAGATCACAGCGAACGCACTTCCGCACGGCAATCCCGACAACGAAGCAACTGAGGAGACACCCAGCATGGCTCTGCTGACCATCGGCGACCAGTTCCCCGCCTACAACCTCACCGCAGTGATCGGCGGTGACCTGTCCAAGGTCGACGCGAAGCAGCCCGATGATTACTTCACCCAGGTCAGCAGCGACGACCACGCCGGTAAGTGGCGCGTGGTGTTCTTCTGGCCCAAGGACTTCACCTTCGTGTGCCCCACCGAGATCGCCGCGTTCGGCAAGCTGAACGAGGAGTTCGCCGACCGTGACGCCCAGGTGCTCGGCGCCTCGGTCGACAACGAGTTCGTGCACTTCCAGTGGCGCGCCCAGCACGAGGATCTCAAGACCCTCCCCTTCCCGATGCTCTCGGACCTCAAGCGTGAACTCGCCACTGCCACCGGCGTTCTCAACGCCGACGGCGTCGCGGACCGCGCGACCTTCATCGTCGACCCGAACAACGAGGTGCAGTTCGTCTCGGTCACCGCGGGTTCGGTCGGCCGCAACGTCGACGAGGTGCTGCGCGTGCTGGACGCCCTGCAGTCCGACGAGCTGTGCGCCTGCAACTGGAAGAAGGGCGACCCGACCATCGACGCCGGTGAACTGCTGGCCGCCAGCGTCTGATCGATTCGAAGGAGTTACCGGCTGTGACCGTCGAGAACCTGAAGAACTCGCTCCCCGAGTACGCCAAGGACCTCAAGCTCAACCTGTCGTCCATCGCGCGGTCGACCGTGCTCAGCGAACAGCAGCTGTGGGGCACGCTGCTCGCTTCGGCGGCCGCCACCCGCTCGGCGGTCACGCTGCGCGAGATCGCCGACGAGGCCGCCGACACGCTGTCGGCGGAGGCGTACAACGCCGCCCTCGGGGCCGCCTCGATCATGGGCATGAACAACGTGTTCTACCGGGGTAAGGCGTTCCTGGAGGGCCGGTACGACGATCTGCGCGCCGGGCTGCGGATGAACATCATCGGCAATCCGGGTGTGGACAAGGCCGATTTCGAGCTGTGGTCGTTCGCGGTCTCCTCGATCAACGGCTGCCAGCACTGCCTGGAGGCGCACGAGAACACCCTGCGCGAGGCCGGTGTCTCGCGTGAGGTGATCTTCGAGGCGTTGCGCGCGGCGGCGATCGTCGCGGGCGTCGGGCAGGCCGTGCAGTCGACCCAGGCGCTCGAATCCGCCGGGGTCTGATTTCGCGGGTTTACCAGCGCCGCAGGATATCTCGCGATGGCCGTGTACTCGTTTCGAGTACACGGCCATCGGGCTTTTCCGGGGGGTCAGGGCACCGCGAGCAGGTCCAGCGATGCGTCCAGGGAGATGCCGCCGCGACCGGAGCGCCAGGCCAGATGTGCGTCGGGGCGGATGAGATACCGCTCGCGGACATCGGTTGCGAGAGTGTGGATTTCCGTGCCCAGACGTGAAAACGCCGGTGGGCGAGTGTGATCCGGGCCGAGTAGCACCCAGCGGCCCGCGAGTTGCCGGTACAGCATGGTGGTACTGCCGTCCGGCAGAACGCATTTCAGGTCCGGCACCCGATCGCCCGGACGGATGCCGGGCATCTCGCCGCGCCGGGCCGCGCGCAGCAGGTCGAGCCGGTTCGCCGGGGCCAGCGGTCCGCCTCGGTAGGAAACACCGAGTTGGCTTGCGGCGGCGAGTAATCGGCGCTGCGCGATCGGGCGGCGCATGACCGGCAGCACGATGCGGTCCCGCAGCAGCCGGGTCGCGAAGGTGCTGCCGAGCAGGATCGTGGTGGTGAGGGTGGTGCTGCCCAGGACCTCGGCGGCAATCGGACGACGTTCTGCCGCATAGGTATCCACGAGTGTCTCGCCCGCGATGCCACGTTCGATCAGGACCAGTTTCCAGGCCAGGTTCTCCGCGTCGCCTATGCCGGTGTTCAGGCCCTGGCCGCCGAACGGGCTGTGGATGTGCGCGGCGTCGCCCGCCAGCACGATGCGGCCCCGGCGGTAGTGCTCGGCGAGCCGACGCTGAATGCGGAAGGTGGACAACCATTCCGGCTCACCCAGCTCCGCCCGGATACCCGTGCGCGACGTGAGCAGTCCGGAGAGTTGGTCCAGGGCGTCGTCGGCCTCGGACGAGGTGGTGGCGATGAACCGCCACAGATCGTCACCGGGCAGCGGGAAGACCGCCATCAGGCCGTCGCGATGCGGCCACAGATGGGTGCCGGAGCGGTCCAGCGGGAGATCTGCGTGCACGTCGGCTAGCAGGAAACGTTCGATCAGCGGGACGCCGGGGAAATCGATGTTCGCGAGTTTGCGCACCGCGCTGTGCGCACCGTCGCAGCCCACCAGCCAGTCGGCCCGAACCGGCTGTGCGACGCCGTCGAGAGTCACCTCCACGCCACCGGAACACTGCGTCGCGTCGGTGACCGCGGTACCCCATTCCACCGTGCCGCCCAGGTCGGCGAGCCTGCGCCGCAGCGTCGCCTCCACCTCCGCCTGCGAGACGAGCAGGATCGGATAGCGCCCCCGCACGACCGCCTCGCCGACCCGCACCCGCAACAGGTCCCGATCCCCCGCGTGCATGCTCATGCTCATCGACCGGATGCCGCGCTCGGGCAGATCGCCCAGTGCGTCGAGCCGATCCAGCACCTCCGCCCCGCGCGGCTGCACGCCCAGCGCACGGGAGGTGACCGCGGGACCGTCGGCGGCATCGACCAGGCGGACCGGCACGTCGCGCCGGAGCAGGCCACACGCCAGCGCGAGCCCGGTCGGACCGGCACCGGCGATCAGAACCGTCACGACCGCACCTCCGCTGGTCCTCGCACGATATCTCCTCTCCGCGAACGGCTTTCAGGGTCCGGTACCGGTCGATCGGATGCGGACCGATCGTCGGCCGGTGACGAGCGGTCCATCGGCAACGTGCGCCCGAAATTCCCCGGGCCGAATCATGATCCGCCCCGACGAGGATATTCAGCGCAACGCCGCGGCGACGAGCATGTACGCGGTACCGACATTCATCACCACGTGTGGGATCACCGCGGCCGGGGTCATCGTATGGCCGATCGCGTGGCGCAGCAGCGCTTTCGGGCCCGGGACGAACATCAGAACGGCGTCGAGGACGAACAGCGCGGCGAAGACGAGCATCGGGACGGACGATCCGGTGTGCGGGCGGTCCGTGGTCATGCTCATCGCGTGCCCGGACATCGCCCACAGCATCGCCGCGGCCGCCACCAGGTGGTAGCCGATCGAGGTGGCATGTGCGGGCGGACAGTCGCCGTTGTACCAGGTCCACACTCGTTCGAGCAGGACCGCCGCATACACCACCAGCATCGCGATGAGCACGCCGCGCAGCGCATCCGGTGCGGCGGCCATCGGGAACAGCAGCATCGCGAACATCACCAGGCACATCAGCAGATGGGCGGCATCGGACGCGTGATCGGCCACCGGCCCCACGGTGCGATCGGCCCCGCCGCGATGCGCGAAGACCGGGAGCCTGCCCGCGACCAGAATCGCCGCCACGACGAAACCCGCCACGATTCCCCAGCGCAGCACCGTGTATTCCGCCACGAAACCGCCCACACCCCACCGCCTTTCCGCGACGCGAGCACGCCTTTTCCATGCTCGCATCCCGCGCCGGGTATGGGCACCCTTTCCTTCGGGTGCGGGGTGTGGTAGCGGCTCAGCCCAGGGCTCGTCCGAAGGCCGCCGCCATGTCGGCGACCTGCTGTTCGGTGATGACGAAGGACGGCGAGATCTGCAATGCGCCCTGACCCGCCGCCCGCCCGGAAACGCCCTGGGCGCGAAGGGCTTTCACCATCGCGGGCCCATCGGCCGGATCGGCCATCTGCACCGCGGCGACCGCGCCCAGGCCGCTGCGCACCTCGGCGACCCGGGGATGCGCGGCCAGCGGCGAGAAGTGTTCGTGCAGCAGCGATTCCAGATTCTTGCTGGCGTCGATCAGATTCTCGCGCTCGAGAATGTCGAGGTTGGCCATGGCCGCCGCGGCCGCGCCGGCGTGACCGCCGTAGGTGTAGCCGTGCCGGAACCAGACGTCGCCGGCGAAGAACGGCTCGGCGACCCGGGGCGCGGCGAACACCGCGCCCATCGGGAGGTAACCCGAGGTCAGCCCCTTGGCCGTGGTCATCAGATCGGGGTCGAGCCCGAAACGGGTGGAGGCGAACCAGGATCCGCCGATGCGGCCGAACCCGGTGACGACCTCGTCGGCGACGAACAGGATGTCGTTGTCCCGGCAGATCTGCCGCACCTCGGCCAGATAACCCTCCGGCGGCAGATACACCCCGCCCGCGCCGATGATCGGCTCGCAGAAGAAGGCCGCGATGCGGCCCGCGCCGACCTCCTCTACGAGTGCGGTCAGTGACTTCGCGTCGTCCCACTCGACGGTCCGGGCGTCGGGGACCAGTTCGCCGTAACCCGCGCGGTTCGGTGCGATACCCCCCAGAGCCGTTCCGGCGTAATGCATTCCGTGATAGGCCAGGCGGCGGCCGACGATCAGGGTCTTGTCGGGCCTGCCCGTCTCGTGCCAATAGCGGCGGGCCAGTTTGGCGGCGGTGTCGACCGAATCGGAGCCGCCGGAGGTGAACAGGATCTTGCTGCCGGGGACCGGGGCCAGCTCGGCCAGCCGTTCGGCCAACTGCTGGGTGACCGGGGCGGTGAGATCGCCGAAGTTGGAGTAGTGCGCCAGGGTCGAGAGCTGCGCGGCGACCGCGTCGGCGATCTCGCGACGGCCGTGACCGACGTTGGTGAACCAGAGCCCGGCCGTGGCATCGAGGTAGCGGGTACCGGCCGCATCCCAGACGTACGCCCCCTCACCGCGCGCCACCACGAAGGCGCCGTCACGTTCGACCGCGCCCATATCGGCGAATCCGTGCCACAGCGATCCCATATCCGGCTCCTCTCGCCGACCCGCCGGGCGTCCTCGGCCGCCGCCCACGCGAGGCCAGACTACCCGCGGGTACCGACACCGTCGCGAGCAGTGCGAACGCCACCGAGCATGATCATCACCCCGAGCGGCCGCACCGAATAACCGGTGGCGGACCGGGGCGGTCGATTCGCTAGGCTGGGGGACGCAATGACCAGGACCGCCGCCACATCACGCGAGCTCCGCACCCGCCTGGCCGAACTTTCGATCCGCGACGAACACCGGTTACGGCGACGGCTCGACAAGGCCCGTGGCGGAGACCTCGCCGAGATCGAGAACGAGATCACCGCCGCCGAGGGCCGCATCGCCGCCCGCCGCGCCGCCGTTCCGCACATCAGCTACCCCGAACAGCTCCCCGTTTCCGCGCGCCGGGAGGATATCGCCGCGGCGATCGCGGCCAATCAGGTCGTCGTCATCGCCGGTGAGACCGGTTCGGGCAAGACCACCCAGATCCCGAAGATCTGCCTGGAACTGGGTCGCGGCATCCGCGGCACCATCGGCCACACCCAGCCGCGCCGCCTGGCCGCCCGCACCGTCGCCGAACGCATCGCGCAGGAACTCGGCACCGAACTCGGCGACGTGGTCGGCTACACGGTCCGCTTCACCGATCAGGCCAGCGACCGCACCCTGGTCAAGCTCATGACCGACGGCATCCTGCTCGCCGAGATCCAGCGCGACCGCATGCTGCGCCGCTACGACACGATCATCATCGACGAGGCCCACGAACGCAGCCTCAACATCGATTTCCTGCTCGGCTACCTGAAACAACTCCTCCCCGAACGCCCCGACCTCAAGGTCATCATCACCTCGGCCACCATCGATCCGGAGTTGTTCGCCCGGCATTTCGGCACGCCGGAGTCCGCGAAACGTCGGCCGATCCCTGGTGCCACAGTTCAGCGGGCGGATTCGAGCACGAGCGACTCAGCGAATGTCGCGCAGTCGCAACCCGGACAGAACGAAATCGGCACTGCGAGTGGCGAACTCACAGGTCGTCACGAATCGCGGACCCGCCGGGGCGAATTGGCCGCTGGCGCACCGAGCGGTACCGATCCTCTGGACAGCGCCACAGCGGACGCCGCTCGCACCGTCCATTCGGATTCCGATTCCAGCGGCAATGCCATCACGAGCGTGGACGGCACCCGGACGACTGCCGCATCGGCCCCGCGAACCGACGCTCGCTCGGGCTCCGGTTCGACTGGGCCGGAAGTGGATTCGAACCGGGACGATGCTGGGATCCCGGCGGGGGTATCGGTCGGACGCAAGAGCGCGGATCCGGCTGGGGCACCGTCGGATTCGGGGCAGGCGCTGGTGGCGGCGCCGATCGTGGAGGTGTCCGGGCGGTCGTTTCCGGTGGAGGTGCGGTATCGGCCGCTGTCGCTGGAGGTTTCGGTCACCTCGGAGGATCCCGACGACGAGGACACCGAGATCGTGGATCGCGATCCGACCGACGCGATCGGTGACGCGGTGCGCGAACTGCTCGCCGAGGGCGACGGGGACATTCTGGTGTTCCTGTCCGGGGAACGTGAAATCCGTGACGCGGCAGACACTTTGCGGGATATGCGATTGCCGCGGACCGAGGTGCTGCCGCTGTACGCGCGACTGTCGGCGGCCGAACAGCATCGGGTGTTCGAACCGCACACCGGGCGACGGGTGGTGCTGGCGACCAATGTCGCGGAGACCTCGCTGACCGTGCCGGGGATCCGCTACGTCATCGATCCGGGCACCGCGCGGATCTCGCGATATTCGTTGCGTACCAAGGTGCAACGGCTGCCGATCGAACCGATCTCGCAGGCTTCCGCGCGGCAGCGGTCGGGCCGGTGCGGTCGTGTGGCGGACGGTATCGCGATCCGCCTGTACTCCGAGGACGATTTCGACGCGCGTCCGCAATTCACCGAACCGGAGATCCTGCGCACCAATCTGGCCGCGGTCATTCTCCAGATGACCGCGCTGGGCCTGGGCGATATCGAGAGTTTCCCGTTCGTCGAACCACCCGACGGCCGGGCGATCCGCGACGGCATCGCGCTGCTGGAGGAACTCGGCGCGCTGACCCGCCGCGACGACCGCGACCGCGCGGACGCGGCGTCCGATACGGCCCTGGCGCTGACCCCGATCGGCCGCGAGATGGCGCAGATCCCGGTGGATCCGCGCATGGCACGCATGCTGGTGGAGGCCCAGCGTGGCGGCTGTCTGGCCGAGGTGCTCGTCATCGTGGCCGCCCTGTCCATCCAGGACGTGCGCGAACGTCCCGTCGAACATCAGCAGGCCGCCGACACCCAGCACGCCCGCTTCACCGTCGATGGCTCGGACTTCCTGTCCTACCTGCGCCTCTGGGACTACCTGCGGGAAGAGCGAAAAGCCCGCTCGTCCAACCAGTTCCGCCGCATGTGCCGCGACGAGTTCCTGCACTACCTGCGCATCCGCGAATGGCAGGACCTGCACGGCCAACTCCGCACCATCACCCGCGGCCTCGGCTGGCACCCGGACGCCGAGCGGTCGAACACCGAATCCGGCGACACCGCAACGGTATCCGACGCCCGAGCGGTCGAGCACCGGAACGCAGGTTCCGAACCCGGTCGAAAAGCCAGCCCCGACAACGCATCCGAACGCAGCGCGACCGCCAACGGCCGTGGCCGGGCAAATCAGCCCAGCGATCGCGGAGGAACCACCGAAAACCGCGAGCGACGTTCCGACGGTACGACATCGGGCGACGGAGCACAGAGTTCGGCAGGTGCCGGGCGTCGCGGCCGCGCACGAAACGGTGACGAATCAGGAAGAGACGGAACCACCGAAAACAGCGAACGGCATTCCAGCGGTACAACATCAGGCGACTCGGCACAGAGTTCGGCAGGTGCCGGGCGTCGTGGCCGCGCACGAAACGGTGACGAATCAGGAAGAGACGGAACCACCGAAAACAGCAAACGGCATTCCAGCGGTACAACATCAGGCGACTCGGCACAGAGTTCGGCAGGTGCCGGGCGTCGCGGCCGCGCACGAAACGGTGACGAATCAGGAAGAGACGGAACCACCGAAAACAGCAAACGGCATTCCAGCGGTACAACATCAGGCGACTCGGCACCGGGTACGGCCGGTTCCGGACGTCGCGGCCGCGCACGGAACAGTGACGAATCAGGAAGAGGCACAACCGAATCCGGGCGGCGGCAGCGTGGGACGCAGCGCGTCGACGCGGCCGAGGTGACGGCGGTTGCGGCGGCACCGAATTCGGATGGGTTGCCGTGGGATGTGACGTCGATTCACCAGGCGCTGTTGGCCGGGATGCTGTCGCATATCGGGGTGCGGGAGGCGGAGACGCGGGAGTTCCTCGGGGCACGCAATGCCAAGTTCATGATCTTCCCGGGGTCGTCGCTGGCGAAGAAACCGCCGCGGTGGGTGATGGCGGCCGAGTTGGTGGAGACCTCGCGGTTGTGGGGGCGGACGGCCGCGCGGATCGAACCGGAGTGGGCCGAGCGGCTGGCCGATGATCTGGTCAAACGCACGTATTCCGAACCGCACTGGTCCGCGAAACGGGGTGCGGCCGCGGCGTACGAGCGGGTGACGCTGTACGGGATTCCGCTGGTCGTGCAGCGGCGGGTGGATTTCGGTCGGATCGATCCCGAACTCTCGCGCGAGCTTTTCCTCCGACACGCGCTGGTACAGGGCGAATGGCAGACCCGGCACGAATTCTTCACGCGCAATCGCGAATTGCTGGAGGACGTCGCCGATCTGGAGCATCGGGCGCGGCGTCGCGACATCCTCGTCGACGATCAGGTGCTGTTCGACTTCTACGACGAGCGGATTCCCGCCGATATCGTCTCGGTACGGCATTTCGACAGCTGGTGGCGCAAGGCGCAGCGCACGGATCCGAATCTGCTGGACTTCACCGCCTCGACCGTGGTGAACGACGATGCGGCCGTGCTGGATCCGGCCGCGTACCCGGACAGCTGGCGACAGGGTGAGCTGAGTTTCCCGCTCACCTACCAGTTCGAACCCGGACAGGCCGATGACGGCGTGACCGCGCACATCCCCGTCGCGCAACTGGCGCACGTGCGGGCCGTCGGCTTCGACTGGCTGGTGCCGGGCATGCGCGAAGAGCTCGCGGCGGCGTGGATCAAGACGCTGCCGAAACATCTGCGCCGCAGCGTGGTTCCCGCACCCGACTTCGCCCGCGCGGCGCTGTCGCAGCTGACCCCGCGCGCCGAACCGCTGCGCACCGGACTGGCCCGGGAACTGTCCCGGCTCGGATCGCTGACCGTCCGGCCCACCGATCTGAACCCCGCGGCTCTCCCGGACCACCTGCGGATGACCTTCGCCGCGACCTCCCCCGACGGGAAGATCGTGGATCGCGACAAGGACCTGGCCGCGCTGAAAACCCGTCTGGCCGACCAGGTTTCGAAGTCCGTCGCCCGCGCGACCGCCGCCGCCGAACGCCCCGCCGCCACCGTGTGGACCTCCGAGTCGCTGGGCGCGCTGCCGCCGACGGTGCGCCGGGAGGTCGGCGGGCAGACCATCACCGGCTATCCGGCGCTGGTCTCCGAGGGCGCCGGCGTCGCGGTGCGGGTGCTGGCCTCGCCCGCGGCACAGGCCGCTGCCATGCGCACCGGCACCCGGGCGCTGCTGCTGAATCAGCTGCCCGCCTCGGCCCGCGCGGCCACGGCCGGGCTCTCCCCCACCGATCGTCTTGCGCTGAGCCAGAATCCGTCAGGTTCGCTCGAGGCACTGATCGAGGATTGCCGGGCCTGTGCGGCGGACGAACTGATCGCCGCGAACGGCGGTCCGGTCCGGGGACCCGAGGAGTTCACGGCGCTGGTCGAGCGGATCCGCCCGCAGTTCGGCACCGCCGTGGCCCGCATCGTGCGGCTGGTGGTCCCGGTCCTCACCCAGGCCCACCACGTGCGCAGCGCCCTGGCGAGCACCTCCGATCGCGAGATCGCCGAGGATGTCCGCCAGCAACTCGACGATCTCGTCTTCGCCGGGTTCGTCACCGAATTCGGCAGCACTCGCCTGCGCGAGGTGCCCCGCTACCTCCAGGCCGCGGCCGCGCGCCTGGAAGCGCTGCCCGCCTCGGCCAATCGCGACCGCCAGGGCATGACCGAACTCGACCGCGTCCACGCCGCCTATCAGCGCCTGCTCGAATCCCTCCCCGAGGCGCGCCGCACCGGCCGCGACGTCACCGAGATCTGGTGGATGATCGAGGAACTCCGGGTCAGCCTCTTCGCCCAACAACTCGGCACCCCGTACCCGGTGTCCGCCAAGCGAATAGAACGAACCATCACCGCCGTCCGCACCACCCCGCCAACCCGCCCCGCCCGCTGATCCGCCGCTTCGAGCACGCGCAGTCGCATCACCCGACCACGCGCGACACCGTCCTCCGAAGGCGCACACGAGCACGCTAGGCTCCAGCGGTGGCTACCGATGCGAGCCTGCGAATTCTGCGGCTGCGAGCGTTGATCGACCATCCGCGGACCGGTATCGCGGAACGTGATGCGGCGCAGCGGATACTCGATCGGATCCTGGCCAAGGGCGCGTCGGTCCGGACCGGTGACCGCAGCTACGGAATGCGGCACAACCGCCCGGGCAGGCATGCCGATCTCGACGTGATCGCCGAGATGATCCGCGACGACATCACGGTGACACGGGCACCCGTCCCGGAATTCGCCGGACCGGGGGAACTGTCCGGCCACGATCCGATCCGTGACGCACCCGCAGCGATCACGTTCGAGGTCACCAGCCCGCACGACGGCAGTGTCGTAGTCACTCTCGGCAACGTGCCACGGACCTGGGGCTGGGACGACACCGACGGTATCGAGGCCGCGAGTCCGTCGATGCGCGAGTTGGCCGCGGCCCTGGCCGACCTGATGAACAGCTACAACAGGAACGGCACCGATATCGGCAGGCGGTTCTTCGCCACCGTGCGCGTCGACGGCGGCGAAACTCTCGCGTGGTAGTCGATCAGGACTCTGGCGTAGTAGTCGATCGAACTGACCCGCGATGTGCTCACCTCGGCCACGCACACCCAGGTCGAAACCGCTTGCATCGCACCGCTACTCATGCCGGATGGGCACCTGGGCAGCAGCGGTCGACCCGCGGGAACGAACCTCAGTCCTTACCTGCGGGAACCGGTTGTCCGTCGAGGGCCTGTTCGGCCCGGCGGCGGCGTAGGTCGGCGATCTCCTGCTCGAAATCGTCGGCGGAACTGAAGGATCGGTAGACCGAGGCGAAACGTAGGTAGGCCACCTCGTCGAGATCGCGCAGCGGGCCCAGGATGGCCAGGCCGACCTCGTGGCTGGGCACCTCGGGAGATCCCGTGGCGCGCACCGCATCCTCGACCTTCTGGGCGAGCAGGTTGAGCGCGTCGTCGTCGACCTCGCGGCCCTGGCAGGCGCGCCGGACGCCGCGAATCACCTTCTCCCGGCTGAACGGCTCGGTGACACCACTGCGCTTGACCACCGATAGGATGGCGTTCTCCACCGTGGTGAACCGCCGCCCACATTGCGGGCAGGCACGACGACGCCTGATGGCGGTGCCTTCCTCCGCCTCACGCGAGTCGACGACCCGGGAGTCCGGGTGCCGACAGTATGGGCAATGCATCCGAGTTCCTTCGTCGATGCCTGCAAGCGTCCATAGCCATGCTGTATCTCCACAGCATTGTCGAGGATACCTGTCGGGCTGCCAGGAACGGGATGCGGCGTCGACGCCACCACCGTCCACGACGCGTTACCGCCCGGATGTGGGCACGATCAGCGTCCCGCCCGCGGCGACCTGTGCGTCCTGGAGCGCGTTGAGCCGCACGATCCGATCGACCGTCTGCGCCACCGGAACTCCGGGTGCGACCCGCGCGGCGACCTCGGCCAGCGGCTCCCCCTCGCGCACCTGCACGACCGTGGTGGTCGGAGCGGGAACCGCGCCCGCGCGCAGCTGGGCGACCCCGAGCAGACCGCCCACCGCCAACGCGCTGAGCAGCGCGGCCACCGCCAATGTCGCGAAACCGATCCGCGCCTGCTCGACCCGATCCTGCGGATGCGGCGTCTCGGCGAACCGGACCCGCGGGCGGTCGTACCGCATGACGCCCGAGGGCGGTCGCGCCGCGCGCGGACGCCCGGCGCGGGTACTCCGGCGGACCGGCGCGACCGCTCGCGGACGGTGGCCGGGCAGCGCGGCGTCGTACCCCGAATCTCTTGCGGTGACATCTGTTTCGCTGATCGTGGTGCGCATCGGACAGACCTCCGGGGGCGGTGTGCAGGATCGATTTCCGGTTTTCGATCATGCGTTCGAAGAACTGATGTTCGATTTCTACCACGCGACACCGACAAAGTCACGACCATCGGCGACATACGTCGAACAGATGTTTGAAACCTGGCCGAGACCGGACTACATTCGTGGCACGCGATCCGGCGCGGGCCGGTTGGAGCGGATCAGGCCGACACGATGGCTCAGCGTCGGCGCACGACCCGAGGAGGACGAAGCACACCCATGAACGGGAGGACCACGACCGTGAGTGAGCGCAGCGAGGCAATCGCGGACACCGCGCAGGCCCGATCGAGCAGCGGTGAGGTGCGGTCGTGAACGAGCGCAATGCCCAGCACCGCGACGCCCCGGCCGACCCCGCCGCCGGCGACGAGAGCGTCGAAACACCCGGCAATGGAACGGATCTCACCGCCCGGCAGCGCAAGGTACTCGAGGTCATCCGCTCCTCGGTCTCCGAGCGCGGTTATCCGCCGAGCATCCGCGAGATCGGTGACGCGGTCGGCCTCACCTCGACCTCCTCGGTGGCCCATCAGCTGCGCGCCCTCGAGCGCAAGGGCTATCTGCGCCGCGATCCGAACCGGCCGCGCGCGGTGGACGTGCGAGGGCTGGACGAGACCGCGATGCGCGCGGTCACCGGTGTGACCGCCCTGCACGCGGTGTCGAGCGACACCGAATCCGGCGATCAGCCGACCCCCACCTACGTCCCGGTGCTGGGCCGGATCGCCGCCGGTGGTCCGATCCTGGCCGAGCAGGCGGTCGAGGATGTGTTCCCCCTCCCCCGCGAGCTGGTCGGCGAGGGTTCGCTGTTCCTGTTGAAGGTCGTCGGTGAGTCGATGGTCGACGCGGCGATCTGCGACGGCGACTGGGTCGTCGTGCGTCAACAGAATGTCGCGGACAACGGCGATATCGTCGCGGCGATGATCGAGGGCGAGGCCACCGTCAAGACGTTCAAGCGCAGCGGTAAGGACGTCTGGCTGATGCCGCACAACCCGCATTTCGAGCCGATCCCGGGTAACGACGCGCAGATCCTGGGCAAGGTCGTCACGGTGATCCGCAAGATCTGAGATCCGGCATACGCGCCCGCCGTACCACCTCGGTGGTACGGCGGGTTCGTGTCTCGGCGCAGCGGTCCGGAGGGTTCTCAGCGCCCGAAGCGCTGCCGCAACTGCGGATCGTTCTCCCACCACAGCCCGCTCTGCACGGGCGCCGCCCCGGCTGCGACCGCGGCGTCAGCGATACCCGAACCATCAGAAGTATCCGAGGCTCGACTGAATTTCTGCCTGCGCGCGGGCGGCGCGGCGGCGTCCTCCGCATCGAGTTCGGCATCCACCTCCGCGGCCCTACGCCGTTCGTCCGAGGCCCACGCCCGCATCAAGGCCAGCAGATACGGCAGCCCCAGCACATCGCCGAGCACCCAGATGATGCCCGCGGCGACGGTCTGATCCATCCGCAGATCCGGCCCCCAGGTCCGCCCGACCTCGGTGTAGTAGTCCAGCGCGACCAGCGGCCCCCACCACAGCACGATGCCCAGGATGCCGTCGGCGAGTGATTCGAAGATCGTGATCAGCAGCGACAGTCCCTGCGAATAGCGGTGCGGCACCGGATCGGTCTGCAAGCGCGAGTAGAAGTACACGAATCCGATGAGCACCAGCACGACCCGGGTCATCGCGTCCGCCGCGCCGTGCCGCAGCACGATCTCGTACCAGGGACTCAGGAACAGCAGCCAGGGCACCGCGAGCATCGCCAGCGAGGGTGCCAGCGGAAAGGTCACCGCGCGGGCGATGGTCGAGGCCAGGATCCGGTCGAGCCGGGCCTGTCCGACCGGGCCGAGCGCCGCCCGCAGCACCGTGAACGGGCGTCCGCTGGCCAACCCGAACGGCACCACGTACAGCAGCAGCAGCGTCTGCAATGCCCGCACCCACATCAGCGTGTCGGAATACACGCCGACCAGGCTGATCCCGCTGAGCAACCAGATACCCAGGCCCATCAGTCCGAAGGCCGCCAGCCGCCCGCCCGGAATCACCGCGCCGCGGCGTTTCGCACGGGCGCGCACGGCCCAGTATCCGGCCCCGAGCGCGGCGGTCAGTACGACCGTCGAGGTGTCCCAGCGCCAGGATTCGAATGCGGACTGCATGGTCAGCGGCGTTTCGATCCATCCCACGGCAGCCAGTATGCTCCGGCGCGGATCGCCCGCTCGACGAGGGCGGCCGGGCCTCGCGCACCGGCGGCCGAGTATCGATGCCCGATCGCGAACCGGTCGAATGCGCTCGCGGTGCCACAGCGCACCGCGGCACCGAAAAGGTCAGTGACGCACTGCCTTCGGGCTCGAATGCGACTGTCCGTGGATCTCCGCGCACTCCGGTTCGGGCGGGGTGCCCAGCGCGATCAACTCCGGATGGGCGTGCTCGACCTGCAAGGTGGCGTGTGCGATGTGATGTTCGTGATCGAGCCAGTGCGCCAGATCCTCGCGCACCGCGTGACAATCCCGTCCGGCCTCGACGAGTACATGTGCGGACAGCGCCGGCGAACCCGAGGTTATCTCCCAGATGTGCAGATCGTGCACCTCGACCACGCCGTCGCGCGCGGCCATCGCCTGCCCGATCTCGGTCGGATCGAGGTCGTCCGGCGCGGCCTCGAGGAAGATCCGGCACGATGCGCGCACCAGGCCGAAACCGGCCCGCAGCATCAGCACGACGACCACCAGGGTCGCGATCGCGTCGGCGCGGACGAATCCGGTCAGCACGATGATCACACCGGCGATCGCGGTCGCGATGAAGGCGAACAGATCGGTCAGGATGTGCTGGTAGGCGCCCTCGACATTGAGGCTGGTCCGGTTGGCTCGCGAAATCATCCAGGTGGCAAGGAGATTCACCACGACACCGACCAGTGCCGTGCCGAGTACGAGGCCGCCGGTCACCTCCGGCGGATCGATCAGGCGGCGGATGGCCTCGTAGGCCAGCCACACCGACAGCAGTAGCAGCGTGATCCCGTTGGCCTGGGCCGAGAGGATCTCGACCCGTTTCCACCCGAAGGTCATCCGACCCGCGGCCGGGCGCGCGGCCAGCCGGATCGCCCAGAGTGCCAGCGCGATGGAGGCGGCGTCGGTGAGCATGTGCGCGGCATCGGACAGCAGCGCCAGCGAACCCGCGGCAATACCGACGAAGACCTCGGCGAGCATGAACACCGCGATCACCACCAGCGCCCCGGCGAGCCAGCGCCGATCGCTCTCGGAATTCGCGTGTACATGACTGTGCGCATGGTCGTGCGCATGCCCCGCGTGCGCAGCCGCCATCCCCGTCTCCTTCCGATGTGAACGATCTTCCTTCCGCCGATATTATGCACACATCGCTATGTATGCAAGACCTTCGATTCCGTGGGTCGAATCTCGACCACGACACCCCCGCTCCGCCATCGAGCCGATTGGCCGACCGACCGGTGTCCGCACTGAAACTGTTGCCGGACAGTATCTTTCGCGAGATTCGAGCGGACCGATCGTGGCGGACTTGACTTCTCGCATCGAAGAGTCGAGTATTTTCGGGTCAGCACCTCGCTAGGCGAGGCTCCTGTACGAACACAGGCCACTGATCCGACGACGTCGAGAGACGCCCAGGGTTAGGACAGATCTTCCCGGATTAAGGGGTGATCCGAAGTGGCTTCCCGATCGGGATACGTCGTGCAGTGCCGAAGCTCTGACGAGAGGGGTGCGTACCTCGCTCTTTCGGGCCGGGTTCTCCCCTTTCGTCGTGGTGCCGATGCTCGAAGCAACGACGTGCGCGTACGTCCCGGCGGCAAGGAGGTGAGGGACGAAATGCAATCCGGCGACAGCCCGTATCCGAGTCCGGTTCGACAACCCGGTTCGTTCCCACACTGCCGCAACCACTCCGCGGCCTGATCGACACACGCGAATCAACCATCGGCATCCCCGAGAACCTTCCGCACGGATGGTTCGACGCCGTTTCCGTTGCGTCCAGGTCTCCGCGAATCCCGTTGTGGCAGTAGACTTTCCGCAAGGAGCACGTCATGACCCACACCATCTTCCCGCGTCGCGCCACCCCACGTGCCGTGCTCGGTGACCTGACTCGCCGCATCCGGGCGCGCTACACCCTCACTCCCTCCGAACAACACAACCTACGCCTCGCGCACACCCCGCTGGCAGTCGTCACGGCGTCTCTGGGCGGCCACACCAGGCGCGGATAGGCCCAGCCGTGTGGGGCGAAAGTTCCTGTCCCGCAATCAGATACACCACCACGACTCGTAGCCGCCAGGGACACGAGCGTTCATCGCCCTGCCACCGGGAACCACATCCCGTCCGCGTCGCCCGCCATCGTCGCCGAGGCCACGAAATCCGCAGTACCGCACCGCATTCCAGAAAGGGAGGGAACGGCCATGGCCTTCTTCTCCAACGGCACGCCCCGCCGCATCGCCACCGTGCCGGTCTCGACCGACGCCACCACCGCCGTACTCGACAGCGCGCACGTCGGCGATATCGTCGGCGCGCTGGGCACGATCCGTCAACACGACACCGACCAGGGCCGCAGCCGTGGACAACGCTTGCGGATGCTGCTCGCCGTACTCGGCCCCGGCCTGATCGTGATGGTCGGCGACAACGACGCCGGAGGCATCGCCACCTACGCGCAGGCCGGGCAGAACTACGGCATGGCCCTGATGTGGACGCTGGTGCTGCTGATTCCGGTGCTGTACGTCAACCAGGAGATGGTGGTGCGACTGGGCGCGGTGGCCGGGGTCGGCCACGCGCGGCTGATCTTCGCGCGTTTCGGCCGATTCTGGGGCGCGTTCAGCGTCGGGGATCTGTTCATCGTGAACGCGCTGACCATCGTCACCGAATTCATCGGCGTCTCAATGGCTCTCGGGTATTTCGGGCTGCCCAAGTGGGTGTCGGTGCCGGTGGCGGCGGTACTGCTGTTCGCGGTCGTGGCGGGCGGGTCGTTCCGGCGCTGGGAGCGGCTGGTGTTCACGCTCATCGCGATCAACATCCTGATGTTCCCACTGGCCTTCCTGGTGCATCCGAGCGTCTCGGCGACGGTCGGCGGCCTGCTCCCGTCGTTCCCGGGCGGGCTCGACTCGACGCTGCTGCTGATCATCGTCGCCATCGTCGGCACCACCGTCGCGCCGTGGCAGCTGTTCTTCCAGCAGTCCAACATCGTCGACAAGCGCATCACCCCGCGCTGGATCCGCTACGAGCGGGTGGATCTGTGGGTCGGGATCGTGGTGGTGATGATCGGCGCGGTCGCGATCATGGCGACGGCCGCGTTCGGGCTGGGCCCGGCCGAGCGGGGCGCGTTCGCCGACGCCGGGACCGTCGCGCACGGCCTGTCCGCGCACCTGGGCACGACGGTCGGCGCGATCTTCGCGATCCTGCTGCTGGACGCGTCGCTGATCGGCGCGAACGCCGTCGGCCTGGCGACCACGTACACCCTGGGTGACACGCTGGGCAAGCGACACTCGCTGCACTGGAAGATGAGCGAGGCGCCGGCCTTCTACGCCGGATACGCCCTGCTGCTGGCCGCGGCCGCGGCGGTCTCGTTCAGCCCCGACCACGTGCTGGGCCTGTTGACGCAGGGTGTGCAGGCGCTGGCCGGTGTGCTGCTGCCCTCGGCGACGGTATTCCTGGTGCTGCTGTGCAACGACCGGGCGGTCCTCGGGCCGTGGGTCAACACCACCCGGCAGAACATCGTCGCGGGGGTCATCGTGTGGGCGCTGGTCCTGCTGTCGCTGGCGCTGACCGCGGCGACGTTCTTCCCGCATCTGTCCACCGCGACCCTCGAACTGGGATTCGGCGTGGGCGCCGCGATCGGGCTGCTCGGCGGGATCGCCCTGACCGTCACCCGGCAGCGCGGTGTGCGTCGGGGCACCGAGCAAACCGCGGCGGAACTGGGCGGTCTGGACCCCGATCAGGTCGAGGAACTGGAGGCGACACCGCGCTCGCGCCGGGAGCGTCGCGCGATCCTGGCCGCGGACCGGGACCTGTGGCGCACCCCGGCACTGGAAACGCTGACCCGGCCGAACTTCTCGCCGGTGCGGACGGCGGGCATGATCGCGCTGCGCGGATATCTGGCCCTGGCGGTCGTGCTGGTGGTGATCAAGATCGTCCAGCAGATCGGCGGATAGCCCCCGCAAACCCTCCCGAACACCTCGAATACCGCATTCGGCAAATATCCCGCATGCGCGGATACCACCGCGATGGTTCCATCCGGGAGCATTGGCGAACATTGGGCATCCACACCGGCCGGCGGTGTCGCGATGGTGAGGGCTCACAGGTTTCACATATCCGAATGCTCGCAGCCCGGACAATTCCAACCCCTGGGATTGTTCAATACCTTTAGCCGCATTCCGGCACCGCAAACGCGCCGAATAGCGCTGGATTCGCTGCATTCCCCGGTAATGCGGTACGGTATATGCAATCCGAGTTGATCCGTGTCCGTGCGAAAGGGCTCAGTGATGGCCAAGAAGGTCACCGTCACACTCATCGACGATTACGACGGGAAGTCCAAAGCGGATGAGACCGTACAGTTCTCGATCGATGGTGTGGCCTACGAAATCGATCTGTCCACGTTGAATGCCGGTAAGCTGCGGGGTTCGCTCGAGCCCTGGACGGATAAGGCCCGCAAGGTCGGACGGCTGAAGGCGAGTGGCAACACCCGCTCGAAGTCGGCCGCGGATCGCGAGCAAACCGTCGCCATCAGGGAATGGGCCAAGAAACACGGCTACAACGTGTCGGCTCGCGGGCGTATTTCCTCCGAGATCGTCGAGGCTTATCACAAAGCCGACAAGTAGTCCCGGTTCGGTGTTTCTCCTGTGCCCCGGCGGTCGCCCGACCGCCGGGGCACAGTGGTTTCCGGTAACCTGGGATTCCGGTTCGGCACACGCCGTTCCCGCAAGTCGCAGCGTCGGATCGAGCGGGGGTGGGTTTGACAGGAGATCACCGCATCGCGGAACTCGCCCGCCAGTGGCGTGACGCGGTCGTCGATACCGGTTTCGTGCCGATGTCGCACCGCGAACTCGAACTGCTGCTCGCAGCTCTGCTCGATCGCTTGATCGGCGCGCTCACCAGCGATTATTTCGATTCCCGAGTGGTCGCCGAGGTCGGTGCGGCCTTGGTGCGCGCGAATCTGACCGATCCGCGGGTGCTCTCGCGTTCCGCGCGCGAACTGGCCCGGCTGGCCGAACTGATCGCCCCGTATCAGGACCGATTGATTCCGGGTCTGAGCGATATGGCGCGCGGCTACACCGAGGAATTACTCGCCGTCCGCGCGCGGGATCAGGAGATGTTGCACGCGGCCATGGCCGATGCCCGGATGGCCGCCGAGGCCCGATTCCGCGTGGTATTCGACAATGCCGCGATCGCGATCGGCATCGGCGATACCACCGGCCGGGTCCTGGACGCGAATCCGGCGCTGGCCACCATGCTCGGCCATCCCCTGTCCGAGCTGCGCGGAATGCCGGTCTGGGAGCTGGTCCACCCCGCCGATCACGATCAGGTGCGATCGCGCGTCTTCGACGAACTCGTCACCACCGGATCCGGCACGGTGCGGTTGGAGGTGCGCTATCTGCGCGCCGACCACACCGCCGGTTGGGTGTCCTGGGCGGTCACGCTGGTACCGGCGACCGCGGGTCGCGCGGCCTATCTCCTGGTCGTCGGCGAGGACACCACCCAGCGCCGGGCGCTACAAGCCGAATTGCACCGGCAGGCACGGCACGATCCACTGACCGGGCTGGCCAATCGGCGGCAGCTGGTCGAAACATTGTCGCGGATAATCGCCGACGCCGATCCCGATGATCGGATCGGGCTGGGCTTCATGGATCTGGACGGATTCAAAACCGTCAACGACACCTACGGTCACGGCGTGGGCGATCGGCTGCTCACCGCAGTGGCGACGCGATTGGCCGAACGAATCGGTGATGCGATCCTGGCGCGGGTCGGCGGCGACGAATTCGTGGCCCTGCTGCCACCGCCGTGCGATGCGGCGCGGGTCGGCTCGGTCGCGGAGGCGTTACTGGCCGCACTGGACGAACCGATTGCGGTCGACGAACGTCGGCTCACCATTTCGGCCTGTATCGGCGCGGTGGTGACACCGGTATCCGGAGCGGACGCGGAAAAACTCCTCGACGCCGCCGATGCGGGCTTGTACCGGGCCAAGGCGGCGGGGCCGAATCGCTGGGTGTTGCACAGTGTGGACATCACGGCCGGGATCGGGTTCAGCGATCCGCGATAATCCCATCCGCGGCACCGCATTTCGACCGACGGTGCGCTGGATGTCCGGGCAGCTCCGGCCTTTTCGAGTCGATCGAGGTCGACGCCCGGCCGAGAGTGCTGGCCGGTAGCTCGAATTCGACCACGGTGCACGGTATTACACCGTGGCGGCACCCGAACCGTTTGTATCCCGCCAACCCGCGATACGCGTGTGGCGGTGCGTCAGATGCCCAGTGCCCGCGCGAATCCGGGCCACGCCGCGTGCAGCGACTGCTGCCAGTATGGCCAGGAGTGCTGCCCGCCGGGTACGTACTGGAAGGTTGCCGGTATACCCAACCGGGTGGTCGACGCCTGTAGCTTGCGGGTGCAGGTCGCCACCACCGACTCCAGCATTCCGCCCGCGGGCGGGGTCACCCCGGCCGCATCCGGACCACCCGTACCCGCGCTCAGGTACAGGTCCACCCCGCGCAGCGCGCGCAGGTTCGCGTCGGTGGAGGGATCGTTTGCTGTCCAGGCGGGCGAACCGTCCGGACCCCACATGTTCCACGGATTGCCGCCGCCGGAGGCGACCACGGCCTGCACATAGCGTCGTCCCGGATCCGCGCCGGTCTGCGCGCAGCCGCTGAACGATCCCACCGCCGCGTAGAGTCCGGGCGCGGACTCGGCCAGCGCCAGCGCCGAGGTGGCCGACATCGACACGCCCGCAATGGCATTGCGCCCCGACGTGTCGTACGCGGCATCGATGATCGGCGGCAGCTCGCGGGTCAGGAAGGTGGTCCACCGGTTGCGCCCGAGCACCGGATCGTCGCTCTGCCAATCGGTGTAGTACGAGTACCGGCCGTCGAGCACGGTGACGACGTTGACGTTCTTGTCCGCGGTGAACGGGATCAGATCGGTCTTGGTCTCCCAGGAGGTCTCGGTGCCGTCCCAGCCGATACCGTCCTCCGCGCCGTCGAGCAGATACAGCGTCGGGCGCGGGGCGCCGGTGTCGGCGGCGCGGATGAAGTCCAGCGCGATCACCCGGCGCATCGCCGCGGAGTAGACGTAGAGCCTGCTGCGCCGATCGTCGATCCGCACCGTGTGATCGAGGTGCGAACCGTCGGGGTGATCGAGGCGCGAACCGTCGGCGGCGGGGGCCCGCACGGCACTCGCGGACACCGGGGCGAGTATCGGCACGGCCGCGAACGTCAGGACCGCCGCGGCGAACCGTAGTACCGTGACCAGGCGTAGCCCGATCGTCCCGCGGATGTGAACGTTCATACCGCCGCCTCACCGTGTTCCCGAACAGAGTGCGGCACCATCGCCACAGCGGCGTGGCACCCCACAGGCAACGGGCGGGCTACCCACGGGAGTTCCGCGAACGGCGGGATTGCGGCGCAGGTCACCACGGTCGGCCGGGACGCATGGCCGAACTCCCCGACTACCGGCCGGTATTGTGATCAGTCACTATGAACGTCCGGTACCACATTCCCAAACATCACGACGGTGCAGGAAACCGGCCCTGCGGGATCTCGAAACAATTACGGTGACATGGCAGGGCAGTAACGCGGGGGTGGAAGGGAGTTCGCCAATGTCTGTCACCACTCCGGACCGGCCGGGCCTGACCATGTCGGGGCGACCGATGTCGCTTCCGCTCAAGGACGTCTGGGCGCTATCGCGTCAGATGGTGGGCCACTTCGTCGAGAACGTGGCACCGTGCGGGACATTACCCGGCGACGCGATCTACGGCGACGTCACCACCATCACGCGCACCTGTCTGGAGCTGGCCGTCAGCATGCTGGACGGCAAGGACGTGCGCGCCAAGACCGAGCGGCTCGAGGACGCCGCCGGGCAGTGGGCCCGCGAGGGCGTACCCATCAACACCATCCATCACGCCATCCACGAGGGTTTCAAGATCGGCCTGGACCTGGTCACGGGCGCGGCGGTGCGGCATCAGTCGCTCGGCGCGGACCGGGGCGGCGACGCCGGGAGCGAGCCCATGCTCACGCTGAACACCGCCGACTACGAGAACCTCGTCGACGGGGCCAAGCGCGTGGTGGAGATGCTCGACACCATGACCACCGCGGTCTCGGTCGCCTATGTGCGCGAGCTCAAGGCGGTGGTGAGCGAACATCACACCGCGGTGCACACGCTCACCTCGGCGCTGCTGGGCGGACATCCGACCTCGACGATGGCCCGCGAATGCGGGATCGAGATCGCCGAGCGGTATCGCGTCATCGCGGTGGCGATTCCGCCGCATCCCGAGGAGGCCAGCCCGATGCTGGACTCGAAGGTGGTGGCGCGGCGCAAACTTCGGCGCGTGCAGGCCGAACTGGCGCTGCGCTGCGGTGAATCGCTGTTGTCGCTGCTGTCGGTGGACGGGGGCACGCTGTTGATCCCGGCCGAGCAGTTCGACGACGAGGGGCTGGAGAAGCTGGTCGGGCGGCTCTCGCACGCCGCGCGGGTGCCGGTCACCGCCGCGGTCGTCACCACCGCGTCCGCGGAGATCCCGACCGCGGCCGATCAGGCGCATCAACTGCTGGACATGGTGCAGCGGCTGCAATCGGTGCCGGGGCTGTACCGCTTCGACGATCTGGCGCTGGAGTACCAGCTGACCCGTCCGGGGCCGGGCCGCGAATATCTCGGGTCGCTGCTGGATCCGCTGGACGAGCACGCCGAACTGCTCGACACGCTGCAAACCCATATCGCGCACAACCTCAACCGTCAGCGCACCGCGCGGCTGTTGCACGTGCACACCAATACGGTCGACTACCGGCTCAAGCGGATCGGTCAGCTCACCGGTTTCGATCCGACGCAGGCCAGTGGGCTGTGGTACCTGCGTTCGGCGCTGGTCGCGCGGACCTACGGGAGCTGACGCGGGGCCGGGTCCGGTACCCGGACGCGCGCGGGACCCGATCCGAATCCCGGATCGGGTCCCGATCATGTTGCGGGCGAATTCGATTCGATGTTCGTGGGAGCGAACCCGATGCTCAGTGCGCGCGTCCGGAGTCCGGCCGAATCCGTCCGGCCTCCACGAGCGTGCGGTACGCGGCGCCCTTGCGCGGGCACTCCTCGCGTAGGCAGCCACGATGGCGCTGCATGGTCAGATGCGCCTCACCGACGGTCAAGGGCCCCTCCGGGGCCTCGTGGGGCCACCCTGCGGGCCACAGTGAGATATCCATGTCAATCGTCGTCCAGACCTGCGGAGAGGTACGCCACGGCATCGAGCCAGCGGACGCACGTGGGCGCGTGTTCGACGCCGAGGATCCGGCGCGCGATGGGATCGGTCAGTTCACCGAGATGGTCACCACAGACCCGACCATCGCCGAATTGACAAGGCGCCGAACGCAATTGCGTGATCGTCGTCATCCGACTCACCCTCCGCCGAGGCGTATCCCGGTGGCCGCCAAGGCCATCCGTGATACCGAAAACATGATAATCTGAACGTGATAGATGTTAGCGTGATTATCACCCGAAGGCGACCGCTAGGGCGCGATCGGCTTCGGGAGCGGTTGCCGCGGAAGGAGTTTCAGGCGCTCCACCGGTAGCGCCGATACGCGCCATGGGGACACGTTTACGCACGGCACGAAAACTGCTGCTGGGCCGCGAGATCGAGCACATGCTCAGCACCGCCGGGGTCAGTCAGAGCGAAGCCGCCAAGATCATCGAGACCAGTCAGAGCCGCATCGCGATGCTGATCGTCGGCACGGGTTCGATCACGGTCGGCGACCTCGAACGCCTGGCCACCGAGCTCGGCTTCACCGATCGAACCTACCTCGAATCGCTGAAAGAGCTTCGGCGGGACAATCATCGGCGCGGCTTCTGGAATACCGGGTACCGCCGCGCCTACGTCGAGGATCTGCGGCTGCTGGTGGATCTGGAAGCGCACGCCGGGCAGTTGCGGGTGGCCGAGGCCGAGATCATGCCCGGACTTCTCCAGTGCGAGTCCTACATTCGCGCGCTGCACGAACCCGAGGGCACGCCCGATCCGGATCCCGACACGGTCACCGTGGAGGAATCGGTGCAGGCCAGACTCGCCCGCCAGGAGATCCTGGTGGCCCAGCGGCCGCCGGAGTTCCACGCGATCCTGTCCGAATCCTGTCTGCGCCGCGAATACGGCGGCCGCACGGTCATGGTCGAACAGCTGGAACATCTACTGGCACTGTCGAAACGGGCCAACATCCTGATCCAGGTGCTGCCCTTCACCGTCACCACCCGGGGCGCGGGCGCCGAGGACAGGTTCACCCTGATCCGGGTGGCCTCCCCCGGCGCGGCCGGCGATCTGGACATGGCGATCGTCGAATCCCAAGGCGATATCCGGTACATCGACGACAAACCGGCCGTCACCGCCCGCGAGGCGGTGTGGGCGCGGCTGTCCGCCGCCGCGCTCAGCGCCGAGGACTCGCGCCAGTTCATCGAACACGTCGCACGCTCGTTCCGCCGCAAGACGTTCAACACCCCGTAGGCACCGATCCACCACCACGAGTTCGCCGGACCACCCCGTCGGCGAACAATTCGACGTCCCAACGAGATTCGACCCTTCCACCGGATCCGGCCGTGCCGCGGATCCGACCGTCCGACCAGGAGAAAGCAGATGTATCCGCAGACCCGTCCCCCGGTCACCGGGGTGACCACGAGTGAGGCAGTGCGATGAGTTCCGAGGATTACGAACCGCGCGAGATCGATGCGACCCGCCCGTCCGCAGCGCGCATGTACCACTACTACCTGTCCGGTGAGGCCGTGTTCGATGTGGACCGGGTGTTCGGCGAGCGGGTGTTCCAGGTCGTCCCCTATGCCGACGTGGGCGCCCACCATAATCGCGAATTCCTGCAGCGCGCCACGAAATTCATGGTGTCCCAGGGCATTCGGCAGTTCCTGGACATCGGCTCGGGCCTGCCCACGGTCGGCAACACGCACGAGGTCGCGCGGACGCTCGACCCGGAGATCCGGGTGGTCTACGTCGACAACGATCTGGAGGCGGTCAATCGCTCGCACGAGTTGCTGAGCGAACAGGACGCGCTGGACACCACCGCGATCGTCGAGGCGGATCTGCGCTATCCGGATCTGATCCTGGATCATCCGGAGACCAAGCGGCTGTTGAACTTCGACGAGCCGATCGGTCTGCTGATCGTCAGCGTCTGGCCGTTCGTCCCGGACAGCGCGAAGCCGAACGAGGTGATGGCCCGGCTCCGCGACGCCCTGCCGGCGGGCAGCCATGTGGGCATGAGTCACGCGTCGATGACCGACGCACCCGAGGAACTCATCGCCCGGATGGTCGCCCTGGCCGAGTTGTATCGCGAGACCTCCGATCCGACGACCATGCGCAGCCGGGCCGAGTTCGCCACCTTCTACGACGGCTTCGAACTGGTCGAACCCGGCATCGTGTACGCCCCGGACTGGCGTCCCGAGCAGCCGGTCGACCTCGAGGATCCGGCGCGGCCGTGTAATTTCGCCGCGGTTGGTTACAAGGGTTAGATACACCTGGTAGATACGTGGGACGCCCGGTCCCGCGTATCTGCGTTTTTACTCCGTAGAAAGGGACACCGATGACGCTGCTACCTACGTTCACCGTGGGTGAATTCCGCAAGGCCGCACGCAGCTCGCCGAATCAGAACTGTGTGCGCGTCGCCCGCAAGCAGGGTTGGACGGCCGTCTGGGACGACAAGCGCAGCACCGCCGCCACCACCCCGGCGACGATGCTGCCGAACAGTGAACTGCTCCTGCTCACCGATACCCAGTTCGACGATTTCCAGGCCGCCGTGCGCGCCGGGGACAGCGGCCGCTCACCGCTGAACGTCACCCGGCGCACCGACGGCATGTACATCTTCCGCATCACGACAACGTCGTCGGATGCGGCACACACCGAAGTCGAACTCGTCTTCGATCAGGATGAACTCGACGCCTTCCACGACGGTGTGTTCAACCACGAGTTCGATCACGCCTGAGGCCGAGCCGAACACGTCGACGGCGGTCGCGTGGTGACGAATGCCGCAGCCTGTTCCCCCGCGACCGCTCCGATAAACCCCTTGCGCACCAAACACTTTAAGCGCATACCCGCCCGCGCGCACCCCAGCTCCGAAGATCTCACCACCGCCCCGACGCGCCGATCGTGCGCCGTCACAGGCGAATTCACACGACACCCCAGGTCCGGCCGCATCGATCCCGTTTCGACACCTTCCCCGGAAATAGCCGAATCCCTCCGCGCGTTACACGGACTCGATATGGGTGTGGAGCTGAAACATCTGCGATACTTCGTGGCCGTCGCCGAGAAGCTGAACTACTCGGCGGCCGCTCGCGGCCTGTACATCTCGCAGCAGGCACTGAGCCGGATCATCCAACAGCTCGAACGCGATGTGGGAGTACGGCTTTTCGAACGGACGACCCGTTCGGTGCGCCTCACTCCGGCGGGTGCGGCACTGTTGGAATCGGTGCGGCCGACGTTGGTGATGGTGGACGATGCGATCGAGCAGGCGCGAAGCCTGGGGCCGCGAACCGGGTGAGGTTGCCCGTGGGCTGTCGTGCTCACCAGCCGGTGTCCTTGTGTCGCAACGCATGTAGCGTGGCGACGGCGACTTCGTCTCGAAGCCGTTCGCGCAGTGTGGCCCACTGCCGGGTGAAGCCCGGTTCGGCCTGCAAGTCCCGCCACAGCGTGCGTAGTTCCTTCGGGGTGTGCGCCCCCGGCATCCAGACTCCGCTGAAGTGCCGCACCAGCGGTTCGAGAATATCGAGCCGGTCCGCGCTGACCGGATCGAAGTGATCGGCCTGATCCAGCGCGTCGGCGACCACGGTGAGCAGCCAGTCGTGCGCGGCGAGATCCTCGCAGAACCGTTGCACCGCATCGAGATCGGCTTCCTGGCGCACGATCACGCGCACCGAGCGGACAGTCTCGTCGTCCACGTGGAGCCGCACGTCGGGTCCGGCCGAACCGCCGACGATCGCGCTCCAGCGCAGGCGGGTGGTGCCGACCTGAACAGGAGGCGACTGGTCCAGGCTCGGATCGGTGCGGATCCGGCCCAGCAACCTGCCGCTGGCAGAATTCAGATCCAGCACGTTGCCGATACCGGCCGCGGCCGGGTCCCCGTGATAGCCCTCGACCATGGCCGCCGCGACGGCCGCACGATCGGGCGCGAAGAGTTCGATCTCCTCGCTGATGCCCTTGCGGCTGAGGTAATGCGACCACGTCTGGCGACGTCGATCCTCCCCTCGCACGATCCGGGTATACGCCGAGGACTGCAGGATCCGACCGCCGAGCAGCGCCGCCCGGGCCGCCACCGTACCGACGATGCGCGTCGAACGTTGTTCCGCCTCAGGGAAATCCATGCGCACCCGACAGTCCACGCCAACCGCCATCGTGGGTGAGGTCGCGAGGGAACCGGGGCGTTCACGCCAGGACACGTCGCGGCCGGGCATCAGCGCGAGCAGCTCTCGTGCCTGAGCCCGGGGCAAGGCGGTCGACGAGGGTAGTAGGCAGGTCTTCACCTCACCCAGGACGACCAGTGGTGCTGCCGAGGGCATCTCACGATCCGTCCAGCAGCAGATGCGAGAGTCGTTCCCCGACCTTCGCCGACACCTCGATCTTCTCCGTCGCCGCCGCGGCGACGACCTGGGCGAAGACGTTCTCGTCCAGATCCAGGTGATCGAGAATCACCCGGACCGCGTGCTCGATCTCGATGTAACGCCTGGGCAGCATCGACAGGGTCTTGTATGCCGCGAACGGCTCGGCCTCGGGGTTCAGCCGGACGATCGCGGGCAGATCCTGCCAGCGGTCCGGCCACGGCGCGACGTGCGGTTGCGGATCCACAACGGCCGCACCGTGATACCCCAGCATGCCCAGGCGCAACAGATGCCAGATCGCCGCCAGGAACGGACACGACCAGCTGGTCTGCCCATCCGACGACTTGCTCCACATCTCGATGTCGATGAAGATCGCGTGATTGGTGGCGCTGTACACCTGGGGTGGCCGATAGGCTCGCGTCCGCATGGCCTGGGCGGGCTCGGACAGCGAGGAACGCCGACCGTTGCACAGCCAACCGGACTCCGCGGTGGGCGGCCGTCCCCCGGTATCGTCGATGGCCGGTTCGGGAACGATGCAGGCGGCGACGATGTCCGCCAAGGGAATCGGCTCGTCCAGCCGGATACCGTCGACATATTCCGGGGTTTGCGCACACGCCGATTCACGGGCCAGATAATCGATCGTCAGCCCGCATTCCTCGGCGGCAGTCAGCAACCGGGACAGGATCCTGCGTGGATTGTGATCCGTGCTTCTCGTCGAGTCGTGCTCCAGCGGATCCGAATCCGGTTGTGGCTCCGGAGAATCCGAGTCCTGTGCCTGATCCGGGCCGCGGACGTCGTCGCCTTGGAAGTAGTCATCGACCAGGTAGCAGGTACTGACCCGAGCGTCCGGCCCGTACTGGATGCGTGCCGACTCGGTGAACGCGTCCACCAGAGGTTTGATGCGGCGGAACTCCTCACGCAGTTCGTCCGGTCTGTCGGCGATCATCTTCAGTTGGAAGTGCCCGACCTCGATCGACAAGTGCGAGAACGGAACCCGCGCGATCTTCGGCTGCTCGGTAGCCTCGGTGTACCCATCGACCACACGATCACAGCCTTCTCCAGGTTGCCGGCTCGATCAGCCGTTCAGCCAGATCGGCGTATGCCTTCCCGGTCTCCGAATTGGCGATATGGGCGTTCACATCCGCGTCGAGAATGATCTGCTCACGCCATTGCAGGACCGGCTCCATCGGAGTCTGGCCGAGTACGACGGTCAGACCCAGTTGCTTGTCGTTGGCGAGCTGCCGCAATGCCCTGTCCTGCTCGTCCAGCCAGGCGGACTGTGCGGGGAACTGGTGCGAGTTGCGGGTTTCCTTACCGGACACCGCGGTACGCACATAACGTACGGATTCGAGCAGCTCATCGGGATTGTGCCCGTACGCCGCACCCATTTCGAGCAGTCCGTGCTTACCGTGCACCAGACCGGATGCCGCGATGATGTGCTGACGGGTCCAGCGATGAAACACCAGCCAGCGCACCTCGAGAGAGGCGAACGACGCGATCGCGGTTGCCTGCAGTGCCACTTCCAGCGCCGCCGAACGTCCCGCGCTCAGATCGACGATGACGACCTTGAACTCCTGCTCCAGCTCGAGCAACAGCCGGGCGCAGCGATCCACGATGGCCTCGTCACGGCTGAGGAATTCCGCCCCGCCCTCATCACCGGGCAACAGCACGAGCCGGCTCAGGCGGGGTCCGCGCCGCAGTCCCCGTCGATCGGTGGTCGCGGCTACGTCGACCCGGGTCACCGCATCGTGTTCGCCGAGCAGGTACGAGTGCACCCCGTTGTGCTGCACACCCCGTTCCACCCCGCTGATCTCGAACAACGCTCCCGCGGTCGGCGAGCCGAAGTCGAAGTCCACATAGGCTACGGTGCGGCCGGACAACCCCAGCCGGTAGGCGAGATTGCAGCTCGTCACCGACCGTCCCGTGCCACCCTTGTCGGAGGTCGAGAACACCAGCACTGTGCCGCCCTCACCGAATCCGGATCGCGTCCTCGCGGGCGTTGGCCAGCTCGTCGAGCTGTTCCAGCGCACCCACCGCGAGGCTGAACGCCGTACCTGGACGCAGCCGCCACAGCTGCCGTGCCCGGTCGAGGGACTGTTCGATCCGGTCCAGTTCGGCGCGCTTGGCCGACTGGTCGTCCTCACTCACCTCGAGACGTTCCTGGTTGAGGAGGTCATCGGCCTCGCGCAGCAATTCCTGGGCACGGTTGATCATCGGCTGCGGCGCGGGCGGCGGACGCCGGAACGTGTCGTAGGCGCCGACCAGGAATTCCATCACGCGCTCGGTGAGGAACCAGGACGGCTTATCGGTCGGCAGCGGCGAAGGTAGGCCCAGCACCGGTCCGCTGTCGTCCCAGAGACCGGCCGCGGGTCCGCCCTGCATGGCCCGCTTGTCGATATGGTCCATCGTGGTCTCGGCCAGCCCTATCAGCTGATCGCGCACGGACACTTCCACCGCGACGCTCGCGGCCTGCATGGTCCGCTTCAGCAGCAGTGTCGCGAAATCCGGTACGTACCAGGCCAATTGCTGACCGCCGTCGATATCCTCACTGCCCGCCAGACGCAGCCGGACACCCGGGAAATGCAGCCGCGCGGCCTGGTCCTCCACGGTCGGCCGGCTGGTGATTCGCCCACGGCGAGCGAGCTGATCGAGTACCCCGACCGTCCGCTCCAGATCGTCCGTGCTGTCGCGGCGGACCAGATCCTGGATCAGGATCGCGGTGACGACGAGGCTGTAGTAGTCCGATTCCTCACCATCGGAGGTGCGCCACGGTATGTCCTCGAGCGGCCACTTCTCGTTGACGAAGCGCGCCACGGTGGACCAGTACTGCTGCGCGAGTTCCATCCGCAATTGCAGTTCGTTGGCGAGTTCGAGTTGGGTGGCGTCGAGCAGATCCAACTCGATGGTCCGCTGTGAATACAGATCCAGCACACCATCCAGCGCGACCATCGTGAAGTAGAGGTAGGGACGTGGTTCGGCGTGGCCCTCAGCGATGGCCACATGCCCGCCGCCGACATCTTTCAGTTTCTCAGAATCACGTACGACGCCCCAGCCCCAGCCGCATTCGAACAATCTTCGGTCGTTGGCGATCTCGCGCATCTCGTGCGGGGCGAGTTTCATCTCGTTCGCCGCCCGTACACGCAGCCGTCCCAGCCGGGCCGACAACGACCGCACGATCTCCGCGTCAGGGACGTCGGACTGATTCACCATACCCAGGATCGCCTGTCCCGCAGGTGATTCCGGCTCGGTGATGTGAATGACAAAACTGCGCACCAGTCCCGTCATCGCCGCGGTCAGCCGCCTGCCGAGCTGCTGCCGCACCGCCGTCATCCGGTCCTGGAACTGCGCCTTGGCCTCGTCCCGCAGCAGCCCGGACATCGACTGCTCATACCCCCTGACGAAACGCAGCGCCGCGATACACAGACTCAGTGACATCGAATACGAATCGACGATCTCGATCGATTGCGCTTTGTCGGTGGGCGTGTAGTCCTCGAAGGCCCGCAGATAACTGCCCATGGCAAAGACCGGCTCGTTGTCGTTCTCCGCGTCGGAGTGCCTGGCCAGATATTCCTCGATGCGATCGACCAGAAAACTGCCGATCCGGGTATCGGTGCCCAGCGGGGCGAGTGCAGTCGCCACATCGGTTGCCACGTTGTCGGGCCTGTCCACTCCGAAGGTGTCCAGGGTGGTAGCCGGATACAGCAGGCAGAGCAGTTGTTCGGCGTCACTGATCGAGTTGGAACCGTCGCGCCCGCCCCACACCCACTCTTTCTTGCCGTCCTCGCCCTCGCGATAACAGTAAGCGAGTACCGAACGCCACAGGTCCAGAAGTTGTTGTCGCGGGCGGATTCTCATGACATCACTCCCGCGCCGCGGCCGACCGCGGTCCGCATGCTGACGAGACCGGGCCGACGACTCGATCGGTCGTCACGTACCCGACCGCCGCACCCTCGTCGGCGTCCAACGGCTGTGTGCGCAAGCAGGTTCGGTCGCACCCTACGGTTGAATCTTCGCACTCGCCCATGCCCCCGCATCCGGTCACCGCTATAGATCGCTACCTAGAGTGTGCCTGGAAAACCCGGAGTGGACCACGTGATTCGGACAATTTCCCGAACCGGACGGTTGTCATTACCACTGCGCCGCTCTCCGATAACCGTGTCGGCGCTCATCCCCGCCGGGTGAGCGGCGGCCGCAGTCCGAGATGTTCACGCAGGGTGCTGCCGGTGTATTCGGTGCGATACGAATTGCGTTCCTGCAGTTCGGGTATCAGCAGGTCGACGATGTCGTCCAGACCGGTCGGCACCAGATAGGGCGAGATGTTGAATCCGTCACTCGCCCCTCGACGGACCCAGCGGGTGAGTTCGTCGGCGACCCGGCCGGGGGTGCCCGCGAAGCCGGAGCGGTGTGAGGTTTCCACGGCGACCTGACGCAGGGTGAGGTGCTTCGCCTCGGCCAGCGCGCGCCAGGCGTGGGCGATCTCGATCCGGTCCTGGCCGTCACGCTGGGCGCCGCGGGTGCCCGAAATCGGTGACGGCGCGGGATCTTCCGCGGGCAGCGGGCCGTCGGGATCGCGGTCGGACAGATCGATCCCCCAGACCTGGCCGACCAAGGACAACGCCGTCGGGCCGGTGATCTGGTTCTCCAGCACCCAGCGCACCTTGTCCTCGACCTCGGATTCCTGCTCCGCCAATACGATCTGGGTTCCGGGCAGGATCCTGATGTCGTCCTCGGGACGTCCGGCCGCACGCAACCGGGCCCGGATGTCGTCGGCGAACTCCGAGGCTTCGTCGAAATCCGTTCCGTGCCTGGAGAAGATGACCTCCGCGTGCGCGGCGGCGAAATCCCGGCCCGCCGGAGAATCACCGGCCTGGAAGATCACCGGATGTTCCTGCGGGCTGCGTGGAAGGGTCGGGGTGATCGATACGCGGAAGTGGTCGCTGTCGGCTTGTACCGGCCGCACCGAATCAGGTGCGAGCCAGGTGGAGCCGTGTGCCGACAGGGCGATCGCGTCGTCGGACCAGGAATCCCAGATCTGCCTTGCGAGAGTGAGGAATTCACCGGCGCGCTCGTAGCGCAGCGCGTGATCGGCGAATCCGCCGCGCCGGAAATTCGCGCCCGTCCAGGCGTTGTCGGTGGTGACGGCGTTCCATCCGGCGCGTCCACCCGAGAGCAGATCCAGTCCGGCCAGTTTGCGGGCCAGATCGGCGGGCTCGTTGTAGGTGATGTTCTGGGTCGCCACCAGACCGATGTGGCGGGTGATCCCGGCCAGCGCGGCGAGCTGGGTGATCGCGTCGGGGCGTCCGGCGATGTCCAGATCCAGGATCCGGCCGTCCTGTTCGCGCAGCCGCAGACCCTCGCCGAGGAAGAAGGCGTCGAACAGTCCGCGTTCGGCGGTCGTGACCATGCGCCGGAAGGTCTCGAAATCGATCTGCGGACCGCTGCTCGGATCGGACCAGATCGTCGTGTGGTTGACGCCCTGGAAGAAGATGCCGAGGTGAATCTTCTTGTCCGGGAATCGATCCTGACTCACAGCTGCTCCTGCGCGTATCGGTTGGCCGGGCGGGTCAGGCCGAGATTGGCTCGCAGACTCGCACCGGGGACGGGACGGTGTGCGACACCGGTGCGGAACAACACCGGAAGTACCGCGCGGGCCAGCACCGGCAGATCCTCGTCGATCACGGCGGGGTGCAGGCGGACACCGTCGACGTGTCGGGACAAACGGGTCAACAGACTCACCAGATCGTCCGGTGAGCCCGAGAAGTGCAGGCGGCCAGGGGGTTCGAGCTCGATATGAGATTCCAGATCAGCAATGCGTTCGGCGGCGCGGTGATCCGGAGTATCCAGGGCGACTTCGAGATCGATGAAGACCAGCGCATCCCCTGCCACCCGTTCGGCCGCCGAGATCGCGGCGTCGGAATCGACTCCGGTCACCAGCACGACATCGGCCGATCCGAAAGAGCTTGCGCCCGAGTCGGATACCGACGTGACGTCGGCGAACACCACGACCTGTCCCTGCGGCGGCCGCGGCACGATCGCCGGCCCCTTCACCGAGAACGTCTCCCCCTCGAAATCTATGTAGTGCAACCGATCTCGATCCAGGAACCGACCGCTACGCCAGTCCCGGATCACCGCGTCGTCCTCCCAGGAGTCCCAGAGCCGACGGGCCACCTCGATCGAATCCCGCTGCTCGCGAAGCACTTCGGGCCCGGTGACCCGTGGTTCCCGTCCCCACGCGGCCGCCGCACCGGGATCCACGGTGGCCAGCCATCCGGCGCGACCGCGCGAGGAATAGTCCAGTGTCGCAAGGGCGGACGCGGTATGAAACGGCTCGGCGTACGTGGTCGCCACGGCTGGCACCAGCCCGAGGGTGCTGGTCGTCGCGGCGACGAAGGACGCGCGAGTCGGTGCGTCGATACGCCCCGCCGGGCCCGCGACGGGCGGCAGTATCGAATCATCGAAGGTCGCCAGGGTGAATCCGGCGTTCTCCGCGGCACTCACCCGCGCCTGTAACGTCCGCGCGGACAACAGCCCGGCGGGCTCGCCCCGCGATCTGCGCCACGCGGCGGGATGATATCCGGCACCGTCGAGTTCGATCCCCACAGCGAAGCGACTCATACCTACGACGATGACCGCAGTACGCCCTGACGACCATCATTTCCCTCCCCGTGATCGCAACACCGGGAAGAGCCATCCCGCGCGTCAGCGGCTACTGTGGCCACTGGATCATCCGTCGATTCGGGAGGACAGCGATGAGCTCCACCGGCCTTGGTGGTAACGGCCTGCTCAAGGGGCTGGTTCGAGGATTCAACAACGGGATGGTCGCCCTGATGCGGCTGCCCGTGCTGGGCGAGCGGATGAGCGGCACCATGGCCGAGATCAGCTACGTCGGCCGCCGGTCGGGCAAAACCTTCCGCACCCCCATCGCCTACCGCCGCGACGGGGACGACATCGTGATCGGTGTGGCCATGCCGGACAAGAAGAGCTGGTGGCGCAACTTCCTCGGTGAGGGCGCACCGCTGACCATCCATCTGCGGGAGGGCGACCGGACCGGGCACGCGGTCGCCTCCCGTGATGAGAAGGGTGCGGTCACGGTGACCGTCCGGTTCGACCAGCTCGCCTGAGTCGCAGTTTCGGGGCGCTCAGCAGATCCGGCAACTCAGTCCGTGCCGATCTGCGCGGTGAGATCGACCGGTGAAACCGTTAGAGCCCGCCGGACCCGGCATGTCGAGCCTTGGAGTGCTGCAACGCTTTCAGCGTCGTGGTCGTCATCCGGTCGCGCAGCTGGCCTACTCGCGCGGTCCACTGCCGACTGAAGCCGGGATCGAATTCCAGTCCCTCCCAGATCGGCCGCAGCAGCGGCGAGGCGTGTGCGCCCGGCATCCACAGCGGTACCAACTCGTCGAGCACCGGGGACAATTCGTCCAGTACGGCATCCGGCTGGGTCTCGAATGCACGGAAGCTCTCGGCTACTCTGCCGACGGCAGTCAGCAGCCAATCATGGGTTGCGAGATCTTCGCAGAAGCGTTGTGCTGCGGCAATGTGCTGCTGCGGCAATATGATTCGAACCGAACGTGTCGTATCGTCATCGAGCCGGAAGGAGAAGGACAGCGGACACTTCGAGGGTTCCCCCACCTCGACAGCCCAACGCAACCGCGTGGTGCCGGTGCGGCGAATCGGAACACGCTGATCGAGCCTGAAATCCACCCGGGTCAAATTCGACATGCGTCCACAGATCGAAGTTAGATCCAGTAGATCCTCGGCGGGCGGCCGCAGATATCCGTCCACCAGCGAACCGCCGGACGCGGCCCCACTCACCGCCTCGATCGTTCCCGGCTTGCTCAGATAGTGCGCCCACAGCCGCCGATCGGATCTGCGCGCGCGAATCACCGTGGTCTGCGACGAGCTCTGCAGGATCCGGCCGCCGATCACTACCATCCGCGAGGCTACGGTGCCGATCACGTGCACTCGCTTACCCTCGGCCCGGTCCGCGCGATACTGAGCCAGACTGCAGTCGACACCTTCGAGCCTGTCCGGCGAGATCGCAAGGGATACAGGACGTTCCCGGGAGACGACTGGTCTGCCGAACTTCATCGCACTGAGCAATTCGACGCTCGCCGGGGCGTCGAGCACCTGACGGGACGGCAACAGACAGGTCTGGATCTGCCCGAGTACGGACAGGACCGGTTCGTCCGAATCCAAGTCTGTAGCGGGCATCTCACACTCCATTGCCCGGTGCGGCCGAGACTTCACTGAGGAAGACATGCTGTAGACGCTTGGTGACCTCACGGGGGATCTCGACCCCTTCGCGCGCACCACGTGCGAGCGTCTGCCGCACGAGCTCCTCGTCAAGGTGCACGTGGTCGAGAATCGTTCGAACCGCGTGTTCAATCTTCAGGTAGCTCTGTGGAAGGATCGACAACGCCTGATAGGCGGCGAACGGCGCAGCTCTCGGATTCAGCTGAATCACCGCCGGCATCTCCCACCACCTTTCGGGCCACTTGTCACCAACCGGCTGGGGCTGCACCACCGGGCGACCATCGTAACGAACCATGCCCAGACGCAGAAGTTGCCATATCGATGCCAGATAAGGACACGACCAACGAATGTGTCTCTCCCCATCGCCTCCGACACTCTCGGCCCACAGTTCGACATCCAGGAAGATCGAATGCTCGCGACGACCGAGCTCTTCCGGCGGACGATACTTCGTCAATTGCATGGCTTGCTTCGAATCGTATTCCGAGGATCGCCGACCATTGCACAGCCAGCCGGATTCGATGTCCGGCGGTCGCCCGCCCGTGGTCGCGGGCACCGGCTCGGACACAATCGACGACCCAATTATCTCCGCAAGCGGAAGCGAATGCCCGGTCGGCTGCCCATCCACGTATTGCGGCGACTCCCAACAAGCAGACTCACGTGCAATATAATCGATCTCCAAGCCGAATTCCTCTGCCGTGCCAAGAATTTTCGTCAACACATCGACCGGATCTGTTTTCGCTCCGAAATAGTCATCGACCAAGAAGCAGGTACTCACCCGCGCAGAGGCGCCGAACTCAGCTCGGGCAGCTTCGGAGTAGAGATCAACCAAATTCTTCACACGCCGGAATTGGTTCCGGACCAAATCCAGGCCACCGGCCAGGTCCTTCATATAGAAGTGCCCAGCTTCGATCGAAAGGTGTGACAACTCGATGTTGGCGATCTTGACCTGCTCGGCCGTCTCGCTGTACACGGCACCGAAATCCATGATCAGAAGCCTTCCTTCGACCAGGTCTCCTCGTTGACGAGTTCGTCTGCCAAAAACGTGAAAGCTGCTACGGTCTCCTGATTGGCGATTTTCGCATCGACGTCGATGTCCAGGATCACCTGTTCACGCCACTGCAGAACGGGCTCGACCGGAGTCGTCCCCAGAGTCACACTCAGGCCCATCTGATTCGCCTGAGCGAGCTGATCCAACGCTTCGTTCTGCTTTCGGAGCCACGCCCACTGCGGGCCACTGCCGCCGGTCCCCTGCAGCACCTCACTGGTGGAAGGAACTGCGGTACGAACATAACGCATCGAATCGAGAAGCTGTCCCGGGTCGTGACCGAGTTTCGCGCCGTTGTCGAGCAAGCCGTTCGGTCCGTGTACCAGTCCGTTCGCCGCGAGAATATGTTGCCGAGTCCAGCGATGAAATACGAGCCACCGCACCACCGCATCCCGCAACGTCCGAGTCGCCATGGCACTGAGCACGATCTCCAATGCCGCCGACCTGCCAGCACTCAGGTCCAGGAACGTGACGTCGAATTCTTGCCTGCAAATCGTCAGCAGTTCGGCGCAACGCTTCACCACATCGGCGGTTGTACCGAATTCACCGCCGCCGCGGTCGCCCGGATACAGCGTGAGCCGGTATGGGTGACGCGGCGCACGGAGGTCAGGACGCCGGGTCTCCGACCGAATATCACACTGTGCCGGTAAAGATTTATTTCCGGTCAGAAATTTATGCAAACCGTTACCATCCGTGGAGCCTCGATCCATTCGATCGATCTCGAACAGAGCACCAGCGGTCGGGGAACCGAAGTCGAAATCCAGATAGGCGACGTTGTACCCCTGAACACTGAGCCGGTAGGCAATATTGCAGCTCGTCACGGAACGACCGGCACCACCCTTGTCGGACGTGGAGACAACAAGTATCGGACCGCTGTAACCCAAATCATTCTCCCCGCATCGCGTCGCGAGTGGCAAAATCGAGCTCGTCCAGCTCACGTAGTGCATCGGCGCACAGGCTGTGCGCGGTGCCGGGACGCTCCTCGACGAACGCCCTGGCACGCAGCAATTTCTTCTCTATATTTTCCAAAGCCCTCCTATTTGGAGTATGATCTTTCTCACTTAACTCGAGAAATCGCTGATTCAGCAGGTGGTCCGCCTCGTTGAGTAAGTCGAGCGAGCGGGAAGCCGAAGTAGGTGACCGCAGCGGCGGATCACGATACGCTCTTTCTGCCACGACCAGACATTCGATGATCCGCTCGGTGAAGTACCAGGACGGCGCGTCGCTCTCTTCGAATGGGTATGCTGCCGAATCATTATTCGTGGACTCTGCAGCGAAATATCGATCCGCGTCGTCCCACAGACCTTTAGCGGGTCCTTCCTGAAAGGCTCGCCGTTCCAGATGATCCATCGTCTTCTGTGCGAGTTCAAGCAACCGATCGCGCGTGGTGAGCGTTCCGGACAATTGCGCTGCCTGCAGGGTTCTCTTCAACAACATCGGCGCGTAGTCGGAAACGAACCAGTACAGTCTCGGACCGTCGTCGACAATTTCACTGCCCTCCAACGGCAGTGCAACGCCCGGGACATGCAAGCTCCGCGCCGAGTCGTGCGCAGTCAATCGACTGGTGACTCGGCCTCGGCGAGCCAGCTGGTCGAAAATCGGTGTGGCCCTGGTCAGGTCGTCATCGCTCACAACCCGGGCCACCAGGTCCTGGATCAATAGTGCGGATACACAGAGACTGAAGTAGTCCGACTCCTCGCCATCGGCCGTGCGCCAGGGAATGTCTTCGAGCGGCCACCGACCACTCCCGAATCGAGCCATCGTCGACCAGTAACGCTGCGCGAGATCCCAGCGCAATTGCAGTGCGTCGGCCAGTCGACGTTGTTCCACATCGAGCAGATCGAGTTCCCTGGTACGCGGCTGAGTGAGGTCGTTGATGCCGTCGAGCGCCGCGATCGTGAAGTACAGATAAGGGCGTCCGGCAGCGTGTCCTTTCGACGAGGACAGCGGAATGTCGACGAAGTCGATTTCCTGTGCATCACGCACTACCCCCCAGCTCCAACCGCATTCGAACAGCAGCCCCTTATCTTCGAGGTCGCTGTCCGGCGTCTTGGTCAGCGTGACGTCTCGGCGCAAGCGACTGCGCACTCGCTCGAGTTTGCGGGCGCCTGCTGCGACTACCGCCTCGGGCGCGGATTCCGTCTGGTTGAGCATACTGAGCATCACCTGACCATCTGGGGTAGCCGGGTCCACGGACCGAACCACGAAGCTCCGCACGAGTCCGACCATGGCCGCAGTCAATCGCCGGTTGAGGCGCTCCTGCACCGGCTCGATGGTCCCCTCCAGCCACTCGGCCTGCCTAGCGCCAACCCCGCGCAGAGAGCCGAGGAACTGTAATCCGGCCAGGCACAATGTAAGCGACCTCGAATACGAGTCGACAACATCGAGTGCCCGCTGCGACTCTGTCGGCTCCGCTCCAGGGAAGCACCGCAAATAGGAGTCTGCGGAGAAGATCGGCCGACCATCGCGCTCGTACCGTTGCAGATAGTCGTCCAACACATCCAACACCCGCATCCCGATGCGACGTCCCAACGGGCTCAACGCCTCTCGAACGTCGTCAGCCACCTGGTCGGGGTCATGTAGCGCGAAGCTCTCGATCTGGGTAGCCGGGTACAGGATGCACAGGAGTTGCTCGGCATCGCTGATGGAATTCGAGCCTGCCCGGCCACCCCAGATCCACACGCCGTCCCGGTAACACGATGCCAGCAGCGAACTCCACACATTCAGGATCTGTCGCCGTGGCCGGATCCTCATCGACTGCAGCCCCTTCACCGCTCATCGCGCACAGTCCGTGCAAACAGAGTGATACGCAGACAGATTGATACATGCCCAGAGTAACCGCATCCAATCGACCTACTGGGGACACTTCACATCCGGCCTGACTTTCACCCCACCTACGGTCACATCCGAAACCACTTGCGTACCAGCAGCGCGAAGAAAACCGACATCGAGACCGAGCCGAACCACGTTTCGATCGCGAACAGCGCCTCGGTATCCCTGCCCAGCGTTTGAACGTCGCCGAGGCCCGCCGGGTTCAGGAAGCTCGTCACCGACATGTACAAGGTGTCGGCGTACGCATGGGTCCCGACAATTCCGATTCCGATCGCTGTGAACACGGCCAGTTGCACGATTACCCAGAAAAGCAACAGGAAGGGCCGATATCCATACCCGCACAAGGCATCTGAGAGATCTCGGACAAGCCGTAGTGCTCCGGACGGAAGTGCGCTGGTTCGTGCTCGAGCCAACTGCAGACCGCAGCGATCGGCGGCGTCGACGTCCTCGGCGATCCGGTACAGCGCCACCGCGCGCTGATAAGCCAGAGCCGCGTGCCTGGGAAGCCTGAACTCGCGCAGTTGGGCACCTCGTCGCTCATACTCGGTTGCCAACAGCAAATTCTGCCGAGCGGTCAGCCGAAGCGGGCCGCGAAACTCCAGCTCGGCGGCGATCAGAGCCGCGAGCACAACGCTCGGTACTCGCCAGCCCTGTTCATCGGCCGGTGGTTTCTCGGCGATGCGGTACAGGCCCGCGAACACCGGAACCCCGGCGCGGCGGCGTGCACGGGGCGGATCGAACTCACCGAGCAGGTCGTCGACGTACCCTTCGAAGGTTTCCAGCAGTTCCTGCTCATCGGCATCGGGCCGGTTCGCCTTCGACGCGTAATCTCTTGCCTGCCTTTCGATCCAGATCGAGATCGATGTGAGCCACGGAGGATCATCGGCCATGAACGCGAGTCTATGCACTCACCTCAGCAGCTTGCACTCCATGACTTTTCGCGCAACTCCCGGGCCGAAGTAGTTGTCGTCCTCGTTCACCACGGTGAACCCGGCTTTCATGAACATCCTCATGGCATGTTTGTTGGCCGGTCGCACGGTCAGCCACATGATGTCGAGCCCCTTGTCCCGGCAGTGTTGCATTGCGCGAGTGAGCAACTCACGGCCGTAGCCTCTCCCCTGCTGCTGTTCGATCACGGCGAAGGTCGACAGTAGTGCGCGCTTCTCGTACGCCATGATCAACGCATAGCCGATCACGATGCCGTCCAATTCGGCTACCAGCCAGTCGGTTCTGTGCACATCGAACAGCTGACGCATGATGTAGTACAGCGGAGTCTCGGGGAAGACCTCCCCCTCGATGGCCATGATCCGGTCGAGATCATCGAGCCTGGGCTTGCGATACACGGCCGTCAGCACGTGCGTGGTGTTCATCAGCTCCCTACTCCGGGGCATAAACCGTCCGATTCCAGCGCAGAACTCCCGCCCCACACCGACCACACACTCGACTGCGGCCACTACACTGTGGGACCCGGCCCACCGGGCCGAAGCAGCACTCTACCCGGCGTGCAATCCCTCCATGCTCCCACACCAACCGCATGTCACAGGAGGCACGGCGGGCCTACGAACTATCGCTTTCGGATGGACTGCGCATGGGGAACCATCCCACCCGCACACCATGTGAACACGGACGAACCAGACCGGTCGACTACATCCGGAACCATTTGCGAACCAGCAGTGCGAAGAACACCGACATCGAGATCGTGCCGAACCACGGCTCCACCCCGAACAGCACTTCGGCGCCGCCGCCCTGGGGTACGACATCGCCCAGACCCGCCGGATTCAGGAAGCTCGTCATCGACATGTAGACCGTCTCGCCGACCTTGCCGTCCACCACCAACAAGCCGACGCCGACGAACACCACCAGTTGCACGATCACCCATCCGAGCAACCGGAACGGCCGATATCCGTACCCGCACAAGGCATCCGAGAACACGCCGATCACGCGCGCCCAGCCGCGTGCCGCGCGGGTACGCGCCCTGGCCAGTGCGAGACCGGTACGGTCCTGACCATCGATGTCCTCGGTGATCCGGTGCGTCATGTTCGCCCGCTGATAGGCGAGCACCGCGAGTAGCGGGAGGCCGACGAACAGCGCACCCAGTTCCTCGTAGACCTCCACCAGGTGCACGGTCTGTAGTTCACTCAGGCGCAGCGGTCCGCCGAACTCGGCCTCCGCCGCCACCAGTGCGGCGAGCCGCTTGCCCAGCGTCACCGCGGCCGATTCGTCCGGCGTCGATCGCGATGCGGTCGCGTACATGTCCTCGAACAGCAGATTGCCCGATTGGCTGGACGGTAACTGAACGATGTTCTCGGACAGGATCTTCCGCACCGTCGCGGCGTATCGCTTGAGCCAGTCCAGCAGTTCGGACTCGCTTATCTCGTGCGTGGTCATCCGGCGCGCGTAATCCGCTGTGCGCCGGTAGATCCGATCCGATACCGAGGTGATGAATATCGAGTCCTCCCCCATGCGCAGAGTCTACCCGTGCCCGAGTCGGCGTTTCATGACTCGACGGGGTTCGCCCTGGCCGAAGTAATGGTCGTCGTAGGCGACGGACTGGAAGTTCGCCGACTTGAATATGTTGAACGCGGGCTGATTGTCCGGCCGCACGGTCAACACCATCTCTTGCGCACCGGCCTCGAAGCAGCATCGCATGGAGTGGTCCAGTAACGCGCGACCGAAACCATGGTTCCGAAACGGCCCGAGCACTCCGTAGGTGAACAGCAGCGACCGGGCGTCTCTGACCAGCGCCAGCGCATACCCGATCAGCATGCCATCAAGTTCGACCACCAGCCAGTGCTCGCCGTGTAGTTCGAACAGCTGCCGCAACATGACGTGCAGATGCGGCTTGTCCGGAAAGATCTCGACCTCGAGCGCAGCGATGGCGGCCAGGTCCTCCAAGTCGACCCGTCGATAGACCGGTTCCCGCCACCCATACTGTCCATCGACTTCCCCGCCAAGTCGTATACCGCAGCATAGCCCGCCTCGCGTAGCACAACCCAGCATCGCATATACTAAATCTATTGTACCAAAACATAATTCGACCATGCGAACGCACACCGCACAGATTGATCTGCCCGATTCGAACCACCTACAATCGCGCTGTCCAGCACATTCGCACCACCGGTACCGCATTTCTCCGCACTACTGGACGTACACACTCCACCAGCCAGCTCGACCGTGGTCGCGCCATCGGTGGGAAGATGCTGTGAATTCTCGGCAGATCCGCAGGTCGCGACTACTATTGAGGTGTCGGGGCACGCTGCTCGATTGGGCGCGCGAAGACGATTGGTCTGGAGTGATCGACATGTGGCCGGATATGTGGGGCCATGGCGGTTGGGGGCATGGTGGATGGGATCACGGGTGGCATCATCACTGGTGGTGGCCGGGGTGGTTTCCGTTCTTCGGAAGTAGCTGATTCATAGCCGCTGTAGTGGCCGCGTGCCGGTAATCCGTTGGGGGATTCCGTAACAGCGGTGCGGGACCGGTCCCGGGGTGGTGCGGGAGCATCGCACGTGTTCTACCGAAACGTGTGGTTCGCCGCTTCACCGAGAGGACTTGTCATGGGATACCGACGTTCGAAGTTGCCGGTCGCGGTCGGGGTGGTGCTGGCCGGGGTGGTGGTCTGGTCCGTTGCGGCAGAGGGGGTTTCGGGTGCGGAGGGGGTGGCCGGGGTTTCGCAGTTGGCGCCGATCGTGCCGGGGGTGGTCGGGGGGATCGCGGGGGCGATCGGGTCCGGATCCGCTTCGCCGAACCGGGATTTCGATCCGGGGCCGTATCCGGACCGGGATTCGTGTGAGCGGGCGCGGGCGCGGTATTACGACCCGGATCTGCTGGAGTGTGTGCCGGCGTAGTGGATCGCCGGTTCGGGCGATGTCTTCGGGTTGCGGCATTACCTGCGGCGTAATCGCGCTGCCTCGTCTGCTCGGGCAGGGTTGTGTTCGTTCGGTTCACAGCCTCGCAGAAGGAGAATTCGAGATGAGCAGCTACGACGATGCGGCCCAGCGTTATTTCGCGGCGTGGAACGCCACGGGGGCGGAACTGGCCGACGCGGTGGCGAAGGCGTGGATCGAGGACGGGGCCTACACCGATCCGTTGACCGAGGTCCGCGGGCACGAGCAGTTGGTCGCGGCCATTGCCGGTGTGCACGAACAGTTTCCGGGGTTCGTGTTCCGGCCGCTCGGGGTCGTGGACGGGCACCACGACGTCGCGCGATTCGGTTGGGAGCTGATCGCGCCCGACGGTAGCGCGCCGGTGGCGGGGTCGGATGTGGTCGTGCTGGACACCGACGGGCGGATCAGCAGCGTGCTGGGCTTCCTCGATCGTGTCCCGGCCTGATCGGGTGAGCCCTGCCGCACGGTACGGTCACCTGATGACCGCTGCCCCGCCGAGAGTCGGTCCGCTGTTGCGTGAGTGGCGCAATCGGAGACGGTTGAGCCAGTTGGAGCTCGCGCTCGCGGCCGACTCCTCGGCACGGCACATCAGTTTCATCGAGACCGGGCGGTCGCGGCCCAGCCGGGAGATGGTGCTGCGACTGGCCGATCAGCTGGATGTTCCGGTGCGCGAACGCAATACGCTGCTGATCGCCGCCGGATACGCGCCGGACTTCCCGGAGACCTCGCTGCAGGACCCGCGATTGCGTGAACTACGTACCGATCTGGAGCGTCTGGTCGGCGCGCACGAACCGTTTCCGGCGTTGATCCTGGACGGCGGATACGATGTCGTGGCGGCCAATCGCGGTGTGCGGCTGATGCTTTCGGGTGTCGACCCCGAACTCCTGGAGTCGCCCAACGCCATGCGCCTGACCCTGCATCCGCGCGGTATGGCGCCGCGTATCCGCAACTACTCCCAGTGGCGCGCGCATCTGCTGCACCAGATGCAACGTCAACTGGCACTGACCCGTTCGACGCCGCTGCGCGCGCTCTACGACGAGGTCGAAGCCTATCCCCCACCACGGCACTGCGGTGCGGAGCTCGCCCCGATCACCGCCGCTCCCGCCCTACCGCTGCTGCTCGAAATCGACGGTCGCACACTGGCATTCATCTCCCTCATCGCCACCTTCAACACCCCCACCGATATCACCGTCTCCGAACTGGCCCTGGAAACCTTCCTGCCCGCCGACCCGGAGACCACCGCATTCCTGACCGCTCAGCAGCACAGCTGAATCGACGTGGACGTGCCCCTTCATCGGCGGACAAGATCCGGCTCGGCGACCGAGCCGGATGCACCGGGCTCGACCGACCCGTCAGGCGACAGTCGCCGTGCGAGGTGCCGGAGTCAGCGACGCCTCACCGAGACCGAGGTGGTCACGCAGGGTATTCCCGGTGTACTCGGTCCGGAACAGGCCACGACGCTGGAGTTCGGGCACCACCTGATCCACGAACTCGTCGAAAGTTCCGGGAGCCTGCGCCGCGGAGACGATGAACCCGTCGGCCTCACCGCCGTGGAAACTCTCCTCGATCCGGTCGGCGATCTGCTCCGGAGTCCCCACGAACTGCGGCAGCAGCACCCCCTGGGCGTAGAGCTTCCCGACATCGCGCAGGGTCAGATCGTTCTTGACGCTCAACCGATGCGCCACCTCGAACAGCCCCTGCGTACCCGGCACGGTGACCTCCTCGACGGGCGCGTCCAGGTCGTACTGCGAGAAATCGTGGTCGGTGTGCACCGACAACGTGATGAGTCCGGAGATCGGATCGGCCAACTCGTTGTGATACGCCTGTTTCTCCTTCGCGATCGCCTCGGTCTCCCCGATGAACGGCACGAACGCCGGGAAGATCTTGACGTCGTCGGGATTGCGACCGGCGTTCGAGGCCCGGGACTTGATGTCGTCGTAATAGGCTCTGCGCCCTTCGGGAGTCGGGTCGATCTCGAAGATCGCCTCGGCCCAGCGGGCCGCGAAATCCCTTCCGGTGGGCGAGGATCCGGCCTGGATGACGACCGGCCGACGCTGCGGCGAATGCGGCACCGTCAGCGGGCCGCGCGTGGCGAACCATTCGCCCGCGTGGTCGACGGTGTGCACCTTGTCCGGGTCGGCGAATCGCCCGGATGCCTTGTCCTGCACCAGCGCATCGCGTTCCCAGCTGCCCCAGAGTTTGAAGGCGACCTCGAGGAATTCCTGCGCCCGCGCATACCGTTCGTCGTGTCCGAGATGTTCCTGGACGCCGAAGTTGTGTGCCTCGGCCTGATTCAGGGAGGTCACCACGTTCCAGCCGATCCGGCCGCGGGTCAGATGATCCAGCGTCCCGAAGATCCGGGCGACCTCATAGGGGTGAAAGTAGGTGGTGGACTTGGTGATTGCCAGCCCGAGATTCTCGGTGACATTCGCCAGGCTCGCGGCCACCAGCGACGGATCGATGGTGGCGGCGGCCTGCGTGCCACGCTCGATCGGGACGCGGATGTCGTCGCCGAAACGCACCGGCGTGGCGAGCAGGTCCGCGAAGAACAGGAAGTCGAACTTCCCGCGCTCGAGCGTCTGCGCCACGCGACGGTAGTAGTCCGGTCCGAAATAGTCTGTCGTGGAACCGGGATGCCGCCACGCCGCGTGCGAATGGGTCACATTCGACGCGATCAGAAAGCCCGCCAGATGCAGTTCACGTGTCACTTGCCCATATCCCAACCGTCGAATCCGCGCCCGCCCGCATCGCGTCCCGATCGACGCGATGCCCGCACGCGGCGTCGGCCACCGGTGCGCTCGGCCTCCATGATCGAAGCCGAGCAACCGGCAGGCAACGGTTGTGATCGAGCCGATCCGAACCCGATGGAGTCACCGGGTCCGGGTCACAGCGGGAACAGCGGTCCGATGTAGGTGCCGGGGTGGGTCGCGCCGTCCTGCCGGGTGACGCCGACGCCCGCGGGCCACGGCACGCGCAACTGGGTGGTGGTGTCCGGGGGTGTGACCACGAGAGTGGTGGGGACCCAGTTACCGGGCTGGTAGGTGAGGATGGCGGTGACCGCATGCTTGGGCTGGATGGTCAGCGGCTGCGCGGAAACCGATTGCCGGGGAAGGGAATACGTCGCACCGTGGGTCGGGTCGTTGGGGCCGGTCAGATCCACGCCCGGGAAACCCTTGGTGGTGCACGCGCCGCCCCTGTTGGACAGCACCACGTCGAATTGGTGCGGACGCTGCGGATCGTCCACCTTCGGCTTCTGGATGCGCAGATCGAATTGGCTTGCGGCACACGCCGGTAGCCCGGCCGAGCTGATCGCCGCCGGGACGATCCCGGTCGAGACGGCCGCCACCAGGGCACCCGCCGCAACCATCGTCCGACCGACCGCGTTACCCGTCCTCATCCTGCGCTCCTCTCGAATGACGTTCCACCCCAAGAGCTTCCGAGTCCCGGGGAGGTGGCAGCACCCACCGGCCAGCACTGCGCCGGGACGTGCGTGCCGCATCCTGTCTATCACGATCCGCCATACCGGGCGATCCGCTCCGGCGAGTCGAGCCCATCGCGCGTCGCCCGCACCCGACGAGTAGTTCCTTGTCACTCCCGGCCCGTCGCAGCGCTGTGGTCACGCAGCGCACCGACGACCGCGGCCAGCACTCGGCGGGTGGTTCGCAGATCCGCATCGGGCACGTCGGCCAGGGCGATTCGGGTGCGGTGGCTGATGGGGGTGAAGAATCCGGCGGCTACCGTCATGCCGTGGGCGCTGTAGCGCAGCAGGACGCGACGTTTGTCGAGGTGGTCGGGTTCGCGTTCGATATTGCCGGATTCGATCAGCCGCTCGATGAGGTAGGTGATCGCGGCCGGTGAGAGGCCCAGTAGTGCGCCGAGTCCGCCCGCAGTGAGCGGCGTGCCCTCCGCGTCGGCGGTGGCGATGTGCATGAGTGCTCGGAAGTCGTTGGGGCGCAGATTGTTCGAGTGGGCGAACAGGTGGGAGATCTGGTCCGACACCGCGGTGAGCGCCCGGATGTCCCGCGCGATGCCCGCCTCGAGCTCCGCGCGTGTCGCATCGGTCGCGTCCTCGGCCACCTCGGTCTCCCATCTCTCGTCGGCGTGCGCAACCAGCGTAATGGGCCGCGGGGGCCGACTTTGCGTGTTGTTTCAGTTTCTGAAATAGTTTCGGCGTGACAGTATGGGATCGGTACGCGCAGCTCGTCTCCGGCCGTCGCGGCTGGCTCGCCCTACTGGGCGCGGTACTCGTCGCGGGTGTGGCGCTCGGGCCGGCGGGCGGCGGTTCGAGCAGTTCGGCGCCGAACTCGTTGCCGGACAACGCCGAATCCGCACAGGTGCGGCGGTTGCTGCGGGAATTCCCGGGCGGCGACTCCACCGCGGCGGTGCTGATCGTCACCCGCGCCGACGACGCCGCACTGACCGCCGACGACCGAGCACACGCCGATGCGGCCCTGTCCCGCATGCACGCGGGCACCGCCGGACCGGGCCTGACGGTGTCACCGGATCAGCGGGCCGCAGTCGGTCAGGTATCGATTCCGGCGAGCCTGAACGGATTCGCGCTGACCGACCGGATCGGCCAGTTGCGCACGGCGGTACGCGAGGGCGCACCGGCCGATCTACGCCTGTGGATCACCGGCGGCCCGGCGTTCGGCGCGGATATCGCCGATTCCTTCTCCGGCGCGAACGCACTGCTGCTCGCGGTCACCGCCCTGGTGGTGATGGTGCTGCTGATCGGCACCTACCGCTCGCCGGTGCTGTGGCTGATCCCGCTGGCGGTCGTCGCGGTCGCCGATCGGGTCGCGGCCGCGGCCGGAAACGCCCTGGCCCAGCTGACCGGCCTGACGTTCGACGGCTCGACCTCGGGCATCACCAGCGTGCTGGTCTTCGGCGCGGGCACGAACTACGCGCTGCTGCTGGTGTCCCGCTACCGCGACGAGCTGTATCGCACCGCGGATCACCGTGCGGCACTGCGGATCGCGGTGCGCCGGGCCGGGCCCGCGGTACTGGCCAGCAATGTGACCGTCGTACTGGCCCTGCTGACGCTGCTGCTGGGCCTGCTGCCCAACACTCGCGGCCTGGGCGCGTTCGGGGCGCTGGGGCTGCTGATCGCCATGCTGTTCGTCCTGATCGCACTACCCCCGGCATTGGCGCTGTGTGGTCGAAAGGTGTTCTGGCCCTTCACCCCTCGCGTCGACGGCCACGACACCGCGACCTCCGGCGCCTGGCACACCGTGGCCGACACGGTGGTGCGACGGCCCCGAATCGTGGTGTGCGGCTTCCTGATCGTCGCGGCCGCCTGCGCCGCCGCGCTGCCGTTCACCCATGTCGGCCTCGCGCAGTCCGAGCAGTTCCGCGTGCACGCCGAATCGGTCGACGGCCTGCACGCAGTGAGCGAGCACTTCTCCTCCGGCGCAAGCGATCCCACGATCGTGCTGGCCGCCACCGGATCCGCGGCGCGAGTGCGGCAAGTGCTGAATTCCACGGCAGGTGTGGTGCGTGCGACACCGGCCGGAGTCTCGGCGAACGGCCTGACCCGCTGGTCGGTGGTGCTGGACGCGGCCCCCTCCTCGGATCCGGCCTTCGCCACCGTGACCCGGCTGCGCACCGAACTCGCCGCGATCCCGGATGCTCGGGCGCTGGTCGGCGGCTCGGACGCGGTCGCCCTGGACACCCGCGACGCCGCCCACCGCGATCAGTATCTGATCATGCCGCTCATCCTCGCGGTCGTGCTGCTGGTCCTGCTGGTGCTGCTGCGCGCGATCCCGGCCGCACTGCTGCTCGTGGCGGTCACCGTGATCAGCGCCCTGGCCGCGCTCGGTATCGGAAGTCTGCTCAGCACATACGTTTTCGGCTTCCCGGCACTGGACACCAATGTGCCGCTGTTCGCGTTCCTGTTCCTGTTCCTGGTGGCGCTGGGCGTGGACTACAGATCTTCCTGGTCACCCGCGCCCGCGAGGAGACCCCGGGGCACGGGGTGACCGACGGAATCGTGCGCGCGGTCGCCGCCACCGGCGGTGTGATCACCAGCGCCGGAATCGTGCTGGCGGCGGTCTTCGCGGTGCTGGGCATCCTCCCGCTGATCACCCTGACCCAACTGGGCATCGTGGTCGGCGTCGGCATCCTGCTCGACACGTTCATCGTGCGCACCGTCGCCATCCCCGCACTGTTCGCCCTGATCGGCAGGCGAATCTGGTGGCCGGGAGCACTGTGGGCCCCGGCGGACGACACCGCCGACCGCGAACTCACCGGGACATCCGCCTGAGCCCGGCGCAGGTCACAGCGCACCACCGGCATCGATCAATTGTGCTGTGCCGGTGACGAATTTCGCGTCGTCCGAGACCAGGTGCAGCACGGTGTCGGTGATGTCCTCGGGTTCCAGCGCCGCGACCGGCAGCCGGTTCAGGGTGCGCGCGGCCTCCTCGAAATCGGCGCGGTCGGGATGTTCCAGGTCCGGCCGGAACAGGTGGTAGGTGGCGTCGTTGAGGATCATCTCGGTGGCCACGGTGGTCGGATGTACGGTGTTGACCCGGATGTCTTGTGGCGCAAGCTCTTTGGCCATCACCTTCATCAGCATGACCAGACCGGCCTTGGATGCCGAATAGTGCGCGGTGTTCTCGTTCGCGTGCATCGCCGCCAACGAACTGGTGATCACCACCGCACCGCCGCGTCCACTGCTGATGACGTGCGGGACAGCGGCTTTCAACGATTTCCAGACGCCGGTCAGGTTGATGTCGATCATGTCCTGCCAGGTCTGCTCGCTCATCTCCAATGTCGGTGCGGGACTGGAGATACCCGCGTTGGCCACGACAATGTCCAAGCGGCCGAACGCATCCACCCCCTCGCGCACCGCCGCGTCCAGCGCCGGGAAATCGCGGACGTCCGCGTCCCGGGCGACGATCCGACGTCCGGTGGCCTCGACCGCGCGCACCGTCTCGGCCAGATCGTCGGCATCGGAGAGCCGATACGGGACGCTGTCCACCTTCCTGGTCGTATCGATCGCGATGATGTCCGCGCCCTCGCGGGCGAAACGTATTGCGTGACTGCGTCCTTGACCCCGCCCCGCACCCGTGATGAACGCTACTCTGCCGTCAAGCTTGCCCATGACTATCCACCTCCGCACGACATGTTCATGGTTGCCGACAGACTCCACGGTATGACATGTCCGGATTCGACGTCGAGACTTCCGCCGACAGGGCGGGGGCGGCCGGGCGGTGATCGGCGTTGTCCGCGCGGCCGCCGCGCATTCCGGTCCCGACGTCACCGGTTTCGCACGGCCCCAAGATAATCGATTGCCAACCTGCGCAAACACGTTCGGCCCGATGATCTTCCGGATGCTCGAGATCGGACATGGAGCTATGTTGGGGCTACTATCCGCCGGGGGCACCGGGCCCGCCGGACAGCCTGCGCTGTGAGATTGCCGACCGATTCCTGGAGTTACGTCTCTTGTCCACACCGATCGATCCCGCGCCGCGGGTCGCGCCGCCCATGCAGTTCGACGCCCAGCGGGTGAGTCTGTACTCCGAGGAATTCAGCGCCGATCCGCACCGCGCGTACCGCGAGATGCGGCAGCGGCACGGTTCGCTGGTTCCGGTGGAATTGGCTCCGGGTATTCCGGCGACGCTGGTCGTCGGTTACCGGGCCGCATTGCGAATTCTCAACGACCCCGAGCATTTTCCGTCCGATCCGCGGATGTGGCAGCAGCACGTTCCGGCCGACTGCCCGGTGCTCCCGGTGTTGCAGTACCGGCCGGCCGCACCCCGCACCGCCGGTGCCGAGCACGCGCGTTACCGGGCCGCCACCACCGCCGCATTGGACGCGGTGAACGTCAACGCGCTGCACGGTTTCGTCGAGCGGACGGCCGTGGCGCTGATCAACTCGTTCTGCTCGGACGGTTCGGCCGATCTGGTCAGCCAGTACGCCACACCGCTGTGCTTCGAGATCGTCAACAAGCTGCTGGGTTGTCCGCCGGAGATCAGCCGGAAGGCGGCCGCGGCCACCGCCGCGGTCTTCGACGCCGACGCCGACGCCGAGGAGGGCAACCGGCTGTTCGCCGAGGCGGTGCAGGAACTGGTGCGGCTCAAGCAGAATCACCCCGGCGACGACATCACCACCCGGATGGCCCAGCACCCCGCGCGCTTCGACGACCTGGAGATGCTGCACCAGGTGCTCGCCATCTACGGCGTGGGCATGGGCCCGCTGCAGAGCCTGGTGATCAACGCGCTGCGCCTGATGATGACCGACGAGCGCTTCAGCGACGGTCTGCTCGGCGGCGCGCTGCTCACCCGCGACGCCCTGGACCTGGCGCTGTTCGAGGATCCGCCGCTGCCCAATGCCAGCGTCACCTATCCGCGTCATCCCGTTCTCATCGACGGCGTCTGGCTGCCCGCGCATCAGCCGGTGGTGATCAGCCTGGCCGGATGCAACAACGATCCGGACATCGGCGGCGGCTACCACACCGGAAACCGTTCGCACCTGGCCTGGGGTGTCGGGCCGCACAGCTGCCCGGCCCGGCACATCGCGTATCCGATCGCCGAAGCCGCGATCGATCAACTGCTCGACGCCCTGCCCGATCTCCGGCTGGCGGTTCCGGCCCACGCCCTGACCTGGCGTCCGGGCGCGCTGCACCGCACGCTCACCGATCTGCCGGTGACCTTCCCCGCCTGCCCGCCGCTCCATCTGCCCTGATCGGACCAGGCTGGGCGGCAAGGCTTTCCGAGTGAGAACGGCCGAGGCGCGCGGTCGCGTGCGCCGAGGTCGGTAAACTTCGCGGCCATGAGCGATGCGGTGACCATGGTGGCGGTACCCGGGACACTGTGCTCCCCCACGGTGTTCGATCTGCTGGACCACGAGTTGGCGGGGCGGCCGCGGGTGGATCGGTATTCCTGGCTGACCGAGCCGGGCCCGTGGGACATTCCGGCGATCTCCGGCAGAATCGCGCGTCACATCGAGCGCACCCACGGCGGACCGGTACTGGTCTGCGGTCATTCCACCGGCGGCGCGATCACCCTGCATCTCGCGGCCACCCACCCGTCGGTCGTGCGCGGACTGATCCTGATCGATACCGGTGCGCAGATGCGCGGCCACGGTGACGTCGAGGCCATCATCGCCCGTGTCCGCGACGACTGGGGCGAGGACCTGCGCGCGGCGGTCCTGGATCGTTCGTTCCACACCCCGCCCGAACCCGAGGTGCGCGCCGAGTTGCTGCGCTGGGCCGCGACCGTTGACCGCCAGGCTGTCCTGGACGTCCTGACCAGTCAGCGCGACCTCGACCTGACCGCCGACCTACCCCGAATCACCCAGCCCGCCATGGTGATACACGGCCGCCACGACCGCGCCCGCGACCCCGACCACGGCCGCGACCTCGCTACCGCCCTGCCCAACGCGGAATTCCGCCTCCTGGACACCGGCCACACGCCCGTCCACGAAGATCCGGCCGCGGTCGCCGATGCCGTGCGCACACTGCTCACCTGGCTCTGATTCATCACGCGCACTGGGGTTTTCGGTTGCTGCGGATACATCGGCCGACAGGACAGGCAGACCGATCACTGACGACATACCTTCGAAATCTCATGCGCGGAAACAGATTTCGCCCGACACGCAGATGGTCGACCGCGCGGACCTCGACGCTCACAGCGGCGGTATCGGCGAACAGATTCACCGATACCGCCGAACAACGATCAGCGACGTGCGATAGTCACCGAAACATTGTGTACCGCACCAGGATTCGCGGCAATCTGCACGATGCGCGCACCGGGCGCGGAAACCACGGTTCCCCCATCCACCCGGACGTTGTATCCACCCGGATAATGCCGAGCGGGCACGAAGATCTCCGTCCGAGCCCCGGACGCGAGATGTGCTCCCGCCGGAGCAGCGGTCGAATACGTAAGGCTCATCGTGGAATCGGCACGATCGAAGTGGTACTTCGACGGCGTCCCCGCGACCGCCCGCGCCCACGGCACGGCCAGGGCGTCGAGTTTGGCCTGTTTGGCATTGGCCGGTGAGCCCGGTTTGCTCTCGTCGACCAGCAGGCCCTGGGTGTCGGAGTTCGCCGGATCCTGCGGGTGGTAGACGTAATACGCCCAGTACGTCCAGGACCAGAAATGTTCATCGGCCAGATCGATGAGCCGGGCGTTGTCGGTGTTCACATCGCTCGCACCGAATTCGGACAGGAAACCCGGCGCTTCGATGCGGTCTGCGCGTGCGGCGCTCACCGCGACGGCCTGATTCTCCTGCGGCGGGCAGACCGCGTCGAATCCCGGCGGCGTCGGCACGCCGACGATTCCAGCGCCGAGCACCGGGAAACAGTAGATGTGGAAGTTGTGTCCCACGGCCGAATCCCGCAGTGCCGGAAGGGCTGTGCTGCCATCGGCATTCGGATCGGATTCGGGGAAGATCACATGCGTGTCGCCCGTCGCGCGCAACGCGGCGATCACCCGCTGATAGAACTGCGCCAGCGCACCCTGTTCGAACGCCGGGCACGAAGCCAGGAACGCCTGGCACGAATACCCACTGCCCGCATACGGCTCGTTGAACGGGTCCACTCCGACGATATTCGCCCGTCCCGCACCGGAATTCAGCATCCGGATCACATGCTGCCATGCGTGGACGAAATGGGTTTGGATACCGATTCCGTCGGCGGCGGGTTTGTCGTTCCAGAATGCCTGGAAGTCGTCCTGGGCGTTGTGCGGATCGGTACCGAGGGTCGCCCACTGCGGCGCACCATCGCCGGTGCTGTTGCCGAGCTGGGAGATCCCCGCCGAACGACTCCAACTGTCCTGATGGAAATCCACCAGGGTGCGAATACCGTGCGCGGCCAGCAGATCGTTGAGCGCGACGATCCGCCGGATGTAGGCGTCGTCGTACACCCCGGGCCGCGGTTCCACTGCCTCCCAGATGAATCCGATGCGGGCAGCGTCGAATCCCTCGCTCGCCAGCAGCGCCGCATCCGACTCACCGAAATTGGCCGGGTAATAGGGCGCGGTCTTACGCACCAGATTCACCCCGTGCACCGAGATGGCCCGACCTTGACCATCGATCAGCCACTTGCCCGCCCGAGCGGGTGGCCGCGGGGAGTCCGCCGCCGCGCTCGGCGACACGGTAGCGACCGCGAGCACCATCAACAGCAGCGCCACCACCCAGGGCCGCCGCAATCCCCTTCGCCGGGAAACGCCCCTGCTCTCGGGACGAAAGTCGTTGAATCGCATACATTCTCCTTCACAAAATGCGATCACGGAACACTCGGAATTCCGGCTCCGGCGAACCCGTTCACCGATCGGCCAGGATGCGTGCCACGGCCCGATCCCACTCGGCGACCAGATCGATATCGTCGGGATCCCGCAGCCACTGCTCCTCCAACCCGGTCATGGTGGCGAGCAGATGTCGTGCGACCGACCGCGGTTCGGTCGCCGAGCCGACCCCCTCGACCAGCCGAGTGAACGCGTCCAGCACCCGCGCCTCACGCTCACGGAAATAGTCGTGCGCCGGATGCTCCCGATACAGCGACTCACTCCGCAGCATCGTGTGCAGTCGAACGATCTCCGGCTGAGTCACGTTGCGCGCCACCACGGTACGCAGCGCCCGCCGCGCGTCCCCCGGTGTCGGCGCTCGCCCCAACTCCTGTTCGAGCTGCTCGATCACCGCCTCGGTATCGCGCCGATCCCGCTCCTCCAACAACGCGACCAGCAACTTCTCCTTGGTCCCCACATGATGCAGCACCCCCGCCACGGTCAGCCCGCACCCATCGGCCAACTCCTGCACACTGAACCCGTAGTACCCCCGCCGCCCGATGATCCCGATCGCCTCCCCCAGAATCTGCGCCCGCCGATCCTCCCGCCGCACCCGCCCCACCACACCCGCGGACCCGCTCATCCCGCATCCCTCCGATACTTACTAAGTATTTAGTAGGTAGCGATGATAGACGCTTCCCGCCTCCGAGGGAACCCCTTCCGATTCAGCGCCCGCACGCTCGGAAGATCGACGAAACTGCCTGTCACACAGGTGATCCGGCGCGCCGGACCTGGCCGGACTCTCAGCGTCGGCTGGACAACCCGTGTGGCGAACACCCCGAACACCACTCCGGCGCGGCCCGCGGCGGCAGCGAACCTTCCCGCCGCTCAGCGCAGGGTGGCGATCCAGCGGCGAGTATCGGCCGGGTCGATGACGTCGTCGAGTTCACCGGCGGTGGCCGCGGTCAGGGCCTTGCCGCTGTCGTAGGCCGCGGCTACCAGATGGTCGAACGCGGACCGGCGGGCGGCGGGGTCTTCGATCGCGGCCAGCTCCTTGGCGAAGCCGAGACGGACCGCGCCTTCCAGACCCATGCCGCCGATTTCGCCTGTGGGCCAGGCGATCACGAAGCGCGGGGCACGGAAGGAGCCCGCGGCCATGGCTTGTGCGCCCAGGCCGTAGCCCTTGCGGACGATGACGGTGCCGAACGGGACGGTCAGGGCGGCGGCGTCGATGAACAGGCGGCTGAAACGGGTGACGGTGGCGTCCTTCTCGGCCTCTGGTCCGACCATGAAACCCGGTGTGTCGCACAGGGACACGATCGGCAGACCATGGGCCTGACACAACCGCAGGAATGCGCCGAGCTTGTCCGCGGCAGGCGCATCGATCGCACCGCCGAGATGATGACAGTCGTTGGCGATCAGTCCGAACGGACGTCCCTCGACACGAACCAGCGCGGTCACCACCCCAACACCCCAATCGCGACGCAGTTCCAGAACCGAACCCGGGTCGGCGACCGCCTCGATCGCGGCGCGGATCTCGAAGGCGCGCAACCGGTTCTCCGGAACCACATGCCGCGCGGTCCGGGGATCGGGTGCCTCCCAATCATCCACGGCCCCTTGGAAATACGCCAGATACCGACGCGCCAGATCCACCGCCTCGGCCTCGTCGGCGGCGACCAGATGCACGACCCCGTTGCGCCGCTGCACCTCGATCGGCCCGATGTCCTCCGGCCTGTACACCCCGAGCCCGCCGCCCTCGATCATGGCAGGGCCGCCCATACCGATATTGGCGTCCGGCGTGGCGATCACGACATCGCACATCCCCAGCAGCGCGGCGTTCCCGGCGAAACAGCGCCCGGACACGATGCCGATCAGCGGCACCTTCCCGGACAACTCACCCATCACCCGGAACGTGGTCACATCCAGCATCGAGATGCCGCCGTGATCGGTATCGCCGGGCCGCCCGCCACCGCCCTCGGTGAAGAACACCACCGGCAGCCGCTGTTCGTGCGCGAGATGCAGCATGCGATCGGTTTTGGCGTGATTGCGCACGCCCTGGGTGCCCGCCAGCACGGTGTAGTCGTAGGACATCACCACCACCCGCGACCGGTCCACGCCGAACCGGGCCGCGTCGACGGTGGCGACACCGGCGACCAGACCGTCGGCCGGGGTATTGGCGATGAGGTCCTCGGCACTGCGCCGGGCTCGTTGCGCGGCGATGGTGAGCGCGCCGTACTCCACGAAGCTGTCCGCGTCCACCAGATCGGCGATGTTCTCCCGGGTCGTGCGCCGATTCAGCTTGTGCCGCTTGGCAACCGCGGAGGGACGCGAAGCGTCGCGGGTAATCTCGTGCCGGGCGCGGACTTCGGTCAGATCGGCCCGTTCGGCGTCGGGATCCACCACCGCGACAGCGATATCCGCACCGTCGTGATCGGCCTCGGCCCAGGTCAGCAACACCGCGTGCGGATCGACGACGTCCCCGGGCGCGACCAGCTGCCGCGACACCCGCAGCGAGGTCTCCGCGCGCACCACGTGCTGCATCTTCATCGCCTCGAGCACAACTACTTCCGCACCGGCGGGCAGTACCGAACCGGGCGCGGCCAGGCTCACCACGGTCGCGCCCATCGGACTGCGCAACGCCTGCTCGTCCTGTTCGAGCTCGACCGCCGCGGCAACCGTCACCTCGGCGTGCGCCTGCGGTGGTGGCGCGTAATCGGCTGCGCGAGAAAGCAATCGAGAGATATTCCGCTCGAACCACGAGGTGTCCACCGACTCGTCGCGAGGCAACTCGTCCAGCGCGGCACGCACCACCGCCGCATTGGTATCCACACCGACCACGACCATCTCCGCGAGCGCGTCCGAGCACCGTTGCAGCGCACCGGAATACGATGCCCCCCGAGCGATGACCTTGGCCAGCAGCGAATCGAACCGCGCGCTCTGCCGCATCCCCGAATACGCCGCGGTATCCACCCGCACCCCCACACCGGTGGGCGCGCCGAACTGCGTCAGTGTCCCGGTACTGGGCAGCAGATCCCCACTTGCACCGATGATTTCGGCATTCACTCGAGCCTGCACCGCGAACCCGCGCGGCCCGCCCACCGGCAACTCCAGCTCGGCCAGCGACTCCCCGAGCGCGAGCCGGAACCCGATCGCGACCAGATCGACCCCGCTCACCTCCTCGGTGACCGTATGTTCCACCTGCAACCGCGGATTCACCTCGAGGAACCACGCCTCGTCACCGCGCACCAGGAATTCGACCGTGACCACCCCGCGACAACCGACCGACTCCGCGATCGACACCGCGTCCCGATGCAGCCTTTCCCGCAGCGCCGCAGGCAGATTCGGCGCGGGCGCGATCTCGAGCACCTTCTGCCGACGCCGCTGCACACTGCAATCCCGATCCCCCAGCGCGACCGCGTGCCGCCCGTCGGCGACGATCTGCACCTCCACATGCCGCACACCGCTCACCAGCGCCTCGGCATACACCGCGTCGTCACCGAATCCGGCCAACGCCTCGGCCCGGCACCGCCGATACGCCTCGACGAGTTCACCGGAATCGCGCACCGCACGCATCCCGCGGCCACCACCACCGGCGACCGCCTTGATCATCACCCCGTCCGGATGTGCCGCCAGCAGTGCGGCGATCCCGTCGAGCCCGGCCTCGGCGGAGGTCGCGGGCAGCACATGCACCCCGATCGCAGCGGCGGCGGCCCGCGCGGCGACCTTGTCCCCGAAGATCCGCAGCACCTCCGGCGAGGGACCCACGAAGACGAGTCCGGCCTTCGCGCACGCGGCGGCGAAATCGGCGCTCTCGCTGAGGAATCCGTATCCGGGATGCACGAGCGTCCCGGCCGCACCGGCCGCCGACACCACCGCGCCGATGTCCAGATAGGCCGCGGCCCCGCGGCCGGGCAGGGCGACGGCCGCGTCGGCGAGCCGCACGGGCAGTCCGGCGGACTCCTCGGCGGTGTGCATCACCAGCGTCGAATATCCGCACTCCCGGGCGGTCCGCACGATCCGGACCGCGACCTCGCCCCTGTTGGCCACCGCAACACGCATGCTCTCAGCAAAGCATCCCCACCCCGGACCCGCCGCCCGGGGTGATCGTCCGTATGGCGGGGATCCGAATCCGCTGCCGGGCAACACAACTCACAAACCACTGCCCGGATCCAACAGCACCCGCCGCAACTCCACGACATTCTCACCGGTCAGCCGCCGGAACGCGGTGAGCACCGACTCCCCCAGATCGAAGGACGGATCGATCTGCCACTGCGTGCGCAGTCCGGTCCAGGCCGCCAGGAACCCCCGCGCCGCCTCGCCCGCATCCACTCCCGGATGCGCCAGACCCGCGTCCTGCCGCGCGACGATGATCGCCGTCCAGCGTTCGAGCGCCTGCGCGTAGTGCTCGGCGAAGAACTCCCGCGCCGGATGACCGGGTGTGCCGATCTGCCCGGCGAGCATCGTGTACAGCAGCGCGACCTGCCGATCACCGCCGGTCACGTAGCGGCGCAACGCTTTCGGGTCCAGGTCGGGCCGTCCGGTGGACAGCCGCGCGTCGTCCTCGTCGAACGCCAGCCGCAACGCCGCCACCAGCAGATGGTCGCGGGTCGGGAAGTGATACAGGACCGTCGCCTCGCTGATCCGCGCGTGCGCGGCAGTCTCGGCCGTGGTCACCCCGCCGTGCCCCTTCTCCAGTACCAGGTCCAGCACCGCGCGGGCGATCGTGCTACGTCGCTCGGCGGTCCTGGCGTAGGTTCCGCGGCTGGTCCCGGGTGTACTCGGCATGCTGTGACACCATGGCCCCGGACATCGACCCACCCTTCGCCACGCCCTACACCGATATCGACGAGCATCGCGACTCCCCCCGTACCGCACCGCTACGTCCACGGCGGCTTCACCGGCACCGACACCCGCTTCTCGCTGTACTTCCCACCCGCGCAGACCTATCGGGGCCGGTTCTTCCAGCACATCACCCCGGTCCCCGACAGCGAACACCTCGCCCAGGGCGCGACCGGACGCGAGGACAAGATCGGCTTCGCCTTCGACAGCGGCGCGTACTTCGTGGAGACCAACGGCGGCGGCAGCGCCGCGATCCCGGGCGACGCGGCGGACTCGACCATCACCGCCTACCGCGCCAATGCCGCTGCCGCACAACACTCCCGCACGATCGCCGCGCGGATCTACGGCGACCACCGCCCCTACGGCTACGCCTACGGCGGCAGCGGCGGCGCGTACCGGACCATCGGCGGCGCGGAGAGCACCGAGGGCGTCTGGGACGGATTCGTGCCGTACGTCATCGGCAGTCCGATGGCCATCCCGAACGTCTTCTCGGTGCGCATGCACGCCCAGCGCGTCCTGCGCGACCGCCTGGACCACATCGCCGACGCCGCCGACGCCGGTTCCCGCACACCGCTCGACGCCGACCTCACCGAATCCGAGCGCGCAGCCCTCACCGAGGTCACCCGGATGGGTTTCCCGACCCGATCCTGGTTCGGCCACCGCACCATGGGATTTCACGCCTTCGGCACCCTGTACCCACACGTGATGGCGGTCGATCCGACCTACCGCGAAGACTTCTGGACCACCCCTGGCTATCCGGGCGCGGACCCCGCGAGCTCCGTGCACCGCGACCGCCTGCACCATCGCGGCAACACCACCGGAACCCTCACCCGCAAGCAGGCCATCGCCCGCGGCCTGCCCGTACAGCACGCCGCGGGCACCCCGCACGGCGGCGTCGACAACGCTTTCAAGGGTCCCGGAGCCGACGACGACGCCGTGGTGGCGGTCGACATCCCCGGCATTCCGGACGCCGAGAAACTGCACGGCGCGGATCTGACCGTGCTCACCGGCGACGCCGCCGGAACCCGCGTCACGATCACCGAAATCCACGGCGACACAGCACTTCTCGACACCCCCGACCGCGACGGCGCACTGTCCCGCCTGGCCCCGGGCGACACCGTCGAGATCGACAACAGCGCCTTCCTGGCCGCCCAGACCTACCACCGCCACCAGGTCCCCGACGCCACCTACCGGGTGTGGGACCAGTTCCGCGACCACGACGGGAATCCGATCCCGCCCCAGCGCGCCCTGCTGCTGGGCCCGCTGTTCACCAGCGCCGCCTCCGGACACGTGCCGACCGGGAAATTCACGGGCAGGATGATCGTCGTCTCGTGTCTGCTGGATCGCGAGGCGTTCCCGTGGCAGGCCGACTGGTACCGCGACCGGGTCCGTGACCACCTCGGCGATCGCATCGACGACCACTTCCGGCTCTGGTACGTCGATCACGCCCTGCACGGCGACGACGAACGCCAGGAACATCCCACCCGCGCCGTCACCTACCTCGGCGTACTGCATCAGGCATTGCGGCAGCTCAGCGCATGGGTCGAGACCGGAGCGGCACCCGCGGCCAGCACGCGCTACACCGTCGAGGACGGCCAGGTGCTGGTACCGGCGCAGGCCCCCGAGCGACTCGGCGTCCAGCCCGTGGTGTCGCTCACCGCCGAGGGCACCGACCGCGCCGAGATCACCGCCGGACAACGCGTCCGGCTACAGGCGACCGCGCAGGTCCCGCCCGACGCGGGCACGATCGTCGGCCTCGCCTGGGATTTCGACGGCTCCGGCGCCTTCACCGAAACCAGCGAATTCACCCCGCACACCACGATCACCGTCGAACGCGATCACGTATTCACCACCCCCGGAACACATTTCGTGACCGCCCGCGTCGCAGCCCACCCCGACGGCGACCCGGCGAGCCCCTACGCCCGCATCGAGAACCTGGCCCGGGTCCGCATCATCGTCACCTGAGGCGATCCTCGTCGTTCGACGCGTTCCCCCCGACCGTGCCGGGTGTTCACCCATCGACACCCGGCACGGCCCGATGACATCGGGCCTGTCTCGTTGCCATCGAATCCCATTATCACACAATGGAATTCAGCAATGGAAGACTAGCCGACCGTGATGTTCTCGGTGAAGGTCTGCGCGGGCGCCGAGCCCGGACGCACCGAGACCAGACGCACCGTGGTGTGCCCGTGCCCGGCGGCGGTGAAGGTCCACACGCTGGTACCGGCCGCACCGGGAATCGGGTTGGTGGTGCGGAACTGCGGCGCGCCCTCCTGACGCAGCACACCCCGATCGATCGGACTCAGCTTCCAGACGTAGCCCGAGGACGGGTTGTCCGGCAACGCCACCGCCAGCTCCTGCCCGACCGACAGCGAGCGACTCTGCCCGTTCCCATCGGTTCCGACGATGACCGGTTCGTCCACCGGCGAGGCGGTGGGGATGGCATCGGCCACCGCCACCACATTCGCACCGCCGGCCGCGAGGGCCAGACCGAGGACAACCATCCGCAAAGATGTACGCACCGCATTCCTTTCACACTGTGAGGCGCTCACCTTACCGGCGTTCCCGGGCCAACCTGTGTCCCGGCTGCGAAATGCGTTCCCCGGCAGCCGGTTCCGTCAGCTCAGCTGGGCCTCGCGCCAGGCCCGCACCGCGGCGAGCTCGTCGGCACGCGGATCCACCGCCACCGCGGAGTCCGGATCGTCGAAGACCTGCACCGCGCGATGATCCGTGCTGAACCGAGCCCAGCCCGGATCGCCGTGCGTGGCGAAATCCACCCAGGCCCGATGCACCCGATCCGCCAGGGCCTGCGGCGGATTCGGCCCGGTCAGCCTCGTTGCCGCGTCGAGCCGGTCGAAGACGAACGGCACCTCCAGCACATGGCAGGCACCCAGTCCCGCGATACCCGACCGCCAGCCGAATTCGTACATGTAGGTCGGTTGCCCCGCGGCCGCGACGGATTCGGCGATGCGCACCGAATCCTCCCGGAATGCCACATCGGTGACGATCGCGTTGAACACGTCCGCCGCCGAGGCCCCTGGCCGATTGGCCGAATAGATCTGCGCCAGCGCAGGATCCAGCCCGTACCGCGGCAGCACCAGCGGCAGCACCTCCTCGCTGATCCCCGCGGCCAGCCCGGCGGGCACGGTGAAGAACCGGAACTCCTCTGCGGTGCAGCCGATCAGCAACGGCACCGCCCGCTCGGGCCGCGCGGCCAGCACCGCGCTGGACAGATCCTCGATCAGCTCACCGTCGATCACCGGGAACAGGCTCATCACACCCAGCCCGTGACTGATGACGCTCTCACCCCACCGCGCCGGATCGGGATCCTGCATCAACTCCAGCGCCATCGCGTCCTGCGCGGCCCGCAACCGATCGGGCCCGAACTCGCCGAACGCGGCCGGGGTCGGCTCGATCCCGGCCTTGTCCGCGATCACCCCGGCCACCAACCTGGCGTCCTCGGCCTTCGCGATCCCGATTCCGTTGCCGCTCTGGATGATCGCGCGCCGGAACAGCCCGTCGGTCAGCGGCGAGGCGATCAGCGCGGCGATGCTCATACCGCCCGCGGATTCCCCGAAGACGGTGACATTGCCGGGATCTCCGCCGAACGCCGCGATGTTCTCCCGCACCCAGCGCAGCGCGAACACCTGATCGTGCAGACCCCGATTGAGCGGCGCGCCCGGAATCGCCGCGAAGCCGGAGACGCCGAGCCGGTAGTTGATCGAGACGGTCACCACACCGTCACGAGCGAACGAGCCGCCGTCGTAGATCGGCCGCGCGTTGGAGCCGCGTACGAACGCACCGCCGTGAATCCACACCATGACCGGTAGGCCCGACCCGCCCGTCTCAGGAGTCCAGACGTTCACGTTCAGGTACTCGTCACCGGGAATGCCGTCGCTGCCCAGCAACGCGTGGATGGGCGCGGGATACGGCGACTGCGCACACGTCGCGCCGTATTCGACCGCATCGCGCACGCCATCCCAGTCCGCTACGCGCGCAGGCAGTTCGAACCGCGCGGGTCCGATCGGCGCGGCCGCGTACGGAATACCCAGGAAAGTGTCGATCCCGTCCCGGGTGACCCCGCGAACCTTGCCGCCCGTCACGGACACGATGGTTTCCACAGCGAACCTCCTGAAGTTGCCGACATTCTGCCTCGCCGAAATCCGCCGAGTGAATGAAACGTTCCGATTTCGGATCCTGCGGTCCATGGGAGCACACGCCCGGCGCCACGCATCGATCAGGTGCGATCCCGGTTCATTGCACGGTATGGGCCCTCGACGGGCACAATGCTCCAGTGCTCCCGATTTACTACGGCTTGTTCATGCTCCTGTTCGAGAGTCAACGCCTGCTCGAATTCCTCCTCGGTCCCTGAGCGACGTCCGGCTCCCGGTTCGACGCCCGCCACGCGGCGATTCGGCCCACAGTGACCTCACAGCGGCCGCCAAGCCCCGCACTAGCGGAGTGGACGAATCTTGTGGTCATGAGCGAAATGACGATTGCCCCGCAGGTCACGGACCGCACCGGAACCGCCCCGCACGCGCCCACTCTGGACGTGGTGATCCCGGTCTACAACGAGGAGCACAGCCTCGGCAGCTGCGTGTGGCGGCTGCTGTCCCACCTCGAGAGTTTCCCGTTCTCGGCGCGCATCACCATCGCCGACAACGCGAGCACCGACGGCACCCTCGCGGTGGCCAACGCGCTGGCCGCGGACTTCGACAACGTCCAGGTCATGCACCTGGATCGCAAGGGCCGCGGCCGGGCCCTGCGCGCGGCGTGGCTGGCCTCGGACGCGGCGGTCGTCGCCTACATGGACGTGGACCTGTCCACCGATCTGAACGGCCTGCTGCCGCTGGTGGCCCCGCTGGTCTCGGGACATTCGGACATCGCGATCGGCACCCGGCTGGATCCCGCGTCGCGGGTGGTGCGCGGGCCCAAGCGCGAATTCATCTCCCGCAGTTACAACCTGATCCTGAAAGCCGCTCTGCGCGCGCACTTCTCCGATGCCCAATGCGGTTTCAAGGCGATGCGCACCGATATCGCGCAGGTGCTGCTGCCGGTCGTGCAGGACGGCGAGTGGTTCTTCGACACCGAACTGCTGATACTCGCGCAGCGGTGCGGTCTGCGCATCCACGAGGTGCCGGTGGACTGGGTCGACGATCCGGACAGCCGCGTCGACATCGTCGACACCGCGCGCAAGGATCTGCAAGGCGTGTGGCGGCTGCGGCGCGCCTTCGCCACGCACGCGCTGCCGATCGCGGATCTGCGCGTCGAACTCGAACGCAAACCCCTCACCGCCCGCCTCCCGCTGACCCTGGCCGCGGCCTGACCACCCGCTGCCGGGCAGACGGCCTCGACACGATCACACCTGCCGTGCGAGTCTGATAGTCGTCTGAGAACAGTGCAAAGCGGACACTTTCCGCCGATGCCGGGCGTTGACACCGGTAAGCAGGCCCGCGATCACGAAGGAGTTCGTCATGGCCCTCATCGGAATGCTCATCGGGTATGTGCTGTCGCTGTTCATCCTGGTGATGCTCGTACGCGTGGTACTGGACTGGATCCAGATGCTCAGCACCTCACCGACCGCGGAATGGCTGGTGAAGGGGCGGCGGATCGCGCATTCCTGCACCGAGCCGGTCATCGCGCCGGTACGCCGCGTCCTCCCGCCGATCCGTGCCGGCGGCATGTCGATCGACCTGGCGTTCACACTGGTGTTCATCGCGGCGATCATCCTGCGCACGATCGCGTTCAGCCTCTGACTCACCCGCCCCGACCAGCGGATCTACGAAATCCCCAGCCGCCCAGCCGAATACCGCTCGCCCCGCGAGCGGTCCGCCGGTCCCCGGCGTATTCGGCTCTGTCCCGGCGTTATTCGGTCGCTACGGAAACGATTTCACGAATGCGACGCCGATGACCACCGCGCTGACCACGGCAACGGCCGCAATACTCCACATATGAGAATCCCTTATTCGACTGTGCAACAAGCGGTTTGAAAGTACCCCGGCCTGCCCCGCCCTGTCCGCGAAACCGCCCATCCCGCCCAGCCCTCATCCGTGCGCTCTTCCTCCCACCGCACGATCGCCCCGATTGCCCCTGCTGGAAATTCCGGGCTGGAATCAATCAATGCGCATAGTTGAGTATGAGCATGTTCCAATCTGCACACGTTCCACACTGGACATGTCCCAGACTTCCCGGCCCGAAACCACCTGTGCCGAAACATGTTCGAACAGTGAGAGATTCGCCTCGACAGCCGCACCAACATGCCCACCACCGCATCCCGACACGACCACCGCCGCTCAGTGCCCGCAGCGCTCGCACCTCGACGCAGGTCGGGTCAACGCTCGAAACGGCCCCTGCGGCAAAGCCCGCCGAATACGTGTCCCCTCTTCTCGGGCAGCGGGTGCGTATCCCGACAAGAGGTGCGCCGATACGACGGAACCGGTGAGCGATTGCCGCCCACCGGTTCCGGATCAGTGTCTTCCCGCGTGCCTACTTCTTCCTGCGGTCGCGCTTCTCCCGCACCCGGACCGAAACCCGCACGGGCGAACCGTCGAAACCGAACTCCTCACGCAGCCTGCGCTCCAGGAACCGGCGGTAACCGGCCTCCAGGAATCCGGTGGTGAACAGGACGAACGTCGGCGGACGCGTGGTCGCCTGGGTCACGAACAGCACGCGCGGCAGCCGACCGCCACGCATCGGCGGCGGCGTGGCCGCGACGACCTCCTTGAGCCAGGTGTTCAACCGGCCCGTGGGGATGCGCTTGTCCCAGGATTCGAGCGCGGTCTCCATGGCGGGCACGAGTTTCTGCACCGCGCGACCGGTGTGCGCGGAGATGTTGACCCGCTGTGCCCACGGCACCTGCACCATTTCCCGGTCGATCTCGCGCTCGAGCTGCTCGCGCCGGTCCTCGTCGACCAGATCCCACTTGTTGTAGGCCAGCACCAGCGCCCGCCCGGTCTCGGCGACCATGCTGATCACCCGCAGATCCTGCTCGGTGATCGGCTGCGAGGCGTCGATCAGCATGACCGCCACCTCCGCGGCCTCGATCGCCGATTTGGTGCGCAGCGAGGCGTAGAACTCGGTGCCGCTGGCATTGGACACCTTGCGCCGCAAACCTGCGGTATCCACGAAACGCCAAGGCTTACCGCCCAATTCGACCAGCGAGTCGACCGGATCCACGGTCGTGCCCGCCACATCGTGCACCACCGAACGCTCGTCGCCGGACAACTTGTTCAGCAGACTCGACTTGCCCACATTGGGCTTGCCGACCAGCGCCACCCGACGCGGCCCGGAACCGAGCGCACCGACGTCCTCGCGCGGCGTCTCGGGCAGCGCCTCGAGCACCACGTCCAGCAGATCACCGGTCCCGCGGCCGTGCGCCGCGCTGACCAGGTGCGGCTCACCGAGTCCGAGCGACCACAGCGTGGCCGCCTCCGCCTCGAGCTTCTCGCCGTCGACCTTGTTCACCACGAGCACGACGGGAGTCTTGGAGCGCCGCAGCACCCGCACCGCCGCCTCGTCGGTGGCGGTCGCGCCGGTGGTCACATCGACCACGAGCAGGATCGCGTCGGCGGTCCGCATGGCCAGTTCGGCCTGCCGCGCCACCGACTGCTGCAATCCCTTGGCGTCGGGCTCCCAACCGCCGGTGTCCTGCACCAGGAATCGCCGCCCGGCCCAGGTCGCCTCGTACGAGACGCGGTCCCGGGTGACGCCCGGAACGTCCTCCACCACGGCCTCGCGACGACCCAGAATGCGGTTCACCAGGGTCGATTTACCGACGTTCGGGCGGCCGACGACGGCCACGGTCGGCATCGGCACATATTCGCCGCCCTCGTCCGCACCGTCGAGATCGCTGATCTCCCAATCGGTTTCGTCACTCCACACCCCGTCGGCGGCATAGCCGACGGCACCGGCGTCCGGATAGGTCATCGCCCTGCTCCCGAGGAAATCTGTTGCGCCACAACCTGGAACAGCTCGTCGATGACCTGTTCGCGGGTCAGCTCGCTGGTGTCCACGATGACCGCGTCCGAGGCCGGGCGCAGCGGGGAGACCGCACGGGTGGAATCCAGGGTGTCGCGGCGCTGCACATCGGCCAGTACGGCCTCGTAATCGTCGCCGCGACCCTCGGCGATGTTCTGCTGATTGCGCCGGTGGGCGCGGGCCGGGGCGGAGGCCGTCAGATAGATCTTGGCGTCCGCGCCGGGCAGCACGACGGTGCCGATATCGCGGCCCTCGACCACGATTCGCCCTGCGGCAGCGGCGATCTCGCGCTGCAACGCGACCAACTGCTCACGCACCTCGGGCACCGCCGACACCGCGGAGACCGCCTTGGTGACCGCGTCGCCGCGGATCTCCCCCGACACGTCCGCGTAGTCCAGCTCGATGACCTCGTGACTCGGATCGGTGCCGATGCCCAGCGGCAGATCCTTCACCGCCACCGCGATCGCCGCCGGATCGGTCAGCTCGACCCCGGCGCGCAACGCGTGCAGGGTCGCGACCCGGTACATCGCTCCGGTGTCCAGATACCGCGCACCCAGCCGGGTGGCCAGCAGCCGGGACACGCTCGACTTGCCGGTGCCCGAGGGCCCGTCCATCGCGATGACCAGCGACTCCGAACCCGACATGCGCTCGGGAATCTCGATCGACATCTTCACACCGTTCACAGGTCCACCGCCTCGTAGAGCTTGCCGATTTCGTCGCGTCCGAGCACCCGCAGCGTGCCGGGACGTTGGTCGCCGATCGCGACCGGGCCGATCCGTGTGCGCACCAGCGCGGTGACCGGGTGGTCGACCGCGGCCAGCAACCGCCGCACGATGTGCTTACGGCCTTCGTGCAGAACAACTTTCACCAGCGAACGACCATCGCCGACCTCGAGCACCTGGAAGTCGTCGACCGAGGCCGGACCGTCGTCGAGCTCGACGCCCTTGCGCAAGCGTTTGCCGATCTCGCGCGGCACCTCACCCTCGACGGTCGCCAGATACGTCTTGGACACCTCGAACGAGGGGTGCATCAGCCGGTGCGCCAGATCGCCGTCGTTGGTGAGCAGCAGCAGCCCCTCGGTGTCGGCGTCCAGGCGTCCGACGTGGAACAGCCGCTGTCCGGCCATGACCCGTTCGGCGACGATATCGCCGATACACGGCCGGTTGAATTCATCCGACATGGTCGACTGGAAACCCTTGGGCTTGTTCAGCGCCAGATAGACCTGTTCGTCGCGCACCACGATGCGCACACCGTCCACGCGCACCACCGCCGTATCGGGATCGATGCGCAGCCCCTGTTCGCGCACGATCACCCCGTCGACCTCGATGCGGCCCTGTTCGATCAGCTCCTCCGCGACCCGTCGCGAGGCGACGCCGGCCTTGGCCAGCACCTTCTGCAACCGCTCGCCCTCACCCCACGGCAGCTTCTTGGGCCCCTCCTGCGGTTCGCCCTCGACGTTCTGGTGCCGCGCGGGTTTGGCGAAGCTGAGCACGGTCGGCTGCCTGCGCTGCGGAGTCGGTTTCGGTTTGCGATTGGGCGCGGACTGCTGCGGGCGACCCGCGAATCCCCCACGCTCACCGGAAGATCCGCCACGTCCCCCGGCCGGACGCCCCTGCGCGGAACCCCCGCGTCCCTGGGAGTACCCACCACCGGAACGATCCTGCGAGGACCCACGACGATCGCCGTGCTCACCACGTCCGCCGTTGCCGCGATCGGCCGGATAGCCTCCACGACCGGAACCACGATCGGACGAGTAACCACCACGACCAGCGCCACGATCCGACGAATACCCGCCACGATCCGAACGACGATCCTGCGAGTACCCACCCCGATCGGATCCACGATCCGACGAGTAGCCGCCACGCCCTTGCGAGGCTCCACCCCGACCGGGCCCACGATCGGAAGAATAGCCACCACGGCCGGTCCCGCGATCCTGCGAGTATCCACCGCGATCGGACCTGCGATCAGACGAGTACCCGCCGCGATCGGACTTGCGATCGGACGAGTAGCCACCGCGATCGGAACCACGATCAGACGAGTACTCACCACGACCGGACTTGCGATCCGAGGAGTAGCCACCCCGATCGGAGCCCCGACCCGAGAAGTAACCGCGCCGATCCTGCGAGTTGCCCCCGCGCTCGCGATCCGACGAGTACCCCTCACGCCGACGATCCTGCGAGGAACCGTCGCGCTCGGACGAATATCCGCCGCGACCAGCGCCACGATCATCCGAATATCCGCCGCGGCCACTCCCGCGGTCCTGCGAATATCCCCCACGTCCCGAACCACGCTCGGCGGCGTATCCCCCACGGTCCGAACGGCCTTCGCCGCGTCCCTTGGAGTATCCGCCGCGGTCATCGCGCCCACGGGCGCCGCCACCACGCGGTGAGTCGGTGTTCTTTCTACGATCCGGTGTGCCATCTCGGCGAGCGGGTGTATTCATGTGCCCTGTCAATCCTCGGAGCCGAGGTCGATGTCCGACTCGGCGGGTTTCTTCAGCCTGGTGTACCGGGGGTCGGTGTCCAGGCTCTCGTTGATCTCATCGATCAGGTCGACACCCGGCAGCAGGGGTGCCAACGGCGGGAGATCCGCCAGCGACGCGAGCCCGATCCGTTCCAGAAACAGTTCGGTCGTGACGTACAGGGTGCCGTTGGTGTCGGTATCGGTCCCGGCCTCGGCGATGAGCCCGCGCGCGACCAGTGTGCGAATAACACCGTCGACGTTCACCCCGCGCACGGCGCTGACCCGTGCTCGCGTAACCGGTTGACGATAGGCGATGACGGCCAGAGTTTCCAAAGCCGCGCGCGTCAGTTTCGAGCGCGCGCCGTCCAGCAGCATGCGTTCGACATAGGGCGCGTATTCGGTCCGTGTGTAGTATCGCCAGCCGTCAGCGGCATATCGCAGGTCCATTCCGCTGCCCCGGGCGGTCAGTTCCGCCGACATCTCCCGCAGTGTGCGCGTGACGCGATTCTCACTGTCACCGATCGCGGAGGCGAGCAGTTCGGCCGGTGCCGGTGCGTCCACGACCAGCAGCATCGCCTCGAGCGCCGAACGGAATTCGTCCTCGCCGAGGGGCCGCGCACCGAGATCGTCCTCGACCGCGTCGCCGCCGTCGACCGCGTCGGTATCCGCTGTCACCGTCACCCGTAATCCTCTTCAATCGTCACCGTCGGTGCGGCCTGCGCACCGTCCACCTCGCCGATCCAGCTGACCGCCAGTGGTCCCAGCGGATCGGGCTGGTCGAATTCGATCGTCTTGCCTCGATACAGCTCCAGCAGCGCCAGGAATCTCGCGACGATCTGCACCGGGACCTCGCAGTCGACGCAGATCTCGTGGAACGTGGTCCAGTTGCCCGCTCCGCGTGCCCGCAACATCTCCAGCACCAGCGCGGCCTGTTCGGCGACCGAGATCGAGTGGGCGTGCAGATGGTCCAGACCCACCTTCGGCACCGGACGTGGCCGGAACGCCGTCGCGGCGATATCGGCGAAACCGGAGGCGTCGACCCCCAGCGTAACCTCCGGCAGCAGTTGCAGGTAGCGATCCTCCAGCGACACCGCCCGCGGATAACGCCGCAGCGCCGCGGCCTCCAACTCCCCCAGCAACTCCGCGACCTGCTTGAACGCCCGATACTGCAACAGTCGCGCGAACAGCAGATCGCGGGCCTCGAGCAGTTCCAGATCCTCGGCGTCGCTCACCTCACCCGAGGGCAGCAACCGCGCGGCCTTGAGATCCAGCAGGGTCGCGGCGACGACCAGGAAATCGGTGGTCAGATCGAGGATCTTGTCCGCGCGTAAAGTCTGGTCCTGATTCAGCGTGGAGGTCAGCGCCTTGGTGTACGCGATGAATTCGTCGGTGACCCGGTGCAGCGCGACCTCGGTGACATCGAGCCGCCGCTGGCTGATCAGCTGCAACAGCAGATCGAAGGGGCCTTCGAAGTTGGTCAGGCGCAGGTGGAAAACGTTGGTTCTGTCCGGATTGTCGGTGGCCCCGGCGTTTTCAGGGCTCGGGGTGTCCGTCGCGACGGGAGCGGGTGGATCCGTAACAGTGGGCGGTTCTTCGCTCACCGGCCCGACCGGTGGATGACTTCCCGTGCCATCGCCCGATACGCTTCCGCGCCACCGGATTTCGGCGCCCAGGTGGTGATCGGTTCACCGGCCACGCTCGCGTCCGGGAAGCGCACGGTCCGGTTGATCACCGTGTCGTACACCAGATCTCCGAAGACCTCGACCACTCGGGCCATCACCTGCCGCGAGTGCAGCAACCGCGCATCGAACATGGTCACCACGATGCCGTACAGGGTCAATCGCTGGTTCAGCCGGTCCCGCACCTTGTCCACGGTGTCGGTGAGCAGGGCCAGGCCACGCAGCGAGAAGTATTCGCACTCCATCGGAATGATGACACCGTCCGCGCAGGCCAGCGCGTTGACCGTGAGCAGACCCAGCGACGGCTGACAATCGATGAGCACGTAGTCGTAGCGGTCGGTCAGCGGCGCGAGCGCGCGGCCCAGCGTCTGCTCGCGGCCGACCTCGTTGACCAGCTGGATCTCCGCGGCGGACAGATCGATGTTGCTGGGTAGCAGATCCATCCCCTCGACCTTGGTGTTCATCAGCACGTCGTCGACACCGGCGCGGCCACCGACGAGCAGGTTGTGCACGGTCAGGTCCAGATCGTGGTGCGCGACCCCCAGCCCCGCGGACAGCGCGCCCTGCGGATCCAGATCCACCAGCAGTACCTTGCGGCCGTATTCGGCCAGCGCGGCACCGAGATTGATGGTCGAGGTGGTCTTGCCGACGCCACCCTTCTGGTTACACATCGCGACGACCAGCGCGTCTCCGTGGCGGGACACCGGGGGCGGCTCCGGTATGTCGCGCAACGGGCGTCCGGTCGGTCCCACTTCCGTGCCGTCCGCCACGATATCCTTCGCCTCCCACAATGTTCGGGCCGCATGCTCTATCCGCGATCCTGATCGGTTGGATGGAAGCGGGTCGCTCGCAGCTCGCCTATGCGGTTCGCCCGCACCCGCTGTCGTCATATCCGCTGCTCCTCACAAGTCCTGCATTGCCCCGCCCAGCGTTGCGGGGCCGATCTTCATCAGGGTGTGCCGCGTCGAGCACATCTGTAGACGCTACCGCCTCGTAGCCCCTCCCCTACGGTCGGACACGCGTCCCCAACGGCCGCACATTCGAGTGCACCGATGGCATCGGACGGTTGGTGTCACGAGCCTACGGCCGTCGGGGCCGCTCCCTGCGAAGTTACCGATGTTTCTTGGGAAATCACCGGTTTCGGCGACAAGTCGGTGTGATTGCCGAGGTCGGCGCGGCCGACGAGCGACAGCGTCAGCGGGCGCGCGGGTGCGCGGTGGCCCAGACTTCGTGCAGCGTGTTGACGGTGACCAGGGTGTAGATCTGAGTGGTGGTGACCGAGGCGTGGCCCAGAAGTTCCTGTACGACACGGACATCCGCGCCGCCGTCGAGCAGGTGGGTGGCGAACGAGTGCCGCAGGGTGTGCGGGGAGACCGCCGCGAGGATGCCCGCGCGTTCGGCGGCGTCACGCAGCACCTGCCAGGCGCTCTGCCGAGAGAGTCTGCCGCCGCGCGCATTACAGAACAGCGCCGGATTTCCGGTGCCGCGCGAGGTGAGCGCGGGACGGCCGCGCACCAGGTAGGCATCGACCGCGGCCAGGGCGGGACGGCCGATCGGGACGATGCGCTGTTTACCGCCCTTGCCGCGCAACACGATCGCGCGGGCGGCGGCGTCGATATCGTCGACATCCAGATCGATCGCCTCGGAGATCCGCGCACCGGTCGAATACAGCAGCTCGAGCAACGCCCGATCCCGCAGCCCGCGCGGCCCGCCGTCGGCCGCGCCCGCACCGCCGGACGCCTCCAGCAACCGCGAAACCTGGTCGTAGGGAAGGGCTTTGGGCAGCCGACGAGCGGGCGCGGGTGGTTTCACCGCGTGCGCGACATCCCCGGCGGTGATGCCCTCCGCCGCGGCGAACCGATGCAACCCGCGCACCGCGACCAGCCCCCGCGCCGCGGAACTCGCGGCCAGCGGCGGATATCCGTGCGCACCGGCGCGCAGCGACACCGTGAAATCGCCGATATCGCTCTCACGCACCTCGGCCAGGCCGGTAATTCCCCTGTGGGTCAGGAACTCCCGATATCGGCCCAGGTCACGCCGGTAGGCGCTGAGCGTGTTGCGCGCGGCCCCGCGCTCGACCGCCAGATGGTCGAGATACGCGTCGATCTCCCGCTGCAACACGCCCACATCATTGCAGCAGGGTCCGACATCCGCGCCGCCCGAAACGCGCCCGCGGGCTCAGGCGTTCCCGGCGGCGGCCTTGCGATCCAGGAATCTGGTCGGCATACCGGGCCACGGCGCATCGGCCGGGCGCAGCTCGATACCCGTGGACCGCGCGGTCGACAACGCCAGCACACCCGCCACCGCCGTCGCGTTGACGATCTCACCGGCCAGCGCCGCCCGCACCGCGTCCTCGACGGACATCCGGACCAGTTGCAGATCGGCCTCCTCCAACTCCGGTTCGGGCCGGTCGGTGTCGTACAGGTCGGTCGCCAGATACACCCGCAGCGACTCGTCGGTGAACCCCGGCGACAACGCGACATCGACCAGGACCGCCCAGGTCCGCGCGCCCAGCCCGGTCTCCTCGGCCAGTTCCCGCCGGGCCGCGGCGAGCGGATCCTCGCCCGGCTCGTCGAGCAGCCCCGCGGGCAGTTCCAGCAGGCGGCGGCCGATCGGATGCCGGTACTGGTTGATCAGAACCAGATCACCGTTCTCGTCCAGCGCCGCGACGGCCACCGCGCCGTGATGTTCGATCACCTCGCGTTCGGCGACCCGCCCGCCGGGCATCTCGACCTGATCCAGCCGCAACGCCAGGATCGCGCCGGAATACACGATCCGGCTGGACACCGTCCGGAACTCGTGACTGCCCGGCGCACCGGCCGCAGGCACCGCTGCGGCCTGTTCGGAATCACTCACCGGGACACGCTCTCGGCGTCGTCGAGTTCCACATCGCCCTCGATCTGCACCGGAAGACGTTCGGCCGCTTTGTATTTCAGCGCCGCCCCGATCAGCGCGGCGAACAGCGGATGCGGGCGCGTGGGACGACTCTTGAGTTCGGGATGGGCCTGGGTGGCCACGAAGAACGGATGCTGATCCGCGGGCAGTTCGACGAATTCGACCAGATGCCCGTCCGGGGAGGTGCCGCTGAAACGCAGTCCGCCCTCGGCGATCTTGGCGCGGTAGGCATTGTTCACCTCGTACCGGTGCCGGTGCCGCTCGGACACCTCGGCCTGCCCGTACGCCTGCGCCACCACCGAACCCTGTTCCAGGATCGCGGGATACGCGCCCAGCCGCATGGTGCCGCCCAGATCGGCCTCACCGGCCACGGCCTGCTCCTGATCGGCCATCGTGGAGATCACCGGATGCGTGGTGTCCGGCTCGAATTCGGCGGAGTTGGCATCGGTGAGCCCGACCGCGCGCGCGGCCTCGATCACCACGCACTGCAAACCCAGACACAACCCCAGCAGCGGAATGCCGCGGGTGCGCGCGTACCGGATCGCGCCGACCTTGCCCTCGATACCGCGAATACCGAAACCGCCCGGGATCAGCACCGCGTCCACATCACCCAGATGCGCCTGCGCGCCCGCGGGGGTCTCGCACTCGTCGGACTGCACCCAGCGGATGTTCACCTTCGCCTTGCGCGCGAACCCGCCCGCGCGCAGCGCCTCGGTGACCGACAGGTAGGCGTCGGGCAGATCGACGTACTTGCCGACCAGCGCGACGGTCACCTGCTCGCGCGGGTTGTGCACGCGCTCGAGCAGATCACCCCACACGGTCCAGTCCACGTCGCGGAACGGCAGCCCCAGCCGCCGCACCACATACGCGTCCAGGCCCTCGCGGTGCAGCACCCGCGGAATGTCGTAGATCGAGGGCGCGTCCGGGGTGGAGATGCACGCGTCCACCTCGACGTCGCACATCAGCGCGATCTTGTTCTTCAGCCCCTGCGGCACCTCCCGATCGCACCGCAGCACCAGCGCGTCGGGCTGGATGCCGATATTGCGCAGCGCGGCGACCGAATGCTGGGTCGGCTTGGTCTTGAGCTCGCCCGAGGGCGCCAGATACGGCACCAGCGTGACGTGCAGGAAGAAGCAGTGGTCCCGACCGACCTCGTGCCGGATCTGCCGCGCGGCCTCGAGAAACGGCTGCGATTCGATATCCCCGACCGTGCCGCCGATCTCGGTGATCACCACATCGGGGATGTTGCCCTCGCGATCCGGAGCGCTCATCGCCAGGATGCGGGATTTGATCTCGTCGGTGATGTGCGGGATGACCTGCACGGTGTCGCCGAGGTACTCCCCGCGCCGCTCCTTGGCGATGACCGACGAATACACCTGTCCGGTGGTGACATTCGCGTCCTGGGTCAGGTTCCGGTCCAGGAAACGCTCGTAGTGGCCGACGTCCAGGTCGGTCTCCGCGCCGTCCTCGGTCACGAACACCTCGCCGTGCTGGAACGGGTTCATGGTGCCGGGATCGACATTGAGATACGGATCGAGCTTCTGCATCGTCACCCGCAGACCGCGCGAGGTGAGCAGCTGGCCGAGGCTGGAAGCCGTCAGGCCCTTACCGAGTGAGGAGGCGACGCCACCACTGACGAAGATGTGTTTGGTAGCCGTTCGCGACGGAATCCGTGATTGCACCACGGGTCTTCACGTTAACACGGAAAAGGCCCGTGAATCGAATGCCACGCGCAGTAGCCGGGTAGTGGCTGGCCGGTGATTCCGCATGCCGCCGACCCGTCGCGAACCTCCCCAGCAGCATCCCGACCCCGGACGCGAAACACTGCTGCGAATGTGCCCGTACCCCATATGTGATCACCGGCACCGCCGCGGGTCCGCGGCTACGGCAGCGCGGCGACGGTCAGCGAACTGGCCCGGGCGCCGGTGCCGTACCGCCCGGTCAGGCCCTTGAGCTGTTCACTCAGGCCGAGAGCCGTTGTCACCCGGCCGATTTCGTGATCGACGTTGTCGACCGTGGTCACCGAACCGGCCAGCGGTCCGTCCGAGCGCACCACCGCGATCGGGCCCGAGTCGTCGGCGGATCCGGCCCGGCCCGCCAGCACCGTACCCGCGCCCCGTCCCCGCAATGCGCCCGCGAATTTCGCGATGATCGAACCCCGGTCGTCCTGCGCGGCCTGCGCGCCGTCACCGGTCACCACGACGGCCAGTTGGGCGGGCTGCACGTCACCGAAGGTGAGGAAACCGCCGCTGCGCAGGGTGTTCAGGATCAACGAGCGTTCCTGGGCGGTGGCGCGCAGATGCCCGTCGGCGGGATCGGTGAGCAGCGCCAGCCCGAGCAGATCACCGGCCAGGCTGCCCTGATCGACCGAGGCGGTCTGCAACTGTGCCCCGGCGGGGATCATATTCGTCACCGCGGTGCGCAGCCGATCGCCCTGACCGGAGTCGACGAACGGATTGGTCAGCGCGATGGTGCCGGTGACCTTCGCACCCGCGCTGGTCAGCGCCTTGCCGACCGCCTCGACGTCACCGTGATCGGCATCGGGCGTGGTGAACAGCAAGACGCTGTGCCCGGCGAGCGTCCCGCCGAGCAGCCGTCCCTGCGCACCGGCCAGGAAGGCGTCCGAGGCGGTGAGTTGACCACCGAGCCGGGCGTTCTGCGTGGTCAACGTGTCCAGCTTGGCCTGCTGTCCGTGATCCGGGCGCAGCGCGGTCAGCACCCCCGAATGCGAACCGAACACCATCCCGATCGCCAGTGCGAGGAAGATCCCCGCGATCGAGACGGCATGCTGACGTAACGAAATCACTTGTCCCCCTTCAGCGTTGCCGATGCAGCAAGTTCGATAGGTCGTGCGCGACGCCCCGGGCCTGATGCCACACCGACGCCGCCCAGTTCAGCGCCTCCCCGCCCAGATGCGAGGCCAGCACCGCGACGATGAGCGCGACCAGGGCCGCGAGCACCACCAGCGCCACCGCCCACCCCGAGGCGCTGCGCCGATAGAGCGTGGCCACGGCCTTGGCGTCCATCAATTTCGGACCGGTTTTGAGCCGGGTCAGGAAGGTCGCCGGATTGGATTCGCGGCGGCTGCGATCGAAGAAGTCGTCCAGCGAGGCGGCCGCGCCGCAGGTGATGATCAGCGCCGCGCCGTGATGGTCGGCCAGCAGCAGCGCCAGATCCGCCGCCGATCCCGAGGACGGGAACGTGGTCGCGCCGATGCCCAGATCCTGGATGCGGTCCAGACCCTTGGCGTGTCCGTCGGTGTCGGCGGGCAGGATCACCTCGGCGCCGGATTTGAGGGTGGTGGCGGTGATCTCCTCCGGATCGCCGACGATCAGATCGGGCCGGTAACCGCAGCGCGCCAGGGTGTCCGCGCCGCGCCCGACGCCGACCAGGATCGGCGCGTACTCCTTGATGAACGGTTTGAGCGCCCGCAGATCGTCGCGGTGATCCGGGCCGTCGGCCACCACCACGACGTGCCGGTTGCGCATGTCCAGACTCAGTTCCGGGACGCCGAAACCGTCGATCAGCAGCGCACTCTCGGTACGGATGAATTCGATCGTGTTGCCCGAGAACGCCTCCAGATGATCGGCCAGGCCGTTGCGCGCGGCGATCATGCGTTCGCCGATACTGGATTCGGTGAGTTCGATCCCCTCGACCAGCACCTCGGGTTCCTTGCGGGTGAGCCGGTCGGCGTAGACGACGCCGCCATCGATGCGGACCCGCGCTCCGTCCTTGATCTTGGCGAAGACGTCGTTGGAGACCGCGTCCAGCAACACGATTCCGTTGGCGACCAACACCTCCGGTCCCAGATTCGGATAGCGTCCGGAGATCGACGGCGAGGCGTTGATCACCGCCGTTACTCCCGCCTCGACGAGCCGGTCGGCGGTGAGCCGGTCCAGGTCCATCTCGTCGAGCACCACCACATCGCCGGGTCCCACTCGTTTGAGCAGACGCCGGGTGTTGCGGTCGACGCGCGCCAGACCGGTGCGGCCCGGCAGCAGTTCGTTGTTCTTCGACAACAGCGCCAGCATCTTCATGGCAACCGATACTGACCGCAAACTCTCAACCATTGGTGGAGGCGCGCCGCATTCACTATCACATTCGTTACCGCGACGCCAATGACACTTCGCATGCCCGCGAGATCCGGAATGATCCCGGACGATCCGGTATGGATATGCTGTGTGCGCGGCACATGACTGAGACTCGTTGTCACAGAAAATATGCCGCGCCGCCGCGCCCGCCCAGCATCTCGAGGAGATTCCGCCCATGGCCAGCACCACGATCGACACGGTGATCGCCGCGCCCCGCGACGTCGTCTACAAACTCTTCACCGAACGCGACAGCCTCAACGGCCATCTGCCGATCCGGTTCACATTGAAGAAGCCCGGCGACACCGATCGCACCGGCGTCGGCGCGCAGTTCCTGGTCGGCCTCGGCGGCGTCGGCATCACCGAGGAGACCACCGCACTGGTTCCCGGTGAGCGCATGGAGTACAAGGTCGTCGCCGGCGCCCCGGTCCGCCGCCACATCGGCGTCATCACCTTCGCCGACGCCCCCGGCGGCACCCTGGTCAGCTACCGCATGGAGTCCGAGCCGAAGATCCCGGTCCCGGACCGCATCACCGAACTCGCCCTGCGCGGCCTGATCAACCCGTTCCTGTCCGCGGCCAAGAAAGCGGTCGCGAAGTAGTCGCCCCTCAGCTGGCCGCCGGTGTCGCGCTCCGCTTTTCGGCGTTGGCGGTGGCCAGCAGTTCCTCCGCGTGAGCTCGGCCGGTCTCGGTGTCGTCGAGACCGGCCAGCATGCGCGCCAGTTCCTTGACGCGCTCGTCGTCGGTCAACGCGCGCACCCCGCTGTTGACGCCCTTGCCGTCGTCGACCTTGTCCACCACCAGATGGGTGTCCGCGAACGCGGCCACCTGCGGCAGGTGGGTCACCACGATCACCTGATGGGTGCGTGCCAACCGCGCCAGACGACGGCCGATCTCCACCGCGGCACGTCCACCCACACCCGCGTCGACCTCGTCGAAAACCATGGTGCTGCCGTGTTCGGACCGGGCCAGCACCACCTCCAGCGCCAGCATCACCCGGGACAGCTCACCCCCGGAAGCACTGCGGCTCAACGGCAACGACTGCGCCCCCGAATGCGCCGACAACCGGAACTCCACCTCGTCCACACCGCTGGACCCGGCGTGTAATTCCTTGCCGCCCACCGTGAGCGGCGCGGAATCCTGCGCACCGGCGGGCATCTGACGCACCTGCACCTCGAGTTTCGCCCGGCCCATCGCCAGCCCGCCCAGTTCGGTGCTCACCGCGGCGGCCAGCTTCTTCGCCGACTTGCCGCGCGCGGCGGTGAGTTTGCGCGCGGCCTCGCGCACCTCGTCGGCCGCGGCCTCGACCTCCTTGGCCAACGTCGCCAACGCGCCCTCGGACACGTCCAGCGAATCCAGCCGCCCGCGCGCGTCCGCCGCCCACGCCAGCACGCCGTCGATATCGGGCGCGTATTTCCTTGTCAGCGTTTTCAATTCGGCCTGCCGGTTCAGCAGCGAATCCAGCGCGTTCGGATCCGACGGCAGATCGGACAGGTAACCGCTGAGTTCGGTGGTCAGATCCACCACGACCGAGATCGCGTCACCCAGGCGCGGGGCCAGATCGCTCAGCGCCGGATCCTGCGCGGACTCCAGCCGCGCGCGGGCCGCGCCCAGCAACTCCAGCACGCCCGAACTCTCGCCGGGCGCGTCGTCCGGGCCGGCCAGAGCGTCGTGCGCCCCGACCGCGGCCTCGCGCAGCGAATCCAGATCCGACAGCCGGCGCACCTCCGCGACGATGCGCTCGTCCTCACCGGATTCCGGTGCCAGCGCGTCGATCTCGTCCAGCGAATGCTTCAGCCGATCGGCCTCGAGCGCGAGTTCACGACTGCGCGCGGTGCGTTCGAGCAGCTCGTTCCGGGCCTGCAACCAGGTGCGGCGCGCCAGCCGGTACTTGCGCAGCAGGTTCGCGACCGAATCGCCCGCGAACTGATCCAACGCCTGCAACTGCTGATCGGGCCGCTGCAACCGCAACTGATCGTTCTGACCGTGCACCGTCAACAGCGGCGCGGTGAAATCCCCCAGCACCGCCGCGGGCACGCTGCGCCCACCCAGATGCGCGCGCGAACGTCCGTCGCTGCCGACCGTGCGGACCGCGATGACGCTGTCGTCGTCATCGCGTTGTGCCCCGGTCGATTCCAGCACCTTCTCGACCTCGTCGCGGGCGGCGTCGTGCACCTCCTCGACGGTGAACCGGCCCTCCACGACCGCCCGGGTCGCACCCCGGCGCACCCGTCCGGCATCCGCGCGCGCACCGCTGAGCAGATGCAGGCTCGTCACCACCATCGTCTTACCCGCGCCGGTCTCACCGGTCAGACAGGTCAACCCCGCGTGGAATTGCGCTGTGGCGGTGGATATGACGCCGAGACCGTCAATCCGTATCTCTGTCAGCACTCGTGCTCTCCGTTCGGCGGTGTTCGCTTTCGCCCGAGCGGGTGCGCTCCGGCCGCCGTCCTCGCCATCCTGTCACCGGCAACTGGAATTTGCGCACCATCCGGTCGGTGAACGGCGCGGAATCCAGCCGCACCCACCGCACCGGCTCATCCCCGCGCACTGCCTCGAAACGCGCGCCGCGCGGCAGCGCCAGGGTGCGGCGGCCGTCCAGGAATACCACCGCATCATGTCCTGTCGCAACGGTTTCCACCGCGATCCGGGACTCCGGGCTGGTCACCAGCGGGCGGGCGAACAACGCGTGCGCATTGCTCGGAATCACCAGCAGCGCCTCGAGTTCCGGCCACACCACCGGGCCGCCGGCGGAGAAGGCGTAGGCCGTGGATCCGGTCGGGGTCGCGATCAGCACCCCGTCGCACCCGAATTGCGAGACCGGACGCCCGTCGACCTCCAGCACCAGTTCCAGCACGCCCATCCGGACGGCGTTCTCGATACTGGCCTCGTTCAGGGCCCAGCCGCGCTCCACCACCACATCATCGACGCGGACACTGACATCTATCGTCATCCGCTGCTCGAGGCGGTAATCGCCGTGCACCACCTGCGCGAGCGCCTCGTCGATGTGCTCGGCCTCGGCCTCGGTGAGAAATCCGATGCGGCCCAGGTTGATTCCCAGCACCGGCACCCGCGCCGGACGCGCCATCTCCGCCGCGCGCAGGAAGGTCCCGTCGCCGCCGAGGGCCAGCACCATCTCGCAGCCCACCGCCGCGTCGGGCCCGTGCGGCACCGCCCGCACCGGGTAGCCGTCCGGCTCACCGGTCTCGTCGCAGTCCAGGCGCGTGCTGTACGCCTCGTCGGCCAGCACCCGCAACCCGATCCCCGCGTCGGAGAAGATCTTCGCCACCCGATGCGCGGTCTCGGTGAGTTCGGCACGGCCGGGATGCGCGACCAGCAGAATCTCCCGGTTCACTGTGGGCCCTCCTCCACCGCGCGCTGCACCAGCGCAGTCACATCCACCTCTGTATCGCCTGTTTCGCCGTCCTCCCGGCGCAACCACAGGAAGTACTCGACATTGCCGGACGGTCCGGGCAGCGGGCTGGCCACCACACCGCGAGTGCGCAGCCCGAGTCCGGCGGCCGCCGCGGCCACCTCCCGCACCGATTCGGCGCGCAACGCGGGGTCCCGCACCACACCGCCGGAGCCTACTCGGTCCTTACCGACCTCGAACTGTGGCTTGACCATCGGCAGCAGGTCCGCGCCCGGCAGACAGCACTGCGCCAGCGCGGGCAGTACCAGACCCAACGAGATGAACGACAGATCCGCGACGACCAGTTCGACGGGCCCGTCGATCGCGTCCGGGGTGAGGGCGCGCACGTTGGTGCGGTCGAACACCCGCACCCGCTCGTCGGTCTGCAAGCGCCACACCAACTGTCCGTAACCGACGTCCACCGCGGCCACCTCCCGCGCACCCCGGCTCAGGAGCACATCGGTGAATCCACCGGTCGACGCACCAGCGTCGAGGCAGCGTCGCCCCGCGACGCTCAAACCGCCCGGTTCGAACGCCTCGAGCGCGCCGAGCAACTTGTGCGCGCCACGCGAGGCCCACCGCACCTCGTCCGGTTCCTCCCGCACCAGCAGCGGCGTCCCCGTCTCCACGGCCGTCGCCGGTTTCGATGCCACCGCGCCGTTGATCAACACCCGCCCCGCACCGATCAACTCGACCGCATGCTCCCGCGAACGTGCCAATCCACGGCGAACCAGTTCCGCGTCCACCCGAGCCCGCTTGGCCACCTCAGATCTTGTCCACCGTCGTCAGAGCCTGGACCAGCACATCGTGCGCCTGCTCCAGAATGCGCGCGCGCCGCGTGATCTCCGCCCCGGCCCCCGCCGATTCCGCTGCGGCAGAACCGGTTTCCCGCGTTCCGGCCCGCAGTTCGAACATCAGCTCATCGATCCGCGCACGCACCACCGCGGGATCGGCGAAACCCGCCGGATCGGCCCCCGACAGATGATGACCGGGCAACGGAACCCCCGGACGGGGCCCGTTCGGGCCCGGCATAGGCGACATCGGCGTAGTCATGGTGCCGACAACGCTACCGCACCACCTCCCGGGCGGTAGCCTCCGAAGATGCGGATCCAGGCGGGCCGGGTGAGCGTCCATTACGTGGAACACGGGACCGGTCGCCCCGCGCTGATACTGCACGGAGCTCGGGTGGACCATCACGAGGTCGAGGCGTGCTTCGAACCGATTCTCGAGGACGTCGCCGGGCTGCGGCGGATTTATCCCGACCTCCCCGGAATGGGCCGGACGATCGCTCCCGAGACGATGCGTTGCGCCGACGACGTCCTCGACACGCTGCTCCGCTTCGCCGACGAGATGTTCGGCGAAACCGCGTACCTGCTCGTCGGCCATTCGGCGGGCGCGTACTACGCGCGGGCCATGGCCGCGAAGCGACCGGCGCGGGTTCTCGGTCTGGCACTCGTCTGCCCGTTGCTGACGGCACTGCGTGACATTCCGGAACACCGGGTCGTCGCCGGATCGGGCGAGATCGGCGACGACATCTTCCGCGGCTACTTCGTCATTCAAACCCCGGAGATGCTCGAACGATACGAGCGTCACATCGCCCCGGCCGCCGCGCTCGTCGACGAGACGGCGTTCGAACGAATCGGCCGGCAGTGGGCCCTGGCCGTCGACCGCGAGCCTGCCTACCCGGGTCCGACGGTAATCGTGGCGGGGCGGCTCGACTCGACCGTCGGATACGCCGCAGCCACCGACCTGCTCGACCACTACCCCCACGCATCGCTCGCCGTCCTCGACGCCGCGGGACACGCCCTGCCCCACGAACAACCAGAGCTGCTGCGCGCACTCCTCACCGAGTGGCTCGCACGTATCGAACGCGGCTGACAACCGGCCCGAGACACCGCCCGCGCTGATGCGGCTCCCCGCTACACCGGCGCGACGTCGCCAGGATGAGCCGCGCGGGCACACGTTGTTGGCACAATGGCCCCATGCGAACCAAGGGAGTGGGCGCTGTCGCGGGGTGGGCCATCGCGCTCGGGGCGGCGATCGTCAGCGGATCGGAGTGGATGCACCGCAGTGCCACACGCCGATACCTCGGCGCTCAACCCGACAGTGGACACGGCACCCACGCGCTCGTGGTGCTGGGATTCCCGGCCCGCGCCGACGGCTCCACCCACCCGCTACAACGCTGGCGCTGCCGGATCGCGGCGCGGTCGATGACACCCGGCGCGCTCGTGATCTTCTCCGGCGCGGCCGTCGTCGGCCCGTGGGTCGAGGCCGAGGTGATGGCCCGGTACGCGCGCGAGCATCTCGGCATCCCGGCCGAATCCATCCGCACCGAGACCGAAGCCGAAAACACCTGGCAGAACATCGAATTCACGATTCCGCTGATCGAGCACGCCGACCGCGTCACCATCGTCTCCTCCCCCATGCACGCCGCCCGCGCCCGCCGCTACCTACATCTGCAGCGCCCCGACCTCGCCGCCCGCCTGATCCCCGCGGACGACTACCGCCCGTTCGAAGCGTGGTGGCTCAAGACCCCGACCGCCGCGCACGAACTCGCCGCCATAGCCCGCCGCCGGGCGGGCCGCATCGTGGTCCGCGTCCTGGGCGAACTCGACCTCCAGCGAGCCGATCCCCGCCTGTCCTGAACCGCCCGCACGATATCGGGCGCACTCCCCGGAAACAGAAAAAGGCGATGGCTCCTCGAGTGTCCATCCGCATGTGGCGGACGGAGAACACCCGAGAAACTCATCGCCGGTGCCGAATGCCGCTAACGCACCGGGCTGCCGATGGAGGCACTGATCACCGCGAGCGGGCTGTTCGCCAAATGCAGATTCCGCCGTTCCTCACGAGTGAGGATGTAGCGGGCACGCAGGCGCCGCACCGAGTCGCTGACAAAACTGATGTAGGCCATGATCGACCCTCATTTCCTTCTGCGTAGTTGAACAGAAGATTAACTGTACATGGACAGACGTGAAAACCGAAACATGTTCCCCAGGTCGTCGTCTGTTTATCGTTGGTCACGGGTGAATTACGTCGATCGAGAACCGGCACGAGGGCCGGTATCGGTCGGCCGGTGAAGCCCACGCGCATCGGACCGCACCAAGGATTCGGACGCGTCGAACACCTCCGTCGCGTGATCGCAAAGAGCGTGTCCGCTCTGCGGGTCGTGGATCCTCTGGAGCTACGGTGACGCCGCGGTTTTCGGGCGTGCGGATTACGGGACGATCGGGATGGCCCTGCCGGGATTACGGCGCAGGCTTTCGTCGAGCCGGACGGCCAGGTCGCCATCGCCATATCGAACCGGATCATCCTGTAGCACAGGATAATTCAGCGCATCCAAGCTATCGGACACATACGTCGGGAGACCGTCGGCGGACCGCGCGCCGAGATCGGCGAGAGTGCTGACGCCGGTGAGGACGAGCAACGATTCCAGGCCCACGCACAGCGCGCCATCGATATCGGTGTCGAGACGATCACCGACCATCAGAGCCGACCGCGTGCCCGCGCGAGTGAGGGCATCCTCCACCAGGGGCGCGTACGGCTTACCCGCGACGATCGGCTCGGTGTCGGTGGCGGTCCGCAGCGCGGCCACCAACGCACCGTTTCCCGGAGCCAGACCGCGCTCTGTGGGCAATGTCGCATCGGTGTTCGCGGCGACCCACAGCGCACCGGACCGCACCGCATACGCGGCCTCGGCCAGATCCGGCCACGCGATCTGCGGCGAATACCCCTGCACGACCGCGGCGGGCACTTCCCCATCGAACCGTCGCATCGGACGCAACCCGACATGATCGACCTCCGCGGCCAGATCATCCGCGCCCACGACGAGCACGCTCGCTCCCCGCGGCAGCCGATCGGCCAGCAGATGAGCTGCGGCCTGGGCACTGGTCACCACCTGATCCGCGGCGGCGCCGAACCCCAACTCGCTCAGATGCGCGGCCACCGCCGCCGCCGACCGGCTCGCGTTGTTCGTGACATACATCAGCGCCTGCGCCGACTCCGCTCCCGAAAGCGCCTCGGGCGCACCGGGAATCACCGCATGTCCCCGATACAACGTCCCGTCCAGATCCAGCAGCAGCGCGTCGAACCGATCCCGCAGCCTCGTCACGAAACTCGCACCACCTTCATCCACACCGATACGCCCGCGCCGGACCGTCACCCGGACCGCCCGAGCCTACTTCGTCCACACACGCGCGAGCCCGAACAACCCCCGAACAACTCATACCGCCCCAACCTCACGGCAGCACTACAAATGCGATCCCACCCGAATCCTCGCCGCCGTCGCACAACGCAACACGACCGAGGCACCAAGGCACCAAGGCACCAAGGCACCAAGGCACCAAGGCACCAAGGCACCAAGGCACCAAGGCACCAAGGCACCAAGGCACCAAGGCACCAAGGAGGGTCTCATCAGTTGCTCGACGCCGCTACCTGTTCACGGGAACGGCGTTGTATTCGCGGGATTCAGTGGTGGTCGTCGTCCTCGGCGGGTTTCGCCGTGGATTCGTCGGGTTTCGCCGTGGAATCCTCGTCACTGTCGCGGCCGACGCCGCCCGGGACGATCTCGCCTTCGTCATCCTCGTATTCCGCGGCGGCAAGCTCTTCGGCGCGTTCCTCCGCGTCGGTATCGCCCTCGACATCCGCAGAGGCGGCGTTCAGGAACCACTTCAGGGCCTCGTCCGCGCGGTCGGCGGCCAACAGCGCCTCGGCGTACGCGTAGAACAGCCGGGCCGAGGCAGGGCCGATGCGGGCCGGGTCCAGTTCCGGGGTCTGCAAGGTCACCACGGCCTGGTCGAACTGGCCCAGGTCCATCCGGGCACCGGCGACCACGATCCGCAGTTCGGTCGCCTCGTCGGCCGTCAACTGCTGAGCCTCGTCGCTGCGGCCGAGTTCGATCGCCCGCTCCGGCCGGCCGAGGCCGCGTTCGCAATCGGCCATCACCGCGAGCAGACCGGCACCACCGGACATCCGGCGCGCGGTACGCAGTTCCGACAGCGCCTCGGCCCATTCACCCGCGTGATACGCGATCACACCGGCGGTCTCCCGAACCACCGCGATCCGCCCGGCACGCTGCCGCGCCGCACGAGCATGTTCGAGCGCCAGCTCCGGTTCGTCCTCGATCAGCCGCGCGGCCATCACGAGATGACGGGCGACGGTCTCGGCATTGCCCTTGTCGAGACTCAGCAGATCGCGCCGAACCCCCGAATCCAGGTCACTGGCCTGCACGTCCTCGGGGAGCACCGGCTCCTCCGGACGCGGCGGCCGACGATCGGCACTGCGCCCACCCGAGACGGACTGCGCGCCTTCCCCACCGCGACGACGATCCGAGCCGAACCCCCGGTCCGCACCGGGCCGCTGGCCGCCCTCATCGTCGCGGCGGAAGCCACCACCCTGCCCACGTCCACGGTCGCCGCCCTGCGGCCGATCCGAATCGCGCCGCGACTCCGGCCGCCCACGATCATCCTCGAAGGAACGCGCAGGTCCCCGACGATCACCCCGCCCGGGCCCACGGTCGTAACTACCCGGCCGGTCACCCTCCCGGCGCGGCCCCCCACCCTGCCGGTCGGGACGCCGCGCGTCATCGCGCCCGGAACCACCGCGATAGCCACCAGCCGAACGATCCCGGTCCCGACGATCATCACGCCCACCTCCACCCGGCCGACCGGAATCACGCTGATCCCCGCCCCGACCGAAGCCCCCGCGATCGCTCCGCCCCTCGCGATCGGATCCCCGCCGGAAGTCGCCACCCCGATCATCGGAACCCGAATCCCCACGGCGAAAACCACTTTGATCGCCACGATCGGAACCACCCCGCCGGAAACCGCCTTGGTCACCGCGATCGGAACCGCCACGACGAAAACCACCGCGATCATCGGAATCGTTACGTCGGAAGCCACCACGGTCGTCGGAATCGTTACGTCGGAAGCCACCACGATCGTTGGAATCGGAATCGCCCCGCCGGGAACCACCGCGATCGTTGGAATCGGATCCACCGCGACGGAAACCACCACGGTCATCGGAATCGGATCCACCGCGGCGAAAACCACCCCGGTCGCCACGATCCGAACCACCACGGCGGAAACCACCACGATCGTCCTGGTCCGGTCCGCTGCGCCGGAAGCCGCTACGATCGCCACCGTCTCGACCGCCTGAATTACCGCGATCCGCACCGCCGGTGCGATCGCGGAAGCCACCGCGATTCTGGTCGTACGGACGATCGGAGCCGGTGCGGCCGGAGTCGCCGCGATCGGAACCCGAACGCCGGAATCCGCCGCCGGACCGACGATCGTCACCGCGCCCGGCGTCGTCGCGGCCCTCGCGTGGCGGGTACGACCGGCCTTCGTCGCGCCGCTCACCGTCGGCTCCCTGGCCACCGCCATTGCGGCGGAACGGTTTACGACCGTCGTTCTGCTCCGACACGGTGGTCCCTTTCTCCGAACTCTGCTCGTACCCGGCCGCGGCGCACGGACCGACGTGCGACCTGCGGAAGCGACCCGCACGGTTCAAATTGAATCATGTACGGGTGACACCCCGACCACGCGGCACAGGGTTGCAAACGCAAAGAAGGGGACCCAAGACTGGGTCCCCTTCTCGCAAAGGATGTTCCGGCGGTGTCCTACTCTCCCACACCCTGTCGAGTGCAGTACCATCGGCGCAGGTGGCCTTAGCTTCCGGGTTCGGAATGGGACCGGGCGTTTCCCCACCGCTATAGCCGCCGTAACTCTATG
>NZ_WEGK01000010.1 GCF_009604405.1 Nocardia macrotermitis
GCCGAAAACGACCGGCCACCGCGAACCACACTCACGTGCCCTATCACCGGCGACAACGAATCCAACTCACCGCCAACGGAATTACGGCGACTCACCCCCGCCCTGCGAAGCACACGCCACTACCAACTCCGACACCAACGTCCCCCGCCAATCGAACACAACCGCCCCCACCCCACCAGACATCGCCATACCTCCACCCTATCGATCACCCCCATCCCATCCCCCGAACCACGCCCACTACCCCCAGGTAGGGCCTCGATTTGGTCCAACCGGGGGGTCGTGCGGTAATCTCTTCGAGCACCGCAAACACGGGCTGTGGCGCAGCTTGGTAGCGCACCTGACTGGGGGTCAGGTGGTCGCAGGTTCAAATCCTGTCAGCCCGACCAGCAAACCTCTCTCCGACCGACGCCGGAGAGAGGTTCTCCTTTCTCGCGACCTGCAGTTGGGGAATGCTGTGGCGATCGCAGGTGAGTCGTGAGCAGGTTGCCGTCATTCTGGAGTGCATCGAGTCGGGCATCGACTCGGTGTCGAAATCGATGACGAGGTTCCCCATTGCGGGTCGGTTGCCATCGAGTACTTGCGACTCATGTCAGCGCCTCCTGTGGGTTCATCTATAGGTACGGCGCGCCGTGGTGTCGGGCGACCTGCTCGATGTTGACCAGGATGCCGTCGGGGATCGGTTCGACCACCTCATCTGGGCCTTCCTCCATGCTGATCGCGCGTACTCCGCGCCAGTGTCCCGGCTCGCACCGGTATCCGATGCCACGCATGAACCGATCGGCCAACTGGTGCGGCGGCGCGTCGTACAGAGTGAAATCGTCGTCGCACCAGACCCTCACGATGTCGATGCCCCATCGTGCCCATGCGCCGCACGTCTCCGACCACGATCTGCGCTCGCACCGCGTCGTTGATGCTCAGACCGTTGTGAGCATGTTCTGTGATTCGTCCATCAGGATGCAGAAGCACGAAATCCACTGCCATGGTGGGGTTTCCTTTCGGTCGGAAAGAATTCCGCCCAATACTCGCTTCGAATCGCGTCCCACAGGTCCGATAGTTTCGGATACCGGTCACGCATATCTGCCAGGTCGGGGGCCGCAGCGAGTACGGACACCGAGAACAAAGGTGTGATCTCAGATTCGTTGCGCACCGAAAGTATTCGTACACAGTGGCGATCCAGGCTCCAATGCGCGACCCAGCCCACCGCTTCGGTACACCGATCGCTCATGCCGTGCTCCTCGAAAATGGTCAGTCGTCTTCGGCGCCAGTTGCTCTCGCGGTCACGGTCGGTCGGCCCAACTTCGAAAACTTGTGTAGGACAGCGCGAATCACCTGAACCGATGGTTCGCTGCAGATGTTCGGGCCGGATACTGAATGCGTGCCCTGGAGCCCGGTCTCGGGCGGGCGCACGGTTTCCAGGTCGAAGTCGTCACAGACCAGTGCCGACTCGTTGTCGACCTGCGCCAGGTCGTACACCACGATCGCAGTCGCATCGAGTCCGACCGCGGTGCCCAGCGCATATGCAATCGGGTCTGCGGCGTCCGATGGGAGGAGCACTATGTAGAGTGTCGGTACCCCAGCCTGAGTGCGTGCCGTTCGACTGCGAGAGCATGCCGGGACGCATCAGAGCCCGAAATGCCCCCGCGTATGAGTCCGACAGCTGTCGGCCTGCGGTTGCCGTCCGGGATATCGGGTTCTGCCGGTTGCATCCTCTCGCCACCAGTAACAGTCGATCGTATTGCGATTGAGGAGCGGACGGATGCTCACGCGGTAATGCTGGTAGGGCTTGGGAGCACTTCGTCGCCGAGTTGTGTGGCGACAAATCCGGTCGCCAAGGTCAGCGCAGCTTCGTGCCCGTCGGCAGCGAGCGGAAGCCATGGCAGTGCCAATTCGGTCATCACTGCGCCGACATGGCGATCGGCCAATTCCCGGAATTTCTGGTTGTCATCGCGAAACTTGTTGGTACCCAATGGAATACCAGGGTCAAGCCGAGTTCGGAAGACGAGATGGTAGCGGTCGCTGTGGGTGCGGGCCAGCATCTCCAGATATGCCGCGCCCTCCGGATCGCAGGCTTCGCCGCGATATTCGAGTGCGGCGCGGTAGTAGCCGAGTGCATCGGGGACGGCGCGGTCGACCAGGACCACGTCCCCGTGTAGCCATGCTTCGAGTTCGTTGCTGATCCCGCGCGTCATGATCCACAACGTCGAGGTCCACGTGTGGTTCCACAGGATCGGCAACCCCATACGCTGCGCTTGTTCCCCCAGATCCGCGACCGTGGAAACCTGCAAACCCGCCCGACGCAGCTCGTGGGCCAACCGGGCCAGGAACGTGCTCTTACCGGTGGGATGCGTACCCACCACCGCGATGGTGACGGGCTGATCGCTCATGTTCACCACAAACCTCCTTCGGGTTCGGGAACGGGACGGAACTCGGGAAGACCAGCCGCGGTGATCAATTCGGACCAGTCCAGGTCACCATCGGTGATCAGCGCGCACAGCAACTGCCACGCCGCCCAGGTTGTCGTATCCGGCGCGGTGATAGCCCTGTCCAGCAATAGAATTGGTGTCGAGTTCGCCGCGTTCGATGAGCTTGTCCAGGGCGTACGAGCCCAGCCCCGCCCACACTGTCTTGGCCAGCCGCAACGTGTCCAGGACCAGTGGCGGGTTCCAGTCCGGCAGATGCGCCGCCAGGACTCTGCGTTCGACAGTCGCGTTGTGGGCGACCAACACCCGCCCACACAAGGCTTCCTCGATCTCCTGGGCAACCTCGGCCCATGGTGGGCAATCCGCCAGATCGGCGTTGGTGATGCCATGGACCTTGCGCGTCACGATCGAGGACACCGGCTGCTGCGGCCGGATCAGCCACGACCGCAACGCATCCGGAGTCATCGGCCCGTCCACCAGCAACACCGCGATTTCGATGATCTCGGGCGGGTTCTGCCCATTACCTTCCACATCGACCACGGCCAATTGCCGCTCACGCAAAGCGTTCGGGAACGAAATCGAGGTCATGACAGCGTGTTCTCCCTTGTAGTGGGCCAGCCGAGATCGGCACGGCCGTGGCGGTGGTGGTGATGCGGCTTGTCGACGTCGTGGACCTGATACCCGTGGCCGTGTTGCAGGAAATAGCGACGCTGCTCGTCCAACCCGGCCACCACTACCGCACGATCATCGACCTCTACGAGAGTGCCGCCCAGGTCGGCGACCTGATCGGCGACATGCCGTTCCTCGGGCCGCCGCCACACCCGCGCACACCGCCGCTGCTGCGTCACCGGGCAGATATCGCACAGTTCCCGGATACCGAAATGACCGTTGTAATCGGCGATTCCGTGCACGTAGGCCACCGCGCAACTGGTCTTGCGGAACAACGGCGATCCCGAACGACCGCAGTCGGCAGCCTCGAGAATCCGCCGCTCCAACTCTTCCGGGAACATCTTGCGCCTGGACCGTTCCCGGTTCGGTGGACACGGGGTTGGAAGTCGCCCGGTAGTACGGGAGTTCGCAGGTGGGTTCGACGCGGCGTAGTTTCACCCAGGAGTACAGGGCCCAGGCGGTAGCATTCGTTCTGGAAGAGCGTCGGCCGGTGGCCGAGGTGGCACGCAATATCGGCGTGCACGAGATGACGTTGAGGAAATGGGTGAGGACGGCGAAGGAGTCCGGTGCCGGGGATGATCCCGGTGGCGGTGAATTGACCGGTTCGGAGCGGGCCGAGCTGGAGCGTTTGCGTGCGCGGGACAAAGAGTTGACGGCGGAGAACGCCGAGTTGAAGATGCAGGTCGCGTTCGCAAAAAAAGTTGCGACCTGGTTCGCGAAAGACCAGCGGTGAAATTCGCCGCGATCGCGGACTGGGCGGAATCCGGGGAATTCGATATCGACTTCATGTGCTGCGAGTTGGACGTGTCACGGTCGGGGTACTACAAGTGGCGCGGACGGGTGAGGTCGAGCCGGGAACGTGATGATTCGGCACTGACGACGCTGATCCGCGCGATCCACGACAAACTGCGGGGCAACCCGGGCGTGCGGCGCGTGCACGCCGCCCTGGCCGTGGCCGGCCATCGTGTGGGACGCAAGCGGGTGTGGCGGCTGATGCGGGCTGCCGGCCTGCAAGGAAGGCATCCGAAACCGTTCCGGCGCACCACGGTCCATGGGAACAGCCCGGTTGCGGCGCCGGACCTGATCGGCCGTGACTTCGCTGTCGGTGGGGGTGCCGGGCGCCGCTGGTGCGGCGACATCACCTACGTGAAGACGTGGGCCGGTTGGGCCTATATGGCGACGGTCATCGATCTGCACGACCGCTCGGTGGTCGGCTGGGCGGTCGCCGACCATATGCGCACCAGCCTGGTCACCGATGCGCTCGATATGGCTTTGGCCCGCCGGAAACCGGAGCCGGGAGTGATTTTCCACAGCGACCGCGGAACCCAGTACACGTCCAAAGAATTCGACGTCTACTGCCGCCGGAACAATATCCGGCGCTCCCTCGGCCGCACCGGCTCGTGCTTCGATAATGCCGTGTCGGAATCGCTGTTCGCGACCTATAAGAAGGAACTGATCCACACTCGCCCATGGCCGACACTCGACTCGGTGCGGCGGGCAACGTTCGACTGGATAGAGAACTACTACAACACTCACCGGAGGCACTCGGCACTGAATTATTTGACACCGCGGGAATATTCGTTAGGGTACAGGGAAATCAGTCAAATCGCGGCTTGATCCCATGTCCACCCAAACGGGGACACTCCAGCCGGGCACCGTCCGGATACGGCTCCGGCAAGCCGTTAGCCCGATAGTAGTCGCGGATCTGGTCCTTGAAGAACAGCCCGGTGAACACCGTCGCGTGCGCATGGTGGCTCAGCGCGAGCGCGCGGCGTAGATGCTCTTGCGAATCGTTGAGCCCCGGCACGATCGGCCGCCAATACAACACCACCCGATACCGATCCGCACGCTCGAACGCCGTCGTCAGCGACCGCACCGCGATCGCGGAGTCCACCGGCTCCACCCGAGGATCATCGATCCCCGAATATGTTACCAACACAGTAACTTTCAAATTCTCGAGCGAGTTCAGGACCACGCAGTCCTCCGGGGTGATCCGCCACCGGGTGATCACCAGAACATGATTGGTCAACCCCCGCACGTCCAAGAGTTTCAGCATGTTCAAGGTGTGTTGCTTGACCCGCGGCAACATCGGATCGGTAGCCCGATTCAACAACTGCACCGGCGTCACATGCGGCCGGAAGTACCGATGGCCCACCAACAACTCGGCGGCCTCCCGATCATCCATCAACGCACGCGGCACCTTCATCTCGAAGTTGTCGAACAGATGCCGCACGCAATACCCACAATCCAACGGGCACCCCACAATCCAGTTCACACTCAACCCGGACTTGCGGTACTCGATCACCTCCGACAATTCCGGCCGCAGCCTCGCCCGCTGTACCCCGTCCAGCAGCAGGACACCATGACACGTAGTCGTTCTCATCGCTTGCGCCTCCCACTCGATTCCAGGCCACCGGAATGCGGCGCCCACATCGAGGAAAACGCCACGCCCACAAGGCAAGTAAGGTGGCAACTCGCCGATCGGCCGACTTGCCACCCTCACCCGATGGGAGAGAATGGACCCATGAACAGGGGGCCGACGAACAACCCGATCACCGAACCCGCAACGCGCACAACTGTTGCCGACGAGCTGGCGCGCGAGATCAAGCGATTGCGGCTCGAGATCGGTCTCAGCCAACGCGCGCTGGCAGCCAAGATCGGGTACTCGAGGCAGTACGTCCCCATGGCCGAGTGGGAGAACAGCGACCTTCCCTCAGCCGAACTGATCCGCGCCATCGACACAGCTCTCTGCGCGGGTGGGGAGCTGATCGCGTTGCGTGCCAGGGCAGGATCTCGCCAACGAGCCGAAATCAGTACGACCTACCCCTCCCAGCACGAGGCGGCCAGAGAGATCCGTGACCTGACACTCGACGCCGACACGATCGACGTCATGGCAATCCGAGGGCTCGGCATTCTGGGGCTCAACGATTCATTACTGCGCGATTCGCTTCCGGCACAGGCAAAGCTTCGGGTGCTCTTGATGGATCCGGGATCCGACGCAGTAGCCACACGAGCCCAGGCGATCGGAGAGTCCGCCGAGTCCTTCGCAGCGGGTATAAAGCTATCGATCGCGCGCATCAAAGAACTGGCGGATGCGGGACGGCCGGTGGAGATCTACACCTATCGGCATGTGCCTGTATGGCGGATCATCAGGATCGATGCAGTTCTTTTCGTATCGGCATTCACCACGAATCGTGAGGGGCACACATCGCCGACACACCGCTTCGAGCCGAATGACCAAGGCGTTCTGCATCATGCGTTCGTCAGCACATTCGAACAGGCGGTATCGAACGCAACCCGAATCGTCTGAGTCGATTGGAGTGGGATTGATGATCGAAGCCGAGTACAAAGCAAGGCTGGCGAAACCTGATGCGGTTCGGGCGAAGCTCGCGGAACGCGCGGATCCCGACAACGTATCGTACCGAGATGTATATTTCGATACTGCGGATCACAGCCTCGTACGAACCGACCGAGAGTTTCGGTTGCGAACCATCAGCGGAACCAGCGGGACGCGTCACCTACTGACATTCAAGGACTCCGCCGTCGATGCGGTGGCGTCCTGATTCCGGTGTAAATCCGGCCTCGTGAAGACGAGGCCGGGCGTAGGTTCTGCTTCGAAAACCGCCAAGTCATCGAAGAGAATGGACCTACGCCCGTGCCTGCACGAGTATCGCCTATCGACCGCGTCCACGCCAAGATCGACGCATTATTCGCCTCCGACCGCGAGTTACCCGAGATCCTCGAGGAGGTCGCCCGCCTCGGCGCGCAACTGCTGATGCAGGCCGCACTCGAGGCCGAGGTGACCGAGTTCCTCGGCCGTGACCGCTACCAGCGCGCCGTAACCACCCCTGACGCGCAGCCGGGCTCCCGCAACGGGTTCGCGCCGGTGACGGTGAAAACCACTGCCGGCCCGGTGGTTCTGCAGCGGCCAAAGCTGCGCGGCACCACCGCCGCGTTCGCGTCCCGGCTGTTCGGCAAACACGTCACCCGCACCAACGCCCTGGAATCGCTGGTGATCGCGGGATTCGTGCGCGGATTGTCGGTCCGCGACGTGGAAGCCACCCTCGCCGACGCTCTCGGCGATCAGGCCGCGATCTCGAAATCGACTGTGTCGCAAGTCTGTCAGGCAATCAAGGCCGAGTACGAGCAGTGGTCCGCCCGCCGCCTCGACGACCTCGTGCTGGACTACCTGTTCCTGGATGCCTCGTTCTTCCGGATGCACCCCGGATCGCCGGCCGAGCCGATTCTGGCAGCCTGGGGCATCAGCATCGAAGGGAAACCCGTATTCGTCGGCCTGGCAACAGGTTCCGGTGAATCCACCGACGCCTGGACCGGGTTCCTGACCGACCTGCGCGACCGCGGCCTGGCATCCCCGCTGCTGGTCGTCTCCGACGGCGCCGCCGGCCTGATCGCCGCCGTCGAGCAGGTATTCCCCGCCGCGCTGCGCCAACGATGCCTGATCCACCGCCTGCGCAACGTGCTCGCCAAGATCCCCGTCGGCATGCAGGCCGAGATCCGCGACGGCTACTGGGCCTGCTTCGACACCGAGAAACTGCCCACCGCACCCGGCCCGAAGCTCGTCGAACTCATCGACACCCGGCTGGCCAAGTTCGAAAAGCGTTATGCCAGAGCATATCCCGCAGCGATGAAGATCCTCGCCACCGACCGCGATGGCCTGACCGCCTACCTGCGGTTCCCCACCGAGCACCACCACCGCATCCGGCACTCGAACTTCATCGAGCGCACCTTCGGCGAAACCCGCCGCCGCGCCAAGGTCATCGGCCGATTCCCCGGCGAAACCAGCTGCCTCGGGATCGTCTGGGCCGTGCTCGACCGCGCCTCCCGCGGCTGGCGCGGTGTCGCCATGACCCCCACCGGCCTGCGCCACCTCCAGGACCTGCGCCGCAGCCTGCTCCAACCACCCCGGCCACTGCGGACCCAGCCCTCCACCACCGAACCCGCCGAACCTGTCAGCGCCACCGCGTAACATCACCCACCGAAGCCGCAACCCACTGATTTACACCGGACTTCGGACGCGACCGTCGATGCCGCGACCGGTTCCAAACCTGAATTCGAGACCCTGGTTGGCGAGCGAAAGCCGCTGGAGGAGATCATCGAACGTCTCGGTTACATACCTGTCATCGAGTTGACCAAGCATTGCCAGAATTTCAGATTCGTGAGCGCGGGGCGCGATATGTTGGCGACAATCGTCACCGTGCCCGAGATTGCCGGTACGTTCGTCGAGCTGGAAACGCAAGCTGCCGAGCAGGACCTCCAGGAGGCGTTGGCCGATCTGCGGACAGTGCTGGCCGAACTCGATATATCCGAAGACGAATTGACGACCGAACTCTATACCGATGCTGTTGCAGAGGCTCGGAAGCGAGACGAAATGTCCACGCTCCCAGCAGATCCGCATTGAGATGTGCATGAGTCGTTCCATGACGCCAACGTCGACCGCGGTCCTCACCCGAGCGTCGACGCCCAACCACGTCGAGGTCCGAAAGCGCTGTGACAAGTCGCGAGGGCGGGCATCAGCGACACTCTGAACCGGTACTGGCCAACCCGACCCCCGCAAACCCCGCCGCAGCGCAGGGTTCGCTGAGTACACCGCAGACACACGTTCCAGAGGACAGCTGCGGGTTCGTGGTGAAAGTTGGGATCGGTAGGGGGTGGGTGGGGGGTGTACTCGGGGCATGACATCTTCTCAGTTTCCTGCGAATCAATCACAGCCTGGTGGCTTGGACAAGAAGACCAGTGCGATGCTGGCGTATGCGCTGGGGTGGCTCACCGGGATCATTTTTCTGTTTGTGGGGAAGGATGATCCTGATGTGAAATTCCATGCCTCGCAATCGATCGTCTTCTTCGGGGCCGTGTCGGTGGTCAATATTGTGTTGAGTGTGGTCGGCTCGTTGCTCGGCGTTTTCGGGATCATTTTCAGCCTTGTCGGGGTCGCCGTCGGGGTCTTCGCGGTTGTCGTTTGGGTCATGGCGATGGTTCAGGCGAACAACAGCGGTGGTGTGCGGGCGGGGCTGCCCATCGTCGGGAGGTTCACTGCGCCTTATGCCGATCGGTTGGCCGACTCGATCAGATAGCGGGGTATTCGAAGGCCCAGCTGGAGTTCGTCATCGATGCTGTCGGCCCGGCTGCTGGAGGCGACAGTCCGAAGGATCAACGGCCCGAGTTCATCTCGGGCCGTTGGGTTTTCGGCGTCGGAATGGAACGGGCGGCCTTCGGCAACCGACCGGTCACGGATGAACGCTGTGGTCGTGGCTGGGTTGGATGGTGACTCGATGCCGGATGGCGTGGAGGCGGTGGAGGGTTTGCCAGGCTGCGTCGCGGTCGGCGTCGGCCAGGAGGCCGGGGTAGGACGCCTTTTGGCGGAAGTGGTCGATTTGGGTGTGGCTCCAGATGGCGTCGCCTGCGAGGAGGGTTGGGCCGGTGGGGGTTTGGGCCAGGATACCGATGCTGGCGGGGGTATGGCCGGGGAGGTCCACGAGGGTTACGGAGTGGTCGCCGAAGAGGTCCAGGGTGCGGGAGAAGGTCAGGATCGGTGGGCCGTCGAGATCGTAGAGGGTTGTGGGTCTGTTGTGCAGGGCGGGGCGGACGCCGCCCTGGGGGGCGATGCGGTCGCTCGTCATCCAGGCGTGTTCGGGGCGGTGGAGGTGCACGGGGAGGCCGGGGAGGTCGAGCAGTCCGGCGACGTGGTCCCAGTGCAGGTGGGTGGGGAGGGCGAAATCAATGGTGGCGGGGTCGATTTCGGCGAGGGTGAGGGCCTGGCGGATGTCGATGACGTCGCGGCGGGGTTTGACGGCTATTCGCAGGATCCACGGCAGGTCGGCGACCGCGCGATCGATGACGCCCACGCAGACGCCCGGATCGACCAGGATGGTCGCCTCGGGGTGGCGGATGATGAAGGCATTGATCAGGTTGGGGGTCAGCGCGGGCCGCCAGACTCCTTCGGCGATACCGGGAGTCGGGACCATCCGTTCCCGCTGCGGCAGCGTGATGATCTCGACTGTCGTTGTGGCCGTGGGCAATCCGTGATCGGTCAGGGATGCCAGGAACCCGTGATCGGGACGCCGCGGACGGATGACACCGAGCGGCAGACCGCCGAACGCCCGGCAACATGTCACCAGGTTCGGTTTCGCGACCTCGACATCGCTCATCGGATACTCCTCCCCAGCTGATCACGCCGCCCAATCCCACACGGCACGTCGACTATACGATGTGGCGGGGTGATCGGCGGCGGGCGGGCATCGTCTGCCGGGAAGCATGTTACGACATCGACGATGAGGGGTAAGAGCGTTCGTATGACCGAGAATGCAGCCGCCGCGGGGGCGGGAACCACTGGGACGTTTCGTAATCCGCTCAATCCGGGGGCGGACCCGTTCCTGACCTACTACGACGGGAACTACTATCTGTCCACCACCCAGGGCGGCTCCTTACAGATCTGGAAGGCGGCCTCGCTGGCGGATCTTGCTGCGGCGCAGCCCAATACGGTGTGGACCGATACGACTCCGTCTCGCAATCAGGATATGTGGGCGGCGTGTTTCCGGCTGGTGCAAGGGAATTGGTACTTCTACTACACCGCCAGCGACGGCAGCAACGACGCCCATCGCATCTACGTGTTGAAGTCGTCGGGCTCGGATCCGTTGGGCCCGTACACATTCGTGGGTCAGCTCGGGGACGCCTGGGCGATCGATCCGGAGTTGCTGATCCTCGACGGCAAGTACTATCTGCTGTGGAGCGGGCCGACGAATCTGTTGCAGATCGCGCCGATGAGCGATCCGGTCACACTGTCCGGTCCGGCGGTGTACCTGCCGTCGGCGGGCGGATGCAGCGAGGTGCGGGAGGCGCCGGCGACGATCCAGCGCAACGGCACCACCTACCTGATCTACTCCACCTGCGACACGGGCAAACCGGACTATCAGCTGTGGATGCGCACCCTCCCGCCTGGTGCCGACCCGCTCAACCCCGACAATTGGACCCAGTCCCCCAGCGCCGTATTCAGCCGCAACGACGCCGCCAACGTCTTCGGCCCCGGCTCGAACAGCTTCTTCCAGAGCCCCGACGGCACCGAGGACTGGATCGCCTACCACGGCAAAACCACCAGCGAGTACACCTACGACGGCCGCACCACCCGCGCCCAGAAATTCACCTGGAACGCCGACGGCACACCGAATTTCGGCCAGCCGCTGTCCTTGGACACCGATATCGCCCTGCCATCGGGTGATCCCAAGAGCGCTGCCATCGCGGCTGCCGATCGGGTGTAGGAGGTCGAGCGGGCCGTGACCAGTCGCACGGCCCGCTCACGAATCTCGGTGGCCCCACGGAATCGAACACCGAAAGCGTTCCGGTGCACAGTCATTCGGGCTGCGATCGCCACCCGACCAATTCGGTTGTCCCGTCAGTCGGGAACGAGATCGTGGTCGTCCGGTACTTCCTGCTGGACCTCCGTCGGCTCCTGATCGCCGACGTGCCGGACAGGCGGCTGCGCGGCGATCTCCCCGGAGTGCCGTTCGAGAAACTCCCGCACGACGCTGTCGAAGACGTCGGGCGTCTCCATGCTGGGGGTGTGACCGGCTTCGGGGATGATCGCGAGTTGGGCGGCGGGAATCAGCGCGGCCAGTTCGGCAGCCAGGACGCCGCGGTCGAAGACGTCTTCCGCACCGGCGAGCACGAGAGTCGGAATATCCAGTGTGCGTGCGGTTTCGGTGTAGTCGGGGCGCGCCGCGCGGCCACGCAGGGCGGCCGCGGCGATCATCGGATGGGCGGCAGCCATCATGGCGCGAGCGTGGGCGGCGACTTCCGGACGCTCGTGCACGGTGCGTGCACTGAGCACCAATGGTAGGAATTCCTCCGCGTACTTGTGCACGCCCTCGGTTTCGAGCCGATCGGCCAGCGCCAGCCGACCGGCCACCACCTCCGGCGAATCGAGACCTGCGAAAGTATCGGAAAATACTGCCGCACTTGCCCTTTCGGGATTCTTCGTCAAGAGATCGAGGACCACCTGACCGCCCATCGAGTAACCGACCAGCACCGCCTGATCGATACCCCGGTCGTCCAGGACCGCGAGCACCGCACGAGACTGCATGCCCATCGCGATCGGCCCACCCGCCACCGCGCTGTCCCCGAAACCGACCATGTCGACGCAGATCACGCGGTAACCGATCGCGGTGAAGGACTCGATCTGTCTACGCCACATACGTCTGTCGAACAGGAAACCATGCACGAAGACCAGGGCGGGACCACTGCCGTCATCGGTGTATCCGACGGGACCGAATTCGGTGGCGAGTATCGACACGATCGGATCCGTTCAGATCTCGGACGGGTGGGTGGCCAGCTGCGGCCGCTTACCGGACCGCTGCAACTGCCGGCTGTATGCCTTCTCCCGAGCCAGCACATCCGCGTGCGCCTCGACCGAAAGGTCGTGTGGCAGCTGGACATCCATTCGCACGTGGAACAGCATGTGCTCTCCTGATCTCGAAATGTGTTCGGGCCGTGCCGGTTCAGGCGCGGTCCAGGATGAAGTCGTAGGCGATGGATTCGCCGCCGTCCGGGCGCGGGTCGAGCATGAGTTCGGGTTCGACCGCCGAGGCGATGTCGTCACGCCAGGCATGCCAGCCCGCCGCGGCGACGAGTTTGCCACACGCGCGTACCGGCCGTCGGAATCGGCGTGCCGGAGTTCGATCGCGGCAGCGGGCAGCCCCTCGAATCATGTTGCCGATCAATCGATTTCGCGAGTATTCGACCGAACCAGGATGACAGGCGGTATCGTGGAGGTCGGATACTGGTCCGACCAGCACGGTCGGACGATCCACCAAAATCAGGTCGACCGAGGGGGTTTGTGACCTGTATGAGTGAAATTTTTGTCACACCTGCTGCTCTCCATGGATTCTCCATGGATTTGAATGATATCGGCGAGCATTTTCTGTCCAACGCGTCACGAATTTCCGCCGCTGTTTCGCTTCCGGGCAATACATCCGGATTACTGGCGACCTTGACGCCGTCGTTCCTGAATTTCCAGGATCGAGTATCGTCCCTCGGACGAGACAACCACGGCAGGATCGTCACGTTCGGCACGAAACTGGGCGACGCACGACATACATTCCAGCGTGAGGACGATTCTTCGGCGACGGAAATTTCCGCGGTCTCGCCATTCACGACAGCCGAATACCGCACGCCGGCCGACAGCATCCGGTTCGGCGACATGCATCTGCCCGAACTTCCCGATATCCAGACGAGCAGCCGCACGACCAAGAAGGCCGTTGTGGGCGCTCACGACATCGTGTCCATTTTCGACGATGGCTTGAATCAATCGATCGGGATCAAACCAGCCGCCCGATACCTCGCACCGTTGGCGGACGACTGGGAACACGTCCAGACCATCGGTAAGCGAATCCGGCAACTCGGCATCAACGACTCCTTCACCTCCGATAACCTGAGTGGCGGGTCGCAGTGGCTGACCTCGAAATGGTCGGGAACAGCCGCCGATTCATACACCACCGCCATGCACACCCTGCACAGCGGAATATCGCAGCGTGGTACCGATATGGAGATCATCGGCAAAACCCTCGAAAAGGGTGGCGAATGCCTGGAGCGACTCGTCCACAATCAGGCGGCGGCGGTGACCACGGGACTCATGCAGCCCCTGAACATTCTCGGCATCACCCTCCCGGTCGGCGTCTGGGCGCTGATCGCGGATCGGCCGATGCGAGGTTCGTACAAATCGCAGATCACCACCGCTGTCGACACCGTACGAAACGACGCCGAGGCCAGGAGTAACTCGATCACGAACATCATGGATCGGATCCACACCGCGCTGGCATACGAGCCGGGCACCCCGATCGCCGAACCGACCGGCGCGCTCTTCGTCCCCCAGGAAAAGGTGGCGGTCGATTACGGGACGATCCGTTACGGTTTCGGAAACAACGTATGGTGGGAGCAGAGCCTTGCATCCGCCGCCTGAACCCGCCATTCCGGACAACGTCGTGAAATATGGTTCTGCGGACGGATGGCTGGACAAGTTCGAAGCAGCCATGAACGCCTCCGAGGCCGGATATGTCGCATTGTTCTTCGACGTGCACGGGTACGACTTCGCCTCCGACCTGTTCGATCTCTATATCGGCAACAACGGACCCGATTTCAGATACGTCCTCACCGACGACCAGGTTTGGGAGATATTGGCAACCAATGACGTCGGCAAGAAGATCGACGACGGCCTGAAATACATTCAGGACGTCGCCAGGAAGGATCCTCAGACCGGGACAACCAGAGAAATCACCACCGATTGGATGCTGACCTTTCCGACCGATAATCCCGACGTCGTCGACGCGCTCGCTCACTTCTCCATAGCCATCGGCAGCGACACGACGGTCACCAAGGACGGTAACGAGCTCCTGTGCGAGATAGACTATGTCGTATACATCTACGACTACTATAATTTCGACCAATCCCGACATTTCGAGCTCGATGATCCGATCTACAGCTTCAAGACCAATGTCGACGCAGACATGCGCCAGCTCGAGGCGGCCGGTTGGGCGCGTAGCTTCCGCGTGAGCGGCGATACCAGCAATGTCCCGATGTTCTGGATAGGGAGTCTGTGAGACACGCCGTCGTTCTGCTGCTGTCGTCCGCATTCTTGCTCGCCGGATGCGGCACGACCGAGAAACCCGTTCTCGACGACTTGGCCACCTGCGCGAATATTCACTTCGCTGCCGCACCGAACGTCGTCGCCCAGCATCGCGCCGCCGACTTCGGTTCGGGCCGAACGATTTCCGCCATCGTCGAGACCCGGAGCGACCAGGTGGAATCCTTCGAGAAACTGTCCGCTCTGGGCCGATCCACTCCCGGTGTGCCGACCGAATGGCGCTCGGAACAGTGGATGGCCCAGAGCCTGGCGTACCCCTTGAAAACCGACACGGGGAATATCAGCTTCTCCGACTACCATCCCCCATCCCCCGCCCGCTGGATCGTCATCCATGACAGCGGCGGCGGTCAGCGCCAGATCTTCATCAAGGCATACTGCGAGGGTGACGCGCGGTAGGTCGTGGGCGTCAGTTGTGTGCCGGGAGGCCATTCACCGGGCAGTGGTCGGCGACCCCGAGGACGGGTGCCGCGGGGGCGGTCAGTCGACGGCTTCGACCAGTCGGGCCGATGCCGATCTGGCGGCGCGGCGGCCGGAGAAGACGCAGTCCGCGATCGACAGGCCGCTCACGTAGGACTCCGAGCAGATTCCGATCGCGCTGCGTCCGGCCGCATACAGGCCCGGAATCGGTTCTCCCGCAGCTGATTTCACCGCGCCGGTGTCCTCGTCCACGGCCAGGCCGCCCAGAGTGAACATGGGGCACGGGTTGGTCAGTTTCGGGCGGACCGAGACGTCCAGCAGGGTGTAGGGGCCGGGGCCGATCGGGTGGGTGAAATCGGCCGGTTTGCCCATCGGGTCGGGTGCGCCGGTGGAGATGGCATCGTTGTGCGCGCGGATCGTCGCCGTCAGACCGTCCGGGAGGATACCGGCCCGTCGCGCCACCTCCGCCACGGTGTCGGCGCTGATCGCCGAGGTGCGCAACAGTGATTCGGCCTGCAACCGCTGGAACCAGATGGCCTCGTCCGACAGCTGTCCGCGCGCGCGACGCATGGTCTCGGCGTCGACGAACAGCCAGCCCTTGCCGCCCTGCTCGCGGACCAGGGCGTTGCCGACCGCCGCGCCGTAGCGCGTCTCGTCGATGAACCGTTGTCCCTGCTCGTTCACCAGCAGTCCGCCGTAGAAGGCACTCGGCGGGGCGATGAACCGCCATGCCGAGACGTTGTCCATGCGTTCGGCCACACCACCGGCCGCGACGCCGAGTTCGATACCGGAACCGTCGTCTCCGGTGGTGCCCAGCGCGAGGCCGCCGGTGTAGCCCGGCGCATGGCGCGCGAGCAGTTCTCGATTCGCGATATATCCACCCGCGCACAGGATTACGCCTCGACGGGCACGAATCCGCACCACCCGGGCGTACCGGCTTTCGAGTGCGTCGAGCCGACCTTCCAGGATCCGGCGCAGCGGCGGATAGTAGATGCCCGGTTTGGCGGCGATCGCGGCCATCGCGGCGAACCGCCTGCGGATCGAGGGCGGCGCGCCGGCCATGGTGCGTGCCCGGACGCCGATGACCCGGCCGTCCTCGTCGCTCTCCAGCGCCACCACCCTGGTGTGCGGCCGGAATTCGACACCGGCGCGCATCGCGGCGCGCGCGAGCGGCTGATAGATCTTCTTGCCCGACGCGCCCTTCCCCTTCGCCCGATGCCCGCGCTGCACCGGCGGCGTCACCGCGCGGAACTCCCCCGAACATTCGCTACCGGAGTAGTACAGGTAGTACCGATTGTCGGGATACGAAGTCTTGTACGGGCATACCGACGCCTCGAACGGCACCCCGTGCCCCATCAGCCACTCGATCATCTCCGGACTCGAATCCACGAAGCGCCGCAACGTTTCCGGGCGCACCGCGTCACCGACCTCCCGGGTCAGATACGCGAGCATCGCCTCGGACGTATCCCCGATCCCCGCCTCCCGCTGAATCACGGTCCCCCCGCCCGCATACACGATCCCACCCGACAGTTCGGTCGCCCCACCCCCGTTGAACCGATCCACCGCCAACACCTCCGCCCCCGCCGCCCGCGCCTCCAACCCCGCACAGGCCCCCGCGGCCCCGAACCCCACCACCAACACATCCGTGGTCGCATCCCACACCATCTAGACCCCTTCCAGGACCTGAAACACGTTCCCGAAGCTTGTCGCCCCGGAAAGCAAATACCAAGGTTATAGCCCTTGTTCGAACTCCGGACAAGACTACAACTTGTTACATTTCCGGCCTAGAAGATGCGAGCGCACCAATCCGCGACCTACCGCCGATCGATCACCATCGTCATCGGAACCCGAATCTCCCCACCCGGCTCGAACCGCAACACAACCACATCCGTCCGCCACTCGATGCGCGGCTCGATTCCCCACCCCAATGGGATCGGCACCACATGCCCACGCACCACCTCGCCCCCATCCAGCCGGCCCAACCACACTTCGTCACGCCCCGAATCCATCGGACTACGAACCTCTTTCACCGAAGCGGCATAGACGCTCGGCGTCGGCGCGGGATAGGTACGCAACGTATGGACGCGATCCATGAACAAGGCGACCGCCGCAACGGATGTCACCAGCACACCGACGACCAGCCCCCCGAGTACGCCGAAAACCCGCCCGGCTCCCCCGTTGCTCACGCGAACACTCCGGCGAACCGCCGCACGTAGCTGTCTCTGCCACCCGGATACCGCATGAACTCTCCCGTCCCGCTCGTCCGGGGCACAGACTCACGCTCCCCCGAATGCCCACATCGTAACCGGGCATATCGACCGCGAACCAACCATCGGATCGCCTCGACAGCCGGCCTACCGGCCGAGCTCCGATTGGTCGGCGAGTGCGTTCCGTTACGTGTTACGGATCCAGCGGGCATCGTTGAGCCCGGCCGACCGGGTGTTGCTGGTGGACGGTTGGATCGAGACGGGAAGCCAAGCTCTGGCGGTGCGAGCGCTGGTAGAAGGTGCGGGTGCGGAGCTGGTCGGATGCGCTTTCGTCGTCGATCAGATGTGCGCGGATTCCAAGCAGTCGCTGGGGAGAGTTCACACGTTCGTGAGCAGTGACGAGCTTCCGGATAACTGATGTCCTCCTCACGAGTGACCGGATCTCGCCTCCGGGCGGCCCTCGCATCCGGTCAAGTGACCGATAATCCATTGTATGAGTGCGGATCTGATGGGCTTGGGAGTCGCTGTTGTGGGCGTGCTGGGCACCGTGAGTGCAGCGTCCCTATCCCAACTCGCGGCGCTTCGCGGCAAGCGTCTGGATGCCGAGATTCAACGCCGACAACGCAAAGACGAGCGTCGAGACGCGACCAGCCTGGCGGCGCAGGAACAGAAGCAGGTGCTGTACGCCGAACTCAACACAGCCACGCGTAGCTACCGGACCGTAGTTCGCGACCATCTCGCCGAGTTGCAACGTGCCGGGACGATTCCCATACCTGAGCAGCTCGAACCGACGCGGTCGACGTACCGGGACCTGTTCTCGAGGGCTCAGATGGTGCTGCCTGAATCCGCGTTGGATGTGGCCGCCGAGCTGAATGACTGCTTCGGCCTGGGCTACAGCGCCTTACGCGCCCTCCACGGTGCAGACAGTCCGGTGACCGTCGAGGAGCTGTTCCAGTGGTTCGACGGGCCGGTATCGGACGGCGTGTGGCTGCAGCGCCGCGTCTTGCGCGCAGATCTCGGCGTCGTGGCCCATGACCCCGAGATCGAACGTCGGCTCCGGCAACTCGAGAAGGACCGTGTGGCTCGATTCGGCAGTGGCTCAGTGGCGGTGGCCGATTGATCGAGAGCGCCCCGGCAGCCGGCTTACCGGCCGAGCTTCGCCGGTTGGGCGAGCAGGTCCAGGGCGATGGTGCGGTTTTCGGTGAGGGAGCGGATGCCGGTGGTGGCCGCGGCGTGGATTTGGGCGGGGGTGGCTTGTTCGGGGCCCAGTAGGGCGGTTACGGCGGCGGCGATTACGCGGTCGGAGTCTTCGGTTGGGGGGTGGGAGAAGCGGTGGGTGGTGACGAGGAAGCCGGAGATCAGGGAGTCGAGGGCGAAGGCCTGGTCGGGGAGGGGCCAGGTGGTGGTGGCCAGGTTGTGGGTGCGCCAGATGGGGAGGATCTGTCGCATCAGGGCGTCGGGGCCGAGGGTGTCCAGGAGGGTGGTCGAGCGGGGGTCCTGGGTGAGGACGCCGAGGAGTTCGTCGTCGTTACCGTGTAGCGCGGTGACGTAGGGGTGGGCGGCGGAGCGGTGCAGCATGTGGACGCAGAGCCGGGAGGGGCGGGCCAGGTCCGGATCGTCGGTGAGGGCGGTGATCTGGCCGTCGGCGAGGGCGAGGAAGTCTCGGCAGACCAGATCGAGCAGCAGGTCTTCCTTGGTTTTCCAGTACAGGTAGACGGTGCCCTTGCCGATGTGCGCGCGGCGGGCGACCTCGGCGATGGTGACGCCCTTGCTGCCGCGGCCCAGCAGCAACTCACCCGCGGCGGCGAGGATGCGTGCCGCCTTGGGCGGGGTGGGGCCGGGCAGTTCAGGCAACGGGTAGCTCCTCGTGACGGTAGGGCGGTTCACCCAGGGCTTCGCCAACGATATCCGCATTCTTGTAGGTGCGGATCTCCTCGACCCGCATGATCCGTTCGGCGAGCCGCCTGCCCAGGCTGGTCTTGCCGAGCACGGGAATGAACCGGCGCAGCAGGATCTGTAACCGGTTGTCCACCACGAAGATTCGCCGATCGGCGGGGGCCGCGTCCTGATAGTGGGTGACGTAGGGCCGCATGCCCTGTTCCCATGCGGCCAAGGCTTTCGCCGGATCGTCGGGATGCCGTTCGAGCATGGCTCCGAGCAGGTCGGCCCCGGCCAGCGCGGAGGAGACGCCCATCCCGGCATACAGGGTCACGCACCACGCGGAATCGCCGACCAGGACCACTCGGCCCCGATGCCAGGCGGGCATCCGGACCTGTTCGACCGAGTCGAACAGCACGGTGTCGCTGTCGTCCAGCGCGTCCAGTACCGCGCCCAGGGTGCCGCCGGGCGGTTGCGCGCCGAACGCGGCTCGGGCGCTTTCGGCGGGTGAGCGGGTGAACTCGGCGTCCACGTCGTCGGTGCGATAACTCAGCAGGATGGTCGGATCGTGGTCCTCGAAGGCGAACACCCACATCGAACGGTCCGGCTCGAGCAGGGTGGCGGCCTGTCTGGCGGCCAAACCCGGTGGGGTGCCGTGGTATTCGAACGCGGCGATCATGTAGCCCATCCGGCGCAGATACCCCTCGTGCGGACCGAAGACCAGCGAGCGGACCGTGGAGCGCAGGCCGTCCGCGCCCACGACCAGGTCGAATCGTTCGGTGGTGGATGCGCCCGACGCCGTGTCCAGCAGCGTCACATCCACGCCGTCCGCATCCTGTGCGATGGCGGTCGGCACAGTCGAGTAACGCAGCTGCACGTCCTCGGGCAGGGTGGCGAACGCCGCGGACTCCACATCACCGCGCAGCATCAGCCACGGTTGACCGGGCATGTCGGCGTACGTCATCCCCGATCGTGACCTGCCCGTTCGATCGATATCCAGACCGGGTTGCGAGGACGCGCGATCGTGCAGGTGCTCGAGAATTCCCAGCCGACCCGCCGCCGCCTTCCCGGCACCGAACAGCGCCACGAAGTAACCGCCCGAGCGCCGCCCCGGCGAACGTTCGATGAGCACCGGATCCCATCCGGCCCGGTAAAGCCGTGCCGCCGTGGCGATCCCGCCGATCCCCATCCCTACGACCAGAACCCGTGCGCGCCTTTTCTCGCTCATGCAGCCGAGAGTACTGACCGGATCGGTCAATTGGTCAGTATGTAGTCTGGGTCACACTCACTGACCGAACGGGAGAGACACGATGACCATCACCAGCACAGCCACCGTCGCCACCGACCGCGCCGCCCGCTACGGCAAACAGCTCACCTCCCACCTCGGCCGTCGATCCGTCGCCACCTGGGACGAGGCCGGAGCCCACGGCACACTCGACATGTCCGAGGGGGCCGCGACCGCCGACCTGCGCAGCACCGCAACAGCTTTGGTCATCACCCTGACCACGTCAGCGGATTCCGCCGCCACCTATGAGGACGTCATCGGCCGCCACCTGGTCCGCTTCGGCCACCGCGACGAACTCGTCGTCAACTGGACCCGTTCGGACGGAACCCCCGGAACCACACAGGTTTACGACGCCGACCAGACGCACGAGTAGTCGCGACCGCCGCCGGTGACCACATCGCGCCGTACCGGCGGCTCACGACATGTCGGGGCAACCGACGTGCGCTCTCAGTCGAGGGTGGTGACGACCGGGGCGAGGGTGGGGCTCAGGCGGAGTGATTCGAGGAACAGGATGATGGTGGCCGCTACGGAGCGGTGGGCTACGTCGTTGAGGATGTCGTGGCGGCCGTCTTGGATCAGGCGGACGTCGGTGCGGGGGGATTGCGTGTATGCGGTGCGGGCCGCGGCGAGTGGGGTGATGCGGTCGGCGGTGCCGTGCAGGGCGAGGGTGGGATGAGCGGAGGTGAGGGTGATGGTGTTCCAGGGAAGTGGGGACGTTATTGCGCCGCGGGTGAATTCGTTGTCGGTGGTGAGTACGGCGCGGTGTACGGGGCAGGCGGTGCGGGCATCGATTTCGTCGGCCCAATCTGTAATTGCCTTGTCGGGCACGGAGTTTCCCGGTGATGGAAGTGCAATCGCCGCCAGCACAACGCCTTCCACGGACAACTCCGATCCGAGATGCGCGGCGAGGGCGGCACCGCTGTCCGAACCGAGGAGGACACGGGGCGCGGGCAGGGATTCGTCGGCCAACAGCGCTTCGATGGCTGCTCGGGTGGCGGCGATGTCGTCGAGTTCCACTGGGACGTAACGCACTCGGTAGGCGTCGGCGGCCAGCCGGCGGCCCAGGCGGGCGTAGGACGCGGCGGTCTCACCACGGCCGGGTAGCAGGATGACGGTGCCGCGCGGGGTCGCGCCCTGGGGCTCGTCCCAGACTCCGGTGGTCGGCTGGGTCTGCACGGTGGTCATTCGGTGGCTCCTGTCGCCCAAGCGGAGGTGAACCAGTGCACCGCACCGGTTTCCGGGTTGTAGGAACGGCGCGGGAGGGTGCCGATGTCCGCGCCGTACACGTGGATTCCGATGACGGGTTCGTCACCGCCGCAACGCACCTGGTGCACGTCGTCGTCGGTGGTGCAGCAGACCGTCACCTGGCCGCTGGTCCACTCCGAGGTGCCCGCCTCGACCAGCGGTTCGTTCTCGGCCGACGGCTTGCGGAAGCGGGTCTCGACCTCGGTGCCGCTGTGGATGCCGACCACGCCCCAGGTCTCGTGGCCGTGCACGGGTGTGCCCTGGCCGACGTTCCACACCGCGCTGGCGATGGAGAAGGCGCCGTCGGGATCGACGTGCAGCGGGTACATCACGTAGTGGTCGGGATCGGGTCGCGTCTTCGCCGCGGGCAGCTCGAATCCGCTGGTCAGAACGGTGTCGAGCGCCTCGCGGATGGCCTCGGTCAGCGCGCGCTCGTCGGGGATGTCGGCGATGAGGTGCGCGACGGTGTCGGCGAATGCCGCCAACTCGGGTACGTCGGTCTGCACCGCGACGATCGGTGGTCGGGTCATGACAGCTCCTCACTGTGGGATCGGGGCGGTAGCGCACGTCGGCGGTACGCGGTCAGGCGGGCGTGCAGGCCGGGTGTGGTGACCGAGCGGGTCAGTACGGCCAGGGCCGCGTCGGCATCGTGGACCGGCCGGGCCGCGGCCAGTAGCGCGGCACGGGTTGCCGGATCGATGTGCGACCAGGCGTCGAGGATTCCGGGGAGATCGTCAGGATTACCGGTCACCAGTCCCCCGGCGTCAGCGGCGGAAACCGTTGCGCCGCCGAGAAATACCAAAGGATCGGCAATCGCACGCAAACGGGCCGTTCCGAGCACCACCCCGAAACGCGGACCAGGAAAGGCGAATCGGGCATCGGGTCCGGCGAGCCGATGATCGCACGCGGCGACCAGATCCGCCCCCGCCCCGAACGCACTGCCCTCGACCACAGCGACTGTCAAATATGGTGCTGCGACAAGCTTTTCGAGCAACAGCCCGATCCTCAGGAAACGATGCGCGAGGGAGGCATCCGACTCACCGGCGAGCCCCGTCAAATCGAAGCCTGCCGCGAAGTGCCGCTGATTCCCTTTGAGCACCAACGCTTTCGGACGCTCCACCGTCGCCTGATCGAGCACCTCGTGCAGCGCTTCGACCAGTCCGGACGACAACGCATTGGCCGCCGCCGGACGATCGAGCCGAACGTCCCAGACATCACCACGTTCCACGACGAGAGTCACTTGCCACACCACTCGTCGAAAACCTCGTCATCGCCACCGAGCCGAGGCGCGCCGCGGTCGAGCCGAGCGTCCTGCCCCTCGATCCGCACCGGGAACACAACGGTCGGAGTGGGCCCGGCGACCGGAACATCGAGCGAACCGACCAACCCGGTGCCGCGCACATGCTCCCCCGACAGAATCTCCCCGAACGAATTGACCGGCCCGCACGGCACTCCCCGCGCCCGCAACTCATCGATCCAATGCGCACGCTTCTCGGTCACGAACCGTTCCTGCAGAATCCCCGCCAACTCGGCATGATGCGCGACCCGATCCAACTGCGTCACGAAACGCGGATCACCGACCAACTCAGGGACCCCGACCACCTCCGCGACCGCGGCCCACAACCGATCGTTACCGGCCGCAACGGTGAAATCCCCATCCGCAGCGGCGAATCCCTGATACGGCGCATTGCGCGGATGCGCGGTCCCCAACCGGGCCGGTTCCTTCCCCGACCCCCAGAACTCACTGGTCTGCAACGCCGACACCCCGAGCAGACAGTCCAGCATCGGACAATCCAACCGCACGGACCGCCCCTCGGCACGAACCTGCGGCAGCACGGCGGCGATGCTGTAGGCGGCATAGAGCCCAGCGGTGAAGTCCCCCACCGGAACTCCCGCCTTCACCGGTCCGCCATCGGGTTCGCCCGTGACGCTCATCAGACCCGACATCCCTTGAATCACAACGTCATACGCACCGTGATCAACGTACGGGCTGGTCAACCCGTAACCGGAAATCGAGCAATACACGAGCCCGGGATGCCGCACCTGCTCGTACCCGACGCCGAGACGATCCAACACTCCCGGCCGATAGTTCTCCACCAGCACATCCGCGGCGGCGACCAGATCACGCACTCGCGCAAGGTCTTCCGGATCCCGCAGATCCGCGACGACCGACCGCTTGTTGCGATTGACCGACGCGAAATTGTGGCTGAACCGCTCCGCACCGTCATCGGCGAACGGCGGCCACGCCCGCATCTGATCACCCGAGGGCGGTTCGACCTTCACCACATCCGCACCGAGATCAGCCAGCAGCATCCCGACGAACGGTCCGGCCGCGACGTGGGCGAACTCCACGACGCGCACCCCGTGCAACGGCCGCATCCGCTAGACCACCGCCCGCTCGACCCGAGTTGCCTTGCGGTGGGCCAACTCCTGGCGCACCAGCGGCAGCAGATCCCGGCCGTAGTCGATCGCGTCCTGCAACGGGTCGTAGCCACGGATGAGTACCGTGTCCACCCCGATCTCGATGTAGTCCAGCAGCGCGGCCGCCACCGTCTCGGGCGATCCCACCAGCGCGGTCGAATTGCCGCCGCCACCAACGGCTTTCGCGGTCGGTGTCCACAGGCACCGATCGTGCAGCTCCCCCTTCTCGGCCACGGCCAGCAGCCGCTGCGAACCCGCGTTCTGCGGTTCGACGCCGCGCGGGTGAAGTTGGTTGGCACGCAGGTTGTGTGCCCCGCCGACGCCGTCGGTGATGGTGTCCAGAATGCGATGCGCGCGTTCCCAGGCGGCCTCGTCGGTGGCACCGAGAATCGGCCGGAACGAGACCGAAATCCGCGGCCGCCGTGCACGTCCCGCTGCCGCCGCCAACTCGGTGACGGTGGCGATCTGCTCGCCGGTCTCGCGCAGCGGTTCGCCCCACAGCATGTAGGTGTCGGCGTGCCGGGCACCGACCGAATACGCCGCCGGAGAGCTACCGCCGAAGAAGAGCTCGAGATGCCTGCCCTCGTACGGATGGACCTGCGGGTGGAAACCCTCGAAACGGTAGTAGTCGCCCTCGAAGTCGCGCGGATCACCGGAATCCCATGCGCCACGCAGGATCTGGAGATATTCGTCGGTGCGCGCATACCGCTCGTCGTGCGGGAGGTAGTCCCCCTCGCGACGCTGCTCGACATCGGTACTCCCGGTGACGATGTTCAAAGCCACACGGCCACGGGAGAATTGGTCGAGCGTGGTGAACAGCCGCGAGGCCAGCGTGGGATGCACGACCCCGGGCCGATGCGCGATGAGCAGCCCGAGCCGCTCGGTGTGCGCGGCCACCGCGGCCGCGACCTGGGTGCCCTCGGGCCAGCCGGAACCGTACCCGATCAGCACCCGATCGAATCCGCCGTCCTCGTGGGCGCGGGCGAACCGGATCGTGTACTCGGGGTCGATCACCGCACCGTCGCCCGCCCGCGTTTCGGAGGCGTCGGCGGTGCCGATCATGCCCAGGATCTCGACGTCGTCGTAGCTCATCGGTCGCCCTTCGTGAGTGTGCCGGTGGAGACCGGCCGGATGTTGTCGATTACGTCGTCGCGCCAACGATCGGCGAGATGACAAGCGGCAGACCATCTTTCACCGACCTCGCGCAGTGCCGGCCGGGTCGCGCAGGCGTCGACCGCGAACCGGCAGCGGTCGGCGAACACACAGCCGCCGGAGTGCACCGGACCGGCGTCGTCCCGGTCGACGCGGATGTCGGCGGGCCGGAGCACGGACTCGTCACCGAGGCTCGGTGCGGAGGCGACCAGCAACGCGGTGTACGGATGCGCCGGACGCGTCAGGACCTCGCGCAGATTCCCCTGCTCGACCAGCCGACTGCGATAGAACACCGCCACCCGGTCGCCGATCCCGGCCAGCGAGGACAGATCGTGCGCGATGATCACCACCGCGACGCCCAGATCGCGCCGCAACCGGTCCAGCAGATTCAGCACCAGATTGCGATTGGAGACGTCGAGCGCGCTGACCGGCTCATCGCAGATGAGCAACCGCGGTTCGGTCACGATGGCGCGAGCGAGCGACACCCGCTGCCGCTGCCCGCCCGACAACTCGCGCGGACGGCGTTCCCGCACCACCTCGGGTTCGAGCCCGACCTCCCGCAACGCGCGATCGGCGCGCTCGGCCCGGGTCGCGGCGTCGATACCGCCCGCCACCTCGAGCGGTTCGGCGACCAGCCGCGCGACGGTCAGATCGGGATCCAGCGAACGCAGCGGATCCTGGAACACCAGCTGAATCCGCCCCTGCCGCCGGAAGTTTCGCAGTTCGCGACCGCGCAACCCGGTCAGATCCCGGCCCTCGAATTCGATGCTGCCACTCGCCGGAGCGGTCAGCCCGACCGTGGCACGTGCCAAAGTCGTTTTCCCCGAACCGGTTTCACCGATGATGCCGACGATCTCCCCCGGATACACCTCCAGGTTCGCACCCCGCAACGCCGCCCCGGTCCCCAGCCCGACACCCTTGCGCGGCACACCGTAGGTGACCGACAGATCGGTGACCCGCAGCAGTGGTTCGACGGCGGTACTCATGCCGCCACCTCGTCCCGCACGCACCGCGCGAAACGTCCCGGACCGACCTCGCGGAACGGAATCACCCCGTCGACACAACCGGGCCCGGAGTGCACACACCGTGCGGCGAAACGACATCCGGCGATCCGCGCGCCCGCGGCCGGTGGTTGCCCGTCGATCGTCTCGAGTGTGCGCCGCGACCAGTCACCCAGCGACGCGACGCGCAGCAGCGCCTGCGTGTAGGGGTGGCGCGGCGCGCGCAGCACCTCCTCGGTCGGCCCGCTCTCGACGAGTTCGCCCGCGTACATCACCATGACGCGCTGGCACGTCCGGGCGACGACGGCCAGATCGTGCGTCACCAGCAGCAGGCTGAGCCGATGGCTGCTCCGCAGCCGTTCGAGCAGATCCAGGATCTCGGCTTGGACGACGGTGTCGAGCGCGGTGGTGGCCTCGTCGGCGATCAGCAGCTCCGGGCCCAGACAGATCGCGATGGCGATGAGCACTCGTTGCAGCATGCCGCCCGAGAGCTGGAACGGGTACAGCCGCTCGACCCGATCCGCGTCGTGAATTCCCACCTCGCGCAACAGCTCTCGGCTGCGTTCCCGGGCGTCGCGACGGCTCAGCCCGCCGCGCACCCGCAGTTGCTCGGCGACCTGGTAGCCGATGGTCAGCGAGGGATTCAGATACGAGCCCGGATCCTGGAAGACCGCGGCTACCCGGGTACCGCGCAGCCGCCGCCAGGTGGCGGGCCGGGCGCCGGTCAGTTCGATCGCGGACTCCCCCGCACCCAAAGTGACTGTGCCACCCTGGATTACGGCGCTGGGCGGCAGCAGTCCGAGAACGGCACGACAGGTCAGCGTCTTCCCGGACCCCGATTCCCCGACCAGGCCGACGGTTTCGCCGCGCCCGATCTCGAAGGAAACCTCTCGCAGCGCACGACGCCCGCCGGTGACATCGACGTTCAGACCGTCGACGCGCAACACCGGCTCGTCGACAGGTTCATCAGGCAGTGACACGATCGAGCTCCTTGCTGGGAAGTGCGGGGTTCGCGGCGGCCCGGATCGACGGGCTGCGGCCGAGCAGCCGCGGGAGCAGTCCGCGACGCGCGCGGGGCGCGTCCGATCCGGCCTCGCGCAGACAGTCGGCCAGGATGTTCAGGGCACCGACGGTGAGCATCATCAGCACACCCGGGAACAGCGGGGCCCACGGCTGCAATTCCAGATAGCCCAGGTCCGAGGCGAGCATGCCGCCCCAGGTCGGGGTGGGCGGCGTCACGCCGACGCCCAGGAACGCGAGCGAGGCGATGATCAGCAGCGCCGCGCCGCACGCCTGCGCCGCCGCCACCGCGACGTTCGGCAGCACCTTGCTCCACATGTGCGTACGCAGGATCCACCAGGTCGAGGCGCCCATCAGTTCGGCGGATTCGACGTACTGGGTGGTCCGCAAGCCGAGCGCCACCGCCCGGCTGATCCGGAAAAAGGTTGGGGCGGACAGGATTCCGACGGCGATCATGGCCTGGTTCATCCCGTTGCCGAGCGTGGCGGCCACCGCGATCGTGAAGACGGTGAAGGGCAGTACGGTCAGCGTCTCGGACAGGCGCAGCGCGAACCACTCCCCCGCCCGGCCCGCCCACACCGACGCCAGACCGGTGGGCACACCCAGCGCCATGCCGACCACGATCACCTCCAGCGCGCCTAGGACCGACAGCCGGGTTCCGGCCATCAGGCGGCTGAGCACGTCACGCCCGACGTAGTCGGTGCCCAGCAGGTGTGCGCCGCTGGGTCCCTGCAGGATCTGCGGGGATTGCCGCAGCGCGTCGTAGGGGGCCAGCGCCTCCCCGAAGATCGCGAGCAACACCACCGCGGCGAGGATCACCAGGCAGACGCGGGCGCTGGGGATCGAGAAGAGTCTGCGCAACGTCGTCATCGTCGGCCTCCGGAGGTGGTGCCGCGACGTGCGGCCGGGTCGAGCAGGATCTGCAACGCGCCGAGCGCCAGCGTGCCCAGCAGCACGACGCCGGAGGTCACCAGCAACGTGCCGAGCACCACGGGCACATCACCGCGCTGGGCGGACTGCAACGCCAACTGGGCGACGCCGGGCAGGTTGAACAGCTTCTCGGTCATCACCGCGCCGCCGATGATCAGCGGCAGCGCATTGGTGACCACGGCCAGTGTGGGCGCGACGGCGTTACGCAGTACATGCCCGAAAAGCACTCGGCCCCTGCCGTATCCGCGCATGCGCGCACCGATGGCGTAGTTCTCCGCCTGCGCGGACACCAGCGTGGTGCGCAGTTGCCGCGCGATATTCGCCGCCACCTCGAGTGCCAGCGCGAGCGCGGGCAAGGTGGCATAACGCAGCCAGTGCAGTGGATTGATCGCGTACGGCGAGTAGCCACCGGCCGGAAACACGCGCGCCTGCACCGCGAGCAGCACGATCAGCGCGATGCCGATCACGAAGGGCGGCAACGTCGCCAACACCGAACACACGACGGTGACGATCCGATCGACCAGGCCGCCGGGTCGCGCGGCCGCGGCCACACCCGCGCCGAATCCGAGGACGAGCGCGAGCAGCAGCGCGTACAGCGCGATCGACAGATCCACCGGGAACGCCAGCTGCACCGACCGTTCGACGGGAACCGTGGTGAACCAGGACCGCCCGAGGTCGCCGTGCAGCGCGGCCCACACCCAGTCCAGATAGCGGATCACCAGCGGCCGGTCGAGCCCGAATTCGTGGTTCAGCCGCGCGATATCGCCCGGTGTCGCGGTCTCGCCGAGCACCACCGCGGCCGGGTTGTTCTTGCTCAGCGCGCCCAGCCCGAACGTGATCATCGACGCGAGCAGCAGCACGGTCACCGAGGTGAGTGCCAGGCGGGCGAATCTGCGCACCGGGGCCGCGACGCGGGACGCGCGCTTCGATGCGGTCGGCGAATCGCTCGGTACCACCGCCACCGCTGTCATCGGATCCTCGCCCGGGACAGGCCGTGTGAGCGGCGGTGAAGTCGATCCTGTTGCATGCCAATATCTTTCGAAGAAAGTTCGGGCGGACGAGATGCGGTGGACCTGCTTCGACAACACCGCCGACCTTCGCGTGGGAGACCCCTCATGCGGGCACTCCTTCCCAGCGCAGCAGACTCGGGTGTTGTTTCAGTGGCGCAAGCGATTTGCGCCGCGCCAGGATGCTCGGCACCTCGTACAGGAACGTGTTCGGGAAGCCGTTCACCGCGATGCGCGTCGCCTCCTGCAAGGCGGCCGCGTACTCCGGGGCATCGGTCGGAATCGCCGCCACTTTCGCCAACTGCGCCACCAACTCCGGATCGCTCGAACGCGCCGGATTCATCAGCCCGGTGGCGCTGAACAGCACCTGGAACGCCTGCAACGGCGACTCCCGCCCCGCGAAACCGTCGAAACCGAGCGCCTTGGCGCGATTCAGATAGACGATCTGGGTCCACTGCGACACCGGCACCGGATCGATGGTCAGCTCGATCCCGATCTCCGCGAGCTGGGCCTGAATCTGTTCCACCGCAGCGGGAATCGGCGCTGCCGCCGACAACGTGGACCGCACCCCACCGGACAATCCGGCATCGGCGAGGATCCTGCGGGCCTTGACCGGATCGTAGGCGAACGCGCCCGCCAGCGAATCATTGTGGCCGACATACCCTTTCGGGAACGGCTGATACTCGACAGCGCCGATGCCGAAGTTGGCGATCTTCCTGATCGCCTCCCGATCGATGCCGTACTTCAGCGCCTCCACCACCGCCGGATTGTCGAACGGCGGCTTCGAGATGTTGACGTCGAGCACCGCGACGTACATCGAGTCGAGCACCTGCACCTCGAGCCCGCTGGCCTGCGCCGCCTTGATACCCGAGGGCGGAATCTTGGCCACGTCGTACTGGCCCGAGGCCACCGAGGCGACCACGGTCGCCGGGTCCGCGGCCGGATACAGCAGGAACCGTTTGATCCCGATCTGATCGGCGAGGTGGAAGTTCGGGTTCTTGCGCAGTTCCGCGTGATCGTTGTCGACGTAGGAGGTGAGCGTGAACGGTCCCGATCCGGCGGGCCGGGTCGCGAGGGCGTGCGCGTCCCGCTCGAAGACCGCGGGGTTGACCACCATGCCCGTCTTGCCCGCGAGCAACAGCGGGTACTGGTAGTTGGTTCCCTTCAAGTCGATGACGACGTCCAGATCACCCTGTGCCGCAACATTTTTCAGGTCGGCTATCTGCGGCGCGATGAGCGAGCCCGGTGCGGACCGCCCACGCGCGATGGATTTGGCGACCGCCGTGGCGTCCAGCGGCGAGCCGTCGGAGAATTTCAGTCCCGGCCGCAGCGTGAAGGTGACCTGGGTGCCGTCGGCGTTGTAGGCCCACTTCTCGGCGAGCCATCCGACCGCGTTCCCGTCGCCGTCCAACGCGGTCAGGGCATCGTAGGCCAGGGCGAGCATGGTGACGTCCGAACCCGCCGACGAGGTCACCGGATCCCAGGTGGTCGGCAGCTGCCAGGCCCACGCGACGGTGCCCGGACCGCCGCCACCGACCGACCCCGCGCCCGCATCACTGCAGGCGCCGAGCGCGAAGAGGGCGCCGGCGCCGAGGCCCAGGCGCAGCATGGACCGTCTGCTGACGGTGACGGGAGCGGATCGATCGGTCCGCTGAACAGTGAACGACATGGACGCAGCTGGTTCCTTCTCGAGCGTGGCGGGGATATCCAGCCTGGTCAAACGGTTGCGCTGTGGCGGTTGGGCGGGATCGGCAGGCCGAGGTTGCCGCGCAGGGTTTCCGCGGTGTACTCGGTGCGGAAGACGCCGCGGTCCTGGAGGATCGGCACGACCTCCTCGACGACGCGGCGGAAGTTCGCGGGATGATCGACGGCGATGTTGAAGCCGTCGCACGCGCGCGCCTCCCACCATTCGATGAGCTTGTCCGCCACCGTTTCCGGCGATCCGACGAACTCGCTCTTGCGCCGCTCGCGGGTGGCCTCCACGGCCTGGCGCAGGGTCCAGCCGTTGCGCTGGGCGCGTTCGGTGATCGCCTTGGCCTGGGTGTAGAAGGAGCGCTCGCCGTGCACCAGGGCCTCGCCGGGGAAGGGGGCGTCGAGGTCGTAGGCCGTGAAGTCGTGCCAGCCGAAGGGGCGGCCGAACTCCTCCAGCGCCGCTGTGAAGGTGTGGTCCGACGCGTGGTTCGCGGCCTCGAGCTCGCGGGCGTCGGCGTCGGTGTCACCGACCACGAGCTGCACGCCCGGCAGGATCAGCAGATGATCCGGGTCGCGGCCGAAACGCTCTGTCGCCCTTGTCTTCATGTCTTTGTAGAACGCCTGCCCGGCGGGGATGTCGGCCGCGTGGGTGAAGATGCCCTCCCCGACGCTCGCCCCCAGATCCCGCCCCTGATCGGAGTCGCCCGCCTGGAAGATCACCGGATGCCCCTGCTGGGAGCGGACCAGGTTGAGCGGGCCCTGCACCCGGAAGAAGGCGCCGTCGTGGTCCAGCCGATGCTGTTTGCTCCGGTCCAGGAACTGCCCGGTCTCCCGGTTCCGGACGAAGGCGTCGTCCTCGTACGAATCCCACAGTGCCCGAGCGAGTTCCACGTACTCGTGGGCCCTGCCATAGCGGGTGTCGTAGTCGTAGTGCTCGTCGAGTCCGTAGTTGCGCGCGGTGCCCGCGTCGCCGGTGGTGACCACGTTCCAGCCCGCGCGACCGCGCGAGATGAGGTCGAGCGAGCCGAGTCGCCGGGTCAGGTTGAACGGGCTGTTGAAGCTCGTCGTCGCCGTGCCGACCAGGCCGATCCGGCTGGTCTGCACCGCGAGCGCGCTCAGCAGCGTCAACGGCTCGAGGCGGTTGAGGTAGTGCGGCGGCGAATACGGCGTGATGAACTGGCTGTCGACGATGAACAGCAGATCGAACAGGCCGCGCTCGGCCAGCCGCGCCACGTCGGTGAACCAGTCGATGTTCACGCTCGCGTCGCCGGGGATGTCCGGATCCAGCCAGAGGGTGTGGGTGCCCGGACCGCCCGTTCCATAGGGAACGGCACCCAGATGAATCTGCCGTCTGTTTCGCACACCGCTCCGTCCATTGATTTCCCGCGTCCTCGAAATTACGGGAACGCACACCCCGCATCCAACGAGAATTCATGATGAGAATCATCATGATTCGTAATGTGCGGGCATAATCGGGGGAATCATGCAGAAGAACCTCGATATCGCACCCCTGCGGAGTTTCGTCGCGATCGCCGATTGCGGCGGTTTCCAACGCGCGGCGACCCACCTGCACCTGACCCAGGGGGCGGTCAGCCAGCACGTGCGCCGGCTGGAGGACGCGGTCGGCCGCCAGCTGATCCAGCGTCACGGCCGCGGCTCGCGCTTCACCCCCGACGGCGACGAACTGCTCGTCACCGCCCGGCGCATCCTCGAACTCCACGACGACGCCCTGCGCAGCTTCGGCACCCGCGCGACCGACACCATCACCATCGGCTCGACCGAACACGCCGCCGCGCAGTTGCTCCCGGCCCTGGCCACCGCCCTCGAACAGGCCGCCCCGCAGTTCTCCTGCCGGTTCCGCATCGATCGCGGCGCGGGTCTGCGCGAGGGCCTCGCCAGCCGCCGAATCGACCTCGCACTACTGCTGAACAGCGACGATCCGACCGCGATCCACGTCGGCGAACTCCAGTTGACGTGGTATTCGGCCCCGGGCTGGCAACTACCGCCCCGGCCCGACCCCATCCCGATCGTCGCCTTCGACAGCCCCTGCGCCCTGCGCACCCGCGCCCTCGAAACTCTCTCCGACGCCGACCTCCCGGCCTCGATCCGCGCCGAAGCGCCGCAGTTGGGCGGCGTCCACGCGTCGGTCGCGACTGGGGTGGGGGTCGCCTTGCTCGCCACCCTCGGTCAGACTCCCGACGGTCTCGTCCCGCGCGCCGACCTGCCCACCGCCGAGCCGCTGCGCCTGTCCATCGGTGCCCGGCCGGACCTGCCCGCCGCGACGGCGAAAATCGCCGCGGACGCATTACGCCCGCTACTCGCACCGCCCTTGCGGTTGGCAAGTGGAGCATGAGAATTGTGTGACAGCTACTGATGCGATCGTGATGATTCGAATAATTCCCGTACGATCGGGCGGGAATTCCGGCGGCGGTATTCATTCGAATCAGCGCGATTTTATTTATTGACCGCAGGCCCGGAACCGGAGAATTCGACTGCCGAGCGCCTCGAAATTCGTCGTGCCTCGGGTCGATGGCCACGGACTCGCGATTTCGCGCCCAGGGCGTTCGGCTCTCGACGGCACGGATACCTGCTCCGCCACCTTCGCGAACCTTGCCCGAGGCTCACACTCGGAGCCGAAGCGCGTCCACCTCTCCGATGCGACGTTCTGGGGACGAATCATGTTGCACACCAGTATATTTGCGCCGATCTCGCGCATGACCCGCGATCCCGACCTACAACGGCGTCGGCAAGGACGGCGAACCCACCTACGGCGGCTACTCGAATCAGTTCGACGTCGTTCGAGTGCAGCGATCACCCGGTTCCGGATGCCGCGGACCGCCGGGCGGGCCGGTTGACTCACACCATGGATCCCCGTCGACGCACCACGCGGCGGCATGCCTCGGCGGGTAGCCGGTGGCAGCGCTGGCGCGGGTCGCGCTTCTTGTGCGGTAATGCGATTCTCTTATACTGTGGATACTATTCTTATACAGCTGATCAATGATGAGGACTCGTGATGACCATCTCCCTGCATCCCATGGAACCGTTCGGCGCGGAGATCACCGGCGTGACGGGTGGTGAGCTGACCGATCCCGCTGCCGCCCAGGAGTATCGAGCGGTGCTGGACGAGCACGGGGTGCTGATCTATCGCGATCTGCACATCAGCGATGAGGATCTGGTGACCTTCACCCGTTCGCTGGGTGAGCCGGTGCTGGCCAAGACCCGTGAGCATCGGCTCGGGGAGATCGAGACGATCACGCTCGATCCGACCAAGACCAACGCCGTGCTCGCCTCCTACCGAAAAGGCAACTTCCACTGGCACATCGACGGCGCGACGCTCGAAACCCCCCAGTGGGCAACACTTCTGACCGCGCGTGAGGTCGACACCGCAGGCGGGGACACCCAGTTCGCCAACACCTTCCTGGCCTACGCGGCACTGCCGGAGGATGAGAAGCGCCAGCTGGAGGGACTCACGGTGCGGCACACCTTCGCCGCCGCGCAGTTGCTGGCCAATCCGGAGCCGACCGAGGCCGACCGCGCCGGCTGGGCGCGGGTGCCCGCTCGCATCCATCCGCTGGTCTGGACACGTCGCAACGGCCGCAAATCGCTGCTGATCGGGGCGACCGCCGAGCAGGTCGTGGGCATGCCCGCCGACGAGAGCCGGGCACTGCTGAACCGGTTGCTGGAATGGGCCACCCGGCCGCAGTTCACCTACCAACACCGTTGGCACCGAGGCGATCTGGTGATCTGGGACAACACCGGCATGCTGCACCGCGCCATCCCGTTCGAACCGACCTCGCGCCGGCTCATGCACCGAACCACGCTCAGCGGCGTCGAGGCCGTGGCCTGAGATGAGCGCCGAGACAACCGATCTCGACCGCCGCGTGCGCTACCTGGAGGACCGAGCCGAGATCCTCGACTGCATCACCCGGCACGCCCGCGGCTGCGACCGTCACGACAGCGAATTGCTCAGCAGCGCATACCATCCCGATGCCATCGACCAGCACGGTCACGCCACCAACACCGGCGCGAACTACGCGGACTGGGCCAATACCGCCCATGCCGCCACCTCACAGGTGCACACCCACAACATCACCACCCACACCTGCGATATCGACGGCGACACCGCACACGCCGAAAGCTATTCGATCGTGGTACTTCTCGGCACCGACGGCCGCACCGCGCAGTTCATCAGCGGTCGCTACATCGATCGCCTCGAGCGTCGAGACGGTCACTGGCGCATCGCATTACGACGTTCCACGGTCGAGGTGATGTTCACCGCCGACGCCCGGGTCGTGCAGTCACACTTCTTCACCGACCAGGGGTACCCGAAGGGCACCCGGGATCACCGCGACCTGTCGTATCAGCGGCCGTTGCGGGCCGACTCGCCAGCTCCGGCCCTGTGGGGCGAGACACCACCCGCCTGATTCCGACCGCCGCAACCGAGCAGAAGGACACCGCGTGAAAGCTGTCAGCCAACAGATCCTCGGCGGACCCGAAGTCCTGGAAACCGTCGAAGTCCCGCTGCCCACCCTGCGGCCGGGCCAGGTGCTGATCCGGTTGGCGGCAACGTCGGTGAATCCCGTCGACTGCAAGCTCCGGGCCGGGCAGGTCGGGTTTCTGGGCGAGCCGCCGTTCACGCTCGGCTTCGACCTGTCCGGCACCGTGACCGAGGTCGGCGAGGGTGTGTCCGAATTCCGTTCGGGTGACCAAGTTTTCGGCATGGTGCACACCCGGACCGGAACCTACAGCGAATACGTCACCGCCCGTGCCGACAGCCTCGCCCGATGTCCGGCGGGCCTGGATCTCCAAACCGCCGCCGCGCTGCCGACCGCCGCGCTCACCGCATGGCAGGCACTCGAACTGGCCGAATTACGTTCGGGTGAAAGGATTCTCATCCACGCGGCCGCAGGCGGGGTCGGCCATCTGGCCGTACAGTTCGCCAAGTTGCGCGGCGCACGCGTGATCGGCACAGCCCGCACGGCCAACCACGAGTTCCTGCGCGATCTCGGCGCGGACGAGCTGATCGATTACACGACAACGGATTTCACCACCGCCATCGACGAGGTGGATGTCGTTCTCGATCTCGTGGGCGGCGATTACGGCTCCCGATCGCTGCGGGTCCTCACCCCTGATGGCCGCTATATCACCGCACAACAGTCCAACACGGGCGATGACTCCCGCGCCGCGCTGATCACCGGCAGACCGTCTCCGGCCGACCTGTCCACGATCGGCAAGCTCGCGGAGTCCGGGCAGGTTCGCGTCCACATCGACCGCGTCCTGTCACTCGCCGCAGCCGCCGAGGCCCACCGGCTCAGCGAATCAGGCCGCGTACGAGGCAAACTCGTACTCACCCCGTGGTGAGCGTGCGTTACGCCTCCAAGGGTTCGACCCGGTCGAGATATTTCTCGATCAGCGCGATCGTCTCGGCATGACCCGTGACGGTGCCGAACGACTCCTCGAGGTGAATCATCCGCGGCACAGCGGACATCAGGAAGACCACCGCCGACGGGTGAATCTCGTTGCCCGCCAAACCATATCGCTCCAATGCCGGTTCCAGCGCGGCCACCAGCGCCCGGCGCAGGCGTTCCCCGCCGCTGCCGATCGCCGGGCCGATCGACTTGCGATGGTTGGCCAGCGCCATGAACTCCAACAGCAGTGCGGCGCCGACCTTGTCGTTCGCGTAGGCCCACACCGCGCGCAGCGGCCGGTCACTGGCCGCCGCCCGCTCCAACTGCGCCACCAAACCATCGGTGCCCGATTCCAGGATCGCGACGAACAGCTCGTCCAGGACCGGGAAGTAGTACTGCACCAGCCCCGGCGTCACCTCCGCGCGCGTGGCGACGCCACGATAGGTGACGGCCGCATACCCCTGATCGAGCATCAGATCACCGGCGGCGCGCAGGATCTCGGCGCGGGTCCGCGAACTCCGCGCCCCGACACCGCGCTGCCCACTCACCGCTCGACCCCGATCCGGCACACCGGTAGCAACCCGCCGATCTCGACCACCGCGACCTCCTCGCCCCGAGAGTAGGACCTCGGTGTCGAATATATCCAACCCCCGTGCAAGATTCAGGCATGGCCATTGCGAGACCTCCCGCCCCGGGGACGATGTTCACAGATCCGCCCGGCGCGAGCGTCGGGCGTCCGGCCGGGCCGCGCATCGAGCCTGCTCGTCGGCGTGAACAACGCGCTCGCAACGTTTCCCGCCGATCGATACGCGCGGTGGCGGCCGCGATCGTCGCGGTCTCGAGCACCCTGTTCGCCCCGTGTGTCACCGCGTCGGCGGGCACCCCGCAGTGCACCCCGACGACGCCCAACGGCCCGCTGTGGGTGACCGCGAACTGCGTCGACCCAACCTACGGCAAGCCCGTGATCGACAGTCAGGCCGATATCACCTATCCCGTTGTCGCACACAAGGTGACCGGGCATTTCAACGGGACCGACAAGCGGTTCACCATCGAGCTGCCGCCCAAGGACATGTGGCAGGGCCGGTTCTTCCAGTTGGTCTATCCACTGCTCGACGAGACCATCGACGATCGGAACCTGGAGTTCTACGTCGCCTCGGGCGGTTACGGCGTGCAGACCAACGGGGGCAGCGGCTACCGCGTCGACGCGGCGGCCGCGAAATTCGCCAAAACCGTTGCGGCCCGGTACTACGGCACGAACCAGCGGATCTACGGCTACCTCTTCGGCGGCAGCGGCGGGTCCTACGAAACCATCGGCGCGGACGAGAACACCATCGGTGTCTGGGACGGCGCGGTGCCGTACATCCCGGGTGTGCCGACCTCGATCCCGAACAACTTCTTCATCCGCGCGCTGGGCTCGATCGTCTTGCGGAACAAGGCATCCCAGATCGCCGACGCGGTCGCTCCCGGCGGCAGTGGCGACCCGGCCGCAGGTTTGAACGCTATGCAGCGGGCCGTACTGAGCGAGCTGACCCGCTCCGGTGTGCCACTCCGCGCGCTCGAGGATTACCAGTACGTGTTCGGCCTGAACGGCAACACCACTCCGGCCGGACCGGACGAGCTGCTCGGCTTCGCGAGTGCGGTGCGAGCCGCGGACGCGACCTATGCCGATGATTTCTGGAGCAAGCCGGGCTATCTCGGCGCCGAGAAGTCCGCACTCGGCGACTTCCTGCGCGCCGGTAAGGTCGACCGGACCGTCAGGATCACCGCCGTGAACCGGGACCCGCAGGGCAATCCGACAAGCCTTGTCCTGGACGGCATTCCGGCGAACCCGTACGGCACCGGCCTGGATTTCACGCTGTTCGCCGCCGACGGCGCCAACCGGGGTTCGCTGTCGGGCAGCCTGGACACCGCGACCAAAATCTTCACCCTGGCGGGCGGCAATTCCGGCGGTGCGCTGGCCGCGATCGCCGCCGGAGCCGAGCTGCGCATCGACAACCGCTGGTATCTGGCGCTTCCCGCGTACCAGCGATACCAGGTGCCGACTCGACCAGGCTTCTACAGCTTCGACCAGTATCGCGGTCTCGCCGGCATACCCCGCTACCCCCGACGTCCCGCACAGGTCGACATCGGTATCGCCGCGGGCGTCACCGGTGGCGGCACCTATTCCGGCAGCATCCACGCCAAGACCATCGTCGTGGGCAACCTGCTGGACTCCGATGCCTTCGCCTGGGACGGCGACTGGTACTCCCAGCAGGTGAAACAAGCACTCGGCAATGCCTACCACGACAATTTCCGGCTCTGGTACAACGACAACGCCGACCACATCGCCCCCGGCCGCACCGACCGTCTCATCGATTACACCGGCATCCTGCACCAGGCGCTGCGCGATGTCGCCGCATGGGCCGAAAAGGGCATCCCGCCAGCGGAATCCACCCGCTACCGGCAACAGGACAGCCAGATCACCGTGCCCGCCACCGCCGCCGAACGCCGCGGCATCCAACCCGTAGTCGACCTCACCGCCGACGGCAAGAACCGCGTCGAGGTACACACCGGAACCGCGGTCACCTTCAAAGCCAGGATCCAGGTCCCACCGGGACAGGGCAAGATCGTCGACATCGCCTGGAATTACACCGGCACCGGAGCTTTCAAAACCATCCAACTGACCGGCAGCCCACGCGAATCCATCGACGTCACAAAGACATTCACCTTCGACAAACCGGGCACCTACTTTCCGGCGCTGCTGGCCACCGCCCAGCGCGGCGGTGATGCGAACGCTCGGTACACCAGAGTGCAGAACCTCGGCCGAATGCGGGTTGTCGTGCACTGATCCGCACTCTGCTCTACTCCGACAAGCCTCGCAATTGCCGGCAGCGGTCGACCTGGTCTTCCCGTGGACTGAACACCTGGTGATCAGTCCGAGCAGCTCATGCGCGCAGCAGGGTGATGGTTCGGCCGGCGGGAGTCGTGGTGTCGCTGAAGCTGATTCGGTCGGTCATGGGTTCGACGGTGGTGCGGCGGTCGAAGATGATCAGGACACCGGTGGGCAGTTCCAGACGGTCGAGGTAACCGTCGAGCTGGGCCGCCCCGGCTTCCAGCGGGTCGGCCGAATTGTCCGCCCAGACCTTCAATTCCACCGCTTCGCGCTGTATCGCGCGGTGTCCGTCGGAGTCGGTGTACGGCTGACGGACCAGCAGATCCATTCGCCCTCGGCCGACACCGTATTCACGGTCGATGTAGCCGCCGCCGTTGACGACTCGTTGCAGGAACGCCAGGAACACCAATTGCGGCGCGACCTCGTGGTAATCCTGTTTGGCCTCGATGATCTCACCGTTCAGCTTCCAGAACGCCGCGAATTCGGTGAGGAGTAGGTGGAAGTCCAAGCGTCCGTCGGGAAGTCGGAAACTCGCGGGTTCAGCCAACACACTGCGTTCGATGTTCGCGGCCAGTACGCGGACGATCACCTCGTTGTAGATCGGGTTCGCGATCCGGACCGGGTTGCGCTGAGTGATCAATCCGAGGTCGGTCACATACGACACCGCCTCATCCAATGCCGCGTCACCGGCGAGGTCACCACCTGCCAGCAGCGGCTGAATCACAGCCCGAACTCGCGGCTCCTGAAGTTTGCTGACCAGAGAATCCAAATGCGTGGCACGCGCCAGGATCAGTCGTTCCTTGGCCGTGTCGACGTGATCCTCGGTGATCGTCTCCGAAATCCGCATCACACGCGTGATCTCATAGGCCAGGGCATTCACCAGCCACGGCTGCCCCTGCGTGTAATAGAACGCCAAATCCACTGCGCGCTCGGTGAATTCCTGCCCGGTCGCGGTCGTGTGCTGAGCGTAGAGCGTTCCAACCTCATCGCGCGTGAAATCCCCAATCCGCACCGAGGCCACCTTGATGTTGAACGGGCTCGACGTCCCCAACCGACTCGGGTCGCCGCCGGAAGCGACCTTGTAATCACGCACATCCCGCAAACCACACAACACGATCGAATGCGCGAATCCGGCGCGGTTGGTCGTAAAGCCGTCCCGCAACTGCCGCAGCACACTGCGCAGGCTCTGCCCCCGCAGTGCATCGATCTCATCGAAGAACAACACCAGCGGCTTGGCCGATGCGCTCACCCACGCTTTGAGCCCGGCCCCCAGCCGGGAACCGGGCGCTGAATCGGGCCACGGTGTCGGCGGTAGCAGTTCCGGTGCCAGGTCGGCGTTATCTGCCGCCTCACGAATTCGATCCAGGATCAGTTCCTCGGCTCGCGCGAAGTCGTCACCCACAACCTCGGCGATCTCGCACGAAAAGTGAAGTGCCACATAATCACCTTCGGCACGCAACTGCCGGGCCAGATTCGCCAGCGTGGTCGTCTTACCGGTCTGCCGCGGCGCATGAACCACGAAATATTCACCGTCACGGATGAATTCACACGCTTCGGGCAACCGCTCCAGCGGCGGCAACATGTAGTGCAGGGTCGGATAACACGGCCCGGCGGTATTGAACTTCACGATCCCTCCCACGTCGCTTCCCTCGCGCTGCCTAGCGCGCCGCCGACCAGCCTAGCAACTACACAGGCGATGCCCGACCACGCCGAAACATGTCATGCCTCGGACAACAAGCTGTCACCGCGCTCAGGGCTTCGACGGGCGCAGGCCATGTCGAGCGCAGCTCAGCGCAGACAGCGTGCGCAAAGTGGATTCGATCTCGAACGGTCCGCGCGGGACAGTGCGGACACGGACTGCTGCATGGACCGGTCCACAGCCGGGTGAGCCCAGCAATATTTTGTACCACCAGAATATAAACTGATGGTGCATTCTTGGCGGTCGCTGAGACCGTGTGCCACATCCAGTGAAGGAGTGCATCGGATGGCCGAGACGTTCGTCGCGGAGATGATCACCGCCGATCGCGATCGCGGGTGCACTCCTCGGCTGCGGCGCGAGTTCGTGCTGGACGAGGGGCACGGTGAGGTTGTGCGCGCCGAGTTGTTCGTGACGGCGCTGGGGGTGGTCGAGGCCGTTGTGAACGGGATGGTCGCATCGGCGGATCTGCTGACGCCGGGATGGTCGAGTTACGAGTGGCGGGTGCGGTACGCGCGATGGGATGTCACGGCGCTGATCGAGCAGCGGAACGCGATCGGTCTGATCATCGGGAATGGTTGGCACACAGGGTATCTCGGGTTTCTCGGCAGCCGGGGACTGTACGGGTCCGAGCGGGCCGCGTTCGCGGAGTTGCGGATCACGTTCGCCGATTGGCACCGGCAGACGATCGCCACCGACTCGTCCTGGCGATCCGGGCCCAGCGAGGTTCTCGCCGATGACCTCTATCAAGGTCAGACCATCGATGCGCGTCTGCGGGACAGCCATTGGACGAAATATGGTGCGAGCCTGGATGATTGGTCGGGTGTGCGGGCGGTCGACTTCGATCATCAGCGCCTCACGCCGTATGTGGGCCCGCCGGTGCGACGTCAGGAGACCCTCGCGCCGCAGCAGGTGCGGACCTCACCGGCCGGTGCGACGCTGGTCGACTTCGGACAGAATCTGGTCGGCTGGGTCCGGCTCACCGTCACCGGCGAGGCGGGCCGGAAAATCGTTGTGCGACATGCGGAAGTCCTCGAACACGACGAGCTCGGCACCCGACCACTGCGCACCGCGAAAGCCACCGACACCTTCGTCCTGTCGGGCGGCGAGGACGTCTTCGAGCCGACGCTCACCTTCCACGGCTTCCGCTACGTCCAGGTCGACGGATGGACCGGCAGCCACGACGAGTTGCGCGCATCATTGGTAGCGCAGGTGATCGGCTCGGACCTGAAACGCATCGGCACCTTCGAATGCTCGAATCCGCTACTGAATCAACTGCATTCGAACATCGTGTGGAGCATGCGCGGCAACTTCGTGGATGTGCCCACCGACTGCCCGCAGCGCGACGAGCGCCTCGGCTGGACCGGTGATCTGGCCGCGTTCGCCGACACCGCCGCCTACCTCTACGACGTCGAGGCGTTCCTGCGCGACTGGCTGCTCGACCTCGCCGCCGAACAGCGCGCCGCCGACGGACAACTCGGCGTCGTCGTCCCCGACTGCCTCAAACTCGAGAACCGCACCGCCTTCACCCCACCACCCGGGAAGAACTCCGGTACCCCGTTGATCGCCCTGTGGAACGACGCGGCCGCCTGGGTGCCGTGGGCGCTGTATCAGGCGTACGGCGACATCGACGTTCTCGCAACACAATACGAGTCGATCGCGATGTACGCCAGACGCATCGACCAGGCCCTCTCGGACCGCGATCTGCTCGAGGACGGCATCCAGCTCGGCGACTGGCTGGACCCCACCGCTCCCCCGGACCGCCCGTTCGAGGCCAAGGCCGACAAGTACGTCATCGCGACCGCCTGCGTCCACCGATCCGCGCTCATCGCCGCCGACACCGCCCGCCTGCTCGGCCACGACGCCGACGCCGCCGACCTCACCGACCTGGCCACCCGCATCCGCACCGCCTTCAACACCCACTGGGTCGAGAACGGCCGAATCCGTTCGGACGCACCGGCCGTCTACGCCCTGGCGATCTGTTTCGGCCTCCTGGACGGCCCGGCCACCGCCGCCGCCGGAACCCGCCTGGCCGAACTCGTCGCCGCCAGCGACCACCACATCACCACCGGATTCGCCGGCACCCCCTTCATCGCCCGCGCCCTCACCGACACCGGCCACACCGACACCGCCTACCGCCTACCGCCTGCTAATCCAAACCGACTGCCCCTCATGGCTTTACCCGGTAACCATGGGCGCCACCACCACCTGGGAACGCTGGGACTCCATGCTCCCCGACGGCACCATCAACCCCGGCGAGATGACCAGCTTCAACCACTACGCCTTCGGCGCCATCGCCACCTGGATGCACCACACCATAGGCGGCCTGTCCCCCCTCACCCCCGGCTACCGAAGCATCCTCATCGCCCCGACCCCCGGCGCCGACCTCACCTGGGCCCGCACCTCACTACTCACCCCACACGGCCCCGCCGAATCCACCTGGACCCTCATCGACAACCAATTGACCGTCACCGCAACAATTCCCACCGGAGCCACCGCCGTCATCCGCCTCCCCGGACGCCCCGAAACAACGGTCGGCAGCGGAACCCACACCTTCACCACCGAACACTGATCAGAATTCGATCGCCCCACATCGCATTCCGTTCCACCCGACACCCACCGGATCCGACTGCACCTCCGAGCCGAATCATCGCGTCCCGCCCCAGGCAATCGTGCCCTCCGCCCGGTCCCGACCAAAGCCGAACAATCCGAACGCAATTCAGCACTACTGGCCTCACTCAGGCCAGCACCTCGGCCATTCCGGATCGCCCCCTGATCGAAACCCCAACGGCCAGAAGATCACTGCCCACTCAGCGCAGCGCACAGACAGACGGGGTCCGGAATCGCCACCGACCTCGTGCGGCGCCAGCGCCTCCGCGAAGCCGGATCACCCTCGCCACACCCTCGAGCGAAACCCCAACTGCCCGAACAATATCGCTCGCTCACTCGAGACACCCGCGACTGCACTCAGGACGGCATCCAGACGCGTGACGTCCGAAAGGCCGATCCGCACCGACCTCGGACCATGCCACTGCCTCTGGTAAGCCGGATCAACCGTGCCGGTCCCGCCATCGAAACCCCCACGGCCCGAGCGTCATTGCTCGCTCAACGCACCCATGACGGCGCTCAGCGCCGCGTGCAGGCGGGTGGTGTCCGGGAGTGGGTCGCCACCGGCTTCGCGCATGCCTATGCCTCGGGTCAAGGCGAAGATCACCCAGATGACCGTGTCGGGGTCGGTGACACCGGTGAGTGCGTCGCGGATCCACGCGTGGCGTTCGCGGTGGAGTTCCGCCAGGCCCGCGGCGACTTCCGGGTCGTGGCGGGCGGCTGCGGCGGCGTCGACGTCGAGTAGGCGGATGTCGCGGCCTTCGGGGTTGTACATCAGGTCGATCGCGCGGGTGGGGTCGGCGAGGGTGGCGGCGTAGTCGGGGGTCTGTTGCTGTTGGTCCATCTTCCAGCGGATGACCTCGATCAGCAGTTGCCCCTTCGAGCGGAAGTGGCCGTAGAGAGCGCCTTTGGTGAGATCCGCGGCGGTGGCTATGTCGGTCATCGATACCGCGCTGTAGCCGCGTTCGATGAACAGGCGGGCGGCCAGGTCGAGCAGGCGGCGGCGGGTTCCGGCCGCTTTCGGGGTGCGGGGCGGTGGCGGCGGGACGAACTGTTCGCGGGCCGCACCGGGCTCGACGGACGCACTCATAGGGCGAAAATCTACCAGCAGAATAATTTCGGCGGTGGGATGCGTCGCCGAGGGCCTTCCGCAGACGTGTTGCGTGGATCGTCCTGTGAATCCCGTCTGCGGAAGGCCGTTCCGCCGACGCGTGATGGGCGCGTCGACGGAAATCCGGGGCTTACGACGACGAGCCGGACCCGCCGGTCAGCGGGGGCAGGTGCGGCATGCGGAACTGCGGGTCAGGGACTCCGGCTCCGTCCTTCCCGAAACCGCCCTTACCGGCGTAGGGGCTCTTGTCGGGTGGCGCGCCCTGTTGCGCGAAATCGCCGCTGTACAAACGGACACGGCTTGTCCTACACCAGTTTCGGCTACTCCGACCTGCGTCTGGAAACCACTGCGGACGGCATCACCGCGACGGTCACCATCACCAACACCGGCACGCGAACCGGACGCGAGGTCGTCCAGTTCTACGCCGGACTCCCCGGTTCGAAGGTCATCCGCGCGGTCCGCGAACTGAAGGCTTTCGCCGAGACCACCCTCGACCCCGGACAGAGCACGGACGTCACGGTCGCCATTCGCCGAGAAGACCTGGCCTACTGGAACATTCGAACCCGGGACTGGATCGTGGAACCGGGCGACTACGAGATCACCGCGGCCGCCTCCCGCGCGGATCTCCGTCTGCGGCAGACGATCTCGGTCACCGGGGACCTCACGCCCCTGGACATCCACGCGGACACCACGCTCGGCGAACTGCGCGCCGACCCGGTGGTGGCCGCCGCCATGGACCCGCTGTTGCAGCAGCTGACCCCCGACGGCCGCGATCGACTCGATGATTCCCCACTGGGCATGGATGTGGCCCGGATGTCGATGTCGTTTCCGTTGGGCATGCTCGCCTCGTTCCTCGGCAGCGACGCCACCGACCTGGTCGACCAGGTGCAGCGGGCCGTCGCCACCGCTCGCGCCGAGCACGACACGGTAACCGCCGAACACTACTGAATTTTGAACGGAAGTTCTAACTTCCCGCCTCGGGTGCGGTCCGGCGAACCCGCCGTCGCTCGAGGCGGGCAACCAGGCGGCTCATCGCCGCGCGGGCCTGTTTGTGCTCGGTCTCGTAACCCGCGACCTCGTCCGACACGACGCTCAGCGCGAGTCCCTGCATCGCGGAGGCGATGAGCGCGGGCGGCAGTTCGATCGGGTCGAGATCGTATTCCGGCAGGATCTCGTCCAGCACCGTCATCTGGATGCGCCGGACCTCGCGGGCGACCTCACCCATCTCGGCCTTCAACGCCGGGCGATGGTTGGCCGCGGCGAGAAATTCGATGAACAGTGCCGTGCCACGCGGATCGGATACCAGGTCCCACCAGGCTTCCAGTGGTCGCGGGGCGGCCATGGCCGCCTTCATGCGCCGCACGTTGCGCTCCGAACGCCGCCGCAGCAGCGCGAGGAACAGATCATCGATGGTCGGGAAGTAGTAGTGCAGCAGCGGCGCGCGCATACCGATCCGCTCGGCGACATTGCGCGAGGTGATCGCCGCGTAGCCCTCGAGCAGCATGATCTCCTCGGCCGCGTCGAGGACACGAGTCACCTTCTCTTCGGTCGCCGCGCGCCGACGACGCGGTTCGGTCATCCGCCCGCACCTCCTCTCGATCGTTCCATCTTGCCCGAACCGCGCGACATATTGACAACTCACACCCACAAAGTTTGAATAGGTGTTCAAAGTCAGTCGGCACGCAGCAGGCACACCGCGCTCGGCCGACCACGAACGGAGAACCATATGGGCAAGCTCGACGGCAAAGTTGCGTTCATCACCGGAGCGGCACGCGGACAGGGGCGCAGCCACGCCATCCGCCTCGCCGAGGAGGGCGCCGACATCATCGCGGTGGACATCTGCGCCCAGATCGACTCGGTGCAGTATCCGATGTCGACCCCGGCCGACCTCGAGCAGACCGTCGCCGAGGTCGAGAAGCTCGGCCGTCGCATCGCCGCATTCCGCACCGATGTCCGCGACCACGCCGCCCTCCAGCAATCCTTCGACGAAGGCATCGCCGCACTGGGCCCCGCGACCATCGTGGTCGCCAACGCGGGCATCGGCGCGGGCGGCAAAGGCGCTGACCCGCAACGGGAATGGGAGGACGTCGTCGCGGTCAACATGGGCGGGGTGTGGAACACCGGCCGCGTCGCGATCCCCTCGATGCTGAAGCACGACAACGGCGGTTCGATCATCCTCACCAGTTCCACCGGCGGGCTCATCGGCGTCGGCATCCCGACGGCCGGTTTCCTCGGTTACACCGCGGCCAAGCACGGTGTCATCGGGCTGATGCGATCGTGGGCGAATTTCCTTGCGCCGCATATGATCCGGGTGAACAGCGTAGCGCCGACCGCCGTGCGCACCCCGATGGCCGCCGACGGCGACATCAGCGCGATCCTGGAACACAATCCGGCGCTGGCCAATGCGCTGACCAACGCCATGCCGGTGGATCTGGTCGAACCGCTCGACGTGTCCAACGCGATCCTGTGGCTGGCCTCGGACGAATCGCGTTACGTCACCGGGTCGGTCGTCCCGGTGGACGCGGGGCTGCTCAACAAGCGGTGATCACCGGCCCGGCTCGACGCGGTGTTCGCGCACCGCGTCGTAACCGGTGGTCAGCCAGTACACCGTGCGGTCGATGGCCGGCACGATCTCACCCACCTCGATCTCGCCACCGGCGAAACGGCCGAGCAGGCCGTAGACCAGGCTCGAGACGATGGTGTTCAGATCCTGGACGAATTCCGGATCGACACCGTCGAGCGCCGCCATCGCCGGAGGCACCACGGCGTCGAGCCCGCGCTGCATCAACTGCTCGCCACCGGGCGCCGAACGGGCTCGGAAATAGGCCGTGAGCAGCGCCGGATGCTGTTCCCACGGTTCGAAGATCGCGCGCAGCACCCGCATCAGCCGGGCGTAGAGGATTTCGTCCGGCTCGGGGACCCGCACCTCCAGCGCGGCGTACCGCTCCTGCTCGAGCCACCAGTCCAGGGCCGCGAGGATCAATTCCTCGCGCGAGCCGTAGAGCTTGTAGATCTTGGTCAGCGATACCCGCGCGTGCCGCGCGACGTCGCGCAGCAGCATGGTCTCGTAGCCCTCGGTCTCGAGCAGTTCGATCACTGCGCGGCAGATCCGATCGGCGGCCTCGCCCGTTATCTCCTGCCCCGCGTCGCGCCCGCTCGCGGCCGAGCCGTTCTCGCTCGCAGCCAAATCGAATTCCCTTCCGGCATATTCGGACGGTGGCCCGCTCGGCGAGCGGGCCACCACCGTGCATATTTCCCGAGCATGCCGCGGGGCCGCAAGACGCGCCCGCCGGGTTTCGCTCAGGCGGGACGCACCCGGGAATCGAATGTGATGTGCAGATCCCGCAATCCGCGCAACAGGAAGGTCGGCTCGTACCGATAACTGCGGCGATCCGCCGGACCGTGCACGCTGTCGTCGATGGCGATATCGCCGAATCGATCGAGCATGCGATTGACGGTGACCTGCCCTTCGGCCCGCGCCAGCGGCGCACCGGCACAGGTGTGAATCCCCCGGCCGAATGCGATGTGTTCCCGGGCATTTCGACGGTCGAGCCGGAATTCGTCCGGACGCTCGAATTTTCGCGGGTCGCGATTCGCGGCGCCGATGCAGAGCATGAGTACGGTTCCGGCGGGAATATCCACCCCGCCCAGCCGCGTGGCCTTCTTGGCCAGTCGGAAATCCACCTTGGTCGGGCTTTCGATCCGCAGCGATTCCTCGATGAATTGCCCGACGAGACTCCGGTCCTCGCGCAGCAATTGCTGATATTCCGGACGTTCGGCCAGAGCTTTCACCGCGACGCTGAGCAATTTGGTCACCGTTTCCTGCCCGGCCGCGAACAGGAAGGTGGCCGGGCGGACGAGATCGATGATCGAGGGTCGCGAACCGTCGGGATAAGTGGTCGCGGCCAGCACGCTCAGGATGTCCTCGCGCGGCGTGCGCTGCCGGTCGGCGATGTAGGCGCTGAACGTATCCTCCAGCCACTCCAGCGGATTGCGGCCGACCGGCTCCTGATCGAGGGCGCCGACCCGGCTGCCCGGCAGTTCGTGCCCGGCCAACCGCGCCCGGAATTTGTCACGATCCGCGTCGGGCACGCCGAGCAGATCGGCGATCACCAGCGTGGCATAGGGTTTCGCGTATTCGCCCAGGAGTTCACACTTGCCGTTGGCGATGAACTCGTCGAGTTGACGATCCGCCTGACGCCACATGTATTCCTCGTTCTCCTTCAACCGTTTCGGCGTCAGGAGTTTGGCCAATAGTGCGCGGGTCCGGGTGTGATCCGGCGGATCCATCGTCACCATGTGCTGGAAGATCGGGAAATGGTGGCGGTGCGCTTCGATCTGCTCGGTGATGTCGTCGCCTTCCGGCCGGAACGGCAGCGGCGGGAACGGTCCGCCGATCGAAATGGCCGCCGAGAAGGTGCCGGAATCGCGAAATACCTCCACGGCTTCCTGGTAACCGGTCACGGCGACGACACCGTAGTGCGGTTCACGGTATACGGGGTTCTGGTTGCGCAGGTAATCGAGGTATTCGTAGGGATCCTGGGTGATATCCGCATCGGAGAAGTAGTCGACTGATGCCAGATCGGTCATTCGCGCGCCAGCCTTTCGCGGCAGAGCGAGACGAGCCCCCGCCATCGCATCGGACCTGGAGGCTCACGAGTCTCGTGCTTACTGTTTCATGGTTCTGATCAGCGGTAATATGGTTACCGATACATGAGAATAGCACTCGCCGGACACCACCGGAACCATCTGCGAGAACCAAATTCTCTCGAACGAGAGTTGCATACTCGTTTCGGGTATACAGTCCGAACCGAAGCTGGATCCAGATGTCCTGTGAGTGAGGTTTCGATGACATCCACCAACCACCGCGTCGTCCAATGGACCACCGGCAACGTCGGCAAGAGTTCCGCGAAAGCCCTTGCCGCACACCCGAATATCGAGCTCGTCGGCTGTTTCGCCTGGTCGCCGGACAAGGCAGGCAAGGACGTCGGCGAGCTGTGCGGCTTCGAGCCGATCGGCGTCACAGCGACCAACGACGTCGAGGCGCTACTGGCCCTGAAGCCCGACTGCGTCGTCTACAACCCGATGTGGCCGAACGTCGACGAGCTCGTGCGCATCCTGTCCTCGGGCGCGAACGTGGTCGCCTCGGCCTCCTTCATCACCGGCCACAACCTGCCCGAGGCCGATCGCGAGCGCCTCCGGCAGGCCTGTCACCAGGGCGGATCGACGATGTTCGGTTCGGGTGTGAGTCCGGGATTCGCCGAACTGCTGGCGATCGTCGCGGCCAACGCGTGCGATCGGGTGGACCGGGTCACCATCGCCGAATCCTCCGACACCACGTTCTACGATTCGCCGGAGACCGAGAAGCCGGTGGGTTTCGGCATGCGGATCGACGATCCGGACCTGCCCGGCGCGGGGGCGCACGGCACCGCGATCTTCGCCGAGGCGGTGCGGCTGGTGGCCGACGCGCTCGGCACCGAACTCGACGAGATCACCTGCGTCTCCGAATACGCCGAGACCACAGCGGATCTCGACCTCGGCTCGTGGGTGATCGAAAAGGGTTGCGTGGCAGGAGTCTTCATCCGATGGCAGGGCCGCGTCGGCGACGAGACCGTGATCGAACTGTCCTTCCGGTGGCGCAAGGGCCAAACCCTGCAACCGGATTGGCAACTCGAGCGCGAGGGCTGGAAGATCACCATCGACGGCCGCCCCACCGTCGACATGACCGTCGGCTTCGCCCCACCCCCGGACTTCGAGGCCACCACCATCGCCGACTTCATGGTCCTCGGCCACATCATGACCGCCATGCCACCCATCCACGCCATCCCCGCCGTCGTCGCCGCGGCACCGGGCATCGCCACCTACAACGATCTCGCCCTCACCCTCCCGCGCGGCATCCTGCGCACGAAGTAACACACCCGTCCGCCTCGCGATCGAGGCATCCGCCCTCTGGTTGACGCACATCCACTCGACCAGAGGGCCGCGGGCGATCTACAAGCGACGCGCCCGATCGAGTCACGGACACCGAAGACATTGCGGCACAGACGAACCGCACCGCGGTGTGACAACGGATCACACTCGCCGGAAGCGCTCCGGAGGCTCTCGAGCCGAAGGACCGGATACGCCGATCCGCTCATGCCTCAGGACCGCGCGGAGACCTCCTCCCAACTCCTTCCCGAACCGCCGAGTGAGTGCTATTCTCCGATAGCGGTAATCAGATTACCGCACGTCATCGCACTGGGTTGCGAGTTGTGACGACCTGGTCTCGTCCGGAATCGGCCGATGACGCGGATTCATTCGGCATTGGAGCGAAAACCATGGGTTCGTTGGATGGCAAGGTCGCCTTCATCACCGGTGTGGCGCGGGGGCAGGGGCGAAGTCACGCGGTGCGGCTGGCGCGGGAGGGGGCCGACATCATCGGGGTGGACATCTGCGGCGACATACCCGCCAACCCGTATCCGCTCGCCTCACGCGCGGACCTGGACGAGACGATCGCGCTGGTCGAGGCGACGGGGCGGCGGATTCTCGGTTCGGTCGCGGATGTGCGGGACTTCGGCCAGGTCAAGACCGCGCTCGATACCGGTGTCGCGGAATTCGGCCGCCTCGATATCGTCTGCGCCAATGCGGGTATCGCGCCGACGTCGTTCGACGCGGTCTCCCTCGAGACCGAACTCGAGCAGTGGAACGCGGTCATCGACGTGAATCTCAGCGGCGCCTTCCACGTGACCCGCGCGGCGATCCCGCACCTGCTCGCCGGTGGCCGGGGCGGGTCGATCATCCTGACCAGTTCCACCGCCGGTCTGGTCGGGCTCGGCGGCCTGGAGGGCGGCGGGCTCGGTTACGCCTCGGCCAAGTCCGGCCTGGTCGGCATGATGCGGGTGCTGGCGAATGTTCTTGCACCGCAGAGCATTCGGGTCAACACCGTGCACCCGACCGCGGTGAACACCATGATGGCCGTGAACCCGTCGATGATGGAGTGGGTCCAGAACCACCCCGAATCCGGTGGCCCGCATCTGATGAACCCGATGCCGGTGGCACTGCTCGAACCCGAGGACATCAGCGCGGCCATCGCCTTCCTGGCCTCCGACGAGGCGAAATACATTACCGGCGTGGCACTTCCGGTCGACGCCGGCTTCTGCAACAAACTGTGAGCGAGGCGGATATGACCGAGAGCGCACACCCGCGCGGACGTGTCGCGGGCAAACGAGTACTGATCACGGGCGCGGCACGCGGTATGGGACGCGGCCACGCGGTCCGGCTGGCCGCGGAGGGGGCCGATCTCATCCTGATCGACATCTGCGAATCGCTGCCCGGCATCGAGTACGCACTGTCCACACCCGAGGATCTGGCCGAAACCGCCCGTCTGGCAGGCGAATACAACCATCACGTGATCACGCGGATCGTCGATGTCCGCGCTGCCGAGGCCATGTCCGCCGCCGTCGCCGAGGGTGTGCGGGAGTTGGGCGGACTGGACGCGGCGGTCGCCAATGCCGGTGTGCTGACCGCGGGCACCTGGGACACCACCACGCCCGAGGATTGGCGAATCGTGGTGGATGTCAACCTGATCGGCACCTGGAACACCTGCGCCGCCGCACTCCCCCATCTCGTCGAGCGCGGCGGCAGCCTGGTCAACATCTCCTCCGCCGCCGCGATCAAGGGCACTCCGCTGCACATCCCCTACACCGCCTCGAAGCTCGGCATCGTGGGCATGAGCAAGGCGCTGGCCAATGAGCTTGCGGCACAGAATATTCGAGTCAACACCGTGCACCCGACCGGGGTGGCCACCGGTATGGCCCCGGAATCGCTGTTCGCGCTGCTGACCGAGCAGCGCCCCGATCTGGCTCCGCTGTTCGGCAATGCCATGCCGGTCCCGATGGTGGACACGGCCGATATCAGCAACGCGGTGCTCTACCTGGTCTCCGACGAATCCCGCTACGTGACCGGCCTGGAGTTCAAGGTCGACGCGGGCGTCACGCTCCGATAGCACCTCGCTTTCACGCATCCGAACACCGACACAGAAGGCACACCATGACCACAGATGCGGTCGATACCATCCGGCCCGAACGCGGCAGACGCGAATTCGCCGAGGTGATGACGTTTCCCGCGCCGGAAGACGCCGGCCCGGTCATCGCGGACGGACTGCTGGACTTCGTGTTCGCGCAGATCTGGACGCGGCCCGGCCTGACCCGGCGGGAGCGGCGGTTCATCACCCTGGCCTGCGTCGCGGACGCCGACGCCGAGCAGCCGATCGTCGAGCACGTGTACGCGGCACTGAACAGCGGCGAGGTCTCCATCACCGAAATGCGCGAAGCCGTCCTGCATTTCGCGGTCTACGCGGGCTGGCCCAAGGCATCGCGGCTCAACATGGTCGTGGATCAGCAGTGGGAGCGGATCAATCAGCAACGCGGACAACAGGTTCCGCCACCCGAACCGCTGCTGCCGCTGCCCACCCCGAGCGATCCGGAGGCCCGGCTGACCAGCGGCGAGCAGTGCTTCATGGACGTCAACTGCCTGCCCTACTACCCCGATCGCGACGACCCGTACCAGGGCGCGGGCATCCTGAACTTCGTCTTCGGCGAGATGTGGCAGCGTCCGGGGCTGGGGATGAAGGAGCGGCGGCTGATCACGGTCGCGTGTGTGGCGTTCCAGGACGCGCCGTATCCGATCATGTCGCACGTCTACGCGGCATTGAAGAGCCGCGACCTGTCCTTCACCGAAATGGATGAATTCGCACTGCATTTCGCCGCCTACTCCGGCTGGCCCAAGGCCTCGTACCTCAGTCAGGTGATCGCCGAACAGAAACCACGCGTGCAGGCGGAATGGCACGCGGAGGACGAGAAGATTTCGTAGGAGTACCGATGCCGACCACCGAACCCACCCGCGGACCCGACACAGAGCTGCCGAGCGGCCTGCTCATCGGCGGCGACCGAGTCACCCGGACCGCCGCGGGCACCCACGAACACATCTACCCCGCCACCGGACGACCGAACGCGACGATCACGCTCGCCGGTCCCGCCGAAATGGATCTGGCGGTGGCATCCGGCCGCGAAGCGCAGCGCGAGTGGATGTCGTTCACCGTCGACCGCCGCCGCGATCTGCTGATCGATCTCGCGGATGCGGTGCGCGAGAACATGATTGCGCTGTCCGGACTGAACGTGCACGACTACGCGGTGCCGACGTCGTTGTCCGTCAACACGATTCTGCTCGAGCGGTTCCTACGGCACTTCGCCGGATACGTCGACAAACCGCACGGCCACATCACCCCGGCCGCCGGATCCACCGATCTCGACCTCATCGAGCGCGAGCCGTACGGGGTCGTCGGCGTGATCGCGCCGTGGAACGGTGCGCTGGTGGTCGCCGCGTCGTGCGTCGCCCCGGCGCTGGCCGCGGGGAACGCCGTCGTATTCAAGCCGTCGGTGCTCGCGCCGATGGCGGCGTTGCGATTCGGCGAACTGTGCGTCGCGGCCGGGCTGCCGCCCGGGCTGGTCAATGTCGTCCCCGCGCACGCCGACGGCGGTGACGCGCTGGTCCGGCACCCCGGAATCCGCAAGATCCACTTCACTGGCGGCGGCGACACCGCACGCAGGATATTGACCAGTGCCGCAGTGAATCTCACGCCGGTGGTGGCCGAGCTGGGTGGCAAATCCGCCAACCTGATCTTCGCGGACGCCGACCTCGACGCGGCCGCGCAGCTCGCCGCCTATCAGGGGCCGATCGTGCAATCGGGGCAAAGCTGTGCCTGCGCGAGCCGGATTCTCGTGCACGAATCCATCTACGACGCGTTCCTGGCGAAGTTCATCCCGGTGGTGGAGGCCGCCACGATCGGTGATCCGCTCGATCCGACAGTCGTATTCGGGCCGGTGATCAGCGCGCGGGATGCCGATCGCATTGTCGGGGTGATCGATCGAGCCGTCGCGGAGCGGTCCGGCGAGCTGCTGACCGGCGGCAAGCGGCTCGGCGGCGAGCTGATCGAGGGGTACTACATCCAGCCGACCGTCTTCGGAAACGTCGACAACACATCGGATCTGGCGCGGATCGAGACGTTCGGACCCGTCGTCTCGGTGCTGAAATTCCGCGACGAGGCCGAGGCGATCCGGATCGCCAACGACTCGCCCTACGGGTTGAACGCCTTCGTGCAGACCAACGACCTCACCCGTGCGCATCGGGTCGCGCGGCAACTGGAGGCCGGATCGGTCTGGATCAACCAGATCAGCGATATGTCACCGCAAGCGCCCTACGGCGGTTACAAGCAGAGCGGTTACGGTCGCACCGGCGGACTGGATGGGCTGTATGAATTCTTGCAGGTCAAGAGCATTCGCATCGCGATGAGCTGAGCTGTCACCGATCAGTCTGCCCTGCGACATCTTTCGATACGATAGCGGCCGATACCGCTGGCGCGCTCAGTGTTCCGGCAGTAGAAGGTCGGCGAGTTCGTCCAGCAGTTCGGTCGCACGCCGGGCATCGGCCGAGTTGCCGAGCGCATCGATCAGCGCCTCACCCAGCAGAGGTTCGGTGCGGCGGGCGATCGCCTTGAACAGCACGTCGGTCGGATAGACCAGGGTGCGCCGCCGATCGGTCGCATCGACCTCGGTGGCCAACAGCGCGCGCTCGGTCAGCCGCGCGACGCACTCGGAGATGTGCCCCTGCGAGAACCCGGTCCGATCGGTGATCTCCCGCACCGAACTGCCCGGATGGTCGATCACATCGGCCATGACGGCGACCTCGCCCTCGGGAACCGGTTCGTCGGCGGAGTCGAGCCCGGCCTGACGCGCCAGCTCGATCAGATGCCTGCCCAGTCGGTGAAGTCGCCTGCCGTCCATACCGCCAGGATAGCCCCGGGATTCCATCGGTACCATTGGACTTGTCCAGATCCATCGGTACCAATGGATTTTCCGAAAACGCTCACACGGACAAGGCGGCTGGCTATCGTCTTGCGAGAACGTCATTACCCCATCGAGGGCATGCGTTATCAGAGGTAGGTGCTCCATGGGCTCTGCGGCCCGAACCCGTCCCGCCCGGCGACGGTGGCGTATCGCCGTCGTCCCGATCGCACTAGCGACGATCGGCTCGTTCCTGGCACCGGTATCAGCGGCGCCACCGTCCCCGAGCGTCATCACGGCCGACCCGTCCGAGCAGTTGCACGACAGATTCACCCTCGCCGAACTGCCCGCACCCCCGACCGCGCCGTCCACCGACGCGGGCTCGTGCACGCACACGATCAACCCGCACGACACCGGATGCCTCCGCCCGGCCTGGGGCGCACTCGGCGCGGTCGGCGCCTACTACCCGTCGAGCGACTACATGCTGATCGGCGCACAGTTCGCGGGCGCGCCGACCTCTGGCCCGACCAGCGGCTACACCGGCTCGCAGGTACTGCTCGTGCACACCGACGGCAAAACCTTCCCCAACGGCGACCCGTGGAAATGCCTGACCTGCGGTGTCGCCTATCCGGCGAATTTCGGCAGCGCCAGCGGGAACAACACCTTCACCTACCCGATCAACGGCTTCCACGACGGCAAACGCGCACTCGCCGGATCGGCCGTGATCGATTGCGGCAGTTATCAATTCGCCGATCCGCGCTGCACGCCCGCACAGCTGCGCGCCTACCCGCTGTACTGGGACAACGGCACCGGCAAACCCGGACAGCTCCGGGAAGCGCGGTTGAATCCGGACGATCGGCACATCGGTTTCAGCTATCTGATCACCTCCGCGACACAGTTCGACGAGTACTCGTTCGCGGGCACCCTCGGCTTCGATCCGGCGAACAGCCGCTACGACATCGGCGGCGTGCGCGTCCTGTACAACCCCGCTCCGGCGTATCAGCCGTACACGGTCGAATCCGGTAACCGCCTGCGCTTCAACCCGGCGGGAATGATCGGCGAATTCCGCGGCTGGACCGCCGACGGCCGATCCGCGCTCGGCATCCAGAGCTACGAGTCGGACAATATCGACGCCTGGGCCACCGACAACGTCACCGGCCGCTCGCGCCTGCTCACCCGGCACGCGATGTACACCGACCCCATGGCCGCATCCCCGGACGGCAGACATCTACTCTCCGAACAACTTCTGGGCTCGGGCCGGATGGATTTCCTCGGCGGCATGCAGGGCGTACCGCCGCTCACCGATCAGGCGGGCACCACCGGACACGTCTCGGGCCTGCACGACAATGTGAACCGCCGCTTCTTCCTGCCCCACCTGGTCGATCCGACCACCGGCCGCAGCGAACAGCTCGAACCCGACGGCAACTGGAACACCGCCGCGGATCCGGCCTGGCTCGCCGACAGCAGCGCCGCGGTCTGGGCGGAGAATCTCGCCTGCGGAGCGAATCCGACCCCGCACACCTGCGCCGATTCCACCGAACCGGGCGGCCGCAACAGCCGCGTCATGATCGCGCGTTTCCCCGGATTCGGGCCGACCCCGCCGCCGTCGGTGCCGACCGCACCCGATACGACCTGGGGTCTGCCCTATCAGCCCGGCCAGGCGATCCCGGCCCGCCCGCACCTGGCCGCCGGGAGCTACACGGTGCGGGGCTCGGCGAGCGGTACGGCCGAGGTCGTGGTCACCGAGAACTCCTCGAAATCTCTCGTGATGACTCTCGCGGTCACCTATTCCGACTTCAGCGATACCCCGGGCGTTGTGCTGAACGGCACCGAAAGCGTTGTGCGCGAATCTGATTCCGCGATCTCGGCAATGACATTGCACGAGAACCTCCGCATGACCGGACGACATCGGGGCACCAAACAAACCAGCGAACCCAACGGCTTCACCATGTCCCCGGCGTTGCTACAGAGCAACTTCCAAGTCACCGGCACCTTGACCATCACTATCGACGGCCACACTTACACTCAGCCCGCCAACGGCACATGATCACGACGCCTATCGGTCCGACGGCTACGCATGTCCACGTCGTCGGACCAGGAAGCCGTGCCCAGCCGAGTGCCCACCCATCGGCCTCGGTCGTGGCGCGTTCGGCCGCCGCCCCGGGACCCGATGGTCTCGGTTCGGTGGTACGGCCGACGTCTCCGGTCCAAGTGCCCAACCATCGGCTTCGGCCATGCCGCGTTCGGCCGCCGCCGGACCAGCCGGTCTCGATGATCTCGGTTCGGTGGTACGGCCGACGTCTCGGGTCCAGCGGAACAACGCACCGCCGACGTCCGCAATCATCTGGAACGCACTCCTACACCATCATAGAGATTGATACTCTCTAGAGTGAGAATTATATTCTCGACGCCGCGGCTCCGAGAGGTGGATCATGCGGGAATTGTGGGTCGAGCTGAGGGAATGGCACGCCCTGCGGATGACGTATGCCCTGGCGACGATCGTCGAAGTCACCGGTAGTGCGCCGCGCTCGCCTGGCGCGAGCATGGCCGTCGCCGCGAACGGGACTGTCATCGGGAGCATTTCGGGTGGTTGCGTCGAGGGTGCCGTGTACGACCTGTGCCTGGAGGTGCTCGGCTCGGGCATTCCGGCCCGAGAGACGTTCGGCTACAACGATTCCGACGCATTCACCGTCGGACTCACCTGCGGCGGCGATCTACAGGTCTTCGTGCACCGGGTCACCCCCGGGCAATACCCGGCCATCGAATCCGCACTGTCGACCACGACTCCGGCGGCGCTGATCCGCGACCTGCGAACCGGTGAGATCGGCGTCGTCGGACCACCCGACGCCCCCGGCACACCATTCGAGCACGCCGTCGCCGAGCACGCGGCGGCCATGCTCGACTCCGCCCTCACCGGCATCCGGCACATCGGCTGCGACGGCGCGCAGCACACGGTGTTCATCGAATCACTCACCACACCGCCGCGCCTGATCATCTGCGGCGCAACCGATTTCAGCGCGGCACTGTGCCGGGCCGGACGCGGACTGGGTTACCGGGTGACCCTGTGCGACGCCCGCCCGGTCTTCACCACCCGCGGCCGATTCCCCGACGCCGACGAGGTGGTCGTGGACTGGCCGCACCGCTACCTCGCCCGCACCGACACCGATACCCGCACCGCGGTGTGCGTCCTGTCGCACGACCCGAAATTCGACATCCCCGCCCTGCGCCTGGCGCTGCGGCTGCCGGTCGAATACGTGGGCGCGATGGGTTCGCGGCGCACCGACGCCGAACGCCGATCACGTTTGCGCGCAGCGGGTCTCACCGAATCCGAGCTGTCCCGCCTGCACTCCCCCATCGGCCTGCAACTGGGCGGCCGCACCCCGGACGAGGTGGCCATCGCCATCGGCGCCGAACTCGTGGCCGTGCGTCACGGCGGCTCGACGCGCCCCCTGTCCGACACCGAACAACCCATCCACACCACACCGGGCCCGCAACCCACGCCCGCGTAGCCCCGCGAAAGTCGTTCAGTCGCGCCAGGTTCCGATGCTGTCGAGCAGCCGGTCGATCAGATCGTCGGCCACAGTGCCCTGCTGCATCGTCGTGCGATAGACGATCGGCCCGACCAGCATCGCCGCCACATCCACCGCGCTGATCTCGGTCTCCAGCTCGCCGCTCGCGACCGCCGACCGGGTGGCGACCAGGATCCGTTCGATGATGGTCCGCACCGATTCGGCCTGGCGATGCGCGATGGCCGGATCCCACAGCGCCGAATGCGCCAGCGTGAGCGCCATCGCCGCGACGGCCCGCACCTCGAGTTCGTCGGCCATCTGCCGCAACTGCCGGTGCAGCCAGGTCCGGATGGGCGCGCTGGGATCCTTGAACAGCGGCAGGTCGGCGCCGCCCATCGCATCGAGCAGCAACTGGTCCGGCTGCGGCCAGTGCCGGTACGCGGTCGCCCGGCCCACCCCGGCCTCCTGCGCCACACGCTGATGAGTGATCGCCCCCGGACCCTCGCGCACCAGCAGCTGCCGGGCCGCGGCGAGCATCGCGTCCCGGCTGCGCGCCGCTCGCGGATCCGTCGAATTACTCACTGTCGCATGGTACGAGGCGCTCGCCCGCATACCGTCGCACGCCCGTGCGGCCGCGGCGGCGGCCCGCTGTCCGGCTCATGATCACCCACCTCCGAGATTCTATGAGACATGTTGACTCATAGATAGTGTCCGTGGCAGCATACAACTGTGAGACAGGATGTATCACAGTTACGGCATCCGACACGGTTCCCCCACGGACAGAAGGCATGATGAGCACTCCGATCCCCGCCGGAATCCTCCGGCCCACCCGCACCGAAACCCTTCACGTCGGCACCCCCGGCCCCATCGAGATCACCCTCGAGGACCGCGACCGCAGTCGGCCCTACCTGCTACTGCACGGCGGCGGCGGTGTCGCCACGATGACCGGCTTCGCCGATCTCCTGGCCGAACGCACCCACTCCCGCGTACTGCTGCCCATCCATCCGGGCTTCGGCGGCACCCCGAAGGCAACCGAGCTGACCGGCGTCGCCGCACTGGCGGCGGCCTACGTCGCGATGCTCGAGCAGCTCGACCTCATGGACGTCACCGTGGTCGGCAACTCCTTCGGCGGCTGGCTGGCCGCCGAGATCGCCCTGCACGAGAGCCCCCGCGTCAGCGGCGCGGTGATCATCGACGGAATCGGCATCGAGGTCCCCGGCCACCCGCTCACCGATGTCAGCGGCCTGTCGCGCGCCGAACTGCTCGCGCACTCGTACCACGATCCGCGCAAGGCACCGGTGCCGCCGAGCAATGGCGACACCGGCCCGAGCCCGGATGTGCGGGCGCTGATCGGCTACACCGGCCCGGCCATGTCCGACCCCGCCCTCGCCGAACGCCTCGGCGAGCTGGATCTGCCCGTCCACGTGCTGTGGGGCGAGAGCGACCGGATCGCCGACGCGGAATACGGCAAGGCGTACGCCGCGGCGATCCACGGTTCGACCTTCACCGTGCTGCCCCGCACCGGCCACCTGCCGCAGATCGAGACGCCCGAGGAACTGCTCGGAGCCATGCTCGACCTCGGTCAGTGACACCCCAAGACCGACGAAACCCGAAGACACCCGAGGAGATCCCCATGACCACCCCCTTGACCGTGACCCGGATCGGGCACGCCTGCCAGCTGATCGAGATCGACGGCATCCGCGTCCTCACCGATCCGTGGTTCACCCAGACCGCGACCTACTACCAGGGCGAACCGCTCGCCACGACCATCGCCGGTCTGGGGCGTATCGACGCGCTGGTGATCAGCCACGAGCACTACGACCACTGCGACCTGGACGGCCTCGTCGCCGGCGGCTTCGACCTGAACGTCCCGCTGATCGGGCCGGGCACCGTCACGAAACTGGCCCGCGAGAAGGGCTTTCGCAAGCTGCACACCATCGAGGCGTGGGAGTCGACCACCCTCGGCGGGCTCACCGTCACCGCGACGCCCGGCCAGCACGGCGTACACGAGGTCACCTTCGTCATCCAGGCCGGTGGCCGCACCGTCTTCTTCGGCGGTGACTCGCTGCGCGTCCCGGAACTGGACATCATCCCGGAGCGTTTCGGTCGCGTGGACCTGGCCATTCTGCCGACGAACGGGTTGTGCGTCCGGCCGCTGAACATGCGTCAGGTCGTCATGAACGCCCAGGAAGCCGCGGAACTGACCGCCGCCCTCGCGCCGACCATGGCGATCCCGCACCACTACGCGTTCCACAGCGGCCGGCTCGGCGACCGGATGATCACCAAGGGCGATCAGGATCCCCGCCACTACGCCGACGCGGTCGCCCGGATGGCACCCGACGTCGAGGTCCGGATGGTGCTGCCCGGAATCGCGGTGAACGTCCCGTGAGCACTCCGACCGGCACCGATCCGCGCTTCACTCCCGAGATCGGCGACGACCTGCCGCCCGGCGAACGTCCGATGATCGCCGTCGTCCGGGCGATTCCCGGACACGAGGAGCAACTCGCCGCGGCCGTGGTGATCCTGGCGGCCGCCGTCCGGCGCGAACCGGGCTGCGTCGAATTCCGCACCTTCCGCGAGGCGGCGAATCCGGGCGTCTTCCATCTCTACGAGATCTACACCGGCACCGAGGCGTTCCGCACCCACCTCACCACCGCACATGTGGCACATTTCTTCACCGAACTCGCCCGGCACAGCACGACCGACGCCAAGTCGCTGGTGCAGCTCGTCGAATTGCCCACGGCCGAAGAACACTGAGCCACAACCTGATCCGCGCCGAACGTGGTGTCATGGAAGGAGAGGTTTCCAGTCGCGGAGGGGCAGATCATGTGTGAGCAGATTTACCGGGAGCGGGCGCATCTGGTGGCGCACCTCGCCGCCATCTATCCCAGTGTGCGGGTCACCGACCCCGAGGAGCCGGATGCGCCCACCGTCGTCACCGTCTGGCTGCCGACGGGTCCGGCGGGGTGGCACATCCGGCCCGGCGATCTTCCCCTTTTCGATCACGTCCCACCGGGCGAGAACCACTACGACGGGTACAGCACCGAGGAGAAATACCGTCGGCTCGATGCGGCGACCGCGCAGCTCGCGCAGGAGCGGAACGGCCCGGCCCGCTGATTCTTTGCCATGGAATTACCGTTTCTTTCCGATGAATCGGGTAATGACGAATCGGACCATATGGAACAAGCGACCGGCAGGTTCGGTAAATAGGGTCCAATTGCCCTGTCGGTGCATGGCCCGCAACCGTTTTCCGCGCCGCGCTCGAACGCCTTCCCGCCTTCGCCACCATCGGATGCACCTATCATCTCTGGGCCCTGCACAGCACCGCGGCCGGACCGTGCGACGGCATGGCCTCGTTCGAATGCCGCGACCGAACCACCCGCGATCTGTTCACCACGGTGGGCTTCCACGAACTGGACGTCCGCTACGAACAACCCGAGACGACGAGCAGCGGCACACCGACGCCTCCGGTCCCCCTGCATCTGCTGTACAAGCCGTTCGGCCGGGTATATGAACCGCCGCTCGTTCCCCGAGCCGACTTCCTGACCGCGATCACCGAGATCTACCGAACGATCTACGAGGTCGACACCGAAACCGACAGTTCCTTCGCGCGACTGCTCGATTCGCTCGGAACCCGCGAAACGATCCCCATCACCGAGTAGCCCCATCGAGCCGTTCCCGAACTACCGGGGTCGACCGCACCCACGGGGATATCCTGAGTAAGCCTCTGGCAACCGATATTCCGTGGTGAGGCCGATGAGTTCGGGCAGTGAGATGCAGGAAGACGACGCGTTCAAGACGCAACGCGCGGTGATGCCCAAGATCGCCGAGGAGTTGCGGGCGGCCGGATTCGACGACGCCGAGGAGATCGGGCACGGCGGCTTCGGTGTGGTGTACCGCTGCACCGAGATCAGCCTCGACCGCACCGTCGCGGTGAAGATCCTGACCGCCGACCTGGACGCGGACGACCGGGCGCGATTCCTGCGCGAGCAGCGGGCGATGGCCCAGCTCACGGCGCATCCGAATATCGTCGGCGTCCTCCAGGTCGGCGTCACCGACAGCGGCCTGCCCTACCTGGTGATGCCGTATCACGCACACGGTTCGCTCGAATCGCAGCTCAGGCTGCGCGGCGTGCTGCCGGTCGAGGCGGGGCTGCGACTCGGGGTGAAGATCGCGGGCGCGCTGGAGACCGCGCATCGCGCGGGCATCCTGCATCGCGACGTGAAACCGGCGAACATCCTGCTGACCGACTACGGCGAGCCCGCACTGGCCGATTTCGGTATCGCCCAGATGACGGGCGGTTTCCGGACCACCTCCGGCACCATCGCGGGCTCCCCCGCCTACACCGCACCCGAGGTGCTGTCCGGTGATCCGCCGACTCCGGTCTCGGATGTCTACGGCCTCGGCGCGACGCTGTTCACCGCCCTGTCCGGTCATGCCGCATACGAACGTCACAGCGGCGAACAGGTGGTCGCCCAGTTCATCCGGATCACCAGCCAACCGGTCCCGGACCTGCGCGAACACGGTATGCCCGACGACGTGGCCGCGGCGATCGAGGCGGCCATGTCCCCCGATCCGCGCGACCGCCCGACGGCCGCGGCGTTCGGCGAACGACTACGCGGCAGCCAGGCTCTGCACGGCCTCGCCGCCGACGACATGGCCCTGCACACCGATCCGCTGGCCGAACCCGCGCGACGACCGCACCCGTTCGGATCGCGGCCGCCGGGCACGGCCGGTCGTCGCGGGCAGGCGCCGGTCGAGCTGACCAGCTTCATCAACCGCCGCAGCGAACTGTCCGAGATGAAGAATCTGCTGTCCACCGCGCGGCTGGTGACGCTGACCGGGATCGGCGGTGTCGGCAAGACCCGGCTGGCGCTGCGCGCGACATCGAGCCTGCGGCGCGAATTCGTCGACGGCACCTGGCTCGTCGAACTGGGTGAACTGCGCGACGCCACCCTGCTGCTGAACGTGGTCGCGGCCGCGATCGGCCTGGGCGACTGGAATTCCCAGCCACTGCGCGAGGTGCTGCTCGGCTTCTTCGGCGACCGCAGATGCCTGCTGGTCCTGGACAATTGCGAGCACGTCATCGCGGCGGTGGCCGAGTTGGCGACGACGCTGCTGCGGGTCTGCCCCGAGTTGCGGATCATCGCGACCAGCCGCGAACCGCTGGACATCCGGGGCGAGGCCGTCCTGCGCGTGCCGCCGCTGACGACCCCCGCGCCGGACTGGGAGGCGTCGTTGCGCGGGCTGCCCCGCTACGACGCGGTGTCGCTGTTCGCCGAGCGCGCCGCCCAGACGGTGGCGGGCTTCGAGATCACCGAGGCCAACAAGGCCGACATCGCCGGGATCTGCGCTCGCCTGGACGGGCTGCCGTTGGCCATCGAACTCGCCGCCGCCCGTCTGCGGGCGATGTCGCCCGACCAGATTCTCGAGCGGTTGACCGACCGATACGCGCTGTTGACCCGCAGCAGCCGCGACGCGCCCGTGCGGCAGCAGACGCTGCGGTGGAGCATCGACTGGAGTTACGAGCTGTGCACGGAGGCCGAACAGGTTCTCTGGCAACGACTTTCGGTGTTCGCGGGCGGCTTCGAACTCGATGCCGCCGAGTGGATCTGCGGCCGGGATCCGCTCGCGCAGGACACGGTGGACACGCTGGGTGCGCTGGTGGACAAGTCGATCGTCATCCGGGAGGAAACCGACGGCCTGGTCCGATTCCGATTGCTCGAGACACTTCGCGAGTACGGCGCGGACAAGTTGCGGGACAGCGGAGAGTATCCGCGGCTGCGTCGCGCCCACCGGGATTGGTTCGCGCGCATGGCATCCGACGCGGAGGCCGGCTGGCTCGGCGACCGGCAACTCGAATGGATAGAGCGCATCGAACGCGAGCAGTCGAATCTGCGTGAGGCCCTCGAATACTGCCTGACCGATCGTGACGAGGACGCGGCCGATATCGGATTGCGCACGGTCAACGCGCTGATCCTGTATTGGCAGGCGCGCGGTCGCTACGACGAGTGCGGCCGGTGGATCGACCGGATGCTGCACCATCCGGGACGCCAATCCCCGCCCGAGCGCGTCGAGGCGCTGTTCTCGGCCGGTTCGATGGCGGCCCTACAGGGCGACCTCGACTCGGCGGCGGCACTGACCGCGCAGGCGCGCACGATCGCCGACCGCACCGACGACTCCATGACCCGCGCGCTCGCCGACACCGCCGAAGCACTGTGTGCCCTGCTCCGAGGCGAATTCACGCAGGCGTTCTCGACATTGGAGGCGGCCGTCGAGGCATTCGAGTCGCTCGGCAGAACCCGGCTGCAGGTCTCCGCCGCGATCGTGTTGGGCCTGGCCTGTCAGACCGGCGGCGATCCGGAACGGGCGACGGCGAACCTGCGCCGCGCGATCGCCCTCACCGAGGCCCGCGGCGAGACGGTGCAGCGGTCGTACGCGCTGCTGGTGCTGGGCGAAGTCGCTTGGCAGCAAGGCGATCCGGACCGTTCCCGGCAAGCGCTCGAGCAGGCGCTGCGCCTGGAGTCCCGCACGCACAGCCCGGTGACCGCGTCCACGGGGATGGAATTCCTGGCCTGGATCGAGGCCGCTCAGGACCACATCGAACGCGCGGCCGTGCTGCTGGGAGCCGCCGCGGAAGTAGGGCGATCGGCGGGGATCAGCTGGATCAACACTCCGGAGCTGGTGTCCTTCCACGACCGATGCGTCCGCGCGGCGCGGCGCGAACTCGGAGATCGGGAGTTCGACCGAGCCGTCCGCGCCGGACACGCCATGACCAGGGACGCGGCGATCGCCTTCGCGCTCGGCGAGCAGCCCACCCCCGCCGACCCGCCCGCGACCACCGCACCGACGCTGACCAGACGCGAGGAACAGGTCGCGCACCTCGTCGCCGAGGGCATGACGAACAAGCAGATCGCCACGAAACTGGTGATCTCGCAACGCACCGCGCAGGGCCATGTGGAACACATTCTGACCAAACTCGGATACACCTCGCGCGCCCAGATCGCGGCGTGGATCGCCGGTCGGCACGACCAGGACTGAGCGTCCCCGGGCGACTCGCGCCCGGAAACAGGTACCTGCCCGGGCAGATCTGCCGATGTGCGGGCGAGCGCCGAGTCCGATCCTTGACCTGCACACATTCTCACCGCAAACAACCGCGAGCACCGCAGGACCTCCGATGGACCTTCCCGAACCGACCCCGGCCCGCCCCACGGGCCACGCCGCCGATCGGCACCCCGCAACGGCGCTGCGGATCAGGCGCTGCCTCGCCTGCGGAGTGCGGCTGGCCCCGGCGATCCGCACCTGCACGGCGTGCGGATCCACGGCGCTGGAATGGATGATCTCCTCCGGCGACGGCTCGATCGTGTCGTGGAAGATCGTGCATCGCCCGCTGCCCGACGCGCCCGCGGACACGTGGGAGACATCGACCATGGCGATCGTCGAACTCGACGACGGCCCGTGGATCTACACCCGGATCGAGGGCGAAGTTCCGCCGCCCTCGGACCGGCCCGTGCGGGTGCGGTTCGCACCGGAGGCGGCGCGCGATCGGTTCCCGGTGTTCACCACCCGACTGTCCACTCGGCCGAGCGGCTCTGCCTGTCCCGAGGCGGCCGGTGCGACACCGAGCCGCCGGACAACCGATCGGAGAGGAAGGAAACCGATGACCGACCCGGCCCGGGAGAAACCCCGCGACCCGATCTGGGTCCGCTCCTGCCTGCATCAGTGCGATTTCCTGGCGACATCGAGATCCCTCGACGCCGAGGCACGGGCACTGATCCGGTTCGCGATCCAGTGGGCACCGTTCGGCGGAGCCAGCGCCGAGGAATTGCTGGTGACCTTCGGCGTCACCCGGTGGCGGTTCGTGCAGGCGATCCGCGAGAATCTGCGGCCGCGGACCGGCGACAGCCGCACCGTGCGGACATTCAAACGGAATCTGCTGGACGCGTTGTCGCTGGGTTGGCAGATCTACCCGAATTCCGCGGGCGCGAACTCGTAGCCGCACCCTGCCCGCGGCCTCAGCCGCGCACCGAGGCGAACGCGCGCAACTCGCGGGCGACGTCGGGTCCGGTCGGCAGGTACAGCACCTCCCGGTAGCCCGCGGCGGACAGCGCGTCGAGTTCGCCCCGCAGGGTGTCCCGGTCGCCGACCATCGCGGTGGTGTCGATGTGGGCGAGCAGGCCGCGGTCCCGATCGGTCAGATGGGTGTGATGCCCCTCGAAGGTAAGCAGGTGGCGTTCTGCTTGCGGCGCAATGGTTTCCAGCTTCGCGCGCCACGCCGGGCCACCCGGGAGCGCGTCCACCGCGGCGGGTCCCCCGGCGGCGTAGGCGGAGTGCCAGCGAGGCATGCGGCACGGCCCTATCGCCTCGAGCACGCGCGGATCGGTCGGGGACTCACCGGGATCGAGCACGGTGCCCGCGACCATGGTGGCCGTGGGCAGACTCGGATGCACGTGACCGATGACGCCATCGGCCACCTCCGTCGCCATGGCCGCCCCACGCGGGCCGAATACGCTCAGCCACAACGGAACATCGATCGGCCGGGGCGCGGTCAGACCCGCATAGTGCAGCATTCGCGCGGGCTTTCCGTCGATGACGACCGTATCCCCGGCCAGCAACCCGCGGACCGCGCGAGTGTAGGCGGCCAGCGCGTCCAACGTCATCGGCCGCTGCCCCATCGCGAACCGGGCGGTGAAACCCGTCCCGAAACAGATGCGCAGGCGGCCGCCCGAGAGCCGGGCGACGGTCGCGATCGAGGCGGCCATCGCCATCTCGGAACGTTGCGTGGGGATCGATACCGCGGTGCCGAATCCGATCCGGGTCGTCCGCTCGGCCGCCAGCGCGAGATGGACGAACGGGTCCTCCCACAGCGGCGCGGAATCGTTGATCCACACCCGGGCATAGCCCAGCGACTCCGCCAGTACGGCCAGGTCGGCGAAGGCCGGGCCGGGCGGCAGCGCGCAGGCGAGCTGCAATTCAGTCATGCTGTGGTACTTCGAAACCCGACAGGATGACCACATTGCAGTCGGCCGCGGCCTGCCGCAGCGGCCTGGCCTCGCGGTAGCTCTCCGAGTCGTACCAGGCGTGCGCGGCCTGCACCGAGGCGAACTCCATCACCACGGTGCGGGTGCCGCGCCACGAGCCCTCCAGCACCTCCGGATTCGCGTCGACCGACAGCACGGTGACGCCGCCGTCCATCATCGAGGCGCCGGCCGCCCGCTCGTAGGCGGTCATACCCACCTGATCGTGTACGTCCTCGGTCACGATCACATATGCCTTGGCCACGGCTCGGTCCTTTCTTCGATTTCCGCAGCACGAGCGGAAATTCATGATCCTTAATTCCCCTCCCCGGCCTATGCATAGTACATGTAACGTGCATATGGCACACCAATTCGGGACGGTCCGGCCATCTCTCCGGCCCGGCACTTTCCGATCAGCAGCCACCACCGCTCGAACCGCACAGATGAGGACCGATATGGACGATTTCACCCACCGCTACGGACCGGTCGCCGTGGTCACCGGCGCTTCCTCGGGCATCGGACGCTCGCTCGCGACCCAATTGGCAACGCGCAAGCTCGATCTCGTATTGGTCGCGCGGCGACTGGATCGGCTACAGCAGCTCGCCGAGGAGTTGAGCAGCGAGCACGGCGTCGAGGTCACCGTGCACCAGGCCGACCTGGCGGATCCGGCGGCCGCGGCCGGGATCGTGGACGCGGTGGCCGGACTGGACGTCGGGCTGCTGGTCAGCAATGCGGGATTCGGGATGAAGGGGCCGTTCGAGCTCGGTGACGCGCAGACTCTCACCGATATGACGACGGTGAACTGCCACACCCCCACCCAACTCGCGCACGGGCTCGTTCCGCATCTGAAGCAGCGTGGACGCGGGGGAATCCTGTTCACCAGTTCGGTCGAGGGATTGCTCGGATGTCCTTTCTCCGCAGGCTATTCGGCGAGCAAGGCGTACGTGAACGCGCTCGGCGAGGCACTGTGGGGTGAGCTGACGCCGCTGGGCGTGGACGTGCTCACACTGTGCCCCGGCGCGACCGATACCGAGGCCCCGCGACTACTGGGTATCGACCCCGCGAGCCTGCACGACCTGATGTCGCCCGACGATGTCGCCGCCTCGGCCCTGGAACACCTGCGCCAGGGGCCGACCCACATCCCCAGCGAGCACTACCGGCGGCAGTTCGAACAACTGCTGGCCATACCGCGCGGCCAGGCACTCACGGCCATGGCCAAGGCCGTGAGTGGTGTATGAAAGACATTGCCGGGGTGAATGATTCGACATTCACCCCGGCAATGTAGTTGCGCGGCAGCTCAACTCAGCACGAAGGTCGGCGCGTACTCGTATTCACGCGCGTCGGCCGGACCGTGCGCACTCTCATCGATGCGAATGTCGTTGGTGCGCTGGAACAGTCGCTCGATCGCGACGCGCGCCTCGGCACGGGCCAGCGGCGAACCCGGACAGGTGTGGATACCGCGCCCGAATGCGATGTGCGAGCGGGCATTCGAGCGTTCCGGATCGAAGGTCGACGGATTCTCGAATTCACCCCAGGCGCTCGACGAGCGGGGTGGTATCGAGCGTCATCGAGACGGGAGCAGGCAATACGACCTCATGGCCGAACGCATAGCGGTGGACGACTTGGTATCGAGCCTCGTCAGGCTCGGCGAACACCACGACTTCCTTGGAGTCCCGGTCCACAAGGAGATAGACCGGGATGCCCGCCTGTGCGTAGGCGGCGGGTTTCTCGATGCGGTCACGCTGATTGGTGTCCGAATCGCGGGACGTCACTTCGACGGCCATCAGGACCTGTTCCGCCGGAGCCCACTCCCCGGCGCCGAGGAATGTGTCGGTCGGCGCCAGCACCCCGTCCGGCCGCGCTCGCCCCTTGCGATAGGAGCCAACCTGAAGCCCGCGGCCCTGGTGGAGCATCAGGCCACGCCCCAACGACAACACCAGCAGTAGCAGCCAGTTGACGATCCAGTCGTGGTTGCCGTCCGGCGCGGTCTTCGCCCTCAATCGCCCGTTGATCAGCTCGAGACGCACGCTATCGGTTTCCCGATCGGCGGCGCGAGCGACCGCTTCGAACTCGGCGACATCGATTCCCGGCTCATAGACAATTGCCATCGCGTGACCTCCTGGTACGGATGGTACGTCCCCGTCGGTGCCACGCCACGTCATCCTTACTCACCACGACAACCACTCACCGACTCGGCAATGCGTTCAGGTCGGTGTTCGACATCCGCATGGTCGGCGGCAGGCCACGGCCTGACCGGCACTCGAATCGGATCACCTCGTAGCTGGCCACCGTGCACACGCCGTGGCGAGACCCCTTCCGCACTGCTCGCGATGTCGTGCCGCCGCACGCTGCGACCACCGCAGCCGAGGCGGATACATGATCTTGATTGATGATACTTATATTTACATCAGCCACAGGGACCGTCAAACGGAGGGCGGCAAGGGCAGGCCGACCCGATCGGCGCGAATCGGCCTGCCCCGCGGATCACTTCAAGGCGATGGGGGTGAGTGGGGAGCCGACCGCGCCGGTCACCTTCAGGCCGGTCGCGCAGAGCATGAACTCCCACACGCCGTCCTGCTCGCAGTCCACGACCAGGTCCTCGAAGTTGAACATCTCGCCGAGCGTCAGGCCCATATCGCGGATGACGACCTGGTGGAACGGGATGATCGCGTTCTCGATCGGGCTGGGCCAGGACTCACCGGTGGAGTTGTCGATGGCCAGCGCGGCGACCTCACGGTCGTGCAACCACCGGCACATGTCGATGCACGGGCCGGGCGCGTTGCCGAGGAACCGCTCGCGATCGCCCTCGAGGAACCACTTGTAGGAACCGGTGCGCAGGCAGACGATATCGCCGGATTCGACGCGCACCCCTTGGCGCTCCTCGGCGGCGAGCACGTCCGCCTCGGTGATCTGGTACGAATCATCCAGGCGGTCAACGCCTTTCACCGCAGGGATGTCCAACAGCACACCGCGGGAGATGAGCCGATCGACCACCTTGGGGAACGAGTTGCGCGCCGCGCCGGTGAAGTTGTTCACCGCGGCGGCGGGGACGTCGTTGTAGAACTTCCCGCCGTAACCCACGTGCGCGAGGCCGTCCCACTGGGTGGCGGACTGCAAACCGGTGATGACCATGTCGTCGGCGGAGATCATGCCGTCCGGCGAGGCCGCGGTGTCCGAGGGCAGCAGCGTCATGACGTGGATCGGATTGTTGCGGAAACCCGCGCCCTTGAACGGCCCTTCGCTGTCGAAGGGCATGCCGAGATCGAACGCCTTGCCGGTGCGCACGAGTTGCGCTGCCTGGACCCGCTTTTCGGGTGTGACGAAGTTCAGCGTGCCGACCTCGTCGTCCGCACCCCAGCGGCCCCAGTTGTTCAGCTCCTTGCCGAGTTCCTGTTGGGGCCAGACCTTTTCGTCGCTCATACCGCGTCTCCTGCTCGATGTGCCATGTAGTGCCCCACGCAATCCAGGAGACTGGTGGGAATGTAGTAATCCGAACGATCCTTGATGCGAACGAGATTGGCCGCGACGTCGTCGACGGTGGTCGCGTGCGGCTCGGCCGGCAGATAGCCGTCGGTGACGCCGACGAACAGGTGCGCGAACCGCCCGCCGCCCGCGAGATACGCCTCACCGCTGACCTCGCACGCCTCGTGGGCGAGGTAGGCGACCATCGGCGCGACCAGGGCCGGATCCATGATGTCGGTGGTGTCGCGGCCCTCTTCGCGCAGCGAGTCCATACCCTCGGAGTCGCCCCCGGCCATCCGCGTCATCGCGTTGGGCGCGATGACGTTGATCCTGATGTCCCGGTCCCCGGCCGAGACGGTCATGCTCTTGGCCATGCCCAGGATCGCCGATTTGGCGATGGCGTAGCCGAGATTGTCCGGCAGCCCGAACATTCCGATCGAACTGGTGATGACGATGCGGCCGTAATTCTGCTCGACCATGTGCGGCCAGGCCGCGTGGATCGAATTGAACGCGCCCTTCACGTGAACCGCGAGATGACTCTCGATATTGTCCACATCCACCTCGGGCAGACCGGCGAACCGGACATTGCCCGCGTTGTTGACCACGATATCGATCCGCCCGAAATTATCGAGCGCGGTCTGCACCGGGGACGCGCCGCCCGCGACGGTCGAGATGTCGCTGGTGTCGGCGACCGCGGTGCCGCCCGCGTCGTTGATCTCGGTCGCAACCCGTTGTGCCGGACCGGCATCCGAGCCCGAGCCGTCCATCGAACCGCCGAAGTCGTTCACCACGACCTTGGCCCCGAGCTCACCGAGCAGCCGCGCGTACGCCCGCCCGATGCCCCGGCCCGCGCCGGTGACGACCGCGACCCGGTCGTCGAATCTGTGCTTCGTCATAATTCTTCCGCCTATCCCAGGAAGCCCTGATATTTGGATTCCAGGACCTCGCCGAGCGCTTCACGCAATTTGGGCCGACCGGCCGGATTCAGCAGGAATGCCTTCGGCTTCCCCTCGATATTGGTGCCGTAGAAATAGCTGCTGTCACCGAACGAGGAGTAGACCGACATCTCCGCGACCATCCGGTTCCACGCGTCCTCGACCTGCTCGGGCACCTCGACCGCGGTGTACTCGTGGTCGCGGGCGTACCGGATCAGCTCGTCGACGAATTGCACCTGATCGCCGCCGTAGCGCGGATTGTTGCCCGCCGCGCCGTGCGGACCCGCCGGGAAGAAGAAGTTCGGGAAACCGTGCGCCATCACACCGGCGAAGGTGTGCGGACCGTCGGACCAGTACTCCTCGAGCGCCAGACCGTCGCGGCCCCGGATGCCCATCCGGTTCAAAGCGCCTGTGCCGAAATCGAATCCGGACGCCCACACGATGATGTCGAACTCGCGCAGACCGTCGGTCGTCTCGATACCCGACTCGGTCACCCGGGTGATGGGCGTCTCGCGCAGATCCACCAGCGAGACCTTCGGATCGTTGTAGACCTCGAAGTAGTCGGTGGTGAACGGCGGACGCTTACCCGCCCAGCCGTGGTCCTTGGGGATCAGCTTCTCGGCCGTTGCCGGATCCTCGACGATCTCGCGGATCTTCCCGGACATGAACTCACACCAGTCGGCATTCGCGGTCGGGTCGTTCAGCACGTCCGCGTAGTGGCTGATCACCTTGGAGAAACCCGGACTGGTCCACATCTTCTCGTAGAAAGCGCGGCGTTCGGCCTCGGGGACGTCGAAGGCGTTGGTCTCCTGAAGCTGGTGCAGGAAGCCGCTGACGGACTCGTCGAGCGTCTCGCGCAGTTGCTCGAATCCGGACTTCAACTCCGCCTGCTGACGCGCGTCGATGGGCTCGTTGCCCAGCGGCGTGCACCAGTTGGGCGTGCGCTGGTACACCGTCAGCGACGCCACCTCACCGGCGACGGCCGGAATCACCTGCACGCCACTGGATCCGGTGCCGATCACCGCGACGCGCTTGCCGCGGAAGTCGACCGGATCGTCCGGCCACAGGCCCGTGTGATGCTGGATGCCACGGAAGTCGTTGCGGCCGGGCACATTCGGGAACACCGGAATCGACAGCACGCCGGTGGCCGCGATCAGGAATCGCGTGCGCACCTCGGTCCCGTCGCTCGCGCGCACCAACCAGGTACCCGAGGACTCGTCGAACTCCGCGGCGGTGACCCGCGCGCCGAAGGTGATGTGCTGCCGCAGATTCAGCGTGTCGACGGCGTAGTTGAAGTAGCGCTCGTTCTCGGGCTGCCCCGCGAAACGCTCCTGCCACTCCCAGCCCTTGAACAGCTCCTCGGAGAACAGGTAGCCGTAGGTGTAGCTCTCCGAATCCAGGCGCGCGCCGGGATACCGGTTCCAGTACCAGACGCCGCCGACACCGTCACCGGCCTCCAGCAGCCGGGCCGAGAATCCGGCCTCCAGCGCGCGATGGAGTTGCTCGATGCCGGTGACACCGGCACCGACGACCAGGACATCCACGTCGATGTCCGTGGAGGATTTCGTCATCGCGCACTCCGAGGGTCGCCGGGGGTCAACTGCGTGGTGAAGCCCCACGGAATGCCGAGGGCGTGCTTCGGCTCGGCGACGAGCACCGCGTCGGTCCGGGTGCGCAGGCCGATGCCCTGGGCCCGGAGGTGATCCGCGACCCGATCCAGATCGGCCACCTGCCAGGTGATCGAGTGATAGGTGTCGTTGGGCGCGTTGGTGATCCAGTCCGCGTGCGCGGCCGTGCCCGCGTCGGGCACGGCGTATTCGAAGACCGCGTCGGCCAGATGCACGTATGTGCTTCGGGCGCTGAGGATTTCATTGCGACCCTCGTGAATCACCGTGCCGCCCAGGGCATCCACGACCACCTTCAAACCGCGTTCGGGGCGGTCGGTGAGCACCGTGTGGTGCGAACACCGCACCAGGCCCAGCGGATCGTCGGCGGCGACCGGCGGCAACTCCCAGCCCTCGGCCAGCCGATGGTCGAGCGGGAACGGGATCTGCGGCAGGAATTCGTAACGCAGCCCGGCACTTTCGGGCGTGGTGAAGTAGATCGGCATGGGCGAGCCGGGCGCGGTCGGCGGATCCTCGCCGTCGGCGACCTGATCCATCTGCCCGACCATCGCGATGTCCAGGTTCCGCAGGGCGCGATAGGCCGCCACGGCGTCCTTCACGTACCAGCCGAAGCCTTTCAGATGCGGTTCGTCGACCGTGGGATAGCGCTGAATGCCGTCCAGCACATAGTTCTTCGGATCGATCGTGTCGAACAGGACGTCGTTGATCGGGGTGAACGTGGAGTAGTTGGTCGGATAGCCGGGGCTCGCCGGAGCGTTGCGGGTCATCTCGGCCATCGGGCGGCTCTTGCGGCCGAACACCCGCTCGAACCATTCCTCGGCCTCGTCGAGGCTGGGCACATGATGGCTCGGGTGATACAGCCGAGTCACCTGGGATTCGTGATCGGACATGGAGATCTCCAATTTTTCTGCTGTTTCGGCTGATCGCTACCAGGCGACCGGAAGCTCGTAGATGCCGTACGCCTGCGAGTCCTCCTTGAACCGGAGTTCCGCCACACTCGTCGCCAGCCGCAGCGTCGGAATACGCCGGAACAGTGTGCTGAACACGACGTGCAATTCGATACGCGCCAACTGCTGACCGACGCACTGGTGCGGACCCCAGCCGAATGCGTGATGATGCGACGCGGTACGGGCCAACTCGAGCACGCCCGGCTCCGGGAACGCGTCGGCATCCCAGTTCGCCGCCGGCAGCGAGGCGATGATGCCCTCGCCCGCGCGAATGGTCTCGCCGCCGAATTCGATATCCTCGGCCACCGCGCGCCGGGCCAGCAGATGCGGAATGGTGAGATAGCGCAGCAATTCCTCGACCGCGTTCACCACGTATTTCGGATCGTCCGAATGTTCCCGCAATGCCGCGAGCTGTTCGGGGTGTTGCAACAGCAGCGCGGTACCGAGGGTGATCATATTGGCGCTGGTGTCGTGACCGGCGACGAGCAGGATATGCCCGAGTGGCGCGGCCTCGTCCATTTTCAGCACGCCCTCTTTCACCCGCGCGCCCAGATCGGACAGGACGTCCTCCTGCGGATCGTCCATCTTCTTCTCGATGAGGCCGCCGATGTATTTCAGCAGCGCTGCGTTCGTGGCCGCGGATTCCTCGGGAGTCTTGTTGACCGCGTTGACGACTCCGGCGTGTTCCTGGAAGAAATCGTGATCCTCGTACGGAACGCCGAGCAGCGCGCAGATCATCAGCGAGGGCAGCGGCAGCGACAGGGCCTCGTTCAGCTCGGTCGGATTCGGGCCCGCCAGCATCTTGTCGATCAGATCATCGGTGATCTGCTGGATCTCGGGCCGCAGTTTCTCCATCCGGTGCCGGGTGAAGGAGCTGGTCAGCATGCGCCGCCAGCGGGCGTGTTCGGGACCGTCGGTGTTGTTGATCGACGGCCGCATCTCGGCGGCGTGCGCCTTCATCGCCTCGGTGGTGTGCGGATATCCGGGCTTGCCGATGCCGGCGCTCAGGCGCGGATCCATCAGCAGGGTGCGTTGCGCGGCGTGGCTGGTGACCAGCCACGGCGTGGTGCCGTCCCAGATCGTGACCCGGCGAATGGGTTTGTCCGGATCGTGCATTTCCAGCAGTCCGGGCGGCGGCTCGAACGGGTTGTTCCCGGATCTCGGCGCCGGAAAATCGGGGAACCGGCCGGAATCGGTCGCGGTTTCGGTCATTGTCGTCACCTCTCAGAAGAAATACCGGCCGCCATTGACGCTGAGCGTCTGGCCCGTCACATAACCCGCTTCCTCGGAGGCGAGATAGGCGACCGCGTAGGCGATGTCCTCGGGCTGGCCGACGCGTTTCATCGGCATGTGGGGAGCGATCTGTTCGGGATCGAATCCCTCGCGCATCAGCGGGGTGTCCACGGTCCCGGGCGGGACATTGTTGACGGTGATGCCCTTGTCGATGAATTCGAGCGCGAGGGCCTTGGTGAAACCGATGACGCCGCCCTTGGAGGCCGCGTAATGGGTCACCGCCGGGCCGCCGGTCTGCGCCGAGGACGAGGAGATATTGATGATCCGCCCCCAGCCCGCCTCGAGCATATCGGGCATGAGCGCCTGGGTGACCAGGAACGGACCTTTGAGATTCACCCGGATTATCCGGTCCCAGTTCTCCTCGGTGAGATCCAGGAATACCGAATACTTGGTGATTCCGGCATTGTTCACCAGAATCGTCACCGGGCCGAGTTCCGCGCGGGTCTGCGCCGCGGATTGCCGCACCGTGGCGGTGTCGGCCGCGTCGCCGATCACGGCGATCGCTTTGCCGCCCGCCTCGCGAATCAGTGCGACGGTCTCCTCGGCATCGGTCTCGTTCAGATCCCAGACTGCGACCGCCGCGCCCTTGGCCGCGAGTACGGTCGCGATGGCGCGGCCGATCCCGCGCCCGCCGCCGGTTACGACCGCATTCCTGCCTTCATGTGTCACCGGGACTCCTTTCCTGATAAATAGTCCACTCAATCAGCGATGCTGGCGCTCTGCCCGAGTGCGGCGCGGGCCGCCTTCCGCGCGGCCATCGCGCGCGGGAAGCCCGCATAACCGCCGGAGTGATAGACGACCTCGGCGATCTCGTCCTCGGTCAGCCCGTTGCCCAATCCGATCCGCACGTGACTGCCGAACTCGTCCTCCGCGCCCAGCGCGATCAGGATGCCCAGCGTCACCAGACTGCGGTCGCGCCTGCTCAATCCCTCCCGACCCCACAGCGCCCCCCACACTCCGACCAGGCCGATCTCGGTGATCTCGTCCGCGAACAGGCCGTCCCGCAGCCCATCCGCACTCACCGAACTACCGGGATACGCCGCCCCCACGATCGCCCCCATCGTCTCCAGGCCCAGGGCATACAGATCGGTCGCGGCAGCCGAACCGGCGGCGGCCGGCGAACGGTTCTCGGTCATGAGGCAGGACTCCTATCGCGCACCCGCCACCCGAAACCAGACGACGAGAAGGCTCGGTAAGTTGTACCGATCGGTCAGACTAATTACGATCACCATACACCCCACCACCCAGTCCCGACATCAATCAATACACTTTTTTCGACACTCCCACCCAGCCGCACCCCCTTGCGGCGCCACCGCGGCCGACGATCCGGGGCCGGATACGCGAACGGCGTCCCGGCCGACCCTCGAACGCGTCGGCCGGGACGCCTTTCATCCCAGCGAAATATGTTGCGGCAGAGCCGTTTCGGACGACGTCAGCGGTTGGTGCGGCCGAGGTCCACGGGGAGTTGGATGCCGGTGACGTGGCGGGCCTCGTGGGAGGCGATCCAGGCTACGGCGGCGGCGATGTCTTCGGGTTCGCTCATCTGGTCTGGGAGGCTGCCCAGGAGCAGGGCGTTGTAGTCGAAGTCGTTTTCGATCATGGCGGGCAGGCCCGGTTTCAGGTCGGTCTTGACGCCGTGGGGGTGGACGGAATTGACGCGGATCCGGTAGCGGGCCAGTTCGATCGCCAGGGCCTTCGCCAGACCGGTGACGCCGTGTTTGGCGGCGACGTAGTCGGCGATCAGGGGCATCGGCTTGAGGCCCGCGACCGAGCTGATGAAGACGATCGCGCCGCCGGTGCCCTGTTCGATCAGGTGCGGGATGGTGGTCTTGGCGGTGTAGAAGGCGCCGTGCAGGTTGTGGGCGATGGTCGCGTGCCAGTGTTCGAGATCGATCTCCCAGGCCGGGGCGGCGGTGGTCATGCCCGCGTTGGCGATCACCACGTCCAGGCGGCCCAGTTCGGCGACGCCCGCATCGACCGCGGCGGACAGCGCGTCGTAATCGGTGATGTCGGTGCGGCTGGTGTAGATCCGGCGGCCCAGCTTCTCGACCAGGCGCGCGGTCTCCTCGAGATCCTCGGGCGTGGCCCCCGGATAGGGCGCGGTCGGCAGGTCCGCACAGATGTCGAGGGCGATGATGTCCGCGCCCTCGGCGGCGAATCTGACGGCCTCGGCGCGTCCCTGACCACGGGCCGCGCCGGTGATCAGGACGACGTTGTTCTCGAATCGGTGGCCGTTGGGCTTGTCGGGCAGTGGCGCCGCGGGAACGTCGATGGTCATCGTGAACCTCCTGATTGTCCGGACGGCGGTAGCGAATCCGGTTGTCCTGCTTGGGATGTGCTTCGCTGGGCGCTCACGACGAGCGCGCCTCGAGAATGTCCAGGGACTCCTGAACCAGAGCGGGCAGGACCGGCAGCATCCGACCGAGCGGACCGGTCGGCGACGCACCGCGTTTGAGCGCGCGCTTGAGCAGCAGTCCGGTGGCGGCGGATTCCTTGTAACGCACCAGGGCGTGGAACCAGTCCAGGTCGGGAAGCGTTGCGCCCGAGGCTTGTTCGTAGGTCAGCACCACCTCGTCGCGGGTGGGGGTGCCCGCGGGCGGGCCCGCCTCGGCGGCCGGATGTCCGGCGTCGTCGGTGAAATAGGTCAGCCAGGCCAGATCGATGCGCGGATCGCCGACCGCCCAGATCTCCCAGTCGATGATCGCGGACAGCCGCCGCTGATCGCACAGCGTATTGCCGAGCCGGAAGTCTCCGTGGTTGATCGCGGGCGGCAGCGGTTCGGGCATACTCGCGTGCAGGGCGGCCCCGGCGCGCTCGTAGTCGCCCCGCATCTCCTCCGGTAATGTCGTGAATGCCCTTGTCCAACGGTCGATCTCGTCGCCGAGGGTGATCACCGGCTCGTCGGCGAACCCGACCGATTCGGGACGCACGCGATGCAGTTCGACCAGCAGGCGGGCCGCGTCCAGATACCGGGCATGCACCACGTCGGGCGCGGGTCGGCGGGCGGCCGGGGTGAGGATCGGCTCGAGACATTCGCCCGGGACGAAGTTCATCGCCATGAACGGGGGCGAGTGCGGCGGTTGCCCCTCATCGGAGAACAGCACCGTCGGGGCCAGCGGCCGATCCCGGCCCCGCAGTACGCGCTGCACCCGGGCCTGCCGCAGCACGTCGCGATTGCGCACCGGCGGCAGACCCGGCGGGGCCACCTTGAGTACGACGGTCGTCTCCGCGCCCGCCTCACGCAGGTCGACCAGGAAGGTCAGGCTGGAGGTGCCGCCGGTCAGCGGACGGATGTCCGTGACGCGCACACCGGGCCGCCACCGTTCGGCCTGGTAGGTCACCCGGTCCCGAAGTTCTTGCAGCAGAGCCGAATCCGCGTCTGAAGCCGGAGCCGATCCCGATGCGGTGTCCCGCGCCGAGTCGTCCACGGCCGCCGTCTCGTCCGTCATATGCGGTCCCTTTCAGCAACAGATTCCGGGCGCGGCCGCCGCTCTCCGACGGCCCGCAGCACACTCCCTCGACCGGCAATCGAACGCTCTCGGCTCGACCACCCGCGCAACAGTAGATAATAAAGAATACTCAATACAAGCAACGGTTCCGATGGATGGAATCCCGACCGGCCAACCTCCCCCGGCTTGGCATGTAGGAAACCGCTCCGTGAAATCGCGAGCCGAAACAGGCTACCCATAGCAGTACACTCTTTTATACTCTGCCGAAGCTCGACGAGATACGCGAAGGAAGTCCGATGAAGCCACGCGCGGGACAAACACTCACCAGCACGGTCGACGCGACAGCGGTCGTGGTCGTGCGCTGCCCCGACAGCGATGTCGAGATCACCTGCGGCGGCGTGGCCATGGTCGACCCGAAGGCCGGCACGCCCGACGCATCCGGCACCGCCGACCCGGCCCAGCAGGCCGGTTCACAACTGGGCAAGCGCTACGCCGACGACGGCCTCGGGGTCGAGTTGCTGTGCACCAAGGCCGGACAGGGCACCCTCGCGGTGAACGGCACCCCACTGCCGCTCAAGACGGCCAAACCCCTGCCCGCGTCCGACTAGCGGAGCCGAAACAGACACTCCCCCAACCTGATACACCCGAGAGAGTCTCATGCCCGAACAACGACGCGGCCGCTCGATCGCGATGACCGACGCCGAACTCGACACCTTCCTGCGCGACCGCCCCGTCTGCCGGGTCGCCACCATCGGCCCCGGCGGCGCGCCACACACCAGCGCCCTGTGGTTCGTCTGGGACGGCGAGGCGCTGTGGCTGTACTCCATCACCCGCAGCCAGCGCTGGACCGATATCAGCAGAGATCCCCGCGTCAGCGTCATCGTCGACGACGGCGGCGCGGATTTCCGCGCGCTGTGCGGAGTCGAATTGCGCGGCACGGTCGAGCTGATCGGCGAGGCCCCGCGCACCGGCGAGCCCGTCGCCGAACTCACCGAGCCCGAACGGCTGTTCGCCGAGAAGTACAGCGGGGGAGGCGAACTCCGCTACGACGAGCGTCACGCCTGGTTGCGGCTGCGGCAGGAAACCCGTGTCAGCTGGGACTTCTCGAAGATGCGCACCGGATAGCGGCTCGGAAGATCAAGCGTAGAAAGCCAATTCGAGGAGAAGGCATGTTGTACCGCCGCTTCGGCAGCACAGGTGTGGAAGTCAGCAGCCAGTGTCTGGGCGCGATGACGTTCGGGAAGATGGGCGACACCGATCCCGACGACTGCGTCCGGATCGTCGAGCGCGCGTTGGACGCGGGCATCAACTTCATCGATACCGCCGACGTCTACTCCGGCGGGCAGAGCGAGGAGATCGTCGGGCGCGCCGTGCGAACCCGGCGGGATCAGGTCGTCCTGGCCACCAAGTGCTACTACCCGATGGGCGGCGACCGCAACGGGCAGGGCTCGTCCCGGCGCTGGATCGTCCGGGCGGTCGAGGCGAGCCTGCGCCGGCTGGGCACCGATTACATCGACCTGTACCAGGTCCACAAGCCGGACTGGCACACCGATCCGGAGGAGACGCTCGGCGCGCTGGACGACCTGGTCCGGCAGGGCAAGGTGCTCTACCTGGGCTCGTCCTCCTTCCCCGCGGACCGGATCGTGGAGGCACAGTGGGCGGCGCAGCGGCGCAACACCGAGCGCTTCGTGTGCGAACAGCCGCAGTATTCGATCTTCGCCCGCTCGATCGAGACCGCGATACTCCCTGCCTGCCAACGACATCGGATGTCGGTCATCGCCTGGAGTCCGCTCGCGGGCGGCTGGTTGACCGGCAAATACCAACGCGGCGAACAACCTCCGGCGGGTTCGCGTTTCGATCCCGACGGCCTGTTCATGTCCGGCCGCACCGTCACCACCGTGGCCGAACGCAGCGATCCGGTGCGTTTCGACGCCGTGGACGCGTTGCGGCGGATCGCCGGTCAGGCGGGCCTGACACCGACCGAGCTGGCGCTGGGATTCGTCTCCAGCCACCCGGCGATCACCTCCACGATCATCGGCCCGCGCACCATGCGTCACCTGGACGACGCGCTGAAAGCCGCGGACGTCGAACTCACCCCGGACGTGCTGGACGCCATCGATCGAGTCGTCCCGCCCGGCACCGATATGCCCGGTATCGACCACTACCTGCGGCCGCCGTCGCTCGACCCCGAAGCGCGCCGCCGTCCCGCGGGGCGACAGGACCTGGCCCGACACACCTGATCGCGACACGAAACGGGCCGCCCACCCGGGCGGCCCGTTGTTTCGACCACTTGTTCTAGTCTGCGTATACTCGCACCCGAGTACCAACACGCCGACCAGAGGGGACGATGTGGCCCGGCCACCAGGACACGGCCCGCAGTACCAGATCAAGCGGGACGAGATCATCGACACCGCCGCGGCGCTGTTCGCCCGGAACGGCTATGCCGCGACCGGCATCGTGGAGATCGGCGAGACGGTCGGCCTGGCCAAGGGAGCCCTCTACTACTACATCGGCTCCAAGGAGAATCTGCTGATCGAGATCCAGGAGCGGGTGCTCGATCCGCTGCTGGAGATCTCCGCCCGGATCCAGGCCCTCGAGGCCGCGCCGACGGTGAAACTGCGGCTGCTGTCCGAGGAACTGCTCACCGTGATCTTCGAACGCCTGGACCACATCTGGGTGTACGAGCACGACTACCGGCAGCTGTCCGAACCGAATCTGGAGCGAATGCTCAAGCGCCGCAGGCAGTTCGAGGAAGTCGTGCGCGCACTGCTGGTGGCCGCGATGGACGAGGGCGTGTTCCGGGAGGCCGATCCGAGCCTGGCGACGTTGCAGTTCCTCAACATGCACAACCACACGTACCAGTGGGTCAAGCCCGGGCAGCAGTGGACCGCGAGCTACCTGTCCCAAACCTATTGCCGCACACTGTTCACCGGATTCTCCGACGGCAAGTGCGATATCGAGGCGCTCGAGGCCGCGGTCACCGAACATCGGGCCGCCGCGTCGGCCTGATGCCCCGCGGCGCCTCACCACGGGGCCCGGCCCGCCGCTAGGAACCGAGCAGATCCGAAGCGGCACTGCGCAATGCGCGCAATCGGGAGTCCAGCAGATCCCGTTCGGCCGCGTCGCCCTCGCCCAGCTCGCCCAGGCGGTTCCGCACCACCTCGATCTCCTCGACCAGGCGGCCGTGCGCCTCCTCGCGAGTCAGCAGATCCAGCTCGGTCCAGTCCGATCGCTCGGATTCCGGCAGCCGTCCCACGCGCTCGCTCATGCCGGAATGTTGTACAGCCGACGGGTATTCAGCTCGACGATCTTGTGCACCTCGTCATCGGGCACGTCGGCGAGCGTCTCGGCCGCGTACGCCCGGCTCTTGGGCCAGTACGAATCCGAATGCGGGTAGTCGCACTCCCAGGTGATGCGGTCGACGCCGACGTGATGCCGCACCTCCACGCCGAACCGGTCGTCGATGAAGCAGCCGTGGAAATGCTTCATGAACAGCTCCGACGGGCGCACATCCTGATTCAGGTTCTGGTAGAAGCGGTGCCGCTCCCAGGTGTTGTCCATCCGCTCGATCAGATACGGCATCCAGCCGATACCGCCCTCGGACAGCCCGACCTTCAGCTTGGGGTGCCGATGGAACACCGGGGAGAAGATCAGATCCGCGGTGGCGAACATGGAGTTGCACGCGAACAGCGAGATGGTCACCGCGAACGGGGCCTCCGGGGAGGTCTTGGGCGGATTGCTGGAGGTGCCGAAGTGCAGGCACAGCGGCATATCGGTCTCCTCGAGCGCCGAGAACACCGGGTCCCAGTGGTCGGTGTAGGCCGAGGGCAGCCCCAGCGGCGTGGTGTACTCGGGGAAGGTGACGGCCTTGGAACCCTTCGCGGCCACGCGGTGGATCTCCCGCACGCTGGCCTCGACGTCCCACAGCGGCAGCATGCTCAGCGGGATCAACCGCCCCTCCGGGCCCGCCGGGCACCATTCGTCCAGGACGTAGTCGTTCCACGCCTGCACGCACAGCAGCGCGAGTTCCTTGTCCTGCCCCTCGAGGAACACCGTGCCCGCGAAGCGCGGGAAGGACGGGAAGCACAGCGCGCCCCACACCCCGTCCAGATCCATATCCCGCAACCGGGCCTTCGGGTCGTAGCAGCCCGGGATCATCTCGTCGTAGCGCGTGGGTTCCATGCCGAATTCGTCGAAACTCTTGCCCGCCACCGCATTCAGGCCGATGTACGGGTAGATCCGATCCTCGTAGCGCCACACCTCGGCGGGCGCCTGTCCCCCGCCGCGCTGCTGTTCCACGATGCGCGGACCGAGTTCGCGGTACTTGGCGGGCAAGCGGTCCGTCCACAGCGTCGGCGGTTCGATCAGATGGTCGTCTGTCGACAGCAGCTTCATATACGGCTGCAAGGGCATTGGTCTGCTCCCTCGTGATGATCGCGGCACGCCTGGGGCAACCGCACTGGAACGGGTTGCTCTGCTCTCGACGCACATTTCGGGCCAGCGGTACGCCGGTGCGGATTCAGTCTAGAACCGGAGCGTTATTGCGTGCACTGTTATCGTCCCGCTCAACGGAATTTCGCCTTGATAACGGCTATCTGGGTATTGCTTCTTCCAATTAAAGTTGTCTCTTTCAGTGGCCGATCATGTCCAGCACCACCTTTCCGGTGGTCCGCCGCTGCGCCACGGCGGTGAGTGCCTCGGCCACATCGGCGAGCGGGTGCACCGCCGAGACGTGCGGGTGCATGCCGTCGCGGACCATCGCGGACAGGGCGCGGGTGGCCGCGGCGACCGCTTCGGGGTTGTCGCGGCGCAGGAGGCGGATTTCGAAGCCGCGGACGGTCGCGTCCTTCAGCAGCACCAGGTTCAACGGGACGCGGGGGATCTCGCCGTCCGCGTAGCCGACGGTGACGAAGCGGCCGCCGTGGCGCAGGGCGCGTAGGGCGGCCTCGGAGTAGTCGCCGCCGACCGGATCGATCACCAGGTGGACACCGCCGTCGGACAGCTCGCGCAGTCTGGTCTTGAGATCCTCACGGCTGTAATCGATTCCGGCCACCGCACCCAGGTCGCGGGCGACCGCGAGACGGTCCGGCGACGAGGCCGCGGCGATCACGCGCATGCCCAGCCGGGTCGCGACGTCGACGGTGGCCGAGCCGACGCCGCCCGCCGCGCCCAGCACCGTCACCCATTCGCCCGCGACTCCACCGCCGATGGTGACCAGCGAGTGGTACGCGGTGCCGTAGGCGACGTGGAAGGCGGCGGCCTGCACCATGTCCAGGCCCTCGGGCACCTCGCGCAGCGAATCCGCCGGTACGACAACCTGTTCCGCGAACGCGCCGCCCATCGCCGAGCCCGCCACCGGGGCGCCGACCTTCAGATCGCTGACGCCGGGACCGATCGCACACACCTCACCGGCGAATTCGCTGCCCGGAATGAACGGCAGCGACAGCGGCACCTGGTACTGGTCCGCCACCATCAGCACGTCCGGGAAATTCACCGACGCGGCGTGTATCCGCACCGCGACCTGACCCGGACCGGGCTCCGGATCGTCCAGCTCGACGACCGAAAGTTTGTCGGGCGCACCGTATTCCGTGCAGTAGGCGGCTCTCATCAGGACCTTCCCGTGCTGGGCATCGCCGGATCGCGCGGCAGGCCCAGCACCTGCTCGGCGATCGTATTGCGTTGAATCTCGGCCGTGCCCGCGCCGATGGTCGAGGCCCGGGTGCGCAGGAATCCCCACACCCAGCGGCCGCGCTGCACCGCGTGCGGATCGTGCCGATCGAGAATTCCGTAGCAGCCCAGCAGATCCACCGCGAACTCGTGCAGCTCCTGCTCGAAGGTCACGATGAACAGCCGCGAGGTCGAGGACGCCGGGCCGGGTTCGCCCTTCGCGAGAATGTCGGAGATGGTGCGCATCCCGGTCAGCCGCATGATCCGCACCCGCATCTCGAATTCGGCGAGCCGATCCCGGATCAGCGGATCCGCGGTCGCGCCGCGCTCGTGCGCGAGTTCGATCAGCTCGTCCAGCACCCGCCGATACAGCGCGGCCTGATTCATCGCGCCGGCCGCGCGCTCGTGCCCGAGACTCGTGCGCACCAGCGGCCAGCCGCCGTTCTCGGCCCCGATCCGGTTCGCCACCGGAACCCGCACCTCGTTGAAGAAGATCTCGCAGAAGTGCGCGTCACCGGTCAGATCCCGCAGCGGCCGCACGGTGACGCCCGGGGAGTGCGCGTCGATCAGCAGATAACTGATCCCGTCCTGCCGCGATCCGGGCGGACCGGTGCGGACCAGAGTGAACAGCACATCGGCGATATCGGCGGCGCTGTTCCACACCTTCTGCCCGTCGACGACGTAGTAGGCGTCCACATCATCGGGCCCACCCCCCGCGCGCCGCGCGGTGGTCCGCAACGCCGGCAGATCCGACCCGGCCCCCGGCTCGGAATACCCTTGCGCCCAAACGGAATCGCCACGCAACATCGGCCGCAGATACCGATCCTTCTGCTCCTCGGTGCCGTACTTGATGATCGTCGGCGCGGCAATCCCCAACCCGGTCCCCAACGGCCCCGGCACCCGAGCCCGGTTGTACTCCTCCTGATAGATCACCTGCCGAGCAAAACCCAACTCCATCCCGCCATACCTGCGCGGCCAACTGGGACCGGCGAATCCGGCATCGAAAAGCGTTGCCAGCCAATCCTTCTGCCAGCGCAACCGATCCTCGGCCCGACGCGGCCGCCGACCGGGCCGATGCTCATCGAGGAAGGCTCGCAACCGGGCCCGGAACTGCTCGTCGGTCTCGGTGGCGTCGTGGTACCCCTCGTGCGGGGCTGTCGAATTCACCTCGCTGCCCTCAGCGCGGGGCCATGCGGATTGCTCCGTCGAGGCGGATCGTCTGGCCGTTGAGGTACGGGTTTTCCAGGAGTTCGACGGCGAGGCGGCCGAAATCGTCGGGGTCGCCGAGGCGTTTGGGGTGGGGGACGGTGGCGGCGAGGCTGTCTCGGATGTCCGAGCGCAGGCGGCCGAGCATGGGGGTGTCCATGATGCCGGGGGCGATGGTGTTGACGCGGATCTGCCAGCTGGCCAGGTCGCGGGCGGCGACCAGGGTCATGCCGTGCACGCCGGCCTTGGCCGCGGTGTAGGAGGTCTGGCCGATCTGGCCGTCGAAGGCGGCGACCGAGGCGGTGAGCACGATCGCGCCGCGGTCGCCGTCGGCCACCTCGTTCTCGGCCAGTTTCGCCGCGGCCAGCCGCAGCACGTTGTAGGTGCCGATCAGGTTGACGCGGATGACCTCCGAAAATGTATCCAGCTCACCGGGTTTGCGCTCGCGGTCGATGATGCGGGTGCGGTCGCCACCGCGGCCCGCGCAGTGCACCACGAACCGCAGCGGCCCCTGCTGCGCGGCGAGGTCCAGTGCGGCCCCCACGCTCTGCTCGTCCGTGACGTCCGCGCGCGCGAACCGCGCCGCCGAACCCAGTTCCGCGACCGCCTTCTCGCCCTGCTCCTCCGAGATGTCGGCCAGCACCACCTTGCCGCCGCGGTCGATGATCCGGCGCGCGGTGGCCAGGCCCAGGCCGGACGCGCCGCCGGTGATCAGTGCCGACGAACCGTCGATTTGCATGAGACTCCTTACAGTCCGAGGGATTTGCTGATGATGGTCTTGAGTACCTCGCTGGTCCCGCCGTAGATGCGGGTCACCCGGGCATCGGCGTACAGCCGCGCGATGGGCGATTCGAGGATGTAGCCGTAACCGCCGTGCAGTTGCAGGCATCGGTCGATCACCCGGCCCTGCACCTCGGTGCAGAACAGTTTGGTCTTGGCGGCGTCGGCGGGATCCAGCTCACCGGCCACCAGCGCCGCGATGGCGGCGTCCAGAAGTGACTGTGCCGCTTCGAGTTCCGTGACGACGGCGGCCAATTCGAACTTGGTGTTCTGGAAGTGCGCGACCGGCTTGCCGAAGACCACACGGTTCCGCACATAACCGGTCGTGAGCTCGATCGCCGCCCGCGTCTGCGCCACCGCGCCGACCGCGATCGCCAACCGCTCCTGCGCGAGATTGCGCCCGAGGTAGGAGAAGGCCGCCCCCTCCTCGCCCAGCCGATTCGCCACCGGCACAAGGACATTCGCGAAGGACAACTCCACGGTGTCCTGGGTGGGCAACCCGAGTTTGTCGAGCCTGCGTCCCACGGTGAAACCGGGCATCCCCTTCTCCACCACCAGCAGCGTCATACCCGCGCGGCGGTTGTCCGGGTCGTGCGACGTGCGGGCGGCGACGATGATCAGGTCGGCGTGGTATCCGCCGGTGATGAACGTCTTCGCGCCGTCGAGAACGTAGTGGTCGCCCTCGCGCACCGCCTTGGTCGCGATCCCGGCCAGATCCGAGCCGGTGCCGGGTTCACTCATCGCGATCGCGGTGTAGAGCGCGCCCGAGGCCAGTCCCGGGAACCAGCGCGCACGTTGCTCGGCGTCGGCCAGACCCAGGAAGTACGGCACCACCACGTCCAGATGGGTGCGCAGGCCGCCGAGGGTCACCCCGGCTCGCGCGCTCTCCTCCTGGATGACGACGTGATAGCGATAATCGCGCTGTCCCCCACCGCCGTACTCCTCCGGCACCGAGGTACCCAGGATCCCCAATTCGCCCATGTCCGTGAACAATTCACGCGGCACCAGGCCCGCCCGACGCCAATCCTCGTACTCGGGCACGACCTTGCGCGTCAGGTAGTCGCGGACCAGGCCACGGAAGTCCTCGTGATCCTGGGTGAACAGCGTGCGACGCATCATTCTCCTTCCGGCAGTGCATGTCACCGGATCGCAGTGCGCGTACCACCCCGGATCCGGCGTCGCACCGAGATACGGGCCCGCCGTCACCCTGCCTTAATTGAGTATACGCATTTACCGATATCGGATGCTAACTTATGGATACACCCCTGAAAAGAGGGGTCCGATCGTACTGATCAGGAATCTCAATACTGGTCGGAAAGCTCGAGATGGGTAGCCGACCGGCTCGGCATGAAGGAGGCACGGTGTCGGACGAGGTAATGGTGCAGCGGCGCGGCCCGGTCATGGTCATCACGATCAACCGCCCCGAGGTCAAGAACGCACTGAACGCCGGCGCGGCCGCGCGGGTGGCCGCCGCGGTGGACGAACTCGACGAATCCACCGAACTGCGGGTCGCGGTGCTGACCGGCGCGGGCGGAACCTTCAGTGCGGGAATGGATCTCAAGGCGTGGCTGCGCGGCGAGAGCCCGGCCATCCCCGGCCGCGGACTGTGCGGGATCACCGAGACCCCGCCGCGCAAACCGCTGATCGCCGCGGTCGAGGGCTGGGCGCTGGCGGGTGGATTCGAACTGCTGCTGGCCTGCGATCTCGTGGTGGCCGCCCGCACCGCGCGCTTCGGCGTTCCGGAGGTGAAACGTTCGCTGGTCGCGCGGGGCGGCGCGGCGCTGCAACTCCCCCGCCGCGTGCCGTTCGCCATCGCGATGGAACTGCTGCTGACCGGCGACCCGATCACCGCGCCGCGCGCCGCCGAGGTCGGCCTGGTCAACCGGCTCACCGACGAGGGCGGGGCCCTCACCGGCGCACTGGAACTGGCCGAAACCATCGCCGCCAACGGCCCGCTCGCCATCGCCGCGACCAAGCAGATCGCCCGCTCCACCGCCGACTGGACGCTCGCGGAAGGCTGGGCGCAGTCCGCCGAGATCGCCGCTCCCGTGTTCGCCTCGCGCGATGCCACCGAGGGCGCGACCGCGTTCGCCGAGAAGCGCGCACCGGTCTGGCAGGGCCGCTGATGGCGGGCCGAGCGGGAGCGCGATCATGACCACCGGCCCGCTCGCGGGCTGCCGGATCGTCGAACTCGGCGGCATCGGCCCGGGCCCGTTCGCCGGCATGCTGCTCGCGGACCTCGGTGCCGAAGTGGTGCGCATCGACCGCCCCGAGCAGCTGAACGACCCGGATGCGGGCGGGCCCGCCGATGTGATCAATCGCGGAAAACGTTCGGCCGTCATCGATCTCAAACATCCGGACGGCGCGGCGACCGTGCTGGGTCTGATCGATCGCGCCGACGCGCTGATCGAGGGTTTCCGTCCGGGCGTCACCGAACGCCTCGGCATCGGCCCGCACGAATGCCTCGCCCGCAATCCCCGGCTGGTCTACGGCCGGATGACCGGCTGGGGTCAGGACGGACCGCTGTCCGCGGCGGCCGGACACGATATCGGCTACATCGCGTTGACCGGAGCGCTCGGCGCGATCGGCGACGCGGGCGGCCCGCCGCAGATCCCGCTCAATCTGCTCGGCGACTTCGGCGGCGGCGCTTGCTATCTCGTGATCGGCATCCTCGCGGCCCTGCACGCCGCGCAACGAACCGGCCACGGTCAGGTGGTGGACGCGGCCATCGTCGATGGCACCACTCATCTGCTGGCAAGCCCACTCGCCAAACTCGCGCGCGGGGCGTGGACCGATGAGCGCGGCGTCAATCAGCTCGACGGCGGCTGGCCGTTCTACGCCGTCTACGCCACCCGCGACGGCCGCCACATGGCCGTCGGCGCGCTCGAGGCCAAGTTCTACCGGCAGCTGATCGAGCTGCTCGAACTCGACGTCGATCCCGAACACCAGCACGACCGCTCCACCTGGCCGGAGTTGAAATCCCAACTGACACAACGATTCGCCGAGCGAACCCGGGACGAGTGGGCCGCACTGTTCGAGGGCACCGACGCCTGCGTCGCACCGGTCCTGGGACTCACCGAGGCCGCCCGCCATCCCCACCTGGCCGCCCGCGCGAGCCTGCTGACCCGCGACGGCGTCGTCCAGCCCAATGCCGCGCCCCGATTCTCCGCGACCCCGGCCACCCCGGGAGCCGCCGCGCCCCGAGTCGGCACCGATACCGCACAGGTCTTGCGAGACTGGGGCATCGAGAACGTGGACGCACTGATCACCGGCGGCGCGGCCCACTGCGCCGACAACACCGCGAACCGCGAACCGAATTCGCCAGCGAGAGGACAGATTTCATGAGAGAAGCCGTCATCGTCGACGCCGTCCGCACCCCGATCGGCAAACGCAACGGCACCCTGGGTCCGGTGCACGCGGCCGATCTGTCGGCCGAGGTGCTCACCGCCCTCGCCCGGCGCACCGGCATCGATCCGGGCACCGTGGACGACGTGATCTGGGGATGCGTCACCCAGATCGGCGACCAATCCAGCAATATCGGACGTTTCGCGGTGCTCGCGGCGGGCTGGCCCGAACACGTGCCCGGCGTGACCATCAACCGCGCCTGCGGCTCCAGCCAGCAGGCGGTGGACCACGCCGCGCACGCGGTGATGGCCGGACAGTACGACCTGGTCGTCGCGGGCGGCGTGGAGACGATGACCCGCGTCCCGCTCGGCTCGCACCGCACCACCGGGCAGCCCTACGGCCCGAAAGCGCTTGCGCGCTATGACAATTTCGAGTTCAACCAGGGCATCGGCGCGGAACTCATGGTCGAGCGCTGGGGCTTCACCCGCGCCCAGCTGGACGAGTTCGCCGCCCGCTCGCACGCCAACGCCGCCGCCGCGATCGACGCGGGCGTCTTCGACGATCACCTGGTCCCGGTGGAGGTAGAGGGTACGAAATTCACCGTCGACGAGGGTCTGCGGCGCGGCACCTCGGTGACCACGCTCGCCAAGTTGAAGCCGTCGTTCAAACCGGACGGCGTCATCCACGCGGGTAACTCCTCCCAGATCGCCGACGGCGCGGCCGCGCTGCTGATCACCACCCCCGAACGCGCCCGCGAGCTGGGGCTGACGCCGATCGCACGGTATCACAGCGGCGCGGTCAGCGGCGCGGACCCGATCACCATGCTCACCGGGCCGATCCCCGCGACCGAGAAGGTGTTGCGGCGGGCCGGGCTGAGCGTGGACGATATCGGCGTCTTCGAGGTCAACGAGGCGTTCGCCCCGGTGCCGCTGGCCTGGCTGGCCGAGACCGGGGCCGATCCGGATCGGGTCAACCCGCTGGGCGGCGCGATCGGCGTCGGCCATCCGCTCGGCGCGTCGGGTGCGATCCTGATGACCCGGCTGCTGGCCCGGATGCGCCGGGAAGAGTTGCGCTACGGGTTGCAGACGATGTGCGAGGGCGGCGGCACCGCCAACGCGACCATCCTCGAATTGCTTTCCTGAACAACCGATTTCGCACCAGGAATGGGCCCACATGTCGACCGCCGTCGAGCTCGACCCCGCCGACCCCGATCCCGAGTCCGGGGTCGAATCCGGCCTGCCCGTAGGGAAACTCGCCGCGCAGGTCGCCCGGCAGATCGAGGAGACGGTCATCCGCCGCGGCTGGCCGGTGGGTGAGCTGCTCGGGTCGGAGGTGGGCCTGCGCGAGCGGTTCGGGGTGAGCCGGGCGGTGCTGCGCGAGGCGGTGCGACTGGTCGAACATCACCAGGTCGCGCGGATGCGGCGCGGCCCGAACGGCGGTCTGTTCGTGTGTGCGCCCGACGCCGGGCCCGCCACCCGGGCCATCGTGATCTACCTGGAGTACGTCGGCACCGGCGTGGACGATCTGCTCGAGGCGCGGCTGCTGCTCGAACCGCTCGCGGCCCGCCTCGCCGCGGATCGCGTCAGCGAGGACGGAATCGCCACGCTGCGTGGGCATATCGACACCGAACAGCGGCTGCTGGCCGAGACCGCCATCCTCGACGACCCGCTGCACACCCTGTTGGGGCAGATGTCCGGGAATCCGGCACTGCACCTGTTCATCGACGTGCTCACCCGGCTCACCGGACGTTACGCGCACACCTCCCGGCGCATCTCGCGCACCGAGATGCTGACCGCGAAACACGATTCGCACCGGGACCACCGCGCGGTGGTGGAGGCGGTGATCGCGGGCGAGGGGGCGCGCGCGGAAACTCTGCTGGGCAAACACCTTGCGGGAGTGTCGGATTGGATCGACAAGCATCGCGTGCGCCGGGCGACGCGGATCGCGGGTGCGGTGATCGAACCGGAGATCGTCGAGGGCCCGCGCGCCAAACTGGCCGAGGTCGTCGCCGCCCGCATCCACGACGACATCGCAGCGCGCGGTTGGCAACTCGGCATGGTGCTCGGCTCCGAGTCGGATCTGTTGTCCCGGTACGAGATCAGCCGCGCGGTGCTGCGCGAGGCGATCCGCATCCTGGAGTATCACTCCGTGGCCCGGATGCGTCGCGGACCGGGCGGCGGGCTGATCGTCTGCTCACCCGAACCGCAGGCGAGCATCGATACGATGGCGCTGTTCCTGGAGTACCAGGGGGTGAGCGCGGACGATCTGCGCCTGGTGCGCAACGCGATCGAGCTGGGTGTGGTCGCGCGGGTGACCGAACGTTGCGCCGCACAGGAATCCGGCACCGCGGACCGGCTCACCGCGGCGGTGCGCTGGCCGGTCGAGGGGCCGACCGGCAATCCGCGCAAGGCCGACCTGTTCCACACCGAATTGGCCGCTGCCGCAGGCAATCCCGTGCTCTCGCTGTTCGGATCGATCATCACCGAACTGTTCCGGCGGCACGCGGCCGCACACGACCGGCCGCTACCGGGCGATCGCGCCGCCGAAGAGGTGCGGCAGGTGCATCAGCACATCCTGGACGCGATCCAGGCGGGGGACGCGGGACTGGCGCGTCATCGGATGCGGCGGCATCTCGACGCGCTGAGCCACTGGTGGCATTGACACCGAGCATCCCACTCAGCGGAAATCTCCCGCACCGGCGCCGACAACTCTTTCCACTGAAGAGTATTGAGAGTACTGAATATCGGCGATCTCACTAGGCTCACGAGGCAGCATTCGGATCGGAAGGAGCCTGCCATGGGCAGAGTTCAGGACAAGGTCGTGTTCATCACCGGCGCGGCGCGCGGACAGGGCCGCGCCCACGCGATTCGGCTCGCGGAGGAGGGCGCGGACATCATCGCCGTCGACATCTGCGCGGATATCGACACCAACCCCTACCCCCTGGCCCGGCGCGAGGATCTGGACGAGACCGTGCGCCTGGTGGAGAAGGCGGGGCGGCGCGCGGTGGCCCGGGTCGCCGACGTCCGCGATGCCGCCGCGCTGAAATCCGCGGTGGACGACGGCGTCGCCGCCTTCGGCCGCCTGGACGCGGTGGTGGCGCAGGCATCCATCGCCCCGCTCGGAATCGACCGGGGCACACAGGCTTTCATCGATGTGGTGGCCGTCGGATGCAACGGCGTCGTGCACGCCGTGCAGGCCGCGCTCCCGTACCTCACCGCGGGCGGCTCGATCATCGCTACCGGCTCGATCGCGGCGCTGGCCACCGCCACCACGGACAATCCGGCCCTGGGACCGGGCGGCCTGGGCTACTCCTTCGCCAAACGCACCGTCGCCTCGTTCATCCACGACCTGGGCACGGTGCTGATGCCGCACCAGATCCGCGTCAACGCCATCCACCCCGCCAACGTCAACACCGCCATGCTGCACAACGAGGCGATGTACCGGGCCTTCCGCCCCGACCTCGAACATCCGGTCCGCGAGGACGCCATGCCGAGCTTCCCCGCGACGACCGGCATGGGCAACCCGTACGTCGAACCCGAGGACATCGCCGATATGGTCCTGTTCCTGGTCTCCGACGAATCCAAGTGGGTGACGGGCATGCAGATGCGCGTCGACTCGGGCGGCTACCTGAAGAAGCGCCCGCAGCAGCCGGTCTTCTGAGACTCCCCGCAACGTCGAATGCCCTGTCCCGCAGTGGATCACACTGCGGGACAGGGCATTCCGATTCCGACGAGCACTGACTCACTCCGGGGTGCGCTCGCGCAGATAGACAGCGAGATCCGGAATCCTCGTGCGATCCACGATTTCGATCCGCACCCCGTCCGGCGAGACGTGGAAGGCGAAGATGGACGGGGCGACGCCGTCGATCACCGCACACACCTCCCGCTCGAATCCCGCCTCCTCCAACAATTTCGAGGTCGCGGCCAGATCGTCACAGAAGTAACCGAGGTGATGCGTCGCCAACCGCGGCGTCGCCTCCCACAACGTCCCGGGAACCTCCTGGACGAGTTCGATGCGCGGAGCGTCCAGCGAGTAGACGTACCGCATCTCGAGCGTGCGATCCTCGTCACCGATGCGTACCGGAACCTCGTTGACGAGCGTTTTCGTCCAACGGTACCCGGCCAGCTCGCCCATCCGGACCTTCGCGGCCTCCAGATCCGGCACCACGATCCCGGTGTGATAGAAATCCTCGGCCTGCAAGGGATTCGCCGACACTGTCACCATTCCAATCGCAACGAGGTGAGCCCGTACATGTTGCCGGTCTCCTGAAGGTCCTGTCCGGGTGCGAGCCGGTAATCGGGAATTCGCTTGTGCCACTCCTGAACCGCGACGTTGAGTTCCAGCCGGGCCAGATGCGAGCCCAGGCAGCGATGCGGCCCGGACCCGAACGCGACGTGGTCGGTGTTCGTGCGATGCAGATCCACCTCGAGCGGATTCTCGTAACGCTCCGGATCGCGGTTGGTCACCGACAGCGGCAGCATCACCATCTCCCCCGATTTGACCGGGCAGCCACCGACCTCGGTGTCGCGCACGGCTTTTCGGGCCGGAATCACCGGCGAGTACACCCGCAGGATCTCCTCCACTGCGGTGCCGATCAGCGACGGGTCCGCGACGATCTCCCGACGCTGCTCCGGGTGTGTGGCGAAGTGATAGAAGGTCCAGCCCAGCGTGATCGGCACCGTGTCGAATCCCGCCTGGAACAGCAGCAGGCACAGCGCGTGCAGATCCCCGTGGCTGATCTGTTCGCCGTCGATCGACCAGGTCATGGCGCGGGAGATCAGATCGTCGCGGGGCTGTTCGCGCCGCGCGGTGATCTGCTCCTCGAAGTAGGCCGACACCTCCGCGATGGCGGCGAGCTGCCGGCTGCCGTCGGGATCCTGCTCGTGGGTCAGGTGCAGGATCTCGTGCACCCAGCCCAGGAAGGTGTCCAGATCCTGTTCGGGCAGGCCCAGCAGCCGCATGACGACCTTGGTCGGGAACCGGCGGGTGAATTCCCCGAGCACGTCGGCCGAGCCGCGGCCGGACAGCTCGTCGATCAGCTCGATCGCCAGCTCCCGGACCTCGGCCTCGCTGTTCGCGGCCGTCTTCGGCGAGAAGTCCGCCCCCAGCAGCCGCCGCCACTTGGTGTGCACGGGCGGATCCAGCATCTCGGGAATCCACAGGAATTGCGGATCCGGATTGAGCGCGGTCACCGAGGTGTTGGAGAAGGTGCGCCAGTCCTGCAGCGCCCGCTGGATCGCCGGTCCGTCGGTGACGACCCAGAATCCGCTCGCGACGGTGCTGCGAAATCCGTTGTGGCTCGCGGCCATTCGATCCCAGTGCTGCTGATGACTCAGCACCGGGCCGGGCGTGCGATTGTCGAAGTCGTAGGCGGGCACACCCTCGTAGGTGCTGTCGCTGTCGACCGGTGTACTCATGGTTACCCCTCTGCGGTGGTGGATGGTCGCTACGTGATCGCGCCGTCGATCTTGAGCGCGATGAGTTCCTCGTCGCTCAGACCGGTCTCGCGCAATACCTCGTCGGTGTGTTCGGCGAACTGTGGCGCGCGGGTCAGGGTTACCGGGGTCTGATCGAATTGCACCGGGTTGCAGACCAATTCGCGCGCGACCCCGTCGGCGTCGACGACCTCGGCGATCAGCCCGTTGGCCCGCAGCGACGGGTCCTGGCCGACCTCCCACGAGTTCTGCACGGTCCCCCACTGACCCTCACCCTGCCCCAGCAGCTCGATCCACTCGGCATAGGGGCGCGCGCCGATGATCTGCGCGACGATCTGCGCGGCCTCCGGCGCGTTGGCCATGATCTTCTCGGTGGTGTCGAACCGCTCGTCGGTGACCAGATCCGCACGGCCGACGAGCTCGCAGAACTCCGGCCAGTAGCGGCCCGGTTGCAGCATGGACAGCTCGATCCAGCGTCCGTCGGCGGTGCCGTAGGCGCCGATGAGCGGATTGGTCGCCGAGCCGTAGCGGCGCGGCGGGTTGGGTGGCAGCGGGCCGCCGTTCATCAGGGCGAGGTTGACGGTGAACTGGGTCGCCCAGGCGCCGACACCGAGCAGCGAGACGTCGACCACCGAGGTTTCGCCGGTCGTCGCGCGCTTGTACAGCGCGGCGGAGATGCCACCCGCGATCGTCAGGCCGCCGAGCGAATCACCGTACGCGCCCGCGGGCATCCGGATCATCCGATCGGCGTCCGGCGGGGTCACCCCGGCGGCGCTGCCACCGCGCGCCCAGAACGCGGTGCTGTCGTATCCGCCCTTGTCGGCCTCCGCGCCGCGCTGGCCGAATCCGCTGCCCCGCACGTAGATGATGTCGGGGTTGATCGCGCGGATATCCTCGAGTTCGATGTGCAGCTTCGCGCGCGCCTCCGGCAGGAAGTTGGTCAGGAACACATCGCTGCTGCGTACCAGATCTTCGAAAACCTTTCGCGCGGAAGGCTTCTCCAGGGCGATGCCGATGCTGCGCTTACCCCGGTTGGGGCCCTCCATGATCGGGAAGAAGGACGATCCCTCGCTGGTCGCCGCGTAACCGAGTACCCGGCTCAGACCGCGCTGACCGTCACCGCGTTCGGCGTGTTCGACCTTGATGACGTCCGCACCCCAGTCCGCGAGCACCGCGCCCGCCGCCGGGACGAAGGTGAACTGCGCGACCTCGAGCACGCGCACGCCTTCCATCGGTCTCTGCATCGGGGAAGCTCCTTCGCCGGTCGATCCGCTGAATCCTGAACAGGACACGCAATTATTCATCCGTCCCGGCTTGCGCGTGATTTTTCCGCCCATCCAGTGGGATGTCCCAGGAAAACTGCTGCGGCAAAGTTCCGATGGCGAGAGCCGGACTTGTTAAAGAGTATCCTTTTTGGTAACGATTGGCCGGACTGTATAACCCCTCGGAGGACCGATGCTGGATTATTCGATCGAACCGGAGTTCCAGGCCAAGCTGGACTGGGCCACCGAGTTCGTCCGGACCGAGGTCGAACCCCTCGACCTGCTGTTCCCACACGGCGGCGACCCGTACGACACCCGCAACGAGAAGGCCCGCGCCATCCTGAAACCGTTGCAGGACAAGGTGAGAGAGCAGGGCCTGTGGGCCTGCCACCTCGGCCCGGAGCTGGGCGGACCGGGATACGGTCAGGTGAAACTGGCCTACCTCAACGAGATCCTGGGCCGTTCCTACTGGGCCCCAACGGTTTTCGGCACCGCCGCACCCGATACCGGCAATGCCGAGATCCTCGCCATGTTCGGCACCACGGAGCAGCAAGCACTGTTCCTGCAACCGCTGCTGGACGGCGAGATCGTCTCGACGTTCTCGATGACCGAACCCCAGGGCGGCGCGGACCCGAAGGAATTCGTCTGCCGCGCTCGGCAGGACGGCGACGAATGGGTCATCGACGGGGAGAAGTGGTTCTCCTCCAACGCCCGCTACGCCGCGTTCCTGCTGGTCATGGCCGTCACCGATGCCGAGGCCGCACCGCATCGCCGGATGTCGATCTTCATCGTCCCGGCCGAGACGCCCGGTATCGAGATCAAGCGCAACGTCGGCGCCATGGACGAGCGCGACGAACTCGAGGAGGGCATCCACGCCTACATCCGCTACCACGAGGTCCGGGTGCCGCTGGACGCGATGCTCGGCGGACCGGGCGACGGATTCAAGGTCGCGCAGGCACGCCTGGGCGGCGGGCGCATCCATCACGCCATGCGCACGGTCGGCAAATGCACCCGCGCCTTCGACATGATGTGCGAGCGCGCGCTGTCCCGGCACACCCAGGGCACCGTGCTGGCCGAGAAGCAGGCGGTGCAGCAGTTCATCGCGGATTCGTGGATCGAGTTGCAGCAGTTCCGGTTGCTGGTGCTGAACGCGGCCTGGATCATCGACACCCAGCCGCACGGCGCGGCGCGCACCCAGATCGCGATGTGCAAGGTCGCCACGGCCAAGGTGCTGCACGACATCATCCAGCGCGCGGTGCATCTGCACGGTTCGCTGGGCACGACCAACGAACTGCCACTGGCGAAATGGTGGATGGCCGCGCCGAATCTGGCCCTGGCCGACGGCCCGACCGAGGTGCATCGCACGACCGTCGCCAAACAGCTGTTGAAGAAGTACAAACCCGCCGACGGGTTGTTCCCCAGTGAGCACATTCCGCCCAAACTCGAGGCGGCGCGTAAGCGGTACGCTCACATCATCAATGACGACAGCCTGGCAGGCGGGGTGAACGCGTGAGCGAACCATCGACACGGCGCACGACCGAACCGAGCGAGGTGCGGTCGTGAGCGACGAGCAACCATCGGCGCCCCGGACTCCGGCGCAGATGTTCGACCTGTCCGGCAAGGTCGCACTGGTGACCGGCGGCAGCCGGGGCCTGGGCTGGCAGATGGTCCGGGCGTTCGCCGAGGCGGGCGCGGATGTGGTGATCGCGAGCCGCAAACTCGACGCCTGCGAGGTCGCGGCCGAGGAGATCCGTCAGCTGGGCCGCCGCGCCCTGCCCATCGCCGCGCACGTGGCGCACTGGGAGGAGATGGACGGCCTCGTCGAGGCCGCCTACGGCGAGTTCGGCAAGGTCGACATCCTGGTCAACAACGCCGGAATGTCCCCTCTCGCACCGTCTTCCGAGGAAACCACCGAGGAACTGTTCGACAAGGTCCTCGGCGTCAACTTCAAGGGCCCGTTCCGGCTGGGCTCCCTGATCGGCCGCCGCATGGCCGACGGCGACGGCGGCTCGATCATCAACATCTCCTCCTCCGGAGCCCTGTTCCCCCAACCCCGTTTCGGCCCGTACGCCGGAGCCAAGGCCGCACTCAACGCCCTGACCACGGTATTCGCCATGGAATACGGGCCGAAGGTCCGCGTCAACACCATCTCCGCCGGCCCCTTCCTCACCGACATCTCCAAGGCATGGGACCCGTCGAAGCTGAAAACCACCCGCAGCGCACTGGGACGTCCGGGTGATCCCTCCGAAATCGTCAGCACCGCACTGTATCTGGCGAGTCCGGCGTCCAGTTATACGACCGGATCGCTGATCCGCGTGGACGGCGGGTTGTACTAATCCGGTTGCCCCGGACACGGCCTGTTCCGAGTCCGGGGCACCGGCACTGTCCCGGTCGTGCGGCTGCCGGTTCCGCAGATCCGATCTCCACCCGAATTCAAACGGGGCACAGCCGCTTTCGGGTCACATGTCGAGATCGGCGAAGGCGATGTCGACCGGAAAGGGATCGGTGAGGATCAGCTGTTCCTGATGGGTGTCCGCCTGGCGATAGGTGCGGCTGGCCCAGTCCAGCCGGTACTCCTGGATGATCTTGATACGCCGTTGGGCATCCAGGTGCACTATCAGGTAGGTCTGGATACCTTCGCGCGCATACTCCGCGTGCTTGTCGACCGTGTCGGTGTACTCCGACCCCGGCGACACCACCTCCACCACGAGCAGGACATCCGAAGTCGTCAGCTTGCGGTCCTGGTCGAAGCAGCGATGCAGGATGACATCGGGACGGCGAAACGAGAACCCCGGGCTGTTGGGACGGCTGTCGACGTAATGCATCTCGAAGTCGGTCAGCACTTCGGTCCCCGAACGCCCCTGCCGGACGTCCTCGAGACGATTCGCGAGGCGGCGGGCGACATGATTGTGCTGTCGACTTCCACTGCGGCAGAACATCACCTGGCCACTGACCACCTCGATCTGCCGCTGCACTTCCTCGGGCAGTGCCCCGTACTGCTCCTCGGTGATGATGAGCATTTCAGGATCGGTCACCCAAGCCGGCATCGACATCTCGACTCCACCTCTACCCACTGCGGCATCTCGGATCATCGTAGCCATCCCCGTCGGCCCGATCCTCACCAACATCTCCAAAGCCACAGCGCAGAGTAGTCGTCCTGCGGTTCGACGGAGTGACCGGCGATCCTGCTCCGGAGTCCGGCCTCGGTGTAGTCGGGCAGCTCGATGGCGTATTTCAGTGCGACAGCGGCATTCCCACACGTTCGGCAGCCGAACGGCGCCAACGACAACAGCGTGCTGTATCTGCGGGTCTACGGCGCGGACGGCCGGGACTGCAACGTATTCCAGTTCGAGCAGGTGATGAACACCAGCAGCGGCGTGGCGCTCACCGTGACCAAGGCGTGGGACGGCGCGACGAAGTCGAAGACCGGTTCCGCGTCGCTCGGAGAAGGAATCACGTTGTAGTACTTACGGTTTCGCTACCGAGTGACCGGCGCTCCGGACTCCGGCACCCCCGTGTAGTCGGGCAGTTCGACGCCGTTGATCGCGCGCACGAGCAGCTCGCCGAACCAGTCGCCGGTGAAATCGGGCGCGGGCTCGGCGTCCGGTCCGGGGATCTCGCGGGTGCGGGCGTTCAACCGGCCGATCTCCTGGTTGGCCTCGACCATCGAGCGCATGCGCGCCTCGTAGCGGGCGAACCCGGCGTCCGGATCCCATCCGGCCGCGGCCAGTTCCCCGGCCAGCACGTAGGCCCCGACCAGGGCCAGCCCGGTGCCCTGCCCGGACATCGGCGACGAGCTGAACGCCGCGTCACCGAGCAGCACCACCCGGCCGTCGGACCAGCGGTCCATCACCACCTGGGCGACCTGGTCCAGGTAGAAGTCCGGGGTGTGGTCCAGATGCGCGAGGATGTCCGGGGCCAACCAGCCCAGCCCCGCGACGCGCTCGCGCAGCAGACGCTTCTGAGCCCCGATGTCCCGGTGGTCGACATCGAAATCGGCTGCCGCGAAATAGAACATGGCCATCGCCCGGGTGGCGTCCTGAATCGGCCGCAGCAGCGCCGACCGCCCCGGCTCCTGGTACTCGAGCAGCCAGCGATCCAGCCCGAATTCGTTGGGCACACTGTAGAAGGCCAGCACGTGTCCGAGGTGGTGGAGGAACTGCTCGTGCGGCCCGAAAACCATGGCGCGCAACGACGAATGCAGCCCGTCCGCCCCGATCACCAACTCGAAGCGCCGCCTGTCACCACTCGCGAAGGTCACGTCCACACCGTCCGCGTCCTGGGTGAGCTCGGCGATCCAATCACCGAAGATGTACTCGATCCCATCCCGAGTCGCGTCGTAGAGCACCTGCGACAGATCCCCCCGCAGAATCTCGATCTCCGCGATGAACCCGTCCCCACCGTCGTCCTCGGCGGCAAAGGTCTCCAACACCTTCCCCTCCGCATCCACGGTGTACGCCCCCGCGGTATCGGTACACGCCGCCCGCACCACCGCATCCAGCCCCATCCGCCCGATCACATCCTTCGCCACCCCGCGCGCATCCACCGCCTGCCCACCCGGCCGCAACTCCGGCGCCCGCTCCACCACGGTCACCGCGGCCCCCCACCGCCCCAACCAGTGCGCCACCGCAGGCCCCGCCACACTCGCCCCCACCACCAGAACCCTGATCCCCCGCTCCCCTCCGAGCTCACCAGCACCCATCACAACCTCCCGACATGTCCTCCCGCGCCGTCCCCAGCACAGGCCCACCGACCACCGGTGTATTCAGCCGTACCGACTCCCCCTCCGCCCGAAATTCATCGGTCCGGCCGAGAAACAGCGTCCGATCGGGCCTGGGCGCCAACTGGCTCACCGACTCGGCATCCACCGCCGTCATCTTCGGTTTCCTGGGTCGGGCCACCGCGTCAGCATCGGCCAACTCGACCGATATCACATCAGAGTCCAAGTGCCACTGCATGATTCGGAGTCACACCGTAATTTGGGCTCTGGTCCACATTCAGTGGTGACGCCGATCCGGTGGTCCGCGCGAACGGCACATCACGATCACTGCACGAAATACCCATTACGACAAGATCATTCACGCCGCATCCGAGCCTGCGGAATCGGCGGCCGTGCCGAGACCACCGAATGTGCCATGTGCGCGGTCTCATCCGGTCGTCTGGTCACATCGCTGCGGGCGTGAGTGGTTACGGGTGTTCGGTTGCCGGTAGTGGGGTGAAGGTTGGAGGTGTGGGAATTGTTGTGGTGGAACGGTTTCGGTGGATAGTGTGGTCGGCTACAGCGGTGTCCAGGACCTGGTTCAGAGGGTGCGGAGTGAGGTCGGCGAAGGCGGTGGCGCGGGCGGGATCGACGGTGTAGTCGTATTCGTTGATGCTGGTCAGGTATCGGCTGAAAGCGTAGTTCTGGCCGGTGGCGGCGGCGATGAAGGCGGCGTCGAGGCGGGCGGTGGACAGTGGGGTCGGGAGGACCGTGCCGCGGCGGCCGAGGCGGGTGGCGATCGCGTGGACGAGCTGTTCGTGGGTGAGTTCGCCGCTGGCGGGGACGTCGAGGATGCGGCCGGCGAGGTCCTCGCGGATGCCCGCGGCGATGATCGCCTCGGTCACGGTGTCGGGGTCGGTGATGGAGACTCGATTCTTGCGCCACGGTCCGAGCGGGATGATCGGGAATCGTTGCACCAGAGACAGATACGGCAGAATTCCACGGGAGCCGTCACCGGCGACGATGCCCGCCCGCACCATCGTCATCCCCGGGATACCGTCGCGCAGGATCTGCTCCACCTGGAGCCGATTGCGTTGGTAGCGTGGCGGTTTCACCCCTTCGGGCGGGGCCAGGGTGGTGAAGAAGACCCCGCGTGGGAGACCGGTCCGGCGGGCCGCCTCGACGAACCGGTGCGCGGCGGTGGCGTCGTGCCGGTCGGTGCGGTTGTCGGTCGCGTCCAGGGCGTGCACGAAATAGAACGCGACATCGATCTCGCTCAGGGCTTCGTCGAGGCCGGTACCTGCGACGACGTCACCGGCGACCACCTCGTGCAGTTCCGGAGCCGCCCGCTTCGGGTCGCGAACCAGGCCGCGCACACGGTGGCCCTCGGCGACCAGTCGGCGGGCAACGTTGCCGCCGTTGTATCCACTCGCACCGACGATGAGCGCCTTCATCTGCGAATCTCCTTACTGGACAGCGGATTACGCGACACCGCAGCGCGCCGTGGTGATTCGGCGGTGGATGACCGGTCGCGATCGACCACCCACAACTCACCGTAACATAAGAAATAGAAGTTCTAATAATATTTAGAATCAAGATGCGCTGTTCGCGTCCGAGACCAGCTGAAATATTGTGCAGCGGTTCGGTGTTGCGCAGGTGTACCCGGATCCTGGAAGCCCGCCCGGTGGTGGCGCGGCCCGAGAGAGGAACAGAATGACCGTAGGGAATGCGTTGAACCTTTCCGTCGACGACGTCCTGTCCACCACGCGCTCGGTGCGCAAGCGGCTGGACCTCGAACGTCCGGTGCCGCGCGAGGTGCTGACGGAGTGCCTCGAACTGGCATTGCAGGCTCCGACCGGTTCGAATTCCCAAGGGTGGCAATGGGTTTTCGTCGACGACGCGGAGCGGAAGCAGGCGTTGGCCGACATCTACCGGACCTACGCGACCCCGTACCTGAACACGCCGAAACCGGCGTTCGGCGACGAGCGCGATGTGAGCCAGCCCCGTGTGTACGACTCGGCCAAGTACCTCAACGACCACCTGCACGAGGTCCCCGTCATGCTCATCCCCTGCCTCGCGGGCCGCGCGGACACCACCCCGGGCGTGTCGAGCGCGGGTTTCTGGGGTTCACTGCTGCCCGCGGTGTGGAGTTTCATGCTGGCGTTGCGCTCACGCGGCCTGGGCTCGGCCTGGACGACACTGCATCTCGTCGGCGACGGCGAAAAGCAGGCCGCCGACGTGCTCGGCATCCCGTTCGACCAGTACAGCCAGGGCGGCCTGTTCCCGATCGCCTACACCCAGGGCACCGACTTCCGGCCGGCGAAACGCCTCCCGGCCGAACAACTCACCCACTGGAACAGCTGGTAGGCCGCCCGCCGACGTCGACCGCGAAGCCCTCAACGACTACCCGCTGGGCCTCTACGACGTCACCGTCGAGATCGTCAGGTTCGAACGCGACCGTGAGATCGCGTGGACCGTCAACGACCGCAGGCAGTGGGAACACATCTACGGCTACGAACTGGAACCGATCGCGGCGGGCACGCTCGTGACCTCCTACTACGACTGGTCCGCAGTCCCCCAGGAGATCAAGGATCAAGCGGGCTTCCCCATCATCCCCGAGAGCGCCCTGCGCGCGACACTCGGAATCCTCGCCCGCACAGTCGATCCCGGCAAGCCTCGCCCGGAATTGCCTGCGCAATAATGCAATCCGTGGCGGCCCGGCCCGCCGTGGTTATCGAAGCCGGAGAATCACCCAGAACCGAAGTGCGACACCGAGTACCGGCGGAACTACGCCGTCGGTATTTCGGTGCGACTGATTGCGCGGGGGATTCCGAGGGCGGCCAGTTTGTCGGGGTTGCGGATGCCGTAGCCGTTGACGATCTTGTCGTCGGCGATCTCGAACACGAGGAGGGCCTCCAGCGTGTCCTCGATATAGCACGCGAGCGCTGGTTGGCTGTTGCAGTTCACTGTCTCGATGCGCACCTGAGGTCGCCGCTGCGCGTATCGGAAGAGCGCCATGAATATCGTGCCCACCCGTTCGGCGCCGACCATGACCAGGTCCGGCAGCGCGGTCACCTTGCCGCCACTGTCGGTGGTCCAGGTGATGTCCGGCGCGAGCATCGACAGCAAACCTTCCATGTCCCCGGTGGTCGCGGCGGCGATGAAGCGTTCGGTGACCGCGGCGGTTCGGGCCGTGTCGACGGGGCCGTAGCGTTTACGCCGGGCTTGCACGTGGCTGCGGGCCCGGCGGGCCGTCTGATGCACGGTGGCGACGGATCTGCCTGTCGCGGAGGCGATCTCGTCGTAATCGAAACCGAAGACCTCACGCAGCACGAAGACCGCGCGCTCGATGGGGGTGAGCGTCTCCAGCACCACCAGCATCCCCATCGAGACCGATTCGGTGAGCACCACATCGCTGGAGGCGTCGCCGTCGGCGAGCAACAGCGGCTCGGGCAACCACGGCCCGACATAGTCCTCGCGGCGGCTGGCACCGGCCCGCAACGCGTTCAACGCCTGTCGGGTAACCAGTTGGGCCAGATAGGATTTGGTGTTCCGGACGACGGCCGGATCCACTCGCCGCCACCGCAGATAGCTGTCCTGCAACACATCGTCGGCTTCGCTCGCCGAGCCCAGAATCTCGTAGGCGATGGTGAACAGCAGCGGTCGCAGGTGCACGAAACGCTCGGTGTGCTCGTCGATGGGGGTCACGACTGCACGATCCCCTCCGGCTCGGCCCCGCGCAATTCCCTGCGCCTGCCCAACCCCAGGAACGAGGGGAGCGAGCCGGGTTTGCGGGCCTCCTTGCGGATGGTCCCGATCGGGCCCGCGAGACCCACCCGCTCCTTGATCAACCCGGCCACGCGCCCGCCGATGTACATCCGTACGGGGGTGTCGTCACGACGGCTGAACTGCATCGCACCCGCGCGGCCGCCCAAACCCACGGTGCACGCGGTGAAGGCCACGTCCAGCACTTCGGGTTCCGTTCCCGCGATACGGGCGAGCACGTTGTCGGCGGCGCGAGCGCCCAGGGGCTGGGCGGCGTAGCAGCTCATCCGCAGCGGGCGGCCCGAGGGGGCGACCGCGTCCCCGGCGGCGACGACGCGATCATCATCGATGCTGGTCAGCGTCTCATCGGTCAGCAATCGGCCCATTTCATCGGTGCGGAGACCGCTGCGCGCCGCCAGTTCGGGCACCCCGAATCCGGCCGTCCAGATCGTGATCGCACCCGGCAGCACCTCGCCGTCGGCCAACACCACCCCGTCGCGCCGCACCTCACGCACTCGCGCGTCCTCGCGCACATCGACCCCGTTCCCGGCCAGCCACTTCGCCACCGACCGCCGGGCCGGATCCGAGAAATTCGCCGCCAACCTACCGCCTGCGACCAGCGTGACCGCGCGTCCCTGCTCGACGAGTTCGGAGGCGGTCTCGATTCCGGTCAGCCCGCCGCCTACCACCACGATCGGCGCGTCCGCGGGCACCTCCGCGAGCGCGGCCCGCAACCGCTGGGCGTGCTCGTATTCGGCTATCGGATAAGCGAACTCGACCGCTCCGGGCACCGACGCGGGCACCGCGGCGGTACTGCCCACCGCATAGACCACATAGTCGTACCCGAGCGCGCGCCCCGACCCCAACTCCACCCTGCGAGCAGCGGTATCAATGCGAACGGCACGATCCACGACCAGCCGCACCCCCGCCCCGAGCAACGTGTCGTAACCGACGCCGACATCGTGAGTACCGGCCACGAACTGGTGCAACCGCATCCGCTCGACGAACTCCGCCCGCGGATTGACCAGTGTGACCTCGACATCGCGCCGCCGCCGCAGCCGATTGGCCGCCACCGCACCGGCGTAACCGCCCCCGATCACGACGACCTTGGTAATGGCATTGAAATCAGTCATGCCCTCGGGACACGCCGCACCACCCGAATCTGACATGAAGTGATGCATGTCATATTTATGCTAGCGGGGAGTTCGGCGGCGGACAGGGCGTGGAGGCAGTAGGCGGCCGGGTCGACGCCGGCTCGAAGCCACGGAAAACGCTGCGCTGCAATATATCCGCGACATTGTCAGCCGTGATCTCGAACGCTTCGGGCACGGCGACTTCACCCCGACGTGGGCTCCGGTCGACGACATACGACATGGACCGGCACCGTCGTCATGAGGCCGGCGCATCGGCTCCCACTCGCACGACACCGACCACCCCGCCGCCGGAACCTCATGCCCGCAACACTGTGACCTGACGACCGGATGGCGTTCGCGCCGAAGAGAATTCGGTCCGCTCGGCAATCGGCTTCGCAACCGGACGACGATCGAACACCACCAACGTCCCGGTATCCATCCCCAGCCGATCCAGATACCCGTCCAGCTGCACCAACCCGTCCGGCAGCGGATCCGCGCGGTTCCCGGTCCGCACTTTCAACTCGAGCGCCTCACGCTGCTCGTGCCTTTCTCCGTCGGCATCCCGAAACGGCTGACGCACCAACAGATCGATACGCCCACGTCCCACGCCCACCTCGCGATCGATATACCCGGCGCCGTTCACGATCCGATGCAGGTATGCCATCAGAACCAACTGCGCGGCGGCCTCGTGATAATTGTCGCGAGCCGCCAGAACATCCCCGTGCTGAACCCAGAATGCGGCGAATTCTCGCAGCAACCGAGGAAAATCGATACGCCCGTCGGAAAATCGGAAGCTCGCGGGCGTCGCGGTGATCACGGTCTCGGTCCGCCCACCGAGCACCCGCACGATCACCTCTTGGTAGATCGGATTCGCGAACCGCAACTCGTTCCCCTGCGCGATCAGGCCCAGATCGCGGACATATCCGAGGTCGTCGTCGAGAGTGATATCCCCGCTCGGTTCGGCTCCGGCAATGATGGGTTCGATCACCCGCTGCACCCGCGGTTGATTCAGCTTGTCGATCAACGAATCCAGATGTGTTGCGCGCGCACGGATCAGCCGCCCCTTGGCCTCCTCGACATGATCGATCGTGATCTTCTCGCGGACGCCCATCCCGTCGAATCCGACGATCTCCCACGCCAGCGCGTTGACCAGCCACGGCTGGCCTTGCGTGTAGTAGAACGCGAGATCGATCGCCTTGTCATCGAATTCCTGCCCGGTTTCGGCGGTATGCTGCCGATACAATTCGGCGACATCGGCCTTGGCGAAATCCCCGATCCGGATCGACTTGACCTTCACATTGAACGGGCTCGATGTGCCCAACCGAGTCGGATCACCACCCGAAGCGGCCTTGTAATCCCGCACATCCCGCAACCCACAGAGCACCACCGAATGGGCGAACATCTGCCGATTCTGAGTGAATCCCGCTCGCAATTGCCGAAGTACGCTGCGCAGACCCTCGCCCTGCAACGCATCTATTTCATCGAACAGGACCACCAGCGGTCGAGGGCATTGTTTGGCCCACGCCGCGAGCCCGGCCTTGAGCCGGGTACCCGGCGCGGCATCCGGCCACGGCTGCGGCGGCAGCAGTTCCGACGGTAACTCCAGTAGTTCGGCGGTGAATCGAAGCTCACTCAACAGCACTTCCTCGACGCCGACGAAATCGTCACCGAACGGCTCGGCCGTCTCGCACGAGATCGGCAGCGCGAGAAACCGCCCCTCGGCAGTGAGTTCCCTGGCGAGCCCGAGCAGCACGGTAGTCTTGCCGCTCTGTCGCGGGGCGTGCACAACGAAATAGGACCCGTGCTCGATGTACATCCGGGAGCCCGGCAGCCGCTCCTGCGCGGGAAGCATGTAGTGCAGGTCCGGATCACACGGTCCCGCCGTGTTGAAGTACCTCACCCGGCCACCCTACCGACCCGCACCAGAGCCGAACTCCACCTCAACTCGACAATTTTCTCGACTGCCGCAGTAGTGGTGTCGGTGGTCGGTCGCGCCGGTGAGCGAGCGGTAACCGGCGGAACAAGCGGATACCCAACCGATCCGACCGCCACCGCGAACGCCAGACCTTGACCGCCGCTACCGGCGCGGTGTCACCGGAAGCCGCCGAACGCGCCGAGCTCAGGCTTCGGGCGAAGAAGTCGATGTGGATGACGAAGCGTTGGCGCAAACAGCGGGATGCCCCGTTGGGCGACATCGTCACCGACACATTGATCCGTCGAGTCTCGAAGGGTATGGCGGACTCGGCGACCACCACGGCTCGTATCGCGCGCATCCGCGGGCGCACGGGAACGATGAAGTGAATCAACGCATTCCTCGAGCATTGCACGAAAACCGAGCGGTATCCGAAGAGGCTCGGGACGGACCAGCGGTCGTGCCGTCAGACCGGGCGGTGCAGGCCCGGATCGCCTCCACCGGAACAACTTCGGGCAACACCGGGCCCGTCCCGAATCGATATCGACCGGGCCGGGCCACGGGTGCGGCAGAGGTCACCTACTTGGCGGTGATCTTCACTCCTGGGATCTGTGTGCCGCAGGCCGGGGAGGCGTTCGGGTCGGGGACGAAGGTGGTGCCGCGGAGGATGGTGATGTAGGTGCAGTCGCCGGGGCCGCCTACCGAGTAGGCGTTGGGGTGTTCGAAATCTGTTGGCTGGGTGAACAATCCGCCTGCGGTCCAGGTCTTGTCGGGGCGCAGGGCGCTGATGAACTGCTGTTGGGTGGCGGTGCAGCCTGCTTTTTCCAGGCCGTGCAGGAGGAGGTCGGCGCTGAGCCAGCCGACCGCCTGGGAGAAGGACGGGATTCCGTTGGGGGCGCCGGCGTACTTCTGCAGGGCTGCGGACCATGCCTTGGTGGCGTCGGTGCCGAGTTCGACGGGGGCGTAAGAAGTCATGAAGCCGACGCCCTGGGCGGGCCCGATGGAGGGCGGGGAGTCGAGCAGTTCGGAACCGTAACCCGTCGCCAGGAGGATGGACTCGAGCTGTACACCGGCCTGTCGCAGGCCGGTCACCAGGGCGAAGGCGGTGTCGGGGTTGATCGGCGCGTACAGCACGTCCGCGCCGGAATCCTTGATGCCCAGGACCGTCGCGCCCACGTCGGTGGTGCCCGGTTGCAGGCGTTCGTTGACGTAGCCGCGAGCCAGACCGGCATGTTCGGCCGAGACCGCCGCGCCCTCGGCGGCCTTGGAGGCGCTGGGCACGTTGTAGCCGACGACCGCGACCTTGGTGCCGCCGAGCTTCTTCCAGTAGTCACCCAGAGTTGTTGCGGCACCGTCCCAATCGTCGTTCGACATGGCCGGGAACAGATTCTCGAACTTGGGGTTCGCCCACTGCGAGCCGCCGTCGAACGCACCGCCCAGGAACGGTGTGGTGCGGGCCTGCGTTCCCGCGTACTGACCCGCACCGAAGAAGTAGGTGCTCGCGGGCAGGACCGCGAATACCTTCTCCTGCTGCACAAGTCGCTGCGTCGCGGTCAGCGCGCCCTGTGGCGTGGACTGATCGTCACCCATGACGACGTCGAACTGCCGAGTGGCGCATTTCCCGCCCGCAGCCTTGTACGCCGCGAACCGCGCCTTCACCCCGCTCTCGGTCTGCGCCCAGTGCGCGACCGAACTGCCGCTGAGCGAGGTGAGCACGCCGATCTTCAACGGCCCCTTGGGATCGTTCGCCCCGGCCCCGCCGCCACAGGCGGACACGAGCAGCGCCACGGAACACAGCCCCGCGGCGATCGCACGAAATCTGCGCATGTGAATTCCTCCGTTCCACGTCCGGCCGCATTGCCGGACGGTCCATCTCTGCACTCTCGAGTCGGTAGATCAATTGCGGCGCAACAGCATCGCGCCACCGGGCGCGCCGCCACCGGTCGTCACCACCGCCACCCGCGCGTCGCGCACCTGACGCTCCCCGCCCTCGCCGCGCAATTGCAGGATCGCCTCCCGCAGATGGCCGAACCCGTGCAGCCGTCCGGCCGAGAGCTGCCCGCCGTGCGGGTTCACCGGCAGACGGCCGTCGAGCGCGATTCCCTTTCCGCCGGCGATGAATTCGGTCGCGCCGCCCGGTTCGCAGAAGCCCAGGCCCTCGAGCCAGGACACTGCGTTGAAGGTGAATCCGTCGTAGAGCAGGGCGAGATCGACATCGTCGCGAGTCAGCGAGGTCCGGGTCCACAGGTGCCGAGCGGGGCCCTGGGTCTGCGGTTCGTGAGTGAAAGTGTCCTGGTCCCAACTCATTCGCTCGAGTACCTGGATCCCGACCGCGTCGACCAGGACCGGCGGCCGTGGCCGATCGGCGGCGGTCTCCACGGCCGACACGATCACGGCGATCGCACCGTCCATCGGAACATCGCAGTCGTACAGCCCGAACGGTGTCGACACCATTCTGGCGGCGAAGTAATCGTCCACGGTCAGCGAATCCCGGTACACCGCTTCGGGATTGAGCGCGGCATTGGCCCGGCTGTTGACCGCGATCGCCGCCAGCATCGAACGATCCGCACCGTACCGGTGGAAGTAGTGCGAGGCCTGCATGGCGATCCAGTTCGCCGCGGACGTCGCGCCGAACGGTGCGCGCTCGGCCATCATCCCGATCGCCCGCCCCGATTCGGCGGCATACCTGCCCGACCGCACCAACGCGGAATGCGAAGACTCCCAAGAGGTATGGAAGCACAGCACGTGCTTGCACAGTCCGGACGCCACCGCCAGCATGGCCGCGATGACCGCGCCGGTCTGCCCCGGAGTGTCACCCACGGCGTTGATCCAGGTGGGCCGCAACTGCAAGGCCTCGGCCAGCGGCACGATCCCGCCCTCGGACATTCCCGGCGGACCGCTGCGTCCCGGATACGTTGAGAGACCGTCGATCTCGTCGAAGGTGAGCCCGGCGTCCTCGACAGCCCGCTGGCACGCCTCGACGGTCAACGACAGCGGATCGACCAGCAGCCGACGTCCCACCCGCGACTGACCGACGCCGGTCAACGCGACCCGATCCTCGAATTTCGACATCGAGGCCATCGGCCGCAACGCAGAGTCGATTTCGCGCGGCTCGGGCAGAGAAGCCTTCTCCCCCAACCGATCCGGATCGGGCTCGAACAGCGGCAGATAGATCTCCTCGGTCTCGGGCCCACACCGCTCGAACAGCACGCGCACCGGCATACCGACATACACGTCCTCGACCGCGCAGTGCACGATATTCGTCGTGAGCCGCGCCCCGTCGTCCTCGGCCAGTGCCACGATCGCGACCACGTACGTCGGCGGAAACTCGGGCAGCCACTGCTGGTGGTTCACCGTAAACCCAAGCACCACACCATGTCCGGACACAGCCGCCGCGGAAATATCGGCGCTACTACACACCCGGCACCGCGGCAGCGGCGGATGCGTATACGCCTCGCATTCGCCGCAACGCCCGATGCGCAGCACACCGTCCGCCCCGGACGCCCAGAACTCCGCCGTCGCCAGCGTGGGTTGCGGAATCGGGCGCACCACCGGAGAGCCGACCACAGGCAGCCCGACACCGCCATCCGAACCCGACGTCCCCGAACGTGAAGCAGCATCGTCGGGGCGCGAGGCCGCAGCAGCGTCCGGACGCAGCCCCCTGGACCCGTCCGGATGCGATGCACGAGAGCCGACCGAGTGTGGTTCAGCCGGATTGTTGTCGCTGGTGGTGCTCATGGTCGTCTCCTGGGTTACGGGCGCTCGGCGGTGAGGGTGGCGACGATGTCGCGGCGGACCAGTTTGCCTGTGACCGTGCGCGGGAGTTCCGGCCAGAAGTTGATGCGATCGGGGGTTCTGGAGCCGCGCAAGGCTTTTCGCACCTCGGCGCGCAGTCCGTCCGGGTCCGGCGCGGAACCGTCGCGGGGCACCACGACCGCTTCGATGCGCTGACCCCATTCCTCGTCGGGGACCCCGATCACCACCGCGTCCAGCACGTCCGGATGACGCAGCAGCACATCCTCGATCTCGGCCGGGGCGATGTTCTCCGCGCCGCGGATGATCGTGTCGTCGGCGCGGCCCTCCACGAACAGGTAGCCGTCGGCGTCCAGGTGGCCGTGGTCGCGGGTGTCGAACCAGCCGTCGTCGTCGGTGGCGCTGCCCTGTCCGGCGTATTCGCCCGAAACCTGTTCTCCCCGAACCCATATGCGGCCGGAAACACCCGGCTCGGTGGCCGCGTCCAGCTCGTCCCGGATCTCGAGTTCGATGCCGGGCACCGGCCGTCCGGCCGAGCCGAGGCGGGCGCGCACCGCCGGATCCTCGCTGGTGAGCGCGGTCCGGTGCTCATCGGGGCCGAGTACCGCGATGGTCGAGGAGGTTTCGGTCAGGCCGTAGGCATTGACGAATTCGACGTGCGGCCATTCCCGCAGCGCGGTCTCGATCACCCGCAGCGGCATGCGCGCACCACCGTAGGCCAGGGTGCGCAGAGCGGGTGCGGATCGAGAAAGGTTGGGGGCGTCCATGATTCGGGCGAGCATCGTCGGCACCACCATCGCGTTGGTGACCCGCTCCGAACGCACCAGGTCCAGCCAGCCCTCGGGGGTGAACTGCTCGAGGGTGAGCACTCGACGCCCGGAGTAGAGGTTCGAGAGCACATTCGACACCGCGGCGATGTGATAGGGCGGCACGCTCATCAGCGCGGCCTCGTCCTGCTGCGCACCGGCGAATTCCACGGTGCCCAGCACGTACGACACCAGATTGTGGTGTCGCAGCACGACTCCCTTCGGGGCGGAGGTGGTGCCGCTGGTGTAGATCAGCACGGCCGGGGCGTCGGATTCCACCGGATCACCGCTGCCATCGGCATCCGCCGCGTCGGTGAGCCACTCGGCCGGGCTGCGCACGCTCAATCCCGCCGCGCGCAACGCACTCGCCTGCTCCGGATCGCAAATACCCAGTGCCCGCGGATGATTCGACAGCAACGCGGCCAGCTGCCCGGCACCCAGCCGGTAGTTGACCGGGACCAGCGGCACCCCCGCGCGGGCGGCGGCGAACAGTGCGACGTGGAAGGCCGGGCCGTTGACGGCCAGATAGACCACCGAATCGGCATCGCTGTCCCGAATCAGGCGCGCCCCGCCGGCGGCGAGTTCACGGAGCCGGACCGGCGTCAGGCCGTCCCCGCCCCGACCGACCACCGGCCGGTCACCGAATCCGTCGGCGGCCATGTCCAGCAACATAGAGACGTTCACCCGGAGAAGAGTATACGATTTTCACTCACTCGAGCAGGATCTTTCATTCTGCGGGACAGCTCGACCCGGGGCATCTACCATGCCAGCAGCGCCTTCCATCGGGATGGGGACACGTTGCCGAACCACCTCCGGTAACCCTAATTTATTACACTGAATGAGTCTGCCGACGAGGGAGTTTCCGAATGGATCCGACAACCGTGCTGTTCGAGGTGGCCGAGCACATCGCCACGATCACTTTGAACCGGCCCGAAGCGATGAACAGCTTCAACCAGACGATGCTGGAGGAGTTCACGCAGATCTGGCAGCGCGTGCGCGAGGATGACGACATCCACGTCGTGGTGCTGCGCGCCGCGGGTGATCGGGCGTTCAGCACCGGCATGGACGTCAAGCAGGGTTTCGATCGCCAGGAGAACGTCTGGTCGCAGACCGATCCCGGAGAACGCTTGTCCCCCAAGCTGAATCAGGTCTGGAAGCCGGTGATCTGCGCGGTGCAGGGGATGGCCGCGGGCGGCGCGTTCTACTGGCTCAACGAGGCCGACATCATCATCTGCTCCCAGGACGCGACCTTCTTCGACCCGCACGTGAGCTACGGCCTGACCGCCGCCCTGGAGCCGATCGGCCTGGCCCGGCGCATCCCGCTGGGTGAGACGTTGCGCATCGCGCTGCTGGGCCTGGACGAACGGGTCTCGGCCGAGCGCGCGATGCAGATCGGCATGGTCAGCGAAGTTCTTCCGCGCGAACAACTGTGGGACCGTGCGAACGAACTGGCCCGGATCATCGCGGCCAAACCCGCTGCCGCCATTCAGGGTACGGTCCGCGCGATCTGGGAGTCCTTGGACGCCACCCGATCCCACGCCCTGCGCACCGGCCTGTCGTACACCCAGATCGGCAATCCGATCGGTAAGGCCGAGGTCGATCGCGCCACCGTGGCCCGCCCGAATTGGACCCTGCGATGAGATTCGGGATGTCCTGGCCGGGCCGCGAGGTCGCCCGCGAGGCGGAACAGGCCGGGATCGCGGCCTTCGTCACCGGCGATTTCGTCGACCACGACGCCTACCTGAACCTCGCCGAGATGGTCGCGAACACCGAGCACGCCATGCTCGGCCCCGCCATCGCCTACGCCTTCGCCCGCACCCCGTACGCCCATGCCACCGCGATGCGCCAGCTGCACGCGCAGGCCCCCGGCCGCCTGTTCCTCGGCCTGGGCACCGCGGCCTACCGCATCAACCGCGACTGGTTCGGCGTCTCCGCCGACCGCCCGATGGCCCGCATCGCCGAAACCGCCGAGGCCGTGCGCGCCTGGCTGCACGCGGAGAACGGCGAAAAGATCAGGTACACAGGCGAATTCCAGCACATCGACGCCGATGTCCGGGCACCGGTGCTGGGCCGCCTCGACATCCCGGTCCTACTGGCCGGATTCAACCCGCGCATGGCCGCCACCGCCGCCCGCGTCGGTGACGGCATCATCGGCCACGGCCTGTTCACCGACTCCTGGTGGAACGAAATCATCCGCCCCGCAACCACTCTCGGCACCCAGCAGGGCGGTCACGAGAGAACCCCGCTGGAACACGGATGGATCATCACCGCCGTGGACGACGCGGCCCCCGAGCGCGCAATCGCCGACGCCCGCCGCATGATCGCCTTCTACCTCACGGTGAAAACCTACGACCCGTTCGTCGCCCACCACGGCTGGCAGGAACCCGTCGCCCAACTCCGCGCGGCCTTCCGCACCGGCGACACCAAAGCCATGACCAACGCGGTCACCGACGACATGCTCACCCGAATCGCCATCTGCGGCACCACAACCGAGGCCCGCGCCACCCTCACCCGCCGAGCCGCGAACCTCCCCCACGACCTCGGATACCTCGCACCCCCTTCATATCTCGTCAGCCCCAAGCGCCGAGCCGCCTACGCCCACTCCAGCCTCGCCCTACTCGAGGACACCACGAGGCCATGAAACTCCTCGCGGGCGCGCCCCCGCGCGCCCGCGAAACTTACCGACGACGCGGCAGTGGACTCTGCCCTCGGGCCGGTTCGGAGTCGATCCCCTCGCAGACTGCGCGTCCGACCTCAGCGGTGTACCCAGCCCGCGTCGTGCCAGTACGTTTCGAGTTCGGCCATCGGGGAGGGCCAGGTTTCGATGTAGGTGACGCCCTCGGGGCCTGCGGTCATGAGGTAGGGGGTGCCGGCGGTGCTGATCCAGAATTCGCCGGGGCCGATGGTGCGGCTGCCTTCTTCGCCGTTCTCGCCCCAGGCCACGTGGAATTCGCCCTTGAATACGATGATCAACTCGTCGAGGTTGTGGTGGTGGCGGGGGACGGCGAAATTGGGGACGCAGCGCAGGCCGTTGAGGTTGAAGGTCGGGTCGACCTTCGTGCAGAGCTGCATATTGCCGCCGAAGGTTGCGGCGAAATCGACGGGAGCGTCGGCGAGGAGTCCGCCGTCGGCCCACAGGTACGAGGGCATGATGTCGAGCGGCATGTCCATCCAGCCGTCGTCGGACAGCAGGGTGAAGTATTCGATTCCGAAAGCGGTGGTCATGCTCGAACTCTCCCGAATTGTCGCGCGGTGTGTCATCAGCGGATTTCACTGGACGGGAATGTGTCCGGGACCACAGATCGGCGGGTTCGATGTCCCAGCGAACGGAAAACTCCAGGTCGTAGCACCCGGCCTCGGACGTACCGTCGGCGCTGTGACTCTCATTTTCGGCGATCTCGTAGCGGATTCGGATTGGGTCCCGATGGACCTGAATCAGCAGAACACTCCGTCCTATCTGTGGCAGGGCGGCGGACTGCTGGCCGACGCCCCCGTGGATTTCGCGGCGACATTCGACGGCGGAATGTGGGTGACCACCAAGCCGATCGATGTTCCGCGATTCAATCGCAACCCTTTGCGGGTGCGCCCCCACTTCACCGTGCCGCGGCACCACCACAATATCGATGAGATGCTGTTCGTCTTCGCGGGCGAATACCACATCGAATTCGGTTATCCCGACGATGTGCAAACCGTCGTCGTGAAACCGGGCGATGTATTCCTGAGCCGCGCGGGCACGCCGTACACGATGACCGCGGGCCCCGAGGGCGTCACCTACATCGAGACCTGGCAGGTGCCGGTCACCCAGTTGCAGACCGTGTGGCACGACTTCGGCTGGGTGCACCGGTAGGAACCCGCTCACCAGCGACCCACGACCGACACGACTCGAACCAAAGCCGTTCAGCCCCTCGACAAAAACCTCGGCCCCGTAGCAATCACATTGCCACGGGGCCGATTTCGATACCGATTCGCTCGATACCGTTACCACTCAGCCGATATCGCGTGCGGCACGAGCTGCGACATGCCGCCCGGCGCGATACCCCATCGTCACGCTCGGACCGATACAGGAGCCGCCGCCGGGATAGGTCCCGCCCAACACCGACGCCGAGGTGTTTCCGGCCGCGTAGAGCCCATCGATGACCGGCACCCGATGTCCCAGCACGCGCGCGTCGGCATCGATGCGGCAGCCGCCGCTGGTCCCGATGGTGCCCGGCCACTGCTGGATCGCACCGTACGGCGGTCCGAGAATCGGCCGGTGCTCAACGGTTTCGGGCCCGGTCAGCACGTGGGTCTGCTGGGGATCGCCCCAGTCCGGATCCTCGCCCTTCTCGGCGAATCCGTTGTACCGCTGGACAGTCGACTCGAGTTCGCCGGGATCGACACCGATCTTCTCGGCCAGCTCGCGGATCGATCCGGCCGTGGCCACCCAGTCCGGCGGCGCCTGGCCGTCGGCCCCGGTCAGATTCATCTCGATCCCGGGTTTGGACCCCATGACGCCCTGTTCGAAATGCCGCTTGCCGAAGATCACCCATGCCGGCGGCTTGTTGACGAACCCCGGATAACGCTGATCGTAGAACCCGAAGGGATGCGAGAAGTCGTTGTAGGTGTACCCGCCGTGCATGAACCGGCGACCGAGTTTGTTGACCAGGATCGAACCCGCGCCGAGCCCCATCAGCATCTGCGGCAACGGATTTCCGTCCCGGCCCAGCGTCCAGGGCTCGTAGATGACCCCATAGCTGAAGAAGGTCGTCATCGAGCCCAGCTTGGCCCCGGCCTCCATCGCCATCAGATGCCCGTCGCCGGTGTTGGACCACGGCGTCATCGGTTTGACCTCGTATCCGAGATAGGTCTTGACCATCTCCGGATTCCACTCGAAACCACCGCAGGCCAGCACGACGCCCTTGCGCGCGCCGATCCGCCGCGGGCCCTGCGCGTCCTCGACGACGACGCCGACCACCGCCCGCTGCTCGTCGGTGACCAATTCGACTGCGGGAGTGCTGGTTCGGACTTCCACGCCCAGATCCAACAGCGCCTTGAACAGCGGCGCGATCAGGCCACCGCCCTTGGCGCGCCAGCCCTCTCGCTCCCGCTGGGCCAATTCCTCCGGCCCGACCTCACCGCGCCGCTGCTCGGGAAAGCTGACCTCGCACGGCGGCACCCAAGGCCCCTTGTTGATCAACTCCGCGAGTTCGCCCAGTTCCGCGCCCGCCGGGTAGGGCTTGACCGCGACCGTGCGCGGGAAGGGCCGCACGCCGGGAATGCGATCCCCGATGACCGAGTAGTAGTCGTCCAGCGAGATGTGCGGCTCGGATCGGTATCCGGTGTGCGCCTCGAGGAACGCGTGCGCCTCGGGCGCGGTGTCGACGTAGACCTCGACCAGCGACGGATCCGACTCCCGCCCGTCCGACAACCGGTGGATGTACGCGAGCGCGTCCTCACGCGAATCCCGTTCCGCGACAAAGCGATTGTTCGGAATCCACATATCGCCGCCGGATACCGCGGTGGTCCCGCCGATGTACCGGTCCTTCTCCACGACCAGCACGCTCGCACCGCCGTGCCGGGCCAGCAGCGCGGCGGTCAACGCCCCGCCGCCACTGCCGACCACGACGACGTCGAACACCTCGTCCCAGGCGCCACGTTGGTCAGGCATCACGATCCGCCCAGATGAACCGGTCGGCGACCCGGTGGTGGTTGTAGATCGTCATCTCCTGCGCCTCGCTCAGGCGATGCCCGTCGAAGCTGGGCGAATGCATGCCCACGGTCACCTCCTTGGCGTTGGCCATGTCCTGGTTGAACACCTGGCCGAGGGCGGCGTCGTGATAGTCCTCGAAGATCTGCGGGGTGTGCTGATGCTTCTTGTCGTAGTCGGCGATCGCGACCTGATCCAGCGCGAAGATCTCGAACAGGCAGCTGTCCGGATCCGAGCCGTTGGGCCGGGCGCGATACATGAACGACGAGCCCTGGTTGGGCAGCAGAATCGTATTCGGGAAGACGTTCCACGCGGTGCCCGCCTCGGACCACTGCTGTGGCGAGATGTCCTGCCACGCATAGCCTTCCGAGATCACCAGATCCTGATAGAGCTGCATGAACAGGTCGCCGGGCGTCATCCCCTCGGGCAGGTCGGTGGTCTTGAGCTGCTCCGCGGCACGCCAGCTGCGCTCGTTCTCCAGCCCGCCCATATCGTCGAAGATGTACTGCACACTCAACGCGAACGCCTCGCGCGGATCGATCTGCCCCTCGGTGGTCCGCTTGAGCGGATCCTTGGTGGCGTTGTCCTCGGTGGTCTCGCTCTTCTTCTGGCCGAGGCTCGAATAGTGCGCGTGCCGTTCGTAAGTCGTGGTCGGCGACCAGACCCGGTTCTCGAGTTCCTTCATCGACAGCAGGTTGTCGTTCGACTTGTCCAGGCGGAACAGCTGCGGATGCGTCCCGGCGACGTGATACGCCTCCAGGAATCCGTCCAGCGCCGTTTTCCAGTTGCAGGGCAGGATGATTCCCTTCTGCCACCGGATGCGCATGTTCTCGTAGTGGAAGGGCTCGAATATCCGCGGGATCGGGTCGAGGTATTCCAGCAGCGGCACGGCGTTCGGGTCCATGTTGATGAACACGAAACCGGCCCACGTCTCGGTGCGCACCTTGACCAGGCCCAGGTCGTCGTCCGAACGCGGGACGAACTCCTCGCGATCGAGCACCAGCCGGATGGACCCGTCCAGATTCCATCGCCAGCCGTGGAACGGGCAGATGATCGAGCCGACCCGGCCGCGATCCTTGGCCAGGCGGGTGCCGCGGTGCCGGCACGCGTTGAAATACGCCTGCACCGAATCCTTGGACTCGCGCACGATCAGGATGGAGTGCGCGCCGATCTCGTATTCCACATACGATCCGACACCCGCCAATTCCTCCAGGCGGCACGCCATCAACCAGGTGCGGGTGAACAGTTTGTCGAGTTCCAGTTGCAGGAACTCCGGATCGAGGTACCGCGCCTTGGGCACGAACGCTCGGTCCAGCCGGTATTTCTCCGGAACCCGTTCGGCGGCAACATCTCCCGTGAACCAGGGGGTGGTCCCGGTCAGCTTTCCGGCCTTCCCGGGTTCGAGCACCACGGACATTCGAATCAACTCCTCAACGAGTAACGCGCGGACTGTGGGCTGTCAGTCCGCGTCGGGGCCGGCGACCTCGACGCCGTCGGTGCGACGCACCACGTGAATGCAATTGCCGGGGCAGCCGTCCGCGGCGTCGACCACGTCCAGGCGCAGGCTGTCCGGCACATCGGCCTGTGCGCCTTCGGATTTCAGCAGATCCGCGTCGGCCGACTGCTTGACGTAGGCCAGCCCGTCGTCGCCGAACTGGAATACGTCCGGTGCGTACTGGGTGCACAGACCGTCGCCGGTGCAGAGTTTCTGGTCGATCCAGACTCTTACTTCGTCGCTCATGAATTCATGCCCTTCCAGGTGACGAGACGCCGCGAGGACTCGGCGGCTCTCGGCCAGGCTGTAGCGGGCCGCCGGTCGCTCGGGATCACAGCGGGGGCACCGTGATCGGGGTCTGTGCCGACTGTCCGCCACCGGTCACCGCCGCGCCCGCCCCCTCCCGCAGGACGGGAACGATCGTTCGAGGCCGTCGATCCGGTGATCCGGCCGTCCCATCAGGCGGAAAACCGCCGGGTACGCGATCGGGGCGGTCATAGGCTCCGCCACGTCGCAGTACTGTTCCATCCCCTGATTCAGGAGGTCGCATCCGTGGCCATCACCATGTCCACCGACATTCTCATCGTCGGCGCCGGGCCGGTCGGTCTCTACGGGGCCTACTGCGCGGGATTCCGCGGACTGCGCACCGTGCTGGTCGACGCGCTGCCCGAATGCGGCGGCCAGATCACCGCGTTGTATCCGGAGAAACAGATTCGCGATATCGCGGCGGTGCCCGGGGCGCGCGGTCGTGAAGTCGTGAATTCGCTGAAGGCGCAAGCGGATTCGTTCGACACCGAGTATGTGCTGGGCCGGGAAGCGGTCGCGCTGGGCTTCGCCGACGGACGTCCGCAGGTCACTCTCTCCGATGAGACGGTGATTGATGCGGGCGCGGTCGTGGTGACCGCCGGAATCGGCACATTCACCCCGCGCACACTGCCCGCCGGGGAGGAATTCCTCGGCCGCGGACTGAGCTATTTCGTTCCGGCACTTGATGATTACGCCGATCAGGACGTCCTGGTCGTCGGCGGCGGCGACAGCGCGGTCGACTGGACGCTCGCGCTGGCCCCCATCGCCCGCTCGGTGACCCTCGTGCACCGGCGCGGCCAGTTCCGGGCACACGCGGCGAGCGTGCGCGAGATGTACGATTGCGGCGCGGAAATCATCACCGACGCCCAGGTCATCGCCCTGCTCGGCGACGAGCGCCTACGCGAGGCGCACGTCCGGGTCGACGGCGAGGATCAACCGCGTGTGCACAAGGTCGACGCGGTCGTCGCCGCACTGGGCTTCATCAGCAACCTCGGCCCGCTGACCGAATGGGGAATGCGGTTGGACCGCAGGACAATCACGGTCGACACCCGCATGCGCACCACCCTGGACCGCGTCTACGCCGCGGGCGATGTCACCTCCTACCCCGGCAAGGTGAAACTGATGTCGGTCGGCTTCGGCGAAGTCGCCACCGCGGTGAACAACGCCGCCGTCATCCTGGACCCGAATCTCCCACTGTTCCCAGGACATTCGACCGACCACGGCTGAGCCGCCCCGACCGAACCACGAACGCGGCGAAATTCTTTTCCCGCCACCGGTTCGAATGGACGGTTTCTTCATTCCAGTACGGAATACGCTTTCCGTACTGGAATATGTTGTGGCAGAACCTATTTGAATGTTCCGCCGATGGTGTGTACTGTCCGGTTCCATGACCCGGAAGAGGTCCAATCCCCATGATTCCCTTGCCCGTTGGATGTTGAACCGACCGCAGAACGCCGCCGCGATCATCCGCCCGAACCTCCCACCCGCAGTCGCCGCCGAAATCGACTGGGACAACCTGGAACTCGTCCCCAGCAATTTCGTAGACCCCGAGCTACGGAACCGGGTCAGCGACCTGGTCTTCCGCACTCGCATAAGCGGCCGCCCCGGTTACATCAACTGCCTGCTGGAGCACCAGTCGAGCTCGGATCGGTTCATGGCGTTCCGACTGCTCGAGTACACCGTCCGGCTCTGGAGTGGATACCTCGCCGACAACCGCAGAGCCAACACCCTCAACCCCGACACAGTCCCGAAAGCCACCACACTGCCGGTGGTGATCCCCGTCGTCCTGCACGTCAACAGCGACGGCACCACCTGGCCGACGACCGCACCGACCGAACTGGCCGACCTCTACGACATCGACCCCGCGACGCGGGCGGCCCTCGGTCCACACCTGGCCCGCATGGAATTCATCCTGGACGACGTCGCAACCCAGGACGTGAGCCAAATCCAGACCAGCGCGCTGCCCCCGGCAGTGCGGTTGACACTGACCCTCCTGCGTGCCGCCCCCGGCAATACCAACCTGGGCACGATTATGATGGAAATGCTCGACGACCTCGAAACCCTCAACGACGGCCCCGACCCCCTCGGTGACATGATCGTAACGCTGACCTACCTGGTCACCGTCGGCAATACCCCGGAGTCGGAGTTGGCGAGGGTGTTCGAGAAGCTGGGCCCACACGGCAAGGAGGCAATCGTGACCACCGCAGACCGCATCGAAGCACGTGGCGAAGCACGTGGCATCGCCAAAGGCGAAGCACTTGGCGAAGCGAAGGGGCGTACGAAGGTTCTGCTCGAGCTGATGACCACGAAGTTCGGGACACTACCCACCACCACGGTCGAACGGGTCAAATCCGCTGGCTCGACGCAGATCAACACGTGGGTGACGCGAATCCTGACCGCCTCCACCCTCGACGAACTCCTCGCCTGAGATGCCGGGAGCGAATGCCGGTCAGTCCCGATCGGCGTTCGAGGCGATCTCTAGTTGGGTGAAGCCGTTGGCGCTTGCTTCGTCGAGTTCCATCACCTCTACGAAGTGGCCGAGTTCGGCGCGGAGGTCGACGTAGCCGAAGCGGATTCCGCCGCTGCGGCCGTATTGGGACCAGGATTTGCCTGCGGCGGTGGCGACTGCGTCGACCTCGTCGAAATCGTCCACTACGAAACCCAGGTGGTGCAGGGTGGCCGGGATGCCGGGGCGCACCGCGCCGCGGTAGAGGTCGACTGCGCCGCCGACGGGGCGGATGATCTCCACGTTCGTCGGGCCGGCATTGACCAGGGCTACGTCGATCGTCCACTCCTGCGCGGGTTTTCCGTCCACCACGACGAAACTCGCGCCGGGCTCACCACCGGCCGAGGGCGGTAGGCCGCCGCCCAACTCGGAGCGGTAGTGCTTGACGCAGGTCACGGTGCCGAGGGTGGTTTCGAGGTATGCGGCGGCCGCGTCGATATCGTCGGTGACGTAGCCGAGTTGCAGGAAATTGCGGAACAGATCGCTGAGGGTTCGCATCGAACATCCTTTTCCGGCCGGGTGGCGACGCGGCCGAATGCCCTCGTCCGCCGGAGAACCCGGGGTGCCCGCCAACCATCCATCGGCCGGGCGTCCGCGTCCACCGGCCATCCCGTTCTGCGGAAAGTGCGGTGGCCGCGGGTTTGCCGCGATGGGATCATTCGCCTCTACCAGCGGCCCGACCCGGAGGACAGCAGCCGTGACCACGTTTCCGAAGCAGGAATCCGTTGCCAACAAACTGATCACGATGCGCAAGTCGATCGGGCAACTCGAATCGCTGGGACCGGTGAACGGCGTTCGCCTGGAAGGCATTCCGCAGATCGGCTTGGTCGCCGAACGAATCCTCACGCTCCTGCACGACCTGGCATTCGAGATCAACACGCAGACCGCCGCCGCTTTCCTGAGCGATCCCCCGCCCACCACCACGGCCGCCTTCCGCGCGGCAGCCAGGGCCGGAGTCATCGACGCCGCGCTGGCAACCCGGTTCACCGCGGCCGACGAACCGCACCACACCCGATTCCAATTGTCCCTGGACATCGACCCCGCCGACGCGGCGAAGATCGCCTGCGACGGATTGTCCGCATATGGCCAGTACACCGAACAGGTCTCCTGCTGGATCGCCACCCGCCGCGACATCGGCCCATGGATCGAACCCACCAGGGCCCGAGAACACGATGGGCAGCGCCTGTCCATCAGAGAACCGGCCGAAAACGCCGTGGCGGCAAGGACTCTCGGCAGCACACGGGCCCGCATCGCCCAGGAATGAACGGGGACCGACCGCCGCAAGCAGCCGATCCCCACCCGATCAGTGCGCGACCACCGAAGCCGTCCCTTCGACCTCACCCGCATCGGACACCACGATCTGCTGGATCCGGCGCGGCAACGCCAGCGCCAGGACCGCACCGATCACCCCCGCCGCCGCGCCGATCAGGAAGGCGACCTGAAATCCCTTCTCCGTGTACAGGATTGCGCCGTGTGAGCCGCCCGGCAGGGTAGCGATGAAGGAGTTGTTCAGCACCGCGAACGCGATCACCGGCAGGGCCGCGGACATCACGCTCTGCGCGACGTTGACAACGCTCGCGGTACTGGCCTGCAACTGCGGCGGCACGGCCTCGATCAGCAGGTTGGGCGTGGCGCCGTAGGCGAATCCGGTTCCCGTACCGGCCATCGCGCTGAAAACCAAGAGCAGCAACCGATCATGATGTTCGAACGCGACCAGGGCGAAGGCGGCAGCCAACAGCAGCGCCCCGAGCAACAGCAGCGGGCGCGGGCGCACCCGGCGGCCCATCAGCACCCCGACGAGCGCGCCGCCGACCACCACCATCAACCCGAACGGCGTCTGGTAGAGCGCGTAACCCTTTGCGCTGACACCGAATCCGTATCCGAGGCCGAGCGCCCCGGGTGTCATGATCATCATCGGCAGCAGCAGCGCCAATGTCGTGGCGCAGCCGTAACAGCACGCCGAGGACAACGTGATCAGCAGGATCGGCCGCCGACGCAGCACCCGCAACTCCAGCAGCGGCTCGCGAATCATGCCCGCCGACACCGCCCAGGCGATGATCAGCACGAGCCCCCCGAACAGGTACACCAGGGTCGAGGTCGCGGACCAGCCCCAACTCGGCCCGAGGCTCAACGCGACGAACACCCCGCCGATTCCCGCGCCGAGCAGCACCGCACCCAGGACGTCGATCCGTGAACGCACCCGCACACTCGACTCCTCGGTGCTCGCCGCGATCATGCAGCCGAACAGCACCGATCCCGCTGCGAGCACCCAGAAGATGCCGCGGAATCCGGAGTTGTCGATCAACCATCCGGCGAAGAACGGCGCGGGGATCGCGATCAGGCCCAGCCCACTGGTCGCGATGCTGACCGCGAGGCCGATCACCTTGGGCGGGAACACATCCCGGATCAGCGAGTAGCCCAGGAAGACACACGGCGGCAGGAATCCGGCGAGCGCGCGACCCACCAGCATCATCGCGAAATTGGCCGCGAGCGCGCACAGCAGCGACCCGATCGCGGACATGGCGATGCAGCCGAGCATCACCTTGCGCTTGCCGTACAGATCGCCGAGCTTGCCCAGCAGTGGACTCGATACCGCACCCACCAGCAGGAATACCGTCAGCAACCAGGCGCCCTGCGCGGTGTGGAAGTGCGCGGAGATCGACGGTAGCGACATCGAGATCATCAGATAGCTGAGGGTGAGCATCTCGAGCAGCAGCACGATGGATGCGAGGGAGAAGATCAGCCGCGGCGTCCAGGATTGTTCCGCGGACGACGTGCCGGAGGGCGTATCAGGGCTCATGATCGAGTCTTTCGGGACAGAGCACGCCGGACCTCGCACGATGCGCCGGGGAGTCGAGCCGTGCCTAGGGGAGGAACCGCATCACCGCCACCCGGCGAGGTGAATGCGTAACCGGAATAACAAGCTATCTGTGGCTCAGACCACAAACCGTCATCCCATCCAGTGGAAAAACGACACGCCGCCAACCGTGAGCGAGTATTCAGGATACTTAAATTGGGACCGCCAGGCGTGCGGCACCAGCTCGGCATCAGGAGGGCTTATGACCGCGGCCTACTCGTTCTCTGCACAGCTCTACATCGACGGACGTCGCACCGACGGCGAGTCCGACACTCGTGTGACCGTCCGCAACCCCGCCACCGAGGAGACCATTGCCGAAGTCCCGCAATCGAGTTCGGCCGATGTCCGGCGCGCCATCGCCGCCGCCCGCACGGCATTCGACGAGGGCCCCTGGCCCCGGATGCGTCCCGCCGAGCGCGCCGCGGTACTGCTGCGGATGGCCGACGAGATCGAGCGCCGGCTCCCGGAACTGATCGATCTGAACATCGCCGAGGCGGGCTCGGTGCGCGGTCTCGCCGAGACGTTGCAGACGCGAGTTCCGTTGGCGCACTTGCGAGATATGGCCGAACGGGTGATGCCGGCGTTCCGTTGGGAACGTCCGATGGATCCCACCATCACCCCCGGCGCGGGCATCGGCCAGGGAGTGCTGCGGCGCGAACCGTACGGCGTCTGCGCCCTGATCGCCGCCTACAACTTCCCGTTCTTCCTGAGCATGATGAAGGTGATCCCGGCGCTCGCGGCCGGATGCACCGCGGTGCTCAAACCCGCCCCGGCCACGCCGCTGGAGTCCCTGCTGCTCGCCGACTTCGCCGAGGCCGCGGACCTGCCGCCGGGCGTGCTCAACATCGTCACCGGCGATATCGAGGCGGGCCGCGAACTGACCACGAATCCGATGGTCGACCTGGTCAGCTTCACCGGATCGGACACCGTGGGCCGGATGGTCTACAGCCAGGCCGCCGATTCGATCAAGAAGGTCGTGCTCGAACTCGGCGGCAAATCGGTGAACATCGTGCGCGCGGACGCGGATCTGGACGGCGCGGTGCGCGCCGCGTTCATGGGGATGACCGCGCACGCCGGACAGGGCTGCTCGCTGCTGACCCGCACGATCGTGCACGAATCCCGGCACGACGAATTCGTCGAGCGGCTGCGTGCGGCGCTGAGCCTGGTCCGGGTCGGCGATCCGGCGCACGCGGACACCACCATGGGCCCGCTCATCACCGAGGCGCAGCGGAACAAGGTCGAGGCGCTGATCCGGCGCGGCGAGGCCGAAGGGGCCGAAATCGTCTGCGGCGGAGGGCGTCCCGCGGGATTGGAGCGCGGGTGGTTCGTGCAGCCGACCCTGTTCACCGGCGTGGACAATGCCATGGCCATCGCTCAGGAGGAGTTCTTCGGACCGGTCGGCGTGGTCATCAAGTCCCGGAGCGACGCGGAGGCGGTGCGGATCGCCAACGACAGTCCGTACGGGCTGGCGGGCGCGATCTGGAGCGCCGACACCGCGACGGCCTACTCGATGGCCTGCGAGATCCGCACCGGCGGGGTGTCGATCAACAGCAGCAGCGGCGGGGTGAATCCGCGCATCGCGTTCGGCGGGTACAAGCGCAGCGGCGTGGGCCGCGAATGGGGCGAGTTCGGGCTCGACGAATTCCTCCAGACCAAGAGCATCAGCTGGGCCGCTCGCTGAGCCTGCGAGCAGTGAGGAGCCACCGTTGCTGTCCTATGTCCTGGCCGGGCTCGCCCTCGGCTCGATCTATGCCATCGCCGCCGCGTCACTGGTGGTGACCTACGTTTCGGCGGGCGTGTTCAACTTCGCGTTCGGCGCGCTGGCCTATGCGGTGGCGCGTTTCTACTACTTCCTGCACGTGCAGCACGGGTGGGCGATCCTGCCCGCGGCGGTGGTCGCGATCGGCGTGTTCGGTCCGGTACTGGGGGCCGCGCTGTACGCATTGTTGTTCCGGCACTTGCGATTACGCTCGCCGCTGATCAAGATCGTCGCGACCATCGGGTTGTCGGTGGCGCTGCCGCCGCTGGTCGATCTGATCTTCGGGCAGTTGTCGAACGCGACCGCCCCGGGCCTGGCGCCGCAACCCGTGCACACCTTCCGGGTGCTGGGCGGCGTGGTGAATCTCGATCAGCTGATCACGTATCTGGCGTTGGTCGTGGTGCTCGCGGTCGGGACAATCGTGTTGCGGTACACCGATGTTGGGCTGCGGGTGCGCGCTCTGGTGGATTCCGAGGCGTTGACCGCGATGTCCGGTGTCAGCCCGACTCGGGTGTCGCTCGGGGTGTGGGCGGGCAGCACGCTGCTGGCCGGACTGGCCGGTGTGCTGGTCGCACCGAGTTCAGGGCTCACGGTGGACGGGATGACCTCGCTGATGGCGGCCGCGTTCGCCGCGGTGGTGGCGGCGCGGCTGCGGAACCTTCCCGCGGCGGTCGTGATCGCGGTGATCATGGGCGTGGCGACCACGGTCGTGCAGCGATTCGTGGCGCCGCAGAGCGCACTGTCCGCGCAGCTCGTGCCGAGTATTCCGTTCCTGTTCATGCTCGTGGCGCTGCTCTGCTACGCGGTGCGCGGTCAGGCGGGTGACACCGCGACCGGCGGCGCGCTGGATCGGGCCGTGCGCATCGCCGCGACGGGAGCAGCCGGAACGGATGCGGTGCGTGGCAAGGGGATCCGATGGTCCTCGGCGCTCGGCCCGGTGGTGACGCTGATCGTGGTCGCCGCGCTGCCGCTGGTCCTCGAGCCGTTCTGGGGCGGGGTGGTGGCCGGTGGGATCGCGCTGGCGATCGCGCTGCTGTCGTACACGATGGTCACCGGCGAGGGCGGCATGATCTGGTTGTGCCAGACCACATTCGCCGGCCTGGGCGCGGTGCTGGCGGCCGAACTGGCCACCGACGCCGGATGGTCACCGCTGCTCGCCGTACTGGTGGCCGCGATCGTCGTCACGCCGGTGGGGGTCGTGATCGGCATCCTGACCATCCGCCTGGGCAATCTCTACGTCGCCCTGGTGACGCTCACCTTCGGTCTGCTGGTGCAGAACCTCGTATTCCTGCGGGACCACATCTACAACTCCGGTCAGGGCGTGAGTCTGCTGCGACCCGAATGGGCTACGGACAACCGGGTTTTCGCGCTGTTCGCCCTCGCGGTATTCCTCGTGCTCGGCGCGATCGTGCTGAATCTGCGACGCTCCACCGCGGGTCTGGCGGTCACGGCGGTACGGTCGAGCGAAAGCGGCGCGCGGACAATGGGATTGAGCATCGTCCCGGTGAAGGTCCTGGTCTCGGCCCTGGCAACCTTCATCGCCGCGCTCGGCGGCGGCTTCCTGGCGCTGAACTACCAAGCCGCACTACCGGATTCGTTCAACCCGTTCACCGGATTGGTATGGTTGGCGGTGCTGGTCACCATCGGCTCCCGCTCCATCACCGGAGCCCTGGTCGCGGGCGTGGCATACACCGTGCTGCCCAGCGTCTTCCAGACCTACCTCCCCTCGACCTGGGCCCAGATCCCGGTCATCATGTTCGGCTTCGGCGCAATCATGCTCGCCCGCAACCCCGATGGACTCGCCGCCATGCACGCCCGGCAGCTGCGGGCAGTGCGCGCCCGATTCGGCCGCCCCGGCGCGCCCCCGGAATCAGCCGACACGGACACACCTGCGCTGGCGGGAGAACACGTATGACAACGACACCACGTAACCACATCGAAACTCACAGTGTCACAGTGAGATCCGCCAACCGATCCAGCGGCGACCCGGGTAGCAAACGCCTACGCGACCGCATCGATTGCGACAGGGTGGCAATCCTGGCGGCGGCGACGGCCCGGCTCGGGGTCCGTGGCGTCACTGTGCGATTCGATGAACAACGAACCCCGGCGACGGACTGTGGTGCGCCCCAGTCGGCTACGGCGGGAGAACACCCGTGACGACGATAACGCAGGCCCGCATCGAAACTCGCTGCTTCACAATGCGATTCGGCGAGTACCGGACCCCAAGTGACGGACAGCAATACAGCCGGATCGACGATGGCAGGAGGGCGGTTATGACGACGACAGCGCCACCGCCGCTCGAAGCTCGGGGTGTCACAGTGCAATTCGGCAAGTACCGGGCCCAGGTGACGAACGGCGATGCAGCCGGATCGGCGATGACAGGAGGGTGGTTGTGACGACGACAGCGGCGCCCCGGCTCGAAGCTCGGGGTGTCACAGTGCGGTTCGGGGGGCTGGTGGCGTTGAACGACGTCGATCTGGTGGTTCCGGCGGCGGGGATCGTGGGGCTGGTGGGGCCCAATGGGGCGGGGAAGAGCACGTTGTTCGCGGTGTTGTCGGGGTTGTTGCGGCCGCAGGTGGGGGCGGTGTTCCTGGATGGGCGGGAGGTGACTCGGAGTAGTCCGCAGGCGCGGGCTCGGCGGGGGCTGGCGCGGACGTTTCAGCAGCCGGAGTTGTTCTCCGGGTTGACTGTTCGTGATCATGTGGTGCTCGCCGATCGGGTGCGGCACGCGCGGGGGCGGATCTGGAGTGATCTGGTGACGGCGGGTGGGTTTCGGGCGTCGGGGGCGGCGGAGGATCGGCGGGTCGAGGAGATTCTCGAGCTGTTGCATCTGGGTGAGCAGGCGCATCGGCCTGTCGCGGGGTTGCCGTTGGGGACCGCGCGGTTGCTCGAGGTGGGGCGGGCGCTGGCGCTCGAGCCGACCGTGCTGCTGCTGGACGAACCGTCCTCGGGGCTCGATACTCGCGAAACCGAGGAGCTGGCAACAGTTTTCACCGATATCTCGCGGGAGCGCGGGGTGTCGCTGCTGCTGGTCGAGCACGATGTGGAGCTGGTGCTGGGATTGAGCGACACGGTGCACGTCATCGATTTCGGCGTCGAGATCAGCGTGGGCGATCCGGCGCACATCCGTGCCGATCCCGCTGTACGCGCCGCCTACCTCGGCGCCGATGCCGATGCCGATGAGGACAGGACCAAATCATGACCAGCACAACCGATCTGCTGAAGGTCCGTGATCTCGACGTGCAGTACGGTCCGGCCGTGGCGCTGCGGGACGTGTCGTTCGATCTGCCGCCGAACAGCGCGCTGGCCGTGCTGGGCCCGAACGGGGCGGGTAAGAGCACGCTGGCGCGCACGTTGTCCGGGCTGGTACCGCCGGTCCGCGGCAGTATCGAGCTCGATGGACGCAATATCGCGGGACGCTCACCGGAGTACATCCGCCGGACCGGGCTGGTGCACCTACCCGAGGGCCGAGGCGTGTTCGCGGGCCTGACCGTGCTGGAGAATCTGCGCATGGCGACCATGGGCGACCGCCGTCGCCGCACCGAATCGCTGAACCGCGCGCTGGAGATCTTCCCGGTGCTCGGCGAGCGAGCCGGGCAAGCGGCGGGCACGCTGTCCGGCGGCGAACAGCAGATGCTCTCGCTCGCAAGGGCTTTGATGGTGAATCCGCGGCTGGTGATCGCCGACGAGATGTCGCTGGGCCTGGCCCCGAAGATGGTGGACGTCGTATTCGAGAGCCTGCAACGGGCCCGAGCGGCAGGCGTGGCCGTACTGATGATCGAACAGTTCGCCACGCGCGCACTGGATTTCGCCGACCGATGCCTGATCCTGCAACGCGGCCGAGTCGCCTGGACCGGCCCCGCCGACGACGCGGGCAGCGAACTCCTGCACCGCTACCTCGGCGACACCACCGCGGCATGACCCACCACCGATTCCCCCACCCCGCAAGCACTTCGGAAGGCCGCCAGTGACCACGCCCCCACATCTGCTCGTCGAACGCACCGACGCGGTCGCCCGCCTGACCTTCAACCGCCCCGACCGCCTCAACGCCCTCACCGCCGAGCTGCTGGACGAAACTGCCACGGCCGTAGCAGATTTCAGCGCCGATCCGGAGATCCGAGTACTGGTCCTGACCGGCGCGGGCCGCGCCTTCAGCTCGGGCGCGGACCTGTCCAGATCCGCCGTCGCAGGTCCGCAGGGCGTCACCATCGATGCGGCCAACCGCCTGATCCGCGCGTTACGCGCAGCACCGCAGCCGGTGATCGCCGCGATCAACGGCCCCGCCGTCGGAGTCGGATGCTCGATCGCGCTGGCGGCCGACCTGACCGTCGCCCGCGAATCCGCCTATCTCCTACTGGCTTTCACCCGAGTCGGCCTGATGCCCGACGGCGGCGCCACCGCCCTGCTCCCCGCCCTGATCGGCCCCGCCCGCGCCGCACGCATGGCCATGCTCGCCGAACGCATCCCGGCCCCCCAGGCCGCCGACTGGGGCCTCCTCTCCCACGTGGTGCCGGACGCCGACCTCGACACCGAAACAGCCACACTCACAACACAATTGGCAGCAGGCCCGACCGCCGCCTACACCCGAATCAAACGAGCTTTCAACAAAACGGCCCTGCCCCATCTCGAACAGGCCCTACAACTCGAACGCGAAGGCCAAGCCGAACTGTTCGAGACCGCCGACGTCCAAGAGGGCATCGCCGCATTCGCAGCCAAACGCCCCCCACAGTTCCTCGGCCACTGAGGATCGCCGCAATAACCATTCCGACCGCCGCCCACACCCCAATCGACTACGCCTCCAACAGCAACACCACGCAATCGCTCCCAGACCGTGATTCGAGTGCCGAACCGAATTCTTCGAGATCGCCGACGTCCGCGAGGTATCACGACCGCAGCAATCGAACGATCTCCACAGTCACTCAGCCACTGAGAATCACGCAGTCAAAACCATCGCCGAAGCCATGCCGCCGCCCGCGCACATGGCCGCCACGGCCGTGCCACCGCCGCGGCGACGCAATTCGTACGCGAGGGTGGCGACCATGCGGGTGCCGGTGGTCGCTACCGGGTGGCCTAGGCTGCATCCGCTGCCGAAGGGATTCACCCGTTCGGGGTCCAGGCCCAGTTCGCGGACCGCGGCGACGGTCACCGAGGCGAATGCCTCGTTGATCTCGAACAGGTCGACCTGGGCGAGGCCGAGTCCGGCGCGGTCCAGAGCCTTGCGGATGGCGGTTATCGGGGCCAGGCCGGTGCGGACGGGGTCCACGCCGACGCTCGCCCAGGCCCGCACGGTAGCCAGCGGCGTGAGTCCATATTCCTCGGCAAGTGTGCTGCTGGCGACCGTCACCGCAGCGGCGGCATCGTTCACACCGCTGGAGTTGCCCGCGGTGATCGAGAAGCCCTCGATCTCGGGGTGCAGGACCTTCAGCGATGCCATCTTCTCCTCGCTGGTGTCCCGTCGCGGATGCTCGTCGGTATCGAATACCGCTGTCCCACCGGCTATCTCGACGGGGACGATCTCCTCGGCGAAGCACCCGGCGTCGATGGCGCGCACGGCACGCCGATGCGATTGCACCGCCCAGGCATCCATCTCCGCGCGCGAGATACCTGCCAGCCGCGCGGTATTCCAGCCGACGAGTATCGACATGTCGTTGTGCGGCGCGTCGGGTGTGGACACGTGCGAGGGCGAGGACCACGGGTCCTGCCACTCCTGTGTGCCGGGAATCCGCCAGCGCGACACCGGGGCGGTCGAGGAGGAGTGCGTGCCGCCCGCGATCACCGCGCGATCCATCCCGGCGCGAATACTCCCGGCCGCGGTCGCGACGCTGGCCAGTCCGGACGCGCAGTGCCGGTTGTGCGCGAGCCCGGGAACGTCGGTCAGCCCGGCTTGAAGCGCCGCGTGACGTGCGATGACCCCGCCACCGGCCAGCGTCTCCCCCAACACGACGTCGTCGATGCTCGCGGCCGGCAGCCCACTGCGCCGGGCGGCCTCACCGACGACGACGGCGGCCAGGCCGAAGGCGCTGGTGTCCCGCAGGGAGCCCTTGCGCGCGGTGCCGATCGCAGTGCGGCAGGCGGAGAGGATCACGGCATCAATCATGAATTCGTTATACTCTTATATTGCGGACAACAACAGGGTCGATCGCCTCGAATCGCCGCGCCGACACGGAAATCCAACGGGCAGACCGGCATTGAGCAGCTCTTTCACCATCGATCGAGCAAATCGTCCACGAGGAGCGATGCGAGACGGCTATAGCCAACAGCGCATCCTCAAATACACCGGATCCGACAGCGGCGACCGATTTGGAGATCCGTTCGGCAGACAGGACGATGAGCGCATGGACAGTGAGATCGCCGAGGCGGTACGCACCCTGCGGCCGACGCTGGCCGAACGATCCGCCGCGGTCGACGCCGACGGTGCGATCCCGGACGAGAGCATCACCGCACTGGTCGAATCCGGCCTGTTCCGAATGCTGCGCCCGCGCTGGTCCGGCGGCCTGGAATCGGATCCGGTGGATTTCTACGACGCCGTGCGCTCGATCTCGGCCGCCTGCGGTTCCACCGGCTGGCTGGCCAGCATCCTGGGCGTAAGCCCTTGGCACGTAGCGCTTTTCGACGAGCGCGCGCAACGCGAGATCTGGGCCGCGGAACCGGACGCGCTGATCTGCTCCGCCTACGCCCCGGTCGGCAGATTCGTCCCGGTCGAGGGCGGATTCGAGTTGACCGGGCAGTGGCGCATCGCCACCGGCAGCGCACACGCCTCCTGGGGGCTGATGGGCGGGGCCCTGGTCGCCGAGAACGGTCAGCCGATGGATCTGGCCACCGCGCTGGTCCCGCTGTCCGAATGCCGCGTGACCGGCACCTGGGACGCGGTGGGCCTGCGCGGCACCGGCAGCCGGGGCCTGCACGCCGACCGGGTCTTCGTGCCGAGCTACCGCACGCTGCGCAATTACGACGTGGTGCTGCGCCACGCACCGGGCCAGAAGTTCAACACCGGGCCGCTCTACCGGATGCCGTACGGGGCGATGTACAGCACGTCGGTGAGCGCCCCGATCATCGGGACAGCGGAAGGCTGCCTGGACGCGTTCGTCGCCCGGGTGCGCGGCGACAGTCGCCTCAGCTTCGGCAGCGGCGGCCCCGAAACCGCGCAGCAGGTCGCGGTCGGCCGCGCCGCCTCCGAGATCGACGCCGCCGTGCTCCAGATGCACCGGAACCTGCGCGAACTGCACGACTGCGCCCGCCGCCGGGTCGAGATCCCGATGCAGTTGCGGCTGCGCACTCGCCGCGATCAGGCCGTCGGCACCGAACGCGCGGTGAACTCGGTGGATTCGATCTTCGCCGCCGCGGGCGGGATGGGACTGCGCCGGGGCAACCCGATCGAACGGGCCTGGCGCGACGCCCACACCGGCCGCATCCACCTGTCCAACGACGTCAACGCCGCGCTCGAGCTGTACGGCCAAGGGGCACTTGGTCTTCCGGTCGACGACATGCTGGTCTGACCGGAAGACCCGCGCGGCCTAGAACCACTCGCCGCGCTCCCCCATGGCGACCAGCCGTCCCAGCGCCTCGTTCGCCGCGACGCCGCGCGCCGCCCCCACCGGCAGCACCGATTCGTGCCGCAGCCGATGCTGCTGCCGCGACCCGCCGCTCATCTTCTCCGAAATAGCGTGCACTGTATTGACCATCAGCGGCGCGAGCCGTTCCAGCGGCGCCTGCGCGTCGCCGACCAGGGAGACCCCGGCGATCGGCCCGTCCGGCCCGCGCACCGCCATACCCGCGCAGGCGATGTTCGGGAAGCATTCGCCGCGTTCGAAGGCCAGTCCGTGCCGGTTGCGAATGCGGTTGAGCTCCATGTGCAGTACGCCGAGCGCATCGATACTGCGCGTCGTGCGCTTGTGCAGCCCGTCCTGCAATCGCGAATCGACCTGTTCGGCCGGGAGCCACGCCAGGATCGCCTTACCCGCCGCGGTGCACCACGCCGGTGCGCGCCCACCGACCACCGACGGCACCGCCGAGGCGGCCCGGCCACCGAACTTGTCCACATAGACCACCTCGGTCCCGTCGAGTACGGCCAGGTGGACGACCATATCCGTGCGCATCGCCAACGCGTGCAGCAGCGGGAAGGCCACGGACCGCAGCGCGGTGTGCCCCTCCTCCCGGCCACCCAGCCCCAGCGCCCGATCGCCCAGGCAGTAGACCCGCCCGTGCCGACCCAGCCACGCCAGTTTGACCAGTCGTTCCAGGATTCGATGACTCGTGGAGCGCGGTAACCCGGTACGGCCCGCGATCTCCTCGAGCGTGAGGCGCGTGTGCACATCCCCGAACGACTCCATGATCAGGGTCATACGATCGACCACCGAGGGTGGCAGCGCGCCACGATCCCGCACGCCGGTCACGCTGGTATCGGTATCGCCATTGAGAACCGAGGTCATGCCACGGCCTCCTAACTTCGGAGACTCTCGCCTCCGAATTCCGGAGACTGAAACTTAACGAGTGATTCTAGCCACAGTCTAGCCAGACGCAACGGCCTGAGACAATATTTGTTATACCGATTTTCGCTGTGTCAGCACATTGTGGCCGTATCCACCGAGACGAACCAACTATAGGTATACTCTTCTATGTCACCAACGACCGGCACCTCGACTTGACAAGAACAGTGGGACCTGATTCCGGAATCATGACAGATTCGCTTCTCTTCCAAGACCATTGGTCACGAACCGTCGCCGACCACGGCTCCGCGCCGTTCCTGATCTTCCAAGACCCCAGCGGCACAACCGAATACAGCTATGCCGAGTTCGACGACATCGTCGCCCGGACTGCGGGCACGCTGCGGGCGGGCGGGGTGCGACCGGGCTCGGCCGTGCACGTCGCATTGCGCAATTGCCCTGCGTTCGTGGCGATCTGGCTCGCGGTCGCCCGGCTCGGCGCGTGGTTCGTCCCCGTCGACCCGGCGTCGTCCCCGCGCGACATCACCAATCAGACCCGTCGCACGACACCGGCGCTGGGCGTATGCGCCCTCGAACGTCGGCCGGAATATCTCGAGGGAGCGGCCGACTCGGTCCCGGTCATCATCGCCCTGCGGGAAACCGCCGACGACCTCGCACCCGGCGGCGCCCTGGTGACGGGTGCGCCGATCACCACCGCGCACGCCGAGCTGTCGCCCGCCGATCGCCTGGCGGTCATGTTCACCTCGGGCACGACCTCCGAACCCAAGGGCGTCGTGCTCACCCAGCACAATTACGCGACGGTGGCGCGGACCATGGCCGAGGCCGTCGACCTGACCGCACAGCATCGCTGGCTGGTCACACTGCCACTCTTCCACGCCAACGCCCAGTACTACTGCTTCGCCCCCGCGATCACGGTCGGCGCGAGTGTCGCACTGACGCAAACGTTCTCGGCATCGCGCTGGGTACAGCAGGCCCACGACCTGAAGGCCACCCACGCCAGCCTGTTCGCCGCGCCGATCCGGATGATCCTGGCCCGCACCCCCGAACAGGCGCCGCCGCTGCGCCTGCGGCACGTGTGGTTCGCCCAGAGCCTCGGGCGCGAACACTACGAACGCTTCGCCGAACTCGCCGGACGACGACCGCGTCAGCTGTACGGAATGACCGAAACCGTCGCCGCGGTCACCGGTGACACCAGTGATCCGTTGCGGCACAACGTGATCGGATCGCCACTCGGGGATCGCCGGATCGCCGTGGTCGACCCGCGGACCGGCCGTCCGCGCGACCCCGGCGAACCGGGCATGCTGCTGGTGCACGGCACCCGCGGCGCGGACCTGTTCGCCGAATACCTCGACGCGCCGGAGGTGAACACCCGCAGCTTCACCGATCTCGCCGACGGAACCAGTTGGTTCCGCACCGGAGATCTGGTCGCGGCGGACCCCCTGACCGGAGCGTTGAGTTTCGTCGGCCGCGCCGACGACGTCATCAAGGTCGCGGGCGAGAACGTCAGCCTGACCGAGGTCGAGGCCGTGATCTGCCAGGCGCCCGGGGTGCTCGAGGCCGTCGTCCTCGCGCAACCCGACCCGATCCGGGATCAGGTCCCGGTCGCCTACGTGGTCGCCCGGGATCCGGCCGCGCCACCCGAGGCCGCCCGTCTCACCGAGTGGGCAACGGGCAATCTGCCGCCCGCGGCCCGTCCGCGCGAATGGCACGTGGTCGATTCCATCCCCCGCACCAGCGTCGGGAAGATCCGCCGCTTCCAGGTGGCGGAGCGCAGAACCTGACCGAAGTCGTTCCGGCACAGGGCTTTCGACTCGAAACACCGCCACCGACGCGACGATCCGCACGAACGAAGGAGACCGGACATGGCCACCGAGACGGTATACGACAGCTTCCGGATGGAGGCCGGATCGGTCGCCGAGACCGGGCCGCGCACCGAGGCCGAACAGCGGATCCGCCGCGATCTGGCCGCGGCGTATCAACTCTGCGCGCGCTTCGGCTGGGACGATCTGATCTACACGCACATCTCCGCGCGCATCCCGGGCCCCGCACACCATTTCCTGGTGAATCCGCTCGGTCTGGCCTTCGACGAGATCACCGCGTCCAACCTGATCAAGATCGATCTGGACGGGAATGTGGTCGGCGAGAACCGGCACGGGTATCAGCCCAACGCGGCCGGGTTCGTGATCCACGGCGGTATCCATTCGGTCCGCGAGGACGCCGGCTGCATCATGCATCTGCACACCGAGGCGCAGATGGCGCTGTCCTGCCTCGAAGCGGGGTTGCTGCCGATTACCCAGCACGCCATGCGATTTCACGATCGCATCGGCTATCACGACTACGAGGGCATCGCGCTCACCACCGACGAGCGGCGACGTTTCATCGCGGATCTGGGTGACAATGCCGCGCTGGTGCTGCGCAATCACGGCTCGCTCACGGTCGGTCGCGACGTGGCGCAGGCGTTCGTCGAGATGTATTACCTGGAGAAATCCGCGAAGACGCAGTTGCTCGCGCAGGCCACCGGGCAGCCGCTGCGGCTCCCGTCCCGCGAGGTCGTCGAACTGACCGCGCAGCAGTGGCGGGCGTCGTTCTCGGCCGGTCTGGAGTGGCCGTCGCTGCTGCGCACCCTGGACCGGGCCGGGTCGACCTATCGGGAGTGAGCGGGCCGGGGTGCGCACAGCGTCCTGACGAGCATTCTAAAAGCCAAGTCCGGCAAGCACTTTCTCGCTCTCGATCCACAAGCGGGCCGCGGCGGCATCGTCCTGCGCGAGGGCAGCCGGTGTCTCCTCTGCCTCATTGTGGAAGTACCGCCCGCCTGCGCGGCCGCCCTCGTCCGAGGTGGCCAGCCACACCAGTGTGCGGGCGGGTTCGTCGGGTGAGACGGTGTCGGCGGCGGCCATGTGCGCCTGCATTCCCGCATTCCCGTGCGAGGCGAAATTGCTCGCCACGACGCCGGGATGCATTGCCTGCGCGGTGATTCCGGCATCCGCCTCCCGGCGATCCAGTTCGCGGGTGAACAGGATGTTGGCGAGTTTGGCGCGCGCGTAGGCCATGGTGGTGTCGAAATTGTTCAGGCTCTGCAAGTCGTCCCAGTCCGGTTCCGTGCTGATCCGGTGCGCGCTGGAGGACACCGCAATCACCCGCCCGCCGCTCGCGCGCAGCGACGGCAGCAGTTCGCGGGTGAGCAGGAACGGGGCGAGGTGATTGGCCGCGAAGGTCGCCTCGGTTCCCTCATCGGTCACGATCCGCCGGTCACGAACCCCTCCGGCATTGTTGATCAGCACATCCACCCGCGAGGTGAGCGCCGCGATCTCCCCGGCCACCCGCCGCACCTCCGACATCAGCGTGAAGTCGCCGCGCAGCATGGTGAACGTGCCACCGTCACGAGCCGCCGCGCCGAGCTGCTCGACAGCCTCGGCGCAACGCCGCGGATCACGGCCGACGCCGATCACCTGCCACCCGAGCGCGATGAGTTGCGCGGCCGTGGACCTGCCGATCCCGGAACTGGCACCGGTGACGACAGCGACGGGAAGTTTCGAATCGATCGGCACGGTGTTGTCTCCCAAATACTTTCAGCACGATCTCGGATATCGCGCATAGTTACGAGGCAGTTTAATGATACGCTTCAGTCGCCATTATCGGCAGGCTTGACAACACCCGGCCCGATCAGTCGAAGGTGACGACCACCTTCTCGGCCGCACCCGGAGTCAGGGTGAGTTCGAACGCGTGCGCCACGTCCGAGAACGGCACCTTGTGACTGATCAATTTCCCGAAACGCTCGGCGTGCTCGGCGATTTCGAGCGTCACCTCGAAGATCTCGCTCGGATACCCCTGCGAGGCGATGATGACCATCTCACTGCGCAGCATCGCACCGATATCGATCGGCTCGGGCTGCTTGTGCATGGCGACCACGACCAGCTTGGCACCCCACTTACCGGTGCGCAGCGCGGTGTTGACCACCACGGCCGCGCCCGCGGCATCGATGTAGACGTCGGTGTCGGGACGGGTCTGCCCGAGGGCGTTGTGCCCGGTCCCGTGCAGTTCCAGCAACCGCGCCGGGACGTCCTCGACCGAGGAGTCGATGACCGCGTCGGCCCCGACCGCGAGCGCCGTCTCCAGCCGCGAGGCGATCACATCGGCCACCACCACATGCTCGACGCCGCGCAACTTCAGCCAGATCACCGCGCCCAGACCGATCGGACCCGCACCGAACACCACGACCTTGTCGCCGGGCCCGGCCTCGGATCGGTTCACGCAGTGCCGCGAGACAGCCATCGGCTCGTTCAACGCGGCCACCTCGAAGGGCACCGAATCGGGAAGTACCGCAACGCTTCTGCCGACAACGGCGTTCTCGATCAGCAGGTATTCACCCATCCCGCCGAGCGCGCCGCCGCAGCCGATGATGCCCGAGGGCGCGGCCTGCGGATTGACCACCACATGATCCCCGGCCTTCAACTCGGTCACCTCGGCCCCGACCTCGACGACCTCACCGGCCGGTTCGTGCCCCAGCGGCAGCGACCGCAACGCGCCACCGTCGAGCGGATTACCGAGAGCGTCGATCGGGGTGCCGCCCATGTGCAGGAAGGTCACATCGGTGCCGCAGATTCCGCAGGCGCGGATCTTCACCAGGGCGTCGTTCGGGCCCGGAACGGGACGTTCGACCTCGACGACCCGGATCGCGTCCGCGTCGCCGGTCTGCACGAGCTTCATCGAGGACATCTGCTGCCTGCCTTCTCGGTCGATGGATTTACCGCTTCCCACGATTCCCCCTCCGACGTGCGACGACGAGGGAGCATAGTCCCGAACCGATGGTGTAGCGGGCTACACCATCGCCCGTGTCGCGGACGGTTCCCGGTCGCGCGTCGCCGATTCACACCAGCGCGACGCCGCCGTCCACCTGCAACACCTGACCGGTGACGAAAGCAGCCTGTTCCGACGCGAGATAGACTGCGGCAGCGCCGATCTCGTCCGAATACGCCTGCTGACGCGGCAGCGCCGTCGGCCGCCCGATGGTGTGCAACTGCTCGGGCCGCTCACGCAACGCCTTGCTGAACAACCCGGACTCCGGGTGATACCGGCTGCCCGCGCTGAACTCCTCCTGCGGATCCCGCGGCCGGGTGCCGTACGGCGCGACGGCGTTCACCGTGATCCCTGTCTTCCCCAGTTCCAGCGCCAGCACCCGCGTGAACGAGTGCACCGCACCCTTCGCCGCGGAATACACCGCCAGCTGAGGATCGCCGATGATCGCCGCCATCGATCCGATATTGACGATGCGCCCGCCACCCTGCTCGAGCATGTGCGGCAGCACCGCGTGCGTGCACAGCAGGGTGCTCAGCACGGTCATATCGAGATCGGCGCGCCACTGCGCGGGCGTGGTGGAGACGAACGGCCCGAAATCGCCACTGCCGCCGACATTGTTGACCAGCACGTCGATCCGGCCGAATCGGGCCAGCACCGCCTCGACCAACCCCGCGACCCGATCCTCGACGGTGACATCGGCGGCGTGCCACAGCGCCTCGGCCGCACCCTGTTCACGCGCGCGTTCGACCACCCGCGGGCCCGCCTGTTCGTCCCGGCCGACCACGACGACCCGCGCCCCCTCCGCCGCGAACGCGAGCGCGATACCGCGCCCGATATTGGCCGTCGCGCCCGTCACGACCACGACCTTGCCCGCCAGTCCGGTATCCATCGATCATCCTCTCGCCCTGCGTGATTCGATACTTCGTCCTACATCAAGGAATAGCCGCCGTCGACCGTGATCGTGGCACCGGTGACGTATGCCGATCCGGGCCCCGCCAGGAACAGGTAGACGCCCGGCAGATCCGCGGACCGGCCCCAGCGGCCCAGCGCGGTGTGTCCGACGATGTCGTTCTCCCGCTCGGCGTCGCGATGCCAGTGCGCACCCATACCGGTGTCGAACCAGCCCAGGGCGACGGCGTTGACGGTGATCGCCCGCGGCCCCAACTCCTGCGCGAGGGCCTGCACGAGCGCGTGACCACCGCTCTTGGACGCGGCGTACGCGGCCAGCCCGGCCCGCGGACGGCTCCCGATCACCGAACCGGTCACGATGATCCGCCCGCCCTCCCCCATCACCGCGGCCGCGGCGCGCGCACCGAGAAAGGCTCCGGTCAGATTGACGTCGACGATATCCCGCCACACCTTCGGGTCGGTGCGCTCGACCGTCGAAACCTGCGGCGAGACACCGGCATTGGCGATCCAGACGTCGACCCCGCCGAAGCGTTCGGCCATCCGCTCGGTGACCGATTCGTTGAATCCCTCGGCGCGCACGTCACCCGGACACACCAGCGGCTCACCCGTCAGCGACCCCGCCACCTCGTGCAGCGCCTCGGCCGACCGCGCCACCAACCCGAGTTGCGCACCGGCCGCGTCGAACGCCGAGGCCAGGATGCGTCCCAACCCCCGGCCCGCCCCGGTGATGACCACTCGCCGCCCGGTCAGGCCGCTGTTTCCGATATCCATATCCACACTCCGCACACATTCGATCCCTGGACCGGTCGGTACAGCACAGTGAAGCTAGCACAGACCGCCCATTGATTGTACCGACCGATTGTTCTAAAATTTGATTCCGGTCGAAGAGATACGCGACCCGTTCGCGGCCGGATGGATTCGCTTGCAGCAGTGCGTGTTCGACACGCACACGCCCCGGCAACGACGCCGGACGCGTCCCCGACGATGTGGTGCTGGGGGCGGATCGGGCCGCGTGCCGCCAACGCGAAGGAAGGCCAGATGAGGATCGGAGTAGTCACCGAATCGGTGGCCGAAGAGACGCGGGTCGCCGCGACGCCCACTACGGTGGGCCAACTCGTGAAACTGGGATACGACGTCGCGGTCGAATCCGGCGCAGGCCTGCGATCGGGGTTCTCCGACGAGGCGTATGCCGATCGCGGGGCGGCGGTGGTGCGGACGGAGGAGGCGTGGGACGGCGATGTCGTCCTGAAGGTCCTGGCCCCGGCCGAGCACGAGATCCCGCTGCTGCACCACCAGGCCGTACTCGTCGGATTGCTCACTCCCGCACAGCAACCCGCGCTGCTGGACACCCTCGCCGCACGCTGCGTGACCAGCCTGGCGATGGACGCGGTTCCCCGCATCTCCCGGGCGCAATCGCTGGACGTGCTGTCCTCGATGGCGAATATCGCGGGCTATCGCGCGGTGGTCGAGGCCGCGCACGAATTCGGACGTTTCTTCACCGGCCAGGTCACCGCCGCGGGCAAGGTGCCGCCCGCGAAGGTGCTGGTCGCGGGCGCGGGCGTGGCCGGGCTGGCCGCCATCGGGGCCGCGAGCCGGTTGGGTGCGATCGTGCGGGCCACCGATCCGCGGCCCGAGGTCGCCGAGCAGGTCGCGTCGGTCGGCGGGACGTATCTTCCGGTCGACGTGCAGGAGCGGATGGACTCCGCCGACGGCTACGCCAAGGCCACCAGCGAGGCGTACGACCGACGGGCTGCGGAAATCTACAGCGAGCAGTTGCGCGAGGTGGATATCGTCATCACCACCGCACTCGTGCCCGGACGGCCCGCCCCGCGCCTGATCACCGCCGCCGATATCGCCGCGATGCGGCCCGGCAGCATCGTGGTGGACATGGCCGCGGCGCAGGGCGGCAATGTCGAGGGGTCGGTGGCCGGGGAGAAGATCGTGACCGCCGCGGGCGTGACGATCATCGGGTATACCGACCTGGCCGGGAGGCTGCCCGCACAGGCTTCCCAGCTGTACGGCACCAATCTGGTCAATCTGATGAAGCTGCTGACTCCGGGGCAGGACGGGCGGCTGACGCTCGATCTCGAGGATCCCGTACAGCGCGGCATCACCGTCACCCACCACGGCGAAAAGCTTTGGCCGCCACCGCCGGTCGAGGTTTCGGCGGCTCCGCGCACCACGCCCGAGACTGCTGTTCCCGCGGCCGCGGCCGAGAAGACCTCCTGGCTCGGCACTCGTGGAAAGTACGCCCTCGGCGTGCTCGTCGCGCTGGTGCTGTTCGCCGCCGTCGCGACCGCGCCGAGTCCACTCCCCCAGCACATCACCGTGCTCACCCTCGCGATCGTGATCGGCTACTACGTCATCGGCAAGGTGCACCACGCCCTGCACACACCACTCATGTCGGTGACCAACGCGATCAGCGGCATCGTCGTGGTCGGCGCGATGCTGCAACTGTCCGCCGACGACACGGTCGTGCGGATTCTGGCATTCGCCGCCGTACTCGTGACCACCATCAACGTCTTCGGCGGATTCGCCGTGACCCGCCGCATGCTCGGCATGTTCTCGAAGGACTGATCGGCCCATGACCATCTCCGGCGCGGCCACCGCCGCGTACATCATCGCCGCCCTGCTGTTCATCGCGAGCCTGGCGGGGCTGTCCCGGCACGAAACAGCCCGTCGTGGAACGAGTTTCGGCATCACGGGCATGATCGTCGCGCTCGCGGCCACACTCGTGCTGATCGTGCACGCCTCCGATCTGCTGGCCGTCGCGCTGTTCGTGGTCGCCGTGGCGCTCGGCGCGCTCACCGGGCTGACCCGGGCCGCCCGCGTCGAGATGACCGGGATGCCGCAGCTCATCGCGCTGCTGCACAGTTTCGTCGGGCTCGGCGCGGTCCTGGTGGGCTGGAACGGATATCTCGGACACGGCCGGGTGCCCGCGAACCTGCTGGGCATCCACCACGCGGAGGTGTTCGTCGGCGTCTTCATCGGGGCAGTCACCGTCACCGGGTCGCTGGTGGCCTTCCTCAAGCTGTCCGCGCGGATCGGATCCGCGCCATTGATGTTGCCGGGCAAGAACATTCTGAATATCGGCGCACTGGTCGTATTCGTCGCCTCGACCGCCTGGTTCGTCGCCACACCGAATATCGGCCTGTTGATCGCGGTGACCGTGCTGGCGCTCGCACTGGGCTGGCACCTGGTCGCCTCCATCGGCGGTGGCGACATGCCCGTGGTCGTCTCCATGCTCAACAGCTATTCCGGTTGGGCCGCAGCGGCTTCCGGCTTCCTGCTCGACAACGACCTGCTCATCGTCACCGGAGCGCTCGTCGGCTCCTCGGGCGCATACCTGTCCTACATCATGTGCACCGCGATGAACCGCTCGTTCCTGTCGGTGATCGCCGGAGGCTTCGGCATCGAGGCGAGCACGGGATCCGACACCGAATACGGCGACTACCACGAGACCACCGCGGCCGAAACCGCCGAACTCCTGGACAGCGCGTCTTCGGTGGTCATCGTGCCCGGTTACGGCATGGCCGTGGCCCAGGCGCAGTATCCGGTCGCCGAATTGGTGCAGGTCCTGCGCGGCCGCGGAATCCAAGTCCGCTTCGGCATCCACCCGGTCGCCGGACGCCTCCCCGGCCACATGAACGTCCTACTCGCCGAGGCCAAGGTCCCCTACGACATCGTCCTGGAAATGGACGAGATCAACGACGACTTCCTCACCACCACAGCGGTTCTCGTCATCGGCGCCAACGACACCGTCAATCCCGCCGCCCGCGAACCCGGCAGCCCCATCGCCGGAATGCCCGTCCTGCACGTCTGGGAAGCCGACAACGTCATCGTCTTCAAACGCTCCATGGCCGCCGGCTACGCGGGCCTACAGAACCCCTTGTTCTTCCGCGACAACACCCGAATGCTCTTCGGCGACGCCAAGGACCGCGTCCAGGACATCGTCCACGCCCTGAACCGCGAACCCGTGCACTGAACTCGTCGCACAGTCGTGCGGGGCGGATTTCCTCGGAAATCCGCCCCGCGGTCGCTTGCCGTGCTTCGTCAGTGTTCGTGCGATTCCAGCGGAAACCGCTGTCGGGTGTCAGATCAGGTAGCGGCCGCCGTTGACGCTCAACGTCGTTCCGGTGACGTAGCCGGCCTCCTCGGAGGCGAGATACGCGACCGCGTGGGCGATATCTTCCGGGCTGCCGGCGCGTTGCATCGGCATCGATGCCGCGACCGCGCCGACGTTGACCGTGGCGCGCGTCAGCGGGGTGTCGATGAAACCCGGGGGGACGTGGTTCACGGTGATGCCCTTGGTGGCGAATTCCATTGCCAGAGCGCGGGTCAGGCCGATCACGCCGCCCTTGGAGGCAGCATAGTGGGCCATACCGGGGGCGCCGGTCTGCGCGGAGGACGAGGAGATGTTGATGATTCGGCCCCAGCCCTCGGCGAGCATGTCGGATACGAACTCACGGGTGACCAGGAACGGGCCCTTGAGGTTGATCCGGATCATGCGGTCCCAGGCGTCCTCGCTCATGATCGGAAACGGTTCCGCCGCATTGATTCCCGCGTTGTTGACCAGAATCGTGACGGGGCCGAGTTCGTTCTGGGTCAGCGAGGCGGCGTCGGCGACGGCGTCGAGATCCGCGGCATCGCCGACCACGGCCACCGCGGTGCCGCCCGCGGCCTCGATGGCAGCCACCGTCTTCTCCGCGCCCTCGGCGTCCAGGTCCCAGACCGCGACCGCGGCGCCCTTCTCCGCGAGCACGGTCGCGATCGCGGCCCCGATACCGCGGCCGCCGCCGGTGACGACGGCATTCCTGCCTCGTAGTGTCATGTGATCACTCCTTCTCGACGACCGTCGACGGATCGCGGCGGCTGAGCGGTCTCAATTTTAGAACAACCGGTCGATACAATCAACGATGAATGTGCCGCTACGCCCGTGTTCGTCGCGGATATTCGAAAGTGGCCTCGCCGGAACGGATTCCGTCGAGGCCACCGCCGGGCACGCTGGTCGGCCCGACCGTCGGAGCGACGCGTTCACATCGCGCGGGACGGGTTCACATCGTGAGGGACAGCTTGCGGCTGCGGAACAGCCAGGCATCCCCGTCGCGGACCAGCACGTCCTCGTAACGCCCGAGAAGCTGTACGGCCCAACCGTTCTCGCCGCGCAGCAGGAAGACCAGATCGCTGGTGGCCGCCGCCTCGCCGGCGGTCCAGGATGTGATCACGATATTGCCGACCAGATGCCGCTGCGGTGCGGTCGGGACCATTCCGGCGTAGACCTCCTGTAGTGCGTCGTGGCCCTGGAAGGTGCCTACGCCGTCGATCTCGGAGGTGGCCTCGGCACCGAACGTGGCGACGATGTCGTCGGTGCGGCCGGTGTCCAGCGCCTGGGTGTACATGGCGATCGCGGTCTGGACGCCGTACACGACGTCGGCGTGGGTGATTTCGCTCATTGTTGTTCTCCTGGAACGGATCTTACGTTTCGAATGTGGTCTTGCGGTGCCGGAATCGCCAGCCGCCGTCCTGTCGGCGCAGGGTGTCCACGTAATGGCCGACGAGTTGCACGCCCCAGCCGTTCTCGCCGCGCACGAACAGCGCGGCATCGCTTTCGGCGGTGGCCTCGTCCGCGCTCCACGAGGTGAGGACGGTGTTGGCGAGCAGGTGCCGCGTCGGCGTGGTGATCTGCGCGGAGAAGCCCTCGAACGCCTCCCGGATCGCCGCCCGCCCCTCGAACGCGGGCACGCCGGGCATCTCGAGCACCGCGTCGGCGGTGTACTGCGCCGCCACGTCGTCGATGCGCCCCGCGTCCTGCGCCTGGGTGTGCGCGCCGATGGTGGCGCGCACACCGGCCGCGACCTCGGCCGCCGTTGGTTCGCTCATGGATTTCTCCTGATTAGTTCATTTCATTGACCGATCGGTACAATGCAAAATAGCATGGGGACCGCAGTCGACGCGGACTGTTTGGACAGAAGGAGACCAGCCGTGACGAAGCGATGGAAGCAACGGCCGCCGGGCTCGACCTGGGGCGACTGGGGCGAGGACGACCAGCTGGGCCGAATCAACCTGCTGACCCCGGAGAAGGTGCGCCAGGGCGTACGCGAGGTCGAGCACGGGATCAGCTTCAGCCTGAGCCTGCCCCTGGACTATCCGGGCGGCAGCGCCATGAACCAGCGGCGCTACCCGCCGATCCTGCGGCCCACCGAGGATCTTGAACACAACCAGGACACGTTCTACAACGTCATCGCCAAGGACAAGATCGATCCCACGTTCATCGATCTGTGGAGCGATGACATGGTGACGCTGTGGTTGCAGTACTCGACGCAGTGGGACGGGCTGGCGCATCAGGGCGCACTGTTCGACGCGGACGGTGACGGCGTCGCGGAACCGGTGTACTACAACGGATTCCGGGCCGGTGTGGAGATCGTGGGCCCGCAGGAAGATGCCAAGGGCGACGGCAGCGGCAGCACCGCGTACGCCCAGAACCTGGGTCTCGAGCACATGGCCGCGCACGGCGTGCAGGGGCGCGGTGTGCTCGTGGACGTCTCCTGTCTGGGCAAGGACTGGCAGCCGGTGAACCTGAAGATGTTGCAGGGCTTCATGAATGAGCAGAACGTCGTGGTGGAGCCGGGCGATATGCTCATCTTCCACACCGGCTTCTGCGATCAGATCATGGCCTGGGAGAAGAATCCGGGACCGGAGATCCAGGCCATGTTCCCCTATATGGACGCCGAGGACGAATCGCTGTTGCAGTGGATCGACGAGTCGCAGATCTCCGCGCTCATCTCGGACAACTACGCCGTGGAGGGCTGGCCCGGCCCCGACGAGGAGCCGCACACACTGCTGCCGATCCACAATCTGTGCCTGTTCCGGCTCGGCGTTCCGCTCGGTGAGCTCTGGTACACCTCGGAACTGGCGAGCTGGCTGCGCGAGCACAACCGCAGCCGGTTCCTGCTCACCGCGCCGCCGCTGCGCCTGCCCGGGACGATGGGCAGTCCGCTCACGCCGGTCGCGACGGTGTGAGCGCTGGTACGAGGGTCGGGTGAGGGCCGTTCGGGGTGCGCTGGGTGTCGCCGCACCCCGAACGGGATGACGAGGGGAACGGGATCATGTCGGCAACGCGAACCGAGCGCGGCAAGACCGCACGCTACTACCGCAAGCGCGAACAGGTGGTGAACGTCGCGGTCGAGCTGTTCTCCCGAAACGGTTACGCCAGTACGGGAGTCGCGGATATCGGCGAGGCCGCCGGGCTCGCGCGCGGCGCGCTCTACTACTACATCGGTTCCAAGGAGGCGCTGCTCGCGGAGATCCACGATCTGGTGATGGATCCGCTGCTGGCCGAGGCGTCCGCGATCGTGCACGCGGACATGGGTTTTCAGGTCCGGCTGCGGTTGCTCTCGGAATCGCTGCTACGCCAGATCGTGCACCGGCAGGACCACGTCCGGGTATTCCTGCACGAATACCGCCAGCTGCGCGGCGAGTACCGGATCCGGTTCCGGGTCAAGCGCAGATGTTTCGAATCGGAGATCCTGTCGGTGCTGGCCGACGGCGAACGTGCAGGCGCACTACGCATTCGGGATCTGGAGCTGGCAATGCTCACCTTCCTGAACCTGCACAACTACACCTATCAGTGGCTCGATCGCCGCAAGGGTCTGACGGTCGCCGAACTCGCCGCCTTCTACTGCGAGCTGTTCCTGAACGGAATCCTCGCCGAACCGGTCGATCGGGATGCGTTCGAGGTCGAATTGGCGCACGGGCGGTCGATTCTCGCGGCACGGACGGCCGAGCGCCCTGAGCGCTGACCGCGGCCGTCGGGCTCTCGCCGGTCGGGCTGCGACAGCGCAGGTCAACGACCTCAGCGGCCGGTGAATCGCGCCTTGCGGGGACCGTCGGCGACGAAGCTGCGCAGGCCGTGCTGCCCGTCCTCGCTGGCGAAACAGCGGGTGATCAGGTCGGCCTCCAGGGCCAGCCCCTGCTCGATCGGGAGGTCGAAACCCTCGTCGATGGCCTGTTTGGCGTAGCGCAACGCGATCGGGCCGCGGGCGTACTCGAGTGCTCGCTCGATCGCGGTGTCGAGAACGTCGTTGTCGGGGACCAGCTGATCCACCAGGCCGATGCATAGCGCCTCCTCGGCCGGTACGAAGCGGCCCGACAGCATGAGGTCCTTGGCGCGCGCCACCCCGACGATGCGAGAAAGGCGTTGGGTACCACCGGAACCCGGGATTATGCCGAGTGTGGTTTCGGGCAGTCCGAGACTCGCGCCCGCACCCGCGATGCGGAAATCGGCGGCCAGGGCCAGCTCACAGCCGCCGCCGAGCGCGTAGCCGCGGATCGCGGCCACGGTGATCTGCGGCGCGGTGGCGATCAGGTGAAAGGCGTTCTGTAACACCCGGTTCCGTCGATCGAAGGCCTCGGCGGTGAGGTCGACCATTTCCTTCACATCCGCGCCCGCCGCGAAATGCTTTCCGCCGCCGGTGATCACGAGCGCCCGGTAGCCGCTGTCCTCGTGCAGGGAGCGCGCACAAGTCTCGAGCAGATCCCACATCCGCTGATCCAGGGCGTTCACCGGGGGACGATCGATGTGCAGGATGCCCAGTCGCGGCTCGTCGGGATGAGGATCGATCCGCACCGGCGCGGATGTGCTCTCACTGGTCACTGCGTGCCTCCGATCGAGTGATGCCCCAAACTTTAGTGTACCGGTCGGTCGAAGTAATGAGTGGGATTGCCGCCGGATTGCCGCTGAGCGAGACGAGCGCGCGAGGCAGATCTTGTTCCCCTGCGGTTTCCGGTCAGTGGGAATGCCCCGATGCCGGAATGTGTGGGCGGTCACACTTCGGGGCGATCCTTTCGAAAACCCGATGAGGGGTGGCTCTATGCACATCAGAACGTCCGCGGCGGACCGCGGAGAATCAAGTTCCGGTCCGGTGGCCGGTATGGCGCGGGCCGGTGCGCTCGCGACGGCCGTCGCCGCCGCGGCAGTGGCGGCCGCCACGGTGGGCGCGGCCCCCGCATCCGCCGATACGGCACAGCCGAGTCCGGCACAGCCCGCGGCCCCGGCCGCGCCGGTGGACCCGGCCGCGGAGTACACCAAGGCGTTCAACATGGTCGCCGGGGCGTACGACAACGACAGCACCGCCGGCCGTATCGCCGGGTCGGTCGCCGGTGCGGCCATCGGCTGCGGCGTCGGCGCCGTGACCGGCGGATCGCTCACCTTCCTGGTCTCCGCGGGCACCTTGACCCCGCTCGGCGCCGTGGGTGGCTGCATCATCGGCGCGGGCACCATCGGCTTCCTCGGCGGCACCATCGGCAGCGCCGTGACCGGCCTTCCGGCGGCCGCGGCGGCCTGGCCCGCGGCGGCGGCCGAGCTGCACTCCAACGGTCTGATCGCCCAGCAGGTGCAGGGCCCGCACTCCTAGAAACGAGCTGTTCATGAACCACAAGACTCAGGTCGCGGCGCTGGCCGCCCTGGCCGCCCTGGCGGTCGTGAGTGCGGCCGGCACCGCGAGCGCGGCCGCACCGGCCGACGATGTCGCCACCGCGCCGGTCGCGCCCGCCAAGGCCGCCCAGCCGGTCGATCAGGCGCCCGCGCAACCCGCGGGCGGCGACTTCAATTCCAACCTGCATGCGGCCTGGGAGGCCGGCAACCAGTCCGCGGGTATCGCCACGGGTCCCGGTGTCCTCGCGGGCTCCGCGCTCGGCGCGGCCATCGGCTGCCCGCTGGGCGCGATCACCGGTGGCACGCTCATGGCGATTCCGACCGCGGGAACGCTGAGCATTCCGGCCGCCGTGGCGGGCTGCCTGGTCGGCACCGCCGCGGTCGGCGGTCTGGGCGCGGTGCTCGGCGGTGCGGCGGCCGGTGTTCCGGCCGGTCTGTACGCGGGTGTGACCACCTTCAACGCGTTGCAGGCCAGGTCCGCAGCCGGTGGCGGTGCACCCGCCACCGCCCCTGCCCACGGCTGACCCTCAGCCGTCGCACGACGAGCCCCGCCCGTATTCCTCATCCGGGCGGGGCTCGTTGGGCTTTTCCCACCCGGCCGAGGCACCCGGGAGTTCCCGGCAGACAGAAGTGCCGGGCATGAGTCGGCAGACAGAAGTGCCGGGCGAGAATCGTTCTCGCCCGGCACTTTCCGTATTCGGTTCGGATACTGCGACTTTCGGATATCAGGGTTGCAGGACGACCTTGCCGAACAGTTCACCGGCGAGCATCGACTCGAATGCCGTGCGCGCGTCGGCCAAGGGCAACACCGAATGCACTGGAGGGTGAATATCGTTGTCCGCCAAGAACTTCACGAGCTGTTCGAGATCGTCGCGGGTGCCCATCGTGGTCCCGATGATCCGCAGTTTGGCCATGTAGACGCGCTCGAGATCCAGCGGCGGATTGCTGCCGGAGGTCATCCCGGCCACCACGATCGCACCGCCCGGACGGACCGCCTTGAGCGAATGCGCCCACGTTGCCGCGCCCACCGTTTCGAGTACCGCGTCGACTCGTTCGGGCAGCCGGACGCCGGGTTCGAAAGCCTGATCCGCCCCCAATTCGACGGCCCGAGCGCGCTTTTCGGCGCTGCGTCCGGTCACCCAGACGCGCACGCCCGCCGCCCGGCCCAGCATGATCGCCGCCGTCGCGACGCCACCGCCGGAGCCCTGCACCAGCACCGTACTGCCCGCGGTGGCACCGGCCAGCACGAACAGCATCCGGTACGCGGTCACCCAGGCCGTGGGCAGGCAGGCGGCCTCCTCGAAGCTCAGCGACTCCGGTTTGGTGACCAGATTGCGGCGCGGCACCGCGACGCGTTCGGCGAAGGTGCCGTCCACCAGATCGGACAGAATCGTCACGCCCGGGTCGAGGATCTCCTCGCCGCCCCAGTCCGGATCGTTGATCAGCGCGTGGATGATCACCTCGCGACCCTCGGCGTCCACACCCGAGGCGTCACAGCCCAGTACGCGCGGAAACGTTGCGCCCCTGGGTGTTCCGACTCCACGCAACGACCAGATGTCGTGATGGTTCAGCGACGCCGCGCGCACCCGCACGACGGTCCAGCTCTCGGGCGCGACCGGGTCGGGATGCTCCCCCACCCGCAGGCCCGACAGCGGATCCGCCGCGTCCACACCGGTGATCGTGGCCGCTAGCACGGCGCACCCAGTGCGGTCGGGCGCACCTCGGTCACGAGGATCACCCGTTCACCGACATCCATGAAATTCTCCTCGTCGACACGTAAGGCCGCGCCGCCCTCGCCTCGGTACCAATCAGTCCAGATCCGCAGTCCGGCAACGTCTTCGAACTCGAATTCGGTCACGCAGTCGTACGCCGGATCGGTCTTGCCGCGTCCGATGCGGACCGCGTGATCCTGCCGGTAGTCCTTGATCGCCGCCGCGACGTGCGCGGGCAGCAGGCGGGCGGCCAGCGGCGCGTGCTCGTATTCGTAGTATCTGCCGAATTCCTCGGCACTGATATCCGGGCGGCGTTTGATCAGCACGATCATCTTGATCATGGTTCACTCCTCACCGGATCACCGGCAGCACATCGATTCCGTTGCGCCGGTTCCGGTTCCGCGCGGCTATTCCTCGATGCGAATGGCCAGCGCCGGGCATACCGCCGCCGCCTGCCGCACATCGTCGGCGAGTTCGGCGGGCGGATTCGCGTTCAGCAGCACCACGATGCCGTCCTCGTCGCGCTGATCGAACACCTCGGCCGCGGCGGCGACGCACTGTCCGGCCGCGACGCACTTCTCTTCGTCGATAACGACTTTCATCTCATACTCCTGTCGGATTCAGCCGATCGGGCTGGGGGCGAACAGCGCGTCGAGGATCTCCTGTCGGCGCAGCCGGGTCTGTTTGGGCATATTCCAGCCGAGTACGCCGGTGACCAGGCCGTCGGTGCGGTACACCGCGACGAAACGTCGCGCCGCGATCTCACCCTCGACGACCTCGACGTCGGCTCCGGGCCGCAATATGCCGTGGACCTGGAGTTTCGCGTCGAATTGATCGGTCCAGAAGTACGGCACCGGGACATACGGCCGGTCCACACCGAGAATGTTCTCCGCGACCGCCGCGGCCTGTTCGGTGGCATTGGTGCGGTTCTCCAGCCGGATCAGCCCGAATTTCTCGTGCTCCCAGCGGGCGACGTCGCCGACCGCGTACACACCGTCGGCGGCACCGCAGCGCGCATCGCACACCACCCCGTTGTCGAGCCGAATTCCGCTGTCCTGCAACCACTGCGTGTTCGGTATCGCGCCGATGGCGACGACCACCAGATCGGTGGGGAGTTCCTCATCGGTCGTCAGCCGCACGCCGGTCACGCGGCCTTCGGCGCTCAGCAACTCGCGCACGCCGGTCCCCAGCCTCAGCCGCACACCACGTTCGGCGTGCAGTTCGCCGAGCACACCCGCGATCAAGGGGCCGACCTGCAACTCCATCGGCGCGGACAGTGGACCGACGATGGTCACCTCGGCACCGAGAGTGCTTGCGGTGGCGGCGATCTCGGAACCCAGCACACCTTCGCCGACCACCACGACGCGCACGCCGCCGCCCAGCGCGTCGCGGAGGGCGAGCGAATCCTCCAGGGTCCGCATGACGTGGACGCCGGTCAGATCCGACTGGCCGGGCAGGGTGCGCGGCCGCACGCCGGTGGCGATCACGATCGCGTCGGCGCTCAGACTGCGGCCGGAATGCGTTCGCACCGTGCGGGATTCGACATCCAGTGCGGTCGCCGCGTCGCCGAGCAGGAATTCCGCGTCCAGCGAGCGCACATCCTCGGCGGAACGCAGCTGAGCCTTGTCCGGCTCCCAGGCCCCCGAGAGCACCTGCTTGGACAGGGGCGGACGGTCGTAGGGCATATGCCACTCGTCGCCGAGTACCGTGATCTCACCGTGATATCCCTTGCGCCGCAAGGATTCCACCGTGGACAACCCGGCGGCCGACGCACCGACGACCAGCACGTGCGCGCAGTCGGAATGACTCATGGACGACTCCTGTCTCGTTCTGCGGCGTGCACCTCAGGCAATATTAGAACAATCGGTCGGTACAATCAAATGAATACGGGTCGACCACACCCCCGCGCGCCTGCGCTCAGGCGCCGGTGTCGCGCAGGTTGCGCTTGAGAACCTTGCCCGAAGGCGTGCGTGGCAGCACATCGATGAAGCTGACCTCCGCGGGGACCTTGTACTTCGCCAGACGTCCCCGGCAGAACTCCTGGAGCGTCGCGGCATCGAGCGAACTGTCCGGACGCAGCACCACGAACGCCTTGGGCACCTCACCCCAGCGCGGATGCGACATCCCGATCACCGCCGCCTCCAACACATCCGGGTGCTCGTACAGCACCCGCTCGACCTCCGGCGTGGCGATGTTCTCACCACCCGAGACGATCATGTCCTTCTTGCGGTCCTCGATGTAGAGGTAGCCGTCCGCGTCCAGCCTGCCGATGTCGCCGGTGTGGAACCAGCCCTCGCGCAAGGCTTTTCGCGTGGCCTCCGGGTCGCGCCAGTAGCCGGTCATCACCTTTGGGCCGCGCACGGCGACCTCGCCCAGCTCACCGGCCGGAACCGGTTCGCCGTTGTCGTCGAGCACCGCGATGCGCACGTGCGCCACCGCGCGGCCCACCGAGCCGACCTTGGAACGCATGTGCGCCGGATCGTTCACGGTGTCACCGGAAACCGTCTCGGTCAGGCCGTACGCATCGGCGAACCAGGCATCCGGGAAGGCCCGGCCGATGCGATCCAGCAGCGGAATCGGCATCTTCTCACCGCCGCCGGTGATGAACCGGATCGAGGAGGTGTCGCGCTCGAGGATGTCCGGCAGTTGCAGCAGGGCGTTCATCATCGACGGGGCGAGCCAGATATTGGTCGGCCGCAGTGTCTCGATCGCGTCCACCACCGCGGCGGCGTCGAACCGGCGCACCAGGCTCATCCGGCCACCGGCGTGCAGGGTGGCCAGACCCGGCAGATCCATCCCGCCCACGTGGTACAGCGGGCCGCAGACCAGGGTGTTGTCGGCATCGGTGAGCCCGAATTCGAGGATGTGCGCGAGGTTCTTCCAGATCAGATTCGCATGCGAGATCATCACGCCCTTGGGCCGCGAGGTGGTGCCCGAGGTGTACACGAGTCGTTGCAGCGCATCGGGTTCGACGTCCACGATCGGCACACTCGCGCCGAGATGCGGGGTCAGCAGGCCCTCGTAGTCGAGCCAATTCCCTTGCGCCACATCGACACCGAGCTTGTGCCGCAGGGCGGGCAGCCGCGGCGCGAGTTCGTCCATGCCGCCGATGAATTCGCCCTCGGTCAGGATCGCGACCGCCTCGGAATGTTCCAGGATGAACTGCCATTCCGCCGGGGACAGCCGGTAGTTCAGCGGCACTATCGCCGCGCCGATCCGGTTGGCCGCCAACATGATCTCGACGAATTCGACGCGGTTGTAGAGCAGTACCGCGATGATGTCACCCGCGCCGAGCCCGAGTTGTCGCAGGGCGACGGCCAGGGCCTGGACGCGGACGGACAGTTCCGCGTGGGTGAGTTCACGATCGGCTTCGGACAGGGCGACCCTGTCGGCGTATCGGTGCGCGCTGCGATCCAGCACGGAGGCAAAGTTGAACATGCACGGCCTCGCTGTGGGGAGGAGAATCCTCGAAGTTTTATGTACCGATTAGCCTAATAAACTCTGGCCCGGCTCACAACCGGCAATCCGATGGAGATCACCGCAGGCTCACGGCAGCGAGTAGCCACCGTCGACCACCAGGGAATGTCCTGTGACCCAGGAAGATTCGTCACTGGCGAGGTAGACGACCGCGCCGGTGAGGTTGTCCGGGGAGCCCAGACCCAGCGGATGTTTCGCCTCGATGGCCTGCATCGCCTCGGCCGGGAGCGTCTCGTGCAGGGCCGTCGGGAAGGTGCCCGGGCACACCGCGTTCACCCGGATGCCCTCCTTGGCGTATTCCAGCGCGGCCACCCGGGTCAGGTGGATCACGCCCGCCTTGGAGGCACAGTACGGCGCGGCGTACGACCACGCGGTCAGGCCGCTGACCGAGGCGATGTTCACGATCGAGACCGGCGAGCGTTTGCGCAGGGCGCGCGCGACGGCCCGGATCGCGTGGAAGGTTCCGGTCAGGTTGACCGAGACGGTGCGTTCGAAATCCTGCGTGGACAGGTGGTGGATGCGCGCGTTCGGGGACACGATGCCCGCGGTGTTGACCAGCCCGTTCAACGTGCCGTACCGCTGGGCAGACGCCGCGACCAGGGCGTCGAACTCGTCGCCGTCGGTCACGTCGAGACGTTCGGCCGACGCCGTCGCACCAGCTGCCCCGATCTCGTCGGCGAGCGCCTGCACCGCCTCGACGTTCAGATCGGCCAGTACGAGGGCCGCCCCTTCGGCGGCACAGCTGCGCGCGACCGCCGAGCCGAGCGCGCCCGCGGCCCCGGTCACCAGAATCGTCTTGCCCTCGAGTCTCGAACCCATGATCGCCCTCTTTCGAATATCGGCGTCGAATGTCCGGGTAAAGTTATTCCGAACAATCGGTATAAGAAACCATACGCCGCGATCCTGTCAAGAGACGCGGAAACTCGTACCGCTAGGCGGCGGGCGCGGTCCGATACGCCGCCACGCCCGCCTCCACGGCCGCGAGATCGCAAGTGCCACCGGCGAATCCGCCGAACAGCGTGGCGCAATAGGTCGCGGACAGAAACTCCGCATCCCACTTCTGGCCCGGTTTGACCCACTGGTAGGTGTGGTTATGCAGATTGAGGAACTGCAGGGTGGCCAGGGTCGGATCGGACCCGCGGATCGAGCCCTCGTCCATGGCGGCGGTCAGCAGGGCGCGCACCACACCCTCGAAGGTCTGCCGCCGTTCCAGCATGCGGGTGCGATTCTTGCCGGTGAGCTGGCGATAGTCGTGCTCGTAGACCCAGATGTGGTCCAGTCGCGCGAAGATCATGCTCAGCAGCTCGCCCGAGAGCAGGCGCAGCTTGACCAGCGCCGGGGCGTCGTACTCCGAGATCCGCGCCGCGGCGTCGATGAGCGGGTTCAGCACCCGCTCCTGGATTTCGACGAGCAGATTCTCCTTGGAGCCGATGTAGTAGTACAGCGCCCCCTTCGCGAGGCCGACCTTGTCGCCGAGTTCGACGATTCCCGTGGCGGAGTAGCCTTTGCGCGCGAAGAGCTCCGCGGCGGTGTCGATGATCTCCTGCCGCTTGACCTCGTAGGCGGGACCGTGTCCGGGTGGGCGGGGCATCGGATCCTCTCTTTCGCCGGATTCGCGTCGAAAGTTCGATCATATACTGTACCGACCATTCGATCGAACATGTTGATGCTGGTCAGGACCGTACGTCAGGATCGCATCTCGTAGGACTCACGGATGGCCGCCTCGATGCGCTGCTGATCCGGCAGCCAGAGTTGCTCGAGCACCGGCGTGTAGGGCGCGGGCGAGGTACCGGCGGTCACCCGGATCACCGGTGCGTCCAGATGCCAGAAACCCTCGCGCACCGCACGCGCCGCGATCTCGGCCCCGATCCCGAACTCCCCCACCGCCTGATGCACCACGACCAGGCGATTGGTCTTGCGCAGCGAGGCCAGCACGGTGTCGAAATCCAGCGGGCTGATCGTGCGCAGATCGATCACCTCGACCGACAGTCCTTCCGCGCCAAGGCGTTCGGCGACCGCGAGACAATCGTGGATCGGCTTCGAATAGGACACCACGGTCACATCGGTACCGGGACGTCGCACGATCGCCTTGCCCAGCGGAACGATGTGATCGACCGGCGGTTGCGGCCCCTTCATGCCGTAGAGCAGGCGGTTCTCGATGAACACCACCGGATTCGGGTCCTGGATCGCCGCGCGCAACAGCCCGTAGGTGTCCGCGACGGTCGAGGGCATCACCACCGTGAGCCCGGGAATGTGCGCCAGCAGCGCCTCGAGGCTCTGCGAATGCTGACTGCCCGAGGACTTCCCGGCCGCGAACTGGGTGCGCACCACCAGCGGGACGCTCACCGCGCCGCCGGTCATGAACCGCATCTTCGCCGCCTGGTTCATCAGCTGATCCAGGCAGACGCCGATGAAGTCGAAGTACATCAGCTCGACCACCGGCTTGAAGCCGGCCATGGCCGCGCCCACGGCGGTGCCCATGATGGCGCTCTCGGAGATCGGGGTGTCCCGGACACGATCCGGAAAGCGTTGCGCCAGACCGCGAGTCAGCGCGAAGACGTTGCCGCCCTTGCCGACATCGATACCGGCCAGGAAGACCGCCGGATCGTCCTCGAGCTCCTTGGTCAGCGCGTTGGTGACCGCGTGCATGACCTTCCAGGCGCCGGTCTCCGGCACCGGCGGTTCGGGTAGCTCCGGACGCGGCGAGGTGACGTAGTCCGCGACCGTTTCCGGGGCCGGATACGGTGCGGCCGTGGCCTTTTCGATCGCGTCGGCGATCTCGGCCTCGATCTGCGCCTCGATGGCCGTGAGCTGGTCGGCGAGCCCGTGTGCGCGCATCGTCGCGCCCAGGACCAGCAGCGGATCGCGCTGCTTCCACTCCTCGAGTTCCGTTGCGTCCCGGTAGCTTTCGGGGTCGCCCTCGTAATGCCCGTGCCAGCGATAGGTGCTCGCCTCGACCAGGATCGGGCCCGCGCCGCCGCGCACCCGGGCGACGATCGCGTTCTGCAACTCCGCCACCGCGAGCACGTCGTTGCCGTCCACCGCCTGAAACTCCACGCCGTAGCCGATCGCGCGTTCGCGCAGGCTCGCGCGATGCTGGTCGGCGGCGGGCGAGAACTCCGAATAGCCGTTGTTCTCGCACCAGAACACCACCGGCAGATTCCACACCGCGGCCAGGTTGACCGCCTCGTGGAAGACGCCCTGGGCGACCGCGCCGTCACCGAAGAAGGCGACCACCACTCCCCCGGTGTGCCGCAACTGCGCGGCGGTGCCCGCGCCGACTGCGATCGGCAGGCCCGCCCCGACGATGCCGTTCGCGCCGAAGATGCCCCGGCGCGGATCGGCGATGTGCATGGAACCTCCACGGCCCCTGCATGTTCCGGTCTCCCTGCCCATCAACTCGGCGAACATGCCCTCGACGTCCAGGCCCTTGGCGATGCAGTGCCCGTGGCCGCGATGAGTCGAGGTGACCACATCACGATCGTCCAGCGGCCAGCACGCCCCGACCGCCGACGCCTCCTGCCCGATGGACAGGTGCAGGAAGCCGGGGATCTGCCCGTCGGCGTAGAGCCGCGCCGCCCGCTCCTCGAACCGTCGGATGCGGAACATCCTGCGGTACATCTCCGACATCGCGGCCGGACTGGTCGTATCCGGTGGGGTCAACGCTGCTGCGGTCATAGATCTCTGCCAATCGGTCACGAAGTCGCGGGGCGCGCCGCCGGTTGACGTGGCACGCCGTTGGAGTCAATATTATACCGATTGTTCTAAAGAACAAGGGTCGCCTACGCGGCCACCGACAGGACGGACTCCCGACATGGATCTAGACCTACCCGCCGAGGCGCTCGAACTACAGCGGCTGTGCCGTGACTTCGCCGCGGCCGAGATCGAGCCGCACGCCGAATCCTGGTCGGAGGCAGAGCGATTCCCCGCCGAGGTATTCCTGAAGATGGGTGCGCTGGATCTGACCGGTCTGCTGATTCCGCAGGAGTACGGGGGCACCGACGCCGGATATCTGTCCTATGTCGCGGCCATGGAGGCGATCGGCGCGGCCGATCAGTCCTTCGCCGCCTGCTGGAACGCGCACTCCACGATCGCCTCGCTCCCGCTGGCCGTGTTCGGCACCGACGAGCAGAAACGCACATGGCTCACCCCGCTCGCGCAGGGCACCCACATCGGCGCGTTCGGATTGACCGAGCCCACCGCCGGATCCGACGCGAGCGGCATTCGCACCACCGCCCGCCGCGAGGGTGACGAGTGGGTGATCGACGGCACCAAGATGTTCATCACCAACGCGGGCACCGAAATCAGCCTGGGCGCAACGATTCTGGCGGTCACTGGGCGAAATGCGGACGACACCAAGCGATTCGGCACCTTCTTCGTCCCGACCGGCACCCCCGGCTACTCCGTGGGCGCACCGTTGAAGAAGATCGGCTGGCACGCCATGGACAGCCGCGAACTGATCTTCGAGAACTGCCGCATTCCCGCCGAGAACCTCATCGGAGAGGAGGGCAACGGGCTGCGGCAGTTCCTCGACGTCCTCGACGCCGGACGCATCAGCGTTGCGGCACTGGCACTTTCACTCGCCCAGGAGGCCCTGCGCCTGGCGACCGCGCACGCCGCCGCCCGCGAACAGTTCGGCAAACCGCTCTCGGCGTTCCAGGCGGTGCAGCACATGATCGCCGATATGGCCACCGAGGTCGAGGCCGCCCGCGCCCTGGTCTACCGCGCCGCCTGGCTCGCCGACAACGGCAAACCGTTCGGCCAGGCCGCGGCCATGGCCAAGCTCTACGCCTCCGAAGCCGCCAACCGCGCGGCCGGCGCGAGCGTCCAGATCCACGGCGGCTACGGCTACATCCGCGAATCCAAGATCTCCCGACTCTACGCCGACGCCAAGGTCCTGGAAATCGGCGAAGGCACCAACGAGATCCAACGAAACGTCATAGCCCGCAACGTCCTTCGCGCCGCATCACAACGAAGCTGAGTCTCGGCGCGAATCCCCCTTGCGCCACAGCCCGAGGACCGCACTCGCGCGAATAGTCGGCAACTGCACGACCACGCACAGCAAGGCAACAACACACGGCAGGGCGACCGAGATCAACGACCCCGCTCGCCCTGCCGCCGTTTTCAGACCAGCCAACCAGATGCTTTGGTGGCGTTGCCATTTCATGCCGAGCCGATCGGTAGACCGGCCCAGGACGGATAGACTTCCTTATTTCACACTGGCCGTAGGGAACGGTGTAGCTCTGCTTAGGAGTTCACCCTGGCGAATGGACTGCCCTCATCGCGGGAGTCCGGGCCGCCGAAGTCATCGGCTCGGCGGCCCGGCGGAAAACGCTGTGCGCCAGGGCAATCGAGGCCAGCACTGCCCGGAATCAGGCGGGGCGCGCCCGGCGCAGCCAGAGTGCGGAGCCTGCGCCCAGGGCGACCGCGCCCATGCCGGCGCAGGTCACCACCTGTTGGATGCCCTGCGCGCCGACGGCCTCGGCTACCGGGGCGAAGCCGACGGCCAGGGCGACCGCGGCGTTGAACAGGAACAGGAACCAGAGGATGGATTTCTTGGCGAGCAGCGATTTCATGGTCGGTCCTTCGGAATTCGGAGGTCGGTGGATGTCTGCGGTAGACGATTCCGTTTTCGGCTCGTCGCAACGAGGGAGCGCGTGCCCGAATCCGGGGTGTAGCGGGCTACACCCCCGCTCGGGACCGCGCTTCACCGACGTGCGACCCGACCGCGCATAGCCTGGGAACATGCGGAAGACGGTGCGGCAGGCGGGGCGGGCAACCCTCCAGCTCGCCGATGCGCTCGCGCTGGCGATCGGCAACTATCTGTTCATCAATATGCTGCTGCTGACGGTGGCGGGCGCGGTGGCGGTCGTCGGCATCGGCATCGCGCCGGTGACGGTGACGCTCATACGGCGCTTTGCGGGAGCCAAGCGACGGCAGGTCGCGGCCTGGACCGGAACCCAGGTCCCCGAGGCGTATCAGCCGATCGAGGGCGGGCTGCGAGAGAGCCTGGACGCGGTCCGCCACGACCCCACCGCGTTCTCGGATCTGCGCTGGATGGTGGCGTACTACGTCTACGGGCTGCTCGCCGTGCTGGTGATTCCGCTCTGGATCGCCGGAATCCTGATCGACGGCGTGTGGTGCGGGCTGCTCGGACGCGAAGCCGTCGTATTACCGCTGATCAGCCGGGTGGCCGACCTGGATGCCGAATGGTCGCGGCGACTGCTCCAACCACCGCCCAAGGCGCTGCTGGCCGCCCGGGTGGCCGAGCTGACCCAGACGCGAGCGGGTGCGATCGCCGCGCACGAGGCCGAGCTGCGCCGCATCGAACGCGATCTGCACGACGGCACCCAGGCCCGGTTGGTCGCGCTCACCATGCGGATCGGCCTGGCCGAACGCGCCCTCGACCGGGATCCGGCCACCGCGCGCACCATGCTCGATCAGGCCCAGGAACAGGCCGAACAGGCGTTGGCGGAGCTGCGTCACATCGTGCGCGGCATCCATCCGCCGATCCTCACCGATCGCGGTCTGCCCGGCGCGGTCCGGGCGCTGGCCGCCGACAGCGGGCTGGAGGTCACCGTGGACTCCGATCGCGCCCTCGACACCGCCCGCGCACCCGCGGCGCTCGAGGCCGCCGCGTATTTCGTTGTCGCGGAAGCGTTGACGAACGCGGCCAAACACAGCGGGGCCCGGCGCGCCGAGGTGAGCCTGACCCGCATGCCGCGCGGACTGCGGGTCGCGGTGCGCGACGACGGCGTCGGCGGCGCGCAGGAGAAACCCCCGGATACCGCCAGCGCGCCGGGTGGTTCCGGACTGGCCGGGATGCGCCGTCGCATCGCCGCGCTGGACGGTACGTTGTCGCTGACCAGCCCCGTCGGGGGCCCGACCGTGATCGAGGTGGAATTGCCGTGCGTGTGGTGATCGCCGAGGACAACGCCCTGTTGCGCGAGGGCCTGGTGCTGTTGCTGACCTCCGCCGGACACGAGGTGGCGGCCGTCGCGGGCACCGGCCCGGAGATCCTGCCCGCCCTGCGCGAACACCGGCCCGACATCGCGGTCCTGGATGTGCGGATGCCGCCCGATTTCCGCGACGAAGGGTTGCGCGCCGCCCTCGCGGCCCGCGCCGAACTCCCCGGTCTGCCAGTGCTCGTGCTGTCGCAGTACGTCGAACAGTCCTATGCCACAGAGCTTCTCGGCGGCGGCGCGGCCGGCATCGGCTATCTGCTCAAGGACCGCGTCGGCCGCGTCGACGAATTCCTGGACGCGCTCGACCGCGTCGCGGCCGGAGGCACCGCGCTGGACCCGGAGGTGGTGAGCCAGTTGCTCACCCGACGCAAGAACTCACCCCTGGACTCGCTGACCCCGCGCGAACGCGAGGTACTCGAACTGATGGCCGCCGGACACGACAACACCACCATCGCGGCCACCCTGGTGGTCACCGAGCGCGCGGTCAGCAAACATATCGGCAACGTCTTCCAGAAGCTGGGCCTGCCGCCGACCGACAGCGGACACCGCCGCGTGCTGGCGGTACTGGCCTACCTCGAGAACGCCTGAACTCAGGCCGGGGCCGACTCGAGCAGTGCGAGGACCTCCGCGGTGGTCCCGGTCTCCCCGAGCGACGGGAAGATCCGCACGACGCTGCCCTCGTGCGCCTCGACGCTGAAATCCGTCATCGCGTCGGTGGCCAGGGTGACGTGGTAGCCGTGCTCGTACGCCTGCCGCGCGGTCGATTCGACACCGAAACTCGTCGCGATACCGATCACCACGACCTGCGTGACCTCCAGTTTCCGCAGCAGCTGATCCAGCTCCGGATTCATGAACGCACCCCAGGTCTGCTTGAGCAGTTCGTGATCGGAGTCCTGCTGATTCAGCTCCGGGAGGAGATCCGCCGAATCCGCGGGCGGGCGCGGCGCATCGGCCGGCCTGCTGAACGAGCGTTCGGTGCGCCCCGGCGCCATCCCCGTGGCCCGCACCAGGATCACCGGCAGCCCCCGCGCCCGGAACCCCTGGGCCAACCGGGCCGCATTACCCGCGACCTCGGCGACCGGATGCGCCAGCGGCAGCGCCGCGACGCCCTTTTGCAGATCGATCACGATCAGGGCCGAATGCGGATCCAAGACGGTCAGCGACACGGTGACTTCCTTTGCGGGACTTGGGAACACGATGATCCGACAGTCACTCTACGGCAATCGCCCGTTCCGGACAGGCCAGCGCGCCCTCGCGGGCCGCGACGGCGAGTTCGGCGGGAATCTCACCGTCGTAGGCGAGTGCGTAACCGTCGTCGTCGAGTTCGAACACATCCGGGGAGGTCGCCCAGCAACGCGCGTGGCCGGAGCATTTGGTGGTGTCGATGGTGATCTTCATCAGACGGAACCGTTTCTCGAGTGTGGGCTGGTTGCGCAGGTTCATCTGTAGCACCGGCCGAAAATGCCCGTCGCGGACGTCTCGCCCAGTGGAAAGTCCTGCGCCAGGGCACTTTTCGGGCCGCGGGCCGGCAGGCTCGAGGGCGGCGGGCTTCCGGTCTCCGGGACGGCCGAACTCCTCCCGGCCGCGTTCTCTGTTAGCGCTGAGCACGGGCCGACGCCGTTGCGCCACGGCCGATATCGAGCGAGGAGAACGCAGATGAGCATTCCCGACGATTCCGTCGCGATCCTGTCCGCCAAGGAAGCCGTTCGCGAGGTGCTGCACGCCTATTGCCGAGGGTTGGATCGCATGGATCGACCACTGGCCGAGAGCGTGTGGCACGCCGACGGGACCGCCGACTACGGTCCCGGATTCCGTGGCACCGGAACGGGTTTCCTGGATTTCGTGTGGGAGTTCCATGCCGGATTCCGCGCGCATTCGCATCGGGTGAGCAATGCGATCATCCGGGTCGATCTCCCGGCCGGGACCGCCGTCAGCGAAGCGTATGTCGCGGTGTGGTTGCAGACCTCGCCCGCCGACGGATTCGTGACCGATCAGTTCCATCGTGGCAGGTACATCGACCGTTGGTCGTGTCGCGAGGGTGTGTGGGCGATCGATCACCGAACCTATGTCGCGGATCTGTTCCGTGAGGTCCGCTCGCCCGCCTCGGAGGCCGGGCCCGCCAACTGGGGTGCGCGGGATTCCTCGGATCCGTCGTATCTCGAATTCGGCGCGTCGATGTGAGGCGGCCGGGCGCGGGCGGGTGCTCATCTCACCGGGGTAATCCCAGCCCGCGCTCTGCGACCTGGGTGCGCAGGATCTCGTTGGCGCCGCCCGCGATCGTGTAGGCGCGCGAATACAGTTGCGCGTCCTGCCACCAGCCACCGGCCACGACCGCCGGATCGGCCTCCTGCAAGAGTCCGGCGGTGCCCTGCAACCGGACGCCGTAGGCGACCAGATCGTGATTGAGCTCGCTGAAGAAGATCTTGCCCAGCGGCGCGTCGGCGGGCTGTTCGGTGTGATGCAGCATGCGGGACTGGGTGAGGCCGAGAATGGCGGCGTTCACGTGCACGCGGGTGGCGAGTTCGCCGATGGTGCGGCGGGTCGCGGAATCCTCCAGTGCTGCAACGCCGTTCACGGTCGTCTCGGCGGCGAGGCGGAGCAGGTCGTCCAGGGTGGTGAGCAGTTCCGCGCCGCGCGCGGCCACCCCCGAACGCTCGTGGCCCAGGCTGCTCATCGCCGCCCGCCAGCCCTCGTGCACCCGGCCGATCACATTCGCGACCGGGATGCGGACGTCGTCGAGGAAGACCTCGTTGAAATCGGTGGTCCCGGTGATCTCGCGCAGCGGCCGCACGGTGACGCCCGGCGTCCGCATATCCAGGGCGAAGGCGGTGATGCCGCCGTGTTTGCGCGGCGCGTCGGGGTCGGTGCGGGCGAGCAGGTAACCCATGTCGGCGTGCTGGCCGTTGGTGGTCCACACCTTCTGCCCGTCGACGACGAACACCGCGTTCTCGCCCTCGCCTTCCAGCCGGGCGCGGGTGCGCAGGGACGCCAGGTCCGAACCCGCGCCCGGTTCGCTGAACAGCTGACACCAGATGTCCGCACCGCTGCGAATCCGGGGCAGCAGGCGCATCCGCAGTTCGGGCGTGCCGAATTCGATGATCGCGGCGGCGGCCAGCGTCGCCGCGCCGATCGGCGACCAGGTGCGGGCGCGGGCGATCTCCTCGGCGACGACGAAGGATTCGAGCGGATGCGCGTCGGGACGACCGCCGAATTCCGCGGGCCAGTCGATGCCGAGCAGACCCGCCGCATACAGCTTCGCGGTCCAATCCCGAATCGCCGGAACGAGTTCGGGCTCGGGCGCGCGGACTCCAGCGTGCTGCTTGATGCCGGGCGCATGCTCGGCGATGAACGCGCGCACCCGTTTCCGGAATGCCTCCAGCTCCGGTGTGGATTCCAACCGCATTACTCCACGCTCCTCTTCTCGAGCCGCAGCACTCGGATTAATTGCACTCTATATTCGAACTTCTCGACCGCGACCCGGAATACATCCCGCCGATCGGGGGTGGGAGATTTAAAAGAGTATACTTTCAAACCATGTCTTCGCGCATCGAACAGCCGACCCGACCCCGCGAAACAGTGGCCCGTACTCCAACTCGCACACCCCGGGACCGCACGTCACACCGATCACAAACCCCCAGCTGACTACACTGAGGATCCGAAACCCACCCCGAGGAGTGTCCATGGCGACTGCCGTCGAGACCGAGCCCGCCGACGGCGAGCCGCGTATCGAGACCGAAGCCGTGGGCGGCAAACTGGCCGCCCAGATCGCGCGACGCATCGAGGAGACCGTCATCCGGGAGGGGTGGCCGGTCGGCGAGACGCTCGGCTCGGAGGTCGGGTTGCGCGAGCAGTTCGGGGTGAGCCGGTCGGTGCTGCGCGAGGCGGTGCGACTGGTGGAACACCATCAGGTCGCCCGGATGCGGCGCGGACCCAACGGCGGGCTGTTCATCTGCGCGCCCGACGCCGGGCCCGCGACCCGGGCCATCGTCATCTATCTCGAATACGTCGGCACCAGCGTCGCGGACCTGCTCGAGGCCCGGCTGCTGCTCGAACCCATGGCCGCGGGGCTGGCGGCCGAGCGGATCACCGAGGACAGCATCGAATCGCTGCGCGCGATCCTGGCCGACGAGTCCGTCCGCCGGGAGGATCCGGGCGTCTCGGCGGAGGATCCGCTGCACCTCACGCTGGGCGCGCTGTCGGGAAATCCGGTGTTGCGGTTGTTCATCGAGGTGCTCACCCGCCTCACCGCCCGCTACGCCCACACCTCCCGCCGACTGTCCAAGGCGGAGGTGCTGGACTCCAAAACCGTTGCGCACGAGGCACATCGGGCCGTGGTGGACGCGGTGATCGCGGGCGACGGCGCCCGCGCCCAGATCGAACTGACCGCGCACCTGGAATCGGTGGCGGAGTGGATCGAGAAACATCGGGTGCGCCGCGCCTCCCGGATCAAGGGTCCGGTGGTCGAGCCCGAGGTGGTCGAGGGTCCCGGGGCCAAACTCGCCGAGATCGTCGCGGGCCGCATCCACGAGGACATCGCCGCACGCGGCTGGCAGGTCGGCATGGTGCTGGGCTCGGAGACCGATCTGCTGGGCCGCTACGGCGTCAGCCGCGCGGTGCTGCGGGAGGCGGTGCGGCTGCTGGAGTACCACTCGGTGGCCCGGATGCGTCGCGGGCCCGGCGGCGGGTTGATCGTCGCGGAACCCGAGGCGCAGGCCAGTGTGGACACCATGGCGCTGTATCTGGAGTATCAGGGCGTCACGGCCGCGGATCTGCAAACCGTGCGCAACGCCATCGAATTGGGCCTGGTCGCCCGCGTGACCGAACGTCTGGCCGCGGGGGATCCCGAGGCGGTCGACCGACTCGGCCGGGCCGTGCGCTGGCCGTCGGAGGGGCCGCCGGAGGATTCGCGCAAGGCCGATCTGTTCCACACCGAACTGGCCGCGCTGGCGGGCAATCCGGTGCTGTCGCTGTTCCTTTCGATCCTCACCGAACTGTTCCGGCGGCACGCCGAAGGCGGCGGGCAACCGCTGCCCGGCGCGCAGGCCGCCGACGAGGTCGAACAGGCGCACGGCCGCATCCTCGACGCGATCGTGCAGGGTGACGCCGGGGTGGCGCGGCACCGCATGCGCCGCCACCTCGACGCCCTCACCCCCTGGTGGCACTGAAAACCCCTGTGGCACAGGCATATCGCAACAACTCGTTCAGACGCTGAACCGGGCCAGCTCGTGCGCGACCATACCGTCCAGATCCGGAGCCGGGGGCGCGGGTAGTTCGACCGCGCCGTCGCGGCTGGGCAGCAGAACCACGGCCGTGCCCGGGGTGGTGATCTCGCCGCGCTGGTTCTCGCAGCGCACCTCGAGGTGAACCTCGTTGCGGCCGTCGATCTTTCGCTTGTCGACGACCTCGCCGCGCACCCAGGTGGTGTCGCCGAGGTAGTTGAACTTGCGGTGCTCGCAGCGCAGCTTCCACAGCCAGCCGTCGTCGCCGATCCAGTCGGTGAGCAGGTGCACCAGCCAGGTTTCGCGCATGCCGCCGTAGTCGTAGGGATTGGGCAGGCCGAGTTCGCGGGCGCGTTCTGGCTCCCAGTGCAGGCGTTGCACGGTGTCGGGGATGTTCAGCGGGTTGGGCGGATACAGGCCCGGGGCCTTGCGGCGGATCCGCGCGGCGATCTTGAACGCGCCCGGCGGGGTCAGCTGCATGCCCCAGCCCAGATGCCACACCACCACATCGGTCGTGGTCAGCGGCCCTTTGACCTTGGGCTGCAAGACATCTCCGATTTCCACGTCCTCCCACCAGCGTGGCACCGCGCCGCGCCGGGTCTCCGCGGCGTAGGCGGCGTCGATCTCGGCGAGTTCCTCGGGCGTATACGGTTGCTGCACAAGGGCTTCGGTGGATCGCTTCTTGGAGGTGTGCCGCTCGGCGTTGATCCAGGCGCCCCGGCGCACCGCATGCATCTCACCGCGGCCGTTGGCGTACAGGTAGTCCTGGGTGACATGCGCTGTGCGCCCGCCGAACCGGCTCGGTTTGAGCGCGACACCGACCTGGGTCTGCAACACCCGGCAGCGGTCACCGAGCCGAAGTGGTTGCCACCATTCGTATTCCATGACCGCCTGATACGAACCCAGACCGGCGAACGGGTCGCCCTTCAGCAGCGCCTTGGTCTCGGCATCCGGTTTCGGGGCCGCATCCTCACCCATCGTGTAGAGGAAGGTCGGCGGCGCGATCAGCCCACCCCATCGGGTCGAGGCCGCGTGCTCCGGATCGCAGTACAGCGGATTGTCATCGCCGTAACCGAAAGCGAAGTGCCGCACGCCATCCCAGGTCACCTCGTAGTTGTGCGGCGGATTGGGTTGCGGCTTCGGCACGCCCAGGCGCAGCCGGGATCGTTCGATCGCCTCGTCGGTCAGCAGGCCGAACGTCGCGGTGCGCTCCTGGGTCATCGATACTCCTGTTCGATCGTTCACGTGGTGGTCCGGTCCGCGAGGCGGGTGCGCAGGATATCGAGCAGTTCGACGCGGCTGACCTTGCTCGACGGGGTGCGTGGCAGTTCGTCCAGGACGACGATGTGGACCGGTACCTCGTAGGGCAGCAGGTGTTCGCGGCACAGGTCGAGCAGGTCGGCAACCTCGGGGACGGGCTGTCCGGGGGTGGCCTCGACGGCGGCCACGGGGACCTGGCCGAGGCGTTCGTCGGGCAGGCTCACGACCGCCGCTTCCCGTACTGCCGCATGCTTTTCCAGGGCGCGCTGCACGGTTTCGGGCTGGACTTTGAAACCGCCGCGGATGATCGCGTCGTCGGCGCGGCCCTCGATCCAGAGGAAGCCGTCGGGGTCCATGCGGGCCAGATCGCTGGTGCGGACCCAGTTCGTCTCGCCCTGACCGGTCTGCGCGGTGCGGACCTCGAGGCGGCCCTGCTGTCCGTCCGGGAGTTGCGCGCCGTCGTCGCCGGTGATGCGCAGCTGCGCGCCCGCGAGTGCGCGACCGGCGCTGCCCGCCTTGGTATCCCACCACTGCCGATGCAGCGGCAGGGTCCAGCCGGCGACCGCACCGGCGAATTCGGTGGCGCCGTAGGTCATCAGCACCGGGATGCCGTAGGTGCGGAAGAAGTTGTCCGCCAACTCCTTCGGGCACGGGGCGGTACCGGAGGTGACGACCTCGAGGCTGGCGATCCGAGCGGCGGGAACGCCCGCGTCCAGGACGGTCCGCAGGGCCGCGGGGACCAGACTCGCGGCGCGCAGTTGGTGCCGTTCGACGGCCGAGATCCATTGGTCGAGAACGAATTTGGGCATCAGGATCATGCGGCGGCCGGTGGCCAGGCAGGCCAGGGCGCGCCACAGACCGCCGATGTGCACCAGCGGGGCGGAGACGAGCGAGGCCGAACGGGACAGCAGGCGGTCGGCCTTGGGGACCTGGCCGCCGGAGACCAGGGCCTGATCGAGTTGTTCGAAGGCCAGGTTCACCGTTTTCGGAGCGCCGGTGGTGCCGGAGGTCAACATCTCCACTGCCACACCGGGATTCGTGGTCGGGGTGGTGTCGTCCGAGGTCCGGGTCGCGCCACCCGAGCGGTGTACCGATCCGTCGGTGCGTAGTTCCAGCACCAGACTCACCTCGCGCGCGGCGTCCAGGACACCGGGACGCGCGAGTGCCTCGGTGGCCGCGATCACGACCGGCGGGCGCGACCGCGCGATGTGCGCCGCGAGGCGGGCCGGAGGCTGGAGCGGGCTGAGTGTCACCGTGCAGCGGCCCGACGCGATCAGCGCCGCCACCACCGCGACGTGTTCGGGCCGGTTCTCCAGCACGACGCCGACACGAGCACTCTCACCCAGCCCGGCCGCCTCGAGTGCGGCGATCACGGCCTGCGCGGTCTGTCGCAATTGCCCCCAGGTCCACCAGATCTCGTCGCGCTCGATCGCCTCGGCATCGGCGGGAGCCTCGGCCAGGAGGCGGGACAGGCGTTCGCGAATTCCCACGTGGTCAGCCTTTCGCCAGGACCGAGCCGGGCTCGGCAGGAATTTTCGGGTCCCGGGTGATGCCGACGAGTTCGGCGAGCCGGGATCGGTGCAGTGCGGGAGCGCCGAACAGCTGCTCGGATGCCTTGGCGCGCTTGAGATACAGGTGTGCGTCGTGCTCCCAGGTGTAACCGATGCCGCCGTGGATCTGGATGTTCTCCTTGGCCGCGCGGGTGAAGGCCGCCGAGCACCAGGAGGCGGCCAACGCCGCGGCGGCGGGGAGTTCGCCCGGCTCGTCGGCGGCGACCGCGGCCGCGTGATACGCCGCAGACCGTGCGGCCTCGAGGTCCAGCAGCAGGTCCGCGCATTTGTGTTTGATCGCCTGGAACGAGCCGATGGGGCGGTCGAACTGGACGCGGATCTTGGCGTAGTCGACCGCGGCGTCCAGGCATGCCTGGGTGCCGCCGACCTGTTCGGCGGCCAGCGCGGTGATCGCCAGGTCGAGGATCTCGCGCAGGTAGTGCGTCGAGTCGTCCGGTCCGATGCGTTGGGCCGGTGTGAAGTTCAGCTCTATTCGCGCCAATTGCCTTGTCGCGTCGAATGTTTCGATGCGACGACGGGTCAGTCCGGCGGCGTCGGCGGTGACCGCGAACAGGCCGGGTCCGGCTTCGGTCCGCGCCACCACCAGCAGCAGATCGGCGCGATGGCCGTCGATGACGAACATCTTCGTGCCCGACAGCGTCCAGCCTGCGGGGCCGGGTTCGGCGACGGTCGCGACGTCCGCGAGTCGCCAGGATCCGGACTCCTCGGCCAGTGCCAGTGTGGCGAGCACCGAGCCGTCGACGATGCCTGGCAGCCAAGCCTCCTGGGCCGCAACATCATTCGATGCGACCAGGGCCTGCCCTGCCAGGGCGACCGTGGCGAAGTACGGCGAGGGGACCAGCGCCCGGCCCATCTCCTCGAGCACGATGCCGAGTTCGACCGGACCGCCACCCGAACCGCCGAATCGCTCCGGCAAGGCCAGGCCGTGCAGGCCGAGTTCGGTGGCCATCCGATCCCACAACCGCGGGTCGTAGCCGGCGGCCGCGTCGATCCAGCGTCGCACCTGCGCGCTCGGCGACTTCTCGGCCAGGAAACGGCGCACCGTCGCGCGCAACTCCTCCTGTTCGGGGGTGAACACCAGGCTCATGGCTTCACCCCCGGATTTCCGTCCGTCGCGACGCAACCCACTGTCCGGGCGGAATTACATACCCTCTTCATGCACTCTCCCCGCACTTGTCGCCGCAATCTTCTGAACATCTCCGATAAAGAGGATACTCTATCCGGTGAGTGTCGGTCGTGGCCGCGCGCGGCCACCGAGAATCTGTGCCGGTCGTAGGCACGGCAGACCACCGCGAACAGCACCACCGACAGATTCGCCACCAGGACGAGCCCGACCATCACGTGACCACATCATCGATCGCGCGCACGTCGCCGACCTGCTCGGAACGCATCCGCGGAACGCCGCGCGGCAACACCATCACGGCCCGTAATAGAGACCATGATTTGACGTCCTCTCCCGCCTGATGGCCAGAGATTCCTGCCAGCGCCAATAGCGCTCCAGGAGGGTTACTGCTTCTCAGCCATGCGCCGGAACAGGTTCCGGTCTTACCTCGACTCCACAGTCGTTTGGATTGTCCGCCCGTCCGGCGGCCAAGATGTTCTTCGCAGCGTTCAGATCTCGGTCGTGTACAGCACCACAGACACAGGTCCAAGAGCGGACATGCAGGGGTTTCTTCTCGCCGATCGCTCCGCATGCGGAGCACATGCGCGTAGACGGAAAGAATCGGTCGACCGCGCCGAAGGTACGCCCATATCGCCGGGATTTCTCCTCCAGCATGCGTATAAACATGCCCCAGCTGGCATCGCGGATCGATTTCGCCAACCGGGTTCGAGCCAAAGCGCTGACGTTCAAGTCCTCTACGAACACCGCTTGGTTGTCGCGGATGATTCGCGTGGAGTGCTTGTGTGCCCAGTCCCTGCGGGTATCGGCCAACCTGGCATGAACCTTTGCGACCTTCAGTCGAGCTTTCGCTCGGTTCGCGGAGCCTTTTTCCTTGCGAGACAATGCCTTCTGCACTTTCCGCAACTTCCGTTCCGCACGACGCAGAAACCGTGGCGACGCGATCGTCTTGCCGTCCGATAGGACCGCAAACGTGGCCAACCCCAGATCGACGCCAACCTCCGAATCCGAAGGCGGCAGTGGCACATCGTCGGCCTGCACGACGAACGACGCGAAGTACCTGCCCGCAGCGTCCTTTATTACTGTCACTGACGACGGCTCGGACGGCAACTCCCGCGACCAGCGCACTGGGACATCCCCGACCTTCGGCAACCGGAGCTTGCCGCTCGCGGTTACCACGAACTTCGAATTCCTGGTGAACCTGATCGACTGCCGGTTGTCCTTGCGGGATCGGAACTTCGGCAGGGCGACCTTGACACCCTTGCGTTTGCCCGCAATCGACTGAAAGAAGTTGCGATACGCGGCGTTCAGGTCCGCCAATGCTTGTTGCAGAACCACACTGGACGTCTCCGCCAACCAAGCCCGCTCGGGAGTCTTCTTCGCTTCGGTGAGCCGCTTCGATAGTTCGGCATCGCTGATACGCTCGCCGATCTCGAACGCTTCCTGCCGCGCTCGCAGAGCATCGTTGAACACAACCCTGGCGCACCCGAATGCCTTCGCCAACGCCACCTGCTGCCCCAGTGTCGGGTAGACGCGGAACTGGTACCTGAGGTGCATAACACCATAATGCCATCGACTCATGTCGGGTGAATCGTTTTACACTGGCACACAACGTATTCCTCGCCGATCGCACACTCGAATCCGCTGGACTCGCCTTCATGACTTTCGTCACGTCAGTCTCGGACGAAGATCGCCGGACCAATCCACTCATCATCGAGTCCTTTCGAGAATCCGCATCGCACCCGGCGACGCATGTCGCACATCACAACCGCTGCCCGCGAACCACACCCGCGTTCTCCCGCTGAGCGGGAACTTCTCCGCTGCCGGACCAGCAGCCGTCTCGCGTCTCCCACCGCGCGACATATGAGCGCGCCTCCGGTCGCGGATCGATCACCGTCCCGAAGACATAATTCATTGCACTCTGTTTGAAGTATGACGCCGGATTTCCCTGGCATATCTCGAGCAGAGCTCGACTTGATCCGTAAAACAGTATACTTTCATCTACGCGCGACGACCTACTACGGACACAGGTGGTGACCGATGAACTTCGAGCTGAGCGACGAGCAGGCGATGCTGCGGGAGATCTCGCGCGACCTGCTGTCCGAGCGGGCATCCCTCGACCTCGTGCGCAGCGGGCTCGACAGTGCGCTGGACGTGGATCCGGAGTTGTGGCGGCTGGGCGGGGAGCTCGGTTGGCCGGGGTTGGGGTTGCCCGAGCAGTACGGGGGTGCGGGGCAGGGGTTGGTCGAGCTTGCGCTCGTTGCCGAGGAGGGCGGGCGGGCGCTGGTGCGGGGGCCGTTCATGTCGAGTGCGATCGTCGGGGCGGCGGTGGCCGGTGGCGGGCGACCGGAATTGCGTGCGCGGGTCTGCGCCGAGCTTGCCGATGGGTCTTGTTGGGCTACTTGGGCTTTCGGGGAACGTAATGCGCCGTGGACGCTGGACGGTATTCGGACCGTGGCCCGCGCGGATGGGGACGGCATCGTGCTCGACGGGGTCAAGACCGCCGTACAGGACGCGGGTGGGGCGCGCTGGCTGCTCGTCACCGCCGTTCACGACGACTCCCCCGCCTCGTTCCTGGTCGATCGGAACTCCCCCGGTGTCACTGTGCGGCGTGAACAGACTCTCGACCCGACACGCGCGTTCTACGAGGTGCGGCTCGAAAGTGTCCGTGTCCCAATGGATCACCGGTTGGGCGGCGGGCCGGAGGAGATCCAACGCATGCTCGACTACGCGACCACCCTGTGCTGCGCCGACGCTCTGGGAGCCATGCAGCGCATGCTCGAACTCACCGTCGAGTACACCAAGGTTCGGGTGCAGTTCGATCGGCCGATCGGTAGTTTTCAGGCGGTCAAGCACGCGTGCACCGATATGGCGATGCTCGTGCACGGCTCGCGCGCGGCCACCTACTACGCGGCCATGGCCGCGGACGCCGAGGCCGGCGACCGGGCGCGCTCGGCGTGCGTGGCGGCCTCCTATGTTTCCGGCGCGGCCGCCGACGTCGCCGATTCGGCCCTGCAACTGCACGGCGGCATCGGCTTCACCTGGGAACACGATCTGCATCTGTACATCCGCCGCGCCAAGACCGACTGCGTGCTGTACGGCGATGCCGACGTGCACCGCGATCGCCTGTGCACGCTGCTGCAACGGGCCACGACATCTCTTTAGCGCGAAAGGAATTCGATGGAGATCAGCAACAAGAAGGCCGTGGTGTTCGGCGGTGCGTCGGGGATGGGCCGGGCCACCGCGGAACTGCTCGCCGCGCGTGGGGCGAACGTGGCGATCCTGGATCGGCCGGGGTCGGCGGGCGCCGAGGTGGCCGCGGCGATCGGCGGCAGTTTCCACGAGGTCGACGTGACGGACTTCGAGGGCACCGAAGCCGCTCTCGCCGCGGCCGTGGAATTGCTTGGCGGACTGCATATCTCGGTCACGACCGCGGGCGGCGGCAGTGTGCGGCGCACGCTCGGTAAGCAGGGCCCGCACGATCTGACCGCCTTCCGCCGGATTCTGGACCTGAACGCGGTGGCGACGTTCAACATCAGCCGGTTGGCCGCGTCGCACATGAACGAGAACGAGCCCGAGGATCCCGAAGGTACCGGGGAGCGCGGCGTCATCATCAACACCTCGTCCATCGCGGCCTTCGAGGGCCAGATCGGGCAGGTCGCATACTCGGCCGCGAAGGCCGCCATCGCGGGGATGTCGCTCACCATGGCCCGCGACCTGGGTTCGAGGGGTATCCGGGTGGTGGCCATCGCGCCCAGTCTGTTCGAAACCGGTGCGACGGAAAAGATTCCGGAGGAGACCAGGAGTGCGCTGGTCAGGGACGCGGCCTTCCCGCATCGGCTCGGCAGGCCGGTGGAGTACGCGAAACTCGCCCTCGCCGTCGTGGACAACCCCATGTTGAACGGTCAGTGCCTGCGCCTGGACGCGGGCCAGCGTTTCGCACCGCGCTGACCCCGTTCGACACCAGAGAAACGGAGAAATCCCATGGCAGACAACGAATTCCAGGACAGTGAATTCCGGGACAGGGTCGCCTTCATCACCGGCGGCGGGCGCGGATTCGGCAAGGCGTTCGGCGCGGCCCTGTCCGCGCGCGGCGCCCGCGTGGTCCTGGCGGATATCGACGGCGAGGCCGCGACTTCCGCGGCCGCCGAACTGTCCGCGAACGGCGCGGACGTCACCGGCCTGGCCTGCGATGTCGCGGACGAATCCGGCGTCGCCGCCGCGATGGACGCGGTCGCCACCCGACACGGCGGCCTGGACATCCTGGTCAACAATGCCGGACTGCACGCGGCCTACAACCGCCCGTTCCACGAGCTGGGCCTGTCCACGGTCCAGCGCGTCTTCGATGTCAACGTGATGGGCACGGTCATGTGCACCATGGCCGCCCACCCCCTGATGACCGGCCGCCCCGGCGCCGCCATCGTGAACATCTCGTCCTCGGCCGCCTACGGAAACCACACCGTCTACGGCGTCTCCAAACTCGCCGTCCGCGGCCTGACCATGTCTTTCGCCCGCGAATACGCCGCCGACGGGATCCGCGTCAACGCCATCGCCCCCGGACTCATCCTCACCGACACCGTCCGCGCCGAACTCCCCGAAGCCGACCTGAAACGCGTTCTCGGACAACAACTCCTGTCCCGCGCAGGCAGCGAGACCGACATCGTCGATGCCCTGCTGTACCTCGCATCATCGAAATCCGCCTTCATCACCGGCGAAACCCTCAGAGTGACAGGCGGTTTCGCGCTCTCGGCATAAGAACGCCCGACCTGCCGACGGAATCAGCTCCGATCCGATTCAGCTATCGGGCACTCGCTCCATCCAGCCGTTCTCGCAATTCTCCGACCTGTTCGACATCGACGACGCCACCCGCGCAGAACTCGGCCCCTACCTCCCCCAACTCGAGTTCCTGCTCCGCGACACCACCCACGAGGACCTCGAACACCTTCGCGCACAACACTTCACACCCGAGGTACTCATCGCCCTGGTCAGCCTCCGCACCGCCTACGGCAACACCACCATGCACACCGTCCTCGCCCAACTCCTCCCCGAACTCGAAGCCGACCCCGACGCACACACCAAACTCACCACGGCCCTGCACTATATTCGTACTGTCGGCAACACCCCCGAAGAAGAAATAGCCGAAGTCATCGACCACGTCGGCCCACACGCCAAGGAGGCCCGGGTGACCACGGAACAACAAATCGAAGCACGCGGCATCAAGCTCGGCAAGGCACGCGGCATCGAACTCGGCGAAGCACGCGGCATCAAGCTCGGCGAGGCACGCGGAACAGCACGCGGACGAGTGGAAGCACTGATCGAACTGCTGCACACGAAGTTCGGCCCCCTCCCCACCACCCTCGAACGACGCGTGCAATCCGCAGCCCCCGAACAGATCCGCACCTGGCTGACACAGGTACTCACCGCCACCGCCTTGGACGAGATGTTCGCCTGAGACTCGAACCCGCCGAAGTCATCGACCACGTCCGCCCACACGCCAAGGAGGCCCGGGTGACCACGGAACAACAAATCGAAGCACGCGGCATGGCACGCGGCATCGAACTCGCCGAGGCACGCGGACGTGCAGAAGTGCTGATCGAAGTGCTGGACGCGAAGTTCGGCCCTCTCCCGACCACCCTCGAACGACGCGTACAGGCTGCTACCCCCGAACAGGTTCGCACCTGGCTGGCACAGGTACTCACCGTCACCACGCTGGATGAGATGTTCGCCTGATCCGGTTCGCGGGGAGTTTCAGCTCGCCAGGACCGGGGTGCGGGTTGCGGCCGGGGTGTGGGCCGGGGCGGTGTCGGCGGCGGCACATGCGCCGCCGTCGACCAGTAGGTCGATGCCGTTGAGGAAGCTGGCCTGTTCGGACAGTGCGAAGGTGACCACTGCGGCGACTTCCTCCGCATGACCCATTCGGCCCAGCGGTGTTGTGCGCACGATGCGGTCGATGATCGGGAACTCGGCGGCCTCCATGCGCATCGACGGAAGGTCGATGATGCCCTGGGAGACCGAGCAGATTCGGGCGCCGACCGCGCCCAGGCGCACCGACTCGCGGCGCACGAAACGGTGGATGCCGCGATTGGCCCAGGTGGAGGCGGCGGCCGGGATGTCGATCGTCGGGCCGAGCGCCTCGCGCATGCGTTCGGGGAATTCCGGGTGCAGTGGATCGTCGAGGACCGCCAGCGCGGCCGGATCGGGGACGTTCGGGTCCAGCATCGGCGACATGGCCGAGAGTACGACGGTGGCGGTGCCGTTTCCGGCCAGCGGCCGCAGCGTTTCGGCGAGGCGGGCGGTGGCGATCAGATCGGTGAGCAGTTCCGCGGCGGTGGCCATGGACGGTGTGCAGAAATCCATGTGGGCGACCGCACGCAGGGTGCCGAGTTCACCGATGCGCGCGGCCAGCCGGGCCGGGGCGTCCGCGTCGGTGATGTCCAGGGCGAACGGTTCCGCGGCCACACCGGCGTCGTGCACGAGCTCGCGCGCCGCGGCGGCGGCCGCATGCGAATCCCGATCCACCAGCAGCAGCCTGTCGACGTGATCGACCAGCTGCCGGGCGCAGGCCGCACCCAGTGTGCCGCCGACGCCGGTGACGACGCCCAGGGTCGTGTGCTGGAGTTCGTAGCTGCTGTGTTTCATGACACCTCCATACCGGACACCGCTGTCCGGTACTACGCTACACGCATGCCGCAGTCTCCGAAAGCAAATCGCGGACCCAGTGCCGGGCCCGCCAATCGGCAGGCCCTCATCGACGCCGCGCGGGAGGTTTTCGCCGAGTTGGGCTACACCGCCCCGATGAAGGAGATCGCGCGCCGGGCGGGCGTCGGCCAGGGCAGTATGTACCGCCACTTCAGCGACCGGATCGCCCTCGCCGCGGCGGTCTTCGAACCGAGCATCCGGGAACTGGAATCGCTTGCGGTGCAATCGGATACCACCCTCGCGGACCTGTTCGACCGAGTCACCGAACAGGCCCTGAGCTCGGCGGCGCTGACCGAGCTGATGAACTCCAACCGGGACGATCCGCGGGTCACCCTGCTGGGCGATCGCACCCGCGACACGATCGCCCTGATCGTCGAGCGCGAACAGGCCGCCGGCACCCTGGAAACCCACCTTTCCACCGATCACGCGATGGTCGCGGTCGCGATGCTGGCGACCATGATCGCCAAATCCGCCCCCGAGGACCGCGCCGACACCGCACGCCACGCCCGGGACATCTTCGACGCCGCCTTCACCCGCCCCTCCCCCGCACATGCCGCGGCCGCCGCACCGCACACTCGAACGCATGCGGTGCGGCGGCGCGGCAGCTGACCGGATCCTCAGCCCGCCAGGGCTGGGATCCTCAGCCCGCCAGGGCGATCGGCTGCACGGTCGCGGTTCCGTCCGCGACCTCCGCCTGTTCGGACTTGACCGCCCGCAGCAGCAGCGTCGGCGTCGCGATCTTCCACACGAAATACGCGAACGTCGGAATCGTATTGGCCAGCAGACCATTCCAGGCGAACGGGCCGGATTTGGTGAGGAAGACGAACGCACCCGGAATCAGCAGAATTCCCAGCACGATACTGAGCCAGCCGTACCAGCGCGGGAACACCCGCTTCGGCCGCTTATCGATCAACGCGGCATAACCGATAGACCACACCTGCAGCACGAAAATACAGGCATTGCCGACGAACATGAGCCAGAAGATATCGTTCAGCGCCGTGAGCGTATCGACCGAATGCGCTTCCGGCCGCCACGCCGCAGCCGAGAGAATCGCCATCGGGAAAAAGAACCCGATCGGCGCGACAACCCCGGTGAGCAGCTGATTCATCGACAGGATGCCCCAGCCGCCCTCGATTCGCCGCATTTGCAGACTCGTCACCACGACGTACGGATATTCGAACGGCACGGCCAGCACCATGATGGTGGTCGCCAGCAGAATTCCGCCGCGATGGTCGATGATGAACTGCCGCACCTGCTCCGGATGCAGATTCGGGTCCATGGGCGTGAGCAACCCGCCGACGGCGAATGCGATGACGAACGCCACCAGAAGCAGATAACCCGTCCAGGCGGATATTCGCTCCAATCGGAAATAGGTGTCCCTGTTCACGAATAGATCTCCTTCGATCTACCAGCCGACCATCCGGTCCAGCACAACTGTCGCGGTGGCGAGTAACCACCGTCCAACACTTCCTGATCCCCGGCGAGCACTCCGGCGCAGAACCGCCCGGCGGCCAGGATCGAGGGCAGGGTGGAGGAGGAGCGGTCCACCAGGAACGACACCAGCGGCGGTTCGAGGGAGACGGAGGTGAAGGTGCCCACGACCATCGCCCGCGGCCGCGCGTCGGCATCGGTGGTGGTGATCGCGACGACGCTGGTGGGGAAGTGCCCCAACACGTTCCGGAAGTACCGCCCCTCGATCATCAGATCAGTACCTGCATCGCCGGAGGCAGATCCAACCCCATCGCGGTCAGCGAGTTGGCGTGGTACGCCACCCCGGGCACGTGGATCATGTGCGCCAGGCCCACGTGGGCGTCGCGCCAGCACCGCTGCAACGGGTTGTTCCGGCGCGGGGCGTTACCGCCGGAGCGGGCGAAGATCTGATCCAGCGCCGCGACCGCACGCCACGCGCAGCGAACCTGGTTGCGCCGCACCATGGATCGGTCCTCGATGGTCAGCTCGACCCCGGCTTCCATCTTGTCGTAGAGCCCGCTGATGCCGTCGATCAGCTGCATCCGCGACGCCTGGATCTCCGCGGCGGCCTCACCGGCGGCGAACAGCACATACGGATCGTCCTTGACCTGCACCCCGGTCACCGCGACGCGATCGCGCTGCTGCGCCAGGTGCAGCGCCAGCCCGCCCTCGCAGATGCCGATCACCGCGGAGGTGATGCCGAGCGGGAACATCGAGGTGAAGGGCAGCTGATACAGCGTCTCGGTGCGACCGAAACGCGTTGCGGCGGTGCCGAACTGCACGTCGGTCTGATCGACGGTGCGGTACTCCGGCAGGAAGGCGTTCTCGACGACGACGTCCTTGCTCCCGGTCCCGCACAGCCCGATGACATCCCAGGTGTCCTGGATGATCGGCGCGTCCGAGCGCGGCACCAGCACGTGCAGCACCGCGGGCGGCTGCGCGGGTTTGCCCTTGCCGTCACCGCGCAACGCGCCCAGGAAGTTCCAGTCGCAATGGTCCGAACCCGAGGAGAACGGCCACCGGCCGGTGAGGGTGTAACCGCCCGCCACCGGATCGGCGATGCCGCTGGGCATGTACGGCGAGGCGATCCAAATGTCCGGGTTCTCGCCCCAGACATCCTGTGCCACACGGGGATCCATCTGCGCCAGTTCCCACGGGTGCACGCCGACCACGCCCGCGACCCAGCCCGCGGCCCCGTCGTACCGGGCCAGCGCCATCACGGCCTCGGCGAAATCCCTTGGGTGCGCGGCATATCCGCCGTACTCCTCGGGTTGCAGCAACCGGATCACCCCGGCCGCGCGCATCAGCTCCGCGGTCTTGTCCGAGAGCCTGCCCAGCGTCTCGTTCTCCTGGGCCAGGGCGGCGAACTCCGGCCCCAGCTTCTCGATGCGTTCGACTACTTCGTGTGCCACGCCGTCCACCTCCGCAATGCCGATCGGTTGTCCCGGACGCGACGAGCGGAACTCAAGCCGCACTGTCCCGGGTGAGGAATTCGATTGCCACCCGCTCGAATTCGGCCTTGCGCTCGACCTGGATCCAGTGCCCGCAGCGAGCGAAGGTGTGCAGTTCGACCTCCGGCAGCAACCGGTTCGCGACATGCGCCCCGTCGTAGGGCAGCATCCGGTCGTCACGGCCCCACAGCATCAGCGTCGGGGTGGTGAAGCTCTGCGCGCGGGTCCACAGCGGGGTGTAGTTCGCGCGCCGGGCCGGATCGAACATCGAGCCGAAGATCTGCTTCATCCGCGGGATCACGCCCTCGGCGGTGGCGTTGGCCATGCGCTCGTCGACGAGTTCCTCGGTGATCAGCTCGCGGTTGCTGACCATGGTCTCGATCCACGCGATCATGCCTGCGCGACTTGGTGTTTCGAGGAATTCGAAGAGTCGCTTGAAGCCCTCGCTCGGCTCTGCGCCGAAGATGCCGACCGACAGTCCGCCCGACCCCATGATCGCGATCCGCCGTACCCGTTCGGGATACAGCGCGGCCAGCTCGGCCGCGACCGCGCCGCCCATGGAATTGCCTATGAGCGAGACGGTTTCGATGCCGAGGTGATCCATCAGCCGCGCGATCCAGCGCGCCGCCGCCAGCGTGTACACCTCACCCAACTCGGGCAGTTCGGACGCGCCGAAGCCCGGCATGTCCGGCATGATGGTCCGGAAACGATCCGCGAAGACCGGCAGGTTGTGCCGGAAGTTCGTCCAGGCGCTCACGCCGGGTCCGGAACCGTGCAGCATGATCAGCGGCTCGCCGGTCCCGGCCTCGTGGTAGTTGAGCGTGAGACCGTCGATTTCGACTGTGGCCCTGGTGGATTCGTAGGTCAGCTCCGCGGTCGCGGTCATGCGCGCAGTCCCGCCGACGGCGTGGTCTCGAGGAACTTCGCCCCCGGGCCGACGTCCAGCACGTTGCCGTACCAGGTCTGGCCGTACTCCGCCTCCAGCGGCGTCCACTCGATCTCGGGGAAGTCCGGATCCATGATCTGGTATCCACCGGAATACAGCTCGACCCGGTGGCCGGAGCCCGGATCGTGGATGTACAGGTACATCGCCTGTCCGATGCCGTGTTTGCCTGGGCCGGCGCCGAATTCGATGTCGATGTCCTTGAGTTCGTCGGCGATGCGCAGCACGTCGCTGTAGTTCTCGATGTTGAACGCGACGTGATGGAAGCGGCCGTTGGTCTCGTCGGGGCTGATGCCGATCGCGATGTCGTGCGACTGGTGCGTCACCGACAGCCAGGAGGCCATCACCGTCTGCGGGGCCTGCGGCACCATGATGTACTCGCGGCGCTTGAAGCCCAGCGCCTCGCGCAGCCAGCCCTCGGCCTGGTTCACGGTGCTCGGGCCGGTCTGCACGTTGAGGTGGTCCAGGCGGCGCACGCCCCAGCCGCGACGGCGTGAGCTGTTGGTCGGCAGCTTCGAACGCAGTTCCTCGGGCGCGAGCGGCTTGTCGATGTCGTAGTACAGCTCGACCGGGTGCTCACCGCCGGGAATCAGGAAGCGGATGGCGGTGCCGCGCCCGGTCTCGTGGCCCGCGGGCAGCTCGAGGACCTCGACGTCGGATTCGGTGAGCTGCTTGTGGAACAGCTCGACGTCCTCGGGCCGGCGAACCCGGAAGCTGTAGGTGTTCACCTGGGCCTGCGCCTGCTGGGTCAGAACCAGCGAATGATGCGTGAGTTCCTGGTAGCCGCGCAGGTAGGCGACACCGTCGGACTGCGCGGTGACCTCCATGCCCAGCAGGTCGCGGTAGAACTTCAGCGAGCGCTCGAGATCCGGGGTGCCGAGGTTGATACCTGCGGCGTGGGCGATCTGTGGGCCCGGATCGTAGTCGCGGGAACCGGCCATGCGAGTTCTCCTTCGAATCGGTGAATGCGTGCGAATCGGTGAATGCGTGCTGGCACGCCAGTCTGGGCACCCGCCGCGCACCGCACCCGGGACTTTCCACACACCGGAACCGCACCGCCGCCGACGCGAACCCCGCTGCCCGGCAACGCCGCAACCGCGCGTTCTCCCGCTCAGCGGAAACGCGTCCGCGTCCGGGCGCACGCCCCCGGGAGACTTTCTCGAATTCCGGACTGCCGACGCGGTTCGCCGTATGCGTCCCATCCGGCCGAACCACGTCCGGGCCCGCTGGGCCGCATCCGAGCCGTGAAAATCGCGAGCCGTGAAAATCGAAGGAGATGGTCATGTCCGCTGTCGAGGAAACCTACGACGTCATCGTCGTCGGATCCGGAGGAGGACTGGTCGGCGCGTACGCCGCCGCGTCCCGGGGTCTGCGCACGCTGGTCGTGGAGAAGACCGACCGATTCGGCGGCACCGTCGCGTATTCCGGTGCGGGACTGTGGTTTCCGGGTAGTGCGCCGTTGCGGCGGGCCGGGGTTTCCGATGACGTGGAACCCGCGCGAACGTATCTGCGCGATATCGTCGCGGACCCCTCGCGCGAGGCGCGGCAGGACGCCTACCTGGCCACCGCGGCGCGGTTGATCGACGAGCTCGAGCAGAATCCGTCGTTCGGGCCGTTCGAATACGGCCCGGTGCCCGACTATTTCAAGGGACGTCCCGGCGCGACGGCCGAGGGGCGCACCATCTTCCCGGTGGAGATCCCCGCCGCCGAACTCGGTGAGCTCGCCGCGCTGGTTCGCGACAACATTCCCGTCGAACGTCATGGGCAGGAACGCAATCCGGTCCTGGTCGGTGGGCGCGCCCTGATCGCCCGCGCCCTGCGCGCATTCCTGGACACCGGTAACGGTTCCTATCTGCTGGAGACCGCAGTACAGGGGCTGATCGTCGAGGACGGGCGCGTGGTCGGCGTGGAGGCGGTGCGCGGCGGTGAGCAGCTGCGCATCCGGGCCGCGCGCGGGGTGATCCTGGCCGCCGGTGGTTTCGAACGCAATCGCGAACTGCGCGAAAAGCACGGTGTCGCACCGTACAACGGCGACTGGTCCAACGGCGCGCCCGGCAATACCGGCGATGTGTTGCAGGCTGCCGTCGCGATCGGCGCGGCCACCGATCTGCTGGACGAGGCGTGGTTCATCCCCGGCCTGGTCCAGCCGAACGGACAGCCCATCTTCCACACCGGTGTGCGCGGCGGGTTCTGGGTGAACGGCGCGGGTGAGCGGTTCATGAACGAGGCGATGCCCTACGATCAGGCCGGTCACGAGATGTTGCGGCTGCACAAGTCCACCGGCGTCCCGCACATTCCCGCGCACTGGGTGTTCGATCAGCGTCAGCTGGACCGGGACAGTTTCGGCGGCGATCCGGCGTTGCCGCCGCGGCCCGAGTGGTTCGAATCCGGTGCGTTGCGCAAGGCGGACACGTTGGAGGAGCTCGCCGAGCTCATCGCGGTGCCGATCGAGAATCTGCGCAGGACCGTCGCGGAGTACAACGAGGCCGCGGCCGAGGGTGTGGACGAGAAATTCCACCGCGGTGAGGGCGCCTGGGACGGAATCCACGTCCACGTCGTGGGTTTCCCCGCCGGGCAGCCGATGAACTACGTCACCGGCCCGAACACCGACGCCCCCAATCCCCTGCTGCCGCCGCTGGATACGCCGCCCTACTACGTGGCGACCATCGTGCTGTCGGACATCGGCACCAAGGGCGGCTTGCAGACCGACGAGAACGCCCGCGTCCTGCGCGAAGACGGCGCGGCGATCCCCGGCCTCTACGCGTCGGGCAACACCATGGCCGCGATGTCCGGCCGGGTATATCCCGGGGCCGGCACCCCGATCGGCTCCAGCCTCGTATTCTCCTATCGAGCCGTCCTCGATATCACCGGAGCCGAATGATGACCGAGAATCCCACCGCGAGTTACGCTTTCGATCCCGAACTCGCACCCTGGATTCCGTCGCTGCCGGTCGTCGACATCACCGATGTGGTGGCCGCGCGGGAAAGTATCCGCGCGATCATCGCGAGCATGCCGAAGCCGCCGACTCCGGAGACCGTGACGATCACCGATGTCGCAGTCCCCGGGCCGGAGGGCGCGCGGGAGGTTCCGGTGCGGGTGTACGCGCCGACCGACCGGAACGGGCTCCGCCCCGCGCTGCTGTTCATGCACGGCGGCGGATTCGTCATGGGCAGTCTGGATTCCGAGCACACCGGCTGCGTCCGGCTCGCCGACGAACTGGGCGCGGTAGTGGTGTCGGTCGACTATCGGCTGGCACCCGAGCACCCATTCCCGGCGGGGCTGCTGGACTGCTATACGGCTCTGGAATGGCTTGCCGCACAGGCTGATACGTTGTCGGTGGATGCGGCCCGCATCGGCGTCTGCGGGGCGAGCGCGGGCGGCGGCCTGGCCGCGGGTGTGGCGCTGCTTGCCCGAGATCGACAGGGTCCACCCCTGCGCATACAGGTCTTGCAGTTCCCAGAACTCGACGACCGCATGAACTCGGTATCAATGCGAACATTCAGCGATACCCCACTCTGGAACCGCCCCAACGCCGAACTCAGCTGGAAGTACTACCTGTCCGCCCCCACCCCCGAACTGGACATCACCTACGCCGCACCAGCACGAGTCGAGGACCTCTCGGGCCTCCCCCCGACATTCCTCTCCGCCTGCGAATTCGATCCCCTACGCGACGAAGACCTGCACTACGCCCACCACCTCCTCGAATGCGGAGTAACCGTCGAATCACACCACTACCCCGGAACATTCCACGGCTCATCGATCGTCGCCGAAGCCGCGGTAACCAAACGCATGTACGCCGACTACCTCGGCGCACTACGCCGGGGACTCGGCATAACCACCGAAACAACCACGGCCTGAACATGATTCACCGAAGCGGCCCCGAACCAACACAGGTTCCGGGACCGCTTCGCCGTTCATCGGACCCACTCCAACCCACCGAAATGTTGGTACGGTCACGATGAGCGCAGAGGAGACGATCATCGCCACCATCACCGAATCCACGGTCATCGCCGCAACTCCCGCGCAGGTGTGGGCGGCGGTGCGGGATGTGGGGAGCGTGCACGAGCGACTGTTGCCCGGCTATGTCGTGGACACGCGGATAGAGGGGGACATCCGCTATCTGACCATGCCTTCCGGCGCGGTGATCCGGGAATACATCGTGTCCGTCGACGACGAGACGCGCCGCCTCGCCTACTCGGCGGTGGAGGGTTTCACCCTGCCGATCGATCACCACCACGCCTCGTTCCAGGTCTTCCCCGACGAGGCGGGCGCGCGACTGGTATGGATCACCGACGTACTGCCGCACGCGGCCGCAGCGGAGGCGCAGTTGCGGATCACCCGCGGGCTGCACGTCATGCGCGAGACCATCGAGGCGTCGACACTCACCGATCAGCCTCGATCGGACCGCCAGGGGTTCCTGCCGTGAAGTCCGGGACTTTTCTTACGCCCGTGTGTATTTCGAAGGCCAGGTCGGAGTAGGCGAGGGAGATTTCGGAGAGGCGTTGCCAGAGATAGTGGCGATTCGGTTCGGGCACACCGTGTTTCAGGGCTGCGTGGGCTGCGGTGGAGAATTCGGCGATGCGGTCTATGACCATGCCTACGGTCTCGGAGTGTAGGTAGGCTGCGCCGAATGGTTGGGGCTTGTTTGCGGATACCCAGCAGTCGATCTCACGAACCAACTCCGTTCGCATCCGATCGATAGCCGAAATCGCCTCCGGCGCAACAACACACCGCGACCTATGGAGTCTGCCGAGTTCGCACGCGGCCAACAACACCGGATGCGGCAGGATCGTTGTGCCCGCGCACGCTTCCAGCAGCATGTCCCGGGACGGGAGACGGGGCCTCATCGGCCCACCACTTACCGACGCAACCTGCCCGATCATCAATAACCCCCAGACTTGTTTCGTGTTGTCGCAGAACGCTTCCGAGCGCCTCGGTTGTGACTGGCACCACACACAAGATAGGCTTGCGCAACCTCCTGCAAACCAACGAGTACGCCCACGCGCTGATCTCGTCGGACACCACTTTCATCCCGCAGGCCCAGGTCAAACAACGCGTCGATGTCCGCATGCGCCGCCAGGAACGCCTCACCGACGACGAGCCGCTGCACCTCAAAGCCGTTGTCAGCGAAGCAGCCCTGCGGCAGAAGATCGGCGGAACGGACGTCCTGCGCGGGCAACTCGAGCACTTGGCAGACCTCATCGATCATCACCCGACGATCGACATCCGCTTCATACCGTTCGATGCCACGGGCGGCATTCATTCCGGCGCGACTTTCTACCTCCTGAGCTTCCACAGCACGTTGCTTCCCACGATGGGATGGTACGAATCCCCCGGCCCCTCCGGTCTGCTCGAAGACGCGAACTCCGTTCAGTCGCTCGAGGTCAGCCATGAACTCGCCGAACACGTCGCACTCAGCCGAGAGGACTCGCGGACTCTGATCGAGGCGCAATTACGTCGGATACGCTGATTCGATGAGCACTTCCCAGGACGCCTCGGTACGCACGAACCGATCGGATTGGTTCAAGTCCAGCTTCTCCAAGGACGCTACGAGCTGCGTCGAAGTGCGATTCGACGGCGGCGCGGTGCTCATCCGCGACAGCAAGTACCTCCGCGACCCGGCCAACGATCCGGCACGTCAGCCGGTGATCAGCGTCCACATCAACATGTGGTCGCAATTCCTCTCGAATGTCGTTGAGACAGAACCGAACCCGGCGAACTCGGTCCCGTCCATCGGGCGAACGACCGACGGCGGAGCAATCGTGCGGGATGCGCACGGCACGGCGCTCGTCTACACGGCCGCGGAGTGGGACGCCTTCACCGCTGGCCTCCGGGCGGGCGAATTTTCCCTGGTCAGCGCCTGACATACGGCGGCACCCCGGCCCGCTGCCGGTGGCAATCGACGAGGTTGTCGGGTTGCGGACCAGCGATTATGCGGCGAGCCGGGGTGGGGCCGATCAGCGGGTTCGGGGCAGAACCCGGCGGGGTGCGAGCAGGGGGATGCTCAGTGCGCGAGGACGGGGGCGTCCTCATCGCCCGACGTATCGGTGGGCACGCCGACGCGCTCGATGCGGCGGGGCAGGCCGAGGGCGGCGAGGGCGCCGATCACCGCGCCGACCGTGCCGATCAGGAAGGCCACGCGGTATCCGGCGTCGGTGTAGAGGGTGGCGCCGTGGGTTACCTCCGCAGGGATCGGGGCGCGGTAGGAATTGTTCAGGACGGTGAAGACCAGCAGGGTCACCACCGAGGAGATGATGCTCTGGATGGCGTTCACGACACTCGAGGTGGTGGCCTGTAGTTGCGGGGGCACCGCTTCGATGAGGATGTTCGGGATCGACGAATAACCCAGGCCGATACCGATTCCCGCGACGCCCATGAACACCATCAGCAGCACCTTGCTGTCGTGCTGCACCGCGATGAGCGCGAAACCCACTGCGAGGATGAACAATCCGACCGCCATCAGCACGCGCGGGCGGATGTTGCGGCGGCCGATCAGCATGCCGGTGAGCATGCCGGCGAGGATCACCGTGATGCTGTTGGGCGTCTGGTAGAGCGCGAATCCCTTTGCGTCCACACCGAATCCGTAACCCAGGTGCAGTGCGGCGGGCGTCATGATCACCATCGGCAGCAGGACCGTCAGCAGGGCGCTGCCGCCATAGCAGAACGAGGAGGCGATCGCGGTCAGGAATACCGGACGACGACGCAGCACATGCAGATCGATCAGCGGTTCGGCGACCTTCATCGCGGACACCAGCCAGCACCCCAGCAGCACCACGCCACCGATGAGATACGCCAGCGTCGACCCGTTCGCCCAACCCCAGCTCGGCCCGAAACTGATCGCGACCAGTACCGCGGCAATACCCGCACCCAGCAGAATCGCACCCGCCCAGTCGATCCGGGACCGCAGGCGCACAACGGATTCCGGCGTACTGAGCAGAATCAGCACCCCGAACACCACCAGCGCGACCGCGAAGAACCAGAACAGACTCCGGAAACCGAACGAATCGATCAGCCAGCCACCCAGGAACGGCGCGGCAATGGCGATCAGACCCATTCCGGTGGTACACAAACTGACCGCCAATGCGACGGTCTTCCCCGGGAAGATATCCCTGATCAGCGAATAACTCAGGAACACCGCCGAGGCCAGGAATCCGGTCAGACACCGCCCGAAGATCAGCACCCCGAAACTGGGCGCGAGCGCCGAGATCAGCGATCCGACAGCGGAAACGGCCACACTCCCCAGCAGCACCTTGCGCTTACCGTAGACGTCGGCGAGCTTGCCCAGCACCGGCCCGGTGATCGCCCCGACCAGCAGGAACGCGGTGATCAACCACGCGCCCTGCGCCGTGCGGAAATGCGCCGAGATCGAGGGAATGGCCATCGAGACCATGGCGTAACTGACCGCCAATATCTCCAGCAGCAGCATCATCGAGACCAGCGAGACGACCAGCCGCGGCGTCCAGCCTCCGTCGCTACCGGGTGAATCGCCTTGTGTGACAACGTTGTCCATTGCCGATGTCCTTTCGAGCGGAATACGCCCCGCGATGGTGGGCAACGGAACGTAAGCCACATCACAGCCTGCCCCCGATCGGCATCCCCGCCGACCTTCCACTCACCGGAAACTCGGCCCCTCGGCTCATGCCGCGAAACCGTCCGCGCCGCATTTCCGCTCAGCGGGACATGACCGCGGCCCCGGGGAATCTCTCCTCCGGGGCCGCGCGAACAGGCTGTAACTCAGGCGTGCACCGGGGCCTTCTTCACGCTCTTGTCGAAGCCGACGACATCGGCGAGGGTGCTGCCCAGGATGACGGCGCGTTCCTCGTCGGGGACGCCGCGGAAGTTGAACTCGATGCAGTCGCGGCTGCCGCGGAAGGTGCCTTCGGCGTGCGGATAGTCGTTGCCCCACATGATCGTCGACAGTCCGGTGATGTGGCGGGCCTGCACCGCGACCGGGTCGTCGGCGAACTGGACGTGGATCTGGCGTTGCAGATACTCGCTGGGCTTCAACGGGTAGGGCCAGCGGCCGTTGACGGCGAACAGGCGACCCATGGCGGGCTGATCGTTCGCCGGGCGCGAGTCGTCCCAGAAGCCGAGCCACCAATCCGCGTCCTGACCGATACCGGTGCGCCAGGACTTGTCCGTCATGCCGACGAACGAAACCAGCCATCCCGCACCGAATTCGGTGAGATTGAACTGGAGATCCGGGAAGCGCTCGCACACCCCGCCACCGATCAGGGAGGCGATGATCAGCTGCGGACTCGCCGAGGCCGTGTTGCCGCCGCCCATGGTGCGGCCCGCGACCATATCGTCGGTGAGCTGGCCCTTGCCCATGTTCATCGCGGTCATCAGCCCGCGCACGGTGGTCGCGGTCTCGGAAACCTGCTCCTTGACGTACACCCCACCGGTCGCGACGTGGAAGAACACCGCGAGACCGTGCGCCTGGGCCGCGGCCCAGATCGGGTCGTAGTCGCGCGACCAGTACGGCATCGGCGGCGTCTCCGGCAGCAGGATCGCCCGGATTCCCATCCGCGCGATCCGCTCGATCTCCGCGACCGCGTCCGGCACGTCGGTGAGCGGGATCGCCGCGGTGGGACACATGCGATCCCGGTACGGCAGATAGCGTTCCACCACATAGTCGTTCCACACCCGCGCGTGCGCCATGGACAACTCATGATCGTCGGTGAACAGCACGAACAGCGACAGATTCGGGAACATCACCGAGGCGTCGACACCGTCGAGATCCATATCGCGGATGATGTTGTCCGGATCGCCGTCGGGAGTGCGGCCGCCGGTCTGCCGGTACTTGGAGATGGTCCAGCCGTCGAAGCCGATGGTGTGCAGCTTCTTGAACTCGGTGTGCCCGCCCGCCACGATCGGCTCGTCGAGGGTGAACTCCTCCTCCCACAGCGCGCGCTCGCGCATGCCCCTGGGCAATCTGGTCTTGAACAGGTCCACCGGCTCGATGATGTGCGTGTCGCCGGAGACGACGAAATACTCCGCCACGAGGTACTCCTGGTTGTGATCGGTTCGGACCCGGCGCGAGCGCCGAGACTCACCGTCAGGGTATATCTCTAATACTCATTTACGCCACGACACGTGAAACATGGGTCGTATCTCGACTTATATTGCCACGGATAGTTCGAATCACGAATATTAAGTACCCTTATTGTTTGACATGAGGTACGCCCGAGGGTATTTCTGGATCCGTGGCAACCACCCAGTCCTACGTCGGCGGCCGGTCGATCGCATCGGCCGAGTCCTATCCGAACATCGACCCGGCCACGGGCCGATCCCTCGGCGATGTGGCCCGCGCGGGCCACGACGAGATCGACCAGGCCGTCCGGGCCGCCCGCGCCGCACTGCGCGACTGGCGTCGCACCGCGCCCGCGCAACGTTCGGCGATCCTGAGCAGCATCGCCGACGCCCTCGACGCGAATCGCGAACATCTCGCCCTGCTCGAATGCCAGGACACCGGAAAACCGTTGAGCCAGGCCAGAATCGACGCCGAGGTGTCGGTCCGGTACTTCCGCTTCTACGCGCACGCGATCGACAGTTACTACGGGCACACCATCCCGCTCACCGACGATCTGCACGCCTACACCCGGCGCGAGCCGCTCGGGGTGACCGGACATATCGTCGCCTGGAACTACCCCATGCAACTCGCCTCCCGCGCGGTCGCACCCGCCATCGCCGCGGGCAATACCGTCGTGGTCAAACCGGCCGACGAAACGCCCCGCACCGCAGTGGAATTCGCCCGTCTGGCCGTGGAGGCGGGGTTGCCGCCCGGCGTGTTCAATGTCGTGCCGGGGATCGGGGTGGAGGCCGGGGCGGCGCTGGCCGCGCATCCGGGTATCGACTCGATCGGCTTCGTCGGCTCCACCCGGATCGGTTCGCTGATCGCGCACGCCGCGGCCGATCGCGTGATCCCGGCGGTGCTGGAACTCGGCGGCAAATCGCCCCAGATCGTGTTCCCCGACGCGGATCTGGCCAAGGCGACCACCTTCGTGGTCAAGGCGATCCTACAGAATGCCGGTCAAACCTGTTCCGCCGGTTCACGATTGCTGGTGCACGAGTCGGTGCACGACGAACTCGTCTCGGCGATCGTCGAACGTTTCGGGCAGGTCGGCATCGGCCCGGGAGTGCAGGACCACGATCTGGGACCGCTCGTCTCGGTCAAACAGCAGGACCGGGTGCGCGCCCTGGTGCAGGGCATCGAACGCGGTGAAATCCTGTGCGGCGGTGGCATTCCCGACGACGAGCGGCTCTCCGGCGGCGCGTACTTCACCCCCACGGTGATCGACGGCGTCGATCCGGCCGCGACCATCGCGCAGGAGGAGATCTTCGGCCCGGTCCTGACTGTCAACACCTTCACCGACGAGGACGAGGCCGTGGCCCTGGCCAACGGCACCGACTACGGCCTGCTGGCCGCGGTGTGGACCCGCGACCTGTCCCGGGCGCACCGCCTCGCGGCCGACATCGTCGCCGGGCAGGTCTACGTCAACACCTACGGTGCGGGCGGCGGCGTCGAACTGCCCTTCGGCGGCTTCGGTAAATCCGGGTACGGCAGGGAGAAGGGTTATGAGGCCCTCGACGCCGTCACCGCGACCAAAACCGTGGTCGTCGCGCTGTGAGGTCCACCGATCGCCCACACGACCGGGATGTGTGAACGTATGACCATCGGTTTCATCGGCCTGGGCCACATGGGTTTCCCGATGGCCCGCCGCCTCGCCGACGCCGGACACCAGTTGGTGGTGTACGACACCCGTGCCGAAATTCTCGATGCGGCAACGGCATTCGGCGCAACGGCGGCGAGCTCGGCGCGGGATGTGGCCGACCGAGCGGAGACGGTACTGGCGAGCCTGCCCTCGTTACAGGCTTCCGCCGACGTGGCCACCGGCGCAGACGGCGTCGTCCACGGGTCCCGAATCCGCCGGTTCGTCGATCTGTCCACGGTGGGAAGCGCTGTCGCGCAACGTAATCAGCGGCAGCTAGGGTCGCGTGGCATCACCGCGTTGGACGCACCGGTCAGCGGCGGTGTGGCCGGGGCGACCAACGGCACCTGTGCCCGGGGCAACCCGAGATGATCACGCAGGGTCGTTCCCTCGTACTCGGTGCGGAACAGTCCGCGCCGCTGCAACACCGGCACCACCGAACGCACGAAGTCCTCGAACGCGCCGGGCAGATGCGTTGCGGCGATGACGAATCCGTCGCACGCCTCGCCCAGGAACCATTCCTGCATCTGATCCGCGACCTGTTCGGCGGTGCCGACGAAGCGCGGCCCCTGCAACAGGGTCGCGCGATGGGCCGCGAGGTCCCGCAGGGTGATGTCCTCACGCCCCAGGTGCCGGCGCACGCCCAGCGCCAAACCCCTTATCCCGGAACTGGAATCGATGATGTCCGGAGTGATGACGTCGTCCAGATCGTGCCCGGAGAAGTCGTAGTTCAGTACCTCCGACAGCAGTGTCAGCGACGCCATCGGGTGCACGTACCGGTGCAGGAACAGCTCTTCCTTCTCCGCGGCGATGGCCTCGGTCTCCCCCACCACCACATACGCCATCGGCAGGATCTTCACCTCCGCCGGATCGCGTCCGGCCGCGGCGATCTGCGCCCGTTGATCACGGTAATGCTGTTGTGCCACATCGATTCCCGGTGCGGCGGTGAACAGCAGATCCGCCCACTGCGCGGCGAATTCGCGCCCGCGCCCGGACTGTCCGGCCTGCAACAGCGTCGGGCGGCCCTGCGGGGTGCGCGGCACGGTCAGCGGCCCGCGCACATCGAACCATTTGCCGTGATGATTGACCTCGTGCACCTTGTCCGGATCGGCGAACAGGCCGGTGTCCTGGTCCATGGTCAGCGCGTCGTCCTCCCAGGAGTCCCACAGCGCACTGACCGCCTCGAGGAACTCCTCGGCCCGGTCGTACCGCTCGTCGTGTCCGAGATGCTGGTTCATCCCGAAGTTCTGCGCCTCGGAATCGTTGACCGAGGTGACCACGTTCCACGCCGCCCGGCCACCGGAGAGATGATCGAGCGTGGCGAAGGTGCGGGCCACGTGGAACGGCGTGTAGTAGGTGGTCGAATAGGTGGCCCCGACGCCGATTCTGCTTGTGGCGCCGATGATTCCGCCGAGAATCGCGGTCAGGTCGAGTTTGATCGGGCGCGCGCCGTACCGCACGGCCTCGGCGACCGAATCGCCGTAGACCCCGGGCATGGCCAGGCGGTCGTCGAAGAACACCAGGTCGAACTTGCCCTGTTCCAGGGTGCGCGCGACCCGCAGATAGTACTCGAGTTCCAGGAAGGACAGATCCGCGGACGGATACCGCCAGGAACCCGAATACACGGTCACGTTGCCGGCCTGCATGAAGCCGACCAGAGTCATCTGCCGCGGCTCGGAAGTGGTCATGGGAGAAGTCCTTTCGGTCAGAGTCCGAGCAGATCGGCTCTGCGGGTGATGTTGTCGGCGTGCCGCAGATGCGCCGCGTCCACGAGCATGCCGTCCAGGGCGCTGGCACCGCGCCCGGAAGTCTCTGCCGCACGGTAGGTTTCGACGACCTTGCGGGCGTGCGCGATCTCCTCGGGCGTCGGGCTGAACGCGGTGTTGGCGATCTCCACCTGACTGGGGTGGATGGCCCATTTGCCCGCGTAACCCATGGCTCCGGCGCGATCGCAGGCGATGCCGTATGCCTGCGGATCCTGGTACTTGGGGAACGGCGCGTCGATCGCGTCCACGCCCGCCGCGCGCGCCGCGACCACGACCCGGGCCCGCGCATAGCCCCAGAAGTCGCCCGGGAAGTCGATCAGCGGATCGAAATTGGTGTCCACCCGCGCGCCCTGCGAGGCCGAGAAGTCACCGGCGCCGAAGATGATCGCCTCCAAACGGTCACTCGCACGGGCGATCTCGTCGACGTTCTGCAATCCCTCGGTCTCCTCGATGAGCACCTCGAGACCGATCCGCTTCGTCAGGCCGAGTTGCTCCTCGAGCTGGGTGAGCAGGATGTCGACCCACCACACGTCGCGGGCCGAACGGACCTTCGGCACGATGATGATGTCCAGCGCCTCGCGCGCACCGGTGACCACCTCGATGACGTCCCCGTACGCCCAGTGCGTATCGATCCCGTTCATCCGGATCGCGCGAACCGTTGTGCCCCAGTCGAGTTCGCACAATGCGGTGATCACCTTGCCGCGCGCGGCCTCGCGTTCGGACGGGAGGGTCGCGTCCTCCAGATCCAGGAACACCAGATCCGCGCCGGATTCGATCGCCGTGGTGAACATCCAGTCGTTGCTTGCGGGAGTTGCCAGTTCCGACCGGCGAGCCCGAACGGTCATGTGTGCACGTTCCTTTCGGTTGAAATGCGGTTGAAGTGATTGCGGGACAACGGCTCTCAGATGACGCCGTCGTTCCGGAGTCGCTGGTACCGGACCTGGTCGAGACCGAGCAGCTCGCGGTAGACCTCCTCGTTGTGCTCGCCCAGTCGCGGGCCCAGGTGATCGATCCGACCGATGCTGTCCGAGAAACGCGGGACCGGCCCCTGCACGGTCATCGCGCCGAGTTCGGGATCGGGCTGGGAGGTGTAGACGCCGCGCGCCCGCATCTGCGGATCGGCCAGCAGTTGCGTCGCGTCGTAGACCGGCGCGGCGGCGACCTCGGCCGCCTCGAAGACCGTCATAGCCTCGTCGAGGGTGTGCTCGGCGATCCAGTCCGCCATGATCCGATCGATCTGCGCGGCATTGGCCAGGCGCTGCTGGGCCTCGGCGAAACGCGGGTCGGTGGTCAGATCCGCGCGTCCGACAGCCCGCAGGGCGCGCATCGCGATGGTCGGCGCGCTGCCGGACATCGCCAGCCAGTGGCCGTCCTTGGTGCGATAGGTGTTGCGCGGTGCGCTGATATCCCAGCGATTGCCGGTTCTCGTTGTCACGGAACCGGTTTGGTCGAAGGTGAGCACCGGCTGTTCGATCAGCCGGGCCAGGGGTTCGATCAGGTTGACATCGATGAGCTGACCGTCCGCGCCGTGCACGTCGCGGTGATACAGCGCCATCATCACCGCGTAGGTGGCGGTCAGCGCCGCGACACCGTCGGCGAGCATGAAGGACGGCAGCGTCGGCGGGCCGTCGGGATGTCCGGTGAGATGGGCGAATCCACTCATCGCCTCGCCCAGGGTGCCGAATCCGGGCCGGTCGCTCTTGGGGCCGCCCGCGCCGAATCCGGTGACGTGCACCATCACCAGCCGCGAATTCTCCGCCCGCATCCGGGGGTAGTTCAGCTCCCAGCGGTCGAGCGTGGACGGGCGCAGATTCATCACCAGCACATCGGCTTCGCGGGCCAGGGCGCGCAGCATGTCGCGGCCGGCCTCGTGCCGCAGGTTCAGGGTGATCGATTTCTTGTTGCGCCCCAGGCTTTTCCACATCAGGCCGATGCCGTCCTTCTGGGTTCCCCACTGGCGCAGCGGATCTCCGCCCTCGGGCTGCTCGACCTTGATCACCTCGGCGCCGAACTCGGACAGCCAGGTGGCGATGAGCGGGCCCGCGGCGAGGGTGGCCGCATCGATCACCCTGAGTCCCGACAGGGGGCCTTCGGACATGGTGGCCTTCCTCTCCCTCGATCTCGATGTAAACGATTACATCGGAATTGAGTAGACCATTAGTCCTGAAGTTGCGTCAAGAGCGGGACAGTTTCGGCTAACCTAGACACACATCGATAAATCAGTGAACTGAATTAGGAGCGCGGTGACGCGGTGGAACCCCCGAGCCGGAACTCCGGGGTGATCAGATGCGACTCGGCGGCGATCTCCGCGCCGGACTCCCGAACGTCCAGCGCCTCCGACAACAGCCGCGCCGCCGTACGCGCCAACTCCGCATACGACACCCGCAACGTCGTCAACGCCGGATTACTCAACGCGAACCACTCGGGATCGCCGTACACGATGAGCGACAGGTCCTGGGGAACACGAAATCTGCTGGCGCGCACGGCTTCCGCCACCCCGACGGACAGCGCTCCACCCCCGACCAGCAGCGCGGTCGGCGGATTCGGCATCCCCAGCAGCTCATCGGCCGCCGCGCGCCCGTTACGCCTGGTCGGTTCCAGCAGCCGCGTCGGCATCCGATCCGGTTCCAGCCCGGCCCGTTCCATCCCCCGCCGCACCGCGCGCAACCGGATCGCGCCGTGCGAAAGTTCCTGCGACGTACCGACATACGCGATCTCGCGATGCCCGAGTTCGGCGAGATGCCCGACCGCGTCCATCAACGCCTGCTCGTCATCACTGAACACCCCCGGCGCGCGGATCCCGCAGGCGCGATGCAGTTCCACGACCGGCAGCGCCCCGAGTATCGCCCGCGACTCCTCGAGAATCCCGGCACTGGGCGAAATGATCAGTCCCGCAACACGACTGGCCGTCATCTCGCGCAACTGCCGCAACTCGCGCTCGGGATCGTTCTCGGTGATGGTCAGAATCATCTGCGTCCCGTCGGTCGACAACAACCGAGCACACTCCGCCGCCACCGTCGAATACGCGGGAGTGTCCACATACGGCACCACGAACCCCACGAACGCCCGACTCCGCGTCGCCGACAACCCCTTGGCCAGCCGGTTCGGCACATACCCCCGCGCCGCCGCATGCGCCCTGATCCGCTCGGCCTGCTCCGCCCGCACCGCAGAACTCCCGTTCAACGCCCGCGACACCGTAGCCGTGGAAACCCCCAGCTCCCGAGCCAGATCGACAACCCCGACCGACCCCGACCGCGCCCGCTTACCCACAGCCCACCTCGCGTCCGACCGGAATCACACATCACCGTCCAGCCAGACAAGCACGCCACCCCCACCCACGCAACCACCCCGCCCACCGAACGACGACGCACCCCAACACCACGCCGACTCAACGGCCCACGCCACGCGACCGGCCCCGAACGCACAACGGTCCCGCCCACCGAACAACGATGTATCCCGACACCACGTCCAACCAACGGCACCCGCCCGCGCGGCCGGTCCCCCACGCATGGCACCTGAGTACCAGTGCGATGCCGCGATCAGGTCCCACGGGACTACGACATCAGCCGCTTCCGCACCTAGCATCTTCGATGTGGAGATGCGAGTGGATTCCATTGCGGCCGAATCCTGGTCGGGTCCGGCGGTGATCGCCGCACCGGATCCCCAACGTCCCTGGATGGGCTACGGGCCGGGCGGCCGTCTCGGGGTGATGTGGCGGACGAACAAAGTGGATGTCTTCTCCACGGTGTCGTTCGACCACGGGCGATCGTTCGGAACTCCGATCCAGGTGAATCGCGAAACCGAACCGCGCGGCAACTCCGGACCGCCCGGCGACCGCTGGTCCGGAATCGTCCTCACCGATACCGACGCCTACGTCGCGTGGTCCGATGCCCGTAGCGGCGAACTCGACAGCATCCTCGCCCGGGTACCGCTCGACCGATTCCCGCGCGCCACAGGCTGATTCACGACCGACCGCCGACAGTGTCCGCCGCGAGCAGCAACGGATCTCGCCGATGGGCCGCCGTACGAATCACCGCGGCACGTCCGCTCGCACGGATGCACCGGTCCGCACGACCGTACTCGACGCCAAGGCGGCCGACGTCTTGGACGGACCGCGGTGGCGGATCATCCGGGCGGCGGGTCCAGGCGGGTGAGGGCTTCGTGGACGATGTGTTCGGCGATGGCGAGGGCGGAGGTTGCGCCGGGTGAGGGGGCGTTGCGGACGTGGACGGTTCGGGGGGTGCCGCTGATGGCGAAGTCGTCTTCCAGGGTGCCGTCGCGGTTCATGGCCTGGGCTCGGATGCCGCGGGGGCCGCGGTGGACGTCGGCGGTGGTGATGGCGGGGACGTAGGTTCGGGCCTGCTCCACGAAGGAATGGGCGCTGAAGGCGGTGCGGGTTTCGCGGATCGCGGCGGGGATGTTGTTCGCCGCGAATCGCCAGAACCCTGGAAATCCTATGGCGCTCAACGTGTCCCGGGGAGAGATGCGGCCGCGGCGATAGGATTCGCGGCCCGGGGACAGAAATGCGTTGGGGCCCAGGATGATCGTGTCGTCGACGGTGCGGGTCAGGTGGACACCCAGGAAGGGATACTTCGGGTCGGGAACCGGGTAGATCAGGCCCTTCACCAGATCCGTCTTGGCGGCGTCGAGGACGAAGTAGTCGCCGTAGAAGGGCACGATCCGGGGATATGCGGCCTCGCCGGAGGCCACCGCCAATCGGTCGGATTGTAGTCCGGCACAGGCGATTACGAGATCGAACGACTCGGCGGAACCGTCGCTGTACACCAGCACCTCACCCGAACGCTCCTGCATCCGGGTCACCCGGCGACCGAGTAGCACAGTGCCGCCGGATGTCTCGATCTCGGCGGCCAACGTCCGCGCCACCGCCGGATAGTCCACGATGGCGGTCTCGGGCGAGTGCAGTGCCGCGAGCCCGCGCGCATTCGGCTCGATATCGGCGATCTCCGGCCCCGCGAGCAGCCGGATCCCCGGCACGCCATTGGCCGTGGCGCGCTCGTGGATCCCGTGCAGCCGCGCCTGCTCCTCCGCATTCTGGGCGACGACCAGCTTCCCGCACTTCTCGTACCGAATATCGTTGCGCCGCACGAACTCTTCGAGCAGCCCCACCCCGCGACGGCACAGCGCGGCCTTGAGACTCCCCGGCTCGTAGTACAGACCCGCATGCACCACACCGCTGTTGTGACCGGTCTGATGCGTCCCCACCGCCGTCTCCTTCTCGAACACGGTGACCTCGACGCCGGGCGCCTTGCGGACGATCTCGCGCGCCACGGCCAGACCGATGATGCCCCCACCGATGATCGCGGTCTTCCGCACCGACATCTCAGCGTTCCCTTCTCCGCAGGCCACAGCGAGTCTCCACGGTATCCCCCGGCACCCACCGCGCTGCGGGGTGTCCGCAACGACTACGCCCGGATCACACGCGCCGCGAAGTTCCGTCGCACGCGGTATGCGCGCTGTACTGTCGGCGCAATGAAGAGATCTCTTCGTTCGATGGGAGCAATCACGCTGGTCGGCGCGGCAGCCGTATTCGCAGCGGCCGGTACCGCCGCCGCATACGACACGCCGTGCGGCCGTTACTACTGCTCGTGCGACGACCTGTTCCGGACGCCCACCGAAGCGGACGCGTACACGACCAACCGGCCCGTGGTCGTGGGCCCGTACGGCCGGTCCCGGATCTACTGCCACGACGACGCCGGTCGCCTCGACGCCTGGCAGCTGGGCCCCGGCGATCAGCAACATCAACTGTATTCGGTGACCACACTCACCAATTCGGCCACCGGCAAGATCTACGTCTGGAACCCCAACTGGTCCTACAACTTCCGCAATATTCCCTGACCGATCTCCCGACGTCGGCGCGTCCCGGCTCGCGTACAGGGATGATGGAGCACATGTCGCAGACCACGAATCCGTTGCCCCGACAGGTCGCCGACGCCTACGTCGACGAACTCATCGACCTCGATCCGGTGATCGGCACTTACCTTGGCGCACAACGGAGTTCGAGCACCCTACCCGACCTCTCACCCGCCGGTCAGGAGGCGGCCGCCGCGCTGGCCCACCGCACCCTGACCCGACTCGACGCGGCCGAACAGCAGCCCGGCGCGGACAGCGATCTCGAACGGCGGTGCGCCCGGCTGCTACGGGAGCGGCTGACCGCGGAACTGGCGATCCTCGAGACCGGGGAGGGTTTGCGGCAGGTCGGCAATATGGGCACGGCCGCGCATTCGGTGCGCGAGGTGTTCACCGTCAGCCCGACCGCGACCGAAGCCGACTGGACGGCCATCGCCGCACGTCTGCGGGCCGTACCCGCCGCGTTCGCGGGTTACCGCGAATCGCTCCAGCTCGGACTGGAGCGCGAACTGTTCGCCGCGCCGCGCCCGACCGCGACCTTCGTCCAGCAGCTCACCGAATGGTCGGACCCGAACGACGAGGGTCGCGGCTGGTTCGAGGACTTCGTCGCCGCGGGCCCGGAATCGCTGCGCGCGGAACTGGATTCGGCGGCAGGCGTCGCGAACGCCGCGGTCCTGGAGCTGCGCGACTGGATACGCGACGTGTACGCCCCGGCGATAAAGGGCGCGCCGAATACCGTTGGCCGCGAACGCTATGCACGCTGGGCGCGCTACTTCAACGGCGCGGATCTGGATCTGGACGAGGCGTACGAGTACGGGTGGTCCGAGTTCCACCGGCTGCTCGGCGAGATGTGCACCGAGGCGGAGAAAATCCTGCCCGGTGCCGAAACCCCTTGGGTCGCACTGGCATACCTCGATGAGCACGGTAAGCACATCGAGGGCGTAGACGAGGTCCGCGAGTGGTTGCAGGGCCTGATGGACCGGGCCATCGCCGACCTCGACGGCACGCACTTCGAACTCGCCGCACCGGTGCGGAAGGTCGAGTCGTGCATCGCACCGGCCGGTGCGGCGGCCGCGCCGTACTACACCCAGCCCTCCGAGGACTTCTCCCGGCCGGGCCGCACCTGGCTGCCGACCATGGGGCAGACCCGCTTCCCCGTCTACGACCTCGTCTCGACCTGGTACCACGAGGGCGTTCCGGGACATCATCTGCAACTCGGGCAGTGGGTGCACGTCGCGGCGAATCTGTCCCGCTATCAGGCCTCGATCGGCGGCGTCAGCGCCAACCTCGAAGGCTGGGCGCTGTACGCCGAACGGCTCATGGACGAACTCGGCTACCTCACCGACGCCGAACAGCGCCTCGGCTACCTCGACGCGCAGATGATGCGCGCGGCCCGCGTCATCGTGGACATCGGCATGCACCTGGAACTCGAGATCCCCGCGCACTCCCCCTTCCACCCGGGCGAACGCTGGACCCCCGAGCTGGCCCAGGAATTCTTCGGCGCACACAGCAGCCGCCCCGCCGACTTCGTGGAGAGCGAACTGACCCGCTACCTCACCATGCCCGGCCAGGCGATCGGCTACAAACTCGGCGAACGCGCCTGGCTCACGGGCCGGGACAACGCCCGCCGACGCCACGGCGACGCCTTCGATCTCAAGTCCTGGCACATGGCCGCGCTCTCCCAGGGTTCGCTGGGCCTGGACGATCTGGTGGACGAGTTGTCCCGGCTCTGAATTCCCGGCACCCTCGGCACCGAAGGATCGGCCTCGCTCAGGTGAGGCCGATCCCGTTGTCCCGCTACGATTCCGGGGTCAGGCGGTCATCGGTCGCCAGCTCGTTCAACTCGTCCCGCAGTTGACCGGCACCCTGCTCGCCCAGGACCGCAACGACGCGATCCTGGGCCGAACGCCACAGCGCGACCGCCCGTTCGAACCGCTCCCGCCCCTCCTCGGTGAGCGTGACGTGCACACTGCGCCGATCCGCGTCGTCCTTGTCCAGCCGCACCAGACCGTCGCGCTGCAACGGGCGCAGCGAATGTCCCAGGCCAGAGCGATCCAGTACCAGAGTCCGAGCCAGTTCATTGATCGTGACCGGTGCACCGACGGCGAGTTCGGCGAGGATGGCGTACTGCGTCGAACGCAATCCCGCCGGGGCGAGCACCTCGTCGTAGAGCGCGGTCAACCGCCGCGACGCCTTGCGCAACGCGGTGGCGTAGCACTCGCGGGTCACCGATGGTCGCGGATCCGCCATTCGCGCACCTCCGTCGATTGTTCCAGCCCTTCCGTCCCGGTCAACGTCGCGCGTCCCGGCCGCATGCCCAAAATACGGGCATGTGCCCCTGATCACAATGGGCATATGCCCCTATCTCCGGGCGTTACACGGTGCGGTTGCTCAGTCATCCAGTCTCGGAAGGGACTTCGTCATGACCGGCCATATCCTCATCACCGGCGCCACCGGCAAAACCGGCGCGAATGCCGCGACCACACTCCTCGAGCAGGGGCAGCACGTCCGCGCCCTGGTGCATCGCGCCGACGACCGGTCCGACCGGCTCGCCGCGGCGGGTGCGGAGATAGTCGTCGCCGATCTCCTCGATATCGATGCCGTCAGCGCGGCCGCCGCGGGCATGGACGCGGCCTACCTCACCTATCCGATCGCTCCGGGCCTGCTCGAGGCCACCGCCGCCCTGTTACAGGCCGCCGAGGAGAACGGGTTGCGCGCCATCGTCAACATGTCGCAGATCTCCGCCCGGCGCGATGCGGTCAGCAATGCCGCGCGTCAGCACTGGCTCGCCGAACGCATCCTGGACCATTTCCACGGGTCGGTGACCCACATCCGGCCCACCTTCTTCGCCGAATGGCTCACCACCTTCTACAACCCGGAGTCCGGGCAGCTGCGGCTGCCGTTCGCCGACGCCCGCCACGCACCCATCGCCGCGGAGGATCAGGGGCGGGTCATCGCCGCCGTTCTGACCGATCCCGAACCGCACGCGGGGAAGATCTATCCTCTCCACGGTCCCGTCGAACTCGATCATCATGAGATCGCCGCCGCTATGAGTCGCACTCTCGGGCGCGAAATCACTTATGTACCAATAGAACTCGACGAGTTCCAGGCGAACCTCGAACAGCGGGGGTTGAGTCCGCACATGGTGCAGCATCTGGTGAACGTCGCGGTCGACTATCGCAACGGGATCTTCTCGGGCACCAATTCCGCGGTCCGGGATATCACGGGTGTCGAGCCGCTCACGGTCGAAGCCTTCACCGAGCGGAACAAACAGTACTTCGACAGGTGACGGCCGGTTGTGGGACGGGCGAATTCGCCCGTCCCACAGGGTGATTACTCCTCGACGCCGTCCTCGTGGGCCATCCAGTGTACGAAGCGATGCAGCGGGTACATCGCGTCGTGCGGGTTGCCGATGGTGCTGGGGCCCGCTTCGCCGAGGTGGACGATGCGTTGCGCGCCGCCGCTGGCGAGACGATCGCGGTAGTCGGGCATGCGGTCGAAGGGATAGAAGCCGACGGTCTGGGTGGCCACGTTGACGTAGCGCATCGCGTCGTCGAGCGAGTCGACGCGAACCACGTTGGAGATCTTGTTGATCGGGTGGAAGTCGACCGGCTCGTCCGAGCGGATCACCAGGCCGGTGCCGTCGGTCCTGCCGAACACCCGGAACTCGTCGTCCAGCATGGTGAGCATGTCGACCTGATCGCGCAGTTCGCCGTCCAGCGGGCGGGTATCACCGGAGGCCGCGGCCTTGGCCGCGATACGCTCGTACAGCCGCTGTCCGAACCGGTCCACCTCTTCCGGACTCGCCTCCACGAAGACGAAACGGCTTGCCACACAGGCTTCCTGGTTCAGCACCATGACGTCCGAGGCGGCGAGTTCGGCGGCGGTGTCCAGCGTCTCGTCGGATGCGAATGCCTCCCGGCCCACCATCGAGATCGAGGTCTTCGGATCGAACGACACCAGTTGGAAACCGGGGCCCAGGTACTTGATCACGTTGTCGATGGCATCGCCACCACCCCACGCCACGATCTTGTCGAAGTACTGCGGCCGGTACAGCGCACGCTCGACGGACTCGTCCCCGCCACGCCAGTACACCGCCGACATCGATTGCACCACAGGGTGATCCGGATCGATATCGGCCATCGTGCGCAGGATCGCCACGGTGGTGAACGGGTCGCTGGAGGCCATCTTGAACAGGTTGACCGCCTTGACGAGCGCACCCTGGGCGATCGACTTGACCGCCGTCCCCGGCGAATTGCCCGGCAGCACATGCACCAGCCGGGGCGCGAAGGCCCGCACGAAACTCTTGCGTCCGGTGAAGTCCCGCTTGGGAATCCACTCGTCCAACGCGCGCGGGTCCGGGAAGTTCTGCTCCACAACGGTTTCCAGCAGCCGCTTGTCCAGATAGTAAGCGGCACCGGTCACCTGGGCCTGCAACACCGAGCGCGGCAGCACATGGGTCGAGGTCATCCGATCGATGCAGTCCCGGACGAAGGGATTGTGCTCGTCACGCAGCCGATCACCGGTCGCGACCAGGAAGTCGATGATCTCGGCGACCGGCACGTTCAGCAGCGGCGGCACCTCGGTGCGCGGATGCACCGCCTTGTCCAGATCGATGGCCGGGGTGGCGAAGGTGACGCCCAGATCGCGCGAACGATGCCGCGCGTCACTGCCCTCGACCACCTCGCCGCGCAGGAAGAACGGCGCGGAAACGACGGGCTCGGAAGATGTTTCGCGAATTTCGGCAGCGGTCACGACAGTCCTCGCACATAGGCATCGACGGTTCCGGCGCAACCGATCTTGTCGTCACCGGCGATATCCGCATAGCGGACGATATTGTTGCGCACCGACGGACCCTTTGCCCCGCAGGCACATTGATCGAAATCAAGGGAGATCTTGTCGCCGGTGATGACCCCGCCCCAGCGCCCGTCCAGGGACAGGTCGAAGAATCCGGCCCGGCCCTCGACCTCACCGGAACTGTGCGGTACCAACGCATCTCCGGATTCGTCCAGGATGATCGGCACCACCCACGGCGGCACGTGGTACCGATTGCCCTGCCGGCACTTGGGCATTCCGGAATTGAGCTCCTGCATCGAGTAGTTCTGGAAGTCCCGGTTGGGCGGGATGTTGAACGTCTCGTGCACGAACTGCTGATAGTCCTCGGGCAGCCGGGCGCGCTTGAGCCCGCCGCCGACGTAGATGCAGTTGTCCGGGTGGAAATCCTTTGCCGCGTAACCACGTTCGCGCACCAGCACGGCGACCTGGTACAGCGCGTTCCACATGCCGCCGATGTAGAGCTTGTCGGCGCGGTACTCGATGAACGCCTCGGCCGCGGCGATCAGCGCGTTGTCCAGGGACTCCTGCCGCTGTTTCGAAGTCTGTTCGAAGGCGACGAGTTCCGCCGGGGTGGCGGTCCCCTCGGCCATCTTCTTGCGCAACACCACCATCGAGGTCAGCGCGCCGACGGTCAGCGGCGGGATCGGCAGCCGGAACCGCTTCTTGTCCGGATCACCGAACGCATCCTGTTGTGCCTCACCGGAAATCAGATTCTTCGGCACCGCCGCGGTGGGCGCGACGCCCATCATCCGCCGATCCCGCGCCGGTCGCACACCCGAGCCCCAGGAGAACACGTTGACCGTGTCCTTGCGCGACCATTCCATATCGCGTTCGGAGGCCAGCAGCATCGCGGACTTCCCGGTCGTGCCGCTGGAACACGACACGTAGTGCCCCGCGGCCTGCAATCGCGCGATCCACTCGTCGATATCGCCGATGCCGTCGGTCTCGATCGGCGCGATCGGATACGGCGAGATGGTGCCCAGCCACTTGCCCAGCCGGTCCCACCGCTCGTCGATCAGGAAGCTCTCCGGATAGCTCTTGTACGCGGTGTGCGGAAACAGCAGCGGCACAACGTCATCGAGCGCCCGCACCGCAGTCACACCGGCCTCGGCCGCGCGATGCCCGAGGAGTCTGATCCGGCCCTTGCGTTCCTGGAACCGCTCATCGATCGCGGCGAACTGCGTCTCGCGCAGCTCGGCGTGCGAGTGCTCGAAGCGGTCCTCGGCATCGACGAGTCCGGTCAGTTTTTCTATAGCTGAGCCCACAGGGAGCGTCCTTCCAGTTGCGCTGTCGATACCCGTCACTTCGAGTTCGATAAATGGCATCTCATGCGTATCATTATTGGCGAGATGCGGGTCGCGGCGCAAGAGGTGAACCGGAGAGCTGTCAGGCGGGCAGGCTGGCCAACAGTTTTCGTGCGGCACGTACGCAGGGCTCGACTCGTTCGCGCGGGCCCTGACCGGCCGTCATCCGGCTGTGCAGCGGGATCTCGAGCCCGAAGACGCGATCGCCGGGCAGCACCGACAGCAGTTCCGCCAGGCCCAGCTCGCCCTCGCCGGGGACCATCCGCTCATACATCGCCTCTTCGAAATAGTCCTCGATACTCGGCACGCGCGGGGCGTCGGACAGCTGGACGTAGCCGATCAGCGTGGGATCAAGGGCCGCAACATCTTTCGCGGTCGCGCCGGAGCGGATCAGATGCATGGTGTCGACAAGCAGCCGGAAGCTCGGATCGCCGATCCGCTCGATCACGCTCAGCGCGGCGGGGAGATCACGCACGGCCAGGCAGGGGGCGAATTCGAGGGTCGTCTCCAGGTTTCGCCGCGCGGCCAGCGCGTGCAGGGCGGCGAACTGGTCGAAGGTGCGAGCCGGATCGTCGTCCATGCTCACGACGTTGATCCGGGGTGCGCCCAGTTCACGGCATATGTCGAGATCGTTCTCGTACGCGGAAGCGTCCACGCCCGGCCGCACGACGAAACCTTCGGCCAGCGAGATCGACACGCCCGTGGCGTCCATTGTCTCGATCATGCGTCGCCGCAACGAACGATCCTCGCGCAGTGAGTATTCCGGGTAGTAGTGCCGCCCGTACGGGAACGAGGCCAATCCGGCGGAGATGTGCCGACAGCCCAATTCCGCTGCCAGTTCCACGAATTCGACCGGCGGCAGGTTGAATACGCTCGCCTTCTCGATCCCCAATTCGGCCATCGGATCTCCTCTCCCTGCCAGGCGCTCACGCGCCGAGCATCTGCAATCCGCCGTTGACCGCCAGCAACTGCCCGGTCATGAAGCGCGCGCCGGAACCGGCCAGGAAGACCATCATCGGCCCGAGATCCGTACGGGGATCGCCGAGTTCGCCGCGCAGCGGCATGGTGTGGCGCAGGCGCTCGCGGAACGCCGCCTCGGCTTCCGGGCCCAGGTGTTCCCAGAGTCGGTCCGCGCCCGGGGTCGCCATCGCGGGGGCGAGCGCGTTGACCGTCACGCCGTGCGGTCCCCAGGCGGTGGCGGCCGATCGGGTCCACGCCTGCACGCCCGCCTTCGCGGCCGCGTAGTGCGGCGCCATCGGATTGCCCCGAATCGCTTCGCCCGAACCGAGATTCACGATCCGGCCGCCGCTCTCGCGCATGTGCGAGAACGCGGCCTGATTGGTCAGCACGGTCGTGCGGAGATTCGCGTCGAGAACGAGCGTCAACTCGTCCTCGGTCAGCGTCTCGGGGGTGCTGGGCCGCCACACACCCGCCGCGTGCAGCAGCACATCGAGTCCACCGAGAATCTCGACAGCGGCGTCGAAAGCGCTCTCTACCGACTCCCGATCACGCGCGTCGCACTGCACCCACGCGCACGAACGCTCCAGCTCACCGGACGGACGCGTGCGATGGAACAACCCGACGACCCGCGCTCCGGCCTCGACGAAAGATCCCACCGCCGCCGCACCGATCCCCGTCGCCGCACCCGACACGACGATCCGCCGACCGGCCAGCACCCCGTCCGGGCTCGCGGACACACCTTCGTCCACCACGATCAACTCCTTCGACATCTCGCCGCGCACCTCATCGGCGAATTCATTGCACTATATCAGCGCATTGCCGATACCAGACCGAAGCGCAGGGAATGCTCCGACGCAGCCCTCGATCACGACGTCACGTAACGAAATATCCTGCTCCAACACGCTTCTGACTTGGGAACACAGCAACACCTACCTCTAACCCAGCCACTCGCCAGAATGATATTCAGTGTCCTGTATGTGTGCGTTGCGCGGGTAGCCCCACCACCACCCGACGCCGGTCACACCCGCACATCCCCTCCCGTCGCGGGCTTCCGCCCGTGCCGCATGAAGATCGCGATCACCAACGCGACGAGCGTGGTCCCCGTGACCACCCAGAACCCCTCGGCATACCCCCGATCGGTGAACACCTGCGACAACACCGTCACCGACGAATGCCCCGCCACATCGATGTGCGCCTCGACCGGATTGTTGTTCAGCAGCGCGGTGGTGATGCCGATGACGACGCCCGACCCCATACTCGACATCACCCCGAGCATCCCCGCGCTGATGCCCTGTTGTTCCGCGGGCACGGCCTCGACGATCAGAATCGGTTGTGCCGCATACAGAAATCCGCTGCCGATGCCGCCGAGCAGATAGATCAGCAGATACGCCTGCCAGCTGTAGTGCGTGAGCGCGAACGCGCACGAAGCCACCGCGAGGACGGCGAAGGCGGCGATCGCCAGCACGCGCCCGCCCACCCGACGGGACAGTGCCCCGGCGATCGGCCCGAGGACCATGACGATCAGGCCCGCCCAGATCCCGATGTGCACCGCGTACGACAGCATGCCGAATCCATCGCCGTAGCTGTAGCCGGGATCGAACACGACGTGCACCAGCTCGCGCGGAATGCTCTGCCCGGTGTGCTGCCGGACCGAGGCGACCGTCCCGTCGATCACCGATTCGCGCAGTCCGGCCGCCGCGGGCGTCTGCGTCATGTACCCCAGCGCCAGCGGCATCAGGGCGGTGATGCCGACGCCGAACATGACCATCAGCAGCACCATGCCGAGCTTCGGAGAGAACAGCAGCCGCATATCGATCAGCGGCTGCGGAATCCGGAACTCGACCAGCACGAACACCCCGAGCAGCACCAGGCCGCCGAGCAGCCAGGCCAGGGCCGACGGGCGGGTCCAGCCCCAGCTCTGGCCGTTGTCCAGGTACAGCAGGGTGAGCAGCGCGCCGCCGGACAGCAGCACCGCGCCCAGCGGATCGATCCGCTCCCGCACCCGCACCTTCGTCTCGGGCACCAGGAACACCACCAGCGGCGTCAACACCAGCGTGTAGATCGCCAGGAACCAGAACATCGCCTGCCACGCGAAGTGATCGACCAGAACGCCGCCGATCACCGGCGCGAGCACACCGGAGAAACCCAGCCCCGCGCCGATCACGCCCAGTCCGACCGGAACGAGCTTGCGCGGCAACAGATCCCGCACCAGACCGTAGGCGATGAACTGTGTCGCCAGCGACAGCGCCGACAGACCGCGTCCGACCAGGAACAGCGTCCAGTTGGATGTACTCGCGCAGACCACGCAGCCGACCAGGAACAGCACACCGCACAGCAGGAAGATCTTCTTCTTCCCCCAGATGTCACTGCATTTGCCCAGCAGCGGGATCGCCGCGGCACCGACGATGCCCAGAATGATCACCGCCCAGTTGATATTTCCGCCGACGCCGGAGAACGTCTTCGACATCTTCTGCAATCCGGCCGCGACCATCGTGTACTGGATCGGAGCGACCTCGGTGTAGAGCACGATGATCGTCAGCACCGTGAAGATACGCAGCCGCGAGGCGTTGTCGAGACGGCCGGAATCATCGACTACTGTTGCGGCCGAGCTATTTTCACTCATCGACCGAGCCCTCCGCGTCGGGAGGTCGCAGAATGCCCGCGGTGCGCAACCGATCGATCACCTGATCGGCGAGTTCGCGTGGGGTTCGGGTGCCGCTGGAGTCCAGGCGCAGTTCCGGGGACTCCGGTGGTTCGTAGGGGGAATCGATGCCGGTGAAGTTGACCAGTTCACCGCGACGGGCCTTGGCGTACAAGCCTTTTCGGTCGCGTTCCTCGACCACCTCCAAGGGGGCATCGACGTGGACCTCCAGGAATGTGCCGTCGCCGATGCGTTCGCGAGCGCGGGCGCGGTCGGCCTGGAACGGGGTGATGAAGGAGGCCAGTACGATCAGCCCGGCGTCGGCGAGCAGCCGTGCGACCTCCACCACGCGGCGGATGTTCTCCACCCGGTCGGCGTCGGTGAAGCCCAGATCCGCGTTGAGGCCGTGCCGGACGTTGTCCCCGTCCAGCAGGTAGGTGTGGAACCCCTGCTCGTGCAGGCTTTTCTCGACCAGATCGGCGATGGTGGACTTGCCCGCGCCGGACAGGCCGGTGAACCACACCACCGCCGGACGCTGCCCCTTCGCGAGCGAACGCGCCCGCCGATCGACGTCCAGCGCCTGCCAGTGGATATTGTGCGCGCGACGCAGCGCGAACCGCAGCATCCCGGCCGCGACCGTCTCCTGCGAGAGCCGATCGATCAGGATGAAGCCGCCCATGTCCCGATTCTCGACATACGGATCGAAAGGGATCTGCCGGTCGAGATGTAAAGTGACGACACCGATTTCGTTGAGTTCGAGCTGTCGCGCGGCGGTGTGCTCGAGACTGTCGACATCGATGGTGTACTTGGGCTGCGCGATCTGCGCGACGGCCGAACTGGTCGCGAGTTCGAGCTGGTAGGTGCGGCCGGGCAGCATCGGCTGCTCGCTCATCCACACCAGTTGCGCCTCGAACTGATCGGCCACGCCGGGAGCCGCGGCGGCCGACGCGATCACATCGCCCCGGCTGACGTCGATCTCGTCCGAAAGCACCACCGTCACGGATTGATCCGCGACGGCCACGTCCAGATCGCCGTCCGCGGTGACGATTCGGGCGATCACGCTCTCCCGCCCCGACGGCAGCACCCGCACCTTGTCGCCGGGATGCACTGTGCCACCGGCGATCTGACCTGAGAACCCGCGGAACTCCGAGTCCGGCCGATTGACCCACTGCACCGGCAGCCGGAACGGCCGCGCGTTGCGTTCGTCCGCGATCGGCACCGACTCCAACTGCCCGACCAGCGTCGGCCCGGAGTACCACGGCATATTCGGACCGGAGTCGATGATGTTGTCCCCGCGCAACGCCGACATCGGTATGCAGACGATCTCCTCCAGGCCGACGCTGTGCGCGAAAGTCCGGTATTCCCTTTCGATCTCGTCGAATCGCTGCTGCGAATACCCGACCAGGTCGAGCTTGTTCACCGCCAACACGACGTGCCGGATGCCCAGCAGCGACACCAGACAACTGTGCCGCCGCGTCTGCGTGAGCACGCCCTTGCGGGCGTCGACCAGGATCACCGCGAGATCGGCGGTCGAGGCCCCGGTCACCATATTGCGGGTGTACTGCTCGTGGCCCGGGGTGTCGGCCACGATGAATTTGCGCCGTTCGGTGGAGAAGAACCGATACGCCACATCGATCGTGATGCCCTGTTCGCGTTCGGCGGCCAGACCGTCCACCAGCAGTGCGAAATCGAGTTCACCGCCCTGTGTGCCAACGGTTTTCGAATCCCGCTCCAACTCGGCCAGATGATCGGAGAACACCAGTTTCGAGTCGTACAGCAACCGGCCGATCAGCGTGGACTTCCCGTCGTCCACGCTGCCGCAGGTGATGAACCGCAGCAGCGATTTGTGCTCGTGCCGCCGCAGATACTCCTCGATATCGCTGATGACCAGGTCGTTCGTGGTGTGCGCCATCAGAAGTAGCCTTCCTGCTTCTTGCGCTCCATCGAGCCCGTCGCGTCACGGTCGATGATCCGGCCCTGCCGTTCGGAACTGGTGGTGAGCAACATTTCCCGCACGATGTCCGGCAGTGTGGTCGCGGTGCTCTCCACCGCGCCCGAGAGCGGATAGCAGCCGAGCGTGCGGAACCGCACCATGCGTTGTTCGGGAATCTCCCCCTGCGCCAATCGCATTCGATCGTCGTCGACCATCACCAGCATGCCGTCGCGCTCCACGACCGGGCGCGGCGCGGCGAAATACAGATCCACGATCGGGATCCGCTCCCGATGGATGTACTGCCACACATCCAGTTCGGTCCAGTTCGACAGCGGGAACACCCGCAGGCTCTCACCGGGCCGTTTGCGGGTGTTGTACACCCGCCACAGTTCCGGGCGTTGACGTTTGGGATCCCAGCGGTGCTGCGCCGATCGCAGCGAGAAGATCCGCTCCTTGGCCCGGGATTTCTCCTCGTCCCGGCGCGCGCCGCCGAACGCCAGATCGAAACCGTGCCCGTCCAGGGCCTGTTTGAGCCCCTCGGTCTTCCACATCTCGGTGTGCAGCGCGGAGCCGTGATCGAACGGATTGATACCCCGCGCAACGCATTCCGGGTTGCGGTGCACGAGCAGATCCAGATCGCCGGATGCCGCGATCCGATCCCGGAACTCGTACATCGCGCGGAACTTCCACGTCGTATCCACGTGCAGCAGCGGAAACGGCAGCCGCGACGGATGAAATGCCTTGCGCGCCAGGTGCAACAGCACCGAACTGTCCTTACCGACCGAATACAGCAGCACCGGCCGCTCGCTGCCCGCGACCGCCTCCCGCATGATCTGGATGCTCTCGGCCTCGAGCCGTTGCAGATGGGTCAACCCGACCGCGTCGATAGATGTCGTCATGTCGAACTCCTTTGCGTACCAACGCCGTTCACTGGCGCAGGTGGGCCCCGCCACCGATGAACCACATCTGCCCGTTGATCCACTCCGCCTCGTCCGAGAGCAGGAAGGCGACCACTCCGGCCAGATCGTCCGGCCGTCCCAGCCGCGTGGTGCGGGCCGCGGAGACGAACATCCGCTGCAATTCCAGATCGTTCTGCTTCTGAACCGTCTCCCCCATCACAAGCCCCGGCATGACACCGTTGGACCGGATGCCGTCCTTACCCCAATTGATGGCGATATGCCTGGTCAGCTGATTGACCGCCGCCTTGGACGCGCCGTAGGCGACCCGCGAGGCGTCACCGCCTAGCGAGGTCCCCGAGGAGGTGTTCACGATCGCACCGCCGCCCTGTTCGAGCAGATGCGGCAGCACCGCCCGGCAGGTGCGCACATAACCGAGCAGGTTCACATCCAGCGTGCGCTGCCAGACCTCGAGATCGGTCTCCAGCAGCGTCTTGTCCCGGCCCAGATTGGCCGGGGACAGATCCGCGCCGACATTGTGCAGCCCGTGCACCGCACCGAATTCGGCAATGGTGCGATCCACCATCCTGCGCACCGAATCGTCGTCGGCCAGATCGAATTCGACGGCAATGGCTCGGCCGCCGTCCTTCGCTATCCGCTCGACCGTGGCCTCCGCACCGGCGAGATTGATATCCCCGACGGTGACCAGGGCTCCTTCCGCGGCCAGCCGCTCGGCGGTGCCCGCACCGATTCCGGTCGCGCCACCGGCGACGACGAACGCTTTCTCGCGCAATCCGCGCATCACGAATCTCCTTTGATTCCAGACAATTCCGTGCCGCGGGTCAGCGCGCGGTCCAGCGCTCCGCGTGCGCCACGTACTCGGCGAATTCGGGCCTGATCCGGTCCAGATCCAGATCGAACAGGATCGGATCGGCCTTGCGGCTCGGATCCCGCTCCTGCGCGGCGGTATTCCACCAGGCGAGCATGCGGCGTTCGAATTCCCCGGACACCGGTTCGTCGAGCCAGCCGTACAGGCCCTTCATCTCCCCGATCGGATCCGCCTGCATCGCACGGAAATCGATATCGCGGAACCGGTGATCGTTACCGGCCGCGCGGAAATCCAGCGTGCGTCGCATGCCGAGGGTCCAGTGTTCGACATTGAGCCGTCCGATATAGGGCCGGTCGAGATGGTCGGAGTAGCGGCCGATGATATCGGCGTAGAGTTCGGCCACCGAGAGGATCACATCGGTCGGATCCCGGTGTGTCATCACGAATTTCGCTTCCGGGAACGCCTGATCGAGCGCGTCCAGGAATAGCACGTGCGAGGGCGTCTTCAACCGCCACGGCCGGGTCGGCTCACCCCATTGCAGCAGTTTCATCACCCGCCGCTGATACGCGAACGTCGGCGCCAGATCCGCCTCGTGCACCAGCCACGCGGAATAGGTCGGAATCTGTGCGAACGAATGGAAGATATGGGATTTGAAATCCAGGGCCATCAGCTCGTGGCATTCCATCGGCCCGTCCTTGTCGACGGGCACATGATGCCGGGTGCCGACCATTTCGCCCTTGCCCACCGGAATGCGCGGATCCACGCCCGACACCGTCGAGGGTGGCGGGCACGGCTGCGAGGATTCCCAGCGCCGCAGATAGCGCACCTCGGGATCCTGTGCCATCAGGATCGACAACGCCGTGGATCCGGTGCGCGGCAGGCCGATTCCGACCAGCGGGCCCTGGATGGGGACGTCATCGATCTCCGGATGCCGCCGGTACCAGTCCTCCACCTGCAACCGCTGGCTCAGATAGCGGGCGATGCGGTCGTAGAAGAATGCCTCGCCCTCGGAGTTCAGCCGCGCCTCACGGTCGAGCGAATTCAGCAGAATGCCGAGGCCCGCACGGAAAGAATCGTCCCCGAAATCATCCAGACCGGTTGTCGCGACGGCCTGCTGCAATATCTCATCGATTGTCGGCACGGCTCAGCCCATCCACTGTCCACCGGCGACGTCGATCGTCTGCCCGCACATGTAATCCGCCGCGTCCGAGGCCAGGAAGGCCACCACATTGGCCACCTCCTGCGGAAGGGCCGCGCGGCCCAATTGCACGCGCTGGGTGATGGATTCGGCGATCGATTCGCGTCCGGCGCGCTCGGCGTCGTTGTGCGGGTCGACGAGATAACGTTTCATCTCGTCCTTGAGCATGATGCCCGGGGCGACCGCCAACACATTCACTCCCCGGCGCGCGTATTCGTAGGCGAGATTCCGGGTGAATCCGATGACGCCCGCCTTGCACGCCGAATACACGGTCAGTCCGGGTTGTTGCACCCGGCCCGCGACGGCCCCGATATTGATGATCTTGCCGGAGCCCTGCGGCAGCAGATGTTCCAGCGCCGCGTGCGCGCCGTACATCATCATGGTCAGGCTGCCCAGCACGGTCAGGTCGATTTCTTCCTTGGTGTGCCGATCGAAAGCACCCGCCGAGACCATGACCGGGTTGTTGATCATCAGGTCCAGACCGCCCAGCTCGTCGCGGCTCGCCCGGACCGCCGCGTGCACCTGGTCCCAGTCCGACATGTCGGCCTTGATCGGCACAGCCGTTACGCCCCAACGCTTCTCGATCTCGGCCGCGCGACGCTCCACCTTCTCGAACGTCCGCCCGATGAGCGCGACATCCGCGCCGCAGCCGGCCAGCCGCTCGGCGATCGCATATCCCAGACCGTCGCCACCGGCACCCGTCACGGCGGCCTTGCGGCCCGTCATATCCAGCAGATCGGCCACCCGTTTATCGACGGTGTGATATGGCAGCCGATCGAAGCCCAATACCTGCGCCCAATCCTGGTCCTGTATGTCCACGCCGGGACCTCCTCTCACGGCTCCGAAACGGAGCTCGTATGAATGTGCGAGGCGTCGCAATGCGTATCCGCCGCGCTTCGGAAAGCGTAGAACGGCAGGACTTTCGGCGGCCAATACGGATTTCGTCGTGCAGTCATATAATTATTGGATTCCTCCCGCCGGGTGCTCGATCTGCTCGCGCAGGATGTCGCCGTGGCCGCAGTGCCGGGCGAAGTCCTCGATCAGGAACAGATAGATGAACCGCAGGCTGACCTCGCCGAGCCGGGGATGCGTGCGAAGCTGATCCAGATCGAATCCGGCGGCGATCGCGCGGGACCGTTCGTTCACCCCCTCGAACTCGGCGATCACCGCGTCCACCGACTCCTTTTCGCCGACAACGAAACTCGCCTCGCCCGCGGTCGTGCCGCCCTCGATCTCGTGCTTGGGCACCCCCGCCAGAATGTGCTGGAACCAGATCCGCTCGGCGACCGCCGCGTGTTTGACCAACCCGATCGGCGTGGTCACCGACGCGACCAACCGGCGACGGGCATCGCGCTCGGACAGCCCGCGCACCGTATTGATCAACTCGGCTCGATTGCGATCCAGCATGTCCTCCAGCAACCGGCGCTCGTCGCCCATGGTGATCAGCGGTATCGAATACGTCATCGTCGGCTCGATTCTCTCGGTGTGACGGCTGCTGCCCCGGTGTCACGTGTGGGCACAGGGTACGTCGGGCGGCGGCCGCGAACACGGTTGGCGCACACCGCCACCGGGACCCACGCTTGCGCCGCTGACCTGGGCGGACACCGCTCGCCCGGAATGTGTCGGTACCCACGCTTATGCTCGGTCCCGCACACGGATGTCGGACCGCGCACGAATCGGTCGTGGCTCGTCGAGATCGGGCTCGCGGCAAGCGTTTTCGGGAGTCGCGGGTCCGATGTCCGCGACCGTCCGGGTGATGGTCGGGTACAACGGTGTGTCGCCGGGGGTTTGTTTTCGGCGTCCGGATCTGATGAGGAGGAACGGTGGAACCGGTGTCGGACGAGATGTCCGCGTTCATATTTCGGATGTGGCGGCGCGAGTGGGGAGACGAGGGGTGGTCCCACGCGCCGCGCATGCTGATACGGCTGAGCGAGGCCGATCGAGTGTTGCCCGCCCGGCTGTCCTGGACCACCCGGGATGGTGTGCGCTCCACGTTGGGGTTCGCGCCGGATATGGCGAGTTGCTACGGGCATCGCCAGGACGGCGACGGCCGGGTGCTGGAGCTGATGGGTGAACTCGCCGACTGGGACGCGCCCGGTGGCGAGGTCGCGCACGGGTACGAATTCGCCACCGAGACCACCGAAATCGACGCCGGGCCAACGGATCCCGGTAATTCGACCGGCCGGCTGCGGATTCTCATCGACGACGGCGACCGCACCGAACTCGCCACGGCGGAATGGTCGACCGAATCGGGTGACACCTCGTCGATCACGCTGGTTTCGCGAGATGTCGGCGACCTCGTGGCCGGTGTGACGGCCAGTGCCGAGCATCGCGCCGCGGGCGAGGTGGCGGCGAATCTGCTGCGCGCGTCGGACGAGAAGTGGTTCGCCCCGCGGCGACGAGCCACCCTCGAATTCCGGATGACCGCGCCGACCACGGTCGATCAGTACGTGCTCACCTCCGCGAACGACGCACCGGACCGCGATCCGTCGGCGTGGACGCTGCGCGGTTCGCTGGACGGGCAGCGGTGGCACACCCTCGACATCCGTTCCGATCGATCGTTCACCGACCGGCACCAGTCCCGCACCTACCGAATCGCGGAACCCGTGCCGTATACGCACTATCGCCTGGACATCACCGGGAATCACGGCTCGCCGGATCTCCAGCTGCGAGACGTGCGGTTTCTGGCCGACGACGGTTTCGCGGGTTTTCGCCGTCCCGCCGGACTCGCCCCGCTGACGTATCGGGGCACCGTCGCCGCGCGAGCGAGTGCTGTCGCGCCGCAGTCCGGTGACCCGAAAGCGCCTCGCCCCGACCAGCCCTCCGCACAAGCCGATGTTGCGGCGACGGCGTTTTCCGAATACATCGCACCGTCGGCGGCCAGAAGTGCGACCGTACCGCTGAAGGCGGCCGAGGTACATCAGCAGAAGCTGACGAACGAGCAGATGCGGGTGGAACTCACGCCCATGGTCGCCGCCGAGTTCCGGCCGATGATGCAGGCTCAGGTGTCCAGGGCGGTTCCGGCCCGCGAGGCGCTCCAGACCAGGCAGGTGGCGGCGCACGAGGTCGGGCCGGACACGTCGCGGTGGCAGTACGGCGGGTCGTGGCTGCCGCTGGGTGGCAGCCTGTCGATGCAGTCGCTGACCTCCCCGTCGGGGCGGTTCACGGCGCTGCACTCGCCCTACGAACCCTCGTTCGCAGTGCGCGACAACAGCACTCGCGAGCGGGTGTGGATCAGCGACTCGCCGGGCTCGCACCTGCTGTGCCTGGGCCCCGACGGCGATCTGGTGGGCTGGGATCACCACGGCAATCACATGTGGAGCACCGGTACGGCGTGGTTGGGGGTGCAGCGGCTGGAACTGCGCGACAGCGGTGAGCTGGCGCTGGTCGATACCGAGGGCGAGACGGTGTGGAGCACCGGAATCCCCGACGTACCCGCCGACGCCGAATCCCGCCCGGTGCCCAGGGGCGCGAGGTTGCGTCGCGGTGAGAGCCTGTGTGGGCAGTCGCTGACCAGTGACGACGGGTCGACCGTGCTGTTCCACGACGGTCGCGTGGTGCGGATCATCATGAACGGGCAGACCTCGCACTGGGATGTGTTCCCCGACACCGAGAACGCCCTGACCCTCGATGACGACGGCTTCCTGCGCATGCGTGATGCCAATGGCACTGTGCTGCAACAGATTTCCGGTCCGGGTGTCGAGCTGGTGGTCGAGCGGGGCGGGGCCGAGCTGCTCGACGAGAACGGAGCCCTGGTGTGGGCCTCCTCGCCGCGCGCGCATCGCCCGGCCCCGATCCGGGAACCGGCACTCGCGCAGGACGACACTCTGACGGCCTGGTTCACCACTCTGCTCGGCGATGCATACGCCGTGTCGGTGGCCCGGGACACCACCCCGGAGGAAGCCCTCGGGAAACTCGGTGTCACGCCGGGCCTGGGCACCTGGACCGAACTGCGAAGGTACCGGGACGCCATGAATCCCGCCGGTGGGGCCATCGTGGCGGCCCTCGCGGTCGGCTCGCACGTGCTGCTGATGACCGACGATCCGCACCTGCGGACGAAGGCGCCGGCCGCGTGGGTGGCGACCGTACGGCAATCGGGCTGTGATCTCGCGGAATTCACCGTGCAGCAGGACGGCGAGGTGGTGACCGAGATCCGGGAATTCCCGCGCCGCCGCCGGGGCACCAGGATCCCCGAGGTGGCCACCGCCCTGCACGAACTCGTGCACGATCTGCACCGGCACACGCTGCTGTTCCGCACGGCCGGAATCGTCCCCGACGCCGTCGCGCTGAGCGGTGAACTGCTCGGCGGTGTGCTCCAGCCGAAGGCGAGATCCACCTCCACGACCGAACCGCTGCTGGTGATCGAGGGCTGGGAAAGCATGACCCCCTTGGTGATTCGCACCGACTTCACCGACGACGACGCCTGGAACCGGCTGCTCGAACAGATGCGCACACCGTGGATCGACAACGATCCGGTGGACCCGCACCCGGTCACCGATCCCCGGCTGGCCGGAGCCACCACCGAACAGGTGCTGCGCGAGGTCTGCGACGCGCTACCCCAGCCGGAGACGCCGGGAGCCATCTTCATCGCCGACGCGATCACCATGCGCGAGCCCGAACTTCCCCTGCTCGCCGTGACCACCGAATGGGACGGCCTCCCCTTCGAGGAGGAGGACGAGGAGTTCATCACCCAGTTCCGCCTGGTCCCCGATGCCGCCATCGAGATCAGTACGAATCTGGACCTGGCGAACATGGACTTCGAGGATTTCGCGGAGGAGGGCGTCTACGAACGTATGACCTGAGCGAACCCGTTGTGCGAGTGGTCATCCCGGCGCCTGTCCGGTCCCGGGATGACCACCGCCGCCGACTCGTCAGGCTGCGGGCAGCGCGACGCCCCCGTCGGTGACCATGCGCTCGCTGAGTTCCCAGAGCCGCTTCGCCGATTCGTCGTCGGTGGCGGCCGCCGAGGCGGTGGCGGTCGCGCCGTTCGCCCAGTAGGCGCCGTTGGTCGACAGGACGTCGTCGCTGGTGGCGAGCTGGATCACGGTCCGCGCGCCCTGCTCGGGCGTCTTGGCGAACAGGCCGACGATCGGCTTCATGACCAGTGTCATCGCACCGCCCATCCGATCCCGGGCGTAGAAGTTCGAGCCGATGAATCCGGGATGGATCGCCGACGCGTGGATACCGGATTCGCCGAAACGGTGCGCGAGTTCGCGGGTGAACAGGATCTGCGCGAGTTTGGCCGTCCCGTAGGCGGGCAGACCGCCGTAGCCGTGCTCGTAGGTCGGGTCGTCCCAGGGGATTCCCTTGGTGTACTTGTGCCCGTTGGAGCTGACGTTGACCACGCGGGCCTGCGGATCGCGCCGCAGGTGGGCCAGCAGCAGCCGGGTCAGCGCGTAGTGCCCGAGGTAGTTCGACGCGAACGTCTCCTCCACCCCCTGCGCGGTGAGCCGTCGCTCGGGCACCGCGCCACCGGCATTGTTGACCAGCACGTCGATACCGTCGATGCTCTCGATCAACTCACCGGCGCACCGCTCGACACTGCGCAGATCGGCCAGATCGAGTTCCACCGACCGCACCGATTCGTTCCCGGTGAGTTCCCGCAGTTCCGCGACCGCGGCTCGCGCCTTGTCCGGATTCCGGCAGGCCAGGATCGTCGTCGCGCCCCGCCGCGCCAGATCCGCCGCCACCGCGCGCCCGATGCCGCTGTTGGCCCCGGTCACCACCACGACCCGGCCCGCCAGGTCTCGCTCGTCCGCCATCATCACCTTCCCGCGCGCTCAGATCGTCCGACCCGAGCGCCCTTGTCGACGACGCAGAATAACGCAACCCCACCCCACCCGCATGACACGAAGACCGGGCACTCGACTTTCGAATCCCCAGCGCCCCAACAGATTCAGAAACGCCGGGGTTCCAGAGACGCCGCTTCAGGCCCTGCCGTGACGACGTTCGTAGGCTTCGCGTTCGGCGGCGGCGCGATCACGCTGGCCGCTGTCGGCGAGGGTGTGGTCCAGGCCGTGGCTGGTGAGGCGGGCGCGGCGGTAGACGTACATGAGGGCGATGGTGAAGTAGATCAGCGGCAGATACAGCAGCGCCATCATGGCCAGCCGCATCCACATCGGACCGGGGATCAGCAGGAACAGGCACAGCAATACCAGGATCGGCACCAGGATGCGCAGCAGGTAGCGGCGAACCGCGCCCGGACCGGTGAGATCGTTGATCACCCAGTCCGACATCTGCGGTGGCAGGGTGCCGCCGCAGATGTAGCGAATGCGTTGGACGAGTGTCGGTGTGGTGCGGTCGTTCATCGGCGCTGTGCCTGCCTCGGGTGTGATCACAGGGTTTGGGCCAATCGTAGCTTCAGCGCGGTGAGCTGCTCACGCAGCGTTCCCGGCAGCCGGTCGCCGCCGATCGAGGCGTACCAGTCGTCGATGGATGCGGTTTCGGCGATCCATTCGTCGATGTCGACGCTCAGCGCGTGCCGGACCAGATCGCGGGCGGCGGCGTCCAGACCGGTCAGATCCAGCGCGTCGGCGGTCGGCAGGTAGCCGATCGGGGTTTCGATCGCCTCGGCGGCGCCGTCCAGACGCTCGAGCGCCCACTTCAGCACCCGCACGTTGTCGCCGAAGCCGGGCCACAGGAACTGCCCGTCGGCACCGCGCCGGAACCAGTTGACCTGGAAGATCTTCGGCAACCGCGCACCCTCGCGCTCGGCCATCGACAGCCAGTGCGCGAAGTAGTCCCCGACGTGATACCCCAGGAACGGCACCATCGCCATCGGATCGCGCCGCACGACCCCGACCTGTCCGGCCGCGGCCGCGGTGGTCTCCGAGGACAGCACCGACGCGGTGAACACCCCGTGCGCCCAGTCGAACGTCTCGGCGATCAGCGGAATCGTGGTCTTGCGGCGACCGCCGAAGAAGATCGCGGAGATCGGCACACCGGCCGGATCGTCCCATTCCGGCGCGACCGACGGACACTGCTCGATGGGCGTGCAGTACCGCGAATTCGGGTGTGCGGCAGGGGTTCCCGATTTCGGGGTCCACTCCTGACCGTGCCAGTCGACGAGCCGCGCGGGCGGGGTGTCGGTCAGCCCCTCCCACCAGATGTCGCCGTCGAGGGTGCGGGCGGTATTGGTGAAGATCGAGTTACCGGCCTCGATGGTGGCGATCGCGTTCGGGTTCGTCTTAGCACCCGTTCCGGGAGCGACACCGAAGAATCCGGCCTCGGGATTCACCGCGTAGAGCCGCCCGTCGGGGCCGAAGCGCAGCCAGGCGATATCGTCGCCGACGGTTTCGGCGGTCCAGCCTTCCAGCGCCGGTTCGAGCATGGCCAGGTTGGTCTTACCGCACGAGGACGGGAACGCCGCCGCGATGTAATGCGTATTGCCTTGCGGGGAGGTCAGTTTCAGGATGAGCATGTGCTCGGCCAGCCAGCCCTCGTCCCGACCCAGCACCGAGGCGATGCGCAGCGCGAAGCACTTCTTGCCCAGCAGCGCGTTACCGCCGTAGCCCGAGCCGTAGCTCCAGATCTCCCGGCTCTCGGGGAAGTGCGAGATGTACTTGGTGGTGTCGCACGGCCACGGCACGTCGGCCTGCCCGCTGCCCAGCGGCGCGCCCACCGAGTGCAGGCACTTCACGAAATCGGTTCCCGCGGTGAGCTTTTCCCACACCTGCGCGCCGGAGCGGGTCATGATCCGCATGGACACAGCGACGTATTCCGAATCGGTGATCTGCACGCCGTATTTCGGGTCTTCGGCGTCGAGCGGGCCCATGCAGAACGCGATCACGTACATGGTGCGTCCGGCCATTGCGCCGCGATAGTGCTCGGTCATCACCGTGCGCATATCCAGCGGATCCACCCAGTTGTTCGTCGGGCCCGCGTCGGCGCGGTTTTCCGAGCAGATGAAGGTGCGGTCCTCCACCCGCGCCACATCCTCCGGATCCGAAACACACCAGAAGGAGTCGGGTTTCGCGGTCAGCGGGACGAAGGTGCCCTTGTCCACGAGCACCGCGCTGAGCCGGTCCCACTCGGCGCGGGAGCCGTCGCAGAACACGATGCGGTCGGGCGCGGTCAACTCGGCGACCTCGGCCACCCAGGACAGGATTCCGTCGTGCTCGGTCGGTGCCTGCACGGTGGCCACGGCGTCGGGATGATCGGTCACAGCGGGACTCTCTTTCGTAACTGCCAGGGTATTCAGTTTAGAAAAACAGCAAACAGACGGGTCAACCGGGGTCCGACTCGAATCGGATCGGCTCAGGCCGGTTGTTCGAGCGCCTCGGCCTGACCCGCGACGACGCCGGTCAGGATGGCGCGCGCGGCGGCAAGCAGCTCGGCCACCTCGGGGGTGGTGATCTCGTAGGTGACCGACAACCCTTCGCGCCGCCCGGTGACCAGCCCGGCGCGCCGCAGAATCGCCAGCTGCTGCGACAGGTTCGCCGCCTCGACGCCGATCTCGGCCAACATCTCCGCGACGGTGCGCTCGCGCTGGGACAGCAACTCCAGCACGCGAATTCGCACCGGATGCCCGAGGGTTTTGAAGAATTCGGCCTTCATCTGATAGAGCGGCCTGCGCACTCCGGGCATCTGAGCCACTCCTTCCGGGGGCGGCCGGTCGTGGTGACCAGCACCGGCCTGTTGTTTGCAGAGTTTAGCAAACAGGATGAATATCGGCGCGCGGGAATTCGGCCGACATCACCCTTGCGGCAACCATACTTTCTAGTACAGTCTCCAGTACTCAACAGGATGGCACTTGCTTCGAGTCGCGTCGCGAGCAGCCACGAGAACCTCGAATCCCGCACCGCCACCGCGTATTCGAGCCTCACACGAGAGCACGGAGACCCGATGATCGACCGGTTCCGCCATTCCCCCATACTGACGGCGCTGGCCACGGCGATCTCGGCCGCCGTTCTGACCTCGGCACCCGCGCAGGCGAATCCCGTTCCGCCAGAGACACACTGCTCGGCACCGGTCGTGCTGGTGCACGATACGGGCCGCAACGACAGCGAATTCTCCGGACTCGCCGCAGAACTGCACCGGGCGAACTTCTGCACGAAGACATTCACCTACGGCGCGTCCACCGCGACCCCGCTGCTCGGGCGAACCGGCATCACCGCCGCCGGTCTGAGCCGCATCGAGGACAGCGCCGCCGAACTGTCCCGCTTCCTCGACCCACTCGGCCCGGCCCCGATTTCGATCGTCGCGCACGGTGCGGGATCGCTTGTCGCACAATATGTTCTGCAACATCAGCATCCCACGCCAAAGATCCGCACCTTCGTCACCATCGGCCCGATGTGGCAGGGAACCGACATCGGGCAACTGCGCGAGATCGAGAACCTCAGCCGGGCGATCGGCACCTACGACACCGTGCTCGCGGCCGAAACACCCCTGATCGACCCGCTCTGCGGAGGCTGCCGCGAAATCATCTCCGGCTCGAGCTTCCTGACCGAGCTGCATCACAACGAATTCCCCACGGCGGGAATCGATTACACCGATATCGTCACCACCGCCGACGGCCTGGTCGTGCCGCCGCAACAGGCGACACCGGGCATCAGATCCGTCACCGTGCAGCAGTCCGCCCCGCGGCACACCACCGACCACTTCGCCCTCCCGGACGATTCGGTCGTCCAGCGCCTCACCGTCGATGCCCTGCGCCACCCCATCGGCCCGCTGACCTGACCTTTCCCGGGCCCTGCCGATATTCACAGCTCAGGCATAGTTTCAGCAGCGACTGCGCACAGCCGGAGCGGGCAAAATCCTGGATCGCGTCGATCCCGACCGCGGACCCGGATGGAGGACCTCGAAATATGGCCAGGAATTCCAACGGCGAATCGGCTTTCTCCCGCACGGTCCGGGTGCTGGAGGCGTTCGGTCCCCGCACCCCGGCGCTGACGGTCTCGGAACTGTCCCGGCGAACCGGTATCTCGATGCCGACGGTGTCGCGGCTGGTTTCCGAACTCATCGAACACGGCTGGCTGGTCCGCGACGCCGAACGCAGCGTGCGGGTGGGTGTGCGGATGTGGGAGCTGGCCTCGCGGGCCGCCCCCGCGGTCGAGCTGTGCCGGGTGGCCCAGCCGTATGCGGTGGAGCTGCTCGGATCCGTCGGTCACCATGTGCAGATCTCGGTGCGTCAGGGCCGGGACATGGTGGTGGTCGAGCGGCTCTCGGCGCTCGACGCGGTGCACAGCAACGGGCGTTACGCGGATCGGCTGCCGCTGCTGGCCTCCGCGCCCGGACTGGTGCTGCTGGCGCACACGTCGCCGGAATTCCAGGAATCCCTGCTGACCGAGGATCCGTCCGGCCGCAGCGCCACCGATCCGGCGCTGCTGCGCAGAAGGCTGAACGAGATCCGGTCCACCGGCTGCGCCTACTGTCCGGGGATGCCGGATCCGGACGTCACGGTGATCGCGGTGCCGCTGCGCGCGCCCGGCGGCCGGGTGATGGCGGCCCTGTCGGTCGCGGTGCCGAACGGCGAGCGGGCGCGCGGCGCGCTGGCGGCGGTGTCCCGCACCGGAGCCCGAATTTCCCAGGCATATGCCGAACGCAATCACGCTAATGCGACCGCTCCGGCACATCGACACAGCGGCGAAGGGCGACGCACGGTTTCCCACAACCGACCGGTTCCGGTCCCGCACACACGCCGCAGTACCGGCCCGATCGGTTGATCGGTTCGATCTCCGCCACCATTTATGGAAATACCGGAAGTATCGATATTTCCATTCATTGCATCGAGTGGTGGATCACCCTTCCGGCGCTGATAGGATTTGCGTCACGGGAAATACACGCGGCACGGTTTCCACAATTGTGAGCGCGGTCTTTCACAGCTCAAACATAGCCTCGTCCCAGTGTTTCGGGAGGTTCGGCGTCCAGACTGACCGTTCGTGTACGCGACCGGCATCTCCGCCCCGATCGGACGCTCGGCCCTGCGTCGCGCCGACGGCACCCCCGTGACGGTGCTGCTGGTCGACGACGAGGCGATGCTGACCGAGATGGTGTCCATGGTTCTGCGCTTCGAAGGGTGGGAGGTCGTCACGGCGGGCGACGGCGCGACGGCCATCGCGAAGGTCCAGCAATCGCGGCCCGACGTCGTGGTCCTGGACATCATGCTGCCGGATATGACCGGCCTGGACGTGCTGACCCGGCTGCGCGAGCGCGACCCCGACCTACCGGTGCTGCTGCTCACCGCGAAGGACACGGTCAAGGACCGCATCGCGGGCTTCACCGCGGGTGGGGACGACTACGTCACCAAGCCGTTCAGCATCGAGGAAGTGGTGTTGCGCCTGCGCGCGCTGCTGCGCCGGACCGGTGCGGGGGCCGCGGAGCTTGACACCCGGCTGGTCGTCGGCGATCTGATGCTCGACGAGGACACCCATGAGGTCTGGCGCGCGGGCGCCCCGATCGTCCTGACCGCCACCGAATTCGAATTGCTGCGACTGTTCATGCGCAATCCGAAACGAGTGCTGAGCAAGACCTTTCTGCTGGACCGGGTATGGAAATACGATTTCGGCGGCCGGGCCAATATCGTCGAACTGTACGTCTCGTATCTGCGCAAGAAAATCGACAACGGCCGCGATCCGATGATCCACACCATGCGCGGCGCCGGTTATGTGCTCAAACCGGCGTGAATACCGGTCGCGAGGACGCCTGTCGTTACGCGCCCGGTTACTGATCGGGCAGGCGATTCTGCTGGTGGCCGTGGTGGGCGGGATCGGCGTCGCCAGCGAATTCGGTTTGCAGAAATTGGTCGTGGATCAACTCGACACGCAGTTGATGGATTTCCAGGATCGCACGCTGCTCGAATTGGGCGGCGGCCCCCGGTTGGGACCGCCGCCGCAGACCCCGATCACCACGCCGCCGACCACGGACACCCCGACGCCGACGCCCCAGCCGCTGCCGTCCGTCGCACCGACGACCCAACCCGAGTACACACCGCCGAGTTCGGCTGTGTCCGTGCCGCATCCGCACATTCCGGGGCCGCCCGCGCCGGGCGAGCATCATCCCGGGCCCGGCGGGGCGGGAGTCCAATCACAGTCCGACAGTTCACAATCCGGTACTTCGCAGTCGGGCGGCTCGCTGTCCGGTAATTCGCAATCCGGCGGTTCACTGCCCGGTAATTCGCAGTCCGGCGGTTCACTGCCCGGTAATTCGCAACCCGGCGGCTCGCTGCCCGACAACACATCGTCCGGTCCCGGTGGCTCGCTGGGACACGCCGGTCCGTCTGGAGGCGGCGGATCATCCGGTGGCGGTGGCGGCTCGACCCATTCCGCACAGGTGTTCACCCAAGCGCCGAATCCCCACCCCGGACGCGTCGGATCGGGCCCGGCATTCCTGGATCGCGGCGGCGTCCAGTCGGGGGCGATCGGCGCGATCATCGATCAGGGCAGGGTCCGCTCGGCCGGACGGATCGAACCCGACGGCACCGACAACGACCTGTCCGCGCGGGCGAAGCGGCAGCTCACCGCGCTCGCGGCCATGGACCACCCGACCACCGTGACGATCGATGGCGCGGGCCACTACCGGATCATGGTCGACCGGACCTGGCAGCACACGATTCTCATCACCGGACTGCCGATGGCCCCGGTCGACGTGACACTCATGCGCGGGCTGATGATCTCCGGGATCATCACCGTCGTCGCCCTGATCATCGCGATCGCGGCGGGCGTGCTGGTCATCCGGCGCGCGCTGGCGCCGCTGGACCGGGTCGCCCGCACCGCGGTGCAGGTGTCGGATCTACCGCTGGACCGCGGTGAGGTGACCCTGCCGGTGCGCGTCCCGGCCGCCGACGCGGTCTCGAATACCGAAGTGGGACAACTGGGTTCGGCGATCAACCGGATGCTCGACCATATCGCCGACGCGCTGTTGGTGCGGCACGCCAGCGAGACCCGGGCGCGTCGCTTCCTCGCCGACGCGAGCCACGAGTTGCGCACTCCCCTGGCCGCGATCCGCGGCTACGCCGAACTCGTCTACCGCAATCGCGAAACCCTGCCCGCCTATATCGCCACCGTGATGGAACGGCTCGACGCCGCCGCGCACCGGATGTCGGACCTGGTCGAGGACATGCTGCTGCTGGCCCGGCTCGACGCCGGACGCCCGCTCGAACTCGGTCCTGTGGACCTGTCCCGGCTGACCGTGGACGCCCTCGCCGACGCGCACATCGCCGATCCGGACAAGATCTGGGATCTGGATCTACCGGACGGGCCGCTGTTGATCCACGGCGACGCCGCCCAACTGCATCAGGTGCTGGCCAATCTGCTGGCCAATGCCCGCGTGCACACCCCGCCCGGCACCACGGTCATGGTGTCGCTCGAATTCGGCGATCCGGACGGTGCGGTGTGGCGGGTGTGCGACGACGGTCCGGGCATCCCGCAGGACGTGCGATCGGAGATCTTCGAACGATTCGCCCGTGGTGACGCGTCGCGCTCCCGGCACGCGGGCAGCACCGGACTCGGGCTGGCCATCGCGGCCGCGGTGGTCAAGGCGCACAACGGCACCATCACCGTGGACAGCATTCCGGGCTGCACCGCGTTCACCGTTCACCTGCCGGTCGGGGAGGTCGCGGTGTCGACGGATGCGTCCGATGAGGATGTGCAGGTGGTCGTATCCGGTCATGCGCCCGATGGCCGTGGGTGAGGCGTTCCCGATGTGTACGAGGTGATGTGCACCGGTCCGAGCAACCCGTAGTCCTGTCGCTCCCGGCTGCCGAAGAGTTCCGGTCTGCTGATCCGCAATCGATTGTTGAGTGTGCTCGCCACCTGAACTGTGATGGTGTTCTCTCCGGTGCGAAGTCGATCGCCGAGATCGGCCACGGGATGGAACACGTCGACGGGCGGCAGTTGCTGTCCGTTGAGGCTCACTCGGGCTGTGTCGAACATCTCGCCGAGGTTCAATTGCGTCGCACCCGTTCGGGTGAATTCGGCGGGTACCTCGAAAGTGGTTGTGTAGGTGCCGATTCCGGAAACGTCCTCGAGGCCGGTGATCTTGCTCCACGGCGTCAACCGGTCCAGGTGCACGGTGTGTTCGGTCTTCGCGGTTCGGGTGGCGGTCGGTCCGGGACGCCAGTCCTCGACTCGTAATGTCCACGATTCGAGCGTGAGCGGTTCGCCTCGATCGATGGGGTCACGCAACGTGCCACCCACGACAGCACCGAGCACGATCACCGTTGTCTCGGCCGGTTCCAGTCGGATCCGAACCTCGAGGTTGTCACTACCCCGCGCATCGGAGACTGTGCTCGCGGCACCGGTCCACGGATTCAGCTGATAGCCGATGCTGTTCCCCTGCAACGAGATTGACTGGTCGATCGCCGCACTGCCCGCGTTGTACAGGTAGTAATAGTGCGAGTCGCCGTCCACGCGATGCACCGACAGCAGCTCCGTACTGCCGTCCGGTCGAACGTCGGGAAGTATCCCCACGCGGGTCAGCGCGGCTGGCACGTCCCCCTGCATGGACACCCGCACGACAGTCCGCTCGGCCAGCAACTCGGCGATGACACGCGAGAGCTGTTCGTCCTCCGATCGAGCATCGCGGTATCCGGGAGTGCTGCCCGGTGCCCGGCCCACGACGACGATGTGCAATCCCCGGCGCGCGAATACCAGCAGCGTGTTCGCGGTGGCCAACGGCATCGTCGCCTGATCGTTCAGGATCAGCGCCCGATAGCCGGGCCCGTCCGCCGCGAGCCGACCATCGCTGACCCGCGCCCGTGGCAACGTCAGCGCGCCGTGACTCAGGAATTGATACGTGTAACCGGCCCGACGCAACCCCGGATCATCGAAGAATCCGACCGCGCTGCCAGTCAACGCTCCGGCCGACGCGTTGAATTCCTGGCGATATACGGCCACGTCCACGCGCGGCGATCCGGCCCGCAGCACGGCCTGTAATCGTCCGAGATAGGTCGACACATCGGGCGCGTGCACCCAACTCGGCTGCCGCGGTCCCCAGGCTTCGGCGAAACTGATGGTGCCGCCGAACAGCGGGCTGAATGCCGCGAAACCCGGCCACTGCGCACCGGGCGCGTCCGCGTAGGCGAATCCGTGGATCATCACCTGGTTCACGCCCGCCGCATAGTTGCTGTTCAGCGTCGTGATGAGCTGTTTCCAGGTGGTGTTGTAGGCACCGTTCAGGAAGGCACCGGCCTCGTCGGACAGAATCGCGCGTCCGCCCAGGTCCCGCCCACCGGCCAGCGTCCGGAACCGATCCAGATCGCTGAATGCCAGCGATTCGCCTTCGGGGATATCGGTGCGCGCGGCGGCGAGCGTGGAATCCAGTGGTGCGCCGTAGGGTTGATTCCGGAATCGCAATCCGAGCGATTCGCACCATTGTTTCAGTTTATCCACGCGATTGTCGAGGTAGAGATCGCTGATGGTCTGGTCGTAATCGTGCCGCACCCGGGTAGTTGTCGCATCGTCGTAGGAAAATCCGGTACCCGCTATCAGCGGCAGATAGCGAGTCAGGTCGTAGCCGCGTCGTTCGGCGAATTCTCTCGGCATATTCGGCGTCCAGTACACGACGGCCTTCAATTCCAGGGAGTCCTCGAATATCGATCCGCCGACGTCACGCAGCAGGTCGAGAATCGGGTCCGGCAGCAGATTCCTGCCCCAGTAATCGATGACCGCCTGCGCACCGTCCGGTCCGAAATGGTCGACAACATATGCCTGGGGTGTGGTCATCGGGGAGGCCGCACTGGATTTCGTGTCGTACGCGTTGACGATCTGGCCGGTGCCGCGCGTCCATATCGCGATCAATGCCCACGCGGAACCGTCCGGAGCCGTCCAGGAGATCCGGCCGTCGCGAACGGTCGTGGTCAGATCCGTCACCGAGTCCGCGACGAGCCCGACGACCCGGCCCCCCACCGCACTGCCGGGCTGGAGCCGGGCCGCGAGCAGAGCGTGCAGCACTGCGGTGACGGGTGGAGCCGGATTTCCCTCGGTGACACCGCTCGGCGGCGTCGCGGGTTCCGGTACCGCAGCGTCGAAAACCGCACCACCTGCCACCTCGACCGCACCGGCGACGATCTCCTTGGCCGATCCCACACCGTCCGGTGTGAGCCCCGGAATCGCGGACGGCCAGTGCGGCCCGATGGTCAAATCCGCAGTCAGGCCATGCTGTTTCGCCGTTTTCAACGCCGTGGCGACTGCCGCATGCCAGCGCGGCGTGCCCCAGCCGTACCGCACCGGATCGATACTTTCGGCACCGACGCCCGACACGCTGTCCCAAACGTCCCCGATCTCGAACCCGCCGAATCCGGCCGCGGCCATCGCTTCGACCTCCGCCGCGATCTGCGCGTCCTCGACCATGGCGCCGGGCCACCACCAGCGGAACCGGGGCCGCATCGAGGCCGCGGGCTCACGCAACCATTCCGGTACGCCGGTACCGGATTCGACGGCACACGAACTGGTGACCGCACCACCCAACGCTCCCGCGGCAACCACCGCGCCGATCGATTGCAGGAACCGTCTACGCGAAGGCGCGACCGCCATACGAGACCCTCTCGTCGAGAAATACCGATGACATACATCACATGCTCTGAATGAAACACCTCGTGTCGTATCCGTCCGGGCTTTTTAGCGTGTAACGGAACCATCACGACGACTGGTTCATTATTCACCATATTCGGTGAATTCTTCGACGAGAGGTACCGATCATGTTCCCACAGCCGCCGCATCCGCCGTTCCCGCCGAGCGGTTCCGCGGGATTCCCGTTCTTCCCGCCGACCGGCAGCTTCGGCTTCTTCCACCACTTCGGCCCGTTCGGTAGCTGGTAAGCGGAATCCACGATGCCGAAGCGACCGCGCCGCTTCGGCATCCCCCGGTGGTGTCGCCCGCAACCTCCGGCGAGCTACGCTGAGGACACCGGAAAATCGTTGCGATCAAGGAGATTCCATGATCGACATCATCACCTTGCGAGGCACCGGGGAGACACGCGAGGCGGACGGCTCCCCCGCGGGCATGCTGGCCTCGGTCACCGGCCTGCTGCCGACGACCAGTTTCCGTTTCTTCGAACCCGACTGGCCCGCCTCGGTCGGACCGGACCCGAATCTGTGGGGACCGTCGCTGGACACCTCGGTGCGGCTGGGCACCGCGGCGGGCGTCCAGGCGATCCAGCAATCGCCGAATGTCTGTGGGCTGCTGAGTTATTCGCTGGGCGGGATCTGCGCGAGCCGAATCCTCGAGGGGGTGGCGGCGGGCGAGTACACCAACACCGACGGCAGCCCGCTGGAGATCGCCTTCGCCGTCTTCATCGCCAATCCCCTACGGAAAGCCGGCGATTCGGTGAACGACCTGTGCCCGCCGACGACCTTCGGCCTGCACGGTCAGCGCGGAACCTGGCCCGGCGCGGTCGCGACCCGCGAGTACGCGAATCCGGGCGACATCATCACCGCCTCACCGCCCGATTCCCCACTGCGCGTCATCAACGCGGGCATCTCACCGTTCTCGTTCGTCGAGGGCGCGCGCCTGGGAAACATCAGCTACCTGATCTTCGCCCAGCTACTGGAATTCCTGATGCTCGACCCCCTGACCAACCTCCAGCGCTACACGGAGGCGGTCACCGGCGCGATCGGCTACCTCACCCCGTACCCCCAGGGCCAGCACGTCCTGTACCCCGCCCAGAACATGCCCGGCACCGCCACTCCCTGGACGACCGCCGCCGCGAACTACATCACGGCCGAATTCGCGTGAAACCCGTTCGGACGGCAACCGCCCCCTGTCCGTCTCACGATCGGTACAGGGGGCGGTGGTGTCCGCGAGATGTGTTCACGCGGAGAGGGATTCGGCGTGGTGCTGTTCGATGTCGAGCATCTGGTTCGAGGCGTGCCCGGCAACGATACCGCCGTCGACGGGGAGCACCGTTCCGGTGACGTAGGCGGAGCCCTCACCCGCGAAATACACTGCGGCCTCGGCGATGTCGTCGACGTTGCCCTCCCGCTGCAACGGTCGGATGGTCTTGATCACCTCGCGCAACTCCTGGGTGGCGGCGTCACCGTCGCCCAGGTGCGCGGTGGCGACGGACAGGATGGGGGTGACGATCGCACCGGGTGCGATGCAGTTCACCCGGACGCCGTATCGGGCCAGGTCGATGGCCGCGCACTTGGTGAAGTGGATGACACCGGCCTTGGCCGCGCGGTAGACCATCTGGCCGCAACCCGCCCGGATGCCGCCGATGGAGGTGGTGTTGATGACCGAGCCGCCCCCGTGTTCGGCCATGTAGCGGGCCGCGTGCTGGGTGCCGAGCATGACGCCGAGCAGGTCGACGTCCATGACGCGCCGGAAATCGGTGAGGTCGTCGTCGAGGAAGTTGGCGCGCATGGCGGCCGGGATGCCGGCGTTGTTGAACATGATGTCCAGGCCGCCGAAGCGTTCGTCGGTGAAGGAGATCAGGTCGCGGACCTGATCGGCGTCGGCGACGTCGGTGGCCTTGAAGGCCGCGTCCGATCCCAGTGCCGCGGCGGCGGATTCGCCGCGTTCGGCGTTGATGTCGGCAATGACGACCCGCGCGCCGCGGTCGAGGAATTTCTCCACCGACGCGAGGCCGATTCCCGACGCGCCGCCGGTGACGACCGCGACCTTACCGTTGAGCTCATTCATGACGAATTCCTTTCGAAATATGTTGTGTCACAGGGCGATTACCAGGTGACGGGTAGTTCGTGCACACCGAAGGCGAACATGTCGTCCTTGAATTCGATCTCCTCGATCGAGGTCGCCAGTGCGAGTGTGGGGATGCGGCGGTAGAGGGTGCCGTAGACGATCTGCAACTCCACCCGGGCCAGCTGCTGACCGACGCACTGATGGATGCCGAAACCGAAGGCGTGGTGGGCGCGCGCGGGGCGGTGCAGGTCGAGTTGTTCGGGTTCGGGGAACACCGCCGGATCCCAGTTGGCGACCGGCAGCGGTGTGATGATGCCGTCCCCGGCCCGGATCAGCACGCCGCCGACCTCGATGTCCTCGGTCGCGATCCGGCGCAGTCCGTGCTGCGCGATGGACAGGTAGCGCAGCATCTCCTCGACGCCGCCCGCGATCACCTTCGGGTCGTCACTGTCCCGGAACACCGCCAGCTGATCCGGATTTTGCAGCAGCGCAAGGGTTCCCAGCGCGATCATGTTCGCGCTCGTCTCGTGACCGGCGATCAGCAGCACCACGCCCAGCTGCGCGGCCTCGGCCACGGTGGTCTCCCCCGCTTTCACCCGGGCGGCCAGCTCGGAGACCCAGCCCTCGCCCGGATCGTCGATCCGCGCGCTGATCAGTCCGGCGAGGTACTCCACGATCTCGATGCTGGACCGCGCGTTCTGCGCGGCGGTCGCGTTGCGGTCCACCGCCACGGCGGCGTGCCGCTGGAAGAACTCCTTGTCCGAGTAGGGAACTCCGAGCAGTTCGCAGATCATCAGCGACGGCAGCGGCAGGGCCAGCGCGGTGACCAGATCGGTCGGCGCGGGCCCGGCGAGCATCTCGTCGATCAGATCGTCGGTGATCCGCTGGATCTTCGACCGCAGCGCCTCGACACGCTTGAGCGTGAACGGGAACGTCATCAGCCGCCGGAACCGATTGTGTTCGGGGGCATCGGAATTGAAGATGGTGAGTGGCCGATGCTCGAGCGTCTCGGCCATACCGGCGTTCTGGTGGGGAAATCCGGGACGGCGCTCGTCGGCGCTGACCCGCGGATCCGACAGCACCACACGCTGTTCGGCGTGGCCGGTGACCAGCCAGTGCGTGCTGCCGTCCCAGATCCGCACCCGCGACACCGGAGCCTGCGCGTGCCGCTCGCGCAGTTCGGCGGGCGGATGGAACGGGCATTTCGCGGACCGCGCCGCCGGGAACTCCGGACGATTCGCGGCAATTGTCAACTCGAACATGATATTTCCTCCTCGCAGGGGGTGATTACTCGTGAACGGTGATTACCAGGGCCGGGCAGACCGCAGCCGCTTCCCGGACCGCGTCGGCCTGATCGGCCGGTGGATTCGCCTCCAGCAGAACGAGAATCCCGTCCTCCTCGCGCTGGTCGAACACCTCCGGCGCGGCGACCACGCACTGGCCGCAGGCGACGCACTTGTCCTCGTCGATCGTGATTCTCATGCGAAACTCCCTATGCTGTGCGCCGATTGGGCCTCGACGACTTCCTGCCGACGCAGGCGGGACTGTTTGGGCATGTTCCAGCCGACGACGCCGGTGACCCGGCCGGCGAGCCGGTAGCGGGCCACGAACCGGCCCTCGGCGAGGGAACCCTCGACGATCTCGGCATCGGCATCGGGCGGCAGGAAGCCGTGGACCTGGATCTTGGCGTCGAACTGATCGGTCCAGAAGTAGGGCACGGGCGTGTAGGGCTGTTCGCCGCCCAGCAGGTTCGTGGCCACGGCGGCGGCCTGCTCGGTCGCGTTGGTCCGGTTCTCCAGCCGGACCATGTCGCCGAGGTGCTCGTGGTAGAAGCGGGCGACATCGCCGACGGCGTAGATCCCTTCGGCCGCACGGCAATACGCATCGCAGACCATCCCGTTGTGCAGGGTGAGGCCGCTGTCGGTGAGCCATTCGGTGTTGGGCGTCGCGCCGATGGCGACCACCACCACATCGGCGGGCAGCCGTTCCCCGGTCCGCAACCGCACCCCGGTGACTTGCCCACTGTCCGAGTCGATTTCGGCCACACCGGCGCCCAGGTGCAGGCGCACGCCGCGTTCGGTGTGCAATTCGCCGAGCCGGGCCGAGACCACCGGGCCGAGTTGTCCGGCCATCGGCGCGGCGAGCGGGCCGACGATCGTGGTGTCGATCCCCATAGTCCTTGCGGTAGCGGCGATCTCGGAGCCGAGCACCCCTTCGCCGATCACGACCAGCCGGGTGGCGCGCAGCAGATCCGCACGCAGGGCGAGCGCGTCGGAGCGGGACCGCAGCACGTGCACGCCCCGCAGCGAATCCGCGCCGGGCAGCGTCCGGGGCCGCACGCCGGTGGCGATGACGACGGCGTCGGCGCGGACCCGCGATCCGGATGCGGTGTGCACCACGCGGTCTGCCACGTCCAGGCGCACCGCCGACTCACCGAGCACCAGGTCCAGATCCAGGTCGCGCAGGTGGTCCGCCGGGCGCAGATCCGCGCGCTGCGGCTCCCACGCGCCGGACAGGATCTGCTTGGACAGCGGCGGGCGGTCGTAAGGTAGTTCGCCCTCCGCGCCGATCATGGTGATGACGCCGCGATATCCGTTGCGGCGCAACGCCTCCGCGGTCGACAGACCGGCGGCCGAGGCGCCGATCACGGCCACGCTGTCGGGAACGTTCATGGGAGACTCTCTTTCGGATCGCGATGTCGGGGTGATCAACTTCCGACTGCAACTTTTCCGAAATCCGGCCGCGGTCACGAGAGAGTGCGGTCCCGAACCGGTGGTGTAGCCCGCTACACCATGCCGACTTACTTCAAGCGTTTGACTTAACCGATGTGCGCGGGTTCACTGGAACGGGAACAACCGAAGGAGGCCCGATGTCCGGCACCGAGGCACGGACCGCGCGGGCCGAGGGGACGCGGGAGCTGATCCTCGCCGCCGCCGAACGGTTGCTCGCCGAACACGGGGTGGCGGCGGTGTCGAGCCGCCGGGTCAGTGAGGCTGCGCGACAAGGGAACAACGCCGCGGTCGGGTATCACTTCGGCAGCAAGGCCGACCTGTTGCGGGCGATCGTGTGCAAGCACACCGCCTCGATCGAGCTGATCCGCGCAGACCTGCTCACCGGGATCGGCGCGTCGGCCGAACTGCGGGACTGGGTGTCCTGCCTGGTGCGGCCGTTCACCGAACACCTTGCGGCACTGGGTAATCCGACCTGGTACGCGCGGTTCGCCGTGCAGGCGGCGGCCGATCCCGCGTACCAGGAGATGATGACCGACGAGGCGTTCAGCTCACCGTCGTTCCAGCGCACCGTCGAGGGTCTGAACAGCTGCCTGCCCGCGCTGCCGCTGCCCGTGCGCCTCGAGCGCCAGCAGATGACCAGTCACCTGCTCCTGCAGGTGTGCGCCGACCGCGAACGCTCGCTCGCGTCCGGCGTGCCGCCCGCCCGATCCAGTTGGGCCGATACCGCGACGGGGCTGATCGACGTCCTCGTCGCACTCTGGCAAGCACCGATCACCATGTGTTGAACAACCGAAAATTGTTGGGAGACAACAGAATGACGAGCACCATCATCTCGACCGACGACGCCTGGCCGGAATTGTCGGAGGTCCCCACGACGCGCGCGACCGCCGCCCCGTTCGATCCGCCGCCCGAGTTGCGCACCTTCCAGGACGCCGGTCCGCTGCACCGGGTCCGGCTCTGGAACGGCGATTCGGCGTGGCTGGTCACCCGGCACGCCGAACAGCGGCGACTACTGGCCGATCCGCGGGTCAGCGCGGATATCGAACGCCCCGGCTTCCCGCATCAGACCCGGCTCGACCCGAACCGGCCCCGCAAGGGACTCAGCTTCATCTCCATGGACGATCCGGAACACTCGCGCCTGCGCCGCATGGTGACCGCGCCGTTCATGATCAAGCGGATGGAGGCCATGCGTCCGGCGGTCCAGCAGATCGTCGACGAGCTGATCGACGAGTTGTTGGCGGGCCCACGCCCCGCCGACCTGGTCGACGCGTTCGCGCTGCCGGTGCCCTCGCTGGTCATCTGTCGCCTGCTCGGCGTGCCCTACGAGGATCACGATTTCTTCCAGGACAACACCAAGGTCGTCATCAAGCGCGACAGCTCCCCCGAGGAACGCAGCGCCGCCACCCTGCGCCTGCACGAATACCTCTACGACCTGATGGGCCGCAAGATCGCCGACCCCGCCGACGATCTGCTGTCCGAACTGGCCGAACGACGGGTCCGCACCGGCGAGCTGACCCGCGAGGAGGCCGCCGACATGGCCCGCCTGCTGCTCATCGCGGGCCACGAGACCACCGCGAACATGATCGCGCTCGGCACCCTGGCCCTGCTCCGGCACCCCGACCAACTCGCCCTGCTGCGCGAGAGCGACGACCCGGACACGGTCGCGAGCGCGGTCGAGGAACTGCTGCGCTACCTGAACATCGCGCACAGCGGGCGACGCCGCGTGGCCACCGCGGACATCGAGATCGCCGACACCGTCATCCGCGCCGGCGAGGGACTCGTCCTGGTCAACGAGATCGCCAACCGCGATCCCGCCGTCTTCCCCGATCCGGACCGCCTCGACATCCGCCGCACGGCCAGACAGCACGTCGCCTTCGGCTTCGGCGTCCACCAGTGCCTGGGACAACCGTTGGCGCGCATGGAATTACAGGTCGTCTACGGCACCCTCTACCGCCGCATCCCCACCCTGCATCTGGCCATCGACTTCGATCAGGTCCAGTTCAAACACGACGGATTCGTCTACGGCGTCTACGACCTGCCCATCACCTGGTGACCGTCCGGAACCTCGGTCTCCCCGCACACCCGGCGCACCAGATCGGCGACTGCTGCGACGGCGGCCGAGGTTCCCGTTTCCCGTTGCGCGAGAAGGAGTTCCCGGCCTCGCTGGTCTGTAACGGGAGATAGGTGACACCACCCAAGCCCAGGCTGCGGACCGGTTCGCGGCGAGCGCATCGATCGCCGCCACGATCCGCCGGGCGTGCTCGGCGAAACGCTCACCCGCACCGGTGATCTCGATCTAGTGCGTGGACCACACAATTTGATCCTTACACTACGGAATTATGCTCCCGTAACTTCTCATGGTTGATTCTGATCAGCAAAATTACCGCTACTTCCACGAGTAAGTAACAGCACGCCAAAATGATCACGTAGCCAATGGAGAGCAAACGCGCCGCCTCGATAGAAAATCGAGCGCCGATAAATGTTATCACGGGAAGGCAGATGACGAGGAGCGCCGCAGTGACTGTGCGCGTCCACCTGGGAAGTCGGCGGCGCACCAAAAAGATCGGGCTTGCCACTATCGCAACAGCAATGACCGCCAAATAAGAAAAATACGCCAGCCGATCGACGTAACTCGTAGAATCCCAGCCAATGGAATTAACCTGGCGATCGGCCTCCCAACTACTGCCCACGGCCATTACGATACTCAGCAAGTAAATTTGAGGATGACTACGCCACCCTTGTTTTTCGGCTGATTTCATACCTACTTTACCGACCACGGCGCAGTTCCGTTCAAGCGTGACGAGTCGTTGAAAGTCGAGGACTCGGAATCTGGCCATTTACCGTTCGGAAACGAGGAGTTATCGGTCGTCGCCGACATCAATGCGAACATTTGTGATGTCTCCGCTGCGATGAGTGCCGTAATCGCTATGACAATACCCGTGATCGATATAGAGGTTTCCGCCCCCGTAGCAATGACAGTCGCGATGCCTGCCAGGCACAACACTCCTGAACCAAGTTCCACGATCATGCTAACCATGGCGGCGATTGCATTATAGAGTATTCCCAGCAAAGCCGCATAGAATGTCAACCCGGCAGTGGCGACGATAGCGAGTGATGTGGCTGCCTTATCCGCGATGTCGCCGATCCGTTTAGTTGCATTATTCTGAACAGTACTAGTAGATTTATACGACTGCTCAGCGGCGCCCTGCCACTCCCTCATCGCTCGCGACTGGTCAGGATTCAGATCGCCTGCTATTTGAGTCACAGTTCCACGAATCTCGTACCAGTCCCATGCCTTTATCGCCATGTACACTGGAGCTGCAATCCCTTTGAGTAGATCCTTGATTGTGCTGTACAGCCACTTTCCGAATTTTATGATCTCCTTTCCGCAGTATCGAATCGCCGACTCCATGGCATCGGTCACCCACCATTGGGCGGTAGCGCTGTCCACAACGGCGGGGACACCATTTACTTTCTCGGACAGAATTCCGAGCTGGTCCTCGATCTTCTTAATTATCGACTCGAACTGTTCGACACTGAAATCCATTACTTGGTCAAACCTCTCTCACCAAAGATCTTTCAGCTGGGCCGCGTAGTGTTGATCCTCGTAATCATAAGTGTCGGCCGCTTTCTTCAATGCAGCCGATATTTGGGAAAATGCTGCAGCACCTTCTTTGGTACGACTCGATGCATAGTCGATTACTGCGGAATGTGCGTTGACGATCTCTTGAAATATCCCTGCTTCAGTTCTATTAAATTTCAGACCAGCTATTTTGGATGAGACATTACCGATGGTCTGAGACTCCTTTGACCATGTCGTAGCTTCGGTTCGAAGATCGTCCGTGGCAACTTTGATTTGCCGCGCTGACGGGTGTGGGGACATGCTGAAACCTTTCTACTGACCAAGCTTGCTGATGGACACAATCGCATCTGCTGCAATCCGATCAGCTGCCGATCGAGACCTACCGGCAGCTGTGAAGCGGGAAAGGCGACCGGATGCCTCCGCTACCGCCTCATTGACCGCCCAGGACAACGTTCCGCCGGTACGACCACTAGCCCACCCTGCTGCGATGTGGCAGTCGATGAGCACCCCGTCCGGCGACAAGATCACAGTGACGGCGTCGCCCAATTCTTGACAGTTGGCGACGATGTTCCCATGACTACCCGACTCCGTCCCTGTCTCGACGAGCGTCAAGACTTCGTCGAGAATTTGGTCGAGCGACGGATTCGTACGATAGTCGAGTGGCAGCGCCGCATTCATATTTATCGGAGTGGCAGGATAATCTTCGGGCCTCATTTCCTGAAGGTGATCCAGGACGGATTCTTCAACCATGGCCGATGCGGTTTCCGATGCGGCTGCACGTTCCGCGGCCCTCGCTGCCTCTGTTACTGCGGCGCTGACCGATGGCGCAGATAGACCACGTTCCCAGTCATCAGCAACATAGAGTTCAAGAAAACGAATCTGAGGCCCAACAGTAACCGTGACCAGTCCGGATGAATCGTAGCCGGATACTCTATTCGGAGTCGCAACCGAATTAAACCGTTGCAGCCAATCCTGCGTATAAGCGTGATAACGTGCAATATTGGATAGTAGTTCGTCATTCATCGCAGTACCTTTCAGTTCACGTCAGAATCGGTATTCGCCGACCGATATCATCGCGTACCGAACCCCTGGGGAATTCATCTGATCGGCATGTGGCATCGAAGCGGCCAATACGCCGGTCCAGGCAAGCTACCCGTTGTTACTTATCATCTCTAACGAATCTCCCCACCTTCCCCCGTTGTGTTAATGTTGAGCCTCAGCGCTGGGCGACTCTATTAAAGCACATCTTTCGCCTCGACAACCTTCCAGTTTCCCCACTCTTCGTCGCTGCGCTCCGCTGCAGCTGGTCAGGTCGGTACGGTGTCGATCGGACGTCGGCTCGAGTTCTGGCAGGTCCTGCCCAGTTATGTTGTGATGTCAATCGATCCGCCCGCCATGCCTCGTGCGACCGGCTGCCGCCGCACAGACCCTGTTGAATAACAGCGATCGACTATAGTGTAGGTGGACAGGAACTTCCAACCCGGTGGTGATGATTCTATGAGCTGCACTTCGAAATCAATGTACGGCAGAAATTCGAATTCCAGTGGGGTGCGATGCCTTGGGCTTGAAACGTGGAGGTGCAATGGACATCGCTGATTTCGACGCAGCCCTAGCGGCAATCGATAGAAAAACTCGGAAACCTGCAGTCGCAGATCAACATCCCACGACAGCAGGGGGTTCGGCGAGTTCCCGGGACGGTCTCATCACAGTCGCCGTCAGCGCTGAGGGAGTGCTGACGCAGATCAGTTTGGCCGAGGATACTTTCCAGCGTAGCAGCCCGGATCGTCTCGGACATTCGATTGTCGCGACGATTCGATCGACGGCACCGGCAAGACGTGTAGGCGCGGGGACAACTGCATCAACCGAATCTACACAAAATTCTCATAACTTCGAGGCGAAGTCAGTCGATGGCGGCGTGCGAGTAACGCTCGATCCGTACGGAATTGTATCCGCAGTGTATATCGCGAAAAATGTGTTCCGTACATCAACTCCATTACGACTGTCGGCTGCAATCATCCAGACTGCTCGGCAGGCTAATCGGCGATCGCGGAACACCCGGCCCGCCGTCACGCCGATATCTTCGGCCCCTGAACGTTCTGCCGCACCCCAAGTAGCCCCGCTGCCGCAAACAATGTCAAGGAATACATCCCAGGGATCCACAGCTCCGCCGCCGTGGGATCCTTACCAGCGCCGATCGAAGCGATACGATCGCAATGAAGTTGTCGGGCCTTCGGATTGGGACGAGGACCTCGGATACAGCAGCGATCCTCCACCATCCTGGTTGCAGTGACCGATCGAGCCACACTGGGGCCTACCAGCGTTCGTGTTCGTCCTCGTGTTGGCGTTGTACGGCAGTCTCGAACCAGGCGTTGAAGCGGGCGGACAGGTCCTTGGCGGTGGCGGGGCGGATGGTGATGTGTTCGCCGAGGACTCGCAGGTAGCGGCCGTCGGTGAAATCGCACCACGAAACCTCGTGTGCGGGTTGGGGATTCGCGTGGATCGGGCCGACCAGGAGTGCGGCGGTGCCGTTTCCGTCGACGCGACCCGACAGCAGTCGGCGGTAGCGTTCTGCTGGTGTTTTGCCGGTGGCGGATTGGTGGTTGTCGCGAAGATCGTTGGGGTGCACGATGATCGGTTGCGCTGTGCCCGGTTCCCGGCCCCGGATCGCCGTGACCAGGCCGGCGCCGAGTTGCTCGGGGCGGTACGAGTGGACGCGGATCCGGCCGTCGATCTGGCCCTCGGTGAGTTGGTACAGCACCGTGGCGTGGTGCGGATTCCGGGCGCCGATGATCCGGTAGGCCCGGGGTTTCCCTTCGCTGCCTTTGTATTTCGTTGTACTGCCGAGGATTTCGACACGCATGTCCGAGGTGGTCACGGTGTGCAGCGCCAGATCGATCTGGTCGAGTTCATCCACGCCGTATCGTGCACGCACGGCGGGACGATGCAGTTCGAACTCGTCACGGTAGGCGAACCGGCTGGTGAACCGCAGCAGACCCGGAATCCTGTCGTTGGCGTCGCTGAACCACAGCGCCGCGAAATCGTCCGGCTCCCAAGCCCATTCCGGCATACGTCTGTTCCCATCGATCTTTCCGGTGCCACCACCGCTATACGAAATATTGGCCTGCGTGGATTCTGTTCACTATTCCGGAGGCGGTGTTTTCGCGCTACCGAAATCTGCACCGATAACTCCACCGGGAATTGTTTTATCGAGTTCACCGATGAGGAGTTCACCATTCTCGACATTCGTCAAATACTCGGCCGTCTTGTGTACCTTGTCCTCGTCACGCTTACCCTGATTAGCGCCACCCATACCACCCATATTATTCATTCCGGCGCTGGAGGTACCCGAGCGGGAATTCGCCGCAGCAGCCGCGGCAGCGGCATTCGGAGTACCCGTTCCGGGCACGCTGCGACCCGCGCCGCCACCGGACGAGTTGTCACCGGCGTTTCCGCCGAGCCCGCCGGTTCCGCTGTACGCGCCGGTACCGCTGTAGGAACTGGGTGTGACGCTGCTGGGAGTGGTGCTGTCCAGCGAAGACGGTGTCGTGGACGCGTTACTCGACGTGTTCGCGTTGCTGCTGTTCGGATTCGTCGACTGATTCTGATTGTTCGACTGATTCTGATCGGTCGAATCCTTCGAATCCTTCGAGTTCTTGTCACTCGAATTCTTGTCTTTCGAATTCGTACTGTCGGGCCCGGTACTCGTTGTCGGAGCAGTGGGTCCAGGATTGGTGACACCCGGCCCGGGATTCTTGTCGGTCTTGATCGGATTCAAGCTGGCTGGGAGCACAGGTAAAGAACTGTCGGTCTTTTTGAACTCGGTCACGTAATGCTGCAGCATGGCCGACCGTGTGTCCGACTCGTTCTGCGTGCGAGTGTGCTCCTCGCTCTGGGCTTGTGCCCGCCCCAGGAACGGGATATTCGTCGTCCACGAGTGCTGAGCGGCGGGCTTGATCCCGTTCTTCGTCTTGACCACCGCATCCGCGGCGGTACTGATGCCCGTGCCGATCCCGGACAGCAGATCAGTCAGATTCGCCGCATCCTTGGTGTACTCACTGATCGCCGCCTTCGCGGCCTCTGCGGACGCACCCTCCCACGCCTCGGTGATCGACCTGTTGATCGAACGCTTGAACGTCTCCAATCCCTGATCGAACTCACTCGCCATAGTCGCGTACTTCACCGCCTGCGCTTGGGCGTCCGTGGTATCGAGATGCTCGAAAGCATCCTGGATGTCCTGCCGACTCCACGCGAAAACATTCTCCCCATCATGCGGGATCCGAGCAGGCTCGTTCTGCGCCGTCATGTCAACTCACTGCACATTCTTGAACAACTGCGGCATCACACCCGGCAACGACTGGGTGATGGTCGACAAACGCTCCGGAGCCGGAGCCTGCTGCGGCAGATCAGCCTCAAGCTTCTTGTACTTCGCAGCCTGCGCCTCGTCGTGAGCCGTCATCTGCTCACGAATGGTGCGGAACAGAGTCTGGAAATCGTCAACCGTCTCCCGATGAGAGGTTAAGATATCATAGACGCTATTTTTGTCCTGCGCGCCCATTGCCTTTGACCTCCAGCGTGCGACCATCGTCTTCGCAGAAATAAGATCGAGGTCACCTTTTGCAACATGATCCTCGCCAAGCCCCCAATGCTCTTGATGAGAAATCGCTCTCGCTATAGTTTGAATACTTCTGATCTGATTTTTGAAATAGGTGCAGTCCCGATCCAGGTATACGAATTCACTGAGCTCCATCCGAACCGTGAGATTACCAGCCTTCGCCTCATTGATCAGACTCGTCAGCGGTCTCTGAGGCTCTATGACTATCGCCGTCAGTCATACTTCGCTCCCTCCCTTGCGTTTCTACTACTTACGCCGTTGCGGGTATAACCGCGCCAACTTTTTCGGCCAACCCGCGCGCGAGCTGACATGTGTCCTTCTTGCCCGTCTTAGGTAGATACGCTGGATTATCGAGGTTGAACTCGAGGCTTCCACCCTTGAGTTCGATGTTGACGGTGCAGCCAGCAGGATCTGCGTTGTCGCCCTGACGGGTGGATATAGCATGCCGACCGGCGATCACGAACTCGTGAGTATCCGGGAAATGCTTGTTACGGACGCTGTCGACGGTCAGATTCGTTCTCTGAATTGTCGCCCCGTACCCGTCCGGATCGGACCAGACGCAACCGCGCCACAGGACCTTCCCGGCGTCGGCTTGGAAGTCATTCGGCAGCTTGCCCTGCAGCCCCTCCGACTCCATGATGCTCTGCGGGATGTCGTTGCAGGGATCGAACCCTGTGGGCACCTGTACTGGCGTCGTGGTGGTGGCGCTGCTGCTCGCGGTGGACCCGCCGGAGGTTGAGCATCCGGTGAGTGTGAGGACGACAGCCCCGGTAGTCAGTACTGCCGAGACGACGCCTCGCCTGATCATGGAGATCCTTTCGCCACCGGTGCACGGATGTGTCCGCCCGGGGCCGGATCGGCGCCCTGCCCCCTTTGAAATCTGGGCCAACCGTACACGTTCGGTTCTGAGGCCAGCAACCGGTGATCGGTGGTTTGGAGATGTCCAGCACGGCATATCGGGGACGAACTGGTTGGGGACTGTCCGGACCGGCGCGGCGCATCTGGCGGCCGGCCGCTCGGCTGCCGAATGCTGAGGTCGGTAGGTGCTGTCGGGTCGATTCGGTCAGGTTCGGGCTGGTGAGCAGATCGGGCATTGTTCGGGGGGATCCGACGGGTGGGGGTGGCCGAACTCGATGAGGCTGGTCCAGCAGGCTCGGATCACGGCGCAGGTTTCGAAGGTGCAGTGGGCGTGGATGCTGCTGTTGATGACGGCGTGCATGTCGGGCGCGGGCAGTGGGTGGCTGGGGTGGTCGTGGAATGTGTTGTCGGACATCAGAATCCCCTGTGGGCGACGTCGGCGGGGACGAGATGTCCGGGTGTGGTCAAGCGGTGTTTGGCTTGTGCTTTGAGCGGGCAGGTCGTGGCTGTGCATTCCAGGTGTTTCTGCATGATGACGTGGGCGCAATCGATCGTCATGATCGGCAATCGGTGATGGTCGATTACTGGAATATCGAGCATGGAATACTCCAAATCAGTTTAGGCGCATTGGATTTCCCGGCGGCCGAGACCAATCAGGTTGTGTTGCAAATACATTGGTGAGCGGAATAGCTGGCCGCCGGGCCGGAACAAGTAGTACGCTGCCGGGCAAGAGCGTGGAAGCTCTCGGTGGGAGAATCCCGGAAAATACTGTGCCGCTTCCACAATGACGCTCCACACCCATTCCAAAATTCGAGTCGAAGGACAGCGAGGTCATGCGATGACCGGTTCGGCCGTGCCCCGACGCATGTTGGGTCGAGAACTGAAAAAACTGCGCGAGCAGTGCGGTATGGCGGTGGTGGTCGCCGCCGAGGCGATCGAAGCGTCACCGCAAACCCTGTGGCGGATCGAGTCCGGGCAGCAGGGGCCGAAGCTGAAAGAGTTGTACGTCAGGGTGTTGTGTGAGATGTACGGTGCGCCAGCGGATCTCACCGAGGCGTTGGTCGGGCTCGTGGCCGAGACGAAGAAACCGGGGTGGTGGCACAGCAACTTCGCCGATCTCATCCCAGCACACTTCGATCTCTTCATCGGCCTCGAAGAGGTCGCTGAACGGATGACGAGCTTCCAGCTGACCTTGATTCCCGGCCTGTTGCAGACACCCGAGTATCGGCGCGCGCTCGTCTGGGTGGACTTCCCGAATCGCCCTGCGAGCGAACTGGAACCGATTTTCGAGATGCACAGACGACGCATCGCTCGTCTCGACGACAGTGCTGATACGTTCGAGTTTCGAGTGCTGCTGAGCGAATCGGTCCTACACCATCAAGTCGGCGGACCGGGCGTGATGCAGGACCAACTCGAATATCTCGCGAAAGTTGGTATGGCACAGAATATTTCGATCCGGATCGTTCCGCACGGGGTCGGTAGCCACTTGGGCCTGCTCGCGGGTTCGTTTGTCCTGATGGAGTTTCCGTCCCAGCCCACCTCACGGCTGACCGAACCGCCCCTGGTGTATGTGCAGGGTTTCACGGGCGCTCTCTACCTCGATCAGGAATCCGAGATCGCCCATTATCGACGGGCAGTGGCCGAGATCAACCGAGTAGCATTGGACGAAAGCGCGAGCAGGGACCTGCTCACGAAGGTGGCAAGGGAGTATCTGCCATGACTGTAGATCTAAGCGGCGCAACATGGTTCAAGAGCACAAAGTCGCCCAGCCAGGACACCTGCGTCGAGGTAGCCCACCTCACCGACGACATGGTCGGCGTCCGAGACTCCACCAACCCCACCGGCCCGGCCCTGGTCTTCCCGCCCACAGCCTGGGATGCCTTCACCGACGCCCTCCACTCCGGCCACTACGACCTCCCTTGACAACGCAGCAGCTCTGACCGACGCATCAATCCCTTCCACTTCGGCTACCCGACCATCCTCGGGCAACCGAAGCACCCTCGAAGTCGGTGCCGCCGTATTCCTCGTTCTTCAAAACCGTTGATCACATGCTCCTTACTCCCGCGACGAGTCGCCGACGTGGCCGGGGTGCGGACCTCGACCGCGAGGTACAACCTCCCCGCACACCCGGCGCACCAGATCGGCGACCGCCGCGACGGCGGCCGAGGCTCCCGTTTCCCGTTGCGCGAGAAGGAGTTCCACGGTCTCACTGGTCTGTAGCGGAAGATAGGTGACGCCGTCCAGGCCCAGGCTGCGGACCGGTTCGGGGGCGAGCGCGACGCCCAGCCCCGCGGCGACCGATACCGCGAGCGTGGCGGTCTCGCCGACTTCGAGTACTCGCGGCCGAAACCCTGCTCTCGCACAGGCTTCCAGCACGCGATGGTGCATCCAGGAGCGAGCGTCCGAGAGGTGGGTGACGAACGTTTCGTCGGACAGGGCGGCCAGATCGATCGTTTCCGAGGCGGCGAGCGGGTGCGCGGTGGGGAGGACGGCCAGCAACTGTTCGGTCCGCAGTGGTTCGAGCGTGATGGTCGGGTCTTCGCGGCGCTTTCCATCCGATACGTCCTGCTCGGGACCGATCTGCGGGCGGATCAGCGCCAGGTCGTACTGCCCGGCCGCGAGACCGTCGAGCAATTGCGGGGACAGCAGCTCGCCGCGCAGTTGCAGCTCGATGTCCGGTAGTTCGCGGCGGGCCAGATGCGCCAGCCGGGGCAGCACGTCATAGGTGGCGGTGCCGACGAAACCCACCGACACCCGCCCGACGCTGCCGTGCGCGAACGCGGCCATATCCGCGGTCGCGTGATCGACCGCCGCCACGATCCGCCGGGCGTGCTCGGCGAAACGCTCACCCGCACCGGTGATCTCGACCCGGCGCGTGGACCGCTCGAACAACTGCACGCCGAGTTGCGCCTCGAGCTGTTTGATCTGCTGGGACAGCGCGGGCTGGGCGATGTGCGCCCGCGCCGCGGCCCGGCCGAAGTGCCGCTCCTGCACCAGGGCCAGGTAGTAACGCAGCGTCCGGGGATCCATGGACCTCATCTTATCCGGATCTCTTATCAATCACCTTCAAATAGGTATTGGACTGCATGAATGCCGCGGATCTACCGTCGACATGTGAACCAATCCTTCGTGTACGCGGCGGCCCGCACGCCCTTCGGCCGATTCGGGGGTGCGCTGGCCGACCGCCGCCCCGACGATCTCGCCGCGACGGCCCTGACCGCGGTGCTCGCCAAGGCTCCGCGCCTGGAGCCCGCCGCCGTCGACGAGGTGATCTGGGGCTGCGCCAATCAGGCCGGCGAGGACAATCGCAATGTCGGCCGGATGGCGGTGCTGCTGGCCGGACTCCCGACCAGCGTGCCCGCGACCACGGTGAACCGGCTGTGCGGATCGTCCCTCGACGCGACGATGGGCGCGGCACGCGCGATCGAAACCGGCGACGCGGACGTCGTGATCGCGGGCGGCGTGGAATCGATGACCCGCGCGCCCTGGGTGCTGCCCAAACCCTCGCGCGCCTATCCCCCGGGCGACACCGCGGCGGTGTCCACCACCCTCGGCTGGCGACTGGTCAACCCCGATATGCCCGCCGAGTGGACGATCTCACTGGGCGAGTGCAACGAACTGCTGGCCGGACGATTCGGCATCTCACGCGCACGTCAGGACGAATTCGCCGCGCGCTCACACCAATTGGCGGATGCGGCATGGAACGAGGGCTTCTACGACGCGATGGTCGTCGCGTACGGCGGGCTCACCCGCGACGAGGGCATCCGCCCCGGCTCGAGCGCGGAGAAACTCGCCCGACTCGCGCCCTCCTTCCGACCCGATGGTTCCATCACGGCCGGTAACGCCTCACCACTCAACGACGGCGCGGCCGCACTCGTAATCGGCAGCGAGACAACCGATCTCGGCGTCGACCCGCTGGCCCGCATCGCCGGACGCGGCACCTTCGCCCTGGACCCGCAAGACTTCGGTTACGCACCGGTCGAGGCCGCGAACCGGGCACTGGCCCGCGCCGGAATCACCTGGCACGACATCGCCGCGGTCGAACTCAACGAAGCCTTCGCGGTGCAGTCCCTCGCCTGTATCGACGCCTGGACCGCGAACGGATTGACCGACCCCGATCTCGTCAACGCCAAGGGCGGCGCGATCGCGATCGGCCACCCGCTCGGCGCCTCGGGCGCACGGATCGTCGGTACCCTGGCCCATCGGCTCGTGGACAGCGGCGCACGCTGGGGCGTGGCCGCGATCTGCATCGGCGTCGGTCAGGGCCTGGCAGTCGTACTGGAAAATATGCGGGAGGTGCGGTGATGGTGAAGATCTGCGAGAACACCGCCGAGGCGGTCGCCGGGATCGAAGACGGCAGTACCGTGCTGATCGGCGGATTCGGCATGGCGGGCATGCCCGTCGAACTGATCGAAGCACTCATCGAACAGGGCGCCACCGATCTGACGGTGATCTCCAACAACGCCGGAAACGGCGATACCGGCCTGGCCGCGCTGCTGGCTGCCGGGCGCGTCCGCAAGGTGATCTGCTCGTTCCCGCGACAGACCGATTCGTGGGTGTTCGACGGTCTGTACCGGGCCGGGAGGATCGAACTCGAGGTAGTCCCGCAGGGCAATCTGGCCGAAAGGATGCGCGCGGCCGGCGCCGGAATCGGCGCGTTCTACTGCCCCACCGGGGTCGGCACCCAACTGGCCGAAGGTAAGGAAACCCGCGAAATCGACGGCCGCACTTACGTTCTGGAGTATCCCCTGCGCGGTAACGTCGCCCTGATCGGCGCGGACCGATCGGATCGGATGGGCAATCTGGTCTACCGCAGGACCGCCCGGAACTTCGGCCCCGTCATGGCCACCGCCGCCACCACGACCATCGTGCAGGTGCGGGAGGTCGTCGAGACCGGCGCGCTGGATCCCGAGGCGATCGTCACCCCCTGCATCTACGTCGACAAGGTGGTCACCGTATGAACCCCGGCCCGCTGACCAAGGACCAGATGGCCGCGCTGGTCGCCCGCGACATCCCGCCGGGCTCGTTCGTGAATCTCGGCATCGGCCAGCCCACCACGGTCGCGAATCACCTCCCGGCGGGTTCGGGGGTCGTGCTGCACACCGAGAACGGCATGCTCAACATGGGTCCGGCCGCGTCCGGCCCACGGATCGACCCCGATCTCATCAACGCCGGAAAGGTTCCGGTCACCGAGCTGCCCGGCTGCTCCTACTTCCATCACGCCGACTCGTTCGCGATGATGCGCGGCGGCCACCTCGACGTCTGCGTGCTGGGCGCCTTCCAGGTGTCGGCGACCGGCGATCTGGCCAACTGGCACACCGGCGCGCCCGACGCCATCCCCGCCGTGGGTGGCGCGATGGATCTGGCCATCGGCGCCAAACAGGTCTTCGTGATGATGAGCCTGTTCACGAAAGACGGTGTGGCCAAACTGGTTCCGTCCTGCACCTACCCGCTCACCGGGATCGGCTGCGTCTCCCGCGTCTACACCGAACACGCGATCTTCGACCTCGGCCCCGGCGGGGCGCGGATCCGCGAAACCTTCGGCACGACCGTCGGCGAACTCGCGGCCCGTCTCGACATCCCGGTCCGCACAAGCTGATTCGCGCGCGTCGTGCAAATCTCACACAGTTGTGAATGTTCGTTAACTTAAGCGGTATGATCGGGTGGACACAACGGATTGATCGAGCGAGTGTTACCAATCACAACGAGAACACCAGATAACTTATAACCGGGACCACAGCGCACCGCCGACGTTCGCGCGACGTCACGGTGCGGCCCGCTCGCCGATCACCGCACCACGCATACTCGCCGACTCGATCCACACTCCGAGCCGGCGAGTCCGCAGGCAGAGGGCACGATATGCGCAGCACGACCGATCACCGATTCATCACCGATCTGGAACCCGACCGAATACTGCTGGCGCTACTGGCCGTCGAGCGCATCCCGGACTGGTCCCCCGCCCACCGCGACGTCCGGGTGGCGACCCGTGACGAATTCCATCGCCCGCACCGGGTCTACGCGACGGTGACGCCGCTGAACCACTCCGACCGCCAGGTCCTCGAATACACCTGGTCACCTGGGCGTGTCGCGTGGGAGGTGGTGGAGAGCGCGGCCGGTGGCGGCGGCCGCGGCCGGTTCGACATCGAGGAGACCGACGAGGGCACCGAGGTCCGCTACCACGTCGAGGTGCAACTCCCCATCCCTGTCCCCGGTCTGCTTCTCAAACGCAGCGTCTCCCGCGTCAATCATCGGGCGATGCAGAATCTCATCGAATACATCGAGGAGTTCCGCTTGGAGCCGCAACCCGAAATCCCTTGACCCATCCTGGCGGTCGGCATCGCCCTGATCGTGCTCGCCCTCGAACACGGCATCGCTACCTCGCCCACTCCGACCCGAAACCGTTGCGCAGGAATCATTCCCGGATTCCCTGCGATCGCCGATCACAGCATTGACCGACACTGTCACCACACCGGCCGCATCGGGCGGCGACCGAGTCCGTCACGCGCTCGCCGATACCAACTGGGCGGGGGAACGGGTGTGCGCCGGGTCGGGCACCGGGACCGCGGCGAGCAGGCGGCGGGTGTATTCGGCGGCGGGGCGTACGAATACCTCTGTGGCCGGACCGGTTTCGATGATCTCGCCGCCGCGCAGGACGACGACGCGGTCGGCTACCTGATGAACCACCGCCAGGTCGTGGCTGATGAACAGGCAGGCGAAGCCGTATTCCTCGCGCAGGTCGGTGAACAGGTCCAGGATTTCGGCCTGGACCGAGACATCCAGGGCGCTGGTGGGTTCGTCGGCGATCAGCAGGCGGGGTGCGAGTACGAGGGCGCGGGCCAGGGCGACGCGCTGACGTTGGCCGCCGGACAGTTCACCCGGACGGCGGGTGGCGAAATCCCTTGGCAGACGCACCGATTCGAGTAGTTGCCCGACGCGGCCACGCATCAGCGAGCCGGTGGCCACACGGTGCACCAGCAGTGGTTCGCCGATGGACTGTTCGATCGTGCGGCGCGGATCCAGGGATGCGGTGACGTCCTGATGCACCAGGGCGACGTTCTTGCGGACCGCCCGCAGCTCCCGGCCGTTCAGACCGTGCAGCGAAGTGCCGTGCAGCGAAGTGCCGTGCAGCTCAACGCTTCCCGAGGTCAGCGGTACCAGGCCGAGTGCCGCCCGGCCGAGAGTGCTCTTGCCGGAACCGGATTCGCCGACCACACCGATCACCTCCCGGGGCGCGACCGCCAGCGATATCTCGTGCAGGGCGCGAAAACGCTTGCCGCGCGCGCGATAGACGACCGTGAGATCGTCCACCCGCAACACCGGATCCGGTTCGTCCGACACCGGATTCGAATTCGAATCATCCACCGAAACAGCGTGTTCCGATGACTCGGGCAGTCTCGGCACCGCAGCGAGCAACGTCCGCGTATAGCTCTCACGCGGCGCATGGAACAGCTCGTGCACCGCCTGCTGTTCGACGATCCGCCCGGCGCGCATCACCACGACCCGGTCGGCCAACTCGGCCACCACCCCCAGATTGTGACTGATGAACAGAATCGCGGTTCCCCTGCGCTGCTGGAGATTTCGCAGCAGATCCAGGATCTCGGCCTGCACCGTGACATCCAGCGCGGTGGTCGGCTCGTCGGCGATCAGCAGGTCCGGATCGCCCGAGAGCGCCAGTGCGATGACCACCCGCTGCTTCTGCCCGCCGGAGAGCTGATGCGGATACCAGTCCAGGCGCTGGCGCGGCTCCGGAATATCGACCAGCGCAAGCAGTTCCACCGCACGATCGCGGGCATCGGCCTGCGAGATCGGGCCGTGCGCGCGCAACGCCCGCACCAGCTGGGTGCCGATCTTCTGCACCGGATTCAACGCGGTCTGCGGATCCTGGAACACCACGGCCGCGCCGGTGCCACGCAACGCGCGCAACCGGGACTCCTCGGCCCCGACGACCTCGGTCCCACCGAGCAGCACCGAACCCGATGCCCGCGCACCCTCGGGCAGCAGTCCCAGCACCGCCCGCGCGGTCAGCGACTTACCGGACCCGGATTCACCGACCAGCGCGACGATCTCACCGCGCCGGATCTCGAAACCGACCTCCTCGACCACCGTGCGCCGTCCGAAAGTGACCGAGAGCGAACGGATGTCGAGAACGGCGGACTCGGGCTCACGCGCGGCCGACGACCCAACAATGGAACTCATCCGATCCTCCTCGCGCGCCCCAACGCCTGGGCGATCAACAGGAACCCGAGCGTCAATCCGCCGACGACCACCAGCGGCCCGACGACCAACGCCCAGTTCGCATCCATATCCGACATCGATTCCGCCAGAATGGATCCCAGCGACGGATCGGGCGGACGCACCCCGATGCCGATGAAACTCATCGCACCCTCGATGAACACGGCCAGCGACATCGACAGTGCCAGCTGCACGGCGAGTGGTTCGATCACGTTGGGCAGCACATGTTTTCGCAACGTCCACCAGGTCCCCGCGCCGATCACCGCGGCGGCCTCCACATACGGCTGTTCGCGCACCTGCAGGATGGCGGTACGGATCTGGCGGCCGAACACCGGGACCTCGGCCGCCACCACGACGATGAACACCGCATGGATGCCCGGTCCGGTGATCGCGGTCAGCGCGATCGCGAAGATCAGCGCCGGGAAGGCCAGAATCAGATCGAACACCCGCTGCGCCACCACATCCGCGATCGCGTTGGTACTCGCGAGCAGCCCGGACAGCGCCCCGATCAGCGCGGCGATCGGCACCGCGCCGAAGACGATCAGCACGTCGACGCGAATGCCGTACAGCACCCGCGCGAATACGTCGCGGTTCAGATCGTCGGTGCCGAACCAGTGCACGGCACCCGGGCCGACCAGGTTCGCACCCGGAATCTGCTGTAGCGGACTGTATTTCGTCAGCCAACCGGCCAGCACGCCCGCGAGCACAATGACGGCCACGAGCAGCAGTCCGGCCAACCCCTGCCCGCCGCCGAACGCCCGCGCGATCACGGAACGCTGTTCGTCTTCGGATGCATCCCGATCGGCGGTCCCGGGCTCGGCCGCGACGGCGAGGTCGGTCATGAACGTCCTCCGATCCGGATCCGTGGATCCAGCCACGCGTGCACGACATCGGTGAGCAACTGGATGCCCACGAACGCCGCCACCGACAGCAGCAGCACCACCTGCACGACCGGATAGTCCCGGCGACTGATGCCCTGCTCGATGAGCTGCCCCAGCCCGGGCCAGGCGAAGATGGCCTCCACCAGCACCGCGCCGCCCAGCAACTGCCCGGTCTGAATTCCGAGCGCGGTCAGCACCGAGGGCAGCGCATTGCGCAGCGCGCCGCGAATCACGATCTGCCGGTGCGATATTCCCAGCGCGGTCATGGTGAGGATGTAGGGCTTGCCCAGTTCGGTGCGCAGGGCCTCGGTCAGGAACCGGGTCAGCGCCGCGGCGACGGGCAACGCCAGACACACCGCGGGCAGGATCAGATACTGCACCGCGATATCGGGCCGGGCGATGAACCCCGCGGGCGGCACGCCACCGGCGGGCAGGATCGGCACCGCGATGGCGAACACCAACACCAGCAGCACTCCCGTCACGAAGGTCGGCACCGCCACGGCCACCGTATTCGACACCGCCACAACGATATTCAGCCATCTGTTCCGCAACGTCACCGCGGCCACACCGACAACCAGACTCACCACCACCGCCAGCACCAGCGCCGCCACCGTCAGCACCACGGTATTGACCAGACCCTGGCCGACGAGTTCGGTGATCTGCCCGCCGATGATGTAGGAACGGCCCAGCCGGAAGGTGAACAACCCACCGAGCCAGCTCACGTACTGCGCCGGAATCGAGCGATCCAGGCCCAATTGATGCCGGATGGCCGCGACGGTATCGGGCGTCGCGTCCGCACCCGCCAACGTGGTCGCCGGATCCCCGGGCACCAGTCGCAGCAGCAGGAAGATCAGCACCGACGCGGCGAACAGGATCAGCACCGCGGAAGGTAAGCGGCGCAACAGGTATCGGATCATGCCAGGAACGCCTCGGTGAGTAGGGTCTCGCGGCTCTTGGTCCAGGCGTAGCCGTGCACTCGCTTGGCGGCCGCGTATTGCTGTATGTGAGCGCCGATTTCGATGAGGAACAGCCCGTCGAGCAACTGGTCGCTCAGCTCGGCATAGGCATGCTGCGCGTCCGCGCCGATGCCCTGCTTCACCTGCCACGCCCCGTCGGCGGCGGCCACGTAATCACCGGATGCGAAGTGCGAGGCGTTCTTTCGCGCGTTGAACGGATACGCGCTCACGGTCAGGGTCGACGGCACGAACTGCGCCCACGAGTGGTCCAGGATCCACAGACCCGGATACTGGCCGCCGATGAGCTTCTTCACCGCCGTGGCCGGATCGTTCGGATCGAGGATCACCTCGATACCCGCCTCGGCCAGATTGGCCTGCACGATCTGCGCGGCAGCCTGGTAGGACGGAATGTCGGTGCCGTAGGACAGGGTCAGTCTCGACGGTTTCCCGGTCTGCGCCAACAACTCTCGCGCCTTGCCGAGATCGCGCGCGAAGTGGGTGTTGCGGACGCTGTCGTATGCCGGTGAGCTGCGCGGCCACGGCAGATTCAACGGGTACCCGGTCCCCCGGTACACCTCGGCGATGATGCGCTCCCGATCGATCGAATACGCGATCGCCTGCCGCAGCCGCACATCGGCGAGTTCGGGATTCGTCACATTCACCCCGACGTAGATCTGCAATTCCGCCCCGTCGAAGTCGACGGTCTTGAAAGCCGCTGAGCGAGCGAGACTTTGGTTGTCCCGGTAGGCCAGGCTGGCGGCCACCTCGATCCGGCCGGAGCGCAGCGCGTTCAACTGGGCCTGACTGTCGGGAATGATCGACAACTCGACCCGGTCCAGATACGGCCGCTCCGGGATCCGATAGTGCTGATTGCGTTCGAAGACGATGCGTATGTTGGGTTCTCGCTGGGTCAGGCGGAACGGCCCGGTGCCGACGAAGGTGTTCTCGGTCGTCACCTTGTCGAGCGTCTCGCGATCCAGGATCGGCACGGTGTCGAGCAGATCGAAGATATTGCCCAGCGGATGCGCGAAACGCAGCACGATCCGATGCGGGTCGCTGGTGTCGAATCCGGTGACCGCAGCGGCCGTACTCTTCATCTGCGCGGACCATTTCGGATCGGCGTAGGTGCGCAGCGAGAATTCCACGTCCGACGCGGTGAACGGGCGGCCGGTGTGGAAGTGGACGTCCTCGCGCAGTTGCAGGGTGATCGACAGACCGTCGTCGGCGAGCGTCCACGAGGTCGCCAGCAGCGGCGCGGGGTCCAGGCTGTCGTGCGGATACCGCACCAGCGTCTCGTACACCAGGCCGATGACGAACGGCACCGCGCCGGTGTTGGTGAGCAGCCCGGCGGGCGACAGGTCGACCGGAGCGCCGATCTTCAGCGTGCCGCCGCGTACCGGTTTCGCGTTGTCGTCGGCGGCGGCCCGCTGCTCGCCGACCGCCGAGGTGCAGGCCGCGAGCGTGCCGCTGCCCAGGATCGCCAGTGCGGCAACGCTTGTCGCGCGCAGGAAGCTACGGCGATCGGGAGGTGAGGTCATCGAACAGTCCTTGTGGCAACGAACCGCTCGTGGCGGAACTATCGGATGCTGCCGACGTTATCCAGGTACGCACGTCGTGACACCCGTTGTGCGCACCATGCGCGAAACTCTGGCAATCGGGACGGGCCACCGGATTGGGTATGCGCATGCCTGTGCCCGATTACGCCCGCGGATACGAACACTTCACCGGTTCGGTCGGCCGCACCACCGCCGACTCCACCCCGCAGTGGACCTATCCGCCGACCGCGCCCGCCGGGACGCCCAACATCATCGTGGTGCTGGTCGACGACATGGGGTACAGCGATATCGGACCGTTCGGCTCCGAGATCGAGACGCCGACACTGGATCGGCTCGCCGCGCGGGGTGTTCGGCTCACCAACTATCACACCACACCGCTGTGCTCACCGTCGCGCGCGGCGCTGCTGACCGGAATCAATTCCCACCGTGCGGGTTTCGGGTTCGTCGCCAATGCCGATCCGGGCTATCCCGGCCTGCGGCTGGAACTGGCCGACGATGTGGCCACGCTTCCGGAGATCCTGCGCGACAACGGATATGCCACCTACGCGGTCGGCAAGTGGCATCTGGTGCGCGATGCCACCATGAACCCTGCCGCACACCGGGATTCGTGGCCGACGCAGCGCGGTTTCGACCGCTACTACGGGTCCCTGGAGGGTTTCAACTCGTACTTCCACCCGAATCAGATCGTCTCCGACAGTTCGGTGGTCGATGTCGAGGAGTATCCCGAGAACTATTACGTCACAGACGATCTCACCGACAAGGCGATCTCCTATCTGAAGGATCTGCGGGCGCACGACGCCACCAAACCGTTCTTCCTGTACTTCGCCCACGTCGCGTTGCACGGCCCGCTCCAGGCCAAGGAGGTCGACCTGGCGAAGTATCGCGGCCGCTATGCCGAGGGCTGGGATCTGTTGCGGCAGTGGCGTTTCGACTCGCAGCTGGCACAGGGCCTGTTCCCCGCGGAGACGCGGCAGAAGCCGCGCAACACCGAGCCGGGATACGAAGCGCAGGAATGGGATTCGCTCACCGAGGCCGAGCAGTACCGGTTCGCCCGGTACATGGAGGTCTACGCGGCGATGGTCGACAACATCGATCAGAGCCTGGGGCGGCTGCTCGACGTGCTGGAGCAACTCGGCGAACTGGACGACACCATCGTGGTATTCACCTCCGACAACGGCGGCACCGCGGAGGGCGGCCCGGTCGGAACCCGCAGTTACCTGGCGGAATTCGCGCACGTCGACGATCCGGACTGGGTCGGTGACGTGCCGCACGACGAGGAGCTGATCGGCACCGCGCGGCTCGGCGTGCACTACCCGCGCGGCTGGGGCCAGGCGTCGAACACGCCGTTCCGGTTCTACAAGGGCCAGACCTTCGCCGGCGGGGTGCGGGTGCCGTTCGTGGTGTCCTGGCCGAAGGGGTTGCCCGCCGGGGAGATCCGCACCGAATACACCTACGTCACCGACCTCGCGCCGACGCTGCTGGAACTGGCCGGACTGGGCCGATCCGGCACGCGGAACGGGCTGCCCGCCAAGGAGTTCGACGGCGTTTCGGCGGCGGACGTGCTGCGCGATCCGCGGGCGCGCTCGCGCCACCTCGAACAGTATTCGGAGATGACCGGGCATCGCGGCTTCTACCGGGACGGCTGGAAGCTCCTGGCCCTGCACGAACCCGGCGCCGATGTGGACGATCCGCGGTGGCAGCTGTTCGACGTGCGCACGGATCCGACTGAGCTGCACGATGTTTCGGCGGACTTCCCCGACAAGGTGGCCGAGCTGGCCCGCGCCTGGGACGAATCCGCTTGGAAGAACACCGTTTTCCCGCTGATCACCCGCAAGGATCTGGCGCGGCGACGGCCGGAGGAAACGCTGCTGTCCGCACCGGTGCGCATTCTCCCGGGGACGCCCACGCTGGAACGTTATCGCTCACAGCGGTTGATCGCGTATCGCGACTTCACGATCACCGCCGAACTCGACGGCTACCGGACCGGCGACGAGGGAGTGCTTGTCGCACACGGTGATCCGCAAGGCGGTTATCTGCTGTACGTCGAAGACGAGCGAGTTGTGTTCGGCTTCAACAGCTATGGGCGGTACACCACCGTCGAGGCACCAATCTCCCTTGGCGCACAGCGGATCACGGTCGCGGCACTGGTACGTCCGCGACTGCGATGGGACTTCACCGTCGCCGTCGACGGCCACACCGTCGCGCGCCTGCCCGATCAGGTTCAACTGGCCGGAATGTCGCCCTGGACAGGCATTTCGGTCGGCGTCGACGCGCGTGGCCCGGTCGACTGGGAACTGCGTGCGCGTCGAGGACCGTTCCGGTACACCGGCAATCTGCGGGCCGTCGTCTATACGCCAGGGCCCCAACGTGTTCCAGAGCAGACCGCACACGCGCTCGAGGCGGCCGCCGAACTTGTAGCCGAGTAAACATCACGGCTGGTCAGAGCCCTGGGCGCAGAAGGTCCGCTGCCGTCGGCGGGAGATGCGACACTCCCGCCGAACCGCAATCACGGCAGTAGATCGAGGACGAGTTGTTCCAGCATGTCGGCGATCTCGTGATACGGGACCTGCCCGGAACCCGCACGCACGATCGCACCGGTAAACAGCAATTCGAGCAACAGCACCGTCTTCGAATCACCGTCGCCGCCCACCGCCGTCGCGATCATCCGGTGGATGTAGCGGCTGATCTCCTCGCGCAGCAGTTTGACGTCCGGGTCCGGGCTGTTCAACGCGACCGCGATCGCGTGCCCGAGCGCAGGCTCGTCCGCGACGACCAGCGCCAGATACCGCAGCACCCCGACAACGCGAACCTTGACGTCCGGGGAGTCGGTGTCGGTCGGCGACCCGGACGTCAACCGACGCCAATACACCTCCGCCACCAGGTGTTCCCGCGACGAGTAGTAGGTGTAAGCCGTCGCCCGCGCCACGCCCGCCTGCGCCGCGACGGCAGGCAGGGTGAGTTCGTCGTACCCCATCGCCCCCAATGTCTCGACGGTCGCATCGGCCAGACGCTGCACGGTTTCGGCGCGCTTTCCGGTCAGAGCACGGCGGGCCGGCGCCGCCGGAGAAACATCGGACATACGTCCAGACGTTACTACAACGGCCCACGTCACCACGGTCACAGCCGCACGCCCCGACATTTTTGGAGTACCGTCCAGATTTGTGTCCATCAAATCCGAGGCCGGTCCCTCCGATCGCCCGACCAGATCCAAGGCCGCCACCGTACGCGCCCTGCTGGACGCGACGGTCGAGGTCCTCCGAACCTCGGGCTACGAGGCACTCACGATCAAATCCGCCGCCGCCCACGCGGGCATCGGCCGCGCCACCGCATACGGCCACTTCGGCTCCAGGAACCATCTGGTCGCCGAGGTGTACTGGCACCGGATTTCCAGCATCGACGCGCCGTCGGCATCATCAGCGGATGTCCGCACACGAGCCGCAATACTGTTGCGCCAGTTGGCACTTCTGATGTCCGACGAACCAGCCCTCGCCCGCGCGGTAACGGTCGCCATGTGCAACGCGGATCCCGATACCGAGGCCCTGCGATCCAGGATCGGATACCGAGTACACCAACTCATCACCGCGGCCGTCGCCGACGACGGCACCGCGGAACTCGTCGAAGTACTGGAGGACATGTACTTCGGAGCATTGGTTCGCGCCGGGACCGCCGACGGCTATTCGTACACCGCGGTAGCCGCCCATCTCGAGCACGCCGTGCTGCGCCTGTTCGGCGACCAGCCGGAGCCCTCTGCTCAGCTCGGCACCGGAGTGGTCCACAGTGCACTGATCGGCACAGCGGAAAACTTCTCGCCGAACGGCAATTGCTGATCGCCGCAATACATGACGAAACCGGCGTGAAAGCGATCGCCGAGCCGCCGTTCCAGGTAGCGCAACCCTCGGAAGTCCTCTGCGCGAACGGTTTCGGCGGCCTTGACCTCGATCGCGACGACCTGTCCGGCATTGTTCTCCAGCAGTGCGTCGACCTCGTAGCCATCCCGGTCGCGGTAGTGATGAAGCTGCGCGAGGGACAGACTCCACGTCAGCTGGCGAGTGAGTTCGCCGATCACGAACGTCTCCATCAGGCCACCGGTGGTGGTGTCGTTGGTGATTCCGGCGAGGAGTTGGGCGGCCAGACCGGAGTCGGTGAATACGAGCTTCGGAGTCGCGACGGCGCGCGTGGTGGCGTTCGCGGACCATGCCGGGACCAGCCGGATCAGATAGATCAGCTCCAACAGGCGAACGTAGTCGCGGACAGTGGTCACCGGGATGCTCAGGGCGCTGGCAAGTCTGCTGTAGTTGAGCAGTCCGCTGGTCTGAGCGGCGAGCGTGACGATGAGCCGTCGCATATCGGCGCCGCGCTGAATGTCAGCAGCCTGGTGGACATCTCGGGTCATGATGTCATCGAGGTAGGAGCGCGCGAATTGCGCCCTACGCCGATCGGTAGCACGGCGAACGGAATCGGGGAACCCGCCACGACCAGCCAGCATCAGATAGTCGCGACGTCGCAGCTCCGAGGTCTCAACCCGAAGCCGAGAGCCTCGGATGAAGGCCGCATCGATGAAACCGTCTGGCGCGCCGGTGATCTCGCCCTGAGAGAAGGGAAACAACTCGATCGTCTCCGACCGCCCCGGAAGGGCATCGGGAATGCTGCTGAGGCCGAGGAGGCGCGCGGAACCGGTCAGCAAGAACCGGCCGGGTGTCGGATCCCGATCGACGACATGTTTGATCTCCAGCCACAGCTCGGGCACTCGTTGCACCTCATCGATGAAGATGGTGCCGGGCGCATCCAGGAATGCGGCCGGGTCGGCTTGTGCCGCCGACCGATCCCGGGTCCTGTCGAGGTAGTAGCGAACCACGTCCAGCCGGTCCCCGAGACAGTGCTCAGCGAGAGTGCTCTTGCCCGTCTGTCGCGCGCCGTTCACGATGACGACACGGGTATCGGCGAGAGCTTCTTTTACCAGCTCAGAAGCCCTTCTGGGAATGTAGTCGATTCCTTCGCGCACGCTCGCAGCATACCGGAGGCCGTCAATCTGCCGGAATCTTACCCGTCAATCTGCCGTACTGTTGGTCGACGATCTGCCGTTATTCTTCCCGTTGATCTGCCGTGATACTGCACATCGATCTGCCGGGGGCACCGCCGCCGCTTCCGTGGATGTCCTGATCCGAGAATCGGCGGATTCGCCACACGGACTACGTCGTTGTGAAGACGATGCGCGGCGGTGCGTCGGAGGACCGAGCACGTTCGAAAGCGTCTGCGAGACCGTCGATTCCGACGGTCTCGCCGATCAGTGGTGCCGGGTCGAGGGTGCCTTCGAGGCAAACCGGCGAAACTTGCTGCGAGATCGTGTAATTCACGCGTATTGCGGAATCCCGCCGACACGATGTACCGCTCACCGACCGTGCCGCGCTCTCCCGCCAGTACCAAAGCCGTTGCGGCATCACGGATATCGACGACCTCGGCACCCGCGCCACGCACATACATCGGCAACTTGCCCCGCGCGGCGGCCGCGACGAATCCGCCGTGCGGAGTCGGCAGATAATCGTCCGGCCCGTAGGTGTTCGCCACGCACATCGCCACCGCGGGCAACCCGCGCTCGCGGGCGTAGTCGAGCACCAGATCCTCGGCCTGCACACGCGACTTCACGTATGCGCCACCACGTTTCGTCCAGTTGCGCGGTCCGGCCGACTCATCGATCAGGCCGGGACCGATCGGCAGTGTCGCCACCGAGCTGGTGAACACGAACCGCCGCAGCTCGGCCGCGAGCGCCACATCCAACACCGTGCGCAGACCCGCGACATTCGTGCGGAACAACGGCGCGGGATCCCGCAACCACGGCCTGGCATCGACCACGCAGTAGTACACGACCTCACACCCGCGCATCGCGTCCCGCACGGACTCCGGATCCTCGATATCGCCGAATACGCATTCGACATCCAGCCCGGCCAGCGCGCACAGCGAACTGGTCCGGCGCACCATCGCCCGCACCCGCTCGCCCCGCTCGACCAACGCCCGAACGACATGCGACCCGAGTAATCCACTCGCACCGACAACCAGATGACGACCGGTCACTGCACACTCCCCCACTCCGGGGTGTCATTACCGAATCCGACGCGACTTCGAATCAGCGGCAGCGTGGCCATGGTCGCGAAGCCGGGCGGCGCGGCGCAGATCGCGGGAACGGCGTTGAGCACCTGCATCGCGGTGGCGACACTCGCCGACCGGACATGCTCCCGAATGTCCACGGCGCGAGTGAAACTCGCCAGCGAGAAGAAATGGGTCCGCATCGAGGGATCGCCTTCGATGGTCAGCGTCCAGCCGTGTTCGGGCGTAGGCCAATGCCCCGGGTACTCACCGCCGACGGTCCACAAAACCTCGATCTCGATGAGCGGCTCACCCCGGCGACGCCCGGTCCAGATCCAGCGCTGTCCGGCCGTGGTTCCAGCGCGCAGCAGATGATCGAAGATCCGATGATCCTCTTGCGCCGGTACCGCTTCCACGGTCGCGGTGACCTCATCGATTCCCGCGTTCAACTCGTCGGACAGAAACCACACCTGCTCGGTGAACAGGCCGCTGTTGAACGCCAGGAACTCGTTCTCCGCCACGTTGATCCGCTCGGCAGGTTGCCCGAAACCCATGGCGCCGAACGTGATCGACGTACTCTCGTACACCGACCAGTCCGCGCGTTCCTGCAAGGTGATGCGCTCGATGGTGCGACTCATCCCCGACAACGCCAGCGGCAGCACCCCGGAGATATTGCCCGGATTGAGACCGCTGCCGTGCACGGTGGTTCCCCCGACGCGACACGCTTCCAGCAGCCGTTCGCGGTCATCGGGCGCAATTCGCTTGGGGTGGAACAGAAATGCCGTGGTGGCCACGTTCTTTCCGGCGGCCAGGATCGCACACACGTCGTCCAGGTCGGTGATGCGCGGTGCGTACAGCACGCAGTCCGCGTCGGTCGCCAGGATCGCGTCGACATGGATGGAAGCCCGCACCCCGATCGACTCCCGGCCGACCAGTGTCCCGATGTCCGTGCCGTGCTTGTGCTCGGAATACACTCGCGCACCGACGATCTCGAACTCGTCCGGATGATCGAGGACGGTTGCGATCAGCTCGGAACCGACAGCCCCTGTGCCCCAGACGATTACACGGTATCGCCGCCGATCCGCGGTCACCGACCCACTGCCTGACCATGCTCCGAACTCGCCGATTCGACGGCCGCTGCGGGAATCGGCGGATCCTGGATGGTGTGTCCGCTGAGCATCTGATTCGGTGACAACCGTGCCGGTTGTGCCCTGGCCAGATCTTCGTAGCCCATGATTCCTCCTCTGTCCGGCCTCCGGCGCGCAGGTCACCACGACCACCTTCGACCGTGTCCGTAACGAGCGTACGACGCGCATAGCCAAGCGTCTAGACATTAGTCCAGTTATTGGGCGGGCATACGCTCCTACGGCCGGGTCACACACCGCCTCGGGACGACGATTTCGCGATCAGTTCCTCGAAAACCGCCTGCACCGTGGAGCCGGCGGGCCAGCCTGTGTAGTAGTGCAGATGCACGACGATCTCGCGGAGCTGATCAACGGTGAATTCGCGATTGGCCAGCGCTCCGGTCAACTGCGTGCGCAACATGTCGCCGCGATCACGCATCGCGGTGACACCGAAGGTGAGCAGACGCCGGTCCCGCAACGTCAGATAGGGGCGCGCCCACACCTGGGCGAACAGTTGCTCGACGGTGTGCTCGACACTGGGGATCGTGGTGCCCGGCGGAACGAGCCCGCTGAAGCCCTCGCCGTACACCCGGTCCATCATCGCCAACCCCCGCTCCCACGGCTCGTCCGGCAGCGCGTCGGCCAGCTCGCCGCTGTACACCGCACGCATCCGCGGCCGCACGACATCGACGATCGGCACCTCCAGCCCGACACTCCCGGCGAACTCCTGCGCGGCGGCAAGATCCTTCTGCGCCAACGCATCCGCCGATTCGAGCCGTTCCTCGGGAATCTCGATCCCCGCCGCGTGGACTTGAAGCAGCGTCAGCGGCGAGGTGCCACCATCGGTCTGCTGCAACACTTCGAGCAGACGATCGAGCGCGACCCCACCGGCATCGGCAAGGGAGGCCGCCTCCCGCACCGCCGCCCAGACCGAGTAGGTCAACGCGTTGCGAGCGATCTTCGTGACCATCCCCGCACCCGAATCACCGCAGTGCACAACAAGTTTCGCGAAATCCTCGAGAATCGGACGCACCCGCCGCACCGCATCCTCGGAACCACCCACCATGACGGTCAGGCCATTGTTCGCCGCCTCGGTCCCGCCGGTCACGAATCACCAACCGGCCGAACCTATCTCGTCCGTCGCCACACTCTCGACGGCAGCCGGACAGTCGCGCCGCCGTAAGCCGTTACGAATCGCCGCTGAGGGTATCGCCGTACAACTTCGTGACGCGGAGCGTGATCACCACCCGACGGTCCTCGACCATATTCGCGAGAAACTTCGGCCTGTCGTCGAGATTGTCGAACTCGGGAAACATGGCAAGCATGTCGAGTCCCACCGCGTCACCGGGAACGGCGCTCACCGGGGAGACCTCCGCAACCCCCTCGGCAACCGCGAACGTGAGGTGGTCCGCACTGCTCACATACAACGCGGCATGCGGATCCCGGCGCAGTTGACGAACCTTGAGCCGATCGGCGGTCGAGCCGATCGAAATCAGGCGTTCGCCGGAATTCCATTGGTACGCAACGGTAGACATGTGCGGATGCCCATCACGTTTGACAGTCGCCAGGGCGCCCATCCGATTGGCCGCCAGAAAACTGTCCAACCGCTCGGGCGACAACCGGGTCGGCGGCGCTCCTCGGCCCGGTCCATACGGCTGCTCACCATCGCTCACGCTGACTCTCCATCCTCATGGTGCACTATTTGTTACCGAATGAATGATCTGTTACCGGCAACCCCATGGGAAGAAGGCACTTTCATGTTCCCGAGGAACACCGATGTTCCCGTCGACACCGATCCGGTCACCACCGACGATTCGCGCGACTCTCCCCTGGACCAGGCATGCACCGTCCTCGAGGTCGTCAACCGAATCAGCGGCAAATGGGCCATCGGCATCCTCCTGCTGACCACCCGCGGTCCGATGCGCTTCACCGAACTGGAACGCGAAATCAACGGCATCAGCAGAAGAATGCTCACTCTCACCCTGCGCAATCTGGAACGCGACGGCCTACTCACCCGCACAGTCCATCCCACCGTCCCACCCCGAACCGAATACGAAGCCACCCCCATAGCCCGCGAGCTCTACCAAACGCTACTCGCGCTCACCGACTGGGCCGATCGTCACGGCGACACCATCGCTACCGCCCGCGAGACTTACGACGAACAACGCATTCCCACCACCAGTCGACAGACGTAAAAACCTGCACCCCAATCGAATCGACCACACCGCGGCCGCAGAGCAGTTCGCATCCAGGTCGTCTCCACCCCCGAAGCCACGTGACCGTCGATATCCGTAAAGAGTTGTGCCGCAATGTGGTAATCATCACTGCCGGATCACCGATCGTGCAGATCCTTTCCAGGCAAGGCAGATTCGTCACACACAGGCAATTGAGGAGCCGAATCCAGCTCTCTCTCCGTTCAGATCTCAGTGCGTAGTAACGCAGGTACATCATCCGCCATCGCCGAAACCCCTGAGCCGCCGGAACATTCGCGCTCAGAGGCGGTCGGCCCGACCTTCGGCGAGGTCGTTGAATCGGGCGAGCATCGTGCCGAGCATGCGGACGTCGTCGGTCGGCCAGGTGGCGAGCATGGCGTGGAAGCGTTGCTGACGGGCGGTGCGGGCGGTCTGGACGCGGCGGCGGCCCTCGTCGGTGAGGACCAGGAGGTGGGCGCGGCCGTCGTCGGGGTCGGCGCGGCGCTCGATCAGGCCGAGTTGTTCGAGGACCTTCACCTGTCGGCTGATGGTGGCCTTGCCGACGCCGAAGTAGTCGGCCAGATCGCTGGGGCGGGAGCGGGCACGGTCGTAGACGCCGATGAGCAGGCCGTACGCGGCGGGCTCGAGTTCGGGATGCACCTCGCGCGCCACCTCCGTCGACAACGCCCGCGCTCGCCGGAAGAGCACACCGAGCTCGTGCTCGACCGCCTGATAAGCCTCGTGTTCGGGGGCGGCCGGTGCTTCCATACCCGGCAACCTATCGGGTTCCGCCGGACCGCGACGAGCGGCGGTCCGGCGGAGCGATGTCATTCGGCGGGGTGGCCGAGCCACAGGTCGTGCGAGTCGTCGCCGTACCCGGTCACCTCGACCCCACTGGTCACCACGGGATATCCGCTGGCCGTGACGGTGTACCGACCGGCCGCGAGACCGGTGAAGTCGTACTCTCCGTCGGGTCCGGTGGTCGCCACGCCGACCACCTTTCCGGCCTCGTCCAGCAGCCTGACGCGAGCGTCGGGAACCGACCCGCGCCCCTCGACCCGAATCGTGCCGCGCACCCGCATATCGGGCAGCAGTTCGACCATCTGACGGATCTGTTCACTACCGACCTCGACCGGCATGGCGACCGGCCGATACCCGGGCGCGCTGACCGCGAGCGTGTAGACCCCGGCGGTCACCGCCGGGACGAGGAATCCACCCGCCGCGTCGGTCGCACCACCGGCGACGACCTCACCGCGTCCGTCGGTCACGACGACCTTCGCGTCCTCGATGGCCACGCCGTCCGCACCGCGCACGAGCCCGGCGAGTCCACCGGAACCGACCAGCGTCACATCGAATTCGACCGGCTGATCGCCGACCATCAGCGTCGCGGCCTGCGGATCGTAATCCCCCGCCGCGGCGATCAACACGTAACTGCCGCTGCCGGGAGCGGACAGCACGTACTGCCCGTCCATCCCGGTGATCGCGCGCCCGATCTGCCGCCCGCCGACGTCGATCAACGTGAGCACCGCACCGGAAACCGGAACACCACCGTTGCGAACGAACCCGCGAATCGTGCCGCTGTCCAGTGAATCTCCCACTCGGACAGCCGCATTCGCATGCTCCACGACCCGACCGTTGGACAGCACCGCACTCCCGGCGACATCCGAACCCGGTCGCCGCGCGTGCCGACCACCCGCGGCGGCATCGACCGAAGCCGCCACCTCCTGGCTGTTGGACGTGCGCAGCGGCACCTCCTTGATGAACAGGATCACGATCACCGCGACCAGCGCACACGGCGCGGCATACAGGAACACATCGCCGATGCCGTGCCCGTAGGAAGCCTGGACGACGGCGCGGATCGGCGCGGGCAGCGCCGACAGCTTCGGCACCGAACCGTCACCACCGAGCGAGTGGACGCCGATGCTCGCGAGCCCGTCCGTCAGATAGTGCGTGACCCGGTTGCCGAGCAGCGCGCCCAGCGCCGAGACACCGATCGCGCCACCGAGCGAGCGGAAGAAGGACACGGTCGAGCTGGCCACGCCGAGCTCCTGCGGCCGCACCTGGTTCTGCACGCACAGCACCAGGTTCTGCATGGTCATACCCAGACCCGCACCGACCAGGACCATGTAGATCGCCAGCTGCCAGTAGGCGGTGTCGTACCGCAGCATGCCCAGCAGGCCGTAACCGGCGGTCATGGCCGCGCCACCGAGCACCAGGATGTTCTTCCACCGTCCCGTCGAGGTGACGATGCGTCCGGAGATCGTCGAGGCGACGGCCAGTCCAGCGATCATCGGCAACGTCATCAGACCCGCCTTCGTCGGCGAATCACCGCGCGCCAACTGGAAGTACTGGCTCAGGAAGGTCGTCGCGCCGAACATCACCACACCGACGAACAGGCTGGCCAGCGTCGACAGCGACAGAGTGCGGATGCGGAACAGCTGCAACGGCACGATCGGCTCGCTCGCATAGTTCTCCGCCACGATGAACAGCGCCACCAGCACGACCGTGCCGCCGAGCATCGCACCGGTCTGCCAGGACAGCCAGTCGTACTTGCTGCCCGCGAAGGACACCCACAGCAGCAACAGCGCGGCCGCACCGGACACCAATGTCGCACCGAGCCAGTCGATCTTGACCTTCCGCTTGGCCACGGGCAGATCCAGGGTCTTCTGCAGCACGATCAACGCGATGACCGCGAACGGCACGCCGACGTAGAAGCACCAGCGCCAGCCGAGCCAGGAAGTATCGACGATGAGACCGCCGATGAGCGGACCGCCGACGGTGGCCAGGGCGAACACCGCGCCCGTATAGCCCGAGTAACGACCGCGTTCGCGCGGCGAGATCATCGCCGCCATGATCACCTGCACCAGGGCGCTGAGTCCGCCGGCGCCCAGGCCCTGCACGACCCGGGCCGTGATCAGCATCGCGGGATTGTGTGCCTGACCCGCGATGGCCGAGCCGACGACGAAGATCACCAGCGCGAGCTGGATCAGCAGTTTCTTGCTGACCAGGTCGGCGAGTTTGCCCCAGATCGGGGTCGTGATCGTCATCGCCAGCAGGGTGCCGGTGATCACCCAGGTGTACGTGGTCTGAGTCGCGTGCAGGTCGGAGATGATCGTCGGCAGCGCGTTCGACACGACCGTGGACGACAGAATCGTCACGAACAGGCCGAGCAACAGCCCGGACAAAGCCTCCATGATCTGCCGATGCGACATCGGAACGTCCTCATCGTCGGGTGCCGTCACCCGCGTCTCGGCCGACGCAACGGTTGCCATCCCTCATTCCTTTCCATGCCCCGAACCGCCCCCACATTTGGTTGCCTCAGGCAAGTATCCAACATTTAGTTGCCGGAAGCAACTTGTTGCGTGGGTCACGGACCGCGGGCGGGGGCCTTACACCTTCGTGCTGTTCGGACGGCCGCACGCGACTTACGCCCGCGCCACGTGCAGAACCTGCTCGAAACCCATGCGCCGCACGAAATCCGAGCGGGCCTCCAGTACTGCGGCGTTGGCCTGTTCGACCTGGGAGTTGGTCAGGTCCACGACGCTGCGGAAGGGGCGGTCGCCGAAGGGGAGGGACAGGATTCTGGTGATCTCCGTGGCGACCACGACGGGGTCGGCCTGGGCGCCCGGGGTGAACAGGCCCTCGGTGGCCGCCTCGTTGCGGGCGGCCAGCGGATCCAGGGTGCGGTAGGCGACGTTGACGCCGGTCGAGTCGGCAGGTCGTCCCGCTTTGGGGAAGTGGTCGGTGCCCTCGGTGAAGGGGCCCGGCATGACGATCACCGTCTCGATGCCGAGCGGAGCCACCTCGTAGGAGGTCACCAGGGCCAGCGCGTCCATCGCCGCCTTCGACACCACGTACGGACCGAGGAACGGGGGCGTGGTCACCGGGATGGTGCTGCCGACGTAGAGCAGGGTGCCGGTGCCCTGTTCGCGCAGATGCGGCAGCGCGGCGCGGTTGAGACGTTGCACGCCAAGGGTATTGACGTCGATCAGGTGCGCGATCTCCTCGGCGGTGAATGCCTCGACATAGCCGGTGACCAGGTGTCCGGCGTTGTGGATGACGACGTCGAGTGATCCGGCGTCGTCGAGTACGGCCGCGACCGCGCGGTCGGCGGATTCTTGGGAGGCGACGTCGAGTTCGATGACGTGCAGGTCGAGTCGTTCGGCCGCGGCCAGGGCGTGCAGTTCCGCGGCGCGGTCGGCGTTGCGGGTGCCGGGGGCGCGCATCGAGGCGTAGACGCGGTAACCGGCGCGAGCGAGTGCCCGCGCGGTCAGGTTGCCGATGCCGGTGGCTGCACCGGTGATGAGCACGGTCGACATGGTGGTTCTCCGATCACTGTGGAAGTCGCGGGTTTCCTCCGGCGACGAAATCCACTCTGATCCACCTGCAATTATTTGTCTAATGCATTCTCAATATGTAGATTATTCGAGTGACGCATATCGAACGCGTGGACCTGAACCTGCTGGCCCCGCTGGCCGCACTCCTGGAGGAGCGGCACGTGTCGCGCGCCGCCGAGGTCGCGGGAATGAGCCAGCCCGCGATGAGCCGGGCCCTGCAACGACTGCGGGACACCCTCGGCGACGAACTGCTGGTCCGCACCCCGGGCGGATACCGGCTGACGCCCCGAGCCGAACGTGTCCAGCGGCAACTGCGAGCGGTGCTGCCGCGACTCGAGCGCCTGTTCGCCCCCGAGGAGTTCGATCCCGCCCAGGCCGCCGAGACGTTCCGGGTCGCCGGGACCGATTACAGCCTGGTCTTCGCCCCCACCCTCTTCCAGCGTTTCTTCCGCGAATCACCGCGCTCCACACTGCATTTCCGCACCTGGCACGACGCCATCTACGACGACCTCGACCGCGGCGTCGTCGATCTCGTCTTCGTCGCCAGATCCGGACCGACCCCCACCCTGCACACCGAACACCTCTTCGACGACCGGTTCGCCTGCGTCATGTCCGCCGACCATCCGCTCGCCGAACGCCCCGAGATCACCCTGGAGGAATACCTGGACGCCACCCACGTGGTGGTCGGCACCACCGGCGAACACCAGACCGCGATCGACCGGCGACTCGAGGAGTTCGGCACCCGCCGCCGCGCCGGACTCACCGTCCCCTACCACTCCCTGGCCGCCCTCTCGGTCCTGGGCAACCACCTGATTCTCACCCTGCCCACCCGGCTGCTCACCGAGCAACCCACCGACCCGCGAATCCGAATCCTGCCCGCGCCCAAGGAAATCCGCCCACTGCACTACCAGATGGCCTGGCACCCCCGCCTCGACGGCGATATCGCGCAACGCTGGCTCCGGAACATCACCCGCACCGTCACCGCCGACTTACCGGAGCCAACCGACGTCTAGCTTTTCGCCGTTGCGGCAAGCGCGGGGTCCGAGCGATCGCATATCCGAATTGCCGCCAGCACAGCGGTGAATCCCAGCGTGATCAGACCGATGATGAACGCCGAGGCATAGATATCGGCGATGACGAATACACGTCCGCCCACGCTGACGCGCCCGGGAGGAGGATCCGAGAAATAGCCGAACAATGGCAGCACCGGTAACACCCACACCAGACACGCGAGTAGGTCGAGCGGCCGACCGGCAGTCGCTGTCCGAGTATCGGTATCTCGCCGCAACAGCACGAATATCTGGAATATGATCCAGCCGACCAGCAACCACCCGAAGAAATTACTGATCGGCACCCCGAAGAACGCCCCGGGCGTCGTGTACCTGTACCGCACCTCCACCGTCGAATATATCGAATCGACGGTGAGATCCCATCCGGCGAGAACAATGGTGGCGACCACCGGAATCGCGAACCGACCATTCCCTCCCTTCCGGGACGAAATTCCCCGCACGATAGCCGACGCGAGCGTTATCGCGAGCCAGCCGTTCCCGACATACGCGATCGGCACGATCAGCGGAACATCGAACAACCGAGGTCCGGCGGTGAAGTGTTGATAAAACCCGAACGGAACCCCGTACGCGACACTGGTCACCTCGGCAACGAAAGCCACGACATAACCGACGAGACAAAATCCGAGAAAACTCCGCCACCCCGCAGTCAGCAATCCGTGAATCACCGCGAACAGCAATGTCACCCCAGGCAGCGCCCCGAACGCGGATTCCGTCCCGATACCGAGCGCACCGCCGAGCGCGACGCACAACCCGGCCACCGCGACCACCCACGCCGGAGCCTGCTGCCATATCCGAAGATCCCGAGTGTCCGCCACCCGCGTCATCGTCCCACCCCGACCGACGACCCGGACCTCGAAACCCAACACCGATACATGTGTCCAGACTACCGACCGACCATCATTACACTCCGCCCGGATCGTCCCATACGAACGGATTCGGCCGCCCGGCCCACGACCCATTCATCACCACGCGCCGCATCAGGCCTCGGGGATTTCCCTGCCGTAGGTCTCCCGGGTGATGTCGACCGGGTCCGGCCCCCCGCGCACACCGGTGTCGAGCGCATCGATCGCCGCCAGCTCCGCGGCGGTCAGCTCGAAATCGAAGATGTCGAAGTTCTCCGCGATCCGGGCGGGACGCACCGACTTCGGGATCGCCTGCCGGTGCTGTTGCAGATGCCAGCGCAGCATCACCTGCGCGGGCGACTTACCGTGCGCCGCAGCGATTTTCACGATCACCGGATCCTCCAGCGTGGAGCCGTGCGGCCCGCCGCGATAGAAGGTGATCCCGCCGATCGGCGACCACGCCTGATCGAGGATCCCGTGCTCACCGTCGACCGCGAGCAGCTCCGACTGACGGAAATACGGATGCACCTCGATCTGGTTGACCGCGGGCACCACCTCGGTCGCCGCGAGCAGCCGAGTGATGTGCTCGGGCATGAAATTCGAGACGCCGATCGCCCGCACCCGACCATCGGCGTACAGCTTCTCCAACGCCTGGTACGCCCCGATGGTGCGCTCGAACTCCCCGGGCAGCGCCTGATGCAGGATCAGCAGATCGATCTGCTCGACGCCGAGCTTCCCGGCACTCTTGTCGAAACCGTGCAGAGTCTCCTCGTACCCGAAATCGGTGATCCAGATCTTCGTCTCGAGAAACACCTCCTCGCGACCGAGCCCACTGCGGCGCACCGCCTCGCCGACCTCGCGCTCGTTGCCGTACGCCGCAGCGGTATCGATATGCCGATATCCGGTCGCCAAAGCCGCCTCCACGGCCGCGACAGTCTCGTCCGGAGCCGTCTGGAAAACGCCGAACCCGAGGGCAGGCATGGTCACGCCGTTGTTCAGGGTGAGATTCGGAGTAGTCATACCTCGACCTTAAAACGTCCGTGACATGCGAGGGAGGCACTGCGATTACCTGGATACCCGTGACTCTGGGTAGCAGGCCGGTGCCACACCTCTGCCGGCATCACTCGTATTCGGTGCCGCCGTCGCGAAGCAGGTAGGCGGGCGAGACCAGCTTGCCGATGGCACGGCCGCCGAGTATCTCGGAGTACCGCTCGGTGGCCGGGCGGACCACCAGGCCCTCGCGGATGTTCGCCGCTGTACCGGTGATCGTCTCGGTGCCGTCCGCATGCCGCAACAGCACATCGATGTCGTACGGTCCCTCGAACAGCACCGGTACCCGCGGTACGTTCAGGCCGAGTTCGCCCAGGGCCGAGTCGATTTCGGCGCGGCCGAGCCAGCGCCGGGGTTCCTCGCCGGTCTCGACGGCGATGTCGAACAGCGCGTAGCCGAGGGTGTCGTCCTGCCTCGCGCTCGCCCCGTAGTGCAGGTCCTGCACACCGTCGCCGTACACCTCGCCGAAGAGCGCGACCCGGTCCACGTTCAGCGCCACGGCCAGCTTCCGCCCGGCATCCGCGAGCGCGAAACGGGTCACCGCCCGCCAGTACAGATTACCCTCGGCCTCGGTCAGCGACAGCGACTGCGCACCGATTCCCTTGGACGACACCAGAACTCGATCGCCATCACGCAGATAGGTCACCAGGCATGCGGTGCCGTGGATCTTCTCCGTCGCCACCACCGGCTCACCCGGGGTGAAGATGTCCGGGTACCGCGCGATGTTCTCGATATCGATCCAGCGCAGCAGATCCGGCGCGGATTCCATCTGACCGGACATCGAAAGCGGCACCGGCGGAACCCATTTCGTGATGCCGAGCAATTCGGCGAAATCGGTGCCCGCGGCCGCGGCCTGTGCCAGATCCACATCGCGAAGCTGTTCCGGACGGCAGACGATGCCCTGCGAGACCTCGCCGCGCAGCCGCACCGTCTTCACCCGATTCCGTTCGCGCCCAGCCAATTTCCCGGTCAGCCCGAGTTCCTCGACCAGCGCCGCGGGCATGATCGCCTGCTCCGGGATGTACACCGCGTAGTCGCCGGTGGCGAACTGCCCCTTGGCCACCACCGCGCGATACAACCCGACCTGCGCCAACTCCAGCCGATCCGCATTCGAATGCGGGTGCACGACAAGCTGTTCGGAAGTAACTCGAAGCGTGGACATACCGACCCCTTTCTCGACCAGCCGAGCGTAGAAGCCGGTACCCCACGCCGTCGAGCGAATTCCTCCGGGTCGCACCGGGATCGGCCCGGCCGAGGGCGTGCCACCGGTCCCGGACGGTTACATCCACTACGTCCGGGTCGCGGGGCCGTGCGGAGGTCAGGGGCGGAATCGTTCTCGCAGTGGGCGATCGGTGGGGGTGGTGGGGTAGATGCCGCGGGCGGTGAGGCGGGGGACGACCTCGTCGATGAACTCGCGGATGGCTGTCGAGCCGGTGGCGAACATGAGGTTGAAGCCGCCGACGTTGCCGTCCTCGTGCCAGGCGGCGAAGTCCTCGACGAGGTCGTCGTAGGTGCCGACGAATTTGCGGTGTGTCGCACCGCCGCGGCCGACGGCCTGGGCGACGACCTCGCGCACGGTTACGCCCGGGCGTTCCTGAATCCAGTCGTAGAGTCCGACGTAGTTGCCGAAGGTGCTCTTGATCGTCGCCTCGACGTCGGCCGGGCGGGGTAGCAGCTCGGTGGGGAAGGGTTCGGTGAGGTCACCGAGGGGGACGTCGATGCCGAACTGTCCCAACGCCATCGGCGCGAGCGGTGCCCAATCGACGTGACTGTCCAGCTCCCGCAATTTCTCCTCGGCCTCCTTCGCGGTCCGGCCCAGGTAGGGAATGAGACCGGGGATGGCCGGGACCGAGCCGGGTGCGCGGCCCTGCGCGATGAGCGCTTTGTCCAGTGCCGCACGGTAATCCGCCGCGCCCGCGCGAGTGGAGGAGTTGGTGAACACCATCTCGGCATGTTTCGCCGCGACCTCGATGCCGGGACCGGATCCCCCGGCCTGCGCGATCAGCGGCCGTTGCTGGCGGCTGGGCGCGATATTGAGCGGGCCGGAAACCTGAAAATGGTTGCCCCGGTGATCGATCGGTTCGGCGTGGAAGCGCAGGTGGCCGTCGGCGTCCCGACGCATCTCCCGGTTGTCCCACAGCGCGCGCAGCACCTCGAGGAACTCGTCGGCACGCGCATAACGCGCCGCCCGATCCAGATGCTGTCGCAGGCTGTAGTTCAGCGCGAACCGATCGACCACCGAGGTGACCGCGTTGTATCCGGCGCGGCCGTCGGACACCTGGTCCAGCGAGGCCAGCAGCCGGGCCAGGTTGTACGGGTCGTAGAAGGTCGTCGACGCCGTCGCGATCAGACCCACGTGCTCGGTGTGCTGCGAGATCGCGGTCAGCGCGGTGATCGGCTCGGCCGGACCGCCATCGAATGCCGGAGACCCCTGCATCCCGGGAATGTCGCCGACGAACAGGGCGGTGAACAACCCTTCGTCACCGAACGCGCCGTATTCGAGCAGCCGCTCGAAGGCACTGCGTTCGGGAACCCCTTGCGCCCGTTCGTATTCGCGGGCTCCCTGATGCAGGTTGAGATCGTTGGCCACCAGGTTCAGATGCAGATGGCGTTGCGTTGTCATGGGCGACTCCTGTCGTGGTGTCCCCAGAGTAGAAGTACACGCAATGCCCCGGAAGTGTGCGATTCACTCCCAGGGCGAATCGGTGGGTCGGGTTCAAGTTTTCAGCGGCACGCTGATCCCGCTCCGGGTTCGAGGTGAAGCCTCCGCGAAGCCGTGTCGACCAGACGCGGACCGGCACTTGAACACCATGTCCCCTGCCTATGGGATGTTCGTCACGCGAACCCGCCCGGCGCGCGATGCCGTCCGCGCCGCTCTCCGATATCCCGGACCGCTGGTCACAGCGGTCGCGCGCGATGCAAGCCGCTCCGATTCGATCCGCGTCGCCGACCGTTCGATCCCGCTGCGCGGCTTCGGGTTCGAGTCGCGCGCCGACCCGGCCGACATTACGGTACTGACCGGTATCCGGATGTTTCGGTCACCGAGGATGTCGGGTCTGCTGTTCGCTGCCGGAGTGGATGACGTTGGAGATGGTGGGTGCCTCATGGTGGGTGATTGGGCGACGTTCGAGTCGATGTCCGAGCTGGTGGATTCCTTCCATTCGCACCCGGGCAGGATCGTCTTTCCGGCCGAGGGGACGGCGGTCCCCTATCGCGACATACCGGCGTCGGCGTACGGCGTGGCTCACCGCCTGATCGCGGCGGGTGTCCGGCCCGGCGAAACCGTAGGAGTGTTGGCGCCCAACAGTTCCGGGTTCGTAGCGGGATTCTTCGGGGCCGTGGTCGCGGGCGCGGCGGCGTGCGTGCTGCCGGTGCGGTTGACCGGCAACGACCCGATGGCCCAGTTCGGCCCGATGATCGCCGCGGCCCGCATGCGACATGTCCTCGTGGCCGGCGCGTTCGGGCAGTTCGGCGCGGAGTTGGCGAGCCGCTGCGATGTCACGGTGATCCGGGTGGAGGAGTGCGCCCTGTCGGCCGATCCCCCCGCCGTCGCCCCGGCGCGACCCTCCGATACCGCTGTGCTGCAATTCAGTTCGGGCTCGACGGCCGCCCCGAAGGGAGTTCTGATATCCCATCGCGCGGCCCTGAGCGCGACGGCCGGGTCGGCGGTCCGCGCCGGGGTCACCGCGGAGGATCGAATTCTGTTGTGGGCACCGCTGTTTCACGATCTCGGGCTGTTCGGTCTGCTCACCGCGATGGCCGCGGGCGCCGAGGCCCATCTGATGCCGACGGTCCAGTTCATCCGGGACACCGCCGGTGCGCTGCGGTACCTCGCCGATATCCGCGGAACCGGCCTGACCGGCTCCAACTTCGCCTTCGACCGGATGATCACCGCGGCGGGCGGCGACGCGCTGGGCGGGTCGGACCTGAGCCGGTGGCGGTTCGCGGTGAACGGCGGCGAACGCGTGACCGCGACCACGCTGCACCGGTTCCCGAAAGCGTTGGCGCCGTGGGGAGTTCGCCCGGGCGTGATGATCCCCGGCTACGCCCTGGCCGAGGCCACCTTCTCGGTCACCGGAAACATCCCGGGAAATGTAACCAGAACTGTTGCGGCGCAACTGGATTCCCTCACCAGCGGAGAACGCGCCGAGATCCGCGCGGAGGCCGAGCCGCGGTCCGGTGCGACGACCCTGGTATCGCTCGGCGCGGCGACCGACCGCATGGAGATCCGCCTGACCGGCCCGTCCGGGGCGGCCGTCGCCGATGGTTACTGCGGAGAGGTCGAAATCCGCGGCCCCGCGCTGATGACCGGATACCTCGACGATCCCGCCGCGACGGCCGCGGCCTTCCACGACGGCTGGCTGCGCACCGGCGACATCGGATTCCTCAGCGAGCGAGAGCTTTTCGTGTGCGGGCGGATCAAGGACATGATCATCCTCTCCGGTCGCAACCTGTACGCCGAGGATCTCGAGGCGGTGGCCGGACAGGTGCCCGGCGTGTACCGGCGGCACTGCGTTGCGCTGGTCGATCCCGCCGCCGAACAGGCCGTCCTGGTCGTGGAGAGCGACGAACCGGACGGCCCCGCGGTCGCGCAGCTGGTCCGCACCGCGGTCGCGCAGGCCTGCGGTCTGCCCGACGTGGCGGTCCACGTCGTCGGCAAGGGACAGCTACCGCGCACGACCAGCGGCAAATGGCGGCGCTCGGCGACGCGCGAGCTTCTCGGCCGGATATCCACCCCGGACCACCGGGGATGAGCGGAAAGCGATGATATGAGCACACTGTCCGAATCCGAAGCGCTGGACCTCGTCCGGCAGAAACTCGTCATCGTGCTGATGATCCAGCCCGAACTCGTGGAGCCGGAAACGCTGCTGCTGAGTCTGCCGGGGGCCGATTCACTGCGCCTGGTGCACGCGGTCACTCTGCTCGAAAACACAACGGGCGCTTCCCTTCTGGAGAACGAGGCGATGCTGCGGGTGCGCACCGTCGCCGATCTGGCCCGGCTGATAGCGGGAGAGCGGAAGTGAGTTCGGCGGAGTCCGCGGTCGAGACGCTGCCGGTGTGGGCGAGCGCCGACGACGCCGATCGAACCCTGGCGCTGCTGCGTGAGCGGGCCGCGGTCTGCCGGGTGCGACTGCCCGACGGGCCGGAGATCTGGCTGGTCACCCGCCATGCCGAGGCCAAGCGGGCGCTGAATCATCCCGAGCTGATCAAGGATCCCCGCAGGTCACCGAACCCCGCGGGTATCTTCGGCGGCCGCCGCTACCCCGACGACGCGACGGTGGTGTTCGGGCGGCACGTCCTCAATACCGACGGACCGGATCATCAGCGGTTGCGCGCCGCCTACCGCCCGTTCCTGTCCGCGCAGGCGGTCAAGGGGTATCGGCGGATCGTCGAATCCGTCACCGCCGACTGCCTCGACCGCATGTCCGGCGGTCCCGCAGCGGATCTCATGGCGCAGTTCGCCGAACCGATTCCCGCCCACGTGACCGCGCATCTGCTCGGCGTGCCCGCCGAGGAGGTCTCCACGATCAACGCGCTGGCCACCGACTTCGCCAGCGGCCGCCCGTCCACCACACTCGCCGCGACGATCGGGGCGCTGATGGACAGTGCCCTGGATCAGATCGACCACAAGCGCGCACACCCCGACGACCGGCTCATCAGCCATCTGATCCAGCTGCACCAGCGCGGGGAGTGGACGCTGCAGGAGGTCGCCGCGACGATCGTGACGACCATCATCGGCGGCATGAACACCACCGCGACCCTGCTCGGCGCGGGCGCCGCGACGATCGCCGATCAGCCTGCGCTGCAACGGATGCTGGACGACGAACGCGAATGCGCCGCCCTCGTCGACGAGTTGCTCCGGTACCGCCCGCCCACCCTGCACACCACCTGGCGCTTCGCCGTGGGTCCCGTCGAACTCGGCGAGGCGAACATCGAGCCGGGCGATCTGGTGCTGATCAGCCTGCCCGCGGTCAACCGGGACGAGCGCGTGTTCGACCGCCCCGACAGCCTGCTGTTCGACGAGAACGCCACCCGTGGAACGCATCTCGCGTTCGGTTACGGCGCGCACTACTGTGTCGGCGCGGCGCTGGCACGGTTGGAGGCGGCCGTCGCGCTGCCCGCCCTGTTCCGCCGCTTCCCGCGGCTGTCCCTGGCGGCCGAACCGGCGGAACTGGCCTGGAACATCGGCGTGATCGCCTGGAATCCGGTCTCGGTGCCGGTGCGACTGGAGCAAGTATGAAAGTCGATGGTATTTCGATCATTTCGACCGCGTGCGTGCTGCCGGAGACCCTGTCGACCGCCGCGGACGCGGTAACCGAGGGCCAACTCGACGTGCGGGACCTGCCGATCTGTTCGGCCCGAGCCGTCACCGTCACCACGGAACCCTCCTGGGAACTGGGTCTGCGGGCCTGCGAGGAGACGCTGAAGGATGCCGCACTCGACCCGGCCGAGCTGAATCTGTTCGCGTACACCGAAGTTCACTTCTCCGAGCTGTCGCCGTGGTCCTCGCCGCATCACATCGCCCGCCGCCTGGGCGCGGACCATGCGGTCGCGCTCGGCATCACCCAGATGTCCAACGGCGGAGCCGCCGCGATACAGCACTGCGTCACCGGCCTGGCCACCGAGCAGCGCACCCGATACGCACTGGCCGCGTCGGCGAGCGATTTCACCGGATTGCCTTTTCCCCGTTGGGCTTCCGCGCCCGCGATGGCCTACGGCGACGGCGCGGCGGCCGCGCTGCTGGGGCGGGGTACCGGCGCCTTCCGGGTAGCGGCGCTGGTCACCGCGGGCAATCCTCGCCTCGAGGAGACCTTCCCGCCGGATCATCCGTTCCGCCTCACCACGAATCGCCGCACCCCGGCGATCGGCTTCGCCGACAACGCCTTCGCCGTCCGCAAGACCATCGCGACCGTCGTCCGGGAGGCACTCGCCGATGCCGGTCTGGCCGAGGACGACCCGCGTATCCTCGCCGTCTATCCGCCCCGGCTCGGCACCCTCGTCACCCGCCAATCCGTCACGCCCGCCCTGCCCGAGCCGCTGCGAGCCCATGTGCGGCTGCTCGGTGACGACACCGGACATCTCGGCGCGGGCGATATGCTCGCCAATCTCGTCGACGCCGAATCCAATCCGACGCTGCCCACCGGTGCCATCGCACTGCTGATCACCACCGGCATCGGATTCACCGCCACGTGCCTGGTCGTCGAGAAGACGGTGTGATGGGCCGGGCCTGACGTGCTCGGGGCGTCGACCGGGCCGACGCCGCGTCCGCTGTCCGCCGCGCCCGTTGTCCACCGAATCCGCCGCCCGCCACATCCGTTGCCTGCCACATCCGTTGCCCGCCGAATCGGCTGCCCGCCACATCCGTTGCCCGCCGAATCGGCTGCCCGCCGAATCCGTTGTCCACCGAATCCCCTGCCCACCACATCCGTTGTCCACCGAATCCGTTGCCCGCCGAATCGGCTGCCCGCCACATCCGTTGCCCGCCGAATAGGCTGCCCGCCGAATCCGTTGTCCACCGAATCCCCTGCCCACCACATCCGTTGTCCACCGAATCCGTTGCCCACCACATCCGCTGCCCGCCAGATCCGTTGGCCGCCGCGGACGGACGGTGCTGTGGGCCGGACACCGAACCACTCCAATCCTCAGCGAGTCGGTTGCCGCGACCGCGCCGCGAGGCCGTCGGCGATGCCGATCAGGATCTGGTCCAGTTGCTCGGCGCTGCGCACGGCCGACTCGTCGGTGGCGACGCTCATCAGGTAGCCGCTGATGAAGTTCAAGGTCGCGAACGTCAGATCCGAGACGACGTCCGGATCCACCGCTTCGCCCGGCGGCAGCGACTGCACCACGATCTCCCGGTGCAACTCGGCATGGATCTCCGAGTTGCGATGAAAGACCTCCGCCAGCGGGGACCGGCGCTCGGCCTGCAACATCAACGCGAGCCGCGCCCTGGTCCGGGGCAGGCCGTCGCCCGTCACCGCCCGGGTGATGGCCACCGCCAGCCGGGAGACCGGCGGCGGGTCCGGGTCGCCGGTTCCGGGACCGGCGACCGCGCGCAGATCCGCCATGTCCAGTTCGGCCAATCGCTCGGCGAGCCCCAGCAGCAGCGCCTCCCGAGTGCGGAAATAGAACGACGTCGTCCCCTTGGGGACTCCCGCCCGCAGGTCGACCTTGGGGTGGCTCAGCCCCTTCGGGCCCTCCTGTGCCAGCAATTGAATGGCCGCATCGCAGAGTTCGCGGCGGCGACTGGCGGCGTCTGGTTTCCTCCGCATGATCGCCGCCAGTCTAATCGGCCACCGACCTCACCGGTTGTGCCACGGTGACCGGCGGGTTCAGCTCTCCGCCCGAGCGCGCGCGGCGGTGATCGGTTCGGCCAGCCGCTGCGTATCGCAGATCCGCTGTAGTTCCGCCAGCGTCTCGTCCAGTCCGGAACCCAGCCGCGGCCCCGGGGCGAACGTCGCGGGCAGATGCTTCATCCCCTGGATGACGCCGATGGTGTCGTAGTGCACCGCGCGGTCCGGGTCGCAACGATAGTCCGGCATCCGATCGAACACCGCCTGCAACATCCGCTTGAACACCATGCGCGCCATATTCGATCCGATGCAGCGGTGCACGCCGAGGCCGAAACTGTAGTGCCGGTTACCGCGCCGCTCCAGATCGATCTCGTCCGGATTGTCGAACGCCTGCGGATCGCGGTTGGCCATGGCCCACGAAAGCCACAGTCGCTCACCTTCTTTGAACTGCTTGCCGCCCACTTCGCAGTCCTCGGCGAAGGTGCGGCCGTCACCGGGCGCGGGGGTGAAGTACCGCAGGAACTCCTCGGTCGCCGCGTCGAGCATGAGTTCGCGCTCGCGACTGAGCAATTCGCGCTGCTCCGGATTCTCCGAGAGCCACTCGAGCGCGTGCGCGGTGAGCGCGGTGGTGGTGTCGAAGCCGCCGCCGATGATCAGGGCCAGCATGCCCAGCGCATCGCCGTCCGCGATCGGCTCGCCGACCACGATCGCCCGGGCCACCGCGTCGATCATGCCCGGCCGCGGATTCGCTTTGATCTCCACGTAATTGGCCATCAGATCCACGCGCATGGCCTCGCGCATCTTGTTCACACGGGCCTGATCGGGCGAGTTCGGCGGGGTGTAGACCGAGGCGTGCGCGGGCTCGTTGTAGATGTTCCAGTGCGCGATCGGGATGCCCATCATCGCCAGCGTGAGCACCGCGGGCACGATATTGGCCAGATCGTCGACGAAATCGATGCTGCCGGTCTCGATCCGCTCGTCGATCGCGGCGCGAATCACCTCGTCCACGAACGGAATCCAGCGCTGCACCGCCGCCGGGGACAGATACGGATTCAGCGCGCCGCGCAGATCCTTCTGCTCGGGCGGATCCATCTCCAGAATGCCCGAGCGGACCATCCCCGGCACGTCCGGCGACGGGATGGAGATGCCCTTGTACCCGCGCCGAACCTGTTGCGGGTCATGATCATTGGACACGAACGGGCAGCGGGCCAGCTCGAACACCTCCCGGTTCCCCGCGGCGACCCAGTGCCCGCCGTAGGTGTCCGACCAGGCGACCGGGCACTCGCTCTGCATCTCGGCGGTGATCTCGCCGAATCGCCCGCGATACTGCGGCAGGTGCCGATCGAATCGATATTCCGGCTGACGGTGTGCGATGTTCTCGACAGTCATTGTCCGCCCGCCCTATTCGACGACGGAGATGGCGCGCTCAGGGCACGAGTGCACGGCTTCCCGCGCGTTCTCACCCTGATCAGCGGGAACGTCCGCACCGATCGCCGACGAATGCCCGTCGAAATCGCTGAGCGTGAAGACCTTCGGCGCGATCATCGCGCACAGGGTATGCCCCTGGCAGCGTTCGGCGTCCACTTGAACTCTCACAATCGATTCCCTTCATCGGGTTCGAGTCGGCGTTGGGACCCAACACATTCCGCGATAACTCTAAAGTCTTAGAGATAGCGAGCGCAAGACGATTCGAACGGTGACGTGTCGAAGCGCTCCCCACACCGGCGAACGGTCAGCGCCAACTCTCCACACTCAGTTCGACTTCGGCACCGGATTCGGCGAGCGAGATGTCGAATCCGCCGTACATCCCCGGCACCGACATCCACGCCGACCTCAGGACCGCAGAGTCCGCAGACCGGTACGAATTTCGTCCACCAGGATCTCGGGTTGTTCCAGGGCCGCGAAGTGTCCCCCCTCGGCGGCCTCGCCGTAGTGGATCAGATTGGTGTAGGTGTCTTCGATCCAGCTGCGCGGCAGGCGGGGAATGTCCTTCGGGAAGACGGTCACCGCGACCGGGAGCGTCAGTTTCGGGCCCGCCATGCTCGCCGAGCGGTTCTCCCAGTAGATGCGGGCCGAGGACGCCGCGCTGTTGGTGAACCAGTAGAGGGAGATCGTGTCGAGCATGTCGTCGACGGCGATGGCGTCCTCGGCCAGGCCCTGATTGTCGGTCTTGGACTGGAACTTCTCGTAGATCCAGGCCGCCTGACCTGCGGGAGAGTCCGCCAGGGCGAATCCGACGGTTTCGGGTTTCGTGCCTTGGAGGTGGTTCGAACCGCCGAGTTCGCCGGTATAGCGGGCGAGGGTCTCCACTGCGTAGCGCTGGTCGGGCGACAGGGTGTCGGGTATCTGCGCGGGAAAGGCGTACTGGGTGTTCAGGTGGATTCCGAGCAGCCCCTCGGGTTGCACTGCGCCGAGGGCGGTGGTGACGACTGCACCCCAATCACCGCCCTGCGCAACCCATCTCAGGTAGCCGAGCCGCTTCATCAGCTCCGCCCACGCGCTCGCGATGCGAGAGACGGTCCACCCGGTTTCCGTGGGTTTCCGAGAGAACCCGAACCCAGGGAGCGACGGAATGACGACGTCGAAGGAATCAGCGGTGTCTCCCCCGAACGCGACCGGATCGGTCAGCGGGCCGATCAGCTTCAGGAACTCGAGGATCGAGCCCGGCCATCCGTGCGTGAGCAGCAGCGGCATCGCGTCCGGATGCTTGGACCTGACGTGGATGAAGTGGATGTCCAGCCCGTCGATCTCGGTCAGGAACTGCGGGAAACGATTGAGTTCGGACTCCAGCCGCCGCCAGTCGTAGCCGCGCTCCCAGTAGTCGACCAGCGATCGGGCGTTCGCCACGCGCACCCCCTGCGACCAGTCGCTCACCGTTTCCGGATCCGGCCATCGCGTTCCGGCCAGCCGTCGCCGCACGTCGTCGATCTCCGAATCCGAGATCGAGACGGTGAACGGGCGGACGAGGGTGGAGGTCGATGCGGTCATTGCCATCTCCTGGGCGTCGAAGCGCAACCCTCCGTTGCACACTGGCGTGCAATCTATTTCATTGCACACCAGTGTGCAACAATGACGGCGTGCCCACCGAGTCCCCCCGCACGCGCGCGATGAACGAGACCCGCGACCGCATCCTCGACGTCGCCCTCGACGTGCTGGGCGCGAACCCCGACGCCGGAATGGGCGAAATCGCCTCCGCCGCAAGCGTTGTCCGCCGCACGGTCTACGGCCATTTTCCCTCCCGCCTCGACCTGATCCGCACCCTCACCGAACGCGCCGTCACCGAGATGACGGCCGTACTCACCGAACTCGCCGCCACCGACGCGGCGGCCGATGCGATGTGGGCCGAATTCATCGCACACGTCTGGCCCGTGACCCATCGGTACCGAGTACTGCTGGCACTGCGCCGCGGCGAGTACGGCGCGGCGATCCACAGCCTGCTCGGCCCGGTCGATGAACTCCTCGCCGAGCTCGTGCGACGCGGCCAGGACAGCGACGTATTCGCCCGGCACCTACCGGCGGACATCCTGAGCCAGATCGCCTACGGCGTCGTCTTCACCATCGCGGACAACGACCCGTCCGGCCCCCGGGCCGCGACGATCACCAGCCTGCTGATGCTGGGCGTCCCCGAGACACGCGCGATCACTCTCGCAGCCGGCCACCCCGAAGATCTCCGCGCACCCGCGACCTGACCAGGACACCAGATACCCTCGCGGACAAAGGTTCTCACGGAGTCTTGAGCGTCCCGCCGTCGATGATCCAGTTGGAGCCGACCGCGCTGGGCATCCTCGGCGACGCGAGCAGAACCACGGCGCGGGCGATCTCGGCCGGTTCGATCAACGTGCCGGTCACCATTCCCGACTGCGCGGGCATGGCGGCGATCAACGTGTCGTGATCCACGCCCATGCTTGCCGCCAACCTGCCGACGTAGCCATCCGCGCCCACGACCATCGGGGTTCGCACGGAGCCGGGTGAGACGACATTGACCCGGACCCCCGATTCCGCGACCTTCTCCGCCAACCCACGAGAGAAGGCATTGAGTCCGGCTTTCGCCGCGGCGTAGGACAGCGGGACGCCACGCGGGTCGCGGGCGCCGGCCGAGCTGGTATTGACGACCGCCCCCCGCGACCGCATCAACGCGGGCATCGCGGCACGCGTCGCCTCCACGGCGGCCAGGAGGTTCAGCCCGAGCGCATGATCCCAGGCCCCGGGCGAGCCGCCGAAGGGATCGAGGAGGTCGGCGTCGGACGCTTCGCCGCCGCCGACGTTGTTGACGAGCACATCGAGCCGCGGATCGGCCGCGAGCACCTGCTCGACCAGCTGCCGCGGTCCGCCGGGTGTGCTCAGGTCGGCGGACACGAACCTCGCGCCGGTGGCCTCGAGCTCGGGCGTGGATTTCCGGGACACCGCGACGACTTCGGCCCCCTCGGCGAGGAATGCCTCGGCGATCGCCAATCCGATGCCGGTGCTCGCCCCGGTCACGAGGACGCGCTTGCCCGCAATATCCAGATCCATGATATTCTCCTCTGTCTGAGTTGTCGCCATAAGTGCAACATACAAGTCTTATTTAAATCAATAGGTGATCCGCTGACGCTCCGAATGTAAGCTGATCCGGAACACTGGAGGTGATATGAGCGCAGACGTCGAGCCGCGGCGCGTGCGGGCGGACGCGCAGCGCAGCACGGCTCGGATCCTGGAGGCGGCCGAGGAGGCCCTGGCCGCCGACCCGAACGCGACGTTGGAACGGATCGCCGACGTGGCAGGGCTCGCGCGCGCCACCGTGCACCGCCGGTTCTCGTCCCGAAAGGCGCTGCTCGAGGCGCTGACCGAGCTGTTGCACGAGCGCTACCTGCACGCGATCGAGCAGGCGCGGGTGGCGACGGCGCCGCCCGTCGCGGCCCTGCACCGGCTGACCGAGCTGCTATTCGAGCTCAAGGTCAGCAACCGGGTGGCCATGGAACTCACCGCCGACCCGCAGACCGAGATGACCCCGCCGAACGATGACGTCGTCGCCGGACTCGACCTGCTGTTCACCCGGTTACGCGACGCCGGCGAGATCACCGCCACCGATACGGCGTGGTGCCGGGGTATCTACCTGGCGGTAGTGCACGAAGTCGCCCGGCTGCCCGTCGAGTCACCGGATCTGCCGTCCGCGGCGGAAGGCACGCTCGGAGAAGCGGGCGCGCGAGCCGACCTGACCTTCAAGACCGTCCTGGCCGCCCTCGGCGGACGTCCGCAGTAGACGGACGAGGTATACAGAGGTCACCGATCGCGCCGACCGAAAGTCACGGGGTTCCCCGGGTAAACACAAACCCCAGCCCCGATAACTCCCCCGACAGCTCGTCAAAGCCCATAACCGCCAACGATTTTCGCCGCTCGGACCGGAAACCGAGGACTCACACTGCAATCCTCGGCCGGATCCGTCTCACCGAGTGTCCAAAGTCCCTATCCCCCACCACTTTTCGGGATGCACAGTCTTATGTTCACCCGACATCCACCCCGGCTCCCACCACGCTCATCTCACCCGTCACGGCGCACGGCACCGACCACGGCGTCGGCTTCTAGATGCGTCGTGACGGCAACGCCATCGCGCTCGACGTCACCGGCGGCACCCTGCGCCTGGACGACAGCACGGTCACGATCGTCGCGGCCGACGGCTCACCGGTCGCCGCACTCCTCCTCCACCTGAACATGGGCGACCGCACCACCGACCTCGGCACCCACGTCGACCGAACCCACCTGGTAGCACGGGTATCCGCCGAGGACATCGGCCACTGGGAACTCACCTCGCCGCGCCAGCGCAGCATCAGCGCGGGCATCGCACTCGGCGCCCTCGGCGGCATAGCCACCGGCATCTTCATCGCCGTCGTACTCGGCGTCCTGTCCGGCGGCGTACTCATCCCCCTCGCCTTCCCGATCGGCATCGCCGCAGTCGCAGCCGGCATCATCGGCGGCATGATCATCGGCGGCATATCCGGCGCCTCGATCCCCAACTCCGACGTCCCCGACCAGTGGCAATACCAACAGGAATGCCACTACATCGGCAACTACGACTACGAGTACTGCTACTGACCCACATCGAAGAGCCGTCCCCGAAACACCCACCGGGACGGCTCTTTCCATCGACACCGCCACCACGACAGTATCGTCGGCCCCATGAAGCGCGCGCTCATACTGGGAGGGACCGGTGTCATCGGAATCGCCGTCGCTCGACACCTGTTGTCCGCAGGCTGGACAGTCGACATCGTAGGGCGAGAAGCAGGCAGACTGCCGAGCGAGATCGCCTCTGCCGGAGGACGATTCGTCGCCGCCGATCGACACGACCCGGCACAGCTCACAGCGGTCTACGGACACGGCGCGGACCTACTGATCGACTGCGTCTGCTACACCGCCGAACACGCCCGGCAACTACTGCCGTTCGCACGAGATGCCACGGCAACGGTCATGATCTCCAGCAAAGCGGTCTATCAGGACGAAGCGGGACGACATCCGAATTCCACGGAGCCACCGCGTTTCCCAGGCCCCATACCGGAAACCTGGCCGACCCTCGCACCCGGAAACGGCGACTACACCACCCGAGCAGGCTACGGAGCGAACAAGGTTGCCGCCGAACACGTTCTACTCGACAGCGGCTACCCAGTGACCGTCGTGCGGCCGTCGAAGGCACACGGCCCCCACGCCCGCCGCCCCCGCGAGTGGTACTTCGTGAAACGCGCCCTGGACCGACGCCCGGCAATCCTGCTGGCCGGACACGGACTCGGCGTGGACCACCCAACCGCCGCCGCGAACACCGCCGCATTGATCGAAACCATTGCCGCCCAACCAGGCTGCCGCATCCTCAACAGCGCCGACCCCGACGCACCGACCGGCCGCGAAATCGCCCACATCATCGCCGATCATCTCGCCCATACTTGGGACCAGGTACTCCTCGACAACCACCCCGACCCCATCCTCGGCCATCACCCCTGGGACTCCCGACCACCGATCACGCTGGACACCACTGCATCCACCACCCTCGGCTACAAGCCGATCGGCAACTACTCGACAACAGTCACCACCGAAATCGACTGGCTCGTCTCGACCGCCCACCAGGCTCCCGACGGACTCTGGACCCTACCCACAACCGACACCTTCTTCACCCATTCCTTCGACTACCGAACCGAGGACACCTACCTCCAAACCGATAACCCTTGTCCCCATTGACAATCCGCCACCGATTGCCCTTCATTCTCTGGATCGCTCGACCCGCAATCGAATTCGGGACCCGCGCGACGATCAGAGCCGCGAACTCACGAGTTCGCCACCTTCAGATGGCCACGCAGGCGATGGAGGTCGAATTCGTTGTCCTCGCGCAGTGCGGTGGCGAAGGCGCGTAGTTCGCGTAGTGCCGCGCCGACGGGGGCGAGGCCGAGGAAGTCCTTGGTTACCGGTGGACCCCACTGGGACAGGCCGGAGGCTGTCATCGGAGCCCAGCCGGGTTCGAGGGTGTTGTCGAACAGGTCGCCGTCGGTGAAGTGTTCGACCATGAAGCCGTCGGGGTCACGCCAGTAGTCGAAGATCTGGCTGCCCTGGATATGGCGGCCGATTCCCCAGGACCGCCGAAACCCGTTCTCCCGCAAGTATTCTCCTCCTGCCGCCAGCGCATCCAGATCACTGACCTGGTAGGCGGAATGCACGTACTTGTCCGCCGGGCCGAGCATCAACGCCAGGGTGTGATGATCGGTGGGCGTGCCGCCGAGGTCGCAGCGGATGAAACTCATCACCGGGCCGCGCTCACGCCGACCGCCGTGGTAGAGGAAGTCGCTGACGATCAGGCCCAGATGCTCGAGATACCAATCCAGCGTCTGCCGATAGCGGGTGGTCTGCACCACCACATGTCCGAGCCGCTGCACCCGCGCGGGGGCTCGCGGGGGCCGCTGCACCGCACCGACCCGCGCGACATCGTGCCAGGTGTTGATCGTAAGTGGTTGTTGCGCAGGCAATTCCGCCAGCACACCGACATCCGCGACGACCCGGACACGCAGACCGTTCGGATCGCGCAGATCGACCGCGTACCCGGAAAGAGTTTCCGGCAGCGGAGCCGGTGAACTCCCGCCCACCTCGGCCAGTCGCAGCAGATCCGCCGAATCCGCAGCGCGAAATGCCGGACCGATGAACCGCGACCGCACACCTCGGCGGATCAGCACACACGGCGAGCCCGGATCGGTTCCCCGCAAATGCAACTCGGCCTCGGTCCGCAACGCGGTCGTGAAACCGAATGCGCGCGCGAATATTTCGGCGTCGTCGAGGTCGGGCTTCTCGAACTCCAGCCACGCCAGGTCGCGCACCTTCACCACCGGGTTGCGCGCCCGGCCGGGATGTTCACCCGGCAGCGCGCCCGCTTCGCTGTGCAGATCTGAGTGCACATCGTGATGGCCGTTCATCGATTGTCCCCTTCCGCCTCACTCCCCACAGATTGAACAGTAGTGTTCAATCTGAGTCAATAGTGTTCATCACGGTATTATCGGGCTACGAGAGGAACGTTCACCCCAGACCGGCGAGGAGATTCGGGTGACCCCGACGGAGGCCAGGATCAACGCGGCGGCGATGCGACTGTTCGCCAGCCGCGGCGGTCCCGACGTGACGATGAGTGAGCTGGCCGAGGAGGCCCAGGTCGCCCGCGGAACCCTCTATCGGAACATCGAATCGGTCGAGAAGCTCTATTCCAGCCTCATCGACAGCATCACCACCGAGATCCACGCGGGCATCGCCGCCACGCTCGACAACACCGGCGCGGACGACCCCGCACTGCGGCTAGCAACCGGAATACGACTGTTCACCCGCCTGCCGCACGACAATCCCCCGCTCGGCAGGTTCGTGGTCCGGTTCGGCCTCACCGAGGAATCGCTGCACACCGTCCTGGCCGGACCACCCATGCGCGACATCGACACCGGGATCGCCACGGGCCGCTACACCGTGCCCGCCACGATGGCGTTGAGCATCGCATCACTGGTCGTCGGCAGCACGGTCAGCGCGATGGGTTCGGTGCTCGAAGGGCGTCAGACCTGGCGCGACGCCGGTTCGAGCATCGCCGAACTGATTCTGCGAGCGCTGGGCATCGCGCCGGAGGAAGCCCGGCGGATCGCCACCGCGCACCTGCCTCGCCCCGCGGCTGAACCCCGCGCTTCCCGCTGAGCAGAAACGCCACTCGGCGCCAGACCCCCGCCCGGGTATTTTCCCAACGAAAGTCCAAGCAGCCCATCGCCGAACGGAAGCGCTTCATGCCCATCCAGAGTCTGAACCACGCCGTCCTGTTCGTCTCCGACCTGGAGCGCTCGACCGCGTTCTACTGCGACGTCCTCGGATTCCGCCCGATCGGCCGAATTCCGGGAGGGGTGTTCCTGCAAGCGGCCGGGTCGGCCAACGACCACGACCTCGGGCTGTTCCAGGGCCCCGAGCAGACCTCCCGGCACGATACCGGCCGAGTAGGGCTGTACCACCTGGCATGGGAGGTCGACACCCTCCGAGAGCTGGCACGGATCGGTGACGCACTGCGGACCGCCGGAGCACTGACCGGCGCCTCGAACCACGCCGTCACCAAATCCCTGTACGGAGCCGATCCCGACGGTCTCGAATTCGAAGTGTGCTGGCTCGTGCCGGACTCGGCGATCGCGACAGAGCTGGCGAACATGACGACCCCCACCACACCACTGGACCTCACCGCCGAGGCCGACCGATACGGCCTGGACACCCCCGGCGGCCCCCGCACGAATCACAAAGTCCCGCAACACTTTACCGCGAACCGAACCGACCACTAGCCGACCTACGTCGACGCCGGCAGACGTCGCGATGGATCCGTCGTACGCCCTCAGCACGCGGGCATCAGCGATCCGCCTTGCACCCTGCCGCCGATCTCGAACACAGGTCGATGTCGCGTTTTTGCAATCGCACACGGCATCGATATTGCAGGCTGCTTGCTGACAGTAATTCTGCTGCGGAGAGGAAACCCCATGGCGATCGCCACGTTGAAAATGCTCACTCTGGACAGCGCCGACGCCCGGCGAGACGCGGAATTCTGGGCAGCAGCGCTCGGCTGGAAGATCGCACACGCACAGGACGAATACGCCATGCTCACCGGCCCGGACCACGCACTCGGCTTCGGCACGATCCCCGACTACCAGCCACCGACCTGGCCGAACGAGAACGGCACCAAACAGTTCCACCTGGACCTGGCAGTCGAAGACCTCGACATCGCCAGCAAACAACTGGTCGAAATCGGCGCCACAGTACCGGATTTCCAACCCGGCGAGACCTGGCGCGTCCTACTCGACCCCAGCGGCCACCCCTTCTGCCTCACCCTCACCACCAACTGGGGCTAGCCAACCCGCGCGCCGCGATCACCATGCTCGACGGGGAAACCGGGGCTGCTCCGCTGCGGCCTCGACCCCAGCATGCGCCGATCCGATGGCGGACTCCGTTGCCGAACCACCGAATTCCGCGGCTGGGAGCATATGCAGAATGACCCCCACCGCCCGCCTGTTCGCCGTCACCATCGACTGCCCGAACCCCACCCGACTCGCCCAGTTCTATCAGGTGTTTCTCGGCGGGCAATTGCGCTCGGGCAGTCCGGATTTCGTCGTACTCACCAGCGACCACGGTGTCCGCCTCGACTTTCAACGCGTCGCCAACCATCAGCCACCGCCATGGCCCGACCCCTCCGCACCGCGCCGACTCCACCTCGACTTCGAGGTCGACGACCTCGCACCGACCGAACAGCACCTGATCCACCACGGTGCCACGCTCGCATCCCAGCAACCCGGCGGTCAGCGTTTCCGTGTCCTCGTCGACCCCGCCGGGCACCCGTTCTGCATCGCCACCGCGGCTGCGGCAGGAACACCGAGCGAAGGACCCTCCCGACCTGTCCGCAGAGTGCCCGCTGCGGGATGAGAATCATTGCGGCAGAACGCTATCCGACATCGACTCTTGCCGCGGAGTCGTCCACGAACTCTTCGAAACTCCGATCCATGCGGGAACATTCTGCCAGCGCTCCCATGAAGCATCGACCGGTTTCCCGGTACGCGGTACCGTGCGGTCGGTCTGTTCGGGCAGCGCTATCGACCGCCCCTTCGCATCCCGACCGCGGAATAGAGCTCCCTCGGAACAAGTCCCCTCCGCCGGTCGAGCTGGAGCCGACCATTCACCCCGACCGGCTCGCTGATCGGCCCGAGCGAAAGCCCGGACTCTACGATATCTTCCGGATCAGCGGCATCCGCGGCCGGGAATCAGCCGCTCTCGTCGGATCGCGCCATGCTCACCGCAAGGTGTAAGCGTCGCGGGACAGGCGGAAGTAGTGACTGCCGGCGCTGCAATACATGTAGTCCGTGGTGCTGTAACACTCGACTTGTCCCACCCCCGTGGTGGTTTCGTAGCCGAGCACCGGCAGGCCCGGATCCGCCACCGTGTCTCCGGCGCAGGTGAACTGCGCCGCGCGGCCGACCGCCATGGTGACCGTGTGCCCGTAACCGCTTGCGCCACAACCACCTACCGGCTGCGCCGGCGGAGTGAACACGAAATCGCGGACATCGCAACGAACATCGGTACCGTCGGTGATCATGCAGGCGATATTGCCCGACGGGGACTGGAACCGGTCAAAGCTGTACTGCGGCCCTCCCGGATGGGCTCGGGCAGAGCCCGACGCCGACACCACCGCCCCTGCCGACACGACCGCCAGAGTTGACCATCGCATGTGATCAATCCTTTCTCAGCAGACTCACTTGCCGTAATCATGCTCCCAGCAAGACCTTTCGAGAACCTTGCACGGCCGCCGTTCGGCACATCCGCCGTCGACCGGCTCTTAGTCGTCACGGAAGCGACTGCGTCACAACGATTCCGGCTTGCGCACGGTGGCAGCCACGTGCCAACCGAGCACGCGGATGACGGTCAGCCCATCACCGTGACAGCGACCTGCCGAAGACAGCAACCGATGCCGGGATGGTATTTCAGAAGCGCCAGCGGGCCAGTTCGACCAGATCCGCAGGGTTGGCGTGGCGGTGGCGTTCGGCTTCGGCGCGGCGGACGGTCACCACGGAATCGTGCAGCTCCGGTCCCATCGCGGCGGACAGTACGCGGGATTCGGCAAGACGGTCGGCAGCCTCGGCGGCGGTGGTCGGTAGACGCAGGACCCCGGCGGCGGTGCGGTCCGCGGGATCCCACGTCGCCGGGTCGCCGTGGATGTCCGGCGGCAGTCGCAGATCCTCGGCGATGCCCGCCAGCCCGGCCGCGATGACGGCGCCGACGGTGAGATACGGGTTGCCGGTGGCGTCGAAGCACTTGATCTCGGCGTTGGCCGCCTGTTCCTCGGTGCCGCGCAGTCCGGTGATGAAACGCAGTGCCGCCTCCCGGGTCTCGTGTCCCCAGCACTGCCACACCCCGGCCCATCGGGACGGCTGCGACCTCAGGAAACTCGACGGATTGCCCGCGCCGACCGCGATCAGGGCCGGCAACTCCCGCAGCACCCCGGCCAGGAAACACTCACCGCCCGCCCGCATTCCGTAGGGCCCCTGCCCGCCGGTGAACAGTGAACCCTGCTCGTCGCGCACCGAAAAATGAAGGTGCGCACCGGATCCCGCGCCGTCCGGATCGATACACGGCGCCAGTTGCGCACGCCAGCCGTACCGGGTCGCCAAGTGGCGGATGGTATGCCGTACCAGCACCACGTCGTCCGCGGCGGCCACCGGGTCGCCCGGCGCGATCGACAACTCGAGTTGCGAGAGCGCGTATTCCGGATGGAACTGCACCACCTCGATGCCCTGCCGGGTGAGCGCCTCGACCAACGCCACCGCATAGTCGGACACCCGGCCCAGCCGGATGATTCCGTACCCCGGACCCTCCACGACCGGGTCGAACTCCGTGGCGTCCGCGCCCAGAGCCCACTCGGTTTCGAACGCCATCGACAGCTCCAGCCCCATCTCGTGCGCGAGCTCCGCCTGCCGTGCGGCGAAACGCCGCTGGCAAGCCGCGAAACGAGTGCCGTCCTGGGTGAATTTGTCCGCCGGCGCCCACGCCCAACCGGGCTGAGCGGCCAACGCGGTCAACCGGGACAGATCGGGCACCAAGCGCAGGTCCCCATCGGGGCCGCCCAGATACCGGCCGGGCACCATCACATCATCGAAGCCGAACGTGTCGAAACACGGCGATACCCCCACCCCGAACCGAGCCGCGTCCGAAAGCCGCGCTCCCGGAACAGTTTTCACCCGCGTTATCCCGGCGTTGTCGACGAACGACAGGATGACCAACGTCGCGTCCACCTCATCGGCCGGAGGAGTGTCGGCCGGTATGCGATCCGGAGTCTGCGCCACGGCTTCCACGCTAGCGCCTCGTCCTGGTCGCCGAGGCCGCGATGGTCTCGGATCCGTGCGCCAGGGTGGCACCACGACATCGCTTTCCCGATGGTCGATAGTGGTCGTATGAAACGAGTACTCGCGTGTGCAGGAATCGCCGCCGCCGCTCTGCTCGCCGCGGCGCCACTGGCCTCCGCCGATTCGAATGACGTATTCGGCCCGCACGACTGGTCGAGCAGATTCGCCTCACAGAACAACGTGATGCTGTCCTCACGCATACTGATCAGTCCCTACGGCACCACCCGACCGCTCATGTGCAGCGGCGGCGACGGCCACTACTCACTGTTCCCCCACGACTGCACCCAGAACGATGACAACGGCGTTCCACACCCCGTGGACCGCGCCATCCCGTTCGGCACCGGCGGCATCTACATCTACCGGTAACCGACGGGGCCCTGCGCGCCGACTCCGCCACGACCATCCTCGGCTGTCTTCACCGCGAGACGACGGCCCCGGGTACGACATCGGACCGCACGGGAGTGTCGGATCGCCGACCCTGTCGCACTTTCGGCAGGGCCGGGTGTTCCATCGAATAGGACTTTGCGGAGGCGGCGATGGCCCTGCAGGCGGCGTGCTGGTGTACGTGCGGTTCTCCGTACGCGCTCCGGCCCTGACGAACCTGATGTTCGCGGCGAGGATGGACGACCCGTCCGCGGCGCCCGCGGACGCGGTCGGTTCGCGCATGGCCTTGGGTGAGGGTTTGAAGTAGCGGCGCAGGTTCTCGTGCCATGCCGCACTCGCCATCCGGCTTTGGTCGAATGCGAGGCAGCGGCGCCCCTGAAACCGGTGAACTCACATGACAACGCTCCGGTCGGTTCGCTCCGGCACGTCACACTCATAGCCGCGGCCCCTGCCCGCGCTCGTCGCGCTACGGCGAGCCCGTGGCGGCAGATGAACTCCGTTGGCGCTCTTCATCTATCAGGGTGGTGAGGCCGGCGATCGTGATGCGCAGGGCGAGTTGGAAGCGCTGGTCTTGGTGGGTGGTGGTGACGGCCTGGATCGCTCGGGCCGAGAGCGGATACCTGGTGGGATCGGGCGCCGCCGATTCGCTGGAATCCTCGGCACGCTCTCGCAGTTCGGCTAGTGCCTGTTCTTCGACACAGAAGCCGACGACGAAGTGTCGCAGCAGCATCGCGCACTGGGGTGCGAGATCCGGTGGTGTGCCTGCGTCGTGCAGGGCCTGGAGAAATGATTCGGTGATGTCGAAGGTGGCCGGGTCGGCGGCCAGGAATCCTGCGAACGCCCGCCCGCCGTCGCGGTGGCTGAGGATGGCCGCTCGGAGCGCACAGGCCCACCTGGTGAAGAGGTGCTGCCAGGGGGCGCGACGGTCGGCGGCGGTGATCGTCGCCGCCGCGTCGGCACTCATGGTCACCGCCATGGCGCGCAGGATCTCGCGCTTGGACTTGATGTGCCAGTACAGGGTTGGTGATTGGACACCAAGTTCGGCGGCCAACGCGCGCGTGGTGATGGCGTCGATGCCGCCGGTGTCGAGCAAGCGCAGTCCGGCGCGGGCAATGGCCTCTCGGGTCAGTTTCTTCGCCACCTGGTCAATCTATCATCGAACCAGTACTCTCTATCAACGATAGGGATCTAATTATCGTTGATAGAGCAGTGATCGAGGAGTTCGAGATGCGCAGTGATAACCCCATGAGCCAGGTGATCATCGCGGGGGCCGGGCCCACGGGCCTGACCCTGGCCGCCGAACTGCGTCGAGGGGGGATCGACGTGCTGCTGCTCGAGCAGCGTTCCCATCGCAGTGTGGACGGATCTCGCGCCGCCGGAATGCAGCCCCGCACGCTCGAGATGCTCGACCAACGCGGTATCGCGGACCGCTTCCTCGCCGAAGGCCCACCGGCACCGGACCTGAGCAGCTTCGCCGGAATCACTGTCGACTACTCGGCATTGCCGAGTCGATTTCCCTACCTGCTCAACATCTTCCAGGCCGACGCCGAACGGCTCCTCGAGGACGTCGCCGCCGAACTGGGCGCGCCGGTGCGGTGGTCCACGGTGGTGACCGGGGTGGAGCAGGATGCCACCGGCGTGGACGTCGCCGTCGATGGCCCAGCGGGGCCCGCGACACTGCGAGGCAGCTACCTCGTGGCCTGCGACGGCGGACGCAGCACCATTCGCAAGCTCACCGGAGTCGCATTCCCCGGCACAGATGCCACGACGGTGTCGCTGACCGGCGATGTCGAACTCGACGACCCGCCGCCGCGGCGATTGTTCCTGGACCGCCGTGAGCTGGGCACGATCAGCGCGATGCAGTTCCGGCCCGGCTGGTTTCGTGTACAGACCTCCGAATCCGAACGCCGCGCGGCTCCCGACGCTCCCGTGACTATCGAGGAACTGCGAGCATCGGCGCGGCGGGTGGCGGGAACCGACTTCGGGATGCACAGCCCGCGGTGGCTCTCGCATTTCAACGATGCCACCCGGCAGGTCGAGCGCTATCGGATCGGGCGGGTGCTCCTGGCAGGGGACGCCGCGCACATCCATTTCCCATATGGCGGGCAGGGCATGAACATGGGTATGCAGGACGCCTTCAACCTCGGCTGGAAGCTCGCCGCCGTGCTACGCGGCGAGGCCGCCGCCGCGCTGCTCGACACCTACCACGAGGAACGGCATGCGGTCGGCGCCGCAACCCTGAAGCTGACCCGAGCCCAATCGGTGTTGCTCGGGCCCGGCGAGCCGGTCTCCGAGTTGCACGCCGTCTTCACCCGGCTCATCGGTATGAACGAGGTCAACGCCTACCTTGCCGCAACGCTGTCGGGCCTCGACATCCGATACTCCGGCACCGGCACACACCCGCTGCTGGGCCGCCGCGTCCCCGATGCCGAGATCGACACCGGCAGCGAGACGGCCACGATCCATCGGCTCATGCGCTCGGCAAAGCCTGTGCTGCTGCACCTTTCGGGTGAAGCAACGTTTGCCGACGCTGTCGCCGGATGGACGGAGCGAATCACCATTGTCACCGCCACCACCACCGCGCCGTGGGCACTGGCCGATGGCAGTACCGTCGCCGCGCCCTCGGCGGTGCTCATCCGGCCCGATGGCTATATCGCCTGGGTCAGCGAAGGTGCACCGGACCTGGAAGCCTTGCGCGAGGCTCTCACCATCTGGTGCGGAGTAGCCGATCGAACGGGTCAACTTCCTTCCCTATCGAGGCAGTAACGGCAAACCCAACCTCAATCTCTGGTCAGGTGCCCCGACTTGCGACCTGCATGCCGAGGCACTGACGGGGGCGACGAGTGACGTGACGGCGGCCATCGCCACCGGTTGGTCATGCGGGGGTGAGCGCCAGGTTCAGGTGCGCGAGGCGGCGCACGATCAGGCTGGGGACGTAGGCGGGTTCGGGGCCGCTCAGCGCGATGGTGGTGGTGGCTTCGAGCAGTGCGCGCACGGCCTGGGTGGTTTCTTTGCGGGCGAGGTGGGCACCGAGGCAGAAGTGGATGCCGCGCCCGAAGCTGTGATGCAGTTTCGGCTGGGCACGGTCGAGGTCGACCCGCTCAGGGTCCTCGAAGATGCGCGGGTCGCGGTTGGAGGCGCCCCACATCAGCATCAGTCGTGCACCGGATTCGAGTTTGATTCCGGCCAGCCGGGTGGGGGCGGTGGTGACGCGAAAATGGCCGCGGAACGGGCTCTCGACGCGCACGGCTTCCTCGACCAGCGCGGCGATCCGGTCGGGCTCGGCGCGCAGCGTGGCTTGCAGGTGCTCATCGCGAGCCAGCAGCCGTACCGCGGTGCCGAGCAGGCTCGTGGTCGATTCCGCGCCCGCGGTGACCAGTTGCACCAGCAGCATCGCGCCCTGATCACGGGTCAGGGTTCCCGAGGTGACCGCCGCGGCGACACTGCCCAGCACCCCGGTGTCCGCGCCCGGGCGGGCCTGGTCGAGGCGTTCGCCCAGGTACTGGGCGAATTCGAGCACCGAGAGCGCGGCCTTCCCGGCGCGTTCGGGACTGGCGACGCCGGACACCAGATCGATCGCCGCGTCCGACCACGCGGTGAGCCGCGCATGGTCGGCGCGCGGGAGCCCGATCAACTCACCGATCACCCGCACCGGCACCCGGTGGGCGACCGCGGCCATCCAGTCACCGCCGCCGGAAGCGACGAGCCCGGTCACCGCCGGGGCGACCGCGGCGTCGATCAGCTCGGTCGTCTCGGCGACCGCACGCGGGCTGAACCGCGACATCACCAGAGCCCGCTGCGCGGTGTGCGCGGGCGGATCCGCGGTCGCCAGCACATCCACCCCGGCCCCGGCCTGGGCCACCGACACCGTCGCGGACCCCGACACCGCCGACAACACCGCGACCAGATTGCTCGAATAGGTCTGCGGGTCGGCCAGCACGGTGCGGATCGCATCGAACCCGAGCACCACATACATCTGCTGATCAGCCAGATAATGCACGTCCCCGGCACCACGCAGCCGCTCGAACAGCGGATACGGGTCCTGCAACGCCTCGGCAGAGAACACATCGGCAGTGGTCATCGGCGACACCGTCCTTTCACACGTTGTATAACGTGTTATACAACGTGTTCTCGTTTTGCGGTACCCTTCACCGGTGATCGATGACACTGCTTCCCTGCTGCGCGAGTCCCGTGACTCGTTGCGGGTGGTCCGCGAGTTCGGTCCCGCCGAACGCGCGCGCCGCGCCGAGATCGCCGCGGTCGCCCGCGCGCTGGCCTCCCGGCACGGCTACAAGGGCGTCACGATCCGCGAGGTCGCCGCCCAGGCCGGCACCACCCCGGTCACCGTCTACCGCTATTTCAGCTCCAAGGACGGCCTGATCCAGCACCTCATGGCCGACTGGGCCCTGGACACCCTCGACCGCCTCACCCGGCTACCGGCCGACCCCGCCGCCGAACCCGCCGACCGGATCGCCACCGCGTTCTCCCAATTCATCGACTGGGCCGCCGAAGACCGTAACCTGCTGCAAGCCGGAATGAACTCCGTGCACTCCGGCGACGGACCCGGAATCAGGGTATGGCGGCCACTGTTCACCGAACTGGTCCGCGCCGCCCTCGCCGACCCCGACTGGACCGACGACCACGACCAGGCCCTGATCCTCGGCCACGTCCTGACCACCTGCCTGCTCGACCTGACCACCAACCCCGCCAACATCACCGACATCCGCCACACCATCACCCGCGCAGCACAACTACTCTTCACCACCCCCGATCCGCAGCATCAGCCCTAGGCAGCACCAGGCGGGGCTCTCGGCCGGTCTGGTGAGCTGACGGCCCGGTCAGCTCACCAGGTCCCGGCGGATGGGACGTCCGGCTACTCCCCGCCCAGCCGGAAGAGGTGTTCAGCGTTGAGATGGGTGATCTGCTCCCGCTCGCCGGGCGTGATGTCGAGTTCGTCGAGAAACTCCCGTGTGCCCTCGAGCCGCAGGAACGGGTAGTCGGTCGACCAGATCAGTCGGTCGAGTCCCACCACCGTGCGGATGAAGTCGAAGTGCGGTCGGTGGAACATCCCGCTGGGGGTGACCCAGACGTTCGAGCGGTAGATCTCGGTGATCGTCCGTGACAGCCCGGTATCACCCGGCGAGAGGACGTCATCGAGGCGGCTGAGGTAGAAGGGGACCATCTCACCCCAGTGGCCACTGATGACCTGCAGGCCGGGAAGGTGCTCGAAGACTCCGGCGAGGATGAGCCGCAGTACGTGGATGCCTGCCTCGTGGTGCCAGCCCCACGCGCCCAGGGAGAGTTCGGCGGTCACTTTCTCGTTGAAGCCCGCATAGTAGGCCTGCTGGACCTGCGGGACCGGATGGAACGGGTGCACATACAGCGGAACCCGCAGCGCGGCAATCCTTTCCAGGATCGGTCGGTACACCGGATCGTCCAGGAACCCGGCGCCGGGGCGCCCCAGGATCAGGACTCCGCGCAGGCCCAGTTCGGTGACGGCACGGTCGACCTCCGCCACGGCCGCGGCGGGTAGCTGCCACGGCAGCGCCGCCAGCCCTTGGAGCCGATCGGGGTGGGCGGCCACGGCGGTCGCGAGCCGGTCGTTGGCCGACCGGCACAGGGCGATCGCCTCGTCCTGGGGGACCAGTTGGATCGGGCTGGTCCAGGAGACGATCTGCATGTCGATGCCGTGCTCGTCCATCCGGCGGATGCGGTCGGGACCCAGGTCGTTCCCGAGACGGAGCGCTTGCGCGATATCGACCGCGGGCCGCCGGCCCGGGCCTGGCGGTACCGGGGAGGAGCTGGAACTCTGCGTACGCATGTACGGCGCTTCCCGAGCCAGGACCGGACCGGCCGCCGCGGCGATCGACTGGTCGATCGCATGTTCTTCGATACAGATCAGTGTCATTCGGTCACCGCCCGCTCGAGGGTTTCTTCGGCGAATTCACGGAACGTGGTGGGCGTGGTGTTCTCGGTGGTGCGCGGTACGGCGTTGTTGATGCCGCGTTCGCCGGCGAGGTCCATGTCCATGGCGGATCGGGCCATCGCCGCGGAGAGTCCGCGGTCGATGAGGAACTGTTCGACCGCGGCGCGGTCGCCGACCCGGTAACCGATCGGCATACCGAGAACCTCGGTGAGGATGTCGGCGATATCGCGGTGCGAGAGGTCCTCGCCACCGAGGACATCGACCGTGTCCTGCCCGCTCCAGGTGCGGTCGAGCAGATACCGGGCCGCGAGCGCCGCGATGTCCTTCGTCGCGATCCACGGCATCGCGAAATCGGCCGGTAGCGTCCCGGTGATGACCCCGGTCCCGATCGTGGCCGACTGCCGGAGAATGTTGTCCATGAAGGTGGGCAACGCGAGGGCACGCACATGCGCCCCGGTACTGCGGAACAGATCCTCCATCGCATGCGAGGCCGACACGTGCCCGGCATAGATCTGCGATCCGCGCCCGAGCGCGGAAACGATCACGACACGGGGCACCGAATGGCGCACCACCGCGTCCGCGCCCGGGATCGAGGCGGTGACGTACGCCTCGTAGGGACTGCTCGCCGTCGCGGCCGCCGGCATCAGCCAGAACAGTGCGTCGGCCCCCTGGAGGGCGCGGTCCACGATGTCGGGATCGCGGTGTGACCCGGTGACGATCTCGGCTCGGTCGCGCACTTCGGCGGGCAGCTTGCCGGGATCCCGGACGATGAGGCGGATCGGCTCGTCCCGCCTCAGCAGCGTTGCCACGAGTTTGCTGCCGATCTGCCCGGTCGGGGCGGTTATCACGATCATGGATGATGACTCCGATCAACAGAGAGAAACAGAAGTAGACTCTACTGTACCGTTTACTTGGAGGGATGTCATGGCCCGACGCGGAGAAGCGCTACGCGAGCACATCCTCGACACGGCAAAGCTCGCATTCCTGGAGACCGGTTTCGAACGAACCTCGATGGACGCGATCGCGGCACGCGCGGAAACCTCGAAACGTTCGCTGTACGCACACTTCCCGACCAAGGACGCGTTGTTCGTCGCCGTCGTCGAGCGCATCCGCACCCTGTTCGACGAACGGATCGGTGTGCCCGCGGACTACGCCGAGCAACCGTCGGAGGCGATCGTGCGGTACTGCGGGCGCTTCGTGCAGCTGTTGTGCTGGTCCTCGGTCGGGCGCATGGCCCGCCTCGGCATCGGCGAGGCCGAACGTCTTCCGGACCTGGCGGCCGGACTCTACGAGGTCCTGTTCGATATCACGACCGGCAATCTCGCCGCGTATCTGGTGACAGCGTCGGGGCTGGCGGACCAGCAGGCCCAGAACGCGGCAAACGATCTGATCGGCCTCGCGATCCACCCGACGTTGCCCCGGCTACTGTTCGGAGTCGATCCACTCACCGAGAAGACGCCGGAGCGGACCAGCCTGGCGACCGACGTCGATCTCGACAGAATCCGGCGACTCGTCCACCTCGTCATCCCCACCGATGACAGACCATGACGCCACAACGAACGACCGGTGTTCGAGTTCAGTCGGCGATCCAGCTTCCGTGGAAGCCGAGCGGCACACGGGCGGGCAGGTGGACGGTGGCGATGGGGTCGCCGGTGAAGTCCTGCGCGGAGAGGATCACCAGGTCGGCCGCGCCCCGCTCGGGGTTGTTGACGTAGGAGAGCACGTAGCCGTCGTCCTCCGCCTCGCCGGCGGCGATGAAGACCGGCTCGCCGACGAACGACTCGCGCCCCATCCGTCGCGTCTCGTGCGTACCGCGCTCCAGATCGTGCTTGATCAAGGTGTTGTCGAACGCTTCGTCGGGCAGGTCCTCGGGCTCCTCGCTGGGGTGGAAGACCTCGTCCATGTCGAGTGTGGCGGCGGTGTAGCCGTAGCGGTACGGCAGGCCGGTGCGGCGCTCGTCGATGCGCGGGAACTCCTGCGACCGGTCGTCCAGCCGGGTGTCCGTCACGCGTCCGGTGCGTACGTTGATACGCCAGCGGTCGAGCGTGGGCGCGCCTCCGCGGGTCAGCTGGGCGTCCACGAACCGCTTGGGGTAGCGCACGACGTCCACGACCACCTCGTCGCCATCGTCGTAGGCGTTGAGGGTGTGGAACACCCAGCTCGGCTCCACCTCGAACCAGCACACGTCGCCGGTCGTGCGGGACAGGAGGCCGAGCCGCGGGGTGTGCGCCTCGTTCCACGCGTACGGCAGCTGCACCCCGCTCTGGGCGTGCGGCAGGCTGATCGTCACCGGCAGGTCATAGATCACCACATACCGCTCGGTGAGAGCGAAGTCGTGGACCATCGGCCCGTCGGGGACCGGGATCTTCGTGACCTGCTTCACCACACCCGTGGGGTCCATGACGATGTGCTGGTGGTGGTCCCAGCCGAAGAAGTTCGCCACCGCGTGCAGGTCGCCGTTCGCGGGGTCGAAGTGGGTGTGGCCGGTGAACCCACCGGACAGTCCGCCGCCGAAGTCACACGAGCCGATCGTCTCGAGCTCGTAGCTCAGCTCGTACGGCAGCGCTCCGCCTTCCTGCGTCGCGAATGTGCGCCCGGCCAGCCCGATCACATGCGTGTTGGGGGCGAGGTCCATGCCGGCGTGCACCGGCCCTGAACGTGGTTCCTCGCCGAGCTGCCGCGCCACGTCGGCGCTGCGCACCCACCGGTTGCGATACCACTCGGCGCGGCCGTCGCGCAGCCGCAGGCCGTGCACCATCCCCTCACTGGTGAGCAGGTGGCCGGCGCGCGGGTCGTCGAGGCTGAGCGGGTTGGGGCCGTTACGCAGGAAGCGGCCGTTCAGCTCGGCCGGGATACGGCCGGTGACCTCCAGGTCGAAGGCCGTGATCTCCTCGGTCGCGGGGGTGAAGCCGCCGATGAATGGTGTTGTACTCATGGGAATTTCCTCTTGTCTCTTGTCGAACGGTCGCAGGATCAGACGGTCGTGAAGACGTCGTCATATCGAAGGCGAGGCAGACGTGGATAGCCGGGCGAGCCCTGGACCGGCATGCCCACATTCACCACGGCCACCGCCTGAAACTTGCCGCCAGGAAAGAAGTCCCCGTCGAGAGCCTGGTGATCGAACCTGGTGACGGGCGCCGCAGCGAGGCCGGCCGCGCGAACGCCGATGATGAAGTAGGCGAGCTGGATGTGGGCGTTCATGAGCGCGGACGCGATGCGGACCTCCGGCTCGGCCTCGGCATAGATCTGCTCGGCCTCGGGCAGCACCGGGAAGGTCTCGGAAAACCTGAGGTGGAAGTTCAGGTCGGCAGCGAGAACGACCGATAACGGCGCTGCCCGGGTCTCGGCCTTGTTGTTCTCGTCCACCACGTGCTCGACCAGCCGCCCGCGTGCCGTTTCCGACCGAACGAGGACGGCGCGCAGCGGCTGCTGGTTCATCGCGGTCGGGCCGTGCTTGATCAGGTCGTGGATGGCACGCATCCGGGCGTCCGACACCGGCACGTCCTGGAAGTCCGTGACGGTACGGGCTTCGCGAAAGAGCATGTCCTGCGCGTCCTCGGCGAGCATCAGCTCAGCCGAATCTGGTTGTGTCACTGTTCACTCCTGAGGTACTGCTGCGAATTGGAAAAAGATCTCCACGACCGGAACAGGCGGCGAGCAGGGCCGCCGGCCGCTGTTTCTCGCGCCGCGCGGGCAAGCCCTACTTGCGATTCGAGGTCGGGTAGGTGGTGTAGGTGAAGCCGGGCAGCTCGACGAGTTCGGGCCGGTTTCCGTTGGCGCTCAACTGGTCGAGCACGAACTGCATGCCCGCGGTCGCGATCTGGGCGCCCGGGTCCTCCATGACGTAGCGAAGCCGGGTGACGATGGCCCGCTTGTCGTCGACCGACCGCACGACCGGCATCGCGTCGACTGTCTCGGTGTCGTCCTCGACCACGGGTGCCGTTTCGATCCTCTTTTCGAAGCCCGGGTAGTCCGGCCACATCAGACGGCTCATCTCCACCGACGACAGCGAGCTGTACCAGAACTTGCGATACAGCGCCTCGATCCGGGCGGCGGCCGCGCTGTCGGCGAGCTTCTCGAGTTCGATGGTCGGCCCACCCGGGGCGATGATCAGCCGGGCCGGGTCGAGCTTGCGGCCCGACGCTTCGTAGAGCAGCGAGCACACGTTGTTGCTCTGCCAGGTCAGCCCGGCACTCGGGCGTCCGGCACTGCCGACGACGAGCACCATCAGACGCGCCCAGTCGATGCTCTGCTCGTGCAGCCACTTCAAGCTCCGGTACACCGAGTCCAGCGCCGAGAGCGCGAACGTCGCCGCCATCATGTCGTTGAACGACACGGGGACAGCTTCGGGCCCGTCGCCTTCGAGCAGGTTCGCCCGCAGGTACCCGAAGTCCAGGAGCTTCGGGTTCTCGATCGCTCGTTCCAGAAAGTCCGCGGTGGTCGCGCAGGTGTAGTCGACGAGATCGGCGATCTTCTCCTCACGCCCTCGCCAGGCGGCGGCCGCGACCTCGTCACGCCAGTACGAGACGCTGTTGAAGTCCTGGACGACGCGGCACTGCGCGATGAGCTCGCGGGCGTCTTTCTTGCAGCTGGGGTGGTCGAGTTGGCGCAGCCGGGCCAGGTAGGGGATCGCGAGACCGAGGTGCGAGACCGCGGTGATCTCGAAGAACCCCCGGGTGCCCTTCCTGAAGTCGACCGACGTGGGCGGGTGGCCGCCGCCGGGGAACAGCACCAGATCGGTGCCCGTCGCCACCAGCAGCGGGGTGTCGGAGTGGGCCTCGCCCAGCTCCCGCTGCAGGTTCGCGCCGATACTGTCCGGAGCGGAGGTGAACAGCTCGAACAGCCGCATGAAGTGCGGATTGGGTTGGTATCGCATCGAAGTTCTCCTTGGTGGTGCGGGTCAGGCGTTGTCGAGTGCGAGTTCGTAGACGATGCTGTCCTGGCGGAACCGCACGTCCGGGGTGAGGCTGTTGGCGACGACGAGGAAGCTCCTGCCGTCGGCCTCGAAGTAGCTCGCGTCGGTTCCGCCGAAGGTGGGGAATTCCTCGAGCACCTCGAACTTGCTGTTCTCCCACCGGTACAGCTGCGACATCAGGTCGGTCTTGGGCGCGGGGGGCATCCCCTGCACGAAGCAGACCCGGACGAGGTACAGGTCCTCGCCGCGACGGAAGAGTTCGAACTCGCGACCGCCGGCGCCGCCGAGTGACTGGTGGGGCTCGAAGAGTTCGCCGTTCCACCGGTGGAGCGTCGATTCGCCGGTGATGCACGCGAACGCCAGCCACTCCTCGCCGTCGTGGGAGAAGTGCAGGAAACTCCGGCCGAACCGCTCGCCGAACGTCTGATACGGGATGAAGGAATCTCCGTCCCATCGGTAGACGACACTGGGCGAAAGCTGGTCGGCGTACGCCAGGAAATGGTGTCCGCCGACGCGGAAGCAGGCCCAGTTGTAGCCCATTCGCCCGCCCAGGACCTGGAACTCCCGCCAACGACCCTCGACGCGCTCGAAGATGACCGAACGGCCGTGGCCCCGGTGAGCGAGGGTGAGACCGGGAATCATCAACCCCTGGGCCAGGGCCAGGAACTCGCGATCGTCGATCGAGAAGTGGTTCCACTGCTTGGCACCGAAGGTCGGCAGGGTCTCGTCGAGGATCCACTTCCCGTCCTCCTCGCGGTAGATGAGCGAGTCGACGTCGGTTTCGTAAGGCCCCTTCCCGGTCCGGAGGTTGGCGAAGGCCAGGTAGGTCGTCCCGCCGCTGTGGAAGCTCAACGCGTCCTCCGCGCTCGGGCTGGGCAGGCGGTCATGCTCGGCGAATCGCCCCTCCTCCCAGCGGTAGAGCAGGGCGTCGATGTCGGCATTGCCGCCCTGCATGTCGGCGGCCTGCCCGGGCACGTCTTCGGCCAGCTGCGGGACGACGAGGTGCAGCCGGTCACCGACGCGGAAAACGTGCGCGCTACGAGCGCCGGACGTGGCGAGACGCTGGTGAACCGACAGGATCCTCGAACCCGAGCGGTTCGGAACGGTGGTGGACACGAAAGCTCCCTTAACTAAGTTAATTTGACATTCGCCAGCTTGGCTTAACTTTGATAAGTTGTCAACCATGCCGAAGGGGATCACGCGGGAGAAGGTCGTGGAAGCCGCACTGGCGCTGCTCGACGACGAGGGCATCGACGGGGTCACCGTCCGCGCGCTCGCGCAACGGCTCGACGTCCGCGCGCCGGCCCTCTACTGGCACCTGCGCAACAAGCAGGAGTTGCTCGACGAGATGAGCACCACGGTCCTGCGCCGCATCGCGGATGTGCTACCGGCTCCCGGTTCGAGCTGGCGTGAAGATCTGGCTGCGTACGCCCGCGTGCTCCGGGCCGAGTACCTGCGCCACCGCGACGGCGCCCGAGTCTTCAGCGGTGCGCGGGTGTCCGATCCCGAGGTGGTGGTGCGGATCAAGGAGCCGCTGTACCGAAGCTGGACAGAAGCGGGACTCACGCTCGTACAGGCGGACGACGCGCTGGACGTGGTGGTCGCGTTCGTTGTCGGCTTCGTCATCGAGGAACAGGAACGGCTCCAGTCCGCCGACACCGATCCCACGCGGTACTCGCTCGCCGAACGCGACGCCGGCTTGGGCGAGCACGCGCCGCTGACCAAGGTGGCCGGGCACCTTCGCGACGATAGTGATCAGAGGTTCGAGCGCCACCTGGGCATCGTTCTCGACGGTCTCGCCACCCGGCACGACCGCGCCGACCCACCCGGCACGACCGCGCCGACCCACCCGAACGGACGCGACATGCGGTGAATCCCGGTCCGCGGCCGAGCGCGCTCGGCTTCGAGAACCACGACGAGCGCGGTGAAGATTTCGGCGGCGGGCTCCAGCGCGAACACGTCGATACGCCCGTCGATCTGGTTCGCAAGGTCCGGCCGCAGGTACGGTGCGGTAGTGTCACCGGCTCGCCGTGGTACGCGCCGACCCGGACCACGCGCAACGAGTTCGGGCGCGTTGATCTTGCGCCACCGGTTCCGGGCGGCCTCGATCAGCTTGTAGGCCATGGCAATTCCGGCCGCGCGAGAACCCGAACCTGCAAGATTCAGCAGGGCGCTTCGGTCAAGACCGTCCAGGTCCGGCTCGGCGACTCCCCCGGACGTCACGCTGCGGGTCTACACCCACCTGTGGCCGGAGCAGGACGGCCACACGCGAGATGCGATCGAAGGAACCTTCACCCGCCCGGAAAGGGGTACCCAAGTCGGGTACCCCTCTCGAAACGAAGCAATTTCAGACCTGGGACGGGATAAATACGGGATTTCCGCCGCTTCCTGATCCCCGAAACCGCCCCCTATCAGGCAAGTTTCAGCGAACGCCCGATGATCTCCTTCATGATCTCGGTTGCGCCGCAGGCCGCCTGTTAGGGGGCTTTTTCGCGCCTCTACCTGCTGAAATTCGATCCAGAACTTCCCAATGCTTCCCAAGAAATCCCAACGATTCGACATATACAACGGGGCAATCACGGGATCTCCACCATACCCATACGGGGTATTGCGAATTAGCACCCAAGAGGTTCAAGCCGAGGCAGGTCCTGTCGGTCGAGTACGTACCAGGCCCCGCCAACCCGCCGCGCTTTCGTTCCTCCAACCCTGCAGTCTTGCGGACATTGGAAACGGATCGCAGCCTGCCATCAGACCACTCGCCTCGCGCCCCAGCGTGAGCCAAGCGCATAGACGCCTCGACCGCGCCACCGCAGACCCGGAATCATCTCAGCCCACAGTCCGCCCCACACGATGCGGTAGACCAATCACATACACACCCCGGCGTGTCGCAATTCAACACGCCGACCGATTTTCACCACAGCATCCCTTCAGCAACCACGCACCCCCGAGCCCACCGCCCCACCCCAGACTCGGATCGAAGTCCAGACCCGAGTCCGTCGGAGCCCCGCCTAGCCGGTCGACACTCTGTGCGCACTTGTAGGCGCCGAGCGGACTTGACCGCCAGTTGGCGGATCACCCGGCTCGCAGTCGATAGTCACCGAACATCAAGGCCGAGATCCAACCCTCACCTGGCAATTGGAATTAAATTCTCAAACCAGGCTCCCATCCAAATTGTCAAGTGATCCAGGTAACAATAATGCAGTAATATTGGTCACATGACAGAGGGTGGCCGACGGAAGGAATTCAAGAACGGAGCCGCCTCAGCCTGCGGGAATCACCGTTTTACGGTCATTCGCTTCACGCACTACGGGCGTTATCGAGCCGTGATCTTACCGAAAGGGTGTGGGATCCTGTGTGCATGGACGAAAGTCCACCTCAGGGCTTTCTACAACCGAACACCTACGGAACGACGCCGAAGGCTGAGCCGGAAGCGGAACTCCCAGCAGAGCCTCGGGTGTGTCTTGGCAGGACCCCCCGACGCTACCCCACCTTGTGACGCGCCGCGCGCGGAACCGGGTGATTTCTGGCCGAGTTGCGCTCGCGGTGACATCTGTCATCTCGGAGTCTCACACAACGGCCTCCGTCACGGAGGTCGGAACGGAGCGAACGTGACCGACGAAAATCATGACGACGACAGCACAGCGGCACGAAAGGCGGCCACTTGGTGGTCGAGCTTGCACCGTCTGATCGACCCCGCCGACGACCCGCTCGAACTGCGCACTTTCGTTCGCGAGAAGTACCTTGACGACGACAGCTATGAGGTACGGGAATTCAGCCGCGACGGCCTGACCGGACTGCTGATCAGCGGCGCGAAGACTCCGGAGCGTGCCGAATGGTGCCCGGCCGCACAAGCGCTCACCGGTCTGCGGGTCTCGGTGCACACCAGCCAGACCGGCGGCCTACTGCTCACCCGCTCGACCGGCAGGCTCTATGCGCTGACCTACGGCAGCCTCGGACACCACATCCTCGATCCTGCCTACCGCGACGACGACTTCGGACTCGGGTTCGCCGTCCGCTGCCTCGACGAGAACGACGTCACCCGGTTCCGCAGCGAGATTATGGACCGGCGTGGCCGCGTCGAGGACTACACCATGCTGGGCGGCAGCGACATCGCCGGGTTTGGTCTCGACAAGTTCAGCTCGCTGGTCCGCAGGATCTGCGGCAGCGCGCATCTGAACCTCACCGCCCAGCCCCGCACGTCGCGTGCGGTACGGGTCGAATGCTCTGGCCATGCGATCAAACTGCCGCTCGCGGCCACTCCGGCCCAGTTCCTCGCCGACCTCGCCGAGATCGAACGGATCTGCGACAAGGACGACCCGCTCCACGGCCTCACCTTCGTCCAGAAGTTCCGGAAACTGAACAAGAACAGCCCAGCAGCCCTGGCCGCCGACCAGACCTTGGCGAAACTGTTGAGCGACCCCGACAACGCACGGCTCGGCATCACCCTGCCCGACAACTGCGTCGACCACTACAGTGCCGCGCGGTCGGTTCCGTATCACGCTGGGCAGCAGAGCGATCACCGTCGACGACATCGGCCTCGGCGTGCTGCTGGCACAGATCCACGACCGCGACGAACACCGCCGCGTACCCGACCTGCACCGACTCCGGATCACCATGTACGAGGACCAGGACCAGAGCGTGCCGGTCGGTCCAGAAACCCGCGGCACCGACTGGCTGGTCGCAGAAGTGGAATCCGACGACGTCCGCTACTACTACGGGCAGGGTTACTGGCACGAAATCGGTGCCTGGCACCTGGAAACCTTGCGCGAAGAACTTCACGAACTCCTCACAGCCACAATAGATATCACCATCCCGGTCTGGACCAAAGGCCCGAAGCTCACCAGCGGACCGAAAAAGGGCCGGGACTCCCACGACGAAGACTGGTTCAACCACCGGGTCGCGGAGCAGGCCGGCTACCAGCTCTTCGACAAGAAGAACATCGTCACCAGCTTCTACCGCGGCGGCGGGCTCGAGATCTGCGACGTCCTCGGCCCCGACTGCGAGCTGATCTGCGTCAAGAAGGCCACCACCAGTGCACCGCTGAGCCACCTGTTCGCTCAGGCTGTCAACGCGGTCACGGCGTTGCGCACCGACAAGGACGTCGCGAAGAAGTTCCGCGACCGCATCGCGCGCCACAACCCCGACCACCCGATGGTCCGGGACATCGGCACCCTGAAAGTCGTGTTCGCAATCCTGCTCAACGAGGGCGAGGAAATCACAACCGATTCGCTGTTTGCGTTCTCTCAGATCTCACTAGTCAGGTCGCTGATAAAACTTCGCACGATGAACACCGAGGTCAGGGTGGTAGCCATCAAGAGGCAGTAGGACTGCGATTGTCACCGGATGGCCCAACCTCCCAAGACATCCGATTTCCAGGCGTTCAGCCTTGAGCGTGGTCCGGCAGACCCGCCGGACCTGCGGCAGTAGAAGGCTGTCCATACCGGGGCGATCGAAGAGGTCCGGGCAACGCCTCCGAAAACCTAGTGTGCCGCGTCTGAAATGCGTAGAAGATATTCTGCGAGTGATTCGAGGATCTCCTCTGCGGTTTTGCGCCAGACGAATGGTTTCGGTTCGGCGTTCCACTGCTCGATCCACGCCGTGAGGTCTTTCTCCAGTGCCGCAACGCTTTTGTGTGTGGACTCCGCAGCGCAACAGCTGGTCAGTGAGGAATCCGAACCAGCGTTCGGCGGGTAGCGGGGGCGTGTTACCACGCCCCTGCCTCCAACCTCAATCTTTCACCGGGGTTATGGCCTGGCCTGATCGGGTTCGGATTGGTGTTTCGATCGTAGTTCCCGGGTTGTAGGCAGGGCTGTCGGCCCGCGCAGCGGGCTGACAGCCGGGTTCCACGGGCCCGGGTGGGTTGGTTTCCTTGGTCGATGGCAACTCGGCATTCAGCAGCGGTTCTGTCCATAGCTCTGCAGAGCTCGAACGATTTCATGCCGTCTGGCGCGTAGTGGTCCGAGAGGACAGATCGCGACAGCGTCGAACGTCGGAACATAGTGCGGCCCTTGGCCGGCCTCGCCGGTTGTCGGGTACAACTTGGCGTACTCGCTCCAAGCGACCACCGCGAGGTTCCCGTTCACTCGGACCACATCGACGCGATCGATACGGTCCCACGGCATCCACGCGGTGTCCTGCGGGAAGAATGCCTGTATTCCCATTCGACCGACCTCGAGCCGGATGGGATGCATTGCCAGCCGCCAGAATCCCATGATGAGCACGACTTCGAAGACAACAGCGACGACGGCGAAGATCCGCCCGAACCCTTGATCGCCGATCGCTAGCACGGTCGTGATGGCTGCGAGCAAGACCAGGATTCCGACCAGTGCCCAGTAGATGGCTTGGTAGCCGCTGAATGCAACGTATTGGCCAGTCGGGTTCCCGCGCGAGGACTGGTGCGGATCCCACGTACCCGCACTATCGCGTTCTGCGTTCGAAATTGGGTGAACTCGCGGCGACATCCGGTCTGCGGATAACGATGCCCCGGATCCTCCGGCGGATCGCAGGTCCGTCATCTTCGTGTACGGCTGCCCGGTGAAGGCCGCTGCGTCTCGCAGATCGGACAGCAACTGTTGCGGGCTGATCTCTTCGCTCAGCAGGGCTTCGATGTGCTCTTGGTCCAGGAGAAGCAACTCGAGCCGGTCGCCGTGGATCAGATCCTTGAGCGCCTCGTCGGTGTAACCCGCCATCGAGACAAAGACACCGTAGGTGCCGGAGAGCCGCTGCCGCACTCGTTTCTGCAGTTTGGCGAGTTGTCCGGTGTCCGCCTTGGTCTTCGTCCACTTCGCTTCCACGATGTAACGGACATCGCCGATCGAGAAGACGACATCGATCTCCCCAGCGGATCGTTGACTCGCCTTGGCCTCGAGGCCACAGGCCCGCAGGAGATCCGCCAGCCATTCGTTGAACTGCTGGCCTCGCCTCTGCGGTGTCAAACCATCGAGCCTCTGCATCGCACGGTAGGTTGCACGCAAACCCTGGTATGAGTCGGCAATCGACATAGCGCCGATGCTACCGAGTCACACCGCAGGCACGCGGTGATCGAGAAACATTGCAGCCCAAGGAATCCGCCACCCGACCCGAAACCGATTTGCCCGGATATCGCTGATCTGAGGCCGACACAGTCTCTCGAGATTCATCTCCTCCGGATACTCTGAGCAACAACGTATTTCGATTCCAGTCAGTCCCCGTCGGTACACCAGCCGGATTCGATCGGCGGACCGGCCGCGAACTCGAGAATTTTCGACTACACAACCACGGACCATTGTCCTTGGGGCAGTACCGGGTTGGCGCCAGGATCGCACGCAACCAGGTTCAGGACCTTCTCCTCTACCGGAACCTTCGCCGCGCCCGGCCACCAGAATGCGCAGCGACAGGGCCCACAGGCCTCGTCGGCCCGGGGCGGTGGGGCGGCGCACTCTACACCGGCGGCGGCGTGGGGTGCCGCGGTGGAGCGTTGCGGCACCCCACGCGGGCGCGCCGCCGGTGTGGGGCGAGTGCGCCCACCGCCCCGGGCCGACGCGATCGCGCGTGTCGGGGGTGGGGGTCTGGTCTTCGGTTCCGGTGCTGTTTTCCGTTGCTGAGCAGCTGGTTTCGTGGATCAGCCATTCGTCGTTCCGTGTATGGAAGGAGTTGGCTGTGGGTGCATCGCGTAGTTCTGTGAGGAATGTGGGTGAGTTGATCGCCGCTGTGCCAGCGTTGTTGGGGTTCTATCCGGAGAATTCGGTGGTACTGGTGGCGTGTGCGCCGCCGCCGGAGGAAGTTTCGAGGCATCAGTTGCAGGTGGATGCGGTGATGCGGGCCGACCTCGGTTCGTGCTTGGACCGAAATTCGATCGGCATCCCTGGCACGGTGCGAGTGTGCTTGAGTAACAACGTCAGTCACGTCGCCGTGCTGGTCGTCGATGAGGCGCTCCGCGCCGCTACCAGCGAGCTGGGGAAGGCGTGCCGGGAGTTTCTCGCCCGGCTTCACATCGCACTGTCGGAAACCGACATCGAACTGGTGGGGGCGTGGTTCACCCCGGTGATCCACGCGCGGGAATACTGGTGGAGCTTCTGGACGCTGAGCACGGTGTGATCCCCGATCCGGCCGATTCCGTGGCCGCCCGGTCGACCGAAGCGGCTGCGGGACAACGGGTCTACGGATCTCGTGCCGAGGTTGTCGCGTCGCTCAAGCAGGATACGGCAGTTGTCGAAGCGGTGCGGTCGCATCTGGCCGAGGCCACCGACGCGGACCGCCGATACGCGGCAACGGTGACCGAGCAGGATCCGCATGCCGATATCCGCCGGGGTGTGGAATTGGTGCTGTCCTATCTGGATACGACTACGCAGTTGACGCCAGCGCGACTGGCTGAAGTAGCTGTGGCTCTTCAGAATCCGCAGATTCGGGACTGCTTGGCCGGACTGGCCGCTACCAGTTCGGCTGTCATGGCGCAGCGGTTGTGGATCGACTTGACGCGCTCCCTCCCCGCTCCCGCGCGGGCCGAGGCCGCCGCTCTGCTGGCCCTGGGGGCGTACGCCAATGGCTCGGGCCCGTTGGCGGGCATCGCGCTGGATATCGTGCTCGAGGCGAATCCGCAGCACCGGATCGGGCAAATTCTCCGGGTCGCATTGGGTGCCGGTCTCCCGCCTCGCGATATCCAACAGCTCGCCCGCAATGCCGTGGTCCGAGCTAAGGAGCTGGGAGTCACACTGCCCGGTGACGGACAGCGCAGATAGTCGGTATCACATTGCCGCACAACATATTCGGCGACATCGCACATCAGCCAGCGGTTCGATCCATCAGACAGGGCCCGTATGCCGAGCAACGACTGGCATGGATCGATATTTCAATGCCGCGCCGAAGCAATCGGGTCGGACGATATCGCCGAACTTTGCTGTGCCACACCATATCTCAGCTAAGCACATCAACACCGACCGAATCCGCTCGGCTTCGATCTGTATTCCGAAGGCAGGTTCCTCTATGAATCACCTACTGCAACTTGCTATTACGTCATTCATCCCGTCCGATGCCACGGAGGTGGACGATGTCTGAGGACTCGCTGCGAGCGTGGGCGGTCCTGTCGAGGGCCGTGCTGGGTCCGAATCCGCATCTGCTCGCTCTAGCTGAGACGCTCGGGCCCGTGGAGACCGCTGAGCGGCTGCTGGCTGGACGGTTACCCGCGAACATCGACACCACTGGGCTGGAGCCCGTCAGCGCAGAGGCGGTGCGGCAGGATCTCGAGGTCCTGACCGGTGTCGGCGGGTGGCTGCTGACCCGGGACAATCCGGCCTGGGGTGCGGTGGTGTCCACTGAGCAGCCGTGCTCCGCGGGTGCGGACCGGTCGTACAGTCCGCCGGTGGCGTTGTGGGTCCGCGGTGCCGTGCCCAGGTTGTTGCGGGAGCGGTGGCCGATCGCGATCATCGGTGCGCGGTGCAACACCGAGTACGGGGAGCAGGTCGCGGTCCACATCGCGGGTGGGCTGACCGAGCGTGGGTGGCCGGTGATCTCCACTGGTGGGTTCGGGATCGATGGCCAGGTCATGCGGACGGTGATGGATAGCGGGGGTGCTCCCCTGCTGATGCAGGCGTGTGGGGTGGACCGGCCGTATCCGGCGATGCATCGCGGGCTGGTCAACCGGGCCGCAGATCTCGGAATGGTGATCAGCGAATTTCCCCCGGGCACTCCGCTGGCTCGGCCCCGGCAGCGGGACACCTCGCGTCTGCTGGCCGCGTTGTCCGGTGCTGTGGTGGTGGTCGAGGCCGGGTTACGTAGTGGCGCTGTCGATGTCGCGGCGTGGGCGCGGGGCCTGGGTCGCCCTGTGTTCGCGGTGCCTGGACCGGTTACCGCCCCTGCTTCCGCGGGCTGTCACCGACTCATCCAGTTCGGGACGACCACCTTGGTCACGTCCGTCGAGGACATCCTGTCCGGGCTCGAGCACTCACCCGCCGATGCCTCGACAGGTTCGGGCATCGAGCAGTAATTCCCTGAGTACCAGGCTGATCCGCCGCTTGATGCAGGGTGGTGGTTGCGCGGTCAGGTGAGGGCGTGGGTGTGCCGGGCGGGCCGGTGGGCCGCGCCGAGGGTACACCGGCGGCGGTCCGGTCAAGCCGAGGCTTGACCGGACCCGTTGCGCCGCCGGTGTTGAGGGCGCGGCGGCCACCGGCCCAGCCCCGGCACACCAACTGAGGTTGCAAGAGTCCGCTCGTATCGGCCCTAACATGCGGAAGTAACCGTCCACGGACTGTCTAAATCCAGTGTGCCCCAACAGCTTCCGTCGGTCATGTATCGCTGCACCTGACCATCGACCGTAGCCCCATGACGATGCCGGGCAGGCGGGGCAGACCTGTTCTCGTACACCGATAGGTCCAGTCCATCCACTGATCCCGTTGGTGCACAACATTTTTCCACTATGTCAGGAGGCTTTCTATGCACGGGTTGAGTAAGGCTGCTGCCGCCGCGCACGCCGAGGCGTGTCGGTTGGTGGAGTTATCGAGGGAGTTGTCCGAAGTCGAGAAGCAGTTCGTGCTCGATAATTTCCAGGAGTCGACGGTGCCCGAGCAGGGCGCTGCTGGGGCGTTCTTCACCCCGTCGGCGTTGGCGCGGGCGATGACGCTTCATGTGGTCGGTACTCGGGTCGTCGATCTGGGTGCGGGTATCGGACATCTGGCGTTCGCGTGCCGGAATCTGTTCGACCACAGGCACAATGGCGAACCTGTCCGTGAATTCGTTTGTGTGGAGCAGAATCCGGAGCTGGTGCGGGTCGGGATGAAGGTGGTGCCCGAAGCGCTCTGGGTGTGCCAGGACATGTTCGCTCTGGCCCCGCGTCGATTCCGGTTCGATACCGCGATCGCGAACCCGCCCTACGGGCATGCCACCCGTTCGGGGAGCGGTCCCGGGTACACCGGTCGCCGGTTCGAATATCACGTCATCGCGTTGGCCGCCCGGCTCGCTCGGCACGGGGTGTTCCTGATCCCGCAGGCCAGTACGCCGTTCCTGCGGTCGGAGCACGACCACTTCCAGGCTAACCCCCACAGTGCCGAGTATTCGAATTTCGTGGCCCGAACCGGTATCAACCTCACACCCAGCTGCGGGATCGATACCTCACTGTACGACCGGGACTGGCATCACCTCCCGGTCCGCACCGAGGTCGCGCTCGCTGATTTCACCGACCCGACCGTGCTGCGCGCACACCCGAGGCCCTCGGTGCTGCCGTTCCCCGCCCGGACCACTCTCGGTCTCCCGCACCCCAACTCGAGCGCACAGTGATCTGCGAGTCCGAGATCACAAGTGCCCCAGACAATTTCGCGCCATGACCCTTACCAGAGGCCTATTCCACGACTCCGGAAGAGAATGCCTGATGAACAGCCACGTGATCGTTCAAACCCGTTGGGTCCCTGAATTTCTCACCACGATGTCGCGTTGTTCTTTGCTCGATCGTGCGCGACGGTGTTCGCACACGGTGATCGGCGGGAGTGGGCAATGAGCCGACCGGATTACGAGAGGTGGTCGCGGCTTCTGGCCGATAATCGGTTGGCCCGTGACCTGGGTTTCGAGGCGATCGGCTACGCCCGTGGTCATTGCGATGCCCTCGGCGTCAGCTCGCGTGACGCGGTCCAATTCGGGCTCGCGTTCGCGCTCCTGGTCGCCAGCGACACCTCCCGACCCGCGATCGATCGGGCCTGGGCGAACTGGCGAGCAGGCCGTGATATCGGCGACCTCTCACCGATCCCGCCACAGGCCACCGACCCCAGCACCTGACCGTCTCCCGCACCCAGCCTATCCGGGCGGTCTCAGCACCTGCCACGTAATTGGGTTGCACAGCAACATCTTTCACATCCATCCAGTTCATTTCGAAGGGAGTATCTCGATGTCTGTTTCCACCATTGCTCGTCATACGGACTTACCCGGCATGGTGAGGTTGCTCGAGCAGCAGCGCACCGCAAAGGTCGATCTCGTGGTGCCCGCGACCGCGATTCGCGCCCGCGAGGGGTCGATCGAACTGTCCGGGATCGCACCGGTTCTCGACGAACGCGGTGTGACCGCGATCGACGGGGTCTATCGGCCGACCGGGTCCGCGGATACGCAGATCGCGTCCAAGCTGGATGTTCCCGGCCGCTACCTGACCCGGCTGCGTGCGGATGCACGCTTGGATCTGTACGACGCCAACGTCAACGGCCTGCTCCAGGGCTCCCCCGGTATCGCCGGGCCCGATCAACGCTCGTTCCTGCTGCGCCTGTTCACCGCCGAGCCCGGCGAGCAAGGGGTGCTGCGGGCGTTCCTGTCGGATCGGTACGGGATCATTGACAACCTCGACGTGCTGGTCGCGGTCCTGGACGGGATCCGCCAAGCCGACACCCAGGCCGAGGTCCGCGAATGCGATCTGAGCGAGACCTCGATGCACTGCAAGGTCTACGCCCCGAAAGTCACGGCGCTGGCACCGAATTTCCTTGCCGGATACCGCAACCCGTTTACCAACCCCGATCTCGAAGCCGACCGGCTCGCCGCGGTCTCGCAGTTGGAGCAGTGGCGTCCGATCGCTGAACGCGAAGGCCAGGGGTATCGGCCCGGGGACGAGCCGATCGTGTTCGCCGGGTTCCGTTTCGCCAATTCCGAGACCGGACACCACCTGTTGACGCTCAAACCCGAACTGGTGGTGCAGGTGTGCGGAAACGGCCTGTCGCTGCCGTTGTTCGCCCGCACCCGGCGGCACCTGGGTGAGAGGCTGACCGACGATCCACACCGCTGGTCGCAGGACACCTACCGCAAGAAGCTGGCGGTCATCACCGCCGAGGCTCGCGACACCGTCACCGAGTGGCTCTCCCCCACGTTCCTGGCCGACCGGGTCGCTGAACTCGAGGAGCAGGCCGGTACCCCGGTGCGGGAGCCGGAGAAGACCCTCGAAGTGGTCGGCAAGCAGGTCGGGTTCACCGACACCGAACGCGCCGGGATCCTGACCCATTTCATCGCCGCCGGACAACTCTCCGCGGCCGGGATCGCCAATGCGGTCACCAGCTATTCCCAGACCGTTCCCGACCCCGCCCGCGCGGACACCCTCGACGACCTGGCCCTGCGCGCCATGGCCCTCGTCTGAACCACTGTGTCTTGTTGCACCGCAACAGGTTTCATCACCCATCGAATGGAGGTACCCATCATGACCACGACTGTTCCCCGCGCCGAGTACGACCGCCTGCATTACCTCGGCGCCGCGGGCCCGGTCTCCGAGCTGGGCGAGGAGATCGCGCACCGGTGGCGCAGTGAGCATTCCGATTGGAAGGGCCGCTACTGGCGGTACACCCTGATCGCACAGGACTCCGAGCTGATGACCATCGAGCCGATCAACCTCGCCGCCCGCACCAAAGGCTCGCGATGACCGGGCCCGCCGAACGGTCGCGCCCGATCACCCCGGCCGAACGCGACATCGTCTCGCGCGCTTTCGGTTTCCCGGGCTGGCGGGACATGGTCGCCGCACTCACCTGCCCGACACGCCGCCGCACCGCGGCGACCTCGGGCAGCCGGTCCGCGCGGCCTGTGTCCCGCAGGCGGGCAGCGATATTCGTGATCCGCAGGCAGCCCTGGACACAGGGTCCACGCACCCGGTTGCCGTCCGCGGCGGCGGTCGTGGCCGCGTGCTCGCAGGTGATCGTTCCGTGCGGCGACAGCGAAATCCTGGACGCGGTACGGGATTTGGCGGCGTTGGCGATGCACGAACACACCGCGGACCCGCGCGAGCCGATCTCGCCCACGCAGGTGGCGTTCGAGCACGACGAGCTGATCGCCACCCTCGACCGGCTCACTCTCGCCGCGCTACCGGTGCGGGCCCGGCGCGGCGTGCCGATGCACACCGAGCCGCTTTCGGCGGTCATCGACCGGCTCGTGACGTTCGCGGTCACGCGGGCGGTCATCGATCCGCACACCGCTGGTGTCGAATCCCGCCAGCTCGATACCGCAATGGCCGATCTGATGGTCGGCTACGACCAGCTGATCACCGAACTGGTCACCGGACACCGCCGCTTGCCGCGTTTCCAGAACGTCCCCGCCACCTGAACAACCTCGTCACCGTTTCACCACCCCGGGTAGGGCCCGGCCAGGGACTAGCTGGCCGGGCCCTACCCATTCCACGATAGGAGCACCCCGATGACAACCACCCTCGAACCCGGCAACAGCACCGTGCCCGATCCCGCCGATACCGATGCCGTAGCCAGCGATCACGTTGCGGGACAACAGATCCCCGCCGCCGAGGCCCTGTACGTAGATCCCCGTGAGCTGATCCTGGATGACAACGTCCGAGAGAACTTCACCCTCGACGACTTCCCGGAAACGGTCGAGGACATCCGCGTCAACGGAGTCAAAGCCGCGGTCAAGGCGTATCGCGAGCCGGACGGCCGGCTGCTGGTATTCGAAGGCCAACGCCGCGTACTGATCGCACTCGAGGTCGGATGCCCGGTGGTTCCCGTGTGGGCCGAACCGGCCCCCGACCTGACCGCCAAGGACCGCAAGATCGCCAGGATCATCGAACAGATCAACGCCAACGACCACCGCGCCCCGCTCACCGACGGCGACCGCGGCGCTGGCATCGCCCAGATGCTCGACCTGGGCGTCCCGGTCACCCGGATCTCCCATGCACTGGCGATCCGGGACCTCGACAAGATCCGCAAAGCCGGAAAGGTCGGCCGCTCCCGCACCGCCCGCAGCATGCTCGATGACAACCAGCTCGATATCGACCAAGCCGCGATCCTCGCCGAGTTCGACGCCCTCGGCGATACCGCCGCGGTCCAACAACTCCAGCACGCCCCACGCACCACGTTCCTGTACCAGGCACATCAGATCCGCCAGGAACGCGAGGAAGACCGCGCTCGGTTCGCCGCCAGCCTGCCCTACGCGGCCGCCGGGTTCGCGATCGCGGTTATGGAACCGCAAACCCTGGGCTCGGACGCGCTCTACGTCCTCGCCCAGGACGTGGTCACCACCGACGGTGAACCCGTCACACCCGAGGTACTCCACGCGAACCCTGCCGGATGGGTCGCGTACCTGGACACCGAAGCCGACGCAGTCCTAGTCGAGACCGCCACCGGGGCTGTCATCGATACCGACGCTGTCGATTGGACCACCAAGCACCACCCTGATGACGCCCCCGCCGAGGGGCTGCTGCACGCCAATGCCGTCGAACACCGGCATATCTGGGCACCGCGCTACTACCTGCCCGTCAATCTCGTCGACACCGGCGAGTACCACCGAGCACCAGTCCCGGTACCCGAGGAGATCGATCCGCCAGCGCGCGCCGAGACCGAAAATAGCAGCACTGCAACTGATTCCGACTATGCTCCCGCGCGAACACTGCCGGGAGACAACAGCGATGCCGGGCACGATGACTCCCACCAGGACGACCCTGTCGAGGACGAGGCTGCCCGAGCCGCGCGCGAGGCTCGGGTCGCCGAACTTCAGGCTCAGGCCAGGCAGCGACAGGCCGAACTGGAAGCCGCAGCACTAGAGGCCAAGCGGCTCAGGGATCGGCATGAGGCGCTGACCAAGAACTTCGCCTCCGCCACCGCCGCCCGCGAGGACTTCCTGCGCGCATTCGCCGAACGCACCACCGCACCGACCTCGGCGCAACGGTTCCTGCTGGAAACCTCCGGCGTGCACCTCATCGGCCCCGACGACTACAAGGCCACCCAGAACGCCCTGGACTGGCTGAAGATCACCGGCTGGCGAGCCGGGCTGGCCGACGCTGCGGCCAAAGCCCGCCCGGGACGCTGCACCGTCATGCTCCTCACACTCGTGTTCGCCGCCCACGAAGCACGCATCAGCAAGGACGGCTGGGCCCACAAGGACACCGCGACCGCGCACTACCTGCACTTCCTCGCCGAGCTGGGCCACCACCTGATGCCCGTCGAACAGTCAGCCGCTGGCGACCTGGACCCCGACACCCTCTAGCCCGACGACTGACCGGCCCCACCGGATACGCGGATCGGACGAGCTCGGTGCCACACCCGCCACTAGTCAGCACTCTCGCCACCGGCAGTATCGGAGTCGGATCAGCGACAGCCGGCGGCATGAGAGCGATCAGCTGACGGGATATCTTGCCCACCAACAGTTTTGGTGTAGGCACTAGCCCGTTGGATCCGACCTGTAGGACACCTTCCTTCTCGGGCGGTATCAGAACCTGACACACATCGGGTTCTGATACCGCCCACTTTCACCTTCACACCTCGCCCATCACCCCATCCACGGAGGTGTTGTCTTGTCCACCAATGATTTTCGCGACGCCGCACTCTGGGCGGCAGCGCGGGGATGGTTCGTCTTCCCACTCCGTCCGGGCCGCAAAACCCCCGCCATCGCCAGCTGGCCCCAGTTCGCCACCACCGATCCCGCCCGGATCAACCGCTGGTGGACCTCCGACCCGCACCGCAACATCGGTGTCGCGACCGGACCCAGCGACCTGTACGTCATCGACATCGATACCCACACCGATCCCGATCCCCTTGTCCGCCTGGCTGATCGGGTCGGCATCGAGATCCCTGCCACGTTCACTGTGCGCAGCCCGCACGGGCGGCACCTGTACTTCCAGGCACCCGTCACCCCCGAACTACGGCGCTGCACCGTCGGCCGCCTCGCGCCCGGCATCGACACCCGTGGCGACGGCGGCTACATCGTCGCCCCCGGCTCGAGTACCGCTGCCAGGCGCTACCGAATCCTCGACCCACACCCACCTGCCGCCTTGCCGCACTGGCTCACCGACCAGCTCGCACCCCCGCTACCACCACTGGTCCCCGCACCCACACCAGCCAGCCCGAACGCCTATGTCGCAGCGATCATCTCATCCGAAGCCACACGAGTTACCCACGCCGCCAACCACTTCCGAAACAGAACCCTGTTCCAGGCCGCATTCACCCTCGGGCGACTCACCGCCGCCGGATACCTGACCGAAGACCACGCCCGCACCGCACTCACCACCGCGGCGACACCCCACATCGGCCAGCACGAATTCACCTCCGCCGAACTCGACCGCACCCTGTCCAACGGCCTGACCTACGGCGCCCGCCACCCCCGCCACCTCGGCACCTCACACCCTGGAGACCCGCAATGATCGCCTACATCTCCACCCACGAAATCACCCAACCCGCCGAACTCGACGGCCAGATCGTCGGAGGCTTGCACCACCTACGCAATCTGCTTTGGCGAACCTACGCACCCGACGACGCGGCAATCGCCGAACACGGCTCCGCCCCAGCAGCGATCGCCGCCCACCTTCGCCAACTCGAAGAGTTCATAGCCTCCACCAGCGAACACGGCCCTGTCCCCGACACCGTTCCCGCCGACCAATGGCTCTTCGCCTACCGCCCAATCGAAGGGCACACCGCCATCCATACCCGCGTCTACCTCGCCGGATGCACCGACACAGAACGCGCAGGCGTCTTCAAGGCGGTGACCGAATAATGGGCCGCCCCACCCGCCGCAGCGTCCGTCACTACGCCCCGTTACCCGACGGTGGGATCGGCTGCCAAACCTGCGGCGCACCCGCAACCTGGTGGGCCGACTTCGCCCACAACAGCTGCCCCCGCTTCATCACCACCGCCTACTGCGACCAACACGGCCACACCGACCTCCGCGACCCCAACACCACCGCACGCAAAATACGTTGAGTCACAATATCTTTCGGTGTTCGGATCAGTTCGGTCATGAGAGTACGATCACCGCCATCCCCACCCAGCAGATCACCACGCCGAACATGTCTTGAGTCAAGATCTTGGCCGGATTTCGCTATTACATAACCAACCAAGGTTCAGTTAACAGCAAGCCAACTCTGGATCGCTGGATCAGTCTCGACCGTCTGCGAGACTTCCCAGGCCACCTGCCGCACTGACTCCGCTGCTGCGTTCCCAGCAAAGGGCCGCATATTTGAGAAGGAGTCATTGTCGGCGTACGAAATCCCGTGTCCGGTCCTGGCGAATCCTACGTAGACGGCAGGGGGACCACTGGGATCGACATGGGCTCCGCCATCCTTGTTGGCCATGTCCAGGATGAGCCGCCGCCGGGAATAGACCTTCGGCCCGGCGGCGGCGTCGATGACATTGGTACTCCACCATTCGTCGAACGGGGCGAATTTCTCATGACCGCGGCGGCTGAGCCCGGATCCACCGACGTGGTTTGTGGGTGGTCCGTGCGCCTGCGGCGCGCGGACAACCAGGTTATGGGTAGCCGGCAGCCGCTGGTCTGCCCAGCCTTTCCACTGTCGTTCCTGGTAGAGCCCCG
>NZ_WEGK01000011.1 GCF_009604405.1 Nocardia macrotermitis
GCCCGTGGAGCCCGGCGGCCAACCCGCCGACCGGGCCACCCAAGATTGCCCGAAAGCCGCTGATCAGCGGCAAACAACCAATCCGAACCCGATCACGCCGGGCCGCAGGCCCGGCGCAAGATCCAGGCTAGGGGGCGGCCGTCCACACGGTCAAGCGCTCCAAATATTCAGCGTGGCACGGTAGAACGGTACGCAAGCACCTCCGGTGCGAGTGGATACGGTAATCGACGTCCTCGTCAGGGGCGGCCGTCCACATGGTCAGGCGCTCCAAATATTCAGCGCGGCAGGGTAGAACGGTACGTAAGCCCCTCCGGTGCGAGTGGATGCGGTAATCGGCCTCCTCGCTCGGGGGGCGGCCGTCCACATGGTCAGGCGCTCCAATCATTCAGCGCGGCAACTCATTCAGCGCTGCAACACCGTCAACCCTAATGAGTTGCAGCGGGTCCATGCGGTCGACGGATCGGGCAGACTCGCTACCGGTAGCGGTCGGCGGGTGAGCACTTGATCGGCCACGGACTTCGAGTCCTGTTCTGAGATGGTGCTCCCGTCGGTTCGCCGGGAAGAAAGGGGCGCTGATGGGGTGTCGTGCCCGCCGCTGGCCGGTGTGAGCGCTGATTCATTAGGTCGCCGACACTCTCGGAGGTTTATGCCTAAGTCGGCGATCCGAGGTTCTGAACTGCGATGATGCGCGTGCGGCAGGGCTTTTGCATAACCCTCTCAGGATGAAAAAGGCTCAGTGTGAGAGGAGGTGTGCGGCGGTCTTCATCGCCCGAGGCGCGATTTCTCGATGACCGTGATCGAGGTTGGTGGATGCGCGGCGGATCGTGCCCGCGGATCAGCCGCACTTCGGGATATGAGAACTGTTGTCGTGAATAGATACTCGCATCCGGCCATCGTGCTCGACGTTGCTCCCATTGGATCGGGACGTGATGAAGCCGGCCTTCTCATCGTCCGGCAGGATGGTGAACTGCCCGTGCTGACCGGTGAATTCCGATGGGCGCGTGGAGGTTACAGGGTTCGGGTACGATTGCCCGCATCGGTTCCGTGATGGTCGCGGTGCGGGGCAGGGGAGGTGGTGCCGATGGGCGAACGGTCGACTCCGAGCGTCTACGGCAACGTCGTCGAGTTCGTGCAGAATTATCTGAACTACGTCTATGCGCGACAGGTACAAGATCGCAGTGACACCGTGTGGTGCCCGCAATGGTGGACACATCCTGAGGCGGTTGTGCGTCTCGACAGTCTGTGGCGGTCTTGGGAGTATTTTCGATCAGTTGGTCGGCCGGGCCTGAGTACGTGGTTTCTCGATTACGCAGACCCGCAGATGTATCGGTTGTTCGACCCACGTGGAACTTTCGGATATTGCAGTGTTCAGGGCGGGCATCGGAATTTTCTGGAGCAGTTACCCACGCAGCCTTCCGAGTCGTCATCGGTGAATTCCGCCGGATTCGCACATCCGGCGCGGGTCTACCCGGAAAATCCTCGCTTCGCTGATGTGGGCGAGTTCGTCGAGGAATATCTCAGGTTCGTCTACCAGCGTCAGGTCAGCGATCCGAATGGAATGGCATGGTGTCCCCAATGGTGGAAGCATGCCGAGGCGGTTCTGCGGCTGGACGCCGTGTGGCGGTCCTGGGAACGTCTCAGACTCGACCCCGGACCGGGTCTGACCCTGTGGTTCCTGGATCACGCCGACCCGCAGATGCGGCGGATTTTCGACCACCGCGGCCCGTTCCGGTATTGCAGTGTTCGGCATGGGCACCGAGATACGCTCGAACCGCTGCCCGTGCTGTCCGCGCCGACCGGCATATCCGATACCGCTGCCGAAGATATCGCATCGGACAACGTCACACAGTTCGAAAATGTCGTCCGGTTCGTCGAAGATTTCCTGAGTTCGATGTACCGGCGTCAGGTCACCGATCTGAACGACACCGCATGGTGCCCGGAATGGTGGCGGCATGCCGAAGCCGTCGTCCGCCTGGATGCACTGTGGCGCGCCTGGGAAGATCTCGGACGCGACGGCACGACAGGTCCGAGCATCTGGTTTCGCAATCACGCCGACCCACATATGACCGAACTGCTCGACCATCGCGGCCCTTTCGGATCCTGTAGCGCCCGCAACGGGCACCGAGATTCGATCGGCCCCCTCCCGCTGCTATCGCCCCCTGCCGACCTGTTCGCTACCCCGAAGCCCCCCGACGATGGCCGTGTAGACCTACATTGAATTTGCAAAAAATTACTCGCTGTGGTATGATGCGCGAAATCTAGTTTAGGCTAGGTTGTCATGGCGATCATCTGTAATGCACATACCTATCGCGATGGGAAAACCGACCTTACTGGCGTTCTCTACCGTGATTTCGCATCCGGCCCCAGTCCTGCGATTCTTCTGATCCATGGTGGTGCTGGCCTCGACGAACACGCGCGCGACCAGGCACAGCGTTGGGCCAGACTCGGATACACCGTCTTTGCCTGCGATATGTACGGCGACGGCATCGTGGGTGACAGAGAGCGCGTGATGAAAACTGTCACGACCTTGAGCGACGACGCCGCGATGCTCGTCCGGCGTGCCGAAACCGCTATGTCTCTGCTGACAGATATCACCGGCCATGATCGGATCGCTGTCGTCGGATATTGCTTCGGCGGCATGGCCGCACTTCAGCTGGCGCGATCTGGCAGTTCGGTCCGCGCCGCGGTCAGCATCCATGGAAGCCTCAGGACCCAGAACCCCGCCGCGCCAGGGGCAGTCCGGGCGAGGATCTTGGTCTGCCATGGTGCCACCGACCCGCACGTGCCGCTGGCCGACCTCACCGCATTCGCCGACGAAATGGATCGCGCCCGGGCCGACTGGCAATTCAATATCTACGGCGACGCAGCACACGGATTCACCCACAAGCATGCGACGCCCGGTGGGATACCCGGCGTCGCCTACAACGAATCTGCCGACCGTCGGTCGTTCGAGGACGCCCAACGAATCCTCGACACTGTGTTCAGGCCTGATGCGGGGTCCGAGACGTCGTTTCCGGCTCCACGTCGGACCGAATAGCATTCACCTGCAATCACATTCGCCGACCTGGTCCCACCGAAACCAGCAGGAAAGAACCCGTTGGCAGCGCGCCCGTCGACCATGGCCGAGAAAGCTTCGGGCCGACACTCAGGGCCATGGTCCGGGCGGGGTTGTCGATCGGTCGCGGTGAGTTGCTGAGCGGTGTCTCGGTTTGTGGTGGGAGTTGTGGGCCGAGGCGTGGCGGCTCGGTACAGTCGGCGTGACCGATCCATCGGAAGGAGTCCGGTATGGCGGCGTTGCCGTGGGACCGTAGTCCCGGGCTGCGGGAGCAGCTTGCTGATTTCTATCGTGACCTGCACGAACATCCGGAGTTGTCGTTGCAGGAGTTTCGGACGGCGGAGCGGGTGGCCGCGGCGATCGGGCCGCTGGGGTTCGAGGTGACGACCGGGGTCGGGGGCACCGGGGTGGTCGGGGTGTTGCGGAACGGGGAGGGGCCGGTGGTGTTGCTGCGGGCCGATTTCGACGCGTTGCCGGTCGAGGAGAAGACCGGGTTGCCGTATGCGAGTTCGGTTCGGGCGCAGGATCATTCGGGTGTCGAGGTGCCGGTGATGCATGCCTGTGGGCACGATATGCATGCCGCGTGTCTGGTCGGTGCGGCTACGCTGCTGGCGAATTCGACCGAGGAGTGGGCCGGGACCGTGGTGGCGGTGTTCCAACCGGCCGAGGAGTTGGCCTGCGGTGCGCGAAATATGGTGGCGGACGGGCTGTTCGAGCGATTTCCGCGACCGGATATCGTGCTCGCCCAGCATGTCGGGCCGCTGCCCGCCGGGATGATCGGTTATCGCGGCGGCCCGGTCATGTCGGGTATGGACGCGGTGCAGGTCACGTTGCACGGCCGCGGCGGGCACGGTTCCCGGCCCGAGGCCGCGATCGATACGGTCCTGATGGCCGCGAACGTGGTGACCAGATTGCAGGGCATCGTCGCGCGCGAGGTGCCGCCCGCCGACACCGCCGTGGTGACGGTCGGCCGCCTGCAAGCCGGAACCAAGGACAACATCATCCCGGACACCGCCGAACTCGGCATCACCATCCGCACCTACGACGAGAAGGTCCGGGACCTGGTCCGCGCCGCTATCGAACGTATCGCCCGCGCCGAAGCCGCGGCGTCGGGCGCCGAACGCGAACCGGAATTCGACTGGAATCTCAGCGCACCCATCCTCGTCAACGACCCGGCCGCCACCGACACCACCGTCGCCGCCTTCACCGAACACTTCGGCGTCCAGCGGCTACTGCCCATGCCCCAGGTGAACGCGAGCGAGGACGCGGGCGTCTTCGGCGCGTCGGCGGGCGTCCCGAGCGTCTATTGGTTCTGGGGCGGAATAGATTTCGCGAATCTGGACCTGAGCGAGGTGGTCGAGGGCGGGGGTATCGATAAGGTGCCCGCCAACCATTCGCCCGAGTTCGCCCCCGAGATCGAGCCCACCTTGAGCACGGGCGTGGAGGCGATGGTCGTCGCGGCCCGCACCTGGCTGGGCCGGACCACCTGACCGTACGAGGGTGGCTACCGCCGTGCCGCGGTGGTGACGGCGAATCCGGCGATCCATTCCGGAATCGCTTCGTAGAAGCGGTATTCCAACTCGTAGCTCCCTCCGGCGGCGAGGGCGGCATAGGCGGCGATCCAGGTGCGCACCTCGTGCGCCGAACCGCCGCCCATCCACTCGACGGTCCAGTTGTCGACAGCCTCGATCGAGCTCGCTGTGTCCGGGATCCCTTGCCCGCGTGTGCATCTGATACGGCAGCGCTAGCGGATGGGAATCTCCACGCCGTGCTCCTCGACGGGCCGCGGACCGTGAATCCGTCGCTCGCCCTCGGTGATCGCGAGATCGTTGATGCTCGCCTCCCGTCGCGCCATCAGCCCCTGCTCGGTGAATTCCCACAGCTCGTTGCCGTAACTGCGCCACCACTGGCCGTCCCGATCGTGCCACTCGTACTGGAAGCGCACGGCGATCCGGTTCTCGCGGAAGCCCCACAGGCTCTTGCGCAGTGCGTAGTCGAGTTCGCGCTCCCACTTGGCGGTCAGGAAGTCCACGATCTCGGCGCGACCCCGCACGAACACGTCCCGGTTCCGCCAGATCGAGTCGGGGGTGTACGCGAGCGCGACCCGCTGCGGATCGCGGGTGTTCCAGGCGTCCTCCGCGGCCTGGACCTTCTGCGCTGCGGTCTCCGGTGTGAAAGGCGGAAAGGGCGGGCGAGATTCGGACACTGCGACTCCTCTCGACGCGGGAGAACGATCGTTCTCAACGTGTGCGTTATCGTAGGGAACGACCGTTCTCGATGTCAAAGGGAGTGACCGACATGCCCGCCCCGCTCACCGCCGAGCAGAAGGCCGACGACCGCGAGCTGCTGCTGGCGGCGGCCGAATCGCTGATCTACGCCAGCGGTGTGCAGGCGGTCGGGATGGATCGGATTCGCGAGGCGTCGGGCCTGTCGCTGAAACGGATCTACTCGATGTTCCGGACCAAGGAGGACATCGTCGTCGCCGTACTGCGGCAGCGGGACACGCGCTGGCGAGCCGACCTGGCCGCCTTCGTCGCGCGCTTCGACGACCCCACTCAGCGGATTCTCGCGGTCTTCGACTGGCTTCGAAACTGGTTCGCGGGCAATGGTTTCCGGGGCTGCGCGTGGATCAACATCCACGGCGAACTGGGTGCCTCCGCCCCTGCCGTACTCGCCGAGGTTCGGGCGCACAAGGCGGCATTCCGCGCGCAGATCACCGCGTTGACCGAATCCGAGCGGCCCGAGGTCGCCGATGCGATCTACCTGCTGGCCGAGGGCGCGATCGTCACGGCGGGCATCAACGGGACCCCGGAGATCGCGGATGTGGCGCGCCGCGCGGCCGAACGCCTCCTTCGGACGGGGAAGTGAGTCACCGACTCGGCGCGAAGGGCACGGTCGTGGGGAGGTGCGCCCCGTCGGGCAGGACCAGATGCCCGTCGGTGGTGATATGGCCGGAGCGTTTGGTGGGCATCGGCAGCACCGGGTTGGGGCACGGCGCATCGGTACCGTCGCCGCAGATACCCCCGTTGAGGTACGAACGCTTCTGAACATCCGCGGGCCACGGATCGGCATGCATGGCGACCCACTGCGCGGGCAGGTTGTAGCAGAAGAAGAAACACGCGCTCACCGCCGCGAAAATCGCCAGCGCACGGGTGATCTCGACCTTGGCCACACTGCCGCGAACATGTTCGAGCCCGCGCTCGGCGATGGTCCGCCCGCGCTCGTCGGTGAAATAACGCAGACAGCACAGCGCGGTCAGAACCCCGCCCCACATCAGCCCCTCGTAAACGGGCCACTGGTAATAGGTTCCGGCATTGATCGATACGGACCGGATCGCCCCGGGATACACGTAGAAACCGATCGGCAGGAAGACCAGTCCCTCCAGAATGAAATCGATGACGAAATTGAAGCCGAAGATGAGGCCGATCAACCGGAGGTTGCTGACTCCGGGCCAGCGCGCCTTGATTTTTCGCATCACCCAGCAGCCGAGAATCAGGAACAGCAGATTGCCGAACGAGTAGCCCGGCACGTTCGTCAGCAGCGGTTCCACCACCTGATGACCCGGCACCTCCGGCGACACCCACCCCGGAATATCCGACGACCACGACCCGCGATTGGGCATCCAGGTGTTGTACGTGCACCAGGTGTTCAGATAATTGAGCAGCGGATCCTGGAAGAACATCAGCCCCGTGGAAACCATGATGATGCCATCGAGCGACGGCCGCCGATCCCGCCGCCACGGCCGAATGATGAACCACCAGAGCGCAATCGGCAGCCCGATCCAGGCAATTGCCGCATTGGCGACGAGCGGAATCTTCATATACAACGGCGGGTCGTCCGGCCCCGAGGGCACCCGCGCGAAATACGGCCCGGTGATCCACCGAATCCAGACGTACAGCTGGAGTACGAGAAGCGCGCCGCCGATGACAGCCCACACCGTGACCGGTTTGACAGCGGTCCGGCTGGCTTGGTGACCCTCGGCTGTCCTATCCGCCCTGTCCGGCCCGACCGCCGTTCGGCCGGACTCGTCGCCCTCTGCGATGGCAGCTACCGCGACTGGTTTGGCTGCCGCATTCGCTGTGACCGGCTCGGCTGCCGTTGGGTGGGTGTCGCTGCTCTCGGCTGCCGCATCCACCGTATCTGGCGTGACGGCTGCCCGGCTCGACTCGGCGCCCTGGGCCATGGCATCTACCGTGACCGGTTCGGCTGCCGTTGGGTGGGTGTCGCTGCTCTCGGCTGCCGCATCCACCGTATCTGGCGTGACGGCTGCCCGGCTCGACTCGGCGCCCTGGGCCATGGCATCTACCGTGACCGGTTCGGCTGCCGTGTCCGGCGCGACCGCTGCCGGGATCGACTTGTGGGCCGCGGCATTGGTGCTCGGGGTCGGAACCTGCTTCGACAGCTCACTCATTGCGCTGTCTCCTTCCGGACTGACGAACGGACCACCGTGTACTCGGGAACGAATTCGGCGGCGTAGGTGGGTGTTTCGGCTGCGGGCTCGGGTCAGGGAGCGATGGACACCGAGGTTGTTTCGAGGAATCCGTCCAAGCCTTCGGGACCGAATTCGCGGCCGATGCCACTGGCTTTGACACCGCCGAAGGGCGCGGCGGGGTCCATGCTGTAGGCGGCGTTGATTCCCAGTGTGCCGCTGCGGATTCCGTGGGCGACGGTGGTTGCGCGGGCGATGTCCGGACTCCAGATCGAGCCCGACAGACCGTATTCGCTGGCATTGGCCAGACGGGTCGCGTCCTCGTCGCCGTCGTGGGGGATCAGGGTAAGGACCGGGCCGAAGATCTCCTCCTGGGCGATGCGCATTGCGTTGTGCGCGTTGGTGAACAGCGTCGGGCGGACGTACCAGCCACTGTAGATTCCGCTGGGCAGACCGGACCCGCCGACGAGCAGTTGCGCGCCTTCATCGACGCCCTGAGCGATGTACCCCCGGACGCGCTGCTGCTGACGCTGGGAGACCATCGGGCCGACCCTGGTCGCGGGATCGAACGGATCACCGACCGGAAGACTCTCGACCGTGCTCGCGAGCGCATCGGCGAACTCGCGATAACGATTGCGCGGCACCAGAACTCGCGTCTGGGCAACGCACGCCTGCCCGCTGTTCATCAACCCCGCGACCGTCATCCCCTCGGCGACAACCTGCGGATCGGCATCGTCCAGAACGACTGCGGCGGACTTCCCGCCGAGCTCCAGACTCACCCGTCGCAACGCCGACCCGCACGCCGCCGCGACCTTCCTACCCACAGCCGTCGAACCGGTGAACGACACCTTGTCGACCCCGGGGTGCGACACCAGATACCGCCCGATCTCACGGTCCCCGGGCAGGATGCTGACCAGGCCGGGCGGCAACCCGAGTTCGCTCAGTAGCTCCGCGGTGAAGTACGCGTCCAACGCGGTCTCGGGCGAGGGTTTGAGCACCACCGCGCAGCCCGCCAGCAGTGCCGGAACGAGTTTCGCGACGGTCAGGAACATCGGCATATTCCACGGAATGATCGCCGCGACCACACCCACGGGCGAGCGGCGCACGGCCACCTCGCCACCGAACGCGCCCGCCCGCGTCTCCTGCCACGGGTGCCGAGCCGCGACATCCGCGAACGCGCCGATCATCGCACCGGGCAGCCGGGCATGCGCCGACCGGGAGAACGTGATCGGCGCACCCATCTCGGTGGTGACCAGCTGTGCGAGCTCCTCCTGACGCGGCCGATACCGCTCGGCCAGCTGCCGCACGATCGCGATCCGTTCCGATGGATCGAGTCTCGGCCACGGCCCCTCATCGAAAGCCTTGCGCGCCAATGAAACCGCACGGTCGACGTCTGCGCGAGTGGGCTCGGGCACCCGGCCGACAGGTCGCTCGGTGTGCGGCGAGATCACCTCGATCGTGCCGTCACCACTCGGTTCGACCCACTCGCCGCCGATGAACAGATGCCGATGAGCAGGCACGGCTACCTCTTGGGGATAAGGCATGATTACCACCTGAATTACACTGTGTGAGTTTGGATTCGAGGCAGGAATACCCCGCTCCGGCCGAGTCGGCGTCAGGCTCGGTGTCGAGAATTCCTTCGACCATTCGTCTGTCTTCCTGTTCGAACAAGCAGCTACCTGTGCTTGACGATGCGCCCGTCCTTCATGACGAAACGCACGTCCTGCAACAGCGTGATATCCGCGGTCGGATCGCCTGGCACAGCGATGATGTCGGCAAGCAACCCAGCCGCGAGCCGTCCACGATCATCGACATCGATGAGCTCGGCGCTGACCACCGTCGCGGCCCGTAACGCCTGAGCGGGCGTCATACCCCGATCCACCAGTGCCCAAAGCTCTTTCGCATTGTCACCGTGCGGAACGGCGGGAGCGTCTGTGCCGCAGGCGATCTTGACTCCGGCCCGGATCGCCTTGCGCAACGTCTCCCGGGCGCGTGGGAACACCTCGGCGGCCTTCTTCTGAAGCGCGGGAGCGGCTTTGGAGACATCCAGCCCCTCGGACAGATAACTCGTCGGCACCAGAAACGTGCCGTGCTCGACCATCATCGCGATGGTGTCGTCACTGGCCAGCGACCCGTGTTCGATGCAGTCCACCCCCGCGCGGACGCACGCCCGAATCCCCGCGTCGCCGTGCGCGTGCGCGGCGACCCGAATCCCGGCCCGGTGCGCCTCGTCCACGATCGCTTCGAGTTCCTCGTCCGAATACTGTTGTGCGCCTGCGAGAGTCCCGTGTGACATCACCCCGCCCGAGGCGGAGATCTTGATCACCCCCGCGCCGTACTTGATCTGATACCGCACCGATTCGCGCACCTGCGGAACCCCGTTCGCGCGCCCCTCCTCGACGCTCACCGGCATGATGTGCGGCGCGAGACGCTGGAACATCGTCGGATCGAGGTGGCCGCCGGTCGGGGTGATGGCGTGCCCGGCCCCGACGATGCGCGGCCCCTCGACCCAGCCCTGTTCGATGGCGCGGGCCAGGTCGACGTCCAGCAGATAACCGCCGGACTTCACCATCAGCCCCAGATTGCGCACCGTGGTGAATCCGGCATGCAGTGTGGTGCGGGCGTTCACGGTGCCGCGCAGGGTGCGGTAGACCGGGTCGTCCTGCACGCCGTGCATCGGATTCGGCAGCCCGGTGGGAGTGTCGGGACCGCCGATCAGCAGGTTGATCTCCATATCCATCAACCCGGGCAGCAGCGTGAGATCGCCCAGATCGACCACCCGTGCGCCCGGGGGTTCCTGGACCGGATCGACCGCGGTGATCAGCGTGCCGTCCACCACGACGGTCGCGGGGGAGTGCACCTGCCCGGATTCCACGTCCACCCAGCGCGCGGCGCGCAGGACCGTGCTCGACTCACTCACGATCGCACCTCGCGCCCGGGGTGCACGGTCCCGCTCATGGGATCGGCTCCAGCACGCAGTCCAAAGTCGTTGTGCCACTGTCTGGTACCCACGGCTGACTCCACACCTCCACCGGGAACGACACGTTGATCATCGAATACAGCAGATACGCCAGGTTCTGCACCTGCTCGGGCAGATCCTCCAGCGGGAACCCGTCGCAGTAGCCGATCGCCGCTTCCGCACGCGGGGTGATCGCATCGTAGAACTCCTGCATCTGCGCGACCGTGCTGGCCAGACGCTTCGCATAACGTTCGGGTTCGGTTGCCAGACACCATATTTCGGCGAAAGGTTCCAGATCGGCGAATTCCTCGGGCAACAGGCTCATCGTCCCGCCTCCGCCTTCTCGCGCTGATAGTCCCCAACCCAGTCGCCGGCCACCTTGTGCAGATGCCGCAACAGAATCTCCTGATCGTTCAGCGGAAATGCCTGCACCGCACGGGATTCCAGCATCATCTGCGTCGCCTCCAATGTCGAACAGTCCTGCAACCCGTACTCCTTGAACGTCACCGCCGCCATCTCGTGTGCGACCCGCTCCCGAATGCTCCGCGACGGCGGGAAATACAGATTGCCCTCGAAAATGTGCGTGTTGTACGAGGTCGGCCAGTAGTGATACGTCAGATACCACCCGCTCGACCAGATCAGGATCACGAAATTGGGCCACAGCTGGAACGAGTCCAGCCCCCACGGCTCACATCCGGCGGGATTCACCCCGGCGGGCAGCGGCCCGAGATCCGGTGTGTCCCAAGGCCCGAACAGTCCGCTGCGGGTGATGTCCTCCATCGGCTTGCGCATCGAGGGATCGAGTTCCCAGGTGACCACGCCCGAGGTGCTGACCATGCGGTGCGGGCCCTCGAGCCGGTAGTGCGGCGCTTCGAATCCGGCCTGCTGCGCGGCATTGGAGTAGTTGTCCGGCGTCTGTTTCCCGTGCAGGACCGGCGCGTGATAGAACTCCTGGAACGCGTCCATGTAGAGCTTCCAGTTCGCGCCGACCTCGGAGCGGTAGCCGAAACGTTCGGTGAGCGCGTCGAACGGATAGCCGTCCAGGTCGGTGATCATCGGGCCGAGGAATTCGCGCAGCGACTGCCGAGGTTCGGGCGCGAGATTCACGAACACGAATCCGGACCACACCTCGCAGTGCACCCGCACCAACCCGTATTCGCTCTGATCCAGATCGAAGAATTCCTCTTGCTGCTGAACGAAATTCAGCGCACCGTCCAATCCGTAACGCCAGCCGTGATATTTGCAGGTGAACTGACGGCAGGTCCCCGAAACCTCCTCGCGCGGCAACGTATCCCACACCAGTTTGTTGCCCCGGTGACGGCAGACGTTGTGGAAGGCATTGATACCGCCGTCGCGGTCGCGCACGACGATCACCGAGGCGTGCGCGGCGTGGATCTCCTTGGTGAAGTAGCTGCCGGTGCGCGGAAGTTGTTCCACCCGACCGACATTGAGCCAGGCGCGCTTGAAGATCGCCTCCCGCTCGAGTTCGAAGAACTCCGGTGAGATCGAATCTTCGTACGACATCGGCGCGGTGCCGAGCTCGGGATAGTGCTCGGTCCAGCTGCCCTCGGCGGGCTTGGGCCAACGGGGCATGGTGTTACTCCTTCATCGGATCGGTTCGTCGCCGAGTACGGTGGTGCGCAGCATTTCTCGCGGTGATCCGGGCGCGTACGGCGCGGCGCGGTGGATGACGCCCCGGTTGTCCCAGATCACCGTGTCCCCGACCGACCACTCGTGCCGGTAGACGCGTTCGGGCGCGGTGCAGCGGCGCAGCAGATCATCCAGCAGCGCACGGCTTTCGACGGGTTCCATGCCCACGACGTGATCGGCGGAAGCTCCCAGCACCAGCGACCGCCTCCCCGAACGATGCGTCCAGATCAGCGGATGTTCGCGCGCCGGGCGACGCCGCCACGCCGCGAGCTGTCCGGGACTCGGATCCGGGGTCACCGGCCGCTGCGAGGCTTCGAGCGAATGCACCACCCGCAGCGCGGCCAGCCGGGCGCGTTCGGCAGCACTGAGGTCATCGAAAGCCCGGTAGGTGGAAGCGAATTCGGTCTCCCCGCCGGATTCGGCCACGGCTTCGGCGGACAGCACCGTCGCCATCTGCGGACAGGCGTCGTCCTGCGGCGTGCAGCCGTCGATATGCCAGTCGAACGTCGCGCGCAGATAGTTCGCCGAGGAATTCTTGGCGGTGTCGAGGCTGACCCGATAGATCCCCTCGACCGGGTGATGACCGGGTTCGGTGTCGATCCGTCCGAGCCTGCGGCAGAACGCGACCTGATCCTGCGGCGACAGGTGCAGATCGCGAAATATCAAGACCCCGTACGCTTCCAGCGCCCGCAGCACGATGTGGGCGGCGGCGGGATCGTTCGTCAGCTGCTCGCCGTCGACGCCGTGCGCCCGCGCTCCGACATCGTGCCCGAGTGGTTCGAGGGTGATCGTCATGAGGGAATTCCTTCCGGCACATCGCCGAATCCGACAGTGGCACTGGTGATCACGACAGTTCCGTGGATCACGGTGTCGGCTCACCGATGCGATGCAGTTCGGCGTCGGCGCTGTCGGTGGGCATGGGCTGGGAGAAGATCTCCACCGCCATCGCGACCATGATCAGCGAATACACCAGGTAGAGCAGGTTCAGCGCGTCCTCGGGCAGATCGTCGAGGGGATATTTGTCGCAGTGCGAGATGGCCTCGTCCAGGCGCGGCAGGAACGCGTCGTGGAACGCGATCAACTCCGGCATCGGCGTGGCCATGCGGCACGCCCAGCGCTCGGATTCGGTTGGCAGACACCAGGTCTGCGCGAATCGCTCGAATTCGGCGAATTCCGTTGGTAGCCGAGTCATCGCACACCCACCTCGGTTCGGTATCGATCGACCCAATCGGCCACCGCGTGATGAAAATGCCGAACCAGAATCTCCTGATCGTTCACCGGGAATCGAGTGATCCCGGCGCTGCGATACGCCTGCTCCAACGCGGTCTGCGTCCCGGTGAGCATCCCCGCGTCCTGCAACGCGAACTCCTTGAACACCACCGAGGAGACCTCGTGCTCCACCCGCTCCCGCACGGTCCGCGCGGGCTGATAACACAGCATCCCCTCGAACCGGTGTGTGTTGTAGGAGGTGGGCCAGTAGCGGTAGAGCAGATACCAGCCGCGGTAGACGAGGATCTCGATATTGGGGAAGATCTGAAAGTTGTCGATACCCCACGGCTCGACCCGTCCGGGGTTCAAACCCGTTGGCATATCACCGAGTTCGGGTGATTCCCACGGGCCGACCAGTCCGCTGCGGGTGATCCGCTCGATCGGATACATGAACTCCGGCGGCAACGTCCAGCGTCGCGCCCCACCGGTGCTGACCATCCGATGCGGACCGTCGAGCTGAAAGTGCGCGCACTCGAAGCCTTTTCCGGTGCGGACCGCATTCGGTATCTGCTGCGGATGCAGGCCCGGCACGTGGTAGTACTCCTGGAACGCGTCGGCGAACAGCTTCCAGTTGCTGCGGTTGTCGGCGGTGAACTCGTACCACTCGGTCATCCGATCGAACGGATAGTCGTCCAGGGCAGTCACCATGGGCCCCAGGAACTCTCGCAATGTCTGGGGCGGCTCCTCGGCGAGATTGACGAAGATGAACCCGTTCCAGACACCGCAGTGCACCCGAACGAGCCCGGAGTCCTTCGCGTCGAGATCGAAGAACTCACCCGGCTGCTGCACGAACTCCAGCTCACCGTCCAGCCCGTACCGCCACCCGTGGTACTTACACGTGAATTGTCTACAGACACCGGCGGATTCGGCACGCGGATCATCGGTCCACACGAGCTTGTTGCCCCGATGCCGGCAGACGTTGTGGAACGCGTTGACCCCGCCGTCGCGGTCCCGCACCACGATGATCGAGGTCCGGGCGGCATCGATCTCCTTGGTGAAATAGCTGCCGGTGCGTCGAAGTTGTTCCACCCGACCGACATTGAGCCAGGCGCGCTTGAAGATCGCCTCCCGCTCGAGTTCGAAGAACTCCGGTGACACCGAATCCTCGAACGAGATCGCGCCGGTGCCGAGGTCCGGATAATGCTCGGTCCAGCTGCCCTCGGCGGGTTTGGGCCATTGCCTCACGGTTGCTCCTTGATCTCCGGGGGTGCGAACGTCTGTTCCATCGCCGAATCCGGTTGCAGGCCAACGCTGTTGAATACCAGTGCCAGACACAGATACGACCCGGCCACGAACAGGATCTCGATCAGCTGCCGGGCATCGAAATGTGTTGTCAGACTCGACCACGTCTGGTCTCGCACGCGGTACTCGCCGAGCAGCTCGTCGGTCGCGGACAACAACAACCGCTCGACCGGCGACCAGCTCGCATCCGCGGGCCCGCGCGTCACCGCCTCGACCTCGGCCGCAGTGATATCGCAGTTCAGCGCCAGCCGCGCATGCTGCATCCACTCGTACCGCGCGCGACTGCACCACGCGATCCGCAGAATCACCAGCTCACGATGCCGCGGTTCGATAGCGGGCCGATCGAGCAACGTGCCGTTGTAGGCCAGCCACGCCGACCCCAGTTCGATGTGATGCCCGAAAAGACCCAGCACATTGGGCATCGGGGGAGCGTCGGGCGCACCGGACAGATAGCGGTCCGCCAATCCGACTCGCCCGCACAGCATTTCGCGTGCACGCGCATCCCACTGCTCGGCTGGCAACGGTGTCAGCCGCGGTTGGCCGGGGTGGCCGAACGGAGCCATGTCGGTGTCGAGAATGTACGACAATCGGATCACCTCCTTCGTGTGGATGGTTTGGTTGCGGTCTGAGCTGGAGATCCCCGCCTTCGGGCGGCGGAACCGTCAAATCACCGACCCGCCGTTCACGCCGAGTACCTGACCGGTGATGTATCCGGCCTGCTCAGAGCACAGGAACAGGCACGCGGCGGCGATGTCGTCACCCGAGCCGAGGTGTCCGACCGGGATCGCCTTGGCCATGGTGGCGTTGTCGGGGAGATTTCCGGCCTGCTGCGATTGGCGCGACATCGGCGTATCGATCCCCGACGGCGGAATCGTGTTCACGGTGATCCCGGACGCCGCGTATTCGCGGGCCAGCGCCTTGGTCATCGCGACGACCGCCCCCTTGGACGCGGTGTAGTGCACCATCCCGGGCGACCCGCGCTGCGCGCTCGAGGAGGAGATCGTCACGATCCGCCCCCACCCGGCGGCGACCATATCCGGGATGACGGCCTGCGCGCAGTGGAACGTCCCGGTCAGATTGACCTCGATGATCCGCTGCCAGTCCTGCGGCGTGATCTCGGTGAACGGCGCGAACCCGACCAGTCCCGCGCTGGTGACCAGGATGTCGATCGGCCCGAATGCGGCGCGGACCTGCCGCATCGCGTCGAACACCGCGTCCCGATCGGTGACGTCCACCGCGCGGGCGAGCGCGGTGCCGCCATCGGCCCGTAGTTTCTCCGCGACCTCGTCCGCACCGGGTCCGTCGATGTCCAGGACCACGGTCCGATAGCCATGTGCCGCAAAGGATTCGCAGATCGACCTGCCCATGCCGGATGCGCCGCCGGTCACTACTGCCACTCGACCGGCCGGAGCGTCCGAATCGGGCGAGCGGCCCTGATCGACGCGGTTCGTATCGCTCATCGCAGCTCCGTTCGTCGACCGCTCGTCGCGGATCGGCCGAATGTCCGGCGGGGTCGACGCCCCGCGCTCTCGGATCGGCCGCGCGCGTCGTGCGGCACTCGGATCACCTCGGAACCGATGCTCCGAGCCTGTTAGTCGACTGCCTAATTAGGCGAGTGACTAAGATATACGGCAGGCGTCTCGGAGCTGTCAATAGTCTTCGGGTGGAGGCACTTCCGGTGCGGGCGGTTCGCGGGCGCCGACCGCACCGCCCGTACACTGGGCGAACAGCTCGGCTGTTGCTGAGCAATCGCCGTCGGAGCCACACGAATCCCACGCCCGCAGGAGGACATCGGATGAAGCCGGGCACGGGTCCCGAGGACTCCCCGACGCGGGCCGCGTTACTGGACGCGGCCGAGCAGATCATGCTCGAGGAGGGCTACGCCGCGGTGAGCACCCGTCGGGTCGCGGCGCGGGCGCAGGCCAATCCGGCTCTCGTGTACTACTACTTCGGCACGATGGACACCCTGTTCATCGAACTGTTCCGCCGCGGCGCCGAACGCAGCTACCAGCGCCAGAGCGAGGCCCTGACCTCCCCGCAGCCGCTGTGGGCGCTGTGGGAGGCCATCCACGACCGCTCACACACCTCGCTGACCATGGAATTCGTGGCGTTGGCCAATCACCGCAAAACCATTCGCGCCGAAATCGCCAAGTCCTCCAAGCGATTTCGTGCCTTGCAACTCGAAGAGGTCGCCCGGGTGCTGGACGGTTACGGCTACCACTCCGAGACCTATACGCCCGCCGCTCTGGTGTTGCTGATGTCGAGTGTGTCGCGATTCCTGCGCATGGAGGAGGCGTTCGGCGTGGATGCCGGGCACGACGATGTGACCGCGTTGCTCGAAAAGCTGCTGCGCGAACTCGAGGGGGACCCGCGGCCGGTCACCCCGGTTGCCGTCCCGGGTGAACTCCGGTAGCAGCGGTTGTGCCAGAGCCCGTAGTTCGTCCGGGGCGAGGCGTTCGTGCAACTCGCGACAAGTCGAACATCTTGCGGCACAACCGGACCCGTGCATTCCACCACCAACGCCCACAGCCCGACCGTGGACGCCCGGCCTATACGCTCCGGCCCGCGACACCGGGCTCTCGGTCATCCCCACCTGCTCGTAGCTCTGCCCGAAACATTTCCCGAGCAGCGGCAGTGATCCGCATGGTGTTTATGCCTGTCTGGGGATTCGGCCAGCTTCCGGCCGCCTGGGGTGATCCGTATGGTGTGAAGCCGGTCCAGGGATTCGGCCTCCCCGGCTGCCACCTCGACAAGGCCGGGGGACTCCAGCCGGGCCAACGCCGTACAGGCTGCCCGGCTCGAGGCCGCGGTTCAGCGCCTCGATGGCGATGCTGGTCGTACTATGCGAGCCGTGGACGCTCGCAAACGACGTTGGCCGCGCCGACTTCTCCTCGCCCTTCTCACGCTTGCGATCGCACTCGGCGGCTATGTCGGCTACGTGGCGGTCCGGGCCGCGCAGCCGGTCACGCTGCCCACTCCGACCGGCACGTTTCCAGTCGGCCGGACCATCGCCGACTGGACCGACCCCGGTCGCACCGACCCACTGGCCCCGGAGCCGAACCAACCCGTCGAGCTGTCGGTCTGGCTCTGGTACCCGGCCGCGAAGACCGGCGCGCCGCCTGCGCCCTACCTCCCCGGCGCTTGGTCCGGCCTGCACCTGTCCGGCATCGCGAGCATCGCGGAGACCCGTTTCGGCGACGTGCACAGCCACGCGATTGCCGACGTCCCCTTCGCGGCAGGGCGATTCCCGGTGGTCGTGCTGGAACCTGGGCTGGGCTTCGCCGCGCCGCAATACACCACCATCGCGGAGAACCTGGCCAGCCACGGCTATCTGGTCGCCGGGGTCACGCCCACCTACAGCGCGAACCTCACCGTCCTGAACGGCCGAACCGTCGACCGCACCCCGGCCGGCAACCCCGCCGCCTTCGACTCCTCCGACCTGCACGCCGGACCGGCCCAAACCGCCGGTGACCGCCTTATCGCGGACTGGACGGCCGACGCCCTGTTCGCCGCCGCCCGGGCCGCGAAACTCGAAGCGCAGCACGTCGATACGAAGACGCTCTACGTCGGCCATTCCTTCGGCGGCGCCGCCGCACTCGAAGCCTGCCACGAGGATTCGCACTGCGTAGGTGCGGCCGACCTGGACGGCACCCAGTACGGCCCGGTCGTCCACACCGGTCTGACCAAGCCGATGCTGTTGCTCGGCAGCGAGAACTCCTGCATCACCGGCACCTGCCGGCCCGGGAACGCCGACGACCGCTCCTCCCTGACCACCGCCCGCAACCTGCTACAGGCCAGCACCGGCCGGATCACCCAATCCCAGATCAAAGGCACCCGCCACTTCAACTTCAGCGACTACAGCGGCTACTACCTGGCCGCCCCGATCCGCACCCAACTCGCTCTCGGCAGTATCGACGGCCCCCAAACACTCACCACCATCAACGGCTACCTGACCACATTCGCCGACCAGGTCAGCCGGTGAGGGGACATCGTGTGAATACGGCTCCGACCACTCGAGCCGCCGCAGCCAGCCAGTGAGATCCGTTCCCGCCCAATCGGTTCGGGCTGCAACCTGATCGTGACCGAACGACTCCCATCCGTGGCGCCGCGTGCATAGACCCGGAAGTGGTTGCGCCACTTGCAGCCAGAAACTCGTCCTGGTCGGAGCGGACCTGCCCAGAACTCAAATGCTCACAAATCCGTCGGCCCAGTGGTCGCGATCCAACTTGTAGCGATCGATAATGAACCCATCGGGCGATGTGATGAACCCGGGCTTCCGACGCAGCCTGTCGACAGCCTCCTCAGCGGATTCCATCGAGGAATACACCCCGATGAGTTTCACATCCGCGGAGACATCGTCCAATTCGTGCTGGACAACGTAGACGTAATCCAATTCTCAGCCCCAGGGGGAGGAACGCTGTTCCTGCGCGGCGCGGTCGATCAGCTGCTGTATCGAGGCGCGTAGTTTGTCCGCGGTCAACGGTGTTGCCTCGACTCGATCGCCGAGGGTGATCAGGTAGCGGCCCTCCTCGACGAAATCGACTACCCGCAGATAGTCGCCGGTGTCCTGCCAACCATCCAGTGCCGCACCGCGATCCACCTTGATCTCGACATAGGTGCGGTACGGCTTGCGGAGGAACTTCACGGCTTGTGCCCGGGGGCTGCGGTGAGCGTTCGCGCTCCATGTCTCCGAGGGCGCGAGATCCAGCCGATTGATCGACACTCCGTGTGCCTTGCCCGGCGGCACGTCCGGCAGCAGCGACACCATGCGGGCGGCCGCGCCACCGGGACCTTGCAGGTAGACCCGAATATTCCCGGCCGCGTCGAGTTCGCGATCGGGCCCCGGCTCCTGCACCAGCACGCCGCCGACGCCCCCGGCATCGATCCCGGCGTGCATGCGCACCATCCGCTCACGCCCGTCCAGCCGGTACCCGAACATCATCACGTGCACCTGTGGCTGCGCGAGGGCTTGCAATGCCCGATACAGACCGTCGTCGGCCCGCGTCAGATCGACGAGTTTCCTTGCGGCGACCTTGCATTCGCGATCCAGATCGGTCCGATACTCGGCTGTGAGCCGGGATTCGATCGGAAACGGCGTCCGATCCCGCCCCACCGCCTGCCACGCGGTGTAGAACTCCAGCTGCGACAGCACCCACGCGTTCGCGGTACCTGTGGTCATCGCCCGCCCCCATCACACATGAACAAGCTCGCCGACCTTCTCGGCGAGCCAGTCGACTCTAGCAAGGGGCGGAACCGATTTCGATCGCCGATACCGCACATCGGCCCTGCGCCGTGGTTGGACGGTCATGCTTCGTAGTCGCCGCCGATCACACCGCCCGGCAGCAGACGCTCCTCGGGGCCGAGCAACTCTTCCTGCACGCCCCGCAGGTAATCGGCGGTCTTGTGCTCCTTGTCCCCCTCGCCGTCCTTCTTCTGGCCGTGCGGCATCATATTGCTGCCCAGGCCGGAGGTGGACTTGTTCGCCGCGTTGGCCGCGGTCGCCGCGGTGGTCGTACCGTTCGTGGTACCCGGGATGCTCGAACCCAAGCCGCCACCGGAATTGAACCCACCCATGCCCGTGGTCCCCGCCGTGCCCGAACCCGACGGGCTGTACCCGGCGGTGCTCGTCGGCGAGGAACTCGAACTCAGACCCGTGGTCGCATCGGGCAGATTCAGGCTCGACGGACTGGTCGAACTATTCGTACTCGTACCGGACAGGTTGTAGCTGGTAGCCGAACTACTGGCGCTCGGGCTGTAACTCGACGCACCCGAACTGTTCGACGGACCGTACGTGGTCGAAGGGGAATTGTACGTACTCGTGCCGGTGCCGCTCTGCGACGGACCGGTCGGCCCCGAAGCGCCGCCGGAATTATTGTCCGACTTCGTCGCGCCGGGCATTTTTGGGACCTGTTTATCCGCGTCAGGGAGATATTTAGCGTATACCTGATTCATGACGTCACGCGCCTCTGACTGGGCGTTGCTTTCCCTGCCCTTATCGGTCATGTGATGACCGATGGTGGTTGCGACTCCCGCTCCGGGAAGCACCGCATTCGCAACCGCGTCGGTGAGAATTCCCGCAACCGAGGTGCTGGTACTCTTCGCTTTGTCGGGAAGCTGGTTCTTGACCTGCGTCAACGTTGCGGCGGCGTCACTGACCTTGCTGCCGACGATTAGTGCGGCGTTTTTGAGGGAGTCGACGTCATCGGCGTACTTGCGAACGCTTGTCTTCGCGGAATCAGCGGTGGCGCCGGTCCAGCCGTCGTTTATCTGTCCCTCGATCGCCCCTTGGAACAGAGTCGCTTTCGTATGGAGATCGTCGGCGATTTTGTTCCATGCGTCCACGCCCAGCCCCAGACCCTGAGTGTCGATGCTGTCGCGATACTTGAGAATGTCGTCGTGTGACATCCCGTCAAAGTTTTCCATCAGTTGCGCGACGGTCTCGGGCAGGTACTCGCCGTGATAGTTCTGTCCGAGACTATTGCTGATTTTCTGCGCCGCGTCGCGTTCCGCAACCCCTTTGGTCTGAGCATCCTTCTCGCCCTGCGTAGGCGAGACGCTGGAGCTGAACTGGCTGGTCAGACTGTCGATAAAGTCGCCGAGGCTCATCGCCCTCGATCCCCCTGGGCTAGTTACTTGTCGATTTTATTCATAGCTTGACGGAGCTTGTCCTTGGTCGCCTCATCGGAACTCGTGAAGGCATCCTTGGCTTTCTTGAACATTTCCTCCATCTGCATTACCACATCAATTCGCTCTTGTATTGCTTCCTTCAAAGAGCCTGTCCCGGTGTCACCGATAGCCAAGGTGTGGAACTTATTTCCCAGAGCAGATGCTGACTTCAGTGTGCCAAATGATGCGACGTGCACCAGCTCCGAACAACGGAACTTCAGTGCATTCAGATCGACCAAATAGTTCTGGCAATGCTGAATGCACTTGTCTGCTACGCCATCCTCGATTATCAGCTGGCCCGATGCCGCACTGTTTGCGTAGTTCGTAAACTGCTGCTTCATGTCGATCATGCTGTTTGCGTCGCCCATGATTCCCGCTTCTTGTCAGGCTGAGTTGCGTCCAATGATGGTTGGCTACTTCGGTATAGACGAGTTCAGAGACCCGGCCGATTTCAGGGCGATAGCGCAATAGTCAATGCTAGCGTTCGACGTACCCGATTTGCGGATGATCACTTCGACCACACCTTTCGAGGTCGGGAAATCTACACCACAACTATCCGACTCGTCGTTGTAACTGATAGCTTCACGACCGGAAACGTCGACGTTATGTATATTCTTGAAACTATCATTGGAACGGACTTCATCCATGGTGTGAACTGTGGAATGTACTGCAAGGAAATAGTCGTCGTTGTTCCAAGCGCAAGCCTTCCAGCCTGCCTGAGCAACGCCGAACACATTCGTATTCTTCGTACTGGGATCGACGCCTGTCGCCTTGACCGCACTATCCGACAGAGTGCACGGATCCCACAGTTGAGCTTCGGTGAGCTTGGTCGGGGATGCTGCCGACGACCCGGAGTCGCTCTTGTTGCATCCGGCCACGGCCAACACTGCACACACACCAGCTGCCACTGCCAGCGCACGCATACAACCCCCGATCATCGAGAACAAGTCGCCCCACCTTAGCAACGGGGCTGCCCCGGTTCGACCGCAACCGCGCCAACGGCGTTCTTACTGTCGATGAACGTCCGGACCGGACACCACTCGTCGGGCCGGATGTCGTGCTGCACAACAGAACACGGTCGATCAACCCACATGATCCATGCCGAGTCCAACGGTCCTCAGACCGCCATCGACGGTGACTACTTCTACTCTGTGTTGACGGTCTGGTGCCGAACACCAACGGGTTGGTAGGCGTTCCGACCACCTTACGAATCGGATCCAGGCGCTACGAGTCGTGGGCGACAAGACTCGCTTGGTCTCGCGGGATGCGTCGCGTTGGTGTCCGAATCTGCTGTGGCGCAGAGGAATCGATCGCTCTACTGATCGAAACTGCCCTTCGTGAGGCGATTCGTGAACGCGTCCCAGTCGGAGAGGGTGAAGAGCAGTGCCGGGCCGGTCGGGTTCTTCGAGTCTCGGACGCCGACCATGCCCTCGTCGAGATGGGCCACCTCGACGCACTCTTTGCCGCTGAGGCTCCGGCTGCTCTTGAACCATCTCGCACCCGACAAGTCGATGATCATGAGCCGTACTCCTTCTGCATCGCCTCGATGAGGCCCCGAGTGTCGTTCTCACTCAAGGCTACCCGCTCGACATCGGCCCGGGCGTTCCGGAACAATTCGATCTCAGCGGGCTTATCCAGGTAGAGCACGCCTGCCAGACTCTCCACATAGATTACCGGCGGTTCGGTGAGTATCGGATTCAGATGCTCTGGAAACTCCAGGAAGACAAAGTCTTTGACATGCAGGCCCAGATGCGGTGGTGCGGTGAAGGGGACAATCCTGATCGACACGTTAGGCAGTTTGCTTACCTCGAGAATGTGGCTCAACTGTCTCACCATTGCTTCGTTACCGCACATGTTATGACGCAACACTGATTCGTTGAGCAGAGCGGAAAATGTGAAGTTCGGATCATCAAGCCGCTCTTGGCGTTTCGCAAGGATTCCGAGTTCGCTGTCGATATTCACCGGTCGACCTTGGGTATCCCAGATCGCTCGCCGATACTCCGGAAGCTGAAGCAGCCCAGGCAGAATCAGCGACTGCCAGGTCGAGACACGACAAGCAGCACCCTCGAGACCGACATACAATTCCACCTCCGGCTCGATCCCACCGGCGAACGATTGCCACCACCCGTCCTTGCGGGACTCGGCAGCCAACCACAGCAGGGCCTGACGGTCCTCATCGCTCACCCCGTACAGGTCGCACAGCAGGTTCACGGTCACCCGCTTCACCTCACTGGAACGTCCAGTCTCCAACCGCCACAACGTCTGCGACCCCATCTCACACGACCGAGCCGCATGCATCCGACTCATCTTGAGCCCCTCCCGGAACTCCCGCAGCCGACGCCCGAGCACCCGACGCGGCAGACTGCTGTTGCGCGGTTCATCAGACACTGAAAACACCCACCCTTCCAATTACGGGACCACCGTTCCGCACGTATTCCAATGCACTCCACCCCAATTGGAACGTTCCAGTATTCCAAACCAAATGGAGCGATTCCGCCTCCGAACGAAATCCAACGGCGACCACCAACCGTACCCGTCCAATGCTTTACTGGCACCCATTGACGGCCACCAACTTTCAGCGGTCACCCGTCCATTTCGACGACCCCACAACACTTTCCGCAGCCCGAATTTCCGTCCCGCTCCGCCTTGCCCACATCGCCGGGCTTCGACGTGTCTTGCGAGATCGCGCTGCCGCCGCTCTCTCCGCCGAGGCCATGATCATCTCGACAGCCGCAGACCCCGGCCACCTGACCATCTTTGGCCAGCCGAGGAGGACAGGTCCAGCCGATGTATGCTGGAGAACCCGAATGCACTGCGGGGGAGTCGATGTCATGAGAATCGGAGTGGGCGATGGCCCCGAATGACGGAACGATCCTGGCCATCGATCCGAACGTGTACTACGAGGCCGGAAAGAAGCTCATCACGCTGACCGCCGATATCAATACTGCGATCGCACGCGACCTCGTGCCGGGGCTGCGTGGTAGCGCGGGCATGGGCGGCAACTACCCGGCGGTGGCGAGCTGGAACTCCACCGTCCACCAACAGTCCGCCGATGTGCGGACGGTGATCCTCGCGTACGCGGCGGCCCTGGCACACTTCGGTGACATTCTCAGCATCGCCGGATACAACTGGGACGCAGCGGAATACAAGGCGAACCGCAGTAAGGACAAGGGGTCGGCCCCGGCGCTGCCCACTCTCGGATCCGTGAGCCCGGTCGCCGCGAAGGATTTTCCCGAGATTCCGGATCCGCAGGGTGACAATGGCGCCGGTGTCGTGATCGAGCCTGCGGGCGGGTCCCCGAGTTCGTGGACCGGTGCGCCGAACGGCCGTCTCGGCACCCTCAACGCTGTCGCGACTGCCTGGAACGCCTTGGCCTCGAGTCGCGAGCTGTCCGACTCACCCGCGATCATCAGAGCCGCGCGTGCGACATTCGACAGCGTGCGGGCGCCGGAGGTCCCTGCCGTCACGGAGGCATTGGACGCGCTGTGCAGCGGAGCCGAGCAGATCTGTTCTGTCGCAAAGACTCTCGCGATCAGTCTGCGTGAACACCACGACGACCTCGCCGAGGTACGGAACGGCATCGCCACCGCGGCCGCCACCGCGTTTCCGGCTCACCCTGGTGTCGATATAACAGCGCGAACCGACGACACCTCGGTGCACGTCTCGGTGGCGGCGAACCTCAGCCAGGTCGACATCTTCAACGCCGACGACATTCTCAACACCACTTTCCACAACTCCCGGTTGGCCACTGTGCTGAGCGGGACAGTCGCCTCCACGGACGATTTCACGGGCTCCGGTGCGCTCGGCAGTTATCCGAAACTGAAGGCACTGTCGGAACTACCCCTCCTGGTCGAATCCGGAGACCGGAACGCGAACACCACCCTCAACGGTGAAATGGACACGATCGCAACCTGGTACACCCCGGCTTCCACGCTGACTGCCGCCGATCTCGCCGCGCTGGACCAATACGGCCCCCAAATGAAGAAATGGGCTGTGCTCTCGGTCCAATACGGAAACGAAGCAGGTGTCGACCCGCGTATGGTGCTTTCCATGGTCCTGCAAGAGGGTGCTCCGCTCCGCACCGGTTTGGAAACCAACCTCTACAAGGACCTCGAGAATCCGTCGACCTACCATCCCAATCCCAACGGCGCCGAAGCCGGCGTGCTCTGGGACAAAGCACGTTTGGAAGCCTCGAAGCTCGGTCTCAGCAAGCAAGGTGCGGGAAACTCCATCGGTCTGACGAACCAGAAGGAGAGACCGTTCAATGAGGTAAAGGCCAAGTATCCGGACCAGTTCAAGGGGAAACAGTGGTCCGACCTGGTCGGAAACGACGATCTAGCGATCAAGGCCGCAGCCTACAACCTGAAGATGCTGAATGAAGATGGAGCATCACAGGCCGCACCGAATGTGCGGGCGGGGCAGCCATTGGATCAGTTCTTGGGATCCAGTTATAACGCTTATGGGATCACGGAGCGTTCGCAGTCCGTTGCTACTCAACAGGATTCGTTCACGGCGAGCGAAATCGAACATGGCAAGAGTACGCTGAATGTCTACAAACTGGCCGATAAGATCTTGTGTGGAAGTGGAGCATATCGGTGAGTGTTCGGATATTCGCTGAGCAGCGTTGGCGTCGGTGGGTGCTTGCGGTTCTGGTTCTGTCGGTTGTGGTCGGACTTCTGGTTTTCGGCTGGCATCGGTTTCAGCAATGGCGTTTTCGGACGGGGGAGGCCAGGCGGATCGCGGAGGCTGTGACGGTTTCCGGGGCCGTTCGTACCGCGATCGTGGACGTATCGGACGGGGATAATCTTCCGACGGCAACTGTGTATTTCATCGGTCCTGCGCCGAAACCGAATCCGGTGCGGGCTGTTTCGGTGCCAACTATCCAGTTGGTGGCCGTACCTCCGCCATCATCCGTACCGGAATGGGATGAAACCAGAGATCGCGGCATCGACTATGCGGTAGCGACCGGCCGACGCCCGGATGGTTGCTACGCCTCGGTGGTGTTCGTATCGAATCCGAAATCATCTGTCCCGGACCTCACCGGCGAGCATTCGATCGGCATCCTCACCGCGTCGCAGCTCGCCGACATTCGTAGTGGCGCAAAGGTATTGACCGAGGTGAATGTCGGTCCCTGCGGATCGTGACAGTCGGATTCTGCGACGATCGCGTTCGTCGCGGGGAAGTAGTCGGGTCACCCTGTCCATCGAGGAGTCAGCCGGGCCCCACTCGACGTCGAGCTTATGACCGACGATCTACGCCGGATCGAAGAGGTCGCGGCTGACATCCGGATCGAGGGCGAACGTGTCCCGGGCACTCGCGGTGCGGCGCTGAATACCGCCGATGTCGGTCGCGGATGGTGACGAGTGCGGCACAGGTCTGCGGGTGCGTTGCTGTTCGATCACGGAGGTTTCGGTCGGGTAAACCGGCGTTGGTCTCCGGTGAACGTCAGGTCGATGGAAGGTCACGAAACGGTCGCAATCGACGATACGGACGAGATTTCTTCGCACTTTCATTGCTGAACAGTTGCTAGTGGGCATAGCGTCGAGGTCCGGCGGTCGTTCAACCGGCATCGTGGGGCAGCAGTCCCGGCGAGGTCGATCGCGACGCGGAGCAGCAGAGGGGTCGGGGGATCCCGTAAGCGAGGACTGTGCCATGAACCGATACCCGCATCCGATGTCGTCAGTGCGCGATACTTCCGTCCCGCTGAGTGGCGGGAAACTCGTGGTGGCCAGAGTGCTTGTGGCCGAAGGTAATCCGGCCGCGGCGGAAATGGTCGTCTTGGTGCTCGAACACGCCGGTTATCAGTCCATGCGCACCGTCACCGGACGTCAGGTGCTCGCCGCCGCGCTGCAGTGGCATCCGGATCTGGTGCTGCTGGATCTGGACCTGCCGGACCTGCCCGGGCCGGACGTGTGCCGGAGGTTGCGGGAAATGGTCTCGGCCCCGATTCTGGCTGTATCGACCGAATCCGATCCCGAGGCCGCCGAACTGGCCCTCGCCTGCGGTGCGTCGGATTTCGTGCGCAAGCCGTTCCGGACCGTCGATCTGCTCTCACGTATCGAATCGCGGCTCGCGGGGACCGTGCTCGGCTGGTCCGGTAGGTCAGGGGCGGGTGCTGTGCACGACCCAGATATCGTTGCGCCCCACGTTGATTCGTTCGACGCGTGAATCCGTGAAGCCTGCCGCGCGGCACAGTTCGGCGAAGGTTCGTGCCTGATCGCCGGTCCAGCCGTGTGAGGCGATCCCGGTCGCGCCGATCGGGGAATGCCGTTCGGCGGCCACGAATCGGCCGCCCGGCACCATCACCCGCCGGGTCTCGGTCAGTGCGGTGGTGACATCGGGCCAGTGATGCACCGTCGCCACGGCCAACGCCACCGTGGTCGAGGAATCCGCGAGCGGCAGTCGTTCCGCGGCGCCCTCGGCCCAGCGGATCGACCGATCGCGCACGAGTAACCGGGCAAATCGCAATATCGCAGGTGACGGATCGATTCCGGTCACCTGAGCGCCGCGTTGGGCGGCCGCTCGCACCACTACACCCGAGCCGCAGCCGATATCAGCGACCCGGTCGTCCGCGCGTATCCCGGCGGCCTCCACGATCGTGCGGGCGCGTCGCCCACCGGCGGCGAACATGAGTGCGCCCGACGCGATTCCGGCGAGTCCAGGGCGTCCGGGACTGTCGGCGTGATGGTTGACGGGCAGAGCCTGAGCTGGATTCATCGAACGTCCTCCTCGCGAACGGTTACTGCCACCACCTTGCAAGTTCAAGCCGACTGGAGGTCAAATGTCGCCATGGACCTGATCCCGATCGGGGAGGCCGCCGCGAAACTGGGCATGGCCCCCTCGGCGCTGCGCTACTACGACGAACGCGGCCTGGTGCACCCCGCCGCCCGCCGCGGCGGCAAACGCATGTACGACCAGGAACAACTCCGCCGCCTGGCCTTCATCAAGGTGGCCCACGCCCTCGCCCTGCCCCTGGACACCGCCGCCGCCGTCCTCGACGCCCCCGGCTCCCAATGGCGCGAGGCCCTCGAACGCCAGATAGCCGCCCTCGAACACGCGATAGCCCAGGCCCGCACCGCCCAGACCTTCCTCACCCACGCCATCCAGTGCCCCACCGACCACCCCGCCCGAGAATGCCCCACCATGCTCAACGGCCTGGACGCCCTCCTGTCCGGTACTCCCGTCACGGATCTCATGGACGAAAACCATTGAGCGCGTGGTGATTACGTGGAACACGTGTGGCAGCAGCCGTTTCGAGGCCGGTGTACTGATCGGCGAGTTACGGCCAGAACCATTGAGCGCGTGGTGATTCGGGTGAGTCAGTGGGGGAGTGGGCGGTTTGGGTCGCCGTAGACGATGAGCCAGATCGCGCGGCCCATGCGATCCATTGTGCACACCGCGCGCCCGGCCTCGCGATTTCGCGGACAGGGCCGGGGGAGGCGGCTTACCATCGCAACATCGGACATAGTGTCCGAGACATAGTGACCGGGGAGGCTCGACGGCCTCCGCACGGACCTGTTTCGGCTCGTCGGGGCGCAACGCCACCGGCTGACCGACTGCTTTCACCACACGGCCCAGCGCCGCGACCGAACACCGGAGTTTGGCATGAAAGACCATCGCGACCAATCGGATTCGACCTCGACAGGTGTTGCCCGCCGCACGGTATTGCGCGGCGCTGTGCTCGCCGGAGCCGCGGTGGCCGCCGCACATCCGCCCGGTGCCTCGGCGCGGCCGATCGCGGCGCGGGTGAGCACCCCCGGGCGGGAGGTGGCGATCTTCGGCGGTGGGATGTCGGGGCTGTCCGCCGCGCACGAACTCGCCGAACGCGGCTATCGGGTGACCGTGTACGAGCCGTCGTATCTGGGCGGTAAGGCGCGCAGTATGGGTGTGCCCGGCACCGGTCGCGGCGGGCGCGCGGATCTGCCGGGCGAGCACGGATTCCGGTTCTTCCCCGGTTGCTATCAGCACGTGCCCGACACCATGTCCCGGATTCCGTTCCCGGGAAATCCGAATGGTGTGCGGGACAACCTGATTCGCGTGGAATCCGCCGTCGTGGGATTCCGGGACCGGCCACCGATCTTCGCGCCCGTGGGCTTGCGCGGACTGACCCTGCTCACCCCGCAACTGGTGGAATCCTCTGTGGTGTCCGCATTTTCGTTCATCCCCGAGCTTCCGCCCGCCGAACTGGCCTTCTTCGGCAGACAGATGGCCATGTGGTTCACCACCTGCACCGAGCGGAAATTCGGTGAGTTCGAATACATTTCGTGGGAGAACATGCTGCAGGCGCAGGGCAAGTCCCAGGCGTACCGGGACTACCTGGTCGCCGCGCTGACCCGCATCACCGTCGCGGCCAAACCGCATCTGAGCTCGGCGCGCACGATCGGCACCATCGGCCAGGCGCTGGTGCTGGCCGGGACCGGGCTGTATCCGCAGTATCAGGGCGGCGCGGATCGAATTCTCGACGGGCCCACCGACGAAGTGTGGATCGACCCGTGGGTGGCGTATCTGCGTTCGCGTGGCGTGCGGTTCGTGATGGGCGCTCGCGCAACACGATTGGAGGTTCGGGGCCGGCGGATCACCGGTGTCGAGGTCGCCGGGGTCGGGACGGTCACGGCCGATTGGTACGTGTGCGCGATGCCGGTCGACAAGGCGGTCTCCCTGCTGAACGGCCCTGTGCTGGAAGCGGATCCGTCGCTGGCGGGGATGCGGCAGCTGATCACCGACTGGATGGTCGGCATCCAGTTCTATCTGACCCGGGCCACCGATCTGCCCGAAGGGCATATCGCCGCGCTCGGCACCCCGTGGGCGATCACCGCGCTGCGGCAGGCGCCGATGTGGCGCGGGAATTTCGCGGCGAAATACGGTGACGGCCGGGTCGTGGAATGTCTGAGTGCCGATGTGTCGGACTGGGATTCGCCCGGCATCCTGTACGGCAAACCGGCCCGGCAGTGCAGCGCTCAGGAGGTGGCCGACGAATGCTGGGCACAGCTCAAGACGTGGCTGAACACCTCGACCAACTGGTTGCGTGACGAGGATCTGGCGTCCTGGCATCTGGACCCGGGCGTCACCTGGTCCGGGGGCGTCACGCACAACGAAACACCCTTGCTGGTCAACACGATCGGCTCGTACAACCATCGTCCCGAGGCGCACTGCGCGATCGGAAACCTGTTCTTCGGCGGCGATCACGTGCGCAGCCACATCGACCTGGCGACCATGGAGGGCGCGAACGAATCCGGCCGCGCGGCCGCCAACGCGATCATGGACGCCGCGGGCGATCCCGGCCCGCGCGCCGGAATCTTCCCGCTGGTCGAACCGTCCGAACTCGAACCGTTCAAACAACTCGACGCGGCCCGCTACCGCGCCGGACTACCGCACGTCCTGGCGTGAGGTCAGGCCCCGCGCACCCGCGCGACGCCCGCATACGCGCGGGGCATGTACCGCAACCGCTCCGGCAGCAGCGGCCAACCCCATCGGATCGCCGTGCAGAACGCGCCGAACGCGACCTGATCCGCACCGCGCCACCGCATGCCCAGGGTCCGGCGGGCGTGTTCGGGCATCAGGCCGTTGGCGAGCCACAGGTTGAACGCCATCACCGGTCGCCAGATGACCGACCACAGCGCCTCGGGAACCCCGGGCAGCGCCGGAATCCTGGTGCGGCTCAGGTCCATCGCGAAATCGGTGGTGGGGTTGCGCTCGAGCACCTCGTCGATGGTCTTTTTCCAATACTCCTGGAACTCCGCGTAATTCGAGACCAGCACCCGATCGGACAGTCCGTACATGCGCCACCAGGTGACGCCCTCGGCGATCAGCTGATCCTTCTGCGCGTCGGTCAGCGGGGTGCCGAAGTAGTCGTTGATCGCGATGTTGAGCTCGATGAACGTGGCGTGCGTCCACCAGTACACGTCCGGGTGTAGCGCGTGATACCGCCTGCCCTGCGGGTCGATTCCCTTGAGCGGCTTGTGATAATCGCGCACCCGCGCGGCCTGGGCCTCGTTGTCCGCGTCGTAGATCATGCCCTGGATCTGCGGCACCGAGCGCACCAGCCGATCCCACGGATTGTCGAAGAAGTTCGAATGCTGTTGCAGCGCAGCGCCTACCGCGGGGTGCATGTTCTGCAGGATGCCCGTGCGGCCCAGGAACAGCATGTTGCGCCAGTCGCCCGCGTACTTCCAGGTCAGCGAGCCGGGGCCGAGCGGCGCGCCCGGAATCGCCGGGGTCTCGGGAGCCTCGGTGGTCGCCGTCGCGACGGCAGCCTGGTTGTCCGGATTCACGATTCCGCAGCCTCCTTGCCGAGAAAAAGATATTATGAGACGAAATATAACGCATCATCTCACCCGGCGCGTGAATCGGCCGCCGGGTCGCTGTCCGGTGCGAGCGTTGTGGCCGGTCACGACCGCCACCGCGGATACCTCGAACCACGGCGCGCTCGAGGTAGATTCGGCCCGCCGTCGCACTGCGCGTGCCGAGGCGAACCAGTACGCGAACGGAAGGAAGACTGCCCATGCCCGAACGCAGAAATATCCTGATCACCGGCGCGAGTTCGGGCCTGGGCGCGCAGCTGGCCCGCGAATTCGCCGCGCGGGGAAGGAATCTGGCGTTGTGCGCGCGGCGGCTGGATCGGCTCGAGCAGTTGCGCGCGGAACTGCTCGCCGCGCATCCCGGGATCACCGTCTCGATCGCCCAGCTCGACGTCAACGAGCACGCGCGGGTGTTCACCGTATTCCGCGAATTCGCCGAGGAGCTGGGCGGATTGGATCGCGTCGTGGTCAACGCCGGGCTGGGTAAGGGGCAGCCGATCGGTTCGGGACGTTTCGATGCCAACGCCCAGACCGCCACCACCAACTTCATCGCCGTACTGGCCCAGTGCGAGGCGGCGATGGAGATCTTCCGCGCGCACGACGCCGGTCATCTGGTAGTCGTGTCCTCGATGAGCGCGTTGCGCGGGATGCCCGGCAACCGGACCGCCTACGCCGCCTCGAAGGCCGGGGCCGCCACCCTGGCCGAGGGAATCCGCGCCGACACGCTGCGCACGCCGATCGCGGTCACGACCCTGTTCCCCGGATTCATCGCCACGGATATGACCGCCGCGGGTGGCCGTGCGCCGCTACAGGTTTCGACCGAGAAGGGCGTGCGCGCGATGGTCCGCGCGATCGAACGGGAATCGGCGACGGCGAAAGTGCCTGCGTGGCCGTGGGTTCCGATCGGGCTGGCGCTGCGGTGGCTGCCGTTGCGTATGGTCGCCGCGATCAGCGGGTGAAGTGCCGTTGCGGCCCTGCGGGTTTCGGCCTCAGGGTTGCGGGTCGGTGTTGCGGCCCAGCGCCGAGGACTCGGGCGGGCGGACGTGCCGGTCGGTGGTCCGGTGCGAGGTGCGCAGGACCGAGCGGCCCTTGTGGTTCGCCTTCGCCAGATACAGCACGGTGTCGGCGGAATCGAGCAGCGACTCCGCGTCCGAACCCGCCAGCGGCGTCACGATCGCGCCGATGCTCGCCGAGACGTGCAGTTGATGCCCGTCCACCGAGATCGGTTCCAGCAGCGAGGATTGCAGCTGGTCGACGATCGTGGTGACCACGTCGTTCTCGGCCGGGGGCGGGATCAGCGCCACGAATTCGTCGCCGCCGATGCGGGCGATCAGGCAATCCTGTTCGCGCACACTGTCACCGAAGCGGGCGGCCACCTCGGTGAGCACCCGGTCGCCGGTGCCGTGGCCGTACATGTCGTTGATCGGTTTGAATCTGTCCAGATCGACGAAACACAGCCCGACCTGGTCGTCGTCACCCACCTCGGAGGAGGCGGACTCGATGCGCTCGAGCAGGCAGCGACGGTTGGGCAGGCCGGTGAGCGGGTCGTGCCGGGCCTGCCAATGGAGTTCCTGCTGTAGTCGATGACGTTCGGTCACGTCCTCGCCGACCGCGAGCAGATAATCCCCGTGCCCCTCGGTGCCCTGGACGTAGGTGATCGAGAACGCCACCCAGCCCACGGTGCCGTCCTTGCGCAGCAGGCGACGTTCCAGTTTGACCGAGCCCTCCCCGGCGGGGACCAGCTTGTCGAAGATCAGGGCGCGGATCTCCTCCTGGTCGTCGGGGTGGGCGAAGTCGTAGATGGAGATGCCGCGCAACTGCTCGACCGGCACGCCGATCATCTGGGCGAGGCCGCGATTGGTGTCGACCAGGGTGCCGTCGGTGTCGCCGATGGCGATCGCGATATCGGCGCTGTCGAAGACGATTCGAAACCGGGCATTCTGGTCTTTACGGAGCTGCTGGCGGGTCAGACCCATCTGATGTCCCTGCGCGAGGGCGGCGGTGATGAGGGCGAACCGGGCGCCCGCGCCGGGCCGCGCACAGCCCTCGATCAGGGGTTGCAGGACCTGGACGGTGCGGATCGGAACCGTGGCATCGGTCCAACCCGCATCGGCCAGGGCCTCTCCGATCCCGTTGGCGGCGGTGGCGTCGAACTCCCGCGCCAGGAAGACGGAGGCGAGAGCATCGACCAGCCGCGTCAGCAGCCCACGTGCCACCTCGGGCTCCGCGGGTCCCTCGCCGGTGGCGGACAACTCCCGCCACCAGGCCGCGACCAGGGCATTTCGGTCCATACTCTCCAGCACCCCCTCACTGTTCGACGCAAGATCGGCATACCCCTCGCCGATTTTGCACAAGCTCGCCCTTCACACTAGATCAAATCCGCCCAAAGCTCTTGTGCGGAATATTTCCGACCGGTGTGAATGATCATGCGGCATGGTTCTCCTCGAAGATCGAGACCCCCTTGTAGCGGGGGGTGACGATCTGCCAGGCCCACGTCGCCTGCACGCATCCGACCAGGTCACGCAGGTGCGCGGCGACCGATTCGGCGGCGGGGAGGTCGGTGTCGGCGTAGGCGGCCAGGACCTGATCGCTCAGCAGATAGAACTCGGTGAGCCGATCGCGCACGATCCGCGCCGAGCCGTGCACGGCGTCGGACAGGGTCGCGCCCGGGGTGTTCAGCAGCCACACCGGGATCAGATTGAAATCCGCGCCGTCGGCGATGCACTCCTTCTCGAAGGAGAACACGTCGTTCATCAGGGCGCCGATCTCGGCGGTGAGTTTCCGGAGTCTGCGCAGCTTTTCGTCCTGGCCGTCGGCGCGGACCAGATCCCAGGGCAGATAGTCGTCGCGGCCGAACTCGCACATCGCGATCGCGGGATACATGCCCGAGACCTCCGAGCGCAGATCGATGTAGTCGGTGACGCTGAGCAGATCGCCACGCGCATCGGTGTTCTGATCGCGGATGGCGGTGCGCAGATGTTCGGCCGTGGAGCCGAGGAACTGGTCCAGCCAGGCCGGTTCGGCGTCGCGGGCCAGCAGGTCGAGGAATTCGGCGGTCGCGACCTCTTCGGGGGTCGGATCCGCTGCCGGACTTCGGGTTTCGAGCATGTCACGTAATCGGCCCGCGGTGTGGGCCGCGCGTAACTGCTCGGCCGCGGACAGGTGCGCGAACTTCTCCCGGCCGACGGTGTCGTTGAGCCAGAACAGGATTGCGTTGAAGATGCCGATGATCGTCATCCGGTCGGCGGTCACTGCGTTGGGATGTAGGTACGGCGTCATGCTGTTGTAGTGTGCGCCACCGGAATCCAGCCAGATCCGATGTCGTCGGCAGAAGTTCTCCACCTCGGCGAGCGCGTACTCGCCGAATCTGTTGGGCCGGAAATCCCGGCAATAGTCATCGATATCGCGATCCGGCGTGCTGAACAGTGTTCGCAACGACCACCGTTCGCCCTGATCCACCAGCGCGTCGTACTCCGATCGCATCGCGACCAGCGCTGTTTCCACCGTCGTCTGTTCACTCACCACGGGATTGCCTCCCCGGCCCATCCGATCCACCAACCACCGTTCGAGACGGTCAGACCGACTGGTGACACTCGTTCCAGTCGGTGCTTAAAGAGTAAGCAATTGCGGCGAATCGAACAGTGTGTCCGATGTTGATCCTGGTAGGGGGTGTGCGGGTGGTCAGGAAGCGGGGGTCGCCGGCGTGGATATCCGGCGGAGGGCGTCGAGGGTGGTCTCGGGAGAAGTGTTGAAGCAGAATCGGATTCGTGGTGCCCTGGCGGCGAGGATGTTGACGATGCGTTCGAAAAGCAGAGTGTGCTGGGGGAGTGCCCGCACCGCGCCGCCGATCATGACCAGGTCGAACGACTGGTTCGAGAGCAGTTCGCGGATCTCGGCTTCGGCCGCGGCCGGGGAGGCGTCGATCAGGCACGGGGTGATGTCGAATTCGGTGTTCCGCAGGGCGGCGTTGGCGGCGTCGACCCTGGCGGTGAGTTGTGCCTCGTCGAGATCGGGGAGACCGCTGTAGTCCATGGCTCGCGGGTCCAATCCGATGGTCAGCGCCCGGAGGCGTGCGGCTGCTTCGGTCACTCATCCATCCCTCCATGTAAGGGGTGCGACCGGCTGTCCGCGTGGGACGATCGGTCGTGTTCACCTCGATATAGCTTTGAGAACAAAGGTAATTAAGGAGATGAGGCTGTGTCAATGCACGACGGTCTGTCCCTGGACGACGGCGTCCGAGCCATGGTGCTGCTCATGCCGCGGCTGGTCGGCCGCGCGAAACGCCTCCCGGTCCCCGAAGCCCTCCGATCCTTCGACCTCGCCCCGCGCCACCTCTCGCTGCTGACCTACGTGCTGCTGGACGGCCCGCTCACGGTCAACGAACTCGCGTCCCGACTCGAGGTCGCCCCCACCACCGCGAGCCTGATGATCAGCGACCTGAGCCGCCAGGGAGTCCTGGCCCGCCGCCCCGACGACAACGACCGCCGCCGAACCCTCGTCTCCATCGCCGAATCCCACCGAACAGCGGTAGCGTCCTGGCTCGGTGGCGCGGACCGGGGCTGGCGCGCCGCGTTGGGCCCGCTGACCGCCGAGCAGCGCGCGTTGGTCATCACAACCCTTCGCGCCTACGAGGCAGCGGTCGCTACCGACTGAATCATCCGCGGCCGCACTGGGTTCTGCATTACAGGTCGGACGGATTGGCCGGGTTGTTCATCCGGCCGGGTCAGTGCGGACATGAGGATGCCGTCGCGCCGACTCGGGGCGTCGGGATCAGGTTATGCGTTGCGCCAGTGTGGTTTTCGGCCTTGGTGGTAGGCATTCAAGCCGTCGAGGGGGTCGCGGTGGGCTACCAGGGCGTCGGCGAGGGTGGCGGTGTGTGGGGCGGTGGTTTCGCGGTTGGGGACAGAGGTGGTGTGGGCCAGGAAGGCCAGGGCCGTTCGGGTGGCGATGGGGGAGCGGGCGACGATGTCGGCGGCCATCTCCCGGGCCAGGTCCAAGGCCTTGCCCTGGGGTGCGGTGCGGGTGATCAGTCCGGCGGTGAGGGCTTCGGTGGCGTCTATGCGGCGGCCGGTGAGGATCATGTCGTGGGCCAGGGCGCGGCCGACGAGGTCCGGGAGGCGGAGCAGGATCGTGGTGGACGGGGGCAGGCCGAGGGCGGTGTCGGGGACCGCGAAGGTGGCGGTCTCGTCGGCTACGCACAGGTGGCAGGACAGGGCGAGGGCCAGACCGTCGCCGTCGGCGCGGCCGTTGATCGCGGCGATGACCGGTTTGGCCGGGGTGGCGTCCAGGGGTGAGGCGTCGAATCCGTTGTGCGGCTGGAGCATCAGTTGCAGTGGTGAGCGGATGCCGCGCAGGTCCGCGCCGAGGGAGAACGCTTCGCTGCCCGCGCCGGTGAGGATGGCGACGCGCAGATCGTCGTCGTGGGCGAAGGCGGTGAGGATTTCGCCGAGTTCACGATAGGTGTCGCCGGTGAGGGTGTTGTCGTCGTCGGCGCGATCGATCGTCACCTCGAGGACGTGTCCGGAGGTCGCGATCGAGACGGTGCCGTACTCGTCGCGCAGGGTCGGAACGCCTTGGGCGAGTGCGGTATCCATGGCCTCGCGGGTCAATGCCACGAGGTTGCCGGTATCGCCGCCGCGGACGAAAACCCTTCGACCGACAGGCTGTTCGGCCTCGGTCAGGACAGCGGTGGTCGCCGCGTCCAACGGCGTTGCCAGGAATCGGCGACCGTCGTCCAGCCGACCCACCACGGTCGCGCGCGCGGCACCGCCGGAACCGTAACGGACAACGAAACTTTCGACCGTCCCCCACCCGTCGGGGCGATACGCGAGCGGCACACCCGCCGCGTCGTTCAGTTCCGCTTGCAGGGATTTCGTGGACCGCACCCGCCACGGAACCGGAGTGGTCGAATAGACACCCGCCGAATGTTTGCTCAGCACACCGCCGTTCGCGGCGACCAGCCCGAACTCGCCGGGCCGATCACGCAGCCGCGCAACGGTTTCGGCGATGGCGTGGGTACTGTAGTTGTTCCCCGGCCCACCGAAGAACGGCAGCCCACCGGTAACGGTCAGCCCACGCGGATCGGCTGGATCCAGCCCCAGACCGTCGCACAGATTGAACACCGCGATCGGGAAGCAGCTGTACAGATCCAGGGTCGCCAGCTCGTCGAGGCCGACAGCGGCCATATCCAGCGCGTGCCGCACCGCCGCCACGGCCGCCGGACTGCGATCGAGCTCGGGACGAACCAGCAACTCGCGTTCGGCGAGATCGGCGTACCCGTGCAGATACACCCGCCGCGATTGCGGAATCCCCAGCCGGTCAGCGGTTTCCGTGGACGTCATCAACACCGCGGCGGCCTGGTTCACCTGATCACGGGCGACCAGGAACCGCGGGTAGATATCGGTGATGAGCCGATTGCGCTCATCCACCCGCACGAGCTCGCCCGCATCACGTTCGATCGGCGCGGCCGCATGCGGATTGCCCGCGGCGACCGCGCTGAACCGGCCGAACAACTCACCCATCGCCCGCGCGTAGTCCGCCCGCGAATCCCCGCGCCGCCCGCGCCGCGCGTTCTCCAGCATCGCGTAGCTGACCGCGGGCTCGACCAGGTGATGCCGGACTGCGTAGAACGGCGTCATCCCCTCGATGGCGTATCCGCGATCCTCGAGCGGACCGTCGTCGTGCTCGGTGAAGTCGGGACGTTCGGCGGGCGGCAGACCGGCCAGCTGCCGCACGGTCGAGATCGTCTCCGCCCCAACGAGAACCGCCGCACCGCACCTGCCCTCGGCGATCTCCCCGCACAACTCGTTGAGCAGCTGCTGCGGACTCTGCCCGCCGGTCGGGCCCAGGATCGCCCGCGCCGGGTCGGCCCCGATCCGACGCGCGATCGCCCGCGGCACGTTGTCGGGCGCGCCGAGCGCCGCGGTGGCATACGGACTCGAACAGTCGAATGCGCGCACGGCCGCGACGATGTCGAGCGCGGCGGCCAGTGCGGCGGGATCCGCCGTGGTGTCGGTGAGCGCGGCGCGCACGGCATCGGCGGCCAGATCGGCGGCGGACCTGGCCTGATACTCGTCGTCACCGGGTCGTTCCGAAGCCTGGCCGACGCCCACGAGCACCGGCGTGGACGGGGAGACGGGCACCGATTCGGGTGAGTTGTCGGACATGATCGCGGCACTCCTTCCGGCCTGCAGCAGGTGTCATCCGCGCTGGGATGGGCCTCACGCTGCGAGCGGCGGCAGCCGCACCTCGTGGACACTGTTCTGGACATCCGTTTTACACCGTATCAGGACGGTTCGGCGCGAAGGGGTCCGGAAATGCGCCCGCCGGAGACGAATATCCACTCCTGGGGGCACGAGAGCCGGTGCGACTGGTTTGATGGGCCTGTGTCGAATCCCCTTCGCCCACAAGCGGTTGCCCTGCTCGCCGAACTGTCCACCAACGGCGCGAATTCGGCGGTGTGGTCCGACCTCCGCGACGAGTTGTACTACCGGCATATCGGTGAGCACGCGTGTGCGGCACTACCCGCGCTCGCGGCGCTGGCCGGGCAGGGGAGTCCGCTGACCCGGATGCGGGCGATCGAACTGGCGGCCGATCTGCTCGCGCGGGCCGACCCGCACGCCGGCGACGCGCGCGAGCGATACGCGGCGGATATCGCGGCACTACTGGTTCTGGTCCGCGCGGATCTGGCGAGGAAATATCCGGACGAGGATCATGAATCGGATGTTTTCGTCTACCGGATGCGCAGCATGCTCGCCTTCGAGGGCGAGACGGAATGGTCGCGCCGACTCGCCGAACTGCTCGCCGGGGAATTCGAAACCAAATGTCCGGAATGTTCCGCGGTGATGTATGTGGCGATCGGCGCGCACGGCGTTTTCACCTGCTGGGACGATGATTCGCTAGCCGACGACGTCGACGAGACCGACCTCGTCCCGGCCAGCCCGGCCCGGCTCACCGGACTCGCGCACCGCCTGCACACGCTCGCCGTCACCGCACGTCAGCCGGTGCTGGCCCGTCGCCTGACCTACCTGTTCGGGCGGACCACCTGCCCGCGCAACGCACACGAGTTCACCCCGGCCGGTTTGTGAAGATTGTTCGGCCGCGCTCGAGCCGGCGGTTGTCAACTGTCGAGCGCGGCCACCATCGGTAATGCGTTAACACGCAGGCATTTTCGATACCGGAATGTGACCCTGGCCGAAATTCGCATATTCCGCCGAGTCTGGATCTCATGGTCAGGATGAGGCTTCGTGGCCGAATATCGCATGTTGTGCCGGTGGTCTGTCGTTAGCCATTCTCATGATTCCTTTAGCCGGGTCTTAGCTGATTCGATCAGCTCGGGTGTCGCAAGATCGCACGGTCAGACGGTGGAATTGCCTTATAGAGACTATGGCTATTATCTGGATATCCTGAAAATTGGAGGGCGAACGGCACTGTGCGATTGTGACTTAAGTCCCTGTGAGCGCGTCGGTACTGATCACACGATGGACATGTGACTAATTCGTCCGGGCATCGGGGCCGTCGGCATACGCCGATCGGAGCGGACGCAGATCATGAGGGGCTCTACTTCGGCAGTGCGGGGCTCGGTCATGGTTATCAAATTGCAAACATCGACCGAACCCGCGTCTGAGGAATTGCAGAGACATAGCCAGCCTGTCTGTGCGCGGGGAGGGAAACAGTGGAGTTCACCATGCCCCAATCGAACAGTGGCATCGCCGGACGTTCGTATCGGTCGATGTCGTCGAACCGTGCACGGCCCGTATTTCCCGCCGACGGCGCCCCGGCCAACGGCGCGGACCCGGCCGCACGATTGCCCGTCCCCGAGGCCGGTCCGCTGACTGCGGCGCAGCGCGGAATCTGGTTCGCCCAGCACCTCGCGGCGTCCTCGCCGATCTCGGTGGCGCAATACGTCGAGATCGTCGGCGAGTTGCGCGCCGAATTACTAGTCGAGGCGTGTGAGACCGCCGGGCGCGAATTCGGTTCCGGCCACCTGAAATTGGTGGAGGTCGACGGTGAACCGCGGCAGTACGTCGATACCGAACAGGGCGCGCGGGCGCATGTGGTGGATCTGCGCGCGGACCCGGATCCGGTCGGCGTCGCACGCCGAATGATGACCGAAGATTATTCGGCCCCATTGGATCTGCTGCGCGACGATCTGATGACGAGTGTGGTGTATCAGGTCGGCGAGAACCATTTCCTGTGGTATCAGCGCGCGCACCATATCGCGCTGGACGGATTCGCCGCGGTGACGATGTTGCACCGGATCACCGAGCTCTACAACGCGTGGAATCGCGGCGAACAGGCCCCGCCGTGCACGGCCCAGGATCTGGACAAGGTCGTCGAACAGGATCTCGCCTACCGGGATTCGACACGTTTCGAGAACGACCGCGCCTACTGGACCGAACATCTCGCCGACGCGCCGCCGGTGGTGAGTCTGGCCGATCGCGTGGACCAGCCGACCATCCATCCGGCGCTGGTCAGCACGCCGCTGCCGGAGCGGACCGCGCAACTGCTGGACGAGGTGGTGCTGGCGCGCGGCACCAGTGTCACGCCGGTCATCGTCGCGGCGTTCGCGGCGTATCTGGCGCGGATGACCGACAGCGACGAGGTGCTGCTGAGCCTGCCGGTCTCGGGCCGGCATTCGGCGATACTGCGGCGTTCGGGCGGCATGGTGGCGAATGTGGTGCCGCTGCGGGTGCGGGTCGCGGGCACGGCTGTCGGCGAATTGATCGGTGCGGTGCAGAGCGAATTGACCAGTGCGCTGCGGCGGCAGCGATATCGCCAGGAGGACATATTCCACGATATGGGTATCGCGCGTGACCAGACCGCCTCGTTCGGTCCGGCCGTGAATATCATGATGGTCGAGAACGAGATAATTCTCGGTAATACGACCGGGCGTCTGAATGTACTCACCTCGGGACCCACCGCCGATCTTTTCATCAATATCTATCCGGGTGCTGGCCGCAGTAGCACCCATATCGACTTCCAGGGAAATCCGAGCGCCTATACCGCCGCCGAACTGGCCGGACATCATCACCGTTTTCTCGGCTTTCTACGCGAATTCCTCGCCGGGGGTGAACAGTTCCCGATCGGGCGGATTCCGCTGCTCGAACCGGACGAACGGGCCGAGTTGCTGCCCGTGCGCGGTCGAAAAGGGGTCGAAACCCGGCTACTTCCGGACATCCTGAGCGAGAGCGCGGCCCACGACCCCGGCGCGACCGCGCTCGCCTCGGCCAGCCGCTCGCTGACCTACGGCGAACTGGACGCGAACTCCTCCCGGCTGGCCAGGCATCTGATCGCGCTGGGCTGCGGGCCGGACACCGCGGTGGCCATCCTGCTGCGCCGCTCGTCCGAATCGGTCGTGGCGACCTGGGCGATCGCCAAGTGCGGGGCCGAGTTCGTGCAGTTGTCGCCGGAGTATCCGGCCAAGCGGATCGCGCACATGATCCAGGACAGCGGCGCGGAGGTGGTGATCACCGTGGGGCCGCTGGCCGATCGGCTTCCGGCGGCGATTCATCAGGTGGCGCTGGATGATTCGGCGACCGTGCGCGACTGCGCGCGGGCCGCGGCCGGACCGATCAGCGATCGGGAGCGGGTGCGGCCGCTGCGGCCGTCGAATATCGCGTACATGACCTACACTTCGGGGTCGACCGGATTACCGAAGGGGGTGCAGGTCACGCACGGGGGTCTGGCGAACCTGATCACCGATCGTGCCTCGGCCTATGGCATCGATGCGGAATCCCGTGTGTCCTATGCGCTTTCGCCCAGTTTCGATGCCTCGCTGGAACAGTTCCTGACCTGCTTCGCGAACGGGGCCACGCTGGTCGTGGTGCCACCGGACGTGACCGGCGGCGAGCCGCTGACGCAACTGCTGGCCGACGAGCACGTCACCCACCTGACGTTGACGCCGACGATGCTGGCGACCGTGGACCCGAATCGGCTGTCCGATCTGCGGGTCGTGGTGGTCGGCGGGGATGTGTGCGCACCGCACGTCATCGAGCGGTGGACCCGGTCGCTGGCCATGTACAACGAGTACGGGCCCACCGAGGCCACCGTGACCGCCGTCGGCGCGATGCTGCGCGCAGACCGGGCGCACACGGTCGGCGGGCCCATTCGCGGTGTCTCGGCGATGGTGCTGGATCGGGCGTTGCAGCCGGTGCCCAAGGGGACGGTCGGCGAGTTGTATCTGGCCGGGCCCGGTCTGGCCCGGGGATACAGCCGTCTGACCGCTGAGACCGCCGCCCGGTTCGTCGCCGACCCGTACGGCGCGGCCGGGGAGCGGATGTATCGCACCGGCGATATCGCGCGCTGGACCGGTTCGAGCGCCGAGCTGGCGCTGGAACTGATGGGGCGCAGCGATTTTCAGGTCAAGATCCGTGGCTACCGGATCGAACCGAGCGAGATCGACGACACCCTCACCACGCATCGGGATGTGGATCTGTCGGTGACGGTGCCGGTGCGCAACAATGTCGGCACGACGGTGCTCGCGTCCTATGTGGTGCCCGTCGAGGGTAGCCGGATCGATGTGGTCGAGATTCAGCGTTTCGCGCGGGAATCCCTTCCGCCGCATATGGTTCCGGCGGTGATCCTGCCGCTGGAGAGTCTGCCGGTGAACGCGTTCGGCAAGCTCGATCGGCGGGCGCTGCCCAAGCCCGAATTCGGGACCGCGCCGCAGGGGCGGGCTCCGCAGACCGCTCGGGAGAAGGTACTGGCGGGAGTGTTCGCCGAGGTGCTGGGTGTGCCGCGGGTCGGTGCGCAGGACAGTTTCTTCGCCCTGGGTGGTGACAGCATTCTGTCGATCCGCTTGGTGGCGCGGGCCAAGGCCCTGGGGCTGGGGTTCTCGACGCAGGATGTGTTCGCGCACAAGACCGTCGAGGGTTTGGCCGCCGCCGCGACCGAGGTCGGGGACGCGCCCCGCCTCTCGGAGTTGCCCGGTGGTGGGGTCGGGACGATGCCGCTGTCGCCGATCGTGCGCGCGATGCTTCGTCGGGGGCATTACGACCGATTCGGGCAGGCGGCGCTGGTGGAGTTGCCGGAGCAGGCCGATCGGGCGGGGCTGGTGCGGGCGTTGCAGGTGGTGCTCGATCGGCACGACATGTTGCGGGCGGTGTTGGGTGCGGAGTCGGGTGAGCGGTTCGTGGAGGTGCGCGAGCGGGGTGCGGTCGACGCGGAGTCCGTGCTCGTGGAGGTGCGGCTCGGACGTCGGGATGCGGTGGAGGTCGATCGGCATCTCCAGCAGGCCGCGGATCGGCTGGATCCGGCGGAAGGTGTTCTGGTACAGGCGGTTCGGCTGCGCGACGAGTCGGGTCCCGATCTGCTGTGGCTGGTGATCCATCACCTCGCGGTCGACGCGGTGTCGTGGCGGATCCTGCTGACCGATCTCGCAACGGCTTGGTCCCAGATATCCGGTGGTGAAACGGATTTCGGTCCGACCACGACGTCGTTCCGGCGGTGGGCGCACGGTCTGGTCGAACAGGCGTCGAGTCGGGCCGGTGAGCTCGAACTGTGGAAAGGTGTTGTCGGACAGGGTGATCAGTTGCTGGGTTCGCGTCGGCTGGATCCGGGCCTCGATGACGGTGGCTCGTCGGGTCGGGTGCGGCAGCGGATTCCGGCGGAGATCGCGGATGCGGTGCTGACCGCGATCCCACGTCGTTTCCACTGTGGCGCAAACGATCCGCTGTTGGCGGCGTTGGCATTGGCGTTGGGTGCGTGGCGTCGACGGCACGGTATGGCCGTGTCGGACGAGTTGATCTCGCTCGAGGCGCACGGTCGTGAGGAACAGGCCGTGCCGGGTGCGGATCTCGGCGCGACCGTGGGCTGGTTCACCACGCGGTATCCGATCCGGCTCGGGTTCGAGGGTGTCGACCCCGATGACGCGCTCGCGGGCGGCGAGATCGTGGGACTGGCGTTGAAGCAGGTGAAGGAACAGCTGCGCGCGGTGCCCGACAACGGCATCGGCTTCGACATGCTGCGCAGCCTCGACCCGCGCGGGCGCGCCGAGCTGGCGGGTCTGCCCGAACCGCAGATCAGCTTCAACTATCTCGGGCGGGTGGGCGCCACCGAACTGTCCGGTCCCTGGACGCCCAGCACCGAATTCACCGCGCTCACCGGGACGAGTGATCCGGCGATGGCGTTGGCGGCGGTACTGGACGTCAACGCGATCGCCGAGGCGGGGCCCGATGGTCTGCATCTCGATGTGACCTGGGATTTCGCGTCGCGGATCCTGCCGCAGGAACAGGTCCGCGAACTCGCCGGGCTGTGGGCGCAGGCGCTGGGTGCGTTGGCGGATCATGTGCGGTCCGGCAGCACGCCGGGGTTCACGCCGTCGGATTTCCCGCTGGTGGAGGTGTCGCAGGACGATATCGACGGCTGGCTGCGGGAGTACCCGTCGATGAGCGATGTGTGGCCGTTGACCGCGTTGCAGTCCGGGTTGCTGTTCCACTCGATGTATGCCGATGACGGCGTGGACGGTTACATCGTGCAGGCCGCGCTCACCTTCACCGGGGATGTGGACGGTGAGCGGATGCGTCGGGCGGCGCAGGTGCTCATCGGACGGCACGACAGCTTGCGCACGGCGTTCGTCGAAAGTGCTTCGGGGCCAAGGCAGATCGTGATCGACGACAGTGTGGTCGAATGGCAGGAGACGGGTGTCGCGGAGATCTCGGACTCCGTCGAGCGGGACGATGTGTTGCGACGGCTGGCAGCCTCGGAGGCGGGCGCGTTCGATCCGGCCCGACCGCCGCTGATCCGGTTCCATCTGGTGCGTGTCGGGGCGGGTGAGTATCGACTGCTGGTCACCAATCATCATCTCGTGCTGGACGGCTGGTCGATGCCGCTGTTGATCCACGAGTTGCTCGCGCTGTATGTATCGGACTGTGACACCAGCGAACTCGCGCCGCCGCGCTCGTATCGGGAGTATCTGCGGTGGTTGGGGGAGCGAGATCAGGACGCGACCGTCGCCGCGTGGCGGGAGATGCTCGCCGGGATCGAGAGCCCGACCCGGGTGGCGGGCGGTCCCGGGCGGTCCGAGGACAATGACGAGGTCGCCCTGAATCTGGATGCCGCGACCACGGCCGCGATTCTGGATCTCGGTCGCTCGCACGGTGTTACGGCCAATACGTCGTTGCAGGTGGCGTGGGCGCTGCTGATCGCAGTGCTGACCGGGCGGACCGATGTGGTGTTCGGGAACACCGTGTCGCAGCGTCCGCCGGAGATTCCGGATGTGGAGCGGATGGTCGGGCTGCTGGTCAACACACTGCCCGTGCGGGTGCGGCTCGACCCCGGGGAAACCGTGTCCGACCTGCTGGTTCGGGTGCAGTCCGAGCAGGCCGCGATGGTGGATCATCAGCATATCGGGCTGGCCGAGTTGCAGCGGGTCACCGGGATTGCCGACATGTTCGACACCGCGACGGTGCTCGAGTCGTACCCGGTGGATCGGGAGTTGTTGACCCGTAACCTCGGTGCCGCAGGGTTGCGGTTGGTCGGTATCGATGCGCACGATGCGACGCCGTATCCGTTGAGTCTTCAGGTCACGCCGCCGCGTGCGGGTGGTGGTGGAACCTACACGGTGGCACTGAAATTCGCGACGGATCGGTTCGATGCCGATGCGGCGCGGGCGCTGCTGGAGCGGTTCGAGCTGTTGCTCACGCAGATTGTGCGTGATCCCGGGCGTACGGTTGCCGCGTTGTCGTCGTGTCGTGATTCCGAAGGTGCGGAACTGCTTTCGGTGCGTGGTGATCAGGCCGTGGCGGAAATGCTTCTGCGGGAGATACTTTGGGGGACTGCGCGGCGCTATCCGGATTCGGTGGCTGTGCGGTCCGGTGCTGTTACGTGGACCTATCGGGAGTTGGCGCGGCGCGCGGACGCCTTGGCGCAGCAGTTGGTCGCGCGTGGTGTGGGTGCTGAATCTGTTGTCGCGCTGGCAATTCCCCGATCTGCCGAATTGGTTGTCGCGATCTGGGCGGTGGCTCGGACCGGTGCTGCGTTCCTGCCGTTGGATCCGGGAAATCCCGCCGCGCGGACTGCGGAGTTGCTGTCCGGTGTGCGGACATCTGTGGGTCTGACGACAAGTGTTGTTGCGCAGAGTCTTCCGGATACTGTGGACTGGCTCGTGGCGGATGCGTCGATCGACCTGGAAGATCCCGATCCGCTGCCGGAGATGGGCCGGATATCGGCCGACAATGCCGCCTACGTTATCTACACCTCCGGATCGACCGGCAGGCCGAAGGCGGTGCAGCTCACCCATCGCGGACTGGCCGATCTCGTCGCGGCGCAGATCGAGGTGTTCGGGCTGGATGTCGGTGCCGCGGTGTTGCAGGTCGCGTCGCCGGGATTCGACGCCTGTGTGTCGGAACTGCTCATGGCGCACGGCAGCGGCGCATGTCTGGTGATCGCGCCGTCGGAGGTGTACGGCGGCGAAGATCTGGAGGAAGTTATTCGCGCGGAACATGTCTCGCACGCGATCATCACGCCGTCGGTGCTCAATACGATGGAACCGTCCCGGATTCCGTCGTTGACGACGCTCGCGGTCGTCGGCGAGGCGACCGGACCCGACACCGTGCGGCGGTGGGCACCCGGTCGGCGTCTGATGAACCATTACGGGCCGAGTGAGGCCACGATCTGGGCCACGGCCTCGGATGTCCTGACGCCCGGTGAGCCGGTGACCATCGGCGGGCCGATTCGCGGTATGTCCGCGGTGGTGCTCGATATGTGGCTGCGGCCGGTTCCAGTCGGGGTCGCGGGCGAGCTGTATCTGCGTGGGCCTGGACTCGCTCGCGGATACATCGGCCGACCGGATGTGACGGGTGCGCGCTTCGTCGCCGATCCGTGGTCGAGCAGCGGTGGAAGGCTCTATCGTACGGGCGATTCCGTGCGTTGGGTGCACGGTCACAGTGGGCCGGAGTTGGAGTATCTCGGGCGTTCGGATCAGCAGGTCAAGATTCACGGTCTGCGGATCGAACCGGGGGAGATCGATGCTCAGGTGGCTCGGTATTCCGATGTGGCCAGCGCTGCGACTGTGGTGACGGAAGGTCCTGCGGGAGAGCCGATTCTGGTGTGCTACCTGACCTCCGCCTCGGGTACACAGGTCGATGTCGCGACGCTCACCGAGACTCTCGCACAGACTTTGCCCCGGTACATGAACCCGGCAGCGATCGTCCAACTCGACGACATGCCGCGCACGCCGACCGGCAAGGTCGACCGGAAGGCATTGCGGCAGCGTGGTTTCGGACCTGAGTCCGATGGTGGAAGGCCGCCGTCGACACCCGCGGAACGGATCATCGCGGAACTCTTCGCCGAGGTACTGCACCTCGAGACCGTGTCGGCGGACAGCAATTTCTTCGCGCTCGGCGGGGACAGCATCGTGTCGATGCGGTTGGTGGCGTCGGCCAGGTCCGCCGGGTTGCTGCTCACGCCGCGAGATGTGTTCGAGGCCAGGACCGTTGCCGCGCTGGCCGCCGTGGCGGGCGGCGCCACGGCGACGGTGGAGGCGGCCGATGGTCCGCTCGTCGAACTCGCACCGGACGATCTCGATCGGCTCGAGCGGCGTTACGACAATCTGGCCGAGGTATGGCCGTTGTCTCCCATGCAATCCGGTGTGCACTTCCATTCGACGTTCGATCCGGAGGCCGGGGACGACTACACCGTGCAGACGGCGATCAGCTTCTCCGGTGAACTCGACGCCGAACGGCTGCGTCGTGCCGCGCAGGCCGTGGTCGACCGGCACGATATCCTGCGGGCCGGATTCGTCGAGACATCGGCCGGTCCGCGCCAGATCGTGCTGGAGCATGCCGAGATCTCCTTCCGGGACATCGATCTCACCGCCGAGAGTGCGTCGGAAACGCACGGAACGCCGGAATGCATCGCGGCGGCCGATGCGGCGGCGGGCTTCGACCTGTCGGCGCCGCCGCTCGTGCGATTCACGCTGATTCGATTGGGCTCCGGGGCTTTCCGGCTGCTGGTCACGAATCATCACGTGATCCTGGACGGCTGGTCGATGCCGCTGCTGATGCGAGAACTGTTGGACTACTACGGATCTCCCGCACACATCGAGGTCGCCGGGCCCGCACCGTCCTATCGAGACTATCTCGCGTGGTTGGGTCGACAGGACAGCTCTGTCTCCAGAACCGCATGGGCACAGGAGTTCTCGGATGTGGACTCGCCTACGCGGGTGTCGCGCGGCAATGCGGTGGGGTCCTTCACCGCCGGATCGATCGAGGCCGAGGTCGCGGCGGATCGCTTCGAGGAACTCCGTGCGGTGGCGGCCGACGCGGCGGTCACGGTCAACACCGTGGTATCCGCGGCGTGGGCGTTGAATCTGCGCATGCTGACCGGGGAGACCGATGTGATCTTCGGTGCGTCGGTGTCGGGCAGGCCGCCGGAGCTGCCGCGGGTCGATCAGACGCTCGGCATGTTCCTGAACACGATTCCCGTGCGGGTGCCGCTGGAACCGTCGATGACGGTGCGGGAGTTGCTGATCGGCATTCAGGAGCGGCACGCGCGCATGCTGGATCACCATCACATCGGGCTGCCGGAGATCCATCGCAGCGTCGGGATGTCCGAACTCTTCGATACCGCGATCACGTTCCAGTCGTTCCCCGTCGACCGGTCGGCATTGCAGCAGCTGGTCGATTCGGCGGGGTTGCGTGTGGATGGCCTCGACGGTGTGGATGCGACGCCGTATCCGCTGAGTCTGATCGTGGAGCCCACCCAGGATGAGAGCGGGCGGGGGCTTCGGATCACTCTTCGGTTCCACGATCAGGAATTCGATGTCACGCAGGCGCGGTGCATCCTGGATCGACTGGTGGGTTTGCTGGGCCGGATTGCCGCGAATACTGTTGTGCGACTGGGTGAATTGTCGTTGCACGAGGAGTCGGCGCTGTCGTGGCCGCCGCGTCGGGGTGCGGACGAGATTCCGGACACGTTGGACCGGATACTCGCCGCTTCCGTCGCCGATGAACCCGAGTCGATCGCGCTGCGTTACGGCACGCTGGCCCTGACCTACCGGCAACTCGATGAGCGATCCACTCGGTTGGCTCGAATCCTGTTGCTGCACGGCGCTTCCCGAGGCACTCTTGTCGCGGCGGTACTGCCGCGATCGCCCGCCGCCGTGCTCACCCTGTGGGCCGTGGCGAAGACCGGCGCGGCGTTCCTGCCGATCGATCCGGTGCTGCCGACCGAGCGGATCGAATTCCTGCTGTCGGATGCGGCGGCCACGCTCGGAGTGACCGATGAATCCGTGCGGGATCGTCTGCCGGGCGGTGTCGACTGGCTGGTGCTGGATCAGGACGAGCCGCTCGACGACACGAATTCCGCTGCGGCGCGGCCGATCACCGATATCGAGCGAGGTGAACCGATTCTGCGTGACCAGACCGCCTGGGTGAGTTACACCTCCGGGTCGACCGGACTGCCCAAGGGTGTGCTGGTCAGTCATCGCGGACTGGCCGATCTCGTTGCGGCACAGCGTCGTATCCTGCACACCGGCCCGAAGTCGGTCGTCGCGCAGGTCGCCTCGCCCAGCTTCGACGCCTCGGTGTTCGAGTTGCTGATGGCGCACGGTTCGGGTGGGCGGCTGGTGGTCGCACCGGCCGATGTGTACGCCGGACCCGAGCTGGCGAATCTGCTGGGGCGCGAGCATGTTTCACACGCCGTCCTGACCCCGTCGGCGCTGGCGACCGTTCCGGCCGACGGGCTCGGCGCGCTGTGTGTACTGGCGACGGCCGGTGAGCCGGTCGGGCCGGACCTGGTCGAGCGGTGGGCTCCCGGGCGCACCATGATCAACCTCTACGGGCCGAGTGAGAGCACGATCTGGGCGACCGCCGGTGACGCGCTGGCGCCCGGTGCTCCGATCACGATCGGCAGACCGGTGGGATCCGTTGCGGCCGTGGTGTTGGACACCTGGTTGCGGGCGGTGCCGCACGGTGTGGTGGGTGAGCTGTATCTGCTCGGTGCGGGGCTGGCCGATGGTTACGTCGGCCGGAGCGCGCAGAGTTCGGCGCGATTCGTCGCCTGCCCGTTCGCCGCACCCGGACAGCGTATGTATCGCACCGGTGATCTGGTGCGACGTACCGCCGGTGGTGAGTTGGAGTTCCTGGGGCGCAACGACTTCCAGGTCAAGGTACACGGCACCCGGGTCGAGCCGGGCGAGATCGACGCGGTGCTGGGTGCGCGCGCGGATGTCGGGTACGCGGTCACCGTGCCGCGCCGCGACGGCGGGCGGCCGGTGGCGCTGGTGTCCTACGTCGTGCCCGCTGCCGGGGCCTGGGTCTCGGGTGAGGAGTTGCGCGCGGCGCTGGCCGCGACACTGCCGCGCTATATGGTGCCCGCCGCGGTGATGGTGCTGGACCAGGTGCCGCTGACCCCGAACGGGAAGCTCGATCGTGCGCGGCTGCCCGAACCTGTCGCCACCGCAGCGGAATTCCGCGCGCCGACGTCCGATGTCGAGCGGTTGGTGGCGCGGACGTTCGAAGAGGTGCTCGATGTCGAGCGGGTCGGTGTGGACGATGACTTCTTCGCCCTGGGTGGTGATTCGCTGAGCGCGGCGACGGTGGTGGCGCGGATCGGTGCGGCGCTGGACGTCCGGGTGCCGGTGCGGTCGGTGTTCGAGGCGCCCACCGTCGGCCGGTTGGCCGCTCTGGCAGGAACATTCGGAGGTGCGCGACGGCAACCCCTGCTGCCCGGTGCGCGGCCCGAGCCGGTGCCGCTGTCGCTGGCGCAGCAGCGGATGTGGTTCCTGAACCGGCTCGAGCCGGACTCGGCCGCCTACAACATTCCCGTAATGCTGCGGCTCGCCGGACAATTGGACGCCACGGCACTGTCCGATGCCCTCGCCGATGTGATGGCGCGGCACGAGGTCCTGCGTACGATCTACCCGGAAATCTCCGGCGAGGCACGGCAGGTGGTCCTCGACGAGCCCACGGTGCCGGTCGAATCCGTACGCGTGCGGGCAGATTCGGTTCCCGAGGTGGTCGGCGAGTTCGTCCGCCGTGGATTCGATGTGACCGACCGGGTGCCGATGCGGGTGGCACTGTTCGAACTCGATCCCGAGAAGGACAGCGGCACACCGCAATTCCTGCTGGTCCTGGTGGTGCACCACATCGCGGGCGACGGACAGTCGATGGGGCCGCTGGCGCGGGACGTGATGACGGCCTACGCCGCTCGGCACACCGGCCGGGCCCCGGAGTGGGAGCCGCTGACCGTGCAGTACGTGGACTTCGCCTGCTGGCAGCGGGATATGCTCGGTGCCGCGGACGATCCGTCCTCGCTGATGTCCGAACAATTGCGGTTCTGGCGCTCGGCGCTCTCGGGCGCACCGGACCGGATCGATCTTCCGGCGGATCGTCCGCGTCCGGCCGTCGCGTCGCTGTCGGGCGGGCAGGTGCCGGTGCGGATCGGCGCGCGCGTGCACGGGCGACTGCTGGAACTGGCTCGCGCGCAAGGGACTTCGCTGTTCATGGTGATGCACGCGGCACTGGCCGTGGTGCTCGGGCGACTCGGCGGCAGCGATGACGTGGTCATCGGCACCCCGATCGCGGGCCGTGGCGAAGCGGGACTGGACGATCTGGTCGGCATGTTCGTGAACACCCTGGCGCTGCGGACCCGGGTGGACACCGGCGAACCGTTCGCCGAGCTGCTGATGCGTGCCCGGGAGACGGATCTACTGGCCTTCGAGCACGCGGATGTGCCGTTCGAGCGGGTCGTGGAGGAGCTGAATCCGGAGCGGTCCGCGGCCCGGCATCCGCTGTTCCAGGTGGTGTTGGCCTTCCAGAACATGCCGACGGTCGATGTGACGCTGCCCGGTGTGCGGATCTCGCGGGCGGAGGTCGACACCGGTGCGAGTCAGTTCGATCTGCAACTGGTGTTGTCCGAGGAGGCCGGTGAAGTCGGTGCGGCAGAGGGTGTTTCGGGAATCATGTCGTATGCGCGGGACCTGTTCGACGAGGCGACCGCGGCGGGAATCGTCCAGCGGTTGATGCGCGTGCTGGAGGCGGTTGCCGAGGATCCGGGCGTTGTGGTGGGGGATATCGAGTGGCTGGATGTGCGTGAACGTTCGGCGCTGACCTCGCGGGTGGGGGTGCGTACTGCCGAGGAGCGGGCCGCGGTGCTGCCGGAGTTGTTCGCCGCAGCCGTGCGGGAGAACCGCGATGGTGTGGCGCTGGTTGCCGGGGATACCGCATTGTCCTACGCGCAACTGGACGCACGGGCGAATCGTATTGCGAGACTGTTGATATCGCATGGTGCCGGACCGGAAACGCCCGTGCTGGTGGCGATTCCGCGATCGGCCGACTCGGTTGTCGGCTGGTGGGCGGTGGTCGCGACGGGTGCCACCTACGTTCCGGTCGACCCTGCCTATCCTGCGGGTCGCATCGCGCAGATGGTGTCGGATTCCGCTGCGGTGCTGGGGATTACGGTGTCCTCCGCGCGCGCCGCGATGCCCGAGACGGTGGAGTGGCTCGTATTGGACGACACGGATGTCGAGGCGCGGATCGATGCGCAGGTGGGCGATACGGTCGCGGACTCCGAGCGTCTGCGTCCGCTGCGGCCGGAGAACCTGGCGTATGTGGTGTTCACCTCCGGATCGACAGGTGTGCCCAAGGGTGTCGGCGTGACACATTCCGGGACAGCCGATTTCGTCGCCGGGCTGAGCGGTGAGCGTATGCCGGGGGAGGTGTCACGGATACTGCACTTCGCCTCGCCGTCGTTCGACGCCTCGCTGCTGGAGATCCTGCTGGCGGTCGGTCGAGCAGGTGCGCTGGTCGTCGCACCGACGGATGTCTATGGTGGGGAGGAGCTGGCGCGGCTGCTGCGCACGCAACGGGTCACGCACGCGTTCATGACTCCCGCCGCGCTCGCCTCGGTGGATCCGGAAGATCTGGACGATCTGGCTGTCGTGATGTCCGGCGGCGACCAGGTCCCGGCGGATCTGGTGAACCGCTGGGCAGGCGGAGATCGACTGGGTACCAGGCAGTTCCGGGTGCTGTACGGTCCCACCGAGACCACCATCGTGGCCACGGCGACCGACGGATTGCGGCCGGGTGAGCGCCCGACCATCGGTGGGCCGCTGCCCGGACTCCAGACGCTGGTCCTGGACGCGCGGTTGCGTCCGGTGCCGGTGGGTGTGGCCGGAGAGCTGTATCTCGCGGGACCGGCGCTGGCGCGTGGATATCTCAACAAGACCGCGACGAGTGCGGCACGGTTCGTGGCGAATCCGTTCGGGGATGCGGGATCTCGCATGTACCGCACCGGCGACGTGGTGCGGTGGAATTCCAGTGGGAACCTGGAGTTCCTGGGGCGCAACGACTTCCAGGTGAAGATCCGTGGCTATCGAGTCGAGTTGGGCGAGATCGACGCGGCGTTGCGGGCACGTGCGGAGGTGGCCTACACGGTCACCATGTCCCGCGACACCGGTGCGGGACAGATGCTGGTGTCCTATGTGGTGCCACGGCCCGGTGCGAATATTTCGCCCGAGCGGCTGCGTGCGGCGTTGGCCGAATCCCTGCCGTCGTATCTGGTTCCCGCCGCGGTGCTCGTGCTCGACCGGATTCCGTTGTCTCCCAACGGGAAACTCGATCGTGCCGCGCTGCCTGAACCCATCGTGCAGGCCAAGCGCTTCCGCGCCCCGGCTTCTGCGGTGGAGGAAGTGGTGGCCGGGGTGTTCGCCGAGGTGCTCGGGATCACCGGGCCGGTGGGTGCCGACGACGATTTCTTCGATCTGGGTGGCAACAGCCTGATCGCCACCCGGGTCGTCGCGCGGCTCGGCGCGGCGCTGGATGCCACCATTCCGGTGGCGATGATCTTCGAGGCTCCGACCGTCGCGCGGCTCGCCGCCCGCGCCGAGGCGCACGCCGACACCGGCCGGGTGGCATTGACCGCGCAGCAACGTCCCCGACGTATTCCGCTCTCGTACGCGCAGCAGCGGATGTGGTTCCTGAACCGGCTCGAGCCCGATTCGGCGGCATACAGCATTCCGATCGCATTGCGGCTGTCCGGAACATTGGATGCCGAGGCGCTGCGGGCGGCGGTCGAGGATGTGCTGAACCGGCACGAGATTCTGCGCACGGTCTATCCGTATGCCGAGGGCGAGCCGTCGCAGGTCGTGCTGCCCGCCGCGGCGGCCATTTCGCCGATGACGGTCGTCACGACCGCGGAATCGCAACTGGTCCGGTCGTTGTCGGAGTTCGCCGCGGCCGTGTTCGACCTGACGATCGATACTCCGGTGCGGGCTCGGCTGTTCCGGGTCGGGCCGGACGACGCGGTACTGGCCGTGGTCGCGCACCATATCTGTTGCGACGGTGCGTCATTGGTTCCGCTGGCGCGAGACATGATGTCCGCGTACGTCGCTCGTACCCGTGGTGAGGCGCCGACCTGGACTCCGCTGCCGGTCCAGTACGCCGACTACGCGATCTGGCAGCGGGCGGTGCTGGGCTCGGAGGATGATCCCGAATCGCTGTTGAGTGCCCAGATCGATTACTGGACAGCCGAACTGGCGGATCTGCCCGCGCTGCTGGAACTGCCGACCGACCGGCCGCGTCCGCCCGCGCAGTCGTATGCGGGTGCGAGCGTGCCCATCACCGTAGATGCCGACCTGCATGCGCGACTGCGGCACGTCGCGCGGGAACACGATACGACGCTGTTCATGGTGTTCCACGCGGCGTTGGCGGCGACGCTGGCCCGGCTGGCCGACACCGACGATGTCGCGATCGGCACCCCGTACGCGGGGCGCGGTGAACCTGAGCTCGACGATCTGGTCGGGATGTTCGTCAATACCCTGGTGCTGCGGACGCGGTTGAATCCCGCGATGACGTTCGCCGAACTGCTCGCGCACGTGGGTGAGACCGATCTCGCCGCATTCGGGCACTCCGATGTTCCGTTCGAGCGGCTGGTGCAGGTGCTGAATCCGGTGCGTTCGCATGCTCATCATCCGCTGTTCCAGGTGATGCTGGCGTTCCAGAACGTCGCGGAGGCGCGGTTCGAGCTGCCGGAGCTGGCGGTGTCGAGTGTCGCGGCCGAGGTGGATGTGGCGCTGTTCGATCTTCAGATCACGGTGTCGGATTCGTACGACGCCTCGGGTGCGCCGGCCGGTATCAGTGGCGGCGTGCGGTATGCGAGCGATCTGTTCGACGCCGCGACGGTGGGGTCTATGGTGGATCGGCTGCTGCGGGTGCTCGTCACGGTGGCGGAGGATGTGGCGCAACCGGTATACGGGGTGGATCTGCTCGCTGCTCGGGAGCGTGAAGATGTTCTGACGCAGTGGAATTCGACTGATCGGGTGCTCGCGTCGGATGAGACTCCGGCCTCGGTATTCGCCGAGTCGGTGCGGGTGCATGCGGATCGGACTGCCGTCGTCCACGGCTCGGAATCGCTCACCTACGGTGAATTCGGCTCTCGGGTATATCGTTTGGCGCGTTGGCTGATCGCTCGCGGAGTGGGTCCGGAGTCGCTGGTGGCATTGCGGATGCGGCGGTCGCTGGATCAGGTCATCGCCATGTACGCGGTGCAAGCGGCCGGTGGCGGGTATGTGCCGGTGGATCCGGATCTTCCGGAGGAGCGTGTCGCGTACATGCTGGCGACTGCCGAACCGGTGCTGGAGCTTTCCGGTCTGGACGGGATCGAGCTGGCCGGATTCGATGACGCGCCGATCACCGATGCCGAGCGGATCGTTCCGTTGCTTCCGGAGAATCTCGCCTACGTGCTGTTCACCTCGGGATCTACCGGACGTCCGAAAGGTGTTGCGGTATCCCAGCGTTCGGTGGTGAACCAGGTGCGATGGATGTGTGCGAACTACGCGCTGACACCGGACGACGTTGTGCTGCACAAGACTCCGGCGACATTCGATGTCTCGGTGTGGGAGCTGTTCGCGACATTGGTGGCCGGGGCGCGGATGGTGATCGCGCGCTCGGACGGGCACACCGACCCGGCGTACCTCGCTGAAACCATTGCCGCGCAACGTGTCACGATCACCTCCTTCGTCCCGTCGATGCTCGCCGCCTTCGCCGATGCGGTCCCACCGGAATCGCTGACCTCGTTGCGTGCGCTGCTGGTGGCCGGTGAGGCGTTCGGCGCCGAGGTGGTGGCGGCGGTGCGGCGGACGGCACCCGGTGTCGAACTGCACAATCTGTACGGGCCGACCGAGTTCACCGTGCACGCGACCGCGCATCGAGTGCGCGAAACCGACTGCGGCAGTATGCCTATGGGCACGCCGGTGTGGAACGCGCGGGCCTACGTCCTCGACGGGCGGTTGCAACCGGTGCCGCCCGGCGTCACGGGAGAGCTGTACCTCGCGGGCGTACAGCTCGCGCGCGGCTATCACTCACGGGCGGGCCTGAGCGCCGAGCGGTTCGTACCCGATCCCTTCGGACACGGGCAGCGGCTGTATCGCACCGGCGACCTCGCCCGGTGGCGCCGCGATGGTGAGCTGGAATACCTGGGCCGCACCGACTTCCAGGTGAAACTGCGTGGTCTGCGGATCGAGCTCGGTGAGATCGAATCGGTGCTCGCCGAGTATCCCGGCGTCGCGCGGGCGGTCGCGGCAGTGCGTTCGAATGGTGGCGGGGATCGGCTCGTCGGGTATCTCGTGCCGAGCGTGGGTGACGTGGTCGGAGCCGTCGACGCATCGTGGCGCGGTGCAGTCGGCGCTGCCGGAAGCAGGGTGGTCGCTGCTGTCGGAAGCAGGGCGGCTGATGCTGGGGGAGGCCGGAATGCTGATGCTGCCGGAAGCAGGGTGGTCGATGCTGCCGGGAGCAGGGTGGTCGATGCCGTGGCGAGTAGCGCAGTCGATACGACCGCAGTGCTGGCATATGCGGCGAGTGAGCTGCCCAGTTATATGGTCCCCACGTCGCTGACGGTGTTGGATGCGTTGCCGCTCACCAGTTCCGGGAAGCTGGACCGCACGCGACTGCCCGATCCGGTGCTGCCGGTCGGCGAGTTCCGGGAGCCGGAGTCGTGGTTGGAGAAGCTGGTCGCGCGTACCTTCGGTCAGGTTCTGGACCTGGATCGGGTGGGTGCCGACGACGACTTCTACGCTCTCGGCGGCAATTCGCTGAAGTCGGTGCAGGTGGTGACCGAGTTGAAGAAGGAGCTCGACTACGAGTTCCCGATCAGCTGGATGCTGTCCGATCCCACCCCCGCCGATCTCGCGCGGCGGCTCGAGGCGGCGATGCGTTCGGGTCGTGCCGCGGCCGAGTCCGCCTCGGGATTCGATGTGCTGCTGCCGATCCGGACTTCCGGCACCCGGCCGCCGCTGTTCTGCATCCACCCCGCGTCGGGCCTGTCGTGGTGCTATCACACACTGGGCGAACACCTTTCGGCCGATCGGCCGATCTACGGCATCCAGGCGCCGCAGATCGGTGGCGAGGTGCCGGGGCCGAACTCGATCGGCGATATCGCCCGACGCTATTTCGCGGAGATCCGCGCGGTCCAGCCGCACGGCCCGTACCACCTGCTGGGGTGGTCGCTGGGCGGTCTGATCGCACATGCCATCGCCGCCGAAATGCGCTCTGCCGGTGAGCAAGTCGACCTGCTGGCGCTGTTGGACGCGGAAGCGGACGGTATCGATGAAGCCTCGGTCTCGACGGTCATGGCCGGTGAGCTGATCAGCAATCTGGGGCCGGTTCTCGGCATCGATTTCGTGCGTCCCGACGCCACCGCCGAGGAAGCCGCGGCCCTGATTCGCGACCATCTAGGCGACGGTCTGGGCATCGAGGCCGAAACGATCGAACGTCTGACCGACGCCTACAACTCGTCGATCCGAGCCGCCAGCACCTGGCAGCCTCCGACCGTCGACACCGACCTGGTCTTCTTCACCGCAACCCGCGACCGACGCCCCGAAGCCGCAGGTCACCGGGGATGGCAACCCTTCATCGACGGTTACGTCTCGAACATCGACATCGACACTGCCCACCTGTCCATGACCGACCCGGCGGCTATCGCTCAGATTGCTGAGGTTCTCAACGAGCAGTTGGATCGGTGATTCGATTGATGTGACCGTTCCCGGCTCGACGGGCGTCCGGTTGGAAGGCGGTGATTCGCGCAGCTGCGTCAGTGTCCGACAGGTGCAATCCGATGGAGAGGTTGGGCGGTTCGACTGGACGCGAGTGTGGTGATTGGCTGGAAGATGTTCATCATCAATGGATTTCGTGCACCCGGTGTAGTGGTCGACCGCCCGGGGTGACTGGGTGCAGTTCGCTTGTCGGCTTGCAGAGTGGGCAGTTGCTTGATCAGCAATCAACACGACGCTCCGGCCCCCTGTGATCGGGTGCCGGAGCGCTGCGGTTGTTTTCAGTGTTGGACGTTGCTGGGAACGTTGACCTTCGCCGGGATGGGTGCGGTGACGCCGACGATCACGCCGACCGATGCCCCGACAGCTGCGCCGAGTGCGGCGGCGGGGGCCGCGACCACTGCCGCGCCGACCGCCGCACCGAGCAGCGGGCCGACAACCAAACCTGTTGGCAGGAAGGGAATTCCAGCGACCAGACCGACGACCGCGCCGACCAGGGCGGCGGGAATCGCCAGCGGTGCACTCAGTCCGGCGCCGATACCCGCGCCGATCAGGGCTCCGACGCCCGCGTCCACGACGGTCATACTGCATCGGGTGGGATCGGCGGGGATGTAGGAGCAGAACGTCTGAACCGGCTGGGTCGGGTCGGCTGCCGTCGGTGTCGCCACTGCGGTGACCCGGGGGATGGCATCGGCCCGGTTGTTCGGGTGCGTGACATTTACCAGCGTCGTGACCGAGGATTCGATATTCGTCGGCGTCGGCGCGCTATTCGGTGATGCGACCCGAGGCGCGATGACGGATGCGATATTCGGCAGTGCCGCCAGGGATGCGATGTTCGGGAGAGAGATGTTCGGTAAGGCTACCGAGGGTGTGAGATTCGGCAGGGTTATCGGGAGTGTCCCGTTCGGCAGCGCTATCGGCAGAGTGAAATTCGGTGCGGTTGCCGGAGGTGTGCTCCTCGATGGGCCGATCGCAGGTGTGTTCGGCCGGATTGTCGAGGCTGCGGTATTCGCCCGACCGACCGACGGGGTCGTATTCGGTCGGGCCACCGTTTGGCTGGTGTTCGGCCGCGCGACCGGGGGAGTGATATTCGGCAGGGCTACCGAAGGAATGGCGTTCGGCAGCGCCGCGGGCCTCGGTGCGGCGCCTGCGGGAGCCGTGTCCGGTCGTGCCTGCGCAGGCGCGGGTTTCGGTGCGGGAACCAGATTCGCCAACTCCGCCGGGAGAGTGATTTTCGGCAGACCGGCCGGGAGGGCGATGTCCGGCAGAGTGATCGGAGGCACTATGTGGGCCAACATATCCGGGACCGTGACCTGGGCCGGTTGCGGCGCGGGCGAAGTGTGAGCGGCAGGTGCGAGCGGCGACGGTGCCACCGCCGGTGGCGCAGCGGGCGGATGCCCCGACGCGGCGGGCGCAGCCCCGGCCTGACCGGCCCCGAGAACAACCGCGACCGGAACCATACTAGTGGCCAATATCAGGCCGGATATCCGCCGAAGATCAGTTTCCGACATTCCATACCTCCTGGGCGCGCTGTCTTCTTATTGCTCTTCCAGTTCCCCGACCTCAATTTCTCGTCATACACTCTGATCCGATAGTTTATGCCCGACCAGCACGGGTATCCCGCAGATTGCGAGAAATAATCGTCCGGGTTGCCCGCCCCGGATCCGCGGAGTCGATAATTTCCACCGAGCGTTCGATTCCCCGGATGCCCGTAGACCCCACCGTTCATCCGGTATCCGAAGGCGATAACGAAAATTATTGCGCCAGAATTATTTTGGTGAACCCCCACGCCAATGCGACACCCACCCGAGAATGTTTCCATACCGAATGAATCCACTTTCCCCGGGAAAGCCCCACTCAGTGCCCCCGCCCCCGATCCACTCGGAGCGGACCGAGGTGAAGTGGATGGGCACCACCACCCCGGCCCCTCCGCACCCGCTGTAGCCCCCGAACGACACAAGAGGCACAACCGCGCAACCGACCCGCCATACAGACCGGCAGTCGATGGCCACCGGCCGAGATCCCCAGCGCAACAACGGTATCCAAACGGAAAGGGCGAATTCTGCACCCATTCGCCCCGTCCGCCCCCAACATAACCCGCCCCCACCCCCATTTCCACACGAACCACCACCTCTGGGACCAATCACCGCCCCAAACCTCCTCCCCCTGTGAATTCAACAGCCCCCACCGCAACTCACCGCCCCGCGTGCTCCCCGGATCGCGTGCACCCGCTGCTGCCGCGCTATTCAGGATCAACCGTCGGCACTGAGGTTCGTTCGCAGGCGCATGTCGCCAGAACTGCGAATCTCGCAGTGGCATCGCAGATTCGCGATATTCGACCGTATGTGACGATGGCAGGATGACCCCCGCAGCCTTCGGTATCGCTCGGCAACTGGTGCTCGACAGGTTCCCGGATACGCGGGCCGCCTGGCTGGGAGGCAGTGTTGTGATCGGAACAGCCACTGCCACTTCGGATCTCGATATCACCGTACTACTCGCAGGGCCACCTGCCCCCTACCGTGAATCGCTGCGGCACAAGGGATGGCCAGTGGAACTCTTCGTGCAGAGTGAGAATTCGATCGCACATTTCCGCGCTGCGGACCAGGCCGCTCGCCGCCCGGCAACAGCACGCCTGATCGGCCGCTCCCGGATCCTGCTGGATGCGGATGGCAGCGGGGAGCGTCTTCGAGAGGATTGTGTGAGGGAACTGTCTGCTGGTCCGAAGGCATTGAGCGACAAAGAGTTACAAGCGATGCGCTACGGTGTCACCGATCTCCTCGACGATCTCGCGGGCGCCCAGGATGTGAACGAGCGCCTTGCGATCGCGGTCACGCTGTGGCAGGCGACATCGCATCTACTGCTCACCGCCGCCGGGCACTGGAGCGGCGGCGGCAAATGGCTGCATCGCGAAGTGGCCCACTTCGACGAACTCGGCGGCACGACGTTCGCCAGTGCACTGGCAGACGGAATGCGCGCCGTCGCACTCGGCGAAATCCGGTCGATGGTGGACATCGTCACTGCGGTTCTGGACCGGGTCGGTGGCCGGTTGTTCGAGGGGTACCGGGCGAATGGGCCTGGCTGAGCCAGTGTTCGGTGGCGTGAGGGATTACCGCACGAATGGCGAGCGGTGGTCGAGTTCGGCGATCGTTGTGGCGGATCGGCGGGTGTAGCGGCGGTTGTGTTGGGGGAGGGGATCATGAAAACCCTGCTCGACGCGGCGCAACTGCCCGCATCGGAGGCGGAAATCGCCGCGTACGCAGCGGGATTCGCCGATCAGCGGGCGGCGGTGGACGCGCTCTACGCCGTGCCCGAGGCGCGTTACGCGGTGCCCGCGCTGCACTTCCGGGCCGCGTCGCGGATCGCCGACTGGGCGAGCTGAGGGGATAAGTCACCGGATCCGTACGTTACCTATTGAACGTGCCGTTGAATGACGGTACATTGAATGGCGTTAAGAGTCGGATCCGGTGGGTGGGCGTGGTCTCGGGCGAGGGCGGATCCGAATACGTTGTGCACGTTAGGAGTTCGCATGTCCCGAAATCTCGTTCCGATGGGTGCGCGGCGCACGTTGTCGCGTGCCGCCGTCGCGCTCGTCATCGTCGCGACGCCGATCGCGGTCGCGGGCCCGGCGCTCGCCTCACCCGGCGTGCCGTTGACCCCGGAATCGTCGGCCACCACCTCGGCAGATCCCGTTCACGGGGGCTGGGGTCGACCGGGCTGGAGCCGCCCCGGCTGGCCGCGTCCGGGCGGCTGGGGCCATCACGGTTGGGGGCGCAATCCGTGGGGCGGCGGTGGCTGGAACCCCGGGGGTATGTATTCGCCCTACGGATACGGCGGCATGTACTCGCCGTACGGGTACGGCGGCCTGTCCACCGGCAGCGCACTGTGAGTACGGTCCGTCGTCGGCTCGTGTCGGCGACGGACCCACTTGTCAACGGCGCCAGAGGAAGTGGTGCACCATCCCGCTCGGACTGGGGATCCGCTCCAGATGGAAACGGTCCGTGAGCTGCTCGGGGCCGGTCCAGAATCGCTCGCCGCGGCCGAGTTCGACCTGCCCCACCGCGATGTGCATTTCGTCGATGAGATCGGCGTCGAGGAATTCCCGCACGGTGTGCACCCCGCCGCCGATCCGCACATCCTTCCCGTCGGCCGCGGCGAACGCCCGCTCCAGCGCTTCCTTCGGCGTGGCGTCCAGGAAGTGAAAGCTGGTCTCGCCCAACGTGAACGACGGCCGCACATGATGGGTGAGCACGAAAACCGGTGTGTGGAACGGGGGTTCGTCGCCCCACCAGCCCTGCCAGTCGTAGTTCTCCCACGGCCCGCGCTGCGGTCCGAACTTGTTGCGCCCCATGATCTCCGCGCCGATATTGTTGGTGAAGTCGCGGGCGCAGTGATCATCCAGGCCGTAACTGCCGCCCGGCTCGGTGCGATTGGGCCAGTGCGCGGTCGCACCCGCCCACGACATCAGCTTGCTCGGATCGGCGTGACCGAACGGCCGCTCGAGACTCTGCCCCTCGCCCGCGCCGTAACCGTCGCTGGACAGGGTGAAGTTCTGTACGCGTACCCGCTGTGCCATGAAAACCCTTCCGGTTGCGATCTGCGATTCGGGTCGGAATCTACCCGGAGCCGGACGCTCACTTCGCGGGTTTCTGCGTCGGCGTGGTGAGTAGGTCGATGACGGCGTGGGCCTCCTGCGCGGTGGGGATGGGGAGGCTGTCGCGGCCGTGGATCAGGCCGATGCCGAGGTAGACCATCGCGCCCGCGCGCAGCCGGGCGTCGGGGGTGTCGAAGCCGAGTTCGAGCATGGTCTGCTCGACGATGTCGAAGACCTTGCGCTCGAGTGCCTGCACCGCACCGGCCACCTTGGCGTCGTTGCGCGCCCATTCGCGGACCGTGGCCTCCACGATCCAGGTGCTCGGATCGACCAGCAGCGTGGCCATCTGCTCGATGCGTTCCTCGACGGGAATGGAATCGATAGCACCCAGCGCGCGCACCGCGTCGCTCTGCACGGCGGCCCAGCGGTCGGCCATCGCCTCCATCAGCTGCTGGATATCGTCGAAATGCCAGTAGAAGCTGCCCTTGGTGACGCCCAGTTCGCTGCACAACAGCGGAATCTTGATGGCGGCCACGCCTTCTCGGGCCAGTAACGTCAGCGCGCCGTCGACCCAGTCGTCGTAGGACAGTCGCGGACTGCGGCTGCGACTGCCGCGTTGGGCCTGCGCCTTCTTCGATCGCCGCGGTCGCGCACCGGATTCCGGTTGGTCCCCGTCCACGGGGTTATCTGCTGCGCTCACGTATTCGATGCTAGGTCAGTGTGCGGCCCGCTGGTTGCGGGGACGGCTCCCGATGCAGGTGAGGGGGCTGAATTCACGGGTTCTCCGATTCTGCTCGCCCGACGGTGCCGGCTGTGTACCATTCACCGCAGTACCGTGGACTATACCAAAAAGTATGATCAGCAGGATGGGTGATGAGGCCCTCCGAGGAGGACCAGCGATGGACGGACCGATCGGCCGCCGGGGATTCTTACGTCGTGCCGGAGTCGGTATGGTCGCCGCGGGAATGTACTGCCGCACAGTGGATCTCGCCGCCGCCGACCCGCCCGCGCTGCCACCGAGTCCGTTGCTGTTCCACTCCCCGCCGCTGCGGCCGTTCGTCGACGAGATGCCCCGGATGCCGGTGCTGCGCGGTACCGATCTGACGCTGAACGCCGCCACGACGACGCATCGCTTCCACCGCGACCTGGGTCCCTCGCCCGCGCTCGGCTACGGCGGCATGGACTATCTGGGCCCGACCATCGAACATCGCGTGGACGAGCCGCTGACCCTGCGATTCGGCAACCGGATCGGCACGCACCCGTTCGCGGCGGATATGGACACCACCGTGCACGGGGTGTCCGAGCGCTACCGGACCTCACCGCCGTGTTCGTTCCATCTGCACGGCGGGGTGACGCCGCCGGACAGCGACGGGCATCCCGAACGACTCGTCTTCCCCGGACAGGCTCTGACACACCACTTTCCGCTGCGTCAGTACGCCACGAACCTCTGGTATCACGACCATGCGATGGGCATCACGCGCGCGAACGTCTATGCCGGGCTCGCCGGAATGATGTTGCTGCGCGACGAATTCGACACCGGCGCGCCCGGTAATCCGCTCGGACTGCCCGCGGGGGAGTTCGAGCTGCCGCTGGTGTTGCAGGAGAAGTTGTTCACCGCCGACGGGCATCAGAGTCTGCGTTCGACTGTCGTTGTGCCGCAGGGGCTCTGGGAGGGCGGCGGCGTCGGTGACGTCGGGCTCGTGAACGGTGCGGTGTGGCCGGAGCTCGAGGTCGCGCGCGGGTTGTATCGGTTCCGGGTGCTCAACGCCGCCTCGTTCAGTCTGTGGAATCTGTTCTTCGGCAACCGGATGCGGTTCTGGGTGATCGGCAACGACCACGGTCTGCTGGATCAGCCTGTGCCCGTGCGGAATCTGCTGCTCGAGCCCGCGGAGCGGGTGGATCTGCTGGTCGACTTCTCCGGACTCGCGCCGGGGGAGACCGTCGAGTTGCGCAACGACGAGGCCCCGGTGTTCCAGGCCGCGATCCTCGGTGAGGTCGCGATGCCGCTGTTCTGCCGGTTCCGCGCGGCGAGCCGACGCGGATTCACCGGCACTGTGCCGCAACGACTTCGGGGCGGTTCGGGCCTGCCCGCCGCGCTGCCTCCGCTGGAGCAGCCGACCGTGGTGCGGAACCTCACCGTGAGTCAGCCCTACGCGGTACGCATGCCACCGGCGATCATGGTGCTGAACAACCTCACCTTCGACGACCCCGAGATCGAGATGCCCCGCCAGGGCACGGTCGAGCAGTGGAACATCATCAACATCACCCCCGACCCCCACCCCATCCACATCCACCTGGTCAACTTCCGCATCCTGAGCCGAACTCCGTTGCGCACCATCGACTATCAGCTCGCCAACCCGCAACCACCCGTCGGCGTGAAGTGGACCCCCTCGGCGGAGAACTTCCTCGCCGGTCCCGCACAACCGCCCGCCGCGTGGGAATCCGGATGGAAGGACACCGTCCGCGTAGAGGGCGGCACCGTCACCTGCCTCATCGTCCGCTTCCCGACGGCAGCGGAACTCGGCTTCGACCCCGACGCCACCTTCCCCGCCGCCCTCACCGGAACCGATATGGCCACAACACATCCCATGTCCCACAGCGCCATGTCGCACGCCGAACTACAGGGCTACGTCTGGCACTGCCACCTCTTGGACCATGAAGACCACGAGATGATGCTGCGCTATCGGACGGTGCGCTGATGACCAAGCGGTTGCGGCAGTTGCCGATTCGAGCGCAAGCGGGGGTAGGGAAGGCGGCGAGCGGGGTTCGGGGTGCGGTGAGTGCCCTGGGGGAGTTCTATCTGCTGGCGTTGGATACCGCGCGGGCGTTGGGGCGGGGGCGGTTTCCGTGGGGGGAGTTCGTGGAGCAGTGCTGGTTTCTGGCGCGGGTGTCGTTGTTGCCGACGGTGATGATGTCGATTCCGTTCACGGTGCTGGTGGTGTTCACGTTGAACTCGCTGCTCGGGGAGATCGGGGCGAGTGATCTGTCCGGGGCGGGCGCGGGATTGGGTGCGGTGACGCAGATCGGGCCGCTGGTGACAGTGCTGGTCGTCGCGGGGGCGGGGGCCACGGCGATGGCGTCGGATATCGGGTCGCGGGTGATCCGGGAGGAGATCTCCGCGATCGAGGTGCTGGGGATCGATCCGGTGCAGCGGTTGGTGCTGCCCCGGGTGCTGGCCTCGACGGTGGTCGCGGTGCTGCTGAACGGCGCGGTGTGTGCGATCGGGTTGATCGGCGGGTTCTTCTTCTCGGTGTATTTGCAGAACGTGTCACCGGGTGCGTACGCGTCGAGCGTGACGCTGCTGGTCGGATCGGGGGATCTGGCGTTGTCCGAGTTCAAGGCGGCGGTGTCGGGCGGGATCGCGGGGCTGGTCGCGTGCTATCGCGGGCTGTCGGTCACCGGCGGGCCCAAGAGCGTCGGTAACGCGGTCAACGAGACCGTCGTGTTCGCGGCGATCGCGCTGTTCGTCGCGAATCTGGTGCTGACCTCGGTCGGCCTGGCGCTGGGAAGTGGGCGGCGATGATCAGCGCGAGTGATGCGATCGGCTCGCTGCGCCGCCGGGCGGGCGCGGTCGGGCGCACGGTCGACCTCGTCGGCGATCAGGTGCTGTTCTATCTGCGCTCGGTGCTGTCGGTGGGGCGGGCCGCGCGCGCGTACCGGGACGAGACGTTGCGGCTGATCTCCGAGATCAGTTTGGGCACAGGCATTCTCGCGCTGGTCGGCGGCAGCGTGGTGATCATGGGATTCCTGACCTTCTTCGCCGGGGCGACCGTGGCGGTGCAGGGGTATCACGCGCTCGGCGGCGTCGGGGTGGAGGCGTTCACCGGATTCCTCTCGGCGTACGTCAACGTGCGGGTGGTCGCGCCGGTGACCGCGGGCGTCGGGCTGGCGGCCACCATCGGCGCGGGCACCACCGCCGAGCTGGGCGCGATGCGGATCAGCGAGGAGATCGACGCGCTGGACGCGATGGCGATCCGCTCGGTGCCCTATCTGGTCGGCACCCGGCTGCTGGCGGGGCTGATCGTGGTCGTGCCGCTGTACGCGCTGAGTGTGGTGGCGGCGTTCCTGTCGAGCCGGATCACCACGGTGCTGGTGCTGGGCCAGTCCGCCGGGGTCTACGACCACTATTTCGGCACCTTCCTCAACCCGGACGACGTGCTGTGGTCGTTCGCGCAGGCCATCGCGATGGCCGTGGTGGTGATGCTGGTGCACACCTACTACGGATTCCACACCGTGGGCGGCCCGGCCGGGGTCGGCGTGGCCACTGGACGCGCGGTACGCCTGTCGCTGATCTGCGTGGTGACGGTGACGCTGCTGATCTCCCTCGCGCTGTACGGCAGCGCCCGGCAACTACATCTGGCGGGGTGAGATGAACCGGCACTCACTGGCCAGGAAATTCGCGGCGCTCGTGTTGGCGCTCGCACTCGCGGGCGTGCTCGCGGTGACCTATGCCGCGTATCGGGGCGCGTTCCGCCCGGCGGTGGACATCACCATCGAATCCGGTCGCGCGGGACTGGCGCTGCGGACCGGCGCGCTGGTCAAACGGCACGGCGTGGAGGTCGGCCGGGTGGCGCGGGTCGAACAGGGATCGGCTGGTGCGGTGGTCGATGTGCGGCTGGATCATGGTGCGGCGCAACAGGTTCCGGCGGGCTCGGGCGCGGACATCACCTCCACCACCATCTTCGGGGAGAAGTACATCACCCTGACCGATCCCCGCGACGAGTCCGCCGGACCCATCCGCGCCGGGACGACCATTCGCGCGGGTTCGGTGACCGTGGAGATCGACTCGGTCTTCGAATCACTCACCGCCATACTGCAAGCCGTCGCGCCGGAGAAACTGAACACCACGCTCTCGGCGCTCGCCCTGGCACTGCGCGGGCAGGGCGCGGATCTGGGCAGCGCCATCGACGACGCGAATGCCGTACTGGCAACGGTGAATCCGCGACTTCCGCAGCTGCGGCACGACTTCCGGTCGACCGCCGACGCCGCCACCGTCTACGCCGACGCCGCGGACGACCTGTCCGCGACTCTCACCAACGCCTCCACCACCGCAGACACCCTGGTGGCCACCAACGACACCCTCGATTCGGCCCTGCTGTCGATGATCGGCATGTCCGGCACGGCCGATCAGGTGCTGACGCAGAACACCGAGCCGCTGATCTCCGCGATCGGCCTGCTGCGCCCGACAACCACACTGCTGGGCAGATATTCGCCCGAATTCACCTGCTTCCTGCAAGGCGCGGACGAGGCCCGCAAACTCGCCGAACCCGTGTCCGGCGGCAACGGCGCGACCATGCTGCTGCGCTCGACGTTCCTGCTCGGCACCAGCCCGTACACGTATCCGGCGAATCTGCCGGTGGTGCGCGCGAGCGGCGGACCCCGGTGCGGCGCACTGCCGAAGGTGACGATGAGTCAGGTCCCGACCCCGGCCATCGTGGCCGATACCGGAGTGGACCCGTTCCGGAGTGCGGGCACCGCACCGCAACTGGTCCCCGGCTCCCTGCTGAATCTGCTCTACGCCGCGAAGGGAGGTACGCGATGAGCCGCACCGCGACGACCGTGAAGACCGGACTGTTCGCCGCGGTCATGCTGCTGATCGTGGTCGCCCTGGTGATCGTGTTCGGCCAGTACCGATTCGACGCGCACACCCGGTACCACGCCGAGTTCAGCGACGTATCCGGTTTGCAGAAGGGCGATTTCGTCCGGGTGGCCGGGGTGGAGGTCGGACGGGTGGCCGCGGTCGGCGTCGACGCCGTGGGCTCGGATGGCGGCTATCGCGGGCAGGTCGCGCTGGATGTCGATGGCAATTACCGGATTACGCGCGCCACGCGGGCAATCGTGCGCTACCAGAACCTGGTCGGTGACCGATACCTCGAATTACAGGACGGCCCAGGCGATCCCGTGCCCGAGGCAGCGGGCTACACGATCGGCCTGGACCACACCCAACCGGCGCTGGATCTGGATCTGCTGATCGGCAGCTTCCAGCCGCTGTTCCGCGGCCTCGATCCGGTGCAGATCAACAACCTGTCCGGGGAACTGATCGCGGTACTGCAGGGCCAGGGCGGCACCGTGCAGTCGCTGCTCGTGCACGCCGCGTCGCTGACCAGCACACTCGCCGATCGCGACGAGGTGATCGGCCGCGTGGTGAGCAATCTGGACACGGTGCTGGGCAGCGTCGACAAGCACAGCGCCGAACTGTCCTCGGCCCTGGACACCGCGCAGCAGATCGCCACCGGCCTGGCCCAGGACGACCAGGCGTGGGGTCGGGCGCTCACCCACATCGACGCCTCGACCGCGTCGCTGGCGAGTCTGCTGGCCCAGGACCGCCCGGCCCTCGCGGGCACCGTGAACCAATTGCGCCGCACCGCAACCCAACTCGACGCCGGATCCGGCACCCTCGACAGCATCCTGGGCCGACTGCCGGACACCTACGCCGCATTGACCAGGCTCGGCGCGTACGGCAACTTCTTCAACTACTACCTGTGCGGTCTGCGGATCAAACTCGACGGACCCGGCGGCCAGGATTTCACCACCCCGCTGATCGGGCAGACCACAGGGCGGTGCGCGCCGAAATGACACGAAACAACGAGACCCGCAACGTCTTTCGCGCCGGACTACTCGGCACGGTGCTGATCGGGCTGGTGGTGCTGGCCACCCTGAACATCGGCGCGCTGCCGTTCCTGAGCAACAACAGCGGCTATCGCGCGCTGTTCACCGACAGCGGCGGCCTGCACACCGGTGACGTGGTCGAGGTGGCCGGAGTCGACTGCGGCACAGTGCGTCACATCGCCATCGACCACGCCGCGGTGGCCGTCGACTTCGATCTGGGCTGCGGGGTGCGACTCGGCGGCGACACCAGCGCGCGGATCGTCACCGCGACCGTGCTGGGAGCGCGGCATCTGCGGCTGCAACCGTCCGGGCGGGGCATCCTGCGGCCGGGCAGCACGATCGGACTCGACCACACCACCTCGCCGTACAACCTCAACGACGCGCTCACCGACCTGAACGACACCGCGGGCAATATCGACACCGCGCAACTGAGCAAGGCCATGCAGGTGCTGGCCGGAACCTTGCAGCAGACGCCCGCCGATCTGCGCGCGGCCGTGGACGGTGTCGGGCGGCTCTCGGCCACCATCGCCGAACGCGATCAGCAGTTGCGTGATCTGCTCGAGCACGCCGGTCGGGTGACCACGGTGCTGGCGCAGCGCAGCGGTCAGCTCGACACGCTCGTCATCGACGCGAATACCGTGCTGGGAGAACTGCAAAGCCGTCGGGACGCGGTGGCGACGTTGTTCGGCAACGTGTCGAAATTGGCCACGCAGCTCAGTGGTCTGGTGCGTGACAATCAGGCGCAGCTCGGGCCGACGCTCGACAAGGTCAATGCCGTGCTCGCCGTGTTGAGCAAGAATAACGCCAACATCAGCACCGCCATCGCCCGCCTCGGCCCGTACATGACCGAACTGGGTGAGGCCGTGGCCAGCGGCCCGTTCTTCAACTCCTACATCCAGAACCTGATCCCCGGGCAGCTCATCGCCCCGTACGTCGACGCCGCGCTGGGCGCACCCGCCCCGGCCGCTCCCGCAATTCCCCAGGGGGGACGATGAATTCGGTTACCCGGGCGGTCCGGCGACGCTCACCGTTGATGTGGGTCGCGGTGGTGGCAATACTGATCGTGCTCGCGGTGGTGTCGTACGTGGTAGCCCCGCAGTTCACGCGAAACGAGTTCACCGCCGAATTCACCTCTGTCACAGGGTTGTACACCGGTGACGAGGTGAAGGTCATGGGTGTCACCGTCGGCGGGATCGATGCGATCGAACCGGCAGGGGACCGCGTGCGGGTCCGCTTCCACGTCGACACCGGGCAGCCGATCCCCGCCGCCGCGAAGGCCGTGATCATGTCGCCGAATCTGGTGTCCTCCAGATTCATTCAGCTCGCGCCCGCCTACACCGCCGGGCCGACGCTGCGCGACGGTGCGACGATTCCGTTGGGCCGCACCGCGATTCCGGTCGAGTGGGATCAGATCAAGGTGCAGCTCCAGCGGCTGGCCACCGCGCTGGGCCCGACCGATACCGATCCGCGCGGCCCGATCGGACAGGTCGTGGACACCGCCGCGGCCAATCTCCGAGGTGAGGGGGCGAATCTGCATCAGACGCTGGCCACGTTGTCCGATGCGATGAAAACGCTGTCGCAGGGACGCGGTGATCTGGTCTCGATCGTCGCGAACCTCCAGATCTTCGTCAGCGCGCTGTCCCAGAGCGGGCAGCAGATCGTTTCGATCAACAATCGCCTGGCCACGGTGTCGACGCTGCTCGCGGACAATCGCGCCGATCTGGGTAACGCGCTGAGCGGCCTGGACGGTGCGCTCGGTGAGGTGACGAGATTCGTCGCGGACAACCGGGATCGGTTGGGCGCCACCGCCGATTCGCTGTCCTCGGTCGCGGCCACCCTCGCCCAGCAGCGCGACGGCCTGGCCCAAGTGCTGCACGTCGCGCCGAACGCCCTGGCCAACCTGGACGGCATCTACCAGCCCGCCCACAACGCCGTCGTCTCGGCACTGGCCCTGAGCAACTTCGCCAACCCGGTCAACTTCGTCTGCTCGGCACTGGCCGCCGCCGAACAGACCGACGCCCAACAGGGCGCGAAACTGTGCGCCCAATACCTCGGCCCGCTGCTGAACCTGCTCCGCACGGACTACCCGCCCATCGGCGTCAACCCGACCCGTGGCGTACCTGCGTTGCCGGGCCAAGTCGTCTACAGCCCACCAGGTCTCGCACCCCGCGCCGCCGCCCCCGCGCCGCTGTCGCAACTGCTCGTCCCGGGAGGTACGCGATGACCGTGCGCCGAATCGCCACGCTGGTGGTCGTGCTGGGACTGGTCGTCTCCTGCGGAAGTGGTTGTGGTTGGCGCGGTTTGAACTCGCTGCCGTTGCCCGGGACCGTGGGGCACGGGGAGGGGTCGTACGCGGTGCGTATTCAGATGCCGGATGTTTCGACCATTCAACGGAATTCGCCGGTGCTGGTGAACGATGTGACGGTCGGTTCGGTCACCGATATCGCGCTCGAGGGGCAGCATGCGCTGGTGACCGTGCGGCTCGAACGCGGGGTGCGGCTGCCGGAGAACGCCACCGCGAAGGTCGGGCAGACCAGTCTGCTCGGCAGCACACACATCGAACTCGCCGCTCCGGCAACCGAAGCCGCGCGCGGAACTTTGCACGACGGTTCGCTGATCCCGCTCGCGCACGCCGGGAGTTTTCCGACCACCGAGCAGACGCTGTCCTCGATGTCGCTGGTGCTCAGCGGCGGCGGACTGGCCCAGATCCGCGATATCAGCACCGAATTGAATGCGGCGCTGTCCGGTCGCGAGGATGCGGTCCGCGCGCTGCTCACCAAACTCGACACGCTGATGCGCGGCCTGGACGCGCAGAAACAGGACATCGTCGACGCCATCGCCGGAATCGATGCCCTCAGTACTCGCCTGGCCGCCCATCACGACGAGATAGCCACGGCCATAACGCATCTGGAACCGGCGTTGACGGTGATCCGGGATCGGCGGGTCGAGCTGACGCGCGCGCTCACCGGCCTGGGCGATCTGGGCCGCACGGCGAATGCGTTGATCGGCAACACCCGCGACGACATCACCGCCGAATTGCGTGACCTGCAACCGGTTCTGGCCTCGCTCGCGAACTCGGGCAGCTCCCTGACCGAGTCGCTGCGGTATCTGCTCACCTACCCGTTCCCGATCGACACCTACGCCAACGCGGTGCGTGGGGATTACGCCAACGGTGAGGTCACCTTGGATCTGCGACTGAGTACGTTGGACAACGCGCTGCTGCTGGGAACTCCGTTGCAGGGCATGCTGACCGGACTCGAGGCCATCATCGGGCACACCGCGCCCGGGCCGGTCCAGACCGCACCCGTCCCGCTGCCGAACCTGCTGACGCCCGGCGGTCCGCGATGAGCCGCCGGCCGCGGCCGCTGCCGCGCAAACTGTGGGTGTTCGCGGTCATCGCGGTGGTGTCACTAGTGACGGCCGCGACCGTCTACGCGCAGTTGCCGCAGCGAATGGGTATCGGGCGCTACACGATCGGCGTCGAACTGCACGACGGCGGCGGCCTGTACACCAACGCCGATGTCAGCTATCGCGGCGTCACCATCGGCAAGGTGACCGCGTTGACGACCACCGATTCCGGTGCGCGCGCCACACTTTCGCTGAAATCCTCGGTCGAGGTGCCCGCCGATCTGGACGCGGCGGTCCGGAGTATGTCCGCGGTCGGGGAGCAATATGTCGACCTGGTCCCGCGCCGCGCGGCGGGGCCGTACCTGACCGGCGGCGCGGTGATCCACGCCGACCGCACCTCCACCCCCGCCGATGTGGGCCGCATCCTGGACCGGATCGAATCCTCACTACAGGCGATCGGCCCCGGCAACCTGCGCACCGTCCTGGACGAATCCTTCACCGCCGTAAACGGTCTCGGCCCGCAGCTGCGCGAGCTGGTGGATGCCCTGCACCAACTGGCCCACGCCGCGGCCGGGGTCGACGGCCCGGCGGCGACCCTGATCGATCAGCTCGGACCGCTGCTGGACACCCAGACCGTCACCGGCGACCAGATCCGCCGGTGGGCATCCTCGCTGGCCGCGCTGACCGGAACACTGCGCGCGAGCGACGGCGACCTGCGCGGCGTCATCACCGCGGCGGGTCCCGCCGCCGACCAGGTCACCGCCCTGTTCACCCGGTTGCGCCCCACCCTGCCGCTGCTGCTGTCCAATCTGGTCACCGTGGAACAGGTTGCGGCCGTGTATAACCCGTCGCTGGAACAGATCCTGGTGCTCTACCCGCCCCTGATCGCCGCCACCCAGTCCGCCGGTCTGCCCAACGTCGACGACCCCGGCCAGAACACCTTCTTCGCCAATCAACTCAACGACCCGCCCCCCTGCATCGAGGGCTTCCTTCCCCCGAACGAACGCCGCTCACCCACGCAAACCGACACCCCGGCGACCCGACCGAACCTGTATTGCAAAGTCGCACAGAACGATCCGCGAGCCGTCCGCGGCGCACGCAATCTCCCCTGCATGGAATTCCCGGGCCGCCGCGCCGCCACGGTCCAACTCTGCCGCAACCCATCGGGCACCACCACACAGTCACCCACGCTCGCCCACCCGGCCGCCGCCGTCACCACCTACACGCCAACTGACGGCACTTACGTAGGCAACGACGGCAAGCTCTACGCCGATCCCGCTCTACGCCAAGGCAATTCAGGAAGGCCACTCCCGCTGCCCACGTTGCTGGCCCCACCGCCGTAGGAAATCGAGTATCTACGGCCGGGGGTGTCGACGCTGATGCCGGTCTGTGTCAAGGAAATTCAGTAGGGCCACTCCCGTTGCTCACGTTGCTGGCCCCACCGTCGTAGGAATCGAGTACCTACGCCCGGCGGTATCGACGCTGATACCGCTCTGTGCCAAGGAAATTCAGGTGAAGCATCCGCTTCGCGCCGCTCGTCATGGAAGTCGATCATCCACGCGGTGCCGGATGCGGCATCCGATTTACAGCGCGGTGGAATGTGATTCGAGGTGCGGGCGATCCGAATCGACGGCAGTGGCCCGATTCATTCCGGGCAGGGCGGCGTCCAGGTCTCGGCGGTCTCGCCGGTGGCCAGGAAGATGGTGCGGCGGCCGACTTCCACGGCGTTGTCCGCGAAACGCTCGTAGTAGCGGCCCAGCAGCGTGAGATCCACCGCGGCGGTGACCCCGTAGCCCCAGTCGGGGTTCAGCACCAGACCCAGCAGCTCCTCGTGCAGGCGGTCCATGGCGTCGTCCTGGGCGTCGAGCGCGGCCGCGGAGTCCGGATTGCCGGATTCGAGGACCTCGGCGGCGCTGGTGGCGATCGCGACCGCCGCCGCGCCCATGCGGGTGATCAACGGCCGCACCGGATCCGCGACAACGAAGTCCGGATGCCGACGGCGCGCGCTGACCGCGACATGACCCGCCAGCGCGCCCATCCGCTGGAGATTGCCGATCAACTGGATGGCGGTGACCACCTGCCGCAATTCGCTCGCCACGGGCGCTTGCAGCGTGAGTAATCGGATCGACTCCTGCTCGGCCTGCTGCGTCATGGTGTCGACGCGGGCCGCGGAATCGATCGCGGCCTCGGCCAGTTCGATATCGGCCGTGACCAGGGCCTGGGTCGCATCGGCGATCGCGGTCCGGTCCTGTAGGCAGATCTGGTGTTGCAGCTGTGCGAGCTGCCGCAGGTTGTCGTGGTAATCGCTGCGCATACCCGATTCAATCGCATTCGGGCGCGCCGCGTGTCACCGACCCGGGCGACGGCGTGTCCGGATCATGCTGCAGTTCAGTCGTTGCGGAACTGTTCGTTGCGATTCTGTAGGCGCTGGGAGAAGGTTTCGGTCCACGCGGCGGTCTCGCCGGCCTCCTCACGCGCGCCGCGCTTCCCGGGGACCGCGACACCCTTGGGCCGCGACCGCTGCGCGATCTGACGCACGTTCCAGGCCACGTAGTCCGGAACGGTCATACCCGCGCACACCGCGGCGTCGCACAGCGAATCCCATTCGAAGCTGTCCACGGTCACTGTCACAGTGACATCTCTGGTCGCCATAACGGAACACCATAGACCTCGAAACCGAACGCGGCGTGCGGGATTGCGAAGTTCATACGGTGTCCAGCTTACTGACCAGCCAATGTTCACCTACCTTGACCAGCTCGAGACGCAGGCTGCTGGACATGGTGGTGGGCTGTGCCAGATCGTCCGCGGTGGTCGTCTGATTGACGAACACCAGCGCCACCGCGTGCCCGGAATCGGCCGAAACGACGGATGTGGCAGTCACTGTCGCGGTGGAACTCATGTGCCGCCCGTTGGCCGCCGGGATCACCACGTCGGTGCCGAGTTTCTCGAAATAACCGGCGAAGTCACCGGTGAGGTGGGAGTGCGCGCGAGCCAGGTCCGCGGCGACGGTGGCGGGTTTGTAGGACAGCACGGCGGCGGCCGCATCGGCCGCGGCGGGGCCGACTTCGCGGTCGGCGGCGGTGAGTTCGGTGTCGTGGCGGTATTGCAGGATCGACCAGACCGTCGTGATCACGAGTGCTACCACGACGAGTGCGGCAGGCCAGTGGCGGAGCATCCCTCGGCGCGAGGTGGGCGCTATATCGGTGCCGGATTCGCCCAGGGGCGAGGCCGTTTCGCGCACGGGCTCCGAATTGTCCTGGCTGCCTGCGTTATCGGTGGTCGAATTGTCGGTGGCCGGTTCCGCCTCCACGGCGTTCCCTTCGATACGGCTCGTCATGGGACGAAGTCCACGTTCGAGACCAGGATGTGGCCATCGGTTCGGTGCAGGATCACCCGGAGTCGCCAGATGCGCGGTTCGTTGTTCGCGCCGGTGGAATTGGTGACTTTGGAGGTGGCGGCCACCAGGACCTTCGCGTCGTCACCGGACATCGATTCGATGCCCGCCGCGGTGACGGTTCCGGTGGTCGAGACGTGCGCCTGCTTGACGACCGAGGTGAAAGCGGTTGAGCGGGAACCGAAGTCGTCGTGAAAGGTGCCGGTGGAGGCGGCGAGGATGCGGGCGATATCCGCGTCGGCGCTGCCGGAGGAGATGGTGGTCAGGTCGACGACCGCCTGGCGTGCTGCCTGGAGGTAGGCGGCGCGGTCGGCCTGTTCGCGGGTCGCGGTGCGGTGTTGCAGGACGAGCGTTGTGGTGACGGCCGCCAGTGCCACGATGACGACGGCGGTCGCGGCCCACGCGAGCATTCGCTTACCGAGTATCGGCCTCGGCTCGGGGCCGGACTCGGTCGTGCCCGCGGGCTCCGATGTTCGCGCCGCGGTGTCCGGCGTTCGTGCTGCCGCATCCGCTGTTTCCGGAGACAATGTCTTCGCGGATCGCTCGCTCGGTACGGCATCCGCAGGCTGGGCCTGCGTGGATGACTCGGCGACAGCGTCCGCTTCGTCCGAGGGCTCGGCGTGCGTCGGCTCGTCGGCGTCGTTGTCCGCCATCCTCGACTCTCCAATACATACTCTGGTGTACCGTCTGTGCGTACTATAAAGTACGGTCCGCGATTGCGATGCGGATCGCACCGACGTGCATCGTTATTTTTCGGTGGGACACAGATCAGGAGGCCGACGTTGGCCGGAGCTGTCGAAGAACACTTCCAGCGCATGCCGTATCGCCCGGCGCAGGACGGGAAGGTGGAGATCCACTCCGGACTGAGCCGTCACTATCCGACCCTGCACGGCAATCTCGTGACGCCCCAGGGCTTCTCGCGTGATCTCGTGGTGCTGATGGCGCATCCCGCGTCGAATTTCCTGTCGCATTTCCTGCTCGACGCGTTCGCCTCGGCCGGGATCCCGATCATGGCCATGAACACCCGCTACTCGTCCAACGAGCCCGCGCTGCTGATGGAGCGTGCCGCCGAGGATCTGGGCACGGGCGTGCGGTGGTTGAAGGAACATCACGGTTTCCGGCATGTGGTGCTGCTGGGTTTCAGCGGTGGCGGGCCGCTGGTGTCGTTCTATCAGGGGCAGGCGGAGAATCCGACCATCACGCAGACGCCCACGGGTGAGGCTGTGGCGCTTCGGGATTCGATTCCGGCGGACGGGGTGATGCTGGTCGGCGCGCATGCCGGACGCGCGCGGGTGCTGCTGAACTGGATCGATCCGGCCGTGGTGGACGAATCCGATCCGTATCGCACCGATCCGGCCCTGGACCTCTACGACCCGGCCCGCACGCTGCCGCTGGACCGGGAGTGGGTGCGTGAATACCGCGCGGCCCAGCATCGCCGGATCGAGCGCATCGACGCCTGGGCGTTGGAACAGCTGGAACTGTCGAAGGATCGGCCCGGCGCGGATCCCGGACGCGTCGTGCACCGCACCATCGCCGATCCGCGTTTCGTGGACCCGACGCTGGACCCCAGCGACCGGAAGCCGGGCAGTATGTACGGCGACCCGAGCGTGGCCAATCAGGGGGCGGGTGGGTTGGCCCGGTTCGTCACCGCGCGTAGCTGGCTCAGTTCGTGGAGCGTGAATCATTCACGCGCGGACGCACTTACGGACCTCACCTCGGTGAAGGCGCCGACGGTGGTGATGTGCCTGCGCGGCGATCAGGCCGCCTTCGTGAGCGATTCGCGCGAAATGCATGCCGCCAGTGCGGATCCCGGCGCGGAACTGATCGAGATGGCCGATCTCAACCATTATCTGGTCGACCAGCCCGAGGGGATTCCGACGATCGTGCGCCGGTTGCGCGCCTGGCTCGACGAACGCGTACTCAACTCGTAATACCGAGCAGCCCAAGATATTCCAGCCAGAAAAGTTACAGCCAATTCCGAGGAGGACCAGATGACAGTGCAGGCCCAGCCCGCACGGGCCGGTGAGCCGACGCGCTGCCCGAGCGCCTTCCGATACTGGGAGGCGCGGCGCACGCCCGGTGTGCAGCGGCTCGAACGGATCTTCGCGTCGGTCACCCGCCGTGCGCTGTTCCCGACCGACGAGCAGGCGCGCATCCTGAGCGAGGATCTGTTCAGCGGCGATCCGGTCGCCGAACGTTTCGTCGCGGAGGTCATGCACGGGGAGACCGGGGCCGTGCGCGGCCGCGAGATGCTCAATCAGGCGCTGTCGACCGGCATCGCCACGGTGCCCGACGCGCCCGACGCCATGCGCGAGCTGTTCGCCGAGTTCGAAACCGTCCCGGACTGGGTGCGCCCCGAACTGGTCGAACAGGGCGCGGCCATCTGGCGACGTTGGGGCACAATGCTTTTCAGCTTCGCCGGTGCGGAGACCCTGGAGATGTACACCGAGTCGGCCGTGGCGACCCCGCTGTCGCTGGCCGGTGGTTATGCCGGGGACAGCGCGCTGCGCCGGTTCCTGGAGACCTGCCGCTTCTGGATGGACGTGTCCCAGCCCGGCGGCCTGCTCACCCTCGGTGCGCAGGGTCGGGCGACGGCGTTGAAGGTGCGCATCATGCACGTCTCGGTGCGGGCGCGCGTCGCCGAACATCCCGAATGGGATATGGAGCGGTGGGGTCTGCCGATCAGCCAGACCTATCAGCTGCTGACGCTGCTGGCCGGTAGCGTGACGCCCGGACTCGGGTTGTGGGCGTTGGGATATCAGACCACGCCCTCGGAAATCCGTGCGCTGCTGCACTTCCAGAAGTACATGGGCTATCTGCTCGGCGTGCGGGTGGGCTGGTATCCGGAGACGGTGACCGATTCGCTGCGGGTGCTGGCGATGACGATCGCGTCGCGTTCGTACGACGCGGGCAAGCACGGCGCGGAGCTGATCGAGTCGTATCCGTCCGCCTTCGCCCCGCGCGACGGGCACCGCGGCCTGACCCGGCTGCGCGAGATGTACAACTTCCGGATCAACTCGGTGTATTCGGCGATGTACATGGCGCCCGGCACGCGTCGCAAATACCATATGCCGCCGGCGTTTCCGTGGATCCTCATCCCGATCGCCCGCTTCCCGCTGATCACCGCCATGGAACTGGTCCGCCGGGTGAGCCCGGCCTTCGCGCGACAGCACGAGAAGGTGATGCTGTGGCACCGCGAGAACTGGTACCGGGCCCAGATGCAGGGCCGCGAGGCGAAATTCGACGCCAGCGGCGCACTGCGTCGATGAATCCCGTTCTCTTCCAACGAAAGTGACCGTGAGCACTGTGACCACGAGTACTACCGACATCATCGAGGCGTGGAACGGCCCGGGCCGCCGGGACGGTGAGCTGACCGTGGTCGAGCCGCGGCACAACGCATTACATCCCTCGCCGAGCAAATTGGCCTTCGAGCACTGGTATTTCGACGCCCGCCTGGACACCGGGCACGTGGTGGTCGGCTTCCTCACCAAACGCCGCCCCGAGGATCTGCCCGGGGCCAAGCCGTGGGTCGAGCTGATCGTCTACGGTCCCGACGGATCGCGGCGGCAGGTGGCCAAGCGGTATCCGCGCGACGCTGCGAGTTTCGGCACCGACTTCTTCGATGTGCGGATCGGAGACAACCACGCGCACACCGAATTCCGGGACGACGGCCTGCCGGTGCACCACGTGCATCTGGCCGAGGACGGCCTCGTGTTCGACCTGCGGTTCCACAACGAACTGCCGAGCTGGATGCCGGGGCAGGGGGAGACGCGGTTCGACGCGCAGAACTCCTTCGGCTGGGCGGTCGGTGGGCCCCGCGCCCGCGTCACCGGGACCGTGCGGATCGACGATACGGTCCTGAACGCCGACGGGCGCGGCTACGCCGACCACAACTGGGGCGTCGGCGATATGAAGAAGATCATCGACCGCTGGCACTGGGGCAGGCTCTACGACGACGAGTACTCGCTGCTGTTCGCCGACGTGCTGACCCAGCCGCGGCGCGGCTCGCACGAGATCGCGCCGCTGATGCTGGCGCGCAACGGCGAGGTCGTGCTCTCGACCGGTGAGACCGTACTCACCGAGGGCCCCAAGCGATTTCATCCGGTCGCGGGCCGGGAATACCCGGAGTGGATCGAGCTGCGGGTGCCCGATCGGCTGGAATTGCGGCTGACGGTCGAATCGGTCATCCACGCGCACGACATCATCGACGACTTCCCGATCGTGCGGTCGCGGCTGATCAAACCGCTGGTGTATCGGGCGATCGGGCATCCGGCGTATTTCCGGTTCCAGTCCGCGTTCGAGCTGACCTTGCACGAGGGCGGGGCCACCGACGTGCGGACCGGGACCACGCTGCACGAGCTGGTGGCGCTGAAATGAGTGCTGCGAGTGCGGATCCGGTGTATCTGAGCGGGTTCGGCAATCAGCATCAGACCGAGGCGATCGAGGGTGCGCTGCCGCGCGGGCAGAACTCCCCGCAGCGTGCGCCCTACGGTTTGTATGCCGAGCAGATGTCGGGGACCGCGTTCACCGAACCGCGGACGGTGAACCGGCGCAGCTGGCTGTACCGGATCCGGCCCTCGGCCGCGCATCCGCCGTTCCAGCGCGTCGGGAACCGCACGTTCCACAGCGCGCCGCTCCCGGGTGTGGCCGATCCGAACCGGTTGCGCTGGGATCCCATGCCGCGCAACGGGTCCGGGGTCGACTTCCTGGACAGTGTCTACACCGTCGCGGCGAACGGCGATGTGCTGCAACGGCAGGGCATCGCGATCCACCTGTACTGCGCGACCGCGTCGATGTCGAAACGGTACTTCGGCAATGCCGACGGTGAGTTGCTGATCGTCCCGCAGGACGGGGATATCCTGCTGCACACCGAATTCGGCCGATTGCTCGTCGCGCCCGGGCAGATCGCGGTGGTGCCGCGCTCGGTGCGGTTTCGGGTCGAGATCACCGATTCCGTTGCGGCGGGGTATATCTGCGAGAACTACGGCAGTGCGTTCACGCTGCCCGAACTCGGCCCGCTGGGCGCGAACGCGCTGGCGCACGCCCGGCACTTCCGCTATCCGGTTGCGGCGTACGAGGATATCGAGGATCGGGTCGAGGTGGTGCAGAAGTTCGGCGGGAATCTGTGGTCCGCCGAATACGATCACTCGCCCCTGGACGTGGTCGCCTGGCACGGGTCGCACGCGCCGTATCTGTACGATCTGGCGGATTTCAACGCCTTCGGCACCGTCGGCTACGACCATCCCGATCCCTCGCTGTACACGGTGCTGACCTCGCCGTCGGATACGCCCGGTCAGGCGAATGTGGATTTCGTCGCGTTCCCGCCGCGCTGGATGGTGCCCGAGCACACGTTCCGGCCGCCGCACTTCCATCGCAATGTGATGACCGAGTTCATGGGACTGGTTCGCGGCGTGCACGATTCGAAGGCGGAGGGGTTCGTGCCGGGCGGTGCGAGTCTGCACAACATGTGGGCCGCGCACGGGCCGGACCGCGAGACCTTCGAGAACGCCAGTGCCGCCGAACTCGTGCCGCAGAAGCTGGAGGGCTCGCTGCCGTTCATGTTCGAAACGCGGTGGCCGTTGATCGTCACCGACCACGCGTTCGAGGCCCCGCATCGACAGCGCGATTACGACGCGTCCTGGGCGGGCCTGCGTCGCCATTTCCAGCCGCTCAGCTGAATCACTCACTGCCACAACATTTTCTATCTCTGCAACCCCGGAGCACCAGATGACCGCCACCCGTCCCACCTACGAACTGCCCGATCCGACGCTGCGCATCGGGGGCCGCAGCCTCGAGGCCCGGGAACGAAAGACCTACGAATCCCACAATCCGGCCACCGGGGATCTGGTGCTGTCGATCGCCGCGGCCCAGCCCGAGGACGTGGACGACGCCGTCGCCACCGCCCGCACCCAGTTCGAGGAGGGGGAGTGGTCGCGCATGTCCGGCGCCGAGCGCGGCCGGATCCTCACGCGCGCGGCGGATCTGATCGAACAGGACGCGGAGAATCTCGCCGCCCTGGAGGCGATCGAGATGGGCAAACTGTTCCACGATTCGGTCGCCGGTGACATCCCCTGTGCCGCACAGGCTTTCCGGCACTTCGCGGGATGGGCGGACAAGGTCACCGGAACCACCGCGCTGCTACCGGATTTCGGTCCGCAGAAGCGATTCGGGTACACCCTGCGGCAGCCGCTGGGTGTGCTGGGAGCGATCACGCCGTGGAACAACCCGGTGCTCATCGCGGCGTGGAAACTCGCGCCGGCGCTGGCGGCCGGGTGCACCGCGGTGGTGAAACCGGCCGAGGACGCCTCGCTGTCCACCATGCGCCTCGCGGAACTGCTTGCGGCAGCGGGCATTCCGGACGGCGTGGTGAATGTCGTACCCGGCCTCGGTGAGGTCGCGGGTGCGGCGCTGGCCGGACACGCGGGTATCGACAAGATCTCCTTCACCGGCAGCCCGCGAGTGGGCCGCCAGATCCAGAGCCTGGCCGGGGACACCTTCCGCAAGGTGACGCTCGAGCTGGGAGGTAAAGCGCCGCAACTGATCTTCGCCGACGGCGACCTCGAACAGGCGATGCCCTGGATCGCGATGGGCAACTTCTATCACCAGGGTCAGGTCTGTGCGGCCGGAACCCGGGTGCTGGTGCACGAATCGATCCTGGACCAGGTGGTGGACGGGCTCGTCGCGGCCGCGGAACAGGCGCGTCCGGGTGATCCGTTCGACGCCGACAGCACCATGGGCACCATCGTGAACGCCCGGCAGCTCGACCAGATCCTGCGTTACGTCGACATCGGCCGGGACGAAGGCGCGGACCTGATCACCGGCGGCAATCGCCTGGATCAGCCCGGATACTTCATGCAGCCCACCGTCTTTCGCGGCACCAACGATCTGACCATCGCCCGCGAGGAGATCTTCGGTCCTGTCGCCACGGTGATCGGTTTCTCCACCACCGAGGAGGCCGTCCACCTCGCCAACACCACCAAATACGGCCTCAATGCCATGATCCACACCCGCGACCTGTCCCGCGCGCTCACCGTCACCGAGCAACTGCGTGTGGGCACGGTGTGGGTGAATGGTTGGGGCGTACCGGATCCCGCGCTGCCATGGGGTGGTCGTGCGGGCAGCGGCATCGGCCGCGAACTCGGCCGCAGCGGGATCGAGGCGGACACCGAGGAGAAGACGGTTCACATCGGGCTGTAGTCGAGTCTGCTGGGTTCCCGGCTCGACAGGTGTGAGTTGTGCGTGGAGTCGGTCTGTGCTGCGGAAGTGTTGCAGCGCAGGCCGATTCCAGCTCTCAGCGGACTCCGGTGAGTTTGTCCGGGTTCGTGATCGAGTAGATCGCGGCGATACGTGAGCCGTCCGCATCGGGCTCGATCACCACGGCCGCGAGGGGACTGTCGCCGGAGAACACCAGGGCACACGGATCTCCGGCGACCCAGCGGTAGCGGATGTCCACGCCGCCGGACGGCAGGTCCGCGGCCACGGCCGTGAAGATCGCCGCCACCGCGTCCCGGCCGTGCACCGGCCGCAGGCTGCGCGCGGGACCGCGACCGCCGCTGTCGGTCCACAGCGTGACCTCGGGTGCCAGCACCTCGAGCAGGGCCGGGATATCGCCACCGAGAACGGCCTCGGCGAAACGCTCGGTGACCCGGGTCCGGACCTCCGGATCGGCGGGGCGGCGCGGTTGCGGGCGGTGCAGGTGGCGGCGGGCACGGGCCGCGGTCTGGCGGACGGCCGCGGGGGTGCGGCCCAGGATGTCGCCGATCTCGGTGTGCGGGAAGCCGAATACGTCGTGCAGGACGAACACCGCGCGCTCGAGCGGGCTCAGCGACTCCAGCACGACCAGCACCGCCGTGGACAGCGATTCCTTGCGCACCAGTGCGCTCGCGGCGTCGTCCGCCTCGGCGACGATCGGCTCGGGCAGCCACGGGCCGACGTAGGTCTCACGGCGGCGGCTCACCTCGATCCGGCGGGCGAGCGCCTGATTCGCCGCGGCGCGGACCAGGTAGGCGCGGGCGTTGTCGATCGGCGGCGCGGCGGGGTCGCGATGCCGCGCCGCCCACGCCAGCCACACCTCCTGGAGCACGTCCTCGGTGTCCGCGACGCTGCCCAGCATGTTGTAGACCACCGAGAACAGCAGTTCGCGATAGCTCAGAAACCGTTCGGTGACCTCGTCGTCGGCCCGGTGCGGTGCTCGGTACGTCACGACATTCCTCTCCTCGCCCGTCCTCACCGAAGAGGGTTGTGCGCCGCGTTGCGTGACGCGGGATCGGCAAATGTGTCGCGCATCACATCTGACCCCATGATGTCACGCATCGGGTGCGAGGCGGCTCTGTGGTGGTGATCCGGGAGAACGGTTCCCGGCCCGACGGCAGGAGAATTTCCGATGAAGACAGACGAGCGCGCCCTACTGGTCCGCCACGACGAGGCCGAACGCCTGGACACCATGGGCGTGCGTCTCTACGCCGACCACGACACCACCGGCGGCGTCCTGAGCGGCAACCGCGCTTACCTCCCCGCGGGCACCGACGGCCCACCGCCGCACTTCCACACCGGTTCGGCCGAACTGTTCTTCATGCTCGCCGGACAACTGCGAGTGCTCGCCGGCCAGGAAATCCTCGACATCTCCGAAGGAGATTTCCTGCTCGTACCCGCCGGTATGACACACGCATGGGCGGCCCCCGACGATTCACCCGCCGACGTCCTGGTGATCTTCACCCCCGGCATCGAACGCTTCGACTACTTCCGCCTCGGCGACCGAATCCGCAAAGGCCAGGCCGCCCCGTCCGAAATCCTCAGCACCCAGGACAGATTCGACAACCACTTCGTCGACAGCCCACTCTGGCGACAGGCACGCGGCACGGACCCCCGCCCCCTGCTGAATCCGCAGGACCAAAGGGAAGAATTCCTGTCCAGCAACGTCTTCAAGAGCCAGCCGGAGGAGTGATCCGGCCGCCCATCGTCCTCGGAGTCACTGTGTCGCAGTCAAATTGCCAGTGGCACAGCAGTATTCAACTCCTGCCAGGCGGTGAGAACCGCCTCGAGCTGCTCCGGGGGAGTGACGGCCGAGACCGCACTCGCTCGGCCGCAGTCCGCGTACCACGTTCGGCGGTGGCGTTCCCCAATTGTGCCCCGCCGAGAATGTCCGCGTACAGCCGCGGTGCCGGTGCGGTATGACCCAGACCCCGAATTCCTTGTCCGAGAACATAATGTGACAGCAGCAACTGCCCGACCGCCGAATCGGCCCGCGAGAGCCGCCGCAACACCTCCACCACCACGGACAACGGTAGATCCGGTCCGCCGTGTTCGCTCGGCACCCCGATCCCCAACAGTCCCGACACCGCCACCAGCCGCAATTCCTCCAACGGCGGCACATCCTCCAACTCCCGCCGCACCGCGCCCCGCACTACCTGGGCCGCCACCGCATCAGCCGCCGCCAACGCTTCCTCGGCACTGCCGAGCAGTGGCGGAGTCTCGATCTCGGTACTCGACATGTGACTGTGCTCCTGTCTTCAGAACTTCCTGGGGCTGTGCTTTCAGTGGTGGAATTGCTTGTGCGCGAATCACTCTCGGTCTTCTGGTCGAGTTCGACCGTAGGCCGGGCGGGCCGTCGACGACACGGGTGTGCAGGGATGTTGTAGGGGCGTTCAGCAATGCTGTAGGCGTTCCTGATCGCGCAGCCGCGTGCCTTCGGTGCGGATCAGTCCGGCGAATGCGGCGAGGGGCGAACCAGGGGCCGGGGTGGTGGCGGTGGCCAGGGCGATGCGGCGGGCCGGGCGGCGGCCGGCGACACGCCGTATCGCGACGTCCTCCCGGGTCGCGGAGACGGCGAGAGAGGGGACGAGCGAGACGCCCATGCCCGCCCCGACCATGCCCTGAACGGTCGCGTAGTCCTCGGAACGGAACGCCACCGTGGGTACGAATCCGGCGCGTCGGCACGCACCGCGGAACACCCGGGTATCGGGACAGCGCCCGGTCGCGGAGCTGATGATCCACTGCTCCCGCGCCAACGCGGTGAGCGGAACGTCGGCGGCCCCGGCGAACCGATGTCGTTGCGGCAGCACCACATAGAATTCGTCCTCGTACACCGGCATCGCGACCACCTCGGGATACAGCGGCCGCTCCCCAGGCACCTCGGTGATCAGCGCCAGATCGGCCTTACCGTCCCCCAGCAGCGCGACCCCGTCGTCGGGATCGGCGGTGATCAGCTCCACCGGCACCCCGGGAAACGCGGTACGGAAACGCATCAGCGCGCGCGGCAGAATCATCGCCGCCGCACTCGCGAACGAGGCCACCCGCACCCCGCTCGAACCACCCGGCGCGAACGCGGCCACCGCTCGCTCCGCCGCGCTCACCGCGGTCAGGATCGCACCGGCATGCGCGAGCAGTTCGGTCCCGGCCGGAGTCGGCCGCGCGCCCATCGGCCCCCGCACCAGCAGCGGCACCCCCAGCTCTCGTTCCAGCGCCGAAACCTGTTGGGAGATAGCCGAAGTGGTGTAACTGAGCGAGGTCGCGGCGGCACTGAGTGAGCCGCAGCGAACCACCTCGTCGAGCACGCGCAGGCGGCGAACATCGAACATGCGCTCACGCTACGACGCGCGCGCCGCCGTGCCCATCGTTGTAATCAGCGCGAGAATTTCCACCCTCGAGGACGCGTCCCAGCAATTCTCAGTACGCCGGTCCCGCGATCCCGTGGTGCAGCGCCGCCACATCCGGATGTGCGCGGGTCCGCGACTTCCAGGCGTTCTCGCCGTAACTGTCGAAGATCGGGTTGTCCGGATCGGTCTCAACGCCACGCGCGTGTGGCGCCAGTTCGGGCGGTAGGTCCACGATCGGGATGCGGGCGTCGAGCCCGGGATTGAGGAAGTACGGGATCGAAACGCGGTCCGTGCCGGGTTCGGGCGCGATCACCCGGTGCCTGGTCGCGCGCAGATATCCGTTCGTGGCGACCTCGAGCAGCTCGCCGATGTTGACGATGAAAGCGCCAGGCAGCGGTGGCACATCGAGCCAGCGATCGGGTTCGATCTCCACCTGGAGTCCCCGGGATTCCGGTTCGACCAGCAGCAGCGTCAGCACACCCGAATCCTTGTGCGCGCCAACGCCCTGCGGGTTGTCGGCATTGCCCGGATAACGCACGACCTTGATCAGCGTCGCGGGTCGATCGGCGAACGCGGCGTCGAACAGATCCTCGCGCGCACCCAGCGCGGCAGCCCAGTGCCGCAACAGTCGCCGCCCGACCGCCGCCAAGGTGTCATCCCAATCCCGCAGTGCCACACGGAATTCCGGCAGCGCGGTGGGCCACAGATTCGGCCCCTGCAACCGCCAGTAGCCCTGCGCGTCGGGCACCACGGGACGTTCGGGCCCGATATCGACCTGCTCCCGCCAATCGACCGCGCCATTGGTGAGCTCGCCCCCCAGCCGCGAGTACCCGCGGAACTGCGGACTGCGCAACTGGCTGATCTCCTGTTTCGCCTTCTGCGGCAGCGCGAAGAAGCGCCGCGCCACCGCGAGCAACCCGTCGATCTGCCCTTGCGGCACACCATGACCGGTCAGATAGAAGAATCCGGCCTCGTGCGTCGCGGCCAGCAGCGCCGTGCGGAATTCCGCGGTGTCGGCGTCGGCGAGATCGAGAACAGGAAGCATAGGCCCACTGTCGCCGATCTGCCTGGCCCGCGCACGCGTCTGCGCGCCTTGTATACGCGATTACAGAAACTCTTCAGACCTCATTCGGCGGTGTGCGGGGCGGCGGGCGGGCGTCCGCGCAGCAGGGAGGCCAGCGCGCTGATCAGCGCCATGATCGCCGCGGTGGTGAAGACGATCACCAGACCGTGGTGGAACGGGCCGGAGACCAGCTGTGGGAAGAACGTCGTCCCGGTCAGCGCGTCGGCGCTCGCCGGGGGCAGGCTGTTCAACACGCCGGGTCCGAGCAGGTGCGCGATCGGGTTGTTACCCAGGAACGCCGAGAACAGGCTGCTGACCGGCGGCAACGCGGCGAGTTGATCGGCGGTGCCCGCGGGCACACCGTGCGATTGCAGCCCGCTCGACAGCGCGTGCGGCAGACCCGAGGCCAGGCCGCTGATCATCAGCGAGAAGAACACCCCGATCGACAGCGCGGTACCCGAATTCTGAAGTGTGGCACGCATTCCCGAGGCCACCCCGCGTCGCGCGGCGGGCACGCTGCTCATGATCGAGGAGGTGTTCGGCGCGGAGAACATGCCCTGCCCGAAACCGCTGGCCAGAATCAGCAGCGCGAACAACGGATACGGGAACACCACCGGCAACGCGATCAACCCGAGGAACGACGCGGCCACGATGAGCAGTCCGGTGGTCGCGAAAAGCCTTGCGCCGTAACGATCGGACAGATATCCGCACAGCGGCCCGGCGAGCAGGAAGCCGGCGGTCAGCGGCAGCATGTAGATCCCGGCCCACAGCGGCGTCGACTCGTAGGAGTAGCCGTGCAGCGGCAGCCAGATCCCCTGCAACCAGATGATCAACATGAATTGCAGGCCGCCGCGGGCGATCGAAACCAGCAGCGCGGCAAGGTTTCCCGCCGCGAAGGCGCGAATGCGGAACAGTCCGAGCTGGAACATCGGCTGCCGCACCCGGGTCTCGATGACGCAGAACGCGCCCAGCAGCACCACCCCGGTCGTCAACGCCGCGATCACCCACGGATTGCTCCAACCGGTCGCATGCCGCCCGTACGGCTGGATGCCGTAGGTGATGGCCGCCAGGATGACGCTGGTGCCGATGGTGAACGTCGCGGTACCGGCCCAGTCCACCCGCGCGGGCTGCCGCGCGCCGATCTCCCGCAGACTCCGATACGACCACACTGTGCCCACGATCCCGACCGGAACGCTCACCCAGAACACCGCATGCCAGTCGATCGCCGCCAGCACACCGCCGGCGAGCAGCCCCAGGAACTGACCGGCCAACGCGGTGATCTGGTTGACGCCCAACGCCATTCCGCGCTGCCGGGCCGGAAACGCGTCGGTCAGAATGGCCGCCGAATTACCGGTGAGCATGGCCCCGCCGAATGCCTGCACCATCCGCCACCCGATCAACCACATCGCCCCGCCGGACCCGTGCATCGGATCCATCGACAGGGCCAGTGAGGCGAGCGAGAAGACCACGAACCCCGCGTTGTAGATCCGCACCCGCCCGAACATGTCGCCGAACCGGCCGAGCGTGACGACCATGACGGCCGAGACCAGCAGGTAGCCCAGGATCATCCAGAGCAGGTAGCCGATATTGCCAGCCGCCAGCGGATCCAGGCCGATGCCCCGGAAGATCGCGGGGAGCGAGATGATGACGATGGAGGCGTCCAGCGAGGCGATGAGCACACCGAGGGTGGTGTTCGACAACGCCACCCACTTGTACCGGCCGCCGACTTCTGGTCGCTGTAATTCGGTGGTGCTCATAGTCTTTCGGCAAGCCTCTCCAACAGCGGGATCGCATCGAGCAACCGGCGGCGCTCATCGGTGGTGAACTCCGCGGTGAGTACCTGACTGATGCGCTGAGTGGACTCGGAACGCCGATCGTCCAGGATGCCGCGCCCGGTGGCGGTCGCCGACATCACCACCCGGCGGCCGTCCTGCGCGTCGGGCCGCCGGGCGACCAGTCCGCGATCCTCCAACGCGGCCAGCGTCGTCCCCATGGCCTGCGGCCGCACCCGCTCCAACTCGGCCAACGCCCCCGGTGTCGCGGGCCCCTGCCGATCCAGCCGGGCCAGCACCGACGCCTCCGACAGCGTCAGCTCGCCCGTCGCATGCCCCTGTCGCAGCCGCCGCGTGATCCGTCCGACCGCGAGTCGCAGCCGAGCGGCCCCGCCGCACAACTCCGCGCCGTCTCCCTCGTCCATGATGCTAACAATAGACTGATAAATATGGGTTGAAGAATTTTCCCGCGAAAATCCTGGTGGGGGCGGGTTCGTGTGGTGAGCGACTCGCCCGCCGTGCGTCGGTAGGCTGCGAAAGCGATGAACCACGACGCCGACCGGCCGAGCGAGGGCGTATCCCCGGTCACGAACGGCTATATCCGTGACGTTCGGATCGCGGCCGTGCCGGACCCCGGTCGATATCCGTTCAGTCTGCCCGCGGTGCGTTACCTGGCGCGGCACGGACCGCTGTCGCTGTCGGGAGGCGTCACATTCCTGGTGGGGGAGAACGGAAGTGGCAAATCGACGGTGCTCGAGGCGATCGCCGTCGCTGCGGGTATGAACCCCGAAGGAGGGAGCCAGAACTACCGGTTCGCGACCCGATCCACCGAATCCTCGCTGGGGCAGCACCTGACGCTCAGATGGGGTCTCGACAAGCCGCGGACCCGGTTCTTCCTGCGCGCCGAGACGTACTACAACGTGGCCACCGAGACCGAGCGGCTCGGGCCGGTGCAGGTGGCGGCGTTCGGCGGGGTGTCGCCGCACCATCGTTCGCACGGTGAATCCTTCGTGGACCTGATGGTGCACCGCTTCCACCCGCGCGGGCTGTACCTGCTGGACGAGCCCGAGGCCGCGCTGTCGCCGCAAGGGTGCCTGGCCGTCCTGACCCGCCTGGCCGAACTCGTCGACCAGCGGTGTCAGATCGTCGTGGCCACCCACTCGCCGATTCTGCTGGCGTTACCCGGTGCCACCATCTACGAGTTCGCCGAGGACGGGACGATCGGCGCCGTCTCCTACGACAACGCCCTGCCGGTCCGGTTGACCAGGGATTTCCTAGCGGATCCGAACCGGTACCTACGCCACCTCATGTGATTTCGCAGGTCCGGCCGTCAGCGGTGGGCGCTCAGCTTGGCGACATCGGTTATGGCCGTGGCGAATTCGGTGGGGGCTTCCTGGGGGACGTTGTGGCCGATGCCGTTGAGGACGCGGTGGTCGTAGGGGCCGGTGAAGAGGGGCCGGTAGGCGGTGCCTGACTTGGCGGGGCCGTCGAAATCGCTGCTGAGGGTGATGGTGGGGACGGTGATGACGGGTTTGGCGGCCAGGCGGCGTTCGTCGTCGTCGTACTGGGGCTCGCCGGGGGCCAGGCCCAAGCGCCAGCGGTAGTTGTGGATGACGATGTCGACGTGGTCGGGGTTGTCGAAGGAGGCGGCGGTCAGATCGTAGGTGGAGTCGGCGAAATGCCAATCGGGGGAGGCGATTTGCCAGATCTGGCGGTTGAAGTCCTTGGTGTACTTGCGATATCCGAGTTCGCCACGCTGGGTGCTGAAGTAGTACTGGTACCACCAGCCGTATTCGGCTGTGGGCGGGAGTGGTTCGGCCTGGGCGGCGACATTGGTGATGAGATAGCCGCTGACCGCGACCAGTGCCGTGCAGCGCTGCGGCCAGAGGGCGGCCACGATATCGGCGGTGCGAGCGCCCCAGTCGTAGCCGCCGAGGATCGCGGACGGGATGTTCAGCGCGTCCATCAGGGCGATGACGTCGCGGGCGACCGCTGCCTGCTGGCCGTTGCGCATCGCGGTCGGGGACAGGAACCGGGTGGAGCCGTAGCCGCGCAGATACGGGACGATCACCCGCATGCCCTGTGCGGCCAGCAGGGCCGAGACGTCGGCGTACGCGTGGATGTCGTACGGCCAGCCGTGCAGCAGGATGACCGGTGTGCCGTCGGCCGGACCCGCCTCCGCATAACCGATGTTCAGGACCCCGGCGTTCACCTGCTTGATCGGGCCGAGCGTGTGCTGCGGCGCGGCCGGGGCCGTACCGGTGGCGGTGGGGGTGGCGCCGCTGTGCCGGGCGGAGGTTCCGCAGGCCACCAGCGCTGCCGTGCCCGCCGCGACACTGGTGAAGCGGGCGAAATCCCTTCGGCTGAAACCGGTCACGGTCGATCTTCCTTCCGGGTGGTGGGTGCGCCGTGGTCGGCGCTGTTGGAACTCATCACACCCCACCTGGCGTGATCGAGTCCAACGATTGCGTCTGATCCGAGTCATCAATCGAATTGATAACCTGAGCTGATGGAGTTACGGCAGGTCGAGCACTTCCTCGCGGTTGCGGAGGAGATGAGCTTCTCGCGCGCCACCGAGCGTGCGCATGTGGTGCAGTCGGCGCTGTCGGCGTCGATCGCGAAGCTCGAGCGGGAATTGGGGGTGCGGCTGTTCGATCGGTCGCGGCAGCAGATCCGGCTCACCGCGGCGGGGGAGCGTTTCCGGGGGCACGCCTACGAGGTGTTGCGGGCGACTCGCGCGGCCGCGGAATCGGTGGTGGAGTTCCGTGGAACATTATCCGGCACAGTCGATTTCGGGGCGCTCATCTCGTACGGGCCGTTGGATGTGGCGGGTGCGCTCGGCGAATTCCATCGGGCGCATCCGTTCGTGCGGCTGCGGTTGCGGCTGAGCCAGGCCGGTGCCTCGGCCTACCTGTCCGCGCTGGTGGAGGGTTCGCTGGATCTGGCCCTGGTCTCGAAGCCGAATCGTTTTCCGCCGCAACTGGATCTACGCCTGCTGTTCGAGGAGCCGATGGTCTTCGTCTGCCGCCCCGACCACCCCCTCGCCGACCGCGCCCGCCTCGACGTGGCCGGACTCGCCGAGGAGGAACTCGTCGGCTTCCCACCGGAATTCGGCCTGCGCCGCCTGATGGACGAGGCATTCCACGTCGCCGGTGCGCGCCCGCAGACCCGATACGAGGTCCCCGCCGGATACGCCGCCATCGCCGAACTCGTCGCCAACGGCCTCGGCACCGCATTCATGCCCTTGTCCGAGGCCCGCCGCTTCCCCTCGCTCCGGCCGGTCGAACTCACCGACCAGATCCTCTGGCGCGTCTACCTGGCCGCCCCGCCTCCCGACCAGATGACACCGGCCGCAACACGTCTGGCGGATACTCTGCTCGATGCTGCTGCCCGACAGCAGGATTGATGTTTCGGCGGCAGTTCGCATTTCGGTTGGTCGGATTGTGTCGAACATAGTGGAACGTTCCAGTTCTCGAATTATGGATTATTGCAACATGATTCGGTTATAGTCGGGTATCGCCGCACCGGACGAACCAGGTATGCGCTGGTAGAGAGCGCATTGCGATCTGGGGTTTCGGTGTGAATTGTTCGGGGCATCGCGGCTCGATTCGGTGGGTCGGCGGTGTCGGGTGCTGGTGTCAGCACAGCATCGGTTCTCAATCGGGATCGGCAGGAATGAGAACTCTGCTGCGATTGCCGGGAAGTGCCAGGAAAGAACTCGCTTTCGGAGTCGAACCGGCTCCATTTCCCATTCGGCGTTACTCGATTTTCAGGAGGATCCTGTGACCAACACCGAGGACACGGCCAATACCGAAGACAGGATGAGCAGCGAAAACGTGGCCGACAGTGCGGATCTCGCCGACGACGGCGGTCCCGCGTCGACGCTTCCGCGGCGTCAGCTCGGACGGTTCCTGCGCGATAGTCGGGATGCCACCGGATTCACGATCGCCCGCGCGGCGAAGCAAGCTGACCTGTCCAGGGCTGTGTTGCAGCGTATCGAGACCGGGCAGGTGCAGAAGATCAGTCAGCCAGTTGTCCAGGCGTTGTGCGCGTTGTACGACGTGAGTCCCGAAGAGACCGATGCCGCAGTCGATCTCGCTGCACAGGCGCGGGCGAACAGTTGGCACCACATCTACGGTGGGATGTTCAGCAGTGCGTTCAATATGTATCTCGGGCTGGAGTCTGCGGCGCGGCGATTGACGACCTGCCAAGAGCAGTGCATCCCAGGGCTTTTGCAGACTGCGGACTATGCGCGAGCGGTTATCGGCGCGTCTCCCTTGTTCTCCAGCAAGGAGGAAATCGATCGTCGCGTGGAGTTCCGAATGAAGCGGCAGGCGCTGATCATGCGCAGGACCAGCCCGATCGAATTGGATGCGGTACTGCATATTTCGGCTCTCTACCGTGTAGTCGGCGGATCGCGCACGATGTCTGCGGCACTGCGTGAATTGGCCGAGCGGTCCAAGCGGCCGAACATCACGATCCGGATCCAGCCGTTCAGTGCCGGTCAGACGTGGGGAATCCCGCACAGCTCGTTCATGATCATGGACTTCGACCGCAATCCGATGGGCGAGCCCGTCGAGCCTCCAGTGGTTTTCATCGATGGCGGTGCTGCACCGGATGTCTATATCGAGAAACCAGACGAGATACGACGGTATCGTGAACTTGCTGCGGCCATCCAAGCTACTTGCCTGGGTGAGGTGGAAAGCAGAATCCTGTTGCGGCAGGTGGCGAAGGAGCACGAGCGCAATGAACGATGATCTATCAACAACGAAGTGGTTCAAGAGCACACACAGCGAGACCAGCGCGAACTGTGTCGAGGTGGCGTGGCTCGAGCAGGGCAGGGTCGGCATCCGAGACTCGAAGACCCCGACCGGCCCAGCACTGACTTTCGCACCCGCCGACTGGGACGCCTTCATCGCGTCCACACAGGACGGCGATCTCAACCACTCCTGACCATGGCGGGGATGCATATCCGTTGCTTCGGAGCGGCCGGGTTGTGCCTCCTCGTCGTATCGCTAATCGGTTGCGAGGCTTCACCATCGGCGATTCTGAAGAGCGTGTCGACGTGTGGTCGTTTCGCCATCCCCGGCACCGCGAAGTTGATCTCCCACATCGATGACAGCCACTTCCGCTCGCAAACTTGGGAAGTGGTGGTCGATATGCCCGTAGGAGAGCTATCGGAGTTCGAATCCCGTTCCGAGCTGGGCAGTTTCGAGCCGGGAGTCCCCGCGGACTGGCGACAGAAGTATTGGCGCGGTCTCGAAGAGTCCTCGGTGCTCCAACAGAACAGCGGCAACGAGCACTCACCCCCGCCCGGCTACCCAGCGCGGTGGGTGGTCGTCCACAACAGCGGCGAGAACACCCGCCGCGTGTTCATCCGCGCCGAATGCTGATGCGGTAGAAGAGCGTTCGCTGTGAAAGTGCGGCAGCGGGAACTCGCGCTGGATCGAGGTTCAGGCGAGGGCTTCGGCGAGGCGGATGGTGGCTTGGATGAGCCAGTTTGGTTCGCCGTGGCGGTAGCCCCACATTGCCTCGCGGACGGCTCCCAGTTGGGTCCAGCGGCGGGTGTGGTTGAAGTCGAGTTCGGCTGCGTCGCAATAGATGTGGAGGTGGTGCAGGATGGGGGCGCGGAGGTTCGGGGAGGTGAGTTCGGCGAGGTAGCGGGGGCTGCGGATGACGTTGAGGGCGTCGTGGGCGGGGTCGCCTACCCAGGTTTTGGGGTCGATCGCGAGCCAGGGTTCGCGGTCGGCGGCCAGGATGTTGGCGTCGTGTAGGTCGCCGTGGACCAGTAGGTCGGGTTGGTCGGGGCCGAGTTCGCGCAGGGTGGTGATGACGGACTCGAGTACGTCAGTGGGGATCGGGTTGCCGAAAGATTGTGCGGTGGTGAGTATCTCGTGCTGCCAGAGAGCGGTGCGGTCGGACAGTCGCGGGAGTCCGGGTGGGGCCGGTACCGACAGGCGGCGGGTGAGTCGGCCTTGAATGGCAAGGGCCTGTTCATGATCGGTGACTGTGGCGAGGGTACGTTGCGATGCTTGCTCGAGCAGCATGGCGAATTTTTCGTCGTCCCGCGCGAACAGCCGAGTCGCACCGTTGCCGCCCCAGGCCGCATACGCATCCGGATCGTACACATTCACCGGATGCGGAAACGACACCTTGATCACCGCGTCCGACCCGTCCCGGCGCCGCACCGGCACGACAATCCCGACCTGCCCGTACATCACCGCCCCCGCAGGCACGCACGCCCACTTCTCCAGCAACTCGTCCACCAACCCCGGCAGCGTCGCCACCCAACCCCGGCCCCGCTCACCCTCGTTCTCGGACTTGATCCGAACGAATTCCTCTGGGACTTCGATCATTCCACGACCCTACGTGCCCTGGGACGCCGTAGCCATGAGCGTCGTTGAGTTCGCAGCCGCAGCAATCACAGTGTGTCGTCGTTCGCGTGTCGGTATTGGGCGAGATGGTTCGGGCTCAGCGGAGATCGATCTGGATGGTTGCGTTCGGGCTTGTGGGATCGGTACCGGGGCCGAGCAGATCGATTGTGACGCTGTTCTTTTCGGGGTGGGCCTGAAATTGGGCGGGTTGGGCGCAGAACAGGGGAGCGCGGTTGCGATGGGTGAGGCGGACCGGGCGGCCGGGCCAGGGGGCGAGGCGGTGGACTTCGGTGGCGGCGAGGGTGATGAGGGGGCCGTGGACGACGAGGGCGGGGTAGCCCTCGACGCGGGTGGCGTAGGGCCAGTCGTAGTGGATGCGGTGGGGGTTGGCGGTGGCCGCGGAGAAGCGCATGAGAAGGGTGGGATCGGTGGCGAAATCCCAAGTGGTTTCGGCTGTTCGGTGTAGGGGAGCGCCGACGGGGGTGAGGGCCGCGGCGTCGGCTACGGGGGCCTCGGTGGTGCCGGGGGTTCCGGCTTCGCGGTAGATGAGGTCTTGGCGTTCGGTGAGGGCGAGTTCGCCGTCGTCGCGGTAGAGGCGGATGGAGACCACCACCACGACGAGTTTGCCCGAGCGGCCGGACTTTTCGGTCACCGAGTCGACGCGGGCGATGCGGCGGATTGTCTCGCCAACGCGAATATCGCTGTGCCAGTGCACTTCTCCACCGGCGAACATGCGCCGAGGTAGATCGATCGGCGGCAGGAAGGTGCCCTTGGCGGGATGCCCGTCCGAGCTGATCTCGCCGGAGACGGGCCAGCGCGGCAGCGCGACCCAGTGCCACATCGGCGGCAGCTCGTCACCGGGACCGGGCGCGGGCAGGCCGTCGTCGAACAGGGAGGCCAGCGCGGTGACCGGGCCCGGATCGATCGTCTCGACCGTGGTGACGGTGTGCGGTTCCCATTCGGCCATCACATGAGCCTTCCGCCGGTGACCTCGAGTACGGTGCCGGTCATATACGAGGACAGGTCGGAGGCGAGAAACAGTGCCACCGAAGCGATCTCGTCCACCTCGCCCGCGCGGCCCATCGGGATCTCGGCCATCTTCCCGGCCCACGCCTTCTCCGGCATCGCCTCGGTCATGGCGGTGCGGATCAGGCCGGGCTGGATCGCGTTGATCCGAACACCATGGTGCGCAACCTCTTTCGCGGCCGCCTTGGACAGTCCGACGATTCCGGCCTTGGCCGCGGAATAGTTCGTCTGGCCGATCATGCCGACCTTGCCCGACAGCGAGGACAGGTTCACGATCGCGCCGCGCTTGCGTTCGCGCATGATGGCCGCGGCCTTGCGGGTGCCGTTCCAGGTGCCCTTGAGATGCACCGAGATCACCTGGTCGAACTGGTCCTCGGTCATGGTGCGCATGGTCGCGTCGCGGGTGATGCCGGCGTTGTTGACCATGACGTCGAGGCCGCCGTAGGTGTCCAGCGCGGCTTGCAGCAGCGCGTCGACGTCCTCGGCGTTCGTGACGTCGCAGCGCACGCCGATCGCGGTGTCGGGCCCGCCCAGCGCCGCGGCGGCCTTGGTCACGGTGTCGGAATCCAAGTCGCCCAACACGATTCGCGCGCCCTCGGCGAGGAACCGCTCCGCTATCGCATAGCCGATTCCCTGGGCCGCGCCGGTGACGACGGCGACCCTGTTCTCCAGCAGTGGTCCGGGCATATCGAACTCCGTTTCTCGGATGCGGGGCAGGTCGTCAGGGGCGGGGCGGGTCGTCGCGGGTCATGCGCGTTTTCCGGCGTCGCGGATCAGCCCGCCGCCGATGATCAGGCGCTGGATCTCGCTGGTGCCCTCGTACAGGCGCAGCAGCCGCACGTCGCGGTAGATCCGCTCGACCGGAACGTCCCGCATATATCCGGTGCCGCCGTGGATCTGCACCGCGAGATCGGCTGTCTTGCCTGCCATTTCGGTGCAGAACAGTTTGGCCGCCGAGGGGCCGAGACGTCGATCCTCGCCGCTGACATACCGTCGCGCCGTCTCGCGCACCAGCGCCCGTCCGGCCATCACACCGGTCTGCTGATCGGCGAGCATCGCCTGCACCAGCTGGAATTCGCCGATCGGCTGCCCGCCCTGCGTCGCCGACGCGGCGTAGGCGACCGATTCGTCCAGGGCCCGCTGTGCCGCGCCGACCGCCAATGCCGCGATATGTACGCGGCCGCGTGCCAGCGAGGTCATCGCCGCGCGATAACCGACCTCCTCCGAGCCGCCGACCAGTGCGCTCGCGGGCACCCGCACATCGGAGAACACCACGTCGGAGGTCCACGCGCCCTCCTGACCCATCTTGCGGTCCTTGGTTCCGACCTGCACGCCGGGCGTGTCGGCCGGGACCAGGAAGACCGCGATGCCCGGCCCGGATTCGTCGGCCGGGCGGGTGCGGGCGAACACCACGAACAGATCCGCGAGCGGGGCATTGGTGATGAACCGCTTCTGCCCGTCGATCACCCAGTCGTCGCCGTCGCGAAAAGCCTTGGTGCGCAGGCCCGCCGGATTCGAACCCGCGCCCGGCTCGGTGAGGGCGAAGGAGGCCACCACCGCGCCGGAGGCGATCCGTTCGAGCCACAGTTGCTTCTGTTCGTCGGTGCCGAAGCCGACCAGCACCTGTCCGGCAATCCCGTTGTTGGTGCCGAACATCGATCGCAGCGCCAGTGAGGTGTAGCCGAATTCCATGGCCAGTTCGACGTCCTGCGTCAGGTCCAGGCCCAGTCCGCCCCATTCCTGCGGGATGGCGTATCCGAACAAGCCCATCTCGGCGGTCTGTTTGCGCAGGTCGGCGGGGATGGCGTCGGCGGCCATGATCTCCTGCTCGCGCGGGACGACCCGGGTCCGGATGAATTCACGTACCTGGGCGAGAATCGCGCTGAAATCCTCGGGGTCCACTTCGGGCACTGCGCTCACCGTCTTCCGCTCGGGTTGGCAACTTTACAGAAATCCGAATGCGGCGGCCGTCGGCGGTGCGGTCCGGCCGGACGTGCCGAAGGTGCGATCCGCGCGGGTGCGTCGCATCGGCCGGTCCGTACTCGAATTCGCTTGCCGCTCAGTGTGATCGCGCCGATCCCGCGATGACGCCCGCATCGTGCAGGCGGCCCAGTTCGGTGTCGGCGAGCCCGAGTACCTGCGCCAGCACCTCGTCGGTGTGCTCGCCCAGATCCGGTGCGGTCGCGTACTCGCCGTACTCCGCGCCCGCACGCAGCGGCGACCGCGCCGACAACACCGGTCCGATACCCGGCTGGTCCACCTCGCCGAGAATCTCCGGGCCGCCCTCGGCGCGATACGCGGTGACCACCTCGTGCACGGTCCGGAAGCGGCTGTACAGCACACCGGCCTCGCTCAGCACCCGATCGACCTCGGCGAACGGCCGGGCGGCGAACCACGGACGCAGTGTGGCAGTGATGATTTCGCGATAACGGTAGCGGTCGGCCTCGGCCCGGAAATCCGCCCCGAGGGTCTCCTCGAGTGCGTCGAACACCTTGCCGGTGTCGGTGACAGTGCGCAGCGCGTCCCAGTGCCGGACCGTCAGCGCGACCACCATGACCCGGGCCTGATCCGATGTCTCGAAGTCGACGCCGAAACTGCCGTAGACGTGGTTGCCGTGCCGGGGCCGGGCGGTGCCCAACTCGTCGGCCTCGGCCAGCCAGCCCAGATTCGCGACCGACGCGTACGCCACGTCGGCGAGGGCGATGCGCAGGAACGCACCCTCACCCGTGCGGGCGCGGCGGTGCAGGGCGGCCAGCAGCCCGGTCGTCGCGGTCATACCGGCGAGCAGATCCCAGGCGGGCAGCACATGGTTGACCGGTGCCGCGGAATCGGCCGGACCGGTCATATTCGCCACGCCCACATCGGGATTCACCGTGTAGTCGACCGCGGCGCGACCATCGGCGTAACCGTCGATGTGCACCTGGATCAGATCCGCGCGCCGCTTGCTCAACGCCTCGTACGACAGCCACGAACGCCCGACATTGTTGTCCACCACGATGCCCGCGTCGGGCCCCGGCGCGGTGGCCAGCGCGACGATCAGCTCACGCCCCTCCGCCGACCGCACATCGATCGAGATCGACCGCTTGCCCTTGTTCAACGCCGTCCAGTACAGGCTGCGCCCCGTGCGCTGCGACAGCGGCCACCGCCCGTAATCGGCCGCCCCGCCGATCGGATCCAGCCGAATCACATCGGCCCCGAGCTGCCCCAGCGTCATCCCGCCCGAGGGCCCCGCGACGAAACTGGCGAACTCCAGCACGCGCAGACCTGCCAACGGGCGTAGAGCGGGGTCGTCGGTGACCAATACAACCTCCCCGGTATTCCGGTTGTGCGAAGGCACACGATCATTCGCTGCTGAATGTTATGCCGAATTGCTCGGCAGGGCAATGCATCTCGCGGAAATCCGCAGGTCGCAGACGCGCTGCGGGGAGACCTGAACGGGTGACGCGGAGAGTTGCAGTGCCCTTTTCTCACGTCTGCTCCGGCGTGGAACCCGGACCGATCAGCATCGCCGTGTGCGCTCCGGCGGATTCGCTCAGACCCATGACAGACAGTGCGAATCCGAGGAAGTGTTCGGCGAAAAGGACGGCTACCCCGCTGAACGCACCCTGTCCGCCACCCGCCCGCCACTCAAGGAAATCGCCTCTACCTCCGCGTTCCTCGCCTCCACCGCCCGGAATTCAGCGCGGAGCAGGCCCCAGCGTGGGGCGGGACGCAGCGTGCGGTGGGACCCAGCGTCGGGCGGGACGCAGTGTGAGGCGAGATGCAGCGTGCGGCGGGACGCGGCGTGAGGCGAGATGCAGCGTGAGGCGAGATGCGGCGTGAGGCGAGATGCAGTGCCGGGCGAGACGCGGTAGAGGGCAGGATTCAGCGTGGGGCGAGTCGATGGCGGATGCGGTGCGTGATGCTCCATTGCCGCCCGGATCACCAGGCGCTGGTAGTCAGGCTGCGGTCGCGGCGTCGTCATGTGGGGCCACTCGGGCGCGCTCCGGGGAGTGGTAACACTGTGCGCGTTGGTCTCCTCGGGCGGAAGCCGCCGATATCGCCGCTGCCTCCGTGTGCCTGGTCTCCGCTGGGCGGGATCCAGCGTTCGCCGGGCTGTCGAGTCGATGGCGGACGAAATACTGCCGTCCGATTGCTGTCTCGATTGTGGGCGTTGGCGGTTGCGGGCTGTGATTGCGGGTGCAGCCGTGGCCACTCGGGCGCAGCCGGAGGCGTATGAGGGCACTGTGTGCGTTGGCGTCTTAGGGGTGGAAGTCGCTGATATTGCTTCTGCCTGCGTGTTCCCTGTCTCTGCTGGGCGGGACAGCGTTGGGGCGATGGTGGCTGTGATTCGGGATGCTCGATTGCTGCCTCGGATGTGGGAGTGGCGGTTAGTCTGCGGGGGCCGTGTCGCTGTGGTCGGCCCACTGGGTGGGGGACGGGGCGGGCGGGCAGACTGTGCGGTGGGTTCCTTGGGGTGGGGGCCGCTGATGAGGAGATGGTGATGCGGTACGACGAATATCGGGCATACGATGCGGTGGGGTTGGCGGGGTTGGTTGCTCGGGGGGAGGTGCATGCGGGGGAGCTGTTGGAGTTGGCGGTGGAGCGGTGTGCGCGGGTTGATCCGGCGATCAACGCGGTGAGTTTGCTGATGGAGGAGAACGGGCAGGAGTTGGCTCGGCGGGAGGTGGCGGGGCCGCTGGCGGGGGTGCCGTTTCTGATCAAGGATCTGGCGCAGGATTACGCCGGATTTCCGACTTCGGCGGGGACGGGGCCGTTGCGGTCGGTGCCGGCGCGGGAGCACAGCATCGCGGTGCGGCGGTGGCTGGACGCGGGGTTGGTGATATTCGGGAAGACCACGACGCCGGAATTCGGGAGTAAGGGCATCACCGAGACGCGGACGTTCGGTGCGACCCGCAATCCGTGGGATACCGATCGCACGCCCGGCGGGTCGTCGGGTGGGTCGGCCGCGGCGGTGGCGGCGGGGATCGCGCCGGTGGCGGGTGCCAGTGACGGGGGCGGTTCGATCCGGATTCCCGCGGCCTGCACGGGGTTGTTCGGGCTCAAGGCCGGGCGTGGGTTGATTCCGAGTGGTCCGGTGCTGGGTGATCCGCTGTTCGGGGCGGTGAGTGAGGGCGTGCTGTCGCGCAGCGTGCGTGATACGGCGGTGATGTTCGACATCCTCAGTCCCTTGGATCCCGGTGCGCCCTATGCGGTACCGCGTGCCGAGCGGCCGTATCTCGATGCGGTGACCGATCCGGTGCGCCGTTTGCGGATCGGGTTCACGCACACGTCGCCGCAGGGGACGGCGGTGGATGCCGAGGCGGTGCGTGCGGTCGAGGATGCCGCCGCGCTGCTGGAATCGTTGGGGCACACCGTGGAACCGGCCGCGCCCGAGATCGACGGTCGGCGTCTGGGTATGGACTTCATGACGGTGTGGACCGCCTGGTGTGCCGCGGAACTCGCCGAGGCGTGCCGCGAAACCGGTGCCAGCACAGCCGATTTCGATATCGACACCCAGGTGCTCGCGGCGGTGGGGCGGGCGGTGTCCTCGCCGGAACTGCTGCTCGCGCATGCGCGTTGGACCGGATACACGCGGGCGCTGGCCGAATTCCACGAGACCTACGATCTGTTGCTCACGCCGTCGCTGGCCGAGCCGCCGCTGCGCATCGGCCAGCACCGCACGCCGGCGATAGCCGATACCGCGTTGCCGCCGCTGTTACGGCTGGGTGTGGGGAAGGTGTTGTCCCGCACCGGATTCTATCGCGATCTGGTCACCGCGAACCTGGCCGCGGTGCCCTTCACGCAGCTGGCCAACATCACCGGCCGCCCCGCGATGAGTGTGCCGACGCACTGGACCGCCGGTGGCCTGCCACTGGGTACACAGTTCGTCGGGCGGCCCGGCAGCGAGTACCTGTTACTGCAACTCGCCGCCGAAATCGAAACGGCGCGACCGTGGTTCGACCGTCACCCGGACGAGGCCGGACTTCTCGGGTAGCTACTCGCGCCAGCCCTGAAGTTCGACGCCCTTGGCGGTGTCGACCCGGAAGCCGAGCGAAATCTCCGCTGTCGCTTCGGGTTCCAGTGGTACCCGCCAGGTCACCTCGCCCAGGTCGGTGCGCTGCTCCGGATCGGGGCGGCAGGTGATGTCGCGGACCGTGATGCCCTCGTCGCGCGAGACCGGGAGCCGGTCCAGCACGGTGACGGTGGTGGCGCGGCGGCCGTAGTTGCCCACGGTGATGCGATAGCGGACCTCGCGCCGGGTCACGCTGCCGATCACACCCTTTCCGGCGGTGCGGCGCACGAGTTCGCGTTCGGCCCGAATCCGTTCGTCCACACCGAGATTCAGCTCGATCTCCTCGCCCGGGGCCCAGATCTCGAGTCCGGTCGTGCCGACGAATTCGGAGTCGTGGAACACCGAGGCCCGGCCCGGGCGCAGCGTGTGCTCGGAGGTGTTCACCGCGGTCGCCCGCAGATACACTTCCTGGCTCTGCGCGGGTGCGGTGATGTGATCGAGAGTGGCATCCAGATCCAGCGTGGCCACGGTGGTGCGGTGCGCGGTCGCGTCACTGGGGACCGCGATGCGTTGCGGCGGACGGTAAGTGGTCGCCGCAGCGCCGTGTTCGACTGCGGGCGGGGCAGGTTCGGCCATGGCGGCGCGTAAAACCTTGGCGCGCGGCATCATTCCGGGTGCGGACGGCGCGGCATCCGGCGCGCCACCGTAAGCCATCGGATTCGGCGGTGGTGGTGGGCGCAGGCGGTCCAGGAACCAGGGCTCGGGTTCGGGCAGCCGCGCCGAGACGGCCGGGCGGGCGGTGGAGAGGGCCAGTTCGCACTGCGGCCAGTCCTCGCCGGTGTTCTGGGTGATCTCCGCGTACCAGCCGAGGGTGAGGCGGTCGTCGCGCAGCCGGATGTCGTAGGTGGAGATCCAGCGGGCGTCGTCGACGACGTAGGAGAGTTCGAGCTCCAGCTCACCCGCTTCGTGCACGTCCAGGGACACCGCGACCTGCTGTCGGTCCGGGGTGCGCTTGCGGTGATGTTCGGCCAGTTCGCGTTCGGCGGCGGCGAGATCCTCGGTGCGGAGTTCGTGCCGACGCTGTAGTTCGCGCTGTCGTGCGAGTGTCTCGCCGAGCTGCTGTGCGAGCGAATCACTCAGTCCCGCAACCCGATCCGGCTCGATCTCACCCGTCGCCAGGGCCTTGGCGAAGGCGCTGCCGGAGCGTCGGCCGAGGTTGTTGAGCAGTTCGGCCCGGCCGTCCTCGACCGTGCGGGCATCGGTGAGTTCCGCGAGTTGCGCCCGGATCTGCTCGGCACGCTGTTCGAGTTCCCGGACCACCGCGTCCGGCGAACGCGGATGGCGCCGCACCCCCACATCGACCCCCAGCACCGCGGCCGCACCCCGCCCACTCACCCGCACCGAATCCCGGACCAGCCCCAACGGCAGCCCGCCGACCTCCACCGACTGCTCCCCGGCCTCCACGATGACGGTCGTGCGCCGGGTGATCCGCGCCTGCCCCGGATACACGGTCACCGCCACGATCGGGGCATCCACCATGCTCATGCCGCGAGGCTACCGCGTGCGGAAGTTCATCGGTTGCCGCTTCGTCCCGGTGAGCGGCGGGCGATGTCGTTGTCCGTTCCGTGCCGCCTCGGTGGGATGTGCGAAATCCCTTGAGGCCGTGGATTTTACAGTTAACTGTCGCATTCGGACCGACTCTGCGAAGGATGCCGACTGCGACTGGTGGACCCTCGGTCGGGTTCGTATCCCCGATCTGTGATGCGTCGACCCGCACGCTGTTCCGCTGTCGGGTGGTGTCGCCCGGTTCGAGCCTACGGCGCGATGCCGGGGAACAGATTGGCGATCAGAGCATCTGCGAACTCGATGGTCAGGGGTTCGGTGGGGAGTAGGAGGCGGTGGTAGCACGCGCCCCAGAGTTGGTCGACGATGGCTTCGAGGTCGGCGGTGTGGCGGATCTGACCGGCGGCGCGGGCGATGGTGAGGCGTTCGACGGCGAGGTTGCGGCGGGGGCGGATGTACTGCTCGGACAGGGCGGCGGCCAGGCCGGGATCGGTCTGTGCGGCCCCGATGATCTCGGCGATGACCGAGCCGTTGCGGTCCAGCAGGTCGACGAACGCGTGCAGTTGCGTGGTCAGGTCGCGGCGGATGTCGCCGGTGTCGGAGAAGGCGAGGGTGTCCTCGACGGCGGCGAAGTACGCCTCGAATGCCAGGGCTCCGGGGGAGGGCCACCATTTGTAGAGGGTGACCTTGCTGGCCCCGGCGCGGGCGGCGACCTTCTCGAAGGTGATGCTCCGAATGCCTTGGGAGAACAGCAGATCCGAGGCCGCAGCCAGGGTCGCGCTGCGTACCTCGTGGGCGGGGCGGCGGCCGCGGCCGGGGGGCAGGCGGGGTGTGTCGGGTTGTGGCACGGGTGCTCCGAACTGTTGTGGGTGTGGTCCGCTGAGGTGGGTCCGCAACCCCTGTAAGTATATGGACAACTCGTTCATATTTCATTAGTGTACGAGATGTTCACATACTCTCCAAGGAGAAGGCCATGACTACAGGGCAGGCAACGGAACGGGTCGCCATCGTGACCGGCGGTTCCGGTGGGATCGGTGGGGCGGCGGCGCAGCGGCTGGCCGCCGACGGAATGAAGGTCGTCGTGCACTACGCGGGCGGCGCGGCGAAGGCGGACCAGGTCGTCGAATCCATCACTGCCGCAGGCGGTGTCGCGATCGCGCTACCGGGCGATGTGGCGGATCCCGCCGAGATGGGGCAGCTGTTCGATACCGTGCAGGAGCGGTTCGGCGGGGTCGACGTGGTGGTCAACACCGCCGGGATCATGCTGCTCGCACCGGTCGCGGAGATGGATCTGGACGCGTTCGACCGGATGCATCGGGTCAATGTGCGCGGCACCTTCGTGGTCTCGCAGCTCGCGGCGCGCAGGCTGCGGCCGGGTGGCGCGCTGATCAACTTCTCGACCTCGATCACGCGGTTGCAGCCGCCGACCTATGCCGCCTACGCCGCGACGAAGGGCGCGGTCGAGGCCATGACCTTGATCCTGGCGCGGGAGATGCGCGGCCGCGACGTCACGGTGAACGTGGTGGCTCCGGGTCCCACCGCGACCGCGCTGTTCCTGGACGGCAAGACCGAGGAGCAGATCGATCGGCTGGCCGCCGCGCCGCCGCTGGAGCGGCTGGGCACGCCCGAGGACATCGCCGAATCCGTCGCGTTCCTCGCCGGTCCCGGACGTTGGGTGAACGGTCAGGTCATCTACGCCAACGGTGGCATCGGCTGAGGTCTCCTTACTCGGATTCGGTTGTGGCGCTGTCGTTCAGGGCCGCCGAGGCGATGGCGAAGGCCGCGTTCGCCTTGGGCACGCCCGCGTAGACGCCGGTGTGCAGCAGCACCTCGGCGATCTCCTCGCGGGTCAGGCCGTTGCGCAGTGCGCCGTGCACATGCATCGCGATCTCGCCCTCACAGCCCAGTGCGGTGAGGACGGCCAGGGTGATCGCGCTGCGGGTGCGACGGTCCAGGCCCGCACGGGTCCAGATCGCACCCCAGGCGGCCTCGGTGATGTACTCCTGGAACGGGCGGGTGAATTCGGTGGTGCGGGCGATGGCGCGGTCGACGTGCTCGTCGCCGAGCACCTCGCGGCGGACGGTGTTTCCGGCGTTGTCGAGGTTCACGAGTTCTCCCGGAGGTGGTTGCGGATCAGTTCCAGAAACTGCGGGGCTTGTTCCACGGTGCCCAGATGTGCTGCCCTGTCGACGATTTCGAATCGTGCCCGTGGGATTCCGTCGGCGATGAGCCTGCCGTGTTCGGGCGGCAGGGCGTTGTCGTCGGCTCCGGAGATCACCAGGGTCGGGGTGGTGATCTCCGAAAGATCCGGTGTCAGATCGAATTCCGACAGCAGTTCGCAGCATGCGGCGTAGCCCTCGGGTGGAGTGTCGGCGGTGAGGGCGCGCAGGGCGCGGGCGCGGTGCGGGTGGGTCATGCGCCAGGCGGGAGTGAACCAGCGGGTGAGGCTGCCGTCGGCAATGGCCTCCATCCCGTCGGCGCGGGCCTGGGCGGCGCGTTCGATCCACATCTGCCTGTTCCCGGGGTGGGCCGAACTACAGCACACCGTCAGCGACCGGACTCGCGTCGGATGCTGCCGTGCGAGCCACAGACCCAGCATGCCGCCTAGCGAGATGCCGACGATGTGTGCTTGCTCCGCGCCGAGACGGTCGAGCAGGTCGAGTGCGTCTGCGCCCAGGTCCTCGATTCGATACGGGCCTGCCGGAACCGGCGAGTCGCCGTGGCCGCGCATATCGTGTCGGATCACGCAGAAACCGTTGTCCACCAATGGATTAACGTAGTCGTCCCAGATGCTCGAGTCACTGCCGATCGAGTTCGCGAGCAGAATTGGCACGCCGTCGGCAGGGCCATCTGTGCGGTAGTGGACGGCGACGGGATCGAGGGGGGTTGCGGGCCGTTCGGTCACTGGATCGCCGTGGTGATGCGCCTCGCTCGAGCGCGTGGAGGTATCGGCGCGGTAGGAGATCTCGGTAGGTTGCGTTGGCGGTCCGGGCTGGTCGGCCACTGGATCGCTGCGGTGATGCGCCTCGCTAGACCGCGTGGAGGTATCGGCGCGGTGGGAGATCTCGGCAGGTTCCGTTGGCGGTCCGGGCTGGTCGGTAATTGTCCGGCGTACTGGGATGCGGTCGGCGACCTCCGGTGTGGTTGCGGAGATGCCGCGTTGCCGGGCGGTGTCGGCTGTGTGATCGACGTGGCGGTGTTCGTCGGTGGCACGTGCCGGGGAATTGACCGGTCGTCGGCGATGGGCAGCCAGGGCGCGATCTATGAATGTCGTTGCGCTGCCCAGATATCCGGTGGGGGCGAGGAGTGACTGGATGCGGCGACGGTCCAGATGCTGTTGCAGGACAGGGTGATCGGTGAGGAGTTGGGTGAAGTCGGCTCCCGTGGCAGTGTGCCGTCGGGCGCATTCGGTGACGGCCTCGTGGGCGGCGAGGCGTCCGATCGCGGGGGTGAGGGCGGTGGTGATGCGTTCGGCCATCAGGAGTCCGCCTGTGGCCGTGAGGTTCTCGCGCATTCGGCGGGGGTGTGGTCGCAGCCGGGTGAGGCTGGTGTCGAGCCAGTGGACGGCGGTGCCGGTGGTGCGCAGCAGTTCGGTGAGGGGGTGCCATTCGGCGTGCCAGGAACCGGCGGCGCGTTGATACTCCTGTGCGGCAGTGGAATACAGGGTCGCCGCGAGTCCGGGGGCCTGCGCGGCCGCGGCCGTGGCAAGGACGGCGGCGATCGGGTTGCGCTTGTGCGGCATGGTGGATGATCCGCCGATGCCCTCGGCGACCTCCTCGACCTCGCCGACCTCGGTCTGCGCCAGCAGCGTGATGTCCCGGGCGATCTTGGCGACCGTGCCGCAGGTCGTGGCCAAGGCCCCGGTGAGGTCGGCGATCCGGGTGCGGTCGGTGTGCCAGGGCAGGACGGGCTCGGCCAGGCCGGTGTGCCGGGCGAAGGCGGCCAGTACGTCGGGTCCGGCGGTGTCGAGGGAGGCGAGAGTTCCTGCCGCGCCGCCCAATTGGACGGCCAGATGGTCGCGGACCTCGCTGACTCGCTCCGACGCGCTGTCGATGGCCGAGAGCCAACCCGCCGCGGTGAATCCGAAGGTGATCGGTACCGCCTGCTGCAACAGCGAGCGCCCGACCTGCGGTGTGCACGCGTGATCGGCGACCAACAGCGCCAGCCGGTCCGCGCAGGACTCCAACTGCCCGAGCAGTTCTCGCAGTGCTGTGCGCGCGACGAGCATGGCGGCGGTATCGAGAATGTCCTGACTCGTCGCTCCTCGATGCACCGACCCGGCAGCGGCGGCATCCGATTCGGCCACCCGAGCGGTGAGCGCCTTCACCAGCGGTCCCACCGGGTTGCCGATACCTGTTGCAGCCCTACCAATTTCGACAGCATCGTAGAATTCCGCGGCACAGGCGTCGGCGATCCGCTTCGCGTGTTTCGCGGGTATCACTCGCGCCTCGGCTTCCGCGCGCGCCAGCGCCGCCTCGGCATCCAACATGGCCTGCAACCACGCCACATCGGAGACCGCCGCCTGCACCGGCCCGGCCGCGAGAATCGGATCGAAGAGTTCGGACACCGTCAGCTCCTGTTCCCGCGCTCGTGGGCAGACCGGCTCGCCCGGGTGATCGAACCGGTGAGTCCGGAGTTCTCCACCCGATCACACATCGAAGAAGACCGTTTCCCCGGGGCCCTGCAAACGGATGTCGAAGCGATAGCCGTCGGGGGAATGGGTGGCGTACAAAGTGTTTCGACGATCCTCCGGCACGGTGGACAGGATTGGGTCCGCGGCATTGGCCTCGGCAGTATCCGGGAAATAGATCCGGGTGACGACGCGGTGCAGCATGCCACGCGCGAAGACCGACACATCGATGTGCGGAGCCTGCGGCCGACTGTCGCGCGTGGGCACCGGGCCGGGAAGCACTGTGTGGATGGCGAACTCGCCGAGACGCGTGTCGCTGCGGCCCAGCCCGCGCCAGCCCGGGTGGCGTCCGCGCGGATCCTCGGGGTGATCGAAACGCCCGTCCGGCGCGGCCTGCCAGGTCTCCACGAGAGCGTCGGGAATCCGATCGCCGTGACCGTCGAAGATCTCGCCCCGGATCCAGAACGCCCCGGGCGTGCCCTCGGGGACGACCAGGGTTCCGGCGCGACCCCAGTCCAGGCCGATGGTGAGGAAGGGCCCCACGGTCTGCGACGGGGTGGTGGGTAGTTCGGTGGTGGATTCAGTCATGGTGGGGCTCCTCGAACGGGGTCTGCTCGCGCCCGCGCAGTACGATGTCGAACTCGAAGGCCAGCGCCCAGTTCGGCCGGGTGCGTTCCAGGCTGAAACGCGAAATCAGCCGGGGCCGTGCGTCTTCCGGAGTCGAGTTGAAGATCGGATCCTGGTGGAAGAGTGGATCGCCGGGGAAATACATCTGGGTGACCAGGCGCTGGGTGAACGCCCGCCCGAAGACCGAGAAGTGGATGTGCGCGGGCCGCCACGCATTGTGGTGATTACCCCACGGATACGCGCCGGGCTGGATGGTGACGAACTCGTAGCGGCCGAATTTGTCGGTCAGCGTGCGCCCCACACCGTCGAAATTGGGATCCAGCGGCGCGTCCCAGCGGTCGCCGATGTGCCGGTAGCGGCCCGCGGCATTGGCCTGCCAGATCTCGATCAGCGAATCGGGGATCGGGCGGCCGTCCCCGTCGAGCAGCCGCCCGAACACGACGATGCGCTGCCCGATCGGCTCGCCGCGATGCTGGAAGGTCAGATCGTGTTCCCCGGGACGCACCGCGTCGTGTCCCAGCACCGGGCCGGTGATCTCGGTCAGCGTGTGCGGCAACAGGATCAGCGCTTGATCGGGATGCCGCAGCGCGGTCGAGCGGTACTCGGGGGAGTCCAGCGGGGGATGGGTGCCGGGCGGGTCGGGCCGGTAGCCGGTGAGCGGGGTGGTCATGGCAGTCCTTCGATGGGGATTCCGGAATAGTTCTCGGCGAGTTCGGTTGCGGCGGCGGAAGATTGGGCGACGCGCTGTAACTGTGTGAGTTGCAGCCCGGCATCGAACTCGTCGCCGTGCCGGTGCAGCATCGTGGTCATCCACCACGAGAAGTGGGTGCACCGCCACACCCGGCGCAACGCGGTGTCGGAGTAGGCGTCCGCGAGCCGGGTATCACCGGCGCCGAGCCATTCGGCGATGGCACGGGACAGCAGCGCGACATCGGCGATGGCGAGATTGAGCCCCTTCGCGCCGGTCGGCGGCACGGTGTGGGCGGCATCGCCGGCCAGGAACAGGCGTCCGTGGCGCATCGGGGAGGTGACCACGCTGCGCATGGGCAGCACGCTGCGTTCGGTGATCGGGCCGGGGTGCAGCGTCCAGCCGTCCAGGCCCAAGCGGGTGGACAGCGCGTCCCAGATCCGGTCGTCACTCCAGTCGGCGAGGTCCTCGTCGGGGCGAACTTGCAGGTAGAAGCGGCTCACGGTGGGTGAGCGCATGCTGTGCAGCGCGAAACCGTCCGGATGCCAGGCGTAGATCAGCTCGTCGGTGGAGGGGGCGACGTCGGCGCGGATGCCGAGCCAGGCGAACGGGTAGGTGCGCTCGAGCGTGCGGCGATGCTGCCGCGGGACGGAATGCCTACTGGGACCGTGTGATCCGTCGCAGCCCGCGATGATCTCGGCGTCGATCCGCTGCGCCCGCCCCTCGGCATCGGTGAAAGTCACTGCGGGAGAATCGGACTCGACATCGTGCAATTCGACATCGGACACCTCGTAGAACGCCGCCTGCCCCGCCCGCTCCCGCGCGGCCATCAGATCCTTTGTCACCTCGGTCTGCCCGTACACCCACACCGATTTCCCGGTCAGATCCACGAAATCCAGATGCCGCCGCTCGCCCGGCCATTGCAGATGGATGCCGCGATGTTCGATCCCGTCCCGCGCGATCCGATCCCCGACCCCGGCCTCGCGCAGCAGCCGCACCGACGCCGACTCCAGAATGCCCGCGCGGATACGGGATTTCACGTATTCGGCGCTGCGCCGCTCCACGAGTACGGATTCGATTCCGGCCGCGTCGAGCAGCTGCGCCAGGAACAGTCCGGCGGGTCCAGCGCCGATGATCGCTACGCGAGTGCGCATGAATCGTCCTTTCGCTTCGAAATATGGTGCCGGGCAGGGGAATTGCTGAGGATGATCGATTCCTGACTGGTTCGCCGGCGGCGGATCCGTCGCCGGGGTGCGGGGGTACGGGTGGTGCGCACGGCTCAGAACGGGAACCGGGCGTGGTCGGTGGCCATGGTGAGCCACCTTGTGTTGGAGAAGGATTCGATACCCCAGCGTCCGCCGAAACGTCCGTAGCCCGAACTCTTGAAGCCGCCGAACGGGGCCTGCGGTTCGTCCATGACGGTCTGATCGTTGATGTGCACGATGCCGGTGCGCAGCCGGGCGGCCACCCGCAGGCCGTGCGAGGTGTCCTCGGTGATCACGCCCGCGGACAGGCCGTTCTCGGTGTCGTTCGCCTTGTCGACGGCCTCGTCGTCGGTCTCGAAGGTGTCGATCGCGCAGACCGGGCCGAAGGATTCGGTGTGGTGGAGCCGCGCGTGGGCGGGGACATCGGTGAGCAGCGTCGCCGGATAGTGCGCACCGTTCGGATCACCGCCTCCCGCAACGAGTTTCGCGCCGTCGGTGACCGCGTCGGCGACCAGCGCGGCCACCCGGGACGCGGCCGCCGGGCTCATCAGCGGCCCGATCACGGTCGTCGGATCGGCCGGATCGCCCGCGGGCAGTGCCTCGACCGCGGCGGCGAGTTTGTCGGTGAACTCCTCCGCGAGAGACTCGTGCACGAGCAGCCGATCCGCCGACATACAGATCTGACCGACGTTGTTGCACATCGCGAATGCCGCCGCGGTGACCGCGTAGTCCACATCCGCGTCGGCCAGCACGATCACCGAATTCTTGCCGCCGAGTTCGAGCACGGCGGGCTTGAGGTGTTGTGCGGCAAGGGTTCCGATGATGCGGCCGACGGCGGTGGAGCCGGTGAAGTTCACCGCGCGGACGCGGTCGTCGGCGATCAGGGTCTCGGCGATGACGGGTGCGTCGGCGGGATCGTTGGTGATCACGTTCAACACGCCGTCGGGCAGTCCGGCCTCGCGCAGCACGTCGGCCAGGAACAGTCCGCTGGCCAGCGGGGCGAATTCGCTCGGCTTGAGGACCACGGTGTTCCCGGCGGCGAGCGGTGCGGCCAGCGCGCGGATGCCCAGGATGATCGGGGCGTTCCAGGGCGCGAAGGCCGCGACGACGCCGACCGGTTGCCGCACCGCCAGGCCCAGAATGCCGGGCTGCTGGGTGGTGAGTACCTCGCCGCGCGGGGCGGTGATCGCGGCGGCGGCCTCGCGTAGGGTGTTCGCGGCGAGCCACACGTTGAATCCGGCCCACCCGGCGGCCGCGCCGACCTCCCCGGCCATGGTCTGCACGGCCTGCTCGGTCCTGGCCTCCAGCAGATCGGCGGCACGCAGGAAGATCGCGCGTCGTTCGAAGGGGCTCAGTGCGGCCCAGTCGCGAAATGCGTTGTCGGCGGCCGTGATCGCGGCGGTCACGTCGTCGGGTTCGGCCGCGGCGACGGTGGCGTGGACGGCTCCGGTGTGTGGCGTCGTCACGGTGGTGGTCCGGCCGCCGCGGGCGGGCCGGTCCGTGCCGCCGATGAGCAGATCACGAGTGATGGGCATGGTTTCTCGATTCTGTCGCCGCCACCCGCCGCCGGGTTTGGCCTGGTCATTGGTGACAGCATGGCGAGGGTGTGTCCCGTGCCACTACCACATTCCCATTGAATGGATGAGATTCAGCGATCCGCGCCCAGGGCGCGGGAGATGCCGCGCGCGGTGGCCTGCACGGCGGGAGCGATGCTGCGGGCCGCGTCGTCGTTGGGGACGATCGTGGCGAGCGCGGCGACGACGAGTCCGCGCACCGTGCGCACGGGTGCGGCGATGGAGGTGGTGGTCGCGTCGAGATGTCCTGGGCAGAAGGCGATTCCGGTGCGGCGGATCTCACCGAGGAAGGCGCGCAATGCTTTCGGATCGGTGACGGTGTTCGGGGTGAACCGATCGAGTGGCCGGGTCAGGATCGAATCCTGAAGTTCCAGTGGGCCGTTCGCGAGCAGCACCAGGCCCGGGGCCGAGGCGTGCAGGGGCAGCCGTCCGGCGTAACGGCTCAGATTGCGGACCGAACCGGGCGCGGAGAGGCGTTCGATGTAGAGCACCTCGCTGTCCTGCAGGACCGCCAGTTGCACGTGATTGCCGATCACCGCGTGCAGATCCTGCATGAACGGCATCGCCATCTCGCGCAGGCCCAGGGTGGGGGAGGCGCGCGAGACCAGTTCCCAGATCCGCACGCCGATGCGGATGCGGCGATCGGCGTCGCGCCGCAGCCAGCCGTAACCGATCAGCTCGTTGACCAGGCGCGAGGTGGTCGCGATCGGTAGACCGGTGCGTCGCGCGAGTTCGGAGACACCGATGGCGGGGGTGTCGGCGTCGAACGCCTCGAAGATCCGCACCGCCCGGGACAGTACGGATTCGCCGCTGGGTGACCTGGCCATCAGCCGCCCGCGACCCGGTCGATCGGCTCCCGCGCCATACGGGACACCCTAGCCGCCGCGCCGCGATGCGAAGATGACCTCCGTGACCGCAGCCAACGACGATCCCGACGCGGCCGCCCCGCCCTCGACGCTGTACCTGATCAAACAGCTGGAGCTGGCCGTACGGGCGGTGATGGACGACGCGCTGCGCCCGCTCGGGCTGACCACCTTGCAGTACACGGCGTTGACGGTGCTCGAACGGCGCGGTCGGCTGTCCTCGGCGCAACTGGCCCGCCGCGCGTTCCTGCGCCCGCAGACCATGCACGTCATGGTGCGCGCGCTGGAGGATCGCGGGCTGATCAGCCGGGATCGCGATCCGGGCAACCGCCGGGTGCTGGTCGCGTCGCTGACCGAGCGGGGGCGTGAACTGCTCGACCAGGTCGCGCCGCACATCGCGGAGATCGAATCCGGGTTGCTCGCCGAGATGACCACACGCCGGGGGACGGAATTTCGTGCCGCGCTTCGGCAGGGCGTGTCCGCGCTGACCGCCGAGGCCGCCTCCCGGGGCATCTCGGCTACCTCGGCTATCGACGAGTAGGCGACGCGCTTGTCGGGAGGTGACCGTGCTGTTCAACGGTCGGTGACCTCGCCTGTCCGGAATGTTCGAGGTGGCCTGTTCGCGCGGTAGGCGACTGCGCTCGTCGGGGTTGGGTTGGGTGGTCGGTGACCTTGCCTGCCGCGAGTGCTCGAGGCGGCCTGTCGCGTGACATGGCCATCAGCGGTAGGCGACATCGTCCGGCGGCGAACGGTGGCCCGTAGCTGTTGACGGCGAAGGGATCTGGCGGCACCATGGGAACGCAATCATCAGCAATACTGATAATGGAGCGCCGATGACGACAGCGACCGAGCCCTGGGGCGAGACCGTGAGCGTGGAGTTCGAGGAGGGCATCGCCTGGGTGACGTTGAATCGCCCGGACAAGCGCAATGCGATGAATCCGACCCTGAACACCGAGATGTGCCGGGTGCTGGATCATCTGGAGGCAGATCCGCGCTGCCGGGTGCTGGTGCTCACGGGTGCGGGTGAATCCTTTTCCGCCGGAATGGATTTGAAGGAGTACTTCCGCGACGTCGAGGCGACGGGGGATCTCGCGTTGCAGTACAAGGTGCGCCGGGAGAGCAACGAATGGCAGTGGCGGCGGCTGGCCTACTTCCCCAAGCCGACCATCGCGATGGTGAACGGCTGGTGCTTCGGCGGGGCCTTCACCCCGCTGGTGGCCTGTGATCTGGCGATCGCCGACGAGACCGCGAAATTCGGTCTGTCCGAGGTGAACTGGGGCATTCCGCCGGGGAGCGTGGTGACCAAGGCGCTGGCCGCCACGGTGCCGCAGCGTGACGCGCTGTACTTCATCATGACCGGTGAGACCTTCGACGGTGCGCGTGCCGCCCAGATGCGGCTGGTCAACGAGGCGGTTCCGGCCGAGCGGCTGCGCGAGCGCACGCGGGAGCTGGCCACGCGCCTGGCCGGGCTGAATCCCGTTGTGCTGCACAGTGCCAAGGTGGGTTACCGGTTCGCGGCGGAGATGAGCTGGTCGCAGTCCGAGGACTATCTGTACGCGAAACTGGATCAGACCCGGGCCCTGGACACCGATCACGGCCGGGAGAAGGGTTTGTCCCAGTTCCTGGACGACAAGAGCTACCGCCCGGGACTCGGCGCCTTCGACCCGTCGAAGGATCCGGCGAAACGATAACGGCCACAACCGGAACGGTCGCGAGGGAGGATGAATCGTGCGGAATCGGGGACTCGGCTCGTGGCCCGCGAGGCGGGCTCGGATGACACCAGACGCGGTGGCGGTGATCGGCGCGGGACGGTCGATCACCTTCGCGCGGTTGTCTCGCCGGGTGGCGTGCGTCTGCGGCGAGTTGCGGGGCGCGGGTGTGCGCGCGGGTGATCGGATCGCCTATCTGGGACCCAATCATCCCGCGTATCTGGAATTGCTGTTCGCGGCCGGTGCGATCGGCGCGGTGTTCGTGCCCGTGAATTTCCGCAGTGCCGCAGCGGAAATCGACTACATCCTCGGCGATTGCGGTGCGCGGGTGCTGTTCCACACCGAGGTGTACCGAGATGTCGTGGGGGAGCTGAGCATCGATGTGCCGACCGTGCTCGTGGGCGACGCGAACGACGCGGACGACGGTGCCGGCGAAATTCCCGACGAGCCGGTGAGCCTCGAGGATCCCTGCGTCATCCTGTACACCTCGGGCACCACCGGACGTCCCAAGGGCGCGGTGCTCACCCACGGCAATCTCACCTGGAACTGCCTCAACGTCCTGGTCGAATCGGATGTCGCCACGGACGAGGTCGCGCTGGTCTCCGCACCGCTGTTCCACGCGGCCGCGCTGGGCATGCTGTGTCTGCCCGTCCTGCTCAAGGGCGGCTGCGTCGTCCTGCTCGAGAAGTTCGATCCCGCAGTGGTTTTCGATTCGATCGAGCATCATCGGGTGACGCGCATGTTCGGTGTGCCCGCCATGTACGACGCGCTGGCCGCGCTCGACCGCTGGGAGACCGCGGATCTGTCCAGTATCCGGGTGCTGTTGTGTGGCGGAGCGCCGGTGCCGCACAACACCATTCGGCGTTACCTGACGCGCGGGCTCACCTTCGTGCAGGGATACGGCATGACCGAGGCGTCACCGGGCGCGTTGCTGCTGGACCCCGCACACGCGGAGACCAAGGTCGGATCCGCCGGTGTGCCTTCGTTTTTCAGTGATGTGCGCGTGGTCGACGCACAGGGCGAGCCGGTCGCGGACGGACAACGCGGCGAGGTGATCGTCAGCGGCCCCAATGTGATGTCCGGCTACTGGAACCGCCCCGCCGACACCGCGGAAGTGTTGCGGGAGGGCTGGTTCCACTCCGGCGATGTCGCCACCGTCGATCCGGACGGCTACGTCTACATCGTGGACCGGATGAAGGACGTCATCATCTCCGGCGGCGAGAACATCTACCCCGCCGAGGTCGAGAACGTCTTGACCGCCCATCCGGCGGTGGCGGCGTGCGCGGTGATCGGCGTCCCGGACGAGCGCTGGGGTGAGGTCGGCCGCGCGGTCGTCGTGCTCGCGGACGGACAGGACATCGACCCGCAGGCGCTACTCACCTTCGCCCGCGAACGCCTGGCCGGATACAAGGTGCCCGGATCTGTACATTTCGTCGACGAACTGCCGAGAGGTGGCTCCGGGAAAATCCTGAAGTCCGTCGTGCGCGACCTCTACGGCTGATCCACGGTGATCGGTCCGGCTTCGAACCGGACCGAGCTACCCGATCAGCCGCGTAATCGACGGTCGCCCCGAACGAGTGGATGCCGCCGAACCGCCTGGGGCGGAACGCTGTTCGGCCCAGCCGCGGCCGCCCGATCCTCATCTGCGGCGGCCGCTGCGCCGATCAACCCTGCGGCACAAGTATTTCCGAGCGCTGCACGGTCCCGGTGATCCCCGACGCGTCCTGCCCGGCCAGCAGCACCGCCGCACGGGCGATCGTTTCCGGCGGTTCGACCATCTCCTCCGGAATCTCCCGGCCGCCACCCGCGGCCTGCCACCCCTCGGTCAGCACCACCCGCGACGGACTCAGGCAGTTCACCGCGATGTTGTCGCCCCGCAGATCCGAGGCCAGCCCCAGATAGAGCCGCTCGGCCGCGGCCTTGGACACCCAATAGGCATTCGCGCCCCGATCGATCATGTCCACACCGGTCGTGGTGATCGCGATCATCGATCCACCCCCGCGCGCCTTCAGCTGCGGGAGCACGGCCTTGGTCACCAGAAAAACCCCGGTCAGGTTCACATCGATACAACGCTGCCATCGCTTCAACGGCGTCGTCTCGACCGGCCCCATCCACAGCACCCCGGCATTGGCGATCAGGACATCGATCCCACCGAAAGCGGAAACCGTTGCGGCAACGGCCTGTTCGACCGATTCCTCGTCGGACACGTCACACGGTACCGGCAGCGCCCGCCCACCGGACGCCTCGATCCGCGCCGCGACCGCGCCGATCGTGCCGGGCACCCGGCCCTCGGTCTCCGACCGCGCGGCGACCGCCACGGCCGCACCCGCATCCGCGAGCCCCTGTGCGATGGCCGCCCCGATACCCCGGCTCGCACCCGCGACGAACGCGACCTTCCCCGCGAGCGGCCCACCCGGGCCCCGGCCGTTGCCGGGGCCGCGGGTGCCCGATTCGCCGACGCTCACTTCGGCGGGAAGCGCAGCGCGCCGTCGAGCCGGATGGTCTCCCCGTTGAGGTAGTCGTTCTCGATGATCGACTGCGCCAGCTGGGCGTATTCGGTGGAACGGCCCATCCGCTTGGGGAACGGCACCTGCGGGCCCCAGTACTGCTCGAGCTTGTCGGCGGACTTGCCGTAGGCGGGGGTGTTGACCGTGCCCGGGGCGATGGTCACCACGCGGATGCCCAGCGGCGACAGGTCACGCGCGGCGACCAGGGTCATACCGAGCACGCCACCCTTGGCCGCGGAGTACGGCAACTGGCCGATCTGGCCCTCGTACCCGGCGATCGAGGCAGTGTTCACGATCACACCGCGACCACCCTCCTCGAGCGGTTCGGTCTTCGCCATCGCGGCCGCGGACAGCCGCAGCACGTTGAACACCGCGGTCAGATAGAACTCGATGGTGGTGCGGAAACCGTCGAGCGCCAGCGGCGAGCCGTCCTTGCCGACGAGCCGTCCGCCGCTGGCCGGGCCGCCGTGGGTGTCGACCGAAATGCGAAGCGGCCCCAGCGATTCCGCCTCGGCGATGGCCGCGAGCACCGAGTCCTCGTCGGTGGCGTCGGTGTGCACGTAACGGATGCCGAGCTCGGTGGCCAGCTCCTTGCCCTTGTCGTCGGCGACGTCCGCGACGACGACCTTCGCGCCGGCCGCGTGTAACCGCCGGACGGTCGCCTCACCCAGGCCGCCGGTGCCGCCGACCACGATCGCCGAGCTTCCACTGATCTGCATGTCGTTACCCTCTCTTGAAATCACTACTCTCTGACTGAGAGAATAATGTTCTCATGAACATCAGCATGATCCTAGACATGGCCGTCTCGGCGGAGACGGAAGCCACAGAACCGGGGCCCCGACCGGTCATCACGGTCGGGGACCGCTCACTGAGCGCGCGCGAACTGCGCGCCTATGCCCGGCTCCTCGCCGACCGGATCCGGGACCGCCCCGCGGTGCTCTACCTGGGTTCGAGTCATCTGGCCTATCCGGTCGCGCTGTTCGGCGCGGCCCTGGCCGGGGTGCCGTTCGTCCCGCTCAACTACCGACTCGGCGAACAGCAGCTCACGGCGCTGCTGGACAAGCATCAGGGTGCGCTGGTGCTGCGGCCGGAGGATCTGGACGCGCTGGTCGCGGACGAACTTCCGGCCGACGAGAACGAGATCGACCCGCCCTGGGACGAGAACGCCGTTGCCGCGATCATCTACACCAGCGGCACCACCTCCGAACCCAAAGCCGCGCTGCTGCGTCATCGGCACCTGATGGCGTATCTGTTCAACACCATGGAGTTCGGCGGCTCCGAACCCGGGCACGCGTCGCTGGTATCGGTACCGCCGTACCACATCGCGGGTCTGACCAATCTGCTGTCCAACCTCTACTCCGGCCGCCGGGTGGTCTACCTGCCCGCTTTCGACGCCGAACGCTGGCTCGCCACGGTGCGCGAGGAGAAGATCACGCACGCGATGCTCGTGCCGACCATGCTCGCCCGCATCGTCTCGGCCGTCGACGGTGACGACGCGGCCACCCCCGGACTGGCCAGCCTGGCCTACGGCGGTTCGCGCACCCCGCGTCCGGTGCTCGAACGCGCGCTGAAGGTGTTCCCCGACACCGGATTCGTCAACGCCTACGGCCTCACCGAAACCGCGTCCTCGGTCGCGGTCCTTGGCCCCGACGACCACCGCGAGGCATTCGCCTCCCAGGACCCGGCCGTGCGCGAACGCCTCGGCTCGGTCGGGCGCGCGCTGCCCGGCATCGAGGTCGAAATCCGCAGTGAGACCGACGAACCCGTGCCCGCGGGCGAATCGGGCCTGGTGTTCGTGCGCGGCGAACAGATCTCCGGCGAGTACGGCGGCCGCAGCGCCCTGGACGCCGAAGGCTGGTTCCCGACAAGGGATCTGGGCCGCCTGGACGCCGACGGCTACCTGTTCATCGAGGGCCGCGCCGACGACACCATCATCCGCGGCGGCGAGAACATCGCACCCGCCGAGATCGAGGACGTACTGCTGGATCATCCGGGCATCCGCGAGGCCGCGGTGATCGGCGTGCCCGATCCGGAATGGGGTCAGCGCCTGGTCGCCGTGCTGGTCGGCGAGGGCGATCCCGAGGAGATCAAGGGATGGGTGCGGTCGCGGCTGCGCTCGTCCAAGACCCCGGACACCGTCGTGTTCCGGACCGAACTGCCCAAGACAGAAACCGGAAAACTGGTGCGCCGCACCCTGGTCGCCGAATTGGAGAACACTCATGCCTGAAGCCGTCATCGTGTCCGCGCTGCGCGCCCCGATCGGGACCGCCCGCAAGGGCACCCTGCGCGACACCAACGCCTTCGACCTCGCCCACCATGTGGTGTCCGCGGTGGCCGGGGAGGTCGACGCGAGCCGCGTCGAGGACGTGATCCTCGGTGAGGGCCGCTACGGTGGCGGCGTCATCGCCCGGCACGCGGCCATCACCGCCGGGCTGACCCCGGCCTCGGGTATGGCGCTGAACCGGCACTGCGCGGCCGGGATGTCCGCGGTGCAGACCGCCGCGGCCGGGATCCGGGCCGGGATGAACGATCTGGTCATCGCCGGTGGGGTGAACTCGGAATCGACTGCGCCGCAGGTCAAGTGGAAGGTCGGCGAGGACGAGTGGAACGAGCGGTGGGTCTCGCCGTCGCATCCCGAACGGCCCGACGCCCCGACGCTGGACATGTCGATCACGGTCGGCTGGAACACCGCGGTCAAGGCCGGGCTCACCCGCGCGGATATGGACGAGTGGGCGTTGCGCTCGCATCGCAACGCCATCGCGGCCATCGACGAGGGCCGGTTCAAGGAGGAGATCGTCCCGATCCAGACCCCGCACGGGCTGTTCGAGGTCGACGAGCACCCGCGCCGGGAGACCAGCCTCGAGAAGCTGGGCGGGCTCAAGGTGCTGCACCCGGAGATCGAGGGTTTCAGCATCACCGCCGGTAACGCGTCGGGTTCCAACGACGGTGCCGCGGCCCTCGCGGTGGCGAGTGAGAGCCTCGGGCTGCCCGTGCTCGGGTACATCCGGTCCTGGGCGTCGGTCGGCGTCGATCCGGCCGTCACCGGGCTGGCCCCGATCGAGGCGATCACCAAAGCCGTTGCCAAGGCCCGGATTTCGCTGTCGGATGTGAAGCTGTTCGAGATCAACGAGGCGTTCGCCTCGGTGCCGGTCGCGGCGATCCGGGCGCTGGATCTGGATCCGGACGCGGTGAACTTCAGCGGCAGCGGCTGCTCGCTGGGGCACCCGGTGGCGGCCTCGGGCGCTCGCATGATCGTCACGCTGGTGCACGAATTGCGCCGTCGCGGAGGCGGATTCGGCATCGCCGCGATGTGCGCGGGCGGCGGTATGGGTTCGGCGACGGTGATCGAGGTACCCGCGCCGTGAGGCAGCGGTAGTACATGCAGAGCGTTGCCGAACTCATCGATGCGGCCCGCACGGGATCGTTGCGGGCCGCGGGGAGGCTGCTGAGTCTGGTCGAAAGTGACCGGCGGGCAGAGGTTCTCGCGCATTTGGGGGAGCGTGTGCCGGTGCGGGTGGCCGGGGTGACCGGGCCGCCCGGCGCGGGCAAGTCGACCACGATCGCGGCGCTGGTCGCGGCCTATCGCGAACGTGGTCTGCGGGTGGCGGTGCTCGCGGTGGATCCGTCCTCCCCGTACAGCGGTGGTGCGCTGCTGGGGGACCGGATCCGCATGGCGCAGCACATCGACGACCCGGATGTGCTGATCCGTTCGGTGGCCACGCGCGGTCATCTGGGTGGGCTGGCCGCGGCGGTCCCGGCGGCCATCGCGCTGCTGGGCGCGCTGGGGTACGACCTGATCCTGCTGGAGACGGTCGGGGTCGGGCAGTCCGAGATCGAGATCGCGGCGGTGGCCGATCCGACGCTGGTGATCCTGAATCCCGGTGCGGGAGACGCGGTGCAGGCCGCCAAGGCGGGTCTGCTCGAGGTCGCGGACATCCTGGTGGTGAACAAGGCCGATCGGGACGGGGCGAAACAGACGGTTCGTGATCTGCGCCAAGAGGTTTCGGTGCCGATCCTGACCGCGGTCGCGTCGCAGAACACCGGCATCGCGGAGTTGGCCGAGGCCATCGACGCGCATCATCGCGCGGATACCGGTGCGCGTCGCGGTGCTCGGGCGCGGGCGCAGATCCTGTCGCTGGCGCAGAGCCGGTTGCGTGACGACGCCGCGTTGGACCGGCTCGCGGCCGAGGTCGCTGCCGGTACGTGCGATGTGTACACCGCCGCGGACCGTCTGCTGTCGGCCCGTGATCGCCCGGATGTTCACACGAACGGAAATGACGTATACATTAAATGAGAATTAGATTTCCATCCGCGGTTTCGGACACCTGACCCTCGGGTCGACGTGCCGTCGCGGGTGACAAGACAGATGGAGGACGGCACATGGCCAAGGCGCTCGCGCCCGAAGCATCCACGTGGCCCGCGGACAATCCACAGCTCGTCGGCACCCGGTGCGGTTCGTGCAGTGCGGTGACGTGGCCGCGGCAGGCCCGCTGCCCGCGGTGCAGCGGCCCGGACATGTCCGAGGTGCTGCTGCCCACCCGCGGCACGCTGATCGCTTGGACGACACAGGGTTTCGTCCCAAAACTGCCCTACGCGGGCAAGGAGACCGCCGACACCTTCGAACCGTTCGGCGTCGGCCTGGTGCAGCTCGGTGATCAGGTCCGCGTGGAATCCCGGCTGACCACCGCCGATCCGGACGCATTGAAACCCGGTATGGAACTCGAGCTGACCTTCGTCCCGCTGTATGTGGACGAGAACGGCGAAGAGGTCGTGACCATCGCATTCCAACCGGCCTGAAGGAGCCTGACATGAACGACGTTGCCATCATCGGCGTCGGCCTGCACCCGTTCGGCCGATTCAGCAAGACCGCCATCGAAATGGGCGCGGACGCAATCCAACTCGCGCTCACCGACGCCGGAGCCGAATGGAAGGACATCCAGTTCGGCTTCGGCGGCAGCTACGAGGTGAGCAATCCGGACGCGGTCACCCGGCTGGTCGGGCTGACCGGGATTCCGTTCACCAATGTGTTCAATGCCTGTGCCACAGCGGCGAGTTCGATCGAGCAGACCGCCGAGGCGATCCGCTCGGGCCGGTACGACATCGGTATCGCGGTCGGGATGGACAAGCATCCGCGCGGCGCGTTCACCGACGATCCGGCCAAGCTCGGGCTGCCCGGCTGGTACGCGGAGAACGGCCAGTTCGTCACCACGAAGTTCTTCGGTATCAAGGCCAATCGCTACATCCAGGACCACAACATCTCGCAGCGCACGCTGGCCAAGATCGCCGCGAAGAACTTCCGCAACGGCGCGTTGAACCCGAACGCCTTCCGGCGCAAGCCGATTCCGGAAGACGAGATCCTGAACTCGACGATGCTGAACTATCCGCTGACCCAGTACATGTTCTGCTCACCCGACGAGGGCGCGGCGGCGGTGATCATGTGTCGCGGTGATCTGGCCAAGAAGTACACCTCGAACCCGATCTACTTGCGCTCCACCGCGATTCGCACGCGGCGGTACGGCGCGTACGAGGTGCACAGCACGTGGGCGGCCATCGATGAGGACGTGTCGCCGACGGTGTACGCCTCGCGCGCGGCATTCGAGACCGCCGGTATCGGCCCCGAGGACGTGGACGTCATCCAGCTCCAGGACACCGACGCCGGCGCGGAGCTGATCCACATGGCGGAGAACGGATTCTGCGCCGACGGCGACCAGGAGAAGCTGCTCGCCGAGGGGGCAACCGAGATCGGCGGACGCCTGCCGATCAACACCGACGGCGGCCTGATCGCCAACGGCGAACCGATCGGGGCTTCCGGCATCCGCCAGGTCTACGAGCTGGTCCAGCAGCTGCGCGGTGCCGCCGGCGACCGCCAGGTCCCGGGCAACCCCCGCGTCGGCTACGCCCAGGTCTACGGCGCCCCCGGCACCGCCGCCGCCACGGTCCTGAGCCTGTAGTTCTTTTCGACACGGCCGGGGTGGGGACGATCCGATCGTCCCCACCCCGGCCGTTGTGCTGTGAAGTCGGGCTACTCGAGCGTGGCTTCGCCGGGCTGGAGCCGTTCGAGGTGGGCGGTGAGGCCCTCGAGGAGTATTGCTGTGCCGCCGCGGAATTCGTCGGTGGGGGACATGGTGCTGGCTTGGGTGGCGGTTTCGGCGAGGAGGGGGAATTCTTCTGCGGGGGCGTGGGTCAGGTGGGTGGTGCCGGGGCCGCCGAGGGAGGCGTAGTGCTCGTTCTGGAGGTGGCCGAGGAGGAAGCCGACGATCGTGCGTTGGGCTATGACGCGGTCGGGGCCGGTGAAACCGGCGTCGGTCAGGACGGTGAGCATGGTTTCGATCCAGCGCATGACGGCGGGGGCGGACTGGCGGTGGCGCAGGGTCAGCGGGATGGCTGCGGGGTGTGCGGAGGCGACGGTGCGCAGGCGGTCGAGCAGCAGGGCGGCGCGTTCACACCAGTCGGTGTCCGGGGGGAGGGATACGTCGACGGGGGCGAGAATGCGGTTGACGACCAGGATTTCGAGTTCGTCGCGGTCCGAGACGTAGCGGTACAGGGCCATCGTCGCCATCCGCAGCTCGCGCGCCACCGCCCGCATGGTCAGGGCGGACAGGCCGTCGCGATCGATCACCGTCAGGGCGGCGGTGGCGAGATCGTCGGGGGTGAGGGAGCGGGGGCGGGGCACGGATTGACAGCGTACGGGATACGCGCATACTGGAGATAAGCGTATCTCGTACGCTTACGAAGGGAGTTGCCATGTCATTGTCGTCATCGGTGCCCGCCCGGACGCTGATCACCATCGCCGGAACCGAAGTCTCCGTCCCCGACCCGAATCGCCTGGTGCACTTGCAGTTCCGCCGCTTCGCCGGATGTCCGGTGTGCAGTCTGCACCTGCGCTCGTTCGTCCTACGCCACCATGAGATCACCGCCGCCGGAATCCACGAGGTGGTGGTATTCCATTCCAGCGCAACCGAATTGCGCGCCCAAACCGCCGCCGTCCCGCTGGACCTGATCGCCGACCCCGCCCGCGCGCTGTACCGCGAATTCGGCGTCGAATCCAGCCCCCGCGCCCTGCTCGACCCGCGCGGCTGGCCCGCCATCATCCGCAGCGTCGCCAACGAGATCCGGGCGGTACGCCGCCACGAGAAGCCGCCCACCCCCGCCCACGCCGACGGCGGACGCCTGGGCCTGCCCGCCGACTTCCTCATCGCCCCCGACGGCACGGTCCTGGCCGCCAAACGCGGCGTCCACCTCGACGACCAGTGGTCCGTGGACGAACTCCTCGCCCACGCCGCCCGCACGACGGGCGTGACACGATGACGCCCCCCGACATCGCAGGCATCCACACCGAAGCCGACCTGACCGAATTCCTGACCCACTACCCCGAACGGATGGCATTCGGCGACGAAGCCCCCGGCGACATCCTCGACCGCTGGTTCGCCCCCGACTTCGAGTTCCGCAACGACGGCATCACCCTGGACCGCCAACGCCTCATCGACCACGCGCGCCCCGCCCGCCGCAACGTCCGCCGACTACACGTCGAACCCCATTCGATGATGTTGTCGGACAAAGGAATAGCCGCCCATTACACCCTGGCAGCCACCATGCGCACCGGCAACCTACTCGCCACCGAAATCTACCTCACCGGCAGACTCGCCCCGGACGGCCGCATCACCACCATCGACCAATGCACCCGCATCCTACCCACCGAATAAGACTGCGTTGCCCGCCCCGAATACCCGAACCAATTGGGCGACAACACTGTTCACCGGCATCCGGGTGAACCACTGCAATATTGCGCAGCATTCGGGAGCTGCCGCGACCGATAGCCCGTTCCCGGTGAGACGATGGTGGCCTGCCCGACTCGCCGCACCGGTGTCGGTCTGAACTGGTTGGGCGACATGCTGTTCGCGAGCGTTCGGGTGAGTTATCGCAATGTCGCGCGGCATTCGGGAGGGTGTGGCGACCGCTGGCCCGTTCTCGGCAGGACGGTGGTGGCCTGACCGACTCGCCGCATCATTGTCGACCCGAACCGATTGGTCGACAACGTTGTTCGCGAGCGGCCGGGTAAGTCGGCGCAACGTTGCGCGGCATTCGGGTGCGGCGATCGATGGCCGGTCTCGGTGGGGCAGTGGTGGCCTGCCTGATCCGCCGCAACGCTGTCGGCCTGAAGTGCTTGGTCGACAACGTTGTTCGCGAGCGGCGGGGTAAGTCGGCGCAACGTTGCGCGGCATTCGGGTGCGGCGATCGATGGCCGGTCTCGGTGGGGCAGTGGTGGCCTGCCTGATCCGCCGCAACGCTGTCGGCCTGAACTGCTTGGTCGACAACGTTGTTCGCGAGCGGCCGGGTAAGTCGGCGCAACGTTGCGCGGCATTCGGGTGCGGCGATCGATGGCCCGTTTTCGGCAGGACGGTGGTGGTCTGCCCGACTCGCCGCAACGGTGTCGGCCCAAACTGGTTGGGTAGCAACGTTGTTTGTGGCCCGGGGTCGACGGTGGTGTGCTACTCGAGTAACGCCGCGCGCAGGCGCTCCAGGTCCTCGGGGCCGAAGTCGAGGCCGTTGGTGAGGTAGTTGTCGAAGGTGCCGTAGGTGGATTCGAGGGTGGTGAAGGCGGCGGACAGGTAGGACGGGTCCTGGTAGAGGAGTTCGCGCATGGCGGCGGGGTCGCGGATCTTGCCGGATTCGGCGGCGCGGGTGATCCAGGCCTGGTAGGAGGGCCAGACGTAGTCGTTGGTGGCCAGGTAGTCGGCTACGACCTGGTCGTGGGGGACGCCGAGGGCGGTCAGGACGATCGCGGCCATCCAGCCGGTGCGGTCCTTGCCCGCGGTGCAGTGGAACAGCAGGGGGGCGCGGTCGGGGGTGGCGATCAGGTGCAGGGTGCGGGCGAAGGCGGCGCGGTAGTCGGGTTCGGTGATGAACTGGCGGTTGATCCGGCGCATCACCTCCGCGGCCCGGCCCTCACCGAGATCCGGTGCGGCAGTGGCAGATTCGTCGGAGACCGAACTCAGGGTGGCGGTGATGTTGCCGCCGGAGATCGGCAGCTCGAACCGTTCGACACCGGGCGGCAGGCGATCCGGCCCGGCCCCGGTGATCTCCCGGGAACTCCGGAAATCGACCACCGTGCGCAGGCCGAGCCCGGCCAGCACCGCCACGTCGCCGTCGGTGAGTTTGTGCAGCGCGTCGGCGCGGAACAGGCGTCCGGCGGCCAACCTCCGGCCCTCGGCGGTGACGAAACCGCCGAGATCCCGGACGTTGACCGCGCCCTCCAGTTCGATGAGACCCATACCGTCACGGTAGCCGGGGCGCGTCGAGCGCGCCGACCGGTTTCCGTTCAGTGGCAGGTCCAGCGAAAACGGCCCGTCAGGAAGCGGGCCCGGTCGACGCGATCACCTGATCCACGGCCTCGGCGGCGGGTGTCGGGCCGTCGGTGAGTTCGACGATGACCCGGCTCAACTCCGGCCGGTGCAGCGCCGCATCGATGAACGCCGCCACCCCGTCCCGATGCACATCGCCGTACTCGATCGCGAGACCCGCTGTGACACAACCGTTCCCGGGCTCGTCCCGCAACGTCCCCGGCCGCACGATCACCCAGTCCAGATCGGTACGGCTCAGGTACACATCCGCGGTCTTCTTCACCCGCATGTAGTGCTCGAACCCTTCACTGATCGGCCGACCGCGTCCGGCGTCGGGAAAGACCGAGACCAGCACGAACCGCGAGATCCCGGCGCGGCGCGCGGCCTCGGCGGCCTTCTCGAGCCCGGTGCCGTCGATCGCGGTGGTCTGGTCCCGCCCGGTGCCGTGCGCGCCCGCGGAGAACACCACCGCGTCGTGCCCGCGGAACTTCTCGGCGAGTTCGTCGACACTGTCGGCGATCAGATCACCGGTCAGTGGCGTCGCCCCGGTCTCCGCGATCACCGCGGCCTGCTCGGGACGGCGATGCATCCCGGTCACCTCGTCGCCACGTGCGTGCAGCAGCGCGGCCAGCGGCCGCCCGACACCCCCGGCGGCACCGATCTGGAACACCTTCATCGACACACCCTCCTCGTCCGAATGTCCCAATAGTCCGAATGATCCGGATGGCCCGAACATCCTGCGGGCACCGGCAATTCGATCTTCAGGCTAGTCGGCCCCGGGACGCCCTCGAACCGCCCGGCTCACCGATGAATTTCCCGCACAACCCGATGAATCGATGTGATCGGTTCCGTATCATTGATACATGGTGGGTGGACTCGACGAGCGGATACTGGACGTGGCGCTGGACCGGATGCTGTGCACCGGCATTCGCGAGGCCAGTATCGAAGAGGTCGCGCGCTGCGCGGGCCTGGCCGAACCCGATGTGCTCGCCCGCTTCCCGACACCCGAGGATCTGGTGGACGCGGTGCTGTCCCGCGAGGTGCGGCGCATGCTGGCCGAACTCACCGCGGTGAGCGTGACGACCGAGGGCATAGACGCCCAGATCGAATCGGTCTCGCTGCACATCCTCGCGAGCATCCGCTCGCATCCGCTGGTGACCCGGCTGCTGGAGGTGACACCCAGCGAGAGCCTGGGGTACTACACCGTGCGCGGTGGACAACTGGTCTCCCTGGGCAGCCGCTACATCGTGGCCATTCTGGAGCACGCGCAGGCCGCCGGTCTGGTCGATCGCTACGATCCGCAACCGACGGCGGAAATGCTTGCCCGCCTGGCACATTCGCTACTGTTCGTGCCGGAGGGCGAGACCGATTTCCGGGATACCGACCGCGTGCACGCGTTCGTGCTGGACACCATCGTGCCGCTGATCAAACACGGTCTGCCGACCCTGGAGATCGACCACGTCAGTGATCGTGCGGAGTGAATATTCCGAAATCAGCTGCTACGGGCGGATTTTGCGCGTTGCGAGCGGCCCTGCCCGTCGGCCGTCGCGCGCGTCGGTAGGCCGTGTTTGACCAACGGTACGATACTGGTCGCCACGAACGCGCGGACCTGGTCCTCGTCCCGGAAGTCCAGATCCCCGACCGGGGTCAGCAGCACCGAATGTGCCAGGCGGGCAAGCAGTTCCGCGACCGGACGGATGTCGTACTGATCGATGGCGCCGCTCTTCTGGGTGCTCTCCAGGACGTGCACGATATAGCGGATGCCGCTCTTGACCGACTGTTGACCGCGCACGGTGTAGAAGTCGAGGATCTCCTCCGGGGCCACGTCCAGCAGTTGGGTGACCAGCGGGTGGGTGTGGGTCCGGGTCAGCACGTAGACGATGGTCTCCTCGATCTGCTGGTCCACGCCCTTGGTGGCGGTGGCGATCGTGGTGACCTCGGCCAGCGTGCGCTGGATCTCGCGGGCGAGCATGGCGTCGATCAGGTTCTCCTTGGTGGTGAACCGCCGGTAGATCGTCACCCGGTTGACTCCGGCACGTCGCGCGATGTCGTCCAGACTCGCCCGCCGGATGCCGACCTGCAACACCCGGGTCAATGCCGCGTCGAGAATTCGTTCGTCCATATCGTCCCGTGCTGCTGCCATGCATCAAAGGTACATAATCGGTTTCTTCGCTGCGTAACGGAGAAGTCACGACTACCGAATGCCGAACGACCCGGAAACAGTTCCGGGCCGCTCGGATCGGTAGCGCACGAGGACTAGGAGTCCCAGATCTGCTTCTTGCCCTGTCGGTAGAGCCCGGCGTCCTGCTGCCGGATGCCGTCGAACTCCTTGATGGTCTTGTGCGGCCAGATCGTGGCCTTCTTGGAGGTCGACCCGGACGCGGACAGGATGGCGTTGGCCGCCATCCGGCCACCCTCGTTCGCGCCCTCCATGGTGGCGAGGTCGATCTGGCTCTGGTTGTAGTCACCCGCCAGGAACATGTTCGGGATCTTGGTCGGCCCGGTGGGGCGGATCTCCCAGGAGCCCGCGGTATTGATCAGCAGCGGGTCCTCGTTCGTGTAACTCGAACCGTTCCACTTCATGCCGGGATCCAGGTTCCAGCCCACCAGGTTGTTGGAGTGGATCTTGTCGGCCGTCGAGGTGATCTGGTACCAGGCCTCCTTGGCGACCTCCTGCGGGCTGCACTGGTCGGCCCGCTTCTTGTTCTGCACGCCGGGTGTGCGCCAGTCCGAAATGTCAACCGACAGAATGCTTTTCACGCTGCCGTCGCCGTAGTCCTTCGAGAAGTCCGGGTGCAGCCGCTTCCAGTGGTGGGTCTGGTGGATGCCCGACATCCGCCAGGGCGACTCGATGAAGAGCATGTGTCCGGGCGATTCGATGGTGTCGGTGTTGAGGTAGAACTGGATGCCGGTCATCCAGTCGCAGAACAGCTCCTTGATCCGGCCCAGCGAGGGATCGATGGCCAGGATCTCCGGGCTGAACAGCGTGCTGACCTTGTCCGGCGGCAACGCGACGACGAACCAGTCCGCGTCCACCTCCTTGGTCGCCCCCGAGGCGTCCTTGATGACGGCCGAGGTGATCTTGCCGTCCTTCACCGTCAGCGACTGACAGGCCGAACCCAACTGCATGTCGACATTGAGCTTCTCGAGCTGCTCGACCCACGGATCGATCCACACCTCGTTGGTCGGCCCGCAGAGGCAGTTGTCGAAGGTCTTGCCCTTGACGTGCTCGTTGCGACCCAGGAAGGACAGCAGGATGCACTCGATCTCACCGCAGATCGTCTTCGCGCTGGCGAGGTTCTCCTTCGCGGCGACGAAATCCCGGCAGATGCTCGAGACGATGAGTTTCGCGGTCGGATTGGAACCCGGTCCGATGCCGCAGTATTTGTCGAACGGCACCTTCTCCCATTGCCCGATGCGGCGCTCGTCGGAACTGCCGAGGTACACCACCCACTTGCGGATGATGTTGTACATCTCGCCGTAGGGGATCTTGGGAATCCAGGTCATACCGCCCAGCAGCGTGTCCAGAATCCAGTTGATGTTCACCGCCTCGAGCACATCCCCGGTCCAGAACCCGCCGGGGATGGTGAGGTTGCCGCCCCGCTCCTCGATCCCGACGCTCGGGACCGTGACGAGGTTGTCCATGACGCCGTTCTTGTTGCCCGGGAACGGAATTCGAGCCATGGTGTCCCAGGTGACCTGGTAGTACCCGGGGAAGAAGCGGTATCCGTGCTCACCGGGCACGGGCTTGCGGCCACCGGACACCGGCATCGAGCTGTCCATACTGCGGGCCTTGCCGCCCCAGGCGCGCGGCTCGTAGATGGTGACGTGGAAGCCGCGCTCGGACAATTCGTGCGCGGCGGTCATCCCGGCCACGCCGCCGCCCAGCACGACGACCCGGTTGCTGCCGGGCGCCGCCGCGGTGGTGTTCATCGCCGCCGACGGCGCGGAGGTCGGCGTCTGCGACGGGGTGGTGGTCGCGGGCGTGGTCGTGGTGGGTGTCGGAGTACCTGACGGGGTCGTCGTGGTCGTGGGCTGCGCTTGCGCAACTCCCGCCGTCGCGGCGGCAGCCACGGCCAGTGAGCCGGCAGCTGCGCCCTTCAATACCTTTCGGCGGTTTACTTCGGAGTCGGCCATTGAATCCGTCCTCATCGACAGCAGGCCAGCGGTCGAGTCCCGCCAACTATATGCACGAGTAATCCTGCTGGTCAATAATGTGTCGAAATTTGGTGCATTGTTACAATATGACGTGGTGGAGCAGCCATTCCTGCCCGGAAACAGCTGTGGTGCCCATCCTCGTATCGATCGAGGATGGGCACCACATTTCATGCGACGACCGCGGCACGCGAACCGCGGTGGTTCGAATTATTCCGGGAATTGTCCGAGACTTATCCCGGGACGCAGAACGGAATGCTGGAAAGTGTGGCCAGGCCGCACGATCCGGCATTGAGGGCGAAACCGCCCAGCGCCGGGAGCGAACCGACGGACCCGGCGCTCGAGCCCAGGTCCGGCAGTCCGGAACTGAGGAAATTGGGCACGCCCGCGGTCGAGCCGTACAACTCGCTGCCGTCGTCGGCCACCGGCGCCGCGGAGACCGGCGCCGGGGTCGCGGCGGCGTTCGCGGCGCCCGCGCCCATGGTCAGGCCGCCCGCGACAACGGCTGCTACGCAAAGCTTTTCGATGATACTCATGATGCACTTCAACCTTCTGCGCGGCTGAATTGATGAGAACGAGCGCCGCACCGCCCGAGGCCCGCTCGGCGATTGCGGCGCTCGTGTTCGATTCGGTCAGCTACAGCCGGGGATGGCCGGAACCGAGGATCCGATCACCGAGGCCCCCGAACCGGTGATGCCGGTGACGAGAGCGCAAACCAACTGCACCCCGTTGTCGACCACGGCCGATCCGGTGGACGGCGTCGACGAACCGCCGCCGAGGATATCGGCATTCGCGGGGCCGGCGGCAAGCACCAGTCCACCGGCGATCGCAACTGCGGCACATGTCTTCTTCATTGCACTCATAACCTCTGGCAACTCTCTGCGCGGCGAACTTAAGTGGTCGAGAGAAAGACTAACCAAGTTCCACTGCATCGCAATATCATCGTGACTATGCACAAGAGGCGATGCGTTCGCGCCCGCATCGCCCCAGCTGAGCGGTTATCGACGGAAAACGACGGTCGACGGGGCGTACAAAACATTCCGGCAGAACGCTGTGCATCGGCACAATCTCCCCGATCGCGGCCCGTGATTCGGCGGTGGACCTTTACCCTCGACACATGTTCGGTGGAATCGGCTGGCCCGAATTCATGATTCTGCTCGTCGCGGCCCTCGTCATTCTCGGTCCGGAACGACTGCCCGGTGCCATCCAGTGGAGTATGGACGCATTCCGGCAGGCTCGCGATTATGTCGGGGGTGCGGCGGACCAGCTGCGCTCGGAAATCGGTCCCGAGATGGACGAGTTTCGCGAGCCGCTGGCGCAGTTGCGCGAACTGCGCGGTATGTCCCCGCGTGATATCGCCACCAAATATCTGCTGGACGGTGACGATTCGATTCTGACCGGCGAATTCGAACCGGCTCCGGGAAATTCGGCCGGACCTGCTCCCGAACCGCCGGGCGCGCCTGTCGACGGCGGTGCGACCGTCGAGTTCAAGGAGTGGATCGATCCCGCCAACGGCGGTGTTGTCGACGCCGCCACCTGGACGTATCCGGTCGAGCCGCGACCTGTCGTGGACGAGCTGCCCCGATTCGATCTGGAAGCCACGTAGCAGGATTCCGGCCGCGCCGACCCCGCCGCGCCGCCACGAACCCGTCATACCTTTCGGCCCGACGAGGCCGTGGTCGGCGGGTTCGTTTTCGTGCGCCGGTATGCCTTTGTGATCGGCGCGATCGGTAATTACGGCACCGGCGAATGGGATAATGAAATGCGGTTCGTTCGATACCATCGCTCGCACGATACCGTTGTGCATTGTCACGAGCGGTCTTGTTCTCGATGAAATACCGGATAATGTGTTCTGTGCAATGTAAATCAGCCGCGCAGGCAGAGGGTTGAACAGGCTATGAACAAGTTCGGAAAGTTGATGGCGGCGGCAGCACTCGCCGGTGGATTGGCGTTGTCGGCCGGGCCGGCCAGCGCCGCGGTACTGGCGGTGACCCCCGTGGACGACAGCTCCGGCTCCTCGATTCCCGGGCTCGACGGCGGCTCGTCGTCCCTGCCGGGGCTCGGCGGCGGCACCACGCCGTCGCCGTCCACCACCACGACCGCCCCCACGCCGTCCGCCCCGTCGGCGAATTCGGTCGCTTTCAGCACCGGCTCGGCGTTGATCGACTCCAGCCTCGGCATGCTGTGCTCGCTCACCGGCTCCGCGGCCGGTTCCGCCGGTTCCTCGGGCACCACCCTGCCGGGCTGCTGAGGGCTGCCGCAATATTTTCGACAACTGAGGAACCGAGCGGCCCGGTGAGGTTCACCGGGCCGCTCGGCCTTCGGGACAGGAGGTTGATCATGGGTGCACTGAGCCCCACACATCTGTTGATCGTCGTCGGCGTACTCGTCGTGCTGTTCGGGGCGAAACGCTTGCCCGAGGCCGCCCGCGGCGCCGGTCGTTCGCTGCGCATCTTCAAGAGCGAGGTGCGAGAGATGCAGTCGGAGAACAGCGAACCGCCGCATGCGCAGGAATCCGGTCCGGAGCCGGAGCGAGCGGCGACCGCGATCGCGCGCCCGATGCCGGCCGCGACGGTGTCGGCCTTCGAGGCCGGTGCGCGGCCGGAACCGCATCCGGCGGTACCGGAACCAGGAAAAGTCTTGTCCGAGAAGTGATCTCTCTCGGCCCGTCATCGACTACAGAACGACTTCGGCCGGGGTGGTCGGGTCCGTCGGCGCGATATCGCGCGACCGACGCCGACGCCCCGGCCGTTCGACTATCGAGGGATGCAATGGTTTTCGACCCGTGCAAGGTTGCCGCTCGGCGTGCCGTCGCGATAGCGCTGGCCATGCTGCTGTTCCTGATGCCGATTCCCGGCGGGGCCGCGCCGCCGAAACCGTCGGCGGTCAGCTCGATCGTCAAGGACGGGCGGACCTGGCATCTGAAGGTGTATTCGGCGGCGATGGGGAAAGAGGTCGCCGTCGACGTGCTCCGTCCGGTCGACACCTCGCGGCCCGCGCCGGATCTCTACATGCTCAACGGCCTGGACGCCGGTGAGGGGCCGATGAACTGGCAGAAGCAGACCACGGCGATCCAGTGGCTCGGTAGCAAGCCGATCAACGTCGTGCAGCCGATCGGTGGTCGCGGCAGCTACTACACCGACTGGGACAAGCCGGATCCCCGTCTGGGCGTGAACAAATGGAAGACGTTCCTGACCACGGAACTGCCGCCGCTGCTGGACCGGACCCTGCACTCGACGGGGTTGAATGCCCTGACCGGTCTGTCGATGTCCGGAATCTCGGTGCTGCAACTGGCCGAGGCCAAGCCCGGACTGTGGAAGTCCGTCGCGGCCTACAGCGGGTGCGCGCAGATCGCCGATCCGATGGGGCGGATGTTCGTGAACCTGGTCATCGGCCTGTGGGCGGGCGGCAACCCGCAGAACATGTACGGCCCCGCTGACAGCCCGGAATGGGTGCAGAACGATCCGCTCGTCAACGCGGAGAAGCTGCGCGGCACGCTGCTCTACATCTCCAGTGGGAACGGGCTGCCCACGCCGGTTGACATTCAGAACTATCAGAAACAGGCCCGCGGCGGGCCCGCCGGTGACGTCAACCTCGGCCTAGGCATGATCATCGAGGCCGCAGCCGATCAGTGCACCCACAATCTCCAGACCCGGCTCGATACATTGCGTATCCCGGCGACATTCCAATTCACCCCGACCGGCACGCACTATTGGCCGTATTGGGAAGAGGCACTGCATAATTCGTGGCCGCTGCTCGCCCAGGGGATGGGTCTGAAAGGGTAGTGGACGTGGAGGTCGTCCGTAGTCGCGGGCGGCCTTCGAATCCGGTTGCTGATGCTCGAGATGGCTTGTGCCCCAGCCGATGTGCGCCCCAGCCGATGTACGTCCAAGGTGATGCGCCCCCAAGGTGATGTACGCCGGAGGTGATGTACGCCGGAGGTGGTGCGCGCCGGAGGTGGTGCGCGCCGGAGGTGGTGCGCGCCGGAGGTGGTGCGCGCCGGAGGTGGTGCGCGCCGGAGGTGGTGCGCGCCGGAGGTGGTGCGCGCCGGAGGTGGTGCGCGCCGGAGGTGGTGCGCGCCGGAGGTGGTGCGCGCCGGAGGTGGTGCGCGCCGGAGGTGGTGCGCGCTGGAGGTGATGTGCGCCAAGGTGGTGCCCGCCGGAGGTGGTGCGCGCCGGAGGTGATGTGCGCCAAGGTGGTGCCCGCCCGAGGTGATGTGCGCCGGAGGTGATGTGCGCCAAGGTGGTGCCCGCCCGAGGTGATGTGCGCCGGAGGTGATGTGCGCCAAGGTGGTGCCCGCCCGAGGTGATGTGCGCCGGAGGTGATGTGCGCTCGATCCATCGGATTCGCGGGCCGCGTGATTCGAGGGTCGCATCGAGACTACGTCGTGGCAATCTGCGAGCCCGCAGCCGTTGTTGCCGTGGGCTTCTCGGATGCTCGTTGCGGAGCCTCAGGCTCCTGCGGACGCGGTGATCGCCGGAACCGGTGACGTCGCGCCCCGGCAGTAGGCGCGAACGATCAACGCCGCCTGGAGATTCCACAGTCCGGGCTGGGTGAGCGGATCGTATCCGGTGAATTCCTCGATGCGGCGCAGCCGGTAATCGATCGTATTGCGGTGCAGGTTCATCAGTCTGGCGGTATCGCGGCGGTTCAGATTGGTCTGCAAGTGAGTGAGCAGCGTCTGGAGCAGGTGCGGATGATCGTCCAGTGGGTCCAGAATGGTCGCCAGCCGGTCGCGTGCGGGGCCGGGACGGGTGATCTGGTACTCCAGCGCCACGTCCGCGAAGCGGTAGAGACCGGCCGGATAGTCCAGTCGCCCAACGAGATCCAGCAGATCGTGCGCGTGGTCGGCGAAGTCGGCCAGGGCGGTGCGTGGCGCGAAGGACACCGTCGCGGTCACCGGCACGTGCGCCGCGACGGACAACTGCGCGATCAACTCCTCCAGCGCGGCGTCGTCGGCCGCGCGGGACGGGATCAGGATGGTTCCGCCGCAGTCCCCGAGCGTCGAGAGCATCGGCAGTTCGCACCCGTTGGCCAGGGCCGTGCGGATGCCCCACATGGCGCGGTGTCGCATATGCGCCCGATCGCCGGGGAGGCCGGAATCCTGCTGTGCGGCAATGGTTATCGCGAGGACTGCGTAGGTCTCCTCGGCCTGCTGGGGCGAGTCGACGGGCAGATTCCCGAGGGTGGCCGCGATGACGTGGAAGGGCACCGCGGGCGCCATCGCGGCCGGGCGCAGCGCGGTGACGCCGGTCTCGGCGATCGTCGAGGTGACCAGTTCGCGAATCTCGATGAACCGCTTGGTCGCCGTGACGAGCCGGTCGTCGTCGGAGACGGCCGTCCGGGAGAGCTGCTCGAAGCTCTCGCGGGCCGCCCGCTGCATCGCCGCCGCGCAGTGCTCGGTGGAAAGTCCTTGTGCCGCAGCGGCTCCGACCGCTTCGCGCAGGCGGTCGAGGATGCCGGCGACCCGTTCGGGCTCGTCCGGCGCGCGGAGCAGATCGGTGAGTACCGTCCGGCAGATCCGGAGGATCTCCGCCTGTTCGGCGGGGACGAGGTGATCACGGCGCGGTGCGCGCTGATCACCGATGGATGGGAGCGGATAGCGGACGTCAGCGGTGACGAACATGTGTACTCCATTCGACGCTCGGCTCGGCCGCGAGGGCCGGGGCCGGTCGGTAGTCCCGGATGTTCTCTCGGAGTGAAGGACAGAATAGCCCCGAATGAAACAATGCATCAATACCTGATGCATCGGCTATTTCGGCCACGAGAGAATCGAGTGATTCGTGCTGAGCGCGGCACCGAATATTTGGATCCGGTCACAGTTCGTGTTGTCACGATGCCCCAATAGGGCTCGATCGTCCCTCCCGAGATCTCGGCGGTGCGTACCATGCGCCGCGATCGTGACGGATGCCCGGCAGCGTCGAGGGGGAGTGCGAATCTCGTTGTGCAAGTGAGGGTGTCGAGCTTTCCGAGCCGGGGCCGGTAATCGTCGTAACAATTCCAGCGTTGCCGCCACGGCATTCCGCGGCCCGGTCGGCCCGACGTAACTTATCCGTGTGGCACCGCACTGCGCGGCCGGTGCCACACTCTCGCCCGGCGGTACCCCACCATTTCAGCAGCAGGCCCACGGTCGGGGCCGCCGGGCGAGTTCCGCCTCAGGCGGCGTGCCCGATGTGGTGCGCCGAATCGCCGATGACCGCGGCGTCCGAACCGATCAGGGTGCGCAGGAATCTCTCCTGGGCGCGGCGTCCGCGCACGGCCGCGCGCGCCACACCGCCCGGCACGATCCGCGCGGTGATCGAGCGGAACAGGTTGATCGGAATGCGCAGCAGCGGATACCAGGGCAGCACATATCCGGGCAGCCCCAGTTTCCGCATGGCCGAGGGGCCCAGGAACAGGCTCGAGACCGACAGATGCTGGAGCCGGGCGATGCGCCCGCGCAGTCCCGGCAGATTGGGATAGTGCCAGCCCAGCGGATCGTCGGCCATCGGCACCGCGAGCTGCGGCGAGGTCTCGTCGGGATTGGTGATGGCGGTGAGGCAGTGGTAGAGAACGCGGACCGAGTCGCGAAAGCTGTTGGGCAGCAATTGATCATCCACGCCGATCAGCCAGCCCACGTAGCGGGTCAGATGGGCCGCGGCCTCGAGGTCGCGCGGCGGTGCCAGCAATCCCATCGCCATCGCGCCGACGAAGGGCGCGATCAACGCGCCCACGAGCGTGGCGGCCATATCGGTCTGATTGATCGGCAGCCCCCACTCCTCGCCCTGCCAGTCGGGCATGGCCGCGACGTGGCGGCGCACCAGGGCGTGGATGAACCGCACGTGGATCGTGGAGCGGTAACCCGGGCCCAGCGGGGACATCCCGCCCTCGCTGGTGACGTCCAGTGCCCACTGGAGGGTTTCGGCGAATCGCTTGGACGGCCCCTTTTCCAGCGCGCCGGTGCGCAGCAGCGTCTTGTTGAAGCCCGAGGCCAGATAGCCGCCGAGGAACGACACGTCGCGGGCGATGTAGAGCCCGTCCGCGCTGCCCAGGCGGAAGACCAGTTCGCCGCGCGCGACCTTGTCCCGATCCAGCCACGGCGGCGGGGTCTCGATGTGAACGAAGAACGCGCGCAACGGTTCCGGCGCGTCGGGCACCGCGTCGATACCCTCGCGCAGCGCCTGCTCGAACTGCGGCCGGGTGCGGTCCATGCCCTCCCGGTACATCCAGTCGACGAGTTCGTCCATCCGCTGATCGCCGACGGTCAGGCCCGCGCCGAGTTCGCTCCAGCGCGCGGGGGAGGGTTTGGCCAGGCCCAGCATCAGGGCGAACGGTCGCAGACCGGGGACGGGACGGGGTCCGGCGGGGTGCCGGAGGGGAACGGTCTGATTCATCGGGTGATCTCCTTCGAACTCGTGGCTATCCCGTACTTGACCATCGGCACGATGGTGGTGCGGACGAAATGATGGGTGGCCTCGTCGACGGTGAAGTCGACCCCGCCCTTCGGGGTCAGCATGAGCGAATGTGCCAGTCGGGCAATCATTTCCGCGATCGGCTCACTGTCGTAGCGGGCGATCAGGCGGGCGTGCTGGGCGCGGTCGAGCAGATCGGCGATATAGCCGATGCCCAGGGCGACCATCTCGCCGCCGTGCACCGTGTAGAAGGTCAGCGCCTCTTCGGGCGCGACGTCCAGCAACTGCCGGACCAGCCGGTGCATGCGGGTCTGGCGCAGCACGTACAGCACGGTCTGTTCGATGCGTTCGTCGATGTCCTCGGCGTCGGTGAGGATCGAGCCGACCTCGGTGAGCATGCGTTCGGTCTCGCGTTCGAGCACGGCCTCGATCAGCTTGTCCTTGCCGGAGAAGCGCCGGTAGATGGTGACGCGATTGATGCCGGACCGGCGGGCGATGTCGTCGAGACTGCTCCGTCGGATGCCCACCTGCAGGATTCTGGCCAGGGCCGCGTCCAGGATGCGCTGGTCGACCTCGTCGCGACACTTCGGCATGCACCAACGATACTGAGATTGTTACATTGTGTCAAAAAATGACCCGACGTTGAATCAACTATTGATGCTTTGTTGCATCGGCGTTAATCTGGTCGGCATCCGACACAGGGCAACCAGAGGACGGGGGCCGTCAGTGCTACGCAACACATCCCATGCCGAAGCCGTCGGAGAGGCGCGCGGTGGACCGAACCGCATGCGGCAGAAGCTATCTCGGGACGATCCGGATCAGGACGGCGTCCCACAATCCATGGTGGCGGTGATGACCCATCTGCAGCGGCTGCGGGCCGCGGCCGGCGACCGAGTCGGCGCCGTGGCGACGATGAGTGCGGCCTTGATGAGCGGGGAGAGCGTCGGCGCGGTCGCCCGCGCCGCCGGAATCCCCGTCGCCGAGTCGTACACCGTCGTCGCCCTGGGTATCGCCGGGGAATCGCTACGCCGGATTCCGGTGCAGGCCGAGTCCGAGAGCGGCGCCGCGCGGCTGGCCCGGGTGCAGGACGCGGTGTACGCGGTGTGCGGTGAACAGGCATTACCGCTGCTGGGCGTGCACGGCGGCACGGTGCTGGTGCCGGTGGGCGAGCACGGCGATCTGCCCCCGGAACTCGCGCCGCAGCTCTCGCGCGCGGCGCACGCGCCGGTCGTCGCGGTCGCGGTGCCCGCCGAGGCGCCCGGAATTCCGCGGGCCACCGTGGTCGCGCACGAGCTGCTGGAGATCATCCACCGGCTGCACTACCCGCCGCGGCTGTACCGGTTCCGGGAGCTGTCCCTCGAATACCAGCTCACCCGGCCCGGCCCGGCGACCGAATATCTCCAGACCGTGATCGAGCGGATCGCGGCGCATCCGGATCTGCTCGAGACGCTGCGCCTGCACATCGACAACGGATTCCAGCGCCAGACCACCGCGCGACTGCTCAAGATCCATTGCAACACAGTCGATTACCGGTTGCGCCGGATCCGGGAGCTGACCGGTCTGGATCCGAACTGGCCCAGCGGGCTGTGGTATCTACAGTCCGCGCTCATCGTCTACGGCTACCACTGCGCGGAACTGGCCGCCCCGCGCATCCGTAACCGATCAGCCACTCAGGAGCGGATGTGAGGACAAGCAGTAAGTCCCGGCCGTCGGTCGCCATCGTCGGCAGCGGTTTCAGCGGACTGGGGCTGGCGATCCGGCTCCAGCGCGCGGGCTACACCGATTTCACGATCTTCGAGAAGGCGGACGGGGTCGGCGGGGTCTGGCGCGACAACAGCTATCCGGGCGCGGCCTGCGACGCGCCCTCGCACCTGTATTCCTATTCGTTCCAACCGAATCCGGACTGGTCGCGACGTTTCGCCGAACAGCCCGAGATCCTGCGGTACCTGGAGAACTGCGCCGAGGACAACGCGCTGATGCCGCACATCCGGTTCCGGACCGAGATCGTCGCGGCCCGGTTCGATCCGGTCGCGGTGCACTGGGTGCTGACCGCCGCGGACGGGACGGAGTTCACCGCGGATCTGTTCGTCGCGGCCTGCGGGCAGCTGAGCCGGCCGTCGTATCCGGCGATCGCGGGGCTGGACGAGTTCACCGGACGGGTATTCCATTCGGCGCGTTGGGATCACGAACACGAGCTGGCCGGGCGCGATGTGGCGGTGATCGGAAACGGCGCCAGCGCACTGCAATTCGTGCCGCACATCGCCGAGCGGGCGCGGTCGGTGACGATCTTCCAGCGGCAGCCGTACTGGATCAGTCCCAAGCCGGATCGGGAGTATCCGAAGTTGCGCAAGTTCGTCAATCGACGGATTCCGTTGCTACAGAAGATCTCCCGGGCCGGGATCTTCCTGTGGTTCGAGATGATCCTGAATCCGATGCTGGTCTCCCCGCACGGGCGGCGCATCCTGTCCGCGCCGGTGCGGGCGTGGTGCCGGTGGAATCTGCGGCGGGTGTCCGATCCGGCGTTGCGGGCGGCGTTGACGCCCGGTTACGAGGTCGGCTGCAACCGCATCCTGACCTCCAACGAGTACTATGAGACGCTCAACCGGCCGAACGTCCGGGTCGTCACCCGGCCCATCGATCACATCGGCCCGCGCGCGGTGGTCGATGCCGACGGGCGGGCGCATCACGCCGACACCGTCGTTCTCGCAACGGGTTTCCGCTCCCACGACTTCGTCTCGCCGATGCGGATCACCGGTCTGCACGATCGGGATCTGGACGCGGTGTGGCAGCAGCGGCCGCGGGCGTTCCTGGGGTTGTCGGTGCCGGGCTTCCCGAACTTCTTCCTGATGTACGGGCCCAACACCAATGTCGGTTCGGGCTCGATCGTGCACATGCTGGAGAGCCAGATGAACCATATCGTGCATGCGGTGGAACAACTTTCGCGCATCCGGTATCTCGAGGTGCGCGCGGAGTCGCTGGCACGTTTCGACGAGCGGGCGCAGGATCGGCTCTCGACCACGGTGTGGAACACCGGCGGCTGCCACAGCTGGTACGTGGCCCAGACCGCGACCGGTCCGGTCAACACCAACAACTGGCCCGGGTCGATGCGCGAATACCGCGAGCGCACCCGGCGACTGGATCTGAACGACTACCGCACCACCCCGGAGCTCCCCGAACCGGTGGAAAGCCGCGCCGAACCCGCGGCCGGACCGTATACGGCGCGCGATGTGGCCGGTAGGCTCGGGGCGGGTCCAACTCGAGAGGAATAGACATGGATACTCGCACCGTCGCACGGCAGTGCACCCTCTGTGAGGCGCACTGCGGGATCCTGGTCGCCGTCGAGGGCGATCGCGTCGCCCGGATCGAGGGCAATCCGGACGACGTGCTCTCCCACGGATACATCTGTCCCAAGGCCACGGCCATGGGCGGGCTGCATCACGATCCGGATCGGCTGCGCACCCCGGTGCGGCGGGTCGGCGATCGTTTCGAGCCGATCGGGTGGGACGAGGCGTTCGCCGAGATCGGGCGGCGGCTGCGTGCGATCCGTGCCGAACACGGCGCGAGCGCGATCGGGATGTATTTGGGAAACCCTGCGGCACACAGCACTTCGGGGCTGTACGGGATTCTGCTGCGGGTCGCGCTGGCGACCCGGAACTTCTATTCCGCGTCGTCGATCGATCAGTTCCCGCAGGAGTTCGCGGCCTGGCAGATGTTCGGCTCCAATGTGCTGATGCCGGTCGCCGATATCGACCGCACCGATCGGCTGCTGATCCTGGGTGCGAATCCGGCGGTGTCCAACGGATCGGTCACCACCATGCCCAATGCCCGCCAGCGCATCAAGAATGTGCGGCAGCGGGGCGGGAAGGTCGTGGTGATCGATCCGCGGCGGACCGAGACCGCGCGGCTGGCCGATGAGCATGTGGCGGTGATTCCGGGCGGGGATGTGTATCTGCTGCTGGGGATGTTGCACGTGCTGATCTCGGAGGGATTGTGCGACGCCGTCGCGGTGCGGGCGCGGTGCACCGGCTGGGAGGAGCTGAGTGCGCTTGCGGCGCAATGCGATCCGGAGGTCGCCGCGCCTCGTGCCGGTGTCGACGCGGAGACCATTCGCCGATTGGCGCGTGAGCACGCCGCCGCCACGTCCGCCCTGATCTACGCGCGGATCGGGGTGTGTCAGCAGGTCACCGGCACGCTCACGCACTGGCTGGTGAATACGATCAACGCGGTCACCGGGAATCTGGATCGGCCCGGTGGGCAGATGTTCGCGACCCCGCCCGCCGACGCCGCGCCCTACGCGAAATATCTGCGGGTCAAGCACGGTGCGTGGACCGATCGTTCGGGGCGGTACAAGTCGTTCCGCACCGAGCTGCCGGTCGCGGCGATGGCCGAGGAGATCCTCGCCGAGGGCGAGGGGCAGATCCGCGCGATGGTCACCTATGCCGGGAATCCGGTGCTTTCCACACCGCAGCGCGGGAAGCTGGGGGAGGCGCTGGATTCGCTGGAATTCTATGTGGCCGTTGACATGTACGTGACCGAGACGACGCGGCACGCGGACATCATCCTGCCGCCGGTCTCGCCGCTCGAACGCACCGATGTGAATCTGCTGTTCCCGGTGTTCAGCGTGCGCAACAACCTGCGCTACGACGCCGCGGTCTTCGAACCCCCGGCCGGGGGTAAGGAGGACTGGGAGATCATGGCGCGGTTGATCACCGAGGTGCTGCCGCTACCGGTGCGGCGGTTCACCGCGCCGGTAGCGGACCGAATCTTCGCCCAGCTCAACCCGATTCGCCTCGCCGGGGCCGCCATCGCCGCGGGTCCCTACGGTGTGCTGCGACGTGGACGCAAGGGGCTCACGGTCGCGAAGGTGCGGGCCATGCCGGGCGGCGCGGATCTCGGACCACTGCGGCCGCGGCTGGATTCGATCATCGCGACCCGGGATCGGCGGGTGCACCTCGCGCCGCCGGATTTCCTGGCCGCCGCGCGCACCCTGCTCGAGCATGATCGCGAGGCCGGGGCGGACGGTTACGATCTGCGCCTGATCGGCCGACGTCACCTGCGCAGCAACAACTCCTGGCTGCACAACGTCCCGGCGATGGTGAAGGGCCGCGACCGCTGCACCGCGCTGATGCATCCCGCCGACGCCGCCGACCGCGGTCTCGTGGACGGCGAACAGGTGACCGTCACCTCGCGCACCGGTTCGATCGTCGTCACGCTCGAGGTCGGCGACGAGATCCGGCCGGGAACCGTTGCGGTGCCGCATGGTTGGGGCCATCGCGAACCTGGCGTCGGGTGGCGGTTGGCCGCGTCGCTGCCGGGTTCGAATGTGAATCTGCTGCACGATCCGGCGCTGGTCGATCCGATCTCCGGGACGGCGGCGGTGAACAACACGTGGGTCAATATCACGAGTGCGGCCGGGATGCGGGCGGACATATCCGCTGCGGCCGAGAACATTCCGCTGCCGACCGCCTGACATTCGAGCCCGAGAGGCCGCGCGGGTTCCGAAGTCGGGGTGTGAACCGCGGCTTCGGAACCCGATGCGTTCGCGTGCGGGGACTATTTCATCAGTGCCGCAACGGCTTTCGCGGCGCTCTGGGCCGCGCTCTCCATGGTGGCGGACCAGTCGGTGCGGGTCCAGTCACCGGCGATGACCAGGTTGGGAACCGAGGTGCGCTGGTCGGGGCGCAGATTGTCGGTGCCGACGGCCTGGGAGAAGGTCGCCCGGGGCATCTTGACCACGTGCGCGTGCACCACCTCGGCGGCCGCGGCGGCGGGATAGTGCTTGCGCAGCAACGCGATCTGCTCGGTGATGATCTCCTCGTTGCTCTTGTGGATCTGCTCGTAGGCCCCACTGGTGGTCAGGCAGTACAGCCAGGCCCCGTCGGGGACGCGGCGGTGCATGCGCTGGCGGTCGAAGACCTCGTCGATGACGCCCGTGCCGCCGATGATCGCCTCCATCGCGGCCTTGGTGCCCAGCGGCCGATCCAGGTAGAGGTTCGTGCTCACGATCGGCGTATAACCCAATTTGTCTGCCGCGGCATACAATTCGGCGTGTTCGGGCAGTCCGTCGAGCAGTCCGTGGATGCGCGAGTTGGGCACCGCGACGATGACGCCGTCGGCATCGACCACACTGCCGTCGGCCAGCCGCACACCCGTGGCCCGGCCGTTCTCGATGACGACGCGGTCGGCCACGGCCCGGAACCGCACCTCGACGCCGTACCGCTCGAACGCGCGCTCGGCCCCGGTGATGAACAATGTATCCAGATCGACTGTCGGATAACCGATTCCGACCGCGTGACGGCCCTTGATGCCCTTCCGGATGCCGGTGGCCAGCACATCGGCGAACACCTTGGCCGATTCGCGGTCCACCCGCTCGGCCGCGATCCCGAGCGCCAGCCAATCCCACAGTGCCTCACGGGCTTTGGCAGGCATGCCGATGCGCTGGAACCAGCGTTCGGTGGTGATGTCGGCCAGATCCGCGGGCTGGAACAATGCCTCGCGCCCCAGCCGCAGGGTGGCCCGCAAGGCGCGCAGCCGTTCGATCGGGCTCGCGTCCGGATGCGCGCCGAACAGGGTGGGCAGGGCGCGAATTCCCTTGGTGTGCATGAGAACCGAGCGGCCGTCGGGCCAGCGCAGCGCGCCGCCGTGCGGGAACTCCACCAGATGTTCGGTGCCCACGCTGCGCAGATAGCGGAACAGGTTGTCGTAGCCGGTGGCCAGCACGTGCTGGCCGTTGTCGGCCAGATCATCGACCTCCGGCACCCGCATCGCCTGGGTGCGCCCGCCCAGCCGGGCCCGGCGTTCGAGCAGCGTCACCCGGTGTCCGGCTTCGGCGAGCCATACCGCGGAGGCCAGCCCGGCCAGCCCGCCACCGACGACCACGAATCGGCGGGTGTTGTCCATCTGCGACCTCCGGGTGCGAGAGAGCGGGCAGCGATCACGGCGACCCCTGTCCGAGTATGAGTCAAAGATAGGTTTCATGTTTCATTGCCGCAAGCGCGGATGTCGGTCGTGACCAACCGGATCGGCGCGGGATGGTGAATCCGCACAGGTATCCTGAGCGACCATGGCACGGGATGAACGTGGTGTGACAGCGCAGAGTGAGGATTTCGCCGCCTGGTACAACGAGGTGGTCTTCAAGGCGGGGCTCGTGGATCGAGGTCCGGCCAAGGGCACCATGATCATCCGACCGTATGGCTACAGATTGTGGGAGCAGCTCCAGAGCGAACTCGACCGGCGGATCAAGGAGACCGGACACGAGAACGCCTATTTCCCCCTGCTGATTCCGCAGAGTTACCTCAGTCGCGAGGCCGAACACGTCGAGGGTTTCTCCCCGGAACTGGCGATCGTCACCCACGCGGGCGGTAAGGAACTCGACGAGCCGCTGGTGGTGCGGCCGACCTCGGAGACCATCATCGGCGAGATGATGGCCAAGTGGATCGGCTCGCACCGGGATCTGCCGCTGCTGCTGAACCAGTGGTCCAATGTGGTGCGCTGGGAGATGCGGCCGCGAATGTTCCTGCGCACCACCGAATTCCTGTGGCAGGAGGGCCACACCGCACATCTGGATCGGGACGACGCGTTGCGCGAGACCATGCTCGCGCTGGACATCTATCACGAGGTCGCCCGGGATCTGGCCGCGATACCGGTGGTGCCGGGGGAGAAGACCCCGGGCGAGCGGTTCGCCGGTGCGGTCGCGACCCACACCATCGAGGGCATGATGCGCGACGGCCGCGCCCTGCAGGCCGGAACCTCGCACTACATGGGCACCAACTTCGCCACCGCCTTCGGCATCCGCTACACCGGCGAGCAGGGCCGGGAAGAGTTGTGCCACACCACATCCTGGGGTATGAGCACCCGCATGATCGGCGGCATCGTGATGACCCACGGCGACGACAAGGGCCTGGTGTTCCCGCCGCGCCTCGCGCCGCACCAGGTGGTGATCGTGCCGATCGTCCGGGGTGCGGACACCGAGGTGCTCGCGGCCGCCGATCGGCTGGCCGGTGCGTTGCGCGCGGCCGGTGTGCGCGTCCACGTCGACGCCCGCCCGCAACTCACCCCTGGATTCAAGTACAACGAATGGGAGATGCGCGGCGTCCCGATCCGCCTGGAACTCGGCCCCCGCGACCTGGCGAACGGCACCGCGATGATGGTGAAACGTCTTGGCGGAGAAGGTAAACAGTCCGTCGCCCTGGACTCCCTGCCCAAGGAGATTCCCGCCATCCTGGAGGAATTCCAGTCCTACCTCCTGGCCCGCGCCACCGCGTTCCGCGACGAGCACACCCGAACCGTGGACACCTGGGACGAATTCGCCGAAGCGGTATCCACCGGCTGGGCCGTGGCCCTGCACTGCGGCACCCGGGAGTGCGAGGAACAGATCAAATCCGCCACCGCCGCCACCCCGCGCTGCATCCCGGCTGACGGCGACCCCGCCACCGGCACCTGCGTACGCTGCGACGCCCCGTCCGCCTACGGCAAGCGCGTCATCTTCGGCCGCGCCTACTGATCCCCGCCCCGGCCCCGCACTCTGGGGCCGGGCCTTCATCGATCCGGGAATTGTTGCCGCACAACGTGCCCGGCCCCGCGTCCCTGGGCTGGGCAGGAGTCTCTACTGCGTGCCGGGAATTGTTGCCGCACGACGTGCCCGGCCCTGCGCCTCTGGTTCGGGCAGGAGTCTCTACTGCGTGCCGGGAATTGTTGCCGCACGACGTGCCCGGCCCTGCGCCTCTGGGCCGGGTCGGAGTCTCTACTACGTGTCGATCGTCTACGTGTCGATCGTCGCGGCCGACGCGGCGATGAGATCGCGGAGCCAGGCGTGGGCCGGGTCGGTGTCCACACGGGCGTGCCACGACATGATGGCGCGGATCGGCGGGAGGGGGAAGGGGAGCGGGTGGACGGTGAGGCCGGGGTGGATGGTGTGGTGAGCGAAGGACGCCGGGGCGACCGCGGCGAGGTCGCCGGTGGCCACCGCGCGCAGGGCGATGTCGAGGGTGGGGACCGAAAGTACTACGCGCCTGGATAGTCCGTGTTCTTCGAGGATGTCGTCGATCGGGTCGCGCAGACGGCCGCGGCGGGATACCGCGACGTGCTCCAACGCCGCGAATTCCGCTGGGGTGCGGGGTGTTTCGGGGCTGGTGCGGACCAGGACGAGATGGTCGGCGGCGACGACCCGGGAGCGTAGATCCGGTTCGTGCGGTTCGTCGGCGGTGAGGCGGACGTCGATGCGGCCCTCGCGGAGTTCGTTCGACGCGGTCTCGGATTCGCCGAGGATCCGCAGCCGGACGCCGGGAGCGTCGCGGCGGATGCGGGTCAGCAGATCCGCGACCATCGCGTTGGCCAGCACGTCGTTGCACTGCACGGTGAAGATGCGCCGCACCGTCGCGGCGTCGAAATCCGTTGGCGGCGTGAGGATCGCGTGCGCCTGCTCGACCAGGGCGCGCAACTCGTCGCGGATCTGCTCGGCGTAGGGCGTCGGGAGCATGGTGCGGCCCGAGCGGACCAGGATCGGATCGCCGGTCACCCGGCGCAGGCGGGCGAGGGTGCGGCTCATGGCCGGTTGGGACAGATGCATGCGATCCGCGGCCGCGCCCACGCTCCGCTCGGCCAGCAGGACGTCCAGGGCGGTGAGCAGGTTCAGATCCACATGCATGTGGTGCATGGTAAAGATCAGAAGCATGCATTTGCAATCATATCGTGGCGGTCGTTGAATTGATTTCGGCACCAATGGATTTCGACAAGGGAAGCAGATCATGCGAGTAGTCGTCGCAGGCGGTGGACTGGTCGGGTTGACGGCCGCGGCCGCGCTCGGTCAGGCGGGCCACGAGGTGACCGTCGTGGAACAGGCATCGGAGATCCGCGCGGCGGGTGCGGGAATCGGGCTGTGGGAGAACGCACTTCGCGAATTCGATCGGCTCGGCATCGGCGCGGACGTGCGATCGGCCGGTCACGAGATCGACGCGTGGTTCTTCGACGCGGCCGGTCGTCCGGTGCGTCCGGCCGGCTACGGCGACGACGCGCACCGGTTCCTGTTCGTCGCACGACCGGAACTGAATGTCCTGCTGGCCGATGCGGTTGGCCCGCAACGCATTCGGCTCGGCGACCGGGTCACCGGATTCACCGAGACCGGCGACGGGGTACGCGTACTGCTCGAGTCCGGGCGGCACCTCGACGCGGATCTGCTCGTCGGCGCGGACGGCGTGCACTCGAAGGTCCGGGCCGCACTCGTGCCCGACAGCGCCGCGCGACCCGACGCCGGTCACTACGCGTGGCGCGCAGTGATTCCCGCCGGTGCCGAACGTCCCGAGGGCACCGTCCTGACCGTCGGCCGCGACCGCACCCGCGGTGGCTACTCCCGCCTGCCCGGCGACCGAACGATGTGGATGGTGAACCAGTTCGACGTCGGCGAACTACCCGGCACACCGCGTGACCGGGCCCTCGCGCGAGCGCACAACCTCGCCGAGAACGGCTGGCACGACGAGTTGCTGCGGATGATCGAGGCCACCCCGGAGGACGCGATCCTGGAGAACCCGATCCTGCTCGTCCCGGAACTTCCGCACTGGACCTCCGCACATGTGGCGCTGATCGGCGATGCGGCACACGGCCTTTCACCGCACATCTCCGCCGGCGGCACCCTCGGCGTCGAGGATGTCGGCGTACTGCGGGCATGCCTGTCCGCCACCGCGGATCTCCCGACCGCCCTGCGCGAATACGAGCGCCGCCGCCGGGAACGATTCGCCCGCGTCCGGGAATTCTCGGCGGAGATCGAATTCGCCGCCGACGCCGGACAATTCGCCCGGCGATACGCGGCGTTCAGCCACTGGATGCTGACCACGGCCCCGTACGACGAGAATTGATCCCGAAACTCGAGACCGTACGGTCCGTCCGTTATTTTCCCAAATGCGGTCCCGCACAAGCGGTTCGATGCGACGATCCGTAGCTGACCAGCGCCGATCGCCGCGGTTCCGTCCCCGGGCCTCGCGATATCCGAATTAGCCACGGGAGTGCTCACAGTGGCCGGAAATCGCCTGTGCGGGTGCGCGGTACGGTGGCGTAGTGGATGTTCTCGATGACGCGGTGATCGAATCTCGGCTGCGTGCGACGTCTTCCGACTGCTGGGGCACCCTGTGGTCGGCGGCGGACAAGGTGCTGGCCTCCGAAGGCCCGCATTCGGAGTGGATCTTCAATTCCGGTCAGCAGCCCTACATCCGCTACAGCGACGAGATGAACGTCTTATTGGCCGCGCTGGAGGGCGCGGGCGTGGTCGTGGAATTCCCCTGGCGGCAGTGGGACGGCCTGATCCGCTACGAGACCGGCCACGGCCTGGCCGACGCGCCCGTCGCGGAATCGGCGCGGGTGCTCAGCGCGATGATCAATTCCGAACGCTCGGTCACCGGCACCATCGCCCACCTGCTCGAGGACGGCACCCTCGCCGTCGCCCTGGAACGCCTGCGGACCTGGCACAGCGAACAGCCCGATCGTCCCGAGGAACCCGTCCTGGTGCCCGATCGGGCCGTCCGCGCCGCCGACCGGCGCTGGTGGCGGCTGCGCCGACGTTCCTGACGAGCCTCAGCGGGGCCCGCCCGCATCCGGATCCAGCACCGGCAGTACGCCGGATTCCGCTGCGGCCCTGATGGATTCACGCATCGACGTGCAGTACGGCAGTGGTGCCCGGGACAGTTCCGCCGCGGCGTGCCGCTCCACACACGCGGCCGTCGCGGCGGCATTCCACTGCACGCTGGTCTGCGCCCAGCTGCTCTTGCGCGCCAGCACCCCCGCACCGCACTGCTCGCACCGCACCGGCAGCATCGGTGCGGTGCGCAGCCGCTCGTCGGCGGGTCCGGTCACGAAGCGGCCTCGGCCTGCCGGGCGATGTTCTCCCGCACCTGCCGCTGCCACGCCTCGACCGGGCGGGTGGTGTCGAGTTCGAATTCGAAGCGGTCCACCATCTCCGGGGTCACCTCGGCCACGTCGACGTAGAACTGCTGATACCAGCGGCGCAGCTGATAGACCGGCCCGTCCTCCTCGCACAGCAGCGGATTGTCGATGCGCGCCTTGCGTTTCCAGATCGCGACGTCCTGTTCGAATCCGGCCTTCACCGAATCGCCCAGCGCGATCGCGGTGGCCATCGCCTCGTCGGCGGGCAGCGTCTGTGATTTGCGCACGATGATGCCGTATTGCAGCACGAAGGAATTCGCGTCGATCGGATAGTGGCAGTTGAGCAGCACGGTCTGGAAGTCGCCGCCCTCGAAGTGGTACACCAGATCGTCGATCATGAACGAGGGCCCGTAGTACGCGGCGACCGAGGTGGTACCCAGCGGTTTGGGTTTGCCCTCGGGCGCGGGCAGGTCCTCGCGGGCCCCGCCGTTGAAGTACTGGGTGGCGACATGCCCCTCGAAGACGTTGCGGAAGTAGACCGGCAGCGAACCGTGGATGTAGAAGAAATGCGCCATGTCCACGATGTTGTCGATGATCTCGCGGCAGTTGGTGTCGACGACCGTGGTGTACCAGTGCCAGTCGGTCCACTCGTCGTCGCCCGCGCCCTCGATCCGCGGAATGGTGACCTCGGCGGGCGGTTTGCCGCCTTCCGGATCGTTCCAGACGAACAGCAGTCCGTCCTGTTCGAGCGTGGTCCAGGCCCGGGTCCGCGCCAGTGGCGGCACCCGCCGGGCATACGGGATCTGCTTGCAGCGACCGTCCCCGCCCCAGCGCCAGTCGTGGAACGGGCAGGCGATCTCGTTGCCCTTGATCTCGCCGTCGGACAGATCCCCGCCCATGTGCCGGCAGTAGGCGTCCAGCACGTTGAGCGTGCCGTCCGCGCCGCGGAACACCACGAGCCGGGTGCCGAACGCGTGGATCGCGTGGGGTTCGCCGTCGGAGAAGTCCCGGACCAGGCCCAGGCAGTGCCAGCCGCGGGCGAATCTGGTGGGTGCGGCCTGGGCTTCGATATGCCGGATCTCGTCGTTCGTGGTTGTCATCGCGACTCCTGGGGTGCGTGCCTGCGGAGGTGGGCTGTGCGGCCCTGCGTCCCGGGCCGATCCGCGGTACCTCGGTTATAACACCGCCAACTGCCTTGCCGGGCAGAGAGTTTCACTGACCGGACGCGATGTGCGCGGGTCCGGCGCGCGCGGTGCGGCGAGGTGCGAGAGGCCGTGCGGGCGCGGCGAATTCGACAACCGCTGGTTGTTCCCATGGGTGCGGAGGCGGTGCCGCGCTCGCTATGCTGCACAACCGGCCGGTGTAACGGGAGGTGTGGTGACGGATCTCGATCTCGCGGCGGTGCGAGCGTTCGTAACCGTGGTGGACGAGGGGCAGTTCGGTCATGCGGCGCAGGTCCTGGGGATCACGCAGCAGGGCGTGTCCAAGCGGGTGGCGAAACTGGAGAGTCAGCTCGGGATGAGCCTGTTCGACCGGCTCGCCTCGGGCACCGCGCTGACCACCGCGGGCGTGAAGGTGCTGCCGCACGCGCGCGCACTGCTCGCGGTCGCGCGGGACACCGTGCTCGCGGCGCGGGCGCAACTGCGGCCGCTGCGGGTGGCGGTGCAGGGGGAGCGGCAGGTCGCGGCGGTGTCGATGCGGTACTACCAGGACCACAATCCCGACGCGGACGTGGAGGTCGTGCTGTGCACCGCGTTCCGGTCCGGTCGCGAGGCGCTGCGTTGCGGTCGTGTGGACGCGACCTTCGCGCGGGCGCACGGCGGACCGCATCCGTTGCCGCCCGGCACGGGATCGATTGCGGCACATCTGGAACCGTTGCATCTGCTGGTCGGCCGCAACCATCCGCTGGCCGCGCGCTCGGCGGTCACACCGGCACAGATCGCGCCCTATCCGGTGTGGGTGCCCGGTGCCGGGGTGCCGTCCGAATGGGGCGACTACTACCGGGAATGGAGTGCGTTCAGCGGCATCGAGATCCTCACCGGCCGGGTGCCGGGCGGTCCGGCCGAACGGGAGGACGATCGGGAGAAGGGGCGGGGACCGTTCGGACTCGAGGCCGTGCTGGATCGGCTCGCGGCCTCGGACACGCTGGCGAGTTTCGCCGGGGACGGCTATCGCTTCCCCTGGCATCCGCACGTCCGCCGCCTGCCGATCTTCGATCCCACCCCGGCCTATCCGCACGCGCTGCTGTGGGCGGGCGCCGACGCGCATCCGGGGCTGCCGCCGCTGATCGCGCACGTCCGGGAGAACTACAACGGCGATATCGGCGCGGACTGCTGGGTACCCGACGCGGACCGGCCGCTGTTCCTGCCCACGCACTTATCGAGACACATGTCCGGACATGATTGACAGCACATCGCGGGCATGCCACCGTGGCGGGGCCCGGATCGAGGCTCGACGGTCCGGGTGAGTGCGGATGGGAGTGTGCGATGGGGTTCCTGGAACCGGACCTGCCGGTGGTCGACATGGCGGAGTGGAGTAGGGGCACGCGCGCCGAGCGGATCCGGCCGATGGCGCGGCACTGGGCCGAGGTCGGATTCGGGACGCCGGTCGTGCTGCACCTGGCGTATGTCGGCAAGGTCCTGCTGTACATCCTGATCGGCTGGTTGATCGTGTTGTCCACCAAGGGAATCGACGGATTCCTGGACGTCGGGCGCTGGTGGTCGGAGCCGATCGTGTTCCAGAAGGTCGTGCTCTACACGATGCTGTTCGAGGTGATCGGCCTCGGCTGCGGATTCGGGCCGTTGAACAATCGCTACTTCCCGCCGCTGGGTTCGATCCTGTACTGGTTGCGGCCCAGGACGATTCGGCTGCCGCCGTGGCCGCGGATCCCGCTCACCGCCGGAACCACGCGCACCCCGCTGGACATCGCGTTGTACGCGGCGCTGCTGGTGGCCACCGTGGTGGCGCTGTTCTCCGACGGCACCGGGCCGATCCCCGCGCCGCACGCCGCGGTCGGGCTGCTGCCGGTGTGGGAGATCGGGCTGATCCTGGTGCTGCTGGCGGTGCTCGGCCTGCGCGACAAGGCGATCTTCCTGGCCGCGCGCGGCGAGGTCTACGGCGCGCTGACCCTGGCCTTCCTGTTCGGCGCGGACGGGCTCGTCGCGGCGAAACTCGTCTTCCTGGTCATCTGGATGGGTGCGGCGGTCTCGAAGCTGAACCTGCACTTCCCGTTCGTCATCTCGACGATGATGTCCAACAATCCGCTGCTGCGGCACCGGTCACTCAAGCGGATGTTCTTCGAGAAGTTCCCGGACGACCTGCGTCCCGGGCGGGCCTCGCGGATCGTCGCGCACTGCGCCACCGCGGTCGAACTGTGTGTTCCGCTGGTGCTGTTCTTCGTGCACGGCGGTGTGCCGACCGCGATCGCGGCCGCCGTCATGGTGCTGTTCCACCTGGGCATCCTGACCGCGATACCGATGGGCGTGCCGCTGGAATGGAACGTCTTCATGATCTTCGGCGTGCTGTCGCTCTTCGTGGCGCACGCCGATCGCGGACTCGGCGATCTTCGGCATCCCGTGCCGGTGGTCCTGTTCTTCCTCGTGATCGCGGGCGTCGTCGTGGCGGGAAATCTGTTCCCGCGCTACATCTCCTTCCTGCCGGGCATGCGGTACTACGCGGGCAACTGGGACACCACGCTGTGGTGTGTGAAGCCCTCGGCCTCGGCCAAGATCGGCGCGAACATCGTCGCGATCGCGAGCATGCCCCAGGCCCAACTGGAGAAGTTCTACGGTGAGGACCGCGCGCAGATCCCGCTGTACCTCGGCTATGCCTTCCGCGCCATGAACACCCACGGCCGGGCGCTGTTCACCCTCGCGCACCGGGCGATGGCCGACGGCAACGAGGACGACTACGTCATCACCGACGGCGAACGCATCTGTAGCACCGCGATCGGCTGGAACTTCGGCGACGGGCATATGCACAACGAACAGCTGATCGCGGCGTTGCAGGAGCGCTGCGGATTCGAACCCGGCGAGGTGCGGGTGGTGTTGCTCGACGGTCAGCCGATCCAGCACCAGACCCAGCGTTATCGGCTGGTGGACGCGGCGACCGGGGAGTTCGAGTCCGGGTTCGTGCGGGTCGCGGATATGGTCACCCGGCAGCCGTGGGCCGATGATGTGCCGGTACAGGTGACCGGCGGGGCGTCGGCGGGGTAGTGGCGATCCGGGCGGTGAGGCCCCGTTCGGCGCGCTGATATCCGGTGCGGTGGCGGTCCTGCGTGCGTGCCGCCGGGCCGGTGCGACATGTGAGCGTTCACTCGAAGATGTTGCGGCGCAGATGTTCACGCGGATTCTCGACCGGCGTGGATGCGGTACGGTGAGCTAGATCACGATTCGATAGCGGACCGGCCTGTCACCTTATTTGACTATTCCGCAATCTTTGCGGATTCTTTACGATTGTGACGGCCCTGTGTTCGGGGCTTCTCGCGGCCGACCGGTGATTCGCTCATGCCCCGGCTACTCGCTCCGCCCTGCCCTCGATGCCAGTACATGTTCGGCCGATGAACCGATCCGGTTGTCCCGGTTCGGCGAAGGAGAAATATGTCCACCGACACCGATCCGGCCCGACGGATTCCGTTCCCCGGCCTCTCGGACCTGCTCCGCCACGATCTACCCGCGTCGATCGTGGTTTTCCTTGTCGCACTACCACTTTCGATCGGACTCGCGGTCGCCACGGGTGCGCCCGTGGCGGCCGGTCTGCTCGGTGCGGTGATCGGCGGTCTGGTCGCCGGGGCGTTCGGCGGTTCGGCATTACAGGTGGGCGGGCCGACCGCCGGGGTGACCGTTGCGGTGGCCGGGAGTGTTCACCAATTCGGCTGGGCGGTAACCTGTTTCATCACCGCCGGAGCGGGTGTGCTGCTGGTTCTGTTCGGGCTCGGCCGGATCGGGCGGGGTGCGCTGGCCATCGCGCCGGTCGTCGTGCACGCCATGCTCGCCGGTGTGGGTATCGCGTTGGCGGTGCAGCAGGTGCACGTACTGCTGGGCGGGCAGGCGCCGGGATCCTCGTGGGAGAGCCTGATTCGACTACCGCAGGCGCTGCACGCGGTGCGCGGTGGTGACCTCGCGGTGGGGCTGGCGATGATCGTGGTCCTGCTGGGGTGGCGGTTCGCGCCCGCCGCGCTGCGCAGGGTACCCGCGCCGCTGGCGGCCGTGGTCGCGGCGACGCTCGTCGCGCGGCTTGTTCCGGCGGAGGTCACCCGAATCTCCTTGCACGGCATGCTGTTCGAGAAGATCACGCTGCCCGCGCTGCCGTCGGGCGGTTGGGGTTCGGTACTGCTGACGATGCTCACCATCGCGGTGATCGCGGGTTCGGAAACGGTACTGTCCACGGTCGCGGCGACCCGGTTGCGCCCCGGTCTGCGATGCGATCCCGACCGTGAGTTGATCGGTCAGGGATTGGCCACCGTCACTTCGGGTCTGCTGGGCGGATTGCCGGTCGCGGCGGTGATGGTGCGCGGCAGCACCAATGTGCGGGCGGGGGCGCGCACGCGGGCCTCGGCGATGCTCAGCGGCGTGTGGGTGCTGCTGTTCGCGGTGGCGTTCGTCGATGTGGTGCAACAGATTCCGATGGCGGCGCTGGCCGGGCTGCTCATCGTCATCGGTCTGGGCCTGGTGCGACCGGCGCACATCCGATTGGCCCGGCGCAGTGGCGATCTGATCGTCTACGCGGTCACCGTGCTGGTGGTCGTGTTCTGGAATCTGGTGCCGGGCATGCTGATCGGGCTCGCGCTGGCGTTCGGGCTGCTGCTGTGGCGGGTGTCCCGGGTGATCGTGACGGCCGAACCCGTGGCCGGATCCGCGCGGTGGCTGGTCACCGTCGACGGCGCGTGCACCTTCCTCGCGCTGCCGCGGCTGATCGCCGCACTCGATCGGGTGCCGGAGCGGGCGCCGGTCACCGTGGAGATGACCGTCGACTTCCTCGACCACGCCGCCGCCGAGGCCCTGCACGGCTGGGCCGCCGAACACGAGAACTCGGGCGGGACAGTCGAATTCGTGGAGGTCGGTGCTGCCCGGATCGAGGATCTGGCCGCCGGTCCGCCCGCGCGCGGACAGGCCCGTCGCATGCTGGACGAGATGCTGGGCCCGTGGCGTCCGGGTGCGCCGCGCGATCCGATCGCCGCCGGAATCACCGCCTACCATCGCGGTCACGCGCACGTGATGCGGCCGCACCTGGGCGCGCTGCGCGATCGGCAGAACCCGGACGCGCTGTTCGTCACCTGTTCGGATTCGCGCCTGGTGCCCAACGTCTTCACCAGCAGCGGTCCCGGTGATCTTTTCACGGTGCGCAATATCGGCAACCTCGTTCCCAGCGCCGGGGACAGCTCGGTGGAGGCCGCTATCGTGTACGCACTGGATGTTCTCGGAGTCCGGTCGGTGGTGGTGTGCGGCCATTCCGGTTGTGGCGCAATGGATGCGCTGTACCACGAACGGACCACGGGCTCCGGGCTGGACGACTGGCTGGCGCACGGGCGCGGCACGCTGGAGCGGTTCCGGCGCGGACATCCGGTCGCGGAATCCGCCGCCGCGGCGGGCTTCGGGGAGATCGATCGGCTGGGCATGGTGAACGTCGCGGTACAACTGGAAACCCTTGCGCGACATGACCGTGTCGCGCGGGCGGTCGCCGAGCGCGGCCTGGTGCTGTCCGGACTGTTCTTCGACATCGCCACCGCCCGGGTGCTCGAGATCACCACCGACGGTATTGCCGAATTCGCTGATGTCGCAAGTGGTGTCACCGCCGGTTCGCGGGAATCGGTTGTGGCGCGCTAGATCTCGGATGAGCCGTGCGTCCGTTCGGGACGAGTTCACCGGTTCTGGCACGGAGTTAACATGCTGGAATTATTTTTCTCAGCCTTTACTAAGACTTTACGAATAGTCTGGCCCGAGCTTCCGGCGATCTGCCGACAACGCTGTCGCAGGAGTCCGTCGGTATGCCCGGAGAACTTGCCCCTGGTGAAGAACATGCCCCTGATGAAGGAGAATGATGTCCACCACCCTCGACACGTCCCCACGATCGTCCGCACCGCCCGGACCCTCGCGCTCTGAGCGCCGCAATACCCTGCTTCGTCACGATCTACCCGCGTCCATCGTGGTTTTCCTTGTCGCCCTGCCTCTTTCGCTCGGCATCGCGGTGGCCTCCGGTGCGCCCATCGCGGCCGGGCTGATCGCCGCCGTGATCGGCGGCCTGGTCGCCGGTACGCTCGGCGGCTCCCGATTGCAGGTCAGCGGCCCGGCCGCGGGCCTGACCGTGGTGGTGGCCGGGAGTATCAGCCAATTCGGCTGGAAGACCACGTGTTTCATCACGCTGGCGGCCGGTCTGCTACAGATAGTGTTCGGCCTCAGCCGAATCGCGCGCGCCGCGCTGGCCATCGCGCCGGTGGTGGTGCACGCGATGCTGGCCGGTATCGGTATCACCATCGCGTTGCAGCAGGTGCACGTGCTGCTCGGCGGCGCCTCGCACAGCACCGCGGGCGAGAATCTGCGTGAACTACCCGGTCAGCTGCTGCACCTGCACGGCGACGATTTCGTCGTCGGCGCGATCGTGATCGCGATCATGGTGGCCTGGCGCTGGGTGCCGCAGCGGGTCCGGATCATCCCTGGACCGCTGGTCGCCGTCGTCGCGGGAACCGTACTGTCCCTTGTGCTTCCGGGGAATCCCGCGCGACTGGCGATCAACGGCTCGCTGTTCGACGCGATCGGGCTGCCGCAGCTGCCGCACGGCAGCTGGGGTGCGATAGCGATGATGGTGCTGACCTTCGCGCTGATCGCGAGCGTCGAGAGCCTGCTCTCGGCGGTGGCCGTGGACAAGATGCACACCGGCCCGCGCACCGACTTCGACCGCGAGATGATCGGTCAGGGCAGCGCCAACTTCCTCTCGGGTCTGCTGGGCGGCCTGCCGGTCACCGGCGTCATCGTGCGCAGCGCCACCAACGTGCAGGCCGGCGCCCGCACCCGGGCCTCGGCGATCCTGCACGGCGTCTGGGTGCTGGTGTTCGCGGTACTGCTGGTCAGCGTGGTCGAGCAGATTCCGAAATCGGTGCTGGCCGGACTGCTCATCGTGGTCGGTGTGCAGCTGGTGAAGGTCGGGCACATCCGGCTCGCGCGGCGCACCGGCGATCTGGCCGTGTACGTGGTGACGGTGCTGGCGGTGGTGTTCGAGAACCTGCTCGAGGGTGTGCTGATCGGACTCGTGCTGGCCTTCGCGCTGCTGCTGTGGCGCGTGGTGCGAGTGAGCGTGCACGCCGCGCCGCTCGGCGACTCCGGCCGCTGGCTGGTCGGCATCGACGGCACCTGCACCTTCCTGGCGCTGCCCAAACTGACCTCGACGCTGGCGAAGGTGCCCGAGGGGTCGGAGGTCATCGTCGAAATGAGCGTGGACTTCCTGGATCACGCCGCGTGCGAAGCCCTGCAGGACTGGGCCCGTCAGCACGAGAACAACGGCGGCACGGTCGAATTCGCCGAAATGGGCACCGCGCGGATGGCGCACGTGCTGGACGGGCCGCCGCGCCGGGGCAAGGCGCGCGGACCGCTGGAGGAGGTGCTCTCGCCGTGGCGTGACCGCGGTGCGCACGCCATCACCGCGGGGGTGGCGGCCTACCACCGCGCCCACGCCCACGTGGTGCGGCCACACCTGGACGAGCTGCGCGACGGGCAGGATCCCGACTCGCTGTTCCTGACCTGCTCCGATTCCCGCATCGTGCCGAACGTGATCACACACAGCGGTCCGGGCGATCTGTTCACCGTCCGCAATGTCGGCAATCTGATCCCGCCGAACCGCGCGGACAACTCCACCGAGGCCGCCCTGGAATTCGCGGTGGACAAACTCGGCGTGCGGACCGTGGTGGTGTGCGGGCATTCCAGCTGCGGCGCGATGCAGGCGCTGCTGGCGGAGTCCGAGACGACGCCCGGCACCGGCCTGGGCGACTGGCTGGCGCACGCGCATCCGAGCCTGGATCGCTACCGTGCCGGACATCCGGTCGCGGTCGCCGCGGCCGAGGCCGGATACGACGAGACCGCCCAGCTCAGCATGGTGAACGTCGCGGTGCAGCTGGAAACCCTCGCCGCGCACCCGCTCGTGCGTCGCGCGGTGCGCGAGCGCGGCCTGGTGGTGTCGGGCCTGTACTTCGACATCGCCACCGCCCGGGTCCTGTCGGTGACCACCACCGGAATCTCCGAGATCGCCGATACCGATCGCGCCGCGATCGTCGGCCAGGACTGAGTTCCGGTATATCGGGTCGGGTTGTGTCGCAGCAGGATTCGCGGCACGCCCCACCCGTTCCATGCCCCCGGAGTTCGCTGCAGAGTTCACCGGGTGACGTTCGCCCCGACCTCCGCCAGACCACCTCGCGGCTGTCGGGGCGGCGTCGTGTGATCGGTAATGGCGGGCGGATCGATACCGGTATCGGGCGGCGTCACGTCCGGTGTGCGTGCGGCGCGCGGGTGAGCGTGCCTGCGGGAGAGGGCGTGTCGCGGGGCCTAGGCTGGGCGAGGTCCTGCGCTCGTCTGTGCGCGCATCCCGGACCCGTGGCCCGGCCCCGGCGGATTCTCATCGACCTCGGCTCGCGGGCGTGCCAGGCTGGTAGTGCAAACAATTCGGTGGATCGGAGTCGAACGGACATGGTTGCGGTTTCGGTGGGGACAGTGGTGCCCGGCGTCGTGCTGACGCGCCCGGAATGGCTGGCGGAGCGGATCTCGGATATGGGGATCTCCTGGGGGACCGGCGATACGCGGGTCTCCGGGACGCTGTGGTGGTGCATGGCCGCGTCCTCGGTGATCGATCCCGTCGTGGTGGCGGCCGTGGCCGGGCGGCCCGGACCGGACACGGTGCTGGAACATCTGCGGTGCGAGATCCGTCCGGACGGCGGCGTGGAGCGGGTGTTCGCCGACGCCGCGGCGGTCGGTGACGGTAGGCCCCACGTGCACGATGTCGAGCAACCGGATGATGCCGGTGCACGGCATTGCACTGAAAGCTGTTGTGCTGGAATCGATTCCGACAACGCCGACAGCTCGGCAGTGCATCTGCGCGAGACACTCGCGCGGATCATCCCCGTCGTCGCCGAGGTCTCCGGCGCGAGCGTGGCCTCGCTGTGGGCGATCGTCGCCGACGCCATCGGCAACCGGGCCATCGACGCGGGCGACGCCGAGGCCGGGGCCCGGCTGGCGCGGCAGGTCGCGGGACGACTGCCGGTGCCGCGCTTCGCCGATATCGGCGCACGCACGTTCGTCCGGCGGATCTCCTGCTGCCTGGTGTTCGAGGTGCCCAACTGCCAGATGTGCACCAGTTGCCCGAAGCGGCCCGCCGCCGAGCGACAGGAACTACTGAGCGCCTTGACCGCCGGAGGCTGAGGCCGAGTCCGTCCACGCGATCCGGCGCTCGACGCCGGTCCATCGGCGCGGGTGCGGCGGGCTCCCGATAGCATGGTCGCGCCGGGCCGCATCCGCGTACCGGCTGGACCCAGGTCCACTCGGGGAATTCCCCGCAACCGACATCACAAGGAGAGCGCAGCCGTGACCATCTCAGCCCGCATAACCCCAGCCGCCCTCGTTCGGGTGCCGGCCGGGACGACGGCGGGCGCCGCGGTGCGTGAGGCGGGTCTGCCGACGAAGGGCCCCGACACCGTCGTGGTCGTGCGCGACCCGGAGGGCAACCTCAAGGATCTGTCCTGGACCCCCGACGAGGACGTCGAGGTCGAGCCCGTCGCCGCCGACACCGAGGACGGCCGCAGCGTCATCCGGCATTCGGCCGCCCACGTGCTGGCCCAGGCCGTGCAGCAGGAGTTCCCCGACGCCAAGCTCGGCATCGGCCCGCCGATCAAGGACGGCTTCTACTACGACTTCCAGGTCGATCGTCCCTTCACCCCCGAGGATCTGGCCAAGCTGGAATCCCGGATGAAGAAGATCGTCAAAGGCGCGCAACGCTTTTCGCGGCGCGTGGTGGAGGTCGAGGACGCGCGCGTCGAACTCGCGGGCGAGCCGTTCAAGCTGGAACTGATCAGCGACAAGTCCGGGATCGACGATCCGGAGGTCATGGAGGTCGGCGGCAAGGAGCTGACCATCTACGACAACCTGGATCCGCGCAGCGGCGAGAAGGTGTGGGGGGATCTGTGCCGGGGGCCGCACATTCCGACCACCAAGTTCATTCCCGCGTTCAAGCTGACCCGGAGTTCGGCGGCGTATTGGCGGGGTGATCAGTCGCGCGAGGGTTTGCAGCGTGTGTACGGCACCGCCTGGGAGTCGCAGGAGGCGCTGGACGCGTACATGACCATGCTCGAGGAAGCCGAGCGACGCGACCACCGCAAACTGGGCCTCGAACTGGATCTGTTCTCCTTCCCGGACGAACTGGGTTCGGGCCTGCCGGTGTTCCACCCCAAGGGCGGCATCATCCGCAAGGAGATGGAGGACTACTCGCGGCAGCGGCACGTCGAGGGTGGTTACGAGTTCGTCACCACTCCGCACCTGACCAAGGCGCATCTGTTCGAGACCTCCAAGCACCTCGAGTGGTACGCCGACGGCATGTTCCCCCCCATGCACCTGGACGCGGAGTACAACGAGGACGGCACCGTTCGTAAGCCGGGCCAGGACTACTACGTCAAGCCGATGAACTGCCCGATGCACAACCTGATCTACCGGTCGCGTGGCCGGTCGTACCGGGAGTTGCCGCTGCGGCTGTTCGAATTCGGTTCGGTCTATCGGTACGAGAAGTCCGGTGTCGTGCACGGCCTGACCCGCGCCCGCGGTTTCGCCCAGGACGATTCGCACATCTACTGCACCCAGGAACAGGTGCAGGAGGAATTGACCACGATCCTGCACTTCGTGCTCGATCTGCTCAAGGACTACGGTCTCGACGACTTCTACCTCGAACTGTCGACCAAGGACCCGAAGAAGTATGTGGGTTCGGACGACGTGTGGGAGGAAGCCACCGAGACGCTGCGCAAGGTCGCCGAGTCCTCCGGACTGGATCTGGTGCCGGATCCGGGTGGGGCCGCGTTCTACGGTCCGAAGATCTCGGTGCAGGCCAAGGATGCGCTCGGGCGCACCTGGCAGTTGTCGACCATCCAGCTCGACTTCTTCGAGCCGGAACTGTTCGAACTCGAGTACACCGCGTCCGACGGCACCAAGAAGCGTCCGGTGATGATCCACCGCGCGCTGTTCGGCTCGATCGAACGCTTCTTCGGCGTGCTGACCGAGCACTACGCCGGCGCCTTCCCGGTCTGGTTGGCCCCGGTGCAGGTGGTCGGCATACCGGTCGCGGATGCTTTCGTGCCGCATCTGGAAAAGGTTGTCGCACAACTGCGTTCGAGCGGCGTACGGGCTCAGGTCGACCAGAGCGACGACCGCATGCAGAAGAAGATCTTCAACCACACCGCCCAGAAGGTCCCGTTCATGCTGCTGGCCGGCGCCCGCGACGTGGAGGCCGACGCGGTGAGCTTCCGCTTCCGCGACGGCACCCAGGTCAACGGCGTCCCGGTGGCCGACGCGGTCGCCACCGTCGTGGACTGGATCGAACGCCGGGAGAACACCTCACCCACCGCGGACGGCTTCGAGATCCGCACCGGCCGGGCGTGACGGATTCGACCATGGACGCGGAACAGATCGTGGATACCGGCGCGGGTGACCCGGACCGGCTGCAGAGGTTGTGGACGCCGTACCGGATGTCCTACATCACCGGTGCCGTCGACGACCGCAAGGCCCGGGCGCGGGAGACCGAACCGGGCGAGCCGAAGGCGCCCGGACATCCGTTCATCGAGATCCCCAAGATGTCCGATGAGGACGGTCTGGTCATCGCCCGTGGGGAATGGGTTTACGCGGTGTTGAACCTGTATCCCTACAATCCCGGGCACATGATGGTCGTGCCGTATCGGCGGGTGGCCGACCTCGAGGCGCTCACCCTCGAGGAGAGCACCGAGCTGATGGCCTTCACACAGCAGGCGATCCGGGTGATGAAGAAGGTGTCCCGGCCCGAAGGGTTCAATGTCGGGCTGAATCTGGGTGGTGTCGCGGGCGGGTCGCTCGCGGACCACCTGCATCAGCACATCGTGCCCCGCTGGGGTGGGGACGCCAATTTCATCACCGTCGTCGGCGGGGTGAAGGTGATGCCGCAGTTGTTGCGGGAGACCCGGGCCCTGCTGGCGGGCGCATGGAAGGAAGACTCGTAGCGTGCTGAGCTTCTTCGGACGTGAGACATTCGCCAAAGCGACCGCGCCGCTGGGCAAAGCGCTGGTGAGTACCGGGCTCACGCCCGATGCCATGACGGTGATCGGCACCGCGGCCTCGATCATCGCCGCGGTGACGCTCTTCCCGACCGATCACCTGTTCTGGGGAACGATGGTGATCTGGCTGTTCGTCATGTTCGACATGCTGGACGGCGCGATGGCGCGCGCGCGCGGCGGCGGCACGAAATACGGTGCGGTACTGGACGCCTCGTGTGACCGGGTGGCCGACGGGGCGATCTTCGGCGCGCTGGCCTGGTGGGCGGTGTACAACCAGCACAGTAGGCAGCTGTTCGGCGCGGCGCTGGTGGTGCTGGTGACCTCGCAGGTCATCTCGTATGTGAAGGCGCGCGCGGAGGCCAGCGGCCTGACCGCCGACGGTGGTCTCATCGAGCGTCCGGACCGGCTGGTGATCGTGCTGGTCGGCGCCGGATTCACCGGTATCGGACAGTATTTCGGCATCGGCTGGCTGGTCTACGCGGTGTATGTCGCGATGTACATACTGGCGGTGCTGAGCGTGGTGACGGTGTTCCAGCGGGCGCTGGCGGTGCGCAATTCCGCGGGTGCGCGGGATCTGCTGGTGTCCAAGGGATCCGGTGGCGCCCAGCCCGGCGGGGCCGATCCCGGCCCGACGAAATAGGGGGCCGCATGACGGATCTGAAGTCCGCGCTCACCGACAAGGCGTATGCGGCCGGATGGCGGCTGGTCCGGGCGCTGCCCGAGGGGACGGCGCGGCGGTGGTTCGATCGCGGCGGCGACTGGGCGGGCAACCGCGCGAACCGGGCCGCGCATCGCACCGGGAATCCGAATCAGTTGCGGCGCAACCTGGCCCGGGTGCTCGGTGTGGCACCCGCCGCGGTTCCCGACGAGTTGATCCGCGCGAGTATGCGTTCGTACGCCCGGTACTGGCGCGAGGCGTTCCGGCTGCCGAGCATGGATCACGCGGCCATCGGGGCGCTGCACGTGGAGCAGGTGGAGAACCTGCACGCGGCGCTGGCGTTGGGACGCGGTGTGGTGCTCGCGCTGCCGCATTCGGGCAACTGGGATATGGCCGGGGTGTGGCTGGTGCAGAACAACGGCACCTTCGCCACGGTGGCCGAGCGGCTCGAACCGGAGTCGCTGTTCGAACGTTTCGTGGAGTATCGGGAGAGCCTGGGATTCGAGGTGTTCCCGCTCACCGGCGGTGAGCAGCCGCCGTTCGCGCAGCTCGCGGATCGCCTGCGGCACAACGGGGTGGTGTGCCTGATGGGGGAGCGCGACCTGACGGGCAAGGGTGTTCCGGTGACCATGTTCGGCGAGCGCACCTGGCTGCCCGCGGGCGCGGCCAAACTCGCCATCGAGACGGGAGCCGCGCTGATCCCGGTGCACTGCTGGTTCACCACCGACGCCGCCGGGCACGAGTCCTGGGGTATGAAAACCGAAGCGGCACTGGACACTTCGGTCGGTGTCGCGGCGACCACCCAGGCGCTGGCGGATCGGTTCGCGGCCAATATCGCCGCACATCCCGCCGACTGGCACATGCTCCAGCCGCTGTGGGAGGCCGACCTGTCCGAGGCCCGGCTGGCCCGCATCGCCGCCGCGCAGGCCGGACGCACCGTGAATCCGTTGTCGCACAGCGAGATTCGCGCGGTACCCGGCGACGGCGCGTCATGAGGATCGGCATGGTCTGCCCGTACTCGTTCGACGTGCCGGGCGGCGTGCAGTCCCATGTCGTGGAGTTGGCGCAGGTGCTGATCGAACGCGGGCACCGGGTCAGCGTGCTCGCCCCGGCCGCCGACGACACGCCGCTGCCGGACTTCGTGGTCTCGGCCGGTAAAGCGGTCGCGATCCCGTACAACGGCTCGGTGGCGCGATTGTCCTTCGGACCCACGGCCTACAGCCGGTTGCGGCGCTGGATCGCCGAGGGTGACTTCGACGTGCTGCACATCCACGAGCCCAACGCGCCGAGCCTGTCGATGCTCGCGCTGAAGGTCGCCGAGGGGCCGATCGTCGCGACCTTCCACACCTCGACCACGAAGTCCCTGGTGCTGAGCACCTTTCAGGGGGTGCTGCGGCCGTACCACGAGAAGATCAGCGGCCGGATCGCGGTCTCGGAACTGGCCCGGCGCTGGCAGGTGGAGGCGCTGGGCGGGGACGCGGTGGAGATCCCGAACGGGGTGGACGTGCCCGCGTTCGCGCACGCGCCGCTGCTGGGCGGCTATCCGCGTGCGGGCAGGACCGTGCTGTTCCTGGGCCGCTACGACGAACCACGCAAGGGGATGGCGGTGCTGCTGGGCGCGTTGCCCGCGCTGGTGCGGCGGCATCCGGGGGTGCAGATCCTGATCGTCGGGCGCGGTGACGAGGAGCGATTGCGGCGCGAGGCCGGGGCGCACGCCGCGCATCTGCGCTTCCTCGGGCAGGTCTCGGACGAGGACAAGGCTTCGGCGATGCGCAGTGCCGAGGTGTACTGCGCGCCCAATCTCGGCGGCGAGAGTTTCGGCATCGTGCTGGTGGAGGCGATGGCCGCCGGAACCGCCGTGGTGGCAAGCGAATTGGACGCGTTCCGGCGGGTGCTGCGGGACGGTGCGGCGGGAATGCTGGTGCCGGTGGGGGATTCGGCGGCACTGGCCGAGGCGCTGAACGAACTCCTCGCCGATCGCGCCCGCCGGCAGGAGTTGATCCGGGCGGCGAATCAGGTCGTGGGGGAATATGATTGGCCGGTCGTGGCCGAACAGATTCTGCGGGTGTACGAGACGGTCACGGTCGGTGACACCCGGGTCAGGACCGCCGGATGATCACCTTCTCCGCCACCACGATCCTCGTCCTCGCGCTGATCGCGGCGTTGATCGTCGCGGCGGGCGTGTGGGCGTACTCCACGGCCAATCGGCTGGACCGGCTGCACGTGCGCGGCGATCAGGCCCGTGACGCGCTGGAGGCGGCGTTGTCGCGGCGCGCGGTGGTGGCCCGTACGGTGGCCATCTCGATGACCGGACCCGCCGCCGATCCGGCCGTCGCCGAACGATCGAAACGCCTTGTCGCACTGGCGGATCGGGCCGAACGCGCGGACTGGCGCAGCCGCGAGACCGCCGAGAACCAACTCGCGGCGGCACTCTCGGCGCTGGACATCACGCAGCTGCGCCCGCAACTGGTCGCCGAACTGGCCGACGCCGAGGCACGAGTGCTGATCGCGCGACGTTTCCACAACGACGCCGTCCGCGACACCCTGGCCCTGCGCACCAGGCGTCCGGTGCGGCTGCTGCACCTGGGCGGTACCGCGCCGCTGCCCACCTACTTCGAGATCGCCGAACGCGTCACGCCCGCCGCCACCACCGGCCTGGACGTGGACACCGTGCGCACCTCCGCACGGGTGATCCTGCTCGACGAACAGGACCGGGTGCTGCTGCTGCGCGGCCACGACCCGCAGACCCCGGACATGCCGTTCTGGTTCACCGTCGGCGGCGGCATCGAGCCGGGGGAGACCCTGCGCACCGCGGCGGTCCGCGAACTCTGGGAGGAAACCGGATTCGCGCTGGACTCCTCGCTGCTGCGCGGCCCGCTGTGGCGGCGGGTGGCGGTGTTCCCGTTCGATGGCGAGCTGATCCGCTCCGAGGAGTTGTTCTTCGTCGCCCGGACCAAGACCTTCACCCCCTCGGCCGCCGATCCCACGGCCTGGGAACGCCACTGCGTTACCGCGAACAAATGGTGCACCCCCGAGGACATCGCCGAACTGGACCGCGAGGGCGAAACGGTCTACCCGTACCACCTGGATCAGCTACTGCCCGAAGCGATTACCGCGTCCGCCGCGCTCACCGACCCCGAGGTCCGCTCGATCCGCTAGGCCGCCCGGCGCCCGGATCGGCAACTGCTCACGGCGTGCCGAGCACGCGGCCGAACGCGATGAGCTGCAACCGGACTCGGTGATCCCGGTGTGCCTGCGCGGTGACAAGGATCCGCTGATCGCCGCAACGGGGCTGGACGACATCGGATCGGGAGGTCAGAAGGTGAACTGGTTGCCGTAGGCGGTGGTCTGCACGCTGCCCTGGGCGGTGGCGACGGTGGTGGTCACGAACGGGATCGCGGCGACGGGTGAGGCGCACTGGGAGATGTTCAGCGCGGCGTTGTTGAAGGTCAGGTGGTAGGGGAAACGGGTCTTGCTGTCCAGGTTGGCGGTCGCGGTGGTCGCCGTGGTGACCTGGCCGGGTTCGATTGTCGTGCCGAGGGATTGGCTCATGCCGAGCGATCCGCCGACGCTGGGTCCGAGATCCGCCGAGGGGGCGGTGCCAGCGCCCGGCGGCGTGACCGGGGTGGGCGGATTCCCCGGGGCGGGTGGATTGGTCGAAGTGGGGGTGGGCGTGGCGCTCGGGGTGTTGAGCGTCAGACTCGGCGACACGCTCGCGTCCAGGCCCTGATTCGGTGAGATACCCACCGAGACGCCCCCGGCCGCGCTGATCCCGCAGCCCAGCAGGAAGCCCGCGATCGCGCTGCCGGAGGTGATCGGCGCGCCGGTGACCGTGACCGAGTAGTCGCCGCTGACCTGGGTGGCGTGCGAGAACGTCATCATCACGTTCGGCGTCCGATCGCCCGGCGGCGCCGCCGCGATGCGATCGACCGAGGCGTGCAGGTGCACACCCGAGCCGTCGGTGTCGGCGGTACTGATGTGCTGTGCGTGCGCGAGCCAGGGGCCAGCCGCCCACAGCCCGAGTGCCAGCACGCTCGCCGCGGCGACGGGCGCGATGAGGGTGAACGAGCATCGCATGGCGAATCCTGTTCTCGAAGCGGACGTGCGGAACGCGGTTTCCGGAGAGCGGGACGTGCGGCAGTCAGCGGCCATCATAGGTGCGAATTTCCGCTGCGCCGGTACCCTCGGCCGTGTCGCGACCTGCGGATTCACCGTCGTGAGCCGGTCGTACGACCACGAGCCCCGGACACGGGCGCGTCCGGGGTGAATCGTGTTGCGGCCGTGATCAGTCCGTGGTGCGTCGCCGGAACAGCACGGTCGCGCACGCGTATCCGGTCAATCCGATCCCCGCGCACCAGGCGATCGCGAGCAGGGCGTTGTTCCCGACCGGCGTGCCCATCAGCAATCCGCGCACCGTCTCGTTCACCGGTGTGACCGGCTGATACCGGGCGAATCCGCGCAACCAGGCGGGCATCGTCTCCGGCGGGACGAACGCGCTGCTCACATACGGCAGGAACATGAACGCGAAGGTGAATCCGTTGGCGGCCTCGGGATTCGGCGCGAGCACCCCCAGCGCGGCGGCGATCCAGGACAGTGCCAGCACGAACACCACCACCACGCCCAGCACGCCGAGCCAGCGCACCGGATCGGTCGTCGGCCGGAATCCCAGCGCCACGGCCACCAGGATCACGATCGCGGTGGTGACGACATTGCGCAGCACGCTCTCGGCGACGTGGCCGGTCAGCAGCGCCGCGCGGCCCACGGCCATGGTGCGGAACCGGTCCACGATGCCGTTGTGCAGATCGGTGCAGACGCTCACCGCCGTGGTCGCGGACCCGAAACCCGCGCACATCAGCAGAATTCCGGGCACCACGTAGTCGACGTAGTTGCCGGAGACCTTCATCGCCCCGCCGAAGACGTAGACGAACATCAGCAGGATCAGCACCGGCACCGCGATCGTCATGATCATGGTGTCGGGGCTGTGCAGGGTGCGACGCAGGTTGCGGCCCAGCATGGTCGCCGAATCCTGTGCCGCGCGAACGGGATTGCGCGGAGCCGTGGTGGTGGTCATCGTTCGGCGACCTCTGCTGCGGTGGGACGGACGGAGGGGTGACCGGTCAGGGCGAAGAACACGTCGTCCAGATCGGGGGTGTGGATGGTGAGCCGGTCGATGGTGACGGCGTGGTCGTCGAATCGATCGAGCAGGCGTTTGAGGTCCTCGACGCTGCCGTTCGAGGGAATCTGCAGGGCCAGTTCGTCGAGATCGGCTTCGGCTCCGGGCAGGGCCCGGGTGGCGGCGGTGAGTCCGTGGTGGTCGGCGAATCCGAGCCGGATATGTCCGCCGGGCGCGAGCTGTTTCAGTTCGGCCGCGGTGCCCTCGGCGACGATCGCGCCGCCGTCCAGCACCGCGATGCGGTCCGCGAGCTGATCGGCCTCCTCCAGATACTGGGTGGTCAGGAAGATGGTGACGCCGTCGGCGACCAGGCCGCGGATGATCGCCCACAGCTCGCGGCGGCTGCGCGGATCCAGGCCGGTGGTGGGTTCGTCCAGAAACAGGATCCGGGGCGCGCCCATCAGGCTCATCGCCAGATCCAGCCGCCTGCGCATGCCGCCGGAGTAGGCCCCGGCGCGGGTGCGGGCGGCCTCGGTCAGGTCGAACTGTTCGAGCAGCCGGGTCGTGCGAGCGGTGGTCTCGGCGCGACCCAGGTGCAGCAGGCGCGCGACCAATCGCAGATTCTGTTCGCCGCTGAGCACCTCGTCGACGGCGGAGTACTGGCCGGTGACGCCGATGATCGCGCGCACCGCGTCGGGTTCGCGGGCCGGGTCGTGGCCGCCGACGCGGACCGCGCCGCCGTCCGCGGTGCTCAGGGTGGCGAGGATGCGGACCATGGTGGTCTTCCCGGCCCCGTTCGGGCCGAGTAGCGAAAAGGTCGTTCCCGCGGCGACTTCCAGGTCGATGCCGTTCAGCACGACGTGGTCGCCGAAGGATTTGGTCAGTCCGGTGACGCTGATCGCGGACTGGATTCGGGTCATCGTGGACCCCCCGTTCTGGAAACTGTTTATGGAATAAACTATGTGTAGAGCGTACACAGTTTTTTCGGGAGGGCAAGATGGTCGGGAGGATGACAATCGATCGGAGATCTTGATGGAGACGCCCGGCCCGCGGACCGGTCCGCTGCCCGCGTCGGTCGAACTGCTGTGGGGTCTGCGCGGTCCCGGCGGCAGGGGGCCGCGACGCGGGCTGAGTCTCGAGCAGATCGTCGAGGCGGCGGTGGTGATCGGCGATGCCGACGGCTTCGGCGCGATCTCGATGAGCCGCATCGCCAAGGAACTCGGCTTCACCACGATGTCGCTGTACCGCTACGTGGACACCAAGGACACTCTGGTCGCGCTGCTGTTCGACCGGGTGCTGAGCGAACCGCCCGCTATCGCGCCCGGACTGCCCTGGCGTGCGGGACTCGAGGAATGGGCGTGGGGCCAGTTCCGCTCGATCCGGCGGCATCCGTGGTGGATCGACATCCCGCTGTCCACCCCGCCGATGGGGCCGAATCAGACCGCCTGGCTCGAGGCGGGGCTGCGCACGCTCGCCGACACCCCGTTTCCCGAACCGATCAGACTGCAATTGCTGCTGAATCTGTCGCTGTACGTGATGGGCCGGATGCGCTACGTGCGGGACATGTCCGAGGCGGCCACGGGGGACAGCGACTACACCGAGGTCATGGCGCGGGTGCTGGATCCCGACCGTTATCCCGCCTTGACGGCGGCGCTGCGCAACCAGTCCTTCGATTCCGACGAAGTGGATTGGGCGGAAGCGGATTTCGGCTTCGCGCTCGCGCGCCTGCTGGACGGGTACGACCAGTTCCTGCGCAGGTTCACCGCCGCCGCGGACGGTGCCGATGATGGAATGGCAAGTCCGTGAACGTCATTCGTCTCGTGCACGGCCGCATCCGGTGAATCCTCGTGAGATATCCCATCTTCCGATATGGTCGAGGCGCGGTTCACCACCCGTGCTTACGGTGAACCGGATGTGTGGAGGTGAACACTTGTGACCATGTCCTATCTGCTGCACGACTTCCTGCTGCCGTACCTCGGCGAAGAGGCGGCGACCTACTGGGCGACGCTGTTCGTGATCTCACCCGCGGGGTGATCGCATAGCGGCGCGATAGCCGAATTCCCCGTCCCGGGTTCGGGGTGTGCAGTCCAGTGCTCTTCGACTGGCTATGAAGTGGCCTGATCGGGCCGCCTAGAATCGTGTCGTTCGATCATGAACGATCCGTATTCGCCCCGCACCCAGGAGTTAGCCGTGACGACGCCCGAAACCGCCCCGACGACCGGTACCGCCCGCGTGAAGCGCGGTATGGCCGAGATGCTCAAGGGCGGGGTGATCATGGACGTGGTCACCCCCGACCAGGCCAAGATCGCCGAGGACGCCGGCGCGGTGGCCGTGATGGCGCTCGAGCGGGTGCCCGCCGACATCCGCGCCCAGGGCGGCGTCTCCCGGATGAGCGATCCGGACATGATCGACGGCATCATCGAGGCCGTCTCGATTCCGGTGATGGCCAAGGCCCGGATCGGCCACTTCGTGGAGGCGCAGATCCTGCAGAGCCTCGGCGTGGACTACATCGACGAGTCCGAGGTGCTCACGCCCGCGGACTACGCGAACCACATCGACAAGTGGAACTTCACCGTCCCGTTCGTCTGCGGCGCGACCAACCTGGGTGAGGCGCTGCGGCGAATCACCGAGGGCGCGGCCATGATTCGCTCCAAGGGCGAGGCGGGCACGGGCGATGTGTCCAACGCCACCACGCATATGCGCAAGATTCGCGGCGAGCTGCGCCGGTTGAGCTCGCTGCCCGAGGACGAGCTGTTCGTGGCGGCCAAGGAACTCCAGGCCCCCTACGAGCTGGTCCGCGAGGTCGCCGAGACCGGCAAGCTGCCGGTGGTGCTGTTCACCGCGGGCGGTATCGCCACCCCCGCCGACGCCGCGATGATGATGCAGCTCGGCGCCGAGGGCGTCTTCGTCGGCTCGGGCATCTTCAAGTCCGGCAACCCCGCCGAACGCGCGGCGGCCATCGTCAAGGCCACCACCTTCCACGACGATCCCGACGTGCTGGCCAAGGTGTCGCGCGGCCTGGGTGAGGCGATGGTCGGCATCAACGTCGAGGAGATCCCGGAGCCGCACCGGCTCGCCGAGCGCGGTTGGTAAACGAGTCGGGCGGGTGTCCCGATCGGTGACATCCGCCTCACCTCCGTCGATCCGCGCGCACTCCGTCCGCGCGGATCGGCTCTATTTCGTCTCGTTCGGATGGCTCGTGTGCACCTGCTCGAGGAAGACCGTGTGCTCGGCTACGTAGAACCAGATGCGCGCGGTGCCTTTCGCTGTCGGCTTGTGCTGCCAGCGTTCGTGGGACGTCCCACCTCGCTCGATGACGCCGAGCTCGCCCTTCAGCCGGTAATTTGTCGGCGTTGTGGCGAGAGGTGTCCGCGTGAGGAAGTCCCAGGCTTCCGTCATGGGGTTGCGGATCGTCGCGACAAGGTCTTGCCACCCCTTGCGGGCGTTGGTGGTGGCGAAGCGGACCTCGTACTCGGTCTTCTTCGTGGGGCGGGGGACCAGTTCGCCCTTCTTCGCGGCTGCCACGGCTAGGGACGCTCCACGTTCTCGTCTTCATCGAGCCACTCGGGGTCGGTGCTGTCGAGTCCGGCCGCGATGGCTGTGGCTGTCTCTTTCCAGGACGTCAGTTCCGCGATCGCCAGATGTGGCTGGTCGGTGGAGAACGATGCGCGCGCCGCGTCTACGAGATCCTGCGCGCAGGACTCCCGGTCGGCAGGCGACAGGGCGAGCATCCAGGGGAATGCCTTGGCCATCCGCTCGGCGAGCGAGCCGTTGTCGTCGAGGGTGACGGTGATGAGCTGTGCGGCGAATCTCAATAGGCGTGAGCGCCCCTCGGCCTCGCGCTGCGACATCAGCACCAGTGCTTCGCCGTCGCGTCGGGTTACCGTCACGGGGTGCACCTCGGCCTCGGCGAAGACCTCGGCGGAGTGCTTGCTCAGGTCGGAGGAGCGCCGGGTCGCCAGGGGGATTCTTGCTGTGGTGCCCATGGGCTCATGGTATTCGGAACGTATTCGGAAGTCCAGGGCGTCGATCGGTCACCGCGTCCCGATCGTGAAGGTCCGCGACTGAGCGGACGGTTCGCGCGGCTCGAGGTCGCACTTGGCAAACGGAACAACGATCCGTATCGTTAGTGGAGCAAGGTTCCGTTTCAAGGTGTGTTGCCGATATCGAGAGGACCGATCGCCATGCCGCCTGTCTCCCGCCCGAGTTTCGGGATTATGACCCCGCCCCAGCAGGTCGCCTACCAGGACATTCAGCGAGTGTGGCGGGAGGCGGACGGCGTTCAGCAGATCGAGCACGCCTGGCTGTTCGATCATCTGATGCCCATCGGCGGCGATCCGGACGGGCCGATCTTCGAGGGGTGGACGCTGTTGTCCGCGCTGGCCGCGCAGACCTCGCGGCTGCGGCTGGGGCTGTTGGTGACCAGCAATCGGGTGCGGCCGCCCGCGTTGCTGGCGAAGATCGCGACGACGGTGGATATCGTCTCCGACGGTCGCCTGGACTTCGGTATCGGTGTCGGCTCGCGGCCCGATATTCCTTGGGCGCGAAGGGAATACGACGGGCACGGGCTGGAGTATCACGACACCGCGCATGCGATCGGGAGCTTCGCCGAGGCATGCACGGTGATCCGGCGGCTGTGGACCGCGGACGAGCCCTTCGACTTCGACGGCGAGTACATCAAGTTGACCGGGGCGCTCGGTAATCCCCGGCCCGTGCAGCGGCCGCATCCGCCGATCATGATCGGCGGGCGCGCGGCGTCGACGTTGCGGGTGGCCGCCGAGCACGCCGATCTGTGGAACATCCCGGGTGGCGATATCGCCGATGCCGTGCAGCGCAGCGCCCTGCTGGACCGGTACTGCGCCGAGATCGGGCGGGATCCGGCCGCGATCACGCGCTCGATCTTCCTGCCGGTGTCCTACGACCAGCCGGAACGCACCCGGGATGCGGTCGACGAGGCGCTCGGGGCGGGGTTCGGGCATATCGTGCTGGGGCTCGGGGAGCCGTATCCGGTCGGGGTGGCGCGCTGGGTTGCCGAGGAGATCATCGGTAGTCGTGCCGAGGCTGCACCGGTGGGTGTGTAGCGGGCTGCCTGTTCGCGGTCGCGGCGGGGCGGGATCGCGCGAGTCGGTGAGACGCAGGCTGTCACCGGCGGCAAACGCGCTGTCCGGTGCGTTGCGCCGAGACATGTTTTGCCGAGATACGCTGTGCCGAAGGTGCTTTCAGCGTCTCGGCGAGTCTCCGAGACGGAGGGCCGGACGGTCGCGGTGGTCCCACGCGACCAGGATGTCCGGATCCTGATCCGCGTCGCGGCGGTGCCGCAGCAGCGCCGCGACGACGAACGGTTCGACCTCCGCGCGTCGCAGCGCACCCTCCGACAGTCGCAGTTCGACACTCAGATCGAAACCCAATCCGCGACCCAGCAACATCGGCCCCGCGACGAGCACGATCGTCTCGGGCTTCGCGGAAACCGTTGTGGCGCGGGCGGATCGGTCGGTGCTCTCGTTCCACAGCGCGGGCAGCCACTGCCCCCGCTCCCGCAACGCCTGGAGCACTTCGCGATTCAGCCCCGCGTAGTCGAACCACGCTGTGCGGTACGACATCTCGTCGCGTCCGAACTCCAGGCGCAGCGACGCCGGGCGGACATAGTCGTGCAGGGACACCGTCGCGCAGGCCCGGCCTCGGGTGCGGATCCGGTCGGCCACGGTCTCGGCGAAACCGAGCGGGTCGGCCGGATCGGCCCCGTCCACCGCGACGATCGCGTATCCGGGCAGCACGAGGGCGCGATCCAGCACCAGCGAGAACAGCGCGTCCACGGTGACAGGGGAGAAGCTCGGCACCGGACCATCATGCCGGGCGGTGGGTTTCGCGGAGAGTCGGCCATCGGCGTGGGTTCGCCATCGCTTAGCCTGAGCACGGCGACTTCCGGAAGGACGGATCATGGCGACGATCGAAGAGGCGTTGGAGCTCGAGCGGCTCGAGCGGGACATCTTCCGTGGCGCATCGCTCAAGACCCAGTTGCCTCGCACGTTCGGCGGGCAGGTTGCCGGACAGGCGCTGGTGTCGGCGGTGCGCACGGTGGATCCGAAATTTCAGGTGCATTCGCTGCACGGTTATTTCCTGCGCCCCGGCAACCCGACCGAGCCGACCGTCTACGAGGTCGACCGCATCCGGGACGGTCGCTCGTTCTGCACCCGCCGGGTGACCGGGATCCAGGACGGTCAGGCGATCTTCACCATGTCGGCCTCGTTCCACATCGGCGACGAGGGGCCCGAGCACCAGGACCTGATGCCGCAGGTGCCGCCGCCGGACGATCTGCCCGACGCGGAGAACGCGATGAGCCCCGAACGCCTGTGGGCCATGCGCGAATGGGAGCACTGGGATATCCGCCCGATCCCGAACGACCAGGTCACCCGGCGCGACGGGCTCGGCTCCCAGCAGCAGGTGTGGTTCCGCTACCGCCACCCGTTGCCGGACGATCCGCTGTTCCACGTCTGCACGCTGGCCTATATGAGCGATATGACGCTGCTCGGCTCGTCCAAGGTGACCCATCAGGACGAGCCGACCCAGAACGCGTCGCTCGATCACGCGATGTGGTTCCTGCGGCCGTTCCGCGCCGACGATTGGCTGCTCTACGACCAGAACTCGCCCTCGGCGGGTTTCGGTCGCGCGCTCACCGGCGGGCGAATCTTCACGCAGCGTGGGGAATTGGTGGCCGCGGTGGTGCAGGAGGGGCTCGTGCGCACGCTGCGCACCGTCTGATCCGCGCCGCCTCCGATGGCATCGGCCCGGTTCCCGTGCGGGAGCCGGGCCGAATCGGTCACGCGGGCTGTACGCGCAGGTGGCACACGACCGTATCGGGCAGGCGGCGCAGCTGACGTTCCAGTTCGTCGTTGCGATGACTGGGCAGTACCCGACCTCATCCGGCGGGCGGATCCACCTCGGCGATCAGCACGACCTTGCGACGTCCGTCGAAGTTCTCCCGCACATACCGCGCCACCGGAGCGCCGACGCCGCAATCACCGGCGTCGATGATCTCCGGGTGCACCTCGGGATGCCACGCCTCCCACGCCTTGGTGAACGCGGTGGTGTTCTCCCTGGGCAGGCAGACGTGCACCGCGACGAGGTCGTGCCCGAGCGACAGCGCCGCGGGCACCCAGCCGGTGCCGCGACAGCCGTCGATCCGGTTGTACTGCTTGCGAATTCGCTCCATCACCAGAACCAGCAGCACGATCGCCACCGTCACCGGCAGGGGCACTCCCAGTCCCGCGCTGCCCGCGGCGGCCAGCACCAGCCCGATGGATTCGGGGCCGTACGCCACCGAGGCCATCACATCGAGGGACAACCCCGCCAGGCCGGTGGCCACGGTCAGGCCGCGCCGGGGCGTCGGGGTGTCCACCGGCCCGCCGGGCGGGTGACCAGAACCACATCCGGGGGCGGTCGTTCGAGGCCCTGACCGGCCTGCTCGTATGCTCGATCCGTGAAACCGATCATCGGAGTGCTGGCGTTGCAGGGTGACGTGCGCGAGCATTTCCACGCTCTCGCCGCCTGCGGCGCCGAACCGGTGAACGTGCGCCGCGAATCCGAACTCGCCGCCGTCGACGGCTTGGTGCTGCCCGGCGGCGAATCCACCGCGATCAGCAAGTTGCTCGAGGTGTTCGGGCTGCTCGAACCGTTGCGGCAGCGGCTGCGCGAGGGCCTGCCCGCCTACGGTTCGTGTGCGGGGATGATCCTGCTCGCCGATACCGTGCTGGACACCCGGCCCGACGCGCAATCGCTATCCGGGATCGATATGACCGTGCGGCGCAACGCCTTCGGGCGTCAGGTGGATTCGTTCGAGACCGATCTGGACTTCGCGGGCATCGCGGGCGATCCGGTGCGCGCGGTGTTCATCCGCGCGCCGTGGGTCGAGCGTGTCGGTGACGGGGTGCGGGTGCTGGCGACGGTACCGTCGGGCCCGGCGGCGGGCCGGATCGTGGCGGTGCGGCAGGACAACGTGCTGGCCACCTCGTTCCATCCGGAGGTCACCGGCGATCTGCGGGTGCACGCCATGTTCGTGGACATCGTCCGCGAGCGGGCGGCCGCTATGACCTGAGACACCGGGCAGTAGACTGTCACGGTTATCCGCGCGAATTTCGAGCACACCGACGTGAAGGAAGTAGGGGAATGAGCGGCCACTCCAAATGGGCCACCACCAAGCACAAGAAGGCCGTTATCGATGCCAAGCGCGGCAAGATGTTTGCCAAGCTGATCAAGAACATCGAGGTTGCGGCGCGTACGGGTGGTGGGGACCCTGGCGGAAACCCGACTCTGTACGACGCCATCCAGAAGGCGAAGAAATCCTCGGTCCCGAACGACAACATCGAGCGCGCCCGCAAGCGCGGCAGCGGTGAAGAGGCCGGTGGCGCCGACTGGCAGACCATCACCTACGAGGGTTACGGCCCGAACGGCGTCGCGGTGCTGATCGAATGCCTCACCGACAACCGCAACCGCGCCGCCGGTGAGGTGCGCGTGGCCATGACCCGCAACGGCGGCAACATGGCCGACCCGGGTTCGGTGGCATACCTGTTCCACCGCAAGGGCGTGGTCACGCTGGAGAAGAACGGCCTGAGCGAGGACGACGTCCTGATGGCCGTCCTGGACGCCGGCGCCGAAGAGGTCAACGACCTGGGCGATTCGTTCGAGGTCATCAGCGAACCCGGCGACCTGGTCGCGGTGCGCACCGCGCTGCAGGAGGCCGGTATCGAATACGACTCGGCCGACTCCGGCTTCCAGCCGTCGGTATCGGTCGCGGTCGACGCCGAAACCGCCCGCAAGGTCTTCAAACTCGTCGACGCCCTCGAGGACAGCGACGACGTCCAGGACGTCTACACCAACGTGGACATCAGCGACGAGGTCCTCGCCGAACTCGACGCGTAATCCGATCTGCACCGAAGGCCGTCTGCAGTGAATGCTGCAGGCGGCCTTCGATTTTCGTATTCGGGATGTCATTCCTCCGGCCGCAGCGCCGGAGTGCTGCGCGAGGGCATCGCGCACGTGTTCACCCCGTCCACCCCGCCGGTGAGCGGGGGACGGTTCTCGGCCGTCTTACGCTGCTGTTTCGATCGGGGGCATCGCGTGGCTGACCGTGGTATCAGGCGCGTGCGATCGTGGCTGCGTAGTCGTGACTCGACGTGTTCGTCGGGCGCGGTGCCGCGGATGTGTTTGATCGAAATATTCTGTGGTGTAGCGGCATTTGCTCGCCGCGACCTGTGTTTCGTTGTGTCGATCGACTGTTCGGCGCGGGCGGGGCGGGCCGGTCCTGGGGCATCGGGGGATTCGCCGCGGTTCCGGAACCGATTGGTTCGGCGGAGGGGTGCTTGCGGACCGCGTCTATGGCCGGTGTGGCTGGGATGGGCTGGGGCTGTTCGGTCTTCGGGCTGCTGGCTACAGATCTGCGGTCGAATCTGTTGTAGCGGACAGCATGTCGGTGGAGCGGGGTGTCGTTATCGGGGTGGGGTGTGGGATTCGGGTGTGCGGTCGAAGACCTTGTGGAAGATGTCGGTGGCGTGGCTTTCGGGTTCGGGGGTGGCGGGGGTGAGGTGGTAGGTGCGGGTGCCGTCGGGGAGGCGTTCGGCGCGGAGGAACAGGTCGGTGGGGTGGGGGGAATCGGCTCGGCGGCGGGCGAATTCGGTCAGGTGGGTGACGAAGAGGATGGTGATGCCGGTGTCGAGGAGGGCGTTGAGCAGGGGAGTGGCGATCTGTTCGGCGTCGCGGGCGGCGGTGGTGGCGAAGGATTCGTTGCACAGGAGTAGGGAGTTGGGGGTCATGTGGTCGATGAGGGTGCTCATGCGGGTGAGTTCCTCGACCAGTTTGCCGTGTGACATGGTGCGGTCCTCGTCGGCGGCGAAATGGGTGAAGATGCCGCCGTGCAGGTCTGTCTCGAAAGTTGTTGCGGTGACGAATATTCCGGCGTGTGCCATGAGTTGGGCCGCGCCGACCGAACGCAGGAAGGTGGATTTGCCGCCGTTGTTGGCTCCGGTCACGATGACGAGGGTGCGGCCGGTCGCGTCGAGGTCATTGCCGACGACGGTGCGGCCCGCGGTCAGGCACAGTCCGATATCGCGTAATCCGGTGCAGCGCAGGCGTGCTGAGCCGGTGGGGTGGACGGTCGGCAGGCAGAACGGGATCGAATCGCGGATCAGCCTGCGGTGCAGGGTGACACAGCCCAGATAGAACGCCAGCTGGGTGTGCAGCAGTCCGAAGAAGTCCTGGACGTGATCGGCGGCGTCGCTGACCACGTCGGCGATGATCTGCAATGCCGGATTCTGTAGTCGGACAAGGGGATCGGATTCGGGCTCCGGATCGTCGATGGCTTCGAAGGCACGGCCGGTGCGGCGGTCCAGGCCGAAACGGCGGCGGCGGATCGGTGCGTGCAGGGTTATCCCGGCGATCTTGTCACCCGGTCCGAGGCTCGCGGTGAAGTGCAGTCCGTGCTCGAAATCCAGTGTGGCGAGCTGTTGTTCGACCGAGGTGAGGTACGACTCGTCCAGCTCGGCGGCGACGGTGGCGGCCAGATCGGCGAATCCGGCGGATTCGAACGACGCGGTGTGGCGGGCGCAGGCGGTCCGCAGCTCGCGCAGACAGCCGAGCAGCTCCCGCAGCGGTTCCAGGGCGAGCAGGAGTTTGCCGTTGGGGCGATGTCGCGGGCCGACCCGATAACGTTTGATCTGCGTTGCGCGCGTGGCGATTCGGTAGAGTTCGCGCACCGCGTCGGGATGCGCGCAGCAGTCGGCGAGCACGGCGTGGCGGTAGCGGATCACCTCGGGATCGGTGACGCTCACCGGCAGGATCGCCCGGACCGCCGCGGCCACAGCGGGATCCTCGCCGAACTCCTCGTCGCGGGACATGGCCGTGCAGAGCGCGTCCAGGCCGAGATCGGTCAGCGTGCGCGGTTCGGTGGTGACGGTGCGGACCGCGACGTCGGGCGGTTGCAACAGCGCGAGTCTCATCGGCGGAACCTCTCGATCACCCGGTCGTAGTCGAGCCCGTGCCGTCCGGCGAGCTCGAGGGCGTGCAGTTGACCGTCGGCGGGACGGCGCTCGATACGGAACGTGCGTCGCGCGGTGTCATCCTCGGTGCCCGCGACCATGCTCACCACCGCCGGTGAAATGCGGGACAACTCCTCGAAGAAGGTGACCCACAGGGCGAGCGCGCCCCGCTCGATGATCCGCCCGAGCACATCGCCGCCGATCCGCACCGCGTCGGATGTGCTTGTGGAGCTGAAACTTTCGTTCATCACGATGACACTGTCGGCGGTGACGCGATCGAGAGTATCGCGCATCCGGACGAGCTCACCGAGCAATCTGCCGTCCGGATCCACAGGGTCCTCGGCATGTTCGAAGTGGGTGAAGATCGCGTCCGGCAGCGGCAACCGGGCCGCGCGCGCCGGAACCGGACAACCCAGGGCCGCGAAGTACACGAGCTGCCCGAACATTCGGGCGAAGGTGGTCTTCCCACCCTGGTTCGGCCCGGTCACCAGCAGTACCCGCTCGGGGCCGGACAACTGGAAGTCGTTGCACACCAGGGTATTTCCACGCCGCGGCCGCACGGCCAGCGCGATATCGAAGGCGTCACGGGCGTAGATCTCCGCACCGGGCGCGGCGGTGTCCGGCAGTCGCAGCGGATGCCCCTGGGCGGCCAGACCGCGACCGAAGGTGAGATACACCAGATAGAACTGGATTTCGCGTTCGAACCGCACCACCATCGGATCCAGGAAGTCCGGATACTCGGCACAGAACCGCTCCAGCCGCGCGAACGGCCCCGGATGCAACCGCGCGACCTCCCGCAGAATCTGCTCCTCGGTCTGATTCATATCGGCCCACTGCGGTTGCGCCCGCGACGCGGACGGCTCGGCGGATCCGAAGCGCGCGAACAGATTCGCGATCGCGGCACTGTAATCCGTTGCGCCCTCGTCGAATCCGACCTCCACGGTCCGCCCGACGATCCGGACGCTGTAGCGGATCGCATCGAGTTCCCGCCGCATCTCCCGGACATCGCGCGCCAGCGTGGTGATCGGAGATCCGCGCAGATACTCGGCCAGCAGCGCACGCCACCCGCGCAACCCGCGCGAGTGCAGGGGCAGCCCGGACAACTCCTCGGACAGCCGGGTCAGGACCAGCAGATAACTCTCGGCGGCATCGAGATGCCACCGCCGTCGCTGATCCGGCTGATGCAGATGCGCGCCCTGCGCCAACCCGCGCCGGATCGCCCGCATCCCCGCCGCGAATTCGTGGAACGCGGCCCGCACCGGCAACTCGTCGAGATCGGCGAACACCTCGCGCCGATACCGCACCACATCCGGATCCCGCACCGGCCGCAGATACAGCGGCCCCAGCTCGTATTCCGCATCCCCGCGCAGCACCGCGGCCAGCACCTGATCGATGTTCAGATCGGTGAGCGCCACCCGATCCACCTCGACCGCGGCCGCATCCGCCCGGACGATACTGAAATCCCGCACCTCGCCTCCCCACCTGCGATATCGGTGAGGCAGCGGTTCGTTTCCCTCGATGGGCCCGCGGCCTCCTCGCATCGAAGGCTAGAAGCATTACTTACCGGTCGTCAAGTAATGAAAAAACGTCCGCGGCCTGCTGATCCATTCGAGTGGTCGGATGACCGAATCGGGTTTACCCTGCGCGAGTGGATCGGCAATGGCACGAAGGCGAATACCTCGGCTGTCTATGGGGTGAGCGTCGTCGTTTCGCCTGGGTGATGCGGCGGTACGGGGGATTGGCGCAGGTGGAGGCGGAATCGAGCGCGCTGCGGCGGTATCCGTACGAGCAGTCCGACGAGCCGTATCGCGGGCTGATCCTGCACGACGAGGCATGGCACTGGGCGATGCTGCGGATCCACGGCGAGGGGTACCCGCAGGAGCATCCGGAACTGGTCGAGCCGCCCGCGGAATATCGCGAACTCGATTGAGCGACAAGAAAAAATCCCGGGGCGAGCCGTGCGGCTCACCCCGGGACGACGGTTCCGGAGAACTCAGGTGCTCGCCGGAACCGGCAGCCCCACCCGAGCGGTCACCCACGCCAGCGACGAACTGAACGCCGCCGAGGCGAACTGCCAGGTGTGCCCGCCCTGAGTGGTGTGGATGGTGCAGTCGATACCGACCTTCTTCCCGGTGGCACACAGCTTTTCGGCCGCACCGACCTCACTGGACGCCTCGAACGCGTCCTGACCGCCCTTGCCGATCTGATCCTCGCTCACCTTCGGCATCTTGAAGCCCTTGGGCATACCGTGCTTGCCGTCGCGCTGCGGCGCGGTCAGATCGTCGAACAGGCCCGCGACCCCGGTGTAGGGGCCGTGCTTGTCCATCACGGTGACCGGGTCGAAATGCTCCCACTGCTCGGTGCTGCCGCCGTACAGCCGCTGGATGGTCTGCGCCTTGGTGCCCGAATCGGGTCCGGCGTCACCGGCGATGTCGACGAAGGTGTGGAACAGTTCGGGATGCATCACGGTCAGGTCGACCGCGCAGGTGCCGCCCATGGACCAGCCGATCACCGCCCAGTGCGCCGGATCCGACGAGGCGTTGAACTTCGATTCCACATAGGGGACAACGTCTTTGGTGAGATGGTCCGCGGCGTTACCGCGCGGCCCGTTGACGCATTCGGTGTCGTTGTTGAAGCTGCCGCTCGAGTCGACGAACACCAGGATCGGGGCCTGACCGTTGTTCGCCGCGGTGAACTTGTCGATGTCGGGCATGATCTGACCGCTGCGCAGCCAGTCGCCGGGGGTGTTGAATTCGCCGCCGATCATCATCACCACGGGCAGGGACGGCGCGGTCTTCCCGGCGAACCAGGCCGGGGGCAGATAGACGTACTCGGTGCGGTGATTGAAACCGCTGGCGTCATCCGGGATGTCCACCGGGACGACGACGCCGGTCTTCGGTTCGGTGCCGCGCATCCCCGCGAGCGCGTCCACGGTGGTCTGATGCGGCAGCGGCCCGGCGGTCAACGCACTCCAAGCCGACTCCACGGTCGGGTAGTAACCGACCCACTGATTGAGCACCACACCGGTGCTGGCGACCGCGAACGGCAGCGCGAGCACCGCGGCCACGCGCTGCCACCAGCGCGCGCCCGGCCAGCCGATCACCACGATGACCAGCGCCGCGACCATCGCGCCCACGCAGATCCACAGCAGCACCGGGGCCGGATCCGAGGCCAGGCCCTGATCGTTGGTGTACAGCCAGGCGCCGATCGCCCCGGCGACACCGAGCACCACCGCGATCGGAATCCGGATCAGCCACCAGCGCCGGGTGAGCCGGACGATCGCGATGAGCAGCAACACGATCGCGACGATCTCGATGGTCACCGGCAACCATCCGTGCAGCAGTGAGGTCCCGTGATGGAAGTTCATCTCGTAGGGATTGAGCTTCGCCGACGGCATCGTCGGAGCGGGCGGCGGCGCCACTCCGGCGGGTGTCGGGGTGGGCGTTGTCGTGACGTCCGTCTGCACAGGAAACACGGCCGTAATTCTGGGGTGTCTACCTCGAGGTTTGCTGTGAGGGGCCTACGAGTGAAGTGAACGGAGCGGACGGAATCTCCGCTTCCACGTACGCCCTGGTGAACGATGCCCTGATCACGGGACTGATGAGGGCGGACGGGCACCGCCCCGCAGCGGTCGCGAATTCACGGGCGACACGATGCGGGGCGGAGTGTTTCGAGATGTCTCGAGCCGAACCGATCGGGCGGAGCGCGATCAGTCGCCGATGCGGTCACCGGTTTCGGGATGGAACAGGTGCACCGCGCTCGCATCGGTGATGTGCAGCGCGACCGATTCGGCCAGCGCGGCCGGGGCCCGCTGCGGGGAACGCGCCACGAAGGTGACCGGGCTGCCCTCGAGTCCGGGGATCGGATCGCCGGGAATGCGGGCGTACACGTACGACTCGCTGCCCAACTCCTCGACCAACTCGACGGTGGCGGTGAATCCCGTTCCGTCGCGGCGCAATTCGAGATGTTCCGGACGGATACCGAGCGTGACCGACTCCAGCTTCGCCTCGGCCAGCCGCGTCATGTACGCCCGCGGCAGTTCCACCGTGGTCCCGGCCATGTCGACCCCGCCCGAGGTCAGCGGCACGGTGCACAGGTTCATCGACGGCGAGCCGATGAATCCGGCGACGAACGCGTTGTCGGGGTGGTCGTAGAGCGTGGCCGGGGTGCTGAACTGCTGCAACTTGCCGTCGCGCAGCACCGCGACGCGATCGCCCATCGTCATCGCCTCCACCTGATCGTGGGTGACGTAGACGGTGGTGGTGCCGAGCCGGCGTTGCAGCGCCGCGATCTGGGTGCGGGTCTGCACGCGCAGTTTGGCGTCCAGGTTGCTCAGCGGCTCGTCCATGCAGAACACCCGGGGCTCGCGCACGATCGCCCGTCCCATCGCGACGCGCTGTCGTTGCCCGCCGGACAGTTTCGCCGGTTTGCGATCCAGATACGGTGTGAGCCCGAGCAATTCGGCCGCATCTGCCACGCGGCGCTTGCGCTCGGCCAGCGGCACCTTCATCATCTTCAGCGCGAAACCCATGTTCTCGCCGACGGTCTTGTTCGGATACAGCGCATAGTTCTGGAACACCATGGCGATGTCGCGGTCCTTGGACGAGACACCGACCATGTCCTGACCGTCGATGCGGATGGTGCCGCCGTCGATCTCCTCGAGTCCGGCGAGCATGCGCAGCGCGGTGGACTTACCCGAGCCCGAGGGCCCGACCAGCACGATGAACTCACCGTCGGCGATATCCAGGTCGAGCGAGTCGACCGCGAGCGTCTCGGCGCCCGCGTACACGCACGAGGCCCGGTCGTATTGAATGGTGGCCATTGTCGTTTACCTCACTCGAGCTTCTATTTGATGGCGCCGAAGGACAGCCCGCGCACCAGCTTGTTCTGCGCGAACCACCCGGCCAGGACGACGGGCAGGGCGGCCAGGGTCGCCGCGGCGGACAGCCGGGCCCAGTACAGGCCCTCACCGGTGATGAAGCCGACCAGGAACACCGGCATCGTCTGGGCCTGCACGGCGGTCAGGTTGACCGCGAAGAAGAATTCGTTCCAGGAGAAGATCACGCAGATCAGCGCGGTGGCGGCGATACCGGGGGAGACCAGCGGCAGGATCACCTCGCGCATCGCGGTCCACAGGCTCGCGCCGTCCATACTGGCCGCCTCCAACAACTCGCCCGGGACTTCCAGGAAGAACGACCGCATCATCCACACCGCGATCGGCAGATTCATTGCCGTGTAGAGGATGACCAGCGTCCAGATGTTGTCCAGCAGGCCGATATCGCCGACGATCACGTACAGCGGGATGATCGCGGCCACGATGGGCAGCATCTTGGTGCCGATGAAGAACATCAGCGCGTCGCGGGTGCGGGTGATCGGGCGCAGCGACAGCGCGAACGCCGCCGGAATGCCCAGTACCAGTACGAGAATCGCGGCGACGATGGTCGCGAACGCGGAGTTCAGCAGCGGTGTGCCGACCCCGCTCGAGAACACCGCCGAGAACTGGTCCAACGTCGGGACGAAGAACAGCTTCGGGGTGTTGGTGTAGGCGTCGCCCTCCTGTTTGAACGCCGTGAGCACCATCCACAGCACCGGGAAGAACATCCCGATCCCCAGTACCCAGGCCAGAATGCCCCAGCCGATACCGGCCCGATTGCGGCGGCGGCGCACCGGAACCTGTTGCGCCGCAGATGGTGTGGTCGCGGGAGTGATAGTCGTCATCGGGATTCCGCCTTGCATATGCCGCGACACACTGCGGGAAGGACTCGGCAGCGGTCCTGGTTGTGGTGCATGACAACGTCTTTCGATAGTATGTTCGAATGGATGAGGTGGTGCGGTACACGTACCGGTTGCGGCCTGGACGCATCGCCGAGACTGCGTTGCTGGCCGAGTGGGGCCGCTGTCGCTGGTTGTGGAACGAAGCGGTGCATCAGCAGAAGTCCGGACGGAAGCCGACGTTCGCGCGGTTGGGCAAGATGTTGACCGATGCGCGGGCGAAATTGCAGTGGTTGCGTGACGGTTCGCAGGTCGCTCAGCAGCAGACGCTTCGCGATTACGCGCAGGCGCTGGACCATTCGTTCACGGTGAAAGGGCGTGGTCGACCAAAGGCCAAGTCCCGCAAGGGTTCCCTGCCATCGTTGGGGTACACGACGCGCGGGTTCTCCATCCGCGACCGCCGGTTGTGCCTGCCCAAGGGCATCACGATCCCGGTCGTGTGGTCGCGAGAATTGCCTTCGCCGTCCACGTCTGTCCGTGTCTATCGTGACAGTCTGGGATGCTGGTACGCCTCCTTCGTGGTGCGTCGAGAGGTCCGGCCCCCTGCGAGCGGTGAAGGTGGAATCGGTATCGACTGGGGTGTGTCCACCACGGCGACAACCACTCACGAGGCGTTCGATCTGCCGCATTGGGGGCACCGCAAGCGATGTGCGGCCGAGTTGGCGAGGGCGCAACGCACGATGGCCCGGCGTCACCGAAAGGGCCGACCACAGTCGCGGGGTTATGCCGATGCCAAGCGCCTGGCTGCCCGGCTGGCGAAGAGAGCAGCTCGGCAAACTATGCATGATTCCCGAGTGTGGGCCAAGCGTGTTGTCCAGACTCATGGCCTGATCGCGGTCGAGGACTTCAAGCCGGTGTTCCTGGCCAAGTCGACAATGGCGCGCAAGGCTGCCGACGCGGCGATCGGCGTTGCGAAGCGTGAACTTGTCGAGCGTGCCGTGCGGGCTGGGCGAAAGGTGGTGATGGTCCGGCCCGCGTACACAACGATGACGTGTAGTGCCTGCTTTGCGAGAGCCAAGCAAAGACTGGAGCTGCACGAGAGGGACTTCCGGTGCGGGAACTGCGGCCACAGCGACAGTCGGGATCGGAACGCTGCCAGAGTGATTCTGGCCGTGGCAGAACGGGGCCACGTCAGTGTCGAGGATGTAAGACAAGCGGATCCCCTCCTCCGGGTGTGTGGTTCGGTTGCGGTCTGAGCTGGAAATCTCCCGCCTTCAGGCAGGAGAACCGTTAAGCCGCTTCCTCCTTGCCGGTGAACGAGGTGAACAGCAGCCGCAACGCGAACGTCGCCACGACTGTCGTGCCGACGACGGTGACCACGCCCATGGCCGCGGCCTGGCCGATGTCGAAGCCGAGGAAGGCGCGCTGATAGATGTAGAACGGCAGGTTGGAGCTGGCGATGCCGGGCCCGCCCTGGGTCATCATGTACACCGAGTCGAAGGTGTTGACCAGGTAGATCGCGCCGAGCACGGTGCCCAGCTCGATGAAGCGGCGCAGATGCGGCAGCGTGAGTTCGCGGAACACCTGGAACGAGTTCGCCCCGTCCACGCGTGCGGCCTCGGTGATGTCGCGGGGCATGGATTGCAGGCCCGCGAGGATCAGCAGCATCATGAACGGCGTCCACTGCCAGACCATGTCGGCCATCACCGCGGGCAGCGGGAATTTGCTCACCCAGTCGGTCTGGCCCGCGCCGAAGGGTTTGAGCACGAAGTTGATCAGGCCGAACACCGGATCGAGCATCGTGGTCTTCCAGATCAGCGCCGCCGCGACGGGCGTGACCAGGAACGGGGTGATCAGCAGTGTGCGGACCACACCGCGTCCGAGGAACGCGCGATCGAGCAGCAGGGCCAGCAGCAGACCCAGGATCACCGAGACGATCACGGTGCCGACGATCAGGATGATCGTATTGAGCGTGACCGACCAGAACTGGCTGTCCCGGAACACATCCGCGTAGTTACCGAGTCCGACGAAGTGCCGGGAACCTGGCCGCACCAGGTTCCAGGACTGCGTCGAGTAGTACAGCGTGAACACGAACGGGACCTGCGTGACCACGATCATGAAGATCAGCGCGGGCAGCAGGGGACCGCGTTTGCGCCAGCCCTCGGCGCGGGAGACGGTCTGGGCGCGCCGGACGATATCCGACGGTGGGGTGGCCGCGGTGGCCGTGGTGGTTACGGACATTACTGATTCCCTCGATACGACCGGCCGACGGTCTCGGCATACTCCTGGGACTGCTGGAGCGCGGTCTGCACGCTCTCCCGCCCGGCGATCGCCGCGCTGATCTGCTGACTGACCCGGGTGCCCAGATCCTGGAACTCCGGAATCGCCAGGAACTGGATGCCGGTGTACGGAACCGGTTGCACCGTGGGATGTTCCGGATCGACCGTCGACATCGCCTGCAGCGTGACCGCGCCGTACGCCTTGGCGGCCTCGGCGTACTCCGGGATCTCGTAGGTGGATTTGCGGCTGCCGGGCGGCACATGCGACCAGCCCAGCTTCTGCCCGACGTGCTTGATGTATTCCTTACTGGTCATCCAGGAGATGAATTTCCAGGCGTCGTCGGGATGATGGCTGGTCTTCGGGATACCCAGCGACCAGGTGTACAGCCAGCCGGAGTTCGGCTTCTGCGCGATCGGGGCCAGCACGTAGCCGATCTTGCCGACCACCTTGCTCGACGCGGGATCCTCGAGTACGCCGACCGCCGAGGTGGCGTCGTACCACATGGCGGTGTCGCCCTGCGAGAGCTGCGTCGCGCATTCGCTGAAACCGCTTGTCGCGGCGCCGGGTTCGCCGTACTTGCGGACCAGGTCGACGTAGAAGTTCACCGCCTTCTCCACCTGCGGGCTGGTGAGCTGGGCATGCCAGTTCTCGTCGAACCAGCGGCCGCCGAAGGTGTTGATCACGGTGTCCAGCGGGGCCAGGGTCTCACCCCAGCCCGGCACGCCGCGCAGGCAGATACCCGAATGCCCGTGTGCCCGATCGTTCAGTTTCGCGGCGAACTGCGCCACCTGATCCCAGGTGGGCTGATCGGGCATGGTCAGCCCGGCCTGCTGGAACAGATCCTTGCGGTACATCAGGAACGAGGACTCGCCGTAGAACGGCACCGAGTACATATCGCCCTTGTAGGACAACGACTTCTGGAGCGAGGAGATGAAGTCGGCGGCGTCGTAACCGGGCGTCTTCGCCTGGTACGGGGCCAGATCGGTGAGCCAGCCGTCCGCGGCCCACTGCGGGGTCTCGTAGTTGCTGATCATCACCACGTCGAATTCGCCGCCGCCGGTGGCGACCGAGGAGGTGATCTTGGCGCGCGCCTCGTTCTCCGACAGCGAGACGAATTTGAGCTTGATACCGGGATTGGCCTGCTCGAATTCGCCGGACAGCTTGATCGCGTCCTGCATCTGCGAGTTGGAGACCATCGCGATGGTGACCGTCCGGCCGCCGCCGGAGGTGAACGAACCCGCCCCCGCGCAGCCGCTCAGCGCCAGCACCGTCGAGAGTGCCAGTGCGGCCAGAGCTTTCGCGCGTCGTCTGGTGCGGCCGGGGCCGTTCTTGTTCATCGGCGTTGTCATGGGCGTGCGCCCTCCTTCTTTTCCAGCAGCCACCGCGCGCACTCGATGTCGGTGACCAGGATCGTGGCCAGGCCGCCGCGCAACGCGCCGAGGACGGCCTGGTGTTTGGGCGCGCCGCCGGAGATCAGCACCGTGCACCCGCAGGCGCGGATCGCGTCCAGTCCGACCGAAACCGTCCGGGCGGCAAGGGATCCGGGGACGTCGGTGCCGTCGGCGCGGTAGAACCGGCCGCCGATCTCGCCGACCGCGCCGAGGCCGCGCAACTCGTCGAGCAGCGCGGTGTCCAGATAACTGCCCTCGAACAGGGTGGTCGCGGTGGAGACGGTGCCGACGCCGAACATCATCACCTCGGCCGTGCGGCCCAGCGCGATGGCCCGGCCCAGCACCGAATCCTGTTCCAGCGCAACAACCGTCGCGGCGTCGGCGTACAGCGGCGCGTGCAGCCGGACCGGATTGGCGCGCAGTCGGTCGGCGCAGCGGCCCAGGGTGAATTCCACGCCGGTCTGGTAGTCCGAGGAGGTGAGTGAGCCGTCGAGTTGGACGACGGTGGCGCAGCGCGCCGAATGCGGCCCGAGTTCGGTGGCGACCGCGATGGTCTCCGGGCCCCAGGTGAAGCCGAGGGTGGCCTGGGCGGGCAGGCGACGTCCGAGGACCGCGACCGCGGCGCGCGCGAGCGGGGCCAGGCTCGCGGGGGAGTCGTCGGGCGCGTCGCCCAGGACGACCGCCTCGGTCAGGCCGAAGGCCGCCTCGAGTTCGCGTTCGAGATCGGTGTGCACCTGGGCGCGCAGCTCGTCCGGGACCACGATCTCGATGCGGACCAGGCCCTGCGCGCGGGCGCGGGCGATCAACCGCCCCGCGGTCGGGCGCGAAACGCCCAGTACCGCAGCGATTTCGGCCTGGGTCGCGCCCTCGAAGTGGTAGAGCCGCGCGGCACGCAACGCCATCCGGACGTCCTCCGGATTGCTGGACCGGGGTTCGGGGGCCACGACGCTCCTCATCGAATGATCATCTGCTCACTAGGTGATCCATTGCTCGGAACACGGTACCATCGGGTATGTGACGCACACAACACTTTCGTCATCGACGTATGACCGCGATGGTTTGACGGCCGGAATCGTGCACTTCGGAGTCGGTGGATTCCACCGTGCGCATCAGGCGATGTACATCGACCGATTGCTCGCGCGAGGGGGATCGCGGGAGTGGGCCGTCTGCGGCGTCGGCGTGCTGCCCGGCGATCGCCGCATGCGCGATGTGCTCACCGCGCAGGACGGGCGGTACACGCTGTCGGTCGTCGGCCCCGACGGCGGCTGGGACACCCGGGTGATCGGCTCGATCGTCGAATACCTCTATGCCCCCGACGATCCCGAGGCGGTGCTGGCGAAACTGGCCGATCCCGCGACCCGCATCGTCTCGCTCACCATCACCGAGGGCGGTTACGGAATCGACGCCACCACAGGCGAATTCGATGCCGCCGAACCGTCCGTGGCGGCGGATCTGGCGCCCGGCGCGGTGCCGCGCACGGTATTCGGATTCGTGGTCGAGGCGTTCGCGCGGCGGCGGGCCGCGGGTATCGCCCCCTTCACGGTGATGTCGTGCGACAACATCCAGGGCAACGGCCATGTCGCGCAACGGGTGTTCGGCGCGTTCGCGCGGTTGCGCGATCCGGACCTGGGCGAGTGGATCGACCGCGAGGTGCGCTTCCCGAATTCGATGGTGGACCGGATCACGCCGGTCACCCCGCCCGAGGCGGAGCTGGAAGTGTTGCGCCGCACCGGAATCACCGATCGCTGGCCGGTGATCACCGAACCGTTCACCCAGTGGGTGCTCGAGGATTCGTTCACGCTCGGCCGCCCGGCCTACGAGGAGGTCGGGGTGCAGGTGGTCGAGGACGTCATGCCCTACGAGTTGATGAAGTTGCGGCTGCTCAACGCGAGTCATCAGGGCATCGCCTACTTCGGACACCTGTGCGGTTACCGGATGGTGGACGAGGCGGCGCGCGATCCGCTGTTCGACCGATTCCTCATGCGGTACATGGATTTCGAGGCCACGCCGACGTTGCGTCCGGTGCCGGGCGTCGATCTGGATCGCTACAAGCGGACGCTGATCGAGCGTTTCGGGAATCCGGCGATCGGTGACACCGTCGCCCGGCTGTGTGCCGAATCCTCGGACCGGATTCCCAAGTGGGTACTGCCGGTGATCCGGGAGCGTCTGGCCGCGGGCGGCGAGATCGATTGCGCCGCAGCCATCGTGGCGAGTTGGGCTCGGTACGCCGAGGGCGTCGACGAGCAGGGGCAGCCGATCGAGGTGGTCGACCGGTTGCGCGATCGGCTGACCCCGCTGGCGCAGCGGCAGCGCACCGATCCGACCGCATTCCTGTGCAACCGTTCGGTATTCGGCGATCTGATCGACGAACCGCGGTTCGTGCGGCCCTACCTGGCGGCGTTGGAGTCGCTGCACACCAGGGGCGCGCGGGCGACCCTTGGTGATCTTGCCGGATCGGAATGAACTTCTCGATGTGCAGCGGCCGAAAAAGGTGGGTCGGTGCTCGGCGGAAGGGGTTCGAGGGCTATTTTTAGAAAGCTATGAAAACTGCCGCCACCACAATTTCAGGAGCTTGGCTCGCGGGCGACGACACAACAGTGTCGTTCCGTGACGCCGCCGTGGCATGGGCGCTGGCCGCCCATGGGGTCCTTGCCGAAACCGCCACCGGCTATGGACATTTCATCACTGTCGAGGAGTTGGCCGAGCGGGTGCAGGAGATGTCGGGCGTGCGCACCGACGCCCCGACCCGCACCTGGATGGACGCGATCCTGCGTAAGGTCGCGCGCCGCTGCCACAGCGCGGGAGAACCCCCGCTGACCGCATTGTGCGTCCGGGCCAACCACACCGTCGGCGATAGTTACAAATACGTCCTCGAACTCGCTGGGCTGCCGACGCCGGAGGATCTGGAACTGCATGCGGCGTACGCGCGGTGGCAGTGCTACCAGACCTACGGCGCGGAGGTTCCGGCCGACGGTGGCGTGCCGCCGTTGACGCCGAAGGTCGCGGCGCGGCGCGGTGTCGCCAAGGCGCGCAAGGTCGAACCGGAGCCCGAGCCGGTCGCGGCCCCCGCGGTGTGCCCGCAGTGCTTCATCCAACTGCCCGCCACCGGAATCTGCCAGTACTGCTGAGACTTTCGTGGTTCGCACCGGCGGCCGGTGCGAACCACGATTCGTCGCGCGTCGCGATGTCTCAGTGAAATACCTTGAGCCCCACCACTCCCGCGACGATCAGCAGCAGACACACGATGCGGCTCACGGCGGCGGATTCGCCCAGCCACAGCATTCCGGCCAGTGCCGTGCCGACTGCGCCGATACCGACCCAGACCGCGTAACCGGTGCCGACGGGAATCGTGCGCAGCGCGTATCCGAGCCCGGCCATGCTCAGCGCCAGCGCGACCAGGAAGCCCACACTGGGCCACAGCCTGCTGAATCCCTCGGACTTCTCCAACGAGATCGCCCAAGCGGTCTCCATGAATCCCGAGACGATCAACAGTATCCAGGCCACCCCCGTACCGTATGCGACCGTCCGGTTCGCTCCCGCACCGCTCCTGCCGGATGCGCGGCGGAGCACAATGGCGGGCATGGTCGAACTCGTACTGGTGCATGGCGACATCACCGAACAGGCCGTCGACGCGGTGGTGAACGCGGCGAACTCCTCGCTACTCGGCGGCGGGGGAGTGGACGGCGCGATCCACCGCAAGGGTGGTCCGGCCATCCTCGCGGAATGCCGGAAGTTGCGCGCCTCCCACTACGGCAAGGGGTTGCGGACCGGCGCCGCGGTGGCCACCACCGCCGGAAATCTGCCCGCGCGCTGGGTGATTCACACCGTCGGCCCGGTGTGGTCGGCCCGCGACGATCGTTCGGAGTTGCTCGCCTCCTGCTATCGCGAATCGTTGGCCGTCGCAGACGAACTGGGCGCGCAGACGGTGGCCTTCCCGGCGATATCCACCGGAATCTTCGGCTGGCCGATGGACGACGGGGCCCGAATCGCGATCGAGACAGTGCGTTCGGCGGGCACGTCCGTGCAGCGGGTCAGCTTCGTGCTGTTCTCGCACGACGGGTATGCGATCTTCGAGAAAGCGCTGGTCTGAACGCTTTCGCGAGAATACGTCGGTGGTCTCGGCTACAGCTGGATCGTGACGAACTCGGCGCAAGCGTTCCCGATCGGGCCCGGAGCCGGGGTCCGTGTCGGTATCGGGGCGGTTGCCGCTCATCCTCTAGACTTCGAACAACTGTTCGCGAATCGGGTAGGGGTGTGTACGTGCGGGTGATGGGTGTGGACCCCGGGCTCACACGGTGTGGTCTGAGTGTGGTCGACGGCGGACTCGGACGGCAGGTGAGTGCGATCGGGGTGGATGTGGTGCGGACGCCGCCGGAGATGGATCTGGCGCATCGGTTGCTGGCGGTGTCCGATGCGGCGGAGCAGTGGATGGATACGCATCGGCCCGAGGCGGTGGCGATCGAGCGGGTGTTCTCCCAGCACAACGTTCGCACCGCGATGGGGACGGCGCAGGCCGGTGGGGTGATCGCGTTGGCGGCGGCGCGGCGCGGCATTCCGGTCGCGTTCCACACACCGAGTCAGGTGAAGGCGGCGGTCACCGGTAACGGGTCCGCGGACAAGGCACAGGTGACCGCGATGGTGACCCGGATCCTGGGCCTGGCGACCGCGCCGAAGCCGGCCGATGCCGCCGACGCGCTCGCCCTGGCGATCTGTCATTGTTGGCGGGCGCCGATGCAGGAGCGGATGGCCAAGGCCGAGGCCATGGCCGCCGAACAGCGGCGCAAATACACGGAACGACTTGCCCGGCAACGGAAGGCGGTGGACCGGTGATCGCGTCGGTACGCGGAGAGGTGCTCGAGATCGGCCTCGACCATGTGGTGATCGAGGCCGCCGGGGTCGGCTACCGGCTCAACGCCACGCCCGCGACCCTGTCGACACTGACCCGCGGCGAGGAATCGCGGCTGTTCACCGCGATGATCGTGCGCGAGGATTCGATGACGCTGTTCGGCTTCGCCGACACCGAGGCGCGGGATCTGTTCGGTCTGCTGCAAACCGTCTCGGGCGTCGGGCCCCGGCTGGCGATGGCGGTGCTGGCGGTGCTCGAACCCGAGGCACTGCGCAAGGCGCTGGCCGAGAGCAATGTGGCCGCGCTGACCCGCGTGCCCGGCATCGGCAAGCGCGGCGCCGAGCGCATGGTGGTCGAACTGCGTGACAAGGTGAATCTCGTTCCGGTGCAATCGGGTCCGCCCGGCACCACGCCCGTGCCGGTGGTCACGCCGGTGCGTGATCAGGTGATCGAGGCACTCGTCGGCTTGGGTTTCGGCATCAAACAGGCGGAGCCCGCCGTCGATACCATCCTGGCCGAGGATCCCGCGCTGGATACGTCCAAGACGTTGCGCGCGGCGCTGGGCATGCTCGGGAAGAACCGGTAGCCGCGGATGGACGAGGAGTTCGAGGAAGAGCAATCCCCGGTCACCGCAAGCTATCTCAGCTCCGACGGTGAGGTCGAGGCGAGCCTGCGACCCAAGTCCCTGGACGACTTCATCGGTCAGCCACGGGTGCGCGAGCAGCTGGCGCTGGTGCTGCGCGGTGCCACACAGCGCGGCGGAACCCCCGACCACGTACTGCTCTCGGGCCCGCCCGGACTGGGCAAGACCAGTATGGCGATGATCATCGCCGGAGAGCTGGGTTCGGCGCTGCGCATCACCTCGGGTCCGGCGCTCGAGCGGGCCGGTGATCTCGCGGCGATGCTCAGCAACCTGGTCGAGGGCGATGTGCTGTTCATCGACGAGATCCATCGCATGGCCCGGCCGGCGGAGGAGATGCTCTATCTGGCGATGGAGGATTTCCGGGTCGACGTGGTGGTCGGCAAGGGGCCCGGCGCGACCTCGATCCCGCTGGATATCGCCCCCTTCACTCTCGTCGGCGCGACCACTCGGTCGGGCGCGCTGACCGGTCCGCTGCGCGACCGCTTCGGTTTCACCGGCCATATGGATTTCTACGAAGCCGATGAGCTGCAACGGATTCTGGAACGTTCGGCGCGAATCCTGGGTGTGCGCCTGGAATCCGACGCCGCCGCCGAGATCGCGGGCCGATCGCGCGGCACGCCGCGTATCGCCAACCGCCTGCTGCGCCGGGTCCGCGACTATGCCGAGGTCCGCGCCGACGGCCTGATCACCGTCGACATCGCCCAGGCCGCCCTGGCCGTCTACGACGTCGACGGTCTCGGCCTGGACCGCCTCGACCGTGCCGTGCTGGGCGCACTGGTCCGCAGCTTCGGCGGTGGGCCCGTGGGTGTTTCGACCCTCGCGGTGGCCGTCGGCGAGGAGGCCGCCACGGTCGAAGAGGTCTGCGAACCCTTCCTGGTCCGCGCCGGAATGGTCGCCCGCACGCCCCGCGGCCGCGTCGCCACTGCGGCAGCCTGGGAACACCTTGGCTTGGTTCCGCCCCCGGATCTGGTCTTCGGCTCGATCGAGGTCCGCGGCCGCGAGTCCCATCCGACCCTGGATCTCTTCGAATAGGTTGTGCCCCAGGGTATTTCGGTGTGAACGCCCCAGGGTATTCCGGTGCCGAACCGTCGAGCGGAATCGCTCTGCGTCGGGACCGTGCTGACCGACGAGCTGTGCCCTAGCGTCCGCGGCGGCCGTGCAGGTAGTCGCTGACCACGGCCGCGCCGAGGCCGTCGAGGTCGGGGGAGATGACGCGGCCACCACTGCGCCGGGCCACCAGATCCACGAAGGCGGCCAGGCGAGGTTCGTCGCCGAGCATGAACACCGTGATCGACGCACCGAGTTTGGCCAGGGCGTCGACCTGCGTCATGGTGACGGCCAAGGTGCGCGGCTGTGGCGGCCAGCTGAAGTACGCCTCCCCGTCGGATTCGAGGTGGGCGGTGGGTTCGCCGTCGGTGACCACCAGCACCACCGGAACCGCGTCGGGATGCCGACGCAGGTGACGCCCGGCCAGCAGCAGCGCGTGGTGCAGATTCGTGCCCTGCTCCCACACCCCTTCCAGCGCGGTCAGTTCCGAGACGTCCACGGTTCCGGCGTGGCGGCCGAAGGTGATGACTTCCAGTGCGTCGGAACGGAATCGGGTGCTGATCAACTGGTGCAGCGCCAACGCGGTGCGCTTCATCGGCACCCACCGCCCCTCCTGCACCATCGACCAGGAGGTGTCCACGCACAGCGCCACCACCGCGCGCGAACGCTGTTCGGTCTCGACGATCTCCACATCGGACACGTCCATCCGGACCGTCCGGCTACCGGTCGAGGCCGAGCGCAGCACCGCGTTGCGCACGGTCCGCGACACATCCCACGGCTCGGTGTCGCCGAACCGCCACGGCCGCGACGCACCCGTCGGCTCGCCCGCCGCTCCCGCCAACGCGGTGTCCCGCTCACCCCGCCGCGACCGCAACTGCCCGATGACGGACCGCAACGCGGTCTCACCCAGCCGCCGTAATGCCTTGGGCGTCAAGCGAAGCGAGCCGTCCGGCGCGCGCTCGAACAAGCCCTGCCGCCGCAGCTCACGTTCGAGTTCGGCCAGCCGCTGGGCGTCGACGCGGGCCTCGTCGCCGAGCTGGCGGGTCAGCGCGTCGAGGTCGATGTCCTCGAGCCGCGCGCCCGGATACGACTGCCCCAGCTGTTCGGCCAGCGCGTCCAGTTCGGCCAGATCCTGCATGGCCTGCGCGCCCTCGCCCATGCCCAGCGGATCCTGGCCGCGGAACCGTTGCGCGGACTCCCAGTCCTCGCCGGGCCGCAGCGACCGCAGATTCGCGTCCAGCGCGGCGACCTGCGCGGCCACCTCCGGATCGCCGAACGCCTGCCCGATCAGCTCGGACAGTTCCGCGCGCTGCTGCTCGGACATCGAGTTCAGCATGCGTTGCGCGGCGGCCGACCGGGCGGCGAGCGCATCGATCAACTCGTCGGTGTTACGCGGATTCTCCGGGAAGAACTCGCCGTGTTCGGCCATGAACTCGGCGAACTGCTGTTCGGTGTCCTCGCCGCGGGCGTGCGCGGCGAGCAGATCGTTCAGATCGGACATCATCCGCTTGATGCGTTCGACGTCCTGGGGCGTGGTGCCCTGCAACGCCTGCTTCATACCCTGGAAGCGCGATTCGAGTAGTTCCTGGCCGAGCATGTCGCGGATCTTGCGGTAGTTCTCCCGGCCGGTCTCCGAACGCCAATCGTATTCGGACAGTTCGCCTACCGCGGCCGCGGTGCTCGGCGGCAGCGCGTCGAGCCGGGCCTCGGCGAAGCGGGCGTCGTCGGAGGGATCGGGGAACAGGGCCCGGCGTTCGGCGTTCAGGGCCTCGTCCAGCAGCCGCCGCACTTCTTGCAGGGTGCCGTCGAGGCGGTTGCGGCGGGTGATGTCGGAGCGACGCTGCCAGACCTGCCGGGTCAGCTCGTCCAGGCCGCGCATATCGCGCATACCGCGCCGCAGCAGCTCCTCCAGCGCGCGCCGGGGTGAGCCGCCCTCCATCACCTCGCGACCGATCTGATCCAGCGCGTCGCGCAGATCCAGCGGCGGCGCGAGCGGATCCGGTCCGTCGTGATACGGACCGTAGGAATAGTGATCAGGGGCAGTCATGGTCTCTCACAAAGGGGTTCGGCGGTCACGCACCGTAGACCGCGAGGCCGTCGTCGGTGTCCTTGGCGACCTGCCGGGCCAGGAACAGCGCCTCCAGGGCGAATTCCACGGCCGCGGCGATCCGGGTCGGCGGATCGGTGGGCTCGACGCCCAGGCGTTCGGCGACCTCGTGCAGGACGGGCAGTTCGGGCAGGGCGGACAGCACGTCCTTGCCGGGCACTCGCTCACCGGTGGTCACCAGATTGCCGTCGCCGACCGCGCTGGCCAGCGGGCGCAGGTTGACGCCACCGAGGCGGGCGCGGGCGGTCTCGGAGAACGCGCGCCGCATCAGATGGGTGAGATGTTCCTGTTCACGGCCCTCCTCACCGGATTCGAACTCCAGCTTGCCGCGCAACACCGCGGGCACCGATTCCAGATCGACCGGACGCGCGACCGCGGGCGACTCCCCGGTGATCGCGGACCGGCGCAGCGCCGCCGCGGCGACCGTCTCGGCGGCGGCGACCGCGAATCGCGCGGAAACGCCCGAACGCTGATCGATCGCGGGCGACTCCCGCAGTTGACGCACGAACCGGGCGAGCACCTCGATCAGCGGATCGCCCACCTCGGCCACGAGTTCGGCCTCCTGGCGGACCAGATCCACCTCGGATTCCACATCGAGCGGGTAGTGGGTGCGGATCTCCGCGCCGAAGCGGTCCTTGAGCGGGGTGATGATGCGGCCGCGGTTGGTGTAGTCCTCCGGATTGGCTGTGGCGACGAGCAGCACGTCCAGCGGCAGGCGCAGCGTGTAGCCGCGGACCTGGATGTCCCGCTCCTCCATGACGTTCAGCAGCGCGACCTGGATGCGTTCGGCCAGGTCGGGCAACTCGTTCACCGCGACGATGCCGCGATGCGCGCGCGGGACCAGCCCGAAGTGGATGGTCTCCGGATCGCCCAGGCTGCGGCCCTCGGCGACCTTGACCGGGTCGACGTCGCCGATCAGGTCGCCGACCGAGGTGTCGGGGGTGGCGAGTTTCTCGGCGTAGCGCTCGGCGCGGTGCCGCCAGGTGACCGGGAGATCGTCGCCGAGTTCGGCGGCGAGGCGGCGTCCGGCCGGGCTGATCGGCTCCAGCGGATGTTCGCCCAGCTCCGCGCCCGCGATGACGGGTGTCCACTCGTCGAGCAGGCCGATCAGGGTGCGCAGCAGCCGGGTCTTGCCCTGACCGCGCTCACCGAGCAGCACGACGTCGTGTCCGGCCAGCAGCGCGCGCTCGAGTTGCGGCAGTACGGTCCGGTCGAAGCCCACGATGCCGGGCCAGGGGTCGCCGCCGGAGCTCAGCAGGGCCAGCAGATTCTCGCGGAGCTCGGACTTCACGCTGCGCGGCAGATATCCGGCGGCGCGCAGCTCGCCCGCGGTGGTGGGGAGGTTCTCCGGTGCGGTCACCGTATCGACGCTACGACGATCTTGCGGTCCCGTCGACGCGACCGGTCTCGGCTATCGGACCCAAAACGGGTTGACGGGCGTGTATCGGTGGAATCCGGGCTGCCCGGCAGCCGCGCGAAATTCCGGGAAATGCCTGGCCGGTGCGGGTTTCGAGGTGCGGTGCCGGGTGAATTCGGCTCTGCGCGAACACCTCCGCGGACCGATGTCGGGGAATATCCGGAAATGACGGGCACGCACGGGCATTCAAATGGCTCGGCGGATATGTGTACGAACTGCGTCGCCGGACGTACCCGGGAATACGCGTCGCGGCGCAGGCGCACCGGTCCGGCGGCGATCTACCCTGGTGGCAGCTCGAATGTCGTAATTTCCGGTGAGGCGGTAGAGATGGCCGATGCAGACTTCGCGGGCTTCGGGGCGTCCGCGAACTCGGGGGCCGTGCGGATCGGCACGGCCGAACGTGAACAGGCGGCCGCGGCGCTGGGGGAGCATTTCGCGGCGGGACGGCTCGAGGTCGCCGAATACGACGACCGGGTGGCGCGGGCCTACGCGGCGAAGACGACCGCGGACCTCGCGGTGCTGTTCAGCGATCTGCCGCGTCCGGTTACGCAACGGCCGACCCAGGCGGCGATGCCCGCCGGGCCCGCGCGTCCGGTGCTGCCCGTGATCGCGTTCGTGGTGCTGATAGCGGCTGTGGTACTTGCCGTTACGGTCCATGTGTTCCCGTTCTTCATCGTCCCGGTGCTGTTGTTCGTGTTCATTCGTAGCCGCCGGGGATGGGGACGACAGGTGCGTGGGCCGCGCCGGCACTACCGGATGTGAATGCGGCGCGGCGGGCTGTCCACCTGCCGCACAACGGTTCTCGCACCCTCTACATCAGGCGTGATCCAGATCACTGATAACGCCGACCTGCTGGTTGTCCGTGGTAACGGGTGCGGGTGCGCGGTTGGGGTGGCGTTTCGCGGCCGTTCCGGGCAATCTCGTCCAGGGAAACCTTGTCAGGCAATGTGATCCAAAAACGACCGTCCCCGCGAGGCTTCCGCCAGAATGGATGCGGTCGAAGCGTCGGGGGTCGGACGTGTCGGTGAACCAACCGACGGATTGAGGGGAAAGCATATGAGAGCCAAGAAGTTCGCAGCTACCGCGCTGCTCGCGATCGGTGCCACCGGCGTCACCGCGGGTGTCGTCCAAGCACAGCCTGTCACTCCTGCCGTCACCGCCATCCAGGGTGCCGACCACGGTGTGCAGTATTCGGTCGCGCCGACCGCGGACCACACCGGTGTGGCCACGACCGTCGCGGCGGGTCGGTTCGCGCTCACGCCGGACGCCCGGTCGGTCACGCTCACCGATGCCTCGGGCGCGGTCGTCGCCACGGTCCCGCTGGGCCTGCGCTCCGCCTCCGGCCTCGTCGGCCTGACCCCGCGCATCGCCAACGACGGCCGAACCCTCACCCTCACACCGCAATCCGCCTCGTCGAATGTGGTGAAGTCGATCAACGAGGCCGACACCAACGCCCGCAAGCAGTACAACGCGGGTGTGGGTGCCCTGATCGGCGCCGGTATCGGCGCGGTGATCGGCTTCTTCCTCGGCGGCGTCGGCGCGCTGGTCACCATCCCGATCGGCGCGGGCATCGGTGCCCTGATCGGCTACTCCACCCCGTAGCCGCAACCCGCCCGGTCGGTTTTCCGGCCGAGATCTCTCCTCGCGCAGCGCCGTTCGGGTACTCACCCGGGCGGCGCTGCGTCTTTCGGGCCCGGCTGGGAAGTGTTGCCCAGTCGCAGTCCAGTTCCTCGGTGTCGGATGCGATATCGCTCCCGATGGATGCACATGGTGTCGCGAACACTCGGTGCGGTGCGGTGCGGTGCGGTGCGGTGCGGTGCGGTGCGGTGCGGTGCGGTGCGGTGCGGTGCGGTGCGGTGCGCGCTGTGTGGTGCGGTGCGCGCTGTGTGGTGCGGTGCGCGCTGTGTGGTGCGGTGCGCGCTGTGCGGTGCGGTGCGCGCTGTGCGGTCGGGTGCCAGTAGCTTTCGAATTCGCCCGGCTCGTACCGGAACTCAGATCGGTGCGTCGGCCGCGCTGCTCGAGAGGTCGGTCGGCGCGTGCACGATGTCCGTATTCTCTTCCGGGCGCGTGTTGGGGGTAGTGAGCCGATAGCCCGGGGGAGTGCCGGTATCGGGAGTTTCCGTCGCGCTGGGGATTTCGGACGCATTCGTGCCGAGGCCAGGCGGGCTGTCGTCATCGGGGTGGGGCGATTCGGTCATAGTGGCAAGGGAGTCGCTGCTCGGGAGTCCGATTACCGCCGTTGCGGGTTCGCCGGGGCGACTCTCGGTGGGGAGGGCGGATACAGATGCGTCCGGATCGGTCGGGTCGCCGGGGATTTCGGGTGCGGCCGGGGTGGATTCGGTGAGATGAATGTCGACGGTGGATTGTGGCGCGACCGTTTCGGGGTCGGCCGGGTGATCGGTGACGACGGAATCCGTTGTGGCGGTGGGGGGTTCGGGGAGGGTGGCGAATTCGGTGCGGAGGTGGTGGATTTCGGTGGCGAGTTCGTCGCGGAGTTGTTCGCGTTCGGCGAGGCTGGCGCGCATACCCTCGAGGGTGTCGTCCATGGCGGCGAGGCGGCGGTCCGCGCCCTCGAGCTGCCAGGCGATGACGGTGCGGCGGTCGACGTCCGCGCTGGCCCGGCCGACCCAGTCGATGACGTAATCGAGCCACTCGGGCTGTTTGGGCATCGTGACGTTCTCGTCCCAGCCCTGCCGCAGCGCGGGCTTGCCCGAGATCACCCGCTCGCCGACCGTCGGCGCGTGCATCTGGATCAGGCTCAGCTTTCCGGCACTGGTCACCACGGCGGTCAGGCGATAGCGGCCCGCCAGGTGCATGCGCAGTTCCGCGGTGCCGCGACCGTCGGCGTCCATCACGCCCAGCCACGGCCCGTCGGCGGCATCGAGGATCGACTCGATGACGCCGAGCTGCCCGACGCCACGGCGCAACCGGGTGGCCCGCTTACGCAGATCGTCCGGTGTGGCGGTCATCTGATCCCAGTGCATGCGTCACCTCTCCGCTCGGCCGGATCGCGTGCCCACACTACCCACGACGCGGTACGGCCCACTCGTGAGCGGTGCGCACCGCTCACGAGTGGGCGTGCGCTGTCCGCTGTGTGGCGTGCGCCGCTCACGACGGGGCGTGCGCTGTCCGCTGTGTGGCGTGCGCCGCTCACGACGGGGCGTGCGCTGTCCGCTGTGTGGCGTGCACCGCTCACGACGCGGCGTGCGCTGTCCGCCATGTGATGTGCGCCGTCCGCTAAGTGGCATGCGCCGCGCACGAACTAGCGGCGCTGTTCGTGATGCGGTGTGCGCTGTTCGTGATGCGGTACGCACTACTCACGATGCGGTGTGCATTCCTCACGGCGAGGTGTGCACCATTCACGACACAGTGTGCGCCTGCTCCTGCTCGGTGAGCGTCCGCACGACGACGTCCAGGAAGGCGTCCACCTCATCGGCGTAATAGGCCGCGAGCCCGGGCCGGGCCGGGCCGAAATCGATCGCCTTGGCGTCCTGGCTGCTCAGCCCGGTGGGCCCGGCGTGCGCGAGGGTGGTGGCGACGACGTCCAGGAACGTATCGACCTCGGTGGCGGCGTACCCGTCCCGCCCGGCCGGAGGTGCGGAAAACCGGAGCCGCTGCACATCGCGCGGGCTCAGCGGCTCCGGACCCGGATGCGGTGCGTCCCCGCGTCGCGCGTACTCCAGCTTCACGCACGCGCGGTCCAGATAATCGTCGACCTGATCGCGGTCGTATCCGCTGTGTCCGAGTGCGGCCGAGGCGAATTCGTGGTCGCGGATCTGTGCCGCGCTGAGCATCGCGCGGCCCGCGAACGCCGCGGAGATCCGCTCGCAGAAGGCGTCCACCTCGGTCGCGTCGTAGCCGCGGTGTCCGGCGGGGGTCCTGGCGAAGCGGGTATCACGCACGTCCTCGGTCATCACACCGAACATTCTTACTATGGGTGGGCCCGGATGTGGTGCGGGTCAGGGTTATTGGATCGGTGCCGGTATGCGCGCGGTGGCGGACGGGTGTGTCCCGGGCAAATGGCGTGTCATGCTGTATCAGATACTTTTTCTGACGGGAGGTTCGTCGTGGCGCCTCGATTCGACGCGATCGTGGTCGGAGCCGGATTCGGCGGTATGGGCGCGGGCATCGAGCTCGACCGGCTCGGGCTCGGTGATTTCGTGATCCTCGAGCGGGAGAGCGATCTGGGCGGGACCTGGCACGTCAACCGCTATCCGGGCCTCGCGGTGGATATCGCCTCGGTCACCTACTCGTACTCCTTCGAACCCAATCCGCACTGGTCGCGCCTGTTCGCGCCGGGTGCGGAGCTGAAGCGGTACGCCGAACACGTCGCCGACAAATACGATCTGCGCGGCCGGATGCGTTTCGACACCGTCGTCTCCGGCGCCCGCTGGGACGCCGAGCAGAACCAGTGGGTGGTGAGCATCGAGGGCGGCGAACCGCTGACCGCGCGCTATCTGCTCACCGCGACCGGTTTCCTGTCCCAGCCGTACACCCCGCCGTTCCCGGGCATCGAGACGTTCGCGGGCAAGATCATCCACACCACCGCCTGGGATCAGGACTACGACCTGACCGGCCGCAAGGCCGCGATCATCGGCACCGGCGCGACCGCCGTGCAGTTGGTCCCCGAGGTCGCCCGCGTGGTCGAGGAACTGACGGTCTTCCAGCGCACCCCGATCTGGGTGGTACCCAAGATCGATATGCCGATCCCGCCGGTCGTGCAGAACCTCTTCGACCGGGTGCCGCTCACCCAGCAGGCCGCCCGCCTGGCCAACACCACCGCGCTCGAAGCCCTGATGGTGATCGGCGTCCTGCACTTCCGGCAGGCCAAACTGCTCAATCGCGGCGCCGGGCTGTTGGCGAAGGCGCATCTGCGCACCCAGGTGCGTGACGCGGAGACCCGGCGTGAACTCACTCCGCACTACGACTTCGGATGCAAGCGGCCGACGTTCTCGAACACCTATTTCAAGACGTTCAACGAACCGCACGTCCACCTGGAGACGAACTCCATCGAACGTGTCGAACCCGACGGCATCGTCACCGCCGACGGCCGCACCACCGAGATCGACACCCTGATCCTGGCCACCGGATTCAACCTGTGGGACGTGAACTTCCCGGCCATCGAGATCATCGGCCGCGACGGAGTCGATCTCGGAAAGTTCTGGCGGGACAACCGATTCCAGGCGTACGAGGGCATCACGGTGCCGAAGTTCCCGAACTTCCTGAGCCTCAACAGCCCGTACTCCTACAGCGGCCTGTCGTACTTCACCACCATCGAGGCCCAGATGAAACACATGGGCCGGCTGTTCGGGGAGATGTTCCGCCGCGACGCCGAGGTGTTCGAGGTGACCGAGCGCGCGAACACCGAATTCCTGGACCGCGTCACCGAGAAACTCGAATCGTCGGTCTTCTACGACGGCCAGTGCTCGACCGCGCGCAGCTATTATTTCAACCAGCATGGCGAGGCCGCCCTGCTGCGCCCGACCAGCACCCTCAACGCCCACCGCGAGGCGGTCAGCTTCCCGCTGGACGATTACGTCTACGACAGCGCGTAGTCCGGTTTGCCGTCTTCGACACCCGCGCGCGACGGCCGCACGGCCCCGCCGACGCGCGGTGGGGTAGTGTTCGCCCGACCCCGGGGACGACCACCCGGTCGCGACGGCGTCGGCGTCGGTGCGGGTGCTCGAGACGACCGCCGTGGGCGGTAACGGCGAGCTGATGGCAGACTGGGGTACTACGCTGGCAGTTCGGCGTCCGCCGGACCGCTTCCACCGACAGACCTAGGACCGACGACAACGATGGCGCAACTGCTGTTTCCCCTGCTGCTGGTAGCCCTGCTGGTGCCGATGTTCCTCGGCGTCCGCCGTCAGAAGCGTGAGGCCGCCAACACTACCTCCATGCAGGAGAACCTGAAGGTCGGCGACCAGGTCACCACCACCTCGGGCCTGTACGGCACCGTGGTCGATCTCGACGAGACGACCGTCGATCTGGAGATCGCCGAGGATGTCGTGACCACCTGGTTGCGTGCCGCGGTCCGCGAGGTGCGCGTCGACGAGGCCCCGGAGTCGGCCGAACTCGCGCCGCACGACGAGGCCGAGGCCGCCGAGCCTGCGCACCCCGCCGCCGAGACCGAGCAGCCGCACGCCGCGGCCAACGGCGCGGCCGTGGAGGAGGAGTCCGTCGAGGACACCAACGCGCGGCTGACCAAGGAATGACCGATCCGCGTCGTCGCCCGGCCGCACCGGCCGTGTGCGACGGCGCTGCGGCATGTCCGCAGTCGACCGTTCGACCGGCATCCGCCTGCTCACCATGTCCACTGTCCGGCCCAACACCGTCCAGGAGATAAGAACTGTGCCACCTTCCAAGGGAACGGGGCATCCGCTGCGGCTGCTCGGCGTCTATGCGCTGCTGCTGATCGTGATCTACGGCCTGGTGTACTTCACCGATGCGAAGACCGCGGCGGCCAAACTCGGTATCGACCTGCAGGGCGGCACGCGTGTGACGCTCAGCGCGCGCACCCCGGACGGCAACAAGCCGAGTCAGGACAGCCTCAAACAGGCCCAGCAGATCATCGAGTCCCGGGTCAACGGCCTGGGCGTCGCCGGGTCGGAGGTCGTCATCGACGGCGACAACCTGGTGATCACGGTGCCCGGGCAGAACGGTCAGCAGGCCAAGTCGCTGGCCACCACCGCCAAGCTCTACATCCGCCCGGTGCTGCAATCCGGTCAGCAGGCCGCCGCGGGTGGTCTGCCGGGCGGGCCGACCGGCAACACCACCCCGGGTCTGCCGCTGCCGGGTATGACGACGCCCGGCACCGCGACTCCGGGCGCCGCGACTCCGGGCAAGGCGACCCCCGCACCCGCGCCGGGCGCCCAGAAGCCCAGCGCCGCCAACCACGCGCCGCAGAACCGGGTGTTCCCGGCGGACTACCAGGTGCCGCTGGCCCAGGACCTGAACCACCAGCAGGCCCCGACCACCCCGCCGACGACGCCGAAGAAGCCCACGCCCTCCACGACGCCGAAGGCCACGACGACGCCCAAGCCCGGCACCCCGGCTCCGACCAGTGCGGCCCCGGCCAGCACGCTGAGCCCCGCCGAGCAGACCAAGAAGGCCATCGCCGACGCCAAGCTGATCCGGCAGAGCACCAACCCGCAGATCCAGCAGTACGCGCTGGCCACGCTGGATTGCAGCAAGCCCGATCCGCTGGCCGGTAACGACGATCCGAATCTGCCGCTGGTCACCTGCGCGACCGACGGCACCGGCACCTACCTGCTGGACAAGAGCCGCATCGACGGTCAGGACATCAAGGACGCCAGCGCCTCGCTCGACCAGCAGCAGTCGCAGTGGTCGGTGGATCTGAGCTTCAAGCACTCCGATCCGTGGGCGAAGCTGACCGGTGACTACGTCAACCAGCAGATCGCGTTCGTGCTGGACTCGAAGGTCGTCAGCGCGCCGGTGGTGCAGCAGGGTCCGCAGCAGGGCGGCACCACCCAGATCACCGGACATTTCAACGCCACCACCGCCAAGGATCTGGCCAACCAGCTCAAGTACGGCTCGCTGCCGCTGTCCTTCGCGACCTCCGAGGCCGAGACGGTGTCCGCGACGCTGGGCCTGTCCTCGCTGCACGCGGGTCTGATCGCGGGTGCGATCGGTCTGCTCGCGGTGCTGCTGTACTGCCTGCTCTACTACCGGATGCTCGGCTTCCTGGCCGGATTCTCGCTTGTCGCTTCGGGTTTCGCGGTGTACGGGATCATCGTGCTGCTGGGCCGGTGGATCAATTTCACCCTGGACCTGGCCGGTATCGCGGGTCTGATCATCGGTATCGGTATGACCGCGGACTCGTTCGTGGTGTTCTTCGAACGCATCAAGGACGAGATGCGGGAGGGCCGGAGTTTCCGGTCGGCGGTGCCGCGCGGTTGGTCCCGCGCCCAGCGCACCAACCTGTCGGGTAAGACCGTCAGCCTGATCGCCTCGGCGGTGCTGTACATTCTGGCCGCCGGTCAGGTGAAGGGTTTCGCCTTCACCCTCGGTCTGACCACCGTGCTCGACGTCATCGTGCTGTATCTGGTCACCTCACCGCTGATGATGCTGGCCTCGCGCTCGTCCTTCTGGGCCAAGCCGTCGGTGAACGGCCTGGGCGCGGTGGCGCAGTACGCGCGTGAACGCAAGGCCGCCGCCGGCGTTCCCGCCGGTAAGGAGGCGTGATGAGCAACCCCGGTTCAGTCATGGAGACCGACACTGTGAACGATCAGCCCGTCGCCGCGCCCCAGCACGGATTCTTCGAACGGCTCTACACCGGTACCGGTGGATTCCGGATCGTCGGGCGTCGCCGGATGTACTACGTCGTGGCCGCGGTGCTGATACTGATCGCGCTGCTGAGTATCGGACTGCGCGGTTTCACCCTCGGTATCGACTTCGCCGGTGGCACCCGGATCCAGCTGCCCGCCGCGGCCGGGACCAGCACCACGCAGGTCTCCGACGCCTACGCCAACGCGCTCGGGCACGCCCCGGTGACGGTGCAGAAGGTCGGCTCGGGCGCCGCGGCCTCGTACGAGATCCGTTCGGACACACTGGATGCCGCGCAGCAGGACAAGGTGCAGACCGGACTTTTCGAAGCCTTCCATCCGAAGGATTCCAGCGGCACGGTCAGCCGCAACGCGATCAGCATCGCGGAGATCAGCTCCACCTGGGGTGGTCAGGTCACCCGCAAGGCGCTCATCGCGCTGGGTGTGTTCGTGCTGTTGACGATGATCTACATCGCGATCCGGTTCGAGCGCGACATGTCCATCGCCGCGATCGCCTCGCTGTTCTTCAACCTGATCGTGACCGCGGGCCTGTACTCGATCGTCGGATTCGAGGTCACCCCGGCGGCGGTGATCGGTCTGCTGACCATTCTGGGATACGTCCTCTACGACAACGTCGTCGTCTTCGACAAGGTCGAGGAGAACACCCGCGGCGTGCTGCACCGCACCAACCGCACCTATGCCGAGTTCGCGAACCTCGCGGCCAACCAGACGCTGATGCGGTCGATCAACACCACCATCATCGGCATCCTGCCGATCATCGGCATGCTGGTCATCGCGGTGTGGCTGCTGGGTGTCGGCACGCTGAAGGATCTGGCGCTGGTGCAGCTGATCGGCATGATCGTCGGCGCGTACTCCTCGATCTTCTTCGCGGTGCCGCTGTTGGTCTCGATCAAGGAGCGGTGGGGGCCCGTTGCGGCGCACACCAGGAAGGTGCTGAACAAGCGCGCCGGTAGGAGCCGGGCTCCCCGCGACGAGGAGGAGTCCGACGCGCCGCGTCGCGCGGCGGCCTCGGGCGGCGCGCCCCGCCGCCGGGAATCGGTGAACGACGCACCCCGGTCCGCCGCACCCCGTCCGGGTGCGCGGCCGACCGGAAAGCGGCACAAGAACAGGCACTGAACATGCGGGCGCTGCCCTGCCGCGAGCGCGGCGAATTCAGCGGAGGAAGTTTGCGTAACGACGGAGGGCAGCGTGCGTAACCACCCGGGGTCCGGCGCGCGCGGTCGGTGGATGCTGCGGACGGTCGGGGTGCTGACGGCGGGTGCGCTCGCCGGTGGTGCGCTGGCCGGATGTTCAGCGAAGAATCAGGTGCCCTCGATCGGCTATGCGGTCGACGCGGTGCCGCTGAGCTACAACGGCGGCAGCACGCTGGGCGCGAACGGCGGTGCGGCAGCGGTGTTCTCGCGCGTGCTGACCGGATTCTTCTACACCGGCCCGGACGGCCAGCAGGTCGCGGACACCGACTACGGCACGGCCAAGCAGGTGCCGGGCGATGTGCAGACCATCCAGTACCGGCTCAGCCCGGAGGGCGCGTACTCCGACGGGGTGCCGACCTCCTGCGACGATCTGGTGCTGGAGTGGGCCGCGCGCAGCGGGCGTTTCACCAAGCCCGGGCCCGGCGGTGGTCAGGTGCCGATGTTCGATGCGGCGAGTACCGCAGGGTATCGGGATATCGAGAAGGTCGAGTGCCAGTCCGGTTCGAAGGACGCGACGGTCGTCTTCCGGCCGGGGCGGCACTTCCTGCCCTGGCAGACGCTGTTCAGCGCCGCGAGCCTGCTGCCCGCGCACATCATCGCGCAGGCCACGGGGGTGCCGAACATCGTGTCGGCGGTGCAGTCCGCCGATCCGGTCGTGATGGGCAAACTGGCGCAGTTCTGGAACACCGGCTGGAATCTCACCCCGGGCAAGGTGGATACCAAACTCTTCCCGTCCTCGGGGCCGTACCGGATCGATTCGTACAGTGACAGCGACGGTCTGGTCCTGGTCAAAAACGACAAGTGGTGGGGCCTGGCGCCCCGGACACCGCGAATTGTGGTGTGGCCCAAGAACACCGACATGAAGAAGAAGATGTCGGACAAGGCGATCGGTGTCGTCGACATCGGCGCGGGGTCGGTGAAGGATCTGGACCTGAGCGGATTCTCGGTGAATCAGGTGCCCGGTCGCGGTGCGGAGCAGTTGACGCTGTCGACCTCCGGGGTCTTCGCGTCGGCCGACACCCGCCGGGCGTTCGGGCTGTGCGTGCCGCGCAAGGCGCTGTTCGACAAACTGGGGCATCCGGGGTTCGACCAGAAGTCGGGTCTGGGTTCGGGCCCGTTGAATTCCCGTATCACACAGGCGGATTCGCTGTACTACGGCCCGAGCAGCGGTGCGGGGAACAAATACGCCGGTGGTGACACCGCCGGGGCGCAGCAGGCGCTGAGTTCGGCCGGGGTGAGCAATCCGACCGTGCGCGTCGGATATCGCGCCCCGGACGATCGGCGGGCGCAGACCGTCGCGATGATCGCCGACGCGTGTCGCGCGGCCGGGATCACCGTGGTGGACGCGGGCTCGCCGACCTTCGTGCCGACCCAGCTCGGCGCCGGCGTGGACGCGGCGCTGGGCGGCACCGCCGGTGCGCCCGGTCCGGCCGGATCGCTGTCCGGTATCGCCGCGGCCGCGGCGCTGTACACCGGCCAGGGCCTGAATTTCGGTCACTACGGCAACGGTCGTTACGATGCGATCGTCGATCAGCTTGCGGCGGACGACAATTCGACCAACGTGCTGAATCTGCGCGCCGAGGCCGAGAATCTGCTGTGGAACGAGATGCCGACGATTCCACTGTTCAACACACCGCGGACGATCGCGTTCGGCAACGGTATGCAGAGTGGCATCGTGAACCCCACCGAGGCCGGTGCGGGGTGGAATATGGATCGCTGGGTGTTGCGGCGGTGAGCGCGGATACCGGGCGCTGGATGAGTGGAGTGGGTGCGGATGAGTAAACACGGTTTGACCGAATCGGCCGACGCGGTGGGTGAGCGCGTCGCACGGGCCGGGGAGGCGGTACGGCGGCTGACCCGGTGGCATGACGACTTCCCCACTCCCGGTGTGCGTTTCGCCGATCTGACGCCGGTGTTCGCCGATGCCGAGGGATTCCACGCGGTGATCGACTGCCTGGGCGCGTGCGCGCCGGACGCGGATCTGGTGGCCGGGGTGGACGCGCGCGGCTTCCTGCTCGGCGCGGGCGTCGCGGCCTCGCTGGGCACCGGCGTGGTCGCGGTGCGCAAGGCCGGTAAGCTGCCGCCGCCGGTGCTCTCGCGCGAGTACACCCTCGAATATGGTTCCGCCGCACTGGAAATCCCTGCCGACGGTATCGATCTGAAGGGCCGCAGGGTGCTGCTGCTGGACGACGTGCTGGCCACCGGCGGCACCCTGGCCGCTGCGGCCGGTTTGTTCGCCGCGGCCGGCGCCGAGGTGGTCGCCGCCGCGGTGGTGCTCGAGCTGAGCGCCCTGGGCGGGCGGGCGCATCAGGGTGATTATTCGTTGACTTCGATTGTGCAGCTGTAGATTTCGGTCTGCGGTTGTGGGGTGGCCGAGGGGTCGCTATGCTCGTGCCCGCGGCGGCGCGGCCGGATGCCGGGTCGTTCGCGGGCAGACCGAAATCATCGCTGTTCCTCAGCGATCACACAGGGATCCGGATCCATACTCACAGTTATGAGCCGAGCGCAGCACACCAGAATCAGCATCGCCATCGTGGGCGCGGTGGGAGTCGTCTTCGCGGTCGGCGCCGCCACCGCCTCGGCCTCGCCGTCGGTGGATGTGCACGGTGGGGAGACCATCACCGCGCGCGTCTCGGGGGAGAAGCCGGGGCAGTCCTGCCGGATCACGGCCACGGGTATCGATATGCCGTGGCATGCGGTGGCTCAGGACGGTACGGTCAGCCTGGACAGCGGGCCGGTGCGGCAGGGGCGGCACGATGCGCGCGTGGTCTGCGAGAATCCGCAGGTCGGGGCGTCCTCGGCGCATACCGTCGGGCATGAGCAGGATGTGTTCACCGGGCACTGGGCGCCGGCTTTCGAATTCCTCCAGCATCACCGGCTCGAATTCCTGACCCCGCGCCGCTGACGCGCTCTCAGAGGCGGCCGAAGATGCGCGCCACGAGACCGGCCGCGAGTAGCCAGAACGCCGCTGCCAGACCGTAATCCACGACGATGTTCAGTTCGTGATTGCCCGTGTCGAACAGTCCGGGGAAGAACAGCGCGAGCGATTCGGCCAGCGAGGTGATGACGGTGAATATTCTGTTCACCGGATTCACTCCGAACAGCAGCATCAGCATGTGCACGATCTCGATAAGGGCGAAGATACTGCCGACAGCGCTGATGAGCGCGCCCACCGGGCCACGGCCGGGGGCTCTGCGATATCTGTCCATACTGAGCGGATCCCGTCGCCGAATCGCTAAAACCGTTAGGCCACTTGGTAAGTCGAGTTTACATCGATCCGGGGCGGTCCGGCCAGTGTCGACGGATCGACGCGTTCGGCTCAGGTGCGGTGGCGGCTGCCCGATCCGGCGGCGAGGAATGCGTTGCGCGGCAACGGTTCACCCTGCTGTGGCGGGTCACACAGCCGTGCGGGTCTTGCGTGAACCTGTCCGGTTGGCTAACGTGGTCGAGTCTCATTCCCGTTGATCGGAGTAGTGCCGTTGCTCTTCTGAGGTGACTGTCGAGTGGCCCGCGTCCCGCGCGCCGCATTCTCGCGAACCTCTCAGGAGTGTGCACATGTCTATTTCCGTTTCGCTGTCCGATCTCACCTTCGCCTGGCCCGACGGCGCCCCCGTCTTCGAGGGGCTGGACGCGGTGCTCGGGCCCGCTCACCTGGGGTTGGTCGGGAGCAACGGGGTTGGGAAATCCACCCTCTTGCGGTTGATCGCCGGTGAGTTGCGGCCTGCGCGCGGGTCGATCACGGTCGGTGGCACGCTCGGATATCTTCGCCAGGATCTCGGTCTCTCCGCAGGTCAACGGGTTGATTCGGTACTCGGGATCGATGCGGTGCGCCACGCGTTGCACCGGATCGAATCGGGGGAGGGGTCCGAGTCGGACTTCGAACTCGTGGGTAATCGCTGGGATGTCGAGGAGGCCGCGGTCGCGCTGCTCGGGCGGTTGGGCCTGGATTATCTGGCCGGGGATGTCGCGCAGCTGGATCGTCGCCTGGAGACGCTCTCGGGCGGGGAGACGGTGCTGCTCGGCCTGGTCGCCGAACTGCTGCGCGAACCCGATGTGCTGCTGCTCGACGAGCCCACCAACAATCTGGATCTGCATGCGCGCCAACGACTCTACGAGGTCGTCGGCCAGTTCCCCGGCACCGTGCTGATCGTCAGCCACGATCGGGAACTGCTGAACCGGATGGGTGTCATCGCCGAACTGCGGCGCGGCGAAATCCGTTCCTTCGGTGGGAATTTCGACGCCTACGAGGAGATCATCGAGGCCGAACAGGAGTCCGCGCGGGCGGCGATCCGCGATGCGCGCGGCGATGTGCGCAAGCAGTCGCGGGAACTGGTGGAGGCGCGGATCAAACTGGATCGCCGCCAGCGGTACGGGCAGAAGATGTTCGAGCAGAAGCGTGAGCCGAAAATCGTTATGGGCGAACGCAAACGGCAGGCGCAGGTGTCGGCGGGCAAGTTGCGCAACAACCACATCGCGAAGGTGGAGCAGGCGCGCGAGACGCTGGATCGCGCGCAGGACCAGTTGCGGGACGATCGGGAGATCCGGGTGGATCTGCCCGGGACGCGGCTGTATCCGGGACAGGACGTCATCGAGTTGGAGCAGGTGCGGCTGGCGAACGGTCCGGTGGTCACACTGCGGGTGAACGGCCCGGAGCGGATCGCGCTGACCGGGCGCAACGGCGCGGGCAAGACCACGCTGCTGCGCCGGATCGCCGCCGAGCCGCCGAAGGTGCCGTGGCGGATGCTGCCGCAGCGCCTGGACGTGTTCGACGAGCAGCGCTCGGTCTTCGAGAACGTCTCGGCCGCAACGCCGCACGCCACCGCCGAGCGGGTGCGCGCCCAGCTGGCCCGCTTCCTGTTCCGCGGGACGGACGCCGATGTGGCGGCGGGCGCGCTATCGGGCGGGGAACGGTTGCGGGCGGCGCTGGCGATGCTGCTGCTGGCCGATCCCGCACCCCGGCTGCTGCTCCTGGATGAGCCGACCAACAATCTCGATCTGCCGAGCCTCGCGCATCTCACCGAGGCGCTCACCGGATTCGAGGGCGCGCTGATCGTGGTCAGTCACGACCGGCGATTCCTGGAGGAGATCGGGGTGACCCGTTGGCTGGAACTGGGGCAGGAGGGTCTGTCCGAGGACCCGTGACGGGTCTCTGCGAATTCGTGGCATCTTCGGGGAACTGTCCGGTGGCGGCCGGCGTTCTGTAAAGATGCCGGTATCGCCCCGCCACCGGATAGGCCGATCGATGCCGTCGGTGCCCTGGAACGGGGTGCGTTTCCCAGGAATCGGCGGTTGTCGGTGGCGGGGATTAAAGTTGGTGGTCTGAGCCGCACCGGCACATCGGATAGGGTGTTCCGGTCGAGGCGGGAGAGGTGGTGGCATGACTCAGCATCTGGAAAAGGCGAATGCCGAGCAAACGATCGCTGGCGATCGTGTCACACCCGTGCCCAAGGCCGCCCCCGCCAAGCCCGCGCCCGCGCCGACGCCGCGGGCCATGCCGCCGCGGCAGCCGGGCAGCCCGGCGGTCGTGTCCACCTCGGCCTCGCGCCGGGTGCGGGCCCGGCTGGCCCGCCGGATGACCGGTCAGCGCGGTATCGCGGCGGTCAAACCGGTGCTGGAGCCGTTGGCGACGGTGCATCGCGAGCTGTATCCGAAGGCCAATCTGCAACTGCTGCAACGCGCGTTCGACGTCGCCGACGAGAAGCACGCGCCGCAGTTCCGCAAGTCCGGCGACCCGTACATCACCCATCCGCTGGCGGTGGCCAATATCCTGGCCGAGCTGGGCATGGACACCACGACCCTGGTCGCGGCGCTGCTGCACGACACGGTCGAGGACACCGGCTACTCGCTGGAGGAGTTGACCGAGGAGTTCGGCCAGGAGGTCGCGCATCTGGTCGACGGCGTCACCAAGCTGGACAAGGTCAATCTGGGCGCCGCGGCCGAGGCCGAGACCATCCGCAAGATGATCATCGCGATGGCGCGTGATCCCCGTGTGCTGGTCATCAAGGTCGCCGACCGCCTGCACAATATGCGCACCATGCGCTTCCTGCCGCCGGAGAAGCAGGCCAAGAAGGCCCGCGAGACGCTGGAAGTCATTGCGCCGCTTGCCCATCGGCTCGGTATGGCCACGGTCAAGTGGGAGCTGGAGGATCTCGCGTTCGCGATTCTGCACGCCAAGAAGTACGACGAGATCGTGCGTCTGGTCGCCGATCGCGCGCCCTCGCGGGACACCTATCTGGCCAAGGTGCGCGCGGAGATCGTGAATACGCTGGCCGCGAGCCGGATCAACGCGAGTGTCGAGGGTCGGCCCAAGCACTACTGGTCGATCTATCAGAAGATGATCGTCAAGGGTAAGGACTTCGACGACATCCACGATCTGGTCGGTATCCGCATCCTGTGCGAGGAGGTGCGCGACTGCTACGCGGCGGTCGGTGTGGTGCACTCGCTGTGGCAGCCGATGGCGGGCCGGTTCAAGGACTACATCGCGCAGCCGCGGTACGGGGTGTACCAGTCGCTGCACACCACGGTCGTCGGTCCGGACGGCAAGCCGCTCGAGGTGCAGATCCGCACCCGGGACATGCACCGGACCGCGGAGTTCGGTATCGCCGCGCACTGGCGGTACAAGGAGACCAAGGGTAAGCATTCCGGTGATCTCGCCGAGGTCGACGATATGGCCTGGATGCGTCAGTTGCTGGACTGGCAGCGGGAGGCCGCGGATCCGGCGGAGTTCCTGGAGTCGCTGCGGTTCGATCTGAAGTCGCCGGAGATCTTCGTGTTCACCCCGAAGGGTGATGTGATCACGCTGCCGCAGAAGTCGACGCCGGTCGATTTCGCGTACGCGGTGCACACCGAGGTCGGGCACAAGTGCATCGGCGCGCGGGTGAACGGGCGGCTGGTCGCGTTGGAACGGCAACTGGAGAACGGTGAGGTCGTCGAGATCTTCACATCCAAGGCGCAGAACGCCGGGCCCAGTCGCGACTGGCAGAACTTCGTCGTCTCGCCGCGGGCGAAGGCGAAGATTCGCCAGTGGTTCGCCAAGGAGCGTCGGGAGGAGGCGCTGGAGGCGGGTAAGGAGCAGATCTCCAAGGAGGTCCGCCGTTCCGGCCTGCCGTTGCAGCGGTTGATGAGCGTCGACGCGATGACAGCGCTGGCGCACGAGCTGCACTACTCGGACATCTCCGCGCTGTACGCGGCGGTGGGGGAGAACCAGGTCTCGGCGCATCACGTGGTGCAGCGTCTGATGGCGCAGCTCGGCGGCGTCGGCGACGTGGAAAACGAACTGGCCGAACGGAGTACGCCGTCCACGCTGCCGCTGCGACAGCGGTCCGGCGGCGATGCCGGTGTCGAAATCCCCGGTGCGCCGGGGACTGTCGCGAAACTGGCGAAGTGCTGCACGCCGGTGCCGGGCGACGAGATCATGGGTTTCGTGACCCGCGGCGGTGCGGTGAGCGTGCACCGCACCGACTGCACGAACGCGGATTCCCTACAGGCGCAACAGGAACGGATCATCGAGGTCACCTGGGCCCCGTCACCGTCCTCGGTCTTCCTGGTCGCCATCCAGATCGAGGCGCTGGACCGCACCCGCCTGCTTTCGGATGTGACCAAGGTGCTCGCCGACGAGAAGGTGAACATCCTCTCGGCCTCGGTGATGACCTCCGGCGACCGGGTGGCGATCAGCAAGTTCACCTTCGAGATGGGCGATCCCAAACACCTCGGCCACCTGCTGAACGTGGTGCGCAATGTGGAGGGCGTGTACGACGTCTACCGGGTGACCTCGGCCGCGTAACCGGCTGGAGTTCGCGCAACCTCAGCCGGAACCTGTTGCGCTACTGACATATTCGGCGGAGTCGACTCGGAATGCCGTATCGATTCCACCGTCTCGGGTACACACCGCGACGTGTCGGAGACAGGGCCGGGGTATCAGAGACAAGACTCGAGGGCTTGCGTTGGCAGCCGAACGGGCCATCGTGAGCACCGACGCCACCGGCGGCATGTTCGTCTGGGCATCCTTCACCGACGGCACCGACACGGCCAATCACTCTCGCGCGCTGTCGTGAACGGTCGCGCAAGCGGATCAGCCGGTCACGGGCGCGGCGTCGGTGGTTTCGGTCCCGGCCGCCTGCGCCCGGGACAGCAGCACCGCCCCGACGCACATCACGATCACCGAGGCCAGGACGAAAGCCGTGCCGACCGGACCACTGCGCAGGCGCTCGTTCAGGACGGTGAGCCCGATGAAGGCCGCGCCGAGCGGTTCGGCCACGGTGAACGCCGGGAGCGACGCCGACAATGGGCCCACCTGATAGCCACGCTGTTGCAGATAGAGTCCGGCGATTCCGGCGGCCACCAGGGTGTAGGGCTGCCAGCTGGTCAGTACCGCATTCAGGCCGTCGCCGAACAATTGGGTGACGTGTTCGGTGAGGGCGGCGGAGATGCCGAACAGCAGACCGGCGGCGGTCCCCAGCAGCAATGCTTGCAGCGCCGGAATGCGGATCGTGGTGGCGATGACGATGCCGACCACGATCAGTCCGCCCAGCAGCCCCAGCGGCCCGATCCAGCGATGCCAGGGCGCGTCGGTATTGCCCTCGGTCGGATCGCCCACGACCAGGAAGACCGCCAGCGCCGCGGACAGCGCCGCGGCCTGCGCCCACATCATCGGCGTGACCCGCCGCCCGCTGTAGTGCGCGGCCAGCGGCAGCGCGAAGACCAGGGAGGTGACCAGGATCGGCTGGACGACCAGCACCGACCCCATCGCCAGCGCCGCCACCTGGAAGCCGAATCCGCCCGCGTCGCCGACGATCCCGGCCCACCAGCGCGGATTGCGGATCAACCGGGCGAGCAGGGCGTCGCCCTCGGGCACGTCGGCCGCCGCCCGCTGCTGCGCCACGGCCGACACGGCGAACATCACCGCGCCGATGAATGCGCAGCCCACGGCTGCCAGGGGTAGTTGAGCCACCCGGACAGTCTGCCCGGACGTCCCTGACAACTCGCTCGAGGGGCCCGGCGAGGGCCGCGGCGGCCGGGCGGTGCGAGTCGGCGGTGGCGTCGAGTCGTCGGCCGAGGGGGATGTGCGCGGGTGGTGAACCGTTCGACCCGATCGATCCGAATGCCGGAATTGCAATCAGCGAAATTACGGCGAATGTGAATTATGCGTACCCGGGCGGTAATTCGTGCTTTTCTGTGGAAATATTCGAATTACGGCATTCCGCCGGCATGCAATTCGGTTGTGGCGCGGGTGTGTTCATTGTCGCGAGAAGTCCCTGCCCCACCTCGAGTGATTGCCGAATGGTTGCTGGTACTTCGGTGTGGCAGGCTCGATCCTCGAAAATTCTTCCGGCGCGGCGGTGTTCGAGGCCCGGATCCTTCCCGTCTCGAGGTCGCATCACACCGGATGCACTGCGGAGTTCGCCGGATTCTGTTACGGTCTATTGCGTTTCGGGGCTCACACGGCACCGATGGCAACTCGAATCGATCACCGGCTGCCCTCGCCTGTCGTGGCTCTCGCCCTCCGAACGCCTTGCACACAGCTGGTTAAGGGGGTCGGACGATGCTGACCGCGCGCTCAACCTGGAGCAGGCTGGTCGTGATCGCGGGTACCGCCTCGGCGGGCACCACGCGAACGCAGACGTATCCGCAGCCCGTGCGAACCTTCCTCCCTCCCGTCGGTGCCCGTGGCGTTGCGGCGTTGGCGGCCTTGGACATTCGACCGGATCGTCGGGTTCCGGACGTCGCCGTCGGCGGTTCAGCGGCGTTTCACTTTTCGGTCTGTCGGCGTGCGATACGCCATCGTGCCTGGCCACCAGGGGAATCCGCGTTTCGCTGCACCGGCGCGAGCTGCGTGAATCGCCATCTTCGGGCCCGGTGTGAGAATCTGAAAGACCTGGTCGGCGGAATCCCGGGTGTCGCGTGCGGCGCGTCGAGTTCGTCGAATTCGTCGGGTACGGGAGAATTTCCGTGCCCGTTCACCACGAACTGATCGCCGAGAGGGTCCGACGATGTCGCACGAGGTGCCTGGCGCTGCGGGGGTGGGGGAATGTTGAACTCGTACAAAGACGTGCAGCACTGGTTCCCCGCCCTCGAGCCGCAGGACCCCGCGGCGCCGCGGGAGACCGCCGACCCCGATCTCGAGCACACGTTGAGCCAGGGTGGCGCGGGCCGGTATCCGCACTACATCCAGGAGACCGAACCGGAGCCGTTCGACGTCCCGTTCGGCGGGACCGGTACCCGCCGCGCCGAATTCGTCGGCGGCTGGTCGGACTGGGTCGCGGGTGATCACGCACCGGGCCCCGACGACGACTACCCGGTGCGCAATGCCGAGCTGGTGCAGTTCCCGTGGGACGAGGAAGCGCAGGCCCCGGCCCGCCGCCCCCGGCGATCGCGTGCGGACGACGCCGAGGACGCGGCATTCGAGCCGAGGGAGCGGAGTCCCCGCAACGAATCCGATCGGGCCGACGCGGATTCCCGTACGCGCCGGACCGAGTCCCGTCCCGGCCCACTCGACGATGACGACTGGCCCGGCAACTCCGCGGACTGGCTCGACGACTGGCCCGAGCCCACCGGCGGCGGTCGCGCCGAAAGCGGCCGCAGAAGCTGGTTTCCCCGTCGCCGTGCGAACCGTCCGAAGAGCGGTCCCGGCGCGGCGACCGCACCGCGCGGCCGGCGTCAGCAGGCCGGTCCGGGCAGTCTGCGCGTCGCGCTCGTCCTGGGCGTCGCGGTACTGCTGCTCGCGGCCGCGGCGATGTTCGCTGTGTATTTGCTTCAGACCCGTGGCGGTGCCGCACGTTCCGCGCACGCCGCGAATTCCGCGCGTCCGGTGATTTCGGAGGTCCGGCTCACCGGGGCGACCACCGGCACGGTGCTCAGCTGTCCGACCGAGCACATCGGTTCGGTGGTGCGCGGGGCGGGGCCGGGCGGCACCGACTCCGGGCCCGACGCGATCATGTGGTTCCAGCACGCCTATTACGTCGACCGTTCCGCCGTACGCGCCCTCGAGGTCGTCGCACCCGACGCGGGTTTGCCTCCGGCGGAAGTGATTCAGCGCGGCATCGACTCGGTCCCGGCGGGGACCGCGTACTGCGTGCGGGTGGCGCCGTCCGGGGATTCCAGGTATTCGGTGGAGGTCACCGAACAACGGCCCGGTGGCGCGCCCGCGACCTACGGCCGACAGACGGTGACCACGAAGGTCGTCGGCGGCCGCACCCTGATCACGGGTATCACGGCCGGTTAAGAGGAGAGCTGAGACGATGGGACAGGACTGGAGCCAGTGGCTCGACGAGACGCCCGAGACGGGCGACCCGGCGGGTTCGCGTACGCGCGATCGGGCTCCGGTGGTGCGGTTACGCCGGAGCCGGCGCGAGAACGGTGAGGGTGAACTGCTGCCGCGACCGATTCTGGTGGTCGGTGGCTGCGGCGGGGCGGGTACCACGACGACGGCGCTCGGATTGGCCGCGGAACTGGGTTCGGGCGGTCTGGCCACGGTCGCGGTGGACGCGACGGCCGCGGGCAGTGATCTGGCGCTGCGCGGCGCGGACGAACACCTGAGCCCGATCAGCCTGCAGGCCTGGCTCTACGGCCGCGGTGACGACGAGCCCGCACCGCTGAAAGAGTGTCTGTCCCAGTCGAGTTCGGGTGTCGGGCTGCTCTGGCGGGACGCCGCGCCGCTGCGCCGCCGGGCGACCTACCTGACCGTCGCGCGCGCCCTCGCCGACGCCGGTCACACCCCGGTCTACGACGGCGGCAGCCCGATCGCCGCGCGGCAGCTGCGGCCGCTGCTCGAGGACGCGGATATCGCTCTGGTACTGGCGATTCCGGCGCGCGCCGACGCGGCCAACCGGCTGCGGGTGACCCTGGAATGGCTGGACGACGAGTTCGGCGGCCAGACCGAGGGCCAGGGCGGCGGAATCGTCGGCGACACCACGATCGTGGTGTCCCATCAGCTGCCCGGCGACAGCGCCCCGGTGGCCGAACACCTGCGCGAACATCTGGACGGCTGGGTCCGGGACATCCGGGAGATTCCCTACGATCAGCACCTCGCACGCGGAGAACTGGTGCGCCACAACGCACTTGCCGCCGAAACGCGCAGGGCTTATCGCACCCTGCTGGCGGGGGTGGCATCATGACCGCGGCCATGAAGCAGAGTCGTGAAGCATCGGAGAACCCCGCCCAGGCCGACGGGCCGACGGGGGCGGCGGGCGTCGTCGCACCGCCGGAGAATCGTCGCGCGCCCATCTGGGACCGGCCGGTACCCGGGGCCGGACGCGCGCCGCTGGTGTGGTTGCTCGGTGTGCACGGCGGCGCCGGCGCCAGCACCCTCGCGCACGTGCTCGCGCCCGCCGCGGATTCGCATCGCCGGTGGCCGGGTGTCTTCGACCGCGAATCCCCCTACGTGATTCTCGTTGCGCGCGAGACCATTTCGGGCCTGACCCGGGCGCACGACCTGCTGCGCCAGCATCACGCGGGCCTGGCCGGAGCGTGCGAGGTGCTCGGGCTGATCACGGTCGCCACCCGGCCCGGTCGCATCCCGGCGGAAATCCGCCGCTACCGCGACGTGGTCGGCTCCCTGGCCGGGCCGGTGTGGCAGGTGCCCTGGTACGAGGAGTGGACGCTGGTCGAACCCGAGCAGTTGCCGGTGTGGTCGCCGAGCGATCCGCCGCCGCAGCAGAGCAAACGCAAACTCGATCCGCTGCACGAGGTTCCACACGACGTGGACCGGCTGGGTGCGGGTATAGTAGCTCTGATTCGTGAAAAGGTAAGCACTGCTTCGCATTTCGAGGAGGGCAGGCGATGACGACCGTGCACTCTCGGCCGCCGCTGGGCGGGCGGCGACATGGCGTAACAGACGGTGTACTCCCGGTACACGGCATTGTTTTCGGTTCACCTATTGAGAAGGACGCTCGATGAGTACCATCCTGCTCGCTGTACACGACACGTACAGCGCTGTTCTCGCCCAGGTCGGTAATCCGACCCCGGAGGCCCCGCCCGCCTCGGACAAGCTGCTCAAACTGGTCCGCTACTTCACCTGGTTCGTGCTGCTGTCCGGCATCATGGGCATCACCTACGCGGGCGGCCGGTTCGCGTGGGAGAAGTGGACCGGCGGCGGGCTCGAGTCCCCGAAGATGGTGGCGGGCGCCATGATCGGCGGCATCATCGCCACCAGCGCCGGGACCATCATGAACGCCGCCATCGGATCATAGAGGCGAGGCGCGGAGTGCTTGCCTACAAACAGATGCCGGCCGACGTCGTCGCGCCGTTGATGCAGCTGATCGACTGGTTGCTCTGGGTGGTGCTGTTGTTCTGCCTCGCCTGGTTGATCATCTCGGCCGGGCGCTTCTGGTCGGCGATACGTGACGACATGGCGATCAACGATGCCTCGCACGGCGTCGTGATGAGCCTGGTCGGTGCGATCGTGGCATCGTCCGCAAGCGCGATCGCGCTGACCTTCCTGCCGACATGAAGGACAAGGACGCGGACTCGGACCGCGGCATATCCTTCGGCGGCATCGCGTCCGCGGCGGTGCTGGCGCTGATCGTGGTGGTCGGGGTGTTCATGTACGTGAATCACGATGATTCGCGCGGCGGTGGCGCACGGGCCGCGGCTCCCGGGGCGCCGTCTCCGGCGGCGGGGGCGACGAACGCGACCGGATTCGCCGCGCCCGCGGTCGACGTCTTCGGCCGCCGGGTGGACGTACCGAACAACCCGGTGGGACAGGTGCTCACGCAGGAACCGGGCAAGGAGCACAAGCCGAGCGATCAGGACTGGCTGACCGCGGCCCCGGCCGGGATCACCGCGGCGCACGGCTGGCAGCGGGTGTTCGGCGCGTCGGTGCCGTTCTCCACCAGCGACGGTCCGACCCGGATCACCGACGGCCTGGCCACGGGGTATTCGCACACCCCGCAGGGCGCGGTGGTGGCGGCGGCGCAGATCACCTACCGGCTCAACGCGCGTCCGGCCGATCGGGATCTGTACGTCCGTCAGGTCGACGCCAGCGCCCAGCAACTCGCGTCCTACGACAAGGCGCGGGCGGCGGGACGGCTGCCGCAACAACAACCGGAGCAGGTGACGCGATATCTGGTGGCCCCCGACGCGTTTCAGATCGAGAACTATGCCGACGACATGGCCATCGTGCGCTTGGCTGCACGCGGCCCGGTCAACGACGGCAAACAACTCTGGGCGGCGGTTCGCCTGGTCATGGTGTGGGACAACGGGGATTGGCGGCTGAAGCCGACCGACGCCTCGGGGTCGCAGACGGAGTACGTGGACTCGCTGGACGGGTGGACGAAATGGTGAGGATGAATCATATGTTCAGGCGCCTCGTCACGATTCTCGCGGTGATCTTCACCGTGATGATCGCGACGCCCACTGTGGCATACGGCCAGACCTACGGATTCGACCAGACCTGCAACCAGATTCACGACGATCTCAACAATATGGGCTTACCCGGGGTGTCCCTGGGGGATGCGGCCTCGGCGGCCTGTAAGGGCGCCAACGCCGCGACCCATCCCGGCGACGCGGCCACCGCGGTGCGGGACAAGGCCTGGGACACCACCTTCGGCAAGGTGGTCGACTCGCTGATGAGTGGTCTGGGCCAGGCGCTGATCATGGCGCTGACCTTCTGGATGAAGGTGCCCAACGAGCGGCTCAGCAACGGCGGTCAGTTGTTCCAGAAGATCAACGACTACACGTATCAGGCGCAGATCCTGCTGCTGATCGTCTCGATCATCCTGTCCGGCGTCAGATTGGCCGAGGCCAGACGCGGGGCGCTGATATCCGAGGCGGCCGAATCGTTCAAGATGTTCGCCCGGGTGGTGTTCAGTTCCTGGATGCTGGGCGCGGTGATCGTCGCGGGCACGCAGGCCTCGGACCGCTTCTCCGCGTGGGTGATCACCGATGCCACCAATGGCCAGGCCAAGAACATCGCCGAGCTGATGGTGAAAACCAGTAAGCTGCAAGCGTTTTCGCCGGGTCTGGTGTTGATCATCGCGATCGTGGGCCTGCTCGGCGCGCTGGCGCAGATCGTGCTGGCCATCGTGCGACAGGGCATGCTGGTCGTGGCCGCGGGGGTGTTGCCGCTGGCCGCGGCGGCCTCGGGCACGAGTATCGGCAAGCAGTCCTATTCCAAGCTGCTGAGCTGGATCATCGCGTTCATGCTGTGGAAACCGGTGGCGGCGATTGTCTACATGATCGCCTTCCTCGCCGCGGGCAACACCGACGAAACCACTTCCACCGCAGGGATTCCCGACGCGGATCAGGCCCAGCGGATGCTGGTCGCGATCGTGCTGCTGGGCAGTGTCGCGTTCGTGCTGCCGGTGCTGATGCGCCTGGTCGCTCCGGCGGTCGGCATGGTCGGCAACGGCGGTTCGGGTCTGGGCGCCACCGGTGGTGTGGTGCTGGGCGCGATGGCCCTGGGCGCGGTCGGCACCAAGGCGGTCGCCATGCGCGGCGCCGCGGCCTCGGGTGCGCCCGGATACGTCGGCGGTCGCGGTCCGCGGCCGCCGGGGGGTGCGGGTCGTGGCGGTGGCGGCGGTCGTCCGGTGCCGCCGCCGCGGGGCGGTGGCGGTAACGGCGCGTCGGCGGCGGCGAGTCCGCCGACGGTCAGCGGATCGGCCAGCACGACGTCCGGCGCCACCCGCGCGATGAACCGGATCGCCAATGCCCGTGCGGCCGCGGCCAGTCTGCAACGCGGTGAATCGGCGATGGGTGACGTCGCCGGTGACGGCTGGGGTAACCGTTCACCCGACCTCGGCAGGAGCACCATCCCACGATGACGACGACCGAAACCTATGAGCGCCGCTCGTACGGGCTCTGGCAGAAGCCGCGCAGCGCAGGTCTTTTCGGCCTGCGCTGGGGTGAGACGGTGCTCGGCTTCGTCGTGGTCATCAGCGCGCTGCTGACCGCGTTGGTGGCCGGTCCGAAACCGGCGTTCTTCGTCGCCGGGATCGGCGTCGTGGTGATGGTTCCACTGGTGTGGCGGTCGGGGGGCCGCTCGGGCTACGAGACGGGATTGATGATGTTCCATTGGCTACGCGGTCGTAATCGGGGCGAGCACGTCTACCGGGGCGGGCGGTTCTCCCGCATCCCCGGCGGGGTCGCCCGGCTGCCCGGGCTGATGGCGCCGTCGAAGTTGTACGAGGGGATCGACGCGGGCGGTTACAGCTTCGGCATGATCCATCTGCCGCAGTTCGGCCAGTACACGGTCGTGCTGCGGGCCTGGCCGCAGGGCCACGAGGCGGTGGATCAGCCGGTGATCGACCGCTGGGTCGCGGCCTGGGGCACCTTCCTGGCCTCGCTGGGGCAGACCTCCGACATCATCGCGGTGGTGCCGGTCATCGACACCGTGCCCGAGACCGGTAACCGTCTGCTGACCGAGGTTTCGACCATCACCCACCCGCAGGCCCCGGAGCTGGCGCAGCAGGTGATGTACGAGCTGGCGACCGAATTGCCGCAGGAGCGTGTGCAATTGCTGCCGCGCGTGGCGATCACGTTCAAGGCCACCACCGCCGAACGTCGCAAGAATCCGGCCGAGGAGGCGGTCGAGATCGGCCGCCGGTTGCCGGGTATCTGCGCGGCGCTGGCCGAGGCGGGTGTGCGAGCGCAGCCGATGTCCGCGGACGAGGTGATCTCCTTCATCCGGCGCAGTTACGATCCGGCCGCGCAGGCCGACCTCGAGGTCGCCGCCGGTGAGCCCGGCGGGCACGGGCTGGACTGGGCCGATGCCGGACCGGTCTCGCACGAGGAACGCTGGGACCACTTCCTGCACGACGGCGGTCGCTCGGTGACCTGGGAGATGGACACCGCTCCCGAGGGCGCGGTGGACGAGCGGGTGTTGCAGCGGCTGCTCGCGCCGAATCCCGAAGTGCCGCGTAAGCGGGTGGCGATCGTGTACCGCCCGCACTCGGCCGCCGACGCCGCCGAGATCGTCGACGACGACTACAAGAACGCGCTGGTGGCCCAGCAGAGCGAACGCGGTGTCGTCTCGGCGGCGGCCACCCTGCGGGTGGGCGCGACGCAGCAGGCCCGCGAGGAACAGGCGCGCGGACACGGCGTGACCCGGTTCGGGGCGCTGGTGACGATCACCGAACCCCTGCGCGGGGATCTGCCGCGGATCGAGGCGATCACGCGCGATCTGTCCACCCAGGCGCGGTTGAAGATCCGGCGGTGTTACCGCTACCAGGCGGCGGGCTTCGCGGCCTCCCTCGGGTGCGGGGTGATTCTGCCGGAACACGCGAGCATTCCGAAAGCATTGGCGGGGTGATTCTTCATGGCAGGTGACGACGGCGACGCGCCGATCCGCTACCGCGGCGAACCGCCGCGCTATCGCGAACGCGTGGTGGACACGAGCAATCCGCTGCCGGGCGGCGGGCGCGGGCTGCGCCGCGAGGACGACTGGAACGTCGAGGCGTACACGCCGGGCCAGCCGCGTACCGCCATGCCTGCCGACTGGGACGACGCACCCGTGCGGCCGCCGCGGCGCGGTTCGTCGGGCCTCGGTTCGGGGCGCGGCCGGTCGAATACGCCTCCGGAACGTCGTCCGCGACGCGCCGAGGAGGACCGCGGTGCGACCGGGCGTGATGCCGATGTCGAGGCGCGGTCGCGTTCCCGGGACGCCGCCGCGCCGCGCGATCGGCGTCCGGTGCGCGAGGACGCCACCTCCGATCGGATGGCGATCGAATCGTCCACTGCCCGTGAGCAAACCGTCACCGCGCGCGAGCGCTCCACCTCACGTGCGGGCACGATTCCCGCGCTCGACGCGCCCGCGGCGAACGGTACGACTCCTGCCGACGGAACGGCTCGGGACGATGGCACGGACCAGGCGAACAGCGGGACTTCGGCCAGCGGCGCGACTGCGCCGAACGGAACGACTTCCGGCAACGGCGCCGTACCGGCGGGCGACGCTACGGCGCGGGGCCGGGAAAATCCCGGTTCGGGCACGGCAGGTTCCGTCGACACCGGCCGCGCCCCCGCCGACGTGACGGCCGGAACGAGCAAGCGCGACACCATCTCTCGGCCCACGACGGCCCGGGAGCGCGGTGCGGAACAGCCAGCCGACCGGTCGGGCGGTGCGGCCCGGGGGACCGAACAGCGCACGAGAGGTCGTGAGGACATGCCAGACGGGCAGGGCGGTCGGCGTCAGCGCCCGCCGCAGGAGTTACCCGAGCAGATGGGGCCGCCCGACCCCCGCGCGACGCGCTCGCGCCCGGACTCGAACGGACTGTCCGGCAACGGATCCCATCCGGAACAGCAGCGCGCCGACGCGGGACACCTGACCCGCAGCCGCGCCCCGATGTCCGAACGCAACCGCCGCCGGGTGACCGATCGCAACGGCGGCGACGGCGCCCGCACCACAACCCCGCGCCCGGACCGCACCACCCGATCCGGATCCGCGGCCAGGTCGGGCGCCGCGGCCCGAAAAGGCAAGGGCGGCAAGCAGACCAAGCAGGGCCCGCCCCTGCTGGACGAACTCACCCGGGCCCGGCTGGAGCTGACCGCCCGCGAGGGCGCGGGCCTGCGCGCGGCCTGGGCGACCTTCCGCATCCGCACCGACGATCTGCGCCGGATGAACGCCGCGGCCCGGCTGGAATCCGTGGACGAGGACGGATTCGACCGCACCACAGCGCAATTGACCGATCGCGGCTATCTCGGCGCGGGCGGCGGCCGGATGAACGTGGTGGGCCGCCCGGTCGAATATCGCGCCACCACGGCGCAGGTCGCGGGCCTGTGGCCGTGGTCGGTCGGCGCGGGCGCGCCGCTGATCGGCACCCCGCTGGGCTCGCATCTGCACACCGGAGCGCCGGTCTGCTTCGACCCGATGAACTGGTTCATGCGCGGCAGTTTCATCACCGCGCCCAGCCTGTTCGTGTTGGGGCTCAACGGTTTCGGTAAATCCTCGCTGGTGCGGCGGATCGTGCTGGGCGGTATCGCGCAGGGCATCACGCCGCTGATCCTGGCCGACGTCAAACCCGACTACCGCAAACTCGTGGAGATGGTCGGCGGGCAGGTGATCGACCTGGGTTACGGCCACGGCAAGCTGAATCCGCTCGCCGGTGGCGTGCTGGGTTCGGTGGTGCCGCTGCTGAGCGAACTGCCCGCCATGCAGGTGCAGGTGCTGCAGGAGTTGCGCGCCCGTCAGGTCACCCTGATCGCGGGTCTGGTCGAACTCGTGCGCGGCGCGCGGGTGCGCGACTACGAGGAGACACTGATCTCCACCGGCCTGAGCATCCTGTATCGCGAGGGCAGCGGCTTCGCCCCGGAGAATCCGCCGATCATGGAGAATCTGCTCGAGGTCATCGTCGAGGGCGGTGAGCAGCTGATGCTCGACGCCGGTGCGGACAGCCCCGACGAGTACCACGAATCCATCAAGGGCCTGCGCCGCTCGTTGCGCGCGCTGACCCAGGGCCCGTTCGGCGCGGTGTTCAACGGGCAGACCAGCACCCCGATCGACACCAGTTCGGTCGCGGTCTGCATCGACGTCTCGCACATCCCGACCGGCGACAAGAAGCTCAAGGCCGCGGTCATGCTGGCCTGCTGGGCCGACGGTTTCGCCTCGGTCGAGGCCGCGCACGTGCTCGCCGACGCCGAAATGGGCGCGCAGCGCTACTTCCAGGTCGTCATGGACGAGTTGTGGCAGGTGCTGGGCCTGGGCGATTTCATGGTCGATCGCGTCGACGAACTGACCCGTCTGCAACGCGGCCTGGCCACCTCGCTGATCATGATCAGCCACACCATCAAGGATCTGCAATCGCTCGGTTCGGACGCCGCGATCGCCAAGGCGATCGGTTTCCTCGAGCGTGCCCGTGCGAAGATCTTCGGCGCGCTGCCGCCGGAGGAGATCAAACGGCTGGATTCCACGATCCCGTTCACCTCCGCCGAGGAGGAGATGGTGACCGGATGGTCCGCGCCGCAGGCGTTGACCGGTGAGGCGCTCAAACCCGGGCAGGCCCGTCCGCCCGCACCCGGTACCGGTAAATTCCTGCTGAAGATCGGCGAGGATCGCCGTCCGGGCATACCGTTCCACATGGAATTCACGATCTCGGAGCGGGAGAGCGGAATCCACGAAACCAACCAGCGTTTCAGCGAATTCACCGAATCCACCGCGCGTCGCGGTGGGGACACCGCGCCGAGCGGTGACGAGGGGAGTGCTGCGTGAGAGCGAACCGGGCGGTGGCGCAGGCGCCTTCGCGGATTCGGCGGTCGGGAGGGCTGGTGCGATGATGCCGCACAGGTCCTATCGCAGGGTGTCGCCGCAGGTGCGGCAGGCCGCGGTGGCACAGGTGATCGCCCTGACGGGCAAGTTGCGCAGCGAATCCGAGGCGTGCCGGGTGGTGGCCGAACAGATCGGCGTGCACGCCAATTCGGTCCGCAACTGGGTGCGCGCCGCGGAGGGGCCGGGCCTGGATCGGATGGACGCGGGTGCGCTGCGGCGCAAGGTCGCGCTGCTGCAACAGCAGTTGGCCGCCGCCGCCGAGATGAACCGCACCCTGGTGGAAACCCTCAACGACACCCAGCGCAGCACATGATCGCTGCCCAGCGACGAATGGGCGTGCCGCGGTGAACGCGAAATCTCTGCTGTGGATCGGACTCGGCAGTGTGATCGGGCTGATCGCACTGGTGATCGTGATCGTGCTGCCCGCCTCCGAGGACGAGTGCGCCGATCAGCCGACGATCTCACCGACCGCGCCGATGCCCAGCGCCGCGGCGCAGGCACAGACCTCACCGACGTCCGGCGCGCCCGGATCGAGCACCCGGGCGTCGACCGCGCCCGCCTCGGCGTCGAATACGAATGTACCGAATCAGCCTGCGGCAGCGGTGGATCCGAACGCGGGCGGGGATCGCTCGGGTGGCAGTCTGGCTCCGATCCGGCGGACCTGGCCGCTGGCGGCGGGGACGTTCCAGATCTCCGACACCTTCGGTTCGCGCGGCGGCACCCATCTCGGGGTGGACCTGGCCGCGTCGGACGGCACGCCCATCTATTCGGTGGCCGACGGCACGGTCGTCGCGGCGGGACCGGCCTCCGGATTCGGCAACTGGATCGTGATCGACTCCACGGACGTCAACGGGCGTCCGTTCTCGGCGGTGTACGGCCACGAATGGGCCAGCGGGGTCGGGGTGCGGGTCGGTCAGACCGTGCGCGCGGGCCAGCCGATCGGCCGGGTGGGTTCGGCCGGGCAGGCCACCGGTCCGCACCTGCATTTCGAGATCGTGCCCGGCGGCAGGCTCAACGGCGGACATCAGATCGATCCGCTGCCCTGGCTGGACGGCGCGCCGACCCCGCAGGCCAGCGGTGCGATCCCGAATTCGGTTAATCCGTTGTGCGGCAGGGGATTCGGCACCGCCGGTGGTGCGCTCGCCGACGGCAAGGTGCCCGCCGAACTCGAAATCTGGTATCGCCGTGCGGGTTCCCTGTGCCCGGAGATCAGCTCGTCGATCCTGGCGGCGCAGGGTAAGCAGGAATCCGGCTTCCGGCGCGGGCTGACCTCCCCGGCCGGCGCCGAGGGATTGGCCCAATTCCTGCCCGGCACAGCGCAATCCGCCGATCCGGACGACGGCAGACCCTATCTGCTGGACGCCGACGGCAACGGTACGGCGAGCCTGTGGGACGACGGTGACGCGATCATCGCGCAGGGCCGCTACATGTGTTCGCTGGCGCATCGGATCGAGGGGTGGATCGGTCAGGGCAAGGTGCACGGCGATGTCGTGCCACTGGCGCTGGCGGCCTACAACGCCGGTGAGGGCGCGGTGCTGGCCTCGGGCGGGATGCCCGATCAGGTGCCCGCGCACTTCTCCGAGACCCAGCCGTACGTGAAGAACATCCTGGCGATGGAGACGCAGTTCCGGGCCCCGGGCTCGCTGGGCCGCTTCCAGCCGGACGGCAGCGCGGGTGGCGATCAGATCGTGCAGGCCGGTCAACAGTGGATCGGCACCCCGTACGTGTGGGGCGGCGGCGGTCCGTCCGGCCCCACCGGCGGCGGTCTGGACGGGCCGGGCCTGACCTCGGCGTCGGTGTTCGCGGCCTCCTCGGGCAAGATCATCCTGCCCCGCACGGCCGAACAGCAGTGGGAGAAGGGTTCGGAGGTCTCGTTGAGTGCGGCGCGTCCGGGCGATCTGGTGTTCTTCGATTTCGGCCTCCGCGGGCCCGCGGATGTCGGCATCTATCTGGGCAGCGGCACCATGCTGCGCGCGGCCGATCCGTCCGGAGTGGGCAAGGCCCGGGTCCCCGGTGACGCACGGTTACGGAGGGTGATGTGAGTCGGACAGTCGCGCACGCCCGCGCCCGCGCGGGACACGCCGAGAACATCGAATTGCCGAGTGCTGTCCCGAGTCCCGCACGCCCGATAGCCTGGAGTACGGACAAGGTCGGCCCCCGTCCGCCGGGCGGGAGAGCCTCGGTGGCCGGGCGATACGCGATAGTGGTGGTGATGCTGGTGGTGGGCGTCGCGATGCTGGCCGCCGGATGCGCCGGCGGCACCGGATCCGATGTCGCACAGCCCTCGACGACCACGGTCCGGCAGTTGGAGGCGGTGCCGCCGCCGGATCCGAGCACACCCGACGGCGTGGCGGTCGCGGCGCTGAAGGAGATCTACACCTGGTATCCGGCGACCGAGTCCGAGGGCTCGTCGCTGGCGCGGGCCCGGCGCTATCTCGGCCCCACCCTGCTGCGCACGCTGGATTCCCCGCCGAGCGTCGCCGAGACGCCGAAACCCTCACTGCAATGGGCGGATTGGGGCCGGGCCGGGGCGAAGATCGAAGCGTTCGCGTTCGCGTCGGGGGAGAAGGCGCCGTCCACCGGCGACCCGGATCATCAGCAGTACAAGATCGGAATCGAACAGACCGCCGTATACCCGGACGGCAGGCGCGAATCGCTGCCCTCCACGACGGTCATCGCCACGGTCGTATCCACCGGCGGAGTCTGGCGACTCGACGGATTCCGTTGAGCGGCAACAACATATACGGTCACCTCAGGAGGCGGAGATGGCGAAGAAGGTGAAGGATCCGGCCGACCCGGGTCCCGACCACACCCTGATTCTGATCTACATCGGATTCGCGGTCGTCGGAACCCTGTGGGTGGCACTGCAAGTGGGCAACTGGCTGTCCTCGCCCAGACAGAACATCCCGATCAACCCGATCGCGATCGTGGCCGCGTTCGCGCGCGGCAAGCTCAGCTGGCCGACGCCCGCGACGGTGATCGTCATCCTGGTCATCGTGCTGGTGATCGCGTACGTCACGGTGCGCAAGGAGCTGCGCAAGCGCGCGGGCAAGGGCAAACTCCCGGTCGACGACAAGGCCCAGTACATGGGCACGGGCGGCGCCATCTCCGCGCTGACCGAGGCGGGCGTGCGGGAGAAGGCCGAACAACTCGGTGTCGGCCTGGGCTCCGGATCCGGCTTCGGTTCGGATCCGCTCCGCAATCAGGGGCTGGGCTCGAACGATTCACCGGGTGTGCCGATCGGCATCTCGGTCGCCGAGGGCGTGCCGCTGTACGGCTCGTACGAGGATCTGCACCTGGATATCTGGGGCCCGCGGCAGGGTAAGTCGACCTCGCGGGTGATTCCGGCGATCCTGTCGGCCATCGGCCCGGTGCTGGTCACCTCGAACAAGCGTGACGTCGTCGACGCGACGCGCGGTGTGCGCGAACGCCAGGGCGATCCGCGCCACGTCTACGTCTTCGATCCGCAGGGCGTCGCCCTGGACGTGGATCAGCCGATCAACTGGTACTGGGATCCGCTGAAGTGGGTGGACGCGCGCCGCCGCGGCTGTGAGATGCGGGCCGCGCAGTTGGCCGGACATTTCGCCGACGCGGATTCCGGCCAGGACGGCGGCCAGGGGGACAAGTACTTCGACTCCGAGGCCGAGGATCTGCTGGCCAACCTGTTCCTGGCCGCCGCGGTGGCGCAGCGGCCGATCGTGCAGGTGTGGGAGTGGGTCACCAACCCGAACAACCCCGAACCGATCGAGATGTTGCGTCAGGCGACGCCGTACTGGGCGAACGTGGCCGATCTGAGCCTGTCCGCGTCCAGTGTGTCCGCGCAGTACAACACCGATCCGCGGACCAAGAGCGGCATCTTCGGCACCGCCAAGAAGATGATCGGCTGCCTGAAGATGTCCAATGTGCACCAGTGGATCACTCCCGGCGGTGATCGCCGCGAATTCGACGAACTGGAATTCCTGGAGCGCAACGGCACGCTGTACTGCCTCTCGCTGGAGGGTCGCGGTTCGGCCGCACCACTGGTCAGCGCGTTGACCGCGGCGGTGATCGATGTGGCGATGCGGGAGGCGTCCCGTTCGGCGCACGGACGGCTGCGGGTGCCGCTGCTGGCGGTGCTGGACGAGGCGGCCAACGTGGTGCGCTGGAAGGATCTGCCCAAGCAGTACAGCCACTTCGGTTCGCGCGGCATCGTGGTGATGACGGTGTTGCAGTCCTGGGCGCAGGGTGCGCGGTGCTGGGGTGAGGACGGGATGGAGGCGCTGTGGTCCGCCGCCAACATCAAGGTGCTGGGCAGCGGTATCGACGATATGAAGTTCCTGGCCGAACGTTCCGAGGCCATCGGCGATTACGACTCGATCTCCCAGTCGATGTCGGAATCCAAGGGCGGCAAGAGTTATTCGCGTTCGCTCGGCTCCTCGCGGACCTTGAACGTGAACGCGCTGGTGACGTTGCCGCGCGGCCGGGCCGTGGTGTTCACCTCCGGTGCGCCCGCGGTGCTGGTGCGGACCGTGCCGTGGTGGGAGGGCGAATACGCCGACGCGGTCCGGGAATCCATCGCGCAGTACGAACCCGGTGCGCGCCGGACGCAGATCAGCGATCTGGTCGAGGAGCGTGGGTTGGTTCGTGAGACGCCGTCGGAGCAGTACGGTCAGCCCGAGGAGGTGCAGCCGCTGTGACCGAACTGGAGCACCCCACGCACTATCCGAATGTGCTGGCGTTCGTGAACCAGTATTTGCGCTACGTGTATCAGCGTCAGGTCACCGATACCACCGATGCCGTGTGGTGCCCCGAATGGTGGAAGCATTCCGAGGCGGTCATCCGGCTGGACGCGTTGTGGCGGGCGTGGGAGAACCTGCGGCGCGACCCCGGCAAGGGGCTGAGCCTCTGGTTCCTCGACCACGCCGACAAGCACATGGCGAAACTGCTGGACCCCAACGGCCCGTTCAAATATTGCAGTGCCCGGCACGGGCATCGCGACTTGCTGACCGCGTTGCCGTTGCGGACGCCGCCGACGGGGATGTTCAGCGAGGAGAGCGGCGACGTCATCTACAAGTCGGTGGTGGAGTTCGTCGAGAACTATCTGAGCATGACCTATCCGCGGCAGGTCACCGATACGACCGATACGGTGTGGTGCCCGGAGTGGTGGAAGCATCCCGAGGCCGGGGCGCGGCTGGATTCACTGTGGCGGGTGTGGGAGCAACTCAGGAAGCAGGGTGCGACCGGCCTGAGTGAGTGGTTCGTGGACTACGCCGATCCGCAGATGCAGCAATTGTTCGACGCGCGAGGCACTTTCCGCTATTGCAATGCGCGGCACGGCCACAAGGATTTGCTGACCCCGCTACCGTCCGGGGATCCGGGTGCGGAGATGTTCAGCAATCCGGAGGGTATCGAGAAGTATCAGGTCTGAACCGGAACCGGTTGCGCGACAACGGGTCCCGGCGCAACGTCGGCCACCGGAAGAGTCGTCGGAAACACCACGTCGCCCGGAGGATCGATGATCGATCCTCCGGGCGACGCGGTGAGTCGAGCGAAATCAGCCGCGAGTGCGCTCGAGTCCGCGACCTTCCAATTCCCGGGCCTGTCCGATACGCCGGGCGGTGTCGGGCCTGGCACGGACGGCCTCGGAGGCGGGTTGGGCCTGGCCGACTTCCATCAGCATGCGCACCGCGGCCAGTTCGGGCGCGACGCCGACGCGGTTGAGATGCTGCGCCAGCGCGGCCCGGCGTTCGGCCGAGTCGTATCGCACGCCGGGCGAGCTGGTCTGGCCGCCGACGGGCGCGGTACTGGAACCGGTACGTTCGGGCATGCGGTCTCGTTGCAGGGAGACACCCCGCTCGAGCGGGGCCTTGTCGAACATCCGGGACAGTTCGAGGTTGCGCGGATCCTTGGCCTTCGCCTCGCGCGCTTCCCGGAGTTGCAGCTCCCGGGCCTCTTTGACGCGCGATTCGGTGACCTTGACGCGAGCTTCGGCTTCCTTCTGCCCGCGCTCGCGGCTGCGTAGCGCGACCAGCGTCGCGAGCTGCAACATTTGCTTCATGATCGACGCCGTCTCTGCGCCGATGTCGTCCATTTCCGGCATGGCCTGCTCCCCGATGTTGCAGTGGGATCACTATGGATAATTGTGGTGCATCATCACGGACGTGGTCACCGGAACGGTGGTTCGAGTGATACGTCCCGCATGCATTTGTGGACACCGGGAGCACCGAGTGGGCGGCGCTACCGGTCGGGCGTTGGCAACACTGCGTTCGTACTCCGTTATACGAGATTACCAATAAATATGCAGGGTTGCCTTACCAGGCGTGCACTGCCGCAGCATATATCGCGCATTATCGGTTCGCTCGCCGAACATGCGTATATTTTTCGGCAATAACGGGCACGCGTCGTAGTTCCTACGTATGCGGTGGTGCGGCCCCCTGGACGGGGTGGCCGCCGGAATCGACTCGGCGGCCACCGATTTCAGCTCACCGTGACCGATTTGAAGGTGATCGGCAGGTTCGGCTTGCCGCCACCGGCCGAGGCGTCCATCGAGTGGTCGTCGCCGGCCTTGGCGACCTTGTCCAGCGTGGCCAGGCCGGGCTGATCGATCGTGCCGAAGATGGTGTACTGCGGCGGCAGCGGCGAATCGCCGAACATCAGGAAGAACTGACTTCCGTTGGTGCCCTGGCCCGTTGTGCGGTCCGGGCCCGCGTTCGCCATCGCGATCACGCCGCGCTTGTAGAGCACCGGATTCTGCCCGGCCTCGGTGTCGCCCTTGGCGATCTGATCGGTCGGGTACTCGTTGTCGAACATGTACCCGGGGCCGCCCTGACCGTTGGCCAGCGGGTCGCCGCACTGCAACATCTGCAGACCCTCGGTGCTGAGCCGGTGGCAGGAGGTGTTGTCGTAGAAGTGCTGCTGGATCAGGCTCTCGAAACTGTTGACCGTGCACGGGGATTCGGCCGGATCCAGGGTGATCCCGATCGGACCCTGCGTCGAGTCGATGCTGACCTTCGGGCTGCCCGAGGTGGCGACCTGGGTCTTCTCCGGCTGGTGCACCGGCTTCGCGGCCTGACCGCCCGCGCGGTACGCGCAGCTCACGGTCGCGGCCTTCGGCTTGGCCGGCGCGGGTGGGGCGGCCTTGGGCGTATTGGACAGCGACGCGTCGGCGCTGGTGGTGGTGGACGCGTCGGCCGAATTCGCGCTGTGGTCGTCACCGCGGGTGAGGAAGTAGATGCCGACGCCCGCCGCCACCACGACGACCACGCCGAGTGCCGATCCCGCGATGGTGAGCTGCTTGCGCCGCCGGGCGCGTTCGGCCCGCCGGGCGAGCTGTCGCTCCAACTTCCGTTTCGCCGCGGCCCGTCGCTGTTCGTTGCTCGGCACTCCCAGTTCCTCCCGTGTAGGTCTGCGTTCCGGCCAAGAGTCTGCCATGCTGTATTTTCGGCCTCCGCTCCGCTCCGGCGGGCCGCGGCCCCCCAAGGCTCGATTCTTCCCTCCTCCGCTCCTCCGCTTCGCTCCCCCGCTCCGTCAGTCCAGAATCGACCCGGGCCGCGGCCTCGGAGTCGGCGTTATCGGGGTGGTCAACGGGATCTGGCGGTTGTACGGCCGAGAACCGGTTGGACTTGCGGATATCCGGTAGGGGAGACTCGGAGATCGTGACCAAGACCAGCAGCTTCAATGCCCCGAAGGGGATCCCGGATTACGTCCCGCCCGGCTCGGCCGAGTTCGTCGCCGTGCGCGACACCCTCGTGCGCGCGGCGCGATCGGCCGGATACGGGCATGTGGAGCTGCCGATCTTCGAGGACACCGGCCTGTTCGCCCGTGGCGTCGGGGAGTCGACCGATGTGGTCAGCAAGGAGATGTACACCTTCGCCGATCGCGGTGACCGGAGTGTCACGCTGCGGCCGGAGGGTACCGCCGGGGTGATGCGCGCGGTCATCGAACACGGTCTGGACCGTGGGCAGTTGCCGGTCAAGCTGTGTTACGCGGGCCCGTTCTTCCGGTACGAACGGCCGCAGGCGGGGCGGTACCGGCAGTTGCAGCAGGTCGGTGTCGAGGCCATCGGCGTCGACGATCCGGCGTTGGACGCCGAGGTGATCGCGATCGCCGACGCCGGATTCCGGGCACTGGGCCTGGACGGCTACCGGCTCGAGATCACCTCCCTCGGCGACGACTCCTGCCGCCCGCAGTATCGAGAACTGTTGCAGGAGTTCCTGTTCGAGCTGCCGCTGGACGAGGAGACCCGGCAGCGCGCCGAGCTGAATCCGCTGCGGGTGCTGGACGACAAACGTCCCGAGATGCGCGAGCTGACGGCTGCGGCGCCGCTGATGCTCGATCACCTGTCGGAGTCGGCGAAGGTGCACTTCGACCAGGTGCTCGGCTATCTGGACGCGATCGGCGTGGCGTACACGATCAACCCCCGGATGGTGCGCGGCCTGGACTACTACACCAAGACCACCTTCGAATTCGTGCACGACGGCCTCGGCGCCCAGTCGGGTATCGGGGGCGGCGGCCGCTACGATGGGCTGATGGCGCAACTGGGCGGACAGCCGCTCTCGGGCATCGGATTCGGCCTGGGCGTGGACCGGACCATGCTGGCGTTGCAGGCCGAGGGCAAGACCGCGGCGGATCCGGCGCGGGTCGACGTGTTCGGCGTGCCGCTCGGCGAGGCGGCGACTCAGCGGCTGGTCGTGCTGGCGGCGCGGCTGCGCGCGGCGGGCGTGCGGGTGGATCTGGCCTACGGCGGGCGCGGGGTCAAGGGCGCGATGAAGGCCGCCGATCGGTCCGGCGCGAAATACGCTCTGGTACTGGGGGATCGGGATATCGCCGAGAACCAGATCGGGCTGAAGGAACTGGCCACCGGCGAGCAGCGGCAGATCGCGTTGGACGACGCGGTCGGCACGGTCGCCGAGGCTCTCGCACACGATCGGTAGTACGGTCACGGGGCCGGAGTGCAGCGGAGGCCGTGGATACAGATGCAGGAACCGAATTCGTCAGGGCCGCAACGGGTCGGCCTGGATCTCATCGCACCCGAGGTGTACGCGCCGGTGTTGCGCCGGTTCACCGCACTCGCGTGTGGCGCGGCCGTGGTGGCGGCCGTGGTGCTGGGGCTGCTGGTGAACTGGGTGGTCGCGGTGCTCGCCGGAGTGCTGCTGCTGGCACCGGCCGCGATCTATGCGGTATCGGTGCGGTGGCGGCGAATCTGGTTGGCGGGCACGGTCATCGAGGCTCGCACCCTGACCGGACTGCGCCGGGTGGATATCGCGCAGGCCACCGGCGTGGAGATCCTGGTGTATCCCGGGCGGTTGAGCCGCATCGTGCTGCGCGTCACCGCGGGGCGCGGTCGGCAGGTGATTCCGCTGGCCATGTACACCGACGCCGGTGGTGGCCGGGAGTTGCACATCCTGGGGTTGCGTACCCTGGCCGACGCGCTGGCCTCGAGTCATCTCGCCGCGGCGCTGGGTGTGTCCAGCATGCTGGTCGGCCAGTTGCGCGCGGAGGCCCGGGACGCGGGACTCGGGGAGCGGCCGCTGTACCGGGCCGTGCACCTGGTGCGAGTGAAGGACGTGGTCCAACCGGTCGCGCTGAGCGACGCGGAGATCGCGGCACTGGGCTGAGAGCTTCGGCCTTCGTGCGGGAAGTGTTGTGGCGCAGCGCATCGCGGCCTGCGCCGGGCATTCGCGGCGGGTTGCGCGGATGTGGAGATCGTTCGCGGTGAGCCGTCCGGCGATGTGCGGCTCGACAGGCTCGGCACATACCGATCATCGAGGAGTTGATGTGACCAGGACCGCTCGGACGCCCGTGACCGTTACCGTCACCGGGGCGGCGGGACAGATCGCCTACGGACTGCTGTTCCGGATCGCCGCCGGGGCGATGCTCGGGCCGCAGACGCCGGTTCGCTTGCGGCTGTTGGAGATTCCGGCCGCCGTGGGCGCGCTCGAAGGGGTGGCGATGGAACTCGAGGACGGCGCGTTCGGCCTGCTCGAATCGGTCGACATCGCCGACGATCCGTGGCTCGGTTTCGACGGCGCGAATATCGCGGTGCTGGTGGGCGCGCGGCCGCGGACCGCCGGCATGGAGCGGTCGGATCTGCTCGCCGCCAACGGCGCGATCTTCGCCGATCAGGGTGCGGCGATCAACGCCAGCGCCGCACCGGATGTGAAGGTGCTGGTGGTCGGCAATCCCGCGAACACCAATGCGCTCATCGCGATGAACAACGCCCCCGACGTGCCCGACGCGCGATTCACCGCGCTGACCCGGCTCGACCACAACCGGGCCATCGCCCAGCTCGCCCGCCGGACGGGTGCGCCCGCCGCGTCCATCGCGCGCATGACCATCTGGGGCAATCACTCGGCCACCCAGTATCCGGATCTGAGCCACGCCACGGTGGGTGGCCGTCCGGCGATCGACGCGATAGGCGAAACCGCTTGGGTGAGTGAGGATTTCATTCCGACCGTGCAGCAGCGCGGGACGGCCATCATCAAGGCGCGCGGGGCGTCGTCGGCGGCCAGCGCGGCGGGTGCGGCCCTGGATCACGTCCGGGACTGGGTGCGCGGGACGCCGGACGGGGACTGGGTGTCCATGGCGGTGCCGTCGGATGGTTCGTACGGCGTGCCCGAGGGGCTGATCAGCTCGTTCCCGGTCACCTGTGCCGACGGGGAGTACCGGATCGTGACCGGGCTCGAGATCGATGAATTCTCCCGCGCCCGCATCGACGCCAGCGTCGCCGAGTTGCAAGCCGAGCGGGACGCGGTGATCGAACTGGGTTACGCGAAGCAGGAGTGATCGAGGTGCCGTGCGGTCCGGGCGTCGCGGAGGCGGCGACCGGACCGCGTGCGGCGGATCAGCACTTCGCGATGACGGATTCGGCGTAGCGCTCGATCGCGGTGATCTTCTTCGCCAGCGGTTCGGTGTCCGGTCCGGGCGTGTAGTGGTAGCGGAAGCCGACGATGACGTCGGTGATACCACGATCCTCGAGCCGTTTGATGCCGTCGGGGGTGTACGCGTCCAGCGAGGCGACGTGGATCTCGAACGGGATGGCACTGTCGCGTTCGGGCAGCAGTTCGTCCAGCCGGGCGAGCATTCGATCGAGTTCCTCGGGCTGGCCTCCGGCGTGCATCCAGCCGTCGCACCGGACCGCCCGGCGCAGCGCGGCGTCACTGTGCCCGCCGACCAGGATCGGGATCGGCTCGGTCGGCGCGGGGGTCAACTTGATCCGCTGGATGTCGTAGAACTCGCCGTGGTACTCGAAGTATTCGCCGGTGCACAGGCCGCGGATGATCTCGATGCATTCGTCCATCCGCCGTCCGCGACGCTCGAACGGGACGCCCATGATCTCGAAATCCTCCGGCCACGGGCTGATGCCGACACCGAGGGCGAAACGGTTGTTGCTCAGTGCCGCAACCGAACTCGCCTGCTTGGCGACCAGCACCGGCGGGCGGATCGGCAGTTTGATCACGAACGGGGTGAAGCGCAGCGTGGTCGTCGCGGCGGCGAGCGCCGCGGACAGCACGAACGTCTCGATGAACGGTTTGCCGTCCAGGAATTCGCGCGAGCCGTCGGGCGTGTACGGGTACGTCGAATCCGATTCGGCCGGATAGGCGATGCTGTCGGCGATCGACATGCTGTGGAATCCGGCGGCCTCCGCGGCCTGCGCCAGCGGAACGTAGTGGGCCGGATCGGTCATCGCCTCCGCGTAGGTGAAGCGCATCGGACATCCTCTCGGTCGGCGGTCTGGGTAGTCGCCGGTCCGGATGGCGCGGGTACGGATGCTGCTGCCTCCGGACGGTCGAATTAGAACAGATTCTAGTTTCGTCCGCGATGGTAGCCGCAGCGATCATGAACTGTCAGCCGATCGGGTGATCCGGCGCGTGCGCGGGCCGGTGCACTGGGTACGGGATCTGCGAATTGTGTTCCCGGGAAACACTTTTGCGCGTATACACGCAAGGCCCGGACCGTGTCGGTCCGGGCCTTGCGGGGTGAAGCTGTCGAGTGATCCGGTCGATCAGAGCTTGCTGTCGGAGGAGTAGCCGTTGATCTCCTCGTCGTTGTGGACCTGGCCGATGACATCGGGCGCGATCTCGCCGAGCAGCCCCGACAGTTCGGTATCGCCCGTGATGCTCTGGTACGGCTGGACCGTGCTCTGGTGTTCCTCGTCCTCGGTGTTGCGGGCGTTCGCCGCGGCACCGCCGCCGCCCATGAAGCTGCTCGGGCTGGTCAGGCCGGCCGCGCGGGCCGCCGCGCTGACCTGAGCGGCCACGGCGTTGCTCGCGTTGGCAATGGTGCCCGGGACGGAACTGCCCAGGCCGCCACCGGAATTGGTGCCGATGCCGTTGGTGCCCAGGCTGCTCCCACCGCCGCCACCGCTGCTGAAGGAGCCACCGCCGCCGCTGTGTGAGCCGCCGAAGCCCGCGGTCGAGGTGCCGAGCTTGGAGGTGAGATCGCTGCTGCTGGTGCTGCTGTCGCTGTTGTTGGACAGCAGCGACTGGGCCTGCTCCATCACCGGCTGGGCGATGTTCTGCGCGACCGACTGTGCGGCCTGCGCGGCCTGCTGTCCGGCGCCGCTCTGCCCGAGCAGCTGGTTGACCACGCCGCTGAGCTGCCCGGTGTAGCCGGACAGTTCGCCGCGGGTGGCGTTGACGATGCTGACCGCCGTGCCGAGATGCTCTGTGGCCGTGGCGATCAGGGTGGCCTGTGCGGGCGGGGTGACGATCACCGGGGCGAGCGCGGTGGCCTGGGTGGCGAAGGACTGGGCCACGGCGGTGAGTTGCACATTGCCCTTCTGCACCACGGCCGCGGCCTCGTCGGTCAGCTTGGAGATGTCGAAACCGCGCTGGCTGGTGTCCTCGCCCTTGGACTGGGTCTGCTGACCCGCGGACTGCGCGCTGTCGGCGGATTTGCCCTGCCAGACCTGCTCGACGGATTTGAGCGCGCCCTGCCCGACCGACATGGCCGCCTGGATGATCTGCGAGGACTGGCTCAGCAGCGTGCTGGGATCGAGTGCGCCCATCACGCCCGTGCCGAAGCTCTGCAACAGGCTCGCGAACGGCTGGAACAGCTGCTCGATCCCGGGGATGGCGGGCAGCGTGATGCCCTTGCTGAGCAGGGTCTCGACCGTGCCGGTCGGATCGGCCGCGGCGATCGGGGCGGCGGCCTGGTGGATCGAGGACGCGGCACTGCTCAACGCGCTGGGGGCGCTGTTCAGGGCGGTGTGCGCGTTGTCGAAGACGTTCTGCGCGCCCGGAATCGCGCCGAGCGTGTGCTGCGCATTGGTCAGCGCGTCGTTGGCCGAGCCGAGCAGCGGGCTGGCCGCATCGGTCAGGGACGAGGTGTGCGTGGAGGTGTCGCCCAGGCCGGGGATGTGCCCGCCGCCGAGCGAGGAACTGTGCCCGTCCTCGAACTCCTTCTGCGACAGGTGCAATTCGGGCGAGGTGGCCTCGGTGGCATCGGCCGCGTCGGTGCTCTGGGTGGGCCACTGCGGCAGCGAGATGTGCGCGAACGGGCCGTTCTGCACGGCCGAGGCGATGTTCTGGGCGGTCTGCGAGGCCGCCGCGGAGACCGCGGCGACCGGATCGGCCGTCTGCGCGCCGATGACCCCGCCCAGTCCGGAATCGATTGCCATGCTCAGGCCCCGATCTGGTCGGCGGCGGACTTCAGCGCGCTGGAGAAGCTCGAATCGGAACTGTCGAACGACGCGGCGGTGCCGAACGCGGACTGCCCGATCTTGTCGACCTTGCTGGACAGATCGTTGATGTCCTGGCAGTGCAACACCTGCGCGGCGGCGAACATCGCCAGATAGTCGGCGCCGATGAGGCCGAACACCGGTGTCATCGCGGCCACGTGCGTGGCCGTATCCATATTGCCCGCCCCGGAGATCTGCGCCGCGACAGTCTTGTGTGTCGCCGCGAATGCGCGCAGCGCGTCGGTTTCCACCGAGAAACTCATCGAGTCTGCCCCCCAATCCTCATACCATCGGTCTCGTAGACTTACCCGGACGTCACGGCGTCCGGTCCCATGCGCCGTCACCGGCGTGACCGGTAACGGTACAGGGCATCAATATAGCCGACCAGTCCGACAGGTTTCGACCCCGACGGGTACGGCCCCTGCGGATTTCGGCCGTTTCCGCGTCGAATCGGACAAACGGGAATGGGTCGAAACTAGAACTTGTTGCAAATTAGAACGGGTTCTATATTCTCGTTCTCATGAAGGTCGCAGTCACCGGCGCAGCCGGCTTCCTTGGCACCAACCTGCTCCACCAACTGGTGGAGCGCGGTCACGAGGTGACCGCCATCGATCGCGTCCGGCCCACCGTCGCGCCGGACCCGAAGGTGACCTGGGTCAGCGGCGACGTGCTGGACCCGGAGTCGATGCGCTCGGCGCTCGCGGGGGCCGAGGTCGTGTATCACCTGGTGGCCATGATCACCCTCGAGCACCGGCACGATCTGGCCTGGCGGATCAACACCGAGGGCGTGCGTATCGTTGCCGAGGCCGCGCTGGCCGCGGGTGTGCGACGGATGGTGCACACCAGCTCCATCCACGCGTTCAACCAGTACGACTGCGGCGGCCGGATCGATGAGCGCGCGCCGCGTTCGATCGATCCCGATCTGCCCGTCTACGACCGGTCCAAGTTCCAGGGCGAGGTGGAGCTGCGCAAGGTCATCGAACAGGGTTTGGACGCGGTGATCTGCAACCCGACGGGAGTGTACGGACCGGTCGATCACTCGGATTCGCGGATCAACACCACGCTGTGGGATGCCGCGCGCGGGCGCGTTCCGGTGATGATCGCCGGTGGATTCGATCTGGTCGACGTGCGTGACGTCGCGGACGGGCTGATCCTGGCGGGGGAGAAGGGCCGCACCGGCGAGAACTACCTGCTGACCGGCGCGATGTGCTCGATGCTGGAGATCACCCAGCTGGCCGCCGCGGTGAACGGCAAGCGCGGGCCGCGGTTCGCGATCCCGACCAAGGTGATCTCCGCGGCGCTGCCCGTGCTGGAGCCGATCGCGAAACTGTTCGGCAGTGACCGGGTGTCCAAGGCCGCCATGGGCGCGCTGATCTCCGCGCCGGTCGTGGACGGCGCGAAGGCCGAGGCCGAACTCGGCTACCGGCCGCGCTCGACCGAGGAGACCGTGCGCGATCTGGTCGCGTTCTACAAGGGGGAGCCGCTGGAATCGCGCTCGCACAGCGTCGCCTGAGGTGCTCGGGCGCAGCTGTCGCGTGGCAGATGTTGCTTGACAGATAATAGAACAGATGTTCGACTGGGAGGGTGCGGTGGCGAAGCCAGACCCTGGATGCCGAGGACGGCGCCCTCCCGGGGCTCGACCGGGCCGGTCTCGTGCGCACCGTGCAGACCCCCGAATTCGACGGCGTGACCTTCCACGAGGTGCTGTGCAAGAGCGCGCTCAACCGCACGCCGGAGAATTCCACGCTGCCGTTCGGCTGGACGATCAACCCGATGCGCGGCTGCTCGCACGCGTGCCGGTACTGCTTCGCGCGCAGCACCCACGAATATCTGGACCTGGACGCGGGCCGCGATTTCGACAGTCAGATCGTGGTCAAGACCAATGTCGCGGCGGTGCTGCGGCGCGAGGTGAACCGGCGCTCGTGGCGGCGCGAGCCGGTCGCGCTGGGCACCAATACCGATCCGTATCAGCGCGCCGAGGGGCGATACCGGTTGATGCCGGGCGTCATCGGCGCGCTGGCCGATTCGGGCACCCCGTTCTCCATCCTCACCAAGGGCACCCTGCTGCGGCGCGATCTGCCGCTGCTCACCCTGGCCGCCCGCGAGATCCCGGTGCGGCTGGCGGTCTCCATCGCGATCCTGGATCCGGAACTGCATCGCGGCCTGGAACCGGGCACGCCCTCGCCGCGGGCGCGATTGGACCTGGTCCGCGCGCTGGCCGACGCGGGGTTTTCGGTGAATGTCATGGTCGCGCCGGTGATTCCGTGCCTGACCGACGGCACCGCGCACCTGGACGCGCTGTTCGCCGCGATCGCCGAGGCCGGCGCGGCGAGTGCGGTCGCCTTCCCGATGCATCTGCGCGCCCGGACCCGCGGCTGGTTCCTGCAGTGGCTCGCCGAGCACCACCCGGCGCTGCTGCGGCGTTATAGGCAGTTGTACGGTCGTGGGGCGTACGTCACACCGGAGTACTCCGCGTGGCTGCGCGACCGGCTCGATCCGCTGCTGTCGCGGCACGGTTTGAACCGCGACGTGCCACCGGAGCCGCAGGTCCGGCCCCCGCGCGCGCCGCAACCGGCCGCACAGCTGGCGCTGTTCTCCTAGTGCGGCCCGTCCGGGCCCGGACGGGCGCCGGCGTAGGTGAGCGGAGGAGGCGAGCGCCGGGCACACGAGTGTTGTGCCGCGGCGGTGGACATCTCGGCGCCGACGACGTGCGGATTGGTACCGACTGGAATCGGTAGGACGCGAAATCTGTTGAACCGCTTGCTACTCGGGCGTATTCGAAGGCAGCGGAGTAACTTGGCATGTGGTACTCATCGACGAGGAAGTGATACACGCGCATGGTTGCCCAGGGCTCTGATTCTCCCGGCGACACCGCCGCTTCTCCCGGCGACACCGCCTCGCGGGCGGGCCGCGCAGCTGCGGCCGGAACCGGTGGTGTCGCAGCGAAATTGGAAAAGGTCGTCATCCGATTCGCCGGTGACTCCGGCGACGGCATGCAGCTGACCGGTGACCGCTTCACGCACGAGGCCGCCGCATTCGGCAACGACCTCGCCACTCAACCGAATTTCCCCGCCGAGATCCGCGCACCTCAGGGCACGCTACCCGGGGTCTCCTCCTTCCAGATCCAGATCGCCGACTACGACATCCTCACCGCGGGCGACCAGCCCGATGTGCTGGTGGCGATGAATCCGGCCGCGCTGAAGGCGAATGTGGAGGATCTGCCGCGCGGGGCCACCATCATCGTCAACACCGACGAGTTCACCAAGCGCACGCTGACCAAGGTCGGTTACGCGGCCGATCCGCTCTCCGACGATTCACTGTCCGATTTCGTCGTGCACCGGGTGCCGATGACCTCGCTGACGCTGGGCGCGACCGAATCGACCGGCGTCGGCAAGAAGGACGGCCAGCGCGCGAAGAACATGTTCGCCCTGGGCCTGCTGTCCTGGATGTACGGGCGGCCGATCGGCGGCACCGAGCAGTTCATGCGGGAGAAGTTCGCCGCCAAACCCGATATCGCCGAGGCCAATATCCTCGCGTTCCGGGCGGGCTGGAACTACGGCGAGACCACCGAGGCGTTCGCGACCACCTACGAGGTCGCCCCGGCGGCGCTGCCCGCGGGCACCTATCGGCAGATCACCGGTAACACCGCGCTGGCGTACGGCATCGTGGCGGCCGGGCAGCTCGCGGGCCTGCCGGTCTTCCTGGGTACCTATCCGATCACGCCCGCCTCGGACATCCTGCACGAGTTGAGCAAGCACAAGAACTTCGGCGTGACCACGTTCCAGGCGGAGGACGAGATCGCCGGAATCGGTGCGGCACTGGGCGCTTCGCTGGGCGGCGCGCTCGGGGTGACCAGCACCTCGGGGCCCGGTCTGGCGCTCAAGAGCGAGACCATCGGCCTGGCGGTGATGACCGAGCTGCCGCTGCTGATCGTGGACGTGCAGCGCGGCGGGCCGTCCACGGGGCTGCCGACCAAGACCGAACAGGCCGATCTGCTCCAGGCGCTGTACGGGCGCAATGGTGAATCGCCGGTCGCGATCCTCGCGCCGCGTTCACCGGCCGACTGTTTCGCGGTGGCGGTGGAGGCCGCGCGCATCGCGCTGACCTACCGCACGCCGGTGCTGCTGCTCTCGGACGGTTCGATCGCGAATGGTTCGGAGCCGTGGGCGATTCCGCGCGTTTCCGATCTCGCCCCGATCGACCCGGCCTTCGAAGCCGATGCGGCCGAGGATGATTCGGATCCGTACCAGCCCTATGCGCGCGATCCGGAAACGCTGGCCCGTTCGCTGGCGGTGCCGGGTACGCGCGGGCGCGCGCACCGGATCGGCGGCCTGGAGAAGGCCGACGGCACCGGCAACATCTCCTACGATCCGGCGAATCACGATCTGATGGTCCGGCTGCGGCAGGCGAAGATCGACGGCATCGAGGTGCCGGACCTCGAGGTCGACGACCCCAGCGGCAATGCCGAACTGCTGTTGATCGGCTGGGGCAGCTCGTACGGGCCGATCGGCGAGGCGTGCCGCCGGGCGCGGCGGCGCGGGGTGCCGGTGGCGCAGGCGCATCTGCGGCATCTGAATCCGTTGCCCGCCAACACCGGTGAGGTGCTGAGCCGCTATCGCACCGTGGTCGCGCCGGAGATGAACGGCGGTCAGCTGGCCATGCTGCTGCGCGCCCGCTACCTGGTCGACGTGCAGCCCTGGACGAAGGTCGCCGGAACCGCCTTCTCGGCGCAGGAGCTGGTCGGGGTGATCGACGCGGCACTGGACGGCTCACTCGCGGAACTCGAGAACGACAAGGCCTTCGCCGCACGCGCGCGGGCGACCTACCGCACCGCAGGGGGTAAATGATGACGATCGTGGAAACCTCGCTCGTCGGGGCCGATCTGGGCCTGACCGGGCTGTCCGGCGTGCCGGGCGCGGACGGGCCGCAGAAGGTCAAGGACTACACCTCCGATCAGGAGGTGCGCTGGTGTCCGGGCTGCGGCGACTACGTCATCCTGGCGACCGTGCGCAGCTTCCTGGCCGATCTCGGTCTGCGCCGGGAGAACATGATGTTCGTCTCGGGGATCGGCTGCTCCAGCCGTTTCCCGTACTACCTGGACGCCTACGGAATCCACTCGATCCACGGCCGCGCGCCCGCCATCGCGACCGGTCTGGCGGTGACCCGCCCGGACCTGTCGGTGTGGGTGGTGACCGGTGACGGCGATGCGCTGTCCATCGGCGGCAATCACCTCATCCACGCGCTGCGCCGCAATGTGAACATGACGATCCTGCTGTTCAACAACCGGATCTACGGCCTCACCAAGGGCCAGTACTCGCCGACCTCGGAGCCGGGCAAGGTCACCAAGTCGACGCCGATGGGGTCGGTGGACCACCCGTTCAACACGCTGTCGGTGGCGCTGGGCGCGGAGGCCACCTTCGCCGCGCGGGCGCTGGATTCCGATCGTGCCGGCCTGACCGAGGTGCTGCGCGCGGCCGCGGAACATCGCGGCACCTCCTTCGTGGAGATCCTGCAGGACTGCCCGATCTTCAACGACGGCTCGTTCGACGTGCTGCGCAAGGACAATGCCGAATCGCATCTGATCCCGTTGCGGCACGGTCAGCCGCTGCGTTTCGGCGCGGAAGGTGAATTCGCGGTGGTGCGAAGGGGTTTCGGCCTCGAGGTGGTGGCGTCGGATTCGGTCGCCGAGGCCGACATCGTCGTGCACGACGCCTACTGCGAGGATCCGGAGTACGCGTACGCGCTCTCGCGGCTGTCCGAGCAGGACCTCTCGCACGTGCCGGTCGGCATCTTCCGCAGCGTCTCCCGGCCGACCTACGACGACGGCGTCCGGGAGCAGACCGAGATCGCGCGGGAACGTAAACCGGTGCAGGCGGATTCGTTGCAGCAACTGCTCAGCGGTAAGGAGACCTGGACCGTCGGCTGAGTCCTGCAACGGCCAATCCGCTCAACGGTCAACCGGCACAACGGATTCGGGCGGTGCGCGTCGTGATCCACGATGCGCACCGCCCGATCTCCTGTCTGGGTCAGTACTGGCAAGCCCGCGATGCGCACTGCCCGAACTTCATGTCTACGGTCTCTGTACCGGGGGGTCGTGATCGGTACCGTTCGTGGTCGTGGTCGGCGCGCCGGTTCGCGATGCGTATGACTCGAACTCATGTCCGCGGCGTGTGACCCCGGTTGACGACGAGTGCGGCGGCCGGTGAGGTCGGTGCGGGGGAGGGGCGCTGCCGGGCCGTCGGTCGCGGCAGGATCGGCGGGGTCGACGCGGGTACGTGCGTCGAGGAATCCTCCGGCGGGACCGTCGAGGAGGTGGGTGAGACGGGTGGCGGTGAGCTCCGGCTCGTCGAACTCTGACTCGTCCCGGTCGGCGGTCCGGTGCCGGGCGTCGATGAGGTCGGTGTCGGTTGCGCGGCCACCAGTGCGCCGCCGCAGAGGGACAGGGTCAGCGCCGACCCGGCCGCGACGATCCGCGCCGACCCGAATCGTTCCCGCGTCCCGAACCTCTGCATGAACCGTCCCTTCGTCGCAGCGGCGGGCTGCCGCGTCCGGCGATTGTCGGCCGCGCGTCCGGTGAAACGTGGGCGGCGCGCCCGACGCGCCGCCGCACACCACCGGAACCGGACGAACGGACGAATCCGGATCGGGTACCCGGACCGCGGCTGTTCCGACGACTCAGCGATACGCCGGAGGATTGTCCAGGTTGGTCGCCGAGAACGTGTCGCACGCCTTCACCTGGCCGTTGTGATATCCGGTGAGGAACCACTTCTGCCGTTCGGACGAGGAGCCGTGCGTCCAGGACTCGGGATTGGTCCGGCCGGTGGCCGCCTTCTGGATCCGGTCGTCGCCGACCGACGAGGCGGCCGAGAGCGCGTCCTGAATATCCTTGTTGGACAACGGCTTCAGGAACGGTTGGTTGCTGCCGGGCGCGGGCAGCTTGTCGGCGTAGGAGGCCCACAACCCGGCGTAGCAGTCGGCCTGCAATTCCAGCCGCACCGATCCGGAGGTGGCGCCCTGCGCGGATTTCGCGGCCCGGCCCGAATCACCGAGCAGGTTCTGGATGTGGTGGCCGACCTCGTGCGCGACCACGTACTCCTGCGCCAGCGGCCCGCCGCTGGAACCGAACTTGTCGACCAGCTCCTGGAAGAAGCTGGTGTCGAAATACGCGGTGTGATCGGCGGGGCAGTAGAACGGCCCGACCGCCGTGGTGGCCCGGCCGCAGCCGCCGGTGGACACCGCGCCGGTGAACAACCGCACCTTGGGCGCGGCGTACTTGGTGCCGGTCTGCTGCGGAAGTTTGCTGCCCCACACCGAATCCAGGCTCTGCGCGGTCAGCACCACCCGGCAGTCGACGTACTTGTTCGCGTCCGCGCCGGTCTTGCAGTGCGCGGGCGTCTTGGCGCCGGCGGCGGACTGGGTGCTGGTCGTGCCGCCGGTCACCTCGCGCAGCAGCGAGCCCGGATCCCCGCCGAACACCAGTGCCAGCACCAGCACGATCAGACCGCCCGCGCCACCGAGCGCGATCTTCCCGCCCATTCCCGGGCCGCCGCCCGAGGAGACCCGATCCGGATCGATCTGCATGCCCTCGTTGAAGGTCATCCCGTGGCCCTCTCGCCCGTTCGATTCGTTGTGCCGCCGCGCGATCCGGTCGGTCCGGGCCGCGCGCGGACTACAGCTTGACACGGGGGCGGCGGATATCGGTTGCCGACCGGTGAACGCATCTCTTTAGGATGAAGACGATCAACCACAGTCCTGCGATGCACCGTAGCCCCAGCGTGCATCGACCCGTCGAAAGGAATCCCGTGCTGCGCACCCACTTGGCAGGTTCGCTGCGAAGCGAACACGCCGGTCTGACCGTGACCCTCACCGGTTGGGTGGCTCGCCGTCGAGACCACGGTGGCGTGATCTTCATCGATCTGCGCGATGCGTCGGGTGTGGCGCAGGTGGTGTTCCGCGAGGGTGCTCCCGCCGAACAGGCGCACCGGTTGCGCGCGGAGTACTGCGTGCAGGTGACCGGCGTGGTCGAGCCGCGGCCCGAGGGCAGCGAGAACCCGAATCTGCCGACCGGCGCGATCGAGGTGAACGTCAGCGAACTGGTCGTGCTGAACGAGGCCGCGCCGCTGCCGTTCCAGCTCGACGAGCAGCCCGGCGAAGAGGCCCGGCTGAAGTACCGCTACCTGGACCTGCGTCGCGAGGGCCCGGCGCACGCCATCCGGCTGCGGTCGCAGGTCAACGCCGCCGCCCGCGCGGTGCTGGCCGACCACGCGTTCGTCGAGGTCGAGACCCCGACCATGACCCGCTCCACGCCCGAGGGCGCGCGCGACTTCCTGGTCCCGGCCCGCTTGCAGCCCGGTAAGTTCTACGCGCTGCCGCAGAGCCCGCAGCTGTTCAAGCAGTTGCTGATGGTTTCCGGGATCGAGCGGTACTACCAGATCGCGCGCTGCTACCGCGACGAGGACTTCCGCGCCGACCGGCAGCCCGAGTTCACCCAGCTCGACGTCGAGATGAGCTTCGTGAGCCAGGAGGACGTCATCCTGCTGGCCGAGGATGTGCTGGCCGCGCTGTGGAAGCTGGTCGGCTACGAGATCCCCACGCCGATCGCGCACATGACCTACGCCGAGGCGATGCGCCGGTTCGGCAGCGACAAGCCGGATCTGCGGTTCGGTGTCGAGATCACCGAGTGCGCCGAGTATTTCGCCCAGACGCCGTTCCGGGTGTTCCAGGCGCCGTACGTCGGCGCGGTGGTGATGCCCGGCGGTGCGAGCCAGCCGCGTCGGCAGCTCGATGCCTGGCAGGAGTGGGCCAAGCAGCGCGGTGCGAAGGGGCTGGCCTACATCCTGGTCAACGAGGACGGCACGCTGGGCGGGCCGGTGGCCAAGAACCTCACCGACGCCGAACGTGAGGGTCTGGCCAAGCACGTCGGCGCGGAACCGGGGGACTGCGTGTTCTTCGCCGCCGGTGAGACCAAGGCGCAGCGCGCGCTGCTGGGCGCGGCGCGCGGCGAGATCGCCCGCAAGTGCGGACTGATCGACGAGAACGCCTGGGCGTTCGTCTGGATCGTGGACGCGCCGATGTTCGAACCGGCCGCCGACGCGACCGCGAGTGGCGATGTGGCCCTTGGCCATTCGGCCTGGACCGCGGTGCACCACGCGTTCACCTCGCCCCGGCCCGAATCGCTGGACACCTTCGACACCGATCCGGGCGCGGCGCTGGCCTACGCCTACGACATCGTCTGCAACGGTAACGAGATCGGTGGCGGTTCCATCCGTATCCACCGTCGTGACGTGCAGGAACGGGTGTTCAAGGTGATGGGCATCAGCCACGACGAGGCGCAGGAGAAGTTCGGCTTCCTGCTCGACGCGTTCTCCTACGGCGCGCCGCCGCACGGCGGTATCGCCTTCGGCTGGGACCGCATCACCGCGCTGTTGGCCGGGGTGGATTCGATTCGCGAGGTCATCGCGTTCCCGAAGTCCGGTGGCGGCGTGGACCCGCTCACCGAGGCGCCCGCGCCGATCACCCGGCAGCAGCGCAAGGAGGCCGGGCTCGAGGTCGTCCTCGACGAGAACGGCAACCCGGTGGCCGCGGACAAGAAGGCCGCGCAGCGCGAGGACACCGAGAAGAAGTGACCGTGGTGTGCCCGGATCGGTTCGTCCGGTCCGGGTTCACTTGTCCGGCAAGTGATCTCGGGTCGGTCCGGGGCGAAGCTGAGGCGGGAGAATCGTGCTGCACGTCCGGGTGATCTGCCCGTCCGATACGACCGAGGCGGCCCTGGCCGCACTGCGCGCCGAACCCGGCGCGACGCTGATCACGGTGCAGCGCGGTGCGGCCGTCGAACCGGCGGGGGACGTCCTCGCCGCCGACGTCGCGCGCGAATCGGTCAACGACGTGGTCGCGGCCCTGGAGGCCCTGGGCATCAGCCGCGACGGCGGTATCGTGCTCGGGCCGATCGATACGACGCTGTCGGAGTCGGCGGATCGGGCGGTCGCCGAGGCCCCGGGCGATCCGTCCGACGCGGTCGTCTGGCAGGCGCTGCTGGCCGAGACCCGGGACGAGTCCACGCTCAGCCCGGCGTTCCTGGCGTTCATCACGATCGCGTGCCTGCTCGCCGCGGTCGGTGTCGCGACCGATTCGCCGGTGACGATCGTCGGCGCGATGGTGGTGGGACCGGAGTTCGGGCCGCTGGCCGCGCTCGCGGTGTCGTTGGTGCGCAAGGATTTCGCGCTGGCCCGGCGTTCGGCGCTGGCGCTGGTCGTCGGATTCGCCGTGGCCATGGTGATTACCTGGGTGGCCACGCTGGTGTGGGAACAGTTCGGCTGGCTGACCCTGGACAGCGTGGACCGGATCCACAACGTGGAGTTCATCTATCAGGTGGGGCCGTTCTCACTGGTCGTCGCGCTGCTCGCGGGCGCGGCCGGGATGCTGTCGCTGGTGACCTCGAAATCGGCTGCGCTGGTTGGGGTTTTCATCTCGGTGACCACGATCCCGGCGGCCGGTTTCGCGGTGGTGGCCGCGACGGTCGGCGAGTGGAGCAAGGCGTTCGAGTCGATCGGTCAGCTCGGCGTGAACATGGTCGGGATCGTGATCGCCGGATGGATCGTGTTGCAGTTGCGCCCTCGCCACGGCAGCGAGGGCGGACCGCTGGATCGCCTCAAACGTTGGTGGATCTCCGCGGGCTGATCGGCCCGGGGCTACCGATCAGCCCAGGGTCAGGCCGTCGGTGAGCGCGCGATAGCAGTAGGTCAGCGCCATCACCGAGATCGGGCCGACCAGCAGCAGGCTCAGCGAGCAGACGATCAATCCGATCGTCCCGGCGATGATCATGCCGATCAGGCAGACCACCAGCGCGGCCATGGTCATGAACAGCACCGACAGGGCCAGCAGCGCGGACTTGCCGAAGTCCGAGAGCACCAGCCGCACACTGGACCGGATCGCGGCGATCGGATTCTGATCCTGATCGATCACGAAGTGCAGCGCGAACATGCACAGGAAGCCGATCGCGATCGAGGCCAGCACCCCCAGCACGGTCGCCAGCGCCGCGGACAGCAGGCCGAACACCACCGACATCACGATCATCGCCAGCACGCTGCTCGCGAAGACGGCCAGCGCGCACAGCAGTACGTTGCCCGCGTTGACGAATCCGAAGAAGGCCTGGAAATCCGGTGGGGTGCCGTCGGTTTCGTAGAGCGCGCCGCGAATCATGGCCGCCTGCAACAACCAGACCACGACCGCGACGATCAGGAAGATCAGCAGCAGCGGAATCAGCGAGTTGATCCCGGCGACCCGGACCACCACCATCGCCGCGAGGTAGGCGACGAAACCGACCAGCGTGATGGAGATCCACGGAATCGGGTTGGCGCGCAAGCGTTCCCAGCCGTATCCGAGTGCGCGTCCGATGCTCAGCCCGACAGGCGCGGGCGCGGGGAATCCGTACGGCTGCTGGCCCGGCGTGGTGCTCTGCGGCATCCCGGGGGGCATCGTGCCGGGGATGTAACCCTGGCCGGTGTTGGGGTCGTAACCCTGGTTCGGGGTGTAACCCGTGTTCGGGTCGTAACCCGGCGTCGGCCCGGGGGCGTAGCCCTGGCCGGGCGTGGTCGGCGGGCCGTATCCGGGCTGTGACCGGCCGTAACCCGACGGCTGGCCGTATCCGGGGCCGGGTCCGGAGACCGGCGGCGGCGCGGGCTGCGGAGTCGGCGCCGGCGTCGCGCCGAAGACCGGGGGCGGCGGCGGGGCGGCGGCGGTGGTCGGTCTCGAGGTGCCTTCCCCGGATGTGCCGGGCGCGGGGTGCGGGGTCTCGGTCATCGTGGGGACCTTTCGAATCACCTGGGTTTCAGTGTGGCGCACAGCAGTTGGCTTTCGACACAACCGGAACGCGCCGCATCGTGTCAAGCAGCCTCAATGATATTCCTGTCCGAAATGTCGTAATCCCTGGTGGGGCAGGATGATCCTGGACGACGAGCACGTCGTGTGCGGACGTCCAGCCTCTCCCGGCGACAGCGCGCGCTGCGCCGAGACACGCCGGACGACGCGCGAAAGGTTGTGGAACCGCTCGCTGAAAGTGACCTGGAGCGAGTAACTTGGATCGCGATGACCGCACTATTGGCCGAACGCGCCACCGAAGTCGTGTCCGCGGCACAGCATTTGCTCACAAAGCGAATGGGTGCTCCGGTGAAGCTCAGCGATCCGATCGAGCTCGGCGGAAGTGGCAGGACGACGGTTCTACGAGTGCGTGTCGCGGAGAACGCGTTTTCCCTTCCGCGCACGCTCATCGTCAAACAACTCCGCGGTGCGGCGCAGGATCGCCGCATCGGCGGTCTCGCGCCCGGTGTGGCGAGTATCGACGCGGCGTTCCTGCGCGAGGCGGTGTCCTACCAGTTCACCACCGCGCTGAGCAGCCGCCATCGCCCCGGCGCGTATCTGCTGGCGCACGACCTGTCCGCGCGGCTGCTGATCCTGAGCGATCTGGGCGAGAACGCGTCGCTCACCACGGTGTTGCAGTCGGGCGCCGAACCGGCCAGCCGCAATGCGCTGATGGCGTTCGCGCAGGCGATGGGCCGCATGCACGCGGCCACCGTCGGCCGCGAGCCCGATTTCGTCGCGCTGCTGCGTCGCGTCGACGTGGTGCATCGGGTGGACGGGATCGCCCAGCAGGCCGAGGCCGCGATCGGCGAGGTGCCCGGCATGCTGCGGCGCGAGCTGAACATCGAGGTGCCCGGCGAGATAGCCGAACGCATCGTCGCGGGCAACCGGCTGTTCTCGGCCGGACGCTACCGCGCGTTCAGCCCCTCGGATCTGTGCCCGGACAACGTCATCCTCAATGCCGAGGGCGCGCGGTTCCTGGACTACGAGTGGGGCGGCTTCCGCGACGCGACGCTGGATATCGCCTACGCGCTGGTCTCCTTCCCGGGCTGCCTGTGCGATGTGGAACTCTCCCGCGAACGTGCCCGGCAGCTGGTGGAGGCGTGGCGTTCGGAGGTGGTCGGCGTCTGGCCCGCCCTCGCCGACGACGACGTGCTGGCCGAGCGGATCCTCGAGGCGCGGCTGATCTGGGTCTGGCTGACCACGTACTGGTTCCTGCCCGCCGATCACGCCCGCATCGCCGCCGCCCGCGAACACGGCCTGTCGATTCCGCGTTCGGCGGCGCTGATCAACCGCTGGGTCGCGCTGGCCGAGGATGCCCGGAGCGTCGGCGACGACATTCTGGGTGATTTCGCCGAGCATGTGTCGGCGACTCTCGAAGAGCGCTGGGAAGAGTAAGAGCCCTTCTCGAGTCGGGGCGGGCTGCGGCGACGGCGTTTCGACGGGGCCGGGTGATCAGGCCGGTCGCGGGCCGATGATGGACGCCCGCTCCATGATGCGGATCTGCGGCCAGTAGTCGCTGGTGGCGTAGTGCTGCACCGCGCGGTTGTCCCAGAACGCGACGGTGTGCGGCTGCCAGTGCAGGCGGACCTGGTGTTCGGGGTAGTCGGCCTGGCGGCACAGCCGGTCCAGCAGTTCGCGACTCTCCTCGAACGTCCGGCCCCCGAAATGGTCGGTGAAGATCCGGTTGACGTACAGATGCCTGCGACCGGTGGCCGCGTGGGTGCACACCACGGGATGTTCCACGCTGGGATGTTCGGCGCGCATGCGTTCGCGCACGTCGGGGGTGGCGAAATGGCCGAAGGCGCGGGTGAAATCGTGCACCGCGGTGAGTTCGTCGGCGAGTGCGCGGGTGTCCTCGTCCAGGGCGGCGTAGGCGGCGTACATATCGGAGAACAGGGTGTCGCCGCCGACCTCGGGCACCGAGATCGCGTGCAGGATCGCGCCCATCGACGGGAGCGGTCGCCAGGTCACGTCGTGATGCCAGGTGTTCTCCAGTCCGGCCACATCCGCACCCTTTTCGAAACGCACCAATTCGGGCTGATCGGAATTCGATCCGAGGGCCGGATGCACTTCCAGTTCGCCGAATCGGCGGGCAAATGCGACGTGCTGGGCCGATGTCATCGGCTGATCGCGGAAGAACAGCACCTTGTATTCGTGCAGCGCCCGTCGCAATTCCGCGACGATGTCGTCGGCCAGCGGTGCGCACAGATCGATACCGCTGATCTCGCCGCCGAGTGTGGTGCCGACCAGCCGGGCGTCGAAATGCTGCCAGCGCAGGGCGGTGAGGCGCTGGTGTTCGGCGGTCAGATGGGTGAACGGCCCGGACAGCAGGGGATATCCCGGCAGCTGGAACGGCCGCACCGTGGGTTCGGGGGCGGTGACGGCGGGTGCTTCGGTCATTTCTGCTCCTTCGAACGGCGAGGTGTAGTCGGTCGACTACAGTGGCGTATGCGCTAATGTAGTCGCATGACTACAGATCGCGCAACAGGGCCGTCCGGAAGCGGTGACGCCCCGGTCGGACGGGATGCGGTCGTCTCGGCGGTGCTGACGCACGCGGCCGAGTTGTTCGCCGAGCGTGGTCCGGCCGCGACCTCCATCCGCGATATCGCCGAACGGGCCGGGGTCAATCACGGCCTGGTGTTCCGGCACTTCGGGGCCAAGGATCAGCTGGTGGCCCGGGTGCTCGAGAATCTGGCCTCGGAATCGCTTGCGGCACTGGATCGTTCGGTACCCGGTGATCGGTCGCCGCTGGACGACGCGCTGCGCCTGCATCTGACCGTGCTCGCGCGCAGCATCCTGGACGGGTATCCGGTCGCCCTGTTGCAGCGCGACTTCCCGGTGATCTCGCGGCTGATCGAGCGGGCCCGGCCGGTCCACGCATCGGATCGCGACGCGTCGCTGGCGGTGGCCCACGTCGCGGCGTTGTCGCTGGGCTGGCAGCTGTTCGGGCCGTTCCTGCGGGGTGCGGCGGGCCTGGGGGAGATGACCGAGGCCGAGTTGCAGGGCGATATCGATTCCGTCGCGGCCCGTCTGCTGCTGTCCGGTCGCGACGATTCGCACCCGTCGGCCGATCCGCCCGGTCGCGCCGATCCGCCCGGTCGCGCCGATCCGCCGCCGCGGGACTGAGGTGGCGGTCCGGGATGTCGGTGCACGTCGGTACGGTGATCGGTGTGTGGCGGAGTCGGGTGTGACGCGGCAGGGCGCGGGACGTGAATCGTCGGCTGTGCGCGGGGAATCGGGTGAGGTGCGGTGATGAGTGACGGGCTGTTCGACACTCCCGGCGAGGCGGAGCCCTCGGCGGGAGCCGAGGAGTTCTCGATGGGCCGGGCCGCGGGGCGGTTGGCTCCGCTCGCGGTGCGGATGCGTCCGGCGGGTCTGGACGAGGTGGTGGGGCAGCAGCATCTGCTGGGGGCCGGGTCGCCGCTGCGGCGGTTGATCGAGGGCTCGGGGGCGGCGTCGGTGCTGCTGTACGGCCCGCCGGGGACCGGCAAGACGACGCTGGCCTCGTTGATCTCGCAGGCCACCGGCCGCCGGTTCGAGGCGCTGTCGGCGTTGTCGGCCGGGGTCAAGGAGGTGCGGGCGGTCATCGATCTGGCCCGTCGCCGACTGCTGTCCGGTGAGCAGACCGTGCTGTTCATCGACGAGGTGCATCGGTTCTCCAAGACCCAGCAGGACGCGCTGCTGGCGGCGGTGGAGAACCGGGTGGTGCTGCTGGTGGGCGCGACGACGGAGAACCCGTCCTTCTCGGTGGTGTCGCCGCTGCTGTCTCGATCGCTGGTCTTGCAGCTGAAGTCGTTGTCGGAGAACGATATTCGGCAGGTGCTGCGGCGGGCCGCGGATGATCCGCGCGGGCTCGGCGGGGAGTACGCGATCAGCGAGGAGGCGCTCGACCACATCGTGCGCATTGCCGGGGGAGACGCGCGGCGCGCGCTGACCGCGCTGGAGGCGTCGGCGGAATCCTCGCTGGACGGGAACGTCGGGGTGGATCTGGTGGAGGCCAGCGTCGACCGCGCGGCCGTGCGCTACGACCGCGCCGGGGATCAGCACTACGACGTGATCAGCGCCTACATCAAATCGCTGCGCGGCTCGGATGTCGATGCGGCGCTGCACTATCTGTCCCGGATGATCAGCGCGGGCGAGGATCCCCGCTTCATCGCCCGCCGCCTGATGATCCAGGCCAGCGAGGACGTCGGCATGGCCGATCCGACCGCACTCCAGACCGCCGTCGCCGCCGCCCAGGTGGTGCAGCTGGTCGGCATGCCCGAGGCCCAGCTCGCCCTCGCGCACGCCACCATCCACGTCGCCACCGCCCCGAAATCCGGTGCCGTCGCCGCCGCCATCGGCGCGGCCATGTCGGATATCGGCCAGGGCAAAGCCGGTGCGGTACCCCCACACCTGCGCGACGGCCACTACGCCGGTGCCGCGAAGCTCGGCAACGCTCAGGGCTACAAATATCCGCACGATCACCCCGACGGCGTGCTGACCCAGCAGTACCCGCCCGACGAACTCGTCGGCACCGACTACTACACCCCGACCGACCACGGCTACGAACGCGAAGTCGGCCCGCGCGTGACCAAACTCCGTCGCATCGTCCGGGGCCGCTGAGTCCTGGTTGCCGACGTCACCCAGTTCCGCCAACTCCAAATAACGCCGACGGCAAGGGTCGGGGCCCGGCTTGATTCTGGACTGACGGAGCGGGGGAGCGAAGCGGAGGAGCGGAGGAGGGAAGAATCGAGCCTTGGGGGGCCCCGACCCCGCCGGAGCGGAGCGGAGGCAGAAGACACAGCGGAGGAGCGGAGGAGGGAAGAATCGAGCCTCAGGGGGCCCCGACCCCGCCGGAGCGAAGCGGAGGCCAAAGACACAGTAAGCTGGATATCTGTGCAGACCCACGAGATTCGACGGCGCTTCCTGGACCATTTCGTCCGTGCCGGACACACAGAGGTGCCCAGTGCCTCGCTGATCCTGGCCGACCCCAACCTGCTGTTCGTCAACGCAGGCATGGTGCAGTTCGTGCCGTATTTCCTCGGTCAGCAGACCCCTGCATTCGCGACCGCGACGAGCGTGCAGAAGTGCGTGCGGACCCTGGACATCGAGAACGTCGGTATCACCACCCGGCACAACACCTTCTTCCAGATGGCCGGAAACTTCAGCTTCGGCGACTACTTCAAGCGTGGCGCGATCGAGCTGGCCTGGTCGCTGCTGACCGGTTCGGTCGAGGACGGCGGCTACGGGTTCGACCCCGAAAAGCTGTGGGCCACGGTCTATCTCGACGACGACGAGGCCGAGCAGATCTGGCTGTCGGTGGGCGTGCCGCCGGAGCGGATCCAGCGTCGCGGCATGGCCGACAACTACTGGTCGATGGGCATTCCCGGTCCGTGCGGCCCGTGCTCGGAGATCTACTACGACCGCGGCCCGGAGTACGGGCGCGAGGGTGGTCCCGAGGCCGACGAGGATCGCTACCTCGAGATCTGGAACCTCGTGTTCATGCAGAACGAGCGCGGCGAGGGACGCGGTAAGGACGATTTCGACATCCTGGGCCCGCTGCCCAAGCAGAACATCGACACCGGCATGGGCGTCGAGCGTGTCGCGTTCCTGTTGCAGGGCGTGGACAACGTCTACGAGACCGATCTGTGCCGCCCGATCATCACCCGCGCCGAGGAGCTGACCGGCCGTTCCTACGGTGTGGAACACGCCGATGACGTGCGTTTCCGCGTCATCGCCGATCACGCCCGCACCGCGGCCATGCTGATCGCCGACGGCGTCAACCCGGGCAACGACGGCCGCGGTTATGTGCTGCGCCGCCTGCTGCGCCGCATCGTGCGCTCGGCCCGGCTGCTGGGTGCGGACAAGCCGGTGATGGGCGAGTTCATGTCGGTCGTCAGCGAGCTGATGGCTCCCTCGTATCCGGAGCTGGCCACCGATTTCAAGCGGATCGAGACCGTGGCGGTCGGCGAGGAGACCGCGTTCCTCAAGACCCTGGCGACGGGTTCGAAACTGTTCGACGACACCGTCGCGGAGGTGCGTTCGGGCGGTGGCGCGCGGATCGCGGGTGCGGACGCGTTCACGCTGCACGACACCTACGGCTTTCCGATCGATCTGACCCTGGAGATGGCCGCCGAGGCGGGACTCGAGGTCGACGAGGCGGGGTTCCGGTCGCTGATGGCGGAGCAGCGTCAGCGCGCCAAACAGGACGCGCAGTCCCGCAAGCACGCGCACGCCGATCTGACCATCTACAAGGAGTTCGTCGACCGCGGCCCGACCGAGTTCACCGGATTCGACGAACTCACCTCGGAGGCAAAGGTTCTCGCGCTGATCTCCGACGGCGTGCGGGTGCCGGTGGCCACCGCGGGGCAGGACGTCGAGGTGATCCTGGATCGCAGCCCGCTGTACGCCGAGTCCGGCGGTCAGATCGCGGACCGGGGTTCGCTGAGTGCGTCGGGGCTGAAGGTGCGCGTCAACGACGTGCAGAAGATCGCCAAGCAGCTCTGGGTGCACAAGGCCACGATCGAGCAGGGGCAGCTCACCGAGGGCGATTCGGTTCTCGCGCAGGTGGATTCGGCGTGGCGTCGGGGCGCGACGCAGGGGCACTCGGGTACCCACATGGTGCACGCCGCGCTGCGTCAGGTGCTCGGCCCCAACGCCGTGCAGGCCGGTTCGCTGAACAAGCCGGGCTATCTGCGCTTCGACTTCAACTGGCAGGGCCAGCTGTCCGAAACGCAGAAGGCCGAGATCGAGGCCGTCTCCAATGACGCTGTGGGCGCGGACTTCCCGGTGAACACGTTCGTCACCGATCTGCCCAAGGCCAAGGCGATGGGCGCGATGGCGTTGTTCGGCGAGAACTACGGCGACGAGGTGCGCGTCGTGGAGATCGGCGGACCGTTCTCGATGGAGCTGTGCGGTGGTACGCACGTCGAGCGCTCCTCGCAGATCGGCCCGATCACCGTGCTCGGCGAGTCCTCGGTCGGTTCGGGTGTGCGGCGCGTGGAGGCGTTCGTCGGCCTCGACTCGTACCGGTATCTGGCCAAGGAGCGCGCGCTGCTGGCCGGTGTCGCGTCCTCGCTGAAGGTGCCCAGCGACGAGGTGCCCGCGCGGGTGGAGCAACTGGTGGAGCGGCTCAAGGTCGCCGAGCGGGAACTCGAGCGGACCAAGGTGCAGGCGGTGCTGTCGCAGGCCGGGAAGTTCGTCGAGGACGCCGAGCGGATCGGGCGGGTGCTGCTGGTGGCCGCCGCCGCGCCCGAAGGTGTCGGCGCGGGCGATCTGCGCACGCTGGCCGGCGATATCCGCGGCCGTTTCGGCAGTGAACCGGCCGTGGTAGTGCTGCTGGGCAGCGACGGCGGCAAGGTGCCGTTCGTGGTCGCGGTGAACAAGTCCGCGCAGGATCTCGGCTTCAAGGCCGGGGATCTGGTCGGCAGCTTCGGTCCGAGCATCGCCGGCCGCGGCGGCGGCAAGCCGGAGATGGCGCAGGGCGCGGGCTCGGACCCGTCCGGAATCGCGACCGGTCTGGCCGCCGTGCGTGCGCGGGTGGCCGAGCTCGCCGTCTGATGCAGGGGTCCCCGGGGGACGGGACTCCGGCGGAGACTCCACCGGAGTCCGGTCCCATTTCCGATCGGCCGGATATCGCGACCGATCCGGGTCGCGGCAGGCGGATCGGCATCGATGTGGGCACGGTCCGCATCGGTGTCGCCTCCTGCGATCCGGACGGAATTCTGGCCACGCCCGTGGAGACGGTGCCGCGTGCCGGAAAGGGCAAGGGCGGCGCGGGTAAGGGACGCGCGGGAGGAAAGGGCGCTGCCGCAACCGATCTGGCCCGCATCGTCGATATCGTGCGGGAATACGAGGCCGTCGAGGTGGTCGTCGGCCTGCCGCGCACGCTGCGCGGTGAGAACGGCGCGTCCGCGACGCTCGCGACAAGGTTTGCGAAGAGTTTGCGATCTCTGCTGCCCGATGTGCCGATACGACTTTCCGACGAACGTTTGACTACGGTGGCAGCTGCACGTGCACTGCGGGACAGTGGAGTTCGCGCACGTGGGCAGCGGCAGATGATCGACCAGGCGGCGGCCGTATCGATCCTGCAAGGGTGGTTGGACGAACGGAGTGCGGTGTTAAGGTCGGCCGGTGACGCAGGCGGCGGGGTGAGCGAATGAACGACCGCTGGCTCCGTGCCGAAGAACGTCTTCGGCAGAGCACGGAGGAGCGGCGGTACCGTCGTTCCGAGAAGTGGGGTGAGGCGGACGACCGTGCCGCCCAGAGTGCGCAGCAGCGGGCGGCGCGCGGTTCGGAGCTGGGCGCGGCGCCCGCGCCCGAACCCACGCGGCGGCGGGCGCGGCACGCGGCCCCCGAGGAGTGGGACGAATCCGCCGCCGACACCGGCGTCATCCCGGTGTACCGCGACGACGACTATCCGAACAACGCCTACTCGCAGACCGCCGAGTACGGCGACCACGCCTACACCGGCGGGCACCGGTACGTCGAACCGCGGGGTTATCCGCAGGAGCAGCACGGTTATCCCGGCGAGCAGTACGCCGACGAGCACTACACCGGCGAGCAGTACGCCGGCGAGCAGTACGCCGAGGACGAGTACGCCGACGGCCAGTACGCCGAGGACGAGTACTACGACGACGAACCACTGCCGGAACCCGAGCCCGAACCCGCGCCGAAACGGTCCGGGCGGCGGAGCCGGGACACGGACGAGGAGACCGCGCAGTCGCGATCGGGCGCTTCCCGCCCGAATCGTAAGCAAACCAGTGGCAAACAGGCGGCCCGGAAATCCGGCGCTCGCGGATCGGGTTCGGGTACCCAGCGCTCGCGCAAACAGGGTTCGCGGGACGAGCCGCAGCGCGGTCGGTCCGGCCGGGGGCGACGCTCGCGGGCTGCGTCCCGGAAGGCGGCCGAGCGTAAGCGGCGGCGGCGGAATCTGATCTACATCGGCACCGTCTTCGTGGTGCTGTTCGCCGTCGCGGTGGTCTACGCCGGATACAAGTTCATCGGCGGATTCGGCGGTCCCGACGATTACACGGGCGCGGCCGGTCCGCTGACGGTCGTGCACGTCGCGCCCGGCGACACCGCCGAGCAGATCGCCAAGACGATGCTGGACAAGGGCGTGGTCAAGAGCACCGGCGCGTTCTATCAAGCGGCCGTTCGGGATTCGGGGATGAACTCGGTGCAGCCCGGCTACTACGCGGTGCCCACGCACAGCCAGGGCGCGGACGCGGTGACCGCGTTGATGAGCAAGGACGCCCGGGTCGGCAACGTGGTCATCTCCGAGGGACGGCGGCTGCTCGATTCGACCGATGCGAACACCGGCTCCCGCAGCGACGGGATCTACCGCAAGATCGCCAACGCCAGTTGCATCGGCACCGACGCGGCGAAGAAGTGCGTCACCTACGAACAGCTCGTCGCCGCGGGCGGCGGTACCGATCTGAGCGGGCTCGGCGTGCCGCAGTGGGCGCTGGATTCGGTGCGTCAGGTGCCCGATCGCACCCGCCAGCTCGAGGGGCTGATCGAGGCGGGCACCTGGGATTTCGATCCCAGTGGCACCCCGCAGCAGATTCTGGCGCAGCTGGTCAGGCAGAGCGCGCAGAGTTACGAGTCGACCGGGCTGCTCACGGCCAACGCCAACAAGCTGACCCCGTACCAGACGCTGACCGCCGCGTCGCTGGTCGAGCGCGAGGCGCTGCCCGCCGATATGCCCAAGGTGGCGCGGGTGATCGTGAACCGGCTCGCGGTGGACCAACCGCTGCAATTCGATTCGACGGTGAACTACACCCTGGACAAGCTCGCGGTCGCCACCAGCGACACCGACCGGGCCAAGCGCACCCCGTGGAACACCTATGCCATGTCCGGGCTGCCCGCGACGCCGATCGCCTCGCCGTCGCTGGGTGCGTTGCGCGCCATGGAGAATCCGCTGCCCGGACCGTGGCTGTATTTCGTCACCGTGGACAAACAGGGCACCACGCTGTTCACCGACAGTTACAGCGAACATCAGCGCAATATCGAAAAGGCAAGGCAGAGCGGAATTCTCGACAGTGGGCACTAACGACACCGCGACGACGGGCACATCCCGCCGGGCGGCCGTGCTGGGCAGTCCGATCGCGCATTCCCGCTCACCGCAACTGCATCTGGCCGCGTATCGCGCGCTGGGCCTGGACTGGAGTTACGAGCGCATCGAATGCACCGGCGAACAGTTGCCAGGCCTGGTCTCCGGACTCGGGCCCGAATGGGTGGGGCTGTCGGTGACGATGCCGGGCAAGGTGGCCGCGCTCGAATTCGCCGACGAACGCACCGAACGCGCGGTGCTGGTCGGTTCGGCGAATACGTTGGTGCGCACCGCATCCGGCTGGCGGGCGGACTGCACCGACGTGGACGGGGTGCGTGGCGCGCTGCGCGGCGGCGGGGTCGAGAAGGTCGCCGCGGGAGTGGTGGTCGGCGCGGGCGGTACCGCGCGGCCCGCGCTGCTGGCGCTGGCCGAACTCGGGGCGCACACGGTCACGATCGTGGCGCGCGACGCGGGCCGGGCCATGAGCACGCTGGAATTGGCCGGGCGGCTGGGCATGTCGGCGGCGGTGATCGATTTCGACGCGGATCGATTGCGTGAGGTTTGCGCCGACGCCGACGCACTGGTCAGCACGGTACCCGCGAACGGTGTTGCGGCGGTGGCGGATTCGATCGCCGCGGCGCCGGTGGTGCTGGACGCCATCTACGATCCGTGGCCGACCCCGCTCGCCGAGGCGGTGCTGCGGGCCGGTCACACCGTGATCAGCGGCCTGCAAATGCTGTTGAATCAGGCGTACGGGCAGGTCGAACAGTTCACCGGTGCGCAGGCGCCCCGGGCGGCGATGAGTGCGGCGCTGGACGGCTGACGCGGCCGGTCCGGGTTGTAGAACTGTAACCGGTTACTATTTTTCCGAATCCTTCGGCAGGTTAGGGTGGACGACATGAATGCGTGGTTGTTACGCGCCGTAGGGCTGGGTGTGCTGACGGTTGTCCTGCGAACCCTGCTGGGCTTCGGGATGATCTACTGGCCGACCCAGGGTTCCTGGATGCGCTTGGTCGGCCTGGTCGTATTGATCGCGGCCGGAGTGGCCTGGGGTCTGTTCGACGGTCGCGGTGACCGGCGGGCCAATCCCGACCCCGAACGTGGTGGCGCGGATCTGACCATGCGCTGGCTGAAGGCGGGCGTGGTCGGCGGACTGGGATCCGGCGTGGTGGCCTGGCTGCTGGATTACGTGCCGTCCTTCGACCTCGGCGACAACGGCCTGGTCTTCGAGATCACCGCGGGCGCCGCGTTCATCGTGCTGATGATCTTCATCCCCGCCATGGTGGGCGTCGCGCTCGGGCGTTTCCTGGTCACCCGGGAGAACAACAAGGCGGACAAGGTGAGTGCGCGGTCGGTGGATCACGCCGCCAGCCCCGCCTGATCCCTTCGGGCCCGATTTCCTTCGAGAACGAAAATGCCGTTCCGGATTCGATCCGGAACGGCATTTCGTATTTCGGCGGGTCTCGTATTTCGGTGCGGCCGTGGTGTTTCCCGGCTACAGCAGGATCGCGCCGCCCTGGGGAGCGTCCTCGCGGGCGATGGTGGCGTAGGCGGCGGCCAGCAGCGAGGGATCGGGGCCCTCGAGGCGGCCGGGTTTGGCCAGACCGTCCAGGACGACGAAACGCAGGATGCCCGCGCGGTTCTTCTTGTCGGTCTGCATACCCTCCAGCAGTTGCGGCAGGGCGTCGGCGTCGTAGCTGGTCGGCAGGCCGACACTGGTCAGGATCGCGCGGTGCCGGTCGGCGGTGGCGTCGTCCAGGCGGCCGGCCAGCCGGCCCAGTTCCGCGGCGAAGACCAGGCCCACCGACACGGCCGCGCCGTGCCGCCAGCGGTACCGCTCACGACGTTCGATGGCATGGCCGAGAGTGTGCCCGTAGTTCAGGATCTCCCGCAGACTGGATTCCTTCAGATCCGCCGCGACCACGTCGGCCTTGACCTGGATGGAACGCCGGATGAGTTCGGGCAGCACCTCGCCGGTGGGATCGAGGGCGGCCCGCGGATCCCGTTCGATCAGGTCGAGGATGACCGGGTCGGCGATGAAACCGGTCTTGATGATCTCGGCCATTCCGGCGACGATCTCGTTGGGCGGCACCGTCTCCAGGGTGGCCAGATCCACCAGCACCGCGGCGGGTTCGTGGAACGAGCCGACCAGATTCTTCCCGGCCTCGGTGTTGATACCGGTCTTGCCGCCGACCGCGGCGTCCACCATGGCCAGCAGCGTGGTCGGGATGTGGATGACCTGTACGCCGCGCATCCAGGTGGCGGCCACGAAACCGGACAGGTCGGTGGCCGCGCCGCCGCCGAGGCCGATGACCAGGTCCTGACGGGTCAGGCCGATGCGGCCCAGCACCTCCCAGCAGAATCCGGCGACCGGCAGATCCTTACCGGCTTCCGCGTCCGGGATCTCGATGCGATGCGCGTCGATGCCCTTGTCCGCCAGGGCTTTACGGACCACCTCGGCGGTCTCGGTGAGCGGCGGCTGATGGAAGACGGCGACGGTGCGCACGGCGGGCCGTCCGGTCACCTGTTCGACCAGATCGTCCAGCAGGCCGCGCCCGATGATCACCGGATACGGCGCTGCGGTGCGGACGTCGATGCGGATCGGGTCGGTCATGCGGTCTGCTCCGATTCTTGTTGTGCTCGCTCTTGCTGTGGTCGTGTGGTGCGGGCGCGGCGGGTGCGGTTCCAGCGGGTGCGGCCGGGGGTGCTGGGGTCGGCCGAATCTCGTTGGGGGACGGTGGTATTCGTGCTGGGTGTGTCCTCGGATGCGTCGCTCGGCGGGGTTCGGTGTTGGGTGTCGGGAGTTGCCGGGTCGGGGGTCGGTCTGGGGGCGGGGGGACCGGCCGGGCGTTTGGCGGCGCGGGAACGTCGAGCGCCGGGTGTGCGTGGAGATACGGTCTCGGTGCCTGTCGTGCCGGTCGTGCCGACTGGCGATCGTGGGGGAGTCGTACCTGTTTGCGACTGCGAGGCTGTCGATCGGTTCTGTTGTGTTGCAGCGGAATTCGATCGCGATGTGCCGCGTCGCCGTGGTGTGGTGGTGGTCTGCTCCGAGGCCGGTTGCGCGGTGGTGGATACGGCGGTCGAATCGGGTCGCGTTTCGGCGGTCGGCGCGTCCAGTGTCGTCGCGGTGGCGCGTTGGCCTTTCGAACGTCGACGTCCGCCGCGCCGGGATCGGCGGGACCTGCGGGTGGTGGCCGGGCCGTTCGTGGCCGACGTATCCGATGCTGATGCGGTCGGTTCGTCGGTCTCGGACGTCGCGTTCTCATCCTGCGTCGTGGGCGAAACAGCTTGTGCGGCAGCCTTGTTGGCACTACGGGAACGCCCACCGCGACGGCGACGCCGGTTGCGCCGAGCCGTCGGTGTCTCCGCGGCCGCGGCGGGGATCGGCGGGGTCGCCACCGGTTCGACGGGTTCGAGGCCGAGTCTGGTCAGGATGTTGCGCACCACCCGGCCCGGACTGCGGCCGTCGGTGCGCACCCGGACCGAGGCCACCTCCCGGTAGAGCGGGCGGCGGAGCTGCATGAGTTCGCGATATTTGGCCGACGGGTCGGCGCCGGCCAGCAGCGGCCGGTGGGTCGTGGCTCCGGTGCGCCGAAGTCCTTCGGCGACACTGATTTCCAGGTAGACCACGGTCCGCTCGCGCAGCAGTGCGCGGGTGACCTCGGACAGCACCGCGCCGCCGCCGAGCGAGACGATGCCCTCGTCGGCCTCCACGGCGCGGCGGACCACATCCTCCTCGATGCGCCGGAATTCGGGTTCCCCGTCGACGGAGAAGATCTCCGGGATGGTCCGTCCGGTCTCGGCCTCGATCACCGCGTCGGTGTCGATCAATTCGGCCCCGAGCTCGCGGGCCAGCTTGCGGCCGATCGTGGACTTGCCCGCGCCGGGCGGCCCGACCAGCACCACGCAGGGCCGGTGCGGGCCGGTCTCGCGGGTCATGAGACCGCGGAGCCCGATGGCACGTGGGGGCGGGCGTTGATTCGTTTCAGGTAGCCATCGATATTGCCGATGGTCTCGGACAGCGAGTCGCCGCCGAACTTCTCCAGCGCGGCCTGGGCCACGACGAGCGCGACCATCGCCTCGGCGACCACACCGGCGGCCGGTACCGCGCACACGTCCGAACGCTGATGGATCGCGACGGCCTCGTCACCGGTGGTCATGTCGACCGTGGACAGTGCCCGGGGCACCGTGGAGATCGGCTTCATCGCCGCGCGTACCCGCAGCGCCTCGCCGTTGGTCATCCCGCCCTCGAGGCCACCGGCCCGGTTGGTCGAGCGCAGCACGCCGTCCGGGCCCGGCCGCATCTCGTCGTGCGCGGCACTGCCGCGGCGGCGCGCGGTCTCGAATCCGTCGCCGACCTCGACGCCCTTGATCGCCTGAATACCCATCAGCGCCGCCGCGAGGCGCGCGTCGAGACGATTCTCGCCGCTGGTGAACGAGCCCAGGCCGACCGGCAGGCCCTCGACCACGACTTCGACCACGCCGCCGAGGGTGTCGCCGTCCTTCTTCGCGGCCTCGATCTCCGCGATCATCGCGGCCTCGGCGTCCTTGTCGAACGCCCGCACCGGGCTCTCATCGATCGCGGGCAGATCCGCGGCGGCCGGGACGAGACCGGCCGGAGCGGTCGCGGTCCCGATGGACACCACGTGCGAGATGACCTCCACGCCGAAGGTCTGCCGCAGGAACTGCCGCGCGATGGTGCCCGCCGCGACGCGCGCGGCGGTCTCGCGGGCGCTGGCGCGTTCGAGCACGGGGCGCGCGTCGTCGAAGCCGTATTTGAGCATGCCGGAGTAGTCGGCGTGTCCGGGGCGGGGACGGGTCAGTGGCGCGTTGCGGGCGAGTTCGGCGAGTTCGGCCTCGTCCACCGGATCCGCGGCCATGACCTCGATCCACTTGGGCCACTCCGAATTCGCGATCTCGATCGCGATCGGTCCGCCCATGGTGCGTCCGTGCCGCACCCCGCCGATCACGGTGACCTTGTCGGCCTCGAACTTCATCCGGGCGCCGCGGCCGTAGCCCAGGCGTCGGCGCGCCAACTGCTCCGAGATATCGGCAGAGCTCACCTCGACACCGGCCACCATCCCCTCGAGGATGGCGACGAGGGCGGGACCATGGGACTCTCCGGCAGTTATCCAGCGCAGCACGGCTCCATCTTTCCACGTCAGCAGCGCTACCCGGACATCTGGCCCGGCGTCGGGCCGGATGTCGCGCCCGACCGCGGCCCGCCGGGACCCCGGGTCCGCCCGCGCGTCGACGGCGAAATCGCAGCTACGCGAGCATCGTGCCGGCGACCGTCGCCGACTCGGACGCACGGGCCGACGACGGGATCACCCGGCCAGCAGCAACGCGCCGAGCGTCGCCAGGCACATGGCCGGGCCGTGCGGTATCGCCCGGTCCACGGGCGCGGCGCGGGCGGGGCGACCGCGTATTCGCACCACCAGCCCGGCCAGTGCGGTGAGTACGGGCGCGGCGAGTGCCGCCCACACCCAGACCTGCGCGCCGCCGAACGTCGCCGCCGCGCCGAGCCCGAGCGCCAATTTCACGTCCCCGGCCCCGAACGCGGCCGGAAACAGCAGGTGGATCAGCAGATAGGGAACCGCGAGGAGAAGTGCGCCGAGTGCGGCGGCGGTCCCGCGTCCGGTGACGGTCGCGACGCCCAGTACTGTTACCGCGCCCGGGCCGGTGAGCGCGTTGGGGAGGCGGCGCTCGCGGAGGTCGATGACGCTCAGCACGACACACCAACCGGTGAGTGCGAGGAATGCGGCGATCGTGGCTGGGGACATGACCTCATCGTGCCTGCGCAGCAAGGCCCTCGGACGCCCCGAACGGGAAATGTGGATAACTTCGAACATGTGAATATCTATCGCTTCAGATTCCGTCGTTCGAGGTCGTTCGCCCAGCTTGCCGCGCGGGCGGGCGGTCCGACGCGGCTGTGTAGCAGTATGGGGATACGGCATGGGGATGTTCGGGCCGGACAGCGGTAGCGTTGTGAGCATGTCTGCTGATCACGGTGCCCAGCGCCCCGACCACGGGGCTCGCCGGGCCGCGCTGCGGGACCTGCTGGTGGAGAACGGGGTCGACGCCCTGCTGGTGACGGATCTGGTCAACATCCGGTACCTGACCGGATTCACCGGATCCAATGCCGCCCTGCTGGTGTACGCCTGGGACACACCCGAGGCCCGCACCGTGATCTGCACGGACGGCCGGTACATCACCCAGGTCGGCGAGCAGGTGCCGGATCTGCGCGCGGAGATCGCGCGGGCCAGCGCCCGGCGCATCGTCGAGTTGGCCGGGGAGTGGCAGACCGGACGCGTCGGCTTCGAGAGCCACGTCGTCACGGTCGATCAGCATCGCGGTTTCGTGGAACAGGCCACCGGACTGGAACTGGTCGCGGTCCCCGGCCTGGTGGAACAGCTGCGCATGGTCAAGGACCAGTACGAGGTGGACCGGTTGCGCGCGGCCTGCGCGGCGGCCGACGCCGCACTGGCCGCCCTGCTCGAACGCGGCGGTATCCGGCCCGGCCGGACCGAGCGCCAGGTCGCGCGCGAGCTGGAATGGCTGATGTTCGAGCACGGCGGTCAGGCGGTCGCCTTCGAGACCATCGTCGCCGCGGGCGCGAATTCGGCTGTGCCGCATCATCGTCCGACCGATGCGGTACTGGCCGCGGGCGATTTCGTGAAACTCGATTTCGGCGCGGTGGTGGACGGCTACCACTCGGATATGACCCGCACGCTGGTGCTGGGCGAGCCCGACGAATGGCAGCGCGAGGTGTACGACCTGGTCCGCGAATCGCAGCGGGCGGGCCGCAAGGCGTTGAAACCGGGCGTCGGCTGCGCCGAGGTGGACGCGGCCGCGCGCGGGGTGATCGAGGCGGCCGGATACGGCGAGCTGTTCGTGCACGGACTCGGACACGGTGTCGGCCTGCAGATCCACGAAGCGCCCGGTCTCGCCAAAACGGGCACGGGTACACTGCTCGGTGGCGTAGCGGTGACCGTCGAACCAGGTGTGTACTTCCCGGGCCGCGGCGGTGTCCGGATCGAGGATACCCTCGTGGTGCGCGAGGGGGGTCCCGAGCTGCTCACGCTCACCGGCAAAGACCTGACCGTCGTCGACTGACGCACGGCCCGAACAGTATTCATTCACAACAAGGAGATCCGAGGACAGTGGCGGACACCAGCGACTTCAAGAACGGCCTAGTGCTGAAGATCGACAATCAGCTCCAGCAGATCGTCGAGTTCCAGCACGTCAAGCCGGGCAAGGGTCCCGCGTTCGTGCGTACCAAGCTGAAGAACGTGCTGTCCGGCAAGGTGGTCGACAAGACGTTCAACGCGGGCGTGAAGGTCGAGACCGCGACGGTCGACCGTCGCGATATGACCTACCTGTACCACGACGGGTCGGACTACATCTTCATGGACGGCGACACCTACGACCAGATCAACCTGGGCGAGGCCGTGCTGGGCAAGTCCTCGGGCTTCCTGCTGGAGAACATGCAGGTCCAGATCGCGATGCACGAGGGCGAGGCGCTGTACGTCGAGTTGCCCGTCGCGATCGACGTCGTGGTCACGCACACCGAGCCGGGCCTGCAGGGCGACCGGTCCAGCGCGGGCACCAAGCCCGCCACCGTGGAGACCGGCGCCGAGGTACAGGTGCCGCTGTTCATCAACCAGGGTGACAAGCTGCGCATCGACACCCGCGACGGTTCCTACATCAGCCGCGTCAACTCCTGACCCGAGGGAAGCCAGCGACTGTGGCCGATCAGCCCGGGGACAAGAAGTCCCAGTACAAGAAGCTCGGCGCGCGACACAAGGCGCGTCGGCGCGCGGTGGACCTGCTGTTCGAGGCCGAGGCGCGCGACGTCGACGTGACCGAGCTGATCACCGAGCGGGTGCAGTTGTCCACCGGCGACGATTCGGTCGCGCCGGTGAACCCCTACACCACCGTTCTGGTCGAGGGTGTGGCCGACGATCTGGATCGGGTGGACGGCACCATCGAGTCCTACCTCCAGGACTGGACCCTCTCGCGGCTGCCCGCCGTGGATCGTGCCATCCTGCGGGTGGCGGTGTGGGAGTTGTTCCACGCCAACGACGTTCCCCCGGTGGTGGCCGTGGACGAGGCCGTGGAACTGGCCAAGGAGCTGTCCACCGACGATTCGCCGAGTTTCATCAACGGCGTACTCGGACAGGTGGTTCGGGTGGCTCCGCAGGTTCGCGCCGCCGCGGCGGCCACCCGCAGCACGCCCGGGACCACCGAGCAGTCCTGAAACACCCCGAACCGCCCGGGCCGGAACGAGATTCGGCCCGGGCGGTTCGTCGTCCCCGGTGCGGCTGCTGTACGGTGGCCGTCGCGGGCCTGCCGGGTTGATCAGGACATCAGCAGCAGCCCGCCCACCGCGGCGGCGGTCCCGGCGCCCGCCAGCAGCAACCCGGTCAGGGTGAACCGGAGCATCGGTACCCGCACCCCGTGCGTGCGGCAGAATTCCAGGCAAAGCAGGGTGGCCAGCGAGGCCCACGGCGTCACGATCGACCCGACGTTGGTCCCGATCAGCAGGGCGAGCAACTGGTTGTGGTTGGCCGCCGGAACGACCGCCTCGCCCGCGGTATAGGCGGGCAGATTGTTCGCCACGTTGGAGAACCCGGCTCCGGCGCCCGCGGCCCGGAATGCCCCTGCCGCACCGGAATTCGTGCCGATGAGCGCGTGCATCAGATCCGAGAGCCCGAACCGGCTCAGCGTCGGAACCACCAGGAACAGCCCGACCACGAAGACCAGCAGCTGCCAGGGAATCAGCGACGGGCGTAGGGCGGACCGGTCGAATACCGCGAAGGCGAGTATCGCCAGCGCTGCGGCCGCCAGCGCGGCCAGGCCGATCCGGTCGCCGACGAACGGGATCGCGGCGATGAACAGCACACATGCCCCGGATGTCGTGTACAGCAGCACGCGCTCGCGCCGATCCGCGGGCCGGACGGGCTCGGGCGGCAGGTATCGGTCCGTATCGCGCCGCCCGCGCCGCCAGTAGAACACCCACAGGCACGCCATCGTCGCGGCGATCGAGATCAGTTGCGGGAGCCACATTTTCGACGCGAAGCCGGTCGCGTCCAGGGCCACCCGGTTGGCCGCGAGCAGGTTGGTGAGGTTCGATACCGGCAGCAGCAGGCTGGCGGTGTTGGCCAGCCACAGCGTGGTCATCGCCAGCGGCAGCGGGGTGATGCGGGCGGGTCCGGCCAGCGCCAGCATCACGGGGGTCAGCAGTACCGCGGTGGTGTCGAGGTTCAGCAGCATGGTCGTCGCGGCCGCGAACAGCACGCACAGGCCGAACAGGGCCGGGTAGTTGCCGCGCCCGATGATGGCCAGGCGGTGTGCTATCACGTCGAACACCTTGGCCCGCCGGGCCAGCTGCGCGAGCACGATCACGCTGCCCAGGAACAGCAGCAGCGGCCCGATGCGGCGCATATTCGACTCGACCTCGGCGCGGGGCAGCAGACCCGTTGCGGCGCAGAGCAATCCGGCCAGCAGCAGCGCGAGCCGGACGCGGTCCAGGACGCTCATCCGACGCAGTTGCCGCCAGGCGCGGGCGGGCGGCGAGGGGGTCCGGGAATCGGATTCGACCGTTTCGGGCACCGGGCCATCATTTCATCACGACGCGTGTTCACGGCGCATGGTCATCGCGGCCCACGCTGACAGTGGCCCGTGTGGATCGACTGCGTGGCCTGGGGCGTGGATTGATTGTGGCGTGGGGTGCCTCGCTACTCGATAACCTGCACGGTTTACGGCGTGGGGGGTATTCGATCAGTCGGCGGGCAGCTGGCCAGCGGCTCGGAGGACGGCAACGTCATCCTGTGGTCGCTTGCCGGAGTGGAAGACGATGCCGCCCAATCGGATCCGCGGATTCGCGCGACGCTGGTCGGGCTGCCGGAGGGCTGGGCGGCCATCGCTCCGGACGGGCGTTACAAGGCCGAGGGGACGATCGGCGGGGCATTCTGGTGGGTTATCGGCATGTGCCGCTTCGAGATCGGGGAGCTGGACCCGTATCTGCGTGAGATCGCCCAGGTGGCGGCGGACGTGCCGCTGTAGTGTTACGCGGCAGTCGGATTCGGTCGCAGGATGATCGTGCCGACGGTCCGGCGGTCCTCGACGAGGCGGTGCGCCTGCGCGGCCTGATCCAGCGGGAGCACCCGATCGATGAGCGGTTCGATGGTGCCGTCGGCGGCGCGGCGGAGAACTTCGGCGCGGGCCGCGGCGACGGTGCCGAGCCAGGCCGGACCGGCGCAAGCGGTGTAGGTCAACCCGCGCGCGAACAGGTCGGCGGCGGTGATCGCCGCGGGGAGTCCGGACAGGGTGCCGTACCCGAGCATGCGGCCCTCCAGCGGGGTCATCAGGTCGAGTAGATCCGCCGCGGCCGGGCCGCCGATCGATTCGAAGACGACGTCGATCGTGTTGTCCCCGAGCGTATCTCGCAGGTGTTGCGTCCAGTTCGGGTCGCGGTGGTCGATGACCTCGTGTGCGCCGAGTGCCCGGGCGCGCTCGGCCTTCGCCCCACCGGCGGTCGCGATGACGCGTTTCGCGCCGAACTCCCCGGCCAGTTGGGTGAGATAACCGCCGACTCCGGCGGCTGCGGCCTGGATCAGGACGGTTTCGGTGCCGGTGAGGGCGGCCCGGCGCAGCAGCGCGATCGCCACGGATCCGCCCATCAGTACCGCGGCGGCGGCGTCGACCGACAGTCCCGCCGGGATCACGGTCGCGAATTCAGCTTGGACACAGACCTTTTCCGCGTACGCGCCGGAACCCGCGGTGGCCGCGACGACGTGCGCGCCGAGCAGTGCGGGATCCACCCGCGCGCCGATCTCGATCACCGCTCCGGCCGCCTGGAATCCGAATACCGCCGGCAGGTCGGCGGCCATCGGGAAAATGCCTGTGCGCAGGGCGATTTCGGGGTAGAGGACCGGAATCGCGGTGGCCTGCACCAGGATTTCGCCCGTGCCCGGGTGGGGGTCCGGCAGGTCGCGGACCTGGAGTACCTCGGGATCGCCGACGGCGGTCATTACGATCGTCTGCATCGAAACTCCATAAGTGGACTGATGGTCAAGTTGTCGATTACGACGATATGGACCGCCGGTCAAGTTGTCAACGAAGGGATGGCATGGCCGACGAACCCCGCAGGGAACGCGCTGACGCCGCGCGCAATCGGCGCGCCATACTCGATGCGACGGCGGCGCTGTTCGCCGAATACGGAGCCGCCGGTGTCACGATGGAGCGCGTGGCCGCGGCCGCCGGGGTGGGCAAGGGGACCATCTTCCACCGCTTCGGGTCGCGGGCGGGTCTGCTCCAGGAATTGGTCGGGGAGCGGGCGTTCGCGTTGCGTGAGGCGGTCCAGCACGGCCCGCCGCCCCTCGGACCGGGTGCGCCCGCGCCGGAACGGCTGATCGCCTACTTCGACGCGATGACGGAACTGGCCCTGGACAACCTCGATCTGGTCGTCGCGTATCAGACCCTGCCCGAACATCCCGACCGGGAGAAACTGCACGCCTTCTGGTCGGCGCACATCACCGGTCTGCTGCGCGAAGCGCGGCCGGAGTTGGACGCGGAGACCACCGCGGCACTACTGATGGCGCCGCTGGGCAGTGAGATGGTCGTGCGGGCGATGCAGGCGGTGGGGCGAGAACGAATCCGGCAGAGCATGCGCGACCTGGTCGCCTCGGTACTCGCAGTTCGGTGAGCGGACGAAATCGGCACCCGGCCGATGTGGACGGGTGCCGATGACGGGTCGGAACAGATGGTTATCCGGCCGAGCCGCTGGGGGCCGGTGCGGGCCGCGGCGGGGCGGCGCGCGGCGGGGCAGGCCTCGGGCGGGGCCGCGGAGAGCGGCAATAGGCGTTGGAATGACCGGCGTTCTTGCAATTCGACCACTGGACCTGGCCGTCGGTCCACGCGTCGGCGTTCGCCGCGGGCGCGAGGATGCCCAGAGTGCAAATCGCTAGGCTGATGGCAGGAATGATTACTCGTCGCACGAAAACCCCCAGGTGAGTCGTGAATGTGGAATCGAGGTACAGGATGCCACGGGGGGAGATGTCCGACCAGTGAGTTTCGGAGCGGCAGTGGTGCCCTCGATGTCGGCGTTCGTGGCGGTATCCGCGTCCGGGTGTGAAGTGATCGGCGAGGCGGGCGGTTACCCGAGGTACGCGATGTCACCGCGATTTCGGGGGAGCCGCGACCCATCCGGCGACGACGGCCAGACCCGTGGGGCGGTGGACGGCGAGGAAGCCGAAGGGGCGATCGAAGGTCACGGCGACTTCGGTGGTGCGGTGCGGGCGGCGGTATGCCACGGCGCGGACCATGCGGACGGCGGTGACCGCGGCGGCCTCGAAACCTTCCCGGGTGAATCGGGCGAGCGCGTGCTGGGCCGCGCCGTCGACGCGCAGTGGGGTGTCGGACAGTGCGGGGAAGTGACCGGTTCGGGGGTCGGCGGCGGTGTGCAGGCCGAACAGGTCGGGGTGTTTCATCAGATCGTGTGAGGAGCGGATGACGAAGGGCGGCAACTGGATTCGCAGGGTGTCGGTGGTCGCGCGAGTTTCCCGGACGGTCAGGCCGGGGCCGGTGTCGCCGATCCGCAGTGCGGTGTGTGCCTCTATCGAGCCGTCGAGGACGCCGAGCCCGGCCCGCAGGACCTCGGCGGGGGAGGCGTCGCCCAGAAGCAGGTGTACATCGAGGTCGCCGGTGCCGCGCACGACGACCCTGGTTACCGGCGTGGGTGCCGCGAGAACGGTTGCGTCGGTGAGGGTTTCGGAGTCGCGGGACAGTCCGGGACCGCGGTGGCCCGCCCAGGGGCCCGACTCGGGTTCCAGGACGTCGTCGTGGAACGGGGTGCGCCAGGCCGTCTTCGCGACGATCGCGGTCGCCAGAATCAGCAACGTGTCGGGTTGTACGTCGAGCGGGAACCGGTCGATGAGCCCTCGGGTGTGGCGGTCGGCCCAGGCATCGAGCGCGGGTTGCCCGGTCAGCTTCTCGACCGTGCCCGGCGGGAGCGTCCGCACCCACGCCTCGTGCAGCGCGATATCCGGCCGCACCCATACGCCGAGTGCGGCCGCGGTCGAGTCGGCGTCCGTGAGTTCGGCGAGCAGGGCCGAGGCGGCTCGCCGCGCAGCGGGAGCCGCGATCGACGCGGCGGCGGCGAGCTCGGACCGCGCGGGCTCGTCGGCGGCGTCGGCCAGAATCCCCAGCAGCGGCCAGACCCCGCACCCCGACAGCACGAAATCGTCGGACCCGGCCCGCTCACACCAACGGCCGGTCAACTCGTTGGCCGCGGCGACATGCGACAGAAGACTCGGCTGCACGCCATCCAGCGTAGCGGCGGGTCGCATCGAGAGATGAGCCCCGGAACCCCGCCGACGGGTGTACGGCAGGACGGCGGAGTGTTCCGCGATCGCATCGGGCGGATTCGCGGACCGGGGTCGGGGAACATCCTGATACCTCAACCGCGCTCGAGGTCAAGGGGATTCGTGAGGTTGGTTCGATGCGAGCGATGAGGCTGGCTGATCGGGCGTGGTCGGTGGACCGGCCAACCGATGTCGATCAGGTGCGAGGGGGTCGATCAGGTGCGGCGAGCGGAGGTTCGCGGATGGTTAGCGGCGATTGCGGGGCGGAGGTGTCGAAGGGGTCGGCGTGTCGAGATATTGTGAGACACGATTGTTCATTCTTTCGCACGAATCGAGGAGGCTGGCGTGGCCGGTATCGGCACACCCGCGGCGCGGCTGGACGAGCTGCGCGGCGCGGGCTGCACCCCGCAGCAGGCGTGGGAACTTTTCGACAGCCTCCCCGCGGTCCGCGTGGAGGAGGTCACCACCGGCCGGTGGCACGGCGGTGAACTGGACACCGGGCATCCGTGGAAGGGCGTACTGGTCGGATCCGGTTGGTACGGCAAACAATTCGACAGCGCCGACAGTGTGCAGCCGCTGCTGTTCGCGGGTCCGGACGAGCGGGTCTTCCCGGTCGATCCGCGCCGCGTCCCGCTCGCGCTCGCGGGCCGGATCCCGCTGCCCGCTGTCCGGTTCTGCCGACGGCTGCTGCCGCTGCTGCGCCCGGTCCTGCGCGCGGGATCACCGTGCGCGCGACTGCGAGACCTGGAATTCCGCGGCAAGGTCAGCGCGGCGATGGTGTACGACCACCTGCCGATCATCGACTGCTTTCGCCTGGTCGACGGGGATACGCTGCTCGGCGTGATGGATATGCGCGGGATGAGCGACCCGTACTTCTTCATCCTGTCGCGCGATAACGGCTGAGTACGCGGTAGATCCGGGTGTGCCGCCCGGCGATGCGTCGCCGGGCGGGCCGTCTACTTCTCCATCGACCGATCGGTGCGGCGCGAGGTCCGCTCCGCGGCCGTCTCGTCGATGTTCTCGGATCCCGGTGCGACACGGGTGTTTCCGCCCGGCAGGACGCGGAAACCGTTGTGCCAGTTCGACACCGCGGCCTGTGCCGGATTCCGGTTCTGTCGCCGCGAGCCGTCCGATTCGGCATCCAGATCGGCCAGAATGCGTCGGATGGTGCGTGAGCTGGTGCCGAGTTGCGCCGCGATCTCGCTGGTCGGCGCGTTGATCGCCTGCAGTTCCCGCACCCGCTCGCGGAATGCCGGATCGCGGCGGTACTGACGGTTCGTCTGGGGTGAGTCGGACTGGCCGGTCTGCGGCGAGGCTGTCGGCATCGCGGTGGCGGTGTACGGGCCGTAGGAGTCGGCGAATTCCGAGTCCGGGGACTCCTCGTCGTCCGGTGCTGTCTCGTCCGGTGTGTTCGGTGGAAGTGTTTGTGCCGCTTGCCATGTCCGCGCTGCATCGGGGAGTGGCGGGGTTACCGGCAGGGTTCGGGTGACGGCCGAGGAGTCCTGGTCCGGCTGTGCTGTCCGGGCTGACGCCGAGAGTGTGCGATCGGGGTCCTGCGGTTGCGTGGTGGTCGGCAACGGCTGTTCTGTCTGCTGCGCTGTCGCAGGCAACAGTTGAGACGGGTCCAGAGGCTGCGCGGGCATCGTGAACGTCGGGTCCGCGAGTGGCGCCTGTACGTCCACCGAGGAAGGCTGGCTTGCTTCCGGTGTCGGTTCGCCCGTTCGATCCTGCCGGATTGCATCTACGGGGAGGGAGCGGTCCGTCGATGAGGTCTCCGTGTCCGACGGAAGTGACTGGCTGGCAATCCCTTGGGCCGCTTGAGCAACCGACGAAACCTGCTCGCCAGACGGGACCGATTGCGCGGCAGGCGGGACCGATTGCGCGGCAGACGAATTCGCAGGCGCGTGCGTCCGCGCCATGACCTGCCCCGTCGCCCCGGCCTGATCGGTCTGATCGGTCAAAACGGCCTGCTCCGCCGTAACCTGCTGCGCGGCCGATGATTCCGCCGCAACAACGCCCGCCCCGGACAGCCCGTTCGCCCCACCCGTCGGCCGCGTCCCGGCAACCGGATCCACTCCCGGCGAAGCCGCGAGCGTTGGGGCCACGAGCGCGGGGGTAGCGAAGAGGTCGCCACCGGACTCCTCCTCGGAAATCCACGGACTCGGCAGATCCAGATCCACCAGCGCCCCGGTCCCGGACAGAATCCGCAGGTTGTCCATCAGCACCGTCCGCGGCGCACGCGAATTGTCCACCAGGCCGCCGTCCTCGACCGCCCGCCGCATGACCCGCTGCAGATGATGGCGAGCCCGATTGATCCGCCGCGAACTCGCGCCGGTCTCGCGCAGGGTCCGGGCATGATCGGCGGCGAGGGCGACATCGATCAGACGACGCTGCCGCGCGGCCTCCCCGGCGGTGCGGTCGGTCGGATCGGCGATACCGAGCCGGATCAGCATGCGTTCGGGTGTGATGCGCCAGTTGATCCCGCCCAGCGCGCCGCTGCGCCGCCGCTCCAGGGCCATACTGCGTTCCCAGCCCCACGCCGCGACCAGTGGTGCGGAGAGCCGGATCAGCACGGTGCCCAGATTGTCGGCGTCGGTGGCGGCCAGCACCGCGGACAGGCACGTCAGCACCCACATGGCGACGCCGTCGATACCGGCGCTACCGCTCACCTGCTGCGCGCTGCGCGCCCGCAACGCCGAGGTCAGCACCATGATCTCGAGGAAGGCGAAGAACATGATCCGCAGCGACAGCGTCAGATGCAGTGATTTGTCGAAGAACACCCACATGCCCTGCGCGCTGACACCGGTCGCGATCGCGGCCGCGAGCAGGGTGCCCGCCTGTTCTCCGGTGAGTCCGCGACGTCGCGCCGATCGCACCGCCCAGACCGCACCGACCACCACGACGACCGCCCCGAGGACGGCGAGCACCGTGATCGTGAGATGTGACTCCAGGTTCGCCGCGATCCGATCGATGCCGTTCATCCCTCGGAGGTCCTTCCGTTCGCCTAACGCCGAGCCCGGTGATGGTCTCGCGTTCTCGGCCGCGCCGCACCTCGAATCATCGGAAAGGGTGGCGGATCACCGATTCGGGGCACGCCGCATCACCGGCGCTCGCGGCGGTCAGGTCTCCTGGAGGATGGCGGCGAAACGCTGGTCGGCCAGGTCGAGTTGATCGAGGATGTGCTGTTTGACGTGCGGGGCCAGCGGGGTGTCGGGCCGGGTGACCAGATCGCGGTAGACGCCGGTGAGCGGGCGGTATTTGACCGCGAGCCGTTCCATCGCCGGGCTGGTGGCGTAGAGGATGCCGACCCCGTTGTCGGTGAAGTCGGACAGTTTCACCACCCGTGCCCACGGATCGCGTTCCAGACTTTCGGCGATGTGCGCGCGGTATTGGTGATTGCGATCGATACCGGGCTCGCGCGCGGGATTGGTGACCGCGGCGACCAGTTCGGCGACCCGCGCCCCGAAACGTTCACGCAGCGCGGCGAGGGCGGCCTCGGTCGCGGAACCGTCGTGGGTGCCGGCGAGTTCGGCCGCGTGATCCTCGACGGCGTCGTGCAGCAGGCCCGCCACCACCAGATCGGTGTCGTGCACCTCGTAGTGGCTGACGATCCGAATGGCCACGCGCAGTAGATGATTCAGGTAGGGCTCGCGGCCGTACCGGTCGTCGCGATGCAGCTGCGAGGCCAATTCCAGTGCCGCCTCGACCCGTTCGGGCTCGGCCAGCTTCGCGGACTCGAGTCGGAGTCTGCGGCGCAGCCCCTCCTCGCCGTGCACATCGCTGATCGTGTGCAGCGGCATCACGGCCAGAATCCCCGCCCCTGTCGCGTTCATGGCCCCAATGTATCGGGCGGCACCGACGAAGTGACCCATCGGTAGGCGAAATTACGGTGACCGGATGGGGACCGGCCGCGCGCTACCGCTCAGCGCACGCCACGCGGCCGGAACTGGATGCTGATGCGCGGCCCCACCGGCCGGCGGGTCTTGGGTATCGCGTGTTCCCAGCTCCGCTGACAGGACCCACCCATGACGATCAGATCCCCGTGACCCAGCGGATACCGCAGACTCGCCCCGCCGCCACGGGGACGCAGCAGCAGCGCCCGGGGCGCGCCGATCGACACGATCGCCACCATTGTGTCGTGTGTCGCACCGCGCCCGGAGGTGTCCCCGTGCCAGGCCACACTGTCCGCCCCGTCCCGGTAGTAGCACAGTCCGGCGGTGCGGAACGGCTCACCCAACTCGTCGAAGTAGTGCTCGCTCAACGCGATTCGCGCCGCATCCAGTGCCGGATCCGGCAACTCCTGCCCCTCCTCGTAGAACCGCAGCAGCCGCGGCACATCCACCACCCGGTCGTACATCTGCCGACGATCCGCACACCACGGCACCGCCGTGACGAGCCGATCGAACAGCAGATCCGCACCCCCGAGCCACCCCGGCAGCAGATCGACCCACGCGCCGTCGGACAGCTGGACGCGGCGCACCCCATCAAGCGGACCGGGTGCGACCTCTTCGAATCCGTCGAGCAACGATCCCTGCAACGGTACCGACATGCGATCGAATCTACGTTCTATCGAACATATGTTCAAGCATCGATCTGCTCGGTGTCGAGCTTTTCGTCGCGCGAACCGAGGGGGTCGGTCGGCTGATCCGTGTGCGCGTGCGGCGGAATCGGTCGGCCCTCGGCATCGGTCGGGGCCCCGGCCCAGATCCGCAGGGCATCCATGGCCGGGCCGAGTCCGCGGCCGCGTGCGGTGAGGCGATAGGTCGCGGTGATCGGAGGACCGGAATCGACGTCGCGCTCGACCAGGCCGATGCCCTGCAATTCGGTGAGTCGCTCGCTCAATACCCGCTTGGACAGTGTCGGCAGCGCGGCGTGCAGTTCGTTGAATCGGGCCGGGCGCTGGAGGAGCAGGTCGATGAGCAGGCCCGTCCAGCGCTTGCCGAGCAGACCGAAGACCGTCTCGGTGTGCGAGCAGGCCTGCAGCGGCGGCTGGGTCTCGGTCACGTCTTCAGGATACGAGTTCGGGAACATTTTCCTGTCTGGTTGTAATTTGTAACCTAGTAATGAAATGCTACCGACTGCGGCGGCAGGGTCCGTTCGCAGCAGATATCGCCCGATCAGGAGTGTGAGCAATGGCCGGTGAGCCCGAAGTGATGCCGAGCACCGAGATGCGCGACCCCGCCGCATACGACCTCGTCATCCGACGCGCACACGTCTTCGACGGCCACGCCACGCTGCCCGGACTGCGCGACATCGCGATGGATGGCGGACAGATCGCCGCGATCTCGGCAACGCCACTGAAGGGCAGGAAGGAGATCGACGCGGCCGAGGGCTGGGTGCTACCGGGCCTGATCGATACGCATCTGCACTTCTACGACGTCCGGGCGGTATCCGATCCGGAATCCATGCGGGTGTTCGAGGAGGAGGAACTCCCCGAACGACTCGACCTGTTCCTCCGTCACGGTGTCACGACCATCAAGTCGGTGGGCGACCCGACCGAAGGGATCCTGCGGACGCGCGCCGATCTGGCCGCGGGCACGCTGCGAGGCCCGCGACTGCTGGTCACCGGCTGCGGCATCACCGGACGCGACGGTCATCCCGCCTCCACCATTTTCGGCGACAATCCTTGGGCGCGTGAGCGATTCACGGCCGAGGTCGACAGTGCGCGGCAGCTGCGTGACCTGGTGCATCGACTGGCCGACCGCAAAGTGGATGCGATCAAGCTGCTTTCCGAAGGCGGGTGCGCGTGCGACGGCTCGCCGAAGTACCTCTGGCGGAATCCCGCCTTCCCGGTCACCGTCGAACTCGCGCGGCTCCCGCTCGACTTCCTGCGGGCGGGTATCGACACCGGTCACGAGCGAGGTCTGCGGGTGACCGTGCACACGACCCAGCAGGTCGCCGCGCGCGAAGCGATCGAGGCCGGAGCGGACGGCCTCGAGCACGGCGTCACGATCGAGCCGATCACCGACCACTCGCTCATCGATCTGATGCTCGAACGCGACATCACCTATACGCCGACGCTCTGGATTCACGACGCGACCCATCCGCACGCCCGCGAGAACGTCGGAAGGGTCGCCGCTGCCGGCGTGCGCATCGTCCTGGGCAGCGACACCTTCTCCGGCCGAGGTCTGTTCGGCGCGAACACCCTGGAAGAGGCCGAACTCATGGTCGCGGCAGGCATGACACCCATCCAGTCGCTCACCGCGGCCACCAGCGCCGCGGCCCGCCACTGCGCCCGCCCCGATCTCGGCACGCTGGCCCCCGGCAAACGCGCCGACCTCATCGTGCTGACCGCCGACCCCACCCGTGACATCGGCAACCTTCGTGAACTACGCACGACGATCCTGAACGGTGAGCTCGTCGTCGACACGAGCCGATCGCATCCGTGACGCGCCCGCCAGCTCCCCACTCAGAGCACCTGTTCGCGCTGCGTCTCGAAGGTCCGCTGGATGTGTTCGGCACCCGCTCGGATTCGATACGTGCTGTCCGGCAACGGAAGCGCGCGTTATCGGGTGCCCGTCGGGCTGGGTAGCGGAAAGCCGACGCCGGTGAGCTGTTCGGAGACATTCCAGAGTTGTTCGGCGAGTTCGGAATTCCGCGCCGGTTCGGAACGGTCGATGAGTTGCGGTGCGCCGCGCATGTGGGCCAGGTGGCGGGGTCCGGTGAAACTGTTGCCCGGGATTTCGGCGACGGCGGCGTACAGGACCGGCAGTGCGCCGTGGTCCGCGTCCTGGGCCAGTAGCTTCAGCGCGGCCGCCCACACGAGGTCCATCGGGCGTCGTGGGCCGTCGTGCCGGTAGATATCGGTCGCGACCAGGCCGGGATGTGCCGCGTGCGCCCGGATATTCGATCCGGCCGCGGTCAGTCGCCGGTGCAGTTCGGCGGTGAACAGCAGGTTCGCGAACTTGGCGTCGTTGTATGCCCGGGAGGGCTGATAGGGGCGATGCTCCCAGTTCGGATCCGTGAGGTCGAGCCGGGCGAGTCGCTCGGCCTGTGAGGCCACGGTGATGATCCGGCCGGTGATGTGCGGCAGCAGCAGGTTGGTCAGCGCGAAATGGCCGAGATGGTTGATGCCGAATTTCGACTCGAATCCGTCGGCCGTGCGGGTCAGCGTCGGCCCGGACACGCCCGCATTGTTGATCAGCAGGTCGATGGGACCGTCCCAGCCCGCGGCGAAGGCTCGCACCGAGTCCAGGGCAGCGAGGTCGAGTTCGCGAACCTCGGTGATGCCCGCGATCGCGTGCGCGGCCGTTCGCCCACGCTCGATATCGCGGACCGCCAGGACGACCTGCGCGCCCGCCGCCGCCAGCGCCCGCGACACCGACCGGCCGATGCCGCTGTTCGCGCCCGTCACCACCGCCGTGGTCCCGGACAGCTCGGGCAGTTCCACACCGTGGAAAGTAGTCATGAGACAAATGTATCCACTGAGTACATTGTCGTCAATGGGTACATTGTAATCGGTGGGTACATGCGGATGTTAAGGTGACGATCATGAGCGACCACGCCTACCATCACGGCAATCTGCGGTCGGTGCTGCTCGCCGAGGCGGAGCGAACGCTCCGGGACGAAGGCATCGATCAGTTGTCGCTGCGTGAACTCGCGCGGCGGGCGGGGGTGAGCAGCGCCGCGCCGCGGCGCCACTTCCCGGACCGCCAAGCGCTGCTGGACGCACTGGCCGGAGTGGGATTCGATCGCCTCGCCGAGGAACTCGCCGCCGCGATTGATCGCGGCGGCGACGACTATCCCGCGCGACTGCGGGCGGCGGCGATCGCCTACATTCGCTTCGCGACCCGTGACGGTGCCCTGATGGATCTGATGTTCGCCGCCAAAACCCGTGCGGGACACTCCATTCCGGAGGAAGGCCCGACGCGTCTGTTCACCACCACCGGTGAGTTGATCGCCGAGGGCCGGCGCGTCGGCGCTCTCCCGCCCGGCGATCTCGATCGGCTGCGCCTGCTGCTGATCGCCACATTGCAGGGCATCGCCACCCTGATCACGTCGGGCAGGGCTCCGGCCGAACTGGCCGATCCGCTCGCCACCGATGCTGTCGATCTATTTCTGCGCGAGCATCGCTGACGCTGGATATTCCGCTACCCGGCTCGGCTTTCGCGCTGGATCCTGCTGTTCGGCGCACTCGTAGGAGCGGTGGTGATGGAACGGTTGGAGCGGGAGTGGTGGCGATGGAGTGAGTTGGGTGCTCGGGTGGAATCTTCGCGCTGAATCCTGCTGGTCGATGTACTCGCGGGCGCGGCGATGATCGGCCGAATTGGGGTGCATGAGGTGGGAATCCTTGCGGTCGGGCTCACTTCGAATCGATGCGGCCCAGCGGCTCCGGGGTTGCTGTGAGGCTGCTCGGGCGGCGGGCCAGGCGGTGTCGTCGAGTCCCAGTGTGGTGCGCAGGTATGCCAGCGTGGTTCGTTGGACGAGTGCGACTCGTTCGGGGCTTTCGTCGGTGGTTCGGGTGTCGTGAGCGCCGTGGACGCCGCCGAGACCGTGTTCCGCGCCGAAAAGGGTGAGCAGGTCGGTGGCTCCCGGTGCGAGGTGGTAGCCGTCGGTGAACCAGTCCGGACCGCGCACGGTCAGCGGGGAGTGGTCGTGATCTCCAGCGACGATCAGGCACGGCGTCTTCATGTTGTCGAAATTCGGGCTCATGAACGGAAAGTGTTCGGCGGCCATCGGTGACAGGTCCGCGCCGCCGGTGCCGGGCAGGCTCAGCAGCACCGCCGCGCCGACTCGCGGGTCGGCCATACTCTCGCCGGGCGTGCCGTTGTCCAGGAGTCGCGCGCCCGCCAGCGTGCTCGCGGTCTGCGCGCCCCACGAGTGTCCGGCGACCGCGATGTGCTCGCGGTCGATCCGCCCGCTCAGTCCGGGCACTCCCGCTTCGACCGCGTCGAGCTGGTCGAGGATGCCGGTCAGGTCGTCGATCCGGATGCGCCAGATGTGCGGGGCGCGTGGGTCGTCCGATGCGAGGCCGAGAGAGTCGAGATGGGTGGGCTGTACGACGACGAAACCGTGGGCGGCCCAGAAGCGGGTCAGTGGCGCGTAGTCGTCCATGTCCAGGGTTGCGCCGTGCGAGAAGACGACGAGCGGCAGGTCGCGGCCGGTGGTCGGCGCGCTCACGCGTATCGGCAGGTCCTGGCCGCGGGTGGGGGCCGTCAGTGCGATGGGGGCGACCGAGACGACGGGTGCCGGTGTTGTCGCGATGTCGTTCATGAGAGCGGGGTCCTTGTCTCGGGGAAGGGAGAGGCCGGAATCGCCGGTCTGGCAGAATAAATTCCGGAGCGGCGCTCCGAATTGAAAATATACGGAGCGTTGCTCCGCTTGGCAACCTGGGAGGTGTCCGCACATGTCATCGGCTGACGAAGAGGCCGGGGCCGGTCGGCGCAAGCGTTCCGACGCGCGCCGGAACGCGCAGATCGTGCTGGATGCCGCCGCGACCGTCTTCGCGCGCGCGGGTGTGGACGCTCCGGTACGGGACATCGCCGCAGAAGCGGGCGTCGGAATGGGGACCGTCTATCGGCATTTCCCGACCCGGCCGGACCTGGTGGTGGCGGTATTCCGGCATCAGGTCGACGGGCTCGCCGCCGAGACCGTCGCCGCACAGGCTCCGGAAGAGGCGCTGCGGTCATGGGTGGCGCGGTTCACGGACTTCCTGGTGACCAAACACGGTCTGGCCGAGGCGCTGCATTCCGATCAGGCCGGGTTCGAGAGTTTGCACGCCGAATTCGTCGACCGGTTGGTACCGGTGCTCGGCGAATTGCTACAGGCGGGCGTCGATGCCGGACGATTCCGGGCCGACGTGCGTCCGCTGGATCTGATGATCTCCATCGGCAATCTGTGCATCGGAGCCGGGACGTTTCCCGACTACCGTGCGCGTCACATGGTCGATGTACTCCTCGCGGGCCTCTCGGTGCAGCCCGGCGGCGGCGAGGACTGAAATGCTGGGCTGGTCAGTTTGGGTACGCCTGCCGCGCCGCGACGTGCGTTGTATGCCTGGCGCGCCGTGGCGTGCGTTGTGTACCTGCCGTGCCGTGACGTGCGTTGTGTACCCGCCGCACCGTTACGTGCGATGCGCACCCACTCGGGGGCCGGAGGCGATTCAGCCCTGCTGTTCGTCCAGGTGCGCGCGCACGAAATCGACCACGGCATCGGAGAATTCGTCGTTGACGTCACTCGCGGCGGTGTGTGCGGCGGCCTTGATCTCGACGTATTCCAGCTGCGGCACCAGCGCGCGGAAATCCTCGACACCCTGTTCACTCACCACGTCGGACAGGCGGCCGCGCACCAGGAGCACCGGAATCGTCAGTTCGCGGGCGGCGTTCTCCAGCGCGACGGTGTGCGCCTCGATGTCCTCGACCTTGCCCGACATCATCGCCGGATCCCAGTGCCAGTACCAGCGGCCGTCCTCGCGCAGCCGCAGGTTGCGGCGCAGGCCGTCCGGGTTGCGCGGGCGGGTGCGGTGCGGCAGATATTCCGCGACGGCGTCGGCGGCCTCGTCCAGGGTCGCGAAACCGTCCTGATGTCCGCCGAGGAAGTTCAGCACCCGCTCGACGCCCTCGTGTTCCGGCCGCGGCACCACATCGACCATGACCAGTCCGGCGATGCGCTCGCTGCCGGGCCGGTCGGTGGCCAGCAGCGCGGTCAGCCCGCCCATACTCGCGCCGACGACGATGGCGGGACGGTCCAGTTCGGCGAGGATGCCCAGCAGATCGGCGGTCATGGATTCGCGCGAGTAATCGCCGTCGGGGGCCCAGTCGCTCTCGCCGTGGCCGCGCGCGTCCAGCAGCAGCGCACGCAAACCGACCTTGGCCAGCGCGGCCCCGGAATCCTTCCAGGAATGCCGGGTCTGACCGCCGCCGTGCAGGAATACCGTCAGCGGCCCGCTCTCGGGTCCCCAACTCTCCCCGGCCAGGGTTATCCCACCCCGGCCCCGGAAACTCACACGGTGCGGCTCGCTGAATTCGGCATCGTTGCTCACACTTCGAGCATCGCACACTCCGATTTACGGCGTACGAAGATGGGTACTGTATACGCCACACCTCGCGAATCGGCCGCCGCCGTGTGAGGTTGCTCCCATCGCGCGGCAGCCGAGTCCGTTGCCTCGCCGACGCAATAACCGCGTATTTGCCCGACGATGGCCGCGGGCCGACCGAACCTCGATGTGAAGACGCTGGTCGAAGCCGTGCGGCCCATCGGCCCGGTGGGGCGCGCCACATCCGCGGACCGGCTGGTCGGGGCATCGATTGCCCGAGGGGTGCGGTGCGGCGGCGAACCCTCGCACTGCTAGGCTCTTTCCCCGAAAGACATCCTTTAACGGACCGTCCCGTGAGGCGGGGAAGGAGGTCGGCATGGCTGTGCCCGAAGAGAGTTCGGCCCGGTCGAATGCCGCCGAATATTCGCAGCGGCACGACCCGGAGTGGGTTCGGGCCGGGCGCGAGTTGCTGTCGGCGCAGGACGTCGGCCGGACCATCGCGCGCATGGCGCACCAGATCATCGAGAAGACCGCGCTGGATTCCTCCGATCCGACGATGCCCCGGGTCGTGTTGATCGGAATCCCCACGCGCGGAACGACTCTCGCCGAACGGCTGACCGAGCGCATCCACGAGTTCGCCGGGGTGCGCCCCGCGCTCGGCTCGCTGGACATCACGCTCTACCGCGACGATCTGCGCAATCGCCCGCACCGCCCGCTCGAACGCACCTCGGTCCCCGAGGGCGGCATCGACGACGCGCTCGTCGTCCTGGTCGACGACGTGCTGTTCTCCGGCCGCAGCGTGCGCTCGGCCCTGGACGGCCTGCGCGATCTGGGCCGCCCCCGCGCGGTGCAGCTGGCCGTGCTGATCGACCGCGGCCACCGCGAACTACCCATCCGCGCGGACTACGTGGGCAAGAACGTGCCGACTTCGCGCAGCGAGGACATCTCGGTGCTGTTGACCGAATACGACGGCCGGGACGGCGTCTACCTGCATCAGGAGGTTCAGGAGTGAGGACGTGCACCGGCTCGGCTCCGGAGGTGCGATCGTGAGGCATCTGCTGTCGGTGACCGATCTGGATCGCGGCGCGGCGACCGAACTCCTGGACGACGCCCAGCGTTTCGAGCAGGCGCTGCTCGGCCGCGAGGTCCGCAAGCTGCCGACCCTGCGCGGTCGCACCGTGATGACGGTCTTCTTCGAGAACTCCACTCGCACCCGGGTCTCGTTCGAGGTGGCGGGCAAGTGGATGAGCGCGGATGTGATCAACGTCAGCGCGTCGAGTTCCTCTGTCTCCAAGGGGGAATCGCTGCGCGACACCGCGCTGACCCTGCACGCCGCGGGCGCGGACGCGCTGATCGTGCGGCATCCCGCCTCGGGCGCGGCCCATCAGATCGCCCGCTGGTTCGGCGAGATGGACAGCGGCGCAGGCGGATTCGCCGGTCCGGGTCCGGCGGTGATCAACGCCGGGGACGGTATGCACGAACACCCGACCCAGGCACTGCTGGACGCGCTGACCCTGCGCCAGCGCCTCGGCTCGCTCGACGGTAAGCGGGTGGTGATCGTCGGCGACATCCTGCACAGCCGGGTCGCCCGCTCGAACGCCTTCCTGCTGAGCATCCTCGGCGCGGAGGTGGTGCTGGTCGCACCGCGCACGCTGCTGCCGGTCGGGGTGGAGCAGTGGCCGGTGCGCATCTCCGATTCGCTCGACGCCGAACTGCCCGGCGCGGACGCGGTGATGATGCTGCGGGTGCAGGCCGAACGGATGAACGGCGGTTTCTTCCCGTCCGCGCGCGAGTACTCGGTGCGGTACGGGCTGAACGAGCGGCGCATGGCGCTGCTGGACGAGGACGCGGTGGTGCTGCATCCGGGGCCGATGCTGCGCGGTATGGAGATCGCGCCGCGGGTCGCGGATTCCCCGAAAGCCGCTGTGCTGCAACAGGTCACCAATGGCGTGCACATGCGCATGGCGGTGCTGTTCCGCCTGCTGGTCGGAGTGGGTGAGCCCGCGTGAGCGAAGAGATGGGAGCCCGATGAACGACGTCCTGATCCGGAATGTGCGCCTCTACGGCGCGGGCGACGCGGTCGACGTGCGCCTGGGCGAGGGCGAGATCCGCGAGATCGGCCCGTCCCTGGACGCCGGTGACGCCGAGATCCTCGACGGCGCGGGCAAATACCTGCTGCCGGGTTTCGTGGACCTGCACACGCATCTGCGCGAACCGGGCCGCGAGGACACAGAGACCATCGAATCCGGTTCCGCCGCAGCGGCTCTGGGCGGTTACACGGCCGTGTTCGCGATGGCCAATACGACACCGGTCGCCGATTCGGTCGTGGTCACCGACCATGTGTGGCGACGCGGGCGCGAGATCGGCCTGGTGGACGTCTACCCGGTCGGCGCGGTGACCGTCGGCCTGGCCGGTAAGCAACTCGCCGAGATGGGCACCATGGCCGCCGGTGAGGCGCGGGTGCGGATGTTCTCCGACGACGGGCACTGCGTGTACGACCCGCTGATCATGCGTCGCGCACTGGAGTACGCGAACTCGCTGGGCGTGCTGATCGCCCAGCACGCCGAGGAGCCCCGGCTCACCCAGGGCGCGGTCGCGCACGAGGGCCCCAATGCCGCCCGGCTCGGGCTGGCCGGTTGGCCGCGCGCGGCCGAGGAGTCGATCGTGGCCCGCGACGCGCTGCTGGCCCGCGACGCCGGCGCCCGCGTGCACATCTGCCACGCCTCCACCGCCGGAACCGTCGAGCTGGTGAAATGGGCCAAGGGACAGGGGATTTCGATCACCGCCGAGGTCACCCCGCATCACCTGCTGCTGGACGATTCGCGGCTGGAGACCTACGACGCGGTCAACAAGGTGAATCCGCCGCTGCGTGAGGCCTCCGACGCCGAGGCGCTGCGCACCGCCCTCGCCGAGGGCGTGATCGACTGTGTGGCAACCGATCACGCGCCGCACGCCGAACAGGACAAGTGCTGCGAATTCGCCGCCGCCCGGCCCGGCATGCTGGGGCTCGAGACCGCGCTGTCGGTCATCGTGCAGACGATGGTCGCGCCCGGCCTGCTGGACTGGCGCGGTGTGGCCCGGGTGATGAGCGAGAACCCGGCGCGGATCGCGGGCCTGGACGATCAGGGCCGCCCGATCGCGGTCGGCGAACCGGCGAATCTGGTGCTGATCGACCCGGATTCGACCTGGACGGTGCACGGGCGCGAGCTCGCCAGCATCTCCGAGAACACGCCCTTCGAGTCGATGACCCTGCCCGCGCGGGTGAGTGCCACCATCCTGCGCGGCCGGATCACCGCTCGGGACGGCAAACCCGAACCGCGCGACGAGATCACGGGAGCGTTCTGATGGAACGGACATTGCAGGTCGTCCTGCTGCTCATCCTGTTCTGCCTGTGCCTGTGGCTGATGTACCGGGCGTGGCAGAAGAAGGCGCGGCGGCAGGCCGAGGCGGTCGGAGAACTGCCGCCGGTGCCCGCCGAACTGGGCGCGCAACTGCTGGAGCCGACGACGGGCCTGTACACCGGCACGACGCTCGCGCCCAGCTGGCAGAACCGGATCGCGGTGGGGGACTTGGGCTTTCGAGCCCAGGCCGAGCTGACCCGATTCGAACACGGGATCCTGCTCGAACGCGACGGGGCCGAGGTGCTGTGGATTCCGCAGGAGTCCATCACCGCGGTGCGCACCGAACGCGGGCACGCGGGCAAGGTGATGACACAAGATGGTGTGCTGGTAATTCGCTGGAAGCTGCCGACGGGTACCGAGGTGGACACCGGTTTCCGCGGCGACGACAAGACGGTGTATCCGGCGTGGGTCGCCGGTGCGACCGGCACGAAGACGGGAGAAGAGACGACGTGACCGGGCAGAGCGCGATGATGGTGCTCGAGGACGGGCGGGTTTTCCGCGGTTCGTCCTTCGGCGCCGAGGGGCAGACCCTGGGTGAGGCGGTGTTCTGCACCGCGATGACGGGCTATCAGGAGACCCTGACCGATCCGAGCTACCACCGCCAGATCGTGGTGGCCACGGCCCCGCAGATCGGCAACACGGGCTGGAACGACGAGGACGACGAGTCCAAGCAGATCTGGGTGGCCGGATACGCGGTGCGCGACCCCGCGCGCCGGGCCTCGAACTGGCGCGCCACCACCACGTTGCAGGACGAGCTGGTCCGGCAGGACGTGGTCGGCATCGCCGGTATCGACACCCGCGCGCTGGTGCGGCACCTGCGCACCCGCGGCTCGATGAAGGCCGGAATCTTCTCCGGCGCAGCCGCCGACGCCTCGGTCGAGGAACTGCTGGCCCGCGTGACCGGCCAGCCCTCGATGCTGGGCGCGGATCTGGCCGAGGAGGTCAGCACCGATCGGCTGTACACGATCGAACCGACCGGTGACGCCCGATTCACCGTTGTCGCAGTCGATCTCGGCATCAAGACCAACACCCCGCGGATGTTCGCCGAGCGCGGCATGCGGGTGCACGTGGTGCCCTCGAACGTGACGCTGGACCAGATCAAGGAGCTGAACCCGGACGGGGTGTTCCTGTCCAACGGCCCCGGCGACCCGGCCACCCAGGACGACGCCGTCGCCCTCACCAAAGGCATTCTGGGCGAAGGGCTTCCGCTCTTCGGCATCTGCTTCGGCAACCAGATCCTCGGGCGCGCGCTGGGTTTGCGGACCTACAAGATGAAGTTCGGTCACCGCGGCATCAACGTGCCCGTGGTCGACCACCAGACCGGGCAGGTCTCGATCACCGCGCAGAACCACGGGTTCGCGCTGGAAGGTGAAGCGGGACAACGCTTCGACACCCTCTTCGGCGCCGCCGAGGTCAGCCACACCTGCGCCAACGACGGCACGGTGGAGGGCGTGCGGCTGGTGGACGGCCGCGCCTTCTCGGTGCAGTACCACCCCGAGGCCGCCGCCGGGCCGCACGACGCCGCGTATCTCTTCGACCGTTTCGCCGGTCTGATGGAAGGAGCCTGATGCCTCGTCGCGAGGATCTACGCCACATCCTGGTGATCGGCTCGGGCCCGATCGTGATCGGCCAGGCCTGCGAATTCGACTACTCCGGCACCCAGGCGTGCCGGGTGCTGCGGTCCGAGGGGCTGCGGGTGTCGCTGGTGAACTCGAACCCGGCCACGATCATGACCGATCCGGAATTCGCCGACTCCACCTACGTCGAGCCGATCACCCCCGAATTCGTCGAGAAGGTCATCGAGAAGGAACGCCCCGACGCGATCCTGGCGACCCTGGGCGGGCAGACCGCGCTCAATACCGCTGTGGCACTGCACGAACGGGGTGTGCTGGCCAAGTACAACGTCGAGATGATCGGCGCGGACTTCGACGCCATCCAGCGCGGTGAGGACCGGCAGAAGTTCAAGGACATCGTCGCCAAGGTCGGCGGCGAGAGCGCCCGCTCCAAGGTCTGCTACACCATGGACGAGGTTCGCGAAACCGTTGCGGAGCTTGGCTTTCCGGTGGTCGTGCGGCCGTCGTTCACCATGGGCGGGCTCGGTTCGGGCATGGCCTACGACGACGACGATCTGGACCGCATCGCCGGTGGCGGCCTGGCCGCCTCGCCCACGGCCAACGTGCTGATCGAGGAATCCATCCTGGGCTGGAAGGAATTCGAGCTCGAGCTGATGCGTGACCGCCGCGACAACGTGGTGATCGTCTGCTCGATCGAGAACGTCGACCCGATGGGCGTGCACACCGGCGACTCGATGACCGTCGCCCCGGCCATGACGCTCACCGACCGCGAGTACCAGAAGATGCGCGATCTGGGCATCGCGATCCTGCGCGAGGTCGGCGTCGACACCGGCGGCTGCAACATCCAGTTCGCGGTGGACCCCGCCGACGGTCGCCTGATCGTGATCGAGATGAACCCGCGGGTGTCGCGTTCGTCCGCATTGGCTTCCAAGGCAACGGGTTTCCCGATCGCGAAGATCGCCGCGAAGCTGGCCATCGGCTACACGCTGGACGAGATCGTCAACGACATCACCAAGGAAACTCCGGCCTGTTTCGAGCCCACGCTCGACTACGTGGTCGTGAAGGCGCCGCGGTTCGCGTTCGAGAAGTTCCCGGGTGCGGACCCGACGCTGACCACGACCATGAAGTCGGTCGGCGAGGCGATGTCGTTGGGCCGCAACTTCTCCGAGGCGCTGGGCAAGGTGCTGCGGTCGCTGGAGACCAAGGTCGCGGGCTTCTGGACCGACGGCGACGGCGAGTGGACGGACGTGCAGGCGATCCTGGACGACCTGAAGGTGCCCACCGAGGGCCGGATCTACCAGGTCGAGCGCGCGCTGCGGCTGGGCGCGAGCATCGAGGACGTCGCGGCGGCCTCGGGTGTGGACCCGTGGTTCGTGGCGGAGGTCGCGGGCCTGGTCGAGTTGCGTCAGGAGATCATCGACGCGCCCGTGCTGGACGAACCGCTGCTGCGCACGGCCAAGCACTACGGCCTGTCCGATCGTCAGATCGCCGCGCTGCGACCGGAACTCGCCGGTGAGGGCGGGGTGCGGGAGCTGCGGCATCGGCTGCACATCCGCCCGGTGTTCAAGACCGTCGACACCTGCGCCGCCGAGTTCGAGGCCAAGACCCCGTACCACTACTCGGCCTACGAGCTGGATCCGGCCGCGGAGTCCGAGGTGGCCCCGCAGCGCGAGCGCGAGAAGGTCATCATCCTGGGTTCGGGCCCGAACCGCATCGGTCAGGGCATCGAGTTCGATTACTCGTGTGTGCATGCGGCACAGACGCTTTCGGCCGCCGGGTACGAGACCATCATGGTCAACTGCAACCCGGAGACGGTGTCGACCGACTACGACACCGCCGACCGGCTCTACTTCGAGCCGCTCACCTTCGAGGACGTGCTCGAGGTCTACCACGCGGAAACCGAATCCGGCACCGTCGCGGGCGTCATCTGCCAGCTCGGCGGCCAGACTCCGCTGAGCCTGGCGCAGCGGCTGACCGACGCGGGCGTGCCCGTGGTCGGCACCTCGGCCGCGGCCATCGACCTGGCCGAGGATCGCGGTGAATTCGGCGAGGTGCTGACCGCGGCCGGGCTGCCCGCGCCCAAGTACGGCACCGCGACCACCTTCCCGCAGGCGAAGAAGATCGCCGCCGCCATCGGTTATCCGGTGCTGGTGCGCCCGTCGTATGTGCTGGGCGGACGGGGTATGGAGATCGTCTACGACGAGAGATCGTTGGCGGACTACATCTCTCGCGCCACCGAGATCACCCCGGATCACCCGGTGCTGGTCGACCGGTTCCTCGAGGACGCCATCGAGATCGACGTCGACGCCCTGTGTGACGGCGAGGAGGTCTACCTCGGCGGCGTCATGGAGCACATCGAGGAGGCCGGTATCCACTCCGGTGACTCGGCGTGCGCGCTGCCGCCGATCACGTTGGGGCGCAGCGATATCGAGGCCGTGCGTCGCTCGACCGTCGCGCTGGCCCAGGGGATCGGCGTGCGGGGCCTGCTGAACGTGCAGTACGCGCTCAAGGACGACGTGCTGTACGTTCTCGAGGCGAATCCGCGCGCGAGCCGCACGGTGCCGTTCGTGTCCAAGGCCACCGCGGTGCCGCTGGCCAAGGCCGCGGCGCGAATCGCGTTGGGCGCCACCATCGCCGGGCTGCGCAAGGAGGGGCTGCTGCCTGCCGAGGGCGACGGCGGCTACGCGCCGATCGAGGCTCCGGTCGCGGTGAAGGAAGCCGTACTGCCCTTCCACCGGTTCCGCCGCCCGGACGGCACCGGCATCGACTCGCTGCTCTCGCCGGAGATGAAGTCCACCGGCGAGGTCATGGGTATCGACGCGGATTTCGGCACCGCCTTCGCCAAATCACAGAGCGCGGCCTACGGCTCGCTGCCGACCGAGGGCACCGCGTTCGTTTCGATCGCGAATCGGGACAAGCGCGCCATGGTGTTCCCGGTCAAGCGCCTGCACGATCTGGGCTTCCGCATCCTGGCCACCGACGGGACCGCGGAGATGTTGCGGCGCAACGGAATTCCCTGCGAGCGGGTGCGCAAGCAGTCCGATCCGGCGTTCGTCGGCGAGGTCGGCGGCAGCGCCGGGGAGCTCGACGGGCCCTCGATCGTCGACCAGATCAAGGACGGCGAAATCGATATCGTGTTCAACACCCCGTACGGTAATTCCGGACCTCGAGTCGACGGCTACGAGATCCGCACCGCCGCCGTGGGCGCGAACATCCCGTGTATCACGACGGTGCAGGGTGCGGCCGCTGCCGTCCAGGGCATCGAGGCGACAATCAATGGTGGGATCGGTGTGCGATCCCTCCAGGAGCTGCACGCCGTCCTCCGGGGCGGCGCGAGCGGCTGATCCACAGGTGGTATCGGGCGTGCTCTCCTGACGCCCGGGATCACCGCTACCGAGCACAGCTGAGAGAGGAACGAAGACGGTGGGAGCCATGGGTTTTGGTGCGGGACCCCGGCCGGGGACGCCGCGTCGGCGGCGGACCGGTCTCGGCGAGGTACGGGTGCCGGGCGGTGATATCCGGGTGATGCGCAACGTCGGCGGGTACAGCACCGTCGGCTTCCGCACCAATCCGCCGATCGATCGGTCCCGCGCGGCCGAACCCGCGGAGCAGTCGGACTTCGAGCGCGAGCTCGAGGCCATCGACCGCGAGCTGGCCGCCGCGGAACGCGATCTGGCCGCCAAGGGGGCGCTGGCGCCGACACGTGAGCCCGCCGCGGCCGGTTCGGCGGCGGAGCCGCGGTGAAGCCGTTCGGTGTCCGGCTGCGCGATGCGATGGGCCGGCACGGTCCGGTGTGTGTCGGCATCGACCCGCATCCGCAACTGCTGCGGGCATGGGAGCTGACCGAGGACGTCGAGGGACTCAAGCGGTTCGCCGACGCCTGCGTGGACGCCTTCGCCGGTCGGGTCGCGCTGGTCAAGCCGCAGGTGGCGTTCTTCGAGTGCTACGGCTCGGGCGGCGTCGTCGTGCTGGAGGACACCATCGCGGCGCTGCGCGAGGCGGACACGCTGGTGGTCGCCGACGCCAAACGCGGCGATATCGGTTCCACCATGGCCGCCTACGCGCAGGCCTGGCTGACCGACGGGCCGCTGGGCAGTGACGCGCTGACCGTCTCCCCGTATCTGGGATTCGGTTCGCTCGCACCGGCATTGGAACTGGCCGCGGCGAACAACCGCGGCCTGTTCGTGCTCGCGGCCACCTCCAATCCCGAAGGCGCGCAGGTGCAACTGGCGCGGGCCGCCGAGGGGCGCAGTGTCGCGCAGACCATGGTCGACGAGGCCGCGTCCCGTAACGCGGGCGCGGAATTCGGCTCGGTCGGTGTCGTGGTCGGGGCCACCCTGACCCAGGCCCCGGATCTGAGCAACCTCAACGGCCCGATCCTGATGCCCGGCGTCGGGGCGCAGGGTGGGGGAGCGGATTCGATCCGTGCCCTGGTGCCCGCGCAGAGCTTGGGGGCCGTGGTGCCCAACGTCTCGCGGGAGGTGCTCGGCGAGGGGCCTTCGGTCGCGGCCCTGCGGACCCGGGTGACCCAGCTCGCCGACGAATTCGCTTTTTTGCAGAGCTGATTCGCTTCTCGGGGAGAGCCGGTTCGCCTTCCGGCGAGAGTCCGACCCGCTTTCTGCCGAGGGCTGATCTGCTTTTCGCTGAGAGCGGATTCACGTGCGGCGGCGAGGCAGTCGCCACAACCGGATGGAACGGACCGGTCGCCCAACAGACAGGGCGACCGGTCCGTTTCCTGTTGCGGGCCCGCTGTGCCCCCGGATACGGGCATTGGACGAGGAATCGCCGCGATGGGCTTTACGCCGTCAGGATCGCGTTCGGGCGGCGCTGCGGGGGCGTTCTGCGGCAATCCGGTCCGCGTGCCGCGGGCTCGGACCCGATGTGCCGGGCGTGTGCTCACTCGATACCCCATGCGTCGGCTGTTGATGCGACACGCTGGGCGAAAATATGCGACACGCGGAGAAATTCCAGAAAATTCCTGGTCGGGCGATAACGGCACGGTTACGAGTTGTCCGGTCCGTTCGCCCGGTACCGCGGGTACCCGATATTTAGTGAAGAACGTGCTGGTCAGAGGGCTGTTGGTGATTTGCCCGCAGGTCGTCGCGACCTCGCCCGGGATCCTCGCCGGACCCCGCTCGAACGGCCCGTCGACTGCCCGAATCACGCGCTGACCTGGGGGGTGGGTTCGCAATCGGCAGGCCGCGTGGGTACGGTCGCTGAGACCGCCGGGTTACCGGGGGTAGATCATGCAATGAACGATGAGACGGAGGAACCGTGGCCCTTCCCCAGCTGACTGACGAGCAGCGCGCCGCTGCTTTGGAGAAGGCGGCTGCCGCTCGCCGCGCTCGGGCAGAGCTCAAGGAGCGCCTGAAGCGTGGCGGCACCGACCTGAAGACGGTCTTGAAGGATGCCGAGACCGACGAGGTCCTGGGCAAGATGAAGGTGTCCGCACTGCTCGAGGCCCTGCCGAAGGTTGGCAAGGTCAAGGCGGCGGAGATCATGACCGAACTGGAGATCGCCCCGACCCGCCGTCTGCGCGGCCTGGGCGACCGTCAGCGCAAGGCGCTGCTGGCGAAGTTCGACTTCGAAGCCTGATCCGAGGGTGGTCGAGCACACGAAGATGGGTCGACTGGTAGTACTGGTCGGCCCCTCGGCCGTCGGGAAGTCCACCGTGGTCCGCTGCGTCCGCGAGCGGCTACCGGAATTGGTATTCAGTGTGTCGGCCACCACCCGGGCCCCGCGGCCCGGGGAGGTCGACGGCCGGGATTACCGGTTCGTGACCAGGGCCGAATTCGACACCATGATCGACAAGGGGGAGATGCTGGAGTGGGCCGACATCCACGGCGGCCTGCAGCGGTCCGGAACGCCGGCCGCACCGGTCCGGGCGGCACTGGCCGCCGGTAAACCGGTTCTCGTGGAAGTGGATCTCGCGGGGGCGCGCTCGGTGCGTGCCGCGATGCCACAGGCGCTGCTGGTATTCCTGGCACCGCCGAGCTGGGAGGAGTTGGTCTCCCGGCTGACCTCCCGCGGCACCGAATCGCCGGAGGTGATCGAACGTCGATTGCTGACCGCGAAGACCGAGCTGGCCGCGTGTGACGAGTTCGACACAGTGATCGTGAACGACGAGGTGACTGCCGCCTGTGAGCAGTTGGTATCGTTGTTCGTTAGCACAAATTCGCTTTAGACCACTACCACAGACCCGCAGGAGCCTCACCAGTGAGCGACACCAAGACCGTGCCCGCGTACGACACCCCGGTCGGCCTGACCAACCCGCCGATCGACGAGCTGCTCGAGCGCACGTCGTCCAAGTATGCGCTGGTCATCTACGCGGCCAAGCGGGCGCGCCAGATCAACGACTACTACAACCAGCTCGGCGACGGCATCCTCGAGTACGTCGGCCCGCTGGTCGAGCCGGGCCTGCAGGAGAAGCCGCTGTCGGTGGCCATGCGGGAGATCCACTCCGACCTGCTCGAACACACCGAAGGCGAGTGACGAGCGCCGCCGAGGCACCGTGACCCGACGCACCGAAGAGGCATGACAGATGCGGATCGTTGTCGGCGTAGGCGGCGGGATCGCCGCCTACAAAGCCTGCTCGCTCGTTCGTAAGTTCACCGAGACCGGACATCACGTCCGGGTGATACCGACCGAGTCGGCGTTGCAGTTCGTCGGTAAGGCCACTTTCGAGGCCCTCTCGGGCAACCCGGTGCACACCGGCGTCTTCGCCGATGTGCCCGAGGTTCCGCACGTGCGGCTCGGCCAGGAGGCCGACCTGGTCGTCATCGCCCCCGCGACGGCCGATCTGATGGCGCGCGCCGCGATGGGCCGCGCCGACGATCTGCTCACCGCGACGCTGCTCACCGCGCGATGTCCGGTCGTCTTCGCCCCGGCCATGCACACCGAGATGTGGGAGCATCCGGCCACCCGGGCGAACGTGCGCACGCTGCGCGAACACGGCGCGGTCGTCATCGAGCCGGCCTCGGGGCGGCTCACCGGCGCCGACACCGGCGCCGGGCGGCTGCCCGAGGCCGAGGAGATCTTCGCGCTGGCCTCGCTGCTGCTCGAACGCGACGACGCGATTCCGCGCGATCTGGAAGGGCGTCGCGTCGTGGTGTCCGCGGGCGGCACCCGCGAACCGCTGGACCCGGTGCGTTTCCTGGGGAACCGCAGCTCGGGCAAACAGGGTTTCGCGTTGGCGCGCTTGGCCGCTCAGCGCGGCGCCCGGGTGACGCTGATCGCCGGAAACACCATCGGCCTGGACGCCCCGGCCTCGGTCGAGCTGGTGCACGTCACCACCGCCGAGCAGTTGCGCGTCGCGGTCGACAAGCACGCGACCGGCGCCGACGCGGTCATCATGGCCGCCGCGGTGGCCGATTTCCGTCCGGTCAACGTCGCGGCCGCGAAAATCAAAAAGGGTGCCGGGGAACCCAATTCGATCGAGCTGACGAAAACCGAAGACATTCTGGCGGGTCTGGTGCAGGCTCGCCGTGACGGCCGTCTGACCGGGACCGCGATCGTCGGATTCGCCGCCGAGACCGGCGACGAACACGGCGACGTTCTCACCTACGCGCGCGCGAAACTCAAGCGCAAAGGGTGTGATCTGCTGGTGGTGAACGCGGTCGGCGAGGGCAAGGCCTTCGAGGTCGACCACAACGACGGCTGGCTGCTGGGTGCCGACGGCACCGAGCAGGCCCTCGATCACGGATCGAAGGCACTGCTGGCCAGCCGGGTGCTGGATGCGCTCGGTCCGCTACTGCGCTGAGTAGTCGGCGGATTCGGCCTATCCTGCAAGAAGACGCTCGATGCGTGACGGCATCGGGTGCACGGTTTCACCGATCGCCAAAACGGGGCCCTGTGGAGGCGTTGTGGCTGGTGCGCGCGTTCTGACGGGCGTGCGCGAGACCCCACTGCGTCGGTGTTTTGGAATAGTGTGACGAGAAACCCGTTGAGGGAGAGGGAGAACTGTGGGCACCAGTGGCAGCCGCCTATTCACCAGTGAGTCCGTGACCGAGGGCCATCCGGACAAGATCTGTGACGCTATCAGCGATTCCGTTCTCGACGCCCTGCTCGCGCAGGATCCGCACAGCCGGGTGGCGGTCGAGACCTTGGTTACCACGGGTCAGGTGCACGTCGCCGGTGAGGTGACCACCGAGGCTTACGCGGACATCCCCACGATCGTGCGGGAGAAGGTCCTGGAGATCGGATACGACTCCTCGGCAAAGGGTTTCGACGGTGCGTCCTGCGGTGTGAACATCGCGATCGGTGCGCAGTCGCCCGATATCGCCCAGGGTGTCGACCATTCGCACGAGGCTCGCGTCGGTGGTTCCGACGACGAGATCGAGCGGCAGGGCGCCGGTGACCAGGGCCTGATGTTCGGGTACGCCACCAAGGAGACCCCCGAACTGATGCCGCTGCCGATCGCGTTGGCGCACCGCCTTTCCCGGCGGCTGACCGAGGTGCGCAAGTCGGGTGTGCTGCCGTATCTGCGCCCGGACGGCAAGACCCAGGTGACCATCGAATACGAGGGTGCGGTGCCGGTCCGGTTGGACACCGTGGTGCTGTCCACCCAGCATGCGGCCGATATCGATCTGGACAATCTGCTGGCTCCCGATATCCGCGAGAAGGTCGTCGAGGCGGTGCTGGGCGAGCTGGAGCTGCCCACCCCGCTGGACACCTCGGATTTCCGGCTGCTGGTGAACCCGACGGGCAAGTTCGTGCTCGGCGGGCCGATGGGTGATGCGGGTCTGACCGGCCGCAAGATCATCGTCGACACCTACGGCGGGATGGCGCGGCACGGTGGTGGCGCGTTCTCGGGTAAGGATCCGTCGAAGGTGGACCGGTCCGCGGCGTACGCGATGCGCTGGGTCGCCAAGAACGTGGTCGCGGCGGATCTGGCCGAGCGGGTCGAGGTGCAGGTCGCGTACGCGATCGGCAAGGCCGCGCCGGTGGGTCTGTTCGTCGAGACGTTCGGTACCGAGAAGGTCGATCCGACCGCGATCTCCGCGGCCATCGGCGAGGTCTTCGACCTGCGTCCCGGTGCGATCATCCGCGATCTGGATCTGCTGCGACCCATCTACGCGCCGACCGCCGCGTACGGCCACTTCGGCCGCACCGACATCGATCTGCCGTGGGAGCGCACCGATCGCGCCGACAAGTTGCGCGCCGCGGCGGGTCTGTAAGCCGTTGGAAGACTGCATCGGATGCGGTTCGGCACACCGTGAAATGTGGTGTGGCCGTTGGTTGTCCGTCGGAGGCCGCGTCGGACCGCGCGTGAGTTCGGTGCGCGCGGCCACCGGGCAGTAATTGGCCGAGGCCATGGTGCCCGCCGAGCCCGCCTCCGATGCGGCGGGTGTGGGCAGACGACGAGGCAAACGCAAGGAGGCGGCCGCGAACGACGCGGTCGTCTCCTTTCCCGTCGCCCGGGTGCTGCCGATGCTGGAACCGGCCCACCTCGATCGCGACTTCGACTATCTCGTTCCGCCCGAGCTGGACGAACTCGCACAACCGGGTGTGCGTGTGCGCGTACGTTTCTCGGGCCGCCTCATCGACGGCTACCTCCTGGAGCGCCTCGAACGCTCCGACCACACCGGCACCCTCATGCGCCTGGAACGGGTCGTCTCCGGTGAACGCGTCCTCACCCCGGAAATCCTCCGCCTGATCACTGCCGTCGCCGCCCGCTACGCAGGCACCCGCGCGGACGTCCTGCGCCTGGCGATTCCGCCACGTCACGCGAGAACCGAAGCGGGCCCGGCACGCCCGAAAAAAGGCAGTGCCACAGCGGAATCCGAACCGGACCCCACCGTCGAAACCACCGTCGCCGCCGATCCCGCGGTAGCACTCGACATCTCCGGCCCCACCGAGGGCACGGGCGTGAGTGCCGCATCCGCACGTCGAGAGTCGACGGATCAGGCGGAACAGTCCGCGCGTGTGGACAGGGGCATGGTCGCGGAATCCGAACATGAGGTTTGTGAAGCGGGGACGAGGCTGGATCCGCTCGCCGATGCCGATGCCGATGCCGATGCCGATGCCGATGCCGATGCCGATGGCGGTGCCGATGGCGGTGCCGATGGCGGTGCCGATGGCGGTGCCGATGGCGGTGCCGATGGCGGTGCCGATGGCGGTGCCGATGGCGGTGCCGATGGCGGTACCGGTGCTGGTGCCGATGGCGGTGCTGGTGCCGATGGCGGTGCTGGTGCCGATGGCGGTGCTGGTGCCGGTGCCGGTGCCGATGGTACTGCCGGTGCTGGTGCCGATGCCGATGGCAGTGCTGGTGCTGATGGCGGTGTTCGTGGCGATGGTTACGGTGGTGGTGATGGGGACGAGCGCGTCGTCGGTGGCCGGTCCGCGCGACTCGTCGGCCACACCGTCCTCCTGACTTCGGCTTTCGCGCACGGTCGCCGGTTTCGGCGTACTGCCGCATCTCGACGGTATCGGTGCGGCCCGCG
>NZ_WEGK01000012.1 GCF_009604405.1 Nocardia macrotermitis
ACCGGACCAAGCGAGGTGACCGCCCCTGAAATAACGACCCCCACCCGCAAGAGGGTGGGGACTTTCCCTGGCCACCAGTGGATACCTCACTTGGCCACCAACGGCGACTTCCATATGGCCATTGACAACATCTGCATGATGCACCGCCTGTAGGCGGATGTCTGCAACAGGCCGGGCAGCAACGTCAGCTGAAAACTTGTCATTCGTATGCATGCTTGCTCGAGGCTCATGAAGTGGTCGAAGTGTTGATTCACTACATCGCTGTAGGCTCGCCACCAGCCTTTGTGTGAGTGGCCTTTCGATGCTTTCGCTTCTTCGACCAAACCCATTACTTCACCACTGGCCTCCCCGTCCGCGTCGTACAGATCCAACAGACCCTGGTACTGCAACGTACTGATTCGTACGTATTGGCCTTCTTCCATTCGGCCTACTGTCTGTTTGGAAACATCCATTTGGATAGCCGCAGACAGGAGGCTCTTCCCGGCCTTGAGTCGCAGCTCGCGCAGGCGACGGCCGAGGGCTCGCCGTGGGAGGGTCGATCCGCCTGACATGTGTTCAGCCAAGCTTTCTCTTACGGTCCACCACGGACCGTTCTACGTGGAACCACCCCTTACTGGGCCCCGAGTTCAATAGCGGGAGAATCCCTTGTCGGGCGGTCATTTTCGTCTTTCTCGTGTCTACTGGTAGTCACCCCGATGGCCGGGAAGTTCGGATCTATGGGCCGCGCAGAACTTTTCGCGGCGTAGGCATATCCGGGACACCACACGTTTCGCACGGGACGCGATTGATGTGGTGGCTCTCAGCAGCCTCGGCCATCGGGTCGACCACTGACCGAAGGTTCGACGCGATGACGAATGAGCAAGTACCAGAACCAGATATAGCACGAAATCCGGAGCGCTCGGCGATTCCGGGTGAAGCCGCCGGACTCGCTGCGCGCGACACGCCGTTCGACACGATCGATAATTCGATTCGGAATTGCGTGGAGGCGAAAAACCTCGGACTGTGCGCCGACACCGAACGGGCTCGAGGCATGGGTGCCCGCATCATTGTGGCTGCGGAACCGCACGTCTGCGTCGACGCCGATATCGCACTGGCGCACGAGCAGATGCGCATCCATCGGGCCTGTCGAACGCATCGATGTGCCTGGAAGGCAGCCGCTTTCCAGACGCTCGTGCAGGCCGGTCGCGTAGTGCCGCAGTCGCTTTCGCCACGTATGCGTGCCGCGATGCGCGGAATCGCCTTCCCCGCACTGGATCACGAACCGTCCCCGGTCGGCGGCCCGACCTCCAGCACGCTCCGCGAGGTCCTGGACAGGCTCGATGAACTCGTCACGCCGATGCCCGGTATGCGCGGCGGGACCCAAGAGGGCTTGCCCAATCGCACCTCATCCAGGGGGACGTATGAACGAAGTCGCTGAGCGAACATCGAACAACGCCACATCGGGCGCATCGACCACAGGCGAGGGAAATCAGTCCACCACGGAATCGCTCGCTCGGAGCGGCAGCGATGGACGCGTCGGATACAGCGAGCACCGCACCGAAGCAGGGCAGTGGCAGGCGATCTGGATGTTCGACCAGAGCAGGATCCGAATTGTGCTCGTGCACAACATGTCCGAATCGACGGATTTGTTCCGGACCGAGTCGCCGACCACCGCGCCGGATCTCGCCCAGATGCGTGAGCAATATCCGCGCTTGTCTCGGTTGTGGGACGCGATCCGCCACGAGTTCTGGACCGAATCCCTGGGACCCGGTGGCCGACCGCCGACCCGTGCCTGATCGAGGGCCGCAACCCACGCCCGCCCGGATCCTGCACGTCGTCCTGCGCGCCGCGAGATCGGGCTACCGGCTCACTCGTGACTCCCCGACGCCGTACCTATGGCAACTGTCCGATGCTCTGGACCACAGCCTCATCCATGCGGCCGAAACCCTCGATGAAATCGAACGATGGCTCGACCGATAGCCATCCGAACCGAAGGAAGTCATGCCCCATCTCCCAGCGGCCGCCTCGGATCGGCGGTGCGTATGACCGGCGACTACGCTGGCTCGCCCGACGACTGGACAACCTCGGCAATCGGCGACCCTGTCGCTTGCTGGGATCCCGCCACGCAGGCCCCGCGGGAGGTCTGGCAGGAAATCGGCCTCGACCTCGATACCGCGACCACTACGATCGGTGGCATCGCACCTCCACGCGAATTCGCCTTGTACGGCGGGCAATTGACGACGTGGATGTACTCGGTCACCGTCTGGTCGCAGCTCTACACGGTCGAAGATTTTCGTCGCAAAGAGCGCACCCCCTTCACGATGGTCCCCATCGCGGGTCCCCCTGCCTACCACTACACACCGGCAGGCGACACCACCGGCGACCATCGCACGATCATCTTCCCCACGTCCTACGGATCGTGCAGCATCCAGGTGATCCGCCAATCCACCCGAGCCCCGGCCACTCCCGCACGTGAGGCGATACGTATCGCCACCATCCTGGTGCCGGTGCTTCCGAAATAGCGTGAGCGGCAACCGGATCGACGCTGTAGGGCCGGTGGATGCTGCACGGCCCGGGAGCATGCGGCATTTGGCTCTGGGCACATTCGGTGGTCTCTGCACGGCCGCCGATTCCGCAGGCTCGGATGCGGCATGAATGATCTTGTCGTAATGGGTATTTCGCGCAGCGATCGTGATGTGCCACCCGCGCGGACCACCGGATCGGCGTGACCACCGAATGTGGACCAGAGCCCAGCATTTGGTGGCAATGTGTGGTCTCCGAGCTGGTGGTAGCCGCTGCGAGAGAGAGCTGCCGCAGGTGTGGGGCTTGTTCCGCGCACGACGTGTGGTCACCGATGCGAAGTCGCAGAGACTGTGTGAAGCCCCGTGAAATCGTCAGTGCGCCTGGGTATTCGACGGGTTACGCGGACGAGCGGCAATGGGCGGCCGACATCGGCCGACCGCCCACCGGCGATCTACGCGAGCGCCATCGTGTGCGCGGTGTATCCGTGCGCGGCGGCGACCGACTCGGACAACAGTTCACCGGCATGCGTGCTGAGCCCGGCGGCCAGGCCGGGATCGGCGGCGAGCGCGTCGCGCCAGCCGTGGTCGGCGAGCGAAATCACGTACGGCAGTGTGGCATTGGTGAGCGCGACGGTGGAGGTCGACGGTACCGCGCCGGGCATGTTCGCCACGCAGTAGAAGACCGTGTCGTGGACGCGGTAGGTGGGGGCGTCGTGGGTGGTCGGGCGGGAATCGGCGAAGCAGCCGCCCTGATCGATCGCGATATCCACCAGTACCGCACCGGATTTCATCTGCGAGACGAGCTCGTTGGAAACCAGGGTCGGGGCCTTCGCGCCGGGGACCAGGACCGCGCCGATCACCAGATCCGCTTCGCGCACAGCGTGTTCGACCTCGTGGGCGTTGGAGACGACGGTGCGCACCCGGCCGCGGTAGTGCGCGTCGAGTTCGCGCAGCGGGGCGATGTTCACATCCAGCACGGTGACCTCGGCGCGCATGCCGACGGCGATCTCGGTGGCGTTGCGTCCGGCGACACCCGCGCCGATGACGGTGACCTTCGCCGGTGGGGTGCCCGGGACCCCGCCCATGAGTACGCCGCGACCGCCGCCGCTGCGCATCAGGTGGTACGCGCCCGCCTGGGGAGCGAGGCGTCCGGCGACCTCGCTCATCGGCGCGAGCAGCGGCAGCGAACCGTTGCGGCCGGTGACGGTTTCGTAGGCGATGGCGGTGGTTCCGGCGGCCAGCAGCGCGTCGGTGCATTCCACCGAGGCGGCCAGATGCAGGTAGGTGAACAGCACCTGATCCGCGCGTAAGCGCGAATATTCCTGGGCCACAGGTTCTTTCACCTTGAGGATCATTTCGGCGGTCGCCCACACCGCGTCCGCGGACTCCAGCACGCGCGCACCGGCGAGCAGGTACGCGTCGTCCTCGAAGGCCGATCCGACTCCCGCGCCCGCCTCCACGTACACCTCGTGCCCGTGGGCTACCAACTCGCGGACCCCCGCCGGGGTGCACGCGACCCGGTACTCGTGGTTCTTCACCTCACGGGGGATGCCGATCTTCATCTACGCTCCTCGCTCTCGGCCGACTGGAGCGCTGAACAGCGCTCCTATCGTCGAGTATGAAGATTCTGCGTGATGCTGGCTATATTGCCGAAGTTAATTCTGTATTTGCTCCGTAAACGATCTGTATCATCGGAAAATCAACCCAAGGGGCTCGGTGTGTCGAAGCTTATTCGGCGAGTCCGCGATCACGCGTCGCGCTTGCGGCTCAGGACGCCGTCGACCGCGCTGAACGCGGCCGCGACCAGGATCAGGATCGCCGAGACGAGCAGCGCGATGTCCAGGCCGTGATGGAAGGCCGTCTTGGCGGTGTCGATCAACTCGTGGAGCTTCGACAGATAGTTGGCGTACGGCTTGAGGTCGTAGGGGAAACGGCCGCGTTCGGCGGCGTCGATGGCCGCGGGTTGCAGGTTCGCGGGTAGGCCCGCTGCGGTCATCTTCTCCTGCATGTCGCTGGTGAGCAGCGCGTTCACCAGGGCTCCCAGCACGGCGACGCCGATCGCCGAACCGACCTGGCGCATCGTATTGGTCACCGCGGCGGCCATTCCCGAATGTGCGGCCGGGACGCCGGACAGCACCGCCGAGGTCAGCGGCACCACCGCGACGCCGAAGCCGAGTCCGGCCACCGCCATCGCCGAGGACAGCGACACATCATCCGGCGGGATGGTCCCGAGCATGTACCGCGTCAGCAGGATGCCGGCCGCGCCGATCACGCAGCCCACGATCATCGGGACGCGGGAGCCGAATCGCGCCACCCAGAACCCGGTGGCCAGCGATCCGACCACGATCGCGATCGCCATCGGCGCGAACACCGTGGCCGTGCGCGAGCCCGAATACGACTGTGTCACTTGCAGATACAGCGCGGTGAAGAAGAAGATCGAGAATATGCCGAAGTAGACCGCGAAGGCGACGACCAGCGAGCCACGCACCGCGGGCAGGCGCAGATAGCGGAAATCGAGCATGGGCGCGCGTGCCCGGGTCTCCACGACGACGAATCCCGCGAACGCCACCGCACCGAGTACGAACAGCGCGATCACCGAGGGCGCGCCGTAACCGACGTTCTCACCGGAGGTGGCCGCGTAGATCACCGCACCGAGGAACAGCGCGCCCAACACGATTCCGGCCCAGTCGATCGGTCCGGGATGCGGATCGGCGCTCTCGGGCACCGACCACAGCGCCACCACCAGCGCCGCCGCGCCGATGATCAGGTTGAACCAGAAGATCGACTGCCATCCGTAGGCGTTCACCAGCGCGCCGCCCAATACCGGCCCGGCCGCCAGCGCCAGCCCCGACACCGCCGCCCAGACGCCGATCGCGCGGGCGCGTTTACGTTCGTCCGGATAGATGTGCCGCAGCAGCGACAGGGTGCCCGGCTCCGACGCCGCCGCGCCCAGGCCCATGATCGCGCGTCCGGCGATCAGCGCGTGCACGCTCGCGGCCATCGCGGCCACGACCGACCCCGCGCAGAAGATCACCAGCCCGACGATCATGACCCGCTTGCGCCCCCACCGATCACCCAGTGACCCGCCGGCCAGCATGAGCCCCGCGAAAACCAGCGTGTAGGCATTGACCACCCACTGCAACAGCACCACGCCGGTGCCGAAATCGTGCCGGATATCGCCCAGGGCGACGCTCACGACGGTGGTGTCCAGGAAGGTGACGAACAGGACGGCAGTCACCGCTGCCAGTGCAATCCCCGGCCGCTTGGCGGTCCCCGAGGCATTGTCGATGCGCTCCACCGGCACAGGCTAACGGTCCGGACCCTCGGATGGGCACCGAGTTTCCCGGTTCGATGTCTGCCCGTTGTGTTGCACGGTGCCGACAGTCGTCGGAACGTGAACAACGCAGTGGGAGCGCGTGATTCGCGTTGTGTCGTCGCGATGCGGGACTTCGGATGTGGTCAGCGGATCGTATCGAAGGAGATCGAAGACTCCGCCGCCGATTGCGTGCCCTGTATTTCGGGGGTCGTGGTGAGGTGACGGTGGCGGCTCAGGGGTGCCGCGGCGGCGGGGTGGGCGGCGATCAGGGCTGCGCCCTTGCAGATGGTTTCCTTGTAGCGGGCGGCTCGGCGGCCCTTCAGGACGACGTTTCTGGGGCGGTCGTCGGGCGTGACGAACTGGAGGAGGGCGTCGTGGCGGCCGAGGCTGATGCACTGGGTGACGTAGAAGATCGGGACGCGGGGGACGCGGCGGGTGGTGAGGCGGGCGGCGATGGCGTCGGCGGCTTGCCAGGCCATCGGGATGCCCGAGGCGCAGGACATGCGGAACGGTTCGATGCCGGGGCCGTCGGCCAGGGCGGCATCGCCGACGGCGTAGACGTCGGGGTGGGAGATCGAACGCATGGTGCGGTCGACCATGATTCGGCCGGACGGGGCGACGGTCAGGGGAGTGGCGGCGGCGATGGGGTGGACCGCGAAGCCCGCTGTCCACACGGTCACATCGGCCGGCACGACCTGGTCCTCGGTGGTGGTCGCGCCGGCCGCGTCGATCCGGGCGATGCCGGTGTGGGTGCGGACGGTGATGCCGAGTCGCTCGAAGACCGCGTCGAGATGCCGACGGGCCCGCTCGCTGAGTCGATCGCCGAGGCTCGTGCGGACGGCGAGCGTCACCGCGAGATCCGGTCGGGACTCGGCGATCTCGGTGGCCGCCTCGATGCCGGTGAGCCCGCCGCCGACGACCAGTACCGTTGCGCCGGAATCGAGTTCGCTCAGACGGTCGCGCAGCCGCAGCGCGGTTCGCGGGTCGGTCACGGTGTGGGCGTACTCGGCGACACCCGGCACACCGTTACTCCCGGCGGTGCTGCCGAGCGCGTAAACCAGTGTGTCGTAACCGATTTCGATCTCGCTACCATGTTCGTGAACGTGCACGAGCTGGCGGTCCACATCCACCGAACCCACCCTGGCGATGCGCAGCACGATGCCCGTGCCCGCGAAGAGCTCGGCGAGCGGCCGACGCGTGAGCCGCTGCCCTACGGCCAGCTGATGCATGCGGACGCGTTCGGCGAAATCGGGATCGGCATTGACCACGGTGATCTCGACGTCGTCGGGATGCAGGCGATGCGCGAGACGGCTGGCGGCATTGGCTCCGGCGTATCCGGCTCCGAGGACGACGATGCGGTGCTTCATCTCTGACTCCTGTCTCGGGCTTCGCCTCTTGAACCGGACAGCGGGTCGTTTACTGACAGCTCTCGGCTGTGAAGCCGGTCACCATGCGGCCACCAGCGGTTCCTCGTGCGTGGTCGCCGCCCATGCCCGGGTGAGGCGATCGAGCTTGGCCGGGTTGGCGTGGATGCGCACGGCCGTGATCCCGCCCGGGGTCGACTCCAACACGATCGCCGCCGCGATACGGTCGCCGACCTGCGCCAGAATCGCCGGATCCCCGTTCACGACGTCGGCGTACAGGGCCGGTGCGCCACCCACCCAACCCCGCTTCTGGTCGGTCGGGCGGAACAGCCCGCGCAGATACCGGGCCACCGCCAGCGCACCACCGATCGGTGTGCGACGAGCCGGAAGCACCCCGCCGCCGTCCGCGACACCGGTCACCTCGCCGGTGAGCAGCCCGATCAACGGTTCGATCGCGCCGCCCGCGGTGGCGGCCAGGAATTCCGCGGCGATCCGGCGCGCGGCGTCCCGATCGACCTCGGTGCGCGAAACTCCGGCGCCGAGATGCTGTTTCGCGCGACGGTAGAGCTGCTGACAGTTCGGTTCGGTCAGGTTCACGATCCGCGCGATCTCGGCGTGCGGGTAACCGAACGCCTCGCGCAGCACGTAGACCGCGCGCTCGCGGGGTGCGAGACGTTCCATGAGCGTGAGCACGGCCAGGGACACCGACTCGCGCTGTTCGACGGTGTCGGCCGGGCCCAGCATCGCGTCGTCGGTGAGCAGCGGTTCGGGCAGCCACTGCCCGACATAGGTTTCGCGTCGAGCTCGCGCGGAGGTCAGCTGGTTGAGGCACAGGTTGGTCAGCACCGTCGTCAGCCACGCTTCGGGAGTGCGGATCTGTTCGTGGTCGGCGGCCTGCCAGCGCAGGAACGTGTCCTGCACCGCGTCCTCGGCGTCGCTCGCCGAACCCAGCAGCCGGTAGGCGATGGCCTCGAGGCGGGCGCGGGCATCCTCGAATACGTCGATCTCGTGCGAACCCAGCGGCATGCCTCGATTCTCGCTCGCCGGGCTCGCGGCCTGTCCGAAGGGCACCTATGTCGGTCGAATTGTCTTGTCGGACAGCATGTTTTCGATGAGGTCGACAGCGCGTGCGGTGCCGCCCTCGGCCAGTGCGTCGGCGCGCAGCCGTGCCGAGCGACGCGCCACCGCCGCGTCGCCGACCAGATCGTGCAGGGCCGCCCGCAGCGTCTCGGCGGTGGCCTGCGGGGTGTCGATGCGACGGGCGACGCCCAGTTCCACGAGCCGGTCGGCATTCATGAACTGTTCTGCGGCCTGGGGCACCGCGATCATCGGGACACCCGCCAGCAGTCCTTCGCCGCAGCCGCCCATCCCTGCGTGCGTGACGAACGCGTCCGCTTGTTCGAGAATCTCGCGTTGCGGAACCCAGGAGTGCACCTCGACATTCGGCGGGATGTCGCCGAGTTCCCGCGGATCGGTGTACTTGCCGATCTGCAGGACCACGTGCCAGCCGGGCAGGTCGCCGTACGCTCGCAGGCACTGGCGGTAGAACTCCGGTTGCCGGGTGTACGCCGACCCCAGGGAGATCAGCAGCACGTGCTCCGCAGTCGCCGGACGAGTCCAGTTCGCCGCGCTCGCACGCAGATCGAAGCACGGTCCGACGAAGGTGACCGTGTCGGTGTCGACCCGGTCGGCGTGCGGCTGCATCGCCCGGGTGATCAGCGCCAGGGTGTTCGCGGGACGGCCGGAGAAGGTGTCGACGTCGCTGGTGACCGCGCCACAGTCGGCCAGCCACCGCGCGAACTTCGCCCGGTAGGCGTCGGCGCCCGGCAGCTGCCACAGGTTCGCCGCGACCTCCCCGTCGTAGCCCTCCCACGCCACGAATGCCGGGGACAGTTGCAGGACGGGCCGCTGCTGCGATTCGGCGAGAGCGCGTGCGGCGTAGGCGCCGATGTCGTAGAGGTACAGGTCCGCCGGATCGTGGTCGTAGGTGGCGCGCAACCGGGGAAGGGTCCGGATGGCGTCGTCGAGGAACAGGCCCATCGCGGCGATCGGGTCGTCGGGCCAATCATTGTCGGCGACAGGCAGTTCCGACTTGTTCGGGACGAGTTCGGCGCCGGTGCCCGCGATGAGCTCGGCCACCGCCGGGTCGTTGGCGTAGGTCACGCGGTGCCCGCGGGCCACCAACTCGCGGATGATCTCGAGACTGGGCAGGACGTGGCTGACGGCGGGGATGCCGACCATCGCGATGTGGGTGCGGCGGCGGGATACGGAAGGCATGGGGATCTCACTCATTTCAGGTCTACGGCGAACACGACAATCCCGCGCGCGACGCTCTTCTAGGAGGCGCAGGTGGGTGCGAGATGGGGAAAGGAAGCCGGGGCCGCTGCCCCGACCCTGTCAGCTGTAGATCTGCTGGAAGCGCATTCCGGCGACTCTAGCCGCGATCATGCATCAGGGCATCGCAATTATTGGCGGGGCGGCGTCCTCCCGCGGAAACTCGCAAAGCCCTCGTTGAAGCGCTCCCGGCTCGCGATCGGCACAGCGCTGTTCGGAGGTTCGATGGTCGCGTGAATTCCCTTGCTGGACAGTGGATTACGACTGCGCGGGCGGCAGCGGCCGGACGGTGAGTGTCTGCTGAGCCTGCCCGACCGGGCCGCGGACGTCGTGCAGCACCGTACCGGTCAAGCCTTGCCCGGCATCACCGAAAACGACCGTCGTGTCCAGACCCGTCCACGACCCCTCGGGCTGCCGGTAGAAGTGGATGGTCAGATCGAGGTTCGGGAACATCCACTTCGTCGGCTCCTGCCGCACGGCGATCCCGTTGGCGGTGTCGACCAGCGCGACGAAAGAGGCCAGCGCCCCGGCGGATTCGCCCGCCACCAGCGGAAGTTGCGTGCCGACCCACGCGGTGGTCCGCCCCGGACGCGGCGGTGCGACGGGCCGGGTATCCAGCGAGGCGATGTAGCCGCCCGGCCACACCGAGGTCAGCGGCCACGAATCCAGCGATTCCGGTGCGGGAAGCCGATCCGGTTCGCCGCCCGCTACCGCGGCGGTGTCCTGACTCTGCATGTACCAGGCCCGCGCGGTCACCGTCTCGCGACCGCCGATGGTGACCGTCGCCTGCATGAGTTCGATGGTGCGTCCGGGCCGAATGGTCCGCACATCGATATCGAACTCCTGCACCCCGATCTTGCCCAGAATGTCGAACCCGATCCGGCTCATCACCAGGCCCGACCGCTGCTCACGCGCCTGGAACCGCTCGATCTCGTGCACGATCAGACCACCCAGCGGACTGAAATGTTGCTCGTCGTCCGCCCAAGCCCCACCCGCATGCGAAGTGGGCACGAACCGGCCCTCGCCGACGCGCACGAAATAACTGTCCTGGGTCCCGGTCGTCTCAGTCACCGTCCCAACCTACGACCACGCTCGCAACCACCAACCGCCACCTGCTGTTCCCGGTCTGGCACCGTGTTGCTCGCTGCTTCAACCTCTCGGCTGGTTCGAGCGATGCGGGTCGTCGAGCGCTCTCGGTACGGACGTTACCGCTCGCCGGTTGATGAGGCGTTGCTGCATCCGATCAGGCGATGTCGTTCGCCGGTTGGCGAGGAGTTGCGGGACCCGAATGGACGATGCGGCTCGCCGGTTGGCGAGGCGTTGCGGGACCCGAATGGACGATGCCGCTCGCCGGTTGGCGAGGCGTTGCGGGACCCGAATGGACGATGCCGCTCGCCGGTTGATGAGGCGTTGCAGGACCCGAACGGACGATGCCGCTCGCCGATTGGCGAGACGTTGCTGAACCCGATCAGGCTGCGCCACTCACCGATTCGGGTGGGGTGGTGACGAGTTCGGCGAATCGGTGGACCACTCGTTCGTGGAAGGTGGTGAACAGGTGCTCGAATTGTTCGATCTGGGCGGGCGAGGGGGAGGAACCGGCCTCCCATACCGCGGCGAGGGCGCGCCATACCCGGACGTGCAACTGGGGGCCGACGGCGTAGTACGCCGCGACGGCTTCGGGGACCTCGGCGATCATCTCGCCGATGCTGTTCAGGACCGCACGTTGCATGGTGTGGCCGAGCGCGCCGAGCAATCGGCGGACCAGTGCGACCTCGGCGGCGAGCATGCGCGACGGGTCCGGATCTGCTTCGCGCGCAAGCGATTCCAGTGTGTCGATATCGTGTTCGAGGGTGGGGTGATCGATGCGTTGGCGAGCGGCGGTGTAGGAGAGCAGGGCATCGAACAGGATCTGCCGCTCCATCGTGACGATGTCGCCGAACATCTCGATCGCCAGGTCGGGGGTGGGCATGGACAGGCGGAACAGCCTGCGGTACACCTCGACGCCGCCCTCCTCGCGCACATCGCGGATGGTGAACCCCTTGCCGCGGCGCGCGTGCGCGAAGCCGTACGATTCGAGGCGGCCCAGAATCAGTTGTGCCGTAGCGCGATTCATTCCGAATTCCTCGGCGACCCCGCGTACCGAGGGCATCAGATCGCCGGGTGCGTACCGGCCCGATGCGACCCGGCGCGCCAGTTCGTCGGCGACATCGGCGACCACCGTCCGCCTTGCCATCGCGCCTCAGCCTTTCCGCGACATCCCCCGCCACAACCAATTTCGTGTCCGGGACAGTCTAAGTCGTGCGAGCCTTGCTTGCCGGGCGTCGGATTTTCCACGCTATCCGTCGGCGGTGGCTCGGTGAGCTATCTGGACGTGCGGGTACGCGGCCGAACGTGTTCGAAGATCAGGATCGTCTCGGTACTCGCCACCTCCGGACGGGCACTGAGGTGTTGCAGCACGAACCGGCGCAACCCCTCGGTATCGGCGGTGGCCACATGCACGAGGTAATCGTCGGCCCCGGCGATGAAATACACGTTCATCACCTCGTCGAGCGCGGCGAGTTGCTCGCCGAATTCGGCCAGGTGCGGGCGGGCACCGGCCTGCACCCGCACCGCGATCATGGCTTGCAGGCTGCGGCCCAGCGCCACCGGATCGATGTCGGCGTGAAAACCCCGGATGACGCCGCGTTCGACCAGTGAGCGGACCCGGCCCAGACAGGTCGAGGGCGCGATACCGGCCGCGGCGGCCAGCGCGTGGTTGGTGATCCGGCCGTCGCGGGACAGTTCGTCGAGCAGGATGTGGTCGACGTCGTCGAGTGCGGCGGGCGTGCGTGCCGGACGTGCTGCGGAGGGCTGATCGGTCTTGCGCATACTGTCGACGATAGAGAAGATCCTTCGGCCCATCCGGACATATCGGAAGATCCTTCGCGTCTGTGTGACTGCGCGGGCGCGCGTGACATTCGACAAGGTATTCAGTCCAAACTGGACAGTTCAAACTGATTAGCTTAACGTAAAAGCATGGACCAGACCCCTGGAGATGTCTCCGAATCCGCCGTGCGCGCCTCGCGCGAACTGCGGACCGCGGTCGGCCGCCTCCGTCGCCGTCTGAACGAACTCGCCGACAACCGCGAGCTCACCCCGACGCAGACCGCGGTGCTGAGCCGACTCGGCAAACAGGGTGACGCGTCGGCCAGCGAACTGGCCGCGGCCGAGCGGGTGCGCCCGCAATCCATGGCCGCCACCCTCGCCGTCCTCGACGAACGGGGTCTGATCCACCGCCGCCCCGATCCGCGGGACGGCCGCAAACAGCTGGTGTCGTTGAGTCCCGCCGGCCGTGCGATCTTCGAGGATCGATCCCGGAGCGGGCAGGAGTGGCTGGCCAGGCAACTGGAGGACAACTTCACCGAAGCCGAGCGGACCACGATCCTCGAGGCCGCGGCCCTGATGGAACGGCTGATCCAGCTCGATTCGTGACGAGGTGAGCTCTTGACCGCAGTACTGGAACGCGTCGCCGCGCCGTTGCGGCGCATCCACCGCGACGACAACGGATTCGACCGCAAACTCATCGCCCCGATGGTGCTCGGGTCGATCCTGAATCCGATCAACTCCTCGATCATCGCGGTATCGCTGGTGCCGATCGGACGCGCGTTCGGTGCGCCGCCCGCGCAGACGGCCTGGCTGATCTCGGCGCTGTACCTGGCCACGGCCGTCGGACAACCGGTCGTCGGGCGGCTGGTGGATCTGTACGGTCCCCGCCGACTGTTCCTCGCGGGCACCGCGTTGACCGGAATCGCCGGTGTGCTGGGCACTTTCGCGCCGAACCTGGGGGTGCTCATCCTCGCGCGGGTGATCCTCGGATTCGGCACCTGCGCGGGATATCCCTCGGCGATGTATCTGCTGCGCAGCGAGTCCGAACGCAGTGGTAAGGACAGCCCCGGCGGCATCCTGACGCTGTTGGCGGTGGCGAATCAGACGATCTCGGTGATCGGCCCGTCGCTGGGCGGGGTGCTGATCGGTCTGGGTGGCTGGCGCACCACGTTCGCGGTGAACCTGCCACTGGCCGTCGCCGGATTCGTGCTCGGCTGGTTGCGGTTCCCGAATGCGGATGTGCGGCAAGGCGATTCGCGCTCGCTGTCCCGGATCGACTTCGCGGGGATCGTGGCGTTCGCCGGGATGCTGGTCGCGCTGCTGCTGTTCGTGATGACCCCGCGGGTGTCGAATCTGTATCTGCTCGCGATCAGTGCGGTGTGCGCGGTCGCGTTGGTGATACGGGAGTTGCGCGCCGCCGAACCGTTCATCGATCTGCGCGTGCTCGGCGGTAATCTACCGCTGGTCGCCACCTATGCGCGGACCGTGCTCGCGGCCACGGTCACCTACTGCTACCTGTACGGATTCACCCAGTGGCTGGAGGAGGGGCGAGGGTTGAGCGCGTCGGTGGCCGGGCTGGTGCTGCTGCCGACGTTCGTGACCGCGATTCTGGTTTCCACCACGACCGGCCGTGGCCCGCGGATTCGCGGCAAGCTCGTGGTCGGCGCGCTGGTCCAGCTGATCAGCGGTGCGCTACTGCTGCTGACGCACGGTGCCACGGCGATCTGGCTGCTGCTCGGGTTCGCGCTGGTGGTCGGCGTACCGCAGGGTCTGCTCAATCTGGCCAATCAGAACGCGGTGTATCACCAGGCCGATCCGACGCGGATGGGTTCCTCCGCGGGGTTGCTGCGGACGTTCACGTACCTCGGCGCGCTCATCGCCTCCAGCGCCAACGGCGCGTTCTTCCCCGTCACCGCGAATACCGCCGGACTGCACGATCTCGGATTGTTCGTGCTGGTCGTATCGGGTGTGCTGCTCGTGGTGACCGTGCTGGATCGCTCGCTCGCCCGGGTCGGCCGGACGGGAACCGGCGAAACGCCACGAAATAGCTGAATGCTCGCTAAGCTCGCGGATGTCTCGATTGAACGGGACGGTTCGACAGGACGGGCCGCGATTGCCCCCGCGGCCCGTTTCCTTGCCGGTCGTCAGTACTGGTAGGGATCTCGGTTCTGGTGGATTCCAATCCGGGTTCTGCACAATGGATTTCGATGTACATCGACGTGATCTATGGTGTGCGTGGCGATTTCCGGCCGCTGCCCGAGTGTCCCTGACCAGTGAATGTGACCAGCTGTCACATCGAGTGTGCTGATCAGTAGCCATTGATTCATCGCCGTAATAGGGCTGCGGGAGGGCCGCCTCCACGCCGCGCGCACCGATGCGACAGGATCGACGGTATGACCGTCGCGCCGCCGATTCTCGCCGGAGTCCCGGGTACCTTCGCGCACAGCGTATTCCACGACCGGCACCCCGTTCTCATCGATCAGGTCATCGCCGCGCACCCGTACGGACCCGCCCAGCGCGACGCCCTGCATCGCCTGCTCGACGAGAGCCGCGACGGCCTGATCACCGAGCTGAACACCGCCGCACCGGACCTGCCGCAGTGGCTCGCGTGGGGCCGGGGGCTGTGGGGGCGGCCCTGGCGCGCGGCGTCGTTCCTGTGGGCCGAGAGCTATTTCTATCGCCGCCTGCTCGAGGCGGTCGGATACTTCGGTCCCGGCCCGTGGACCGGGGTCGATCCGTTCGCGCCCAAGAAATACGCCGAACTCGACACCCCACAGGTCGCCGCCGAACTCGCCGCCCTCGCCGATCTCTCGGCCGCACCCGGCGACACCGCCCGCGACGCGCTGCTCGTCTCGGCACTGTGGGGCAATCAGGCCGATCTGGGCTTCCGCCTCACCGCCGGTCCGGGCGCCCGCACCGGCCTGCTGGTCGACGACAGCGCGAAACTGTGGGCCGCACTGGATGATTCGCGCGAACAGACGGTCTGCCTGATCGCCGACAACGCCGGCCGCGAACTCCTGCCCGACCTGGTCCTGGCCGATCACCTGCTCACCACGGGCCTGGCCGCGCGCATCACGCTCTACCTCAAACCACAGCCGTACTACGTCTCCGACGCCACCCCGCACGATCTACGGGCCGTCCTTCGGCTGCTGCGCACCTCCGCCGATCCGGAGCCCCAACGCATCGGGCAGCGCCTGTGGCAGGCGATCGCCGAGGACCGCCTCATCCCACGCACACACGAATTCTTCTGCGCCCCACTGACATACCACGACCTACCCGACGACCTGACGGCCGAAATCGCCACCGCCACCATGACGATCCTCAAGGGCGACCTGAACTACCGCCGCCTCGTCGGCGACAACTACTGGCCCCCGACCACCCCCTTCACCACTCTGACCGCCTATTTCCCCTCCCCGGTCACCGCCCTGCGCACCCTCAAATGCGATGTGGTCACCGGCTTGCCCGACGGCCGCGCCGCCGAACTCGACGCGACCGATCCGTCCTGGCGCACCAGCGGCGACTATGCGGTCGTCCAGTGCGATACCGACCGCCGTTGGTAAGGTTGCGCGCGGCCTCGAATACCTGTCAGCGGTGGTCTTCGAGGTGAGAGGGAAGGAAAAGGTGTGACGGATCGAAGCGCTGGGAATCTCGTCGCCGACGACGTCCGGTCGCCGAATACGGACGGGCGGCACAACCGTATTTGTGTGATCTACCATTATTTCGAGGCGGATCGGGAATACCGGGAGAATCTGTCTCATTTCCTGACGTTCGGGATAGTGCCCGAAGTCGATTACGTGGTGGTGCTCTCGGGCTCGTGCTCGCTGCGGCTGCCCGAACTGCCGAACATCCGCTATGTCACCGCACCGAATCACAACCGCGACTACGGCGGGCATTCGGTCGCGCTGCACCGCGCGGTGACGATCGAGCAGTACACGCACTTCATCTTCGTCAATTCCTCGGTGCGCGGACCCTACCTGCCCGCCTACAGCGACAAGCCTTGGTACGAAGCGTTTCTCGGCCTGCTCGACGAGGAGGTCGGTCTGGTCGGCGCGACCATCAACATCCTGAGTCCCGACTCGCCGCACTCGAAGGTATTTCAGCTCCGGCACGGCGGCACCCCGCCGTTCACGCATGTCCAATCGATGATTTACGCGATGCCGCGCGCGGTGCTCGTCCAGTTGCTCGCCGCGGGAATGTTCGACCCGAACCAGGGCTCGCTGTCCCACATGGAGAACGTGGTCGACTACGAAATCCGGATGTCGCAACTGGTGATCGGTAGTGGACTCAATATCCGGTCGTTGCTGCCGGAATACAATACGATCGATTACCGGCTACCGCACACCGAGATCAACCCCACCTCTCGGGAGGGCGATCCCTGCTATGCGGATCAATTCTTCGGACGCACCCTGCATCCGTACGAAACGATATTCATCAAGACCAATCGCGACATGTATCCGCCCGAATTTTTCGCCGCGCTCAGTCGATCGATGCAATTGGCGAGAAATACGCGTTCGGCCGCGATCCGATAATCGACCACGGGCAGTTCCGGGTACGGTCAGCCGACCTCGGCGACCAGTTCGAGCGCCCGGGCCAGGGTGTCGAGTTTGTCCCGGACGGTGTCCCGGGCCGGGTAGAGGCGCACGGTGTCCACACCTGCGTCGCGCCAGACGCGGAGGCGGTCACGGACCATGTCCTCGGTGCCGATAAGTGTTGTGGCCAAGACCATTTCGTCCGTGACCAGCGCGGCTGCGCCCTCGCGGTCCCCGGACTGCCAGCGGTCGCGGATTTCGTCGGTGACCTGGGACCAGCCCTGGCGGCCGTAGGCGGCGTTGTAGAAATTGGTGCCCGCGCTGCCCATGCCGCCGATGCTGAACGCGAGTTCGAGTTTGCGGCCGGCGATGTGGGAGCGGAGGCGGTCGCGGTCGTCGAACAGGGCGATCTCCGCGCCCTGGCAGATGTCCAGATCGGCGCGGGTGCGTCCGGCGCGGGCCAGGCCGGTGTCGAGATGGTCGAAATAGGCGTGTGCGCCCTCGGGAACGAAGCTGGTGCCGAGCCAGCCGTCCGCGATCTCGCCGGTCAGTTCGAGCATCCTGGGGGAGAGGGTGGCCAGGTGGATCGGGATGTCCGGATTTCCGGCCTTGGACAGCCGCATCGGACGTGATTCACCGGGCAGCGGAATCCGGAAATGCTTGCCGGAGAAGGAAATCTTCTCGCCCGCGAACACCTGCCGCAGGATCTGCACGGTCTCGCGCATCCGCGTGAGTGGGTGATCGAACCGCACACCGTGCAGCCCCTCGATGACCTGCGGTCCCGACGCGCCCAACCCGAGCAGGAAACGTCCCCCGGACAGGTCGGCCAGCGTCAATGCGGCCTGCCCGATGGCCACCGGGGTACGGGTGCCGAGCTGAATGATGCCCGAGCCCAACAGGATTCGATCCGTCCGGGCCGCCAGATAACCCAGCACCGAGGGCGCGTCCGAGCCCCACGCCTCGGCCACCCAGCACACGTCGAGGCCGAGCCGCTCCGCTTCGAGCACGAAATCCATCGTCTCGCGGGCGTTGTCGGAGATCTCGACGGTCGTCGCGGTCCTCATCGCGGCTGTTCCGCCCGGTCCTTGATCGCCGCGAGGGTACCGGTCATCGCCGTTTCGAACTCCCGCATGCGGACGAAGACGATCTTCTCCTCCTTGTCCGGCATCTGATCGATGGCCAGCGACAGCCCCGACCGCGCCGGGCCCATCCGCATCCACTCCCGCAACGCGGTGCCCCCGTCGCGCGGCTCGAGAGTGAAACGCCAGGTGGCGGTGGGGTTCTCGGGATCGCTCACCGCCCACGCGAAGGTCTTCGGCGCCTCGCACTGCACGACGTGCGAGGTGGTCTGCCACTCGCCCAGCGCCTGATGCTTGTTGCTGCCGACGAAGGCGTTGCCGACCGCCGGACCCGTCGCCTCGCCCAGCCAGTTCGCCGCCTGGAGCTCATCGCTGAACTGCGGCATCAGGGTGATGTCGGAGACGATCTCCCAGACCCGCTGCGGTGCGGCGTCGATCCAGGTCTCCGCCTCGACGGTCGGGCCGTCGGCGTACTTCGCGCCTGTCCACTCCATCGGAACACCTCCGTATCATCGGCTGAGCTGCATAGTCTCGTAAATGGACGATGCATGTCAAGCGCGAAGGGAGGGGCGCGCGGTTCGTCACCGGGGAACTTTTCGAGATCGAGGCGGCGCCATACGGTATGTGGCACATGACGCCGCCTCGCCATCGATGCGGAACTGCATTCGATGCAATCCAGCACTGCCAGAACGTCATTCGCTGCTCCGGTCGGCCGCCGCTCAGCGTGACGGCGTGTCGAAATGCAGGTCGAGCCTCGGATCCCCGGCCCCGTTGAGCAGCACGACGCCCGACACGGGCGCATACCCACTCGCGCACAGGGTGTAATCGCCGGGAATCAGATCCGTGAGCGTGTAGCCGCCCGACTCGTCGGAGACGGCCGTGGCGACCACAGTGCCGTCACCGGCCAGCAGCGTGATGCGGGCATCGGGAACGGGCGATCCGGAGTCGTGGCGGACCGTACCGGAGATCGCGGCGGCGTGAGTGAGCGCGAGATCGCAGCGCACGGTGTCCTCGGTGTCCACCGCGACCGCCGCCGCGGTCGGCCGGTATCCGGGAGTGTGTGCGGTGAGCGTGAACGTCCCGGGGAACAGTCCGGGCACCACGTAGTTTCCGTCGGCATCGGTGACGGCCGTCCCGACGACCTCACCGCGCACATCGATGACCACGATGGTGGCCTGCGATACCGCGCTGTCTCCCGGTGCCAGCACCCTGCCGGACAGCCGCGCCCCGCCGGGCAACACCACATTGTGCGTAACCGGCCGCGTCCCCACGGACAACGTCGTCGCGTGCGGCCTGCGCGTATCGGCCGCGGTGATCAGCACGTACTGCCCGGGCGGCGGCAGCAACAGCGCGTATCCGCCATCGTCACGCGAGCGGGCCCGCCCGTGCTGACGCCCGCGCTGATCGATCAGCGTGAGCGCCGCCCCGGCCACCGCGCGACCGCCCCCATCGGTGACCCGCCCGCCGATACCGGAGACATTGCCGACGGGGTAGTCGATGAGGTCCTCGCGTTCGACCGCATCGACGAGCGCAGCCACAGCAGGCTCGTTACCCGTTGCGCCCGTTGCGGTTTCGAGGGACTCCCCACCCATCGTAACCGGCCGACGACTACGCACCAGCGAGGCAACCGCCGCCACCACCGACATCGCGATCGCCATCGAGAACACCACGACCAGCCCGTCGTGGAACGGCTGCGACACCAGATTCGGGAAGAACTGCCGCCCGGTCAACGTCGCGGCATTCGAGGCGGGCAACTGATGCAGAATGTCCGGCCCCAGCAGATGTTCGATCGGGTTGTAGCCCAGGAACGCCGCGAACAGCACACCCACCGGCGGCAACGTCGAGATCGAGCGAGCCGCCGCCGCGGGCACGCCCTGCGCGGTGAGCCCGCTGAACAACGTGTTGGGCATCGACCCGGCCAGCCCCGCGATCATGAGTGAGAAGAACACGCCCATCGACAACACCATGCCCGCGTTCTGGAACGTCGCGCGCATCCCCGACGCCGCACCCCGGGCCGCGGCCGGAACGCTGGACATGATGATCGCGGTATTCGGCGCGGCGAACAACCCACTACCCAGCCCGTTGACGAAAACCAGCAGCGCGAACACCCAGTACGCGAAGTTCGTCGGCAGCGCGAGCATCCCGCCGAAGGACAACGCCATCACCACGAACCCGGCCGCCGCGAACTGCCGGGCCCCGAACCGGTCCGACAGATATCCGGCGATCGGTCCCGCGACCAGGAATCCGCACGTCAGCGGCAGCAGATAGATCCCGGCCCACAGCGGCGTATCCGCGTAGTCGTACCCGTGCAGCGGCAGCCAGATGCCCTGCAACCAGATGATCAGCATGAACTGCAACCCGCCCCGGGCGATCGCGCCCAGCAGCGTGGCCGCGTTGCCCCCGGCGAATTCGGCGTTGCGGAACAGCCGCAGCGGGAACATCGGCTCGGCGACCTCGACCTCCACGATGCAGAACACCACCAGCATCAGCACCCCGCCGATCAGCCCGGCCAGCACCCACGGATTCGTCCAGCCCATGGTGTGCCCGCCGTAGGGCTGGATGCCGTAGGTGATTCCGGCCAGCAGCGCGGTGAGCCCGACCGCGAAGGTCAGATTGCCCCACCAGTCCATCCGGCCGGGCGTGCGCACCCCCGTCTCGTGCAGTGAGCGATACGCCCATACCGTGCCGATGAGCCCGATCGGCACGTTCACCCAGAACACCGACCGCCAGTCCCACGCCACCAGCGCGCCGCCCAGGATCAAACCGATGAACGATCCGGCGATACCGGCAACCATGTTGACGCCCAACGCCATTCCGCGCTGCCGAGCCGGAAACGCGTCGGTCAGGATGGCCGCGGAATTGGCCATCAGCATCGCGCCGCCGATGGCCTGCACCAGTCGCCAGCCGATCAACCACAGCGCCCCTCCCGCCCCGTGCAGCGGATCCAGCGACAACGCCACCGAGGTGAGGGTGAAGATGCCGAATCCGGCGTTGTAGATCCGCACCCGGCCCCACATGTCGCCCAGCCGACCCAGCGCGACCACCAGCACGGCGGTGACCAGCATGTATCCCATCAGCACCCACAGCAGATAGCTGACATTGCCGGGCTGTAGCGGATCGAGCCGGATGCCGTTGAAGATGCCCGGTAGCGAGATCAGCACGATCGAGGCGTTGACGGTCGCGATCAGCATGCCGAGGGTGGTATTGGTCAGCGCCACCCACTTGTAGCGGGGATGGTCGACCCCGATCCAGGTGCTGCGGCCCCCGGGCCCCTCGCCCCCGGCGCGGGTCAGTTCTTCGATAGCCATCGATCCGTTCCGTCCGTCGAACTCCGGCAGGAATCGTGAAAACCCCTGTCGCGCTTACTTGTCGAGCACGTCGCCGGGCTGCACTGCCCGGCGCACGATGGGCAGTGCAGCCCGGATCGCCGCGCCGAGTTCCGCGCGCTCCCGGTCAGGGAGGGCGGCGAGGCGTTCGGCCAGCCAGTCCCGGCGCTCGCGACGGCGTTCGGCCAGGATCCGGCGTCCGGCGGTGGTGACCTCGATCAGGCAGCCGCGCCCGTCCTGCGGATCGGGTCGTCGCTCGACGAGTCCGCCCGCCTCGAGTTTGTGCACCAGCTGGGTCATCGACGGCTGCGCCACGCCCTCGGCGGTGGCCAGCGCGGTGAGCCGCTGCGGACCTTCCCGATCGAGCCTGCCGAGGGTGGAGATCGTGGTGAGACTGATCTGCTGACGACTCGGCAACTGCCGCACCAGCATTGCCGACACCTCGATCAGGGTCGAGGCCATCTCGCCCAGGTCCTCATCGGGATGTGGTGTGCCCATATGTCGTGTGTATCACATACCTATATAGGCTACCTATGTTTATCGGGGACGAGATTTCATCCGGAACGACCGACGTCGCCGATCAGTGCAGGGGAGCGGACCAGAACAGGCGGGTGCCGCTCGACGCCGGAGCCGCCGACCCCACGGTGAACCGGCCGCCGGAACGTTCGGCGCGGCGGCGCAGATCCGCGAGCCCGGCGTCGGACTGCGGATCGCCCGGATCCGGTACGCCGTCATCGATCACCAGCACCGTGAGATCGTCCGCGATCCCGATCGCGATCTCCACGCTCGTCGTGTCCGAACGCCGCAGCGCCTCGGCAACCGCTTCGCGCACCACGGTTTCCGCGTGCTCGGCCAGCTCCGGCCCGATCACCGACAGCGGCCCGTCGACCCGCAGCGCCGAGCGGACCTGCCGGTGCGCGCACTGCTGCCGCACCACCCACGCGATACGTTCGCGCAGTTGGGTACCGCGCCGGTCGCCACCGTGCAGTTCGAAGATGGAGGTGCGGATCTCCTGCACCACGTCCTGCAGATCGTTGACCACATCGCTGAGCCGCTCGCGCACCTGCGGCGATTGCGCGCGCGGAATGGTTCCCTGGAGGGTCAGGCCGATGGCGAACAGCTGCTGGATGACGTGATCGTGCAGATCCTGGGCGATCCGGTCGCGATCGGTGAGGATGTCGATCACCTGCATCCGGCGCTGCGCGCGGGCCAACTGCATCGCCATCGCGGTCTGATCGGTGAAACCGGTGACCAGATCCGCGATTTCGGCCGAATAGGGTCCGGATCCACTGTCGCGCGACAACACCAGGACCCCGATCCGGGCGTCGGGAGTGTGCAGCGGGGCGATCAGGACCGGGCCGGCGTCGGGGACGATCTCGGCCAGATCGCAGGTCTCGGCGTCCTCGAACGTCGCGGTCTCGCATTTGCGCAGCACCGCGCCGATCGCGGTGTCGACGGTGGTCAGCGCGTGTCCGGGGCCGAATCGCGTGGCGGGACCGGACCATTCGGAGATCTCCAGCTCGCCCGACGCCGCATCCGGGTCGTCCGGATCCGGGGTGAGCGCCAGATACGCCCACCGCGAACGGGTCAGGCCGCGAGCCCGGTCGGTCAGATGCGCCAGCACCTCGGTCGTCGGGGCGCCGGCCAGGAATTCGGTGGTGATATCGCGGGTGGCCGCGGTCCAGTCCTCGCGGGCGCGGACCGACTCGTAGAGACGGGCGTTGTCGATCGCGATCCCGGCCGCCGCGGCCAGCGCCTCGACGATCACCTCGTCGTCCTCGGTGAACGGCTGCCCACCGGACTTCTCGGTCAGGTACAGCCCGCCCAGGACGTCGTCCCGAATGCGAACGGGCACACCGAGAAATGATCCCATTCGCGGATGATTCGGCGGGAAGCCGACCGCGGCGGGATGCGCAGCCACATCGTTGAGCCGCACCGTGTGCGGGGGATCGCACATCAGGCCGAGCACCCCGCGGCCCTGGGGCAGGACCCCGATCCGCTCGCGGGTGGCGGTGTCCACGCCCTGGTGCACGAACTTGTCCAGGCGGCGATTCGGTCCGTACACCCCGAGCGCGCCGTACCCGGCGTCCACCAGGCTGACCGCGGTGCGCACGATGGTGTGCAGGGTGTTGTCCAGATCGAGGCCGGAGGTGATCGCGAGGATCGCCTCGACCAGCTCGTCCATCCGGTCCCGGACGTCGATGACCTCCTCGACGCGATCCCGGACCTCGGTGAGCAGTTCCCGTAATCGCAACTGGGACAGGGCATCACGCACCGAATACGGTTCGGCGGCGGACGGCTGCGCGGACCGCGGCGGTGGGTCCGGCAGATCGGCCATATCGGCAATCCTGAGAGTCGGCGGAGTCACGCTCGGGCCCGGAAAGCATACTCCCGGCCCGGAGTGTGTGGCACGCAGGTGCCGGGGGCTCGGCGGCTCGGGACCTTGTTCTCTGTCGGACGGGCGGGGTGTGGTGGTCGGATGGATGACGAGACGGTAACGGGGCGGCAGGTGGTGCGGAAGGAGACGGTCGCGACGTGTGGATCGAGCCCAACCCGACCGATACCGAACCGGAGCCCGTGAGCGGCGAGAGCAGGCCGACGGGCCACCGTGGTTCCGTGGTCGACCTCGATCGCGCCGAGGCCATGCGACTGCTGGCCCAGGCGGCGTGCGGGCGGGTGGTATTCACCCGCGACGCGCTGCCGGCGATCCGGCCGGTGCGGCACATCGTGCGGGACGACCGGATCATCGTGCTGGTGCGGCTGATCTCCCGCACCACCGACGTGGTCTGCGCGCGAGACCGGGTGGTGGTCGCGTACGAGGCCGACGACCTGGATCCGCACGGGCGCAGCGGATGGGCGGTGGTGGTCACCGGTCCCGCGCATCCGATCACCGATCCGGATCTGATCGCGCGCTACGAGCCGATGCTGCGGTCGGGGCTGGATCGGGCCGGGGACGTGGTCGTCGCGATCGAGCCGACGATCGTCAGCGGGATCGCGCTGCGCGGCGGATACTGACCGGGCGTGCGGAACTCAGAACGAATTCTGTTGTCCGGTGCGGAGTTTGGACGCGTACACCGCGGCCTGGGTGCGGCGCTCGAAGCCGAGTTTGGCCAGCAGCCGGGAGACGTAGTTCTTGATCGTCTTCTCCGCCAGGAACATCCGCTCGGCGATCTGCCGGTTGGTCAACCCCTCACCGAGCAGGTCCAGCAGTTTGCGCTCCTGGTCGGTCAGCGACGCCAGCGGGCCGTCGGTGCCCTCGCGCAGCCGCGTCATCAGGGCCGCCGCGGCGCGGTTGTCCAGCAGGGACCTGCCCGAACCGACCTCCTTGATCGCGCGGGCCAGTTCCATCCCCTTGATGTCCTTGACGACATAACCGCTGGCCCCGGCGAGGATCGCATCCATCATGGCCTGCTCGTCGGTGTAGGAGGTCAGGATCAGGCAGCGCAGGCCGTCGAGCCGGGACAGCAGTTCGCGGCACAGTTCGATGCCGTTGCCGTCGGGCAGGCGCACATCCAGGACGGCCACGTCAGGGCGCAAGGAGGGGATGCGCGCCATCGCCTGCGCGACGTCGCCGGCCTCGCCGACGACGGTGAGCTCGGGGTCCTCCCCGAGTAGGTCGACCAGGCCGCGACGCACGATCTCGTGATCATCGACCAGGAAAACCTCGATCATCGGCGGTATCCGTTCTCCCTGCGGCGCCTGCGGCCACGATGGTTCGCTCGTCGGGCCCGTACTGCCCATCGCACCAAGCCTATCGCGATCGCCAGGTACAGGGCCGCTGCCCAGTAAACCAATATGGCGCCGTAGTCGGTGGCCCAATCCGGTAGCCAGGGCACACAGATCGCCGCCACGACGAACATCAGACCGGCCGCTGTGAATGCGGGCCGGATCGGATCGCGGTGTTCGGGGATCGGGTCGGTGCGCGGGCGGCCGAGGGACGAAGGTCCCCGCCTCACTCGCTTCCGGCGGTCGGACGCGGTTCGCAGCGGCGGGCCAGCTCGAGCATGCGGGCGCGGTATTCCCCCGGTGTGAGACGTCCGGCGAGCCGGGCTGCGAGCAGCGTGTTCTCGGCCGTGAGCGCGGGCCAGACCTGTCGCGGCGACGCCCATTCGACGCTCAGCCGCAGGTCGATCACCGGCGCGGGCTGATCCTGGGGTGCCGGGGGAGTGGGCGGGGCCGGTCGCCGCCGCACACCCGGCATCCGCCCGGTGATCCGCAACGCGACGACACACCAGGCAACCAGTACGGCCATCGCGCATCCGGCGAAGACAACGACGTCCACCCTCATCACCTCGTCCCTCAAGGTTACTGCGAAAACATGTGCCCGCGAACGGTTTCCGGCGACCGATCGGGATCGGCGCGAAGTCGTTGCACGGGGGATACCGAGGCGTGTGGTTTCCGGCCCCGAGCCGTCCGTGCGTGTGCTCGGAGCCGGGCTCGCGGTGGAGTTCTCCAAAACAGCATCACCGTTCTGGAAGACACTCATACAAAGATATGCGTACTGAAACATGTCCACTCCGGCAACGTGTCAATCCGATCCGGGGGAGGGACGTGTTCGCCGAAATAGCAAGGACAACAAGCAGATTCGGCCCCTCGATAAGGCGAGGAGAGGCGCTGGGCCGGATAGTGCCGGTGAAGATGAACGCATCTCGATCCGGCTGAGTGCGGCTGGAACTGGATCGGTGAGCAGCTGCGATGTTCTGGATACCTCCAATTGGTGTATCGACATATGCGCATCCATACATTAAAACTATCCAGACTGGACTCGGCCAACATTGGCCGAAACCGGTCTAAAACGGCTCAGGCGAGGAAAGGGTGCGTCGGTCTGGGCTCGTATCGTCCGGGGTGGGAGCCTCTGGTTGAGAGTTCTTCGCCGTTTCCGGGGGCTGGTGCGACGGGAGAGCGGTGATCATATAGACGTAACCACCAATAACAGGTAACCTTCGGGGTGTGCCCGGTCACGGTCGTCCGGGTGGGATCACACGGAACGGATACCTCAATGACGCGGCATGTCGACGTACTGATCATCGGCGCGGGTCTGTCGGGCATCGGGATGGCCTGCCATCTGACCCGGGAGGGGACCGGGCGCAGTTACGCCATCCTGGAGCGGCGCACGGCCATCGGCGGGACGTGGGACCTGTTCCGGTATCCGGGAATTCGGTCCGATTCGGATATGTACACCTTCGGGTACGGGTTCCGACCGTGGAACGGGACCAAGGTGCTGGCCGACGGGCCGCACATCCGGCAGTACGTGGCCGATACCGCCGCGGAGTTCGGCGTGACCGACCACATCCGGTTCGGGCGGCGGATGACAGAGGCGAGCTGGTCGAGCGAGGCGGGAATCTGGACGGTCACCGCGATCGACGAGCAGACCGGTGAGACCGAGACCTACACCAGCGATTTCCTGGTCGGCTGCACCGGTTACTACGACTACGACCAGGGTTATCGGCCGCATTTCCCCGGCGAGGAGAGCTTCCGCGGGCCGATCGTGCACCCGCAGCACTGGCCGGAGGATCTGGACTATCGCGGTAAGCGCGTGGTGGTGATCGGCAGCGGCGCGACCGCGATCACGCTGATTCCCGCGATGAGCCGGGACGCCGCGCACGTGACGATGCTGCAGCGCTCGCCCACCTACATCACCGCGCTCCCGGCGGAGGATCCGGTCGCGGTCGGGTTCAAGCTGGCGAAGGTGCCCGAGGCGATCGCCTACCGGATCGGCCGCGCGCGCAATATCGCGTTGCAGCGGGCCAGTTTCCAGCTGTCGCGGACCAATCCGGCGCTCTCGCGCAAACTGCTGTTGAGCGCGGTGCGGTTGCAGGTCGGGTCCGGGATCGATATGCGGCACTTCAGCCCGAGCTACGACCCGTGGGATCAGCGGCTGTGCGTGGTCCCGAACGGGGATCTGTTCAAGGTGCTGCGCGAAGGCCGGGCCTCGATCGTGACCGATCGGATCGAGACCTTCACCGAGACCGGGATCCGCTTGGAGTCGGGCGAGGAGCTCGAGGCGGACATCGTCATCAGCGCGACCGGCCTGACGGTGCAGATACTCGGTGGCGCGGAACTGGTGATCGACGGTAACCCCACCCGGACGCGGGATCTGGTCGCCTACAAGGGCGCGCTGCTGGGCGGGGTGCCCAATGCGATGATCGTGCTCGGTTACACGAACGCCTCGTGGACGCTGAAGGCGGATCTGGCCGCGGAGTACTTCTGCCGATTGCTGAATCATATGCGCGCACACGGGTATTCGACGGTGGTCCCGGTGCCGCGCGAGGGGGATCGCTCCGAGGATTCGATGATGGGCGGCGCGTTGACCTCCGGCTACATCCAGCGCGGCGACGCGGTGATGCCGCGGCAGGGGACGAACGGTCCGTGGCAGGTGATCAACAACTATTTCCGGGATCGCAAACTGCTGCGCAAGGGCAGGATCGAGGACGGTGTGCTGGCGTTCGGGAAGAGTCCGGCGGCGGCGCGCACGACCGCGGAGTCGCGTTCGGCCTGAGCCTCAGAGCTGGTCGAGGACCTCGGCGAGGGTGGTCGCCAGTACCTGCCGCCAGCCGCGTTCGATGGCGTTGCGGGCCATCTTCTGACGTTTGTCCGCGATGTCGAATCCGGTCTGGGTGAGCAGCAGGCGGGTGCCGTGTCCCTGCGCGTGCACCTCCCAGTCCACGATCCAGCGGGCGGGTTGCGGGGCGCGCAGGTCCATCCAGCTCCAGGTCATCGCCTCGCCGGGAGTGGTGGCGAGCACCTCGCAGGCGATCTCGGCGGTGCTGCTGTCCGGCATCGACAGCAGGAAATGGGTGCCGACCGCGGGATCGAAACCGGTCGAGGGCATCAGCCAGCGTTCGAGCAGGGCGGGTTCGGTCAGTGCCCGCCAGACGATTTCGGGTGACTGGGGGTAGAACCGCCCTATCTCGACTCGGGCCGGATCGAGCTCGGGTTCGATTGTCATGAACTCACCATACGGGCAGGTCCGGCGTGAATTCCTCAGCGCGGCACGGTGACCGGATCGGCGCAGCTGGTCGGCGCGTCGCCCAGGGCGCAGGCGGCCGGCGCGCGGGTGGGGCGGTATCCGGCGGGGACGCCGCCGGCGCGGGTGATCGCGGAGTAGGCGGGTACCGCGTCCGTGGGGTGGCGGGTGAGGGTGGGGTCGGTCAGCACGTCGACGGTGTAGAGGCCGAAACGCGGTGCGTAACTGCCCCATTCGTAGTTGTCGGTGATGCTCCAGTAGTTGTAGCCGATCAGCGGGATGCCGTCGGCCTTGGCGCGTTGCAGCCAGTAGACGGTGTCGCGCAGGTCGTCGGCGCGGGTGTAGTGGTCGGCGCGCGGCTGTCCGTTGTAGGTGGGCATGCCGTTCTCGACGATGTAGAGGGGTTTGCCGGGGAAGCGGCGCGCATAGTATTCGAGCGCGTAGTAGATGCCCTCGGGTTGCAGCGGCTGGTTCCAGAGTTTCTTGAAGTCGGCGGGGGAGGTGGTCAGCACCGATTGGGGGCTGTAGCCGTAGTAGTAGTCGATGCCGAGGTAGTCGAGTTTGGCGGCGATGGCGTCGACCATGGGGCCGTTGACGACGGGTTCGGCGGTGCCGAGGGTGTAGGCGACGTTGCTGGTGACGCGCGCGCCGGGCTGCCGCCGGTGGATGTGGTCGTAGATGGTGTTGTGCGCCTGGGCGAGTCGCTGTTGCATCGCGGGTACCTGGTCCGCGGCGACGCCGTTGTTGGTGAGTTCGTTGACCAGGTAGAAGGCGGGTTCGTTGAAGGTGACCCAGAGTGGTGTGCGGGATGCGTAGCGGTCCACCACTTTTCGGGCGTTGGCGAGCCACAGTTCGACGATGCCGGGGTTGGCCCAGCCGCCGCGGTCGGCGACCCAGCCGGGGTAGACCCAGTGGTCGAGGGTGATCATCGGGCGCATGCCGTGGGCGGCGATGGTGTCCAGGACGCGGTCGTAGAAGGCGAGTCCGGCCTCGTCCCAGTGGCCGGGGGTGGGCTGGATGCGGGACCATTCGACGCTGATGCGGTAGACGTTGACGCCGAGTTGTGCGGCCAGGGCGATGTCGGAGGGGTGGCGGGTGTAGAAGTCGACGGCCTCGCGGTAGGGGTCGTAGCCGGAGTTCTTCGCGACGTAGCGGGTCCAGTTGCTGTCGCGGGCATGGCCTTCGCATTGGAATCCGGCGCTGGCGACTCCCCAGAGGAAGTCGCGGCCCAGGGGCGGCACGGTCGCCGGGGCCGCGGAGCGGGCGGCCGCGGTGGCGGCCGGTCCGGCGAGGGCGGCGGCGGTGCCTGCGGCCAGGGCCGCCAGGGCGTGGCGTCGGGTGAGCGGGCGCATCGGACTCCTCGGCGTCGAGTGGCTGGTCGAGCTGCACGGTAGCCGGAGCGCGGGTGGGTACGGATCGGACGCTCCGGAGCGGTGGTCATTGTTCGCCGAACATGGTCGTATGTCCAGTTGCGGCGTTGCCGGAGTTGGCGGTCGGTGGTCCGCCGCCCACGGTCCGAGTTGCCGTGCGAGTGCGGTCCGCGCTGCCGGGGTGCGGCCGCCGTGTTTGAATCACCGGATCGACCGTGAGAGGAGTCCGATGACCTACCGTGCCGACCCTGCCCGCTACGACGGGGTGATGCAGTATCGGCGTACCGGCCGTTCGGGTTTGGATCTGCCGGTGCTCTCGCTCGGGTTCTGGCACAACTTCGGGGATGATCGGCCGTTCGCGGTGCAGCGTGAGATCGCTTTGCGCGCATTCGATCTGGGGATCACGCACTTCGATCTGGCGAACAACTACGGTCCGCCGTACGGGTCCGCGGAGATCAATGCGGGGCGGTTGCTGCGGGAGGATCTCGCGGCCTATCGCGACGAGTTGGTCGTGTCGACCAAGGCCGGGTGGGATATGTGGCCGGGGCCGTACGGGCAGGGCGGCGGGTCGCGCAAATACGTGCTGGCCTCGCTGGATCAGTCGCTGTCCCGGTTGGGGCTGGACTATGTCGACATCTTCTATTCGCACCGGTTCGATCCGACCACGCCGCTCGAGGAGACCGCGGCCGCGCTGGATACCGCGGTGCGCCAAGGTAAGGCGCTGTACATCGGGATCTCCTCCTATGACGCGGCGCATTCGGCGCGGATGGCGGGGCTGCTGCGGGAGTCGGGCACCCCGCTGCTGATCCATCAGCCCTCGTATTCGATGCTCAATCGCTGGATCGAGACCGAGGGGCTGCTCGACACCGCGGCCGCGGAGGGTTTCGGGATCATCGGGTTCACCGCGCTGGCGCAGGGCCTGCTGACTGCCCGGTACCTGGACGGTATTCCGGCGGGATCGCGTGCGACGCAAGGTAAGTCGTTCCAGAGCGAGTTGCTGACCGAGTCGATGATCGCGCGGCTGCGTGCGCTGAACGCGATCGCCGCGCGGCGCGGTCAGCGGCTCGCGCAGTTGGCGCTGGTGTGGGCGTTGCGGGATCCGCGGGTGACCTCGCTGGTGATCGGCGCGTCCTCGGTCGAGCAGCTGGAACAGAACGTCGCGGCGCTGGGTAATTCGTCGTTGAGCCCGGCGGAACTGGTCGAGATCGACGCGCTCCTCGATGAGGACGGTGCGGTGGATCTGTGGCGGGATGCGCGCGCGGGGACTTTGTGAATCCTGTTCCGGCGCACGTTGTTACGGTGTCCGAGTCGTTCGGGCATCGACTGAATCGGTAGTGCGCTGCTTCTCGGGAGCCGGGATCACAGCAATCGGTCGACGAGCCTGTCGATGTAGTCCGAGGTGAGCGGGCCCATGTCGAACAGCACTCGGATGTACATGGGGGCCAGGATGTGGTCGAGTACGTCGAGTGCGTCGGGGGCGTGCTCGCCGCGGTCGTGGGAGCGGTCGAGCATGGACTGTAGTTGGCGCATGCGTTCGGTGCGCAGGTTGTCGGCGGCTCGCAGGCCCTGCTGACCGTTGCTCGACAGGGCGATGGCCAGGTGCAGGACCGCGGGGCCGTCGGGGCCGGTGATTTCGCGGGCCACCTGGGCCGCGTACGTGCGCAGGTCGCCCTCCAGGCTCCCGGTGTCGGGCATCGGTGAGACCGCGTCGAGGCGGGTGAGCGCCACCTCGGCGAGCAGGCATTCCAGATTGCCCCAGCGGCGGTAGATGCTGCTGTCTGCGACGCCCGCGCGGGCCGCGATCTCGCCGACGGTGAAGTTGCCGTAGCCGCGTTCGCAGATCAGGTCGGTGACCGCCCGGTGGACCGCCGCGCCGACGCGGGCGGCGCGCCCGCCGGGCCGTCGGACTGGCTGTCGCTCGTTCACCCCTCGCACCTTAACGCAGTCAGTGCTTGCGTTTGTGTGGGCGGCGGCTTTATAGTTCCTAACGCAGTCGAAGACTGCTTTAGTGTGCCAGGGTTGAACGCTCTCCGCGTCCGCCCGGTCCAGCGTCGACGATCGAGGGGAATCCATTGGCTCCATCGCACGAGGCCGTAGACAGTCGCTCGGGCCGGGCAGCCGACTACTCCGTGGTGATCGCCGGAGGTGGCCCGGTCGGCCTGATGCTGGCGTGCGAGCTGGGGTTGGCCGGGGTGGACGTGCTGGTGATCGAACGGCTCACGAGTATCGACCCGACGATGAAAGCCGGGTATGTGAACTTGGCGACGGTCCGGGCCTTTCAACGGCGCGGCATGTTGCCGCAACTACAGGAACTCCACGACGCCGCGGTCGAGCGGACACGAAAGTTCCTGGCGTCCAAGGGCATCGACAACGCTGCCGGCGGCGGTCCGGTCGGAGCCCACTTCTCGGGCATTGTGCTCGACATCGGTCTGGTCGACTTCACACGTCCGATGTTCACGCATGCCGGACCTGCGGCCGGAGTGGTCCTGGTGTCGCAGCAGGAGATCGAGGCGCTGCTGAACGAGCGTGCGGCCGAGCTCGGCGTCACGGTACTGCGCGGCACCGAGGTTGCCGGATTCACCGCCGAGAGTGACGGTGTCACAGTCGAATTGGGCGACGGACGCACGGTTCGCGGCGAATGGCTGGTCGGCGCCGACGGCGGGCGCAGTGTCGTGCGCAAACTCGCCGGATTCGACTTCCCCGGTGTGGACCCGGAGATCACCGCGCGCCAGTTCGTCGTCGACATGATCGGTCACGAGAAACTGCGAGTCGGGTGGAATCGCACCGACGGCGGCGTCTATCTGCACGGGCCGTACCCGGGGCGGATAGTCACCGTGGAGCTCGACGGCCCACCGGACGATCGTGACGCATCCATCACGCCCGCGGAGCTGGAGGCGACGCTGCGGAAGGTGGCGGGTGTCGACGTCGAAGTGACCGCGATCCACTCGGCCACCCGCTTCACCGACCACACCCGACAGGCGACCACGTATCGACTCGGCCGGGTGCTGCTGGCCGGCGACGCGGCACACGTGCATTCACCACTGGGCGGGCAAGGACAGAACCTCGGCATCGGTGACGCGGTGAACCTGGGCTGGAAACTCGCCGCCGTCGTAAAGGGCTGGGCGCCAAAGGATCTGCTCGACACCTACACCACCGAGCGGCATCCCGTCGGCGAGTGGGTGCTGGAGTGGACGCGCGCACAAGTCGCCGGACTGCGCACCGATGCACGCAGTTCGGCGCTGCGCACCGTGCTCAGCGACCTCATCGCCACACCCGACGGCGCGACCTACGTACTGGCCAAGCTTTCCGGCATCCTGCACCGGTACGAGCCCGGGGCGCACGACATGGTCGGAGCACCCGCCCCGGATATCGAGCTGGCCGACGGCACACACCTCGGCGACCATTGCGCCGACGGACGTGCACTGCTGCTGGATCTGGCCGGCAACCCGACAGTGCGGGACGCGGTCGATGGCTGGGCCGCTCGGGTACAGGTGGTGTCGATCGCACCCGCACAGCAGACGGGGTGGTCCGCGCTGCTGATCCGGCCCGACGGGTACGTCGCTTGGGCCGCCGACGAGAACCCGAACATGTCGACCCTGTCGAACGCCTTGCATCAGTGGTTCGGTGAACCGACTTCGCGGGATTCTTCGAGGCCGGTCCGTTGATCCACGGCGGCTACCCGAGAATGTCTCCTGGTTTGCGAATACCCGCGTCGCCACAAGCCCCGGCCGGTCTCATCGGCCGATGACATCGCCCGTCGGCTGCACGGGGGCGAGTCGGTCCACGCCCTCGAACGTGACCTGCTCTACGTCCACGAGGGCATGTCCCGGCATCTCGAGGGCCAGTCCGAACAAATGTGGTGCCTGATCCTCGCACCGAGTCCCGGACTACCAGACGAAACGCGCACCCGGAGCGCGAAACTGTTCGATACCAACGGTTTACGCATATTCGTTGTTTCGGCAACTGCTGCTGGAACCCACGGTGAGCGGGACTCAGCGGCTCGATGTGTCGAGGTCGGCGAGGGAGGTGTTCGCTCCGCACAGGACAACGCACGCGGTTTCATCGGGAGCGGGCACGTACGCGCCGCTGGTGAGAGCGGCCAGGGCGGTGGCACCGCCGTGTTCGACCGCGAGGCGGCGGTGGTCCCACAGTCGGGCGCGGGCGTCGATGATGTCCGCGTCGGAGACGAGCAGGGAGCGGGTGTCCGAGGCCGCGGCGGCGGTCAGCGCCAGTGGGGTGACGATGCGTGCGCCCAGGGAGTCCGCGGCGATCGAGTCGACTGGGACCGCGACGGGTTGTCCGGCCTCGAGGGCGGCGTGCAGGGCGCGGCAGTTCTCGGGTTCGACCGCGATCACCCGGACTCCGTGATGTGCTGCGGCAGTGGCGATTCCGGCGTACAGGCCGCCACCGCCGACCGCGACCAGCACGGTGTCCACGCTGGGCAGTTGGGCGTGGATTTCGCGCATGAGCGTTCCGGCTCCGGCCGCGATGAGGGGATTGTCGTAAGCGTGGGATTGCAGTGCGCCGGTGTCGGCGGCGAATTTCGCGCAGGCTTCGGCGGCGTCGGCGTAGCTGTCACCGATCTGTTCGACGCGCGCGCCGTAGGCCAGCAGCCGGGCGACCTTCACGGCGGGGGCGTTGGCGGGGACGAATACCGTCGCGGTGATGTCGTGTCGGCGCGCGGCCCAGGCACACGCGAGTCCGGCGTTGCCGCCGGAGGCGATGGTGACGCCGACCTCGGACAGGGTGTGGTCCTCGAGGTGCGCGGCCAGGAAGTTCGCCGCGCCGCGCGCCTTGAACGTGCCGGTGTGCTGCATGAATTCCAGTGCCAGCCACAGTGATCCGGCCGCATCGGGGGTGGTGTCGGCCGGGGCGAGGGTGATCGGGCGGATGTGCCCGTCGATGCGCCGGGCGGCGTCCTCGATATCGGCGTAGTCGAGGTGGTCGGCGGTGCTCATGGCGCTCCTGCCTGGTCGAGTGGTCGGTGATTCGAATCGTATGCCGGGGGATGGCCGGAATGCGGTGCCGGGACGGTTCCGGAGGGGGAGTCCGGCGAGTAGGCTGCGCACATACCCGGGGTTGCCGGTTCGGCATCAGGAGGTGTTGGGTCGTGCAGACCAGAACCGATGAGATCGCTGACGGTATCTACCGTTTCTCGACTTTCGTCCCGGAGGTCGGGCCCACTGGGTTCACCTTCAACCAGTTCTTCGTCGACGCCGCGGAACCACTGCTGTTCCACACCGGTATGCGCGCGCTGTTCCCGCAGGTGTCCGCCGCGATCGGGCGGATCCGGCCGGTGGAACAGTTGCGCTGGATCACCTTCGGGCACGTGGAGGCCGACGAGTCCGGGGCGATGAACTCCTTCCTCGCCGCCGCCCCGCGCGCCCAGGTCGCCCACGGAGTCCTGGGCTGTGTGGTGTCCCTGGACGACATGGCCGACCGGCTACCCCGCCGACTGGACGACGGTGAGGTCATCGACCTGGGCGACAAGCGAATTCAACACCTGGACACCCCACACGCCCCGCACAACTGGGAGTCCCGCGTGCTGTACGAGCAGACCACCGGCGTCCTGTTCTGCGGCGACCTGATGACCCAACTCGGCGACGGCCCCGCGATCACCGACACCGACCTGGTGGAACCGGCCACCCTCGCCGAGGACGTCTTCCACCAGACCTCCCTGGGCCCCGCGGTCCCCACCACCCTGCGCCGCCTGGCCGAACTACACCCGACCACCCTGGCGATCATGCACGGCTCCAGCTTCACCGGCGACTGCGCCACCGCCTTGAACGACCTCGCGAGCGTCTACGACCAGCGCCTCGCCCCACCCGACTGAACGCCTCGCACGGATCTGCGGAGATCCGACCCGATGCGATACCACGCGTCCGGGGATACCGGACGATCCAGGGATGGTTCGACGAAAGTTGTTGTCGCGCAAGATTGCGGGGTGGAGGAGTTGCGCGACAAGGTGTTGCCCCGGATCGTGCGGCTGCTCGCGGCCGCGGTGAATCGATGCGAACTACGCTCTGGTACCCATGGGCGCACATCTGTTCACCGGCTCCGATGGTGTGGAACTGGCATGGCACGAGACCGGGGCCGGGCGGACGTTGATTCTGCTGCCGGGCTTCGGCGGCGCGGGCGCGCGCATGCTCGACACCGAACTGGTTCGTACGCTCGCCGAGCGGGGGCATCGCGTGGTCGTCCCGGACTTCCGCGGCTGCGGGGACAGCGGCGGGGCCGATGATCCGCGCGGGTATCCCGCCGACGCGCTCGCCACCGACGGGCTCGCGCTCGTCGACCACCTCGGGCTCGGCGACCAGGAGTACGACCTCGGCGGGTATTCGCTCGGCGCGCGGATCGCGGTCCGGATGCTCGCGCGGGGCGCGGCGCCCGGCCGGGCGATCGTGGCGGGACAGGGTTTGGCGAAGGTGAGCGGTCCCCAGGGCGGCGGGGCGAATCGTCGCGTACTCACCGCACTCGTCGATGGTGTTGCGTTCGAACCGGATTCGGCCGACGAACGCGCCGCGCGCGCGATCCTGCACGGCGGCGCGAACCCGCGGGCACTGCTGCACGTGCTGGAGTCGCTCATGCCGACACCCGAGGACGACCTGCGCCGCATCACCGTCCCGGTACTGGTCGCCATCGGCGATCGAGACGAACGCGCCGATGCCGATCGGCTCGCGGAATTGCTGCCGAACGCGCGGTTCGTACGGGTGCCCGGCGATCACGGCAGCGCGTTCTTCGCACCCGAATTGACCACCGCGATAACGGAATTCGTGACCGCGCGCTGATCCTCACAAGCCCAGGCGGGTGACGGCGTTGTCCTCGAGGGGGTTGGCGGTGCGGATGTAGCCGTGCACGGTGCGGGGGTTGGACCAGCGGCCCTGCCGCATGATCTCGCGGTCGCTGGCGCCGCCGAGGGCGGCCTGGGTGGCGAATCCGGCGCGTAGGGAGTGGCCGGAGAACAGGGTGGGGTCCAGGCCCGCGCGGGCGGCGTAGCGTTTGACCAACTCGGCGACCGCGCGGCCGGACATGGGGGTCGCGCCGATGCCGCCGTGCCGGGATACCGCGGGGAACAGAGGCAGGTTCGGGTCGGTGATGGTGGTTCCGGTGAAACCGTGGCAGCGGTGGATCGCCGGATCGGGGGCCGGGACGGATTCCAGCGCGGTGCGCAGAGTACGCCGACCGTGGTGCAAGTGGTTCTCGCGCAGGCGAATCCAGTCCGCGTAGGCGCAGACCGGGCAGGTGTGCGGGTGGCGGCCGCGGGGGAGGGCCACGCGCTGGGCGGCGACGCCGGTGGGGTCGGTCTTGGTGGCGGGCAACTGGATCAGCAGGATCGGCTCGCCGTTGGCGTGGTCGGTGTCGACCCGGATATCGCCGATGCGCAGGCCCGCGATCTCGCTGCGCCGCAACGCCCCGGCGAATCCGACCAGCAGGATCAGCGCGTCGCGGCGGCGCGCGGGTACGGTGGGCCAGCCCGGCTCGGGCAGACCCGCCAGCAGTTGTTCGAGAGTGTGCAGCAGCACGGGGCGTTTGCGGCGCGGCTGCGTGCGACGGGTGCGCCGGATACCGCGCAGGGTCAGGCGCACCACATCGGTGCGGGTCGGGGAGGTCAGCCCGTTGGCGGCGTGCACTGCGGCGATCGCGGCACTCTTGCGTTCGAGCGTGGCGGCGCTGAATGCCCACGCGCGGTCCGGCTTGCGCGTGTCGGCGGCCGCGGCGAGGTAGACCGCCACATCCAGCGGGTCGGCCGGCAGCGCACAACGCCCCTCCGAAGCACACCACCCCGACCACGCGATCCAATCGGATCGATACGCGCGCACCGTATTCGGCGACTGCGAGGCTTCCAGATACCGCCCCAGCGCCGCGGCCTGCTCCTGATCGAACCGGGCCCGCACCTCCCGCAACGCGGCCGCGTCCACCAGCACACTGCGCACCCCGCGCCGCACCTGGGCCCGCACCGGCTCGGGCACCACGACCTGCCCCGGCGAGCCCGGATCGGCGGATTCGGCAGCTGTGCTCATCACCCGCAACCGTACCCGCGCACCCACACCGACCCGGCCCCGCACATCGGATCGCAACCCGAATGTGGCTGAACACCCACATTTTTCGAGATCGCTCCGGAAGCGCCTGGCATCGGTGCGCGGATCGGCGACTCGCACGTGATGCGCGGCGGATAGCGGACCGGGCTCGCGTGCCGGCTGCCGGGGCTAGATGTCGCGGGATGGGTGGGCGGCACGCAGCAGGCGGATGGCGCGTAGGGGGCGGGGAGATTCGGATTCGATGTCGGTGGCGTTGTCGAGGTAGCTGGCGACCGCGGTGATCGCGGGACGGTCGTCGATGTCGGTGAGACCGAGGGTGTGCAGGTGGGTGGCTATTTCTTCGGGGGTGAACGAGGTGAGCCAGGGTTCGCCCGCGGCGGCCAGGCTGGCGGCGCGGGCGCGGAGGTGGGCTTTTTCCTCGTCGGTTCCGGCGGGTTGGAGGTAGTCGAAGACGACCTCGGTGGGTGGGGCCTGGGTGGCTGTGTATTGCAGGGTCGCGCGGGCGGCCTCGGGGGTGAGGTAGTAGACGACGCCGAGCCAGACGAAGACGGCCGGGGCGGTGCGGTCGAAGCCTGCGGACTCGAGTTGTGTTGCGAGGGTTTGGGTTTCGAAGTCGACCGGGACGAACGTGAGAGTGCCGGGGTGGTCGATTCCGGCGGCGGTGAGCCGTTCGCGCTTCCATGCTTGGGTCGCGGGGTGGTCGACCTCGTAGACGTGCAGGTCCGGATGCGGGTTGCGGTAGGCGAAGGTGTCCAGGCCCGCGCCGAGGATGACCACCTGGCGGGTTCCGGTGGTGTAGGCGGCTGCCACGCGGTCCTCGGCGAAGCGGGTGCGGGTGGCGAAGAACTGGCGCCGGGACTTGTCGCTGACCGCGCTGACGATGTGTCCGCTTGCAGGATCGACCTTTTCGATGAGTTCGGCCTCGGTGATGCCGAGCAGGGGCAGTGCGAGCGGGTCGGTCAGGATGATCGGGCGGTCCGCGAGCTGGTGGTACGCGCGGGCGTACGCGGTCACGAGTGCGGTGCCGCTGGGGCCGTCGTGCTGCATGATCACCAACCTAGCGTGCCGATCGACGTGGATGATCCGGGCGATACCTGCTGCGGCTCACTGCCGATAGGTCGACAGGAAGCGGCCGATGCGTTCGATGACCGCCTCGAGGTCGTCGGCGTGCGGCAGGGTCAGGATGCGGAAATGGTCGGGGTGGGGCCAGTTGAAGCCGGTGCCCTGCACGATGTGCACCTTTTCCTGGAGCAGCAGGTCCAGGACGAACTGTTCGTCGTCGTGGATCGGGTAGACGGCCGGATCGATGCGGGGGAACGCGTACAGCGCGCCCCTGGGTTTCACACACGACACGCCCGGAATCGAGGTCAGGGCTTCCACGGCGCGGTCGCGTTGTTCGCGCAGGCGGCCACCGGGCAGGGTGAGGTCGTGGATGCTCTGATATCCGCCCAGGGCGGCCTGGATCGCTTGCTGCGCAGGAACGTTCGCGCACAGGCGCAGCCCCGCGAGCATGGTCAGGCCCTCGAGATAGCTGGCCGCATGCTGGGTGGGGCCCGAGACCACCAGCCAGCCCGAACGGAAGCCCGCGCAGCGGTAGCCCTTGGACAGCCCGGAGAAGGTCAGGCACAGCAGATCCGGGGCCAGCGAGGCCGTCGCGGTGTGAGTGAGGCCGTCGTAGAGGATCTTGTCGTAGATCTCGTCGGAGAACACCACCAGGTTGTGGCGGCGCGCGATGTCCAGGATCGGGCGCAGCACCTCGGGCGGGTACACCGCGCCGGTCGGATTGTTCGGGTTGATCAGGACGATAGCGCGGGTGCGGTCGGTGATCCGGGCCTCGATATCGACCGGATCCGGACACCAGTCCGCGCCCTCGTCGCACAGGTAGTGCACCGCGCGCCCGCCGTTGAGCGTGGTCGCGGCGGTCCAGAGCGGGAAATCCGGTGCGGGAACGAGGACTTCGTCGCCGGTCTCCAACAGCGCGGTCAATGCCATCATGATCAACTCGGACACGCCGTTGCCCAGGAACACCTCCTCCACGTCGACCCCGTGCACCCCGAGGGTCTGGTAGTACTGGACCACCGCGCGTCGCGCCGGGAGCAGGCCCTTGGAGGAGCTGTAACCGCTCGAAGCGGGTAACGCGCGCACCATGTCCTGCAGGATCTCCGCGGGCGCCTCGAATCCGAACAGCAGCGGATTGCCGGTGTTCAGCTTGATGACGTGATGCCCCTCGGCCTCCAGGCGCGCGGCCTGTTCGGCGACCGGGCCGCGGATCTCGTACGACACGCCCGCGAGTTTGCTGGACTGGGTCAGCTGCATGGAAGTCCCTCCTCGTGATGGCCTCCGCACACTGTACTTGGAAATTCCAAGTTTGCACTTGGAATTTCCAACTGCTCCGCTACAGTGGGTGAGGTGTCCCGCCGAAACTACGACCACTTCTGCTCGGTCAGTCGCGCCCTGGACGTCGTAGGGGATCGCTGGAGCCTGCTGGTGGTGCGCGAATTGTCCTCGGGCCCCAGGCGATACAGCGATCTGTTCGCCGACCTGCCCGGCATCAGCACCGATATGCTCGCCACCCGGCTGCGCGAGCTGGAACAGGACGGCATCCTGACCCGCCGCCGCGTCGGGCCCCGCGCGGCCACGGCGGTTTACGAACTCACCGACTCCGGTGCCGCGCTGCGTCCGGTACTGGAGGCGCTATCGGATTGGGGCACACCGCATCTGGGTGCTCGTCGCAGTACCGACGCGGTGCGCGCGCACTGGTTCGCTTTACCGCTGGGGCGGGTGGTGGCCCGGCAGGTGGCCCACGGCAGGGTTACCGTGCACATCGGTGAGGCGGTGTTCCACTACGTCATCGACGGCGATGTCATCACCCATCACGACGGGCCCGCCGTCGATCCGGACCGGGAATTCCGTCTCGAGCTGGACGAGGCGATCGAGGTCGCGCTCGGTACGCGGGCGTTGAGCGGGCAGGCGAGCGAGGTCTGAGGCGGATCAGGCACGGGTGAAGTGGCGATCGAGGAAGTCGTTGCCGAACTTGCCCCCCGGATCATAGTGTGCGAGAAGACGTTCGAAGTCCGCGTAGTGGTCGTACCGGGTACGCAGAGTCGCCGCGTCGCAGGTGAAGAGTTTGCCCCAGTGCGGGCGAACCGCGAACGGGCTCAACAACTCCTCGATCACCGGTAGCAGCGCGGTGACCGCGGGGGTGTCATCGATCCAGGTGAAATGGAATGCGGCCGAATCCCGTTCGGCGGCGGGGGACAGCCACAGCCCCTCCGCCGCGATCGTGCGGATCTCGCAGGTCTGGACCAGCGGGGACATCCGATCCCGGATCGTATCGAGCGCACGGTACGCCGCCACGACATTCGCGCGCGGCACGAAGAACTCCGACTGGAGCTCACGGCCCGTGCTCGGGGTGAAATCCATCCGGAAATGCGGCAGCCGATGCTGCCAGGGACCCGGCTCACCCAGCTGGGTCGTGCAGTGCCGCGTATCCATCCCCGGAACCGGATGACGCGGACCGTCCGCGCGAGTCGCACCGAACCATCGCGGACCCGGAACATCCTGTGTGCGTGGACCTTTCACCCACACCTGATCCAGCTGATCGGTCCGCCACGTGGTGAACACGCTCACGCTGTACCCCGCGCCGAGGATCTCCTGCGCGTGCCCGGCGAACTCCTCGGCGGGCAACCGGTCGTACACGTACTGCGCGATCTCGAAGCCGGGCACCAGATCCAACGTCAACGCCGTAACCACCCCGAACCCGCCGAGCCCGACCACCATCCCCGCGAAATCCGGATGCCCACGCCGGATCTCGACCAACTCGCCCTCCGCGGTGACCAATTCCAGACCCGACACCGACGAGGCCAGACTCGTATTCCGCACCCCCGAACCATGTGTCGCGGTCGCCACCGCCCCGGCCACCGAAATATGCGGCAGCGAACCGAGATTCGGCAACGCGAACCCCGCCGCGTACAGCCGGTCGGCGAAATCCCCGTACCGCAACCCGCCCGCCACCGTGACACGCGATGCCGCCGCGTCGATCTCCACCCGGGGCGGCAACCCAGCCAGCGAGATCAACTCACCGTCGGTATCGGCGATCCGATTGAACGAGTGCCCACTGCCCAGCGCCCGCACCCGCCCGGCCCCGGCCACCAGCGCCCGCACCTCGTCCACCGCACCGGGCCGATGCACCTCGCGCGCCCCGAACGTGATGTTGCCCGCCCAATTCGTGTGCACCATGCTTGTTTCCTCTCCATCACACCGCGTGCCCACGTTAGCGCGCACATGATCTTCACCAGGGGTGATCGGTGACGACCGCCACTGCCGCATTCTCGAAATCGGTGGAGGATGGGGGCATGATCGGTGACCGATGGGGCGTCGATGACGACGAAACCCTGCGTCCGTACCCGTGCGACGACTTCGTGCCCTCGCCCACATTGTCGGCCTGGCGAGGAGTGACAGTCCGGGCGTCGTCGGAAGTGGTGTGGCCCTGGGTCGGGCAGATCAGGCTCGCGCCCTACTCCTACGACTGGATCGACAACCTCGGCCGTCGCTCACCCCGCGAACCGGCCGATCTTCCCGAGCCGCACGTGGGCGAGAGATTCACCGCCACCGGTGGGCGTCCGCTCGGGCGGATCGTCTCGGTGACGCCCGGGGAACAGTTGACGGCCACCATCATCGGCGCTTTCATGTCCTACGTCCTGGTGCCCCGCGACGCCGACACCACGCGCCTGCTGCTCAAGGTCGTCATCCGCACCAACCGGTTGCTGGCACCCGGTCTGTCCGTCGGCGATCTGATCATGGCCCGCCGACAGCTGCTGAACCTCAAGTCGCTCGCCGAGAGCCATCGTCGCTGATCGGACTCTCGACGGCACCGCGTGAACGCGCTACGTGCGCGCGACGAGCAACTCCTCCGACGCCGCCGGACGCATCCCGTCGGAGCGGTCGCGAAAGTAGCGGCCGGTCAGGTCGCCCGCCGAAATCGTCCGCGCGGCAGTGAATCCCGATTCGAGCGCCAGCGCACGGATCTGCTCCGGATCGTAGAAACTGATGAACGGGGTGCCCGACGACCGCGCACCACGCTCGGCGAATTCGCGCAATATCCGCTCGTCCGCATCGACACGATCGATCGGCAACATGTAGGTCATCACCAGTGTCGACCCCGGCGCGAGCGTCGAGATGCGTTGCAGGGTCGCGGTATTGGCCGCGTCCGTCAGATACATCGACACCCCGGTCGAGGCCACCACCGCCGGACGCAGCGGATCGAACCCGGCCGCGGTCAGCCGCTCCCACCACGACTCGGCCTCGAAATCCACCGGCACCAAACGTAATCCGGGCGGCACACCCAGGCCGACCTCGTCCAGCCGCCGACGTTTCCACTCCTGCGGACCGGGCTGATCGACCTCGAAAATCGTGACGGCCGAAGCGATCTCGGGACGCCGCTGCGCCAGCGTGTCCAGACCCGCGCCCAGCAGCACATACTGCCCGACGCCCGCGTCGGCCTGCTCGGTGATCAGATCCTCGATGAACCGCGCCCGCGCCACGATGCCCGCCCGCATCGGACGAGTCGAGTCGGGATCCATATCCGGGCGCTCCCGCCAGTCCCGCGCCGGATCGACCAGCCGCAACCCGATCTCGTCCCGCAGCACGTGCGGGGGCGCGTCGGCCTCGAGATGCAGTGCCCGCCACAACGCCACCCGCTCCGCGGTGTGTTCGGGCTCGATCGCCTGATCGCCGGTCACGCCGGATCCGCCGGGGTCGCCTGCAGGGTCCACAACCGTCCGTCCGGATCCCGCACGACCATCTCCCTGGTCCCGAAGTGCGTCTCGGCGAAGTCGCTGACCACCTCGGCGTCACCGTCGAACCGCACCGCCTCGGTGTCGGGCACCGCCAGCACCAGCCGGGTGTCGGGCTCCTCGTGCGGCACCTCCGCGATGAACACCGCCGGACCCGCGCCGTTGCGGAACAGTCCGGAGTTGTGGTCGGTGGTGAAATCGGTGTCGTAGCCCAGGGATTGCATGAACCGGGCGGCTTTGCCCCAGTTGCGTGTCGTCAGATAGACCGCCGCGATACCGGTGGTGCTCACGATCGGTACTCCTTTCACTCGGGTGGTTGCTCGGTGGGGGATTCGGCCAGATACGCGCGCAACGCCTCGGCCACCAACGCCGACAACGACTGCCCCGACTCGATGGCCCGGAATTTGACCTGCTTGATCAAATCCACCGGCAGATACACGTTGAACTGCTTCACCTCGTCGCCCACACCTCGACGCTAGCATGCTAGCAAGCTAGCGGGAAAGTGTCGTCTGGCTCGTCGCAGCCCCGACGACCACCCGGATCCGCTCACAATGGACCCCTGAGTCCAAAATTCGGTATCCTCGCACCATGACGATCACCGCGAAGGGCCGCGCCACCCGCCAGCGGATCATCGAGGGCGCGGCGGTGCATCTGCGCAGCGAGGATCCCGGCACGGTGACACTCGACGACATCCGGGCGATCACCGGGACCAGCAAGGGGCAGATCTTCCACTATTTCCCCGGCGGCAAGGAGGAACTGCTGGTCGCGGTCGCACATTACGAAGCCGATCGGGTACTCGAGGATCAACAACCGCATCTGGGCGCGCTGACCTCGTGGGCGGCCTGGGAACGGTGGCGCGAGGCGGTCCTGGCCAGGTATCGAGCCCAGGGGCGACACTGCCCGCTGGGTTCGCTGATGTCGCAGGTCGGAACCACCGCCGGAGCCGCCGAAGTGGTCGGCATCCTGCTCACGCAGTGGTGCGAACACATCCGGCGCGGCATCGTCGCGATGCAGACCGCCGGACTCGTGAGCGACCGGATCGATCCCGACGCGGTCGCGATGACATTCGTCGCCGCGATCCAAGGTGGAGTCCAGGTACTGCGCACCACCGGCAGCATCACCTACCTGGAAACCGCGATGAACACCCTGATCGACCACCTGCGCAACGGGTGACCCGACCCACCACGCTTTGGACTTGCTGGTCCAAAAATTCGCTCGTACCGTCGGCCCTATGTCACGACTCGCAGGAAAAACAGCCCTCATCACCGGATCCACCAGCAATATCGGCCGCGCCATCGCCGAGGCGTACGCCGCGCAGGGCGCGCACGTCGTGGTGTCCGGCCGCGACGACGCCCGCGCCCACGAGGTGGTCGAACGCATCCGCGCCGCGGGCGGCCGCGCGGACTACGTGCGCGCCGAGCTGGACGGCACCCCCGAGGCCAGTCGCGCCCTGGCCCGGGAGGCCACCGCGATACTCGGCGGGCGGATCGACATCCTGGTCAACAACGCCGGAATCTTCCCGCCCGGAACGACTCTCACCGTCGAGGAGGACACGTTCGATCGCGTCTACGCGGTGAACGTCAAGGCCCCGTTCTTCCTCACCCAGACCATCGCGCCCGCGATGATCGACGCCGGCGGCGGCGTCATCATCAACCTCGGCTCGTGGGTCGCGCGCCTGTCGGTCCCGGTCGGCGCGCTGTACGCCTCCACCAAGGGCGCGATGGAAACCCTCACCCGCGCCTGGTCCGCGGAATTCGGCCCCCGCGGAGTCCGCGTGAACGCCATCTCCCCGGGCGTGATCCGATCCGGCGATCAGGCCCCGGGCACCCGCACCCCGGGCGACACCATGATGCACGGCACCCCCGCGGGACGCTTGGGCACACCCGAGGCCATCGCCGCGGCCGCGGTGTATCTGGCCTCCGACGACGCCGAATTCGTGCACGGCACCGTCCTGGACGTCGACGGCGGCCGCACCGGCGTCGCGGTCATCGCCGAACCGGTCGCGGCCAGGGTCTAGACCGGATCGGGTGCGGCGATCTGGCTCAACCGGCCTCGGTCGAACCGCAGCCAGCGCTGCACCCGAACCTCGCGCAGAAAACGTTCGTCGTGGCTGACCACGACGAACGCGCCCTGATAGCCCTCGAGCGCACTCTCGAGTTGCCCGACGCCGATCAGGTCCAGATTGTTCGTCGGCTCGTCCAGCAGCAACAGGTGTGGTGCGGGTTCGGCGAACAGCGCGCACGCCAGACTCGCCCGCAACAGTTCTCCGCCCGAGAGGTCCCGCACCGTGCGATGCGCGGCCGGTCCGCGAAACAGCAAGCGCGCCAACGCGTTCATCCGCCCGGCCGCGGGCATCCGGGGTGCGCTGGCCGCGAGGTTCTCCGCGACGGTCAGGTCGGGGTCGAGCAGATCCAGCCGTTGCGACAGATACGCCACCCGGCCCTCGGCCCGCCGCAACTCGCCGTGTTCGGGAGTCAGCGCACCGGCCAGGATGCGCAGCAGCGTGGATTTGCCCGCGCCGTTCGGACCGGTCAGCGCGATCCGCTCGGGTCCGCGGATGGTCAGGTCGACGCCGTCCTCGGTGAAGATCTCGCGGCCGCCCAGGCGCAGCCGCAGCCCTTCCCCGTGGAACACCGTGCGCCCGGCGGGCACCTCGGTGCCGGGTAGATCCAACACGATGCGCTGCTCCTCACGTACCGCGCGTTGCGCCTGATCGAGCCGGTCACGGGCTTGATCGACGCGCGCGTTGTGTGTCTGACCCGCCCGCGCCGCGGACTCCTGGGCGTTGCGTTTCATGGTGCCGGCGAAGATCTTCGGCAATCCGGCATCGCCCACGGTGCGCGCGGCATTGCCCGCCCGTCGCGCCGCGCGTTCCCGCGCCAGTTGCAGATCGCGCTTCTCCCGCTTGACCTGTTGTTCGGCGGTGCGCACATTTTTCTCGGCCACCTCCCGCGCGGCCTGCACCGACGCCTCGTAGGCGGTGAAATTGCCGCTGTGGAAACGGATTTCGGCGCGGTCGAGTTCGGCGATGCGGTCCATCCGGTCCAGCAGCGGCCGGTCGTGCGCGACCACCAGCAGGCATCCGCTCCACTCCTCGAGCACCTCGTAGAGGCGGTGGCGCGCGTCGATGTCGAGGTTGTTGGTCGGCTCGTCCAGCAGCAGCACGTCCGGGCGACGCAGCAGTTGCGCGGCCAGCCCGAGCGTGAGGATCTGCCCGCCGCTGAGGGTGCCCAGCTCGCGGGTCAGCGCGAGATCGCCGAGGCCGAGGCGTTCGAGTTGGGCGCGGGTGCGTTCCTCGATATCCCAATCCGAACCGATGACGGTGAAGTGTTCCTCGGCCGCGTCACCGGATTCCACGGCGGCCAGCGCCGCGAGCACCGGGGCGATCCCCAGTACCTGAGCGACGTTCGAGGTGCTGGTCAAGGGCAGATTCTGCGGCAGATAACCCAGGACACCCGAGACGGTGACACTGCCGCGCGATGCCCGCAGGTCCCCGGCGATCAGGCGCAGCAGTGTGCTCTTGCCCGCGCCGTTGGGTGCGACCAGACCGGTGCGCCCGCCGGGCACGGTGAACGACAGATCCCGGAACACCGCGGTGTCATCGGGCCAGGTGAACGACAGATTCGAACAAACGATGCGAGCATCGGACATGGGGAGACTCCCAGGATGAGAGGGGTGGGGGAACGACGACATGGCCACGACAGCCGCACCGCGTGCGCTGGTGGCCGGGACTCCGGATCTATCCGGAGATGTCGAGTTCACCCGCCATATCTGGTCTCCTCACCAGGTTCGTAATCCCGGCGGCCACTGTAGCAGCGGGTCATCCCCGCTCGGCGGCCGCGGCATTCTCCGCACGTTCGAGACGGGCGCGCGTGCGGGTGAAAATCTTTCCCAGACAAGCCAATTCGTCCTCGGTGAGCTCGTCCAGGAACAACTCGCGCACGGTGCGGGCGTGACCGGGCGCGGCGGCCAGGAACGTCTCGAGTCCGGTCGCGGTCAGTACCGCGCGATACCCGCGCCCGTCGCCGGGGGCCGGTTCGCGGGTGAGCAGGCCGCGTTTGATCATCGAGTTGACCTGGTAGGTGATGCGGCTGCGGGAGAACACCATTCGGTCTGCGAGCTCGCTCATCCGCAGCCGCTGCTGCGGTGCCTCCCGCAGTAGCAACAGCAGGTGGTAGTCGATCAGGCTCAACCCGCTCGAGGCGCGCAACGCCGCGTCCACGCAGGTCTCGAGCCGTACGCTGCCCTCGAGATAGGCGCGCCACGCCTGCACTTGATCCGCCCGCAGTTCGCTCGACTCGGCCATCGCACTCCTCACTGGTTCAAATCTTGATCATACGAGCCGACCCACTCCTCACGGCCGGTCCTTCGGCGAATCGATGCCGGAAAAACGTCCTCGGGGCTACCGGGAATGTTCGTGGTGGGCCTATGGTTGTCAGGGTAGACAAAATTTTAACTACATTGGAGGTCGTCATGCCAGCTGTGACAGCGGACACCCTGACGCTGCCCCGAGTGCCCGCACCGGACCCGGCCGCGATGCAGCAGCGTCGCGTCCGCTCGGTGACGACGGCGCCGACCGGATTCGAGGGCGAGGGATTCCCGGTGCGCCGCGCGTTCGCCGGAGTGGCGCTCGCGGATCTGGACCCGTTCATCCACATGGACCAGATGGGCGAGGTCGAATACGCGCCGGGCGAACCCAAGGGCACCCCGTGGCATCCGCACCGCGGCTTCGAAACAGTCACCTACATCATGGACGGCGTCTTCGAACACCAGGACTCATACGGTGGCGGCGGCACCATCAGCAACGGGGACACCCAGTGGATGACCGCGGGCAGCGGCATCCTGCACATCGAGAAGCCGCCCGAGGCGCTGGTGGTGTCGGGCGGACTGTTCCACGGCATCCAGCTGTGGGTGAACCTGCCGCGGGCGAACAAGTTCAACGCACCCCGCTACCAGGACATCCGCGGCGGCCAGGCCACCCTGCTGTCCTCCGACGACGGCGGCGCGCTGCTCCGGGTGATCGCCGGTGACCTGGACGGACACACCGGCCCGGGCAACACCTTCACCCCCATCAGCCTCGTGCACGCCACCGTCAGCCCCGGCGCCCGGCTGAACCTGCCGTGGAACCGCGAGTTCAACGCGCTGGCCTACGTCATGGCCGGTGTCGGGGCCGTCGGTGAGGATCAGCAGCCGATCCGCAAGGGCCAGCTGGCCGTCTTCGGCCCCGGCGACGCGCTCACCCTCACCGCGGGCACCTCCACCCCGTCCGCCGAACCGAACCTGGAAGTGCTGCTGCTGGGCGGCGCGCCGATCCGCGAACCGGTCGCGCACTACGGACCGTTCGTGATGAACACCCGCGCCGAACTCATGCAGGCGTTCGAGGACTACCAGGCCGGACGTTTCGGCGTCATCCCCGCGGAGAAGGTCCCGCACACCGACGGCGACCCCGCCCCGCAGGCATGAGCCCGCACCCCGGATCGCGCGAACATACGCACCCCTCGCGCGATCCGGAGCCGGTTCGTTTCTTCCCGGTTGAGACCGGACACGCTGACCGTCGTCGTTGACATGCCCCCGTGGGTGTCCACTACCGTCGGGACCCGACACACCGCCCGCGCATTCGAGGCGCGGGCCGCGGCGATCGCGGATACGCGGCATCGTCGGCGAGGCAGGCGCGGCAGTCACGCTGCCGCCGGACGGGCACGACACCGGCGACCCACGAAGGGGAAACCCCTTGACCACCAGCGATTTCGCGTACACCGGGTGCGACAATCTGGAAGCGATGGCCGAAGCGGTCAACTACAACACCTTCCTGGTCGACACCGTCGACCGACACTTGGACCCCGACGCCTCCGAGGTGCGGGTGCTGGACTTCGGGGCGGGCTCGGGCACCTACGCCGATCTGCTCGCCGAACGCCGGATCACCCCCGAATGCCTCGAACCCGATGAAGATCTGCGAGAGATCCTGCGCGCCAAGGGATATCGCGTCGTGGACCCCGATCGCGACGGCGAGCGATACGGCCTGATCTACACCTTCAACGTCCTCGAACACATCAAGAACGACCAGGCCGCTTCCGAACAACTGGCCGCGCTGCTGCGCCCCGGCGGGACCCTGGTGGTGTACGTGCCCGCACTGGAAATGCTGTTCACCGCCATGGACACCAAGGTCGGGCACTATCGCCGCTACCGGCGCACCCAGTTGAACCGCATCCTGCGCAACGCGGGCCTGGACATCGTCGAATCCCGCTACTGCGACCCGCTCGGCTTCTTCGCCACCCTCGCCTACAAGGCCCTCGGCCCCGACGACGGCACCCTCAACCCGCGCTCCCTCAAACTCTACGACCGCGCGCTGTTTCCCGTCAGCCGCGCGCTACAGCTTCTGACCAGCAAGTTCTTCGGTAAGAACGTGCTGGTCGTGGCGACCAAATCCGGAGCGCGCTAGCGGTACGAACCGCCAGCCACATGTATCCGGGAATCGACTCGGCGAGAACCGACGACGTTGGTCGACAACGGTTTTCATCGCTGCTCGTCGAGAAACCGCTCGACTTCGCGAGGATGACGTAACAGGTACTGGTCAGCGGATGCGCACCGAGAGATCCCCGCGAGGATTCCGGGCAGACTGCGGCGGCGGTAGCAGATCACCCAACGCCAGAACACGAGGCTCTCGCGGGAGCGGCGTAAGGCGCGCCAGAGGCAGACACCGAGCGGGAAATCCAGCACGATGATCGTGTCGGCGGCGCGCAGGCGTGGTTCGAGAACATCGAAGGGCCCCAGATCGCCGTCGAGAATCCAGGTTTCGGCCGCCACGAGTTCGTCCTGGATCGCCGCCCACCGATCGCGGGGGAGCGGGGTCGCATCCGCCGACCAGAACAACTCGTCCAACTCGGTGAGCGGCAATCCGGTCGCTGCGGCCAATCGCCGTGCGAGTGCGGACTTACCCGCGCCACCACGGCCGAGGATGACGACCCGCCGCATCAGATTGTCGGCGGTTCCAGGTCGAACGAGCGGATCTCGACATCTTCGAAAGCGAATCGATCGCCGCCCAACTCCCCGGCCTCGACGTGCTCGCACGACACCCTCACCCGTTCCATCGCGGATCCGACCGTCTACGCGACAGCCGCCCGGACCCTGCTGAAAGCCCTGGAAATCCATCCTCGCACCCGACTCATCGGCAGGCAGCCTCGAGCTCGAACCCGGCCGAGTGGGGGCGGACGACGACCGACAACTCCGCCGGAATCTCGAAAGTCTCGGCCTGCCAGCCGATTACGGCATACGGGGTCCGCTAGCGCGAAAAGTCGCGCTAGCGGATTAACCCGCCGGGTGGCCCGGAGGGTTTCACCTCCGGGCCACCCGGCGTACTAGATCAGTGCTGCTGCCCGTCGAGCGGCGGGCACGCCTTCAAAGCCTGGCGAGGTTCGTTAGTTGGGGATGGGCTTGGCCACCCCAGCCTTGACCAGCTGAGCTTGGTGCTCGATCAGATAGTCGGCGATCGCGCTAGGGGTCTCACCTGGCCCGTACTTCGTGTAGAAGTCAATCCCCAGGTCTACGGTAAGTACATCGCCTGGGTCCGTAGCGCCCGTTCCCGGCGCCTGGTGCGCCTTACGCAAAGTCTCGGCATCGATACCCGCGCTGCGTCCCACGTATCCGTAGTGGAAGTTGGACCACAAGTCGTAGGAGAGGAGGTATTTCGTGCCGTTCCACTGGAAGTAGTAGGTGCCGCGGCTGCGGTCCAGATCATAGGCTCGGCCACCGAACGTCGCTGCGAGGTAAGCCTTGTGGTCCCACGGACCGCCGGGCTTCACCTGCCGAAACCAGTCAGCTATGGCCTGCATCCGATCCGGCCCGCCGTTTCGGTACAGGCGCTCGATGTCCTTGAATACCTCACTCTGCACGTTCTTGCTGATCTCCTGGTGCAACCAGCCAACAAGTTGGTCATGAATCGGAACGTCGTCACAGTCGATCCAGTCGCTGTTCTTCACCGTCGGCACCGCACACCGCGTAGTCTCGCGCACCTTACCCGTGTGGTCTTGCCACTTGATGGTGACCATGCCCTTGAACCACCAGTTCGGCAAGTTCTCGCAGTTCCCACCCCCCCGTAACCCGATCTTTCCCGTGGTCACCTCTTTGCCATTCTGGTTGGTCCCGGTCGCGATTGCGTAGCCCCCACGCATCCCGCTCACGTCGGGGAGCTGGGAGCAAAACGATATCTGCTGACCGTTGGTTCCAGCCTCCGCCGGGGCGGCCATAACGATCATTCCAGTGCCAGCAATTCCTACCGTAAGTACGGCCGGAAACACCTTCCGTGTAACCCTCGAGCTCAGCGCATTCACAGCGATTCTCCTTCTTGCGTCCTGTTCATTGAGAGGCGCGCGGCGCAGGGTCTGCCGCGCCTTTCGGTTGGTTTCCCGTTGTGCCCGAGAATGTTCGGGCCCGACACAGTCTGTCGCCCTGTTCGAGGAGTGGGAATGGGTTTGACGTCTCATGGACGTGCTGAGATGTCGCGAGACGGTTCGTCCTGCTCAAGGCGGTATCTGCCTGCGTCTCAGTACGTCTCCGAGACGTTGAACCGGTTCCCGGTGCCCGTCTGCTGCGGCAGTATGTGTGGTGCCGGGCTGCATTACTGAGAACGAGAAGATTTGCATGAATCGCGATGTGTTCTGAGGTTCGGGAGTTTCATCCTGGATGTCGTCCCAACGATAAGTCAACGCTCGGGTTTTTGCTCAGGAAAGGAATATCGATCATGAATCTATGCACGAGTCTCGCCGCCGGTTTCGCGGTTCTCGCTGCCGGTGCGGGCCTGGCTCTTGTCGGCGATAACACGGCGGCCGCGGTGCCGGTGAATTCTGTGCCCGCCGATTCGGTGACGGGTCCGGCCCGTATGGGAGGAGACGGCTCCTGCTACCTGAACTGGGTCCACAAGGACCAGCAAAGCGTGAATATGTGGTGCGCGGGCAGCGGACCTGAGCGCTACGGGGTGACCGTGCAGTGCACGAAGAACGGCAAGAATTACCAGTACAACTCCGAGAACACTCCCGTATACGGTGATCGAGGGGGTGCGGTAGCCACCTGCAAAGAAGGCACTGCAACCACCTGGTGGCCGCATCCAGCATGACAGGCCTCCACGTACACCGCGATTCCGCTCGATCCGCGCATCGAGGCGCTGAAACCCGCGCCGGACTGGGCGGGAGGTTCCGCATCGGCGCTCTTTTCGCCCGTCGAAGGCGCCGCTCATGGCCGTCGAAGTGGCTCCGTCGGGTCGCGTGCTGGTGTCCGCGCACTCTCGGAGCGAAGCCCATCTCTGGACAGGAACGTGAGATGACCACCGTACTCGACCCTTTCGAAGAGCCCACCGGTACACCCACGCCGCCGCGCAAGCCGCTGGCTCCGCTCCTGATCGTCTTGTTCGCCGGTGTTGTCGCGGTGCCGGTCGGCCTGTGCGCCGGTGCCGACATCGCTCTCGGAGTCTTCGGCATCATCGCCGAGGTCGGTATCGAACTGTGGGGCCATTACGGCCACCGCCGGTAACCATCACCGCAGCGCCGCTCGGCCGCTGCCCGTGGTGGATCGTGCGACCGCGGCCACGACAAATGAACCGGAAGCCCCGGGTCGTGGTTGGTTGCACGGAAAGCCATCCACTCCTGCCGATGTCCTACAAACAGCGAAAGTGTCAGGCCCAGATGAGTGTCACCGCAGCGAGCGGAACACCGGTCGCCTCGGGGCGGGCCTCGGTGAACACCGCGATCCCGGCGCGGCTGCTACGACCACGAGCTGCAATAGATGTAGTCCATACAGGCATGAACCCATGCACCGTGGCCGGGCGGCAGATCCACGGTGAGGTCGTAGGGCTGCGTGTGACCCGGCTGGGCTTGGGCGAGATCGACGACCCGAGTACACCCTGGGTTCGGGCGATCTCGCCAGGCCACACACAGTTGAGCAGTGGCTTGCCTCGCATCGGCCTGGGCGATGAGTTCACCTTTGACATGAACGTTTTTGTTGTCCGTCCAGCACATCGTCCCGACTGTGTACACCTGGAGCGTGGCCTTGTAGGGTCGACAGCCGCTGGTCGGCGAGGGGGTTTTCGATGTGTCACCGAAGGTGAATGCCACCACCAGCAGCGCCACCGCGAACGCCGCTACAGCACCCCCACCGGCCAGCAGGTACCTGCGGTGCGGCGGGGTGGCAGTGGTGGCCGTGTCCCACAACTCGAGCAACGGTGCCGGATCCGCTCCACACGCCTGCGCGATGTCGTGGACGGCCTGACGCGGGGGGAACGCACCATCGCCCCTGACGTACCGCGCCACTGTCGCTCTGGCGTAGGGGATCTCGTCGGACAGCTGGGTGAAGCTCAGCCCGGAATTCTGCTTGAGCCGGCCGAGCTCGGTGATCAGCTGCCGACCGGCGCGCGTTGTGAGCGGGTCCGCCGGTGTCGTGGAGGTTCGCCAGCGTGAGAACACCTTCCACGCGACCATATGCCGCTGTCCCCCAATCGTGTGATGCCTCAGCATCGAACAATGCAGCCGTACGAACCGGCAGGTACGCTAAACGGTATTCATTAAATGAATGCCGTTTAGTGCGAATCGATCGTAGCGCGGCGGGTAGGACTGTCAACCCGCGAAGGAGGTGTGGCGATGCAGCGGCGGGACCGAGTCCGGGTGCAGACGGTGCGTGAGATCGAGATGATCGCGTTGCGGCTGCTGGTCGAGGGCGGCCCCGCCGCGATCACCTTGCACGCCATCGCGCGCGAATTGGGGATGACCCCGAGTGCCTTGTACGGGTACTACGACAGCCGCGACGAACTGGTCGCCTCGCTGATCGCCACCGTGTACCAGAGCCTGCTCCAAGAACTCGAGGCCGCGTGTGACGCGATGCCGGCCACGGACGCGGCCGGCCAGATACTGGCCTGGGCATCCACTTTCCGTCACTGGGCGGTGGCGAACCCGCATCAGTTCCGGCTGCTCTACGGCGACGCAATACCCGGATACACCCCACCGGCGGGTCACAGCCCCGCCGAGGAAGCCGCCTGCCGGGTCGGTGCGGGCTTCGCCGGACTGGCAGCTGCCGCCTGGCCACACGCCGCGCCGCTGCAGGCGACCGGGACCGCGCGGTGGGCCGATTTCGATGACATCCTCGTCGACCGCACCCGAGCAGCGTTCCCCGACCTTCCCCCCGAAGGACTGGCGCTGGCGCTGCGGCTATGGGGCCGCATGCACGGGCTCGTCGCACTGGAGATCTGGGGACATCTGACACCCTTGACCCGCGACCCAGCGGCCCTGTACCTCGCCGAGATACACGACCTCATCCGCTCACTCGGACTGACCACGGCACCGAAAGGTAACTGACTCGCGGGGTCCCAGTAGCTTTCGCGGAAAACAAACGAAGTTCGCTTGGCTTGCGAATTCGATGCTCAAGCCAGGCTCGGCGCGCAACTGCGAACCCCGCTGCCAGTCCGGAAGCCCGATGAACGTCGTCGGCCGCGTAGAAGCACATCAGGGAATCGCCTGTGAGGTGCGGGTTTCATGGTCTCAGTCCAGATCCGCGAAAAGTCGCGCTAAGGATTTACCGCAGATAAGAGCGTATTATCTGCGGTAAACTGGGTGCGGGTCGGATCCGACGTGCCGCGATGGTTCGCCGAGCGGCGGACGACTCCGTAATTTATCTGCGGTAGAAGGGTGGGCGTGATGGCAGAAGATCGACCGGACCTCGAAGTGGTGGTCCACCATGCTGTGTCGGACGCGATCAATGGGTACGCCCGGCAGGTGAGCGGGGTCGAGCTGCCGGGGCTGATGTGGCGGTGGAACCACGGGATCACCGAGGACTCATCGGCGGTCGGGGTCTCCACGGAGATCGACGTCGAGCGGATGCGCGCGGATCTGCGGATGTGGGCCGAGGCGTTGTCGCTCGAGCAGCTCGCGCTGCTTCCCCCTTCCGGCTACATCCGGTATACCGGTGTGCTCCCCAGCAAGGTGCAGGTGACGGTCACCGGGTACCACCCCGATGTCTGAGACGAGCAAGGCCACCGCCGCGTGGGCGGGCCTGAATCCCCGTCAGCGGCTGTACCTTTCGACGATCCTGGACTTCGAGGATCGCAATGGCTGAGCCGGGCCGGGTCCGATCGATCCGCCACAGCGTGCGCCTGGGTGACGCGCGGGACATCTACCTGGGCACGATCGTCTCGCCGAACACCCGCCGCGGCTACGGGATCGCGCTGGCCGCGCTGGTCGAGGCGTTCGGCGCCGATTCGGATGTGGGACTGCTGGATCCCGACCGGGTCGATGGCTGGTTCCGGTTCCGGTGGGGTGGGGCGTCGGCGCAGACGTTCAACGTCCGGCTCGCGTCGTTGCGGGCCGCGTGTACCTATTGGGCCGAGCGGTGCTGGCTGGTCGGGGATCCGTTGCAGCGGTTGCGGCCCCGGCCGGTGCCGGCGGACCGGTCCCGGGCGGTCACCCGGGCGGAGGTGACCGCGATCCTCGGCCTGGACGTGCCGCTGCGGGAACGGGTGCTGTGGACGATGCTGTACGAAACCGCCGCTCGCGCAGAGGAACTGCTGGAACTCGACGTTCCGGATCTGGACACCGCGAACCGGTGCGCCCGGGTGACCCGTAAGGGCGGCACCGTGGACGTGGTGGCGTGGCAGACCGGCACCGCCCGGCTGCTGCCCCGCATGCTCGCCGGCCGCCGCACCGGCCCGGTGTTCGTGACCGACCGGAAAGCGAAACCGCATGTGGCGGTGGCCGATACCGACCCGGGTAGCGGGCGGGGCCGGTTGTCGTACCGGCGGGCCGCGGAACTGTTCGAGGACAATACCGCCGGGTTCACCGGTGGCCCGTTCACGCTGCACCAGCTCCGGCACTCCCGGCTCACCCACGCCGCCGAGGACGGCGCGTCCACACCGATGCTGATGACGCTGTCCGGGCACACCTCGGTGCGGTCGCTGGCGAAATACGCGCGACCGGGCAAGGACGCGCTGCTGGCCTGGCAGGCGAACACCGACCCGGCCGCGCGGCGCCGCCGCTGAATCCGCCGGTGCCAGTGCCGAATTCGTCACCGCCGGACCGGGGCCCGGCTCAGTCGTCGTCCTCGGGGGTGTCCGGATCGCGCAGCGGCCGGTGGCCGCCGAGTTCGGGCAGGTGGAAGCTGTAATGACCTTCCAGCCGGATGTGTTTTCGCCCGAACGCCGACAGGCGGGCGGCGTCCTCGTCGCGCACCGGGTAGTCCTGCTCCCGCAGCGCGGCCAGAGCCCGATCGCTGTACACCGAATTCCATAGCACCACGATGTTGAGGATCAGGCCCAGTGCCGAGAGCTGGTTCTCCATCCCGTCGAGGTAGCCGCGGGTGATCTCGCCCTTGCGGCCGTGAAAGATGGCGCGGCCCAGGTCGTGGCGGCCTTCCTGGAGGTTGGACTGGGCTTTGGCTTCACGCCGGTAGGGTTCATCGTCGGCCAGGCGCAGGATGTGCAGGGTCTTGAAGATCCGCCCGTAGTGGGCGATCGCCTGCCCGAGGCTGGTCGGGTTGCCGTCGCGGGAGATCATCCGGGTCACCTCGTGACCGGACACCTCGCCGCGGTGCATCGACACCGCAACCCGGCACATGTCCTCCCAGTGGGAGCAGATCTTGTCCACGTCGATCGGGCCGCGCGCGGCCCGATCCAGGGGCCCGTAGTCGGCGGACGGGTCGATGCGCCACAGCCGATGGTCGGGCAGGTTCGCCAGCTGCGGCCGGTACTTGTATCCGAGCAGGTGCGACAGGCCGAACACGATGTCGGAATAAGACCCCGAGTCGGTGATGATGTCCTCGGGCACCTTGCTGCCCTCGGGCTGGCGCAGCAGCACGTCCATGAAGTTCAGCGAGTCCTTCGGGGTGCCGGCCACCACGACCGCGTTCAACCCGGCAGCCTGGTCGTTGAGCATGTTCAACCAGGTCGCGCCCTTCTTCCGGCCGAAATACTTCGGATTCGAGCGGGCATGGATCGACCGGACCGGCACCACGAACCGCATCCCGTCCACGCTCGCCACGCACCCGCCGCCCCACAGCTGCGCCAACGGCACCGCGGCCTGGGCGTTGACCAGCACCGTATTCGCCGCCGACAGGGTCTCCGCGCGCAGGTAATGCTGGTCGACGTGCCGGAGCCGGTCACGGGTCAACGCGTCCGCGCCTGGTGAAACCACCGGGGCCAGGCCGACATTCATCGCCTGCGAGCACAGCACCGCCGCGACCGACACACCGAGGTTCGCCGCGCGGGCTCCGGTACCGGCGACGTGGGTGAACGATTCGGCGAACTCCGGGCACCAGCTCATCACCTCGAGCACCATCTCCGGCAGATCCACCCGCGGCATCATCGCCGCGCCCCGGCGCCGCAGGTCGATCAGACTCGGCGGATCCGGCAACGCAGCCAAGGCCGCGACGTGCAGCTTCCCGTCCTCGTCCACCGAGGCCGGGGTGTCCTCGCCCAGGCGACCGGCAAGCTCCCGGTAGACGGCGTCCAGATCGTCTGCGAGATCGGCCAGCAGCCGGCGTGGATGGTCCGGCAGCCCGAGCGCGTTCATGCCGCCGTCGCGGGCCTGCTCCCAGTCCATTCCCGACAGCAGATGTGCCCGCGGGTCGCGCCACTTCGAGGAGTGCTCGGCGAAGATGTTGCGGTACTTCAGATGCCGATGGAACTGCTCGAGCAGACACAGCGTGTAGGCGGCCCGATTCACCGTGCCCTCGGGCCGCTCACCCGGATACACCAGCCGCGACCAGCCCCCGCCCACCAGGTCGTGATCGGTGCGCCGCGCGTCCAGCCACCGCGCGGGCAGCCCGCGGCCACGCTGCGGCGCGAGCAGATCCGCCAACTCCCGCATCGCTTTGAGCACCGGCACACCGTCACCGACCGCGCCGAACTCGATGTGCCGCATCATCGCCGGCAGGAACACCCGCACCGTCGCGAACCGGCCCGCCAGCTCCTCTAGCCGCTGGGAATCGAACTCCGGGTCCGCTTGCGGCACCAGCTCATCGATCGCCGCGAGCGCGGCCTGTAGCTCGGCGCGGGTCACGGTGTTCTCGATCAGATCCCACACCAGCTGTAGCGACAGCTCCGGTTCGGTCTCGGTCATCTCCAGCAGCACCCGCACCGCCCGCGCCAGCTTCCCTGCGTTCTTACTCATCCGCGGGTACCGGCGCAGCTTCTCCTCCTTGGACTGCCGCTCCGCCCGGGACATCAAATTGGTCACCATCAGCAGGTCGAACAACTCGAGCACATCGTCGATCGCCTTGGCGCGCAACGTGAACACCGTCGCGACCAGCAACGCCAGCAGCCGTTCCCGCTGCGATCGCATCCGCCGCAGGTGCGCGGTCTTACCGGTCAAACCGTGCGACGCCAACGCGATCAGCCGGCGCGAAGACACCCGGGAAACATCGACCGACACCGGAACCACCGCGTTCAGGTCCCGCACTCGCGCCAGCGCATTCTTCATGCCCGTCGACGACGGCGCGAACGCGCCCTTGCGCAGCCGCTCCAGCTCCACAAACTTGCGGCGGTTCTCTTCCCGGGTATCCAGCAGCCCGAGCAACATCCCCGGTTGCCCGGCGGTGAGCTGTCCGGCCAGATGCGCCACAACCGCTGGTCAGCGGCCTGTTTGGTCTCGGCGACCAGCCGCTCCAGCGTGGTGATGCCGGGCAGCAGCGCGCCCTTGTCCCGCAGCCACCGCACTGCCCCCGCGGTGAGAACTTTCGGGCCGTCGCCGGTCGTCCACGACTGATCAGCGATCCACGCCGCCAGCTCATTCTCGATATCGGCGAACTCGATCAGCCCGTACCGGCGCGCGATCTCGTCCTGATGGTCGTACCGGGTCTGCCTGCGGTCCAGGTACGACTTCACGCAGGATGGGTCCTCGATGCTCAGCTGCTCGGCCAGGTAGTCCACCACATTCGCAGGCACCTCCAGCGGATCCGGCAGGAACATCCCCAAGTAGCGGACCGTCACCAGTTGGACGGCGAACCCCAGTCGATTGCTGTCACGGCGGCGCTCGGCAATCAGCTCCCGGTCCTGCTCGTCGAGATGGAAGAACCGCTCCAGCTCGGCCCGCGCCAGCACCCCGAATCGGCCGTACCCCGGCACCACACCCTCATCACGCACAGCCGCCCATGAAACCACCAGCGGTCCTTATCGGCGCGCATATTGCCCAGGTGCGCGTCCATGTGCAGTAACTGCCGGTCCCGCAGGAACGCCGTGATCTCCGACAGTTGCTGCTCGAACGCGGCGGCCCTACCGACCGGGTCCTCCGCCAGCCAGTCCGTGATCGGATGCGGGATGTATTCGCAGAACAGCACCAGGCTGCGATCCGCGGCGATCAGCGCTTCCAGGCGCGCCCGCACGGCGGGGCTGCCGCCCCGGCCCGAGACCGCGGCATCGATGTCGGCGTGTTCGTCCGGGATCGGCGACCGGCCGGGCAGCACCCGCCAGTGATAGAGGATCGGGAACGCCTGTGTCTGTCCGGCCAGCACCGCGTCGGTGAGGATGAGGTTGGCTTCCAACTCTCGCCGAACGCTGAAACCCGGGCCGCCGCCGATGCCGTACTGGCCGAACAGCGGCACCTCGAACAGATTCGCCGTGGAGTCCGGATCGGCGACCTCTCGGTTGGTCAACGGGATCCGCTTGGTGAACACCGGCACGCCATCGATCTCCACGAGCGACGCGCTCCCACCGACACCGACGTTGACGACTCGACCGACGGCTACCAGATCGGCCAGCGCGTCATCGTCGCGGGACGCCAGGAAGGTCGAAAGGCGTTGGTATCGAGCATTTCTGGTGGACGTCATCGCACGATTGTGCCAGCGATCGAACTGCTCGCGCGCAGGTGCGAGCCGCCCCACCATCGAATTCCTCGACGCCCCAGCAGGGTTCATCGAACAATCAGCCGAGTTCGGCTAGTCGGCGGATGAGGAATCGGCGCTCGGGTTCGGTTGCGGCCAATTGCAGTGCGCGCGTGAATGCTTCGCGGGCCTCGTCGATGCGGCCCAGTCGGCGGAGCAACTCCGCGCGGGTGGAGTGCAGGTAGCGGTAACCGTCGAGATCGAGGGAATCGACAAGCTCGAGGGCACGTCCGGGGGCACCGCCCTCGGTGATCGCCACTGCCCGGTTCAGCGCGACAACCGGTGAGCCGGTGAGCTTTTCGAGCGATTCGTACAGCAACTCGACCTGGGCCCAGTCGATCGGCTCCTCGGTCTGCAGGGAGGCGATGGCGGCCTGAACGGCGTAGCGGCCACCGGTGGGCCGCATGGCCAACGCCCGGTCCAGCACCGCACGGCCCTCGGTGATCATTGCCGAATCGTGCAGTGCGCGATCCTGTTCGGCGAGCGGAACCACCGCATCGTCCACCACCCGAGCCCGCCGCCGCGACTCGTGCAGCAGCATGAGTGCGAGCAGTGCGTACGCCTCCGGCTCGTCCGGCATCAGCGAGACCAGCAGCCGCCCGAGCCGGATCGCTTCGGCCGCAAGGTCTTCGCGGCCGGTGTAGCCCTCGTTGAAGATCAGATAGATCACCGCCAGCACCGCGGCCAGCCGCTCGGGCAGCATCGGATCGGCGGGCACCGCGAACGGGATCGCCGTCGCCTTGATCTTCGACTTCGCCCGGGAGAGACGGCGTTTCATCGTCTCCTCCGACACCACGAACGCGCGCGCGATCTCACCCGTGCTCAACCCGCCCAGCGCCCGCAAGGTGAGCGCCACCTGCGCCTCCACGGCGAGTGCCGGATGGCAGCAGGTGAAGATGAGTTTCAGGCGTTCGTCGGCGATCGTGCTGTCGTCGAAGTCGATTTCGTCCATCTCGGTGACCATCCGATCGCGCAACAGCAGCCGATGTTTGTCCGCCAGCGTCCGCTCCCGGCGCAGCCGGTCGATGGCCCGGTTCCGCCCGGTCGTCACCAGCCACGCGATCGGATGCCGCGGCATCCCGTCCCGTGGCCATCGCTCGGCCGCGGCCGTGAAGGCATCCTGCGCGGCTTCCTCCGCGAGATCGAAATCGCCGAGGAAGCCGACCAGCGATGCCAGCACGCGACCCCACTCGCGCCGGAAGACGTCCTCGATCAGAACGAGTCCTCGACCGGCACATGGACCAACGGCCGCACCTCGACCGCGCCACCGAGCCCGATCGCCGGAATCTTCCGGGTGAACTCGATCGCATCATCCAAGTCGGTGGCCTCGACCACGTAATAGCCCGCCAGCACCTCCTTGGTGTCGGCGAACGGACCATCGGTGATCATCCCGTCCCGCACCGTGGTGGCGGTCTGGCCCGGTTGCAGATGCGCGCCCGCCAGACAGCGCGGGTCATTCCGCAACGCCAGATACGCCGCGTTCACCGGCGCGTACTCTTCCGGGCTCAGCGCCTCGTGGCTGCCGGGCTCGGGGTAGATGAGCAGTGCGTACTTCATGATTGCCTCCTGGTGTGGATCATCTGTCGCCATAGAGACGTACGGGAACGGTTCGAGGGGACACACCGCCGGAAAATTCTTCGAGGACGTCTCCGAAGTACCTCCTCGGTGGCATCACCCTATGCCCGGACCGAGCATCGAGCGCCCGGACCAGCGGACGTGGAGAGCGCTGGAGTAACCGCTTGCGGTGCTGACATTTCGATGACAGGCGTCATTGACCGCAGGCCGCCTTCTGCTACCGACCCTCAGGAGCAGTTCGAATGAGACATCGGACCAGCCGTAACGGTGTCGGCTCGAAGAGAGCAGACCTGGTGAGACCCGTTGCGCGGACAGAGCGGTTCACACGCGAACTCTCCAAGGATTGGTGCACCTCGCGCATGAGATTGGATCAATTCTGCTGCGATAGGACACCGGACAGGGGATGGCCGGGTGCGCCGGTCGCAACACCTTCGAGCGTGAATCGGGCCCCACTCTCGGCCGGACATTGGTGCAGATGACGTTTGTGGTACCAGCGTACTAACGACCCCAGTTTTCAACGCACGTTGAGGACTGCGGATCGCAAGCGTTCGGCGGGATCCATCCAAGAGGTCTGACCACCGATAACGTTCACTTATCGGTGGTCAGAATACCGCGATTCATTTCGTGTTATTACGTTGGATATGACGTAATCAACGCTACGATATTCCGGTGGCGACGATGTGTAACTACCCGGGATGTTCGCGAACCATCACCAAGAGCGGTGCGCCCGGACGCCCCTCGGAATACTGCGATCACCCCGAACACACCCGGTGGCGGGCCTGGCGTGAACGTCAACGGGTGCAGCAGGAGCAGGAAAACGTACCCGCCTCGAACGTCACTGTGACGCAACAAGGTCCGGTGACCGCGGCGCGGGTGCGGGCCGATGAGCTGCTCATCCAGTTCCGCACGCTGGCCGAACAGCTCGGCGGCACACTGCATTCCGCGGTCGCGGAACTGTCCACCCTGGCCGACCCGTCGATCGCCGAGGCGCAGGTCCAGGCCGTGCAGGCCGAGGCGGCGCGACGCATCGCGGAGGCCGAGATGTCCGCGGTCGCCGCCGAACAGGCCCGTCGCGAGGCCGAACAGGCCAGGGTCGCCGCCGAATCCGCCGCGCAGGACGCCGTCGCGGCCGCCGAGGAGGCCGAAGCCCGCATCGCCGAAGCGCTCACCGCCCGCGACGACGCCCTCGCCGAGGTGCACACCATCACCACGCAGGCCGCCGAGGACGTGTTCACCGCCCACACCGAGGCCGAGGCCCAGGTCCGCGCCATCCGCCGCGAAACCACCGAGGACCTGGAGCGAGCCCGCGAACAGGCCGACGAGCAGATCACCCGCGCCCGCACCGCCTGCGCCGCGGACATCGAACGCGCCAAACGCGAAGCGACACAGCAGATCACCGCCGCCGCGGCCGAACGCGACCTGGCCATCCAACGCGCGGCCGACGCCGAACGCGCCATCGAACGCGCCGAAGCCGCCACCGCCGAACGCGCCGAAGCCCTCGCCGACACCCGGACCGAACTCGCCCGAACCCGCACCGACCTCACCGCCGCCCGAAACGAAATCACCACCACCCGAGCCGAACTAGCCGATCTCCGCCGCACCACAGCCGAGGATGCCGCCGCCCAGCGCACCGCCCACACCGCGGCCCTGGCCGCCGCCCACCGCGACGCCGCCGACCGCCTGGCCGCCGTCGAAGACGCCCGCACCCAAACCCTCGCCCGAGCCGAACGCGCCGAACGCCTGGCCGACGACCTCCTCGCCCAATCCCGCCGCACCCCACCCCACCCCGAAACCCCCGGCCCCACAACCTGATCCACCCCATTCGCATGGGAAGTGCTGCGCCCCAGCGATCCAGGACATACCTTCACCCCGGACAACCCGCTCGTCGCCCGCGGTGACATGTTTTCCGCCGCCGGGCGGCGCATCGACTACATGCTGGTACGAGGCAGAAGTTTCGGGCCGACGCTCGAACTGCGATCTGTCGACCTGATCGGGGTCGAACCACCGTCACCGGCATCCGGCCAGGTCGGGCCGGATGCCGGCTCGCGGCCGCGAATCAGCCGGTCCCGGTACGAGATTGGCGACGCCACATCCCGTTCGTTTCCGCTCCATCTTTCAGCCTGCCGTGTGGGTTCGAACGAGGAGTTCCATCGCGGCGACCCGTGCTGTTCTCTTTCAGCGAGTGAACGCGGAGGCGTGGTCCGCGGCCCAGGTGGCGAAGTCGAGTGCGGGGCGGGCTAGTAGTTCGGCGACGGTGTCGGTGGTGGGGCCGGGAGTGTGTGCGTAGTCGGCGAGGGAGCCGAGTAGGCGGTCCGGGACGTCGGCGGGCAGACCTTGTGCGGTCATGGCGGCGCGTATCTGTTCGGGGGCGAGTTCGGCGAATGACAGGTCGCGACGGGTAGCGGTGCCGAGAATTCGGACCTTGTCGTGTTGGGTGAGTGATGCGGGGCCGGTGAGTACGTAGTGGCGGCCGGCGTGGTCGTCCTCGGTGAGTGCGCGAATCGCGACGGCCGCGATGTCGCGTTCGTGGATCGGTGAGGTGGCGGCGTCGCCGTATGCGCCGCGCACGACATCGCCGCCGCGCAGTTGCGGTACCCAGGCCAGCGCGTTGGCGTCGAAATCGCTGCAGCGCAGGCAGGTCCACGCCAGGCCGGAGGATTCGGCGGCGTCCTCGAGTGCCCGGAATCCCGCGATGAACCGCGGCTCACCGGCGGGGTACTGGACTGTCGCCGCCGATACCACCACGACCCGCCGGGCCCCGTAACGAGCGGCGTGGGACAGCAGTTCCGATGCCGATACGAGAGCGGCGCGCGAGCTGAGCAAGACGGCCTCGACCCCGTCCCATGCGTGATCGGGAATGTCGGGTCCGGACGGGTCGCCCCGCACGACGGTGGTGCCCGGCGGCAGCACCGCCGCATCCGGGGCTCGGGTGATCGCGGTGACCTCGGCCCCGGCGGCCCGCAACTGCTCGACAACGTTCCGGCCCACGATCCCGGTAGCCCCGATGACGACGTACATCACGCACCTCTTCTTCCCTGTCTTCGGCAGGTCACCGACGCAGCCGCGCTGAAGCCGTAAGACATGAGTTACATATCGAATAGTATGAAGAAGAGATTATATGAATTACATAATAGATGGAAGCGTCCTCGTCGCTGACGGCAGCGGGCGGTCCGAGGCTGGCACGCGCACCTCACCGAACGCACGACGAATCGGCGAGAAGCCCGCGACCAGGCCGGGTCCGGTCCGACGAGTTCCACCGGCTCGCCGGACCCGCCCCGCCGCGAATCAACCGGTCACGGTTCGAGATCGACGACGCCTCGGCCGGTGAGAACGTCCAACGGAACCGACACCTGATCATGCGCGATCGCCCACGTGCCCTCGATCCTGCGCATGCCGTAGGTGGCGCGAACCCACATCCCGTTCGTTTCCGTTCCATCCTTCAACGTGCCGTGCAGGCGCGCGAAGCCGTGCCCGAACGCCACCTCCCCACTCACCGTGAACCGCAGGTCGCGCAGTTCGTAGGTGACGTGTTCGAAGACCTCGAACACCCTCACCCAGTTCGCCAGCTTCGCCGCCACCCCGACGTGCTGCAGGGGCGCCTCGACGTCGAAGGAGACCACGTCGGTGGTGTAGGCGCGGGCGAGGGCGTCGAGATCCTTCGCGCGCAGGGCCTCGCCGATCTGGTCCAGGCGACGGCGGATGCGGGTCTCCTCGGACTCGGCGTCGTCGGCGTGTGAGCGAAAGTCGTTCTGTGTCATCATGATCGGCTCCTCAGGCGGTGACGGGGGACGGGTGGCGCAACGAGGACAGCGCGGTGCTCCAGGCGATCACCTGATCGAGCGTCTTGTGCAGGGTGACCTCGTGCTGTTCGCGCGGTGTGAAGGTGGTGTGGTTCTCGAAATCGGTGAGCAGCGAGATCGCGACCTGATACCCGACATCGGCCATGCCCAACGTGCCGCACACCGTCCGCAACTGCACCACCGCCCGCGCACCGCCACCGGCGCCGTACGAGACGAAGCCGACCGCCTTGTCCGTCCACTCCGCGAACAGATGATCGATGGCGTTCTTCAACACGCCGGGCATGCCGCCGTTGTATTCCGGGGTCACGAACACGAAGCCGTCGAACGGGGCGATCCGTTCGGCCCACGCGCGGGTGTGCGGGTGCGGCGACGGGCCGAACATCGGCGGCACGGATTCGTCCAGATGCGGTAGCGGGTGGTCGCGCAGATCGATCAGGTCGAATTCGGCGTCCGCGCGCCGCGAGGCGGTGTCCAGGACCCACCGCGCGATCTGCGGGCCGTTGCGATTGGGTCGGGTACTACCGAGGATGATGCCGATTCGGATCGTCGGCCGGTCTGCTGCACTGGGAGATAACGTCATGATCTTCCGACGACACAGCCACCGGGAATGTCAGGCCGCCTCACGAATCGGGTTGCTGAATCGTCGTAGTGGGTGAGGACACGACCATCCGAGGAGCCGACCATGACCGACCCGAACCTGCCCACGGTGATCGGCGAACGCCGCCGGTTGCTCAATCTCGCCTACCGGCTGCTGGGGTCGCTCGCCGAGGCCGAGGACGTGGTACAGGAAACCTATGTGCGCTGGTACGCGTTGAGCGAACCGCAACGCAGGCAGGTGCAGACACCGGGCGCGTGGCTGACCACCGTCGCCGGGCGGATCTGCCTGGATCTGCTCGGCTCCGCGCGGGCCCGCCGCGAACGCTATGTGGGCGCGTGGATTCCCGAACCGGTCCCCGGGCACGCGGACTGGTTCGGCGGTCCGGTCCCGGCCGACCCGGCCGAACGCGTCACCCTCGACGAGTCGATCAGCATGGCCTTCCTGGTCGTGCTGGATTCCATGACACCGGCCGAGCGGGTGGCGTTCGTCCTGCACGACGTGTTCCGGTACTCCTTCGCCGAGGTCGCCGATGTCGTCGGACGTACCCCCGCGGCCTGCCGCCAACTCGCCTCCTCCGCGCGCCGCCGCCTGCGCACCACACCGGGACCGACCGGGACCCGACGCGCCGAAGTGGTCCGGGACTTCAAAAGAGCATGGGAGACAAGGGATATCGAGGCGTTGATCGGTCTGCTCGACCCGGCCGCGACCGCGACGGCCGACGGCGGCGGGCTGGCGCCGGCGTTCCTGGAACCGGTCACCGGCGGCGAGCGGATCGCGCATCTCTGGATGGACATCGCCGCCCGCAACACCGCGATCACCCTGCACGAACGCACCGTCAACGGTCAGCCCGGCCTGGTCGCGCAGCTCGAGGACGACATCGTCGGGGTCTACGCCTTCGACATCACCGAGGACCGCATCACCCGCATCTGGGCGATCCGCAATCCGGAGAAACTGCGGCCGTGGACATCCCGGTGAGCTTCAGCGGTTGGTCTCGCTGGTGATGTGTTCGAACAACCCGGGCTCGATGCGGGTGCGGACTCCGGCGGCCCACGGCTCGTCTATCTCGGTGATGTCCAGTGCCGCAGCGTTGTTCAGCAACATGCCGAAGGCCAGGAACGACTTGACCGCGACCGGATCCAGCCCCGTGCTGTCCGCGACGGTGTTCCACATGTGGGCCATGCGGGCGCGCACGACCTCGCGGACCTCGGGGTCTCCGCAGGCGGCGAAACCCTGCAATTGCAGCAGCAGCGTGGTGCGCTGATCGAGCATCGCGTGGTACTGCGCGCCCATCAGGCTCAGTGCGGCCAGCCCGCCGGAGCCGGTGGCGGCCCGGGTCATCGCGTCGGTGAATCCGTCGAACGCGGTCCCGACCAACTCCAGGAACAGGGCCTTCTTCGTGCCGAACATGCGGAACACATAAGCCTGCGTGATACCGGCCTCGCGCGCGACGGCCTCGATCGACGCGCCGTGCAATCCGTGATCGGCGAACTCGGCCGCGGCGATCCCCAGCACCTGCTCGCGCCGCTGCGATCCACTCATACGCTGTCCCACACCAGCAGCTTAGTAGTTACCAACTGCTTACCGGGTCTTCCACCTCCTCGGGCGCAAAGCCGCACGCTGAGACGCCTTGGGAGCCAGCGTGGCAGCGGTTTCGTCACGATCCTGAGTAGGGTCGGGGAGTGGCGAGGATTGCGTGGCTCGGGTTGGGGCGAATGGGGTCGGGGATGGCGGGCCGGATGGTCGACGCCGGTCATGAGGTGCGGGTGTGCAACCGGACTCCCGGACGCGCCGAGCCGCTCGTAGCGCGCGGGGCGATCCTCGCAGCCACCCCGCGTGAAGCGGTCCAGGACGCGGCGATGATCGTCGCCATGGTCGCCGACGACCCGGCCTCGCGTGCGGTGTGGCTCGGGCCGGACGGTGCGCTGGCCGGAACTCCCGCACCCGGCGCGTTCGCGGTGGAATGCTCCACGATCTCCCGACCGCACGTCTTGGACCTGGCCCGGCAAGCCGCCGAACGCGGGCTCCGATATCTCGATGCCCCGGTCACCGGACTGCCCGCCGCCGCGGCCGCCGGTGCTCTGACCCTGTTCGTCGGCGCGGACCCGGCGCATCTCGACGCGGCCCGTCCACTATTGGAACCGTTGTGCGCCAACATCGTTCACTTCGGCGACGTCGGCGCGGGCACCTCCTACAAACTGATGCAGAACCTGCTCGGCTCGATTCAGATTGCCGCCACCGCCGAGGCCCTGCGCACCGCGGAACTGGCCGGGCTGGACCTGCCGATCGTCGTCGACACGCTCTCGCAAGGGGGCGCGGCCAGCCCGACCGTGGTCCGGGTGGCTCGGCTGATCCTCGCCGATGCCCACGACCACGATATCGACTTCACCGCCGCCCTGCGGCTCAAGGACACCCGCCTGGGCGTCGAGGCCGCCGACACGCTGGGCACCCCTGCGGCTCTCGGCCATACCGCACTGGACATCTTCACCCGCCTGGTCGCCGCGGGTCACGGCGATCTCGCCGAAACCAAGGTGATCGATCTGTTGCGGGAGTGAAAGGGGTACGGCGGCAACATGATCGACGCATCCGGCGATCACCCCGCGGGATGTACGGCGACGATGCCCGACAGGACCAGCTCCAGACCGTCGAGGAACTGCTCGCGGTCATCGTGTCCGCGTAGCTGGTCGGCGACCGCACGAGTGAACGGATAGTCCTCGGGGTCGAGGTTCTCCCAGGCGGTCGCGACGGAGTCCAGGAAATCCGGGCGGCTCGGATGGACGGCGCTGCGGCCGTTGGTCGCGTTCTGGCCCGCCGCGCCGAGGATGTAGTTCATCAGCGCGGAGGTCGCGGTGAACCAGGCGGCCTCGGGGACGCCCAGGGCGCTGATCTGCCGACCCAGTGCCTCGAACAGGCGCGGCGCGAGCGCACCGCTCGGATCGCGGGACATCTGGACGGCCAATTGTGTTGCCAGCCAAACATGTTCGTCGATCGCGTCGAACAGGCCGAGGGCCACCGCGTGGATTCGCGCTCGCGGTGTGGCCGAGGGATCGGCAGGTTCGCGGGACAGTGCGGCGGTCACGATCGCGTCGGTGGCCGCGGCCAGCAGTTCGTCCTTGTTCGCCACATGCCAGTAGATCGCGCCGGGACCGGTCGCCAGGCGTTCGGTCAGGGCCCGGAACGTCAGTCCGGTCTCGCCGGTGGTGTCGAGCAGATCGATCGCGGCTTCGATGATGCGTTCGCGGGACAACGCCTCGGAACGTCGCGGGGAACGAGAAGTGCGCGCAGCCATACCCTATCTTGACATATCTGGTACGTCGTTCCAATATGGAATGGCGTTCCAATGGAATGACGTACCAGCAGGTCGACCGGAAAACCCGGACGGCCGCACCCGGAAGGAGGAGCCATGAGCATCACGATCATCGGCGCCGGACTCGGCGGGCTGACCCTCGCGCGCATCCTGCACGTCAACGGCATCGCCGCCACCGTCTACGAGGCTGAAGCCTCGCCCACCGCCCGCACCCAGGGCGGCCTGCTCGACGTCCACGAACACAACGGCCAGCCCGCGCTGGCCGCCGCCGGACTGCTCGAACAGTTCCGCGACCTCGTCCTGCAAGGCCGCGAGGCGCTGCGGGTCCTGGCCCCGGACGGCACCGTCCTGCTGGATGAACCCGACGACGGCACCGGCACCCGCCCCGAAATCCAGCGCGCGGACCTGCGTCGGCTACTGCTCGATTCGCTACCCGAGGGCACTGTGCGGTGGGGTCACAAGGTCACCGGCGTGCGCGCGGTCGGGCAGGGGCGGCACGAGGTGAGTTTCGCCGACGGCTCGAGTATCGTGACCGACCTGCTCGTCGGCGCGGACGGCGCGTGGTCGCGGGTGCGGCCACTGGTGTCCGAGTCGACGCCCGACTACGTCGGCACCACCTTCGTGGAGACCTACCTGTTCGACGCCGACACCCGCCACCCGGCCGCGACGAAGGCAGTCGGCGACGGCGCCCTCATGGCACCCGTGCCGGGAAAGGGCATCCAAGCGCACCGCGAGAGCGGCGACACCCTGCACACCTACGTATCGCTGTCGGTGGCCCAGGACTGGTTCGACGGCATCGATCTCACCGACACCGCGGCGGCCACCGCCCGCATCGCCCGCGAATTCCACGGCTGGGCACCGGAACTCACCGCCCTGATCACCGATACCGACACCGCCCCGGTCCTGCGCCCCTTGTTCGCGCTGCCGATCGGCCACCGCTGGGCCCGCGTCCCCCGCGTCACCCTGCTCGGCGACGCCGCCCACCTGTCCCCGCCCAACGGTGAAGGCGCCAACCTGGCCCTGCTCGACGCCGCCGACCTCGCCCACGCCCTCGTCCGACACCCCGACAACCCCGAAGCCGCACTCACCGAATACGAACAGATCCTGTTCGCCCGCAGCGCCGAGGAGGCCGACGAAGCCGCCCGAGACTTCGAACGTTGCTTCGGGGCAAGCACTCCCGAAAGCCTGCTCGCACTGCTCACAGGAGCCGAATAGTCGATGAGTCATCCGGAGTCGTTGGTGGACAACGATTTCGGTGATGACATCCGGTCGGGAGATGAAGCCGCCCGAGGCTTCCAGCGCCGCTTCGAGAAGGACACTCCGAAAGCCTTCTCACGCTGCTCGCCGGGGCTGAGTAGCCGGTGAGTTATCCGGAGTCGTCGATGGACAACGATTTCGGTGATGGGGGCGGTCGGGATCGGATCGGATCCGCGCGACCGGCCCGGAGTCTGCGTTGCCGCTATCGTGCCGAGCACTCGACGGACGTTCGGGTCCATTCGGCGAACGCGTAGCCGCAGCCGAGAGTGGACTACCCGTTGACTTATGCAGGTAAATACCTGCATAATTTGGAGCGTGCAATCCGAACCCGACATCGACGCGGTTTTCAAGGCACTGGCCGACGGTACGCGCCGGCTGCTGCTGGACCGGCTGCGGGAGCACAACGGCCAGACACTGCGGGAGCTGTGCGAGCGGGTCGATATGGCCCGGCAGTCGTTGACCCAGCATCTCGACATTCTCGAGCGAGCCGGGCTGGTGACCGTGCTGCGGCGCGGGCGCGAGCGGGTGCACTACATCAATCCGACACCGATTCACGACATCGAACAGCGCTGGATCTCAGTCTTCGACCGCCCCCGGCTGGATGTCCTGCGCGCTATCAAGAACCAGGCAGAGGAGTACGCCATGACCACCACCGTGCCGAGCTACGTCTACGTCACCTATATTCACGCCAGCGCCGAACACGTGTGGAAGGCGCTGACCGACGCCGACCTGACCGCCCAGTACTGGTTCCACGAGAATGTGTCCGACTGGGAGCCCGGTTCGCCCTGGGAGCATCGCCGCGCCGACGGCTCCGGCACGATCGATGTCGTCGGCAAGGTGCTCGAATCCGAACCGCCGACGAAGCTGGTCCTCACCTTCGAAGATTCCCCCGAGGAGGACCGCTCGCCGTCCGTGGTGACCTTCCTGGTCGAGTCCCACCGGGACATCGTCCGGCTCACCGTCACCCACGAAAATCTGCCGAACGAGGAAATGCTGCAAGGCATTTCGCGCGGCTGGCCGTCGGTGATCGCCAACCTCAAGTCCCTGCTGGAAACCGGCAAGGTCCTCCCACAGGCCCCGTGGGAAATGGACTCGGCGGCGCACGCCTGATGTTGGACACCACAGCCTTGCGCGAGGCCTACGACTTGCTCCTGGAAGCCGCTGTCACCGTGGCAGATTCGGCCCACCCCCGGACGCCCCCGCCGGGTGAATGGAATGCCGATCGGATCCTGGCCCACGTCTGTCTCGTCACCGCGGGCACCATCGCCGCAGTGGCGGCGGTCGCGGCAGGCGAACACACCACCTACGACAATCGCCACGCTCTGGACACTTGGACCATCGACCGTGTGGCCGAACAGGCGGGCGGGTTCTCCGGCCTGCGTGACCGGCTGCGCCGTCAGGCCGAGATCCTCTGCGGCTTCGGCGGGACCGCCCTGTCCGATCCCGAACTCGACAGCCCCGTCCCACTTCTCGGACTCTCCGCGGGCGCCCTGCTCACCGACGCGGTCGTGCCGCTGCGTGGACTGTTCGGGGGCCTGGCCGACATCGAAATCCCCAACCACACTCGGCAACTGCTGGCCCTTCTGCCCGAGGGAGACCGCCATCTGACACCCCCAGTGAGGTGATCTCAGCAGGGTAGGCAATGGGTTTCGTGCCCGGTGGTGGAAGTTGTTGGGCGACACGCCGATTGGGGCGCTGGTGAGGACGTGGCAGACTCGACACGCCAGTCCCTGTCGCGGAATCCTGCTGTGCCGCACGGATTTCTGACGGGGAAGGAATGCCGAGCCGCACTCGGCGCACTCATGCGCAGAGTGCGATCGCCGGTCAGGTATGTGTCGGGGAGACCTCACGGACCGGGCCCGCCGACGCGTCGTCGCGGGGACGGGCGGTCAGCACCACCTGCGCACCGCCCGCCGGAACATGGGTGATGTTGCGGATGCGAACCTTCTCCTCGCCGACACCCGGCGGCAGCGACAACGTGTACCGCGAGAGCACCTCGCGCAGCACGACGGTGCCCTCCATCAGCGAGAAACCCGCGCCGATGCACCGGCGCACACCGCCGCCGAACGGGAGCCAGGTATTCGGCGCGACACTGCCGTCCAGGAAACGTTCGGGGGAGAACCGTTCGGGATCGGGGTGCCGCTCGGCATTGCGGTGCGCCAGCAGGATCGAGGTCGACACCACCGTCCCGCCCGGCAGCGTCCAGTCGCCGATCGTCATCTCGCGGGTCAGTTTCCGGCCCGCGCCGCCGATCACCGTGCGCCGCCGCATCGACTCCTTCAGCACCGCCTCGAGATATTTGTCGTCACCGTCCAGGGCCGCGCGGCGGGCGCGATCCTGGATCACCGGGTCGGCGGCGAGTTCGTGAAACGCCCACGACAGCGCCGAGGCGGTCGTCTCGTGCCCGGCCAGCAGCAACGTCACCAGCTGATCGCGCAACTCCGCATCCGAGAGCGGAACATCGGTCGCGTCCTGACCCGCGCCCACGGCCAGCAGCCGCGAGAGCACATCCGCGCCTTCGGGATCCGGGTCCGCGCGGCGACGGGTGATCTCGCCGTACAGCAACTCGCTCAACGCATCCTGGTTGGCGCGCATCCGCCGCCACGGGCCCAGCTCTTGCAGGCGCGGCCAGATCATGCCGAACAACATGATCGGGTTGATGTTCACGATGCGACGCAACCGTGGCGCGAACAGCTCCCGCCGACCCGGATCACGCACCCCGAACACCACCCGCATGATGACCTCGAGGGTGAGCTCGTTCATCCGGTCCAGGGTGTGCAGCGTGGCGCCGGGCGTCCAGGAATCCACGTGCTCGGCGGCGATCTGCTCGACCAGACCGCGATAACCGCGCAACGCCGACGCGGCGAAGGCGGGCATCAGCAACCGGCGGGCGCGGGCGTGTTCGGCCTCGTCGGTGAGCAGTACCGAATGCTCACCCATGACCGCGCCCAGCACCCGATTACCTTCTCCGGCATGCATATCGGCCGGATCACCGGCGAACACCTCGCGGATGTGCTCGGGCCGGGAGAACACCACCAGCTGTTCGGCGTACGGCGGCAGCAGACGCAGGGTGAACACCTCGCCGTAGCGCGCGGACATCGCGGTCAGCAGCCGCGGGCGCGCGGTCGCGTACAGCAGGGTCTGCACCAGCCGCGGCAATCGCGGGCCGGGGGGACAGGGAGTGCTCACCAGCTCGTGCCTTCCTCCGGGCCGCCATGTGGACGGACGACCGGTACGCATCGATTACCACGGTACGTCCCGAGTCGCCGCCGCCACGCCGTGGACCGGGCCGAACCGTCGCCCGGGCTCGGCTACCGCCGGGAGCAATCGTGTGGCGACTGGAATATCATCGTGATTGTCCTGATATAAACCCCTATTCCGACAACTCGGACGATCATCACGCAAATATTAGGCAACACGGCCGGATTGCTCATATCCTGTCGCTATGCCCACCTTCAGAGTGGCCGGACGCACCGATGTGTACCTCGGCGAGTCCTGGCAGGCGGCGATGGCGATCGGCTGTACCTCGGTGGCGCTCGGGGTGGTGATGATGGTGTGGCCGGGCAGATCGGTCCAGATGTCCGAACTACTCTTCGGCATCGCCCTGCTGCTCACCGCGGCCTGGCAACTGGTGCTGGCCTTCCGCGGCCGCATCCGCACCGGACTCAAGGTCGTGGAATTCGTGACCGCGCTGATCGCGATACTGCTGGCGCTGTGGTGCATGCGCAGCGGGGACTGGGTGTCGCTGGTCGCGCTGTGGGTCGGGCTGGGCTGGGTGATCCGCGGCATCGTGCAGGCCACGGTCGCGGTCTGGTCCGATCAGCTACCCGGGACCGGCCGCCAGGAGGTCGCCGGACTGCTCACCCTGCTGGCCGGGATCGCGGTCGTCATCTGGCCCATCGACACCCTCGACGCGTTGGCGGTGCTGGCGGGAGTGTTCCTGATCCTGTTGGGCGTCAGCGAGATTCGCATCGCCACCCGCATCGCCCGGCCCGACGCCACACCCGAACACGTCGGCGTGCAGGGGTTGCTGCGCTCGCAGTCCTGATCGCGGCGCACGCCGTACCGTCGGGGTATGGCCGTCATCCACCACACCACCCTCGTCCCGACCAAACTCGAACTGCTGCGGACCTGGCTACCCAGGCAGGACTGGTTCGATGGCACGACCGCGCCCGAACTGGTCGCCTCCGGCGGATTCCGGCTGGATGATCCCGCTGGAGAGGTGGGCATCGAATGCTATCTGGCGACCGACACCAGCACCGGGCGCAGCTATCACGTACCCATGACCTATCGTGGCGCGCCGCTGCCCGACGCGGGCGCGGCGCTGATCGGCACGCTCGAACACGGTGTGCTGGGGCGGCGTTGGGTGTACGACGGGCCGGGGGATCCGGTGTTCGTCGCCCAGGCGCTCGCGCTGCTGACCGGACGCGCCCGGGCCCAGGATCAGGGGCGCGATAACACACCGGACCCCGATATCGATGTCACACGTGCCGCTGCCGATACGGCGATGGCCCTTCGCGTGGTCCGGGTTCCCGGAGACGGCGATCCGGGCGACCGCCGCGGGTCGGTCAGCGGTCCGTGGCGCACACCGGAAGGGCTCGTGCGGCGCGGCGTGTTGCTCGAGGCGGTCACCGTGGACGGGAGGAAGTAGCAGATGGTGAGCAGGACAACGATTCTCGTGACGGTCATGGCCTGCGGGGTGCTGGGAGCGGTGGCGGGTTGTTCGTCGACCTCGACCGGGGCCGCGGCGACCAGCGGCTCGGACAGTGGCGTGAGTACCAGCGCGGCGGCATCCTCGGCGAGCGCTGATCCGACCACTTCGGCCGCGAGTTCGTCTCCGGTCTCCGAACCCGGTGCGGCGGTGGGGAATTCGACCGTACCCGCTGCGATCACATCCTGTGCCGGTGGGCAACTGGTGGTCAGCGGGCAGTCGATGGGTGCGGCGATGATGCATCGCGGTGTGCAACTGACCTTCGCGCTGGCTTCGGGGGCCGCGCCGTGCACGTTGCAGGGCTATCCGGGCGTGGATACCGGCGCGGGCGGGCCGGTCGTGCACGCCGCGCGCACCCCGACCGGATATATGGGCGGGCCGGGCGCGGGCAGCGTGGTGACCGTGCGATCGGACAAGCCCGCGCACGCGATCGTGGAAGCCACCGCTATGGGACCCAACGGGACCGAGTGCACGATGTACTCCACCCTGCTGGTCACCCCGCCCAACACCACCGTCACCCGGACCGTCGAGGTCGGCATCAATGGCTGTGAGCTGCAAGTACATCCGATCACCGAGTGAATCTGTGACGATGTCGCGGTACGGGTTCTCGCGGAGCCGTAGCGGTGTCGAGCGCGGGATCGACCATCCGGCCGGGGCTCAGGTGTACGTATGCCTGCTGGAGGTCGGCGACGCTGACCATCGAGCCGTGTGCGCACGCTAAGGGTGCGCAGTGTGGGCGATGCCGTCGAGTAGAGCGGTGAGACCGAAGGCGAACGTGTCCTCCGGGGTGGCGTCGGTGTCCTGGTGGATTCGGCGGGACAGGTTCGGGTGTTCGCCCTGGGCCAGGATCGTGCGGATATAGGGACCGACGGCGTGCCGCCACTGGTCCTCGGTCAGGCCCGTGGTGCGGTGTGCGCGCTGTTCGGCGAGTTGGCGGGTGGTCGCGCCGAAGATGTACGCGCCCACGGCATCCACGATGTAGGTGGCGTGGGCGATGTCGGGGGTGAGCTCGGCCGCGGCGGCCAGGGCGAATTCCTGCTCGCGCAACGAATTCGGGCCCAGCGCGGGGCGTCCGGCGATCTGTGGGCCCAGCCACGGATGTCGTAGCAGGGTCGCGCGCAGATGATGCGCCAGGGCGGTCAGGTCCGCGCGCCAGTTCCCGGTTCGTGCCGGTAAGGCTCGTTCGCCGCGCACGCGATCGATCATCAGGTCGATCAGATCGTCGCGGCCGGTCAACGCGCGATACAGCGTCGCGGTGCCCGAACCCAGGTCCGCCGCGACGCGACGCATCGATACCGCCTCGAGCCCGTCGGCGTCGGCGATCGAGATGGCCGTGGTGACGATCCGATCGATGTCCGGGCCTTGCCGTCGCGGGGAACGCGGTTCGCGCATCCACACCAGGATCGGTTCGTCCTCGGGCATTCGACCTCCTGCTCGTGGTGGCACTGCCGCCCTTTTTATGGCTACAGTGTATCCATATGCGAACATCGTAGCCATAAGGGGTGGACATGTCCGATCAACGAGTCATCATCGTGGGCGGCGGCAGCGTCGGGCTGGCCGCCGCGGTATTCCTGACCCGGCACGGCGTGACCCCGCTGGTGCTCGAACGTCAGCCGGGGATCTCGGTGCATCCGCGCGCGACCGGCCTCGGACCCCGCACCATGGAATTCCTGCGGCAGGCCGGACTCGAGCAGGCGGTGAACGAGGTCGCGGTCGACATGTCCGCCGGTGGGGCGGTGAAGATGTCGATGCACACCCTCGCCTCGGCGGATCTGTCCACGGCCGCGCCCTCGGCAGTCGTCGGAAATGTCTGGGGCCGAAGCGATCCCAGTCCGGCGCGGTTGCGTGGGGTCTGCCCGCAACATCGCCTGGATTCGGTGCTGCTGCCCGCAGCCCGCGATGGAGGTGCGCGCGTGCGGTTCTCGGCACGGGTGAACGCGTGCGCGATCGAATCCGGGGGAGTGGCAGTCACTCTCGACAACGGCGAGAGCTTCGACGCGGAGTATCTGATCGCCGCAGACGGGGTACGCAGCACGGTGCGCGAACAACTCGGCATCGACGTCGGCGGGCCCGGTGCGCTGGGTGAGCCGACCGTGAGCATCCTGTTCCGCGCCGACCTGACCCGCTACACCGCTGGCCGTCACTTCGTGAACTGCACCATCACCAACCCCGACGCACCCGGACTGCTGGTGACCATCGACGGGGAGAAGGAGTGGATCTTCCACACCCGCGCCGACGACATGACCGGTGTGGCAACGCATTTCACCGAGGAACGCTGCCGCGAGCATATTCGCGTGGCGGTCGGGGATCCGGGCGTGCCGGTGGAGGTCGTCAGTGTGCTGCCGTGGCGGCCGCGCGGACAATTCGCCGAGCGATTCGGGCAGTCGCGGGCGTTCCTGGTCGGCGATGCCGCGCACACCGTCCCGCCGATCGGCGCGTTCGGCCTGAACACCGGGATGGCCGACGCGCACAATCTGGCCTGGAAACTCGCCGCGGTCCTGCGCGGTGACGCCGGGCCCGGTCTGCTGGACACCTACGACGCCGAACGCCGTCCCGTCGCGGCGATGACGTTGGCGCAGGCCATGATCCGGCTCGCCGACCCGACCCTGCACTGGGACGCGAACGCTACCGAACGTCGCGCGGCCGCCGGCGCGCTGCACGCGCCCGTGGTGCACCTGGGCTACCGCTACGACTCCACCGCCGTGATCGACCCGAACCCGGACCTGCCCTCCACCGAGGATGTGCTCGCCGACCTGGACGGCACCCCCGGCTCACGCCTGCCACACCACCGACTTCCCGGCGGCGCATCCACTGTGGACCTGATCGGCACGCACTGCACCGTGCTGGCCGGTACCCACCGCTGGATCGCCGCGGCCTCCGAAGCCGCCGACCGGCTGGGCATCCGCGTGGACTCGCACATCATTCCATTGCCCCGCAACGAATTCCACGCCTGGGCGAGCAGCGTCGGCATCGAACCCGATGGTGCGCTGCTGGTCCGCCCCGATCACATCATCGCCGCCCGCATCCCGACCACCCCACCCGCCCCGGTTCGTCTGCTGGACCGGATGCTGACCCGCATCCTGGCCCGATGAATCCTCACACCGCATCCTCGTCGTAGTGCTGGTCCGCGGGCATCATCGTGTGCAGGATCGGCTCCCATGAATCCCTCTGCCGCGGAAAGCATCGCGCGAGTAGGTCGATCATGATCGCGGGCGCGGTGGAGGCGCCGGGCGATGCGCCCAGCAGGCCCGCGATCGTGCCGTCCGCGCCGGTGATCAGTTCGGTGCCGAAGGTGAGCACGCCGATCCGATGGGCGTCGGGTTTGATCAGCTGGGCGCGTTGTCCGGCGGTGATCAGGGACCAGTCGGCGGGGTCGGCCTCGGGGTAGAAGCGTTGTAGCTCAGCGAATTTGCGGGTACGGGTGGCCAGCAGCTGGCCGATCAGGTAGCGCACCAGCGCCAGATTCTGCGCTCCCGCTGCGAGCAGGACCGCGATATTACGCCACCGCAAGGTGGTGAACAGGTCGACGAGGCGGCCGTGCCGCAGCAGCCGGGTGCTGAAGGTGGCATAGGGGCCGAACAGCACCGATTCACGACCCCGCACGACTCGTTTGTCCATGTGCGGCACCGACATCGGCGGTGCGCCCAGCGACGCCTGACTGTAGACCTTCGCATCGTGCCGCCGCACCACCTCGGGATTGTCGGTCCGCAGGAACTGCGCGCCGAAGGGGAAGACCGCACAGCCGCGCACCTCGGGAATTCCGGCCCGCTGCAACAACTTCAGCGCGTATCCGCCCGCGCCGACGAAGACGAAGCGCGCGCGGACGGTGAAACGCCGCCCGTGTGCGCGGCCACGGATCCTCCACAGTCCGTCGGCGTCGCGACGCAGCCCGCGTACCTCGTGTTCCAAGCGCACCTGCCCGCCGTTACGGGTCATCACCTCGACCAATCCCGTTGTCAGAGCGCCGAAGTCGATATCGGTACCGGCCTCGTAGCGGGTCGCGGCGATCGGTTCGGAGTCCGTGCGCCCGGCCATCAGCAGCGGTGCCCACTCGGCGATCACCGCGCGATCCTCGGTGTACCGCATCGCGGCGAACGGCGGCGAGGATCGCAGTGTTTCGAATCGACGCCGCAGATACGTCACATCGCGCTCGCCGAAGACGACGTCCATGTGCGGGGTCGGGGTGAGGAACGTCGCCGCCTCGGGGAGATCACCGCTGCTCACCAGCGATGCCCAGAACTGCCGCGAGACCCCGAACTGCCCGGCGATCGACTCGGCCTTGGCCGGATCGTCCGGATCGGGCATGTAGTTCAGCTCGCACAGTCCCGAATGCCCGGTCCCGGCGTTGTTCCACGCGTTCGAACTCTCCGCCGCGAGTTGCCCGAGACGTTCGAACAGCGTCACCGACCACTCCGGTTGCACCTTGGCCAGCAACGCGCCCAGGGTCGCGGACATGATGCCGCCACCGATCAGCACCGCATCCAGAACCTGTTCGGCGTCAAGGGATTTCATCTCATCGGACTGCGTGGCTGGCATCTCGGAACCTCTCTGCGCGGTGTCGATGCCATCGTCCCGCCGACCATATCCATCCGTCTACGGCCAAAATGTGCGGGATTATCCTTCAGATATGGATGAGTTGCTCTCGCGGGAGATCGAGGTGCTGGTGCCGCTGCTGGCGGCGTTCGACGTCACGGCAAGCCAGGGGCACATCACCCGCGCCGCGCAGTTGCTGGACGTTCCGCAATCCTCACTTAGCCGCCGGTTGAAAACGGTCGAGAAAACCCTGGGTGTGCAGTTGTTCCAGCCGGTCGGACGCGGTATCGCCCTCACCGCCGCCGGCCGGGAACTGTTCGACCGCACCCACCACCTCGTCCGCTCCCTCGACGACGCCCTGAGCGTGGTGCGCAGCAACGCCGACCCCGACAGCGGCCTGGTGCGATTCGGATTCCCACTCACGTTGGGGCCGATCAGCATTCCCGCCCTCCTGGCCGAATTCCACACCGCCGCACCACGAATCCGCCTGCATCTTGTTCAGGCCCACGGCGAGGCGCTCGTCGAACAGATCCACACCGGCCTGCTCGATCTTGCCGTGATGATTCCCGCGCCCACCGATCTGTCCGCAATCATGTTGGGGCATCAGCGTATTCACCTCTACGTCGCGCGTGATCATCGCCTCGCCGGACGCGACGACATCGACCCGTCGGAGTTGTCCGGGGAACACTTCATCGCCAACCCGCCCGCGTTCCACCTGCGCGGACTATTCGACTCCTGGTGCGCCGCAGCCGGATTCACCCCACACGTGGTATTCGAGATCGCCGAATTCGAAGCCATGCGCGCGCTGGTCGCCCACGGTCTGGGTATCGCACTGCTTCCCGAACCCGAAACCCCGCACCCCGACCTGCACCGCATCACCCTGCGCGACGCGCCACGCCGCACGATCGGCCTGGTCACCGGAAACCATCGGCCCACCCCGGCTGTGGCGCGCCTGCACGAATATCTCGCCCGGCACGCACCGGCGCAGATCGATCACCCCGGCACTTGAGCTAGACCGCAACGCGTTTCGTGCGGCGAACCGTCGGTAGCGGCCGGGTAGTACTTGCGCGGAAAACAACGATCCGTAAAGGGCACGTTGGTCGACGGCCGCGGACCTGGCTCTCACCGGCCGAGGCCGGTCGCAGCCGACGGGCGTCCCACTTGGCCGCACTGCGGGAAATCGCTGCCCAAAATATGCCCAACGCTGAGGTTTGCACCTGAACGAGTGGCCGCGGCGGCCGTCACCGACCGCCACGTGGTGCTCACTATGTTGTTTTCCGCGCGAGTACTAGTGGGACCATTCCTGTTCGCCGGTCGAGGGTTCGGCAAAGGCGTTCAAGCAGCTCTCGTAAACGGCCCGGACCTCGGATTCGCCCATTCATTCGCCGGTCGGCAGCATTCTGGGCGTTCGGTTCTGCTGCAGTTTCACGCCGTCCGGCGTGACCGGTGTGTACAGGTTGATCGGCGAGCCTTCCGGGTCGCGGATGATGACCGACCGGTTGCCCCACGGCATGGTCGTGGGCCCCTGCACGACGTCGAGCTCGTCGCCGTATTCGGCCCGCAACCGGGCGAACAGCGCCTCGACGTCCTGGACCAGGAACTCGAAGAAGGCCGTGTTGTTCGACTTGGCGCGGGGGGTGTTCTCGGTGATGAACGCGACTCGCTCGGGGGTGCTGAGCGCGAATGTCGCCGACGGGGTGACCACTTCGACGAAATCGTCCGTGAGGTACTGCGCGGTCACCCCGGTCAGGACTTCGTAGAAGTGGACGAGGTGTGGCAGGTCGTCGGTGATGAGTCTGATGGACGCGAGTTGAACTGTGTTGGTTTCGGTCATGGCCGCAACGCTAGCCACGATAGGGGGCAGAACTTGTCCACTATTCGAGGCAGAATCACGGGTGTGGTTCAGTCGACAGCTCGCGTGCTGGCGTTGCTCGAGATTCTGCAGTCCGGCGGTGTGCACACGATTGCGGAGTTCGCGGAGCGCCTGGGCGTCGACAGGCGAACCGTGCGTCGTTACGTGGAGCACCTGCGCGCGTTGGACGTGCCGGTGGACTCCGTGCGCGGCCGGTACGGGGGTTACCGGCTGGCTCGGCATTACCGCATGCCGCCGCTGATGCTGACCGACGAGGAAGCCCTCGCGGTCATCTGGGCGCTGCTCGCAACCGGATGGTCCGGGGCCGGCCCGGTGTCGCCGACAGCCGTGCGGAACGCGACGACCAAGGTGCGACGCGTCCTGCCTGCCGCGCTCGGTCGCCGCATGGACGCCGTGATGCAGGCGGTCGATTTCGCGGGCAACAGGATCGGCACCGCGCCTGCGCACGACGGAGCGGCCAAGGTGCTGCTCGACCTCGCCGAAGCGGCCCGTGACCTGCGGCCGGTGGTGTTCGACTACACCCCCAGGCATGGTCGCGAATCGCGCCGCGAGGTCTTTCCGCACGGCGTCGTCGCACACCGGGGACGGCTTTACCTCGCCGGCCACGATGTCGGCAAGAACGCGCCGCGAACCTTTCGCCTCGACCGCATCCGGCAGCTCCGACCGACCGACGGCACGTTCGCGGCACCCGAAGCGCACACCGCACTCGAACAGGTCATGGGTCCACTGCCACCCGACCCGTCACGCCACGAGGTGTCCGTGCTCGTCGAATCGGACGCCGAGCACGTCCGTCACTTCATCCCGGAGCTGCTCGCGGCGGTCGAACCGGTAGCCGACACCGACCGCGACGCGGGCTGGGTGCGGGTCTTCGTCCGCGCCGAACGCCTCGAATGGGTGGCGCAACGCCTGGCGGCGATAGACCGCCCGTTCGTCGTCGAACGACCCGCCGAGCTCACCGACGTCATCCGGGACCTCGCGCAACGCCTGCTCGAATACAGCGATAGTGGACAGTCGCGCCCAGGCGGGACCTGCACCTGACCGGGCCGCCCTCCCGAACGAGCCGGATCAAACCGTCGGTGCGGCAGTTGCGTTCTTGCGCTGGTTGGCGAGGAAACGCGCCTTCTTCTCGCGATTCCCGCACGTGTTCATCTCACACCATTTCCGGGTGCGGCTCTGGCTGGTGTCGAAGAAGGCGGCGCGGCAGGTCGGCGACGCGCACAGAGCCATCTTCCCGTCGCGCTCACCGGATACGATGCTGATCGCGTCGGCGGCGATCACCCCCAGGGCATCCTCCACCCGTGCGGCCGAACTGAGCCGCCAGTGCCGAGCACCCTCGGGTGTCAGGACCGCGGCGGCCCGACCGTCCACGCTGCGGTCGTTGATGATTCGCACAGCGGATTCGGGGAGAGCGGCGTGCATCGCGGTCGCGGTCGCGGCGGCGTGGATCGCTTCGCGCAGCTCGCGCGCGAGTTCGAGCTGAGCGGCGGTGCAGGAGTCCACGGCCAGGCCGCTCACCGTCAACCAGTCGACAAGCCGCCGCGGTGTGGGGATGCGCTCGACGGGCTCGCCCCGACGTTCGGTCAGCGTCGCGGTGAAGCTGGTGGCCAGTGGGAACAGGGCGTTCCACTCGCGGACCTCATCGATGTCGTGGACTACTGGCGCACCGAATACGACTGGCGATCCTTCGAAGACCGCCTTGCCCGAATCGGCCAGTTCCGTACGCGGATAGACGATCTGGCCATCCACTTCCTGCACCGTAGATCATCACGTGCGGACGCCACCCCGCTGATAATGACGCACGGCTGGCCCGGCAGCATCGCCGAATTCATCGATGTGGTCGACGAACTGGCAGATCCGAAAGACGAAGGCGCACAAGCGTTCCACATCGTGATTCCGTCCCTGCCCGGCTTCGGCTACAGCGACAAACCCGCCACCACCGGCTGGGGAACCGAAAAGATCGCAGCCGCATGGGTACAACTGATGAGCAGGCTCGGCCACGGGAAATTCCTGGCCCACGGCGGCGACTGGGGAGGGGTGATCACCACGATCCTCGGCGGCAGATTCCCGGAACACGTCCTGGGCATCCACACGACCACCGCGCAGGCACCGCCCGGATCGACCACCGCCGCACTGACCGTCGCCGAACGCGCCTGGACCGAGGAAACCCACGACTTCTGGCACCACCGCGCCGCCTACGCCAAACAGCAGGCGACCCGCCCACAGACCATCGGCTACGCACTCGTGGATTCCCCGGTCGGCCTCCTGGCCTGGATTCTCGACAAATTCGCCGAATGGAGCGACACCGAGAACAGTCCGTTCGAAACGATATCCAGAGACAGAATTCTCGACGACGTCACCCTCTACTGGCTGACCCGAACCGGTGCGTCGGCCGCTCGCATCTACTACGAAAGCCACAACTCACTCGACCCCGATCTCCGCGTCGATGTCTCCGCGGCAATCACCACCTATCCCCGCGACATCGAGAAATATCCGCGTCCGTGGGCGCAACGGCGGTTCCGGCGAATCGTCCGCTGGAACACGCCGCAGACCGGCGGGCATTTCCCGTCGCTGGAGGTTCCCGAATACTTCGTCGAGGATCTGCGAGCGGGCCTCACCGCAGTGCTGTGCGCGCACCGATGAACCCGGCATCGCCCGAATTCCGGAGATCCGCTATCCGCCCGGAACCTCGACGGGCTCCCGCGAGTGTGAAGCATCTTGCGCGGCTTGGCCTTCCGCGACATCGTGCGGTGTGAACCGCATCATCAGCACGACCGCGCCCGCGACGACCGCGATGGCGGCGCAGCAGGCGAAGGCCAGCCCGTATCCACTGGCGAGGGCATGGATCTGTGGTTCGGACATGTTCGGCACCGCGGTGGTCGGTCCACCCAGCGACAGGCTGCGCGAACTCGCCACCGCCCCGACCGCAACCAATCCCACTGCGCCACCGAGGTTCTGGGCCACCTGGGCAAGGGCGCTGAGCGGACCGATCTCCATGGCGGCCGCGCCCGCGATCACCGACAGCGTCAGAGGAATGACCGCGAACCCGACACCGAATCCGACCAGGACCACCGCGCCCGCCACACCGGGAAAATAACCGGGCCGCCGCGTCGCGATGGCGGACGCGTAGAGACAGCCCACGAGAATGACCGATCCGCCGGCGATGACCAACCATCGTGGCGCGATGTGCAGGGCGAGTTTCGCGGCGATCGCCGCGGCGAGGCCGAGCCCGACCGCGAACGGCGCCACCGCCAACCCGCTGTGCAGCGGCGAATACCCCAGCACCCCTTGCAGATACAGGGATATGAACACGGCCAGGCACATCACGATCGCACCGGCCAACACGATCGCGACCAGCGCCGTGACCCGCCGGGTATCGGCGAACACGCTGAACGGCAGAATCGGGTTCGCCGCACGATATTCCACGATCACGAACCCGATCAGCAGCACCACCGCGGCGAGCGCGGGAACCACCACCAGCGGGCGTCCCCAGCCGCCGGTGCCCTCGTTCACCGCGAACACCGCCGCGGTGATCCCGAGGGTGGCCAGCACCGCACCCGGTACATCCAAAGCCGAACGCGGGCCACGATATTCACGCAGACACATCCCGCACCCGAGGCAACGCCAACGCGACCACGGTCCCGTCCAACACCACCAGCAACTGCAACCCGCCGAGCACGAAGATCGGCACACCCCACACTCGAGTCTGCGCACCGGCGACCGTCCCCGTCGAAGTCATGTTCAGCGACGCTACCGGCCCACCTCCGGCCGTGGCACGCCCACCTCGCCCCGCACCCACCCGCGCACAGCGGGGGATCGGCCGACCCCTCAACCGGCCAACAGCGACCGGATGGCGTGCGGGACAACGGTGTCGATGTAGGAACCGTGCAGGGTGCCGTCGGTCTCGAAGGTGATGAACCCGTGCAGCGCAGCCCATATCGCGACCGCGGTCCGGTTGGCATCCTCGATCCGATACTCAGGCCCGTGCGCGCGGTTGACGACATCGACCAGCGCGGCCGCCGGGTCGCCATCGCGCGGAGCGCCGTGCGGCACGTAGGAGACGCCGCCACCGAAGATGGATGCGTACCGGTGCCGATTGGCCAACGCCCAGCGTCGGTACTCCGCGGCGATTGCCAGTAGGTCTTCGACGGGATCGCGGGTGGCGGGCACCGCACCCAGCACCTCGCCGAGTTCCACGCAGGCCCGGGTCCGGACCGCGGCGATCAAGTTCTCTCGACTGCCGAAGAGTGTGTAGATCGAGGTCGTCGAAGCCTCGGCTCCGGTCGCGATTTCCCGCACGGACAGGCGATCGCACGGGCGGTCCCGCATCAGAAGCAGCGCGGTATCGATAAGGCGTTCGGGTGTCGCCTTCGGACTGCTCCGACTCGGCCTGCTCTCGCCTCGGGCCCACCTGGTCGGCCAGGCCGAAGCGGTCAACGCGTTCGAACCCGCAGATCTCGGCAGCGACACCGCGACCAGCTACTGCGCGAAAGACGCACACCGCATCCCCGTCGAGGACAGCGCCGCGAACTTCTCCTTCAATCCCGCGGCCAGCCTCCAATTTCAGAACTCGATCGCGCGCTCGCCCTCGATCGCGCGGCAACTGGCCCGCTCGCGGGTCCCGGCCATGCTCGTGATCGCCGAGTGCTCGCATCAGCTGAGGCAGTGGGCCACAGCCGTTCTCGCCGCCGACCCTGCCATCACGCGCACTCAATACCTGAGCGGTGTCGGTCACCGTATCTGGAACGGCCTGGACGACAACAACGATCGTGCGGCGAGCGTCATCACGGCGTTCCTCGGCAACGAGCCCGCACCGCTGTGCGACTATCCGAGGGCGAAAGACATCCCCACGTTTCTGAGTGGGCACGAACAGTCGGCGTCATGATGACTGAATCACTTGCACGACAACACCTTCAGACGATCCTGCGTCGAGTCGACGCCAGTGCAGGCGGCCGACCAGCGCCGCCTCGGCCCCGGCTCACCACGCCACGGTGTGCCCGAGATAGTCCAGGAATTGCAGTCCGCCGTGGCCGCGCTGGGCGTCGAGGGTGGTGACCAGATTCGGGATGCTCTCGTCGATGGTCAGGCGGGCGCCGGGGCCGCCGAGTTCGGTCTGCACCCAGCCCGGGGCCATCAGCAGCAGCGTGCGCGGGTCGTCGCGGTGGCGGGCGGCGAAGCTGCGCATCAGCTGGTTCAGGGCGGATTTGCTGGCTCGGTAGATTTCGAAACCGCCACGTTCGTTGTTCGCGACACTGCCCTGACCCGAGGACATGATCGCCAGGGTGCCGTCCGACGGCACCAGGTCGCCGAGGGTTTCCAGCACGCGCATCGGGCTCAGCGCGTTGGTCACCATCAGGCGGGTGAACTCCTCGGTCGTAACATCCGCGGTGGTCTCCTCGGGTCCGTTGGTGACGCCCGCGTTGACGAACAGCAGATCGAAGTCGCGCTGCCTCAACCGTTTTCGCAACGCTTCGACCTGTTCGGGAACCGTGATGTCCAGTTCCTCGATCTCGAGCCGCCCATCCGCGCCGTCCAGCAGTTCGTGCAACGGTGTGCGATCCGGGCCGCGCACGGTCGCCACCACGCGCGACCCCCGGGCGAGGTACTGCGCCGCGATCGCGAGGCCCAACCCCCGCGAGGCGCCGATGAGCAGGACGGTCGAATTCGGCGAGATGTCGGTCAACGCTGCCTCCAGGGGCGGTGGGTACTGGTTACGAGTGACAGTCGATCATGGTCAGCTCCTCCTCGCCGGGGACACGGTCGAGCAACTCCCAGAAAGCGGCCGCCCAGCGCGGCGAGATCGGGCCCACACGTCGTCGCCGTGGTCGTCGCGGGAGTGCCAGGTCTCGTCCAGCACCAGAACTTCACACACCCCGGCCGAGCGGACCCGTTGCTCGACGTACGCGGCCCTCGGGTCGGGAGCGTCCAGGCAGAACACCTTCTGGACATCGAGCATCGCGACGTCGAACGGCGCGGCCGCGGCCACCCAGGGGATGGCGGTGTAGTCCTCGCGCAATGCGGCATTCCAGCTCGGGTTGCCCGTGCGCTGGGTCAGCCATTCGGACCAGGGCAGGGGCCGCTCCAATCCGCTTACCGCCGTGGTGAATTCGGCGAAGACCGTCTCGGCCTGTTCCCGGGCGTTCCGCCGCATCCCGTCGAAATCGATATCGCGTTTGGGTGCGCAGTTCACCCACTTGCCGTCGTGGCGCAGCAGCGCGTCGGCGAAACGGCCGCCCTCGGTGTAGTAGTCGAACCGGGCGTCGGGATTGGTCTCCTGCTCGATGATGTACTCCTCGGGCCCGACCTGCTCGACGTCCGACCCGAGCCAGTAGGTGAGCACCTCGGCCACGTCGTCGGGATCGTCGACCTCGTCCGAGGGGGTCTGCTCGAGATCGGCGAGGGCGCGTTCGTACTCGGTGCGCCAGGATTTCAGCGGCCAGCGATCCGGTTCGTCGGGCAGATCGAGCAAAGGATTCGGGGCGAAGGAATCGAGCTGATCTTCGACGTTGCCGACGACCAGAACGGGAAAATGAGCCATGGCGCGCAACGATACTCGCGCCCGGAGAGCCGCAAGCTCACGCCTTCCACTGGTACGCAAGGGGTTTCAGTGTGCCTCACGTCGTCGGCGCGTGCGGATGACGGAGGCTGCGGTACCGGCGACGGTGCGATCGCGATCGTCGGTCAGCTCGTACAGGGTCGCGCGGGCCGCAGTGCCGGGAATTTCGGCCAGCGCCTGCGTGATTCGCAGACGCGTCGCGGGGTCGGCGGTGTGATCGAGTGCGTGTCGCATCTGTTCCACGAGAGCGTCGGTGGTGGCCGTGGTGTCGGCCAGCACCCCGAGGATCTCGGCGGCCTCGATGTCGGAATGGCCCGCGATGATCATCTCCAGCAGGACCGGAGCAGCCTCGCTCACCCGCCGGGAGCCCAAGGCCAAGGCGGCGGGTTCGCGGACCGTCGGGTCGATGTCGGTGAGGGCGCGGCGCAGCAGATCGGTCGCCTCGGCGGTGGGGACGGCGGCGATCGCCAGCACCGCGCGTCGACGTGAAAGTGACTGCGGCGCATCGAGTCCCGAAGCCAACTCGGTCAATCCGCCTCCCGCGGCACGGGCCAGCGACCAACGCAACGCCCCCGCGACATTCGGATCCTCCTCCGACAGCGCCGCTTCCGCGACCGCGGCCACCGGCAGTGTCGCGGCCGGATGCTGGGACAGCACCGCCTGCTGACGACGATCCCCGGACTCCGATTCCAACCCGCGCAGCAGCGCGACGATCTTCGTCACCTCACCCCACTGCGTCGGGGCCGCGGCATCGATACGTTCGAGATTGCGCAGCAACTCCTGTTCGGCGGCGATCCGGGCCCGGGTGTGCTCGATCAGCTCCCCGACCAGGGCGGTCGGGGCGAAATCAGGATCGTCCAGCGCGCGTTTGGCATCGTGCAGCGACAGGCCCAGCGTTCTGAGGCATTCGACGTGGAAGAGGCGACGGATGTCCTGCGCGGCGTATTCGCGGTAACCGCCGACAGTGCGACCGGTCGGGCTCACCAGACCCAGCGTGTCGTAGTGCCGCAGCATCCGGGTGCTGACGCCCGAACGTCGCGACACCTCACCGATCAACATCCCATCGCCTCCTCTCGTGTGCCGAAAACCTATGTGCCCGAACCGGTTACCGAAACCCGCTGGGCCAGCTCGAGGTCGGCCTCGAAACCGCTGTCGGGGTCGCCGCGCAACCGCTCGGTGGTCTGCGCGTGCGCGCGGACCCGTGGATCGGGGTGGTTCGCCGCCGCGTCCAGCGCCGGTGTCGCGGCCTCACCCAGCGCGGCCAGCGCACGACTCAGACCCAACCGCACCGGCTGATCGCCCCGGCCCAGCGCCGCCGTCAGGTCCGCGGCCAGCGCGCTTTCGGCACCGGCCGGCACGAGGACCACCGCGGCCCGCCACGCACTGAGCGCGACGTCGTCGTGTACATCGTGCAGCAGGTCCGACACCGCGGGCCAGGCGTCGCGATCCCCGATCTTGGACAGGGTGTGCAGGGCCTGACTGCGCGCCTGAGCGGTTTCCGATGCGAGCTCGGCGATCAGCCTCGGCACCGTCACCCCGGCGGGCAACCGGCACAACGCCCAGGTCAGCATGTCCCGGACGAAGAAATCCGGTTCCGCGGCACACCGCTCGATCAGGATCTCCACCAGCCGCGAATCACCCAGCGTTCCCGCCGACAACGCCGCACGCAGCCGCACCGAGGATTCGGCGTGGGCGAGGGCGGCGACGAGGCGAGCATCGGGCTCGCCGTGGATCGTCATGTTCACGACAACCACCTCCTTCGCCGACCATTGGAGTCCTTGTCACAGTGTGAGGGTCAAGGCTTCGGGCAGATGCGTCGCCCGGACGATCTGGACGCCCTGGGAGTGTGCCCGGCGGCCGGATATCCGACCTCCTCGCTCGATTCGCCGACGGTCAGCGGCTGACCTTGTGGCACAGGTGATTTCGTGCCGGACAGAGCTTGCAGGGCCGAGGCGACCTGGCTGCGGGTCGTGCGCTCCTCGATCATTGCGACATGGGCGGCATCGATGAGCCGATACGCGGCGTCGGTGCGGCCCTCGTTGATCGCGCACATGATCTCGCTCGCACGCTGATGCCCGTGACCGCGCCGCAGCGCCAGGAACGCACGCAACGCCTCGCCTGCGCGTGCACGGGGGTTTGACGTCCTCGCCGCCCTGAAGGACGGCGACTCCTACCAGCGCCTTTCGGCGCTCTCGGTGGGTTACTGCTTCTCAGCCAAGTGCCGGAACGAGTTCCGGGCCTACCTCGGCTCCACAGTCGTTTGACCTGTCCGCCCGTCCGGCGGCCAGAATGTTGATCGCCGCGTTCAGATCGCGGTCGTGGGTGGCACCGCACGTGCACGTCCATTCCCGGACGTGCAACGGTTTCTTGTCCCCGATCGCCCCGCATGCCGAGCACATCCGCGTTGACGGAAAGAACCGGTCGACCTTGCCGAAGGTGCGGCCGTACCGCCGCGCTTTGTCCTCCAGCATGTGGGTGAACATACCCCAGCCCGCATCGCGCACCGACTTCGCCAATCTCGTGCGCGCGAGACCTTTCACGCTCAAGTCCTCGACGTAGATCGCTTGATTCTCGCGAACTATCGCCGTGGAATGCTTGTGCGCCCAGTCCTTGCGGGCATCGGCCACCTTCGCGTGTGCCCTGGCGACCCCGAGCCGAGCCCTGGCCCGATTCTTGGAGCCTTTCTCCTTGCGGGACAACGCTTTCTGCGCCTTGCGGAGCTTGCGTTCAGCCTGCCGCAGGAACCTCGGTGAGGCGATCGTCTTACCGTTCGACAGGACCGCGAACGTCGTGAGCCCCAGGTCGATACCCACCTCGCAATCCGAGGGCGGCAACGGGTCGTCCTCGGTCCGCACCACGAACGACGCGAAATACCGGCCTGCCGCGTCCTTGACGATCGTCACCGACGACGGTTCTGACGGCAACTCCCGAGACCAGCGCACCGGGATATCCCCGATCTTCGGCAACCGCAGCTTCCCGCCGGAGGTCACCGCGAACCGCGCGTTCTTGGTGAACCGGATCGCCTGCCGGTTGTCCTTGCGAGAACGCAAACGCGGCGCCGCGACCTTCGCACCCTTACGTTTCCCGGTGATCGACGAGAAGAAGTTGCGGTAGGCGGTGTTCAGATCCGCCAAAGCCTGTTGCAGAACAACGCTGGACACCTCCGCCAACCACGCCCGCCCCGGGGACTTCTTCGCCTCGGTCAGGCGTGTGGACAGTTCCGAATCCGGCAAGTACGACGACCGGTTCCGATGCGCTTCCCGCCGCGCGGCGAGCGCGTCGTTGTACACCACCCGCGCGCACCCGAACGCCCGCGCCAGCGAAACCTGCTGGCCCGGCGTCGGGTAGACGCGGAAGTTGTACCGGAGTTGCATACTCCCATACTACCATTGGTTTATGGTCGATAATGAGTCGATACGTACTGGCAGGCGTTGTGTTTTCGTGTTGCATGCTCACTTGGTTTTTGTCACCAAGTATCGGCATCGGGTGTTCAGCGACCAGCACCTGACCCGGATGGAACAGATCATGCGAGACGTGTGCGCCGACTTCGAATGCGAACTGATCGAGTTCCACGGCGACACCAACCACGTGCACCTGCTGGTGAACTTCCCCCCGAAAGTCGCCCTGTCCAAACTAGTGAACTCCCTCAAGGGCGTCTCGTCGCGGCGCCTGCGCCAAGAGTTCCCCGACCTCGTCAAACATTACTGGCGCGCACAACGCCTGTGGTCTGGATCATACTTCGCCGGATCGGTCGGCGGAGCACCGATCTCGACACTCCAGCAGTACATCGAACAACAGGAACATCCGGTCTAGAGCACGCTCGGGCCTCGGCGGCCCTCCCGCGCCCGCCTTCACCGCCGGGCAGAAGCCCGACGCACTAGCGGACATCCTGGTAGCCGAGGCTCTGGGCGGGATCAGCTGACGCCCAGGTGCCGCAGCCGCGGCCACAACCGCGCCCACGATTCGTGACGGCCCGTGCACCACCACACCTTCTGACTCGAATCGTCCCCGATCACCGTGCGGCACCGGTCGAAATGCCCACGCAGTTCATCGATCTCCGAACCGACGTACAGCACGCTGCGCGCGGACTCCGGCGGGGCGGGGAAATATCCGTACGCGCGGTTACTGCTGTAGGCGGGGGGAGTTCCAGCGGGGGAGTAGACGTCGATGTACGCGGCGACGATGTACGACTCGCCCATGATGATCGTCTCGCGCCGATCCCGCTCCGGCAGCTCACGGTAGGAGGTGCTGGCTCGCTGCGAAATCGTCTGTGCCGCACCGGCATCGGCCGCGGAAGTGGAGACCACCACGATCCCCACGGCCGCGGCCGCACTCAGCGCGTACGCGGGCCACGCTACCCAACTCCAGCGGCCACCGGCCGTACGGCGCTGCTGCAATCCCACCGCGCCCGCCGCGCACAGCGGACCGTAGATGCCGTCCAGATAGTATGGCCGCCCGACCGTGACCACGAAGAATACGAACAGCACGATCGCACTCACCCCCACGAACCGGTACGCACGCAACACCGGGTCCCGCAGCAACCGCCACACCCCGTACAGCGACAACACCGTTGCCGCGATACCGCCGACGGTGAGCAGCGACAATGTCACGCCGAGACGTCCGCCGTAGAGAGCCTCGGCCTCCGAGGCGACCACCGCACCCATCCGCAACTGCGGCCAGCCATTGAACGCCTGCCACAGCAGGGTCGGCGCGAAGATCAACGCTCCGACGCCCACCCCGACCCACAACAGCGGCCGCCGCGACAACTCACGCGGCCCGAACACTCCCGCCGCGACCAACAGCACCGCGCACAACAGCAACACCTGGAACTTCGTCTCCGCCGCGATCCCCGCGACCACCCCGATCGCGAGCAGCAACCGATCCCGGCGCACCCGAACCCACCGCATCAGCAACCAGATCACCGTCAGCCACTGCACGGGCTCGAGCGTGTACGGCGTGAGCCAGTGCCCGACCAGATTCGCCCACAGCGCGGTCGCCTGCGCACCGGCGGTGAGCACCTGCGCCCGCCGATCCCCGCCCAACTCCCGCGCGATCAACGCCGCCACCACAACCGCCCCCGCGGTCGCCAGCACCGCCGGAATCCGCAGCAGCACAAACGATCCCGGACCCAACCAATCCAGCACCCCCGCCACCGCCGGAACCAACGGCGGCTGATCGGCCGACCCCCACGCCAGATGATGCCGCCCGATCGCCACCATGTACGCCTCGTCGAACCAATACCCCCCACCGACACCGCACACCAGATGAACCACCCCCACCACCCCCGCAATCGCCCCCACCACCCATCCGGCGAACGCGGGCACCGCCGGGTCACGAGTCGTCTCGGACCGCATCGTGAGCTGCACTGCTGAACCTCCCTGACCGAAACTCGCCGTACTCCGATCCACCAGCCGCACACACCACGCCGCGACCGGCACCATTCCCACCACCGCGCGGTGAACACCCACCGGCCCTTCGGCTCGCGCCGCGACCTACACCGCTGGTCGTCCTCAACAGCAACCTGCCCAACCTGATCCTGCGCCGACCGAGCACCGAACACATCACCCGCCACGTGCACTCTCACCGCGACCGAAGGACCACATCCGCCCACACACCTCATCCCCGGGGATGAGGGTTCCCGCAACTCCGTCCCGATGCGACAGCCCAGACCAGTGCGACAGCCAGACCAGTGGAACAGCCAGGCCGGGGACAGTCGGGCCAGTGGAACAGCCAGGCCGGTAGCACAATCGGACGGGAGGGAGGGTCGGGCCGGAGGCGAACAGGGAGTGCGGGTTGCGACACAATTCGGTACTCCGTCGAACCACGATTTCGCGAATGCGCTGCGCCGAAACGAGTTCGGGTCCGAGCGCCCGTTCCCAACCCGATTCGGCAGTGCGGCGACCTCCGATTTCGCGAATATGTTGTGCCGGAGCGACACTTCCAACCCGGTTCAGGACTCCAGCACGCTACGGTTCACGACGGGTTTACGCTGGGACGAGTTCGCGTCCGATCGACGGTCTCCGACCCGACTCGGGATTCTCGCTCGCGAATATGTTGTGCTGGAACGAGTTCGGGCCGGCAACCACCGTTCCCGACCCGCTTCGCGACTCCAGCGTGCGGCTGCTATTTCGACGCGGCCTGCCATAGCGCCAGAGTCGCGCCGCCGGGCTCGTCGATCACGACCACCGACCCCGGTGGCAGGTCGATGCGGGGCCTGACGATTCGTGCGCCGAGCGCGACCGCCTGCTGGGCAGCGGCATCCACATCGGGCACCGGCACGTACGGAATCCATTGCGCGCGCCGCGAATCGTCGGCCGCGAGCGGGGTGAATCCACCCCAGAGGTCGTCGCCCGCGCCGAACATCGGGCCTGCGGGGGAATCGGTGATCTGCCAGCCGAGCAGCTCGGAATAGAAGCGGCGCGACGCGTCGAGGTCGGTGGTCCGGACATCGTGAAAAACAAAAAGGTGGGACATGCGTCCTAACTTTAGGTCGAATGTCCCAAGTTTGGCAATGGGTGGGTACATTGGGGCTGTGACAACGACGAGACCGGTGATCGCGGCCAACCGGCGCGGTAAGCGTGAGCAGATCATCGACGCCGCGAAACAGGTTCTGGCACGCGATGGTTTGGCCGCGTGCACAGCGCGTTCGGTCGCGGAGGCGAGCCCGCTCACCAAGAGTGCGGTGCATTACTACTTCGACGACATCCACGAGCTCATCGATCTCGCCATGCGTGAACATGTCGCCGCGATGGCGATGGCGCTGCGCGGAGCCGCCGGCGCCGAAACCGATCCGGCCGAGAAGGTCTGGGCAGTGGTCGACGCCTATTTGAGGATGTTCGCCGAACAGCCGAATGCGGCCTTCCTGTGGTTCGAGTACTGGATCGACACCGGTCGCCGAAACTCGTCCGAAGCCGTCGGCGCAACCCTCGGCGATATGCACGTGCTGCTGCACGAGGTCCTCGCCGAGCTCCCCGTAGCGGATGCCGCCGCGACCGCTCACACGGTCCTGTCCTGGCTGCTGGGCACCGTCGTGCAACAGCAAGTGCAGCCGAAGACACCAGCCTCGCTACGAGAAGAAGTCACCGTGATCCTCCGCAGCACCACATCGCCGCGCACGAAGTGACGGGCGGATCGGTCCGAGCCTTGAAAGCCCTTGTGTCACTAGCGGCACCACCGACGGGACCAGGAACCGGCTACCTCCATCGTCGACAACGATCCGGCGGCAAGCTTGCGAACCTGTCACCGGAAAGCCGTGGGCCGCACGCGGTATGCCCCGATGCGGCCCACGGCACTCAGGTGAGGCTGGGGTAGCCGGCGTAGCGGGCGGTGAGTGCTTCGAGATGGTGTCCGGCGGGGTCGTCGAAGTACACGCCGCGGCCGCCGTGGTTGGTGTTGATTTCGCCTGGTCTGCGCATCTGGGGGTCGGCCCAGTAGGGGATGCCGCGGGCTCGGATGCGTTCCATGATCTGGTCGAATGTGTCGTCGTTGACCAGGAAGGCGTAGTGCTGGCCGGGGAAGTCGACGGGTGGGTCGGCGAAGTCCAGGACTCGACCGTCGGTCAGGTGGACCGCGACGAAGAAACCTGCTTCTTGCGGTGCGGGAAGTCCGAAGATCTCGGTGAAGAATCGGGCCGACTCGTATTTGTCGTGTGCTGCGATGATCGTGTGATCGAAACGCACATCCACCTCTGGATGTGGCATGTGGGAACTCCTTCCGTCGTGGTTGATGTCCTGCGATCAACACGACGACGGTGGGGCCCGCGCGGCGCTCAGAGCAGCGCCGGGTAACCAATCCGTGTGTGGCGTAACGCCGTCCCGGTAGTCATCGCTGCGAATCGTAGCTCAACGGCCGGGACCGATGTCAACTCCGAATGCCCGGGGATGTCATCGGCCTTTCGCCGTGGTGGGGTGCCGGTGACCAGGTTGGCGCGATGACGATGCGGTGCGGAGGTCAGTGGGCAGGAACGTCGAGTCGAACCATCGGGAGGGTGTCGACGGGCGCGCCGGTGGCACGTTCGATGGTGGCGCGCAGGTTTTTCCAGGCGGCGGGGTGTTCGCGGATGTAGTGGTCGAGGGCGGCGGCGGAGTCCTCGTCGGTCATCGGAGTCGCGGTGGCCGACAGGGCGCGGTGGGTGCCGATCCAGACGCGTACGTTCGGGTGGGCCTCGATGTTGCGGTACCACTGGGCTTCCCGTCCGAAACCGGACACGATGACGTACTGGTCGGGCACCGGATGGTCGACCACCTCGAGTACCACGTACCGGGGTTGCCCGGTGCGACGCCCGATGTGCTCGATCATGAGCATGCGGGAACCGAACAGGAAACCGAAACCGTTGCGGTAGAGGTGGATCGGAGCGCGTACTACCCATCGGGTGCGCAGGGCCTTGGCGCCCAGTGCGGTGATTGCGTCGGACAGGGGCATATCCGCACCTCAGAGGTTGTTCCGTGTGGTTGATCCGACAATAGCGGATGCGGCGGAACGCTCGTCGCGCGGTCGAACAGCCGGGGCGTGCCGAGGTTGACATCGATGTCGAACTCGCCCCCCACCGCTGCGTGTCCGCGACACCCGCTTATGACGATACTGAAGTTGTCCTCCGAACTCCTGGAACCTATTGCGGCGGAATGGCTTTGGCGGTGGCGGCGTCCCAAATCCGGTCACCGAGAATCCGCCGCAATCCAGGCATCAGCCGGGTTTCGGCTCCGATCGGGTAGCGAGCCTTCGGACGCCGACCGGTAATCGCCTGCGCCACAACGCCCGCCACCGTCGCCGCCTCCGGAATACCCCGAGAGCCGGACTGCGTGGTGTGTTCCATGAACTTCGTCAGATTGGCTTTGTGGGCGCCGTACGGGCCGTCGGTCTCGGGCATCGTCCGCATGCCGGTCACGGCGAATTCGCTTCGCACCGGCCCGGGTTCGACCAGCACGACCCGCACGCCGAACCGGCCGACCTCGAGCCGAAGACTGTCCGACAACGCTTCCAGGGCGTACTTCGTCATGCAGTACGCGCCGGACAGCGGCGAGGCGATCAGTCCGGCCGAGGAACCGATGTTCACGATCGTCCCGTGCCGCTGCGCACGCATCTCGGGCAATACCAGCTGGCACAGGTGAACCAGACCGAAGACGTTGGTCTCGAACTGTCGCCGCAGGTCATCGATGGATACCTCCTCCACCGGGCCCATCTGCGCATATCCGGCGTTGTTGACCAGCGCGCCGACCGCGCCGTGCTCGGCCTCGACCGCGCGCACGGCCCGGATCCGGGATTCCTCGTCGGTGACATCGAGTTGGACGGTCCGGCATCCCGCGGCCGCGAGTTCGCCGAGGGTCTCGACCCGGCGAGCCGAAGCCCAGGTCGGTAGGCCGGCCCGGACCAGCGCGAGTGCGGTCGCCCGACCGATACCCGATGAACAACCCGTGATGAGTACGGCTTCACTCATGGCATCTCCATATCCGTTGATGGAACAGTAGTGTTCCATCAACGGACACTAACATCCCGTTACGGTTCCGGATAGACTCGCGCCATGACCAGGCGGCCCGCGTTACGTGACCAGGTGGCGACCATGATCGTCGAACGTGCCGCGGCGGTGCGGGCCGCGCGCGGTGATGCGGTGAGCATGGCCGAGTTCGCCGACGCGGCCGGTGTCGGCCGCACGACGCTGTACCGGTACTTCCCGAATCGCGAGGCGCTGTACGCCGCCATGTTCGACGCCGCGCTCGACGATCTGTTCGCGCGCGTGGAGGAGGCGGGGCTGGATCGGGTCCCCGTCCGAGAAGCGATTGCCCGGCTCGCTCGCGCGTTCATCGCCAACGGCAGGTACGCGACACTGGTGCACGACGAACTCGCCGCATGCCGTCGCGCGGACGAAGTCGAACGCCGATTGACCACCCCGATGCGCGAAGTGCTGGAACGCGGCATCGAGTCCGGAGTGCTGCGGTCCGATCTGACGGTCGAGACGATGCTCGCGGTGTCCCGCCCGCTTCTGGAGGCGGGCATCGCCATGGCCGCGGCGGTCGGCGGCGAACAGGCCAGCGCCGTCATGACTTCGATCTTCCTCGACGGCATCAGCGCCGACCCGCAGATGGGGTGAGTGCGGCCTCAGCCGAGGTGCTCGCGGATGAACACCCTTCAGCGGGTGGGGTGCGGCATTGGATCAGGGCTCGGAACAGAAGCCTGAAGAAAGATGAATCGGCTGCCGATCTGCCTGTGCGGCAAGGGGATCGGCAGCCGATTCATGGAGGATTACTGCTGCGCGGAAGGCGGTCGCTGTTGCGGGCCGGATGAGGTCGCGTCCGGCGTCGGCGCGGCGCCTGGTTGTGCGGGGCCTGCCTGGACCGGTGGCTGGCTCGTCGATGGCGTGTCCGGGGTGCTGCTCGGCTGTGCCGCGGTGGCAGGCTGCGGCGGGGTGGGCGCCGGGAATTCGGAACTCGGGGGAGCGCCGAAACCACCCGGTTGGTGCAGGACGGTGGGCTCGGCACCGGAATCCTGCGGTTGGCCGAATGCGTTGGGCGGCTGCGGAATCGGACTCTCGGCCGGGGGCTGGCGCAGGATTGTCGGGTCGGCCGCCGCGGGGACGCCGAAGCCGGGCTGCTGCGCGGGCTGCGGGTAGGCGGGCGGCTGGGCTACCGGGGGGTGCTGCTGTTGGGGGGCGAAACCGGGCTGCGGGTATCCGGCAGGCTGGTACCCGGGCTGGGGGGCGTATCCGGCCGGAGGCTGCGGTGCGGGAAAACCGGTGGGCTGCTGCGGATTCTGCGCCGCGGGCTGCGGCCACTGCGGTGCCTGCGCGGGGCCGGGCTGCGGCCAACCGGGCTGAATCGGTTGCGCGAGACCGGCCGGGCGCGCGGGGCGCGGGGTATCGGAGTCGCGCACGAGGTACACCAGGATGATCGCGGCCAAGGTCGCCAGCCCGGCCGGAATCGCGAGCCAGTTCCCTTCGTAGGACAGGTTGAGACTGTAGTAATCGGTGGCAAGCGAGCTGACCAAACTACCGAGCTGATTGACGAAGATCATCCCGGATGCCAGCACTACGGTGTTGCGAGCGATGGTGCGATTGCGATCCATCAATACGAGCACCAGCGCCGCGACGGATACGCCGATGAGAACCACGGACGACACCACGTACCAGCTGGCAAACCACCCCACGCCCTGGTTCCACGTCCGACGGCCCAGATCCAGCAGCAGAGCCAGTATCACCAGCCCCGCGGCGATCAGATCGTGCGGCGGGCGCTTGGGCGTCGCGGACAGCGCGGCCGGGAACGGCGGATTGGATTGTCCCACAGGCATACCCGGCTGCGATGGAGGTACAGCAGGTTGTCCCGGAGGCATATTGTGCTGCGCGGGAGGGACACCGGGCTGGGTCCCCGGGAGACCCGGTTGCCCCGCAGGCACACCCGGTTGCGCGGGCCAGCCGTATCCCTGCGGCGGTGGCGACGGCATCTGTCCCGGGCCGGGTTGGTACGGGTTGGCCATCGCGGAAACTCCTTGCTGTCGTGCACAAATGCTCGATCGGAACGTCGATCAGCCTAAAGGGTTCGCGCACGTCCGGCAGCATCAATTCGTGCGTAAGGGCCCGTTCGTTCGTACCGAGCGTCGGACGCGTCCGTGCGCATCCGACGAGTGACGAACGGGCGCAACGACGTTCGGCTACTGCTCCTGCGCCCACGTCGGCGGCTCGAGCCGCTTCGGCGGTGCCTGCCGGTGATCGAGGTAGGCCGGTGGTTGCGGCTCGTCCTCGGGGCGCGGCTGCGGATCACGCGGACCGGGACGGTCGGCGGCCGAGACATCGTGCAACTCCGGACGTCCGTCGTCGGGACGCGGCAGTCCCGAACCGGGCTGCTGCCACCCGGGTTCCGGTTCGACCGGCGGCGGAGCCAGGAAGCCACCGGGCTGACGCAACACCGGCTGACGCGGCCCGCCCTGCGGCGGGAACGGCTCGGCACCCGGTAGTCGCAGTGAATTCTGCTGCGCGGTATCCGCCGGGTACGGGGTGTTCTGCGGCGGCCCGAACGGCTGGTGGACCGGCCCGTTGCCCGGCGGGGGACTCATCGGCTGCGGGTTACCCGGCTGCGGATTGCCCGGTTGGGGGAGGTGCTGCGGGATACCGGGCGGCGGGATGTTCGGCTGCGGCGGATTGTTCGGTTGCGGCGGAACTCCATCGGGGACTCCGTTGCGCGGCGGCCCTGCCGGAACGTCGGGACGCTGCGGTACCGGCGGCATCTCGCCACGCGGCGGCCCGACCGGACCGGGTTGCGGCGCAAGCGGTTGCGGCCCGCCGGGACGTCCCATGTTCAACGGCGCGGTCTCGGGCGCATGCATATTCGGCAGCACGACATTGCCGGGCGCGATGACGTTCCCGGGATGCCCCGGCTCGTTCCCGGCCGGCAGGAACGGCGGCGGTGTCCCGAACCCGTTGTGCCGCTCGGGCTCGACGTTCGTGGGCGCGCCGATGACCGCACCCGGAACCGGCGGTTCGACCATCGGCGGAACAGCTTGCTGTGAATTCGCCGTGAAGTCCGGACGCGGCAGTACCGTCGTCGGCGGATCGGCCGGCGACACCGTGGGAATGCCATCGGTGGCCGCATGGAACAGCGCCGGATCCTGTTGCGCGAACGGTTCGGTCGGCGGCGTCTGCACCGCGAACGGAACCTGCTGCGGCACAGCGTCGCTCACGGCGGGCTCGGGCTCGACGGGTTGCGGTGCGAGAGATTCGGGAGGCCGAGCGGTAAGACGTTCGGGCACATACGGTTCCGGCGCGGACGGCTGCGGCGCACCACCCGGCACGGGCTGCGGCCACGCGGCCGAACCGCCCGGTCCGGATACGGCGAAATCGACATCGCCATCCTGCGCCGGCGGCGGTTCCGGCGCGAACTCCTCGACCGGGCCGGGCCGCGCGCTCGAACCCGGCAGGGACATCCCCGGCAGTGCCAACGACGAGAAATCATCCGCCGCCCGCTCCTCGGACCGCGAGAACTCCTGCGGCACTTCATCATTCGAAAGCTCAGGCGCGCCCGGCGACGACTCCCCGAACAACGGCTCGACCTGCGGCGGCGCACTGAACGGCGACCGCAACACCGGCGCGGCGGCAGCCTCCGGCTCCTCGGCCTCGAACCCGCCGATCACACCAGCGGCCTGCTCACCCGCGAGCCCGGAGCGAGACGCCGGAGCAGGCTCCTCCCGACGCGCCCGACCAGCGTAATCATCCTGATAACGCGGCGAATCGAACTCGTCCTCGTACTGCCGCGACCTGTCCTCACCGACCTCCCGCCGGTCGTCCGCAACCACCTGCTCCTCGGGCGACCACGACGCCCGATACAGCGCGATGATCGCGATCGTGGTGGCCACCACGATCGGAATCGCCGCCCACGTACCGTATTTGCCGATCACGTCGTCGACCGAGCCGCCGGCCAGATTCACCGCGTTGAACAGCAGCATCGCCCCCGCGCCCAGTGCCCCGGTGAGCCTGCCGACGGCCGGTTTCATCCCGGTCACCAGCAGCACACCGGCGGGAATCGCGATGATCGCGGCCAGCAGCGACCCGAAATCGCGGGCCTGGATCTCGTAGCCGGGCTGCGACAGCCCCCACACCAACCTGCCCAGATACGCCAGGGTGGCCAGCAACAACATCACTGCCGCCAGCACATCCGCCAGCGAATGCCGCCGTCCCCGGGGTGCGGTCGGCTCCGGCGTCCGGACCCGACCGGGGTCCGGCGCCACCGACATGGGCCGATTACCGGTCGGGTGCGGGTTGTCCATCGGTGAAACTCCCTATGTAGCTACGCGAACACTCGGTAGCCTATTGGATGCTGCGGCCTCCGGCACATCGCTGTATCCCCAGGACCTCGATCACTCGCGTGGCGAATTCCCGCGTATGGGTGCGCGCGCCGTTGTGCATCCCCGGAAATTCGACGACCTCGAGCCCGAGTCGTGCGGCGATCCGCGCGGCCGGTCGCGAGGGCAGCAGTTGGCGCGAGTCGGCGCTCACGCCGAGGGTCAGCCGATCGACCGCGGTCGCCAGCGCCGCGAAATCGGGGATGTACGAGGTGAATTCGCACAGTTCGTATTCCATCATGATCGGGGCGTTGGCGGCCAGCCGAGCCCACATCGCGGCCTCCTGGGGAGTGCGGGCGTCCGGGGCGGGAGTCGGGGCCATCGCCCCGCCGATGCCGTCCAGGAACCGTTGGGCCGCAGCGGGGATTCCCTCGGTGCGCGCCAGGTGGGAGACCTCCGTCACGAAGGCCCGCTGTTCGGCGGCGTCGGGCAGGACCGCGAAACACGGCGGATCGTGCGCGACGAGTGCGCGCACCGAATCCGGGTGCCGGGCCAGCAGATCCAGCCCGACGATCCCGCCCGCACTCATGCCGACGACATGGGCGGGCTCGTCGGTGAGGTGTCGCAGCAGCAGGTACGCGTCCTCGCTCTGCACCCGCACGTGCTGTTGTTCGGGCTGCCCGCTGTCGAGCACGCTGCGCGAATATCCCCGCGCGTCCATCGTGACCACGGTGGCGTACGGCGCGAGCAACTCGGCCAGTTCATCCGAACCGTTGGCGTCGCCCCCACCGCCCGGTAGAACGAGCAGCACCGGACCCGCACCTCGAATCTCGTGATAGATGGTCGCGCCGGGCACCGCGAAGATGTCTGGTCTCATAGAATTAGGTTATTTCCTAATATGATTAGGATCAACCGAATTGCCGTGCGCGCGGGTCGGTCACGTGGCGTCCGGTGACTCCTGTCGACCGAAGACGCGATCGAGCTGCCGGTCGATCACCTCGATCGCGCATTCCGGTGACGACTGGCCCAGCAGCACCCGGGTCTGCAACCCTTCGGCCCCAGCGGTCAGGAAAGCGCCTTCGGCAGCGGCGTCGATACCGGCCGGAACTTCGCCGCTTTCCTGCGCGCGAATGATCAAGTCGGACACCAGGTTCGCGAGTTCGGGCGTCGCGGCACGGGCCACCGCGGCGAGGGTCGGTTCGGTGAGGAAGCGGACGAAATAGGCCGCGTACACCACGTGCCGGTCACGACGTTGCTCATCGAGCGGCAGCATTTCCAGCAGCACCCCGCGCACGATCGCACGCAGACTCGGCGCGTCACCCAGACACGCCATCCGCTCGCGGGCCTGCCGTTCGGCCTCGGCGTTCAGGATCTCCAGCGCCCCGAGCAACACCTGATCCCGGGTGCCGAAGTAGTACTGCAACAGTCGCGCCGACACGCCCGCCTCGGCGGCGACCTGACGCAACGTGACCTGTTCCAACCCGCCACGCATCGCCAGCCGCCAGACGGCCTCGGCGATCTGGCGACGTCGTTCGTCGTGATTCACCTGTCGCGGCATCCGCGTACTCCATCGCCTCGCCCCCGCATTGTGGTGCGATCGTAACAAAACATGTTATGGTTCGATTGAACCATAAAAGTGCGAGGGAGGAAGTACTCATGCGGAACGTGATCGTGCTCGTCGTGGGCGTCGCCCTACTGGCCTTGGGTGCACAGGGTGGGATTCGGCTGGTGATCGACCACTCCAACGCGGGGATGCTGGGCTGGCTCCCGGGCGGATTCGGCGTGCGACTGGTCTGCTACGTGATCATGGCGGCCGTCGGAATCTACCTCGCGAACTGGGGCACGCAGCGGTCCGATCGCACCCGGTCCGACGAATAGTCCTGCGCCGCAGCATCTGTCGCGCAGTGTCGAGTCCGCGAATCCCATCGCGGACGGTCGCGCCGGCGGGCTCACTCCGGACCGTGCGCGACCTCGTGCGTCGGCTGATACAACCCCATCTCCCCGGCCCCCGGAACGACCAGCGTGATGCGCAACCCCCAACGCTCCCGGGTGACATCCGAGGTGAACTCCACGCCCTTCGCCCGCAACTCCTCGACGGTAGCGGCGAGGTCGTCACACATCAGATACAGCTCGCACCGCCCGCTCTCGGGCCCCTCGGCCGGATGCACCGCCAGTTCGGCCGGGGGTGAGCGGAAGATCAGCCAGCCGTTCCCGGCGTCCACGTGTGCCAGGCCCAGGACGTCGCGGAAGAAGTCGCGCGCGGCATCGGGATCGGCCGCGTAGACGATGGTGTGTGCTCCGTTGATCATATGTCGACTCCTCAACGCACGAATTGTGTTGCGCGGTCGGCGATATCGAGTACGGACTGCGGCAGCACGCCGAATACGAGCGTCGCGGCGGCGGTGAGCGCGACCACCGTGCTGGTGATCGGCGGGGTCACGATCTGCGGCGCGTCCTCGGGCGGATCGGTGAAGAACATCAGCACGATGACGCGGATGTAGAAGTAGGCCGCGATCGCGCTGCACACCACGCCCACGATCACCAGCCACGAATAGCCACCGGTCGCCGCGGCCTGGAACACCGCGAACTTGCTGACGAATCCGCTGGTCAGCGGAATACCGGCGAACGAGAGCAGGAACAGCGCGAAAATCGAGGCGAGCCACGGGGATCGGCGGCCCAGCCCGGCCCACGCCGACATCGCGGTGGCCTCCTCACCGACCCGGTCACGCACCAGCGTCACCACCGCGAACGCGCCGGTCGTGCTCAGACCGTAGGCGATGAGATAGAACAGCACCGAGGACACACCTTCACGATTCGCTGCGACGAGCGCGACCAGGATGAATCCGGCGTGCGCGACCGAGGAGTAGGCGAGCATGCGTTTCACATCGCTCTGGGTGATCGCCATGACCGCGCCGACCGCCATGGTCGCCACCGCGACCGCGGCCAGGATCGGCCGCCACGTCTCGCCCAGGCCCGGCACCGCGACCATCAGGACCCGCAGCAGCGCGCCGACCGCGGCGATCTTGGTGCCCGCGGCCATGAACGCGGTCACCGAGGTCGGCGCGCCCTGGTACACATCGGGCACCCAGGACTGGAACGGCACCGCGCCGATCTTGAACAGCAGCCCGACCGCGAGCATCGCGAGTCCCAGTACCGCAAGGGTTTTCGAGCCGGTATCGCGGCTCAGTGCGTCGGCGATGCCCGCGAAACGCACGGTCCCGGCGTAGCCGTACAGCAGCGCCATCCCGTACAGGAAGAACGCGGAGGAGAACGCGCCCAGCAGGAAGTACTTCAGCGCCGCCTCCTGCGAGAGCAGCCTGCGTCGCCGCGCCAGCCCGCACAGCAGATACAGCGGCAGCGAGAGCACCTCGAGTGCCACGAACGCGGTCAGCAGATCGTTCGAGGCCGGGAACAGCATGAGCCCGCCGACGGCGAACAGCGCCAGCGGGAACACCTCGGTGGTGGTGATTCCCGCACGCGCGGCGGCGATTTCGTCGGAACTGCCCGGCGTCGCGGAGGCCTGCGGGGTGAACGCGTCCACCGGCACACGTGCCCCGGCGGCCAGTGCCGCACTGCGACTCCAGGTGCCCGGACCTTCGCGCCGCGTGCGCCCCAGACGCGGTTCGATACCGCGTTCGGCCATGAGCGCCATCCCGAACAACGCGGTCACCAAGATCGTGCCCTGCAGGACGAGGGTGACGTTGTCGATGGCGACCGCTCCGACCACCGCGGTGCTGTGCGTGCCCGCGAGTGAGATCACCATGACCAGTGCGACCACGATCCCGGCCGCACCCAGCAGCAGTTGCAGCCCGTAGCGCCAGGCGCGCGGCGCGAACGCGTCCACCAGCACCGCGACGAGGGCGGCGCCGAAGACGATCAGCATCGGTGACAGCTCCCGGTATTCGATCGAGGGGGCCGGAATCGATGCGGCGAGAAGGGAATTCACGGGTGTGTACCTCCGTTGGCTGCGCCCGGACCGGTGACGGCGTGTACGGTGCCGGACGGTTCGGAACCTCCGGCAACTGGCCTGTGCTCGGCGTTGACCTGCGGTACCGCGGGCGCGGGATCGTGTGCGCCGATCGTGCTGAGGGTGCCCGCGACGGCCGGATCGATCCGGTCCAGCAGCGGTTTCGGATACGCGCCCAGGAACAGCAGCGCGGCGATCAGCGGCGCCACGACCACGAGTTCACGCGCTCGCAGATCGTGCACGCCTTCGTTGCCCTCCTTCACCGGGCCGGTCATCATCCGCTGGTACATCCACAGCACGTACAGCGCGGCGAGCACCAGCGCGCTGGTGGCGCAGATCGCCGCGACCGGGTAGCGGGTGAATGTGCCCACCAGGACCAGGAATTCGCTGACGAACGGCGCGAGACCCGGCAGTGACAGCGTGGCCAGTCCCGCGATCAGGAACGTCCCGGCCAGGATCGGCGCGACCTTCTGCACTCCACCGAATTCGGCGATGAGGCGAGTTCCCCTGCGCGAGACCAGGAATCCGGCGATCAGGAACAGTGCGGCGGTGGAGATGCCGTGGTTGACCATGTAGAGCGTTGCGCCCGAACCACTCTGGTTGGTCATGGCGAAGATGCCCAGGATGATGAAGCCGAAGTGCGAGATCGAGGTGTAGGCGATCAGGCGCATCACGTCGCGCTGTCCGATCGCCACGATCGCGCCGTAGACGATCCCGACCACCGCGAGCACGCTGATCAGCGGCGCATAGGTTTTCGCGGCGTGCGGGAACAGCAGCAGGCAGTACCGCAGCATGCCGAAGGTGCCGACCTTGTCGACCACCGCCATCATCAGCACCGCGCTCGACGGCGTCGCCGAGACCGCCGCCCCGGGCAGCCAGGTGTGCAGCGGCCACAGCGGAGCCTTGACCGCGAAGGCGAACATGAACCCGAGGAACAGCGCGTTGAGCACGGCGGGCCCCGCGCCGAGATGTCCGGTCGCCGCGGCTTGCACGACCGCACGCAGATCGAAAGTGCCTCCGGCCCCGCCCAGATGCTGCCGGGCGGTCAGCACGTACAGTCCGATCACCGCGGCGAGCATGATCAATCCGCCGAACAGGTTGTACAGCAGGAATTTCACCGCCGCGCGCGAGCGGGTCCGGCGCAGTTCGGGGTTGGCGTGCGGCCCGAATCCGCCGATGAGGAAGTACATCGGGATCAGCATGACCTCGAAGAACACGTAGAACAGCAGGATGTCCAGCGAGACGAACGAGACCAGCACCATCGACTCGACCACCAGCGTCAGCGCCACATAGATGTGCGCCACCCGCCGCCCGCCGCCGACCTCGTCCTCATCGCGCCACCCCGCCAGGATCAGCAGCGGCACCAGCCCCGCGGTCAGCAACACCAGCGCCAGCGCGATCCCGTCGAGCCCGAGGGTGTACCCCGCCCCGAAAGCCGGTATCCACCGGTGCGATTCGACCATCTGATACTGCGCCCCACCCGGCGTGAACCGCGCCGCGATGACGATCGCGACCACCAGCGTCGCCACCGCCACCACCAACCCGGTCGCCCGCGCGGCGGTCCGCCAGGCGCGCGGCACCGCCACCACGACCACCGCACCGACCAACGGCAGCACCCACAGGGTGGTCAGCCAGGGAAAGCCGTTCATCGCACCCGCCGCCTTCTCCTCGCTGGATCGGCATCGGGGACGCCGAGGATGACAGTTCCCATCACTTGCCCTTCTGCGATGCCGCGATGACGCGGTCTGTCCAGTCCTGTCCAGCGCGTCTCCACGGCATCGGTGGCGACGGGACAGGCGCTGCACGGTCGCACCCGGGCGCCCACGAAACCGTCTCGTGCCCAGGCGATTCCGGCCGATCGGTCACCGGGATGGCCGTGCACCGACAGTTCCGGAACGCTCATCTCGCCATCGCCGCGAATATGTGGACACCCACCAGGCCCGCACCAGCGGTCGCCGGTGGCATACGTACCGGTGAATGCCGACAGTGCCCAACGGGTCCCGATCGAAGTACGGTCTACGCACGTTGCGTCGGCAGCTACACGAGCGCTCATATGAAGCTCACCGCCAAGAGTGCCACGACGACCAGCGCTGCTCCGGCGAACATGGACAGGGCATACGAGCGGACGAAACCTGTTTGTACGCGGCGGATTCGAGTGGAGACGGCGTCGATGACGGTGGCGGTGGAGTTGACCAGGCCGTCGATGCCGCGGGTGTCGAGGAATACCAGTGAGCGGGTCAGGCGTGCGCCGGGGCGCATGAACGCGGCCTCGTTGAGTGCGTCGCCGTACAGGTCGCGACGCGCGGCGACGGTGAGCGCGGTGACCTCCGCGGGCGCGGTCTCGGGGACGGGACGTTGCCCGTACTGGCGGTAGGCGACCGCCACACCGGCCGCGACGACGAGCAGCGCGAGCACCGTGATCACCCAGGACGGCATGCCGCCCTCGGAATGTTTGTGTCCGACAACGGGTTCGAGCCAGTTCTGGAGCGAGGACCCGAACACGAACACGCCGCCGGAGAACACCGAGCCCAGCGCGAGCACGATCATCGGGCCGGTCATCGAGGCGGGGGATTCGTGCGGGTGGGTGTCGGGCCGCCAGCGACGTTCCCCGAAGAACGTCAGCAGCATCACCCGGGTCATGTAGAACGCGGTGATCCCCGCGCCCAGCAGTGCCGCGACGCCGAGGGTGACCCCGCTCGCGCCGCCGTATCCGAACGCGGCCTCGATGATGTGGTCCTTGGAGAAGAATCCCGCGAACGGCGGCACCCCGATGATGGCCAGATAGCCCAGGCCGAAGGTGACGAACGTGATCGGCATGAGCACCCGCAGCCCGCCGTAGCGGCGCATATCGGTTTCCTCGTTCATCGCGTGCATGACCGATCCGGCGCCGAGGAACAGCCCGGCCTTGAAGAAGCCGTGGGTGAGCAGATGCATGATCGCCACCGCGTATCCGGCCGGGCCCAGTCCCGCGGCCAGGATCATGTAGCCGATCTGGCTCATGGTGGAGGCGGCCAGGGCCTTCTTGATGTCGTCCTTGGCGCAGCCGATGATCGCGCCGAACAGCAGGGTGACCGCGCCGACGATCAGCACGCCCGCGCGAGCGCCGGGTGCCAGGTCGAAGATCGCGTGCGAACGCGCGATCAGATAGACGCCGGCGGTGACCATGGTCGCGGCGTGGATCAGCGCCGACACCGGTGTCGGGCCCTCCATCGCGTCGCCGAGCCAGGACTGCAACGGCACCTGCGCGGATTTACCGCACGCGCCCAGCAGCAGGAGCAGCCCGATCGCGGTGAGCGTGCCCTGCCCGGCATGCGGCGCCCCGGCGAACACCTGCCCGAAATCCAGCGACCCGAAGGTGGCGAACATGACGAACAACGCGATCGCCAGACCCATGTCGCCGACCCGGTTGACCACGAACGCCTTCTTGGCCGCGGTCGCCGCCGAGGGTTTGTGATACCAGAACCCGATCAGCAGGTACGACGCCAGACCGACGCCCTCCCAGCCGAGATACAGCACCAGGTAGTTGCCCGCCATGACCAGCACCAGCATCGCGGCCAGGAACAGATTCAGGTAGGCGAAGAACCGCCGCCGCCCCGGATCGTGCGCCATGTAGCCGACCGAGTACAGGTGGATCAGCGAGCCGACGCCGGTGATCAGCAGCGCGAAGCAGATCGAGAGCTGATCGAGTTGCAGGGTGAACTGCACCTGGAGCGCGGCCGCGGGGGCCCAGGTGAAGAAGTCGTGGTGGATCGCGCGGGTGGCGTCCGAGCGGCCGAGCATATCGGCGAAGGCCCACACCGCGATCGCGAACGAGCCGAGCGCGGCGAGCAGGCCCAGCCAGTGTCCCCAGGCGTCGGATATCCGGCCCGCCAGCAGCAGGATCACCGCGCCGGCCAGGGGAAGCGCGGGCAGCAGCCACAGCATCTGCGTGGTATCCATATCAGTACTTCAGCAGGTTGGCGTCGTCGACCGAGGTCGAGCGGCGGGCGCGGAAGATGGTCATGATGATGGCCAGGCCGATGACGACCTCGGCCGCGGCCACCACCATCGTGAAGAACGCGAACACGTGCCCGTCGAGGTCGGCGTGGATGCGGGCGAAGGTGACGAAGGCGAGGTTCACCGCGTTGAGCATCAGCTCGATGCACATGAACACCACGATCGCGTTGCGCCGCACCAGCACTCCGGCCGCGCCGATGGTGAACAGCAGGGCCGAGAGGTACAGATAGTTGTCGGGATTCACCGCAGAGCCTTTCTGCTTCAGCCGTGCGTGGGGTCGTCGGTACCCGAGCCGTCGCGGGTTCCGTTGGGGGCGTTGTCATCCGGGGAGTTCGGGGTGCTCGTGCCGACGCCGATGACCGCGGCCTCGGTGTGCGCGCGGTGGCGGCGGTGCCGCAGCACGGTGCTGACCGACAGTTCGGCGAACGAGCCGTCGGGCAGGCGGGCCGGGATGTCGACCGCGTTGTGCCGGGCGTAGACGCCCGGGGTGGGCAGCGGGGTGACCCGATCCCCTTGGCGCACACGGCGTTGCGACATCTCGCGCTGATCGGTGCGCGGCCCGAAGTGTTCGCGATGGGCCAGGACCATCGCGCCGATGGTGGCGGTGATCAGCAGGGCGCCGGTGAGTTCGAACGCCCACACGTACCGTATGAAGATCAGTTCGGCGAGTTGGTTGATGGTGTCCTGTCCGAAGCCCGGTCCGGTGTGCGCGACCGAATGCTGGTGCATGCCACGGGCGATGGCGGCGATGAGGATCAGCCCGAAGCCGACGCCGACGATCAGCACCGCGATCCGGTGTCCGCGCAGGGTTTCGCGCAACGATTCGGAGGAGTCGACGCCGACGAGCATCAGCACGAACAGGAACAGCATCATCACCGCGCCGGTGTAGACCACGATCTGCACCACGCCCAGGAACAGCGCGTTCTCGGCGATGTAGAACACCGACAGCGTGATCATGGTGCCCGCCAGGCACATTGCCGCGTGCACGGCCTTGCGGGCACACACCATCCCGATCGCGCCGACGACAGCGACCACGGCCAGCACCCAGAACAGCACCGCCTCACCGGTCGAGGTGCGCGTCGCGGTCTCGGCCAGCGGCATCTGCTGCGCGGCCGAGACCACTTGTGTCGCGACGAATGTCATTTTCGGCCTCCTTCGGTACCGATCTGCCTCGCGACCGGGGCGTCACGATGCTCGCGGTGCGATCGGGCGACGGCTTCCGGAGCGCGGGATCCGGTCCGGACGACGAGTGCAACGGGTCGATCCGGGCGCGATACGCAGTTCGTCGAAGCGGCGGAGGCGAGCGGCTCGGCCTTGGTCTCGAGGCGGCTTGCGTCGAGACCGCCGCGGCATCGTGCGGGGTTCATCGCAACGCCCCTTCCGGATGCGGTTCGGATTCCTGGTTCGGATCCCGGCCCGCGGCAAGGGTTCCCAGGACGTCGATGGTGCCGAGGTAGTAGTCCTGTTCGGTGGTGTCGGGGATCATCGCGTGCGGCGGGAGGGTCATGCCGGGCTCGAGCGGGGCCAGCAGCCGGTCCTTCTCGTAGATCAGGTCGGCGCGGTTGTCGTCGGCGAGTTCGTATTCGTTGGTCATGGTGAGTGCGCGGGTGGGGCAGGCCTCGATGCACAGGCCGCAGCCGATGCAGCGCAGGTAGTTGATCTGGTACACGCGGCCGTAGCGTTCACCGGGGGAGAAGCGTTCGGTCTCGGTATTGTCCGCGCCCTCGACGTAGATCGCGTCCGCCGGGCACGCCCACGCGCACAGTTCGCAGCCGATGCACTTCTCCAGCCCGTCCGGGTGGCGGTTGAGCTGGTGGCGGCCGTGGTAGCGGGGTGCGGTGGGTTCCTTGACCTCCGGGTAGAACTCGGTGTTGGGCTTCTTGAACATGGTCAGGAAGGTGACCGCGAAGCCGCCGAACGGTTCGAGCAGGCCGGGTTTCGGGCCGGTCGCGGCAGGGGCGGTGGGCATCGGCGGGACCGGGAATCCGGCGTATTCGGTTGTGGCGGCGGATTCGGCGGGAGTGGGCCGGTCGTTGCCGCGGAGTCCGGCACGTACCACCGCGGCGAGCAGCAGCAGGGTGAGCACGATGCCGCCGATCACCAGACCAGCGGTCTGCACGTGATATCCGTTGTCCTGCAACACCTTCAATGTAGCTACGACCATCACCCACAGCAGCGAGGCCGGAATCAGCAGCTTCCAGCCCAGATTCATGAACTGGTCATAGCGCAGCCGGGGCAGGGTGCCGCGCAGCCAGATGAACACGAACAGGAACACCCACACCTTCGCGGTGAACCACAGCAGCGGCCACCAGCCCGAATTCGCGCCCGCCCAGAGGTTCAGCGGGAACGGCGCGTGCCAGCCGCCGAAGAACAGTGTGGTGGCCAGCGCCGACACGGTGCCCATGTTGATGTACTCGGCCATCATGAACATCGCGAATTTCAGCGAGGAGTACTCGGTGTGGAAGCCGCCGACGAGTTCGCCCTCGGCCTCGGGCAGGTCGAACGGCGCGCGGTTGGTCTCACCGACCATCGAGACCGCGTAGATCACGAACGAGGGCAGCAGCAGGAAGACGTTCCAGGTGCCGAACTGGTGCGCGACGATGCCGGAAGTGGACATGGTGCCGGTCAGCAGGAACACCGCCGCGAAACAGGCGGCCATGGCGATCTCGTAGGAGATCACCTGCGCGGTCGACCGCAGCCCGCCCAGCAGCGGATACGTCGACCCCGACGCCCACCCGGCCAGCACGATCCCGTACACCCCGATCGAGGCCATGGCCAGGATGTACAGCACCCCGACGGGCATATCGGTCAGCTGCAACGGAGTGCGCGTGCCGAAGAACGATACTTCGGGCCCGAACGGGATCACCGCGAACGCCATCACCGCCGGAATCAGCGAAATGACCGGTGCGAGAACGAATATCGGCTTGTCCACGATCGCCGGGACGATATCCTCCTTGAGGAGCATCTTCACCCCGTCCGCGATGGACTGCAACGTCCCGCCCGGCCCCACCCGATTCGGCCCCACCCGCATCTGCATGAACGCCACGATCTTGCGCTCGGCATACACGCCCAGCATCGGAATCAGCAGCAGGAAGATGAAGATCGCGACGCATTTCACGACCACCAGCCACCACGGATCATGCCCGAAGGCACCCAGATCGCTCACGACCGAACCTCCTCAACACTCCGACGAGACAGCCGGGTCCTCGCGCCGCCCGGGTATTCGATCGCGGACACTGCCCTGCCCTCGCTGTCCGGTCCGAGCCCGGCCCGGTCGGGGCGTTGTCCGCTATCGGGCCGCACCGTGTCGTTGCCGTCCGGGCCGACACCAGGGTGGCGAGTAATGAAAGCCTCAGTGTACGAACAGGATTCGTGTTGGTGCCGGATGGTCACCGATTCTTGCGCGAGTGTGCGGCGTGGTGTCGCGAACTCAGTCACGGTGGTCCTCCCGGCGGATGCGGACCAGGTGGCCAGGGGTGACGGCGAGGTGTTCGTAGACCGCCGAGCCGGGGGAGTTCAGGGGGAGCCATACGACGCGGTCGGGCATGTCGGTGACCACCAGGGGGAGGGTGAGGTGGCCGTGGTCGGTGCTGACGCGGACCGGATCGTCTGTGCTGGCGCCGATTTCGGCGGCGGTGTCGTGGGACAGGCGCAGCACCGGCGGGCGGGCGGTGCCGGCGAGGTTGGCTTCGCCGTCCTGCATGCGGCCGCGGTCCAGCAGCATGCGCCAACCGGCCAGGACGGCCGTGCCGGGGGCGGGTCGGGGGATCGGTTCGGGCAGGGCGTCCGGTGGGGTGGCCGGGGGGCCGTCCCAGGTGCCGAGGTTCGCCAATTCCCTACGGGCCGAGGCGATATCGGGCAGGCCGAGGCGGATGCCCATTTCGTCGGCGATGGCGTGCAGGACGCGGTGATCGGCCAGCTGCGCGGGTTGGCGGCGGACGGTGGGATCGGCCAGGGCGGCGTCGAATTCGCGGGTGCGGCCCTCCCAGGTCAGGAAGGTGCCCGCTTTCTCCATGGCGGTGGCGACGGGGAACACGACGTCGGCGCGTTCGGTGATGTTGCTGCTGCGCAGTTCCAGCGCGACGACGAAGCGGGCGGCGTCGATGGCCGCGAGCGCCGCGCGCGGGTCGGGCAGGTCCGCGACCTCGATCCCGCCCACGACCAACGCCCCGAGGCTCGCGGCGTCGGCGAGGATGGACGCGGTGTCGCGCCCGGGTGCGGCGGGCAGTTCGTCGATATCCCATCCGGTCTTGATCTGTTGGCGCGCACGGGAATCGGCGATCGGCCGTCCGCCGGGCAGCAGCCCCGGCAACGCCCCGGCCTCGAGTGCGCCGCGCTCGCCCGCCCGCCGGGGCACCCACGCCAGCGCGGCGCCGGTGTCGTCGGCCAGCCGCGTGAGCGCGTTGAGCGCGCCCGGGACGGTGGCGAGCCGTTCCCCGGCCAGGATCACCGCGCCGGGTGCGCGAAGCAGATCGCGAGCGGCGTCGAGTTCGGCCGGCCCGCCGCCGACACGCAATGCCTCGAGCGCATACGACTCGTCACCGGGCACCGTGGGAATCAGCGTGCCCGCCATCCGCTCGAGTCCGCGCGAGGCATACGCGGCCAGCGAGTACACCGGCAGACCGTGTTTGCGGGCGGCCTTGCGCAGCCGCACGTAGACCATCGGCGATTCCTCTTCGGGCTCGAATCCGGCCAGCAGCACCACCGGCGCGGTCTCGAGCGCGGCGTAATCCACGCGCACCCCCTGCCCGGCGACGCGGGCGGCCAGGAATTGCGCCTCCTCGGCCGAGTGGGCACGGGCCCGGAAGTCGATATCGTTGGTGCCCAACGCGATTCGCGCGAACTTCGAATACGCGTAGGCATCCTCGAGGGTGGCGCGTCCGCCGACGAGCACCCCGGCATTACCGTTCGCGGCCGCCAGTCCTTCCGCCGCGCGCGCCAGCGCCTCGGACCACGACGCGGCCGCGAGGGTGCCGTCCCACCCGCGCACCAACGGCGTGGTCAGCCGGTCGGGCTGGCCGGCATAGGTGAACGCCCACCGCCCCTTGTCACAGTTCCATTCCTCGTTGACCTGCGGATCGTCACCGGCCAACCGCCGCAGCACGGTCCCGCGGCGATGATCGGTCCGCTGCGCGCATCCGGACGCGCAGTGCTCACACACCGCCGGACTGGACACCAGATCGAAGGGCCGGGCGCGGAACCGGTACGTCGTCCCGGTGAGCGCGCCGACCGGGCAGATCTGCACGGTGTTACCGGAGAAATAGGAGTCCAGCGGTTCCCCGTCGGCGATGCCGACTTGTTGCAGCGCACCGCGATCCATCAGATCGATGAACGGATCCCCGGCGACCTGCTGCGAGAATCGGGTGCACCGCGCGCACAGCACACACCGTTCGCGATCCAGCAGCACCGCGCTGGACAGCGGAATCGGTTTGGGATACGTCCGTTTGACGCCCTCGAAGCGGGATTCGGTCCGTCCGCTGGACATGGCCTGGTTCTGCAACGGGCATTCCCCGCCCTTGTCGCACACCGGACAGTCCAGCGGATGGTTGATCAGCAGCAGTTCCATCACCCCCTCCTGCGACTTGCGGGCCACCGGGGAGCTGAGCTGGGTGCGCACGATCATGCCCTCGGCGACCGGAATCGTGCAGGACGCCACCGGCTTTCGTTGTCCTTCGACCTCGACCAGGCATTGGCGGCACGCGCCGACCGGATCCAGCAGCGGATGATCGCAGAAGCGCGGAATCTGGATCCCGACCAGTTCGGCCGCGCGGATCAGCAGCGTCCCGGCGGGCACGCTGACGGTGGTGTCGTCGATGGTCAGACTCACCAGATCCGCGGGGGTGACGCCGCTGGTGTCGGTGGGGACCGTGGCGGTCATCGCGCGCCTCCTCGTTCAGCGATGGCGGTGTCGGCAGTGGCCCAGGCGGTGCTGCGGGCCGGATCGAACGGGCAACCGCCGCGCAGATGCTGTTCGTATTCCTCGCGGAAATATTTGAGGGAGGAGAAGATCGGGCTGGCCGCGCCGTCGCCGAGGGCGCAGAACGACTTGCCGTTGATGTTGTCCGCGACATCGAGCAGCGTGTCCAGATCCGCGCCGGTGCCCTGGCCGGATTCGATGCGTTCGAGCAGTTGCACCAGCCAGTACGTGCCCTCCCGACATGGGGTGCACTTACCGCAGGATTCGTGCGCGTAGAACTCGGTCCAGCGCAGCACCGCGCGCACCACGCACGTGGTGTCGTCGAAGATCTGTAATGCCTTGGTGCCCAACATGGATCCGGCCGCGGCGACGTTCTCGTAGTCCAGCGGCACATCGAGATGCTCGCCGGTGAACAGCGGGGTCGAGGACCCGCCGGGCGTCCAGAACTTCAACGTGTGCCCGGCGCGCACACCGCCGGCGTGTCCGAGCAGCTCGCGCAGCGTGACCCCGAGCGGCGCTTCGTACTGTCCGGGCCGGGTGACGTGCCCGGACAGCGAGTACAGCGTGAATCCGGGCGAACGCTCCGAACCCATCGTGCGGAACCAGTCCACCCCGTTGAGCACGATCGCGGGCACGCTCGCGATGGATTCGACATTGTTGACCACCGTCGGGCACGCGTACAGGCCCGCGACGGCCGGGAACGGCGGCCGCAACCGGGGTTGTCCGCGCCGACCTTCGAGCGAGTCCAGCAGCGCGGTCTCCTCACCGCAGATGTACGCGCCCGCCCCGGCGTGCACGATCAGGTCCAGGTCGTAGCCCGAACCCAGGATGTCGTGCCCGAGATACCCCGCGGCATAGGCTTCGGCGACCGCGACCTGCAATCGCCGCAGCACCGGCAGTACCTCGCCGCGCACGTAGATGAACGCCTGTGCCGCGCGAATGGCGTAGGCGGCGATGATCACCCCTTCGACCAGCGCGTGCGGGGTGGCCAGCATGAGCGGCATGTCCTTGCAGGTGCCGGGCTCGGATTCGTCGGCGTTGACGACCAGGTAATGCGGTTTGGTGGTGCCGTCCGGGCCGGGCCCCTGCGGGATGAATCCCCATTTCATGCCGGTGGGGAACCCCGCGCCGCCGCGACCGCGCAGCCCGGAGTCCTTGACCGTGGCGATGACCTCGTCCGGTTGCAGGCGCAACGCCTTGGACAGCGCGCGGTAGCCGTCGTGGCGGCGGTAGGTGTCCATCGTCCAGGATTGCGGCTCGTCCCAGTAACTAGTCAGGACAGGTGTCAGACTCACCGGTCGCTCCCGTCGGCCGCGGGCGAATCATCTTGGGGCAGTGGATTGTTCACGACCTGAAGCCCGGCGAGGGTGGGTGCGCCGGGTGCGCCGTCGGTGGCCCCGGGACGTTCGTCCGGGAATCCGGCCAGTACCCGTGCGGTCTCGCGGAACGTGCACACCGGCAATCCGCTGCGCGTCCCGGTGACCGGTTGCCCCGCGCGCAGCGAATCCACCAGTTCGCGTGCGGATTCAGGCGTCTGGTTGTCGAAGAACTCCCAGTTGACCATCAGCACCGGCGCGTAGTCGCAGGCGGCATTGCATTCGATGTGTTCGAGAGTGATGCTGCCGTCCGGGGTGGTCTCCCCGTGCCCGACGCCCAGATGCGCTTTCAGCGCCGCGAGGATCTCGTCCCCGCCCAGGACCGCGCACAGCGTGTTGGTACACACCCCGAGGTGATAGTCCCCGGTCGGGGTGCCGCGATACATCGAGTAGAAGGTGGCCACCGCGGTGACCTCGGCATCGGTGAGCCCCAATTGCTCTGCGCAGAAACCGATTCCGGTGCCCGAGACATACCCCTCGACGCTCTGCACCAGATGCAGCAGCGGCAGCAGCGCCGAGCGGGACTGCGGATAGCAGTCCAGGATCGTCTTCGCGTCCGCGGCGAGACGATCGTGCACCTCGGCCGGATACGGAATCGGCTTGGTGGTCAGTTTCAACAAGATCTGAGTCATCGGTCCACACCACCCATCACCGGGTCGATACTCGCCACGGACGCGATGACGTCGGCGACCATGCCGCCCTCGCACATCGCGGCCACGGCCTGCAGATTCGTGAACGACGGATCGCGGAAGTGCACCCGGTACGGCCGGGTGCCGCCGTCGCTGACCATGTGCACCCCGAGTTCGCCGCGCGGGGATTCGACCGCGCAGTACACCTGTCCGGGCGGCACCCGCATCCCCTCGGTGACGAGTTTGAAGTGGTGGATCAGCGATTCCATCGAGGTGCCCATGATGGTGCCGATGTGTTCGGGGGAGTTGCCCAGCCCGTCCGGGCCCAGTGCCAGATCCGCGGGCCAGGCAATCTTCTTGTCCTCCACCATGACCGGGCCGGGACGTAACTTGTCCAGGCACTGTTCGACGATCTTCAACGACTCGCGCATCTCGTTGACGCGGATGAGGTAGCGCCCGTAACAGTCGCTGCCGGTGTCGGTCATGACATCGAACTCGTAGTTCTCGTATCCGCAGTACGGCTGGGTTTTTCGCAGATCGTGCGGCAGTCCCGTGGCCCGCAGCACCGGTCCGGTGATCCCCAGCGCCATACATCCGGCCAGATCGAGGAAGCCGACGTCGCGGGTGCGGGCCTTCCAGATGGGGTTCTGGTTGAGCAGCAGTTCCATGTCGCGCAGCCGTTTGGGCATGAGCGCCAACAGATCCCGGATCTTGCTCACTCCGTCCTCGGGCAGATCCTGGGCCAGGCCGCCGGGGCGGATGTAGGCGTGGTTCATGCGCAGGCCGGTGACGGTCTCGAAGATGTCCAGGATGAGTTCGCGTTCGCGGAAGCCGAACAGCATCGGGGTCAGCGCGCCCAGTTCCATGCCGCCGGTGGCCAGCGCCACCAGGTGCGAGGAGATGCGGTTCAGTTCCATGAGCAGCACGCGAATCACGTTGACGCGCTCGGGAATCGCCTCGGTGATGCCGAGCAGTTTCTCCACCGCCAGGCAGTAGACGGTCTCGTTGAAGAACGGCGAGAGGTAGTCCATCCGGGTCACGAACGTGACGCCCTGGACCCAGCTGCGGTATTCGAGACTCTTCTCGATCCCGGTGTGCAGATAGCCGATACCGCACCGGGCCTCGGTGACGGTCTCGCCCTCGATCTCCAGGATCAGCCGCAGCACCCCGTGCGTGGAGGGGTGCTGCGGGCCCATGTTGACCACGATGCGTTCCTCGGCCGCGCCGTCCAGGGCCTGGCGCACATCGTCCCAGTCCTGGCCGACGACGGTGACGGTGGTTTCGCCCGGCTGCTTCTCGTGCCGGATGTCGGTCTCGCTCATCAGCTGTACGTCCTGCGCTCGTCGGGAGGTGGTATGCGCGCGCCCTTGTACTCGACCGGGATCCCGCCGAGCGGGTAGTCCTTGCGCTGGGGGTGTCCGCGCCAGTCGTCGGGCATCTCGATGCGGGTCAGCGACGGGTGACCGTCGAACAGGATGCCGAAGAAGTCGTAGGTTTCCCGCTCGTGCCAGTCGGTGGTGGGATACACCGAATACAGCGAGGGGATGTGCGGATCGGCGTCGGGTGCGCAGGCTTCCACACGCACCCGGCGGTTGTGGGTGATGGACATCAGGTGGTAGACCGCGTGCAGTTCGCGGTCGGCGTCGTCGGGGTAGTGCGCTCCGCTCACGCCCAGGCACAGTTCGAAACGCAGCGGCTGCGCGTCGCGCAGGGCGCGGGCGACCACGGGGAGTTGTTCGCGTCGCACGTGCAGGGTGAGCTCGTCGCGGAACACCACGATCTTCTCGATCGCGGCGGTGAACCCCTTGTCGGACAACACCTTCCGTAGCTCGTCGACCAGTTCGTCGAAGTAGCCGCCGTAGGGCGGGGGTGTGCTGCCGGGCAGGCTCAGGGTGCGCGTCAGGCGGCCGTAGCCGGAGGTGTCGCCACTGCCGGCAACCCCGAACATGCCCTTGCGCACGCCGATCACCTCCTCGGCCGCGGGTTCGGGTTCGCTCGCGGAAGTGTCGGATCGCGCTGTGCTGGAAGGGTTGTCGTTCACCGTGGCCTCCGGTGGGCTCTCGCTGGCGCCGGGGGAGTCGAAGGTCATCGCAGCAACCCCTTGAGTTGGATGGTCGGGGTGACCGCCAGCGCCGCGGCCTCGGCGGCGCGCACGGCCTCCTCGCGGTTCACCCCGAGCGGCATGTGCTGGATCTTCTCGTGCAGGGTCAGGATCGCGTGCAGCAGCATCTCCGGGCGCGGCGGGCAGCCGGGCAGGTAGATGTCCACGGGCACAACGTGATCCACGCCCTGCACCACGGCGTAGTTGTTGAACATCCCGCCCGAGGACGCGCACACGCCCATGGCGAGCACCCATTTGGGTTCGGTCATCTGGTCGTACACCTGGCGTAGCACCGGGGCCATCTTCTGGCTGACGCGCCCGGCCACGATCATCAGATCGGCCTGGCGCGGGGAGGCCCGGAAGACCTCCATCCCGAAGCGGGCGCTGTCGAATCGGCCCGCGCCCGTGGCCATCATCTCGATCGCGCAGCAGGCCAGCCCGAACGTCGCGGGCCACAGCGAGCCCTTGCGCAGATATCCGGCGAACTGTTCGACCGTGCTCAGCAGGAATCCGCTGGGCAGTTTCTCTTCCAGACCCATCTCGGACCGACTCGCTTCCGTCCTCGAAACCCTCGCTCCGGCGGTCCGGAGGGTGGGTTTGCCGTTCCGTGTGCTTGGTTGGTGTGTGCCGTCGCGGGGGTTCAGTCCCAGCTCAGGCCGCCGCGACGCCATTCGTAGGCGTAGGCGATGGAGACGTTGACGATGAACAGCGCCATCGCCGCGAGGCCGAACAGGCCCAGCGCGTCGAAGTGGACCGCCCACGGATACAGGAACACGATCTCGATGTCGAAGATGATGAACAACATCGCGGTCAGGTAGTACTTGATCGGAAAGCGCTGTCCACCAGCGTTTCCCGGGCCTCCGGCCACGGCGTGGGGGGTGGGTTCGATACCGCACTCGTAGGCTTCGAGTTTGGCGCGGTTGCGGCGTTTGGGCCCGATCAGGGCGGCCAGGAACAGCGATCCCACCGCGAACGCCGCAGCGATCGCGCCGAGAACGAGTGTGGGAACTTCGTTATTCACAACTGCACAACCCCTTCTCCGTATCCTCGGACGGCAGCAGCCGAGGCGGGGCTGACATCGTCGTCTGCCGGGCCGGTCTCGACCCCCGGGGCGCGCTCGGCCATGAGCGCGGACGTGTAGGGGACCTGACGGGGCGGGTACTGATACCAACGCCCGCTCTCGTGTGAGCTACAGCACAGCCTACAACTGTTCCTTCTCAATACCGGTGGATTGGCAGCCGTGTTTGATCGAATTCAGAACTGTCACTTATGACCGAAACGGCGTAATGACCCGTTTCCCACGGGCGGGAACACACCCCGGACGCGCCGAACGCCCGCCTTCGGTGTGGAGTGCGGGCGTTCGGGGAGAACCGGGTGCTGTGCGGGAGGTTTCAGGCGGCCTCGGAGTCGCGCAGCAGGCCGACCACGGCCTCGGTGAGCGCGAACGGGTCGATCGGGTGCGACACGGCCGCCTCGGCGCGGGACCAGTTCGCCAGCCAGGCGTCATCGGGCCGACCGGTGAGCACCAGGATCGGCGGGCACGGCTCGACTTCGTCCTTGAGCTGTTTGGCCAGACCCAGTCCGCCGGTGGGCGCGGCCTCGCCGTCCAGGACGACCAGATCGATACCGCCGCGATCGAGCCGGTCCACCACCACCGGCGCGGTGGCCACCTCGAGGTATTCCAGGGGCGGCAACTCGGGGTGCGGGTTCCGCCCCAGGGCCAGCATCACCTGGCGGCGAGTGTCGGAATCGCTGCTGTACACCAGAACCCGCAGCACCGCGGGACGCTTCGCTTCGGCCACGTTCGGCATGGTACGTCCGCGCGATACCCCGGCGGGGCAGGTTCGGCGCAGTCGGTGCGTCACGGTATGAATTCGTGCTGGTCATCGCGGGCCGAACGCGAGATCCTGAGAACCGGGGACGCACGACGAGGCGGTGGACGCGATGCGAATTTCCGAGGTGCTGCGCAAGAAGGGCTCCGAGGTGGTCACGATCGGGCCGGAGGTCACGGTTCGTGAGCTGCTGGCGGTGCTGGCCGAGCACAATGTCGGGGCGGTGGTGGTCTCCGGCGACGGGCTGAGCCTGGACGGCATCGTCTCCGAGCGCGATGTGGTGCGGCAGTTGCACCGGATGGGCGCGGAACTGCTCGGGCGGCCGGTCGCGGACATCATGACGATGATCGTGCACACCTGCTCGCCCGAGGACCGGGTGGAGAGTCTGCGTTCGACGATGACCGAACATCGGATCCGGCATCTGCCGGTGGTCGCACACGGGCGGATGGTCGGGATCGTGAGCATCGGCGACGTGGTCAAGAACGCGATCTCCGAACTGGAGACCGAGCGCGAACATCTCGAACAGTATCTGCAAGGCTGATCTCACGCGGGACATGCTGTGCCGCAGCATGATCGGGAACCCGCGCGGACGGTCCCGCGCGAGCCTCCGATGCCGGTGTCACATACCCCAGGCGTGCAGCAGGTAGGTCACGTTGGCCAGGATCGAGGTGACCGTGTTGGCCAGATCGAGCGCGGCGGAGCCGAAGTCGAGCAGGGGCATGGGTACCGATTCCGTTCGTCGAAATGCACTGTCGACTCGACGGTAGGTGTGGTGCGAGTGCGCGGCAAGGTCGGTCGACTCACAGCCGGGCCGTTGCACCGGTCCGACCTGTGGGTGCCCGCGCCGGACGGGTGGCGCATGTGGGACCGGTGACATGACAGCGGAATTCGACGCTCGGCCCGATCGCCGCGAACTCCGCGATCCGAATGCGGTACGGCATGCCGATTCGCCGGTGCTGGTCGCCGGAAATATCGCGGTACGGAATTTCACCGGTTCGTAACAGCGAAATGACCACGCGGGTGTGGAATTCGGTGCAGAATTTTGTTCTGGCGATTCGCCGAAACCAAGCTCGCGGTCCTTGCACCGCTGATCGGGTGGGGTCCGGGATGCGCCGAAACCCTCGGACCTCACCACCCGAATCCGTGCCCGCGCGACAATGCGCGGGCGGGTTCGCTCCTGTCGATCTCGCGTCCGGAAAGTTCCAGCCGGAAAAGACAATTCGTGACGACCCGACCGGTCTGCATCCTTCACGATGATCGAATTCCGGGAGCCCGGGGACGAATAGGGTTGCGGCCCGGGACATTCGCCGCCCGCGAGTGGGGGCGGACCGCGCGATGCGGCCGCCGCGACGCGTATTAGGGTCTCTGACACACCGTTCCGACGGCCGGTGCACCGGCCCTGGTCATGAAGGAAACTCTATGCGCCGCACCGCGATCACCGTGCTGACCCTGGCTGCCGCCCTCGCGTGCGGCGCGTGTGGTTCCTCGGGCGGCGAGGGCGCGGCATCGACGTCCGCGGCGGCGAGTTCGTCGGCGGCCGCGCCGAGTTCCGCGCAGACCGCCGCGCAGCAGTGCGACACTCAGACCTGGCCGCAGAAGATGCCCGACTTCAAAGGGAAAGTGCTGGGTGACCTGGTCGTCAACTCGGCGCTGTGCTTCAACATCACCGCGATCACCGGGCCGGACGGCACCGATGTCATGCACGACGCGGCGGGGATGACCAAGCCGTGGACGGTGGCCTCGCAGACCCCGGCGGCGGGCACGTCGGTGACCGCCAAGACCCCGATCACGCTGAAAGTCACCGCGGCGCAGCAGAAGTGAGCCGCGCCGCGGTGACCTCCGGCGGCGTTACTTACCCACGACGCGAGCGAAGGCTTCGGGGTAGCGGGCCCCGGCGACGTTCGCGCTGAGTTCCTCGATCCGCGCGAGTTCGGCTGGGGTGAGGGTGATCTCGGTCGCCGCGAGGTTCTGCTCGAGGTAGGTGCGGCGCTTGGTGCCCGGGATCGGGACCACGTCCGCGCCCCGGCTCTGCACCCAGGCCAACGCCAATTGCCCTGCGGTGCAGTCCTTCTCCTCGGCCAGGGCGCGCAGCTCGGCGACGATCGCCAGGTTGCGGTCCAGGTTGTCCTCGGCGAAACGCGGCAGGCCCCGGCGCATGTCGTCCGCGGGCAGCTGCGCGGCGGAGGTGATCGCGCCGGTGAGCAGGCCGCGGCCCAGCGGGGAGAACGGCACGATGCCGATGCCCAGTTCGCGGCACACCGCGACCGCCTCGGCCTCGATATCGCGCGACCACAGCGACCATTCGCTCTGCAACGCGGTCACCGGGAACACCGCGTGCGCGCGGCGGATCGTGTCCGGGGCGGCCTCGGAGATCCCGGCGTAGCGGATCTTGCCCGCGGCGGCGAGTTCGGCCAGTGCGCCCCAGGTCTCCTCGATCGGGACGTTCGGGTCGACGCGGTGCTGGTAGTACAGGTCGATGTGGTCGACGCCGAGACGGGTCAGGGACTCCTCGCAGCACTGCTCGACGTAGGCGGCGTCGCCGCGCGCGCCCATGCCGTTCTCGGTCCACACGATGCCGAATTTGGTGGCCAGTACGGCCTGGTCGCGATGTCCGGTCAGGGCGCGGCCGACGAGTTCCTCGTTGGTTCCGTTGCCGTAGACGTTCGCGGTGTCCAGCAGTGTGACGCCCAGTTCCAGGGCGCGGTGGATGGTGGCGATGGATTCGGCGTCGTCGTCGCGCACGCCGTAGGCCTGGCTCATGCCCATACAGCCCAGCCCTTGCGCGCCGACGGTGAGTTCGCCGAGTGTGCGGGTTCCGATCATGGATCCTCCTGGGTGACACCGGGATTGCGGTTCGTGAGTGATGCTCACGTCCACGACGCTAGGTGCTGGAGCGCACTCCAGGTCAAGTCGATGCCCCGGCGCTCACTCGTCGAGCAGATCCACGACCTTGGTGAGAGTGGTCGCCAGGATGCGGCGTTCGTCCTCGGGCAGGTGGTCCAGGGCGTCGGCGAAACGCTGGATGCGCGCGGAGGTCAGGCCGTTGACCATGTCCTGCGCGGGTGCGGTGGCCGAGAGCACGTGGGCGCGGCCGTCGATGGGGTCGGGGGCGCGCTGGATGTAGCCGCCCTTCTCGAGCTGGGTCACGATGCGGGACATGGTCGGCGCGGTGACGCGTTCGGCGGCGGCCAGATCGCCCAGGCGCATCGGCCCGCAGCGCACGAGTGTGCCCAGGGCCGCGGCGGAGCCCGGACTCAGTGCGCCGGTGTCCCCGGCGCGGCGCAGCAGCCGGGTGATCCGGCCGACGGCCAGGTACGCGTCGGCCGCCTCGGCGAGACGTTCGGCGTTGTGCTGCTGAATCATCCGATCCTCGCTCCTACCCGGCTCGATACCCGCGCTGCATGGGGTGTGTCAGCAAGTATGCCCGTCGCGGGGAATGCCGGGACCGGTGGTGCGCGGCGCAATCGTGCCGCCGCGCACCACCCGTCGGATCACTTATTCGGTGTCGGCCGTGACGCCCGCGGCGTGGCGGCCGTTGCTGTGGCCGTTCACGGTGTCGGCGGGCTGGTCGTAGCCCAGTTGCAGATCGTGGTTGACCTGCGAGCCGGTGACGCGGACCCGGCTGGACACCGGCGGGTAGCCGCGCGCGACCACGGTGTACTGGCCTTCGGTCAGGTCGGTGACCGAGTAGTTGCCGTCCTGGTCGGTGTGCACCGAACCGAGGATGCCGCCGGTCGCGTCCTGCACGATGACCTGGGCGTCGGGCACCGCGCGCCCGTCGGCCCACACCGAACCGTTGAGCACCGACATCGCGCCGAGTTCGACGTCCTGGGCGAGTACGCCGCTGTCGGGCACGGTCAGGGTGATCGCGGTGGGCCGCATGTGTTCGACGACCGCGACCAGTGTGTACACCCCGGATACCACGCCCTGGCAGGCATAGTCACCGCGGGCGCCGGTGACCGCGGCCCCGACGACCTCGCCGCGCATATCGGTCAGGGTGATCGTGGCCCCGGCGACCGGACGCAGGTCCGCGGTCGAACGCACCGTGCCGGACACCTCGCCCGAACCTTGCAGCGGCACGTCCAGGCGTTGCGGGCGGCCGTCGACGGTGACGTTCACCGCGGCGGGCTGATGCCCGCTCGCCGAGACGATCAGCACGTAGCTGCCTGCGGTGGGCGGCTCGATGACGTACTCACCGTGCTGATTGCCGGTCGCACGCGAAACCTGGTGTCCGCGCTGGTCGATCAGCGTCAGCGCGACCGCCGGGACGATGTACCCGTCCGAGCGCACGACGCGTCCGCTGATCGCGCGGCCGTCCGCGACGAGTGGTTCGCTCGACGGCGTCCGGAACGTCGCGGGCGCGGTGAGCGTGCTGGTCACGGTGTGGCCGTTGGTGGCCGCGTCGTTGACGCCCACGACCGGGAGCTGCTCGGTGGCATCGACGTCGATGATGCCCTCGCGGGTGGCCTCGGCCAGTTCGGCGGCCTCGTCCACGGCGTAGTCACCCTTGGCGAACCAGGAGGCGATCGAGCCGAGCAGCAGCATCACCGCGGCGGCGAGGAACACCGCGATCAGACCGGAGTGGAACGGTCCGGAGATCAGGTGCGGGAAGAACTGCTCGCCGGTGATGGTGCTGCCGTTCACGCCGGGCTGGTTCAGCACGTCGGGGGAGATCATCTCCTTGAACGGGTTGTAGCCCAGGAACGTCGCGAACAGGCTGCCGACCGGCGGGGTGTTGGAGAGCTGATCGGCGACGTTCGCCGGGATGCCCTGCTCGCGCAGTCCGGAGTTCATGGCGTTGGGCAGGGTGCCGGACAGGCCCGCGATCATCAGCGAGAAGAAGATGCCGATCGACAGCGCCATGCCGCCGTTCATCAGCGTCGCGCGCATGCCCGAGGCCACACCGCGCTGGTTGGCCGGCACCGAGGACATCACCTCGGCGGTGTTGGGCGAGGTGAAGATGCCCATGCCCAGGCCGTTGAGCAGGATGATCAGCGCGAACAGCCAGTAGTTGAAGTTGACCGGGATGACGATCAGCAGCACGAAGGTGATCGCGGCCAGCAGCAGCCCGCCCGCGGCGAAGATCCGCCCGCCGAAGCGGTCGCTGAGGTACCCCGACAGCGGTCCCGAGACCAGGAAGCCGATGGTCAGCGGCAGCATGTAGATGCCCGCCCACAGCGGGGTGTCCTCGAAGCTGTAGCCGTGCTGGGGCAGCCAGATGCCCTGCAACCAGATGATCAGCATGAATTGCAGGCCACCCCGGCTGACCGAGGTCATCAGGCTGGCGAAGTTGCCCAGCGCGAAGGTCCGGTTGCGGAACAGCGACATGTTGAACATGGGCTGACTCGATTTGGCCTCGATGACGCAGAAGATCACCAGCAGCGCCAGGCCGCCGATGACGCCGGTCAGCACCCACGGGTTGCCCCAGCCGGTGTTGGAGCTGCCGTAGGGCTGGATGCCGTAGGTGATTCCGGCCAGCAGTGCGGTCAGGCCGACCGCGAAGGTCAGGGTGCCGGGGATGTCCAGCGAGCCGGGGGTGCGCGCGCCGTTGTCGTGCAGCGAGCGGTAGGACCAGATGGTGCCGATGATGCCGAAGGGCACGCTGATCCAGAACACGGCCTTCCAGTCCCACTCGGCGAGCAGGCCGCCCAGCAGCAGGCCCAGGAACGAACCGGCAACGGCCGCAACCTGATTGATGCCCAGGGCGAAGCCGCGCTGTTTGGCGGGGAAGGCGTCGGTGAGGATGGCCGAGGAGTTCGCCATCAGCATGGCGCCGCCGATGCCCTGCACCACGCGCCAGGCGATCAGCCAGATCGCGCCGCCGCCGTGGTCGAACGGGTCGAACGACAGCAGGATCGCGCAGACGGTGAAGACGATGAATCCGGCGTTGTAGATCTTCACGCGGCCGAACATGTCGCCGAGGCGGCCGAACATGACCACCAGCACCGCGGAGGTGAGCAGGAAGCCCATCATCAGCCACAGCAGATAGCTGACGTTGCTGGACTCGAGCGGATTGAGGTGCACGCCGCGGAAGATCGCGGGTAGCGAGATGAGCACGATCGAGGAGTTGATGGTGACCATCAGCATCCCCAGCGTGGTGTTCGACAACGCCACCCATTTGTAGTGCGGGTGGTCGTGGTCGACGCGGAGCCGCCGACGAACGGTCTGAACGTCGCCGACGTCCAGCCCGGCGGAAGTGTGTGCGGAAGCCAAGAGTCCCTCTCCCTGCGGATCGCAGACGAATAGTGCCTCACTCAATATAGTTGCAATATGCTAACTAACTAAATGGAGTGAATAGGGAATTGGTCACACCTCGGTCGGGAATACGCTCCGCGTGGTACAGGATGTCCTGCCGCTGATCAGCGCAGAGCCGCGTGGGCGGCGGTGAGACGCTCGGTGGCGCTGCGTTCGGTGTCGGCGCCGGTCATCTGGTCGGCCCATTCGAGTAAGCGGTGTACGTGCGGGCCGGTGGTGGTTCCGATGACTGGGTTCCGGTGGTTATCTCGCCGCCGGTGCCATCGATGGCGATGAGGGTGCCTTCGGGGATTACGTGCCGGCCGATTCGGATCGTGGTGGCGTCGATAGTCAGTTCGGGGACTCCGACGACGGCGGGTTTGCCCATCGATCGGCCGACGACGGCGCGGCGGGCGGAATGGATCGGACGGCGAGACGTCGAGCACGGATCAGTGCGAGCCGGCCACGTTGTTCGTCGAGGCAGCGACCGGATCGAAAGGGCGGGTGCCGGGGGCGGCGTGCTGCATCAGGTGGTCGATGAACAGGCGGGCCGGTGGGGTGGGGGTGCGGGTGGTGACCGCGTGCCAAGGGCGGTCCAGAGGCGTTCCCTCGACCGGCAGGATCTCCAGATCGCCTGCGGCGACATGGGATTCGACGGCGTCGTTGTGGATCAGGGTGATACCCAAGCCTTCTCGCGCGGCGGCCAGCACTGCCCCGTGGGTGCCGAGAGTAAGGGTGGGCGGGCGGATCTGGAGGCGGTCGAGCAGGGCCACAGTGGTGGCCCGGGTGCCGGAGCCGTGGCCGCGTAGCAACCAGGTGGCGGTCAACGGGTCCGGGCAGCGGCCGGGGGAGCCGACGACGACCAGGCGGCTCGGGCGTCGGGCGCGCACGACGAGTCCGGCCGCGCGCGGTGGGCGTCCGGCGATCACGAGATCTGTTTCGTGGTGCTGTAATTCGAGGAACAACAGATCGCGCGGATGGATCGACAGGCCCAGTTCGATATCCGGATAACGATCGCGGAATGCGGCCAGCGGGCGCAGCAGTACGTATTCTCCGGCGGTGGCCACCACGCCGATCCGCAAACGTCCGGTATCCGCGCGGCGCACCGCGGCCTGGGCTTCGCGCATCAACCCGAGAATGCTGCGACAGTAGTCGGCGTAGACGCGTCCGGCGTCGGTGAGCACGATCCCGCGACCGGATTTGGCGATCAGTTTCGCGCCGAGCTGTTTCTCGATATAGGCCACCGCCGCCGACGCGGCGGCCTCGGTGATGTGCAGTTCCACAGCGGCGCGGCGAATGCTGTTGTGGCGGGCCACGGCCAGGTATGTCTCCATCCGGACCGCGCTCACCGTTCCCATCATCAGACGGTAGCAAACTCAACTTCCGTGTTGGACGTGACGAAAAACAATCGAATTGTCCGTTGCGTTCCCGGCCCGCATCCTGAATTCGTCAGGCGCACAGGCTCGCTCGCACAGGAGGAGATATGGCCGAGGAATCCACTCGCGACCGCTGGGATCCGGGCGTGCAGTCCTATGCCTCGATGGGCTATTACGACCTGGACTACGAACCGAAGGACACCGATGTGCTCGCGGTGTTCCGGGTGACCCCGCAGCCGGGCGTGGACCCGATCGAGGCCGCCGCGGCGGTGGCGGGCGAATCATCCACTGCCACTTGGACCGTCGTGTGGACCGATCGGCTCACCGCGCACGACCGGTATCGCGCGAAATGCTATCGGCTCGACGAGGTGCCAGGCCGGGCGAACGAGTACTTCGCCTATGTCGCATACGATCTGGACCTGTTCGAGGAGGGGTCGATCACCAATCTGACCTCCTCGGTGATCGGTAACGTATTCGGCTTCAAACCCCTTGCCGCACTGCGGCTCGAGGACATGCGCATTCCGGTGGCGTATGTCAAGACCTTCCCCGGTCCGCCGCACGGAATCGTCACCGAGCGTGAGCATCTGAACAAATACGGTCGTCCACTGCTGGGCGCGACGATCAAACCGAAACTCGGTTTGTCCGCGCGCAACTACGGGCGCGTGGTGTACGAGGCGTGCCGGGGCGGGCTGGATTTCACCAAGGACGACGAGAACATCAACTCCCAGCCGTTCATGCGGTGGCGTGATCGCTATCTGTTCGCCATGGAGGGGGTGAATCGGGCGATCGCGGAAACCGGTGAGCTGAAAGGCCATTATCTGAACGTCACCGCGGCCACCATGGAGGACATGTACGAGCGCGCGGAATTCGCCCGATCCCTCGGCAGCGTGATCATCATGATGGATCTGACCGTCGGCTACACCGCGATGCAATCGATGTCGACGTGGGCGCGACGCAACGGCATGCTGCTGCATCTGCATCGCGCCGGCCATTCCACCTACACCCGGCAGAAGACGCACGGGGTGAGTTTCCGGGTGCTGGCCAAATGGTGCCGGTTGATCGGGGTGGATCATCTGCACGCGGGCACGGTGATCGGCAAACTCGAGGGCGACCGCAATACGGTCAAGGGTTTCTACGACACGTTGCGGGAGAACCACATTCGCGCCGACGCGGGCACCGGGATCTTCTTCGATCAGGACTGGGCGAGCCTGCCGGGCGTGCTGCCGGTCGCCTCGGGCGGTATCCACGCCGGGCAGATGCATCAGCTGCTGGAGTTGTTCGGCGACGATGTGATCCTCCAGTTCGGCGGCGGCACGATCGGTCATCCGATGGGTATCGCCGCGGGCGCCGAGGCCAATCGGGTGGCGCTCGAGGCGGTGGTCAAGGCCCGCAACGAGGGTCGCGATCTGCTCACCGAGGGCCCGCAGGTGCTGCGCGACGCCGCCCGCTCGTGCCGTTCGCTCGAGGCCGCACTGACGGTGTGGGGCGATGTCACCTTCGAGTACACCTCCACCGACGCTCCCGACGCCGTGCCCACGGCGACGCGGTGAATACGCCGAGAAAGGAAGGGCTGCCATGTATTTGCGTCACGGGACGTTCTCGCATCTGCCGGAGCTGTCCGACGCCGAGATCGGCGCGCAGGTGCGGTACGCACTGCTGAACAACTGGCCGGTGTCGATCGAGTACACCGACGATCCGCATCCCCGCAACGTGTATTGGGAGATGTGGGGGCTGCCGATGTTCGATCTGCACGAACCCGACGGGGTGCTGGCCGAGATCCGCGCCTGCCGGGATGCGTTGCCGCGCCACTACATTCGGGTCACCGCCTATGACGCGCGGTACGGGCGGCAGACCACGGCGCTGAGTTTCCTGGTGCAGCGCCCGGCCGCGGAGCCCGGATTCGCGTTGGTGCGCACCGAATCCGAGGATCGCCGCCAGCGCTACGGGTGGGCCGCCTACGCCACCACCGAGCCGCCGGGCGCGCGGTATGGCGAGTGACGCGGCGATGACGAACGCGCACAACGGGTTCCGGATGTACCGCGCGGATACGAGTCCCCCCGACTCGATCCGGCGGACGTACGAGCCGCAACCCGGCCGGGACAGCCCGGAGATCCTCGACGCGGACGCGGAACTGGATCTGTCCCTGGATCCGGCGACCGGCCGGGTCGAGCACACCCTGGCCCGCCTGGACGCGGAACTGGTGGGCCTGTCGGCGGTCAAGGCGCGGGTGCGGGAGATCGCGGCGTTGCTGCTGATCGACCGGGCCCGCGCCCGGTTCGGCTTGACCGCCGCGCGCCCCACGATGCACATGAGCTTCACCGGCGGTCCGGGCACCGGAAAGACCACCGTGGCGCTACGCATGGCCGATCTGCTGCACGCGCTGGGCTACATTCGTAAACCGTTGGTGCACAGCGTGACTCGTGACGATCTGGTCGGCCAGTTCATCGGCCACACCGCGCCGCGCACGAAGGAGGCCCTCGCCCGCGCGGCCGGGGGAGTGCTGTTCATCGACGAGGCGTACTACCTGTTCCGCCCGGAGAACGAGCGCGACTACGGGCAGGAGGTCATCGAGATCCTGCTCCAGGAGATGGAGTCCGAACGCAGCAGTCTGGTGGTGATCTTCGCCGGATATCCCGATCGGATGGAGACGTTCTTCTCCGCCAATCCCGGCCTGTCCTCGCGGGTGGCGCACCACATCGATTTCCCGGACTACACCCACGGCGAACTGATGACCATCGCCGGATTGATGGCCGAGGGCGAGCAGTTCCGCCTGGATCCCGACGCGGTGACCGCATTGGGTGAATATCTCGAATTGCGCATGGCCCGACCACTATTCGCCAACGCGCGCAGCCTGCGCAACGCCCTCGAGCGCTGCCGGTTACGCCAGGCCCGCCGCCTGGTGGACCTGCACCGGCCACTGCGCCGAACCGAACTGATCACGCTGACCGCCGCGGATGTGTACGGCAGCAGCGTGTTCGGCGACACCGCCCCGGTTCCCGTCGGCGGCGACGGGTCCGGCCGGTCTCGTGACGACGGAGACGATCGGTGAGGAGCCGCGATGCCCGAGAGACTCGAGACACTGACCCGCTACACGATCGCGCAGGAGCACCGCCATCCCGGTTCCTCGGGTGAGTTCTCCGCGTTGCTGAACGTGGTGGCCACCGCGACGAAGATCATCGCCAACCAGGTCACCCGCGGTCGGATCGGGGATGGCGATGCGGCGCAAGCGGATTCGGTCTCGCTGCCCGAGCCGCGTCGGCTGGACGCGATCGCCAACGACATCATGGTCGCCGAATCCGAATGGACCGGACCGCTCGCGGGCCTGCTGTCCGAGCAGATGAGCGGATTCCATCCGGTGCCGACGGAATTCCGGCGGGGGAAGTATCTGCTGGCGTTCGATCCGTTGGACGGGTCGTCGAATATCGATGTGAATCTGCCTGTGGGAACGATTTTCAGCGTGCTGCGGTGTCCGGACGACTCTCGCGCGCCGGGCGAGGAGGATTTCCTGCAACCGGGTGTGCGGCAGGTGTGTGCGGGGTTCACCCTGTACGGCCCGGCGACGATGCTGGTGCTGACCACCGGGGACGGGGTGGATGGTTTCACCCTGGATCGGGAGATCGGGGCGTTCGTGCTGACGCATCCGCGGATGCGAATCCCCGAGGACACTTCTGGTTTCGCGATCAACGCCGCGAACGAGCGGTTCTGGGAACGTCCGGTGCGCCGCTACGTGCACGAGTGTCTGGCCGGGGTGGACGGGCCGCGCGGGCGGGATTTCAATATGCGCTGGGTGGCCTCGCTGGTCGCGGACACCTTCCACATCCTCACTCGCGGTGGGGTTTACCTGTATCCGTTCGATACCCGCAGTCCGGGCCGGGTGTCGCTGCTGTACGGGGCGAATCCGATCGCGTTCGTGGTCGAGCAGGCCGGCGGGGCGGCCACGACCGGGCTCGCGCGGGTGCTCGAGGTGCCGCCGGGCGAGTTGCATCAGCGGGTGCCGTTGGTCTTCGGTTCGCGGCGGGAGGTCGAGCGGATCGAGCGGTATCACCGCGAGCCCGAGGAGGGGCCGCGATTCGACGCGTCGCTGTTCGGGACGCGGTCGTTGTTCCGGCCCGCGGGCCACTGAATCGGAGGTGTGATGTCGCTCAAACATCCCGTGGTCGCGATCACCGGGTCCTCCGGTGCGGGCACCACCAGTGTCACCCGGACCTTCCAGGAGATCTTCCGCCGCGAGGGGATCACTGCCGCTGTGGTGGAAGGGGATTCGTTCCACCGGTTCGATCGCGGGGAGATGGCGCTGGCGATGGCCGAGGCCGAGCAGAACGCGAATCGGCACTTCTCGCATTTCGGTCCCGAGGCGAATCTGCTGGCCGAACTCGAGGCGCTGTTCCGCGATTACGGTGAGAACGGGGTGGGGTTGGCGCGCCGGTATCTGCACGACGAGATCGAGGCCGAACCGTTCGGGCAGCCGCCGGGCACGTTCACCCCGTGGCAGGAACTGGTGCCGGGGAGCGATCTGCTGTTCTACGAGGGGTTGCACGGTGCGGCGGTGACCGAGAGCGTGGATGTGGCCCGGCATACCGATCTGCTGGTCGGTGTGGTGCCGATCATCAATCTGGAGTGGATTCAGAAGGTGATCCGGGACAAGACCGAACGCGGGTATTCCGGTGAGGCCGTACTGGATACGATCCTGCGCCGCATGCCGGACTACGCGAACTACATCTGCCCGCAGTTCTCCCGCACCTACGTGAATTTCCAGCGCGTGCCCACGGTCGACACGTCCAATCCGTTCACCGCACGCTCGATCCCGACCGCGGACGAGAGTTTCGTGGTGATCCGCTTCGCTGATCCGAAGGTGATCGATTTCCCGTATCTACTGTCGATGCTGCACGATTCGTTCATGTCGCGGCCGAACTGCATCGTGGTGCCGGGCGGGAAGATGGATCTGGCGATGCAGTTGATCTTCACCCCGTTGATCCTGCGGTTGATGGACAAGCGGCCGAACCGGCGGGTGTGAGTCAGCAGTCCGGAATCGGTTGTCCCGCAGGCATTGTCACGGTACGCACGGTGTGTGCGGAGCGGTCGCCGCGTCGGACCGGGCATACTCGGACCACGTCCGGGGCGGGATCGGCGCGGTTGCCCGCGTTGTCGAAGTAGATCGGGCCGCCCGCGCCCGGGATCGCTCGTTCGGGTGCGTTGTAGCCGCTGATGGCGGTGTCCACTTCGGCGCGGGTGATCGGATCGTGTTGCGGCAGAGTGTTTGTCGCGCTGAGGATGGTGGTGACCGCGTCATAGCCGTTGACCGCCCAGCCCTGGCCGAGGCGGGAATGGTCCAGGCGCGCGGCGGTGAAGGCGTTCTGGTAGTCCAGATATGCCTGGTCGTCGGTGGGGCGGTGGGTGTCGGCGATCATGCTGGACAGCAGGCGGATCTTGCCGCTGGTGAAGCTGGCCGACTCGAGCGCTCTGTCGCGCAGGTCCTCGAGGATCGGATCGGGTTCGGGGGTGGTCAGCCGCACCGCGTCGGAGGTGGCGACCACGGTGATCGAGGCGGCGTCGCATCGGCCGCTGCCGTACATCTGGTCGATGCTGACCAGGAATCGGCTCAGGTCGCGGCCACGTGCGAGGTAGGCGGCGGTGACGTCTCGGGTTGCGGCGCAGACTCTTTCGGCGGCCTGGACGATGGTGGCGGGTTCGTCGGCGTCGAATTTCACATCCGGGGCGTCGGTGGGCAGGGCGCGGTGCAGCAGCGGGCGCGCGGTGCAGGTGTAGGGGTCGGTGGTACCGGTGGGGACGACCACGAAATCCGGTGTGTGCGTGGAGATCTTGGTCAGGGTGTCGATCTGCACGGCGACCCGGAACGCGATGCGGTAGAAGTAGTCCTTGCCGATCCCGTACCGGTAGGTCTCGGTGGCGTCGCAGTTGTCGAAGACGGGTTGGTCGTGGCGGGATCCGTCCTGGTCGAAACCTTCGGCGGCCACCACATCGCCGATGGATGGAATCTTCGCCGCGGCAAGGGTTTCCACGACGTCGGTGGTGGACTGATAGCTCAGACCGACTCCGGCGACGGCCACCACGTCCGGGCGTCGAGCCATCGCCTGTGCGACCGCTTCAGGGTCGTGTTGTTCGTCGCCGAGTTCGCCGATCAGCAGTTTCACCGGGTGCACGCAGCCCGGTTCGTCGGCGCGGTGTTGGGCCGCGGCCATGCCCTCGAGTTCGTCCAGCGCGCGGCCGCCGACCGAGGTGTCGGTCAGGCTCAGCAGCACCCCGATGGTGACCGGGCTGCCCTCGGGGCAGTTGGCCGCTGCGGAGTCGTTCTGCTGCTCGATGATTCGCATGACGGGCGCGATCTCGCGGACACCGAAGTCGTAGGCTCCCGCACTGAGCCCGACGCACTGGTCCGCCGCACGCCAGGTGGGTGTGCTGGTCTGCCAACCGCCGCCGCAGGTGAACAGCTGGCGGATCTCGCGGGCATAGACGACGCCGGATGCCACCAGGGCGATGATCACGATCGCCGCGCCGAACGGCAGCCACTGGCGGAGGCGGCGTGGTGGTCGTCTCAGCGGCGGAAAGAACCATCCCGCCAGGTGTCGAAGTCTCCGGATCATCGCGGTCCTCGCGGGCGGGGAAGGGGCGAATTCGGCTCGGCCGGTTGCCATTCCTGGGAAGCGACGTGTTCGGCGGATGTTCTATCCTTCCAGGGAGACGGCACGTCGCCACCGCCCCTGACCAGCGCACAGCGCGGCCCTAGACCTCGCTCGCACGGCACCTCGGGTCGCGCGACGAGCCCGGACAGGCCGCCTTGTGCCACCGATTCCCTTCCGCCGGAAGACGATCGCGTGTTATCAGGACAGGCTCTGCCCGATGGGCGTCGGTGTCAAGCCCCGAGTATCGGGGTGAATCCCGTTGTGCGCGTCAGCTTCCGGTGTCGGCTTGTTCCTGGCGACGCACCCAGCGAATGTCCGCGCGCCAGGTGTACCCCGCGACCAGGGCCGAACCGACGGCAGCGGCGATGAGCATCTCGTCGCCGTTGACCACCAGGCTGACCAGGCCGCCGATCCCCGCGCCGGCGACGAACGAGAACCACTGCACCGCATACCCGAGCCATTCGCGATGGGTGCCCCCCGCGATGTGGCGTTCGATGCCCTGGGCGAGCTTCACCAGCGTTCCGGTGACGTACGTGACCGGGATCGCGGTCTCCCCGTTACGCACGAACGAGGTATTCAGCGAACCCATGGCGAATGCGACGAACAGAATCGGCACCAACCCGACACTCTGCGCGGAACTGAACCCGTCGATCACCGCGGCGACCACCAGCGCCAGCGTCGCCAGCACCGTCGCCCCGTGCGGATGGTTACGCCACCACCGGCGACGGCACACCGACGCGCACAACACGCCGGCCAGAAAGCTCACGATCAGTAACAACGCACCCCGCGCGAGCAGAAAATCACCGAGAAACCCGCCGATGACCGCCCGTTCGGTGTTACCGGTCATGAAGGTGACGAAATACCCCTGCGAATGCGTATAGGCGGCTGCGCCGACGAACCCGGCGAGAATCAACAGCGCGGTGGCCAGCCGGGCTTCCAGATCCCAGAACGGCGCACGTGTGTCGTTCGAGTTCGCAGTCACAGCGACAGGCTAGCAATCTATGCGGCACCGAGCATGGATTGTGGTGCGGGACGCTTCGCGCGTGACGGTGTGATCCGACTCGGGCCCGTTCACCCCTCGACGATCGCCATCAATGCCGCGACGAAGGGTGCGGGATCCACATCGCCGCGCACCGCGAGTTGCATGTTGTAACTGCTGCACAGCGCCACGAACGCCTCGGCGATCGGCTCGGACTCGCCGCGCCGATGTTCGGGCACCAGGTCGGCGACCGCCGCGCGCATCACCGTGAGTTGTTGTCGCACAACCTCTCCCAGTGTTTCCGATACGGCCGCTTCGGCGTAGATCTGGGCTGTCAGCCGGGCATGTCCCTTCTCGCGTGCCAGGGTTCGGACGTGTTCGAGGAAGGCGGTGACGGTCGCGGCGGTGAGTTCGCGGGGGAGTGCGTCGCCCGCCTGTTCGCAGACCGCGACGATGATCTGCTCCTTGCTGGTGAAGTACCGGTAGATGGCCCCGTTGGAGAGTCCGGATTCCGCGACGATGTCGGCCATCGAGGTGTGCGCGAAGCCGCTGGCCGCGAATCGGGTGCGGGCGGCGTCGAGGATCTGCTGACGGCGGGCGTCGAGGTGTGTTTGGCTGACCTTGGGCATATAAAAGAGTGACCCCTCGTTTTTCTTGATACTGTCGCAAGCCTACCGCGCGACCACTACTTTCAGGAGCGACCATGCGTTACCAGACCTTCGGCAGACGAACCGGACTGCGGGTGTCGGAGTTCGTGCTGGGCACGGCGAACTTCGCGACCTCGGAGGCCGGTGCCGGTCCCGAGGGTTCGCGGCAGATCTTCGAGGCGTTCGCCGACGCGGGCGGCACCACGATCGACACCTCGAACATCTACCAGAACGGACAGGCCGAAACCGTGCTCGGCGGGCTGCTGCGCGGGCGGCGGGACGAGTTCGTGGTGATCACCAAATACAGCGGGACCCGGCAGCCGAATCCTCGCCCCGGCACCACCGGCAACAGCCGCAGGGTGATGATTCGTTCGCTCGAGGCGAGCCTGCGGCGGCTCGATACCGACTACGTGGATGTGTTCATGCCGCACTTTCCCGACGGCACGACCCCGATCGAGGAGATTCTGGCCGGGTTCGAGGATCTGATCCGTTCGGGCAAGATCCTGCACGGCGGGTTGTCCAACTTCCCGGCCTGGCGGGTCGCCGGTGCGGCGGCGCGGGCGGATCTGCGCGGGCTGGCACCGCTGGTCGGCATGCAGACCGAATACAGCCTGGCCGAACGGTCCGCCGAGCGGGAGCTGCTGCCGATGGCCGAGGCCCACGGATTGGGTGTGGTGTTGTATTCGCCCTTGGCCGGGGGACTGCTGACCGGGAAGTATCGGCAGGGTGAGCAGGGGCGGCTGAGCGCTCGCGGTGACGCGCTCGAGGGCACCGCGCAGCGCAGTGCCGTGGTCGACGCGGTGTTGGAAGTCGCCGAGGAGATCGGCGCCAGCGCGGTGCAGGTGTCGCTGGCCTGGTTGCGTCGACGCGCCACACTCGCGCCGACGACGTTGATTCCGATCCTCGGTCCGCGTTCGCTGGCCCATTTCGAGCAATATCTCGGGTCGCTCGAGGTCGAACTCGGTGACGAGCACTATCGGCGTTTGGACGAGGTCAGCGCGGTGTGGTTGGGAACTCCACACGAGGACGTCGCGACGGCGTTGGGTCACGGTGCGGACGGGGACCGCACGTTGCTCGACGCACCTGTCGTTCCCGTCGTCTGATCGTCGCTCGCGAAACCCCTTCTCCGGGTGCGCTTCTCAGAGTTCTCCGGGCACGCTTGTCCGAAACGAACGTGCGTTCCGCGCGGGCATGCTCTCGTGCCACGCGCTCCCGGACGGCCGGGTCCGTGCGCGGCGATCAGGCCGGGGGATCGAGCAACGGGCGGATCAGCCCGGTTCCCTTGTGCCCGAGCCATTCCCGGAAGCTCATCAGCCCCGGGTGCAGCGCCCGCAGCCCTTCGATATCCACATCGGGGACGCTGCCGTCGCCGCTGTTGAGCATCTCGTAGCCCCGCGCGAATCGTTCGTTGATGCGGCGCAGTTCCTCGATCGGGCGCTGGATGTACGGCACCTCCCGCCCGAGCGCCGCGCTGACCTCAGCGGCGACCTGGGGCGGGGTCAGCGCGTCGCCGACCAGTTCGAGTGTGCGGCCGCGGAAGACCTGCGGATTCCGCAGCGCGAGAGCGGCGAACGCGCCGATGTCGTCGAGCGCGATGAACTGCTGGCGCACATGGGGCGCGGCGGCGGTGCGCAGCGCGCCGTCCCTGATGCCGACCGTGGCGGATTGCGTGATCAGGTTCTCCATGAAGGAGCTCGGGCGCAGCACCGTGGCCGAGACGCCCGACGCGGCGAGGTATTGCTCGATCTCCCATTTGGTGGGCTGCCCACCGCGGTCCGCGCCCAGGCCCGAACTGTAAACCAGATGTGCCACACCGTATTTCACGGCCGCGTCGATAACGGCCTTGCCCGCAGCGACCTCGTCCTGCTCGGGAGCCAGCGGCCCGGGGTGCACGCTGTAGACGCCGTGGACGCCCTCGACGCAGCGATCGATCGTCGCGGAGTCCTCGAGCGAGCCCGCGATCAGCTGCGCACCCGCGTCCGCCAGGGCCCGAGCCCGGACACTGTCCGGATGGCGCGTGAGCGCCCGCACCTGCCAGCCGTCCGCGAGCAGCCGGTCCGCGACCGCGCCACCCTGCTGTCCGGTCGCGCCGGCGACGAAAACAACCTGGTTCATCTGTCCTCCGTGATCGTTCCTCGGGGTCACCGCACCGCGCGGTAATCGGAGAAGTCTCTCCGCTTCGGAACTATACGGAGACCTCTCTCCGTTTCGCAAGGGTGGCCGTATGCTCGAATGATGGGTGAGAACGCCGCGCACGACGCCAGACCGCTCCGGGCGGACGCGCGCCGCAACCGGGATCAGGTGCTCGCGGTCGCGCGGGACATGCTCTCGGTAGAGGGTTCGGCGGTGTCCTTCGACGAGATCGCGCGCCGGGCCGGGGTCGGAGTCGGCACCGTGTACCGGCACTTCCCCACCCGCAACGCACTGTTCGAGGCGGTCGTCATCGGCCGCGTCGAGGAATTCACCGAACGCGCACGCCTGCGCTCGGAGGCCGCCACATCGGGCGAGGTGTTCTGCGACTACTTCGCCCATCTCGTCGGCGAGATCGCCCTCAATCAGGCGCTGTGCGAAGCGCTCGACGACAGCGACGACATCGCCGTGGCCATGCCCGCCCGGCTCCGGGACGAGTTCATCCGATCGTTCGAAACCCTTCTGGTGCAGGCGAAGCGGGACGGGACGATACGAGATGATGTCGATCTCGCCGACGTGCTGGACCTGCTGATCGGCACGGCCACCGCCGAACGCCGCGCTCGCTCACGTGATTCCGGGAGCCCGTTGATCGCCGTTGTGCTCGACGGGCTTCGTGCGACATCCTCCTCGTAGCCGCGAACGGGCACATCGTCAGTCGCGAACGGCACATCGTCGGTACGGACAGGTACATCGTCAGTCGCGAACGGGCACATCGTCAGTGCGGGCAGGTACATCGTCACTGCGGATGGGCACATCGTCGAAGGTCACCGGATCGCAGTTGTCGACGAGTCCTGAACCAGCACTGCGGCTTTCGCTCAGAAAGGCGCGATGACGGATCCGGGATCCTGGGCCGCGGCGATGGTGGCCGCGCCGCCCGAGCGCGAGTGGCCGATGATGACTGCGGGGCCGCCCAGGTCGCGCGTTGGGGTCGGTGGTTCCGTCGAGTAGCCGCTAGGGCCGGATTGCTCCATCGATGTTCCCCGACCCCGCGACATGCGTGAGTCCCGGCAGCGCCGCGAGAACCGCGTCGCGTCCCAGGTCCAATGCGCGCATCAGCACCGCCGAATCGCGCCCGACCCGTCCGATCGCGGGCGCGTGCCGGGGCGGGCGGATCTGCAGGATGGTGCGATCGCCGGTGAGGACGCCTTCGTCGCGGGCATGGTGTTCGGCGCGTGCGAGCCAGTTCTGCACCACCCCGGGCGCGTGCCGGGACAGGTAGCGTGCAACGACGCGAGTCTCGATCGACGAAGGGGCACTGGGCATTTCGTCGTCACGGCGGGTGCGCAGGACGAGCGTGTGGGTTGCGCCCTGGGCCAGAGCGGTGTGGATGGGCACCGATTCGGACAGCCCCGCGTCGACGTAGCGCCGTCCGGCGAACTCGACCGAACGCCCGGCCAGAATCGGCAGACAGGTGGTCGCCAGCAGCGCCCGTTGCAGCGAGGCCGGGTCGGTGATGTGCGGATGCAGATCCACCGCCGCGCCGTCGGCGGTGTCGGTGCCGATGGGGTGGAACGTCACCGGATTCTCCACGATGGCGGCGAAATCCATCGGCACGATCCGCTCGTACACGGTGTGCACCAGATACCGGGTATCGACCACGCGCCCACCACGCAACGCCCGCGCCGGATCGATCACCCGCCGCACCACATCCGCATGCCAGGCCCGCCGCGACCGATTCGCCCGCCCACACAGCAACCACGCCCCGTTCAACGCCCCCGCCGACGACCCGTACACCGCATCGAAGCAGCTCAACACCCCCAAATCCTCGAGCCCCATCACCATCCCGTGCGAATACGCCCCTCGCGCCGACCCACCCTCGATCACCAACGCCAGCCGCGCCCCGTCCGCCCGCCGCCCCGGCACGCTCCCACCGTCCCGCCGCGCGGCGATCAGTTCGGCAACCGGGGATGCGGATTCTTCGAGCGACACGAGCGAACCTTTCAGCAATACGAAACGACCGCGATCCGGTCTATCACAACGCCCTCACCAGCCTCGACGCGACGTCCGCGGTCCGCCACGCCGCGCATCCGGTATCCGTCCCAGCCGCACGGCGTGACGGCGACATCCGCGCCGATACATCGGTCGCCGCGCTCGGCCCGACCGCGCGCGATATGGACTGGCGGGCAACAGAATTCACCAAACGGAACACGCCCCGAATGGAACCTGTCCAAAGTGGACTGTTTCAAACCGAATTCCATCCTGGCCCGATGCGCGAATCGCACGAAAATCGCCCCCGATCACACCAACGACCACGAGCCACATGATGGGCTGACCTCATTCAACGAGCCGCACCGGGAGGCGGGAATGTCGGACGACGGATCAACCCTGGCACGACGCCAACTGGGCAAATACCTACGAGACGGCCGCCAGGAACGCGGCCTCACCCTCCACCACGCCGCCGACCTGATCCAGCGCAGCGCGACTGCCTTGCAGCGAATCGAGAAGGGGAATGTCGCGAAGGTACGCGAGGTCGATATCGACGCACTCTGTCGGATCTACGAATTCGACGCGGACCATACGGCGGCTATGAAAGGTCTTGCCGCGCAAGGCAATGACCAGAGCTGGTGGTACGAGTTCGGCGACCTGATGCCGGAGAACTTCGACTTCTTCGTTGGACTGGAGGCGTCAGCGCAACGGCTGACAACCTACGAGCCGGAGTTGGTGCCCGGGCTGCTGCAAACCCCGGCGTATGCCAGCACATTGATCCGGTCCGTTTATCCTGATGACGGTCCAGAGGAGCATGCACGCAGAGTGCAGTTGCGGATGCGGCGGCAGACCAGGATTACGCGCAAGTACGAACCAGCGACACTGGATGTCGTTTTGCGCGAGTCGGTTCTTAGGGGTGTTGTAGGGGGTTCGAAGGCCATGGCTGCCCAGCTGAAGCACTTGGCGGACATGGGAACTCGGTCAAACATCAATGTGCAGGTGTTGCCGTTCAGTGCCGGATTCCCTCTCGGGGAAGCTGTTGGTTCGTTTGTGATCTTGGAGTTCGGCGCGGACAGTCGAGGCCAAGCGGTCGAGCCACCCGTCGTCTACACAGAATCATTCATAGGGGAGCTGTACCTCGCCAAACCGATTGCGGTTCAGCGATACCATGGGGCATACGATTCTCTACGGCGAAGCGCGTTGGATGCGACAGCCAGTCGAGCCTTGCTTCGTCAGATTGCGAAGGAGTACGCGTCGTGACGGACGAGCTAACGACCGCGAAGTGGTTCAAGAGCAGCCGCAGCGGCGGTTCGAGGAACTGCGTCGAGGTTGCCTTTCTCGCCAAAGGGCTTGTTGGAGTTCGTGATTCGAAGAACTCCTCAGGCCCAGCGTTGATCTTCACATCCGACGAGTGGGCAGCTTTCACGCACGCGGCGGCTCGAAACCTGGCCTGACCGGCCGAGTTTCGAGGTTGCGCGGCGTATGCGCGGGTTGGGGTGGTTAGCTTCTCGTCGAGTGGCGATGGTCGAGGCGAAGGAGGCAGGCGTGTCCGATTCCAGTGGTGGGGTCGATCTGCGGCAGGATGTTGCGCACAGTGCGCGGATCTACGATCACTTCCTCGGCGGTAAGGACAATTACGCGGCGGATCGTGCCGCTGCGGAGAAGATCGAGCAGGCTATTCCCTCGGTGCGGGCGGTTGCTCGGGGTAATCGGGAGTTCATGGTGCGCGCGGTGCGGCATCTGGCCGCGGGGGAGGGGGTGCGGCAGTTCCTGGATATCGGGACCGGTATCCCGACCGAGCCGAACCTGCATCAGGTCGCTCAGGACAGCGCGCCGGACGCGCGAGTGGTGTACGTCGACAACGATCCGATCGTGCTGGCGCATGCGCGGGCGTTGCTCACCGGCACTGCCGAGGGGCGCACCCACTATGTGGAGGCCGATGTCACCGCGCCCGAGCGGATCCTGTCGGCGGCTGGTGTCCGAGAGACGCTCGACTTCGATCAACCGATCGCGTTGAGTCTGATCGCGCTGTGCCATTTCGTTCCCGGGGACCGCATCTACGACATCATCGATACCCTGCTCGCACCCCTGGCGTCGGGTTCGTATCTCGTAATGACCCATCTGACAAAAGATTTCGATGAACAGATGGTGGAGGGCGCCGTCCAGGCATACACCCGCAGCGGCATTGCGATGGAGGCCCGCGGGTACGACGGCGTCGCCAGATTCTTCCGCAACCTCGACCTGCTCGCCCCGGGCGTCGTCGCGATCGAGGACTGGCACCCCAACGGGATCGAACCCGAACCGGACCCGCAGGTGCCCCGTCTGCAAACCAACGCCACGAAACCACCGGCAGCCGGATACGCCGCAGTCGGGCGCAAGAGGTAGCCGACGCCATCGTATCGCCGCTCCACGAAAACCCTTGCCGCACTTATGCTCTCGGGTAACCAACATCCCGCCTACAGCATCGTCGGCGGGGCGCGCTATCAGGGGTCGCCGTAGTATCGACTGAATTTCGGGCGGATATGGCGTAGCGGGAAGCGGGGTCCGCGGCGGGTGGTTGGCGCTCGGTCAGCGCGGCGCAGGAGGTCGGCGCGATCCGTTGCGACCTCGGAGTGCCCGAGTTGCTGGTCCTCACCACCGCCGTGGCCCGGGCCGGCAACCCGGCTCAGGCGATCCACTTCCTCGATGTGTTGCTGGACGGCGTTGTGCCTCGTGGGGACAAGATGTTCGGCATGTAGCGAACCCAGCACCGCTGCGCCCAGGCGCGAGAGTTCGGATGTCGCAGCGCCGCGGACGTCGACGGCTCGCCCCGCCCGGCAGTTCCAGGGAGGCAGTCCCATTCACGCAGGCGCTGCCGGTTGGGTCGGTGCGAACCTTCTGGCGCGAGCGAGGATCGATGGTGCCCACATGACCGGACTGATCTTCCTGATCGACCGTAATACTTTCTCCTGCAACAGTTTTGCCTAGGAGTACACCGCTAGGGTCGGGGATCGCTGATATTCTCCGGGCATGAGCGAAACCGCCAGGGTAGTCGACGTCCCGGAATATCTCGACGCCGAATTGGTCGCGGGGGAGGAATTCGCCGACGGACCGGCTTTCTGGTTGGCGCACTTGCTGATAACGATGGGTGATCTCGATGCGGACCCGGAGGCCTACGGCGTCACGGAGTCGGTGTTCGAGACGGTGATGGAGCGTCTCGGCGATGCCGGTCTGCCGTGGCTCACGTTCCGCGTCCCGTTCGGGGGCGGGCACACGGCGTTGGCGATCTATGTCAATTTCGAGGATGAGAGCACCGTCGAATTCGTTGTGCACCAACCGGACTGGGGTCGGCTCGGGCATCTGGGGCAGTGTGGTCCCAGTTCCGCCGGGCCGGGCTTGTCCTGGCAGGAGTTGACCGCTATTGCCGCCGCTGTCCCGCAGGGCGTGTCGGACGCGGAGGGCCTGCTGGACCCGGCGCAGCGTCTCCTGCTTCTGCTGCCCATGCTCGGGGATGCGGCCACCCCCGATGACGCCGTCGATGTCGTGGCGCAGGCGCTCGTGCGGTGCGGGATGATCGACGACGTGGCCGCTCGGTTCGCACGGGAACTGCTCGAAACCGATGCGGATGATCGTCCCGTCGCGCCGTCATGGATTGTGGCCGAGGACAATCCGGTGCCGATCTGCACTTCCCGCTACAGTCCGCGCCAGGTCCCGATCGCTCTGGGCATCAGTCGAACCCAAGCCCAGGCCCTGGCCGATGCGCTTCGGGGCGAGACGACCGCTACCGCATGAGGTCGTCGAGTTCGAAGATCATGCTGCGGACTGCGGCGAAGCGAGTCAGATGCGAGACGTCGGCGGCGACGGCTCGGCCGATCTCGGATTCGAACGCGGCGTGCAAGGCGGTCAGGTCGTCCCACTCCAGGGTCGCTATCAGGTAGTACTGCTCGCCCCGGACGCCGCGCATGTGGCGGCTGAGCGAGTACCGCCGCAGTCCCGGCAGCTGTCGGCCCAAGGCGATGTGCACTTCGCGATAGTGGTGTTCGAAGGCGTCGGGATCGGACGGATCACCCCACAGCACAACGAGTCTGGCGTTCGGGTCGACGTTCACTGGCATGACTGATGGCTCCTGTCGATCAATGGCAAACGGCGGCTACCTGTGTAGCCGTCCACCCTCCCGACGTTCGAGACGCGCGAAGATCGACGCCCGTCTGCCCGCACGAACTCGCCGAGCCGTCGCGGTCCTCGAAGCGGTGTCCGGTTCGAGAACTGCCGCCGTCTCACATCGGTCGGCGTATGTCGGACCGTTGCCCCACACTTGTCCCATGGAGATCACATCGGCCGTGGGCGCGGTGCTCGGCGCTTTCGGGCTGTCGGGTGCGGCGGGGCTCAATGCATGGTTGCCGCTGTTCGTGGTGGGCGTGGCGGACCGGATGGGGTGGATCGATCTCGGGCAGCCGTATCACTGGCTGTCCTCGACCCTCGTGCTGGCGGGCATTGCCGTGCTGCTGGTCGTGGATCTGGTGTGCGACAAGATCCCGGCGGTGGATTCGGCGATCCATGCCCTGGGCACGGTGATCGCGCCGACTTCGGGCGGGATCCTGTTCGCCGCCGATACCAGCCTGAACGCGCACGTTCCGACGGCGGTCGCGGCGGTTCTGGGCGCGGTCGTCGCCGGTGGTGTGCATGTCGGGCGCTCGACCTCGCGGCCGCTGGTGACGGGAACGACTGCGGGCGTGGGTAATCCGGTCGTGTCGATCCTGGAGGACGTCTCGTCCATGGCATTGACGGTGTTGGCGCTGGTGGTGCCGATCGCCGCGTTCGTCGTGGTGGTGGCGTTGTTGATTGGGTTGGGCTGGTTGGGGTTCCGGGCGGTCCGGTGGGCCCGTTCGCGGCGCAACGGTCGCCGGGTCGAGCCGTCGGTGGAGTAGGTCCGGGCGTGGATCAGTCGGCGTTGGTGAAGTAGCCGGGGGCGTCGAAGGTGTTGGGGATGCGAATTCCCAAGTCGGAGAGGGCGTCTTCGAGGCGGTTCAGCTCGTCGGTGCCGATCCGGCGGGCCCATTGCTCGCGTAGTTGATCGAAGACCTCCTCCCCGGTGCGCAGCAGTTGGTGGCCCAGGGGAGTGACCTGGTAGCGGCGGCGTCGGCTGTCCCGGGGGTCGGGCGCTCCGGCGATGTAGCCGCGATCTTCCAGGAAGGCAACGGTTTTGGCGGCGGCCTGGCGGGAGACGCCGAGCTGACGCGCGAGTTCGGGGATGGTGTCCCCGCCCGCGTCGATGGTGCGGATCGCGAAGTCGTGGACGGGCCGGATCTGCTCGTGCCCGCGCCGAGCGAGTTCGACGCTGGCGGCGTCGGCGAGTGCGCGGAAGCCGCCGAGGAGGAGCAGGGCGAGATCAGCGCCGGACCTGGTCATGCCGCGATCATACGCAACCTGGTTGACGTAGTGACAACTTGGTTGCTAGTTTGGCGACAACCAAGTTGTCGCAATCCTTGGAGATGCCATGCCCATCACTCCCGCCGGTGCCACGATTCCCGAGGTCACCCATCACATCGCGCAGGTCGGCACCCCGGTGCACTACGTCACGGCCGGTAGTTCCGGAAGTCCGGTTCTGCTCGTCCACGGCTTCCCGGAGAGCTGGTGGGCCTTCCGCGGCGTGATCCCGCTCCTCGCGGCGGAGCATCGCGTCATAGCCGTGGATCTGCCGGGATTCGGCGATTCCGCCCATGCCGCAACGGAATTCAGCAGCACCTTCGCGGCGGAGTGCCTGCGTCGGCTGATCGAACACCTGGATCTCGGCCCGGTTCATCTCACCGGCCAGGACATCAGCGGCGTCACCACCTTCCGTCTGGCCGCCACGTACCCTGATCTGATCCGCAGTTTCGCCGCGATCGAGACCGGCCTGCCCGGCTTCGGCATGGAGGTACTCGCGGACGTAACCCACGGCGGCACTTGGTATATCGGGGTACTGGCCGCACCCGGCATCGCGGACATGCTCATGACCGGCCGCGAACGCGAATTCCTCACCGAGCACGCCTTTCCCGCCATGAGCGCGAGCCCCGACTCGATCACCGCCCAGGACCTCGACGAGTTCACCCGCGTCTACGCCCAGCCCGCCGGTTTCGCCGGAGCGAGCGGCCTCTACCGCTCAATGCTGGTCGAGGGCAAGCAGATTCAGGACATGGTCGCCGCGGCGAAGCTCACCATGCCAGTCCTGTCCGTCGGCGCGGGCGCGAGCCGATTCACCCACGACACCATGCACGCCGTCGCCACCGACGTCACCGAGGCCGCCCTCCCCGACATCCGCCACCTGGCCGCCCTGGAAGATCCGCAATCCCTCACCGAAACCCTGCTGACCTTCTACCGCCGACTGGACCAGATATCCAGCCTTCGCGAATCACGTTCCGCCACTTCATGATTCGCATGCTCGCCGAGCCGTCTACGCGGCGAAGACCTCGGAGATGTCGGTGGCGGTGATAGCGCGATCGAACCAGCGATCGAGGACCTCGATATCGCCGCAGGACCGAATCCGCTTCTCATCCTTGGCCGAGACCGGGACACCCCGCTTACCGAGAAGCCGCAAGATCTTCTCCACCCCATCCTCGACCCGCCCAGCAGCGCGCCCCGCCGCCTCCCCGGCAGCTCGCCCCTCAGCCCGCAGCCGCTGTGAGGTCGGCGACCGGAAGAATGACAGATCGACAGCCATCAGTTCACTCCATTTCTTGGTGGCCCGGGCGTTACCCAGTATGCCGGGGCAGCGGGCTTGTCCGCGTCCTTCTCGCCCTGCGCCTCCGCGGCCAGCATGAACTCGCCGTCCTCCGCGGTGGTGACCTTGAGCAGAGTATCCACTCGTCGCTCGACCGGCCGGAACCCGGTGAGGTCATTGGTATACAACGCAACTTCTTTCGGGTCGCCGAAGGGGAGACCCAGGGCTTGGCCGATACGCTTCGGACGCATATCCGTCGCCGTGGACATCTGACCCATTGTTCGGAATGTCAACTGTTCCGGGGCATTTCGTCTTCAATGAGGGTGCGGAAGGAACGCAGTTCCGGCCCTTCGGCGATCGCACGGGCCTGATCCGCGCGCTGTACGAGGCACGGTTGGAACCGATTGTGGACGCGGTCGAAACGGGCCCGCCGCCCCTGGGGCCCGATACCCCCTGCGTCGCAACGCATCCCGGCCCTGCTCGATGTCCTGCTGTGCTTCGAACTCGACAACCGCCATCTGGCACCGGCTCTGGAGGACATCGGGAACATGAGCCCGTACCGGGCCGAGCGTTACCAGCGTTGACACAACGCCTGCCGCAACCGGCGCTTCAGGCCCAAGTTCGGCGAGATGCTGACCTAGGTGCCGCACGGCGGCACCCAGCACATCCTCGATAGTTGGCCCAGGTGGCGGTTTGTGCGCCACGGGCGTTTTGACCCGCTGCGGGTTCCGGAGGTCACTCCGCCGTCAAGTGTGCCGCTGGATAATGGTATGGTACATAAAAGTTGGTACGATGACAGTAGGGTTGGTCGGCCTTCCATAGGGTGCCGCCTTCCCGAAGTTGTTCTGTGGAGAAGGCGAATGGCAGCGAACCGCGCAAGAACCTGGGCATGTGTCGACATTGATCACCCCCTGACTTATCGAAGCGTTGTCGCGGCGCACTTGGAGATGTTGTGCCGGACCATGGCGCCAGCCGACGAGGGCGCCGCGCGTCAGATCGAGATGGTGTGTTCGTTACCAGGAGCGTGGGCCGACGAACCGGTGGAACGGTTGGACCGCCACCACTCGTTCGTCGCGAATGATGGTTCGCCGGTGGAGTTTTCGTTCGCGATGACCCGATCGGGAGCTGCGGCTCGGGTGTTGTTCGAACCGCTGGACATCACGCTGGGTGCGTCGTCACCGCCTCGGGAGGAATCCCGTTTCGTGGAGCGGTTGAGCGAGGCTCTGAATGTAGATGTCAGCAAGTTTCGTCTCGTCGCGGACATCTTCCAGGGGCCGGCGGTGAGTGGTTCGTTCTCGATGATGTGCGCGGCAGCGTTGACGACCGGCGACATTCCGCTGTTCAAGGTGTACTTGAACCCGGCGATCGGTCCGTCGCGGCCGCATCAGGCCGTCGGTGCCGCGATGGGGCGTCTGGGGCTCGGCGCCCAGTGGGATCTGTTGTGCGAGCATCTGGGTGCGGATGTGTTCGATGGTCCGCATCATGAGATCGCGCTGTTCGCACTCGATCTGGGCAACTTCCCCGAGGCCCGGGTCAAGCTGTACCTGCGGCATGCCGGCTGCGGGCCGGAGGAGATCGAACGAGTCGCGGCTCTGGCGGCGGACCACGAGCCTGATCTTCTCCCGAAGATCCTCGGCTGTATCGACAACAGCCCGGTCGATGGCTGGGCGAAAGCACCAATGACCTGTTTGTCGTTTCTGGCGAGCAATCCGGAGCCCGCGTCGGTGACGTTGTACTGCCCGCTGGACCCGAATGTCGGCAGCGATGCCGAGGCGAGTGTGCGGGTGGTGGATCTGCTGGAGATGTCGGGCATCGCTCCGGAGCTGTTCGGCGCCGTCATCACCGCTGCCTCCGGCAGCGACCTCGCTGGTGGGCGTCGGCTCAGTTGGGTCAGCTACAAGCGGCCCGCGGACCCTGTGGTGACCGTCTACGCCGGTCTCGACGGCACGAAGCGGTGAACGCGATGAACCTGCGGGTCGACGACCACCCCGAGATCGAGCGGGTCGTCCTGCTCGACGAACAACTCTCCCCGATCGGGGCTGCCCCCAAGGCGAGCGTGCACACCACGCAAACGCCGCTGCACCTGGCGTTCTCGTGTTACATCTTCGGGCCTGACGGCCGCGTACTGCTCACCCGCAGAGCGATGAGCAAGAAGGCATGGCCCGGTGTGTGGACGAATTCCGTCTGCGGGCATCCGGGACCCGGCGAAGAGATGGCCGACGCGGTGCGCCGACGCGCGCGACAGGAACTCGGCCTCGAGGCGATCAGGGATCTCGAGATCGCGCTCCCCGAATTCCGGTACCGCGCCGTCGCGGCCGATGGAATCGTGGAGAACGAGTACTGCCCGGTCTGGACCGCCAGCACGGACCGCGAACCCCGGCCTGCCCCGTCGGAGGTGTGTGAATGGCGGTGGATCGAGTGGGCGGTCCTGGTAGAGGTCATCGATCGGGCACCGTTCGTGGTCAGTCCGTGGTCGCAGCTACAGATCCCGCAACTGGCTGCCAGGGTGTAGCACTTGCCCGGCGCGTCGGGCCCGGTGTCAGTTGATCGCCGCCAGGTCGGTGAACGCGCCGTCGTGTAGGACGGGAACCACTGTGCTGCTGTCGATTTCGACGGCTATCTCGACATCCTCGGCGAAGCCGATGGCGGTGAGTTCGCGGCCGGAGGCACAGTCGCGGATGAGTGCGGGCAGGTCTGTGACGGCGTCGTGGGAGGCGCGCGCTGTGGTGGCTTCGGGGGACAGGGGGCCCGCGCCGTGACGGGCCAGGGCGGAGATCAGCGCGCCCGCGCCGAGCCAGTCCTCGATGGCCGGGCGCAGGATCGGTTGGCCGGGCCAGGATTCGCCCGCGGCGATGACCGAGACCGGATGATCGAGGGTGCCCCAGCCCTGTGCGCGAATCCATTGCGCGACCGCGGTGACGTTGCGCAGGCAGGCCGCGGCGACCGGGGCGTCGGTGACGGCCGCGGAGATGGCCGATCCGTTGGGGGAGGGCAGCACCAGGCGTGCGGGCGCGGGTGCGCGCCGCAGTGCCGCCGGAGACAACGACCAGGGTTGGCGCACAGTCGCTTTCGATCGCGCCACGGCCCGCTCGGCCCGATGCCGGACAGCCGTCCGATCGGCCCGCTCATCGTGCCACGCACACGGCAGCACCCGAGTCCCGTTCTCCACGGCCACCGACACCGAGGTGGTGAACGACAGCACATCGACCACGACCACGACCACACTCCCCGCCGCGAGCGCCCGCGCCCCCGCAGGCCCCCAATCCATCCGCACACCCCACCCCCGCTGCCCCGCCCAGTCCGCATCCACCGAATCCCCCTGTCCTCGTATTGCCCTATCCGACGCTGGTACGTGCGGGCTGGATGTCCGGCTCCGACTGTAGGCCGATGGTCAGGGGCGATGGAGAGCGTCGAAGGTTATCGCGAGGGTGACCGGTGTGTCCAGGACCAGGGCGGTGCGGTGGACTTTGTGGGGCATGTACCGCAGGCCGGACCAGTCGAGGCGGTATTCCTCGATGCGGTCGATGGTTTCCCAGCTCTTGTCGAAGTGGACGATGAGGTAGGCGGGGATGCCGGTGCGGGCGTAGAGCGGGTGTTTCTCGCTGGTGTCGGTGTCCACGGTGCTTTTGGAGACGACTTCGACGACCAGGGCGATGTGGTCGCGGACGGTGTTGACGTCGTACGGTTCGCAGTCGCGGACGAAGATGTCCGGATAGCGGATGTTGAGTCGGTGGTCGGTTCGGCGGTCCTCGGCGTCGGCGAAACGGACCGCGACATCGGATCCGATGCGCAGGCACGGGCCAGCGGGGTCGCGAGCGTCGTCCAGAGCGGTGGCGAGTCGGCGCACGATGCGGCTGTGCGCCTCGCTCTGGGCCCTCATTTGTACTACGAGGCCGTCGATGATCTCGATGTCGCCGAATGCGTCGGGCTCGGCGGTCAGGAACTCTTCCGCAGTGATCCGGGGATGCGCATCGGGATGCGTTACCGTCACAATCGGCTCCTCGAGGTGAGTCGTTTGTCCGAGCCTACGACACTGCGCATTGCAGCAGACGGGCTGAGTTCTGCTCGGCTCACGGTCCGATGTTCGCGACTGTGCCCAGGTCCGCACCGGCCACTCACGCGGTAGCTGCCCCGGCCTCCCGTCCCGGGGGCGGCCGAACCGGGTGGCGGCCCCACGAGCAGCAGGTCCGGGACTGGATGCGTGAACTGGCGGCCGCGGATTCCGAGCAACTCGCGGATGATCTGGTGCTGCTGGTGAACGGTGTCTACGTCACCGCGACCGTGTTGGGTCACCAGGGGCCCGCTCGACGCGCCGGTGAGCTTGCTCGTGGTCTGGTCCGTGCCGCGTGCGACGAATCCGGACAGTCCTGAAGCCGATCCGGGTGCCGCCGGGGCCATCGATACGCGGCGGTCGGCCGAGCCGATGGTGGCCGGATCGGACGCCGATCCCGGTTCAGTGCGACAACGTCGTACGGCGGGCGGATGCGACCGGGGGTCGTATCCGGTTCGGGCGGCGGGTATCCGGAGGCGGGGGTGTGGGTATCGGTCAGTGGGTGGGGGTGCGGGTGTTGGTCGGGGGGAGGCATTGGTTGATCAGGAGGCGGGCGGCTTTGGAGACGCGGGTGGTGTCGCCGGTGACGAGGCGGTCCTGCAGGAGGCCGCGGATGCCCGAGATCAGGAGGGTGGCGGTGGATTCGGGGTCGGGGAGGTCCGGGTCCAGGCTTTGCAGTACGTCGGTGAGGGCGTGGATCAGGATGTGGACCGCATCGTTGGCGTAGGCGCTGAAGGGGCTGGCCGGGACGGTGGAGACGCCCAGGACCTGCATCAGGACGCCGGTGCTGGTGACCCAGTCGCTGGTGGTGTTGACGCAGAACGATTCGATCATGCGGCGGCGCAGCATGTCGATGTCGATGACGCCGGCGAACAGGCCCGCGATGTCGGGGCGCTGGGTTTCCAGGGCCGCGATGAGCATCTGTTCCTTGCTGCCGAAGTAGTGGATCAGCATGCGTGAGCTGGTGCCGAGGTAGTCCGCGAGGGGGCGCAGGGACAGTTCGACGAGTCCGTGATCGCCGATGTAGGCGATGACTCCGGCGAGCAGGGCGGCCCGGCGGGCCTGGTCGAGAGGGCGTGGCACCGGTTGACTGTAGCGCTTGGTACAGGTATTCATGACGCCATGGGTGTAACAACTGCTTCACTTTCGCGGCGTGATGTTGTCGTCACCGCCATGACCACCACTACCAGCCTGGCCCCGGATCTGGCGGGCACCTGGTCGGGCCTGCTGGCCGGTGAGAGCGGAATCGGCCCGCTCACAGACGATTTCGTCACCAAGTACGATCTGCCGGTCCGCATCGGCGGCAAGCTGAAGCAGGGGCCCGGTGAGCACCTGACGCGCATCGAACTGCGCCGGCACTCCTACGTGCAGCAACTCGCGCTGGTGCTGGGTCGCCAGGTGTGGGAGGAGGCGGGTACGCCCGAGGTGGACGGTGAGCGCCTCGCGGTCGCGATCGGCACGGGCCTGGGCGGCGGGGACACCATCAACGCCGCCATCCGCCTGATGGACACCGGGGGTTACCGCAAGATCCCGCCGATGACGGTGCCGATGGTGATGCCGAACGGTTCCGCGGCGCGCGTGGGCCTGGAATTCGGTGCCAAGGCGGGGGTGTACGCGCCGACCTCGGCGTGTTCCTCGGGTGCGGAGGCGATCGCGCACGCGTGGCGGTTGATCGCGACCGGTGAGGCCGATGTGGTGATCGCCGGTGGCGTGGAGGGCTATATCGAGGCGATCCCGATCGCGAGTTTCGCGATGATGCGCGCGATGAGCACCCGCAACGACGAGCCGACCCGCGCCTCGCGCCCGTTCGATCGCGATCGTGATGGGTTCGTGTTCGGTGAGGCCGGTGCGCTGGTGGTGCTCGAGTCCGAGGAGTTCGCCCGCGCGCGGGGTGCGCGGATCCACGCCCGGTTGATGGGCGCGGGCATCACCTCGGACGGTTATCACATCACCGGAACTCAGCCCGAGGGTGAGGGTTCGGCGCGCGCGATGCGCAAGGCGATCGAGTTCGCCGGGCTGGCGCCCGCGGATATCGAGCACGTCAACGCGCACGCCACCTCGACGCCGGTCGGGGACGCCTCCGAGGCCAACGCCATCACCGCCGTCGCGCCCGGGGCCAGTGTGTACGCGCCCAAGGGGGCGCTGGGGCATTCGATCGGCGCGGTCGGCGCGCTCGAGGCGATCCTGACGGTGTGCAGTGTGCGTGACGGAATCGTCCCTCCCACACTGAATTTCGAGAATCCCGACGAGGGTGTGGAACTGGACATCGTGCACGGCAAGGCCCGCGAGCAGGACATCTCCTACGCGCTGAGCAACTCGTTCGGTTTCGGCGGCCACAACGTGTCGCTGACGGTCGGGCGCGTCTGAGACGGGGTGGGTGCGCCCGGCCCGCGCACCCACACCCGTTCTAGAACTTGTTTCAGTATTGTTCCGGCATGGCTTTCGTGATCGAGGACACCGTGCGGATCGATGCTCCCGCCGAGGTGGTCTGGCAGGTACTCACCGACTTCCCCCGCTACCGGGAGTGGAACCCGTTCTGCGTCTCGGCCGAATCGACCCTCGAGCCCGGCGCGCCGATCACCATGCGGGTGCGGTTGCTGGGGTCGGGCGAGCGTACCCAGCGCGAATGGATCCGCTCGGTCGATCCCGGCACCGCGTTCAGCTACCGCATGAAACCGATTCCCCTGGGCGCCCTGCACAGCCTGCGCTCGCACACCGTGACCCCGGTGGATGCGACCCACTGCCGCTACGACTCGCATTTCGAACTCGGCGGCTGGCTGTTGCCGGTGGTCACGGGCCTGATGGGTGCGGCGTTGCGGCGTGGCTTCGGCGCGATGACCGCCGCGGTCGCCGACCGCGCGACGCAGCTGGCCTGAACCCCGGGTGGTTCGACTCAGCGGGTGAGCAGTTCGCGAACGAATTCGGTTACCGCGGCGGGCTTTTCCTCGGCCATGAAGTGCCCGGTGGTGATGGGCTGGTAGGTCGCCGCGGGGGCCCACTGCCGCCACAGGGCCGCGGCGTCGAAGCCCAGCACCGCGCCCCAGTCCTGGGACAGGACCGCGACGGGCATGGCGAGTTGGGCTCCGGCTTCGCGGTCGGCGCGGTCCATCTCCAGGTCGATTCCGGCGGTGGCGCGGTAGTCCGCGACGATCGAGGGGATCGCGGCGGTGGAGCTGTCGATGTAGTGGCGGCGGATCGGGGGCGCGAAGGTGGCGCCGCTGGGGTCCCAGGCGTCGAGGAAGGAGCCGAAGAAGTCCGCGGCGACGGCTTCGATCATGCGCTCGGGCAGGCCTTTCGGCTGGGCCATGAGGTAGAGGTGCCAGGCGACCGCGGCCTCGGCGCCGTGCAGTACGTCCCAGCTGTCCATGGTCGGCAGCACGTCCAGGATGCCCAGGTGGGTGATGGTGTCGGGGTGGTCCAACCCCGCGCGCACCCCGACCAGGGCGCCGCGGTCGTGGCCGATGAGGGCGAATCGGTCGAATCCGAGTTCGCTTGCCGCGGTGCGGATGTCGTGGGCCATGGTGCGTTTGGAGTAGGTGTGCGGGGAGGTTTCCTCGGGTTTGTCGCTGGCGCCGTAGCCGCGCAGGTCCGGCACGATGACGGTGTGCTGTTCGGCGAGTTCGCGCGCGACGTGCCGCCACATGAGGTGGGTCTGCGGGAAGCCGTGCAGCAGCACGATCGGGTCCCCGGTACCGGCGGTGGCGACGTTGAGTGTGATGCCGTCGGCTCCGGGAAGCCGGCGGTAGTCGAAGCCGTCGATCCTCGAATCTGTCATGGGGCGTTGGCCTTTCGGTGCTCGGGTGATGGTCAGGAGAAGATGGCGCGGTGTGGCGGATCGGCCGGGGCGCTGGCACGCAGGGCGGGGATCAGGATGGTGTCGACCAGGTGCGCGAGGTATTGCGGGCTGACCGGCAGGCCGTTGAGTGAGCGCAGCAGCAGTACCGATCCGGTGATCTCCTCGTAGGGGAACGGCTGCGCGCCCGGGGGGAGTTCGCCGCGGGCGATGGCCGCGGACAGCACCTCGGCGGGGAGTTTGGCTCCGGTCGGCCCGGTGGTTTCCTCGATGTGGCCGCACAGGTCCGGGTCCTCGAGACCGGCTTGCAGCAGCATCAGGCTCATGGTGGCATCGGCCGAGGCCATGGTGGCCGCGAGGCGTTCGCACAGGGCGAGCAGGTCGGTGCGCAGGGCGCCGGTGTCGATGGGGGCGGGGGAGTTGCCCGCGGCGGGGCCGGCCTTGACCGCGGCGACCACCATCTCGCGTTTGGTTTCCCAGCGCCGGTACAGGGTCGCTTTGGAGGCGCGGGCGCGGCGGGCGACGGCTTCGAAAGTCAGTGCGTCGTAACCGATCTCGCCCAGGAGCTCGAGGACGCTGGCGAGGATCTGGGCTTCGCGCGCGGGATCGCGGGGACGTCCGGCGCGCACCTCCGCGGGAGATTCATTACGAAACGGCACGTTCTGTACCGTATCAGAGTCGGCGGGACACGGCGTCGCCGCCGGGGGCGCCTCAGAGCACGGCGAGCCGGTCCACCAGCAACTCCACCCTGCGTTCGGCGTCCACTCGGGGCAGCCGTCCGGCGCGGGTCAGGGTGGCCAGCCCGTGCAGCGCGGCCCAGAACAGTTCGGTGAACAGCCCCGGCTCGACGCCGTCCCCGGCGACCTCGCCGAGGCATTCCAGCAACGCGGCGAAGGCGTCCTTGAGTGGCTCGGGGGTGTCCTCGCTGGCGAATATCAGGCCGCCGTCGAGTTGGAAAATGGCGTCGTAGACCGGCTGATTGCGTTCGGCGAAGTCGAGGTAGGCCAGGGCCAGGGCGGTGACCCGGGCGCGCGGGCCCTCCACCGCGGCGGTCGCGGCCCGCAGTGTCGTGGCCATCTCGGTGGCGCCTTCGAGCGCGACCGCGCCGATGATCTCGCGCTTGCCACGGAAGTGGCTGTAGAGCACGGGTTGGCTGTATTCGATGCGTTCGGCGAGCCGCCGGGTGGTGACCGCGTCCCAGCCCTGCTGTTCGGCGAGTTCGCGGGCCGTGGCGACGATGAGGCGCTCGCGTTCGGCCCGTTCGCGTTGCTTGCGTTCCTGTACCGACATACCTCGATGCTAGCACTGCTAGACAATCGATCGGCAGTAGGTCTAGTGTTGACTCATTATCTAGCAACACTAGCTCTCTGGGAGGTCAGCATGTTCAGCGCACTCGAGGTCTTCACCATCGTGGCCGTCGGCCTGATGGTGGGGGTGGAGTTCTCCGTCGCCTTCGTCATCAATCCGATCCTGGACGCGCTTCCCGGTGACGCCGACCAGCTCGGTCGCGCGCACGGGGGCCGGATGCTCGGCGCGGTCATGCCGTTCTGGTACATCGGTTCGCTCATCGCGATGGTGATCTGGGCGATCGCCGGGTGGCATCACGCCGGTACGGGCCTGGTCGTCATCGCCGCGGTGCTGCTGATGGTGAGTGTGATCATGTCGATCGCGCTGCTGGTCCCGATCAACAACCGGAACAAGACCTGGACCGTGGAGAGCCGGCCCGAGGACTGGAAGGAGCAGATGAATCACTGGGACCGCTTCCACTACGTCCGCGTCGCGATCATCGTGGCGGCGTTCGCGCTGGTGGCCGCAGCGGTCGTCTGAGGCCTGCGGGCCGAAATGCGCAGTTGCCCGGGATCATCGGTGGGCTGGGGGCCGAAACTGGTTCGCCACCAACGGATTACGGGCATCTGCGCATTTCGGCGACCACTGCCGGCACCCCGCGTCGCCCTGATTACCGAAGCCGTTGAGTGGCTGTCCAATTCCGGATCGCGGTGACGAATTCCTCGGGGGCGTCGGATTCCACGTAGGTGCCGGCGCCGTCGACCAGGACGAGTTCGTGGCCGGGGAAGGCCGCTTGCAGGCGTTCGCGTTCCTGGCGGCGGAATGCGAGGTCGGCCGCGCCCCACACGATCAGCGTCGGCAGGTGCGCGAGGGCGGGCAGGCCGGTTTCGAGCTCGGTGAAGAACTGGCGGCTGGCCACGACCCGGCTGGGCAGTATCGCGCTGGACCGGCGTCGTTCGGGGGTGTCCAGGGCGCGGCGGTAGTGGGTCATCTCGGCCGCGGTGGGTGTGCGTCTGCGGTGTCCGGTGGGGATGAACGTGTTGACCAGGAGGTTGAACCGCCGGATCAGCGCGCGGCCCGGCGGCCCGCCCAGCAGGCGCGCGAAGGCTTCGAAGTACAGGCTGCCGTTGACCGGCCAGGCCCAGGTGTTGGCCAGCACGAGCCGGGTGAACATGCCCGGTCGCCGTTGCGCGACCGCGAGTCCGATCGGCCCGCCCCAGTCCTGTCCGACCAGCGTGACCTGCTCGAGGCCGAGCGCGTCGGCGAATCCGGCGACCACCTCGGCGTGTTCCTCGGGCAGGTAGCGGTAACCGGGCCCGGCCGTGGAGAGCCCGAAGCCCGGATAGTCCGGGGCGATGCACCGGAACTCGCCGCGCAGCGCGGTGATCACCTCGCGCCACAGGAACGACCAGGTCGGATTCCCGTGCAGGAACAGCAGTGCCGGGCCGGCGCCCTCGTCGATGTAGTGCACGGTGTGCCCGTCGATCTCGACGAATCGACTGCGGAACGGGAACAGTTCGTCATCGACCCACGCGGGCCGCACACTCTCGGTGATATCGGCTATCTCGGCCCCCTCTCGATTCCGATCCCCTGATGACTTGAGTCTTTCACCTATGCTTGACAATATCAAGCACACGGAAGGCGGCGCGGCCGAGGACATCGAAAGTGTTCGCGCACAACGGATCACGCAAGGACGAGGTCGCCGACCCTGCCGGTCCACACTGATCGCGTCCCGGATCATCCCTGTAGTACGCGCGCGTGTTCAGTGAGAGGTTTCGTCGCCCTCGACGCAACGATGGGCATGCTCCAGCCGGGCGAGCCATTCGCGGAGCAGTCCGGCTTCGGAGACGCTGAATCCCACGCCGGTCACGGGGTCGGTGTCGCCGGTGGGGGTGATGATGCCGAGCAGTGACCGGGCGCGGTCGGCGATGGGGGAACGGTGCTCGGCGCGGGGTGCGGGCGCTTCGGTGAGGGCGTCGAGCACGATGTCTCGCAGGGGGCGGATCGAGCGGGCGTCGCGGGATCGTTCGGGCCGGGCCAGCAGGTGCAGGACCGCGCCGGTCGTGGACGCTTCGATGGCGGTCACGGCCGCGTCGACCGGCACTCGCAGCAGCCCGTGTTCGTTGGCTCGGTCGAGCATGCCGCGCAGGATGGCGCGGTTCTCGATGACCGCGGCGGGGTGGCGGCCCGGGCGCGGGTTGGCGTACATCAGCGTGTAGATGGCGGGGTTGGCCAGGCCGAACTCGACGTGCGTCTCCCAGCCGCGCCGCAGGTCCTCGATCGGGTCCATGCTGGGGACGAAGGCGCGTTTCTCGGCGAGGTAGCTCTCGAATCCGAAGCTGGCGATCGCGTCGAGCAGGGCGTCCTTGTCGCCGAACAGCCGATACAGGGTCGGTGTCTGTACTCCGGCCGCGGTGGCCACCGCGCGGGTGGACAGTGCGGCGGGCCCGGCCTCGGTCAGCAGTGCGACCGCCGCGTCGAGGATGCGTTCGCGCTGGTCGTCGGGGCGGCTACTGGAGGGCATGTACCGATGATAACGGGAAAATGTTGACATTGACAATGACACTGTCACGGCTCTAGCGTTATCACTGTCAACAACAGTGATTCGGCGACGCTGCCGACCCCGCGGCACTCACATGCCGGCGTAGCTCCCGGCCCCGCGGAACTGTTCACCGATCACGAGGAAAAGGATTCGACATGTCATCTGTTCACGTCGCCATCGCCTACTACTCCGGTTACGGGCACACACTCGAACTCGCCAAGGCCGTGCGCGCGGGTGTCGAGGCGGTGTCGGGGGCACGCGCCGAGCTGGTCGATGTCGCGGCGCTGACCGACGCGCAGTGGGAGTTGCTCGATGACGCCGACGCGATCGTCTTCGGCACGCCGACGTATATGGGGTCAGCGGCCGGGGCGTTCCATGTCTTCGCCGAGGCGACCTCGAAGCGGTGGATGAGTCAGCGGTGGCTGGACAAGCTGGCCGCGGGGTTCACCAATTCCGGGTCGATGAGCGGGGACAAGTTGCACACGTTGCAGTACCTGGCGCTGCTGGCCGCTCAGCACGGTATGCACTGGGTCGGTCTGGGGCTGATGCCGGGCTGGAACACCACCACCGGTAGCGAATTCGACGACAACCGGCTGGGGTTCTATCTCGGGGCGGGCGCGCAGACCTGGAACGATCAGGGTCCCGAAGCGGTTCATGCCGCGGATCTGGCCACCGCGCGGCATCTCGGGGGACGGGTGGCCAGGCAGGCGTTGCGTTTTCGGCCCGTGGTCGCGATATAGAGCGTGTGCCGGTGCGGAATACTCCGCGCCGGCCGGGGTATGAAGAACGTGCATGTAGAACCGACGGAAGGTCACCACCAGTGTTCCGATCCACCGGCGTCACCGTCCTGGTCAGTATCGCCGCGGCGAGCTTGTTGTCCGGTTGCGGCAGCGGCGCCGGCGCCGATCATGCTGCCGCATCCACGAGTTCGTCGGGGGCATCGAGTTCGGCTGAGGCGCAAGCGAATTCGACATCCTCCTCCGACTCCACCTCGGCGCGGGCGGACGCGGAGTCGCCGTCCGCGCGGATCTCGCCCGCGGATGCGCCGGTGACCGGGTGCGGGGTCGATCTGTCCTCGCCGACGATCCGGGCGGCGCTGGCGAAACTGCCGCAGGAGCCGGTCACGCAGCGGGCGTGGAATACGAATCCGGCGTCGTTCCAGGGGAATTTCGATCCGTGTGCGACGTTGTCGACCGCGATCGTGACGATCCAGGGGGCGACGGGTAGTTCGCCGGATCAGGCGTTGATGTTCCACAAGGGGCGTTATCTGGGGACCGCGACGTCCAAGGCGTACGGGTTCACCGCGCTGGCCGCGGCGGCGAGCACCGATGACACGGTGGTGTTGAGTTACAAGACTCCCGGCAGCTGCAACGCGTGTCCCGACGGCACCTACACCCAGGTCCAGTTCCATTGGGACGGAACGCATGTGGTGATGATCGGTCACCCGCCGCAGTCGTAGGCGGTCCTCGCGAAACGATGAATGCGCCGCCCCCGGTGATGCCGGGGGCGGCGCATTCGTGTGGTGGCGGCGGGGTTTTCAGCCGTTGTTGAGTTTGTTGAGGCGTTCGCAGGATTCGAGGTATTCCTCGATGAGCCGCTGCATCAGGTCCGCGGTGCGTTCGACCTTGTTCATCAGGCCCACGACCTGGCCGACGGGGTTGAAGTTGACGTCCTTGGCGGCTTCGGGGTAGCGGTGTCCGCGCTTGACCCCGTCCAGGGCGACCATCATCTGCAAGGGCATGGGCAGCGGGTCCGGGTTCTCGGGCTTCTCCCACGCCTCGGTCCAGTCGTTGCGCAGCATGCGGGCGGGTTTGCCGGTCCACGAGCGCGAGCGCACGGTGTCGTGGCTGGTGGCCTCGATGTAGGACTGCATCTGCGCGGGCGGCACGTTGGCCTCCTCGACGGTGAGCCACAGCGATCCGGTCCACGCGCCCGCGGCGCCCATGGCCATCGCGGCGGCGACCTGGCGGCCGTTGCCGATACCGCCGGCGGCGAGGGCGGGCAGGTCGCCGATCGCGTCGATGACCTGCGGCCACAGCACCAGCGAGGAGATCTCGCCGCAGTGCCCGCCGCCCTCGGTGCCCTGCATGACGACGAAGTCCAGGCCCGCGCGCTTGTGGTTGAGGGCGTGTTTGACCGAACCGCACAGCGCGCCGATCAACCGGCCCGAGTCCTGGACCTGCTTGATGATGTCCTCGGGCGGGGTGCCCAGGGCGTTGGCGACGAGTTTGGCCTTGGGGTGGCGCAGGATGACCTCGACCTGCGGGCCCGCGGTGGTGGCGGTCCAGCCCAGCAGCTGGTGGTGGTGTTCACCCTCGGGCAGGTGCGGGACGTTGTGATCGTTGAGCAGCTTCTCGGCGAAGTCGCGGTGGCCCTGGGGGACCATCTCGGCGAGTTTGGCTTCCAGCTCGTCCGGGCTCAGGCCGTCCGCGCCCTTGCCCTCGTATTTGGAGGGGATGACCAGGTCCACGCCGTAGACGCCCTGGACGTGCTCGTCGAGCCAGGCCAGTTCGACCTCGAGTTGCTCGGCGGTGAATCCGACCGCGCCGAGCACACCGATTCCACCGGCGTTGCTCACCGCGGCGGCGACGTCGCGGCAGTGGGTGAAGGCGAAGATGGGGACGTCGATGCCCAGTCGTTCGCAGATCTCGGTACGCATGGGGTGAAGCACTCCTCTGGTTTTCCGGCGCTGGAAAGTCTCGCCGCATAACACTAGAACACGTTTCATATTCAGGCTAGCGACTCGGAGTACACAAATCGAGAGGGGGATCGAATTACGGGTGGTCAAATGCCTCTATAGACTGGGTGCCGGATGATTTCAGGGAACAGTCGTGCACTGAAATGCGTGCGCAACTCGTTCTAGTTCGCCTGTTCTCGCGACCAGCGGGGATATCGGAAAAAGATGCGCCGGATCAGCGTCCCGGCCGTGCGGGCAGCATGCCCCGGGCCAGGAGATCGTCGAACAGCAGCTGATCGACCGGTGGGACGCGTTCGCGGTCGAGGTAGCTGAACCACGCGATCTCATCGATCTCGCTGCTGGGTTCCAGGGCGCCGGTGTATTCGGCGGTGTAGCAGGCCATCCGCACCGAACCTGTTGCGGGACCGGGCAATCGGGCCTCGTAGGTGCCCACGTGCACGAGCGTGTGCGCGCTGAGCGCGACGGTGAGTTCCTCGTCGATCTCCCGCAGCAGTGTCTGCGCGTCGGTTTCGGCCCCTTCCCGTTTCCCGCCGGGAATGTAGAACACGTCCTTGCCGCGCGGGCGTGCGCACAGGATTCGCCCGTGCTCGATCAGCACCCAGGCCACGGTGTCGATGAGCAGTGTGGTCGGCTCGGCGCGCATGCCCAGCACAGTACCGGCCGCCGCGCCGCGCCCCGGGACGCGAGGACGCGGGCCGACCCCGGGACGCGTCCTCGCTCCCCAGGGTCGGCCCCGGGAATCGCCGTGTTCGTCTCGGGTCGTGAAGGATCCGGGTGCGCGGCACCCGTCGAACTCGGGCAGTCGTGTGCGCTCGACTCGTGAAGGGCGCGTATCGACGGCGCGATCGGCAGGAGGATCGGCACGGCCTGCTCGCGTGCGGCGGGGTGTGGTCGGGATCGGGGTGAGCGTAAAGCTGGTGGGGGCGGGTTCGATACGGTTTCCTCGAGGTTGTCGGGTTCGGTGTGAGGGTGCGCGCGGATGGGTGAGAGTTCGATTTCGTGGGACCGGGGCGCGGTGGTCGTGATCGATCAGCGGGCGTTGCCGGGGGAGTTGCGGTGGTTGCGGATCTCCACGGTGGACGAGGTGATCGAGGCGATCGCGACGTTGGCGGTGCGGGGTGCCCCGGCGATCGGGGTGACCGGTGCGTTCGGGGTGGCGTTGGCGGCGTTCGCGCACGAGGGGGACGACGCGGCGGTCACGGCCGAGGCGCGGCGGATCGCGGCGGTGCGGCCGACGGCGGTGAATCTGTCCTGGGCGGTGGCGCGGGCGTTGGCGCGGCTGCCCGGTGGGGCGCGGGCGGTGTTGGCCGAGGCGCAGGCGTTGCTGGCGCAGGACGGTCGGGTGAATCGGGCCGCGGCCGAGCGGGCGGCGGATCTGGTGCAGCGGGTGTGCCCGGATCGGCCGTTGCGGGTGCTGACCCATTGCAATACCGGTCGGCTCGCCACGACGTCGTTCGGGACCGCGCTGGGGGCGATCCGGGTGCTGGCCGCGCGGGAGGCGATCGAATCGGTGCTGGTCGACGAGACGCGTCCGCTGTTGCAGGGGGCGCGGTTGACCGCGTGGGAGCTGGCCGAGGCCGGTATCGCGCATCGGTTGACGATCGATGCCGCCGCGGCGTGGGCGATGGCGACCGGGCAGGTGGACTGTGTGCTGGTGGGCGCGGATCGCATCACCGCCGACGGCGCGGTGGCCAACAAGATCGGCACCTACGCGCTGGCGTTGGCCGCGGCGCGCCATCGGATCCCGTTCGTGGTCGTCGCCCCGGAGTCCACACGCGATCCGGGCACCGCGACCGGCGCGCAGATCGTCGTGGAGCAGCGCGCCGCGGCGGAGATCACCGAGATCGCCGGTGTGCCGACCGCTCCCGAGGGCACCGCGGTGTTCAATCCGGCGTTCGACGTGACCCCGCCGGATCTGATCACCGCGGTGGTCACCGAGAACGGTGTCGTGTACAGCACGCTGGACGATGGCCTGGCCGGTGCGAGGAGCGCGGGCATCGCTGCCGGTCCGGAGGGTGGGCCGGTGGCAGCCGGCGGGGTCAGGACCGCTGTGGGCGTCGGCGACGATACCGCACCCCGGGACGGGACATCCGGCATCCCGGCACGCGATGGTGGGTGCGGTCCGGAAGTGGTTGCGGGACAACGGATCGCGGGCATCGCGCGGAGCTTGTACGCGCGGGGGTGGATGCCGGGGACGGCGGGCAATATCTCGGTGCGGCTGGGTGAGGACGCGCTGATCACCGGTAGCGGTTTGTCCAAGGGGGAGTTGCGCGCGGCCGATATGGTGCGGGTGCGGGTGGCCGATTCGGTGGCGGCGGCCGGTGCGCGCCGGGCTTCGGCGGAGACCGCCATTCACACCGCGATCTATCGGGCGACCGAGGCTACCGCGGTGGTGCATGTGCATCCGCCGTATGCCACGGCGTTGTCAGCCGATGCCGGACCGGGCCCGGATGTGTTGCGGTTCAGTGGTTACGAGCTGATCAAGGGGTTGGGGGCGGCGGTGTCGGTCGGGGTGCCGGTAGTGTCCAATCATGCCGATGTGGCGCGGATCGGCGCGGAGGTCGAGGCGTTGTTGCGCGCGGATCCGCAGGGGCCGCCGGTGTTGTTCATCGCCGGGCACGGCATCACCGCGTGGGGTGCGAGCCTGGCCCAGGCGCGGGATCGCGCGGAGTGTCTCGAGGCGTTGTGTGAGCTGGTGAGGTTGACCGGCCGCCGGGAGATCGGTGTGCTGTCCGGTGCTGAGGAAGGTTCGAAATGACTGTGCTGCAAGTGATGTCCGATACCGCGGCCGATCGGGTCGTGTTGCGTACGAGTGATCCGGCGGTGATCGGCGCGGAGTTGGCGCGGCGCGGGATCGTGTTCGACCGGTGGCCGCTGCCGGCCGATCCGCGCGCGGCCACCGATGACATTCTGGCCGAATACGCTGCGCGGATAGCCGATCTGAACGCCGATGGCCGGTTCCGGCACATCGATGTGGCGCGGATCGCGCCCGACGAGCGGGATCCGCGGTGGCCGCAGACCGCGGCGGCGGCGCGGGGGAAGTTCCTGGCCGAGCATCGCCATGCCGAGGACGAGGTGCGGTTCTTCGCCGCGGGGCGGGGCTGTTTCTATCTGCATCTGGACGGTGAGGTGGTCGCGGTGGTGTGTGAGGCGGGGGATCTGGTGTCGGTGCCGGCGGGCACGCGGCATTGGTTCGACATGGGTGTGCGCCCGGATTTCCTGGCGATCCGGTTCTTCGAGGAGCAGGACGGCTGGGTGGGTGATTTCACCGGTGACCGGATCGGGGAGGGTTTCCCGGGTCTCGACGAGTTGCTCGCGGCGTGAGTATCGCGATCGTCCTGGATATCGAGGGGACCACGAGTCCGACGCGCGCGGTGCGGGAGGATCTGTACGGCTATACCCGGGACCGGTTGCCGGGCTGGCTGGCCGAGCATCGCCAGGATGCGGCCGCGCCGGTGCTGGCCGGGGTGCGGGAGTTGTCGGGCCGCCCGGACGCCGATACCGGTGAGGTCGCCGAGATCCTGTGTGGCTGGCTGGATTCGGATGTCAAGGCCGCCCCGTTGAAGACCGCGCAGGGGATGATCTGCGGGGAGGGTTTCCGCACGGGCGCGTTGCACGGGGAGTTCTTCGCGGAGGTTCCGGCGGTGTTGCGGGCCTGGCACGACACCGGTGCGCGGTTGTTCGTGTATTCCTCGGGTTCGGTGCGCAATCAACAGGATTGGTTCGCGTTCGCCCGCGGCGGGGATCTGTCGGGGTTGATCGGGGGCTGGTTCGATCTGGCCAACGCGGGCCCCAAGCGCGAGCCGGGCTCGTACGAGGCGATCGCGGCGGCGATCGGGGTGCCCGCGGCGGGGATCGTGTTCGTCTCCGATCACGCGGACGAGCTGGACGCCGCGGTGGCCGCGGGCTGGGGTGTGGTGGGTGTGACGCGGGCCGGTGAGCCGAATTCACCACGGCCGCCGCATCATTGGGTCGGGTCGTTCACCGAGATCGACCCGGCCGCGACCAGCGCCGCGCGACGATAGCCGGGAGACGCGCGTGCAGCACTCGGCATGCGGTGAACAAGCGCCGGGTGCTGGACGCCTCAGTGCACGCCCGCGGCGGTGGCGCGTTCGATGAGGTGCTGCACCAGGGTCATCAGCACGGTTTTGCTCGAGCCGCGTTCGCGCGCGTCGCACAGCACGACCGGGACCTGCGGGTCCAGGTCCAGGGCGTCGCGTACTTCGTCGGGGGTGTAGACCGGCGCGTTCTGGAAGCAGTTGACCGCGACGGCGAATACGAGTCCGCGGCGTTCGAAGTAGTCGATCGCGGCGAAGGAGCTTTCCAGGCGGCGGGTGTCGGCGATGACGATCGCGCCCAGGGCTCCGCGCGCGAGTTCGTCCCACAGGAACCAGAAGCGGTCCTGTCCGGGGGTGCCGAACAGGTAGAGCACCAGGTTGCGGTCGATGGTGATGCGGCCGAAGTCCAGGGCGACGGTGGTGGTGGTCTTGGCCTCGACTCCGGCCAGATCGTCCACGCCGCTGGACATTTCGGTGATCAGTTCCTCGGTGCGCAGCGGGGCGACCTCGCTGAGGGAGCCGACCATGGTGGTCTTGCCGACGCCGAACCCACCGGCGACGAGGATTTTGACCGAGGCGGCCAGGGTTGTGGTATCGGGCACGTGTTCAGAGCTTTCGGATTCCGGCGAGGACCGCTCGCAGGATGGTCAGGTCCGCGGAGCCGGTGTCGGTGTGGATGGGGTCGCGGAAGGTCAGGTGTCCCTCGCCGATGAGATCCCCGACGAGGATCTTGGTCACCGCCAGGGGCAGTTTCAGTAGTGCGGAGACTTCGGCCACCGATTGCGGAGCACGGCACAGCCGCATGATGTCCGCGTATTCGGGTTCGCTGCGCCGCAGCCGGGGTGCGGCGGTGGCGGTGACGACGAGGGTGAGCATATCGAGGTCGTGTCCGGCGCCGACGGTGCGGCCCCGGGTGACCGCGTAGGGGCGCACCAGGGGGCCGGCGTCGTCGTCGAACCAGGGTTGGTGGTGGCGGGTCATGAGGAGCGCTGCGGGGTGTGCGCGGGGCCGCGGGCGCCGGTGGACAGGTAGCCGCCGAGGCGTTGCACGGTCAGGTTCATCTCGTAGGCGACCATGCCGAGGTTGGCGTCGTCGGTGGCTTGCAGGGCGATGCACGCGTTGTCCCCGGCGGCGGTGACGAACAGGACCGCGCGGTCGAGTTCGATGACCGCCTGGCGCACGCCGCCGCCGTCGAATCGGCTTCCGGCGCTGCGCGCCAGCCCGTGCAGGGTGGCGGACATGGCGCCGAAGTGTTCGGCGTCCTCGCGGCTCATGGTGGTGGATCGGCCCAGGAGCAACCCGTCGGTGGAGTGCACGACCGCGTAGCGGACCCCGGCGAGGCGGTCCACGAGGTCGTCCAGGAGCCAGTTGAGATCCCCCGCGTTGGATATGGTCATCCTCGGCCTTTCTCCTGACTCGTGCGATTCGATCCAACATTACCGCTGCGTGTGGTGGTGGCGACCGGTGCGCGGACAATGGCCGACACGTGCCGCGCCCTTGACACCGATTGTCGAATATGTCTGGGGCACTGCGGTGTTACAGCGCTTCGTATACTCGTGTGGTGATGTCGGTGGTGCAGGTGTCGGGTGTGGGCGGGGCGATGTTGCTGGGGGCGATGTCCCCGGGCCCGGATTTCGTGATCGTGATGCGCAACGCGATGCTCTCGGGTCGTCGCGCGGGGGTGGCCTCGGCGGCGGGGGTGGCGTTGGGGGTGTTCGTGTGGGCGGTGTTGAGCGGGTTGGGGGTGGCCGGGTTGCTGGCGGCCTCGGCGGTGGCGTTCACGGTGGTGAAGCTGGCCGGTGCGGTGTATCTGTGCTATCTGGGGGTGCGGGCGTTGCTGGCGGCGCGGCGCGGGGTGTACGAGGTTGTGCCGGAGGGGGTTTCGAGCGATCCGGTGGGTGTGCGGGCGGGTTTCGGGCAGGGGTTGGCGAACAATCTGCTCAATCCGAAGGCGGCGGTGTTCTTCGTGGCGTTGCTGCCGCAGTTCCTGCCCGCCGCCCCGACGTTCGCCGACACCGCGGAGGTGGCGTTGACCGCGGTCGTGGTGACCGCGGCGTGGTTCGTGGTGCTGGCGGTGGGGATCGCGACGTTGCGGGGGGTGTTCACGCGGCGGCGGGTGCGGCGGGTGATCGATGCGGCGATGGGGTCGCTGCTGGTCGGGCTCGGGGTGCGGATAGCGTTGCAGAGCAACTGAATTCGCGGTCCTCGCGGGAGGGGTGCGGGCGAGGGCCCGGGTGTGGTCGCCGGGCGCGGTAGATTGTGCGTATCGCGCGGTTACCCACAAGTAGGAGGCCAGTTCCATGCCCGTTCCGGATCCCGCCGAATTCGCCCGTCTGTCCGGATTCGCCGCGGTCGACTCCGCGGGGGTGCACGCGACGCGCACGATCACCGAGGTGTTCACCGGCCGCGAACTCGGTGAGGTGCCCGTGGGCGCGGCCGGGGATGTGATCGCCGCGGTCGAGCGGGCCCGGGTCGCCCAGGCGCGGTGGGCCGCGCGTCCGGTCGCCGAGCGCGCGGCGGTGCTGGACCGGTATCGCGCGCTGGTGGTGGGTGAGCGGGAGCGGTTGATGGATGTGATCCAGGCCGAGTCCGGCAAGGCCCGCTGGGCCGCGCAGGAGGAGATCATGGGCCTGATGTTCGCGGCCCGCTACTTCTCCCGCGTCGCTCCGAAACTGCTTGCCCCGCACCGGGTTCGGGGCGCGTTCCCGCTGTTGAACCGGGCGGCGGTGCATGCGCGGCCCAAGGGTGTGGTGGGGGTGATCGCGCCGTGGAACTATCCGATGCTGCTCTCGATCGGGGACGCGCTGCCGGCGTTGGCGGCCGGGAACGCGGTGATCGTCAAACCCGACAGCCAGACCCCGTATTCGGCGTTGGCGAATGTGGAGTTGCTGTGGCGGGCGGGTTTGCCGCGCGAGGTGTTGCAGGTGATTCCGGGGCCCGGCGCGGTGGTGGGGACCCAGATCGTGCGGTCGTGTGACTATCTGATGTTCACCGGGTCCTCGGAGACCGGCCGCACCCTGGCGCGCGAGTGTGGGGATCGGTTGATCGGGTTCTCCGCGGAGTTGGGTGGGAAGAATCCGATGATCGTGGCGCGCGGTGCGGATCTGGCCAAGGCCGCGCGCGCGGCGGTGCGGGCGTGTTTCTCCAATGCCGGGCAGTTGTGTATCTCGATCGAGCGGTTGTATGTGGATTCGACGGTGGCCGCGGAGTTCACCGAATTGTTCGTCGCGGCGGTGCGGGCGGCGAATCTGGGTGCGGCGTACGACTTCTCGGCCGATATCGGCAGTCTGATCTCCCCGGCGCAGCTCGAGACGGTCACCGCACATGTCACCGACGCGGTGTCCAAGGGGGCCACGGTGCTGGTGGGCGGGAACGCGCGCCCGGATCTGGGGCCGCTGTTCTTCGAGCCGACGGTGCTCTCAGGGGTGACCGACGAGATGGAGTGCGGTCGCAACGAGACGTTCGGGCCGCTGGTGTCGATCTATCCGGTCTCGGGTGTGGAGGAGGCGATCGCGCGGGCGAACGACACCGAGTACGGCCTCAATGCCAGTGTGTGGGCGGCCAGTACCGTGGACGGGCAGCGGATCGCCGAGCGTCTGAACGCGGGCACGGTGTGTATCGATGAGGGGTATGCCCCGGCGTGGGGGACCACCGCGGCGCCGATGGGTGGGATGGGGATTTCCGGGGTGGGTCGCCGGCACGGTCCGGACGGGTTGTCGAAGTTCACCGAGCCGCAGAGTGTGGTGGCCACGCGGTGGATGAATCTGGATCCGCCGTTCGGGTTGCCGCAGAGCCGGTGGCAGCCGATGTTGATGGGGATCGCACGGAGCCTGCGGTTCCTGCCGGGCCGTTGATGTCGTGAAACCTGGTGGGCGGCAGTGATATCGGTGGGGCCTGTCCGGCCCCGGGAGGGTGATTCCGGGGCCGGACAGGTGTGTCGCGGCTGCCGCACCGCCGGGGGTCGGCGGTGCGGCAGCCGCGCGAGGGTTCCGGTCTCGGAGTGGACGGCCGGTCCGGAACCACGGGAATCAGGACTGGGTGCCGGATTCGGCCGGGTGTGCGCCGGTGGGTGGCGGGTTCGCCGCGAGTAGTTCGACCTCGTCGTCGGTGAGCAGCCGGGAGCGGATCAGGAACCGCACCCCTTCGGGGGCTTCGAGGGAGAATCCGCTGCCGCGTCCGGGGACCACGTCGACGGTGAGGTGGGTGTGGCGCCAGTAGTCGAACTGGTCCGCGCTCATCCAGAACGGGGTCTGCCCGGGCAGTTCACCGAGCAGCACGTCCGCGGCGCCGACCCGGAACTCCCCGCGCGGGTAGCACATCGGGGAACTGCCGTCGCAGCAGCCGCCGGACTGGTGGAACATCACCGGACCGTGGTGCCGGACCAACTGGTCCAGCACCACGGCCGCGGCGTCGGTGATCGCGATGCGCCGCGCCACCTCGGGGCCCGGGTCGGGCATCAGAAGAACCCCTGCTTGTTCGGCGAGTAGCTGACCAGCAGGTTCTTGGTCTGCTGGTAGTGATCGAGCATCATCTTGTGGTTCTCGCGGCCGATACCGGATTTCTTGTACCCGCCGAACGCGGCGTGCGCGGGGTAGGCGTGGTAGCAGTTGGTCCACACCCGTCCGGCCTTGATCGCCCGGCCCAGGCGGTAGGCGGTGTTCATGTCGCGGGTCCACACGCCCGCGCCGAGGCCGTAGAGGGTGTCGTTGGCGATCGCGACGGCGTCGTCGATGTCGTCGTAGCGGGCCACCGACACCACCGGACCGAAGATCTCCTCCTGGAAGATCCGCATGTCGTTGCTGCCTTCGAAGATGGTGGGTTCGATGTAGAACCCGCCGGGGTAGCCCTCGACCTTGCGGGCCTGGCCGCCGGTGAGGACCTTCGCGCCTTCCTGGCGGCCGATGTCCAGGTAGGACAGGATCTTCTCGTACTGGTCGTTGCTGGCCTGGGCGCCGATCATGGTGTCGGTGTCCAGCGGGTTGCCGCCGGTGATGGCGCGGGTGCGTGCGATACAGCGGGCGATGAACTCGTCGTAGATCGAGGAGTGGATCAGCGCGCGCGAGGGGCAGGTGCACACCTCGCCCTGGTTGAGGGCGAACATGACGAAACCCTCGACGGCCTTGTCCAGGAACGCGTCGTCCGCGGCGGCGACGTCGGGCAGGAAGATGTTGGGGCTCTTGCCGCCGAGTTCGAGGGTGACCGGGATGATGTTCTCGCTCGCGTACTGCATGATGAGTCGTCCGGTGGTGGTTTCACCGGTGAACGCGACCTTGGCGACCTTCGGGCTCGAGGCCAGCGGTTTGCCCGCTTCGACACCGAATCCGTTGACCACGTTGACGACTCCGGGCGGCAGCAGGTCCGCGATCAGCTCGATCACCAGCAGCAGCGAGGCGGGGGTCTGTTCGGCGGGTTTGATGACCACACAGTTCCCGGCCGCGAGGGCGGGGGCGAGTTTCCAGGCGGCCATGAGGATGGGGAAGTTCCACGGGATGATCTGCCCGACCACGCCGAGCGGTTCATGGAAGTGGTAGGCGATGGTGTCGGCGTCGATTTCGGAGATCGCGCCTTCCTGTCCGCGCACCGCGCCGGCGAAGTAGCGGAAGTGATCGACGGTCAGGGGCAGGTCCGCGGCGAGGGTTTCGCGGACGGCCTTGCCGTTCTCCCAGGATTCGGCGACCGCGAGGCGTTCGAGGTTGGCCTCGATGCGGTCCGCGATCCGGTTCAGCACGTTCGCGCGTTCTCCGGCCGGGGTGGCGCCCCAGGCGGGCGCGGCGGCGTGGGCGGCGTCCAGGGCGGCGTCGATGTCCGCGGCGGTGGAGCGGGCGACCTGGCAGAAGGTTTCGCCGTCGATGGGTGAGGGGTTGTCGAAATATCGTCCCTCGGCCGGTGCTTTCCAGTCCCCGCCGATGAAGTTGTCGTAGCGGCCGGCGAATTCGACGATGCTGCCCGCTGTTCCGGGCTTGGCGTAGATCATGATGCTCGCTTCGTGGTCGGCCGTCGCACACGCGAGCCCTCGTTACCCGCTCGTCCGGGCGAGTGCCCGCGCGAGCCGACGCGCGTACCACGGGGATGATCCGGGACGCGGTCAGTGTGGATCGGCAGGGTTGGCAACAGGTTGGCGTCCGCGTGACCAGGGAACAAGGCCCGGTCACCGCGCGGATCGTGCGGGCGGGTTCAGTCGGTGAGGGCGGCGTGCAGGCGCGCGGTCACCTCGGGGCGACGCGAGTCTCCCGGCGCCAGCAACCCCAGCGCGTGCTCGTGGATCTGGGCGTCCTCGGGGCAGCGGATGCCCAGTTGCACCGCGTGCGCCGCGCACGGGCTCTCGAGTACCGCGGTGCGCACGCTGACCGCGATACTCTCGCGCCAGCGCACGATGCCGGGGGTGTCCGATCCGGGCAGCAGCGGCCCGCGATACAGCCGCAGCGCCGCGCTCACGTCCCCGGCGGCCAGCGCGCCGAGCAGGTCCACCGCGTCGCACGAGATCGGCCGGTTCAGCAGGTAGCGGCGGCTCGCGATCTGCCCACCGGTGGCGTGGCGCAGATGTGACACATCGGCTTTGAGGGTGCCCGCCCCGACCGGCCGGTCCCCGTAGATCGCGGTCTGCAACCGCTGCGGGGTGAACCCATCGGGCTCGAGGGCCAGCAGGGTCAGGATCTCGAGCTGGCGCGGCCGCAACCGCACCGGGCATCCGGCGCGGGACAGGGTCGCTGCGCCCAGGCATTGCAGGCGGATGCCGGGCTGTTCGCCGGGCAGGTCCGCGGGCAGTTGCGAGCGGATCGCGGTGGCCAGCGCGCGCACGGTGGACAGGGCCAGCGGGTGGGAGCGTTCCCAGCTGGTGGACAGGTCGATCACGCCGAGGCGGCGGCCGTCGGGGGCGTTGATCGGGGCGCTGTAGCAGACCCAGCTGTGCAGCGCGGCGAGCAGGTGTTCCGCGGAGAACACGGTGGCGGGTTGTCCGGTGGTCAGGGCCAGGGACATCGCGTTGGTGCCCATGTGGGGTTCGTCCCAGCGCCCGCCGGGGGCGAAGTTCAGTTTCTCGGCGCGGCGGCGCAGCACGCGCCCGCCGGAGACCCACAGGATGGTGCCGCGTTCGTCGGTGACACACGCGGTGAAGCCGGAATCGTCGGTGATGCTGTGCAATTCGTCGGCCAGCGCGGTGACCGGCGCGCGCAGCGGGGAATGCGCCCAGCGGGTGGCGATCTCGTCGTCGTCCGCGGGTGCGGCGCGACGTTCGGGATCCACGGTGGTCAGTGACCGCTGCCAGGATTGGGCGACCTCACTGCGCAACGTGGTGTGCCCGGAGGTGGTGTGCGCGAGCGGTTCCGGGGCCGGGGCGTGCGGGATCGCCCAGCGTGCCCACTCCTGTTCCAGGGCGGCGCGCTGCTGGGTGAGAGTGCGCGACTGCGGCATGGTCACCAACCTCGTCGTCGGGCGAAGTCCTGGGCGCTCGCACCCCATGATTGCGCATACCGGTCCAGGTCGCGGGGAAATTGTCGGACCCGGCTGGTAGACAGGAAAACATGAGCTCACCGTTGCGGTTCGGGGTCAACATGTTCCTCACCGACTCCAAGCAGGCGTGGATCGAGAAGTGCCGCAGGGCAGAGGATTCGGGTTTCGACGTGCTGGGGGTGGCCGATCACCTGGGTTTCCTGGCCCCGCTGCCGGCGATGCTGCTGGCCGCGCAGGTCACCGAGCGGGTACTGGTGAACTCGTTCGTGCTCAACGTCCCGTTCTACAACCCGACGCTGCTGGCCCGGGAGGTCGCCACGGTCGATCTGCTGACCGACGGCCGCCTCGAGCTGGGATTGGGCGCGGGCTACGTGAAATCCGAATTCGATACCGCCGCCATCGATTTCCCCGGCCCGGGGCGTCGGGTGGAGCAGGTCGCCGAGTTCGCGCGCACACTGCGCGCCACGTTCGCCGATCCCGAGTACCGTCCGCGCCCAGCGCGCGCGGGTGGTCCGCCGCTGCTGATCGGGGGCTGGGGTGAGCGGATGTTGGCGGTGGCCGCGCGGTACGCCGATGTGGTCGCGTTCACCGCCGGGCGCACCACCGTCGACGGGTCGCTGCTGATGGGCACCCCCGAGGAGTTGGATCAGCGGGTCGCGCGGGTGCGCGAGCTGCTGGGCGAGCGCGCCGAGAGCACCGAATTCAACATCCTGATCCAGCAATTCGCCGCCCCGCACCAGCGCGCGGCCCTGCTCGACCGCCTGACCCCCAACCTGCCCGACGGTACGCACGAGCGGGCCGAGGAGATCCCGGCGCTGCTGATCGGCACCCCCGAGCAGATGGCCGATCAGCTGCGTGAACGCCACAAACGGTACGGGATCAACTATTTCACCGTCCTGGAACCGAACATGGACGCGATGGCCCGGGTCATCGAGCTGCTGCGCTGAAAACCGCTGCGCCCGTACGGTATTGGGTCACCGGCTATTTGTTGAGGAAGATGCCCGCCACATCGGCCTTCTTGATCGGTGTCGACGAGTCCCGCTGATTGCCGCACAGGAAGTTCACCTGCACGATCGTCGCGTCCACCACGGTGCCCGCGGGCTCGTGCTCACTACCGGTCTGCTGCTTGACGAACTTGGTGATCGTCACCCGCTGGGTGTCCTGATCCTGCTTCACGTAATCGCTGCACGCGGTGTCCCCGCCCTTGTTCAACGCCTTCTGCACATCACCGCATCCGCTCAGAAGTGTTGCGGCGACACCGATCACACTCACACCGGCGCACGCCCATCGCAGCGACCGCATCGTGCTCTCCTCTGCTGCACGCCGAGCCGACCCCGGCGATCCCGACCGACAGCTTAGGGCGTGCGCGCACTGCACGCCCGGTGACGTACCGCTACCCTACGGCGGTGAATTGCTCGCACATCGCCGCACCGATATCGGTGTCCTCGGTATCGGATCGGCTGTGGCTGGTCTCCGCGCACCCACCGCTGTGGGTCATCGCCGCCACCGCCGCGGTCGCGCTGGCGCTGGTGCTGTACGCGCCGGTGTGGCGGATCCTGCGCACCGCGGTCACCATCGCCCACGAGGGCGGACACGCCCTGGTCGCGGTACTGACCGGACGCACCCTGCGCGGTGTGCGACTGCATTCGGACACCTCCGGGGTCACCGTCTCGCGCGGAAAACCCTACGGCCCCGGCATGATCCTGACCACCATGGCCGGATACCCCGCCCCGTCGCTGCTGGGGCTCGGGTGCGCGGCGATGCTGGGCATCGGCCGGTTGACCCTGATGCTGTGGCTGGTGGTGGCGGCCCTGCTGATCCTGTTGCTGTTGATCCGCAACATGTTCGGGCTGCTGGCGGTGATCGTCGCGGGCGCGGCGGTGTTCGGGGTGTCCTGGTACGGCGACGTGATCGTGCAAGGCGTGTTCGGCTACGCGGTGGCCTGGTTCCTGCTGTTCGGCGGCCTGCGCGCGGTCGCCGAACTCCAGCGCGTGCACGTGCGCGGCGACGGATCCGACGCCGATCAACTCGCCCGCCTCACCCGCATCCCGGCCGTCGTCTGGGTGCTGGTGTTCGCCGCGGCGTCACTGGCCTGCCTCGTCGGCGGTGGCCGCCTGCTGCTGACGCCCTGGCCGTTCACCTGAGCACCAGCCGGGTCAGGGCCGCGATCCCTGCCCGGCGTACTCGCGCCAGCGTCGCGCTTCCCCCGCGCTGCCGTGCCGATCGAGCACCTCGGCCAGCCCGGTCATCGCCCGCACGTCCCCGTGTTCCGCGGCCATCCGCCACCACCGTTCGGCCTCGGCGAGCTCACCGTGCCCGAAACGCACCGCACCCAGGTCGTACGCGGCCCCCACATGCCCCAGCTTCGCCGCCTGGGTCCACAGCGTGCATGCCTGCGCGGTCTCACCCTGCACGTGCATCGCCACCCCCAACTCGTACAGCGCCCCCCGATGCCGCGACTCGTCGGTCGCGACGGTCCGAACCTGGATCCCCACCACCAGATCCTCGAAATCCGGCGCACCCACCCCGGTACTGCACCGCAACACCGGCGTGCGCTCCGAGCGGTCCACCAGCACCCCGTAGTTGCCCTGCCACGACACCGGCCCACCGCATCCGGTCAACCACACCGGCGTCAGCGTGAACCTCGAATCCGGTCCCGCACCGCACAATTCGATCTCCACCCCCTCGGCCATCGCCTCGGTCCACACATCCACCCCGCGCAACCGCCGCCCCGCCAACGCCACGTACCCGCTCAACACCGACACCGCGATCCCCACCCCGATCACCCCGGCCGGGGGAGCCGCGCGCCGCAACCGCAGACCCAGCATCGTCGGATCCGCGCCCAGCGCTTGGCAATACATCGGTTCCACCTCTTGGCCCTGCCACCGCACCGGCTCCCCGCCGCCGTACCGATCGGCCAGGGACCCCCGCGAAACGTCCAGCTCACCAGAGCGGTACGGCCCGGTCATCGTGCCCGCCTTTCCCCGAAGTCCGCGAAACCCACGCCGCGGTACCGCACCGGAACGGTGAACCCCTTGACCCCGAACGTATTTCCGGCACCGGCAGCGGCTCGACGACCCCCCGGAAACCAGCCGGACGGTCTGCTCGACATGCCACAATCTGTTCGCCCGCAATACTATTCGCACATCGCACCGCGCGCGCACCGACCGATATCGCCGGCGCCGAACGCATGCCAGGGCTCGCGCAAGCCGCACGCGAGAGGGCCGCAACCACACCCGCGCACCGTGGCATCCATGAGCGAAACATTCGACGTCCTCGTCGCCGGAGCAGGACCGGTCGGACTCGCCGGATTCGACTTCCCCGGCGTGGACCCCCTGATCACCGGACATCAGGCGATGGTCGAGATGCGCGGCGGCGAAGCGCTGCGGGGCGGCTGGAACTGCACCGACACCGGCATCTACGTGCACGGACCGATGCCCGGTCGGATCCTGACCGTCCAGTTCGACGGGCCACCCGCCGACCGCACCACCCCGGTCACCGCCACCGAACTCGAGGACGCCCTGCACGCGGTGTCGGGTGTGCGAGTGCAGGTCACGGCGGTCCGTTCGGCCACCCGCTTCACCGACAACACCCGCCAGAGCACCGACTACCGCACCGGCCGCGTCCTGCTGGCCGGGGACGCCGCGCACGTGCACTCACCATTCGGCGGGCAGGGCCTGAACCTGGGCGTCGGCGACGCGGTCAACCTCGGCTGGAAACTCGCCGCCGTCAGCACCGGACGCGCCCCGGCCGAGTTGCTGGACACCTACACCACCGAACGGCATCCGATCGGGCAGTGGGTGCTCGAATGGTCCCGCGCGCAGGTCGCCATCATGCGCACCGACCCGCACAGCCGCGCCATGCGCGCGGTCACCGAACAACTCCTGGCCACCCGCGACGGCGCGACCGGCATCGTGAAGCGGATCTCCGGCATCGCGCACCGCTACGACCTGGGGGACACTCATCGCCTGGTGGGCCGGTCCGCACCCGATATCGCGCTGGCCGACGGCACCCGCCTGGCCGAACACTGCACCCGCGGCGGGGCGGTGCTGCTGGATCTGGCCGACACCCCCGCCCTGCGCGAGATCGCCGCACCCTGGCAACGCGACATACTGGTCGTCACCGCCAAACCCGTTGCACCGCACGAACTCTCGGGCATGCTGGTACGCCCCGACGGCATCGTCGCCTGGGCCGCGCCCGAGGGCGTCACCGGATTGCGCGAGGCACTGACCCGCTGGTTCGGCACCCCCTGATCGCCCCGCCCGGTGTGCGCGCCCACCCACACGACCTACTACAGAATGTAGTGGAACCGCGCTACGGTGAAACCATCACACGCGCACACCACAGGGGAGAGCACCACATGCGAGCAATCACCCGAACCCGCCACTACCTGCGAGCCCTCCGAGACGCCCGCCGCCACCGCACCGACCTGCTGCGCTGGCTCACCCGCCGCCCCTGGCTCCTGATCGGCACCGGAACCTACGAAACCGCACTCCTGCTCAGCAACCGGCTCGACCCCCGCCTCAAAGAACTCGCCGAACTCAAAACCGCCGGCCTCATCGGCTGCGAATTCTGCCTCGACATCGGCTCGGCCCTGGCACACTCGAGCGGCCTCACCGAACGCCAACTCACCGACCTGCCGAAACACACCACCAGCGACGCCTACACCGACCTGGAAAAACTCGTCCTGGACCTCGCCGAAGCCATGACCAGCACCCCCACCCCACCGGACCTGCCCGACCTGCGCACCCGCCTGCTGGCCACCCTCACCGAAACCCAATACGCCGAACTCACCGCCACCATCGCCTGGGAAAACCAACGCGCCCGCCTCAACAAAGCCCTGGGCGTCCGCCCCACCGGCATGGCCGACGGCCTCACCTGCGCCCTGCCCCAACACCCCGAAAACCCCACCGCCACACCATGATCCGACACACCGCAGGAGAGCAGCAGCACACACGACAGTGCCCCCGGACCGCAACGGTCCGGGGGCACCACCCACACCGGGATCAGACCAGATCGAACCGATCCAGGTTCATCACCTTCACCCACGCCGCCACGAAATCATCCACGAACTTGCCCTTGGAATCATCCTCGGCATACACCTCCGCCAACGCCCGCAACTGCGAATTCGAACCGAACACCAGATCCACCCGGGTACCGGTCCACTTCAACTCGCTCGTCGCACGATCCTTACCCAGATACGTGCCGTCATCCGCGGGGGAGGGCTCCCACTTGGTGCCCATATCGGTCAGATTCACGAAGAAATCCGTCGACAACACACCCGGCCTGTCGGTGAACACACCGTGCGCCGAATTCTGGTAGTTCGCACCCAGCACCCGCAGACCACCCACCAGCACCGTCAACTCCGGCGCACTCAACGTCAGCAGATTCGCCTTGTCGATCAGCAGATACTCCGCCGCCGAACGATTCCCCTTACCCAGATAGTTCCGGAAACCATCCGCCGACCGCTCCAGCGCCGCGAACGACTCCACATCGGTCTGCTCCTGCGTGGCATCGGTACGACCCGCCGCGAACGGCACCTGCACCTCGAACCCGGCATCCTTCGCGGCCTTCTCCACCGCCGCCGAACCCGCCAACACCACCAGATCCGCGAACGAGATCTTCTTCCCACCCGACTGCGCGGCGTTGAACGAACCCTGGATACCCTCCAGCACCCGCACCACCTGCGCCAACTCGTCCGGCTCGTTCACCTCCCAACCAGCCTGCGGTTGCAGACGAATCCGCCCACCGTTCGCGCCACCACGCTTGTCACTGCCACGGAACGACGACGCCGCCGCCCACGCGGTCGAAACCAGCTGCGCCACAGTCAGATCCGACGCCAGCACCGTGGCCTTCAACGCCGCCACATCCGCCGCGTCCACCAACTCGTGATCCACCGCGGGCACCGGATCCTGCCACAGCAGCTCCTCACTCGGCACCTGCGCACCCAGATACCGCACCACCGGACCCATGTCACGGTGCGTCAGCTTGTACCAGGCCTTCGCGAAATCATCCGCCAACTCCTGCGGATTCTCCAGCCACCGGCGCGTGATCTGCTCGTAGATCGGATCGAACCGCAACGCCAGATCCGTGGTCAACATCGTCGGCGCATGCGTCTTACCCTCGACATGCGCGTCCGCGACCGTACCCGCACCGCCGCCGTCGACCGGAATCCACTGCCACGCACCGGCGGGAGACTTCTCCAACTCCCACTCGTACCCGTACAGGATCTCCAGGAACGTGTTGTCCCACTGCGTCGGCGTCGTGGTCCAGATACCCTCCAGACCCGAGGTCACCGCGTCCTTACCGACACCGGTACCGTTACCGTTCTTCCAGCCCAGACCCATCTCCTCGAGCGGAGCGGCCTCCGGCTCCGGACCCACCAGATCCGCGTTGCCGTTACCGTGCGTCTTACCGAACGTGTGACCACCCACGATCAACGCCGCGGTCTCCACATCGTTCATCGCCATCCGCGCGAACGTCTCACGAATGTCGATCGCGGCCTTCTGCGGATCCGGATTACCGTTCGGGCCTTCGGGATTCACATAGATCAGACCCATCTGCACCGCGGCGAGCGGGTTCTCCAGATTCCGCTCACCGGTGTACCGCTCGTCGCCGAGCCAGATCTGCTCCGGACCCCAGTACACGTCCTCCTCCGGCTCCCAGCGATCCTCACGACCGCCACCGAAACCGAACGTCTCGAAACCCATGTCCTCGAGCGCGACATTGCCCGCGAACACGATCAGGTCCGCCCACGACAGGTTCTTGCCGTACTTCTTCTTCACCGGCCACAGCAGCCGGCGCGCCTTGTCCAGGCTCGCGTTGTCCGGCCAGCTGTTCAACGGCGCGAAACGCTGCATACCCGCACCCGCGCCACCACGACCGTCGTGCACCCGATAGGTACCCGCCGCGTGCCAGGCCATCCGGATGAACAGCGGGCCGTAGTGCCCGAAGTCCGCGGGCCACCAGTCCTGCGAGGTGTGCATGACCTCGACGATGTCCTGCTTCACCGCGCCCAGATCCAGCGTCTTGAACGCCGCAGCGTAATCGAAGTCCGCACCCAGCGGATTCGCCACCGCCGGGTTCTTCTGCAGGATCTTCAGATTCAGCTGGTCCGGCCACCAGTCACGGTTGCTGCCGCCCTCGGAGGGGTACTTCAGGCGACCGTGCACCACCGGGCAACCGCCCACGGCGGGTTCGGTGTTCGCCTCGGCGATGGGGAGTCCAACAGGGGCGTTTTCCTCAGCCACGATATTCCTTTCGGGAGTGGGGTGATTCGGGCTGTACTCAGATTCGAGATTGTGAACTGTGCTGGGCTGCAAGGCATTCGGGGCACAGACCCCAATACACGACCTCGGCCTCGTCCAGGACGAAACCATTGGTGTCCGACGCGGTCAGGCACGGCGCCTCGCCGACCGCGCAATCGACATCGGCGATGACGCCGCACGAGCGGCACACCACGTGATGATGGTTGTCCCCGACCCGCGTCTCGTAGCGCGCCACCGACCCCATGGGCTGGATGCGCCGCAACAGACCCGCGGCCGTCAGCGCGCGCAACACGTCGTACACGGCCTGATGGGAGACCGTCCCGAGCGTCTCGCGCACCCGGCTCAGGATCGAGTCCGTATCGGAATGCGGCCGCTCGTGCACCGCGGACAGAACCGCGATCCGCGGCGCGGTCACCCGCAGGGCGGCACCGCGCAGCATGCGCTCGAACTCGGCTGTACTGGACACGTTCATAATTATGACTCATTCAAGTCTAGAAGGGGAGGGGTTCGCGGAAATTCACAGAAATCCGACCCACCCGCCTGTGACGCGCGTCTCAAGATCAATGCCGCCGAGATTACCGGCTGGAAACCTCTTCGTCCGGCATATCGGCGGACCGCAGGTGAATACTCGGCAGCCACCGCCACCCACACCGATCGCCGCACCCGATTCCGGTCCGGAAAACCGCCGCCGAACCCCCGACCAGGCACAACCACCCGAATCGACCCCGACCGACTGTCCCCGCACCACCCACCCACCTAGCTTTCGGACTACGACGGATCCCGAGCAGCGAAGTCGAGGGGAGTGGGAACCATGGACGGCGGACTCGCATGCCTCCTGGTAGTCATAGGCGTCATCGCCTTACTCATCTACAGATCCGAGTCGAACCACAAGGCGAACAACAGATTCCGCGCAATCTGCGGCGAATGCGACTACCAATCCACCTGGATGACCGAATCCCAGGTCTACGACAACAGCGCCGCCCACTACAACTCCCGACACCCACACACCCGCCCCGGCGGCACCATCCAGATCCGCCTGTAGTCCACCTCGCGGAGCCGAATTCGCGCCAGCGGCAAGGGATCTCGCCACAAAGCATCCGGACTGGCGGCCACCGAACAACGCCTTCCGCACCCACTCCACCGAAGCGGACTGTGGCGTCACCTCAGGATCGTAGGTATCGCCCTGTCCGAACGGAGGATTCACGACGGCGCAGGCCGAGTCGGGTTGAGGTTCAGCGGTGAGCATCAGGCGGGGGGAGCGGCCACCGCCCAACTCACCGAAATTCGTGACGCCTGGCAACGTCCTCGATCCGACCGGGTCCTGTCCGGCCCGGGGGTCACCTCGTAGCGGTGGAAGCGATCGTCGGACAACATCCATCGGTCTATGGTGAACAGGCTGAGCCGAGAGGATTGATCATGCCCAGACCTGCCCATTCAGTCGTGGTCCGGACCGCCGCGGTCGGTGTTGCGGTCGGTGCCGCGTTCTTCGGCGCTACCGGGCCGGCCTCTGCCGATGTCGCGCCGGGCACCTACACATCCACGACCTTGTCGTCCGGTGTCGTGCTGCTACAGCGCGACGCGCATGTCGAGGGCCAGGACCTGGTACTCATCGGCCGTTACCCGATCCATCCGACACCCGACGGCGGTTACGTGGACCTGTTTCCCGGCCATCGAGTCGTACTGAACAGCGACGGGCATGGCGGATACACCGGTCCGGCGTATTTCGGTGCGGTCGTCGTCGGCGCCATCACGCTGACTCCGCACCGCTGAGGGCGTTCGAAATACTCTCGGGCCCAAGCTTGTCGTCGCAGCAGCCAGGATGCGAACAGGGGCTGCACGGTAGATGTCCTGTCTCGTCGAGGCTGAGGCGGTCTCGCTGATGTGAGACGAGTGGCCGGAGTTCGGCAGTGCGCCACCCACCGGGACTTGACGACTCGGCATGGCGAGAGCCGGTCCAGCTGGGGGGAGTGTGCTTGACGGGTTCGAGTTCGCGGAATCTGCGGTTCGATGTCCTTACTTGACATAATGTCAATTATCGGCGCAATGATGTGGGTGGTGCGAGCTGGGAATTATGGTGTTACGCAACGGGTTCGGCATGTTCGAGTCTGTGGCGTCCGGACTGCTGGCTTCGAGCGTTGGCGTTGGATGCGGGTGTGCGGCGCGTCCGCTCCGGCCCGATGTGATCGAAATCCTGTGTGCAACAGTATTTTTCGTATATTCGATCTTGAAACGGAATTTTTCCGATCGCGGCTGGGCGGCTCGGTCCGGCGAGTCGACCGGACGGCCCCAACTCCCCCTCATGGGAATCTCGTCTCGATTCGTCACTGTGACGTAACTATGGGATCAAGTTGCTCGGCGGCGGGTTGTCCGGACACCAGTGCGGGCGGGCCCGGATGGGTCCGCCCGCACTGGTGAGACGAGGGTCAGCTCGGGGACTTGGTCAGGTCGCCGTTCTCGTCTTCGGTGATCGTGACGCCGTCCTTCTTGGAGGTGTCCTCGGTTTGGCTGATCAGGGTGTTGAGGCCGTCTACGCCGGAGCTGTCGCCGCTCTTGAGTTTGTCGAAGGCCGATTGCACGGTGTCGCCGAGTTTGCCCAGCGGGGCCGAGATCGTCTTGCACAGTGTGGGATTCGCCTTGGCGTCTTCCAGTGCCAGGCGGACCTCACGCTTGATGAACAGTGCGGCCAAGCCGCCCTTGACGAAGGCGGTGATGCGGCCCTTGGCGCCCTTCTTGAAGGTGCCCGCCTTCATCGGCTTGTACATCCAGCGGTGGAAGGTGCCGAATGCCAGGCCGGTGTGGGCGACGAACCGGGTCTTGGCGAAGGCTTTGGTGTTGGAGGTCGGACAGCTGGTGTCCTCGGCCTGCGCGTCGGCGGCGGTGCCGGTGGGGTCCGCCGGAATGGATTGTTCCGCACCGCTGCTGGCGGCGCTGGAGGATGACGAGCTCTTGCACCCGCCGACCAGGACCACCACCGGTATCAACAACAGGACCAGTATTCGCATCAAACGATTCACACCACACTCCCGACATCCGAACTGATGTATTCCGGCCGTAGAGTACCCCAGCAATCGCTCGGCAATCCAGTTGTTCGTTCAGGTTCGGTGCTGGAATCCGCGCTCGCGCTGGACAACTCGGGTGTCGATTGTCCGATTCGTGGAGAATTGCCAACGGCGGCACGTGGATTCCGGGGTCGAGCACAATGTCGGCGAAAGTCCTGGACCTGCCCGGTTGTGCCGCGTGCGATGGTCCGCGAGAGCCGTGGTGCCGAGGGTTCGGCTGTCCCGCATGCCATTACGGCCCGAGCGGGTCCCGCTCCCCTGGTTCGGCCGTGTTCCGCGAGCTCACGGAACACGGCCGGGGTGGATGCCGTCAGACGGCGTCCTGTTTCTCCACGATGGGGATCTCGCCGCTTTCCGGGACGCTGGTGCCGCGCAGGGACGCTCCGACGGTTTCGCGCAGGAACACCCACGCGATCAGGCCCAGGACACACGAGCCGACCATGAAGTAGGCGGGGAACAGGTCCCAGTGGGTGGCGTCGATGACCCATTGGCTGATCAGGGGTGCGGTGCCGCCGAACAGCGCGGTGGACACGTTGTAGGACAGGGCGAATCCGGCGTAGCGCACGTGGGTGGGGAAGATCGCCGGGAAGGTCGCGGAGATGGTGGACAGCTGTGGCACGTACAGCAGGCCCAGGACGATGAATCCGGTGATGGCCCAGCCGATTCCCTTGCCCATGAGCCAGTACATGGGTATGGACAGCAGCCCGAGTCCGATGAGGGAGATCAGCCACATGGGTTTGCGGCCGATGCGGTCGGACAGTCCGCCGGCCAGTGGTAGGACCAGGGCCATGACGAGTTGGCCGATCAGGACCATGGCGGTGGTCTGGGTGTCGCTGACGCCGATGGTGCCGTGCAGGTAGGTGGGCATGTAGGCGAGCAGGGTGTAGTTGACGACGTTCAGGGCGATGACCAGGCCGGCGAGGGTGAGCAGTTCGCGGCGGTAGTCGGTGAGGAGTTTGAGCAGGCCGCCCTTGGGGTGGTCCTGTTCGGCGACTTCGGTGAAGACCGGGGATTCGTCGAGTTTGCTGCGCAGGTACCAGCCGACGAGGCCCAGGGGGATGGCGATGAGGAACGGGATGCGCCAGCCCCACTGTTGCATCTGGGTGTCGTCGAGCATGACCTGCATGAGCAGTACGACCGCGGAGCCGCCGATGAAGCCGCTCAGGGTGCCGAATTCCAGGAAGCTGCCCAGGAAGCCGCGGCGTTTGTCGTCGACGGATTCGGCGAGATAGGTTGCGGCGCCGCCGTATTCGCCGCCGGTGGAGAAGCCCTGGATGACGCGCAGGACGATCAGCAGGATGGGGGCGGCGATGCCGATGCTGTCGTGGCTGGGGATGATGCCGATGAGTCCGGTGACCGTGGCCATGAGCAGGATGGTGACGGCCAGGACGGCTTTGCGTCCGATGCGGTCGCCGAGGGGGCCCCACCACATGCCGCCGACGGGGCGTAGGACGAAGGAGATGGCGAAGCCGAGCAGGGTGCCGATGGTGCCGAGGGAGCCGGGGAAGAAGGCGTGGGTGAGGTAGGTGGCGGTGGCGGCGTAGACGCCGTAGTCGTACCACTCGGTGGCGTTGCCCATGGCCGCGGCGGCGACGGATCGTCGTTGTTGTGGTTGCGGGTCGCGGTTTGTCACGCGCGAGCTCCTCTCCCCGTGGTGTTGAGGGCACCGCGATGTCGCAGTGCGGAATTTCGATGTCGCCATGCGGGTTACAGAATGGCAACGAATGCCACGTTTACCCGGTTCGAAACAGCGGCAAACGGAGGGATCCTCCGAGAAGGTGTCGATACACACGGGACGACCAGTGACTATACCCAGTTTTGTGATGGTCGTCACACTTGCTGATTCTGGCGTGATTGGCTAGGAGTGGTCGCTGACGGACAGTCGGTCACACTCCCCCGCGCGCGGCCGACTCGGGTGACGGACACGTCGGCGGCCACTCACGACACGCCGCGCCACGCCGCGTAGATTGACCCCGACGATGCCGAGTTTCCGGATTTCCCGGATGAACCGCTCCCTAGGGGGACCACGACGTGACCACGACCGAACAACGGCCGCGATCTCGATTCCGGACCTGGTTGCTCGAAGGGGCGAACGAGGATCAGTACTCGCGCCATCCCGGCCCGATGGTCAAGCAGACCGAGGAGGCCCATCAGCGGTCGTGGTGGAAGGTGATGTGCCTGACCGGTGTCGACTACTTCTCCACGCTCGGCTATCAGCCGGGGATCGCGGCCGTCGCGGCGGGGGTGCTGTCCCCGATGGCGACGCTGGTGCTGGTGGTGTTGACGTTGCTGGGCGCGCTGCCGGTGTATCGGCGGGTGGCGCGCGAGAGCCCGCACGGCGGTGGGTCGTTGGCGATGTTCGCCGATGTGTTGCCGCGCTGGACCGGCAAGGTGTTCATTCTGGTGCTGCTGGGGTTCGCGGCGACGGATTTCGTGATCACGATGACGTTGTCCGCGGCCGACGGCGCCGCGCACATCGTGGAGAATCCGCTGGTGCCGCACTGGCTGAGCGGGCACGCGATGCTGATCACGCTGGTGTTGCTGGCGTTGCTGGCGGCGATCTTCCTCAAGGGGTTCGCCGAGGCGATCGGTATCGCGGTCGGGCTGGTCGGGATGTATCTGGCGTTGAACGTGGTGGTCGCGGTGGTGGGGTTGTGGCATGTGTTCACCGCCTCGGGGCTGGTGGTGGACTGGTCGCACGCGTTGACTGCCCAGCACGGCAGCGTTTTCGCGATGATCGGGGTGTCGCTGCTGGTGTTCCCGAAGCTGGCGTTGGGGTTGTCGGGTTTCGAGACCGGTGTCGCGGTGATGCCGCAGATCAAAGGCGATCCCGCTGAGCCGCAGGATGATCCGCGCACCCGGATCGCCGGGACGCGCAAGCTGCTCACCACCGCGGCGTTGATCATGAGCGCGTTCCTGATGGTCACCAGTTTCATCACCGTGGTGTTGATTCCGGAGAAGGAGTTCCGCAGTGGTGGTTCGGCCAACGGCCGGGCGCTGGCGTATCTGGCGCACCATTACCTGGGTGATGCGTTCGGCACGGTGTACGACATCTCCACGATCGCGATCCTGTGGTTCGCGGGGGCCTCGGCGATGGCCGGGTTGCTGAATCTGGTGCCGCGGTATCTGCCGCGCTACGGGATGGCGCCGGAGTGGGCGCGGACCACGCGGCCGCTGGTGCTGGTGTTCGCGGTGATCGCGTTCGGGATCACCTGGTATTTCGATGCCGATGTCGATGCCCAGGGCGGCGCGTACGCGACGGGTGTGTTGATGCTGATCACCTCCGCGGCGGTCGCGGTGACGCTGTCGGCGGCGCGCAAGCGTGAGGTCGGTAAGGCGATCGGGTTCGGGGTGGTTTCGGCGGTGTTCGTGTACACCACGATTCTGAACGTCTTCGAGAAGCCCGAGGGTGTGCAATTGGCGTCGCTGTTCATCGTCGCGATCATCGTGGTGTCGTTCATCTCGCGGGCGCGGCGGGCGTTCGAGTTGCGGGCGATCGAGGTCGATTTCGACGACAAGGCGGCGTGGTTGATCGATAAGATCGCCGCGAGTGGCACGATCCGCATCGTCACCCACGATCTGGAGGGTGTGGAGGATCGGGAGCCGGGTGAGTATCGGCAGAAGGAGGCCGAGCAGCGGCTCGAGAGTCACATTCCCGCGCAGGCGCCGATCCTGTTCCTCGAGGTGGTCGTGCGTGATGCCTCGGAGTTCTCCACCGATCTGCATGTGCGGGCGGTGGAGTTGGACTGTTACAAGATCCTGTCGGTGGAGGCGGCGGCGATTCCGAACTCGGTCGCGGCGATCCTGTTGGCCATCCGGGACCGCACGGGGTTGAACCCGCACGTGTATTTCGAATGGACCGAGGGCAATCCGATCATGAACCTGCTGAAGTTCCTGTTCGTCGGTGAGGGTGAGGTGGCTCCGGTGACGCGGGAGATTCTGCGGCGCGCGGTGCCGGATCCGCATCAGCGTCCGCATGTGCACGTGGACAGCTGATGCGGATGCGGGTCTCGGTGAGTGCCCACAGCCTCCGCGGGTGTGATGTGATCGGCCGAACCTGTTGAGCCGGAACTGAATTCGATTGCGGCCTCGAACCTTGCGATGCGGGTTCGAGGCCGCGATCATGCAGCGGGGGTCAGCGGCCTTCCCACACCGGGGTGCGTTTCTGGGCGAAGGCCAGGACGCCTTCGCCCGCGTCGCGGGAGGACAGTGCGGGGGCGGCGAGTTCGCCCTGGCGGGTGAATGCCTCGTCGGTGGTCCAGTCGGCGGATTCGTCGATGATGCGTTTGCTGGCCTGGATGCTCAGTGGGGCGTTGACCGCGATGCGTTCGGCCAGGGCCAGTGCGGCGTCCAGGGCGTGGCCGGGTTCGGCGAGTTCGTTGACCAGGCCCAGTTCCGCGGCGCGCGTGGCGGTGATGGGGTCGCCGGTCAGGGCCAGTTCCATCGCGATGGCGCGTGGCAGCCGCTGGGCCAGGCGCAGCACTCCGCCGCCGACCGCGACCAGGCCGCGTTTGACCTCCGGGATGCCGAAGGTCGAATCCTGTGCCGCGACAACCAGATCCGCGGACAGCGCCAGCTCGCAGCCCCCGGCCAGCGCGGGTCCCTCGACCGCGGCGATGAGTGGTTTGGCCGGTGGTTCGGCGGTGATGCCCAGCGGGCCGCGGCCCTGGGTCATGGGGACCTCGCCGGTGGCGGCGGCCTTGAGATCCATTCCGGCGCTGAAGTATCCGCCCGCGCCGGTGATGATGGCGACCTGGGCGGCGGGGTCGGCGTCGAACGCGTCCAGGGCGCGTTCGATGGCCAGCGCGGTCGCCAGGTTGACCGCGTTGCGGACGTGGGGGCGGTTGAGGGTGATGATGGTGACCGGTCCGCTGCGTTCGACCAGTACCGGCGCCGGGGGCGGCGGGGGCAGCTCGACGCGTTCGCGGGCTTCGACGGTGATCTGCCCGTCGGTGACCGTTACCGGCAGGCCGAGCAGGTCATCGTTCAGTAGTTCGTCGATCAGTTCGGATCGGGTGCTGCGCAGCAGGATTCGCGTGCCGTCGGGGGTCAGCAGACTCAGTACCGCGGCTTCGGGTTCGCCGTCGCGGCCGAAGGGCACCGTGTAGGCCTCGATCACCGCGGGGCCCTGGTGGTCGCTGCGGGCCGGGCGCGCGGGCGGGTTGTCGATGACCGGTTTCAGGTGCCGGTAGGCGGTGCGGGGCGGGGTCGCGGAGTAGATGCCCAGCGCGTGTTTGGTGACGTACCAGCCCAGGGAGGTGGACAGGCCGTAGGACTGCGGGTCCGCGCGCAACGCGCCGACCAGGGAGGCGACCGCGTGGCCGCCGTAGTTGTTGCCGGGGCCGCCGCCGAAGGTGAGGCCGCCGGTCACCGACAGGGGGCGTTTCGGGTCGTCCAGGGGCAGGCCGAGTTCGCGGGCGGCGATCTGCACCGCGACCGGGAAGCACGCGTACAGGTCCACGTGCGCCAGGTCGTCCACGCCGATCCCGGCGTGTGCGAGGGCGGCGTTGCCGAGGGTGCGGATGGCCGGGGAGGCGGCCAGGTCGGCGCGTTCGCTGGTGAACCATTCGTCGTGGCCGGAGGCGCCCGCGTGCAGGAACACCCATTTGTCCTGGGCGATACCGGCCTCGGCCGCGGCCGCGGCGCTGGTCAGGATGATGCCGCTGGCCATGTCGACCTGCAGGTTGGCGCATTCGAGTTTGGTGTAGGGGGTGGAGATGACGCGGTTGTCCGCGGTGGGGGTGGCGATCTGGTCGGCGGTGAATTCCTGCTGCTGCCAGGCGTATTCGTTGCTCGCGCCGATCGTGGAGAATCCGGACCACAGCCGGGCGATCGCGGCGGCGTGTTCGGCGGGGGTGCGGCCCAGGCGGTGCCGGTTGGCCGATTCCATCAGCGCGTACATGTTGATCGGCGCGATCAGTCCGGCGGCGGTTTCCGCGGCGTTGTTGGCGGCTTCGTCGATGCCGACGGTGCGGGTCGGGGTGGTCGAGCTGGGCTGGGCGGGCCAGCCCGGGTCGATTCCGGCGCGTTGGGCCGCGGCCTGGGTGGCGCCGGCTTCGGTGCCGGTGACCAGGACGATGTCGTACTCCCCCGCCGCGATGGCGGCGGCGGCCTCGTTGATGACCAGTTGTCCGCCGTCGCCGCCGAAGGTGCTGGACTGCACGGTGTCCACGGTGCCGGCGCCGAGGCGTTCGGCCACGACCGCGCCCAGGTCGCGGTACTGCCAGGACGCGCACGCCACCGCGAACACCGCGTCGGTCTGGCGCAGCAGTCCTTCGCCCGCGCCGGTGTCGCGCGCGGCCTGGCGCAGGGCCTGGACCGCGAGTGCGGCCGGGTCGCGGTACTGCGGGTCGGGGGTGCGTTGCACGACCTGGCCGACTCCGACCAGGACCGGGGTGGTGGGGTCGAGTTCGATGCCGGAGGCGGTGTGCAGCACGGGCTTTCGCGTTGGGGTGAGCTGGAGTGGGCCGGCCGCGGCGATCGCGGCGGGCAGCCGGTCCAGGGATTCGCGCATGGCCTCGCCGAGGCTGCGGATCACCGATCCGCCCAGCGGGCCTTCCACGGGTGGTCCGGCCGCGCCGGCGTCGAAGTCGACCACCGCGTGCTGGCCGCTGCCGGAGATGGTGATCCAGTAGCCGAGTCGCACCTGTTGCGGGGCTTGGCCGCGCAGTTCGAAACCGCGGTCCCCGGCCGTGACGACGGTCCAGGCGATGTCGACCGGCAGTCCCATGATCTGTGCCTGCTGGGTGAACTGCGCGCCCTCGCGGACCGTGCCGGGCGGGTCGCCGCGCCAGCCGCCGTGCAGCACGAACCAGTCCCCGAGCCGGTTCAGATCCCGCAGGTATGCCGCGACGGTCTCGACGGGGGCGTCCACGACCTGGTCCGCGTGCGCGGTCTTGGCGAATTCGTTCAGACCCGCCGGGGCCAGGCGTTCGCGTCGTTCCTCCGCGGAGGGGGATGCGGTCGCGTCCGGCGGGGTGGGCGGGGCCGGTGGGGTGGCCGCTGCCTTCCTGCTGGCGACCATTCCCGCGACCAGGTCGCGGGCGATGCGTGGGTTCTTGCGGACCACCGCGGCCAATTCTCCGCCCGCGCGCAGTTGTTTACGCACCGAACGGATTCGATCGACACCGGACACAGCTCACACCGTCCTATCTCCTCGAGCGAGTACGAGACTATGCGACGGTGTCCGCGCGCGCGTGCCCCGGTTACCTTCGGGCATCACCGGGGGTGCGGGTGGTTCAGAGGCCGATGCCCAGTAGCGCGTCGACCGCGGTGGCGATCGCGGCCGGGGCGGTGGTGTCCGGGCCGCCGTACCGGAGTGCTTCCTGGGCCCAGTTGTCGAGTGCGGCAAGGGCTTTGGGGGTGTCCAGGTCGTCGGCCAGGTGCTGGCGAACTCGGGCGATGGTGTCGGTGGCGGCGGGACCGGAGTGCAGGGCGGCGGCTTGTTTCCAGGTGTCCAGGCGTGAGAGGGCTTGCGCGAGAACCGGATCGGACCATTCGCGGTCGTGGCGGTAGTGTCCGGAGAACAGGCCCAGCCGGATCGCGGACGGGTCCACGCCGGTGCGGCGCAGCCGGGAGACGAACACCAGGTTGCCGCGTGATTTGGACATCTTCTCCCCGTCCAGCGCGATCAGGCCCGCGTGCACGTAGTGGCGGGCGAAACGTCGTCCGGCCACCAGTGCCTCGGCGTGCGCGGCGGAGTACTCGTGATGCGGGTAGATCAAGTCACTCCCGCCGCCCTGGATGTCGAATTCGGGGCCGACCCGGTTCAGAGCGATTGCCGCGCACTCGACATGCCAGCCCGGGCGGCCCGGACCGAACGGGGAGGGCCACGACGGCTCCCCCGGGCGCGCAGCACGCCACAGCAGCGCGTCGATCGGATCGTGTTTGCCCGCGCGGGTGGGGTCGCCGCCGCGTTCAGCGAACAGCCGGTCCATCGTGGCGCGGTCGTAGCCGGACTCGTAGCCGAACTGTTCGGTGGCGTCGTGGCGGAAGTACACGTCGGGGAATTCGGCGTCCGGGACCACGTACGCCGCGCCGGAGGCGAGCAGTTTGTCGACCAGTTCGACCACCTCGCCGACCGATTCGATCGCGCCGACGTACTCGCGCGGCGGCAGCACCCGCAGTTCGGTCATGTCCTCACGGAACAGGGCGATCTCACGGCTACCCAGATCCCGCCAGTCGACCCCGTCGCGTTCGGCGCGTTCGAACAGCGGGTCGTCGACATCGGTGACGTTCTGCACGTAGTGCACCTCGTGCCCGCTGTCGCGCAGCACCCGGTTGACCAGATCGAAGGTCAGGTAGGTGGCCGCGTGCCCGAGGTGGGTCGCGTCGTACGGGGTGATGCCGCACACGTACATGGTGGCCGTCGGGCCGGGGGTGACCGGGCGCACCTGCGCGTCGGCGGTGTCGAACAACCGCAACGGCGGTCCGGATCCGGGGACGGTCGGGACAGCGATATCGGACCAGGACTGCATGATTCGAGAGTAGAGGTTTCAGCGGCGCCGGTGAGCGCCACCCCCGCCTGCCGGTGCGGTATCGCACCCGCGGGCACTGGTGTTCACCTGCGCCGGGACACCCGGCGCCGAACCGCAACCATTGCAATCTCGCAGGACCGAACATCGGCCCGGCCGCCCCGGGCCGGGCTCAGAACGCGGGCCAGGGAATCGGGCGTGAGGTGCGGGGCAGCGGCATCACCGGATCATCGCGCAACCGCCGGCCCCGGGTGAGCAGCGCCTCGATCTCCTCGTCGGTGATGTGCTCGGCCAGCGAATCACCGATCTGCCCCGGCAGGGCCCGCACGAACGCGGTGATGTCGGTGATCAGCTCCTGCTGCACCGGTTCACCGGCCCACCCCCACAGCACCGTGCGCAATTTGGGTTCGGTGTGCAGGCAGATCCCGTGGTCGACCCCGTACACCGTGCCGTCCAACCCCTCGAGCGCGTGTCCGCCCTTGCGGTCGGCGTTGTTCAGCAGCACATCCAGCACGGCCATGCGTTGCAGGCGCGGGTCGTCCGCGTGCACGAGCGAGACCTCCGCGCCCGCGCCGTCGACCGCGCGCAGCACCTCACGGAAACCCTCGGGCACCGTCCCGGCGGGCACCAGATCCACCAGGTCCAGGCGGTCGCCGCGCTCGGTGTGGTTGTCCACCGACTCGACCCAGCGTTGCACCATGCCCGGCCCGAGCGGGCCCTCCCGCAGGATCGTCTCCGGGATCACCGTCCACCCCAACGCCTGGCACACCAGATAGGAGGCGACCTCGCGGCCCGCGAGCGTGCCGTCGGGGAAATCCCACAGCGGGCGTTCCCCGCGCACCGGTTTGTACACCACGCGCACACCCGCGTCCGATGCCGATTCCGGTGCGGCGGGCGCGGTTTCGCGGACCGTGCCATCGGGTGCGATCTCGCACACCAGGGTCAGGTTGCTGGCCGTGCTGACCCGCCCGACCACGGCCAGATCACCGGCGTAGAACGGATCACACGGGCGCGACACGCTCACCGCTCAGTCCTCGAGATCGGCCGGACCGAAGATCCCGCCGCGCTTGTACCCATTGGTGCGCACACACATATGCCCCTTCGTCGAGAGCGGCTCCCCGCACAGCGGGCACGGCGGCCGCCCCGCGGCGATCACCCGCGCCGAGCGCAACGCGAATTCCCGTGCCTGCGAAGGGGTCAGGAACACCCGCACCGCGTCGGGGCCCTCCTCGGTGTCGTCGAGCACCACCGACTCGTCGACCTCGGTCTCGGTGATCGCCAGCAACTCCACCACCACCGCGTTGGCGTCCGCGTCCCAGCCCAGGCCCATCGTGCCCACCCGGAACTCCGCGTCGATCGGGGTCTGCAACGGCCCGGTGTCGTTCACGTCGTCGGCCTGGGGCGGCACGCTGGCGCCGAAACGCCGGGCCACCTCGTCCAGCAGCAGACCCATCCGATCGGCCAGCACCTTGACCTGCTGCTTCTCCAACAGCACGCTGACCACCCGCGGTTGCTCCACGGCCTGGAGATAGAAGGAGCGATCGCCCGGTTCACCGACGGTCCCGGCGACGAAACGATCGGGGGTGCGAAACACGTGAATTGCTCGGCTCATCTGCACCTCCTGAAACCACACTGCACTATTTGCCACCGACCTCGCCACCGGGGACCGGGCCCGCGGGTTCGCGTGAGCGCTGCTCGGGCGGGGTCGCCAGCGCTGACAGATCGGTGCCGGTGTCGTTGCAGCGCCACACCGCCGGACCGGCCGGGGTGTACCGCACCACGCTGATCGAGGCCGGCTCCACCATCAGACGCTGGAATCCGTCCAGATGGATGCCCAGGGCGTCGGCGAGCACCGATTTGATCACATCGCCGTGCGTGCACGCCACCCACAGCGAATCACGCCCGTGCAGTTCGCTGAACGCCCGCTCGTGGGCGCGGATCGCGGCCACCGCCCGGTACTGCACATCGGCCAAGCCCTCACCGCCGGGGAACACCGCGCCCGAGGCGTGCCGCTGCACCACCGACCACAGCGGTTCCTTCACCAGCTCGGCCAGTTTGCGGCCGGTCCAGTCGCCGTAGTCGACCTCCACCAGCCGCTCCTCGACCACCGGCTCGAGGGCCAGCTTGTCCGCCAGCGGGGCCACGGTGCGCGCGCACCGCAGCAGCGGGGAGATCACGATGTGCTCGATCGGCAAGGGAGCCAAGCGTTCCGCCAGCGCGCGGGCCTGCTCGAGACCACGATCGGTGAGTTCCACTCCGGGGGTGCGCCCGGACAGCGTGTGGGCCGTGTTCGAGGTCGACACCCCGTGCCGGAGCAGGATCACCGTCATGCCCCCAGCCTAGGCGATCTCGCCGTCGCGGCCACGTCACGAACGACCGACGCACCCGATCGGTGATTACGCCCAGGGCGAATCCGGTTCCGGCATCGAGGATTTCGCTGCTCGCACGGTGCGCGCGCGCCGATAACGATCCGGCGCACCGGTCCACCGGGAGCGAATCGAGTGCGAACGCATCGTTGCGAAGCGCACCGAACCCGGCGCCCGCGGCGGTTCGCCGTGCCTTGCCGGTATCCGAACGGGTTGTGGCCCTAGGCTCTTGGATGTGACGGAAGTATGCGCACGGTGATGGAACAGCGGGTGGTCGGGCGCAGTGGCCTGCGGGTCTCCCGAATCGGCCTGGCCACCCACACCTGGGGCCGGGAAACCGACCCGGACGACGCGGCGGTGCAACTGGTGGCGTTCGTGGAGGCGGGCGGCACACTGCTGGACACCTCCCCCGCCTACGGGGGCGGCGCGGCCCAGCGCATCCTGGGCGAGCTGATCGGCGAACTGGTCCCCCGCCACGATCTGGTGCTCAGCGGCTGCGCCGGCATCACTCCGGTCCCGGTGACCGATCCGGACGGGGCGCCCGCGGCCGAACCGCGCTGGCGGGTGGACGCCTCGCGGCGCACCCTGCTGCGTCAACTCGACCAGACCCTCACCGAACTGGACACCGACCACCTCGACATCTGGAGTGTGGCCGCGTGGGATCCGCACACCCCGTTGGACGAGATCACCGCCACGGTGCAGGACGCGGTGCAGTCGGGCAAGGTCCGCTACGGCGGCGTGCGCGGACTGGACGCCTGGCAGCTGGCCACCATGGCGTGCGCCGCGCCGATCACCGTCGCGCAGACCCCGTATTCGCTGCTCGCGCGCGGTGTGGAACACGACATCGTGCCCGCCGCGCAACATCACGGCCTCGGGCTCATCGCGACCACACCGCTGGCGTGGGGCATCCTGACCGGCAAATACCGGGACGGGGTGCCCGCGGATTCGCGTGGCGCGGACGACATCGGCGGCGGGCAGATCCGCGACCGCCTCGACGAGCACTCCGACCGCGTGGTCGACGCGCTGATCACCGCCGCCGACGGCCTGGGCACCTCCCCGCTGGCCGTGGCGCTGGCCTGGGTGCGGGACCGGCCCGCGGTGGCCTCGCTGATCGTGGGGGCACGCGATATGGGGCAGCTCACCGGTGTGCTGGCCGCGGAAACCCTGGAACTGCCGCACGCGATCGCCGCGGCGTTGGACGACGTCAGCAGTATCTGAGCCGCGGCTCGAACGTCCCGGTCGGCCGCGAGCCGTCGCGACCGCGGCCCGCGCACCGGCGCGGTGTGGTGCCCGGCACGCCTCCGCCGGGCCGCCGTCCAGCACCCGCGGGCACCACTTAGGCTTGCCTTCATGAGCTGCCTGGTCCGATCCTCGCGCACCGCGTCCGCGCGGCCGCTGCGCCGCCTCACCCAGACGGTCTGTGCCGTCGTCCTGGTCGCGGCGGTCGCCGCGTGCGGATCCTCCGGCGGGACCACCAGCAGCACCCAGCACGGTCCGGCCACCGCGACCCTGGCCGATACGAACCCGGTGCCGATCGGGTCCGCGCCGCATCCGGTGCTGCCGGTGACCGTGCACTCCTTCGACGGGTCCGCGGTGACGGTCACCGACGCCAGCCGCATCGTCGCGGTCGACCAATACGGCACCCTGGCCCAGACGGTGTGGGCGCTGGGGCTGGGCGCGAACCTGGTCGGGCGCTCCACCTCCGCGGCGTTCCCGGCCGCGAAGGATGTGCCCAGCGTCGCGGGCGGCAGCGGCAGCATCAACATCGAAGCCGTTGCCGCGCAACGGCCCTCGGTGTTCCTCACCGACACCGTCAGCGCCACACCGACCCTGCGCGATCAGCTCGGAGCGCTCGGTATCACCGTGGTCTACTTCGATCCCGCGCGCACCCTGGCCGGTGTCGGCCCGCAGATCCAGGCCGTGGCCGCCGCGCTGGGTGTGCCGCGGGCCGGGACCGCGCTGGCCCAGCGCACCCAGCACGAGATCGACTCCGCCATCGCCGCGGTGCCCAAACAGAGTCCGGCCCCCAAGATCGCGTTCCTGTACCTGCGCAGCACCGCCATCACCATGATGGCCGGACCGAGTTTCGGTTCCCACGCGCTGATCACCGCCCTGGGCGGCACCGACGCCGGGCAGGCCGCCGGCATCACCGAACCGTTCACCGCGATCACCAGCGAGTCGATGATCAGCGCGAATCCCGACGTGTTCCTGGTCATGTCCGACGGCCTGGCATCGGTCGGCGGCGTCGCGGGCCTGGCCAAGATCCCCGGCGTCGCCCAGACCGACGCCGGTAGGAACCAGCGCGTCATCGACATGGCCGACGCGGTGCTGCTCAGCTTCGGCCCCAACACCGGCCGCATCCTGACCGCCCTGTCCCACGCCCTCTACAACACCCCCGCATGAACGACCCCACCCCCGAGGCCGACCCCCGCGCTTCGGCAGTCGATGCAAACCCGCAACCAGCGCACACCAGCACCCCGGGCAACCAATCCCGCTCCCGCACACCGGATTCCCCCACATCTCACGGCCCGGCCGACCCGGTGCCGACCGATGCGACCGACACCGAGCCGGACGTGGTGGACGCCGTAGGGGGCGATGGTGGTTCCAGGCGGCGGTCGCGCCCGACACGATCATGTGCGGACGATCGGGCACCACAGCAGACCACCGTCGGAAGCGATACGGCCACGACAGGATCCGCACCCGCTTCGAGCAGTGTGGTCGGTAGCGGTTCGCGCTCGACCGGGGCGCGCGGCGAGGATCCGGTGCCGCAGCACAGCGTGGCCGGAAGTGGTACGGCCACAACGGAATCCGTCGCGGGCGGATCGGCAGAGTCACCTGGTGCCGGGCACACGCGGGAGTCGGCGGACGCCGTAGGGGGTGGTGGTTCCCGGCGGCGGTCGCGGGTGACGGTCGTGTTCGTGGTGTCGATCGCGTTGCTGGTGGGGTTGGCGTTGGTGTCCGCGGGGATCGGGCAGGTGCCTACGTCGCCGCTGGAGGTGGTCGGGACGGTGTTGCATCGGATCGGGCTGGATTGGGGGCCGTTGCCGCGGCATCCGGCCGGTCAGGTGACGTTGTTGCAGGTGCGGTTCCCGCGGGTGGTGTTGGCGTTGCTGGTGGGGGCGGCGTTGGCGACAGCGGGTGCGTTGTTGCAGGGGGTGTTCGCCAATCCGCTGGCCGAGCCCGGGGTGATCGGGGTGTCGGCGGGGGCGGCGGTCGGTGCGGGGGTGGTGATCGTGGTCGGTGGCGCGTTCGCCGCGGCGTGGTCGGTGGCGGCGGGGGCGTTCGTGGCCGGGTTGGGCACGACGCTGCTGGTGTATCTGCTCTCGCGCTCGGGTGGGCGCACCGAGACCGTGACGCTGGTGTTGACCGGGGTCGCGGTCAACGCGTTCGCCGGTGGCCTGATGTCGTTCCTGCTGTTCACCGCATCGGACGCGGCGCGCGATCAGATCGTGTTCTGGCAGTTGGGCAGCCTCAACGGCGCGACGTGGCAGTCGGTGGCCGTGGTCGCGCCGCTGACCGCGGCCGGGGTGATCGCGGCGATCCTGATGGCCCCGCGGCTGGATCTGCTCGCGCTCGGGGAGGCCGCGGCCCGGCATCTGGGTGTGGATGTGGAACGGTTGCGGCGCAACGTCGTGCTGGTGGTGGCGGTGCTGGCCACCGCGGGGGTGGCGTTCACCGGGATCATCCTGTTCGTCGGGCTGATCGTGCCGCACGTGGTGCGGATGCTGGTCGGTCCCGCGCATCGGGTGCTGATCCCGCTCTCGGCGATCCTGGGCGCGGTGGTGCTGCTGGCCGCCGATATCGGGGCCCGGGATCTGGTCACCAACGCGGATCTGCCGTTGGGGATGCTCACCTCCCTGGTCGGTGGCCCGTTCTTCTTCTGGCTGCTGCGCCGCACCCGCGCCCGTTCGGGAGGGTGGGCGTGAGCGCGGGGGGCGACAGGACCGGGCCGAGTGTGTGGAAGGACCATCGATGAGCGGAATGTCCCGGACCCTGACGCGGGCGTTCGCGCGCCCGCACGCGCTGCCCGAGGATCCGCCGCCGGGCACGGTCACGATGCGGGCCCGGCAGGTCAGCGTGGACCGTGGCGGTCGCCGGGTCCTGGACCGGGTGGACCTGGAGGTGGTCGCGGGGCGGATCCTGGCGTTGGTCGGGCCGAACGGCGCGGGCAAGTCCACGCTGCTCGCGGCCCTGGCCGGGGAACTCGAACTCGCCACCGGCACAGTCGAACTCGACGGCCGCACCCTCGGGCACTGGGCGGTGGTCGACATGGCGCGCCGCCGCGCGGTGCTGCCGCAGACCCACGATGTCGGATTCCCGTTCACCGCGCACGAAGTGGTCACCATGGGCCGCGCACCGTGGGCCCGCACCCCGCGCCGGGACCACGATCCGGCCGCCGTGTCGGCCGCGATGGCCGCCACCGATGTCACCCATCTGGCCCAGCGCCCGTTCCCGGCGCTGTCCGGCGGTGAACGCGCCCGCGTCGCCCTGGCCCGGGTGCTGGCCCAGCACACCACCACCCTGCTGCTGGACGAACCCACCGCCGCACTGGATCTCGGGCATCAGGAAGCGGTCCTGCACCTGGCCCGCGACCGCGCCGCCGCCGGAGCCGCGGTGGTGGTGGTCCTGCACGATCTGGGGATCGCCGCGGCCTACGCCGACACCGTCGCGGTGCTGCGACGCGGACAGCTCGCCGCGGCCGGAGCGCCACGCGAGGTCCTGACCACCGAGTTGCTCACCGAGGTGTACCAGCATCCGGTCGAGGTCATCGACCATCCGGTCACCGGCGCGCAACTGGTCCTGCCGCTACGCCGCTGACACCCGGCTGAAATGCTCAGCGCCACACCAGTTTCAGCACCGCCGGAGTCAGCAGCAACCGGATCACCGTGGCATCCAGGACCAGTGCGGCGATCATCCCGTAGGCGATGTATTTCATCAGCACCAGATCCGAGAACCCGAACGCGCCGGTGACCACGATCAGGATCGCCGCGGCCGAGGTGATCACCCCGCCGGTGTGCGCGATGCCGTAGCGGATCGCCTCACGCGGCGGTGCGCCCCCCGCGCGCGCCTCGGTCATCCGTGATTGCAGGAACACCTCGTAGTCGGTGGACAATCCGAACAGCACCGTCACGATCAGCACCAGCACCGCGAACATCAACGGCCCCGGCGTGAAATCGAACAGCCCGGACCCGTGTCCGTCGACGAAGATCCAGGTCAGCACCCCCAACGTCGCGCCCAGGCTCAGCGCGCTCATCACCACCGCCTTCACCGCCAGGATCAGCGACCGGAACGCCACGTACATCAGCGCGAGCGCGGCGAGGATCAGGATCCCCGCCAGCAGCGGCAGCCCGTCGATGAGCCCGCGGATACTGTCCCGTTCCAGGGCCGGAACGCCCGCGACCATCACCTTCACCCCGGGTGGATGCGGGATCGCGCGCAGGGTGTCGATCGTGGCGTCGGGATGCTGCTGATCGATCAGCCCGGCAGAGAGCACGTTGATGCCGTCGGTGGTCGGCGCGGCGGGTTCGAACGGGCCGGTCAGTCCGGGCGCGAAATCGGCCTGGAACCGGATGTCGGAGAGTTGCGCCGGATTCGCGCCCACCACCACCAGTTTCAGCGGCTGGGTGCGGAAGTCCGGGAACAGCCGGTCGAAATCCTCCTGCGCCACGCGCGCGGGATTGTCCGCGGCCAGATATCGTTCGCTCAATCCGCCGAATTCGATGTGCCGGAACGGAATCAGCAACACCAGCAGCCCCAGCACCACCGGCACGATCACCCGCACGGGGCGGCGCATCGCGAACAACGCCAGATCCGAGAAGAACCCCTGCCCGCGTTCCTCGCGCAGTGTGGTCGAGATCGCCACCGGCTCCGCGTTGCGCACACTGCCCAGCCGATGCCAGCCCCACAGGTCGATCCGCGGCCCCACGATGCTCAGCAACGCCGGCAGCGCGGTCACCGACAGCACCGCGGCCAGCAGCACCGCGCTGATCCCGCCGTAGGGCACCGATCGCAGCACCTGGTGCGGGTAGATGAACAACGCGCCCAGACTCACCGCGATGATCGCCGCGGAGAACAGCACGGTACGTCCCGCGGTGGCCACGGTGCGCGCGGTGGCCTCCTCCACGCTGCACCCCGCGGCGAGTTCTTCCCGGAATCGGGTGACCGCGAACAGTCCGTAGTCGATCGCCAGCCCCAGGCTCACCAGGGTGACCACCGCGCTGGCGAACACGTTCACATCGATCAGGCCGGTCAGCATCCGGATGATGCCCTGGGTGCCCAGTACGGTCATCGCGCCGATCAGCACCGGCAGCAGCGCCCCGACCACCCCGCCGAACACGAAGAACAGCAGGATCGCCACCAGCGGCAACGCGATCAGCTCCGCGCGCCGGATATCGTGCTGCATCCCCAGGTTGATGCCCTCGACCACCGGTTGCAGCCCGGCCAGCTGCACCGTCGTGCCGCCGGGTCCGGTGCCGGGCGTTCCGGCGCCGAGTTGGTCCTCGATCGCCAGATAGTTGTTCACCGTCGCGGTGTCCTGCCCGCGCAGACCGATGCTGGCGAACGCGTGGGTGCGTGCGGCGTCGGCGAACTTGCCCATCATCGGGCCGTCGAAGTAGCTGTCGATCTTCTTGATCCGGTCCCGGTTGCGGGTTTGCAGGTTCTCCAGGGCGGTCGCGATCGCGGTGTGCACGCCCGGATCGTCGACGGTGTGTCCGGGTGGGGCGGTGTACAGGACGATCACGTCGGCGTCGGTGTCGCGCCCGAATGTCTCATCGGCCAGCTGGGAGGCGATCACCGATTCGCTGTGGTCGTCGAACCAGCCGCCCTGGGTCAGGCGCGGTCCCAGATCGTGGCCGTAGATCCCCGAAGCGGCGACCAGCAGCACGAACACCGCCAGCACCGGGTAGCGGTGGCGGTGCACGAACCGGCCCCACCGCAGCGACAGCTCCCGGAACCAGCCGTGCCCGGCCGGGGCGGAATCGGTATCGGGTTCTTCGATCACGGTGCGGCTCAACTGATTTCCCGTCCGGTCCCGGTTCAGCCGCAGGCCGCGGTCTGGTAGTCCGCCGAACGCAGGATGCCGCACAGGTCGGTGCGCGAGATCTTCCAGGTGCCGTCGACATCGACGAAGTGCATGACGGTGGTGCGCACGTTCTCCCCGCTGCCGTCCTTGTCCAGGCGCAGGGTCGCGGTCAGGGTGCCGTCGTGGTTGTCGAACACCGGATCCACCACCCCGTAGACCGCGTTCGGGTGTTCGTGCAGCGCCTTGTACATGTCCGGGATCGCGGACTCGAACGCCGCGCCGTCCTGGATCAGGTTGGTGCGGTCGCTGTCGGGCAGCGCGGGATCCAGGGCGCGTTTGAGCTGGGAGTCCAGTTGCGCGGCGGTCGGGATCGGCGGGCGGGTGGCCGAACTCGCGGCGGCGGCCTGGGAGGAGGAGGTCAGCGCCGCGTACGCCGAGGAGCGGGCCGCGGCCACCGACGCCTCGTCCGGGTCGCTGCTGCACGCGGTGCTCACCATCACCGCCGCCAGTACGCCCAGCGCACCGCCGATCCGTACGCCCCGGGCCGTTGCTCGCACTGCCATCGCCATCCTCACGGCCTCGAAGTTAACCGTACTTCTCACTGTGCCACCAGTCCGTCACGCCGATGTGCCGTCGATGACCGCGCTCAGGCGCAGCAGCAGCGCCCGCACCGTGGTGAATTCGCGGCGCGCGCCGCGGTTCTCGGCGGGCACGGGTACCGCGGCGGGGATCAGATCACGCACCAGTGCGATCACGCTGCGCTCGTCGTCCACATCGATGTCGGTGACCCGGGCCCGCGCGACGGCGATCACATCCTCCGGGCCCGGGACCTGCGTATCGGCAGTTGTGCGATAGATCTCGAGCATCAAGGTGGCGCGCACGGTGCGGAACGCGAACGAGCGCCCGTCCTCGGTGGTGCCGAACCCGTGCGCGAACGCGCCGACGGTGATGTCCTGCACGGAAAATCCGCGCGCTGGGTCTGTGCTCAACCGAATCTCCTGATCGGGCCGTGTGCGCGGGTCCACCGTAACGCCGCGCGACGCCGGTTCCCGCACCGCCGCACCTCGCGTCCGCGCGTTGCCACGGTGTCCGCGACGCGCCCACCGGCCCGGAACCACCCCGGCGAGCCGGTCCGGTCCGCGATCATGGTCAGATAAGAAAGCCCGCATGAGCGGGCCGGGGCCGGGAGCGGGAACCACAACACACCGCGCACGGTCCCGCGGCGGTGCGGCCACAGCGCACCGCCCGGCAGGTGAGAAGGAGTTCGGAGTATGCGCGCTCACGGAGTGCACCGGTCGGTGTGCGCGGCGGCCGCGGTGGCGGTCGTGGCCGCGACGCTGCTCAGCGGCTGCGCCCGGCATTCCGGCGGCGGCGGCACCTCTGCCGCGGGCGCACCGGCCACCGCCGCGACCGCGCCGATCTCCCACACCACCCCCGCCGGAACGGTCACCGCGTCCGGGCCGCTGGCCGCGGTCCTGGCCGAACCGGGCACCGGGCTGCTGGCGCTGCTGGGCGCCGACGGTGTCACCGTGCGCGTCCTGGACCCCACCGGTGCGGCCCCCGAACGCACCGTGACCCTGCCCGCGCGCACCACCGCCCTGGTCCCGGGCCCGCCCGGTCAGGTCCTGGCCGCAGCCGCACACCAGATCCTGCACATCGACCTGGCCACGGCCACCGTGCACCCGATCCAGCTCGACGCGCAGGTCCGCGCGGTGGCCCAGCGCCCCGACGGCACCGAGGCCGCCGCCCTGGCCGACGGGCGGGTGCTGATCCTGGACGCCGACGGGCACGTGCGGCAGACCATCACCGGGATGACCCCCGGCGATCAGATCGCCGCCCCCGGTTCGGCGATCGTGGTCCTGGACCGCGACCGGACCACCCTGACCCAGATCGACCTGGCCCGTGCGCGCGCGGGCCTGGCCCTGCGCGCCGGGCAGGGCGCGAGCAACCTGGTCACCGATCACTACGGGCGGATCCTGGTCACCGACACCGTCCAGGGCGCGCTGCTGGTGTACACCGCCGATCCGCTCTCGATGCATCAGATGTTCCCGCTGGGGTCCGCGCCGTACGCGCTGGCCTATGATCAGCGGTCCGACACCGTGTGGGTGACCCTCACCGGCAGCAATCAGGTCGCCGGATTCGACCTGTCGACGGGTATACCGGTGGAGGTGGGTCGCTACCCGACAGTGCGCCAGCCGAATTCGGTGACGGTCGACTCCCGCACCGGGGACCTGTTCGTGGGGTCCGCGACCGGCGACGGTCTGCAACGGATCGGCGCGGACGAGAGGAAGAGAGGGCAGTGATGGCTCGTGCCTCTGCGCACCGTGCACACGGCAGACGATCGATCCCGGCGAGCTGGGAGGAGATGGCCGAGGACGGGGAATGGGAATACGTCCCGCTGCGATTACCCCCGGAGGTCACGCGGGTGACCGCCTCGATCCGGCTGTCCATCCAGGCCGAGTTCGGCGGCTGGGAACTCTCGCGGGTCCGCGCCTACACCGACGGCAGCCGCCGCGTGCTGCTGCGGCGGCGCAAGACCTCCCTCCCGGTGCCGGAACCGGGGATGTGAGCGGGATGTATTCGCTGCTGCTGCGCCTGATGTTCCTGCTGCCCCCCGAGACGATCCACCACTGGGCGTTCGTGGCGATGCGCCTGGCGACCCGGATCGCGCCCGTGCGCGCGATCCTGGCGCGCCTGGCGGTCACCGGTGATCCGATCCTCGAGACCACCGCGTTCGGGGTGCGGTTCCCCGCGCCGGTCGGTCTGGCCGCGGGGTTCGACAAGAACGCCGAGGGCGTGGATGCCTGGGGCCCACTGGGTTTCGGGTTCGCCGAGGTCGGCACGGTCACCGGGCAGGCGCAGCCGGGCAATCCCGCGCCGCGGCTGTTCCGGTTGCCCGCGGACCGCGCGCTGATCAACCGGATGGGGTTCAACAATCAGGGCGCGGCCGCGGCCGCGGGCCGGCTGCGCACCCGCAAGCCCGGCGGGGTGCCGATCGGCGCCAACATCGGCAAGACCAAGATCGTGCCCGCCGAACACGCCGCCGAGGACTATGTCACCAGCGCCCGGCTGCTGGGTCCGCTCGCGGATTTCGTCGTGGTCAACGTCAGCTCCCCCAACACCCCGGGCCTGCGTGATCTGCAAGCGGTCGAATCACTGCGCCCGCTGCTGACCGCGGTGCTGGACTGCCTCGCCGAAGGCCGGGACACCCGCCGGGTGCCGGTGCTGGTGAAGATCGCCCCGGACCTGTCCGACGAGGACATCGACGCGGTCGCGGATCTGGCCGTGGAACTGGGCCTGGCCGGGATCGTGGCGGCCAACACCACCGTCGGCCGCGAACAGTTGCGCACCCCCGCCGACCAGGTCGCGGCGATGGGCGCGGGCGGGCTCTCGGGTCCGCCGGTGGCCGCGCGCGCCCTCGAGGTGCTGCGCCGGTTGTACGCGCGGGTCGGGGACCGGCTGGTGCTGGTCTCCGTGGGCGGGATCGAGACCGCCGATCAAGCCTACGAACGCATCCTGGCCGGCGCCACGCTGCTGCAGGGATTCACCGGGTTCATCTACGGCGGCCCGCTGTGGACCCGTCACCTGCATCGCGGCCTGGCCGCCCGGCTGCGCGCGGACGGTTACACCGCCCTGGCCGACGCGGTCGGCGCGGGCCACACCCCGCGGTCCTGACCCGGTGCGGGTGAGCAGCGCCGCTCACCGGCCGCGCGTTCACGAATTCGGGATCATCCGCCCCGACAACACCGGTTCGGCCTCGCGCGGGGTGCGCCCGCCCGAGTGCCGCCGCAGCCGCTCGAGCATCCGGCGCGCGAGCAACACCACCGCGTGCTCGTATCGCACCCCGAGGGTGGCCGAATGTTCCGAGACCCGCCGGTGCGCGGCCAGATCGTGCACGATCGCCGGATCGCTGAGCAATTCGTCCAGTTCCATACCGGCGCGGGCCTGGTCGAAGGTGAGCCGGTGATCGGGCAGCCAGCTCAGCCGCCACACCGCCACCCCCGCGGCGGCCACCCGCCACGCGTGCTCGGGGGTGCGATCGCTGCTCATCGCCCAGTCGGTCGTCTCGATGGTCACGAGGTTCTCCTCTCGTGTGCCGCCGGGGCAGCGCGACCGCGCCGCCTGCGCCTGATCACTTCCGGCATGATGACCTCCCCGGAGCCTGTGCGCTCGAGATCGCCGATTACAGTATGGCACTTGCCGTTCCATGGCGGCAAATGTCGCGATAGGTTGGGAATTGCCGGAATCGACCGTCGATAAACCGGCAATCGCCGGTTCGTCGCGGGTTTCCCCCACCGATCCGCACCGGTGGAGCACGACGCGGATCGGATGGAGGTACTCGGCCCCATGGCCGGAAACGACGCGGCGATCGAGGCCGTACGCAATGTGCTGTCCCGGCTGCGCAAACGCCGCGGCCTGCGCTCGGATCGCCTGGACAGCACCGAGATCGACGCCGCGGCACTGCTGGACCTGCGCGTCATCGCCCAGCACGCGGACCACCTCGGGGTGCGCCGCCAGGACGCGGTGGTCCCGGTCATCCGCGACATGGTCCGGCGCCTGGCGCCCACCGACCGCCTCATCGCCGACACCGAACTGGCCCTGGGCCTGCTCGAGGACACCGGCACCGACCACCCGGCCCCCGCGCACCTCTACGCCGAGGACCTCGGGGCCCGCCGCGAATACCTGTGCCTGCACTGGCGCGCACTGCACGAGGCGGTCCACGCCGACACCGTCCCGCCCGCGCCCACCCTGAGCCAGTTGCGCCGCACCCCCGAGCACCACGCGTTCACCGAACTGGCCCGCCTGCTGGTGGAGGGCACCCCCTACGGCTCGCACCCCCTCGCCACCCATCCGGCCCCCACCGACCCGGCCACGGACCAGGTGCACGGCCGCGTGACCGTCGTGGGCGACGCGGTGATCGATCACCTCTACCGCGTCGAGACCATCCCCCGCGCGCACAGCACCGTCACCGGCAGCTTCATCGCCCACCCCGGCGGCAAGGGCCTGTCCCGCGCGGTCGCGCTCGCCCGCCTCGGTCTCGAGGTGCACCTGATGGCCGCGGTCGGCGACGACGACGCGGGCCGCCGGATCCTGGAATTCCTGCGCGAGCAACACGTGCGCACCGACCTGGTCAAGATCGTGCCCAGCACCCCGACACCGGTCACCGCCGTCATCGTCGCCCCCACCGGCGAACAGACCATCATCGCCTGCAAGGCCGACCCCGCGGTGCTCACCGCCGAGGATCTGGCCGGTCCCGCCGCGCACCGCGCCCTGGCCGAGGCCGACGCGGTCCTGATGAGCTTCGAACAACCCGTCCCGATCCTGGAACACGTCCTGGCCACCCTCGGCGCCCTCGAACACCCACCCACCCTCATCGTGCACGCCGCGCCACCGGTCACCCGCCCCGAACGGCTCTACCCGCACCTGCGCGTGGTCGACTACCTCATCGGCAGCGGCGAGGAGTTGCGCCGCCTCACCGGAGCCGACGCCGCGGCCTGGCAACTGCGCATGCACGGGGTGCGCACCGTGTGCACCCTCGAGGACTTCGGCTGCTCGGTGCGCTCGGACCACCTCGATGTCGAGATACCGCCGTTCCCCACATTGCTGACCGGCTCGCCCGGTGCTCACGCGGCGTTCTCCGCGGCGCTGGCGTATCGTCTGCTACGGTCGCGGCGCCCCGCCGATCGGGGCGACTTCACGTGGGCGACAGCCGCGATGGTGGCAACGCAGTCGCTCGACGACGTGCCCAGCGCCATGCCCGCGGCCGACCGGATCGACCACATCGTGAAACTCGCCGCGGAGGAACGTTGACCACAGTCCTGCCCCCGTCACTCGAGTCCCCCGCGGACACCGAGCACACCTTCAGCCGCGGGGGCCGCGCACTGCCGTTACAGGTGCACGAGATCACCGGCGCCCCCGACCACGGCCACCTGCTGGTCTTCGGCCACCCCACCGAGCACTGCCTGGTGCGCATCCACTCCCGCTGCCTGTACGGGGAATCGCTGCGCTCGGACGACTGCGACTGCGGCCCCGAACTGGACAAGACCCTGGACCTGATCCAGGACGCCGGCGCCGGGATCGTGGTCTACCTCGAACAGGAAGGCCGCGGCGCGGGCCTGCTGGCCAAGGCGCGGGGCTACCGGCACAGCGAACAATCCGGCGCCGACACCTTCACCAGCTACGAGGCCCTGGGCTACCCCGCCGATGCCCGCGACTACACCGGCGCCGCGGAAAGCCTGCACAAACTCCTGGCCGACCTGGGCATCAGCGCGATCCAGTTGCTGACCAACAACCCGGCCAAAGCCGCCGCGGTCACCCGCACCGGACTCGCGGTCACCGTCGTGCCGCTGCGCACCACCGCCCTGAGCGAACGCGCCAGCGACTACCTCGACGCCAAACGCCGCCACCGCCGCCACTGGATCCCCACCGACAACGCGCCCTGGGCACCCGAACACTCCTGAGGCTCAAATGTGTTGTGGCCCCGGACATCCCGTCCGGGGCCACAACCTCGGGGCCGCATCGGCCCCCGATCCTCGCGGTGCTCAGCCCTTGATCTCGTAGGTCGCGACGATCTGCGCGCGCCCGATCGCGTGGGAGAACAGGTTGAACCCAAGGAACGCCGAACTCGCGTCCGCGCCCACCCCCAGATTCGGCACATCCACCGCGTGCACGGTGATGAAATACCGGTGATAGCCGTGCCCGGCCGGCGGCGCGGCGCCCACGAATCCCGGGAAACCACCGTCGTTGCGCAACTGCACCGCACCCGCGGGCAGCACCCCACCCGAACTGCCCGCACCGGACTCCAGCGAGGTCACCGTCGCCGGGATATCGGCCACGGCCCAATGCCAGAAACCCGACGCGGTCGGAGCGTCGGGATCGAACACGGTCACCGCGAAACTCTCGGTCCCGGCCGGGAAACCCGACCACGACAGCTGCGGGGACACATCCTTGCCGCCGGGCACCCCGAACGCGCCACTGGCCTGCGCGATCGCGAACGCGCCACCGTCGCTCACCTCGGTCGAGGTCAGCTCGAACCCCGGCAGCTGCGGCAGCGACGCGTACGGGTTGTAGGAATAGTCGGGCACGAGGCCGTCCTTTCATCGTCGAGATCCACACCGGACCACACGGCCCGGCACACGGTCGAAATCCTCAGCTGTGCAACAGGAAGTGTTCCAAAACCTTGGTGCCGAACTCCAGCGCGGACACCGGAACCCGCTCGTCCACGCCGTGGAACAGCGCCGAGAAGTCCAGCTCGGGCGGCAACCGCAACGGCGCGAAACCGAAACAGCGAATTCCCAAGCGCGCGAACGCCTTCGCATCGGTACCGCCGGAGAGCATATACGGCACCGTGCGCCCGTTCGGGTCGTGCGCGAGGATCGCGGCATTCATCGCCTCGACCAGATGCCCGTCGAACGTGGTCTCGTACGAGCCCAGCTCGGTGATCCACTCCCGCTCCACATCCGGGCCGATCAACTCGTCGACCTCCCGTTCGAACTCCGCGCGCCGGCCCGGCACCCACCGGCAGTCCACCACCGCCTCGGCGGTCTGGGGAATGACATTGGCCTTGTATCCGGCCTGCAACATCGTCGGATTCGCGGTATCGCGCAGGGTCGCGCCGATGATCCGCGAGATCGTACCCAGCTTCGCCAGCTGCCCCTCGATATCGGGGCCGTCCGGATCGAACGCCAGCCCCGACTCCTGCGACACCGCGGCCAGGAATTCCGCGACCGAATCCGAGAGCACCAGCGGGAAGGTGTGCGTGCCCAGCCGCGCCACGGCCTGGGCCAGGATCGTGACCGCGTTGTCCTCGTGCAGGAACGACCCGTGCCCGGCACGCGCCTTGGCGCGCAACCGCATCCAGCCCAGACCCTTCTCCGCGGTCTCCACCAGATACAGCCGCCGCTCGGTCCCGTCCGGGCGCGGCACCGTCAACGAGAACCCGCCCACCTCACCGACCGCGTCGGTGACCCCGGCGAACAGATCCGGGCGATTGTCCGCCAGCCACTGCGAACCCCACCGGCCGCCGTTCTCCTCATCGGCCAGGAACGCGAACACCAGATCCCGCGGCGGCACCGTGCCCTCGAGCTTGAACTGGCGCGCCACCGCCAGCGTCATACCGACCATGTCCTTCATATCGATCGCGCCCCGGCCCCACACGTACCCGTCGCGCACCGCGCCGGAGAACGGATGCACACTCCAATCCGCGGCCTGCGCGGGCACCACATCCAGATGCCCGTGGATCATCAACGCGCCCCGGCTCGGATCCGCGCCCGGCAACCGCGCGAACACGTTCCCCCGGCCCGGCGCACCCGACTCCACGTACTCGGTGGTGTACCCGGCCTGCTGCAACTGCTCGGCCACCCATTCGGCGCATTCGCGCTCCCCCCGCGTGGTGGCCAGATCCCCGGTATTGGACGTGTCGAACCGGATCAGCGTACTGACCAGATCCACCACCTCCGATACCGCGCGGGAGGTCGATTCCGATCGCATATCTTCACCAGTTGCGGACACGCCCCCTTTCCTACCACCGACCCGGCCCGCACCCACGCTTTGCCCGCAGCCCGCGCGTAATCGCGCCCCTGGCCCCCGTGGGGGACCCGATATCCCTCTCGCGCGGGACGATCACGCCGTGGCCTGCGGGTATCGTGCCTGAGGTGGTCAGCGGATCCGGATATCGCCAGCGCGCGCGGCTGCCGCGCCTGTTCGCCTCCGCCCGCGATGTCGGCTCCGCCGAGGGCGGTGACCTGGCCGGGGTGCTGCGCTCGCTGGCCCGCCAATCGATGCTGGTGGCCGTCGCGACCGCCATCCTGGACACCGTCATCCTGGCGCTGTCCGGAATCTTCACCGTCGCACCGGGACCCGCGATCGCGGTCACCGCCGCGATCGCCGCCGCGGACCTCGCGTTCGCCGCCGCACCCCGCACCGCCGGCATCGTGGCCGTCGCGCAGGTGGTGCTGCGCCTGGCCGGGGCGGTGGTCCTGCACGGGCACGGGCTGCCGGTGCGCGTGGGCGACGTCGGATTCCTCATCGCCGGATACCGCGCCGGGGCCTGGCTGTCCGGACGCGCCTCACTGATCATCGTGCCCCTGCTGGGCGCGGGCGCGTGCGGCAGCGCGCTGATCACCCCGCTGCTGGGCTCGGGCGCGTGTCGCAGCGCGATGATCGCCGATGCCCCCGACTGCTCGGACTGGCGGCGCCTGGCGGTCACCGCGGTCTCGACCGGGGTGCTGCCGTGGCTGGTCGGGCGCTACACCACCGCGCGCGGCGCCTACATCGCCGAACTCGAACAGCGCGAACGCCTCCGGCAACAGGAACAACGCGCCGCCCTGGACCGCGCCCTGTCCGACGAACGCGAGGCCATCGCCCGCGACCTGCACGACGTGATCTCCCACCACGTCAGCGCCATCGGCATCCACGCCGGAGCCGCCCGCATGGCCCTGACCACCGGCCCGCCACCGCACGAGGAGGCCGCGACCAGATCCCTGGCGGCGGTGGAGGCCAGCAGCCGCGCGGCCATGGTCGACCTGCGCCGCCAACTCGATCTGCTGCACGGCCGCGACGAAGCCGGACGACGGCAACCCGGACTCGCCGACATCGAGGAACTCGCCACCCACGTCCGCGACACCGGCCTGGACCTGACCCTGCACACCACCGGCCCGGGCACCCCGCTGCCCGAATCCCTGGACGTCACCGTCTACCGGATCGTGCAGGAGATGCTCACCAACGCGCTGCGCCACGGCGACGGCCGCGCCGAACTCACCGTGCGCGAACACCACGACCGGGTCCTGATCACCGAAACCAATCCCCTTGCCGCACAACCCGATACCACCCACTCGCTGCACCGCGGCCTGGACGGGATCCGCCGCCGCGCCGAATTGTTCGGCGGCACCGTCGATTACGGTGTCGAGCGCGAGAACCGTTGGCGCATCACGGTTTCGCTACCGCTGGGAGGCACATGAACGACCCGATCCGCGTCCTGATCGCCGACGACCACGCGATGTTCCGCTCCGGGCTGCGCGCGGTCGTGCAGGCGCATCCCGAGACCGAATGCGTCGCCGACGTCGGCGACGGACGTTCCGCGGTCGCCGAGGTCGCCCGGCTGCGCCCCGACGTGGCGATCCTGGACGTGCGCATGCCCAAACTCGACGGCCTGGCCGCCACCGAGGCCATCGTCGCCGCGGGCGGCACCCGCGTACTGGTGCTGACCACCTACGACAGCGAGGCGAGCCTGGCGCGCGCGTTGCGGGCCGGGGCCAGCGGATTCCTGCTCAAGACACTGCCACCGGAGGAACTGATCGCCGCGGTGCGCATCGCCGCGCGCGGGGACGCGGTCATCGACCCGTCCATGACCCGGCGGCTGGCCGGACAGTTCGCCGGAACGCTCACCGCTCACACCGAACCACCCGAGGTCGCCACCCTCACCGCCCGCGAGAAACAGGTGCTGTTGCTGCTGGCCGACGCCCGCAGCAACAGCGAGATCGCCGCGGCACTGCACGTCGGGGAGGAGACGGTCAAAACGCACGTCTCCCGGGTGCTGGCCAAACTCGGTGTGCGCGACCGGATCCACGCCGTGGTGTACGCCCACCAGCACCGATTGGTGTGCCCGGAACGCTGAGCCGCAGGTGGGCAGGGCTGTAGTGGGATAGCGCACATTCGCCACCAAGCAAGTGCTTGGCTGCTACCGTCGCGGGTGCAGGAGGACGGCCGCGGGGATCGACGACGATCACGCGCGCGGCGAACCGGACCGCGGATCTTCGCGGCCCATCAGGGACTATCAACGGGGATGTGACCGAGGGCAGCCATGCCCGGCGGCCGTTCTGTCCTGCCGACCCGACAGACAGGAAGGCCCATGCACATCCCCACCACACTCCCGGACCCCGACCACCCGCTGATCCCCGTCGCGCGGGCATACGCCCGGTACTTCACCCCGAGTGTCACCGGGCTCGAACACCTGCCCACCTCGGGACCGGCCCTGATCATCGGCAACCACTCCTCGATCTACTGGGCCCCGGAAGTGTGGATCACCTTCCTGACCATGCTCGACCACCGCCGCGACGAACCCAGTTTCGGTGTCGCGCACGACATCCTGCTGCGCACCCCGATACTCGGGGACAACCTGCGCGCCATCGGCGTACTGCCCGCCTGCCGGGAAGCGGCCACCACCGCGGTCAAGGACGGCGGCGCGGTCCTGGTCTACCCCGGCGGGGACTGGGAGGCGTGCCGCCCGTGGACCGAACGCGGCAGGGTCGACTTCGCCGGACGCCGCGGCTTCATCCGCCTGGCCCTGGAACTGGGCATCCCGGTCATCCCCGCGGTCGCCAACGGCGGCCACGACGCGATCTTCGTCCTGAGCCGCGGCGAACGCACCGCACGCCTGCTCGGACTCGACAAACTGTTGCGCGCCAAGGTCTTTCCCTACACCCTCGGGGTCCCCTTCGGCCTGGCCCCGGTCCTGCCGCAACTGCCGCTCCCGGCCTCGGTGCAGGTCAGCTTCCTGCCGCCGCTGCACTGGTCCACCGAACCCGGCGACCACACCGACCCCGCGACCGTCGACCGCTGCTACGAACACACCCTGGCGGTCATGCAGGCCGAACTCGACCGGCTGCGCGAGCGCATGCCCGATCCGGTCACCACCGGGGTGCGCACGCACCTCGCCGGGCTGCCGGGGCCGCTGTCCGCGTTGGCCGGGCTGCTCTGAACGTTGCTTGCTCGGCTTCGCTCCTCGGCTGAGCGGGCAGGGCTCAGCCGCGTCCGAGATACGGCATCGCGGTGGCCATCACCGTCAGGAACGGCACCGAGGTGTTCAGCGGGAGATCGATCGTCTGCACGATCAACCGGGCCACCTCGGCCGCGTCGATCGTCGGCTCGGGCCGCACGCTGCCATCGGCCTGCAGAGCACCCGCGGCGATCCCCGCGGTCAACTCGGTGGCCGCGTTACCGATATCGATCTGACCCACCGCGATATCGTGCGCCCGGCCCTCGAGCGCCAACGCCTTGGTCAGACCCGTGACCGCGTGCTTGCTCGCGGTGTAGGCCACCGCGTACGGGCGCGGCACATGCGCGGAGATCGAACCGTTGTTGATGATCCGCCCGCCACCGGGATCCTGCCGCCGCATCAGCGCGAACGCCGCCTGCGCGCACAGGAACGACCCGGTCAGATTCGTATCGATCACCTGCCGCCACTGCTCGTCCCGGACCTGCTCCACCGGCAGCACCGGCCCGAACACCCCGGCATTGTTGAACAGCACGTCCAGCCGCGACCACCGCCGTTCGATGTGCTCGAACAACGCCCGCACCGACTCGGCATCGGTCACATCGGCGACCACGGCCTCCACCGGCCCGGGACCCGGTGCGGCGGACACGGTTTCAGCCAACCTCGCGGCCGTGCGCCCCGCGGCCACGACCCGATGTCCCGCCGCGCTCGCCGCGAAACCCACCGCCCGGCCCAGACCGCTCCCGGCACCGGTCACCAACACGACCTTCGGCTCACCCACCGGACTACCTCACCGCTCGCCCCGACACCGCGGGTTCGGGCTCGGCCTGCTCGTCATCACCGTCCCCCTCGCGCGCCGGAGCCGCTTCCGGCAGCGCCGGAGACGGCAACTGCGCGGGCAACTGCCCACCGCCGCCGCTGGCCTTGCGCACGACCCACCGCAGCCCCCGCGACAACCCCACCAGAATCGCCCCCAGCACCGCGGTACCCACCGCCGCGCGCAACCAGTACTCCGGGCCGACCGGAGCCATCCCCATATCCGCGCGCAAACCACTCTGCCAATGCGACGCGTTCACCGTCGCCGCGATCACCGCGAACCCGCACACCAGCCACACCGGCACCCGATGCTGACCCCAGCGGGCCTCCACATCGATACCGCGCCCCCGCAACACGATCCGCCCGAGCCCCGCGATCCCGATCGCGACCGCAGCCAGCACACCGGTCAGCACCGCCTGCGTCGCCGAGGTCCGGGGCAACACCTCCGGCAGCAACGACACCACCGCGGCGATCGTCACCGCCACCACGGTCCCCACCCGGGGACGCAGCCGCCGCAACACCGGCAACGCCCTCATCGCGCAACCCTCCGGCTCCAGCGCCGATATCCGATCCCCGCACCCGCCAGCACCACCAGCGCACCGATCACCGCCGACACCGCCGGACCACCCATCCGCCAGAGCTGATGATCGAAACTCTTACCCGACAACTGGGTACCGAACAGATACTCCGGCTCGGGCGTCGCGTAATTCTGACGCCGGGAATTCAGATCCACCCCGGTCGTGGCGACAGTCGCCATCAACTCGCACCCCGTCTCGGACATACTGTCCGCCCGCGCCGCGCACGCGGCGTGAATACGCTGCTGGAACACCGCGTCGATGGCCTGGCGGCCCCACGCCCCCAACGGCTGATGCCGCCGCTCGGCATAACGCAACACGTCATACCCCAGATCATGGGCACGGCACGCGGACTTGAACTCCGCGGGCAACTGGATCGGCGAGGAGCACGCCCCACCCGGATCCACCAGCAGATGATTCTCCACCACCGGCGTGTACCCCGCTCCGGCCGCGAAATCCGCGGGCAACCGCACATCCCACGGATGCGCGCCGATCAGATCGGTCACCGCCGCGCGCGCGGCCCGATTCTCCGAACCCGGATTGTTCACCGACGCCGACGCGTGCATCGCCGGCGCGAAAGCCAGGGTGATCGTGGCGGTGAGCAACGCCATCACCATCGAGCCCAGCACCTGACGCACATCGCGCGAACGCACCCGCCGTAGCGACAGATATCTGCGCGCGGCACCCACACCTCCCCGGGTGGGCGGGGCGGCGGCAGTCGCGTCCGGTGGGACGCCCGGTCGGGCCGGTGTTACATCACTCACGGTGTCCGAAGGTATGCGATGGGCGCGCGGATGGGTAGTCGGGCCCGATTCCCGCACCCGTAATCGCGACAAATACCACGTCAACGTATTCCCAACCGGTGCGGCTTCACACACGGTGTGCGAAAGATCCGGCACATCGCCCTCATCAATTCCATGCTGCGCCAGCCATTTCGACCGTCGCGCCACCGGCCACGTCGGCGTACGCTTTCTCGCCCGGCACAGCTGACGCTCTGCACAGCACACACCGTCTGATCCGGCCGCCGGATGGTCCCCGGCACGACACCCGGCGAAATACCTCAACCGACGCGCTCGGCGCAAACCCCGGAACGCTTCCCGACATCGGCCGGAGCCGTTCGGCGCGGTGATACGCGATGATGACCGCCGAAAGATCCCCGACCGCGGTGTCCGCACCCGAAAGGCAGGCGATATGGGCTCGGTGCACAACCTGTCGCACCCACTGTCGACCACGACGATCTCGGTGTTCCCCGGCGATCCACCACCCCGCCTGGACACCGTGTGCACCCTGTCCGAGGACGGCTACTACCTGCGCACGGTCACCGTCGGCGAACACACCGGCACCCATTGGGGAGCCCCCGCGCACTTCACCGCCGGCGCCGCGGCCGCGCACGAACTCCTCCCCGAGGATTTCGTCCTGCCCGGAGTCACACTCGACATCGCCGACCGCGCCGCACTCGATCACGACTACGCGGTCACCGTCACCGACCTGCTCACCTGGCAGGACCGGCACGGCCCCTTCCCGCCCGAAGCCGCGGTCCTGCTGCACACCGGATGGGACGCCCGCTGGGGCACGGACGATTTCGCCAACCACGGCCCCGACGGCCACATGCACCACCCCGGCTTCTCCACCGACGCGGTGCACTGGCTCCTCGAACACGGCGTCCTCGCGCACCGAGGCGCGCTGGGCACCGACACGTTCAGCCCCGACATCGGCGCCGACGACACCTTCGCGGTCTCCAAACTCCTCTACCGTGAACACCGCCTCAGCCTCGAAATCCTCACTGCCCTCGGCGATCTCCCACCACGCGATTTCACCGTCGTGGTCGGCGGATTCGTCAGCGAACACGGCTCGGGCTCACCGGCGAGCATCTACGCGCTCGTACCCGATCCCGAACGGGGGGACCGTTCATACTGACGGCATGCTTCGCCACGGGGCCGACCATCCCTCACCAGCACCGGCAGAGGCCCCGAAAACGCCACGGCGGCAGCCGTTTTCAAGGTGTGTTCCGACTGAGCCCGCGCGGCCGCCCCGGCCTCTGCGGACGGTTTGTTGGTCGATACGTCATCGTCGAGACGAATGTTCCTGTTGCCGAACGGCTTTCATGCGCCTCTTCGAAGAGCTCGGCCGACCGGTTCGAAAGCCCATCGTATGGAGCAGGGATTCAGCGGCCGGGGAACGTGAGACCGATCTGTCGGCGAGCAGCGTCCAGAGTGCGCATCACCGCGACCGATTCGTCCAGTGACATGACGTCACTTTCCAGATGCCCGGCCCGCAACCGTTCGTGTACGTGCAGAACCTGATGGTGCAGTCCGCCACCAGCGGCCTCGTCGCCCTCGCCGTCACGGGCGGCGGGCAAACTCAGGCGTTCGGTGACACCTCGCGACCACACGACGAGTTCATCCGGACAGTACATGGGCGCAGGCAATTCGATATGCCCGTCCGAGCCGGTGATGCGGCCGGTACAGGCCAGCACCGACCGTATCGACGACTTGCCGATCGCGATCGCGCCACTGTCGTAACCGCTCAGGACCGCGACCTGTTCATCCACGCCGGCCGGGCCGATCCTGCCCGACGCGGTGACCCGGTCCGGCTCACCGAGCACCATGCTCGCCAGCGAGATCGGATACACCCCCAGGTCCAGCAGGGAGCCGCCGCCCAGCGTGGGATCGAACAGCCGGTGCGCGGGATCCGGTGGGGCAACGAAGCCGAAGTCCGCCTCGACGCACAGCACCGTCCCGATGGCACCGGCACCGATCAACTCGCGGAGCGTGACATACGCGGGCAGGAAGCGACTCCACATCGCCTCCATCAGAAATCGATTGTTCCGCCGGGCCGCGGCCACCATCTCCGCGGCCTGTGCGGCATCCAGCGCGAATGGCTTCTCGCACAGCACGTTTCGCCCGGCGTTCAACAGCAGCAACGTGTTCTGGTGATGCTCGGAATGCGGCGTCGCCACGTAGACGACGTCGATGTCGTCATCGGCCGCCAACTTCTCGTAGGCCGGGTAGCACCGGGCGGCCGCGACGCCGTGCTCGGCACCGAACGCCTCGGCATTCTTGCGGCTCCGGGAGGCGACCGCGACCAACCGCGCGTCCGGCACGCGGGTCAGCGCGGCAGCGAATGCCCGTGCGATGGTGCCGGTTCCGACGATGCCCCAACGAAATGACATGAGATCTCCGAGTTCGTATCCGGCCCTACGAGCAGTCTTTCCGCGCGCATGGCCGCGGCTGTGTCCATCATCGTGCAGCCTTCAGGACAGCCCGTGCACCAGAGTGCGGATGGTTCCGGCCACGACGGTGTCGACCGATCGGTCGCCGACCTCACCGCGCAGCAGCACTGGTACGCCCACGCACTCGGATTCACCGAGGTGATCGAGCAATTCGAGATCGCGGAACCTCCCGTCCGCACCGTGATACTCCAAGCCGCCGACGGCACGCGAATCGAACTGATCGAACGTGCCGGATCAACGCGCACAACAACTTTCGGCGACCCGCTGGACACCCTCCGCGGCCAGGGCTGCGGACACTGGGCGCTGGAAGTCGACGACCTGAACACCACCTACACCCGACTCACCGACAACGGAGCCGAAGCCATCTGGCCACCGGCCGACGCGGTCCACCCCGGAGCCCGGTTCGCCTACGTCAAGGACCCCGAAGGAAACCTCATCGAACTGATCCAGCCCGCCCCACAGCACTCATAGCCCCGCTCACGCGGCGGCCTTCCCTTGCGCCACAAAGCCTTTCGACCACATTCAGCGGCTTCACATCCTTGAACACAACGTAAGGGCGGACCCAGCCGACGCTGAGACCGCCCTTACGTGTACCACCTGCGTCCGCAGAGGCACTCGGTCACCACCCCGCGGCCCGCAGCAAGGTCATGCGACAGTCGGCTCGACGACCAGTCGAGCGTCCACGCCGACCTGCGCAATATGCCGCAGAGCGACTTGCAGTCGCGATCCGAAAGACGTGAACGCGCCACGCCGAGAACCCTTCCCCGGTTCGCCCCACACCCTTGCCCTGGTGAACCGCCCGCCCCGAAGACTCACCAGTTTGAACGCCCCTCCCCCAGGCCCGCGTCGGCTCCCCAGCGGATCGCCGGTTTGGGTGGGACCGTGTGCCGAACCGGAATTCGCCGCTGAGATAGGCGAACTCGCCACCCCCAGTGAACTGTTCGAACTCGTTGCGCACTGCGCGACGGCGACAAGAACGACGGCGATCGGGATCGCGACGACTGCGGCGATCCCGCCGACCTTCGCCCGATCCGTGAGCGGTGTCGTCATGCGGATGCGGCTTCGCTCGCAGCGAACTTGACCTCAACGTTGGTTGAGATTGCAGGCTGTGGTCAGTACCGAAAAACGGAGGCACACATGGATACTCGACCGACACTGAACGACCCGACCGCCGACGCGACCACGCAGGCCGTGGCCGCCGGTCTCGCCGCCGAATTACAGAAGGCCGGCGAGACCACCGACGCCGACCGCTACGACAACTCCTTCGCCGCGGACGTGTTGTGGGGCACGCCCTTCGGCGCACTGGTCATCGGCCACAGCCAGCTCAACGCCATCCACCGCCGAATGATGCGACCGGGCAAGCTCGTCGCACCGGCCTCCCGTTTCGAGGTCGTCGTCGCGACCAGCCCCGCCCCGGGCGTGATCGTCACCCAGATCCGCAGACAGGCCCTCGATCCCGACGCCTTCTCCGAGGTCGCACTGTATGTATTGGTCGAGCGCGATGGAAACTGGTGGCTCGCCGCAGCGCAGAACACTCCGATCGACGAATCGAAATCATTCCTGACGCGCAGAAACCCGGACACTGCCTCCTGACCCGAAGTCTCGGTGATCCCGCCGGGTGGCGTCGATCGCCGTCGCCGGCATGGATCTGTACCGATCGCTACCACTTCCTGGCACCGAGAGCGTCATCGGCGGCACCCGAACTGTCACCGGTTCGCGTACTGGCGCAGCAGTGCCAGTACGCGTGCGGGGTCGTCGGGAGAGAAGACCGGCCGTACGAACTTGCCGAGATCGAGAATTATGGCGGTGTCCTTCCTGGGGCGGTGCAGGTCCAGCGGTGCCCAGTGGCGTAGGTCCCCGCTGCCCCACAGCCGGCCTTTGCCGGTCCACGCTCCCATCACATGGTCTTCGGCCTTCTGAATATCCGTGTACGGGATACGCTTGCTGCCCGCCCAGGGAAAGTAGTACCGGCGCAGCGTGATGCCCTCTTGATCGAGCTCAACCAGGCCGTCGTCATACAACACGGTGTGAGTCATACCGACAGTATGTCCTTCTCGTCGAGTCCCGTGAGAGGCATGCAGATCCGATTCCCACTGGCCCACCGGGTTCAGTCGGTCGAGTGCTGAAACGAATCCGGCCCGACACCGATTGAACGGTGTGAAAGGAGACGCTCATGCAGGGTGGGAGTATTCGAGTTTGGGGTGTGATCGCGGTGGGGCTGGTCGCGGTGTCGGGGTGTAGTTCGATGCCGGTGTCCTCGAGGACGACGACCAGCACCCTGCCCACGACAACCAGCATCCCGTCCACGACGGCGGGCTCCGGACCGCCGGCGGCGGTGACCACCAGCGCGGACGATCAGTCAGCACCCATCACACAGACCCCGCCAGCGCCCGCACAGAAAGAGAGCACCACGCCGACCACGTCGGCGGACACATCTGCCGCCAGCGGACCGGCGGACGGCTGTCCTGTGGGGAAGAACGTGCTGGGGCAAGCCTTGCGCAACAGCGTGTACGAATCGCGCCTCTACCAACCGATCGAACTCGAGGATCAGATCGGTTGCGCGGGCGGCTGGGCCATGGCCCACAACGGAACGCACGGCGGCACCCGGGAGCGCACCAAGATTCTCTACCACTACACCAACAACACATGGGAGGCCGTCGCGATCGGCACCGGGCAAATATGCACCGGTGTTCCCACTCAGGTCGCAAACCAGATCTGCTATCGGTGACGGCCCGTGGGGTCCAAGTCCGCCGGATCTGGCGACATGCCGCCCACCGCAGTTGGTTTCGCGAGCCGGCACCGCCCAGCGAACGGGTGTCCAGGCACGTGCTTCGAGCACCAGCGGTGAGTGTGTCACCGGCTCGCACGTCGCCTCGGTCCGAATCGCCGGACAGCGTCCGACCCGCGCACGTCGTCGATGGTCGTGCTGCGGCGGCGTCCCCTGAGCTACGGTGGCGTGACCCGCTCCCCCCACCGGGTGGGGCGGGATCGGGCCACCCAAATCGGTGATCGTATCCCTGGGAGTGCGACGGGGCCGTAACAGCGAAGGCCCGAAGCACGACAAAATAGCGGAAAGCGTAGTGCTGGAAGGAATCTCGGAAGGAGACTCTCGTGCGGACGGTTGTCGGTCGGTTGGTGGGTGTCGCGGCGGTGATCGGGGCGGTCGTTGCCGGAGCGGGGGTCGCGGGGGCGGATACCGCCGCCAGTTCGGTGGGGTTCTCCCCCACGGTGACACTGGGGACGCTGATGGGCTCCGATACGGTGACCTGCGGCGGGTACCTGGCGGGCAAGGGGTCGGTGTATCCAGGGCAGACGCCGGGCCCGGTGGCTGTGCTGCTGTCCAGCTATTTCGTGGGGTCGGGGCCACAGTGCTTCATCCAGGGCACGCTGACCTGGCAGAACCTCGACACCGGGGCCACCGGGTCACAGCCGTTCTCGCTGTCCGGATTCGACGGGCCCGGAGCGCCGACGGCGATCTATTTCAATCCGGGCGCCGGACGGGTGAACATCCGGGTGGACACCGCGCACGAGATCGTCGCGGGTAATGCTCAGCTGACAGTCTGAGCCACCGAGTCGGGGGTCTCCGGCACACCCCCGGAAGCCGTGACATAGGGCGCGGGTCCGATTACCGGCCGAATCCGGCGGTGAGCCCGGCGACCAGATAGCGGCGGCCGAGGATGTACAGGGCCAGGACGGGCAGTGTGGACAGTACGACGGCGGCCAGCACCGCGGGGATGTTCACCCGGAACTGCCCCTGGAATGCCCACAGCGCCATGGGCAGGACCCGCTGATCCGAGCTCTGTGTCAGGATCAGCGGGAACAGGAAGCCGTTCCAGACGGTCAGCCCGTCGTACACCGCCACGGTCAGCACGGCCGGGCGGACCAGCGGCAGGACCAGGCTCCACAGGATTCGCCAGTGTCCGGCGCCGTCGACGCGCATCGATTCGAACAGTTCGTTCGGCACGTCGCGCAGGAAGTTGGCCAGGATCACCACCGTCAGCGGGATCGCGAACGCCACCGACGGCAGGATCACCGCGAGCAGCGTGTCGTACAGGTGGATCCGGGTGATCAGGTAATAGACCGGAATGATCGTGGCCTGCAACGGTATTGCCAGCCCCAGCAGGAACGCCCGATAGGTGAGCGCGGCGAACCGGGTCCGGCCGCGCACCACGAAATACGCCGCCATCAGCGATACCGCGACCGTGATGACCACCGTGCCGAGCGTGACCAGCGCGCTGTTGCCGAGGTAGCGCGGAAAGTCGTTGCGCAGCACCAGCACATAGTTGTTCAGGGTCGGATGGATGGGTGCGGACAGCGGATTGGCGTCATAGAATCCGCGCTGCTCGCGCAGGCTGGTCACGACGATGTAGTACACCGGAACCAGCACGATCACCAGCCAGACGAGGCCGGCCAGGCCGCCGGGAATGTTGCTGTGCCGCAATGTCTTCGAGGCCATGGTCACGCACCGTCCAGCTGGCTGCCGCGCGAGAACCGGGCCAGCCGGGCCAGGCCCAGCGACAGGGCCAGGCCCGCGACCACGAGCAGTACCGCCACGGTGCTCGCGCGTCCCATGTCGTTGTTGGAGAAGCCCTGCAGGTACATGTCCAACGCCAGGATCCGGGTCCCGTTGCCCGGTCCGCCGCCGGTGAGCACGAACACCAGGTCGAAGTAGGTCAGCGAGCCCACCAGCATCAGCGTGGACGAGGTCAGGATCGTATAGCGCAGTTGCGGCAGCGTGATGTGGGCGAACTGCCGCACCCGCCCGGCGCCGTCGAGCCGCGCGGCCTCGTACAGCTGCGCCGGGATCTGCCGCACGCCCGCCTGATACAGCAGCGTGTGGAACGGTACGAACTGCCAGCCGATCACGAAGATCACCACGTACAGCGCCAGGTGTGGATCGCCGAGCCAGTCCTGGGACAGCATGCCCAGACCGAACGCCCGGCTCATGCCGAAATTCGGGTCCAGCAGCGCCTTGAAGGCGATCGCGATCGCCGCCGAGGACAGCAGCAGTGGAACGAAATACATCACCCCGAGCATCGACCGGTACCTGCCGCGGCCCGCGATCAGTACCCCGAGCAGCAGCGAGACCGGCGTCTGGAACAGCCAGCTCAGCGCCATCACCTGCACCGACAACCAGATCGCATGGTAGGTGACCGGATCATGCAGTGCGGTAGTCCAATTCGTCAGGCCCGCCCAGCCGGGTGCGGCGACGCCGTCCCATCGCAGCAGGCTCAGCGCGACCACGCCCACCATCGGCAGCAGCGCGAACACGGTGAAGAACGCCAGCGCGGGCACGGCCATGAGCGGGTGCGGGCCGGTCCGTGCGGGTACCCGAGTGCGCGGGGTGACCATGAGCGTCTCCGTCACTTGCCGATGGTGGCATTCATGGTCGTGGAGAACTGTTCCGGCGTGATCTGCCGACCGAACAGCTGATCCAGCGCGGTGAGCAGCGCATCCGCCTGTCCCGGCGAAATCGCCTGGTCCCAGGACAATTGGAAGCTGGGTGCGTGGCTCGCCAGGCCGTACACGAACGAGAGATACCGCGGGTCCTGAGCTTTGGCCACCTTCGCCTCGATGCCCGTGACCGGGGGCACCGAGCCACCGGCGAGCAGGTTCTGGACATACGCGTCGTTCATGTCGCCGTCGCGCAGATACTTGACGGCCGCCTGCTGCTGGGCCTTGCTCGCCGTGGCCGACACCGACCAGAAGTTCGCCGGGTTGCCGACCACGTCGGCGGGGTCGCCCTTGCCGCCGGTAACCGCCGGAAATGTCGTGTACCCCAGCTTGGTCGCGGCGAAATCCGGATCGGCCTGTTTGATCGTCGGGAAGGCCCAGGAGCCCATCAGATACATCGCGGCCTTGCCGGTGTAGAGCAGCGCGGTGTCGGCATTGGAGTCGGTGGCGATGGAATCGAAGCCCTTGACGAATCCGCCCGCGTTCACGAGTTGCTGGATCATCCGGTTCGCCTGCAGCACAGCAGGATCGGACCAGGCGCCGGGCTGCTGTGCGGCGATCGCATCGAACACCGCGGGCCCGCCGATGCGGTCGACGAGGTACTCCTCCCACATCAGCTGCGGCCACTTGCTCTGCCCGCCGAGTGAGAGCGGGGCGATCCCGGCCTGGTTGAACCGCGGCACCAGGGCCATCAATTCGTCCCAGGTCGTGGGCGGTTGCGCGCCGATCCGGTCGAACAGCTCCTTGTTGTAGAACAGCATGACCGGCTGCATGCTGTTGTTCGGTACGGCGTAGGTTTTGCCATCCATGGTGCCGGTCTTGGCAACCGAGGGCAGGAACCGGCCGGTCAGGGCCGGATCCTGCTGTACCAGCGGGGTGAGGTCCATGATCTTGCCCGCATTCACCCAGGATTTCAGCGTTCCGGCCGCGCCCCAGCTGAAGATGAGTGTCGGCGCCTGACCGGACCCGACGGCGGAGCGGATCTTCTGTTTGTATGCGTCGTTGCCGAAGAACTGGCCGTTGATTCCCTGGCTGTCGAACGAACTGCGGAACACCTGCTCGTCGCCGCCGGTCAGGGCCCAGGCGCTGGGTCGGCCGGAGGCCGGGCCCGCGGTGCCGCAGGCCGCGACGAGGGTGAGCAGAACGGTCGCGGCAGTCGCGCGCAAGACGGTGCGTCGAGTGAGCAGCGCCATGATGTCACTTCCCCATTGAAGATTCGAAAACTTTCGAAAGTAAATATCTCGATGGACGGAAGATAGGCCGTGCACCGAGGCCGGTCAAGGGCTGTTTATTCGATGAACCCCGGCGTAAAGTGTGTCGAAAATTTGCGATTTGGGAGGTAACCGGTGGGCGACGTGCCGAGCAGGCAGGTGACATTGGCGACGGTGGCCGACATCGCCGGGGTGTCGCTCGCGACGGTGTCGAAGGTCGTCAACGGTCGCGCGGACGTCGCGAATACCACCCGGGCCCGCGTGGAGGGGGTGCTGCAGGAGTCCGGCTATGTACCGCAGCGCGGGCGGCGCGTGGCCGAGCCCGCCCGCACCATCGACGCCGTGTTCGACTGTCTGGACAGCCCGTACGAGCTCGAGGTCATTCGGGGCGTCACCGAGGCCGCGGCCGAACTGGCGGTGGATGTCGTCGTGAGCCGGGTGCGCGACGCGGACCGGGGCGGCCCCTTGACGCCGCAGGACCAGTGGGCCCAGCGGCTCAAGAGCAACGGCCGCGCCGGGTTGATCGTGGTCACCTCGGAGCTGACGCCGGCACAGGTCGAGGCCTTCGCGCGGGCGGGGTTGTCACTGGTCGTCATCGACCCGCTGAACTCCCCCCGCACCGAGGTCACCAGCGTGGGCGCGACCAACTGGACCGGCGGGGTCGCCGCGGCCGAGCATCTGCTGAGCCTGGGGCACCGCCGGATCGGATTCGTCGGCGGGCCAACGCAATCCGTGCCGGGGCAGGCACGCCTGCACGGTTATCGCGCCGCGCTGGAGGGCGCCGGCGTCGCCTACGATCCGGCGCTCGTACTGCACGGCGGCGCATTCGACTATCCCGCGGGCGTCGAGATGGGCGGGCGGCTGCTGGATCTGGCCGATCCGCCGACGGCCGTTTTCGGCGCCAGCGACACGACCGCGTTGGGTGTCATCGAAGCCGCTCGCCGCCGCGGGCTGCGCGTGCCCGACGACCTGAGTGTCATCGGGTTCGACGACACGGTGCTCGCGCGCCTGGCAACCCCCGCGCTGACCGCGATCCGCCAGCCACTGCGGGATATGGGCCGGGTCGCCGTGCGCACGCTGCTCAAGCTGATCGATCGTGAACCACTGGATTCCCATCATGTCGAACTCGCGACGCAGCTGGTCGTGCGCGACTCGACCGCGGCCGTACAGGGACACCGATGAACGAGCCCGCGAACGAAAAACGGGTACGGCGCTGGCACGACAGCTCTCTGCCGCCGGGAGAGCGCGCGCGGGCGCTGCTGGCGGAGATGACGCTGCCGGAGAAGCTGGCCCAGCTGGGCAGCGCCTGGCCGGGCAGCGCTGAGATCAGCGGCGACGTCGCGCCGATGCAGGACGTCTTCGCCGATGGATCGGCCCGGTCCGATGACGCCTACGAACACGGAACAGGCCATCTGACAAGAGTTTTCGGCACCGGCCCGGTCAGTGCCGGCGCAGGGGTGCAGCGCCTGATCGCGCTGCAACGCGAGATCGTCGAGCGGACCCGGCTGGGTATCCCGGCGTTGGTGCACGAGGAGTGCCTGACCGGGTTCACCACCCTCGGCGCCACCGTATATCCGACCGCGCTGGCCTGGGCCGCCACCTTCGATCCCGCGCTGGTGGAGCGGATGTCGCGGGCGATCGGGGCGGATATGCATGCGGTGGGCGTACATCAGGGACTGGCGCCGGTACTGGACGTCGTGCGGGACTACCGGTGGGGGCGCGTCGAAGAGACCCTCGGTGAAGATCCCTATCTGGCAGGCATTCTCGGCGCTGCCTATGTGCGGGGGCTGCAGGACTCGGGAGTGGTGGCGACACTGAAGCATTTCGCCGGATACTCCGCGTCCCGGGCCGCGCGTAACCATGCGCCCGTATCGATCGGCCCGCGCGAGCTGCGCGATGTCATCCTTCCGCCCTTCGAGATGGCGGTCCGGGAGGGCGGAGCCGGTTCGGTGATGAACGCCTATGTCGACCTGGATGGTGTTCCGGCGGCGGCGAATACGGCGCTGCTCACCGGAATCCTGCGGCAGGAGTGGGGTTTCGAGGGGGTGGTGGTGTCGGACTACTGGGCCATCGCCTTCCTCGAGACGATGCATCGGGTGGCCGACGGCACCGGCGCGGCGGGCGCGATCGCGCTGCGCGCGGGCATCGATGTCGAGTTACCGCAGACCCTGTGCTACGGCGAGGAATTACTGTCACTGGTTCAGGAGGGGAAGGTCTCCGAAGATCTGGTGGATCGCTCGGTGCTGCGGCTGCTGCGGCAGAAGGCCGAACAGGGCCTACTGGACGCGGAGTGGACGCCGCGCGCCGAGCCGGTCGATCTCGATTCGCCGGGCAACCGGGCGATAGCCCGGGATATCGCCGAGCGGTCGGTGGTGCTGCTGGCCAACGATGGCACGTTACCGTTGGCCGCGTCGGCGTCGACCATAGCGGTGGTGGGACCGTGCGCGAACGATCCGCTCGCGCTGATGGGCTGCTATTCCTTTCCGAATCATGTGCTGCCGCGCTATCCCGGCCTCGGAATCGGTGTCGCCGCACCATCTTTCGGCGAGGCGTTGCGAAACGAACTGCCGGGCGCGAGGATCGCGGTTCACCCCGGTTGCCCGATCAGCGACGTCGACCGTTCCGGTTTCGGCCCGGCTGTCGCCGCCGCGCGGGAATCCGATGTGTGCATCGCGGTCGTCGGCGACCGGGCCGGAATGTTCGGCCACGGCACCTCCGGGGAGGGATGTGACGCCGAGGACCTGAATCTGCCCGGCGTGCAGGGGGAACTCGTGCAGGCGCTGCTCGCCACCGGCACACCCGTTGTGCTCGTGGTGATCTCGGGACGTCCGTACGCACTGGGCCGGTACACCGGATCGGCCGCGATGATCCAGGCGTTCATGCCCGGCGAGGAGGGCGGCGGCGCGATCGCCGGGGTCGTGTCGGGGCGGATCACCCCGTCCGGACGGCTGCCGGTGCAGATTCCCCGATCACCCGGATCGGTGACCACATACCTGCAGCCGCCGCTCGGCGGGAACAGCGCGGGCATCAGCAATCTCGATCCGGCCCCGTTGTTCCCGTTCGGCCACGGCATCTCCTATACGACATTCGCCTGTTCGGAGGCGGCGCTGAGTGACTCCGCGATCCCGACCGACGGCACGGTCGACGTCTCGGTGACAGTGCGCAATACGGGTGACCGCGCCGGAGCGGAGACCGTGCAGCTGTACCTGCACCACACCCGAGCCCAGGTCACCAGGCCGGTACGGGAGCTCGCCGGATTCACCCGGGTGACGCTCGGGCCCGGGGACAGTGCGCGGGTGAGCTTCACCCTGCACGCGGACCGCACCGGATTCACCGGTATGGATATGCACCGCATCGTCGAGCCCGGCATCGTCGAGATCTTCGTCGGGCGCTCGGCCACCGACCTGCCGTGCGGCATGGCCGTCGAACTCACCGGCCCGCGGCGGATGATCGGCCACGACCGGATCCTGGTCACACCGGTCCGGATCGACTGACCGCGCTGCGGTGGATTCGCGCGGACCGGTCACGGTACGGCGTGCTCGGCGATCACTCGCGAATACCACCGGGCGCTGGCTTTCGGTGTGCGAACCTGGGTTTCGTAGTCGACGTGGACGATGCCGAACCGCTTGGCGTATCCCTCGGCCCATTCGAAGTTGTCCAGCAGTGACCAGTAGAAGAACCCGCGCAGGTCCACTCCCGCCGCCAGCGCCGTGTGCGCGGCGCGAAGATGGCTGTGCAGGAAGGTGATCCGGGCATCGTCGGCGATCGAGCCGTCGGCGGTGATCCGATCGTCGTAGGCCGCACCGCACTCGGTGATGTAGAGCGGCACCCCGGGATAGTCGCGATGCAGCCGCGACAGCAGCTCGCTCAGCCCGTCGGGCGCGACGTCCCAGCCGCATGCGGTGCGCGGCAGGCCGCGGTCGGGGAACCGGACGTGCTCGGCGCTCACCCACGGCGTGTGTGCCGGATTCGTCCCGTCGGGTTTCGCGGTGACGAAATAGTCGCGGTAGTAATTGAATCCCAGGTAGTCGAGCGGGGCGCCGATGAGTTTCGCGTCATCGGCGCCGATCAGCTCGGGCAGGGCGAACGGCGCGAGATCGGCCAGCATGTCCTCCGGATACGCCCCGCGCAGCAGCGGATCGAGGAAGATCCGGTTCTGTAGCCCGTCGATGCGGCGCGCGGCGTCCAGGTCCGCCGGATCGGCGGGATCGGCCACCCGCACCGGGTACAGATTCAGCGCCAACCCGGCCTGCGCGTGCGGCGCCAACTCACGAATCACCCGCAGCCCCAAGCCATGAGCCAGTAACAGATGGTGGGTGGCCGCCACCGCGGCCGCCGGTTCGGTGCGCCCGGGGGCGTGCGTGCCCTGGGCGTAGCCCATGAACGCCGAGCACCACGGTTCGTTGAGGGTGCCCCAGTGCCGCACCCGGTCGCCGAGTGCGCCGATCACCGCCTCGGTGTAGTCGGCGAAGCGCTGCGCGGTGTCCCGATTCGCCCAGCCCCCGCGATCCTCCAGTGCCTGGGGCAGATCCCAGTGATACAGGGTGATCCACGGATCGATTCCGGCCGTCAGCAACGCGTCGACGAGCCGGTCGTAGAACCCCAGCCCGGCCGGGTTGACCACCCCGCCGTCGGGCCGCACCCGCGGCCATGCGATCGAGAACCGGTAGGCGTGCAGGCCGAGTTCGGTCATGAGCCCGACGTCGTCGTGCATCCGCCGGTAGTGGTCGGCTCCGGGTTCACCGGTGTCGCCGCCGGCGATGGCGCCGGGCCTGCGGCAGAACGCATCCCAGATCGAGTCGGTCCGCCCGTCGGACGTCGTGGATCCCTCGATCTGGAAGGCGGCGGTCGCCGCCCCCCACACGAAATCGGGAGGGAAGAGAAGCTGGGTCACGGTCGTCCTTTCGCGTCAGCCTTTGACGGCGCCCTGCATGACGCCGGCCACGATCTGGCGGCCGAGCGCGGCGAGGACGATCACAATCGGGATGGTGGCGAGGGTGGTCCCGGCCAGGACCAGCGAGTAGTCCACGTAGTAGCCGCTCTGTAGTTCCTCGATGGCGACCTGCGCGGTCGGGTTGTCGGCGTCGAGCACGACCAGCGGCCAGAAGAAGTCGTTCCAGGCCGTCATGAACGTGAACATGGCCAGGAACGCCGCGGCCGGGCGGACCGCGGGCAGGCAGACGTGCCAGTAGATGCGGATCATCGAGCAGCCGTCCACGCGGGCGGCCTCCACCAGCTCGTCGGGAATCGCGTCGAGGGTGTACTGGCGCATCCAGAACACCCCCAGCGCGGACACCAGGCTCGGCGCGATGACCGCGGTGAGATGCCCGGTCCACCCCAACTTCGACATCGCGATGTACAGCGGGATGACACCCAGTTGCGTGGGCAGCGCCAGGGTCGCGACGACGAACAGGAACAGCGGCTGCCGCCCCCGGAACCGGAGTTTCGCGAACGCGAATCCGGCCAGGGTCGCGAACAGCACCGTGGAGGCCGCCACCGTGCCGGACACGATCACGCTGTTGCCCAACGACTTCCAGAACGCCACCGCGTGCACGGCCCGGCTCGCGTTGGCGAGAAAGTTGCCGCCGGGCAGCAGCGGCGGGATCTTGTCGCCCAGCATCCCGTTGTCCCGGCTGGCGACCAGGAACGACCAGTAGAACGGGAACGCCGAACCGAGCACGAACGCCAGCAGGAGCCCGTAGACCCAGAGGCCGCGCAACTGGGTCCAGCCCGATCGCCTCATTTCTCACCGCCCGCGGCCAGCCGCCTGGTCAGCAGGAAGTTGACTACCGCGAACAGCAGGATCACGATCATCAGCGCGCAGCCGATGGCGGCGGCGTAGCCGAGCTGCTGGGTCTCGAACGCCGACTGGTACAGGTACAGGGAAATGGTCTGGAACTGGTGTTTCGAGCCGCCGTTGTTGGACCCCGGCTGGGCGTCGAACAGTTTCGGTTCGGTGAAGATCTGCAGGCCCCCGATGGTCGAGGTGACGATGATGAAGATCAGCGTCGGCCGCAGCAGCGGCAGCGTGATGCTGACGAACCGCCGCACCGCGCCGGCGCCGTCCACGATCGCCGCTTCGTACAGCTCCCGCGGAATCGCCTTCATCGCCGCCAGCACGATCAGGGCGTTGTATCCGGTCCAGCGCCAGTTCACCATCGTCGCGATGGCGATGTGGCTGGCGAATCTATTTGCCTGCCAATCGATTCGGTGCACACCGACGATCTCCAGCAGCGCGTTGATCAGGCCGTAGGTCGGCCCGAACAGGTTGGTGAAGATGACCCCGACCGCGACCAGGCTGGCCGCGTAGGGAAGCAGCACGGCCGTCCGCCAGACCGTCGGGAAGCGGGTGACCCGGTCCAGCAGCGCCCCCAGCAGTACCGCGACCACGATCTGCGGCCCGCTGGACAGCACGAAGATGCTCACGGTGTTGAGCAGCGCTGTCCAGAACTCGTCGTCGCCGAGCAGCGCGCTGTAGTTGCCCAGTCCGGCGAACCGCGGGTGGTCGGCGCCCAGCTCCCAATGGAACAGCGACACATAGACGGTGTAGAGCAGCGGGAACACCCCCACCACCCCGAAGATCACGAAGAACGGCGCGATGTAGAGGTAGGGCGACAGCTTCCGATCCAGCTTCGCGAATCGGGCGGCGCCGGACCGTTGTGCGAGGAACATGCCGGACCGCTACTTGCCGACGAGCTTCTCGGCGCCCTCGACGACCTGTTTCCAGCCGTCGGCCGGCGAGGTGCCCTGTTCGACCGCCGTGAGCGCGGGTTTGACGACGCTCTCCTGGATCTGGCCGTCCTTGGGTCCCTTGTACTGCGCGTGTCCGACCTTCATGGCCTGCGCGGCGAACAGCGCGCCGGAATGCACGCCACCGAAGTAGTCGTCGGTGGCCGACAACAGCGCCGGATCCCGCAGTGCCTGCACCTGGCTCGGGAACGGGCCCTTCGCCCCGAACGCCTTGATCTGCTGCTCGGGCGCGGTCAGCCAGGCCGCCAGTGCCGCGGCCTCCTCGGGATGCTTGCTCTGCTTGGGCACGGTCAGGAACGAGCCGCCCCAGTTGCCGCCGCCGCCCGGGAAGGCTTCGGTGACAGCCCATTTCCCGCTGTTGCCGGGTCCCGCGTTCTCCTTGATGACGCCGAGCATCCAGCCCGGGCAGACCGTGGTGGCGAAGGCGCTCTGCTTGAATCCGGTTTGCCACTCGGGGCTGAACGAGGTCAGCTTGGCGGACTCACCGTCGACGATGGCGGCGGTCACCTTGTCCCAGGCCGACTTCAGCGGCGGGTTGCTGGAGATGGTGAGTGCGTCGTCGGTGCCGAAGTAGCCGGTGTCGAGCTGGTTCACCATGGAGTTGAAAACCTGTGAGCCCGAATCGAACCAGGGCGTGTGGGTGGCGGCGACGTACTGCCGCCCCGCCGCGAAGTAGCTGTCCCAGGTGGCGAACAGCGGTTTCACCGCGTCGGGGTCGGTCGGCAGCCCGGCCGCGGCGAACATGTCCTTGCGGTAGCACATGGCCAGCGGGCCGATGTCGGTGCCGTAGCCGATCCATTTGCCGTCCTTGGACTTTCCCTCCTGGTACTTCCACGGCAGCCAGCGGGCCGGGGTGACGTCCTTGGGGCCGATCGTGGCGAGGTCGTTGAACTTGCCGGACTTGTCGGCGATGTCGGAGAGGTGCCCCTCCTCGATCGCGACCACGTCCGAAAGTCCGGATCCGGCAGCGAGTTTGGTGAGCAGGTCCTGGTGGTACGGTCCGCCCTGGCCGGTCTTGCGCAGCGTGACGGTGATGCCGGGATGGGCCCGCTGGTACTCCTGCACCAGGTTCTCGTAACCGAATTCGCCGAACGTGGCGACGGTCAGTGTGATGCCGCTGCCACCGCCGGCGCAGCCGCTGATGCCGCTGGTCCCGACCGCGAGCACGGCGCATGTGATGAGCACTTTGCGGAGTATGTGTCGCACGTTCGAACTCCTCATTGATCAAACTTGGGACCGCCCTGGGAGCGCTCTCAGAGATGAATGAGAGTGTGACTCCGCTCTCAACCCCTGTCAATAGCCTATTAATGGGCTCGAAGTGGCGACGAATTAGCTATGGAAACGCTCTCAGAGATGTGTAACCTCGAGGGCGTTGACGGTCCGGTCCGTGGGAGGTGAAACGAGTGTCCGCTCGGCCCGGGCCCAACCGGCCCACCCTCGAGGATGTCGCCGCCTACGCCGGGGTCTCGCGGTCCACGGCATCGCGGGCCCTCAACGACGACGCCTACGTCAGCGCCCCCGCGCGCGACGCGGTGCGCACCGCCGCGGCCCGGCTGGGCTACACCACCAATCTGGCGGCCCGGTCGCTGGTCACCCGCCGCACCGGGGCGATCGCGCTGGTGTTGTCGGAGCCGGAGGCGAAGGTGCTCGACGACCCGTACTTCGGTGCGGTGATCCGCGCCGCCTACGCCGAATTGTCCACGCACGGTGGACAATTGCTGGTGATGTTCGTCGACAACCACGCCGATGTGCCGCGCGTGGTCAGCTTCCTCGACGGTGGCCACGTCGACGGCGCGTTGGTCTTCGCCCCGCACCGCGGCGATCTGCTGCCCGGCGCGCTGGGCACGCTGCGGATCCCGGTGGTGTTCGGTGGCCGCACGCACAGCGGCCGACGAGCCCAGCACGTGGTCGACTTCGACAACGCCGCCGGCGCCCGGCTCGCGGTCGATCACCTCGTGGACCAGGGTCGCCGCCGGATCGCGACGGTATCCGGCCCGGCCGAACATCCCGCCGCCGCCGACCGGCTCGCCGGCTGGCGCGCCGCGATGCGCGATCGCGGGGTGCGGGGGCGGAATCTGGTCGAGTCCGGGGACTTCACCATCGCCGGGGGCGAGGAGGCGATGCGCCGGCTGCTCGATCGCGCCCCCGAACTCGACGCGGTGTTCGCCGCCAGCGACCCCATGGCCGCCGGTGCGCTGCGGGCGCTGGCCGCAGCCGGCTGCCGGGTCCCCACCGACGTGGCCGTCATCGGTTTCGACGATCACCCGACCCTCGCCCCGGCAACGACACCGCCCCTGACATCGGTCCATCAGGACCCCCGGGAACAGATCCGCGCGATGGTGGAGATCCTGCTCCGGCTGACCACCGGCCAGCAGGTCCCCGGCGAGCGGGTCGTGCTGCCGGTGTCGCTCACCATCCGCGCCTCCACCTGACCGGCCCGAAACCCGGACAACTTCGCCGCTGTCCGCGTGGGATCGGCGGCGGACCATGTCGCGCTCGGTCTCCCAGCGCCGCTACAACGTCGCCTTCGACGCCCTGGCGCGGCCGCGCGACTGCCTCGAACGTCAACGCGTCGAAACCGACCTCGCCCACCGGTTCCGCCATGGCGACTCGTCGCCGACCACCACTGAACCGCGTCGCCGCGTTCCCGCACACCGGGACTTCGATTGCCCCGGCACGGCATTGATCGTGTGATGCACGTCATGCCCGACGACAAGCACCCCGCCCCGTGTGGGCGAAGTCGCGGCACCAGATTCGGATGGGTGCGCGTGAAAGGACGCCGGCCATGGATCCATCGCCACAGGACACGCCGACCGTAGGCCCCGGGCCCCCACCCGAGGCGTCGTGGACGCCTCGGGTGATCCTCTCGCTGTTCGGGATCGTGCTGGTCGTCGAACTGCTCTCGCTCAGCTATCAGATGATCTCGGTGTCGCTGCCGCTGATCGCCGGGCACTTCCACACCACCCAGGGCGCCTGGCTGTTGACCTCGTTCCTGCTCGTCGGGGCGGTCACCGCACCGCTGCTCGGCAAGCCGACATCCACGGCAAACGCAAACTTCTGCTCACCGCGATCGCGCTGACGGCCGCGGGATCGCTCCTGTCGGCGGTGGCGCCCAGCTACGGCCTGCTGATCGCCGGACGTGCCCTCCAAGGCTTCCTGGTGCCCTGTATGTTCTTGTCCTACTCGCTGATTCGCGATGTCCAGCCGCCCGTACTCGGCCACCGCGGTATCCACCATCGCCTCGATCTGCGACTGCCGCGTCACGTCCGTATGCACGAATCTCGCACGCACACCCCAGGTTTCACGCAACCACCGCGCGGTGTCCGCGCCCGCGGTCTCGTCGATCTCCGCGACCAGCACGTCCGCGCCCGCGCGAGCCAGTGCGCCCGCGATCCCGCGACCGACGCCCATCCCCGCGCCGGTGACGATCGCCGCCCGCCCGTCCAACTTGCCCATGGGGCACCTCCGTATTCGGTCCCGCGAGCGCCGATGCCTTGCGGCGCTAGCGCGGGCGCGGAACGGTCTTGTCGATGAACAACGCCTCCACCGAGACGCACAGCTCGCCGTCGGCCGTGCGGATCTCGCCGACCGTGCCGACCTTGCGACCGTCCTGCCACGTCATCCGGGTGATCGACACCGGACTGGTCCGCCAGTACTCCCTGTGCGGGCCACCCGGCAATGGGCGATACCGGCTGGCCGTGCTGAACGAACCGGCTTCCCGCGGCGGGTCCCGGGCGATGCACGCTGCGAGTGGGCGCGCGGCTCCGGATCTCCTTCCCGCGCAACCACTTTCCGCTCGTGCCGGCACGGCGTCAGCTACTGTTCGCCGGCCAGGCGATCTTCTCGTGCGCCCGGACCCGGCGTCCTGCACCCGCAGAGCCTGCACTACTTCGCTGACGAGATTCCCGAAGACCTGGGGAGCATCGAGGAGTCGGACATCAGGACCTGGCGGCTGTGCTTCGCGGATCCGCAGCCCTACGCGCGCGAACAGTTCGACCAGACCTACCGCTGGCCGGTCGAATGAGGCCCGCTCGCGGATTCGCCCGCGGTCGCTTGCAGTCCGGCGAGGAACATATCGATGGTGTGGTCGAAGTCGGGCCGGCAGTCGACATCGATGAGGGCGGGCAAAGTGCGGTGCAGGTTCGGCAGTTGCTCGGCGGTGACGGTGCGGCAAAACCAGTCGGTGATCGGTTCATCCGGTGCGCCGGTGGCATCGGCGATATCGCCGGTTCGCGCCAGAACGCTGCCGAACAGCATCGCCAGCAGTGACCGGTAGTGCCGGACCGCGGCGCGTTCGTCCAGACCCGCGTCCAGCAGAGCACCCAGCAGGGCATCGATGAACCGAAGCGCGCCCGGCGAGCGCGGGTTGGCCTGCCCTGCCGCCAACGCACCGACAACAGCCGGATACGCGGAGAAACAGATGTTGGCGTGGTGACACAACGCCCGAACACGCTGCGGCCAAGGGAGTTCCGGATCGGGTAGCTCGATCTGCTCGAACACCCGCGCCGCCATGCCGTCGAGGAGATCACGCTTGTTGCGAACGTGGTTGTACAACGACATCGCCTCGACCCCGACCATCGCGGCGAGCCGCCGCATCGACAACTTGGCCCACCCTTGCGTATCGACCAGGTTCAACGCTGCGTCGAGCACCCGCTCACGGGTAAGCGTTTCTCGCCGTGCCGTCACCAGCGCTCTCCTCGGATCCATCTGCCTGTACTTACATTGTAAGTACTGACGACATACACTTACTAAGTAAGTTTTTGCGAAGGAGCGTGCGATGGACAACGACACCCTGCTGACTACCACTCGTTCGGTACGCCGGAAGCTGGACCTCGGCCGCCGGGTAGAACCGGAACTGCTCGCCGAATGCCTGCGTATCGCGCAGCAGGCACCCATGGCAGGCTCTCTCCTCGAGAGCTTCCGGTGGCTTGTCGTCGACGACCAAGAGACGAAAACCCAACTAGCACAATTCATTCGCTCGGGTGGCGAGAAATCCCAGGCCGCGTACGGCCACCTCGTGCCACCTCGTACGCTGGCATCGGGCCAGCACCTGCTGGCAGTACTGGAACGCATCCCCGCCTACGTGATGGCGTGCCTCCCCGGGCGGCCCAGTGGTGACAACGCGAGTTCGACCGCTTTCTACGGCTCGGCGTATCCGGCGGTGTGGAGCCTGCAGTTGGCGTTGCGTACTCGCGGGCTGGGCAGCACCATCGTCGGATACCACCTCGCTGAATTCGAAGCCGAGACCGCCCACATTCTGGGCATCCCACCAGAGATCACCCAGGTGGCCACGCTCGCCATCGGCTACACGACCACCTCCACCTTCCGCCCGGCCACCCGCCCACCGTTGGAACAGATCACCTACCACAATCGATGGGGAACGACCTCCAGCCTGTTCGGATAAGGGCACGAAACCGACCTCGCAACATTCTGCAACCAGCAAACACCGGACTTTCAGTGCCACAACCGATCTCGCGGCGCAGACGGCCGGGCCGGCAGCACGAGGAGATGTTCGGTAATGCTCCCAGGGACAGCCACGGTTCCCCATCGAACTCCGCTCTGCCGCTGGTCACGGGACTCGAGACGGCCAGCACTGAATTAGGGTGTTCCGGATGCCCGACCCACTGCATTTCGATACCCATGCTGAGGTTTACGACCGGGCCAGGCCCCCGTATCCGGCCGTGCTCTGGGCCGAGTTGCAGGATCTCGGGGTGCTACGGCCAGGAATCCGGGCCGTTGATCTCGGTGCCGGTAGCGGACTGGCCACCGGGCCACTGCTCGAGGCGGGCGCGTCGGTCGACGCGGTCGAACCGGGCCCGGCCCTGGCGGATCGTTTGCGGCGGCGGTACCCGGCCGCGGTCGTGCACGTCGATACCGCGGAGCAGGTTCGGCTACCGACAAGCTTCTACGATCTCGCGGACGCGGCCACCGCCGTGCACTGGTTCGATCTGAACGTGGTCGTACCCAGACTGCATCGCGTGTTGCGACCCGGCGGCCATTTCGCCGTGTGGCGCAACGCCTTCAGCGACCCGAGTGTCCCGGTCACGCCCTTCTGCGAGCGAGTCGCCCAGATCGTGGCCCGCCGGACTGCCGTGGAACCACGTCGCGCGCACGGCGAACTCGAGACCGACGCATGGGCGGCGAGCCTGACCACCAGCGGGCATTTCGCAACCACGCATATTCGCCACTTCTCGTGGTCGATCAGCATGCGGACCGACCAGATCCGCGACCTGTTCACCACATTCAGCAACTGGAACCCCACCGAAGTGGACAATGATTCGCGCTCACGCTCGATCGATCACTGCCGGTGTCGATCTCTGGCGCCGGGTGCGCGCACCGGCGCGGATCAGTACCACGATCATCGCCAGATAGGGTGCGGCATCGGATAATTGCATCGGCAGGCCGATAGTTTGCAGGCGGAACCCGACGGCCTGGGCGTAGGCGTAGACGACGAGTGTCAACAGCAGCACGCGCAGGCGGCCGCCCGCGATCAGCAGTACCAGCACCACCACCCAGCCGCGACCGGCCGACATGTTCTCGGTGAACAGGGCTACCGCGCCGAGCGACAGTTCGGCCCCGGCGAGGCCACCGAAGAGCCCGGCGACGAGCAGGGCCGCGAACCGATAGCGGTCGGGACGGATGCCGAGCGATTCCGCGGCGGCCGCATCGGCGCCGACGCCGCGCAACCGCATACCGGGCACGGTGTGCCGCAGAAAGCCGTGTACAGCCGGAACCGCAAGGACCGCAAGACATCCCAGCGGGCTCAGGGCGGCGATGGCGGGACCGATCCAAGACACCGACACCCCGGCGAACCAGTGCGGCAGCCGGGCCAGATCCGGGCGTTGATAGGTGCCGCGCACGTGGAATATCGCTTGCAGCAGGAAGGTCGTCAGCCCGGACAGCACGATATTCAGTGCGGTGCCCAGCACCAGCGGATCGCCGCGACGCCCGATCGACCCCAGTGCGAGCGCGAAGGTGACAAGAACACCCGCCACGGCCGCCGCGAACACCCCGATCAGCGCATTGCCGGACCACGCACTGCCCGCGACGGCGGCGAAACAGCCGGTGAGCAGCACACCTTCCAGCGCGACGTTGAACACCCCGGCTCGCTGACAGATCAGCCCACCCAGTCCGAGCAGCACCAGTGGCACCAGGCCGCGCACCACCGCGGCCAATACCGCAGAGGAGACCAATATCCCCGGCAGATTCACGAGCGCACCTCTTCGACCCGTGTCCGTATCCGCCCCGGCCGCGACCGCCACGTCGTGAGCCGCATCGAAACCAGGAATACGACCAGCGCCTGAACCACGGTGGACACGTACGACGACAGGCCGTAATCGCGTTCCACCTCTTGTCCGCCCACGCCGATCGCGGTGAACAGGAACCCGACCACCACCACCGCGACCGAGCTGTTCCGGGCCAGCATCACCACCAGCAGGGCCGTGATCGGATATCCGGTGCCATCCAGCGCGCCGTCGATCAGCCGATAGTGCGAGCCGAGCACCACGAGCGCACCCATCACCCCGGCGATCGCGCCACCGAGCGCCAGCGCCAGCACGATCGCGCGACCGGTGCGGATGCCGACCGCCGCGGCCATCCGCGGATTGAGTCCGACCAGCCCGGTCTCGAATCCCAGTGCCGAACGTCGCTCGAGCAGCAGGACCGCGCCCAGGATCAGCACCACCACGAGCAGCGACCAGTTCAGCTCGGACCCCAGCAGGGTGAGCAGATTCCGTTGTCCGAAAACCGATTCCAGGAATTGCCGGGCACCCGAGTGCGGCGGGGCGAGAGCGGGGATCCGCCGATCGACCGAGATCGGCCGGGACGCCTCCAGATCGGAGGACGGATCCTTCAGCCGCGTGGTGATCAGGTACGAGGTGAGCGAGAGCACCGGATAGTTGAGCAGCAGCGAGGTCGCGAACACCGGCGCGGACGGTCCGGTGAACAACACCGCGGGCACCGATGCCAGCAGTGCGCCCGCCACCGTCGCCGCGAGCAGTGCCGTCACGACGGCCAGCCACCCGGGCCCGGGACAGTACAACGCCACCACCGCACCGGCCGCCCCACCGAGTACGAACTGCCCGCTGGCACCGAGGTTGAACTGTCCGGCCCGGAACGCGAACGACAACCCCAGACCCAGTCCGACCACCACGACGGTCTGCTGCACCGTGGTCACCAACCCCGGGCCGACCAGTGCACCCTGAAACATGCTGCGATACACCGAGATCGGATCATGGCCGGTGCACGCGAACAGCCCGGCGGTCACCGCCAGGGTCAACGCGACCGCGATCACGCGATCCGCGACGGTGGCCCCCGCACCTCGGAGCCGACGCAGCACGCCGGCCGCCGCGGTCATATCGACTCCGCCGCGACCGCCGTACCAGCCATCAGCGCACCGATTCGCTCGGGATCGGCTTGCGTGGCGGCGAATTCACCGACGATGTTTCCGTCGGCCAGCACGACGATGCGATCGGCGAGAGCGAGCAATTCACTCAGCTCGCTCGAGATCAGCAGCACCGCACCGCCTTCGGACCGGTACTCGTCCAGCTGCCGGTACACGAATTCGACCGCGCCCAGATCGATTCCGCGCGTGGGCTGTTCGGCCAGCAGGAAGGGCGAGCGATGCGCCAACTCGCGCGCCACCACGAGTTTCTGCACATTGCCTCCGGACAGGCCACGCACCGCCGCGTCCGGATCCGCGACCCGAATGCCGAAGCGCGCGACCAGTTCTCGCGCATGCGCGCGCATGGCCCGCGGGCTGATCAGGCCGCGGTCGCCGATCGGTGCGCGGCGATGGAATCCGGCGGCCAGATTGGTGATCACACTCGCCTCGAGTGCCACGCCCGTACTGTTGCGGTCCTCGGGGATGTGGGCCAGTCCGGCCGCACGTCGACGGGCGTTGTCCCAGGTGGTCACGTCGCGAGCGCCGAGGGTGACCGTGCCGGAATCCGGGACGCGCGTTCCGGCGACGATCGCGGCCAGGGTTTCCTGGCCGTTGCCCGCCACGCCGGCGACCCCGACGATCTCCCCCGCGCGGACCGTCAGCGAAACCCCGTCCAGCGCGGCGCGTCCGGCGCCGGCGGTGACCGCGCGGTCGACGATCAGCGCCCGATCACCAGGCGGCCGTGTGGCACGGCGGGGCGACAGATCGACCTCACGCCCGGTCAGATGCCGGGCCAGTTCCGTCGGCGTGGTCGCGGCGACCTCGGCGCCGAACACCCGCCGCCCGTCTCGCAGTACGACGACTTCATCTGCGGCAGCGGCGATTTCGTCGAGTTTGTGAGTGATCAGCAGCACCGCGTGTCCCTGGTCGGCCAGCGCGCGCAGTACCTGGAACAGTGCGCGCGTCTCGGGAGGCGTCAGTACACCGGTGGGCTCGTCCAGGATCAGCAGTTCGGCTCGGCGGTAGAGCGCCTTGAGGATCTCCACGCGTTGCAGCACACCGACCGGCAGTGTGCCCGCGGCCTGGTCGAGCGGCACGTCCAGGCCGTACTCCGCCGCCAGCGCCGCGACCCGGCGCGCGGCGCCCCTGCGGTCCAGCACACCCCAGCGCCCCGGCTCCGCCCCGTACACCACGTTCTCCAGCACCGACATGTCGGCGAACAGTTGAAAGTGCTGGAATACCATGCCCAGTCCGTGCGCGATGGCATCGCCCGGGGAACGGAACCGCACTTCGCGGCCGTCGATCAGGATGCGTCCCGAGTCCGGCCGGTGTAGCCCGTACAGGATCGAGACCAGCGTCGACTTGCCCGCGCCGTTCTCGCCGATCAGTCCGAGTATCCGACCGCCGCGCACGGTCAGCGAGATCGCGTCGTCGGCCAGGACCGAACCGAACCGTTTGGTGATCGCGTCCAGGGTCAGGGTGTGCATCACGAATTCACTTGTCCGCGTGCGGAATCGTGATCCGGCCCGCGATGATGTCCGCGCGCGCCGCGCGCACCCGGGCGAGCACGTCCGGATGTTGCAGAATCGTGCAGCCGCTCGTGGCCGCCTCGGTGGTCAGGCTGGTGACGGTGGCCCCGTCCTCGGCCAGTCCGAACGCGGTCGTGGCGCCGCCGGGTTTGCCCTGGTGAATTTCGGTCAGCAGGTCCAGTACGACCTTGTCGACCCGTTTGATCGCATTGTCCACCACCACGCCCGGCTGCTGCGGGCACTGGTTCACATCGACCCCGTAGGCCAGCACCCGGCTCTGCGCGGCCGCCTCGAAGACGCCGCCGTTTCCGCCGCCGGTGACGCCGTAGATCTGATCGACGCCGGACTGAACCGCGGTGAGCGCCAACTCTTTCGAGCGGGCGGGGTCGCCCACCGCGTTGTCGCCGCCGACGAACAGCTGGGTGTCGGTGACGTGCGGATTCACGCTGCGCGCGCCCAGCGCGAAGGCATCGGACCATTGATGGAAGAAGGCCGAGTCCCGGGCGGCCACCGTGCCGACGTGCCCGCTGCGATCGAGCAGACCGGCCTCCACCCCCAGCAGGTAGGAGGGCTCGTAGGCCTTGAACGTGCCACACCGCAGATTGGCCGGGATCTTCGTCGGGCACGCATCCACCAGGACGAACTGCTGATCCGGATATTTGTCGGCGAATTCGCTCACCAGATCGTTGAATTCGTAGGTGATCAGCACGATGGCGGCCGGATGCCGTTGCACCGCCGCCTCCAGATTCGACCGGCGGGACTGCTCATCGGTGCTCTCATAGGTCCGTGCGGTCGCGCCCAGCGCCTGGGCGGCCTGTTCGGTGCCGGTCTTGCCGAGCCGCAGGAATTCGTTCTGCCCGATGGGCGCGTCGGTGATGTAGATGATCTCCTCGCCCGAGCCGGTGGCCTGGGCGCCGCAGCCCCCGATCCCGGCCAGCAGCAGCGCGGCCACGACGGTCCGGACGATAGAGCTGATTCTGTGCATCGTTGTTCTCCTGTGGCCTATCTCAGCTCGAAACCCTGGCGGTGGAAGGTGTTTCGGATCCCCTGCCGGCCGTGCAGGCTCTCCTTGGTCGAGATCCGGCCCGCCAGCCGGTTCTTCACCCAGTCCTCGGGTAGTTCCTGTTCGCGGTAGTAGCCGTTGATGCGGTCGAGGTAGTCCGCGACATCGGCCTCGGCGGGCGGGGTGTAGGTGTTGCGGTGCACGACGACGCCCTGCCCGTACCGCGGTTTGACGTCGGCCGGGTCCTCCGGATCGGGTATGCCGATCGCCAGCCCGTACACCGGGAAGGTCCACTCCGGCAGCCGCAGCAACTTGATGACCTCGTCGATGTTGTTGCGCAGCGCGCCCACGAAAGTTATTCCGTAGCCGAGTGATTCGGCCGCGACGGCGGCGTTCTGCGCCGACAGCGTGACATCGACGATGCTGGAGACGGCGCTGTCCAGATAGCTGGTCGCCTCGATGGTGTGCCCGTGTTCACGGGCGAGGGCGATATTGCGCGACCAGTCCGCCACCCACACCACGAATACCGCCGCGTCCAGGATCAGCTGCTGATTGCCGGCCAATTCGGCCAGCCTGGCCCGCACAGCCGGATCATCGATCACCACCACACTGGTGAACTGGAAGTTGGCCGAGGTGGAGGCGGACTGCGCGGCCGCGAGAATGACCGCCAATTCGTCCTCGCCGATCGTTCCCGGCAGGAAGCGCCGCACCGTGCGGTGCCTCAGCAACACCTCCAACGTGGCATTGCCCACCGTCCCGGCGCGCGGCGCACCGGATCCGTATCGTTTGTCGAGCTGGCGCTGCAGGTCGGTCGAGATCGCCTCGGTCACGTGTGTTTTCCTGTTCGTTCGGTCGGATCGCGCTGCGGGCGCGGTCATTCGGTGGGCGGTTCGGCGAAACTCGGTGGCAGCTCCGGGGTTCGGGTGAACTGACCGGCGGCATGCCGGTAGGCGTTCCAGCCCTGTTCGTTCCACCACTGCCGCAGGACGAAGACCAGTTTGGGGTTGTGTTCTTCTTCCTCGAGCCACGACCGTCGCGCGATGAGATCGAATTCCGCTGCGGCGGAATCGGAGTGGTCACCTCCGCGCACCGGGTACAGCGCTGCGAGTTCGCTCAGTTTCTCCGGTCGCGGGATCTTCCGCTCGGCGGCGAGGATGATCCGCGCACCAGCCCAGTACAGATCGTGCAGCCGTGCGGTGGCTGCTTCGGAATCCAGCGTCCGGGCCACGGCCTCGAGGGCGAACAGCGAAGTGATCAGGTGCAGCACCACGAAATCGCCGGGCTGCGCCAGATACAACAGGGTGACCGCGCGACGAACCTGCGCCTGCCTGGCATCGGGGGACAACGCTGCCGCCCAGGGGGATCGCGCCGCCAGTTCCGGTATGCCGCCGTGCGCGACGGCGGCCACCCGCGCCTGCAATCCGGAACGGTTGAGTTCGGGATGCAGCCGAGTCACCGCGTCGGTGTCCGAGATGACGTTTCGCACGGCGCCGCCGAATGCCTCGTCCCGAGCCCAGCTCCGGCTCAGCGCCAGCAGCGAATCCCATGGCCCCCGAGCGGACGCGCCCGCCGGACGTCGCGCCTCGTCGACCACTGGAACGAACGAGAAGGCCAGGTACGCAAGCGCTTCCGCGATCATGCCCGGATGTTCGGCCCACACCGCCCAGCCGAGGTGGATCGCGGCATGGGTGAACGCACCGATCCAGCCGCGCAGCAGTTCGGGGGCATACCGGGCCACCGCGGCGGTGGCTCCGAGCCGTGCGATCTCCGCGTCGAAGAATCCGCGGTAGGCGGCGAAATGCACGCGCTGCCCGAGGAACTCCTGCCAGTTGCCCGAGTCGATCACCCCGGGCGAGGGGCGAGCGGGTTCGAGCGGGAACCCGTACGCGGTCAGCTCTGCGTAATTCTTGTAGTAGTCGCGGATCAGCGTCTCGGGCGCACCGAGTTCGGCCAGTGCGACCACCGCGTGTTTGACGTGGTTGGTGAGATGTCCGTTGAATTCGATGTGATGGCTGCGGTCGTCGAGCAGATCCGCGACGTCGGCCACGCTGTCGGAAGGCAAGGGTCACCGCCTCTCTGTCTGATCGTCGGGAACGGTCCGGGCTTCGATCGGCGAACCATGTTCGGGTGCAATGTATTTCGTCTCGCGCCCGCAAGCGGCCGCAGTGATCGTCTGCAGTATCGCGACCGCCAGCAGCACGCCCAGCGGCACTGTCCAGCCGTCGGTGAATCGGCGGATCACACCGACCGCGTACGGGCCCAGGGCCGCGATCAGATATCCGACACCCTGCACCGCACTGGAGAATTCGATCGGCGCGGGTGTGCTGCCGGCGCGCACCGTCACCACGGCCAGCGCCAGGGAGAACACCGAGAGCCCCACACCGAGCACCAGCGACCACAGCAGCGGAGCCGCGCCGGGGGCGATCAGGAAGCCGAGCACTCCGGCCACGGTGCACACGCTGAACCCGGCGAGCCAGCGCGCCGGATGCGCCGAGGCGGCCACCAGCGGTGGGACCAGCAGACTGATGGGAACCCCTGGGCAGGTGAGCACCCCAAGATAACCCCCTGCCGCGCTCGCGCTCACTCCGGCGCTCTCGAGCACCGAGGGCAACCAGCCGATCACGACGAAGGCGACCAGCGCCTGCAGACCGAAGAACAACGCCAGCCCGATACTGCGGGTTCGGCGCAGGACCTCGATCGGATTCCGTTCTCGCCGAGTGTTTTCCGAGTGTGGGCGCCCCCGGGCCGGTACCGAACGCCACACCACGACCACAGCCGCCACCGCGAGTAGTGCCCACAGCGTCAGCGCCCGGCGCCAGCCGCCGACCACACGGGTCAGCGGCACCACGGCGGCGAAGCCGATCACCGCGCCCGCCTGCAGCGCCGTGGTGAACGTGGTCACCAACACCCCGGTCCGTCCGCTGCCGCGCACCACGACCGGCAACAGCACCGCCAGCAGCCCGACCCCGATCGCCGCGAGGAAGGTGCCGGCCACGAATACCACCAGATCCGCCCACGGCCGCACCACGAGCCCGATCCCGACCAGTGCGAGCGAGGCCACCAGCCCGTTTCGCACCGATATCCGGGACAGTACGAGCGGCGCGATCAGGCTCGTGATGGCGAAGGCGAAAACCGGTGCGGCGGTGATGATTCCCGCCGCACCCGCGCCCGCGCCGTAGTGTCCGGTCACGGTGTCCAGCACCGGGCCGACGGCGGTGATGCCCGGACGCAGGTTCAGCGCGGCCACGCCGACGACCACGGCCAGCGCCGCGACCGGCGCCGGGCGTGCTGCTGCGGAGTCTGCGGACGCCATCAGTAGTCCGGTGACCGCAGCACCCCGGCGCCATCCGGCCGGTCGGTGATCAGTGGTCGATAGACGCGTTCGGACCACTGGTCCGGATCGACCGGTGCCAGTCCGATCGACACCGCGCCTTCGCGGACTCCGAATGCCCGGATCACCGCGGCGACGATGTCCTGCTCGAGCCGAATTTTGGCGGGCTCGGCCAATTCGGCCGGGAAATGCGAGATCTCAACGTGCGGCATTGGGCATCAACTCCTGACTCATCCGGTGTTCCAGCACCGCGGCGGCGATATCGAGCGCACCGGCGGTCACGATCTCGTAGTGGCGATAGGGCAGGTTGCCCACGGGCCGGACACGCTCGCGCAGCGGGACGACCGGAACGTCGGCGAAACTCGGACCGTCTCCCCGCGCCCGCAAAAAGACGCTGTGGTCCAGCAGATCCGGATCGATGCCGCTGGGTTCGGACCGAAACCGGTAAGTGTGCTCGACCACCGCGACGATCCGCTCGGCCATCTCACGCCCGAATTCGGGTACCCGCGAGGTGATCAGATCGAGGAACCGCTCGCGCGTGGCGACCGCCTCGTCGAGTTCGGCCGCGAACGGCGGGTCGATCCGGCCGGTGAACACCGAGGCCAGCACTCGCTTGAAATATCCTGCGGCATAGTCGACCTCGCCATCGTCGGGCAGTCCGGGCAACACCGGCGAGCCGGGGGCGATCAGGACCAGCGCCTCGACCGGACGTCCTGCCGCGTGCAGGTGGTGGGCCACCTCGGCGGCGATCCGGGCCCCGAAGGAGTAGCCGACCAGCCGCAGCGGGCCGCCGGGCCGGATCCGTCGCACCTCGTCCAGGTCGTCGGTGATCAGGGCGGCCAGGTCCCGGTGCGGGACCTCACCGGCGTTCAGGCCGCGAGCCTGCATCCCGTACACGGTGTGCCCGTCCTGGGCCAGTTCACCGGCCAGCGCACGCAGGCTCATCGGATAACCACCCAGCCCCGGCCACAGGATGGTCGTCGTCGCGGAACCCGTACCGGCCAGCGGCAGCAGTCGATCCGCCCGCGGTGGCGCGGATTCTTCGGTGGCAGTGGACAATTCGGTGAGGGTCGGATGGCGGAACAGGGTCTGCACCGGAAGCGCGACCCCGAGTCGCTCGCTCAGCAGCCGGATCAAGCGCAGTGCCGACATCGAATTGCCGCCCTGGGCGAAGAAGTCGTCACCGCGGTAGACCGGGTCGTAGCCGAGTACCTCGGACCACACCCGTGCCACGGCACGCTCGCGCGCGGAGACCGGCGGGGCGACCGGACGTTCGGTCACGACCAGTTCGGCCGCCAGCCGAGACAATGCGGCGCGATCCTGTTTCCCGTTCCGCGACAACGGGATACGGTCCAGAAGGTGGATCGCGGACGGTACCATCGCCGACGGCAGCACCACCCGCAGGTCGTCGGCGAGCAGTTCCTCGGGTCCGCGCATGTGCACGGTGTCCTCGTCCATACCGGTCGCGGCGAGTTGGTCGTCGGATACCGGCCCGGCCAGTGCGAGATAACTCAGCGAGCGCAGCCCCAGGATATCGTCCAGCCGCCGCGCGGACGGCAGGTCCCGGCCGGTCAGTGAGGCGTATCCGGCCGACATGAATCCCAGGCCGACGCGGCTGCCCGATTGTTGCAGATGCGCCAGCGCGCGGCCGAGTGCGGTGAATCCGGCCCACCCGGCCTGCGGTGTGGTGGTGAACACGACCGCGAATCCCGAATCGTCGTAGCTGCGCTGATTGATCGCCACGACGTGGCGGCGCTCGATCTTCTGCTCGGTGACGAAACTCGCGCCCGCACTGGTGAATCGGTAGATACCGTGCCGATCGGTGCTGCGCTGCCCGTGCACCTGCACCCATGCGGTCACCACCCCCTCGGTGACGCCGGAAACCGGTTCCACGGCAACCGAACTCAGCATCCAGCCCGATTCGGCCGCGACCTCGTCCAGCATTCCCAGCAGATGACCGGCCTCGAACTGCAGCACCTCCCGGACGTTGGTGGTGTACACCGACTCGATCACCCGCGGCAGGCCGACCAGGTGCAGCCGCATACCGGTCCGGGTGGTATCGGCCACCCGGTACAGCGCGTGCCGCAGTGGATGGAAGTAGTAGATCCCGGATTCCAGACCGGCCAGCCCGCCGGTCTCGACGTAGATCCGGGTGCCGTTCAGCGCTCCCGGTGATGCGTAGGAATACTTGGGCAGCAATCGATCCGGACTGTGGAACGGGCCGAACCAGCGCAGCAACCGGCCGAGGCCGTCGAGATCCGGCATCCCCGTGGCACGCGCCGGTCGAGCCGCGTGCCACCGGTGCAGCAGCGCCTCGATGCGTGCGAGCGAGATGGGCACGGTGTCGAAGGTGCGATAGGTCTTGCGGGCGAACACCCGCCGTCGCTGTTCGGCGGTCGGTTCGGAGCCCGGCAGCGCGAGCGCTGGTTCCGTGCCGACCGGGCGAATCCCCAGATTCGACAATTGTGCCGTCACCTGGGTACGTGTCGTTTTGGAGCGGTGGTGGCGCCCGGCGACCCCCTGGTCCATCAGCGGCGCCTGTTCGGGGTCCAGCTCGACGAACGCGGCCAGTTGGGTGGCGCCGCGGGCGGTCTGCCGGGGCACCACCGCCGCGGCGCGGACCCAGGGATGCGATTCGATCCAGAATCGGACCTCGTTCGTCTCGATGCGGTGGCCGTCGACCTTCACCTGATCGTCCGTGCGGCCCAGGAACTCGAGATCCCCGTCGCTGTTCCCGCGCACCAGATCTCCTGTGCGATACCACCGTTCGGCGCCACGACGGACGAATCGTTCGGCGGTCGCCTCGGGACGATTGCGATACCCGTCGGCCAGTTGTACCCCGCCGATCAGCAACTCTCCCTCGGTCGCCGGAACACCCGAGTCGTCGAGCACCAGCAGGCGGCACCCGGCCACGGGCCGGCCGATCGGAACCACCGGGGTCAGGGCCGGATCGGTATCGGTGAAGTCGAACCACGTCGCGTTGATGGTGGTTTCGGTGGGACCGTACAGGTTCACCGCGCGCGCGGCCGGGAACGCCGCCCGCATCCGGCGGGCCACCACACCCGGCAGTGCCTCACCGCCGCTGACGATCGTACGTAGCGAGTCGAGCTCGCCCGGGGCGGGCAGACCGACCAGCTCGGACCAGACGGTGGGCACGCACTGCAGGATCGTTATGCGCTGTCGCGCAACATATTCCAGTATCGCCTCGGGGCGGGCGTGCGTACCGGCGGTCGCGATCACCACCGTCGCGCCGACGGCGTTGGCGAGCAGTTCCCATTGCGCGGCATCGAAACTCACCGGCGTTTTGAGCAGCACTCGCGCGTCGGGGCCGAGCCCGAGTTCGGAGCGCAGCCAGCCGAGCTGGTGCGCGATGGCCCGATGCGGTACCACGACGCCCTTGGGCGTGCCGGTCGTCCCGGAGGTGTAGATCGAGTAGGCCGGACCAGACCCCTGTGCCGAATGACGCGGTGTCAGAAAGGTTTCCGTGCGCCTTGCGTCCACGCGCAGCGTGCGTGCGCGCGGCGGCAGGATCCGCCGCGCCTGCTCGTCGGTCCCGGCATCGGTGAGCACCAACGCCAGCTCGGCATCGTTCGCCATATATGTCAGTCGCTCGGCCGGATAGTCCACCGCCAGCGGCAGATACGCGGCGCCGGCCCGCAGAATCGCCCAGACCGCGACGACCAGTCGCACCGACGGCTGCAACAGCACGCCGACCGTGTCACCGGGCCGTACCCCGGCCGCGCGCAACGACGCGGCCACGGCGGCCGAGTGCGCGGCCAGCTCGCGATAGTCCAGGGTGTCCCGATCATCCACGCAGGCAACAGCTTCCGGTGTCGCGTCGAGGTGTTCGGCGAAGAGATCGACGAGATTGTCCGCGGTATGCACGCTTCTCCTCACGTATGTCTTCCGGCCGGCCCGGCCTCAGGCACCGGCGACGGTGCCGTGGTACCGGTCGCCGAAGTCGCCGATACCCGGCTGCATGAACGCCTGATCGGTCAGGGTTCGGTCGATGTGCGAGGTGACGATCCGGATGTCCGGACGTCGCGACAGCACCGTGGCCAGCGCTTCCGGGCAGGTCAGCACGTTGACCACGAGGATGTCCGACTCCTCGACGCCCGCGGCGACGAGTTCGTTGATCGCGGTCAGCAGCGTGCCGCCGGTGGCGATGGTCGGATCGAGCAGCAGCACCTGCCTGCCCGCGATGTCCGGTGGCAGTTTGCGGTACAGCAGCGTCGGCTGCTTGGTGACCACGTCGCGCTGAATCAGGATCTTGCCGAATCGGGTGTCGGGCCGGATCTCGCGCAGTCCGGCCTCGAGCGCGTCCCCGGCCCGCGGGATCGTCACCGCGTACAGCTGCGGCTGTACCGCCTGCACCCCCTCGAACACGAATCCGGTGGGAGTGGGAACCGCGTGCGGTCGGTGTTCCAGGTGGGACAGCGCGGTTTCCAGCAGCAGCCGGATGATGCGCCCGGTGATGCGGACGAACTGTTCCTGACCTGCGGCGGCGTCACGTGCCTGCGTGTGCAGGGCGATCAGACCGGGTGTGGCGGGCAGGACGAATACCGCGGTGCCGAGATACCGGTCGAGATCGACAGGTCCGATGTCCGGACGGGTCCAGGTGGTCATGGCCTGGCTCGCTTTCGATGTCGCAGGAGCAGGGTGTCGACGACGTCGTAGAAGGTGTGAGCCACGTGATCCGGTGTGGCGGACGCTATCTGGCCGGTGGTACAGACGCCGTAGGTCACCCCGACGGTGAATGTGCCCAGCGCGTCACCCAATCCGATATCGGCCGCGGTGTCGCCGACCACCGCACCCCCGGCCCCGGCCTCGGTCAATCCGAGTGTGCTCAGTGCCAGGTCGCCGCTGGCGCGATGGGGTTTGGGTTGATCCACGTCGTCGGCTCCGACGACGGCGGCGAAGGCGTCGCGGATTCCCGCGGATTGCAGGATCAGTTCGGCGCTGGCATGTTTCTTGCTGGTCACCACCGCCAGCGCGAGCCCGGCGTCGGCGAGCCGACCCAGCCCGCCTACCACACCCGGAAACAGCAGATCGGCCGCCTCGGGCACGATCACCTCCCGGTACCGGGTCAGATATTCCTCCGAAACCCGTTGCGCCGTAGCCGAATCCGCCGGTGAGCCGGACAGTTCGGCGGCCATCTCGAGCAGCGGCCGCCCGACCAGCCGCCGCGCCACACCCACGCCCGGATCGACGCCGGTCACGGCCTCGACCGCCAGCACGAACTGCTCGGCGATCGCGCCGGGGGTATCCAGCAGGGTGCCGTCCAGATCGAACAACACTGCGGAAGACGGTGTTTCAGTGGGCATCGCGGACTCCTTCGGCCAGTGCGGCACGGGCGGATTCGATTTCGGCGGCGGCCGCGGCGGTGCTGATCAGTACCGCACGGTTCGCCGCGGCGGCGGCGCCGCCGGTCGCCTCGTCCACCGCGCGCAGCACGAAGGTGGTCACGGCCGCACCGGTGACCCGCTCCCGCTCGGCTCTGGCCAGCGCGTCCCGGATGGCGGCCTCGATCCGCTCGCCGTCGAGCGCGTCGGCCTCCGGAATCGGATGGGTGACCAGTACGGATCCGGATCCCGCGAACTCCAGGTGCAATCCGGCCACCTCGGCGATCTCCCGTGCCGAGTCCAGATGTACCGGGGTGCGGAAGCCGCTGTCGCGGCAGTAGAACGCCGGGAACTCACCGGATCGGTACCCGATCACCGGGGTGCCCTGGGTCTCCAGGAATTCCAGGGTCAGGCCCGCGTCCAGGATCTTCTTGACGCCGGCACAGACCACGATCAGCCGGGTGCGCGCCAACTCGGTCAGGTCCGCGGAGATGTCGAAGGTGGTCTGCGCGCCGCGGTGCACACCGCCGAGTCCCGCCGAGGCCACCGTGGCGATGCCGGCGCGATCGGCGATCGCCATGGTCGCGGAGATCGACGTCGCGCCGAGGGAGCCACCGGCCAGCGCCACCGCGATATCGCGGCTGGTCACCTTGGCCGCGGACCGGCCCGCGGCGGCCAGCGCTTCGAGTTCCGCTGGGCCGCAGCCGATCTGGAACTGCCCGTCGGCGATGGCGATGGTCGCGGGTATCGCGCCACCGGCACGCACGGCGTGTTCCACCTCGCGCGCCACGGCGATGTTGTCCGGTGCGCGGAAGCCGTGCGCGATGACGTTCGATTCCAGGGCGACCACGGGCAGTCCGTGGACGAGCGCGTCGCGGACCTCGTCGGCGACGCGGAACAACGGTGATTCGACAGCAGCGATATCCGGCACGTGGATGACGTCCTTCGCAGCGGTGAGTGGGATTCTTCGACCCCCTGTGCGTCTCCCATGGTGTGCCGTGCGGCTGCCCGCTCCCACCTTTGCGACCACCGTGAACATATTTCTTGTCGCAAAACATCTGGCCCAGTAGATCTTTCGTGGGGGCGATGGGCCGATCGGTGCCCGACGCGCCACACCCAACGATCGGAGAGGCCGATGACCGCCGTCGACGAATTACCCGCCCGGTTGACCGCGATCGCCGACGCGACCCGAGAGCTCGCCGCGGAGGCGGCGATTCGCGATGCCGAACACATCCTGCCGACCGAGCAGCTGCGCCGCCTGCTCGATGCCGGGGTCGGCGCCCTGCGCGTGCCGGTGGAATTCGGCGGCTCCGGCGCGTCGGTGCGGGTACTCGCCGACGTACTGATCGATATCGCCGCCGGTGATTCCAATCTGGCCCAGATCTTCCGCGGCCACCTCGGGCTGACCGAGATCCTGCGTTCGGCTCCCCCGGGCCCGGCACGTACGACACTGCTGCACGATGCGGCGGCGGGCCGATTCTTCGGACCGGCCGGGGCCGAGCTGAACACCACGAATCTGTCGGCACTGAGCACCGAACTGCGCCGATCCGGCGACCACTACCTGCTCTCGGGCCGCAAGTACTACACAACCGGCAGCCTGTACGCGAACTGGCTCAACGTGCTGGTGCGCGAGAACGGCGAATTCCTCTCGGCGATCGTGCCGCGTGAGACTCCCGGGATCACGATCGTCGATGACTGGGACGGCTTCGGCCAGCGCCTGACCGCCAGCGGCACAGCGGTATTCGACCAGGTACGAGTCGATCCGGAATATGTTCTGCACCACCATAGTTCGTTGACCAACGACTATATGGAGGCGTTCTACCAGTTCGTCCACTCCGCCACCCAGGCCGGAATCACCCGGGCGGCCGCCGACGATCTGGCCGCCGTCGTACGCGGGCGCACCCGGTCCTATCCGCTGGCCTCCACCCCCGACCCGACCGGCGATCCGCAGGTACTCCAGATCGTCGGCGAGGTGTGAAGCAAGGCGTATACCGCCCGCGCCAATGTGCTGCTCCTGGCCGACGCACTCGACGAATTCCAGTCCGCCCCTTCGGCACGGCGGGCGCGACGGATACTGCTGGACTCGGCCGCGACCCAGGTGGTCAATACCGAACTCACCGGTGCGGCGATCTGGCAGCTGTTCGACGCGGGCAGCGCCAGTGCCGTGAAATCCGGCCTCGCCCTGGACCGCCACTGGCGCAACGCCCGCACGGTGTCCTCCCACAATCCATCCGTCTACAAGGCCGCCCTGATCGGCGATCACACCGTCAACGGCACCGCGCCCCGCAGCTTCCTCAACACCGCGGCCGAGGACACCGACAGCCGGGCGTGACTCTCGGTGTTCGCCTCCCCGAACATTCTTTCCGGCGGTACCCAGCAGCGTCCGCCGCGGATCGCGACCACCGAACAGGACGACTCGCAGACGATTTCAGGCGGATTCGGCGATCGCACCCGGATTCCGTTGCCGGACCGGCAATCCCAGGCGCGCGCGCAGCGTCCGATCTCGGTATTCGCGTTGGAACAGCCCGCGCTGCTGCAGAATCGGCACCACGCCGGTGGCGAAATTCTCCAGATCGACGACGGTTTCGGCGGGCATGATCGTGAAGCCGTCGGCAGCTCCGGCCTCGAACCACTCCTGCAGATCGTCCGCGACCTGATCGGGGGCGCCCACCAGCAGCCGATGGCCCGAACCCCCGGCACTGCGCTCGATCAACTCCCGCGGCGTGCGCGGCCCGGCGGCGATCAGCGCCCGGGTGGATTCACTGAACCCGGTCGAAAACATCTCGGCCGGAATGGTTTCCGGCAAATCGGCGAGTTCGATCGGATCGTCCGGCCCGAACGACCCCGGCCGCGGGCCCAGGCCGCCGAGGAGGTTGGCGGTGAGCCGCTCGACCGGCAACAGGTCGTAGCCACTGTGAACACCACGTCGGCGAAGTCACCGGCGAGAGTCGGGCCGCCTTCCGACCCGCCCGCCTGAACCACGACCGGCCGTCCCTGCGGGCCCGGCGGCACGGGCAGCGGACCGGCGACGGAGAAGAATTCTCCCTCGTGATCGATGCGGTGAATGCGATCGGGATCCGCATAGCGCCCCGACGCCTTGTCCGCGACCAGCCAGTCGGATTCCCAGCTGTCCCAGAGCTTGGTGACCACATCGAGGAATTCCCACGCGCGCCGATATCGAGATAGGCGACCGGATCGGCGTGCGGTAGCCGCCCGGCCTGCCGGAAGTGTCCCGGCGTCATCAACGACATGTTCAGGTGGAAACCGGACATCTCAACGCCGCGTTCCGGTTCCGTGCACCCCGTGCTCATCGATCAGCGCCAGTTCCTCATCGGTCAGCGTGGGGAACGACAGCGCCGCGAGGTTGTGATCCAGCTGCTCGACCGAACTGGCGCCGATCAGCGCCGAGGTGACCTCGGGACGCCGCAGCACCCACTGCAACGCCAACTGCGCCAACGATTGCCCGCGCGATTCGGCGATCTTGTTGAGCGCGGAGGTCCGTTGCCGATAGGTGTCGTCGATGACCTCCGGAGACAGGAACGCGCTGTTGCGCGCCCGCGCGCCCTCGGGAATCGTCTCGAGGTACTTGTCGGTCAGAAGCCCTTGTGCCAGTGGCGAATAGACGATCACGCCGAAGCCGTCGGAGCTCGCGGTCTCGAGCAACCCGCCGCGTTCCGGGCCGCGGTCGTAGATCGAATACCGGGTCTGGTGGATCAGCAGCGGCACGCCCTCGGCCGGCAGCAGTTCCGCGGCCTCGTGCACCCGGTCCGGCTGGTAGTTGGAGATGCCCACGTACAGCGCCTTGCCCTGGCGCACCGCGTCCACCAGCGCACCGACCGACTCCTGCAGCGGAGTATCGAGATCGGGACTGTGGTGATAGAAGATGTCGACATACTCGGTACCCAGATCGCGCAGGCTGTGCTCCAACGAGTTCAGCAGGGACTTGCGCGATCCGCCCCGCAGGTAGGGGCTCGCACCGATCGGGTTGCCCGCCTTGGTCGACAGGATCAGCTCGTCGCGGTAGGGCGCGAGATCTCTGCTCAGGACCGCGCCGAAATTCTGCTGCGCGGCCCGATGCGGCGGGCCGTACCGGTCCGCGTTGTCGAAATGGGTGATGCCGAGATCGAAAGCGCGCAGGATGATTTCGCGCTGCGTGGCGAACGGGTAGTCGGTGCCGAACTTCTGCCACAGTCCGAACGAGATCGACGGCAGGTCCAGGCCGGACCGGCCGCTGCGGCGATACGGGATCGTCTCGTAACGGACGGGGGCGGCGGTGTAGGGCGTAGCAGGGTCGTAGACGGTCATCGGGTCCTCTCGAGTGGGGTTGTCGATACCGGAAATCGCAATCGTCGAGGCCGTCAGCACGAATCCGATGTCCGGTACGGCGGCCGCGATCGCGGAGAACAGTACGATCGGGTCGAACAGATGGCTCGGGCCGTGCGAGGCGTCGCGCTGCAGCGCCGGATGATCCGATACGAACACCGCGTCGAGATTCCCCGACCGGGCGATCTGCGCGCAACGCCGATAGCGTTCGAAGTCCGCGAAGCGATTCCACTTGGTACCCGGCCAATTCCACGCCTCGGCGGACGCGCCGGACCCGACGATGGATGCGGCGAGAGTCAGTCTCCGCCGCGTCGGCCGCGCGGTCGTGCCGATTCCGGTACTCATGGCGAAGGCTCCTGTTCGGCGAGCGGCCGCAGCCGGACAGGAATTCCGGACCCGGGCGCGGTACCGCAGGGTCGCGCTACTGCGACGGCAGCCCTTGTGCGCGCAGATGATCCCGCAGGCGGTCGCGGCCTTTGAGGCTGTCGCGATCCGCGAGCCGCTTCAGCACCGGGGTGATCCATCCGGCCGAACGGGAGTGTTCGGCGTTGTACTGGGCAAGACGGGTGTCGTAGTCGCCGATCAGACTGTCGTCACTGTCGTCGTAGACCTCGCGATGCAGTACGACCTGTTGCGGCAGACGGGGTTTGACGCCGGCGGACTCGGCCGGATCGGGAACACCCACCGCCAGGCCGAAGGTGGCGAACACCCGATCGGGCAGGTGCAGTTCGGCGGCCACCGCATCGGGCGCGTCGCGGATGGCGCCCACGAATACCGTTCCCAGACCGAGGGATTCGGCGGCGAGCACCGCATTCTGTGCGGCCAGCGAGGCGTCGACGAAACCGAGGATGGTCGACTCGAGGTATCGCGTCGCATCCAGCGAAGCCCGCTGGGACGCCGCGAGCCGGGCAGCGCGCCCCAGATCGGCCAGCCACACCAGGAACAGCGGGGCACGGCGGATGAAATCCTGGTCGCCCGCCAACGTCGCCAACCGGTCCCGCCGCGCGGGATCACGCACCGCGATCACGCTCCACGCCTGCAGATTCGATGACGTCGACGCCGATTGAGCCGCCGCGACGAGGGTGGTCAATTCCTCGTCGCCGACGGGTGCGTCCAGGAAGGCGCGCACCGAACGATGGGCCAGCTGTAGCTCGACGGTGAGGTTGGTTCTCGGCAGCGTGGTGAATTCGGGATCACGATAACGGCTGCTGACGGGATGGGGAGTCGTGGCGGTCACCCGTCCAGTCTGGCGCGGAGAAAGGTGGCGCTGCCATCGTTCCGATCACCGTGCGCGGATCCGGTGAAACGCCGATACGGGTGTTCCGCGGGAATTGTGGGACGGCATCGTCGCGCAGGCGCGCGGACTTTGCCGTGCTTCCGGTATCGCGCTGAATCCCCGCGAGCGCGTCGGCGAGACTGTCCGGATGTGCCCGCTGCCCGGTGGCCGGTTGCGCCGGATTCCCGGCCGTCGTGCGCGCGGTCGCGCCGTCGCCCCGGGTGGTCGCCGTGGTGGAACTCGTTGTGCGACTACGGAACCGGCTCAGCGGATGACGGAAGATATCCCGCAGATGCCGGTGCGGTGCGCCTACCGCCGGGCGAGGCTCCACCGTGTCGGAGCCGGATGCGCCGCGGCCGCGGAGATGGGAGACGAAGCGGTGCAGTCGTCGTGTGCCTACCCGCTGGGCCGCCGCTGGCACGACGGGGTCGTCCATGCGGAGTGTGCTGTCGGTGCGTGTGGTCGCCGTGGTCGTGTCGGTGCGGGTTGTTCCGTCGGTGCGAGTCGCTCTGTCGGTGCCGGTCGTCCCATCGGTGCGCGGCGGCCTGCCCTTGGCGCCCATCGGTTCTCTGTCGGTGCCGGAGGGTGTGCCCCCGGTGCGGATCTCGGTGCGCGAGTGGGTTGCCGGGTTCGTATCGGATGTGGAAATCGTCGGCTCCTTGCTGTCGTGAACTTGTGGTTCGGCGAGCTCCGTCGTGAGGTCGGGGGGCTTGCCGAGGCTGACGGTGAACAAGCGAGGGTCCGGGTTCGGAAAGGCAGCGGAGGGGACCAGCGGAAAGAGGCGCTGTCGCGGACGCGTGCCCGCGAGCCGCGACGCCGTGATCTCGTCTTCTTCCCGAACATGCTGTCGCACAATCGGTTCCGGTTCCGGCTCTGCGACCGGGGTGTGCTCGACGGTCTCCGAGGTGGTCCGGCCGGGACTCAGCGAGAAGGGCAGATCCACGACGGTATCGTCGCGGCTCTCCTCCGGCGTGACCGGTGCCCGGCGCGCGATCGGCGGCAGTCCATCCGGCTCATGTGCGAGCGCACGCGAGCGTTCGACATCGTCCGTCGACTCCGCCGGATGCTGGTCGCGTCGCTGACCGAGCGGCGCCGTGACGGACGGACCGGAGCCGTGCGCAGGCTGTCCGGTCGGCACGGCGAGGTAGTAGTGGCTGCCGTACACCAGAGTGGTCGCATCCGGCACCGACCGGGTGTTCTCGCCGAAGGTCCAGCCTGCCCGCAGCTGCCGGCTCTGCACCCGCAGGGTCAGATCGTGGTGACGAGCGAGCACGGCCGCGGCCGCTTGCGGAACGGTGTGGCTGACCGCGTTCCGCCATACTCCGCGGTTGGTTATCGCCTCGGCCTGTCGATAGAAGGCGGTCCAGAGCTGACTGTCGGTCATCCCCCGGGCGCGGCCCGTATCGGTCAGGACGGCGTGGAAGTTCCCGAAGTGAGTATCGGGATCGCGGACCAATTCATCGGCGACCTCCGCCCGCAGGCGACGAATGCGCCGGTCGAGTTCTTCCCCCGTGGCCGGCGGATCATCGCGATACACCACCCGTTCGAGCCCGTAGAAGAAGCAATCGCCGTCCCCCGGCATCGATTCCCACACATGGCCCGCCGGCGCGGGGATCCTGCCCACCGTGGCGAATCGCGGACCTCGAGGCCGCAGCCCGCCCGGCACCGGAGGCCGGTGGTGCGCGCCACTGTCCGTGCTCGTTCCCGCGGCTTCCGACTTCGCTTCGGCGGCTTCGGCTTTGGCCCTGATCCCGGCCACGGCCTCGGCCCTGGCTCTGTCCTGCGCTTCGGCCTCCACCCGGGCTGCTCTCCTGGCTCCGGACTCGGTCCTGGCCCCGGTTTCCGCCCTTGCCCTCGCTTCGGCCTCGGCCTTCGCCGCGGCATCGCGTTTGGCTGCTTCGGCATCGGACTTGGACTTGGCTTCAGCCTCGGCCCGCGCTCTGACCTCGGCTTCGCTCTTGGCCTTGGCCTCGGCCGCAGCTTCGGCACGGGCTCGGGCATCTGCGTCGGAGCCCGTCTTCGGGGCGGAATCGGCCTCGGTGCCGGTCCTGGTCCTGCGCGGACTCATGGCCTCGGCCAGCGCCAAGCCGGCTCGGGTCCTGGCCTTGGCTCTCTCCCTCGCCCTGGCTCTGGCTTCGGCCCTGGTCTTCGGGTCGGTCTCGGCGGCGTCGTGCTCGAACTCGGCCTCGGGCTCCTTCCCGGTGGTCTCGGGCTTCGTGAGGTCGGTGGTGTCGGTTCTGCTCGATTCCCTGGCACCCGGCGGGGTCTCGGTGGTGCGCAGCAGAGTGCCGCCGGAGACCCAGAGGGTGCCCTCGGGGCCACGCACCTCGATCAAGGCGAGGGCGCGCACACGATGGCCGATCGTCCCGACGGTTTCCCCGCCCGGCTCCTTGGCGGCTCCCTCCATGGGCGTGCCGAAACGCAGGAGTTCGCGGCGGTTCGACGTGACGACGCTGTATTGACCGAGCTCGGCGTGCTCGCCGGCGAGAGGAATCGTGAATGCGCCGCGGTCGTTGGCCTCGCCGGTATAGGGGCTGCTGAGGCTGAAGTTCATGGTGGTGTTGATCGAGTTGTCGGCCTCGGTCTCGAATCCGTCGCTCGCCCACCAGATGTCGTCGATCGCGATGTCCTTGCTGCTCTTCTCGATCTCGGGCGAATACAGCGTGATCTTGACCGAGGTGGGACCGATATGGTCACCGTCCCGCGCGGGCGGCCCGGGCGGTAAGGGCTCGGGCTGCGATCGGGTATTGAGGAAGGGGGCGGTGGCGGCGGGGCCGACCAGGGTGAGGCGGTTGCTCTCGACCAGCGTGGTCAGGCGGATGAACATCCCTTCCGAGGAGCGGTTCGTGAGCATCCGGTCGTCCACATCGACAGAGGGGTCGACGTGGCGCAATGCCTGCGCCAATTCCGGCACGCCGTCGAACTGGTAGATCTCGATGCCGCGGGTGGGTACCCAGGTCGGCCCGGTCAGCAGGTCCCGCACCCCCGGGGACACCTCCATCTCGATGACGCTGTCGCCCTCGTGCGAGGCCTCCGGGCGTATCAGCGGATCGGATCGGTAGAGCGCGGGTTCGGGAAGCGCTACGACGGTGTCGGCGTCGGGAGTCTCGGAGGTGTTGAACCTCATGAGTGTGCCGGCCCGCAGGCTGCGGTGGGATTCCGACGTCGGCGCGGCCAGCTCCGAAATATCCAGTGGCGGAAGAAGTACGAGTCCGGGGCCGCCCGCATGGGCCACGACGGCGATCCCGCGCCGCACCAGATACGCCAGCCGGGCCTCGTCCAAGGGGTGCCTGGTGAGCCGCACCCCGTATACATGGGGCACGGAGAATTCGCTGGTCTTGCCGAAACTGCGTTCCCACGCGCGCCGCTCACGGCTGGAGGTCTGAATTTCGGTCACATTGCTCTGACGCTGCACCGCGACGTCGAACTTGGGCCGATGGCCGTTGTGCTGGCCGCTGATCGAGACATCGATCTGGTGCCCGCGCTGGCGAGAATCCGTCATACGGGTGGCGCCCGGGACCTCGAGAGCGGCGCCATCACCGTTCTGGTGGCCGAAAATATTGTCCACACCGGAGGTTTCGGTGACCTGTTTGCCACGTATGGCCGACAGATCGACCGCGGGGTCGGGACCGGCCGCGAATGTGACCGTCACCAGATGCGGGTCGAACGGGTTGCTTCGATCGACGATGTGGAACGCGGTACGGCCGTCGGGTCCGGCGTTGGGCAGTGTGCGCAGGCCCAACGTGGTGGTGTGCTCGTTGATACGAGTCTTCACCCCGGCCACGTAGTTGCTCGATTCCTCCTCGGTCGAACCGGGTGCGTATTCCTCCATGAGCTCGAGCGCGAGATTCTGCAGCGCTTCCCGGCCGCCTTCGAGATCGACGTTGGTCACCGCGCCGTATCCGATCCGCTTTCCCTCCACGTATGCGATCGGGAGTCCGCGATCGGGCGGATCGGCCTCGGTGATCTTGCCGTACTCCCCCGCCGTTCCCGCCTCGAGGTTCTCGAGGTTGGTGTTGTCGACCAGTTCGAGCAGGTCGGGGTTGTTCTGCAGATCGTTGTCCACGAGCAGGAACTCCACCGCGTCGGGGACGTCCACGACACGGGTACGGTCCACGCGCGGCTTGCCGCCGAGCACGTTGAAGGCGAGATTGCGAGCACCGACGCGGACATGGACGATGTAGTGTGCGTCGGCGGTGAACCAATGGACCGGTGTGGTGTCCTCGGTGGTGACGCGGAATACGCCCGTGGTGTCGTTGACGGTGTCGCTGTGTGATGTCGTGGTGCTGTAGTGGTAGCCGGCGCCGGGAATGACGTTGCGGTCGACCTTGCCGACCGATTCGGTCAGGGTCGCGCCGGTCCGATGCGTGCGCTGGCGTCCCTTCGTATGCCCTGCGCCGCTGACGGACTGCAGCCAGCGCTCGGCATCCATCTTCGGCGGTTGCGGATGCACCTTGACGTTTGTCAGATATCCGGTGACCTTCACCGAGATATTGGTGCCGGCCAGCCAGCCGGGCGTCGAAGCACCCTCGACGGCCATATAGGAGTCACGGAAGATCCGCAGCGCGTCGCCGACCATGTGATAGGGCGACAGCGAGGTATGGATGGCTTCGTGGGCCATCGACTCCGGGTTCGTCGCGGGTTCACCGACCGCGTTGCGCCAGAGCCACCGGCCCACGCTGTAGGCCATGTCACTCGCGTGGTCGGTCGTCCACCGCAGCGGACCCTGCAGGTAGTCGCGGACCTGCGGCCAGGTCAACGCCGATTCCGTCCCCTCGCGCGGCGCACCGTCGTCGCGGGGGAAGGCGCCGGGGACCGGCGGATCGGCCGGGTCGTCCCGATCGGATCCGGTCTCCTCGCCTCGGGGCTCCCGTAGGTCGCCGTGCGCGTCGTCATCGCTCGAGTCGTCCAGCGGAATGTCGTACCACGGGCCGTCGGGGGCGTCCTCCGCCAGCGGACCGTGCTGTTCGTTCTCCCGGACGGGCAGGTCGATATCGTCGGGATCGAGGGGGAAACTGCCGGGAATTCGCAGGTCGGCGAAGTCGCCGCGGCCCGGTGGAACCAGCGGCGGCCGGGGCGCCGGAACCACATCCGTGGTGGTCTCCTCGGTCCGGCCGTGCGCTGGATCCGGGTCCGAATCCAGCGTCCGCGTGTGCGGGGCACGCTCGGATTCCGGTGCGCGAGAGGTTCTCTCGGCTTCCTCGGCGACCTCCGCCGCGATGTCATCGAGGAGATCGACGGTGGCCTTGCGCACTTCCCTGCTGCCGCCGACACGGTCGAAGAGGGTGGTATCCGGTGGCCGGAGCACACCGTCTTCCAACGTGCGCCCCGTGGACGGCAGCGTGAGGCGGCGGGCATCGTCGTCGTCGAACTCGCGGAAGGTGGGTTCGGCGGGCCTGTCGTGGATCTTCTCGGTGTGTGTGCGATACGTGGGGACGGCCAGGCGCACACGGCCGTCACCGCGGATGTCGTGCGGGGCGGAACCGTGGCTGTAGGTCATCACGATCCGGTGCCGCACCGGCACACTGAAGATCTGGATGCCGTTCTCGGTGGGGCTGAGGGTGTAGTACTCGTGACCGGTCCCGGAATTCGAATCCCGGATCTCGGATGCCTGTCCCGAGAAGGTGTAATCGGGAGTGAAACCCTGGAACAGCAGGCGAGCCTTCTCGTCGAACGGGCTCGAGATGGTGGCGTTTCCGCCGATATTCCAGGCCAGCGGCGCCTTCGAGAACTGCTCGTCGCCGGGGATCGTGGATCCGCTGTAATTCAAGGTCTGCACCTTGGGAAGCGTCCACTCGTGCGATACGCCGTCGTTGGGGTCGGCCGAGAGATACTGCCGTTCGGTGATGAGGCGGACCGAGATTCGATGTGTGCCGGTGGGAGTGGGGAGTTCGAACCAGGTGATCGCGCCACCGTCCCAATCTTTTTCGTCCTCTTCCTGTTCCGGGTCGTGATCCTTTGCGGTGCGCGGGCCGCCCTCGATGGCCTCGTCCAGTGAGCCACGCAGCCCGAGTTGTTCGACCATATCCTTGAACTTGCGAACATTGTCCACGCGCTCGACGTCGGTGGCATGCATGGTGGTCTTGTCCCAGAGCCAGCCCGCTTTGTTCTCCCGCCAGGTCGGCACGTCCCGATCGGGTGGAAAGAAGCCGAGGCCGGCCATCCATTTCCTGACGTCTTCGAACAGGGGTTTGGCGCCCTGCACGGCGAGCGGCGTGGTGGACACTCCCAGCTGACGTAGATGAAGGATTTCCGACGGCAGATAGAGTTCCTTTTCGGGCGCGTGGCCGAGCGTTTCCAGCGAGGGCACGAGCATCTTCACCGGATAATCGGCCCCATCGGCCAGCGGCGTATTCGGCGCGGGCTCGATCGGGCGGCCCCTGGCGGGGATCAGCGTGACATGCACGGTCATCCGAGGCGTCACGTCCAGGAGCGGCTGGTCGGTGCGCAACGAATGCGCGATGCGCGCGCTGCCGCCGTAGCCGAGGATGTGGCTGGACTTCTGTGCGACCCCGCCCTTGATGGTGAATTGCCCGCCGAGCGACTGTATTCCGGTGTCGGGATCGGTGTGCTTGCCACCGAAGCCGAACCCGAGCGACGGATTGAAACCCAGCGAGTTGGCGGTCGTGGAGGAACCCTGCATACCCTGTGATCGCAGCACGAAGGATTCGAGCACCGATTTCTCGGTGGTCGGACCGGTGATCTCCTCGCCGCCGTGCATCATCACCCTGATCTGGAGAGCGCCGATCACCTTTCCCGAGGACGTGAAGAATGTCGGCGTGATGACCGAACTCTCGTCCTTCTCACTGCTTTCCACACTGTCCTGCGCCAGGCTGCTGGTTTCCGTGGCATCGTCGGACAGCGGCTCCTCCCGCGTCCGGGCGGCGGCCGTGATGAGGCTCCGTATATTTCCCTCCGAGAAGAAATTTCGGAATTGTTTCGCGGAGTTGTCCGACATATCGCTCAAATGCTCGCGAAACGATGTCATGACATCGGACATGATCCGGACATGATCCGGAATAGTGACCGGTCCGAAGAGATGGAATTCGTCCACGGCACGGCTCAACGGCGCGGGAACAGTGCTGGGAATCCGATGGTTGATCGTCGGAACCGCACCGACCTTGGCGTAGTTCGGGAACCAGACCAGCATGTTGCTCGGCGGATCGCTCGTCAGTTCTCTTGCCGGGACATCGAGCGTGGGGTGCCAGATGCGGTTGACCGGAGTCGGCGAGAGCGCGTCGGACAGGCTGTCACCCTCACTCAATTCCCAGGTCATCGCGAAATCGAAGGGCCAGGATCGGCCCTTGCTCCGGATGATGATCATCGGTTGCAGGGTCGAGGTGACCGTGATGCCCGTGGACACCTGATTGTTGACCAGGTCCAGCTCCCCGCCCAGCGCGACATAGCTCAGGGGGCCGTGGTCCGCGGGAAAAGTGTGGGTGTAGGCGTAGGAGAAGGCGCGATAATCGCCGCTGCTGCTGAGGTCGGCGGTCGACAGGATTCCGAAGGCCCACTGCTGGATACCCACCGGCGGCCCGTCGGACAGGGGGGCGATCTGTTCCTTCGAGGGACCGATGGGGCGCAACGAAACTCGAAGCGAGACCGGATGCAGGCGGCCCTTGTATCGCACGTTCAGCGGCATGCCCGATTCGCTCATCAACTGGGGCCACACACTGGCGTCGCTGGAGAGCAGGCGCTGGGTCAGCACTCGGCGGACGTTCTCACGGAATTTCTCGTCCGGCCCGTCACGACCCTCCACCCTGAGGAATATCTGCTCGTGCAGCCATTCCACGGTTTCCTGCGGTATCGGAACGATGTTGGAAAGATCCTTGGCGACGTCACGCCGCGAACCGAATTCCCGCACCACAGCGGGTAGGTCGTCCTCCGGGGGAGTGATCACAACCTTGGGGATGTCCCAGGGCAACTCCGCGTCCGGGTCCTTCTCCGATCCCGACCCCGACTCCAGGTCCCGTTCCTGCTCGGTCCGGTGCGTGCCGATACGTACCGCGCCGAGGTGCTCGGCGGGACCCGCGCGCCGCTCCGGCAATGGGCGCGGTACGCCGCGGTCGCTGTACAGGATCGCGTGGGTGGAACGGATGTCCGCCGACGCCCGCGAACGACGCTGTCCGGTCGCCGGATCGATCACCCGGATCACACCGCCCTCGTTGTGCATCAGGTAGGCGTGCGCGCCGACACCGTACCTGTCCGTGGGACCGCGGTATGCGTCCACGACGAGAGCGACCGAGCCGGGACCCATGTCCAGCAGCTGGTCGCCGATGCTGTCGTGACCGTCGAACGATCGCAGTGGCGCGCCGGCCGCGTCTTCGAGTTCGGTGGCGCTCATTCCGCTGCGACCGACCCGGTACTCCGGCGGACGGGCGATGGTGCTGCCGGTCAACTCGACGATCTTCGTCAGAGCCAGCGGGCCGCACGCATTGAGGTCCACCGCATCCTCGTCCGGCGATCGCCACCGGTGATCGGACTCGGTCGAAACATGCTGTACCAGAGCCGATTCCGATGTCGGCGACCTGTCCACGCTCGGGTGCGGGCTCGACTCGATCCCCGAACCCGCTGTCTCCGAATCGTTTCCGGCCGCCGCAAGCCCCGCCCGCCGCGAGCCGATGGACGATCTGCTGTCCTCCGCGCCGACGGGACGCCGCACATCACCGGCTTTCCCCGCGTGCCGCGTTGATTCCGCCGACCCAGCCGTGCGGCCCGGAACCCGCACCGGGGAAGCGGATTTCGGCTCGGACTCGGGCCCCGAAAGGCCGATACGGCGCGAAGGCACGACCGCCTGCGCACGAGTCCGCGCCGTGGCTATCGGTGACGTGCGCACCGACGATCCGTCACCGCCGCTCGCCGAGATGTTCGCCCGCTGCGCATTCCGGCCCCCGGTCGCCGAGGTTCCCCGCGACGCAATGTTCGTGGCCCGCCCGTGGATCATCTCACCGAGGTTCTTCGAGTGCGCCGACCGCGGTGCCACGTTGACACGGCTGTTCGATCGTGACGCGGAACCCCCTGACCGCGAAGCTGTTTCGTCGACACTGCGCCCGGCCTGCGGTGACTTCCACTCGCCGACACTCGAACGAGACTCGGAAGCCGTTGTCCGCACGGACTTCTCGTCCGTGTCTCGCGTCCGGTCCACGCCTTCGGGCCCGGACTCGCCGAGCGTGTACGCGGAAGCCTTCGTGGCCGACCAGGATCGATCCGGCGGACTTCCCGCCGGGCCATCGAGCTTCGGGGAACTGCCGTCCCCAGCGCCCAGGGACAGCGAGGCCAGCCGGGTTCCGGTGGCGTGCCCGATCACCCCGTGCACACCACCGACCAGACCACCGCCGATACCACCCAGCAGTGCCGCGGGATCGAATTCCCACTCCCCGGTGATGACGCCATTGGCCACGATTCCCGCCCCGGCGCCGACCAACCCCGCGGGCACCGCCGAGGCCACCGCGATGCCGCTGGACTTCCACCACGTCATCGAGTCACGGCCGACCCAATTCCCCAGTCCCGCACCGAGATAATGGCCCACCGGCGTCGCGGCTCCCGCGGAGATCCCGGCCACCGCGGCGGTGGTGAGTGTCTGCTTCCAGTCGATGCCGCTGCGGTGTCCCTCGTCCTTCTGATACGCCTGAATGGCCAGATCCTGCACGAAGCCGATGCCGGCCTGCTCGAGGACCTCGATCGCCGCCAGCTTCCACAACGGCATCTCGGCAACCCTCGCCGCGTGCGCGATCAGCCGATTCGTCAGCGCGCGACCGATGATCTGCAGGATTCCGGCGCCCTCGGCCTCGATCGCGGGGACCGCGAAGGCGCCCCACAGTGTCGCCAGCGCCCACGCGATCTCCGCGGCCATGATCGCCAGGGTGCTGATGATCTGCAGTTTCGTGTACTCGATCTGCGTGCCGCAGTCCTGCACGCTGTCGGCGAGCTGCTGCAGATTCTTCGCGATCGCGTCCACGGACTGGTCGCCGGACAGCAGCGCGCCGAACTGTGTGGCCATCTGTTCCCGGCCACTGCCCGAATAATTGTCCAGCGCGATGTCACACGCGGCTTCGACCGCGGAGATCAAATTCCGCAGGTCCGTGGCCGCGGTATCCCAATCCCGGGCCAGCGCGAACAAGGTGTCCTCGTCTCCCTCGGGCCACGCCGCACCGGCCAGATAGCTCAGCCAACGCAGCCCCTGGGGCATTTCCAGCGACATGATTCACATCTCGGCCGGATGCGTCCGCCACGAACCGATGCCGGCTCTCCCGCTGGAGTGCGCACCTCGTGCGCCGAAGTCGTTGCTGCCGAACAACATCGAAAGACCACCCTCTCCCGTCCCGGCGATGCCCCTGAGAAGGCCGGGTAGCGCCGACGTGCGCACTCATCCGGTGGTTACATCCGGATGATCGGAAGATGATCTTTCTGTAAAAAATTCGAGAGGTCAGCGGTATCGATCATGGTGAGTCGAATCCCCCACGCCCACAACGGCATACACGACCGCACACGCAGGACGCCGCTACCGGTGACAACCGGACACGAACTGATTTTCGAGCAGATACGTTGGGCGGTCAGCGGTCTCGATCGGGGTGAGTCGAATCTCCGGTGAGTTCGGGCCCCGCGCCCAGCCCCAGCGCGCCCGCTGCCGCACCGAGCGCGGAGATCATCGCGGAAACCTGCGCGGACTTCAGCAGATCCGGCCACAGCATGGCGTAGATGTTTCGAGTCGGCCACCCGCGTAGCGGCCGGGCCACGACCTGGGGGTGGGTATGCGCGGCGACGCCGAGCTCGTTCATGATGGCCAGCCCGATCCGATTCGCCACCAACGCGTGGATGGTGAGCTGGTCGTCCGATGTCGCCGCGATTCGCGGGGTGAATCCGGCCTCCCGGCACGCTGCCAGGAAGCGGGTGCGGACGGTTTCCAGAATCCAGCGTTCCCCGGAGAGATCGGCGAGCGACACCGAGGCCGCGTCGGCCGCGGGATGGTCGGCGGGCAGCAGCACGCAGCGTTGATCGCTGAGCAGCGGAATGCGTTGCAGCCGTGGGTCGGGCGGATTCTCCGCATCGTCCAGGTCACAGACCACCGCGAGATCCACTTCACCGCTGAGCACCAGTCGATGCGAGATCCCGCACTCGGTCTGGGTCAGCACGACCTCGAGTTCGGGATGGGTGCGCCGCAGCCTGGCCAGCGCAGCGGGAACCAGTCCGACACAACCACTTTGGAAGGCCGACATCCGCACCTGTCCCCCGCCCGCCGACACCAGCGAGGCCAGCTCGTTCTGAGCGGTGCGCAGCGTGGCGAGCACGGTCTCGGCGTGGCGCGCCAGCGCCGCACCCACGGGAGTCAGCCGGACCCGGCGTCCGTACCGGCTCGTAAGAGGCGCTCCCACAGCGCGTTCCAGCGTTCGTATCTGGTAGCTGACAGCGGGCTGGGTGTAGCCGAGCGCATCCGCCGCGCCGGTGAAGGTGCCGCTGCGAGCGACCTCGACCAGAACCTGAAGCTGCCGTGGGTCGTACATCGGGCCAGGCTAAGCCCACTCATAAACAAATTCCACACGAAGGCGACGAAACCTTCATTGGACCAACGGTTCCCGCGTCGTCATGCTTCGTACATGCCTTCCGATTCCCCATCACAACCACTGCTCCGCCTCGGCGGGGTCGACAAGTCGTTCGGGGCGCATCAGGTGCTCCACGGCATCGATCTCGAGCTGCGCGCCGGGGAGGTGGTCGTGCTGCTCGGCGCGTCCGGTTCCGGTAAATCGACGCTGATCCGCTGCGTCAACCGGCTCGAGACGATCGATGCCGGGGAGATCCTGCTGGACGGCGTCCCGATGCCCCTGGAGGGACGCGAGCTGGCACGGATGCGGGCACAGGTGGGCATGGTGTTCCAGTCCTTCAACCTCTTCGGGCACAAGACGGTACTGGAGAACATCACCCTGGCCCCGGTACGCGTGAAGGGCGTGCCGAAGGAGCGGGCGATCGAGCGCGCGCACGAACTGCTCGCCCGGGTGGGTCTGGCCGATAAGGCCGCGGCCTATCCCGCGCAGCTGTCCGGCGGCCAGCAGCAGCGGGTCGCGATCGCCCGCGCCCTGGCCATGGAACCCCGGGTGCTGCTGTTCGACGAACCGACCTCCGCACTGGATCCGGAAATGACCAACGAGGTCCTGGACGTGATGAGCGAACTCGCACGCGAAGGGATGACCATGCTCGTGGTCACCCACGAAATGGGATTCGCCCGCCGCGTCGCGGACCGGGTGGTGTTCATCGACGCCGGACGGATCGTGGAATCCGCACCACCGCAGGACTTCTTCGCCGGACCGCGCACCGATCGCGCCCGCGAGTTCCTCTCCAAGATCCTCACACACTGAAATTCACACCCGCTGAACATATTTCGCACGTCGAAGCAGATCTCACCTGTTTCGGCCATCCCGTCGACCGTCGAAAGAGCACGCCCATGAGCCCGTCCGTGCCGCGCCGCACGCTGCCCGCCGCCATCCTGGCCACCGCCACCGCCCTGCTGATGACCGCCTGTGGATCATCGTCCCTGCCCGCCGCCGCAGGATCCGGCGGCGCCGCGAATTCCGATGCCTACCAACATGTCCTGGACACCGCACCGGTCGCCGACGCCTCGGAGATGCCCGAGGGCAGTCTGATGGCGACGATCAAGGCGCGCGGCCAGCTCGTCGTGGGCGGCACCGATACCGCGGCGGTGTTCTCCCTGACGGACCCGATGACCGGTAGGACGACCGGCTTCGACGCCGGGCTCGCGGCAATGCTGGCCAAATACATCACCGGCAAGACCGATATCAAGCTGACGCAGGTGCAGGTCGCCAACCGCGAGGCGCTGCTCCAGAACGGCGCCGTGGACACGGTTTTCGCGACCTACACCATCAATGCCAAACGCGCGCAGCTGGTCGGATTCGCCGGTCCGTACTACTCCTCGGGCGATGCGATCCTGGTGAAGAAGGCGGACAACTCGATCACGAAGGTCGCCGACCTGAACGGCAGGAAGGTCTGCACCGAGTCCAGTTCCACTGCCGCACAGGACATCAAGGAGCACGCGCCCGGGGCCGAGCTGGTGCTGTTCGATACGAATTCGCAGTGCGTGCAGGCCGTGCAACAGGGCCGCGCCGACGCGTACGTACTGGATCAGGCGATTCTGCTGGGTGATGCGTACCGGGAGCCGGACAAGGTGAAGGTGGTCGGCCAGCCGTTCACCACCGAGCCCTACGGCATCGGCCTGCCGCTGAACCACCCGGAGATGAAGACCTTCGTGAACAACTGGCTGAAGAAGATCGAAGCCGACGGTGAGTGGGCGGCCCTGTGGCAGGCCACCGTCGGCGCGATCCTGCCCGGCCCGGTCCCCGCTCCCCCGGTCATCGGCTCGGTCGCGGGCAGCTGACCGGCGAAATCCCTTCGAGCACAACGCAGAACAGAACGAGGAAGGAAGATCCGAGGTGATTTGGGCGGATCTGGGCCCGGCCCTGGAACGAACGCTCGGCCTGGTCGTACTGACCTATCTGGGCGCACTCGCACTCGGCATACTGCTGGCGATATGCCGGATCGGCCCGGTGCCGCCACTGCGCGCCGCGGCCACCGCCTACGTCACGGTATTCCGCAACGTGCCCCTGCTGGTGCTGTTGGTGCTGTTCACCTTCGGCCTGCCCACCGTGGGACTGCTCATCCCGCTGTACTACAACGCCGCGCTCGCGATGGCGCTGTACTGGGCGGCCTTCGTCTGCGAGGTGGTGCGCAGCGGCGTGCGGACCGTCCCGCGCGGTCAGGTCGAGGCCGCTCGTGCGCTGGGCATGTCGCTGGGCCAGTGCCTTGGACTGGTCATCCTGCCGCAGGCCCTGCGCACGATGGTCCAGCCGCTGGCCAACATATTCATCGGATCGGCCCTGGCGACCGCGCTGGCGGCCGCGGCCGGGGTCTCCGAACTCACGTTCTGGTATCAACAGCAGGCCAATCAGGCCGGTAGTCCGCTGACCTCCTTCGTGATCGTCGCGGCGATCTACGTGGTGATCGCGCTCACCGCCGGACTCGTCGCAGGCCGCATCGAGGAGAGGGTGGCGATCCACCGATGACGACACTGGTCGCCGAACGCAAACACCCGCGTGTGAGCGAATCACGCACCGAGGAAACGCTTTTCGACGCACCCGGCCCCCGGGGACGCCGCCGGATCCGGATCGCCACCACACTCGCGACACTCGCACTGATCGCCTTGGCGGCCTTCGTGATTCGCCAGTTCGCCGCGCACGGTCAGCTGTCGGCCGACCAGTGGCGGGTGTACACGCTCGCGCCGATCTGCCGATATCTGCTGACCGGCGCGGTGAACACCCTGCTGGTCACCGCGGTAGCCGCGGCGCTGGCCTTTCCGCTCGGCGGCGTGTTCGCTCTGATGCGGTTGACCCGCAACGCACTGCCGCGGGTGTTCTCGCGCCTGTGCACCGAACTGCTGCGGGCGACACCGCTGCTGCTGTTGTTGTATCTGTTCCTGTTCGGTCTGCCCCGCCTCGGCATCGGCTTGCCGCCGTTCTGGCAGTTGGTGATTCCCATCGCGCTGACCAATGCGGCGGTGATCGCCGAACTCGTCCGGGCGGGCGTGGCGGCGCTGGACCCCGGGCAGGGCGAGGCCGCCGCGAGCCTGGGGCTCACCCGATGGCAGTCGATGCGCTATGTCGTGCTGCCGCAGGCGATTCGGCGGCTCGTCCCGGCACTGGTCAGTCAACTCGTGCGACTGCTCAAGGACTCCACCCTCGGCTATGTGGTCAGCTTCCTGGAACTGCTGCACCGCGCGCAGGTGCTCGGCGAATACGAACACACCCTGCTGTCCGCCTATCTGGTCACCGCCGCGGTGTTCATCGTGGTCAACGCGTCGCTGGCGAAGACCGCGGACGTGCTCGAACGTCGCCTCTGACAACGAACGTCGTCTCCGACGTCCCCGGCGCCGGGCAATCGCCCCGCGTCACTCGATCGAAAGGCTCTCGCGAATGTGTCGTCTGCTCGGCGTGGTCACCCGCGTCCCCCGGCCGTTGACCGAAACACTCGAAGGTCTGCTCGAACCGTTCACCGCACTGTCCCGCGAGCACATCGACGGCTGGGGCATCGCCGCACGCCGCGGCCGTGAACAGATCCTCACGCGCGGAACCGATCCCGCCTATGCCAGCCCGGCCTACCGCAGCGCCACCCGGGTCACCGCGGACGCGGCCCTGCTGCATCTACGCCTGGCGTCCCCGGGTGCCGCGGTACGGCCGGGCAACACCCATCCGTTCGTCGCGGGCACCCTCGCCTTCGCGCACAACGGATTCTTCTCCCCACGCGAGGCGCTGGACGATCTGATCGAACCCGAACTCCTGGCCGGGGCAACCGGTGACACCGACTCCGAACGCTTCTTCCTGCGCGTGCTCAGCCGATTGCACGGCGAGAACACCGATCCCATCGATGCCCTCGCCCACACCGCCGCCGACATCGGCTCCCGCGCGGATTTCGGCAGCCTCAACTGCCTGCTGCTCACCGAGAGCGCGCTCTACGCCTACGCACAGGAGGACCCCGAATCGGAGGTGAGCCGACGCCGCGGCCCCGAATTCTTTCGCATGCACTACCGCATCGGAGCCGACGACGCCGTGGTCACCTCGAACGGTGTAGCCACCGGCGAGAACTGGGAAACCCTGCCCTACGGGCGAATCCTGGAAATCCGGCGAAGCGACCTGCGCGTCTCCACCCACGCCGTGACCACCGCCGCCCCGCTGCGACACGCGCCCGATACTCCCTAGCCGCGCCGGATCGTGCCCGCCGGCCGGAGGAAGTTCTCACGATCACGCCGATGCGGTGCGGTCGGCGGCGATGATGCTGCTGAGTACCCCGGGGTACCGGCTCTCCAACTCCGCACCGCGCAGCTCGTGGCGGCGACGACTGCCCTCCGGACTGATGGCACGGTTGCATGTACAGGAGTGGGCCGACGACCTGCTCGAGGTCGCACCGGACGATGTCGAACTGGCGATCGGGCACTCACTGGGTGGCGTCCTGCTGGCCATGATCGTCGAACATCTGTGGCCCCGGCGCGCGGTCTACGAGGACCCCGCCTGGCATCCGGGCGACACCCCGTTCAGCTCCGCACAACCGGCGATCCGGGCGATGAAGGACCTCGACGCCGCGCAGTTGCGTTCGCTGTCCCCACGATGGAGCGAGGCGAGCGTACAGGCCGAACTCGACGCACTCGCCACCTGGGACCCCGACACCACACGCCTGCGCTATCTCGAAACCGCCTACGCACCAACGTATCCCGTGGCGCCCTCGCTCATCGTGCTCGCCGGCCCGAGTATGTTGCTGCCGCCACCGCTGGCGCAGAGGTATCGATCGGCCGGCTTCGAAACCCGCACTGTGGCCGACACCGGCCACAGCGTCCACGTCGATGACTTCGAGGGTTTGCTGACAGCGCTCGACGGGTGGATCTGATCCCACTCGCCTCGGGATCGGCGGGATTCACGCGCCGTCCCGTTTCACGAAGCCAATCGCAGCGGCTGCGCGATCGAGCGCAGCGCCGCAATTCCCCGCTGCCGCAGGCGAATACGTCGTTACCACGTTCCAGCCCACCCGCCCGCCGCTGGCGTGGTCCAGTGCCAGCATGCGCTCGGCCGATTCGATCGGATCGTTGAACGTGGTGGACAGGGTGCCGATCAGGCCCAGCTACTCGGTCTCGGCGGCGACGGTCGCCAGAATCACGCTCGGCTCGAGCGCCCGACCGGGCTTGAACCGCGGATCCTCACGCAACGCCGGGCCGTCGGCGAGGAACAGCGCGTCGAGGCTGCCGCGTTCGGCAGTGCGGGCGGCCTGCGCGAAATTCTCCGGATCGACGAATGCGTCGGCCCGCACATCGTCCAGAGTCCACGCGCCGGGGGCGATTCCGAGAGGCTGCGCCACCGCCGAATCGGCGTCGAGGCAAACGCATCGCCACCGCCGAGTAGGACATCGGCCAGTCCGGCGAGTTCGGCGAATTCGCCGGACACCGGCGGTTCCACGAAGATCGGCGGCTTGACCTGCGGCGGTTCGGGAATATTCAGTGGGCCCGAAATACTGTGCGCCCCAACATGATCGATCGATCCGAGCCGCCACGTCAGATTGTAGGGATGGTCCCGCAACACCGAACCGCCCACCACCAGCCCCACCGAACGGGTGTGCCGCGCCAGTACCGTCGCGGCGATCGACGGATCGAACCGGGCGTCACCAATAGGCTCCCGGCCGGTCGCTGGTGTCTTGCTATTCCGCTTGGTTGACGCGCGGTAGTGTTCGGCGGCACCGTGACCGACACCACGCTCACATTCCCGACAGGAGCCCAGCATCGATACGCCCGCCCGGCCCACCACCGCATCCGCCGCGAGCACCTTGGTAGCGGTGCTCGGCGAATATGTGGCCCCGGAGAATTCGACCGTCCCCCAGGCGATTCTGGTGAAGGCATTGGGCGCACTCGGACATTCACCGGCGGCCGTGCGCCAGGCGATCTCCCGCTCGGCCCGGGAAGGTGCGCTGACCACCACCCGACGCGGCGGTGGCGCGGTCGTGGAATTGCGCGAGCAGGCCCGTGTCATGCTGCTGCGTGGCGCGAAAGCCCTCGACACACCCGCCGATGACACCGATTGGGACGGCCTGTGGTCGGTGTTCGTCGTGCGCACCCAGGGGCAGGATCAACGCTCCCGCTACCGACTGCGAACCTCCATGCTCCTGGAGGGCCTGGGCTATCTCGGCAACGGCGTCTGGCTCGCACCGCACCGGCGATTCCACGATGAAATCCTCAGCGCGCTGTCGGCCGAACCCGGTACCGAGGTGACGGTACTGAGTTCCCGCATCGAACATCCCGAGGTCCTCGACGTGGTCGAGCGGGCCTGGGATCTGGACGCGATCGCCCAGCGCTACGACCGCTTCATCGACGAATTCGACCAGCGCGCACCGACCACCGACCAGGAGTTCTTCGCCGCCTGGACCGAACTCGTCCACGCCTGGCGCGAATGTGTGATCACCGAACCGGGCCTGCCGGCCGAGGTTCTGCGTCCGGACTGGCCCAGGGATCGCGGCCGGGAGCTGGTTGTCGCTCGGCGCGCGACGTGGCGGGCTCCGGCGCACGCCTTCTTCACGACACTGGCCGAGAACACAGCACAGTGATGTGACACATATTTTCAATAGGTGAAACTATAGTCACATAATCGGTATGGTGGGTCGGGTAGATGTTCCGACGAAAGGATCGGCCATGATCCACCTGGAGAGCGCACCCGGCGGCGTCCGCCGCTGGTTCGACGTACTGCTTTCCCCCGCAGCGCTTCTCGATGATCTGCGCCCGATCCTCGCCCCATCGGTGGTGTTCACCTTCGCGGGTCGCCGCATCGAGGGAGTCGACGCCGTACTCGCGCACGCGCGAACGATGCCGGTGCGCCGCCTCGGCGACGGCGAGTGGTCCGTACTGCCGGTCCGGGACGACCATCGGGTCACCGTCCGGATCACCGGCCCCGACGGCGCGAGCCTGCCCGGTCCCGGCGGTCCGATGGTGGCCATGGATTTCGAGTTCACCCTCGACGACCAGGGCCGTATCACCGGCCTGAGCCCTCATCCTCATCATCTGGAACCGGCCGATCTGGCCGCTGCCCTGAGCGCCGGGATGCGAGCCCCGGATTTCACCCTGCCCGACACCAGCGGAACCCCCGTCTCGCTACACGCCGACCACGACGGGGTGACCGTCGTGGTGTTCACCTGCAATGCCTGCCCGTGGGCACTGGGCTGGCACGACCGCCTCCAGCAGGTGGCCCGCGACTACGCCGGCGCGGGAGTGCGCATGCTCCAGATCAACGGCAACGATCCGCAGATCAGCCCGAGGGACACCACCGAAGAATCCCGCCGCCGCGTCACCGAGGGCGATTTCGCGAGCCCGTATCTGCTCGACGCCGGGCAGCGAATCGCCCGCCAGTGGGGCGCCCGGCACACTCCGGACGTCTTCGTCCTGAACCCCGACGGGGTGATCGCCTACCACGGCGCTCCCGACGCCGACGCCTACGACGACTCCCTGCACGCGCAGTGGCTGCGCACCGCGCTCGATCACATCCTGACCGGTGGCCCCACGATCGCCGACACCGAGCCGATCGGCTGCACCATCAAGTGGACGCTGTAATGCCGACGCCCCGAATCGAATTGCTGTGGTGGCCCGGCTGTCCCTCGCATCCCCGGGCGAAAACCATGCTCGCGGAAGCGCTCCGGGAACACGGCCTCGATCCCGAACGCATCGAAGCTCGCCAGGTTCTCACTCTCGAAGAGGCAAGGGCCGAAGCCTTCGTCGGCTCACCGACCATCCGGATCAGCGGCGTGGACATCGCACCGCCGGACGACCCGACCCCCGCCCTCACCTGCCGCCTCTACTTCGACCGCGACGGCCGCCCCGGCCCGCTCCCGGACCCGCGGGACCTGCGCGATGCCCTCGACCGGGCCATCTCAACCGCGTGAAAGCTGTTCGATGCCAACAATATTCGCAGACACGCTCGGTGCACTCCCGCCAGGCGTTCCCGGGTTGCCCGGCTCCCCGACAGCTTCCGGCGGCCCGTGGTGGCAGCAGTTGACGCTCCTACTGCCACTGGCCATCCCGCTACTTCTGGGCCTGGCATTCCGCCTGCACAAGAAGCGCAGAGCACGAGAACTACACCGCCGACTGCGCCCCGGCCATCGTGTCGTCACCCATGGCGGACTGCACGGCGTCATCGCCCACCTCGACGAGTCCGTAGTCGGCCTGGAAGCGACGCCGGGCGTTGTCCAGGTCTACGACCGGGCCGCAATCGCGCGTGTGCTCAGTCTGGGTTAGCCCGGAGATTGTGCTGCTCCCAGCTCAACAGAAGCGGCGATTTGCCCGCATCCGTGGTAGCGCCTTCTTCCGACACGAGGATCGGTATTCCATGCCCACGGGTTGGGCGCGGGCGGCGCGGATCCTTCGCCTGGAGCGAAAGTCAGGTCCAGAAACAACGAAAGCCGTTGCGATGCAACGGCTTTCGTTTCGAACTGTGTCCGGAGGGGGACTTGAACCCCCACGTCCGTTAATAGGACACTAGCACCTCAAGCTAGCGCGTCTGCCATTCCGCCACCCGGACCGGTGGTGCTCAGCAAGATTATCGGATCAGTCCGCGTGGACCAAATCACTGGTGTTCACGCAGGTCGCGGGGCTGATCGGGTGCTGAGCGCCGCCGGGATCAGTTGCTGATCGCCTCGAGCAGGGCGGCGCGCTGACGGGAGCCGAGGCCGCCGATGCGACGGTCGGCGGGGATCTCGGCCTCGTCCATCAGTTTGGCGGCCTTGACCGGGCCGATGCCGGGCAGCGCCTTGATGACCGCGGCGACCTTCGTCTTCTTCACCAGGTCTTCGTTGTCGGCCCGCTCGAGCACCTGCGACAGCGACACCGATCCCTTGCGGATCTGCTCGATCAGCTCCGACCGGGCCTTGCGTACGGCGGCAGCCTTCGCCAGCGCCTCGGAGCGTTGCTCGGCCGTCATGGTGGGAAGTGCCATGTCTACTACCTTTCACTCGTTCGCTGGAACTGCAACGGCACCGATTGAACATCACCGAGTGCCGGGCTGTGTAACGACACACCGCGAGGATAGACGGGGTAACGAGCCGACGTCACGTGGTCGGGAGCATCGGATGCGGGTAATTTGCCCGAGCGACGAGCCGGAAGCGCGGACCGGTCAGATGCCCAGTCCGGATGCGAGTACCGGCCAGGACCGCACGAACGCGTCGTTCCAGTAGCCCCAGGAGTGGGTTCCGGTCGCGGTGTAGTCGTAGGTGGCGGGGATGCCGAGTTGGTCCAGGCGCTCCTGCAGGTGGTGGGTGCAGGCGTTCACCCCGGCCTCGATCAGGCCGCCGAGCAGGATCTGGTTGGCCAGCGTGTCTGGGGTGCGGGTGAATCCGTAGGTCAGGTACGGGCTGTCCAGGGTGTCGTGCTGGCCGGGCAGCCCGGTTCCGGCGGAGATGAATATCTTTGTCCCACGCAGCTTTTCGGCATGCACGTACGGGTCGTTGGCCGCCCACAGCGGGCTGTTGTCCGGGCCCCACATGTTGGCCGGGTTGCCGTGACCCCAGAACGAGACCATGGTCTTGATCTCCTGCTGGCCGAGCGGGTCGCTGGTCTGCGCGCAGCCGCTGTAGGAGGCGATGGCGCGGTACAGGCCCGGTCTCGCGATGGACAGCGCGAAGACCGATTCACCGGCCATCGACAGCCCGGCGATGGCGTTGCGGCCGTCGGTGGCCAGGGCCGCGTCGATCAGCGGGGGTAGTTCGCGGGTGAAGAAGGTGGTCCACTTGTTGCGGCCGAGGGTGGGATCATCCTTGATCCAGTCGGTGTACACGCTCCACGCGCCGCCGATCGGCTGCACCACGTTGACGTTCTTGTCGGTGAGGAATTGCAGGACGTGGGTCATGGTGGCCCAGCTGTCGCCGTCGGAGCCGCCGCCGGAGCCGTTGAGCAGGTACAGCACCGGGCGCGGGGTGGAGGTGTCGGCGGGGCGTTGCACGTCGACGGCGATGTCGCGGCGCATCGCGGCCGAATGCACCTGCACGGTCAGGCGCCGGGTGTCGTGGACGGTGAGTTTCGTGATCCGGGAGCCGTCGGGAGCGTTCACGGTGGCCGCGGACCGCCCGGAGGAGGTGATCGGATCCGGCGGCGGGGTGGCCGATCCGGTGGCCGTTGTCACGACGGCGGCGGTGAGGGTGGTGACAACTGCGAGTGCGGCCACCCGCATCGCGTCTCCGGGTGTCAATTCGAGATCTCCGTTTTCGGCCGAGCGATTTTCGGTGCCGCGCGTCGCGGCGGGGTCCACTCTCGCATACGGTTCGCGCGCGAGAATACGGATTTCCCGTCGGGCGATACCGGCTGCAACATTTCGAATACGACTGTGGCGCAGTGACTATCGGGATATTCCGGAATAGCGGACAAAACATCTCGAGACGCCCGGACCGGGGACCGGCGGCGCATATGAGCCGCGGCGTCAGGTCACGACATCGGGCACGCTCCGGCAAGCGAGTGTATTGGCGCTGGTGACGCGGCCGCTGGAGCGGATTCGGGATTCGTTCGAGGCCGAGCGGTCCGCGGTGTCATGCCGCGAATCGGGCACGGGGAGGGCTTACAGTTGGCGCGGGCGGCGGGGTTCGCCTCCTGAATCGATCGGAAGGAACCGGGATGCGCCGCACGCTCTCCGCGTTGTCCGCACTGGCCGCGATCCTGCTCACGGTGCCCGTCGCGGGGTGTTCCGCGTCGCCGGGCGGTTCGGCCGCGCCCTCCTCGGCGCCGGCCTCGGCGCAGGGGACGGTGAAGGTGCAGGCCGGAACCGGTACCGAGCGGTTCCCGGTGCCGATGGTCGCGGTGCGGGTCACCAGTTGTGCCGCGGACGCCGCCCTGGCGACGTTGACCACCGGCAACGACGGTGCGGCCAGCGGCAAATTCCCGCCGGGGTGCTACCGCGCGACGGTGACCTCGGTGCCGTCGGGGTGTGCGCCCGATGCCGTGGCGAACGCCCGGGTCGATGTGAAGGCCGCCGATACCGCCGTGGCGAAGTTCCTGATCCACTGCGCCTGAAGTCGCGTCATGCGTCGCGGCGGCCGATGGCGTCGATCGTGTCCAGCACCTCACGACACCAATTCGCCTGTGCGCGTTCGGTTTCCAGGCCCGCCTCGAGCAACAGCCGCCGGAGCCGGTCGGCGTCGGTGGTGACAGCGGAGAAGTCGCGGCGTTCGATCTCCTGATAGGTCTCGATTGCCTCGAGGTGGAGGCCGAGATGGTGCGCCACCGCGTCCCGGACGCTCTCGTATTCGCCGGTCGCGGCCGCGGCGCGCACGCGGACGATCAGCGCGTCCCGGGGTGGGGAGGGTTTGTCGACCTGCGCGATCCAGGCGCGCAGCGCGTCGCGTCCGTCCGGTGTGATCGCGAAGCGCTTGGGCTGGCCGCGGCCGGTGGACTGCTGGGGTGTGGTCTCGGCGACCAGGCCGTTGGTGTGGAGGCGGTCCAGTTCGCGGTAGATCTGCTGATGTGTGGCCGACCAGAAGTAGCCGAAGGCGCGATCGAACCGGCGTGTGAGTTCGATGCCGGTCGATTCGCGTTCGGTCAGGGCGGTCAGGATCGCGAACTGCAGGGACACCCGGCACATCGTAGAGAGCCGGTACTCCGGTCGTCGTGCGGACGTGCGGCTCGTGGGCGGCGGTCGTGATGGCTCACACACCTTTGTGCAACTTGTTGCATAATGGTGTGTGGGCGCGTTACGTTCGGCTGGTGGGCCGACCGGTCGTGGGCCCCAGTCGATTCCGCACTGCCGAAGGACTTCTCATGGCTTTGCCCGCCGCCCTGTCCGGTCGCCTCACCCTGCCCGTGGTGTGTTCGCCGATGTTCATCTCCTCCGGTCCCGAACTGGTGATCGCCCAGTGCCAGGCCGGGGTGATCGGATCGTTCCCGGCGCTCAACGCGCGCCCGGCATCGCTGCTCGGGGATTGGCTGGATCGGATCAACGAGGAAACCGCTGCCCACGCCGCGGCCCACCCGGACGCGGTGGTGGCGCCGTTCGCGGTCAACCAGATCGTGCACCGCACCAACGATCGCCTCGAGCACGACATGGCCGTCATCGTCGAGCATCGGGTGCCGATCGTCATCACATCGTTGGGCGCGCGCCCGGAGATCAACGACGCCGTGCACTCCTACGGCGGGATCGTCCTGCACGACGTGATCAGCAACGAATTCGCGCACAAGGCCATCGAGAAGGGCGCCGACGGCATCATCGCGGTGGCCGCGGGCGCGGGCGGTCACGCCGGAACGCAATCACCGTTCGCGTTGGTGCAGGAGATCCGCGAATGGTTCGACGGGCCGCTGCTGCTGTCCGGCGCGATCGCCCACGGTCGCTCGATCCTCGCCGCACAGGCCGCGGGCGCCGATTTCGCTTACATCGGTTCGGCATTCCTGTCGACCGCCGAAGCCACCGCGGCCCCCGGATACAAGCGGATGATCGTCGATTCCACCGCCAAGGACATCGTGTACAGCAACCTGTTCACCGGCGTACACGGCAACTACCTGCGCGGCAGCATCGAAGCGGCCGGCCTGGACCCCGACAACCTGCCCGTGTCGGACCCCACGACGATGAACTTCGGCTCCGGCGGCCTCGGCGAGGCCAAGGCGTGGCGGGATATCTGGGGCGCGGGCCAGGGCATCGGTGCCATCAAAGACAACCTGACCGTCGCCGAACTCGTCGCCGCGTTCCGGACGCAGTACGAACAAGCGCGGCACGCCCTGGGCGACAGGACATCCAGCGTCGGAACACTCGAGCGATCGGCCTGACCGGGGCCTGCTCGTAGCGGAGGACCACCTGTGTCCGGATCAGCGATCGGCAGGTGATCCCAGGAAGGGACCATCGACCCGGTAGTCGGCCCGAACGGCCGTATCCGCCGGGTTCGCCGCCGCGCAGGATTGGTGTATGACAGCGCGCAACCCCATCACCACCGCGCCGGACGCTCGGGCGATCGCGGCCGCGGTGGGGCGGGCCGCGCGCGCTCCGTCCCTGCACAACTCCCAGCCGTGGCAGTGGATCTTCGATGGTGCGCGCCTGCACCTGTATTCCGATCCCGATCGGCGGCTGCCCGCCGCGGACCCGCGCGGGCGTCAGCAGGTGATCAGCTGCGGCGCCGCGCTGCACCATGTCCGCACGGTGCTCGCCACGCTGGGCTGGCACACCGACACCGATCGGCTGCCCGAACCGGATCGGCCGGATCACTTGGCCGCCATCGGCTTTCGGCCCTGGCCGGACCCTCCGCCGGGCATCGCGCGGCGCGCCGCGGCCATCGAGCACCGCCACACCGACCGGCTTCCGATGCTGCCACCGAACGGTTGGAGCGAGTTGGCGCACGCACTGAACCGGCTGGTCACCCCGCACGATCTCACCCTGGACATTCTCGCGGCCGAGGTCCGGCCGCAGCTGGCCGCGGTGTCCGAGCGTGCCGCGGCGGTTCGTGAGTACGACATGTTCTATCAACAGGAAATACAGTGGTGGGCAGGACATTCCGGCACCGTGGAGGGCGTGCCCCCGGCAGCGCTGGCCTCCGACGCGGAGCGCACCCGTGTCGATGTGGGCCGCGCGTTCCCGCGGCCGTCGCATTCCGAGCGCCGCGCCGAGATTCGTGATCGCGCCGAACTCGTGGTGCTCGGTTCGCACGAGGATTCGATCCCGCAGTGGCTGCACACCGGCGAAGCGCTGTCCGCGGTCCTGCTCGAATGCACCGCCGCCGGACTCGCCACCTGCCCACTGACCCACATCACCGAACTACCCGCCGGGCGGCGAACCGTCGCCGCCCTCCTGCCACACCCGGTATCGCCGCAGGTGATCGTCCGCATCGGCACCGCACCCGCCGACGAACAACAGGTGCCCACACCGCGACGACCCCTCGGCGAGATATTTCAGATCCGGCACTGACGGCCCCTATCGCGGATCCCTCCCCCGCACATACCGCGACGGATCGCCCCGGAACCATGACCTTCCTGCGGCGATCACGAAATCGGGACGGGAGCTTCGGCGGTGGCGGAATGGCTCATCGGCGGTAGGCGAGCCGTCGTCGCGTATTCAGTTGCCGCACTGCGGATTCCATGGATACGCGGCAGGACCGATCGATACCGGGATCACGCGGGGATGGCATTGTCGATGAGGACGGCGGCGATAGCGGCGGCGATGGGGAAGCAATCGCCGTCGATGACTCGGGTGCGGGCCGAGGCGCCGTCGATCAGGAGCGCGAGTTGTTCGCCGAGTTGTTCGGGGTCGGTGGCGCCGGCTTCGCGGGCGGTTTCGGTGAGCCGCGCGGCGATGGCGGTCTTGTAGTCGCGGGCGCACCGGGATGCGGGGTGCCGGGGGTCGTGGAGTTCGACGGCCGCCGCGATGTAGGGGCACAGGGGTGTGGACGCGGGCATCTCGAAGGCGGCGAGGAGTCGTTCGCGGGGGGTGAGGTCGGCGCGGTCGAACACTCCGGGCATGACGTCGGGATCGAACCGGCGCAGGTATTCGGCGACCAGTTCGTCCTTGCTGGCGAAGTGCTGGTAGGCCGTGCGTTTGGACACCTGGGCGACCGCGCACAGTTCGTCCATACCGGTCCGGTTGATGCCCTGATCGCGGAACAGTCGCTCCGACGCGCTGAGGATGCGCTCGCGAGCTCCCCTGCCGCGACGCTGGCCTCGCGGACCCTTCTCCAACTCCGTCATGCACCGAGCATAGCTCAGCGGGTACCGATCGGTGTACATAGCTTGCGCCCGGTTGGACCGTCCGATACGGTGAGAAAACCGATCGGTGTACATAACCAAACTGTTCTCGACCCCAGGAGAAAAGATCATGGGAAAGCTCGATGGCAAGACAGCGGTCATCACCGGCGGATCCACCGGCATGGCACTGGCCGGGGCGAAGCTGTTCGTCGAGGAAGGCGCGCACGTCTTCATCCAGGCCCGGCGGCAGGAAGCACTGGACGACGCCGTCGCATCGATCGGCCGCAACATCACCGCCGTCCAGGGCGACGCGGCCGACCTGGACGACCTGGACCGCTTGTACGACACCGTCGCGCGGGAGAAGGGCTCGATCGACGTGCTGTGGGCCAGCGCCGGAATGGGCGAACCCGCGGTCCTCGGCGAGATCACCGAGGAACAGTTCCACCGCGCCTTCTGGCTCAACGCGCGCGGCACCCTGTTCACCGTGCAGAAGGCGCTGCCGCTGATCAACGACAACGGCTCGATCCTCATGACCGGATCCAACGCCTCCCTCGGCGCCTTCCCCGGTTGGAGCCTCTACGCGGGAAGCAAAGCCGTACAACAGGCTTGGGCCCGCGTCTGGCTCAACGAACTGCGCGACCGCGGGATCCGGGTCAACGTCCTGACCCCCGGCCAGGTCGCCACCGCCAAACAGGAAGAACTCTTCGACGAGGCGACCAAGGCCGCGTTCGAGTCCCTCATCCCCCGCGGACAGATGGGCCGCCCCGAAGAGATCGCCACCGTCGCCCTGTTCCTCGCCTCCCAGGACTCCAGCTACGTCAACGGCCTGGAACTGGTCGCCGACGGCGGCACCACCGCCATCTGAAATGCGAATCTGGCCCCGATACCAAGAACTTCGGTGACGACGCCGCGCAGGGATCGATCAACAACGCGGGCAGCCGACGACAACAGGGCCGGTGGACGCACGTCCTCGAAGTGACCGATGAAGAGGAAATCGACTGCACCGGAGGTGAATCCGCGCTCGGCAGCGAGGCGGTGACGCCACCGGTGGCCCGTCCCGGATCGCGGACTACGATCCGCGAGGTGACCACCCCGACACTGCGGGCGTCCGATGCGAGCGGACAGACGCTGGACGACCCGACCGATATCCAGGTGCACGACCTGTTCGCGTGCTTGAACGCGCGCTGGCCGTTCTCGATCGTGGCACGGCTCGATCGAGAACCGCTGGGACACTTCTATTTCCAGATGCACCTCGAGTACGTCGGCGACCAGGACCCGGACGCCGATGAAGAGGTGGACGTCGATTACGAGGTCCAGTTCCGCGACGGCGGCGCCGACAGACACTACCGAGCCCGGGTGCTGGGTGACTACACCATCGCCGGAAAGGATCTCGCCTACCTGGTGTACACGGTCTACCACGCGTGGCGCACCGAAGATCCCGGACTGGCCGAGCTACTGCCGTGGGAATTGCTCGAACCCCACAGCTGAACTACGCAATGACGAAAGCTGTTGTGCGCGTTGGTTTCAGGGGTTCGTCGAGTCGACGGCGGCTCGGGTCGCGTCGGTGCCCCAGCTGGCCAGCAGGCACAGGGCCTCGGCCGACGGGGAACCCGGTTCGGCGTGGTAGACGCACAGATATTGTTCCGCGTCGTCGGGGAGGTGCAGCGTCTCGTAGGCCAGGGTGAGTTCGCCGACCAGCGGGTGTCGCATGCGTTTGAGGCCGTGGCCCTTGTCCTTCACATCGTGTGTGGCCCACAACCGCCGGAACTCCTCGCTCTTCACCGACAGCTCCCCCACCAACGCCGACAGGTCCGGGTCGTCCGGGTGCTGGCCCGCGTACATGCGCAGATAGCTGACCATGTCCGAAGCCTTGGAGTCCCAGTCCAGGAACAGCCGCCGATAGTCCGGGGACAGAAACGTCAGGCGGGCCCAATTGCGTTCCGCGGCAGGCAGTTTCCCCCAGTCACCGAACAGCGCCGCGGCCATCCGGTTCCAGACCAGGATCTCCGAGCGCGCCCCGCCTATGTACGCGGGCATCCCGTCCATCGAATCCACCAGCTGCCGCAGCGTGGCCCGCACCGGCTGCCGCTCGCGCGGGCGCGTCCGGCGCCGCTGCTGCTTCGGTTTGGCCAGATGGATCAGGTGCGCGTGCTCGGCGTCGGTCAAGCGCAGGGCGCGCGCGATCGCGTCGAGCACCTCCGCCGACACATTGCGCCCGTTGCCCTGCTCCAGCCGGGTGTAATACGCGACCGAAACACCCGCCAACTGGGCCAGTTCCTCACGCCGCAGACCCGGCACCCGCCGACGCCGCCCGTGCCAGACGATCCCGACGTCGTCGGGGTCCAGCCGGGCCCGGCGACTGCGCAGGAACTCGCTCAGCTCGGCACGCTGATCCAGACCGTCGGCACGAGCGGACCGAGCGTCGTCCGGGGCAGGGTTGTCGCTCATGGTCTCCAGTATTCCCGGTCGTACGACCGCGAGCCTGACCCTGCCGGTGGTAGGACCACCGGACGTACGCAAAGCGGTGATCTGGGTGGATGCCGGCTCGCCGGGCAGGCTGGAGCCCATGACCACCACTGTTGCCGCCTACGCCGCACCCGGCGCCAAGGCTCCGCTCGAGCGCACCACCATCGAACGCCGTACGGTCGGCGAACACGACGTCCTGATCGACATCCACTTCGCCGGGATCTGCCACTCCGACATCCACCAGGCCCGGGCGGGCTGGGGCGATGCCATCTTCCCGATGGTCCCCGGACACGAGATCGCCGGAATCGTGGCGGCGGTCGGATCCGGCGTGAGCAAGTTCCAGGTCGGCGACCGCGTCGGCGTCGGCTGCATGGTCGACTCCTGCGGCGAGTGCGCCCCCTGCCGCAACGGCCAGGAACAGCACTGCGTACGCGGGAACATCCCGACCTACAACGGCGTCGGCAAGGACGGCGAACCCACCTACGGCGGCTACTCGAAACAGATCGTCGTCACCGAATCCTTCGTCGTCCGCATCCCCGAGAGCCTCCCCCTCGATGTGGCCGCACCGCTGCTGTGCGCCGGGATCACCACCTACTCCCCACTCAAGCGCTGGGGCGCCGGACCCGGCAAGAAGGTCGCGGTGATCGGCCTGGGCGGGCTGGGACACATGGCCGTCAAGATCGCCCACGCCCTCGGCGCGGAGGTCACCGTCCTGTCGCAGTCGCTGCGCAAGAAGGACGACGGACTGAAGCTGGGCGCGGACCACTACTACGCCACCAGCGACCGCGAAACCTTCGAAGACCTCGCCGGATCCTTCGACGTCATCCTCTCCACGGTGTCCGCACCCCTGAACTTCGGCGCCTACCTGGGCCTGCTGAAGACCGGCGGCGCGCTGGTCAACGTCGGCGCCCCCGAGGAACCCATCTCCCTGAACCTGTTCTCCCTGCTCGGCGGCTCCAAGATCCTGGCCGGCTCGATGATCGGCGGCATCGCCGAAACCCAGGAAATGCTCGACTTCTGCGCCGAACACGGCCTGGGCGCGGAGATCGAACTGATCGAGGCCAGCCGGATCAACGAAGCATACGAGCGCGTCGACAACTCGGACGTCCGCTACCGCTTCGTCATCGACACCGCCACGATCTGATCGGCGCCCCGGGCTGGTCATCGAGAGCCGGGAACCCACCCGAACCGCACACCGGAACGAAGGTCCGGCGAGAGGTCGAGGCCACACCGCAGGTACCATCGGGCCTCGAAATTACACGGAGGGGATTACTCGGTTGGTAGCCACGAGCGGTGACAGTTCCGCACTGCGAGCGGAGATCGCCGCCTTCTACTCCGGGTTCGGACAGCCCGAGCTCTCTCCTGCGCGAGACACTCCCGGGTCTTTGCTTTTGTGTGGTTGGTCTTTGACTCGGTTGACTTTAATTTGTAGATGCGCATATAACGATACCTTCGCTCTGGATTGGCTTACTCGCGGGACTGTCCATCAATCCCCACCGCCCGAACCCGCCGAGCCGCATCGCTGACGCCGCGGCTCGTTCTCTTCCCCTCCTTTGGCCCTCTGCAATCCTTTACCTCTCGATGGACCACCCACCCCGAAGATTCATCAGCATCGCCCACTCCCTCAGCCAGCATGCCGACCGTCGATTTCCGCGATCAGCGATCTACAGCGCAGCTGCCGAAGGCAGGGAGACGACCCGATCGTCGACCGAAGTTGCTGTAGCTCTTCGTGATTCACTGCACCGGCTCGTTCGACCGTGGGCTACTGCCACCAAATGTGTTATCGCAGAATGAATCCGACGCCAACTGGACGCAGAGATCGATGTCGGACCGTTGCCGTGCGGCACGCTGCGACGCATCGAGTTACCGGCAACGTTAACAACCCACCGCTGCCACAACGACATTCACGATGGAATTCATTTCGTACGTTCGGATCGGAGTTGACGAAGTAGTGAACCAACGACTGGCCAAGACCGTGGGTGTCGCCGCCCTGAGCATCGCGACCATGGGACTGTTCATCCCCCAGGCCGCCGCCCATCGGGCCGACAACCTCCCGGCGGGCCTGGATTGCGAGCGACTGCATTGCACCAACAACACCAACACCGACTACATCGTCGATTACAAGATCTTCTGCGGCGACATCCGCACCGGCAAGGTCGCGGACGTGTTCGACACCAATGACCTGGTGACCGCGCACCAGAACAAGACCCTGTACCCGGGGTGCCACCGGGGCGAACCGCTGCACACGGACTTCCAGGACGCGCGGGAATCCCACATTCCCGACCATTGGCCGTCGGGCTCGGCGGGCTGAGTCGGCACGTCCGGACCGAATCCGGGTGCCGCACAGACATTTCCGGTCTGCGCGGAACGGCGGCCGTGCCCGATCACGGAGGTGGTCGGGCACGGCCGCACGCGCCATCGCGACGGAACCTATTGGCTCCGAACGGGAAACAGGGTGCGGGCGTGGTCGGTCGTCAGCGCGCGCCAGGTGGGTGCGCCCGCCCGGTCGGCGGCGTCGATGGCCGCGATCTGGGCGGCCACGGCGGCGGGCGGCGTCCAGCAGTAGTCGCTGCCGTACAGCAGACGGTCGAGGCCGAAGGCAGCCTCCAACGCCGGAATCTGGTGCGGGAACGGCGTTCCCGCCATGTCGAACCACAGTCCGCGCAGTTGCTCCGAGGCGGAACGTCCCTGCTGTTCACCGCCGAATGCGGTGCGGAACAGATGAATTCGGTCGGCCAGCAGCGGTAGCACACCGCCGCCGTGGGTGAAGATCCATCGGATGCCGGGATACCGGTCGAGGACCCCGGCGAAGAGCAGATCGGTGGCCGCGCGGGCGGTGTCGAACAGGAATTCCAGCATCGGGCGCGGCAGGCCGACCGATATCGCCTCGGCGTGCGGCGGCGAGGTGGGGTGGACGAAGACGACGGCCCCGCGGCGGTCGAGTTCGGTCCAGATCGGGGCGAAGTGCGCGTCGCCGAGATAGCGGCCGTGCGCATTGGTCTCGATCGCGACCCCGTCGCTGCCGAGAACATCGAGCGCATAAGCGATTTCGGTCAGCGACCCGTCGATATCGGGCAGCGGGAGCGCGGCGAGGTGGCCGAAGCGACCGGGATGCGCCCGGACCACTCCGGTCGCGAATTCGTTCACCTCGCGGGCGAGTTCGCGGGCGGCGCGATCGTCACCGAAGTGCACACCGGGTGAGGACACCGACAGCATCGAGGTGGCGATGCCGGATTCGTCCATCAGCGCCAGATGCGCTTCGGGACTCCATTGCGGCCAGCCCGGCATGCCGTCGGGATGCTCGTGCCCGGCGGCTCGCGCGGCCTGGACGTAGCGCTCGGTGACGAAGTGGGCGTGGACATCGATCAGTGGATCGAGGGGCATGGCCGTGGTCAACCTTTCTCGCCGACCGGAGCTGCGGCGGGCGTGTATTCAATTCCGGCACACCAGATTCGGCGGATTTCCCGGGTGGCGGTGATATCGCCGAGCGGGTCCCGGTCGACGAGCACGAGATCGGCGCGTTTACCGGGTTCGATCACGCCGCGGTCGGACAGGCCGAAGTGCCGAGCCGGGAGCACCGTGGCCGCGCGCAACGCGTCCACCGTCGACAATCCGGCCTCGACCAATAGTTCGAGTTCGCTGTGCAGGCTTTCTCCGTGCGCGACCAAGCGCGGCAGGCCGGGCTGTTCGGCGGCGTCGGTGCCCGCCAGGATGGGCACACCCGCCGCGTACAGCGCGCCCACGCTCGCGCTTGCGCCGGCGAGCGCGTCAGCGTTGCCACGAATCCGCGACAGTGCCCGCATCATCGTCAAGGTCGGCACCGCGACGCGCCGATCGGCGGCTGCCCGGTCGACGAGACTCTGCGCGAGGGGCTCACCGACCGGGATGTGGGTGATGACATCCGCACCGAGTTCGACGGCGGATTCGTAGGCCCCGGGCGACGAGGCGTGGGCGACGACCTGCCGCCCCTGATCGTGGGCGGCGGCGATGACCGCGGCGGCCACGGCGCGATCGGGGCCGCCCTGGCCGGGGGCCTCGAGCACGACCTTGAGGTAGTCGGCACCCTCGGAGATCCGGTGCGCGACGAATTCGCGGGCCTGTTCCGGATCGGCGACCACAGCCTCCTCGGACATGCCGAAGTGCGCGTGCGGGCCGCCGGAGCCGATGACCGGAAGCCCGGGGCTGCGAATATCGGTGAGCCCGTGCGCGTTTCGCAGGGAGTCCACCAGTTCGGCGGGCCAGGTGGCCATGTCCAGGGCGGTGGTCACGCCCCACGCGGCGAGTTGTTCGAGGGTGTGGCGGCCGTGCAGATGCACGTGGGCATCGATCAGGCCGGGCAGCAGTACCCGGCCCTCCGCGGCGATGGTTTCGGTGGCCTCGAGATCGTCGGCGGTGTCGGGGTCGCCGATCACCGCGCCGTCGATGACGACCGTGCACGGCGGGGACAATCGGGTGCCGTCGAAGACGCGGACGCCGGTCAAGAGCGTCCGGTTGACGGGTGGGTTGGTGGTCACTCGGTCACTCCTGTCGGGAGGTCGGCGGGCGGTGGAGCCAAGCCTCGACTTCATCTTCCAGCCTCCGCAGTTCGTCGGGCCGGTCGTCGCCGAAGAGGTCGTCGCCGACGGTATAGCCGCGGCGGCCGAGCACATAGGACAACATGCGGTAGGAGGGCCGGAAGGGAGCCAGCGCCTCCGGTGCGATTCGCCACGGCGTGCCGGGCACGGCCGGGGTGAGCGTATCGCGTTCGTAGACCGCGTCGAGCGCGGCGATCAGCCAGCGTCCGCCGGATCGGCGGGCCCGGTAGATCAGCCGGGTATAAGACACCAGGTCGAGTTCGATGTCGTCGAGTACAGTCCGGGTTTCGATGGCCGCGCCCACCTCGATCAGCGCTCGGTCGCCGTCGACATCCACGATGGGCGGATACATGCGGTGGACGGCCTTGTCGCCGCGTGCGGCCATCTGTTCGGAGGCGGTGACGAACTCGTCTCCGCTACCGCGAAACCAGCTCACGCGCACCACGCTGTCGGGCGCGTAGCAGGCGCGCATCTCGTCCCACCGGCTCCGATCCCGGCCTCGGCGCTCGCGCAGCACCAACTGACTCGCGGCGACGATGTCCGCGATGTGCTCACTCACGATCGCTCCTCCCGGCCGCATGGGCGGCGCGGACGCGGGCCGCGTGCTCGCGGTAGAAGGTGACGCTGCCGGGGTCGGACAGGGCGTCGAGATTGACCGCTTGCTCCAGCGGCACACCGAGATACAGCTTTTTGATGGGTACCTCGATCTTCTTACCGGTGTGCGTGGTCGGGACGGCCGGGGCGATGACGATCTCGTCGGGCACGTACCGGGCTCCGGCGTGGGAGCGGATGGCGGCGATGATGCGGTCCGAGAGGTCTTCGGCCGGGTCGGTGCCCGGTTCGAGGACGACGAACAGCGGCATGTAATAGTTTCCGCCGGGTTGTTCGACGCCGATGACCATACTGTCGAGGATCTCGGGGACCGATCCGAGCGCGGCGTAGATATCCGCGGAGCCCAGCCGCACGCCGTGCCGGTTGAGGGTGGCGTCGGAGCGTCCGTGCACGATGAACGCGCCGTCGCCGGTTTCGGTGATCCAGTCGCCGTGGCGCCACACGCCGGGGTAGCGATCGAAGTAGGCGGACCGGTATCTGTCGCCGTGTTCGTCGTTCCAGAAATACAGCGGCATGGACGGCATCGGCACGGTGATCACCATCTCCCCCACCTCGCCGACGACGCGCTCGCCCCGGTCGTTCCACGCTCGGACCGCGACGCCGAGCATGGGTCCCTGCGAGACCCCGATCCGCGCGGGTTCGAGCGGGTTGGAGCCCACGAAGCACGAGCAGATGTCGGTGCCGCCGGAGTCGGAGCCCACATGCACTGCGGGGCCGAGGTTTTCGCGCATCCATCGCCAGGTGGAGTCCGGCAGCGGGGAGCCGGTGGAGAAGACGAAGCGCAACGCCGAGAGATCCAACGCCGAGAGGTCGGTGTCGGCTCGTTCGTTGAGTTGCAGGTACGCCGCGCCGGTCCCGAACAGGGTCGCGCCGGTCAGGGCGATATTGCGCAGATGCCGGTCCGGGCCGCCGTAGCCGGGCGAACCGGAATAGGTGACCACGGCGGCACCGGTGGACAGCGCGTTCACCATCGCGTTCCACACCATCCACGAGGTGTTGGCGGCGACGTAGCAGATGTCTTCCGGTCCGCAATCATAGTGGAGTGCAAAAGATTTCAGTGATTCGAGCAGCATTCCGCCGTGGCCGTGCACGATGCCCTTCGGGGCGCCGGTGGTGCCCGAGGAGAACAGGACCCACAGCGGGTGTTCGAAGGCGGTGGGCTCGTAGATCGGCGTCGCCGCCCGACCGCCGAGTTCGGCGAAGTCGTGGACGGCCACGTCGCGGACAGTCGGCAGCTGGTCGCCGGGCGCGTCGATGATCAGGTGCCGCACCGAGGGCAGCGCGTCGGCCAAGGCGGTCAGCCGGTCGGCGTATTCGATGGTCTTGCCGTTGAATCGGTATGCGCCGCAACCGATCAGCACCACCGGCGCCAACTGGGTGAGCCTGGCGACGGTCGCCGGGACGGCGAGTTCCGGAGAGTTGATGGTCCAGATCGCGTCGACCGCGGCTGCGGCGAGTAAGCCGATGACGGCCTGCGGGGTGTTCGGCAGTACCGCGGCCACCCGGTCGCCGGGGCGCACACCCAGGTCCCGCAGTGCCGCCGCCAGTCCGGCGACGCGGTCGCGCAGTTCCCGCCAGGAGAGCGTCGTGATCGTCTCGTCCTCGCCGATGGTCACGATGGCGGTGCGTGTCGCGGAGTCGGGAACGTCGGCGTGGCGGAGCAGATTCTCCGCGTAATTGACCGTCGCGTCCGGAAACCACTGTGCGCCTGGCATATCGGAGGAGGCGAGCGCGGTGCCGTGCAGGCCGGTGCCCAGGACGTCGAAATACGTGGCGACGGTGGACCAGAACTGCCCGGGTTCCCGGACGGACCACGCGTGGATCGCGCGGTAGTCGGGTAGGCCACGCCCGATCCGCGTGCTCGCCACGCGCGCGAAATCGGTCAGGCGTGCCTGCTCGGTCGGCGCCCAGTCGATACCGGACGGTTGCGACCGGGCCGGGTCCGGTTCAGCGGCTGGAACAGATTGTGTGCCAATCGTTTCGATCAATGTGCTGCTCTCGTTCACGTCGGTGGGCCGGCGCATCATGCGCCGACGAACCGCTGGCGCAGCTCGCCGATACCGGAGATGTAGCTGACCAGCTCATCGCCCGGACGCAGGAATCGCTGCGGTGTGCGTCCGGCGCCGACTCCGGCCGGGGTGCCGGTGAACAGCAGATCCCCGGGCAGCAGCGGAAGTTTCTGCGACAGCGCCGAGATCAGCGCCGGGACGGAGAAGATCAGATCGCGGGTGCGTCCCTTCTGCATCTGCTCGCCGTTGATCGAGCAGCCGATCTCGAGGTCGTCGCGATTGTCGAGTTCGTCGGGGGTGACGATCCACGGCCCGGTCGGCCCGAATCCGGGCAGCGATTTGCCCAGGCTGAATTGCGGTGAGGGACCGGCGGTCTGAGTGATCCGCTCGGACAGATCCTGGCCGACGGTGAGCCCGGCGACGTGGTCCCACGCCTGTTCGGGACCGATCCGGTGGGCCCGGGTTCCGATGACGGCGACGAGTTCGACCTCCCAGTCGGTCTTTCCGTCCGGCGGCAGCTGGACCTGCGTGACGGGGCCGCTGAGGCACGACACCCACTTGGTGAACATCACCGTGGGCTGCTCGGGCACCGAGAATCCGGACTCCGCGGCGTGTTCGCTGTAGTTGAGCCCGATCGCGAGGACCTGACTCGGCGCGGGCACCGGCGCCTCGAGATCGGTTGCGGCGAAGGCTTTTCCGCCGCTGGCATCGGTGTCGGCGGCCCAGGCCGCGAACTCCTCCCACACGTCGTAGACGGACTGCGGGTCGGGGCCGAAGCGGCCCGAACTGGCCTGTTCGACATCCAGCGCGGCGGAGCCGTCGGCGGATATCAGCACGAGCCGACCGGACAGATTGGCGATACGCATGGGATCTCCTTCTCGGGTGATGGGGACCGTCGATCCATGGGAGCAGATCGGAGCAAATCATCATGTTTAATTCCGCACCCCAGTGTTGGAGCGATCCGGGACACCTGTCAAGAGGGTGTGCGAAATTAATCATGATGAATTCCTGTGACCACGACCCACCGGGCGGGCGCACCGACAGCAGCACAACCGTCGATGGCCATCAATCCTGTTGCGGGAAAGCGGGATTCGCGCACGGAGCCAATCAGTTCGACGGTTCCGCCACGCCGTCGACCGACGGTCGGAGGGAGCGCAGCACCACGGTCGGGATGGTGCGTCGCAGCGCGTCGATGGCGGCGTCACGATCGCGACGGGCCAGCGCCTCGACGAGATCCTCCATCACCCGAGCCAGCGGCGCGGGATCGACATCGTCGCGTGCGGCGACTTCCAGTTTCGCGCGCAGGTAGGTGGTGCCGACGTCCATGATGCTCAGATAGAGGGTGTTGAGCAGGCCACCCTTGCCCAGATCGGCGATGTAGGCGTGCAATTCCCAACAGGTCCAGACGAAGTCGGAGATCGAGCCCGCCGCCTCGGCCCGGCGTACCCGGTCGAGCCGTTCGGCCAGCGCGTCCTGATCGGCGAGGGTGTAGCAGCGCAGCACCTCGTCGATCAGCAGCGGGGCGATGGCATCGCGGATCCGCACCGATTCGGCGAATGCGGAGTCGTCGTCGGCGGCCGCGCGGAACCAGCCGTTCATACGCGACAGCGGTGAGGGATCGCAGGCGAACAGCCCGCCGCCGGGGCCCGGCCGGGAGGTGATGACGCCGCGCGTCTGGGCGAGTTTGATGGCCTCGTTGATGGTGCCCACCGACACCCCGCACAGCTTGCGGAGCTCGTCCTTGCTGCCGATGCGCTCGCCCGCGGGAACCGCGGCGGCCAAACGGGCGATCTGGCCCGCCGCCTGCTCCGCCCGGGAGCCGTCGAGCGCCACCGTACTACCCACAGCCGTTGCGCGAGACCACATCTCACGCGAGTAGGCCGGACCGTCGAACGCCTCGTCGTCGCGGCTCGGGCGCGACGTGCCCGAGTGATCGTCTGCGCTCATCGTTGCCTCCTCGCCCCTGACCGGTCCGCGACTCGCGGCGAGCCACCAGACCCTCACTCTAGCAATTAATCATGACGATTCAGGGTCAGCCGCGTCGCAAAAAATCATGATTAATTTCGCCGAACCCCTTGACGAGTGACGGGGGTCACTGGACACTGAAGCCATCCCAATTAATCATGATTTATTCCTCCGATCATCCGAGGGAAGGACGCGCAGCCATGCTGGACCAGCAGTTTCGCGATCTGATGGCCGGGGTGTGCGCACCGGTCACCGTGGTCACCACCACCGACGAGCACGGCCCGCACGGCGCCACCGTCAGTTCCCTGGCCTCGCTGTCGCTGCGACCGGCGCTGCTCTCGATCGCGCTGGATCGCCGGTCGACACTGCTGCGGCGGATCGAGCAGTCCGGACGTTTCGCCGTCAACATCCTCGCCTCGGCGCAGGACGAGGTGGCGATGACGTTCGCCAGCCGCGGCGAAGACCGATTCGCCGGGACGAACTGGTCACTCGCACAGGGCCTGCCGCGCCTGGACCAGATCGCCGGCTGGGCAGCCTGCGAGGTGTGGCAGCGCGTCGAGGCGGGCGATCACCTGCTGCTGATCGGGCTCGTCACGCACGCCGCCTCCACCCAGCGCGCGCCGCTGGTCTACGGCTATCGCACCTTCGGCACCCATTCCCGCTTCGCGGCCCGCCCGCGCACCCCCATCGTCGACGGCATCACCGCCTGCTCGTACTGACCACCCGCTCGAACTCACCAGGAGACACCACCGATGACCGCCACCGCACCGCAGACCGTGCCCACCACCGCCGAACTCGTCGCGCGCGCAAGGGAACTCGCGCCGCTGTTGCAGAAGAACGCCGCCGCGGGTGAACAGGACCGCCGCGTCGCGCAGGAGAGTATCCGGGCGTTGACCGAGGCCGGGCTGTTCAAGATCGCGACGCCGAAAAGGTATGGCGGATACGAGACTTCGATGCGCACCATGCTCGAGGTGTCCGCGGCGGTCGCCGAGGCCGACGGTGGCACCGCCTGGGTGGTGACGCTGGCCAACGTGATGGCGTGGGTGGTCGGACTGTTCCCCGAACGCGTCCAGGACGAGGTGTTCGGCGCCGATCCCGACGCGAAGGTGTCGGGCGTGCTGTCCCCGACCGCCGAAACCCACAGGGTCGAGGGTGGTTGGCGGGTGAGCGGCAAGTGGTACTACAACTCCGGTTCGCTGCACGCCGACTGGGCGGGGCTGGGCATACCGATCACCGACGAAGACGGCGCCGTGGTCGACCAGGGCATGGCGCTGATCCCCCGGTCGGATCTGGATCTCGAGGACACCTGGTTCGTCGCCGGGATGCGTTCCTCGGGGAGCAACTGCCTGGTCGCGTCGGATGTCTTCGTCCCGGAGCACCGGGTGATGCGGGTGCCGCCCGCGATCACCGGCGACTACCCCACCGAGCACACCGAGGAGACGCTCTACCGGTCCGCGCTGGTGCCGGTCCTGGCGCTGGTGCTGGTCGGACCGCAGCTCGGAATGGGCCGTGCCGCACTGGATCTGGTCGTCGGCAAGGCCGCGGTCAAGCCGATCTCCTACACCTTCTTCACCGCACAGCAGGAGTCGGTGGCGTTCCAGTTGCAGATCGCCGAGGCCGCCCGCCTCATCGATACCGCGCAGCTGATCGCGCACCGCGCCGCCACCGATATCGACGAGGCCGCCGCCCGCGGGGAATATCCGGATCAGCTCACCCGCGCCCGGGTGCGCTCGGACACCGGGTACATCGCCGAATCCATCACCCGGGCCATCGATATCCTGCTCTCCGCCCACGGCGCCGGTTCGTTCGCCGAAGTCAATCCGCTGCAACGGATCTGGCGTGACTCGGCGACCGCCGCCCGGCACGCCATCGTGTCCCCGCAGGTCGGCTACGAGATCTACGGCAAGGCGCTGCTGGGGGTCACCGAACCGATCACCCCGCTGGTCTGAGTGCCCGAAACAGTCAGCCACGCAACCGATTACGACGTAATCGTCAGGAGAAACCATGGGACTGCACCGATTGACCGCCATCACCATCGGCGTACCCGATCCGGACATCACCGCCGGCTACTACCGCGACTTCGGCCTGACCGATCTCGGCGACCACCGATTCGGCACCGTCGACGGCGGTGAGCAGCTGCGCCTGGCCCGCACCCCACAGCGTCGGCTGCTCGAACTCGGCATCGGCGTCCACGACCGAGATGACCTGGCGCGCATCGGATCACGATTGGAGAAGCTGAACATCACCCACGAGATCGGCCGGGATCGTCTCACCGTCCAGGACCCGAATTCCGCACTCACGGTGGTGGTGGAGGTCGCCACGGAGATCCGGCAGCAGCCGACGGCACCGGCGGCCGCCAACGGGCCGGGCCGGATCGGCCGACTCGACGCCCGCGCCGACGGTATCGGCCGCACCGCACCGGTCCGGCCCCGCAAACTCGGCCACGTCGTCATCGGATCACTGGATCAGCAAGCCAGCCAACGCTTCTTCACCGAAGGGCTCGGCTTCAAGACCAGCGATCAGGTGCCCGGCCTGGCGGCGTTCATGCGCTGCTCCACCGACCACCACAACGTGCTGGTGCAGCAGGCGCCACTGAACTTCCTGCACCACACCGCCTGGGAGGTCGACGACGTGGACGAGGTCGGCCGCGGCGCCACCGCGATGCTCGAGGGCAACCCCGAACGGCACGTCTGGGGCCTGGGCCGCCACCACATCGGATCCAACTTCTTCTGGTACCTCAGGGATCCGGCGGGCAATTTCTCCGAGTACTACAGCGACCTGGACTGCATCGTCGACGACGCATTGTGGAAACCCGAGGTCGTCGAAGGCGCCAGGGGCCTGTACAACTGGGGCCCTCCTCCCCCACCGTCGTTCCTCGCACCGGAGGATCTCGCCGCCCTGATGACCGGCTCACACGCACCGAAGTAGTTCGGCGACACCGAAACTCGACGCGACCCCGACCTGTGCACTCCGACCGATTCTCGATCGCGACGAGGCGGTTGCGGCCGGGCGGAATCGATCCGGAGGTATCCCGACGGTTCCGGATCGCCGAACACATGGACGCAGACGCACATAGCACGGCACGTCCGCTGCCCCAGTGCTGTGGTCGCTTCGGAGCCCGGGGTGCGGCATTTCGGTGCCGTTCTCCGTGGTGGCCGCGGCGCGGATACTGGTCGGGTGCGGTGGATTCGTGAGTACTACGCGGACGAGGGTATCTGGCTGCTGATGGAGATCGGTGATGATGGCTGGCCGAATCGGCAGGTCGAGCTTCGGGGGGCTGATGGTGAGCCGGTCGCGGCGGCGGCGCTCGCGGAGGTGTCGCATGCGCGGGATCATGGGGGAATCGGTGCGGTTCGGGCGTACGAACACAGATACGGCGCGCTTGCCGAGGGCAGCGTCGAGGAGTGGGATGTGCGGGCCGACGCCCTCGGCCGGATGGATGGCCGGGAGTTCGAGACAGTGTGGGCGATGGCTCGTCGGGCAATCGAGCGGCGCGGGGATGCGTATCTCAGCTGAGTAGTGTCGGGTGCGGCGGCTCAGCATGTCTTGCGGAGGTATTCCTCGTTGTCCGGCGTGGACACCTGTTTGTCGCGCTCGATGATGCTCAGACGATCGCCGAAACGCGAACATGCCTCCGCCAGACCGTGATCGGTGTATTCGATCACCTCGACGTGGTTGTCGAAGGCGTCGGCGTAGGTGGCGCATTCGTCGTTCTCCGCGCACTCCTCGGCGATCGCGAAGTCCAGACCGTTCCGACGGCGGTTGTCGGCCAGTTCGGCGGTGTTCTTCTGTGCGATCGCCAGACCTCTGTCGTGGGCGTGCGCCGACAGCAGGCGGATGTATTGCTGCGCTTCGTCGGAGGTGAGCAGGTTTCGGGATCGGGTGTAGCTGTCGAAGTTGTCGGGCTCGACGGCTTGGAATCCCTTGGCGGCACACGTATCGATCCAGTTGTTCACGATGGCGGCGATGCGCTGTCGCTTGGCCGCGGTGGTCAGGTCGAGCAGCGCCTCGTTCCAGTCGGGGTCGATGACCACGGCACCGCTCGCATCGTGGAGCAACAGCGTGGGGTCCCAATCGCGCTCGGCGCCCGGTTGGGTTTGGAAGGCATTTACGTAACAGATGTTGTATAGGCCGACAGCAGGATCGGCGGTGTGGTCACGCGAAACGACGGACACTCCGGATGGCGGGTGGTAGGGGCCGCCGATCTGATAATCGAAGCCGACGTGCGGCGTCGGGACCTGCGTCTCCGAGGCCGGGTGCTTCGGCCCGGCGCATGCCGTCACCACGAAGGACGCCGTGACGATGACGGCGGCGAGAGCGCGAAAATGGTTGATACCCATCATGATTCCACCGCAGTTCTCGATCATGACGGCGCGGTCGCGTGATCGACCGCCCGCGAGACCACCCCGACTACATCGGATGATCCCGCATTCCCGGACCACCCGTGAGATCTCGTGTGGCATCGCGATGAGTTCCACCCTCCGGGGCAGTCTTACCTGTCATGGGCAAACTCATCTATGGCTTCAACGTGTCGGTGGACGGATATATCGCCGACGCGAACGGCAATATCGACTGGTCCGATCCGAGCGAAGAACTCCACCAGTACTGGAACGACTTCGAGCGCGAGACCGCCCTGTCGTGCTACGGGCGGCGGCTCTACGAACTGATGTCCGCGTACTGGCCGACCGCCGACCAAGCCCCGGACGCCTCCCCGATGATCGTCGACTTCGCCCGCATCTGGCGCGACATGCCGAAGGTCGTGTTCTCACACACCCTGGAATCGGTCGACTGGAACTCCCGCCTCGAACGCGGCGACCCGGTCGAGGTGGTGCGGAAACTGAAGGCCGAGACCGACGGCCGGCTGGAGGTGGCCGGTGCGACGCTGGCCGCGCCGATCGTGCGGGCCGGGCTGGTGGACGAGTACCGGATCGTGGTCTCGCCCACCGCCGTCGGGGGCGGCACCCCCTTCTTCCCGACACTGCCGTCGTGGATATCGTTGCGGCTGCTGGAGAATCGCACCTTCCCGGGCGGCACGGTGCTGCTGCGTTACGAGGCGAAACGCGACTGAGAACATCTCTCGCGAGGACACCCGCGGGTGGCGGTTCCCGCCGACAGTGTGCTGAAACCCGAACGCGCGGTTCGGGTTACACGCTGGCGGTCAGCTGCCCGCGGGATCGTCCGCGGCGAGTTTGCTGTAGAGGGTGCTCAGGTCCAGGGTGCTGAGATCGCGGGTGTCCAGGGCGGCGGCCGGGCGGGGGTGCGCGGTGTGCTCGACCTGGCGGTGCAGGGCCTCCATCTGCTCGTCGAGTTGGGTGGCGACGTCGGCGGCCCGGGTGAGGTCGGTTTGCAGGTTGGCGGGGACTTCGCCGCGGTATTTGTAGTAGATCTTGTGTTCGAGGCTGGCCCAGAAGTCCATGGCGATGGTGCGGATCTGGATCTCGACCGGCGTGTGCTCGGTGCCCTGGGAACGGAAGACCGGGATCGACACGATCAGGTGCAGGCTCTGGTAGCCGGTGGGTTTGCGGTGGGTGATGTAGTCCCGCTCCTCGAGCAGCGTGATGTCCTCCTGCCCGACCAGCATGTTCCGGATCTCGGTGATGTCGGACCGGAAGCTGCACACCACCCGGACCCCGGCGATGTCGAGGATGTTGTCCCGGATGGAGGCCAGGTTCATCGGATACTTCTTGCGCCGCACCTTCTCCAGCACGCTCTCGGGCGTCTTGAGCCGCGACCGCACGTGTTCGATGGGGTTGTACTCGTGCGTGCTGTTGAAATCCTCACGCAGGATATTGATCTTGGTCGTGATCTCCTCGATCGCGAACTTGTAGCCGAGCATGAAGTCGAGAAACTGCTCACGGAGCGCACGAACGTCATCGACGGTGATCGGACCACTGCCGGAGGAATCGTTGTCGGCGCTCGAGGCCGGTTGCCAGGATCTCATTGCATCCATTCTGCCCGTGCCCGCGACTACTTCCCGCCGCAGCCGGGCATGTCACACTGCGAACCGCCCCTGTTCCGGACGTGCGCCCCGTGCCGTCCAACGTGCGACTGCGTGAGTGGGATACGGATCGGGTCGCCAATTGTGGCGCTGCTGACGCCCTTTCGTGATGGTGGCGCCATCGACCACGCGGCGCTGGGTGATTATCCGGACATGGTCAGCGCGGCCGGGGTGGAGACGGTGCTGCTGTACAGCTTTCCGCGTCACACGCAGACCGCGGTGAGCCCCGAGGCGGTGGCGCGGCTGGCTGCCAAGTTTCCGCTGGTGTGTGGGGTGAAGGATTCCGGGAAGGACCTCACGATCAGCCGGGGGTACAAGCAGCGGACCCCGCGACTACAGGTGTTCCTGGGCGACGACCGTTCGGGGGTTCGGGTGCGCGAACTCGGAGTCGACGGTGTGGTGACCGGTGCCAACCGGATCGGGTCGGTTGGCGATGACGAGATCCACGACCGAGCAGGCGAGTTCACGCAGGCCGCTGTCGAGTACCTCGGTTCGGTAGGTATCCCAGTCCGCGAGTTTGCCTGCGTCGCGGGCGAATCCGCGTTCGCGCATCCTGGTACGGATAACGGCCTGAGTGGAATCGACCCACACGGTGGTCACCGGGACCGGATCGTCGAGATCCGCGATCCGCAGAGGTGTTCGCTCAGACTTGTCGCGTGATCCGCGGCTTGCTGGATGACGTCCAGGAACGGCGTGTCCAGCACCACCGGATACTTGGCCGCGACCCGCAGCCGGTCCGGATCAACCCCGAGTAAACATGCGGTGCCACAACGGATCTGTACACAGCGCTGTCCCGGTCGTGCGGCTGGGTCAGTACCGACATCACCGAATCTCGAGGTCGTCCGCATACCGGTCCTTGTCCAGCACGACCGCATCGGTCAGTTCCGCCAAAAACCGTGCGGTGGTCGACTTTCCGGATGCGGGAAACCCACAGCACACGATCGCGGCGGGCCCGTCGTCCAGATGTTCCGCACATCGACCGGCGCCCAAACCACCCAACTCCCCCAGCGGACAACAGAATTCCCACGGATGAAACCTCCCATTAACCGGGGAATCAGATTCCGGCAGTGCTGCTTTCGCTTAATTACTCGGATCCAGGTCGACCATCGAACCCGAGGACCTGGCCGGAGGGTGTGAGTGGGATGGGACTGCTGGGGTCTGGCAGGTTCGGCGAGCGGAGTTGTGGATCCGAAGCCGGGGTACGGCCCTCGCGCGCACATGATGGAAGTGCTGTCGCCTACTCGATTTCTATTGAGTAGCAGGCACATTCGAAGTGATTCACAAACAAGAGGGCGCTGATCGCGCGGGGTGTGGTGCTGATGGTTCGACGTCGGTGGCGTGAACGGTGAGTATCGAATTTCCCGAGGGGCTCAATTGGGTGTCGTATCTGGCGGGTGCGGAGTGGCCTAAGGGGGACGAGGACAAGGTCTTCGCTCTGGGTGATTCGTGGTCGGGGGCGTCGAAGCAGAC
>NZ_WEGK01000013.1 GCF_009604405.1 Nocardia macrotermitis
TCGCACTGAAAGTGTCTTCCCGATCTGCTGTTGATTGTTGCGTAGAGAACATCAATCATCGCAGCTCGGAAGGCACTTTTCCTATTCCGGCACACCCCGCCCCACCGACCACGTCCACGGATTCAGGCTAAGACTGATCACCGGAATCAGGTTCGGGGCCGATGTCGGCGCGGCATAGTCCGCGGACTGTCGAGCCGAATGCACGGGTTCTGGCAGCGGCGGACAGAACACGGCTCGCCCTGGTTGGATGGCCACAGGAGCTGATGGGCGACCGAGGTACCGCACTGAAACGCCATGCATGATTCGGAATGTGTTGCTGCACACTGCTGCTGGCATTGACAGGGGTTGCCGCCGTGTGGGTACGGTGGAGCGAGATGCCGGAAGAGTCGCTCGCGCAGGATTTCCTGCTCGGTAGGTGGTGGTTGTCGGTAGTGCGTGTGCGAGAGGCCAGGAGGGACGCGCGATGGGTGGTGAGTTGCGGGTCGATCCGAACCGGTTGTGGGAGGCATCCCGGTTCGTGTCCGATCAGGCGGCAGCGATGCGGGCCCAGCTGAAACAACTCGACGACACGATCGGCAAGCGATTGCTCGCCGAGGGCTGGGACAGCAAGGCCGCCTCGGCGTACGAGGGATCGTGGACCGAGTGGAAACAGGGTGCCGACACAGTCATTGCCGCGCTTGATGATTCGTCGGCCGCGTTGATCACCGCGGCGAATGGTTATGTAGCACAAGATGTTTCCTTTCATGACGGCATCGCTGGCAGCAGTCTGGATCTGCCGGAGATCTAGCCATGGCCGGTAATGACGAGAAGTTCAGCGTCGACCTCGAGCTGCTGGCCGAGTCGATCGATGCCATGACGAAATTCGGTGCGGCCGTGGATACCTGGCTGGCCGAGGTCGATCGGCACATCAAGGACCTGCACATGTCGTGGACGAGTACCGCGGCCGACGCGCAGCAGGCCGCACACGGCAAGTGGGTGTCCGGTGTCGGTGAGATGCGGGAGAATCTCGCCGATCTGCGCAAGGTCGCCGAGCGCGCACACGCGAACTACAGCAACGCGGTGGACACCAACACCCGGATGTGGCCCTGATGGCTCCGACCGTGGCCGTCGATCCCGAAGGGTTCACCAAGGCCGCCGGAGTCTATGCGCAAGTGCACGACCAACAGCTGGTTCCGGCGATCACCGCGCTGTGCAACACCCTGAAAACGTGCGGCGGTTCGGCGGGTTCGGACAACGCCGGGCTGGCCTGGTCCAAGGAGTACGACCCGGCCGCGTACGAGGCCATCGACTCACTCGGCGACCTCGCGCTGGCATGCGGGCAGATGCACGACCTGCTCCAGCACACCGCGGCCAATCACGCGAACGCGAACTCCCAATCCGCACCCGATCCGAAACCGGGCGACCTGGTATTCCCACCGGGATCGTTGTCGGTGTACAACCCACCCGAACCGCCCGTCACCTTCGGTGGCAGTGATCCCGAACCCACCGGCTGGGCATGGGTGAAAGGCTGTGTCCAAGGCGAGCTTTGGCCCAACGGCGACCCCGGCAAGCTCCGCGCCGCCGCCCAGGCATGGCGCACGATGCGCGACAAACTCTATGCATCCACCGTGCCCCAGGCGCGGCCGTTCATCGACGCCCAGCACAGCCCGGACACCGCCCAAGCCCTGGAACAGCACGACATCGTCAAGGGCCAGTTCACGAGCATGGCCGAGATCTGCGACAGCCTCGCCACCTCCTGCGACTCCTACGCCACCGCGGTCGACGCCACGAAGAAAGCGATCATCAAAGCGCTGATCGAGATGGCCGCCCTCATCGCCGCCGACCAAGCCGCAGGCGCTGCTCTGGCCTTCTTCACCGGCGGCGGCGCCGAAGCCGGCGCCCAAGGCGCGATGGCCCTGATCATCGCCCGCGCGGGCGCAGACATCGCGAACCTCATTCGCACCCTCATCGGGCTCGCCGAGCTCTCCCGCGTCCCCGTAGCGATCTCCCAAGCGATCGCACGGGGTGCCGAGCTACTCATCCCTCTGCTCCGCGCGGAACCGGCCCTCGCAGGGCCGATGGGGGCCGATGCGGCCGCACCAGGGTCGTTCACCTCCTGGGCCAAGCTGCGACGCCCTTCGTTGCGCCAAGGCACCGAGGATGCGATCCTGGCCCAAACCGAGACTTGGGGCCGACCTGGAGAAGCCAAGGAGTTCTACAAAGTCGCTTCCGAGCCCGAAGTCAAGGTGCCGATCAACAAGTCCTACGCCGACAAGCCATGGGTTCAGCAGCTGCCCAAGTCACCCGACGGCAGGTACTACATGGACAATGCGAACGGATCCATGTACCCGGTGAATCCGACCTGGGAGTTCGGACACAACAGCGGCTTCGAGAACCGCAAACTGCTCGCGGACGCCCAGGCGCAGAATATGACTCAGGAGCAGCTGAACGACTACGTCAACAGCCACCCCGACTACTTCCACGTCGAGGACCGATACGGCAACCGCAGCCACCGAAGGGAACAGAAGTAGTGACCGAGTTGGATGAATACGGCCGATCAGCATTGCACTACGCCGCCCTTGACGGCGACCTGACCGACGTCGAACGACTGCTCGCCAGCGAAGAGGTCAACTTCCCTGACTCCGCAGGATGGACCCCGTTGCATTTCGCGGCGAGCCGAGGACGTCCAGATGTCGTCGAACGTCTCCTCGACGCCGGAGCCGACATCGACGCCCTCACCGAAAGAGGAATGCCCGCCATATATTGGGCCGCGGTTGCCCCCACCGGGGATCCCGTGCAAACGATCCGAATTCTCCGGGCTCGAGGGGCCGATCCAACTCGGAAGACAATGACGGACAAATACGGATATTTCCCACCACGAAGCCCCTTGGACCACATCGCCGACCCCAACGCCAAGGGCAACCCCGCAATCGTCGCCGAGTTCGCGGACCTGCTCGATGAGTGACCTCACCGACGTCGACGCGGCACTCGCCGACATCCGCGCCAAAGCCGACCTCGTCCGCACCACGATGGCGAAGATCCAGGGCGTCGGCAAGGCAGCTAACGGAACAATCGTCGCGACCGTTGACGCCGCCGGACATCTCCGCGATCTCCACCTCCCCCGCGATACATCCCGGTTGGGAACCCAACTCGCCCAACTCATCCTCGAAGCGACCGCAGCCGCCGAACGCGACGCCGCGAAACAAGCCGCGGCAGCAACACGTCCCTTGACCAGCGACCCCCGAGTCCAGGCCGGGCTCGAGGCCATCCGCGAAACGTTCCCCAGTACGGACGAACCCGCGAAGCGAAAACCCATGACCGAGGCCGAGATACAAGCCGCTGACGATGCCTACTTCGAACGCATGAACGGAACCGGATGGCGAGAATGAGGCCACGAGTCCTCCCTATCACCGGCGCGATGCTGCGGTATCTCAGGTGAGTCGGCTCGTTGCCGTAGCGGCTTCGAGGTTGCCGCCGCCGGTGCATCGAGGCTGGTAATTCTCATGTGTCCAAACGGGTTTCGGGTTCGGACCAGTCGTTGTAGATGCTCAGGTCATCCGAGTCGGTGTCGACGTCAGTGTCGGTGAACTTGGTCAGCTCGATCGCGATGGTCAATCGCGTACGTTGGGTCGGCTTGTCGCTCAATGCATTCTCCTCGGGAGTCGTTCACGTCCCTGTCAGTTTCGACGGGTACCGAGGGACACGTAGGGCTACGCAGGGGCTACGCAGGGGCTGAAAGGTAGACAGCCCCTGAAATTCCGTTAATCTAAATGGCGTCGGTAGCGAAATGCTTCCGGCGCATCCTCAATGGGGTCATCTGCGGTTTGCGACGTGGATGGCTGCGTCCTTGAGAGGAGGTGAAAACCACGTGTCCAAGAGAAGGAGGAAAGCTAGGAGGAGAACCTCGGCAGTAGTAGGCGTTACCGCCGAGGTCCCCCTCCGCTACGCAAACACCCCGATCATCTGGGCTTTTCTTGCGATGATGATGCACGGTCTGCTCTAACTCTGAGCGCGGGTCCACTGTCCTACCAGTGGCCCGCGCTCTTGTGTTTGCGTGTATCTAATGTATCTATAAGGGTGGGTACTAGCAATCATTATTCCCTTATTTACGGGTATCAGTAGGAACGGAGTAAGGAAATAAGGAGGAGAAGTATGGCTACGACCAAACGATTCTGACGGTTAGCATCGTTGTTTTCATCGCGTGAGCAGGTTCGCGCGAGCCAGTTCGTTACGAACTGCCGAGGTCAGGAACGGATTGCCCCTGGTGCTGGCTGCACCAATCGGCGTGCGAACACCACCGTGCCGCCGACCGTGAACCGCACCGCCCGCGCCTGGATCTCGTGGGCCCGCTCGCGCGGGGATCGGCCTGAACTCGGACTGACTGCGGTGTCGTCTGACAGTGTGAAGAGACAGTCCGAAGTAAGCCTGGCCCGATACCAAGTGATGAAAAATGGCTACTCTGAGCGATAGCGTTGCAGGTCAGCAAGTGTCGGCCCCGCGCACGCGGGGATGGTCCTACAGCCGCGACCATCTATCTCGTTGCGACACAGTCGGCCCCGCGCACGCGGGGATGGTCCTCCCCTTCAAAACTGGGACCCGCGAACAAAAACGTCGGCCCCGCGCACGCGGGGATGGTCCGAGCTGACGGTCCGCGAAGATGTTGACTCGGTGGTCGGCCCCGCGCACGCGGGGGTGGTCCTCGACGTCGCGCGCCAGCGTATGGCGGGTGATTGTCGGCCCCGCGCACGCGGGGATGGTCCTTCCGCGGACGGATACGACATCGATTCACTGCTGTCGGCCCCGCGCACGCGGGGATGGTCCCCGCATCGGAGATCGAGGTCGCGGTGTCCTGTGGTCGGCCTCGCGCACGCGGGGATGGTCCGAACGGTGCCCGGTGGGGTGGCCGGTTGCAGAAGTCGGCCCCGCACGCGCGGGGATGTTCCGGTCAACGGGCCGTGGCCGGGCCGGACCTTGCGGTCGGTCCCGCACGCGCGGGGATGGTTCGCGCTGCACTCGTATGACGACTCGGGTGTGTTGGTCAGTCCCGTGCTCGCGGGATCGTCCGGCTGGCTCAGCAGCGTAGTGTCTTGACAAAGGCTACTGAGCAGGTCATATTCGAACCACTCGAATACGTAATCGTGGCACGGGTGCCGTGAGAAGGGGTTCAAGTCCCCCTTCGCCCACCAGAACGAATGAGGGCCGGAGATCTTCTCCGGCCCTCATTCTTTTCGGTATCGGATCGGGTTCCCCTGTCGGATCGGGGTTCCCGGGGCGGTCCGGTTCCGGTTCGGCGTGTCCCGGTTGTCGAATCGGTGGGTTTGTCGGGAATTTCACATCTGTGGCCACTTTTTGCCATCCGGCAGACCGTGCGGTCTGTATCGGTGCTGGGTCAGGTGTCGTGGAGTCAGGTCAGGTATTCGGCGAAGCAATTCACGTAGGACGAGAGGGTCGGTGCCTCGGCCATGGTGTCCGCGTGGTGGTGGACCTGGCGATAACGGGCGAGGCGGTCGGTTCGGTATGCGGCCGAGGCCGATGTGATGTCGGTGTGGGTGAGGTGGTCGCTCAGGACGGCCTCGCGCAGGGGGAACGGCCAGGTTCCGTCGTGCAGGTTCGATACTCAGGCGGGGCTTGGCGCAAAGTGGCCGACAGGTGATAGGCGCTCTCTCTCATCCGGCGCTTCACCGGATCGACCGCACCCGCCAGCCGCGCGCGGACCGAGTCGAGCGCGGAGATATCGGGAACGATGGCCTCGTGCAGCCGCGCCCGCTGTTCCGCTGATCTGACCACGACGAAATCCCAGAGCTGGGAATTCTCCGGACTCGACGCTCTGGCGCCCGCCCGGATCAGTCTGTCGATCAGTTCGTCGGGCACCGGATCCCCGGACAACCATCGCATGGTCATCGGCGACTCCATCGCATCGAACACATCCATGTTCCACCTCCACGCTGTCGGTTCTTCGCATCAATCTGTCGTCGTTGGGATTTCGTGCACCCGGGAGTACGCCCGCACCGATCCGCTCTTCCGGTCCGTCGCCGATCTCGTTGTCTCCGAAGGTTTCCACAGCTGGATGGGGATGCCGGTGTGCAGCGGTGACAGTCCGCGCGGCACCCTCTGCCTGTACTGGAACACCGTCGTCACCTATCGGGAGGATCTGGTTCTGCGGGCTCAGGAGTTGGCGGACATTCTCGGCAAGCATCTCGAGCGCTACCTGTCGGTGCCCGACTGAGGTCCCTGCGGCGAGTCTGCACGCGTTCCGTGCATTCGCTCGATCGGCCTCGCTCCCGATCGACGTCGGCGATACTCTGTTTACAGAGTATTCATGCTGGTTACGGAGTATTCCGGGCGGGGAAAACAAGGTATGGACAGCAGCCAGGGGAACGATGTCCGACACGGTATTTCGTGTGCGCGACGGACCGCGCGCGCGGCGAAGGCGGACGGCGCTCGTGACCACGAGGCCGCGCTCGCGGTGCACCGGCACTGCGGGGTGTCGCTGTTGCGGGCGCATCGGATCGTGCACGGATACACGCTCGTCGAAGCCGTTGACGCGCTGAAAGAGCTACTGCGAGAACGTGGTACGCCCGCCGAGGGGCTCGCCCACCAGCGGATGTCGCAGTGGGAATGCGGGCAGGACACGCCGTCCCCGCACTATCTGGACGCACTCTGTCTGCTCTACCGGACCAGGCCCGACCGGCTCGGTTTCGGGACCGACTACTCCGAACCGGATCCGGTGCCACGAAGAGAACTCGAGGACACGGTGGACCGACGTCATTTCCTGGGTTTCGCTGCCGCGGGGGCAACGTTCATGTCCGCGCCGTCCGTGCTGGTCGGATGGTCGAACGAGGAACTCGAACAACCGGGGGGCAGACGGGCGACCACGGCGTATGTGGGAATGCTGGAGGATCTCACCGAGCAGAACGGGTTCGGTCTCTACACCACGCCACCCGCGGAGTTCATCCCCTCGCGCATGGTCGATCTCGCGCGGATCGAGGCGTGTCTGCTGCGCGCCGCGTCCGAATCGGCGCGTCGTCGGCTGCATCGGATGTACGCGAAGAACGCGGGTTTCATCGCGATCCGGCTCAACGACATCGCCGGTCCGGAGGAGACCTTCGAGTGGTTCCGCATCGCGCGGCTGGCCGCCGGACGCGCCGAGGACGACACGGTGCAGGCGTGGGTCGCCGGACACGTCGGCGATGCGTGCACCTGTCAGCGGCACGGGTACGCCTCCGGTCTCACCGCGGCGCAGAAGGCGCAGACCGCCGGCGCGCGGGTCGCGAATCCCGCTGCGGTACTGGGACATCTGGTGGAAGCGGGTGTGCACGCGCGGCTGGGGCGTCGCCGCGAGACCATCGACGCGGTGCGTAACGCGGAGCGGATGTACGAGCAGCTGCCCGCCGAGGCCACGGTCGCGGACGGGGTCGGGGTGAGCGAATATCTGCTGCGCTGGCATCAGACCAACGCGCTGGCCGCCGTCGGGGCGCACCAGGCCGCCGCGCCGCTGCGGGAACGGGTGCTCGAGATGCCCTTCATCCGCGACGACGAGATCGGCAAGGCGCTGCTGGATCTGGACGTGGCGGCCGCGGAATTCGATGCGGGACAGGTGGATCAGGGCTGCGATACGGTCGGCGCCGCCTGGCAGCGGCTGCCCGGTGAGTTCCGCACCGGGCAGGTGCCGCGGCGCGCGTTCGAGATCCTCGACGGTCTGAAGCCACAGCATGCCGTGACGCGGGCGGTGGCGGATGTGCGTGAGTTGCTGGCGGTGTCGGGGCAGACGGCCCTACCGGGATGAGCGGAGTCGATCGGAGGTCGATCAGAAGTAGGAGTCGAGTCGCCCCCGTCGCCGCACGTCCAGGGTGGCGCAGTGGAACGAGCCGCCGAAACTGTTGAAATGCCGGAAGTCGCACAGGATCGGGGTGAGCCCGAAGTCGGTCACGGTGCGGATCATCGGCTCGTCGCGGCGTTCCACGACGACGCGGTTCTCGTCCAGCATCAGCAGATTCATATTGAGCCAGCGACTGCTCAGATAGAACGGATGTGCTTCGGGCACAACCGGTTCCGGGGCCACCGCGATGTCCCAGTCCTTGAACAGGCGCGGTGTCTCGCGGACGCGGGTGGGATTGATCAGCAGCTTTCCCGGTGCGAGCGGCATCAGGGTGGCGTCGATGTGCATCGGGTGCGGATCGTCGAATTCCAGGACGTGGATACGGAATTCGTCGCCGAGATGACGTCGCAGCCATTCGATGCCGAAGGCATTGGTGACGTTGCTGCGCTGCGCGATGATGTCGCGGCCGCAGCGCAGGAAGTCCGCACCGTCGAAGGTGGGCTCGAATTCGGTGATCACCAGGCGCGGCGAGGTGTCCGCGGCGGTCGCCTCGGCCCAGTTCCGGTCGTACTGCGCGTCGAGCAGTTCGGGTTTCGGGCCCGCGCTCCAGCGTGCCCCGGCCCGGAAGTACTCCTTGAGCAGCGGGCGATAGGCCAGGCATTCGTAATAGCGCGAGCGCCACGCCATCGGGCATTCGATGATCTCCGAGCCGATGACCAGCAGCGTGTCGCGGGGCATCGCGGCGTACATGCCGGTGCTCGACCAGGTGTGGGTGGCGTAGGTGACGCGCTGCGGGATCGGTTCCGGGCGACGGACCCGGACCCCCTCGCCCGCCAGGATGCGCGCGAACTCGTCCAGCTCCGCGGCCGCCGCGGCGACCAGTTCCCGGGGGAACGGGCGGCCCGCTCGCGCGCGGAACGTGTCGAGCTGATCGGTGGGCAGGACCGGCGGGAGCGCGATGTGCCAGGGCGGGAAACTGGCGTCGTCGATGATGCCGACGACGACCTCCTCGAGCGGATCCCACTCGGTGTACGAACACACCGGAACCGACTGCGCGGACCCCTCCTGCATATACGCCACCCCTGAAATACGCTCGTGCCGAAGATGATTCGGATCATGGACACGCTGATCCAACGATAACCCATGGGGGACAGTCACCGTGGGTGGTCGGTCGATACTCGTTCGGCAAATCCGTTGCTACCCAAGGGGACCCGTGATCGGAGCGGGTTATGCGGCGGGGTTCTCGGCCGTGCCGTCGGTGAGCACGTGCTGCGGTCGGCCGGCGAGGTAGCTGGTGAGGTTGTCGAAGATCTCGCGCGGATTGTCGGCGCGGGCGGTCTCGGTGTCCCACGCGGTACCGGGCGTCAGCACGACGTTGTCGAGGGCGCGGAGCGTATCGGCGGCGTCGTCGGTGATGTGGTCGAGTCCGGCGCCCGCCAGACCGCCCGTGACCAGCAGCCGAGCCATCGCGGCCTGATCGATGAGCTCGCCGCGGCTGGTGTTGACGATCACGGCCGAGGGCCGCAGCAGGGCCAGCCGTTCGGCGTTCAGGATGCCCCGGGTGTCGCCGTCGAGCGGTAGATGCACCGACAGCACGTCGGCCTCGCGCAGCAGTTCCTCGAGCGGCACGACCGACACCCCGGGCACCGGCGTTCCCCTCCGATTCGCGCCGACGACCCGCATCCCGAACCCCGCCGCGATCCCCGCGACATGTCCGCCGATCCGCCCCGTCCCCAGCAGCCCCAGCGTCCGCCCACGCAATTCCCGCCCGGGCAGTACCCTCCCGCCACGAGTCACCTCGAACAACAGCCGGAAGACATACTCGGCGACCGCCACCCGGGAATGATCCGGGCAGTGCGCGACAGTGATCCCGGCAGCCCCCGCCGCATCCAGATCGACACCGTGAAAACCATTGGTGGCCAACGTGATATACCGCAACCGGGTAACCTGCCGCAGCAACTCACCCGGCAACGGCGTCGCCTCCACCACGGCCAGATCCGCATCGCGGAGCCGACGCAGCGCGGTCTCCGGATCGGGATGATCCTCGAAGACCTGGAACTCGCCGAGCGTCGCGAACGCGTCCCGCCATTCCCGCGGCAGGAAGCTCGGTCGGTCGAGACAGATGATCCTCATGCCGCACCTGCCGATCGCAAACGCGGCGTGGCCGCGATCAGGCTGCGGAGCAGGCGACAGGCCAGCGCGAAGTGGGTGGCCTCCCGGGCGAGTGCGAAACGTACGTGATACGAACCGGCCTGCGGATCGGCCCAGTAGAAGAAATCACCCGGGAGGATGCCGATGCCGAAATTCCTGACCAGGTCGGCCAGGTCGGGGCCGGTCAGATCGGCGGACTCGATGCGAATCCATTCGACGCTGACCCCGGTGCGGTCGGCGGTGGCGGGGGCCAGGACCGACCCGGACAGAGCCTGATGCAGCACGTCGCGGTTGGTGCGGATGAGGTCGCGAACGGTGCTGTCCAGCCCGCGTTCCTGCGAGTCCGCCAGGTACGCGGTGAGCAGGCACAGGACGAGCGGGCTCACGTACAGGGTGACGTTGTTGTGCAATTCCCGCAGGTCCGGGTACAGCCGGGGGCTGGCGACCAGGATGCTGCACTTCTGGTTGAGGGTCGGCCACGTCTTCCCGGTGTCCTCGATGCACACGTACTCCACACCGATCTCGTTCAGGATCGCGTACTGGTCCCAGGTCTCGTAGCTCTCGTAGAATCGGAACGCCCAGTCGATGATCAGTAGCGTTCCGGTGGCCTTGCAGGTGTGTGCCAGGAATTCGAATTCGGTTTGGTCCAGAGCGAATCCGGTGGGGTTGTTGGGCAGGGTGATCAACAGGGCGTCCGGGCGATTCTCGCCGGTGAGCAGGTTCAGCAGGGATGCGTCGAGGGTGCGGTGGGCCAGCATCGACTCGGCGATCGGGATCAATCGCACCTTCCGCTGACGCAGGATCATCACCTGGGCGTCGATGCACGGCTGCAACAGACCCACCGACATGTTCCGCGCGCCCAGATAGGTGGCGACGATGTCGATGGACGCGGACGCGCAGTTGCTGAGCAGCCGGTACGGGCTCGTCCGCATCGAATGCTGCCCGGCGAGCCCGAAGAAGGTGCGCTGGAATTCGGCTTCGATGTCGTGTTGCCGTCCACAGGCGCTGCGCAGGTATATGCTCGGCAATAGTGGGATGACGTCGAGTTGTGTGGGGTCCTGCCACTGGTGGCTGTGTGCATCGCACAGGTTGTATTCGAGGTTCGTGCTCGCTTGTTCGTATTGGGTGAGATTGGGCAGCACGGCCGCTGGATTCACGCCTTTCGCGATGAAGGTTTCCAGCTGATCGGCCTCGAAGGGGCCACAGAACGGATCTTTGTTCATGGGAGGCACCTCTCCTCCGGGGATCAGGGGGCCTTGCGGCCCTGATACCTCGAGAGTGAACTGCGGTCAGCCTTGCTGTCAAGTGGCGCGATACGGCTTATTTTCGTCCGAATAGTCTCACTTGATGATGGGTACTCTCCTCAGCAGACCCGACGGCTTCGGCTCGGGTTTCGTGGTGCTGCGCACGACTTCTGATCCAGCCCTGCAGGTTGGCTGCCGTCATACCACCGTTCACCAGGTTCGGGGCGCTGTTCACCCAGATCGACTAGGTATAAGTTCGCTTGAACACCGTGCGTCAACGCTTGTTAGCGTCGCTTGATGGTGGTACCTTCCCTGCGTACCCACCCGGAGGCGACTGGAGAGCCACTCATGCGCGAGGTGAAACTGGCGGCGACGCTCAGACATCTCGTCGACGAGGGCGAGTACCGGGGCAACCGGCGACAGGTCTGTGCCGACCTCGGCATCACTCCGGCGGCATTGTCGCAGTACATCAACGGTCAGACCACTCCCAGTATCGAGAAATTGATCGCGCTCGCCGATCTGTTCAAGGTGTCGCTCGATTATCTGATGTTCGGCGAGGATGTGGTAACCCAGGCCAGCGGTGCGTTGGAATATGGTCCGATGGCGCGCTACGTCGAGGTGGGTGTGGATTCGGTGCGGGCCGGTATCGCCGCACAATCCGCTTTCATCACGAAAGTCGGAACAATTCTGGCGGAAACGATCACCGAGCAGATAGACGCCGCAGCGCAAGCGGCCTCGAAACGCCCGACCACTTTGCAGGGCATGCTCGATCGGGAGCAGATTCTCGAACTCGAGCGTTACAGTTCCAGCAGTACCATCGTGGCCGTCGATCTCAGTGAGGACGTCATCGAGATCGACAGCAACATCGAACGTGGAGTGGCGCCCAGCAATACCATTGCGATCGTCGCCGATAATCTGATCAAGAAGCGTGCATACCGTTATGTTTTGTCGCCGGGCATGCGCGACGTCGAATCGGTGATCGAACGGTACCGCGCGCTCCTGCGCCGGTTGAAGGTGAAGCCCGCGGATCTGCGTCGCTGCACTTTCAGTATTGCACGTGAAGATATCTTTGTGAGTTTCGGGATATATGAACTCGATGTGGTCGGTCTGCGGCAGCGGAGCCCGATTCTTCATCAGTACATCGAGGATTACATCGGAAGCGACGGTCGGATCGGGTATATCGAGTCCCCGTCGTCACCTTCCACATTCTTCCTGATGGATACCTACCGCCTGAGAACGGCAACGCGTGAATTCACGCGGCTCGCGGCGATCGAAACGTCCGGATAGGCAGGGTGGGGCGGTAACTCATAGTTCCGATTGCTCCGGTGCGCTTTCCCTGTCGGGGTTGCCACCGGGGGTTTTCGGCTGCTGGTCGAACTCGCAGAGTCTCGTGTGACCTGTGGGTTTCTCGGCGTCTGAGCGAATCCGATGATCAAATATCCGGTCGGCTGTCAACAGCCGACTCTCAATCGAGAAAGTAGTGGTGTCGTAGGTGGAGAAGACTGTCGTGGGGTCCGGGGGCATTGATTTCGGGGCCGGTGAACCGGTCTGTCGCGATGCCGTAGCGAGACCGGTTGCCACGAATTCGACCACACCTTGGCTCGAGCGTCAGAAATACTACTGGGATGCCGTCGCGCCGACCTACGATCTACAGTATTCGACCGAATGGTCGGCAGCCGAGAATGTCATCGTCGCGAGGCGTCTGTCGACATTGCTGCCGGAGGGTCCAGCGCCGAAGGTGCTCGATCTGGGCTGCGGTACCGGACTTGGTTACGGCATGCTCACCGAGCTACGCCCGGATATGGAATACATCGGCGTCGATGCCTCTGCCGGTATGCTGGATATATTCCGATCGAAATTCGCGGACGATATCCAATTGCTCAACGAGCCGGTGGAAGGTTTGCTCGCCGACCGCTTCCACGGCATCGATCTCGTTATCGCCACATTCACCTCTGCGTCGTACATCGATCTGCGGTTGCGTGAGCTACTGGCCCGGGTGGCAAGTTGGATGAAGCCGTCCGGCTGTATCTATCTATCATTTCTGAACCGGCTGTCGATCGGTTCCATGGGCGCTCTCGGATTCGGTCGGGTCATCGATTATTCGAGTCGAGGATTCACGTCGGGGACGGTTCCGGCGAAAAGGTATACCAGTCGGGAACTGATCGAGACGTGCGCTGGTCTCGGACTTTCCGCCAGGACCGTGTCACTCGGGCCGTTCGCCGGCGTTTTCGAGTCGAAGTTCTTCATCAGGACGAACGCGCTGCTGGCCAATTACGGCGGATTCGGTCATACCGTCGACCTGATGATCACCGGGAAGGCGGCGGCGAAATGAGCCTGCCGTTCTTCGCCACGGTCGACGTTCTCGATCTGCTGCCGCAGGACTGGTCCACGCACGTGGATCGGGTGTGTGAGCAGTGGTCGCGGCGATCGGAATTGCACGGAGGTACCAGCACCAGCCTGGAGCCACTGGGCACCGTGATCGATTATCGACTGCTGACCGGGGACGATATCGCCGAGCATCTACCCTGGCTGTTCGAGTTGCATCGGACGAGCTTCCATCGGATAGCCGAAGAGATCAGCGGTATGTCCCTGGATCCGGACAACGCGGTCACCTCCGCGGTCAATGTCAACATCTTGGATCCGGGCGGAGACGGCTACGAGTGGCATCTCGACTCCAATCCGGTGACGGCCCTGCTGTTCCTGAGCACCCACACCGAGGAGGACGGCGGCAGGCTGGAACTACGCCCGACCGACCGGGAGCCGCTGAGTGTTACCCCCTGCGCCGGAACCTTGGCCGTTTTCGACGCCCGCCGCTGCCCCCACCGAGTCAGCCCACCGACGCAGGGACTGAGGATTTCCGCGCCGATGAACTACTTCATCACCGGACAGCCGCGACATCGCCCCGACGACCTCGACGCCGCGCTGTACAACCACAATGACCGAGATGTGCGCATGCTGATCGGCTGAGATCGCTACCGTCGGTCGCATTTCGGCTCTCGATCATGCGGATTCGCAGATGCGACGAGGAGCCAGGTCGTCCAAGAGGATCTGAATCCTCGCGTTGTGGAGCCGCAGGCCAACAGAGTCCTGGTTTCAGCTGTGTCAGCGCGATCCTCCGGCTGCGTTCGGTCCGTGAACAGTGGCTGTCCGTCCGGATTTCCCGGGCGGACAGCCGTTCCGCGCTGTCCCGGAGGGTTGTCGGTGTTGTCGGTTACGCTGCGGCGAGTGGCTGGTCGGGTTGGTGGAACAGGTAGGTGGTGGGCTGTGGCTCGGATTCGGGTTGGGGTGGGTGTGTTGTGTGTGGCGGCGATGGTGGGGGTGGGGGTGCCGGCGTGGGGGGTGACGGGGTGGGGGCCGTTTGCGGCGCCTGGTCCGGCGTTGGGGCCGCAGGGGAGTTCGACCATGCATGCCGATGCCGGGTCTTCCGATGCCACACCGCTTTCCGGGCCGGGGGTGCGGGCGGTGCGGACGATGGTTTATCCGTTGGCGGCGGCGTGTCCGACGTTGTTGCAGGGGGCGGACGGGATGGTGGTGGCGTTGTGCACGACCATTGCGGGGCGGACGCCGACGGTGGAGTTGATCGATCCTGAGGCCACGGGGGTGACCGGAACTGCTTCGGCCACATTGCCTTTGGTGAAGGGTGGGTTGCTCGGCGGGGTGTATGCCTATCTCGACAACGCGGATCGGCTGGTTGTCGTGGACGGGCAGCGGCGGCTGCTGCGGATCGCGCATGCGCGGGATGCGGCGGGGCGGTGGTCGTTGCGGGTCGACTCGTCGGTCGATCTGTCCGGCGTCGTGCCCGCGGGGGACAGCGTGGTCGGGCTGGTGCCGGATCCGTCGGGTGGGGTGTGGTTCGTGACCGAGCACGCGGTGGCCGGGCGGGTCGATCCGTCGGGGCATGCCGCGACGATCTCGCTGGGCGCGGGGGAGATGGTGGAGAACAGTATCTCCGCGACTCCGGGCGGGCGGATCGCGGTGGCGACCACGCATGCGCTGTATGAATTGCGTTCGGTTTCGGGACGTCCGGAAGTGTTGTGGCGTAAGGCTTACGATCGCGGGCCCGGACGCAAACCCGGGCAGCTCAGTTGGGGTACCGGATCCACGCCGGTGTACTTCGGCCCGCGGACCGGTGCGGACTACGTGGCCATCGTCGACAATGCGGCCGGGGCGGCGCACCTGCTGGTATTCCGTTCCGGCACCGGGCAGTCGGTGTGCTCGCAACCGGTGTTGACGCGGGGCGGGCCGGGGAGTGAGAACGCTCCGATCGGGTTGGGCCGCACGGTCGTCGTGGCGAGTACCTACGGCTATCCGTATCCGACCCTGCCGCAGGGCGCGGGTCCGGCGGTGCCGCCGAACGCCCCCTTCACCGGCGGTATGACGCGGGTCGACCTCGACGCGTCCGGCTGTCGGACGGTCTGGGACAACGCGGTTCGCAGTTCGGCCGTGCCGATGCTGTCCGCCCCGGACGGCTTGATCTACACGGTGAACCGGGTCGGCCCGGCGGCGACCACCCCGGCGGACGGTTTCGAATTCACCGCGATCGACGCAGATACCGGTGCGACCGCCGCGCACAGTCCGCTGCCCGGGACCATCGCGGAGGATCCGTTGCAGACCGCGCCGCTGATCACCCGGGATCGCCGGGTATTGCAGGGCACGCTGAGCGGAATCGTGCGGATCGGATAGCGGCTTCGGCTTTCCGCCGGGAACGGGTGTGATCTTCGCCGCACTCACGGCCGGCGATCGGGTGTCGGACGGGTTGTTCGGGGCGATAGCGGGCTGATCTGAAACGTTCGTAGATCAGTGTCTCGGGCCGGATAATCGGGTGCCGATGCGTCGAATGCCTGTTACTGCTGAACAACTCTCCGGAACCTGGCCGAGATAACGGACTTCAAGTTTGTTTACTATCCGGCTACCTTTTCGTCATTGCTGATTGATGTGACAAACATGCAGGTGAACGCGCATTTTCAAGACATGTGGACGGTAAGTGAATAGTTTTGGCAAACCTTACCTCGAGACTGAACAGGTGAATCCGTCTCGCCGATTCGGGGGAATGGGAAAGTTCGGACAAAGGGCGGTTCAGCGGGGTTGTCAAGTGTTTTGATGACGACGCCAAGCGTTTGCCAGAGGTGCGAGACACCCTGTCCGACGTGCGGTTTTCACCCCGCGACCCATACGCCGGACTCGCGTGGAAGGCGTTGCATCGCGATAACGATTGTGTAGAGTTGACGGTAACGCTGGCCGCAGCTGAGCTGGACTCGCTGCGGCCAGCGGCTCTCAAATCCCCCCGCCGAGATCGGCCACCCCACCCCCGCGGATCACCTCTTGTTAACCGGCTGTGCGCCCGCTGGTAACTGCCGACTCCCGCACCGCGCGTCGCCCCACACCGAACACGTAGGTCAGGAACGCCAGTTCGGCCACCACGCCGATTCCGATCCGAACCGCGGCGGGCCAACCGCTCGGGGTGACGAAACCCTCGATCGTCCCCGAGATCGCCAGCACGCCCACCAGACCCAGCGCCACCGTCGCCGAGGCCCTGCCCTGCCGGGCCAACGCCTGCGCGCGCGAGAACCGGCCCGGATCGATCAGCGTCCAGCCCAGCTTCAACCCCGTGCCGCCGGCCACGAAAACCGCTGTCAGTTCCAGCATTCCGTGCGGGAGGATGAATCCGAAGAAGGCGTCCAGGCGGCCCGCGTCGGCCATCAGACCCGCCGAGATGCCGATATTGAGCGCGTTCATGAACAGCGCGTACACCGCCGGGAGGATCAGCAGCCCGGTGAACAGCGCGACCGCGGACACCCAGGAGTTGTGCGTCCACACCTGCGCGGCGAACGCATCGTCCGGATGTTCGGAGTAGTAGGTCTCGAAGTCGCCGCCCGGATCGGTCAGGGAGCGGTTGTCACCGGAGATGCCCAGAATCCTGCGGGCCGAACCGGATCCGGACACCCAGACGCCCAATCCGACGCTGATCGCCAGGAAGACCGCGGCCACGCCGATCCACCACGGCCAGACGCGGTACAGCGCCGCCGGGAAGGTGTGCGTGAAGAAGCGGCCGACCGCGCGCCACGCCTCGACGCGGGTGCCGAGTACCCGACCGCGCGCCCTGGTCAGCAGGGCGCTGAGCCCGCCGATCAACTCCGGATCCGGGGAATGCGACTGCAACCTCGACAACTGCTGTGAGGTGCGGCGGTACAGCACCATCAGCTCGTCGGCCTCGGCGCCGGAGAGGCGGCGCTGCTTGGTCAGCTGATCCAGCCGATTCCACGCAGGGCGATTGGTATACGCATATGCGTCCACGTCCATCGGATGCCTCCCGTACCGCCGAATCCGGCCGCTGATCGGATACGAGGCTAGCGCGTCGCACCGACAAACCCTGCCCGACCGGGGCGACCCGGCCGCGCGGGCGCATTAGGCTGGGCAGCATCATGGCCGTATTCACCACCGGCGAGGCCGTCGCCCTGGACCTGCCCATCGCGCGCATCCCCACGCGGGCTGCGGCGATGCTGATCGATCTGCTGCTGGAAGCGTCGCTGGGCGCGGTGCTGGCGCTGATCGCCTTCGTGATCGTGGCGGCCGTCGAACCGGATCTCGCGTGGTTCCAGACCGTGGTGCTGGTGGTGTTCGTCGGCGTGCTGGTCGGTTATCCGGTCGCCTGCGAAACCCTGTTCCGCGGGCGCACTTTCGGCAAGATGGCGTTGGGCCTGCGAGTGGTGCGCGGGGACGGTGGGCCGATCGATTTCCGGCACGCGCTCACCCGCGGGCTGACGTGGGTCATCGTCGACTTCTGGAGTCTGGGCGGGTTCGGCGTCGTCGCGGTGCTCACCTCGCTGTGTTCCCCGCGCGGCCGCCGGGTCGGGGATGTGCTGGCCGGAACCGTCGTCGTGCACGACCGCGCGCTGATTCCGTTGCCCGCCTTGGCCGTTGCGCCACCCTGGTTGCAGGGCTGGGCCCAGCATCTGGACCTGTCCGGGCTCACCGAGGATCTGGCCCTGCCGATTCGCCAATACCTCACCCGCTACCCGACCCTCACCGTCGAGGTGCAACACGCCCTGGGGGTCGGCCTGGTCAATGCCGCGTGCGCCCGGCTGCGCGTCACTGCGCCCGCGGCCTACCCGCCCCTGCAGATCCTCGGCGCGCTGATCTCCGAGCGTCAACGCCGTACCCTGGCGCGGCCCCGATCCCGTACGGCGACACCACTTCTCGTCGGTACGCTCACGCCGACACCGTTGGTTCCCGGACCTGTCGACGTGGGTTGGCAACGTCTGTCCTGAGGTGGCGTCTGTTTCGTCATCGCCGATCCGGTGCTTGGTTTCGTGCGGTGGGTGCGGTCAGCCGGTCGGTGCTGTGGGGTCGGGATCTTCCAAGTGCGCCAGGACTTTTCGCAGCAGTTGATCGAGTTCGGTGCGTTCGCGTGTGGTCAGCGGGGTGATCAGGCGTTGTTCGGTGGTGACGTGGTCGGCGACGGCGATATCTATCAGCTCGAGTCCGGTGGGGGTCAGGGCCACTCGCAGGCTGCGGCGGTCGGATCGGTCGGCGACTCGCCGCACGTAACCCGCGCGTTCGAGGCGATCGACGCGGCTGGTCATGCCCGCGCGCGAGAGCATGAGGGTTTCGGCCAGGGCCGAGGGGGTCAGCTCGAACGGTTCGCCGGAGCGGCGCAGGGCGGCCAGGACGTCGAATTCGCCGCGCTGTAGGCCGTAGCGGCGATGCGTCGCCTCCACCCGGCCGCTGCCCAGCTGCACGACTCGGCTCAGGCGGCCGAGCACGCCCATGACTTCCGCGTCGAGTTCGGGGCGTTCCCGACGCCACTGCTCGACGATCGCGTCCACCCGATCCGGTGGTTCGGTATTCCGCACTCGACAGAGTGTAGTTCGTGGACTTATAGTTAGATATCTAATTATCTGCTAGCTAACTATTGGAGTGATCATGACAGCGAACCTGGTGAATCCAGTTCTCCGACAGGCCGACGACGCCGAGGTGCTCGGCGCGGGCTCGAACGAGGTGCGGCTACTGCTCGACGCGAGCGCCACCGATTCCGCGATCAGCCTGCAAGAGGTGCGTCTCGCCGACGGCGCGGACGGCGCGCAGCCGCACTTCCACACCCGCTCCCACGAACTGTTCTACGTCGTCGAGGGCGAACTACAGGTCCTGCTCGACGACACCATCACCACCCTCGCCGCAGGCGGCGCACTCGTCGTCCCGAAGCGCCTCCCACACGCCTTCGGAGCCACCCCGGGTATCTCGACCCGCCTACTAGTCACCCTGACCCCCGGCGTCGAACGCTTCGAATACTTCCGCCTCCTGGCCCGCATAGAACGCGGCGAAGCCACCGTCCAGAACCTCCTCGACAGCCAGGAAACCTACGACACCTACTTCGTCGACTCCCCGAGGTGGCGCGCCGAACGCGCCGCGGGTCACGTTCGATGAACTGAATCCCGCACGGCCGCAACGATTCCCGTTCGCACTGCGGTATGGACCCGGTCGCTACCGCTCGGCGTCGCTCGTAGAGACGAACCGCGCCACGCCTTCTCCCGCGGCAATATGCACGTGGAGATGCCGGTTGTGCTGCTCGTCGCCGAGGCTGGTCAGAACTTGGCAGCCGCCGTGCTCGTCGATGACGTCCCGCGCGACGTCCTGCACCACACCCAGCAGTTCGATGCTCAGTTCGGGGCCGAGTTCCAGTAGTGACGGGACATGCAATTTCGGGACCACGATCACGTGGTCGGCGCCGAACCCGGGAATCGGCGGCCGGAAGGCGAGGACCTCGTCGGTCTCGCGGACCACGTCTACAGCGATCAGCTTCGGGATGACCTCGTCGCAATACCAGTCCGGCTTCCGCACCCGCGTCACCTTACGGCCGGGGTGGGTTACAGCGCGCCGGACTTCTTGAGTTCGAGGTATTCGTCGGCGAGGGCTTCGGGGAGGTGGGTGGGGGAGGTGGCTACTACGTCTATTCCCTTGCGGCGCAGGGATTCTTGGACGAGGGCGCGTTCGGCCAGGAGGTTTTCGGCGGCGGCCGCGGTGTAGATCTCGGGGGTGGTGGTGCGGTGGGTGGCGGCGGTGGCTATATCGGGGTCGGTGACCGAGACGAGCAGGACGCGGTGGCGGCGGGCCAGGACGGGGAGGACCGGGAGGAGGTTCTCCTCGACCATCGCGCCGTCCAGGCCGGTGAACCAGACGACCAGGCTGCGGCGGCGGGCGCGTTGGACCGCGGCGCGGATCATCGCCTCGGTGTCGGTGTCGACGAGGGCGGGCACGATACCGGCGAGGGCGTGCATCAGTTTCGGTTGCAGGCCCTGGCCGGCGCTGGTGCGGACCTCGGCGCGGACCTGACGGTCGTAGGCGAGCAGGGCCACGGTGTCGCCTGCCGCGGCGGCCAGACCACCCAGGAGCAGTGCGGCCTCGATGCTCGTCTCCAGGCGGGTGGCCTCGGCGCTGCCGGAGGCGCCGCCGCCGACCAGTCCGGCGCTGTAGCGACCGGTGTCGAGCAGCAGCAGCACGTGCCGGTTGCGTTCGGGACGCCAGGTGCGGACCAGGACGTCACTCGCGCGGGCGGTGGCGCGCCAATCGATCGAGCGCACGTCGTCACCGGCGACGTACTCCCGGAAGGAATCGAATTCGGTGCCCTGACCTCGGATGTTCACCACATTGCGGCCCTCGAGCTGCTGCACCTGCCGGACCTTCGAGGCCAGGATGCGCTCACTGCGGAAGGCCGGCAGCGCGCGCACCCGCGCGGGCACCTGCTTGCGGACCTGCCGTCCGGCCAGGCCCAGCGGACCCAGCAGGCGAATCGTGACCGGTCCGGCCACCCGATCGCCCCGACCGGCCGGGGTCAGGGTGGTGACCAGCCTGGTCCGGGTGTTCGGCGCGAGCCCGAGCCGATGACCGCGACGGCTGGCACGCACACTGTCGGGCCAGTCGTCCCACAGCATGCCGCGCACCGTGCGGCGGCCCCGGTTGGTCACCACGAGTTCCACCGATGCCTCGTGGCCGACCCGCACGGTGGTCAGTTCCGCGCGCTCGAGTTCCAGATCGGCGCCGCGGGCCGAGCTGCTCGCGTCGATCAGGAGCAGCAGCACCAGCAGCGCCGTCATCGCGAGCACACCCACCCACGAGGGCAGCAGCACCATGATGATCACCGCGGCGACCGCCGCGATCGTGGCCAACCGGCCGGTGACAACCATTGCGCTACACCGGAACCGGGACCGACAGCAGCAGCGAGGACATCACGGCCTCGGCCGTCACGCCGTCCAACTCCGCCTCCGGCCGCAACTGCAACCGATGCCGCAGCGCCACGATCGCGATGAACTTCACGTCGTCGGGGGTGACGAAACCGCGTCCGTTCAACCAGGCCAGCGCGCGCGAGGCGGCCAGCAGCGCGGTTGCGCCGCGGGGCGAGGCACCGTGCTGCACCGCCGGGGAGGTGCGGGTGGCACGGCACAGGTCGACGATGTAGGCGAGCACCTCGGGACTCACCGTCACCTGCGCGACCGCGGCCCGCGCCGCCGCGATATGGGCCGGTCCGGCCACCGGGCGCAGTCCGGCCGCGGTCAGATCGCGCGGATCGAAGCCGGCGGCGTGCCGTTGCAGGATCCGGAATTCGTCCTCCCGCTCGGGCAGCCGGATGTCCACCTTGAACAGGAACCGGTCCAGCTGTGCCTCCGGCAGCGGATAGGTGCCCTCCTGTTCGATAGGGTTCTGGGTGGCCACGACCACGAACGGATCGGGCAGCGGCTGCGGCGTGCCCGCGACGGAGACCTGCCGCTCCTCCATCGATTCCAGCAGTGCCGACTGGGTTTTCGGCGGGGTGCGGTTGATCTCGTCGGCGAGCAGCAGATTGGTGAACACCGGTCCGCGGCGGAAGGTGAACTCGGCCGAATGCGGATCGTAGATCTGCGATCCGGTCACATCGCCGGGCATCAGGTCGGGGGTGAACTGGACGCGGGAGTGCTCGAGTTCCAGACCCATCGCCAAGGCCCGCACCAGCAGCGTCTTCGCCACTCCCGGAACACCTTCCAGCAGCACGTGGCCGCGGCACAGCAGGGCCAGCACCAGGAACATGACGGCCTGGTCGTTACCGACCACGGCCTTGCCGATCTCGGTGCGCAACGCGCCGAAGGCGTGCAGGGCGTCCTGCGCGGTCGGGGCGTGATTGGTCTCGGCCTGTGTCATGCGATCTCCGACTCGATTCGGTCCAGTTGTGCGGCAATCATTTCCAGGGTGGCGTCATCGGCCACCGGGCCGAACAGCACCGCGCCCAACAGGTTCGGGTCCGTGCGGGTGCGGGTGCTCACGGCCGCGATCACGCGGTCCGGGGGCGCGTCGGCGGTCAGGCCCAGGATCGGGCGGATCCGGCGCATGGTGGCCGCGCGCAGTTTCGCCGCGGTGTGATCGCGATCGGCGGACCTGCGGTACAGCGCGGCCTGACCGGCCAGCAGTTCGTTCGCCGCGACCTGCACCGGACGCGGCTCGCCGACCAGCGCGCCCCGGCGGCGGGCCCGCCACCACACCACGAGCGCGGCGCAGATCAACCATTGCAGACCGCCGTAGGCGAGCCAGTGCGGGAGGCGTTCGAAGATCGAGTCCTGGCCCTCGCCGGCATCGGGCATCGACGGCGTGGGTGGCGGTTCGCTCGGGAACGGATTGTGTTGCGGCGGTGTGGGTGTCGGGGGAGCTTGCGGCGCGCCGGACAGGTGCAGCAGGACGTAGACGATCAACGCCAGCAGCAGTATGCCCACCACCACGGCCCAGAATTTGGGATTGCGCAGCAGTTCGGGCAGCGGCGGGACGCGCCATTGCCGCGGCTGACGTTCGCGCGTGGGCTGCTCGACTGGTTCGTCGGGTGGCGGTGGCGCCAGCGAGTAGCGATCGGCCTGTTCCAGCAGCCGGTATTCGGCCTCGGTGGCGGGGCGGCCGCCGTAGACGACCTCGTCGAAATTGCGTGCGGCATCGGGAAGTTCGACGGCCTGATCGGTGGCTGCCGCGTTGTCGGCGGTCTCCCGGGCGGTGCGTGAGCGCTGGACCTCGAGGACGCCGCCCTGTTCCAGACCGCGCACCACCGCGCGGAATCGCTCCCGCAGGGCGGTGCTGAAATCGCTGTGCTGGGCGGCCTGTTCGGCGGCGCTGCGGTGCGCGCCCGCGGGACCCAGATGTGGCGGCGGGGGAGCCGCGCCGGGAACCGTTTGTCCGGGAACGGATTCGGGCGGCGGTGCGGGGGGAAGATCGCCGCGGCTCACCGCACCGTCTCCGGATCACGGTGTGCCGCACGGGGAATCCGCACGTCCCAGGCTTCGCGGCGGCAGCGGCGATCGATGTACACCACCACGCTGCCGGCCGCGTCGACCACCTCGGCGAAGGCCGAGATCAGCAGCACACTCGCGGTGGACAGCACGATCACCGCCCAGCGATGGGTGCCGGAGAAGTCCGAGACGAACAGCGGCAGCCCGAGCAGCGGCACGGACACCAGCAGCAGTAGCGCGCGCAGCGAGAGCCACAGACCCGCCAGCCGCCATTCCGCCCCGGCGGCAAGGATTTTCGCCCGCCCCACGGACACACCATACGACGCGGACTCGGCGAACAACACCGGGACCGCGCACATCCGCCGCGCCCGCAGCCAGCCCGCCAGCGGTGCCGCGATCAGCGCCACGATGATTCCCAGGATCACGCACACCGCGCCGATCGCCGGGAAATCCAGCACCGAGCCGAGTTGCCACAGCCCCACGAGGATCCATACGGCCGGAACCAGCACGCTGGTCAATGTGTGTTGCAGCCGATCCAGCAGCAGCGGGCCGAGTTTGCCGCCGAACCGGCGTAGCGCCGCCCGCCAGGTCAGCGAATCGCCCGTGATCCGGGCCACCCCGATCGGTACCGTGACCCCGCGCAGGAACAGCCGCAGCAGCCAGGCGGTGACGGCCGTGGAAAGGATTGCCGACCAAGCGGTTCCGCTGTCGGACCCGTCGGTCAGGACCGAACCCACCGAGGTGACCGCGATGACCAGATCCGCGGCCAGCACCAGCCCGGCGACGACGAACACGATCAGCTTGCGCACATCGGCCTGAATCACCGCGAACGGCAGATCCACCTGTTCCCGGAACGACAGCGGCCGCAGCGGAATCGTCTCGGGCCCGTCGAGCCCCGACACCGGCGTGCTCGACACCGCACTCGACCCGGTCCGACTCTGGGACGGACCGGCGTGATCGGCGGCGGCAGCGGGAAACACGCGCCCGAGTCTATCGGTCATTCGCCACCTGAAAACCTTTCCGCCATACCTGCACCCGTTACCCGAATCCGCACCCTTTCCAGCCCACAACCGCACCCGCCACACGATTCGCCGCACCCGAAACGCGCCGATGATGTCGATCGGAAGCGCACTACGCCGCCCGCTCCGCAGCGTGACTACGGGCGAATCACGATCCGCGCCGAGCGGAGGCGGTACTGCGTCGGATCGGTGGTGGTGCTGCGTCGGATCGGTGGTGGTGGTGCTGCCTCGGATCGGCGGTGGTGCTGCCTCGGATCGGAAGTGGTGCTGCGTCGGACCGAGCGGCGGTACTGCGTCCGATCGGGTTGTCCAGCGGCGACACAAGTGGCGATGGCGGCCGCCTGTGGAGGACTCGCGACCCGCGTCCGCTTGAGCTCGTCCCGGTTCAACTCGCCGCCGGATTCAGCAGCCGGGCGACGACCTCTCGATAACGATCCGGATCGATGGGCGGCAACCCGAGCAACGCGCGCAGATACACCCCGTCGCCGACGAGGCGGACGATCTCCGCGTGCACCGGGTCCTCGAATTCGGTGTCCAGACCGGATTTCCAGGACTCCAGGACCCCGGTGAGGGCCTGCTGGACCGGATTGGCGCGCTGATCGTGGGCGTCGACGGTACGCATGGCGGCGACCATCGAGCGGTACAGGGCCAACTCCAGGGCATCGGATTCGTTCGTGACGTCCGGGCTCTGCAAATGCCATTCGGCGAGCGATCTGCCCTGCGCGACAGCGTGTTCCACCTGGTCGTCGGCGCGTTCGCCGAGGCGCTGCACCAGGCCGGTGAGCAGCGCGTCCTTGTTCTTGAAGTGGTAGAGCAGCCCGCCCTTGGAGACGCCCGCGGCCGCGGCGACGTTCTCCAGGGTGACCTGGGAGATGCCCTGCTCCAGGAGCAGATTTTCGAGGGCGTCGAGGATGCGGTCGCGCGTCGATGTCACGGGAATCACTGTACCGTCCGGACGGTTGGATACCTCCACTGCGCGCGACTGGGCCGGACTCGGCGTGCTGGCCCTGGCGCTACTGCTCATCTCCGTCGACGCGACCGTGCTCGACGTCGCGGTCCCGGCGATCAGCGCTCACCTCGCGCCCACCACGCCGCAGCTGCTGTGGATCATCGACGTGTACTCGTTCGTGCTGGCCGGACTGCTGGTCACCATGGGTGTGGTCGGCGATCGGATCGGCCGCCGCAGGCTGTTGCTGCTGGGTGCGGCCGGATTCGGGCTGGCCTCGGTACTGGCCGCCTGGTCGGTGGGTCCGGACATGCTCATCGCCGCGCGCGCCCTGCAGGGTGTCGCGGGCGCGACGCTGATGCCCGCGACGCTGGGCCTGATCCGCGCCATGTTCACCGATCCGCGTCAACGCACCACCGCCATCGCGGTGTGGAGCGCCATGGCCGGTGGTGGTGCGGCGCTGGGCCCGCTGCTGGGTGGTTGGCTGTTGCAGCATTTCTGGTGGGGTTCGGTATTTCTGGTCGACCTGCCGGTGATGGCGACGTTGATCGTGCTCGGGCCGCTGCTGCTGCCGGAGTCGAAGGATCCGCGTCCGGGCCGGTTCGACGTGATCAGCGCCGGGTTGTCGATGTCGACGTTGGCGCCGATCGTGTACGCGGTCAAAGAGATTGCCGCACAAGGTGTTACGTTGCTGCCGCTACTGGTCGCACTGGTCGGCGTGCTCGCGGGCGTGCTGTTCGTGCGCCGTCAGCGCCGCGCGGCCGATCCGATGCTGGATCTGCGGCTGTTCGCCCGGCCGCGGTTCCGCACGGCCGTGCTGACCAATGTACGAGGCGGGGACCGCGCTCGGTGTCGCGGTGCTCGGCAGCGTGGTGATGGCGGTGTTCCGGCACGGGCTGGATCCGTCCGGCGCGCGGCTCGCGGGTGAATCACTCGGTGGCGCAATACAAGTCGCGCGGCAGCTGCCGGACGAGGCGGCGCTGCTGCTGCTCGATTCGGCGTATCGGGCGTTCGTCTCGGGTGTGCACGTCGCGGCGGTCGCGACCGCGGTGATCCTGGGTACAGCGGCCGTCATCGCCTGGCGCGCTGGGAAACCCGGCCGCCGACCTCGATCCAGCCGTCCGGTCGCGGCGAGGTCGTGAGCTGGGAGCCGCGGCCCTGGGTGATGGTCAACTGCCGTCCCAGGGCCGCGGTCAGCGCGATCGCGGCGGCGCCGGTCGCCTCGTCCTCGGCGATACCGTCACCGCGGCCCGGAAAGGCCCGTGCCCGAACGCGTCCGGCCGCCTCGTCCTGCCACGCCCACGCGTAGATCCACGCACCCGGCGGCGGCACCTCGAGTGCGTCCACCGCCGCCGCGTCACCGTACTGCCGCAACGTGCGCGCCGGCACCCACTCGGAACGCGCTGTGATCCAAGTGAATTCACCATCGTGCCGCACCTCGACCCGCCCCGCGCGGGTGACGAGCCCGGCCACATCGAGCAACCACCCCGCTCCCACACAAGGATGCCCCGCGAACGGCAACCGCACCGACGGCGTCCAGATATCGATCGCACCCGTCGCGGCATCGTCGACGAACACCGTCTCACTGAACCCCAACTCCCGAGCCACCTCGAGCCGCCCCGCATCCGTCGGAACCACCGACCCGTCCCGAATCACCCCCAACTCGTTCCCGAACTGCCCCCCGGGCCCACAGAACACACGAACCACCTCGAAATCGATCACCCGCCCAGTAGACCGCACAACGAGTGTCGATCAGAGTGGAACGATCTCCACCATGTCGTCCAAACCTCGAAAATCCGTAGCGTTTCGAGTGAACAGAGGTAAAGACCGCGCCGACGCGATCGCGGCGATAAGCAAATCCATCCTGCGAGGGCGTGGATCGCGCTTTGCCGCAATGGTCAGAGCGACCAGTGAGCCGTAGCGAATAGCGGCGGCTTCGTCGAAAGGCAGTGGGTCGAACTCGATGAGAGCGGCACCCAAGTGCTCATTTCGTGCTGCGCGAGCCACGGCATTCTCGGCCATGGCTACGCCTTGATTCAGTTCCGCTATCGTGATGGCCGTGATTTCGGGTGTCGTCGGTAGGGATGCGGGGGCCAGTTCGGCGAGGTCGAGATATGTGCAGGTATCCAGTACTCCGGATGAATAGCGATTCGTCACGATCGTCTGGCCCATGGGTCGTCATCCCCGAGGCGATCTTCTGTTCCGAAGAATTCATCGGCGTCGCGGCGTAGCTCGGCATACTCCACGCGGGGAAGCGCGCGATGCCGCTCAACCAATTCTTCCGCAGTGAACCGGCGCTTTCTATCGACCGGGCGAACCTCGGCGACCTCGACACCGTTGCGAGTAATGCGGAACGTCTCGCCGGTCTCCACGGCATCCATGACAGTCGCTGAGTTGTTACGGAACTCGCGCTGCGTGATCACCTTCATACCAGCAGTGTAGCCCCATGTAGCGCGATAGGCTACAAACGGGTCCATCCACGCTCAACGGCCGACGGCCATTCCCACGAGCGGTGTAGCCCGCGATGGCCAGCGCGGCGGCCTGCTCGACGTGGAGGTCGGACCGGCGCCGATCTGAACGGCACGTGCGACCTCGGTTCCTGATCGCCGATTCGTGCTCGGACTGATGCCGATTCGCTCTGGCGACATCGCCGGGCACTGGGAAGGGTTGCGGGACCCCAGATTTCGGGGCGATGCAGATCACATTTCGGGAGGTAGATTCTTCGGCAGACCGATGCTCGGGGGCGTCTGCGGATTCTCGGCCGGTTGATCGATACCGTTTCGGGACAACAGAATCGACGTGCGATGACTGACGGACGACTGCGCGGGCTCAAAGTGCCCGCCGCCATTGTTTCGGTGCTCGTGGCCGCCACCGTGATCGTGCATCTGTACTGGTGCGTGCGGATCTGGATGGCGAACAAGACCGTGGTCGACCAGGGCGAGTCCGTAGTGTCGGTGAGTCGCGGTGGTATCGCGCGCATTCCGTACGCGATCTCCATGGTGGGCTGGCTGCTCGCGGTGATGGTCATCGGGGTCGGGCTGATCATCTGGTTGTGGCTTGCCCGCGCTAATGCGGAAACACTGTGCACGGCAAGACATTCGCTCTCGCGCGGCTGGACGATCGGGGCCTGGTTCATACCGCTGGGCTCGCTGGTGATGCCGCCGATTCTCGTGGATGACGTTGTGCGCGTGAGTGATCCGGCCACACCGGCCGATCGGGCCGACCTCGCGGGCATCCCGCGCAGTGGTCTGGTGTGGTCGTGGTGGATCGCGTGGTTCCTCGTGTGGGTCTCGGTCGTCGTCGAGGTCGCCACCCGCCTGTCCACCGAGCGATTCGACGTCGCTGTCTCACCCGACGATTTCGACCGGAAGCTCACCGAGATCTCCGACGCCTGGACCCACTGGGCGCTGGCCTACACCGTCGAAACCCTGCTGTTCGGGCTTGCCGGAGCACTGCTGATCACGATCCTCGTCCGCGTCGACAGCTGGCAGACGAAGCGAACCGCCTTCGTCCCGCCCGCGGGTTCCTGGTCACCCACCTCGAGCTGAGGGGTGATCGGGCGGAACGGTGAAGCCCGGCCGGAGCGCGTGGGACGGGTGATCATGGGCAGGTAACCTCGGCATATGGCGCGACGTTCCTACGACCAGTACTGCGGGCTGGCGCATGCGCTCGATGTGGTGGGGGAACGGTGGACGCTGCTGCTCGTGCGCGAGTTGATGTCGGGGCCCAAGCGGTACTCCGATCTGGAGGCGGCGCTGGGCGGCATCGGGACGAGTCTGCTCGCCAACCGCATCAAGCAGCTCCAGGCCGACGGGGTGGTCGGGCGACGGTTGCTGGACCCGCCGGTGAATGCCGTGGCCTACGAACTCACCACGGCCGGAAGGGAACTCGGTCGCGCGGTGGTGCCGCTGGCGCTCTGGGGCGCACGGCACTTCCTGACCGAGGAGCAGGCCGCGCAGGAGGAGTTCCGGGCCGAATGGGCGCTGGTGTTCTTCGCCGACAGTCTCGAGCCCGCGGCGTTGCGGGGTCTGGCGGTCGACTACGACTTCCACATCGCCGACAGCATCGCCCGGATGCACATCGCCGACGGGCGGGCCGAGATCATCAGTGGCACAAACGAATCCGCACCCGATGCGGTACTGCGCTCGGATGCCGTCACGGTCGGCGCCATCGTGGGCGGGCGGCTCACCGTGCTGGACGCGGTCGCGCAGGGACGTATCGGTCTCGAGGGGGATCCCGGGGCGCTGGAGACACTGCTGACCTTGTTGCAGACGCAGATCGAATCGCTTGTCGGACAAGGTGATACACCGTAACCAGCGCTATCGTCGCGGTTCGGCGACGATACCTCGGGTCAGCCCGGTGAACGCTGCTCGTTCGACATCCGGTGGGCTCGGTGTGGTTGCGGCATTCGGTGCTCGGGATTCGGCGCAGGAATACGGCGCGGGTCTGCGGTGTATTCCTGGAGTAACGATGATTACCTGATTACAACTGGTGGATCCCGATCCATCGCGGAGGTGCCGATGACGCTTCGTCAGTACGAATACGCCCTGGCCGTCGCGGAGGCCGGGTCGGTGACGGCGGCGGCGGAGTTGTTGCACGTCGCGCAGCCGTCGATGTCGCAGCAGATTCGGGGACTGGAGCGGGAGCTGGGGGTGCAGTTGTTCGCGCGCACGCCCAGCGGGCTGGTGCCGACCGTGGTCGGGCGGGCGTTCCTGCGGGAGGCGCAGGTCGCGGTGAGCGCGTCGCGGCGGGCGCGGGCCACGGCCCGCGCGGGCGCCGACGAGCTCGAGGGGGAACTGCTGGTCGCGGTGCAGATGGGGTTGGGGACGCAGCAGTTGCCGCGGGCACTGGCGGCGTTGCGCGCCCGGTTTCCGCGGTTGGAGGTGACCGTGTTCGAGGAACCGAATCCGGCCGAGCTGGAACGGCTCGGACGACGCGGTGTGCTGGATCTGGTGCTGGTCGCCGCGCCGTGCGAGGAGGGTTCGGCGCAGGCTCATCGGCTCGGTGACGAGGAATTCGTGGTGGTGCTCGGGGAGGGGCATCGGCTGCTCGCGGCCGACCGGGTCGAACTGCGGGAGCTGGAGGGCGAGCCGTGGGTGCGGTTCGATCGGGACAGCGCGTTGGACGGGGTATTGCGGGATGCGTTGCGGGACAACGATCTTGCGCCGATGACCGTTGCTCGGGTGTCGCAGGCGGCGACCGCCGTGCGGTGGGCCGCGCACGGGATGGGCATCACGCTCGTCCCGGCTTCCGCTGTGCCGCACGGATATTGCCATCTCGCGCGGCCCGTCACGCCGGTTGTCTCGCAGCCGGTCGTGGCCGCGGTCCGGCGCGATCCGGGTCCGGCGGAACACGCGCTGCTGGAACTGCTGTTGCGGGAGGACTGGTGCCGATCCGTGCCCGAGGGTGGGTTGGGGACCGCACCCTCGGCGCACGTCGGCCGGGATTCGGCTCAGAGCTGGGTGGCGCCGCCGTCCACGACCAGTTCGGTACCCGTGGCGTAGGTGGCATCGAAGGCGAGATATATTGCCGCCCTTGCTATTTCCTCGGGAGTGCCGAAGCGCCCCATGGGGTTGGCGGCGATCACCTGCGCCTTGAATTGCGCGGCGGCTTCCGCGCTCATGCCGTTCTCCAGGATGCCGGTGTCGACCGGGCCGGGACTGAGCGCGTTGACGCGGATGCCGCGCGGGAGCAGATCCGCGGCGAGGGTGCGGGCCATCGAGCGCACCGCGGCCTTGCCCGCCGCGTAGACGCTGGTCGCGGGCAGACCCATGGTGTTCGCGTTCGACGTGGTCAGGACGATGCCCGCGCCCGTGCTCAACAGCGGGGCGAGTTTCTGCACGGTGAAGAACGCGCCCTTGACGTTGATCGCGAACAGTTCGTCGTAGTCCTGCTCGGTCGTGCCCTCCAGGGTGGTGGCGCGTGCGATTCCGGCATTGACGAAAAGTGCTTGGAGCGTGCCGAATTCGTGTTTCGCGCGGTCGGCGAGGGCGTCCAGATCCGCGAGGGTGGCGACGTCGCCGCGGACCGCCACCGCCCGCTCGCCGAGGCGTGCGCGAGCGGCGTCGAGGGTGGGTTGGGAGCGGCCGGTGATCAGTACCCGGGCACCGTCGTCGACCAGGAGTTTCGCCATCGCGAAACCCATACCGCTGCCGCCGCCGGTGATCACCACATTTTTATCTTGATATCGGCTCATATCGGGATTCCCGTGTTCTCTCGGTGATCGATCAGCGGTGGAATTCGCCGCCGTCGACGACGAGGCTGCTTCCGGTCAACCAGCTGGCGCGGCCGGACAGCAGGAAAAGTACCGCTGCGGCGATATCGTCGGGGTCGCCGTCGCGGCCCAGCGGTACCTCGGGCGCCAGGCCGGTACCCGAGGACGGGAATATGCGAGCCCACTGATCGCGGGTTTCCGCACCGCCCGGAGTCGCGGTCCGGCCGGGTGAAACGACATTGACGCGAATTCCGGAAGAAGCCAATTCCACCGCCAATCCGCGACTGTAATTCTCCAGCGCCGCCTTCGCCGCCGTGTAATGCAGGAAAGGCGCGACCGGGGTCGGGACCGCAGCCGAGGAGATGTGCACGATCGCGCCCGAATTCCGGTCGCGCATGGCGGGGGTGAGCAGCGTGTCCAGGCGGACCGCGGCCAGCAGGTTCAGGTTCAGCGCGTCCAGCCACTCGTCGTCTGGAATGCTCGCACTGCCCAGCTGTGGGCGCGCGCCACCGGCATTGTGGACCAGGATGTCGACGCCGCCCAATTTCTGTTGCGCGGCCTCCGCGATTTCCTCCGCCCCGGCCCGGGTACGTACGTCGGCGGTGACGAATTCCGCACCTTCCGGCACCGAATTGGTCGCCGATCGGGCGGTGGTGAGCACCGAGGCGCCCGCATTCAACAATTGCCGCACCACGGCCGCACCGATCCCGCGCGAACCACCCGTCACCAGGGCACGCTTACCCGCGAGTTCCTTGTTCCCCGAACCATTCTCGATTGTGGTCATGCCACGGATCCTCTCGATCGCACGGTTGCCCGCTCGACGGAATTCGAATACGCGCGCACCGGAAACTGTTCGAAGTTTCCGGGCGGCATCTCGTCGAGCTGTTTTCACGGTAGGTCCCGGAAACAGCCGAGAGCAAAGACCAAATATCAGTAGCGACCAGAGGAAATTCCTATACCGCGCTGCCGTGAAGCCGTCGACCGGCAGTTCATCGACTGCGGCCGTGGTTTCCGGATCTGCTCTGATGCATCGGAAAGCATTGTGGCAGTTCGTATTCGGGGCAATCTCGAGTGTAGGAGGGAGTCACGTCGACGGCAGCCGGCGACCGTGCTGTATCGAGTAGCCGATGTTCGGAATCCCGCTGATAGGTCGCTTCTGAACTATCGAGGACGACAGAAAATATTGCGACAGCGGCGACCGCGTGAGGGATTCGCGGTCAGGCGGTCAGGCGGCATCGGGTCGTCGCGCTCGAAATTCCGTCCAGTGCACCAGCTTGTCGCTGCGACTACCTCCGACACATCGGAAAGTATTGCGATGGTTGATATTTGCCTGATCTACCGCGAACCGGGCGGGAGCTGGCGTGAGGTGCGGGGGTCCAACCGGTTGGCGTCGACAGTGCCGGAGACGGGGGTCAGGCGGTCGGCGACGGGGAGGCCGTAGGTGCTGGGGTGGGGCGTGGGAGCGGCGTCGACCACCGTGGGGAGCTGGGGGTTCGAGTCCGTGGAGTCGATGGTCACCTTGCGGGTGCGGCGCAGGGTGAAGGTGATTTCCTCGGTCTCCTCGAATGCCTGGCGGACCGTGCGCAGGGGGTGGGTGGCGGTGTCGATGGCGTCGGTGACGAAGCCGGGGACCAGCGGGCGGATCCAGCGGGCGGCGGTGTCGGTGAAGGGGACGGCGCCGATGATGGGGAGTTCCAGGCCGCCGGATTTCGGGGCCACCTCGTTGCGGGGTAGCGGGGCGGGGAGGTTCGACGGCTGAGACATGGTGTCCTCCTGAGGTTTCGAGGTGGGGCCGGCCGGAAGTTCCGCCAGCGCTTCGAATTCGGCGACCGCGCGCTGCTGCGGTGCGGTGACACCGATCTCCACCCCGCCGATCGAGGCGACGACGCGGCGGCGCTGCTGCTCTCGATCGATGACGGTGTCGGCGTGCACGGCCAGCCGCGCACTCTCCAATTCCTGTTCGGCACGCAGCTTTTCGGACTCGGCCCGGACCTCGGCACGTTTGACCGCGATCGCGGATTCGGCGTCCTGCTCGGCGCGATCGGCCACGGCCCGCGCCGATACGCGGCGGTCGAAGGTGGTCTCCCCGCGCCACCACCGGGACAGCAGCGGCAGCAGGGCCAGCGCGACGGTGATCACCAGCGTGACCAGGCGCAGCAGGAATGCGCCCGCATGCCCGAAGCTGTAGCCGTTCAACGCGATCCAGCGTGCGCCGAGACCACGATCGCCGGTGCGGAAGGCGGCGTCGCGCGCCTGATCCAGGGTCTGCTGCCGCCGCGCGACGAGATCCTGGGCGGGTTGCACCCGGGCCTGCGCGGCGGCCAGCCGGGTGCGGGCGTCCGCCAACATGCTGTTGTCGGTGCGCGTCTCGGGCCCCTGACCGGGGACGCCGGTGATCTTGTCCTGCGGGCACTGCGGCGTCGGATTGTATTCACAGCGCGCGATGATCAACGCCTGCTGAATATCGGACTGCGCGCCGGTGATCGTGCGATTCACCGCGTCGCGATCGGATTTCGCCTGGTCCAGCGCATTACGAGCGGTGACGACGGAGGCCGCGGATTCCGCGTCGGCCCGGACGTTCCGATCCAGACGCCGATCGATCGTGCCGCCGAGCAGCACCGTGCTCGCGAGTTCCGCGACGACCACACCGGCCAGCACGGCCACCGCGACCCGCCCGATCAACTCACCGCCGAACCGAATCCGCGCACCCTCGCGACCGGGCAGGGGCGCGGTCGCCAACGCCCGCGCGACCGTCCCGATCAACAGCACCGCGAGCACCGCCACGAGCACGACGACCACCGCGGCCCAGTGCGCCGCCGCCGCGGCCACCGCTACGACCGTGCCCGATATCGCGGCGAACAGCAGCACCATGGCGCCGGTCACCGCGTATCCGGATCGTTCGTGATCATCCGCGATCCGCGGTCCCGCGCCGCCGAGCCAGGTCAGCAGTCCGGTTACCCGAGCTTGCGGCGCGCGCACACCCGATGACCCTCGCGTCGGCGTACGTCCGCGTGCGTTATCGGGCGCAGCCTCGGCCGAGTCCGTCGGGTCGTGTTTCGTCGGATCCGAGATATGCGGGGTGGTCATGGATTTCACATCCTCTGCATCCCAGGCGGTTTCGCATGCGGCGAAGTCGTCGGCATTCGTGGTCGCCGCAGGTCATCGAGGCGACGGGGCGGCCGGGCGGGCGGGGTCGGCCGTACGAATCGGGTCCAGCGTGACAGGCCGGGGTCGGATCCGCCGAGTCCCGTCCGCAGGTTGTGGTCATCCTCACAATGCCGCGGCGTGCCCGCGAAACGTGGCGGGGAGGCGAAAAATCGGGTCGGAAATCCGATACCCGCTCATTACCGTGGTCAGGGTGGCATTCCGCCGGTCAGGAGATTCCAGGTGCGTAGGTCCGTAGTGATGGTGGCGGCCGCGGCCGCGATCGGGGTGATGGCGGTTGAGGTGGTGCCGATGACGATCGATCCGGTGGTCGCCGCCGCGCAGTCCCCTTCCGAGAAGTCCCCGGCGAGCGACGCCGCGAGCCCCGATCCGCTGATCGGCCTGCTGCTCGAGCGTCTGAACACCGCCGACGCGGTGATCGCGGCCAAGTGGGTGAGCGCGCGCGGACAGTATCCGGTGATCGACGATCCGGCCCGGGAACAGGTCGTCTACGACTCGATGAGCCGGGCCGGGACCGCGCTCGGCCTGCCCGAGAGCTGGGTGCGGCAGGTCTTCGCCGGACAGATCGAGGCCAACAAGATGGTGCAGCGCGGACTGCTCGCGCGCTGGCGGCTGGATCCGGGTTCGGCGCCGCGCACCTCGCCGGATCTGACCGCGGTCCGGCCGATCATCGATCGGGTGAACCTGCAGATCCTGCGGCAGCTCGCGCAGCGACGGACCGAACTGCGCGCACCGGACTGCGCGATCCGGCTCTCGACCGGGGTGTTCGGCGTCTTCGGCAGCGGCCGGTCCGACGCGCTGCACGAAACGGCGCTGGTCCGCGCGGCCGCGTCGGTGTGCGGGTAGCGCCCGCGCGAAACGCCCGGGTGGAAGCGATTCGTCGCGGCCGGTTCCGACCGGGTCGCAATGTGACATACCCAACACAGACGGTTTGCTGAAGGTATGCCAAAACGCACAATCAGAAATGAGACCGTACGGTCTGAACATTACAATGGCTCGTAGTGTTCGTGTCCGGCAGGTCTCCGGAGTGTGTCCGGAAAGTTAGCCGCATAACAGTCGGTTTGTCCGGCCGCGAGCTTGGGAATTCTGTAACGATGCAGGTTAGAGGGCATCTAGCGGCGTACTTGCGAGCTGCGTCCACACGAGCCGGGTGCGAGCGGCAACAGTGGCATACACGACTGAGCGATCACGGATCTCTGCTTTACACTGGAGAACGCGTAGTTAGTGGAGGACCGATGGAGAAGCCCAGGTAGACGCAGTTCTTGGGGAACCTGAGTTGGTTGGGCACAGGTCCTGACTTATCGTTTGCTCTTACGCCGGACACGAAATGCCCGGCTGAATCGCCCGATGCGGTCACGAACCGATGGTCGTTGGAGACCCTCGGCTCGCACAGCCGGACCGAGCGGGCGACACGGGCACGGCGAGTGGAACACGGAAGGGCTCCGCAACCGCCGAGCACCCGACTACGACACCGGAGCGGGTGGACAACTGGAGAGTTGACTGCACGGTACGACCATCAGCGTCGCTGGTCTGACAAACCCTCCGGGGCGCGGTCTAGACGGAGGCGTTCGACGAAGGCCATATTTCTTCGAAGGCCTGATTTTGAAGGCAGAGGCATGACGCAACTACCTGGCCACAGGTCACCTGGCCCCCAGGGTCTCTACGACCCGGCGAACGAACACGATGCCTGCGGTGTCGCGTTCGTCGTCGACATGCACGGCCGCCGCAGCCGCGACATCGTCGACAAGGCTATTACGGCATTGCTGAACCTGGAGCACCGCGGTGCTGCCGGCGCCGAACCCAACAGTGGTGACGGCGCGGGCGTACTGATCCAGCTCCCGGACAAGTTCTTCCGTGCCGTACTGGCCGACGAGGGCGCCACCTTCGAGCTGCCGCCGGAAGGTTCGTACGCCACCGGTATCGCATTCCTCCCGCAGGCCCGCCGCGAGGCCGCCCGCGCCTGCTACGGCGTGGAGCGCATCGTCCGGGAAGAGGGCCTGGCGGTGCTGGGCTGGCGCGAGGTGCCGATCGACGAGACGTCGCTGGGCGCGCTGGCCCGCGACGCCATGCCGACGTTCCGGCAGATCTTCATCGCCTCGCCCAAGGACGCTGCCGAGCAGCTCTCGGGCATGGACCTGGACCGCCGCGCCTACGTGGTGCGCAAGCGGATCGAGCACGAGCTCGGCAAGTCCGGCGCGGGCGAGGGTTCGGTCGGACGCGAGACCGTGTACTTCCCGAGCCTGTCCGCGCAGACCTTCGTCTACAAGGGCATGTTCACCACCCCGCAGCTGCGGGCGTTCTACCTGGACCTGCAGGACGATCGGGTGGAATCGGCGCTGGGCATCGTGCACTCGCGCTTCTCCACCAACACCTTCCCGTCCTGGCCGCTGGCGCACCCGTACCGCCGTGTCGCGCACAACGGTGAGATCAACACCGTCACCGGTAACGAGAACTGGATGCGCGCGCGCGAGGCGCTCATCGAGTCCGAGGCGTTCGGCGTCGACGAGCAGGGCCGCAACCGGCTCGACAAGATCTTCCCGGTCTGCACCCCCGGCGCGTCGGACACCGCGCGTTTCGACGAGGTGCTCGAGCTGCTGCACCTGGGCGGGCGCAGCCTGCCGCACGCGGTGCTGATGATGATTCCCGAGGCGTGGGAGCGCCAGGAGTCGATGGATCCCGCGCGACGCGCGTTCTACCGCTACCACTCCTTCCTGATGGAGGCGTGGGACGGCCCGGCCTCGGTGTGCTTCACCGACGGCACCGTGGTCGGCGCGGTGCTGGACCGCAACGGCCTGCGCCCCTCGCGCATCTGGGTCACCGACGACGGCCTGGTCGTGATGGCCTCGGAGGTCGGTGTGCTCGATATCGAGCCGTCCAAGGTGGTCAAGAAGGCCCGGTTGCAGCCGGGCCGGATGTTCCTGGTGGACACCTCGCAGGGCCGCATCATCGGCGACGACGAGATCAAGACCCAGCTGGCCACCGAGCATCCGTACCAGGAATGGCTCGACGGCCAGGACGGTAAGGCGGGCCCGATCAAGCTGTCGGACCTGCCCGAACGCCCGCACCAGCACATGGTGCACGACCGGGTGAAGATCCGGCAGCAGATCTTCGGGTACAGCACCGAGGACCTGAACCTGCTCATCTCGCCGATGGCCACCACCGGTGGTGAGGCGCTCGGTTCGATGGGCACCGACACCCCGATCGCCGTGCTCTCGGCGCGGCCGAGGCTGCTGTTCGACTACTTCTCGCAGCTGTTCGCGCAGGTCACCAACCCGCCGCTGGACGCGATCCGGGAAGAGGTGGTGACCAGCCTGCGCAGCATGATCGGTCCCGAGTACGACCTGCTGCATCCCGGGCCGGACTCCTGTCGGCAGATCACGCTGACCCAGCCGATCCTGGACAACGACGAGCTGGCCAAGCTCGTGCACATCAACGATGACGGTTCGCGGCCCGAGCTGCGGTCGGTGGTCGCGCGCGGCCTGTACCCGGTCCGCAAGGGCGGCAAGGGTCTGCGCAAGGCGTTGCAGGCGATCAACGAGCAGGTCTCGGCGGCCATCGCCGGTGGCGCGCGGATCATCGTGCTGTCCGACCGCGAGTCCAACGAGAAGCTCGCGCCGATCCCGTCGCTGCTGCTCACCGCGTCGGTGCACCACCATCTGGTGCGCGAACGCACCCGCACCAAGGTCGGTCTGGTGGTGGAGGCCGGTGACGCCCGCGAGGTGCACCACATGGCCCTGCTGGTCGGCTTCGGCGCGGCCGCGATCAACCCGTACATGGTGTTCGAGTCGATCGAGGACATGATCGAGCGCGGCTCGCTGAACATGCCGGGCAGCGCGGGCGTCGTCTGCGACGACTACGACGCGGCGGTGCGGAACTACAACAAGGCGGCCGGTAAGGGCGTGCTGAAGGTGATGTCCAAGATGGGCATCTCCACCATCGCCTCCTACCGTGGCGCGCAGCTGTTCCAGGTCGTGGGCCTGTCGCAGGAACTGTGCGACAGGTACTTCACCGGGCTGCGCTCGCCGCTGGACGGTATCGGTCTGGACGAGATCGCCGGCGAGGTCGCCGAGCGGCACCGGATCGCCTTCCTGGAGAACCACAACGAGCGCGCGCACCGCGAACTCGAGATCACCGGTGAGTACCAGTGGCGGCGTGAGGGCGAGTACCACCTGTTCAACCCGGACACGGTGTTCAAGCTCCAGCACGCGACCCGGACCGGGCAGTACAAGGTCTTCAAGGAATACACCAAGCTGGTCGACGATCAGTCCGAGCGGCTGGCCTCGCTGCGCGGTCTGTTCAAGTTCCGCGGCGACGAGCGCAACCCGATCCCGATCGACCTGGTCGAACCGGCCAGCGCGATCGTGAAGCGGTTCTCCACCGGCGCGATGAGCTACGGCTCGATCTCCGCCGAGGCGCACGAGACGCTCGCCATCGCGATGAACCGCCTCGGCGGCCGCTCCAACTCGGGTGAGGGCGGCGAGTCGCCCGCGCGTTTCGAGCCGGAGGAGAACGGCGACTGGCGGCGCAGCGCGATCAAGCAGGTGGCCTCGGGACGTTTCGGCGTCACCGCGCACTACCTGAGCAACTGCACCGACATCCAGATCAAGATGGCCCAGGGCGCCAAGCCGGGCGAGGGCGGTCAGCTGCCCGCGCACAAGGTGTACCCGTGGGTCGCCGAGGTGCGGCATTCGACGCCGGGCGTCGGGCTGATCTCGCCGCCGCCGCACCACGACATCTACTCGATCGAGGATCTGGCGCAGCTGATCCACGACCTGAAGAACGCGAACCCGCAGGCTCGGATTCACGTGAAACTTGTCGCGGAGCCGGGTGTCGGCACCGTCGCCGCGGGTGTGTCCAAGGCGCACGCGGACGTCGTGCTGATCTCCGGCCACGACGGCGGCACCGGCGCCTCGCCGCTGACCTCGCTCAAGCACGCGGGCGGTCCCTGGGAGCTCGGCCTCGCCGAAACCCAGCAGACGCTGCTGCTCAACGGCCTGCGCGACCGGATCGTGGTGCAGGTGGACGGTCAGATGAAGACCGGCCGCGACGTCATGATCGCCGCGCTGCTCGGCGCCGAGGAGTTCGGTTTCGCGACCGCGCCGCTGGTGGTCTCGGGCTGCGTCATGATGCGGGTGTGCCACCTGGACACCTGCCCCGTGGGCGTCGCCACGCAGAACCCGGTGTTGCGCGAAAGGTTCACGGGCAAGCCGGAATTCGTCGAGAACTTCATGCTCTACATCGCCGAGGAGGTGCGCGAATACCTGGCCTCGCTGGGCTTCCGCACCCTCGAGGAGGCTATCGGCCGGGTCGATCTGCTCGACACCAGCAAGGCCAAGGAGCATTGGAAGGCTGCCAAGCTCGACCTGTCGCCGATCCTGGACGACGTCGAGACCGCGTTCATGTACCAGGACCGCCGCAACACCAAGGGCCAGGACCACGGTCTGGACCGGGCGCTGGACAACCAGCTCATCGCCGAATCTGCCGATGCGCTCGAGCGCGGTAAGCCGGTCAAGTTCGAGACCCGGATCACGAACGTCAACCGGACCGTCGGCACCATGCTCGGCCACGAGGTGACCAAGCTGTACGGCGGCGCGGGCCTGCCCGACGACACCATCGACATCACCTTCACCGGTTCGGCGGGCAACAGCTTCGGCGCGTTCGTCCCGGCGGGTATCACGCTGCGGGTGTTCGGTGACGCGAACGACTATGTGGGCAAGGGGCTTTCGGGCGGTCATCTGATCGTGCGGCCGCCGCTGAACGCCCCGGGCGAGTTCGTCGCCGAGGACAACATCATCGCGGGCAATGTCATCCTGTTCGGCGCGACCAGCGGTGAGGCGTTCATCCGCGGTGTGGTCGGCGAGCGGTTCGGGGTGCGCAACTCCGGTGCGACCGCGGTCGTGGAGGGCGTCGGCGATCACGGGTGTGAGTACATGACCGGCGGCAAGGTCGTCATCCTCGGCGAGACCGGGCGCAACTTCGGCGCGGGTATGTCCGGTGGCGTGGCCTACCTGTACAACCCGAACGGGACGTTCGACAAGCGCGTCTCGCCCGATCAGGCCGAGGCCATCGAGCCGCTGTCCGGTGACGATTTCACCTGGTTGCACGATGTCGTGACGCGGCACCGTGACGTGACGGGTTCGGCCGTGGCCGAGGCCATCCTGGGCGACTGGTCGCAGCAGGTGACGCATTTCGTGAAGGTCATGCCGCGCGATTACAAGAAGGTCCTGCTCGCCATCTCCGAGGCGGAGAAGGCCGGACGCGACGTGGATGCAGCCATTATGGAGGCCGCGCGTGGGTAGGACGGCCGTGTCCGAAATGACGTGGACGCCGCGCTGTGACCATTCAAGGCCGCGCGTGGCTGGAACTGTGGTGCGACGCACTGGAATTGACGGGTGCGCCGGCCTGGCGCTGACGTGTGGAGTCGAAAATGGGTGACGCACAGGGCTTCCTGAAGCACACCAAACGTGAGCTGCCGACCCGGCGGCCGGTGCCGCTGCGGCTGATGGACTGGAAAGAGGTCTACGAGGAGGGTTTCGCGCACGAGACCCTGCAGACCCAGGCCAGCCGCTGCATGGACTGCGGAATTCCGTTCTGCCACAACGGATGTCCGCTCGGGAACCTGATTCCGGAGTGGAACGACCTGGTCTACAAGGGCCAGTGGCGCGACGGCATCGACCGGCTGCACGCGACCAACAACTTCCCGGAGTTCACCGGGCGGCTGTGCCCCGCGCCGTGCGAGGCGTCCTGCGTGCTGGGCATCAACCAGGACGCGGTGACGATCAAGCAGGTCGAGGTCGAGCTGATCGAGAACGCCTTCGACGAGGGCTGGGTGACCCCGGTCTACCCGACCCGGCTGACCGGTAAGAAGGTCGCGGTCGTGGGTTCGGGTCCGGCCGGTCTGGCCGCGGCCCAGCAGCTCACCCGGGCCGGGCACACCGTCACGGTGTTCGAGCGTGACGACCGCATCGGCGGCCTGATGCGCTACGGCATCCCGGAATTCAAGATGGAGAAGCGCTTCATCGATCGCCGGCTGGCGCAGATGGAGGCCGAGGGTACCGTCTTCCGCGCCGGGGTGAACGTCGGCGTGGACATCACCGCCGATGAGCTGCGCGAGCAGTTCCACGCGGTGGTGCTGGCCGGTGGCGCGACCATCGCGCGGGATCTGCCGGTGCCCGGACGGGATCTGGACGGCATCCATCAGGCGATGGAATTCCTGCCGCTGTCCAACCGGGTGCAGCTCGGCGACCCGATCACCGACGCGGACGGCCTGCCGCCGATCCACGCGCGCGGTAAGAAGGTCGTCATCATCGGTGGCGGCGACACCGGTGCGGACTGCCTGGGCACCTCGCACCGCCAGGGTGCGGAGAGCGTGCACCAGTTCGAGATCATGCCGCGTCCGCCGGAGGAGCGCGCGACCTCGACGCCGTGGCCGACCTATCCGTTGATGTTCCGGGTGTCCTCGGCGCACGAGGAGGGTGGCGAGCGGGTCTACTCGGTCAACACCGAGCGGTTCGTGGGCGCGGACGGCAAGGTCACGGGCTTGCAGGCGCACGAGGTGCAGATGGTGAACGGGCGTTTCGAGAAGATCGAGGGCACCGATTTCACGCTCGAGGCCGATCTGGTGCTGCTGGCCATGGGCTTCACCGGTCCGCAGAAGCCGGGGCTGCTCGAGGATCTGGGCGTCGGCTACGACCAGCGCGGGAATGTGAAGCGGGACAAGGGTTTCCAGACCACCGTGCCCGGCGTGTTCGTCGCGGGCGATATGGGTCGCGGTCAGTCGCTGATCGTGTGGGCCATCGCCGAGGGACGTTCGGCGGCTGCGGCGGCGGACGCGTACCTCGAGGGTGAGTCGGCGCTGCCCGCGCCGATCGCGCCGACGGCTGTGGCGCAGCGTTGATCCGGTCGAACGGATAGCTCATACGCGCGAAGCGCCCGCGAACGTTGTTGTTCGCGGGCGCTTTTCGTCTCTTCGTCCGATTTCCCGGCCGCTCCGGATTGGAAATCGGACGGGTTTCGGACGTCGAATGGCAATGGCGAGCCCGTCCATCTATTGTTGATCACGGTGCGGTGTCGACGGGCAAACGGTCTGTTTCCAGTCTCACCCGAGTCTGGTAGTTTGTTCGCCCACGGTTAACCAAACTGCCATCCGGCTACCTCACCATTTGTCTGGAAGAACTCGGGATGCCCAGGTCTGGGCAGGGTGGAACTGGAGCAGTATGCGGTTGAAAAGGGTTGCTGCGGCCGCGGCCGCGGTTGCGTTGTCGGGATTGTCGGGTGTGATCCTGGGAAGTGGTGCCGCGAGCGCGGCGCCGTCCTGCCCGAACCTCTACGTCGTGGCGATTCCCGGAACCTGGGAGACCGGTCCGGACAAGGCCGAGCACATGCACGGTCCCGGCATGCTCGCGGGCGTCACCAGGGGGATGCCCAGCGGCACGCGAGTGGACTACGTCGACTACGCCGCGACCGCCTTCCCGTGGGAGGGCGACGTCTACGGCAAATCCAAGTCGCAGGCGGCCAACAACGCCCGCGGCATGATCAAGGCGATGGCGGCGCGTTGCGCGGCGACCAAGATCGCCATCGTCGGCTACAGCCAGGGCGCGGACGCGGCCGGTGACGTGGCCGCCGAGATCGGCACCGGCATCGGCGTGGTGCCGCCGAGCCGCATCGCGGGCGTCGGCCTGATCTCCGATCCGCGGCGTTCGCCCACCGACATCCAGGTCGGCCCGCGGGCCGGCGGCGCGGGTGCCAGCGGCGCCCGTCCGGGTGGCTTCGGGTTCGTCAGCGATCGGGTGCGCACCATCTGCGATCCGCAGGATCTGTACTGCTCCACCAAGTCCGACGACTTCATCACGCGGTTCGCGGGCTTCCTGGCCGAGACCTCGGATCCGAATCCGGCGAGCATCTGGCGCTACCAGCTCGAGGCCGGGTCGATCGTGGGCGATCTGATGTCCAGCGGCGGTATCGGCACGCTGAGCACCCAGCTGAGCGAGGGCGCGAACAAGAAGCGCGTGCAGCAGCTGGAGAAGTTCTACGGGTCCGGGGCGCACACCTCCTACGGCAGCTACCACGTCGGCGGCGGCCAGACCGCGGTGTCGTGGATGCACAACTGGATCGCCGGACTGGCGTAGCGCTATCGCCGAGTTGCCCAGCGGCGCCGGCATATTCGAACCGATCGACGAGGGCCACTTCCCGCAGCGGAAGTGGCCCTCGCCGTATCCGGAGCCGATCTGCTCGCTGCGGAGTCGATCGGTACTCGGTGCGTGCCGGGCCTGTCGGAGTGGAGCACCGGTCCGGAGTGAATCACAGGCCCTGGAGTCGGGGCTGGATCAGCCCGCCGAGCCGGTGCGCGGGAGGAACTGCTGCGGGCCGGGGGCCTGCGGGCCGGGGTTGTTGTGGTGATCGTCGCGGTTGCCGCCGGGGCCGCCGCGGTGGTCGTCGTGGCCCTGGCCGCCGGGGCCACCCTGGTGGCCGCCCGGCTGCTGCCAGTCGATGGCGATCCCGCTCGGCGCGGCGGCGAATGCGGGGACGGCCACGGCCGCCACGGGAACCACGGCCAGAGCGCCTGCGATGGCCACGCGGCTCACGATGCGGCGGGTGCGGTTTGTCTTCACGAGACTGCCTTTCGATAGATTGCCGACCACCTTCGCGGTGGCCATGGAGTCCATCGAAACGTCCGTGGCTTGGTCCCCGTTAAGTGCAACCTGGCAATTGGCTGGGACCGTGCGCCCGATCCGGCTCGTGCACGATGATCAGGCATTTCGAATTGTTCCATGTCCCATACGAACTCGCATGCCGAGCACATGACGTGTCGGGAAACACGTGCCGGGAACACGACGGGGGCCACTCCCCGGGAAGGAAGTGGCCCTCGCACACCCGATGACCGTGTCGTCGGCGGTCACCGAGGGGGAATTATCCGGCCGAGCCGGACGGCGGCGCCCAAGGGCCGCGATCGAAGCCGTGGTTCCACCAGCCCGGGTTCACGTCGGGGAAGTGGGGACGATCCCAGCCGTGGTTCCAGTCCGGGCCGGGAATGCGCGGGCCACCGGGGAAGCGGGGGCCGTGGTGGTCCCAGTCGTCGTGGTGCCGGTCGACCTGGGTGGCAGAGGGGGCGTCGGCCAGGGCCGGGCCCGCGACCGCGGCCAGCGGAACGGCGGCCAGGACGCCCGCGACGGCGATGCGGGCGACCAGCCGCCGGGAAGATGTGGACTTTCTCGTGGAGAGCAACGAGCTGCCTTTCTCTCGGACATGACCGCGCAGTGCGGCGGTTCACGGTGTCCCATCGAACGATCCATTGTTGAGAGGAGCGTCCGACAAGCCTCATAATCGGCTGAGAGTTTCAGGCCGACCGTTCGAGCGTGATTTTACGGGGGTACGCCGCGGAATCATCCATCCGCATCCGTGCTGGCGCAAATGTGACTGCTGGAGTGCGAGTGCGGAATTCGCGCGATCGAATCACCCTTTGCTCTTGTTCGGATGCTGCACTACGCTCGGCCGTCGAGCTGTCCACCGTTAGGGGGATTTCCGGTCCCATGACCGATTCCGCACCAGAATCCACGCCACCGGCCGCGCCGCAATGGGATGTCCAGACCGTGCCGCCCGAGTGGGAACCACCACCGGGGCTGATCGAGGCGGCGGCGGCCAATGCCGGTGGGTCGGTGGTCGACATCGATCCGGCTTGGGTCGACGATCCCAGCGGATATGTGCCGCCCGGCGCGGTGCGCGGACTGTTCCCGGTGGACGAGCACGGCAAGCTGATCCGCGAATACCACCGCAATCCCGCGCACACCGCGCCGCGGGACGACTTCCGCAATCTGTACGTGGACAACGAGGTCGGGCTGCTGGTGCTCGGCGAGAATCCCGAGGGCACGGTCCGCGAATACCTCACCAACACGCTGACCTCGCAGGTCCCGGGGACCGGGGTGGAGTGGATCTGGGTCGCCGAAGCGCCGGGGCATCAGGTCGCCGGGAAGCCCGCGGAAGACGATCAGATCATCCTGACCCGGCTCGCGGTGGGGATACCGTTCGCGGTGTCGGTGCGGGCGCCCGAACGCGAGCGTGAGGTGCTCGCGGGGACGTTCAGCATCATCTGGGCCGGACTGGACGAGACCGAGCCCCGGCTGCGGGTCTGGCTGGATCTGTGGGAGTCGCTGGAATGGGCGGTGGAGCAATTCCCGACCCGAATGTACGAGGTGTAGCCGGGAATTCGGTGACGAGACGGGATTCAGCGGCCGGATAGATTGCGCGGCAACAGATCCCAGACGTGGCCGTTCTCGTTGATGGTGGCCACCGTGCGATTTCCGGTGCGGGAGTACAGGATCCGGGTGATCGAACAATAGTCGATCGGAAAGGTCAGCGGCCGTTCCAGACCCAGGATCCGTTGGGTCAGTACATTGATCACTCCGCCGTGCGCGAAAACGACCACGGTATCGGAATGTCCGGTCGTCGCGACGATCTGCTCGACCGCCGCGAAAACCCGCGCCCGGAATGCCTCCCCATCGATCTGCTCGGGCAGATATCCCGCCTTGATCCGCCGGTACACCGCGGCGAATTCGGCCTGCGCGGAATCGGTTTCGACACCCGCTTCGGCGGCCTTGCGGGCGTCCTCGATCGGCAGATAGGCCGGTAGTTCGCGGTCGTATTCGGCCAGACCGTCCAGAATGTCCACCGGCAGACCGAATTTCGCGGCGCTCGGCGCGGCCGTGGCCCGGGCCCGCGCCTGCGGACTCGACACGATCCGGGCGATGCGATGCCCGCCGCCCTCGAGCCGGGCCAGCGCGGCCGGAACCCGCGCGGCCTGCTCGCGGCCGATCTCGGTCAGTTCCGGATCGGCGGGACCATCGGCGACGACCAGACGCTCGGGTTGGGCGTGACGTACCAGTACCAGCTGCACGTCATCACTGTGCCGTACCGGTGTCGGCCGCGCTCACCCCGGGCCTCAGGTACGGGGCTTGACCAGCGGGAACGGTAGTGTCTCGCGGATGCTGCGGCCGGTGATCAACATGACCACGCGGTCCACGCCGACGCCCAGTCCACCGGTCGGCGGCATGGCGTGTTCGAGGGCCTGGAGGAAGTCCTCGTCCAGTTCCATCGCCTCCGGATCGCCGCCCGCGGCCAGCAGGGACTGTTCGGTCAGCCGCTGACGCTGTTCGATCGGGTTGGTCAGTTCGCTGTAGGCGGTGCCCAACTCGACGCCCCACGCCACCAGATCCCAGCGTTCGGCGACGCCCGCGACGCTGCGGTGCGCGCGGGTCAGCGGCGAGACCGAGGTGGGGAAGTCGATGTAGAAGGTCGGCTCCTCGGTGCGGTCCTCGACCAGGTGCTCGTACATCTCCAGCACGATCTGGCCCGCGTCCCAGCCGCACTGGTACGGCACCTCGGCCTTGTCGCACAGCGCGCGCAGCTGCTCGACGTCGGTGTCGGCGGTGATCCGCTCGCCCAGGGCCTGCGAGATGGCGTCGTGCACGGTCTTGACCGGCCAGTCCCCGGAGATGTCGACCTCCGCCAGCGAACCGTCGGCCTGCGGGCGCAGCGCGACCATCCTGCCGTTCGCGGCGAGGGCGGCGTCCTGGATGAGCTGGCGGCAGGCGTGCATCATCCGCATGTAATCGCTGTGCGCCTCATAGGCTTCCAGGATCGTGAACTCCGGATTGTGGCTGTAGTCCACGCCCTCGTTGCGGAACACCCGACCCAGTTCGAACACCTTCTCCATACCGCCCACGCACAGCCGCTTGAGGTAGAGCTCGGGTGCGATGCGCAGGTACAGGTCCAGGTCGTAGGCGTTGATGTGGGTCTGGAAGGGGGTGGCGTTCGCGCCGCCGTGCACCTGTTGCAGCACCGGGGTCTCCACCTCGAGGAAGCCCCATCCGTTCAGGGTGTCGCGCAGGGAGCGGACCACGGCGCTGCGTTTGGCCAGGATCTCGCGGGTGTCGACATTGATCGCCATGTCGACGTAGCGCTGCCGCACCTTGGCCTCGGGATCGGACAGGCCGCGCCACTTGTCCGGCAGTGGGTGCAGGCATTTGCCGATCATCCGCCAGTCCTGCGCGAGCAGCGACAGCTCACCGCGGCGGCTCGCGCCGATCTGGCCGCTGACCTCGATCAGATCGCCCAGATCGAAGAACTCGTCGAATTCGTGCGCCCGGTCCACGCCGACCCGGCCGCGATCGATGACCAGCTGGATATCGCCGGACCAGTCCCGCAGCACCGCGAAGATGACGCCGCCGTAATCGCGGATGCGCAGCAGCCGGCCGCAGACCCGCACCGTGGTGCCCTTCGGCGAGCGCCGCGCGTCGTTGACCGAATGGGTCGGCGGATACGCGACCGGATAGGAGTCGATCCCGGCGGCCTCGAGCCGGGCGACCTTGTCCATCCGCACCCGCACCTGTTCCGGGCGACGCGGACCGCGCTGCTCGAGTTCCTCCGGGGGCAGCTCGGGCGGGCTGCCGTCGGCGTGCAGACCGGTCATGGTCGGCGGGACCGCGGAACGAATACCGGTGTGCTGCATCGGATCCGGCTGTTTGCCGAAACGCGGCAGGAAGCCCTCGGCCAGAGCGCTGGCCACGGCGACGCGGACGAGTTGGCGACGTTCCTCGAACAGCGAGAACCGCGGCACCCACTGCGGCTGGTACTTCACGTTGGACCGGTACAGCGCCTCGAGCTGCCACCAGCGCGAGAAGAACATCAGCACGCCGCGCCACAACCGCAGCACCGGGCCCGCGCCGATCCGCCCGCCCTCCTCGAAGACCGCGCGGAAGACCGCGAAGTTCAGCGAGACCCGGGTGATGCCGTACTGCTCCGAACTCAGCGCGAGCTGAGAGATCATCAACTCCATGACGCCGTTGGGGCCCTTGGGATCTCGGCGCATCAGTTCCAGCGAGACGCCGGTGCGGCCCCACGGGACCAGCGAGAGCATGCCCAGGACGCGTTCGTCGTCATCGGATTCGCCGTGCGCGACGGCCTCGACCAGCAGGCAGTCGCCGTCCAGCGGATCGCCGAGGCGGCCCAGGGCCATCGAGAAGCCGCGCTCGGTCTCGGTGTCGCGCCAGGCGTCGGCGTTGGCGATGACGCGGGTGAATTCCTCGGGGGTGATCTCGTTGTGGCGGCGGATACGCACGGTGATGCCCTGTTTGCGGAGACGATTCGCCGCCTGCCGCACCTGTTTCATCTCCGGGCCCGCCAGCGAGAACGTGCGGGTCTCCAGGATCGCCTCGTCACCCAGCCGCAGCGCGGACAGTCCGGCGCGGCGGTACGCGGTCGCGCCCGACTCGCTCGCGCCCATCACCGCCGGGGCCCAGCCGTACTGATCGGCCAGGCGCAACCACGCGTCGATGGCCTGCGGCCATGCTTCCTTCGGTCCGATCGGATCGCCCGAGGCCAGGCAGACGCCCAGTTCCACGCGATAGGTGACCGCGGCCTTACCGCTGGGGGCGAAGACGACGGCCTTGTCACGCCGGGTGGCGAAGTAGCCCAGCGAATCCTCGACATCGGAGCGTTCGAGCAGGCCGCGCAACGCGGATTCGTCCAGTCCGGTCAGCGCGTTGGACGCCCGTTGCGAGCTGAACAGCACCATCGCCGCGGCCATCACCGCGAGGAAACCGAAGAAACCCAGCAGCAGGTCCACGAAGTGTTTCGGATGACCGTCGAAGCTGTCGGTGCTGACCAGGATCGCCGCGGTGACCTTGGAGACCGCCCAGAGCGGGCGTTCCACACCGCGCGGCAGCGTCCCCGGCAGCAGTTCCACCAGACCCCAGCCGAGCAGGAAGCCCGTCACCAGACCGCCGCCCAGCACGCCCAGGGCCTTCCACACCGCCGCGCGCCGCACCTGGGTGTAGAACTCCGGCCAGGCCGCGATCAGCAGGCCGATCACCACGACGTGCACGATCAGCGCGACCAGCGAGCCGATATTGCGTTCGTCGCCGAATTCGATGGCGTTGGCCGCGGCGAACGAGGCCATGTACGCCACCAGCAGCCACCACGCGATGCGTTTTCGGCTGGCCGTCGCGCCCGCGAGCAGGCCGATGATCAAGGCCCACACCAGCGAGGTGTCGGGCGCGTCGAAGTAGTAGTCGTCGATGTAGTGCCGCGGCACCTGCGTGATGAACCGCAGGCCGGGGGAGATGCTCCACAGCATGCACAGCACCGCGAAGGTGCCCAGCACCAGCCCGGCCAGATGCGGAACCTCGCTGAGCCGGCCGTGCGCGCGGTGCGGAACCTCGGGGGATCGCGCGGCGTCGTGCTGCCGGTCGGGTTTGGAGCGCCGGCGCTCGGAGGGCGCTACGCCGGATGTCGATGTCACCGAACCAGTGTGAATGTTGACCTCGCTCGAATGCGGAACGTCGGTGTGCATGTCCGTGCCCCGTGCGGGCGCGCCGAGGTCGCCGCGGGGGGTGCCTGCGCCGCCGCGGGCGCGAGAGGTGAAGATGTTACCCATGTCGGATCCAGTCGATGTGCCGATCGATGACGAGGTCATTCGACTCGGGCAATTCTTGAAGCTGGCCAACCTGATCGATAGCGGCTCGGAGGCCAAGACCGTGATCGCCGCCGGTTTGGTGCGCGTGAACGACGAGGTCGAACTACGGCGCGGACGTCAGTTGCAGGCCGGTGACGTGGTCACCATCGCCGGGCACCGGGCCCGGGTGCGCAACGGGGGTTGACGCCGCGCCGCGAATTCACTCGGCGCGCACCACGATTCCGTCCGGATCGCTGTAGAGCGTCTCGCCGGGGACGAAGGTGACGCCGCCGAATTCGACGGGCACATCGCGTTCGCCGGAACCGGTCTGGGTGCTCTTGCGCGGGTTGGTGCCCAGGGCCTTGAGGCCGATCTCCAGGGTGCGCAGGATCGCCGAATCGCGGACCGCGCCGTTGACCACGACGCCGGACCAGCCGTTGTCCACGCCGCGTCCGGCGATGATGTCCCCGACCAGTGCGGTGTGCACGCTCGCGCCGCCGTCGACGACCAGTACCCGACCTTCGCCCGGTTCGCCCAGGGTCTGCTTGACCAGAAGGTTGTCCTGGAAACAGCGGATCGTGACGATGCGGCCCGCGAATGTCTCGCGCCCGCCGAACTGCGTGAATTGGGTGTCACAACTGCGAATCTCGGGACCGATCTCATCGGCGAGGTCTGCGGTGGCGACGGTGTCTGCTGATTCGGTCACGGCTGCAAGCTTGCCATGGGGCCCGTCGGCATTCCCTGAGACCTTTCTGCGAGCTTCGTTCGGGCTCGCCACGCTGGCTCGAGGGACCCGGCCGGACCACTCCGAACGCGGATGCCGGATGGTGCGGACGGGGTGTGCCGAGTCCGGAATCGGAAGGCTGTCCGGTCCGGGATCGGGGCGTGTCGGGTATCGGCCGGAGCGGGTTTTCGAAGGTGGGCTGGACGGGGTGTGCCGGGTCCGGAATCGGAAGGCTGTCCGGTCCGGGATCGGGGTGTGCCGGGTATCGGCCGGCGCCGGTTTCGACGGCGGTCGGAACGTGAATTCCGGTGGTGTCCGGTCCGGGGGTGCTCAGGCCGTGACGGAAAGGGTTGCGGCCAAGCCGAATACGACGGCGATGACGGTCACTTCGATGATCGCGCGGCGCAGGGACGTGTCCGCGGACAGGCGGTGGTCCGCCGCGGCGGGCACCCAGGTGCGGCGCCACCACCAGCCCAGGGCCAGCAGTCCGAGCAGCAGGACCGCCTTGGCCAGCAGGATGCGGCCGTAACCGGTGTCCAGCAGGGGTGTCAGGCCGCCGAGTTTGACCAGTCCGTCGATGACGCCGCTGACCGTGACCGCGGCCACCGCGGGCAGCGCCCAGGCCGAATAGCGGGGCAGTACCTCGGCCCACTCCCCACGCGACCGCAGCACCACGGCCAGCGCCAGCAGCAGTCCGAACCAGACCGCCGCGGCCAGCACGTGCACGGCCGCGAAGACCGCGCCGAGGGTCTGCTGCGACATGTGTCCGGTGATCGGCCGCAACTCCAGGGCCACGGCCGCGAACATCAGCACCAGATCGATCGCGGCCCGGTCCGGCTGCCGATGGGCCAGGGCGCAGTACCCGGTCACCACCGCGGTCCCGAGCAGAATCGCGATGCCGACCTGTCCGCTGCTGACATGCGCCAGATACGTGCCGAACGCGTTCATCCCCAGCCGATGCACCGGCACCCCGACGACCTGGGCCGCGGCACAGGCCAGCACCGCGAACTCCAGCACGGTCCAGATCCCGGCGACCACGGCCAGCTGCCGCCACGGCGGATCGATCCGGCGATGCAGCCGAGGCAGCGCGGCCAGGCCGACCACGGTGGCCCCGGCGCAGTCCGCGAGGGCGCGGACCGGGGCCTCGGACTGCATCGGGTCCGAGGCGGCCAGCGCCCAGGCCAGCACCGTGCCCAGGACCGCGGCCGGGACGACCAGCAACACCGCCGACCGCAACGCGGGTGCGCTGCCGCCGATCGTCTTCGAACTCACCGCTTACTCGTCTTCTTCCCGGTCTTCCCGCCGAGCAGCGCGAATGCCAGTCCACCGCCGAACAGTACGACCGCGCCGACGATGAACACCCACACCGGAACCCCGCCGGACCCGCCGCCGCCGGAACTGCTCGCGGCATCGGCCTTCGGTCCGGGTGTGCCGTGTCCGGCCGCGGTCAGGGTGAAGCTGCGGGTGCCGCTGACCGGGTGGCCGTCCGCGGAGGTCACCCGGTAGGCCATCGTGTACTTACCCGCCGGACCGAGTGCGCGGACCGCGATGCTGACGCGCGGACCGTCCACCACCGGCTGTCCCTCGGACCACAGATTGCCGTCCGGGCCGACGACGGTCACCGACGGGAAACTCGGTTGGAGGTTCTCGTTGAACGTGAACGTCACCCGGGCCGGACCGGTGGACAGCTGCGCGCCGTCCGCCGGATCGACCGAGACCAGCACCGAATGCGCCGCGGCCGGACCGGCGCCCAGCACGGCCAGTCCGGCGGTCAGCAGCGCGATCGCGACCGCGCCGACCGCGCGGCGAACGGCGTGCGACATCCGCCGGGCCGCGGGCGAGGTGTCATGGACCGAGCGCAGTTCGTGGCCTGCCGGTGGCACTGTGCTGGAGGACAGTGTGCGGCCGCTCATGACCGCCTGCTCCGGATCAGTGTGCCCAGTCCCATGGCCGCACCGAGCGCGCCCAGCACCAGTCCGACGCCGCCCAGCCAGCGCGCGGTGGTGTCGGACCCGGACGCCGAGGCCGATTCGGCGGTGGACGAGTCGGCGTCCATCTCCATGTTCATCGGATGCTCGTGATCGGATCCAGCCGTGGCCAGGGTCAGCGTCGGGACCGGGTTGTCCGGCTCCTTACCGTCCGGGCCGGTCTGCTGACTCCAGCTGACGACCTTGCCGTCGCTGTAGGTCTGCACGGACGGGAATTCGGCCTTGGCCTGCTTGGGCAGCGGGGACACCTGCACGGTGAACAGCTGGAACTGATCCGGTGCGATACCCGGGGTGCCGGGATCGGCGGTCCAGGTGACGGTCGTGTACTGATTCTTGTCGTTCTTGTCCAGCTTCGCGGTCCAGCCCGGCAGCGGCAGGGTGCGGGCGGAGTCGACCCCGGGCAGGGTGACCGCGAGGCTGGTGGTGGACGCGGTCACCGATTCGTCGGGGACGCTGAAGGTCAGGACGGCGTTACCGCCCTGGGCCGCGCCGGGCGAGGTGACGTGGACGTGGGCGGCGGCGGTTCCGGTGGCCAGCAGGGCCAGCCCGGCCACCGCGCCGGTCGTGAACAGGGCGCGCGGGATTCCGATGGGCATGAAGGTGTGCTTTCTGCGTGAAAGTGGGTGATGTCGGTCGGTCAGGCCGACAGCGGCGGTGCGCGCGAGCCGAGGGATCCGGCGTGCAGAAAGCGGTGTAGGTCGAAAGGGGCGTCGAGCCAACGGGCCGCGCGCGGTGTGGGCAGCGGCCGGATCGGCGCGGTGAGGGTCCGGATCGCCCGGGAGACAACGGAGTACAGCCGCTCGGCGACGGCGATGAGCGTCGCGCAGAGCAGCGTGGCGATCGCGTGTGCGGCGGCCATCGGACCGTCGGGCAGTCCCGCGGCGGCCAGGAATGTGCCTGCCGCACCGCAGGATTCACGGCCCATGGCCATCGGGTCCGGTCCGGCGGGGACGGACAGCGCCAGGTGCGCGGCCAGCTGTCCGGCGGCCAGGGCGGTGAGAAGGGCTGCGCGGGAAGGGGTTCCGGATGGGACCGGGAGCAGGGTGGCGATCGCGCCGATGCCCGCCGCGGCGAACAGCAGCAGCGTCAGCGCCGCGGATCCGGGCCAGCCGCCGCCGGCCAGTCCGTGCGCGGCCACCGCGAGCGTGGCGACACTCGCGCCGACCAGCACACCACGAAAGGGCCCGGCGGCCGTGCGGCCCCCGGACCCGGGTGCTGGCGTGCGACGCATCGCCGGTCTATCGGTCGGCCGGCGTGCGGATCAGCGCACGCCCAGCCGGGCGAGCACATCGGATTCGACGCCGGACAGCTCGTTGGAGATGGAGGTGTGCACCGCGCGACGCCGCGGGGCGGGCATCTGCTCGGCGGTGCGGACCGCGGCGGTCAGGCTGTTCAGCCGGTCCTGCGAGGCGGTGACGAACTTCTGCGTCTCGGCGTCCTTGCCGGCCTTGTCGGAGATCTCGGACAGCGCCGATTCCGCACCGCTGATCCGCGCTTGCAGCCGCGCGCCGTGTCCGGAGAAGTCGCCGAGCTGATCGAGTCCGATGCCCAGGCGCTGGGCGCGACGGGTGTCGATCTGGCCGCGCACGAAGGTCGCGGCCCGATAGGCCAGCGGCGCCAGCACCGGGATCAGCACCCGGGCCACGCCCAGATACTTCTTCACCTGTCCGGCGCTGAACAGCTCCCGATCGGCCTTCTCGGCCGTCTTCAGCGCGGCCTTCTCCTCGGCCTTGAGCGTCGAGATCTGCTGTTTGGTCACCGCGCGCTCGTTCCGCTCCAACGTCCGATGCCGTCTGCGCTCGTTGCGCGCGGAGAGTTTGGCCTCCAGCCCGGCCTTGTGCTTGAGGGCCTTCGCCTCGGCTTTGCGGTCCGCGCGCCGCTTGCGCTTGGTGAACAACCCCATGGCAGCCTCCTGTGTCTTTGGCCTCCGCTCCGCTACGGCGTGATTCGCGGCCCGACCCTGCCGCAAACCCGTTGTCATCGGGTTGTGCCCTGTCGCCGTTGGTTCGCGGTGGCCTACCGGCCAGTTTGCGTGGTAAGTACTCGGTGAATTTATACCCGACGCGGGTCCCGGTGGCACCACAGCATGCGATCGGCCGTTCACATCCTGGACGGCCGTGCGGAGCCGGTACCCGTACTTGTCGGGGGTGGGGACCATACTTGCGGTGTGGAATCGGGCGATGGTGACCGAGATGGTCGCGAGGACAACGGCAATCATGGGCAGCGGCGATCGGCGTCGGTGCGTGATGCCGGGGCCGATTCGGGGGTGGGGGAGCGGGAGCGGGTGGCGTTTCTCGACGCGCGGTCGTTGATCGGGTGCCGTCATCGCCTGCACCTGACCGCCGCGCACCCGGAGGTGCTGTCCGGGGTCGCCGAGGACGCGGGGGTGCAGCAGCGGCGTGACGCGGCGGTGGCGCATCGCGATCATGTGCGGGACACGCTGGTCGCGGCGCAGCCCGAGCGGTGGGTGGTGATCGATCGGGAGCGATCGGGCGCGACCCGTGCCGAGGCCACGATGGCGGCGTGTTCGCAAGGGGCGCAACGGATCTGGGGTGCGACGCTGCCGCAGGAGTTCGATACCGGGCGGCGCGGTGGCGTGGAGATCCTGCTGCGCGACGAGGTGCGCGGCGGTTACATCCCGGTGATCGTGGTCAATCACAAGGTGACCGATGCCCGGCAGCCCGATCCGGCCGACCATCATCCGCTGACTTCCGATCTCTACCAGTGGAATCCGCAGCCGGACCGGCATGTGCGCACCCGCCCGCAGCCGCGCGACCAGCAGCGCCTGGTCCACCTCTACCGCATGCTGCAACGGCACGGGCTGGCCAGTCCGGCCCTGGTCGGCGGCGCGATCGGGTTGGCCTTCGACCGCATCCTGATCCACGATCTGGCCGGACTGCTCGACGATTACGACCGCCGCTACGCCGACCGGATCGCGGTGATCCGCGGCGAGCTGCCGACGGTGCCGTCCAAGGTGCCCGAATGCCGGCAGTGCCCGTGGTGGTCCCGCGCGGGCAGCCCCGAGGAACTCAGCTGTGAACGCTGGCTGACCGAGCACCACGACGTCAGCCTGGTCGCGCCCGGTTCGCGCGCGGAGCTGCTGCGCCGTCACGATGTGGAGACCGTCGAGGATCTGGCCGGTTGGTCCGGCGAGGAGCCGGACGACTGGCAGTACGAGCCGTTCACCGAGACCGTGGTCACCGCGCGCGCCTGGATTTCCGGTGCGCCGCTGGTCCGGCGGGTCGAGCGGTTGCAGGTGCGGCGCGCGGACGTCGAGGTGGACGTCGATCTCGAGAGCTATCAGGAGTTCGGCGCCTACCTCTGGGGCACGCTGCTGGACGGGGTCTACCGCCCGTTCGTCACCTGGGATCCGGTGCCCACGCTGGACGAGGGCCGCTCGTTCGCCGAATTCTGGACCTGGCTGATGGCACGTCGGGCCGAGGCCGCTGCGGCCGGGAAAACCTTTGCCGCGTACTGCTATTCGCGTAACGCCGAGGACAAGTGGATGTACGAGTCGGCGCGCCGCTTCGCGGGTATGCCGGGCGTGCCGACCGAGGATCAGGTGCGCGATTTCGTGGACGGCCCGGAATGGGTGGACATGTTCCAGGCGGTCTCCGAACAGTTCATCTGCCCGAACGGCAAGGGCTTGAAGAAGGTCGCCCCGGTCGCCGGATTCGCCTGGCGCGATGCCGAGGCCGGTGGTGAGGCGTCGATGAGCTGGTATCGGCTCGCGGTCGGTTACGACGACGGCGAGGTGGACATGTCCCAGCGCACCCGGCTGCTGGAATACAACGAGGACGACGTCCGCGCGACGCAGGTGCTCCGGGACTGGATGGTGCCCTCGACGCCCGGCGGCCGCAGCGCCGAGGCCGAGGTGCCGAGCATGGCGGACTTTCGCTAGCCCGATCACCCTCGACGTACTATCGGGCACGTGACTGAGCACGTCGAGAAACTCGAGTTTCAGGCCGAGACCCATCAGCTGCTGGAATTGATGATCCACTCGGTCTACTCGAACAAGGACACGTTCCTGCGGGAACTGATCTCCAATGCCTCCGATGCCCTGGACAAGCTGCGGCTGCTGTCCTATCAGGACAAGGATCTGGAGGTCGACACCGCGGATCTGCACATCGAGCTGGAAGTCGACAAGGACAACCGGATCCTGACCGTCCGCGACAACGGTGTGGGCATGTCGCGCGCCGAGGTGGTGGATCTGATCGGCACGCTGGCCAAGTCGGGCACCGCCCAGCTGCGTAAGCAGCTGCTGGAGGCCAAGCCCGACCAGGCGGCCGAGGAGCTGATCGGGCAGTTCGGCATCGGCTTCTATTCCACGTTCATGGTGGCCGACAAGGTCACCCTGACCACCCGTAAGGCCGGTGAAACCGAGGTCACCCGCTGGGAGTCCGAGGCCGGTTCGTCGAGTTACACCATCGAGACGCTGGATTCCGGGCCGCAGGGGTCGGCGGTGTCGCTGCACCTCAAGCCCGCGGACGAGGACGATCACCTCTTCGATTACACGCAGGAGTGGAAGCTCCGCGAGATCGTCAAGAAGTACTCGGATTTCATCGCCTGGCCGATTCGCATGCAGGTCGAGCGGACCATCACCGAGGGCGAAGGCGAGGAGAAGGAAGAGAAGACGATCCTCGAGGATCAGACGCTCAACTCGCAGAAGGCGCTGTGGACGCGGCCGCGCAGTGAGGTCTCCGACGAGGAGTACAAGGAGTTCTACAAGCACGTCTCGCACGCCTGGGACGATCCGCTCGAGACGATCCCGTTCAAGGCCGAGGGCACATTCGAATATCAAGCGCTGCTGTTCATTCCGTCGCAGGCGCCGTTCGATCTGTTCATGCGTGAGCATCAGCGCGGCGTGCAGCTGTACGTGCGGCGGGTGTTCATCATGGACAACTGCGAAGAGCTGATGCCGGAGTATCTGCGCTTCGTCAAGGGTGTGGTGGACGCGCAGGATCTGTCGCTGAACGTCTCGCGCGAGATCCTGCAGCAGGATCGGCAGATCCAGGCGATTCGGAAACGTCTTGTGCGCAAGGTGCTTTCGACGGTGAAGGACTTGCAGAACGCCGAGGACAAGACCTCGTACGAGACGTTCTGGACGGAGTTCGGGCGAGTTCTCAAGGAGGGCTTGCTGTCCGACTTCGACAATCGCGAAACCCTGTTGCAGGTCTCGTCTTTCGCGTCCACGCATTCGGAGGAGAAGCCGACCACGCTCGCGGACTACGTGTCGCGGATGGGCGAGGGGCAGGACAAGATCTTCTACATGACCGGCGAATCGCGTCGGCAGATCGAGTCCTCGCCGCATATGGAGGCGTTCAAGGCCAAGGGTTTCGAGGTGCTGGTGCTGACCGATCCGGTCGACGAGATGTGGGTCGGGCAGGTCACCGATTTCGACGGCAAGGCGTTCCAGTCCATCGCCAAGGGCGAGGTGGATCTGGAGTCCGAGGACGAGAAGAAGGCGTCGGAGCAGCTGCGTGAGCAGCAGGACAAGGACTTCGGCGACGTCTGCACCTGGTTGCAGCAGGCGCTGGACGAGAGCGTGAAGCAGGTGCGGCTGAGTTCGCGGCTGACCACCTCGCCCGCGTGCCTGGTCGGGGACGTCTTCGATTTCACTCCGCAGCTCGAGCGGATGTATCGCGCGTCGGGGCAGGCGCTGCCGGAGTCCAAGCGGATCCTGGAGCTGAATCCGACGCATCCGCTGGTCACGGGGTTGCGGGAGGCGTACCTGAAGGACAAGGAGTCCGCCGACGCCGGTGATTCCGCCGAACTCGCCGAGACCGCCGAATTGCTGTACGGCACTGCGGTTCTCGCCGAGGGTGGGGAATTGAAGGATCCGGCGCACTTCGCGGGGATCCTCACCGATCGGCTGACCCGCACGCTGTAGTTCGATGGGCGCGGGTTCCGTCTCCGCGACGGAGCCCGCGTCGCAAAACTGTGATCCAGGTCACTGTCCGGTGAATCTCGGAACTCGGCTCGGGGCCCGGGGGTTGGACATAGTGGTCGCAGTTTTTGTGTGCTCGTGTTTGACACGCTCGCGCGGAACATTGTGCGGGCGTCGCTTCTCCTTGCGAGGCAAGTAGTAGTCGCCGTCTGATGTGCGGCCACCCGGTCATCGCGAACTGCGGTGATCAGCAACACCTCGTCAGGAGAAACAATGGTTCAGGGAACCGTGAAGTGGTTCAACGCGGAGAAGGGCTACGGCTTCATCTCCCACGACGGCGGCGCGGATGTGTTCGTGCACTACTCGGAGATCGAGGGCAACGGCTACCGCGCGCTCGAGGAGGGTCAGAACGTGACCTTCGAGATCACCCAGGGCAAGAAGGGTCCGCAGGCTTCGGCGGTCCGCGCCCAGTAGTCTTCCCGCGCGGTACCCTACCGCCGCGCAACGAATCAGGCCCGCACCGAATTCCGGTGCGGGCCTGAGCTTTTCGGTTCCGCAGGCTAGCGCGGCGCCATGCGCAGCGCGCCGTCCATGCGGAAGGTCTCGCCGTTGAGGTAGTCGTGCTCGGTGATGTACTGCGCCAGTTGCGCGTACTCGTCCGGGCGGCCCAGGCGCGAGGGGAACGGCACCCCGGCCTCGAGGCCCTTGCGGTACTCCTCGGTGACGCCGGCCAGCATCGGGGTGTCGATGATGCCGGGGGCGATGGTGTTCACCCGGATGCCGAACTGCGCCAGGTCACGCGCGGCCGGAACGGTCATACCCGCGACGCCACCCTTGGACGCGGAGTAGGCGATCTGGCCGATCTGGCCCTCGAACGCCGCCACCGACGCGGTGTTGATCACCACGCCGCGCTGGCCGTACTCGTCCAGCGCCTCGGTCTTGGAGATCGCGTCGGCGGCCACGCGCATCACGTTGAACGAGCCGAGCAGGTTCACGGTGATGACGGTCCGGAACAGCTCCAGATCGTGCGGCCCGTTCTTGGACAGGATCCGCCCCGCCCAGCCGACGCCCGCGCAGTTCACCACGATACGCAGCGGCACGCCGGACTCGACGACCGTCGCCACCGAGGCGGTGACCTCGTCGCCGCTGGTCACATCGGTGGGGAGCAGGGTGACACCGGCGGGAACGCTGTCGCCGGCCCGCTCGATCGACTGCTGCAGATCGAATCCGAATACGGTCGCGCCCTGGTCGGCGAACCGCTTGGCGGTCGCGGCCCCCAGGCCGGACGCAGCGCCGGTGATGATTGCGGCAGAGCCCGAAATCTCCACGGTGTTTGGTCCTCTCGTCGTTGACACGGCCCTTCGCTGGCCATCCGTCAATAGGAACAGTAACTGGCTGTATTTTTGGCCTCCGCTCCGCTCCGGCGTGGTCGGGGCCCCGAAGGCTCGATTCTTCCCTCCTCCGCTTCGCTCCCCGCTCCGTCAGTCCAGAATCGAGCCGGGCCCCGACCCTTGCAGTCGGCGTTATTCGGAGTTGGCGGAACTGGGTGACCTTGAAGTTGGCGTTGTTGATGGTCGGCGGGACCGGGTGATCCCAGAGTTGGTGTGTCGGTAGGCCGTGGTGGTGCTTCTCGGTGCGGGATCCGCCGATGATCTCGGTGGGACAGAATGGAGGAAAGTCGTATAGGGACAGTGGGGTCGCATCGATGTCTGATCCGGTGGTGGCGGGGCGGCAGTTGCCTCGGGGGCGGCACGGGCTGCCTCGGGAGACGGTGGTCGCGTCGCAGCGGGATCGGATTCTGACGGCGATGGCGCAGGCGATGGCCGAAAACGGTTATGTGGGAACGTCTGTCGCGGTGATCATCAAGCGGGCGGGGGTGTCGCGGGAGACGTTCTACGAGCAGTTCCGTTCCAAGGAGGACTGTTTCGAGGCGGCCTACGAGCGGGCCGCGCGGCTGCTGCTGGAACGGATCGTCGAGGCGACCGGAACGCCTGAGCCCGCGCCGGTGACCCGCGAGGAGCGGATCGAGGCGATGCTGGACGCGTACCTGAGCGGGCTCGCCGCCGAACCCGCCGACGCCCGCCTGTTCCTCATCGAGGTCTACGCGGTCGGCCCCGAGGCCATCGCCCGGCGCGGCGAACTCCAGGAATCCTTCGCCACCATGGTCGCCGACATCCTCGACGCCCACACCGCCGAACAACATTTCGCCTGCCAAACCCTGGTCGCCGCGCTCAGCGCGATGGTCACCGCCCGGGTCGCCGCCGACGACCTGGACGGCCTGCGAGCATTGCGCGAACCACTGCTCGAACTACTCCGCCGCAGCGGCGACCTGTTCGGCCAGCAGGAGCCGATCACCTCGCGCTGATCTCGAATATCGAAGGGAGCCATCGGCTTTCGTCGCCAATGAGGCTCGCTCGGCGTCTATGTGTGGAATCGCGTCGTCTCGTGCAGTTCGGCGCGGGTGATGGTGAGGTTGTTCACCGGGGCGGATGCCAGGGCGTAGCCGAAGGAGACGCCGAAGAGGATCTTGGTGCCGCTGATGCCCAGCGTTTCGCGGACGGTGTCGCCGTAGAAGCCCAGTAGGCCCTGGGGGCAGCTGGCGATGCCGTGGGCGGTCATGGCCAGCAGCAGGGTTTGGCCGTACATGCCGACGTCGGCGGTCATTCGGGCGTCCGCGTCGGCGGGGGTGCACAGCAGCGCGACGTGCGGTGCGCCGTAGAAGCGCAGCCCCTCAGCGGTGTGTGCGTCGCGGGCGGCCTGGTTCTCGCGGGCGATGCCGAGGGCGGTGTACATCGTTTCGCCGAATTCGCTGCGTCGGCGCTGGTGTTGCGGGTTGTACAGCTCGTCGCGGTAGGGGAAGTCGACCGAGAGTTGCTGCCGGGCGTGCGCGGTCGAGAGCGCCTCGGCCAACCGATCGCGTGCCGACCCGCTCACCACCTCGACGGTCCAGGGCTGGGTATTGGAGTTCGAGGGCGCGCCGTTCGCGAGGGCGAAGATCGCGCGCATCGTGTCGGGCGGGACGGGATCGGGGCGGAACGCGCGAACGGCTCGTCGGGAACGGATCAGGTGTTCGGCGTGGTCGACCATCTCGTCGCGGGTGGTGGTGCGGGTGTGCGGCGCGGTCACGAGTTTCCTCCGAGTTCTTATGTGAACGGAACCGTTTACTTGACGTGAGGAACGCTAGCACGAATCGCGCCCTTAAGTACACGGCAATGTATGGTTAAGCGGTGACCGAACCGCGCCCGATCCGCCGCCGACGCGGCCGCGGCGGTCGCGAACGCATCCTCGCCGCGGCCGCCGCCCTGTTCGAAACCCAGGGGATCACCGCGACCGGTATGGAACAGATCGCCCTCGCCGCCCCGGTATCCAAACGCACCCTCTATACGCACTTTCCGACCAAGGACGACCTGGTCGTCGGCTATCTGCGCGACCTGATCGATTCCGGCCGCACCACCGAAGCCGTGCTGGACCGCGCGGATCTCCCGGTGCGGGAACGGCTGCTCGCCCTGTTCGAACCGTTCGGCCCGCAGCACGGCCCGATCCGCGGCTGCCCCTTCGTGGACGCGGCCGCCGAATTCCCGGACCCGCACAGCCCGGCCCACCGATACGCGGCCGAACAGAAGCGGCGTTTCGTCGCACGGCTGACCGAACTCACCACCGAACTCGGCGTCGCGCACCCCGGACCCCTGGCCGAACAACTCGCCGTCCTCGCCGACGGCGCGGCCAGCCGGGCGATGGTGCTGAACGACCCGGACTGCCTCCGACATGCGAGAACGGCCGCGGCGGCATTGCTCGCCACGGCCGTTCCGGTGTCGGCTGCCGCCGACGGATGACTCGGATTCGCGTTACCGGATCTGCCCGGAACCGCTCTCGACCGATTCGTTCGGCAATGCCGGCCGCGATGCCGAGTTCGTCGAACGCCGGTTCAGCACCCACAGCACGGCGCCGGCGAGCGCGGGAGCCAGCAGGGCGATCGCGTATTCGGTGAGGCGGCCCAGGCCCGGCGCGAAGGCCGAGAGCAGGGTGGCGGCGCCGATGTAGAGGAACAGCAGGCCCGAACCGATGGCGATGGCGCGTTCGGGGACGTGCTTGCCGAGCAGGATGCCCAGGGCGATGGCCCCGCCGCCCGCGGCGACCATACCGACGACCGAACCGATCCAGACCGCGACCCAGTTGTGGCTGGAGGCCAGCGCGATGATCGCGAACATGGTGCGGTCGCCCAGTTCGGCCAGCAGGAACGCCGAGAGCACCATGAAGAACACCCGCCACGGCGAACGTGCGCCGGAATCCTGTTCGGCGGCCTCGTCGTCCTCGGTACCGGTGTGGATGGTCTCGCGCAGCGTCCACAGCCCGACCGCGAGCAGTACGACCGCGGTGATCAGGGCGATGACGCCGGTCGGCAGCGTCGCGCCGAGGAAATGTCCGACGCCGACGGCGATCAGATTGACCGCGATACTGGCGGCGGTGATCCCGGCGAGCACGACCCACCAGCGATAACGCAGCGCGAAGGTCAGGGCCATCAGCTGTGATTTGTCGCCGAGCTCGGCGAGGAACAGGACACCGAAACTCAGCAGTATCGTGGCGATCATTCTTGCGCTCCCAGGTCTCCGGCCTGCCGGCCGCAGACGGGACGTCTCCGGCCGACAACGCACCCGAAATATTCGGTCGGTTGGTTATCGGCCGAAGGTCTCGCCCACCGGAACGAGCGGATGAATCTCTCCGCCGCGATACCGGTTCGCGTGGCCGGACCCGGATGGATCAGTATGTCGACCACGCGATTGGGGGCTACTCCCCTTCGCTGTGAGCAAGCCTACCCTAATCTGCCCCGGCTGCCAACCTCCTGTAATCGAAATCGCAATGCGCACAATAAGTTTGGCGATCCTCGGCAGAGGTTTCGGCTACCCTCACGCTGTGTTCGACGGCGGCATTCCCGGGGCGCTACGTGGTTACGCTCCGCTGCCGCCTTCGCGCCTGACCGCTCATGCCGCGATCAACATGGCCAGAACCGCGGTGTCGGGATCACTGATCGGATCCACGCCCACCCGGCTGACCATCGAGGTCACCGTGCCGTCCGATTCGGCCTCCACCCAGGCCGCGCGATGCTGCAACCCCAGATGCGGCACGCCCGGCAGCAGCACGCAGCCCGAGGCCGCACCGCTGCATTCGGGCAGCGACGGGCGGGTTTCCGAGGGCGGATGCAGCATCATCAGCGCGGGCGGCACGTGCCGGGCGAACCGTCCGGGTTCGAGCGCCTGCTCGCCCAGGATCGGCCCCTCGGCCAGGACCAGGCCGACGGTACCGGGCTCTGGATCGTCGGGCAGATCCTCGCGTGCACCGAAAACCGTTGTCGTGGTGAGGATTCCGGGTAACGTGGCCACCCGCACGGCGAGGGCGAGCAGTTGCGCCCACTCCTTCGTGGTGTCCGGCCAGCGGCCCCCGATCAGAAATCCCCGCAGTGATCCGTGCGCCTGGAACGGCGTGATGAGAACCGGATCGTTCGTGTGCATCGTGGCCTCCCGAATCGGTACCGGGATGGCTGCCGGGAAAGCGAGCCGTCCTGAAGTTGTGAGTACCCGAGAATGGCCCGAACAATGTCTGGCACACAAGTACCAGAGAGTGCTAAAGCGCAGGTAACAGGCTTGAAACATGACACAGGCCCGCGAACCGGAAGGTTCGCGGGCCCGTTTGCCGGGGATGCGCCCGCAGCCGGGCGCCGGCGGATCAGCCGAAGACCAGGCCCTTGGCCTGCGCGGTGGCGCGCGCGAAACGGTCCTGCACGTCGGCCCAGTTGACGACGTTCCAGAACGCCTTCACGTAGTCGGCCTTGACGTTCTTGTACTGCAGGTAGAACGCGTGCTCCCACATGTCGACCTGCAGCAGCGGGATGATGCCCAGCGGCACGTTGGCCTGCTGGTCGTACAGCTGGAAGGTCAGCAGCTTCTGGCCCAGCTGGTCGTAGCCCAGCACGGCCCAGCCCGAACCCTGCAGGCCGTTGGCCGCGGCGGTGAACTGCGCGCGGAACTTGTCGAACGAGCCGAACTGGTCGTCGATGGCCGCGGCCAGATCGCCGACCGGCTTGTCGCCGCCGTTCGGGGACAGGTTCTTCCACCAGATGGAGTGGTTGACGTGCCCACCCAGGTGGAAGGCCAGGTTCTTCTCGTTCAGGAAGATCGCGCCGTGATCCTCGGCCTCACGCGCCGCCGCCAGCTTCTCGACGGCCGCGTTGACGCCCGCGACATAGGCGGCGTGGTGCTTGGAATGGTGGAGTTCGTTGATCTGCCCGGAGATGTGCGGCTCCAGGGCGCCGTAGTCGTAGTCCAGATCTGGCAGCGTGTACTCAGCCACGATGTCCCTTCCCTCGTATGTCAGGCCGTCTGCACCCGGACTTGCCGGGCACACCCAACCATCATTCGTACACCCGCTCCAGTGCAACCGGCGTTCGTGCCCCCGGAATTCCTGATGAACGGAAAGATTCCCGATGATCGGAATCCGCTGCGTCCGGGAACCTTTGCCTACCTACATCGGCGGCGCGACGTCCGGCAGCATGGTGCGGGGGTCGCAGGCGTCGTGGGCCTTCCACCAGCGCGCGCCGCCGGCGATGAATTCCGCGAGCGGGATCTCGGTGCCGGCGGAGGTGGTGATCGTGACGTCCTCGAACCAGATCCGCACATCCAGCTCGCGGGGATCGATGCCCTCCTGCTGCGAGAACTCCAGCAGATGGGTGCCCGGCTCGGCGCTGACGGTGGTGTCGAAGCTCAGCAGCTCGCGCCACAGCGCCCAGCCGCTGTCGTCGGCGTCGATGAAATCCCAGCCGTGCAGGGCGCCGCCGCCGAATCCGGCGATGGCCTCGCCGAGGGTGTCCAGAGTGAGCGGGAAGACCTTCGGCTCGGCATCGTCCCAACGCTGCATGCGCAGTGACGCCGCCACCCGGCTGACGCCGGTGAGTGTCAGGTCCACCCGATGATCCGTGGGCGGTGGCCCATCGGTGGGGAGAGTCAGCACTTCGAGTTCGATTCGAACCCGCGCGGCCTCGGCGTCGGGCACCAGGCCCAGACAGGTGCCTTCGGCAAGTGCGGTGTTGAGTCCGGCCGTATCCAATCCGTCGAGTAACCCGCGGGTCGCGTCCATGTGATCCAGGCTACCGATACCCACCGACATGTCGGGGATTTCGGTTTGCCGTAGGTGTTGCCCGGGATTTTTCGAAACCGAGGGAACCGAACGCGCGTACGCGGCGTCCAAGTAGATGTCGGGTTCCCCCGCCGCGGTTCCGCCAGCCGGTTCCGCAGCTCGCGGAGGGGCCCGTTGAAGGCGGTGGGCGACCGCTCCGACATGAGGAGGGGAGTTTCGGATCGGTCGCCCACATGCGCTTCATTGCTGGTCAGGGGGTTACGGGGGAGTTGTCGACCCCACACTCTCTACCTGTGGATGAGGTTGTGGATATGTGGATAACTTCGGCGGAGTTATCCACATACTCCATCGGTCCGGCAGCCGTGGCAGGATCGAACACGTGACGAGCCCCGAAATCCCATCGGTGCCGGTGGATGAGCTACCTGCCGAATTCGATGATGCCGGGACCACACCGGCGATGTTGCTCGACGTCCGGGAGGACGACGAGTGGCAGCTCGGGCACGCACCCGGTGCCGTGCACATCCCCATGGCCGACATCCCCGCGCGTGCCGAGGAACTGGACTACGACCGTGAGATCTACGTCATCTGCCGCCAGGGCGGGCGATCGGTCCAGGTCGCGCGGTACCTGACGCATATCGGATTCGACGCGGTGAACGTCTCCGGGGGCATGGTGGCCTGGCAGCAGGCCGGTCGCCCGCTGACCACCGAGGGCGATCACGAGGCGAAGATCTACTGATGAGAGGGGGACCGGCATGGCGGTGAACACCGTCGTACAGCCCTGTGCCCGCTGCGGTGCGCGCTGGGCGGTGCAGGGCAGACCCATGCACTGGTGCCCGCGGTGTCACGGTGTGCTGCTGTCCCCGGCCCCGGTCGACGCGCCGCCGCAGCGCCGCAACTATCGCTGGGTCGCCCGGCCGCCGGGCCGTCGCCGTCCGCGCGATACGCACCCCTCGTCCGCGAAAGCGCCGCTGCCGACGCCCCGCTACACCGATGTTCCGCGCTGGGGTCTGCACGATGTCCCCCGGCCGCCGGTCGCCGCGCCCCGGACCCGCCTGGATCGGCTGACCGACCGGCTCCTACGACTGCTGACGATGACGGCGGCGCTGTTCGCGCTGTCCGCGGCCGCCGAATTCGGGCGGTATCTGCTGCTGATGTGGAATCGGACGCGGCTGATCGAACCGATCGTGGTCTACCTCTCCGATTGGTCCGTGCGGTTGTTCGCGGTACTGGCCCTGATCTTCGCGCTGCTGACCGCGATCGCGCTGGTGGGCTGGTTGATCCAGGCCCGCCGCCGTGCTTATGCGGCGGCCGGGCAGCGCGATCCGCGCGGAATGTGGTCGCTGCTGCTGGGCTGTGTGATTCCCGTGGTGAATCTGGTCTGGCCCGGTGTCTTCCTGACCGAACTGGCCCGCCGCGACGAGGATCCACGGGTGTCGCAGGCCGTGCGGATCTGGTGGGCGGTCTGGGTGATCAACGGTGTGATGTCCGTCGCGGCGTTGGGTTTCCGGGCCACCGACACCTTGCAGGCGCAGGCCAACGGGGTGATCTTCACCGTCTACACCGATCTGGTGGCGACCGGGGTCGCGGTGCTGTCGCTGTGGCTGGTGCGGATGTTCGAGGGCGTGGATCTGCGCGGTCGGCGGCGGTTGCCCCGGCGCTGGCTGGCCACCGGCGGTCCGGCCGTGCCGGTCATCGAACCGGTGCATCCGGCCGCTGCCGAGGCCGTCGGAGCCGGCGTCGCGGATTCGGCCGCCGCCGTGGATGTTCCGTCCGGTCCGGCGGCTGAGCGCGCAGCCGATCCCGAGGTCGTGCAGGATGTGCGTGCGGAGTCCGTATCGGGTGCGGAGTCCGAGCAGGAGGAGGTCATGGCGAAGTGAACCAGGACAGTCGCGGACCGTTCGTCGTCGCGCATCGGGGCGCCTCGGCCGCCCGTCCGGAACACACTCTCGCCGCATACGAGCTGGCCCTGCAGGAAGGTGCGGACGGCGTCGAATGCGATGTGCGGCTGACCCGCGACGGCCATCTGGTCTGTGTGCACGACCGCACCGTCGATCGCACCTCGTCGGGTTCCGGGCTGGTCAGCGAGATGAGCCTGGAGGAATTGCGCGATCTGGACTTCGGCGGCGACGGTGAGCCGTCGCCGGTGCTGACCCTGAGCGAGCTGATCTCGCTGGTGCTGGACTGGCGCAGCCGCCCGACCAAGCTGTTCATCGAGACCAAACATCCGGTGCGGTACGGCGCGCTGGTGGAGAACAAGGTGCTGGCCGAACTCCAGCGCTTCGGTATCGCGACGCCGGCCTCGGCCGCGCATTCCCGGGCCGTGGTGATGTCCTTCGCCGCGACCGCGGTCTGGCGGATCCGCCGCGCCGCGCCGCTGCTGCCGACCGTGCTGCTCGGCGAGTCCTCCCGCTACCTCGGCGGCAGTGCCGCGACCACGGTCGGCGCGACGGCCGTCGGCCCCTCGGTGAAAACTCTGCGCGAACATCCGGACCTGGTCGACAAGGCCGCCGTCGCCGGACGTACCACGTACTGCTGGACGGTCGACGATCCGGACGATGTGAAGCTGTGTGCCGAACTCGGCGTCAGCTGGGTCGCCACCAACCACCCCGGCCGCACCCGGGCGGTGCTGGACGCGCTCGGGCCGCTGCCCGATTCGCAGACCGACTGACCCGCTCGAGCGCTCGGTCCGGACGGGCCTGGCGCGGGCGAAGCTGATTCCCGGACCCGAGCTACCCCCGCACGGTATGCGGCCCATCCCGGAGATTTCCCGGAACCGCTGGTGAGGCAACCGGATTCGGCGGTATTGCCCGGGATGACCCGGAAGACCAAATTTGCAGGTCAAAGCCGGGAATCCGGTGCGGACCTGCTACGCTCGCGCGTCGTGGGTAAGAGCAAGCGCAACAGTCCCAAGCCCGACAGCAATCGGGCCCAGCGTCTCGCGGAGCGGCGGGCCGAGCAGGCGAGCCGCGGCGTGACGCGTCCGTTCGAGGGTGTGGCCGCCGAATGCGATCTGGTGGCGCTACGGGAGTTCGTGCCGTCGGCGACCGCGACCTTGCGGACCGCGCCCGGGTTCGCCGCGAAACGTCCGGTGACGCTGGCCACGGTGCTGCCCGGTGCGGTGGCCGCGCTGGTGCGCGCCGCCGCCGAGCCGGTCGGATTCGTCGCCGCGCAGGTGCAGTTCCAGTCCGAGAATCCGGCCGCCGACCTGGCCACCGCCATCGCCTGGACGCAGCTGTCCGAGCCGGGCGAGTCGCTGAACAGCGCCGCCGACGCGGAACTGGCCGCCGAGCCGCTGACCGAGGTGCTCGATCCGGCCGCGCCCCTGGACCTGACCGTGCACCAGGACTTCAACTGGTGGGTGCCCGAGGGGGTGCAGCCCGATCCGCAGGTCGCGGCCACCATCGAGCAGGCGAATCAGGCGATCATGCCCTCGGACCGCCTGGCGCTGGACGCCGACGCGATAGGTGCGGCCTGGTGGGTCGACGCGGGGGAGAAGGCGCATCTGCGCTGGGTCCGCCCCGAGGACGAGGACGCGCTGATGCTGGCCCTCGCGCGCCTGCACGCCGCCGGTGGTCTGCACCTCGGCGAGGGTTCCCGCTTCGCCGGCTCCTTCCGCACCCACGGCCTGCTGGTCCCCGTCTTCGACCTGGACCGCGAACAGCACGCCACCGAATGGGTGAAGCCCGCAACGGAATTCGGCGCCCGCCTGAACGAGGCCCTCGCCTCCGATGCCCCCATGACCCCCGAAGAACGCCGCTCCCGCGACGGATTGCGTTCCCGCCAGGTCACACTGCGCTGATCGTCCGCGGGCCCGGTCGAACAGTCCGGGCCCGCAACGGAATTGGGCAGCGGCTGTCCGGTCTCGCCTGCGACGCGCTTGTTTTCGGTGCTGCTCACGCCGAATATCGACGAACCGGCCCAGAATATATCTGGACTGCAACGGAATTCGTACCTTGTGAGATCTCGCCGCTGCTGTGGGTCTCGGACGTGTGTCGCTCGCGCGCTGGAGTGTGTCCTGTCCGGTCCCTGTGTGCTGATCGTGCGTGGGCCTGGACGGAAATTCCGGGCCTGCAATGGAATTCGCCACGGGCACGATCTCGCCGCTGCTGTGCGCGTCGGGCGAGTATCGCTCGCGCGCTGGAGTGTGTCCTGTCCGGTCCCTGTGTGCTGATCGTTGGTGGGCCTGGACGAGAATTCCGGGCCTGCAATGGAATTCGCCATGGGGAAGATCTCGCCGCTGCTGGGGTATCGGACGAGATCACTCGCGCGCTGGAATGTGCCCCTCCCCGGACCCTTTGCGCTGCTCGTGCGCGGGCCCGTACGAAAATCTCGGCTCGCAACGGAATTCGGTGCTCGGTCAGTTCGGGTGTGGCGGGATCACTTGGTGAGCAGGTTGTCCGGGATGGGTTTGTCGGCGGCGAGGTCGGCGAAGAACTGGCTGGCCTGGGATTTGTCCCAGAGCAGGACGTTGCCGCTGCCGTCGACGTTCTCGAAACCGCCGATCGGGACGGTGGTGGCGACGGTGTCGGCGTGCAGGGCCCAGGCCAGGCTGCCGAGGTGCCAGATGTGGTCGCCGTTGTCGACCTGCAGGGTGTCGGTGATGCCGGTGGCCAGCGGCCAGAGTTTGAACGGGTTGACGATGGTGCTCGTGCTGGTCGCCTTCTTCAGCAGGGCCGCGAGGAACATGCGCTGGTTGTTCATCCGGTCCAGATCCGCGCGCGGGGTGGCGCGGGTGCGCACGAATCCCAGGGCCTGCGCGCCGTTCAGGTGCTGGCAGCCCGCGGGGAGGTTCAGTCCGGCCTTCGGGTCGTCGATCGCATCGGGCAGACACATATCGATACCGCCGACCGCGTCCACCATATTCGCGAAACCGCCGAAACCGATCTTCGCGTAATGGTCGATGTGCAGGCCGGTCGCCGTTTCCACGGTCTGTACCAGCAGTTTCGGGCCGCCCTCGGCGAAGGCCGCGTTCAGTTTGTCGCGACCGTGGCCCGGGATCGGCACGTAGGAGTCGCGCGGGAGGCTGACGATGGTGGTCGAGCCCGACGCCGGAATGTGCACCAACATGATGGTGTCGCTGCGTTCACCGCCCGCATCCGACGCGTCACCGGTGGAGAGTTCCTTCTCCTGCGCCTGGGTCATGCCCTCGCGACTGTCCGAACCGGTCAGCAGCCAGTTGGTTCCGGCGGTCTGCCGGACGCGTCCGGAATAGCTGGACAGCGCGTCGATCCGGTGCAGTGAACTGTCCAGATAGATCCCGGCCGCGATCGGCGTGAGGATCAGCACCAGCAGCAGCACCAGAAACCAACGGCCCCAATGGCGTTTGCGGCGTGCCCGGGGTTGCCGCGGGGGTTGTTCGCGACGTCGCGTGGGCGAAACCGGCGGCGACGGCGGGGATCCCGCACGCCCCCGGGACGAACCTTCGCGACGTTGCGGCGGGCCCTCCTGATATCGCTCGGGCCGCTGCGTCGGAGCCCACCCGCGCTCGGCTCCCTGCCGAGGTCCGCGATCACGCGGCGGCGGCGACTGCGGCCCGCCCTGCGACCAGGCCAACGGCTGCTGCGGCCCGCGCCCGTCCCGGCGCATGACCTGCGTGGGTTCGCGCGGCGGTTCGCCCTGCCCACCCGGCGTCGGCCGCCGCGCACCGGGGCCGTTCGGCGGCACCCGCCGCGTCCGTGGATCCCGCGGATCGTACGGGGGTCGCTCGCCGTTCACCTCCGCGATAGTAATGCCCGAAGCTGTGCGTTTCAGGGGAGCCAGGAGACGTGGCCGTGCAGCACGGTATATCCGACATACGCGACCGTATCGATGGTGGCGTGCGCCACGATCAACGGCCACAGCCGGTTGGTGCGCTGCCAGTAGGTCCCGAAGATCAAGCCCATCACCAGATTTCCGAGACCGCCGCCGAGGCCCTGGTAGAGGTGATAACTGCCGCGCAGCAGCGCCGAGGCGAGCAGCGACCGGTTCGGCGACCACTCCAGTTGCCGCAGCCGGGTGATCAGATACGCGACCACGATCACCTCCTCGGCCACGGCATTGGCCATCGCGGACAGGATCAGCGCGGGCAGCCGCCACCAGTGCTCACCCAGCGAACTGGGCACGATGGTGACGCTCAACCCGAGCGCGTGCGCGATCAGATACAACGCCAGCCCCGGCAGCCCGATCACCGCCGCCAACGCGAGCGCGGGAACGATGTCGCGGCGCAACCGAATTCGCGCCAGCCCGATCATCCTCGGCCCGAATCCACTGCGCCACAACAGATACAGCCCCAACGCACCCCACCCGACCAGCCGCAGCACACTCAGCAACTGGAACAGCAGATCGATCGTCGACTGCGTGGCCCGCGACGGATTCAACGCCACCGACTGCCCACCGATCCCACCCGGCGACAACGCACTCTCCACCAGCGACAGCGCCGCACTGGCCCCGCTCAGCCCGAACGTGACGACCAGAACGACCAGGATCTCCATCCGGACACCCCGCCGCTCCCGCTCGGAGTCACCCGCAGGCCACACCGGAACAGCACCACCAGCCGAATCCATCCCGCCAATCTAATCCGCCCGCCCCCGCCCCCGACCGCGCCCGGGTGGCGAGGCGACGATCATGACCGTCTATTCGGAGCAACTCCGCGGCGGTGGTGTGCCGCTGTTTTCGGGCGGGTGAGCGAATCTCCCCGCCGGACAACCGCTGATCGGCGTGGTGCCGCCGCTACCGATTCGGTACGAACAAGCTCGGGCGTACCTGCCCGATCGTGAGAACGCTCGGGTGCCGATGTGGCCGTGCCGTCGCTCGCCCGGTTCGGTGATGAGGTTCTCCCGAGATTCGGTGAGAGCGTTTGCGGGCGTGCATGTTCGGTCTCGAGTGCGCAAGGCGGTCGGATCCGGCCGCGCCCTTGCCGGGCGGTGTCGCCCGGGCGCTGCGCGCTCTCGGGACCGTCGCTGCCCGGATGCAGCGGTGCGGCCTCGGGCTGCTGCCGGGCACGCCGCATTTGGGGCGGCTCGAATTCAAGTGACTTACAACAGTATTCGCAGGTTTGGTCGGAATTCGGGTGCGGTGCAACGTGATGCGCGGAATGCGTTGCGGCTCGGCGTGATTCACATGTGGCGCATGCCGTGCAGGAAGGGGCAGCCGACGAGGATTCGTACTGCGCGGCTGAGGGATTGGACGTCTTCGACGGGGGTTTGGAAGGAGAGGCGGATGTCGTGGTCCTCCTCGTCGGTCTCGACGCGCAGGCTGATGCCGTAGCGGTCGATGGCGAGGGGGTGGATCGCGCCGCCGCGCAGGCGGGTCGGCAGGTGGCGGGCGAGTTGGGCGACGACGTCGGCGTGGTCGGCGTCCATATGTTGCAGCCAGGCCGCCTCCAGCTCCCAGAACGGGTCGGGGCGGGCCTCGCGCAGATCCGCGTGACAGACCGATTCCGCGCCGGTCGAATCGGCCAGCACGGCGGAATTGATCATCAGGCGCAGCAGGGTCGTGGTGTGCCCGACGTCGAGCAGGGCCGGATGTGGGTGATCCTCGGCGACCGACGAGGCGAGCAGCCGCTGCGTCCCGGACGGCACCGCGCGCACCCGCCCGCGCAGCCAGACCAGGGCGCGCACCGGTTCGCGCAGCGGCAGCGGGGTGCGGTCGGTCAGTTCGAGCACGGCCTGGACGCCGCCCTCGCCACCGCGGGCGGCGGCGCGCACTGCGGGGGAGTCCATCGGCACCGCGATCACGGCGTCACCGCACTGGCGCAGGTGGTGGACCGTGATGCTGGCGGGATCGACCCCGGGGAGGGCCAGCATCGCGTGATCGGCATGCACGCAGGCGTTGCGGATCCGTTCGGCGGTGGACGGCGCGAGGGTCGGATTCGGTCGCATGCATTCCTCCAGGGCTGGTCCCGGCCAGGGCGTATCACGGCGTATCAGTTAGGTAAACCTAAGCTAAGTGAATCTGCCCGGTTGCGCAACCATTTCGATCGCTACGGTGGAAATGTGCCGCACGATGCCACCGCTCCCGAACCGGTCCCGCTGACGTTGTCCATGCCCTCCGCCCCGCCCGCGGGTCTGACGGACGGGCTGGTCCGGCCGCTGTCCGAGGTCCCGGGAGCCCCGCTGCTCGACGCCGCGGCCCCGGATGTCGAGGTGGCCGAATTCCTCGTCGTGGCAGCGCATTCCGTCGGCGGATTCGTCGCCCGCGTCGATTCCGGGGCGCGGGCCGTCGGCGTGGTCGCCGCGACGGTCGCCGCGCTCTGCGGCGAGGACATCCGCCGCGCCCTGACCCATCCGGACGTCGAATTCCTGCGTGGCCTCGCCCCGGCGGCGGTGGAGGCGCTGCGCGGCGTACTGCTCGCGATCGAGTCCGAAACGCCCGACGTCATCGCGAAAGCCCTGGAAGTGCTGCAAACTCCGAGCCCACCGGCAACCGGTCGGTAGTGTCGTATCCGTGCCGCGTATCGCCTATTTCGGACCATCGGGAACATTCACCGAGATGGCCCTGGCCCGCTTCGAATCCGCCGACGTCTTCGACGAACCGGTCGAACGGGTCGCCGCGCCGAGTCAGGGCGCGGCACTCGAGCTGATCCGCGACGGCGTGGTCGAGGGCGCGGTGGTGCCGATCGAGAGTTCGGTGGAGGGTTCGATCTCCCCGACGCTCGACGCGCTGGCCCTCGGTTCGCGACTACAGATCGTCGCCGAGACCGAACTCGACGTCGCCTTCACCATCCTGGCCCGGCCGGGCACCACCCTGGCCGACGTGCGCACGGTCGCCGCGTATCCGGTTGCCGCGGCACAGGTCCGGGGCTGGCTGGACGACCGGCTGCCGGGGACCACGCGATACACCTCGGCCTCCAACGCCGCGGCCGCCGAGGACGTCGTCGCCGGACACGCCGACGCGGCGGTCTCCACCACGCTGGCCGGTGAGCGGCTGGGCCTGGCGGCACTGGCCTCCGGGGTGGCCGATCACGATCAGGCCGTCACAAGATTCGTCCTGGTCACCCGGCCCCGGCAGGCCCCGCCGCGCACCGGGGTGGACCGCACCTCGCTGGTGGTGCTGGAACTGGCCAACGAACCCGGTTCGCTGATGCGGGTGTTCGCCGAATTCGCCACGCGCGGAGTCGATCTGACCCGCATCGAATCCCGGCCCACCCGCACCGGCATGGGCACCTACCGCTTCTACCTGGACTGTGTCGGCCACATCGACGACACCGCCGTTGCCGAGGCGCTGAAGGCGTTGCACCGCACCGCGGGCCGGATCCGCTTCCTCGGTTCGTGGCCCGCGGGCTCGCCCACCGGGGCCCCGCCGCCGCCCGACGAACCCGCCGCGGCCTGGCTGGCGGATCTGAAGAAGGGAACGGCCGATCTATGAGCGGCAGACTGATCCTGGTGCGGCACGGTGAGACCGAGGGGAATGTCGCCAAAATTCTCGATACCCGGGTGCCGGGCCGCCCGCTCACCGAACGTGGTGTGGCACAGGCGAAAGCGTTCGGCGCGGGGCTGGCCGTGCCGCCACGCCGACTGTTCAGCTCGCAGGCGTTGCGGGCCCGGCAGACCGCGCAACACATCGAATCGGTGACCGGGGTGCCCGCTCGGGCGCTGGACGGGCTGGCCGAGGTGTTCGTCGGCGAACTGGACGGCAGCAGTACCGAAGCGGCGCACGAAACCTTCCAGGCGATCTACAAGTCCTGGCATCTGGGCGAACTGGATCGCCGGTTGCCCGGCGGCGAGAGCGGTCGCGACGTTCTCGACCGCTACCTGCCTGTGCTGGAAGAACTTCGGCGGACCCACCTGTCCGACGGTGCGGATGGTGACGTGCTGGTGGTCAGCCACGGCGCGGCCATGCGTCTGGTCGGGATGACCCTGGGCGGTATCACCCCGCCCTTCACCACGAACAACCATCTCGACAACACCGAGACGATCGAACTCCTACCGCGTTATGCCGGAACGGAATTCAACGGCTGGGAGTGCACGCGCTGGGGTCGGTTCACCCCGCCCTTCGGCAACGAGGCCGAACCCGACGCCGACAATCCGATGGGCTGAAGACATTTCGACCGGAGTACCCCGACGCCGGAACGCCGAGGTACTCGTAGCCGATTCGACCCAGGTCCGAGAACCCGAGTTGGACTCAGATCGCGCCCGCGGGCGGATTGAATTCCTCACGCAGCGGCAGCTTTTCGATCAGATCCTTGATCGCCGTGCGCAACCGACCACTGGTGCCCGTCGACAGTGACGTCCACTGCACGTCGTCGTCGGAGCGGGTGGTGGTCGTGATGAAACGACCGTTGCGGGTGTTGAACACGGCGACCGCGCCGTCCGCGATATCGCGGCTGCCGTCGCTGTAGACCACCCCGACGATCGAGGCGTGCGAGGGCACCTCGACCAGTGCCGCGGCCAGGGTGTGCGCATCCCGGGGCGGGTGGCCGACCTTGCTCAGCCGTTTCGCGGTGGCATTGCTGTCACCGGCGTCCTTGAGGATGGGCTCCAGCTCCTCGGTGAGTACGTTCATACCCTCGAGTTCGAGCGGATCGGCGGGGCCGAGCGCGGCGACGATGGTGCCCGGCAGATCGTGCGACGCCTCGCTCACTACGTAGGTGTCGGGTCCGCGCAGGACCACGACCTCCATCTCGTCACCCTTGGCGATGCACAACCGGTTCACCAGGCCGCCGACGTACCAGCGCACGGCGACGGCCCAGTGCGGCCGGTCGAGCGCCCGCATCCGGTCCTCCAGGTCACGGTGGACGAACTCACCGTCCAGCAGGTCCCGGGCCGCGAGCGACTCGGCGGCCGCGTCGAACGCCTCTTTACGTCTGACGTCGCTGTCGTACCGGGCCAATGTGTCCAGTACGACCGGCACCTGGCTGATCTGCAATTTGTCCAGCAGGAATTGCATCTCGTCCAGCGTCAGTACAACAGATTCCAGCATGGCCCCACCCCGTCCCCCGCCGAGTACCGTCACCTAGCCGACTCTGCGTTCGGGTCGCCCCCGATGACGCCCGCCGCGATGATCCGACCATCGTTGAAGTACTCGCCGTGTACCAGCTCGTTCTTGTGCTCCAACTCGTCCTCGTCCTCGGACTGGTTGCCCAGCAACGGATTTCCGCTGCTGACCGGACGGTTCGAGGCGGGCTGGGTGTTGCCGGTGCTCGCCGGGGTGGTCGGCGCGATCTCGGGCGCGGTGGCGGTCGGGAAGTTGGTGCCCAGACCCGCGCCCCAGCCCTCCGGGATCTTGAGGTTGCCCGCGCCGTTGCCGATGCCGACCGAACCGCCGCCGGAGAACGACACCGCCCGGGTGGCGATGGAGCCGCCGCCCAGGCCGCCCAGGCCGCCGAGCGTGGTCGTGGAAACGCCCGGAGTCGTGGTGGTGGTGCCGGCGATGCTGTTGGTGACCGCCTCGCCGACGCTCGGCACGGTGGAGGTGACCACGGATCCGGCCACGCCGGCGGTCTGCGTCGCGGCGTCGGTGACGCCCGGGCTGGACACCGCGGACTGCGCGGCCGAGATCGCGTTGGCGACCGGGTTCACATCGGCCTGCACCGCCTGGGCGACATCCAGCGCGCCGCCGACGGCTCCGGCGCCGATCGCGATCGGCGGCGGCATCAGGAAGGCGGCCGGGGTCGCGACCATCAGCGAGGTGGCGGCCTCGTAGGTCTCCATCACCAGCGCGGCGCGGAGCTGGATCTCCGCGTAGGCGGCCTCCGCGAGCTCACCGGCGCCGCAGACGTCGCCGCCGCTGGCGTGGGTGGCGACCCGCGCCGCGTCGACGGCGGCGATCTCCGGCGGGCTCGGCATGACCAGCGAGGCGACCGTGTAGGCCGTGACGTTCGCGGCGGCCTTGGCGGCCATACCCGCGGCCATCGCGGTCTGCTCGCCGCACCAGCCGGTGAAGGCGGTGACCTGGGCCATCGCGGCGATACCGTTGACACCCAGCAGGCCGACGCCCAGCTCGGCCATCACGCGCGTGAGGGTGGCGGTGGCATCGGTCCACGCGGCGGCCAGGCCCGTCCATGAGGTACCCGCGATGCCGATCGGCACGGCGTGCGCGCCGAGGTGCAGCGTGGCCGAATTGATCTCTGCCGGACGGGCTTCCCAGACCACGCCGGTAATTCCAGCAACCATTGTTCTTATCCCCTGTGGTTGATGTCGAAGAAGTAGTTAGTGGTGGATCTCGGTCAGAGCTCGAGTGCGGTCTGCACGGCGGTGATACCGGCGGCTCGGACGGCATCCTGGGCGACGTACTCGGTCACCTGGATGCGCAACGTCTGTGCGGCATTGCGCAACTCGACGATGCCCTGCGCGATCGACGCGTCGTGCGTGGCCGCGCCCTCGTTGAAGTGGTTGGACGCCAGCAGCGACACCTCTTCGGCGCCGGACGGGATGACGTGGGTACCCGGACCGCTCAACCCCTGGGCGGCGGCCAGGCGATCGGCGAGCAGGTCGAGCTCACCGGCGGCCGCGAGCACGATTTCGGCGTCGACGTGAACGAGATCTACCATGACTCGAACTCCTTCTGGTGGCAGCTAGTCAACTGTAGGACCGGCATGGGCCGCCCCTTCGGTGGAACCACGAGAATTCCCCCTACGAGTTCTTGGACGCAGTGGTTCGCGATCCGGTTCCCTCGAGTCCAAAGTTTACGGGTAAGACCCGCTCCGAGGGCAAGACTAACCCCAACCCAACTCGTGCAACCGGGCTTCATCGATGCCGAAATAGTGAGCTATCTCATGAATTACGGTGATCGCCACCTCGTTCACGACCTGCTGTGCGGTATCGCACATCCCGAGAATGGGTTCGCGATAGATCGTCACGGTGTCCGGTAACGCGCCCGCGTACTGGCTGTCGATCCGATCGGTCAGGGCGATGCCCTGGTAGAGACCGAGCAGATGTGCGTCCTCCGAATTGCGTGCTTCGATCAGCACCACCACGTTATCGATGGCCCGGGTCAGTTCGGGTGGGATCAGATCCAGTGCGTCACCGACCAATTCCTCGAATCGTTCCGGTGACATCGATACGCTCATCGCGCTCGGTCCCGCGCGTTCACCGCACCGGCGGAGCCGCGCCGGGCAGCGGGGCGGGGGTGGAACGCCCGTTGCTCGGCGGCGGCACCGGGGCCTGGCCGTCGATCATGATGTTGCCCTTGGCCGATCCGGTGATCGAGGAGAAGCCGTCCTGAGTTCCCTTGCCCACCAGGCAGTTCAGCTTGTGGCTGCCGACCAGCCAGCTGCGGGCGTCGATGTTGTCCCAGAAGATGGTGAGCGTCTTGTTGATCAGCGCCTTCGGCCCGCCCAGGTAGGAGTCCGCGACGCGCGCGCACTGGTCCTGCATGTACCGGTCCTGATCGGCGTTCGCGGGCGTACCGCTGTTGAACTGCTGACCCAGGTCGACGCTCGACATCACCTCGTACGCATGGGGTTCGGTGCAGTCGACCGGTTCGTTGGTCGGCAGGTTCTGGTTGATGCCGATGCAGGTGCCGGGATCGAAGATGCGCGACTGATCGCTGTCGCGGACCCGCCCGACGGTCTGCTGGGTGGCGTTGCCGGTGGCGCTGACCAGCTGCAATCCGCAGCGCACGGTGCGGTCGCCCTTGTTCCACGCGGGCTCGCCGGGATTGATCATGCCGACCACGAAACGTCCCCGCGGGTCCAGGCGTCCGCCGAGGTAGGACTGCGCCGCGGTGAAGCAGTGCTCGTCGCGCAGTTCGGCGAAACGCAGCGAATCCGGAAAGCGGGTGCCCGGACCGAATTCGCGGCCCGGATAGTCGCTCAGATCGATATCGGCGGTGACCTCGAACAGATGCTTGTCCGCGCAGTTGACCTTCGACAGATCCAGCGTCTTGGCATTGGTCCAGGTCAGGCAGTCACCCGTTTTCGCGGTGCCGAAGACCGAATTGTTCCGCCCGGCCGGGCCCGCGCCGCCGGGATCGCGCGCCTCGAGTCCGTGCGAGGACCGGAATCCGGAGATGGACAGCGTCACGATCGCCGCGACCACCGCGCCCACCGCCACCGCGAGCAGACCCCAGCGCATCTTGTGCGCGGGCAGGTGCACCCGCTTACCCGCCCGCGGTGCGGCCGGTTCCGGCTCGGCGGCGGCGTCGTCCCATTCGGAAGCCGACTCGGCCCACTCGGGGTCGGGTCCGTTCTCCGGTTCGCGCACATGTTGGTCGGACATCGGCGTCCATCATGGCAGTGAGGTCACCCGATCGCCACGATGGGCCGGATCTCGGGGCCGGACCTGCGGAATATCACTGGACCGCCCCCGTTAGGCTTATGGCCCATGATCGACCTCCGATTCCTGCGGGAACAGCCCGATGTCGTCCGCGCGTCACAGCGGGCCCGGGGCGAGGACCCGGCGCTGGTGGATGTGCTGCTCGAGGCCGACGCGGCGCGGCGTGCCGCGGTCGCGACCGCGGATTCCCTGCGCGCCGAGCAGAAGGCGCTGGGTAAGAAGGTCGGCAAGGCGTCCCCGGACGAGCGGGTGAGCCTACTCGCGCACGGGCAGGAGTTGTCGGCGAAGGTCAAGGAGGCCGAGGCCGCCGAGCACGCCGCGAACGCCGAACTCGACACCGCGCAGCGGGCGCTGTCCAACGTGGTGCAGGAGGGCGCGCCCGCGGGCGGCGAGGACGATTTCGTCCTGCTCGAAACCGTCGGCAGCACACCCGAATTCGACTTCACCCCGAAGGACCACCTGGAACTCGGGGAATCGCTCGGCCTGATCGATATGGAGCGCGGGGCCAAGGTGTCCGGCGCGCGGTTCTACTTCCTCACCGGTTACGGCGCGCTGCTGCAACTGGGCCTGCTGCAACTGGCCGCGCAGCGCGCCACCGCGAACGGGTTCAGCATGATGATCCCGCCGGTGCTGGTGCGTCCGGAGATCATGGCGGGCACCGGATTCCTGGGGCAGCACGCCGCGGAGATCTATCACCTCGAGGAGGACGACCTGTATCTGGTCGGCACCTCGGAGGTGCCGCTGGCGGGCTACCACTCGGGCGAGATCCTGGACCTGTCGGCCGGGCCCAAGCGCTACGCGGGCTGGTCGTCGTGCTTCCGGCGGGAGGCGGGCAGCTACGGCAAGGACACCCGCGGCATCATCCGGGTGCACCAGTTCGACAAGGTCGAGATGTTCGTCTACTGCAAGCCCGAGGACGCCGACGCCGAACATCGGCGGCTGCTCGGCTGGGAGCGGGAGATGCTGGCCGCGATCGAGGTGCCGTACCGGGTGATCGATGTGGCCGCGGGCGATCTGGGCAGCTCGGCGGCGCGCAAATTCGACTGCGAGGCATGGGTTCCCACCCAGCGGACTTATCGCGAGCTCACCTCGACCTCGAACTGCACCACGTTCCAGGGACGGCGGCTGTCGGTGCGGTACCGCGACGAGAACGGCAAACCGCAGATCGCCGCGACCCTGAACGGCACGTTGGCCACCACCCGCTGGATCGTCGCCCTGCTGGAGAACCATCAGCGCGCGGACGGTTCGGTGCGGGTGCCCGAGGCGCTGGTGCCGTTCGTCGGCAAAGAGGTGTTGGAGGCGGTCTGAGAGCGTCGGCCGGACCCTGCCCGGGAATCGGTAGCCAATGATTTGCGAACGAATTCGAAAGAGCGCCCGCATTTCCCGACTCGCCGAGGGAATCCGGGGAACTGACGGGAACGGTCGACTTTGCTCGGCGATTCCTGCGGATGTGACTACCGACCGGGACAACTGTGTCTAGGCTGGAGATCGTGCGCGGAATCGGCTCGCGCGGCGATACCCGGACGCGGGTGCGGACGGTTTCGGCGCTGGCGACTGCAAGGGTCATGGCCCGGACCACCGGGGCATTCTATGTCATGGGCGGGGTCCTGGGTCTGCTGCTGACCGCCATCGCTCCCGGCACCGAGGGGAACCGGGCGCTGGTGGGTTGCGCGGCGGGTGTCGCGGTGCTGCTGGGGGTGAGCCTGCTGATCTGGGGGCCGCGGCTGCCGCATTCGGTGCACCACGGATACGTCGCGCTCGCGACGGTGCTGGTGACGATCGCGGTGCACTGGTTCCCCAATACCGTCGGCGCGATCGGGTTGTCCGCGTTCTACGCCTTCATCGCCTGTGATGCCGCGATTTTCTTTGCCTGGCAATGGGTTGCGGCGCATGTGACGTTCGCGGTGCTGCTGTGCCTGTGGGTGGTGCCCTCGCGCGAGTTGCCGTGGTGGTCGGGCGTGATCTCGGCGGGTGTGGCCGTCGGGGTGGGCATCGTGGTCGGGATTCTGACCCGGATGGCCTCGGACGCCGATATCGACATGTTGACCGGGCTGCTCAATCGGCGCGGTTTCGATCGCGCGCTGAGCAATGCCATCGCGCACGCCGCCCGGACCGGGCAGGGGCTCGCGCTGGTGCTGGTGGATCTGGACCGCTTCCAGAAGATCAACGATCATCTCGGACATCGCGCGGGTGACGCGGTGCTGCAACGCGTGGGCGACACCTGGTCCAAGGTGCTCGCCCCCGATCAGCAACTCGCACGCTACGGCGGTGACGCCTTCGCGCTGCTGCTGCCCAACACCACCGAACAGGCCGCGATTCTGCTCACCGAACAGTTGCGCGCGGCGGTCACCACCGGCTGTTCCGCGGGTGTGACCTCCTGGCAGCCGGGCGAATCCGGATCGCTGCTGGTGAGCCGCGCCGACGTCGGGCTCTACCGGGCCAAACAGGCCGGGCGCAACCGGACGGTGCTGGAATCCTCGCGGCAGCTGCCGCTGGCGGTGGAGTTGCGCGAGGCCATCGACAAGGGCGCGCTGGACGTGCACTACCAGCCGATCGTGAGTCTGAGCGAGGACGGCGCGGGGCAGGCCGTCGGGGTCGAGGCGCTGCTGCGGTGGTCGTCGAGTGCGCAGCCGGACGTTACCACCGAGGGGCTGATCCGGGTCGCCGAGGAATACGACCTGATCGCCGATCTGGACGAGCTGGTGTTGCGGCGGGCCTGCGCGGACGCCGCGCGGTTGCAGGAGACGTTCGCGCAGCTGGATCTCACCTTGAACGTCAACGTGAGTGGTCTGGAACTGGCCGAATCCGATTACGCCGACCGGGTTTCCGGGATTCTGAACGACACCGGGTGGCCCGCGGACCAGCTCGTGCTCGAGGTCACCGAGAGTGAGCTGGCGGCCGAATCACAGACCGCCATCGGCAATCTGAGCACGTTGCGGGAGCGCGGCGTGCGGATCGCCATCGACGATTTCGGCACCGGGTACTCCTCGCTGAGCCGCCTGGCCACCATCCCCAGCGACATCCTGAAGGTCGACCAGTCCTTCGTCGCGGCCATCCGCTCCGACTCCCCGGCCCCGCCGCTGCTGGGCGTCATCGCGGCGCTGAGCCGTTCGCTGGATCTCCAGGTGATCGCCGAGGGCGTCGAGACCGAATACCAGGCCGCGGTGCTCACCGAACTCGGTTTCGCCCTCGCGCAGGGGTACCACTACAGCGACTCGCACCCGGTCGCCGATCTCATCAACGACCTGAACGATCAGCGCGGCCTGGTCGGCGCGGGCGTGCCGGAACGGGAATTCTCCAGCAACGGCTGGATTCCGATGGATGCCTCGCCCGAACTGGGAGCTTTCGGCGAGTAGCCGCATTGCCGGGCGCGCGCGGGGGAGTTGGCGCGACAGCGTGCGGGAAACCGGGCATCGGCTGCGTGGGTGTCGGCGGGGGTGAGTCGTGGTTCGAGGGCGTCGGCTGGGCGGTGGTCGGTTGGATGCCTCGCCCGAACTGGGAGCTTTCGGCGAGTAGCCGCGCTGCCGGGTGCGCGCGGGGGAGTTGGGGCGACAGCGTGTGGGAAACCGGGCATCGGCTGCGGTGCGGTCGGGTGGTTCGAGGGCGGCGGTCGGTCGAGGCGGTAGTCCGGCGGGCACGGGACGGACGATTCGGCGTGGTCTGTGCGCGGGACATCGTGTGGTATCGGACAATCTCGGGTAAACCGGTAGCGCGCGGGATGTCGGAGCGAAAGGCAGCTGGATGGCGGAGTTGGGTGTGGCCGTGGTCGGGTTCGGGCTGGCCGGTGAGGTCTTCCATGCGCCTTTGATCGCCGCACAGGAGCGGATGCGGGTGGCGGCGGTGGTGACCTCGTCGGCGGAACGGGCCGAGCGGGCGCGGGCGGCGTATCCGGGGGTGCGGGTGGTGGATACGGTCGAGGCGTTGTTCGCGGAGCCGGACGGGATCGATCTGGCCGTGATCGCCACGCCCAACAGCACGCATGCGGCGCTGGCGATCCAGGCGCTGGACGCGGGGCTGCCGGTGGTGGTGGACAAGCCGTTCGCGCTGACCGCGGACGAGGGGCTGGAGGTGATCGCGGCGGCCGAGGCGGCGGGGCTGGCGCTGTCGGTATTCCAGAATCGCCGCTGGGACAGCGATTTCCTGACGTTGCGCCGGTTGATCGAGGCCGGTGAGCTCGGGGAGGTGCGCCGGTTCGAGTCGCGGTTCGAGCGCTGGCGGCCGGTCTCCAAGGGCAGCTGGCGGGAGGTCGGCGAGGCCACCGACGGTGCGGGGATTCTCTACGACCTGGGTAGTCACCTGGTCGATCAGGCGCTGAACCTGTTCGGTCCGGCCGTCGAGGTCTACTGCGAATTGGATTGTCGCAGAACGGAAGTGCGGGCCGACGACGACGCCTTCATTGCGTTGACGCACGATTCGGGGGTGCGCTCACATCTGTGGATGAGTGCGGTCACGCCCCGGTTGGGGCCGCGTATGCGCGTATTGGGTTCGGAGAGCGGCTATCTCACCTTCGGGCTGGATCCGCAGGAGGACGCGTTGCGCGCGGGGCGTCGTCCGGATGACGGAAAGCCGTGGGGCACAGTCGATCCGGAGAACTGGGGTTCACTGGGCACACCGGACGACACCCACCCGGTCCCGAGTGAAGCCGGTGACTATCCGGCGTTCTACGCGCAGATGGCCGCGGCCCTGCTCGACGACGCTCCCGTCCCGGTCGACCCGAACGACGCGGTCGAGACGTTGCAGGTCTTGGAGGAGGCCCGCCGCTCGGCCGCAGGTGAGTGAGCCGACGAGAAGCTCACTGCCGCAGCACAATCCTCGCCGCGCGGAGGTGCGATTGTCGCGAGTGAATTCGTCGCGGCGATAACGCGCACGCCGCCTCGACTTCAGATCCACACAGCAGCAACGCGATCGGTTGCGTGGTTCGGCCGCAGCGGATGCGCGATCGCGTAGTGCTCAGAGCTTTCGCGACCGCAATTCGTGGCCCTTCGAGGTCTTGCAACGCCCCGACTCCAGATCCCACTGCCACCCGTGCAGGTTGCAGGTCAGCGTATTGCCTTCCACCACACCGAATTTCGACAGATCGGCCTTGAGGTGCGGGCAGCGGCGCTGGACTTCCCAGCCCGCGAGCTCGGTGGAGGCCGAATCGTCGTGCGCCTCGGAGAACCAGCCGTCGGCGTAGGCGATGCGTTCGTCGGTGAGGCATTTGAAGAAGGTGTAGAGGAATTCGTTGTAGCCGCCGATCCGCCACGCCTGGAAGCGGGTGGACAGGAAAATCGTGTTCACCCAGTCGGGTTCGTGATCGCGCAGCACCGTGCGGACCAGTTGCGGATCGATACGGAAACCGTAACGGTAGCGGCCCTCGCCCTCGATCGGTTCGCGCACAACACGTTTCGGGAAGTCGAGCACGAAGGTCTGCTCGCCGAGCACCAGCCCGACCGGGTAGCCGATGCCGTCGCAGATCAGGTCGCTCTGCTTCATGATCGGCTCGAACAGGTCCTCGAGCTGCGGCAACAGCGGCGAGTCGGCGGTCGCCCAACTCGCCTTCTCCGCGGCCAGCGCGGGGGCCAGCCGCCGCGCCATGTTCTCGATGTACCCGGCCTTGTCGCCGTAGATCGTGTCCGGATCGACCGGGTGGGTGAGTTCGAGATCCTTGCCGCGCACCTGCGCCACCGAACCCGGAATCATCAGCACGCCACCGGCATTGCCGTGGATCCGCATCTGTTCGAGGAACACGATCTGATCGGGGAAGATGTTGCCCTCGTCGTCGCGATCGTCGTTGAGGTAGCGCAACTCGTCGTCCAGGAAGACCGGGGGACCGGCCGAGGGCACCACCCAGGTCGCGCCGACCTGCTCGATGTAGCTGCGTGCGCGGTCCATACCGCGCTGCCGCTTCTGCTTGCCGAAGTTCGACTTGGTGCGCGCGGGGATGTCGTAGACCATCGGGTACCAGATCGCGCCCGAGTATTGCAGCAGGTGGATGTCGATGTGGCCGAACGTCTCGTGCAGCACGTCCATGTCGACCGGGCGGGCGTCGTTCATGTTGAAGCACACCGTCTCGCCGTCGGAGACGAGCAGGCCGGAATCGCCGATCGGGCCGTCCGCGGGGGCGCGCAGCGCGACGATCATGATGTCCATGTCGCCGCCGGGCCCGGTGATGGTCCGCTTCACCGAATTCTCGGTCTCGATGAACTTCGTGAAGCCGATCTTCTCCAGCTCGCGACGCAGATCCGGGACCGGGTAGTCCGGCAGCAGCACGGTCGCGTCCTTGTTGACATGATCGGTCAGATGCCGCGCGTCGAAGTGGTCGCGGTGCAGGTGCGAGACGTACAGGAAGTCGCAGTTGCCCAGCTCGTCCCAGTCCAGCTCGGTGTTGTCCGGGAACGGGAACCAGGACCCGAAATACGCCGGGTTGATCCACGGGTCACACAGGATCGTCCCGGCCGCGGTGCGGATATGGAACCCGGCGTGTCCGACGCTGGTGATCTCCACGAACTTCCCTCCTGAGGCGTTATCGGCCACCCAGGGTACCGACTAGGAGGTGACCGCGCCGATGCAGTAACCCTGCTTCCCGGACTTCAGGGTGAATGTCCGGGTCTGCTCGACGCCGTCGGTGGTCGCGACGGTGGCCTCCACCGACACGTACGACGCGCGCAACGTCGTCGAACTCAGCGACTGGTCGTCGAAGGACCGGATGTTCTCCAGCGCTTTGAGCCCGGTCAGCGGCGCGGGGACGGGCGCTCCGGTGCCGTCGGGATCCCAGTTCGCCGCGCCGGCCGCGCAGCGCAGCGGGTGCGTGGTCTCCTTGTCGGCCGGGTCCAGCGGCTTGCCGATGACGCGATCGAGGTAGCGGCGCACGGTGTGCCGGGCGTCGGTCTCGTCGAACGCCGGGGTGGCCCCGGCGGTGTAGACGCGCGGGCAGGCGTAGCCGGTGTCGATATCGGTGCGCTGCGCCACCACGGTGACCGCGCCGTGACCGGTGCCCTGCCAGGTGATCGCGGCGCCGTCGTCCACGCCGGGGCGGGCCAGGGCGGTCAGGATCGCTTTCTTGTCGGTGTACATGGACTGCACGTGTTGCGGCGCGAGGGTCCAGCATTTGGCCTGGAGCCGGGCCGGGGACAGCGATTGCAGGTCCATGGCCCAGGCGGTGAGCGCGTCGGCGGCGGCGGAATCGGGTTTGGTGAGCGAGACGGTTACCAGGAGTTCGCCGGGCTTCGGTTTCGGCGCGACGGGGACGGCCGCGGCGGTGGCCGCCGGGGTCGAGGTCGTGGTGGTCGCCGCGGTGTGCGGCGTGTCGGTGGTGTAGTCGGTGCCCTCGATGCCCACCCGCGAATCGCAGCCCGCGACCAGTCCCGCCGCGATCAGCGCCAGGCCCCCGGCCAGTGCGTTTCGGAGCTGTGCACGCGAAGCCGGTCGGGGAAATTTCACTGCGGTGAACCTCTTTCCTGTACGCGAGTGCCGTTGTCGGAGGGTATATGTGCGCAATCGCACACATGCCTGGGTGTAGCCCGATGTGGTGGGGACTACGCTAGCGGAATTGTGGAACCCGTCTACCGGTCGATCATCGGCCTGGCCCGCACCATCTTCTTCGCGCAGGGGCTGAAATTCGACGTCCGAGGGGCCGAGCGCATCCCCGCCGTCGGTGGCGCGGTCATCGCCATCAATCACACCGGCTACATGGACTTCACCTATGCCGGGCTGCCCGCGCGCACCCCGAAACGGTACATCCGGTTCATGGCCAAGAAGGAGGTGTTCGACAGTGGCGTCTCCGGTCCGATCATGCGCGCGCTGCGGCACATTCCGGTGGATCGTTCGGCCGGGGCCGACTCCTACAAGGCCGCGCTCGAGTATCTGAGCCGCGGTGAGCTGGTCGGGGTGTATCCGGAGGCGACGATCAGCCGCAGCTTCGAGATCAAGGAATTCAAGTCCGGCGCCGCGCGCATGTCGATGGAATCGGGCGTACCGATCATCCCGATGGTGATCTGGGGCGCGCAGCGGGTGTGGACCAAGGGGCATCCGAAACATCTGGGCCGCAGCAATACTCCGATCCGGATCGCGGTGGGTGACCCGATCGCGCCGCCCGAGGTGGGCGACCGGGACGTCAGCGAGGTGGCCGCGGAGCTGACCACCCGGCTGCGCGCCACCATGCAGCGGATGCTCGAGGAATTGCAGCAGGGCTACCCGCACGAACCCGGCGCGTACTGGGTTCCGGCACGGCTCGGCGGCGGTGCGCCCACACTGGAGGAGGCGAACGCGATGGACGCCGCGGACGCCGCCGCCAAGGCCGAACGGGCCGCGGCGGACCGGAATTCGGCTGCCGGGCAAGCGGATCGGTAGTCCGGCCGCGAGAGTGGATGTACAGGAGTTGTAGGCATGGCGCGCGAACCCGTCTTCGACGTTCTCACCGGATTGGTCCGCAGTACGTTCTGGGCACAGGGCCTGCGGATCGATATCACTGGGCAGGAACACATTCCGCGCTCCGGCGGGGCGGTGCTGGCCGTGAACCACACCGCCTACCTGGATTTCATGGAGGTGGGGTTGGTGGGCCGCCGTTCGGGCCGCAACGTCCGGTACATGATGAAGGCCGAACTCGAGCACGGCATCGTGGGCTGGCTCATGAAGCACTGCAAGGCGATCGGCGTGGATCGCGGTCACGGCGCGGAATCGTACGGGCGTGCGGTGGAGTCGCTGCGTGGCGGTGAGATCGTGGTCGTGTATCCCGAGGCCACGATCAGCCGCAGTTTCGAGTTGAAGGAATTCAAATCCGGTGCGGCGCGGATGGCGATCGAATCGGGTGCGCCGATCGTGCCCATGACCATCTGGGGCGCGCAACGCATCTGGACCAAGGACCTGCCGAAGGAATTGGGCCGCAACCATTTCCCGATCCACATCCGGATCGGCGAGCCGCTCGCGCCGCCGCCCGGTGAAGTTACCGCGATCGGGGTGGACGAGTTGACCGCCGAATTGCGTTCGCGCATGGGTGATCTGCTCGAGCTGACGCAGCAGGGGTACGAGATGCCTTCGGGCGCACCGTGGGTGCCTGCCCGGTTGGGTGGATCCGCGCCCACGCCGGAGCGGGCGATCGTCCTGGATCAGGAGGAACTCGCACGTCGTCGCGCCGTCGCCCAGCGTAGAGCCGAGAGCTGAGTCGCGGATCAGGCTGTCCGGCAGCGGTATTCGGCGGGAGTCTATGCGATATCGCCGCGCGGCGGGCGTGCCGCGTCGGCGATATCGTGATAAGACTGGGCTCGTTTTCTACTGTGCGACAGCCTGTTTCATAGGGATTGCTTCGCCGCGCAGAGTAGCTGCCGCACCGAGGAAGCCGATGGCGGCGGCGATCCAGAAGGCGAGGGAGAAGCCGGTGGTGACCGAGCCGACCATCAGGGCGGCGGCGAGTTGACTGCCGAAGGCGCCGCCGATGGTGCGGGAGACGGTGTTGATGCCGTTGGCGGTGGCGGATTCGGCCGGGTCGACGACACGGTGCAGGTGGGCGGGCAGGGCGGCCATGACCAGGCCGGTGCCGATGCCGATCGGGATCGCGCCGATCGCGAGTTCCCACAGGCTCGCGTGGGCCAGGGCCAGGATCGCCGCGCCGGCCGCGGTGAGGATCAGGCCGAGGGTCAGTGGCAGGCGCGGGCCGCGGCGGGCGATGAGGCGTCCGGCGATGCTCCCGGCCGGCAGGATGACCAGGGTCGAGGGCAGCATGACCAGTCCGGCCAGGGTGACCGAGGAGCCGAAACCGCCTGCGCCGCTGGGTAGTTCGGACAGTTTCGGGATCAGCACGTAGTAGATGAACTGCACCACGCCCAGCGCGAACGCGGCCAGATGCACGATGCCGGTGGAGCGATGCAGCACCAGATCCATCCGGATGAGCGGGAAACGCAGCCGCTTCTCCAGGCGCACGAATCCGATCAGCAGCACGATGCCCGCCGCGGCGCAGGCCAGCACCGGAACGCTGGTCCACCCGCTGCCCGGGGCGAGGGTGAGCGCGACCAGGATGCCGGACAGGCCGCCCGCGAGCAGCACCACACCGCCCGGATCGAGTCGTCCGCCGGATTCGACCGGGCCCTCGGGCACCGCGACGTAGGTGAGAATCAGTGCGGCCGTTGCCAATACCGCGCCGATCGCGAAGAGCCAGCGCCAGGAGGCGTGGTCGACGACCAGTCCGCCGATCACCAGCGCGATACCGGCCGCGCCGCCGACCAGCGCGGACAGGAATCCGAGTCCGCCGTGCACCTTCGCGGGTGGCAGCACCGCCGGGACCGAACCGAAGGCCAGCGGCAGGATGGCCATGCTCACGCCCTGTGCCGCGCGGGCGGCGATCAGGACGCCGATCTGCGGGGCGGCCATGGCGACGAGCGTCGCGACGAGGTAGATCCCGAGCACCGTGAGCAGCGTGCGGCGGCGGCCGAAACGATCGCCGATCCGGCCGAACAGTGGGGTGAGGATCGCGCTGGCCAGCAGCGGGGCGCTCAGTACCGCCCAGGTCGCAGCGGTCGTGCTGGTGTGCAGGGCGTGCTGGAGGGTGCCGATGGTCGGTACCAGCATGGTCTGCATCAGCGCGTAGGACAGCACGCCGAGCGCCAGGGCGGGCATGGCCAGGCGGTGCGCGGTCGGCGGCGGGCGATAGATGGTGGGTGGTGACGTCCGGGTGGTCACGGCGGGCTCCTCTCCTGCGAACAATGTTCGCGTAAGGTGACCCTAACTCCGTGCGAACGTTGTTCGCAAGAGGGTGCTCGTCCGCGCGGATGTGATTTGAACGACGCTCGGGGCAGACGCGCAGACGCGCAGACGCGCAGACGCGCAGACGCGCAGACGCGCAGACGCGCGGGCACGCGGGCACGCGGGTCCGGTCGGTCCCGGACGCATGGCTGCCAATACGCTCGGGTCCGGCGGAGGCATTCGGGTGTGTCTGCGCTGCCGCGATCGATCGGGATCGCCGGAAGGAAGGGAGCCGGGTGCGCGCACAACCGCTCAGCAGGGCCGTCATCGTCGCGGCCGCTCGCCGCATCGCCGACACCGAGGGCCTCGCGGCGTTGACGTTGCGCCGGGTGGCCGCCGAACTCGACACCGGGCAGGCTTCGCTCTACCGGCACATCGCCGACCGGGGCGAACTGCTGTCCCTGCTGAACGAGGAACTCGCCCGCGCCTTCCCGGTCGTCCGCGACGGCACCGCCCGCGAACGCCTGATCGCGCAGTGGCGCGGCGCCCATCAGGTGATGCTCGACCACCCCTGGGCCGCCCAGGTCATCAACGAGCCGAGTTCGGTCACCGCGACCTCCCTGCCCTTCGCCGAATCCGCCATCGCGGCCTTCCTCGAGGCGGGCCTGGACGAACACGCCGCCGCCCGCGCCTACCGCGCCACCTGGCACCTGCTCATCGGCCAGATCGTCAACGACCACCCCCTCGGCCACCCCGGCTTCACCATCGACCCCACCACCTACCCCGCCCTCACCGCCACCCGCCCCCACCTCACCGACCTCGACCCCGCCACCGAATTCGACTGGTCCCTACGCCAACTCCTCACCGGCATCCTCGGTCCGGAGTAACTCGACTCGGAACCCGGGCGACCTGTTCGGTCCTGTGCCCCAGTGCATTCGCCTCCGGTGCGTTTGCCTGGGCTGTGGCGATCCGAACCGATGGTCCATACGGGGACTCCTCACCGGCATCCTCGGTCCGGAGTAACTCGACTCGGAACCCGGGCGACCTGTTCGGTCCTGTGCCCCAGTGCATTCGTCTCCGGTGCTCTCGCCTGGGCTGTGGCGATCCGAACCGATGGTCCATACGGCGACTCCTCAGCGGCATCCTCGGTCCGGAGTGACCCGACTCCAATCTCGGGCGACCCGTTCGGTCCTGTGCCCCAGTGCATTCGTCTCCGATGCGCTCGCCTGGGCTGCGGCGATCCGAACCGAATTCGAATGGTCTGTGCGGCGACTCCTCGCCGGCGTCTTCGGCCCGGGGTAACTCGACTCGGAACTCGGGCGACCTGTTCGGTCCTGCGTCACGGCGCGTTCGTCTTCGATGCGTTCGCCTGGGCCGATGCGCCGGTGCCGATACGGACCAGCACGGGCGGTCGGGGCGTGATCGATCCGCGCGGTATGGCGGTCGCGGTGCTGCTGTTGGAAGGGTGTGCGGGACAGGTGTATACGCTGACCGGGGCGGTGTGGGAGCAGGGCGCGGCTTTCATGGATGTGAACGGCGGCGCAATCGTGACATAACGGACTGGACGGACGTCTCAACACGCGGTGCGGCGCGCCGTGTCACCGCTATGACAGGTCCGCAACCTGCCAATTCATGGCGTATGTCGGAGCGAGTGGATACGGTCGGAGATCATGAGCCGCTATGTGATGCCAGCGGAGTCCGCGCCGCATGCCCGGACGTGGCTGGCGTGGCCCGCCAAGGAGTCGGTCTGGGAGGAACTGCTACCCGAGGCGCGCGCGGATGTGGCACGGCTGGCTCAGGCCGTCGCCGAGCACGAATCCGTTGCGCTGCTTGCCCGCCGCGAACATGTCGAACAGGCGCGCAAGGTCGTCGGTGACGGGGTCGAGGTGGTCTCGGCCCCGCTGGACGACCTGTGGGTGCGCGATACCGGCGCGACCTTCGTGACCACCACCGAGGGTGAGGTGGCGGGGATCGACTTCAATTTCAACGGGTGGGGGCAGAAGGCCGAGTACCACCTGGACGCCCGCGTCGCGCGAAAGATGTTGGAACACGCGGGAATCGAGCGGGTGGTCGCGCCGATCGTCGCCGAGGGCGGCTCGCTCGAGGTCGACGGCGAGGGCACGCTGCTGGCGACCGAGAGTTCGCTGGTCAACCCGACGCGCAATCCCGGCAGCGATCACGACGAGATCGAACGCGCCCTGGGCGAGCTGCTCGGCGTCCGAAAAGTGGTGTGGTTGCAGGGCGTCGCGGGCGGTGAGGTGACGGACTGCCACGTCGACGCGGTCGCCCGTTTCGCGCGTCCCGGGGTGGTCGTGCTGGACCGCCCGGTGGATCCGGACCGCGACGACGTCTTCGCCCGCGCCGCCGCCCGCGCCCGCGAGATCCTGCGCGCCGCCACCGACGCCGAGGGCCGCGCCTTCGAGATCATCGAACTGCCGCAACCGAATCGGGCCGATATGCCCGGCACGCGCGGCGCGGAATTCCTCTACACGTACGTGCACTTCTACGTCGGCAACGACGCGGTGTACCTGCCCGCCTACGGTGACCGGCACGGCGACGACCGCGCCGCGGGCATCCTCGCCGACGCGTTTCCGGGCCGGGAGATCGTGCCGGTGGAATTCAACGCCGTCGCCGAGGGTGGTGGCGGGATCCACGCCGCCACCCAGCAGCAACCCGTTTCTGCGGCAAGGTGATTCGGGCTCAGCTGGGGTCGGAGCCGCGGATGGCCGAGAACCACACGGCGACCCCCGCGGCGACCGTGAATGCTCCGGCGAAGGCCGGGAATCCGCCGCCCGCGATGTAGACCCACAGCAGTGCGGCGAACGGTGCGGCAACGGCGAATTGGCCGTCCAGCAGGAGCCGTCGGGTGAAGCGGGATGCCGCGGCGGCGTGGGCCGGGCCGTCGGGATCGGGGCGGGTCGGGTTGTCGTGCAGGCGGCCGACGGGTTCGCGATCACGTACCGGCCCAGACGGATACAGCCGGACATTGCCGAAACGCACAACGCCGTCCGTCAATTCGGCGGTCGAATCGGCCGCGGTGACCAGCGTGGGATCGAAATAGACCGGCAGCCAGCAGGTTCGGTCGTCCGCCGTCAGCTCCAACCACGAACGGCTGAGCAACCGGTGCTGCTGGCGTATCCGTCGGCAGCGCAGCGCATTTCGGCCGGAGACCCCGGAGCCCGCGACTCCGGACTCCGCTGCCCCGGAGCCCGTGACTCCGGATTCCGTTGCCCCGGAGTCGGCGGCTTCGGTATCAGCTGACCTGGTATCGGCCGAAGCGGAATCGTCCGGCGCGGAGGATATCCGAGGATCGGTATGCCACGGCAACACCCCGGACGCGACCAGCACCCGAAACCCGCTGTACACCAACACAACCAGCGCCACCGCACCCAACATCGCCAACTGCTCCGAATCGGCGAACGGTGCCCAGGCGAGACAGATCACCAGGGCGCCGCACGTCGTCAGCACCGGGTAGGCCAGCGGATGGCCCGAGCCGGAAATCACTTCAGGAAGCCGACTTTCGTCCAATCGGCGCTGGCGAGACCGAACGCGCCGATATTGGCGAGGTTGGCGCGGGTTGCGTACGTGCCCGAAGCCTGTTGCAGGGGCAGCGAATAGCCCTCCTGCCAGATCAGTTTGTCGCATTCGTTGGCCAGTTCATTGGCCTTGACCGGGTCCAGTTCGGAGATCGTCTTGTTGATCAGGTCGTTGAGCTGGTCGGAGCCGATGCGCGCCTTGTTGCCCTGGAGGTTTTTCGGGTCGTAGTAGTAGATCTGCTGCAACGCGACCAGCGGCAGCGCACTGCCCTGCCAACTGAATTGCGCCAGATCGAAATTGCCCGGATCGATGACATTGGTGAACAGCCCGGTGCCCGGCACGGTCTGGATATCCACCAGCACACCGACCTTGGCCAGATCCTGCTGCACGATCTTCGCGGTGTCGACCCATTCCTTCTGATCGAACATCACATCGCGCAATTCCAGCTTCTTACCGTCCTTCTCGCGGACGTTGCCGTTCAGTTTCCAGCCGAGCGCGTCGAGTTCCTTGGCCGCGGCGGCCGGATCGAATGCGGTGGGGGCCGAATTGTCCTGATAACCCTTCTGCCCCATCACGAAGATGTGGTTGTTCAACGGCTTGGGATTGTCCACGATGCCGGTCTGGGCCTGGGTGACGATCGCCTGCCGGTCGACGGCCTTCGAAATGGCAAGTCGCAGTGCGGGATCGGACAGCAGTGCGCCCGGCGCGCCGTTGAAGGTGATATGACTCCAGCTCGGCTCCGGGCTGCGCCGGACCACCACGCCCGCCGCGTTCTTGGCGGCCACCACATTCGGCAGACCCGAGACGTAGGTGTAATCGATCTCGTTGTTCTGCACCGCGCCCAGCACCGCGCTCTGATCGAGCCTGGTGAAGGTGATGGTGTCCAACCTCGGCTTCGGCCCCCACCACACCGGATTACGTTTGAGCACGATCCGGTCCTGCGTCCGGTCGATGGTGTCGACGACGAACGGACCGGAGCTGACCTTCAGACTGTTGCGATCGATATCGTTGAACGCCTGCGGATTCTCGGTCACCGCCTTCGGATACAGCGGGCCGAACATGCCCTTCCATTCCGAATAGGGCTGTTTGAAGGTGACCACGGCCTGCCGATCGTCGACACCGCGTTCGACCTTCTCGACCCGATCGAATCCGCCGGTCGCGTTGACCTGGAAACCCGCGGCGGGATTACCCAGCGCGTGGGCCTCGGATTGCAGATCCTGCCAGGTGATCGGGGTGCCGTCGGACCACACCGCCTTCGGATTGATGGTGTAGGTGACCTGCTGCGGGCTGGTGCCGGTCAGTTTCACATCGGTGAAGAAGTTGTGGTTGATGGACAGGTCACCGGCGGCATCGCTGACGAACGCCGCCGGCATCAACGGGTCGATGATGGAGTTGAGATCCGCGTCGCCGCCGTCGATGTGCAGATCGTTGAATGTCGCGGGGAACGAAGTGATCGCCAGCCGCAGATTCCCGCCGTCCCGCAGTGCGCTCGGATCCTGCGGATTGATGTCGTTCTTGGTGCCGACATCGACGTTCGCGACCTGATTACCACCCCCGGAACTACACCCCGACAACACCAACCCGACGGCGAGCGCCGGAATCGCGAGCGGGAGCAGTGTCGAACGAATCCGCATGGATCGATCCTTCCGTCGGGGCGGCCTCATTTCACGAAGCCGATCGAGGTGTAGTCGTAGGTGCCCAGGCCGGGTGCGCCGATATTGGCGAGGGTGGCCCGGGTTGCCCAGTTCCCCGGGTCCTGGGTCAGTGGCAGGGAATGGCCCTCGGCGAAGATCTGGGTGTCGACCTGATTCGCCAGGGCGATGGCCTTGTCCGGATCGAGTTCGGTGAGGGTCCTGTCGATCAGCTCGTTCAGCGCGGGGGAGCCGATCCGGCCGTAATTGCCCAGCACATTGTTCGGGTACAGGCCGTACATCTGCGGAATGCTGTTGAATACGAACACATCTCCGGACAGCACGTACTGCGAGGTGTCGAAGTCGCCGGGAATGATCACATTGGTGAAGTAGTCCTGTCCGGGGCGGGTGTCGATGGACATCTTCACCCCGATCTTCGCCATGTCCGACTGGATCATCTTGGCGATCTGGACCCAGAGCGGATCGTTGTACATCACGTCGCGGAAGGCGAGCTGCTTGCCGTCCTTCACCCGGACATCGCCCTGCAATTTCCAGCCCAGCGCGTCGAGTTGCTTGGCCGCCGCGGCCGGGTCGTAGGCGACCGGGGCCGAATTGTCCTGGTAGCCCTTCTGTCCCATCACGAAGACGTGATTGTTGAGCACCGTCGGATGATCGGTCAGGCCCGCCTGCGAGGTATCGGCGATGGCCTGCCGGTTGATGCCCTTCGCGATCGCCACGCGCAACGCGGGATCGGCCATGATCGAACCGGGTGCGCCGTTGAAGGTCAGCCAGCGCCACAGGTTCATCGGCGCGTGCCGCAGTTGCAGGCCCGCGGTGCGCCGGATCAGCAGGGCGTCGTTCAGATTGCTGATCCGGGCGACGTCGAGTTCGTTGTTCTGCATGGCCGCGGCCCAGGTGGACTGGTCCAGCACGCTGTAGGTGACGGTATCCAGTTTCGGCGGCGCACCCCACCATTTCGGGTTGCGCGCCAACACCATTCGGCGTTGCGTGCGGTCGATGGACTGCACCAGGAACGGTCCGGCGGACGCGCTCATGTGGTCGACCAGACTGTGGTTGAACGCGTCCGGGGTGCTGGTCACCGATTTCGGGTACAGGATCGAATTACCGGCGTACTGACCGCGCCAATCCGCGTACGGGGTGGAGAAGGTCAGGATCGCCTGCCGGTCGTCGACGCCGCGTTCGACCTTCTCGACCCGGTCGAAACCGTTGGTGATCGCGATCAGGTACCGCTTGTCCCGGCCGTTGAGGGCCTGCCAGGTCCCGGCCAGATCCTCCCAGGTGATCGGGGTCCCGTCGGACCACACCGCCTTGGGATTGATGGTGTAGACGACCTGCTGCGGATTGGTGCTGATCAGCTTGACGTCGGTGAAGTAGTCCGTGTCGACGGTGAGCTGCCCGGACGCGTCGGCCTTGAACGCGCGCGGCATCGTCCAGCGGACGAGATCGGCTGTCTCGCCCTCGTTTCCGTCGGTGCACTGCACATTCCAGTTCGACGGGATGGTGGTGATCGCCAGGCGCAGGTTGCCGCCCTCCCGGACGCCCTCGCGCGCCAGCGGATTGATGTCGTTGGTGGTGCCCAGCGTGGCCGAACCGGTCGAACCCGGACCCGACGAACAGGCCGCCGCCAATGCTGACATCGATGCCGCCGCAACGACTTTGCCGAATGTGCGCCTCTTCACGATCTGCTCCTAGCGGGCGACGACGGGAACGGGAACCGCGTCGATGAGCGCGCGGGTGTACTCGTGCTGCGGATCGGTGAGAATCTGTTCCGCCGAACCGATTTCGACGATCTTGCCCCGATACATGACCGCGATGTCGTGTGCCAGATTCCGGACCACCGAAAGATCGTGGGAGACGAACAGATACGACAGGCCGCGTTCGATCTGCAAGTCGCGCAACAGGTTCAGCACGCCGGCCTGGATCGAGACGTCCAGCGAGGACACCGGCTCGTCCAGCACCAGGATCTCCGGATCCAGCGCCAGCGCCCGCGCGATATTGATGCGCTGCTTCTGTCCGCCGGAGAAGTCGGCCGGATACCGGTCGACGTGCTCGGCCCGCAGCCCGACCTGTTGCAGCAGTTCCGGTACGCGCGAACGGATCTGCTCGCGCGAGCGTCCGGCGATGCGCAGCGGTTCGGCCAGCGCGTCGAAGATCGGCATGCGCGGATCGAGGGAGGCGGACGGGTCCTGGAAGACGATCTGCATCTTCGCCCGGATCTCCCGGCGGCGCGCCTTGGTGAGCGTCGCGACATCGCTGCCGAGCACCTCGATCGTGCCGCTCTGCGGCTTGTTCAGCTCCATGATCTCGGTCAGCGTGGTCGATTTACCGGATCCGGATTCGCCGACCAGCGCCAGCGTGCGGCCCGCGCGCAGTTCGAAATCGATGCCGTCCACCGCCCGCACCTCCCCGGTGCGGCGGCGCAGCAGCACCCCCGAGGTGATCGGGAAGACCTTGCTCAGTTCCGAGATCCGCAGTACCACACGCGAATCCGTCTCGGCCTCGTGATCGGGGGTGGTGATCTCCCGGCGGTAGGCCGAGAACAGGTCCGCCGAACCGATCTCCGCGGTGCGGATGCACGCGGCGCGGTGTCCGGGCGCGATGTCCTGCAGCGGCGGTTCGGCCGCGCGGCAGTCGTCGATGACGACCGGGCAGCGCGGTGCGAACGGGCAGCCTGGCGGCAGCGCGTGCATGGCCGGTGGCGAGCCCTCGATCGGGATCAGCGGGGTGCGCGCGGGGCCGTCCATGCGCGGGATCGAGCCGAGCAGCCCGACCGTGTACGGCATTCGCGGAGAGCTGAAAAGGTCTGCGGCAGAGGAGGTTTCGACGATCTTTCCGGCATACATGACCGCGACCCGATCGGCGATGGTCGCGGCGATCCCCATATCGTGGGTGATCATGATGACGCCCGCGCCGGTGATGTCGCGCGCGGTGCGCAGCAGGCCCAGGATCTGCTTCTGCACCGTGACGTCCAACGCCGTGGTCGGCTCGTCGCAGATGATCAGTTCGGGATCGTTGGCGATGGCCATCGCGATCACCACGCGCTGCCGCATACCGCCGGAGAATTCGTGCGGGAAGGCCCGCGCCCGCGCCTTCGGTTCCGGAATCCCCACCAGGTCGAGCAGTTCCACCGCACGGGTGGCGGCCTGCTGCTTGGACATCGAGCCGTGCGCGAGCAGCGCCTCGGCGATCTGATCGCCGATCCGGTACACCGGTGTCAGCGCCGAGAGCGGATCCTGGAACACCATGGAGATCCGCGCGCCGCGATAGGTCGACAGCGTCTTGTCGTCCATGCCCAGCAATTCCTTGCCGCGCAACCGGATCGAACCGCGCACCCGCGCCTGATCGGGCAGCAGCCCGATCACCGCCAGCGAGGACACCGATTTACCCGAACCCGATTCGCCCACGATCGCCAGCACCTCGCCGTCGGCCACGGCGTAGTTCACGCCGCGCACCGCGTCGATGCGGCCTTCCTCGCCCGGGAAGGACACGTGCAGATCCGAAACCTCCAGCAGCGGAGCGGTGGTGGTCTGCTTCGGGGTCTCGGGCGCGGGGGCTGAGGTGTCGGTCATTTCGGGGCCTTCGGAGTCTGCGGGGCCTTGGGAGTCTCGGGGGTCTTCGGAGCCTTGGGCGCCTTGGGGGTTTTGCGGCGGGCCCGCGCTCGGGAGGAGCTGGGGTCGAAGGCATCTCGCAGACCGTCACCGACCAGGTTGGCGCACAACACGATCGCGATCAGGAAACCGCCCGGGAACAGGAACAACCACGGAAAGGTCAGCGCCGATTGGGAATTCGCCGCGATCAGCGTGCCCAGCGAGACGTCCGGCGGCTGCACGCCGAAACCCAGGTAACTCAGGCCGGTTTCGGACAGCACCGCCGCGCCCAGGGCCAGCGTGGTGTCGATGATCAGGAAGGAGGCCACGTTCGGCACGATGTGCGTGACGATCAGCGATCGCGTCGAGGCGCCCATGTACTTCGCGGCCCGGACGAATTCGCGATCGCGCAGACTCAACGTCAACCCGCGTACGATGCGCGCGCTGATCATCCACCCGAACGCCGCCAGCAGAATGATCAGCAGCGGAATCGATCCGCTGCCCTTGGTGCGCGGGGAGAAGATCGCGATGACGATGAAACTCGGCACCACCAGCAGCAGATCCACCAGCCACATGATCGCCCGATCGGTCCACCCGCCCAGCAGCCCGGCCACCGCCCCCGCCGCGACCGCGATGATCGACCCGAGGATCGCCACGCAGAACCCGATGATCAGCGACTTCTGCAACCCGTGCAGCGTCTGCGCGAGCAGATCCTCACCGCTACCGTCGGTCCCGAACGGATGCTTCGGACTCGGCGCCTGATACAGCGCCGCATAATCCATGTCCCGATAGTCGAACGGCAGTATCGGCGGCAACGCGAACGCGGCGATCACGATGAGCAACAACACGACCGCCCCCACGATCGCCGCCTTGTTCCGCAAAAACCTGCGCCACACCAACTTCCGCCGCCCGGCCGCGGCGACCTCGGGCGCGCCCTGACTGATCATTTCCACTTCGGTCATGAGATCCGCACCCTCGGGTCGAGCATGGCGTAGACGATGTCGGAGAGCAGGCCGGAGACCAGGATCACCAGGCCCGCGAAGGTGGTCACGGTGACCACGATGTAGAGGTCCTGGGCGTTGATCGCGTCGACCAGCCATTCGCCGACGCCGTGCCAGCCGAAGATCTTCTCGGTGAACACCGCGCCGGTGATCAGGCCGCCGAGGCCGTAGGCGAACAGTGTCGCCATCGGGATCAGGGCGGTGCGCAGGCCGTGTTTGTAGAGCGCGCGTTTGCGGGTCAGGCCCTTGGCGCGGGCGGTGCGGATGAAATCGCTCTGTAGTACGTCGAGCATGGCGTTGCGCTGATAGCGGCTGTAGGCGGCCATCGAGCCCAGGGCCAGGCCGAGGGTCGGCACGACCATGTGCTGGAGCCGGTCGACGAACTGGTTCCACAACCCGTCCACCGCGCTGGCCGAGGTCTCCCCGGTGTACAGGAGGATCTGCTGACCGGTCGCGGTATTCAATTCCAGCGCACCGTATTTCAGCAGGGTGGCGAGCAGGAAGATCGGCGTGCTCAACACCAGCAGCGAGATGATCGTGGTGAAGTAGTCGCTGAATCTGTACTGCCGGATCGCGCCCGCCGCGCCGATCAGCACACCGAGCGCGGTGCCGATCACCGAACCGATCACCAGCAGCCGCAGACTCACCCCGATCCGGCGGCCCAACTCCTGGCTCACCGGCTGACCCGCGAGGGTGTCGCCGAAATCGCCGTGTACCACTACATCTTTCACCCAGGTGCCGTAGCGCGGCAGGATCGGTTCGTTGAGATGTAGTTCGGCCGCCTTCGCATCGATCACCGATTGCGGTGGGCGGGGATTGCGCTGCTCGAGGCTGTCCAGCGGATGGAACGTCATGGACGCCAACACGAAGGTCAGGAACGAGGCGAGCACCAACAGTACGACATAGTTCAGCGCACGTCGTAGCAGAAAGCCGGTCATCGGTCCCCTCGGGTCGGGTTACTAGCCCCTGATCATAGGGATAGTTATTCCGGCGAGCGCGTTACGCGGACCACCTCACGCCCGATTCGGAGATATCGTGCAGGGGAACGTTCATCGTCGGCGGGTGGTCCGGCGACACAGACAGGGGGCCGGTCGGTGAGTTATTCCCAGTATCCGGGTGGTTATCAGCCGTATCCGCAGGGCCTGGGCGGCGAACCCAGCAGCGCCACGGCCGTGACGGCGGGGGTGCTGGCCGCGCTCGGTGCGGCCGGGCAAATTCTCGGCGGAGTCGTGGACGTCGTGATCGGGGTCGCCTGGCCCGATTTCGGTGACGAGGTGCTGCACAACTCCTGGTTCTCCGTCTACATGATCGGCATCGGGGTGATCGGGTTGATCACCGGCGGGCTGCTGGCGGCGGGGGCGGTGCTGGTGTTCCGGCGTCGAGTGGCAGGGCGGATCTTCGTCGTCGCCGGGTGCGTGGTCACGATCGTCGCGGGTATCGGGTCGTACATTCTGCTGTACGGGAGTGCCGGTCTGCCCGGTCATTCGGTTCTGACCGGGGGCGTGGGTGGAGTGGTGGGGCAGGTGTTTCCCGTGCTCACCGCGGTGCTGGCGTTGGTGCCCTCGACCGGGCGGTGGCTCGCGTATGTTCCGCAGGCGTTGCCCGGATATGCGGGACCCGGTGTGGCGCCGGGGTATCCGGTGTCGCAGGATCCGTTCAACGCCGCGCCGTACGGCGGTCAGCACGTTGGGCAGCCGGTAGCGGGTGCGGCGGTGCCGTATGGCGGGCAGCCGGGTTCGGGTGCGGTGCCGTATGGCGGGCAGCCAGGTTCGGGTGTAGTGCCGCCTGATTCGGGGCAGCCGCCGTCCGCGAGCGGTGTGGCGCCGCAGGCTTCGGCCGCCGGTCCGCTGCCGCCGTATTCGAACGAGCCGACGCCCTTTCCCGAGGTGCCGCCGCTGGGTTCGGCCGATGATCAGTGGCGACGTCAGGGAAACTGATTACTTCCGCACCCCCGCATCGGGCAGGATGGAATGGGTGACTCGCCGGAACTCGCCCAAACCCGCCCTGGTGGCCACCGATGTGGACGGCACCCTGATCGACCGGGACGAACAGGTGAGTCCGCGCACCCGGGCCGTGGTCAAGGCGCTGGTCGACGACGGGGTGCATTTCGTGCTCGCCACCGGGCGGCCGCCGCGCTGGATCGATCCGATCGTCGCCGGGCTCGGATACGCACCGCTGTGCGTGTGCGGTAACGGCGCGGTCGTCTACGACAGCGCGACCGACCGCATCCTGCACAACGATTCGCTGGACGTCCCGGAACTGGCCTGGCTCGCCGAACTCGCCGAGCGGGTGCTGCCCGGCTGCGGGCTGGCGGCCGAACGGGTCGGCGAGACGGCGCACGACGCGGCCACCCCGCAGTTCGTGAGTTCGCCCGAATACCAGCACGCGTGGCTCAATCCGGACGACACCCAGGTCGCCCGCCGCGAGGTGATCGCCGCCCCCGCCATCAAGATGCTGATCCGCCTACCCGGTGTGACCAGCGCAGATATGCGTGCCGCGCTGGAGCCGCACCTGGACGGCCGCGCCGACCTCACCTATTCCACCGACAACGGCCTGATCGAACTGTCCGCACCGGGCGTCACCAAAGCGTCGGGCCTGCGCCTGGTCGCCGCACGTCTCGGCGTCGAGCACCGCGACATCGTCGCCTTCGGCGATATGCCCAACGACGTCCCGATGCTGCGCCTCGCCGGCCGCGGCGTAGCCATGGGCAACGCCCACCCCGAAGCCCTTGCCGCCGCCGACGAAACCACCCTCACCAATTCCGAGGACGGCGTCGCCCGCGTCCTGGAACGCTGGTGGGCCAGCTGAATTCGTCTCGCGGAGATGGTGGCGCCGACCGGGCGCTGTGTTCTCCGGCGACGTATCAGGTTGTGGCGCCAGGTATTTCATCGATCTCGCGAGCGTTTCGCGTTGGTGTCGAAAGAGGTGTGGGGATCGTCGTCGGGCCTCGTGGTCCTCGAGCCTTGTCGATATGAATGGGTGAGCCCGCCTCCGATAGGAAGCGGGCTCGCGAAAAGCATTGTGCGACTGGGTTTATCGTCCGGCAGTAGGAGCGGGTGCTCTTCTTGTACTTCATGTGGCGGCAGGACGGCGTCGGGGGCCGAGGAGAGGACGACTTCGGCGAAATGCGCTGGGATAGCCGTGAAGTCGCTGTTATCGGTGTTTCGGTAGCCGGGGGAATCCTGCATCACGATCGTGAACAGCGGCGCGATGACCGCGAGTGTCGCTACGACGAGGAGAACGCACGACCTTCTGGGCCTGCGGTACGGCACGAGCTGCTCCATTCGAGTAGAACCGGCGACCGTCGGTCGGGAGGTCATGGTTGATTCCTGACGGGTCAAGCGTCACACTGGTCCCAACTTTTACAAATCTAAACCTTTGGTAGAGGCTTAGATAGTAGTAGCTCGAATGTAGCTTTCCGATCGACATCCAGCGGGTAGGCGGGCGGAGAACGGTCCGGCGGTCCTGCTCGCGGAATCTGTGGGAGTGCGTGATGACCAGTTCGAAACGTCCGAGGTTCGTATCGATGCGACACGGTGGTCTGTGGCGCAAACGTCGACACCGGCGTGTCGCGATGGCCGGTGGGGTGGTCGTCGCGCTGACCGCCGGGACCGGTGTCCTGTACTGGGCCTGGCCCGCCGCGCTGCCCTACCGCCAGACCGCGGGCGTGGACGAGGGGCACGGTCGCGGCATGAGTCAGTTCGGCGCGTTGGACCAGGCCAAGGCGGGGACGAACGCGGTCGGCATCCTGCAGGGCTACTATCCCGGCGCGCAACTGGCCACCATCGGACCGACCATGGTGCGGGTGCGGTTGATGGGTCAGGACAACAAGCCGCTGGACGTCTACTCCGATGCCGGACTGAGCGTCGCGGGGCGGCAGGTGCTGCCCGGTCAGGTCGCGCATCTGACGCCGACCGCCGCCGGAGCCGACGTGACGATCCTGTCCGGTTGCGGCGGCGACGTGGTGTGGCAGGGATCCACCCCCGACCCGTGGGTCTATCCGATCGGGGCGGGCGCCAACCGTCCGCCGGCCGAACAGCTGAAGATCTGCGGCGCGGGCGGGTACCGGGGCGCGCTCGGCGTCGCGCTGGACGGGGCGGAGATCCGCACGGTCGATCGCGTCGACACCGAGGACTACCTGCGCGGCGTCGTCCCGACCGAGATGTCCGCGGACTGGGCCGATCAAGGTGGTTCGGAGGCGTTGCGCGCGCAGGCGATCGCCGCCCGCTCCTACGCCCTGGCCGAAACCCGCTATCCGTACGCGCAGACCTGCGATACCCAGGACTGCCAGGCGTATTCGGGGACGAGCCGGGAGGATCCGCGCACCGACGCCGCCGTCCGCGCGACCGCGGGCCAGGTCCTGCTGCGCGACGGTCACCTGCTGCGCACCGAATACTCCTCCGCGCCGCACGGCGTGCATCCCATGAACGCCGGAATGTTCGAAATCGGCCCCGCCCCAGCCGAATTGGCCCCCTCCACACCCGCCCCCGCCGCCCCGCAATCCGCGCCCGGCCCCAGCGTCATCGATACCAAATACGCCCAGTCCGGCGGCCCCACAGGCTCTCTGGGCACCCCCCTCGGCCCCGAATCGCTCCTCCCCGGCCACGGCGGCACCTTCCGAATGTTCCGCAACGGCGTCATCATCGCCACCCCCACCCTCGGCGCCCAGGTCATCGACTTCACCACCCTCCTACAACTGGCTCCCGGCGTCGCCGCCAACCCGGCCGCTCCTGCTCCCGGTGTTGCGGCCACCCCTGCCGCTCCTGCTCCCGGTGTTGCGGCCACCCCTGCCGCTCCTGCTCCCGGTGTTGCGGCCACCCCTGCCGCTCCTGCTCCCGGAACGGCGGCCAACTCGGGCATTCCCGCCCCTGGAACGGCGGCTGACTCGGGCACTCCTGCGCCCGGCGTCGCGGCCAATCCAGCCACTCCCGCGCCTGGAACAGCGGCCAACCCGGCTACCTCTGCTCCCGGCGTCGCGGCCACCCCTGTCACTCCCGCTCCCGGGACAGCGGCGGACCCGGGCACTCCCGCGCCTGGTGTCGCGGCCAACTCTGCCCCCGGAACCGTGGCCGCCGCCCCCGCGCCCACGTCAACCGGGACAACCGACCAATCCGCCCAGGCACCACAGGCCGCGCCCGCCCCGAACCAGCCCGCCGGAAATCCGGCCCCCACAGCCGCTCCGGTCGCGGCCCCCACAGCCGCTCCGGTCGCGGCCCCCACAGCCGCTCCGGTCGCGGCCGCCCCGAGCCCGGCCGTCGCCCCCGGACCGGCTGCTGCTCCGGGACCGGCTGCTGCTCCGGGACCGGCCGCTCCCGCCTCGACATCGGTTGCGGCTCCGGAAGTTTCAGCTCCAACTGTCATCGCAGCTCCGGCCCCGACAGGTCCCGCAGCGTCGGCCCCGACCGCCGCACCGGCCGCTCCCGTCGCGACATCTGTTCCGGCCCAGGCAATTCCAGCGCCAGCCGCTGCCTCGACCTCGGTAGCCCCCGCACCCATCGCGCAGGATCCGTCGGCGCAAGCACCGTCGTCGATTGCGCAGGTGCCGATATTCCCCCCGCCTGCTCCGGCCGCACCGGCCCCGGGCGCGCTAGCCCCCTGAGCATCTCCGCAGGTACCGGTGATAAACCCCCGATCGCCGCACCCGGCATTCCGGCCGCGACCTCGACGGTCCCCAGCGTCCCGGCCGCCGATACCGCGTCCGCCCCAGGTCCGGCGCGGCCGTGGTTCCGGCGTCGGCCCTGTAGGTCCGCCCCGGCGGTGATTCGGGCCCCGGCGACGGCCGTGGAATTGGTCCTTGACCTTGACGTAGCGTCAAGATGCATGCTGGGTTTATCGACGTGATCAGGGAAAACGGGTGGTGTGGCGGTGGGTGAGTGGTCCATTCAGGAGTTGGCGCGGGCGGCGGGGACGACCAGTCGGACGTTGCGGCACTATGGGCAGCTCGGGTTGTTGCCGCCCAGTCGGGTCGGGAGCAACGGCTATCGGTACTACGACCAGGATTCCCTGGTGCGGTTGCAGCGGATTCTGCTGTTGCGCGAGCTCGGGCTGGGACTGCCGGTCATTGCCGAAGTGCTTGCGGGAGAGCGGGATACGGCGGCCGCGCTGCGTACGCATCTGGATCTGCTACGGCAGCAGCGGGATCGGATCGAGCGGCAGATCACGTCGGTGCACACCACATTGCACAAGACGGAAGCAGGTGAACCGCTCATGGCGGAGGAGACATTCGACGGGTTCGACCACACCCGGTACAAGGACGAGGTGATCGAGCGCTGGGGCAGGGAGGCGTACGAGAACAGCGACGCCTGGTGGCGTTCGATGAGCGAGGCGGACCGGCAGGCGTTCGGGCAGACGCACCTGGACATCGCCGCCGACTACGGCCGCGCGCACGCCGACGGGCTGGCCCCGGACAGCGCACAGGTGCAGGCGATCGCGCAGCGGCACTACGACTGGATCGCGGTGGGCTGGGGCGGCAGGCAGCCCGACGCGTGCGCATTCACCGGCCTCGGCGACATGTACGTCGCGGACCCGCGTTTCGCCGCGAATTACGACCGGCACGGCGAGGGCACCACCGCCTTCGTCCGGGACGCGATGTACGCCTACGCCGAAACCCGTCTGCACTAACCGAATTCGGCGTTCACGAGACGCGGAACCGGTGAGATGTGTTCCGCGCGGGGAACTTTTCGGGTCGCCCGGGTGCGGACGTGCGGAGTAGAGTTCGCGCCCGAGATCAGGGGAGGAAAGGAAACCCGATGAGCTACCCATATGGCCAGCCCGGTTACGGCGGTCAGCCTCAGCCCTACGGACAGCAGCCTTATGGTCAGCAGCCGGGTTATCCACCGCAGCCCGGATATCCACAGCCGGGTTATCCACAGCAGCCGGGTTATCCACAACAACCGATGCAGCCGCAGGGTTATCCCCAACAGCCGGGTATGCCGCAGCCGCAGGGTTTTCCACAGAATCCGCAGCAGATCCCGAACCCGCAGCAGTTCGGCAACGCACCGCGGCCGGGCGGCGCCCAACCGTCCGGTGGCGGCGGTGCGGCGATCACGGCGGGCATCCTCGCGATCGTGATCGCGCTGCTCGGGATCGGCAGCATCATCTACACCCTGCACGCGATGAGTGTCGCGCAGGAGGCCCTGGACAGCCTCAACAGCACGCTCGACTCGATGAGCAGCAAGTACGGCACCAGCGTCTCCTCGCACCGCGACTTCGACTCGGGCGGTTACTACTTCGGCGTGGTCGTGGAGGCCATCGTCGCCGTGCTGTTCCTGCTCGGCGGCTCCATGCTCCTCAACCACAAGAACGGCGGCCGGATCCTGCTGGTGATCCTGGCGGGCTTCGGTGTGGTCGGCGGCCTGATCGGCATGATCATCGGCCTCGCCTCGGGCGTCCCGGCCGCCGCGGGTTTCTCGATCCCCGGCCTGTTGGTCGTCATCGCGATACTCGTCCTGTGCCTGTCCGCCTCGGCCCGCCGCTACTGCAATGTGGCGCCGGCCCAGGCTCCGCAGATCAACTACGCGCAGCCGCAGTATCCGCCGCGTTTCTGAGCGTCATCGGAATATCGACTCGGGCACAGGATTTCGATCCTGTGCCCGAGTCGTATCCGTCCGCCGCGACTTGCGTCCGGATCGGAGTAACGGCGTTGTCGGTGCGACGGAATATGCTTCGACCGCATCGATCGTTCGGTGCACCGGCGGAGTGACCGGCGGCCCGCGATCGGCGTGACACGTGGTTCGAATCCGATGACGAAAAAAAAGGGGGAGACATGGGGTATCCGTACGGTCCGCCTGGGAACCAGGGCTTCGGGGCCTATCCGCAGCCGACCTACCTGCAACCGGTCACTCCGGCGCGAAAACCGAGTGGCGGCACCGCGATCGCGGCCGGGGTACTGGCCGCTGTGCAGGGTGTGCTCGCGCTGGTGGAGACGGCGGGCGCTTCGATCACGATGCGCTCGGATCGCCACGAGGGCTACGGCGACGACGACTGGGTGTCGGTCCTGATGCTCGTCCTCATCGCCACATACTGCGGTCTGTACCTGTCCGGAGCGATCTTCCTGTTCGCGCGCAGACGCATCGGTCGATATCTGATCGTCGGAACCAGCGGGCTCGTCCTGGTCGGCGGCGCCTGCGCGATCATCGTCGCGGTGACCGTCAACGGCCTCGCGAACGAGGACGCGCTCCCGCTGGGCATCGTGGTGGCGATCGCGTTCGTCATCCAGTTGCTCACGCTGTGTCTGGCACTCGCCAGCTCGACCGGCCGCTGGATCGCCGCCCGCACCACCGGCCCGGCCGCCACGCACCCGCGGCCCGAGCCGACGTACGTCCAACCGCAGTACCCGCCGCGCTTCTGAGCGTCATCGAAACGTGAACTCGGGCAATAACTCAATGGGTCGAGATGGCGCCCCGCCAGCCCGCCCCGATCGCTCCGATGTGCGGCCGACAGCAGTACCCACCTTACCGTTGATTCGATGAAACCCTATGCGGCGCACATGGTTTGGAGTACCCCGCGCAGGATCGGCGCGCCGTAGCGAGCCGGGGCGAAGGCCAGTGATTGTGCCATGCCGAGGGGGGTGAGGACGGCCGAGCTGACTCCGGTCCAGCCGACGGCGACGTTGGCTCCGGTGAGCAGCAGGCTGGAGATGTCCAGGGTCAGGGTGGTGAGGTCCAGGGCGTTCTCGACGCTGACGTCCGCGAGCGGGACGGTGTCCAGGGCCTTGCCCTCGTGGATGTCGTAGCCGAGGTTGGCCAGGAAGGTGAGCGGGCCGTAGTCCATGTAGTCGATCACGGGGCCGAGTTCACCGGTCTTGCGCATCAGCGCGAGCTTGGCGATCCGGTTGTCGCGCAGGAACTCCCGCAGCCCCGCCGCGGTGCCGTCGAGGGCGGCGTGGTCGATCGGCAGATCGGCGTGCGCGAGATAGCCGCGGGTGCGGTCCAGCAGCGTGACGGTGTTCAGATCCGACATCGGCGTGCACTTGTCGTTCGCCCGGACGACCTGGTTCGCCAGCTCGGCGATCGCGGGCGGCACCGCGACGCGCTCACTCGGGAAATCCGAACCGCTCAGCTCCAGCTTCGCGTAAGTGCCCGGGGCCGAACAGTTTTCGCGCATCCGATCCTGCACCCGCCGGGCCAGCCACTTCACCCCGCTGAACACCCCGCCGACGATGAAACTCAGGAAGAACCCCGCCGTCGGCACCAGCCCCGAGAGCACCTGCGCCGGAATCTTCACCACGCGGGTGGCCAGGATGAACACCTCGATGACGTCGTTCACCGTCAGCCGCGACACCGACATGGTCCGATCGAGATGTCCGGTGCGCACCGCGTCCAGCCCGTCGACCAGATAGGTGACGATCGGATCGTCCAGCTGCCCGAGCCGTCCGGACTTCTCGCGCGTCGGGTCGACGGGCAGCGCGTCGCGGTGCACGCGGACCGCGGCGATGGTGTGCCGGAACTCGTCCACCTGACGGTCGTACTCGGCGATCCGGTTCGCGGGAATCACGGTGCGCACCGCCGACGCGGCCGAGTTGACGACGTCGTCGACGGTGGGCGAATCCTGCCCACAGGTTCCGTCCCCGGCGGCGACGGGCACCGCGGCCAGCGCGGTGGGTGTGTCGGCCTGTGCGGGTGTGGCCGTCAGCAGGCCCGCGCCGAGCGACGCCGACAGCACGAGCGCGCCGAACAGAGGGGTGAGGGGGCTGGTGATCCGCATGCGAGGTCTTTCGGTCGTGCTGAAATATGCGGCGCCATTGCCACCACAACGAACTGGTCGTCCGTTCAATTGGTGCTCATGACATCCGGCCCGGATGTCCGGTTACTCCCCGGTACGCGAATTCCGTCCGAAATGTGGGTGTCCGGCGTCGGAAATCTGCCGGTCGTGCGGGTCCTGAGCGGGCAGTGTGCGACTCCACCGGGCGTCTGCGCGGACTTCCGATACTCTGGGCTCCCGTGACCGCCGCATCGCCCTACGATCTGATCATCGTCGGCTCCGGATTCTTCGGGCTGACCATCGCCGAACGTGCCGCCACCCAGTTAGGCAAGCGGGTGCTGGTCGTCGAACGCCGCTACCACCTGGGCGGCAACGCATATTCCGAGGCGGATCCCGAAACCGGTATCGAGGTGCACAAATACGGTGCACACCTGTTCCACACCTCGAACAAGCGGGTGTGGGACTACGTCAACCAGTTCACCGAATTCACCGGCTACCAGCACCGCGTCTTCGCCATGCACAAGGGGCAGGCGTACCAGTTCCCGATGGGCCTGGGTCTGCTCTCGCAATTCTTCGGCCGCTACTTCAGCCCCGACGAGGCGCGCGCGCTGATCGCCGAGCAGTCCGCCGAGGTGAATGCCGCCGACGTGTCGAACCTCGAGGAGAAGGCCGTCTCGCTGATCGGCCGCCCGCTGTACGAGGCGTTCATCCGCGACTACACCGCCAAGCAGTGGCAGACCGACCCGAAGGAACTGTCCGAGGGCATCATCACCCGCCTGCCGGTCCGCTACACCTTCGACAACCGCTACTTCAACGACACCTACGAGGGTCTGCCGCGCGAGGGTTACACCGCGTGGCTGTCCAAGATGGCCGAATCCGAGCTGATCGAGGTCCGGCTGAACACCGACTGGTTCGAGGTGCGCGAGGAGATTCGCGCGCAGAGCCCGGACGCCCCGGTCGTCTACACCGGCCCGCTGGACCGCTACTTCGACTACAGCGCGGGCGAATTGGGTTGGCGCACCATCGATCTGGAGACCGAGGTGCTGAACACCGGTGATTTCCAGGGCACCTCGGTGATGAACTACAACGACGGCGACGTCCCGTTCACCCGGATCATCGAGCCGCGCCACTTCCACCCCGAGCGCGACTATCCGACGGACAAGACGATCATCCAGCGCGAGTTCTCCCGTTTCGCGCAGACCGGCGACGAGCCGTACTACCCGATCAACAGCACCGAGAACCGCGAGAAGCTGGTCGCCTACCGCGAACTGGCCAAGAACGAAACCGCCACGGCCAAGGTGCTTTTCGGTGGCCGCCTGGGTACCTATCAGTACCTGGACATGCACATGGCGATCGGTAGCGCGCTGAGCATGTTCGACAACGTCGTGGGCCCGCACCTGGAGTCCGGCGCGCCGCTGGTCGCGCCGGAGCAGTGAGCCGCGCCCGAGAAGCCCGCAGGAAAGTGACATGACCGCACAAGCGACCCTGGAACAGATGCCCACCCACACCCGCGCGATCTCGCTGCTACAGCGCGTCATCCTGCCGCGTCCGGGCGAACCGCTCGACGTGCGCACGCTGTACCTCGAGGAGTCGGAGACCAACGCCCGTCGCGCACACGCGATCTCGCGCACCTCGCTGTCGATCGGCGCGGAGTCCGAGGTCTCGTTCTGCACCTACTTCAACGCGGTTCCGGCCAGTTACTGGCGGCGCTGGAGTGTGCTGGGTTCGGTGGTGTTGCGGCTGGAGCTGTCCGGCCACGGCCGGGTGGACGTGTACCGCTCCAAGGCCGATGGTTCGCGAATTCACGTGCAGGGCAACGAGTTCGGCACCATGCCTGCGGACCCCGCGTCCGAGGAGGCCGCCGCGGAGTCGGTGGAGTTCGAGGTCGAGCTGGCCCCGTTCGAGGACGGCGGCTGGATCTGGTTCGACATCACCTCCGACTCGGCGGTCGAATTGCGCAGCGGCGGTTGGTATGCGCCGATCGAGGCCCCCGGCGCGGGCACCATCGCGGTCGGCATGCCCACCTTCAACCGTCCCGGCGACGCGGTGAAAACCATTGCGGCGCTGGGCTCGGACCCGCTGGTGCTGGACAAGATCCGCGCGGTCATCATCCCGGACCAGGGCACCCGCAAGGTCGTCGACGAGCCCGGATTCGCCGAAGCCGCTGTGCCGCTGGGTGATCGGCTGGCCTTCCACAACCAGCCCAACCTCGGCGGCTCCGGCGGCTACAGCCGCGTCATGTACGAGGCGTTGAAGACCACCGACGCCGAGTACATCGTCTACATGGACGACGACATCGAGATCGAGCCGGACTGCATCCTGCGCGCGCTGGCCTTCTCCCGCTTCGCCCGCTCGCCCATCCTGACCGGCGGCCAGATGCTCAACCTGCAGGAACGCTCGCACCTGCACACCATGGGCGAGGTGGTGGACCGCTCCATCTTCATGTGGACCGCGGCCCCGAACGTCGAGTACGACCACGATTTCTCCAAGAACCCGCTGCGCGACCGCGACAACTCCAAGTTGCTGCACCGCCGCATCGACGTCGACTTCAACGGCTGGTGGACCTGCGTCATCCCGCGTCAGGTCGCCGAGGAACTGGGCCAGCCGCTGCCGCTGTTCCTGAAGTGGGACGACGTCGAATACGGTTTGCGCGCACGCGAACACGGCTATCCGACCGTCACCCTGCCGGGCGCGGCGGTCTGGCACATGGCCTGGTCCGACAAGGACGACGCGATCGACTGGCAGGCGTACTTCCACCTGCGCAACCGCCTGGTCGTGGCCTCGCTGCACCTGCCCAACGACGGCCGTCCGATGGTGGTCAACACCATCAAGGCGACGCTGAAACACCTACTGTGCCTGGAGTATTCGACGGTCGCCATCCAGAACGAGGCGATCCGCGACTACCTCGCGGGCCCGGACAAGCTGTTCGGCCTGCTGCCCACCGCGCTGGGCAAGGTGCACGCGATGCGCAAGGAATTCCCCGACGCGGTGGTCGTGCCGTCCTCCACCGAACTGCCGCTGGCCTCGCACGCCGCGGTCAGCGCGGTCGGCGAGCCGGGCAATCCGATCGCGAAGGTCGCGCGTCTCGGAAAGGGCCTGCTGCACAACGTCCGCAAGGCCGACCCGCGCCATCACGAGACCCCGCAGTTGAACGTCCCGACGCTGGACGCGCGCTGGTTCCTGCTCTCGCAGGTGGACGGCGTCACCGTCACCACCGCCGACGGCCGCGGCGTGGTGTACCGCAAGCGTGATCCGCGCAAGGCGCTCGAGCTGTTCAAGGAGGCGATGCGGCTGCGCCGGGAACTGGCCGAACGCTTCCCCGAGGTGCGCAACCAGTATCGTGCGGCGCACGCGAAGCTGACCAGCACCGCGGCCTGGGAGGATGTCTTCGGCATCGCTCCGGACGCGCGCACACAGGAGAACTCGAAATGACCGCAGAAGCCGCCGACGCGACCGGTGGGTCGCCCGGACTGCACGTCGTGCCCGATCCGCAGCACCGGTCGGCCGAGGTCAAGATCCTCAACGCCGTGCAGGGCACGATCGGGGCCGACCCGTCGGTGATCTCCGCCGCGCGCGGCATGTCGCACTTCGGTGAGCACGCGCTGGGCTGGATGGCCATCGGCGCGGTCGGCGCGCTGGTCGACAAGCGGCGTCGGCGGCAGTGGGCCGGGGTCGCGGTCGGCGCGTTCGGGTCGCACGCGGCCTCGGTCGTCATCAAACGGATCGTCCGGCGTAAACGTCCGCACGATCCGTCGGTGCAGGTCAACGTGTCGACGCCGAGCAAACTGAGTTTCCCGTCCTCGCACGCGACCTCCACCACGGCGGCTGCGGTGTTGCTCGGACGACTGACCGGGCTACCCTTGCCTGCGGTGCTCGTGCCCCCGATGCTGCTCTCCCGGTTGGTTCTGGGAGTGCACTACCCCTCCGACGTGCTCGCCGGTTCCGCGCTGGGCGCCGCGTCCGCAGCCGCCGTGCTAGCCGCCGAAAAGAGATTGACCAGTGACCGCACAGGAAAGAGCCCTCGCTGAAATGAGTGAAGAGCCGACCGGCACCGACCTCGACGAAGCCGTCTTGAAGGGCCCGCCCAAGACGCTGGCCGGGGGTCTGATCAAGACCATGCGGCCGCGTCAGTGGGTCAAGAACGTCCTGGTGCTGGCGGCGCCGCTGGCGGCGGGCAAACTGCCCGACGGCAGTTACGCGATCGCCGATCTGACCAGGGACTGGCACATCGGCATCGCGTTCGTGGTCTTCTGCATGGCGGCCTCGGGTATCTACCTGATCAACGACGCGATGGACGTGGAGGCCGACCGGGCCCACCCGACCAAGCGGTACCGGCCCATCGCGGCCGGTGTGGTGCCGGTCAACCTGGCCTTCGCGCTGTCGGTCGTGCTGCTGGTCGGTTCGCTGCTGATCTCCTTCGTCGCGGCCTGGCAGCTCGCGGTCACCATGGCGGTGTACATCGCGATCCAGCTGGGCTACTGCTTCGGCCTGAAACATCAAGCGGTGCTGGACATCTGCATCGTGTCCTCGGGCTTCCTGCTGCGCGCGGTGGCCGGTGGCGCGGCGGCGAACATCCACCTGTCGCAGTGGTTCCTGCTGATCATGGCGTTCGGCTCGCTGTTCATGGCGGCCGGAAAGCGCTACGCGGAGTTGAAGATCGCGCTGGACACCGGCGCGAAGATCCGTAAGTCGTTGCAGTACTACACGCCCACCTACCTGCGTTTCGTCTGGACGATCTCGGCGACCGCGCTGGTGGTGTTCTACGGCCTGTGGGCGTTCGAGACCGATCACAAGCGCACCCTGTGGTACGCCATCTCGATGATTCCGTTTACTATCGCAGTCCTGCGTTACGCGGTCGACGTCGATGGCGGCGAGGCCGGAGAACCTGAAGAGATCGCGCTGGGCGACCGCGTATTGCAGTTCCTGGCCATCGCCTTGATCGGAGCGGTAGGTGTCGCTGTCTATCTCACCTGACGAGATGCTGGCAGACGGGGAACAGCGGGAGGGGACGGACGGTTCGGGCGATACGCTCGACCGTGTCCGGCTACGTGATCCCGCACGTCGTTTCGCGCTGTTCGCTCGCCTGGCATTCGTCGGTGGGGTGGTCACCACCGTGGTCGTGTTCGCCTGTGGCGCCTGGGCGCGCCGCTGGATCGCGGACGACGGCCTGATCGTGCTGCGCACCGTGCGCAATCTGCTGGCCGGCAACGGCCCGGTCTTCAACGCGGGTGATCGCGTGGAGACCAACACCAGTGCCGCGTGGACCTATGTGATCTGGTTCTTCAGCTGGATCACGCACGCGCGCCTGGAATACGTGAGCCTGTTCACCGCACTGACGCTCTCGCTGCTCGCGATCACGTTCGCGATGTTGGGCGCGGCGCGGCTGTGGGGCGGCGCGGCAACGCAATTGCTGCTTCCGGCCGGTGCGATCGTCTACATCGCGGTGCCCCCGGCCCGCGACTACGCCACCTCCGGCCTGGAGAACTGCCTGGTCATCTTCTGGCTGGGCGTGCTGTGGTATCTGCTGATGCGCTGGTCGCAGGCCGAACGTGTGCGGCTGCCAAACCTTTTCGGCCTGGTGTTCTGGGCCGGGTTGTGCTGGGTGGTGCGGCCGGAGATGACCATTCTCGGCGGGCTGGCCCTGATGCTGGTGTTCTGCGCGCCGATGCCCGCCTCGCGGCTGCGTCCGATCCTGTTGCGCGCCTGCGTCGTCGTGGTCGGCGGCGCCGTGCCGGTGGGGTATCAGATCTGGCGGATGGGTTACTACGGACTTCCGGTGCCCAACACCGCGGTCGCCAAGGAGGCGGGCGGTGCGAAGTGGGGACAGGGTTTCAAATATCTGTGGGATCTGAGCGGGCCGTACTTCCTGTGGGCGCCGCTGCTGGTGTTGGCGATCGTCGCGGTGGTGATCCTGCGGTCGCGCCGGGCGCAGCGTGCGTCGGTTGCCGACGACGATTCGGAATCGACTGCGACACCGGGACGTTCGGGTCTGCTCGGCCGGATCGAAAGCGTCCGGCAGCAGCTGCGCACCTCGCGCGCGGTGGTCACGTTGTTCCTGGTCGGCGCGGTACTGCTGATCATCTTCGAACTGCGCGTCGGCGGCGATTTCATGCACGGCCGAATGCTGTTGCCGCAGTTGTTCATTCTGCTGCTGCCGGTGTCGGTGCTGCCGGTGTGGCGGTTCGGCGCGGTGGCACGCGGTGCGCTGCACCGGAATTGGGCGTTCGCGCTGCCGGTGGTCTGGGTGGCGATGATCGTCTGGGCGTTCTTCGCGGCGAACACCACCGGGAACAAGTCCGGTGCGGGGATCAGCGCGGACGGCATCGTCGACGAGCGGATCTACTACGTGCTCAACAGCGGTCACGATCATCCGATCCTGGCCGAGGACTATCTGGACTATCCGCGCATGCGCGCGATGGTCGACGATATCGACAACACCCCGAACGGCGGCCTGCTGCTGAACTCGCCGTCGTTCATGATGTGGTACATCGCGCCGCCGCCGCTGCCGATCCCGGCGGGCGGGGCCGATCACACCGTGTACTTCCTGAATCTGGGTATGACCAGCATGAATGTTCCGCTGGACGTGCGCGTCATCGATCAGGAGGGCCTGGCCTACCCGCTGGCCGCGCATTCGGACCGCCTCACCGACGGCCGCATCGGCCACGACAAGAGCCTCTACCCGGACTGGCCGCTGGCCGACACCGGCATGGTCGACATCCATCCGTGGATGCCCTGGTATCTGGACGAGAAGTGGGCCAAGCAGGCGCACGCCGCGCTGACCTGCCCGGCCACCCAGGATCTGCTGGCCTCCTCGCGGGCGCCGCTGACGCTCTCGCGGTTCAAGCACAACCTGGTCCAGGCGTGGGGATTCTCCAAGTACCGCATCGATCGGGTGCCCAAGTACGAGATCGAGCGCTGTCATCTGGTGGACCCGGCTCCGACGCCGCCCCCGCCGGTGCTCACCCCGCCGAAGTAGCTCGTCCGACCGGGCGGCGGACACCGTCGTGATGTGTCCAAACCTGTTATTTGCTGTGAAGTTACTGTGTATTTCGACGTGCGGTCCGGCGCGGTCGGTTTCCCGGCCGACCGGACGAACGTCCAGGTCAGCTGGGTAACGAATCGTTATCCCGAGTTGTCCGCGAACCCCGGTCGTGATGTGCTGGACACCCGTTCCGCACGGCGTTTTCCGGTACTTCGTATCATTTCGGTAACGCTGCGGCATGGTTCGCGCGATAAGCTCACCGAGTACTTCCGTCCGGCGGTGCAGGCCCGCTTGTGCTGGTGGACGGACCGCATGACGCGGCCGAGCCCGGCCGCACAAGGGAAGGGCCGAACAGGATATGCGAGGCGTGACTGTGCGTTGGGCGCAGGAGAGACGTCGGAGACGGTCGCCGGATCAGGCGGCTCGACGACGCACCGGCTGGATGCGGCGCTCGGCGCTCGGATTGGCGTTGGCCACGCTGCTGCCGCTGGGAATGTCCGCGGCTCAGGCGGGGACCGCGTCCGCGGCGTTCACCCCCACCGGATTCGACTTCTGGGTCGATTCGTCGGTCATGGGTCCGATCAAGTCGCGGGTCTTCCGCGCCGCCGACGGCAACACCGACCGCGTGGTGTACGCGCTCGACGGTGAGCGCGCCGGCCTGGACCTGTCCGGCTGGGAGATCAACACCAACGTCGCCAATGCGCTGACCCGCGCCAACATCAACGTGGTGATGCCGGTCGGCGGCCAGTCCAGTTTCTACATGGACTGGAATTCGCCCAGCTCGTTCCTGGGCATTCCGCCGCAGGCCGGTTCGTCGGGGTCGTCCTCGGGCTCCTCGTCGGGTTCGGGCGGCTTGCAGATCCTCGGGCAGGGCCCGGGCAAGAGCTACCGGTACGACTGGGAATCCTTCGTCACCCGCGATCTGCGCAACGCGCTGCACGACCGGCTCGGCTTCCGCACCACGCGCAACGGCGTGTTCGGACTGTCGATGGGCGGTAGCGCGGCGCTCACCCTGGCCGCCCACCACCCGGACATGTTCCACTACGCGGGCGCGTACTCGGGTTATCTGAACATCTCCGCGCCCGGTATGCGAGAAGCGTTGCGCGCGGCCATGATCGACGCCGGTGGGTACAACATCGATTCGATGGCCCCGCCGTGGAGCCCGAAGTGGTACTACATGGATCCGTTCGTGTTCGCGCCGCAGTTGAAGGCCAACAACACCAGGCTGTGGATCGCGGCGGGCAGCGGTATTCCGGGTCTGGGCGATGTGTCCAATGCGATGGACGTCATCCAGGGCTCCCCGCTCGAGGCGTTGGCGCTGGCCAATACCCGGGCCTTCCAGGTCCGCATGCTGAGCCTGGGCGCCCGCAACGTCACCTACGACTTCCCCTCCCTCGGTGTGCACAACTGGCACAACTGGGAGGCCGAGGTCGACAAGATGATCCCGGATCTGTCCGCCAACATCGGCTGATCCGCCGGGTAACAGAATGGCCGCGTACGGAGTGCCTCTCCGTACGCGGCCATTGTTCGGTTAACATTCTCGCCTATTGAGATCCAGCTGAGGATCACCTCGTTTCAATTCCTCGGACAGACGTCAACCCCAAGGTTCGCGGCCCGTCTTGCCGTTCGGACGCGTGGCGGGTGCGAGGAACGAGTGCCCGACACGGGGCCGAACGGCAAGACCTCGGGGGCCGCGAACACGCCGGAGCGAAGCGGAGGCAATTCAACACTGCGTGGTCGATACTCGTTCTGTTGTCGACGTCCGTGCTGTACGGGGGCGCACCGTATGCGCCGAGGAGTTCGTCTGTGTTGTCCGAATAGATGGGGTATCGGGCCGCGAGCGGGTATGCGGAGACCGATGCCCGAGCGAAAGGCGAGACCCGATGCGATTTGCGCCCAGGAAGCCAGGCTTCGGTTCACCCGGCATCCGACGATCGTGGCCCGGCCGGGGGTTCGGCCGCTCGGCGCGGAAGTGGTTCGGCCGCACGGCGGTGGCGGCGGCGTTGGTCGTGGTGATGCCGATCGGGCTGTCGATCCAGGGGGAAGTGCCGAGGGCCGCGGCGGCATTCGATCCGCACGCCTTCGACTTCTGGGTGAACAATGCGGCGATGGGTCCGGTGAAGACCCGGATCCTGCGCGCCCGCGACGGTAATACCAATCGCGTCGTCTACGCGCTGGACGGTATGCGCGCCCGGCAGGACCTCAATGGCTGGGAGATCGAGACCAATGTGGCCGAGGTGCTGGCCAACTGGAATATCAATGTGGTGATGCCGGTCGGCGGCCAGTCCAGCTTCTACGCGGACTGGAATGCGCCGAGTTCGTTCTTCGGGCTGCCGCCGACCAATTTCGGGTCCTCGAGCGGATCGGGCGCGACCGAGACGTTCATGTCCGGTCCCGGTAAGTCCTACCGGTACGACTGGGAGACGTTCCTGACCCGGGATCTGCGCAACGCGCTGCACGACCGGCTCGGCTTCCGAACCACCCGCAACGGCGCGTTCGGCCTGTCCATGGGCGGCAGCGCGGCGCTGATGCTGGCCGCGTACCACCCGGATCAGTTCAGTTTCGCCGGGTCGTTCTCCGGATATCTCAATGTGTCCGCGCCCGGTATGCGCGAGGCGATCCGGACCGCGATGATCGATGCGGGCGGCTACAACGTCGATTCGATGGCCCCGCCGTGGGGGCCGAAGTGGCTGGCCATGGATCCGTTCGTGTTCGCGCCGCGGCTGGTCGCGAACAACACGAGGCTGTGGATCGCGGCCGGTAGCGCCGTGCCCGACCAGGCGGATCTGGCCCCGCCGGTGGGCGCCGCCGCGGATCGGGTGGTCCGCGGTATGCCGCTGGAATTCCTGGCGCTGCTGAACACCCGGTCGTTCCAGGTGCGAATGCAGACCCTCGGCGCGCGCAACGCGGTGTATTCGTTCCCCAATTACGGCATCCACGACTGGATCAACTGGAGTAACGAGGCGTACCGGATGATTCCGGACATGTCGCGCAATATCGGCTGAGCGGCAGCTACATTCGGCCCGGGACCAGCAGGTTCCGGGCCGAATGTCGTTCCGGTGGCGTCCATGTGACACGGATTGTCTTGGGCCGCGCGGCAATTCGGATATGTGAACGGGCGGAAACGGTGATCGGGCGGTGCGGTTTCCATGATCGTTACCGCCCGGATGAATTCCCGGCGCGCACCGGTTCGAGCGGATTCCCAGTTACCACGAATTCCTGGATCGGGGAAGGGTTCCCGCGACATAACCGCCCGAACGCGATAGGGTCACTGCACGATTACGAAAGGTCTCGGGCGGATTTCGGACACGGCATCCACCCCGTCTTGCTAACCGCGGATCCGTCGAATATGGTCCAGCGAGCGCAAGTGTGACCACCCTCGTAGACGCGCCGTGGCTCGCTTCGGAGATCGGGATCCGATGTGAGTGTGTACCGTGCCGCCGACAGCAGTTCGACTGCGGTTGCGCGGTACGCCTACAACAGCAGACTACAGCAGCAGAAAGTGAGCAGTATCCATGCGTTTCGGCAGGTCCGCAGCGCCGACGTCGGATTCGGCGTCCGCCTCGGCGGGAGTTTCCCAAGGGCGGCGAAATGCTCGGTTCGGTTGGCGCGCGCGACTTCTCGCTGCTGGCGCCGCTGCACTGGCGCTCCCGCTGGCGACGGCTGCGGCGATCCCCGCGGTCGCCGTCGCATCCCCGATCGTCGGTCACCCGGTGCACCAGACCCCGCCCGGTGGCTACCAGGAACTGATGGTTCCGTCCTCGATGGGTCCGGTCAAGGTCCAGGTGCAGTGGGCCCGGCGCGGCGGTAATGCCGCGCTGATGCTGCTCGACGGCCTGCGCGCCCGCGACGACCGCAACGCCTGGTCGTTCGAGACCAACGCGCGCGGCATGTTCGGTAACGACAACGTCACGCTGGTCATGCCGGTGGGCGGTCAGTCCAGCTGGTACGCCGACTGGCAGTCGCCGAGTAACACCAACGGCCAGAAGTTCACCTACATGTGGGAGACGTTCCTGACCAAGGAACTGCCCAACTTCCTGGCGAACTACGGCGTCTCGCGGACCAACTGGGCCGTCGCGGGGCTGTCGATGAGTGGTCCGGCCTCGCTGCGGCTGGCGGGGTTCCACCGGAACCAGTTCAAGTACGCGGCGTCGTTCTCGGGCCCGTTGAACTGGAACGCACCCGGTATGCGTGAGGCGATCCGCGTCATGATGCTGGACGCCGGCCGGTTCAACGCCGACTCGATGGCCGCGCCTTGGAGCCCGCAGTGGCTGCGCTCGGACCCGATGGTCTTCGCCCCGCAGCTGCGTGGCCTGCCGATGTTCATCTCCTCCGGCAGCGGTCTGCCCGATCAGCGCGACAACGTGAGTTCGGCTGTGGGCGTGTTCAACACGAGCACCGCGATGGCGCTCGAGGCCATCGCGATGGTCAGCACGCACACCTTCCAGGCGCGGCTGGAGTCGCTCGGCATCCCGGCCACCTACGACTTCCCGGCCACCGGAACCCACATCTGGCGGAACTGGCAGGACGAGCTGGGTAAGGCCCGTCCGGGCATCCTGGCCGCGCTGCATGCCTGATATGTAACTGGAACTCCCCCAACCGGCGTCGTGCCTCGTGCACGACGCCGGTTGTCGTTTGCGGGCAGTTTGTCCGGGCCCGATCCGGCGCGCAGCGGACGTTGAATGGACAACCCCTAGTTCTATCCGCGCGTCGGCACCTTCAAACGTGATTCGCGCGGTAGAAAAACTTCTGTGGCAGGTGTGGCGGATGAGAGCAGGGGGAATGCGAAACGCGCCCGAGCGCGCCGGTTCAGGCTCGCGGCCCTATCGGCCGCTGTCGCCCTACCGATCGCCGCGGGCTACGCGACGGGCACCCCAGCTATCGCCCAGCCACCCATCCCCCCACCCCCGCTAACCCCGACCCACACAGCCCCGGCCCCCTCGGCCCCGGCACGAGTCACCCCCGCTCCCGGCCCGGCTCCCGCGGCACATCCGGCTTCGACCCCCGCTGCGCCGACCCAGGCGGCTCAGGTGCCCGCGTCCGCCCCGGCGGTGCCAGGCCCGGTGGCTTCCGCTCCCGCCGCTGGTGATGCCGCCGCCCCGGGCTCGGCCCCTGCGCCAGCTGCTCCGACGTCGGCGGCCCCGGCCAAGTCCGGCCCGGTGGTCCCGGCTCGCACAGCTCCGGTTGTCCCCTTTGCGCCGGTTCGCGCGCCCGCGCCCGCCGCCCCGGCTCCCACCCCGGCCGCGCCCGCATCTGCCGCGCCCGCCGCCCCTGCGCCAGCTGCTCGGACGTCGGTGGCCCCGGCCAAGTCCGGCCCGGTGGTCCCGGCTCGCACAGCTCCGGTTGTCCCCATTGCGCCGGTTCGCGCGCCCGCGCCCGCCGCCCCGGCTCCCACCCCGGCCGCGCCCGCTCCGACTTCGACTCATGCTGCGCCTGCACCGGCTGCGCCTGCTGCTGCTCCGGTGGCTCCCGCACCTGCTCCTGGGACGACTCCGGCGGCGGGGGTGCAGCCTGCGGCTCCTGCTCCGGCTGCGCCGAAACCGGCGGCTCCGCAGTCGGCAGCGCCTGCGGCTCCGGCTCCGGCGCCGCAGGCCGCGCCCGCGCCCGCGCCGCAGCCCGCGGCTCCCGCGCCCGCGCCGCAGGCGGCGCAACCGGTGCCTGCGCCGCAGGTGAAGCCTGCGCCTGCGCCTGCGCCGTTGCCGGGTGGAGCGAGTGTGCGGAAGGTGGTGTGGCTGAACAGTCGGTGGGTTTCGCTGTGGATCAATTCGCCGTCGATGGCTACGCCGATTCAGGTGCAGTTGTTGTTGCCGCGGGATTGGTATACGCGGCCGGATATGCGGTTTCCGCAGTTGATCATGTTGGACGGGCTGCGGGCGACCGATGATTACAGCGGGTGGACGCACGATGCGGGGGCGGCCGATTTCTATGCCGACAAGGATGCGCTGGTCGTGTTGCCGATCGGAGGGCAGTCCAGCTTCTACTCCGACTGGGCCAAGCCGGACAACGGCAAGAACTACCAGTGGGAGACGTTCCTGACCAAGGAGCTGTCCCCGGTGCTGGAGAGCCAGTGGCGGGCCACGGCGGTGCGCGGCATCGAGGGGCTGTCCATGGGCGGTACGGCCGCGATGTTCCTGGCCGGGCGCAATCCGGACTGGGTGAAGTACGCGGCCTCGTATTCGGGGTTCCTGACCACCACGACATTGGGTATGCCGCAGGCGATCATGTTCGCGATGCGCGACGCGGGCGGCTTCGACGCGAACGACATGTGGGGGCCGCCGACCAGTTCGGAGTGGGCCGCGCACGATCCCGCCGGACTGGCCGAGAAGTTGAAGGGGATCAGCCTGTACGTCTCGGCGGGCGCGGGGACCACGGGCACCTACGACACCCCGTCGGGGATCGCGCCGGGGATGAGTACGAACGTCGCGGGGATGGGGCTGGAGATCCTGTCCCGGCTGACCACGCAGAACTTCGTCAGCAAGCTGAACAGGCTGGCGATTCCGGTGACCGCGGAATACCGCCCGTCGGGCACGCACTCCTGGCCGTACTGGGATTTCGAGATGCGGCAGTCCTGGCCGCAGGCCGCGCAGGCACTCGGAGTGCCCGCCGACGCACCCGCCTGCAACACCGGCGGCGCGATCGGGGCCGCCGCCGCGATCGGCTCGTGGCTCGGCCACTGCACCACCGCTGAGTACCAGGTGGCGGGCGGCAGCGCGCAGGACTTTCACGGCGGCCAGGTGCTCTGGTCCCCGTCGACCGGTGCGCACCCGGTGGCCGGTGCGATCAGCGGCACCTATCAGGCGACCGCGGGACCCGCTGGGACACTGGGCTTTCCGGTCTCCGACGAACGTCCGCTGCCCGACGGGCACGGACGTTTCCAGCGCTTCCGCAACGGCGTGATCTATTGGTCCCCGCAGACCGGCGCGCAGGTGGTGCGCGGCGCGATCCTGGACGCCTGGAACAAGCTGGGTTCCGAACGCGGCCCGGCCGGATACCCGACCGGACCCGAGACCAGAACCCCGAACCGCGACGGCGTGGTGCAGGGCTTCCAGAACGGCCCGATGTACTTCAGCGCCAAGACCGGCGCTCACCGCGTGGTCGGCCTCATCCTGGGCAAGTACGCCCAACTCGGTTTCGAGAACAGCTTCCTGGGTTTCCCCACTGCCCCCGAACAACCCCTGGCCAAGGCCGGACGCATCAGCCGCTTCGAAGGTGGAAACATCTACTGGAGCCCGCTGTCCGGAGCCTGGGCGGTCCGCAACGGTCCCATCATGGACGCCTGGGCCCACCAGGGCTTCGAACAGGGCAGACTCGGCTACCCGATCAGCGACGAATTCCCCGTCCCCGGCGGCGTCCAACAGAACTTCCAAACCGGCTACGTCGTCATCAACAACGGCAAACCGGAAATCCACGGGCTGTAATTTCTTCCTCCGCCCCGAGAGGTACGTGACCGTGAGTTCTGCCGCCGCCACCGTGCGGACAACCTCCCGATACCTGGTTCCGCCGACCCCGTAGCACGCCGACAGCAAGGTTTGCGGCGCGGCTTGCCGGTCGGACGCGTGGCGGGTGCGAGGAACGAGTGCCCGACACGGGGCCGAGCGGTGAGCCCTCGGGCGTCGCAAACCCGCCGGAGCGGAGCGGAGGCAGAAAATACAGCTAGCCTGGATGCGACCTGACCTGACCTGACCAGATCGAGGATACGAATTCATGCTTCGGACCAGTGGAAAGGCTTCCGGCCTCGCCGGACGTGGTGCGGCCGCGGGTGTGGCCGTCACGATCGCCTCCGTCCTGTTGCTCGCCGGTTGTGGCGGTAACGACTCGACCGCGTCGAGCACGCCGACGTTGCGGACCTCGACGACCACGGCCGCGCCGACCAGCACCACGACCGTCGCGTCCAGCGCCACCGCGAGCACCACGAAGGCCGCGCCTGCGACGACCACGACCGAGCTGCCGCAGCCCGCGGTGACGCCGACGCTGACCGCCCCGAAGCTGACCGCGAAGGATCAGGCGTACCTGGACGCGCTCAAGGCGCGCGGAATCTCGGTGTCCTACACCGATATCGCGCTGTCGGTGGGTGACTACATCTGCAAGGCCGAGAAGAGCGGCGTCTCGCAGCAGGAGGTGCTGACCTACGTGAACGCGATGGCCGGTCAGGATCCCTCCTACGATCCGAACAAGATGCCGATCGCACAGCTCGGCCAGGCCTATGTCGCGGTAGCCAACCAGACGTACTGCAAGTGACGGCGCGGCGTTCGGGATACGGCAGGGGCGGGCGCGGTCGGCGGCGTTCGGGATGTCTGACGGTGCTCGGGGTGCTCGCGCTCATCGTCGTGCTGGTGATCCTGCTGTGGTACATGCTCGCGGGGTGTTCGCACATTCCGGTGCCGACCCCGCCCGGGACGACCAAGAAGCCGACCTCCCAGTCGGCCTCCTGCCCGGACGTGCAGTTGCTCGCGATTCCCGGCACCTGGGAGTCCAACAGCAACGACGATCCGCACAATCCGACCGCGAATCCGCTCTCGTTGATGCTGAACATCACCAAACCGGTGCAGCAGCAGTTCGCGAGCAGCCGGCTGGACGTCTACACCGTCCCGTACGTCGCGCAGTTCTCCAATCCGATCGCGCTGCCGCCGGACGGGCAGGCCTCCTACAACGTGAGCCGCTCCGAGGGCACCTCGCGCGCGGTGGCCGAACTGACCTCGATGTACCAGAAGTGCCCGCTGACCACCTATGTGATCGCCGGTTTCTCGCAGGGCGCGGTGATCGCCGGTGACATCGCCGCGGATATCGGCGCGAGCAAGGGTCCGGTTCCGGCCGATCAGGTGCTCGGGGTGATGCTGATCGCCGACGGCCGCCGCGAACCCGGTGCGGGTCAGGCGATCGAGGTCGGTCCGACGCCGACGGGCGTGGGCGCGGAGGTCACGTTGAAGGGTCTGAGCGTTCCGGGCATCACCATGACCGGGCCGCGGGCGGGCTTCGGCACGCTGGCCGATCGCACCTACACGATCTGCTCGCAGGGCGATCTGATCTGTGCGGCTCCGAGTCAGGCGCTGACCCCGGCCAATATGATCCCGAGTCTGATGACGCTGGTCCGCGCGGCCGGGAATCCAGTGCACAGCCTGTACAACTCGTTCGTGGTCGACGCGAGCAACCGCACCACCGCGACGCAGTGGACCGCGGGTTGGGCCGAGGGTCTGGTCAAGGGTGCACCGCATCCGAAGCACTCCTGAGGCGCTCCCGAAGCGGCTCCGGAGAGCTCGGGTGAGTGCTTCGTCCGGAGTCCTCGTTCATCAGGACTCGACGAGAACCCCTCGGTTCCCGTCATAGGCTGTAAAGTGCAGCTTTGATCGCGACGCCGGAGCCGGTTCCATCGGGACCGACCGGCGTCGCACCGATTTCCGCACGGGTCAGGAGCATGGGTTTCATGACACAAGCCGTTGCACCGGCCGGTCGTACGACCGCGCCGGGCGCGCCACCGCGGGCCTCGCGCCGCGCGAGGGCAGGCGAGGGCATTCCGCACCGGGACGACGTGGGCGCGTTCGGTGAACGCATCCCGCGGCCCGGCGGACGGTGCGCACCGACTGTGGTGATCGGCACATCGGGCGAGATCGACGGAGAGGTCCGTAACATGGGCCGGGTCGGGTCGATGTCCTATAGTGGAGCGTTTCCGACCCGGATGGGTGTTCTCGTCCAGAATCGGGCCGCAGGGTGTGGTCCACAACAGGTTGGGTCCGCTGAGCAGACTGCCGCGGTGCCCGCTCTGTACCATGTCTCTGGTTTTGAATACATCTAGCCGATAGGCGGTCACCGCGCAGACCGCCGACAAAGCCGCAGGCAGGCTCTTGCACGAAGAGCGGCCGCGGCCGTAAGAGAGTCGGGGCCTCACAGGTATCAGCGGCCATGGTGCCGTGCTGCGTGTGCCTCGGAGGAGAAGGAATGACGGACGAGACTTTCGACGACTACTTGGACGAAACCGGGAACATCAGGATTCCCGAGGGTCGCACCCTGGTCGACTACGTCGAGAAGCACACCCGCAACGACGCGAACACCCTTGCTTATCGATACATCGACTACTCACGTGAGCGCGACGGTGAGTACCAGGACCTGACCTGGAAGGAATTCGGTGTCCGGCTGCGCGCGGTGGCCGCACGCCTGCAGCAGGTGAGCAAGCCGGGCGATCGAGTGGCGATTCTGGCGCCACAGGGTCTGGACTATGTGATCTCCTTCTTCGCCGCGATCTACGCGGGCTGCATCTCGGTGCCGCTGTTCGATCCGGACGAGCCCGGTCACACCGACCGGTTGCACGCGGTGCTGGCCGACAGTGCGCCCTCGGCGATCCTGACGGCGAGCTCCTCCGCCGCCGGCGTGCGCCAGCTCTTCCGTGCCCTGCCCGCCGCGCAACGTCCCCGCATCATCGCCGTGGACGCCGTGCCCGATGCCATGGGCGACAAGTGGGTCGTGCCGCAGGTCGACGTCGACGATATCGCCTACCTGCAGTACACCTCGGGATCGACGCGCACTCCGGCCGGTGTGGAGATCACCCACCGCGCGGTGGGCACGAACCTGTTGCAGATGGTCAACGCGATCAATCTGGACTGGAATTCGCGCGGGGTGACCTGGCTGCCGCTGTTCCACGACATGGGTCTGCTGTGCGTGATCCTGCCCGCGATCGGCGGCAAGTACATCACCATCATGTCGCCGAGCGCGTTCGTGCGGCGGCCGTACCGGTGGATCAAGGAGCTGGCCGCGGTCTCCGACGGCGCGGGCACCTTCGCCGCCGCGCCGAACTTCGCGTTCGAGCACGCCGCCGCACGTGGTCTGCCGCGTAACGGCGAGACGCTGGATCTGTCGAACGTGATCGGGTTGATCAACGGCAGCGAGCCGGTGACGACGTCCTCGATGAAGAAGTTCAACGAGGCGTTCGCGCCGTACGGGCTGCCCAAGACGGCCATCAAGCCGTGCTACGGCATGGCCGAGGCGACGTTGTTCGTGTCCGCGACGCGGCACGAGGACGAGGCCAAGGTCGTGTACGTCGACCGCGACGAGCTCAACGCGGGTCGTGTGGTGAGGCTCGAGCAGGGTGAGCCCGGGGCGATTCCGCAGGTCAGCTGCGGTTATATCGCGTTGTCGCAGTGGGCGGCGATCGTCGACGGCGACACCATCGACAGTGCCGAGGGCGCTGCCGAGCTGCCCGAGGGCCGGGTCGGCGAGATCTGGCTGCACGGTGAGAACATCGGCATCGGGTACTGGGGCCGGGACGAGGAGACCCGCAAGACCTTCAAGAACCAGCTGGTGCACCGGCAGACCGAGGGTTCGCACGCCGAGGGCACCGCGCAGGACGCGATCTGGCTGCGCACCGGCGACTACGGCGTCTACATCGACGGCGAGTTGTACATCACGGGCCGGGTCAAGGACCTGGTGATCGTGGACGGCCGCAACCACTACCCGCAGGATCTGGAGTATTCGGCGCAGGAGGCCAGCACCGCGCTGCGCCCCGGTTTCATCGCCGCGTTCTCGGTGCCCGCGAATCAGCTGCCGGCCGAGGTGTTCGAGTCGGGCAGCCATTCGGGTCTGCAATTCGACGCCGACGACGCCTCCGAGCAGCTGGTGGTCGTCGCCGAGCGTGGTCCCGGCGCCGGTAAGGCCGATCCGCTGCCCATCGCGGACGCGGTGCGCGGTGCGATCTCGCAGCGGCACGGTGTTACCGTTCGCGACGTGCTGTTGGTTCCCGCGGGTTCGATTCCCCGCACTTCGAGCGGCAAGATCGCCCGCCGCGCCTGCAAGGCCGCGTATCTGGAGGGCACACTGCGTGGCGGTTACACGCAGCAGGCGTTTCCCGATGCACCCGATGAAGAGTGACGTGACGGCGATTTCGGTCGTCGGTCCCTGCCCGCGCACCACCCGGACACAGGTAGCTTGAGGATTGATGGCTGACAACGAGGGCACCCAGACGACCGAGACCGCCGCCGCACACGCGGAGTCTGCCGATACCGCCGCCGCGGAGTCCGCGAACGGCGCCGCCGAGACCGCGGAATCGACTGCGGCAGTGGCGAAGTCGGGCGAGGCGCAGCCCACGGGCACCGATATGTCGGTGGCCGAGCTGCGCGAGTGGTTGCAGCGCTGGGTCGCCGACGCGACCGGCCAGCCGATCGAGAACATCACCGTGGATCGGCCGATGGAGGAATTCGGTCTGGCCTCGCGTGATGCCATCGCACTCGGCGGCGATGTCGAGGAACTGACCGGCGTGCTGCTGAACGCGACGATTGTGTACCAGCATCCGACGATCGCCTCGCTGGCGGAGCGAATCATCAACGGGGAGCCCGAACTTCCCGAGGACACCACCGACGATTCCTTCTACACCGCCGGATACCGGCCGGGAGAGGCCCACGACATCGCGATCGTGGGCCTGTCCACCCGACTGCCGGGTGCGGGCGACACCCCCGAGTCGACGTGGGAGTTCCTGATCAGCGGCGGCGACGCCATCCGGGAGCTGCCGCCGGGCCGGTGGTCGGAGTTCACCGCCGATCCGGAGGTCGCGGCGGCCGTGGCGGCGGCCAACACCCAGGGCGGTTATCTGGACCAGGACGTCGTCAAGGGCTTCGATGTGGAGTTCTTCGCGATGTCGCCGGTCGAGGCGGCGCGGGTGGATCCGCAGCAGCGGTTGATGCTCGAGTTGACCTGGGAAGCGTTGGAGCACGCCAGGATTCCCGCGAGCGACCTCAAGGGTGAGTCGGTCGGCATCTATGTCGGCAGTTCGACCAACGACTTCCAGCTGCTCGCGGTGCTGGGTGCGGGCAATTCCGATCCGGACGCGCCCGCCTCGGCCGACGCCTACGCGATCACCGGTAGCTCCTCGGCGATCATCTCCAACCGCGTCTCGTACTTCTACGATTTCCGCGGCCCGTCGGTCACGGTCGACACCGCCTGCTCCTCGACGCTGGTCGCGGTGCACCAGGCCGTGCGCGACCTGCGTTCGGGCGATGCGGATCTCGCGCTCGCGGGCGGGGTGAACATGCTGCTCGCGCCCGCCGGTTCGCTGGGGTTCGACGCGATCGGCGCGTTCGCAAAGGACGGGCACATCAAGGCGTTCTCCGCCGACGCGGACGGCATGATCCGCTCCGATGGCGCGGGCCTGGTGGTGCTCAAGCGGCTCGCGGACGCCGAACGCGACGGTGACACCATCCACGCCGTCATCAAGGGCACCGCGATCAACAACGACGGCCGGTCCAACGGCCTGCTCGCGCCGAACCCGGAGGCGCAGGCCGATGTGCTGCGGCGCGCGTACCGGGACGCCGGAATCGCGCCCTCCACAGTCGATTACATCGAGGCGCACGGCACCGGCACCCTGATCGGCGATCCGATCGAGGCGTCCGCGCTGGGTCGCATCGTGGGTCGCGGCCGCGACGAGGACAAGCCCGCGCTGCTGGGTTCGGCCAAGACCAACTTCGGTCACCTGGAGTCCGGCGCGGGTGCGGCGAGTTTGGCCAAGGTCGTGATGTCGTTGCGGCACAACGTGATTCCGCCGAATATCCGGTTCGCGGGCCCGAACCCGTACATCGACTTCGACGAGGCGCACCTCGAGGTCGTCGACGCGCCCACCGAGTTCCCCCGCTACAGCGGCACCGCCACCATCGGTGTGTCCGGTTTCGGTTTCGGCGGTACCAACGCGCATGTCGTGATCCAGGAGTACGTGCCCGCCCCCGCCGTGTCGGAGGCCCCGGAGGCAAGTGCCGCAACGGATCTGGACGACGAGACCACCGATATCGTCGCCGACGCCGAGGCCATCCTGGACCGGACCGACGAGAACGCCGAATCCGATGCGCCGGAATGGACTTCGGAGCGTACCGACCCGTTGCCGGTGATCCTGCCGGTCTCGGCCTATCTGCCCTCGCGTCGCCGCCATGCCGCGCAGCAGCTCGCCGACTGGCTGGAATCCGAAGCGGGACAGGATGTTCCGCTCGCGGATGTGGCGCGGTCGCTGGCCAAGCGCAATCACGGACGTTCGCGCGGCGTGGTCGTGGCGACCACCCGCGAGGAGGCGATCGCCGGACTGCGCGCCCTCGCCACCGGTAAGCCGGGCCAGGGCGTGTTCACCGCCGACGCGCCCGCCGCGAAGGGCGCGATGTGGGTGCTGTCGGGCTTCGGCTCGCACCACCGCAAGATGGGTAAGCAGCTGTACCTGGAGAATTCGATCTTCGCCCGCACCATCGACGAGGTCGACGAACTGGTGCAGGACGAGGCCGGATACTCGGTGCGCGAGATGATGCTCGACGACGCGCAGGACTGGGACATCGGCACCTCGCAGGTCGGCGTGTTCGCCATCCAGTTGGGTATCGCCGCGCTGCTGAAGGCGCACGGGGCCGAGCCGTCGGCCATCGTCGGACATTCGCAGGGCGAGGCGGCCGGATCGTATCTGTCCGGCGGTATGCCGCTCGAGGACGCGGTGCGGGTGATCTGCGCGCGGTCGCGGCTGATGAAGGAGGGCGACGAGATGTTGCCCGACTCCGATATCCGCAATATGGCGCTGCTGGAGTACAGCGCCGAGGATATCGAGGCGCTGTTGCCGGAATTCCCGGACATCGAGGTCGCGGTGTACGCCGCGCCGACCAACACCGTGATCGGCGGGCCGCCGGAGCAGGTGCACGCGATCGTCGCGCGGGTCGAGGCGGCGGGCAAGTTCGCCCGGGTGCTGCAAACCCGCGGCGCGGGGCACACCTCGCAGATGGATCCGCTGCTGGGTGAGTTGGCCGCGGAGCTGGCGGGTATCGAGCCGACCAAGCCGACCGTCGATCTGTATTCGACCGTGCACAAGAGTGTGGTGTACCGCGCGGGTTCGGATCCGGTGCACGACGTCGACTACTGGGTGACCAATATGCGGCACTCGGTGTACTTCACCAATGCGGTGCGCCAGGCCGTGGACGCGGGGATCACCACCTTCCTCGAGCTCGCGCCGAATTCCATCGCGCTGATGCAGGTGCTGGGCACCACGTTCGCCGCCGGTGTGCACAATGCCGCGTTGATCCCGACGCTCAAGCGCAAGGAGGACGAGGCCGCGGGCATCATCTCCGCGCTCGCCCAGCTGTACGTGCAGGGGCATCGGGTCGATCTGTTCTCGCTGGTGGGTGCCGGTGACTACGCCGACGTGCCGCGAACCGCCTTCCTGCGCAAGGAACATTGGCCCAAGGTGAGCCTGGCCACGGGTTCGGGCAGCGGCCGGGCGCCGGGTGCGCACGTCGCGATGCCCGACGGTCGGCACGCCTGGGAGGTGCAGGCCGCGGCCGTGGCCGGACTGCCCGAACTGGTCGCCGCCGCCGCGTCGCAGGTGCTCGCCGACGTGGTTGTCGGTGCGGCACTGGCACATTCGCCGGTACCCGCCTCGGGGACGTTGACCACCACGCTGACCCCGCATCCCGGTGGTGCGTCGGTGCAGGTGCATGCCAAGCAGGACAACGCTTTCCGGTTGTTGTTCGAGGCGGTCGTCACCTCGTCGGCCGCGGGTGCTCCGGCTGTCGCCGCGCCCGCTGTCGCGGAAACCGTTGCGGCACCGGCTGTTACCGCCGCCGACGGCCCGGTCGCGCTCGCCGAGTTCGGTGAGCGCTGGGATCCGGCCAGCAGTGAGACCGTCGAGGAGCGCCTCGCGATCATCGTCTCCGAATCCATGGGTTACGCCGTGGAGGATCTGCCGATGGAGATCCCGCTGATGGAGCTGGGTCTGGATTCGCTGATGGCGATGCGGATCAAGAACCGGGTCGAATACGAATTCGACATTCCGCAGTTGCAGATCGCGGCGGTGCGCGATGCCAGCCTCAACGAGGTCGGCAAGGTGCTGCACTACGCGATCGAGCATCGGGACGAGATGGTCGCCATGGCCGAGAAGCAGGCCGCCGAGGGCGGCACGCTCGCGGTGGACGACGAGTTCGTCGCCGCGGCCCGTGCGGCGGTGGAGTCCGGACAGGATCCGGCCGAGCTGCTGAAGGCCAAGGCCGCCGAGGCCGAGAAGTCCGCCGCCGCAACCGAATCCGATCAGGCGGCGAAATCCGCTGCTGTGGAACAGGATTCGGCCGACAACGCGAAAGTCGCTGTCGAGGAAGCGGAGTCCGGCGGTGACGCGAAAGCCGTTGTCACGGAGGCGAAGTCCGACGCGAATTCCGCTGCTGCGGAATCGGATTCGACTCCGGCGGATATCGCCAAGGCCGCCGAGGCGAACATCCCCCCGCGTGACGCCGCCGAACGTCTGGCCTACGCCACCTGGGCGACCATCGTCGGCAAGTCCGCGGGCGGCATCTTCGACGCCCTGCCGGAACTGGACGACTCGACCGCGCGAAAGCTGGCGGAGCGGCTCACCGAGCGGGTCGGTTCGGAGGTCACCGTCGCGGATGTGCGCGGTAGCGAGACCATCGAACAGCTCGCGAACATCGTGCGTGCGCATCAGGCCGACGACGTCGACGGTTACGTGCGCACCCTGCGCGCACCCGTCGAGGGCTCGGATGCGTTGCCCGTCTTCGTATTCCACCCGTCGGGCGGTAACACCCTGGTGTACGAGCCGCTGCTCAAGCGGTTGCCCGAGGACACCCCGATGTACGGGTTCGAGCGCATCGAGGGGTCGATCGAGGATCGGTCCAAGGAGTACGCGGACAAGATCCGCACCCTGCACCCGGACGGCCCGTACGTGCTCTACGGCTGGTCGCTGGGCGCGGTGTTCGCGCTCGGTGTCGGCCAGGTGATGCGGGCGGCCGGTGACGACGTGCGCATGGTCGGCCTGATCGATCTCGCGATTCCCGTTGAGGCCGAGGACAACAGCCCGAAGGGGCGGCGCGCGCGGGTCGAGCGTTTCCAGGAATTCGCGCAGAAGACCTACGGCATCAAGGGTGAACTGGACGACGACATGCTCGACGAGCTGGCCCAGGCCACCGACGAGGAGCAGTACCAGATCATCATCGAGCTGATGAAGTTCGCGGACGTCAAGATTCCCGGCGGCGTCATCGAACATCAGCGCACCTCGTGGCTGGACGGCCGGGACCTCGAGAAGACCCGCCCGTCGCACTACGACGGGGAAACCGTGCTCTACCTCGCCGATCGCTACCACGACGGCATCATCGAGATCGAACCCCGCTACGCCGACCGTCTCCCCAACGGCGGCTGGGACGATTTCATCCCGAATCTGGAAATCATCCACATCCCGGGCGATCATCTCCAGATCATCGACGAACCACGTATCGCAACGATCGGGGCAGACCTCACCCTGAAACTCGCGGAAATTGCGAAGGGAGCCCAGTGAACACCACGGCGGAGAAGCTTGCCGATCTGCGCAAGAAGCTCGAACTTGCCCAGGAACCGGCGGGCGAAGCCGGTGTGGCCAAGCGCGCCAAGAAGGGGATTCCGTCCGCCCGCGAGCGGATAGAGATGTTCCTCGATCCCGGCACCTTCGTCGAGATCGGCGCGCTGATGCGCAACCCGAACGTCAAGGATTCGCTGTACGGCGACGGTGTCGTGGTCGGGCACGGCAAGGTCGAGGGACGTCCGGTCGCGTTGTTCTCGCACGATCAGACCGTGTACGGCGGGTCGGTCGGCGAGATGTTCGGCCGCAAGGTCGGCATGGTCATGCAGTACGCGGCCAAGGTCGGCTGCCCGATCATCGGCATCCAGGATTCGGGCGGCGCGCGCGTGCAGGAGGCCGTGGTCTCGCTGGCCTGGTACGCGAACCTCGCGCTGCTCACCGAACCGCTCTCGGGCATGGTCCCGCAGATCTCGATCATCCTGGGCAACTGCGCCGGTGGCGCGGTGTACCAGCCGATCAACACCGACGTCGTGGTCGCCACCGAGAGTGCGCACATGTTCGTCACCGGGCCCAAGGTGCTGCGCGAGGTGACCGGTGAGGACATCAGCCTCGAGGAGCTCGGCGGCGCGTACAGCCAGGCCGAGTACGGCAACGTGCACCACATCGCCAAGGACGAGCAGGCGGCGTTCGACTGGGTGCGGCACTATCTGAGTTTCATGCCGTCCAGCTGCCAGGACGTGCCGCCGGTGATCAATCCGGGCCTGGAACCCGAGGTCACCGACACCGATGTGGAACTGAACACGATCGTGCCGGATTCGGACAACGCCGGCTACGACATGCACGACATCCTGCTGCGGATCTTCGACGACGGGGATTTCCACGAGGTCGGCGCCGCGGCGGCGAAGAACATCATCACCGGATTCGCCCGCGTGGACGGGCATGCGGTGGGTGTGGTGGCGAATCAGCCGATGGTGTACGCGGGTTCGCTGGACGCGCGGGCCTCGGACAAGGCGTCGCATTTCGTGCGTATGTGCGACGCGTACGACATTCCGCTGGTGTACGTCGTGGATACGCCCGGGTTCATGCCCGGTGTGGAGCAGGAGAAGATCGGCGTCATCAAGCGCGGCGGCCGGTTGCTGTTCGCGTTCGTGGAGGCCACGGTGCCGAAGGTGACCGTGGTGATCCGCAAGTCCTACGGCGGCGGGTACGCGGCGATGGGGTCCAAGCAGCTCGGCGCGGACATCAATCTGGCCTGGCCGACGGCCCGGATCGCGGTCATGGGCGCGGAGAGCGCGGTCAGCCTGATCGGTGGACGGCAGATCGCGGCCGCGCCGGAGGTGCAGCGCGAGGGTATCCGCAAGCAGATGATCGACTTCTACAACGCGACCGTCGCGACGCCGTGGGTGGCGGCCGAGCGCGGTTACGTCGACGCGGTCATCGAGCCGTCCTCGACTCGGCTGGAGATTCGCCGGGCGATGCGGTTGCTGCGCGAGAAGCGGCTGGTCCGCAACCCGCGCAAGCATCATCTGCTGCCGCTGTAATCCGTTGTCCCCGTTGGCTTTCCGATGCCCGTTCGGCCGTCCGGAAGAGCGGGCATCGGCCGCATCCGGTCACGCCTGCGGCGGGGTGTCCTCGCCGGGTGTGTGGGTTATCCGGACCACCACCTGCTCGTTGTCGACGGTGTAACCCTCGTAGACGAATTCGGTGTGGGTGGCGGCCACGTATTCCTGCCAGGCGCGGTATTCGTGGTGTTGCCAGCCCGGATAGTTGAAGTATTCGTCGAAGACGATGACGCTGCCCGGGTGCAGTCGCGGCCCGACCAATTCCAGCACCGTGCGCGCCGAGCTGTACAGATCGCAATCGATGTGCAGGAAATCCACCGGGCCGGGATGTTCGACCAGGAATTTCGGCAGCACATCGGCGAACAGGCCGACGACGAGTTCCGCGCCGGCCACCTCCGGCCACCGCTCGGTGGCGAAACTGCCTTCGGGAAAACCGGTGCGCCAGGATTCGGGCAGGCCGTGGAACGAGTCGAAGCCGTACACCCCGCCGTCGCGGTTCTCGGCGATGACCCGCAGCGTATTACCCGTGGCCACACCGAATTCCAGGGCCAGACCGTCGCCCGCGCACAGTGACAACGCGTAGCGCAGGGTGTTGTGCGGGGTGTCGAACACCTGGCCGGTCGTCATCTGATCCGTGGCCAGGCGGGCGCTGTCCGACGCCGCGACGGCCTGCGCGGCGAATACCAGGTTGCGGCGGTGGCGTCGCTCGTAGCCGTCGATCGACTGCAACATCACGTTGGCGGTGGCCGTCACATGATCGCGTAGTTCCCTGGTGATCTCCTCGCGCAGGGAATTGCGGAGTTCGTCGAGTTCGCGGGACCAGGTGCGCGCCGGTGCGGCGGACTCGACGGTGTGCGGGGGATGGGTGTGCAGTTGTTCCGCGAGTTTCCGATATCTGCCCAGTATGGCCTCGTAGGGGAAACCTTCGTCCTGCGGGAAGAATGTCAGGTGGCTGACCAGCAGTTTCGGGTATATGCAATTCGGGCGGCCGAGATATCCCGGTATCTGCACCGACAGCATGTGTTCGTCGTCCTGCATATCGGCGGACATGAAGGACATGTCCCGGCCGAGCCAGGCGACGAAGTTGATGCTGATCCGGCCGCCGAACCGGACGGGGGCCGCGGGCATCCGCTCGAACAGGTCGCGATTGTCCAGGAAGTAATTGTGCAGGTCGGCCGCCATTGTCGCGCTGGCCCACAGGTATTCGTGATGGTTCTCCGGGGACGGGCTCACCCGGATCAGATCCCGCGGCACCGCGCCGTGGCGCTGTTGCAGATCGGCGCACACGCCATTGTTCACGACATTCGCGCTGACCAGGAAGTATTCGCGTGCGCGGGCCCGGAATCGGATGAAATCGGCCAGCTCGTCCAATTGGATGTAGACGATGTCGTCATCGCATTTGAGGAATACCGTATCGGCGTAGTGCTCGGCGCGTTCCGCGTAACTCATCAGCGCCTCGGACCAGCCCGATTCCGAGCGTCCGGCGGTGTGGTAGAGGTACTCCCCGGCGCCTTCGCCGTTCTCGCGGTCCGGGAATCGCCATTCACCCGTGGCGCCGTAACCGGTCTTCACGTGGATGTCGTATCTGCCCTGGACCATTTCCATCTCGTGCGTGAATGCCGGATTGCCGTCGATCGACAGCGTCAGGCCCGCGGAATCCAGGCGGAGTTCGATATCGCGGAACAGGACCGCGGACAATATGCCCGGAGTTTCCTTCTGGGCGATGATCGGCGGTTCTTCGTCGCGATCGGTGAACAGTTCCGCCGGGGTGTCGATGCGCCGGAGCGCGGTGCGGGTGTTCGCCCAGCCGCCGATGATCAATTCATAGGCGGGCGCGGACGGGTAGCAGGGATCGATCCCGATATGGACGTCGCTGCCCGCGCGTACCCGGGCGGAGAATATCCGGGCGTCGTCGAGATTCGTGTCCACGCGAACCGTGGGGTAATAGATCAGATCATCCGGTGTGCGCCCGATCACCGGAAACCGGGATTTCAGCCAGTTGTCGTCGTGCTCGTTGCGGGAGAAGTTCCACACGTGCCATTCGTCGATGATGCCCCGGCGCAACGCTTCTCGGACATAATCGGTCAACAGTTCCATGCGGTCCTGGCGACCGGCGAAGGTGAGCATGACCACGGGCTGTCCGTCGACCGGCACGGAGTTGTACGCCTTCCCATCGGCACCGCGCGGCCGAGCCGCGTCTGGATCGACCGAAGTCTACCTGAGCTGGGAATGTCTGTAATTTCGTGCGCGCGCCTGAACGGGCACTGTCGGGGGACTGAACGAGAGCTGAACGGAGTGTCTTTTCCGGATTCGACCGGTCCGCCTCCCGCATATGAGAGCCTTCAGCTATGGGTATCGCACCGAAGGCAGTCCTGGAAGGCGGCCCCGCCGACCTGCCGCAACGCATCGTCCCGATCACCCCGCCCGGCATCGAACTGCGCGTGCAGTTCCACGGCGGCTACGAGCGTTTCAAGGTGACGCCGCGCCACCAGGACACGCCCGAGGGCAACCTGCCCGTCTACCAGTGGTGCGAGCGTCTGGAATAGACGTCTCATCGAGGATTCGCTCAGGTTCCTTCACGACGGACGGCAGGCGGCGCGGGAAGTATTGCGCCGCCTGCCTTTTCGTCTCAGTAGCTGCGCATGGGACCGGGTGACCAGAGGCCCGAGCGGGTCGCGGTGCCGGTGGTGACCGTCGCCGGGGTCGCGTCGGGGACGTAGCGGTCGTAGCGCTCCAGGGAACCCCAGTCGCGGGCCCAGTTGTCCTTCAGATAGGTGGGGATGGTGGTGGAATTCGCCAGCATCTGGGTGAAGCCGAGCGGGCCGCCGAACTCCTCGGCCTGCCAGGTGTCGGTGGAGCTGACCGCGAGGGGGCGGTCCGGCAGGATGCGGTAGTTCGGCATGTCGGCCACGCCGTACCGGTGCAGGAACGGCTGCTGGCAGGGGAATTGCAGGCCGACGGCCCAGTCCTCGAGCACCGGCTGCGTCGAACCCAGGAAAGTGTTGAGCGACTGGAGTTTCGGCACCCGCGGCGGGGTGAAGGCCAGCCACTGATCGCCGATCAGCACCCGGCGGTCCGCGACGATGCGCACCGCGTCGGCGTCGGGGGAGAGCTTGTCCAGCGGGATGCGCAGGTTCCGCCAGGACGGCGCGGGGCCGACATCGCGCGGGACGTAATTGCCTTGCGACACAACCGATCCGTCGGCCTGGCGCTTACCGTATTCGAGCACCAGATTCTGGCCGTACTGCAACGCGCCGGTCTGGTCGTAGGACAGGATCCGCCCGGCCGCGGTCACCACCACCAGCGGTGACTGCGCCGAACGCGGCGGCAGCTGATACCAGCTCGAGGTCAGATGCGCGGGGGTCTGCAAACCCTCCTGGTAGCTGCCCATGATCGGGGTCTTCGCCGGATCCAGCCCGAACGGCAGGGCGACGGTACTGCCGTTGATGCCCGGATGTTTGATCGAGCCGCCACCGGTTCCGGCGTTCTGGCCCTCGGCGAAGTTCGCGCCGACCGACTGGCTGGAGGTGTTGCCCGTGCCCGGTTTCACCTCCACCGCATCGGCTTTCAGATCCGCGGGCACGCCGTTGGGGGTGAATCCGGAGGGATCCGTGCCCGCGAGCGGATCGCCCTTCGCGGGGGGATTCGCCCGATCGGCGATCGGCTGCAACCGGCCGTCGTTCGGATTCGATTCCACCAGAACGTCATTGGCCAGGCCGCAGGAATTACCGCGCAGCGCGTCGAAGTTCGACCGGGCCAGCGAGAACGCCGGATACTGCGAGTACGCGCCCTTGGCCAGCGAGAGCACCTCGAACAGCACCATCGCGGCCGCGACCACCGTCAGCGGGATGGCGGCGAATTTGCGGATTCGTTTGCCGCGCACGGATTTCGAGGACTCCGGCGGTTTGGCGTATCCCTCCCGCAGCGCCTGCCAGCCCACCAGGATCACCGCCAGGCCGAACAGCACCAGGACCACGGTGTTGGACTTGATGTTGTGCAGCACAACCATTTTGTCGAACCACGGCACACCGTAACTCGACACGTACCAGTAGCCGTTGATGCCCGAGAACGACAATGCCAGCGTGAACAGCAGTGCCGCAAGGAAAATCGAGCGGTTCTTGCGTGACCGCAGCGCCGTCGCCGAGACCGCCACCGCGGTCACCGCCGCCAGCGATCCGGCGATACCGGCGTACGCGCCGAAGTGGTGGGTCCACTTGGTCGGGTTGAACATCATCAGGAAGATCGTCCCGAACACCACGCCCAGCAGCCGCCAGGTCGGCGCGCTCGCGATACCCGGCACCCGGCGGCGGCGCAGCAGCACCAGCATCGTGGTGATCAGGCACAGGATCATCACCAGGAAGGCGAAGCGGCGCGAGACCGAACCGTCCACGGTCTTCACGAACAGGTAGTAGTACCGCAGATAGTCCTCGTACCAGGCCAGATTCGGTCCGGTCTGCTGCCGCAGCCGGTCGGCCTCCTGAATTCCGGCGAAGGTCTGATCGCTGTAGACCACGGTCAGCACCAGGAATCCGGCCGCGGCGATCGGGGCCAGCAGCGGCAGGGTGGAACCGAAGAACGAACGGTCCCAACGGTTTCGGCCGGATTCGGCGAGAACGCGCCTGCGGCGCACCACGATTCGCACCAGCGGCCGGATACCGGCGAGCAGGGCGGCGATACAGTTCAGGCCGGTCGGCGCGGCGGCCAGGGTGAACGCGGCGGCCAGCACCGCGATCGCGGCGGGCATCAGGCGGCCGGTCGCGATGGCGCGTTCGATGGAGACCCAGGTCAGCAGCACACCAAGGGCGACAATGGGTTCCGAGCGCAGGCCGTTGTCGTAGGGGAGCCAGAAGGCCAGGAAGACCAGACCACCGGTCCACAGCGCGACCCGTGAGTTGCGTACGCCCCGGCCCAGGCGCGGCACCACCTCGCGGCTGATCACCATCCAGCAGGCGATGGCGCACAGCGTCGCGGGGATGCGCACCCACGGGCTCGCGGTGGAGATGTGCGCGAACCACTGGATGACGTCGTAGTACCAGCCGAACGGCGCCTCGGGCACCCCGTACCAGCGGAAATAGTTGGCCAGATAGCCCGCGTGCGGCGCCACCCGCACCATGGTCAGGATGTAGCCGTCGTCGGAGGTGTTCGCGCCGATGAAGTGCCACACCAGCAGTGCGCCGATCACCGCGCCGTCGGCCCACGTCGGCTTCAGCCAGTGCCGGGGGAAGATGCGCCGATGGCCGCGCCCGTCACCGGAATCGAGCCGGGCCAGCGCGCCCAGCGCGATCAGCGTGCACAGCAGCGCCGCGATCGAGGCCGCCAGTTTGGTCACCGTCGGGGTGGAGGTGAAGCGGGAGTCGACCGTCATGTGGAAGGACAGGCCGGCCGGAACCGCGCCCTTCAGATCGGAGAACACGCCCACCACCTGCGGCCGCAGATCACCCGCCTGGGTGCCCTCGACCGGGACGGTCACCTTCGTGGTCCGACCGTCCGGCCCCGGCTGATCGATCTGCGTGGTCAGCCCGGTGAACGCGGCGTAGGTGTGGGTGATGTCCGAAGTGATGTGGATCGCGCCGCAGCCGCGCAGCTCCGAGCGTTTGGCCGAGGCCACGATGGCATTGCGGTTCACCACGTCGACCGTGTCCGGCGTGACCCGGACGAACAACGCCTCCAGCGCGGCCCGATCCCCCTGCGCCGGGGCGGTGTTGAGCACCATCGCGCCCGGCGCGAGCTTCGCCACCGCCGCACACGGAATGCTCGCCTCCAGATCCACCGGCACCTGCGACATCAGCGGCGCCTCGACACTGCCGAGCGTCCCGTGCTGCGGCCAGTTCACCTCGGAGGTGGTCTGGTTCACCGGCAGGAACGGCGTCGCCAACGCGAACACCGCACCCAGGATTCCGGCGATCAGGGCGATCAGACGGGCGGTGCGGAAGTCACTGGACGTCGCGGGAGTAGCGGCGGGGATCGGGTCTGTCAAGACAGCAGTAGCGGCGTCGGGCACTGGGTGATCGTAGCTGTGTTTTTTGCCTCCGCTCCGCTCCGGCGGGGTTTTCGGCGCCCGTGTGGCTCGTCGTTCAGCCCTCGAGACTCGGCCTCCGGCCATGCGCTTCGAGGGCTGAACGACGAGCCGCGCCGAAAACCCTTGGAGCTGGCCTTGTTGAGCCTTTCGCTTCGCGGGCAATTTCCAGCCGGACGGAGACGGTTCGCCGCTGGGTGCGTTGGTTGTTGCGTTGGGTTGGCTCGGTGGCTTGCTGGCTCGTCGTTCAGCCCTCGGGACTCGGCCTTGGGTCTTGCGCTTCGAGGGCTGAACGACGAGCCGCGCCGAAAACCCTTGGGGTTGGGCTTGTTGAGCCTTTCGCTTCGCGGGCAACTTCCAGCCGGACGGAGACGATTCGCCCCTGGGTGCGTTGCAGGGACGGGCGGTGTTGCGGGGGCGGGTGGTGTTGCAGGGACGGGTGGTGTGGTGGTCACTTCTCCTTGATGGGTGCTTCCTTCTTCCATCCCCAAGCGTTGTGCACCGTGACGCCGATGTCGGCTGGGGTGGCGGTGGGGGTGTAGGGGGTGAAGTGGACGAGGGAGCCCCAGTCGCGGTCCCAGTCGTTGTTCAGGTAGGCGGGGACGGTTTGGGCTTTCAGGAGTAGTTCGGTCCAGCCGAGGGGGCCGCCGCCGATGTCGTCCTGCCAGGCGTTGGCGGCGTCGGAGCCGGTGCGGTCGGGCAGGATGCGCCACTTCGGGACCTCGGCTACGCCGTCGTGGTGGTCGTAGGGGCGTTGGCAGGGGAAGGCGAGGCCGACGTGCCAGTCCTCGAGGACCGGATCCTGGTGTCCCAGTACCGAATTCAGGGGGGCGAGTTTCGGGAGGCGGGGTGGGGTGACGGCGAGCCACTGCTTGCTGGTCAGGTCGTTGGCGACGGCGACGATGCGAACGGCGTTGGTCTGGGCGGGGATTCGATCCAGGGGTACGCGCAGGTTGCGCCAGGAGGGCGCACCACCGATGTCGAGCGGGACGAACGAGCCCAGTGCGGTTTCGACGCCGTCCGGTGCGCGGTGGGCGAATTCGACGCTCAGGTCCTGGCCGTAGGTGACCACGCCGTCCTTGTCGACCGACTTGATCCGGCCCGCGGCGGTGACGACCAGTGTCTTGTAGGCCGAGTCACTCTGCGCCCGAGCGAGATCCAGTCGGTACCACTGCGAGGTGAGGTGGGCCTGCTGTTTGTCGCCGGTCGTGTAACTGCCCATGACCGGGGTGCGGGCGGGGTCGAGGCCGAACGGGAGGGCGACGGTGCTGCCGTTGATTCCGGCGTGATCGGTTGTGCCGCCGCCGGTTCCGGCCGAGGTGGTGCGGGTGGTCTTGTTCTGTGAGTCCTGGTTGACCGAGTTCGCGCCGCCGGTCGAGGTCTCCTCGGCGTCGGCGGTCAGGTCGTCGGCCACGCCGTTCGGGGTGAAACCGGTGCTGTCGCCGGACAGGCCGTTGGCGGCGGGGCCGGAGAACGGGGTGAGCAGCGAGTCCGCGGTATTCGTCTCGACCAGGACGTCATCGGCGAGGGCGCACGAATTCCCGCCCAGCGCACGCAGATTCGACTTCGCGATGGAGTACGCCGGGTACTGGGTGATCGCGGCCTTGCCCAGGGAGGCGACCTCGAAGAGCACCATGGCCGCGGCGGCGATGGTCAGCGGCTGCACCGCGACACTGTCGAAACGTCGCTTGGCGCCCGGAATGTCCTTGCGCCGGTACGGTTCCCGGTAGTACTGCCAGGCCGCGAGCAGCAGGCACAGCACCGCCAGGCCCAGGAACGCGGTGGAGAAACCCTTGCCGAACAGCAGTGGGGCCTTGTCGTACCAGGACACCCCGTAACTCGACACGTACCACCAGCCGTTCGACCCGGTGAACGTCACCGCCAGCAGGAAGAACACCCCGGCGGCGAAGACCGAGCGGTTGTAGCGCGCGCGAATTCCGTTGGCCCCCACCGCGACCGCGGTGAGTGCGGCCATCGAACCGGCCAGTCCCGCGTACACGCCGAAGTGATGGGTCCACTTGGTCGGCGTGAACATCATCAGCAGCAGCGACATGAACACGACGCCCTGGATGCGTGCGGACGGCCCGCGCGAGGTCCCCGGAATCCGGCCGTTCTTGCGCAACATCACCAGCACGCACACCGCCAGGCACAGCAGGATGCCCAGGATGCCGAACCGGCGAGCGAGCGAGCCGTCGGGTGACAGCGACAGCAGCGCGTCCCAGCGGGTGCGTTCGTCGAACCAGGCGGCATTGGGGCCGATGATCGTGCGGACCCGGGTCGCCTCCATGACAGCGGCGAGAGTCTGATCGGCGAAGACGACCACCAGCACGAGGGTTCCGGCGGCGACGCCGGGGGCCAGCACCGAGCCGTAACGCAGCAGGACCGAACCGATTCCGCCGCGTTTCGCGTCCGGCGTCTCGCGGCCCGAACCGTGGCGCGCGCGTTTGACGATGATCTGCAGGACCGGCCGCGATCCGGCGATCATGGCGGCGATGCAGATCAGTCCGGTCGGCCCGGCGGCCAGCGAGAAGGCCGCGATGAGTACGCCGATCGCGGCCGGGAGCAGACGTCCGGTGGCGATCGCGCGTTCGATCGAGGCCCAGGTCAGCAACGCGCCCAACGCGATCAGCGGTTCGGGGCGCAGGCCGTTGTCGTAGGGCAGCCAGGCGGCCAGGAAGATCAGGCCGCCGGTCCACAGCGCCACCCGGTCGCGGCGCACCCGAGCGCCCAGGCGCGGCAACACTTCCCGGCTGATCACCAGCCAGCACAGGATGCCCGCCAGCAGCGCGGGCAGCCGCATCCAGGGACTCGAATCGCTGATCCGGGTCATCCAGGACAGGATTTCGTACGGCCAGCCGAAGGGGGCCTCGGCGACGCCGAACCACCGGTAGTAGTTGGACATGTAGCCCGAGTGTCCGGCCGTGCGAGCCATGTTCAGGATGTAGCCGTCGTCGGAGGTGTTCGCGCCGATGATGTGCCACAGCACCAGCGTGCCCAGCACGACCACGTCGGCGAGGGTGACCCGCCACCAGTGCGCGGGCAGGAAGCGGCGCGGGCGGCGGCCGTCGGCGGTGTCGATCAGGTGCAGCATGACCAGGGCGAGCACGGTGAACAGCACCACGCCGACGGTCGCGGCGGTCTTGAGCCCGGTCGGGGAGGAGGAGAACCGCGCGTCGACGTCGGCGTGCAGGTGCGCGGCGCCGAACTGGGCGCGGGTCAGATCGGTGAACACGCCGACCAGTTGCGGGCGCACATCTCCGGCGACGGTATTGGTGAACGGGGTGCCGTCCTGGCGGTGGACGCCGGTCAGGGTGGCGGTGGTCCCGGCGACGGTGGAATCGAGGGTGAACTCACCGCATCCGGCGATCTCGGTGACCGGCGCGGACAGCACCGGGATCTCGCGCTGGAGTACCGAGAACGTGCGGCCGGTGCCCGGTTCGTCGCCGATCCGCACCAGCAGGCCCTTGGCGGTGGCCTTCGGGGCGTCGACCGGGACCGTGGCCAGGACGGTGCCGTGCGGCAGACTCTTCAACACCGTGCACGGCAGCGAAAGATGCAGTTCGAGTGGGGTGTACGAGACCAGCGGCGCGTTCACGTCGACCGATTGCGGCTGCGGCCAGTCCAGCGTCGCGTGATCCTGCCGGACCGGCAGTAGTGGCGTGATCACCGCCAGCAGGACCGCAAGCACTCCCGAGACGAGAGCAATCAGCCGGACACGGGAGAACCCCGGGGAGTCAGCGCGCACGATCCCCGATGCTAGCCATGGGCCGGTGTGATTCCCCTCGCCGGGCTCCGACGGGGGGAATCATTCCCCGAGGTGGGTGCGGTGGCGAGGAGTTATCCACAGAAAATGCCCTATTCCACAAGGTTATGCACAGGCTGGTCGATGTGTGTGCATCGCCACCTTGTCACTGTGGGTGTATTGAAACCGCAGGTAGAGGCGTTGTTCGCATCACTGGACGACGACCAGGGTGAACGGGCCGATATCGGTGATCCGGAAATGCGGGTCCGCGAACAACGTCTTGGGGAACGTCACGGAGTAGCGTCGCACGTTCGGATCGTTCGGGTACACATCCGAGGACAGCCGCAGGGTGTAGCTGTCGCCGCTGCTGCGGAACAGGAAGGCGTCCGGCGCGCGCCAGGGGGAGTGCGCGAGGGCGTCGCGGAGTTCGGCCGGGGACTCGAGCTCGGACCAGCGGGCGATCTCGTCGGCGCGGGCGTCGAACTCGGCCAGCGGATTGGCGTAGTGCGGGGTCAGCGCCTGGAAACCGTAGTACGGGTAGTAGGCCAGGAAGCTGGTGTCCGCGGTGAGTACCACGGTCCGGTCGCGCGGACGCCCGGTCTGGGCCAGCAGCGCGGCATCGACCTCGTGATAGTGCGACACCGCCGACGGGCTGCGCTGATCGGCCCGCGTCCCGTTGCCGTCGGTGTCGGTGTAGGCGGTGGTGATCTCGGTGTTCAGGATGCTCGGGATGTCCTGGGCGAAGGCGAGCGCGCCGAGCACCCCGACCACGACGGCCACCGCGCGAAAACGCTTGGGCTCGTTCAGGATCTGGTAAACCGCGCGGGTGCCCTCGGCGAATCCGAAGACTCCGGCCGAGGCCAGCAGGACCTGCAGGATCGGTTCGAGCCGGAACTCCAGCAGCGTCGTCCCGATGACGGTCACGGTCATCGACAGCAGCGACCACAGATAGATGGCCACCACCGCGATCCCCAGCGCCTGCGCCCGCCGCGAACTCGCCGCCCGCAGCACCAGCCAGATCGTGCCGACCAGGCACAGCAGGCCCAGCAGCGAGAAGTCGAACATCGGGAAGGCGAGTTGCGAACCCGCCTCGGGCAGATAGTGCATGGCCGCGTTGGACATGTGCCCGCTCAGCGCCTGCAGCAGGTAGGGCCCGTAGGTGAGCAGGCCGAGCGCACCGGAGATGACGCCGATCACGATGAGCCGCAACAGAATCGGCCCCAGTTCGCGCAGCCACCACAGGCCCGCGCGGTCGGTCTCGCCGCGTCGTCGGGCGATCGCCGCGACCCACGCGAACAGCCCCATCAGGCAGACCGCGAAGACCGCGATGCCGAAGAACAGCGTGTAGGACATGGCCGAAACACCCAGGAACACCCCGGTGCCGATGACCGCGCCCCAACCACCGGCCGTCGCGACAGATGTCTCGTCACCCGAACTCGGCGGCCGATGCAGCGCACCCCACGCCAACACCATCGCCGGAGCGAACAACACCACCAGCACCGCGCTGTACGCCTCGGGCGAGGCATAGGCCACCATCACCGCCGTGGTGACCGCCGCCACCCCGACCGCCCAATCCGCGCGAATCAGCTTGGACCACAACACCGCCGCCAGCACCGACGCCACCGCCAGCGACACGATCGCCCACGGTTTGAACGCCTCCCACCCCGACAGCCCCAGCACACTGGCCACCCGCCCGCCGACCCAGAACCACCCCGCCGAGTAGTACGGCGGCAGATCCACATAGGTCATATCGTGCAGCGCCGCCGAATCGGTCAGCCGCGTCAGGAATTCGGTCCGGAACTCCTGATCCACCGAAATCCCGTACAGATACAACTTCGTAGCCGCCAACGGCATCCCCAACGTCACCGTGACGAACCCCGAAATCCCCACCCAGGAAAGCACTTTCGCCACCCACGGCCACCGCCGCGCCCGCATCAACCCCACCGCCACGACCAACACCACCGCGGCGACCACCTGCCCCACGGTGGTAACCGCCCGAGTCACATTGGACGAGTTGAACGCAGGCCAGTGCACCACCGAAAACGCCTCGAGACCGACCACGGCCACGACCACCGCGACGACGGTCGCAATTACACCGTCCCCCACGGCCCCGCCGATCCGCCGACCCACCATCGACAAGCGCCCCACCGAATTCACCGCAGCCCTTCCGCTGAAACTCCGTCCGTCACAACATCATCGCCGCGTTGCCGCGGGGCAGATCGTCGAGTGTGCCAGGACTGTTCGGAGAGCCGGCCGCAGACCGCAGCCATCCCGTCAGGGAAGTCCGCACTCGATCGCCGCGCGGCCGAACCGCCTACCGGGAACTGCCCGATCCTGTGCACTGTGCCTCCGGAAAGTCTTCTCGCCACGCTGCTCGAGCGTCCGTCGCCGCGCGCCAGCCTAACCAGTCGCCCGCACGGCGGCGGACGAGGTCCGTCAGGTTACGGTCGAACGGCTCCGGTCCTCGCTATACGGAAGATCCCGGGGCGTTTCGACGCCCCGGGACCGATGGTGCTGCTCGCGATCTACGACTAGATCGGGAGGCGGCGGAAGATCGGGCGCGGTATGTGGCGCAGGATCATCATGACGAAGCGGAACTGGTTGGGGGCCCAGACCAGGTCCTTGCCCTTCTGGGCCGAGGAGACCGCGAGGGTGGCGATGTCTTCCTTGTCGACCGTCATCGGCGCTTCCTTGACGTGCGCCGAGAAGCGGGTGCGGACCATGCCGGGGCGGATGACGGTGACGCGGGGGCCGTGCGGGCGCAGTGCCTCGCCGAGGCCCAGGTAGAAGCCGTCCAGGCCGGCCTTGGTGGAGCCGTAGACGAAGTTGGAGCGACGCACGCGCTCACCGGCCACCGAGGACATCACGATGATGCGGCCGAAGCCCTGCGCCTTCATCTTCTCGCCCAGCAGCACGCCGACCGAGACCGAGGCGGTGTAGTTGACCCCGGCCACGCGCACGGCCTTGGCCTGGTTCTGCCAGAGTTCCTCGGGGTCGCCGTCCAGGGCGAAGGCGACGATGGCGACGTCCACATCGCCCGCGCTCCACGCCGCGTCGATCACCTTCGGGTGGCTGTCGGTGTCCAGCGCGTCGAAGTCCACGACCTCGACCGCCGACGCACCCGCGGCCTCCATCTGCGCGACCGCGTCCGCGCGCAGCGGATCGTTCGGCAGCGCGGCCAGCACGATGCGGGCCGGGCCCTTCTTCAGGTACTCGGCGCAGATCGCGAGGCCGATTTCCGAGGTGCCGCCCAGGAGCAGAATCGTCTGCGGGTTACCTACGGCGTTGATCACTGCAACTCCAGCCTTCTCGCCATGTCGGACATGAAAACGCCTGTGGGATCGACACTTCGGCGGATCTTGATCCACTCGTCGATCCGGGGATACATCTTGTGGAAGGCCTCCGCGGTGGTGCGGGAGTCCTTCGCGGTGTAGAGACGGCCGCCGAATTCCATGACGCGGCGGTCCAGATCGCTGACCAGCTCGTTGAGGCCGGGACGAATCGGGAAGTCGACGCAGATGTTCCAACCCTGCATCGGAAAGCTCAGCGGCGCAGGGTTACCCGGGCCGAACAGCTTGAACACGTTCAGCGCGGAATAGTGCCCGGACGCCTGGATGTCCACGATGATCTTCTTGAATTCCTCGACCGCCTCGGTCGGCACCACGAACTGGTACTGCAGGAATCCGGCCGGACCGTAGGCGCGATTCCATTCCGCGACCATGTCCAGCGGGTGATAGAACTGCGTCAGGTTCTGGATCTTGCCGGTGTAGTTGCCGCCCATCGCGTAGTACGCCTCGCCGACGGTACCGAGCGTGAGCTTGTTCATGGTGAAGCTCGGGAAGATCGGCGGCACCGTAAGCAGTTGCGGCGCATCGAATTTCAGCGGAGCCTTCTGCTTCTTCTTCGGCAGTTCGTCCAGCTTCGCGAGGCGACCGCGGGTGATCGTGGCCCGGCCCAGTTTCGGCGCGGGATTCATCACGTCGAACCACGCGCTCGAGTACGTGTAGTTCGCCTCGCTGCCGTCACTGTGCGCGGCGATCGTCTCGTCCAACGTCGTGGTCTTGACGCCGTCGTTGATGAAGTACGCCGTCTCGGTCGGCGCCATCTCGATGCTCGCGCGCAGGATGATGCCGGTCAGCCCGTTGCCGCCGACCGTCGCCCAGAACAACTTGGCGTTGCGCTTGGGCGTGATGTGCTGCACCTGCCCGTCGGCCGTGAGCAGTTCGATCGAGCGGACGTGGTTGCCGAAACTGCCTTCGCTGTGGTGGTTCTTGCCGTGGATGTCGGAGGCGATGGCGCCGCCGATGGTGACCTGCCGGGTGCCCGGCAGCACCGGAACCCACAGGCCGAACGGCAACGCCGCCTTCATCAGCTGATCCAGGCTGACGCCGCCGTCCACGTCGACCATGCGGGTGTCGCGGTCGATGCGGTGGATGCGGTTCAGCGCGGTCATGTCGACGACCAGGCCGCCGGCGTTCTGCGCGTGATCGCCGTAGGACCGGCCGAGGCCGCGGGCGATGACGCCGCGACGCAGGTGCGCGGGCTTGGATTCGTTGTCCTCGGCGACCATGGTGACGGCCCGGGCGATCACTTCCGGATCACCGGTCGAGAGCACTTCGGAGGTGGTTGGCGCGGTGCGACCCCATCCGGTCAGCCGACGGGTGTGCGTGGCGAGTGCTGGGGATCCCTGCGACTCGGCGCTGCCGATCTGCGGTTCGCCGCCCTCACTGGCGGTCGGATCCGCGGCTGTGGAGGTCTGAGCTTTCGTGGACATCGGCATAGAGGCTACAGGTATCGCCGGATGAAGGGCCGGGCGTCACCGTCGCCTCCGCTGGATGGAACCCATGTCACAGTGCGCTGGGAAGTTACTGGACAGCCGATCGTCGGGGGGACCGACGCGTTCGGCGCGGCCCGCTACGCTCGTGCCCGTGACTGCGGAACCCCATCTTCCCCTGCCGCCCGAATTGCCCCTGGTCGATGAGCCGGCCGGCGTGGAAGGCGGGCCCGAAGGAGGCAGCGTGCGTAACCACGTAGGGCCCCTGGAACGCCGAGTCGAGCAGAGCACGGACGTCGATCTGAAGACGCAGATCATCCGGTTCATCCTCACCGGTGCGTTGTCGGCGGTGGTGGATTTCGGGCTCTACCTGGTGTTGTGGAAGGTGTGCGGGCTCGAGCGCGATATCGCCAAGGCGTGCAGCTTCATCGTCGGCACCACGACCGCGTACCTGATCAACCGGCGCTGGACATTCAAGGCCGAACCCAGCCGCGCCCGGTTCGTCGCGGTGGTCGTGCTGTACGCGATCACCTTCGCCGCGCAGGTCGGCATCAACGCGTTGCTGAACACGACGTTGCCCGCGATGAAGTTGAGCCTCGGGGGTCATGCGGTGGCCCTGGCGGTGCTGGTCGCCTTCGTGGTCGCGCAGGGCGTCGCCACGGTGATCAACTTCGTCGTGCAGCGCGCGGTCATCTTCAAGATGCACTGACGTACGCCGACGGGGAAGTTCTCCGGAAGGTTGCTCGGACGGGCCGCAGCGCGGTGATCGAAGACAGTTCCGCCGCGCATGGACCAATCTCGGAGCGAGATCCGAACTCGGCCGTCCGTTCTCGAGCGTTGCGATCAGGCTGGGCCGACAGTGACCGGAACGCCGTTGAACACAGCATTCCCCGAAGGAACGTCGACCAGCGAGTCGTCGGTCAGAGTGTTGGCATTCACCCCGGGATGAGTGCGCGCGACCGATTGCGTCTCGTTCGCCTCGTGCCCCCACCCGTGCGGCAGGCTGACCACCCCGGGCATGATCTCGTCGGTCGGTTCGAGCGGGACGGTGAGCGTGCCCGCGGCGGATTTCACCACCGCGCGGTCGGTGAGGCCGAGGCGGGCGACGTCGTCGGGGTGGATGTGCAGGGTGCAGGTGTTGGAGCCGCCGACCAGGGTGGGGATGTTGTGCATCCAGCTGTTGTTGGAGCGCAGCTGGCGGCGGCCGATGAGCAGGATTTCGGGTGCGTCGTCGGCGAGACGGGCGCGCAGCCGGTGCACGTCCTCGAGTAGCTGCGGCGGGGCCAGATCCACGCGACGCGAGGCGGTGCGCAGCACGCCGGGCAGCCGCGGGCGCAGCGGTCCCAGGTCGATACCGTGCGGATTGTCCAGCAGCACTTGCAGATTCAGGCCCTCGTGGACGGCGGCGTTCTCGGGCGTCACGGCGGAATTCCATTCGCCGTAGGGGCCCAGCCGCAGCATCATGTCGATGCGCTGTTCGGTGCTGTTCTCGCCGAGCAGCTCCTCGCGACGTTCCAGCAGTCCGGCCTTGTGCAACGTCCCGGCGATGACCAACTCGTCCACGGCGGCGATCGGATCGTGGCTCGGCTCGGTTTGCTGGCCGGAAACCGCGAGCGCCAACCGGGCCAGGATCTCCGCCTCGGCGACGGCGTCACCGAGCGGAACCGCGGGCCGGGAGTAGCGCGCGTAGTTGTGCACCGCGAATTGCAGCAGCGCGAAATCGTAGTGCGGCGACTGCACGGTGCGCGGCGGCGGCAGGATCACATCGGCGTGCCGGGTGGTCTCGTTGAGGTAGCGATCCACGCTCACCATGAACTCGAGTTCGGCCAGCGCCGAACCCAGTCGCGGGCCGCCGGGCGCGGACAGCACCGGATTCCCGGCGACGGTGATCAGCGCCCGGATCTGCCCCTCGCCCGGGGTGCGGATCTCCTCGGCGAGCGTCGCGATCGGGAATTCGCCCATGGCTTCGGGCAATTCGCGCACGCGGGTGTGCCAGCGGCCGAGCCGGAACGGGCGGCTGCGTTCGATGCCGAGGGCGGCGGCGGTGGCGAACATCGCGCCGCCGGGACGATCCAGGTTGCCGGTGAGCGCGTTGATCACATCGACCAGCCATTGCGTCAGGGTGCCGAATTCGGCTGTGCAGGTACCGATTCGGGCGTAGACCGCGGCGCTGGGCGCGGCGGCGAGTTCGCGGGCCAGACGTCGGACCGTGTCGGCGGGGACGCCGGTGCGGGCGGCGACCACCTCGGGGGTGAAATCGGTTGCGGCCGAGCGCACCTCGTCCAGTCCGTCGACCGGGACGCCGATATCGGTGAGATCTTCCGCAAACAGCGTGTGCACGATCCCGAACAGCAGGTAGGCATCGCTGCCGGGCCGGATGAACAGATGTTCGTCGGCGATCTTCGCGGTGCGGGTGCGACGCGGATCCACCACCACGAGCCGACCGCCGCGTTTGCGCAACGCCTTCAGACGTCCCGGGTAATCCGGTGCGGTACACAGTGATCCGTTGGACTCCAGCGGATTCGCGCCGAGCATCAGCAGCAGATCGGTGCGATCCAGATCCGGCACCGGCACGGTCAGCGGATCGCCGAACATCAGTCCGCTGGCGACCTGTTTGGGCATCTGATCGGCGGTACTGGCCGAATACAGATTGCGAGTGCTCAACGCGCGCATCAACACCGGCACATACAGCGCCCCGGCGACGGTGTGCGCGTTGGGATTTCCCAGATACAGCGCCGCGGCCCCGCGACCGTACTCCTGGACCAGTGCCGGAATCCGTTCGGCGACAAGGTCGAACGCCTCCTGCCAGGAGGCGGTGCGCCAGCTGTCGTCGGCGCGGTCGCGGATCATCGGCCGGGTCAGCCGGTCCGGATCGGCGTCCAGATGTCCCAGGCTCGCACCCTTCGGGCACAGGAATCCGCGGCTGAACGGATCCTGGCGATCCCCGCGTACCCCGACGACGTGATCCTGCGCGTCGAGGGTCAACTCGAGTCCGCACACCGCCTCGCACAGCGGGCAGGTGCGCAACGCGGTGCGATGACTAATTGCTGACATCGTTCGAGACTTCCGGGGGCCGCGAACCCGCCGTAGCGGAGCGGAGGCCAAAGATGCTGCTCATATCCCCATCATCACCCGTGTGGCCCGCCGCCAATATGTAAACGGCCATACGCAACGCGAAACCGCGACAACCGGGCCGTCATCGCGGTTTTGCGGAGTTGAAACTTCAGCCTGGATTCAGCTGGCGATGCGGGCCAGCTGCGGCTTGCGGCGACCGCTGAGGGCCGAGCGGACGGCCGCGCCGAGCGCGACCACCGGCGGGATCCAGCGGGCCTCGCTCGGGGCGACGCCCCAGCAGGCGTCACCGGTCGAGAGCTGGGTCGGCGGCAGCGGGATGCCCGCACCGTCGGTGTGCACGATCGCGCCCGCCTTGCGCAGGGCCTCGATCGCCATGGTGGCCTTGGCGACGCCGGTCACCAGGTGGATCTCGCGACGCTCGGCGCCCGGGATCTCGATGACCGGGCCGGTCAGGTCGTTCGCCCGCAGGAACCGGCGCACGGCGACGGCGAGTTCGCCGGTGACCTCGATGCCCGATACAGCCTCGTCGGTGATCAGGCAGATGCCGTTGGCCGTTTCGGCGACCGTCCAGCCGCGCCGGATGTAGTCCTGCGCGCTGGCAGCCAGCGTGGCCGCCTTGACGGAAGTCGGAAACGTCGTACGCACTGTCTTCTCCATTCCCCGGTTAGATCTGGGTGCTACTTGGGTGCTGTTTGGTCTTGCTGCTGTCACTGGTCGGTCACGATCACCGGCCGGACGTGAGGGATATCGGCGCACAGCATCCGTGGTGTTACATATCCCCGAAACTTTTTCGGCAGCCGTAGAATTCGTCACAAGATCGGCAGTTTGATTCGCAACTGCTATAGCCTTGGTGGTCGTGCTCCGGGCTGTCATGGCTCTTACCTTCGCGCCGCTTCCTGTGAATCCCTGAGGTGCTCCCTGTGAATCAAATCCGTTGGGGCTGGCAGAATCCCAACGGATTTCTTAACGTCCGCTGGGAGCGGTCGCATTGCCGCAGGGTGCCGGTGGGTAGAGGATCACGGTCATGACCGATGACCCCGGCGAATCCGTGCCCGCGGCGGCCGGCGAGGAGTACCTCGCCTGGCGCGAGTCCGTGGCCCAGCGGCTGCCGTTGCGTTCCCGCACCGCGGGCGAGGAGCCGCGTGCCGAACCGTTCCGCAGTCCGGGGGCGTTCGGCGCGTGGTGTGCCGCGGCCGCGCGGGCGTTGCTGGACGTCCAGTTCGCCCGGCCCGCGACGCGCACGCTGCTGCCGCTGGCCTACATCCTGGGGCTGTCCTTCGCCATCGGGGTGCCGATCGTGCTGACGGTGCTGCTGTGGCAGCTGTCGTTACCGCTGGGGCTGGTGTTCCTGGTGGTGGTCGCGGTGCCGCTGGGGCTGACGATCGCCGCGGTGGTGCGGTTGGCGCTCGAGTTCCTGGTGAACGCCGCGCGACTGGCCGGGCGGGTCGAGCACATCACCGAACTGGCCGACGATCTGTTCCAGGTGCTCTCGGATGTGGCCGAGCCGGTGAACCAGCTGTCCGAAGATGTGCGGGCGGTGCAGTTCTGGCGGTTCCGCAGGCGTTCCGATCGAAAATAATCCTGATTGGCCCATCTGTGATGTTGGCGTGATTGCGCCACAACTCGATCGGGAGATCGTTTTGTTGTGCGACAATCCGAACTCGGGTCCGGGGCAGCCGAATCCGGTACCGCATAAGGGTTTTTGCCGTTCGGTGTGCCGCGATGGGCGAGTACGATCGGCGCACGGGACACAGGGGGAAGTACATGGGCCTACCGCACGGGATCACCGGTTCCACGATGCCCCGCCGCCAACTGGGCCGGCGGCTGCGGGATCTGCGCAACCGAGCCCGGATGACCACGCGGGTGGCCGCCCAGCGGCTGGAATGGTCCGAGGCCAAGATCTGGCGCATCGAAACCGGGCAGACCTCGTTGCGCGGGCTGGACGTCGAGGCCATGTGCAAGATCTACGGTGCGGCGGCGGAGGCGGCCGAACCCCTCATCGCGCTGGCCCGCGAGACCAAGGCGCGCGGCTGGTGGACCGAGTATTCCGATGTGATTCCCGAGGGTTTCGAGGTGTACCTGGGGCTCGAGGAGGCCGCCACCCGGCTGGCCACCTACGAGAACGAGCTGGTCCCGGGCCTGTTGCAGACTCCGGACTACGCCCGCGCGGTGCTGGCCGGCGCGCATCCGGACAGTTCGGCGGTGGAGATCGATCGGAAGGTCGCGGTGCGGGTCGCGCGGCAGTCGGTGCTCACCCGCGCTTCGAATCCCCTTCGGCTGGAAGCGATGATCACCGAGGCGCTGCTGTGGCACCGCATCGGCGGCACCGGTGTGATGGCCGCTCAACTAGATCACCTACGCCGGCTGTGTGAGCTACCCAATATCGAGATCCGGGTGGTGCCAACCGATTCCGGCTACCACGAGGGCATGGACTCCGGCTGTTTCAGCCTACTCGAATTCGATGACGCCGCAGGCGAATTGGCCGAACCGCCGGTCGTCTTCGTGCAGAACTACACCGGCACCGCGTATTTCGACAAGGACCACGAGGTCAACCGCTACCGCGATGCTTTCGAGAGCATCCGCGCGGTCGCCATCGACGCTCGCGAACCCCTCGAACAGGCCCGCGCCGGGTTGAAATCGTAGTCGGCGCTGCCGTGGCAGGTGGCCGGAATCGGATACCGCGACAACCAATTTCGTGAGTCGAGTACGACTCGGCGGGTGTATTCGAGCGGTGGTATGAACGCCGAAGATCGGGGCTGTGTGCAGGTCTTCCCGCGTACCGCCTTACGGATTCGGTGGCGTGCGTGCGGAGTCGGCAGTTCACACCTTTGTCAGGCGCCATCCGTCGTGAAAGCCGTTCGCGGAGAGGCGGTTACAGCGTCGCCTCGAGGATTTCGCGGTGGGTGCGGGCCGACTCGGCGTGTACGGTGCGGCCCTGGTCGGTGAGGCAGACGAAGATGGCGCGGCGGTCGTCGCTGCACATGCTGCGGCTGACCAGGCCGTCGCGCTCGAGGCGGGCGACCGCGCGGGACAGGGCGCTCTGACTCAGGTAGATGTCGGCGGCCAGATCGCTCATCCGGTACGTCTCGCAGTCGGCGTCGATCAGGCGGTCGAGCGTCTCGAATTCGCTCAGGCCGATGCGATGTCGCTGCTGCAACTCCTTCTCCAGGGCGCAGGACACGGTCGCGTGTTTGTCCAGGAGTTCGCGCCACTTGCCCACCAGAGCGGTGGGTGCTGCCGCTCGCGGCGCTGACGCTGTCGACGCCTTTGTCATGCCGCCATCCTAGTGGTCCGGGTCGAACAATGCAAACGCATTTAATGCTTGCGCATTTAATGCGTGTGCAAGTAATGTTCCGGGTCATGACTTCCACGGCAACGTTCTCGGCGGGCTCGGCTGCCGATACCCGGTGGTCGGCACGCCTGTGGGGCATGCTGATCACGCTGTGCATCGTGCTGTTCCTCGACGGACTCGACGTTTCGATGATCGGTGTGGCCCTGCCGTCCATCGGTAAGGATCTGCATCTGGGCACCTCCACCCTGCAATGGCTGGTCAGCGGCTATGTGCTGGGCTACGGTGGGCTGCTGCTGCTCGGCGGGCGCACCGCCGACCTGCTCGGCCGCCGCCGCGTCTTCCTGATCGCGCTGGGGGTGTTCGCTCTGGCCTCACTCGCGGGCGGGCTGGTCAGCTCGGCCGCCCTGCTCATCGCGACCCGCTTCATCAAGGGGCTGGCCGCGGCGTTCACCGCGCCGACCGGCCTGTCCATCATCACCACCAACTTCGCCGAGGGACCCGCGCGCAACAAGGCGCTGTCCATCTACACCGTGTTCGGCGCGGGCGGCTACTCGATGGGCCTGGTGTTCGGCGGGCTGATGACCGGACTCGGCTGGCGCTGGACCTTCCTGCTGCCGGTGCCGATCGCCCTGGCCGCACTCATCGCCGCGCTCGTCCTGGTGCCGCGCGACCGGCGCGCCGAGGAGGGCGGACACGATCTGCTGGGCGCGCTGCTGTCCACTGCGGGCATGCTGCTGCTGGTCTACACCGTGGTCTCCGCGCCGCAGGCGGGCTGGGCCTCGGCCCGCACGATCGGTTCCTTCGCGGCGGTGGCGGCGTTGTTCGTCGGCTTCGTCGCGGTGGAGAAGCGGGTGCGGCATCCGCTGATCCGGCTCGGCATCCTGCGCCGGGTGACGCTGGTGCGGGCGAGTCTGGTGATCATCGCGCTGGCCGGGTCGTACTTCAGCTGGCAGTTCATCGTGACGCTCTACCTCCAGGACGCGCTGCACTGGTCGCCGCTGCAACTGGCGATGGGTCTGCTGCCGGTGGGTCTGCTGGTGGCGCTGTCCTCGGTGTTCTCCGACAAGCTGGTCGACCGGTTCGGCACCGGCCCGATCATCGCGGTCACCATGATCGCGATGGCCGTGGGCTACCTGCTGTTCCTGCGCGTCGACACGCACCCGTCCTACCTGACCGTGCTGCTGCCCGCGGTGCTGCTGGTCGGCATCGGCTGGATCGGCTTCCCGGCCATCAACATCCAGGCCACCGCCGGAATCGACGACGACGAACAGGGCCTGGCCGCCGGCGTCCTGCAAACCTCCATGCAGGTCGGCGCGGCCATCGTGCTGGCGATCAACACCGCCATCATCGCCTCGGGCCCGCACACCGACACCTCACCCGCCGCCGTCCTGTCCGGCTACCGCCCCGGCCTGATCTTCGTCGGCGTCGTCGCGGCCATCGGAGCCCTGATCGCCCTCACCCACTTCCTCCCCACCCGCCGGGCCACCGAGCCCGTCGCAGACCTCGACGAGAACCCGAAGCAGGAACTCGCCGCCGCCTGACCCTCCGATCAGTTGAAACCCCTTGGTGGCGAACAGCATTCGTCACCAAGGGGTCCGCTGCGTGCTAGGCTCGCCGTCGCTGCGGGGCATGGCTCGGTGCTTACCGGTCGACCCCGTGTTCGGCGCTCGCACCTGCCGGGTGTCTCATCGGTCGGACGGGTCGCGGCCGCATCTCGCGAACGTCGATGTCGGTGTTCGTGGGGCGGAACCAATTGTCGGACTTCGATCCTCGGATGGATGATCAATGATCAGCCCCGCAAGCTGCGAAGGGTCGGTGCGGCAGCGTCTTTGGGGGAGCGGGTGTAGGTGAGGGGCTCTCCGTTGCGGCCCGTGGTGGGCCAGTCGATGGCGAGGTCCGGATCGAAAGCGTCGAGGTCGCGGTCGAATTCGGGGGAGTACTCCAGCGAGCACAGGTAGGTGGCGGTGGAGTTGTCCTCGAGGGAGAGCAGGGCGTGGCCGAGGCCGTCGGAGAGGTAGACCGAGCGGCGGTCGGCGTCGTCGATCAGGACGGTGTCCCAGGTGCCGAAGGTGGGGGAGTCGGGGCGCAGATCCACGATGACGTCCAGGAACGCCCCCCGCGCGCAGGTGACGTATTTCGCCTGGCCGGGCGGGGTTTCGGTGTAGTGGATACCGCGCAGCACGCCGGCCGCGGACACCGAGGTGTTGACCTGCCGCAGATCGAACGGCCGCCCGACGACCTTCTCGAACTCCGAAGCCTTGAACGTCTCGAGGAAGATCCCGCGCTCGTCCCCGTGCAGCCGCGGCGTGAACTCCCACGCGCCGGGTACGGACAGTTCCCGAATCTGCATATCACCAATCCTGTTCGTATTCCGGCGGATTCGTCTCGCGCCCGCGCGCGGGCAGTCCGAGCAGATAGTCGCCGTACCCCGAGCGCGTCAGCGGTTCGGCCAACCGGACCAGCCGCTCGTCGTCGATATAACCCATCCGCCACGCAACCTCTTCGGGCGCACCGATTTTCAAGCCCTGGCGTTCCTCGATGGTACGGACGTAGTTGGCCGCGTCCAGCAGCGAGTCGAAGGTGCCGGTGTCGAGCCAGGCGGTGCCGCGGGCCAGCACGTCGACCTGGAGCCGGCCCTGTTCCAGATAGCTCCGGTTGATATCGGTGATCTCGTATTCGCCACGCGCGGAAGGCTTCAGCTCGCGGGCGATCTCCACGACGTCGTTGTCGTAGAAGTACAGCCCCGGGATGGCGTAGTTCGAGCGCGGCCGCGCGGGCTTCTCCTCGATGGAAATCGCACGGCCGTCGGCGAATTCGACCACACCGTACGCGGTCGGATCGGACACCCGGTACGCGAAGATCGCGCCGCCGCTGATCCGATGGAACCGCCGCAGCCGGGTGCCCAGGCCGGGCCCGTGAAAGATGTTGTCGCCCAGCACGAGTGCGGCCGGTTCGGTACCGATGTGAGCCGCGCCGAGGACGAACGCGCGGGCCAGCCCGTCGGGTTCGGGCTGCACCACGTAGCTGATCGAGATGCCGAACTGCGACCCGTCGCCGAGCAGCCGGTGGAACGACGGCGCGTCCTCGGGGGTGGTGATGATCAGGATGTCCCGGATCCCGGCCAGCATCAGCGTCGAGAGCGGGTAGTAGATCATCGGCTTGTCGTAGACCGGGACCAGCTGCTTGCTCACCCCGCGCGTGATCGGGTGCAGCCGCGTTCCGGTGCCTCCGGCCAGAATGATTCCGCGCATGTCACACGAGTCTGCCAGCCGACGTGCGATTGGGCTCGATGAGGTTCCGAGTCGGTGCCGAAACCGTCACGGCGGGTTATGCGGGCCTCGATCCTGCCGATTCGTATTGCGTGGATCACCTATCCGTGGTCTTCTGAAATGGCACTGTGTGAGATGTCAGCGCCGACAACTCGCCTCCGGACCTCCGGTTGCCGACGTCGCGGCGCGTCCGGAGTGAGGTGGTGCGTGATGACGACAACCGTGGGAATGCGGGAAGCCGGGCCGGGTGTGGTCGCGAATCCCGACGGGATCAGTCTGACCTCCCGAATGTTGCTGCTGGCTTGCCGAGGCGTCGTCGGGCCGTTCGTGCGGCACTATCCGGTCACCCCGCTGACCATGCCGGTCGCGCGCCTGCTCGTCGACGGGCTCTCCGCGCTGCGTCCGGGCCCGAGCGGGGTGGAACGAGAGCAGGTGCGGCTCAACGGTTTCCGGATGGAGATCCTGCGTCCGGCCGGAGCCCGGAGGGCCCTGCGCGACGGCGCGGTCATGTACCTGCACGGCGGCGGCTTCTTCCTGTGCGGCCTGGACACCCATCGCCCGATCGCGGCCGCCCTGGCCCGCCGCACCGGGCTGCCGGTGGTCAACGTCGAATACCGCCAGCTCCCAGGCGCCTCCATCGCCGATTCGGTGCGGGACTGCCTGACCGCGTACCGGTGGCTGCTGCGGCACGGCGCTGATCCCGCGCGGATCGTCTTCGCGGGCGATTCGGCCGGTGGGTATCTGAGTTTCGCGACCGCGTTGCGCGCGGCCGAGCTGGGCCTGCCCACCCCGGCCGGGCTGGTGGGGCTGTCCCCGCTGCTGGATCTGGACTGCGCGGCGAAACAGGATTACGTGAACGTCGACCGCGATCCCTACATCCCGCTGTCGGGGCTGGAGCGGGTGGTCGAATACGGCGCGACGGTCGAGGGCCGCCTGGCCCCGGAGATGTCCCCGGTCAACGGCGCGCTGGCGAGTCTGCCACCGGCGCTGCTGATCGTCGGCGAGGACGAACTACTGCGCTACGACTGTGAGGTGATGGCCGAGCGGCTGACCGCGGCCGGGGTGCCGAACTCGCTGGAGTTGTGGCGCGGGCAGGTGCACGCGTTCATGAGCATCCTGCCGAACATGCCCGAGAGCCGCTCGGTGCTGGGCCGGGTGGCGCGTTTCGTGCGGGCCCGGATCGAGGCGGAGAGCCCTGCCCGGACCGCATGAGAGTTATTGTGCGGCAGCCTGATTCACCCGCTGCTGCACGAGAAACGCGTAAGTCTTGAATGAGAAAGCGCCCCCGCACTGTCTTTTCGTGCGGGGGCGCTTGTTCGCTTCGACCGGTATTACTTGGTCTTCGGCGCGACGAACGGGGCGTTGATCGTGGTGAAGTACTGCGCCGCAGCCGCGATCGCGACCGGAGCGGTCACCAGCAGCTGGCCCGCGAGGGTGCCCAGCGCGCCGACGGCGATGATGCCGCCGAGGCAGCCGACAGCCGCGGCCGGGATGAACGCGCCGAACAGGCCGACGATGGCCGCTGCCGCGACGGTCGCACCGGCGATGCCGCCGAGGACGCAACCGACCGCGCCACCGCTGAGGCCACCGACCAGGGTGCCGATGGTGGCGCCGGTGGAGATGGTGTCCTTCATGCGGTTGAAGGCGGCCTGCTCACGGTCGTACGGGGTCTTCCACGGCGCGCTGTCCTGGTAGGGCAGGTCGACCGGCTTGTAGACCGCGTGCTGCATGTCGAGCTGCGGGGTCAGGGTGGCGGTGTTGCCGGCGATGTTCGCGGCGATCGGGAACACGAAGTCGTCGACGCGGAAGTTCAGTTCCTGGCCGGCGAGGACCTTGCCGTTGGCGGCCTTGATCTTGAAGACGCCGTTCTCGACGTCCATCGAACCGGCATCGGTCTTGATGATGGTCGCGGTCTTGGTGGTGGTGGCCTTGTAGTTGACCGCGCCGTTGTCGGCAGCGGGGGCCGGGGCCGCGTTCACGGTGCCAGCGGTGATGCCGAGGGCGGCGATCACCAGGGCCGACGTCGCGGCGAATTTCCTCATCAACATGTTCGTGAACCTCGGTGGTTTCGAATCGGGGGGACCCACAAATCGAAATGCAGATCAGCTAACGTGCGGTGAATCGGCTGTGACCATTAATTCAAGTTCTGTTCACCGAACGGTACCGGCGGTCTGTGAGATTGCGCAAAATCGCAGCGCGCGTGTGGTTTTCGGGAACCAATCCGAATGGCGATCCGACTGAAGTGTGACGAAGATCACAACTAATCAAGCCCTTCAATGCTGGAAACTCGACCTGAATAGGGTATTGACACCACGCGCACTCCGGGTATCCATTCGGCGGATATGATCGGTCACCGTGCGATTGCTCATTACCGGCGGTGCCGGATTCATCGGCGCGAACTTCGTTCAGCGCACCGTGGCGGAGTATCCGGATATCCGCGTGGTGGTGCTGGACGCGCTCACCTACGCGGGCAACCGCGCCTCCCTGGATTCGATCGCCGACCGCATCGAGTTCGTGCGCGGGGATATCGCCGACGCCGAATTGGTCGACCGCTTGGTCGGTGGCGTGGACGCGGTCGTGCACTTCGCCGCGGAAACGCACAACGACAACTCGCTGGCCCGGCCGTGGCCCTTCGTGCAGACCAATATCGTCGGCACATACACGCTGCTGGAGGCCGTGCGGCGGCACGACGTGCGGTTTCACCACATCTCCACCGACGAGGTCTACGGCGACCTGGGCGCGGACGACCCGGCATTCAGCGAGAGCACTCCCTACAATCCGTCCAGTCCCTATTCCGCGGCCAAGGCGTCGAGCGACATGCTGGTGCGGGCCTGGGTGCGCTCGTTCGGGGTGCGCGCCACGATCTCCAATTGCAGCAACAATTACGGGCCGTATCAGCATGTGGAGAAGTTCATTCCGCGTCAGATCACCAATCTCATCGATGGCGTGCGGCCGCGCTTGTACGGGGCCGGGAATCAGATCCGGGACTGGATTCACGTCGAGGACCACAATCGCGCGGTCTGGACGATACTGGAATCCGGACGAATCGGTCAAACCTATCTGATCGGTGCGAACGGCGAACTCGACAACAAATCCGTGGTAGAGCACATCCTCGTCGAATTCGGCCGCGATCCGGGCGATTTCGATCACGTCACCGATCGGCCCGGACATGACCGCCGCTATGCCATCGATGCGACGTTGTTGCGCACCGAACTCGGCTGGGAACCGCGTTATCGGGATTTCCGCGCCGGACTGGCCGTCACCATCGCGTGGTATCGCGCGCACGAAACCTGGTGGCGGCCCGGCAAAGCCGCGGTGGAGAACGCCTACGCCGAAGCGGGCGAACGAGTTCTGCGATCGGGGTGATTCAGCCCCAGACCAGGTAGTGGTACTTCACGATCGCGGCGACCAGCGCCACGGTCGTGGCCACCACGATCACCACGGCCGGACCGCGCACCGGGGTCCGGCCGCCGGAGTCGCTCAGCCGCAACGGTATCCAGCGCAGCAGCACCACGATGCCGACTATCGCCAGCGGCACGAAGTAGCGGCCCTGCACCCCGTCGACCAGGTAGAACCCGACCGGCGAGAAGGACATGTAGAGCGTCACGTAGATCATCGCGACGCTCGCCACGATCACCAGCCCGACGATCGCGGTGCGCAGGTGCGCGGCGGACATCCGCTCGGCGATCCCGGCGCTCACCGCGAATGCCAACAGGCAGGCCAGGATCGACAGCGCCGGGACCTCGACGTACGAGAAGCCGAGTTCGCCGAAGAACTGCGTGAACCAGTGCTGATCGCGCAACCAGATGCTGTGCACGAAGATCTGCGTGAACCGCACCGGATGCTCGAGGATGAACTGCAACTGATCGCCCGTCCGCACCGAATGCCACTGCGCGGGCGGGCGCATCAGGCCCATCCCGTCACCGGTCGGCGCGGCGATCTTCATCCACGCCGCGAACAGCGCCGCGCCGAGAATCGCGAAGGCCCACGGGACCCAGCGCAGGGCGCGGCGGAATCCGTACTGCCGCACCGGAATCAGCGCGACCAGCATGGCCAGCAGCACATAGGTCGGTTTGCTCAGCGGTAGCGCGATGGTGGCGAACAGGGCCGCGACCACCTCGGCGCGGGACAGCCGCGCATTCAGGAACACGCCCTTGACCACCAGGCAGGACACCAGCACGGCCAGCGCGTTGGTGATGGTGTCGGCGGTGACGGTACCGGCCTGGAACAGCGCGATCGGCAGCACCGACACCGTGAACGCCAGCCACTGCACCCGGTACCCGCGCAACGCGCGCAGCCCGAAGGCGACCAGCACCAGATAGGCGAGCAGGCCGGCGAGCCTGGTCAGCAGCACCGTCTGCCCGACGTCCAGCCCGGTCGCCTCCGCGAGACGCAGCCCCACGGCCGCGGGCACGTACGGGACCGGCGAGTAGGCCGCGGTGTTGGTGAACCACATCTGCTTGGTCGCCGACGACACCGGCGCGTCACCGAGCCGGTCGTACGCGGCGCGCCCGGCGGACAGCGGCTCGGGCTCGGGCGGTTTGCGGTTGTAGTCGTGGAACGCGTAGCTCATCATCGCGTCGATGCTCACCGGGATCTGCCCGCCGTAGGACACCCCGCGCGAGTCCGGGATCCGCTCGGGCCCGAAACCGCCGTGCGCGACCTGATAGGCGCGGCCGAACTGGGTGAGTTCGTCGTGTCCCCAGAACGGCGGGGTGAGCGCGGTGAACACGCCGCCGAAGACGGCGGCGATCAGGATGAAGGCCAGTGCGCCGAAGCCGAGGTGCCGCTGGGTCCAGCACACCGCGGCGGCCATGCGGCTCTTGTCGGGCGAATCTGTCTGTGCCGCAACATCTTCGGGCTTGTCCCCGGCGTCGTCGGCGGGTGTGGGATCGGTTTCGGAGGCGGCCTGCGTGGTCATCTCGCCTGCCCGGCATGTTCGGGCACGCCCGCGCCCACCGCCGAATAGCGCAGATACATCAGCCGCGCGGCCTCGTGCCGGGAGCGGCGGATCCCGTCCAGGATCAGCCCCGCGGTCCAGGCCAGCGAACCCAGCAGCAACAGCGTGAACGCCAGGAACAGCGTGGGGAACCGCGGCACCGAATGGATCTGATAGAACTGCACGATGATCGGCACGGTCAGGATGATCGAGATCAGCCACGCCACCGTGCCGAACAGCCCGTAGAAAGCGACCGGACGCTCGTGCCGGGCCAGCCCGACGATCAGCGCCAGAATCTTGAAACCGTCGTGATAGGTGCGCAGCTTGCTCTCGCTGCCCTCCGGACGATCCCGGAATCCGACCGGAACCTGGGTCTGCGGCACCCGCAGATGCAGGGAGTGCACGGTCAGTTCGGTCTCGATCTCGAACTCGCGCGAGACCGCCGGGAAACTCTTCACGAACCGGCGCGAGAACACCCGGTAGCCCGAGAGCATGTCCTCGACGTTCTCGCCGAACACCTTGCCGACCACGCCGTTGAGCACCTTGTTGCCCGTCTCGTGCCCGGTGCGGTAGGCCGAGGCGCCCGCGTCCTCGCGGCGCACCCCCAGCACGTGGTCGTACGGTCCGGACAGCAGCGCCTCGATCATCCGCGGTGCGGCGGCGGCGTCGTAGGTGTCGTCGCCGTCGATCATCAGATAGATGTCGGCTTCGATATCGGCGAAGGCGCGTCGCACGACATTGCCCTTGCCCTTGGTGGTTTCGGTGCGCACGATCGCACCCGCCTCGCGGGCCCGTTCGGCGGTGGCATCGGTGCTCAGGTTGTCGTAGACGTAGACGACGATGTCCGGCACGGCGGCCTTGAGGTCGCCGACGACCTTGGCGACGGCGGCTTCCTCGTTATGACACGGCACTATGGCGGCGATGCGAAATTCGGTGGGGTCCACCCCGTCAATCCCTCGGTATTTTTGATCCGGCCGACGAAATACGAACACCGGGAGGCTATATCTTTGGCCTCCGCTTCGCTCCGGCGGGGTCGGGGCCCCTGAGGCTCGATTCTTCCCTCCTCCGCTCCTCCGCTTCGCTCCCCAGCTCCGTCAGTCCAGAATCGAGCCGGGCCCCGACCATTGCTGTCGGCGTTGTCCGGAGTTGGCGGAACTGGGTGACCTAGTTGTCGGCGTTGTCGATGGTTGACGGAACTGGGTGGCGAGGGGGTTGGTGGTGCGATCGGGTAGCGTCGCCCCGTGCCTCGCAGTGAGACGGTGACGGAGGAACCCGCGAAGTCGGGTGGTTCCGTGGTCACCAAGTTGGTCGGCGCATTGCGTACCGGCGGAGCGTTTCTGGTGGTCGGCGGGATCGGGTTCCTGGTCGACGCGGGCACCTACAACCTGCTGGTGTTCTGGGGCGGGCACGGGGTGCTGTACCACCAGCCGTTGGTCGGGAAGATCATCTCGATCGTGGTGGCCAGCGTGGTCACCTATTTCGGCAACAAATGGTGGACGTTCTCGCACAAGAAGGGCGGCAGCGCGGCGCGCGAATACGTGCTGTACACCGTGTTCAACCTGATCGCGATCGCGTTGCAGCTCGGCTGCCTGGGGTTTTCCCGGTACGTACTGCATCTGTCGACGCCGCTGTCGGACAACATCTCGGGCACTCTCATCGGCCAGATCGTGGCCGTGATCTTTCGCTATTGGGCATACGACAAATTCGTGTTCACCGGTGCGTCGGCGGCCCGGACCGACGCGGACGCGTGAGTCGGCGATAATGATCCTCGCCGCACAGGAAACACATAGCAGACGAAACACAGAGGGAAATCCAGTATGGAACAGTCGGCTGGCCAGGCCGTGACCGAGAACGTCCCGAGCTCCGCCGCCCCGGCCCCCGAGGTGCGGGCCGCGGCAAACCTGGCCCCGGACCGGATGGTGCTGGCCCGCGGTGTGTTCACCGGGCCCGCGCCGAAGATCAGTGACGAACTGTATGCGGTGGTCGAGGGCAAGGCGCAGCGCGATCGGCTGTCGCTACGGCTGGACAAGGGCGCGACCGCGCACACCAACACCTACTTCGGCCGGTTCGCGGCCAGCTACTGGCAGCGGTGGACGACCGTCACCGAGGTCGAGGTCGCGATGACCCTCGAGGTCGGCGATCGGGCGCGCATCCGGTTGGCCGCCTCCGATATCGCCGGGCACCGCCGCATCATCGACTCCGCCGACGTGTCCGGTGACGGTCGCGTGGTGCTGCGCGCGCCGCTGGACCAGTACGTCGACGGTGGTGCGCTGTGGCTCGAATTCGACGCTGTCGGTGGGGATCTCGGCATCACCGAACTCGCCTGGAGTGCGCCCGCGCCCGAACGCGTGCGTCCGGTGGCGATCGCGATCTGCACGTTCAACCGCGCGCAGGACTGCGCGCACACCGTCGCCGCGCTGGCCTCGGATCCGGTGGTGCTCTCGGCGCTGACCGCGGTGTACGTGGTGGATCAGGGTACTGATCTGGTCGAGAAGCAGTCGCTGTACCAGGAGACCGCGCCGCGCTTCGGCGACAAGCTGCACTACATCCGCCAGCCCAATCTCGGTGGTGCGGGCGGGTTCACGCGCGGACTGTACGAGGTGTCCGCGTCGGGCAGCTTCGACGGTTCCGAGCACGCCGACATCATCCTGATGGACGACGACATCCTGTGTGAGCCGGAAACCGTTGTGCGCCTTCAGGCTTTCGCCAATCTGACTGTGGAGCCGACGCTGGTCGGCGCGCAGATGCTGTTCCTGCTCAACCCCGACTACCTCAACGTCGGCGCGGAGGAGGTGCATCTGGGTGAGCTCAAGCACGGGCAGAAGGTGCCCAAGGCGCTGCGCAACACCAGCATGCTCGAGCGCAACCAGGAACGTCGCGTGGACGCGGGCTACAACGCCTGGTGGACCTGCCTGATCCCGGCCGAGGTGGTGGCGCGGATCGGACTTCCGGTGCCGATCTTCTTCCAGTGGGACGACGTGGAATACGGCATCCGCGCGCGCGAGGCGGGCTTCGTGACGGTGACGCTGCCGAACGCCGCGGTCTGGCACGCGGACTTCTACTGGAAGGACTACGACGACTGGGCGCGCTATTTCAGTATGCGCAATTCGCTCATCGTCGGGTCGCTGCACACCGATCTGGATCCCAAGGCGGTCACCCGGCAGCTGTTCCGGACGTTGGCCGAACATCTCGTCGCGATGCAGTACGGCCTGGTGCACACCACGTTGCAGGGCATCGAGGACTTCCTGGAGGGCCCGAAGGTGTTGCGGGACGGCGGAATCGCCGCCCTGGCCGCCGCGCGCGGCACCCGTTCGGACTACGAGGAGACGGTCAAGCATCCGGCCGCGACGGCCCCGGTCCGGTCCGCCGACATCCAGGTGCGCCGGGATACGGGAGATCCCAGCCGCCCGGTGCTGGTGCTGGTCAAGCGGGCGATCCAGCAGTGGACCGGCCGCACCCAGCCGGGCCTCAAGGCGATCACCCGCGAGGACGCGCACTGGTGGCACGTGGCGCTGTTCGACCACGTCATGGTGACCGACGCCTCCCAGTCCGGCGTGCGAATCCGCAAGCGGGACAAGGCCAAAGCCCGCGCCCTGCTGCTGCGCACCATCCGCGTCCTGCGCCGCCTCCGCCGCGAACTCCCCGCCCTGACCCAGCAGTACCGCACCGCCGTACCCGAACTCACCAGCCGCGAGAACTGGGAGCGCCTCTACGAAATCCGCTGACCGCGAATTCGGTTGGCGGACAGTGGGATCGGATCGACCGCGAATTCGGTTGGCGGTCGGTGAGTTTCGGCCGACCGCGAATTCGTCCCGTGGTCGGTGCGAGTCCCGGTCGGCGCCCCGCCGGGCTCGGCTCCGTCGGTAGCCGGTGGTGGGCGGCCTCTGCTCGGGACGGGTGGGCCAGTTCGTGGCAGCCGATCGGCGAGCGGCGCTGTCGGCGAGTCGGATTGCCGCTGAACATGATTCGGGCCCGGACCGGGTACGCGGTCCGGGCCCGAATGCGGTCGATCAGAGGAACAGGTCGGTGCTCAGCGGGCCGTCGCCGGGGGTGACGCGGTACTTGTCGAGGTCGGTGATGCCATGTTCGGCGAGTACCTCGTCATCGATGTAGAAATTGCCGGTCGCGCTCGCGGCGGGAGAGGTCAGGACCAGGTAGGCGGCGTCGGCGTAGATGTCGGGGGTGCGGGAGGTGGAGACCATCTCCTCGCCGCCGAGCAGGTTGCGGACCGCGGCGGTGGCGATGGTGGTGCGCGGCCACAGCGAGTTGACGCCGATGCCGTACTTGCGCAGTTCCTCGGCCAAACCCAGTGTGGTGAGCGACATTCCGTACTTGGCTATGGTGTAGCCGAGCGAACCGCCCGCCCATTTCGGGTCCAGGTTCAGCGGCGGCGACAGGGTCAGGATGTGCGGGTTGCGGTCGGCCTCGGCCGATGCGCGCAGCGCGGGAATGCTCAGTTTGGACAGCAGGAAACTGCCGCGGCAGTTGATGTCCTGCATCAGGTCGTACTTCTTCATGGCGAGTTGCTCGGTGGGCGCGAGATCGATCGCCGAGGCGTTGTTCACCACGATGTCGATGCCGCCGAACCGCTCGACGGTCTCCCGCACCGCGCGCGCGACGCCCTCGTCGTCACGCACATCCCCGACGAACTTGTGCGCCTGACCACCGGCTTCCTCGATCTCGGCGGCGGCGGTGTGGATGGTGCCGGGCAGTTTGGGATGCGGCTGATCGGTCTTCGCGATCAGGGTGATGTTGGCCCCGTCGGCGGCGGCGCGTTTGGCGATCTCGAGTCCGATACCCCGGCTGCCGCCGGACATGATCATGGTCCGGCCCGCTAGCGGCTTCCCTGCGTTCGTCATGTGTCTGTCTCCAATCTTCTCGGCGTCGCTCCCCTTCGATGATCTCGAACGAACCGCCGCCGATGTCCGGATCGACCTGAACGAACACTAAGCCACACCCGGCCTCTATGCAACCAGTTGCATATAAAGTCACACTGTGTGAGCCGAACCCCGGCGATCGGGTATGGATGACGAAATGAGATGTGGGAGAAGGGGAATCACCGGCGCACCGGCCGTCGATGTTGGTATCCGCCCGCGGCGGCGCACGCGAGAACCCCGAGGGTGTCGCGATTTCCGCACCGCGTCCGTTCGTACGGAACGCGCGGGCCGGGACCCAGCCGGTATCGAACAGCCGTGCATATACCCAGCGAAAAACGGCCGGGATCGGCCGTGTGGACAATGGGAGACCGCGTCGACGGTGAGCACGCCGCGGGGCGACCGGGCCGGTAGGGCGGCCCGGTGCCTGCGCGCGGGGCTCAGCGCAACGGGTGAGGGAGGGAGATAGGTGCGACGACGCGGGTCGTCTCACCACCTCGCTGCCCGGCCCCCGGTGTCCGGAAATTCGCCTTCACGTATCTCACCTCCTGCCCTTCGATGGTTGCTTCGAACTGTGATACCTACTGTCGCAGTCCATTACACGGACCGCAACGGAATTAAAACGCTACCGCGCGAGCCGGATCAGGAGGACGCGGCGATCAGCAGCAGGTTGAGCAGCAGCAGGAAACCGACGATGCCCCAGGTGATGTACATGAAGATCATGCCGGGCGTCTTCTGCGGCACCGGGCCGATCGCGCCGCGGATCATCCACATGATCGGCGAGCGGTAGTAGACCTTGGTGCTCTGTCCGTCGGCGACCGGCACGACCGCGTTGCCCGGCCCGTAGTCCCACAGCCAGCGGGTCTTGACCTCGACCTGGTACTGACCGGCGGGGACGGGGATATGCGTTGCGCCCCAACGCGCCCCGGGCACCTCCTGCCCGTTCACCCGGATCCGCGGCCCGGTCAGCGCGAGGAGGAACTGCAACGGGAAGTACGAGGAATCCACCACGATGCCGGGCGGGCCGGGCTCGGGACGGAACTGATCGCCCTGCGGCGCACCGTAATTCGCCGGCGGGTAGCCGCCGGGCTGACCGCCGTACGGCGCACCCTGCTGCGGCACACCGGGATTCGGCACGCCGTAGCCGGGCTGGGGATAACCCTGCTGCGGATACCCGGGCTGTGAATTACCCGGCTGCGGGTATCCGGGCTGCGGGTATCCGGGCTGGGGATAACCCGGCTGGGGATATCCGGGCTGCGACGGGTTCTGCTGCGGATACCCCGGCTGCGAGACGCCCTGCTGGGGATAGCCCGGCTGCGGAATTCCCGGCGACGACACATTCTGCTGTGCATAACCGGGCTGGGGATATCCGGGCTGCGACGGGTTCTGCTGCGGATACCCCGGCTGCGAGACGCCCTGCTGGGGATAGCCCGGCTGCGGAATTCCCGGCGACGACACATTCTGCTGTGCATAACCGGGCTGGGGATATCCCGGCGAGGAATTGCCCTGCGGCTGTTGATAACCCGCCTGCACGGCCGGTCCCGGCTGTGCCCCGTGCCCGTTGGCGGACTGCGGCGCATCCGGGCTCGGCTGCGGGCTGTTCGGCTGCCAAGGCTGGCCGTAGGGTGAATTTCCGCCGTAGGGGTTGCTCACGGCCAAGCCTCCAAAAGTGCTGATCTATCCCGGTTTGTGGAATTGTTCGCGCCGCCCGAGTCGTCGCAGGCGCAACCATTCTCGCAGACCCGCCGGATCCTTCTGCTGCACCAGGAAGAACCAGGAGAACCGGGCCCACTCCTGCGGCAACAACTTACGCATACCCGGCTGCGCCATCAGGTACCCGCGATTGCGATAGGTGAAGTAGCGCTTCACCGGATCGTCCGGATACTGGGTGTGCATCCGCCCGCCCAGGATCGGCTTGAACTCCGCGGACCCGTTCGGGTGCAGATACGCTGTGCGCAAACAGGTTCCGAACGGCAGCCCGGAACGGACCAGCCGCCGGTGCACCTCCACCTCGTCACCGCGTACGAACAACCGCAGATCCGGCACCCCGATCACATCCACCGCGCGGGCGGAGATCAGCGCGCCGTTGAACAGCGAGGCGATGCCGGGCAGCAGATCCTCGTCGCCGTCGGTCGAGGTGTACAGCTCCGAACGCCGACGCCGCCACACCACCCCGCGACGCAGCGGAAAGGCCAGCTGATCCGGATCGTCGATATCGCAGACCACCGGCGACACCTCGGCCAGACCGTGCGAATTCGCGCACTCGGCGAGGATGGACAGCACCTCGGGCCCCTCGGGACGTCCGTCGTCGTCGGCCAGCCACACCCAGTCCGCGCCGAGCGTCAGCGCGTGCAGCATGCCCAGGGCGAAACCGCCCGCGCCGCCGAGGTTGTGCTCGGATCCGAGATAGGTCGACTCCACCGGCTGCTCGCGTACCAACTCGCCCACCTCGGGTTCGTTGGCGTTGTCCACGACGATCAGATGATCGATCGGGCGCGTCTGCGCGGTGAGCACCTGCAACGATTCGGCGAGCAGTTCACGGCGTTTGTGCGTGACGACCACCGCGACGATCCGGGACGTGGGGCCGGGGCCGGACACTGCGACGCCCGCACCCGGGACCTGATCACTCATGAACGATCGTGCTCCAGTTCCCGTGCGAGTTCACGCTGTATCTGGGCGACATGGTCACCGGCCTCGGGTCCTTCGTAGGCCCGCACCACTTCCTCGATGCCGCCGCGCATCCGCACCGTGCCGTGATCGATCCAGATCGCGGAATCGCAGAGCTGCGCGAGGAATTCGTTGGAATGGCTGCAGAACACCAGGATGCCCGAGCGCGCCACCAGATCCTGCAACCGGTTGCGCGCCTTCTTCAGGAATTCCGCGTCGACCGCGCCGATACCCTCGTCCAGCAGCAGGATCTCCGGGTCGATCGAGGTCACCACGCCCATCGCCAACCGCACCCGCATACCGGTCGAATAGGTGCGCAGCGGCATGTTCAGATACTCGCCGAGTTCGGTGAATTCGGCGATCTCGTCCACCTTGGCGAGCATCTGCTTGCGGGTCTGCCCGAGGAACAATCCGCGAATGATGATGTTCTCGTACCCGGAGATCTCCGGATCCATCCCGACGCCCAGATCGAACACCGGCGCGACCCGCCCCCGAACCCGCGCACTCCCGCGCGTCGGCTCGTAGATGCCCGAAAGCAACCGCAGCAGCGTCGATTTACCCGCGCCGTTGTGCCCGACCAACCCGACCCGATCACCCTCCTTGAAGGAAAGCGTGATCTCCCGCAACGCCTCGACGACCACCACATCGGACTGATTACGTCCGATCGCGCCGCCCGCCTTACCCAGAAACGCCTTCTTCAACGATCGCGACTTGGCGTCGAAGATCGGGAATTCCACCCATGCGTCATGGGTTTCGATGCTCACTCGCTCGGTCATCAGGCATCCGCCGTGGATGCTCCGTCGTGCACGGCGGAGAGAGATCGGTGGGAGTGTCGGGTTGGCGGCACGATGGCATCTTTCGATAGTATGTTCGAATGGATGAGGTGGTGCGGTACACGTACCGGCTTCGGCCGGGGCGCACCGCCGAGACGGCATTGCTCGCTGAGTGGGGCCGTTGCCGTTGGCTGTGGAACGAAGCGGTCCATCAGTACCGATCCGGGCAGAAACCGACGTTCGCGAAACTCGGGAAACTGCTGACCGAAGCGCGGGCGAAGCTCCCATGGCTGCGCGGGGGTTCGCAGGTCGCCCAGCAGCAGACCCTGCGTGATTACGCGCAGTCGCTGGATCATTCGTTCAAGATGAAGGGTCGCGGTCGCCCGAAGGCGAAGTCTCGCAAGAGGTCTCTGCCGTCGTTGGAATACACCATGCGCGGATTCTCCATCCGCGATCGTCGACTGATACTGCCGAAGGGAGTGACAGTCCCGGTGGTGTGGTCTCGGGAATTGCCGTCGCAGGCCACCTCGGTCCGGGTGTATCAGGATTCGCTCGGCCATTGGTACGGGTCTTTCGTCGTGCGCCGAGCGGTCCCGGCCTATCCGCGTGGTGAGGGCCGTATCGGTATCGACTGGGGCGTATCGACTACGGCGACGACTACCGATCCTTCCTTCGATCTGCCATACCTCGGGCATCGGAAGCGGTGCGCCGCCGAGCTGGCGAAGGCGCAGCGGAAGATGGCGCGTCGACATCGCAAAGGCCGACCGCAGTCCAGGGGGTACTGCGAGGCGAAGCGGCAGGCTGCCCGGTTGGCGAAGAAAGCTGCTCGGCAGACTGTTCACGATTCGCGCGCGTGGGCGAAACGAGTGGTCGACGGCCATGACTTGATCGCTGTCGAGGATTTCAAACCAACGTTCCTGGCGAAGTCCACGATGGCGCGCAAGGCTGCTGATGCCGCGATCGGTGTGACGAAGCGTGAACTGATCGAACGTGCTACGCGGGCTGGGCGGAAGGTGGTGATGATCCGGCCTGCCTACACGACCATGACGTGCAGTCGGTGTCTCGCGAGAACCAAGCGACTCGAACTGCACGAGAGAAACTTCCGGTGCGACAGTTGCGGATTCGCAGACGGTCGGGATCGGAACGCTGCCAGAGTGGTTCTGGCTGTGGCAGAACGGGGCCACGTCGGTGTCGAAGATGTCAGACAATCGGATCACCTCCTCCGGGTGGATGGTTCGGTTGCGGTCTGAGCTGGAAATCTCCCGCCTCCCAGGCTGGGGAACCGTTAAGTGGCCCTTTACACCCAGTACGGGACGCGCGAACGGAATTGCTTCATGGCCAGTAGTGCGACGGCCCAGCCCACCACGGTGATGCCCAGCACCACACCCCAACTCAGCAGGCTCGACGGCTCACCCAGCAACGGCGCGCGCACGATCTCCAGATAATGGTAGGTCGGAATGATCTCGATCAGTCGCGCGCGTTCGCCGACGGCGCCGGCGTGATCGGTGAGGGATTTGGTATTCCACATCACCGGGGTCAGCACGAACAGCATCAGCGTCATACTGCTCAGAATCGGCGCGATATCGCGGTAGCGGGTGGCGAAGATGCCGAATACCAGCGTCACCCACATGGCGTTCAGGAAGATCAGCGCGATCGCCGGAATCGCCAGCAGCGCACTCCAATTCAGGTGATGCCAGAGGCCCGCAACCGGAATCAGGATGACGTAGATGATCAGGTTGTGCGCGAAGAACAGCAGCTGCCGCCACACCAACCGGTAGACGTGCACGCTCAACGCCGAGGGCAGTTGTTTGATCAACCCCTCGTTGGCGATGAAGATCTCCGAACCCTCGAGAATGCTGTTGGAGATGATGTTCCAGGTGATCAGGCCGACCGTCACATAGGCGACGTAGGCGCGCAGATCCTGGCCCAGCAGCGTCGAATACAGCACCGCCATCGCACCGGCCTGCACCGCGGTCGCGATGGTGATCCAGAACGGGCCCAGCACCGACCGCCGATACCGCTGCTTGATGTCCTGCCAGCCCAGCGACAGCCAGAGCTCACGCTGGGAGAAGCCGTCGCGCAGATCCTTGAACGCGCGGCGGAACGATTGGGCGTCGGACACTAGGGGTACCGAGACGTCGGCCGGGCTCTGCACGGCGGTCGCCGACTCGACGGGGGCAGCTGCGGGCACAGTGCACGACTGTAGCCGACGGGGTGCGGCGGACCACAGGTACGCGGGAGATCCATCTACAGGTACTGGCCGGAGACTCCCGAGGATCCCTGCTGACCACCGTCGCGCGGAACGTGCATACCGGGCGGCAACGCGTGCCGCATCTGCTCGAGCTGCGCGCGGGCGGCCATCTGCTGGGCGAACAGCGCGGTCTGGATGCCGTGGAACAACCCCTCCAGCCAGCCGACCAGCTGGGCCTGGGCGATGCGCAGTTCAGCGTCGGAGGGAATGGTGTCGTCGCCGAACGGCAGCGCCAGCCGCTCCAGCTCCTCGCGCAGCTCCGGGGCCAGCCCCTGTTCGAGTTCGCGGATCGAGGTCTTGTGGATCTCGCGCAGCCGGGTGCGGCTGGCGTCGTCCAGCGGCGCGTGCCGCACCTCTTCCAGCAGCTGTTTGATCATGGTGCCGATGCGCATCACCTTGGCAGGCTGCTCGACCATATCGGCCAGCGACTCCTCCTTGGCCTCCTCGTCGTCGGCCTCGGCTGCGCCCTCGCCGACCACCTGGCCGGTGAGCGGCGAGTCGCCCCGGGAGCCCGCCGGCAGCACCAGCGGCTGACCGTCGGGTCCGATCACCACGATGGATTCCGATTCTCCGTCCGAGTGCGTCATGGTGTCCATCATGTCCGGTCGGGGCGCGACGCGCTAAGCCGAATACCGGGTTCGCGCGATCCCGGCGTGCCCAGCGGCGAAGCGTCTCCGTCCGGCTGGAAGTTGCCCGCGAAGCGAAAGGCTCAGCAGCAAGACTCCAACACCATTACGCCGAGTTGCCTCCTGCGCTTAGAGTGGCCTGCATGACTTACGACGTCGCACGGGTTCGGGGCCTCATACCGTCCCTGGGCGACGGGTGGATCCATCTCGACCCGCAGGCTGGGATGCTTGTTCCGGATTCGGTATCTCGTGCCGTCTCAACGGGTTTCCGCACGTCGGCCTTCTCGCACACCAATCGTCACGCCGCCGCCAAGCGCAGCGGAGCCATCCTGGACGCGGCCCGTGAGGCCGTCGCGGACCTGGTCGGCGGTGATCCGGCGGGCGTGGTGCTCGGCCCGGATCGCGCGGTCCTGCTGGCCTGGCTGGCCGAATCGCTGAGTTCGCGGCTGGGCCTGGGCACCGGGATCGTGCTCTCGCGGCTGGACGACGAGGCGAACGTCGCGCCGTGGCTGCGGATCGCGAACCGGTACGGCGCGCACGTGCGCTGGGCCGAGGTCGAGATCGAGACCTGCGAGATGCCCGCCTGGCAGTTCGAGGAATTGATCGGGCCGACCGCGCGGCTGGTCGCGTTGACCGCCGCCTCGCCGATCGTCGGGTCGGCCCCGTCGGTGCGGGTGGCCGCGGATCGGGTGCACGAGGTGGGTGGGCTGCTGGTCGCCGACTGTTTCGGGGCCGCGCCCTACGCGCTGATCGATATCGACGAGCTCAATGCCGATGTGGTGGCGTTATCGGCGCCGGCGTGGGGTGGGCCGCAGATCGGCGCGCTGGTCTTCCGCGATCCGGCGTTCCTGGACCGGATTCCGTCGATGTCGCTGAACCCGTACGCCAAGGGGGCCGAGCGGCTCGAGGTCGGCGGGCACCAGTACGCGCTGCTGGCCGGGCTGACCACCTCGATCGACTATCTTGCCGGGCTGGACGAGCAGGCCACCGGGACCCGGCGCGAGCGGCTGGAAGTGTCGATCACCTCACTCCAGGACTATCACGATCATCTGTTCGAGCACCTGATGGAGGTGCTCGATCGGATTCCGAACCTGACCGTCATCGGCCGGGCGTCGACCCGCATTCCGACGGTGAGCTTCACCATTTCCGGGTTCCAGGCGGAGAAGGTGTCGGCGAAGCTGGCGGATCTGCGGATCGGGACGTTGTCGGGTGCGCACGGCGGGAGCCGGTTGCTCGACGCGTTGGGCGTGAACGACGAAGGTGGCGCGGTGACCATCGGGTTGGCGCCGTACACAACGAAATTCGAGATCGATCAGCTGGGGCGGGCGCTCACTTCGCTGGACTGAACGACGTTTCGGTCGCGGCGGGCGGTAATGCTTCAGTCCTCGCGGATTCGCAGAATGACCTTGCCGACCGTTTCCGCCGAATCGAGCAGGCCGTGGGCGGTCGCGGCCTCGGTGACGGGTAATTCGGCGTGCACGACCGGGACGACGGTGCCCTCGGCGAGCAGCGGCCACAGGTGGCGGCGCACCTCGGTGATGATCTCGGCCTTGCCGGAACGTCCGTTGGTCGGGCGTTTGCGCAGGTTGGTGGCGTGGACGGTGCCACGTTTGCCGAGCAGCGTGGACAGGTTCAACTCGCCCTTCACCCCGCCCTGCATGCCGATGACGCACAACTGACCGTCGTCGGCGAGGGCTTCGATATTGCGGCCCAGATAGGCCGCGCCCATATTGTCGAGAATGACGTCCGCGCCACCGGATTCGGCGATCGTGGCGACGAAATCCTCCTCGCGATAATTGATCAGGATGCTCGCCCCGAATTCCTTGCAGCGATCGAGTTTCGCCTGCGATCCGGCCGTCACCGCGACCCGCGCACCCCGGCTCACCGCGACCTGAATGGCATGCGTCCCGATCCCGCTACCGCCGCCGTGGATCAACAGCAGCTGCCCCGCGCGCAGCCCGGCCCGCATCACCAGATTCGACCAGACCGTCGCCGCGACCTCCGGAAGTGCCGCCGCCACAGCAAGATCCATCGCCTCGGGCACCGGCAGCACCTGCCCCGCCGGCACCACCACCTGCTCCGCGTACCCACCCCCCGACAGCAACGCGCACACCCGATCTCCCGGCCGCCAGTCCCGCACCCCGTCGCCCACCCGCGCGACAACCCCCGAACACTCCAGCCCGAGTACCTCACTGCTCCCCGGCGGCGGCGGATAGAACCCCTGCCGCTGCAACAGATCCGCCCGATTCACCCCCGCGGCGGTCACGTCGATCAGCACCTCCCCAGCCCCCGGACCAGCCAGATCAGGGGCCTGCGCCCACCGCATCACCTCGGGCCCGCCGAAGCCGTCCAGCTCGATCGCATACATGACGCTCATTGTGAACTCCATCCCCCACCCCCGCCGTCCCGGGCCCACCCAACGCCCCGAACCCCCGAGGACCCCCAGGTTGCCCGCCCGCCCGAGTCCAGGGGGCTTACACCCTGTCCGGATACGTTGTCCGGATTGCCCGTTCGTTCAACAGGCCACGGCCGCGCCGACTCACGATCGCTCCGGCAGGCCACCCCCGATGCCCGCAAATCGTCAACGACTGATCCGCCAACGCTCACCATCATCGGAGTGGGCGTTCACCCGGTGACGGCGGCTCCGATGCGCTGGGCGACCTGGTTGGGGGTGAGGTGTGTGGTGTCGATGACCTCGGCTTCGGCGTGTAGCCAGGTGCGGGCGGCTTCGGCGTAGGGCTCGAGGTACTGGAGGCGGAATTCCGAGGGGATGGCGGTGGCTGTCTCGATGCGTGTGCGGAGGGTGGCCCGGTCGGCGTGCAGGACGAAGTGTCTGATCGGGATGGCATGTCGGGCAAGGCCGTTGCTGATTTCGCGCCAGTACTGTTCGACCAGGACGGTCATCGGCATCACCAGGGTGCCGCCGGTGTAGTCGAGGATGTGGCGGGCGGTTTCGACGACGAGTGGTCGCCAGGGTGGCCAGTGCTGGAAGTTGTCGGTCGCCGGTAGTCCCGGCGTGACGTCCATGAGTGTTTCGCCGACCTTCTCCGCGTCGAATACGCGGGAATCGGGAATCAGTTGCTGCACAAGCGCACTGGTCGTCGTCTTGCCTACGCCGTGGGTGCCGTTGAGCCACACGATCATGGGTGCCACGGTAGTCGGGTGTGATCGTGGCAGGTGTGGATCGGCAGCTCGTGAGCGATCGGCGGCGAATGTGTCGGTGGCGTAGGTTAGCGTTCCCGGCATGAGCAGCTTCGCGGATTTCCAGAACGAGATCTATCTGGCCGGGTTGTCGGGGGTGGTGCCGGATCTGCCGATGTCGGCGGAGGGGTTGGAGCGGCGGGCGCGCGAGCAACTGGACGCGGTCGCGTACGCGTATGTGGCGGGGAGTGCGTCGGCGGAGCGGACGGCGGCGGCGAATACCGCGGCGTTCGATCGGCATCGGCTGGTGCCGCGGATGTGGCGGGGGACCAGCGGGGCCGACGGGCGGGATCTGTCGGTGGAGGTGCTGGGCACGAAGCTGGCCGCCCCGGTGCTCACCGCGCCGATCGGGGTGCTGGAGCTGCTGCGCGAGCAGGGGGAGAAGCTGGTCGCGGAGGTGACCGCGGAACTGGGGGTCGGCATGGTGCTGTCGACCGCGGCATCCACGCCGATCGAGGAGGTCGGGGCGGCCGCGGGGGCGTGGTGGTATCAGCTGTACTGGCCCAACGATCACGAGCTCGCCCGATCGCTGGTCGAGCGGGCCACCGCGGCCGGGGCGCGGGCCATCGTGGTCACTGCCGATACGCCCGGAATGGGTTGGCGGCCACGCGATCTCGAACTCGGTCACCTGCCGTTCCTGCAAGCGAAGGGCATCGCGAACTACCTGTCCGATCCGGTCTTCCGCGCCAAACTCGCGACCCCGCCCGAGGAGAGTGAGGAGGCCATGCGGATGGCCGTGCTGACCTGGGTCGGCCTGTTCGGCAACCACACCTTGCGGCCCGCGGACCTGGGACGACTACGTGAATGGACGGAGCTGCCGATCGCGGTGAAGGGCGTGCTGCATCCCGACGACGCCCGCGAATTCGTCGACGCGGGTGCGGCCGGGATCGTGGTGAGCAATCACGGCGGCCGTCAGGTGGACGGTTCGATCGCGGCGCTGGACGCGCTGCCCGAGGTGGTCGCGGCGGTCGGCGATCGCGCCGAGGTGCTGTTCGATTCGGGCGTGCGCACCGGTTCGGACGTCATGATCGCGCTGGCACTCGGGGCCAAGGCCGTGCTCTACGGCCGTCCGTGGGCCTACGGTCTGGGCCTGGCCGGTCGCGACGGAGTGCGGCACGCGCTGCGGGTGCTGCTGGCGGATCTCGATGCGTCGATGGGACTTTCGGGTTGCGCGCGTCCCGCCGACCTGGATGGCGGTGTGCTGCGGAGCACACGGTGAGGTCCGCCCCGGCCAATACACTGTCCGGGTGATCGAGGAATCGAGCAGTCGCACGGCGGTGGAGCCGAGGTGGCTCAGCTCGGCCGAACAGCGGGCCTGGCGCGCCTACATCGACGGCCACCAACGCCTGATGGCGGAGCTGAACCGCCAGCTGCAACGCGACAGCGATCTGAGTCTGGCCGAGTACCGCATCCTGGTACTGCTGTCCGAGGCTCCCGACCACTCCCTCCGGATGAGCGACCTGGCCGACGGCGTGCTGTCCTCCAGAAGCCGTCTGACCCACCAGATCCGCCGCATGGAATCCGCGAACCTGGTCCGCCGCACCGCCTGCGAGGAAGACGGCCGCGGCGTCCGCGCCCACCTCACCGACGAGGGCATGGCCCGCCTACGTGCCGCTTCCACCGGCCATGCCACCGAAGTCCGCCGCGATTTCGTAGACCTCCTCACTCCCACCCAACTGGAGGTGATCGCCGAGGTCTTCGAACTCGTCGACGCCGAACTCGCCACCCGCACAACGAAATAGGCGATCGAGCTTCGTGTCAGCGGGTTCATGATTCCGGATCAGCGGGTTCGGTCCTGCGGGTCGTCATCCGTTGCTCGACAGGTCGATGGTTCGCAGGGATCCGTCGATCGACATTGCGCCACAACGCGATCGGACGGTACGAGCCCGGCGTTCCGCGACGTGATGTCGCGGCCCGCCGGGCTACGCATCGGAATCAGTTGGTGCCCAAGGCATTTCGCAGAGTCGTGACAGCCTGGGTGATGGCGGCCTCCGCGGCGTGGGTGCCGCGCAGGGCGTTGAGCATGACGAAGTCGTGGATGATGCCCTGGTAACGGATGGCGGTGACCGGGACACCGGCCTGGCGGAGCTTGTTGGCGTAGGCCTCGCCCTCGTCGCGCAGGACGTCGGCCTCACCGGTGATGACCAGGGCCGGGGGAAGTCCGGCGAGTTGGTCGAGGGTGGCGCGCAGCGGGGAGGCGGTGATCTGGGCGCGCTCGGTCTCGTCGGTCGTGTACTGGTCCCAGAACCACTTCATGCCCTCGCGGGCCAGGAAGTAGCCCTCGGCGAACTGCTGGTACGAACCGGTATCGAAGCTGGCGTCGGTGACCGGGTAGAACAGCACCTGCGCGAGCAGCGGGACATCGCCGCGCTCCTTGGCCATCAGCGTCAGCGCGGCGGCCATATTGCCGCCGACGCTGTCACCGGCGACCGCGATCCGGCTCGCGTCCAGGTTCTTGCCCGCGCCCTCGGCGACGACCCACTGCGCGACGGCGTAGTTCTGCTCGATGGCGACGGGGTAGCGGGCCTCGGGCGAGCGGTCGTATTCGGGGAAGACCACGGCCGCGTGCGCGCCGACCGCGAGCTCGCGGACCAGCCGGTCGTGCGTGTGCGCGTCACCGAAAACCCAACCCGCGCCGTGGATGTAGACGATCACCGGCAGCGCGCCCGCGGCTCCGGCGGGTCGCACGATCCGGGCCTGCACCGAACCGGTCGGCCCACCGGATACGGTCACCCACTCCTCGTCGACCGCGGGATCGGTGATCTCGGCGGCCTGCACCTCGTCGACGGTCTTGCGTCCGTCCTCGACCGACAGTTGGTAGAGGAACGGCGGCTTCGAAGTGGCCTGCGCGAATTCGGCCGCGGCCGGTTCGAGCACCGGCGCGACGGGGGTGTACTCCGACATGTCTGGTTCCTCCTGGTCAGGGAGTCCGGCGGACTCCGCTGGGCGCAAAGCTAGCGCACGATTACATCGTGCACAAGCAAAATGTTGGCGTTGAAATTGCCCGATCGGCAAAGTAGGTTGAATCCGATGACTGAGAAAACCGGTCAGGGGGAGACATCAGGGTTCTCCCTGCTCCTGGACGACCAGCTCTGCTTCGCCCTCTACGCGGCCTCCCGCGCGGTCACCCAGCGCTACCGCCCCCTCCTCGAGGATCTCGGCCTGACCTACCCCCAATACCTGGTCCTGCTGGTGCTCTGGGAACACGACACCGTCCCCGTCAAGGACATCGGCGCCGCCCTGCAACTCGACTACGGCACCCTCACCCCCCTCGTGAAGCGTTTGGAGACAGCGGGTTTCGTCCGCCGCGACCGCGACCCCGCCGACGAACGCACCGTCCGCGTCAGCCTCACGCCCCACGGAGCCGACCTGCGCGAACGAGCTCGCCACGTCCCCCCGGCCATGGGCGCGGCCATGGCATTGCCGGACCAGGATTTCGCCGAAGCCAAGCGCATCCTGCGCCAGCTGACCGTCAACGTTTCCCGATAGTCCCGATCGCGCCCGCCGCGGTCCGTCCGTTGCATTCCGGACCTGAACCGACTGGTCGGCTCGTATCGCCGTAACGGCGGGCCGGGCTCGACGGAAGGTACTGTCCGACAGGCGCGCGACGCGCGCGCGAGTTCGAACAAGTTGGGGGAGAGGCCGTCTCGATGTCCGGTACGCGAAAGTTCATGCACGGCGGTCGAAAGCGCGGCCTGGCCCCGGCGCTCGTCCTGGTCCCGGCAGTGGCCAGCTGCTATTTCATGACCGGTTGCGGTCCGGAATCCACCGCCGCGGGCCCGGAGTCACCGATCACGACGGTCGACTGGCCCACCCGAACCACCACGCGGACAACGGAACCGACGACAACCCAGTCGACGACCTCCCCTGCTCCCGCAACCGTGACCTCGGCGCCGCCCACCGACCCCGACCCCGACTTCGCCGCAGTCTGCGCCGACGCCGTCACCGGCCTCCGCGTAGACGACACCGACTGCGACAACGCCACCGACGATTACCTCGACACCGACACCAGCGCCGCCACCTACGCCGCCGCCGGTCTCGCAGGCGGCGCTGTAGGCGCGGCAATGTGGTACTACTTCTCGGTCCGAAACCGAGCGACAGCCCCCGCCATCGGCGCCGCCGTCCACAACGGCACCTACACCACCCCCCACTTCGTCAACGGCAGATCCCCCGTCATCTACCGAACCGACAGCATCCCCCGCACCGGCGGCCCCATCACCAAATCCACCATCCACCGAGGCGGCCTCGGCCTCCGCCCCCACAGCAGCAGCTCGTAGCCCCGTTCATCACCCGGACCCGCCTATGAAGTCTCGGCGACGTTGCAGCAGAAGCGCTTTCCCGCTGTCCGGACGCCGACGACAAGCTATTGGATGCCCGCCACCTACCTCCATCGGTAACAACCCGTTCGGTGGGACGGGTCCACGGCTGCCATCATCCCAGTTCATCGATGGTCCGAGTGCTCGACGACAAAGGCCCGAATCCTCTATTCCCGATCCGACCCCCACGGCAGGCTCGATGACTCCGGGCACGACGGTACTGCACGCGAGAGACCATGCGATCGAGGGAGTTTCGTGAAGACATTCGCCACCGATTCGATTTCGGCACCTGACGCGGGAAGAGGCCGAGGCCGGTTGAACACCGTCCTGCTGATCATGCTGACCGCAAGTGTCACCGGTGCGATCTCAGGATGCGGAGCAAGCACCAATACGGCTGTGCGACAAAGCATGTCGACCGGCAGCGCGCCGGTCTCGACATCAGCTTCCGCAATGCCGACGCCCACCGCAGCGCCGATCTCCACCGTGGCGCTGATCATCACCACGGCACCGCCGCCGAGCACCTCCGCCGCAGCCGCCCCGAGCACCACAAGTCTGATGCCCAGCGTCGTCTGCATGAACCTGCAAGACGCACAGAACGCGATCCACGCGGCCGGAGTCTTCTTCTCCCGCTCGAGAGATGCCACCGGAGCCGGCCGCAAACAGATCCTCGACCGCAACTGGATCGTCGTCGCTCAATCCCCGGGCCCGGGAACCCCGATCTCCGAAGGTGACGCAATTCTCTCGGTCGTGAAGAACGGCGAACCGAACTCCTGCGGCTGACGACGCAGCGGTACCGGCGTTCCGTTCAAACCGGTCCTACCTGCGGTGGGTGTGGGATTTGAACCCACGGTGGCGTGAACCACGACGGTTTTCAAGTTTGTCGCTCTCGGTGTTTGTTGCCGTTGGTGGTCGTTGGTCGAAGTGGTGTCATGGTGCTGACCTGGTCGGATAGTCGTTGTGTTCGTTGGTGGGAGTTGGTCCGGTTGCGTATTGCTGCGGACTGACTGCGGACTGGCACGTGCTCCGCGGATAGGTTGTCTATCCGCCCCCGACTGCTCTTCCCCATCTTCCTCATACTTGCCGCTCTCGGTGGAAGGCGGCCGGGTCAAGGGCGTTGTTTCCCTTGACGCGGTTGGCTGGAGCGAGACAATCAGGCAATGAGGAGGGTGGGGGATTTCTGTGTGCTGCCCGGCGCGCACGACTTCGGCTCCGATGAGTTCCTGGTTCGCAACTACAGGCGGTCGACCGGGCTGGGTGCCGGCCGATCCGGCCTCGGCTGCGGGAGGTCGGCCGGGGACGGCTCTCTCGTGCCCAGCACTGGCCTTCGTCATCGAAATTGACCGGACGGCGGCGGTCTGCGTTCTGCGACGTCGCCGAAGCGGAGCCGGTGTGCCAGGCCCCGGCCACCTCCACCCCTTCCCTCTCCTCCACCGCAACCAGCTCGCTCCCCTCGTAGCTGGTCCGGCCTGTCCGATCGGGGCATCGGCTATTGGTCTCGGTGCGGCCTGTCCGGGTGCGTCGCGGTGGACTGCATCGGCCATCCCTTGCGCCGTTATTGCCCTCTGGCCGTGGCGGATCGCTGCCTGAATGGCATATGAGGATCGTGAGCGTCGGTCCCCCTCTCCGGGGCGGGGCCGACGCCCCGACGTACCGGGCGGGCGAGGAGCGCCAGCGACGAGTCTGCCCGCGTGCGGCGCCGCGTGGCGGCGCTGCGGCGGCGCGCCAGCGCCGCCCTTGATCCTATATAGCTGAATTCGGCAGCGACTCGCGTACGGATCGCCTGGGCGAAGACGGGAGCGGGGAGTGGCCGAATTTGGCCCCTGCGTGAGACTCGGGCTGAATGGACCGAATGTGATGGGCGGGAATCGAATTCGGTGCGCTTTCGGCTCCTGGCGCGACCGGTGGGCAAGCCGTTGCGGATGCCGCCGCTATCCCTCCCCGCCCTTCCCCCGGTGCCGCTATTCCGCGAGCAATCGGCTGGTGAATCCTGCGTCGACGAGTCGAGCGTAGGCACGGTGGACAACGTCCGGTACGTCCAGGTCGACGGCCCAGCCTTTGGCTGGGTAGACCCAGATTCGCTGTGTGTCACCGACGAGCATGTTGATCACCCTGTCGACGTCGCCGATGCTGGCGATGTAGTCATCGAGTGGCAGGGGCAGCGAAGCGCAGATGACGTCGACCTCCGGCCACCGTTTCCGGCAGATCGCATAGCTGCGACGTTGTTGGTAGGGGCGGGAGATGAGCATCACCGATGTGATCGACTCGAGTAGACCTTGTTCGCTGAGCAGGGCTCTGGTGAAGTCGATGTTGTCGCCGGTATTGGTGGCCTTGGGCTCGATGAGGATCGAGCTTGCGGGTACGCCGAGTTCAAGGGCGTGTTCGCGATAGTGGACGGCTTCGCCGCGGGGGAACCGTTCGATCGTGGTGGGCGCGTTCGCGCCGGTGAAGACGATGAGCGGAAACATGCGCTGCCGGTAGAGGTCGGCGGTGTAGGTGGCGACTCCCAGGTCGTGACTTCCGAGTCCGATCCCGACGTCGACAGGGCGAATGTCCTGGTGCATCTGGTTGTAGTCCCAGAGGATCTCAACGTCCGAGCGGAGGTCTTCGGGCAACGTCGTTGAGAGCATGTGGCGGTTCCTTCAGTCGGGCAGCTTGAACTCGTAGGTCCACGAAAATCGCGATGCCGCGTGAACACCTCGCGCGAACTCAACGAGCATGTTATCGGCGGTGTACGTCCAGCGTGTGAGGATGACGACCGGTTCGCCGGTAGGGAGATCGAGCGTCTCGACCTCGTCGGGCTTGGGCATACGGGCAAAGATCGTCTCGGTCATGTGGTCCGGCTCGTACCCCTGGAGCGTGAGGACGGCGAATCCGCCTCCTCGGCCCGCTGGCCCCGGACTCGGATCAACGAGGGGTGTGCCTTCTACATGCTTCGGCAGGTAGTAGCTGGTCAGGGTATGAGTCGGTTGACCATCGTCCTTGACCAGCCGAGAGCGCTCATACACAGGCGACCCCTGCGCGACGTCGAAGGCTTCGGCCACCTCGGCGTCGGCGTCGATCAGCTGGACGGTGTTCGTCTGGTCGGTCGGTTGCCACGTCCGACCCGATGCTTCCCGGTCGACGGCGAACGCCACGGTATCGCCGAACTTCCACTTCTTCTTCGAATAGCGTTCGGCCCCATACCTTTTCATCGGAGGTCGTTCGCGCACAACCGTCCCTCGTCGGCGGATCGGTGTCACCAGCCCTTCGGAGTCGAGCATGGCGATGGCTTGGCGGACAGTCTTGATGTTGACGCCGTGGAGTTGCGCAAGCTCCTCCTGCTTGGGCAGGGTCGCGCCGGGCGCGTAGTCGCCGTTCTGGATGGCGCTACGCAGGATCGCCGCCAGCTCGCGGTACCCACTGATGCCCATTCGGCCTTCCTCCTCATCTCGTTGACTCATTAAGAGTAGCCGTAACGCCGACAATCAATATTTTCGGACAAATAGAGCTGGTTCTATTGATGCATGCCTGCGTCGTTGGTCTAATAGAGCTAGCTCTAATTCATCCACTTCAGAGGAGTTTCAGACATGGCACTCAAGGACTTGTGGTTCACCCCGGCTTTCGAGGATGCGTTTCCGAAGGGGTTGTATCTGATCGGTGAGATCGCGGCGGTGACGGAGTTCTCCGCAGATCGCAGTGCGCCGAAGCGTCAGCGGCTGGATTTCGACCGTGATGGGAACGGGACCGGTAAGCGGTTGTGGAAGGCGACGGTGACCGATCCGACGGGGCGCGGTGCGAAGGATTCGAGCTTCGACATCACGTTCGTCGCTGATGTCCAGCCGGTTCCGTCGGCTGAGGAAGCGGTGCCGGGTTTCATCCCGATCGTGTTGGAGGGCTTGCAGATCAAGCCCAAGGTTGCCGGTAGCGGTGAGTTCAAGTCGATGGGTTTCACGATCCGCGCGACTGGCATCGCGGGGGATACCTCGGGGGCGAAGCAGGCTCCGGCGAATCCGGGTGCGTCGCGTCCGGCTGCTGAGAAGGCTGCGTGATCGCGATGTCGTACGCGAGTATGAGGGGTTTTACTTTCGAGCTCCGGGAGGTCGAGTACGCGCCTGCCCATGAGTATCGGTGGGGTCCGGAGGAGGAGTACGTCAATCAGATAGCTGCGACGGTCGACCTCCGTTTCGAGGGTGGCATGTCGCTGTGCCTGAGCCTGTCTATCGAAGACGCTCGGGCCCTGGCGGAGCAGTTGCCGCAGATCCTGATGCTGCATGACGCCGCGGAGCGTGTGGCTGCTGAGAAGGCGGTGGCGTGATGTGGCTGCGTAGGTTGTTGGGTTTGCGGTCGCGTCGGGTGTGGGTGGAGGTCGATTACGACGCGAAGCGGGATCTGGTCGTGCTCTATGTGGATGGTGAGGGCGCGGGCCTGAGTGCGTGGCAGGTCGAGGGGTTGATTGCTGACCTGCGTGCTGCGGCGTCGCGGCGGCTCAACATCCCCGGAATGCCGGTCTGATGTCCACGCACAAGACGATGGTGGCGGTGCAGGCGCTCGCGGTCCTGGTGATCGTGGGCGTCGGTGCCGCCGCGTTCGTTCTCTCGTTCACCACGCTGCGGGACCTGGCCAAGCTGGCCCACATTCCCGCGTCGACGGCGTGGTTGTTCCCGTTGATCGTGGACGGCACGATCATCCAGGCCACGCTCGGCTGGCTGGTGCTGGCCAAGTCCCCGGAACGCAAGTACTTCATGGGCGTGCTGGCGGCGGGGTCGCTGATCTCGGTGGCGGGCAACAGCATTCACGCGGTGGCGAATGGTCATCAGCTTCCGGCGTGGTTGTGCGCGATCGTGGCGGCCATCGCTCCGATCAGTTTGTTGATCGACACACACGGCCTGGCGGTGCTGTTCCGTGCGGCGCACTATCAGCCATCCGATGTTCGGGCACCTGCTCCTGTGGTGTCGCCCGAATCTGTTGCAGCCGTGGAGAATTCCCCGGCCCCTGAATCTGTCGAGCCGATTGTGGAGCCGGTCCCGGCACCTGCCCCGGCTCCTGAGCCTGTGGTCACGCCCGAGCCTGTGCGGGCTGCACGTCCTGTTCGTTCTGTGCGACCGGTGCAAGACATGCTGCCGATCGCTGTCCCGGTGGGGAGTTGATTCACGATGGAATACAAGCAATTCGAGGGAACGTTCATCGTCCGCGAGGCGGGTCCGGTGGCGGTGGGGGTCGTGATGACCTCCATGCTGGGGCTGGGTGTGTTGCTGGCGTTCGGTCAGCACGCCGAGCAGGACACGGTCCGTCCGGCTTCCGCGGTCACCTCGGTACCGCCGACAACGACTGCGGCCGTGGCTGTTCCGGGCTGTGTGATGCTGTGTGACGAGCCCGCGTTGCCGCCTGCGCAGGATTCGAGCGGCTGCCGTGTGCTGTGCGATCTGGACCTGCCGAAGGTGGGTGACCGGTGATGAGCGTGGCCTCGATGGTGCCGTTCGCGGCGTCCGCGGCTGGTGTGCTGGCCCTGTCGGTTCGGATGTGCTGTTGGTCCCGGATGCCGGTCCCGACCGCCCAGTCGGCGGCCGAGACGATTGTGGGCGCGGCCGGGTCGGAGTTGCGGGCCGCGGTGATGTGCGTGGCGTTGCCCGCGTTCTCGACGCGGATGTTCCTGGACCTGGGATTGGGGTCGGTCGACAAGGGGTTCCCCTCGATCGAGTGGTGGGACTACAGCCAACACGGCATCGCGGTGGACGTGCTGATGCGAGGCGGACAGTCGTTGGCGGACTGGTCCAATGAGACCCTGACCGCTCGCATGGCCGCCTATGTGGGGGTGGACAGGGTGACGGTCACCTCCCCTGCCCCCGGCTGGGTCCGCCTCGAGATGAGGGTGCACGACACCCTCGCCGCTGCGGCAGTGCGGCCGGTGGCGGTCCCCGATGACGTGGATCTCGAAGCGGTCCCGGTCGGTGTCCGTGAAGACGGCCACCCGTGGCAGCTGCGCATCCTCTACGCACACATCCTGCTGGCCGGTGCGACAGGTTCGGGCAAGGGCTCGGTGCTGTGGTCGATCCTGGCCGGTGTCGGCCCGGCGATCAAAGCCGGGTTGGTCGATGTGCGAATGGCTGATCCCAAGGGCGGCGCGGAGTTCGGGCGCGGGGAGAACCGGTTGTTCACGGGGTTCGCCACGCACGCGGACACGATTCTGGGGATGTTGGAACAGGCCGTGTCGGAGATGGACGAGCGGCTGGTCCGGATGCGCCGTGCGGGACTGCGCAAACTCGTTCCCTCGGTCGATGAGCCGTTGATCCTGATCATCATCGACGAGGCCGCCTCGCTGTCCTCCTACGCGGACCGCGACGAGCGAGAGAAGTTCCGGCAGCTGACCGGACAGTTGCTGTCCAAGGGCCGCGCGGCGGCGGTCAGTGTGGTGGCCGCGTTGCAGGACCCGGCCAAGGACACCATGCCCAACCGGCAACTGTTCCCGGTCCGGATCGGCCTGCGACTGGACGAGCCGAGCCAGACCGCGATGGTCCACGGACAGGGCGCGCGGGCTCGGGGCGCGTTGTGCGACACCATCTCTGCGGACACTCCGGGCGTGGGCTACGTCGGCGAGGACGGCTCGACCGAGTTCGTTCGGGTGCGGGCGTTCTGGGTGTCCGACAACGACGCGGACACGGTGGTGGACACCTATTGCCCCGCACCGCGGATCACCGGGCCGACCGAGGACTACACCGGTTTCGATCCCGATGACCTCGGCGACGAGATCCCCGGCGACGGAGAGAGGTTGGCGGCATGAGGACCGGATTCCTGACCGTGGCTCATGTGGTGGTGCACTGTGACGGTTGCGGCGACCGCTACAGCGAAAACCGTTACGACCAACTGTGTTTCGCCTCGGTGAACGAAGCGATCGCCTACATCACCGGTCGTGGTGCCGGTGTCGGGTGGATATACGACGGCGACAAGGTCTGGTGCGACGGCTGCATTGCCTCGGCCCGCTGCCGCGACGCCGGACACGTCCTGACCGAACCGCGGCGCTGGCCGCTGGGCTCCAAATCCGATCCGCGCGTCTGCTCGGTGTGCGGGATCTCCGAAACCGAAATCGAGGAATAGTCATGAGTGCCAACAAGACTCGCGCGTTCGAACATGTTCGGGCGGCCAAGATCGAAGCCGACGCGATCGACGCGGTGATCGATATCCGGTCCCGCCGCCGCTGCGTCTACGAACGCTCCGGCATGGACCCGGTCTCGCTGGCGGTGCACGCCTGGGCCGAAACCGGTCACGTCCCGGGCTGGGACAACGGCATCGACTACGAGGACACCGATTTCGATGGGGGATGGGCGGCATGAACATCCACGCGATTCCGGTCTGCTGCGGCCTGCCGATGATCCGCCACACCCGCCCGGTCCACGGCACCGACACGTACGTGCAGGTGTTCCGCTGCCCTTCCTGCACTCGCGGCCGGAGCGACGAGATCCCGCACACCGCCATCGCTTTCGACGCTGGCCGGGATCGTGCGGCATGAGTACGAAATCTGCGGCGGCACAGGTCAATCCGATCGTGCGCAAGGCCGCTGACCAGGTCGCCGGGAATCGGCGTGCGAGCAAGCTCGAGGACCCGCCGCAGCGCGGGTGCCACGATCAGCTGCCGTTGTTCGACCTACCACGAAAAGCCAAGATAGGGAAGGGGATTCGTGATGACCGATGACAACGCCGATGGTGTCGACGGCTACGACGACGATGGGGAGTGGGGCCAGGACTGGGAGGGCGTGGATATCGATGACGAGCACCACGTCTTGCTGAAGGTCGAGGGCGAGACGGTGTTGCTGTCGGTGCGTGATCGTGAGGTCGAGACCGTGGTGGCCCTGCCTGCCAAGCACGCGCGGGCGACGATCGCGATGATGAGCGTCGCCGTCGAGTTCGCTACCCGTGAAGAAGATCGCCGCCGTCGCCGGGAGCGTGCGCGGTGAGCGGGTCGCTGGTGACGGATCCGGATTCGCGTCGGGCTACGGCCGCGGAGCGTCGGGCGATGCCGAATCTGCCCGAGATCGCAGAGGGGCTGGCCGATCAGCACGGGGTGTGCAAGCGGCCGTTGCCGATGCGGTCGTTCGATCAGTCCACGGGCGAGATGAAATACGTTGGCGCACCGTGTAAATCGACCCTCGACAGCGTCTGTCCGGCCTGCGCGGCGCGGGCTCGGGCGTTGCGGATTCAGCAGTGCCGGGAAGGCTGGCACATCGAGGCCGAACCGGTCGACGACAAGCGCGAACCGACCGAGTCCGAGCGGGCGATCGTACTTGCTCGTGCGGCGTTGCAGCAGGACTACGACCAGGCCAAGGAAGACGGCGACCGTGAGGCGATGGACGGTATCCGCGCGCTGGTGGCGGACCTGGACGAGGAGTTGCGCGAGTCCGGGGTGAAGGGACCGTTCCCGCCGCTGGACCCCGAGCCCAAGGCTGTCCGCAAGCGCTCGACTCGTCGGCGGCAGGAAACCCCGGACCTGCCCCGCCAGAAGATTTCGCCGTCCACCCTGGGCCGGGTGTTCGTCGGCAAGTACCAGCCGTCCATGTTCCTGACCCTCACGTTGCCCTCGTACGGGAAGGTCGGTCCGGACGGGGCACCGATCGACCCGGACAGCTACGACTACCGCCAGGCCGCCCGCGACATCATCCACTTCCCGGCCCTGTTCGATCGGTTCGTCCAGAACTACCGGCGCGCGGCAGGCCGGGATATCCAGTACTTCGCCACGGTGGAACCTCAGCGTCGCGGGGCTCCGCACATCCACGCCGGTGTCCGCGGCTCGGACCCCCGGACCATGCTCCGGCAACTCACCGCGGCGACGTACCACCAGGTGTGGTGGCCGCACTTCGACCAGGACGTCTACACCCCGGACCGGATGCCGATCTGGGACTACGACCAGCAGGCATGGGTGGACCCGGACGAGATCGACCCGGAAACCGGTGCCCCGGTGCCGGTCCCGACCTGGGATCAGGTGATGGACCTGATGGACGAGATGGACGACATCGAACCCGCGCACGTGGTCCGGTTCGGACAGCAGGTCGACGTGAAGGGCATCCTCGGCGGCACCGAAGAGGCCGGCCGCCACATCGGGTACCTGACCAAATACCTGACCAAGTCCATCGCCGAAGTCATCGACCCACAATCCGACCGCGCCGCACGGCATTACGACCGATTGCACGAAGAGCTGTGCAAGACACCCTGCTCGCCGCGCTGCGGGATCTGGCTGCGCTACGGCGTCGTCCCCAAGGGTGCGACCGCGAAGACCCTTCCTGGCCGCTGCAAGGGCAAAGCGCACCGCCGAGACACCCTCGGACTGCGTGGCCGCCGAGTGCTGGTCTCGCGCAAATGGACCGGGAAGAACCTGACCGACCACAAGACGGACAGGGTCGAATTCGTTCGGCAACGCCTCGCCGAAGCGGGCATCACCATGCAGGACATCACCCGCCTGCGGATCGCACCAGCCGAACGGGGAGACCCGGACGTCCCACCTCGCGAGTACCTGGTGATGTCGATGGTCACCCAGAAACTCAAACGACTCTCCGAGTACGACAAGGCCCGGCTGATACCAGCCGAGCAAGATCAGGTTCCACATGAAGCCGTTGTGGGACAACAGGATTCGACAATTCAGGATGCGGCATAGGGAGGGTGTGATCATGACCGAGGACGAGACTTACCTACGAGCAAGGCAACTCGAGGTGCTGACCGGGATTCCGGAGGCAACCTGGCGGTGGTGGGCACACGTCGGCTATGGGCCGGAAAGCTTCAAGCTGGGGCCTCGTCGGCGGGTCTGGAAGAAGTCGGTTGTGCTGGCATGGATCGCTGAACAGGAACAGCGGACCACGCGCGGCGGGCAGGTCGCCTGATGAAGACGCAGCGGAATCCCCGTTCGGGCGTCGAAGACCGCTGGTACAAGACGATCACCGTGGTCGACGCGGCAACGGGGAAGACGATCAGCGAGCGGGTGAAGACGGATCTGTTCGGCAAAGGCAAGCGGTGGCGGGCTCGATACGTCGATCCGAACGGTGTGGAGCGTGCTCGGTCGTTCGTCACGAAGGTCGAAGCACAGAAGTTCCTAGACGGCGACGTGACGACGAAGCTCGTTACCGGGACATGGGTGGACCCGGATCGGTCCGGCGTGCTGTTCCAGGTGGTGGCCGAGAAGTGGTACGGCACGAAGAAGCTGCGCAAGCCCAAGACAGTCGGCGGCTATCGGTCGTTGCTGGATACCCTCGTTCTTCCTCGCTGGGGCTTGGTTCCGTTGCGGGATATCGAGTTCGAGGACATCCAGGAATGGATCGTGACGTTGTCGGAGTCGGGCAGTGTCCGGTTCGAGGGTCGTGGTCTGTCCGCGTCACGGGTCAAGCAGTCCTATCAGGTGCTCGGTCAGGTTCTCCGGTTCGCGGTCAAGGCCAAGCGGCTGGCCGTGAATCCGGCCGAGGATGTCGAGCTACCGGAATTGACGATGAGCGAGAAGGTCTACCTCACGCATGTGCAGGTGCTTCGGCTCGGTATGGCGGCCGGTCGATTTCGGACCCTGGTCCTGATCTTGGCCTACACCGGAATTCGCTTCGGTGAGGCTACCGCCCTTCGGACGGCCAATATCGACTTGGAGGCTCGGCGGATTCGCATTGTCCGTTCGGCAACTTTCGTGCGAGGTTCGGGAACGGTGGTCACCGATACGAAGAACCACACGAATCGGTCCGTCCCGATTCCAGGTGTGCTGGTGAAAGAACTCGAACGCCTCCTCGACGGCCGCGAACCGGACGCGTTGGTATTCCCCAGCAATAAGGGCAGCTACCTGGAATCCACCGAGTTCCGCTGGGTCTTCGACCAGGCCGCAGAAACGGTGGAGCTGAAGGGCTTCGTACCGCACTGGCTCCGCCATACGGCCGCGTCGTTGGCGATCAAAGCGAACGCCAACATCAAGGTCGTACAGAAGATGCTCGGGCACAAGACCGCGACCATGACCCTCGATCTCTACGGACATCTCTACGAGGACGATCTGGACGCCGTGGCGGAGGGAATGGACCTCGGCGCGCGGACTGCTGCGGACGAACTGCGGACCGAAGCGTCCGATGCCGGTGATGATGGCCACGGATCTGTGGCCTGAGCTGCGGTGGGTGTGGGATTTGAACCCACGGTGGCGTGAACCACGACGGTTTTCAAGACCGTTCCCTTAGGCCGCTCGGGCAACCCACCTTGCCTCGCGTGGGGCGGGGCGGTTTCAGGGTAGCGGCGGGAGGGGTGGGTTGCCGAATCGGCGGGTGGGGAGGGGTGGGTGCGGCTCACAGGAATGGTTAAGGGGGCTCTGGCAGGATGTCGGCCATGAGACGCCGTTCGACCCGGCGTCGGTTAACCGGCGCTCTTGTGTGCGTCGCACTGGTGACGGGTGCGGCCATGGGGGTGGCGTCGACGGCGCTTGCCGGTCCGCCGGTGAACACCGGGTCCTCGGACGGGCCCGAACCCAAGTCGCCGGTGGACAATCCGCGGCCGGTCGTCGCATCGATCGACCACATTCAGAAGATCACCGATCGGCGGGTGCGGGTGTTCGTGCGGTCGCCCGCGATGGGGCGGACCGTGCCGGTGGAGGTCCTGCTGCCGAAGGATCGCGGTCACCCGCGCCCGACGCTGTACATGCTCGACGGACGCAGCGCCGGCAACGAGGTCAACAACTGGACCAAGTACGGCAAGGCGGTGCAGTTCTTCGCCGACAAGGACGTCAACGTGGTGCTCACGTTGGGCGGTCCGGCGAGTTACTACACCGACTGGCAACGTCCGGATCCGGTGCTGGGCAACAACAAATGGGAAACCTTCCTCACCCGCGAGCTGCCGCCGCTGATCGACGCGACGTTCGAGGGTAATGGGAGCAAAGCCCTCGAGGGCGTGTCGATGGGGGCCGAGGCGGCGATGATGCTGGCCATGCGGCATCCGGGTGCGTACCGTGCGGTCGCCGCGCACAGTGGTTGTTACGCAATGGGTTCGGATGTCGGGCAGGCGCAGGCGCGCGCGATCGTCAGCACCTACAACGGGAATCCGGACAACATGTTCGGCGACCAGAACAACCCCGCCTGGCTCTCGCACGACGTGATGATGCATGCCGATCAGCTACGCGGCACCGCCCTGTTCCTGTCCGCGGGCGGCGGCATCCCGGGTCCGTTCGACGGTCCCGGCAACCCCGACGCCCGCACCTCGGTCATCTTCGGCAGCCCGCTGGAAATGGGTGCGTACGCGTGCACATTGGCGTTGGCGAACAAGCTCGAGCGGATGCAGATCCCGTTGACGCTGGACCTGCACGACGTCGGCACGCACTCCTGGCCGTACTGGTCCGCCGAGCTACCGAAGGCGTGGCCGACGTTGGCTCGTGCGTTGGATATCAGCTGAGCACTGCCCTTCGAGCGTCCGCAGCCTTGCCGCAGCAGCCTTGCCGCAGCAGCCTTGCCGCAGCAGCCTTGCCGCAGCAGCCCTGCCGAAGTAGCCCTGCCGAAGTAGCCCTGCCGAAGTAGCCCTACCGAGCAGCCCTGCCGAAGCAGATCGCCGAAGGGCAGGCGCAGCGGTCGGACTCAGCGCAGGAAACGCCCGACGATCTCCGGATCGGTCGCGAACGCGAGGAACATGTCGTTCTCGTGCGGATCGCCCGCCGTCACCCGCACCCCGTCGACGCCGTACGGCCGCACCAGCACCCCGGCCGCCGCACTGGCCTCACCGAATTCCGCACTGCGCGAACCGAGCGCGAGCCAGATGAAGTTGGCCTCGCTCGGGACGATCGGATAACCGGCGGACAGCAGGGCCGTGCGCATCCGATCACGTTCGGCGACAGTGTGATCCGTGCGATCGAGCAGTTCCTCGCGCGCCTCGAGGGAGGCCATCGCGGCGGCCTGCGCGAGACGATTCACGCTGAACGGGATGTGCACCTTGAGCAGCGCGGTGATCACCTCGGGATCGCCGACCGCGTAGCCGACGCGCAGCCCGGCCAGGCCGTACGCCTTCGAGAAGGTGCGCAGCACAAGCACATTCGGGCGGTCGCGGCCGATCTCGACGCCGTTGGGATGCTCCTGCTCGGGCAGCCGCAGATACTCGTAGTACGCCTCGTCCAGCACCACCAGGATGCGCTCGGGCACCCGGTCGAGGAAGCGGATCAGCTCGTCGCGGCCGACCGCGGTGCCCGTGGGATTGTTCGGGTTGCAGACGAAGATCAGGCGGGTGCGCTCGGTGATCGCCGCGGCCATCGCATCCAGATCGTGCACCAGGCCCTCGGTCAGCGGGACCTGCACGGACGTCGCGTTACCCACCTGCGTGACGATCGGATACGCCTCGAACGACCGCCACGCGAACAGCACCTCGTCGGTCGGCGAATCGCAGGTGATCTGCACCAGCTCCTGGCACAGCGCGACACTGCCGCACCCCACCGCGACCCGCTCGACCTCCACACCGTGGAACTTCGCGATGGCCGCGCGCAGTTCGCCGGATTGGTTGTCCGGATACCGATTGGCCTGTTCGGCGGCTTCGGCGATGGCCTTGGCGACGGTCGGCAACGGGCCCAGGGTGGACTCGTTGCTGGCCAGTTTCACCGCGCCGGGGTGGCTGCGGCCAGGGGCGTAGGCCGGGATGGAATCGAGGTCCGGACGAATGCGAGCGCTCACCCCTCCACAGTAGACGTGTGGTCCGACAGGGATTACCGGGTGGATGCCGGGACAATTTGTCCGGAACGTTACTCGGGCGAACTACTGTTGGGCTCATGCCGGGCAGCTATGACGACAACGCGCCCCTGCGCGCCGGCGACCCCGGTCAGGCGCAGGACGGACAGGCCACCACAATCGCGCGAGTACCCATTCGGGTGTTCGAACCGGACCGCATCGCGCGCGGCGGAATCGTGCTGCTGCACGAATCACGAGAATTCGCCGAAACATTGCTGGAGTTGATGACGGCACTCTCGGCCGAGGGCTGGATCGTGGTGGCACCCAACCTCTTCCACCGCGGCGCCGACGACGACCAGGTCTTCGGCGAGGAGTTGTTCGCCGATTTCGACGCCTGTTTCGACTGGCTCGTCCGGCGCGGCGTATATCCGGATCTGACCGGCGTACTCGGTTTCGACAGCGCCGGCACCGCGGCCTTCCTGGTCGCCACCAATCGCCGGATCGGCGCGGCGGTCAGCATCGCCGCACCCGGTATCGACGAGCCGCTCACCGCCCGTGCCGACGCGTTGATCCGGGCCGCCGCCGGCCTGCAGGCCCCCTGGCTCGGCCTGTACGGCGCGGACGATCCGACCACCCCCGTCGACCAGGTCGAACGTCTGCGCGACGCCGCCGCGGCCGCCGCCGTCGCCACCCTCGTCGTCAGCTACCCCGGCCTGCGCCACCGCCCTGACCGTCCCGGCGCCGACTCCGACGACGAGGTCCCCGCGCACGCCAGAATCTTCGACTGGTTCGATTCTCACCTACGCTGACCAGTCGTTTTGCGTCCAGCCCCGGACCTCTGTACTCTTTCGTCTCGGCGGTTCGAAAGGACCGGGCCCTCGGAAGAGAAGGCTCCAGGAGGCGTGCCAGAGCGGCCGAATGGGACTCACTGCTAATGAGTTGTCCCTTCACGGGGACCGGAGGTTCAAATCCTCTCGCCTCCGCCACGTTCGGTTTTCCGAACACACAACTTGATAGACCTGCGCCCGTAGCTCAACGGATAGAGCATCTGACTACGGATCAGAAGGTTAGGGGTTCGAATCCCTTCGGGCGCACTGTATCGGCCCCCACTTGCGAGAGTAAGTGGGGGCCGATTCGTATTCGGGATGTTGGGGTGGGCCGGGCTCTGTTCGGGGTGTCGGCCTTGTGGGCGGAGGTGGGCGGAGCTCCTCAGCGTTTGGTCCAGGCTTGGGCGTGATCGGTGAGGTTCCACCACGAAACGAATTGGGGGTCTTCGGATTCCAGTTTCCAGCCGGTGTTCAGTGCGTCGAAGAAGGCGTCGTCTCCTGTCTTGCCGCCCTTCGGTTCTCCGATGTAGATCAGTCGGGTTCCCCCTGCGGTTTCGAACGCGGCCAGCGCATCCGAGGCCATGGTGTTGCCCCATCCGGGCGGCCAGCACAGGAACAGCACGTCGCCTGGCTCACGGAACGGTCGCGTGTGGTATTCGTCCAGGTTGCCGACCGGGTGCCATACATCTGACTGGCCCGCCGCCTTCAGGAACGAGACGTTCTCGGTCCGATCCGGGGGCTCGGAATCGTACGCATCCACCTTCAGCCCGCCTGCGCTCAGCTGGGCCGCCCAGTACCCGCGGCCTGCACCCAGTTCGATCACTGTGTGCCCGTCGCAGAAACCGGCGATCCACTCGATGGTCTCCGGCGAAGGGATCGCATACGCGTAACCGGCCTGCAAGACGGTCTGCGCGAAGCCGAGTCGCGAACTGCCACTTACCTTCCCGCCGTCAACCACCCGACGGCCATCACGTTCCGACACGGACGGAGCAACTATTTCCCAGTAGGGGTTCGTGCTGATCGAGCGATCGGCGGTCATGTAGTGCACGAGCCGCAGATCGAACGCGGCATCTGCCTGGTCGTCTCCCGTACCAGGCAGCATCGGTGCCGTCTCCAGGTACTCCGCCACCTTCGGATACTCGGTCTCGAGTCGTCGCTCATCACCCAGCAACGCGGCCAGTTCGTTTCGACGGTCCGCCGTCAGCGCAAGCTCAGCCATGCATCGATTGTCAACGCCCGCAGCCGATCCCGCTCCAACTCGAGGCGATTTTCATGTTCACTTCCGCAGTCTGCCGCCCAACGCTATCCGCTATCGGCTGCGGACTCGATTTCCTGCGCACGATTGGCCTCGACGCGTTTCGTTGGCAAATGCTTTTCCAGATCGATCGGCGCTGGACTCAACCCCAGCTCCTTCACCGCAGTCAGCGACAAAAGGTAGTCCTTCCGCTCGCGATCCGCTATACGATCTATCAGCATCATCGCCCGCTCGAACGCCACGTCACCCTGGATGTCTTCTCGCACTTGATCGGCCCGCTTCGTAACATGCGAACGAGATCTGTGCGTGTGCACTGCGAAAGCGCCCCCGCCGCCAGCCGCAGCCAGTCCGGACAATGTTGTGATCAGTGGGGTGGGCCCAGCGGCACCTGACTCGGGGTATGCAAGCAACATCACAGCGCCACAGACGGTTACACATGCTGCTGCGGCAGTGAACAGCATCGTGAATAAGAATGTGACATCTGCTTGCAACAGTGCGCTGTGGAGAAATCGGAAGAAGAACTTCTGACGCTCGGCAGAAAGTTCGCTCCCCGGCTTTGACACGTTCGCCGTTGCCTCCCCGACAACCTTCACACTCGCGTTGTTACCGGTGACAATCACCTGTTGCGACCGCCGACGAGCACGGTCCGCAGTCATGACCCGGCGCCACGATTCCATCCAAATCGGATGATCCGGATGATCCGGGCCAACCCCGAGCACCCGGATCAAAGCGCTCAAAGCGCCGGCCGGAGGCGGAATCCTCATGGGACGCTCATTCAACATGCGTGCGATCAACGATCCGCGTTCGCCACACGCCTCTGCGCACTCATCGACAGTCATACCCGATTTGAGGAACAACATCCTCAGCGCACCACTCAAATCGGACAACGTCGGCTCATCGCCAGCGCCGACCAACCGCTTCGAAGCCTCTTCCACAAGGACTCCCCCTTCGAGCAAGGCTCCTGATACCCCGCTCACGCTGTGTCAACTCATTGTCGACGGGAGAGTACACCCGACCACCGACAGACCACGCGAGGCGCAGACCGTGAGCAGCCGCGGTCCGCAACTGCGCGCGACCGGCCAGAATTCCGTCTGGATCACACCGTCGACCCTCTACGCGCGGCGATTCGGGGCGGACGAGCACGACGCCGCGGCCGACTGGGTCCTCGGGCGAATGGGCTTGCCGCACTGACCACGCGCACGAGAAAAGCGTCCCGGCCGCAGGTAGTGCGGCTGGGGCCGCGCCTGTATACGACTGCCGAACCTCACTCGGAAAAGCTCCCGGGTGTGCTGGTTTATCGTATTCGGGCATGATCGAGTGGGAGGTTGTGCCGGCTCGGGTGGGGCGCGAGATCGTTCGGATCTACTGTGTTGGTCGGCTTCGTGTCAGTACCTTTTCGAGGTTCACGGTTGGTGACCATGTGAAAGTCTTGCCAATTTTTCCTCGGATCAGTAATCCGCGCCGCTCGAGGTCGCTCAGATCGTTTCTCGCCGTTTGATCGGAAACTCCGTGGCTTACCATGTGGCTTTGGACTGTGTACTGATTGTCGGGATTCTTCATGGATGACTCGATCAGTGCGAGTTGTCGATGGTTGAATTCGCCCTTGTTCGAAAGTAATCTGCGAGCTTCCTGGAGTTCGCCGGTCTTCCTGGTCAGATAGATGTTCAAGTCATCCAGGGCGCGCTTTATCACGTTCAGGTGGTAGATGAGAAAGTATGTCAGATCGCCGTCGTCCTGCTCGGTGAGAACGTATGAACGTACATACTGCGAGGGTGCCTTTTTGAGTATTCGCGATATTGTCAGATACTCGGTGAGCCAGTATCCTTCCTTGAGCATGCTCCAATAGAACAATGCGCGCGCTGTTCGCCCGTTTCCATCCTCGAAGTAGTGGTCGTACCCGGTCATGAAGTGCACGGCGAGTGCCCTGACGACCGCTGGGATGTAGGTTTCTCCGGTGCTGGTGCCATTCGCGAAATTGCAGAGCTCCTGCAGTCTCGCTGGGAGCTGATCAACCGGTGGAGGCGTATGGATAACGTCTTCCTCCCTGCCGAACACCTTGACTCGGTCGGCAGGGTCCGGGTCGTTCTGTATTCGGCCGGCGGATTCGGGATCGTCCAAGGTGCCGGCTGTTACTATTCGGTGGAGTTCGCACACCAGTTCAGGTGTGAGATCCACATCCCTGTGCTCGGTCACGAACAGCATCGCATTGAAGTTGTTGATGATCATACGTTCACTTTTATCGCGTGGCGGTCGGCCGGACCGGATCATGTCCTTCGCGACGACTCTGCTCGTGGACGCGCCTTCGAGCTGGCTCGATGTGATCGCTTCTTCGATCAGAGAACTGACCACGTACCGATTCTTTGTGGCAGAGTTGGTAACTTGCTCGGGCGCTGCTATCTGACCACTTGCTCGCTTGGTGATTTCATCGATCAGCTGGAGAACTTCATCTGGAAGGGCATAAGTGAATTGTTGGCCGGCTATGGTCCTGAGTGGCAGCGGGCGCTGCATGCCACCTCGCCTCATCTTCACCATGAGCCACCACTCCTCCGCCGTCAGGTCCCCTGGTGGCTTTTTGTGTCGCAACTTGTCCCAGGGCAGGTAGGGATCGGACGGTGACACCGAGTTGAGGTTGGACATCAGAATCATCCCGAGGCGATCTCCGACGATCGTGCTCAGCAGTCGACGCTCCTCGGGGGGCGGCATCGGGTGCATCGACCCTCCTTGTCGGGGCGGCAGGCTATAGTCAAATCCTAGCAGAATTTGGCTTTGGCTTTAGGTGCCCGCTCCTCCGGGAGATCGTCGGTAGTTGATGTCGGCAAGGGGTTGTCGGCTCGGGTGGTGGTTGTTCGAAGTCCGGGTCTATCGCCAAAGTTTGGTTGACTTTGGCTGTAGTTGGAGGTTGTTGTCGGCGGAGCCGGTGTCGAAGGGTTGGTCGGCGATGGGGTGGTGCGTTAAACCGGTGGTAGGTGGCAGATTTGGATGAGTTCGCGGTCTCGGGTGCGGGAGACCAGGACGCCGCGACCCGGGGGGTATTTGGCGGGGCGGACGTCGCCGAGGATGACGCCCTCGTCCTTGGGGGTGCTCATCAGCAGGGCGTCCACGGACATGTCCTTCATGGGGCCCAGGACGGGGTCGTACAGGGCGCGGCTGGCGCCGCCGGCGCGGCGGGCGATGATCAGGTGCAGGCCGATGTCGCGGGCCTGGGGGATCAGTTCCAGCAGGGGGGTCAGGGGATTGCTGGTGGCGACCATGTCGTAGTCGTCGACGATGACGTACACCTCGGGGCCGCTCCACCAGCTGCGGTCGCGCAGCTGGGCGGGGGTGATGTCGGAGCCGGGGATGCGTTCGGAGACGAAACCCGCGACCTCCTTGATCATGCCGCCGGACGTCTGCGAGGAGGTCGAATAACCGGCCAGGTGCGGGCCCTCGACGACACCGAGCATGGTGCGGCGGTAGTCGAGCAGGATGATCCGCGCCTCGTCCGGATGCGAGTTCTCCACGATGCCCATCGCGATGTTGCGCAGCAGGGTGGTCTTGCCGGAGCCCACGTCGGCGAACGCCATCAGATGCGGCTGTTCCTCGAAATCCAGTACCAGCGGCTGCAATTCGGATTCGCCGAGGCCGATCAGCACGTGCTTGGCGTCCAGGGTGATGCCCAGCGCGCGGGTCGCGGCGACGGTCTGCTGCCGGTCGATCTCCAGCGGCAGCATGCGCACCGGCGGGGCCTGGCGCCCCGGATACAGTTCGGACAGCGCGGTTTTCGCCGCGGCCACGCCGTCGGACAGGGTGTTCGCGTCGGGGATCGAATCCAGCCGCGGCAGGGCCAGCAGCATGTGCAGCGACTCGCGGGTCATACCGCGGCCCGGACGGTTCTCCGGGACGCTGCCCGCGGCGCGGCGGTTCATCTCGGAGTCGGTCGGATCACCCAGCCGCAACTCGATCCGGGTGCCGATCTGGTCCCGGACCGCCGGACGGATCTCCGCCCAGCGGTTCACCGCGAGCATCACGTGGATGCCGTAGGACATGCCGCGCGCGGTCAGCGGGAGCACCAGTTCCTCGAGCGGCGCGAATTCCTCGCGGAAACCGGCCCAGCCGTCGATGACCAGGAATACGTCGCCGAACAGGTCCTCCGACAGCGGATCCGCGGCCCGCTCGGCCTCCGGCCTGGCGGCGAGTTCGGCCTTGCGCCTGCGGAATTCGCGCATGTTCTCGATGCCCAACTCCAGGAAGCGGGCCTCGCGCTGACGTTGCAGCGTGACGAGTTCGGCGATGGTGCGGCGCACCCGGTCACCCTCGAGCCGGCTGGCAGCCGAACCGACGTGCGGCAGGCCGCCGAGCGCCGCCAGGGTGCCGCCACCGAAGTCGACGCAGTAGAACTGCACCTGTTCGGGGGTGTGCCGGGCCGCCGCGGCCATGATGATGGTGCGCAGCGCGGTGGACTTACCGGACTGCGGGCCGCCGACCACCGCGACGTGGCCCTGCGCGCCGGACAGATCGATGACGAGCTGGTCGCGGCGCTGCTCGTAGGGTTTGTCGACGATGCCGATCGCCATTCGCAGATCCGCGACGGGGTTGGCAGCCGATCGCCAATCCTGCTCGGGCAGTAGCGAATCCACCGTCGGCGAGATGTCCAGCGGGGGCAGCCAGACCTCGTGCGCGGGACGTCCGTGGCCGACCAGCCGGTCCACCACCACCTGGAGCAGGCTGCGTTCGGGACCGGCATCGATCGGCTCGGCCAGCAGTTCGTTCAGGTCCGGAAGTTCCACCTGGACAGGCTGTTTCGGTGCCTCGCGCACCGCGATCGAGGTGGCGGTGAACAGATCCACCACCTCGGGCGCGGCGGTCACGCCGACGGTCCGCTGCACGGTGGCGACCGGCGCCACGTAGGGGCCGGACACGTAACTCGCGTTGAAGCGCAACGGATCCGCCGCATCGCTCTTCAGGTATCCGGAGCCGGGCTGGCTCGGCAGATGGTAGGCGTCGGTGATGCCGAGCACCTGCCGGGACTCGCTGGCGGAGAAGGTGCGCAGGCCGATCCGGTAGGACAGGTGCGAGTCCAGGCCGCGCAACCGGTTCTCCTCGAGCCGCTGCGAGGCCAGCAGCAGATGCACCCGCAGCGACCGGCCCAGACGGCCGATCATCACGAACAACTCCGCGAAATCCGGCTTCTGCGAGAGCAATTCGGTGAACTCGTCGACGATCACGAACAGCGCGGGCAGCGGATCCAGCGCGGCGCCGTTGGCGCGGGCCTTCTCGTATTCGGTGACGTTGGCGAAATTGCCTGCCGCACGGAGCAATTCCTGCCGTCGCGTCATCTCACCGGCCAGCGCGTCACGCATGCGGTCCACCATCGAGATCTCGTCCTCGAGGTTGGTGATCACTGCGGCCACGTGCGGCAGCGGGTCCAGGCCCAGGAACGTCGCGCCACCCTTGAAGTCGACCAGCACCAGGTTCAGCAGATCCGGCGAATGCGTGGTGACCATCGACAGCACCAGTGTGCGCAGGAATTCGGATTTACCGGAACCCGTTGCGCCGATACACAATCCGTGCGGTCCCATACCGTTCTCGGCGGCCTCCTTGATATCGATCTCGACCGGTTGCCCGTCCGGGGTGACGCCGATCGGCACCCGCAGCCGCTCCCGGGACGAGCGCGGCCGCCACACCGTGTCCGCCTCGATCTTCGCCGCGTCCGGAATCTTCAACAGCGACATCAGGCCCGGATCGGTGACGGTGTCCGCGTCCAGGTCGACGATCTGGCTGGCGGTCGCGGTGCGGTAGCGGGACATGCCGCGCGCGAAGGTCGAGCTCTCGGCGATGCTCACCCGGTCCGGTCCGGCGAACTTCTCCACCGTGCCGCCCGTGCGCGCGCCGATCACACCCTCCTCGACGACCAGTTGCAGACCGCGGCGCGCGGCCAGACCGGTCTGCGGGGCGGTCAGGTCCAGGACCGTCACCGAATCCAGTCCGGCGTCGGAGACGATGCGCTCCGAGCCGCCGACGTAGCCGTCATCGATCAGCACCACCAGGTGGATCCGGCCGGCGGTCGGCGGGGTGTTGCGCAGGAACCGGCCGCGTTCGAGCAGATCCTCCGACAGCGAGTCCTCGAGTTCGGCCAGCGACTCGTAGAGCATCCGGCTGGAGCCGATGGCATCCTTGGCGCGCGGATGTTGCAGGTGCGGAAGCCATTTCGTCCATTCCCAGGCCGCGCCGTCGGGTTCGGCGGTGACGATCGCGATGGCCAGGTGATCGGGGCCGTGGAAGACGGCCAGCTCCATCAGCATGGCGCGGGCCAGATCCCGGGTCGGTTCGCGTGGACCCTCGATGTTGACCGCGGGGAAGGCGCGCAACGAGATCGCCGTCGGCAGCCGGTGCACCACCGAATGGGTGCGCACGAAGCGGCGCAGCGCGACGGTCGCGACCGGTTCCAGATCCTCCAGCGGACCGGTTTCCGGCCGGGCCAGTTTGGTGGCGATCCGGTGACTGCCGACGCCGATGCGGACGTGCCCGAAATCCGGATCGTTGGGGCGGCGCTCCCACATCCGGCGGGTGCCGATCAGCGAGTGCAGATCCTTCGGATGCGGATGCGTCCAGGTCAGCGCCGAGCGTTGGGCCTTGCCGGTGTTGCGGACGTCCCTGCGCAGCTGCTCCAGATAGCGGAAGTAGTCCTTGCGCTCCTCGTTGAGTTCGGCGGCCTTCTTCCCGCCGCCGCCACCGCGCCCCGCGAACATGCCGACCATCGACATCAGCATCATCATCGGGAACATCATGCTCATCGGGTTGGTCAGCATGGACTTACCGCTCATGGTGAACATCAGGCCCATCATCCCGACCATGGCGACCACCATGACCAGCGGCATCAGCCGCTGCCACAGCGGACCGGGGATGGGTGCGGTGATCTCCGGGGGCGCGTCGATGATCACCTCGCCGCCCGGCGACCGGGGCGGGGCGATCCGGGCCATCCGGACGAAACCCTGTGTGCTCATGGTGTTCTCCCGTGCATCGCGGATCGCTCAGCCGTTCCGGACCAGGTCGGTGAGCTGGTGGCGTGAGGACGTCTCGGTCTTGGCGTAGATGTTGGACAGGTGGAAGCCGACGGTGCTGCGCGAAACGCAGAGTTCGGTGGCGATCTGGGCGTAGCTCAGACCCTGGGTGAGCAGGTTCGCCACCTCGCGTTCGCGGTCGCTGAGCTGCGCGAGCGGGTCGACCGTGGGTGTGATCAGATATCCGGCGCCCTCGATTCCGGCGAGCAGGGCGTCGGATTCGCGCTGCGCCTCGGCGGCGCCGGCCTCGTCGCCGAGGGTGCGGCGGACCCGGGCCAGATCGGCGGCGAGCAGGACGCGGTGGACGCGCAGTTCGGCCATGCCGTGTGCGCGGGCTTCGTTCAGATGACGTGCCGCTTGCTGCGGATCGCCGTCGCATTCGGCGGCGAGTCCGCGCAACCACGCGGACGCGCCCGCTCGCCAGACGATGTGTTCCGGGGCGTCCGCCAGGCTCGCGGCCAGCTTCCGGACCTCCTCCGGGCGGCCCGCCGCCGCGTTGATCATGCCCTGGGTGAGCTGCCACATCTCCGGTTCCGCGTGATACCAGATCAGCGGACCGAAATCCTTGTTCAGCGTCTCCAGATAGCGGTCGGTGGGCTGACCGGTGAGACGCAGGGACAGGAACTCCGAGGTGACGGCCATGGCGATGGCGGGTGTGGCGGGGTACTCCCACAGGGCCGCGCGGGCGGTGGCGCGATGCTGGGCCATGGTGTCGGGATTACCGGCGGCCACGTCGGCCAGTACGGCGACGGCGCGGACCATCGGGTGCACCGAGCCGAACGCCAGCGCCGCATCGATCCGCTCCCGGGCTCGCGACCAGTCGCCGCGCAGCCAGTACGCGTAGCCGAGCATGGCGTGGAACTCGCCGTCGCGCATCGTCATCATCAGCAGGTCGTCGTCGAGCTGCGCGGCGTACGGCTCCAGCTGGCGGACCGCGACGTCCGGCAGACCGGTGCTGGCCGCGACCACGCCGATCCAGACGCCGTCCAGATCGATGCCGCCCTCGCGCGGACGCGGTCCCCGCACCCCGTGGTGCTGTACCACCGCGGAGGCGATGTAGTAGTACTCGGTCAGGCAGGGATCCGACATCGGGTCCAGTTCGTCCGCGAGTTCCAGGGATCGCTGTGCCCGCTCGACCGATCCGATGATGGTGACCTGAAGCCAGGCGTCCAGCAGGTACAGCCGCAGCCGGGTGCACGGATCCGTGGCATCGATCAGGGGCGCGGGAATCGAGAGGATCACCGCTGCGGACCGCAGGCCCCGCCAGCGTTTGGCGAGCAGGAACGCCTCGACCAGTTTGCGTCGGGCCTCGTCGTGCACCTCGTCGAGCCGGGCCAGGTGCCGGTCGACCGCGTCCAGTTCGCGCGCCAGGATCAGATCGAACAGGGCGTCCAGGTAACGACGTTCGCGCACAACGGGATTCGAGGACACCCGGCTGGACCACATGCCGGTCAGGCTGGCCTGCCGGTAGTCCCGGGACAGGTGCAGTGCCCAGGACGTCGCGGCCAACTCGTCGGCGAGGTCGTCGTCGGGGCCGTCGCTGCCGAGGTAGCGGTGTCGCAGTGCGTCGATCGGCGCGTCGGTCAGAGCGGCGGCCCGGCGGTGCAGGGCCTGGCGTTGCGCCGGTTGGATGGCGGTCGTGCCGACGGCGCGGATGATGCCGTTCGTGATCCGGATCTCGAGCCGGTCCGGGGTGCCGCGCGAGTCGATCACGCCCAGTAAGCGCAGCGACTCGAGGGCTCCCGCGGGATCCTCGAGTTCGGCCAGTGCGGCGACGGTCGGCAGTGCGGTCCAGCGGTCTCCGAGCACGATCGCCGCCGCCAACAGCGACGTCGCAGTGGTGTCGAGTCGATCCAGCAGTTCCAGGAAACAGTGGATGAGACCAGCCGGTGCGGGTGGCTCGTCGGTATCGCGGATCTCGTCGAGGGTGAAATCGTGCAGCAGGTGTTGCAGGTACAGCGGATTGCCGCTGGTGTACCGCCACAGCCGGGTGCACAGGGCGGGGTCCGCGTCCGGCCAGGCCCGGGTGAGCAGGTCGCTGAATGCCGATTCGGACAGGCCGCTCAGTTCGAGGTGGATGGTCCGGTCGGTGTCGAGTTTCAGGCGTTTCCAGGGTTCCAGGGTCGGGAAGGTCAGCGAGTGGGTGGCCACCACGACCAGGAGACGATCGGAGAACGTGCGCTCGACCAGGCGCGCGATCATGTCGCTGGATTCGGTGTCGAGGAGCTCGGTGTCGTCGACGACGAGCAGGACGGGTGCGTCGGACCGGGTCTGCTCGATCCGGTCGCGCAGCAGTTTCGCCCCCTGCGCCACAGTCGGACCGGGATCGACGGCCGTGTCCGGAACTCCCCATTCGTGAAGTACGGAGAACGGCTGCGGTCGGTCGTCGTCGGGCTGTAGTTGCAGCAGGTGGAATCCTTGTGCCTCGGCCACCACTCGACGCAGGAAGGTCGTCTTACCCGAGCCGGGCCCGCCCTCGATCAACAGGACGGTGGGCTGTCCGTCCCTTGCGCGGCGCAGCGACTCGGACAGTGCCGCATGCTGTTCGGCGCTCCAGCGCGGGGACCGATCGGTGACCTCGGAACGGGACTGGCAGTTTTGCACAGTCGCCCGGGCGGACTTTCGTACGATACTCGGTCGCACTGCTGATTTGGCAGTCAATTGTGTACGCCCCCTTCACTTTCCGAGGAGGTTCGGGTGAATCCGACCCCACTGATCGGTGGTTTCGTGCCACTGGCGGTGTTCGCATCGCTCGACGGTGTGATCCGCGTCGATTCCGCGGCGGTGGTCGCGACCACTGTGGCACTCGTCGTCGCGATGCTGACCTCCGAACGCAAGATCGCGTCCGTACCCGTCGCGCAATCGGTGATCTTCGCCGCGGTCGCCGGTCTCGCTTTCGGCGGCGGCGCGTCGGCCCAGCACTTCCTGGCCACGTACGGGTGCTGTATCACCTTCATGCTGCTGGCCGTCTTCATGCTGGGAACCGTGCTCTTCGTGCCCTTCACCGCGACAATCGCCCGGTACTGTACCCCGGCACAGGACGGCGCGCAGTTCGTGGACGCCGACCGCCGGATCAGCGCCGCGTGGGGGCTGGCCGTACTGATCATCGGCCTGGCCGACCTCGGTGCCGCCACAGCGCTGCCGAACGGCGGCAAGGTACTGGTGGGCGTGCTGCTGTGGTGCGGTGCGGTGGCGCTGGCGGTGGCCGCGCTCGGGTACACCTGGCGGGTGGTCGCCGACGTGCGGGCCCGGCTCGTTCGGGAGATGGGCGTGCGGGGCGATGCCGTGATGGTCGGTTGAGGTGGAATCGCCTGGCAGCGTGGGGTTTTCGGAGTGCTCATTACTCGTTCTCACTAGATCGAGTCGCGGATATCAGCAACCTTATAACAGGAGGTTTATATCAGCGACTTTATGTAAAGAGGGTGCATCCCCGGGTAGCATTTTCGGGGTGAAATACCGGCCTACGGATGTATCGTTGGCGGTGAAGAGGCTGCAACATCGCCATCACCGCGCGCTCAATCGCGCGCTGGCGCCGCTGGGGGTCTCGCTTGTGCAATGGGACACATTGCGCCACTTGCATATTCGGCCGGGCGCTTCGTTGCACGACCTCGCGATACTGACCTTCCAGACCGACCAATCCTTCGGCTCACTGGCCAACCGGATGGCCGAGCGTGGGCTGATCGAGCGGGTTCCGGGGCCGGGGCGGGCCGTCCGGCACCGCCTCACCGATGAGGGCGAGCGGGTGCGTGCCGCCGGTCAGGAGATCATGGATCGGGTCATCGACTCGTCACTGGGCGGCCTGACGGCCGATCAACTCGATCAGCTCGGCGAATTACTCGATACCGCACTGGGTTACGACCCGCGGACATAGCCGCCGCGGCCGGATCGCCGGTCTCGACGAGATGCGGTTCCGGGCAGGGGATTCGGTGAAGGTGTCCCAGTTCACAGCGGAGAACCGTTCGGGCAGGCCATGTTTCGCGGCCTCCGTGTCGGTGCCGCCGACAGCCGGGCCGAGTGGGATACCCGGCCTCGCTGTCGAGATGCGTTGAATCGGTCATGAAGTTAAGTTATGCCCGTGATGCGGGGCCGACACGTACCTCAGCGCCACATTTTTGGACTTACGTGCCACGTGGTGAGGACCTTGACGATGGCAAACGGATCGGCATCGAGCCCGGCGAGGACGTTCGCGACGGACGTCACCACCTCCCGCACCGCCCGCGAAGGCTTCAACGTCTTCCGGCGGGACTGGGAAGCGCAGGTCGGCGAGTCGTGGCGGCCGAACGAGCTGGATGCCGCGACCACGCGCGAATTCAAGGTCAACATCCGCTCGGTCTCGGTCCACGACGTGATGATCGGTGACATCTACACCGCGTCGTACGTCGGGCGGACCACGCTGGCCGACGGTGGCGTACTGATGCACCTGATCCGGCACGGCTCCTGGCGTTTCGGTACGCCCGAGGAGCGCGGCGAGGACGTCACCGTTCCGGCGGGTGGCTTCATCGTGCGCCGCGACGGGCCGTACGCGCTGTACAACATGGCGTTCGGCTCGATGGCAGACATTCTGCTGCTGCCCGCCGCCGTCGTCGCGCCGCTGCTGGGTGGCCGGTTGGTCCGCGGATCGACCGACTCGGCCGAGATGCGCGTGCTCACCGCGCACACCTACACGATCCGCGAGATAGCGGGCGACCTCACCCCGGCCGGCTTGCAGGCCGCCCGTGATGCCCTGTTGGAACTGGTCAAAGGGGCCATTCGGCGGGAACTCGACGACGTCGAGCCCCGGTTGGCATCCGCGCTGGCCCGGGCGGCGATGGACATCGCGGACCAGCACCTGACCGACCCCGATCTCACCCCGGCGGAGCTGGCCCGTCAGCTCAACGTCTCGGTGCGCACCCTGCACCGGGCGTTTTCGTCGACCGGGGAGACGATGGCGGCCTACATTCGTCGCAATCGGCTCGAGCAGGCCCGGATCGATCTGGTCGCACCGCCCGAGCAGCGACTGGGCGTTTCGGAGGTCGCCGCTCGGTACCAGTTCACCGACAGCAGCCACTTCACTCGCGCGTTCAAAGCGCAGTACGGGCAGACGCCCACCAGGTTCGCCCGCGCGCCGCATGAGGAGGTCGACCCCGCGACGGATCGCGCCCGGGAGTAGGGCGGCCATCGAATACATTGCACCGCACGATATTCGGCTGCGTCGGTAGATTATGTTGCGCTGCATGGTGTTCGGCGGCGTCGGTCGATTGGGGTTACGCCGCGAGGCATTCGGCGGCATCGGTCGATTATGCCGCACCGCAAGGCATTCGGTTGTGTCGATCGAGGTGTCGGTGATCTCGTACCGCGGCGAGCGACCTCATCAGTCGTCGCCGGGAAGTTCGAGCGGACCGTGGCGGCGGAACGGCGTCGACACCGCCAGCACGATCGCCAACAGGATCAGGCAGCCCAGCGCGCCACCGAGACCGATGCGGGTCGGCCACGGATCCACCGGCGTTGCGGCCGGTGGGATGGGCAGCGCGCGGCCGGTCACCGGAGCGGGCGCGGACGCGGCGGGGAGATCCGCGGTCAACGCCGCCACCGGGTCGACCATCCCGGCCCCGATGCGATCGTCGCGACCATTGCCGGGCGCGTGTGCGGTGCGCACGATCCGATCGATGACCTGTGCCGCGGACAGCCGCGGATACCGCGCGCGCACGAGCGCCGCCACCCCGGAGACGAAGGCGCAGGAGAAACTGGTGCCGTCCAGCGGGGCGATGCTCCCGTCCGCCTCGGGGATGCCGTTGACCAGGCCGGTCCCACCCGGATTACTGTCCAACGACATCAGATTGCTGCCCGGTGCGGCCACCCCGACCCACGGTCCGTAGAGGGTGTACGAGGACGGCGAGCCGTCGGCCTCGACCGACGCGACGGACAGCACGTTGGGGGTGAACCAGGCCGGAGTGGCCACGGTCGTGACCGAATTCCAGCCGGTGGTGCCGTTCTGGGTCTTGCAGGTGCCGTTACCCTGCAGGTTTCCAGCCGCGGCGACCACCACCACATTGTGGTCGGCGGCGTACTGGAGCGCCGCGCCGAGTGCGGCGTCGCCGGAATTCTGGCCCGCCGCCGAGCACGACACCTCGGAGATGTTGATCACCGTCGCGTGCAGGTCCACCGCGTGCACGACCGCGTAGGCGAGGGTGACGACGTTGCCGTAACCACCGGCCGACATCTGGCCGGGCCGGTTCTCGCCGTAACTGCTCGAGGCCGTGTAGGCCAGGCTGGTCTGGCGGATGGACAGGATCGTCGCCTCGGGGGCCACCCCGGAGAACCGGTCGCCGCGATCCGGGGCGGCGTGCGCGGCGATGATGCCCGCCACCAGGGTGCCGTGCCCGTCGCAGTCGGCGGTGCCGTCCGAATGGGAGACGTAGTCCCCGCCCGGGATGACGCGCAGCCGCGGATGCCGGTTCACACCGGTGTCGATCACCGCGACCAATTGTCCTGCGCCACGGCTGAATTGCCACGCCCGATCGAATTCGAGCGCGGTCTGCACCGCCGGTTCACCGGTCGGCGCGGGCCCGTTCCAGAGTGGTTTCGCGCACACCAGTCGCTGCTGGGTGGCCTCCGGTGGGGCGACCGGGGAACCCAGGATCAGCGCGTGCGGATCCACCGTCGGCGGTGCGACGGCCCCGGCGGGCCCGGGTGTCAGCATTGTGAGTGTCAACGCGGTCGCGGCGGCCCCGAGACGGCGGATCGCCGCGCCGATGCGCAGCTCAGACATTGCGCGCCAGGGTGTAGATGTCCAGGAACCAGAATGCCAGCGGCCCGATCGCGCAGATGCACGCGTATTCGAGCACCTCACCGGCCCGCTGCATGACCGGCGACACCGTCACCCGGGGCGCGACGACGCCGACCAGCACCGCGACGACCGAGAACACCACCAGCAGCCCGGCCGCCGGTAGCGCCGTCCCGGACCAGTGCGCGCCCAGCAGCACCGCGGTGCCGATCAGCACCGCGCAGCCACCCACCACCAGCGTCGCCGCCTGGGTGCGGTCCGCGAAACTGCGGCCGCGCCGGCACAGCACCAGACCGGTCGCGGCCGCCAATACCGCGCCCTGCCAACGATGTTCGTTCGAGGCGGCGGTGGCCAGCGCGCCCAGCACCGTGACCAGCACCAGGCCGATGAGCATGCCGGACTGGTATTCGTTGGCACGCCGGGCGCGCTCGTCCAGCCCGGCGGCCGAGGGAATCGTGGTCGCCCCGATCGCGCCGATGCCCTCGATGGTGGGGCGCTGTTCGTGGTCGCGCGGATCGATCACACCACCGGCGGTCGGCACCGGCGGCACCGGCAGCCGGGACGCGGCCACCGCGATCCGGGGTGTGAACGTGATGGTCAGCAGCGCGAACATCAGCGCGATCACACCCGCCTGCGGCAGGCCGATCGGCCACATCGTGAGCGTCCCGGCGACGGCGGTGCCGAATATCGCGGTGGTGATCACGGCCGCGAAACCGGTGGTGCCCGTGTCGAGTAGACGCATCATCACGACGGTCAGCAGCAGCACGACCGCGCAGCCCAGTACCAGTTGCGGCGCACCGAACGCGCCGGGGACCAGCACGGCCGCCCCGGCCCCGCTGATGACCAGGCCGCACAGCGCCAGCCCGGTCGCGGTGTAGCGGTCGGCATACATGCGCAAGGTGAGCGTCGCGGCCAGCAGCGTCAGCAGCCCGACCAGCAGCCCGGCCGCGCCGGCCACCACACCCCAGCCCTGGGTGTCGGCGAGCGGCAGCAGGATCGCCACCCCGACGCTGCCCGCGACCGCGGCCGCCGGGCCCGCCAGCGTCGCGGTCCCGGAATGCCAACCGCGGAAAGAACTTTCGGTCAATCGAGCGACCGCATCGATGACGTCGTCGAACAGCGCGGGCGCCTCCACGGTCTCCGCTTCGCGCAGCACCAGCAGCTCACCGTCGAACACGTCGGCCTCGGTCAGCGACCGGTGCGGCTCGATCGGTTCCTGCCCCAGCCGGGCGAGGGTCCAGTGCCCGGCCCGCAACGCGGCGTCACCGTCGTCCTCGGCCGCGTGCGGATCGCGCGACGCGATCAGCGCGACCACTTCCGGAATGAAGTTCGCGATCGGGACCGCGGCGGGCAGCGCGACATCCACCTGGGTGTCGCCGCCGATCACCGACACCCGGCACAGTTGCGGTTCGGCGGTTGTCGGCTCGATCATCGGACGAACTCCCGGGGTTGCGGCCGTCGCGCGGCAGGATCGAGGGTTTCGGCGGTGTGCAGCACATCAACTTGCACGTGACCGATCCCCACAGGGGCACGGACCTCTTTCGTCACGTGACCCAAGTTGCGCAGGGGTGTGGACAAGGCGGTCATGATGTCCGCGCGGGTGGTATCGAGGTCAACCACGGGGACCCCAGGCGCCGGCGAAGGTGTCGAGTGGTTCGACGGTGGCCATCACGTGATCCAGGACGTCGTTGAAAGGACGTTGCGAGATGGTGGCATAGGCCTTGTCCGCCAACCTGTTTCGCTCGTCCTCGGCGCGCACCAGATCGACGCAGGTGTCGACCAGTTGCGGGAAGGGGACCCCCGCGATGCCCGCGCCCAGGTCGTCGTCGTCATCGCGGTGGTTGATCTCGGAGACGACCGCCTTGCGATTGCTCATCAGATAGCCGACCCGCAACGACTCGAGCGTCCGGTAGTCGGACCGCCCGTGCATGTTCAGCACCACCTTGGCCCGCCCGATGAACGGATCCAGCTGGGAGCCGTAGGTCCGGTGGTGGTACTCCACGTTCAGCCCCGCCCGGCGCAGCGCCGAGATGATCGCGACTCGTCGCGGGGTGTTCAGACCGTAGAACAGCACGTCGATGTCCTGCTCGGCGGCATGCGGCACCCGTTCCAGGGCGGGATGATGCCCGATCGGCACGTAGTGGGCATGTACGCCGTGGGTCTGGAGAACCTCTATATTGTGCCGGGAATAGTCCCAGACCACATTCGCCCGCAGTGCGTCGAACGGGAAGTGGTTCACCCCGATCCGCCACCCGCAGATCGGCTCCAGTTGGTAGAACACCGATCGCGAGGTGAACTCGTGCGTTGCGTCGAAATAGGCGAACGCCACGTTGATCAGGTCGGGGTCGTACCCGTACCGATTCGTGGTGCTGTGGCCGAGTTCGCGCAGGCTGCGGGCGACCATGTCCATCATCTCCAGATACATCGGGCGCCGCTGGCCCCGTGGCTGGGTGACGTTGAAATGCATGTGAGTCGGTTCTCCGGAACGATGTGCGATCGGTCAGTGCGGACCCCACGCGCCGACGCGGGGGGCGAGGGGCTGGACGGTGTGCAGAACGTCGGTCAGGATGTGCGCGGTCGGGCGGCGGGAGATGACGTCGTAGGCCCTCGCCTCGAGGGCGGCGCGGGCGGTGTCGTCGCGGACCAGGCCGACGCAGGCTTCCACGAGCCGGTGGTAGGGAACCGCGACGATCCCCGCACTCAGTTCGTCATCGTCGTCGTGGTGGTTGACCTCGGCGACGACCGCCTTGCGGTTGCTCATCAGATAGCCGACCCGGACGGATTCCAATGCCCGGAAATCCTTGCGCGAGTGCAGGTTCAGCACCACCTTGGACCGAGCGATGAGCGCGTCCAACTCGGCGCCGTAGACGGCGTTGGCGTGCACCATGTGCAGCCCGGCCCGGCGCAGCTCGCCGAAGACGAGTTCCCGGCGCGGGCCGCCGACGCCGTAGAACAGCACGTCGATATCCTGCTCGGGCGCCGCGCGGACGCGTTGCAGCGCGGGGTGATGCCCGATCGGCACGTAGTGGGCTTGCACACCCAGCGTGCGCAGGTACTCGACATTGGCCCGCGAATAGTCCCACACGACGTGTCGGCGCAACGCGTTCACCTGCACGAGCCCGTGCCGCAGTCCGTGTTCGCAGACCTGCTCCAGCTGATAGACCACCGACGCGTCCGGAAAGCGTTGCGGCGCAAGGTAATGGCCGAAGAGCACGTCGATGTGGCCGGGTTGCGGCGCGCAGCTGCTCACCGTGCTGTGCCCGAGGTCGCGCAGGGCGGCGGAGACGGCGATCATCACGTCGTCGAACGCGGGTGAGGTCCTGCTCGGATCGCACACCGTGATGTTGAAATCCATGGCGGCGTCGCCTTACACCGTGTAGAAGCCGTCGCCCCACAGGGTGTGCAGGCGTTGGAAGTAGTAGTCGTACTGCTTGGCCACCACCTCGGTGGAGAATTTGGAGATCGCGTACTCGCGAATCGCCTGGTAGTCGAGCTTGTCGACGGATTCGGCGGCATCGCAGAACTCGCGCAGGGTGCGGCAGCGGTAGCCCTGCACGCCCTGCTGGACCGTCTCGCTGAACGCGCCCCAGTCCGTGGTGATCACCGGCGTCCCGCACAGCATCGCCTCCGCGTGTACACCGCCGAACGGTTCCAGATACAGCGACGGCACGAACACCCCGCGCGCCCGGCTCATCAGTTCACCGCGCCGCTGGACATCCACCACGCCGACGTACTCGCCGAACTCCGGCGGCCGCCCGGCCCCCGCGACGATCAGTTTCGCGCCCAGCCGCTTACAGGTGTCCACCGCGATCTGGAAGCCCTTGGCCTCGATCAAGCGGCCGATGAACAGGAAGTAGTCGTCCTTCTCCGCGGCGAACGGGAAGTCCTCGACCTCGAAGTAGTTGGGGATCACCGCGTCGTAGAACTGGCCGCGCTCGGACATGATCTTCTGCACCGTGGTGCGCGCGCCGTGCACCGCGTGCATCCAGGCGTAACTCTCGAACACCCGGTGTTTGGAGAAGACGCCGCTGTAGCCGACGCCGTACTCCACCGTCTGTAGATCCGGAAACGCCTGGTCCAGCAGCTGCTGACCGCCGCCGCCGATGGCGCAGAGGAAGTCGCGCGGCTGTTTGCGCTTGGAGATCTCGGCGATGGTGCGCGCGTTGGCGATGAGCCAGTGCCGGTCCTGCGGGTTCCAGCTGAACCAGTCGAAGCCGTCGGCGAGGGTCTTCTCGCCGAACCACTCCTTCTGATCCTCCTTGGTGACCACCGTGATCAGTTCCGTGCAGGCGGCCTCGTTCTCCTCCGAGGCGTACAGGAACACCTCGTGCCCGAGGCTCATCATCATGTCGCAGAACTTGCGCACCTTCTGGGTGTAGGCGCAGGGCGAGTAGTGCTTGGTGGTCTGGGTGTGTGGCAGTGCGGCTACATGAAATCTCATCGACTCACTCGTTCTCGTTGACAGTTGGCTCGTGGCTGCTGCGGTGTCGGCGATCCGGTCCGGGTGATCACCGCCTGCCGGACGGGGGAGTCGGCGTGTCGGCGGGACCACTGCTCGCGGCGGCCAGGGTGTCGTGGGCGATCAGCGCGGCCTGCCGGTCCAGCATCGGGCCGGTGGGCAGCCGACTGACGATCTGCCAGGGCGCGAGTTTCGGATCGGACAGGCCGAGCATGGCGGCGGTGGCGGCGTCGGGGACGCCGAAGCGCACGCCGGTATCGGTGATGTAGAACAGCACCTCGCGTCGGGTGCTGTCCGGCGCGATATCGGTGACCTGCACGTATTCGCCGGTCGACGGGGGGATGTAGGCGGCGTCGGCGTATTTGTCGGGGCCTTCGCCGACCAGGGCGACCGGGTGCATGTCCGAGCTCAGTGGCACCTGTTTGCCGATCAGCAGGTTCAGTGTCGCGGTCGGGTCGTGTGTGCCGCGGGTCCAGTGCACGCAGGACACCGGGTCGTCGTCGGCCGAGAGGATGTGCGGTGGCTCGGCCGGGAACTGGTCCACGTGGAGTTCGTCGACGATCGGTACCCCGGCGATCGCGTCGGGTGCGACCCGCATCATGTCGGTCTGGCCCATGGATCCGGCGCTGCGCAGGACCTGCGCGGCGAACGGCGACAACGGCTGTAGCCCGTCCGCGAGCACCGCGTACAACGTCGTGTTGTTGATGTTGTCGACCCGGATCACCGCGCCGACAGGCACTTTCGCGCCCCGCACGTCGCTCGGTGTACCTGCCCGGGCGATGGTCGGGGTGTCCAGGTCCGGCACGGTGACCGTGGCGTTCAGCAGTCCGTCGCTGATCGGCCGGGGCCGCAGCCCGCGCAGGCCGAGGGTGGTCGTGATCGCGGTGTCGTTCATGTCGACGCGCGCGTGTTTGCCGTCGTAGAGCAGGTAGGTCGCGGTGCCGTTGACGACCAGCAGCGCGTCGCCGGAACCCTCGCGGATGGCCGGGCCCAGTCGCGGCGGTCCGGACAGGACCGTGGTCTTCACGCCGGTCGAGATGTCGTCGCACAGGGTCCAGTCGGAACGTTGGTGATCGGCCGGGCCGGGCAGTGCCGCGGGCACACCCGGGATACCCAGCAGCGGGCCGCGCGCGAGTCCGGCCAGTTTCTTCTCCGGCACCGAGGCCGGTGTCTCGTTGGTACCGGTGATCAGGCGGGCCGAGGCCAGGTTCAGCACGGGGTGCAGGGTGTTGTCGACCAGGACGTACAGTGCGCTGCTGCCCGGTTCGGAGATGATCTTCGCCTGCCCGACCTGCCCCTGCGGATGCAGGAAGGCGAGTATCGCGCAGCCCCCGGTGACCAGGATCGCCAACACCAGCCCGGTGACGAAGGAGCGGTACTGGATCCGCATGGGGTCGTGCAGCATGCGCACATCACGGCGTACCAGCGCGTGGTCGAAACGCTGTAGCAGAAAACGGTATCCATTGACCTGAGCTCGAGTGGTCAACTGTGCTGGCACTGCACACTCCTTCACCGTGCCGCGTGCACAACGGTCGGGCCTATCGGAGGCTACAGTAATTCCCGGGTGAATGCTCTAGGGAGACAACCGAATGCGCAAACTTCCAGTTATTCGATCGCAAATGAGAAGTACAGAGAATGCACGGGAAGGTTCGGAAAAACCGGCGGTGACCACGGAATCACGGTTGTCCGCGCCCGACGAATCCGGTGCGTCCCGGTGGTTTCCGCTGCCGGTTGTGTTGTGCGCCACGGCGTTCGGGGCGGCGGCCGGGACGCTGGTGATCGCGCTGCACGGCCCGCTCGCCGCGACGATCGGGACCGGGGTCGCGGTGGCTGCGCTCTGTACGGTTCGTGCACGAGGGGTGAATATCTGGCGGCTGCTGTTCATGCGCTTGGCATTACGGTGGCGGAACCGGCGCCGCGGCGATGTCGGGCAGGGCGCCGCGGCGTTCGACGCACCGGTACCCGATTCCGACGTGAAGTACGGAATGCGTTGGGAGGACGGGTGTCTGATCACCATGTTGCAGATGGAGCCACGGGTCGTGGCACCGACCCTGCTGTCCCCCAAGGAGATTCGCACCGTCGATCCGATCCCGCTGGACGAGGTGGCGCGCTGCCTGTCCCAGTTCGACATCCGCCTCGCTGCCATCGACGTCGTCGCGCTCGGCGTGCGCACCAGCGGCGGGCACGAGGCGGTGCGCATCTACGAGCGCATGCTGGGCCCGCTGCCCGCGACCGCGGTACGCACCGTCTGGCTGGTGTTGCGCTTCGATCCGCAGCACAACGCCGACGCGATCGGTAATCGCGGCGGCGGTCCGGAGGGGGCCGCGCGCGCGATGGTGATCGCCACCCGGCGGGTGATCAACCGGCTGGCCCGGCACCGGGTCCGGGCGCGGGCGCTGACCGCCGCGGAACTGGCGGCCGCGGAGACCGCGGTCCGCGGTGAGGACATCCCGGGCGACTGGCGGGAGAGCTGGCAGGCGTTGCACCGCAACGACTTCGAACTCGCCGGATACGCGATCCACCCGGACCGGCTGACCACCGAGGCGCTGGCGGGCATCTGGGCCGTGCCCGGGAACTCGACCATGGTGCGGTTGCGGGTGAGCCGGAGTACGGCTCCCGGGGCCCGCGAGGATCCGGCGGGGCGGGTGGCGATCACCGGGCTGGTGCGGCACGACACCGTCGGACCGGTCCCCGACGGAACCCGGAAGATGTTGTCCGAGTTGGGTTTGCAACCACTGCCCGGAGTGCAGCGGCGGGTGCTGCTGGAGGGCGGTCAGCACGCGGCCGTCGGGTACGGCGCACCCGCGGCGCTGTCCCGGCTGACCGTGCCCGCCGGTGGCACCGGTCAGGTGATCGGCGCCACCGAGGACGGATTCGGTGTCGCGGTACCGCTTTTCGGTCCCGGCGTGCGCCGGGTGGACATCGTGGGCGGCCTGCTGCTGGCGCAGCAGGCGACGGTGCGGGCGATGGCGCTGGGTGCGCGGGTGGTCGTGCACAGCAGCCGGCCCGAGGGCTGGGCGCCACTGGCCGCGCAGGTCGGCAGGCCCGAGGTGCTGTCGGTGTCGTATCCGGGCGGCGGCGCGCAGCACACCGCGGCCGCGACGCTGATCGTCTACGACGGCATCAGCTCCGCCGGGCAGCTGTCCGAGGCCACCGTGGTGCACGTGCGGGCGGCCGGGGACACCGACGAGACGGCGGCGGGAGTGGATGTGGCACTGATCGCGGCCACCGACGGGTCCGACCGGGTGCACATCCGCACCTCGGCCGGGGAGTACACGGTGCGGATGGTGTCCATCCCCGACGAGCTGCGTTATCTGGCGGGCGAGCGGGTGGGCGTGCCCGCCGCCGCGGCGCCGCGGCCGAGTGTGCCGGTGTAGCAAGACGATACGGGCCCGTCACCTCGTGGGTGACGGGCCCGCACGCGGTTTCCGGTGCTACCAGGTGAAGTCGCCGGCGACCTTGGTGTCGGTACTCTTGGCCTTGGTCACTGCGTCGTTCACGTGCGTGATGCCCTTGGACAGCGTCAGCAGCAGTCCGTCCAGGTCTTCGATCAGCTTGTTGTGCTTCTGATGGAAGGCGGCCGAGGCGCCACCGTCGTCACCGCTCTGCCATGCCTGGTTGATCAGTTGGGTCGCTGCTGTCTGGGCATTCTCCCGCTCGGTGGTGATCGTTCTGTGGTATCCCTCCAGCTCGCTGATGAGGCCGCTGATGGTGTTGCTGTTGTACAGCATTGGTCCGCCGCTCATGAAAGCGCCTTTCTCGAGGTGTGGTGAGGTTGTGTGGTGGATCGGGACGGGATCAGCTGTAGGTGCTGGTCAGCGAGGTGAAGCCGGTGGAGGTCTCGTTGTCGGAGGTCGCGACGGTCTTCTCACCCTGGGCCAATGCGTCGGAGACGATGCCCAGATCCTTGTTCACCTGGGTGATGTTGCTCTCCAGCGTGCTGGAGAAGTGGTCGAACGCTTGGTAGGCCTCACCCTGCCAGCCCTTCTTGGCGGCCTCCACCGAGGTGCGCAGCTGGTCGATGGTCTTGTTGATCGGGGGAATGACGGCGGCGTAGTCGTTCGCGAACTTCTGGAACCGATCGAAATCCATGAAATTAGTCGACATGGGATGTCCTTTCGAGTAGGTGGTGTGTTGTCGCGGAGGTGGTCTCCGGACGGATCGGGGAATCTGCGGGCTGCCGGTCGATGCCGGTATCGGTGTCGTCCACGGGCTAGGGCATCCACCCGCCTTCCGGCAGCGATTCGATCAACGTGGCGATCACCTGCGTCAACCGGTGGTCGCTGCCCGGGGAGAGGGTGGTCCAGGTCTGCCCGTCGGCGGTGACGCTGCCGCCGCCGACGATGCGTCCGGCGGCCGTGTCGTACACCGCGGCCGCGGCGGGGGAGCGGACGGCGCGGCCGTCGCGATGGCTGTAGCAGACGATCTCCGCGACCGAATGCCGTTGTCGCAGAGCAGATCCGATGGCCGCCGCGGCGGGCTCGGAAAGGCTCGGCGCGTAGCCGCCACCGGTGTGACCGGCATCGGTCGCGTCGAGGAAGCGTCGCAGTTCGTCGGTCGGCGCGCTGCACACCGCGATCTCCGCGGGCTCGCACGGGCCCAGCGCGGACAGCAGCGGGCGGGTGAGCGTCAGCGGGTCCGCGTCGACCCAGACACTCGCGATCTCGAGCGTGTCATCGGTGCGGATCGCCACGGCGTGGTCCAGGCCGCGGCGGGCCAGGCAGAACCGGATCATGGTGTCGGCGTCGGGATTCTCCCCGCGCAGGATGCGGGCGACCAGCTGACGTTCGGGGTGGGCGATGGTGAGCAGCGCGGTCGCCAGCTCGTCGTCGCGGACCTCGTCGTCGCTGTTCAGGACGCCGCGCTCGCGCAGGTCGGACAGCGCTGCGTCCCGGGCCGCGTCGAGTTCGCGGTGGTCGGTGTGGCGCGGGTGCAGCGCCAGCGCGAGCGGCAGGGTCTGGATGCGCAGTGCGGCCGCGACGGCCAGTGCGCCGTCGGTGGTCAGCGTGGTCGCGGTGGTCATGATTGCCCCGGTACCGTCTGGGCCGGGGTGGCCCGCGCGACGACGGGGGCGGCGGCACCCAATACCGCAGGGGCGGTGGCGAATCCGGAGTGTACGGCGATCGTTCCGGTGATCTCGTCGGGGTCGGCGTCGCCCGCGCGGGGTGCGGGCGGATGTGGTTCGGGCGGTGCGGGGAGCACCGGAGGTGGCGCGACCGCCGGTGGCGTGGCGACAGCCGAGGACTGGACCACCGGCGCGGCCGTCGGGACGGCCGCGGTCGGTGTGGTGACCGGGGTCGGCGGCACCGTGGGCAGGGCCAGCACCGCGCTGTCCACCGGAATCGTCGGAATGATCTGAACCTGTTGCGGGACGGGGATGTTCAGCTGCGACAACACATCCACCGACGGTTGCGGCTCCAGCGTCTCGGCCACTACCTGCTGCCCGTCGTGTCCGGGCCGCGGCGAGCCGGGCGACTGTTCGGTGAGCAGGTTCGCGGCCGCGGAGACCTGTGGCGCCTGCTCCAGCCGCCAGGGATGCGCCAGCGGTTCGCTCGCGGACTCGTAGGACCGCATCGCCCGCGAGGCCTGCTGCCGCAGCAGGTCGAGCTGCTGTTCGGCGGTGTCGAGCAAACCGGCCAGCGGCGTCCCGATCAGGGTGACGCGGACCAGATCCTGGGCCTGGCGCGCCGCCGCGGCCATCTCGGCGAGATGCGGGACGGCGGTGCCCGCGGTCTGGTAGGCGGCCGCCTGCCGCGCGACCCGCGCGGCGTTGGTGCGGGCCGCCTCGGCGGAGCGGTCCAGCCATTCGGCCAGCAGGGCGAGTTGCGCGAGGCCGTCCGCGCTGGACGAGGACGACCAGACATCGCCCAGGACCGTCAGCATGGCCCGGAATTCCGTTGCGGCCTCGGTCAATCCGGTGGCGAGGGCGCCGTAGGCGGCGATGGTCTCGGTCATCGGTGTACTGCCGGGGCCCGTGGTCAAATCGTGCACCAGCTGTTCGGGTGGGATCGCCTCCCACACGGTGCCGGTGAAACCGGGCCGGATCGGATCCAACATCGTCAGCGCCCCGAGACGGTCTATGTCAGGGCCCGGAACGCGTCGACGGTCTCGCCGTCCGCGTTGCCGAACGAGTCCGCGTGCGCCCGCAGATTGGCCGCGATCTTGCGCAGCTCGTGCGGGCCGGTGCGGTACGACTCCCGGAACGACGCGCCGACCTCGTGCAGGGTCCGCGCGGTGGCCACCGAGACCGGGTCGAGTGCGGCGGCGGCCGGGCCGAGCGCGGGCTGGGCGTCGTGAAGTTGCCCGTCGAGGCGGTCGGCCAGGGAGTCCAGCCGACTCGCGGTCTCCCGGGCCATTTCGTGGTCGAAAGCCAGTTTGTTCACGGGAATCTCCTGGTGGGAGTGGGGAACTGTGAGGGATCTGTCGGGAGTCAGAGGCTGAACGCGGTGTCCGGTGGGGTTTCGGTGACGGTGACCGCGCCGATCACCGGGGCGGGAGTCTGTTCCTCGGAGTCCTCGTCCAGTTCGTCGCTGTGGCGGGCGGTCACCCCGGCCGCGGGCGCACTGGTCGCGACACCGGCCCGGACGCCCGCCAGCGCACCGCCGGACGGGATCAGCGGTGGTAGCGGCTCCTCGACCATTGCGGGAGTGGTTCCGGCCGGGCTGGCCGCCGCGGCGCCGACGGTCTCGGCCTGCCATGCACCGAGCGCGGCGCGGGCGCTCATGGCCTGCACCCCCGCGGCGCTGGGGATGGCGCCGAGTGCGGCGATGCCGCCCGGCACGATCGCGCTGATCGCGCCGGTCGTCATCGAATCGGTGTTCGCCGAGACGGGTTCGGCCGTGGCCTTCGCGGCGGCGGGCAGGGCGGTCAGTGCCGTGCTCACCAGTGGCTGGGCTACCTGCATCACCTGTTGGAAGCCCGAGATCAGCTGTGTCAGTTCGGATTGCGAGCTGCTACCGGCGGTACTGACGGTGCCGCCGCTGACACTCACCGGATTACCGGCCTGGGTCATCACAGCCGAATGGCCGACCAGTTGGGCCTTGGTGGCGGCGGTGATCGCGGCCGCCTCCGCCGCGGCCTCGGTCGCCGCCGCGATGAGTGCGGCCTGGCCACCCGGGGTGACCGCCAGCGGTGCGAGCATCGCCTCGGTGGCCACCAATCGTGCCGCCACCGCGGACATCTGGGCCGATCCGGTGGCCACTGTGGTCGCCGCCGCGCCCAGCGAGGCGTGCACCTGGGTGGCCTGGTCCGACACCGACGCCGAATCGCCCAGTGCGGCAACGCCCGACGCGGTGGCCGCGGTGGCGCCCTGCCCCTGCATGCTCTGGAGCAGTTGCAGCCCTTGCTGACCGAGTTGCACGGCCGTCCCCACGCCCTGCAACACGCCCTGTAGCAGGGACTGCGGGTTGACCGCACCGGCCGCGCCCAGTGCGCCCGTGCCGAAACCGCCGAACAGGTCCGTGACCGGCTTGAGCAGCGCGGTCATATCCAGTGCCGGTAGTGGCGGCAAGCCCGGCAGCGGGGCGAGTGCGATCGGTTGCGGTACGCCCGGCAGCCCGATGGTGGCCAGCACCTGGGCGCCCGGCTGTCCGATCAACGGCGCGGCGGGAGTGTTCCGCAGAGCATCCAGAACCGTGGGATGTAATGGCGCCGTGAGGGATTCGGCGTCCGTGCTCATGGCTGGGTCGGCTCGGCGACGATGAAGTCGGCGGCGTTGCGCTCCTCGGTCCGGGAGTACGCGTCGGCGGCGGTGTGCGCGGCGAGGGCGGTATTGGCGAAGACGTTCGCCAACTGGTTCACCGCTGTGAAGTGATTGGCCTGCGCATAGGCGAAGCTGGCCAGGAACTCCTGGCCGATCAGCCCGAACACCGGCGTGGCCGCCGCGACGCTGGCCGCCTGATCGATGTTTCCCGCCGCCGCGACGGCAGTGGCCATACCTGCCGCGGTATCGCCGTATCGACGGAATGTATTGGGTTCCACCTGCAGAGTGTCCACCCGGCTGCCTTCCTGTGAAGCTCGGCCCGCGTCGGATACCTCGGGGGCGCCATCAATGTTGTCGCGATAGCGAGCAATCCGACAGCATCCTTGCTGCTAATTCTCTGCTAATACCCTGATAAATGCTTCGTGATCATGCAGAGATTGATCACCAGGTACGTTACGGCGCGGTCGGTGGGAGGTGACTGTACAAAATATCCAGGTTTGCGTGGGGATCATTGATCGATGATCGGGCGCACGCTCAACGGGTCCTCGCCGATGGCGTCGTCGAGGTGCCGTTTGGAGTCCAGGGACGACGAACGTTTGCGATCTTTCTGCTGGCCCTGCCCCTGCTGACCGCCCATACCGCTCATCGGCATCATCGGTGTCTGCTGTTGCTGCTGCTGGTCCGCGGTGAGCGCGTTCTTCTGGTTCCCCTGCGGTTCGGCGCTCAGACTGCCCGAACCGCCTGGGAACTGACCCGCCTGTGCGGTCGGGTCCTCGGACAGCGGTCCCGACGCGCCGAGCGGGCCGAGGCCACCGCCGCCACCGCCGCTGCCGAGTCCATCCAGCCCGCCCGGACCGCTCCCGAACGTGGCGAGCCGGTTGCCCCCGGACCCGCCGGCCAGGCTGGCCGGATTGATCTCGTTGGGAAAGCCGCTCGCGCCGAACAAACCGGGGAAGCCGCTGCCGCCGAGCAGATCCTGGAGCAGCGAAGCGATCGGACCCGAGGCGCTGAGCAGATCGTTGCCGGAGCTGCCGTCGCTGCCCGAGATACCGGAGTAATTACTGCCGGTGTAGTCGCTCCCAGAGCTGCCGGTGTACGTGCTGCCCAGGAGATCGGAGTAGGGACTCCCCGAGATGTCCGAGTAATAGGGGCTGTAGTAGTCGCTGCCCGAACTGCCGAGCGTACTGAGCGGACTGGTGCTGCCGAGGGGAGTCGAGGAGTAGGTGGGGAGTGTCGAGCCGTTGCCGAGCGAGGAGCCGTTGCCGAGGGAGGAGTCGCCGCCGAGGGGGGGTGTGCTGGCGGAGTAGGTGGGGAGTGAACTGCCGTTGCCGAGGGACGATGGCGTGCTGTCCGAATAGGCCGGCAGCGAGCTGCTGGGCGATGTGCTGCTGGGGTTCGTGTTGCCGCTGCCCTGGGCGGGTGTGACGCTCGAATAGGTGGGTTGGAGTGGGACGGTGCTGCCGCTGCCGTCGTTTGTGGTGGGGGTGAGGTCGGTCGAGGTGGGTCCGGTGCTGCCGGTGGGGCCGGAGGTGCCGTTGTGGTCCGCGGCGTATGCGGCGGCGGCGCCGCTGGCGTAACCGTCGTTGAAGCCGGAAATGTAAGCCGCGTTCGGGTCACCCGGGCCGCTGCTGCCGTAGGGGATGCGATCGCCGGGGCCGGAGATCGCGTTGGGGTCGCCGGGTCCGCTGAGTCCGTTGTAGTTGTAGGTGGTGTAGTAGGGGCCGCTGAGTCCGTTGGGTCCGCTGATGGTGTTGGGGTCGGGGGTTTGGCTGCCGCTGCCGCCGTTTGGTCCGCTGGCGGTGGTGGTGCCGGGGTCGCTGAAGGTGGGGATGACGGCGGCGATTTTTTGGAGGCCGGGTGCGTAGAGGAGGTTGAATTCGTTGTGGACTTTGCCGAGGGTCCAGGCGTTGGCGAGTTTGGTTTTGGAGCAGAGTTTGCCGTTGTTGAGGTAGCCCCAGGGGTATGTTCCGCCGGCGGTGAGTCTGAATCCTTTGCCGGGCATCCAGTCGTAGATCTTGTTCTGGAGGCTGGCGAGGTCGACGAGGGCGTTGTACATGGCGTTGATGGTTTGGCCGAGTGCGGTGACCGCGCCGTTGACGTAGTTGTCGACGGCGTTGACTGCGGCGGTGGCTGATTCGCCGGTCCAGGCTCCTGAGTTCATGGCTGCGGCGATGTTTTGTTGGAAGGTGTGTGCGTAGCCCATCCAGGTGATTTGGATGTTGTGCCAGCCGTTGATGGCGTCGTGCATGCTGTCTCTGTTGTAGCCGATGCAGTCGGCGATGTATTTGAGTTGTTGCCAGCTGAAGCTGTCGGCGGTTTCGGCGAGGCTGGCGATGCTGGCGGCGTAGGTGTCGGGGGTCAGGAGGTTGGTGCCGCTGCCGCCGAGGGGGGCGGGGCCGCTGGCGGAGTAGGCGGGGACGGTGGTGGTGTCGGAGGTGAGGTATTCGGTGGTTTTGAAGGTGTCGGTTTTGTTGGGGTCGAGGGCTCCGAAGTTGGTGGCGGTTTGGTTTTCGTTTGCTTGGAAGTTGTGGGTGGCTTCTTCGAAGGTGGCGCCCATGTCGGTGAGGATGAGTTTGTGTTCGTAGAGGGTGTTGTACAGCTCTGTCCATTTGCCGGCCAGGAGTTCGCGGAAGGCTTTGGCGGAGGCGAGGGTTTCTTCGTGGTAGTTGCCGGAGATGGAGAGTAGGGGCTTTTGGGGTGGGTTGTTGAAGTAGCCGATGGTGTTCATCATGGTTTCGACGTTGCCGAGGAAGTCGTGTACGGCGTTGTAGCAGGCTTGGGCGACTTTGGGGTCGAACATGAGGGTGGTGTTGGGGCCTGCTGCGGGGATGGTGGATCCCGAGGCGGATTGGTACAGGCCTACCCAGGCTGAGTTGTCGAAACCCGAACCACTTGCCGTCACCGTATGCTCTCCGAATTTTCTTCCATACCAACGACTTTCACGGAACCAGGGTGCGGTCGAACAGCTAGTCGTCGAAGATGCTGGACCGCGCGTACGGTTCCGAGTTCTCTTCCCACGAGGTCCGCAGCACTTCGGCGGCCTTCTGGTCGATGCGCCGTCGTAGACCGTCGGCGTCGATGCCGACCGCCGATACCGGCGGGGTCAGCTCGACGAGATAACGCCCGTCGTCGGGGTGGTCCTCCCAGAACAGATAATCCGCCCAGTCGATGACCACCGCGTTCGGTGGCATCGGACCGGCCTGTGCGTCGTCTTCCGCGTTGCCCTGGTGGAACCCGATCATGCCGACCAACGATTTGGTCGACTGCTGCCAGCCGCGGCTCCGTACGTCGAGATCGTTGTCACCGTCGTCGTAGAAGCTGGATCGCCCGCCGCGGCTCCAATCGTCCGTGCCCCCGCGGCCGGAGATCTCGTAGTCGGACAGTTCGACGCGCCCCTGCGTTCCCGCCGGCGCCTGGGGCAGCGCCTCGACGATGAGGGACGACAGTTCCGCCGGATCGCATTCGACGATCCGATAACGCTCGCAACTCGTACCGGCCGCGTTGTAGAAGCCCTCGATCAGCGCGGCCCGGGATCCGCTTCGGAAGCACAGCATGTCGTACTGGAGCGCCGGGCCGTCGTCGCGGGGGTCCCAGGCCGAGACCTCGATCCGCAGTTCCGGCTCACCGGTCCAGGAGATCAGGTCGGCCAGGTCGGGATCCCAGTTCGCCCGCAGCTGTTTCCAGATGCGTGCCTCCTCGTTCAGTGCGTTGATGCGGGTTTGCAGCGTCGGGCTGAGATAGGTGAAGGGCGGGGGCAGCGTGCGGCCGAGCAGCCTCTTCATCAGGATCACGAATTCCAGGCCCTCGACGTACCAGGTGCGTTCCATATCAGGCGTTCTCCTCCGGTGTGCCGAACATGATCGGACCCGATCCCGCGTTCGCCTCGAAGCCCGCGATATCGAAGCGCACGGCGCCCGGGCCCGTGATGCCCCCCGCGGCGAGACCCGCCACGGGCTGGTGCGGGATCGACGTGGTGTCCTGCGGGATCCCCGCGCGGAAGGCGGGGTGCCCCGGTCCTTCCGGACCGGTCGTGCCCAGGGGAGTGGCGTACAGCTGCCCCTCCAGGGAGGTGCGCGGGAACAGATCGGAATCCTGTTCGGTACCCCAGATGGCCTCGGTCGCGGCGCGCTGGATGTCTTCGCCGGCGTTGTGCAGGGCGGTGGACACGTCGTGGGCGATCGCCTGGCCGTGGTCGCCGAGTGTCCGTGCGGCCTCGGTGAGGGTCTGGTGCAGGGATGCCATGCCGCTCTGGTACTGCTGGCCGAGTTGCTGCAGGGCCTGTGGGAGCTGGGCCATCATCTGCTGGCCGATCTGCTCGAGTCCGGGCACGCCCGATCCGATCAGCTGCAGCGCCTCGGTGAGGAAGCTGAGCTGGTCCGTGGTGCTGCCGGAGGCCGAGTAGCTGCCGAAGTAGTTGCCCGAGCCGCCGTCGCTGCCCGAGGTGCCGTCGCTGCCCGAGCTGCCGTCGTGGCCGGAGCTGCCGTCGCTGCCTGAAGTCGAGGAGCTGCCGCTGCCCCCGGTCGTCCCGGGGCCGGTGCTGCCGGTGGCCGATTGCAGGGGGGTGCCGTACGACGATTGGGTGTTGCCGTTACCGACGCCGCTGCCGCTGCCGCCGACGGCCGATTGCAGGGGGGTGCCGTACGACGACTGGGTGTTGCCGAGGCCGCTGCCGCTGCCGTTGGTGGTGGGGGTGTTGCTGCCGTAGGGGTTGCTGCTGCTGCCGCTGCCGCCGGTCGCCGTCTGTAGGGGGGAGCCGTACGAGGACGGGCTGCTGCCGAGGCCGCTGCCGCTGCCCGTGGGGGAGGTGTTGCCCGAGGGGCCGAGGGCCGAGGAGGGGTCGGTGTTGCCGCTGCCGCTGCCGCTGCCGCCGGTGGCCGTCTCCAAGGGGTTGCTGTTGGTGGGGCCGGTGGGGCCGGAGGCGGTCTGGGGGCCGGAGCTGCCGTTGTGGTCCGCGGCGTAGGCGGCGGCGTAGCCGCTGGCGTAGCCGTCGTTGAAGCCGGAGACGTAGGCGGCGTTGGGGTCGCCGGGTCCGCTGAGTCCGTTGTAGTTGTAGGTGGTGTAGTAGGGGCCGCTGAGTCCGTTGGGTCCGCTGATGGTGTTGGGGTCGGGGGTTTGGCTGCCGCTGCCGCCGTTTGGTCCGCTGGCGGTGGTGGTGCCGGGGTCGCTGAAGGTGGGGATGACGGCGGCGATTTTTTGGAGGCCGGGTGCGTAGAGGAGGTTGAATTCGTTGTGGACTTTGCCGAGGGTCCAGGCGTTGGCGAGTTTGGTTTTGGAGCAGAGTTTGCCGTTGTTGAGGTAGCCCCAGGGGTATGTTCCGCCGGCGGTGAGTCTGAATCCTTTGCCGGGCATCCAGTCGTAGATCTTGTTCTGGAGGCTGGCGAGGTCGACGAGGGCGTTGTACATGGCGTTGATGGTTTGGCCGAGTGCGGTGACCGCGCCGTTGACGTAGTTGTCGACGGCGTTGACTGCGGCGGTGGCTGATTCGCCGGTCCAGGCTCCTGAGTTCATGGCTGCGGCGATGTTTTGTTGGAAGGTGTGTGCGTAGCCCATCCAGGTGATTTGGATGTTGTGCCAGCCGTTGATGGCGTCGTGCATGCTGTCTCTGTTGTAGCCGATGCAGTCGGCGATGTATTTGAGTTGTTGCCAGCTGAAGCTGTCGGCGGTTTCGGCGAGGCTGGCGATGCTGGCGGCGTAGGTGTCGGGGGTCAGGAGGTTGGTGCCGCTGCCGCCGAGGGGGGCGGGGCCGCTGGCGGAGTAGGCGGGGACGGTGGTGGTGTCGGAGGTGAGGTATTCGGTGGTTTTGAAGGTGTCGGTTTTGTTGGGGTCGAGGGCTCCGAAGTTGGTGGCGGTTTGGTTTTCGTTTGCTTGGAAGTTGTGGGTGGCTTCTTCGAAGGTGGCGCCCATGTCGGTGAGGATGAGTTTGTGTTCGTAGAGGGTGTTGTACAGCTCTGTCCATTTGCCGGCCAGGAGTTCGCGGAAGGCTTTGGCGGAGGCGAGGGTTTCTTCGTGGTAGTTGCCGGAGATGGAGAGTAGGGGCTTTTGGGGTGGGTTGTTGAAGTAGCCGATGGTGTTCATCATGGTTTCGACGTTGCCGAGGAAGTCGTGTACGGCGTTGTAGCAGGCTTGGGCGACTTTGGGGTCGAACATGAGGGTGGTGTTGGGGCCTGCTGCGGGGATGGTGGATCCCGAGGCGGATTGGTACAGGCCTACCCAGGCTGAGTTGTCGAAACCCGAACCACTTGCCGTCACCACACGCTCCCGTCGTGATCGAGCCAGCTGCGCGGCTCGTAGTCGTTGTCGTCTTCGTCGTCGATCTCGTTCTGTTCCACCGCATCCGGCTCGGGGAGCCCCAGCAGGTCCAGAACATGGTCGGTCAGCCCCAGCTGTGCCAGGTGTGTGCGCCGGGCCGCGCCCGCGCGTCCCGCCGCCAGCCGGCACAGTCGTAGTAGGTCATCGGCCAGTTCCGCAGGGGGGCGGCGGAGCTGGCCGGCATCCACGTGCACGTTCTGTAGCATGCCGGATTCGGTTGCGGTGACAATGATTTCGCCGTTCCGCAGCATGGCCTGACCGAGGGTGGCAGCGGTGAATCCGTCGGCCTGCGCCGGGTCCGCGGGTGGCGGGGCGGCCGGGTCTGGAGGCGTCTCGTGGTCCGGCGTCCCGTACTCCACGGGGCCCGGGTACAGCGCGGTATCCTGTACCGCCCCGGGCGTCGAGGAGGCGAAATCGCCCGGGTACCAAGCGGATTCAGGCACGGTGCTCGTCCTCCAGGGTTTCCAGTACGACGGCGATGTCGGTCGCGATCAGCTGCGCCACCCGCCGCTGGTCCGCGCCGACCGCCACCGGGTCGGGGGTATCGGGAATCACGTAGCGGCCGTCGTCGACCAGATCACGCCAGTAGATTCGCCGGGTGAGGATCCCGCGCGGCCCGAAAATCGAACTGCCCTGGGATGTTTCGATGCTGCCGAGCATCCGGACCGGATGTTCGACGAAGGCCACGCTGCGCGCCTCGAGTTCCCGGTAGTTGTCGAACACCGCGGACTGCCCGTACCAGTGGTCGGTGTCGCTGCGATCCTGGGACTGCACCATCGGGATGTCCGGCAGCCGACCCGGCTCGCACATTGGCAGCGCGCCCACCATGCCGCCCGCGAGTCGTCCGGCGTCGCCCATGGTGACCACGAAACCGCCACTGTGCCACATGGATTCGCCGGGCAACTGACGGATCAGCACGGCCGCCGCCCCCTGCCGGGCGCCGACCACCCGCACCCGCGCGGTGGAGTCCTCGGGTCGGCGCGGGTCCACCGCGTGCGCCACCACCCGGACCTCCGCGCGCGCCACCCGGCCGAGTGCGTCGTACAGCGTCCCGTCGTAACGGTCCTGCATATCGACCCAGGTGCGGCTGGACAGGCGCGCGTATTCGTCGGCGTAGTGCACCGGCAGCAGCGCGCACAGCGGCGACGGCAGCCGTTCGGCGAACAGCCGGTCCCACGCGACGACCAGTTCGGCGGCGCTGAGATTCCAGGTGACGGCCATCAGTCCACCACCGGCCGGATACCGCGTTCGAGCTCGCCGACCGCCTCGTCCAGGTGCTCGGTGGATTTGAGCAGGTCCGAGCGGGTGCGGTCCTGCTCCTGGCCGGTCCTGCCCGCGCCCAGGCCACCCATTCCGCCCATGCCCATCGGCATCCCGCCCGGTTGCGACTGCGCGGTCAGCGGTCCGGTGGCACCCAACGGAGTGTCCGGTGTCGCACCCGCTTTCGCGACGATGTTCGAGAGGTGATCGCTGGGTGAAGACTGCGGGGTGAAGGCGGACAGGCCGACATCGCCGGGACTACCGAGACCGTCCATGCCGTCCAGTCCACCCAGTCCACCCAGGCCACCGAGTCCGCCGCCGGCGCTGAGTCCGAGTCCGTCGAGCACGCTGTCCGGGCCGAACAGTTTGTCGTGCGGTCCGCTGATCGACGCACCCGGCAGCGAGTCGGCGGGCGATCGCAGGTTGGTCATCGCGCCGCTGAACGCGTTCTCCAGCATGGACAGCAGTCCCATCGCGCCGGAGGCGGAGAGGCTGCCCGAGACGTCGCCCAGGCTGCCGCTGACGGCGGCGGTGAACCAGCTGTCCTTGCCCTCCCCGCTGCCTGTGATCGAGGCGTTGCCCATGGCGGACAAGAAGCTGCTGCCCGAGATATCGGAGCCGCCGGTCCCGCCCAGGCCGTCGGCCACTGTGATGGCGCCGGACGCGCAGACGCCCTCCCAGCCCGACGCGCTGCCGGAGGCGTCCTGGCCGTTGCTGATGACCGAGGTGGGACCGGTGGGTGCGGTGCTGCCGCTGGCATCGGCGAGTGCGGTCCAGACGCTGGTTGGCTGGAGGGGGTAGGTACTCGAGAGCGGCTCCGACGGCGCGCCGCTGATCGCGGTGGTGGAGCCGTTCGTGGTGCTGTTGGGGTCGGTCGTACCGGGGCCGGAGATGGCGGTTTCGGTGACCGTGGGCCCGTTGGTGGTCGGGTCGGTGTCACCGGGGCCGGAGATGGCGGTGCTCGCCTGGAGCGGGGTGTAGTTGTCGCCGGATCCGCCGGTGGGGAGGGGCGATGCGGCGGGCCCGGTCGACCCGCTGGGCCCACTCGGCCCGTTGTCGGAACCCGATGCGCCGGGCGGGGTTTCGGGTCCGCTGCCCCCGGTCGGGGTGCTGCCGCCGTCGGTCACCTGATTCGGCTCGGGCAACGTGACGATGTGGTTGCTGGTCGACCCGAACGAGTTCGTGTAATACGTGGTGAACGCGTTCTGATACGGCTCGGTCTCCCTGGCGATGTCGGCGGGAGTGGTGTGATAACCCGACCCGCTGGTGGTCGGCGGGTTCGGCGAGGTCGGCATGGTGCTGTGGGTTTCCTGCAACCAGCGCGCGGTGTTGAGCAGGATGTCGCCGATCTTGTTCATATCGTCGGTCAGCAGGTGGGCGGCGGTGAGGTAGTTGTTCGTGGCGGTGACCGCGGCCTGCGCGCCCTGACCGGTCCAGTCCTTCGCCGCGGCCCCGATGCTGTTGCCCAGGGTGGTGAAGTCCGTGGCCAGGTTCTTGGCCAGCCAGTACCAGACGCCCGCGGCATCGGCGACGGCCTGGGGTTTGATGCTCTGGCCGATGGCGTACAGCTGCTGCCAGCTGAAATTGCCGCCCACCTCCGGCGTGATGCCCAGTGCATCCATGGCGCCGCTGGACGGGGTCGATGTCGGCTGCGCGTTGGGTATTCCCTGGGATTTCGGCGCACCGTCGGGCGTGATCGGGGCCGAGCCCTTGAACGAGATGTTCTCGAAGCTCTCGGTCGACTCCTGTTCGGTGTGCGCGTACTGCTTCCCGGCCGATACGAACGTGTTGCCCATATCGGTCAGTACGCTGCGGTGCCGGTCCAGCCGTTCCTGTAGTTCGACGTCGAGTTTGCGCTCGAAGGCGGCGGCCAGCTCTTGGCCCGAAGTCGTCCCGGCAATGTCCGGACTACCCTGCTTGGAGTTGCCGCGGATCCAATTCTGCACGCCGACAACCGAATTCAGCATCGTCTCGACATGATGGGCGGCCTTCTCCGCGACGCCGGATTGCAGCATGAGCTGCCCCTCGCTCGCGTGCGAGCTCAGGTTCGGCCAGTCGGTGTCGTCGCCGCCGGTTCCCACGATCAAACTCCCACGTGCGGCACGGTTCAGCGCAACTGCTGTCCGAGCTCGGCGATGCCTTGCAGGGCCTCACCCACCCCGGCGCGCTTGCTGGGGTCGACGGCGATCGGCGCGAACAACGCGGTGGTCTTGTCGGCCACGTCGGTCACCGCCTTGCGGGATGCCTCGGTGATCGCGGTGGCGATCTCGTCGTAGTCGAGATCGGTGATGTCGGTGGAGAATTTGATGTCGATCGCGATGCCGTCCGCGTTGACCGTCACGGTGACCCGGCGGCGTTCGGCGGTGCCGGTGCCGGTCAACTGCGTGCGTTCGGCTTTGAGGCGAGCGATCTGTTCGAGCCGATCCTCGAATCGGTCGAGCTGCTGATCCGTCTCGTCGGTGGGCATTCCGGGCGTTCCTCTCAGCGATCGAATGTGCTGCGACGGGTCGGACGGTATTCGACCGAATCATCGAATCCGGCTACCGGGGAATCGGTTTGCCGTTCACTGGGACGGGTCAGCGGTGCGACGGACGGTTCGGTGATCCGGTCGCGCAGTGCGGGCAGACCCTGCACCAGATCCGAGAGCTGCGGTATCGCGGCTCGCGCGGCGAGCAGCGGGGCGAGCAACTCCTCGTTCTTCCGTTTCACCTCGGCCGCGGCCTGCTGCGCCGCCTCGAGTGTGGCGCGGGCGATGCGGCTGTAGGTGAGGTCCTCCACATCATCGCTGAAGGTGACCTCGGTGATGGATCCGGAAGCGTTGACAGTCACCGCGATTCGGCCCCGCTCCACCTGAGCGTTCCCGGTCAGCGTGTCGCGCTTGTGCCGGGCCTGCTCGGCCTGTTCCATCGCCGCGAAGATGGAATCCAGCACCTGGGACGCGTCGGTGATCAGTCGGTCATTTTGATTGGACATAGTGCCGCACAACACCTCTCAACTTGGTTCGGCTCGTGCTCTCGTATTCCGAACGGCTCGGCATCACAGGTTCGACGACGTTGTCGTGGACTGTTCGATGCCCGCGGTTTCGAACGGCAGTCCGGTGTACGTGGTCAGGTATTCGAGCACCGCAGCGGGATCGCGACCCCGGCCGCCGTCGGGCAGCAGGACCAGGAAGTGGCCCGGTTCGCTCTGCTGTTCACCGAGCAGTGCGACCTGCCCGAGTTCGCGCAATCGCAGTACCAGCAGCGGGGATTCGGCCTCGGTCGACACCGCGTCGGAGGTGGTGTCGAACGCGGCCCGCACCGACTGCTCCACCACTGGCAGCGGCTGATGCAGCCAGGCGATCGGCACGCTGTCCGCGAGCGCGGGCCACTGCTCCGGATCGACCGGCACCAGCGCCGGGTCCGGCCACGGCCGCCGTCGGTCCAGTTCGGCCAGCAGCTGTCGCAGGAACGCCAGAATCGTTGTCTCGGTGTGGTTTTCGGCGGCGGCCAGCGCACCCGGCGGTAGTTCGTCGTCGTCGACGGCATGAGCGAAAACCGGCCGGAAATCCGTCACTGTGACGGGATAGCTGACCTGGTCGATCAGATCGTCGGCGGCATGGGCGACCAGCTCGCTGTCGGTCAACTCCGGGACGTAACGCATGGAGGCGCAGAACATTTCGAGCAGCATCTCGTACCGGTCGTCGGTGTCCGAGATGGCGACTGGGCCGGTCACTAGCCGCCGCTACCGGTCGCGCCGATGTTCTTGATGAACTCTTCGCCGTAGGCGTCCTCACCGTTCTGGAACGCCTTGCCCGCCTGGACCGCATCATCGCCGAACATGGTGAACATGGTTTCGAACGACTGCAATGCGCCGCTCGCGCCGATCAGGGCCTCCTTGGCCTTCAGATAGCCGTTCTCACCCTCGGAGAACTGCTTGCCGAGATGATCGTGGCCCCAGCACTCGCCGAGCGCGTTGAGCGATTCGTTCAGATTCGTCACCAGCGACTGGACGGTGACCCCGAGGCTCTGGAAATTCTTGCCCGCGACAGTCAGGCCATTGGTGTCGACTTCGAGCGGTTCGGAGGAGTCGGATGCCATCGGATCTCCTGACGGGACAGTACTGTGGCCGGAACTCCGACGTATGGGTGGCGACGGACTCGGACAACGCGGATCGTTGCGGCCAGTCTGCCAGCCCCCGGGATATAGCCGACTGGACGTTTTGACCAGTTCTCACCGGTGGGAGGCGGGTCACACCATGGCGGGTCGGCTATCGCGACTCGGTCGACGGTAGCCACGGGGGTGGCTGCGGGCCGCTGGATTCGGGCAGGTGTCCGTCCTGAGATTCGGTATCTCCAGGGGGGAGCAGGATGTCGGCGTTGATGAGCAGAACGCCGGTGGCTGGGTGGCGCATCAGCGTGGTGATCCGATACCGGGTGCCCCGTGGAAACAGGAGTTCGTTGGCATCGGGCACGTTGCTGCGCGACCCGATCCACAGGCCGTGGGCACCGACCGGGACGATGAGGGACAACCAGGCCGTGAATTTCTGACCTGCGGGCATGATGATCAGGTGGCGGTCGACCGCGGTGGACAGGTAGCCCGGTTCGGTTTGCACGGTACCCGCGAGCAGCGCCGGATCGCGGTCGCCCAGCGGTTCACCGTCCGAGGCCAGCAGGAAAGTGGTTTCGAACAGGCCACGTTGGACCTCGATCGGCTCGGTGAGCGGTATGGGTCGGCGAGTGGCTTCGTCCAACAGTTCGATCTGTCTGCGCACACTGGTGCTGCGCGCCGGCAGGCCGAGGTAGCGCTGGTAGATCTTCTGATACTGCTCCGCATGGACGCTGTTCTCCTCGATGACACGCAGTGCACGCTCCGGGTCCGGGCTCTCGAGGAGCGCACGCAGTTTCTGCCAGGTTGCGGACGCCCGGGTCGGATCGGGAATTGCTTGGCCCACAGCAGTTTCCCCGCGCTGATACCAGGATGTCAGTGCGGCGAGCGACAGCTGGTCCGACCCGGTCAGCTCGGTCAGCAACCGCTTCATGGCGAGAACAGCGGCGAACCGGTCGAGGCCCAGTTGCAGCTCGGCGTCGGGGTTGCGCAATGTCCCGTTGGGGATCGGACGGCGGTCGTAAGCCCAGACAGCGTGTTGTTGTTCCGGAGTGAGTTCGTGCCACCGGGCCATTCTGGTTTCACCGAAGTTCACCCCGGCGGCGGTGGTGTCGAATACCCGGATGCCGTCGAGGTTGAGATGTCCGATGCCGGGTCCGTGGGCGTCGAGCCCGGTGGAGATGGGTGGCAGTGGCGTATGGCCGGGCGGTAGTGCGAATGCCGCCGGGCTGTGTAGTTGTTCGGGGGCGATGGTGAACAGGGTGCCGTCGGGTTCGGTCGCGATGAGCGTGTGTTCCGGGTTCTCGGGGTCGATGTGTAGCAGGGCGAACGGTGCGTCGGATGCGCCGTGCTGGTGGAGCCCACGAGCTGTTTTGGGGTGCAACACGATCAGATTGAGCGCGAGCGCACGTGCTGCGATGGGGAGGACGAGTGTGGCCAGGCCGTCCGTGTCCATCTGCGGGTTGTCCAGAACGTTGGCGAGGTGGAAGTATCCGATTTGCCGGTATTGATGGAATTGCTGGTTGAATTGTTGCCGCTGCTGTAGTTCGGCGTCCCACTGTTCGGATGTGAGGTTTCCGGCGTCGTGGTCCTTCTCGACAGCGGCGCGGCGCACTGTTTCGCGCCGGTAGATGACACCGAGTTGTGGTGGGTCGAACAGCCCGTTGAATTCGACGGTGTGCTGGCGCATTTGCTGGGCGACTCGGCGACGCGCATCGCTCGCGGTGAGGTGGCCGGACAATCGTGATAGCGCCTCGAACACGCGGTTTCCGGCGTTGGTCAGCGGCACCCATTGCGGCGTGGGATTGTCGGGCGACTGTTGCGGTTCCGCTGTCGCCGGTGGGGGTGTGGCTGGGGCGGAGGTGCGGGGTGCGCCCGGCGCGAGGGTCGTGGGTGGTGTCGCGCCGGTGCTGTTCGGTTGCCCGCCGGTATGGGCCCGGAGGCCGGCGGCGTACGCACCAGGGCCGTTCGCGGTGATCATGTAGAACTTCGACATGTGCTCGAGGCCGACGGCGACGATGCCGGTGCGTTTCGGGGTGGGTACCGTCGGCCATGCGTGGAAAGTGCCGGGTTCGTGGATCCGAGGGTTTCGGCCGGGGACCTTCTCCAGAACGCTGCCCGAGGGCAGCAGGTGGTACTCGGTGCGGTCGGGTAGCCGCCAGGCTTGATGATCGCGCATGACCCGGTGTTCGATGCCTTCGGGGGTGCGGGTGTAGCGCTCGCCGTTGGCCGAGAGGCCGATGATCGTGTTGTCGGGGGCGCGGCGGTATTCGGTTGCGCCGGCGGGGGTGAAGAAGTCGGTGACGATGTCGTGTAGCCGTTCGCCGGGGCCGCGGCCGGTCCGAGGATCACCGACGCGGAAGTAGGTGATGTCGCGGGCGGAGTCGTGGCGGTAGCGAACGCCGTTGTCGTCGATGTATCCGGTGCCGCCGGGGTCCAGGCGGAGTTCGATTCCTGGGATCGTCCACCGGAACCTGTGGTTGTCGTCGTGCGGGTTCTCCAGGATCAGCCGGACGGGTTCACCGGTGTGCGGATCGTATTCGAGGCCCAAAACCGCGTAGGTGTGCTTGCCGTACAGGCCCGGCACCATTGTGGCGTTCTCGACACCGGGCCCGAACGCGTGCGTGTCGATGAGTACCGTGGCCCCGCGCTTCAACAGGTATTCGATGCGTCGTAAGAATGCTGTCGCCGCTGTTTTCTGGACGTCGGACTGTAGGGCGCCCAGTCTGCCGCCGCTGGTCACCTGACGGTGGTAGTCGGTCACGGCGGCTTTCTCCGCCTGCCATTTCGCCGGGAGGACATCGTTCAGATATCTCTGGAATACCGCGGCGGCGTTGCGTTCCTCGCTTTGCTGGTAACGGTTCCAGGCGAGTTCCAGGGCAAGCCCGCCTTGGTGGACCTGCTGGAGCCGTTGGTAGTCGGCCGCCCGCCGTGCGTTGGCTTGTGCGTGCCAGTGTTCGTAGTGTCCAGGGAATTCGTCGATGAACTGCGAATCGGCGTTGGGGCCCAACAACTTCCGCAGCTCGTTCGGGCCGAGTCGGAACGGATGCAACACCCGCTCCGAACCGACGGGCGTCGGGCGCGGCGTTCCGGTTCCCGCTTCGTAGTACTCCCGGCCGAGACGTTCGAGAACCATGCCGGGTGGGAATCCTGCGGCCGAATAACCGTCGGAGGCGACGAATCGTTGTAGGAAGGCTTTCTCGATCATCACTGCCCAGATCGGCTTGCCGACTTCGTGGTGAACGCTGTGCGGGCTGTCCCAGCGTTGTTTTTCCACCCGTACCCATTCGGGTTTGCCGTCGATGAAGAAGCGGACCCCGGCCGTGCCGTCCTTGTAGTCGGTGAGCATGTCCAGGATCGCTTGCGGATGGTCGTTGACCATTACCTTCAACGGTGCCAGCAGCGAACAGGTATTGGCCCCTCTCTGCTGGAGGTCCTCGGGGTGGATTTCGGGTGTGCCGTCCTTGGAGATGTGGAACAACGGGTGGTCGTGCAGATCGATGAGCCTGGGCAGGGCCGGAATCACCTCGTTGCCGCCGGTGACCGCGATCCAGTCCTGCTCCCCGGGCAGTTTGATCCATCGTGAGGTGCTGTTTCGGGGGGTGGCGATCACGGGTGTGCCGGCGGGCACGGTCCGGATCGTCGGTGTGCCGGTCGCACTCGAGATTCCGGCGATACGGGTCTGTCCACCCGGCAGGTTCCAGTGGAGCATGCCGGTAGTGCTGCCCGGTGCGTCCGGTCGGAAGTGTGTGGTGATGTCCAGCAGTGCGGTGGGTAGGTAGGTCATCAGCCCCGTCGGGCCCTGGTAGCGGTAATGGAGGCCCTTGCCCGGAATTTCACCGACGGTGACGTGCATGGATCCGGAGTTGTAGAACCGGTGCGCGTCACCGGCGTAGTCGAGGAGTGTCAGTATGCGGTCCCCGCCCGGCGCCTTCGGTCCAGGCAATTCGACCGGTAAGGGGAGCTTCGGAAACTTTTTGTCTTTGTCCTCGCGAGACAGGTTCTCCAGGCGCTCACCGACATCCAGTGGTTTCGGTTTCAGCAAGGACCAGTCGAAGGTCTTCGGGAATTCCGGCCGTTGTGGTGGGGTATCTGTCACCGGGACCGGGTTCGTGGACAACTGCTGGTCCAGGTGATCACCGAAAACCGTCTGTTCTTCGCTGGCAACGACAGTGGGTGTCGGCTGGGGGGCCGTCGCGTCCGCAGGGGTGTCGTTGGGGGACGCGGTTGTCAGTGCGGCGAGCGTGCCACCCGCTGGGGTGTCGGTGTGGGTGGTGTTGGTGGGGGCGCGGGGCATGGCGGATGTGCCCTGGCTGCTCGATTCTTCGCCGAAGCCGCCGGTGTCCAGGTACTTCGTGTTCGTACGGACCACGACGGGGTCTTGTGGTCCGTACAGGGCGTGCGCGCCCGGCCCGCTCATGTACAGATTCTCGAGTTTTGTCACGTGTTCGGGGGCGAGGGCGATGATGCCGCCGCGTCGGGGGAAGGTGGTGTCGGGTGGATCGATGCGGGTCGGGTCCAGCCGGGGCGGTTGGCCTGGTTGGCGGATGTATTTGGTGGTGCGGTTTTTGTGGGTCCAGTATTCGGTCTGGTCGCGGTCTTTGCGGTAGTGGCTGCCGTCGGGGTTGTGTTGTTGGATGGTGCCGTCGGGTGCGCGGTGGTAGCGGGTGGTGTCGGGGGAGTAGCGGTAGATGTTGTGGTCGGGGTCGTGGCGTTCTTGGGTGCCGTCTTTTCTGGTGATGTAGCGGGTGCCGTCGCGGGCTATGCGGTAGTGGCCGCCGTGGCCGTCGGGGTGGTAGTTGTTGCCGCCGGGGTCGAGGCGGAGTTGGATGCCGGGGATGGGGGTGGGTAAGCGGCGGTTGTGGTTCCAGGGGTTCTCGATCAGGATCCAGATCGGTGTGCGGTTCGCATCGCGTTCGACGTTCACAGCCGTGTACGCGTGGTCGCCGATCAGACCCGGTACTGCGGTCTTGTTTTCTCGTCCTGCACCGAACGGGTGGGTGCCGACGATTACTGTGGTGCCGCGTTGTAGTGCGTGGTCGATGCGTTCGGCGATCGCGTGTGCGGCGGCGGCCAGGTGGGTGGGCAGGATTCGGTGTTCGGGGGGGCCTTCTTGGGTGGTTTTGAAATATTCTGTGAGGGCGCGTTTTTCGTCGTCCCACTGGTTGGGGTAGCGGCGGTCCAGGTAGCCGCGGAACCCGGCGGGGGTTGTGATGCTCTCGGTGCGGTCGTACTCTGCCCAGGCTGCGTCGATGGCGGCTTTGTTCTCTTTCGGGATGGTGTTGATGCGCTGTTTCGCCGCCTCATACTTCGGCATGGCCTCCTGGTGCCAGTGTTCGAAGCTATCCGCGATCGTGCGGGCGAATTCGAAGTCGGCTGCGGGCATATCGTTCTGGGTGCGGTCCGAGTGCACGCGTTCGCGGGTCAGGAAGTCGCTGACCAGGTTGTGCAGGGTGTACATGTCGAAACGCAGCGGGTGCAGGAAGGTGCCGTCGTTCACCGTGCGGACCGGTTGTGCCCGCCCGGGTTGTTTGATCTCCACTACTTCGCCCTGTGCGGGATCGTATGTGTTGTAGCTCGTCGGGGCCTGGTGGAAACCCTTGCCCAGAATTGCGGCGACCACGCCCGCCGGGGCTCCGGTGTTGAGGCCGTGGTAGTCGTTGCCGCCGCCGAACCGCATGGCGTATGCCTTTTCGATGATGCTGGGCCACAAGGGTTTTCCGGTCTGGTGGTAGGCGAAGTACCCGATATCGGTGCCCGGGTGGACGTAGATCGACTTGTGGACGGGTACCCAGATGTATTCCCAGATGAGCTCGTCTTTGGTCGAGGCCGGGCTCTTGACGCGGAATCGGACGCTGACGGTGCCGTCGTTGTTGTCGTGCAGGATGTCGCGGATCGCCTGTTTATCGACCGTGGCCTTGGCCTTGAGATTCGTCAGCAGCGCACAGTCCCCGGCGGCGCCTTGGCCGACGTCCTCCGGTTGTGGCTCGCCGCTGGGGCCGTAGAGGTCCTCTCCGCTGCGGTCGATCAGCTGCGGCAGTCTTGGTAGCACCAACTCGTGGGCCTCGACCCGCACCCACGTCGGGTCTTCGGGCGCCTTGAGCCATCGCGAGGTTCCAGGCCCGGGTCTGGCCACTATGGTGCGCCCGTGCGCGACATGCAGGGCTTTCTCCGCGCCGGTCACGTCGGTGCCGATGAATCGGGTCTGGCCGTACGGGACGTCCCACGTCAGCGTGCCGAACTCGGCGGTGGGGTCGGGCGGCGTGAAAGTGAAACCCTCGTCCTGGTCCGCCAATGCCGCGGGCAGGTCCAGTTCGTTCCCGTTCGCATCGAACTGGACCCGGTAAACGTCTTTGTCGGGGAGGAATTTCGCCTTCGCCGCTCCGGTGATTTGCAGGTGGTGTCCCGTGCCATCGAGCGCGACGAGGGTCAGGATCTCTCCGGCCAAGGGAAGGCTGGGCCTGGGCATCATGACCGGTATGCCGGGGGGCGGGAACTGGGTCGGTCGCTGGGTCGGGGGTGCGGGGATCGTCTCGTCGAGTTGTGTGCGTTCGGGGTCGGTGGTGCCGTCGGGGAGTTCGAAGCCGAGTTTTTCCAGGATGTCGTGGCCGAAATTGGTTCGGAGACTGTCGAACTCGGTCGGGGTCGTGGGTTCGTCGAGGTCCATCGTGTCGTCGGTGGTCTCGGTCGCCGGGCGGGTGGGGAACGCCTCGGGGTTGTCCAGGTTCGCGGGGCCGATGCCGTCGGCGTCCATGGCCAGGCTCAATCGTGGTGTGTCGTCAGCGGACGCGTGCAGCAGCAGGAACGGTGGGTTGAATCTGCCGAGTACAGCGTCGGGGGTTCGGTCCGGGTGGGTGTGGTCGGTCCGGTCCGGGTATACATCGGAGGTCCCGTCCGGGTGCTGCACGATGATGCTGAGTCCTGATGCCAGGGCGGTGAGGGGGATCAGCAGGCCCAATAGGTGGTCGGTGGGGGCGTGGGGGTTGCGTAGCAGTTCGATGAGGCGTCGGAGATCGGTGCGTCGCCAGTGTTCGAGTTCGTCCTCGAACTTTTCACGCACGACGGCTTCGTTGTCCCACGCCTCATCGCTCAGCTTTCCGGCGTGATACTGCGCGTCGGCGTGTGCGCGGCGGTCCTGGTCGGACTGGCGGATCTGCTGGAGGTGGGGTGTCGCGTTGAGTATTGATCGCAGCGTGGCGGAGTACTCGTCGTAACGCTCCTCGAAAAGCTCGTGCATCCGGTCGGCGAGTAGGCGGCGTACCCGCTGTGCACCGATGTGGCCCTCCCATCGAGCCAATGCTTCGAACAGCTGATTCCCGTTGTCCGGCAACATATCCCAGCGGACCGGTTCGGGTGCGTCGAGGTCCTCCATGGTGGTGGTGGGGCTGGGTTCGCGCGGTTGCGGGTGATCGTTCGGGTCCGGTTCGGGTGCGTCGGTGTGGGTGGGTGTGGGTGTGGCCGCGGCATCGTCCAGCATGAAGAAGGCCTCGACCGGGTCTTCGGTATTCACGGTCGATGCCGGGGGACCGGTGATGTCGCCGGCCGCGGATGCGGGAGCCTGGTCGGTCGGAGTGTCGGCGTCCGGTGGTGCGCCGATGAGGGTGTTGCCGAGTGTGATGAGGCCGGTGGGGGGGTGTTCGGGGATGGTGTCGCGGTTGCCTTCGGGTGTGAATACGGCGGTGGCGATGGCGCGTGTGGGTGGGGGTGTGTAGTCGGTGAAGGGGATGTCGGGGCCGGTGGTGGCGGGGTCGTGGACCTTGATGGTTCCCTTGTCGTTGTAGTAGACGGTGGTGTGTGCCCCGATGCCGAGTTCGTTGTTGCCGGTGGTGTATTGGTCGATGACCAGGGCGAGGGCGCCGTCTCCGAGGCGGTTGAGGAGGTTTGTGATGTCGGCGCGCTTCTGGGCGTCGACGGTTTGTAGCGGTGTACCGATGATGGTTTGGAATTTTTGTCCGGTCATGCCGGTGAGGGGGTTGTGTTCGTTTTCGGTGGGTGTGGTGAAGGGGGGTTGGGTCTTGCGGTCGATGAAGTGTTTTTCGGTGAATTGCATGGCCAGTGGTGCGCAGTTGGGGCGTGGGATCGCCGCTATTTCGGCTTCGGTGATTTCCTGGGTGGCTCGTGATCGGGCTGCGGCTACGAGTTTTGCGAGTCCTTGCGGGCTGAGATCTTGATCGATTCCGAGTCGTTTTTGTAGCGCTTTCAGTGACTGATCCACATCAGTGCGGGTGGGGTACTTGGAATTGGTTTTCTGTCGGATGGCTTTTGCGATGTCTATGCCGGATTTGTATCCGGCGGTGACGTAGCGCAAATATGTGCGTTGGTTGTTCAGGATCGAGATGTCCCTGACGCGTGCACCCTCGGTGGGGGCGAGTCGTCGGACGAGGTCTGCGGGTGGGTGCGGGGCCTCGAATGCGCCGACTGTTTGTACCTGGCTTGTGGTTGGTGTGGGGTTCGGTGCGGTGGGGAAGCTGGCGGTTGGGATGTGGTCGGGGGTGTGTTTGCGTTTGCCGAGGGTGTTCGTGGTCGGTATGTGGGTGTCGCGGTGTGGGGTGGAGCCGTCGCTGCTGCTGGTGCTGTCGCGTATTTCTGCTGGGGTGATTTCCTGGGCGGCCCGTGATCCGGCTATGGCTACGAGGTCTGCGAGACCTTGCGGGCTGAGATCTTGATTGATTCCGAGTCGTTTTTGTAGCCCTTTCAGCGAATTATTCACCTCAGCGGCGTGGGGGTGCTTGGATTTGGTTTTCTGTCGGATGGCTTTTGCGATGTCTTTGCCGGATTTGTATCCGGCGAAGACGTAGAGCAAATAGGTCCGTTGGTTGTTCGCGATCGGGGTGTCCCTGACGGTTGGGATGGAGCCGTCGCTGCGGCTGCCGGCGCCGATTCGGCGAGCGCGGACTTCGGCGATGTCACCGTAGGTGAACATGCCCAGGTCCGCGGCCATCTTACCGAGGTCGGGCCGGGTGCTGCTCTCGAGGGAAGCCAGGTTCTTCAGGTTCTTTCTGACCTTGGATATCACACTTCCCACCGCCGATTCGGTGATGTTCACATACTCGGAAGCTCCGGTGTTCTGGAGGGCGTTTTTGATGGCGAGGTCGCTGCCGTATTCGGCGGCTGCGTACAGCACAACTGTGCGCTGGTGGGCGGTGGCTGTGTATTCTTTGCCGCCCGGGAGTGTGATCTTCTTGTCGTGGGTGAATACGAATGTGTCCGGGTCGAGCCGTTCGGTGAGACGTTCGACGAGGGCATTTTCTGCTTCGCTGAACGTGGGGGCGGCCCGTTGTCCGGCCGCCATCAGGAGGTATTGGAGTCCTGCCGGGCCGGTGTTCGGCGTGAGTCCCAGTCGCAGTTGTAGTTCTGCCAGCGAGTCGTTCACTGTGCCGGCCTCCGTGTGGAGGGGCGGGTCGTGTTTCTCGAGGGCTTTTGCGATAGCCGCGCTGGAGGTGTATCCGGCGGTGTAGAGCAGGTATGTGCGTTGATCGCCTTCGATCAGGACATGCCCGGCGGGCACGGTGACCGTGTCGCGGTCGGATTGTGCGGTGGGCTGGTCGTTCGACGCTGTGATCGGCTCCCGGGCGGACGGGTCGAGGTCTATCTGGTCGGCGTGTAGTGCGGGTGCTGTGCGGTCGGGCGTATCGGCTGCTTGTGCCTGGTGTGTGGTTGGCGTGGGGGTATTGGTGGTGTCGGGTATCGGGTTGCTGGTGTCAGGCGTGGATGTATCGGCTGCTGGGGCGGGGTTGTCCGGGCCGAAGTATGCGTCGAGCTCGGATGGATCGATGGTGATGTCGTCGGGTAGGTCCGAGTTGAAGAAATCGTCGAATACTTCCGAGAATTCGTCCTCGGTCGCGGGGATGCCGGTGGTGGTATCGGTGTTGTGGGGAGGTGCGCGTGTGGCGGTTGTGTCGAGGTTCGTTGTGTAGTCGAAGTTGTAGGTGGGGGTGTTGGGTATTGTGAATGGGCTGAATATTCCAGGCCATTCCGTATCCATTGTGAGGAATCCGGTCGGGAAGGGGGAGAATTCGGCTGGGAGGGTGGAGAATTCGTCGATATTCATCGGTTCGCCGTCGAAGTGCATCGATATGATTTCGGTGGGGATGTGGAAATCGTGGGGTAGGGCGATGTTCATCGAGTTGTCGGTGTGGTCGAGCGTGATGATGGCGTTGTCGGGCAGGGTGAGGTCGTCGAGTTGGGGTGTTGGTTCGGTGGTGTCCTCGGTCGGGGCGATGGTCATCGGTTCGTCGGCGGTGTCCTGCGTGGGTGTTGGGAGATCGAATTCGTCGGTGTTGTTCTGGGGGACCGTCCCTGTCTGCTTGGCCCACGTGACGAGTGCGGCGCGCCCCGCATTGCGAATGAGCTGAATTCCTACTTTTTTGCGGAGTTCTTTGAAACGGTTTCGCACCACCCATTCGGTGACGTGCTCGTATTCGGGATTGTCGGGATCATCGAGTTCATGAAGCATAGTCACGATCTCTTGGTCGGTGTATCCGGCGACGAGGTACGGCAGGAATGTGCGTTGATCTTCGTTGAGTTTAATGCTGGTGCCGGTGTAATAGTTGTTCTGGTTGTGGCGTATGTGGATGGTGGGTTGGTCGGGTTTGTTGTGGTAGTGGTGTCGGGTGCCGTCGGGGTGTTCGATGGTGACGTTCGCCGTTCGCATGAGTTCGGCCGTGGCGACCAGGACCAGGGGGGTGTCGCCGTGGCCGAGTAGGTGGGTGCCGGTGTCGGCGTAGGGGGCGTCCAGGTCGCGGAGCGCGGTGATTTCGTCCTCGAGTATGCGGTCGCGTTCTTCGGCGAACCAGGTCTCGGGCTGTGGCGTGTCGGCCGTGACCGGGAGTGTCTGGTGGCGGGCCAGTTCGGCGATGCGCTTGGCATCGAGGCTGTCGTTGGTGATGCGTTCGCGGTAACGGTCTCGGTTGTTTTCGAGGTGTTCGACGAGTCGTCGGCGCATCTGCCGTGGGTCGTCGTAGCCCGCTGCTCGGGCCGCGGTGGCGAGGAGTGGTGAGGGGTGTGTGCCAGGTGCGACGTGTTTCCAGTTCACCGGTGGGGTGCGGGTGGTGTTGGTGGATGTGGGCGTGGCGGGTGTGTGGATGAGAATGGCGGTGATCTGGGTGCGGTCGAGGGTGCCGAGTGTTTCTCGGATCAGAGCATTGGCGGCGGCGGTGGCGGTGGTCCAGTGGTGGGGTTCGCCGGGTGTGGACAAGTGGATGCGGGTTCCGGGAGGGAGTTCGTTGTGGGCGAGCCTGCGTGAGAGCTCGTCGATGTGGACTGCTTCGAATCCGTGTGCCCGCCCCGCGGTGGGTGCGTTGGTGTCCCCGGGTGCGTCGAGTGCGGTGTCGCCGGTGTCGCTTCGGGTGAGCTCGCCTGTCTGCTTGGCCCACGTGATGAGGTCGGTGTGTCCCGCAGTATAAGTGGTCGCGGTCCCCGCTCGTGTGCGGAGATCGTGATGCGCGAATCCCAGTGATTCGAGGGTGGCGCGCGCGAACTTGGGATCAGGATCGCCGCTTTGTCGGAAGGTTTCCACGATCTTCTCGTTGGATTCGCCGGCGACGAGGTGTGACAGGTATGCGCGTTCGTAATCGTTGAGGGTGATGGTGGTGCCGGTGTAGTAGGTGCCGTTGCGGTCATGGCGGATATGAATTGTGGGTTGGTCGGGTGTGTTGCGGTAGTGGTGTTGGGTGTGGTCGGGGTGTTCGACGGTGAAGTTCGTTTTCGGGGCGAGATGCATTGCGGCGACGAGGACCAATGGGGTGTTGCCGTGGCCGGTGAGTCGGTACTGGTTATCGATGTAGCGGCTGTCGGTGGTGTGGAGCGCGGCGATTTCGTCGGTGAGTATTCGGCGCATTCGTTCGACGAGCCCGGGTGTGAATTGTTCGAGGTGGTCCGGGGCGGTGGGGGATTGGTCGGGGTGAGTGTCCAGGAATTCCTGGTGCACGCCGGGGCGATCTTCGACTTTTCCGTCGAGGATGTCGTTGGTGATGAGTAGGTAGTAGTAGGAGAAGTTCTCCCGGAGGTGGTCGGCGAGTCGTCGACGCATCTGGTTCGGGTCGTCCTCGGCCGCTATTCGTGCCGCTGCGGCGATGAGGGAGTGATGTGCACCGGGGTCGACGCGGTTCCAGCGGGCCGGGGTGGTTGTGGTGGTGTCGGGTTCGGGCTCGCGGATGGTCGGGTAGGTCTGTTCGGAGGTGACCGCGGCTTCCGCGTGGGGGTGCGCGGTGGAACCGTCACCGATGTTTATTTGACGCCGGAATTCTTCTATCTCTCGGTCGGTGATCAGATTCCGTGCTTTGGCCGCGTCCACGAGGCCTTCGTATGCATGCCCATGCCTACTACGCGAGCGCTTACCGCCTGGTACCGAGGGGATCAGTTGATCGCGAAGAGCCCACAATGCGGTTTTCACTATTGATATGGTGATATCTTTCGGCTGTGTATGCCATTTGATTGGCACGTTCCTGCTGCCGTATTTCTGGACGGCTTCCACGATGTCTTTGTTGGTGGGTTTATCGAGTATGGCGACGTACAGCAGGTACAGGTATGCGGGTGAACGTTTCCAGAGTTTGCTCGTTGTGTTGCTGCGTGAGGCGCCGTGCCTGGGCGCGCGGACTCGCCGGGGCCTGGAAGCGACGTGTGCCGACGCCGACCCGGTGTCGAGGTTCGTGCTCGGGGCGCCGGATTCGGGTGCGAGCCTGGGGTGCGTGAGGGGGCCGGTCTCATCACTCCGCACTGAGGGAGCCGTGTTCTCGGTGGTGTAGTCCATTGGTTCGGTGATGGTGAGGCCGAGTGTGTGGTCGATTGTGGTGAAGTCTTGTTCCCATTGGGGGGTGGTGGGTTGGGTGGGTGTGGTTGTTTCGGGTGCGCCGATGAGGGTGTTGCCGAGTGTGGTGAGGGCGTCTGTGGTGTGGCCGGGGATGGTGGTGTGTTTGGCGTGGGGTGTGTAGAGGGCTGCGGCGAGGGTGGGTGGTTCGGGGTGGTGGGTGTGGTAGTCGGTGGCGGTGGGGTGGTCGTCGTTGGGGTGGTGGGTGGCGGGGTCGTAGACCTTGATGGTGCCGTTGTGGTTGTAGTAGGCGATGGCGTGTGCGCCGATGGTGTGGTGGTTGTTGGTGGTGTGGTGTTGGTAGATGGTGAGTGCGAGGGATCCGGGGCCGAGGGTGTTTTCGAGGTAGTCGGTGATGAGGAAGCGTGCGGGGAGAGTTTGTAGTGGGCCGGCGAGGGTTGCGTAGTTTTGGCCGGTCATGCCGTTGAGGGTGTTGTTGATGGTGGTGGTGTGGTTGGGGGTGGGTCGTTTGATGTGGATGTTGTCGGGGGTGTGGCCGTTGTTTTGGAAGTGGTTTACGCCGAAGTGGAGGGTTTGGGGTGCGCAGTTGGTGGTGGGGGTTGGTGTGGGTTGGTTGGTGGGGTGTGTTGTGGAGGAGCTGGCGATTGTGGTGTCGGGGGTGCGTTTGCGTTTGCGGCTGGGGCCGGTGGTGTTTGTGCGGGGGTGTGGGGTGGAGCCGTCGCTGGGGTGGGGGTTGTTTTCGGGGCCGGCTCCGTGAGCGCGGAGTCTGTCGAGGTCGCCATCGGTGACCACTTCCAGTTGTTTGGCCAGCCTGACGAGCTCAGGATGCCTGTTATTAGCGGGGAGGTTCGTGACCCCCAATAGTTTGTTGATACTTGCCAGCATTCCTTGTGCCGATTTTGCTTTGATGCCCACATAATCGGGATGTCCGGTACTTCGGAGGGCTTCTGCGATCGCGCCGCTTTTGTATCCGAGGGCTGCGTACGCCACGAATGTGCGTTGTTCGGCGGTTAGTATGGCTGTTTCGCCTTCGGCGAGTGTGACTTTTTTTCCCTGGGTGATCACGAGTTCGTCAGGGTTGATGTTGTGGGTGTTGCCGGCGTACTCGAGGGGCGGGTTCGTCCGTGTTGGGGGTGCGCGTGTGGCGCTGTTGTTGCCGGTGTTGGTTGTGTAGGGGTTTGTCGTGTAGTTGGTGTCGGGGTTGAGTTGGCTTTGGTTGAGTGCCCCTGTCTGCTTGGCCCACGTTACGAGAGCGGCGAGTTCAGCGCTGATCTCTACTTTTTGACGCAGTCTATTCAGTGAAACTACTGCTGCTCGGGGGATGGTATTTTGGAGGTCTTGTTGGAGTGGGCTCGCGGTCTGTTTGTTGGTGTGTTCGGTGACGAGGTGTTGCAGGTATGTGTGTTCGTGTTTTGTGAGTGTGATGGTGGTGCCGGTTTCGTAGGTGTTGTCGTTGTTGTGGCGTATGTGGATGGTGGGTTGGTTGGGTTTGTTGTGGTAGTGGTGTCGGGTGGTGTCGGGGTGTTCGATGGTGAAGTTGGCTGTGTCGATGAGGTTGATTGCGGCGATGAGAGCGAGGGGGGTGTCGCCGTGGCCGAGTAGTCGGTTGTGGTTGTCGACGTAGTCTTCTTCTGTGTTGCGGAGTGCTTCGATTTCTTTGTCGAGTAGCTGGGTGCGTTGTCGGGTGAGCTGGGTTTCGAATTGTGTGTTCGCGTCCATGACCGCGGCCGTGGCGATGTTGTCGGGGTGTATGTCCAGGAATTTCTGATATGTGGTCAGTTGGGTGATGCGTTGGTGGTCGAGGTCGTTGTTGGTGATGTGGTCACGGTAGCGGTTGCGGTTGTTGTGGAGGTGTTGAGCGAGTTTTTCGCGTATGTGTTGTGGGTCGGTGTTTGTTATGCGGGCTGCGGTGGCCAGGAGTGGGTGGTGTGTGCCGGGTTCCACGTGGTTCCAGTGCACTGGTGTGGTGCCGGTGGATGTGGATGTGGGTGTGGCGGGTGTGTGGATGATGACCGTGTTGTTTTGTGAGTGGTCGAGGGTGTCGATTGTTGCTCGGATGTGGTCGTTGCTAGCGGTGGTGGTCAATGGGTCGGCACGGCTGGGGGTGGCGAGGTGGATGTGGGTTCCAGGGGGTAATTCTTTGTTGGCGAGTTTGCGTGCTAGTTCGGTGGTGCGGAGTATTTCGAATCCATCTATCTGGTTCGGGTTCGGTGCGGTGGTGTTCTCGGGGTTCGTCGGGTATTTGTTGTCGTCGATGGTGTTCCGGGCGAGCTCTCCTGTTTGTATGGCCCATGTTTTCAGTGCGTCGCGTCCCGCCTGATGAGCAGGCTCGATTCCTACTTTCTTGCGCAGTCTTCCGAACGAATCATTCACGTTAATGGGAGTGACATTCATGATTTTGGCGATTTTCGGGTCGGAGTGCCCGTCGACGAGGTGTGGTAGGTATCTGAGTTCTATTTTGGTGAGTTCTATTTTGGTGCCGGTGTGGTAGGTGTCGTTGTTGTGGTGTATGTGGATGGTGGGTTGGTTGGGTGTGTTGCGGTAGTGGTGTTGGGGGTGGTCGGGGTGTTGGATGGTGAAGTTCGTGTTGGGGGTGAGGTTGATTGCGGCGATGAGGATGAGGGGGGTGTTGCCGTGGCCGCGTAGTCGGTTGTGGTTGTCGACGTATTTTTCTTTTGTGTTGCGGAGTGCGGTGATTTCGTTGGTGAGTGTTTGTGCGCGGTGCTCGCTGAGCCAGGTATTGAATTGTGTGGATTCGTCGAACTCGTGTGTCCCGATGAATTGCTCGTAAATGCCGGTCTCGTCGGTGTTCTTTTCTTCGTAGGTGTCGTTGGTGAGGTATTCGCGGTACAAGTGGGAGTTGGCTTCGAGGTGGGCGGCGAGTCGCTTGCGCATCGTTTGTGGGTTGTTTTCGCCTGCAATGCGGGCTGCTGTGGCGATGAGGGGGTGGTGTGTGCCAGGGGTGACAGGGTTCCAGTGGGCGGGGGTGGTTGTGGTGGTGTCTGGTTCGGGTTCGCGGATCGATGGGATAACGCGCTGGGCGGATTTGATGAGATTTATTCGCTCGCGGAATTGTTCTATATCTTCATCGGTGAACCATTTCTGCTTCACGGCTGCGTTTACAATGGCCTGGTTCAGATCTATATCGAATGACTCCCGGACATCGACTTCCAGTTTTATACGCTGTGCCGTCTGTGATCTTTTGACCGCGTTTGTGGAGGTTTCCGCGTAATCGTCGCCGAGGTAGCGTTTGGCGGCTTTCGCGATTGCCGTGTTGCTCTTGTCTTCGAGGATGGCGGCGAGCATCAGGTAGTGGTATGCGTGTGTTTCTTTCTTGATTTTGGGCTTGGCGCCGATGCGGGTGTTGCCGAGTGTGGTGAGGGCGTCTGTGGTGTGGCCGGGGATGGTGTCTCGTGTGCCGTCGGGTGTGAATGTGGCTGCGGCGAGGGCATGTGGGGGTGGGGTTCGGTTGTGGTATTGCTCGACGGTGAGGTCGTCGCCGGGGAGGTGGGGGTCGTGGACGTAGGTGTTTCCGTTGTGGTTGTAGTAGACGACGGCGTGTGCGCCGATGCCGTGGTGGTTGGTGGTGGTGTGTTGGTAGATGACGATTGCTTGGGCTCCGTCGCGGCCGCGGAGGTGTTGTGTGATGAGGTCGCGGTTGGGGATGGTGTGGAGTATGCCGGTGATGGTTTGGAGTTCTCGTCCGGTGGTGCCGGGCAGGGTGGTGTGGTCGGGTTCGGTGGGTGGGGTGAAGGGGGCGTGGCCGTTGCGTCGGATGAAGCGGTTTGCGGTGAATTGCAGGACGCGCGGTACGCAGTTGGCGGGGATGGTGTCGTGCGCGGGGTCGAGGATGACCAGGTCGGTGATGCCGTACATCTGGGCTTCCAGGGTCGCGCTGTCCACCTGCACGTCGTATGTGGCGCCTGGTTGGTAGACGAGGAATTGGTCGGTATTTCCGGTACGTCGGACCGCGAACGCGTTGGTGCCGCGATCGCCGATCATCCACACTGGTGCGTCGGCGGGCAGCAGGGCCCTGAGGTTCGTCTGTCCTGGGCGGAAGGGTGCGTGGCGGGTGTTGTCGCCCAGGCTGCGCTGTGCCCACTGGACCAGCTGATTCCGTCTCTGGTCGTCGCTGTCGGCGTGTGTGCTCAGGAGCATGTCGATCGCCTGTTGGCGTTGTTCCGGTGTGAGCGTCCGGTAGTCGAAGTGTTGTCCGTTGGTGGGTGGTTCGATGATCAGCCGTTGTAGCGCCAGCCAGCTGCCGAGCCGGCCGACCGGGCGGCCTCGGCTGGGCGTGGTGGGGCCGAGCCGCATCTCCCAGCTGCCGTTTCGTTGTTGGAGCAGGTAGAGATGGGGATCGCGCATGGCGTGGTGGTTGGGCTGTTTGTCGTGTTGGATGTGGTGTTGTTCGCCGTCGATCATCGCGGTCGGTGCGGGTTCCCGTTTGGTCGCGCTGAACAGTCGGCCGATGTCGAGTCGCGAATTGCGGGTCCGTGGTGCGGGGGTGGTGCGGGGGTGAGTTGCGGGGGCGAGGTGGGGTCCCTCGGTGTGTGGTTGTTGCTGCGGCGCGGGCTGTCGTGGCGGTGCGGTGGGCGCGGTGTCCGGTCGCAGGCCTGTGAAGAAGTCCTGCGCGGGTGCGGTTTCGGTGCTCGGGGAGTCCGGGGTCGGGGTCGGGTCTGTCGGTGGGCCTCGGTCGAAGGGGGAGGAGGACAACGGTGTCGACGGGAGGTGCTCTGCTTGCGTGGGGTAGGCAGTGGAACCACTCGGGGTATTGGTGGTTCGGATGTCGGGTGTGATGTCCGATGTGCTGCCGTCGGACGTCCGCACGACGTTTCCGTCCGGTCGGGTGGTCGTGAGAGTTGTTGTGCTGTGCCGTGATTGGTGTTCCGAGGGCTGGAAGCCGCCGGGGGCGCTCGGGTCGGTGTAGGCGGGGGGTGGGGCCAATGGTCCCGCTTCCACTGCCTCCTGGTACGTCGGTGGCACCACCAGTGAGGGGTTCAGCGATGGTGCGACTACGGCGGGTTGTGATGCGGGGTCGAGGAACACCAGATCGGTGATGCCGTACATGGCCATCGTATTTTCCATCACCGTCCGGGTCATCCGCTCGACGTAACCGGAGTCGTCGTTGTAGACGAGGAATTGATCGGTGCTTCCGATGCGTTGGGCCGCCAGCGCGCTGAGACCGCCGTGACTGATCATCCATATTCGTGCGTCTGTCGGCAGAGCCTGGAGGTCGGTGCGTTGCGGGACGAAGACTTCGTGGCGGGCGTTGGTGATGTCCAGGTTCCGCTGTGCCCATTGGACCAGTTGCTCCTGCCTCTGGTCGTCGCTGTCGGCGTGTGTGCTCAGGAGCATGTCGATCGCCTGCTGGCGTTGTTCCGGTGTGATCGTCGCGTAGGTGATGGGGCGCCCGTCGGCAGGTGGTCCGGTGAGTAGCCAGTGCATCGCCAGCCAGCCGCTGGGGCGGCCCACCACTATGTCGCCGTAGGGATTCAGGGGCCTGAGCTGAAGCTGCCAGGTGCTGCGGCTGCTGAACCTGTGCTCCTGCCGAACCAACACGAGATAGGGATTGTGCATGAGCGGATCGCTGGGCGGGCTCTCGCTCCGGATGCGTTGCTCGGTGTCGTCGACCAACGCGATCGGGTCCCGCGAGCCGAGTGGGCGGGGCACGCCGCGGCGCTGTCGAGGGGTGGCGCGGGCCAGTGTCACCGGGAAGTTGCGGGACGGTTCGATGGGTTGCTTCTCCCGCTGCGGCGAGGTCGAGCGCCCCGCCTGGCCGAGCATTTCCGGCCGGTACGCGGTAGGTCGGGCCAGGCGACGCTCGCCGGTGGAGGGGCCGGGCGCAGGCGTTGTCACATCCGGGACTTCGCGTGACTCATCGGCGGGCGGCGTATCACCCAGGGCCTTTTCGGTGGACTCGACGTTCGGACGCAGACCCGCGAAGAAGTCCGGCTCGGCTTCGGTGCCCGGCACGTGCGGGGGCGCATCGATGGCGGTGGGTGACAGTGAATCGAGGGCGATCTGGACCGCGTCGGTCATGGATGGTCGGGGGGTCACTGTCTGCTGCGCGGGGTCTCTGACGACCAGGTCGGTGATGCCGGACCGGGTTATCCACTGTTGCAGGCTCGATGCGTTCATCGCATAGATGTGACCGGTGTCGGGGTTGTAGACGCGGAATTCGTCGGCGGTGTTGGCGACACGTTCGACCCCCAGTGCGTTGGCGCCGCGGGGGCCACTCATCCATACCTGTGCGCGGGCCGGGAGATTCCCGAGTTCGACGGAGTTGTCCCAAGGCATGTGGACGGCGTTGTCGCCCAGGGCTACTTGTGCCCATCCGATCCAGTTGCGTTGTGTCAGGTCGTCGTTGTCGGTGTGCAGGCCGAGGAGGATGTCGGTCGCATCCCGGCGTTGGCTCGGGCGGAGCTCGGTGTAGTCGATGCCCTGTCCGACATCCATGGACCCGTCGCGTATCCAGTTCATCGCCAGTACGCCACCGTACCGGCCGACTACGGGGCCTGGGTTCTGTTGCACAACGCTTTCGGGGCGTATCCACAGTTGCCAGTTGCCCTGGTGGCCGGAGCTCGGCTGTCGACTGAACGGGAGACGGTTGCGTCCCTGCTGCGGGCTCAACTGGAGATAGGGATTACGCATGGTTCTGTGATCGTGCGCTACCTCGTTGAGGACTTCCTGGTCGATGCCGCCGACCGCCGCGAACGGTTGCTGTGGCGTCGGTTCGCGCATGCCGAGCGGGTCGAGTCTCGAAATGCCGGTTCGTGGTGAAAGGTTGGTGCGGGTCAGCCGTACCGGGAATCTGTCGACTCGCGAGGGCATGGCCCGCGAATTGTGTTGGGTGGCATCGTCGGACGGTTCGGTGGGTGTGTCCTCTTCGAGTGTGGTCTTTTCGGGTGTGCCGCTGCTGCGCGTGTTGTGTGGTGCGCCGATGAGGGTGGTGGCGAATGTGGTGGTTGTGGTGGGGTCGTTGAGGGGGTGGTTGGGGATGAGGGTGGGTTGGGCTTGGGGTGTGTAGGTGGTGGTGGTGATGGTGGTGGTGTCGGGTG
>NZ_WEGK01000014.1 GCF_009604405.1 Nocardia macrotermitis
GGGTGCAGACGCCCGAGACGATCGAGAAGATGCGTCTCGCCAGCAAGATCGCCGCGCAGGCGTTGCAGGAGGCGGGCAAGGCCGTCGCCCCCGGCGTGCTCACCGACGATCTGGACCGCATCGCGCAGAGTGCTGAGCGGCATCGGGAGACTTATTATTCGGTGTTTGCGGATGCTGGGTTGGATATCGGGGTTGCGGATGCTTTGTTTGCGGTGGATTCCGATCCGGGGTACAACGTTTTTGCGGATGATGCTGTTGAGACTATTCATGGGTTGCGGGAGTTCGGTTGTAAAATTGGGGTTTTGAGTAATATTCATTTCGATATTCGGCCTGTGTTCGCGGAGGTGGGGTTGCTCGGGGCGATCGATGCGGTCGTGTTGTCGGGGGAGTTGGGGGTGCAGAAGCCGGATCCGGCTATTTTTCGGGTGGCGTTGGAGATGTTGGGTACGCGGGCCGGGGAGACGTTGATGGTTGGTGATCGGGCGGGGCGGGATGGGGTTGCGGTCGAGGTGGGGATGCCTACGTTGCTGGTTCCGCCGTTGACCGATCCGCGGCAGCGGCGGTTGCATCTCGTTACGAATGCCGTTGGGGTGCCGCGTGGTTCGGGGGCCGTTGGTACGTGAGGGGTCCTACGCACGATGGCTCGTGAACATCAGCGCCGACGACCGGAGCCGTTCTGCACGCATACCGTGCAGAAGCGCATCGCGGTCCGCGAATCGGCGGCGGGTTCCTTGTCCGAATATCCGGCGCGGCCGATTCTTGCGGTGACCACCGGGAGATACCGGGCGGACGCGAGGAATCGAGTCGGATATGACCGTCAACGAAAGCGAATGGCTGATCACCAGTGACCGGATTCTGGAGGTGGCCTTTCGGGTCGACCTGCCCGAATCGCATCGCGGCATGTGGCTGCTGTCGTACCTGCCGACGCGGTTGCGGCTGACCCGCGAACAGGCCGTCGTCGGGATGACGCTGGCCGAGATCGTGCTCACCGGCCAACTCGACGAGACCGACGAGCTGCTGCCCGAGATCGCGCATCTCTACGCCGACCGGCTCGGATTCACCCTCGCCGACATCGCCTGCATGCTCGCGCTGCGATCCTCGTCGGATCTCGGGTGCGAGGTCGGATGCACGAGCGTCCAGGGCGAACGGGTCGGGTGAACTCAGGCACCGACCGCCCGCACCGACGGATGCGCATCCCGATCGAGCTCGGTGCGCCGCGTCCCGTCCGAACCGTTGGCGACGATGGTGACCAGCGGCCGCCGGTCGGGACGTTGGATCCGCACCACGACCGAGCCGTCCCGGGCACGGTCGAGTTCGCCGACCGCCACCGTGCGCATCCGATGCCGGACCTGCTCGGTGACGTCGTCGAGTCCGTGCTCGTCGTACAGCAGCACCTCGACGCCGCGACTGCGGGCCGCGCGGGCGGCCGCGACGACGGGTGACTGCGCGAGTTGCGGAGCCCGCAGCGCATCGCGCAGTTCGGCTTCCTGCAGGGCGCACTCGTCCCGGACGTCGTCGATGGGCGCGGCGCCGGCCAATTGTTCCAGCAGGGGACGGGTGAGCCGCCCGAGTCGCCGCAGCTGCCGGTCGCGTTCGGCGATCGCGGCCGCCTCGGCTGCTTCGGCGGAGACCCGGTGCAGGGTGTCGGCGCGCAGATCCAGCACCGTGCTGGCGACCGGGCGGATGATGCGGGCGAAGAACGTCGCGGCGACCAGCGGCGCGAGATACAGGAACGGCACGGTGAATCCGCGCGCCCCGTCCGCGGGCAGCCCGGCCCGGATCGCGAATTCGACGAACACCAGCAGCAGCGCGACCCAGCCCAGCGCGACGCGGCCCCGCAGGCACAGGAACGTGCACACCGCCCCGGCCGTGCCCAGCGACCATTCCTGCGCCGTGGTGTCCTGCCACATCGAACTCACCGCGGACGCGATCGCGAACTGACCCGGCCCGCCCACCGCGAGGATGGCCAGCGAGACGCCGAGCGCGGGCGGATCACCCGGCACCGCCAGCACCGCGGCCGTGGCCACCACGGTCAGGACCAGACACGCCAGCGTCGGCCACGGATCGGACGACAACGCCGGAGTGGTCGCGATCGACGCCGCGTAGGCGATCAGATATCCGCCGACGAGTAGCCGGGCCGCCGGGGTGCGCATCCCGAGCAGAGTCCGCATGCCCAGTGGCGCAGGGGATTTCGCGACCGAACGGCCGTATTCGCCGAACACGGTGCGCTGATCGATCAGCGGGCCCGACCAGCTCAGCCGAACCGTGGTACCCACCCCGAGACCGGACGTGATCACCGCGCTGCCACCACCCAGCTGCCGCATTCTGGCGCGGATGCTCAGGGTGATGCCGAGCCGGTCCGGCCGTTCGACGGAGGTGTCGAAACCGACGCCGTCATCGGATACCGTCACCTCGAATCCGGTGCCGTCGAGCCGGACGCCGACATGCCGGTACGCGCCGGATCCCGCGTGCCGCAGGCTGTTTCGCACCGCCTCACCAGCCGCCGCGGCCGTCACGCTCACCGCCGCGGCGGGATACGCCCACCGGTCGATACCGGGTGCGATCTCGACGGTGATCGGCAGATTCGGATCGATGTGCGTGATCGCGGCGCGCAACCGGACCGCGGTATTCGGCGCGTCGACCACCCGCCCGAACGGATGCTCGAGATCGTCGAGATAGTTCAGCGTGCGCAGGGCCTGGCGGCGCACGGTGTCGCGGTCGCCGCCGCGCGCCGCGGTGAGCAGGGTGGACATCACCCAGTCGTGGGTCAGGGCGGCGAAGCGCGCGCGTTCGTCGGCGCGGCCGCGCAGGGCCGCCGCCGAGGCCGCACCCCGGAACGCGTCGAGCTGGATCGTCTGCAACAACCGCCCGGTGCGCACGAACATCAGCAGACCGGCCACGAACAGGGCGCTGTAACCGGTGGCGTAGAGCAGATCCGGCACGAACGGCACGTTGACCTCCGGCGCCCGTCCGGTGTGGTTCACCACCGTGGCGACGCAGGTGGCGACGACGAGCGTGAGCAGACCGACCCACGCGGGCCACGCGACCGCCGCCGCGAGTCCGGCCAGTGCCGGAACATCCGCGAGCCATTGATCGGCGTGCAGCGGAACGTGATGCCAGGCGATCAGCCAGGCCCCGGTCGCCACCGGATAACCGATCGCGGCGAGTGTCGCGGCCCGGCGCATCCACCCCGAGTCGGGGTGAAAGCTCAACGCGCCCATGGCAAGTCCGGGACCGAACACCACGACGATCGTGCACGGCGTCCACCACGCGGCGACCGCCCCGGCCTGATCCGCCAGATCGGGTATCACCAGCAGCAATGCGATCAGATAGCCCACCGCGACGAGGCGACCGGCGAGCCGCACGAAGCGGTCGGCGATGGCAACGCGCGCGTCCACCATCGCAATCACACGCCCTCACTCATCCCGACCGCTGACCTGCCCTCGTACTTTACCTGCTGGTAGAGCAGGAATCCGTGCGACGATATCGGCCCCGGCCGCCGACCGCGCGGTGCGGTACGGACGGATCGGCCGGAGAGTGCACACATCATGGTGACGCAGTCGCCGAATTCGCCCGTCCGACCAGGGAATCGGCCGATGTGACACTCGTCGCACACCGAATCCGGTTCAGCGGGAAGCACAATCGCCGGACACGTGCGCATCGATGCGGCGTTGATCATCACTGCTATGCTGCGGGCTCGGGAAATTGGGGTGAGGAGCACGGGTATTGGAGTTCACGGTAGGCGTTGCTGCTCCGTATTTCCTTCGTGCTCAACCAATTTCGACGACATCCCAGTTCCGGCGGCGGGCTCCACAGGTCGCGCCGTCGATCCGCACGACCACACCGAGGTCGAGGTGAAACCTGAATGATCAATCCGTCGATGTACACCGAGAGCGATCGGATCGCCCTGTACAGCCCGGAATTCGCCGCCATGCCGCACCACTGTTATCGGGACATGCGCAAGCGGTACGGGTCGCTGGTGCCGGCCGAGTTGTCGCCGGGAGTCCCGGCGACCCTGGTGATCGGTTATCGGACCGCGGTGCAGATTCTGCACGATCCCGCGCACTTTCCGGTCGATCCGCGGACGTGGGAGAAGGACGTCCCGGACGAATGCCCGGTGAAGCCGATGCTGGCCTACCGGCCCAACGCGATACACAGTTCGGGCGAGGAACATCGGCGCTATCGCGACGCGAATGTCGCGGCCCTCGGCGGGGTCGATCTGCACGGTCTGCATGCGGTCGTGGAGCGCGTCGCGGTTCCGCTGATCTCGCGGTTCTGCGAGATCGGCAGCGCGGACCTGGTCGCGGACTACGCCCGGCCGCTGGCCTTCCAGGTGGTCAACGAGATGCTCGGTTGCTCGCCCGATATCGGGCACCGGGTCAGCACGGGTGTGCTCACGATCTTCAACGGTGAGGACGCCGCGGCCGGGAACACGATGCTGATCGGGGCGCTGAGCGAACTCGTCGCGGGCAAACGCGCCGACCCCGGCAACGATGTGACCACCCGATTGGTCCAGCATCCGGCCGGATTCGACGATCAGGAGGTCATCGAACAGCTGGTGCCGCTGTACGGCGCGGGTGTGGAACCGGTGCTCAACCTCATCGCCAACACGCTGCTGCTGATCCTGACCAACGAGCGTTTCGCGGGCAGCCTGCTGGGTGGCAGTCTGTCTACTCGCGACGCCCTGGACGAGGTGCTGTTCCTGGACCCGCCGATCGCGAATTTCTGCATGACCTACCCGCGTCAGCCGGTCCTGCTGGACGACGTGTGGTTGCCCGCGCATCAGCCCGTCATCATCAGCATCGCGGCTTGCAACAACGACCCGGCGATCAGCGGCGGCGACTACACCGGCAACCGTTCGCACCTGGCGTGGGGTGCGGGTCCGCACGCCTGCCCGGCGCGTCAGTCGGCCTACCTGATCGCCCAGGACGGCGTGGATCAGCTCTTGGACGCCCTGCCCGAGATCGAGCTGGCGGGTGATCCCAACGATCTGATCTGGCGTCCGGGGCCCTTCCACCGGGCGTTGTCCAATCTGCCGGTTACTTTCGAACCCTCCCAGCCGTTCCTCGGCTGGCATCCGAACTGACCCCGTCGGAGTACGAGGCCCGGGCAATGGAGTCCGGCCTCTGCGGGCGGCTCCGCATGTGATCCGACGCTGCCTGAGACTCAGATGAGCCCGAGTTCCTGGGCGCGCGCACCCGCCTGGAAACGTGAACTCGCACCGAGCGCGGTCATGAGTTCGGCCACGCGACGACGGTAGGTGCGCACCGACAGCCCCAGCACACGCGCGGCGGATTCGTCGGTCGCGCCGGTGTTGAGCTGATCCAGGATGCGTGGCGCGAGCCGCCGCAGCTCGTCCAGATCACGGTCGTAGACGGCGAATTCCGTTGCCGCACGCCAGATCGCGTCGAACAGCGACACCACGCCGTGCACCACCTCCGGCACCGTGACGATGCTGTAGCTGCGCAGTCCGTGCGAGGTATCGCCCGCGAGGATGGCCACCCGCCGGTCCAGGATGATGGTTTCGGTGATCTCCTCGTCGCTGATCCGCACCCCCGCGCCGCGCTCGACCATGGTGTGCAGATGCTGGGACAGCGACGGGTCCAGCAGCGCCGAGGGCCGGTAGAGCTTGCGCAGGGCGACGGTCGGCGCGAGTCGGCTGTGGCGGCCGTTGTGCCAGGTCACGTGGTCCTTGGCGGCGCAGTCGAAACTGGTCGTGGCGGCGGCGTACAGGTGCGCGGTGCGCTCGGTGAGTTCCTGGTGACCGCGCACGACGGTGACCGATTGGGTCTGGGCCATCCTTCGAGTGTTGTGGTGTTCGCCCCGGTCGTCAACGAATGGCAGCTTGTTGCCGAACCGCTGGCAGCTTGTTGCCGAACCCGCGAACCGGACGTGTCGATCGGCCAGATTGGTGAATATGACAGAGGCACAGACGATATCGGCCCACACGGCAGGCGAGGGACGTTTGGGATCGTTCCGGGTGAACCGGATGGGCTACGGCACCATGAAACTGACGGGCTGGCCGCAGGGTAAGCAGCCGTCCCGCGAGACCGCGATCGCGCTGCTGCGACGCGCGGTGGAGCTGGGCGTGAATCACTTCGACACCTCGCAGTTCTACGACCGCGACGGGATGAACGCCAACGACCTGCTGCGCGAGGCGCTGCACCCGTATCCGGAGGATCTGGTGCTGGTCACCAAGTTCTCCGGGCTGTTCCCGCCGGGTCTGAGCCTCGCGGGTCTGCGGGAGAACATCGAGGCGAACCTGCGGACCCTGGGCGTGGACCGGTTGGACGTGGTGAACCTGCGCCTGGGTGAGGGGCACGGACCGGCGGAGGGTTCGCTCGAACAGCCGCTGACCGATCTGGCGAAACTCCAGGACGAGGGCCTGCTCACGCATATCGGTCTGTCGAATATCACACAGGCGCAATTCGATCAGGCCCGCGGCATCGCGCCGTTCGTGTGCGTGCAGAACGCCTACAACGTCGCGATGCGGGACGCGGATCCGCTGCTCGACGCCTGCGAGGAGGCCGGGATCGCCTTCGTGCCGTTCTTCCCGGTGGGCGGGTTCCAGCCGCTGCTGGCCGAACATCTGGACACCGTCGCCGCCCGGCACGGCGCATCGGTTCAGCAGATCGCCCTGGCCTGGCTGCTGGCCCGTTCCCCGTCGATCCTGCTCATCCCCGGCACCACGGACCCGGCGCACCTCGAGCAGAACATCGCCGCGGGCCGGATCGAACTCACCGAGGAGGATCTCGCGCTGATCGGTTGATGCAATTGGCGTAGTGCCAATACTTCTCGATCCGGCGTACGCTGACCGGAAATTCGCGTCGCGGCGGGGCCGTGGTGCGGCGGACGAGATGCGAGAGGGTGCGATGAGCTCGGACACCGAGGCGAATGCCGACGATCAGGTGCTGTTGGAACGGGACGGGGCGGTCGCGATCGTGCGGCTGCATCGCCCGGATCGACTCAACGCCTTCACCACCGCGATGTGTGAACGTCTCATCGCGGTGTTCGACGAGACCGATGCGGACGATTCGGTGCGCGCGGTGGTGCTCACCGGAACCGGTCGCGCGTTCTGCGCCGGAGCCGATCTCGGCGGTGGCGGCGAGACGTTCGTCCTCGACGACGATCCCGACACCGGCGGCGCGCCTGCGGACACCGGCGGCCGGGTCGCGTTGCGGATCTACCGGTCGCACAAGCCGGTGATCGTCGCGATCAACGGCCCCGCGGCCGGTGTCGGCGTGACGATGACGCTGCCCGCGGATATCAGAATCGCTTCGGACACAGCGAAATTCGGCTTCGTCTTCACCCGCCGCGGCATCGTGCCCGAGGCATGCTCGACCTGGTTCCTGCCGCGCGTCGTCGGCGTCTCCACCGCCCTGGAGTGGACGTTGAGCGGTCGCATGGTCCCCGCCTCCGAGGCGCTCGAGCGCGGCCTGGTCCGCGAACTCGTGCCCGCCGATCGGGTGCTGGACCGTGCCCTGGAACTGGCCCGGGAGATGACCACCGGCACCGCCCCGGTCTCGGTGGCGCTGACCCGCCAACTGATCTGGCGCATGCTCGGCGCGGACGACCCGCGGATCGCCCACCGCGCCGAATCCCTCGCCATCTACCTGCGCGGCGCGTCCGGTGACGCCCGCGAAGGCGTGGAATCCTTTCTGGCCAAACGTGTTCCGGAATTCCCGGACCGGGTCTCGGACGGTCTGCCGGACCTGTTCGGCACCCGCTGAACCGATCCATTCCGTCTGTACCGACCATCGCCGCGCGTCGATCCACCAGGTTCGACGCGCGGCGATCGCGTCCGGTCCGAGGCTCCGTCCCGGGCGGTGATCGGCGGGCGTGCTCGGTCGTTGCCCGTTCGGGCCGTATGCCGTTGTCCGGCGTCATCGGCGCTGGGATAAGGTTGCCGCTCTGGTTGATTCACCACGACGGAAGGGAATTTTTTCGATGGCCCGCAAGGTCATAGTCGAGCTCGTGGACGACTACGACGGAAAGTCACCCGCAGAAGAATCCGTACTGTTCTCGCTGGACGGTGTGGAGTACGAGATCGATCTGTCGGTGCTCAACGCTGCTGCACTGCGCGGCATCTTCGACCAGTGGACGCCGCATGCGCGCAAGGCGGGCAGAGCCTCGAAGAGCAAGACACACAAGGTGTCCCGCTCCTCGGCGGACCGCGAGCAGACCGCCGCGATCCGCGACTGGGCCCGCAAGAACGGGTACACGGTCTCCAGTCGCGGCCGCATTCAGGCCGAGGTCGTCGAGGCGTACAAGAACGCCGGATGAGGTTCTGCCGGTAGCTGGATCGGTGACGGTGCGCTCGATATGGGCGCGCTGGATCCGCCGGAGATCAGCCGAGCGTGGTGAGCAGATCGGTGAGCGTGCGGGTTTCGGTCGGTTGATCGGGTTTGTCGGCGCGGACCGCGTGCAGTGCGTCATCGATCCGGTCGTCGATGATCGTCCACGCCGAATCGTCCATGGGCTGCAAGGTGTTCTGGTCGCGGTCCCAGGCGGTTTCGAGGTCTTTGATGCGTGCCTTCGCCGCATCGTGATTGCCGCTCCGGATCAGCGTGAGGGTGTCGTTGGTGATGGTCCGGTACGTGGTGATCTCGGCGGACGGGAAGTGCGGATGGGCCGGCGCGGGGGCCGCCGGGAGCGTGGCGGGGGAGCCTTCCTCGTTACTGCCCGCGGTGCTGTGCGGTTGGGCGGAGGCCCAGATCAGTAGTGCGCCCGCGAGTACCGCGACCACCGCGTAGTAGCCGAACAGCAGTCGTTCGCGCGGCTTGTTGGTGGAAGAGGTTGTGGGCGTGGGGTTTTCGTCGCCGATGACGTCACTTCGGGTGCGGGTCAGGTAGAGCACCGTGGCGAGGATGGCGGCGAGGAACAGCACGCTGGTGCCTGCGGTGCCCAGGCCGAGGCCGTGGTCGGCGGTGGGGGTGGCCAGCCAGTCGCCGAGGTTCGCGCCGAGGGGGCGGGTCAGGATGTAGGCGAGCCAGAAGGACAGCACGGCGTTCGCGCCGAGCCGCCATCCCAGTACGATCGCGGCGATCAGCCCGGCGGGCAGCAGGACCGAGACGCCGGGGCTCCAGCCGGTGAGTTCCAGGGTCCAGTCGCCCGCGGCGGTGCCGAGCGCGAAGGTGACCAGGACGGCCAGCCAGTAGAACAGTTCGCGCGGCGTGGTGCGGATGGAGTGGATCGACAACGTACGTTCGCGCACGAACCAGATGCCGAACACCACGGCCAGGATCGCGGCGAAGACACTGGTGCTCAACGCGAGTGGCACCGAGAGGCTGTCGGTGAGGATGTCGGTGTAGAGCGTGCCGGTCACGCTGACCACGACCACCGTGAGCCAGTACACGAACGGGACGTATCTGGTCAGCCGCAGCTGCCAGATCAGCACCGCCGCCAGGATGACGGTGAACAGCAGTGCGGTGAGGTCCAATCCGACGCCGAGCGTCATGTTGATCCAGTCCGCGAAACTCTCGCCGACGGTGGTGCACAGGATCTTGATGATCCAGAACCACACCGTGACCTCGGGTACCTTGCTCAGCATCCGGCGGGCCGTGCCGACGCCAGGATTCTTGGTTTCCGTCACGGTGCGCGACGGTAGCGATCCGCTCCTGTGGCTCCGCTGAGAAAGCCGGTGAGATCTCCGATCGGCGGCCAGCGCGGTCTCAGCGTGTTCTCAGCGGGGTTCGGCCACTGTGGCATCGTGCTTCCGACCAGACCTGTACCCAGTTGCCGTGCGCCGCTGCCCACCCCGGCCCCCGCCGCCACCGATGGACGGGAGATGTTGTGCAGCAACTGATTCTGTCCTACGGGCTGATCGCGATCTTCGTGCTGATGGCCGCGGAGTCGGCGTGTATTCCGATCCCGTCCGAGGTGACCATGATGCTCGGCGGGGCGCTGGCGGCCGGTGCGGTCGCCGGTCCGCATCCGAATCTGGTCGCGGTCGTCGTCGCGGGCACCCTCGGTAACGTCGCGGGCAGCTATGTGGCCTGGCTGGTCGGGCGGTACGGTGGGCGGCCCGCGCTGCATCGCTGGGGTCGGTACATCCTGCTGCGTCCCGAGGAGATCGATCGCGCGCAGGACTGGTTCGTCCGCCGGGGTGCGATGTCGGTGTTCTGGGCCCGGCTGCTGCCCGGTATCCGCACCTTCATCTCGCTGCCCGCCGGGATCGCCGCCATGCCGCCGCTGCGTTTCGGCCTCTACACCGTCGCCGGGTGCCTGCCGTGGACCGCGGCCCTGGCCGTCGCGGGGTACGCCGTGGGCGCGAACTGGCACAGCCTCGAACAATCCCTGCGCGGGCCCACGTATGTGGTGGCGGGAGTGGCCGTACTGGCGATCGCGATCGCCGGATTCATCGTGTTGCGTCGGCGGCGGGCCGCGGCTCCGGCGGAGTGAACGTCGAGATTCATGGTCTGATCGGCTCGTTTGTGGTGTCTGTCACCGCGCTCGCGTGATCCGTGCTGTTGCGGCGCACGTTATCTGGAAAGCGTCATTGCCAAATTCGGTATTCTGGTAGAGGATCTTGCCAGAAATGCGACGGGTGAGCGCGCAGCCCCGTTCGAGCTGGCAGCCGCTGTGAAGGAGAGACCATGGATTCGACCATTCCGACTCGGCATCCCGCCGCGCCGCGCTCGGTTCCCGGGGCCGGGCTCGGCCCGTTCGCGCGAGTGCTCGGGCTGCGCGAGCCGACCGCCGCCGAATTCCGGGAGCTGGGGGAGGCGCTGACCATCGGGGACGAGCCGATGGACGAGCTGGTCGAGTGGATGTATCGCGAGGGGATGGCGACCGCGCGGCCGCTGTTCGAGCGGGTGCTGGCCGAGGGGATCGCGGCCGTGCCGGACGCGCCTGATCCGGTGCGGGAGTTCTTCGACCACGTCGAGGCCGTGCCGGACTGGGTGGACTGGGACAAGATCCGGCTCGCGGAGCGGGTGATGAGTCTCAGCGGGCGTGACGCGCTGTACGTCGCGCGGGACATGTCGTTCCTGGGTGGCTACCTGGCCTCGGGATTCAACAAAACCCTCTTGCGCACAGGCGCTTTGGAGAAGGGCCCGGCCAAACGTTTCGCCGAGACGACGCAGTGGGCGCTGGACGTCTCTTCCGCGGGTGGCATGTTGCCGCTGGGGCTGGGGTATCGCTCCACGGTCCGGGTGCGGATGATCCACTCGATGGTTCGCCGGCATGTCGCGGCCATGCCGGACTGGCGCGGCGACGAGTGGGGCCTGCCGATCAATCAGACCGATATGGCCGCCACCATGGTCGGCGCGCTGATCGCCCCGACGGTGGGTGCGATCGGTTTGGGCATGCTGGTGACGCCGCGCGAGGCCGACGCCATGGCGCACTTCACCCGATACGTCGGCTGGGTGATGGGTGTGCAGGAACGCTTCCTGCCCAAGGATTTCCGGGACAGCGTGCGCGTCCTGTTCCACACCATGACCGCGATCACCAACCCGGACGAGACCTCGTCGCAGCTGGCGAAGCCGATGCTCGACGATCCACTGGGCTGGAACTACCGCTTCCTGGCCGGACCGCGCCGCCGCATCGCGCGCTCGCAGCATCTGTCGATCGCCACCATGTTCCTGGGTTCGGGTGCGATGCGGAAGTTGGGCCTGCCGCCGGTCACCGTGCCGTGGTATCCGTTGCTGCGCATACCGTTCAACCTTGTCCGGACCGTGTGGACGCGGGCGGTGCCGGGGCAGTACGAACGCGCCGCGGTGCGGGGCCGGGCGGCGCAGTTGCAGTTCATTCGTACGCTGACCGGTGTGGAGTCGGCGGTCATCGGTGAATCGGCGCAGCACATCGCCGAGGCGGCCTGAGGGCTTCGAACGATCATGTGGGGGCGCGTGATGTGACCGGCTGACGCAGGATGGTGCGCAGTTCGGCGGGCGCGGTTCTGCGGAAGTCGCTCAGGTAGATCTCGTGATGTCGACCGGTCATGGTGAGGCCCGACGCCGGGATGAAGTCGTGATGCATCCTGGCCAGGGTTTCGCCCTCGTCGTCGAACGAACCGATGTGCAGGGTCTGGACGCATCGGCCTTCGGTGAGGGTTTCGAGTCGTACGCGGTCCGGTACGGACGGATTCTTCGCGGCGGCCTTGATGACGGCCGCCTCGAACATCTCACGGGTGATCCACTCGGGAATCATGGACATGATCGTCCAGTTCCATCGTGATTTGTCCCTGGCGGAGGTGAACGTCTCCATCCGCTCGGACCACCACAATCCCTCCAGCGGCGGCACCACGTAGTCGCGGCCGAGGTCCTGTTTACTGGCGAACTTCAGTTTGTAGGCCACCGGGTACAGGGCCTCGAGCGCCGCGGTGAACTCCGGCGCGGTGTTCGGATCGCCCCGGCCGTCGACCATGACGTACCGCATCGGCGGGACATCGAGCACCCGGAACTCTCCGGATCCTGCTCGATAGGAGTCCAGGGTCCTGCGGAAATCGATCTTGGTCATACCGCCCCTCCTCGTCGGCCACCGATGCTGCGACCACTCTAGCTGCCCTCACCGACAACATTTTTCGTCTCATATACAGACTTGTATCTCAGATACATCTCTGTACAGTTGTGGTGGCGATCGCGATCGCGTGCCGCAACCGCAGAGGAGGACGGAGATGCAGTCGACGAAGCCGGGGGAGTGGGTCGATGTCGGAGCGGGGCTGGCCGATATCGATTTCGGGCGTTTCCGGATGAGCATCCCCACCGATCGCTACACCTCCGCGGAGTTCGCGGAGCGGGAGCGCGAAGGGATCTGGCAGCGGGTGCTCGAATACCTCGGCCAGGAGGTCGCCGAACTGCTCGCGCCCTACCATCTGGACAAGATGGTCACCGTTCTGGATGTGCGAGAAGCATTGGACTGCAACTGGAAAGTCGTGATGGACGCCTTCGAGGAGGGGTATCACATCTCGGGTATCCATCCGCAGTTGCTACGCGTCATCATGATCTGGTGGACGTGCCGAATTTCGTGCGCGTCGGCACCTTCAAGGAGGTGCAGAACTGGTCGGAGTACACCGAATTCCTGACCGGATGGGCATCCTCCGCGGAGTGGGACTGCTCGTTCAAACGCATCACCGAGGCCGCGGGGATCGTCTTCCTGGAGCTGGAGGAACGCAGCCGGATCGGCGAGTTCCGCAGTGTGGTGAACTCCGTGAGCATCTACGAGTTCACCGCCGACGCCCGGATCCGGCGCGTCGAGGTCTACTTGCAGATGGAGCTGCCGTCCTCGGGCTGATCCGGATCGGCCTGTCCGGGAACGATATTGGCCATCACCATCTGCAGGAAGGGTTCGAACAGGTCGGCGCCGTCGATATGTCCGTTGATGGTGATGCCGTTGTTGATCGCGATCAGCAGATGCGCGAGCGTGTCGGCGGGCATCCGCAACGTGCCGCCCAGACGCTGCACGTGATCGGTGATGTACCCGGCGAGTGAGCGCGCGGTCTCCTCGCGCTGGGCCGCCAGCCGGTGCCGGGCGTCGGGATTGCGCAGCAGGAACAGCGAGAATTCCAGGCCCAGGGCGGCGGCGTCCGGTGCGGCGATGGTCAGATCTCGCCAGCGCTGGGCGATCTTGCCCACGTCCAGATCGTGCAGATTGTCGAAGGAGGTGATCACATCCGCGAAGCCGTCCAGAAAGTTCTGCAGGTGCCGCTCGATGACGACCAGGAAGAGCTCCTCCTTGGTGCCGAAATGCGAGTAGATGGCGCCGCGGGTGTAGCCCGCGACCTCGGCGATGTCGTCCAGGGCCGTACCGCCGAACCCCTGTTTGGCGAAGACCTCCTCGGCGGCGTCCAGCAGCACCGTCCGGGTGTGCTCGACGCGTCGTTGTCGTGTCCATCGTTCTGCCACGAACCCATCCTCCCAGGTCGCCGATCAGAAACATCCACCACCACAAGAAGATCGAGAGGAGTCCGCGATGAAACCCGAGGACCGTATCGCCAAACCGTTCCTGGAGGCGGCCATCGGCGCGCGCGGCCCGTTTCACGGCGAGGAGTACATGCAGGCGCTGAGCCGCCATTTCGACAAGCACGGCCTGACGATCTGATCGCGGGTCCCGCACGCAAGGACGTCCGATGACCACGAGCACCGCCGACGAGCTGTACTACGACCCCTGGAACGTGGCACTCAACGCCGATCCGTACCCGATGTTCAAGCGGATCCGTGACGAATCGCCCCTGTACTACAACGAGATTCACGACTTCTACGCGCTGAGCCGGTTCGAGGACGTGAACCGCACCCTGATCGACCACGCCGGGTTCAGCTCGGCGCGGGGCGTCGTGTTGGAGATCCTCAAATCCGATATCGAGATTCCGCCGGGCGTGCTGATCTTCGAGGATCCGCCGATCCACGACATCCACCGCAAACTGCTGTCGCGGGCGTTCACGCCGCGCAAGATCCGCGCGCTCGAATTGCAGATCCGCGAGTTCACCGTGCGCTGTCTGGATCCGCTGGCGGGGGGCGATGCCTTCGATTTCGTCAAGGATCTGGGGGCGGTGATGCCGCTGCGGGTGGTCGGCATGCTGTTCGGGATTCCCGAGGATTATCAGCGTCGGGTGCAGCAGGACGGTGAGCGTTTCGTGCGCACCGAACGCGGCGGCCGGATGACCGACAATCCGGATGGCCCGATCACCGACGGTCAGGTGTTCGCCGATTTCCTGGACTGGCGGATCACCCATCCGGCCGATGATCTCACCACCGAACTGCTCACCGTCGAGTTCGAGGACGAGACCGGGATCGAGCGCAGACTGCGGCGCGATGAGCTGCTGATGTTCATGAACGTCGTCGCGGTGGCCGGTGCGGAGACCACGACCAGGTTGATCGGCTGGTCGGGCAAACTACTGTCCGAGCATCCCGACCAGCGTCGTCGGCTGGTCGCCGATCGCGCGCTGCTGCCCGGGGCGATCGAGGAGGTCCTGCGATTCGAACCGCCGGCCCTGCAAGCCGGGCGCTACGTCACCCGGGACGTGGAATTCCACGGCCGGACCGTGCCCGCGGGCAGCGCGCTGCTGACCCTGATCGGCGCCGCCAACCGCGACGAACGCCAATTCGGCCCCGACGCGGATACTTTCGATATCACCCGCGAACCACGCCAGCACCTGTCCTTCGGTGTCGGCGCGCACTTCTGCCTCGGCAACGCACTCGCTCGGCTCGAGGCGCGAATCGCGTTGGAGGAGATCATGAATCGGTTCCCGGATTGGGAGGTCGACCTGGATCGGGCGGTGTTCTCGTCGTCGTCGGCGGTGCGGGGGTGGGACAGTATGCCGGCTCGGGTGTGAGGGGTCGGGCGGTCTCGCCCGCGTGCGTATGCAATCTTACTGTGCGGCACAGTAATTCGCCGAGTCTCGGCGCTGCTCATGGCGGGGTCCGGGGGTCGGCGTCGCCTGAGGAGTGTGTCACCGAGTGCGGGTTCGGTACGCTCGGCCGGACGTTCGCTGCTGGTCGCATGGTGGGAGTTCGGTGCGCGGTGTCAACGTGCTGTGTCGAGTAGGTCGGTGATCTCTTCGGCGAGGGCGCGGGCGAGTGGTCCGTTGCGGAATTCGCTTGCGGCCCAACGTCTCACGCTGTCGGTCAGTAGTGTCTGGGCGATGCGCGCGGCTCGGGTGACATCCGTTCCGGCCGGTAGTTTCCCATCGCGTTCCGCCTGTCGGAACGGGTCGAGGAACAGGACGGTGAGCTGATCCTCCGTGGGATCTTCGTTCAGGATGCGGCGTTCGAGGCGGTAGGTCTCCAGAATGGTCTCGAAGACCAATTCCGGTGGGTAGTCGCGCATTTGGGCTTCCAACGTGCCGATGATGGCGGCGATCAGGTCGACCAGTTCGTAGGGGCGGGTGAGAACTGCGTCGGCCGCGGACTGGGCGTCGTGGACGGTGAACACCTCGATGGCGAGCAGGACGTCTTCGCGGCGCGAGAAGTACACGTAGAAAAGGGCTTTCGAGACTCCGGCGGCCTTGCAGATGTCGGTGACGGTGGTGTCGGCGAAACCTTTCGTGCGCCACAGCGCCAGCGCCGCCTGCATGATCGCGTTCCGGCTGGCCTGGGAGCGGGCCTGGGTCGGAACGGCTCGCTGCTGACCATGGTCAGGCTTCGGATCGCGCGAAACTGTGGGCATAGCAGCAGCATACTGCCGAGGCAAATATTGACTACAGTCAGGAATGGTGGGAGGCTTCCGGCACGGACGCGCGTAGCAGCCACATGTGGACCCGGTGGCGTGCGCGGCGGAAAGGAATGCGGGTATGCAAGTCCTCCTCGAAGACGAGAACCGTTCGGCGGCAACGAATCTGCGAGCCCAGCAGGTGATCCTGTGGTCCACGCCGGTCGTCGCGGCCGTGCTACTGGTGCTGTTGGCCGCGTTCCCGGGCTTCTTCCCGCCGATGTCGCCGAATCTGACCGCGACGCAGGTGGCCGAGTTCTATCGCGACCACACCGCGATGATCCGGTTCAGCATGGTCGGGTTCAACCTGTGCGGGATTCTGATCGTCCCGTTCTTCGTACTGATCCTGGCGCGGATGCAGCGGATGCGGGGGCAGAGCCACATCTTCGCGTTCTCCTATCTGGCCGCGGTGGTGGCCGGGGCGACGCTGTTCGCGCTGTCGGACATCTTCTTCGGCGTGGCGGCGTTCCGCCCGGACCGGTCCGCCGATCTGATCCAGCTGCTCAACGATCTGGCCTGGATCTTCTTCATCGCGCCGATCGGCATGCTGGTCGCGCAGTTCGTGCTGCTGGCGTTGGCGATCTACTTCGACGACGTGCGCGATCCGGTGTTTCCCCGGTGGGTGGCGCACTATTCGCTGGTGACGGCGGTGCTGATGGCACCCTCGGCCGGGGCTGCGGTGTTCCGGAACGGGCCGCTGGCGTGGAACGGCGTGGTGTCGTTCTGGTTGCGCAATATCGCGTTCGCGGTGTTCGTCGTGGTGATGTTCTTCGTGCTGCGCGCGTCCTATCGTCGCGAGGCCCGGGAGTCGGCGTGAGTACCGTGACCTCGGCCGCCCCGGCAGACGCGACGCCCGCGCGGCGGATGCGCCCGGACGTCTACATCAGCTACTGGATCTTCGCCGTCTTCTACGGGGCGCTCTCGGCCGGGGTGATCTTCCTGGGTCGCGCCACCCCGCCGCCGCGGCCGGATGTGACCGATCTGCAAGTGGCGCACTGGTTTTCGCAGCATCACGCGACCATTCGGATCGGTTTCGCGATCCTGCTGGTGATCGCGGGCGGGGCGGCGATCTCCAACGGCATCATCGGTTATTTCATGAAGCGGATGTCATCCGGGTCGGTGCTGTCCTACGCGTATATCGCCAGTATGGGCGTGGGCGCGATTCCGGGATTCCATGTGCTGCTGGTGTGTTGGCTCACCGCGACGTTCCGGCCCGATCGTGAGCCGCGGATCCTGCATCTGCTCTACGACCTGGGCATGCTGTCCTACAACGGTTCGCTGGGATGTTTCACCGCCGCCTACGTGATGATCGCCATCGCCATTCTGTACGACCGGAATCGCATATTTCCCAAATGGTTCGCGTACATCTCGATCTGGCAGGTGGTCACCGAGGTGCTGGCCACGCAGATGTGGGTGTTCCATGCCGGGGCGTTCGCCTGGAACGGGATGATCACGTTCTACATCGCGGTGGTGATCTTCGGGATCTGGATCGGTGCGCTGCTGCCGCTCATGTGGAATGCCGGGCGGGCCGAAACCGACAGCGCCCCTGCGCTTTACGCTCGTGAGGAGGCGCGATGACGGTATCCGATCGCGATACGTCCGAGGCGCTCGAGGAGACCGGGACCACCGGCAGGCTGCCCGGCGACCTGGACATGTGGGTGCTGGTGCTGGGGGATCTGTTCTTCTTCGGGTGCTACTTCACCGTCTACATGGTGTTCCGGGATCGCGCGCCGGGGGCGTTCGCCGATGCGCAGCGGCATTTGAATCTTGCTGTGGGCGTTGCCAATACGGTGGTGTTGCTGACGAGTTCGATGTTCGTCGCGATGGCGGTGCAGGAGATCCGGCGCGGTGTTGCCCGGACCGCGGAACGGCTGATCTGGGCCGCCGGTGCGTGCGGCATGCTGTTCGTGGCGCTCAAGGTGTTCGAATGGCAGCAGGAGATCGCGCACGGCTACACCGTCTCGGACGAGTTCTTCAGCTTCTATTTCGTCCTGACCGGAATCCACCTCGCCCATCTCGTCCTGGGGCTGCTGATCCTCGGAATCGTGGTGCGCGAGTTGCGGAATCCGGCGTTGCGGCGCCCCGGCATGGTCGAGCAGGGCGCGACCTACTGGCACATGGTGGATCTGCTGTGGGTCGTCATCTTCGCCATTCTCTATCTCATGAGGTGAGACGTGTATTCCCAGAGCATTCCGCTGGTCCGCCGATTGCGGCCGGAACTGCGCACCATCCTGCTGGTCTGGATCGCGCTGGTGGCGATCACCGTACTCGCGTGGGGCCTGACTCCGGAGAACCCGGGAGACGGATCGGCACTGGACGGCATTCTCGTCAGCGTCATCGTCGTACTGGGAATGATCAAGTCCCGCTTGATCATCCGGCATTTCATGGAGGTACGTTCCGCCCCGCGCTGGCTGCGAATCGGCACCGACGCGTGGGCGATCATCCTGTGGCTCGCCCTGCTCGGAATCAACCTGCACCGATAGCCCGCACCGACCTCCAGGGCACAGTGGATTACATGGGACAGGACGATATCGAGCTGGACACCGTCCGAGACCTGACACCTCAACGCTGCCTCCTCGAATTCCGCCGCGCAACCGTCTACTGATTGTCGGACACCGGGCCACCCTCGATTCCGCGCTCGGTCCGCCGCGTGTGGGTCCGATTCCGGCGGTGGTGTTCGAGGTCTCTCGGCCGATAGCCCGTATGCTCCGACCACCACGAACCCTCGCCGCGCGTAAGCCTCGGCAGTTCGAGCTGCACGGTGTGCACATACCTCGCGGGAAGTACGCCCCGGATCAGCCAGCCACCGGGATCCTCAGTCGTTTCCCGGATTTCGGCGGCCAACGTGGACAGGTAGGTGCTTACCGGGCTGAGTGTGTCTGTGGGGACGGTCATTTCGAAGAGGTGGGTGGGTTCCAGGATTCGGGTTCCGGCGGCCTGTAGGGCGCGGTCGAGGACGATCGGGGTGAGTTCGCGGAAGTCGGCCGCGGTGGTCAGCGGGGCGGCGAAACCGGTGTGGGTCACGGTGACAACGCAATCCGTGATCGACCGTCCCGCAGGGCCGTTCCGGAGTCGGGTGCGGATGGAATCGTCTATGGCGTGGTGGAAGGCGTGAGGGAGTGAGCCGTAGCGGGTTTCGCGTTCGATGGCGACGCCGGAGTCGATGTCGGCGGGGGCTACGCGCAGGCCGAGGGTGGCCCAGAAGCCTGCGGGATTTGTTGTGCGGTAACCCATCTGCTCGATCGACTCGCCGACTCCGGTGACGCGTTCGATGCAGATCGGTTCGCTGATCAGGAATTCGGCTTCGATTCCGAACTCGGTACTCAGCGTTTCGGCGATGATCTGCTTCTGGACCTCGCCGTAGAGCAGGATCGATGTGGTGCCATCGGGTTCCCTGTGGATGCGCAGGAGCGGGTCGTGCTCGCCCATGACCAGCAGTGCGGCGTACAGGCGGCTGGGTGAGGTGTTGCGCGCGCGGACCGAGGTTCGCAGAATCGGCTCGGCGAAACCCTTGTGGCGCTGAGCTTTCGGGTGGTCGGTGCCCTCGATCCGGTCGCCCACACGGATCAAGGGAAAGCCGGTGATCGTACCGATCTCCCCGGCGTGCAACCGGGTACGCTCACCGCCTCCGACGAGTCGCAGAGAGGTGATCGTGCCGCTGTGTGAATGTCCGGTGCCGGAGTGTTCGAAGCCGATCTGCCGCCGGACAGCGAGTGCGCCCGCGAGCAACCGGAGGTAGGCGATCCTCATCCCGGACGCCGAGCGTTCGAGCGCGAAGACGATCCCGCGCGGGACACCTCCGGCGTGATCGGTGTCGAATGCGGGTAGTAATTCGGTGATTCCGTCGAGCAGTGCCCCGATGCCCTGCCCGGTGCGGGCGGAGCCGAAGTAGAGCGGATGAACGGTCGCGTCGGCGGTTCGAGCGGCCAGCAGGTCGCGGATTTCGTTCGGCCGCAATGCGGGGCCGTCCACGGCGCGGGCCAGCACGAGATCGTCTACGTCGGCCAGCGTTTCGATGACTCGACTTCGAAAAGCATTGTCCGAGAGCAGATTCGGTGTGGCGCTGGCAGTACTGTCACCGGGTTCGCGGACGGTGTTCATGGGGATGGGATGCGGGGTGAGCCGCAGGCGGATCTCTTCGAGCAACTCGTGGGTGCGCGCGCCCGCGCGATCGATCTTGTTGACGAACAACAGCGTTGGGACACCTGCCGCCCGCAGGATCCGCATCAGCATTCGGGTGTGTGGTTGCACTCCCTCGACGGCGGAGATCACCAGAATCGCCGCGTCGAGCACTTCGAGCGCGCGCTCGACCTCGGCGACGAAGTCCGTGTGGCCGGGGGTATCGATGACGTCCACCCGGGTGTTGTTGTGCGCGAACGACACTACGGCCGAACGCACGGTGATGCCGCGCCGACGCTCGATGTCGCCGGTGTCGGTGGCTGTGGTGCCGTCGTCGACACGGCCGAGCGTATGGATCGTGCCGGTGTCGAACAGCAGGCGTTCGGTCAGGCTGGTTTTACCGGCGTCGACGTGTGCGAGTACGCCGATGGCGATGGTGTGATGAGTATGCATGGATGCCGAGGTCCTCGAAGGTCACCGTCCGATGAAGGATCTGTGGTGTTTCGAAGAATCGGCGCATGTCAACCCCTCTGCTCGGCATCGTATCGATCGACAATGTGACAAGAGATGTGCGGTTTGCCAAGTCATTTTCCATGAGGCGGGGATCCGGAACGGGTCAGGACCTACACTCGACGCACACGGATGCTTTCTACGGAGGTGATCGGCGGTTGAATCCCAGGGATCCGCGCGACCAGCACACGGCACGGTACGAGCCGGGCTATCAGCCGGGGAATTATCGGGAGCCCGGCTACGGACGGGATTGTGGATACGACGCCCCGCAGCAGCCCGAGTACGGATATCAGCAGCCCGAATATCCGAACCGGCAGCCGGAATATCGTGATCGCCAGCCGGAATATCGCGATCGCCACCCCGAATACCGGGAGCGGCAGCCGGAATACGCCGAGTACGGGGATCGGCAGGAGTACCCGGACCGACGGCCCCGGCAGCGGCAGGGCCCCGAACTCGATCCGGGCAAGTTCATCGGGGGTGTGCTGGCCGCCGCGGTGGTGACCGCGCTCGCCGCGTGGTTGTGCGCGTGGATCATTCAGGTCATCGCCGATCGCGTCACGCAGAGCGGCAAATTCGGGGTGTGGAACCCGATGGCCGAGGACGCCTACTGGTTCGCGGTGGTCGCCTTCCTGTGCGCGGTCCTGGCCGGGGCACTCTGGTATCTGCTGCGCATGGGCACCCCGACGCCGGGCCTGTTCTTCACCTGGATCGTCGGGATCCTCACTGCCGCAGCGGTGGTCATTCCGCTGGTGCTGTCCAGCGACGTGTGGATCGGCATCTCGACCGGGATAGAGCACCTGGTCATCGGCCTGCCGATCCTCAGTCTGATCCGCATGGTGGGAGCCAAGAGCCTCATCTACCGCTGAGGCGCTCGGGCGGCCGGGTTACGCGGATACCGTTGCGGCCAGCGGCATTTCGACCGGATACTGCTGGTCGGAATCGGCCGACCGGCTGACGCGTTCCCAGGTCGCCGCCTCGGCGAGTTGCGCGCGCGAGTAGTCCTGCGCCATTCGCGCCGCGTTGACGCCCAGCAGCAGATGCGTGGGCATATCGGGTCGGCCGATCACCTCGACCAGGATCTGCGCGGCGCGGGCCGGATCTCCGGCGGTGGGGCCGGGTGTGGCGAATCCGCGCACCCGCTCACCGACGGTCGCGTCGTACTCGGGCGGCACCTCGGCGATCCGCATCGAAGACCCACCCCAGTCGGTGGCGAATCCACTCGGCTCCACCACCAGGTAGCGGATTCCGAGGGGCGCGGTCTCGGCGGCCAGGACCCGGGTGAAACCGTCCACGGCGAACTTCGCGGCCTGGTACGAGCCGAGACCGGGGGTCCCGCCGACCCGGCCGCCGATCGAGGAGAACTGCACGATCGTGCCGGATCCCTGCGCCTTCAGCACCGGCAGCGCGGCGGTCGAGACGTTGTAGACGCCCCAGAAGTTGGTGTCGAACTGCCGCCGGAAATCGTCCTCGGGCATCGTCTCCACCGGCGCGATGTTCGCGTATCCGGCGTTGTTGACCACCACGTCGACCCGGCCGAACCGCTCGACCGCCGCCTGTAGCGCTGCCGTCGCGGCGTCCCGGTCGGTGACGTCCAATGCCACCGGAAGCACGCTGTCGCCGTACTTCTCGGTGAGATCGGCCAGGTCGCGCGGTGTGCGCGCGGTGGCGACCACCTGGTCACCGGCGTCCAGCGCCGCGATCGCGAGCGCCCGTCCGAAGCCGCGCGAGGAGCCTGTGATGAACCATGTCTTCGTTGTCATGTAGTTAGTAAAACTCTGTTGCGTTAATAGTGCAACAGGGTTGCGTTATGATGTGCGTCATGGATTCGGCAGCACCTCGGCGGGCGCGCAGTGCGGAGGCCAAGCAGGAGCGCGAGCGCGCGATTCTCGCCGCCGCCCGCACCCTCGGCGGTGAGCGCAGCGTGCGAGAGGTGACGCTGACCGATATCGCGGCCGCGGTCGGCATGCACAAGTCCGCCATGCTCCGATACTTCGAGACGCGGGAGCAGATCTTCCTGGCGCTGACGGCCGAGGGCTGGCGCGACTGGGCGACGGCGGTGGGCGAGTGGTCCGCGGACCGGACCGTCGCGACACCCGAGGCTGTCGCGGCGATGCTGGCGCGCACGCTGGTGGCGCGACCGTTCTTCTGCGACCTGCTCGCCCAGGCCCCGATGAACCTGGAACGCAATGTGTCGCTGGATGTCGCGTATCGGTTCAAGATGGCCGTATTCGCCGAAGTCGCCTCGGTGGCAACGGTTTTGCGGGAGCGGCTCGGGCTTGCCGAAGCGGAAGCGGTGGATGTGATCGCGACGGCGACCGGTATGGCCGGGGCGCTGTGGCAGATGGCGGCCCCGGGTACCTCGCTGCGTGAGCTGTACGAGTCGCGGCCCGAATTGGCGCACGCGGTGATCGATGTGGAGCCGCGGCTCACCCGCATTCTGACGGCGTTGCTGGTCGGCTACCAGGCGGGTGCGGTCCGGTAGCGGGGCGTCTTGCGCAACGGGCCCAAGGGAATTCAGAATTGTGGGTGGCCGATCGGTTCGTTGCCAATGCGCGAGGAGCAGCCCGTGAACTCGAACTGCCGGATGGACGCCTCCAGATACCGTTCGTACGCCTCGGTGACGGCCGCTCCGGCGATCTGCTCGGCCTCGGCGCGCCGCACCCGCAGCCGCCGCAACCATTCCGCACAGGTCCGCGCGTAGTCGGCACGATCGTTGACCAGTGAGCGGAATTCGAAGAGTTTCTCTGCGGCATGGGCGATTTCGGCCAGACGCGGCGGCTCTGACTCCGGGAATATCTCGTTTCCGGTGATCCGGGCGCGCGGGTGCCGATCGGCGATCGCGCGCGTGAGACTGCCCCAGCCGCAACCGATATCCAGCACGCGTTCGTCGCCGGTGATGTGGGCCCGGCCGATCAGGTAGTCGAGTTTGCGGCGCTGTGCGGCGTCGAGATCGTTTACGTGAATGATTCGCGCGATCAGCAGGTGCGGGCACTGTCGCGTCGACGAGGATTGCTGCGGGAGGGCATCCCGACAGGTCGTGGATGGTTCAGCGTGGCACCGTCGATCATTCTACGGTCGACGATGCCACTTGGGTCCAGGTGGAAGTTTCCGCCGAATCGCCTACGGCACACGGGATCCCGCTGTTACGGGCGTTCCGAGTTCATCGCTGCGGTGAACACTACGGGGATGAGTTCGGGATCGCCGGTGCTCGATAGCGAAGCCGTCGCCGCGTCGAACTCGTTCCGGCGGTGAGGATTTCGGAGCTATTCGGTCGAGGTGGCCCGGTCGGTGATCTGCTCGCGAGCCCACTGTGCCCACTGCCGGTTCATCGTCCAGTAGCGCTGCCCCCACTCGAGGGCCAGGCGGCCGTATTCGGAGAAGTCGCTACCGGTCCACTCGGTCGTGTTCTCGAGGTTCACCAATTCCTCGTACTGGGTGCGGGCGCGTTCCTCGATGGCGGCCAGATGATCCAGGGCCTCCTGCCGGGGGAGACCGCCGAGGAAGAACACCCGCAGCAGCATGTCGTTGCGCGCGGGCGGACGCGCGGGGTCGGCGCGCAGCCACTCCTTCAGTTCCGTGCGGCCGTCGGGGGTGAGTGCGTACTCCTTGCGGCGGCGCGGACCCTCCTCGGAGGCGGCGATCAAGCCTTCACCGGCGAGCTTGGTCAGCTCGGTATAGACCTGGGTCTGCGAGGCGGACCAGACGTTCGCGAGCGATCCGGCGAACCGTTGCAGCAGGTCGTAACCGCTGGCGGGATGGTCCGCCAGCAGACCGAGCAGGGCGTGTCGGAGGCTCATGTCCACAGCCTACATTGCGGACTTGACATGTCGGGACCGGAGTATCAGGATTGAGTTCATATTCCGGTACCGGAATATCCGGTACCAACATGTTCGCTACGAAATATTCGGAGAGCTCTCATGTCCTTCCTGCGCACCTTCGCCCCCTGGATCGTGTACGCGGTCGTGCCGTCGCACTACTGGCAGTGGGCCGCGCTGATCGCCGCCTGCCTCTCGCTGATCGAGATATTCCGCCTGGTCAGGTCCGGTCGCGGGGTGGGTGGAATGGTGATCGATCTCGGCTCGGCGGCCTTCTTCATCGCGCTGACGATCCTGGCGTTCGCCGATCCGAACACCCCGCTGCACCCGTACTCCCCGGCGATCTCGAGCGGTGTGCTGATGCTCGTCGCGGGTATCTCGCTGCTGATCCGCATCCCGTTCACGCTTCCGATCGCCAAGCAGTCCACGCCGCCGGAGCTGTGGTCGAATCCGGCGTTCATCCGGGTCAACTACGTCATCACCGGCGTGTGGGCCGCGAGTTTCACCCTCGGCTGCGTGCTGCTGGCGATCCTCGCGCACACCGACACCCCGCGCACCGTGGTGCAGGTCGCCGCGTTCGCGGTCCCGGCCGTGTTCACCGTCCGCTACACCGCGCGGGCCCGCGCCGCCGCCCGGGCCGCGAACCCGTCGGCCGCCTGATTCCGATTCCCTTGTGAAGGAAGGTTTTTCGATGACTGCCACCGCTCCTCATCTACTCGGCGGATTCGCGCCGGTCGATACCGAAATCAGCGTCACCGAGCTGCCGGTGTCCGGTGCCGTTCCGCCCGAGCTCGCCGGGTGGTACCTGCGCAACGGTCCGAATCCGCGCACGGGCGCCTCGCCGCACTGGTTCCTCGGCGACGGCATGGTGCACGGCGTGCGGCTCGAGGGTGGCCGGGCGGTCGCGTATCGCAACCGCTGGGTGCGCACCGCCACGTTCAACGGAGAACCGCACGGGGACAATGGAAACGGCCCTCGCGATCTGCGTTTCGGCCAGGCCAATACACATGTCGTGCGGCATGCCGGACGCACCTTCGCGCTGGTGGAATCCTCACTCCCCTACGAACTCGACATGCGCGGCGGGCACGAACTGGAAACCATGGGCGCGTACGACTTCGGCGGCCGGTTGCGCACCGCGATGACGGCGCATCCGAAGATCTGCCCGCTCACCGGTGAACTACACTTCTTCGGCTACGGCGTGTCCGAACGTCCGTATCTGACCTACCATCGGGCGGATCCGAACGGGAATCTGGTCCACACCCGGCCGATCGAGGTCGCCGCGCCGACCATGATGCACGACTTCCACCTGACCGCCGGACACGTCGTGTTCATGGATCTCCCGGTGGTCTTCGATCCGGTGCGGATCCGCACGGGTGCGCCCGGCATGCCGTATCGCTGGCAGCCGGAATACGGTGCGCGCCTGGGTGTTCTGGATCGCGCGAATCCCGAGGCCGCGGTGCGGTGGTTCGAGATCGAGCCCTGCTTCGTCTTCCACGGGCTGAACGCGTACGAGGATCCGAGCGGGCAGGTGCTGACCGTGCAGGTCGTTCGGTACGACCGGCTGGGGGACGGCGTCGATGTCGAGAGTCGGGGGAGTCTGTGGAGTTGGACGATCGATCTGGCCCGCGGCACGGTGACCGAACGCCGGCTCGATGATCGTGATGTCGAATTCCCGCGGATCGATGACCGGTTGGCCGGGCTGCCCGCGCGATTCGGGCACGTCACCAGTTCGGTTTCCGCCGCCTGGACCGGCGAGGACGAGGGGCTCGGCGCGCTGCACCGCTACGATCTGCGGTCCGGCGATGCGACCAGCTACGTGTTCCCCGACGGGCGGAGTCCCTCCGAGGCTTCGTTCGCCCCGGCCGACGCCCGCCCCGGCGGCCCGGGCTGGCTGCTGTCCTACGTCTACGACCCGGCGACCGATCGCAGTGATCTGGTGATCCTGGACGCGGAGGATCTCGCGGCGGGCCCGGTCGCGCAGATCCATCTCACGCAGCGGGTGCCCGCCGGATTCCACGGCAATTGGCTACCGGACGATCCCGCGCTGGTCATCGGCGAGAAAGCGCCACAACTGCCGGACGATGACGAATCAAAATAGCCCCCGCTTTTCTTCCCCTTCAATTGTATAGCGCATACCGGGTCTTGCGGCAAGGCCCGGTACATGCTGCACAATCGCTGGCCGAGGCGACTATCCGCAGGTAGTCGGGTCAGAAAGTGAGGGGTGCGTGGCGGTGCAGGGGTACGACGAGGAATTGCTGTCGGAACGGGAATATGTGGACGGTCTGTACGCGCGTCTGGATGCCGAACGCGCACAGGCCAAGCGGCGCTACAGTGCGGCGCTGCGCGGAAACGGGCTCTCGCCCATGGATCGCGATGTGGAGGTGCGCACGCTGGCCACCGAGGTGAAACGCCTGGACGTGGCGGACAACAAACTGTGTTTCGGCCGCTTGGACACGGTCACGGGCGAGCACGCCTACATCGGGCGGATCGGCCTGCTCGACGCGGACGACGACTACGAACCGGTGCTGCTGGATTGGCGTGCGCCCGCGTCCCGGGCGTTCTACGTGGCCACCGCGGCGACGCCGGAGAATATGCGCCGGCGTCGGCAATTCTTCACGCGCGGAAGGCAATTGGTCGAATTCACCGATGAGGTGTTCGGTCGGCCGGGTGCGGGGGAGCGCGGTGACGCGGCGTTGCTCGCGGCGGTGAACGCGCCGCGCGGCGAGGGCATGCGCGACATCGTGGCCACGATCCAGGCCGAACAGGACGAGATCATCCGGCTCGATCACGCGGGTGTGCTGGTGATCGAGGGCGGTCCGGGCACGGGTAAGACCGTCGTCGCGCTGCACCGGGTCGCGTATCTGCTCTACACCCAGCGTGAGCAGATCCAGCGGCACGGGGTGCTGGTGGTCGGGCCCAATTCGGCGTTCCTGAACCACATCGGGCGGGTGCTGCCGTCACTGGGCGAATCGGACGTGGTGTTCACCACGACCGGCGATCTCGTGCCCGGACTGCACGTCACCGCCGAGGATGCGCCGGAGGCGGCGCGGCTCAAGGGCTCGCTGAAGATCCTGGACGTGCTCGCCGCCGCCGTCGCCGACCGGCAGCGGCTGCAGCGGGAGCCGCTGACGATCGAACTGGCCGACGTCACGGTGCGGATCGACGCCGAGACCGCGCAGTGGGCGATTCAGGAGGCGCGTGAGAGCGGGCTGCCGCACAACGAGGCGCGGCGGGTGTTCCGGGAGATCATCGAATGGGTGCTCACCGAACGCGCGATCGCCCGGATCGGCAAGGGCTGGCTGACCCGCGAGGATCGCGAAGCCTGGGAGCAGTTGCGCGGCGATGTGGTCGCCGAACTCGCGGACAATCGCGACTATGTCGCCGCGCTGGACGAACTCTGGCCGATCCTGACCCCGCGCGAGCTGCTCTCGTCGCTCTACAGTTCGACCGAAAGGCTTTGTGCCGCAGGGGCGGACGAGACGCTGTGGCGTGCCGAAGGTGACGCCTGGACCGTCTCGGACGTGCCGCTGCTGGACGAGCTGGTCGATCTGCTGGGCGCGCACGAAACGAAGGACGATTCGGCCGAGCGGGAACGTCGCGCGCACGCCGAATACGCCGCGGGCGTCATGGATCTCATGACCGGCCGCGAGGATTCGATGGACGACGAGGACCACCTCTACGCAACCGATCTGCTCTACGGGGAGGATCTGGCCGATCGCTTCATCGAGCGCGACACCCGCGAACTCGCCGAACGCGCTGCGGCGGACCGGGATTGGACGTATCGGCACGTCGTGGTCGACGAGGCGCAGGAGTTGTCGGAGATGGATTGGCGGGTGCTCATGCGGCGCTGTCCGGGCAAGTCCTGCACGGTGGTAGGCGATCTGGCGCAACGTCGTTCGGCCGCGGGGGCGCGCTCGTGGGACACGATGCTCGCACCGTATGTTCCCGGGCGCTGGGCCTATCGGTCGCTGTCGGTGAACTATCGGACTCCGGCCGAGATCATGGGTGTCGCCGCGGCGCTGCTGGCGGAGTTCGCGCCCGGTGTGCGGCCGCCGGAGTCGGTGCGCGCGTCGGGGGTGCGGCCGTGGTCGCGGCGGGTCGAGGAGGACGAATTGTCTTCGGCCATCGAGGAATTCGTGCGTGAGGAGGCTGCTCGGGAGGGGACCAGTGTCGTCATCGGTCCGGCGGACGTGCCCGGTGCGGTGGCGGCGTCGGAGACCAAGGGGCTCGAATTCGACGCGGTTCTGGTCGTGGAGCCGGAGCGGATTCTCGCCGACGGGTCGCGCGGGGCGGCCGAGTTGTACGTGGCTCTCACCCGCGCTACCCAACGACTCGGTGTGCTGCATCGCGGTCCGCTGCCGCGTGCGCTGGCCGGCCTCGACGAGGTGGTGAGCGGGGCGGTGTAGCGGTCACCGGCAGGGCCTTCGTCGTCACGGGGTTCGACGGAGGCCCTGTTCGCTCACGTAACGTAGTGGAACCTGTTCTAATCGGTGGGTCCGGTGTAGAGCCGGAACGCAACCGAACGCCGACCGAAGTGAGAGACCGTGCCTGTAGCCCTGACCGCGGACCAGACGGCGCTGGCGGAGGCCGTCAGCGGATTCGCCGACCGCCACAGCACGCGGGAATACACCCGCGCGAACACCGATCGGCTCGCGGCCGGTGAGCTGCCGTCCTGCTGGGCGGATCTGGTCGCGCTGGGACTGCCCGGCGTGCATCTGCCCGAGGAGGTCGGCGGGCAGGGCGGCACGCTGGACGAGATCGCGGTGGTGCTGGCCGAGGCCGGGCGGGCGCTGCTGCCCGGTCCGCTGCTGCCCTCGGTGCTCACCAGCACGATCGTCGCGTCATCGAAATCCGGTGCGCCGGTTGAGGATGCGCTGCGTCGGTTCGCCGCGGGCGGGACCGGTGCGACCATCGCACCGGACCACGGTGTGCGGGCCGCTGATACCGGGTTGACCGGTGCGACCGGACCGGTGCTCGGTGCGGCCTCGGCCGAAGTGTTCCTGGTGGCCGCCGGGACGCGCTGGTTCCTGGTGGAACGGGCCACCGAGGGAGTCCGGGTCGAGGCGCGCGCCGGTTCGGATCTTGGTCGTGACCTGGGAGTTGTCCGGTTGCAGGACGTGGCCGCGACCGAACTCGACGGCATCGACGCCGAGTATGCCGAGGCCGTCGCCACCGCGTTCATGGCCGCCGAAGCCGCGGGGGTGATCCGCTGGTGTTCGGATACGGCCACCGAATATGTGAAGGCGCGCAAGCAATTCGGCCGTCCGGTGGGTGCGTTCCAGGCCGTTCAGCACCGCACCGCGCAATTGCTGATCACCAGTGAACTCGCCACCTCGGCGGCGTGGGACGCGGTGCGCGGGCTGGCCGACGATGCCGCACAGCGCACGCACGCGGTGGCGGGCGCCGCGATCATCACCCTCGGCAGGGCCGTGCACGCGGCCGTGGAATGCCTCGGGCTGCACGGGGCGATCGGGTTCACCTGGGAACACGATCTGCACCTGTACTGGCGGCGGGCCATCTCGCTGGCCGGGCTCGGCGGGTCGGCGGAGTACTGGGAACGCCGCCTCGGCGAGGTCGCGCTCGACGGCCCGCGCAATTTCGCGGTGCCGCTGCCGGAGACCGATTCCACCTTCCGCGACTGGGTTTCGGAGATCCTGGATCGCGCTGCGGCACTGGATAATCCGAACCCCAGCAAGATCGGCGACCACGACAGCGCCAACACCGGCCCGCGCCGCACGCTGCTCGCCGACGCGGGGCTGGTGTCCCCGCCCATGCCCAAGCCGTGGGGTATCGAGGCCGGGCCGCTCGAGCAGTTGATCCTCCAGGACGAGTACGACAGGCACGGAATTGCCCAGCCCGGCATGGGAATCGGGCAGTGGGTGGTGCCGATCGTGCTGCAACGCGGCACTCCCGAACAGCTCGCGCGACTGGCCGCGCCCGCCCTGCGCGGCGAGGAGATCTGGTGCCAGCTGATGAGTGAGCCCGAGGCCGGGTCGGATGTGGCCTCGCTGAGCCTGCGCGCGACCCGGGACGGTGGTGGCTGGCGGCTCAACGGCCAGAAGATCTGGACCACCCTGGCACATCGCTCGGACTGGGGACTCCTGTTGGCGCGCACCGATTCCGAGGCCGAACGTCATCGTGGGCTGACCATGTTCCTGGTCGACATGCACGGCGAGGGAGTCACGGTCCGGCCGATCACCCAGTCCAGCGGTAACGCCGAATTCAACGAGGTCTTCTTCGACGACGCCTACGTCCCCGACGACATGGTGCTCGGCGAGGTCGGCCAGGGGTGGGCGCTGACACTGGAAACCCTTGCCCAGGAACGGCTTTTCATCGGCGGCGTGCGCGATCCCGGACACAATGCCCGTCTCGTCGGCATCGTCGAGCGGGAGGAATACGCGGGCAGCCGCGAGAACGCCCTGCGTGCCCTGGGGCGGATCAGCGCGCGCGGTGCGGCCATCTCGGCGATGAACCTGCGCGAGACCATCCGCCGCCTGGACGGTCACGGAATCGGGCCTGCCACAAGCATTTCCAAGGCCGCCGCATCGATGCTGCACACCGACGCCGCGGCCGCCGCCCTCGAACTCATCGGTCCGGCAGCCGCGTTGAACGAGCAGGACTCGGAGGTCGTCCAGCACGAATTGGACATCCCGACCTGGGTGATCGGTGGCGGAACCCTGGAGATCCAGCTCAACACGATCGCTACCTTCGTGATGGGGCTGCCGCGCAAGTGAATTCGGTAGGAATGCCCGCGGGGTGAACTGCGGGCATTCTTCCCTTGCGGTGCCCCGGTGTCGCTCGAATTCGAGACCGGTCGCGGTGTTGTGACTGCGGTGCTGCGACGTGGAATCAGGTGTGGCCGTGCGGGATTACCCCGTCGACTGGTCACGATGAGTCGAGAGTTCGTGCGGCCGACGGGTCTGTACGGTTTCCGGGACGAGATCAGTTGCGGATGAACGTGATCGGGAGTCCGTCCTTGGGGAACGGCAGGGAGTGGTAATCCAGGGGCGGGACGTACGTGGGGTCCACACTCCAGTGGTAGTCGCGCAGCAGGCGGTGCATGATCGCCTTCACCTCCAGGCCGCCGAAATGCATGCCGAGGCATTTGTGCGCGCCGCCGCCGAACGGTTCCCAGGCGAAGCGGTGGGATTTATCCTCGCGGCGGTCGGGGGCGAAGCGATCGGGATCGAAGGTGAACGGGTCGGTCCAGTACTCCGGCATCAGGTGGCTGAACTGGATGCCGACGATCACATCGGTGCCCGCGGGGATCCGAACCCCTTGGATCACAGTGTCTTTCACCGCGTAGCGGACCACCACCGGGACCGGGGCGCGCAGCCGCAACGCCTCGCGCATGACCAGATCGATGGATTGCAGACCCTCGAGTTCGGCCGTCGTCGGCGCGGGGCCCAACGCCAGCGCCTCGGCCCGGCAGCGTTCCTGCCACTGCGGATGCTGGCCGAGGTGTTGCAGGATGGTGGAGGTGGTGATGGTGGAGGTGTCGTGCGCGGCCATCATCAGGAAGATCATGTGGTTGACGACGTCGTCGTCGCTGAAGCGGGCGCCGTCCTCGTCCTCGATGTGGCACAGCACCGAGAAGATGTCGTCGGTCTGCTCGGCGCGCCGGGCCGGGAGATAGTGCCGCAGGAAATCCTCCAGCACCCGGCGGCCGTGATAGGCCCGGCCCCAGCGGGTGAACGGGATGTTGCCGCGCACGATCCCGGCCGCGGCCTGCACACACGCGATGAACGCCTTGTTGACCCGGTCCATCTCGGCGGGGCCGGTGTCCTCGGCGCCACCCATGAACAGGTCCGCGGCGATGTCGAGGGTGAGCTGCTTGAGCTTCCAGTAGGAGGGGAAGGATTCGCTCGTATCCCAGTGCGCCACACCCTTTTCGATGGCCGGATGCAGGCGCTCGGTGTACGCCTGGAGGCGCGGGCGGGTGAACGCCTGCTGCAGGATGCGCCGATGCCGTTTGTGCTCGTCGAAGTCGATGAGCATGAGCCCGCCCTGGAAGAACGGGCCGACCAGTTGCGACCAGGCCGGTTCGTTGGCCAGGGCGCCGTCCTTGTTCAGCAGCGCCTGACCGCACGAGTCCGGGCCGAGCAGCAGGGCCGCGGTGCGGCCGAGCGTGTACATGGGCGCGACCGGGCCGTAGTGATCCCATTCGCGCTGGAACAGGGCCACCGGATCTTTGGCGAACTCCAGTAACTGTCCGAGCAGAGGCAGGCCGCGGTCCTCCCGCAGCAGCGCCGGGATCGGCTTGGTTTCCAAGGTGTCGGCCGTCATCGCGTACCTCCGCTTCTGTGATGGCGCTCACGCCCAGCCTGATTCAGGAAGGGCGTCCTGTCAACCTTCGGGATATTTCCGGCTGTGGCATGCTGGGGCGATGGCCGTGCAATCAGGGGTCTATCGCGGGGCGACCGCTGCCGAGCGTGCCACCGAACGTCGATCGCGCCTGCTCGAGGCGGGGTTGACGGTGTGGGCCGATCCGGCGATCCGCACCACGATGACCGCCGTGTGCGCCGAGGCCGGGCTGAGCGAGCGGTATTTCTACGAGAGTTTCAGCGGACTCGACGCATTGCTCGAGGCCGTGCTGAATCGGATCGCGGCCGAGATCGAGGAGATCAGCCGCGCCGCCGCCGATGCCGCCGGGAACGATCCGGAAGTGCGGATGCGGGCGTCGATCAGCGCGTTCGTGCGGTTGCTTGTCGAGGATCCGCGCAAGGGACGGGTCGCGATCGTGGAATCGGTGGCGGTGCCCGAATTGCGCCGCAGGAGAACCGAATTGCTGCGTCACCTGGCTCATGAGTCGGCGATCGACGTGCGGTCCTGGATCGGTGGTTCGGGGCGCAGCCGGATCGCCGACGAGACCTCCGGTCTGCTGTTCATCGGCGGGATGGCCGAGTTGGTCACCGCGTGGCTGGACGGGGCGATCGAGGCGACGCCCGAGGAGATCGTCGAGGCGGCGTGCCGGGCGTTGCGCGGGTTGTATCGCTGACGACGTCCGGGGTGGGGCGCGCGGATTCCGCATGACAGAATGACGGTCCGGCCAGCGCATATATGTATCGAAGGGGATTCGGGTGGACCTGCCTGTCGAACTCGTCGAGGGGCTCGAACGGGCGTGTGCGGGGGTTCCCGAGCGGCAGTTGGCCGCCTCGGTGGAGCGGTTGATCTCGCGATACCGCGATCCGCGTCCGGCCGCGTCCCCGATTCTCGGTTCGGCCGCCGACGTGACCGCCTACGCGGCCTACCGCATGCCCGCGACCTGGGCCGCGGTTCGCCACGCGCTCGGGCAGTTCCAGGAGCTGGCGCCTGATTTCCGGCCGCGGTCGTTCCTGGATATCGGCGGTGGTACGGGTGCGGCGCTGTGGGCGGCGGCGGAGGCGTTTCCGTCGCTGACCGGGGCCGTGGTGCTGGATCAGGTGGACGAGGCGCTGCAACTCGGCCGACGGATCGCCGTCGGCGCCGAGCCCGACGTGGTTCGTGCCGCGGTCTGGCGTCGAGGCGTCGTCACGGATCTGCGAACCGCCGATCGAGCGGACCTGGCCGCGATTTCCTATGTCCTGAGCGAACTTTCGCCACCGGACCAAGCGTCGGTGGTCGAGCAGGCATGCGTGGTCGCGGATGCGGTGATCGTCATCGAACCCGGCACCCCCGACGGCCACCGCCGCATCCTCGCCGCCCGCGAAACCCTCATCACCGCGGGCATGTCACTCGCCGCCCCCTGCCCCCACCAGGACACCTGCCCCCTCGCCGACACCACCGACTGGTGCCACTTCAGCGCCCGCATCACCCGAACCTCCCTGCACCGCAGACTCAAAGGCGCGGAACTGGGCCACGAAGACGAAAAATTCTCCTACGTCATCGCCACCCGCACCCCCACACCCCGAGCCCCCGGCCGCATCCTGCGCCACCCCCTCAAACGCAAGGGCCTGGTAACCCTCCAGGTCTGCACTCCCACCAACGCCATCACCCCTACCCTGATCTCCAAACGCCAAGGCGAAACCTACCGCCACGCAAGGGATGTGCAATGGGGCGATTCCTGGCCACCGGTCGCTCCCGGCGTCTCCTGACGGACATGATGCGCTCGATGTAGTTGGGCGGCAACGATTTCCACCCGGCCGATGTGTCGCCGAGGATGTGACGACCACCGCTGGACCGTGGCTGCCGGAGGCGATCTGTCGGGAAGCTGCTGCGGATTCAGCACCGGACGAGGAGGCTCGTGACAGGTGGATCAGGGCTGTCTCGGCTTGGGTTTGGTGCGGATCATGTGGGGGAGAAGGGGTTTGGGGGTGCGGTGGTGGAGGGCGCTGTGCCAGACGCCGAGGGCGTAGGCGGTGTCGTCGAGGCGGTGGGCCAGGAGGTGGGGGGCGATGTGGCCTGGTGGGTGGTGGGTGCGGTATTCGGTGATGGTGTCGATGAGGAGGGCGGCGGCGGTGGCGCGGCGGGCTCGGCGGGAGAGGGGGAGGAGGAGAAGGGGGAGGGGGAGCCAGTGGCGGAGGAGGAGGGTCGCGGTTTGGCGGAGGGTGTCGGTGGCGGCTCGGGTGATCAGTTCGGCTTCGAGGTGGGGTGGGGCTTGTACTTTTCGGAGGCGGGTGTGGATGTGTTTGGCGTGGGTCAGGAAAGCTGTGGCGGATAGCAGTGTGGCCCAGCGGGTTTGGAGTAGTAGGGCGGCTGCGGAGAGGGCCAGGGCGGGGGGGAGGGCGGCGGGGGCCACTTGTTCGCCGTGGCGGGTGGCCAGGGGGGCGGCGCTGGTGCCGTAGAGGTATTTGCGGGTGAGCCAGGGGAGGGGGGTGCGGCGGTGTTCGTGGCGGATGGTGACGTCGGCGATGTAGCGGACCAGTGCGCCGGTGTTGGTCAGGCGCCAGATGAGGTCGACGTCTTCGCCGACTCGCATGGATTCGTCGAAGCCGGGGCCGAGGGCGTCGACGCGGGCCAGGAGGCAGGCCGCGGGGACCCAGCCGACGCGGGAAAGTGGTTGTACGACAGCCGATGTGGGTCCGAGGTCCAGGGAGGAGTGGGCGTTTTCGTAGCGGGTGATCCAGTTCGCGCGGGGACCTTCCAGGCCGAGGATGCGTGGGGCGACCGCGGCGACGCGGGTGTCGGCGAAGTGGGTCAGCAGGCGTTGCAGGTCGTCGCCGTGCGGCACGGTGTCGGCGTCGCAGAAGGCTACGAAAGGTGTTGTCACGGCACGTAATCCGGTGTTGCGTGCGGCGGCGGGACCGGAGTTGGTGTCGAGTCGGATGAGGGTGGCGTCGAATTCCTTCGCGACACGGGCGTGTGCGAGTGCGTCCGGTGAGGCGTCGTCGACGACCACGACTCGCACGTCGACCAGGCCCGTCAGTAGTCGCCGCAGTGCTTCTGGCGAATCATGTACCGGCACAACGACAGTGAGCTGATCGAGCGACACGGGCTCGGGGACCGAGGTGATCTCGGCGAGCCCGAGTCCGAGCAGTGAGTCGGCGAGAGCTGCGGTCACCTTGTCGGAGATGGTGAATTCGCCTGTCGCACCCAGTATCTCAGCAGCGGCCGGGCGGATCCGCAACAGCCGGGTAGGGCTGCCACCGAACAACAACCGCCCCTCGGCGAACCGGCGAACGCTCGCGCCGAGTCTGATACCGGTGCCGACCGCGAGCCCAGCCGAGCCGCTCACGTTCCGAACCCGCCCTCGGCCCGCACCACCGACCCGTTCAACACCGCACCCTCCGCCGAACAACAGAAGGCGATGGTGGCGGCGATTTCCTCGGGTTCGAGCACGCGCCGAAGCCCTTGGTGCGCAGCGAGTTCGGCCGGATCATCGATATCGTCGTAGAGCGCGGCGGTGGCGGTGAGCATCTCGGTGCGGGTCGCACCGGGCGATACCGCGACCGCCGACATCCCGGTGCCGACCAGATCCGCCGACAATCCTCGCACGATCCCGATGACCGCATGTTTACTCGCCGCGTACCCGGCCAGATGGAACAGGCCCCGTTCGCCGGCCGCCGAGGCGACCGCGACGAACCGGCACCCGGCCGGATCGGGCCCGGCCAGCATGACCGGAACCGTCGCGGCGGCGGTATTCCACACGCCCAGCGCATTCACCTCGAGCAACGAACGCACATCGGATTCCGGTGTCTCCCACTGTGGTCGACCACCGGCGATGATTCCGGCCGCCGCCACCACCGCATCGAGCCGACCGAACCGGCTCAGCGTCCGCTCGACGGCATCCCGAAGCTGTTCGGGCGCACGCACATCGCACACCACCGGCAGAATCCGATCCGGATCCGTCGCCGCCACCGCATCCAATTCCGCTTGGGAGGCAAGCGGATACCGCACCCCGGACGGCACCGCCCCGGTCCCGCAGCCATCGATGGCGCTCACCCGATATCCCCGGCGCACCAACTCGCGCACAGTGGCCGCGCCGACCCCACGCGCGGCCCCGGTCACCAGGGCGGCCCGTTCACCCGAGCTCATCGACAATCCTCCGCACCATCCGATCGACCAGTTCCTCTCCCGCTCGCGCATCGGCCCCGGCCGGATCCCCGAGCACACCGTTGGGTGACACCGCCCGAACCCCGTTGTGCCGCAAGCGATCCATCAACTCCGGCAGCGGCTCGACATTGCCCGCGACGGCGAGATCCAGCGCGACATCCGCGGGCGAGAGATACAGCATGATCGAGGTCTCGGTATATCCGGCATGCGCGTCACCGGGCACCGCGCACGGCAGCCATCGCACGGTATGCCCTTGCGTGCGAAGGGTTTCCACCGCCGCGCGCAAGGCGGCGACATTGCCGCCGTGCCCGTTCACGAACACCACCTCACCCGCCCACAATGCCAGCGAGCGGGTGAGTTCGATGATCATCTCGGTCAATACCGTGGTGCCGACCGAGAACACCCCGGGAAACCCCTGATGCTCGCCGCTGGCCCCGAACGCGATCGCCGGCGCCACCCAACTGCCGGTCCGCGCACCGACCCGCCGCGCGACCTCGGTCGCGATGACGGTATCGGTGCACAGCGGCAGATGCGGCCCGTGCTGCTCGGTCGCACCGACCGGCACGAGCACCCGCGGGCGCTCGGGCAGGTCCGGGTAGCGGGCGGCGGCGAGCGCAGGCATTTCTCAGCCGCCGAGCGTCCGGGCGAATCCGGGTTGCACGATGACATCCTCGGGGGTGAGCTCCCGAATGGACGATTTGCCCAGCCCCAGCAGCGCGGAATCGATTCCGCCCCTGAGGATGTCGAGCACGTTCTCCACGCCGGCCTGCCCGTTGGCGGCCAGACCCCACAGGTACGCGCGCCCGATCATCACCGCCCGCGCACCCAGCGCGACGGCCTTGACCACATCGCTGCCGCGCCGGATTCCGCCGTCCAGCAGGATCTCGACCTGATCGCCGACCGCGCCGGAGATGGCGGGCAGGCACCGGATCGGGGCCGGGGTGCTGTCCAGGTTGTTGCCGCCGTGATTGGACACCGAGATCGCGGTGACACCGGCGTCGACGGCGCGGCGGGCGTCATCGATGCGGCAGATGCCCTTGAGCATGAACGGGCCGTCCCACTCCTTGCGCATCCAGGCGATATCGTCCCAGGTGGCCAGCGGCGTCTGCATCCACTCGTAGTACGCGCCGAAGAAGGTCGGCGCTTTACCGCCGGGCGGCGTGAGATTCGGCGTGGTCAGGTCGGGAATCGTACGCGCCCTGGCGAATTGGTACGCCCAGCGCGGACGGGCCATGACGCTCAACGCATTCTGGCGCATCGCCTTGAAGTCGAGCTTCTCCGGGATGGTGGGCGAACCCCAGTCGCGGCCGTTGGAGAACGACCAGTCCAGCGTCGCGATCAGCCCTTTCGCCCCGGCCTCGCGGGCCTCCTGCAAACGCCGGGACATGGTGTCGCGATCGCCCATCCAGTAGGACTGGAAGAACGTCTGCGGATTCGCCTCGAGCACGTCCGAAAGTGGTTTGCTCGCAAACGAACTCAGCCCCATGGCGGTGCCCCGGGCGGCGGCGGCGCGGGCGACCGCGACCTCACCGTCGGGGTGCACGGCCTGCACCCCGGTCGGCGAGATCAGCACCGGCATCGAGATGTCCTGTCCGAGAACGGAGGTGGACAGATCGCGGGTGTCCGACAGTCCGGCCACGTGCGGCGCGAAGCCGAGCTCGCGGAAGGCGGCGGTGTTGTCGTCATAGGACACGCCTGCCTCGGAACCGGCCAGCAGTGCGCTGTACACCGACTTCGGCAGACGTTTACGAGCGCGGCGCTGAGCTTCGGCGACCGTCTCGAACCAGGCGTTGGGCATTCGGGATTCCTTGTCTAGACAGGGCTTTCGGAGCAGGCGCGGCTGGGCATGCGGACGGGCATGCCGAGCGTGACGGCCCGCTTCTTACCGGTGCGGGAGTGATCCTGCGAGGGTTTGGGCGTCTCGCCGGGCGTCCGGTCGGCCAGCAGCGATTCGCCGTATCCCTGCACGCATTCGGGATCCGGGCCGTCCAGTGGCAGTCCGGTGAAGAACTTCGCCGCCATACAGCCGCCGCGGCAGGCGTCGTAGAAGTTGCAGGACGCGCACGCGCCGCCGCCGGTGGGCCGCCGCAACTCCTCGAACAGCGCGGATTCCTGCCAGACGCGGTTGAATCCGCCGTCGGTGAGCAGATTTCCGGCCTTGAAGGTGTCGTGAATGGCGAACGGGCAGGCATAGACGTCCCCGATCGGATCGATCAGGCACACCACCCGGCCCGCACCGCACAGGTTCAGGCCCGGCAGCGATTCGCCGAACGCGGCCAGGTGGAAGAACGAGTCGCCGGTGAGCACCGATTCGCCGTTGGCCATGAGCCAGTCGTAGAGCACGCGCTGATCCGCGGCGGTGGGGTGCAGCTCGTCCCAGGTGTCCGCGCCGCGGCCGGACGGGCGCAGCCGGGTCAGCCGCAGCGTCGCGCCGTAGCGGTCGGCCAGCGCCTGGAACTCGTCCAGCTGGTTGACGTTGTGCCTGGTCACCACGACCGAGATCTTCGCGTCGCGGAATCCGGCGTCGGCGAGGTTCTGCAGGGCGCGGGTGGCCATGTCGAACGATCCGGGGCCGCGGACCGCGTCGTTGACCTCGGCGGTCGCGCCGTCGAGGGAGATCTGCACGTCCACGTAGTCGGTGGCGGCGAGTTTCGCCGCGCGCTCGGGGGTCAGGCGCACGCCGTTGGTGGAGAATTTGACGCCGACGTCGTGTGCGACCGCGTAGTCGAGCAACTCCCAGAAGTCGCTGCGCACGGTGGGCTCGCCGCCGCCGATGTTGACGTAGAAGACCTTCATGCGCTGCAACTCGTCGATGACGGCCTTGCACTGTTCGGTGCTCAGCTCGCGCGGGTCGCGGCGGCCGGACGAGGACAGGCAGTGCACGCACGCCAGGTTGCAGGCGTAGGTGAGTTCCCAGGTCAGGCAGATCGGGGCGTTGAGACCGCGTTCGAACTGCTCGATCAGCTTGGGAACGGGGGCAGGAGCGGGTGCGGGGTCGGGAAGCAGAGTCGTCATGGAGTGCGGGCCTCCGGCTTTCGAGGGGTGATCATCTTGCTGCGCGCCAGGGCGGCGAGCGCGGACACATACCGTTGCTGCTCGTTCGCCGGGACTCCGGCGCGGTCGATCGCGGACAGTGCCGAGGGGCATTCGGCGAGCTGTTCGACGACGCCGACCAGCTGCACCGATTTCAGGAACGAGAGCTTGCGCGTGTGGAAGTCGTAGGCCAGTGCCCCGAAGGGCTCGCTGCGAAGCGAGACCGTCGGGGCCAGCTGCCATGCCGACCGGGCGTCGAAAGATCCTTCGGCACAGGCGGTCTCGTTCACGTCAGTAGACACCGCACATGCCGTCGATCGAGACGTCCTCGACGAGGCTGTCGGTGGGGTCGAGCTGGACCTCGGCCTGGGTCTGCTGGGTGGTGGTGCGGTTGTGCTCGCTCATGACGCTCCTTCGGAGTGCTGAATATGTGATCTGGATAATAATGGCACCGGAGGCCATAAAGGAAGGGGTCGGACGGATTCTGCTAACTTCGCTGGGTGAGCGACCGAGTGCGCAAATCACCGGGCAGGCCCCCGGCCACCGATCACGGAGCGATCGAGGCGGTCGCCTTCCGGCTGTTCGCCGAACACGGCTTCGACGCGACATCCCTGGACGACATCGCCGTCGCGGTCGGGGTGGGCCGCCGGACGCTGTTCCGCTACTACAAATCCAAGAACGACATCCCGTGGGGACAGTTCGACGCCAGCCTGGTCCATCTGGCGCGGCATCTGGACGATATGCCCGAGGATGTTCCGGTGCACGAGGCGGTGCAGCGCGCGGTCATCGAATTCAACCGGCTCGATCCCGGCGCGGTCGCCTCACATCGGCAACGTATGCGCCTGATCCTGGCAACCCCTGCGCTGCAAGCGCATTCGGTGTTGCGCTATCAGCAGTGGCGGGCGGTGATCACGAATTTCGTGGCGCGGCGGTTCGGGGCGGATCCCCGAGAGCTGTTGCCGCGCACCGCCGGACAGGTGACATTGGCATTGGCGCTCAGTGCCTACGAGCAGTGGCTGGAGGATGCGGACTCGTCGTTGGACGCGTTGCTGGCCGCGACCCTGTCGGCGTTGAAGGCGTATCTCGCTGCGGGCGTGGGGGATTGACGTAGTTCAGTGCCCGAACGCCGCGTACAGCTCGGGCAGGAAGCGGGACAGGTGGTGCATCTCCTGCCCGCAGTGCATCAGTAGATTCCGCGCGACATCCATACCCAGGACGACATCGCGAGGGTCGACCGCGGCGCCACGTCCGGTGGCGCACAACGCTTGTCGCGCGTCGGGGACGTGCAGTCCGTACATGTTCAGGTAGAAGCGGCTGCGCATCTCCACCCCGCCGGGCACCGGACGGACCTGATGCGCGAGCCAGCCCAGATCGACCGGCGCGACCGAACTGCCCACCCGGCCGAAGACGACGGTGTGCCCGTCGGGCACGGTGAATCCGTGCCGGACCGGGTCCTCGAAACGGATCGCGAGCTGCTGGAGTTTCGGGCCGATGTACTCGTCGACGTAGGAGGTGTTGCCGACGTAGCGGTTCCGATCGGGCACGGGAGCCGCGGTCTTGTCGACTGCGATGGCGGCGTACATGTGCGCGTCGGGATGCCAGAGTTTGTAGCGGGCCGAATCGTTCGAATGCCAGCCGAACCACCAGTCCCACATCCGCGCGGTCACCCGGGGCATCTCGGTGCGGCAGGCGACCCAGGATATTCCGGTGGTGGTCTGCCCGTAGCCGGTTTCGATCGGGAAGTAGCCCGTGGGTGCCAGATCGCGGGTCAGCTCGGTGAAATCGGGGATACGGGTGGCCGCGACGGGCGGTCCGTCGAAGGCGGCGCGGACCGGATCCGGGGCCGGGAGGGTATGGCCGGTCATGAAGCGCGAGAACGGTTTTGCCCAGTCCTGTGCGGAGTATCCCGGGTATCGGGGCGGGCACACCGGCTGATCGGCTCGCGCGGTCGCCCGCGGGCCGATCGCCAACGCACCGGCCAGTGCGCCGCCCGACAGCAGGGCGGCGCGGCGGGAGAGTCTCACACTGCGCTCCATCGGGCGAAGATAGCCCGGATATGGTGTGCTCGGCCGACATTCATCCGATCTTGGGTGAGCGGCATTTCCGGTCCGGGGAGTTTGGGATTCTTCACAGTGGTGTTACCTCCAGCATTGGTTACGCACGCCGTCGAGTGCGCGTTCGGTGAGGTGGTGCAGGGTCGGTCCGGCCGGGTCGTCGCTGGAAAGCCAGCGCTGGTAGGCGAATTCGGCGGCGGCGAGCAGGGTGTGCACGAGCAGGGCGGCGCGCAGATCGTCCGGGGTGGAGGTTCCGATGCGGGCGGTGACGAGTTCGACGAGTCGGGCGCGATCGGGTGGTTCGATGAGCGCGACCCGGTCCAGCAGATGGGGTGCGCCGCGGATCGCGGTGCGCCAGTGCCGAATCGAGTCCTCGTCGGTGGTGAAGGTTCGGCTACGTTCCAGAATCGATTGGGCCAGTGCGGATTCCGCGGCTTCGTCGGGCGGTCTGCGTTCCAGATTCGCCACGATGGCCGCGCCGCCGCTGTGCAGGGCACCCAGCAGCAGATCGCTCTTGTTCGCCACGTAGCGGAAATAGGTGCTGTGGCCGATTCCGGCGGCCGCGGCGATCTCCTCGGTGGTCACCGCGTCGAATCCGCGTTCGGCGAACAGGTGCAGGGCCGCGCGGTGGATGTCCGCGCGGATGCGTGCCTTCTGTCGGTCGCGGAGCGAAATCTGTTGTGGCTCGGGTGGTTCAGCCATGGGCTGCCAGGTCCGGGTGGGCGCGTCCGGCGACCACGGGCAGTTCCAGGCAGGTTCTGACACCGGGTGCGGCGGCGCAGACATAGGGGATCGAATTGACGCAGTGGTTGGCGGTGGCCACGATGCCGGGATTGCGGCGCAGGCCCTCGGCGACGGTCGCGGGCTGCCAGCCGTGGATGACCACGAAAGTGTCCGGGTCGCCGTTGATCTCGATCTCGTAGCGTTCGCCCTGCGGGCCGAACTCCCACGCCGGTTCGAGATGTTCCTCGCCCATCAGCCAGTTGACCGCGATCCGCACCACGACCTGTTCGCCGATCTTCGCGATCCATTGGAAGCGTTGCGCGGCAACATTTCCCGGCTCGATGACACCCATCGGCGAATCGATCGGCGCGGTGGCGACCGCGACCTCGTGTTCGGTGCCGATGGTGGCCTCGGCGAAACCGAGCGTGTCCAGGCACATGCGCACCGACTGGGTGAACCCGCCGGACAGCAGGCCGAGCATCGGGCTCTTGTACGCCTCCTCGGGCGTGCCGCCGAAGCCCATGACCCAGCGCAGCACATCGGGTGCGTTGTAGGTGCGCATATCGGAGAACTCTTCCGCGCGAACGTAAGTCACCGCCGAGGACATCGCCGAGAGCACCAGGGGATGCAGTTCGGTCGCGCCGCCCGGATTGATACCGGTGCCGTGCAGGGTGACTCCGGCGTCCACGGCCGCCTGCGCGAGCGCGGCATCGCGCTCGCCCGGATAGAACCAGCCCACCGGGGTGACGACATTCTTGCCCGAACACAGAATCCGGGTCACCTCTTCGGGATTCGGCACCAGCGGGGAGTAGACCACCGCGTCGGCGTCGAGCGCCAGGATGGTGTCGATGTCGTTCGAGGCGGTGACCCCGATCGGGTCGACGCCCAGGATCTCGCCGACATCCCGGCCGTTCTTGTCCTCGGAATGGACGTAGCACCCGGCGAGCTCGAGTTCCGGATGCCGCAGCACGGCCTCGATCGCGGCCTTGCCGACGCCGCCGGTCGCCCACTGCACGACTCTGAGCATGAGTTCTCCTTTATGTGGTATCAACTCTTCGAGTGAGAGTAACTCTCGGATAGGTGTACGGGTGCGGTAGCGCAAAATCCCGCGACATCCGGGGCGCGGCTCATTAGGGTCGCGGCATGGAGGTCGAGGTACGGCGGCATTCCTTCTCGGCCGTGGGGCGGTGCGTTCTCGCGGGCGGGGAGCAGATGCGGGTGCATCCCGAGGCGGTGCGGATGTATTCGGCGGGCGTTCGGATGCGGGCGCGCGATACGTCGGGCGTGGAACAGGCGTCGTCGCGGGGGCGGCCTCCGGTGCCGACTCGACCGGAATTCCGCATGGTCGCCGAGGCGTTCGGGAGCGGCGGCGGTTGGCTGGAACTGGCGGCACCGTTGCCCGGCGAGGTGGTCGAACTCGAGATCGATTCGGACCGTTCGTATTTCGTGAACCGGCGGAATTGGTTGGGGAGTTCGGAGCAGGTGTCGCTGGAGCCGCAACTGCGTTCGGGTGCCACCGCGTCGCCCGATCCCGGGTACGACCTCGGCGTGATCCCAGGGATGCTGGTGGAGGGGAGCGGGCGAGTCGTGCTGTGGGCGCTGGGTGGCGGCGAGATCGTCGACCTCGCGCCGGGGGAGGGGGTCGTGGTGGAGAGCAGTTACGTCGTCGGCTACGACCTGGTCACTCGGTGCACCATGCACGCGTCGGGTGGGCCGGGTAGTCGGGGCGGGGAGTTGGACGACGGACCGTCGCTGCCGAGTAAGGCGTTCACCGAGTTCGTCGGGCCTGGGCGGCTCGTGCTGCAAGCTCGTAGTGAGCGTGCGATGGCGGCGTGGACTCGGTCGATCGTGCCGAACAAGGTTGTGCCGGTTACGTTTTGAGCTGACTATCCCGAATGTGGCGTTCGTGGCGGGGCGGGGATCCGTGGAGCACGTCGATGTTGAGTTCGACATCGGCCTCGCGGGTGGTCGGTGGTGGCCGAGGTTGCCTCGCCTTCGGGTGCGGCGATCGGGAAGTTGTCTGCGGGGCAGATGGTGATCGGTTTCTCCCATCCGGTCGATGCCGTCGACTGCGTGTACGGCTCTCTGATCTCCCAATCTCGCGGTTCGAGGTGGCCGAGCAATTCCTTGTGCCGCGCATCGGTCCAAGGCCAGATCGTGGGCGTCCCGTCCGGGCCGATGTACCAGCTGTCGCATCCACCGGTGACCCGGATCGTGTGGGGCATGGCCTCGCGCAGTTCCTGGCTGAATAGTTCGGTTGCGTCGGCGGTGGGTGTCATCGGGTCGAATTTGCTTGCGCGCCATAGCTATATGCGGTCTACGGCGAATTCGATCCGGGCCTCGGTGACTTCGAACAGAGACAGATTGCCGAAGGATGGTTGCGGGTCAGGTCGAGGCTGCGCCCATCGGTGACCGCCCGAGTGACCTGCGGCGCGACGAATTCGTCCAGTTCGGTGTGCTCGCGCGGTTCGGTCGCCTGATCCAGTTCCGGGATTTCGGGGTCGGCGGCGTCGGGTTGTGCCGGGTCGGTGGCATTCGGTGTGGTGCGGGCGAGTGGCGGCTGTGCGTCGACGGGGTGGCGACCCGGCGTTGTGTCGCGCCGGAAATTCGTTGGGAGTACGGCTGTGGGGTCGTGGTGTGCGACTGCGGTTCTGGTGTCGGTTTGTTGGTTGTGGATGTGCGCGTGCGTCTGTGATGGGCTTGTGTCTGGACTAGTGTCTATATAAGTGTTCAGGATTGTGTTACGGTCACCCGCATGAAACGGCTGGACGGTGGAGTCGCTCAGGTTGGCGGCGGTGCCGGAGGTATCGGTGGTGACCGTGTGGGCCATGCGGTGGCGTCGGTTGTGGTCGGCGGCGATTCGGTGGTCGGTGTGGTGCGATCACGGTTATGGCGCTGACCGTTCTCGCTGGGCTGCGGGTCGAGGGTCGCCGTGGTGGAGGGGAGCACGGGGCGTTGCGATCGGCGGCGGGTCGCAGTGATTCGGTTGTGCGGTAACAGCTTTCAGGCGGTCGGTTCGCGGCCGTGATGCCCGGCGTTCGCCGGGGAACCAGCTTTCGATTCTCGGGAAAGGAATTCCGACAGTGGAGACAGTGCAGGTCGGAGTCGGTGTCGCGCCGCCGGGGAGCGGGGAGCGTACACGTGTTGGTGTCGTGCGTGAGGTGATTCCCGGTGAGCGTCGGGTTGCGTTGGTGCCGAAGATTGTTGCGGGTTTGGTGGGGCGGGGTGTCGAGGTTGCGGTGGAGGCCGGTGCGGGGCGGGGGCGTTGATTCCGGATGCCGCGTTTGTGGAGGCTGGTGCGGTGGTGTTCACACCGGGGGAATTGCAGCCGATCGTTGCGGCGTACCGCAGCGGTACAGAGGAGAAGCGATGACCGACCCGGCCGATATCCCCACGGACGCAACCGAACTCACTCCCGAATGCCTCACCGCTGTGCTGCGCGATGCGGGCCGGGACGTGGTCGTGGAGTCGGTGGCCGCCACCCCGATAGGCTCGGGTCAGATGGCCGGGTCCTTCCGCCTGGACCTGACCTACCGAGGCGCGACGGAACTACCGCCGCGCATGGTCGCCAAACTCGCCACCGGCCCGAAAGCGCAGCGCGAGTTCGGATCCGGCGCATTCCGCAACGAGGTGCGGTTCTATCGCAATCTCGCCTCGACGGTCCGGGTGCCGGTGCCGCGCTGTCATGCCTCGGCGGTTTCCGAGTCCGGCAGCGAATTCCTTTTGCTACTGGACGATCTCGCGCCCGCCGAACAGGGTGATCAGATCGCCGGATGCACGGTGGCGCAGGCCCGCGCGGTCGCGGTGGCGGCGGCCGGACTGCACGGGCCCCGCTGGTCCGACGAGACGTTGCTGCACGAACCGGGACTCGCCCTGCCGACGGACGCGGATCGCGAACTGATGGAATCGGTTCTCGCCCCGATGACTTCGAGCTTCCGGGACCGATTCGCCGACCGTCTCACCGCACCCGAATCCGCCCTGCTGGACTGGCTGGAGGCGACCGCGGGGGAGTGGCTGGTCGCTCCGATCGAGCATTTCGCCCTGCTGCACGGTGATCTGCGGGTGGACAACGTCATGTTCGGCCCCGACGATACCGCCACCGTCATCGACTGGCAGACCATCACGCCCGGACAACCGTTGCGCGACATTGCGTTTCTGCTCTCCACCAGCCTGACCATCGAGGATCGCCGCGCCGCCGAACAGGGCCTGCTGGCCGACTATCACGCGGCCCTGCTCGAACACGGTGTCACCGGCTACGCACTGGAAGACTGCCGTCGCGACTACGCGACCTCCCTGATCCAGGCCCCGCTGATCATCGTCTTCGGTTGCGGCGCAGCACAACCCACCGAACGCGGTGACCGCATGTTCCTGACGATGCTCGCCCGCAGCGCCGCCGCCGTACACGACTTGCTCCCGGATGCGCTGGCCTGATCCTGGAGTACCGCACAGTTCGTCCAACCAGTGCAAGAAACGTGCCGTAATCCATTGTGCCGACATGGCACTGGTAGGCCGTCGGCACCACTGACAGGCCGGTTCCCCTGTGGCTGTTCAGGATTCGCCGAGCGGATCGTTCCGTAGACCCGGCAGGACGAAGCGGCGCATATGCCGCAGGATTGCGGCAGGATCGTCGGCGTCGAGGGTTTCACCGGGAATCGTTCCGAGCGTGATCAGCACTCGCGCGACCCATTCGGCGACTTCGGTCAGGTCGTGCCCGGCATGGATTTCACCGCGCTCGCTCGCGGCCCGGACATAGGGCAGCCAGAACGAGGCCAGGTCCGGCACCAATCCCGACACACCCGCCCCAGCGCAGGCGGCGAACTCCTCGGGCTCGGTCATGCGCAGACGCAGCGGGAGCGCACCGGGATCGTCGTAGGTGCGGCGGCCGATTCGCACGCCCGCGACGAGTTGGTCGGTGAAGGTGTCCAGAGTGTCCAGTTCGGCTCTGGCATCGTTCCAATAGGAGTCGCTCAGGCGCACGATCGCCGCGCCCAGCAGCGTCGACTTGTCCGGAAAGTGCCGGTACAACCAGGCCCGGGACACACCGGCCTCCTCGGCCACCTCGCTGACGGTGGTGGCCCGGATTCCCTTGCGCGCCAGCAGTATCTGGGCGGCATCGAGCAGTCGGTCCACCACCTGCGTCGTCGGTGCCTCGGTCACACGCCCCGCTTCCGGTCGAAGATCCGCATCGGCCGGATCTGGTTTCGTGAAAACCATAGCAAGCCGTAGACAGATCTGAGATTCTGTCTACCGTAGACAGAATTCTCCATGTGTCTACTGGGCTCGGAAGGGATCGAGGATGTATCTACCGCGGACGGCCGTGATCGGGGCCGGTATCAGCGGACTGACCGCGAGCAAGATGCTCAACGACTACGGCGTGCCGTACGTGTGCTTCGAATCCTCGGATCGGGTCGGCGGCAACTGGGCGTTCGGCAATCCGAACGGTCACTCCAGTGCGTATCGCTCACTGCACATCGACACGTCGAAACACCAGCTGTCCTTCCGCGACTTCCCGATGCCCGAGCGCTACCCGGACTTCCCGCACCACACCGAGATCAAGCAGTATCTCGACGACTATTGCGCCGCTTTCGATCTCACGTCGGCCATCGAATTCGGCAACGGTGTGACGCACGCGCGGCGGCTGTCCGGTGGCGGCTGGGAGCTCGACACCCAGCATGGCGAGACCCGGCGATTCGATCTGCTGGTGGTGGCCAACGGGCATCACTGGGATCCGCGCTATCCGAACTTCCCGGGCGAGTTCACCGGCGAGACCATGCACGCGCACCACTACATCGATCCGCGCACGCCGCTGGATTTCCGGGATCGGCGAATCCTGGTGGTGGGCTTGGGAAACAGCGCGGCCGATATCGCGGTTGAGCTGTCCTCGAAGGCGCTGGGCAACAAGCTCACGCTCTCCACCCGGTCGAGCGCGTGGATCGTGCCCAAGTACATCGCCGGTCGTCCGGCCGACAAGTATTACCGCACAAGCCCTTACGTGCCGCTGTCCTGGCAGCGCAAGATCGCGCAGTGGGGGCAGCCGCTGACCGCGGGACGGCCGGAGAACTACGGGCTGCCCACGCCGAACCACAACTTCTTCGAGGCGCATCCGACGCAGTCGGTGGAGTTGCCGCTGCGCCTGGGCTCCGGCGACGTGCTGCCGAAACCGAATATCACCCGATTCGACGGGCGCACAGTATATTTCGAGGACGACAGCAGCGATGAGTTCGACATCATCATCTACGCAACGGGTTACAACATCACCTTCCCGTTCTTCGACCCGGATTTCATCAGCGCTCCGGACAACCGGATAGATCTCTACAAGCGAATGTTCCTGCCCGGCATGGACGATCTGGTGTTCGCGGGGTTCGCGCAGTCGACGCCGACGCTGTTCCCGTTCGTCGAGTGCCAGGCGCGGTTGATCGGTGCGTATGCGTTCGGCCGCTACCGCCTGCCTTCCGAGGCCGAAATGCACCGCGTGATCGTCGCCGATCAGCAGCGCTACACCGGCCATATGCTGGACCGGCCCCGGCACACCCAGCAGGTCGATTACTTTCTCTACGAACACGATATGCGGACGCGGGAGTTGCCCGCCGGGGCTCGGCGGGCGGCGGCGGAAGGTCCGCCGACGTGGTCACGGGCCGGTGCGCCGACGTTGACGCAGGAGGTGGAACGGTGAGCGAGGATTTTCGTGAGGTCACCTTCAATTCGCACGGAACCGATTGCGATGCATGGTTTTTCGAACCTACCGTGCAGACGCCGTTCGATCGGGGTGCGGGCTCACCGGTGGTGGTGATGGCGCACGGTTTCGGCGGGACGAAGGATTCCGGTCTCGCACCGTTCGCGCGTGGTCTGCGTGACAGCGGCCTGGCCGTGTTCGCATTCGACTACCGAGGGTTCGGTTCCTCGGGAGGTGCTCGGCGGCAACGGGTTTCGATGGTCGAACAGGCGCAGGACTATCGGGCCGCCATCGCGGCTGCCGGGCGGCAGCCCGGGGTGGATCCCGCGCGGGTGGTGGTGTGGGGTGTGTCGATGTCGGGCGGGCACGCGCTGACCGTCGCTGCGGATCGTTCCGATGTGTGCGCGGTGATCGCGATGGTTCCGCTGGTTTCGGGCGCGGCCGCGGGCAAGCTCGCGTACGAGCAGCTGGGTGCGGGGGCGATCGCCGGATCGACCGTGACGGCGGTGCGCAGTGCGGTCGCCGCGCGGGTGGGCCGCGAGCCGGTGATGATGCCGCTGGTCGGACGCCCGGGTGAGCGTGCCGCGCTGACCGCCGAGGGATATTACGAGAACTATCTCGCCCTCGCTGGTCCGACCTGGCGCAACGAGGTGGACGCCGCGGTCGGGCTCGAGATCGGCAACTATCGGGTCGGCCGACAGGTGACCCGGATCGACGCGCCGGTACTGGTGCAGATCGCCGACTTCGACCGGGTCGCCCCACCGCACGCCGCCGCGAAGGTTGCCTTCACCGCGCGTGCGGAGGTGCGGCACTATCCGTGCGATCACTTCGACATCTTCCCGGGGCAGGCGTGGTTCGATGCCGCGGTGACACACCAGATCCGTTTCCTGAGTAGACATCTCGCGGATGTGGCACAAAAGGAGCGGACCGCATGAGCGCACCGGAAATTCGCACGGCAGTCGTGACGGGTGGGGCGTCGGGAATCGGTGCGGCCACGGTGCGCGCGCTGGCCGCCGACGGATACCGGGTGGTGATCGCCGATATCGACGCGGATGCCGCCGCCCGTCTGGCAGACGAGCTGGGTGACGCGGTCACCTCCGCGCGCATGGATGTGACCGATGAGGATTCGGTCGCCGAGGTCTTCGCCGCGGCGGCCGGTGCGCACGCGGTCGTGCACTGCGCGGGCGTCTCGGTCCCCGGCCCGATCACCGAACTCGAACTGTCCGGCTGGCGCACGACCGTCGACGTCTGCCTGACCGGCACCTTCCTGGTGGTCAAACACGCCGGACGCCATCTCGCCGACGGCGGCAGCATAGTCTGCATCGCCTCCCTCAACGGCCGCCAACCCGGCACCGGCATGGCGGCCTACTGCGCCGCGAAGGCCGGTGTGCTGATGCTGGTCGAGGTCGCCGCCCTCGAACTCGCCGAACGCGGCATCCGCGTCAACGCCATCTCTCCGGGCCTGGTCGACACCCCGCTGGTCGCCGGTGTCGCACTGGTTCCGGGGCTGCGCGAGGAATACCTGGAGAACACCCCGCTGGGCCGCAGCGGTCGCCCCGAGGAGATCGCGGACGCGGCGGTATTCCTGACCTCCGACCGCACCCGATGGATGACCGGCTCGACAATCGATCTCAACGGTGGGGCGCACCTGCGGCGTTACCCGGATGTTCTCGGACGCGTCCGCACGATGATGGAGGACTCGTCCGGCACGTGATCGACTGCGGTGCAATGGCATACGGCGTTCCGGAGAGCCGGAGTCACCATGAATTCGGCTTCAGCTGGTTCGTGCCCGGGGTGCGGCGGCCACGGTGGACAGGGCGTTCGCCAGTTCGTGCGCCGGATCGCCTGGGGCGCTGGGGATTCGCCACGCGACATAGCCGTCGGGTCGGATCAGCGTCGCCCCGGTGGGACCGATGCCATAGGACTGTTCGAGCGTTGCGGGGTCCGCGATACCGACCTCGGTGCCGATCTGTTCGAAGACGACTTCGATGCCCAGTTCATTCGCGACTTCATTTGCCGCGGAACGCCATTGGGCGTCGCGGGACAGCAGCACCCAGTCGTGCCGGATCAGATCCAGCGTCGAGCGTTCGTGCCCGTCGACGGTGATCCACACGTGCGGTGCGCGGGTGCCGGGCTGACCGTTCCACTCGTCGGGCCGAGCGGCTGCCGGGAGGGACGGGTCCGCGCCGAGGATCGCGGTGGAGCGGTACAGCTGACCCAATTCGATGGCCGAGTCCTCGAGCGCGGGGGTGTCGGACTGCGCGCCGGGCAGGTACGCCTTGTAGTCGGCACGGGCGAAGAGTTGATCGTGCCGCAGATCCGCGACCGGCCGGCGCTCGGCGTCGTAGGTGTCCAGCAGGCGCGCGTCGGACTTCCCGGACAACACCGCGGCCAGCTTCCACGCCAGGTTGTGGGCATCGTCGATGCCGGTGTTGGCGCCGAAACCGCCACGGTTGGGCGGCAATTGGTGTGCCGCGTCGCCCGCGAGGAAGATGCGCCCGGCCGAGAAGCTGTCGGCGATCAGAGCCTTCAGATCCCAGCGGCCGGTGGTGACGAGTTCGACCGGCATGTCGGTGCGGCCGATCGCGCGCCGGACGACCTCGATCTGCTGATCGGCGTCGCGTTCGACGTCGTCGGACAGCATCAGCACCCAGCGGCCGTCACCGTAGGTGGTCAGAAATGCCCGCAGGTCGGGCTGTTCGATCTCGAATTGGACCACCCCGTGCCGGAGGTACTCCTCGAGCGGGGCCCGGAACAGGATGCTGCGCTGCACCGAGAGCGGGCCGACGCCGTGCCGTTCGATGCCCAGGGCGGTGCGCACGCCACTGTCGCCACCGTCGGCGGCCACCACGTACTGTGCGCGCAGTGTGTATTCGTGGTCGTCGTCGCGGCGGCGCAGGACGGCGGTGACGCCGTGCTCGTCCGGGGTGAGGCCGAGAAGTTCGGTGCCCAAACGCAATTCGGCACCCAGTTCGATCGCCCGGTCGCGCAGCAGCGGCTCGAGCCGATCCTGGGTGATGGCGGCCGCGTGCACCGGCGACTGCTCGGCCCCGTACGCGCCGCCACCGCCCGGCGTCCACGGATACTCCTCGAGCCAGTTCCCGGCCAGGCTCTCCACGCGGGCGCGTCGTGGCGGCTTCATGCCCTGCGTGGAGGTGGGCACCGCGATGCCGACCTGGCGGAAGTGTTCGATCGTGCGGGTGGTGAACCCGATCGCGCGCGGATGCGGTGAACTGCCGTGATGCTTGTCGACCACGACGACCGGCACGCCCTGCCAGGACAGGAAAACCGCCGCGGACAGGCCGACGAGACTGCCGCCGACGATGAGAACCGGTGTGGTGTCGGTGTTTTCGATGTTGACGTGCATCGTGATCATCCCTTTCCGTGGTGCTGGTGAACTCTCACAGAAAATGTAACTCACTAACAAATTTAACTCAATAACGAATCTGAGTGAGTTACGTCATTTGATAGGGTTCGGGTATGACCACCGAGCCGCCCGGACTGCGGGAACGCAAGAACGCCCGGACTCGCCGCACCCTCGCCGAGGCGGCGGAACGGCTGTTTCTGGAGAAGGGTTACGACCAGGTCGGCATCAAGGAGATCGCCGACGCGGCCGAGATCTCGGTGCCGACGCTGTTCCGCCACGTCCCCGACGGCAAGGAAGCGGTGATGTTCGACGACGGTGTGGAGCGTCGAGAGAGCCTGCTCACTGCGGTGCGTGATCGCCCGGCGGGGCAGTCGCTGTTGGCCGCGTTGCGCGAGTTCATGGCGGGTCGGGGGCCGTTCCTGGTTGATCCCGGCCCGCAGATGCGACGACGCACCGAGCTGATCATGGGCACCCCCGCGCTGCGCGAGTACTCCCGCCGCCTGTGGATTCGCTGCGAAGCCCCCTTGGCCTCGGCCGTCGCCGCCGACCTCGGTCGTGAGCCCGACGACGTCACCGCCCGCGCCATCGCCCGCTACGTCCTCGAGATCCCCCAATTCCTCGGCGACGAACCCGACCCCCGCGCCGCCCTGGACGCGATCTTCGCCCTACTCGAACGCGGCCTGGACGGAGTGCGTCGCCCGGCGGCCGGCTGAGACGCGCCGATCCGTCGCCGAGCGCGGCCTACCTGGGGAACAAGGAAAGTGTTTGGCGCATAACGTCTTCGGCGACATTACCGGCCTTGGCCGAAACGCTGGGGTTCGGCAGATACGGCCCCATGAAATCGGTGCAAAACGGGGGCGGTCAGGAGCCGGCGAGGGTGCGGGCGATGACGAGGCGTTGGATCTGGTTGGTGCCCTCGAAGATCTGGGTGATCTTGGCTTCGCGCATGTAGCGTTCGACGCGGAAGTCGCGGGTGTAGCCGTAGCCGCCGAGGACCTGGACCGCGTCGGTGGTGACCTTCATGGCGGCGTCGGTGGCGACGAGTTTGGCTACGGATGCGTTGCGGGAGTAGGGGAGTCCGGCGTCGCGGCGGCGGGCGGCGTCGAGGTAGGTGGCGCGGGCGGAGTCGACGGCGGCGGCCATGTCGGCGAGTAGGAAGCCCAGGCCCTGGTGGTCGATGATCTTGCGGCCGAAGGCGGTTCGTTCCTTGGCGTAGGCCACGGCCTCGTCGAGTGCGGCCTGGGCCAGGCCGACGGCCACCGCCGCGATGCCCAGACGTCCGGAATCCAGTGCGCTGAAAGCGATCTGGAGGCCCTGGCCCTCCTCACCGATGCGACGGCCGGAGTCGACCAGGGCGTCGTCGTAGTGGGCGGACGTGGTGGGGATCGCGGTCAGCCCCATCTTCTCCTCGGGTTTGCCGAAGCTCAGGCCGGGGGTGTTCTTGTCGACCAGGAAGCACGAAATGCCGCGGGAGCCTTCGCCGGTGCGGGCGAAGAGGTTGTAGAAATCGGCGACACCGCCGTGGGTGATCCACGCCTTGGTGCCGGAGATGCGGTAGCCGTCCGGGGTGGCGGTGGCCTTGCAGGACAGTGCCGCCGCATCGGAGCCGGCCTGTGGTTCGGACAAGCTGTAGGCCCCGATGGTGTTGCCGCCCAACATATCCGGCAGCCAGCGCTGCTGCTGCTCGGTGGTGCCGAACATCATCAGCGGATGACACGAGAGGCTGTGCACGCTGACCGCCACCGCCACGGCCGCCCAGCGGGCCGCGATCTCCTCGAGCACCTGAAGGTACACCTCGTACGGCTGATCGCCGCCGCCCCACTCGGACGGATACGGCAGGCTCAGCAGACCGGCCTCGCCGAGCGTGGCGAACACTCCGTCGGGATAGGTCTCGGCCTTCTCGTGGGCGTCGGCGATCGGTGCGAGCACCTTGTCGGCGATATCGCGGGTCAGCTGGATCAGGTCGTGCGCCTCGGCGGTGGGCAGCAGACGATCGACGGCCACGGACAACTCCCTTGCGACTCGGACGAGATCGGTACGTGCAGTAGTACCGAATTACGAGCCAGAGTACTGCCCGCCCGGACAGTACTGCAAGGAGTACTTCGGTACTGATTGTGATATGGCATCATCGCGGATATGGCTCCGACCGAGTTCGCCACGCGGCGGCGCACCGAATTGTTCGACGCCCTGGTGGATCTGTTCCTCGCCGAGGGTTTCGCGCACCTGACCCTCGGTGATATCGCCGCGCGCCTGCGCTGCTCGAAGTCCACCCTCTACACCCTGGCCGGAAGTAAGGAACAACTCGTCCGCGCCGCCACCGTGCACTTCTTCCGCCGCTCCACCGAACAGGTCGAGGCCCGGGTCCGCCCGATCACCGGCGCCCGGCAACGAATCGTGGCCTACCTCTCCGCGGTCGGCGCCGAATTGTCCACGGCCTCCGATCAATTCATGACCGACCTGGACGCCTTCCCGCCCGCCCGCGAGATCTACGAACGCAACACCCGCATCGCCGCCGACCGCGTCCGCGACCTGATCGACGAGGGCGTCACCGCGGGCGAATTCCGCAGCGTCCACGCGACATTCGCCGCCGACCTCACCGCCACCATGATGGTCCGCATCCAACAGGGCGGCGTCCGCACCCGCACCGGCCTCGACGACGCCGACGCCTACCGCGAACTAGCCGCCCTGCTCACGGCGGGCATCAGCGCCTGAATCCTGTTGCGCGCCGATGGATCTCCTGTATCCGGGGCGTCCCGGGACGATTCGAGTCCGAACCACGATGGTCCGGAATACGAGTGTGATGGGTGTGCGGCGGGTGCTGTTGTGCGAAGGTGGGGGTATGAGGGTTGTTGGTTTGATCGGTGGTATGAGCTGGGAGTCGACGGCGGAGTACTACCGCTTGTTGAACGTTCTCGTTCGGGAGCGTTTGGGTGGGTTGCATTCCGCGGAGTGTGTTGTGTACTCGGTGGATTTCGCCGAGATCGAGAGATTGCAGGTTGCCGGTGCCTGGGTAGAGGCCGGGGAGATGCTGGCGGGTGCGGCACGAGCGCTGACGGCGGCGGGGGCAGAGGTGCTGTTGTTGTGCACGAACACCATGCACAAGGTTGCTGATCGGGTCAGTGCTGCGACTTCGGTACCCTTACTGCATCTCGTGGATGCCACCGCGAATGCCGTACTGGCGGAAGGTGTGTCGAAGGTGGGTCTGCTCGGTACGGCATTCACTATGGAGCAGGAGTTCTATCGCGATCGCCTCGCTGGTCACGGACTGGACGTTCTGATTCCTGATGACACAGGTCGTGAGCTGGTGCATCGCGTGATCTACGGCGAATTGTGTCAGGGTGTCATCCGTGCGGACTCCCGCGCGGCCTACCAGCGTGTGATCGAGGACCTGGTCGCCCGAGGAGCAGAAGGAATCGTCCTCGGCTGCACGGAGATCGAACTACTCCTGGACTCGGCCCACAGTCCGGTCCCGCTGTTCCCGACAACCCGGCTGCATGTCGAAGCGGCGATCGACATCGCTCTGGGAACTTGACCGCGCCCCGGTCGACCGCAGTCGATCGAAAGCGAGTGTGGCCGGCGAGGTCGGCGGGGTGGACCACATCGGGTTCTCGGTGGCCGATAGTCCGACGCTGGATCGGATCCTGATCAACCTCGAAGCCGCAGGTGACAAGGTGCACCGCCGGTTCCGTGAGTCGACAAACGCAGACACCGCATTCATCACCGATATCGACGGCTACCTGCTCCAGCTCACTGCTGGGGACCCGGCGCGGCCCTGAACTGGGGCGCAGCACACTCAGCGGGCGGACTCCCCGTAGGCCCGGCTGAACTCTCCGCCGAGAATCTCCATGTTCCGTCAGGCTTCAGCACTATGGTCTTCGCCCCAGCCGACCGGTCTCCTCCGGCATCGGGGACATCCGACGCAAGAGAGCGGATCAGCCGGTCCATAACGATGCCGGCATCACGTCGCGCTTGTTCGTGATCGTTTGCTCCCGCCACGAAGAGAGTTGCTTCCCTCATCGCACCCAACAGAGTCGAAACGGTAGCTTGAACCGGCTGCTGTGGTATCTGTCCAGTTCGGATGGCGTTAGCCACCAGGTCCTGGGTCATTCCCGCGTTGTGGCGGTTGCCGATCTCGCTCCATCGCGCCCAGCCCAATGCCGCTGGGCCATCCATCAATACGATTCGATGCACTTCCGGATCGGAGCAGGCGTCGAGCCAAAAGGTGACGCCGAGCCGCATTACCTCCAATGGATCCGATTGACCGGCCGCTGCGATCACCTCGGCCATGCGCGCGGCCATGTCTCCATCCACCCGTTCGTACACCGCCGCGAACAACTCGGTCTTGTCGGCGAAGTGATGGTAAAGCGCACCGCGGGTCACCCCGGCCGAACGCACTATGGTCTCCAGAGCCACTTCAGCGAAGCCGTCCGATGCGAATAACGGCCGGGCCGCCGCGATCAACCGTTCACGGGTATCAGCAGTGCGCTCGGCTTGTGTGCGGCGACTGTCGGCCATCAATCTCGCCCTTCGCGCCTACTCGACATCCACATTGTATGCACCACCATACAGTCCGTATGCATGTTACCCGGCGACATCCAGCTTGCCAATTCGGTCGACGCCAGAACTCTCACCTGGGCGAATGCAAATGGATTCACTCAGCTGCGGTGGGCAGCCTCGACTAATATACATTCGGTATGTATATTAGTGCGTACATCGTGTACGTAACGACGACCATTGCACCTACTGCTACGGGAGCCTCGATGCCGACTATTGACCTTGATCAAGGCCGAATCCACTACCGCGTGACTGGGCCGGACAGCAGTGTCGAACCACCTGTGGTGTTCGTGCACGGCCTGCTCTGCAATAGTGAAGTGTGGACCAGTACGGCCGCGGCGCTGGCCGAATGCGGTGTCTGTTCGTATGCCATGGACCTGCCGCTGGGATCGCATCCCATCGCCTTGGCTGCCGACGCAGATTTGACGCCATACGGTGTCGGGCGTCTGATACTCGACTTTCTGGAGGCATTGCAGCTCAGCGATGTCACCCTCGTCGGCAACGACACTGGTACCGCATTGTGCCTGTATGTGACCGACACTGATCACAGCCGAATCGGCCGCCTGGTTCTGACCGACGGTGACTGCTTCGACCAGTTCCCGCCACCCTCGTTGGGGCTGGTCTTCAAACTCGGGCGCCGCCCGGTCGGCCTGCGAGTCCTCACTGCTGTCCAACGCCTCACCGCCTTGCGGCAACGCGCCTATGGGCTGAACGTGTCCGAACCACTGGATCCGGCATTGACTCTGCGCTGGATCACCCCTGCGGGCACCGACCGAGGTGTCCGGCGGGACACCGCCAAATTCCTCCGTACGGTCGACCCCGCAGAGTTACTTCGCATATCGAACCGGCTGCACGACTTCACCAAGCCGGTCCTGGTGCTTTGGGGTGACGCGGATCAGTTCTTTCCGCTGTCTCTGGGGCGCAGACTGGCGGGAGCCTTCGCCAACGCACACCTCGTCGAGGTCGCCGACGGCCGCACCTTCTTCCCGCTCGACCATCCACAACGCGTCGCAGACGAAGTTCGAGCAGCGTTCCGGTTTGGAGGCTGACAGCCTGCCCCTTCGTAATCCACAAGACACACAACGCTGTCGGGCAGATCCGAAACTGCCGCGCCGTGCAACGACACCGACATCGCGGCAAATCCCACCGCTCCCGTATCGACCAGGTGGAAGGCATTACGACGGCGCATCCCCTTGTGCGGCAACCTATTCGGTGCGGATTTCGGAGCATGCGGCGGCTCCGTGGGCGGCATCGGCGAACCGCTGTATCCTCACCTACCGCGAAGGCGGTATCCCGACCCGCGGTCGATCATCGTCTGAACAATCCGTTCATGAGCGATTGGGTACACCCGGCGTACACCGGCCTCTCAGCGTTTCCACAGCGGTTGCCCGGCAGGGTTCGCGGCATGGATTACGCATCGGGTCGGTCGGGACAGGTCGGTGTGGGGAAGCAGCGGGACCCCACGCGCGCCTCGTCGAGTGTGTACAAGCTGCCGCAGATCACCGTGTTGTTCTGGGTGTTGAAGATCGCCGCGACGACGTTGGGGGAGACCGGGGGCGACATGCTGTCGCAGACCCTGAACCTCGGATACGTCGCCGCGTCGGTGTTGTTGTTCTCGATTTTCCTTGTGGCCCTGGTGATTCAGCTGCGGGTGCGCAGATTCGAACCGGGGTTGTACTGGCTGGTGATCGCGGCGACCAGTACCGCGGGCACCACGATGGCCGATCTGCTGACCCGCGGACCGGGTTCGGGGACCTCGACCGCGGGCGGGCTGGGGTACGCCGGTGGCGCGCTGGTGTTGATTGCCGGGCTCGCGCTGGTGTTCGCGGTGTGGAAGGGCACCGGGCTGAGCTACGACGTCACGAAGGTCACCACCTTCCGCGGCGAGCTGCTCTACTGGGCCGCGATCCTGCTGTCGAACACGCTCGGCACCACCACCGGCGACTACCTCGCCGACGAGACCGGACTCGGGTATTGGCGTGCGGCAGTGGTGATTTCGGTGGTGATGGCGCTGATCCTTGCCGCCCACTACTTCACCCGGATCTCCGGCGTCGTGCTGTTCTGGGCCGCGTTCATCCTGACCCGCCCCCTGGGCGCCACCGTGGGCAACTACCTGTCCAAAGAGCGCGAGAAGGGCGGCCTGGAACTGGGCACCTACACGGTCTCGGCGATCCTGGCCGTAGTACTGATCGCGGGGGTCGTCTATACGTACGTCGCCATACGCCGTGCCGCACAACCGAATACGCGCGAGTTGGTGCAGGCGGAGTGAGTTCGACTCCGTCGTAGATCAGCGTGCCATGTTGGCCGGGCAGCCCGTCGCTCGCGCGTCGGGCTGCCCGGCCATGGTGTGCGCATGGGGAATTCAGCAATCGGGTACCGCGCCCGACGTCCGGGACCGGATACCGCCACTGTGCGTCGGGTGGACTGTGAATTCACTGAGGGATGTCTGAAGTCGCGCAACACTTTTCGAGGTTCCGGGGCAGGCATCCCCTGCCCCGGAACGAGTTACAGGAGTCCGAGCTGTTCCAGGTCGTCTATGTACTTGACGATGAGGCCGGGGGTTACCTGTGGGATGTCTTGGCGTCCACCGACTTCGGCGTCGGCGACCGCGCGGCGGAATTCGTCCGTGGGGGCGATTACGCCGTTGATCGGGGTGTCCGGTTCGGCGTAGTTGTGCAGTAGAGGAGGAGGGAGTGGCGGCGTTGTTTGTCCGGTAGTGCCTTGATCGCGGTTTCGAAGCGGGTCAGCCAGTCCGGGTAGTTGTCGACTCGGGTGATGGGGTGGCCCGCGTCTATGAGCCAGTCGACGTAGGTGTCCAGGGAGATGCCGTCGTCGTGGGGGTTGAACAGGTGGTAGGTGCGGTGGTCGGGGGCGGGGCGGGTGCCCAGGGTGTTCACGGCCTCGGCGCTGAAATCGACTGGGAGACCGTCGTAGTGGGCGCGGGGGCGGGTGCCGTCCTGCTGCAGGGTGTAGAAGGACTTCGGTGCCAGGCCGGTGGCGACCAGCGTGAGCATGAGCCGAGTGAACATGTCGGGCACATTGAGTTGGCCGGTGTAGGTGTCACAGGCATCGCGCAGACGAGCATGTCGACTGGAAGACGGCTGATTCAGCTCTGTCGGGTCCGTGGGGTGTTCACACGCCGGGTGCCAATGCGGCGATGGTCATGCGCCGCAACACATCTCGAGTGACAACCGGCGAGGTCCGTCCCATGCTGTGCGGGGTCGAGTTGATCAGGCCGAACGTGGCGTGCGCCTTGGTGCGAGCCTCGGTCTCCGACAGGTCCGGATCGGTCTCGCGCAGCACCTGCACCCACAGTTCGACGTAGCGCCGCTGGTACCGGCGCACCTGGCGGCGGGCCGGGTCGGGCAGGGCGGCCAGGTTGCGGTCCTGGATGCGGATCAGATCGGACTCGCCGAGCGCGAAGTCGAGATGGAATTCGATCAGACCCGCCAGCGCGGTCGCGGGGTCGGCGGTGGCGGTGACGACGTCGGTGCCGCCCTCGAACAGGCGGGCGCTGATGCCGACGAGCAGTTCGGCCAGCACCGCTTCCTTGTTCGGGAAGTGCCGGTAGACCGCGGGCCCGCTGATGCCCGCGGCCGAACCCAGATCCTCGAGCCGGACCCCGGTGTATCCGCGTTCGGCGATCAGGCGGGCGGCGGCCTCGAGCAGCTGCCGCCGCCGGTCGGCCTTGGCCAGGCTGCGGCGGGTGAGTCGCGGTTCGTCGCTCGGGTCGTGATCGGGCAGCACCGTCGAATCTCCTCTCCGCGCACGGGGTGTGGACAACTCAGTTAATCACAGTTATCTTGAATTCGGTGATCGAGGATTAACCGAATCGACTCGACGGTCACGGATGACCGGATTACGACGGGCGGCGAGATGGGTCTGGACCGAGGCGGCGACAGGGCCGAGCACGAGCGTCTGGTGGCGGAACTGCGCGAGCAGCTCCGGGTGGCCGCGCTGGGCGGCGGCGAGAAGGCCCGGCAGCGGCACCTCGACCGCGGCAAACTGCTGCCGCGCGACCGGGTGAACACTCTGCTCGATCCCGGCAGCCCGTTCCTCGAACTCTCGCCCCTGGCGGCGAACGGCCTCTACGACGACCAGTGTCCGGGCGCGGGCATGATCTCGGGCATCGGCCGGATCTCGGGCCGCGAATGCGTGATCGTCGCCAACGACGCCACGGTCAAGGGCGGCACCTACTACCCGGTCACGGTGAAGAAGCACCTGCGCGCGCAGGAGGTGGCGCTCCAGAACCGGCTGCCCTGCATCTACCTGGTCGATTCGGGTGGCGCGTTCCTGCCCCGGCAGGACGAGGTCTTCCCGGATCGCGAACACTTCGGCCGCATCTTCTACAACCAGGCCACGATGAGCGCCCAGGGTATCGCGCAGATCGCGGCGGTGATGGGGTCCTGCACGGCGGGCGGCGCGTATGTTCCGGCGATGAGCGACGAGGCGGTGATCGTGCGCAATCAGGGCACGATCTTCCTGGGTGGCCCGCCGCTGGTGAAGGCGGCGACCGGTGAGGTCGTCACGGCCGAGGAACTCGGGGGCGGGGATCTGCACTCGAAGGTTTCGGGGGTGACCGATCATCTGGCCGCCGACGATCACGACGCGCTGCGGATCGTCCGGAACATCGTTGCCACGCTGGGACCGCGCGCGCCGCGGCCGTGGGAGGTGACTCCCGCGCTCGATCCGGTCGCGGATCCGGCCGAGCTGTACGACGTGGTGCCCACCGATTCGCGCACGCCCTACGACGTGCACGAGGTGATCGGCAGAATCGTCGATCATGGTGCGGGACAAGGTGATTCGGGCTTCCAGGAGTTCAAGGCCGAATACGGCAAGACCCTGGTCACCGGATTCGCCCGCATTCAGGGACATCCGGTCGGCATCGTCGCGAACAACGGCGTGCTGTTCGGTGAATCGGCGATGAAGGGCGCGCACTTCATCGAGCTGTGCGACAAGCGCAGCATCCCACTGTTGTTCCTGCAGAACATCACCGGCTTCATGGTCGGCCGCGAGTACGAGGCCGCCGGCATCGCCAAACACGGCGCGAAGATGGTCACCGCCGTCGCGTGCGCGCGGGTGCCGAAGCTGACCGTGGTGATCGGCGGCTCCTACGGCGCGGGCAACTATTCGATGTGCGGGCGCGCGTATTCGCCACGCTTCCTGTGGATGTGGCCCAACGCCCGCATCTCGGTCATGGGCGGTGAACAGGCCGCCTCGGTGCTGGCGACCGTCCGCAGCGACCAGCTCGACTCCTCCGGCAAGCCGTGGTCGCCGCAGGACGAGGAGGCGTTCAAGGCCCCGATCCGCGAACAGTACGAGGCCCAGGGCAACCCGTACTACTCGACCGCGCGCCTGTGGGACGACGGGATCATCGACCCCGCCGATACCAGAACCGTTCTCGGACTGGCGCTTTCGGTCTGCGCGAACGCCCCGATCGAGCCGGTGTCCTACGGCGTGTTCCGGATGTGACGGCAGAGAAGGATGATGATGACGACAGCAGCCGGACGCGACGGGGATCGGGCGGGCCTGTTCGACACCGTACTGGTGGCCAATCGCGGTGAGATCGCGGTGCGGGTCATCCGCACCCTGCGCGCCATGGGTATTCGCTCGGTCGCGGTGTACAGCGAGGCCGACGCGGACGCGCGGCACGTGCGCGAGGCCGATGTGGCGGTGCTGCTCGGGCCCGCCGCGGCCCGCGAGAGTTACCTCGATATCGGCAAGGTGGTGGATGCCGCGCGTCGCACGGGGGCGCAGGCGGTGCATCCCGGATACGGATTCCTTTCCGAGAACGCGGGTTTCGCCGCCGCGCTGGAGGCGGCGGGCATCGTCTTCCTCGGGCCGTCCGCGCGCGCGATCGAGGTGATGGGCGACAAGATCACCGCGAAGAACGCGGTCGCGGCCTTCGACGTGCCGGTGGTGCCCGGTATCGCGAAGCCGGGGCTCACCGACGCCGAGCTGATCGCCGCGGCCACCGAGATCGGCTATCCGGTGCTGGTCAAACCGTCGGCGGGCGGTGGCGGCAAGGGGATGCGGATGGTCGAGGATCCGGCCGAGCTGCCCGCCGCGTTGATCAGTGCCCGGCGGGAGGCGGCCTCGGCGTTCGGGGACGACACCTTGTTCCTGGAGCGATTCGTGTTGCGGCCCAGGCATATCGAGGTGCAGATCCTCGCCGACAACCACGGCAACGTGATTCATCTCGGTGAACGCGAGTGCAGTTTGCAGCGGCGGCACCAGAAGGTGATCGAGGAAGCGCCCTCGCCGCTGCTGGACGAGGCCACGCGGGCAAGGATCGGCGCGGCGGCCTGCGCCACGGCTCGCAGTGTCGACTACGCGGGTGCGGGGACGGTCGAGTTCATCGTTTCGGCGGATCGTCCGGACGAGTTCTTCTTCATGGAGATGAACACCCGATTGCAGGTCGAGCATCCGGTCACCGAAATGGTTACCGGCCTGGACCTGGTCGAATGGCAGGTGCGGGTCGCGGCCGGTGAGAAGCTGACCATCGCGCAGGACGAGATCACGCTGACAGGGCACGCGATCGAGGCCCGCGTCTACGCGGAGGATCCCGCGCGCGGCTTCCTGCCCACCGGCGGCACGGTCGTGGACCTGGTCGAACCGTCCGGCGCAGGTGTTCGGGTGGATTCCGGGCTGCGCACCGGGACGGTCGTCGGCAGCGATTACGACCCGATGCTGGCGAAGGTGATCGTGCACGGCGCGGATCGCGCGACCGCGCTGCGCGGCCTGGATCGGGCGTTGGCGGGGACGGCGGTACTCGGCGTCGTCACCAATGTCGAGTTCGCGCGGTTCCTGCTCGCGGATCCGGACGTGGTGGCGGGTCGGCTCGACACCGGGCTGCTGGATCGGCGGGTGGCGGATTTCGTCGCGGCCGAGCCGTCGGACGCGCAGGTCATCGCGGCCGGGGCGTTCCGGTGGCTGAGTCTGTGGCCCAGCGGCGCGGCCGATCCGTGGGAGGTGCCGAGCGGGTGGCGGGTCGGCGATCGCGAGCCGACCACACTGCGGCTCGCGGTGGGCGGCGGTGTGGTGCACGTCCGCATCGCCGGAAGTCCCGACGTGGCGTCCGTCACCGTCGAAGACGGTGAACCGCGAACCCTGACCGCGTCGCTGACCGGGTCCGAGCTGCGCGTGACGATCGACGGCCTGAGCGAGACCTACCGCGTCGCCGAGCAGGACGAAAACCTCTGGCTGGCAACATCTTCCGGAGTCGTGACGATCCGCGAGGTCGCGCGCGAGCACACCCGCGCCGGTGACGCGCACGCCGGTGAGGCCGAGCTGACCAGCCCGATGCCCGGCTCGGTCATCGCCGTCGGCGTCGAATCCGGAACCACCGTGACCGCGGGCACGACGATCGTGGTCGTGGAGGCGATGAAGATGGAGCACGCGCTCACCGCACCCGTCGACGGCACCGTCGAAATCCATGTCTCCACCGGCGATCAGGTCAAGGTCGACCAGTTGCTGGCCCGGGTCATCCCCATCGAACAGCACGAGGAAGGCGACCAGAAATGACCGACTATCTATCCACCGGGGCGCTACCGGAGGAGTACGCCCAGCTGGCGAAGACGGTCCGCGACTTCACCCGCTCGGTGGTCGCGCCGGTCGCCGCCGAACACGACCGCAACCACACCTTCCCGTACGAAGTGGTTTCGGGGATGGCCGAACTCGGGCTGTTCGGGCTGCCGTTTCCCGAGGAGTACGGCGGGCAGGGCGGCGACTACTTCGCGCTGTGCCTGGCGCTCGAGGAACTCGCCAAGGCCGATCAGTCCGTCGCGATCACGCTCGAGGCGGGCGTCTCGCTGGGTGCGATGCCGATCTACCGGTTCGGCAACGAGGCGCAGAAGCAGGAGTGGCTGCCGCAGTTGACGAGCGGAAAGTCGTTGGCCGCCTTCGGTTTGACCGAACCGGGCGCGGGCAGCGACGCCGGGGGCACGCGCACCACCGCCCTCGCGGACGGCACGGACTGGGTGATCAACGGCAGCAAGCAGTTCATCACCAACTCCGGCACCGATATCACCAAGCTGGTCACCGTGACTGCCGTGACGGGCGTGAAAGACGGTGGGAAGAAAGAGATCTCGACCATCCTGGTCCCGACTTCGACGCCGGGATTCACCGCCGAACCCGCGTACGACAAGGTCGGTTGGCACGCCTCGGACACGCACCCGCTCAGCTTTGACGATGTCCGGGTGCCGCAGGAGAACCTGCTCGGCGAGCGCGGGCGCGGTTACGCGAACTTCCTGCGCATCCTGGACGAGGGCCGCATCGCGATCGCGGCGTTGTCCGTGGGCGCGGCGCAGGGCTGCGTGGACGAATCGGTCCGATATGCCAAGGAGCGCGAGGCATTCGGGCGGCCGATCGGCGCGAATCAGGCGATCGCGTTCAAGATCGCGCGCATGGAGGCCCGCGCGCACACCGCCCGCACCGCCTACTACGACGCGGCGGCATTGATGTTGTCGGGCAAGCCTTTCAAGAAGCAGGCGTCGATCGCGAAGCTGGCCGCGAGCGAGGCGGCGATGGACAACGCCCGCGACGCGACGCAGATCTTCGGCGGCTACGGCTTCATGAACGAATACGCGGTGGCCCGGCACTACCGGGACTCGAAGATCCTGGAGATCGGCGAGGGCACCACCGAGGTGCAGCTGATGTTGATCGCGCGGGAGGCGGGACTGTGAGCGAGTCGGTGGACGCGAAGCCGCGTCGAATCGTGCAGCGCGGCTTGTGGTTCGAGGAGTTCGAGACCGGTGCGGTGTACGAGCACCGGCCCGGACGCACGGTGACCGAGGCCGACAACGTCCTGTTCACCACGTTGACGATGAACACCCAGGCGCTGCACCTGGACGCCGCGTTCGCGGACGAGCTGCCGCCGTTCAACGCGCGACTGGTGAATTCGATGTTCACCCTGTCCACGCTGGTCGGCCTGTCCGTGGCGCAGCTGACCCAGGGCACCATCGTCGGCAACCTCGGATTCTCCGAAATCGCCTTCCCCAAACCGGTTTTCCACGGCGACACGCTCTACGCGGAGACCGAGATCGTGGAGAAGCGCGAATCCAGGAGCCGTCCGGGGGAGGGCATCGTCACCTTCGCCCACACCGGGCGCAATCAGCACGGCGATGTCGTCGCGACCGCCGTCCGCAAGACGATGGTCCGCAAGCGGCCGGAAGGACAGTGAGATGAGTGCGACGGAGTGGACCCCGGCGGGTCCGGCGTGGTTGTTCTGCCCGGCCGATCGGCCCGAACGGTTCGCCAAGGCCGCGGCGGTCGCGGATGTGGTGATCCTCGACCTCGAAGACGGTGTGGCGGCGGCGGATCGGGCGGCGGCGCGGCGGGCGATCATCGATACGCCGCTGGATCCCGCGCGAACCGTGGTGCGCGTCAACGCATCCGGGACCGAGGATCAGCGGTTGGATCTCGAGGCGTTGGCCCAGACGCGGTACACGCGCCTGATGTTGCCCAAATGTGAGTCGGCGGAACAGGTTTCGGCGCTCGCGCCGCGCGAGGTGATCGCGTTGATCGAATCGCCGCTGGGTGTGCTGACGGTCGCGGAATCGGCGCGGGCGGCCAATACGGTGGCCGTGATGTGGGGTGCGGAGGATCTGGTCGCGGGTCTCGGTGGCACGGCCAGCCGGCGCGCGGACGGTTCGTACCGCGACGTCGCGGTGCAGCTGCGGTCGAGCTGCCTGCTGGCGGCCAAGGCGTACGGCAAGCTGGCGCTGGACGGGGTGTTCCTGGACATCAGGGATCTCGACGGATTGCGCGCGGAATCCGATGACGCCGTCGCGGTCGGATTCGATGTGAAGGTGGCGATCCACCCGAGTCAGGTGGCGGTGATCCGCGACGCGTACGCGCCGACCGACGCGGAATTCGATTGGGCCAGCAGGGTTCTGGCCGCCGCCGGGAACGAGCGCGGGGTGTTCAGTTTCGAGGGGAAGATGGTGGACGCCCCGGTGTTCCGGCACGCCGAGCAGATCGTGCGTCGGGCGGGGGACCGGCAGGCCGCGCACTGATCACTGTGATTTGAGCCGGACCGAGAGCCGATGGGCATGCTCCAGCAGGAGTGTGCCCAACTCGGTTCTCCTGGGCTCCCGGAAACGGGTTTCGACGCCGGTGAGGCTCAATGCCCACGCCGGACGTCCGGCCCGATCGAATACCGCCGCGCCCATACCCCAGCTGCCTTCGACTATGAGTCCCGGATTGACGGCGTAACCATCGGCCAAGGTTGTCGCGATCCGTTGGCGCACTTGATCTTCCGAATGCACCTCACCCCACTCGGCGGCGAGATCCGTGTGACTCAGATAGTCGTCGATCTCCCGGCCCGGCAGGTGACTCAGAATCGCCAGGCCCGCCGAGGCCACGCCCAGCGGGAAACGTTTACCTTCGTGCAGCACGTGCGAGCGCAGCGGAAAGCTGCCCTCGCGGCACAGGATGCAGACCGTCTCATCGCCCCGATGGGCGGACAGGAACGCGCTCTCCCCGGTCAGCCGGGAGATCTGATCGACTATGTCGCGGGCCTGATCGGTGATGTCGTAGCGGTTCGTGGCCACCGCGCCGAGCAGATACAACTCGGGGCCGAGCAACCACCGTCCGGTCTTCGCGTCCCGATCGGCGAGACCCTGTTCGGCCAGCGAGACCAGGAGCCGATGCGCCGTGGGGCGGGCCAGGCCCGTCGTATTGGCCAGTTCGGTGGTCGACGCGCCATCGGATCGGTACGCGCTGATGGCCCGCAGCAGGCGTGCCGCGCGCTCGACCACGTGCGAACTCTCCTGCGTTGCTCGGGTCATCTCACGAAGTATAGACGCGCGTTCACTGAGTGAACGCGTGAGTGTGGGCGCGGCCGGATATCGAGCACTTCCCGCGAACCGCTTTCCAGATAGAGCCTGGATATTGTTCACTACCGGGAACGAAGGACGACGTCCGTTCAGTGGACGAAAGGTGCGGTACCCGGTGGCGGTGAAGATATACGACTCGGCGGCCGAGGCCGTCGCGGACATTCCCGACGAAGCCTCGCTCGCGGTCGGCGGATTCGGCCTGTGCGGCATTCCGAACGCGTTGATCGGCGCGCTGGCCGAGCGCGGGGTGTCCGGGCTCGAGGTGTTCTCCAACAACTGTGGCGTCGACGACTGGGGTCTGGGAATCCTGTTGTCGGCCGGGCGGATTCGGCGCGTGACCGCGTCGTACGTGGGTGAGAACAAGGAGTTCGCGCGGCAGTACCTGGCCGGTGAGCTGGAGGTCGAACTCACCCCGCAGGGCACCCTCGCCGAGCGACTGCGCGCCGGTGGCGCCGGGATTCCGGCGTTCTACACCCCGGCCGGGGTCGGCACGCCGGTGTCCGAGGGCGGGCTGCCGTGGCGCTACAACTCCGACGGTTCGGTGGCGATCGCCTCGCCGCCCAAGGAGATTCGCGAATTCGGCGGCCGCGACTACGTGCTCGAGGAGTCGATCGTCGCGGACTACGCGCTCGTGCACGCCGAAATCGCCGACACCCTGGGCAATCTCGTGTTCGACAAGACCGCGATGAACTTCAACCCGCTGGCCGCGATGGCCGGGCGGACCACCGTCGTGCAGGTCGAAAAGCTGGTGCGGCCAGGGGAACTCGATCCCTCGCAGGTGCATCTGCCGGGTGTGTTCGTGCAGCGGCTGGTGCATACGGGCGTGCAGGAGAAGCGAATCGAGAAGAGGACGGTATCGGCATGAGCGGTCAGGCGCGGAGGAGGCAGCGGAGCGTAACCACGCAGCGCCCCGCTCATGACGGAAAGGATGCAGCGTGAGCTGGACCCGGGAGCAGATGGCCGCGCGGGCGGCGGCCGAGATGGTCGACGGTGAGTACGTGAATCTGGGGATCGGGCTGCCGACGCTGATTCCGAACCACCTGCCCGCGGGCGTGAACGTGGTGCTGCATTCGGAGAACGGGATCCTGGGCACCGGCCCGTACCCGACCGAGGACGCGGTGGATCCGAACCTCATCAACGCGGGCAAGGAAACCGTGACGGTGAATCCGGGTGCGGCGTTCTTCGATTCGGCGTTGTCGTTCGGGATGATTCGCGGCGGGCACATCGATACCGCGGTGCTGGGCGGTATGCAGGTCTCGCACGACGGCGACCTGGCGAACTGGATGGTGCCGGGCAAGATGGTCAAGGGCATGGGCGGCGCGATGGACCTGGTGCACGGCGCCCGGCGGGTCATCGTGCTCATGGAACACACCGATCGGGACGGCGGCCCGAAGATCGTCGAGCGGTGCACGCTGCCGTTGACCGGAAAAGCCGTGGTGCAGCGCATCATCACCGATCTCGGGGTGATCGACGTGCAGGACGGGGCGTTGCTGCTGCGCGAGCTGGCACCCGAGGTGACCGTCGAACAGATCACTGCCGCAACAGGTTACGAGTTGACCGTCGCCCTGGAGGAGCAAGCCCATGTCTGACGCACATACTTCCGTCATCGTCTCGGGAGCCCGGACCCCGGTCGGTCGGCTGCTCGGCGGATTGTCCGGGTTCAGCGGTTCGGAGCTGGGCGGGTTCGCGATCAGGGCGGCGCTCGAAAAGGGCGGTGTGGCACCGGAACTGGTCGATTACGTCATCATGGGGCAGGTGTTGACCGCCGGGGCCGGGCAGATTCCGGCGCGTCAGGCCGCGGTGGCCGCGGGCATCTCGATGAACGTTCCGGCGTTGACGATCAACAAGGTGTGCCTGTCGGGCATCAACGCGATTGCCTTGGCGGATCAGCTGATTCGCGCGGGGGAGTACGAGATCGTGGTGGCCGGTGGGCAGGAGTCCATGAGCCGCGCGCCGCATCTGCTGACCAAGAGCCGTGAAGGTTTCAAATACGGCGACACCACCCTCGACGATCACATGATCGCGGATGGTTTGCAGGACATCTTCACCGGCGAGGCCATGGGGACGCTCACCGATGCCCGCAATGCCGTGGACGCCATCAGCCGCGATGATCAGGACGCCTTCGCCGCCGCGTCACATCGCAATGCGGCCGCGGCCTGGAAGAACGGTGTATTCACCGATGAGGTGACGCCGGTGTCGGTGCCGCAGCGCAAGGGCGACCCGATCGTGATCGGCGAGGACGAGGGCATCCGGGCCGACACCACCGTCGAGTCGCTGGCCAAGTTGCGTCCCGCCTTCGCCCCCGACGGCACCATCACCGCGGGTTCGGCCTCCCAGATCTCCGACGGCGCGGCCGCGGTGGTCGTGATGAGCAAGGCCAAGGCGCAGGAGCTGGGCCTGAGCTGGATCGCGGAGATCGGCGCGGCAGGCGTGGTCGCCGGACCCGACTCCACATTGCAGGAACAGCCCGCCAACGCCATCGCCAAAGCCTGTGCGCGAGAAGGTATCTCCCCGACCGATCTGGATCTGGTGGAGATCAACGAAGCGTTCGCCGTCGTCGGGATCGCCTCCGCGCGCAAGCTCGGCATCGATCCGGAGAAGGTCAATGTCAACGGCGGCGCGATCGCCATCGGCCACCCCCTCGGCATGTCCGGCGCTCGCATCGTGCTGCATCTGGCGTTGGAGTTGAAGCGTCGTGGCGGCGGCATCGGCGCGGCCGCGCTGTGCGGTGGCGGCGGTCAAGGCGACGCACTGATCGTTCGCGCGGTGGGCTAGCGGTCGGCAGCGCGCAAGGCGGTCCCGAACGGCGGTCGGATAGTCTCGATGACGTGGAAGCTGGCTCCGGTTCGACGAATGGTGTCGTGACTCGGTCCGGATACAGCGCGGCCAAGCGGCGGACCATCGACACGGCACTGCGACTGTTCGCCGAGCACGGAGTCAGCGGCACCTCGTTGCAGATGATCGCCGACGCCCTCGGGATTACGAAAGCGGCTGTCTACCACCAGTTCCGGACCAAGGACGAGATCGTGGTCGCGGTCGTGGAATCCGAGCTGGCCGGATTGACGGCGGCGGTGTCGGTCGGCGATCAGCTGGCGGACGACGAGCGGGCGCGGCGGGTGACGGTCGAGCAGGTCGTCGCGCTCGTGGTGCGGCGGCGGCAGCTGGTCGGCATGTTGCAGACCGATCCGGTGCTGGTCCGGTCGCTCGCGGAGAACGAGGCGTTCCAGCGGATGATCGGGGGACTGATCGCGGCGCACATCGGCGATGTGGGGGACAGCGGCGTGCGGGTGAAGGTCGCGATGATCTCCGCCGCGGTCGGCGGCGCGGTCACCCATCCGCTCGTGGCGGATCTGGACGACGAGGTGCTGTACACCCATCTGCTCGAGATCACCCACCGGCTGCTCGAGATCCCCGGCTGAGCGCATCGGCGAGGTCGTTCACCCGGTGGCGCTGAGCAAGCCGGCGCGGCTGCGGGCGATCACCGCGGACCACAGTGTCCACTGACCCGACGGGATCAGCGGATCGAATCCGGTGAGCGCCGCGACGCGCTTGAGCCGATAGTCGACGGTGTTGACGTGGATGTTGAGCCGGTGCGCGATCGCCTGGCGGCTCAGGACACCGGGCAGGTGCAGGCGCAGGGTCTGCATCAGGTGCGGGGCGTGCTCGATCGGGGCGAGCACCGCGGCGAGCTGGTCGCGGGCCGGGCCCGGACGGGTCAGCTGGTATTCCACGGCCAGATCCGCGAGCCGGTACAACTTGCCGATGCGGCCGAAAACCAGTGCCAGATCGAGTAATTCGTGCGCGTGGCGGACCGCGCCGGCGATCGTGTCGGGGGTCGCGGCGGTGGTGGCCGCGGTGAGGCCGACTCCGGCCGCCGCGGACAGCCGGGTGAGCAGGCGGTCCAGTACCGCATCCTCGACGGGCGCGGGGATCAACAGGGTGCCGCCCTGATCCGACAGCCGGGCCAGTGCGGTGCGCCCGGTCCGGCGTTCGAGTTCGAGGGTGACCTTGGTCCTTGCGTCGGGACGCAGCGGGCCACGCCCGCGACGCAGCGGAAACGCCACCGCCACCGCCGCGTAGGACCGTGCGACCGCGATACCGCACTCGCGGGACAGTCCGGTGGTGTCCCGGCCGTCGAGCAGTGCGGAGATCAGGCGCTGTCGCGGGGACTGTCGGTCGCCGAGTTCGGTCAGATACGCGGTCGATATCGTCGCCAGCACCGTGGTCAGGGTTTCCACGACCGTGTCGGGGAGTCCGGAATCGGTTGTGGCGCAGGAATTCAGGCGGCATGCGTGCACGACGCCGTCGGTCAGCTGTTTGTGCACGATCTCCAGTGGGATTCCCGCCTGCGCCCATTCGATGGCGGCTGCCTCGGCCTCGGGGACGGTGCGAGCGGTGATCGTGCCGCGCGAGATGGCATCGATCAGCGCCCGGCGGGTGCGTGTGCCCAGGTGGTCGGAATCAGCGGGAAGTGGTGTGAGAGCGAGGGACATCGAACCACCTGAGTTCATTTCTGCCTCCGCGTCTCGTCGTCGAGTTGTGAGCGATGGGAGGTCGGAATATCGAGAAGCGTCGTACGTCGAAACCGTGACCTAGCCGATCAGCTAGTCAGAGGCTAGCCTAACGGCAAGCCGGGGACAAGGCCCGTTCGAGTGCCGGTCACTGTCTCGTCCGGCCGGTGCTGTATGGCCGCTCTCGGTAACCGCACCTAGCCGATCAACTAGTGTTGTTTGCGGAATGTGTGCCCGTATTCCGGGAGGTCGCGGAATTTTATTTCTCGCCCGGAATCATCCGGGCAATCTGAACAACCGTTGTGCCAGATGCATCAAATGAGAACGCAGAGTTGCGTTGTCGAAATTCGCGACCAGCGGATGCGCGGCGGCGCCGCTGATGGCCGCCATCAGCATCGCGGCCGGCACCTCCATCGTCCCGGCCGAATCGCCCGTCTCGAGCACCGCGAACAGTCGCTCCATGACCCGGTGGAACGGCTCGTAGTCCGCCAGGAACTCGACGATGACCGGATCGGTCTGCAACATCCCGACCATGCCGCGACGCTCGATCGTGAGGTCGATCATCCGGCTCAGCAGCATCTCACGGGCGGTGACATCGCACTGTTCGGCCTCGGCCTCGTCCACCGCGGCCGCGAGCCAGGCCAGTTCTGTGGTGGCCACCCCGAGCACGATGTCGAACTTCGTGCGGAACTGGAAATAGATGGCGGCCTTGGTCACCCCGACCGCGTCGGCGATCATCTGCAGCGAGGTGCCGCTGACGCCGTGCTGGCTGAACAATTCGACCGCCGCGGCGATGGTTCGAGCCTGCGCCGCGCTGTATGCACCGCGATCCGCCGAATCGGCCAGCACAGCGTCGAAGGAACTCACGGAACGAGAATAGAGGAAGGCGCGCGGGGGCGGTAACCGAGTCGCGGACCGCCGATGCGCGGTGCCGCGATTGTTGTGGGCGGAGTCAGGTTTTCCGACGCCGGGCCTGTTGGTTCCCCGGATATCCGGTGCGCGGATTGAGCCCGGCCGGTCCCGACGTTAACGTGCATTCCGCAGTCCGAGGGAATTCGTATTCCTCATACAACCACGTCGATGCAGGTCGACTTCGCCGAGTCGTGACGTTTCGCAGGTCGTTGTTCCGCGCGGTGAATTCGATGCCGAGTGCATTTCCTGCGTATTTGGAGGTCGATCGATGTCTGTCATCACCCGTCGCGCGCTACTCGGTGGTGCGGTGGCGGCGGGGATAGCCGGTGCGGGAACGGGATCGGCGAACGCCGTGGGCGGGATCGGTGCGGCGGTGGGCCGGGCGCGGATCGTGCGCGAGGACCATCGGGTGATCGTGATCGGGTCCGGCTTCGGCGGCGGTGTCACCGCGTTGCGGCTGGCGCAGGCCGGTGTGCCGGTGCTGGTGCTCGAACGCGGACGCTGGTGGCCGACCGGGCCGAACTCGGAGACCTTCCCGCACGCGACCTCGCCCGACAAACGCATGCTCTGGTACGGGTCCGCGCCCCGATTGTTCGGCAAGACGGTCGGTTTCGATCCGTACGCGGGTCTGCTCGAGACGGTGACCAGCCCGAATATGACCGCGTTGTGCGCGGCCGGGGTCGGCGGCGGATCGCTGGTGTATCAGGGCATGACCCTCGAACCGGCGAAAGCGGCGTTCGAGAGCCAGCTTCCGGCGCAATTGGACTGGGACACCATGCATCGGGTCCACTACCCGCGAGTGGCGAAGATGCTCCAGATCGCCGTCGCCCCTGACGAATTGATCAAGACCCGCAACTACACGGCCGTGCGCGTGTTCGCCGAACATGCACGCCGGGCCGGGCTGCCGGTGTCGAAGATCCCGATGCCGATCGACTGGAACTACGCCCTGGACGAGATCCGCGGCCGGATGAAACCGTCGTACACCAACGGCGACGGCGCGCTGGGAGTGAACAACGGCGGCAAGCATTCGGTCGATGTCACCTATCTGGCCGCGGCGATGGCGACGGGCAGGGCCACGGTCGCCTCACTGCATCACGTCACCGAGATCGAGCGTGCCAAGGACGGCCGCTGGATCGTGCACGTGGACCGGACCGACGACTCGGGCAAGGTGCTGGAGAACAAGATCCTCACCACCCCGACACTGGTCATGGCCGCGGGCAGCCTGAACACCACCCGGCTGCTCGTACGCGCCGCCGCCACCGGCCGCATCCCGGACCTGCCCGACGGGCTCGGCGGCGGCTGGGGCACCAACGGCGACCGCATCTACACCTGGACCTGCCTGGACGCCGATATCGGCTATCCGCAGGGCGGCCCGGTCGTCTACGGCAGCCTGAACTGGGAGAATCCCGCTACCGCCGCGACGGTGATCCAGGCGTCGATTCCCCCGATGGGCCTGGACGCGCGCACCACGATGCTGGTCGGCTACGGCGTCAGCAATGCCCGCGGCCGTTTCGTCTACGACTCCGGCCGGGGCGAGGCGGTGCTCGAGTGGGCGAAGGAGGGTGACGCCGACGCGCAGAACGGCTACATCGGGCCGCTGGTCCGCAAGGTCGCGGGCCCGGCGAGCGTGCTCACCGACACCAATGCGATCATGCCCTCCACCTGGCATCCGCTGGGCGGCGCGCCGATGGGCACGGTCTGCGATCTGGACGGGCGGGTGCACGGGCAGCGCGGTCTCTACGTGCTGGACGGTGCGTTGATTCCGGGCAACTGCGCGGCGTGTAATCCGTCCATGACCATCGCGGCGGTCGCCGAACGGGCCCTGGACAATCTGGTCCGGCACGATGTGGGTTCGATCATCTGATGCTCGCGGCGCGAAACACGCTGGTGTGAAACGAAATTCGAAGGTGCGGGCCGGGTACCGATCGGTACCCGGCCCGCACCTTCGGCGGTGACTACGCGGTGATGATTCCCGCCGTACTCGGCTTACGTCCGTGCCGCATCACCAGCGCGATGACCAGGGCGACCAGGACCAGTGCGGCCATGAACCAGAAGGTCAGCACGTAGGCGCGGTCGGCGAACACCTGGGGGATGGGCTGGGTGACCGAATGCCCCATCACGTCGATGTGCGCTTGCAGCGGATGCGCGGCCTGGAACGCGGCCAGGATCGCGGTGCCGATGGCCGAGCCCAGACCCATCGTGACGCCCAGCATGCCCGAGCCGATGCCCTGCTGTTCCTCGGGCAGGGCGTCGACGATCAGGACCGAGCCCGCGGTGTAGAACAGCGCGAATCCGATGCCGAAGACCCCGGCCAGGATCGCGAAGATCTGCCACGAGTAGTGCGGGATGGCCAGGGCGAAACCGGCCGCGCACACCGCGGTGATCACGCAGGCGACGATCGCGTGGAACCGGACCCCGATCCGCCGCGCCAGCAGTCCGCTGATCGGGCCGACGATCATGGCCACGATGCCGGTCGTGATGCCGATGTGCAGGGCGTAGGCCAGCAGGCTGAAACCGCTGCCGTAGTGGTATCCGGGATCGAGACCCACGTGCACCAGCGACGCGGGCAGCGTGACCCCGGTCATCTGATGTGCCTGTGCCACAACGCCTTGCACCACGGACTCCTTCAGGCCGTCCGGACTCGGCGTCTGGGTCATGTAGCCGGTGGCGGTCGGCATCACCGCGAGCACGCCGACGCCGAACAGCATCAGCAGCAGGGTGAGCGCGACCTTCGGGCTCAGCAGCAGGCGAACATCCATGATCGGTGCGCTGGAACGGAATTCGATCAGCACGAAGGCGGCCACGAGCAGCAGGCCGCCGATCAGCCAGGCCAGTGTGGCCGGATGCCCCCACTTCCACTCCTGACCCTTGTCGACGTAGATCAGGATCAGCATGGTGCCGGCCGAGAGCGCGAGAATGCCGAAGGGCTGGATGCGTTGGCGCACACGGAGTTTGCTCTCCGGAACCACCACGGCCATCACCGCCATCGCGGCCACCACGTAGATCGCCAGGAACCAGAACATCGCGCGCCAGTCGAAGTTGTCGACCAGCAGTCCGGCCACGACCGGACCCAGCACCGCGGAGAATCCGACGCCGCTGGCCACCACGCCCAGGCTGATCGGAATGTGCTTGCGCGGCAACAGATCCCGGACCAGGCCGTAGGTGATCACGGTCATCGCGACGGTGAACGCCTGCAATCCGCGGCCGATCAGGAACACCCACCAGTTGCTGGTGATCGCGTCGAGCAGGCTGCCGACCAGGAAGAACACCCCGCACAGCAGGAAGATCCGCTTCTTGCCCCACATATCGCTGAGCTTGCCCAGGATCGGCGTGGTCGCCGCGCCGACAATGCCCGGCAGGATCACCGCCCAGTTGATGTCGGCCCCGACGTCGGAGAACGTCTTGGTGATCTTCTGTAGGGCCGAGCCGACCATCGTCAGCTGGAAGGTGGTGACTTCGGACAGCAGCACCATGGCGACCACGATGGCGAGGATCCGCCAGCGTGAGGCGTCGTCGGCGAGGCGGCCGGTATCGGGCTGCTCGATATCGTCCGATTCCGGAGTGTTGGGCAAGGTGGCCATCGGCCCTCCCACGCGGGTTGGTAACAATACTCTTCGAAAGGTAGAGCGTTGTTCTCATGGTGTCCGGCGTATGCGCCCTGTGAATTCACACAGGAATATGCGCTGATCTGCTGGCGCGTGGGGCTGATCCGAGTCCTCGACTACGCGAAGGGGTCGGGGGTCATGGTGTATTTGGTGTGGAGGTACTCCTCGATACCTTCCGGGCCGCCTTCGCGACCCAGGCCGGATTGTTTCCAGCCGCCGAAGGGGGCCGCGGCGTTGGAGACCACGCCGACGTTGAGGCCGGTCATGCCCGTTTCGAGGCGTTCGATGAGACGTTGTGCGCGGGTGAGGTTTTCGGTGTAGACGTAGGAGACCAGGCCGTATTCGGTGGCGTTGGCGAGGTGGACGGCCTGGTCCTCGGTGTCGAAGGGGACGATGGCCAGGACGGGGCCGAAGATCTCCTCCCGGAGGATTCGGCTGTCGGCGGGGACATTGCCGAGAACCGTTGCGGGGAAGAAGGATCCGGGGCCTTCGACGGCATTGCCGCCGATCAGGACCGTCGCTCCGCGGGTCACCGCGTCGCCGACCAGGTCGTCGGCCTTGCGGACCGCGCGGTCGTCGATCAGGGGGCCGATGGTGACGCCGTCCTCGGTGCCGCGACCCATGGTGAAGGTGCGCACGCGGTCGGTGACGCGGCGGGTGAATTCCTCCACCACGTCGCGGTGTACGAGGAATCTGTTGGCCGCCGTGCACGCCTGGCCGATATTGCGGAACTTGGCGGCGATCGCGCCGTCGACCGCGCGGTCCAGGTCGGCGTCCGCGAAGACCAGGAACGGGGCGTTGCCGCCGAGTTCCATCGATGTGCGCAGGACATTGCCGGCCGCCTGCGCCAGCAGCAGCTTGCCGACCGGCGTGGAGCCGGTGAAGGAGAGCTTGCGCAGTCGCGGATCGGTGAGGATGGCGGTGGAGACCGGTCCGGCGGAGGTCGTGGTGACGACGTTCAGCACGCCGTCGGGAAGTCCTGCGTCCCTGAGGATCTGGGCCAGCAACAGGGTGGTCAGGGGAGTGAGTTCGGAGGGTTTGAGCACCACCGTGCATCCGGCGGCCAAGGCGGGGGCGATCTTTCGGGTCGCCATGGCGAGCGGGAAGTTCCACGGGGTGATCAGGTAGCACGGCCCGACCGGATGCCGAGTGATGATCATCCGCCCGGAGTTCTCCGGCGTGCTGCCGTAACGTCCGGTGATCCGGGCCGCCTCCTCGCCGAACCAGCGCAGGAATTCACCGCCGTAGGTGACCTCACCCCGGGCCTCGGCGAGCGGTTTGCCCATCTCGAGGGTCATCAGCAATGCGAGATCTTCGGCACGTTCTCGCACGAGTTCGAAAGCGCGGCGCAGGATTTCGGCACGGGCACGCGGTGCGGTGGCCGCCCATCCCGGGAACGCGTCGCACGCGGCGTCGAGCGCGGCACGCCCGTCCGCGACATCCGCGTCGACGACCTGTTTGATCCGTGCCCCGGTCGCGGGATCGTGCACCGCGAACCGAGCGCCGGAGTTCGCCGGACGCCAGGCGCCCGCGATCAACAATCCCTCGGGAACCTCGGCGAGCAGCTCGGCTTCACTCGAGCTCATGGATACTCCTCGAATTCTATTGGCGTAGTGGGGGAATGGGCGCGCACCGCGACTGCCGGGCGGTGGGCGCCCACGTGTTCCGGTCTCACCCTGCGGCGGACTCGTCGAGAACGGCCAGTAGATCGCAGTGGATCAGGCTGCCGCCGTCGAGTTGCGCGGCGACGGCTTGACGCGCGGGCCGGGTCGCGGGGTCCGGGAACATGGCCAGCCATTCCCGGTTCAGCGCCTCCCGATCGCGGTAATCCACCAGCCGGAACGTCATCTTCAGGATGTCGTCCGTGGTACCCCCGGCCGCGCCCAGCAGTGCGCGCACGTGCTCGAAAACGTTGGCGCACTGGCGATCCAGGCTGTCCGGCAGCTCACCGGTGACCGGGTCGCGTCCGGTGAGCACGCCCGACGCGAGGAACGGGCCGATGCGGCTGCCGACCGGAATCGGGTTGGTGTGTGCGAACCCGGGCGGATTCACGCTGACCCGCCGACTCATTCCGCGATCACCCGGTTCTCGATGACGCCCAGGCCGTCGATCTCGGCCCGCACCACATCGCCCGGCACCAGGAAATCGCCTGTGGGAGCGCCGATTCCGGACGGTGTGCCGGTGGCCAGGACATCACCGGGCATGAGCGTCATGACCTGGGTGAGATACGCGATCTGCTCGTAGATGTCGTAGATCATGTCGTCGGTCGCCCAGTCCTGGCGGATCCGGCCGTTGACGGTCAGGGTCATGTGCAGATTCAGCGGATCGGCGATCTCGTCGTCGGTGGTCAGCCACGGTCCCAGCGGCCCGTGCGTATCGAAGGATTTGCCGAGAGTGAATGTGGGAGAACGCTTGTGCAGCCAATCGCGCACCGAAACGTCGTTCGCCACGAGGTATCCCGCGATCACCGACCGGGCGTCCTCGACGGCAACGTGCCGACACCGCCGCCCGATCACCACGGCCAGTTCGATCTCGTAGTCCAGCTCATCGGAGATCCCGGGTTTCACGATCTCGTCGTAGGGACCGACGATGCAGGAGGTCTGCTTGTTGAACCACATCTGGCTGGTCGGAATCGGAATCCCGGCCTGGCGGGCCTCCTCGGCATGGGCCTTGTAGTTCATGCCGATACCGAGATATTTCTGCGGGTTGTCGATCGGGGCCTCGAGCACCACGTCGGACAGTGCGTGGCTCGGCCCCTCGGCGGCCAGGATCGCGTCCTTCAACTCGTCCAGCCGGGGCAGGATCGCTCGCAGCGAGGTCCCGACACCGGGCACGTCGGAGATGTCGGTGAGCTTGTCGCCGTCCACGCGCCCGAGCCGGGATGTGTTGTCGCCGAGGCGATATCGTGCGATTCTCATGCGTTCTCGGCTCCGTTCTCCGCGCGGGTGTCGATGGTGTCGCCCGCGGTGTCCTCGACCAGTTCCGATTCCAGTGCGGGCCACAGGTGTTCGCCGTCGGGGGTCAGCTGGAAGTTGAGGAAGACCCACGCCCCGTCCGCGCGCCGTCGCAGCACCTGGGTGCACGCCCCGGCGACGATGCGGTCACCGCCCTCGGGCGTGCGCAGGTGATTGATCAGCCGCCCGGTCAGGATCGCCACGTCCGTGCCGATCAGCCTGAGCCGCAACTGCTCTCGGCGCATCTCGATGTACGCCTGGCGCTTCTCGACGTGCTCGAGCAGTTGCGCCTTGCTGTGCGTGAGACCGGGCGCGTGGATGTGCACCAGCGAGTCGTCCATCAGCTCGCCGAGCCCCGCGGTGTCCGCGGCCATCAACGTCTCGTGCCGCCGCTTTTCGACGGCGAAGATCTCCTGCCGGGTCCGCTCATCGGCGAAAGTCACTGGCGTGCCGTCCGATTCGCTCATCGCGCGGCCTGCTGCGCGTACTGGGTGCGGAATCCCGTGGCGTCCCCGGCGTCGTGACCCGGACGCGGCTGACCCACCAGAGCGTGGTACTTGCTGAAGATCTCGTCGGCCTCGGCCAGCGGCAGCACCTCCTCGATATCGGTGAACCGCTCACCGTTCGTGCGCTCCTCGACCATCCGCCGGATGACCTCGTACCCCTCACCGCGATGCGACAGCACGATCCCGTTCACCATCGCCAGCCGCTGCGCCTCGAACGCGACCAGCGCCTCGTGCGGATCCTCGATCGTGGCGAGCTTCTCCGCCAGCGCGGACCCGTCGACGATCGACTGGCACGCGCCGTTCCCGCCGCGCGGATACATCGCGTGCGCGGCGTCGCCGATCAGCACGACCCGCCCGTCGACCCAGCTCTCCAGCGGTTCGTGCCGGATCAGCGGGAACAGGTAGACCTCGCCCGCATTGCGCAGCATTTCCTGCACGTCCAGGAACGGGATCTCGGTGTTGTCGTAGTACGGCAGGATCTCCTCGATCGTGCCGAGCTGGTTCCAGTCCTCGATCGATTCGTCGCGGGTGGCCTCGACCACCCAGTTGACCAGCGTCTTTCCGGAGTCCTGCCAGTTGTCGGCGATCGGGTAGACGATCATGCTGGAGATCTGCGGTGCGCCGATGTGCAGGATGGTGCCGCCCGTGGCGAACGGGTCCATCAGCGTGGTGCCGCGCCACATGGTGATGCCCGAGTACACCGGCTCCGCGCTCTCGGGATGCATCTGACGGCGCACCACCGATTTGATGCCGTCCGCGGCGATGACCACATCGGCGACGATCTGCCCGGTCGAGCCGTCGCCGTACTCGATATCCAGGGTGACCTTGTCGTCCTGCTGCCGATACCCCAGCGTGCGCGCGCCCAGGACCACCGAGTCCGCGCCGAGCCGCTCCAGCACGGTCCGGTACATCAGCATCTGCAACACGCCACGGTGCACGAAACGCTGTTCGTGCAGGTAGCCCATGTGCACGCCGCACAGTTCGGCGTAGATCTCCTGGCCGTACTTGTTGTAGAAGATCGACTCCTTCGCGTCGACCGAGATGGCGCGGAACTCCTCGAGCAGATCGAGTTCCTCGAACTCCGCGGTGCCGTAGACCTTGACGTCGATGCCGACGCCCAGCGGCTTCAACTCGGGCACCGTCTCGTAGATGCGCGGCTGGAAACCCTTCTGGTGCAAGCGAAGTGCCGCTGCTAGACCGGCCGGGCCGGCTCCGATGATGGCGATCTCGGTCATCGTGTCCTCGTTCTGCTGGGTGTTGATCGGGTGAGCGTTGTCACGCTTCGAAAAGTGTGTATGATTTCGAAAACAGTATCTTTATAGCAGACCGGGAGAGACCTGCATGACCGTCGTCGACATCAACATCCACCACCTGCCCGAGGACCTGTTCACCAACGAGGCGATGCTGAACGGCTTCCTGAACAGCGTTCCGCGCGGCTTCGGCGAGATCGCCCGCGTGGAGACCATGGACACGGGCAAGAAGCACATGATCCTCGAGAAGCCCGCCGGGCATCAGAACCTCAACTACGTCGAGGGCGACTATTCGGCCGAGGCCAAACTGGCCGTGATGAACGACGCGGGCGTCGACTACGGCATCATGCGCGTGCCGGTGTGGCAGGAGTGGCTGGGCCTCGAGACGTGTAAAGCCGTGAACGACAACGCCTTCGAGATCACCAAGCGCTCGGAGGGGCGGTTGTTCATGACCGCGTGCGTGCCGCCGTGGGGCGGTAAGGAGAACGTCTACGAACTCGAGCGCTGCGTCGGGGATCTGGGCGCGGTCGGGGTGCAGCTGGCCTGTCACTACGGCCAGCTCTACCTGGACGATCCGGTATTCGAGCCCTACCTGAAGGTCATCGAGAAGCTGAACATCCCGGTCATCGTGCACCACACGCCGCTGCCGGTGGAGTGGCGCTCGGTGATCGAGTACACCAACCTGCGCCGCGAATTCGGCCGCATCGTCGACCAGGCCACCGCTGTCGGTCGCGAACTGTTCAGCGGCATGTTCGACCGGATGCCCGGCCTGCGGTTCGTGCACACCATGCTCGGCGGCAACTGGTTCGCCAACCAGGCGCTGCTGACCCCGCACGTGTCGAACAAGAAGGAGTCGCTGGAGCGGCTGGATTCCACCGGCGGCAAGGAGATTCAGAACTTCATGGAGCGCAACATCTTCTTCGACCTGACCCACCCGCACTCCTGGGGCAAGGATCAGATCGAGTGCGCGATCAAGGTGCACGGCGCGGACCACTACATGTTCGGCTCCTCGTTCCCGGTGTTCTACGGCTGGATGAGCCAGGGCGTCAACTTCATGCAGAACGAGGTCGAGATCTCCGCCGAGCAGCGCGATCAGATCATGTACGGCAACGCCAAGCAGATGTTCAACCTGCCGATCTAGGCAGCCATCACGTACGGACCCAGCAATGAGGCAGAGGGCGATGAGTCAGGACATACCGCGGGACGACGCGGACATCGATGGTTTCTTCTCGACCGCGCGCACGGCGGGACGTGAAGCGGCAGTGGAACTTCCGGCCGGGGGATACAGGGAGTATCTGTTCGACCACGACGATCCGCACATCGCCCGGTTCCGTGGGATGACCTACGAGGAATTCGCGACGGACCGATATCTGTCCGCGGATTTCCTGCGGGATCTGCTCAGTGGCTGGGACGAACTGCTCGCCGAGCCGTTCGTCGGCGTCACCTCCGACGGGGTGGTCCGGGAGGGGCTCTACTCCCTCCCGCCCGCGCCCGCTACCGACGATGCCGAAGCGGTCGCGGCGGCGGAGAAAATGCTCGCACTGCTCGGCCCTGAGGAACGCGAGAAGTTCACCTATGCGGTGGGGGACAACGAATTCCGGGCCTGGAGCAATCCGGAGTTCGTCTTCCATCGGGTCGGTCTGCGGCTCGAGGATCTGGACGCGGCGGTCTCGGAGTCTTTCCTGGCGCTGGTCCGGGCTTCGCTGAGTGTGCAGGGGTACGAGCGCGTCCGGGAAGCCATGGCGCTCAACGGGTTTCTCGGTGAACTCGTGGATCTGCCGAAGATCATGAACGACCGGAGTTACTGGGCGGCGCTGTACGGCACGCCCGAGGTCGGCGGGGCGTGGGGGTGGCAGCTGTTCGGACATCACGTCGCGGTCAATTTCGTCTCGGTGGGCGGGCGGCACGTGGCCGCGCCGGTGTTCATCGGGGCCGAACCCGCGGTCTCGGACGGGGTGCGTCCGCCGATCTTCGAGGCACGCGAGCGGCTCGCGATCGAGCTCGCGTCCTCGTTGACACCCGAGCAGCGCGCGAAAGCCGTTGTCTATCAGTCGGTCCTGGATCCGGCGATGCCCGAGGGGCGGCTGCATCCGGCGGACGAACGACACGTCGCGGGGGCGTTCCGGGACAATCGCGTGGTGCCGTACGAGGGCATCCCGGCCGGTGAACTCGACGACGGGCAGCGAAAGTTGTTGCGCGCCATGGCCGAGGACTTCCTGCTGCTCCAGGACGCGCAACGCGCGCTCACCATGGCCGAGTTCGACGCGCACCTGGACGAGACCTGGTTCAGCTGGTACGGCGCGACCGACGGCACCCAGCCGACCTACCTGCGCATCCAGAGTCCGGTCTTCCTGGCCGAACTCGATCACCACGCGGGGGTGTGGCTGACCAATCGGCTGCCGGCCCGGTTCCACGTGCACAGCACCTTCCGGCTGCCCAACGGCAACGACTACGGGCGCGCCTATCTCGCCGAGTGGGCGTCGAAGTCCGATTGAACCGGGCGAATATCGACTGTCCTGCAACAGTTTTGGAGTATCATGCTACCTGTCACCAATCATGATCCGGCGTTTCGGATCACTCGGGCGAGCCATGTCACCATGGCCGTCACGGATCTGGCGAAGAGCCGGGATTTCTATCGCGATGCCGTCGGGCTGGTCGTCACCGAGGAGACCGACGACACCGTCTACATGCGTGGTCTGGAAGAAGCCGCGCATCACAGTCTGGTCCTGGAGCAGTCCGATACCGCTCAGGCGCGTCGCGTGGGGCTGCGGGTGCGGTCGGACGACGACATCCGGCTCGCCGAGAAGTTCTTCTCGGACAACAATATCGAGCATCAGCGGGTCGAACGCGCGTACCAGGGAGCGACCCTGCAATTCCGCGATCCGGTCGGCACGCTCATGGAACTCACCTCCGAGATGGCGGTGGCGCCGCGCCGGATGCAGCGCTACGACGAGTTCAAATCCGGTGCGCCGCAACGTATCGACCACTTCCAGGTGGTCACCTATGACGTGCGGAAGGCCACCGACTTCTGGACCGGGCTGGGGATGCGGATGTCGGAGTACACCGCCGAGGACGGCACCGACGAGCTGTGGGGCTCGTGGATGGAGATCAAGGGCAATACTCACGATCTGGTGTTCACCAACGGCCGGGGTCCGCGACTGCACCACTTCGCCTTCGCCGTGCCCGACGCCACCTCGCTGATCCATGCGGCGGATGTCGTTGGGGCACTGGGGTTCGGCAATGAGATCGACCGGGGTCCGGGGCGGCACGGAATCAGCAACGCCCTGTTCCTGTACCTGCGTGATCCGGACCAACACCGGGTCGAGCTGTTCAATACGCACTACCAGTTCATCGATCTGGAGACCCCGCCGATCCGCTGGGACGTCACCGATCCCCGACGTGCGCAACTGTGGGGGATGCCCGCCTCGCGGCGCTGGTTCTTCGAGGCCAGCGAGTTCCCGGACGAACCGGTGCGCGAACCGCTGCTGACGGCGAACCCGGACACTCTCGAGGATTACCTCGGCATCCATTGACGGCTCTTCGCCTGCGGGGGAAGGGGATTCGAGCTCGAGACGCGCCATCCGATCAATTCGACCGAACTATCGAAGGAAGTTGTCATGTACGACGGGCAACACGCTCACTGTCACCTCCCCGCCGTGAACCACGGGGTGATCCGATGACGACCGAGGCCGCGGACGTGGTGCGCCCGGCATCGAACGCACTGCCGAAAGCGTTGCGGGACAAGCTGATGCGCGCACCCGTCGCGGGTCTTTCGGCGCAACTGCGCAAGCGCGGGCTGAACAATGTGACGATCGAGGGCGTACGTCCCCTGCTACCGGGCGTGAAGATGGTGGGTACGGCGAGAACGCTGCGGTTCGTACCCAACCGGGAGGATCTGTTCGCCAGCCACGGCGGCGGGTACAACGCGCAGAAGCGGCTGTTCGACGCGGTCGGTCCGGGCGAGATCATCGTCATCGAGGCGCGCGGGGAGACCGGGGCGGGCACGCTCGGTGATGTGCTCGCGCTGCGCGCACACGTCGCGGGTGCGGCCGGAATCGTCACCGACGGTGGTGTGCGCGATATCGAAGCTGTTGCGGCCGTGGGTATTCCGGTGCATGCCGCCGGTGCGCATCCGGCGGTGCTGGGACGTAAGCACGTCCCCTGGGACAGCGATCTGACGATCGCTTGCGGCGGCACCACGATCCGACCCGGGGACATCGTGGTAGGCGATGACGACGGTGTGATCGTGGTGCCACCGGCCATGGCCGAGGATGTGGTGGACGAGGCGCTCGCCCAGGAGGACGAGGACGCCTGGATCGCCACGCAGGTCGCCGCCGGACATCGCGTCGAAGGACTGTTCCCGCTGAATGCGCAGTGGCGCAACAAGTATGAGCAGTCACGCGCCGAGGAGCCGAACCGCTGATGCTGCTTGCCGAGACGATCACCACCCTCGCCGACGAACTGGCCGAGGCCGGACGCGCCCGCGGCACCGTCCCGCGCATCACCGCCCGCTATCCGGACGCCACCATCGAGGATTCCTATGCGATCCAAGGGGTTTGGCGCGATCGCAATATCGCCGACGGGCGTCGCCTGGTCGGCCGCAAGATCGGCCTGACCTCGCGGGCGATGCAGGCCGCCACCGGCATCACCGAACCCGACTACGGCGTGATCTTCGACGACACGGTATGGGAGAACGGCGCGGTCGTCCCCTTCGACGACTTCTCGAATGTCCGCATCGAGGTCGAACTCGCCTTCGTGCTGGCTGAGCCGTTGCGCGGGCCGGACTGCACGGTGTTCGATGTGCTGCGCGCAACCGAATTCGTCACTCCCGCACTGGAAATCCTCAATTCGCACATCGAACTCGAGGATCGCACGATCGTCGACACCATAGCCGACAACGCCGCCTACGGCGGACTCGTGCTCGGCGGCAATCCGGTCGCGCCGCGCGATGTCGACCTGCGCTGGGTGTCGGCGCTGCTGTATCGCAACGAGACCATCGAGGAGACCGGCGTCGCGGCCGGGGTGCTGAACCATCCGGCGACCGGCGTCGCGTGGCTGGCCGACAAACTGCATCAGCACGACGCGCAGATCGGTGCGGGGGAGATCATCCTCGCCGGATCGTTCACCCGGCCGGTGTGGATTCGGCGCGACGACACCGTGCTGTGTGACTACGGACCGATGGGAACCATCTCGTGCCGCTTCCGCTGAACCCCACTCTCCGTGACGTTCTCGCCGCGCGCACGCGTCCCCTGGCGGGGATGTGGGTGTGCTCGGGCAGCCCGCTGATCGCCGAGATCTGCGCGGGCAGCGGTCTGGACTGGCTGCTGATCGATATGGAACACGGGCCCAACGGCCTGGAATCGGTTCTGGCGCAACTACAGTCGATCGCCGTGTATCCGATCACGCCGGTCGTGCGGGTCGCGTCGGATGATCCGGTGCACATCGAACAGGTACTCGATCTCGGTGCGCAGAATCTGTTGGTACCCATGGTGTCCTCCGCCGAACAGGCTCGCCGGATCGTCGAGGCGACCCGGTATCCACCATGCGGCCGCCGCGGCGTCGGGTCGGCGCTGGCGCGTTCGGCGCGCTGGAACCGGGTCGAGGGGTATCTGACCGACGCGGAATCCCATGTGTCGCTGTACGTTCAGGTCGAGACGATCGACGCGGTCGCGGTCGCGGGGGATATCGCCGCGGTCGACGGCATCGACGGTGTATTCGTCGGGCCGTCGGATCTGGCCGCCTCGATGGGGCTGCTCGGACAGCAGGCCCATCCGGATGTCGTCGCGGCTGTGCTGCGTGCGTTCGAAGCGGTGATTGCTCAGGGAATTCCCGTGGGGGTCAACGCATTCGACCCCGCCGTTGCCGATGCGTACCTGGCCGAAGGCGCGGCCTTCGTTCTCGTCGGGGCCGATGTGGCACTGCTGGCACGCGGTTCGGAGGCATTGGCGGCCCGATTCATCACCGAATCGTGGGCAACAGACTCGGCGTGACGCCGAGCGCAGCGGGCAGGCGTCGGCTGCATCGCCGAGATCCGTTGCCGAACAGGCGCATTCGAACGTGACCCGATCGGGCGGGTCGCGGGTCGAGCGGCGCAGATTTCCCGGCCGGACCGGGTCGGGAACAACAGGAAAACACGAGATCGAGGAAACTCATGAACACTCTCACCCGAGCCGGGACGTTGGCTGCCCTCGCGGTGGTCGCGACCGCGGCCGCTGGTGGCATCGCCGCCGCCGCACCCGCGGCTCCGTCGGCGGTGGTCAACGCCGCCGAAACCCCTTCCACCCCAACCGAACAGGACCGTAGCGCGGCGATCGACGCTGCGGTCGGCGCGGTCAGCAACGCCTTCAACAACGGTGCCAACGACGGCAAGTTGTTCGGCGGTGCGCTCGGCGCCGCGGTCGGCTGTCCGGTCGGCGCGATCACCGGCGGCACCCTGACCGTGCTGACCACGGCCGGGACGCTCACCCCGATCGGCGTCGTCGGCGGCTGCCTGCTCGGCGGCGTCACCGGCGGCGGTCTGGGCACCCTGGTCGGCGGCGCGATCACCGGCATTCCGCCGCTGGTCGGCACCGCCACCGATCAGTACAACCAGTTGCACGCCAAGGGATTCGTCTCCGCCCCGCTGCCCGCCGCGCAGTAGAAACCCGGCTTCGGCCGCACCTCCATCACGATGAAGTGAGGATTCGATCACCATGAAATACACCACCGCGGGGACAACGGTCACCGCACTCACAGCCGTGGCCGTCGCGTTCGCCGCGGGCTCGGCACACGCCGACACCTCCACCGCCGCGGATCCCGGCACCGTGGGTGTCGCGGTCGCGCCGGGCGTCCAGTTCACCGGTTCGACCACGGACAACTCGTCGATGCTGACCACCCCCGTCGGGACGGTCGCGATGCACGGCGCACAGGTCTCGGTCCAGAACACCGCGCAGCAGCAGCTGCTCGGCACGCCGCAGCACACCGCGGCGAGCGATCCGGCCGCGCCCGCCTCGGTTCCGGCGGCCGCACCCACACCGCCCGCCGCCACCGGCAACGTGCTCGCCGACGTGCACACCGCCTGGCAGCAGGCCGGCGCCTACACCGGCCTCGCGGCCGGAATCGGCGGTATGGCAGGCAGTTTCGCCGGTGCGGCCGTCGGCTGCCCCGTCGGTGCGGTGACCCTGGGCAGCATGGTCACCGTCATGTCGGCCGCAGCGCTGACCGTCCCCGGCGTGATCGGCGGCTGCATGGCCGGCGGCGCCATGGGCGCGGCAGTCGGCGGCATGCTCGGCGCGGGTGCCGTCGGCATCCCGGTCGGCGTGGCCGTCACCGTGGACAAGTACAACCGGATGCAGGCCCAGCGCGCCGCAGGCCCGCACAGCTGACCTTTCCGGCTTCGGCCGCATAGTGAGCGAGGTGGCACCGCAACAGCGGTGCCACCTCGTGGTGTTTCGGGGTCGGCGTGCAGCACCAGCACTTCGCGACGTCGGTCGGCATACCGCAGCGTGAGCAGGCTCGAGTAGCTGCCGCGTCGAGAGACTCCGGATCTGAGACGAAATCCGTTCTCGTGCAACGTGACGAACTGTCCGGCCTGATCGATGCCGAGATCCGATAACTGATGGCGATCGGCTCGGTGAGTACCTACGGCGTGGATTCACCCAGCGGGCGGCACTCCTGCGACGAATCCGAGTCGGAGGAGTGCCGCCATAGTGAATTCCGTTGGCCGACAGTCGATTAGACCGTTGTGGTGGCCTCCAATGGGATCGTGTTGATCGAACCCGGCGGTCGGCATCGGTGATCCGGATATCCGCCGGTAGTCGCGATTCGGGCCGGTCAGGGACAGCGCGAAGCCCGGGTCCGGACGACCGGACCCGGGCTGCACACTCGGGAACTACATGCGGGTTCTGCGGATGCCGATCAGGGTCAGGGCGATGATCGCGGCCAGGAGCATGCCGATGCCGGCGATCAATGCGCAGGTGTGCAGGGCGTCGCTGAAGCTCAGGCCGTAGGCGGCGTGGGCGAGGCCGGTGCTGTGGCCGTCCTTCAGGTGCAGGAACGCGCCGGCTTGGATGCCGGCCTTGGAGACGATGCCCGTGACCATGCCCTGATCGCGGGCGGCCAGGCCGGAGGCGGCGAGGTGGCCGGGCAGGGTGTGCAGGAGTCGATCGGTCAGGACGACGCCGAAGACCGCCGGGCCCAGTGCGCTACCGATCTGGCGCAGCGCGCTGTTCGCCGCGCCCGCGGTACCGGCCCGCTGCGGCGGGACGCTGTTGACGGCGATCGTGGTGATCGGGGCCAGCGCCAGCGCGATCCCCAGACCGAGCAGCCCGATGACCAGTACTGCGACGCCGGTGCTGGTGTCGGGGCGGAAGGAGGTCATGCACAGTGCCGCGACCCCACCGATCACCAGACCCGCGAGCAGAACCAGCCCGGGAGTGAGCCGATACATCATCCGGCCGAGGGCGGGGCCGAGCACGACCGCGAAACCGTTCAGCGCGATCAGCAGCACCCCGATATAGAGCGTCGAATCGTGCCGCACCAGGCCGAAATACTCACTCAGCGTGAAGACGAGTCCGACCTGCGCGAACAACGTGATCGTCATGACCAGCGCCGCACCGGAGAACGCGGCCGACCGGAACAGCCGAACCTCGAACATCGGGTTGGCGGAACGCAATTCGACCACCACGAAGGCGGGCAGCGCCAGCACCGCCACCACGAAGGCGATGATCGCGGCCGGCGTACCCCAGCCGGACGCGCCGCCCTGGATGACGCCGAACACCAGACCCGTGAGCCCGAGGATCGCCAGCAGCTGTCCGGGAATGTCGAGGTGACGGGTGCGCTCGACCTGCGATTCGGTCAATCCGACGATCGCGACGATCAGGGTCGCGGCGCAGAGCACGAGTTCGGGCAGGAAGATCCAGCGCCACGCGGCGTGTTCGGCGATGAGTCCGCTGAACACCGGTCCGAGCGTCAGGCCCAGCCCGAGCGAACCCGTCCACAGCGCGATGCCGGTCGCGCGGCTGCGATGATCCGGGCGGGTGTGGCCGACCAGTGCCAGCGTCGTGGGAATCATTGCGGCCGTACCGATTCCGGACAGCACCGATCCCACGTAGATCTGCGGGACGCTGTTCGCGGTGAGGCATACGACCCAGCCGACACACGACAGTGCCATCGCGCCCAGGTAGATCTTCTTGCGCCCGAACCGCTCACCGAGCGTGCCGAAACTCAGCACCAGCACCGCCGTCGGCAGAATGTAGGTATCGGTGATCCATTGAAGTTGGCTGGTCGAGGCGTGCAGCCCGGCCCCCAGGATCGGTAGCGCCGCCGACACGCCGACGAGCGGCAGATAGGAAACGAACGCGCCCAGGCACGCCAGGGCGAGAGTGAGCCCGCCCCGGGTCGGCGTCGATGTAACTGTCGTTGCGGTACTCGGGTTGACCACGCTGTGCTCCCTGCCACTCCCATAGTGGATATGTGTACGAAATCATACGCACTATGCTGGATAGCATGTCAAGCGTGAGTGAAAAAGCAGAAGAGCTCGAGGAGCGACTCGTCTTCGACGATCAGCTGGCGGACGTCATGGACGCGATCAACAATGTCGCCCGCAAACTGGCTCTGCGTGGACAGGACATCCGCGAGATCCGCGAGGCCGTTCCGCTCACGGGTACCGAGGTGGAGGTGCTCCGGGAGGTGCTGCGCAGCCCCGGCGCCACGCCCACCCAGATCGCCGCGGCCACCGGGCTGCGGCGCAGCAATGTCAGCGCCGCGGTGCGGGTGCTGGAATCCCGGGACTTCATCACCAAGGAACAGAGCGCGGAGGACGCGCGATACGTGCGGCTGACGGCCACCGAATTCGCGATCGAGAGTACGCAGAGCGTGCGGGCGCTGTGGGTGCGGCGGCTGCGGGCGGCGGTGCCCGAGGAGTTGCTCGAGCAGACCGTGACGTTCCGGGAGACGCTGATGGCGCTGGATCAAGCGCTGCGTCGATGAATCATGTTGTCATACAACAGAATACGCACGAGGGACCGACCGCGGTGGTCGGTCCCTCGTGCGGTGCGCCGGGCTAACGCACGGCGGGGCATTCGTTCGGCGCGGTGTCACCGTGCAGCCGGGCGTCGATCCAGCCGGTGGCACCGCCGACCCCGTTGAGCATCGCGGAGACGTGATCGCCCGGGACCGTACGGAATTCGGCGCTCACACCCAGTCCGCACTGGCGGCGGTACATCTCGCGCGGGCCCGCGATCGGGATCCAGAAATCGTTGTCGCCGTGGTAGATGTACAGCGGGACAAGGGATTTGCGGTCGGTCAGATCGGTGAGGCGTTCGATGCGGGTGGCGATGCCGCTCTCCAGCGGATGCGCGATGTTCGCCGCCACGTCGATCGGGATGCCGACCGCGCCGAGCGGACCGTCGGCCTCCCCGCAGATGTCCTTGAGCGGGGAGATCGCCGCCCACTGGGCGAGATTGTTCATGTACCGCAACATCTCCGGATGTTCCCGCGACATCGCCAACGTCACCGACAGCAGGATGCCCGAGGCGCTGTGCCCGTTGAACACGTGCGCCACCGCGCCGTAATCGGTGACCAGACCGCCGATCGCCGCACCCGCCAGAGAGCCGCTGAGGTCCGGGGCGTACTCGTGTTCGAGCATGGCCGTGGCGTAGGAGGCGATCGCACCGCCGGAGTAGCCGGTCACCGCGTAGCGGCTGTCGCGGAACTCCGCGGGGTACTGCGAGCGCACGGCCCGAATGGAATCGAGAGTCACATGTCCGGCGACGGTCGGCTCCGCGTACGCCATGTACGGGCCCTCGTGATCGGGGATGAGCACGGCCTGGCCCTTGTTCAGCGCGTCGGAAACCCACGGCAGGAAGACGTTGATGCCGTTGTTGGTGCGTACGCCGTGCGCGATCGTGTAGCCGGGCGTGCACTTCACGCCGAGGGCGTTGATCGGCATGGTGTTCACGTCCACCGGGCGGGGTCCGGGGCCGGTCCACTTCGCGGTCGGCGCCAGCAGCGTCGCGGTGCCGAACGACGGCGCGCCGCTCGCGGAGGTGGTGCGGAACTTCAGCAGGACCGCGCGCGAGAGCGGGGCGGTGAACAGCGGGGCCGCGTTCGCGGTGATGTCCCAGGTCTGGATCGACTGGCCCGGACGCAGCCCGGCCAGGCCGGTGGGCCAGGCGTCGAAGGTCGGATCCCCGGTCGGCGTGGGCAGGATCGACTGCCACAGCGCCGATTCCGCGGTGCCCGGATCCTGTTGCGGCGCGGCGGGAAGTTGCGGTTGCGGAACGTTGCGATCGATCCATTTCTGCAACGGGGACGAGGCCGCATTGTCCGGCTCGGCCGAGAACGGCGGTTTACCGGATCCGTCGTCCGCGTACGCGGGTTGTGCCGTCAGGACGGTACAACCCGCGAGCAGAGTGATCACAGTCAGTATCAGGGTTTTCAAACCAGCATCCTTGTTTCCGAGTGCCGCATAGTTGTACGCCCTTGTACATCGGTATTCGTCGGTACACCCGCGCACCGAAAGTTCGTGTGGGCAGGAGTATTTCGCTGTGCGTGACGGAACGACGGACGCGTCAGTGCGCCGGACATTCGTTGGGTGCGGGCTCGCCGTGCAGGCGGGCGGCGAGCCAGTCGTTCAGGCCGGGATATCCGGTGAGGAAGCCGATCAGATGTTCGCCGGGGACGTCGCGGAATACCGCGGGCACCCCCTTGGCGCACTGCTGCTGATACATCTTCGCGGCGTCCTCGATCGGCAGCCACCAGTCCAGTCCGCCGTGGTAGATGTACAGCGGCACAGCGGATTTGCGGTTGGTCAGATCCAGTTGCGCGTACATCTTCTCGGCGTACGGGCTGTTCAGCGGGTCGCCGACGTTCGCGGCGATATCGATCGGGAAGCCGACCACGCCGAGCGGTCCGTCCGCGTCGCCGCAGATGTCCTTGATCGGTGAGGTCGACACCCACTGGGCGAGATGATTCATGTACTGCAACATGTCCGGGTGTTCGCGCGTCATCGCCATCACCACCGACAGCAGAATGCCGGATTCGATATTGCCGTTGAAGCGGTGCGCGACGTCGCGGTAATCGGCGACCAGACCGCCCGCCGCCGCGCCGACGAGAATATCCTTCAGGTCGGGCGCGTATTCGTTCATCAGCATCGCGGCGGCGTAGGCGGCGATCGCGCCACCGGAATATCCGTTGACGGTGAAACGGCTCGAGCCGAATTCATCCGGTGCGTTATTACGTACGGCGCGAATGGAATCGAGCATCACATGTCCGGCGATGTTCGGCTCCGCGTACGCCATCCGCGGCCCCTCGTGATCGGGCAGCACGACCGCGTAACCCTGGTTGAGCGCGGACCACACGGTGGGCAGGAATACCGCCAGATCGGTGTTCGGCTTGTCGAATACCCCGTGCGCCATCGTGTAACTCGTGGTGCAGTGCGCGCCGAGCGAGTTGATCGGCAGCGCGTTCACCTGCACGCCCCGGGTGCCCGGTCCGTTCCACTTGGCCGCCGGGATGATCAGCGTCGCGGTGCCGAACGAGGGCGTCCCGGTCGCCGAGGTGGTCCGGAACTTCAGCAGCACCGCGCGCTGGATGGGCACCACCACGAGCGGGGCCGTGGTGGCGGTGACATCGCGGACGGCCAGGATCTGACCGGGCTTGGCGGCGGTCAGATCGGCCGGCCAGGCGTCGAACATCGGATCCCCGGTCGGCGGCGACAGCACACCCCGCCACAGCGTCGTGAGCTGATCCGCACCGCTGTGCGGTAACGCCGGCACGGTGTTGTCGATCCACTGTTGCAGCGGCGTGGGCCCAGCGGTGCCGGGCATCGGCGCGGTGGGATTGATCTGCGGTCCGGGATCGGCATGCGCCGACTGTGCCGCTACGGAAGTACAACCGACCAGCGTCGCGGTAACCGCCGCTGCCAGTAACGCTTTCACAACGAATCCTCGCATCGAAATACTCGGTTCGGGCGAACCTCCCCGAGTATCGGCCCCCGACACCGTTTTCCACGAATCCGCACCACATCTCTGTGACCGATTCGGCATCCACCCCACCCACCTTGTGCCGAATCCCAACCCCCACTCCGCGGTTACTGTAGGCCCCTCCATCCGTGCGGGGACATTCCTTGTGCCAGTGCACGATTCGAGCTAGGGTGCGCGATTCGGTCGAATCGGACGGGCGTGAAAACGGTTGCCGCCGACGTTGTTTCCGTGGCGTTGCGGCATGGCTGTGCGCGTCGCGGGATATGCCGATCCCTACGAAAGCCGGACCGGTTGTCGTGGAATCCCGAGTCACATATGACCTTTGGTGGACCGAATTCGGAGACAGGTCCACTCGTCGTCGGAATGCCTCGGGCGATATTCCGGGCAGCTGTGTGCCCGGGTTCCGGAATGGCGGGAATGCTCTTTCCGCGCAACAGGTTCCGGCGTTCGAGGTCGTCTTCGGCCAGGATCGGGCCCATGGAGGCGGCCGCTCGATGGCGTACAGATCTCAGCGTCGATGCCACTGACGCAGCAGGAAAGAGCCCGGCCTCTCACGGGCCGGGCTTCATTCGCGTCGGGTAACGCTCAGCGCAGACCGGCGAAGAGGTCGGTTTCGTGGTCGGGGGCGTCGGGGGTGCGGTTGAGTTGGCGGGTGAAGCTTTCGGTGCCGAAGAACAGCTGTTGCAGGTCGGTGGGCATTTGCAGGAAGGGGACGCTGTCGCTTTGGCTGGCGTGGGCTTCCAGGGCCTTGACCTTGCGTTGGGCGTGTTCGGAGACGTCGATTACGGCGGTGATCCGGTCCATAGGGGTGCCGAAATCCGCCGGTGGCTCGAGGTCGGTGAGGCCGCGGGCGCGTAGTTCGGCGAAGACCTCGAAGGAGGCTTCGCGGGGGATGGCGGTGTAGTAGAGCTTGGCGGGGATGCCGGTTTCGGTGGTGGCGGCGACGGCGATGCGGTTGGCCTGGATGTGGTCGGGGTGGCCGTAGTTGCCGTTCTCGTCGTAGGTGAGCACGACCTGGGGGCGGTAGTGGCGGATCAGGTCGGCCAGGCGGGCGGCTGCCTGGTCCACCGGAATGTTGGTGAAGGCTTCGGGATCGTTGTTGCCGTCCCAGCCGTCCATACCCGAATCGCGGTAGCCGAGCAGTTCGACGTGTTCGATACCCAGCAGCGCCGCGGACTCCTGGAGTTCGGAAAGGCGTTGTGCGCGTACGGCATTCGGGTCGTGACCGGGCTCGCCGGGTTTGATGCCGCCCGGGGCGTCGCCCTGCTCGCCGTTGGTGCAGGTCACCAGGACGGTCCGGATACCCTCGGCGGTGTACCGCGCGAAGACCCCGCCGGTGCTGATCACCTCGTCGTCGGGATGGGCGTGTACGGCCATGATCGTGAGTTGTTCGGCCATGGGTCCCCCTCTGCGTATGCTCGGCGATTCGGTCCCTGTCACTCTACGAACGAACACCGACAGATCCGCTCTGATTCCGCGCGCAGCGGAATCGCGACGGCTGGGTAGCATGGCCGGGTGAGCGCATCACCGGGGCAGGTGGGGGTGGATTCCGAGGCACTCGAGGCATTGCGGATTCCGCTCACCGGCTACTGCTATCGGCTGCTCGGTACGGCCGCCGACACCGATGACGCGGTGCAGGAAACGCTGATTCGCGCCTTCACCCGCGCGGCCACCTACGATCCGAGCCGGGCCCGCCTGTCGACCTGGGTGCACGCCATCGCCACCAACGTCTGCCTGGACATGTTGCGCTCGGCGCGGCGGCGCATGCTGATCTGGGAAGGCCCGTCGGCGCGCGATTTCGACCCGGACGCCGTACTACCGGACCGGTGGCTGGATCCGATGCCCGACAGTCGCCTCATCGATACCGAGGACCCCGCAGAACTGGCCGTACAACGCGAATCGGTGCGCCTGGCCTTCATCGCCGCCCTGCAACATCTACCCCCGCGCCAACGCGCGGTACTGGTCCTGCGCGACGTGCTGGCCTTCACCGCCGCCGAAACCGCCGACATGCTGGGCGTCAGCACCGCCGCGGCGAACAGCGCGCTGCAACGCGCCCGCGGCACCCTGGCCACCGCGCGCACGTCGGCATCCCGGCCCAATCTCGACCCCGCCGACGCCGATCTACTCGGCCGCTACATCGCGGCCTTCGAGAATCACGACGTCGCGGCGCTGACCGCCGTACTGCGCGCGGATGCCGAATCGGGGATGCCGCCGTTCGCCTGGCGGATCAGCGGCCGCGACGATGTGGTGCGGATCTTCGCCTCGAGCGACGCGTGCGCCGGGGACCGGATGGTGCCGGTCCGGATGAACGGCAGCACCGGCGTGGGCCAGTACCGTCCCGACGCCGAGGGCGTGCCGCGGCCCTTCGCGCTGGTTTCGGTGCACGCGCGCGAGGGCCGGGTCGCGCAGCTGGTCACCTTCCTGGGCAGCGGCGCGCGGTTCGCCGAATTCGGGCTGCCCGAGAGAATCTGATCGCGCACCGATTATTTCCGGTCGTCCCGGTCGTAACAGTGATGACCACTCGTTATCCGACCGGAAGGAATCGGCACATGACCGACGATCTCACCCCCGAACGCGAGCACACGATCGCCGAACGCGAACGTCTCGCCGAGCTGCTCGCCGGACTGTCCCCGGCGCAATGGGCAGTGCCCTCACTGTGCGAGGGGTGGCGAATTCGCGAGGTCGTCGCGCATATGACCATGCCCTACCGGACCAAACCGCTGTCGTTCCTCACCGGATTGATCGCCGCGCGGTTCTCCTTCAACCGCTATGCGGACCGGGCCGCGCACCGTGACACCACCCGGCTCTCGGACCCCGAACTGCTCGCCGCCCTGCGGGACAACGTGCGGCACCCGTGGCGTCCGCCGGGCGGTGGTGCGGTGGGCGCGCTGAGCCACGACGTCATCCACGGCCTCGACATCACCGAACCCCTGGGCCTGCCGTCCGCACCACCGGAACGCATCGCCATGGTCCTGAACGGTTCGACTCCGAAGTCCTTCGCCTACTTCGGCACCGATCTGACCGGACGGCAACTGCGCGCCTCCGATGCCGAGGTCGTACTCGGCTCGGGGACGCCGATCACCTTGTCCGCCAAGGATATTCTGCTCACCGTCACCGGGCGCCGCCCGCTGCCGCGGTGACATCGCCGATCAGACCCGGGCGGTGGGCACCCCGAGTTCGGTGAGCGGGGTCCGGTAGGTTTCGCGGGCGGTGAACGCCGCACCGGCGGACAGGGCGCAGGCGACGGCGACCAGAATCGCGACCGGAAGCCAGTGCGTGCGGCTGTTCCCGACGAGCGTCCACGCGATCGTCGGCGCGAAACCCGCCAGGGCGAAACCGATCTGGGTGCCGATCGCCATGCCGGACAACCGAACCCGGGTCGCGAACATCTCGGCGTAGAAGGTGGGCCACACGGCATTCGGCGCGCTGTAGCAGACGCCGATCAGCAGCAGCGCCGTCAGATAGATCAGCGCGGTACTGCCGGACATGATCGCGGTGAAGTAGACGAAGATCATCACGCCGCTGCCGAGCACGCCGCCGATGAAGACCGGCCGCCGCCCGATCCGGTCGGCGAGGATCGCCCAGAGCGGCTGCGTGATCAGCGCGAGGATATTGGCCGACACCGCGACCAGCAGCATGGTGGTCTTGGAGACCCCGACCGCGTGTCCGGTGGCGAAGGCCAGGCCGAAGACCGCGAACACGGTGCTGACCACCGCGATGAACGCACACAGCACGACCCGCAGCAGATCCGCGGACTGGGTCCGGAGCAGCAGTGCCACAGGGTATTTCGCGATATCGTCGTTGCGCTGCTCGGCCTGGAACACCTCGGGCTCCTCGAGCCGCCGCCGCACGACGTAGGCGAGTACCACCACGACCAGGCTGCACCAGAACGGAATTCGCCAACCCCAGCTCAGCAACTGGCTGTCGGGCAGATCCGCCACGGCCAGGAACACCACCGTCGCGAGGATGAATCCGGCCTGGGTGCCGGTGAGCGTCCAGCTGGCGAAGAAGGCGCGCCGGCCCGCGGGGGCGTGTTCCATGGTCAGCGAGCCCGCGCCGCTCTGCTCTCCGGCCGCCGAAATGCCTTGCAGCACACGCAATATCACCAGCAGGACGGGCGCGAGCACACCGGCGGTGTGATAGGAGGGCAGGCAGCCGATGAGGGTGGTCGCGGAACCCATGCACAGCACGGTCAGCAGCATGATGCGTTTGCGCCCGACCCGGTCGCCGAAGTGGCCGAGGATCACCGCGCCGATCGGGCGCGCGATGTACGCGACGCCGAAACTGGCCAGGGACAGCAGCGTTCCGGTGGCCGGGTTCGTCGACGGGAAGAAGACCTTGCCGAACACCAGCGCCGCCGCCGAGGCATAGATGTAGAAGTCGTAGTACTCGAGGGTGCTGCCGAGGAAACTGGCGATCGCGGCCCGGGTGGCCCGCGGCGCGGGCGGCCGGTGCTGCGCGTCGACGGTGGCGTGCATATCCAACTCCTGATCCATTTACGTTGTGCCGCAGTGTCATTGCGCTGCGGTGCAACGCGCTCGTGCGGTTCGGCCGCGGTGCGGACTCGTCTCCGGGTGGCCGCGGCTGGGTGCGCCTGACCGGCTCGGGCCTGCTGCGAGGTGGCAGACCGTGTTCGCGATGCAAACATGTGTTCGTCATGCGAGCGTAAGAACTGTAACCCGGGTCACGCCGGTGTCGCAATAGTATTAACCAAATAGTTCATAAAGGCGAGAGGCGGGCCCTCTGTGTTCGCTTCGGAGCGGGTGCGTCGCTGCGGGGGAGGGGTCAGTCGGCCCGCGTCAGCAGGAAGCTCACGACCACGTCGCCCAGCATCGTGCGCAGGTGTTCGCGCAGGTCGGGCGCGGTCAGATCGCGATCGAACAGGGCGTGGAAGGTGTACTGGTTGGCGATGCGGAAGACGCAGTAACTGCTGATCAGCATGTGGATGTCCAGGGCGTCGACATCGGTGCGGAACAGGCCCGCGTCCTGTCCCTGGCGCAGGATGTGGGTCAGCAGGTCGACCGCCGGCGCGCCGAGTCCGGTCAATGCCGGTGAACGCCGGATGTGCTCGCCGCGCAGAATGTTCTCGTTCGCCACCATCCGGATGAACTCGGGATGCTGCTCGTGATGGTCGAAGGTGAGCTCCGCGACCGCGCGGATCGCGGCGATCGGTTCGAGTCCGGAGATGTCGAGCGTCTGCTCCAACTCGCGGATCAACCGGTACGAGCGTTCGAGAACGGCCTGGTAGAGCGTCTCCTTGTCGGTGAAGTAGTAGTAGATCATCCGTTTGGTGGTGTGCGTGCGCTGCGCGATATCGTCCACGCGCGCACCGGAATAGCCCTTGTCGGCGAATTCGGCGGTGGCGACGTCGAGGATGTCCTCGCGGGTGAGGTCCTTGTTGCGCCGCCGCTTCGGGGTGGGCTCGGTATCCGTGCGGTCGGGCGACATTCGGTCACTGTATCCGGCGTCGATCCGAGATCCGTCGGGCACTGTCGCGAATCGGTGCGACGTAGTACGCTCCAATTAACTAACCGTTTCGTACATAAGGGGTTGTGGATGTCGTCGCTGCTCTGCGGGCTGATCGGAACCGGGATCGGCGCATCGCTGTCGCCGTCGCTGCACATGGCCGAGGGGCGTCACCACGGGCTGGATTACCGGTATCGGATTCTGGACCTGGTCGAACTCGGGCTGGGCGTCGAGGATCTGCCCGCGCTGTTCGAGCGGGTGCGCGGCGAGGGCTATCGGGGGTTGAACATCACGCACCCGTGCAAGCAGCGCATCATCGGGCTGCTCGACGAGCTGTCGCCGGAGGCGTCGCGGCTGGGTGCGGTGAATACCGTGCTGTTCGACGGTGATCGGGCGATCGGGCACAACACCGACTGGTCCGGATTCCGGCGCTCGCTCGACCGCGGCCTGCCCGACGTCCGGGTCGAGCGGGTGGTGCAGTTGGGGGCGGGCGGCGCGGGGGCCGCGGTCGGCTACGCCACGCTGGATCGCGGCGCGCGGGACCTCACCATCGTGGACGCGGACCCGGTCCGGGCCGGTCAGCTGGTCGAAACGCTGGGCACACACTTCACGGACCGCCGGGTATCGGTCGGCTCGCCCGATCGCCTCGCGCGGCTACTCGCCGACGCCGACGGCCTGGTGCACGCGACGCCGATGGGGATGGCCGAACATCCGGGCATGGCCTTGCCCGCCGAGCTGTTGCGCCCGGATCTGTGGGTGGCCGAGGTGGTGTACCGCCCGGTCGAGACCGAACTGGTGCGCACGGCCCGCGCGGCCGGGGCCCGCGTGCTGACCGGGACGGGAATGACGCTGTATCAGGCCGTCGCCGCGTTCGAGATCTTCACCGGAATCGCGCCGGACGTCGAGCGGATGGCGGCCTACATGGACACGCTGCTGGCGCGGGAAGCGTTGGCCGCGAAGTGATTCCGGAAAGGGTCGAGCGCATGAGCGTACGCACGAGCATCGCCACCGTGTCGTTGAGCGGCACGCTGGAGGAGAAGCTGACCGCGATCGCCGCGGCCGGATTCGACGGCTTCGAGATCTTCGAACCCGATTTCATCGGCTCCGCGTTCACCCCGGCCGCGCTGGCCGCCCGCGCCGCCGAACTGGGTCTGAGCATCGATCTGTACCAGCCGTTCCGGGATCTCGATTCGGCCGATGCGGATCAGTACGCGCGCAATCTCGTTCGCGCGGAACGCAAATTCGATCTGATGGAACAGCTCGGGTGCGACACCATCCTGGTCTGTTCGTCGCCGTTGCCGGGTGCGGTGCGGGACGACGACCTGCTGGCCGCACAACTGCACGGCCTCGCCGAACGCGCACACCGCCGGGGCATCCGCGTCGCCTACGAGGCGCTGGCCTGGGGCACGCATGTGAACACCTACCGGCACGCGTGGAATATCGTTGCGGCGGTGGGTCATCCGGCGCTGGGTACCTGCCTGGACAGCTTCCACATCCTCTCGCGCGGTGACGATCCGTCGGGGATCCGCGACATCCCGGGGGAGAAGATCTTCTTCCTGCAACTGGCCGACGCCCCGGCCATGGCGATGGATGTGTTGCAGTGGAGTCGGCACTATCGGAAGTTCCCCGGTCAGGGCACCTTCGATCTGGCGGCGTTCGGTGCGCACGTGCACGCCGCCGGCTATGCCGGACCCTGGTCGCTGGAGATCTTCAACGACGTGTTCCGCGCGTCCGCGACCGGCCGCACCGCCGCCGACGCGCACCGCTCGCTGCGGCATCTCCAGGAACAGGTCGCGGCCCGGATACCGGGCAGCACAGGGCTTTTCGTGCCGCCGCCCCGGCCCGCGATCGACGGGGTGGTCTCGCTGCGGGTGGCGGCCGGACCCGAGCGTGCCGGGGAACTGCGAACGATGTTGGGCAGCATCGGATTCGGTTACGCCGGACGACATCGCGAACATCAGCTGGAACTGTGGCGACACGGCGAGCTGACCGTCGCCGTGGACGCCAGCCCCGACACGGCGTGGACCGCACCGGCCCTGGACGCGCCAATGCCGGTGCTGTCCCAGATCGGTATCCGATGCCCGGACCCGGACGCCTGGGAGGCCCGCGCGGTGGCCCTGGAGGTGCCCGCGCACGAGGTCGAATTGCCCGGTGCGGCAAACAGATTCGGGGAGCGTGCCGCCGACGTGGTGCGATTGCGGGTGACCGCGGCCACCTCGATCGATCTGCGTGGACCGGCGAGCCGGGCCGCCTGGCGCGAGGCGTTCGAGCCCGAGCCGCGCCCGCTCGCGCTCCCGCCGCTGCTGACCGGCGTCGATCACGTGGCCCTGGCGGTGCGGCCCGACGACTGGGACGGCATCATGCTGCGGCTGCGTTCGGTGTTCGGTATGCGTCCGGGGGAGGGCGTGGACATTCCGGATTCGGTCGGGCAGTTGCGCAGTCAGTCGTTGACCATGACCAGCGGTAAATCCGTTTCGCCACTGCGTATTTCGTTGAACATGGTGCCCGGGTGCCCGGCCGGGACGGATCATTCGAGCACGATCCGGCGCGGCGGCGTCAGCCATGTCGCGTTCACCTGTGGCGATATCTTCGCCACCGCGGCCGAACTCGCCGGGCTCGGACACCGGCGTCCGGCGATCTCCGCGAACTACTACGACGATCTGGCCACCCGTTTCGACCTGGATGCCGAAATGCTGCGGCAGTTACGGGAATTCGGCATTCTCTACGATGCCGACGGCGGCGGGGAGTATTTCCAGCTGTTCACCGAGACCGTCGGGGAGGATCTGTTCTTCGAGATCGTGCAGCGGGTCGGGGAGTATCGGGGACAGGGCGAGGTGAATTCCGCGGTGCGGGTGGCCGCGCATTTGCGTTCGGGCGCTTGATGATCGGCGGCCGATCCCGGTATCGACGGGTCAGGTGCGGGAAGGCGCGGGGGATCGGGTCCGGGTCAGGTCGGCGGTGATCGCGTCGGCGGTGGCCCGCACGGCCGGGACGAGATCCGCCTCGAGCTGCGCGGCGGTGTAGCGCGCGGATTGGGTGGAGATGTTCACCGCCGCAACGACTGTGCCCGATTCGTCGCGGATCGGGGCGGCCAGCGAACGCAATCCGAGTTCGAGTTCCTGATCGACGATACTGTATCCGGCCCGGCGCACCCGGGCGAGTTCGTCGCGCAGCTGCCGCACGGTGGGCACCGTGCGCTCGGTGAGTGTCGACAGGTGCAGGCGTTCGAGGTAGGAATCGAGTGCGGATTGCGGCAGTCCGGCCAGCAGCACCCGGCCCATCGACGTCGCGTAGGCGGGGAAGCGGGTGCCGACGTTGATCGAAACGGTCATGATGCGCCGCACCGGAACTCGTGCGATGTAGACCACGTCACCGTCGTCCAGGATCGACACCGAGGACGATTCGCGGACCTGTTCGGCCAGGGCTTCCAGATGCGGTCCGGCCAGTTCGGGCAGCGACAGACCGGACAGGTAGCTGTAGCCGAGTTCGAGGACGCGCGGGGTCAGCCAGAACAGCGAGCCATCGGTGCGGACGTAGCCGAGTTCGGCCAGCGTCAACAGGAACCGGCGCGCGGTCGCGCGGGTGAGCGCGGTGTGCTTGGCGACCTCACTGAGTGTGCGGCGCGGATGTTCGCCGTCGAACGCCCGGATCACCGCCAGCCCCCGCGCCAGCGACTGCACGTAATCCGACGACGGCGCGATCTCCTGCGACGCGGTGTGCTCACTCATGGCTCTCCTCACCCGGGCCGGAACCTACCGCCCGAGAATCACAACCCCTGTTCGGTATGTGGACGATCGATCGCTGTGTGAACACGATAGGCAGCCCGGTACGTTCCGGGCAAACATTTCGTGCGGCTTTCTCGTTACCTTCGGCCCTTGCGGGTATTCGGGGCCGCCGTCCGGCCACAGGCCCGGCGGATTCGCAATAATGTTGGTGTATCGCATGTTTCGTTTGTCCGGTGTTATTTCACGTTGGCACCCGGGTCGCGCGCGGCTATCATCGGAAATCGGCCGGTCCGCCATTGCCGTCGGGAACCGGTCGATTCGGTGTCCGATCGGTGAATGATTTGTGACACAAGGGGATTCGTTCTATCGGCGGTGGGTTCGGACATGCTCGACGTGCGTATTCTGGGGCCGGTTCGCGCCACTTCCGGCGGCGGGGATCTCGCGATAGGTCATCCCCGGCACCGGTGCATGCTCGCGGTGCTGGCGGCCGGCGCGAATACCGTCGTCTCCAGTGATCGGCTGATCGAGCTGCTGTGGGACGGGAATCCACCACGCCGCGCGCGTAATCTGTTGTCCGGGTACGCCGTTGGCATCCGGAAGGTATTGACGACGATCGAAATGGATTCCGGCGCAGTCGGTTTGACCGCACGTGAGGGCGGCTACCTGCTCGAGCTGCCGCCGGAATGCGTTGACCTGCACCGCTTCCGGGGAAACGCGGCGCGGGCGCGCGGCGGCGCCGCATCGGACCGGGCCGAGCATCTGCGCGCCGCGCTGACCGAATGGCAGGGCCCGGCACTGAGCGGGATGCGCGGTTTCGGTATCGAGACGATGCGGGTCGGCCTGGCGAACGAACGCCGCACCGTGGTACTCGACCTCGCCGACGTCAGCGCCGAACTCGGCAGATACGACGCGGCCATCCGGGACCTGGAGGAACTGGCCGTCGACCTGCCCTACGACGAGGCGGTGGCGCTGCGGATGATGACCGCCTACAGTGCCGTCGGCGACCAGGCCGCCGCGGTGCGGCTCTACACCGCGATGGCGCACCGCCTGGTCCGGGACCTGCGGACCACCCCCGGCCCCGCCCTGCGCGAGGCGGGCGAACTGCTACTGCGACAGACCGATCTCGGACCCGAGCCGGATGCGGTCGTCGTGGCCCCGCCCGCCCGCACCCGCGTGCGACTGCCGCTCCCGCCCGCCCCGGACCCGTTCGCCGGGCGCGCGACCGAACTCGACCGACTCGATGTGCTCGGCGCGCCGCCCCCGGCCGGGGATTCACCCTCGAACGTCTTCGTGATCAGCGGAATCGCCGGATCGGGCAAGACCGCGCTGGCAATCGAATGGGCGCGGCGGCGGCAGGATCGATTCCCGGACGGTCGGCTGTTCGTCACCATGCGTGGTCACCATCCGACCCTGGATCCGCTCGACCCGTCCGAGATCGTGGCCCGCCTGCTGCTGGCGCTGGGGGTGGTGGCCGCGGATCTGCCGCCGCTGCCGGGCAATCGGATCGCGATGTATCGCACCATGCTGGTCAACCGGCGCGTGCTGATCGTGCTGGACGATATCGCCGATACCGATCAGGTGCACGACCTGCTGCCCCCGGAGGACGGCGGTTCGGCCATGCTGATCACCTCGCGCGGGCGGCTGCCGGAACTGCTGGCCCGATATCGGGTGGGCAGTGTGACCGTCAGTTCGCTGGACGAGGCCGCCGCGCTGGAACTGCTGTCGATCTTCGTGGGCGCCGAGCGGGTCCGGCGCGAACCGGAGGCGGCGGCGCGATTCGTGCGCTGGCTCGGCGGGCTGCCGCTGACCGTCCGGGTCGGGGCCGGATACGCCCGCAGCCGACCGGACGATCCGCTGGCGCTGCTGGCCACCGATATGGTGGACACCGCGCCGGGCGATCCGATGATCAGCCTCGCTCTCGAAATGTCCTATCGCAGACTGACTTCCGAGGAACGCCGGATCTTCCGCTGGTTGGGTCTGATGCCCGCGACCCAGTTCGCCGACTGGGCCGTGGCCGCGCTGGCCGACTATCCGGCCGCGGGCACCGCGCGGTGTCTGGTCGGGCTGGTGCGGGCCAATCTGCTCTACGAATCCGGTTCGGGGCGTTACCAATTGCACGATATGGTCAAGTGGTACGCCTCGACGGTGGTGATCGCGCACGAATCCCACGCCGAGCGCGCCGCGGCGATGACCCGGCTGCTGTGGTGCTATCGCAGAGCGGTCGAACGGGCCAGTCACGCGGATCTGATCGCGCGCGAGGAGATCCATCGCGGGGCGGGCCCGGCCGATGGCGCCGAACCGGGGCTGCCGGGCGCGTCCCGGGCGGGACTGACCTGGCTGGACGAGGAACGATCGAATATCTGCGCCGCGATCAAGGCCGGTTCGGCGGCCGGATCCGAGCGCGGCGCATGGCAATTGGCCGACGCGATGAGCGGCTACATCCGGTTGCATCCCGGCGGCGCGGACTGGACCGCGGCCATCCGCGCGGCCACGAGTGCCGCGGAACGCAGCGGTAACCGGCGCGCGCACGCCGCGATGCTGCTGGGCACCGCCGATGCGGAGTATCGCGAGGGCAATCGCGCCGCCGAACTCGAATCCGCCGGGCGCGCAAGGGATGTCAGCGTCGCGGTGGGCTGGCGGGGTGGGGAGGGGCTGGCGTTGGCCGCGCTCGGGCGGTCGTGGTGGTCGGTGGGGGAGATCGGCCTCGCGAGCCGCTATCTGCGCTGGTCCCTGGACGTCCATCGGGAGCTCGGTGATCCGGCCGGTCAGGCCAATGCGATCGGGCGGCTGGCACGGATCGAGCACGATCGCGGGCGGCTGGATGAGGCGTTGCGCGGATATGTGGTCGCGGCCGAGTTGACCGAGGCCGGCAAATCCAAATTCGGGCAGGCCCGAGCCGCCGCGTATGTCGCGCTGGCATGCTGTGACCTGGGGCGTTATCCGGAGGCGGGGGAGTGGTCGGCGCTGGCGCTGGGGTTGAGCCGGGAACTGGATTTCGCCGAGGGCGTCGCGATGAGCCTGGCCTGCCGGGCGATGATCGCCAGTGCGTTGGGCGATCAGATGCAGGCGATCGCGCGGGCGCGTGAAGCCCGGCTGGCCATACCGCATCTGTCCGATCCCCGGCTGGAGGCCGATTGCCTGACGCTGCTGGGGCGGGTCGAGGCCGGGGCCGGGCGTTTCGGTCCGGCGGTGTCGAGTTTCGACAAGGCGTTGCAGGTGTCCGCGCGGACCGGCTACCGGCAGGGGATCGCGCGCGCGGAGGCCGAATGCGCGGCGCAGCACTCCCGCGGCGGCCGGTATGACGATGCGGCACAGTCGATTCGGCGCGCGTATCGGGCATTGCGGGGTGGGGATCTGCGGCTGGTGCACGCGCAGGTGTTGATCACCGAGGGGGATGTGCTGCTCGCGGCCGGGCGCTGGGATGCGGCCGTGGCCGGCTATCGCACGGCGGCGCTGCGGTATCGGGAGGCGGCCGATCCGGTCGGGGAGGTGCGGGCGCTGCTGTCGTGGGGCCGGGCCGCGGCGACGGTGTCCGGGCTGGGGCGTCCGTCGCGGCCGTTGCGTCGGGCGCTGGGGTTGGCCGAGCGGCTCGGGCTGCCGGAGGGCGCGATCATCGGGGATCTGCTGCACCGGTAGTGCGGCTCGGCGGCTGCCGTTGACAGCTACCGACTGTTGGTATGTACTTGCTTGGGCATGGACATACTGATGGTATGTCCGTGTCGACCTCACAACACAGGTGCTTCGATTCATCCCGACCCGGAGGAATATCCCGTGACCGCACCCACATCCTCGAGTCCGCCCACCGCCTCGAAGGCGACGGCGGGGATCACGCTGCTGCTGACCTCCGCCGCGACGTTCATGGCGTTCCTGGACACCACCGTCGTCAACGTGGCATTCCCCGCGTTGCACACCGACTTCCCCAAGGCGTCGGTAGAGCTGCTCACCTGGGTGGTCACCAGCTATGCGGTGCTGTTCGCCGCGCTGCTGACCTCGGCGGGCCGATTCGCCGACGTCGTCGGGCGCAAGGCGATCTTCCTCGGCGCGGTGCTGCTGTTCACCATCGCCTCGCTGGCATGTGCGCTGGCCCCGACCTCGAGCATCGACTATCTGATCGCGGCGCGCGCCGTGCAGGGGATCGGCGCCGCGGGCATGATCCCGGCGGCGCTGGGCCTGGTCCTGGCCGAGACTCCCGCCGCGAAACGTGCCGAGGCGATCGGCATCTGGGGCGCGGCGGGATCCATCGCGGCCGCGGCCGGTCCGTCGCTGGGCGGCGTGCTGGTCAGCGAGATCAACTGGCGCGCGGTGTTCATCCTGAACATTCCGATCGGCCTGGCGGTGCTGATCGGTGGCCTGCGCGCGCTGCCGAACCGGCCCTCGGAGGACCGTCGTCGCCCGGATCTGGTCGGCACCGTGGGGATCACCCTCGGCATCGCGCTCACCGTCCTGGGCATGACCGAGGGTGGCGACTGGGGCTGGCGCAGCCTGTCGACCTGGGGTTGCATCGCCGCGGGCGTGGTGCTGATGGCACTGTCGCTGTGGCGTTCCACGGTGCACTCCGCACCCGCGATCGAGGTCGAACTGTGGCGGTCGCGGATGTTCGCCTCCGCCAACGCGGTGTCGTTCCTGCTCGGCGCGGGACTGTTCGTGTGGTTCCTGTCCGGGCCGCTGTTCCTGACCACGATCTGGCACTACTCGATCCTCAGCGCCGGTCTGGCGGTGACGCCGGGTGCGGTCGCCTCGGCCATCGCGGCGATCGTGATCGGGCGCAGCATTCCGCCGGAGCGGCAGCGGCCGGTCATCGTGATCAGCCTGCTGCTGTACTTCGGGCTGAGCGTGTGGGCGTATCTGGCGTTGTCCGCCAAGGCCACCTTCTGGTCGATCTGGCTGCCGTACGGCACGCTGGGCGGTCTGGCCATCGGCGCGGCGCTGACCAGCGTGACCACGGCGGCCTCGATCTCGGTGCACCCGTTGAAGTTCGGCAGCGGCACCGGGTTGAACACGATGGCCCGGCAGTTCGGCGGCGCGATCGGCGTGGCCGCGATGGCGGCGGTCTTCGCGGCGCACAAGCTGTGGGAGCCGCAGGCGTATCTGGACGTGTTCCTGCTGGCCGGGTTGTTCGTGCTGGCGGCGGTGGTGCCCGCGCTGCTGCTGTTCCGTAAGCCGGACATGGCCGCGATCGCGGAGCGGCAGCAGCAGATCGAGCAGTTCCTCGCCGCGCAGGCCGCTCAGGCCGCCGCGCAGGCGCAGGCCACGCCGATGACGGGCGACGCACCCGTTCAGGTGAACAGCACCGCCCCGACCGCGGGCCGCTGACATCGGGTAATCGGTTGTTCCGCACGGGAATACGGCGGCAGACCTCGCACCGGGGTCTGCCGCCGTGCTGCTCTTCGCGGCGTCGGGCGCCCTGTCGAGCGGGCGTTCGCGTCGCGCCGGAAATATTTTCGATCGCCGCGAGGGGGTGGCGGGGTTCGCGCGTAATACCTGTGACGGCCCGCCGACGAGGGAGCGCGATGGCGAACGTAATGGACTGGATGGACGATCCCAGCGAGACACGCGGGATCCACTTCCACCGCAACGGATCGTGGGAATTCACCACCTACCGGGAGATCGGCGATCATGCCCGCCGGATCGCGAATCATCTTCGCGGACAGGGTGTTCACGAGGGCGTGGTATCGCTGCTGGTCGAGGATTCGCAGGCGTTCACCGGCGCGTTCCTGGGCACCCTGCACGCGGGCCTGACCCCGGCGCCGATCGCCTCGCCGCTGACCTTCGCCAGCCACGATTCGTTCACCGACCACGCCGCGGCGATCCTGCGCGCGGCCGAGCCCGCCGCGGTCCTGGCCGACACCCGGCTCGCGGGCGTCGCGGAGGCGGCGGCGGTCAAGGCACAGGCGCCCGCACCGCTGGTACTGCCCGCACGCGCCGAACTACCCGATCCCGAAAATGACCGCAGGACAGCGGAACTGGCTCTGTTGCAGTTCACCTCCGGATCGAGCGGCACACCCAAGGGCGTCTGCGTGAGCGCGGACAATCTGATCGCGAACGTCCGGGCGAATCTGGACTGGCTGGGCGTCACCCCGGAGGACTCCTGCTCCTCGTGGCTGCCGCTGTACCACGACATGGGCCTGATCGGCACCTTCCTGAGTTCGGTTGTCGCCCAGGCGGATCTGTGGCTGATGACCCCTTACGACTTCATCGCCGCACCCGTGCGCTGGCTGGAATGCCATGGGCGAGAGGGTGTCACGATCACCGCCGCACCGAACTTCGGCTACGCCTATGCCGCGGGGCGGGTGCGCGAGGAGGAGCTGGCCGGGACGGACTTCTCCACCTGGCGGGTGGCGATGAGCGGCGCCGAGCGGGTGGACGCGGCCATCGTCGCGAAATTCTCGGAACGACTCGCGCCCTACGGATTTCGCGCCTCGACCTTCAGTCCGTGCTACGGCATGGCGGAGTCGACGCTGGCCGTCAGCGGTGTCGCGCCCGGTGCCACCGCCTCGATCGTGTGCATCGAGAACGGGCCGCGCACCGGCGAACCGGTCACCGTCCTGGACTACGGGCGACTCGGTGTCGACCGGCCGGACAGTCCGGCCGACTGGCTGTCCTCCTGCGGGAAGCCGGTGACCGGGATGCACGTCGAGATCATCGACGACGACGGGAATCCGGTCGCGGACGGCCGGTACGGCGAGATCCGCGTCACGGGAACCTCTGTGGCACAGGGCTATCGGGGTGCCACCACCGGATCCTCGACCTTCACCCCCGAGGGGCTGCGCACCGGGGACGCGGGCTTCCTGCTCGACGGTGAGCTGTACGTCATCGGGCGTCTCGGCGACAGCCTCAAGGTGCGTGGCCGCAAGGTGCACGCCGAGGACCTCGAGGCCGCGCTGGTGCAGATCGAGGGGGTGCGCGCCGGACGCTGCGCGGTCGCCCTGGGCAGCCGCGACGGCCGCGACCGCGCGGTGGTCGTCGTCGAATCCGACGACAGTGCTTGGCTCCCAGCGGTTTCCACACTGCTGCGCACCCGCCTGGACGCCTCGGTCGAGACCATCATCCTGCGCGCCGAGCGCGGCGCGGTGCCGCGAACCTCCAGCGGTAAACCCCGCCGCCGCGTGCTCTGGCAGCAGATCGGCGACGGCGAGTTCCCGGGTGAGGTCGTCGCGGGCAAGCAGACCACGACACCGACGACAGAACGGGCCAGCTGACCATGACGACGACTCTCGCATCGAATGACCAGGTGCTCGACGTCACCGATATCGAGCCGGAGACTCCCGTCCGGATCGCGGACTCCGCGAGCCTGTACCGGCGCTGGGAGCGCCAGCAGTGGGCGGTCGCCGCGGTGGACCCTGCCCGCGATGCCACGAAATGGCAAGAGCTCTCGGACTTCTCGCGCGAGCAGATGCTCGGCGCGCTGTCCGAACTCGAGGTGGGCGAGGTCACCGTGACGCACACCCTGGGCGCGTTGATCGATGCCCCGCCGAGCGAGGACGACCGTATCTTCCTGTGCACCCAGCTCGCCGACGAGGCCCGGCACGTCCGGTTCTTCCAAACCTATCTGGAAAGCGCCTGCGGAGTCGGCGGCAGCGATTTCGACACCCTGGACGCCGACGCGTCCGCCGACTACGCGCAGGTGTTCACCCCGGTGCTGACCGCGGCGACCGGCGCGGTGCGAAAGGACAACGCGGACACCGACTCCTGGTTCCGCGCGCTGATCTACTACCACCTGATCACCGAGGGCGTGCTCGCGGCCACGGCGCTGCGCACCACCCGCCTGCTGGCCAAGCGGCTGGCGCTGCCCGCCCTGGACGAGGGCCTGACCAACGTCACCCGTGACGAGTCCCGGCACGTGTCGTACGGGCTGTGGGCCGCGGCGAACGGCGTCGCGAACGGCCACCGCGACATCATCGCGGACGCGCATTTCGAATCGCTCGGCGCTGCCGCCACCGTCCTGATCGGGCCCAGCCGGTTCAACCCGGTTCCGGCCATCGGGCTGGCGGCACGCATTCGCGCCGCGCACCTGAGCGGCGGCGTCGCGATCGCCCGCAGCCGGTTGCTCAAGCAGTTGCGCCTGATCGGGCTGCCGGATCTGACCGAACGGGCCGCGCGGGCGTGGGACGCGGCGATCGAGGCGGCCCTGGACGCCTACGAACAGCGCTGGGACAGCCCGCATCCGATTCGCGCGGTGGCCTGACCGGTCGTCGAGGACAACCACTCGAAAGGGGAAACACCATGGATAGCACCACGATTCGCACCTCGGTGCGCCGAATCGTCGGGCAGATGAGCCCGTTCGGCGCGCCGGACGAGGTGACGGCCGACGCGCGGCTGGTCGAGGATCTCGGCTACGACTCGCTCGCGGTGATCGAGCTGTCGCTGCGGCTCGAGAAGGAGTTCGACCTGCAACTGGTGCGCGACACCGAGCAGGCGGCGGATATCAAAACCATCGGGGACATCGAGGAATTCGTCATCGCGCGCGTCGCGGTGGCCTCGGACGCGATCTGAGGAGGCGGTCATGACCGATAGCGTGAACGGTGCGGGCACGGCGACCGAGGCCGCGGACCCGCTGTGCCTGGCTCCCAAGGCTGCGGCCGAATTGCTGCGCGACTCGCCGTGGCGGCGGTTCGCGGTGATCGGGGACAGCTTCGCCAAGGGCGTCGGCGGACCCAGCGCCGGATACGCCGACACCCCGTGGCCCGAGCGGGTGGCCGACGCATTGCGTTCGGGCACACCGGATCTGGAGTACCTGAACACCGGTGTACTCGGGGTGAAGAGCGAGCAGGTGCGGCGCGAGCAGCTGCCGCGGGTGCTCGAGTTCGGGCCCGATCTGGTCAATATCGCCTGTGGCGGTAACGATCTGTGGGTCGCCGAACCCGATTACGACGCCATCGAGGCCGAACTCGACACCCTGTACGCCGCGCTGCGCGAGCAGGGGGCGGACATCTTCGCGTTCACCGTGGCGAACGTGTTCGACCGGCAGCCCGAACTCGCGCCGTTCCGGGATCGGATCGCGGCGTTCAACGAGCGGATCCGGACCGTCGCGGCCCGGCACCACGCGCTGCTGGTGGAGATGTGGGAGCACCCGGTTCGCCTGCGCCCCACCGTGATGAGCGACGACGGCGTGCATTTCTCGATGGAGGGTCAGGCCGCGCTCGCCGCCGAGGTCGTCAAGGCGCTCGCGGCCGGCGCCCGGGATGCGCTGGAGACCAAGTGAGCGAGTCCGCGGACTATGTGATCGTCGGGGCCGGTTCGGCGGGCTGTGTGCTGGCCGACCGGCTCAGCGCCGACGGTGACGCCCGGGTCGTGCTGCTGGAGGCGGGCGGCCCGGCCCAGCGCGCCGAGGTGAGTATTCCGGCGGCCTATCCCCGGTTGTTCGGCACCGCGCTGGACTGGGATTACGGCACCACGCCGCAGCCCGGTCTGGGCGGGCGGGTGCTGCGCTGGCCGCGCGGCAAGGTGCTGGGCGGCTCCTCCTCGCTCAACGCGCAGATCTGGACCCGTGGGCACCGCGCCGACTACGACGGTTGGGCGGCCGGTGGTCTGTCCGGCTGGGGCGCGCGGGAGGTGCTGCCCTATCTGCGTCGCGCCGAGGATTGTGATTGCGGTACAGGCGATTTCGGCTCGGGCGGGCCGCTGCGGATCGAGGAGCTGCGCGATCCGAGCCCGGCGACCGCGCGCTTCCTGGCAGCCTGCGCCGAGGCCGGTATCGCCCCGGCCGACCCGGATCGGGTACTCGAGCCCGAGGGCGTCGCGCAGGTGCGGACCACCCAGCGCAACGGGCGGCGCTACAGCGCCGCCGACGGATACCTCTCCCGCGCGGCGAAGCGGCCGAATCTGCGGGTGATCACCGACGCCTCGGTGCGTCGGGTGGTGATCGAGGGCGGGCGGGCGGTCGGCGTCGAATACGACACCGACCGCGGGCCGGGTCGGGTGCGGGTCACCGGCGAGGTGATCCTGGCCGCGGGCGCGATCGGCAGCCCGCAGTTGCTCATGCTCTCCGGCATCGGTGATCGAGATCACCTGCGGCAGAACGATATCGCGCTGCGACACCACCTGCCCGCGGTGGGCGAGGCGCTGGCCGATCACCTGTACGTGCCGCTGGCCTTCGCCGCTCGCGAACCCGTCTCACCCGGTGTGGAGTCCGGGCGCGCGGAGCTGGATCAGTATCTGCGCGAACGCCGCGGCAGGTTGACCTCGAATATCGCCGAGGCGCTGGCCTTCGTGCGCAGCACCGACGATCTGCCCGCCCCGGATCTCGAACTGGTGTGGATGCTGCTGCCGTTCGTGGCGGGCCGGGAGGTGGCTCCGGGACACGGGATCACGCTCGGTGTGGTGCTGTTGCAGCCGCACAGCACCGGACGGATCCGGCTGATCTCGGCCGACCCCGCCGCGCATCCGCGGATCGACCCGGCCTACCTGTCCGACGCCGGGGCCGCGGACCTGGCGGTGCTGATGCGCGGTGTGCGCTTGGCGCAGCGGGTGCTGCGGCAGCCCGCGCTCGCGCAGGTGCTCGGCGATCCGCTCACCCCGGGCGCGCTGGACGAGTCGGATGCGGTGGTGGAGAAGATGATTCGGCTGCACGCCGAGACGCTGTACCACCCGGTCGGCACCTGCCGGATGGGCGTCGGTGACGACGCGGTCGTGGATCCGCGCTTCCGGGTGGACGGCATCGACGGCCTGCGGGTCGTGGATGCCTCGGTGCTGCCCGCGATTCCGCGTGTGCACACGCACGCGCCCACCGTCATGCTCGCCGAGCGCGCCGCGGAGATGATCCGCGCGGATCGTGCCGGGCTCGGGAAAAACATATCGGATGGAACGAAAGGCGGTGTCGCCGTGACGAACAGCCAGGCGGCCGATCTCCAGCAAAACCAGCAGACGCACTACGAGACCCGCACCGAGGCCGCCGCGACACTGCGCAGGGCGTTCGCGGCCGCGGTCGCCGAGCCCGAACTCGCGCAGACCCTGCGGGAGCAGCAGCTGTCGTTGCAGATCATCACTCCCGGAACGGAATACGAGGTATTCCTGGACGCGCACGGCGCGCACGAACGCGCCACCGGCCGGCCCGTGCTGCGCTTCGAGTTGACCCCGGACACCGCCCACGAGATCTTCCTGGGCCGCCTGGCCGTCCCGCAGGCCGTCGTCACGCGACAGCTCACGGTGAAGGGCCCGGTCGCGCAGTTGCGCAGCTTGCGCGCGGTACTGCCCGCGCTGTGCCGCGCCTACACCGAGATCGCGCCCGCCGTGCGCGAGACCGCCTGACACCCAACCTCATCGACGAATCGACGAACGACGAAAGGGGAGCGGCCCGTGACCACCGCACCGACCCTGACCGCGCCGAGCGCCACCGCCCCGACGCTGTCGGATCTGCATGCCCTCGACGCCGCGGCCATGCCTTCGATCTTCACCCTGCCCGAGGACGTCGCGCTGCTGCGGGACGAGGTACGCGAATTCGCGCGGACCCGCCTGCGGCCCCGCGTCCTGGACAACGATCTGGCCGCCGCCGACGACTTCGACTGGGATATCGTGCGCGCCGGGCACGAGTTGGGCCTGCTGCGCCTGACCATTCCGAAGGAACTGGGCGGCCGCGGCGTCGGCGTCCTGGGCGTCGCGGTGGCGATGGAGGAGCTGGCGGCCGTATGCGCCTCCACCGCACTGATTTTCGGGGCCTCGATGCTCGGGGCGACGGCGGTGCTGTTCTCCGGTGATCCGCAGTTGCAGGCCCGGTTCATCCCGCCGTTCCTGGGCGACGAACCGGTGCTGGCCTGCAACGCGGTCACCGAGGAGGTGGCCGGATGCGATCTGCTCATCCCCGCCCACGCCGCGGACGCCGCCGAGGTGATGACCGCCCGGCGCGACGGAGATCACTTCGTACTCAACGGAATCAAGCGCTTCATCACCAATGGAAAAGTGGCGCAGTGGGCTACGGTCTTCGCCAACCTGGAGGGCTACCCGGGCGCCACCGGCATGACGGTATTCGTGGTGCCGCTGGACAACCCGGGTGTGGTCCGGGGCGCGGTCGCGGACAAGATGGGGTATCGGGCCTGCCTGGGCACCACCCTGGAATTCCACGACGTGCGGGTGCCGGAGGAGAACATCGTCTTCGGCGAGGCGAACGGCTGGGGCTATCTGAACGTCCAGTCCAACCAGGCCCGCACGATCGTCGCGGCGATCTCGACCGGGGTCGCGCGCGGCGCGTTCGACATCGCCAAGGACTGGGCCGGGGAACGGGTGCAGGGCGGCAAGCCGCTGTCCGAACAGCAGTTCACCGCGCGCAAGCTCGCCGAGATGGCCGCGAAGGTGGAGGCGTCCCGGCTGCTCTACCTGCAAGCCGCTTATCAGGCCGAAAACATGTTGCCCGCACCGGTTTTCGGCGCGGCGGTGGCGAAACTGTTCGCCGATCGGGCCGCGATCGAGGTGGCCGAGGAGGCGATGTCGATCGTCGGCGCGCGCGGGTACTGCCGGGAGTACGGACTCGAGAAACTGGTCCGCGAATCCTTCGGCGCCCGCATCTACGAGGGCACCCCGGAGGTGCTCGCGCTCGCGATCACCGACTCGCTGTACGGGCGCAGACAATGACCTCCGCGACGTTACCGGTGGCCGCGGCGGCCGATGCCCGCCGCGGCCGCTACATCGCGGAGCTGCTGGCGATGCACGAGCGAATGAGCCTGCGCTGCATGCTCGATCACGTCGAGCCGCTGTACTTCCAGCGGCGCGGCGACGGGCGTGCGGTGCTGACCGTGCGGCATTCGGACCTGCCCGAGCGATATCAGTTGGGCATCTACGGATTCCGGCTCGCGCAATACCTGCGCATCCGGCTGGCCAGCGAGCGGATCGCGTTCCAGCGGTCGCTGTTCGCCGAGCCGATCGCCGCCGAGCGCGAGGAGATCCACGTGCTCTCGCTCGACGAGCGCTCGGGCGGAATCGTGCAGTACGTCTCGATCGTGGGCACCGCCGACCCGCGCCCCCGATCCGTCCGGGATCCCGAACGCACCCCGTTTCCGTGCGAAATCGCCCATAGAATAAGGCTTTTCGATCGGATCCCGCGGATCGCGGCGGTCGGCACCGACGAGATCTGGGAGATCAAGCGGCTGGTGCAGCGCGGGCAGCTGCCGGATCAGACGCTGGATCTGCGGCTGCGGCTGTCGCTGGAGTTGATGCACGGGTTCTACAGCACCCTGCATCTGCTGCGGCCCAGTGTGAAATACCTGGTGGGCGACGGCGAGGAGGGGCTGGCCATCCAGCGTCTCTCGCGCAGCCTGCGCGAGATCATCGTGCTCGAGGGCACCAGCCCGTGGCTGCCGGAGGACGATCTGCTCGCCCCGGCCTACGTCGAGCGCGCGGTGGTCAAACCGTTCGTGGCCGCCATCCCGGAGCCGGATCGGTTGGGCGCGTTGGTGACTCGACTGGACGAGGCACTGGCGATGGACAACCCGCTGGCCGGATTCAAACACGTCGTCAACCATGTCCAGGGCACCATCCGGAGGATTCGGATATGACCATCGCCATCGCACCCGAACAGTTCTATGCCGATCTCACCGAACGTAATCGGGGTCTGATCGACGCCGACGCGCAGCGGGCGTTGCGCACCGCGCGCATCCTCGTGGCGGGCTGCGGTTCGACCGGCGGCGCGACCGTCGAACCGCTCGCCCGCCTGGGCGCCGAACGGTTCATCCTGGCCGAACCGGGCACCTACGAGCTGAACAACCTGAACCGGCAGAGCGCCACCGTCGAGGACATCGGCCGCAACAAGGCCGAGGTCGCCGCGCAGCGGGTCCGCGCGATCAACCCGTATGCCGATGTGCGCGTGGTGACTTCGGGCGTCGGGCCGGAGAACATCGGCGCCCTCGTCGAGGACGCGGACGCGATCGTCGACGGGGTGGATGTGACGACGGTCTCGGGCTGGCGGGCCAAATATCTGCTGCACGTCGAGGCCGCGCGACAGGGGCGTCCGGTGGTCAGCGGATACGACCTGTCCGGGACCCAGTTCGTGCGCTTCCACGACTACCGCGACACCTCGCTCGAGCCGCTGGGCGGGCAGGTGGAGGAGTCCGAGCTGGGCCGGGAATCGTTGTGGCAGTTGCTGTTGCGGCTGATTCCGCGCGAGATCGTCCCGGCCGATCTGATCGCCGATATCCGCGCGCACCGCGAGGAACCCGAATACAGCATCCCCCAGCTGGTGTACGCGTCGCATCTGTTCGGTGCGCTGGCCGCCCGCTATCTGGTGGAGATCCTGGCCGGGCATCCGGTGCGCACCGAAGTCACCGTCGACGTGCACGCCCTGGTGGCGCCGACGGTATCGGGAGAATGAGGAGTCAACCATGACCGAAGTCGTGAACAAGCCCGAGCGCGAGGATCCGCTCGCCTGGCAGACCAAGAAGGCCGGTCAGCTGCTGGTCGCCTCGGCGCGGCATTCCTACGATCCACGGGTCGACGTGGACTGGGATCAGCCGCTGGCGGAGGACAGGTGGTTCCTGCCGGAGAAGCGGATCTCGTTGTACGGCACCGATCTGTACGAATCGCTGAGCCACGAACAGCAGGTGCTGCTCTCCCGCGAGGAGCTCGCGGCCTCGCTCGCCTCGGGGGTGTGGACCGAGCTGATTCTGTTGCAGCTGGTGGCCCGATACGCCTACAAGCGCGATGTGACCAGCCCGCAGGTGCAGTTCGCGCTGACCGAGATCGCCGACGAGGTCCGGCACATGATCATGTTCACCCGGTTGGTGGAGAAGGTCGGCGCGCAGTGGTATCCGATCGCACCCAAGACGCAGCGAAACGGCCTGCTGCTCAAGACCTTCGCCCCGCTGCCCGCGCTGTGGGCGATGCTGCTGCTGACCGAGGAGTTCTTCGACCGGTTCCAGCGCGAGCAGGCCGCGGACGAGACCGTGCAGCCGCTGGTGCGTACCGTCGCACGGATCCACGTGGTGGAGGAGGCGCGCCACATCACCTTCGCCAGAACGGAATTGGAGCGTTTCGTGCCGACGCTGTCGCCGCGCAGACTCGAACTGCTGCGCAATTTCCTGGCCGGGATCGTCAAGACGATCCGGCGGGACCGCTACAACCCGCTGATGTACGAGCGGGCCGGGATCGATCCCGCGGTCGCGGTCGCCGCCGGGCGGGACAATCCGATCGGCAAGGCCAACGGCGCGTACGGTGCGGAACGTATTGCGCCGTACTACAAGTCGATCGGGTTGATCGGCGGCAAGTCCGAGAAGGTGTGGCGGGACGCGGGCTGGCTGTCCGCATGAGCGAGACGGACGACGGATACGACGGCCCCGCGCTGCTCGAGGTGGCGGGGCTGACCTTCTCGGTCACCGTCCACCTCGGCGGGGTCTTCCAGCCGTTGGACGGCCGCTACCGCTGGTACGGGCGGGTCGAGGCGCATCCGGGCCTGACCGAGCTGGTGGGGGAGCGGGCGCTGCCGGTCGAGGTGTGGACCGCCGCGGGGACCGCGAACGGCACCATCGCCGAATGCGATCTGTGGCAACGGTATCGGGTCCAGGGCACGGGCCTGCCGCCGTTCCGGGTGCCGTTCGCGCTGACCGATCTGCCCGCCGGATGAGACTCCCGCCGACCGGGCGGGCGAGAAGGGAGAGATATGTGCTTCGACGAGGATGCGGTGCCACCCATCCCGGCCGATCCGGACGCGTCGATCGTCTCGCGTGATCTGGAACTCGTTGCCGCGGACGGTAATCGGTTCGCGGCCTTCGTCGCCGAGCCCGAAGGTGATACGGAGACCGCCGTTGTCGTGTTGCCGGATCTGCGTGGGCTGTACGGGTTCTACACCGAGTTGGCGAAACGGTTCGCGGAGCGGGGAATTCGCGCGATCGTCATCGACTACTACGGCCGTTCGGCGGGAGTTGCCCAGCGCGCGAAGGACTTTCCGTACGCCGAACATCTGGCCACGCTGAACCCGCGCGGTATCTACGCGGATCTGGCCGCGGCGGTGGAGTACCTGCGCTCACCCGAGGGCGGTTCGTCCCGGTTCGTCCTGACCGCCGGATTCTGCATCGGCGGCCGCATCGCGGTACTGGCCGCGACGGGTCCGATCGCGCCTGCCGGGGTGATCGGGTTCTACTGCTGGCCCGCCGCCGGCAACGACGGCGCACCCGGTCCCACGGCGCGGGCCGCGGAACTGCGCGCCCCGGTGCTGGCGCTGATGGCCGGGGACGATCCGGGCATCCCCGCCGCCGACGTCGAGGATTTCGAGAAGGCGCTGACCACGGCCGGGGTCGAGCACGAGGTGGTGACGTATCCCGGTGCACCGCACAGCTTCTTCGACAGTAAACGCTCGGAGTTCGCCGACGCCTCCGCCGATGCCTGGCGACGGGTGCTGGAATTCGCCGAGCGGGTGAGCGTGCCGGTGTAGCCGGGGGCGCTCCGGTATTCTGGGAGTACCGACGTGGCGAGGAGTACGTGGTCGATCATGCCGACAACCCAGCAGCGCAAACCGTGGAGTTCACCACGCGCCCGCGCCGACGAGACGGTCGCGGATCTGCTCGGTGCTGCGCGGGATCTGTTCGCCCGCAACGGTTATGCCGCCACCTCGCTGGACGCGGTGTGCGAGGCCGCCCAGCTGAGCAAGGGCGCCCTCTATCACCATTTCGGCAGTAAACAACTCCTGTTCCGTGCGGTCTATGAGAAGGAACAGGAGCGGATCGCCGCGCGCGTCGTGCGTGCCTACGCCGCCGCGGCGAAGGATCCGGCCACGGCCTCGGACGCCTGGGGCGCGGTGCTGATCGGGGCCAAGGCATTCCTCGACGAGGTGCTGGAACCGGACGTGCAGCGGATCAATCTCATGGACGCCCCGGGCGCACTGGGCTGGGAGGATATGCGCGAGCTGGGCGGTGACTGCCTGCGGATGATGGAGGAGGGCGTCGCGCGGGCGGTCGCCACCGGTGATATCGGCGCGCATTCGGTCCCGGCGTTGGCGCGGCTGCTGTACGGCGCGCTGTGCGAGACGGCGATGGGCGTCGCGCGGGCCGCGGATCCGGAGCAGGCGTTGCGGGAGAGTATGCGCGAGGTGGACGGCTTGTTCGGGGCCGTCCGTCTGGCGCGGTAGTTTTCGTCGCTAGCGTTCGTCCGCCGGCGCGAGTTCGGCGAGCGGCACCCGGGGGCGCGCGATCGCCTGTCCGGCGATCTCGGTCAGCGCGCTGGGCAGACCTCGGCAGGTCCGCACGATCCGGGCCACCGCCTCGGGTTCGGTCTCGACCCGGTCGACGCCCAGGATCGTGGTCAGCAGGTGGGTGGACTCCTGCGGGGACAGGCCGGTCAGATGGATTCGCCGCATGCGCCGGACGGTATCGGACCCGTCGAGGATCGACGTGTCACGCACGGTGGCCAGCACGGTGACCGCCGCGGGCAACTGGACCGCCCGGACGATATCGGCGTCGGCGACGTCGTCCAGCACGATCAGCAGCCGGCTGTTCGCCAGCGCCGTCGCGTAGTCGGCCTCGAGATCGCCGTCGCACCGGGTGTGTCCGACACTCCACATGATGAACCGCAGCAACTCGTCGGTGCCGACCCGCGGCGGCGCGGCGGTGCTGCCACGCAGGTCCAGGAAGATCTGGCCGCCGGGGAAACGATCGGCCACCTGATGTGACCAGTGCATCGCCAACGCGGTCTTCCCGATTCCGGGCGGCCCGGCGATGATCCGGATCGGCGGCATGGCGGCCGGTTCGCGATGCCCGCCCAGCGCCGCGAGTTCGTGCTCGCGGCCGACGAACCGGGTGCTGCGTGGAAGTTGGTGTGGGACTTGCGCTGTCGCGCCGATGATGGCTGCCGGGTGCGGCGCGGGATGCCGGTCGATGCGCTGACGCAGTTCGCGGGTCTGCTGCGAGGGCGTGATGCCGAGCCGATCGTCGAGCTGACGTCGCAGCGCCTCGTAGAATTCCAGTGCCGCCTCGCGCTGTCCGGTGCGGGCCAGCGCCGTCATCACATTCCGGACGACCGGTTCGTTGTCGGGGTGGGTGTGCGCCAGATCGGTGAGTTCGTCGATCAATTCGCCCGGTGGACGCAGGTCCAGCTCGTAGCGGTGGCACTGCACGAGCGCGGCGAGTCGTTCGGAGTCCAGCTGCGCGCGGGTCCGGTCGGCCCAGGGGCTCGAGACGTCCTCGAGCGCGACACCCTGCCACTGCGCGGTCGCCGCGCGCAGCAGTCGTGCCGCCTCGGTGAGGAAGCCGCTCTCGGCCTCGGTGGCGTCGGCCACGAGTCGCCGGAAGCGGTGCACATCGACCGCGTCCGGGTCGATGTCGAGCAGGTAGCCGCCGAACCGCCGATGCACGGCCAGTTGCTGCGCGGCGGGGCCGACCGCGCGGCGCAGGCGTGAGATATAGGTGTGCAGCAGATTGCGCGCCGAGTCGGGCGCCGTTGTGCCCCAGACTCTTTCGACCAGATCCTCGGGCATCACCACGGTGTTCGGACTGGTTGCCAGCGCGGCGAAGACGCAGCGTTGACGAGCGGGGCCGAGGTCGATTTCGCAGGCATCCCGCAGCAGGGCGACCCGGCCCAGCAGCCGGACGTGCCATCGCGGATCGGCGGTATTCGGGTCGCCGGCCGCGGGTGCGTCCGGATGCGGGGCGTGCGACTGTATCACGTGATCGTCGATTGCGGTTCCCCCCGTCGCTGGGCGTCGAAGTCTTTCCTACCTGCGTGTAACAGGGCTGTCAAACCGCACTTCCGGGGGCACGCGGGGTGCGAGTTCGGTTGAGCAAGTCTGGAATTGGATGGATCGGGACGGCGGATACCGGGCGTCAGCGGTGACGTTGCGCGATCAAGAAAAACCCCAACCGGACCGGACAGGCTGGACGGCAGTTCGACAAGTTCGGAGGGGTTGATGTCAGAACCATTGTGCGACTATGGAATTCCGCACCGATGGGCGATCGTCCTGCGGGAACGGGAGCGGTTGCTCGGATTGGCGCGCGGGCGGCTCGGTGCGGGTGGGGACGCCGAGGACTGCGTGCAGGAGGCCATGATCCGGGTGGCGACCTACGATCGGCTCGACGAGACCAGGCTCTCTGCCCTGCTGACCACCGTGACCCTGCGCCTGTGCGTCGACAGCCTGCGGCGCAGCACGCGCGATGCGAATCTGGCCCGCCGCTCCTGGCAGGGCGGCGCGATCGCGCAGGCCGAATCGGCCGAATACCGGATCTGTGAACGCGCGGCGGGCCGGTGGCTGCTGGGATACGTGGAGCGGCTGGGCACGCGCGAACGGGAGGTGCTGCTCGCGCGCGCGTCGGGGCTGAGCACCGCCGAAGCGGCGTGTGAACTGGCGATTTCGCACAAATCGGCCGAGAGCGCGTTCACCCGGGCCCGCCGCAGACTCCGGACCGCCTACGAGCAGGAGATGGATCGATGACGCTCACCACGGGACACGATGCGGAACTGCTCGAGACCGACGCGCGGTTGCGGGCGATGCTGGCGGAGTTCGGCCAGCTCCGGATCGAGGCCGACGACGAGGCCGACGCGTTCCCGGTCGCGATCTGGGATCGCTTGAACGCCTTGGGTATTCAGAGATTCTATATTCCCTCCACACTGGGCGGCGCGCTCGCGGACTACGAGAGTTCCGCGCGCCTGACCCGCACCATGGCCCGGCACGACGTGACCGTCGCGGTGGCGCACGGCAAGACCTATCTCGGCGCGGTGTGCACCTGGATCGCCGGGACCGACGCCCAGCAGCGGTGGCTCGCCGAGATCATCGCGCGCGGCGTTCCGGTGTCGTGGGCACTGACCGAACGTGATCACGGCAGCGATCTGACCTCCGGTGAGATGTGCGCGGAACCGGTCGAGGGCGGATATCGGCTCGACGGCGAGAAGTGGCTGATCAACAACGCGTCCAAGGGCGGGGTGGTGTGCGTGCTGGCCCGCACCGGACAGGGTGGCGGATTCGGCGGATTCGGTCTGTTCCTGATCGACAAGCGGACCGTGCGTCCGGACGAATTCACCGCGCTGGCAAAGGAATCGACGCACGGCATCCGGGGCGCGGACATCAGCGGGTTCCGTGCGCGCGGGCTGACCGTGCCCGCCGACGCCCGGGTCGGCGCCGACGGGCACGGTCTCGAAATCGTCGCTCGCGCACTGCAATCGACCCGCACCATGTGCGCGTATCTGTCGCTCGGGGCGGCCGATCACGCACTGGCACTTGCCGTTTCCGAATCCGGCGAGCTACCGGTGGACGGATTCGCGGCGCAGTTGGCGGGCGAGGCGCTGGCGACCGTGGCCGCGCGCGGTATCCAGGCGCTGCCCGGGGATCAGGCGGCACTGTCGGCGGCGGTGAAATACCTGGTCCCGACGATCGTCGAGGATCTGATCCGCGATTTGCGGCGGCAGCTCGGGCCGTGGGCGCTGGTGGCCGGGCACGGTACCGGCGGCACCATGGCCAAGGTCGAGCGCGACCATCGGATCGTCTCCCTCTTCGACGGCAACACCCTGGTGAATCTGCACGCGCTGATCAGCAACTTCCCGATTCTGCTGTGGCGCAGTCCCGAACGCACGGCCGAGGATCTCGAGGGTTTGCGGGTGTGCACCACGCTCGCGCAGCCGCTGCCCGATTTCGACGGCGACCGGCTGACGTTGCGTCCGCGACGTGGCGCCGGGGTGCTCGCGGGGCTACCCGACGCGCTCGAGCGCCTGGGCGAGGACCACGCCCTGGTCGCGGCGGAGGTGGATCAGCTGCGCGCGGCCCTGACCGAGCTGACCGAGACGACCCGTGCGCTGGACCGGCACGCGGTGTCCACTCCCGCCGAGGCGTTCACCGCCGCGGCCCGGCTGTGCGTGCTGATGGGCGCCGCCGCCGCGGTTCACCTGTGGGTGAACAACCGCGACGATCCGATGTTCGCCGAGGACGAACTCTGGACCGACGCGCTGTGGCTGCGTCTGGCCCTGCACGCGCTGTGCGAGCGGCTCGGAGCCCGGCGTCCACTGCCCACATCGGTGCGGGAGCGGGCCGCGCGGATCCTGCGTGACCAGGTCGGCGCCGGTGAGCCGATCTCGTTCCTGTTCCGCGCCCGCACGAAGGTAGGCCGTTGAGATGACCCGACACATCGAAACCGTATCGCTGGATCTGGACACCCTGCTGGGCGATCCGCATGATCCGGCCAACCGGTTCCGCGCGCCGGAGCTGCTGGCCGCCGACGAGCGCCGCGAAATCGTCTACGGCGCAGAGGAAATGCTCGACGGGATGGGGTTCGCGGCCGAACTGATTCCGGTCGCGGCGGGCGGGGCCTTCGAGGGTTTCGATCGGCTGCTGGACCGGATGCGGCCGCTGTCGCGGTTCGACGTCGCGCTGACGGTCGCGCAGGTGGTGGAGCCCGGTGCGAGCGCCGCGGCGGTCTTCGCGCTCGGTACGTCGGAGCAGCGGCGTCGCGTGGCCGAGTCGCTGTCGGCGCGTGGACGTTTCACGACCGCGTTCGGTGACGGTTCGGATCCCGCCTACGGCAACGGAATTCGGGTGCGGTCCGGATCCGGTGTGCTCGACGGTACGGTGACGCTGGTCATCGATGCCGACCGTGCCCGGGAGGTTCTGGTCTTCGCCGAGGACGCGGCCGGTGGGGTGTCGGCGCATCTCGTCGACGGGTATCGGCATCCGGGATCGGTTGTGCCGGTATGTCATCGGACACTCGGGTTACACGGCTGCCGGGTGGGGGAGTTGCGATTCGACCACTGTGCGGTCGGTACGGACGATGCGCTGACGCCCGGCCCGGACGCACTGCGGATCGCGCGGCGAGTCCGCCGACTGCTGTCCGTGGCGGCCGCCCTCGGCCCGGTCGACGCCGCGCTGTTCGAGGTGCTCGGGTTCGCCGCCGACCGTCACCTCTACGGTGGCCGCGTACTCGACCTGCCGCACGCCCGTGCGACATTGGCTCAGGCGTACGCGGATCTGCAACTCGCGGAGCTGATCTCCCGCGGCACCGCGCATCTGCTGGACACCGCGCCGGAGATCGGCGGTACGCACGCCGCGGCGGCGGCCGTGGTGGTGCCGCGACTGCTCGAGGATGCCGTGCGGGAGCTGTCGGTCGTCCTGGGTGCGCGCTTCTATCTGCGGACCGGCCGGTATGCCTTGTTCGGCAAGCATTTTCGTGATCTGCTCGCTCTCTCGATCTGCCGTGGCAGCGAATCATCCTGTGCGGCAGATGTTCCGGAGGACATCTCGACCGTGCGCGTGCCGGACGGTCTGGCGCGATACATCGGTCGGGCCGCCTACGCGGACCTGTCCCGTGCCGATCCCGGTGAGCCGCGGACAACGGCCTTGGGGCGGTACGTGATCCGCGCCCTTCCGGTCGAGGTCGCCGATCGTTACCTCACCACCCTGCCCGCCTGGTGGCCGCTGGCCCGGCATCGCCTGCTGAACCGGTCCGGCGCGCCCGCCCCGCGCGAGGCGATCGAGGCCGCGTTCGCCGATCTCCTCGACCGTGCCCGCGAGTGCCGCGCCTTCGACCTGGCCGCTCGTTCGCTCCCGCGGCAACCCGTCGACTGAGCTGCGGATGAGTGCAACCCGCCTCCGCGACCCGCCAAGTTAGGTTATGCTCGCCAATATTCTCTGTGGTGAGGGGGAGTGTGGTGAGTCTGTCTCGGCGGCGGTTGCTGGGTGTCGGTTTGGCTGGTGCGGGTGCCGCTCTTGCGTTGGCGGCCTGCGGTTCCGGGGCCGGAGGTGAGGGACAGCCGCGTTCGGGTGGCACCCTGCGCATCGGTGCGCTGGGGCAGCCGTCGAAGATCGAACGCGATCCGCATCAGACCCTGAGCAATGACAGTGATTTCCTCATCCTGTCACTGGTTTTCGACGCGTTGACGGTGCCGGGCGCGAATCCGAACACCGCCCCGCGGCTGGCGTCGCGCTGGACGCAACTGGACGATCCGCGAGTGTGGCGGTTCGAGCTGGCGGCCGGGGCCACCTTCCACGACGGGTCGCCGGTGACGTCGGCGGATGTCGAGTGGTCGCTGCGGCGGCTGCACGAGATCGCCGGGGAGACAAAGGTTCCCGTGGTCTCGGCGCAGGACGTCACCGCCGACGGGCCGTCCGCGGTGCGGTTGACCACGGCCTCGCCGAATCGCGACCTGCCGCTGCTGCTGCGGTTGATGACGTTCACCGTCAAACAGGGCGCCACCGATTTCACCAACCCGATCGGCACCGGTCCGTTCCGGCTCGAATCCTTCAACGACGGCAATGCGCGACTGGTCCGCAACGAGCGCTGGCACGGCGGTGCGCCGCTGCTGGACGCGATCGAGGTGCAGCGGTTCGACAGCACGACCGCGATGACCAACGCGATCCTGGCCGGGCAGATCGATCTCGCGTCGAATGTGGGTGCGGTGGCCGGGCGTACGGCGCGGACCCGCTCGAATCTGACGGTGGTCCGCCGCCCGAACGACGTGGTCATCCCGCTGGTGATGCGCACCTCGGACGGGCCGTTCGCCGATGCGCGGGTGCGGCAGGCGCTGCGGCTGGCGGCCGATCGGGAGGAGTTGGTCAAACAGATCACCTCCGGCTACGGCACGGTGGCGAACGACGTTCTCGGCACGGGTGATCCGACCTACGACAAGACTCTCGCACGCCGCGGCCGGGATGTCCCGCGCGCGAAAGCGCTTCTCGCACAGGCGGGTTTCGACACCTCGGCCAGATATCAGCTGTTCACCAAGGAGGAGGCCGCCGGTGAGGTCGACTTCGCGAAGGTGTTCGCGAATCAGGCGAAGGACATCGGCGTGAATCTCGAGGTCGTCACCCAGGACGCGAACGTCTTCTACGACCAGACCTGGCTCAAAGCCCCGCTGTACACGGCGAATTGGGGCACCAACGATTCGGTGATCTTCTTCGCCAGCAAGACCATGTACTCCGGCACGAAATGGAACGAATCCGGTTTCAAGGACCCGGAATTCGACGCCACCTACCTGTCGGCGTTGAACGCGCACGACGAGGCCACCTACACCGCCGCCAGCCACACCCTGCAACGGATCGAATACGAGCGCGGCGGATATCTGGTGTGGGGGACCGCCGACGGTGTCGACGTCGCGTCCTCGGCCGTGCACGGACTGCCGCGGTTGGCCGGATACGGCCGGGTGCAGCTGGAGAAGGCGTGGATGTCGGCGTGACGACCGCCGTGCGGGCCGGATCAGCGCGTCGCCGACGCGCCGGATTCGGTGTGCTGCGGGTGGTGGGGCAGCGTCTGCTGACCCTGCTGGTCGTGCTGTTCGTGGTGTGGGCGGCGGTCGATCTGCTGCCGGGCAACGGTGTGGCCGCGGTCCTGGGGCGCGATGCCACACCCGCGCAGATCGCCGCCCGCGAGCACGCGCTGGGACTGGATCGTCCGCTGCCGGTGCGGTTCGCGTCGTGGTTGGGCGGATTGTGCACCGGCGATTTCGGTACGACCGTGCGCGGTACGTCCATCAACGCGTTGCTGGACACCAAGTTTCCGAACACGCTGCTGCTCGGCGGGCTGGCGCTGGCGGTGACCGCGCTCGCGGCGCTGGCCGGGGGAGCGTGGTGGACGATGCGGCCGCGCGGTCCGGTGGCGCGGGTGCTGGGCCCGGCCACGACGATGGTGATCGCGATACCCGAATTCGTCATCGCGACCCTGCTGGTGTTCGTGTTCTCGCTCGGCGCGGGGTGGTTTCCGGCGGTGACGCAGGCCGATCACGCGGGGCGGCCCGCGCAGTGGTCGATGCTCGTGCTGCCGGTGCTGGCGTTGGCAATTCCGCAGTCGGGCTGGAACATTCGCGTCACGCGTGCGGCTCTGGCCGAAGCCGCGGCGCTGCCGCACGTGCACGCGGCCGAACTCGACGGCCTGCCGCCGCGCCGGATCATGACGCACCACATTCTGCCGCTCGCCGCGCCCACCATCGTGGCCTCGCTGGTGACCTCGGCCGGGATGCTGCTGGGCGGGGCGCTGGTGGTGGAGACGATCTTCAACTATCCCGGTATCGGGTCGGTGCTGGCGAGTTCGGTCACCGATCGGGACGCGTCGGTCATCGTCTCGGTGGTCGCGGTGACGGGTGCGGCGATCACGCTCGCGCTGTTGCTCGCGGATGCGCTGCGGGCGTGGGTGGTTCGGGGGCGGCTGTGAGGATCTCGATGCGTGGTGCGCGGACGTTCGCGGTGGCATTACCGGCCCTCGCGGTCGTGGTGTCGGCCGTGGCGGGGCCGTTCCTGGCCGCGCATCCGGCCACCGCGCCCGTGGACATTCCGTATGCGAACCCTTCCGCCACAGCGGTATTGGGCACCGATCATCTCGGGCAGGATGTCGCGAGCCGGGTGCTGCTCGGCGGGTGGGGGTTGTTGCTGCTGGCCGCGGTCATCGCGGTGCTGGTGACCACGTTGGCGGCGGTGATCGGGGCCGTGGCGGCGTTGCGTCCGGCGATCGGGGCGTTGATCGAGCGGACCACCGACGCGTTGCTGCTCGCGCCGCCGGTGCTGGCGATTCTGCTGGTCATGCTGTCGTGGCCGGAATCGGGGACCTTCGGGCTGGTGCTGATCGCGGTCGTCATCGGAACCCCGTACGCCGCAAGGGTTTTCGCGGCGGCGGCGGCGCGGACGGCGGTCTCCGGATATGTCGAGGTCGCGGTCGCCAGCGGGGAACGGTTGTCGTACTTGATCTTCCGCGAGGTGCTGCCGAATCTGCGGGAGACGGTCGCGACCCAGCTGGGGCTGCGGTTCGTGGAGGCCACCTATCTGGTCAGCACCGCCGCATTCCTGCAACTGCCCACCTCACTCGGGGAAACGAACTGGGCACTGATGGTCAGGGAGAACAGCGCGGGCATCATGCTCAACCCCTACGCCGTGGTCGCCCCCGCGGCGGCCATCGGGGTGCTCGCGGTGAGCGTCAACGCGACCATCGGTGTCCTCGGCCGACGGATGGTGACCGTATGAGCGCACCGGCGATCGTCATGGATGCCGTGACTCTCGTGAATATCAACGGCGACACGGTATTACGTGATGTGAGCGCGAGTGTGCCGCTCGGTGCGGTCACCGCGGTCCGGGGCGCCTCGGGGAGCGGCAAGACCACGCTGATGCAGGCCGCGGTCGGATATCTGCCGCCCGCGATCCGGCGTCGGTCGGGATCGATCACGGTGCTCGGGCAGGATGTTCTCGCCCTCGAGCCGGGGCGGTTGCGTGAATTGCGCCGCACCCGAATCGGATTCGTCGGGCAGGATCCCGGGTCGGCGTTGCATCCGACGATGCGGGTGCGGGCGTTGCTGAGCGAGCTCGCGTCCGGACCGGACGGACCTGTCGAATTGCTTGCGCGGGTGGGGCTTTCCGGTGACTTGGCGGGGCGCAGGGTCGGTGAGCTGTCCGGTGGTCAGCAACGTCGTGTCGCCTTCGCGCGTGCGTTGTCCCGCGATGCGCGAATCCTGCTCGTGGACGAACCGTTCGCGGGGCTGGATCCGGTCGCGCGTCGTGAAATCGCCGGAGTGCTACGGGAGTTGGCCGATCACGACGGTATGGCGATCGTGCTGTCCGGACATCAGCACGAGCAGCTCGACGCCCTCGCCGATCACGACATCCGCCTCGACCGCACCGCGCCCGTCCACCCGGTCCGACGCCGCACCCCTGCCGATCCTGTTGCGGTAGAAGATATTCCATTGCTGTCCTGTCGCGGAATCGCGGTCCGCCGCGCCGGGGCAGCTGTACTCGCCGACGTCGACTTCGACGCCCCGCGCGGCAGCATCACCGCGATGATCGGTGAATCCGGCGCGGGAAAAACCACCTTCGCCCGAGCCCTGGCCGGTCTCGAACCCGGAACAACCGGTTCGATCCGCTTCGACGGCACCACGATCGCCCCGACCGCCGCCCGCCGCCCCGAAAACATCTGCCGCAGCATCCAATTGGTCCCCCAGGACCCCAGCTCCACCCTCAACCCCCGCCGCACCGTCGCGGAAATCATCGCCCGCCCCCTCACCCGCCGCGGCCTCCGCGCCGACCGTGACCACACCGTCGAAGCCCTACTCGACGCGGTCGGCCTGTCCCGCGACCACGCTCCCCGCCGCCCCGCCGAACTCTCCGGCGGCCAACGCCAACGAGTCTCGATAGCCCGCGCCCTCGCCCACCACCCCACCCTGCTGATCTGCGACGAAGTAACCTCCGCCCTCGACCCGCCCACCGCCACCGCCATCATGAACATCCTGCGCGACACGGCGACAACCCACGCCACCACCTTGATCATCATCACCCACGACCTCGACCTGGCCGCCCACTACTGCCACCGCACAGTCGAATTCCGCAGCGGCACAATTATTTCCACCGAGACACCGCCCGAGATCGCCGCAGACCCGGAACTGGGACAGCTCGCCGCGGGCTAGCGGCCGCAGTGCGACAGGCCCGCCCGACGAACCCGCCTCGCAGACCGACTTGCGCGACTGCCTGATTTGTACGCTGACCTGCGCCGACCTATGCAGCTCGGTTATCGGGCCGACTTGCCTGGCCGGGTCGCTGTACCGACTCGTACGGCGCGGTCGCTCTGCCCGACTCGCGGCCGGTTCATCCCGGTGGACCGCTTCGGCCATGTACTACGAGTAGTGCTGCGGCCGAGCAGAATTGCCATCTTCCCGCACTCAGCTGTGAACCTGCGGGGTCAGCTTGTGGATGGTGGTCGATTTCAGGGCGGAGTCGGACACCGCGACGTACACCGCGCCGGAGTGGTCGGCCGTGACGGCGGTGGGATGTCGCCGGTCGGTGGTGGGCGGGAAGGTGGCTTCGGTTGTGGCGCTGGAGGATCCGGGCAGGAGGGCGAGCACTCTACCGTTGTCGGGATCCGCGACGTGGACCGTCCCCGCGTCGTCGACCGCGATCCCGCCCGTGCCGAGCAGACCTTCGAACGGCAACTCGGAGGGCCGACCGGCACCGGGAGCTAACTTCAGCACCTTGCCCGTGCGTTCCGCACCCTTGTATTCGGTGACGGTGAGGTAGACCGCACCGGCGTTGTCGACGGCAATGCCTCCGGGAGCGTGGTTCTCATCGACAGTGAAGGGCAAACGGGTCGGTGCGGCATGCGAGGAGTCGGCATCGGTCGGCAGCTTGAATACCGCACCCAGGCACGCCTGGTAGGCAATGCCGGACCGTACGGTGATCCGACATCCTTTCCGCAGGTCGTCGGCCATGTACTCGGACATGGCCGACAGGACCGACTCACTGAACGTCGCACTCTCGGGTGCGGACGGGATGCCGGACAGATGGTTTCCGGTGGGGCCGCTGAGAGCGGGATTGTCACGCCCCAGTTTCCATGTGAGGCCGGTATCGGTATCGATGTAGACCGCGCCATCGTCGCCTATCGCGACACTTTCCATACTCCCGAAATGCCGGTGCGGCGCGGGTGCTTCCGTGGTGCCGCCGAGCGAGGCGGTGAAGACGGTGCCGGTGGTGTCGACGGCGATACCGGTCACGTCCGGTGCGAACCCGGAATCCGGTTGGGAATACACCGAATACATCACCGTGTCGGTCGCCAGCGGTGGCGGACTCGGCGCGTCGTCGGAACTGTCGTTCAGGACGATCACCGTTCCCACGGCCGCCGCGACGAGCAGCACGGTCACGACGCCACCGACGATCATCGGGATATCCCGCTGGGGCGGCTCGGCAGTGGGAAGCGCGGCACCGGACGAGCGATTGGTGTCCAGGCCGCCGGTCTGCTCTACCGGTGTCGGTTGCGGTGCGATCGCGGCTGGTTGGTACGTCGCGTGTGATGCTGTCGTGGGCTGGGGCTGCGACTCGCCCACCGGTACGACGAGGGTGCCGGTCAGTTTGTCGGCGAAGGTCTGCCGCTGGGGGTCCCAGATCGGCCACAGGTATCCGAGGTAGCAGGGCAGTGCGTCCAGCAGGTGCGCGAGTTGGCGGAGCAGCGTGCGGCCGACGCCGATCGGATGTGCGGGATCTATGCCGACGATGTGGATGCGGAGCAGCTTCTTGCCGAGGCTTTGGCCGGTTATTCCTTGCAGGACAACGGTATTGGCGATCAACGTGAGTGTGAGCAGCGTGCTGTTGATCACTATGAGAACTTGCAGCTTGTGCTTGGTTTCGGCGATGAAGTCGGCGGCTCCGAGGGTGTGGCCCACCTCGGCGAAGTCGGGCATCCACGCGCTGCGGATCGGAATCTCCACCAGCCGCAACAACAGTGAGACGGCGAGGACGAGGAGTACGTCGACCAGACCGGCCGCCACTCGCACGCCCCACGACGCGAACTTCCGGTCCTCACTCATCGGCTGTCACTCGCTGTCTCGGGGGATGAGTGCTGCCACGGTGGCGGACTCTGTCCCACATATTCGCGAAGCTCGCGCCGGGTGTACACCCCCTATCATTCGGGGCACGAGCGAGATCTTGGACCTGTTCGCCGGTTACGCGCCGAATATCGGTGTGCCAGTGGGTTGTTCAGCTGTTCGATGTGCGACGGACCTCCACCTCAGGCATCGGCTTTCCGGCGGGCCCGGGCGGTGGCAGGGGCGGCGGGGACGAAGGTCATGGCGCGTTCGGCGAGTGCGGTGATGGTGAGGCTCGGGTTCGCGCCGATGTTGGCGGGTATCGCCGCGCCGTCGCAGACGAGCAGGTTGTCGTATCCGAACACCCGGTGCCGGTGGTCGACGACGCCGTCGGCGGGACCGCTGCCGATGACCGCGCCGCCGATGATGTGGGCGGTCGAGGCGATGGCGAAGAGGGCCTCGGTGGAGGTGGCCTGCGGGGTGCCGCCGATCCGGTTCGCCAGCCAGCGCCCCGCCGCATACGCCTGGGGCAGGGTGTTCGGGATCGGCTTGTCCCGGTGCTGGCGGGTGGTCAGCGCGATGTCACCGCGCAACGTCCGAAAACGCTTGGGCTCCAGCCGAATCGACTGATCGACCGTCTGCATGACCAGCAGGATGATGGTGCGCCGCGACCAGTCGGCCATCCGCGACGCCCGCACCGCCCGCACCGGATGACGGCCCACCGCGGCCAGGAAGTGCAGCGGCCGGGTGCGCCTGCTACCGCGATCGTTCAGGACCGTGAACAGGAACGATTGCGAATCCGCGGATCGACCGTAGGTCACGGCCTCGATGTGCGTCTCGGGATCGGGGTGGATGCTCGAGGTGATCGTGACGCCGTTGGTGAAGTCCCGCTCGTCGTCGCGGGCGGTGATGGCGACCGCGGATTCGCCGTTGGTGCGCACCAGATGTCCGAGCCGGTCGGACAGATTCGGCAGGGTCGCGTCGGCCTTGCAGCGTTGCAGCAGCCGGTTGGTGCCGAGCGCGCCCGCGGCCACGACCACGCCGCGCGCGGTCAGTGTCGTGCGGTCCCGGTCTCGCCACGCGCCCGAGCGCTCGTGGGTGACCGCGTAACCTGTTGCGCCCCGGTCGTTGTCGAGCGGCCGCACGCCGATCACACTGCGCTCCGCGAGAATTCGCACGCCCAGCTGTTCGGCGAACCACAGATAGTTCTTCATCAACGTGTTCTTCGCACCCTGACGGCACCCGAGCATGCAGGAACCGCAGTGGATGCAGCCGGTGCGGTCCGGGCCCGCGCCGTCGAAGTACGGATCGGGCACGGTTGCGCCCGGCTCGCCGAAGAACACCCCGACCGGCGGTTTGGTGTAGGTGTCGGCGCAACCGGCGGACTCGGCGTATTCCTTCAGCAGCAGGTCGGCCGGTCCGTCGCCGCGCAGGGTCGTCGCGCCGAACATACGCTCGGCCTCGCGGTAGTGCGGTTCGAGTTCGCCGGGCCAGTCGGCGAGCCCGGCCCACTGGGGATCGTCGAAGAATGCCGGTCGCGCCCGGTAGAGCGTGTTCGCGTAGCCGAGGCTGCCGCCGCCGACGCCGCAGCCGCTGACCACGAAGACGTCCTTGAACAGGTTCACCCGCAGAATCCCGCGCAGGCCCAGCGCGGGCGCCCAGTAGTAGTTGCGCACGTCCCGCGTCGTCGTCGCGAAGTCCGCGTCGGCGAAGCGGCGACCGCATTCGACGACGCCGACGCGATATCCCTTCTGCGCCAGCCGAAGTGCGGACACACTGCCGCCGAAGCCGGAGCCGATCACGATCCAGTCGTAGTCGAAATTGTTGTCCTCGTGCATGATTCACCTCGGAATAGGTTCGTCCTCATCCCGGCCACCCGTTTCGCGCACGTCGTGCCCGCGTGCGCCCGACCCCCGGGTGGGTCCATCATCGGACGGTGTCATCCGCGTCGGCAATCGTTTCGGCCCCGGCCGAAACCTCGAGCGGCGTCCTACAGCGCGGCCCAGGTCGCGGCGTACGGCGCGTTCACCTCGATCAGGTCGACGCCCAGCGCGGTGGCGCGGTGCACGACCGCCCGGCCGTCGCGGCGGGAGTCGATGAGCCGGGCCGCGCGCAGGGCGGCGGCGTGTTCGGACGCCGATGCCAGGCCGATATCGAGCCCGCGGGCGATATCGGTGGTGGTGTGCGGTTCGGCGAGCAGCCGCAGCACCGCGGCGCGGGTGCCGCCGAGGATCGCCGCGAGCGTGTCGGAGTCGTCGCTGGTCCGGATCGGCGCCATGGTCCGCGGCGTGTAGGTCAGCAGCACCGGTTCGTCGAGCAACTCGCCGACCAGCGGGGGACCGGTCCAGAACACCGCCGGGATCAGCACGAGCCCGCGCCCGCGCAGCCGCACGGTGCGCTGGTATGGGACGTCGATCTCCAAACACTCACCGCGCCAACGCGATCCGTCGATCAGCCCCTCGACGGTCGCGCCGATTCCGCACTGGGCCATGAGTCGGGTCTGGTGCGCGAGTTCGATCCGGTAGTGCACCCGGATATCGGCCCAGTACGGCCGCACGATCGCGGCGTACGCGCTCTCCACGGCCCGGCAGAACAGCCGGCCCTCCTGTGGCTCGGCGACGGGACCGGACATGAACCCCGGCGTGCGCCCGGTGCCCGCGCCGTACCACGACTCCATTTCCGCCTGCGTCCGCTCCGGACTGGCCCTGATCTCCCGGAGCTCGTCCAGCTGCTCCGCGAGGTCGGCGCCGGTCGCGGACGGCGACAGATTTCCGCCGAACTGCGTGATGACCTCGACCAACGGCCCCGCCGACGGCGGCAGCGCGGCAACCGCCTCCCGCCGCCAGCGATCTCCCCACGGCGCCCGCGTGCGCGTGCACAGCGCCAGCAGCGCGAACTTCGTTTCGAGCAGAGGTGCGGGGTCGGGCAGAAACCGAGTCCGCGCGAGATCAGCCACCGTGAAGTGGATCCGCAACATTGCTGACTCCCTTGGTCACCAATGAATCCGCCATCCAACATACCAAGCAGCCGTCCCCGGTCAGGGCTTCACGCCGGCTCGCGTGCCACCGGTCGGGAGTCCGGTACCTTGGTGCCGCACTCAGTCCCTACAACGCGGACGGGACGAGTCGGTTCGCGATCATCGGTCTGCTCGGCTGGGCCGCCTGGATCGTCGCACACGGTGTCGAACTGATCCGCCGATGACGCGGAACGGTCGGCTGCCGCGTGGTCACCACGGCAGCCGACCGTCGATCGAACGAGGTGGGACGGCTAGATCGCGCCCTTGTCCGGATCCCCGGCGGGGATGGCTTCGAGGATCTGGACGTCCAGCGGGGCCGCCACCAGATCCTTCAGACCTTCGTTCATGGCCTTGATGCTCGGCGCGCCGCCGTGCGCACCCAGCGCCGCCATATCCCGCCACTTCTCGACGAACACATACCGGTCCTTACCCTTGTGCAGGGCGTAGCGCTCGCACCCGTCCTCACCGTGGACTTCCGGGATGAGACGTACGAGCACCTCCCCGACCTCGTCGAACTTGTCGGGCTTCGGGGTGATGGTGGCAACGATCACAGGCACGAGTGCGAGAGTACGTCACTTCAGTGTCATCCGACAGATTCGGAACTGCGGCGATCAGCCGGTGAGTTCGTCGGCCCAGGCCGAAAGCATCGATCGCATAGCGGCCACTTGCTCGGCGTCGAGTCCATAAACGGTGTATTTGTAGTCGTCGTAGCGTGCGCTGGCTCGTAGTGCGTCGGAGAAGATGGCCGGGTCGAAGCCCGGATCCTGTTCGGCGGCAAGCGAAATGAGCTGATCGGTGCTATATGCCCCACTGGTGAGAGATGCGTAGACATCGATGTAATCGCGCGGTAGGCCCCGTGAGAAGACCGTGCAGACCTTGTTGGCGACGGCGTCGTCACGATGCAGTACGAGTCCCACGGACAGTCGGGCAGGCGGTTTGGCACGCCAGTCATACCCCAGTTCGACCTTCATGGCCCGCTGTTCCTCATCGGTGACTGTCAATCGTGCGAAGGTGCCGTGGTGGAGATCGACGACGACGCTGAGACCATCGGTCTGCCAGGCATGAACAGCGACTTCGAGGGCGCGCTGAAACTCGGCCGGATCGGCACGATTGGTAAAGAGGTCGACGTCCTCGGAAACCCTTTGCAGGAGCCCGTGGGCTTGCACCGCGTATCCGCCGGCCAGCACGAATCCGAAAGTCTCGATCGCCGCCAACCCGACCCGGGCGACGCCGCATGAAGCGGATCCACGGGCTATGCGACCCGAGCTGTGAACAGTTGAGGGAAGCGTGTTTCCCAGAGTTCACGGATTCTGCGCGGGAGCCACAGCCGTGACCACAGCCGGAGCAGGAGTTCGCCGTTGAGGAGCTCTCGGAGGTCGTCCGGGCGGAGCGCTTCGTTGAGGACTGTTTCGTAGAGCAAGCGGCGGTCACCGTCACGATCCAGGTCGTAGCTGCGCTGCTGTGACCAGTCCATACGCAGCGGCAGCTCGATCACACCGTGTTGCGGTCCGGCGAGTTCGGCCAAGCCGTCCACCACCGCATACGGGCGGGTGCTGCCGTAGCTCGGGTGCTGCTCCATACCTCTAGTGTGCCGGATGGCGTGGAACGAAGCACAACACACCGGTCGGGACCGGGATGATGCATGGTGATGGCGTCATTCGGCAGATGCTGTGGAACGGATCTCCTACCCAACGCGGCCTTGTGCGCCAACCCGCTCATCGACGCTGTCTCCTGTGCGATCGACTACCGCGCGGTGCCGGACGGTTCCGAGCGTCGCGTGACCGCGTTCAACGGCATAGTGAGCACGTTGACCGCCATCGCCGTGGGTGTTGCCGGAGTCGTCGGCGGCGAGGGTGCGATTCTGGGCGTATTCGGTGCCTGGGCAATCGTTTCCGGTGCTGCCCAATTGGCCGTCGGCATCTATCGGCGCGGTCCCGTGCTGGGTAAGCAATGGCCGACTCTGATCTCCGGCGGCCTGTCCTTCCTGGTCGGTGCCGTCTATATCGCCAAGGCCACCGGCCCGGCCCCCGCACTCGACGTGTTGTCGGTCTACGCCACCGGCGGCGGTGTCTTCTTCGTCGTCCAAGCCCTTCTACTGATCCGGAAGTCCTGATGTCGGCCCGCCACTCTCTGGTTGGCGTACTCGGTGGCGCGGCGGCGGCCCTGCTGCTCGCATCCGCCGCCTGCTCCTCGAGTACCCCCGAGCCGGTCGCTCCGGTAACCGTCGTCCCGGTGTCCGGGGAGCCGACCTGGTCGCCGGCTCCGGTCATACCGCTCACTGCGCAATCCGCTCCGGCACTCGTCGTCGATCAGCCGTTGCCGGATCAGCTCGCGATGGGGTTGGTCGTGATCCGCTATCGCGCGGAGAACATGCGGGTCGTTGCGGCGTATGGTGCTGGCGCACTGAGTGTTTCGCCGCGCATCGGCCATATCCACGTCGTCGTGGACGACGCACCCTGGCACTGGGCGGACGCCAGCGGCGAGCCCCTGATCATCCAGTCCCTCCCGGCGGGACCGCACAAGGTCTGGATCGGCCTGGCCGCCCCGACGCATCGAGTGCTCGACAGCAAAACCGTCAGTTTCGCGGTCCCCGCGCACTCGGACCACCACTGACTCATCCCGCGAAGTCACATGTCACGCAACGAGATCCATTGCATCCGACCGCGGCCGTCGCACGCATCAGACAGTGCCCGATCGCTTCGATCCGACCGCGGCCGTCGCGCGCATCAAGCACTGCCCGATCGCTTCGATCCGGTCGGCGGTGAGGGCGCACAGCGGGTGGACGCCGACGATCAGCGGGACGCGTTGGCGGTGATCGAATACGGGTGCGGAGATGGTGACGATGGGCTGGGTCTCGCGGGCGGGGTCGTCGTCGGAAAGATATCCGACAGTGGCGAATTCGGCGAGTAGGCGCTCGAGCGGCCGGCGTATCCGGGGTGGGAGGCCGTCACCGTGCATGGTGCCGACCAGTTGGGCGTGCTGCGCGAGAGCCGGTGTGGTCCAGTCGATGTCGAATCCGCGCTCGCGGGTACGGGCCAGGATCGAGTCCAGGCGCTGTTCGACCGCCGGGTCGGAGGCGGCGGCCTGGCGGATCCACGCACGTTGTCCCTCGGGCGTGTCCCAGGCGGCGAAGGCGACGCCGAAGGGTGGCGCGTACGGGATGCGGTCGCCGGGGATGCCCGCGGGGTGGTCGGGATCGCCGCCCTCGATCGCGGTGATGACCAGGGTGTCGCCGGTCCGCTCGACCAGCGAGGTGGGATAGCCGACGTCGCGATGGACCGCGACCGCGGCGGCCCGTGCGGCGTGGGTGAACGGGCGAGCGGCGTCGATGCGCGCCGCCACGACGGCGGCCGCGGGGCCGAGCGAGAAGGTTTTGTCGACCGGGTCGCGGTCGGCCCACCCTCGATCGCAGAGCGTTTTCAGGATCGCGTGCGCGGTCGCCTGGGTCAGGCCCAGCTCACTCACTATGTCGGAGAACCGCATTCGCGTCTGTCCGGCGCGGGCGAGCGATTCGATCGCGTCCAGCGCGCGGGCGGTCGGCGCGGAAGTTGCCCCGGGCATCGTCTTGACTCCCTTGCTGTGGAAATCATATTCTCAGTTTCGGATAATCGAAATTGTATCTCGAATATTCGAGAAGCGGCAACGGGACGCGGCGAGTTCGCGTCATCGTGCACCCGAACGGAGCTACCGGATGACCGAATACGAAGACCGGCAACATATTTCGGATGTGATCGTGCGGTATGCCACCGGCATCGACCGGCGTGACTGGCCGTTGTTCCGGACCGTGTTCACCGAGGACTGCGCACTCGACTACGGCGATATCGGCACCTGGCAGGGCATCGACGCGGTCACCGAATTCATGCGGCGGTCGCACGCCGCGGCCGGGCACACCCTGCACCGGCTCACCAACCAGGCGATCAGCGTCGTCGGCGACACCGCCGAGGCCCGCACCTATGTCGACGGGCTGATCATGGCACCCGAGGGCGCGAGCGGTGTCAACGCCGTCGGCTTCTACGACGACGAACTCACCCGCACGCCCGACGGCTGGCGCATCGCCCGCCGCCGCTTCACCAGTGTGTGGATCAGCGTCGTCGGTGGTGACGCATGAGTTTCGCCGACACCTACGGTCCGTGGGCGCTCGTCGCCGGAGCCTCCGACGGCGTCGGGGCCGCATTCGCCGAACGACTCGCCGAACGTGGCGTCAACGTCGTCCTGCTCGCTCGCCGCCGAGCCGTCCTGGCCGACCTCGCGGCGGATCTCGGCACCCGCTTCGGCATCGAAACCCGCACCCTCACAGTCGATCTCGCCGAACCTGAGGCATCCGCGACCATCATCGAGGCTACCGCCGACCTGGAGATCGGCTTCCTGGTGTACTGCGCCGGTGCCGACCCCCGATTCGAGCCGTTCCTGTCCGCGCCGATCGCTGCCGCCGAGGCCATGCTGCATCGCAACTGCACCGTCCCGATGCAGCTGTGTCATCACTTCGCCGCGGGCATGGTCGAGCGCGGTCGCGGCGGGATCGTGCTGTTCGGCTCGGGCGCGGGATTCGCCGGAGCCCCCAATATGGTCGCCTACGGCGCGACCAAAGCCTTCGGAATGGTTCTCGCCGAGGCGCTTTGGGCTGAACTGCACGACAAGGGAGTAGATGTGCTGGGCCTCATTCTCGGCAAGACCGACACCCTCGCGCTACGTCGCCTCGAACACGCCCGCGGCCAGCTCGCTTCCGAGGACGACACCCCGCCCGACGCCGCGTCGGTTGCCGATGTCGTAGATGAAGCCTTCGATAATCTCACCGCCGGGCCGACCCTCATGGTCGGCGAACAGATGCGGTCCGTCTATCAGATGCTCGGCACGCTCACCCGCAACCAGACCGTCCGGATGATGGCCCAGGCGATCGAAACAAGTATGGGCGCAAGCGATTAGGGCATCGCAGCGTGAATCGTCGGCGGGATCTGCTGTACACATGTCTGTACGGGTATCCATCATTGTGGTAGCGTCGCGCACACGTACGCGATTCGGTGCTGTCTGCGGCGAATCGCGCGACACGCGTTTCGGGACGAACAGAGGATGGGTATGACCGCATCGACACCGCCGCGGCCGAAGCAGCTGGATTCCCCCCTGGTCCCGAAGATGCTCAAATATGTTGGCAAAGCACATGTTTGGCTGTATCGACGGACCGGCGGCCGAGTCGGTGGGAAGTGGCGAGTCGGAGCCGGTTTCCGCAAACCGGTACCCACCCTGTTGCTCGAACATCGCGGTCGTAAGTCGGGAACGCACTACACGACCCCGCTGCTCTACATCACCGACGGCGCCGACACCATCATCGTGGCCTCCCAGGGCGGCGCGGCCAAGAACCCCCAGTGGTACCGCAACCTACAGGACGATCCGAACACACACATCCAGATCGGCACTCGCCGCCTCGCCGTACACGCGATCGTCGCAGGACCGGAAGACCGAGAACGGTTGTGGCCCAAACTCGTTGACGCCTACGCCGATTTCGACACCTACAAGGCCTGGACCGAACGAGAGATCCCGGTCATCATCCTCCAACCCACACCCGACCAGAACTGACCCCGCTCGCCCCGGCACACCGGTGAGTGGCCGAAAGCAACCTCACCGACGGCGTTGGGCGTCGTTGCCGTCAGTACTTCCTGCTCGCCGACGCGGCGAAGGCACGCGACAGTTCAACCAGATGCTGAACCTGAACGCCGCGAGCTGCGTGTCCGGCGGGCTGAGTTTCAGTCATCGAAATCGGAACGAGGACACCGGAAATCCGAGCAACAAGCCGATTCCGGTGATCGAGGTGCCGTCGACCGGGGTACAGCAGAACGATGACGTCTACGTCACCAGATAGCCGCATCGGGCCGGGAGGCATCCCTCCCGGCCCGACCATCGCGAACAATCGTTACTGCGCCTTGTACTCGACGTTGCAGTCACCATTGGTGTAATTCTTGGCGGAGCCGTGGTTGGAGATTCCCAATACCAGCGGTATGCGGCCGGGCTTGGTGGTGACGTTCGGAATGGTCAGCACGTTGTCCGGGCCGTGGACCTTGGCGGAGGTCTCCGCCTGTCCGTTCTTGCCGGTGTCGAGATTCGACCAGGTGACGTGGAACCGTTGATCGTACGGGAGCAGCGATTTCGCGTCGGTGCGCGCGGTCAGGGTGAATGCTCCGCTGCCGCTGGGCTGGACGAACACGTCGGTCGACGCGGTGATGGCGAAGTTGTCCGGTGTCGGGTAGGTGATCGTGCAGAGTTTCTGAGGTGCCGGCCCCGGTGTGGCGGCCGCGATGGGGACGCCGGTGAGTGCCGCGCTCACGCATGACATCGCCACAATGCTTGACATGCGGGAATAGCTACGTGAATTCATCGCTCGATCATGTCAGAACTGTCCGATGTATCCGAAACACCACATTCCGGGGCTTTGATCCGCGTTGGATCGTGGGTATGCGGTGCGCGCCGGACTCAGGACGCGAAGCGGGTGGCGATGTCGGCGGCGGTCACGGTGGCCAGTTCGACCAGGAACGGGATGCGTTCGGGGATCATGAGGGTGGTGGGGCCGCGCAGGCCCAGGGCGAAGCGGCAGTCGCCGGCGGGGGTGAGGATGGGCAGGCCGATGGTGCGGAAGCCGGGGTCGAGTTCCTCGTCGTTGTAGGCGTAGCCGCGGGCGCGGGCGGTGTCGAGTTCGGCGCGGAGTTCGGTTGGGGTGGAGACGGATCGGGTGGTGCCCTCGTGGTACGGGAGGGTGTCGAGGAAGCCGTCGGCGGTGTCGGACCATGCGAGCAGGGCCTTGCCCAGGGCGCTGGCGTGCAGGGGGAGACGCACACCCATCAGGCGGTGGCCGTCGGTTTCCCGCCAGCGGCTGGTGCCCAGCATGACGGCGTGAATGCTGTGGCGGATGGCTATCGAGGCGTTGGCCCCGGTGGTGGCGGCGAGTTGTTCGAGACTGGGCTCGGCCAGATAGATCCGATGCTGGCGATACGCGATCTGACCGTATTCGGCCAGCGCCCCGCCCATGCGGTAGCGGCTGGAACTCTCGTCCTTGTCCAGGAATCCGGCCTGGACCAGCGCGGTGAGCAGCCGGTGGGTGGTGCTGATCGCCAGCCCCTGCCGACGGGCGACCTCCGAGACGCCCCGCTCCTCGCCGTCGCGGAAACAGTCGAGGACCGACAGGGCGCGGGTGACGGTCTGCACACCGGAGGATTCCACGCTGCCGACCGTAGCACGGCGACCGGTCGCGATCGGCCGAAGTCTTCCATCATTCGGAAAGCGCTACTCGGGTGAATTGGGCTCACGGTGTGTGAAAACCTGTACTGTCGAGGTGAAGTCGTCCGGTGATCGCGTGTCCTGACCAACGCATCCGAACAGCTGATCTGTCAAGCTTTCCGATCTGCGGAAAGCATTACCTCGTATCGAATCCCGCGCGGACCTACTGTCGCCCAGTAGTCGCTCGGCTGCGCTCGATGCAGCCGATGAATTCGGAAGAGGTGCTCCACGATGTTCCGCACGCGCAGGCCGCACGGTACGCGCAGGCCCCACGGTTGGCGTCTCGCGCTCGCGCTCGCTCCCGTCGTCGCGCTGGCCGCGGCGTGTGGTTCCGGAGCCGCCACCGACGCGGGTCCCGGTAAGGAGTTGGTGCTGAAGGTGGCCGACCCGGGCAATTCGGGTCCGCTGGCCGTCGCCAAGCGGGACGGGACTTTCGACAAGGCGCTGGCCCCACTCGGCGCGAAGGTCGAATGGGTAACCACCACACCGGGTTTCAGCTCGATGCTGAAACTGTTCAACACCCGCCAACTCGACGTTTCCGGGGCCGCGTTCAGCCCGGTCGTCGGCGCGCTGTCCAAGGATGTGGCGGTGCGGATCGCGGCGGTGCAGGATCCGGCGGGTAAGGATCAGAGCGGCATCATCGCGACCAAGGCGTCCGGAATCCACTCCGTGGCCGATCTGGTCGGCAAGCGGGTCGCGGTGAATCCGGCGGGCAAGGGCGAGTACATCCTGTTGAAGGCCCTGGCCCAGGCCGGTGTTCCGGCCGCCAAGGTGACGCGGGTTCCGTTGCAGCAGAAGGACGCCGCGTCGGCCTTCGCGACCGGCAAGGTCGACGCGTGGGCCTCGTTCCTGGTGCCCTACCAGGAGGCCAAGGCCAACGGCGGGGTGGAGATCGCGACCGAGCAGAGCATCGGTTCCAAGGACAACACGGTGGTGGTGTTCCGCACCGAAATCCTCGACAAGCGACCGGAAGTCGTCGCCAAGTACCTCGAGGTGCTGCAAGGGTTGACCGTTCGGCAGCACGACGATCCGGCCGCGTTCGAGAACGTCTTCGAGCGGAGCGGCCCCACGGCGCTGACCGGCGCCCGGCTCGCGGACGCGCTGCGGGTCGACGCCGAGGCCACCGTCCCGCGGCTGCCGCGCGACTCCGATGCCGCCGACCTCGCCGACGTGGTGAACCTGTTCGCCGACAACGGCGTCATCAGCCGCCGGATCACCGCCGCCGACATCTTCTACGACCTGAAGGCCAAGCTCACCCCGGATCAGCTGGCCGCGGTGCGGAAGGGGCAGTGAGATGACCGCCCTCATCACACCCGCCGATTCCGCACTCCAGCTCGCACCACCACGCAGCAGAGTTGAGAAGCGAAGGCCCACTTGGCTTTCGGTGCCGCTGCGGATCCTGCTGCCGGCGCTGATCGTGGCCGGTTGGTGGATCGGTTCGGCGTCGGGCGCGCTGTCGCCGGAGGTGCTGGCCGGGCCGCCGAAGGTCTGGTCGGCGTTCACCGAACTGCTGCGCAACGGCCAGCTCGTCGACTTCGCGCTCGCCTCGTTCATCCGCGCCGGTCTCGGGGTCCTGCTGGGGGTGAGCGCGGGGCTGCTGCTCGGTCTCGCGGCCGGATTGTCCGGTCTCGGTGAGGAATTGGTCGATTCCACGATGCAGATCGTGCGGGCGGTGCCGTTCCTGGCGCTGGTGCCGCTGTTCATCGCGTGGTTCGGCATCGACGAGTTGTACAAGGTGCTGCTCATCGCGGTAGCCACCGTCGCGCCGATGTACGCGTACACCTATCTCGGGGTGCGCAATGTGGACCGCAAGGTGGTGGAGGCGGCGCGCGGATTCGGCCTGACCGGGCCGCGGCTGGTACTCGAGGTGATCCTGCCCTCGGCGCTGCCGGGTGTACTCATGGCGCTGCGCGTGTGCCTGTCCATCAGCATCACCGGTCTGATCGCCGCCGAACAGGTCGGTACCAGTAAGGGCGTCGGCTATCTGGTCACCCTCGCGCAGGAATACAACCGCACCGACTACATGGTGCTGTGCGTCGTGCTCTATGCGCTGCTGGGGCTGATCTTCGACGGTGTGGTGCGGCTGGTCGAACGTTTCGCGATGCCGTGGCGCGCGCAGGTGGCGATCCGGTGACAGTCGCGGACGATTCGCGCTCCGCCGCCCCGACGGCCGTGCGCATCGAAGGATTACGAAAAGCGTTCGGCGGCAAGGTCGTTCTGGACGGTGTGGAGCTGACCATCCGCCGGGGCGAATTCGTGGTGCTGCTCGGACCCAGCGGCACCGGTAAGACCACCCTGCTGCGCCTGCTCACCGGGCTGGAAGCGCCGGACGGCGGCCAGGTGCTGGTACCCGCGGTCCGCACCACGGTCTATCAGGAGCCCCGGCTCATTCCGTCCAAACGGGTGCTGGCCAATGTGATTGTCGGGCAACGACGTTCGAAGTCGACGCGAGAGGCGGGCCGACGCGCGCTGGCCGAGGTCGGCCTGGACGGGAAGGCGCGGCAGTGGCCGACCACCCTGTCCGGCGGCGAGGCCCAACGGGCCGCGCTGGCCCGCGCCCTGGTCCGTGAACCCGAACTGCTGTTGCTCGACGAGCCGTTCGCCGCCCTGGACGCGCTGACCCGATTGCAGATGCAGGATCTGGTCGGCGACCTGGTGGCCCGCCATCGCCCCGCCGTACTGATGGTCACCCACGACGTGGACGAGGCGGTCCGGCTCGCGGACCGCGTACTGGTCCTGGACCGCGGACGCTTCGCCGTCGACATCGATATCGACCTCGCGCATCCCCGGGACCGCACGGATCCCGACGCCCTGCGTTATCGGGCGAGCCTGCTCGCCGAACTCGGCGTCGGACGCGTCGCCGACAATCCCCGAATCCCTTGAGCCCAGGAGTATTTCATGACCGACACACTCTGGTACACCCGTTGCCCCGTCCCCACCGCCAGCGGCCTGGCACACAGCCTCGGCTGGCTGGGTGACACCGCGCAGCGCAACGGCCTGCGGTTCGGAGTTCTCCAGGACGCCGGGCCGGAACTGGCCGCATCCCATTTCGACCACGGCCTCTCCGGGCTGATCCGCGAGGGCGGCAACGTGCCCGCGATCGCCGCCCGCGCGCAGGGTTCGCCGACCCGGTTGATCGGTCTGACCTGGATCGACGAGTCCCAGGCGATTCTCGTCGGCCCGGACTCGCCGGTGCGCGCGCCCGCCGAACTGGCCGGACTGCGGATCGGCATTCCGGCGTGGGCGCAGGATCGGCCGCGCAGTTTCCCGCGTGCCATGGCGCTGCACGGCTTCACCAGCGCGCTGCGTCTGGGCGGGCTCGGGCTCGCCGATGTCACCGTCGTGGAGCTGGGTGTCGATCGAGATCCGCAGGTGCGCACCGAGATTCAGCAACGTTCCCGCCGGGTGACCTGGGGCGTGGACGAACTCCTGCGCGGTGCGGTGGACGCGGTCTATGTCAAGGGGGCCCGCGCCCAGGAGGTCGCCGCACAGCACGGCCTGCGGGTGGCCGTGGACCTCGACGCCACCGAAACCCGGCGGCTGCGCGTGAACAACGGCACCCCGCGTCCGATCACCGTGCACCAGGATCTGCTCGACTCCGCTCCCGAGGTGGTGATCGGCTTCCTCGCGCAGAGCCTGCGCGCCGCCGACTGGGCCGTCGACAATCTCGACGCGGTGCGGGCCGTGCTGCAACGCGAAACCCTTTCCGGCCCTGAGGGAGTCGAGGCGGCGTACGGCGCGGACTTCCATCGCGGTCTGCATCCGACGCTGGACCCGGACCGGGTGGAACTGCTGGGCGTGCAGAAGCAGTTCCTGTACGCGCACGGCTTCCTCGCCGCCGATTTCGACCTCGAATCCTGGGTCGCGCCGGAGCCGCTGGCGCGGGCCCGTGAACTGGTAGCCGCCGGGCAGGTGGCGGCATGACCGAATTCCTGTGGCGGCTGCCCAGTCGCGGCGACGGCCGACGCGCCCGCCCCGACCTGCGGCATCGCGGCGGCTTCGCGGATCCGGCACCGACTCCCGCCTCGGGTGCCGGTGCCCCGCGCCCGGCAGATCGCGAACCCACCGACGTGCGGCCCGGCCGCTTCGGCCCCTTCGACGACCTCCACCAGGTGATCGATGCCGCCGAACTGGCCGGACTCGACGGCGTGCTGGCCCCCTACGATCCGCTCGGCGAGGAATCCTGGATCGTGGCGGGGGGAGCCCTGCGCGCCACCCGGCACAGCCGGGTCGTCGTCGAATTCCAGCCCGCCTTCGGCACTCCCGTGTACGCGGCGAAGATGTCGGCGACGCTGCAACGACTGTCGGGCGGTCGGCTCGGGTGGCGGGTCGCGGTGGACACCGACGACGGGCGCGCTCGCGGCGATCGGGTGACCGGCGACGACCGCTACCGACGAGCCGCCGAATTCCTCACCGTCGCACGCGAGGTCTGGAACTCCGAACCCGTACCGGCGGCCGGATTCCGGGGGACCGGTGTCGAATTCGCGGGGGAGTACTTCGACGTGATCGACGGCGGCTTCCGGGGCGTGCTGTCCGGCCTGCCGTTCCCGACCGTGTACCTGTCCGGCACTTCGGTTGCCGCACTGGACCTTTCGGCCAGGCACGGCGATGTGCACCTGTTCACCGAGACGCCCGACGGCCCGGCCGAGGCACTGGCACGGCTGCGGGCCCGCACCGCCGAAACCGGCCGCACCGTGCGCGCCGGACTCGAACTGCCGATCATCGCCCGCGAAACCGAGGACGAAGCCTGGGCGCGCGCGGAAAGACAGTGGCGCGAGGTGCGTCCGGACGGTCCCGATGCGCGATCGGTGGGCCTGGGCGACGGACGCTGGGCCGGATTCGACGTCCTCGGCCATCCACAGACCATCGGCCTGGTCGGCAGCTACGAGCAGCTGGCCCGGCAGTTACGGGCTTATGCCGCAACGGGATTCGACACCATCGTACTGACCGGGCACCCGCACATCGAAGAGGTGCACCGCGCCGGTGAGCATCTGCTGTTCCTCGCCGATCCGGCCGCACGCACGCTGCAGGAGGCCGCGGTATGAGCATCGACATCTACTGGCGCATCGGGATGGAAGGCGATCACGCCTCGCTGCGTACCCCGCGCCGCTACAACCGAGGCGACGCCGCCGGGTACGGTCCGGGCAATATCGCCCCGGCCGTGCGCGCCGGGGAACTGGACGGCTACAGCTACATCGATCACGTCGCCGCCGTCGCCAGGGCCACCGAATCCGCCGGATTCCTCGGCGGGCTGCTGCCGTCGTTCCCGGTCACCGAGGACCCCTGGGCGTTCGCGGCCGCGCTGGCCCGCGAGACCACCACCTACCGGTTCATGGTCGCCTTCCAGCCGGGCTTCCTGCACCCGGTCCAGGCCGCCCGGATGTCGGCGAGCCTGCAACGCGCCACCGGCGGCCGACTCGTCTACAACATCATCAGCGGTGGCGGCGGACCTGCCCAATTGTGGTGGGGCGACAAGGTTTCCCACGACGATCGGTACGCCCGCACCAGCGAATTCCTCGACGTGCTGCGCGGCGTGTGGGACGGCGATCCCTGCACGCACGACGGCCGGTTCTTCCGCACGGAGGGTGCCGCGCTGCCGCCCGGGCTGGCCGGTCAGCCGTTCCCGGAGGTGTACTTCTCCGGATCCTCGGGTGCCGCGGTGCAGGCCGCGGGTCGCCACGCGGACTACTACCTGTCCTGGCTCGAGCCGTTCGCCGACCTGCGCGCCAAATTCGACGGCGTGCGCGCTCACGCCGAAAAGATCGGGCGCACACCGAAATTCGCGGTCCGCATCGACATCCTGGCCCGGCACACCGAGGAGGCCGCCTGGGACGAGATCCGCAAGGGCTGGGCCTTCGTCGACCGGGATGCCGCCAATCGCGCCGCGCAGGGCGATTCGGTGGGCGCGGGCCGGATCAAGGGTTGGGTGCCCGAAACCATCACCGGCTACCGGGATCTGGAGGTACAGCCCAATGTCTGGTGCGGTTTCAGCCTGATTCGCGGCGGCCCCGCCTTCGGCCTGGTCGGCAGTTACGAGCAGGTCGCGCAGCGGCTGGACGAGCTGATCGACCTCGGGGTGGACGCGTTCATCCTCGCCGGCAATCCGCACCTGGAAGAGGCGTACCGCGTCGGTGAGGAAGTGCTGCCGCTGCTCGGCCGCTCCCGCCTCACCACACCCGCCCCCGTTCTCACCAACGCACTGTAGGAGAAGCGATGACCAGCACCGAGATTCGGCTCACCGAGGCCGTGACCGACTTCGTCGCGGCCGCCACCCGCGACGCCGAGCAGGCGTTCCGGGTGTTCCGCGAGACCGGCACGGTGACCGGCAACGGAACCGTCAACTTCGTCGAACGGGTGCCCGGCGAGGACATCGCCGTCGCGCTGAACGAACCCGGGCCCTGGGCGGCCGATCGCGGCGTGCGGCCGGTGGTGGCGACGTTCGACGGAGAAGTGTTGTCCGGCAACGGTTCCGCGGGTTTCGTCACCGGCTACGGCCCGGTGTTCCGCGCCCACCCCGAGATCACCTCCGTGGTGCACGTGCACAGTCCCTGGCTGGGTGGCTGGGCGCAGACGCACCGCACCTTCCCCATCCGCTACGCGGCCGTCCAGCGGCTGACCCTGTCCCGGGAGATCCCGCCGCACATCGACCGCAGTATCGGCGCGGGCGCGTTCGTGCTGGACCGGTTGACCCACGATCCGGACCTGATCGCCATCTTCGAGGCGAACGGCGGCGCGAACGTCATCGGGCGCGCCGGTCTGCTGGAGTTGGCGAAACTGGTGGTGCTGCTGGAAGAGGGCGCGCAATACCAGGCCATCGCCGAAACTCTCGGCGGCTCTGTCGAATTCGACAAATCCAATCTGGCCGTGCAGTGGGGTCGCACCGGGCTGGCCGATGAGGCCCGCCGCCGCGGCCTGATCTGACATCGCCCGTACAACTTCCCAGGAGCATCGATGACCGTCCGGGTCGGCTACTTCCCGCACAACAACTCCCTGTTCGTCCTGCGCCACCGCGGCATTCTGGAACGCGCACTGCCCGACGTGGAATGGGTGGACCTGCGCGCCCTGCCCCAGCCCGCGCGTGCCGACGTGAAATCCGCACTGCCGTCGGTACATTCGGATCACCTGTTCGCCGCGGGCGGCTTCGATTTCATCGGCACCGGTTTCACGCCGCCGATCACCGCGCTCGGCAACGACCGCGACATCGTGTACGTCGGCATCTCCGGACCACGGATCGAGAACGGGCGTCTGGTTACCAAGGCGGACAACGGAATCGAGTCGGTGGCCGACCTGAAGGGCAAGCGGGTCGGGATCGCGCACGGCTCCTGGCAGACCACGCTGCTGCTGTTCGCGCTGGACGCGGCCGGGCTCGGCTGGGCCGATATCGAACCGGTCGACACCGACGTCAACGACGGGGGCGCGCTGCTGCTGGACGGCTCCCTGGACGCCTGGGTCGGCGCCTACCCGGGCCTGACCGCGGTCGAAGCGGCCACCACCCTGCACACGCTCGTCGACACCGAATCCGTGTTCAGCCACCCCTCGCTCTGGTTCACCAGCCGCGAGTTCGCCGAGCACAACCGCCCCGCACTGGAAGCGATCATCACCGCGCTACAGGAATCCGACGCCTGGATCGTGGCGAATCCGCGCGCCGCGGCCCAGTACTTCGTCGACGATATCCGCACCCGAGGCGGCACCGCCGACATCGACGCCTGGGAAGCCGCGCTGCGCGGCCGCCCGTTCGGTATCGGCCCGGTGACCGAGGAATTCCTCGACGAACAGCAGCGCGCCGCGGACCTGCTCGCGGCAAATGGTTTGCTACCGAGGAAGATTCGCGTTCGCGACGCGGTGGAACCCTCGATCGGAGACTTCGTCGCGAAGTCGGCCGTCGCCAACTGATCCTCTTCTACTCGGCGTCCCATCCCGTAGTGCTCTCGGCCTACGGGGTGGGACGCCGCTCTGTGTCCGAACCCCGCCATCCCTGGATGTTGTAGCGAATCTTTGGCAAGCTGGGCGGCGATGAGGAGCGCCACATCTTCAACCCATCTCGATCTGCGTCAACGATTCGGAAAGAAGAGGGACAAGCGACGATGGCGAGTAAAGGCGACGGCACGCGGCATCCGATCAATGATCTGCGATCGGCATTGGAGCGGCTTCGACATCATCCCGGACAATTGATCGAAACGGATGTGCCGATCGATCCGGACGGTGAACTGGCGGGAGTTTATCGGCGGGTGGGAGCCGGGGGTACGGTCGAGCGGCCGACGCGGATCGGTCCGGCGATGATTTTCAACAATGTGAAGGGGTATCCGGGATCCCGGGTACTCGTCGGATTGGTGGCCAGTCGTAAACGGGTCGGAATCATGTTCGATACGCCACCCGATGAACTCACCCGGAAGATCTTCGACGCGATCAACCACGGCATGTCGCCGATCGATGTGGGCCCGGAAGAGGCCAAGTGTCAGGAAGTGATCTACCGGGCGACCGATCCGGATTTCGACATGCGGAAGATTCTGCCCGCGCCGACGAATACCGATGAAGATGCCGGACCGTATTTCTGCATGGGCCTGGTATTGGCCAGCGATCCCGAACTCGGCACCAATGTCACGATTCACCGATTGTGTGTGCAGGACAAGGATCGGATGACGATCTTCTTCGCGCCGGGCCGTCATATCGATGCGTTCCGGCAGCGCGCCGAGGCGAAAGGTGAATCGCTGAAGGTCACCATCAATATGGGCCTGGACCCGGCGATCCACATCGGCGCCGAATTCGAAGCGCCGACGACTCCGCTGGGTTACGACGAATTGCGGATGGCGGGCGGTATCCGGCAGGAACCGGTGAAACTGGTCGACGGGGTGAGCGTGGCCGCGAAGGCGATCGCTTACGCGGAGGTCGTGATCGAAGGCGAAATCCTGCCCGACGTGCGGGAGGAAGAGGATCAGAACACCCATACCGGACATGCGATGCCCGAGTTCCCCGGCTACGACGGTGATGCGAATCCGTCTCTGCCGGTGATCAAGGTTACCGCCATAACGACCCGGAAGAATCCCATCCTGCAAACGCTCGTCGGCCCCGGGGAAGAGCACGTGAGTCTCGCCGGACTGCCGACCGAGGGAAGTATCTACAACGCCCTGAACGATGCCATGCCCGGTTTCGTCACGGGCGTGTACGCGCACAGTGCCGGTGGCGGGAAATTCCTGTCCATCCTGCAATGTAAGAAGACGAACTCCTTCGACGACGGCCGCATCCGGCAGGCCGCGCTGCTGGCCTTCGGAGTGTATTCCGAGCTGAAGAACCTGATCCTGATCGACGAGGACGTGGATATCTTCGACACCGACGATGTGCTCTGGGCGATGACCACCCGCATGCAGGGCGACACCGATATCATCACCATTCCGGCGGTCAGCGGTCACGTCCTCGACCCGAGCCAGAATCCCGATTACAACCCCAGGCTTCCGGCCAAGGGCACCACCGCGAAAACCATTTTCGACGCGACCGTGCCGTTCCATCTCAAGGACAAATTCGAGCGAGCCCATTTCCGTGATATCGATCCACGCCCATACGCCCCCGAGCTGAATCTGGAGTACCCGGTATGACTCAGGCAGAAAAGGACCGCATCATCGTGGGGGTGACCGGTGCGACCGGTACCGTGTACGCCGTCCGGGCACTCCAGGTACTCCGCGAGGTGGGTGTGGAAACGCATCTGATCGTGAGCCGGGCCGCGGAATTGGTGCGCGCCTACGAAACCGATATGAGCAAGGAGGAATTGGCCGCCCACGCCGACTTCGTCTACAACATCAACGATGTCGGCGCGCCGATGTCCTCGGGATCGTTCCGCACCCTCGGCATGCTGATCGCCCCCGCCTCCATGCGCTCGGTCGGCGAGATCGCCAGCGGCGTCAGCTCGACCCTGCTGTCCCGCGCGGCCGACGTCGTACTCAAGGAACGTCGCCGCCTGGTGCTGATGGTCCGCGAGGCCCCCTTCAACCTGATCCAGCTCCGCAACATGACCACGATCACCGAGGCCGGCGGCACGATCTTCCCCCCCGATCCCCGCCTTCTACCACCGCCCCAGCACCCTGGAAGAGGTCATCGACCAATCCGTCGGCCGCGCCCTGGACCAGTTCGGCGTCCACACCGACATCTTCCCCCGCTGGGACGAATCCCTGCGCACGAGAATGCAACACCATCGGGACAACGCGGCCGACGAGTAGACCCACGCATCTCGGAGGCTTCTGAAAGGCGGGCACACAACCGTTGCCCGCCTTCCCCTCGCGTAGCATTCCCTGCTGGAAAGCGTCGTCGACGGCGAGAGGATCCGCGATGGGCACCTACCAAGGGCTCGATGACTGGGTCGGTCATGTCGGCCTGGCGATTCTGCAAGTGGAGGGACTCGAAGGCGACGGATTCGAGGTCGACTTCACCGGTGCGTCACTCGCCCCCTTGGAACGGCTGCTGCCGTCGTATTTCGTTGCGACGAACGATATCTCGGATCCCGAACAGCAGGAGCTGGCCGACGGTGTGGCCGGATACCTCGGTGAGGTGCTGATGCGGCTGGCCGGTGGCGCCTGGGGTTGGGATGACGGCGAGCCCTTCGTACATGCGGACGACGCGGTCGGCCTGGCAACGGTGTACCCGCTGCGAATTCTGGCGCGAGCGGTCGCCGACATGAGCGGCCACGAGTTCTCCGATGTGTACACCGAATGGTCGAAAGTCATTGGCCAGCACCGACTTTCGAATCCGGACTGGAGACCGGAGAAGAAGCGAACCCCGGGCGTCGATCCCGTCGAGATGAGCTCGGCGGACGCCGCGTACATCGCGACCTGGGTCGCCGAACGTCGCAGCACGTTCGAACAGTGGACCCGCACCTACGGCCCCGACGGCACCTGGGATTTCGGACCCGAGTCATTGGATACGCTGGAAAGCCTTCTGCTGCAACAAACTCCGCTGCCCAAGGATCTGCGCGACCCCGCACACCGCGAATTCGTCCAGGGCGCGGCCTGGTATCTCGGCGAGGTGGTGCGCCGAATCGGGGGAGGGGACTGGGTCTTTCGCACCATGGACCCCAAGTCGCCGAGCATCTACGCCGGCGATCCCTGTGTGCAGCAACTCGATCCGGACGGCAGGCGCGTCAAGCCGGTCGTGATCCTGCGCGATTTCGTGCGGAATCGCGTCCCTGGCACGTTGCGCGAGGAGTACGCGCGCTGGCTGCCGGAGCCCGAAGGTAGCTAGCGTCAACGGTTTCGGCCCCGGCGAAATTCACTCGTGGTACGCCTCGCGCGGGGCTACCCTCGATGTACATCGGTATCGGCCGAGTCGCACCGAGGTGCGGACCCGACCGGTGCCTGTGCGGAATCAGGTGGGGTCGGGCGGGCATGTCGTCCGGTTCCGTGAGGGGAAGGCCGCGGCCGTGAATGACTTCCTGAGAGTCCGCCTGGCGTGTGTCGTCATGCTCGTGATCGCGTTGACCGGCGCGGTGCTGGGGCCCGCCGTCGCGGAACCACCTCCGGCACAGTATCTTCCGGGTTTCGATCCGACCGCGCCACTGCCTCCGGGGCTGACGGTGCCCACCTTCCAGTTCCCGTCCGCGCAGGACATCTTCGATCTGCCCGCGCCACCGGACCCCACGACCTCGCCCGACGAGTACGAGATCTACGAGGAGTACGTCACCAAACTGAGCAACAGGAAGAACCTCACCCCCGGCAGCCCGGCGCATTTCTATGCCCGGTGGGAGGACTACAAGGCACGAGGTGGGGACAGTTCGTTCGAGGAGTATCGGCAGGCGTACGCCCGGATGCGGGACAATGCGAAGCGGGGCAAGGCATTCGAGCCCTTCATTCGCAACAACAGCAAGAATCTGTTCTCCGGTAAGGGCTGGCAGTTCGACAAACCCGTCGCCGGAACCGGGGTGGGCGAGAAGCCCGACGCCTATTCCGACAGCGAGCCCTATGCCTACGAGTTCAAAGCCAGCGCCGAGTTGCGTGCGAAACAACTCGACGGGTTCGTCAAACTCGCCCAGCTGAAGAACAAGACATTCGTGTACCTGTTCCAGCAGCGGCCGTCCAAGGCCGCGTTGGACGCGATCGAAAAAGCGAATCTGGCCATGCCCGAGAACCAGGGCCTCACATCCGGTCAAACGCTCAATCGGGTGGCGTTCATCGCGCGCTACTACCCGGCGACCGCGGTCGGCGTCTCGATCCCCGACAGCAAGAAGGCCCCGCCCCGGCCCACTTGGACCTCGGCGACCAGCGCCGGCAACGGTGGTGTGCTCGCCGCCCCCGGCCAGCACACCCAGGACGGCGCGTTGAATACTGCCCTGGTCAATTCGCCCGACTCTCCCGAGGCCGCCGCGCGGGCGGCCGCGCTCGCCGAGGACATCGCGAAACAGGACGCGGCGGAACTCGGCGCGGAGTACAACGAGGACGAGTCCGTCACCGAAAGCCTTGGCGGCGTGGACTTCTCGACCTTGCAGTTGCGCTACGTCACCGACTCCTACCAAGGCCAGGCCGCGCAGTTCGCCTTCCAGGCCGACGCCGCTCCGAACGAGCAGGTCTCCTACGGTGGCCGGACCGCCGCGAAGCTGGCCTCGGACGCGTTCTTCGTCTGGCTCGAACTGCCCACCGACGTGTTCACCGTCAACCTCAGCCCCGACGAACCCGACCGCATCATCAACGACCAGTTCGGTCGCACCGACGCGGGCCGGGTCCTCCTGCAGGCCGACCTGCTGATGAAGAAGACCACGGCCAAACTCATCGATCCCGACACGCCACTCGGCCGCCAGTTCTGGGACGGCCTGCACGGCGCAGCGGAGAGCAAGTGCATGTCCGAACGTTCCTGGATCGTGCCGGGCACCGCGACGGTCCGGGACACCGGTAACGAGCTCTACATCCTCGACGCACCCCTGACGGTGAAGACCGAGAGCGACTATCTGGCAAGTGCCGGAGCCGGTTCCGCCAGCGCCTGCACCAAGGACGCCGACGCCGAGTACAACGCGCAACTGTTCCGAACCATGATCGTGCCGTTGGTGCAGAAGCAGGTCAACGAGGCGCCCGAGTACGCGGACCTGCGCCGGGTCTACTTCAGCCGGGTCGCGGCCCAGTGGTACCGCGACCGCAGCCGAACCAAGCACACCACCTATTCGGATCTGATCGACAAGGGCGATATCAGCCGCTGGGTCACGAAGGAGAACTGGACACCGAAGGTCACCTACGACCAGTACGTCACCTCGTATCGGGACGGCGAGTTCCACCGCTCGTACACCACGACCAAGGGCGACATGATCGAGACTTGGACGTATGTCTTCGGCGGTGTCGACTTCAGCGCCATCACCGACAACAGCCTGACCGGTCCCGCCTTCACGAACCAGCACCCGAAACTGCCGCAGACCGTTGGCAATTCGCTCTACGGCCCGGTCTCCGACAACGACGCGAAGAACGTGTGGCTCGGCGGTCTGACGGCGAGCCGCCCCATCGACCAGCTCCCGATCGCCCCACCGTCCCCGGCCACTTCACGACCGCTCTTCTACGTCCTGACAATCCTGCCGATCCTGGCATGGCTCATAGCGGGCGGCTGGCTCCTCATCCGTCGTCGCCGCCCCGTCCCGACCTTCGGGAGGACATCGTGATCACCGCGGCCCCGGCCCCACCCGCACCCCGCATCCAGCGCCCCACCCCCGTAACCCTGGCGTGCTACCTCCTCGCCGGTGTGGCCGCACTACGGGTGGTCTCCGCGATCGCGGCGTTCTACGCCATCCCGGAGTACACCTGGATCTACAGCGAGCGCTACGGCGACACGGACCACGGCCGGATCGCCGCGCTCGGTATCGGCCTACTGGGAGTCTGCTCCGCCCTGGTCGCCGCCACCTACCTGACCCTGGCCCTCCTCGACGCCTCCGGAAAGAACTGGGCCCGCATCCTCACCTGGATCACCGCCACCCTGACCATCGCCGTAACCGCCCTGCTCCTGGCCACGACCACAGCCACCAGCCTCCCCTGGTACCACCACTTCACCACCCTGATCGCCTACATCACCCTCCCTCTCACCATCGCCGCACTGTTCCTCCTAACCCGCCCCGCAGCCGACCAGTACTTCCGCACCTCCCGCCGACCCCCACCCCCGAGCTACCGCTACCCACCGGGCTACATCCCGCCCTACTACGGCCCCCAACCAACCCCCCGCCCAACCTGGATCCCCCCACAACCACCCGGCTCGCACCCACGCTGAGCGGCCATGCGGTACCGGCACTTCGATCGAACACGATTGCGACAGCTCAGCCTCCCACCCACACTCCGTATCATTCTGCGCAACAACCAGAATCGATATCGCTATCCGAGCCATGACAAGCGGTCATGGCGTGTCGTGTCGCGACACACCGATGTTTTTGATCGGTAGCGATCTGTTCGCCAACCGGCGATCCGTCACCAACGCCTGAGGCATCTCCACGCTCGAGTCGGACGTAACTGGCGGAGAGCTCGGAAACCGTGCCCTGCCACTCGAGCGCGTGGCGTGGATTTCGCGGCGCCGTGACCTCTTCCACGGTCTACCAGCTGAATTCGTTGGGGATCGGCTCCGGCTTCCGGGAAATCGGTGCTCGCGCCAAAGATCATGTCCAAGTACTCAATTCGTTTGCTGCGTACATCCTCGGTTGGCGAGGCTCGCACGTCGGACATGTCATCTTCTGCTGGCCGGCATGTTGCTTCGACGTCATATGGGCGCTGCCACAACATTTTTCGAGGTTGCACGACGTATACGGATCGATTGATCATCAGCATTCGGCCAGGGACGGTGGCCTGCTCACCCGATTGCACTCGAAGGATGAGCATGTAACAGAGGCGGCGAGTACGTCGAAGTGTCCGGCGGTGTGGTGGGGATCGGAAAGGACTGCTGTGCTTCGAGATTCGACCGTTCGCCTACCACCCGTGGATTGTGATGGCAAGAGGAAAACGGGGTGCGGGCCATGGAAGTGGGTCGATGGACGCGTATCAGCGAGTCGAGTTTCGAGCACGAGCGTCGTGGTCTGGAGGCCATCCGCGCCGCGCTGCCCGATGTCGACCCCTGGTGCGCGTATTCGAACTTTTCGTTCATCGAGCATTACGGCCATGTGCGAGAGGTGGATCTGCTGGTCATAGCGCCCAATGGTGTCCACCTGATCGAGTTGAAGGATTGGCGCGGCCGCCTCACCGTCGAGGGCGGTGACTGGGTGTTGAAGCACGACACCGGAGGTCGGCGGCATCACCGCAACCCGCTGCATCTCAATGAGCAGAAAGCCAAGGAGCTGGCCGGACTGCTCGCCCCGCATCTCGGGGCCGCACGGGTCTTCGTGACCAGTCATGTGTGTCTCACGAACAGCGGTCTGACGTTCGAACTGCCGCCCGGCGACCGCGTGCACACGCACACCATCGCGGAGTTGGTCCGGGTCTTGAACGAACCGGTACGCGACGAGCGTCGTCGGATAACCGCTCAGCGAGCGAAGGCCGTTGTTCGGGCGCTGACGAAGGTCGGAATCGGCCGCAGTGAAGCCGATTTCACCGTGGGCGCGTACCGGCTCGAACACAGGCCGTTCGACACCGGGCCGACCTGGAGCGACTATCGGGCCGAACACTCCGATCTCGGCACGTCGGCACGCGTCCGAATCTACGTCTCCGAACGCGGCGCGGATGCCGAGGCGCGCAGGTCGGTGTACGACTCGGCGAAGCGAGAGGCGGCGGTACTGCGCCGGTTCCGGCATCCCGGCGTGGTGCGGTTCGTCGATATCGACTCCGGTGCGCATCCGGCGGGTCCGGCGCTGATCTTCGAATACGATTCGTCCACTGTGCGTTTGGACGAATTCGTCTCACGTCATGCTGCGGCTCTGGACCTTGCCGACCGGTTGCAGCTGGTACGGCAGCTCGCGGAGACGGTGCGCGCGGCGCACTCCAAGCGCATCTACCACCGCAGCCTGGCCGCACACTCGATACACGTGATCCCACGTCGGCACGACCGGAGTGGCCGTCGGCTGGCAGAGCAAGATGGTTGGCGCACACCGCATCTGCTGATCTCGGACTGGCAGATCGCCGCACAGCGCAGCACGGTCAGCAGACCGGGCCTCACCGGCGGATCGACGACGGGGCTCGCGACGACACATCTGGCTCCCGGCACCGAGGTATATCTCGCGCCGGAGTTGGCCGCCCCCAAACCCGAGCCGATCGAGATGGATGTCTACGGCTTGGGCATGCTCACCTATCTGCTTCTGGCCGGTCGTCCTCCGGCTGCGAGTCAGGCGGAGTTGCTCGCCAGGCTGGAGGCGGGTGAGGGGTTACGTCCCGGTGTCGTGGTGGACGGCCTGAACTCCGATCTCGACGAACTGGTCGACGCGGCCACCGCCTATCGGCCCGAGCGCAGGATCTCGACGGTGGACGAGTTCCTCGAGTGGTTGGAACTCATCGAGACCGGACTACGCAGCCCGGCCGAGCCGGAACCGGTTGCGCCGGAGGTTGATCCGCTCGAAGCGGTCGCAGGTGATGTCCTGAACCGACGTTGGGAGGTACGCCGGCGGCTGGGCACCGGCTCGACCAGTCGTGCGTTCCTGGTCCGCGACCTCGAGTCCGATCCGCAGGCGAAGGACACGCGAGCCTTCGCGGTCCTGAAGGTGGCACTGTCGGATGGTCGCGCGGATGTGCTGACCCGCGAAGCCGAGGTGATGCGGCGGCTGCGCAAGGATGCCCGCATCATCCAGCCGGTGGAGCCCGGGCTCGTCCATCTCGGCAACCGGACCGGGTTACTACTCGAATATGTCGGTGACGAAAGGGAATTGACCGCGCCGCCGGACGCCGGAAGCAAGCGTCGGCGCACCGAGGAGACCGTCGCGCGGCACCTGCGCGAGAACGGCCGACTCACGGTCGACGAATTGGAGGCATACGGCGAATACCTGTTCGGCGCGGTCGAATTCCTCGAAGGTGAGGGCATCTGGCACCGTGATCTGAAACCGGACAACATCGCTATCCGAGTGCGTCCCAATCGAACTCGTCAGCTGGTGCTGATCGACTTTTCGCTGGCGGGCTATCCGGCCAAGGATACCGAGGCCGGGACCGACGGCTACCTCGATCCGTTCATCGGCACCATCGGCCGGCCCAATTACGACGCGCACGCGGAACGTTTCGCGTTGGCCGTGACCCTGCACGAGATGGCATCCGCGGAGCTGCCTCACTGGGGTGACGGTTCGGTCGCGGCCCGGCAGACCGATCCGAAGCAGCACCCCTGTCCCGAAATCGCCGCGGACGCTTTCGATCCCGCGATTCGGGACGGGTTGATCGGCTTCTTCCGCAGAGCGCTGCATCGCGATGTCGCGCAACGATTCGACGATCTCAAGCCCATGCGCGACGAGTGGCGGCGGATCTTCCTGGAGATGGCCCGTGCGGTGCCGTCCCGGCCGCGGACCCGGCAGCCCGGCACGCAGACGACTGCTGGTGCCTCGGAAACCCCCGCCCGGCTCGAAGTCGCGGAGCTCGCGCCCGCCGATGCGGAGACCTCCGGGCAGGAGCGTGACCGTATCGCGGAGCAAGTGACCCGTGAAACCCCCTTGGCGACTGCCGGTTTGACGGCGGCGGCCGAGCAGTTCCTGTACGGGCTCGGCATCAACACGGTCGGCGATCTCCTCGATTACAGTCAGCGCAACCTCATCAACGCCCCCGGTCTGGGTGCGCGTACTCGTATCGAGATCCAGAGCCGCCAGAAGCAATGGGGCAGACTGCTGGGCCGCCCCGCCCCCAACCCGCTCACCAGTGAGGGACGCCGCGCAGCAAAGGAGGAACTGAACGAAGTACATTCCGCCCCAGCGGATTCGAGCGCGGCGACGCTGCGGGCACTGAGCCTGGACACCCTGGTATCGCAGCTGGTGCCGGAACTCAACAACAACGGCAGCAACGCCACCAAGGTCGACATGGTGACTCGGCTGCTCCGGGTTCCCGGCGCTGATGACCTGTCGGAGCTTGGCGTATGGCCGACCCAATCCGCAGTGGCGGCATCGATGGGAGTCAGCTCGCCGACCATCTCACTGTCGCTGAAACAGATGCGTCAGAAGTGGCGCAAATCCGATGCGCTGTCCGCGGTGCGTGATGAAATCCTGGAGCTGCTACGGGAATTCGGCCGGGTCGCTTCAGTGGTCGAACTCGCCGACGCCCTGATCCTGCGCCGCGGCACCCGGCTGGACGGCCGTGCACAGCGCCGGGCATTGGCGGTGGCGGTAGTGCGGGCGGTTTCGGAGGCCGAGCAGTTGACGCCGGATCAGGCGGCGTTCAAATGCAATGATCCTCGCGACGGAGTACTCCCGGTAATACTGGCACTGGAGGTCGACGAAGCGAACGATCCACCCGAAACACCTTCGGTGAAGGCTCTTTTGGGCTATGCCGCACGGCTGGGCGCGACGGCCGACCGGTTGGCGGACTCGGAGACACTCCCGACCCCCGCCACCGTGCTGGAGCGGTTGAGTGCGATCGATGTGCCGCCCGGTGTCGTCGAATGGTCCGATCTGGGCTGGGATGAGCGACGATTGGTGCAGATGGCAGTGGGTGCATCGCGGAATGCCGCCGCCACACCACGTTTGGAGATCTATCCGCTGACTCTGCCGCTGATCCGAGCGGCGCGCCTCACCCAGGCGGGGCTCGTGCGTCTCACCCCGGGCCTGGAGCGTCTGCGTCAACCCGGTGTGCGAGTCGATGAGGTGCACGAGCGGATTCGCAGAAGATTCCCGGAACTCGGTGTGGAACGGGGGCTTCCGGAAGGTTCGGAGCTCACCGCGGCTTTGCGCAACGCCGGATTCGATCTGATCCTGGAGACCAGTGCCGAAGGGGTGACCCGCTACCTACCCGCACACGGGATCGACGCCTTCAGTTCGATGTCGGTGTGGTCGGGCCGTCGATCCACCGCGACCTCGATCCGGGACGGCCGCTGGGCCGATGACCCCGCGGTGGCGGCGGCATCACGGGCCGAGGAACAACTCGCCGACGCGGTGGGTCGCGACGGCTTCCGAGTGCTGACGGTGCGTTCCGCGCTCACCGGCCTGGCAGTCGGCGAGATCGCGAGTCGGTTCGTGGCCGAGCCGATTTCGATGACAGGACTGTTCCTGTCCGCCATGCACGATTTGATTCCCATGGGTGGCAAGCCGACCTGGGAGACGATCTTGCTGGCCGACGCCGCGGAACCAGGCAGCAAGCGCGCGATCCGTTTCGCGGAGTACGCACGTACCGCATGGGGCCGCATCGAACCGCAGGTACTGACGCGCCTGGGGGCAGCGGCAGGCCCGGTGCTCATGACGGACACGGTTGTCTTCGCCCGCTACAACGCGATGGGCGTGCTGCACCGGCTGTCCGAACGAGCGCGGCACAGTGGTCACGGGCTATGGATGCTCTGTCCGCAGGACGACCCCGAACGAAAACCGCGCTTGGGTACGGTCGCCGTTCCTTTCCAAGCCGGGTTCAGCGAATGGATCGTGCTGACCGATGACTGGATCCGGAACACCCACCGCGCCGATGGCAGCAGCATCGAGGCCGACGACCGGGGAGTGTCGGCATGATCGACGCAGATTCGTTGCTGGCAGACCTCCGCAAGCAGGTGGTGGCGCTCGAGAAGGACTTGATCCAGCAGGTCGAGCGCCCCGAAACCGATTCCGCCCGGCAGGCTCGCGATCGGCTACTCGATGAATACCACGAGGCGAAGAAGGTCGGCCGCACCGCCGCCACCTGGTCGACCTGGCTGATCGGCGACGACAAGTTCCCCGGCCGCATCCCCCAGGTGGCTGCGGCCTGGATCCTCGGCACGGTCTTCGTACGCTTCTGCGAAGACAACCTGCTGATCACCGAGCCGTACCTCACCGGCCCCACCCCCGACCGCCGTGATCTGGCACAGGCCCGCTATGACGCCTACACCGAATCCGACCCCGACCCCACCTACCGAGGCTGGCTACTGCGCGCCTTCGCCGAACTCGGCTCCGGCCAAGCCGGAAAGCTCCTCTTCGACCCGAACCACAATGCCCTCTACCAGGTTCCCCTGTCCCATGAAGCTGCGGGCGGATTGATCGCATTCTGGCGTACCCGAAGCGAATCCGGCGATCTGGTACACGACTTCACCGACCCGCTGACCGAGGACGGCAAGGAAGGGTGGAATACGCGTTTCCTTGGCGATTTGTATCAGGATCTCTCGGAGAACGCGCGCAAAGCGTATGCGTTGTTACAGACTCCGGAATTCGTGGAAGAGTTTATCCTTGAGCGCACTATGACTCCAGCTCTCGAAGAGTTTGGGCACGAGGGGCTGATGGTTATCGATCCTACCTGCGGTTCAGGGCATTTCGTGCTGGGGGCTTTCCGGCGGTTGGTCAAGGCGTGGAAGGGTGAGCCGTGTGGGAAGGACCTGTATCAGCAAGTGCGGGCTGCGCTGGATTCAGTCCATGGGGTAGACCTCAACCCATTTGCCATCGCTATCGCTCGGTTCCGATTACTTGTGGTTGCCATGGCGGCTGCCAAGATCTATACGTTAGAAAAGGCGACTAATTATGAGTGGCCGATCCACCTAGCGGTCGGCGACTCACTCATTCAGAATAGGCAGCTCGAACTCGCTTATGGCAGCAATAGGGATGGAAGCCAGCTCGCCGAATTTTCTTATGCCACTGAGGATCTGACGGAGCATCCGCGCATCCTCCGGAACGGGCGCTATCACGTGGTGGTCGGCAATCCGCCGTATATTACGGTAAAGGATAAGACGCTTAATGAGGCGTACAAGTCGGCCTACGCTAATATTGCGGTCAATCAATACCATCTATCGACACCTTTTGCTGTCAGATTCTTCGAGCTGGCATTGCGGGGTAACCGTGATGGGCGTGGTTATGGGCGAGTTGGGCAGATTACAGACAACGCGTTCATGAAGCGTGAGTTCGGGAAGAATTTGATAGAGTACTACTTCGCTAAAGAGGTGGAGCTCACTGAAGTAATTGATACCTCTGGTGTCTATATTCCGGGGCACGGTACTCCTACGGTAATTCTTGTCGGGACATCACGGTCGGGCAAGTGTCGCATTCCAACTATTCGTACTGTGCGAAGCATTCGTGGCGAGCCTAAAATTCCCCTGGATCCAGAAGAAGGTGTCGTATGGCAGGAAATCATTACACATATCGACAGTCCGGGATTTGTGGGCCAATGGATTTCTGTCGAAGATCTTGATAGAGTACTATACTTCGATAGACAGCCATGGATTCTTCTGGATGGTGGCCTCGAAATGGTCACGCATATCGAGAGGTTCAGCGTAAATCGGCTCGCAGCCGTGCGACGTGTCATTGGTCGTTATGCGCACACCGGTAACGACTCTGCATACTTCGCGCACTCTGGCACATGGGGGAGACTGGGAATCGCTAGTTCGCATACGATCCCCGTTGTAGAAGGTGACGCACTTCGTGACTGGAATGTATTTCCTGTAACGGAAAGTATATTTCCGTACGGGTCAAATTATCGAGCTGAGCTGACGGTTGACGTTGAGCAAGTGCTTTGGAGTGTTAGGACTGCGCTACGTATCCGGCGTGAGCCCGGCGGTGTCCACGAGGATATTGGCTTGACATGGTTCGAATGGAGTCGCTGGCATCCTGAGCGTTTCATCGTAAATTTGGGAATAGCATTTGCGTTCGTGGCGACACATAACCATTTCGTGTTGGACCGTGGGGGAAATGTGTTCAAGCAGTCTGCGCCGGTTATCAAGCTGCCGGAGGGGGCAAGCGAGGAGGAGCATCTGAGGCTGCTCGGGCTGCTCAACAGCTCCACCGCCTGCTTCTGGCTGAAGATGGTCAGCCACGATAAGGGCGGTGGTGGTATCGGCGGTGGAATCGCGAGCGAGTCCTGGGAAAAGTTCTACGAGTTCACGGGAACAAAACTGCAAGAGTTTCCGGTGCCGCCTACACAGCCGGTCGATCTGAGTAAAGAAATTGATCTACTGGCCGATCGGATAACAAAGACCTCCCCGGCTGCGGTTATGAAAACGTGTGTGCCGTCCTCAGTTCTGCTGAACACGGCGCGATCCGAGTGGAATGTCTTACGAGCCCAGTCGGTCGCTCTGCAAGAAGAACTCGACTGGCAGACATACTCAATTTACGGGCTTCATTCCGAGGATCTGCGCGCACTCGAGTCGATAGTTCCGCCGATTACGTTCGGTGAACGTGCATTTGAGATACTTCTGGCTCGTCAAGTCTTGAAAGAGGGAGCATCCGGTGAATGGTTCAGTCGCCATGATGCTACTCCGATAACCGAAATTCCCTCCCACTGGCCCGCTCCCTACAAACGCATCGTCGAAAAACGCATCGAAGCCATCGAGAACAACCGCGCCATCAATATGATCGAACGCCCCGAGTGCAAGCGCCGCTGGGCAACCGAGGGCTGGGATGCGTTGCAGGACAAGGCCCTCCGCTCCTGGCTCCTCGATCGCATGGAACACCGCGATCTCTGGTTCGACGAGAACGACCAGCCCGTCATCCGCACCCTGCCCCGCTTGACGGACCTCCTCGCACAGAACGAGGATTTCACCTCGGTCGCCGCGATCTACGCGCCTCGCCAAGACTTGGCGAAAGTCGTGACGGACCTGATCACCACGGAGCACGTCCCCTTCCTCGCAGCCCTGCGCTACAAACCATCCGGCCTACGCAAACGCGCCGACTGGGAACACGTCTGGGATCTCCAACGCCAGGAGGACAACGCACCGAATCTGGAGCTACAGTTGAAGATTCGCGATTCGATCCCGGTTCCGCCCAAGTACACCACCGCGGATTTCCTGCGCACCTCGTTCTGGCAGGCCCGCGGCAAACTCGATGTGCCGAAGGAACGCTTCATCTCCTACGGCGACACCAACATCCCCACCCCGCAACGCTACGGCTGGGCAGGTTGGGATCACCGGGAGCAGGCTCGCGCTCTCGCGACGTACTTCACGACCCAGTCTCCGAGCACCGAGCAGATCACGCCCCTACTGGCAGGTCTGCTCGAGCTGCAACCATGGCTCGACCAGTGGCACAACGAATTCGATGAGGCCTACAGCGGACCGCCCTCGGCATTCTTCGCCGGATATCGCCGTCAGGTTCAGAGCGAGCACGGATTGAGCGATGAGGATCTGCGCGCGTGGCGTCCGCCGACCGCGACTCGTGGCCGAACCGCCACCCCGAGAAAATCCGCCCGAGCACGCAAGACACAGGAGTGACAGTGGCACCGAAATCCGGCACGCCCAAACCGCTGTTGCGGGACCTGATCCACATCAAGGAACACATCTCCACCTCCGACTATGTGCTGGGACTGGTCGAGTCGGTGACCGATCCGGCCGTCTTCGCCGAGGCGGTGCGCGACTATGTGATCACCGAGCAACTGCTGTCCAACTACGATCAGGCCCTCGCACTGATCAAGTCCGCGCTCGACGGTCGTACTTCCAAACCGGCCTATCTGCACGGCTCGTTCGGTTCCGGTAAGTCGCATTTCATGGCGGTGCTGTACGCGCTGCTGTCCAACGATTCCGCGATCAATTCCGCGGCGCGGGCACGTGCGGAATTCGCGCCGGTACTGGCCAGAAACGAATGGCTCCGGGCGGACGGCCGCCGGTTCCTGCTGGTGCCCTACCACATGCTGGGCGCGAGATCACTCGAGCAGCGGGTACTCGGCGGATATGTGGAGCATGTTCGCAAGTTGGACCCGAATGTGGCTCTGCCGCAGGTGTATCGCACCGATGCGTTGTTCGACACCCTCGCCGGAATGCGCGCCAGGCCCGGCGGTGACGACTTCGTTCTCCAAGCGCTCAACTCGATCTACGAATCCGGCGACGGGGAAGGCGACGAATGGGGTGACACCACATTCTGGACCGCGGACAAACTCGATACCGCCATGGGAGCAGCGGAATCGTACGACCCTGGTAGCCCTCTCGATCTGGTCGATCCGAAGAAGCCGGAGGAGTTGCGTGCGAAACTGGTCGGAGATGCGAGCACAACCCTGATCACCGGATTCACTCGCGACGCGGCCGAGGACGAGCGCAGTTTCATCTCCCTCGACGCCGGTCTGTCGGTGATCGCGGAGCACGCGAAATCCATCGGCTACGACGGGCTCATCCTGTTCCTGGACGAATTGGTGCTGTGGCTGCACACCCAGATGCACGACCACAAGTTCGTGGCTCGCGAAACCGGGAAGATGACCAACTTCCGGGAGGGCGGTGACACCCGACGCGCCATCCCGATCGTGTCCTTCATCGCGCGCCAGCGTGATCCGCGAGAGTTGTTGGGTGGCGAGGCATCCGGCGCGTACGCTGCCGCGATCCACGACAATCTCGAGCTCGCCTCGGGCCGCTTCGACGTGATCGAACTGGAGGATCGCAACCTGCCGGAGATCGCCCACGAGCGGCTGCTGAAGCCGTTGAGTGCGGAGGCGCAGGCGCATATCGACGCCGCGTTCGACGTCACGAAACGGGTCGGCCCGCAGGTGTGGGACGCACTGCTCGGGTCGGATCAGTCCACCGGCGCGGACGAGACTTCCTTCAAACTCGCGTATCCGTTCTCACCGGCGTTCCTGTCGACGCTGGTGCACATGTCCATCGATCTGCAACGTAACCGCACCGGTCTGAAGATCATGGGTGAGCTGCTGGCGCAGCGCCGCGACAATCTGTACCTGGGGCAACTGGTTCCGCTGGGTGACCTGTACGAGGTGCTCACCGCGGGCGGCGATCGGCCTTTCGTCGCGGACAAGCGTGTCATGTTCGAGGCGGCAGATCGGTTGTACCGCAATGATCTTCGGCCCTATCTGCGACGCCTGTACGAGGTCACCGAGGACGATATCGACGCCTACCTGCACCGGCCCGCCGAGATGGTGGATGTGAAGATCGTCAACGGCTGCAAGCAGTTCACCGCCGACAATCAACTGCTGTGCACGTTGCTGCTGTCCGCGCTCGCGCCCAGCGCACCGGCGTTGTACGACCTGAACGCACGCAGCCTGGGCGCACTCAACCACGGATCCATCACCACTCCGATACCGGGCGCGGAGGTCGGTGTCATCGCGAACAAGATCAGAGAGTGGGCGGGACAGTTCGCCGAGATCAAATACAGTGATACCGATGCGAATCCCGGTGTGCGCCTGGAACTTACGGGCGTCAACGTGGACACGGTGCTGGCCAACGCCGGCGTCAACAACACCCGTGCCAATCGGGCGGCTCTGGCGAAGCGGTTGTTGATCGGGGAATTCGGCATCGATCCCGATACCGATGTGTCCGATTCGCACCCGTTGCGGTTCGTCTGGCGTGGTTCGAGCCGATCCGTCGAAGTGGTGTTCGGGAATGTCCGCGATGAGGACGAGTTGCCCGACAACCAATTGCAGCCCTACGACAGCACGCTGTGGCGGTTGGTGATCGATCTGCCGTTCGACGAGGACCGCCGTCCCGCCCGCGAGGACGCCACCCGTGTCCGTGACTTGCGCGCCAAACAGCTCGACCATCCCACCCGGACCGTGGCCTGGCTGCCGGACCACCTGTCCGAGGCGCGCTGGGACGGATTTCAGAAACTGGTCGTCATCGACAAAGCAGTGGCCGACAGGAGCCGGTTCGACACCCAGTACGCCAGCCATCTCAACGCCGACAACCGCACCACCGCGTGGAATCTGTTGACCACTCAACGCGACACATTGATGAACCAGATGCGATCGGCTTTCAAGAAGGCGTACGGACTCGACGCGAAGAACGAGATCGACGTACAGAACGTCTTCGACGACCATCTGCAACCACTGCCCGAGATCGCCGATCTGCGGCTGCCGTTCGGTTCGACCATGCACGACGGCATCCGTCACCTCGCGGGTTCGATGTTGGCACACCAGTATCCCGCCCATCCCGATTTCTCGGACGAGATCGGTAGTCCGGTACGGCTTGCGGACGCGAAAACCGTTTTCACCCATGTGTATTCGGCCGCGCAGGCTCGTGACGGCCGCATCGAGGTGCCGTCGAAAGACCGCAGAATCATGCATCGGATCGCGGTTCCGCTCGGGCTGGGCGAACAGAAGGAAGTGTATTTCGAGCTGTCGCGCCGTTGGGCGGACGACTTCCGACGTTTCGCCGCCACCGACGGTGTGACCGGCGACCTACCGGTCACGACGCTCGCCAAGTGGACAGATCGGCCGCCGCGTGGTCTGGACGAGTTCCTGAAGAACCTGGTGATCGCGGCTTTCGCGGCCATGGATGATCGGGTGTGGGTGCGGGCCGGTGTAGCGCAGGACACCCTGCCCGAACCGAGCCAGTTGAAACCCGTCGACGCACTGGCCAAACAGCCGTTGCCGACCGAATCGGTCTGGAACACCGGCCGAGACCGCTTCGAGGCGATTGTCGGCAGTAAGGCTCCGGCGCTGTTGCGCGGCTCGATGGTCCAGCAGTTGGCTCGTCGGCTCACCGCGTTCGCCCGTGAGTACACCGAATCGACCGCTGCGCTCGTGCGGCAGCTGGAGAGCCACACCACCTTCCTCGATCTGGACGGCTCCGACCGGTTGGTGGCGGCTCGCCGCGCTGCCGCCCTGCTGGCGGCGATATCGGTTGCGGCAGAGGGAGGTTCGGCCAGCGCCAAGAAGACGGTGGAAACCTTCGCCGGTTTCGATCTGGGCGAGACGACGCCACCGCATCTCGGCGCGTCCGTCAAACAGGCCCGCCCTGTCGCCGACGCTCTCGAATCGGCCTCCTGGGGAACGCTGCGGCTGTACAAGCGATTGGGCGCATCGGGCGAACGGTTGCTCGAGTCGCTGCGGATCACCGCTCGTACCAACCAGTTCACCGACGACCTGGTCGCGAAACTCACCGATACCGCGGATGCCATCACCGCGGCGCTCGACACCGAGGATCCGGCGCCGACTCGGACGCAGCGAACGACACCGCGTCCGGAAGATGTGAACCTGGACGAGGAGACCGTTGATCCGCCGAAACCAGCCGATCGAAAAGCGCGCACCCCGGCGCGTTCGGGGTCTCGCCGCTTCGCCGTCGGCGAGGTCCGAAACGCCATCGCCGAGCTCGAACACGAGGTCGAAGACCTCGCCCGCCTCGAACCCGATGCACGCATCGTGCTGAGCTGGGAGGTGATCGAATGAGTGAGACAGCCACCCACGCCGCACTTCCTCGATTGAAGAGTGCGGATGTCGCCCACTATCTTTCGGCCGACCCCAGCGTCGCCGACGCGCTGACGGGACGTGGCGATCGAACGGTCGTGTTGTTGCGGGCCGAACCCTCGTGGGAGGGCCCGGGCGAGCTGACGATGGGTGATCATCGCGCCCTCGTCGCGTCCGCACCATCCGCGTTGGCGGTTCACGAACTCGTACTGCACCATCTGGAAACACCGGATGGTCCGCAGGCACTGGTGGTGCTCACCGATCGTGAGCACGAAGATCTCGATCCGGCCATCCTGTCCCGTACCCACCGCAGGCGCGTCAACCCCGTGGACCGTTGGGATATCGTCCGAAATGCCTTCGGCGCCACCGGAATCGACGAGTGGATCAAACGCGAGCCCTGGGCTGCGGAGGCACTTCTGGACGCAGCAGGACCCAATGGCTGGCCCCGCGTGCCCGGTGCGCTCTCCAGGGGTGAAGCACTATCCGCTCTGGCTTCGCGGCGGTTGCGGCTACCGCCCTCGGGTACCGATCGGATCGATCCGGCCACATTGCTGCACTGGTCGCATATCCCGGGTAATCCCGAGTTGTTCCTGGATCTCCGCGATCGAGAGCGGGACGGGTTGACGACGTTTCTCACCGATGACGAGCAGGCCGGCGCGGTAGCGGCCGTTCTGATCGAACTGGTGCGTGCCGGTCACGGTGCCGATGCGGTGTCCTTCGGACTGGTGGTGGCGGCCCTGTGGCTGCATCCCGAACCTGACGGCGGCACCTACCAGGCGCGTGGTCGCGCCGAACGTCGCCTGGGTGAGCGCCCGGCGGTCAGCACGGACGAACTCGATCACCGCATGATGCTTTTCGGCCGCGCCTGCCTCGACTACTTCGACGTTCAGTTGTCCCGCGCCAACGATCCTCGGGCTCGCAGCGTGAACGGTCGGGTATCCGATCCGGGGACCGACAGCGACACACCGTGGTCGTTGTCCGCCCGTGCTGCCCGTAGGATTGTCGACCCGATTCTGCGTCGCGCGGGCGAGTTGGCGCACGAACTGGGCGCGGGGACCGCCGCCGAGGCCAGCCCGGTGCTCCGCGCCGGACTCGACGCTCGCTTCATCGCGGTCGGAAATGCGCTGAGCCGCAATGATTCCGCGGCAACTGCGGGCGCGGTGCGGGAGCTCCTCGAACACCGTCTCGCCGGCGATCCGGAACTGGAGGTACGCATCCGCCGGGTCGAGATGGCGCAACGCCTCGCCCGCTGGCTCGCTGACGACCCCGACACCACCGTGGATACGGTCGTCGACGCGCTCGACCGGCACATGCGTGAGATCAGTTGGGTGGACAGAGCGCTGAGCTACCTGGAAGCCGGTGGCGACACCGATCCGGCGCTGACGATTCCCTACCGCACGCTCGGGAACGAAGTCCGAAAGCGCCGCCGCGGCCTGGATCACGCCTTTGCGACGACCTTCGCCGCAGAAAAAGCGGCAGGCGCCGATCAGAGCGGGATGCTCACCGTCGAAACCTTTCTCAGCAGGGTGGTCGCGCCGATCGCTGGGTACCGTCGGGTACTGCTGCTCGTAGTGGATGGGATGAGCGCCGCGATCGCCACCGAACTGGCGGACCGATTGCTCGATGGGTGGAACGAATACGACCCCTGCCCGGAGGGGGGCGACCCCCGTCGCCGGGTGATGACCGCGGTAGAGCCGAGCTCGACCGCGGTGGTACGCACATCTCTGTTCGCTGGAAAACCGATGCAGGGTGATCGGAGCGCCGAGAAGCGCGAATTCTCTCGCCACAGTTTCTGGGGCACGAAGAAAACAGCGACCGTCCTTGACCTGGACGATCCAGAATCCCGGGGCGACGATCTCGCCGCGGTTCTGGCCGATCCGGACCAGCACCTCGCGGTCGTGCTGAAATCCACCGACCTGCCCGACCTGCTCCGCACGGCCGCAGAGGAGGGGATGGCGGTCCTGATCACCGGCGATCACAGCGGCGCGTCGGTCGCCGAGGCGACCATTCCGATCCTCGCGTTCCTGCCGTTCGGCGTCGAGTCACCCATCCTCTCGCGGCAACCGGTCTGGCGCCAACTCGGCGATCAGTCCCCGTACTGGTGGTCGTCGGATCGTCCCGCGGCCGCTGCCACGCACACATCGCGCGGGACGCCCGCACGACGCCGCACGACCGATCGCGCGGCCAAGGAACGGATGCAGGGTCTCGAGCCGATGTTCGAACTGCCCGAAATATCAACGGCCACATCGCCGTCGGCCTCGAACACCGTTGACGACGACCTGGTCGCCCGACTGCTCGGGTCGGATATCTTCCAAGGCCAGCGCGCGTTGCTGGCCCGGCCGCCGCAACCGGCAACAGTGGACAAGGCGATTCGGGCCCTGCTGCGCGGCCCGCTACCCATCACGGCGCTGGCGCAGCGCGTAGGTTTCCCCGCCGTCCGGGCCACCGGCTTCGCCGCCATTCTGAGTCAACTGCTCAATTTCGACGGCATCACAGTGTTGGAGACATTAGGCGACGGCCGCACGCTGAAATTGGATGTCGCCCGTCTGCGTACCCAGTTCGGAGTGTGACCGCGATGAGTCCCGGCGAACGGATGGAATGTGAGACCGAGCATGTGAACAGCGTGCCGCCGCCCGTGAGCGCGGTCCGCCGCCGCACAGTGCTCGACGCGCTCCGCCGCGGCGCAGTACCCGAGGCGGGGCTCGACCTGTTCGCCACCGGACTCGATCGATTCGAGGCGGCGATCGACGCGGAGTTCGACACGGTGGCCTCCGGTGGAGCGGTGTTCAAGGCGGTGCGTGGCGAATACGGTTCCGGCAAGACGTTTTTCGCGCGATGGTTGGCCGAGGGAGCGAAACGTCGCAACTTCGCGGTCGCCGAGATCCAGGTCTCCGAGACCGAAACTCCACTGCACAGGCTGGAGACGGTGTATCGACGGCTGATCGAGGGTCTCACCACGTCGAGCTTCCCGCCCAGTGCCCTGCGTCAGGTGGTCGACGCCTGGTTCTACACATTGGAGGAGGACGCGCTCGCCGACGGCGCGTCCGACGCCGATCTGTCCGTGGCGGTGGAGCGGCTCATGACCGCGCGTCTTGCCGAAGTATCCAGGCACGCACCATCTTTCGCCGCCGCACTGCGCGGTTACCGCAAGGCCGTCTCGGCCGGTGACGAATCGTCTGCCGCCGCGGTCTCGGCGTGGTTGGGTGGGCAGCCGAATGTGGCCGCCGGTGCGCGCCGGGCCGCCGGAGTGCGCGGCGACCTGGATCATTTCGGTGCGCTCGGTTTTCTACAGGGTCTGCTGGTCGTACTGCGTGACAGCGGACACCGCGGGTTGCTGGTGGTACTGGACGAGGTCGAGACGCTGCAACGGGTGCGGTCGGATGCTCGCGACAAGGCCCTCAATGCACTGCGTCAGCTCATCGACGAGGTGCATTCGGGACGTTTCCCCGGTCTCTATCTCCTGATCACCGGAACGCCCGCTTTCTACGACGGACAGCAGGGCGTGCAACGGCTCGCGCCGCTGGCCCAGCGCCTGGCCACCGATTTCACCACGGATCCCCGCTTCGACAACCCACGTGCGGTGCAACTGAGGTTGTCCGGCTTCACCCTCGAGTCCTTGACCCGGCTCGGGATCATGATCCGTGATCTGTATGTGCACGGCTCGGGCAACGGCGACCGGATTCGAGCCGTCGTCGACGACGCGTATGTCGCCGACCTCGCGAAGGCAGTGGGCGGAGCGCTCGGTGGCAAGGTCGGCGTGGCACCGCGGTTGTTCCTGAAGAAACTGGTTGGTGATGTCCTCGACCGCGTCGACCAGTACCCCGATTTCGATCCACGTCGGCACTATCGGCTGACCGTGACGCCGACCGAACTGACCGCAACCGAACGGAATCTCACCGGAGCCGACGAGATCGACCTGGAACTGTGATCGAGCGCGACGAGGGCGCCGACTCGATCGATCGTCTCGATCCGGTCGTACTGCATCACATCGTCAACACGCTGGGCTGGCCGGATCTTCGACCTCTCCAGAAAGCAGCCATAGCACCACTACTCGACGGAAACGATGCCGTGCTGCTCGCGCCCACCGCCGGCGGCAAAACTGAGGCGGCCTGTTTCCCCCTGCTCAGCGCGATGGCGCGACAAGACTGGCACGGTGCCTCGGTCCTGTATCTGTGCCCGCTCAAGGCGCTGCTGAACAACCTCCTCACCCGGGTCGACAGCTATGCCCGATGGCTCGGCCGACGAGCGGCGGTATGGCATGGCGACATCGGCGAATCCCAACGCAACAGCATCCGTCGTATGCCCCCCGACATTCTGCTCACCACTCCGGAATCGTTGGAAGCCATGCTGATCGGAGTGAAGACCGATCATCGTGACCTGCTCGGTGGGGTTCGTGTCGTGGTGGTCGATGAAGTGCACGCGTTCGCCGGTGATGATCGAGGTTGGCACCTGTTGGCGGTACTCGAACGATTGCAGCGGGTGACCGGCCGCCCGATTCAGCGCGTCGGGCTCTCGGCGACTGTCGGCAATCCGGACGAGTTGCTGACCTGGCTGCAGGGCTCGGGAGCCGGGCATCGTCCGGGTCGCGTTGTGGCCCCGGATCTCGACACACCGACAACCGCCGCGCGACAGCCGTTTTCGTCCTCTCCGCCGCCTGGCGAAGTCGAACTGGACCATGTCGGCTCGCTGGACAACGCCGCCAAGGTGATCGCGATGCTGCACCGTGGTGAGAAGCGGCTCGTGTTCTGTGACTCTCGTCGTCAGGTCGAGGAACTCGGTGCGGCATTGCGGGCCCGTGGAATCACGGTATTCCTCTCGCACGCCTCGCTGTCCGCCGACGAACGCCGTCGAGCCGAACAGGCATTCGCCGAGGCGCGCGACACCGTTATCGTCGCGACTTCCACTCTGGAACTGGGTATCGACGTCGGTGATCTGGATCGGGTCATTCAGATCGACTCTCCCGGCACCGTCGCATCGTTTCTCCAGCGCATCGGTCGCACCGGCCGACGATCCGGCAGTACGCGCAACTGTCTGTTCCTCACCACCAGTGACGATTCGACGTTACAGGCAGCCGGGCTGTTGCTGTTGTGGGGGCGAGGCTGGGTGGAACCGGTGGCTCCGCCGCCGGAGCCTCGACATCTGGTCGCTCAGCAGATTCTCGCGGTGGCCCTGCAACAGGGGACCGTCGGCGACCGTGTCTGGGAGCGGGAATGGAATGGCTTGTCTCCCTTCGATCGTTCCGGAGAGCCGATTCTGGGACACCTGAGGAGCGCCGGTTTCCTGGACGACGACCAGGGCCTGTTGTTCATCGGGCCGGAGGCCGAAAAGCGTTTCGGGAGACGAAATTTCATCGATCTCACCGCTTCGTTCACCGCTCCGCCGCAGTTCACCGTGTTCGTCGGCAGACACGAGATCGGCCAGGTCGACGCCTCGCTGCTCACCGAGGACCGACCGGGGCCACGCGTGCTGCTGCTGGCCGGGAGCAGTTGGCACGTCACCCACATCGACTGGAAACGTCGCTGTCTCTTCGTCGAACCTGTCGATGGTGGTGGCCGTTCCAAGTGGTCGAGTTCGGGTCTGCGAGGTCTTTCCCGCGCCCTGACCCGTGCTATGCGGGAGGTCGTCCTCGGGGCCGACCCGCCGGTATCGCTGACTCGCCGCGCCACTGCCGCTCTCGCCGGCCAACGCGAAAAACGTTCCGGCACAGTCACAACGGATGGGACGGTGATCACCCGTGATGAGAAGAGCGCCCGTTGGTGGACCTGGGCCGGTTATCGCGCCAACGCGACGCTGGCGTATACCCTCGCGGCGATCAGCGAGCCTGATCAGCGACCGACGGATCTGTCCATCCGACTACGTCCCGATCTGACTCCGGAGATGTGGCGTGCTGTCATCACCGACATCGACGTGGCGCTCCCCGAAGTGGATCCTCGGGCCGTCGATGGACTGAAGTTCGCCGCTCTGTTGCCGGAGCGCCTTGCCGCGGCCACTGTTGCCGCCCGCTTGGCGGATCTGCCGGGTGCCCGGGAGGTACTCGGGGAACGAGCGCTCTTTCACCTCATGTCGTGAATGGTCTCAGCTTCCGATGGACTCGAACAGGTCGAGATGCATGGTTATCCACAGGGGAGCATCGGAGCATTGGGCTCGCAGGCCCTCGGCGGGCCGCAAGCTGGTCTGTAGCAGCGAGATTCGGCGACCGTTCAATTCGGCGACAGGGCCGGGGGGATCGTAGATCCCGAACCGTCGGGCTCGAACCTGGTTGTGAATCTCGCGGGCCGTTCTCGACCAGTCGACGGTGGACCACTCGGGACCGACCGGGCCCTCGTATGTCGCCTCCGCCTGGTTCTGCGGCTCGCCCGGGCAGCCTCGCGCCGCGCGTTCCAGCGCGACCGGCACCAGATCCTGCGTTATGTCGTCGAATGTCCGGATCAGTCCGTCGGCAACCTCGTCGTCGATCGAGTCGGGCAGGAGGACGCCGGCTTGCTGTGCCACGATCGGCCCCGCGTCGAAGTCGCGATCCATCCAGTGAATCGTGACCCCTGTCTCGGCATCTCCGTGCAACAGAGCCCAGTGGACGGGCATCGGGCCGCGGTGCCGTGGCAGCAGTGAGGTGTGAATGTTGAGAACTCCCAGTCGTGGTGTTGTCAAAACGGCATCGGTGAGTCGCCACGGAAATCCATGACAGATCATTATGTCGGTTCGGTAACTGGATAATCCCGCACGGAGTTCGTTGTTTCCGGCGACCGATATCAAATCCAAACTGCCCGGTATCGAATGAACGAATGCGGAGAATTCGGCGGTGGATTGCGCACCGTCGGGCACTGTGGAGCGAGGTGTGACAGCCGCTGCCGGAAGGTGTCCGGCCCGGGTGCAGGCATCGTATAGAGCTACGAGTCCGTCGGCCCTCGACGAGGCGAGCGCGACCCGCAGTGGTGCAACCAAAACAGCCCCTCTCTACGTGCGAGTCTCGCCGCGGGACTGCCGTTCCCGTGTTGTCTACGGGAGGGTGGTACACGCCTGTCTCGCGGTGGATCTCGCGTGGATTGTGTTGACATGCTATAGAATTGGATTCCGAACGTGACTTCGACCGACGCACAGGGGTGGCTATGGAGCGAGGGTGGGAGGCCGATCCGTCGGCGTCGATGAGGCGACGCCTGGGTAAGTCGGCCAAGGAGCTGGGGCAGACCGGTGGACGGGACTCGTGTCCCGACATTTGGGAACTCGACAATGGCGACATCGCGGTGATCGGTCGGGATCTGACGGATACATACGTGTCACGTCTCCCGGAAGACGTGACAATCTATCACGATGAGCGTTTGGTTATCATTCCGCGTGCGATGATCGTCGCAGCCAAAACGGATATTCCGGATGCCTGATCTGTTTCGCGGCATCGCGGGTGAATACCTGGCTGCCGACGCGATGCACGCGGATTATGAGAGGCGGTTCGCCGCGCCCGATGGGCTCGATTCATGGAAGCTCGAACGCCGCCAACATTTCCGTGATCCGCAGTTCGCCAGTTGGGTGGCTTTCGACCGGGGTGAGTGGGAGCAAGCGCTGCGGCTGATGGAGCAGGAACGTACGAGTCTGGCCGACCTGGAGAGGGAGACGGTCGCGAGAGGTATGGACCTGTACCGGGTGCGGGTCGTCGAGGAGCCGATCGCGCCGTATCTGCAATGGGAACTTCATCTGCTGGCCTTGCGGGCCGAGTACGGCGAGAAGATTCGTGTCATCGGGCCCGAGGTCGTCGTGCCGCTCGAATCCGCTGGTGCGCTGCCCGAACTGCTGACCGTGGGGATGGAGACGGTGTACGAGTTCCGCTATGACGAGACCGGCACCCTGTCCGGCGCTCACCGCTACACGGATCACGAAATCTACGCTCGCTGTACCGATTTCATGAAGGCTCTCTACACGGTCGGTGAGGACCTGCGAAGTTTCCTCGCACGACGAGTGGCCGCTGTGGATCCGCAGGGAAGAGTCTGACCGTTCGCCATGCGTGATGAATTCTTGTGGGGTGTCGCATGACCGGGGTCGGCGATGATCGCGGTGACTCCGGCGGCGGTTCCACGCATTCCGAGCTGTCCGGCTCGGGCGGGGATATCGTGCAGGCCCGAGATGTGCAAGGAGGCGTGCATTTTCATGCCGGAGGCGAGCACCGCACAGCCGATGATCCGGTACCGCGGCAACTGCCGGCCGATGTCCGTGGCTTCGTCAACCGGCTGGCCGAACTCGCACGTCTCGACCGGATCCTGGCAGGCGATCCCGGCGAGCCGCTCGTGTGCGGGGTATCGGTCATCACGGGAACCGCGGGGGTGGGCAAAACCTCGCTCGCGTTGCGTTGGTCGCACCGGGTCCGCGAGAGGTTTCCCGACGGACAACTCTATGTCGATCTGCGTGGCTACGACGCGGGTGATCCGATCACGCCCGGCCAGGCCCTCGATGGATTCCTCCGTGCACTGGGGACCACGCCCGCCAGGATTCCCGCGGCCGAGTCCGACAAAGCGGCCTTGTTCCGGTCGTTGCTGGCAGAGCGCAGGATGCTGGTCGTACTCGACAATGCGGCGACGACAACTCAGGCGTTGTCGCTGCTCCCGGGTACCTCCGGCTGCCTGGCGGTGGTGACCAGCCGGAGTGATCTTCCCGGCTTGGCCGTACGGGCCGGTGCGAAACGACTCACGCTGAACGTGTTGAGCGAGAACGAGTCGGTGACGTTGCTGCGTGCCTCGACGTCCGACGAGCGGATCGCCGACGATGCCGAAGAGTTGGCGGAACTGGCGCGGCTGTGTGGGAGACTGCCGCTGGCATTACGCATTGCTGCCGATCGCGCCGCCAGCCGACCGTACGTGCCATTGTCCGAGCTGATTGCCGATCTTCGCGACGAGTCCAAACTTTGGGATGCTCTGGGGGGAGAGCCGGAGGATGAAACAGACGTGCGCACTGTCTTCGCATGGTCGTATCGGGCGCTCTCCGAGGAAGCCGCAGCGCTGTTCCGCATGCTCAGCCTGCATCCGGGGCCCGAGTTCAGTACCGCGGCAGCCGCGGCCCTGGGTGACCGGCCCATCCGGCAGACGCGATATCTGCTCGATGTCCTCGTCGGCGCACATCTCGTAGAACAGCATGCGCCGGACCGCTACCAGTTCCATGACCTGCTACGCGCGTACGCGCTGGACCAGGCTCAGTCCGCTGAGCGTCCGGAGACTCGCACGGCTGCCCTACGACGCACTCTGCTCTGGTACCTGCTCGGTGCGGACGCGGCTCAGACCGTCATCAGCCCGATGGAACGACATGTCGCGTTCGACCCCGACGACGCACCGGAACGGATCTGGGCCGTCGCCACGCCGCCCGCGTTCGACAACGCCGAACAAGCAGTCCACTGGTACAACCTCGAGCACGCCAACCTGGTCGCCGCCGTTCGGGTGGCGGCGGACTCGGCGATGGATCGTCTCTGCTGGCGGCTCCACGTCGTGTTGCGCAGTATCTACATGCGGGAGAATTCCTTCGATGACTGGTTGATCACCGGCCACGTCGCACTTGCCGCCGCACGACGAGCCCGCGACCTCGGCGGCGAAGCCGAGGTTCTGGAGAGTCTCGGGATCGCCTACACCCAATCCGGGAGTCTGGCCGAAGGAGCCGAACACCATCGTGCGGCACTGGCGATCCGGCAGGCGATCGGCGACCGCTTCGGAGAGGCTATGTCGCTGAACGGGTTGGGGCTGCTCGCCTTTCGGGAACACGATCTCGCAGCGGCGCTGGACTCCCTGAAGCAGAGTCGAGCCGTGCTGCACGACCTCGGCGACTCGATGTGGGAGACGCTCACCACGGTCAACATCGCCGAGGCTTGTCTTCGTCTCGATCGACAAGGTGAAGCCGAGGCTTTGATCCGCCCGTCGCTGGCGATTTTCCGGGAGCATCAGCAGTCGGCGAATATCGGGAATGCCCTGTGGTTGCTCAGTACGGCCCTGCGCGAGCTCGATCGCTCCGAAGAGGCTTTACAGGCCGCCCAGGAGGCGGTGGATATCGCTCGTGCGCACAGCAACCACATGTGGGAAGGGTGCTGGACGATGGAGCTGGGAGCGGTCCAACGGACGCTCGGTCGGCACGGTGAAGCTTTGGAGTCGTATCAACGCGCGGCCGCGCTGCATCGCCGGATCGGTGATCGCGGCCGCGAGGCGCAATCGTGGGCCGGCGCCGGCGAGGTGTATCGGGAGTTGGGCCGACCGGATGAGGCGGCATCCTTTCACCGGCTGGCCGTCGCCACGCAGCGTGAGCTGGACGACCGGTGGTTGCTCGCGTCGGATCTGGAACAGCTCGGTGCCGACCTGCGACGTGCCGACAACGCCGACGGTGCTCGTCCGTACCTGGAGGAAGCCCGGTCCATCCTCGCCGGGTTCGACGATCCGAAGGCCGTCCGTATGCGGCGGCGCATCGCGAAGATTCTCGAAGGCGAAGTGAGATAAGGGCTTTCGGCTATGGTGGAGGTAACGCAAAATGTCAGGACTCTGGTCGAGGGGGCCCCGTGATCGAACCTGTTCTGATCGCCATCGCGAACTCGCTGGCAGGCAAGGCGACCGGTGCTCTGTACGATCTCGTGCGCAAGAAGTTCGCGGCGAGTCGGCACGACACCGCTACCCTCGAGGCTGCGGCAGGTGTCGACGAGCGGGATCCACAGATCGCACGCTTGGCCGAGGCGTTGGAGCGAGCGGAAACCGATGACTCGGAATTCGGGACCCGGCTACGCGCGGAGTGGGCACAGGTGTGCGGCACAGTCCGGTCCGGGGATGGTGCGGTAACCAATGACATTTCCGGCACCGTATCCGGAAATGCCGTGCAGGCCCGCGACATACAAGGCGGAATCAACTTCTGAGACCACCACGGAAGGAGAACCTCCGACGTGGCCGCCCACTCCCTGCTCCACGAGGCGGGCACCTCCACCTCCCACCCCTTTGCGGGAAGGTGTCGAGCGCTACCCATGCCCAGGAATGGAAGACGTAAACCTCTCGGCGTCAAGGTATTTCGTGTCTCGCCGAGTCGACACGCGCTCGTCCGGTGCGGTATCACTTGTGGTGACTTGTGCTTGTGCCTGTGAGGAGGACCTTCTGTGACCGACAGCCCTTCGCTGGATCTACGGACGGACTTACCGCACAGCGCTCGTATGTACGACTATTTCCTCGGCGGCAAGGACAACTACGCCGCCGATCGGGAGGCCGCCGAGCAGGTCAAGCAGCAGTGGCCGACCGTGGTGGTCGCGACGCGGGTCAACCGCGAGTTCATGCATCGTGTGACGCGGTTCCTCGCCGGCCAGGGGATCCGGCAGTTCCTCGATGTCGGGACCGGTATCCCGACGCGGCCCAACCTGCACGAGATCGCGCAGCAGGTCGATCCCACCGCCCGGGTGGTCTACGCCGACAACGACCCGATCGTGCTGACCCACGCGCGAGCGCTGCTGGTCAGCGCGCCACAGGGCCGCACCGACTACATCCAGGCCGACGCCCGCTCTCCGCGGTCGATCCTCGACTCTCCCCAACTGGAGAAGGTCCTCGATCTGTCCCAGCCCGTCGCGTTGAGCCTGATCGCGCTGCTGCATTTCATCCCCGACGATCAGGACCCGCACCACATCATCGGCACCCTGGTCGATGCTCTGGCTCCCGGCTCCTACCTGGTGCTCTCGCATGTGACCGGTGATTTCGACCCGCCCGCGATCCGCGAGCTCACCCGCATCTACAACGAACGCGGCGTATCGCTGCAGGCACGCGGCCGCGAGGAGTTCCATCGCCTGTTCCAGGGCCGTGAACTGCTCGAGCCCGGCATCGTCTCGGCACACCGTTGGAAACCCGACACCATCGAGATGCCCGCCAGCCTGGACGTCGAGGCGTCGTTGTACGCGGGCGTCGCCCGCATCTGACTGTCTCGCGGGGCTCGGCCTCAACCGCACTTCGGAGTCACACGCTGGAGCACCAGACCGTGCGGCGCGACGCCGGAGTGGCCGATCGGGCCCGCTGTGGTCGTCGAGGTGTGGGCCCACAGGTCGCGCACCGTATAGCACTGTGCGCCAGGCAATCCGGCCGCGGTGGCCGAGGTGCCGATATCGGCGGGGCTGTCGTCCGGGTTGTACAGGGCGACCGCGATCGAGCCGTCGGAGAGCGGTTTGACCATTACCCGGTCGTTGCCGGGCAGGAAGGCGCCCTGCACCGATGCCGGGTCCTGGTCGACGGCGATGACCTCACGATTGGTGAGAATCGACCGGGTCTGCTCGCTCATGGCACGCACGTCGTTGCCCGCGATGAGGGGCGCGGCGAGCATGGCCCACAGCGAGAGATGCGTGCGCTGTTCCTCGACGGTCAGGCTGAACTGCGGATCCCGCAGGGCCGCAATCTGTTCCGGGGTCAGCGTCAGCAGTGACGTCGCGCCTTTGACGGTCGCGCGGGCGGAGATCCGCTGTTGCAGAGTCAGCGGCAGCGCCTTGAGCAGCGCGCTGGGTACCGTACCCGGGTGCATGCCGAGGAATTCGGCCAACTGGGTGCCGACGACCAGCATGTCGGGATCGTTCCAGTACCCGGGACGACTGCGCGCGGCCAGGGGAGTCGCGGCGGCCAGCTGCTCGGTGACGCCCAGGAACTGCTCCGAGGAGAAGTCGTGCACTGCGACAGCCGGAGTTCCGTTGTGCCAGAACGGGTACAGATCGTGGGCGTTGCGCGTCAGGTCCGCGATACGGGACCAGTCGTAGGCCCGCGCCGCGTGCAGTCCGGCGGAGCTGTTCGGATTGATGCTGTAGACGATGCGACGGCCGCTGGCGCGCAACGCATCTCGCATCGCGGTGAACACCCGCACCTGCGTTTCCAGGTCGTCGTCGTTACGGCACCAGTCGTATTTCAGGAAGTCCACGCCCCAGGCGGCGAAGGTCCGCGCATCCCGGTTCTCGTGCCCGGCGCTCGCGTTCTGCAGGGATTGGCCGCAGGTTTCGTTGTACGGGCTGGAGTACAGCCCCAGCAGCATCCCGCGATCGTGGGCGTAACGCGCCAGCGCCGGGATTCCGCCGGGGAATTTCCGAGGGTCGGCCACCAGGCTTCCGGCCGCATCGCGAGCGGGCGCCGCCCATCCGGCGTCGAGATTCACGTAGTGGTAACCCGCATCCCGCATGCCCGAACTCACCAGGGCGTCGATGGTGGACCGAATAACGCTCTCGGTCAACGGGATTCCGGAGTTCCACGAGTTCCAGCCCATCGGCGGACCCGAGCTCGCGGGTGCGGCCGTCGCGTTCGGTAGCGGAGCCGCCCCGAGCGCCCCGATCGTCACACAGACCGTGGCAACACACTGGCGAACTCGTCGTATGCCGCGATGTCGGGCAGTCGTCTTCACTGTTGTGGACCGGAGCACGACATCATGGTCGCAGCGGTTCGCTGCTGGGAAGGATTTGTGATCGCTCACATGGCGATGCCGGTGTGCGTCCGCGCTTCGGGTGGTGAACGAGTGACCGCGACTCCCCATCGTCCACTTTGTCTAATTTGTCTGATATTCACCTATTGTCCGCCTGGGTACCGCGCGGCCCGTTTACCGTTTGCGCACCGCCAGCCCACGTGAGGAGCGATCGTGAATCTCGAGCCCCTGTCTCTGTTGGTCACGCACGACGGACGGTCGTCGCGCTCGGCGACGACCTGCGCGTACAAATGCGGAAACGCCTGCTTCCACGAGGCGCCGAACACCTCCGCCGGTGAGTACTTCGGCGATATCGTCGCGTCGATCTCGCGGCGTGGCCTGCTGCGGGGTGGCGCGGCCGTCGTGCTGGCGACCGGCGCGGGCGCGGCCCTCGCGGCCTGCGGTGACGACGAGCCCGCGCATGCCCTCTCAGGCACCGGCGCCGGCTTCACGGCGGTGCCGCCCAACACCCGGGACGCCCTGGTCGTCCCCGATGGCTACCGGCAATCGGTGGTCATCCGCTGGGGCGACCCGGTGCTGCCGGGCGCTCCGGCCTTCGATTTCGGCGCACAGTCCGCGGCCGCGCAGGCCACGCAGTTCGGCTACAACAACGACTTCCAGGGGCTGCTGCCGATCGAGGGGCAGCGCGATTCGTACCTGCTGGTGGTCAACCACGAGTACACCACCGAACCGCACATGTTCACCGGCTACGCCCCGGACGCGCCGACGCCGGAGCAGTTCGCGATCTGCCTTGCCGCCCACGGGCTTTCGGTCGTCGAGGTGAAGGGTGAGTCCGGATCGGGCAGGCTGACGCCGATTCCGGGCCGGTACAACCGCCGCGTCACCGGAACCACCGAATTCACCCTCACCGGCCCCGCGGCCGGCAGTGCGCTGCTGCGGACCTCCGCCGATCCGTCCGGCACGAAAGTCCTGGGGACACTGAACAATTGCTCGGGCGGGCTCACCCCGTGGGGCACGGTGCTGTCCGGTGAGGAGAACTTCAACCAGTACTTCGCCGGGGTGCTGGCCGATCCGGTCGCGCAGGACCGCGGCAGGCGCTACGGGCTCGGCCATCCGGGCGCGGGGCAGGGCGAGATGCCGAGGCACTGGGAGCGTTTCGACAAGCGGTTCGACGTGGCGGCCGAACCCAACGAATCCAACCGTTTCGGCTATGTCGTCGAGCTGGATCCGTGGGATCCGTCCTCGACTCCGATCAAGCACACCGCGCTGGGCCGGTTCAAGCACGAGTCGGCGAACATCTACGTGACCTCGGACGGGACCGTGGTCGCCTACTCGGGCGACGACGAGCGCTTCGAGTACATGTACAAGTTCGTCTCCGCCAAGAAGATCGAGCAGGGCGCCACCGCGGCCGCTCGCAGGCGCAATATGACCATCCTCGACGAAGGCACCCTGTACGTCGCGAAACTGACCGGCGATCACGCGGAGCAGATCGACGGCGCCGGAAAGGTGCCCTCGGACAAGGGATTCACGGGCAAGGGCCAGTGGATTCCGATCCTGCAGACCGGTGCCGACGGCAAGGGCGCCTCCCTGGTCCAGGGCCTGTCCGCGGAGGAGGTCGCGGTCTTCACCCGCCTCGCCGGAGACGCGGTAGGCGCCACCAAGATGGATCGCCCGGAGGACTTCGAGCCCAACCCGAAGACCGGCAAGGTCTATGTGGCGCTGACCAACAACAGCAATCGCGGCACCGCGGGCAAGGCCGCCGCCGACGAGGCGAACCCGCGCAACCAGAACAAGAACGGCCAGATCCTGGAGATCGTCGACGATCACAAGGGCACCACGTTCACCTGGTCGCTGCTGCTGGTCTGCGGCGACCCCGCAGCCGCCGACACCTACTTCGCCGGATTCGACAAGACGAAGGTCAGCCCGATCTCCTGCCCGGACAACCTGGCGTTCGACCCCCACGGCAACCTGTGGATCGCCACCGACGGCAATGCGCTGAAGTCCAACGACGGACTGTTCTCGGTGGTGCTGGAGGGCGAGCGTCGCGGCGAGACCAAGCAGTTCCTCACCGTGCCGAAGGGTGCGGAGACCTGCGGCCCGGTCGTCAGCGAGCAGCGCGTGATGGTGTGCGTGCAACATCCGGGTGAGGTCGACGGCGCGTCGGCGGACAAACCCGCCTCGCACTGGCCCGACGGAGGCGCCTCGCAACCCCGCCCCGCCGTGGTCGCGGTGTGGAAGGACCAGGGCGGCAGCATCGGCGTGTAGTGCCGCGCCGGTATCGGTCGGCCGTGGCTGGCACTATGGCTCCTGCCGGATCGGATCGGTGTGGAAAGGGGCATGTGTATGGCGGGGAACTATGGGTATCGGCCTTCTCGCTCGCTGGAGTGGCGCTCGGTGGAGGGCTCACGGCATTCACCCAACGTGCGACCCAGCGGTCCGCCGAACGGATCGAACGTCGGCGGCAAGCAGTGGCCACTGCCGAGGCTCGTCGCGCCGAACAGGTCCAAGCGATAAAGGATTTCATCGCGTGCGCCCAGAAGGCCGAACGTGCCGCCTACCGCCGACCGCAGCCGTGGGGTGATGACGAGGACAGCTGGATGACACGCACCTCGCCCGTGATGACCGAGCTGTGGATCGCCGAACGCGCCGTCGTGTTGCTGTGCGCCGCCACGTTGCAGCCTCCGATCCACAACTACGGCCGGGAACTCAATCAAGCGGTGTGGCGCGAGATCGGCGACAGCGAGGTGAACGAGTTCCTCGAAGAACCCAAGGCCGCATTCATGGCAGCAGCACGCACAGCCCTGGCCTCTGCCCCAGAGTGACGCCCGGCATCAAAGCCGGGACGAAGGGGGTATCACGTTGTCGCGAATCATGTTCGCCGCATTGATCTTCGGACGCCGACATCGGGGGACCGGTTCAACGGCATTCGGCATTGCCGGACGTCGAGTTCGCCAATGTCATGATCGGTTCACGTGGCAGGTTCGAGATGGGGTCTCGCAATGAGATATTGCACGAAAACGGCAGGTCATCATAAAAAATGCGATGACCTGCCGTTTCTTTGTGGTCCTAGCTGGTTTCGAACCAGCGACCTCTCGCGTGTGAGGCGAGCGCTCTCCCGCTGAGCTATAGGACCGGGATGGGTGTTCGGTGGGGAGTGTGGGCTCCGTTCCGAACGAGATGGAACCTTAACACGCATCACCCGGGTGACACCAAATCGCGTCTCTACCTTGGGGTTTTTCGGTGGGTGGGTGAGGTAGAGGGGGAGGTGGGTTTGCTTGTGGCTGTGGTGGATTCGTGAAGGGGTGGTGCGTCGAGTGGTTGCGCGGTTTGTCCGGCGCGCGTGACCCGCAGGGCGCTGCGGATGGATGACGCCGCGGCGGCCGGATGGTGAACGCTGCCTGCGGAACGACATGGCTGTAATTCCGATTTACCCACTCTAACCAGCGGATTTGTTGTTGTCGCCGATGGTGGGCTAATGTTCTCTCTCGCAGCCGGAAGGCAGAAAGAGCCGGACGGAGCACACTGCACATTACAGTGCATGCGGATGTAGCGCAGCTGGTAGCGCATCACCTTGCCAAGGTGAGGGTCGCGGGTTCGAATCCCGTCATCCGCTCGAAGGCCAACCCGGCCTTGGTTGGCGGTGTGGCCGAGTGGTGAGGCAACGGCCTGCAAAGCCGTGCACACGGGTTCGATTCCCGTCGCCGCCTCTTAGAGGCAAACCACGCGCGATTAGCTCAGCGGGAGAGCGCTTCCCTGACACGGAAGAGGTCACTGGTTCAATCCCAGTATCGCGCACCGAAGAAAAGGCAGGTCAGCCCCGGTTTTCACCGGGGCTTTCTTGCGTAGTGCCCAACGCGTGCCCAATGAGGGTCGTTGCTGAAGTGTTACTCGATAGGGCGGCACGAACTGCGCCTCAGTCGGACGATGTGAACGTCGTGCGGCAACATCCGCAGATGATCTGTCCAACATCGTAAGTGGTTCGAGATACACGGATCTTGCGTCCGCACTGACATTGGGCGGCGAGTCCGTTGTTGTTGGATTTGCGTCCGCTGCGGCGGTCGGGTTCGTGTCGGCGGTAGGCCACGAGTGCGTCGGTGAGTTCGTGAAGCTGGTCGCGGTAGCGGGTTCGGGTGTCGGCGGGCATGGTGGTGAGCGACCATCCGACTTTCGGGTGCTGCGTCAAGGTCAAGCCCAGTTCTTCGCCGAGTTCGCGGTACCGCTCGTTGTGCCAACGTCCTTGGCGGCTGGTGTCTTTGATGTCGCGGGCGACAGCGAGTCCGTGGGCGGCCTCGTGCAGTAGTGTGCCCAGCACGTCAGCCGCGCCGCGTTGCAGACCTTCGCCGCCGACGAACAGCTCGTGCATCTCGTATTCGCCGCGGACCCACCGGTAGGAGGCGAAGTGTCCGAGAGTGAGGTCTGTGCCGGTCGATCCGGCCCCGACGGTCAGGACGACGTCGGGTACTTCGGGGTGATGGGATCGTATTGCCGCCCATGCTTGTTCCAGTGCGGTGACGAGTAGTCCTGTGATGGTGTCGGATTCGGTCATCTCCCGGCCTTCCGGTCTCGGTGACACGTACGTGTCAACCGGCCGAACGCGGTTGTGACACGTACGTGTCAACGGGTGGGGTGCCCGGGAGGGCGTGGATTCCCTGGGCGCGCGCCGCGCCGTCCCGGGGCAGGCCCGCGGCCTGCCCTCACCGCCTGCCCAGGGTCGCAGAGGCTCCGGAATCCAGGGAACGCGCCGGAGCGTGCACGGCCGAATTTCCTTGATTGCCGATACGAATGCAGCGGACCGTGACCGAAATTCGGTTGTGCCGGGCGCGGACCCTGGAATCTGGAGGGGCGGCCCGCACAATGCGGCGGCGCGCAGGGAATCCGACCCGAACCCGGTTGACGGGACCAGCCATGTGCCGGAACGAGAACCGGACCGTTCGCACCCAGCTCAGCTACTTACACGCAACATTCGCTCCGGACGGTACTACCGCGCAGCGCTCCGGACGCCACTTCACACGCCACCGCCACGTACGCACCCTCGTTACCGGACGCCACCCTGCTCCCAACGGCAACGTTTCTCACCCAACGCAACCACTCGTCTTTTTACCCAACTCATTTCTCACATCATTGATTTCATATCTCCCCACCCCTGACTACTACTCCACTGCTCCCCTCGCCCAGATCACCATATACACAGCGAAGCGTGCATATGGTGATCTGGGCGAGGGGAGCGACCACGCACCCAACGCTGCTGGTCAGGGGTGGGGAAACGCAAAATTACCCCCGGAAAACCCATAAGGTCACCATGGCCTGACTTCCGGGGTCTATTCGGCCGCATAAGAGTAGATCCGGGAGATTTCCAATACAAGAGTGTATTCAATCGGGGGTTGTTCCAGGGCAAGCGGAGACATTCTGATCACGATCGGTACTTGCCGCCGGTGCCGACAGTCTCACTGGTGTCAGCGATTCCGGCATACAGTCGAGTGTTCGACGGCCCGCTACGCCCGTGCCGGGGTGGGGGTGCGCGATCGTACCGGCGCTGCCTCGCTGTCAAGGGCGACCTTCGTACAGCCGGTTCGGTGGGTGTGGATGTGCCCTTGACACCGAGGATCCGCAGCGCCGACGCGGGCAGAGATGCCGGGCAGGCGGGGCCTGCCCGCATGGTGCGCGCACCCCCACCCCGGCTCTCGGCGAATCGCTGGCGTCCGGCACTCCGGGATGAGCCCGGTGCCCGCCGACCGGCGGGTGCCTGGTAAAAAAGGGGCGGAGCCCGTGCCTGTCTCTAGCAGGCACGGACTCCGCGTGGTGTCGATATTCAGTTGGTATTCGGTTGTGTCCAGGGTTGGTCAGCCGAACAGTGTCAGCTGGTTCTGGCGGGCTCTGCGATCGCAGTCCTCCCGGTACGCGCGGGCGAGTTTGCGTGCTTTCCACTTCGACATGTCGAAGTCGACGGCAATCTCGTCCCACGACGAACCGTGGTCGTACTGTTCCTGAATCTCCCGCCCCAGCCGCAATGCTCGCTGGGCCGACAACGGTTTGGCGCGAGTCATGATTCCCACTCCGCCGTCTCGTAGTCGTAGGACCACTGGCATTCGCCACCTTCGATTTCGCAGCCTGCCTCGTGGCAGTCCGAGCACAGCTCGGGCCGGTCCATGGGGCCGATCACGATGTCGAAGCAGTCTCGGCAGCCGCACCAGGTGTAACCCGATTCCGCGGTGGTCATCAGGCACCCCCTACCGCTGCGGTCGCCAGCGGCAAAACCTGCTGGACCGGTCGCACCGCGTGCAGAGGCGTGGCCGCCTCGGTCCGCGTGGTGTGCGTGGCGTTGGCGTACCTGGCCGCGGTGCGCGGCGAGACCTCCAACACTCGGCCGATCTCGGCGTAACTCCGGCCTTCGGCACGCAGCGCTTTCGCGCGAGCGACCTTGTCCGGATCCCACCGACTCGCAGGCTTGCGCACTGCCGCCACAGGTTCGGGCTCGGTAACCGGTTCGGGTTGCCCCGCAACGGTTTCCGAGACCTGCACCGGTTCGGGCTCGGGCTCGACAGTAACCGGGTTGAGCGGTTCGGGAACCACTGTGGTGGTGTCCTGGTGTGCTGCCCGGAACAACACGGCCAGGCCGTGCGTGTCCACCAGCAGCGACACCGGGGCCACCGCCGCGATCATCGCAGCGGCCCACCACGGCAGCACATGCCCCACCAAGGCGGCATGCACCGAGTTCCCGGTAATCGAGACCCCGACCCCGGCAGCGAGCACCCACAGGAACGAACGCCTCTGCGGGGACGATGCCAGCACCAGCACCGAGACCGTGGCTTGGATGATCGTGCCATCCACGATCACCGGCCACAGCCACGCCAAACCCGCTGGAACGTGCGCCATGATCGCCAGCTGACGCAACGCCGCGAAACTCAACGCGAACGCCGCGGACCCCACGGTCACGGTGACCAGCACCGCGAACCACCGAGCCCACCGCATCGCTTGGGAAACCCGCGCGTTCATGCGATCACCTCCGGTGCGTCGGTGAACACTGCGTTCCATCGGGCTGCGATCGCTTGCACGATCTGCTCATCGGCGACATGAATGTCTCCGACGATCACCCCGACTTCCCGCAGGTCCGCCAACGCGGCCCCGATCACCGCGGCCAACTCCGAACGGTTGATGACGTGCACATCGGCCAACATGACCATCACGCCCCCTTCCGGTCACGCTCATCCAGGTCCGCCAACAGCGACGGCTGGAGCCCGTTACGCGCTTCGCCGACCGCGATCACGAGTTCGGCGCACGCATTGACCAGGCGATCCCGCGATTCCCGCAGCTCGGCGTTCTCTTTCTCGAGATATGAGTTCTCGTTGGCGAGATCTACATTCTCTTTGTCGAGTTCGCTGACTTTGGTTTCGGCGAGATCGCGGAACAGGCACGCCTGATCGAGGTCGAACATGAGCCGGGCGAGATCGGTGTTCTCCCTGAACGTCCAATAATTGGGCCACATCCCACCTGCGGAGAGATGCCGGTCCAGGTCGTTGAACGCACCAGCGAGACGCAACAAGAGGCGCTCGGAGCTGTCCCGGTCACACTCCTGGTCGATGGTGAGGATGTCGTACTCCCGGATCAATTCCCGGATCTTCTGCAACATCAGCTGGGAATCCATCACTGCACCCCCGGTGTCGTCATCGAAGATTCCGGGCACCGATCGTGCTGGGACTGCAACGCCCCGAGATCCCATTGCAGGCACTGCACCTGATCGAGCAGTTCCCGGTTCTGGTCTTTCAGCTCGTCGCGTTCCTTGATCAGCTCGGCCATATGAACGGTCAGGTCCTCGCCGTTGAGGATCGTGACTCGTTGCGCGGCAGCGTCTTTGCTGCCGTGGTCGGACTCCGGTTCCCAGGAACCATCGGGCCAATAGAACCCGACTGTCCACAGTTCGGTTTCGGTACGCAGGTAGACGAACCCCATCACGCCACCTCCGCGATGCGGAGGATGCCGCGATCAACGCTCATGCCGACCGCGGATGTGGGGCACCGGTCGTGCTCTCGTAGCAGGGCACCGTGATGCCACTGCAAAGACTGCACCTGGTCGAACAGTTCGCCGCATTCCTCGCGGAGCGCGTCGCGCTGTTCGATCAGTTCGGCGATGAGGATTCCGATCGCGGCGCGGTTGAGTTCCGTGGCCCGGTGCACCGCAGCGTCGTGCCTGCTGTGCTCGGACTCGGTGACCCATTCACCATCGCCGGTGCGGAATCCGACTGCCCACGTATCGGATTCGGTGCGGATGTATGCGAACGTCATCACAACACCTCCTCGGATCGTTTGATCCCGATCGTCTCCCAAAGCCCGTGGTCGTCCATGTCTTGCTGGACTTTCACGGACGTGGAAGCGTCGTGGTAGTCGGCGGGGTGCACGTCGTCGTGCGCCCACCATCCACCGGTCGGGCAAGCGATCCAGTGGATACCGTGATCACAGATATCGCACTGCCCGGTGATCACCGGCTCTGACTCGGTTTCGCCGTCGTCCTCGACGGGAGCCGGTGCCTGGATATTCATGACGTCGGCATCGCCGAGTGCGGTGAGGGCGGCGGTCAGTTTGGCGATCAGCTCGCGGGTTTCCTCCTCGTTGAGGTGTGCCTGCATGCGGCTGTCGTCCATCAGATCACCCCAGTGAATCTCGATCTCGCCGAGCGGGCCACCGGGATTACGGGTCCGGACATTGACTTTCGCCTTGTGCTGAACCAAATCCATTTCCGCGCTACCGATCTCGGTGCGGACCCGTGCAGATACGTATGCCATGATCAGTTCTCCTCGCCAATTGTTGCGACAACGTGAGCGGTCGCGGTTTCGTGGTCTTCCAGCAGGTCCGGAAGTTTGTTCAGCAGGGTGTACGCGTCCTGCACCGAGAGCCGCAGTCGCTGGTCTCCGCGGAACCACACGATGATTCGTGCGGGTACGAGGAATCCGTCGATCCATTGGGTCGGGTAGTAACGCGCGCCGTGAATCCCGTGGGTCACGCGATGAGGATGGAAGGCGCGTGTCATCAGAACGCCACCTCTTCGTCCTCGGGCTGAGCCGCATTCCACGGATCATCGGCAGCAGCGCCGCCGTTGTCGTTGGTGTTGCGGCCGTTGCCGTTCCAGCCGTTGCGAGTGCTGTTGCTGGTGCGGCGCTTGATGGGTTTGGCGATGGCGTACTTGGTGGATGTCGCCACCTCGTCGGCTACCAGTTCCACGATGGTGCGCTTGTTGCCGTCGCGGTCGGTGTACTCGCGTTGCTGGAGTTTGCCGACCACGACGACGCGCGTTCCCTTGGCCAGGGAATCGGCGGCGTTCTCCGCGGGCTCGCGGAAAACGGTGCACCGCATGAACAGTGCTTTGCCGTCGACCCACTGGTTCTTGTTGCGATCGAACACGCGCGGTGTCGAAGCAACGGTGAAGTTGACCACGCAGTCGCCGGTCTTCGGGATGGCCCGAATGTCGGGGTCCGCGGTCAGGTTGCCGATGACGGTGATGACGGTCTCTCCGGACATGATTTGTCACTCCTGGTATCTGTGTGGTTGGGTGTCCGTTGGACAGTTCCTCGTCCGTGCCGAAGCCGGACAGGGTTGTTGTTGTCGTTGGTGCGAATTACCTTGCGGGGTCGGCCGATTCGGCCGAATCCTTGATTCCGTGGTGATTTCTCCTTTCTTGTTGTTGTTGCTGAAAACCTTGGGAGACGGGCCGATCAGCGTTCACGCTTCGGCTTCCATCTCGGCGGCGTATTCGTTCATGAGGTGATCGGTCACGCTGTGCTGCTCGGCAGTCGCGGTAGCCGTAGCCGCGGGTGTGTGGCGTGGGCTGTGATCGGGTTCGATGATCTGCACGGTCTGCTCGGCGCGCGGGCGGTCACGGTGCTGCCCGTGTCCGGTGTCCTCGGCGATCAGTCCCCGCATCTGCTCGGCATAGGCTGCCGCGCGATGTTCCTGCGGAGTCGGTGCCGCAGCCTGTTCGGCGTCGGGCACGATGACCACGCGCAGACCGCTGTTGTTCGACTGCGCGTGGCTGGTTGCGTGCGCGGTAGGCCGGGCCTGGCGTTCGTTCTCCTGGGCTTCTTCTTCCGCGGCGCGTTGCCCGAATTCGTACAGCTTCACGAACAACGCAGCGTTGGCTTTCGCCTCCCGCTTCACCTGTGCTTGCGCGGCCTCGGCGTTCGCGCGTGTGGCGTTACCGGCAGTTCCCGACCGCTGTCCATTCGTCGGCGCGTGAGCCTCCTGCCGTTCACGCTGCGGATCAGAGTTCTCGCTGACATCTGTTGCAGCGGTGGCAGTTTGGCTGGCCGTGGCGATCCTGCGTTCCAGGGCATCGAGTTGTTCGGACAGATCATGGATCCGCCGGGTGGCCTCGTGCGCGAACCGGTCCGCCTCCGCGGTGTGCTGGGTCGCGGTCTGCGGGCGGGCGGTCGGTGCGGCGGTGGCGTCGAGGCGTTCGCTGTGCTTCGCGGCGCGCTGTTCACTGTCCGCGGCGACGTATCGGGCACCGATCGCGGCGTTCGCGTCGAGTTCCCGGAAGATGTTGTCCGACACCGGATTCATCGGATCCGCGTCCACCGCGTCCAGGGACTGGATCACCTGGCCGCGTTGTTCGGACGTCAGGGCGGTCTGATGCACAGTGTGCTCGATCCCGGCCCGCACACCAGCGAGATATCCAGCGTCCCTTGCTGTTTGCTCCGGCGTGGCTCCATGACGTGCGCGCGCGGCCACGGCGGATGCTTCGCGCTGGTAGTCCCGGACGCGTGCGGTGTACCAGGAACGGCTGACCGCGTTCTCGCGCACGAACTTCTCGTGCAAGCTGCGAGCCTCGGTGATCATTTCCTTCCACTGCCGCCGCGACAGCTTCATCGATCCATCCGAGGTCGCGGTGTGCAGGTGCCGCATCAGCTGTGTCAGCAGCGACATCAGCTGCGGCCAGCTGCGGGCCACCTCGTCCATCTCGCCGCTACCCGAATGCGTGCCCTCATCGGAGAAGATCACCGATTTACCGGTGCGCTGGGTCTGCCCGCTCATCGGGTCACCTGCCCCGACTCCACACCAACAGCAGCGTCGCGGGCTTGGGCGGCGCGCCAGGCCCGCCACCGCACCCGCGCCGGACGGGTGCGGGCGTACGCGAACCGGGACCCGGTGTGCGAGACCCGCACCGCGAACCCGGCGACGGTGTCACTGGTGGTCGACAGATCCGGGCGGCCCAGGCTGACGTACACCCCGAACCCGATCCAGCCCGCGAACCACAACAGCATCGGCGCGGTCGCGATCACCGGAGCACCGGACTCGGCGACCACCCACCCCACCGGCGCCATCACCGCGACCGCGGCGACCGCGGATTTCGCGCCGAACACTCGGCGGCGCGCTCGGGTCACCCACTTCGGGCGAACCACCTGTGCGGGGTCGATACCCGAAGACTCCATGAGCGCTTGCAGCTCACCGTCCCAATCCACACCGTTACCACCGCTGTTGTTGCTGGTCATGCGAGAACTCCTTCGAAAGACTGGTGATGGTTCCCCTCGACCGCCGCCGCTGGTGCGGGCAGTTCCAGAAGGCTGGTTTCCTGCACCGGACCGTGTTCGGTCTCGGTGTCCGGTGCGCCGATCGCCTCACCCGAGGGGGCGGACAAGTAGCGGCGCACGGTGCGCTTGCTCACGCCCAGATGCGCGGCGATCTCCGCGTGTGTCCACCCGTCACCGGACAACTCCCGCGCGGTCTGCCGCCGGGTGTCCGCCCCGGTGTCCTCACCCGGGTCGGTCGACGGTCCGATGGCCAGCCGGACACTCGGTGCTGGTGTTTCGGTGACCTCGGTGGCCACCTGTGCGGTGGTCACCTCGTCCCGCCGCGCCCGCGGTGTCCACACCGGCCCTACGAGGCGGTCATCGGGGGTTGCCACTTCCAGAGCCACGGGTGCGACCGGTTCGGGCGGCTCCGGTGATACCTCGACGGGTTCGGGGGTGGTGCTGGTTTCGCGAGCCAGGGTCATCGACAGCAGTGCGAATCCGCACACCACCATCAACCCATCGAGGGCCACCGGGCCGACACCGGCTGCGAGATGCCCGTATCCCCAGGTCACGAGCACATCCCGAAGGTGGGAGTAGGAGATGATCGCCGAACCCACCGCGACCGCGCCAGCACCGCCGTAGCGGGCCAATGCCCACAACCATCCGGACTGCCACCGCACCCGCGAGAGCACCTCCACACTCAACAGGAGCCCGATCGGCCACACCGCCGCACCGATCTGCGGCGCGATACCCGGTGTCCACCCCGCAGGCATATGCGCCGCGGGCAACCAGGTGTGCAGGACATTGGCCGCCACCGAGGACACCGACCCGAACACGAATCCCGCCCACGCCACGAACCGTCCCCGCTGCGGCGAACTCGACGCGCTCATCGTGTCCACCCCTTGTCCTCGGGGGTGTCCACCAGTGCGGCGGCACTGTCCGCCGGGGTGTCCGCACTCGTCGGCGTCGGCTTGCTCGGGTGACCGGGGCGGTCGGCGGGAATGGACGCGTAGTGGCGGGTGGCCACGTAGGCGCTGATGGAACGCAGGTAGTCGGTCATGACAGGCCTCCTGTGCCGATCTCCCCGAAGCGGGTCGAGCACTCGATCAGACGTGCCAGCCCGTTTGCGGCTTCTTGTTCCGAGCCGTAGCTGTGGTGAGTGACCCACCGCCCATCCGGGATGTAAAACCCGGTCTCGTGCCGATCCCCGGTGATGCGATGAGTCCATGCATCGGGCGCTGGCCAGTGCTTCATCGGCACCTGGGTGAACCACAACCGGCCCTGATCACCCGCAGTCTCCGTGTGATTGCTCATGCGGCTTCACCGCCTTCGCCGTCGAATCCCAGATCCGCGCGGCGAGCGCGCCCGGATTCCAGATCCCGCACCGTCTTGAGCGGCACCCGCGGCAATGTGCCCGTCGCCCACCGCTGCGCCAACGGATCCGCCGGGAGCGGCGCGATCTGGTCCTCATCGACCGGGATCACGTGCCCGAACCGGGCTTGCAGGGAGTGCACCCACACGATGTCGCCGCGTTCGAACTGCGCGAGCCGGTTCGGATCGATGAACCAGGTATCCCGATTCCCGAGCGAACCCTCATCCCCGGGCTTGCCGTCATGGGTCTTGCAGGTGCTCTCCGCGACCGGCGCGGACCCGAACACCTCCGAAACCTTCCCTCCCGCTTCAAGTTTCATCAGCAACGCACCCGACGGGCACGCCTCCAGCAGACGGCGACGGTCATCGGGGTTCTGGCCGAGTCCGTAGATGTTCTGTGCGGCGAAGATCGCGATCACACCCATACCCAGCAGGCGTTCGGCGATGTTGATCTGCGAGATACCGCCGGTCTTGTCCGCGACCGCGGACACCTCGTCCTCGATCAGCACGATCTGACGGTCGTGCTCGCCCGCGGCGAACTGCTCGATCAGCGTGTTCAACGCCGCGACCTGCGCACGGGCATACTCGCCGCGGACCGTGCCGGGCACGGTCGCATAGATCACATCGAAGCTATCGAGGGGTCGGCCGCCGTCGAAACCCTCACCGATCGCGGCGAAGATGTTGCGCATCTTGCCCGACACGTCCCCGATCGCGGGCGGCTTGTTCTTGCCCAACGCATCCAGCTCGTCCAGGATCGCTGTGTCGTTGGCGTACGCGCCGGTCAGCCAGTCGTTCGACAGTCGTTCCAGGAACTGCTGTTTCGAGCGCGGCGGCCCGCACGGAGCCTCGACCGCGAGCTTGATCACCCGGATCCGGTTCTGCTTGAAGTGCTCCGAACCCGCCTCGTTGGCCTGGACCGGGTTGATCATCGCTTCGAGGGTCGCGCACATGTCCTCGGTGTCCATCGCCCACAGATCCAGACGATTCGTGATCGGCCACAACGCAATTCGCGATGGTGCCACCCCGAGCCGCGCGGCGATCTTCACCACCTGACGGCCCGTCGCCAGACCGGGCTTGCCGCCCTTGCAGTCCACGAAAATCAGTAGCGGGCGTTTCTCCCCGGTCCGCACGTACCGGTGCCAGAACGCGGTATACAGAGCGGTGCCGTAGCGGACCAACATCGTGGTCTTACCGGCCTTCTGCGACATCCCCAGCACCACCTGATGTCCCAGACCCTCGATCGGGACCTCCAGCTTCGAGGACTTCTGATCCACCAACTGGGTGTAGGTATCAGGCTGTGACGCATCGACGTACTCCGACAGCGTGCCCAGCACGGCCTTGTTCTTGCGCCACCCGGTCACCAGCGGCGCACCGTACTTCGCGGCCTGGCGCGCGGCACGGGCCTTGCCCAATTCCTGACGACGCCGCAACTTGCGCGTCTTGGCGGGCTTGCCGATGCCCTCGGTGTTCAACCGGCCCAGGAACCGCGCCCGATACCAGGCCACGCAACCCAACGCCGCGGGCACCGCGGCAATCGACATCGCCACCGGGCCACCCACCCATGCGCCGTGCGCGATGAATTCGTGCGCGCCCTGCCACCACAACGACAACGGCGCAGTCCACGAACCCGACGCACACACCGCACCCACCGGCAACACCAGCGAACCGGCCGCATAGTTACGAACCTGCCGTGCCTCCAAAACCCGTTTGGAGGCAACAAGATTCACTCCCACACCCAGCGCCGCGGCGAACCCCACACCCACCGCCGAGGTACCCACCACACCCAACGCATCGGCCACAGTCGGCACATGCACATGCCAATCCGGCACATGCCACCCATTCGGCAACGACGGATTCGAGAACCCCGTACCCGAATGATGTTGCACCGGAACAGAACTCGACACCGGTACCACAGGCCCCGACGACACCGGCACCGGCGGTGCCGGTGCGACCGGTGCGGGTGTGCCGCAGTCCACAGGCGTGATCATCGGAAGACAATCGGTCATGATCACCGCACCCCTTTCTTACTCAAAGTCGTATCCAGGTCATGGATTTCGAGATTCGACAAACGCTCCACACCCCGCTTGTGCGCGAGCCGTGTCCCCGTGGACTCCACCGCCCTGCGCAAGGCCTCCCCACGCACGAAATACAAGACGCCCGCCAACTCGTGCCGATCCGCCGCATCCAGCGCACGAGCCATCGCAGCCATCAACCGGCCCGCACCGAACTTGCGAGACAACTCGACCTCGATCGCCCACACCTTGTCCGGATCACCGATGTCCTGGAACCACGCGTCATGCACATGCGCCCCCAACTGCCCGGACTCGGTCCGCAACCGGCGACGTAACAGCCGCTCGCTGGTCCAGACCTCCGGATCGGTCTCCAAACCGGTCAACGCCAACCGCAACTCGGTCAGCGCGGTCAGATGCGCCACGGTCGTGGGTTTCGGCCACCATGCGCCAGGGTCGAAATCCAAGTAACCCCAAGCACCTTCGCGCGTCATGTACACCCACAGTGGCCCCTGAGGCACCGCACCCGGCTCGTCGAAATGCTTCGAATTTCGCCACCGCCCCGGCGCACCGTAATCGACTCGCTCCACCAGCACGCGGCCCACTGATTTCCAACGCTTGACCATCTCGTGCAGCTGGCTCGACCCGATCTGCTCGACCTGCCCAATCAGCGACATCGGCACCCCACCTTGCTGCGCAATGAATTCCATCCACCGCGTATCACGCGGCTGCAACCGAACCTCCCGCCCGCTCATCGCGTCACCACCTGCGGAGTCCCCGAACCGCACTCCACAGGACGTGCCGCCACCTGCACACCCGGCGCGGGACAAGTGATGACGACCGGTGCCTCCTGCGCACGAGAGCCGAACAGCAACATCCCGCCGAACACCCCTGCTGCGAAGATGAACCCCGCCAACACCAGCACCGCGAACATCTGCGGCGGCATCGAATACGCCGCCTCCTCGCTCAAACGATTGGCGTTGAACTCCGGCCCGCCGAAGTGATCCAGCGGCGAGTAGCCCTGCACCCGAACAGTCCGACCCTGCGAACCAAAAAACGCGCTCATCGCCGACCACCCCGCCAACCAGTGGCTGCGCGCTTCCCGCGCCGACCGATCAGCCAGGCGACCCCCAACAAGATCGCTGCGACAAGTACCACCGATCCGAGCTGCGGATACTCCGCGCCAAGGATGACCAACCCTGCGGTCGCCAAGAGGGCAAGCATTACGCCACTCCCTTGCGATCGACGGCACCGTCCAGTGCAACCGTGGGCATGGGGCGAGCAAGGTTGAGCAGCTCTCCCTGATCGATACGGATCTGGTTCGACGCCAGCCGGTAGCCGGTCAACTTGCCTTCAGATATCCAGCGCCGCAACGTCTTTACGTGAACGTCTACCAGCGCGGCAGCTTCGGACAGGCGAATCAGTGTGGTTCCTCGACCCTCCGCGTCCTTGCGCGGTCGTGAACTTGTCATGATTTGATCTCCCTCGGTTGGACAACGTGTGAAAACTGCTCACAACCGAGGATGCGACCCAAAAAGGGCCGAAAAAAGGGCGGACAAGAGGACATTGATAGGCCGTTTTTGGACCCAAACGCCAGACAGGCCACCTATAGAGGACTAGACTGGGGACATGACCAACCCCGGCAACGCTGCACTTCGCGCCGCTCGACAAGCGCTCGGATACCGTTCGCAATCCGCGCTGGCTGACGCACTGAACGAGACTGCTCGAACAATCGGACTTCGCGTCTCGATCAACGCCCGGACCGTCCGCCGCTGGGAGTCGACCGAGCCGCCCTGGCCTCATCCTGAGCACGCAACCGCGCTCGAAGCCCTGTTCAAACGTTCGGTGTCGGAGTTGGGCTTTACGCCGCCGTGGTCTGAGAACCGGGAGTCGGAACGAACGGCAGCAGGTGCCCATCACGACACCTGGGCAACCCGTCACATCGCTGCGTCGGCTGCTGCGCTACCGCCTTCGGTTGCAACAGATTTCATGACGGTGACGGTCTCCCATCGCCACTTCTATTGGTCGATCCCAGCCGCGCGACTGCATCGTTCGGTTGCCGAACATGCCGCGCTGGGTGCTGATCTGTTGCAGCAACTGTCGGGATCGGCGAAAAAGCTTCTAGCACAAGCAGTTTCGGAATCAAGCTTGCTCGCCGGTCGACTCGAATTCTTCGATCTCCAACAACCAGATCTCGCTCAGCCGAGCTTTGTACTCGCGCTACAGGCTGCGCATGAGGCCGACGATCCTCTCCTCGGTGCCGCGGTACTTGCTCATATGGCCTTCGCACCGGCTTTCTCCGGCGATCCCTCCCGTGCGGAAGAGGCACGAGACAAGTTGCGCGCAGCCCGCGCGTTCGCACGTCGCGGAGACGCGAACGTGGAAGTCCTTGCATGGCTCGATGCGGTTGAGGCCGAGGTCGAAACCCGATTCGGAGATACCCGACGGGCTTTGAAGCTGGTACACCACGCCGAGGAGATCTACCAAGAACACGATGCCGACTCGAATCCATCACCAGCTTGGATGGACTGGTTCTCACCCATCCGGCTGGCGGGATTCAAAGGCAACACCCTGATGACCGCAGGGCGTGGTCGCGAAGCGCGAGAGACGCTGGAGCAAGTGCTCGCAGACCTGCCGGATGAGTCGATCAAGCAGCGCACTGTCTACCTGGCCGACATCGCGGCTGCCGCCGTTTTGGAACAGGATCCGGAACTGGCGTGCCGATACCTCGAAGAAGCGCTCGATCTCCTTGGTCGCAACTGGTACGCGACCGCGATGGATCGCGTCAAAGAAGTTCGTCAGTCGCTGCGAGAGTGGGATTCGCTCCCCGCGGTTCGAAGTCTCGACGATCGACTCTATGACTGGCACACAACAGTCAACTCGTTGATCGGCTGACTAATCGTTCTCTGCCACAACGATTTCCGAGAGTTCGCCAAGGTCGCGGATCTGCCAATCGGACAGATCCGCGACTTCTTGCTTGTTACGGTGAATCCATCCCCACGGCCCCCGCTGGAGATATGCGGTTCGCATCCCTGCGCGCTTGGCTGGCGCAACATCATTGTCGAGCCGGTCGCCAACGTAAACGATCTGCCCCGGTTCGCCCGGCGCGACCTCGACCACCTTGGCAAAGAACTCCGCTGAGGGCTTCTCGACACCCCAATCATCGGAGGTAGCAATGAAGTCGGTGGGTAGGTTCAAACTCCGCAGAATCTGACCTGATCGAACGGTCTGGTTGCCGACGATCCCAACCCAGACGCCGAGGTCTTGCAGCTTCGACAGCGTTGGGCGCACGTCCGGGTACAGATCTTCCTCGCCGTATGATTCCGGGTATCCTGCCGCGGCTCGGGCTTCGCGCTCCTTCTGTAGGTCGAACCCTGGGCGGAACACCTGGAAGGTTTCGCGATAGTCCTGGCCGGTCGCAATGACTGCTCCGAAGACCGAGACGAACGTATGTCGCGGAACGCCGAGCCAATCGGCCCAAGTGCCGTACTCGCGAGTCTCGTCAACCAGCGTTTCACCCACATCGAAGACCACCGCCGAAATCATGTTCCCAACCGTACCGTTCTTCATGTTCGAGGCTGCCGTCGAGGCAATCTGTTGACCGGGTGCCGCCTCGATGCAACTGGCTCATCGGTACCCGACTTCGGTGTGACTTTGGATATGGCGGAGAGCTTGTCCGCGAGTTCAACGTCCCGACTCTCAACAGCCCGTTGGTATCTCAGCGCGGCAGCCGCCGTAGTGTGGCCCAGACGGGCCTGTAGCTCCCTCAACGTTGCGCCAGCGTGCGCGGCCATCGTCGCACCAGTGACGCGAAGATCATGAAAACGCAGATCCGTTCGACCCGCAGATTCACGTCCTCGGTAGTAGTGCCGATAGAGCGTGCTCGGGGCCAAGTGGCCTCCATGGCCAGCGGGGAAGAGCAGAGCATCACTTTTGGGGGCGACGTGATCACGAAGGTGATCCCGAACTGCGCTATTGAGGTGCGGCGGAACGTTGACTTTGCGCACTCCAGCACGGGATTTCGGCGTTGTCGCGGTTCGCCCCTGTTTCTTGGTTCGGACAGCGCCGCGGCGCACATGAATCACGGTGCGCCCATCGACCCGGACGATGTCAGATCGCCGTAGTTCGGTCAGTTCGCCGAAACGAAGGGCACACCATGCGGCCAGCTGGACCATGAGTCTCAACCGATCAGGCATCTCAGCGACGATCAGATCCAACTCTTGCAACGTTGCCGGAGGTGCTTCGTGTACCGGGTCAACGGACCCGGCACCGTGGATCTTGGCCGGATTCGCGGGAATCTTCTCTTCGTCCTCAGCAGTGCCGAGGATTGTTCGCAGCAGTGAATAGGCGTGCGCCCGATAGGTTGGCCGGTCGATCAGCGTGGCGTCGTACCACTCGCGCACATCTTCTCGGCTGATCGATTTCAGCGGTAGAGTACCGAGCTCCGGGAAGATGTGATCATCAAGGATGTCCTGATAGTGCTCTCGGGTTCGGTCTTTCAACGGCCGACCTTTGACGAGCCGATGCTTCAACCAGTCGTTCGCGTACTCCTTGAAGGTCAGCCCGCCTTTGACGGACCCCGTCACTCCGGGGGGAGTCCACAGACCATCTCGAATCTCTCGATGCACACCTCGAAGCCAGTTTTTCGCATCGTCCTCTGTTGCGAAGGTCGTAGGGGCCTTGTGGCGTCGTAGGTCTGGTCCCGTATACCGAGCCTGATGGCGTCCCGATTGCAGCTGGCGAATCGTTCCGAACGACCGTTTGACTTCGCCATCCTTCCGTGCCATGCAACCTCCTTGCCCGATCAACAATGAGGCCAATCGTAGTGCCCAATCTGTGCCCAATCAACGGATTTCTGCCCAATCCGTGCCCGTCTGATGTCCACGTATGTTCATCAATATTCATGGTTGTCCATCAGAATAACTGCTGGTAGATAGGCTAAATATGCGAATCGCTGCTGGTGTCGAAGATTTGCGACACCAGGACACAATATTGGTTCAATCCCAGTATCGCGCACCGAATAGCAAGTCAGCCCCGGTTTCACCGGGGCTGACTTGTTTCGTGGGGTAAGCGTGGGGTTCGGGGCCTGAAACTATCCGCTTTCTTCTCCGAAGCCGATGGGGGCATCCCACGGCCGCAGACCTCTTGCGGGATTTCCCATACCGGCATCATGACGTTGTCATCTTCGAGGCAATCGAGGACTCGCTGCTGAAGAGGAGCCAGGCTCGCGGTCGGTCGATTTGACGTTCCAGTGGGTGGAAGGTGGAGGTTGGGGGGATGGATGACGTGGTGCGGTACACGATCGGGGAGTTGGCGGAGCGGACCGGGTTGTCGGCTCGGACTATTCGGTTCTGGTCGGATGCGGGGGTGATACCTCCGGTGGGGCGGTCGGCGGGTGGGTATCGGTTGTATGGGGTCGAGGCGGTGGGGCGGTTGGAGTTGGTGCGGACCCTGCGGGAGTTGGGGGTTGGGCTGGCGCGGGTGCGGGAGGTGCTCGAGCACGCCGGGCGGGCCGTCGAACAGGGGACCGCGCCCGAATCCGATTCCGGCCGTGCGGTTCTCGATCGCATCGTGCCCACGGACCTCGGGCCGACCGAGACCGCGGCACTGCTCGAATGGCTGGACCTGGTCGCCGAACCGCGCGTCGAACGGTACTGGGAGTTGTTGAGCCTCATCGACGATCGCCCGCTCGGACAGCGGGCCGTACCGGCGTTCGCGTGGCTGGCGGAGGCTGTGCGCGCGCACCGCTGATCTAGACCGGTCACCCCGTCCGAATCGGCTGCGGTGCACCATGATCAGCGCCGCACCGCCTCACACCGCCGACGCGCGGTAGGCGGTGATGTCGAACGTCGCGTTCTGCTGCCGGAACGAGGTCGCCGAGTCCGGCCACAGCAGGGTCAGGCGGCCGGTGCGTTCGTCGCGGTACCAGTTCGTGCAGCCGCCCCGGGTCCAGACGGTGTCGCGGGCCAGCTCATCGATGCGGCGGGTGGAGGTCCGCACGGCCTCGGGGGTGACCTCGAGGACCGTGTCCGCGGTGGAGGCCAGGTGGTCCAGCGCGCCCAGCACGTAATCGATCTGCGTCTCGATGACGTAGATCGCCGAATTGTGGCCCAGCGCGGCGTTCGGGCCGTCCAGGACGTACATGTTCGGGAAACCGTCGACCGTGGTGGAGGCGTGCGCGACCATGCCCTCGCTCCAGCGTTCGGCCAGCGGCAGGGCGCCCCGGCCCAGGATCTGCCGGGCGATGGGCAGTTGGGTGGTGTCGAAACCCGTTGCGAACACGAGTATTTCGGGGTCGTAGACGTTTCCGCTCGCCGCCTGCACGCCCGCGTCGGTCACCCTGGTCACCTCGGTCGGCTCGAGCCGGACGTGGTCGAGTTGCAGGGACGAGTAGTAGTCGTCGGAGAACAGGATCCGCTTGCAACCGATCTCGTAATCGGGTGTCAGCTGCCGGCGCAGTTCCGGGTCGGGGACCTGGCTCGACAGGTGGTCCAGGGCTCGCTGCTGGAGCAGATCGATTTCGGGATGCCGCCGTTTGCGGGCGGGGATGCTGCGTTCGGCCTCGGCGAACAGTTCGTCGCGCAGGGTGGAGATGGCGGCGGGGTCGGCCGCGAACTGCGACATCTCCTCGTGGCTGTAGAGGCGGTCGCCACGCGGCAGCACGTACGGCGCGGACCGTTGGAAGACGACGACCTCGCTGGCCTCACCGGCGAGCCGCGGCAGGATCTGGATCGCGGACGCGCCGGTCCCGACCAGCCCGACACGCTTGCCGACCAGCGATACCCGAGGGTTCCAGCGCGCGGAATGCCAATGCCTGCCACGGAATTCGCGCAGATTCCGCACCCGCGGGATCTTCGGTTCGGTGAGACGTCCGGTGGCCGCGACCAGCGTGACCGCCGCGAAGCTGCCGCGACTGGTGTGCACGATCCAGCGGCCGTCGGCTTCGTTCCATTGTGCTTGGCGCAGTGTGCAATTCAGCAGCAGATGCGGTTCCAGGCCCTCCTGCCGCACACAGGTGCGCAGATATTCGTGAATCTCCGCGCCCTCGGCGAAGATTCGCTTCCACCGCGGATTCGGCAGGAAGGAGAAGGAGTACAGGTGCGCCGGAATGTCGCATGCCACACCGGGATAGCGGTTGTCGCGCCAGGTGCCGCCGACGTCGTCGGCCTGTTCGATGATCACGAACGATTCGCGTCCGCGCCGGGCCAGTTGCGCGCCCATGCCGATGCCTGCGAAACCGGCGCCGACGATCAGCACGTCGACATGGGTGAGTTCAGACATCGGCGTATCCGGTGGTGCGCTGGCGGACGGTGCGGCCCAGGGTGTGCGCGGCCCGCTCGACCTCGCGGGTGGTGAGGGTGATTCCGGCCTCGGCGAAGGAATCGGGGGCCAGCGCGCCGTCCAGGAGCAGTCCGCCGAGGTCGTTGGCCCCGCCGCGCAACAGCGAGAGCGCCGCGTCGAATCCGAATTTCGGCCACGCGGCCTGGATGTTCGCGATCCGGCCGTGCAGCAGCAGGCGTGCGACGGCGTGGACCGCGCGGGTCTGTCGCCAGGTCGGGCCGGGCAGCGCGCCGACGCCGGGGGAGACCGGGCCGGGGGTGAATGGCATCGCGATGAATTCGTGGAAACCGCCGGTCCGGTCCTGGATTTCGGCGATCAGCCGCAGGTGGGCGAGCTGCTGCGCGGGGGTTTCGATGTGGCCGTAGACCATGGTGGAGGTCGAGAACAGGCCCGCGCGATGGGCGGCCTCGATCACCTCGGTCCAGCGGCGCACCGGCAGGTCGGGGCCGCCGAGCATACGGGCGCGGACCTCGTCGTCGAGGATGCGCGCGGCCGTGCCCGGGACCGAGCCGAGTCCGGCGGCGCGGGCGGCGGCGAGGAAATCGGGCAGGGGCAGATTCCGGCGCGCGGCGCCGTCGAGGAGTTCGGGGACGCGGAAGGCGTGCAGGTGGATCGGGCCCGCCGCGGCGATGGTCTCGATCAACGCCAGATAGTCGTCGTCGGTGTCGGCCGGGAGCGGGCCCTGCATGCAGATCTCGGTCGCGCCCAGCTCGCGCGCCTCGGCTACCAGGGCGGTGAGCCGGGCGCGGGCGGGCGCGCCGGTACCGGCGACCGCGGCGGTGTCCAGATTGCGGTTCACCGCGTAGGTCAGCACATCGCCGACGGCTTGTCGGCGCAGCCGATCGGCGGCCCGACACAGTTCTTCCAGCTCCGGCCCGTCGGCGCCGAGCAGCGCGATATAGCCCTCGTCGGGCAGGTCCGCCGGGGCGTCGGCCGCCTCGTCGAGCCACTTGCGCACCAAGCCCGCATCAGGCAAACCGGATCCGGCGACAACAACATCACCCACGACGCCAACCATACCGCCGCCCACCGACACGCCTCGGCACGCAGCCTGCTCACCGGTGGAGGCGGCTCCCCGAGCGTCGAGGCGGTCCCTTCGCTCGAACCGGCGAAACCCGCCCCCGAGTGCGTTCTGGGGGCAGGGAGGCTCGGGGTCGGTATGCCGGAATACGTTGGGCTACTTGCCCCGATGGGGTATATGTGCATGGTACGAATTCGACGTGACAAGGAGTTCGCCGTGGCCGACGGCCCGATCGATCTGCGCACCGATGTAGCGCATCCCGCCCGGATGTACGACTATTTCCTCGGTGGCAAGGATTTCTACGATGCCGACCGGGTCGCGGCCGAGCAGGCGTTGCAGAATTTCCCCGCGGTCCGGGTGACCGCCCGCACCAACCGTGATTTCATGCGGCACGCCACGCGATTCCTGGTCGGGCAGGGTGTGCGGCAGTTCCTGGACATCGGCACCGGTATTCCGACCGAACCCAATCTGCACCAGGTCGCGCAGGAGGGCGCGCCCGACGCGCGGGTGGTGTACGTCGACAACGATCCGATCGTGCTGGCGCACGCGCGGGCGCTGCTGGTCAGCACCGACGAGGGCCGCACCGCCTACGTCCAGGCCGACGCGAGTGATCCGGCCGCGATCCTGGCCTCGCCCGAACTGACCGAGACGTTGGATCTGACCCAGCCGGTCGCGGTGTCGCTGATGGCGCTGCTGCACTTCGTCCCGGGCGATGTGTACGAGGTCGTCAGGGCGCTGATGGAACCGCTGCCGGTCGGCTCCTATCTCGCAATGTCCCATGTGACAACGGATTTCGACGACGGCCCGGAGGATCCGGACGGGATGATGCGGCTGTTGCAGGTCTACATCGACCGCGGGATTCCGGTGCGTCCGCGCAGTCGCGCGGAGGTGGCGAGGTTCTTCGACGGCCTGGAACTGCTGGAGCCGGGCGTCGAGGTGATCCACCGCTGGCGCAACGAGGGCATCGAACATCCGCCGAGCCACGACAAGCAGGTGTCGCTGTGGGGCGCGATCGGCCGCAAGGTCTGAGCGATCACGCCGGGGCCTCGAGCATCGGGACCAGGAAACGCTCGGCCAGACTGGTGAGCTGGGTTTCGTCGTCGAGATCGATGAGCTGACTCGGAATCGCCAGGAAGGACGCGCAGACCCGGACCATGAGTTCGGCGACCATATCGGTGTCGACCCCGGCACCGATATTGCCCGCGCCCTGTTCCCGGCGCAGCTGTCCGGCAACGAACTGGCGAACCGCGGCGACCGTGCGTCCCTCGTCCCGCATCAGGATGCTGACCAGCAGATCTGGATCGGTGGCCAGCATCCCGCCGATCAGCGGGTTGCCCCGGATTGCCCGCAGTGAGCTGACGAAACCCATGACGACCCGGTCGCTGACGGTGCGCGCCTGGCGGATATCCACCAGGAACTGATCGAAATAACGCCGGAATTCGCGCAGGATCACCTGTTCGACCAGGGTGTCCTTGGTCGCGAAACGCCGATAGACGGTGATCCGCGAAACCTCGGCGCGCCGTGCGACATCCTCCATGGTCGAGCGCTGGATACCCATTCGGCAGAACTGCTCGTACGCCGAATCCAGTAGGCGCAAACGGATTTCGTCCACCTCGTCGACCTGTTCGAGCGCCTCGATGTAGGCGCGGGCGATCAACCGCTCCGCCCCCGAGGCCATCCCCGATTCCGCGTCTGCCACGACTCCTCCTACCCACGCGATCTCCGCCCACGATGCGACGACCGGAGTGCGACGGCGAAATATGTGACGATACGCCGACGTTGATCTCGGTTGACCGCGTCGGATGATACTGAGATACGACGTTCGATTCAGCGTATCACCCGGTTTGCCGGACTCGCTGCGGAAAATGCGCGGGAACATCGCGGATCACCGGGGCGACCCGCGATGTGGAGGGGGAAGGTGGCGGTTGCCGCGCTTACCTCGATTCAGCCCACATCGAGTTGTTCGAGTTCGCGACGCAGCAGTTTGCCGGTGGCGTTGCGCGGCAGTTCCTCGAGGAAGATCACCTCGCGCGGCACCTTGTGCCGAGCCAGATGCGTCTTGACGTAGGTCATGATCTCCTGGGCGTCGCCGGGGGCGTCCGCGGCCTGGACGACGAACGCGCGCAACCGTTTACCGAAATCGCGGTCGTCGACGGCGACCACAGCGGCCTCGAGTACGTCGGGCCGGTCCACGAGCAGGTTCTCGACCTCGAGCGGATAGACGTTCTCGCCGCCGGAGACGATCATGTCGTCCTCCCGGCCGTCGATGAAAAGCCTTCCGGCGGAATCGAAATGGCCGAGATCCCCGCTGCACAGCAGGCCGTCGACGATCTCCTTGTGCCGGCCGTCGGTGTACCCGGAGAAGCTCAGGCCGCTGGAGACGAAGATGGCGCCGATCACGCCCGGTTCGGTGACGACGCGGCGTTGCTCGTCGTAGATCGCGACCCGGCAACCGACCGGCGGACGGCCGACCGTGCCTGGCGCACAACGCATGTCCTCGGGCGTGGCCACCGCGGCGACGGCGACCTCGGTGGAGGCGTAGAGGTTGTACAGGACCTCGCCGAAGACCTGTTCGGTGCGGCGGCTCAGGTCAGGGGAGAGCGAGGACCCGGCCGCGAACACCACCCGCAGGCTCGAGGTGTCGTGCCGGGACAGCACCTCCTCGCCGAGATCGACGATCCGCTGCAACATGGTCGGCACCAGAACCAGTGCTGCCGCACCGTGTTTCGCGATATCGGCGAGGGTGCCCTCGGCGTCGAACTTGCGCTGACGGCAGACGATCGCGTTGCCCAGCGCCCAGCCCAGCGTCAGCTGGGACAGGCCGGTACCGTGGAACGTGGGCGCGGCCATGATCATCACCGAGTCACGCGGCAGCGGTATGCGATCCAGGAACTGCGCGGACTGTAGCGGCGAAACCTTGTCGCGCGGAGCGCCTTTGGGCGTGCCGGTGGTGCCGCTGGTCAGGATGACGATGCCGCCCGGACGTTCCGGGGCGGCCAGGGCGCCGGTGGGGTGGGCCTCGACCAGGGCGTCGACCGTCGCGATCGGCCCGGACGCGAGGTCGGGATCGTCTGTCCAGGTGAGGAATCGGGGCACGCTCTCGGGAACGTCGCCGAGCAGGCCGAGGAATTCCTCGTCGAGCAGGATCGCGCCGACCTGCTCTCGCTCGGCGACCGCGGCCAGCTGCGGACCGCCGAATCCCGTGTTCATCAACACGATTCGCACGCCGAGCTTCCCGGCGGCCAGCAGCGAGAGCATCATGCCGCGGTGGTCGCGGCACAGCAGCGCGGCGACCGTGCCCGGGGCCAGACCCGAGGCGGCCAGGCCGCGGGCCAGCGCGTCGGATTGCGCGTCGAGCTGTTCGAAGGTGAGGGTGCCGCGTTCGTCGATCAGGGCGTTCGAGCCGGGCCGGGTGCGCCGGGCGTGGCGCAGGACCGTGACGAACGGACCGTAGATGCCGGAATCATGCACGGTTCGTATCAGCTCGATGGGGTGGTGGGGTTCGACGACGCCGCGCCGGAAGAGCACCGACAGTGCCGCGAGGGGCTCCGCGATCGCCTTCGACGCCGCTTTGAAACTCGATGGTGCCCTCACTTACCACTCCTGATCGATCGCTGATATGAGTGAATTCACCTGCGTATGAGCATGTTACTAGCGCTGCCGAGTTGCGCAGGTCACAATAGGTGAACAAGAATGTTCAGTAACTTACAACATCGCTTGCCGAGACGCGAGTCCCGACCCCGAGCATTGTCAGGCGCAATCCGCGCTGACATGATGGTGTGAAAATCATCTCATCGACTCGTGGAGTTCTCATGTCTCTCCCCACCCGATTCCTGCGTCGGAACGATCCGGTCGACGACTCCGCGCCCGCGCGGCGGCGGTTCATGGCCGGTCCCGCGGCGCTGCTGGGCGGCCCGGCGAACGTCATCATGCAACTGGGGCTGCCGCCGGTGGGCCGGGGCGTGATCGAGAGCAAGGTCGAGAGCGGCCGCTACGACCTGCATCCGCGCAAGCGCGGCCGCACCACCCTGACCTACCTGGCCGTGGCGATGCTGGGCACCGACGAGGATCGCGAGACCTATCGCGCGGCGGTGAACACCGCGCATCGCCAGGTCCGCTCGGATGCGTCGAGTCCGGTGGCGTACAACGCTTTCAACCCCGAATTGCAGCTGTGGGTCGCCGCGTGCCTGTATCGCGGCACGCTGGATTCGCTGACCTTCCTGTACGGCGGTATCGACGAGGAATCCGCCGACGAGCTGTATCACGAGGCCGCGCGCTTCGGCACCACGTTGCAGGTGCGGCCGGAGATGTGGCCCGCGGATCGGGCCGCATTCGCGGAGTACTGGGACTCCCGGGTCGGCACGTTGTCCTTCGACGCCGAGGTGCGCCGGTACCTGCTCGAGCAGGTCGTCGATCTCGGGCCGTACGGCGCGGTGCAGCGGACCCTGTTCCGGCGGGCGAATCGGTTCTTCACCACAGGCTATCTGCCGCAACAGTTCCGGGACGAACTGGACATGGAGTGGGGTCCGGGCCGGCAGCGCGCGTTCGAGGTGATCATGCGGGCGATCGGCGCGGTGTTCACCGTGCTACCGGAGAGCTACCGGCTGTACCCGTTCGAGACGTATCTGCACGAGATGCGGGCCCGGCACGCGCAGGGGAAACCGCTTGTCTAGCGGGAAAAATCCGGTTACTCGGCTTGTGATGGCAGACACAGTGTGCTGATATAGAGATACGCAGATGCACACTTTGTATCTCTGTATCAGTGACTCGACGAAGAGGAACGTGGCATGGATGGCATCGGACTCAACAGACGTGACGCGTTGCGGGTCGGCAGTGGTTTCGTAGGAGCCGCCGGCGCGCTCGCACTGGGCGCGCGAACGGTCAGGGCAGAGCCTTGGACCTGGTCGCCCAGCGGTTCGGTTCTCGGTAGCGGCAAGGGCGCGGACCCGATGACGGTGTGGGACTCGGAAGCCGATCCGGTGATCGCCGACGTGATGGACCACGCGGATGTGCCGCAGGTCAACCGGCTGTTGGCGACGTGGATCAAGAACGATCAGCCGATTCCCGCGGGGCTGCCGAAGAATCTGCGTGACTTCATGGAATACGCGCGGCAGCTGCCGTCGTGGACCGATCAGGGCAAGCTGGCCAACTCGTTCCAGTTCACCCAGCGGCGCGGGACGTACCTCGGGGTGCTGTACGCGTTCGCCAGCGGCATGATGGCGAACGTCATCCCGCACGAGGCGCTCGCGGTGTACTACTCCCGTGGGGGGTCGCACCTGAAGGAGCGCATCGCCAAGACCGCGAAATTCGGGTACGACATCGGCACGGTCAACGCCTACGGTCCCGGCGGGGAAATGGTCGTGACCTGCGTCAAGACGCGGATCATCCACGCTGCCGTGCGGCATCTGCTGCCGACCGCGCCGGTCTGGCCGAAGGGACACATCCCGATCAGCCAGGACGACATGATGGTCACCTGGCACAGCCTGGGCACCACCATCATGCGTGTGCTGACCGAGTGGAAGATCCCCATGCCGGCCGCGGAATCGGAAGGCTACCTGCACAGTTGGCAACTGGCCGGGCATCTGCTCGGTATCCGCGACGAGTACATCCCCGTGTCGTGGGATCAGGCCAATATCCAGGCCGCGCAGGTGCTGGATCCGATCATCGCGCCCACGCCGGAGGGTAAGGCGCTGTCCAACGACCTGTTGAATCTCGGTGCCGACCTGGATCTGACCCTGCTCAGCAGGCCGATCCTGGGTGCTTTCACCCGATTCATCCTGGGCGACAAGATCGCCGATTGGCTGGCCATTCCGCGTGAGCCGGTCTGGGGACCGCTGTTGCAGTTCAGCTGGGGTCCGTTCCTCGCTGTGCGTGAGGGCATCCTCGGGGTCGTGCCGCCCTCCAAGGACGCGTACTGGATGTTCGACGAGTTCCTGCGCCAGTTCGTCCTGTGGTACATCTCCGAGCTGCGGATGCCGCTGAGCATCGAAATCCCCCAGACCAACCGGTAATTCACCCCATCCGCCCGCTGCGGCGCACGGGTGATCGGCCCGTGGTCTGTATGCCGCCGCAGTCGGGTGGTCGAGCACGGAAGGACAGATCCGATGAACTACAGCCAGAATTTGCGGCGAATCCGTCGGGTCGCGGCCGGCATCTCCGTGGCCGCGGTCCTCGCGATCGCCGGTCTCACGGTGGAAACGGCCAGGGAGGAAGGTACTTTCGGCCTGGCGGACACCGCGTCGGCCGAAACATCCGGTGGCGTCTGGGTCGCGACGAGACCGCTGTCGGATTCCGTTGCACTGCAACGGGATCTGACCGAGCAACAGTCTCCGGAGCCGACCTGGACACCGACGCCCACGGTGCAGAACACGAAGAAGCCACCGCACACGAACACGGCCGGGTCATGACCGGTACGCGGGCGGCCGTCAGCGCGTCGACGACGTTGTCCGCCATCGGAACAACCGTCGTGATCGTGTGCACCGACGCCCGCGAACTGGCCTTCGCGACCCGGTTGGTTCGGGCCCGCCTGGACGAACTGGACCGGGCCGCGTCGCGGTTCCGGCACGATTCGGAGCTGTGGCAGATCAATTGCCGCAGTGTGGAATTGGCGCGTACGGACGACCGTGGCTCGCTGCGGGTCACGGTCGGCTGGACGCTCGGTTCGTGTCTGCGGGCGGCGATGCGCGTGGAGCGTCAGACCGAAGGGCTGGTGTGCGCGTCGCTGGGCACGATGCTGGCGGCGTGTGGCTACGACGACGATCTCGACGCCGTGCGCGCTCGCGGTGCGACCGGGGCGTCGGGTCCGGCAGGGGACGATCCGGCGCCCTGTGCGGCGGCGACCTTCGACGAAGAGCGTTGGCAGGTAACGGTTCCCGCCGGGACGATGCTCGATCTCGGGGCCAGTGCCAAGGCGTGGGCGGCCGACGCGCTCGCCACCGAGCTGGCCGCGCGCTACGCGGGCGGATTCCTGGTCAACCTGGGCGGTGACATCGCGACCGGCGGTGTCCCGCCGGACGGTGGATGGGCTGTGGGAGTACAGGATTGGGAAGGTGGCGTGCAGCAGGTGGTCCGCTCCACCGGGCAGGCCTTCGCCACCTCCTCGACCCGGTTGCGGACCTGGACGCATCGGGGCAGCACCCAGCATCACATCATCGATCCGCGTACCGGACGGCCGGCCCGCACCCGCTGGGCGCAGGTGACCTGTGCCGGACCGGACGCGGTGCAGGCGAACGCGGCCTCGACCGCCGCGATCATCCTGGACGAGCGCGCGCCGGGCTGGCTGGCCGAACGTGGCGTTCCCGCAAGGCTTTCCACCGCCGAACACGAGGTCACCACCACACCCGGGTGGCCCGCCCCGGCCGGTGGCGTACGGCAGCGGGCGTCATGACCAGCCCGTGGCTGTGGTACCTGTCGCGCGCGGCGGGTGTGGTCAGCCTGATCCTGGTCACGCTCATCGTGCTGCTGGGCATGCTGACCAGCGCGCGCCCGCGCCCGCACAGTGCGGCCACGGCCGTGGCGATGGGCCTGCATCGCACCCTCGCGCTCGGCATGGTCGTCTTCCTCGCGGTGCACATCCTGACCGCGCTGGTGGACACCTATGTGCATCTGGGTTGGTGGTCGGTGCTCGTACCGTTCGCCGCCGGGTACCGTCGTGAGTGGGTTGCGTTGGGCACCATCGCATTCGACATCCTGCTCACCTTGAACCTGACCTCGCTGCTGCGACATCGGCTGCCGGTGCGGGTGTGGCGGGCGGTGCACTATCTGGCCTACGCGATGGGGCCGATCGCGATCGTGCACGCGCTGACCACGGGTGCTCCGGACAGTCCGGTGCTGCTCGGGGTCGCGGTCGCCTGCGGCGCGGCCATGGCGCTCGTGGCGGCGTGGCGGTGGCTCTCGCGCAATCCCGATACCCGTCGTCGCGCGGAGATCGCCGCACAGGAGTGGACATGAGCGCACTGTCCGAACTACTGCTCGCCGCCGGGCTCACCGGGCGCGGCGGGGCCGGATTCGCCACCGGCGTGAAACTCGAACTGGCCGAACGGCACAACGCCGAGCTGATCGTGAATGCCTGTGACGGCGAGCCGGATTCGGAGAAGGACGCCTGGGTGATCGCGCATCATCTGGCCGAGGTGCTGGAGGGCGCGCAGCAGCTCACGCGTAGACACGTAAGGGTTGCGGCACACCGGGATTCGGAGACGTTGGCGGTGTTGCGCGCGGCTCGGGTGGACACCGTCGTGGTGCCGCCGCGGTATGTGTCCTCGGAGGAGTCGGCGTTGGTGCGGCTGGCATACGGCGGCCCGGCCCGGCCGCTCATGCGCTCGCAACCCGTGGCCGCGGGGAGTCGGGATCCCCACGGGCGCAAGCTGCCGCCGACCCTGGTGCTCAATGCCGAAACCGTCTGGCGCGTACAGCAGATCGCCGAGAACGGGCCGGAGTGGTTTCGTGCGTTCGGCACCTTCGAGGAGCCGGGACCGCAGTTGATCACCCTCGCCAACGGGGTGGGTTCGCCGGGTGTGCATTCGGTCGAGGCGGGGGTTCCGCTGCGTGAGATCCTCGATCGCGCAGGGGGACTCACGGTGCCGATGCAGGCGGTGTGGGTCGGCGGGCTCGGCGGGGGATTCCTGTCCGCCGACGATGCCGGGGATGTGCTCTGGTCGCGGGAGAGTTTGGCGCGCTACGGGATTCGCTCCTCGGCCGGGACGCTGCGGGTCATCGAGGCCGGGATCGATCCGTGGGCGGATCTGCTCGAGGTGCTGGAGTATGCGGTCGGGGAGTCGGCCGGGCAGTGCGGGCCCTGCATGTTCGGATTGCCCGCGATACTCGAGGATCTGCGCGGTGTGTTGCAAGTACGGCCGCCCGTCGGGACGGCGGATCGGTTGTCGCGCAGGCTTGTTCAGGTGTCCGGTCGGGGTGCGTGCGGCTATCCCGACGGGGTCACCGGATTCCTCACCTCGGCGCTCGAGGTGTTCGGCACCCGCTCGCCGTCCACCGAAACGTCGTTACCCGTCACATCCTCAGGACGTCACCATGTCAGCGATGAACCGCCTGCTCGGCACCGCAGCACCCTCGGATACCAGCCTGCTCACCGTCGATCGCATCGCCTGCACCGGACACGGGATCTGCGCCCACATCCTATCCGGCGCAATCGATCTCGATGACTGGGGATATCCGATACTCCGCGACGCCGCCCCCGATCCGGGGCTCGCCGCGGAGGCGATCAAACTCTGTCCGTCGCGCGCGTTGCGCTGGCGGCGATGAAATTCCGCGCCGATCGGCGCGGCTCGCAGTGAACAGATCCACGGCCGATCCCCGGTCGCGGACGGTAGACAAGGAGTACACAGATGGATTTCTGGGTCGCGATTCAGAACCTGCTCAACCAGCTGGACCTGGGATCCTCGGGGTTCGGTAGTGCGGGCCCGGTCGCCCTGCGGAATATCGAATCCTGAGTTCGGGCAGGAGGATTCGGGCCCGTCGGGATATCCGGCGGGCCCGAGTTCTCGCAGGGGCAGTGATCCACCTAACGGCATGCGACCACGGGCCTGTGGCAGCACAAGAAGCGTGCGGTGTCGCATATCTCGATGAGGCGTGTGCGACCCGGTTGCGGATGACGCCCGAAGGGGAGCGGTTCGTCGGCCAGGTGTTGCGGCCGGACTGGTGGTCGGTGCGGTCGATACCCGACGGTGCGGTGCGGGCCATGCAGTACCCGGCCGCGCGTGAGCTGCTGGGCGTCGAGGTGAAACCCGGTGATCGGCTGGCTCTGCGCACCTATGCCGCCGGGGTGCGTGCGAGCCTCTCGGTGACGCCGCGGCGGGCTCGTTACGTGCGTCAGGCGCGCTACGAGATGGAAGAGCCCCTCCCGAATCGAGGCCGCAGATTGTCGAAAGCAGTGGCGAGAGTACGGCCGTGCGGGAGGGGCGTGACGTCCGGGCGCGGGTATCGGCGAGGTGGAGTCGTGAGTGTGGTGGTCGGGTGGCAGATCTTCGGCGGCAGTGAGGGGGAGTTGTGAGCGCGACGGCCGGTCGGCGGACCTTCGACCTCGATGACGTGCGGATTCACGCCTTGACCTGGGGCGACCCGGGCGCACCCCTGGCGCTGTGCCTGCACGGCTATCCGGACACGGCCTGGACGTGGCGTCATCTGGCGAGGATCTGCGGTATCTGGCCGAGTCCGTCCAGGATTCGGCGCAGCGCAGCGCGGTGATCGGCTACTATCGCAGTTTCGCACGGCCGCACCGGCTTTCGGATCGGCACGCCGCGTTCCAGAACTATGCGATGGCGCGGCCGCAGCAACCGAGCCTGCAACTGCACGGTGTGTCCGACGGCTGTCTGCGCCCGCAGCTGTTCGATGCCGTTCGAGGTCGGCTGCCTCAGGGGAGTCGCATCGTCCCGGTGTCCGGTGCGGGGCATTTCCTCCAGCTCGAACAGCCTGAGGTGGTCGGCGACCTGATCCAGGAGTACATCGGACCCGCGGGCGCGTAGCGGCGTCCGGTGCGGGCGCAGCAAATGCGTGGAAAATATTCGTTGCGTTGATATGTCACCGATGCGGTACGGTGACGACGGGAATTACCCAGGGCTACTTGGATATTCGGAACTTCGATATTTCCAGGTGAAAGATTAGCTGAGCTAAGGGATTTCGGGCGGATTGCTCCGAAGAACCTTGAAACCGTGCGCCTTTGGTCACCGGTACGATTTTTCGTTGCTGGAAGGTTCAACCGGATTCATCATGAGTTCGGTTGCCGCCGAGCTGCACCGATGCGATCGTGAATATCGTGGCCATACCCGAACGGAACCACGGGAACGGATACGCCGAGATCACCCCGGCGTACCGGTTGCTGGACATCGTCCAGAGCACGGCGCTGGCCCGTGCCGAACGTCGGCTGTGTTGCGAGTTCACCATCCTGTTCGAGGCCAACACGATTCACGAATACCTCTTCGACTCCTACGCCGAACTCGGCACCCAGGCGTCGGTGCAGCTGTATCTGCCGCTGCTGGCCGAGCGGTTCGCGCGGCAGCGGCTGTACGCGCGGGCCCGCGTCGAGGGACGCATCGAGCACGCGATTCCGGTGGTGCTGTTCCTGTGCACGTTCAACGCCGGACGTTCGCAGATGGCGCTGGGCTTCTTCGAGCACTACGCGCAGGGCCGGGCGCTGGCCTGGTCCGGCGGGGTGGAGCCGAGCGGCGGGCTCAACGCGGGCGCGGTCGCGGCGATGGCCGAGGCGGGGATCGACATCTCCCACGAGTTCCCCAAGAGCTGGACCGACGAGATCATCCGCGCGGCCGACATCATCGTGACCATGGGCTGCGAGGACATGTGCCCGCTGGTGCCCGGCATCCACTACGAGGACTGGATCGTGGACGATCCGGCCGGGCTGTCGGTCACCGAGATCCTGCCGATCCGCGACGAGATCGACCGTCGCGTAAGGGATCTGCTGGCGAGCCTGGATCTACCGATCGCCTGTTGAATCGAGTTCGGCGACCCGCTCGTGCAGCCGGTCGCGGATCTGATCCGGTGTGTACGAACGCCGTTTGCGTTCCGCGCGCACGATCACCACACCCGTGGCCGCGACGCCCGCCGCGCCCGCCAAACCCAGTACCTTCCACCACCGCATATGCCTAGGCTACTTGTCATGGCGGGTACGAGCATCCACCTGGACCGGGCTCTCGAGCTCACCAGGACCGGGGATCTGTGGTTGTTCCGGGGACATTCGGCGGCGGACCGGGCGATCCGGATGACCACGAACAGTCCGGTGAATCATGTCGGCATGGTGATCGCGGTGGACGATCTGCCGGTGCTGATCTGGCACGCCGAACTGGGCAGATCGCTGCCGGACATGTGGTCGGGCAAGCATCAGCGCGGCGCGCAACTGCACGATCTGCGCGAGGCGGTGCTGGTGTGGGCGCATCGCTACGGTCAGAGCGCGTGGCTGCGCCAGCTCGACCGTCCGGTGACCCACGAGATGGAGGACGCCGCGCTGCGCACGGTGGCCCGGTTGGACGGGCTGCCGTTCCCGTCGACCTCGACGCTGGCCGCGCGCTGGTTCGGCGGGCGGCTGGCGCGGGTGCGGGACAGCAGGCGTGTGGCGCACGGTGATCCGGTGCCGGGCCAGGATCTGAGCAGCGCGTACTGCGCGGAGGTCGTGGCGCTGACCTATCAGTCGATGGGTCTGCTGCCCGAGCGTCGTGCGAACTGGTACGACCCGGGCCGGTTCTGGAGCGGAGATACGTTGCGGCTCAACGAGGGATACCACCTCGGCGGCGAGATCCCGATCGATATCCCACCGGCCCCCGATGCCGAGCACCCGTGATCCGGCACCGCGTGCGCACTCGGGTCCCACGACCCGGTCGCTCGTGATCCGTTGTCGCGCAATGTGAGAGGTGATGCTGTGCCGAGGGCTGACCGTCTTGCCGATCCGCCGGCCGTACCCGCCGAATTGCGGTCCTATCTGACCGAGTTGGTGCGGCGGTCGGATGCGGTGTGCGGATCGCGTCTGGTGAGCGTGTTCGCTGTGGGATCGATCGCGCTGGGGGATTACCGGCACGGGCGCAGTGATGTCGATGTGAACGTCGTGGTCGAGCCGTCGCTGCCGGACCGCGCGGTGCGGGAGCTGGCGGACTCGCTCACGGATCTGCCCTGTCCCGCAGCGGGTTTGGAGCTGGTGCTGTACGACGCCGATTTCGCGGCGAGGCCCGCCGGTGTGGCCGGATTCCGGTTGAATCTGAATACCGGGCCGCTGCTGCGGTATCAGGTGTCGTTCGATTCGTCGGAGTCACCGGCGTTCTGGTTCGTCATCGATCGGGCGATCGGGTTCCAGTCGGGGCGGCTGCTGTTCGGGAGGCCGGTGCGGGAGGTGCTGGCCGCGCCCGCGCGTGCGGATCAGCTTGCGGCGGTGCTGGATTCGGTGCGTGACCAGGCGCGGGATGCCGGGCATATGAGCGACAATCGGGTGCTCAACGGTTGCCGGGCGGTCGTCTTCTGCCGTACCGGTCGATGGGTGGCGAAATATCGTGCAGGGCAGGTGATTTCAGAATCCGAGCCGGACTTCGGGCTGATTGTCGGCAGTGCGTTGCGCAGTTTCGAGAGACCGCGCGCGGAGGCGTCCGACCTGCCGCCCGACCAAGTGCGAGAGTTTCTGAACTGGGTACGCGAGGTGGTTGAGGAAACGGTCGGTCGACAATGCGAATCCGCGGATGACGTGCCAGACCCGAGCTGAACGCGGCCGGATTGCGGGACAGGCGGATACGGGCGTCGGCGCGGCCGATCGGGCAGCATGGACCACGATGACGTACACACTCGCCGATATCCTGCCGTCCGTCGCCGCCTCCTTCGGGATCGCGGCGGCCGACCCGCTGGGCCTCGTCCCGCACCGTGACGTCGTGGTGCTGCTGATCGACGGTCTGGGAGCCGAACTGCTGGCCCGCCACCGCGACGTCGCACCCACCCTCGCCGCCCACGTCGCCACCACGCTGACCGCCGGATTCCCCGCGACGACCGCGACCAGCCTGACCAGCCTCGCGATCGGCGCACCGTGCGCCACGCACGGTGTCATCGGCTACACCTTCGCCGTCCCGGACGTCGACGGCCCGCGTCTGCTCAATGCCCTGCGCTGGCGTCTGGACACCGCCACCGGCGACGACGCCATGTCCACCCATCCGCCCGAGACCGTGCAGCAGCGGCCGAGCCGGTTGCAGGATCTCGCGGCGCACGGCATCGAGATCCATTACGTGGTCCCGGCCTACCAGCGCGACTCCGGACTCACCCGGGCCGCTTTCCGCGCCCCCGGAACGTTGCACCCGGCCGCGACACTGGACGAATTACGCGCGGGCATCCTCGCGGCCGCGATGCATCCCGGCGTCGAATCCCGTTTCACCTACGCCTATTTCGCCGATCTCGACGCGACCGGACATCTGCACGGTCCCGAATCGCCGCAGTGGCTGGCGATGCTGCGTCAGGTCGACGCCTGCGTGGCCGAGTTGCTCGGCGAACTGCCCGCGACGTGCTCGCTGCTGATCACCGGTGATCACGGAATGATCCTGGCGGACAACGTCATCGACCTGGACGCCCGGTCCGAACTGCACCGCGACGTCCGGCTCATCGGCGGCGAAGCGCGGGTACGGCACATCTACCTGGACAACCCCGCCGCCCGCACCGACGCGCACGACTGCTGGTCCGGCGGATTATCCACGCACGCAACGGTTGTCACCCGCGAACAGGCCCTGGACGAACACTGGTTCGGCCCGACCCCGACCGACGCGATCATCACCGCCCGCATCGGGGACCTGATCGCCGTCGCCCGGGGCGGCACCGTCCTGGTGCGCCCGGAACGCGAACCGCTCGAGTCGACGCTGCTGGGACATCACGGCGCATGGACCGCCGACGAACAGTTGGTCCCGCTCATCACCACCACCGGAGCGCTCCGCGAAACCGCCGCCCGAGCACTCCGCGACACCGCGGCCGGAGCGACTTCGGGTTCCTCAGCCGGAGCGACCTCCGTGACCGTCACCGCAACGGCTTCCGGAACTCCGGCCGGAGCTACCTTCGAGACCGCCGTCGAAGCAACCTCAGCGCGCGCGACCGCAGACTGACGGGGCACGAACTCGACACCGTGCCGCGAAACCCGCAGCCGTAATCCGCTGCGGCGAGCCAGAATCCGCGCGACGACGAGGGCCGCCAACGCGGACACCGCGCCACACGCGAACAACCCGATCCGTGGCCCGAACCGCTCGGTCACCCAGCCGACGATCGGTCCGCCGATCGGCGTGCCGCCGGTGAACACCATCATGTACAGCGACATCACCCGCCCGCGCATCGCCGCCTCGGTACCGAGCTGAACCATGGAATTACTCGAGGTGTTGAACGTCATCCCGAGCAGCCCCACGATGGTCAACCCAGCGGCGAACACCCAGTACTCCGGCGCGAACGCGGTCACCGATTCGAGCACCCCGAAGGCCACCGCCGCGAACACGATCATCCGCAACCGCATCTTGCCGCGCCGGGAGGCCAGCAGCGCGCCCACCAGCGAGCCGACCGCCAACGCGGTATTGAGCAGACCGTAGCGCCCGGCGTCGATGTGGAAGATGTCGTACGCGAAGCCGGAAAGCACTGTGGGGAAGTTGAATCCGAACGTCCCGATGAAGCCGACCAGCACGATCGGCCAGATCAGTTCCGGCCGGGCCCGCACATAGGCGAGCCCTTCGCGCAGTTGGCCTTTCTCGCGTGGCACGCGCGGCATGATGTGTAATTCGTTGGGCCGCATCAATAGCAGTCCGCCGATCACCGCGGCGAAGGACAGGGCGTTGATCGCGAAGGCCCAGCCCGAGCCGACCGCCGCGATCACCGCACCGGCCACCGCGGGTCCGATCAGCCGGGCGGTTTGGAAGTTGGCGGCGTTCAGGCTGACCGCGTTGCGCAGTTGCCCGCGCGAGACCATCTCCGAGACGAACGTCTGCCGGGTCGGGTTGTCCACCACCGTGACCATGCCCAGCAGCAGGGCCAGCAGGTAGACGTGCCACACGTGCACCGCATCGGTCAGCGTGAGGACCGCGAGCACCGCGGCCAGCACCCCCATGGCGGCCTGGGTGAGGATCAGCAGCCGGCGTTTGCGGAAGCGATCCGCGATCACCCCGCCGTAGAGGCCGAACAGCAGCATCGGCAGGAACTGCATGGCGGTGGTGATGCCGACGGCGAAGGAACTGCCGGTCAGGCTCAGGACCAGCCAGTCCTGGGCGATGCGCTGCATCCAGGTGCCGGTATTGGAAACCACTTGGCCGAGGAAGAAATAGCGGTAGTTGCGGACTCGCAGGGAGGTGAACATGCCCACACGCGAGCGGCTGGGCGGCACCAGGTCGGTGGAGTCCGGATCAGTGTTCGGGGTGTTGTGGGTGGGGTCCTTCTCGTCGGTGTCGCTCGATCTCACGTACTGCCTCTCCGGGTCGCGATGGGCTCGGTCGCGGTTCCGGACGTTCGGCAGTCACAGCTGCGCGAGACGTTCCAGCACCGGAGCGGCCGAACGCACCAGCGCCCACTCCTCCTCCGTGAGCTCGCCGACCAGGTCCGCCAACCAGGCGTCCCGCAGTCGACGGCTCTGCTCCAAGATCTCCGCGGCGGGCTCGGTGGCGATGACGAGCACCTGCCGCCGGTCCTGCGGATGTGGGTCGCGCCGGACCAGCCCCTTGTCCTCCAGCAGCGCGATGATCCGGGTCATCGACGGCGGCTGGACGTGTTCCTGACGGGCCAGCTCACCCGGAGTCGCCGGGCCGGTGCGGGAAAGTGTTGCCAGGACCTGCATCTCGGTCGAGCTCAGGGTGTGCTCGACCCGTTGGTGACGCAGGCGGCGAGCCAGCCGCATGACCGACGCCCGAAGCGTGGTCACCGTGGCGAGATCGTCCTCGGAAATCCTTCCACCCACGCTTATTAGTTTACCTCATTAGGGTGTCTAAGTTAATTTCGGTGGCGGGTGACCCACGTCTCGGAACCCTGGTCGGGCCCGGTCCGGGGTGAAGCGCGATTCGGCGATACGGGAATATGGGACACATGAGCGATATGCCGTCCATGTTCACCGTCGACGACGATGGGCGTTACGTCCCGAAGAAGTGGGCGTACGGCCGTTGGGGAGCGGACATGCTCAACGGTCCCGCGGTCTGCGCGGCGGCGGCGCGGTCACTCGAGCGCGAGCACGGTCTGGACGGGTTCGTGCCGGCGCGATTCACCATCGATCTGTTCAAGGCGGCCAAGGGGCAGCCGCTCGAGGTGCGGACCGAGGTGGTGCGCGCGGGACGTCGGGTGCACGTGACCGCGGCCAAGGTGATGCAGGGTGAGGTGGAGGTCGCCGAGGCGCGGCTGGTGCAGTTGCGTGCCACCGACGCGCCGCCGGGAGACGAATGGCATTCGGAGCATCCGTTCGACCCGCCGGCCGACGCGGGTCTGGACTGGTGGCATCGCAGCGACCACGAGTGGTCCACGAGCATGGCCGATCATCAGAACTCCGGGCGCAAGAGTCTGTGGATCGTGCCATTGACCGCGGTCGAGGGGGAGGAGCGGAGTCCGTTCGTGCAGGCGGTGATCGCCGCGGAGTCGACGAGTCTGGTGACCAACTGGGGGTCGCAGGGGGTCGGGTACATCAACGCGGATCTGACTGTCGCGCTGGATCGGTTGCCGGTGGGGGATCGGATCGGTCTGCACGCCGAGACGCACATGACGGCCAATGGGTTGTCGGTCGGGACGGCGACGTTGTTCGATTCGAGCGGGCCGATCGGGACGGGGATGGTTACCGCGGTGTCGAATGCCGCTGCGCAGATCGACTTTTCGGGCGACAAGTAGTCGCTCGCCGCGGGCTCGATCGGTCGCGGGAGCGGTCTCGCGCCGGATTCGGTTGAGGTGCGGGGCTTTTGGGCGTGCGGCCCGATGCCGAGTGCCTCGGGCCGCAGTTCAGTGGGCGCCTTGCGCCGGAGTCCGGGTGAAGCGGAGCGTGACCAGCTGGAAGGGCCTGAGTTGCAGGCGGACTCCGGTGTCTCCTTCGGTGTGGGCTGAAACATCCTCGGGGACAGGGCGTTCGAGGAGGTCGCAGAGCTGCAAGCCGGAGTATTCGAATCCGGGGGTGATCAGGGCGGTGGCGCGGCCGCCGTCGGCCTCGTAGACGCGCAGGACGATATCGCCGCTGCGGTCGTCGGCGAGTTTGATCGCGCTGGCGACCACGGCGTCGTTGTCGATGGTGAACAGCGGGGCGACGGGGGTGGCGACGCCGCGACGCGGGGTGGTCAGGTTGACGCGGTAGCCCTCGCGGACCGCGTCGGTGATGTTCGCGCCGGGAATCAGCATGTGGCGGAAGCGATGTGGGCCCTGGTCGGCGTGCGGGTCGGGGAAGCGGGGTGCGCGCAGCAGGGAGGCGCGCACGGTGGTGGTGGTTCCGGCGTCGGGGCGGACGGTGCGGGTGACGTCGTGGCCGTAGGTGCCGTCGTTGACCAGGGCGACGCCCCAGCCGGGTTCGGCGAGATGGATGAAGCGGTGGTTGCACGCCTCGAAACGCGCGTATTCCCAACTGGTATTGGTGTGGGTCGGGCGGAACATGTGCCCGAACTGGGTTTCCGAGGCGTAGCGGTCGGCGTGAATGTCCAGGGGGAAGGCGAGTTTCAGGAATTTCTCGGTCTCGTGCCAGTCCACGCCGGTGTCGATGTGCAGGGCTCCGTCGCGCAGGGACAGGGTCTGTTCGACGGTGGAGGAGCCGAACGAGCGGCCGATCCGCACCACTGCGCCTGATCGTGAATCCGGCTGTACAGCAAGGAAATCCGCGTCGGTGAGGTCGGTGACGCGGTTGCGGTGGAACCGGTCGACGTCCCAGGCGTCCCATTCGTTGGGCAGGTCGGGGTGTAGTTGCAGCAGGTTCGCGGTCGCGCCCGGCGGGAGTGTTTCGCGTTGGCGGGTGAGGTCGAAGGCGGAGACGACGAGGCCGCATGCGTCGATCTCGACTCGAATCAGGCTGTCGTCCATGACATATCCGCCCTCGGCGCGTTTGGTCACCACACACGGGTGGTGCGGCTGCGCCGGGCCCGCCGCGCCCGCCGGGATCGAAAACCATTCGTGCGGTGCGGGATTGAAGAGGTTCGGTCCGGCCTCTTCGCCGCCGAGCGTCCACTGCGCCTGTTCGATGATCGCGGTCAGTTCCCGGGCCACCTCGGCGTGCGCCTGCTCGGTCTCCTGGTGCACCCAGGCGATGGACGATCCGGGCAGCACATCGTGGAACTGGTTCAGCAGCACCACTTTCCAGATTCGGTCCAGATCCTCGTACGGGTACTCGGCGGCGGTGCGGACCGTCGCGGTGGCGGCCCACAACTCGGCCTCGCGCAGCAGATGTTCACTGCGCCGGTTGCCCTGTTTGGTGCCGGCCTGACTGGTCAGCGTGCCGCGATGCAGTTCGAGATACAGCTCGCCCACCCACACCGGCGGGTCGGTGTATTCGGCCTCGGCGCGGTCGAAGAAGTCGGCGGGATCGGTCCACACCACCTTCGGCGAACCTTCGAGGTTTCGCATGCGGGCGGCCATGGCGATCATCTCGCGCGTCGTCCCGCCGCCGCCGTCGCCGAAGCCGGTCGGCGCGAGCGAGGTCGACGCGCGCCCCTTGTCCTTGAAATTGCGTGCGGCATGGGCGATTTCGCGACCCATCATCGAACAGTTGTAGGTGTCGACGGGCGGGAAATGGGTGAAGATCCGGGTGCCGTCGATACCCTCCCACAGGAAGGTGTGGTGCGGGAACTGGTTGGTGCGGCTCCAGGAGATCTTCTGCGTGAGCAGCCGGGTGCATCCGGCCGCGCGAATGATCTGCGGCAGCCCGGCGGCGAAGCCGAACGTGTCCGGCAGCCACACCTCGCGGATCTCGGTGCCGAATTCCTCGAGGAAGAAACGTTTGCCGTGGACGAACTGCCGCGCCATCGCCTCCGAACCCGGCATGTTCGTATCCGCCTCGACCCACATACCGCCGGTGGGTACGAACCGGCCCTCCTGCACGGCCTTGCGCACCTTCGCGTAGATCTCCGGCCGGTGCCGGGCGAGCAGATCGTATTGCGCCGCTTGGGACATCGTGTAGACGAATTCGGGTGCGTCGGCCAGCAGCGCGGACATGTTGGCGGTGGTGCGGGCGATCTTGCGGACCGTTTCGCGCAGCGGCCACAGCCACGCGGTGTCGATGTGCGCGTGTCCGACCGCGCAGACCGTGTGCGCGGAGGGAACGGCCGGGGCGGCGAGCACCTCGGTCAGGCAGGCGCGGGCGGCGGACGCGGTGGCGTTCACGTTCTGGAGATCGATGGCGTCCAGGGCGCGTTCGATGGCGCGGGCGATGTCGTAACGTCGCGCGGGATTGTCCGGCATCTCGTGCATGAGTTCGCCGAGCACCTCGAGATCCTGGACCAGCTCCCAGACCTCCTCGTCGAAGATCGCCAGCTCCAGCCGCCCCAACCGGTACAGCGGCTCGTCACCGGCGGTGGTCCGATCGCCCAGCGGCGTCGGTCCGGGAAACGGCACCATCGGATTCGACGCCGCCTCGACATGCAGCAGCACCCGTTCGCCCCCGACCGCGGGCGCGGCCACCCGAACCCAACTGTTCTGCGGATGCAACCCCTTCACCGGCGACCCGTCCGCCCGATACACCAGCCCCTCGCACTGGAAACCGGCCATCCCCGAATCGAACCCGAGATCGATCACCGCCTCCACAACCCGCCCCGCCCACTCCACCGGCACCGCCCCTTCGACGGTCAACCAACTCGTTCCCCAGGGCGCACCCCACCGCGCACCCGATTCGATCGGCGTACGCGGCGCGGCAATCCCCTCGGCCACCGGCACCGGCTCTCCGGGCGCGACCCACACACTCGCGGCCAGTGGCCTGGACTCCGCGTGAATCGCCGGAACGATTCGTTCGGCGAGGACGCGCGCGAGGCGACCTTCGATCAACAGGCGGTCATCGTGCATGACGCTGGCTCCCATCGGACCGGGGACGTGACGAAGCTGCGTCCCCATTGTCAGCGAAGATGGTGAACTTTCCGTGCGGTGCGGTGAATTCCGGAGGGCGCGTGCGGGTTCCGGGGCTGGAGTGTGCCGGTACCGGTCGTGGGCGGGTGTCTCGCGCGTCTGTCGTCTGCGCCGGAGTGGATCTCGCGGACCAGGGCGTCGATTCGGAACTCACGAGCCGCTCGCTGGAATTCATGCAGCCGATCGAGTCCACGTCGGCCGTAGGCGTCGCACTGGTGAGCCTCTTCCATCCTGCCGTGGCGACGATTCGCAGTCCCGCAAAGTCTCGATCGCCCTGACCAGGCGGCGATGCCCCTGGGGTAGCCGGGTGATATCCCGGGGGAGCCGGTGATGTCCCGGGGCAGGCGGTGATGCCTCGGGGTAGGTGGTGATGCCCCGGGGTCAGGCGGCGAGGTCGCCGGGTTTTCGTTCCCGTAGCCAACGCTGGTGCGCCGCGCGTTCTCGTTCCCGGCGGGTATGGATTCGCGCGACGATCTGGGCGAGGAGTTCTGCGGCGTGGTGGCGGTGGTTGACGCGTGGGGTGCGGGTGGGGTCGATGTGGGTGGGTGCGATCCATCCCGCCGACCGGGCCACCCAAGATTGCCCGAAAGCCGCTGATCAGCGGCAAACAACCAATCCGAACCCGATCACGCCGGGCCGCAGGCCCGGCGCAAGATCCAGGCTAGCCTCGCGCATTCACCGGAATTCCGACACCGTGTGTCGGTATGAGGAAAGGGTGCTCTGACCTGCGATAATTCGAGTTGTCTAGGTTCGAATATGGCAGTTGCAGGAGCACCCTTTCGGTGAGTCAGT
>NZ_WEGK01000015.1 GCF_009604405.1 Nocardia macrotermitis
GCCCGTGGAGCCCGGCGGCCAACCCGCCGACCGGGCCACCCAAGATTGCCCGAAAGCCGCTGATCAGCGGCAAACAACCAATCCGAACCCGATCACGCCGGGCCGCAGGCCCGGCGCAAGATCCAGGTTAGGCCCACTCATTACGAAGCCGCAGGCCAGTAGCCTGCGGCTTCGCTGTTGTGTGGCATTGCGCGCCCCCCTTTGGCGTCCCAAGGTACTGACGGGACGGCCATGGCGGCGCCGGACAATCTGCGCCACCGGTCGAGTCTGCCGGGGCCGATTCTCCGCCGAAATGAGTTGCGGAATGGATGGGTGGTTCAGGGTGCCAAATGCCCTTGGCGCCACCATCTTTGGGCGAGCCAGCTGCTGACTCCTGCGATGCGGGTGCCGTCGTCGACGCCCGCTCATGCCGATCATGTTCCGCCAACCGTCGCGGAACATGCTCTCAGACGGGTGTCATCGGCGCGCTCGAAATGGCATGGTCGCCTTGCCTCGAGGACATCTTGCCGGTCACTTCGACACGATCCGAAACATCGCAATACGGTCTGCGGCGGCTGCCACAGCCTCCGCGTCGGCCCGCTCTGTCAGCCCACTTCTGACGAATAGAGCGGCCACCCGCTTCGGGCTGTTCAGCACATGGTCATGCAGCAGCGGGCGACGTTCCTGCACCGACAGTTCGACCAAGCGAACCGTCGAAGACCGTCGACCTCGGCTCAGAGTCGCCGTTTCCGCACTACGGACATTTGCCACCCACCCGGCCCTCGGATAAACCTGGATGAGGTAGCGCTGTCCAGCAATCGGCACGACATTGACCGGAGCCGTACGCTCGAGTCCGCTCCTGCGACCGGGCACAGTCAGCAGGTGCATCGGCCCGAATGCGATCCCGATTCTCTGCAAACCGACAATGATCTTGTTGAACTGCTTGACCTTGCGTTCGAGTCCAGCTGTATCAGACATTCCGGCCCGTCCTCGATCATTCCGCAGCGGTCGGCGTGACGCAGTTCGGAGCCGGCGTATTGACCGATGTCGGCACGCCTACCGGCTGGACGTAGAGCACGTCCATCACCACCGGCTCTGATCCTTCGTTGCGTCCGTCGTGCACGTTGCCGACTCCTGGCGGCTCCGAGCTGACGTCGCCGGCCCGGTGGATTCCGTCGAGCACACAGTTCGGTCCGTAGTGACTCAAAGTTCCGCTGACCACGGCGACATAGGCCGCCCCGTCTTGATAGTGCCACCCTGTCGATCCGCCAGGGGCGAGTGTGAACTGCATCAGAACGTGATCGACGCCGTCGATGTCGGCCGTCCAGAGCAGCCTCGCGGACACCCCGCTGGCGGGTGTCGCGGCTGCGGTCGCAGCACAGCCGACGACTGTCAGGCTGATGGCAGCGGCCGTGACGGCCACGCGCACTGACTGTTTCACTGTTGCGCTCCCTCGAGAACGTCGTCGAGAACCTTGGGGTTGGCGTAATCACGAAACAGAACGATGTGGCCATCCCGGATCCGGAGGATCTGGATGGACGTCGTCTCGAACGCCCGGCCCGTCGTAGTCACGGTCGCCTTTCCCCTCATCTCGACGATCACCACTTCCGGGTCTCGAGTCTGGTAGATCTCGGCCACTTCGTAGGAGTCCAGCCGGATCGGCGACGCCGTGATACGCCTCGCGTACTCGCGGATCGCTTCCCGGCCGACCAGGCGCATGGGCGAATCCGAAGGCCCGGCGAACGGCGCTTCGATCACCGCGTCGGGGGCGTACAAGTCGGCCAGGCCGTCGGCGTCACCGCCCAGGGTCAGTTGGCGGCGGCGGGTCAAAACATCGGAGATGGAGGCAGGAGGCATATCGGTGATCCCTTTCGCTGCGACAAGGTTCGTTGAACAAGCGTTCACTGAACGACGGTACAACGAACTGGATATCCGGTCAATATGCGTACGATGGGCCGATGACGACTCCCCGGACCGGTTCGCGGGCCGAGCAGGCCCGCCGCAGCGAAGCGCGCATCCTCGACGCCGCCGCCCGGGCATTTTTCGCCGACGGTTATGAACGGACCACAATCCGCGGGATCGCCTCGGCCGCCGGGGTCGAATCCGGTCTGGTCATGCACTATTTCGGCTCCAAGCAGGAGCTGTTCCGGCGAGTACTCGAGGCCGCGCCGACCCCCGAGATCGCCGCGGAACCGGGGCAGGCCGCCGAGCAGATCCTCGCCAACCTCGCCGATCGGCTGACCGACGAGCCGGTGGAGTCCCTGAGCATGTTCCGGTCCATGCTGACCAACCCCGAAGCCGCCGACGCCGTCAGCGCGGCCATGGCCCGCTACCGAACGCAGATCGCCGACGCGATCCCCGCCGAGGACGCCGATCTGCGGTCCGCCCTGATCAGCGCCGTGATTCTCGGTGTCATGGTGTCCCGGCACCTGTCCAAATCGGACGATCTCGCCGACGCCGAACCTGAACACATCATCCGGCTGCTGCGCCCGTGCATGGTGTCGCTGACAGCCGACCACGATGACCCGGCGCCGCGAACAGCTGCCAGCGAGTGTCGCACTCACCCGCCGGAGCACTGACCGAAGCAGGGTGCAGGCCGTGCACACGGTTCCAGCGCAGCACGTCGGCGCGGGCGTCGACCGCTTGGCAGGCAACGGGTACAGGGCTCCCGGGGACGGTGTCGAGGTCGCTGGGGATCTCGGGCGTCGGAACGCTGGCGGCCGGAGTCACACCGTTGTTCGCACAGTCCCCGCAGCTCCGCTGTGTTGCCAACGGTGGCGGTCACTCGCCGCTGTAAACCGGAAACACGCTGTGCTCCCCGTAATCCCGGGCGCGCAGGTTGCGCAAGACGTTCATATCGTCCTCGGTGATCTCGAAGTCGACCTGGGCATTGCTGCGCATGTGTTCGGGGGTGGCGGTTTTGGGGAGCGATACGGTGCCCAGCTGCAACGTGTAACGGATGCAGAGTTGTGGGACGGTTACCTGGTATCGGGCGGCCATTGATCGGATGTCGGGGTTGTCGAGGATCTGGCCGTGGGCGATGGGGGAATACGCTTCCACGAGGATGTTTCGGTCCTCGCAGTAGGTGATGAGGTCGGTGGGGGTGTTGCCTGCGTGGACGAGGAGTTGGTTCACGTGGGGGGTGATGGTGCAGGTCGAGAGGATGTTGTCGAGGTCGGGTTGTTCGAAGTTGGAGACGCCGATCGAGCGGAGTTTGCCTGCCTGGTAGGCGTTTTCGAGGGCGCGCCAGGCTTCGCGGTTGCCCTCGGCGTAGTCGCCGCCCCGGAAGTCGGCCCAGGGTTGCGGGCTGTGGATCAGCATCAGGTCGATGTGGTCCAGGCCCAGTGTTGCCAAGGAGGCCTCGATCGCGGCGACGGCTCGGTCGTAGTCCTTGATCTCGGCCGCGAGTTTGGTGGATACGAAGAGTTCGTCGCGGGCGATATCGGTGCCGCGGACTCCTTCGCCGACGCCTCGCTCGTTGCCGTAGGCCTGCGCGGTGTCGATGTTGCGGTAGCCGAGGGCGACGGCCGCGCGCACGGCGTCGGCGGCCTTGTCGTCGTCGATGAACCAGGTGCCCAGGCCCAGTTTCGGGATGCGCACGTCGTTGGACAGCGTGTATGTCTCGTGCAGGATCATGACTTCGTACTCCTTGGTTCTCAGGTGATACTCACGGGTGGCGGCGGCGTTCACCGATCGCTGCCGGGATGGCGCGGCGAGGTCCTCAGTCGCCGAAGACCTGTTCGGCGACGGTCATCGCGCTCATGCCGTTGGGCCAGCCGGTGTAGAAGGCGAGATGGGTGATCGCCTCTTTCAGTTCGGTCTCGGTGACGCCGTTGCGGCGGGCGAAGTCGAGGTGGAAGGTGAGTTGATCGGTTTTGCCCATCGCGGTGAGCGCGGCGACGGTGATCAGGCTGCGGTCCCGCTTGGACAGGTCCTCGCGTTCCCACACCTCGTCGAACAGGACCTTGTCGGTGTAGTGGACCAGGCCGGGCGCGAAGTCGCCGAACGCGCGCTGCCCGCCGGTCCAACCGGTGCTCTGTTCCTCGGTCACGATTGCTTCCTCTCGTCGTCGGATATTGATCCGATGTCACCTCGGTGGGCGAGATCGGTTGGCGTACATATATTTTCGGTCATCGGGTCGCCTTGGTAGCGGGCAGGAACAGCGCCAGCACCGCGGTGGCGGCGAGCACGACGGCGGCGATGAGCAGGCTGGTGCGCACGCCCGCGGCGAAGGTGTCGGGGTGGGTGAGCAGCCCGCCGAACACGGCCACCGCGAGCGCGCCGCCGAGCTGGCGGCTGGTGTTGAACACTCCGGACGCGACCCCGGCCTGCCGAGCGGGAACGGCGTCGAGCAACACCGCGGTCGCCGGTGGTGACACGGTCGGCCCGCCGAGCCCGACGAGCATCATCAGCCCTGCCAGCACCCACAGCGGCATCGACGCGGCGGTGAATCCGAGGACGGCCAGGCCGATGGCCATCAGCGCGAGTCCGATGACGATGATCGGTTTGCGCGGGAATCGGGCCGAGAGCGGGGTCAGTGCGGCGCCGACGAGCATCATCGGCACGAACACCAACCCGGTGTGCAGGGCGGACAGGCCGCGGTGCTGTTGCAGGAACAGGCTGATCACGAACGGCAGCCCGTAGTAACCGACCATGAACGCGAAGCCGGTGACCACCGTGATCACCACGGCGCGAGACGCGAACAGCCCCCGCGGCAGCATCGGATGCGCCACCCTCCGCTGAGCGACGACGAACCCGGCCAGCGCGGCAACGGCCAACCCGAACGCCGAAAGCACTGTCGCCGAACCGAATCCGCGAGCACCGGCCTCGATCGCCGCGAACGTCGCCGCGCTCATGGCGACGACACCGGTGAGCTGCCCGACCGGATCGAACGGCACCCGCCGCCGCGGGCTCGCCTCGGTGCGCGATGCCAGCCACAACGCCAGCGCGCCGGCGGGCACGTTCAGGAAGAAGATCAGCCGCCAATCGATCATGGTGAGCACACCGCCCAGGACCGGGCCCGCCGAGGACGCGACCGCCCCGCCCATCGCCCACACCGCGACCGCACGAGCCCGCGCCGCCGATTCCGGGAACCCCTGGCGGATCAGCGCCATCGACGCGGGCATCATCGCCGCGGCCGCCGCACCCTGCACGAATCGCGCCCCCACCAGCACAGGCAGGGCCGGGGCGAGACCGCACGCGATCGAAGCCAGCACGAACACCACCGTTCCGGTCGAGAACGCGCGACGGGCACCGACGCGATCGCTCACCGACCCAGCCGTCAGCAATAGTGCAGCGAACATCAGGGTATAGCCGTCGACCACCCACTGCAGCCCGGCCACCCCGCCACCGAGGTCGGCGCGGATCGACGGCAGCGTCACGTTCACCACGACCGCGTCCAGGGTGACGACGAAGAAGCCCAGCACCGCCGCCGCCAGCGCCGATCGGGCGTGACGAGCATCGGAAACCGGCTCGGGCACAGGGGTATACGCCGATGCGGCCGGCAGGTGTACCGGAGTGGGGGAAGTGGTCATGGCATCCAGGAAACCGCTGTTCGCGCCCGGGCGGGAGGTTGCGTTATCGGGGGTAGTGATTCGACCTCCCTAAATTCGGCGTTCCTCGTACCGTGAGTGGTGTGGACAACCGAGCCGAGATCAGAGACTTCCTGGCAACCCGGCGGGCGAAGCTCACTCCCGAACAGGTGGGGCTGCCCGCGGGTGGGCGGCGGCGCGTACCGGGGCTGCGGCGCGAAGAGGTCGCCGTGCTCGCCGGGGTCAGCACCGACTGGTATATCCGCCTCGAGAAAGGGCACATCAGCGGCGTGTCCGACGACGTCCTGTCCGCTGTGGCCCGCGCGTTGCGGCTCACCGATGCCGAGCGCGAGCACCTGTTCAACCTCGCTCGCACCGCCAAACCCGCCCGCACCCCGCGCCGCCGCGCCAAGGTCCAGGTCCCGGCGAGCGTGCAGCGGGTGATGGACTCCATGACCGGCACCGCGGCGTTCGTCCGCAACGGTCGCCTGGACATCCTGGCGAGCAACCAGCTCGGGCGCGCCCTCTACTCGCCGGTCCTCGACAATCCCGCCCACCGCGGCAACATCGCCCGCTTCGACTTCCTCGATCCCCGCGCGGGCGACTACTACCCCGACCACGACGGCGCCCTCGCGGTCGCGGTCGCGCTGCTGCGCGCCGAAACCGGCCGCCACCCCGACGACCCGGACCTCACCGCGCTGATCGGCGAACTGGCCACCCACAGCGAAGCCTTCCGTACCCGCTGGGCCACCCACGACGTCCGCATCCACCGCGGCGGCATCAAAACCTTCCATCATCCCGCCGTCGGCCATCTCGAACTCGCCTACGACTCGATGGAACTCGTCGCCGCACCCGGACTCACCCTCACCGCCTACACCGCCGAACCCGCCACCGCTTCGGCCGACAATCTGGCCCTGCTCGCCAGTTGGGCCGCCACCGAACACGCGCCGGATCAAACATCCAGTGCGACAACCGAAACCGAAAAGGAGACCCCGTGGAACTGACCACACGCACCCCGACCGCCAAGGCTCCCGAGCAGAACTTCACCGGCGACGTCTACGTCAACCCGCTCAAGAAGCCCGTCGACGGATCGCGGCTCATCGCCAGCATCGTGCGCTTCACCCCCGGAGCCCACACCAACTGGCACTCCCACGCCCACGGCCAAACCCTCTACTGCACCGACGGCAGCGGACTCGTCGTCAACCGCGACGGCGCCGTCATCCGCCTCACCCCCGGCGACACCGTCTGGACCCCACCCGGCGAAGAGCACTGGCACGGCGCCGGCATCGACTGCATGATGAGCCACATCGCCATGCTCGAAGGCGCCGACACCGGTGACGGCACCACCTGGCTCGAGCCCGTCACCGACGACCAGTACACACAGGCGAACAAAGCCAGCCACGGCTGAGCATCACCAGCGGCCGATCACTGCGCTGATCCCAGGGGTACCGGGGTTCGGCGCCAGGAGAAGCCGCGGTTCGAGCGGGGTGGTGTTGTGTCGGCGCGGATACACAACGAATGTCGTGGCGGGAACAGAACATTCGGCTTCGACGGCGAAGGATTGTGGGCACTGGCAACGCGAACACCTTCGGAGGAAACCATGTCGAGAATCACGACGATGATCACCAGCGCGATGGCCGCGGTCGCTGCGGCCGGGGTGATGGCCCTGTCCGCCACTCCGGCTGCTACCGCTGCCCCGGCGGCCCCGTCGGCATCGGCGCCTGCGCTCGCGAAAACCCAAGGGTGGCTGAACATTTACAACGGGTCCGCGCCCGCGGGGGCCAATGCGATCGAGCTCAGGGTGGTCATCGACCCCGTTGTCGGGATGCGGGTGACCGATCGGGACGGGCGCTCGCTCTACCGGTTCGACAAGGACACCGCCAAGCCGTCCGCGTCGAACTGCAACGGGAACTGCGCCGGCACCTGGCCGCCACTGCTGGTCAGCCGTGGCCAGAATCTGTACGTGGACGGGATCAATCCCCAACTGACCGGGTTCGTCGAGCGGGCGGACGGCTCGTGCCAGATCACCATCGGCGGCTGGCCGGTGTACTACTTCTCGAAGGACAAGCGGCCGGGAGACCTGCTGGGGCAGGGCGTCGGCGGGACCTGGTTCGCGGTCGGGCCGACCGGCGGTAAGGCCGTGGCGAAGTAGCCGAGGAACGTCCGAGTTCGCACCTCGCGGATCGGCCGTATCCGCTACGGCGACATGAAGCTGCCGCCGGGCACTGTCGGATCGGCGCTATCCGGTGATCAGGTCGATCACGGCCGAACGCAGATTCTGTTGTGGCGCTTCGGCATACAGTTCGGAGAGGGCTACCTCGGCGACCATGGCCACGACCAGGTGTGCTACTGCGGTGGGGTCGGGCCAGCCGATGGTGCGGAGGTCGGGTTCCATGAGGGCGGCTACGGCTTGGTTGCGGGTGTGGACCTCGTCGAGCAGGTCGGTGTCGGTGCGGGATTGGGCGAGAAAGGCTTTCGTGCCCCGGGTGCGCAGGCAGATGTCGAGGTACGAGGTTATCGCTGTGGTGAGGCGGGGGAAACCCGGTGGGAGGTCGGCGATTTCGGTGAGGATCGCTTCGGCCAGGGTGTCGTGGTAGCGGCGGTGTAGGGCGATCACGTAGCTGCGGCGGTCCGGAAAGTGGTGGTAGAAGCTGCCTTTGGACATTCCGGCCGTTGCGACGACAGCGTTGACCGACAGGCCGCGCAGTCCCTCGCGATCGGCGACCGCGGAACCGGCATCCAGCAGCGCCCTGCGTCCGGGTTCGGCGGGTCGGGCCATGGACCGCTCTCCTCTCTCTCGCTGCCACGAAATCTCTCGGTGCCGTAAGCGTACTCCCCGTGCTATGTTGTGACCGGCCGGTCGGTCATGCCTCTCACGGCGGGGAAGAAAGGACCTCCGACCGGGAAGTACGAGTGAAGGAGTACGACGGTGCGACGAGTGATGTCCGCTGCCACGCTGGCTGCCGCGATGCTCGTGACAGCGGCCGGGACGGGTGCGGCCGATGATCACCTGCCCGACCCGTCCTACAGTTATCCGGGTGGCGTGCTGGCCGAAGTGACCGGACCGGGGCAGTCGCCACCCGGGGCCAACGATCGGTCCTGTCGACCGACTGCGGAACATCCGAATCCCGTTGTGCTGCTTCATGGTTTGTCGAACGATACGATGAGCTGGAACACCCTGTCGCCGGTGCTGACCCGCGCGGGCTACTGCGTTTTCACCACCACCTACGGATCCGAGGGGCCGGGTCCGCTCGGCGCGACCGCTCCGGTGCAGGACAGTGCCGCGCAGGTCGGCAGGTTCGTCGATCAGGTCCTGGCGGCCACGGGGGCGAAACATGTTGACCTGGTGAGTCATTCGATCGGTGGCGCGGTGGCCTACTACTACCTGAGCCGACTCGGCGGGGCGGCGAAGATCGGCCGCTACATCGCGCTGGCCGCACCCATGCACGGGTCCACGGTCAGTGGTCTCGCCGCCGCGCAACCACTGGTGGAATCCACCGGCAGCGGCGCGACGGCCACCCGCCGCTGCGGACCGTGTCAACTGTCACCGGGCGCACCGTTCCTGCGGGACTTCCACCCGAATCCCGCTGCCACACCGCGGATTCCGTTCACCATGATCGTGACCCGCTACGACGAGATCGCCACCCCGTACACCACGGGCCTGCTCGACGGGCCCAACGTGCACAACGTCGTCCTCCAGGACCTCTGCCCGACCGATTTCACCGACCACAACGAACTACCCTCGGACCCGGTCGCGGTGCACGAGGTACTCAACGCCCTCGACCCGACACACGCCACCCCGTCGACCTGCACGGTCGTCCTCCCGTTCCTCGGACCCGTATCCACCCCGCACCGATAGCCACGATGCGGCCGGACGTCACTTCGACACCACCGACCGAAGCCTGCGCTGACACCGATGTTCGAGCCGTGTTCGGCCGAGATCATCGCGGCCACTGTGGATCTCGGACTCGCTGATGCGAGTGCCACTATCAGGTAGGCACATTCACGGGTCTGGCAGATGTGACATGCCGGAAGAGATTGTCCGAGAACATCTTTGGAAATTCAAAATGGCCGCTCGATCGTGTTTGCGATGCGGGGCTTCGCAGTAGCGGGTCAGCAGGCGCGACACCGGCGTCAGTCGGGCATGACGTGTGCCGCACTGCGGTAACGACCCGGGGTTTGGCCGACGAGGTCGGTGAAGGCTTCGATGAAGCTGGTCGGGTTGGACCAGCCCAGGCGGATGGCGGTGTCGGTGACCGAGGTGCCGTCGGCGAGTTCGAGGAGAGCGCGTTGGATGCGTAGGAGGGTGCGCCATTGGTGGAAGGTCATGGCGAGGTCGCTGCTGAAGAGGCGGCTGAGGGTGCGGTTGCTGGAGCCGGTGCGGTGGCCGAGTTCGGCGAGGGTCGCGGGGGTGGCGGGGTCGGTGTGCAGCAGGTCGGTGACGGCTTTGAGGCGAGGGTCGGTGGGTTCGGGGAGGCGCAGGGGTTCCTGTGGGGCGCGGGTGAGTTCGGCGAGGACGACCTCGAGCAGGAGGCGGGCGCGGGGAGTTTCGGTGGGCTCGGTGAGCAGCGCCAGATATGCTTCGCGCATCAGTGCGCTGGCCGTGAAAACCGAAGGCTCCGTGGGCAATTGCGCGGCCGCGGCGGAGGGGACGCGGAGGAGGCGGACGTCGGTCTCGCCATGGGAGCGGCTGCTGTGCACGAAGTACGGCGGTACCCAGGTGATGCGGTTCGCCGGTGTCACCCAGGTGCCGACCTCGGTCGCCGTGACCAGCGCGCCGGACGCGGCGTACCGGAGCTGGCCGAAGTCGTGGAAGTGCGGGGCGATATCCGCGCCGTGGGTCAGGGGTTCGCAGTCCGGCGGATCATCGGTCCAGAACACCGGTTCGGGGACGAGTTCGGTCATCAGCACCACTGTAGGCCGGATTCCGGATCGATGAGGTTGGCGGGTTATCGGGATTTCCTGGCGAGACACCGGTGGTACGCCCACGCTCGGCGATTCAGACTCGAACCATGCGAGCCATCACCCAGCACACCCTCGGCGGACCGGAAGTCCTCACCATCGAGGAAGTGCCCGAACCCCGAACCCTGCCGACCGAAGTCCTGATCCGCGTCGCGGCCATCGGACTCAACCCACTCGAACCACGTTTGCGCGCAGGCGAATTCCCGCTTCTGGGGCAGCCACCGTTCATCCTCGGCTGGGATGTCAGCGGCGTGGTCGAGACCGCGCAGTCGTGGCGTTTCCGGCCGGGCGACGAGGTGTTCGGCATGCCGCTGTTCCCGCGCGCGGCCAACGCGTACGCCGAATTCGTGGCGGCGCCGGCCCTGCATCTGGTGCGCAAACCGGCCTCGCTCTCGCATATCGAGGCGGCGGCGTTGCCGGTGGTCGGGTTGACCGCGTGGCAGGGCCTGGTCGACCTCGGCAATATTCGCGAGGGCACCCGCGTGCTGATCCACGCCGGTGGTGGCGGCGTCGGCCATGTCGCGATCCAGATCGCGAAATCCCTTGGTGCACACGTGATCACAACCGCGAGCAAGAGTAAGCGAGAGTTCGTCGAGGAACTCGGGGCCGACGAGGTGATCGACTACACGACAGTCGATTTCGCCGAAACTATCAGCGACATCGACCTGGTCCTCGACACCCTCGGCGGCGACGCCGCCGCCCGCTCACTCGCGGTTCTCCGCCCCGGCGGCCACTTCGTCACAGCGGTCGCCGACGAGGACACCGACCTCATCGCGAGGTTCGAAGCCGCCGGTATGCGTTTCAGCGGCATCGCGGTCGAGCCCGATCCGATCGCCCTGAACAGCCTGGTCAACCTCGTGGACCAGGGCAAACTCCGCGTCCACGTCCAACAGACATTCCCGTTCGAGCACATCGCCGACGCCCACCGGCTGATCGAGAGCGGCCATCTACAGGGCAAGATCGTGCTCACCGTCTGACCTGCGGCCACTACGTGCGACGGACGGCGCACGCTCGGCGAGGAGACGACCGAAACCTCTCCTCATACGCCCGTGAAGTCCGCCGAGGGCCGATGATCGACGAGAGTCGCCGATCATCGGCCCTGACATATGCGAGGAGGCGCGGGAAGAGATTCGACTTTTCGAATCCGCGAGCAACGAACTCACATGGTCAGCAGGTGCCGAGTGTCGTTGTGGCGGACCAGCGTCCATCGCCAGTGTTGGGGATCTCTGGATCGCGGCCCGTACGCCCACTCGGTTATCGCGGTGTAATCGACCTCAGCGGTGGCATGATCGAGAGTCGGCGGTATACGCTGAAAGTGTTGCCCCGCAGCAAGAACCGTCTCCCGATGACAGGCGAGCACCACGGTGTCTCCGTGATGACGACACATCAAGACGTCGAGCATCCGCCCCACTCTGCGGGCCGAAGTCGCCCATGAATCGACACCGGGCGCGATCGGCCCATCGACGGACAGTGGCCGGGATCCTGCTGCACCGGAAAGTGTTTCGCTTCGTCCGCTCCCCTCGGCGGCACCGTGGTCGTTGTACGGGAACTCGGGCCGCAACGGCACACCGAATGCTTCCGCGATCGGCTCGGCGGTCTCCACAGCCCGCCGGACGCCGGTCGAGTAGACGATGCGGATATCCGTCCGATCCCGTTCTGCCGCAAGACATTCGGCAACCAGCGCAGCTTGGTGGCGACCACGATCGGTCAGGCCGCGGCAACTGCGCTCACCGGCGATCACATCCTCGACGTTGCTCCAACTCTCGCCGTGGCGAATGAGTAACAGCCGCATGCCGCGGGATCGTTTCGGTGGGGTGGGGCATCGCGTGTCGGCGGTGCGCATCGCTGTATTCGGTCCTTTCTTCGGATTGTGTTGTGGTACTGAGTGATGGATATGGCTCAGCCGAACTGATCGGCCAGGAGGTGAGTGACAACCCGCCCCACTGCCGGGACCGAAATATCCGGATCGCGATGAGCGAGATCGCGGTAGTCGGCAGCGATGGCCGTAGGGATTCTTCCGGTGAAATTGTCGTAATAGCGCCGAGCAGCTCCGCCTGTCGCGGGAAGCGATACCACGGGCTTGCCGAGCCGATCGGCGAACTGCGTCTCGCTGTCTGTTCCCGCGTCTCCTCCGAGAACGATCACCAGGTCGGATCGTTCGATAATGGTTATGCGCGCCTCCGTCAGACTTCCCAGGAGGTTTGCGGTCAGGCCGCGATATCGATTGATGGGCTGGTTCCTGCTCGATCCCTGACGCCGGTACAAAGTGTAACGCTCATCGGCAGAGAGGCCGCCCATATCGGCTTGCGCCGCAAAGGTGTATCCGGCAATCATTGCGACACGGGATGCCATCGAACAGACAGTGGCAGGAAACGGAAGCCGATCCACCTCTATACCCACGGCTTCGGCAACCTGGTCCATAGTCTCGTTGACGTCGTATCCGGCAAAGAATATGGTGGGAATTGCGTCATGCCGCCGCATTGACTGTCTCGCACAGTAATTCGGATACTCGAGCTCGACACACGTGGCGATTTCGTTGACAACTCGGTTACGGTGGGCCCCGTAATCGTGCTTGCTGAACCCATGCGATCTCCCGAGGTGTTTGACTCGCTCACCGACGTTCATATCGTGCAGCGTTGTGTCCGTCGGCAGCGCAGCGAGCGCGATTCCCGCGTCTCTCGTACCATCGCCGAACGCGGCGGTACGACGCATAACCATAGCGAGGATCCAGCAGGCCAGGCGACCGCGGTCGGTCAGATCAGCGGGTGGAGCGGTGCCGGTCAAGGCGATCATGACTTCGTCTCCGGAGTCCATCACCAGAACTTCGATACTGAGCTTCATGCCGTCCTTGCGGCACAGATCGAGCAGAGCAGCGGACAATTCTGAGAGAGGCTGTCGATTCGACATACCCGTAATGATGCCGTCCACACCGAGTCATCCAGTACTCCGACCACAGATCTCCGACAGATTTTCTCTCCCTTCGGAACTCACGCGCCCGTAAGCTGGTCTCCGGCATCAGCATCACCCGGCCGACAATACGCCGGTTACCGAATTATCAAGTGCGACAACGAAGGTGGTGGCTCATGGGCAAACACAGTCGACATCTGCGACCGGTGGACACAGTCGCGGTACTACTGGGTGTGGTGGCGATGGCGGCGGCAGGTTCCTCCGTCCTACGGCTGATCCGGCATCGCGAATGAGGCAGCGACGCAACTGGAAGCACCGTCCTGAAGCTGGATCAGATGGCGAGTTGTGTTGTGAGCCAACGCCAGAACGCCGGGTAGTTGGCGTCGATGGTGACCCAGGTCGGATGACCGTCCGGATCGGTACTCATGCGGGCGTCCCCGGCGACGGTGATGGTGGGGCGCGAGAGATCGACGAACGGGAGGTCGAGGGCGACGGTGAGGGTGAGGGGATCGTGTTGCTTGGTGGCGGGGTGGCGGAGGGTGAACCAGCGATCGAGATGAGTGCCCAGCAGCCGCGCCCAGACCGGGGCATCGGGCGCCGACAACGTCTTGTACACCTCGCTGTCGGCGTGGATCTCCATCTCCTCGGTGAAGGTGACGTCGGACAGGACGAGCGTCAACTCGGGTACGGTCGCCACCACGTAGCGAGCCGCATCGGCATCGAGCCGGAAATTGTGTTCGGCCCGACTCGGATCGCGGTAGTTGATCGCGCCGCCCATCTGCGTGACGACGAGCCGCTCGGCCAGATCCGGCACCGTCCGCAGGACGTGCGCGAGGTTGGTGAGCGGACCGCATCCGACCCAGCGCACCGGGCCTTGGGTCGCCGCGCAGACCTCGACCACCGCGCGCAGCACATCATCGGACTGGGGCCCGATGGTCGCCGGAGTCAGGCCGTCGACAACCCAGTAGCGAGTGTTGCCCAGATCCGCGCCCGCGACCACCCGAACATCGTTTCGCCCCAGCAGATCCAACAGATAGCGGGCGAATTGTGCTCGCTGGCCACGGTTTTCGTCGGCGGTGAGCACCAGCGCAAGTTCGGGCCGACGAGCGGCGCAGGCCAGGGCGATGGCGTCGTCCGGATCGCCGCCGACGTCGGTGTCCAGGATGATCGGTGTGCCCTGCACGCGCGGCGGTGGCGGCCCGGCCGCGCGCAGTTTGTCGGCGAGGGCGGAGAACTCGGGGTAGCGGGTGGCGAATTCCAGCATCGCCGCCGAGGCGGACTCGAGGGTCTCGTCGGAGTCGTCGTAGTCACCCATCGGATGATCCTTCCGGTGCGGTCGAGCCCGGGGGCAGGGCGGTGCGTTCGTACTGCTTGACGAGACGTTCCTTGTCGGCAGGCGAGAGGTGCTGGTAGCCGAGCCACACCGCGGTGTGCGCGGGCTTGCCGAGATCACTTGTGGCGGTTCGTAATCGATGGACTAGGTGCTTGTCTTCGCGCCGCACGAACGAATCCGCCAGCGCCTTGAATTCGGGGTCTCCGGTGTCGTCGCCGTTTACCCATGATTGCACCTTTCGGATGTAGGCGTTGACCCCTTGACGCAAGTCCTCCCGGTAATCGATCCCTGCGGCGACCGACTCCGCCGCAGTACGCGCTCGACTCGAGACGGCTCGTTGAGCGATATCCATGATTGCCATTCGCAGATTGGAATCTTCATATTTCGCGCTGATCGCATACGGGGCTACCTGGTCCGCCGACGAACTTTCGGTGCCGTACACCGGGTTTCCGTTCTCGTCGTGCCCGATGGTCGATGCCGTCGCTCCGTGCATGAGTTCTTCGTATACGCGACCCGCTAGTTTGTTGTCGAATATTCTCACAGGATCGTCGAGGTCGGACGGATGAACGCGATCGGAAGACATGTGCAGGAAATGGCCTGTCTTGGTACCCTTGTGCGGATCGTTCGCGAATTCGACATAATTCAGGAACTCACTACTGTAGTTCGCCTTCGGCCACGCCGCAGTGGCGAGTTCCTGAATTGTCCCCCTGACACCGGAGTCGATGAAAACGATATTGGCACCAGGCGTGGTGACCGGAACTCCGCTGGCCAGCATGTGCCTTTGGGTCCGGAGGGCCGCACCGGGTACCTGCTCGGGATCGATCATGGACCGATCGCGCATTTCCTCGATATCATCGAATTTCTGCCCCGTCACATTCTCCATGTCCTGAACCACATTTTCCATACACTTCCGGGAAAGCCGGACAACCCGACAATGCGCCTTATAGAATTCCGGATCGATTTTTTCCATGGCCATTCCGAGAGCCAGGCCGTCCCGGCAGGTGATGACGACGACGGTATCGGGCTGTTTCTCGACCTTGCTGCGCAGACTGTCCAGCATCCGGTGGGCTCCTTCGATAACGAAGGGAGCTATGGTCTCCGTGAAAACGCCATGAGCCTCGCGGAGTGCCGCGATCTGCTCCTGGTTCTCGATCCCGTATTCGGCGCAGACCTCGGCGACCTGGCGTTCCTCGCGCGCGTTCTCCTCCGCGAGAATCCGCTCCCGAACGGATTCGAGTTCGGTGTCCGGATGGTCGCCACCTTGCCCCTCGTCCTGAGCGGCAGGCCGATCGAGTTGGACGACCTCAGTCGATCGCCCAGCATCATCGGCCACCACGGTTCCGGAATACTCACTGGGCGAAGCACTTTCGACAACAGCTTGTTCGTCCGATCCAGGCGGATCGGACGAACGTAATCGGCTCGCGTCGGCAGGACCGCGCGGCTGGACCGCAGTCACCGACTCCGGCGTGTGCACCTGCGGCCCGTCACCGCCGTCGGCCGCGCGGGTGGTTTCGATGGATGTCGCCTCGGCAGCGGGCGCGAGTGTGGTCCGGTCGAGCGGATCTGGACGGGCTTCTACGCTCATGGCGTGTCCTGAACGATGGGAACGACAGAGTGGACCGGCCCGCACCGGGCGAGTCCTTCGAGTCGGCCGGGTCGTCTCGCGGTGTCGCCGGTCGAGCACGGTGGGTCGGGAGGATTCCGGGGCGCCCAACCCCGGGACGCGATTCCCCCGCCGTGCGGGCTCGGGCCGAGTCGCTCCGAGCCGGACATCTGCGTGCCACGGAGACCGGTGCCGATTCGGTGACCACAAACGACTGTCGACGCTCACCGGCTCCCCTCCCTGGCTTCGGGCGCCTCCATGAAGATCAGCGGCCACCGCGTCAGTCCGCGCAGATAGGACGTCGCGTGGCAAAGTCGTTGCTCGATCGTCACGGCCTGACTGAGTTGATCGACGCAGGTCCCGAGCACCATCGGGTCGGGCCCGGTCACGATGTGCGGATCGCACCAGCTGTCCGGGTGCGCGTCCAGGAGATCGCGCTGCTCCGCGAGCGTGGTTCCCGGGAGGCGGAGTCCGCGACGCGCCCACAGGTCGGTGTCGGGGTGCGGACGATCTGCGGGCAGATCGAGATCGTGCAGCGCGTGTTCGACGTCGGCCCATCGGTATCGCCCTGCCTGCCAACAGGATTCGTCCTCGACGCAGGGAACGGGCAGGTTGCCGAGCGCAGCGTCAGCGAACGCCCGCAGGTGATCGGCCAGGTGCTCGGGCGGGAAGTAACCGGCCAGCCCGGCATAGCGAGCGTCGATCGCGACCCGGATCCGATGGCCGACGGCTTCGGTGCGGATCGCCGGTTCGTCACGTCCGCTCAACATCGCGACCCAATCGGGGTCGGGGACCGGGCCGGGACGCCCGACCAGATGCGCGAGCAGGATCAGTTCGATCCACAGAGTCAGCTGCGGATCCTCGGCGAGGACACGTGCGCGGTGCAGATCCCGCAGCACCAGTGGCTTTTCGCGGGGAATCGGTGCCAGCACGGGCATGCGCGCCGGTCGACGCGCTTCCCGTGACTCGCCGAGCGGAACATCGATCCGGATGGGACGGTCCATCCCGTCGGTGAACACGACGGCCCGCCCCGGCGGCAACGATACGACGTGACGGGACTGCGCGGGTGACAGATTCATGGTGGCGCCGATGAGGTCCCGATCCTCGGCGGCTGGCAGTCGGTGCATGATCTTCAGTGCGGTGTTCTTGACGATGTCCGGTGCGATCTTGCTCGGAATCTGTTCGGCCACAACGATTCCCTCGCCGTAGGCGCGGATCTCGGCCAACAGCGCGGTGAACAACTCCACCGCGTGCGCGGCGGGACTGCCCGGAGCCGCACGTCGCAGCAGCCGATGCGCTTCCTCGATCACCGTCACGTGGGCCAGCCCGGGACAGCGATCGCGCGTGCGCCGGATACGCAGGTGTTCGGCGATGCGGATGAGGACAACACCGATCAGGAATGCCTTATCGGTGTCGGTACCGATGTCTTCGATTTCGATCACGGTGTCGGTGGCCAGCAGCGCTGCGACGTCGAGCCGGTAGCGACCGTCGAAGAATCTCCCTGGCGTGCCCAGTCTGAGCGCTCCCAGACGCACGTCGATGAAGCCGCGGACGTTGTCACTGACCTCTCGCCCGTAGCCGATGGAGTCAACCACCTGCACGGCGGATTTCTGTAGGTCATCGAGCCGCGGGTAGCGTGGCCGCGGCCTCGGACGGCGGGGTTCGCCCAGCACCAGGTCCCAGCCGAGGTCGGTGTAGCAACGCGTCAGCGCGTGCGAAAGTACCTGTGGGAATGGCTCGGCCGCATCGAATGCGGCCAGGAACAACGCCCGGACCAGATCGATGTGGGTCTGCAAGGGGAACCCCGGCTCGGGCTCGAGCGGATTGATCCCGGCCGGGACAGCGTCCGGATCACCAGGCCGGATCACCGACACCGGCGCCTCGATGCGCCCGGCCATCGCGGCGTACTCGGCTTTGGCCGGCTCGATCACCAGCCACGGCACGTGTGCTGTGTGCAGGTGTTCGAGCAGGTGTCGTACGGTCTGCGACTTACCTGAGCCCGTTGCGCCGGAGACGAATCCGTGCCGGTTGAGAGTTTCGAGGGATACCGTGAACGGGTGCAGCGGCGCGTCGGCGTCGTCGAGGACCGAACCGAGGTCGATCTCGCCGTAGTGTTCGGGGGTCAGGTCGAACTCGGTCGCCTCCACCATCCGGACGCCGGGCAACTCCCGACCGGGTGGCCGGGCCAGCACCGTCAACAGCTCGGTATCGGCGACGAACGGCGAGCCCCCGCCGTCGTCGTCCTCGGATATCCTTGCGCGCCAAGTCTCGTCGACCTCGGCGGTCATCGCGTGCGGCGCGAGGACGTAACCGAACTCCTCGAGATCTACTGCACTGCACAGTAATCCGGCAGCCCGGCGGGTACCTTCGAGATCGGCACCGCCGACCAGCACATGCACGTTCCACAGTCCCGTCGAACGCGCTCGCGACAACTCCCGGTAGTTGAACTCGTTACGCTGCAACGACACTCGATCGAACTCGGAGTCACGGCGAGCGCGTAGACGCGGTAGCCGAACCTCCAGAGCAGCCAGCTTCTCGTCGACGTCGTAGACCGGCACCGGCGACGCAACGACCAGCCAAACGAATCGCCCCGGCAGATGGGCCACATAGTCTTCGAATCCACCACGCTGAATCCGGTGTGACGCCTCCCGCGGCCGCAGCCACAGCGCGTCCATCCGCCCGGTGCACCGTACCCAGACCGGCAGCTCTTTCCAGTGCACGGCAATGGAATTCGTGTCGACACCGCACGCCTGTGCACCGGGCGGAAACAGCACACCGCGTCCGCGATCACACTCGGATGCGCCGAGGAAACCCGGACGGCCGCCGATCAGCACCCGCACGCGGCGGTCGTCACCGACCCTGTCCCAAGCGACCGCAAGACAGGAGTCCGGGCCCGCGAGGGCGAGGTCGGCGTGTGCGGCGGTGAGTGCCGCGAATATCGCTGCCTGTCGCGACGGCTGCTGTGTCCGGTCATCACCGAGCGATCCCGTTCGAGGAACGGTCAGTAGTTGATGAAATCGGAAGCCGCTCAGCATGATACGACCGTCGCCGCGGTCCTGGGACTTGCCGCCACCCGGTCCAGCAACGCGATTCCGGGGTTGCAGTCACCGGCCACGATCCTGCGGCCACCACCGCCTGTCTCCACCCATATGAACGCGGTGGCAGGCAGCGCCTGGAAGGTCGTCGGCTCCACCACGTACTCGTAGGCCCTGGTCCAGCCGCGCGAGTCGGACGCGCTGTCGGCCCGCGACCAGCTTCTGGTCTGTGACCAGGTCGTCGCCCGCGACTGCGAATCCGACGAGCCACTGGAGGTCGGGGAGAAATTGTCGGTCACGGTGGACGTCAACGAGTCCCCGGCGGTGTCGGAAACCCCGTCGGTGAAGCTCCGGCCGATCTGCTCGGTCAATTGGGACAGCACGAATCTGTGTCCGCGACCGACGAAATCGGCCGCTGCCGCCGCCTCACCGGTGTGCCCGAGTCGCATCAGTACAGTCGCGCTACCCGCCGCGCCCAGGAACTGCAACTGTTCGCCACGCAAGTGCTCGCACATGACGATCAGCCGCATTCCCACCCGGTCCGCGTGCCGGGCCAGCGCCTCAAGTTCAGCCGCACCCAACTGATCCGCGCCCGCCACCACGACCGCATCGCCCGTCCGATGGTCGCTGGTGCGAATTTCGTGCAGCACCCGGAAGAATACGAATCGATCGAGCAGATCCTTGCGGCGTGCGTTCGTGTCGGCGGTGGCGATCACCCGCAGGCCCGACTGCGGCCACAGCGGTTCCTGCAGCGAATGACCTTGCGGCACACCACCGAGCAGCCGCATCGTCGCGGAGACGAATCGAAGTTCTTCCCCCACCGACGGCCACTCCGGTCCGATGTTCTCCGTCGCTCGGTTCAGTCCACGGACCTCGGCCGCGGACAGGCAGGACTGCCGGTCGACATCGAGGGTTCGGCGCATCATCGCCAAGCCGGCGGCTACCCGCTCGAACGTGTACGGTGCCTCCAGGCACTCCACGACCGTCTGCACCAGTTCGGCGTCGACCGCTTGCCGCATGCCGTCGTTCGTCCGGCCGAGCACCGTGGTCAGGACCTCGGCCGCAAGCTCACCGGCCTCCACAGCCGATAGCCCGTCCATCCCGACGACCCCGTCGGCGGGCACCCGGTCCACCCGCGTCTCGTATCCGACGGTATCGGCCAAACTCACCAGCTCCGACGCCACACCCCGTTCGGAGAAATCCAGCACCAGCAGTCTCGACCCGGCCATCTGCAGCGAAAGCCCCAGCGTGACAAGAAGACTCGACCATCCATCAGCTGTCCCGCCGAAGACGTTCACTTGGGCCCACTGCTCAGCGGGCTGCAGCGGGTACCACAGGGCCGCCGATGTCACCCGCAGTTGCTCACGCCGGTCGTGCTCGGCTACCGCGGACTGCCACTGGGCCACCGCGCGGCCGAATCGGGACTGCTCCTGTTCCAGCCGGGACACATACTTCCGACGAGCCGCGCTGGACCGCATGCCGGACACCACACACCAGGCCAGCACCGGCACCACCAGCGCCCCTCCCACCACCGGCCAGTAGCCCAGGCGTAACGCCGCAGCCAATACGCTCGCCCAGGCAGCCATCAAAAACGCGGCCGCCAACGCGATGCGCCGACCGCGGGCCCGCGCCCGATCCCGCTGCAACGTCTCGGGTTCCGGCAGGCCCACCCAGCAGGGCGCCTGCTCACGCAGCGGACTCGGCATCGCCGGCGCGGGAACCACGTACTCCCATCCCCACCGTTCCTGCGGAACCAATAAACTGACCGCCAAATCACGGCGAGCCTTCGGCAAACGATTCACGGATTCCCCCAAGGAACTGTGACGCGGTAAAACTGCGCGCCATATCAGAATCAGAATAGAAGCCGAGTGCGTGAACAGCGATGGATCGTTACCAAATGGTATCCGGCCGAGTCGCACTACTGCCGCGAAGGCTGCACACTACGCATGACCTGCCATTAGCAGGCAGATTGCCTAAATTTCGAATGACTCAGATATATGCGCATCAACATGCAATTATGCGAGAAACGAGCTGATTGCGACGATTATCTGCGTAAGTACCGCGCACGGAAGTGCGTTTGCAAATGCACTATCGACGCGGAATACCACCGATAATTGCATTTGCAAGAACGCTCCGCTCCAGTCTACCCCCCTTGATATCGACCGGCCGATAGTAGCTCGGGCGACGTTCTGTCTGCTGTTCGTCTTGTACGAGGTGCTGGTCGATCTCGTGGCGGGTTCGATGATGGACCTGCTCACCCATCCCGAACAGGCCGAACCCCTTCGCGCCGAATGTATTTCGCCGGATGCGGCGGTCGACGAACTGCTGCGCTACCTCTCACCCCAGGCGTTGGCCGGACCCCGGTTCGCGATCACGGATCTCGAGATCGGCACGCACCGGATTCGCGCGGGCGAAACGGTGCTGCCGTGCCTGGCCTCGGCGAATCACGATCCCGACCACTTCGCCGACCCCGAAAACGTCGATCTCGCACGCACTTCCAATCCGCAGCTGGGACTGGGGAACGCGCTGGTGCGCACCGTCACCGGGGCATTACTGCGCCGGCTTCTCGTTCGCTGGCCCGAGAGTCGAATCACCGTGTCGGAGAAGGAGATCGGCTGGCGGTCCGGATTCCGGCATCGTGGCCCGATCGCACTTCCTGCGGAGTTGCCTTGATCCGGGCATCCCGGCGGCCAATTGCGTTGTCCGGCCGATGAACTCCCCTCCGGGCCACCGCACCGGACGTTGATCGCCGATTGTGAACCAGCGGATCGCCCAGCGGGACCACACCCGACCTCCGGCGAATTCAGGGTCCACCTCAGGGACACCCCGGAGGTATCGCCCGAGCGTTGTCCATAGGTTCGTACCGTGCCTACTTCGAAGGGATGGTCGGCGTGACGACCGCGACGGCGGACCGGGACAGCGCGCGGCGGGTCGACGAGGGGTCGCCCCGCACTCGCTGGAACCCCTTGACCCGCATCACTTTTCGATTCGCTTTCCTGTATTTCGGCTTGTTCTGCGTGCTCTACCCACAGCCGTTGTTCGCATTCCTGGGCTGGTTCGGCGCCAACGGGTGGCTGCCCCCGGACGCGATCATCTGGCAGGTGCGGGTACTCGAACCGGTCTACCACTGGGTCGGGCGCACGGTCTTCGGCGTCGACGCGAGGCTGATCGTCAGTGGCAGTGGGGATCTGCGCATCCTGTGGATACTGCTGTTCTGCGTGCTGGCGGTCTCCGTCGCCGGCACTCTGATCTGGTCGGTGCTCGACCGGCGGCGTCCCGAATACCGGCGGCTCGCGGGCTGGTTCCTGCTGTTCATCCGGTTGTGTGTGGCCGGGCAGATGCTCGGCTACGGCGTGGCGAAACTCATTCCGACGCAGATGGCGCAACCCGGACTGGCAACCCTGCTACAACCGTACGGCGACTTCTCGCCGATCGGGGTGCTGTGGAGCCAGGTCGGCACCTCGCCGACCTACGAAATGCTGCTCGGCACAGCCGAACTCGTCGGCGGCATCCTGCTGTTCATCCCGCGCACCGCGATCCTCGGCGCGATGCTCGCCCTGGTCGACATGTCCCTCGTGTTCGTCATGGATATGGCCTTCGACGTGCCGGTGAAGATCCTGTCCGGACATCTGATGCTCATGTCGCTACTGCTGCTGACGCCCGAGGCACGCCGACTGATCCACGTCCTGGTGCTCGATCGCCCGGCCGGACGCTCGACCGCCCCCTACCCCTTCCACACCCGCCGCACCCGTCTGCTCGCAGCACTACTCCAGATCGCCTGTATCCCATGGCTTCTCGTGCCACTGGCGCACACCGGTTGGAAGAACTACCACGAATCGGGCGACGGCCGCCCCCACCCGCCGCTGTACGGCATCTGGTCGGTCACCGATTTCACCCGGGACGGCCACCCGCTGCCGCCGCTGCTGACCGACGAAAACCGTTGGCAGCGCATAGTTTTCGATGCCCCCGGAACGATGACCTACCAACGCATGGACGGCCGGCTCCGCGACGCGACACTGATGCTGGATCCCAGGACCCACCACATCACGCTCACCAGCGGCGGACAACACCTCATCGAGGGCGAGGGACAACCCGACACGCCCTCGAAACCCTTGGCCGAGTTCACATTCCAACAGCCCACACCCGACCGCCTGACCCTGGACGGCACCCTCGAGGGACATCCGGTAACCATCACCCTGGCCCACGTCGATCCCGACACCTTCCGCCTCCGCAGCAGCGGATTCCACTGGATCCAGGACAACCCGTCATTCTGACCCGCCGACCCGCACGCTCTCCGGCACCGAGCACAACCCGATCCGGAACCGATGAATCCCGCGCCCGCATCCCGTCCTACCTGAAGGAGAACGCTCGGAAGGGAGCAGCATGCCCGCACACGACATCGGGACACGGGAGCAATGGCGCACGGCGTACGAGGAATTGCGTGCGCAGGAGAAGGAGGCGACCCGGCGCTCGGACGCATTGGCGCGGCAGCGGCAGGCGCTGCCGTGGGTGCCGGTCACCAAGGAGTACCGGTTCGACACGAATCGCGGCGAGCAGACGCTGGCCGAACTGTTCGACGGGCGATCGCAGCTGATCATCCGGCATTTCATGCACGGTCCGAAGACACCGGCCGGCTGCCCGGGGTGCACGTTCGAGACCGACAATCTCGTCGGCGCGGTCCCCCACCTGGCCCACCGCGACGTCACATTCCTGCTGGCCTCCCGCTCCCCCCTGCCGACCCTCAACGCCTACAAAGAGCGTTTCGGCTGGAACATCGACTGGGTTTCCATCGGCGACAACGGTTTCAACGACGACTTCTTCGAGATCATGCGCACCACCGCCGAACACCGCCCACCCGGCAACATGCTCGACGTGATGGAACTGATGGCCCTGAGCTGCTTCGCCTTCCAGGACGGCATCGTCTACCACACCTACTCGACCTACGACCGCGGCACCGACGCCCTCAACGCCACCTGGCAACTCCTCGACCGCGCACCCCTGGGCCGCGGCACCGACTACACCAACTGGCCCCGCAAACGCGACGAGTACTGAGCCCCAACCAGTTTCGCCGAGCCGCACACGCCGTCAGTCCGAACCCAGTGCCCGCCCGACGACTTCCTCCGCGATCGCCTGCACCTGCGCGAGATGCTCCGGCCCCTCGAAGGATTCGGCGTAGATCTTGTATTTGTCCTCGGTGCCCGAGGGGCGGGCGGCGAACCAGGCGTTCTCGGTGCTGACCTTGACGCCGCCCAGGGCCGCGCCGTTACCGCGGGCGCGGGTCTGGATGGCGGTGATCTCCTCACCGGCGACCTCGGTGGCGGTGATGTCGTCGGGGGTCAGGGCGGCCAGGCGGGATTTCTGGGCGGGGGTGGCGGGGGCGTCGATGCGGGCATAAGCCGGTGAGCCGTAACGCTTTTCGAGTTCGGCGTAGCGGGCCGAGGGGCTCTGGCCGGTGACGGCGGTGATCTCCGCGGCCAGCAGGGACAGCAGGATGCCGTCCTTGTCGGTGGTCCAGACGGTGCCGTCGTGTCGCAGGAAGGACGCGCCCGCGCTCTCCTCACCGCCGAAAGCCAGTGAGCCACTGAACAATCCGGGCACGAACCATTTGAAGCCGACCGGCACCTCGTGCACCTGACGGCCCAGCACGCTCACCACCCGATCGATCATCGAGGAGGTCACCGCGGTCTTGCCGATCTTGGTCAGCGCGTCCCAGCCCATCCGGTTCGCGATCAGATATTCGATCGCCACCGCGAGGTACTGGTTCGGATTCATCAGTCCCGCATCGGGTGTCACGATGCCGTGCCGATCCGCGTCGGCGTCGTTGCCGGTGGAGATGTCGTAGTCGTCGCGGATGGCGACCAGCGAGGCCATCGCGTAGCGCGAGGACGGATCCATCCGGATCTGCCCGTCGGCGTCCAGGGTCATGAACCGCCAGGTCGGGTCGACGAACGGGTTGACCACCTCGAGTTCGAGGTCGTACCGCTGCCCGATCTCCTCCCAGTAGTCGACGCTCGCCCCGCCCATCGGATCCGCGCCCAGGCGGATGCCCGCGCCGCGAATCGCGTCCAGATTCAACACATTCGGCAGATCGGCGATGTAGTGGTCGAGATAGTCGTACCGCTCGACGCCGGTCATCAGCGCATGCTGCAACGTGGTGCGTCTGACCCCGACCAGACCGCCGTTGAGCAGTTCGTTCGCGCGATCGGCGATGGCGTCGGTGGCGACGGTGTCGGCCGGACCACCGTGCGGCGGATTGTATTTGAAGCCGCCGTCACGCGGCGGATTGTGCGAGGGGGTGACCACGATGCCGTCGGCCTGATGCCGGGTGCCGCCCCGATTGTGCCGCAGCACAGCGTGACTGAGCACCGGCGTGGGCGTGTAGCGGTCGCGGGCGTCGATGATCGCGGTGACCTCGTTGGCGGCCAGCACCTCGAGCGCGGTGGTCCACGCGGGTTCGGACAGCGCGTGCGTATCGCGCGCCAGATACACCGGACCCGTGATGCCCCGGGTAGCACGGTATTCCACGATCGCCTGCGTGATGGCGAGGATGTGCGCCTCGTTGAACGCACAGTCCAGACTCGACCCCCGATGACCCGACGTACCGAAATGGACCAGCTGCGCGGGATCCGACGGATCGGGAATGCGCGCGTAGTAGGCCGTCACGAGGTGTGGCAGATCCTCCAGATCGGTGGCCCGCGCCGGTCGTCCGGCTCGATCGTGGGCCATGGTCGGGCCTCCTTTCCGTATCGCCTGCGCCCGGCTGGTCATCAGGATCACGGCCACACCCACTCTGCGAGAAATGCTCCGGCGGCGGCCGCCGTGCCCAGACGTTCTACCGTAGCGAATCGCACGGGGTTCGCACGATCCACCGGAACCGGGGTACTCGGACCGCAGGGTCGAGGATTGTCGGATGTCACCGGCGGCTCCCGGCGCCGCCGGACCAGACCTGCACCGGTGACAGCGCGACGGTGCCGATGTCGAACAGTTCCGCGTTGCCGGAAACGAATTCGCGCAAACGGTCGGCGTCGTCGATGATCATCACCATGACCGGGAGGTTCTCGGCCAGATCCAGCAGCCGGGTGGTGTGGATGCGCGAGGACACCCCGTAACCCTCCATCCCGCGCCACACGCTCGCCCCGGCCAGACCGGCGTCGCGGGCGCGGCGCACGATCTCGTGATAGCGGGGACGGCGTCGCCAGTGATCATCCTCACCGAGCAGCACGGTGAGCCGGGCGGCGGACCGCCAGCGCGGATCGGGCTGCCAGGCATCGGCTTCGGTCATGATCCGCACGACCGGATCCGCCGGACCCTCACTCATCGCCTACCCCCGATCCTCGTGTCCGCGTATCCGGTTGCCTCGAATCCCGTGTCATCGCACCGTCCCTTGCGCCGCCCTAGTGCCATCCATCGTGCCCTCGTCGGCGCGCGGTTGCCCGAACCGTCCGAAACACACACCGCACCCGAACGCCAGCACAGTTCTTCCGGGGTACCGCGGCCGCCTCGCGTCACGGAAATCGCCTACCCCGGTCCGATGATCGTCGGATCATGCTAACTGTCAGCGATCGCCATCGGTCGGCTCGGGCGGTGCCAACGCGCGATCGGCGGCCACCGCAACGCTCCGAGCGGCGGGTTCTTTCAGCAGATTCAAGTGAGATTCGGGGCGATGACTCGAATCGATCGCTCCGGATCGCGATCTTCGCCCTGTGCGCGTCCACTGCCCCGCACTCACTTCCGGCTATCGAACGGCAACCCGATTCGCACCGGTCCGGATCGAATCCCTCTTGCATGTACGTATACATCTACTTATAGTGAGATCATCGCCGCAAGCGCGGTGGTGATCGCAACGGCAACGCGCTCACCGCCGCCGGACGCGGTGTTCCGTCACCGATCGAATATCTTGTACCGCAGTCGAATTCGAGACGGCCACAGTTCTCACACCGCCCGGACCGGGCCCGCCGAGCCGGTTCGTTCTCCTAGTCGTGCCCGGAACATCCCGATCGCGACACCGATCCCGAGACACCAGCCCCGAAAGGACATTTCCGATGCCTGTCACCACCCCTGTCCCGAACGGCCTCCCCATGGAACGCACCGCGGGCCCGTTCGACCCGCCGCGTGAGATCTCCGCCCTGCGCGACTCCCGCCCCGTGAGCCCCCTGAACTTCCCCGACGGCCATCAGGGCTGGCTCGTCACCGGTTACGAGGCGGTGCGCCGGCTGCTGGCCGACACCCGGTTCAGTTCCCGGCTGGATATCGGCATTCTCCATGTGCCGTACGAGATTCCGGGCATGCCGACGCCCACCGAACCGTCCCCGCAGATCCCGGGCATGTTCGTCGCCATGGACCCGCCGGACCATACCCGGTTGCGGCGCAAGCTCATCGGGACGTTCACCGTCCATCGGATGCGGCAGCTCGAGGAGCACATCGTGGCGATCGTCGAGGCGCAGTTGGACGAAATGTCCCGTCTCACACCGCCTGTCGATCTGGTGCGGGCGTTCGCGCTGCCGGTGCCCTCACTGGTGATCTGCGAGTTGCTGGGCGTGCCCTACGCGGATCGGGAAACCTTTCAGGCCGATTTCGCCCGGTTCATGGTCAAGGAGCAACCGCTCGAAGAGAAGATGGGCGCGTACATCGCGCTGAACACGTATCTGGGCGAACTGGTCACCGCCAAACGCGCCGCCCCCGGCGAGGACATCCTGTCCGATCTGGCGCGGCAGGAGGATCTCGGTATCGACGAGCTGACCGGCATCGCGTTCCTGCTGCTGCTCGCGGGGCACGAGACGACCGCGAACATGTTGTCGCTCGGCACTTTCGCGCTGCTGGAACATCCCGAACAGCTGGCCGCACTGCGCGCCGATCCGAATCTGCTGCCCGACGCGGTCGAGGAACTCATGCGCTACCTCTCGGTCGCCGATATCTTCTACCGCTACGCCACCGAGGACATCGAACTGTGCGGCGAGACGATCCCCCAGGGCTCCACCGTCGTCGTCTCCCTGCTCGCCGCCAACCACGACCCGCTGCGCTACGACGACCCCGACACCCTGAACCTGCACCGCACCGCCCGCGGCCACCTGTCCTTCGGTCACGGCATCCACCAGTGCCTGGGCGCGCAGCTGGCACGCCTCGAGATGCGCGCCGGTTTCGGAAGTCTGTTGCGCCGCTTCCCCTCCCTGACCCTCGCCGTCCCCGCCGCCGAGGTCCCGCTGCGCACGGACATGAACATCTACGGCGTCCACGAGCTGCCCGTCACCTGGGACACGACAGTCCACTGAGACACCCCGTTCCGCCAACCCCGTTGAACGCCGACAGCAAAGTTCGCGGCTCGGCTCGCCGGTCGGACGCGTGGCGGGTGCGAGGAACGAGTGCCCGACACGGGGCTCATCGGTGAGACTTCGGGGGCCGCGAACCGCCGGAGCGGAGCGGAGGCCAAAAATACAGCACCCGCCGGAGCGGAGCGGAGGCCGAAGACACCGATGCCCGCCTGCGTGGTGCAGGCGGGCATCGGGCGGACGGCATTGTCCGGAAAGGGAATTCGGGATCAGTGGGCGATAACCGGCTCACCTTCCGCCGGGGCGGGAGCGGTGTTCGGCAGCAGGCCCAGCATGACCACCGCACCGGCCAGGAAGATCCCGGCGGCCCACCAGAAGCTGGTGGTGTAGCTCTCGATCATGGACTGCGCGACGTTCAGCGGGGTGGGCTGACGGGTGCTCAGGTAGTCCGTGGCGGCCGAGGCGGCGATGGTGCTCAGCAGTGCGGTGCCGATCGAGCCGCCGATCTGCTGACTGGTGTTGATGGTCGCCGACGCGACGCCCGCGTCCTCGTGGTGCACCCCGGAGGTCGCGCTCTGGAACGCGGTGGACATCGCGCCACCCAGACCCAGGCCCAGCAGGATCAACGCGGGCAGGATGTGCGAGGCGTATCCGGTGTTCAGACCGATCTGCGTCAACCAGGCCATACCGACCGCGGCGACCAGGAACCCGCTGGCGACAACGAGTTTCGGCCCGATCCTGGGCAGCAGCAGCGACGGCACCGTGGTCGAAGTGGCGACCAGCGCCACGATCATCGGCAGGAACGCCACGCCGGTCATGATCGGCGAGTAGTGCAGGGTCAGCTGCATGTAGTAGGTCAGGAACAGGAAGATCGCGAACATCCCGATACCCATCACGAAGATGGTCAGGTACGACCCGCCGCGGGTGCGGTCGAGCACGATTCGCAAGGGCAGCAACGGATTCGACACCCGCGCCTGGATCCAGGTGAACACGCCCAGCAGCGCGACGCCGCCGATCAGGAAGGTCAGGGTCAGACCGTTGGTCCAGCCGTGCGATTCCGCGTGCGAGAAACCGTAGACGATGCCGAACAGCGCGACGGTGACCGTCACGGTGCCGGGGATGTCCAGCTTCGGGCGTTCGGTCGCGACGTGCTTGGCCAGCAGCGCGACCGCGCCGATCAGCGCGACGGCGGCGAAGATCAGGTTGACGTACATCACCCAGCGCCACGAGGCCCATTCGGTGAGCGCACCACCCAGCAGCAGACCCAGCGCACCGCCACCACCGGCGACCGCGCCGAAGATGCCGAATGCCTTGGCCCGTTCGGAGGCTTCGGTGAACGTCACGGTCAGCAGCGCGAGTGCGGCGGGGGCCAGCAGCGCGCCGAACGCACCCTGCGCGACGCGGGCTGCGACCAACATCACGAATCCGGTTGCCGCACCGCCGATCGCGGAGGCGACGGCGAAGCCGACCAGGCCGACGATGAAGGTCAATCTGCGCCCGACCAGGTCACTCAGGCGTCCGCCGAGCAACAGCAGGCTGCCGAATGCCAGCGCGTAGCCGGTGACGACCCACTGCCGATCGGCGTCGGAGAAGCCGAGATCCCGCTGCGCGGCGGGCAGCGCGATGTTCACGACGGTAGCGTCGAGGACGACCATCAGCTGGGCGACGGCGAGGACGGCCAGCACCCACCAGCGCATGGCGTGCGAACCGCGACGGCTCGCGCCGCGGTCTTGCCGGGACGACGATGTCGCCCGGTCTTTCCGAAGATCTGTCGAGGTGGTCATGGGGTTTCCCTTGTCCGATGCCATATACGGAGGAAGTTCCTCCGCTTCGTTTGAAAAGCTATCACAATAACGGAGGTATTGCCTCCACTTAATCCCGAATCTTGGTAACATGACGATGTGAACCCCGCCACTACCGCTGCCCCACCGCGACGCCTGCGCGCCGACGCCGCCCGCAATCAGCAACGCATTCTCGAGGCCGCGCGCACCCTGTTCGCCGAACGCGGACTCGAGGTCACCCTCGACGACGTGGCCGAGGCGGCGGGTGTCGGCGTGGGCACCGTGTACCGGCGGTTCGCGAACAAGCAGGAACTGATCGTCGAGGTGTTCGAGCACAACATCGCGGAGATGGCGGAGATGGTCGAGACGGCCAACCGCAATCCCGACCCCTGGGCGGGGTTGACCGAGGTGTTCGAATACGCCTGCCGACATATGGCGCAGAACCGCGGCTTCGGCGAGGTGATGCTCGAAATCCCCGATGCCCCAGCACGTTTCGCGTGGGTGCGGGAGCGGATCAAGCCCGCCATCGAGCGCCTGATCGACCGCGCCCGCACCGCCGGGGTGCTGCGCGAGGGCATCGCGCCCTCGGACTTCTTCGTCCTGGTCAGCATGGTCGAGAACATCGCGGCCTTCGCCCGCCCGGTCGACACCGAGGTCTGGCGGCGCTATATGACCATCGTGCTGGACGGCGTCCGCGCCGACTCGGTCCCCCGCGACCCGCTCACCATCCCGCCCCTGGACGACGAGGCCATCGACCGCGCCAAGGCCGCCTGCTTCCCGCCACGCAACAAGAAGTAACCGCCACCCGCTGAGCCATAACAGCGCTGGTGGGGGCGCCGATGTGGCGGGTGGCACATCGTTCCCCTAAAGTTGGACGCATGACCAACTCGTGGGTGAACTGGGCGGGCGATCAGCGGTGTGTGCCGGATGTGATCGCTGCGCCGAGTTCTGTCGACGAGGTGGCCGAGGCGGTTCGGGGGGCCGGGGCAGCCGGGCGGACCGTGCGGGTGGCGGGGGCCGGGCATTCGTTCACCGACACCGTGCTCACCGACGGGACGCTGCTGCGGCTCGACGGGATGGATCGGATTCTGGAGGTCGATCGGGCCGGCGGATTGGTGCGGGTCGAGGCGGGGGCGACGCTCAACGCGCTCAGCACCGCGTTGCATCCGCTCGGGCTGGCCTTTCCGAATCTCGGCGACATCGATGTGCAGACCATCGCCGGCGCGACCGCGACCGCGACGCACGGCACCGGGTCGAAACTCCAGAACATCTCTGCCGCACTGCATTCGGTGGAGCTGGTGCTGGCCGACGGCAGCCGGGTGGAGCTGGACGAGAAGAACGATCCCGAGGGGTGGCGCGCGGCACGGGTCAATGTGGGCGCGCTCGGCGTGGTCACCGCGGTCACGCTCGCGATGGTGCCCGCCTTCGTGCTCGAGGGTGTCGAGCGTCCGCTGCCGCTGGCGGATGTGCTCGCCGATCTGGACGAATTCGTCGACGGCAACGAGCATTTCGAGTTCTACATGTTCGCGCACAGCCCGATCGCGATGACCAAACGCAACAACCGGGTCGAACTGCCCGAACAGCCGCGCGCCAAGCCGGTGGACTGGTTCGCCGACATCCTGCTGTCCAACCACACCTTCGACGCGCTGGCCCGGCTGTGTCGCGTTCGGCCGCAACTGATTCCGTGGGTGCAGCGGGCGGCCGCCTACGCCGGTTCGTATCGCCGTCAGGTCGACCGGTCGTACCGAGTCTTCGCCTCCCCCAGGCTGTTCCGCTTCACCGAGATGGAATACGCGGTGCCGCGCGAACATTCGGTGGACGCCATCCGCGAGATCAAGGAGATCTCCCGGCGGTTCGACAGTCCGATGCCGATCGAGGTGCGCTGGGTCGCCCCCGACGACGCGTACCTGTCCCCCGCGGGCGGCCGGGACACCTGCTACATCGCCGTGCACCAGTACCACGGCATGGCCTACGAGCCGTATTTCCGTGCGTGCGAAGCGATTTTCGACCGTTACCAGGGCCGCCCGCACTGGGGTAAGCGGCACTTCCAGACCGCGGACACCCTGCGCGAACGCTATCCGGAATGGGAGCGGTTCCAGCAGGTCCGCCGCCGCCTGGACCCGCAGGGCCGCTTCAGCAATCCGTACGTGAATCGAGTCCTGGGCCCGATCGACTAGCGGGATCGCTCACGCGCCAAACGCAATTCGATCTCGACGGGCAGTTCCTCGAGTTCCAGCGCCCGCCGCAACCGAGGCACGGCATGCGTGCCGATCCGCTCCCGCAACGCCGAGACATCCACATCGGGCGCGGCCGTCACCACCAGATGCAACCCCGGCCCACTCCCCGGCCCCGACAACCGAACCGCAGCCTCCCGCACCCCGTCGTACGACTCGATATCGGTAGCCACCGGCGCACACGCCACAGCCGTATCGATCCCGATCGTATCCACGGATTCCCTTGCGCGAGCACGCCATCGAACCGACCGCACCCGCCGCGGCACCTGCACCCCCACCCACCCCACACACCCGATCCCCACCACACCCGCAACACCAACGATTGCCCACAGCACCCACCCGGGTAGCGCCGCACTCGACACCACCCCCGAATCCGCCCCCACCCACGCGAGCCGCCCGAAATGCGCCACCACCGCATACCCACCGACAGCGGTCAATCCCACCCCGATCACCCCGAGCAACACCCGATTCCACCGTGCCACCCCATCCCGAGTCCTCATATCACCCCCGCCGGGCACGTCGGCCTCGCAGCGCCAGTCCTCCGCCCACCGGACATCAGACCAACGACCACGTTCCCGTGGCACCACACGGTCACCCCGGCCGGACCCATACTCCGCACCTCGTCACGGCCGCACACTCGGCGATTCCACCTCACCGGCAAACCGTCAACACGCATGGCACCTGCGAATACTGTTGCACGGCCACCTATCTGACAGCAGCGCCCCATTGCCGTATCCCGGAGGCGGGGAGAATCTGCGAATACCGCGCGGTTCATCCCCGACTCCCCACTACTCGCTGGCCGCCGGAGGCCGGCTGCACGTCGGCTGAGGTCTTGGGGCCGCGACCGCTGTGGGTGGTGATGACGACGCGGGGTGTCGGGGTGGGGCCGATCGATGCGACGCGGTCGTTCACGACTGCGTAGACGTGGTCGGTGAGGCCTGTGGCGTGGACGGAATCGGTGTGGATTTTGACACTGACCTTCTTGTGGCGCAGGCGAACTCGGGCCGAGCGGACGCCGTCGACGGATTGCGCGGCGTCCTGGAGGGCCGAGCGCAGGCCGCGGCGGGCCACGCCTGCGGTGAAGCCGTCATCGTCGGTCAGTGGGAGGATGATCGGGCGGCCGGGGAGGATTGCGAGCGTCAGCAGGACGAGTCCGGTGGCAACGAGGATCACGCCGACGACCGCGACCCAGCGGTTGTCCCAGGTGACCTCGTGCAGACGGGCGACGATTCGGTCGTAGGAGACGAATTCGCTTGTGCCCGTGAGATGTTGGATCAGTACGCCGGCGACGATCACACAGGCCGCCAGCAGTACGACAGCAACCACCATCGCGGGCCGGGCCCGACGCGGACGTCGCTTCATAGCTCGACCAGCCCGCACATCTCGATATCCAGCCGACGCACCGGCAACTCGAATCGACTACGCATCCGTTCCAGGACGTGCGAGCGGCACACCGTGCTCACCTGCCAGACCGGCATCGGATACCGCACCGACAACCGCATGCGCAGTTCCACCGCCCCGCGCCGGATCCTGGCCTCGACCCGCACGTCGGCGCATACCCCGGTGATCTCCCGCGCGGCCTGAGCGGCGGCCGCACCCAGTACACCGGGCTCGACGACCTCGGGCGCAGCGGGCCGGATCACCGTGGGCGCGGCATGGGTCGACACGGCAGAGACACCGCTGAGCACGCTCGTCATCAGTACCTCCGGTATTCGGTAGGGGCCGATCAGCTGCTCCCCCCGCAATAGCCGCACAGTAACCGAAAATGACACCCACCTCGCATTACGCGCCGCGCGTATGCCGATTCGTTGGCCGGAGCGCCGAGGTTCAGCGCTCGGCGGAGGTCTTGCGACGCGCCCAGCCGAAGCTGAGCTGCACCGCGCGTTTCCAGTCGTCGTACTGATCCTCGCGGCGCACGGGGTCCAGGCGCGGGGCCCAGCGCCCGGCCGGACGCCAGTTGTTGCGCAGTCCCTGCAGGTCCGGCCAGTACCCCACGGCGAGCCCGGCCGCGTAGGCCGCGCCCAGGGACACCGTCTCGGGCACGAAGGGCCGCATCACCGGGATACCCAGGAAATCCGCGACCATCTGCATCAGCAGATTGTTGGAGGTCATCCCGCCGTCCACCCGCAATGTCGCGGCCTGCAATCCGGAATCGGCGTTCATCGCGTCGACCACGTCCCGGGTCTGCCAGGCGGTCGCCTCGAGCACCGCACGCGCCAGATGCCCCTTGGTGATGTAGGAGGTCAGCCCGATCACCAAACCCCTTGCGTCACTGCGCCAATGCGGCGCGTACAGCCCGGAGAAGGCGGGCACGATACAGCAGCCACCGTTGTCTTCGACTGTGCGAGCGAGGGTTTCGATCTCCGGCGCGCTGGCCACCAGGCCGATGTTGTCCCGAATCCATTGCACCAGTGAGCCGGTCACCGCGATCGGCCCCTCCAGCGCGTAGACCGGATCCCGATCGATCTGATATCCGATGGTGGTCAGCAGCCCGTGCGTGGACTGCACGATTTCACCGCCGGTGTTCATCATCAGGAACCCGCCGGTGCCGTACGTGCACTTGGTTTCCCCACGGGCGAAACAGGTTTGGCCGAACAGCGCCGCGTGCTGATCACCCAGCGCGGCGGCGATCCGGATCCCCGGCACCACGCGCCGGGTGGTCCCGTAGGACGCGGTCGAGGGCTGGATCCGTGGCAGCATCGCGGCGGGAATCCCGAAGAACTCCAACAGTTCCGGATCCCAGCTCAGGCTGGCCAGATTCATCAGCAGGGTGCGGCTGGCATTGGTCACATCCGTGACGTGCTCACCCCCGTCCACCCCGCCGGTCAGATTCCAGATCAGCCAGGTCTCCATGGTGCCGAACAGCACCTCACCGCGCTCGGCCCGCTCCCGCAGCCCCGGGGTGGTGTCGAGCATCCAGCGCAGCCGCGGCGCGGCGAAATAGGTGGCCAGCGGCAACCCGCAGAGCTGCCGAATCCGTTGCGCGCCAGGACGTTTCTCGAATTCCGCGACCAGCTCCTCGGTCCGCACGTCCTGCCAGACGACCGCGTGCCCGATCGGATTGCCGGTCCGCCGATCCCATACGACGCTGGTCTCCCGCTGATTCGCAATGCCCAGTGCCGCAATCTGTTCCACGCCCACCCCGGCATTGCGCAGCACCTGCGGCACGATCCGGTCGACATTGCGCCAGATCTCCATCGCGTCCTGCTCGACCCAGCCCGGCCGCGGGTAGTACTGCTGATGTTCACGCTGCGCCACCCCGGCCAGCTGTGCTCGCTGATCGAACAGGATGCAGCGGGTCGAGGTCGTGCCCTGATCGATCGCCAACACGTAATGTTGCGTCATCCGCCCAGCTCTCTGGTCTGCGTCTCGGAATTCTCGACTCGATACCGGAGCGGACTCAATGCCCGGCGGCCAGATCGCGGGAGATGGCGTGGGCGGCATCACGCACCAGCGCGATCAGCGGCGGCCGATGTCGCAGCTGCGCGCCGCACACCCGATCGACCGGTCCGGCGATCCCGATCGCCCCGATGACCAGCCCGCCGCGCGCGCGGATGGGCGCGGCGATCCCGGCCTCACCCGGCCGGAACTCCTCCACCGACCCCGCCCAGCCACTGCGCCGCACCTCGGTGAGGGTGCGGGTGAGCACACCGCGATCGGTGAGGGTGCGGTGCGTCAGCGAGGTCAGCTCCCCGCGCCGGACCGCGTGCGCGAGGTCCGGTTCGGCGGCGAGCAACACCTTGCCCAGCGCGGTGGCGTGCGCGGGCAACCGCTCCCCGACCTGCAACGCCTGTTCGGAATTGTCCGGCCGGAAGACGTGATGCACCACCAGCACACCGCCGTCGGTCGACACCCCGACCCGCACCTCCTCACCGCTGCGCGAGGCCAGCGAATCCGCCCAGTTGATCGACCAGGATCGCAGCTCGTTCGCGTCGATCTGCAGCGTGCCCGGCGGGCCCGGAGGAGGCAGCTTGCGTAACCACGCAGGGCCCTCGGAAGCGCTGCCATCGGATACAGCCGCGCCGAGCTGCCGCACCGCCGCACCCAGCCGGTATTTGCCGGTGGCGGCCTCCTGTTCGACGAAGCCGACACCCTGCAACGTGCGCAGAATGCCGTGGGCGGTGGGCTTGGCCAGATCGAGCGCGGCAGCGATATCGCCCACGCCGAGACGGCCGGAGCCGCGGGCGAGCAGTCGCAGAATTGCTGCCGCCCGTTCGATCGATTGGATCGGACCGGGCATGGCGGAAACCTATCTGAAACGTTTCGATTCGACAATGTCGAACGCCGGGTGATCGAACAACGACATCACCGCCACCATGTGTGACCTGCGCCATCTTGTCCTCCCGGCCGGATGGACGGTAACCACCCGAACCGGGCCCGGCCAGCCCGGCCGTTCGGCATTGTCGAACGCCTCCGATTCCCCTGTTCGCGGGCGATTCGTACCGTTTCCCGGTGCGGTCGCAGTGGCGACCGGTGGCTCATCACGGAGGCTCAACGGTGAACTTCGGCTCGATTTTCGTCAGTGAGGCACTGGGCACGGGACTTCTGATCCTGCTCGGCGCCGGTGTCGTGGCGAATGTGGTTCTGACCAAATCCAAGGGATTCGACGGCGGCTGGCTGCTGATCAACTTCGGCTGGGGACTGGGTGTCTTCGCCGGTGTGTACGCCGCCTACAAGACCGGCGCGCACCTCAATCCGGCGGTCACCGTCGGTATCGCGTTCAGCGGCGCGCACGACTACGCGACGGGGATTCCGATCACGTTCGGCAATACCATCGCCTATCTGCTCGGGCAGATGATCGGCGCGTTCCTCGGCGCGTGCGCGGCCTATCTGGCCTACAAGCGACATTTCGACGCCGAGACCGATGCGGGCAAGAAGCTCGCGGTGTTCTCCACCGGACCGGAGATCCGTTCCTACGGCTGGAACCTGGTCACCGAGATCCTCGCCACCTTCGTACTGGTCTTCGTCGTGCTGGCCTTCGGGCACACACCCACCGGACTGGGCCCGGCCGCGGTCGCGCTGCTGGTCGTCGGTATCGGCGCGTCGCTGGGCGGTCCCACCGGATACGCCATCAATCCGGCGCGTGACCTGGGCCCGCGGATCGCGCACGCGGTGTTGCCGATGACCTCGACCGCTCGCAAGCCCGAACGGGTCCCGGTCACCGTCGGCGCGGGCGAGGGCACGGCCGAGCGGGAAGAAGCCGAAGCGCCGCAGCGCAAGAATTCCGACTGGTCCTACGCGTGGGTGCCGGTGGTCGGTCCGCTGATCGGCGGGGCACTGGCCGGACTGATCGCGCATCTGGTGCTGTAGATCGCGCGATTCGCGGCCGTGGCCCCGGCCGGCACCGCGAAGATGCGATGACAGACTTCCGAACCCCTTCTCCAGCACATTCTTTCGAAAGGACCGCGATGAGCCAGTTCGTCGGAGCCATCGACCAGGGCACCACGAGCACCCGTTTCATGGTGTTCGATCACGGCGGCAACGAGATCGCCCGTCATCAGCTCGAGCACGAGCAGATCCTGCCGCAGGCGGGGTGGGTCGAGCACAATCCCACCGAGATCTGGGAACGCACCCGCGCCGTCATCGAGACCACGCTCACCAAGGCGAATCTCACCGCCGCGGATCTGGCCGCGGTCGGGGTGACCAATCAGCGCGAGACCACCGTGGTGTGGAATCGGCGCACCGGCCGCCCCTACTGCAACGCGATCGTCTGGCAGGACACCCGCACCGACAAGATCGCCGCGGATCTCGAGCGCGCCGGACACGGTGACACCATTCGCCGCAAGGCCGGGCTGCCGCCCGCCACCTACTTCTCCGGCGGCAAGCTGCGGTGGATCCTGGACAACGTCCCGGGCGTCGCCGAGGACGCCGAACGCGGTGAGGCGCTGTTCGGCACCACCGACACCTGGCTGATCTGGCATCTCACCGGCGGCATCGACGGCGGTGTGCACCTGACCGATCCCACCAATGCCAGCCGCACCATGCTGATGGATCTCGAAACGCTGGACTGGGACCCGGAACTGTTGTCCCTCTTCGGAGTTCCGCGCGCGATGCTGCCCGATATCGTGCCGTCCTCGAACCCCGGACTGTTCGGCAAGACCCTGGCCAGCGGACCGTTCCACGGCGAGGTGCCGCTCGCCGGTGTGCTCGGCGATCAGCAGGCCGCGACCGTCGGGCAGGTGTGTTTCCGGCCCGGTGAGGCCAAGAATACTTACGGCACAGGCAATTTCCTGCTGTTGAACACCGGCGAGGAGCTGGTGCGGTCCAAGCACGGGCTGCTCACCACCGTCGCGTATCAGTTCGGCGAACAGAAGCCGGTGTACGCGCTGGAGGGTTCGATCGCGGTCACCGGGTCGGCGGTGCAGTGGCTGCGCGATCAGCTGGGCATCATTTCCGGTGCGGCACAGAGTGAATCGCTCGCCGCGCAGGTACAGGACAACGGCGGGGTGTACTTCGTGCCCGCGTTCTCCGGGTTGTTCGCGCCGTACTGGCGTTCGGACGCGCGCGGCGTGATCGTCGGGCTGTCGCGGTACAGCACCAACGCGCATCTGGCCCGCGCGACGCTCGAATCGATCTGCTACCAGACCCGCGACGTGGTGAACGCCATGCAGGCGGACTCGGGCGTGGAACTCGATGTGCTGCGGGTGGACGGCGGCGTCACCGCCAACGAGCTGTGCATGCAGATCCAGGCCGATTTCCTGGGTGTGCCGGTCTCCCGGCCGGTCGTCGCCGAGACCACCGCGCTGGGCGCCGCGTACGCCGCCGGTCTGGCGGTCGGATTCTGGAGCAGCACAGACGAACTCGAACAGAACTGGCAGCAGGACAAGCGCTGGGAGCCCGCCCTCGATGAGCAGCAGCGCGAACGCGGTTACGCGCGCTGGAAGAAGGCCGTCGAGCGGACCCTGAACTGGATCGACCTCGACGAATGACCAACCGGGCCCGGCGCCTGCCGGGCCCGTTCGACGAAAACCCTTGGAACAAGGAGAGTTACGGCCGTGCCCGCACATCTGGACCCCACCTATCGCGCGCAGGCGCTCGCCTCGCTCGGCGCGGACGAGGTGGATGTACTCGTCATCGGCGGCGGCGTGGTCGGTGCCGGCGCCGCCCTCGACGCGGCCTCCCGCGGCCTGACCACGGTGCTGGTCGAGGCCCGGGACTTCGCGGCCGGAACCTCCAGCCGCTCCAGCAAACTCATCCACGGCGGGCTGCGCTATCTCGAACAGCTCGACTTCGCGCTGGTGCGGGAGGCATTGCGAGAACGGGGTCTGCTGCTGAACACGCTGGCCCCACATCTGGTGCATCCGGTGTCGTTCCTGTTTCCGCTGCAACATCATTGGGAACGGCCCTACATCGGGGCGGGTGTGGCGCTGTACGACACGCTCGGCGGCGCACGGGCATTGCCGATGCACCGGCACCTGACCCGTTCGCGCGCACTGGAATTGGCGCCCGCGCTGCGCGCGGACTCGATGGTCGGTGCGATCCGCTACTTCGACGCGCAGGTCGACGACGCCCGGCACACGATGACGTTGGCGCGCACCGCCGCCCGGCACGGCGCGACCGTGCTGACGCGTGCGAAGGTGACCGGCCTGCTCCGTAGCGGCATGAGCGGTCAGGGCCCGGAGGAGGCAGCTTGCGTAACCACGCAGGGCCCAGAGCTCATGCCCAATAGATACCGCGAGCAGGTCGTGGGCGCGGTCGTCACCGATCGGGAGTCGGGGCGGGAGTACTCGGCGCGGGCGCGTCGGGTGATCAGCGCGACGGGCGTGTGGACCGATGAGATGAATGCCATGACGGGCGTGGACTTTCCGTTCCACGTGCGCATGTCCAAGGGTGTGCACATCCTGGTCCCGCGCGAGCGCTTGGACCTGGGCACCGGGCTGATCATGAAGACCGAGAAGAGTGTGCTGTTCGTGATCCCGTGGCGGGAGCACTGGATCATCGGCACCACCGACACCGACTGGTCGCTGGACAAGGATCATCCCGTCGCCAGCGCCGCCGATGTGCGGTACATCCTCGATCACGTGAATTCGCTGCTGCGCGAACCGCTTTCGAATGCCGATATCGTCGGCACGTACGCGGGTCTGCGGCCGCTGCTGTCCGGGGCGTCGTCGAGTACGGCCAAGCTCTCCCGCGAACACGCTGTGGCCGAACCGGTTCCGGGGTTGTTCGTCATCGCGGGCGGCAAATACACCACCTACCGGGTGATGGCTGCCGACGTGATCGACGCCGCGGTAGCGGGATTCGGGCGCGGGGTGGCCCCCTCGGTCACCGCGAACCTGCCGATCCTGGGCGCGGCCGGATACCACGAACTGCTCGAGGACATCGACAGCGTCGCCCAGCGCGCGGGTCTCTCGGTCGCCGCGGCCACCCACCTGATCTCCCGCTACGGGTCACTGGCCACCGAGCTGTTCGCCATGATCGACGCCGAACCCGAACTCGGGATGCTCCTCCCCGGCACGGAATACCTTGGTGCGGAAGCGGTTTACGCCGTTACCCACGAGGGCGCGCTGCACCTGGACGACATCCTCACTCGCCGCACCCGCATCTCCATCGAGGTCCCCGACCGGGGCTTAGCCGCCGCAGTGGTGGTGGCCGATCTGGTTGCCGCGCAACTGGGTTGGGACGAGGCCACGAAGGCCCAGGAGCTTGCCCGCTACCAGGATCGTGTGCGGGCCGAGCTCGCCGCCAACGCCGCAGCCGATGACGACGCGGCCAACGCGGCCCGTTCGATCGCCCCCTGCTGAACACCGAATCCGCCGTACGAGTCCACGGTCCGAATTCTCATCGGACCGTGGACTCGTACGAAAACTACTGCGGCACACACCGATCGACGGGATCTTCCGCCGACCGCAGCCCGGCAGCCCGGCAGCCCAGTGCGAGCAGAACTCGTACGACTACTCGTTGACCAACCGCAATCCAGGCGTGTGCACCTGACGCCGGTCCACCAACCACACGACCACGCTCTGATCCACTGCGGGGCTGAGAGTTTCGATCTCCACCTCGACCTCGCCGCGGATCGGATGGTTCAGATGCACCGTGGCCGAACGGTAATCGGTCATCCGATGCTCCCGCCAACGCCGCGTGAACTCCGGAAAACGTTGCAGCGCTTGGATGGTCGCGGCGAGTTGCGGATCCTCGGCCCACTGCGAGCGAGCCGCGCGCAGCGACGAGGTCATCAGATCCGCGGCGATGGGCCAGTCCGTCCACCACTTCGTCGCGACCGGATTACCGAACAGATAGTGCCCGAGATTAACCTCACCCTCGGTGTCGAGCACCTCGAGCGGTTCGGCGAAGTCGCGCCATGCGGCGTTCCAGGCCAGCACGTTGAGCCGACGACCCAGCACGAACGCCGGGGTGGGGTGCAGCGCGTCGAGCACCGCCTGCACGGTGTCGCTGACGCGCTCGAACGCACGTCCGTCGGCCGGGCAGCCGCCGACCTGCGGGTCCAGTCCGAGCGCCAGCTTGCTGAAGTGGTGACGTTCGACCTCGTTCAGTCGCAGCGCGTCGGCCAGGGCGGCCAGCACGGCGGTCGAGGGATTGCTGTCCCGGCCTTGTTCGAGACGGGCCAGATAGTCCACGCTCACTCCGGCCAGCGCCGCGACCTCTTCCCGGCGCAAGCCCGGGGTGCGACGCCGACGCCCGGAAGGCAACCCGACCTCCTCGGGCTGCAACTGCGCTCGCCGAGCGATCAGGAACTCGGCGAATTCGGACCTGTCCACCCAATCCATCCTCTACCATCCGGGACCCGTTAGCCGCGCCCTGCCAGTACCAGGATAAGGGCGGTGTGGATAACCGGACCACGGTCCGGAAAGCTGAACGCATGACGACTTCCGAACAGACCCTCGCGACCGGTGCCTGGGCCCTGGATCCCGCCCACTCCTCGGTCAACTTCTCCGTGCGCCACCTGGGCATTTCCAAGGTGCGCGGCCGTTTCAACAACTTCGAGACCAGCTTCGTCGTCGACGAGGCCGGCACCGCCACCATCGAGGCCACCATCCACCTCGACTCCTTCGACACCGGCAACGAGGGCCGCGACAACCACGTCCGCAGCGCCGACCTGCTCGACGTCGAGAAGCGCCCGACCCTGCACTTCAAGGCGTCCGAGCCGGTGCAGGTGGCCGAGGAGTTCGAGGTCACCGGCGACGTCACCCTCGGCGGCGTGACCAAGCCCATCACCCTCGAGGTCGAGTGGGGCGGCGTGCAGCAGCACGGCGACGGCAGCAACCACGCCGGCTTCTCCGCCACCGGTTCGTTCAAGCGCTCGGAGTTCGACGTAGCCCCCGGCCTGCCCAACGCCATGCTCAGCGACAAGATCGCCATCGAACTGGACATCCAGCTGGTCGAGCCCAAGGCCTGAGCACCGCACCACGGGTCTGATTCACACGCGCGAAGCCGCCCCCGCCGTTTCCGAGGCCGGGGCGGCTTCGGCGTATCAGGATCAACGGACCATTACAGAGCAACCACTCAGTCGGCTGTCCGGCATTCGCACACACGCAAAAGCTCGAAGAACTACTCGTCGAGCTCGAATTGCGTTCGGCGCGTGGCGATCACGCGAGGAGATCGAGACCGGCATTCGGTTCACGTACGGATTTCGTTGCTGCGCAGCGAGATCCTCGACGGCCTACGCCGCAACATCACCGAGAACTATCGCGATACGGATCGAGGCGACAGCCGCACCAGCGCGCCCCAGAGCAGCGACCACTCGAGTCAGGGCAGCAGACCGTGTACCCGCGCCCGCACGACAGCCTCGTGGCGGGTGTGCGCGGAGAGTTTGGTCATGGCGCTGCGCAGGTAGCTCTTCACCGTCTCGGGGCGCAGCGAAAGTCGTTCCGCGACTTCGATATTCGTGCATCCCAGCGCGATCTGCGCGAGCACGTCGAGTTCGCGCGGCGCGAGCGTGGGGACCTCGTCCGGAATCCCCGGCTCGGACATCAGCTTGGCCAGTCGATCGGACAGATCCCGCAGCCGGGTCCTGGTCACCGCGTCGCCGACGGTTTGCGCGATCCCCCGGACCTCGGCGTGAATGGCACGCAGTTGCTCGGCGACCACGGCGTCGGGTCCCACGATGGTCGGGGTGGCCGCCGCCTCCCGCAAGCGCATCCGCCGATCCACCTCGTCCCGGATCGCCAGCTCGACCGACAGCCGACGGCCCGCCGCCATGGCCAGATCAGCGGCGCGATCACCGATCGGCCCGGCGTCCCGACTCGCGACGTACAGCACCGCCCGCGATTCCCCGCGCACCACGACGGGAATCCCGACCACCGCGCGCAACCCCTCGGTCAGCACGGGGGCGTCGTAGTGGTGGGTGATCGTGGAGGCTTCCCGATAATCCGCCACCGAGGTCGGCCGCTTGCTCGCGAACGCCGCACCGCCCACCCCCGAGGACGGCGACACCACCAGTCCCCGCATCGCGCTGGTCCGGGTACCGAGGAACTCGCTCAGCACCAACGCGCCCGCCCGCACCTGGCCGCCGAACACCACCGGCATCCCCGAAACGGTCGCGACCTGCCGTAATTCCGCGCGCAACGCATCGGAATCGCGCGGGCGCAGCACGTCGGCGGAACTCATTGCGGGCACCCCTTTCCGGGGGTAGCGGGGGGCAACTTGTGACCTGGATCCTATAGCCGTGAGTGGGAGCATAGGCCTGGCTCGGCCGACCAGTTATACACACGGGGCGTGGGAAACGCCGTTACTAGGCGATACCATCGGCGACAATCTGGATCGCACCATCGCCAGCCACGGCGACCGCGACGCCCTCATCGATCGCGTCACCGGGGCCCGCTGGACCTATCGCGAACTCGGCGAACAGGTCGACGCGGTGGCCGCGGGCCTGCTGGCCACGGGCATCCGCAAGGGCGACCGGGTCGGCATCTGGGCCCCCAACCGCGCGGAATGGACGCTGGTGCAGTACGCGACCGCGAAAATGGGCGCGATCCTGGTCAACATCAATCCCGCGTACCGGATGCACGAACTGCGATTCGTGTTGCAGCAGGCCGGAATTCGGCTGCTGATCGCCGCGACCGAATTCAAGGGATCCGATTACGCGGCGATGATCGCCCAGGCCCGCCCCGAATGCACGGAACTCGAGCAGGTGATCCTGCTGGAGAGCGCGGAATGGTCGGCCCTGCTGGCCGCGGGCGCGACCGCCGACCCGGCGGAACTGGCCGCCGCCCAACGCGAACTGTCCGCCGACGATCCGATCAACATCCAATACACCTCGGGCACAACCGGATTCCCCAAGGGCGCGACACTCTCGCACCACAACATCCTGAACAACGGCTATTTCGTCGGCGAACTGTGCGGCTACACCGAGCAGGACCGGATCTGCATCCCGGTGCCGTTCTACCACTGCTTCGGCATGGTGATGGGCAATCTGGCCGCGACCACCCACGGCGCGGCGATGGTCATCCCGGCCGCCGCCTTCGATCCGGCCGCGACGCTGGAAACCGTTGCCGCCGAACGCTGCACCTCGCTGTACGGCGTGCCGACCATGTTCATCGCCGAACTCGCCGATCCGAATTTCGACTCCTACGATCTGAGTTCGCTGCGCACCGGGATCATGGCCGGATCGCCGTGCCCGATGGAGGTCATGAAGCAGGTCATCGACCGGATGGGCATGAACGAGGTCTCCATCTGCTACGGCATGACCGAAACCTCACCGGTCTCGACGCAGACCCGACGCGACGATTCGCTCACCCAGCGCACCGCCACCGTCGGCCGGGTCGGGCCGCATCTGGAAGTCAAGATCATCGATCCCGCAACGGGTCTCACGGTGCCGCGCGGAGAACAGGGCGAATTCTGCACGCGCGGTTATTCGGTCATGCTCGGCTACTGGAACGATCCGGGCCGCACCTCCGACGCCATCGACGCCGGACGCTGGATGCACACCGGTGATCTGGCGGTGATGGACGAGGACGGCTACGTCGCGATCACCGGCCGGATCAAGGATATGGTGATCCGCGGCGGCGAGAACATCTATCCGCGCGAGATCGAGGAATTCCTCTACAGCCATCCCGATATCCTCGACGCCCAGGTGGTCGGCATCCCCGATCCGAAATACGGTGAGGAACTGGTCGCCTGGATCCGAATGCGATCGGGCACAACAGCATTGGATGCCACCACGCTGCGCGAATTCTGCACCGGCAAGCTCGCCCATTTCAAGATTCCCCGCTACGTTCACCTCGTCGACGAATTCCCGATGACCGTGACCGGCAAGATCCGCAAGGTCGAGATGCGGGAGATCTCCGCGACACTCTTTCCCGCGAATGCCGCGGAGACCAGCTCAGGAGGACAGGCCCAGTGACCCGGCCCGAACCGACGTCCAACACCGCGCTCTATCGCGCCGCCCGCGACCAACTGATCAGCGCGGCAAACGATTACGACGCCGCGCGCGACACCTTCCGCTGGCCTCGGCCGACCGGGAAATTCAACTGGGCCGTGGACTGGTTCGATGTGATCGCGCACGGTAACGACCGCACCGCGCTGTGGATCGTCGAGGAGGACGGCAGCGAGCGCAAGGTCACCTTCCGGGAGATGTCCCGGCGCTCGGATCAGGTCGCGACCTGGTTCGCGAATCTCGGTATGCGCCAGGGTGATCGGGTGCTGCTGATGCTCGGCAACCAGGTCGAGCTGTGGGAGGCCATGCTGGCCGTGGCCAAACTCGGCGCGGTCATCATGCCGACCACCGCCGCACTGGGTCCCGCCGATCTGAGCGACCGGATCGACCGGGGCACAGTACGTTTCGTCATCGCCAACAGCGCCGACGCGACCAAGTTCGCCGAACTCGACGGCGACTACACCCGCATCGTGGTCGGCGATCCGGTGCCGAGTTGGCACAGCTACACCGACGCCGACGCGGTCCAGAGTACGGGCCCGTTCAAGTCCGCCACCGATGTCACCGACGAATTCCTGGTCTACTTCACCTCCGGCACCACGAGTAAGCCGAAAATGGTGCGGCACAACCAGACCAGCTATCCGGTCGGCCATCTGAGCACGCTCTACTGGATCGGCGTCCGCCCCGGTGACGTACACCTGGCGATCAGCGCACCGGGCTGGGCCAAACACGCCTGGAGCTGTTTCTTCGCGCCGTGGATCGCCGAGGCGACGATATTCGTCTACAACTACGCGCGTTTCGATGCCGCGGCACTGTTGGGGCAGCTGCGCCGGGCCGGCGTGAACACCTTCTGCGCGCCACCGACGGTGTGGCGCATGCTGATTCAGGCCGACCTCGGCGAACGCCCGGCCGGGCTGCGCGAAATCCTCGGTGCGGGTGAACCTCTCAACCCGGACGTCATCGCGCAGGTACAAAAGGCGTGGGGCCTGACCATCCGGGACGGCTTCGGCCAGACCGAGACCACCCTCCAGGTCGGCAACACCCCGGGCCAGCCGGTGAAACCCGGTTCGATGGGGCGTCCGGTGCCGGGAGTGCCTGTGGTGCTGGTGGATCCGATCACCGGCGAGCTCGCCGACGAAGGCGAGATCTGCCTGGATCTGAGCGCCGATCCGGTCAATCTGATGACCGGATACCTGGACGATCCCGAACGCAATGCCGCGGCGATGGCGGGCGGTTACTACCACACCGGCGATGTCGCCACCCGCGACGCCGACGGCTACATCACCTATATCGGCCGCACCGACGACGTCTTCAAATCCTCCGATTACAAGGTGTCCCCCTTCGAACTGGAAAGTGTGCTCATCGAACATCCGGCTGTGGTCGAGGCCGCGGTGGTGCCGCAGCCCGACGACACCCGGCTTTCAGTGCCGAAGGCATATGTCGCATTGGCGGCCGGATGGGCTCCCGACGACGAGACCGCCCGCGCCATCCTGGAATACGCGCGCGATCATCTCGCGCCCTATCTGCGGGTGCGGCGGATCGAGTTCACCGAACTGCCCAAGACCATCTCGGGCAAGATCCGGCGTGTGGAACTGCGTCAGCGCGAACAGTCAGCACACGCCGCGGGCACACCCATCAATACCGAATTCCGTTACGAAGAACTCCTTCGCACAACGACACCCGATTAATGGCCACGCCGTGATCATCATTCGGATAGTCTCCCACTCGGCAGCTCCAGTGGATGTCCGGTGAGTTCGGCGACGGGGATCCGGTGTTCGGCCGACGCGCGGGCAGGGCAATTGGTCAGCACACAGAACTGGGGGTCACATGCCGATGATTCGTGATCGACAGTCCGTATCTCGACGAAGGGAGATCGCATTGCCCCAGCACACCGGTTCCCACCACAACAGCGAGAGCGCGACGGCGTACGTCGTGGCGGCTCTCGAGGCCAAGGGCACCGCAACCCGTGACGATTTCGATGTTCCCGCGATCGTGGCCGCAACCCATGCGGTTGCGGAGAGCTGGGATTTCGATTCCCTGGAACGCACCACGTTCTGGGGTATCGCGGCCACGCACCTGAGATTCTAGGCGCGCGGCGCGCTGTCCGATTCGTTCAAGACCGCGCCGCGCTGACCGCCATAGAGTCCGGACCATGACTCTTCGACTGAATGTGATCGGCCTCGTCGCCGCGGATCTGGAGGCCAGCGTGCGGTTCTATCGCCGTCTCGGGGTGGAGTTCGGCGAACCGACCGGCGGCCATGTGCAGGCCACGCTCCCCGGCGGGATGCAGCTGATGATCGACACCGAGGAGACCGTCCGCTCGTTCCATCCGGACTGGCAGGGCCAGCCGGGAAGGATCGGGCTGGCGGTCGAATGCGACGGGGTCGCCGAGGTGGACAAGGTCTTCGCCGAACTCACCGGGGCGGGATATGGCGGGGAACTCGAGCCGTTCGACGCGTTCTGGGGGCAGCGCTACGCCACCGTGCTGGATCCGGACGGCAACGGGGTCGATCTCTACGCACCGCTGGCCTGACCACCGGCCTGCGCGGTCCGATCCCGGGTGAGCAGCCGGGCCAGCGAGGTCCCGGCCAGCTCGCGCACCTCCCGCGCCAGATGGGCCTGATCGGCGTATCCGGCGCGGAACGCGGTCTCGGCGAACGGAATTCCCGCGCGGGCCAGGGTGAGCGCACGTTGCAGGCGTAGCACCCGGCCCAGCATCTTGGGTCCGTATCCGAAGGCGGACAACGACATTCGATGCAGCCTGCGTTCGCCGAGGCCGAGCGACGCGGCGAGTGCGGCCACCGAGGCTCCCGCGCCGAGCCCGCGGACCACCGCGCCGAGTGCCGGATCGGCCGGATTCGCTTCGGCGGCAACATCTCCCGCGATCCGGTCCAGACCGATCAGGGGATCGGCCGCGGCGGCGAGGAATTCGGTCAGCGGGCGTACCCGCGCGGGTCGCCACAGGTCGTCGAGTTCGGCGCGGCGGTCGAGTAGTTCGCGCGCCGGGACGCCGAGCAGGGCGGGTGCGGTGCCGGGGAAGAACCGGATTCCGCTGATCCGGGTGCCGGGGGCGGCGGTGGCGCTGTAGGCGCGGGTGTCCGGTCCGGCGACGACCAGGCGGCCGCCGAGCCAGAGCAGATCCATGCATCCGTCCGGCAGCACCGGGGCGTCGTCGGCCGGGCCGATCGTGCGGGTCCACACCGTCGCGCCGGGGACCGTCCGGGAGGGACGTTCCCGATACCGCGGCGGCGGATCGATCTGCACCCGCGACACACTACGCGCCGCGCCCGTCCGTGTTCATCGCCACATGCGCCGGGGACCAGCCGGTGGGGTCGGATTCGGGCCACTAGACTACCCACGAATTCCGGAGGGAAACACCGCTAGTCCGATTGGGGTCCGCATCACCATGCTCAAAGGTTTCAAAGACTTCCTGATGCGCGGGAACGTCATCGATCTGTCCGTCGCCGTCGTCATGGGCACCGCGTTCACAGCGGTCGTCAGCTCGGTCACCAAGGGAATCGTGGAACCACTACTGGCGATTCTCGGCGGTAACAGCCAGTTCGGACTGGGCTTCCAGCTGGTGTCCGGAAAACCCTCGACGTTCATCGCGATCGGCCCGATCGTCAGCGCCGCGATCGACTTCGTCATGGTGGCCGCGGTCCTGTACTTCCTGCTGATCCTGCCGATGAACACGCTCAAGAAGCGCTTCGCCCGCGGCGAGATCAAGAAGGTCGAACCGACCCAGACCGAACTGCTCACCGAGATCCGCGACCTGCTGGCCGCCCAGGGGAAGGGTTCGGCGGCCTCCGATGACTCGGCACTCACCGATGACACTACCGACACCCGGCGTCTGACCGCGAGCAGCATCGTCGACTGATTCAGCACCCCACACACGCTCACTGAGACCGGCCGCCGACCCCGCAGCATCACGCTCGGCGGATCGCTGTCGGCACCTGCCTGCCCGCGAACGCACTGCTGCCAGCGTCATGTTGTCGAGCAAGTACGCTGCTGCCGCGCGTGAGCCCTCGCCAGCGACCGACCCGATGTCGTTGTCACCGACCGGAACTCCGTGCTCCTGCGGGCCTGGCTCACCGGCACTCGCATCACGGCCGTCAGCCGCAGTCGATCACCAGGGCCGTGGTGTTGTCACTGCCCCCGGCGCTCAACGCACCCTCCACGAGCGCCTCGGCGGTAATCGCGGCGGTGGCACATCCGGCGAGTGTCTCCTTGATGCGCGCCATCTCCAGCGGCTTGTGTACGCCGTCGGTGCTGAGCAGGAAACGGCCGCGGCTGGAGCCGGTCGCGGCGCGGCCGATGCTGTCGGCCGTGGCCGTGCGCGCGGAGGTGAGGACGAGGTGTTCGAAGCGCGGTGCGGGATTGCGGCCCAGCGAGCGGAAGTATTCGGCGGCGGTGTGATCGGTGGTGATCTGGTGCAGCACCCGGCCGTTCCAGCGGTAGGCGCGGGTGTCCCCGACCCAGGCGATGTCGCACGGCCCGCCGTTCGCCGGGATCACCGCGACGACCAGAACCGCGTCGGCCTCCTTCTCCGCGAACTGCGCGAGTAGTTCCGCCTGTGCCGCAAGGATTCCCGCGGCCGCGCCGACCTGGGTCGCGGACCGGGCGGCGGCCGCGGCGACGGTGCGGGCGGCACGGGCGGCCAGCAGATGATCACCGACTCCGTCCGCGACGACGTGCGCGCTCGTCCCGGTGACCGGATCGGTCCAGCTGGACACCGCGTCGGCATTGAGTGAACGCAGGCCACGCCTGCTCACCGATGCTCCCGCAACGCCCGCCACCCGAATCAGCTCACGACGGGAAAACGCGGCGGTAACTCCACTGTCCACGGCCGCCTCCTTGGGCTCACCCCCGAGCTGCCTGTCGGCAGCTGTTTCCAAGTAAACCCCCCGAATCCGTGGGCGGCACCAGATCCGACTGTGCAATTCCTGAGAACCGGGCGTCCGGAATGTTCCGCGGTCATGTCGGCAGCGCGATCAGTCGCTGGGCGTCGTCGAACAGCGCGCGCTCGGCGACCCGGGCCGCGGCCAGTGCGGCCAGCGACGCCGCGGCAAGCAGCATGTACATCACCACGATCTGATAGCGGATCGCGGTGAGCGGTTCGACCCCGGCCAGGATCAGGCCGGTCATCGCGCCGGGCAGGCTGATCAGGCCGACGACCTTGGTGGAATCGATCCCGGGCACCAGCGCGGTGCGCAGCGCCGAACGCCGGTGCGGCAGGAACGCCTCGCGCGCGGGCAGGCCCAGGCACAGTCGCGCCTCGATCGCCGGACGGGCCGAAACCGCGTCCTCGCGCAGACGACGCAGCGCGATCCCGGACGCCTGCATGGCTCCCGAGACGATCATCCCGCCGACCGGCACCACCACCCGCGCCTGCGTCGAGATGACCTGCAACGCGATCAGCGCGCCGAGGGTGATCACCGTCCCGAACGCGACTCCGGCGGTGGCGGCCCGAATCGCATGCGGCAGACCGGCTCCGCGCCGCCCGGCGACCTGTCCGGCGATCACGACCATCAGCACGACCCAGGCCAGCGCGCCCGGTAATCCGGTGTGCCGGAACAGGATCAGCAGGATCGCGCCCACCGCGACCAGTTGCACTCCGGCCCGTGCCGCGGCGATCAACAGCTCGCGCGTCAGGTGCAGGCGCTGCCGGTAGGCGATCAGCGCGGCCAGGCCCACCAGCGCCACCGAGGTGCCGACGCCCTGCCAGTTCGGGACCGAAAGTCCTTGTACCATCAGGCTTTCCGATCGTCGTGCGCATCGACCCGGGACATCCCGGCACTGCCCAGCAGCAACACCTCGTCGGCCACCCGCCCGACGAATCCGCTGTCGTGACTGACCAGCACCACCGACCCGCCACCGCGCGTGTGCTCCCCGATCAACTCCGCGACCGCCCCCGCCGCGGCCTCGTCCAGCGCCGAGGTCGGCTCGTCCAGAATCAACGCCTGCGGCCCGACGGCCAACTCACGCGCCAGACAGACCCGCTGCGCCTCACCCCCGGACAACTCCGCACACCGCCGGTGCACGAACGTCTCCGGCAACCCCACCCGCCGCATCAACTCCCCCGCCCCCGCATCGGTCAACTCCGCACACCCCACCCGCACCTCGTCCCCGACCACCTCGGTCAGCAACGTCGCCCGCTGCGGCACCAACCCCACCCGCCGCCGCAACTCCAACACGTCGAGCTCGGTGATCGGCACATCATCCAACAGAATCCGCCCGCGACTGGGTTCCCCCAACCGATTCAACAACCGCAACAACGTCGTCTTCCCCACCCCACTGGGCCCCACCACCGCGGTACACCGCCCACCCATCACCCGCGCGCTGGCATCGGCGAAAACCGTCGCCGCCCCATAATCCACGCCGACCCGCTCCAGGACGATGCTGTGCACACCCCAACCCTGCCCCACCCGAGTCCCCAACGCACCACAACCCCCACAAAACCCGCACTCACCCGGCAACAACGAACGCCAACCAACCCCGGCGCACACGAACGCGCTGCCACCCGGAACGGGTGACAGCGCGTCGGTGGGTGCTGCTCAGTCCTCGCTGAAGGACGACGCGCGCTGCTTGCTGGCGCGAGCGCGGCGGCGTTCGGCGCGGAGTTCGGCGAGTTCCTGCTCGAGGGTTTCGGCGATGCGGAACTGGCCGGTGTCGTAGCCGTTGAGCGGATCGTCCTGGGCGGCATCGGGATCGGCGCTGTTGCTCGCGGATTTGCCGTTGGCGCTGGGCTTTCCGTTCTTGGCCGAACCGTTGACGTCGGATCCGTTGAGCCAGGCGTCGTTCGCGCGGTATTCGGTGGTGACCGAATCGTCGGCGCCCGCCGAGCGGAACGAGGTGAGCGGATCGTCCGCGTCCACCGTCGAGGGCTTGTCGGACTCCGTGTTGTCCACGCGGGTGGGGCCTTCCGCCGTGGTGGCCTCCCCGCCGGGCAGCGCCATCAGCGCACCGCTGGGACGGGTGACGTCCGGAGAGACGTTCTGGCGGAAGAAACTCACGAACGTCGGCATGGTGCGGCGGATCTGCTCCGAGGGGTCGGGCAGATCGCGAACCTGTTCGGTGGCGTGCGCGATGGCCAGGCCGTAGCGCGAGCTCGCGGCGTGGTGGATGAGCAGCGCGACACCGATCATCACCGGGGCGACCGCGTGCACGCCGACGTCGTACCACCGGCCCCCACGCAGGTACGGGTAGGTGTTCAGCCCGACAGTCAGTGACAGCAGCGCCAATTCGGCGATCGCGACCTGTTTGCGGCTGTCCAGGATGCCCCACTCGGCGACCTTGTTGGTGCCGATCATGATGATGACCAGACACACGCTGATCATGGCCTCGAGCAGATAGCTGAACCAGTACAGCGGATCGGTCGGCCCACCGGGCGCGATGTTGTGCTGCACGTTGACCGCGGACCACAGCATGCCCGCCGCCACCACACCGGCGAGGGCGCGTAGCGACCAGGCCCGATGTCGGTACAGCGAGGCCAGTTTGGCGTGCGGACTCGATTCGCGCCGCTGTGCGGCTAGTGCCCGCCGGGCGAGCAACAGATCACGCATGTCGGCCTTCGCGATCTTCTGAGATGTTGTCCTGGCTTCGTCGGAGGCCGCGGCCGCGGCCTGGACATGCTTCCAGCGTTGGTCGCGCTCGGCCTCGCGAATCTTCTCGGCGAGTTCGCGTTCGGCGCGCAGCTCGTCTTCGGACAGGGCCTCGGTCAGCGCGGGATCGAACTGATAGGCCAGCCGTCCGCGGGCATGCTCGACCCGTTTCGCCAGATGCGTGACATCGTCCTCGCCCGAGTGCTCGATGGTCATCGCGCCTCCAAGCGTGTGTGATGCTGCGGCAGCCAAAGGGTCACGGTTGGTAGCGGCACATAGCATTAATAGTCGATGGACCGCCCATGGCGAAACCGGAAGTTAGTCAACTGCCACAAATCCCCGGCGTGGCGCGCGCGACACGCGCAGAAGAGTAGGGCTGCCGCACATTCCGCACGGGGCCCTCACCCCGGGACCGGACGGTTTCGAATGCGCCGCTCGTCCCGTTTCCCACCAGTATGCGTGATCGCTTGCGCCACAGCCGGTCCCGATACCCGCGAGTAGCTTGGATGAGGTGGGCCCCGGGCCCGCATCCGGAGCGCGATCGCAGCCCGATCGCAGAGGACAGTGAGGACATCGTGGTCGATACCGAAACACCCACTCCGATAGAAAAAGTCGGCGAAGATTTTTTTGCCGACCCGCACGCGTACTACCGCCGCTGGCGCGAACGCGGGCCGGTGCTGTACGTCGAATTCACCCGAAACACCGCGCCCGGCTGGGTGATCGTCGGCTACGACGAGAGCCGCGCCGCGCTCACCGACGCCCGGCTGCGCAAGAACGTGCCCGGCCTGCTGGCGGTCTTCGAGCGCAAAAACCCTGGCTCCCGGGCGAATCCGGGCATGTTCGACCTGTCCGGTCACATGCTCAACACCGATCCGCCGGACCACACCCGGCTGCGCAAACTGGTCAACAAGGCGTTCACCGCGCGCAGCGTGGCCGCGCTGCGCCCGCGCATCCAGGAGATCACCGACGGTCTGCTGGACGCGATGGACGGCCGCGACGAGGTCGACCTGATCGAGTCCTTCGCGGTGCTGCTGCCGGTCACCGTGATCTGCGAACTGCTGGGCGTGCCGCTGGACGACCGCGCGGACTTCCAGCGCTGGACCAAGCTGCTGATCGGCGGCGCGGCGAACACCGACGAGGAGGTCTTCACCGCGGGTTCGGAGATGTCCGAATATCTGCGGCGGCTCGTGCAGGCCAAACGCGCGAACCCGGGCGAGGATCTGCTGTCCGGACTGGTGCACACCAGCGACGAGGACAACGATCGCCTCGACGAGCGCGAACTGGTCGCGATGGCCTTCCTGCTGCTGGTCGCCGGGCACGAGACGACGGTGAACCTGATCGCCAACGGCGTCCGCGCGCTGCTGCACGATCCGGATCAGCTGCGGGCGCTGCGCGCGGATCCGGACGGCGTGCCCGCCGCGGTGGAGGAATTCCTGCGCTACGACGGCCCGGTCGGGTGGGCCACCGCGCGCTTCACCGATGAGCCGGTCCGGATCGGCGGCGTGGACATTCCCGAGGGCGAGCTGGTGTACATCGCGCTGAGCGCGGCCAACCGGGATCCCGGCCACTACCCCGAGCCCGACGCGCTGCACACCACCGGCGACGCGAGCGGACATCTGGCCTTCGGCCACGGCATCCACTACTGCGTGGGCGCGCCGCTGGCCCGGCTCGAGGCCGATATCGCGTTCCGGACGCTGCTGCGCCGGTTCCCGGACCTCGGCCCGAGCCCCGACGCGCCGGATCCGGTCTGGCAGCCCAGCTTCCTGATCCACGGGATGACCAAGTTCCCCGTCCGACTCGGGTAGCCGGGAACAGGTAGGCGGCATACGGATAACAACGCCCTTCTGCGCGAAGTAACGCAATTACGCTCACCTGCCACAATACTGGCGAAACTGTAACAGGTTTCACCTGCCGGTATAGCGAACCCCTATTTACTTATTCGGCGTGCGGCGGTTAATCTCGAGCGGACGCAGAGCAGAAGGGAACGTCATATGCAGATCAACAACGCGGTCGCCGTGGTGACCGGCGGCGCTTCGGGCCTGGGCCTGGCGACGGTCAGGGAACTGCACGGCCAGGGCGCGAAGATCGTGATCATCGACCTGCCCTCCTCCAACGGCGAGGCCATCGCCAAGGAACTGGGCGAGGGCGTGGTGTTCGCACCGGCCGACGTCACCAACGCCGAGCAGGTGAGCGCCGCGCTGGACGCCGCGCAGGCGCTGGGCACGTTGCGGATCGCGGTGAACTGCGCGGGGATCGGCAACGCGATCAAGACCGTGAGCAAGAAGGGCGCGTTCCCGCTCGACGCGTTCACCAAGGTCGTCTCGGTGAACCTGATCGGCACGTTCAACGTGATTCGCCTTGCCGCCGAACGCATCTCGGCCGCCGAGCTGGACGGTGAGGAGCGCGGTGTCATCATCAACACCGCGTCGGTCGCGGCGTTCGACGGTCAGATCGGCCAGGCCGCGTACTCCGCGTCCAAGGGCGGCATCGTGGGCATGACGCTGCCGATCGCGCGCGATCTGGCCAGCGTGGGCATCCGCGTGGTCACCATCGCGCCGGGCCTGTTCCACACCCCGCTGTTCGAGTCGCTGCCCGACGAGGCCATCGCGGCGCTGGGCGCGCAGGTGCCGCACCCGGCGCGACTGGGCGACCCGGTCGAGTACGCGGCGCTGGCCCGGCACATCGTGGAGAACCCGATGCTCAACGGCGAGACCATCCGTCTCGACGGCGCGATCCGCATGGCGCCGCGCTGAGGCTCGTAACCTGTTGCCGCGGTGACGACGACGGTGCCCGGTCCGTATCCCCACGGACCGGGCACCGTCGTTGTTCGGGGTGAAAAACCTTCCCCCGCAACGTGTTCGACGAGTCAGGCGAGAGCCGGTTTCACCCCGGCGAGCTGCTCGGGACGCAGGATGTCGCGCAGCCGCTCGGGCGGCAGCAGCCCCTTCTCCAGCACGAGTTCGGCCACACCGCGTCCGGAAGCCAGTGCCTCCTTGGCGATTTCGGTCGCGGCGAGATATCCGATGTACGGATTGAGCGCGGTGACCAGGCCGATGGAGTTCTGCACCATCGCGCGGGTGACGTCGGCGTTGGCGGTGATCCCCGCGACGCACTTGTCCGCCAGCGTGCGGCAGGCCGCGCCCAGATGCACGATGCTCTTGGACAGCGAGTGCAGGATGATCGGCTCGAATGCGTTGAGCTGCAACTGACCTGCCTCCGCGGCCATGGTGATCGTCATATCGTTGCCGATCACCTCGAAGGCCACCTGATTGACCACCTCGGGAATCACCGGATTGACCTTGCCTGGCATGATCGACGAACCCGCCTGCACCGCAGGCAGATCGATCTCGTTCAGGCCCGCGCGCGGCCCCGAGGACAGCAGCCGCAGATCGTTGCAGGTCTTGGACAGCTTCACCGCGATCCGCTTGAGCACACCCGAAAGTTGCACGAACGCACCGCAATCCTGCGTCGCCTCGATCAGGTTGGCGGCGGTCACCAGCGGCAGTCCGGTCAGCTCGGCCAGATGCCTGCGCGCGGCCTCGGCATAACCCACCGGCGCGTTCAGACCGGTGCCGATCGCGGTCGCGCCGAGATTGATCTCCTCCATCAGCACCACCGCCTCGGCCAGACGGCTCTGGTCCTCCTCCAACATCACCGCGTACGTGGAGAATTCCTGCCCGAGCGTCATCGGCACGGCGTCCTGCAACTGGGTGCGGCCCATCTTGAGCACGTCGTGGAATTCGGTGGCCTTGTCCGCGAACGCGTTGCGCAACACCGTCATCGAGGCGAGCAGCTCACGCACGGCCAGGATCGTGGCCACCCGCACCGCGGTCGGATACGCGTCGTTGGTGGACTGGCTCAGGTTGACGTCGTCGTTCGGATTCAGGTGGGTGTATTCACCTTTGGCGTGTCCGAGGATCTCCAGCGCGCGGTTCGCGATCACCTCGTTGGCGTTCATATTGGTCGAGGTGCCCGCACCACCCTGGATGACGTCCACGATGAACTGATCGCGCAGCCGGCCCTGCTCGCGGATCTCCCGGCAGGCCGCCGCGATGGCCGCGGCCTTGTGCGGGGCCAGCAGACCGAGTTCCTCGTTGGCGCGCGCTGCGGCCTCCTTCACCGCCGCCAGGGCCGTGATCAGATGCGGATACGTGGCCAGCGAGGTGCCGGTGATCGGGAAATTCTCGCTGGCGCGCAGGGTGTGCACGCCCCAGTAGGCGTCGGCGGGAATATCGCGATCCCCGAGCAGATCGTGTTCGCGACGGGTCACGGCGGTCGTCATCGTGCGGGTATTCCTTCGCTGGTGCGGGACGCGTCGCGGCCGGAAGGGTACCGCGGGCCACGGCGTTTCCCGTAGGTTTCGCGCCGGTCGGCGCTCGGATGACCCTACGCCGATCACGCGCTATATGCCACCATTTACCGGCATATACCAAATTCTGTTGGCGCATAGGTGGGTGGCACGGGAGGTGGAACTACTGCCCGTACCGCCGCGGGTGGCTAGGGTGGGAACCAGTTGCGCATCACACCGGAAGGAACCATGTCCACGCCCACCGAGTCACGCCCCGCCGCCGCATCCGGAACCTTCACCCTCGGGGGTGATCTGCCCATCCACCGCCTCGGCTACGGCGCGATGCAGATCACCGGACCGGGCGTCTGGGGCGAGCCCGAGGACCCGGACGAGGTGGTGCGGCTGCTACGCCGCGCGGTGGAACTCGGCGTCAACTTCATCGACACCGCGGACTCCTACGGCCCGTTCGTCAGCGAAACCCTGATCCGCCAGGCGCTGCACCCCTACGCCGACGATGTCGTCATCGCGACCAAGGCCGGTCTGACCCGGCCCGGTCCGGACGTGTGGCTGCCGCTGGGCCGCCCCGAATATCTGCGCCAGCAACTGGAATTGAGCCTGCGGCACCTCGGACTCGAGCGCATCGACCTGTACCAGCTGCACCGGATCGACCCGAAGGTGCCGCTGGCCGATCAGATCGGTGAGCTGGTGGCCTTGCAGAAGGAAGGCAAGATCCGGCACATCGGCCTGTCGCAGGTCACCGTCGCGCAGTTGGAGGCCGCGCGCAAACTGGCCACGATCGTCTCGGTGCAGAACCTGTACAACCTGTCCGACCGGTCCTCGGAGAAGCTGGTCGAGCACTGCGAGGCGAACCAGATCGCCTTCATCCCCTGGTTCCCGATGGCGACCGGCGCCCTCGCCCGCCCCGGCGGCCCGCTCGACGAGATCGCCAAGAACCACGAGGCCACCCCCTCCCAACTGGCCCTGGCCTGGCTGCTGCGCCGCTCGCCCGTCCTGCTGCCGATCCCCGGCACCTCGAGCGTCGCGCATCTGGAGGAAAACGTTGCGGCGGCGAATGTTTCGCTGTCCGACGAGGACTACACGGCGTTGTCGGCGGTGAGCGCTCCGGCGAGTTCGTCGGGCGGCGGTGTCTCGCGGCTGTTCAAGCGGCGCTGATTGACCCGTTGCGCGGGCGGTAAACACCGCCCGCGCAACATAGTTCACTGCATCAGCGCATCGTGGCCATCGACCTCCTCGATGCGAGTGCAGTCGACAACTCGAATCAGCCTCGCGTCCGATGGCACTCGCGGGCGCTCTGCAGCAACTGGCAGAACATACATCCGCGTCGATATTTCCGGCTGTCCGATATCTCCAGCGCAGCGCATGACACGGGTTGCCGTGCACGCGATCCGGACCGTGCTATGCCGAGGCGAGTCTCACAGCGGCGTCACATACGCGCCCGCGATTCCACCGTCCACCATGAACTGTGATGCGGTCATGAAGGACGAGTCGTCGCTGGCGAGGAAGGCTACGGCGGCGGCGATCTCCTCGGGTTCGGCGAAGCGGCCGAGGGGGATGTGGACGAGGCGGCGGGCGGCGCGTTCGGGGTCCTTGGCGAACAACTCCTGGAGCAGCGGGGTGTTGACCGGGCCGGGGCACAGGGCGTTGACGCGAATTCCCTGGCGGGCGAACTGAACTCCGAGTTCGCGGCTCATCGCCAGCACGCCGCCCTTGGACGCGGTGTAGGAGATCTGCGAGGTGGCCGCGCCCATCACCGCGACGAAGGAGGCGGTGTTGATCACCGACCCCCTACCCCGGGTGAGCATGTGCTCGATGGCGTATTTGCTGCACAGGTACACCGAGGTCAGGTTGACCTGCTGCACGCGCTGCCAGGCGTCCAGGCCGGTGGTGAGGATCGAATCGTCTTCCGGCGGTGAGATTCCCGCGTTGTTGAACGCGATGTCCAGCCCGCCGTAGACGTCCACCGCCGTCTGGAACAGCGCCCGCACCTGCTCCTCATCGGTGACATCGGTGCGCACGAAACGGCCGTCGACCTCGGCGGCGGCGGATTCGCCCGCGGCCGTGTCGATATCGGCGACCACCACCCGCGCACCCTCCTGGGCGAAGCGGCGGACGGTGGCCAGGCCGATACCGCTGCCGCCACCGGTGACGACGGCGACGCGATCCTGTAAGCGCTGCACGGTAACTCCTCTGCGAACGAACTCCGGACGTTCCGGAGCGGGGAGATGCGAAACGAAAGCTGTTCGGCGGCAAGGCTATTCGGTGGCGATGAAGACGTTCTTCGTCTCGGTGAACGCGCGCGCGGCGTCCGGCCCGAGTTCCCGCCCCAGCCCCGACTGCTTGAACCCGCCGAACGGCGTCCAATACCGCACGGACGCATGCGAATTCACCGACAGGTTCCCGGACTCCACCGCCCGCGAGACCCGCAGCGCCCGCCCGACGTCACGGGTCCAGATCGAACCGGACAACCCGTAATCGGTGGCATTGGCCAACGCGATCGCCTCGGCCTCGTCCTCGAACGGCAGCACCGCCACGATCGGCCCGAAGATCTCCTCGGTGGCAATGCGCTCGGACGCACTCCCCGGCAGCACAACCGTTGGCGGATACCAGAATCCGGGCCCGGACGGCATCGTCCCGGTATACGCGACCGTGGTCGAACCGTCGACGAATCCGGCGACCCGCTCCCGATGCGCGGCCGAGATCAGCGGCCCCATCTCGGTCGACTCCGCGGCCGGATCACCGACCCGCACCGCCCGCACGGCCGGTTCCAGCAGTTCGAGGAATTTGTCGAACACACGGCGCTGCACCAGAATTCGCGACCGTGCACAGCAGTCCTGACCGGCGTTGTCGAACACCCCGCCGGGCGCGCTCGCCGCCGCGGACGCCAGATCGGCGTCGGCGAACACGATATTCGCGCTCTTACCGCCCAATTCCAGCGTCACGCGTTTGACCTGCCGCGCGCACCCGGCCATGATCTCCCGGCCGACCTCGGTCGATCCGGTGAACACCACCTTGCGCACGGCCGGATGGGTCACGAACCGCTGCCCCACCACCGCGCCCTTCCCGGGCAGGACCTGGAACACGTCGCGCGGCAGCCCCGCCTCGAGGGCCAGTTGGCCGAGCCTGATCGCGGTCAGCGGCGTCAGCTCGGCCGGTTTGAGCACCACGGTGTTCCCGGCCGCGAGCGCGGGTGCGAAACCCCATCCGGCGATCGGCATCGGGAAGTTCCACGGCACGATCACCCCGACCACGCCCAGCGGCTCGCAGAAGGTGATATCCACCCCGCCCGGCACGGGAATCTGGTTGCCCAGCAAGCGTTCCGGCATCCCCGCGCAGTAGTCGAGCACATCGCGGACGTTCCCGGCCTCCCAGCGCGCATTGCCGATGGTGTGCCCGGAATTCGCCACCTCGAGCCGCGCGAGCTCCTCCAACTCGGCATCGACCGCCGCGGCGAACCGGCGCAGCAGCCGGGCCCGGTCCCCCGGCGCGACCTCCCGCCACGACACCGCCGCCGCGGCCGCCCGCTCGATCGCGGCATCGGTCTGCGCGATGTCGATCGATTCCACCGTGGCCACGACCTGTTCGGTGGCGGGGTTGATCACCTGCACGGTTGTCACCGCTGACACTCCTTTCGCCGCAAGGCCGTTCGTCACGGCCCTTCGTCAGAGCCGTTGTCCTCAGAGCCGTTCGAAACCGCGCACGCGCTCCCAATCGGTGACCGCGGCGTCGAAGGCGTCCAGTTCGACCTGCGCGGCGTTGCGGTAGTGCCGCACCACGTCCTCGCCGAACGCGGCCCGCGCCACCGTGCTGTCGCCGAACAGTTGCGCGGCCTCGCGCAGCGTACCGGGCACGCGCGGGCGCTGCGACCGGTAGGCGTTGCCGTGGAATTCGGGTTCGAGCGGCAGGTTGTGTTCGATGCCGTACAGACCGGCCGCGATCAGTCCGGCCACGGCCAGATACGGATTCACATCCCCACCGGGCACCCGGTTCTCCATCCGCAGGGAGGGTCCGTTGCCGACCACCCGCAGCGCGCAGGTGCGATTGTCCCGGCCCCACGCGGCGGCGGTGGGCGCGAAGCTACCGGCGACGAATCGCTTGTAGGAGTTGATATTCGGCGCGTACAGGTAGGTGAACTCGCGCAGGCAATCCAGCTGTCCGGCCAGGAAGTGGCGCATCAGCGCCGAGGGTTCGCCGTCGTCCTTCGCGAACACCGGCCGGTCCTGCTCGTCCCGCAGGCTCAGGTGGATGTGACACGAATTCCCTTCGCGCTCATCGAATTTCGCCATGAACGAGAGGCTCTTGCCCTCCTGGGCGGCGATCTCCTTGGCCCCGGTCTTGTAGATGCTGTGGTTGTCGCAGGTGATCAGCGCCTCGTCGTAGCGGAACGCGATCTCGTGCTGTCCGGGGCGGCACTCCCCCTTCGCCGACTCGACATACAGTCCCGCACCGGACATCTCGCCGCGAATTCGCCGCAGCAGCGGTTCGATGCGGGCGGTGCCGAGCAGGGAGTAGTCGATGTTGTACTGGTTGGCCGCGGTGAGGTCGCGATAGCCCGAACGCCAGGCCGCCTCGTAGCTGTCGTCGAAGACAAGGAATTCGAGTTCGGTCCCGACGTAGGCGCGTAATCCGTGCTCCGCCAACCGATCCAGCTGCCGGCGCAGCACCTGCCGCGGCGACACCGCCACCGGCACGCTCCCCGCCCTCCCCGACGCGTCCACCTGCGCGATATCGCACAGCACCAGCGCGGTCCCCGGCCACCACGGCAGCAGCCGCGCGGTACTCGTATCCGGCCGCAACGCGAAATCGCCGTATCCGGTGTCCCAGGACGACATCTCGAACCCCTGCGCCGGGGTCATCTCCACATCCACCGCGAGCAGATAGTCACACGCCTCGACCCCGTGCCCGAGCACCTCGTCCACGAAATACCGTGCCGAACAACGCTTCCCCTGCAACCGGCCCTGCATATCGGTCACCGCGACCAGCACGGTGTCCAGCAGACCCTCCTCGACCTGCTCCACCAACTCGACCACACTCAACATCCCGGTACGCATGCGGAAAACCCCTCTCGGCGTCGACCAGCCCACGCTAGAGGACCATCGCACCTTCGGCTCGCCGAAACGCGCGATCACGTTCGCCACCTGCGCGATGCCATCGTGTTCGACCGAGCAGCGACCGTTGAGCGACGGACGACGGTGAGCCGTCACGAGCAGCAGCGGCCCGGCTACCGCGTCGCGCACCTCCCGTGCGGTTCGATCACGGCACGAGTACGACGATGTGCAGTCCGTGCGCGTCGGCCGCCGCGGACAACGCCGCCGCCGGATCCGCCAACCCGACCACCGTGACGTCCAGCACCGACAGATCCAGCACACCGTGCCGAATCGCCGACCAGATCTCCCGCACCGTGGAATCCCCGGACATCCACGACCCGCGCACGGTCAGCCGACGATGCATCAGATCGTGGTAGGGAATCGGCAGTTCGTGGCGCACTCCGCCGACGAGCACCAAGGTCCCGTCGGTGCGGATCGCGTCGTATCCGGCCATCGTCGGATCGGGACCGGGCACCATCCCGAGGGTGTCGACCACCGCGTCCAACGGCCCGGCCGCCGCCCGGATCGCCCGCGCGTCGACCGCACGATCACCCGACAGCGGCACGGTCAGCACGCGCGGATCCACCGCCGCCAACCGGTCCAGCGTCGCGCGATTGCGACCGACCGCGACCACCGCCGACGCCCCACGCGCGAGTGCCACCAATACCGCCGCCGAGCCGAGTTGCCCTGTCGCACCGACGATTCCGACCGTGTGACCGGGCCGCACCCCCGCTCTATCGATCCCTTCCCCGGCGATGACCAACCATTGCAGGAAGGCCAGCCGTTCGGGTTCCGGATAGTCCTGCGCCCCGGGCAGCGCGACGAGCGTGCGTTCGGGTTGCAGCCCGCGTTCGGCGAACAGACCGTCCCGCCAGACCTCCCGCATCCGATCCGTCGTCGGCGTGGGCCGCCCGTCCCCGCCGATCCCGGTCCAGCCGAGCAACACCTCCTGCGAGTCGTCGGTGCGATTCGACCGGAACATCGCGTTGGCGGCGACGATATCTCCCGGCCGCACCGCGAACACGTCGTCGGCGGTCTCGCTCACCCGCCCGATCGCGCAGGGCCCCAACACGATCGGCGTCGGAAACCCGCCCCGGCCACCCGCCACGAGTTGCCCGGTATAGGCGGGAATCATCGCGGCGAGCACATCGAGGGTGGCCCCGCCGCCACGCAACCTCGGTTCGGGAACGTCCGCGAGCCGCAACCCACTGTCCAGCGTCATCATCTGCCATGCCTTCATGCCCCCAGTCCACTACCGCCCCGCCGCGTCATCCAGAATCGCGTCATCGTGGAACCGGGAGTACCAGCCGCACCCGAACTCGCCACCAACAACGACCCGGCGCCCATCCCCGAGTCGCCCATGGCCCGAGCCCGGCCGGGATGGTATTCAGAAATACGTGATCAGCGACTCGGGAGCACAGCGATGAGCAACTCGGCGAACACCCGCGCGAACACCGACGTCCACAGCTCCCGATCCGCTCCGCGCATCCCACGATCCACAGCCCGCAACCCCCAACCCGATACCCGCAGCCCACAGCCCGCCGCCAGCAACCCCCAATCCGACACGTACAGCCCACAACCCAACGCCCACAACCCCTAATCCGACACGCGCAGTGCACAATCCGTGGCCCGCCGCCGCGAACTCGGTACCTTCCTCCGCGCCCGCCGCGAACGCACCACCCCCACCGAGGTCGGCCTCCCCGGTTCGGCCCGCCGCCGCACCCCCGGCCTCCGACGCGAGGAACTCGCCGTGTTGTCCGGCGTCAGCACGACCTGGTACACGTACCTGGAACAGGGCCGCGACGTACACCCCTCCGACCAGGTACTCACCGCCATCGCCGACGCCCTGCGCCTCACCCCCGACGAACGCGCCCACCTCCGCACCCTCGCCGACGACACAGCCGCCGCGACACCCCCACCTCCCACCGAAACCCTCACCCCCGAAGTCGCCGCCATCCCCGCACTGCTGTCCCCCGCCCCCGCCTACATCACCGGCGCCACCACCGACCTCCTGGCCTGGAACGACGCCGCGGCCCAATACTTCCCGACCCTGCTGAACCGAACCTCTTCCCCCACACCGAATCTCGCCCGCTGGGTCTTCCTGGACCCCACCGCCCGCCACATCCTGCTCGACTGGCCCGAGGTGGCCCAATCCCTCCTGGCCCGCCTCCGCACCACCGCGGGCCGCCACCCCACCGACCCCCGATTCGCCCGCCTCGCAACGGAACTCCGCGAAAACAGCGCAGAAGCCGCCGCCTGGTGGCCCCGCTACGACATCGCCACCACCCACTCCGGCACCAAACGCCTCCACCATCCCACCCGAGGCCCCCTGACCCTCACCCACGCCTCCTTCACCGTCACCGACGCCCCCGACCAAATCCTCGTCGTCTACTCCGACCCCTGACCTCCGCGTCCGCACCATCCGGCAGACCACCCCGGAAGCCCCGGCGTGCACAAGAGCCCCGCAGATTCGCGACGGCGGCAATCCTCTTGAACACCTGTGGATCCCGGCTCAGCCACCACACGACGTCACCGAGGCACGCCGCGAAATCCAGCTCTCCATGGCACTGGCCAAGGCCGTCTACGACCGCCGCATCGAGCTCGGTCTCACCCAAACCGCCCTCGCCGAACGCGCAGGTCTCACCCAAACCAAGATCTCACGCATCGAAGGGTCCGACGCCGTCCCGACCCTCCCGCTCCTCGCCAAGCTCGCCGACGCTCTCGACGCCACCCTCAACATCGCCCTCGACATCGAGGAAACGCGAGTCAGCTTCACCGACCACCGAAACCACGCCGCCTGACCAAGCACATACGCACCGACCCGCGGATTCCGGCTCAGCCGTACAACATCGGCAGATCCACCAGCACGACCTGATCCGATTCCGCCGCCGCGGCCTTGTGGTTGAACCCTGCCCCACTGAAGCACAGCAGTTTCGTGCGGCTGGTGTCATAACGTCCGTTGCGGGCAATGACGTCCCGAACATGCGCGAGCCGATCCAGGTGGCCGGCCCCCATGGTGTCGTTCCACTTCGCCTCGCCGATCGCCAGCAGCGGAGGTTTCCCCCCGTCGGCGACCCCGATCACCGCGACATCGATCTCGTGACTCGTCCTGGTCGCCGCATCGTGCACCACACCGTGCCCGACCTTCGCCGGAAGCTCTTCCAGGAGAGCAGGATCCGCGTGATGCAGGATCCACTCCCGGCACAGCTGTTCGAAATGCGGTCCGAGGACATTGCTCGCGAAACGCCGCCGACTCGCGCGCCACACCCGGTCGGCACTGCCCGGACGCTCCAACTGATCCCAGACCGGCCGCATGATCGCGTGATGGAAGCGGATGAGCGGCTCGGCGATCCGATACGTGGATCGGTTGTCCCGGAACACATCCGCGTCGCGATGCAGCAACCCGACGTCCTCCAGCACCGTGATCGGATGCGCGATGTCCGGCGCTTTGCGTTCGAGATATCCGGCGATACCGCCACGGGTCGCGTTACCGTCCGCCACCGCCGCGAGCACGGACAAGTACAGCGCCGTGTCCCGCAACTCCGGTTCCTCGGCCAGCAGGTAACGCGGCTCCCGGAACAGCGGGGTCTCGGGATTCATCACGGTCCGCACGACCCAGTCGTCGAAATCATCGGGGCCATCGGGCGTGTCACCCCGCGCGAACTCTCTGCGATACGCCGGTGTTCCACCCACGATCGCGTTGACCTGCAACGCAAGTCGCGGATCGGTGATTCCCCAGAACTCGGCAGCGAGCCGATAATCGAGCGGGCGCACGAGCAGTTCGAGCCCGGCCCGACCGCGCAGCGGCGCACTCCCGGACAGAATCCGCCCCATGAACGACAACGCGGATCCACAGAGCAGCAGCCGGGTTCGCGATGCGGTGCGCTGTTCACGCAAGGGCCGCAACGCTTCCTGGATGATCGAGGGCAACTCCGGGTTCGCCTTGGCCAGGTACGGAAACTCGTCGATGACCACCGGCACCGGCCGCTCCACCCCCAACCCCAGCAACGTGTCGATCACCTCCGCCCACCCGTGGAAGTGGAACGGACTCGCCGGTCGAAGATGTGCGGTCAGCGCGACACTCACCCGCCGCAAAGATTCCGCGTCGGTCGCCTCGGTCGCGCCGAAATAGAACCCACCCGCCGCCGCACAGATCGCTTCGAGCAGGAACGTCTTGCCCTGACGTCGCCTACCCGAAACCACTCCGAGCGTCGCCCCGGGCTGTTCATCCGCGACGAACCGCTCCAACGCGGTCCATTCGTAGTCCCGATCGAACATATCGGCAGGCTTGCGCATCAGACCTCCCAGTTTGTAGGACCACAGTTTATAGAACTGTACCCCTACAAATTGTACGGACCGCCGACACCGATGAGTTCCGCGCGCGGACGACGTCTACCTCTACAACCGCACGCCGTGGACCCGTCTGGGAGGACGTCATGAGCACCGAAGCACTGCCGCCCGTTGTCGATGCCGAGACCTGGCAACGTGAGCTCGACGCGTTGCGTATTCGGGAGAAGGCCGCGACGCGGGAGCTGGACGCGATCGCCGCGCAACGCCGTCGGCTGCCGATGGTCGAACTGCCCGATTACACGCTCGAGGGGGAGCAGGGGCCGGTTCGGCTGGTGGATATCTTCGACGGGCGGTCGCAGTTGATCGTGTACAACCACATGTGGTTCGAGGGCGAGCGGTGGCAATGCCCGGGGTGTACCGGATTCACTTCGCAGTTCACACGTTTGGAGTTCCTGGACAACTACGACGCGCGTTTCGTCATCGTCACCCAGGGCCCGATCGACGAGGCCCTGGCCTACAAGCGACGCGTCGGCAACAAGATGTCGTGGTACTCCACCGCGCACAGCCCCTTCGGCGCGGACGTCGGCGCACCCCCGGACAGCGGTTTCGCGGTCAACGTCTTCCTCCGTCACGGCGACACCGTCTACCGCACCTGGCACACCAACGGCCGCGGCACCGAACAACTCGCCCACACCTTCCCCCTCATCGACCTGCTCCCCTACGGCCGCCAGGAAGACTGGCAGGACTCCCCCACCGGCTGGCCCCAATCCCCCACCTACTCCCGCTGGACCAGTTCCCAGGACGTCGCCGCCGCATACGGCGAACCGGACTGACCGATTCGGGCGCTCCACCTGTGGCCGAGCTCTATCAGCGAAACCCGTTGCGGCAGAATTTATCTCCAGCCGGTATTCGCAGAACCGATAGGCCCGTCCGACATCGGACAGCCACGAAGGGATGAGAGATCTCGACTACTCGGTCCCTTTCGGATGCGACGCACTCGCCAAGGTCAGCCACACGACCCGGCGCTCCTCATCTGGGCAGTACCAGATCCGACCGCCCGCGGTAACTTCGTAATGCCACTGATCTAGTACCCGACCGCCGATCTCCCGAGTGCCGTATACGTCTTTGAGCCGATGTTGGCGCGCCGGATTCTCGGGAGTTGTGGGGCGCTCGGTCACCACGATCCACGCTTCCCACGTATTCGACCGCGCTACGCGACAGAGATCTTCCCAGCCCTTCGCCGCATCGGACGTCGCGAACCGCGCCTCCCAATGCCCCGGCCGAGCTGGCGGAGCAACCCTGTCCCCACGTTTGGCCGACATGCTCAGCCCTCCGTCGGCGCGGGGACAGGCCCGAAGTCGTCATCGATGGGCCCGCGCAACTGCTGTGACAACACCGGGTCCGCGTGGATTGCGGCGGTACTGCGCCATTCGGTGATCGTCTGCGCCAGAATCGACCACTGCTCCAGCTCGGCGGACGCTTGAAAAGCCCGAACGAAGTCCAGCACGAACTGGCGTTGAGCGGATTCCGGCAGGCAATCGACCCACGGAAACTCGTCCACCAACCCGCTCGCAGCCACTTTCGGCGACAGATGCATGGCAATGTTCCGCAGCGCCCGCGCCGCGATGACGGCACCCTCCGACTGCGCCTGCGCCCGGTCTTCACGAATCAGCAACAACGGTGCACCGTCGCGTCTACGAACCCGCACATCCCCCTGATCGGCCAACGCAGCCACACTCTTCGGATCCCGCTGCAACTCGCTCCACTGCACCTCTGTCGACATAACACTATTCTGAATACGTTCAGAACTCTTTGCAACCAGCCGCCTCCGAGCCGATGGAGCAACCCGCATGTTGGTACCACCATTGCCGTGTCGATTCGACTGACCGATGACAACGAGACCAGGCTCGGGGGCAGGCCGAAGTGGAACGAGTGGGCATGAACGCGATAGCGAACAGGATGATCTCGATCGCCACCGCCGCTACGGAGGAAGTCGGCAAGATCGTCGACGCACTGCGACGCTTCCACTGATCGGTTCGCCGGTCGCAACGATCTGCGATGCCTCGACCGCCGGGATCGGGATCGGGATCGCAATCGCTGCTGTCGGTTTCACCTGATACATAAGGGATTTCGATCAATCGAGGTCTCCCGATGGCCAGGGTGGTGCGCGAGGATGGGACTCGGTAGTCAGCGAGCGACCCGGGAGCACACGAATGGCACTGCCCACTGACGAAATACGGGCGTTCACCGGAAAGGTGTTGCGGGGCGGGGATATTCCGGAGGTCTATCGCACGGACAGGTCCGGGTACGTGGCGGCGGGGGAGCCGGAGGTGTTGGTGCTGGCGGCGGATGTCGATGACGTGCGTCGGGCGGTGGTGGCGGCTGCGGGGGCGGGGTTGTCGGTGGTGGTGCGCGGGGGCGGTAGTGGGCTGGCCGGCGGGGCCGCGGCGGGTGCGGGGTCATTGATCCTCGATGTCAGCGGGCTGAATCGGATCCTGGAAATCGCGGCGGACGACGAGGTCGCGGTGGTCGAGGCGGGGGTCAGTGCGGCGGTGCTCGACGCCGCGGCGCATCGGCACGGACTGCGCTACACCCCGGATCCGGCGAGCACCGCAATCTCGACCATCGGGGGCAATATCGCCACCAACGCCGGTGGGCTGCGTTGCGTGAAGTACGGGGTGACGGGCGATGCCACACTGGGCCTGGACGTCGTCCTGGCCGACGGGCAGCTGCTGCATACCGGCCGACGCACCGCGAAAGGCGTTGCGGGACTGGACCTCACGAGTCTGTTCACCGGTTCGGAGGGAATCCTGGGCGTCATCGTGGCCGCGACCGTGCGACTGCGGCCCGTACCGATCGACACCATCACCATCGCCGCCTACTTCGACGATGTCGAATCGGCCGCCGCCGCCTGCGCCGCGGTCCTGGCCGCGCGCGTGCGACCGGCCATGCTCGAACTGCTGGACGAGTCGTCACTGCGCGAGGCACAGGATCTGCTCGGGGTGCGCGGGGAGTCGGCCGGTGCGTTCGTGGTCGCGCAGACCGATGGTTTCGGTGCCCGCGCCGAGGCCGACATCGTCGCGAAGACGTTCGGCGAGTTCACATCTCGCGTGCGCACCGGCAGCGACCCCGACGCGGCGGCCGAACTGCTGGCGGTGCGCCGGGCCGCACTACCCGCCCTGGAACGACACGGCCGAGTACTGATCGAGGACATCGTCGTCCCCCGCTCGCGCATCGCCACCGCGGTCCGGCGGATCACCGAGACAGCGGCCCGACACCGCAGCCGCATCAACACCTTCGGCCACGCCGGAGACGGAAACCTGCATCCGATCATCGTGGTCCCCGCCGACGACCCGGACGCCTATACTCGCGCCGTAGCCGCCGCGGACGAAATCTTCGCCACCGCACTGGAATTGGGCGGAACGATCACCGGGGAACACGGCGTCGGCGTGCTGAAACGAGCATGGCTCGCACGCGAGCAGGGCCCCACCGCACTGCGCACACAGCAGTCGATCCGTCACGCACTGGACCCGAACGGCCTGTTCAACCCGGGTAAGGCGCTGTAACCCTCACGCCACCCCACGCAGCCGACGCCCGGCAACGGACCGATAGTGCGCGGTGATCACCTCGACCGCCGAACCCTCGATATCCGCGCCCAGCCCACGCCGGGTCACCAACCGCACATCCACCGACCCGACCGCGGGCAGGCCCACCACCTCCGCGATCCCGTTCGGCACCCCGGAATGGAAGGGCAGCAACGCAATTCCCAACCCGGCCTTCGCCGCGGCCAGCACACCGTCGAGACCTCCGGACTCGGCGGTCACCGCGACCTCGTACCCCAACTCGGTGAGCTTGTGCACCGCGCGCCGCCGCAACCCGCAGGGCTCCTCGAACGCCACCAGCGAGATCGGCCCCGGCCGCCGCGGCAGCTGCCACCCCGGCCCGGCAACCCAGCGCAATCCGAGCTCCCCCACCTCCACCCCGACCGGTTCCCCGTTACCACCCAGCACCACCGCGAGATCCAAGGTGCCCCTGCCCACCGCTTCGGTGAGTGTCGTCGAACGATCGATCCGGAAATGCAGGCGCACATCCGGATAGGCCGCCCGCAGCATGCCGAGCAATTCCGGCAGCAACCCGTCGGCGGCGTGTTCGGTCGAACCGACCGTGATACGCCGCAGATCCGAGGGCAGGAATCGCGCGAGCATTTCATCGTGCGCGGTCAACAGTTTCCGCGCCTCGACCACCAGCCGTTCCCCGTCCGCGGTGAAACGTGAACTCCGGCCATCCTTTTCCACCAGCGACAGTTTCAAACGCTTCTCCAGCAGGCGGATGTGCTGGCTGATCGTCGGCTGGCTCAGGTGCAGGGCGTCGGCCGCGCGCCGGAAACCACCCGTGTCGGCGATGGCCACCAGCGTACGCAGATGGGTCAGGTCCAGCGGATCTGCCATATGTTCTCGCCACCTCGGATCGACCGGAGATCTCCACGCATCCAAACGCATCCGCGGCCCGCTGAATACGCTTTGAATCTGCCGGATCATAAATAGCCCGAACATCTTTCGACTATCGGTTGTTATCGGCGATACGAATTGAAATCCGCGCGCCGAACCCTGGTTCGGATCGGACGGCCTCCCTACTATTGCGACCTGTCGAGCGATTCTCGACACGATTTCTTCGCCGCCATCCGGCGACCCGTTCGGCCCGAGAGGAAGATCATGACCGTCGAGTCCGGCCCGGACGCGCTGCCCGCCACCGCGTCCCCCGAGGTCGAATTCATCAGCCTGACCCACACCACCGCCTCGACCGAACTCGAGCCGATCCCCTCCCGGGGCATCGATCTGCCGTTCATCCGCCGCTACGTGCGGGCCCTGGAGGACGGCGGATTCGATCTGACCCTGCTGCCCTACGGCTCCGGCAGCGCCGATTCGTTCGTGCTGGCCTCGGCGGTCGGGCAACTCAGCGACCAGCTCAAGCCGATCGTGGCGGTCCGTCCGAATACGGTGTTCCCGACCGTCGCGGCCCAGCAACTCGCCACCCTCGACCAGCTGACCGAGGGCCGGGCGGTGGTGCACCTGATCTCCGGCGGCAACGACGCCGAGCAGGCACGCCAGGGCGACTATCTGCCGAAGACCGAGAGATACGCGCGCACAAGCGAATTCATCGACGTGCTGCGCCGCTCCTGGTCCGAGCCCGAGGCGTTCTCGCACGCGGGAGCGCACTACCGGTTCGACGGCTTCGGCCCCGGCTTCCCGCCGTACGCGGCGCCGATCCCGATCTCCATCGGCGGACAGTCCGATGCCGCGTTCGAGATCGGCGGAACCAAGGCCGACATCTTCTCGTTCTGGGGAGAACCCTTGGCGGACATCAGAACTCAGATCGAACGGGTGAACGCGATCGCCGCGGCCGCCGGACGCACCGACCGGCCGCGCATCTGGGTGACCTTCCGCCCCATCACCGACCGCACCGACGACCTGGCGTGGGCCAAGGCCCGCGACTACGTCGAGCGGATCTCCCGCACCTTCGAAACCGGCGCCTACCACAAGCGCGAGAAGAGCGCGCCGCAGAACGTCGGCTCGCAGCGAGCGCTGGAATTCGCGGGCCGCCAGGAGGTGTACGACCGCGCGCTGTGGACCCGGACCGCGGCCGCCACCAATGGTCTCGGCGCATCGACGGCGCTGGTGGGAAGCCCGGAGACGGTGGCCGCGGCGATCCTGGACTACATCGATCTGGGTGCGAGCCTGGTATCCATCCGCGGCTACGACACCCTCAACGACGTCATCGACTATGGGCGCTACATCCTGCCGCTGGTCCGCCAGGAACTGGCACACCGCAAGGCGACCGGACAACGCGGCGCGTTGCAGGCGAATCACCCCGGCGCTCTCGCCTCGGCAGGCCACCCGTGACCACGATCACCGGTCGGCCCACACTGCTCGTACCGGGCACCTCACCGCATGCCCTGGCCGCACTGACCGCCGAAATCGCCACCACGGCAGCACAATACGATCGCAGTGCCGCGATTCCGGAAGCCGGACTGGCGGCGGCGCATCGCGGCGGATACCTGACCGCGACCGTGGCCGAACGCTACGGCGGGCCTGAACTGGCCCATCGTGAGGTGGTTCGGATCCTGGCCGCGATCGGCGAGGGCGATCCATCGGTGGCGCTGATCGCCGCCAACACGCTGGCCACTCACCAGGCACAAGCGGTGAACAACAGCTGGCCCGAGGCCCTCTACACCGAACTGGTCCACCGCTCGGCGGAGCGGCCGACGCTGGTGAACGTCATCCGCGCCGAGCCCGAGCTGGGCGCTCCGGCCCGTGGCGGCCTGCCCGCGACGATCGCGCACCGCACCCCCGAAGGGTGGATCATCAACGGCCGCAAGAGCTTCGCCACTGGCGGCGCGGCGCTGGCCTACCATCTGGTCTGGGCACGCACCGACGAGGACCCGGTCCGGGTGGGACATTTCATCGTGCCCGCCGATTCCGACGGCATCACCTGGCACGACACCTGGGATCATCTCGGCCTGCGCGCCTCCAACACACACGATGTCACGTACGCGAATATTGTTGTGCCGTCGGAGAATCTGATCGAGATCCCGTTCCGGGACGGCGTCTACCGCGACCCGGCCGCAGCCGCCGGCCCGACCTCGTTCGGTCACGTCGCGCTGTATGTCGGAGTGGCCCGTGCGGCGCGTAGCGCGTTCGCCGACTTCGCCCGCACCCGAGTTCCGGCCGCACTCGGCCACCCGATCGCCGACACCGACCGCATCCGTACCGTCGCGGGCGAGATCGAGGCGCAGATCGTGCAGGCCGAAACGCTGCTCGAAGGCATATTGCGACGCATCGAGTCCGGGGAAATCATTGCGTCGGAGCATCTTTCGCTGATCAAGATGCTGATCGCCCGTGCGGTGACCACCGCCGTGCAGACCGCCGTCGCGGCCCTGGGCAATGCGGCGCTGACCCGCCACCACCCGTTGGAGCGTCATCTGCGCGATGTGCTGTGTGTGCGCGTGCATCCGCCGCAGGAGGACACGGTCCTGCTGGCCGCGGGACGAGCGGCACTACGCGCACACCCCGGCCGATAAGCACATTCATCCGAATTTCCCACCGGGACAGCATGTTCCGGCCCACACCCGAGGAATCCGCCGTTATGCCGACCACGTTCCGCGTGCTGCGCAGGACCGCCGCCGCGGCCGCCGCCGTGCTGACCCTGCTGGCGACCGCCTGCGGCGGGGCCGACCAGCCCAGCGGCCCCAGCGGAGCGGGAAAACCACCCGTACGCGGGGGAACCCTGAACCTCGCGTTCTTTCCCGACAATGCCGCCTTCGCCTGCATCGACCCGTTCCAGACCTACTGGATCGAACATCGCACCCTGATCCGCAACTTCACCGACTCGCTCACCGACCAGAATCCCGACACCGGCGAGATCGTGCCGTGGCTGGCCACCGGCTGGCAGATCAGCCCGGACGGGCTCGACTACACCTTCACCCTGCGCGACGGCGTCACCTTCTCCGATGGCGCGCCCCTGGACGCCGCCGCGGTCAAGGCCAACTTCGACGCGTTCCTGACCGAGAGCCGCGATTCCGGCGGCAGCGCGTACGGCACCAGCTACATTCAGGGCCTGCAATCGGCCGAGGCCGTCGACGCCAAAACTGTCCGATTCCACTTCGATCAGCCGAATTCGTCCTTCCTGCAAGCGACTTCGACAACGAACCTGGCCCTGCTGTCCCCGGCATCGCTACGCCTGACCCCGCAGCAGCGCTGCCTCGGCGGCATCTCCGGAACCGGCCCGTTCACCCTCGACAACTACACCCCCGGACAGGGTGTGACGCTGAGCCGCCGGGCCGGTTACCATTGGGCCTCACCGCTGGCGAAGAACACCGGCGCGGCGTATCTCGACAAGATCAAGGTCAGCTATATCGCCGAGGACAGTGTGCGCACCGGCGATCTGGTCAGCGGGCAGATCGACATCGCTTGGCCGCGTAACCCTTTCACCGTCGAGGATCGGGACCTGATCACGCGTTCGGGGGCCTATCTGCGTTCGCGTTCGCTGCCCGGGGTGTCGTACGCGCTGTTCCCGAACGTGTCGGCCGGACATCCGCTCGCCGACAACGAGATCCGCCGCGCGCTGTACCACGCGATCGACGTGAAGACGCTCGGCACAACGGTTTTCGGAGCGGACTACCCGGCCGTGGCGGGCGCGTTCGACAAGACCACACCGTACTTCGCGACGCAGGCCGCGAAACTGAACTACGACCCCACCGAGGCCGGACGCATCCTGGACGCGGCGGGCTGGCGCCTGCCCCCCGGCGAGCAGTACCGCACCAAGGACGGCAAACGGCTGTCCCTGACCCTGACCGTCGAACCCGCCAGCATCGGCTCGGAACTGTTGCAGGATCAATTGCGCAAGGTCGGGATCGATCTGCAACTGAAGGTGATCACCGCCGCCGAACGGTCGGCGATCACCGCCAACGGCCAGTACGACCTCATCGGAACCTATTTCACCCGTGCGGATCCCGGCGCGCTGCAATTCATTCTCGTTGCGGCACTGGCGAATTCGAAGGCACTCGCACGCAACGCGCAGCAGCCCGAAACCGCGGCCCGCATCGCCGATCTGTTCGCCCGCGCGGTGCGAACCACCGATCCGGCCCAACGCCAGGACATCTACGGGCGACTCCAGAGCACGCTGATCGACGAGAGCGTCACCTTCCCGCTGTTCGAACGGGTGCAATACGCGGGAATTCGCAACCGGGTCAACGGTTTCCGATTCACCTCCGAAAGTTTCCTGGACCTGCGTGACGTCTGGATCCAACCGTGATCCGGTATCTCGCCGGACGGCTCGCGCAGGCGGTGGTGGTGCTGTGGGCGGCGTTCACGGTCACCTTCGTCGTGCTGTATCTGCTGCCGAGTGACCCGGTGTCGATTCAGCTCAGTGCCGCCGGGATCGAAACCGATTCCCTGACAACGCAACAGCTCGACGCGGCGAAAGCTCGATACGGTCTGGACCGCCCGGTACTCGACCAGTACTGGACGCTGCTGACCGGAGCGATACACGGTGACTTCGGTACCTCGATCGCCAAACACGTTCCGGTCGCCCAGCTGATCGGTGACCGGATCGGCGGCACGCTGATACTGAGCGCGATCGCCGGTCTGCTGGCCGTGCTGCTCGGCACCGGGGTCGCCTATCTCGCGGCGTTCGTTCGCGTTCGGCCGCTACAGGTGCTGTTGGATCGGCTGCCCGCGTTGGGTGTCGCAGTGCCGACGTTCCTGGTGGGACTCGCACTGATCCAATACTTTTCGTTCGAACTGGGGTGGCTGCCGTCGGCGGGAACGGGCGACTGGAGACATCTGGTCCTGCCGGTGATCACGATGGCGCTGCCCGCCGCCGCGCAACTGGCCCAGGTGCTGGGCCGCAGTTTTCAGGACACCCTGCGCGAGCAGTACATCGTCACCGCCCGCGCGAAGGGGCTCTCGCGCGGTCAGGTGCAGTTGCGGCACGCGCTGCGCAATGCCGCGCTGCCGACGCTGACCATCGCGGGGCTGCTCATCGGGGTGACCGTGACCAGTTCGATCGTCGTGGAAACTGTGTTCAACCGCAACGGGATCGGCCGCCTCGCGCAGGAATCGGTGCTGGTCAAGGACGTTCCGGTGGTGCAGGCGATCGTGGTGCTCGCCGCGGCCGGGTTCGTCCTGGTGAATCTGCTCATCGATCTGCTGTATCCGCTGCTGGATCCGCGGATCACCCACAGCGCGACGGCCGAGGGAGACTGAAATGGTACAGACCGTGACGGCGGCCGAATCCGAGGTGGCCGCACCGCCGGAGGACAGCACCCGGCCGCGCCGTGTCCGCCGCACGCATTCGGCGCTGCGCCTGTTCCGCCGACCCGGATTCACGCTGGCGACCGTATTCGTCGTCTTCGTGATCGTGACGGCCTTCGTGCCGTCACTGTTCACCTCGACCGATCCGTATGCCACCGAACCGGCGCTGCGCCTGCGCGAGCCAAGTGCCACACACCTTTTCGGCACCGACGACGTCGGCCGCGACCTGTGGGCCCGCACGCTGTACGGCTCCGAACTGACCGTGCGGGCCGCACTCATCGCGATCGGCATCGCACTGTGCGCCGGGCTGGTGTTCGGGGTGATCTCCGGGTTCTTCGGCGGCCGGGTGGATGCCGTGGTGATGCGGAGTATCGATGTGCAACTGGCGATTCCGGGATTGCTGCTGGCGCTGGCGATCGTCACCGCGCTGGGTTTCGGCACCGTGCCGGTGGCGATCGCGGTCGGGATCGCGACGGTTCCCGGTTTCGCCCGTACGACTCGCGCGGAAGTGTTGCGCGTCAAGACATTGCCGTATGTGGAGGCCGCTCGCGCCGGGGGCGCCGGCTGGCCGCGGGTCCTGATCCGGCACATCCTGCCGAATTCCTGGGGGCCGGTCTCGGGCCTGGCCGTACTGGAGTTCGGCACCGCGATTATTTCCGTTGCGGCACTGAGCTTTCTGGGATTCGGGGCCGCGCCGCCGCGAGCCGAATGGGGATCGCTGATCGCGGGTGGCCGCAACTATCTGCTGACCGCACCGTGGGTGTCACTGCTACCAGGGGCGATGGTGGTGGTGACCGTGTTGTCGCTCAATCACATCGCCAAAACCCTTCAGCAGGTGCGGCGATGACGCGGGCGACCGCGGACCGGGTGCGGACCGGCACACCGATCGTCGAGGTGTCGGCGCTGCATGCCGGATACCTGCACGACGGTGCGATGGTTCCGGCGGTGCACGATGTCTCCCTGGACATCCGTCCGGGCGAAATCGTCGCTCTGGTAGGCGAATCCGGCTCCGGCAAGTCCACCACCGCGCACGCGATCATCGGCCTGCTGCCCGACAACGGCCGGATCACCGACGGATCGATCCGGGTCGCGGGTGTCGACATCGCTTGTGCCCGAGAGAAATCGGTGCGCTCACTACGAGGATCGACGGTCGCGTTGATTCCGCAGGATCCGATGGTCGGACTGAATCCGACGCAGCGAGTCGGCCTCCAGGTCGCCGAGGCCGTGCGGCTGCGCGGCGTGCGCGGTCCCCGGGTGCGAACCGAGGTCATCGAGATCCTGCGCAAGGCGGGACTCGACGATCCCGAGCGGCGCGCCCAACGCTATCCGCACGAATTGTCCGGCGGCCAGCGGCAACGGGTGCTGATCGCGATCGCGCTGGCGGGTGAGCCGGAGGTGATCATCGCGGACGAACCCACGAGTGCGCTGGATGTCACCGTACAGGCACGCATCCTGGACCATCTCGAGTCGCTGGTGCGGGAGAGCGGCACGGCGCTGCTGATCATCACTCACGATCTGGCCGTGGCGGCCGATCGCGCCGACCGTGTCGTGGTGATGCATCAGGGTCGGATCGTCGAATCGGGTTCCGCCGCAGATATTCTCGTCGACTCGGCCAATGCGTATACGCGGCGGCTGATCGCCGCAGCGCCCGCGCTGGCCGACGGCGGGGTGCTGCGGCCGCGCTTCGAGGTACCGGCCGCGCAGGTCGATCCGGCCGGGCCGATCATCGAACTCGACTCGGTGACAAAGCGTTTCGCGTCCCGGCGGGGTGGTTCGGTGGTGGCGTTGGACGAGGTGTCGGTGCGGGTCGCACCGGGACGCACACATGCCATCGTGGGCGAGTCGGGTTCGGGGAAGACGACCGCGTTGCGCATCGCCATGGGGCTGGCCGAACCAACCAGTGGCACTGTACGTTTCGACGGCCGTGATATCGGCGGGATGTCGTGGCGGCGGATTCGTCCACTGCGACAACGCTTCCAGCTGGTGCACCAGAATCCTTTCGCCTCCCTGGACCCGCGATTCACGGTGCGCGAGAGCGTCATCGAGCCGCTGGTGTCGTTCCGGGTCGGCGACCGCACCACGCGTCGGGCCCGCGCCGCGGAACTGCTGGACCAGGTGGGGCTGCCGCGGACGTTCCTGGACCGGCTGCCCGCCGAACTGTCCGGCGGCCAACGTCAGCGCGTGGCGATCGCGCGGGCGCTGGCGTTGCGACCGGACGTCGTCCTGCTCGACGAGCCGGTCTCCGCGCTCGACGTCTCGGTCCAGGGACAGATCCTCGACCTGCTCACCGACCTGCAAACCGAACTCGGCCTGACCTACCTGTTCGTCTCGCACGACCTCGCCGTGGTGGCCCGCATCGCGCACACGGTATCGGTCTTCGATCAGGGCCGTGTGGTCGAATCCGGCTCCACCGCAACCATTTTCCGCGATCCGGCCGACGACTACACCCGGCGGCTGCTGGCGGCCGTCCCCGGCCGCCGCCGTCCCGCCCGCAACGAAAGGGAAGATTCGTGACCACTTCAGCACAAACCCGCCACACCGACTGGCAGCACTGGCGCGACGAACGCGACGCCCTGGCCACCGCCCCCTACGGCCCTGCCGCCCTGATCGGAACCCACTGGCTGGACCCACAACCGCTGCACATCGACGGCGTCCCCGGCGAGTGGATCGCATCCGACGGCCGCGCAGTCGGCACCGCCCCGGATTTCCACCTCGCGCTCGCCCCCGGCGAGGAACACCGAATCGGAAACCTGCTGCTACGCACCATCATTCGCGCAGGACAAATTGCCCTACGCGTCTTCGACCCCCACGCCGCCACCCGCAGCGACCTGCTCGGCATCGACACATTCGCCTACGACCCGACCTGGGCGGTATCCGGCATACGCGAAACCACCTCGGCCCCACTACAACTCGAACACATCGACGGCTTCGTCAGCGAGAACACCGGATCCGCCATCCACCTGACCCTCAACGCTCGAAACATCACCCTCGAAGGCACTCGAACCCCCGACGGCGGCCTACAAATCGTCTTCGCCGACACCACGAACGGCCAACAAACCCAACGCTTCCGCTTCCTGACCCTCCCCGCCCCAACCCCCGACGGCCACACCGAAATCGACTTCAACCGCGCCCACCTCCCCCCTTGCACCTTCTCCGACCACTTCCTCTGCCCCCTCCCACCTCCGGCCAACCGCCTGAACTTCCCGATCCTCGCAGGCGAAACCCGCCTCCGGCGCGGATAAGCAGCCACCTCGACCTCCTGAACGCCGTCGCACCGATGTCCGGCGAATTCGCCTGTCCACCACAGATTTTCGCCCTCCGGATCGCGCTCGTCCGTCGATAACGTCCTGGCCGTTGCGATCCCAGTAGGCACGGTCAGTCGGAACGGGATGTTCGATGGATACATCCGGACGCCGGGACTCGGAAATGAGCCAGTCCAGCATCGACTTTCGCGCAACTGCGGGCGCTGCAACCGACCGCGGCGGCGGCTGTTCTACGCTCGAAAGGGTGAGTCGACACCTGCGGGACCGTTTGATCGGGCGCAAGCGGGAACTGGCCGCGGTGGCCGGGCTGCTGGACAGCAGGAACGGAAACAGACCGCTGCTCGTCACCGGGCCGCCGGGCGCCGGGCGGACCGCGCTGTTGTGCGCCGCCGCCGATCTCGCCGATGACCTGGGGATTCCGGTTACGTGGCTGGCACCGGATGTCGCTGTCCCGGACGCCATTGCGGACAGGCCGCGACTGCTGCTGATCGACGACCTCGATCGCATCGGTCAGCACGAGGCGGAGGCGTACATCGATGCTCTGCCGACCGACGCCATCGTGCTGGCCGCCGCACGACATCCGGTCACCGGGACGGACGAGCTACGGTTGCGCTCTTTGACTGAAGCCGAACTGGGAGAATCACTTTCGGATTCGCGAGCCGAGGTGGTGCACGGTTTGTGGTTGTTGTCCTCAGGACTGCCGGGCCATGCCCACGCGCTGTCCGCCGAACTGACCGGTGCGGACCGGCTCGCGGTGCTGACGCTCGCGCTGAACGGTCCGTCGCGTGCCGAATTCCTCCAGCCGGACGTCGGGTTGATCCGTCTCCTCGAGGAATCGATCGAGACCGCGCTGCCGCCGCGGATCCGGGTCCGGACGCTGGCCCGGCTCGCCCGGGAGCTGCTGGCCGACCCCACGGCAGCAACCCGCAGACGAGAGCTTGCCGACCGGGCGGTCGCCGAGGCACGGACCGCCGATGACCCGGGTGTGCTCGCCGAGGTGCTGGACAGCCGCCTGCACGCGGTGTGGGATCCCGCCGCGGCCGGTGAGCGGCTCGACATCGGTCAGGAGATCGTCCGGTGCGCGCGCCGATCCGGTGACATCACGCTGGAGCTGCGCGGGCTGTTCTGGATTTTCACGTCGAGGATGGAATTGGCCGACGTGGAACAGGCAGAAGCGACGTTGGCGACCTACGCCCACACCGCCGAACTCGCCGGGGACACTGCGGGATTGGTGATGGTGACGGCCCGGCAGGCGATGCTGGCCACGATCCGGGGCCGGTTCGAGGAGGCCGAGGCACTTACCGAGCAGGTGACCGCGCGCGGGCACCGGGCGGGGCTGGCGGACACCGACCGCTTGGTGGCGTCACTTCGCGGCCACATGGCGCTACTGCGCGGAACCGCCGGGTCGCGGATCGAGGAACTGCGCATGCTGGCACGTCGTCTGCCGGGAAATTTCTACGAAGCGACCGTGGCTCGCGTGCTGGTCGATTCCGGCCACGCCACCGAGGCGGCGCTCGAACTCGCGCGATTGCTACCGGCTGTACTCGCCGGATCCGGCCCCCGATGGCTCGGCGCGGTCGCCGATCTGGCCATCGTCGCCTACCGCTGCGAAGTCCCGGCGGCCGCCGCCCCGCTCTACGAAACCCTGCTTCCCTACCGCGGTCGACTCGTCGTGTGGGGCGGTGCCAACACCGTGACCGGCCCGGTCGACCACTACCTCGGCCTGCTCGCGACCTGCCTAGGCCGACCCGACGCGGAACACCACCTCGACGCGGCGATCGAACTGTCGGAATCCCTCGGCGCACTGCCCTGGCTGGCAGCTTCGCGCGCGGCGAAAGCCGATTCCCCTCTCGCAGAAACCGAATGGCGTTTCGCTCGCGACGCGCAGGATTGGCGACTCGACGCCGGCCCCGAATCCGTGCGACTGCGCGACACCCGAGGCGTCCACTACCTGCGCACGCTACTGAGTTCGCCGGGACAGGAGATCACAGCGCTCGATCTGGTATCCGGCGGCGCGGGCCTGGCCGCACCGCCCGACGACGCGGTGCTCGACGAGACCGCCCGCGCGGCCTACCGGCAACGACTGCGGCATCTGGAGGCAGAACTCGACGCCGCCGACCGCGCCGGAGACAGCGAACGCGCCACGCGGGCACAGGCCGAATTCGACACTGTCGTAACGGAATTGCGGCGCGCCACCGGATTGGGCGGACGGCGGCGCGGCCACAGCAACGAAGCCGAACGCGCACGGGTGAACGCCACTCGCGCGCTGTGGGCGACGGTGTCCCGGATCGAGTCGATCGCACCGCTCGCGGGCGCACACCTGCGAGCCTCCCTGCGCAGCGGCCACCGGTTCCGCTACCAACCCACCTCGGACGGCCCGGCCCGCTGGCGCTTGTGACGCGGGCCACGAACAAATTGTTCCCCGCCCGGTTACGCCTCTCGGATAAACGCGAAACGAGAGGCAGCACATGCGCTACGGGAATCTGGCGGCCGACAGCAACGGCGTCGACGACGGCCGACCGGCCCTGGTCCTGCTCCACGGCCTGACCTTCGACCGGCGGCACTGGTCACCGGTCCTGGCCGATCTGGCGCTCGCCGGATCGAACCGCCGGGTCGTGGCCTTCGACCTCCCCGGACACGGCGAATCACCGCGCCGCGACAGCTACGGACTCACCGAACTCGTCGACGTCCTGCACGAGGCGATCACCGAGGCCGACCTGACCGCCCCCGTGGTGGCCGGTCACTCGCTCGGCGGGGTGCTGGCGACCGCCTACGCCGCCCGGTATCCGGTCAACGGTGTGGTGAACATCGATCAGCCGTTGCGGTCCGGCGGCTTCGCCGACTTCCTGCGCCGCTCCGAACCGCAACTGAACAGTGCCGGCTTCCTGAACGTCTGGAAGACGCTGCTGGACGGCATGCACATCGACGAACTGCCACCATCAGCCCAACACCTGGTCCGCACGGCCACCGATCCGCGACAGGACCTCTTCCTCGGCTACTGGCGCGACCTCATGCACACCCCGAACGACCAGAGCGACGAGAACACCACCCGCACCCTGACCGCCATCCACACCGCCCGCACCCCCTACCACTACATCGCGGGCACCCCCATCGCCCCCACCTACCGCACCTGGCTCGAAACCGCCCTCCCCGACGTCCAGATCACCGAACTCCTGGGCAGCGGCCATTTCCCCCACCTGGTCCACCCCGCCGCAGTCGCCCGAGCCCTCGCCGAACTCCCCGTCCCCACCCACTGAAATCCCCACGCCGACTAGAAACACGTCAGATAAAGAAATACTCGCGACGTGCCATCCTTACGGTCCTCGACAGCAACCCACCGTTGAGGATGCTCCGTCACGTGCACCGACTTGGTCGCGCTCCGATTCGCGGTACGCAGACTGTCTCCCCAGTCCTTCCGCCACAGGCCGCGTATCAACCAGTCATCCGGTATGCCCGGGGTAAGCTGCGGAAGTCCCGACATAGTAATGAAGTCGGAAACCTCATTCGACGGAATCACGGCCACCAATGCCACCAGAGCATCCCCTCTCCACCCGGTTTCCCCGCTCGTGGACAAAATCTGCGGCCGATGCCGAAACTTGATGTTCCCACACGCCGCCGCCGTACTCAAAGCCTCATCCGCCGGCGAGGGATCCGAACACCCCGCAACCACCAACAGAAACACACCAACGATCGCGGCAATCGCCTTCCCCATGCCCACCTTCACCCCAGCATCCTTCGAAAAAAGTCTCCGACCGGCGATCTCCTCAGAGAAATCCCCTGCGACACAACGTTTCCACACGTTCCACCCCACACCAACTCTTCCAGTGGTTATGCCTGCGGCGACTCATCCGACATCAACTCCACCAACTTCCAGACACCAGTCGACGGATTGTTGCGGTGCTCATCTCCCGCGGTCCCGCTTCGTGTCTTCGCCCTGCCTACCGCATCGGCGAGTCCGGCCACGAAGTCGGAGAACCGGAGGGCCGACTTGTCATAGTCGGGCAAGTGCTTCTCGAGTCGCCGCTTGACGTCCCGATATCCGGGGAGCGCGGCGTCGCACTTTTCGAAATGGAGTAGCAACCAGTACTCGAAGCATGGATTCGATACCGCCAGATCGACTTTCGACGCTCGGGCCAAGCTAATCGCTTCGGACCACCACCGATGCCTTGATTGCCGAGTTACGGAGGTGTCGACGTAAACCGTTGAAGTACAAGGGTTCTGTGGCTTCGCCGCCGCATACGATCAGGATCAGTGTCACCGGTTCTCGGAAAGGAGCCCTGCGTCGGCGGGAATTCTCACGCTTGGTCGGCATGGCGCACCGCCTCGACGAGCCGCAGGAAGTCAACTTTCGGGATAGCACCGAAACTTCCACCCAGATAGCGACGTTCGAGGTTGTGCTCGTTGCGCGGCTTGTAGTCGGTCAACGGATACAGCGTGCTGGTTCCGTCCGCGTCCTTCTCGACGAACCACACCTGATCGCGGTTCAGCAGACCGTCAGGGCGCACGACCGTACCGAGCAGAGATGAGTCATGAGTCGTCAAAATCAGTTGTGCACCACGGGAATTGGTATCCTCGGATTGGAACAGTTCAATCAGCGAGGCGGTGAGCAACGGATGTAGGCTCGTATCGATCTCGTCGATGACCAGAACTCGCCCGCGATCGAGCGCATCGAGTACTTCGGGCAGGAGCTCGAGCCATGCGATGGTTCCCGCGGACTCCTGCTCCAGCGGCAACACGACGCCCTCGCTGCCGTAATGGTCGAAAACCAACGGCGGCAACGCCCGCGCACCACTGTCAGGGAGAAGTTCGGGTGCCTCGATCGAGGCGATGCCGAAGTCTGCCGCTTGAACCAGCTCGAGCAGGCGCACACCCTCGTTGGCCGAAGACCGCAGCAGCATCTCGCGAATACGACCAGCGACCACGGACGTCGCGGATCGCCGCCGATCAGCCAGAATCAGCGACTCGCGAAACCAGCGGTGCACCGGCTGGAACATTTCCGGCATGGCCTGCGCGACGGCGCTCAGGAACAACGTGTTCGGCCGAGTGAGCCCCTGAATCACTTTGAGCTGAGCCCGATTCTCGGCCATCGCCGATCCGGAGCTGTACTCGTCACCGGTCCGCTGGAACAGCACCCGCTTTCGCTTCTCCGGATAGCTGAACAGCCATTCCTCCAGGACCCGCTCGTTGTCGACGGTGAACCCATACGTCCATGGGATCCCGTCCGCCACGATCTCGACGACGTAGGTCGATGGAACGGCGACCACGTGATTGGTCCGAAAACTGAACGGCGACCGCGGAACACCCGCGAAAGGCTCCCACTGCGAGAACGACTGGGTCACCGCCCGCTGCATGAATCGCAGTCCGTCCAGCAGATTGGACTTGCCCGATGCGTTCGCCCCGTACACCGCCGCGACCGGGACCACCGAGCGATCGTCGGCCGCCGACATCAGCAGCAACTCATTCTCGTCCGCGAACGAACGATGGTTCCCAACCCTGAAGCTGCGAAGCATGTGTCAACCCCTAGAAGCAAGCTAGATAGCCTTTTCAACGGCATACCTGCTCAATCGTGCCTGTAACTCCAGTAATATCACTACCAGATCCAGGCCTGCCTGGCCGACACCTCTCTATCGTGCGAACCATCCCCGCAGCCCACGGCACCTCATCCGGTTCAGCGGTTATGGGTCGCCCCACGAGAGCACCGAGGGTTGGCGCGAGAAAGTAGACGAGTGATCTCCACCAAGCACGTCGCTGAGAAAAGCAGAACCCGCAGGTCTCTGACCTGCGGGTTCTTGTTTGGTGGAGCTGCCGGGAATCGAACCCGGGTCCTCCGCCGCTTCTCCAGGGCTTCTCCGTGTGCAGTTCGCGCTGTCTCTACTTGGATCTCTCGGTCTTGCGAACGAGCCGAGATGACGATCCCAGTCGCTGTTGGTTGTCCCGTACTACTCCGCGACCGAGCAGGACGGTGAGCCTTCTAGCTGATGCCAGGGGCCGGGCCGAAGGCGAACCCGGGCTGACAGACACGCTCTACTGCTTAGGCAGCGAGAGCGTAGTCGCGCTGATTGGAATCGGCGCTTATAGGGTTGCAGCGACGCTTACGGTGGTCTCTTGCCTGCACCGACACGCTTCCCCTGAATCGACGCACGTAGTCGAAACCGTTCAGCCCCGTACTTCAATCCAGTTGCCCGGCTGGTGACCGGGCTGTTCATACTAACACCCTGCACGCCATGGTCATTCCCCCACGCCACTACGTCGACTCCGTCCTGGTCACGGGGCGTGCGGGCGGGCCCGGGAAGTCCGGCGCACGAAACTTGTCGGTGCCCCCTGCTAGCTTCTGCTTCGTACCGACGATTCGAAACATAAGGCGATGCAATGACTTTCGGGGGCACTACCTATCTCGAGCTGTCCGAGGCGAACGGCTCCGCGCACAAGTTCTACGAGGTCGCCGTGGCGGGCACCCAGGTCACGATCCGCTACGGGCGGATCGGGGATTCCGGTCAGAGCCAGGTGAGCACCTTCCCCACCGCGGAGAAAGCCCAGGCCGCGGCCGGTAAGAAGGTGGCCGAGAAGATGCGCAAGGGCTACGCGCCAGCGGTGCTGGGCGGGCGCGCCAAACGCCCGGTCACCCGGCGGGCGATCGCCAGCCAGCGTTCGACGGCCAAATCCGCTCCGGTGCTGTGGACCTTCGATTCGGGCGCCCCGGCCTACGGCATCTTCGTCGACGAGTCCCGATGCTGGGTGGGCAACGAGGCGGGCGATGTGTTCACGCTGACGCCCGAGGGCGCCACGCTCGGCCGGTTCCGGCTGCCGGATGCGGTGAAATGCATTGTCGCCGACGATTTCTGGATCTACGCGGGCTGCGACGACGGCCGCGTGTACGACCTGTCCGGCAAGGTGCCCCGCGCGGCCTACGACATCGCCTCCGATGTCGACATCTACTGGCTCGACATCCACGACGGCATCCTCGGCGTCGCCGACCGGCAGGGCGGTCTGACCGTGATCGACCACGAGGAGGAGTCGCTGTGGACCAGACGCAGCACCGGCGATTCCGGCTGGATGGTGCGCGTCGCGCCGGAGGGCGTCTACCACGGCCATTCGCGCGGCGTCACCGCCTACGATCTCGCCAGCGGCGAATCTCGCTGGCATGTGCGTACCGGCCCCGTGCTGTTCGGCTGGCAGGAGGCCACGTCGGTCTACGCCGGAACCAGCGCCAACGAGGTGCGCATGATCGCCAAGGACAGGCGATTCGAGCGCACGTACCGGTGCGATGCGCCCGTATTCTCCTGTGCCACATCGCCGGACGGCCACTACGTCTTCGCGGGTGACAATCACTCCTCGGTCTACTGCTTCGAAGCAACCGGCCGCCGCCTGTGGAAACTCGCCACCGGCTGCGGTTCGGCGTTCTCGATGCAGTACCACGCCGACCGGCTGTACCTGGTCACCACCAACGGCACCCTGGCCTGCCTGGATGTCAGCGAATCCGGCGTGCGCGACGCCGAACAGGGCGTACTGCCGCAGACACTGTCGGTGAAGGCTCCCGAGATCGCAGCGGTCACCCCCAGCGCCACCGTGGAGGTGACGGCAGACCCCGGCACGGGCATCGTGGTCGAGTGCGTGCGCGAGAGCGGCAAACTGCGCGTTCACATCACCTCACCCGGCTACGAGAATTCGTGGAATGTCCAGTTCCCCAAGGAGATTCGCGAGTTCGGCGCGCGATACGTCGTCGACGCGGTCAGCGAGTCGGCGCGCGGCGGCTTCTACCGCGTCCGGGGCGACATCCGCAGACTGAACTGATCGGTCGAGAACCGCGGCGAAACTACGACCATCGCCAGAAACTACGAGATCAATACTATATGACTTTCATATCACTAGGCGTACGATCGATCGCATGGATGCAGACAGATACCGCCGCACGACCAACACCATCAACAAGGTCATCACCAGGTTGCAGCGCCTGGGGATCGCCTTCGGGCCGATGCAACTGCTGACCGTGACGGGTCGGCGCAGCGGCCGCTTGCTCACCTTCCCGATCGCGGTGAACGAACTGGACGGAGGCCGGTACATCTTCCAGGCATTCCCGAAAGCCGCCTGGGTCGCCAACGTGCGCGCCGCCGACACGGTCACCCTGACTCGCGGACGCAAATCCACCACGGCCCGACTGGTCGAACTGCCCGTCGAACAACGCGGCCCGGTCCTGCGGGATCTGGTCGCCACCAGCCCGTCCAGCGTCGGCACCCGATTCGTCACCACGGGCCTGGCGGAGGAGTCGACACCCGACGGAGTCGCGGCGGCAGCAGCACGAATAGCGGTGTTCCGCGTCGAACCGGCCTGATCCGGCCGGTCCCACGCGAGTGGGCAATGCCTCGGCTCCCCGCGCACCCGGCCTGGGGCGCTGATACCGCCGACTCCATCCCGGGTGAGCCGACGTGACACCTCGGCTCACACCGCGATCACCGCCGACCCGATCAGCGCGACGCACCCGCGATACCGTATGAGTCTCATACGATCCGACGTGAGGACGGCAGATGCGCGAGGCGAACCCGGGGTCGAGGGGATCCGGAACCGAGCAACCGGATGGCCCGGACGCCGATCGGACCGCGACGCGACAACACCGTCAACTCACCGTCGCGGTCCGGGACGCGTTGCGCGACCTGAACATTCAACTGTCCCTGCTCAACCGCCGCTTCGGCAACCGGGCCGAACTCCGCGACATCGATTGGACCTGCCTGGATCTGATCAACCGACACGGCCCACTGTCCCCCACCGCCCTGGGCAAGCTGGCCGGAGTGCACCCGGCCACCCTCACCGGAATCCTGGACCGCCTACAGAAGGCCGGCTGGATCGCACGCGACCGCGATCCGGATTCCGCCGACCGCCGCGCGGTCACACTCCGCCCGGTCCGCGACCGCAATCCCCAGCTGTACCAACTCTTCTCGGGCATGAACCAGCGCATGGACGAGATCTGCGCCGACTACACCGACGCCGAACTCGAGGTCATCGCCGACTTCCTGCGCCGCACCAGCGCCGCCGGTAACGAATCCGCGGAAGAACTCGCGCACTGACAGTCCCCGCGGCGTCACCGCGCTGCCAGGGCCACGACCTGTGCGATAGGAAGTCCGCGACCACGAGCGAACGCCGCGGCGTAGCCTTGCTCGCCGAGCAGTGCGCAAGCTTCGTTCATGCCGTGGCGATCAACGCGACGGACCCCAGTGCTAGCGCCATGCCGATCTTCTGCAACGGACCGGCCCGCTCACCGAGCAGCACCATCGCCAGCAGCACCGTCGCCGCCGGATACAGGGATCCGATCACGCTGATCAGGGAGAGCAGACCGGAGTGGAAGGCGTACTGCATGGCCACGTTGGCCACCACGTCCAGCACGCTCACGTAGCACGCCAACCGCAACGGCTCGCCGTGCGGCGCGCGGAACTGCCCGGCGACCAGCGCCACACCCCACACGACCAGCGTCGCGGCCACACGCGAGAGCAGCACCGGCCACACCCCCGACTCGGGCGTGGTCTCGTGCAAGCTGACGAAGGCGATCCCGAACGCCAGGCCCGAACCCACCGTCAACAGCGCGACCCGGCGATCGAAGCGCAACTCGCGGCCGCCGGTGATCTCCTCGGTCACCTCGTCGGGCGATTCCCGGCTGACCAGCATCACCGCGATCAACGCGCACCCGATCCCGACGTACGCGAGCGGACTCGACCGTTCCCCGAGCACCATCCCGATCACGACCGGAACGCCCGCGACCAGCACCGCCGTCAGCGGCGACACCACCGCCATCGGCCCGCTGGCCAGCGCCGCGTAGAACCACCACACCGCCAGCCCGCTCGCCACCCCCGAGACCACACCCCACAGCATCGAGCCCAGGTCGCAATGCCCGCCGACCAGCGGCGCGACGATCGCCAGAATCAACACCGAGAGCGGATAGGACACGATCACCACCCGCAGCGCGGCCACCCGGCGCGACGCGACCCCGCCCACGAAATCGCTCACGCCGTACCCGACCGCCGCCAGCAACGCCAGCAGAACTCCGATCAACGCATGCCCTTCACACGCCGACCGAGCTCTCGAGTCACCTCCCGCTCCATCGTGCGGCGGGCCAGATCCTGACGTTTGTCGTAGTCCTGCTTACCCTTGGCCAGGGCGAGTTCCACCTTGACCTTGCCGTCGGAGAAGTACATCGACAGCGGCACCAGGGTCTGATTGCTCTCCTTCACCTTGCCGGTGAGTTTGTCGATCTCCCGGCGGTGCATCAGCAGTTTGCGGGTGCGGCGCGGCGCGTGGTTCGTCCAGGTGCCGTGCCCGTATTCGGGAATGTGCAGCCCCCGCAGCCACACCTCACCGTCGTCGATGGTGGCGTACGCGTCCACCAGCGACGCCTTACCCTCGCGCAGGCTCTTGACCTCGGTACCCACCAGCGCGACCCCGGCCTCGTAGGTATCGAGGATCGCGTAGTTGTGCCGCGCCCGCCGATTGGTGGCGATGACCTTGCGCCCCTGCTCCTTCATGTACACCCTTCTAACACATCCGCCCTGGTGAGCGGCAATCGATTATCGCCGCCACCGGGACACTCACACCATCCGGCCTCGTTGGGGCCGCACCCCTTCCGGTGGATCAACAACGCGTCGCCGCGAAAACATCCTGGCGGGGCAAGCCTTGTCAGCGGCGGGAACCGGGTCGGCCCTACCCGGCGATCAACACCCCCGCGAACGCGATCGCACCCACCCAGACAGTGGACAGCACCGCCAGGATCAGGGGGCGAGCGCCGACCTTGACGAGGGTGGTGGCGCGGACGCCGCAGCCGAGGGCGAACATCGCGGCGGTCAGCAGGATCGTCTGCGTGGTCTCGGCGTTGTCGAGGATCACGTGCGGGAGCAGGCCCGAGGAGCGCAGCGCGACGCAGGCGAGGAAGGCCACGACGAACAGCGGGATGAGTGGCGGACGTTTCACCTCGGCGTTCGCGCCGAGCCGATTGCGTTGGCGCACACCGAGAATCAGCGTCACCGGGGCCAGCATCAGGACGCGGGCGAGTTTCACCACCACCGCGACGCCCAGCGCCGCACCACCGATCGCGCTCCCGGCCGCGACGACCTGCGCGACCTCGTGAATCGAACCACCCGCCCAGAGCCCGGCGCGCTCATCGGAGAGGCCGAACGCGTGCGACAGCAGCGGCACGACCGGAATCATCAGCGTGCCGAACAGGATGACCAGCGCGACCCCGGCGACCACCTCCTGTTCGTCGGCGTCGATGACACCGTCCACCGCGGCGACGGCGGCGGCGCCGCAGATGGAGAATCCGCAGGCGATCAGCAGGCGTTGCGTCCAGCCGATACCGAGCAGTTTTCCGGCGAACATGGTTCCGGTGATTCCCAGCGAAACTATCGCCACCACGACGATGATCATGTCCCAGCCGAGATCGATGATATTGCGGAGTACGAGTTGCAGACCGAGTAGCGCCACGCCGATGCGCAGCAGTCGCTTGGCGGAGAATTGCAGTCCCGGTTGAATGCGCTCGGGGATTCGGACCACGTTCGTCAGTACGGCACCGAGGATTATGGCGACCAGGAGCGGGCTGATGGTCGGCAGGAAGTAATTCACCGTCATCGATATCGCCGTGGCAATGGTGACCATCGACAATCCCGGCACCAGCGCCGATACCGCGATTCTCGGATGCGCCCGGTTCGCCGTCACATCTTTCTCGACAACTGCCACTTCCGTATTCAGCCGACTGCTCATGCTTTCACATTCGAGCATTTTCCCCGGATGCGGAAGCACCATTCTCTACATGAGGCCATATCAGATGGACATACCCCCTGACCGGGCGATATCGTGGACGCATGTCCAGGCGTCTTCCCGACTTCGGTGCGTTGGAGCTGCTGGTAGGGGTCGACGACTACGGGAGTTTGAGTGCCGCGGGGCGGCGGCTGGGGATTCCGCAACCCAATGCGAGCCGGGCGATCCAGCGGTTGGAGCGGCAGTTCGGCGTCCCGCTGTTGCAGCGCAGAACCAGCGGATCCACGTTGACGCCGCAGGGCACGGTCGTCGCGCACTGGGCGCGCATCGTCCTGGCCGATACCGATAAACTCCTCGACGTCGTGCAGGGCCTGCGCGTCGGGCATTCGGCGGAACTCACCGTCGGAGCGAGTATGACGGTGGCCGAACACCTGATGCCGCGCTGGCTCGGGCAATTACGCGGATTGCATCCGGAAATGACCGTTCATCTCGAGGTCTATAATTCCGCCACCGTATTCGAAAAAGTTCTGAACGGCGAATACACCATCGGCTTCGTGGAATCGCCGACCGTTCCGCAGGAATTGCACGGCATCGCGGTCGGGCGGGACGAACTCGTCGTCGTGGTGCATCCCGAACATCCGTGGGCCGGTGGGAAACATCCCATTCCGATCGCCGAATTGGCGAGCACACCGCTGGTGGTCCGAGAACCCGGATCCGGTATGCGAACCACCCTGGACATGGCATTACAGGAATACGATCGCGCCGAACCACTACTGGAACTGGGCAGTGCGGCGGCCATTCGCACCAGCGTGCTGGAGGGCGTCGGCCCGGCCGTGCTGAGCACATTGGCCGTGCGCGATCACATCGCCTCCGGCGCGCTGCGGACCGTCGACGTCGAGGGACTGGACCTCACCAGAATTCTGCGAGCGGTATGGCGATCACCCCGCAAACTCGACGGCCCCGCAGGCGAACTCGTGCAGCTCGCCTGCGGCGGATCCCGAAACGACAGTGCCGCAACGGGATCCGCGCGATAGCCCGATGAGGACCCGCCGGACGGGTTCGAGACCGGGTTCAGCGGACGGGTCCGAAACCTGGGTACAGCGGTCAGGCCCGAAGACGGATGCAGCAGCCAGGCCCACGACAGCTTCGACCGACGTCAGGCTCCGGCTTGGATCGGACCGATGTGGGCGGCGGCCGCACCGGACGCCTTGTCTGCGTTGTCGACCGGGCTGCTCGGAGTCCACGGGACCGAGAGTTGCGTGGTCTCGTTCGGGGGCGTGACCGAGACCGTCGTGGGGGTCCACAGGATTCGCCGTTCGCCCGGCGGAATGCTGCTCGACGGGTCGATGTAGTAGATGAGGCTGTGCGCGCTCGCGCCCGGGGCGACCGTCACCGGGGACGGATCGCCCACGCGCGGAAGGGAATACGTCGATCCGGGACCGACCAGGTCGACGCCCGGGAAGCCGGACAGCACACAGGCGTGCGTCGAGTGGTTGGTGAAGATGAGCGGCAGGTTGTAGTGCGTGCCGGCGGCACCGAGTTCACCCTGGACGTTCACCGGAACTTCCTGCGGGGTACCGAGCTTGGCCGCGAGGTCCGAGGTGTGGCAGGGCGAAGCGGTGTCCGATCCGCGCGCGGCCGAAGCTTGGGCGGATGTCGCCTGCTGCGCGGACGATGCCTGCGGTGTCGTCCCCGGCACCGCCGAATCGTTGCTCTGACACGCCGAGACCGACAGCGCGAGCCCAGCAGCGACAACAGCGATCCCCACCGAATTCCGGTATTTCACACACACTCCCGTTGATCCATCGATATACGAAAAAGACTCCGTCGACCTCGCACACCCGACGCTATCGGTTACCGGCGCGCAGTGCTGTATCGACCGGTCCCGAACCGGATTCCGACCCGATCAGCCGACGTGGACCTGGAGGTACAAGACCAGCAAGGCAATCCACAACACCAGCAGGACGACCGTCGAAACCCGGGGATGCCCCAGCCGACGGTAGGTGTGCGGGCGCAACCAGCCCGTGTCGACGATGCCATCGATCCCCCGCGCGCGGATTCCGCCGGGCTCGGGTGCGTCCGCCTGGTCCCGATCGGAACCGCCGGATTGCGAATCGCCGCCATCGGAGTGATGGTCGTGGTGAACCATGTCGGAACGCTATCCGGGTGTACCTGTGCGCGTGCGCAATTCGCGCGAATCGGAACCGGTTCGTGCGGCGAGGGCACATTTACGCCACCTCATACCGGACGTATCTCCAGATACAGGGCCAGCGCGGCGACCCAGACCGACATCAGCACCAGCGTGGACACCCGAGGCCGACCGAGCTGCTGCCGCCGAGGCCACAACCGACGGTGCCGGGTATGCCCCGGAACATCCGGATGCGGCTCGGCATCGGGCCCCGTCACCGTCAGGGTCGGCATCTCGACGGGGCCCGCGCCACCACCGATCACATCGTCGTTACCGAGCGTCATATCGAAAAGTTACCCACCTTCCGCCTCCCGATAAACGGATCGCCCCGCTCTCATTCCGCTACACCTGTGTACAGCGAACAGATCCACACTCAGTAAGCATCATCCGGCGGCGGCTCGAAATCCCAGTCCGGCGGCGGCTCCTGATCCCACCCCGACGCCTCGGCAACCACTTCCCGAGACACCTGCGCCCGACCCGCCCCCCGCCCCCGAGACCCCGCACCCCCATTCTCGGCACGCCCACTCCCCCCACGCCCGGCCTCAGCGCGCCGGGTCTCGACACCAGCTCCCGCCCGCCCACTCCCAACACGCGCGCTCCCAGCCGGATCCTCCGTTCCCGCGCCTTCCCCGCGCCCGCCCTCAGCACGACCGCTCCCAAGACGATCGGCCTCCGCACGACCGCCCCCAGCACGACCAGCCGCAGCATGACCACTCCCAGCACGACCAGTTTCGGCACGTCCGGCCTCAGCACGACCGCTTACGTCGCTACCGCTCCCAGCACGGCTCCCCTCCCCACCGCCGCTCCCAGCACGCCCGGCTCCCGCACGGCTGCTCACATCACCGCCGCTCCCAGCCTGCCCAGCTTCCGCACGCGCAGCCCCGGCATCCGCACCCCCGGCCTGTCCACTCTCAACACGACCGCTCTCGAAGCGCGTGTTCGAACCACCGCGAGACCGCCCGGAACCGACATCCCCCGACGCCGCGGAACCACCCGACTCGCCCGAATCCCCTTCCCCCGCAACCGTTTCCAAAACACCCTCACCATATTTGGCGAGCTTGTTCTCCCCGATACCGCTGATCTCCCCCAACTGCGCCAGGCTCGTCGGCCGACGTGCGGCGATCTCGCGCAACGTCGCGTCATGGAAGACCACGTACGCCGGAACGCCCTGCTCTTTCGCCGTAGCGCCACGCCAGGCCCGCAGTCGCTCGAACAGCCCCGAATCACCCGGGGCCAGATCCACGGCGGGGCGAGATGTCTTGGCGCGCGGCGCTTTCGCCGGTTTGACCCGTTCGGGCTCCCGCCGCAGCGCGACCTGACGCCCCTTGAACAGCACCTCCTCGCTGGCCTCGGTGAGCACCAGCACGCCGTAGTCGCCGTGCACCGCCAGCAGCCCCTGTGCCAGCAACTGCCGCACCGCGCCGCGCCATTCGACATCGCGCAGCTCCGCGCCGACGCCGAACACCTTCAGCTCATTGTGCTTGTGCTGCAACACTTTCGGATTGGACTTGCCGACCAGGATGTCGACGATGTGTCCGGCCCCGAAGCTCTGCCCGCGCTCACGCTTCAACCGCAGCACCGTGGAGAGCACCTTCTGCGCGGCGACCGTGCCGTCCCAGGATTCGGGCGGGGTCAGGCAGGTGTCGCAGTTGCCGCAGGGCTCGCCGCTCTGGCCGAAATAGGCCAGCAGCTGGGTGCGGCGGCACTGCACCGTCTCGCACAGCGCCAACATCGCGTCCAGATGCAGTTGCAACTGGCGGCGGTGCGCGGCGTCGCCCTCGGAGGAGTCGATCATCTTGCGCTGCTGCACGACGTCGTTGAGGCCGTACACCATCCAGGCGGTGGACGGTTGCCCGTCACGACCGGCGCGACCGGTCTCCTGGTAGTAGCCCTCCACCGATTTGGGCAGGTCGAGATGGGCGACGAACCGCACATCGGGCTTGTCGATACCCATGCCGAACGCGATCGTCGCCACCACGACCAACCCGTCCTCCCGCAGGAACCGCGACTGGTTCGCCGCGCGGGTGCGGGCATCGAGCCCGGCGTGATACGGCACTGCCTCGATGCCGTTGCGGGTCAGGAATTCGGCCGTCTTCTCCACCGAATTGCGCGAGAGGCAGTAGACGATCCCCGCGTCACCGGCGTGTTCGGAGCTGATGAAGCTCAGCAGCTGCTGATCGGCCCGGTTCTTCGGCTCGATCCGGTACTGGATATTGGGCCGGTCGAAGCCCGCGACGAAATGTCTCGCACCCGTCAGATCCAGGCGTTCGGCGATCTCGCGGCGGGTGGCCTCGGTGGCGGTGGCGGTCAGCGCGATGCGCGGCACATCGGGCCAACGCTCGTGCAGCACCGACAACGCCAGATAGTCGGGCCGGAAATCGTGACCCCACTGCGAGACGCAGTGCGCCTCGTCGATCGCGAACACCGACACCGTGGCCTTGTCCAGCAGTTGCAGCGTGGATTCCAGCCGCAACCGCTCGGGCGCGAGGTAGAGCACGTCGAGTTCGCCGACGACGAACTGCTGCTCCATGGTCCGGCGCTCATCGGGGAACTGGGTGGAGTTCAGGAATCCCGCACGCACGCCGAGGGCATTGAGCGCGTCGACCTGATCCTGCATGAGCGCGATGAGGGGCGAGATCACCACGCCGACACCGGAACGCACCAGCGCGGGGATCTGATAGCACAGCGATTTACCGCCACCGGTCGGCATCAGCACCAGTGCGTCGCCACCCTCGATCACCTGGGTGACGATCTCGTGCTGTAACCCACGGAAGCTGTCGTAGCCGAATACGCGCCGCAGAACCTGTTGCGCCGCATCGGGTTCGGCCCCCGTGCCGGACCGATCGATCAGCGAACCGGCCACCGTCTCGAGCGTCTCCTGCGAACTCACCCTCGACATCCTACGGATGCTCACCGACCGCGCCAGTGCTCTCCCGCAGCCGCACCCATTACATACACAACGCACCCGCTCCGGCGTTCGGAACGGGTGCGTGAATGTGCAAGGGGTGCGGAATTATTCGCGAACGTAGTACCGCAACGTCCCGTACGCCGTCGCCGCCGCGAACACGATGCCCACCGGAACGATCGTCATCGCGACCAGCACCACGTCGTCACTGGTGATCCGCGGGAACACCTTCGATTCGAACAGCGACCCCAGCGCCTGATCGATCACCAGCGGCCGCGCCGCCAGCAGCCCGAGCACCGCCAGCACCGAGCCGACCACCGCCGCGGCCACCGCCTCGAGCAGGAACGGCAACTGCGTGTACCAGCGGCTCGCGCCGACCAGCCGCATGATGCCGACCTCCTCGCGCCGGGTGAACGCCGCGATCTGCACCATGTTCGCGATCAGCAGGATCGCCGCGAACGCCTGCAACACCGCCAGCCCGAACGCCGCGTTGCGCAACCCGTCGAACAGGCTGACCAGCCGGTCGACCACATCCTTGTCGTTGCGCACGAACTTCACCCCGGGCCGGGCCTGGAACTTCTGCAGGATGCTCGGATACGCGTCGGCGTCGGTCATCTTGATCCGCAACGAGGCCGGCAGCGGCGACTGCGCGACGTAAGCGGCCAGCTCCGGCTGATCCTTGAAGGTCTTCTCCTTCGCCTCCCGGATCGCGTCCGCGCGGCTCAGATACTGCACCGACACCACGCCCTCGGTGCTCTTCACATCCGCCAGCAGCGTCTTGCACGGATCCTTCGAGCAGTCCACATCGGTCGCCGACACCGTGTCGTCCAGGTACAGCCGCACCTCGAGCCGGTCCAGGAAGTACTGCTGGGTCTTGTCGGCCATCTTCACCGCGAGCAGACCGCCACCGAGCATGGTCAGCGAGACCGCGGTGGTCAGGATCATCGCGATCGTCATGGTGACGTTGCGGCGCAGGCCGTTGAGGACCTCGCTGAGCAGGAACGCGCCGCGCATTACCGGCCCACCCCGTACACACCGGTCGCCTCGTCGCGAACCAGGCGGCCGCGATCGAGCTCCACCACGCGCCGCCGCATCGCGTCCACGATGTGGTTGTCGTGCGTGGCCATCAGCACCGTGGTGCCCACGCGGTTGATCCTCTCGAGCAGGGTCATGATGTCCTGACTGGTATCGGGGTCCAGGTTGCCGGTGGGCTCGTCGGCCAGCAGCACCAGCGGCCGGTTCACGAACGCCCGCGCGATCGCGACGCGCTGCTGCTCACCGCCGGACAGCTCGCTGGGCAACCGGTCCGCCTTACCGGACAGGCCGACCAGGTCCAGCGCCTCGGGCACCGCGCGATTGATGAACTTGCGATTCTTGCCGATCACCTCGAGCGCGAAGGCCACGTTCTGCTCCACGGTCTTCTGCTGCAACAGCCGGAAGTCCTGGAACACGCAGCCGATCCGCTGCCGCAGCTTGGGCACCTTGCGCCCGGCCAGGCGGTCCACCCGGAAGTCCGCGACGTGCACCTCGCCCGTGGTGGGGCGCTCCTCCTTGAGCAGCAGTCGCATGAACGTCGACTTACCCGATCCGGACGGTCCGATGATGAACAGGAACTCGCCCTTTTCCACCTCGACCGAAACATTGTCCAACGCCGGACGGGTCGAGGTTTTGTACGACTTGGTGACGTTCCGCAGGGTGATCACGAGGTGCCAGTGTAGCCAGCAATGCAAGCGCTCTCCGCAGCACATACCCGGTAATTGCCGGGTGGCACATTCGGGTCACTTGGTCTGCGCGGATGAAATCATCGATTTCGGAATAGTATTGGCGATCGGTGTGAACCCGCTGTGATCCGGCGTAGCGGGCTTGACGAATACGTACAAAACGAACGTGGCGATCCAGACGGCCACCAGGGCCGCGGTGGATTTACGCAGTTTCACTCATGCCCTCCCGGCGCAACGCCGCAGCCACCCGCACCCGGAGCTCGCGGCCGACTTCGAACTGTTTGCCCGGCAGCGTCCGGGCAACCATGCGGATGTTCATCTGGTCGACGGTCAGATCCTCGAGACCCATCACCGTCGGCTCGTCCAGCAGTAGCGATTTGAGTTTCCGATCGGCGAACGCCTTCGCGCCGACGTCGTGCAGGATCTCGTTGACCCGGGTGATGTCCGAGCTCGCCGGCACCGGCACGTCGATCGCCGCGCGCGCCCAATCCTTCGACAGATTCGTGACTTTCACGATCTGACCGTTCGGCACGATGATCACCTCACCGTCCGGGTTGCGCAGCGTGGTGATCCGCAACGTGATGTCCTCGACGGTCCCCTCGGCCGCGACCGCCTGACCGGTGACAGCGATGCTCACCACATCGCCGAATCCGTACTGCCGCTCGGTGATCAGGAAGAATCCGGCCAGCAGATCCTGCACGATGCGTTGCGCGCCGAAACCGAGCGCGGCGCCGATCACCGCGGCCGGGGCGACCAGGCCGCCGAGCGGAAAGCCCAAGCGCTGCAACACTTCCAACGCCACCAGGAAGTAGACGATGGACAGCAGCACCCAGGTGACCACCTGCGCCAGCGCGTGCCGATGCTTGGCCGCCTCGGAGCGGACCAGCGAATCGCTGCCCACGAAACCGGCGTCGATCCGGCGGATGATCCGATCCCGGATGAACTGGGCGAACCGGCCGAACAGCATCGCGCCGATCACGAAGAGCACGATCTCCAGGCCGCCCGAACGCGCCCAGGAGCCCAGTCCGGCCAGGGTGGAACCGGCGGCGAGATTCGCGGTCATCCCCTCACCTCTGCCGACCTCGGCCCACGCCCGTCAGAATCTGCCATGCTGCCACCCGAACACACGTCCAACAGGCTACTACGCCGCGCGCGCCGACCGAAACGTCGTGATTGCGTCGTGATTGGCGTCATCGGGCAGCAAACCGCGGATTACTCGTCCGCCACCTGGCGCATCCGCCAGCGGATTCCCTCTTCGATGAAGCCGTCGATCTCACCGTCGAGTACCGCTGTCGGATTGTTCACCTCGTAATTGGTGCGCAGATCCTTGACCATCTGATAGGGGTGCAGCACGTACGAACGCATCTGGTTACCCCAGGACGCGCCCTCGGTGGTCTTGAGCGCGTCCATCTGGGCGCGTTCCTCCTGCCGCTTGCGCTCGAGGAGTTTGGCCTGGAGCACGCGCATCGCCGAAATCTTGTTCTGCAACTGCGATTTCTCGTTCTGACAGGTGACCACGATGCCGGTCGGGATGTGCGTGATGCGGACCGCGGAGTCGGTGGTGTTGACGCTCTGTCCACCCGGACCCGAGGAGCGGTACACGTCGACGCGGATGTCGCCCTCGGGAATCTCGATGTGGTCGGTGGTCTCGACGACGGGCAGCACCTCGACCTCGGCGAAGGAGGTCTGCCGACGGCCCTGGTTGTCGAACGGGCTGATCCGCACCAGCCGGTGCGTGCCCATCTCCACCGACAGCGTGCCGTAGGCGTACGGGGTCTTGACCGCGAAGGTCGCGCTCTTGATCCCGGCCTCTTCCGCGTAGGAGGTGTCGTAGATCTCGACGCCGTACTTGTGCCGCTCGGCCCAGCGGACGTACATGCGCATCAGCATCTGCGCCCAGTCCGCGGCGTCGACGCCACCGGCGCCGGAACGGATGTTGACCAGTGCCTCGCGCTTGTCGTATTCACCCGACAGCAGCGTGCGCACCTCCATCGCCTCGACATCGGCGTGCAGGGCGGCGCGTTCGGCGTCGGCGTCGGCGAGGGCCTCGGTGGCCGCGGCGCCCTCTTCCGCCTCGGCGAGTTCGTACAGCACCGGCAGGTCGTCCAGGCGCTGGCGCAGGTCGCTGACCCGGCGCAGTTCGCCCTGGGCGTGCGAGAGCTCGCTGGTGACCTGCTGCGCGTGCTCCTGGTCGTTCCACAGGTCCGGATCGGCGGCCTGGTGTTCGAGCTCATCGATGCGACGGCGCAACTCGTCGATGTCGAGCACGGACTCGACCGTCTTGAGAGTCGTGTCGAGTTCGGCGAGATCAGCGGTGACGTCGGGATGCACGATGTCCCAATCTACCGTCCGCGCTCGGCACGGTGAAATACGACGTCGGCGCGGCCGTAGCGGGCGGGTGCGCGGGCCGCGCGCCGATCGGACGGGGCGGGCCGGACGCCGTGCGAATCAGTCCCGGGGACAACGTATTCCGTTGGCCGTGCCGGTCCCGCTCACCGGGATCCATCGGTCCGCGGCGGTTGTAGCCTCGCAGGCTGTAGTCCGAGATCGACATCGACGAGGAGGTCGTATGGGAGCGATGGGCACGGCTGTGCGCATATTCGGTGGCGGCGCGGCGCATCGGTCGTCGGCATCGTCCGGGCATCGGCGGCGCGACGGAGTCCGGCGGCGGCGAGGTGCGATCGTGAACGCGGCGGCGCGGCGCGTGTCGAAGTCCGTTCCCGGGGCGGTGTGGTCGTGAGTGTTCTGGCTGTGACCGGCAGTGCGTCGGGTATCGGTGCGGCGGTTCGCGCGCATCTGGAGAAGGCCGGGCATCGGGTGATCGGTGTGGATCTGCGCGACGCCGATGTCACCGCGGATCTGTCCACCGCCGACGGCCGGGCCCACGCGATCGCGGAGATCACGCGGTTGAGTGAGGGCACGCTCGACGGCTTCCTGCCGTTCGCCGGCGTTGCCGCGGCGACCGGGCGTCCGGGTGATCTGCTCGTCTCGGTCAACTACTTCGGTGCGATCGCCGTACTCGAGGGCATCCTGCCGCTGCTGCGTAATTCCGAGTCGGCGTCCGTCGTGCTGGTGTCGTCGAATTCCACGACGACGCAACCGAATTGGCCGGTCGATCTGGCCGAGGCGTGCCTGGCCGGCGACGAGGCGCGGGCCCGCGAGATCGCGAACTCCTTCGGCGAATGGGGTGCGATCCAGGCGTATCCGGCCACCAAGGCGGCACTGGCCTGGTACGCGCGGACGCGGTCGGCGGAGTTGATCAAGGACGGCATCCGGATCAACGCCATCGCGCCCGGCATCATCGACACCCCGATGACGCAGGAGGGCAGTACCGATCCGCTGACCGGCGCGGGGATGAAAGGCTTCCTGGACCAGACGCCGATCGGCCGCGCCGGACGTCCGGAGGAGATCGCCGAACTGGCCGGATTCCTGATCTCGGACAGGGCCTCGTTCTTCGTCGGCTCGGTGATCTTCTGCGACGGCGGCATCGACGCGGCGTTCCGGGGTAAGGACTGGCCCGCGGTGTGGAGCTTCGAGTAGCCCGCGGCGTCCCCGGTAACCTGGGTCCGTGACCGACCACACCGCCGATCTGGACCTTGCCCTGCGTCTCGCCGAGGAGGCCGACGCGATCACCCGCGATCGGTTCGGGGCGTTGGACCTGCGGGTCGACAGCAAGCCCGATCTGACGCCGGTCTCCGATGCCGACCTGGCCGTGGAGAAGGCGTTGCGGGCGACGCTGGGCCGGTACTGCCCGACGGACGCGGTGCTGGGCGAGGAGTTCGGCGGCAGTGCCGAATTCTCCGGTCGCCAGTGGGTGATCGACCCGATCGACGGCACCAAGAATTTCGTGCGCGGCGTCCCGGTGTGGGCGACGCTGATCGCGCTGCTCGAGGACGGCGTTCCGGTGGTGGGCGTCGTCAGCGCGCCCGCACTGTTCCGGCGCTGGTGGGCAGCCACCGGCTCCGGCGCCTGGACGAGCGTGAATTTCGGTGAGCCGCAGGCGATCTCGGTATCCGAGGTGGCCGAACTGAGCGCCGCCAGCCTGGCCATCTCCAGCCTGTCCGGCTGGCGCGATCTGGGCCTGCGCGACCAGCTCGTCGCCCTCACCGACGAGGTCTGGCGCACCCGCGGCTACGGCGACTTCTACAGCTACTGCCTGCTGGCCGAGGGCGCGGTCGACATCGCCACCGAACCGGAGGTCTCCCTATGGGACCTGGCCCCCCTGGACGTCCTCGTCCGCGAAGCCGGCGGCACCTTCACCGCCCTGAACGGCACCCCCGGCCCCCACACCGGCAGCGCCGTAGCCACCAACACCCTCCTCCACGACCAGGTCCTCACCCGCCTGAAGAAGTGAGATCTCGCCTGGGACAGCGGTATTCGGCTTTCCCGGGCTCCCATACCCGCCTTCGGCACCAGGAATCGACGGCTGTCGAAATCGATGCTGTTCGACCATCATGTGTATCCGATGCGGCAGTTGCTGCCCGGGCGCACGCGCCTCCATGCGGGTCACCCGTACCCAGAAATCACTTCGTCGAAACGGGATCGGATCCGGCGGAAAACTGGCGACGGACCGCCTCGGACCAGGGCGTTCCGATGGGGCCGATGGGGAATTTGCTCCCGGTTGGCGGCTTTCTTACTCTGGAGTAAGATAGACTTACTCTCAAGTAAGAAGCTGGGACCACCCGATCACCCCACACCCCGAGAAGACTGGTGATTATGAGCACTCGAGACACCGCAGCGACGCGACGTCCGGATTCCGCTGTCGGCCTGAATCCGGTCAAGCGCGACTGGATGGGTACCGCCATGCGGGTCATGACGACCATCACGGGCTCGGAACTGGCCGAGAAGTACAACCTGCGCAAGCCCATCGAGCGAATCACCTACGAGGGCACCAGGACCGGGTTCCGCACCCTGGGCGCGGCCACCCGCGCGTTCGGCAAGGTCGCCGGTGGGGGCAAGCCGAAACGCCTGCCCGCCAACGAGTCCCGGCACAAGGACTACTTCGACCTCACCCCGTCCGACGAGCAGCAGATGATCGTCGAGACGGTGCGCGACTTCGCCGGGGAGATCCTGCGCCCGGCCGCCCACGACGCCGACGGCGCGGCCAAGGCCCCGCAGGATCTGCTCGAGCGCGCCGCCGAACTCGGCATCACCCTGATCAACGTGCCCGAGGAGCTCGACGGCGCGGCCAGCGAACGCGGTGCGGTCACCAATTCCCTTGTCGCGGAGGCACTCGCGCACGGCGACATGGGTCTGGCGCTGCCGATCCTGGCCCCCTCGGGTGTGGCGGTCACGCTGTCCCAGTGGGGTACCGACGCGCAGCAGAAGACCTATCTGGGCGCGTTCACCGGTGAGAACGTCCCGCAGTCCTCGGTGGTGATCAGCGAGCCGCGCGCGCTGTTCGATCCGTTCGCGTTGTCCACCAAGGCAACTCGCTCGCCCAGCGGCTTCCGGCTCAACGGCGTCAAGAGCCTGGTCCCGGCCGCCGGTGACGCCGAGCTGTTCATCGTCGGCGCCGAACTCGACGGCCGCCCAGCGCTTTTCGTGGTCGAATCGAACACCCCGGGTGTGGTGGTCGAGGCCGATCCGAGCATGGGTCTGCGGGCCGCGGGTCTGGGTCGGCTGATCCTGGACAACGTCCCGGTCGCCACCGACGCGTTGCTCGGTGACGGCGACACCGCCCAGCACGCCGAGGACTACGCCGACGCGGTGCGCCTGGCCCGGCTGGGTTGGGCCTCGCTGGCGGCGGGAACCGCCGGCGCCGTGCTGGATTACGTCAAGCCGTATGTGAAGGAGCGCGAGGCGTTCGGCGAGCCGATCGCGCATCGCCAGGCCGTCGCCTTCATGGTCGCCAACATCGCCATCGAGCTGGACGGCATCCGCCTGGTCACGCTGCGTGGCGCCTCCCGCGCCGAGCAGGGCCTGTCCTTCGCCCGCGAGGCCGCCCTGGCCAAGAAGCTGGCCACCGACAAGGGCATGCAGATCGGCCTGGACGGTGTGCAGCTGCTCGGCGGCCACGGATTCACCAAGGAGCACCCGGTCGAGCGCTGGTACCGCGATCTGCGCGCCATCGGCATCGCCGAGGGCGTCGTGCTGGTCTGACAATCCCGAACCAACCGGTGTCGCGCGGGTAGTCCCGCGACCCATCCCCTCGATGGAGCCGAACCCATGATCAATCTCGAACTTCCGAAGAAGCTGCGGGCCAGCGCGAATCAGGCCCACCAGGTCGCCGCGGAGATCTTCCGCCCGGCCTCGCGCAAATACGATCTGGCCGAACACGAGTACCCGGTCGAGCTGGACACCATGGCCGCCATGGTGGAGGGCCTGGCCGACTCCGGCACGCAGGACATCTCCGGCGCGACCGGCGGCCGCAAAACCGAGGGCAAGACCGAGGGCGAGGACAAGGTCCACGCCACCGAGCTGCTCGGAAACTCCAACGGCGGCAACATGTCCGCGCTGCTGAACGCCCTCGAGACCTCGTGGGGCGACGTCGGGCTGATGCTCTCGATCCCGTATCAGGGCCTGGGCAACGCCGCCATCGCCGCGGTCGCCACCGACGAGCAGTTGGAGCGTTTCGGCAAGGTGTGGGCCGCGATGGCCATCACCGAACCCTCCTTCGGCTCCGACTCGGCCGCGGTGACCACCACGGCCACCCTCGACGGCGACGAGTGGGTCCTCAACGGCACCAAGATCTTCGTCACCGCGGGCTCGCGCGCCACCCACATCGTGGTGTGGGCCTCGGTCGACAAGAGCAAGGGCCGCGCGGCCATCAAATCCTTCGTCGTGCCGCGCGACGCCCCCGGCCTGACCGTGGCGCGCCTCGAGCACAAGCTCGGCATCAAGGCGTCGGACACCGCCGAGTTGCGGCTCGAGGACTGCCGGATCCCGAAGGACAACATCCTGGGCAGTCCGGAAGTCAACGTGGAGAAGGGTTTTGCCGGGGTCATGCAGACCTTCGACAACACCCGCCCACTGGTCGCCGCGATGGCCATCGGCGTCGGCCGCGCCGCCCTCGAGGAACTGCGCACCATCCTCACCGAGGCCGGCGTCGCGATCTCCTACGACACCCCCGCCATGAACCAGCACGCCGCCGCCGCGGAATTCCTTCGCCTGGAAGCGGATTGGGAAGCCGCCTACCTGCTCGCCCTGCGCGCAGGCTGGATGGCCGACAACAAGAAGCCCAACTCCCTCGAGGCCTCCATGTCCAAGGCCAAAGCGGGCCGCATGGGCACCGACGTCACCCTCAAGGCCGTCGAATTGGCCGGCGCCCTCGGCTATTCCGAGCGCACCCTCCTCGAGAAGTGGAGCCGCGACTCGAAGATCCTGGACATCTTCGAAGGCACCCAACAGATCCAGCAACTCATCGTCGCTCGGCGAGTGTTGGAACTCTCCAGCACTGAGCTGAAATAGGCTGTCGCGCAATGAAAGCCGGTGCAAGCCCACCCTGCGGCCTGCACCGGCTTTCACTTTGATCAGCACCAATCCGCTTGTCGCGCGGGTCGCAGATCACTCCGGCGTGTACTCGCCGTACCCGTTCAGCTTCGGATACGTCACAGCCGTGATCTCGTGCGTCGCATCCATGAGCGCCCGGATGACCGGATGTTCCGGGCCGAGATACGGATTCACGCTCTCGGCCATCTTCTGAAGCTGGTCCCGAAGCGGATCGGAGAAGTCACGCGGGAGCTTGCCCGGGAATTCCGGCGGACTCTTCGGATCTATCGGATACTGCACCGGCTCGATCGGCTCATCATCGAACATGCTGCCCTCTCAGAATCGGGGGTTACACACGGACGTCGGTACATCCACACTTCCAGATCGGCTGCCCCAGTGGAACTCGTGACCTTGGATGCCGCCCCGGATCGAGACAGCGATCCGCCATGTGCCGGCGTAGCAGGCCGCCGACACCTTGTAGTGCCGTCTCCCGGTCCCCCACGAGCCGGGAATGGTCGAGTCCGGCTGGGATACCGACGCAACTTCCCACCGGCCCGAGTCCTGCCATTCCAGCGCGAGAGTAACTACGTGACGGTCCGGCGGCACGTCGCACGCCGCAACCCCTTCGCCGATGATCCGAGGTGAGAACACCGAGGGCGTACTCGGACTGAATTCGAAGTCGCAGTCTTTGGCTGCATGCGCCGGACAAGCGCCGACCGTGAGCGCTGGACTCACTCCGACGAGTGCTGCGACGAGAAGCGGGATGATTCGCGTATTCACTTGTCCCCCTTGATATTTCGATTACCTAGTTGGCTGAACACTCTCACCCCCGATGAGGCCAGAGCAGCAAAGCGAAGAACGCCGCCAACGGCACACCGAAGGCCAGGCACAGCCCCATCACGCGGTCACCGGATGGCGTCGATCAACCACGTAATACCTTGTGCCACTGTGTTGTTCGTGTCCATACGCGGTCATCTCGAACCCCCTGTAGTAGGTCGATGGAAAGCAACCCGGGGCCGAGCCTCTCCTCACCGGCCCCGGGCGCTGGTTCGAAGCTACGAAGCACCACCCCGGGCGGTCTACAAACTTGCCACTACTTGCCAATACTGGTCTTGTTCTCGTACGAACCCAGCACATACACGGCACTATGAGATACATGGGCCGCAAGTAGTGGCACACACTTGGACGAGAGGCATAGCCATGCGTTTGACGTTCCTGGGCAAAGGCGGATCGAACAGGGATGGTTGCCCCACGCTGTACGCGACCGACCAAGGCAGCTACGTGGCTGTCGGGTGGCAAACGGACGACCCGGATGTGTTCGAGATTCCACACTTGCTACTCGGGTTCGCGGAACCGGGATACTTCATCGGTGCCCCACTGACCGACACCGGCCGGGGAACCTTCCAGCTGACCGGTCGACCGATCACGGACCCGGATACGCTCGAGCAGATGACGATGGAAACCTACGAGACAGCCATCGAGGTACCGCGTATGGAAAGGACCTACTTTGGAACTCCGGCCGACTACTGAGCTACTGCGTGAATGCCGCTCGGAGGTATTCCATTTGGAGGTTCGGGACGCGTACGGAGTGCCCGACGAAGACGAAGCTTTCCGCGCATTCATCAATGACGAACCGTACGACTACCGGACATGGTTCCACGACTGGTACACGTTCGTTGCAGACCTCACTGCGCGCGGAGTTTCCGTCAGCAGGGTTCGGGTGATATCCGTACCACATAGTGTGTATCAACGGTGGTCGCTGGTTATCGCTGCCCTCAATGTCGAGGCAGGTGAAGACGTACGGTATATACCCCGACATTTGGCCGGGGAAGTCCCTGCCGACGATTACTGGTTGCTGGACAACGAAGCAGTTGCATTCAACCTGTCGGATAAAAATGGCCGAGGCATCGGAAAATCAGCCGTGACCACCGACCCTGTAATTGTTGGTCAATGCCTCCGAATCAAAGAGCGACTCTGGGGCATGTCGGCTCCGTACGCCGAATACGCACAGTGACCAGCTCTGTACAGGAACAGCGGCAAGCTTTCGGGAAACGGCTCCGCGAGCTACGCAGGCGCGGCGGGGTGTCCGGCCGGGAGCTTGCCGCACACCTGGGTGTACATGAATCGCGCATATCAAAGATCGAATACGGGAAGCTGCGCCCATCCGATGTCGACATCCGGGCGTACTGCAAGCTATCCGATGCCAACGATCAGCTCGAAGACCTATTGGCCACGTTGCACCATATCGACTCGGCGTACGTCGATTGGAGGCAAGCACTCGGCTCAGGAATGAAAAAACGGCAACAACAAACTCTGAAACTCGAGTCGCAGGCGAAATTTATTCGCAACTGGGAACCGATGATCGTTTCCGGATTGCTTCAAACCGCTGACTATGCAACCGCGATGATGCGAAACGTTGTCGATTTTTACCGGATACCCGACGATGTAGACGCAGCTGTGGCCAAGCGGATGGAACGCCAACAAGCCTTGTACCGGCCGGGAAAGCGATTCCATATCCTCCTGGCCGAGCAGTCGTTGTACACCACCATCGGCGACAATCAAGTGATGCTCGGTCAGCTCGACCGACTGTACTCGGTCATAGGAATGACTCGGGTAACCGTGGGAATCGTTCCGCAAAAATATGACGGACTGGTCATAGTCGAAAACTTTTTCATGTACGACAATCGCATGGTGAAGGTGGAAGGACACACGGCGAGTATCACTGTCACGCAGCCGGGAGAGATTGCTTTGTACGGCCGGGCCTTCGACACCCTCGCCGGTCGATCCCTGACCGGAGAGGCCGCCCGAGCGTTGATCCGGAGAGCGCTCGAAGCGCGATCGCGGTGAGGGGCGATGTCTCGGTTCTCAGCAGCCGTAGAGTTTGCCGATGCCCTCGGTGGGCGTCTTCTCGCGCAGGCAGCCGAAGGGCTGGATGCCCGCGTCGCTGATGCGGACGGCGGAATCGGTGGTTTTGTCGGCGCAGATCAGGCCGGTGGAGTCCATGCGGCAGGTGTAATCGCCTGTGGTGATGCGGGATCCGTAGGGGAGGTGGTTGCCGTAGCCGCGGACGAAGGGGCCGGGGTCGCCGTGCATGGAACCTACCGATGCCTTGGTTCCGGTGAAGTCGATCCAGTTGGCCACGAACTCGCCCTCGCCGCTGTGGGCCGGTTGGGCGGGCGGGTTGCGGAGGTCGACCAGGCAGTACATGCCGGGCATGCCCTCCTCGGAATCACTGGTGCACTTGATCTTTCCGGTCGGGCTGGTGAAGGCGACGTCGCCGTCCTTCAGCGGGGTGGTGGTGCCGTCCTCGGTGGTCGCGGTGGCGAACTTCGCGGCGTCGGCGGCTCGGCCGGACCGCACCCAGGCATCGACCGTGGCGAACGACGCCCCGCTCTCCGGCGCGCCACCCGATGCGGTGGTGGTGGAACTCGCCGCCGCGGACGTGGCCGCCGCGCTGGGCGGAACCGTCTGTGCGTGTTGTTCGGTGGCGGTCGAACACCCTGCCACGACGAGTACGAGCGCTGCCGATACCGCTATACGCATGCGCTCCACCCTAGGGGCACAGCCACCTCACAGCGAAAGCTCGGCGCGTCACGGCACACCGGCCGTCCGGCTTGTCGCGTGAATCCGCACTTCGCAGGACCGTGTCGATTTCGGGAATGTTCGTTCGACGGGTAGGTGAAGGGGCCGAACCGCGGCCGCACAATCGCGAAGGACAGCAGATGCGCACGATCGTGGCTTTCGAACATCTCACGCTCGACGGATACGCCTCGTCGGAGCAGGGCACGGGATTCGAGTGGACGCACCGCGCCTACAGCGCCGAACTCGCCGAGTACACCAACCACATCCAGGCCGATTTCGACACCGCCGTCTACGGCCGCGAGACCTACCTCGGCATGTACGAGTACTGGGGCAGCCAGCCCACCGCGGACAGCTCGCCGCACGAACGCGCACACGCGGAATGGGTGAACGCCCTGGACAAGATCGTCTGCTCGACCACGCTGACCTCGGCCGACTGGAACAACACCCGGCTCGTCAGCGGCAATCTGACCGAGGAGTTCACGCGGCTCAAAGGCGAAGCGGGCGATACGATCGCGATCTACGCCAGCCCGAAGCTGGTGCACTCGTTCCTCGACCTGGGGCTGATCGACGAGTTCCGGATCGTCGTGCATCCGGTGGTCGTGGGTTCCGGAACTCCGCTGTTCCCGGACAAGACGGCACTGGAACTGGACCTGATCGAATCGAAGTCGTTCGACTCCGGCGCGGTGTACCTCCGCTACCGGAACGCCTGAGCAAAGGACAATCGGATGCGTCATCTACTGCTGATCCGCCTCGATCCGACGGCCCAGCCCGTCGACGGCCCGGACCCCGCGCTGCTCGAGGACATGGGCAAGCTGATCGAGGAAATGACCAAGGCGGGCGTGCTGCTGGACACCGCCGGACTGCGGCCGCTCGACGAGTCGACGCGGGTCCGCCTGGCGAACGGCGAGCTGACCGTTCTGGACGGACCGTTCACCGAGTCCAAGGAGATCATCGGCGGCTACTGCCTGCTCCAGACCCGTTCGCGAGACGAGGCCGTGGAGTGGGCATCCCGGTTCCTGCGCGTGCACGGACCCGAGTGGACGATGGAACTCGAAGTGCGAGAACTGGATCTGGGGTGAGTTCGCACCGGCGATGAGCATCCAGCCCGCCCACCGCGCGGTCGAGGCCGCCTGGCGCATCGAATGGCCACAACTGGTGGCCGGGTTGACGCGCGTCGTCGGCGATATCGACACCGCCGAGGAACTCGCTCAGGACGCACACGTGGCGGCGTTGGAACAGTGGCCGCGCGAGGGCGTGCCGGTGAATCCGGGCGGCTGGCTCATGGCCGTGGCGAAACGTCGTGCGGTGGACCGGTTCCGGCGTGATGCAACCTTCGCCCGCAAGCTGGCGCTGCTCGGGCGCGACGTACTCGAGCAGCAGCAGTCGGGTCATCCCGGCGCCGACGCGACGATCGGCGCCGGGATCTCCGACGACATGCTGCGCATGATCTTCACCACCTGCCATCCCGCACTCCCCCGCCAGGCGCGCGTCGCATTGACCCTGCGGATGGTCGGCGGCCTGAGTACCGAGGAGATCGCACGCGCCTACGTGATCTCCAAATCGACGGCGGCACAACGGATTGTGCGTGCCAAACGCATCATCAAGACACTGCGGATCCCCTACGAGGTCCCAGACGGGAGCGAGCTGACCGCGCGAGTGGACGCCGTCCTCGAGGTGATCTACCTGATCTTCAACGAGGGTTACACCGCCACCTCCGGCGAGGATTGGCTGCGCGCCGAACTCTGCGGCGACGCCCTGCGCCTGGCCCGCATCCTGACCGCACTGCTGCCCGCCGAACCCGAGGCGCACGGCCTCGCCGCACTGCTCGAATTGCAGGCATCACGGCTGGACGCGCGCAACGATCCGGCCCGCCGCCTGGTGCCGTTGGCCGACCAGGACCGCTCGCACTGGGATCAACTGCTGATCCGACGCGGTTTCGCCGCCCTGGCCCGAGCGCACGCGACCGCCCGTGCGCGTGCGCAACCACCCGGCCCCTACGCGCTACAGGCCGCCATCGCCGCCGCGCACGCCTCGGCCCGCACCGCCGCGGACACCGATTGGCAGCGCATCGCCGGGCTGTATGCCCTTCTGGCCCAACGCCTTCCATCGCCGGTCGTGGAACTCAATCGCGCCGTGGCGATCAGCATGGTGCACGGCCCCGCGGCCGGACTAGAACTCGCCGACGCGGTCGAACAAACGGGCATGCTCGACACCTACCACCTCCTGCACGCCGTCCGCGCCGACCTACTCGCCCGCCTCGGCCGCACCCCCGAGGCCCGCGAGGCATTCCTGCGCGCCGCCGACCTCACCGCGAACGCCGCCGAACAGGCACATCTGCGAACACGAGCCGACGAGTGCACGAACCGGGGCACCGACGATGAAGGCCGTCCCGGCTGATCGCCTCCACACCACCGACCACCGACCACCGACCACCGACCACCGACCAGATCGGACCATCCCGGAGCCACACCGCGTGATACTCGATTCATACACGCACACAACGCATTTCCCACTATTCGACGCCCATCCCGACTCGACCGCGCACCGCGCACGGCTCCCTCCCGGCCGAGCATGCCGCCGGAACTACGACCTCATCGCGTTCCACCGCGACCGAGTCACCGCGATGACGCCGCACCAGGCGTGGTCCACCACAGCTGCCTACAGACCAACGACACGTCCAGCGGAGTCCGATCCGCGATCCACGCATCCCGACAGCGCGGAAAAGGTCACGGTGCCGAGAACTGCATGCTCCGATTCGGTACCTCGCACAGTTGGCCGAATTTCTTCATCCCGGCGGACAACGGGCTGCTACCGTCCACAACACCCGGTCGGTTGGCGCACGGTAGGCACGTGGAGGTGTTCGAAGGTGACTTCTGTTCTGGAACAGTTGCAGCGCAAGGTGATTCACACGGTCGAGGCGGTCCGGGGAGTCAACGTGCTGCGCGAACGCGGCATCATCGACCCGGGCAACCTGCTCGAGACGGTGCGCACCGCCAAGGAGGGCTCGGTGCTGGGCACGCAGGCCACCGCGGTGCGGCACGCGACGCGGCTGTGGCCCGACCGCACGGCCGTGATCGACGAACGCGGCTCGCTGACCTACCGCCAACTCGACGATCAGTCCAACGCCCTGGCCCGCGGCCTGCAAGGTATGGGCATCACGCCGGGCACCGTGATCGCCATCCTGGCCCGCGACCACCACGGCCTGCTGCTGGCAATGGCCGCGGCGGGTAAGGCCGGTGCGCGGGTCGCGCTGATGAACACCGGCTTCGCCAAACCGCAGTTCGCGCAGGTGTGCGAGCGCGAGAAGGTCAAGGCCGTCCTGCACGACAGCGAATTCGTCGGCCTGCTCGACGCCCTGCCCGCCGCCCTGCCGCGAGTGCTCACCTGGGTCGACGATGGTCACGAAATCCCTTCCGGCGCAAGCACTATCGAACAATTCATCGAGTCGAACGCGACCACCGAACTCCCCTTCCCGGAGAAGGTCGGCGGCTTCGTCATCCTCACCAGCGGCACCACCGGCCTGCCCAAGGGCGCGCCGCGCGGCAAGATCTCGCCGATGGCGACCATCCAGGTGGTCGACCGGATCCCGTTCCCCCGCCAGGGCACCGCGATGATCGTCTCGCCGATCTTCCACAGCACCGGTCAGGCCACCTGGCTGGTCGCGGCCGCGCTGGGCAACACCGTGGTCACCACGCGCCGGTTCGACGCCGAGGACACGTTGCGCAAGATCGCCGAACACCGCGTCGAGATGCTGGTCGCGGTGCCGACGATGCTGCACCGGATGGTCGAACTGGGTCCGGAGATCCGCGCGAAGTACGACCTGAGCTCGCTGAAGTCGATCGTGCTCGCCGGTTCGGCCCTCTCGCCCGAGCTGACGATCCGCGCCACCGAGGCGTTCGGGCATGTGCTGCACAACCTGTACGGCTCCACCGAATGCGCCGTCGCGACCGTCGCCCAGCCGCAGGATCTGGCCATCGCGCCGGGCACCGCGGGCCGCGCGCCGGTCACGTGCGAGGTGGTGCTGTTCGACGACGACGGCCGTCGCGTCCACGACAAACACGTCACCGGCCGCATCTTCATCCGCTCCGGCGCGCCCTTCGAGGGCTACACCGACGGACGGCACAAGCAGATCATCGACGGCTACATGTCCTCCGGCGACGTCGGGCACTTCGACGAGCACGGCCTGCTGTTCGTGGACGGCCGCGACGACGACATGATCGTCTCCGGCGGCGAGAACGTCTTCCCGCAGGAGGTGGAGAACCTGCTGCTGGAACGTCCCGACGTGTTCGATGCCGCGGTGGTGGGCGTGGACGACGTGGAATTCGGTAAACGCTTGCGCGCGTTCGTGGTTCCCGAACCGGGCGCGACACCCGAGGCCGAGGAGATCAAGGCGTACGTGAAGGGCAACCTCGCGCGCTACAAGGTGCCGCGCGAGGTGATCTTCCTCGACGAACTCCCCCGCAACACAACCGGCAAGCTCCTGCGTCGTGAACTGGTCGAATATCGCATCGCGGAGTAGGCGCGGCCGGATCGATTACGGGTACCGTCGGTAACAGAGACGCTAACCACATACGAGCAGGTCTGCTTGCTAGTGTTAGCACGCACTGGATCTCGATGTTGCGGTCAGCCCGGCCCTGGTCAGGCGGGATCGCGGAAGGTTGTACCTATGTCAGCTGTCCTTCCGTCGGCAAGCAGCACCCTCCGCAAGGTGGGGGATTTGGTCCTCGGGGCCAATACGATGCGCAGACGTGGGCTGTTCGACCCGCTGCGGCTCGACCACGCGGTGCGCTCGGTCGTCGCGATCGGCAAGTACGGGCCGTTCGCGGGTGTGGTCGTGCATTCCGCGCAGACCCGCCCGAACTCCCCGGCCATCGCCGACGAACGCGGTGAGCTGACCTTCGGCGAGCTGGACCGGCAGTCGAACGCGCTGGCCCGGGCACTGAGCGCGCAGGGCATCACCGAGGGCGACGTGATCGCGGTGCTGGCCCGCGACCACCGCGGCCTGGTGCTGACGCTGCTGGCCACCGGCAAACTCGGGGTGCGGGCGGTGCTGATGAACACCGGATTCGCCAAACCGCAGTTCGCCGACGTCGCCGCACGCGAGAAGGTCAAGGCGGTGCTGCACGACAGCGAGTTCATCGAGCTGATGAGCGCGATCCCGGAGTCCATCCCGCGCATCCTGACCTGGTCCGATGAGAAGGACGGCATCGACGCCTCGGTGCCGACGCTCGACTCGCTGATGGCCGGTCAGTCCACCGAGCCGCTGAAGCTGCCCAGCAAACCGGGCGGCATGGTGATCCTGACCAGCGGCACCACCGGCACCCCGAAGGGCGCGCCGCGCGACAAGGTGAGCCCGTTCATCTCCGCGCAGCTGGTCGACCGGATTCCGGTGCCGCGGGACAGCACGATCCTGATGGCCGCGCCGATCTTCCACGCCACCGGACTGTCGCAGTTCACCATCGGTCTGGCGCTGGGCAACCGAATCGTGTTCCAGCAGAGGCGATTCGACCCCGAGGCGACGCTGGCCAACATCGAGAAGTTCGGCGCCGAGGAACTCGTCGTGGTGCCGACGATGTTGCAGCGCATGCTCGATCTGCCCGCCGAGGTGCTGGGCAAGTACGACATGTCCACACTGAAGGTCATCTTCGCGGCCGGGTCGGCGATCCCGCCGGACGTGGTGACCCGCAGCCTGGACTACTTCGGCGACTCGCTCTACAACGTGTACGGCTCCACCGAATGCGCCGTGATCACCGTGGCCACGCCGCCGGAGCTGCGCGGTGCGCCGAACACCGCGGGCAAGCCGCCGGTGGGCATCCGCGTCGCGCTGTACGACGAGCAGCGCAAGCGGATCACCGCGCCGAATGTGACGGGCACGATCTTCATCGAGAACCCGCACTCGTTCAAGGCGTACACCGACGGCCGTACCAAGGAGACCGTGGACGGCATGATGTCCAGCGGTGACGTCGGCCACTTCGACGAGCGCGGGCTGCTGTTCATCGACGGCCGCGACGACGACATGATCGTCTCCGGCGGCGAGAACGTCTTCCCGCAGGAGGTCGAGCATCTGCTGGCCGACCGGGCCGACGTGCTGGAGGCGGCGGTGATCGGCGTGGACGATCGGGAATTCGGAAAACGCTTGCGCGCCTTCGTCGTTCCCGGTCCGGAGTCCAAGCGCGACGTGCAGGAGATCAAGGATTACGTGAAGGCGAACCTGGCCCGGTACAAGGTGCCGCGCGAGGTGATCTTCCTGGACGAGCTGCCGCGCAACGCCACCGGGAAGCTGCTGCGCAAGCCGCTGACGGAGATGGACGTCAGCGCCGAGTAGGGCGTACGGCACCGCCTCGGCGATTCCCGGGCGGTGCCGTCCCGGTATCATTCGCGAGTGATTTTCGACCCCGGCCGGTCCCCGGCCCGCGATTCGGCTGCGGCGCAACAGCGCCGGGGTGCGGTCGCGCGGCTGCGTGGGGGATCGGCCGGTGCGGTTTCCGGTGCGTTGGCGATCGCCGCGCACGGCTGGGCGGCCGGGGCGATGCCGATCCAGTCCAGGACGTTGATGCTGCTGGTCGCCGCCTGCGCGGTGGTCGGCGCCCTGGTGACGACGCTGCGTCCCCTGCGCACCAGCCGAACCGGCCTGGTCACGGCCCTGATCGGCGGGCAGCTGCTGGGACACACGGTGATGTCGCTGGACATGCTGGATATGCCGCACGGTTCGCTGTGGAGCCCGGCGATGCTGGGCGCGCACATCGCGGCCGCATACGTCGCGTCGATCGTGATCCACGGCGCGGAAGCCGCCTACCGAATGCTCGTCGCCGCGCTGTCCCGTGCGTTGCCGCTGCTGGTGCGCCCACCCGCCGCCGCTCCCCCGTCGCCACTGCCGATCACGCACCGCGACCGCGTCATCCATCGAATCCTCGCCGCCACTCCCTGCCCCGCCCGCGGCCCACCCCTCCCGGCCTGATCTCTCGAATCACCCGAATACCCGTGCACGCGAACATCTTTCGCGCGTCACCGAGCACACCGATGACCGTCCGGCCGTTTTGCCGACGGCCGCGCTCATCGTGCCGTCGGGTGAATCCTCGCACCACATAACCGGATCGGATCCACGTCACGTCGGATTCGTTGGCGGACAAGTGTTCCCGTCTCGGAGTTGCTCAGCACCGATCTCGCGGCGTTGCTCCGAAATGCGTCACTGCCTGATCGCGCCCGGTGCCGGTCACACATCGATCGGTTGCCGCGGAACGGAATCCGCTCGGAGTGGGCAATCCCCGCCGAGAAGGTGCCGATCAGGCGGCCGAATCGCTGGATCAGCGGTCGGCGAGAACCCTCGCCGAAGGAGTGCGGCTGGGCAGCACTGCGCGTTCGGAGAATCCGGGGCAGGCGTAGGACATCGCGTCAGTGCCGCCGATCGAAGACGCCGACAGCGAGTTTCGGCCCCGAGCCGCTGTCGTCCCCGGGCAACGGTTCGAGTCCGACAGGGCCGCACGTCGATTCCGTCGGCGGGCCGCGGACCTCGCCGGTCGGCGACATCGACCGGAACACGGCCGTGTGGTGCACGGTGACGTACCTGCCGGAACGCCCACCAGCCGGAAGACGTCCGCATATGAGGGGCGGACGCCCCCGCACACGAGGATTCACCCGCACGGCAGCTCACCCACGGGCAGCAGCCGACCAGGAGCACACGTCATGAGCACCACCAATCCCCCGATCCCCGACACCACCGCCGAACCACCGGCCGCCCCGCCGTCCGACAATCCTGGTGCGTCCGGCAGTACGGGTGCTACGTCTGTCAGCGCTCGGCTCGGTACCGAGCCGAGCGAACCGCACCTCGAGCAACTTGCCGAGCCGAGTGCGGGCGTGACCGGCGATCGAACCGGCGCACCGGACCTACCGACACCCGAAACAGCAGACCTGACGGGGGCCAAGCCTCATGCAGAGACACATATCTCGGTAGCTGTCCTTCCAGACACCGCTCCCTCGGCCGCATCAGGCGACCCGGCACCCACCGAGGCCGATGCTGTTTCGCAGCAGGGCGACGGGTCGCCCGGCGCTTCGGCGACGGCGCAGTCTTCGGGACAACCGGCCGCACAGTCGGATTCGCGTCGCGCGGTCGCGGCGCTGGCGATGCGGTTGCATTTCTATGCCGGGGTGTTCGTCGGGCCGTTCATTCTGATCGCGGCGGTGACGGGGGCGTTGTATTCGGTTGCGCCGAGTATCGAGTCGGTGGTGAATCACGGTCTGCTGCATGTTGATTCGAGGGGGGCGGCGCGGCCGTTGGCGGATCAGGTGGCCGCGGCGGTGGCGGTGGCGCCGAAACTTGCGCTGGTGGCGGTTGATCCAGCACAGCACGGTGGGGATACGACTCGGGTACTGTTTGCCGATCCGGCGTTGGGGGAGTCGGAGCAGCGGGCGGTGTTCGTGGATCCGGTGACCGCGAAATCGGTTGGGGTGAGTGTGGTTTACGGCAGTGCGGGGGCGTTGCCGGTGCGGACGTGGATCGATCAGTTGCATCGGAATCTGCATCTGGGGGAGCCGGGGCGGTGGTACAGCGAGACCGCGGCGTCGTGGATGTGGGTGGTCGCGCTCGCCGGACTGGTGGTGTGGTTGCGGCGGGCGGGGGTGCGGCGGCTGGTGTGGCCGGATCGTAGCCGTAAGGGGCGCGCACGATCGGTGAATTGGCATGCGGCTGTGGGGATGTGGGTGTTGTTGCCGGTGTTGTTCCTGTCCGCTACCGGGATGACCTGGTCCACGTATGCGGGGGCGCATGTCGATGCGTTGCGGGCGCAGTTGAGCTGGACGACGCCGTCGGTGAGCAGCACACTCGCCGGATCCGGTGCGCAGCACGGCGACTCGTCGACCGTGCCCGGAATGGATATGCCGGGGATGAGCATGCCCGGCATGGACATGCCCACGAGCGCCCCCGCGCAACCCTCGTCCACCGATCGAATTGCCCAGGTGGACAGGGTATTCACAGTGGCACGCGCCCACCACGTCGACGGACCGGTCGAAATCACCCTCCCCACAACGGATCACACCGCATTCGTGGTCAAGGAACGCCGCATCCCCGGCTCACTCACCCAGGACGCGATCGCCGTCGACGGCAGCACCGGCCACGTCACCGACATCGTCCGGTACGCGGATTGGCCCCCGATGGCCAAACTCGCCAACTGGGGTATCGCCCTGCACATGGGCACACTGTTCGGCCTGCCCAACCAGCTGTTACTCCTGCTGACGATGGTCGCGCTGATCACCGTCATCGTGCGCGGTTACCTGATGTGGTGGCGTCGCCGCCCAGTGCGCACGGGCCGATTCACCCCGGGCGCACCCCCGCGCCGCGGCGTCCTACGCGGCATCCACCCGGCATACCTGGCCGGACCGGCCGTGATCACCGTCGCCGTCGGCTGGTTCGCCCCGCTGCTCGGCATCACCCTCGCGGGATTCCTGATCATCGATACCGCGATCGGCCTGATCCGACGCCGCACCACGACGTGAATCCCTGATCGCGCACATCCCCGCGACGGTCACCTCACCTGGCACGATCGGTGAGGTGACCCCGCATTTCGTCATCGGCGACGGATACGCCGCGTACCGGGGCCCGACGACCACCGGACCCCTGCACCGGCCGCCGCGGCCTTACACTTCGCCACCGCGAGCACGTCGACGTCGGGATCCACCCCGACGATCTCCGCCCCTGGCTCGGCCCGCCCCAGCAACACCGCGAAAGATCCAGTGCCGCAACCGACATCGACGATGACCTCCCCGGCCCGAGGCGCGACACACATCGCCTCCACCGCCCGCCACAGCCGCTCCCGAGGCAACGCGATGACGGTGTCGTAGCACCGAACCGGCGCGAACCGCCCGAGCGCGGGCGTAAAGCTGCTCTCATTCATGCCCGAAGTCTCACCCGCTCACCACCCCCTCGTCTTGAACAAACCGCTCGCCCGAGCTGTTCACGCACCGATGCGGGCGGCCAGCAGCGGCTGTCCGGGACCGGTGAGTTCGCCCAGCACACTCGGTCGTCCGGTGATGGCAAGCAGCAGCGCCTCACCGGCGCCGCGCACCTCCGGCCCACTGCCGTGCGACCAATCGATGTCGTTGGCGCACAGGCGAAGTCCGCGAATTCGATGCCAGGCTCCGAGGCGCGGGTTGGGCGGTGCCGCATCGAGAACGCGAAGCAGGCGATCGGCGGGTATCTGCCGCGGCATCCCCAGCGGACGACGGATGTCCTGATGGTGAATGGTCCCGTCGACCAAGGCGATCATGCCACCGAATCCGGCGGTCAGACCACTGGGCACCAGATGGTCGTTCAGGAATCGCAGCAGTTCTCCAGGCCCGAGCGAGCCGAACTCCCGCACGCCGACGGCATTGGCGTACAAGAGTTTTCCCTTGATGAAACGTCTGGCCAACCCCCAACGTCCGAGTTCCTCGTAACTGATCATGTGCGCCACCACATCCCGGACCCGCCACCCTTCGCACAACGACGGCTGCTCCCACTGTTCGGGCGTGAGCGTGGCGAGGAATTCGGCCAGATCGATTCGTTCGAGCCGCGCCATCTCCATATCGTTCACGCGGGATCGCCTCCCACGGAAGCACTTTCGGCGTTCGTCGCGAAGAGCCGCAACAGCGTGCTCCAACCGCCACCCTGTTCGGTGATGGTCCGCGCGAGATCCGCACCCGCGACGAGCCGATCCAGGTGACGATGTTCCAACGTCACCGCTGTCCCGTAATCGTCTGCGGCGAAACGGATCTCGACCTCGCTGGCGTGCGCGGGATCGGGGTCGAACTGCCAGTGGCCGTTGATCTGCCAGGTCACCACCAGACGATACGGCGGCTCCCACACCAGCACCCGGCCCCAATCGCATTCGACACCGTCCACGCCCCGCTCGTACCAGCGCCCGCCGACGCGCGGCTCCAGAATCGCGTCGGCCATCTCGGACTGCCCGATGTGATACGCCGCGGGCCACCAACTTCCGAACGATTCGGTGAAGAACGCGAACGCCCGGTCGACGGGCATGGCGACGCTCGCCGAGCCCTGCAACAACGGAACAGCGGATGTGCTCATGCGGAACTCTCCTGTTCGGGATCGGCGACCGCCGCATCGGCGGCCTTCTGGAAACCGGTGAGCGCGTCGTCCCAAATCCGTTGGAAATACGCCTGAATCGCGGCGAGCCCCGCCGGATCGACGCGATAGATGCGCCGCGTGCCCTGTGGCGTGGCCACCACCAACCCGCCGTCCCGCAACACCCGCAGATGCTGCGACACCGCTTGCCGGGTGATCGGCAACGACTCCGCCAACTCCCCCACCGACGACGGCCGCCGAGCCACCCGCTCGAAAATCGCCTGCCGCATCGGATCACCCAGAATACCCAGATCCACATCTCTGAAAGCGGACACGAACGTAAGTGTACGCTTTCACATTCTGACAGCAAGGCACCGCCGAAATCGTGGGAGACTACCGGCCATGCCCAAGCTCCGCGTCGGTGTCCTCGTCTCACACAACGGCTCGAACCTCCGCGCGTTGCACCAGGCATCGCTCGGGCCCGACGCGCAGTACGAAATAGTCGCCGTGATCAGCAATAACAGCGGATCACCCGGCTTGGCGTACGCGCGCGAGAACCGCATCCCGAGCGCACATCTGTCGGGTAGGACCCATCCCGATCCCGACCGGCTCGATGACGCCATCCGCGCCCTGTTGATCGAGCATTCGGTCGAACTCGTCGTCACGGCCGGCTACATGAAGAAGCTCGGCCGGCGGACCCGCAGGGAGTACGCGCCCCGAATCATCAATGTGCACCCCGCGCTCTTACCGCTCTTCGGTGGCCCCGGCATGTTCGGCACCCATGTTCACCAGGCCGTTCTCGATGCCGAGGCCGCCGTCAGCGGTGCGTCGGTCCACCTCGTCGACGACGAATAAGACACCGGCGAAGTGATCGCCCAGGTCGAGGTCCCCGTCCTCGCCGACGACACGGTCGACACTCTGGCCGCGCGCGTACTCGCCGCCGAGCACAGGCTCCTGCCGCTCGTCGTACAGCAGATCGCCAGCGGGCAGCCGCTCTACCTGAACATTCGGCCCTGACCAGGACCCGGCCGATCTCACATCCGCCGCAATTTTTCGCGTGGTGGCCCGTCACGTGCCGCCGACCGGACCGCCATCCCCGTTCGCGGCCCGACCGCTCGGAATCAGCCTCGGAATTCCGCTGCGATTCGGACTTCGGTGAGGGTGCGGCGGGCGAGGGGGCCGAACTCGTCGGTGTTGGTGGGGGCGCTCCAGCGCTCGTAGGCGATCTTCCAGGCGAGGGCGGAGAGTTCGGCGGTTACGCGGGCGGTGAGGGTGGGGACGCCGCGGTTTTCGAGGGCTTCGATCAGGGCGGCGGTGAGGCCGATTCCCTTGAGCGCCTCGCGTTCTCGTAGGTCCGGGTGAGCGGCGATGACGGCTCGGCGGCGGGCGGCGAATTCGCGGCGGTGCGCCGGGAAGGCTTCTCGTCCGATCACTTCCAGGGCGTGTGCGACCACTTCGAGCGGGGGCACGTCGGGTGGGGCGGTGGCGATTCCGCCGACGAGCAGGTCGGTCATCGTGCCGCTGCCGAACAGCACCTCCCGCTTGTCGGGGAAGTGTCGGAAGAAGGTGCTCTTGGTGAGTCCGGCGCGCTCGGCGATCCCGATCACCGTCGTGTTCTCGTAGCCTCGCTCCTCGAACAGTTCGAGGGCGGCGAGGGCGAGTCGCTCCGGTGCGTTGGGTTGCCAGCGGGCCATGGAACCATAGTAGCGGGACTTGGTCCCGTCACTCGATGTATAGTGATGGCACCAAGTCCCGTTATTGTCTACGGAGGTTCTCATGAGTCGAGCCGTGATCTACGAAACGTTCGGTGGCCCCGAGGTACTGGAGCTGCGAGAGGTCCCCGAACCGCATGCCGGACCGGGCGAGGTGCGCGTGCGCGTCACGGCCGCCGGACTGAACCCCATGGACTGGGGTATCGCCTCGAGCCCGGAGGCCGCGGCCCGCTTCGGCATCACCCTGCCGTCCGGATTCGGCTACGACCTCGCCGGCGTGGTGGACGAGATCGGCAGCGATACAACGGGTTTCACGGTTGGGGAGCGCGTCTTCGGCGGCGCGCTGGGCCGGGCGGCCGCCGATTTCGCGGTGGTCGACACGCGCGCGGGGGCCGCCGAGTCGCTCTGGCACACGCCCGACGGGGTCAGCGACGAGGTGGCCGCCACGCTGCCGATCGCGGGCTCGACCGCCGCCGCGGCATTGAACGCGATCGACCTGCGATCCGGTGACGTCGTCCTGATCGGCGGCGCCGCGGGCGGCGTGGGCGTGTTCGCCGTCCAACTCGCCAGGCTCATCGGCGCCGAGGTGCTGGGCACGGCATCGGAAGGCACGTTCGAATTCCTGCACGGGTTCGGGGTCGAACCCGTCGCATACGGCCCCGGACTCGCCGACCGAGTACGCGCCCTGGCACCCGGGGGCATCACCGCGGCCACCGACCTGTTCGGCGCCGAGACCGCCGAAACCGCTCTCGCACTGGGCATTTCGCCCGATCGGATCTCCACTGTCGCCGCAGGCCCGACCCCTCCCGGCGGCGTCCGCGCGACCGGCGGCATCGACGCGGGCCCGGACGACATGACGCGCATCGCCGAAGCCGTCCGAACCGGAACAATCACCGTGCCCATCGCCGCGACCTTCCCGATCGAGAAGATCCGCGACGCCGTGGCGCTACAGGCCGACCGCCACGTCCACGGCAAGGTCGTGGTCACTCTCTGAGCTGTGCGGTGGGCGGCGTCAGGTATCACGAATCAGCACGGCACCGGCGCAGGCGAACCGGTCACGGTTACCGCCGACTCAGCGGAAGCTGTCCACCGCGAGTTGAACGAAACTACGAACGAGCGGTCCGGGGGTGGACTTGGCGTGGGCGACAACCAGGTGGCTGGGCGGGCGATCGCGAAACGGGACGACGACGAGACCGGCGGGGAGCGGCTGATCGGCCGGGGCGAGGGCGCACGTCGTGTTCCACAGGACCGCCTGTAAGCACTCCTGGATGGTGCGCACGATCGGTGCGGAACCCTCGGGCGAGCCGCCCGTCCAATACGCGGCCCACACCGGATCGGCGTTGTCCGGCAAGCGAACCCAGCGACGTCCGGTCAGATCGGCGGCGGAGACCGACTCCCGCCCGGCGAGTGGATCGTCCTCGCGCAACACCACGCCGACCGGGATCCGGCGCAGGATTCGGACGCCGATTCCGTTGTCCTCGAACGGGGTTCGGGTCAGCGCCACGTCGACAAGTCCGGCCCGCAGACCGGCGGTCGGATCGGCCAGGTCCGCCTCACGAATGCTCACCTCGACCGACGGGTGCCGCTCCCGGAACCGGGCGACGAGCGTGCCCGCGACGAGTTCGGCCGTATCCGCGAGCGTGCCGATCGTGAGCGCGGCCGCGCCGGCCGCGGCGCTCACCCGGGTGCGCAGCAGGTCGGCGCGCTCGAGCAGGGCGACCGACTCCTCGTACATCACCGTCCCGGCGGCGGTGAGGGTGACACCCTTCGAGGTCCGCTCGAACAGCGTGACGCCGAGTTCGTCCTCGAGTTCCCGGATCGCGCGACTCAGCGGCGGCTGTGTCATGTGCAGGCGACGCGCCGCGCGGCCGATGTGACGCTCCTGTGCGACGGCCACGAAGTACCGGAGCGAGCGAAGGTCCACCGCCACACGATACCCACGCGGTATCGGATGTGCGGAAAGGGTGTTGGACGCGTCGCGGGCGGACCGGGAAGTATCGAAATCAGCTCGCCGACAATGGAGTTCGAAAGGAATTCGACATGTCCCGGACCCTCACCATCGGAACCTACGTGTACGACACCACCGCGGCGCTGTTCGACGGCAGCGTCGGCCTGGACGGCGTCGAGATCGATATGCGGACCGCGCCCACGCTGCCGGAGATCTTCCAGCGCGCGGTCTGCAAGGACGAATTCGACGTCGCCGAACTCGGCCTCACCTTCTACCTGCGACTCCTCGAGGAAGGGCTGCCGTACGTCGCGCTGCCGATCTTCCCGAACCGCGTCTTCCGGCACTCGTGCGTCTTCGTCAACGCGCACAGCGGCATCACCTCCCCGGCAGACCTCACCGGCCGCACCATCGGCGAATTCGGCACCTACGGCCAGGATTCGGGCGTGTGGGCCAAGGGAATCCTGATGGACGAGTACGGATTCGACCCCGCCGCGAATCGCTGGATCGTCGGCGGCCTCGAACACCCTTCGCCCCCTTTCGATTTCATCCCCCACCCGCATCCGCCGAACGTTTCGGTGACGCCCGCCCCGCTGGACGCGACCCTGAACGCGATGCTGGCATCCGGCGAGATCGACGCCCTGTTCTCGGCGAACGTCCCCCAGTGCGCACTGGACCACTCCCCCGACGTCACCCGCCTGTTCCCCGACTACGAACCCCTCGAACGCGACTATCACCGCCGCACCGGCATCTTCCCGATCATGCACACCATCGTCGTGCACCGCACCCTGCTCGACACCGCCCCCGACCTCGTCCACGAGGTCTACCGAGCCTTCTGCCGCGCGAAAGACGAAGCCGCCGAACGCTATCACCGCAACCGCAGGCTCTACCAGGTCCAAACCATGACCCCCTGGATGAACGCCCTCATCGAACGCAACGAAACCCAATTCGCCCCCACCCCCTGGCCCTACGGCATCACCCCCAACCGCCCCACCCTCGAAACCTACCTCCGCTACCACCACGAACAGGGCCTGTCCCGGAACCTCCCCCACATCGAAGACATCTTCGCCCCCCAATTCCTCGACACCTGAACACCCGACACTTGTCTCCCGGAAACCGTTGCACGCGTGCACTTCCCACAGTCCGGATCGTCAACGCATCCGCTTCGGCACCGGTCGCTCCGGATCGAAAACCCGGGTATCACCTCGAGGACTTGCGAGCCTACGTTCCAAAGCCGTGAAGGCCGTGATCGCCTCGGGGGCTTCGAAAACACGATTGCGGCGGCCGATGCTCAACTGCTTCAAAATCCCTGCCGCAACGAGGCGCTCGACTGCGGAATTCGTGGCCGGAAAACTACGGCCGATCAATTCGGCCGCGGTTGTGACCGTAAGGATCGGCGCGCCGACCAGCTTGCCGATGAGCACATCGAGGGCCGAGTTGGCGCGCACCGGCGAGACTCGCTCACGCCACGAGCGTTGTAGCTCAGCGGCTTTCGATTCGTAGACAGTCGCGTCGGCCACTGCGCGGGCGCACGCGGCCGCAAACCGGGCAATCCAGATATTCATGCCCTCGACAGCTTCCGGTGAATCCGGATCACCTGTATATCGATAACTGGTCAGGCCATCGATGTACGCATCGCCCCAGGTCGCCAGGATCAGCGAGACCGGAACCAGCACCCTCGCGGCAACGCCGCGACGACGAAGAACCATATGTATCAGCGCCCGTCCGGTCCGGCCGTTGCCATCAATGAACGGATGGATCGTCTCGAATTGCGCATGGGCGATAGCCGCCTGCGCAACCGCCGGTAGGTCATCACCATTACAGAAATCAACGAGGTCACCCATCAACTCCGGAACGTCCTGCGGCGGCGGAGGTACGAAATCCGCGGCACAGGGATTGAACGCACTCCCACCGATCCAGTTCTGCACATCCCGGTAGTGCCCACCGTGCTCGACCAGCCTGGTCCCGGCGAGCAATCGCCGATGCACCTCGCACAAAGTCCGCTCGGTAATGGGGTCACCCGGACCGACCGAATCGACGGCAACGGCCATCGCGTCGATATTCGCCAGCACCTCGACTGCTGTCACATCCGAGGACTCACCTTCCAACTCGCGCGCGGCGTCGGCGCGCAACAAACGTCGCGCACCAACCTCGAGCCCTTCTATACGCGACGATGCGATGGCCTCGGCGCGCAGCAACAGCCGCGACAGCGCTTCGGTCTCCACCAGCGCCCGAGCTTCCGAATCCAGGCGTGTAATCGCCGTCTCCGCGTCCACCACGTCGGCTGCGACATCACCGGACATGGTGATCTCGCGATTACCCAGCCTGTCGGGTAGGTAGACCTGGTACGGCCCGGAACCACGATCCCTGCGCGATATGCCACTACCGTCCAGATTGCCAACCCAGTGATGTCGCACAAGCTTGGACATGCCACCTCCTTATTAAAGGTTACGCCATAACCTTTAATAAGAGCGGTGACAGTTCAAGGTTGTGCGGATCGCGGTTACGTGGTGGCGCAGGTTTCGGGGCCGAAGACTTCGTAGTGGATGTGGTCGGCGGGGACGTTGCGGTCGAGGAGGGCGTCTCGGATGCCGAGCATGAAAGGTAGTGGGCCGCAGAGGTATACGCGGGTTTCGGGTGGGATGGGGAGGTCGGTGAAGTCGACTCGGCCGCGGCGGAGGGTGGGGGCGCCCGGACACGACTCGGCCGCGGCGGCATCGTGCACCGCCGCGGCCGATCGGGTGGTTACCGCGTGTTCGCCCGAGTTACTCTGCGGGACCGCCGGATTCGGTGTGCTGCGGCACCTGGGTCGGCCGCAGCCGGACCCAGATCAGGAACCCCGCGGCCAGCACCGCCATGACGATCCCGGTCCACAGGTTGGTGTTCCAGCCGCCACTGCGTTGCAGATCCGCGGCGCTGTGATCGACCGCGCCGACGACGATCAGGATGACGCCGTAGATGCCCAGGAGCCCGCCGACGATGGTGCGAATATCGAAAAGCATTGCGTCACTTCCTATCCGATGACGATGTTCAAGATGATGACCAGGACCAGACCGATGCCCGCGAGCAGCACCGGACGCTGGTACCAGGGCAGCGAGTCGGCATCGGGATCGTTGAGCAGGGACTTGGGTGTCTCCGAGTACACCAGCCCGACCAGTTCGGCATCGGGCTTGGGCGCGGTCACCAGGCTGACCACGACGCTGAGCACCACATCGACCACGAAGGCCACACCGGCGGCCAGGAAGCTCGAGCCCTGACCGGACAGGTTGATCACCCCGGTCTCGCTCAGGATGAAGATGAAAATCGCGGACAACGTGCCGAACACCAGACCGACCCAACCGGCCGTCGCGGTCATCCGCTTCCAGAACATACCGACGATGAACGTCGCGAACAGCGGCGCGTTGAAGAACGAGAACAGCGTCTGGAGATAATCCATGATGTTCGAGAAGTTCCCGGCGATGAACGCGGTGAACACCGCGACCACGGTGGCGCCCACGGTCGCCCAGCGCCCGACGTTCAGGTAATAACCGTCCGGTCGGTCCTTCTTCACGTACTGCTGCCACAGGTCGAAACTGAACACCGTGTTGAACGCGGAGATATTGGCGGCCATACCCGCCATGAACGCGGCCAGCAGACCGGCCAGCGCGACGCCCAGAAGTCCGTTCGGGAGAATATCTTTCATCAGGTACAACAACGCGTCGTTGTACTTGACATCGCCCTTACCGGTCGCCTTGTATTCCGCGATCTGCGGCACGATGAGAGCGCTCACCATGCCGGGGATGACCACGATCAACGGAATGAACATCTTCGGGAACGCGCCGATGATCGGGGTGCGCCGGGCCGCGGAGATGGAGTGCGTGGCCAGCGCGCGCTGCACCTCGACGAAGTTCGTCGTCCAGTAACCGAACGAGAGCACGAAGCCCAGACCGAACACGATGCCGATCACCGACAGGAAGTTGTTGGAGAAACCGCTGAGTTCGTTACCGGGCCAGGAATGGATCTCCTGCGAACCGTCCTTCAGCCCGGACACCTTGTCCGTCAACCCACTCCAGCCGCCGACGCGATGCAGACCCACCAGCGTCAACGGCAGCAGCGCGGCCACGATGACGAAGAACTGCAACACCTCGTTGTAGATCGCGGCGGACAGACCACCGAGCGTGATGTAGGACAGCACGATCGCCGCGGCGACGATGATCGACACCCACAGCGGCCAGCCCAGCAGCACGTTCACGATCGAACCGAGCAGATACAGGTTCACACCCGCGATGAGCACCTGGGCGATCGCGAAGCTCAGCGCGTTGACCAGATGCGCCCCGGTGCCGAAGCGCCGACGCATGAACTCCGGCACGCTGCGCACCTTGGAGCCGTAGTAGAACGGCATCATGACCACGCCCAGGAACAGCATGGCCGGGATCGCGCCGATCCAGTAGTAGTGCATGGTCGGCATGCCGTACTGCGCGCCGTTGGCGGACATGCCCATGATCTCGACCGCGCCCAGGTTCGCCGAGATGAACGCCAGACCGGTCACCCAGGCGGGCAGCGAGCGCCCGGACAGGAAGAAATCGATGCTCGAGGACACGCGCTGGCGGGCCAACAAGCCGATGCCGAGCACGAAGACGAAATAGATCGCGACGAGGACGTAGTCGACCGGCGAAGCGTCCAGGCGCAGGCTGGCGCCCTCGGCCAGTACATCGTGTGCCGGGCCCCCTGCCAGCACCGATTCGACAATTCCTGGTGGCGCGGCAGCGGGTGGCATGCGGCTCTCCTGTTCGGTGGATCATCCTTCGACCACTTGGTCGTGTCCGGATCTTAGCGGGCCGTTAGCGTTCACATGGAGCTATCCACCGCGCTGCCGATCCGTGTCCGCACGACCGGGAGTGATGCCTGTCCGATATGAAACGATGTTTTTCAGTTCAAAGGAGTTTTGCCGCAAGATCACCCTTCAAAATGCAACACTGGGGTCCCCGGGGGAAGGATCACAGGATGCTCATCACCCACAGACAACACGGCACGTTCGGTACCGGAAGTGCCACCCCACCCCGCCCCGCCGCGCTGACCATCGAGGTCGGCGCGGCGGTCGGAGTGGGGTCGACGAGGATCTCCGCATTCGACGCCGCGCTGCGCGAACTCGGTGTGGGAGAAGCGAATCTGATCCGCCTGTCGTCGGTGATCCCGCCGCACGCGACGATCGAGCGGACCCGCCGCGTGCGCAAGCCCATCGTCTGGGGCGATCGGCTGTACTGCGTCTACGCAGTGGAGTTCGCCGACACCGCGGGGGCGAGCGCAGCCGCCGGCATCGGCTGGACCGTCCGCGACGACGGCTCCGGCGCGGGCCTGTTCGTCGAGCACGAGGCCGAAACCGCCAGGGAGGTCGACGAACTCATCCACCTGAGCCTGACCGAGATGACCGCCGCGCGCGCCGGGGTCTTCGGACCCGTGTGCACCAGCACGGTCGCGGCCACCTCCGACGGCCGCCCGACCTGCACCCTGGCATTGGCGGCCTATCACACGGCGGGATGGAATCAACCGTGACCCAACCCGCGGAACCGGAAAGATCGACACATACCGCGACTTCCGCGGCCGGAGGTATCCGGGTCAGCGTGGAGCGCACAATTCCGGATCCGCAGATCGAACGTTTCCAATTGCTCTACGAAGAAGCATTCGGTCCATTACGCACTCGGGCGATCGCACGGCAGGTTCTGCATCCCGGCGAATTCCATCAGGAGATGACCGATCCGCGAATACAGAAACACGTTGCCCGTGCACCCGACGGCGAGCCGATCGGCCTGACCACGTTGACTCGTCATCTGGAGACGGTGCCCTGGATCAGCCCCGAATATTTCGCGGCGCGTTTCCCGCAACACGCCGAGCGTGACGCCATCTACTATGCGGGGTTCACATTGGTCGCCCCCGGCGCGCGACAAGGGGCCGCATTTCATGTCATGATCGAATCAGTCGTCCGAATATTGGCGGCGGAGCGCGCGGCCGTCGGCTGGGACATCTGCTCGTACAACAACTCTCACTTCTCGTTCGCCGACGCCCTGCGAACGGCGATCGGGGAGCGGGCCACGGTCGATATCGCGGTGGAGGATTCACAGACTTACTACGCGGCACGGTTCATCGGGGACGGAGCGGACAAGGGGGACTGATGATGCTCAGCGAACAGCACACGGTCGACCTCCGGCATCTGGCCGGGCCACTGTGGCGCGCATTCGTGCCGATGATCGCCGCGGCCGTGATCGCGCTGCCCCTGCTCACCGCCGCCGAGGCGGTCGTCACCGCCGTACTCGCGACGGTCGTGGTCCTGACCGTCGCGATGATCGCCGTCGGCGTGCACCGACATCGCCCGCCCGCCCCGATGCCGTGGTATCTGCTGGCCGGGTCGGCGGTGCTGTTCGGTTTCGGGATCACGCTGCGCGATCTCATCCCCGACGAGAACTACCTGTTCGACGACATGTTCACGCTGTCCGGATACGCCGGGGTGCTGCTCGCCGCGCTGCTGTGGCTCGCGCCGCGCCGCGTGCACGGCGGCGGCAACGATCTGCTGCTTGACTCCGGGCTGATCGGCCTGGGCGCGCTGCTGGCCTCCTGGACGTTCCTGATCTCGCCGATCCTGAGCAGCGGCCACGGTGCCAGCGCGGTGATCGCGGCCTGCTACCCGATCATCGACGCGCTGCTGCTGACCGTGGTCACGCATTCGGTGGTCACCGGGATGCGCTCGGAAACCTCACTGCGCCTTGTGCATACGAGTCTGCTCGCGATCCTGATCGCCGATTTCGGCTACAACCTGGTGGCGGCCGGATCGATCCATCCGCCGTTCCAGATCCTGTTGATTCCGTTGCTGGGCGCGTACCTGTTGGTCGGGTTGGCGGCGCTGCATCCGACCATGGTCACCATCGGGCAGCAGCAGCGCGTCCGGCCCGAGCAGTCGCGGCAGCGGGCCAGTTGTATCGCGGTCGCGCTGGTGGTGGCCTCGCTGGTGCCGACCATGGGGCATCGGTCCGGCGTGGTGGATCGGGTGGTGATCTCCACGCTGTTGGCCGGGCTGTTGATCGGCGTGCTGGCGCGCAGTGAGCGCGCGATCGGGCGCAGTGCCCGCAGCGAACGGCGGGCGCAGTACCAGGCCGACCACGACATGCTCACCGGCCTGCTGAACCGCTCGGCGCTGCTGCGCGCACCCGCCCGCAATCACGAGCGCTGGGCCGGGCGCACGCTGTGCCTGCTGTTCATCGATCTGGACGGTTTCAAATCCGTCAACGACAACTACGGCCACGCCATCGGGGACGAACTGATCGCCAATGCCGCGGCCCGGATCCGGCGCGTCATCCGGCACGACGATGTGGCCGCCCGCTACGGCGGCGACGAGTTCGTCGTGCTGACCTGCGCGAACCGCTCCGATACCGCAACCCTCGCCGAACGTCTGATCGCCGCGTTCGGCAATCCCTTCGAACTCAGCGTCGGCGCGGTCTCGATCACGGCCAGTATCGGCATCGCCGTCGGCTCCACCCGACCGGCCGGTTCGGTGCACGAGATCCGCGGCCGCACCGGGCGGTCGCCGGAATCCGCCCCTGTCGAGGCAACCTGCCCCGTCGAGACGACCGACCCCGATCACCGGGAAGAGGTCGCGGCGCCGACCCCGCCGCAGCCTGCCACCGCCGAGACCTCGGTGTACGACCTACTGCGCGAAGCGGATTCGGCCATGTACCACGCCAAGGAATACACCCTCGGCTACGTCTTCCACGACGAGATGCGGCACCACGGCCACCCGGAATCCCGCCGCGTCTGGCGTCGCGACGGTCGCAAGTCCCGCGAATCCCGCGAGACCGCCGTCTAGCCGAGGCGATACCGAGTAACCGATACCGCTCGAGCAAGGACACAACCGCGGCAGCCGGACGCGGCCACAGCCTGCCGGATCGCGCACACCTGCGGGCGGCTCGCAGCACCGCCGGGCCGAATCGCGGCGAACGACAGTCGGATCCCGGCCACCAGGTCACCAGGTAGTTCGCAGCGGCACTGATTGAACGTGGCGACAGGCGGCCGGATCACCGCGTGTCGGCCGAACCACGGTATCGGCGGGACCGAATCGCGGTATCGGCGTCAGGCTGGCGTGGTTTCCAGGTCTTCGGCGACGGCGGCGAGGACGCGGTGCAGGACCGGGGCTTCGCCGTCGCCGAGGTAGCGGGCGAAGTGGCCGCGGACGCCGCGGACGTGGGTGGGCCAGGCGGCTCGGAGGGCCTGCATGCCCTCGGGTGTGAGCGTTACCAAGGTCGCGCGGCGGTTGGCGGGGTCGATGCGGCGTTCGGCGTAACCGGCCTTTTCCAGGCCGTCGACGATGCGGGTCAGGCCGCTGGCGCTGTAGAGCAGGGCGGCGGCCAGATTACGCATGTACATCGCCTGGCCGGGGGCCTCGGACAGCTGCACCAGCGCGTCGTAGGTCAGCAGCGTCATGCCGTGTTCGGCGCGCAGTTCGGCGTCGAGCGTGCGGGTGAGCAGGGCGTGCGAACGCAGGTAGGACCGCCACGCACTTTCCTCGTCGGTGCTCAACGCTGTGACCTCCATGCCCACGTCTCCTTCGTCGATTTCGCACTCGGACAATACACCCCGCAAAACTCCATACGGATATATTACGCACGCGAACAGTTGCTACGTCGAGTGTTGTGATGCATAGTGTTCGTATTCGTAGCGATACGCGTCACACGGACGCCGTACCCGAGGAGTTCTGCTTTGACCGACGCACCCCTCCCCCCACTGCTGACCGCACAGGTGAAGGCCGTGCTGGACCGTTACGACACCGCGCTGGCCAGCGGCGACAGCGCCGCGGTCACAGCCACGTTCGCGGAATTCGGTGCGTGCTACCCCGGCGACGACACCGCCGCCTTCGGCACCGACATCGGCCCCCACTACCGCCAGGTCTGCGCCACCGCGCGCCCACCCCTGCGCCGCCGCGTCCACGACATCGCCTCCGGCGGCGACGTCGTCTTCGTCACCACCACCGTGACCCCCACGCAGGAAACCGCCCCCACCACCCCGACCGGCGAACTGTTCATCCTGCGTCGCCGCGCCAAACAGTGGGCGATCCTCGCCCACCTCGGCTCACCCGGCCCCACCCCGTAACCAGCCGCCACACCCCACCCGGCGACAGCGGCGAAAGCCTTGCGCCGCTTGCGAACCCACCGTTCGGTCCGAACGGTGCCGGCCGCATCCCCCTGGATAGCGGCCGCACGTGTCCACGGCACGCCGAGTCGGAGCGGGGACCCCGCGCCCCGACGGCGGCGCGCGGTTCTAGCCCGAGAGTTCGTCGAGGAGGCGGCGGGCCTGCTCGAGTTCGGACTGGAGTTGTTCGACCTTGACGCGCTGGGAATTGCGCACCGACTCCAGGACGGAGTCGACGACCTCGGCGACCTCGGGGTGCAGGAGTTTGGCGGCCTGGGCCACCGAGGAGCCCGCGACCGTGAGGCCGCGGACGGTGCGCTTCTTGCCGTTGACGACGTCGACGGTCCACTCCCCCTCGGCGGTACCCGACAACGTCACGGTGACCTCCGCGGGCTTGGCCTTGCGGGCGGGGGCGGCCTTGGCGGGGCGGGCGGGCTGCTTGGCGGCGGTCTTGACGCTCTCGTCGGACTCGGGTGCAGCGGGCTTGGCGGGCGCGGGCTTCGACGCGGCCGGGGCCGGTTGCGCGGGGGCCGGACTCTCCGGGGCCGGGCTCGGCGGCTGCGGCGACGGGGTGACGGACGACGGCATGCTCACTGGGGTGTCCTTCCTGGGTTTCGCGACGGTCGCGGGCGCGGTGCGCCGGGCCGGTTTGGTCAGCGTCACTTCGGTGGGCGAGAACGACAGCACATCCTTGGAACCGGTGGGCCGCACCTGGAGGAAATCGCCGTCGGCGGGATCACCGAGGGCGAGTACCTTGCCCGATCTACCCTCGGGCACGCCGACCGCCTCCGAGGTGAACCACACCATCGGTGGGCGATCCGCGGCGAGGTCCGCGGCGATCTGCCGAATTTCAGTGTCGGACAACGGCTGCGGCTTCGTTCGACGCGATGACATGGTGCACTCCGGGCGGGTTCGTTGACGTCTGCGTGCCAAGAGCATGCCCCATGGCACCGACAAGTCCACATCGCCGGATACCTCCGGTTACCGCTTCGACAATTGGCAACATTCGGGCAAAACTCCACTGCGGCAACCGCACCGCCACCTCCGACCTCCCCTACCGAACTCGACCGACCAGGAGAATCGTAGGGGCTGCGCACAACTCGCGACACCGGGCACCACCTCCACCCGCCCCTTCCCGCACCCATCCCTTGCCGCCCAGCAATCTTCAGGTATTCCTCATCGGCGCGGACAGCCGAGCCGTAACCGGGTAATGTCCGGACTCCATGAGGAGTCCGGCGACCGGTGGGGTGGTGCGATGAGTTCGCCGCATCTGCCCGCGTTGCACGACGAGCGACAGGTCGTCCTCGACTTCTGCCGCGACCTGACTCCCGCGGACCTCTCCGCCCCCAGCGCCGCCGCCGGCTGGTCGGTCGCCGACGTGCTCATCCACATGACCGCCGTGCTGCGCGCGATCCTCACCCCGACCGCCGCCGCCTACATGACCACCCGCGACGTGGAGCGCACCAACGAACGCCTCGTCGACGAAAAACGTTCGCACACAACCAGACAGCTCCCCGGCGAATTCGAGACCTGGAGCCGGCGCGGCATCACCGCCCTGACCGTGCTGACCATCCCCGGACTCGGCGCGATCCGCATCCCCTACGGCGAATTGGGCTGGTACCCACTCGAACTCACCCCCGCCATGCTGGTCTTCGAATGGCACACCCACGTGCGCCACGACATCGCCCCGGCGCTGAACCGCCCCACCCCGCCCACCGACGCGCGCCGCATGACCTCGATCCTGCGCTGGCTGACCACCCTGCTGGAACATTCGCACCGGGAGGCGCTGAGCTGGCTGGACGTCCCGGTCGCGATGACCCTCACCGGTCCCGGCGGCGGCACCTGGCGACTCGAACCGCGCGGCGGACGGCTGCGCGTGCGGCCGGGCCGGGCCGCAGGGGCCGCGGCCCACATCGCCGCGATGTCCCTGGAATTCCCGCAGTGGAGCACCCGGCGGGTGCCGTGGCGCGCCTGCGCGGTCGCGGTGACCGGGGACACCGAGCTGGGCACCCGCGTCCTGGACTCGATCAACCTGGTGTGATCGTGCCCGGCGCGGTACGACTTCACGGTTCACAGCTCCGACCCACACGACACGGTTAGCATGCACATGCACGCGTCCGGGGTGATCGCGTGCCGGACGATCCGCCGTGTGAGTACGCGGATCGCGAAGACGTGAGGGGTTGCGAGTGGACAGGCCGACATGGGCGCCCGACGGTGTCGACATGACGAAGGCGAGCCCGGCGCGCATGTACGACGCGCTGCTGGGCGGCTCACACAATTTCGAGATCGATCGCAAGGCCGCCGAGATGGCGAAACAGCTGGTACCAGACCTGCCGCGGCTGGCGCTGAGCAATCGCGCCTTCCTGCGCCGGGCGGTCCGCTATCTGTCCGAGGCCGGTATCCACCAGTTCCTCGACGTCGGCTCGGGCATTCCGACCGCGGGCAACGTGCACGAGGTGGCCCAGCAGATCGATCCGCGCAATCGCGTGCTGTACATCGATATCGATCCGGTCGCGGTCGCGCATTCGCGCACCATCCTGATCGGCAACGACCACGCCGACGCGCTCGAGGCCGACCTGCGCAAGCCGGCGGATCTGCTGGCCCGCGCGGCCGAGAGCGGACTGATCGACTTCGACCAGCCGGTCGCGATACTGCTGATCGCGGTCCTGCATCTGGTGCAGGACCACGAGGGCCCGCGCGAGTTGGTCGGCGAACTGCGCGCGGCGGTGCCGACCGGTAGCCACGTGGCGATCTCGCATCTGAGTTCGGCCCAGCGTCCCGCCGCCGCGGCCCGGCTCGGCGACCTGTCGGCGAACCAGTCCCACACCGGTATCCGATTCCGTGACCGCGCGAGCATCACCGCCATGTTCGACGGTTGGGAGCCGGTCGAACCCGGCGTGGTCGAACTACCGCTGTGGCGTCCGGAGTCCGATCGGGACCTGCACGAGACGCCGGGGCGCTCGCTCGGACTGGCCGGGGTGGGCCGTAAGGTCTGATCGGGGGGCGATTTCGGACAGGGGTGCTCAGGTGGGTGCGCACGAGCTCGCGGTGCGATGGGCGGACGCGCTCGACGGCGTCGTCGCCCCCACCCTGACTCGAACCCAGATCGAGGCCCTGCTCGCCGGACTCTGCGAACAACTGCTGGCCGCGTTGCGCGGGGAGCGCGGCCCGGATTCCGCGCGGATCGCCGCCTCGGCGCTGGTCGCGGCCAACTATCGGGACGAATCCGCGGTCAGCCGGACGGTGTCGGTGATCTGCCGGGACATGGTCCGGGCGGTCGTCGAGACGCCGCGGGACGGGGTGCGGCCCGATCCGGAACCGGTGCGGGAACGCGCGATCGATGTGGCCGCGGAATTCTCCGCCGGATTCACCGCGGCCCTGCGCGCGGCGGCCCTGGCCGAACAGGAGACGACCCTCGGCGCGGCGCTGTCGGCGGTGCGGGAGGCGCAGGCGCAGCGGCAGCTGTCCGAGGCGCGGTTCTCGGCCATCTTCGCGGGCGCGTCGGTCGGCATCGGCACCATCGACGTGAGCACCGGACGGGTCGTGGACGTCAATGCCGCGATGGCCGAGATGTTCGGCAGGCCGGCCGCGGACATCACCGCGCTGCGGGTCGCCGACGTGCTCGGCCCGACCAATCTCGGGCCCGCCTACGGGCAGTTCCAGCAGCTGCTCGAGGGCGGGATCGACCGTTTCCGGTTGGAGACCGGATACACCCATCCGGGCGGGCATCACACCGCGATCGACCTGTCCATGTCGGCGGTCCGCGAGGAGAACGGGCAGATCCGTTTCCTGATCGGCGTCGCGGTGGACATCACCGAACGCAAGGCGCTGTCGGATCGGCTCTGGTACGACGCGCATCACGACCATCTGACCGGCCTGGCCAATCGCACGCTGTTCTTCGACCGGCTCGCCGACACGCAGCCGCCGATCGGCCTGTGCTATCTGGATCTGGACGGCTTCAAGGAGATCAACGATCTGTACGGGCACACCGTCGGCGACCGCGTGTTGCAGGTGGTGGCCGATCGGTTGCGGGAGGTCGTCGAACCCGACGGGATCGCGGCGCGCCTGGGCGGTGACGAATTCATCGTGCTGCTGCGCGACTGCCGGGACGAGAGCACGCTGAACGTCCTGTCCCGCCGGCTGCTGGCGGCCCTGTCCGACCCGATAGTCGTTGCGGGACATACCATCTCGGCGGGCGCGTCGATCGGTACCGCACTGGTCGGCGAACCACCGCACGATATCGACGATCTCATGCACACCGTCGATACGGCCATGTACCGCAACAAGTCCGCGCGCTCGCGTCCGGGCCTGCACACCCACCGCAAGCGCTGACGCTCTCCCCGACAGGCCACCGGATCCGGCCTACTATTCTGCGATAGCCCGGAGTTGACCGGTGACCGAACCGAGGGGATTCGATGATCGCGCTGAACACCACGGCCGAGAATGTGCAGCGGGCCGCGGACCTGCTCGGCGTCTTCGCCTTCGGGGTGTCCGGCGCGCTGCTGGCGGTGCGCAAGAACTACGACATGGTCGGCATCGCGGTGCTGGCGTGCGCGACGGCGTTCGGCGGCGGCGTGGTGCGCGACGTGGTGATCGGGGCGGTGCCGCCGGTCGCGCTGACCGATCCGTGGTATCTGGGCCTGCCGATCCTGGCCGCGGCGATCATCTTCCTGTGGCGGCCGCCGCGACGTCTGGTCGCCACCCCGCTGGATCTCGCCGACGCGATCGGCCTGGGCGTGTTCAGCGTGACCGGTACGGTCACCGCCTATCAGCACGGGCTGGCCACGGTCCCCTCGGCGCTGCTGGGCGTGCTCACCGCGGTCGGCGGCGGACTCATCCGCGATGTGCTGGCCGGTGTGCAGCCCAGCGTGCTGCGGCCGGATCAGGAGATCTACGCGCTACCGGCGCTGCTCGGCGCGAGTGCGGCCGCCGCGCTGCTGCGTTTCGGGGCGCTCACCGCCTGGACGGGCGCGGCGGCGTCGGCGGGTGCGGTCGTGCTGCGGGTGCTGGCGCTGCGCTACCACTGGCACGCGCCGCGGGCCCGGGGACGACGCGGCTGACGCTCACCGGTGCAGCCAGGTGTCGAAGAACTGCAACCGCGCCGACGCCTCGAATTTCAGATCCGACACCACGGCCGAGACCCCGATCGTCTGGGACAACTCGATGGTCGGTATCCACAGTCCGTTGTCCAGGATCAGCTGTTGCGCGCGGCCGACGAGCGCGGATCGCGCGGCGGTGTCGGTCGTCTGCAACTCGCCCGAGAGCACCTGGTCCAGGTCCGGAATCGGTTGGCGCACATTGTAGTTCTGGCCGTCCAAGCCGAATGCGGTGCGCAGGATGTCGCCGTCGGCGCGGGTGCTGTTGTAGTAGACCGCGTCGTAATCCTTGCGGCTCTGGCGCGCGGTGTATTCCGCGTCGGCGGCGGGCTCGAGGCGCAGATCCACCCCGACGGTGCGCAGCTGCTGCTGTACCAGTTCGAGGATGGCCTGATTTCCGGCGAAGGCGTGGCTGAACAGCACGCCGAAGGACAGTCGCACGCCGTCCTTGACCCGGATGCCGTCACCGCCCGGCACCCAGCCCGCCTTGTCCAGCAACGATTTCGCGGTATCGGGGGCATAGCCGAGACGTTTCGAAAGATCCACGTACCCAGGGGTTTTCGAGGCCAGCACACTGGTCGCGGTCTTGAACTGCGGGCCCAGCACGGTATCGACCAGTTCCTTGCGGTTGATCGCGGGCAGCAGTGCGGCGCGCACCGCGGCGTCGCGCAGCGGACCGCGCGTCAGATTCGGCTGGATACCGAAGGTCACACCGGGATTCGGCGTGATCTGCAACCGCCCGCCGGACGCCTCGATCTGCGCGGCGTCCTGCGGCAGCGCGTCGCTGACCACGTCGAGTTGTCCCGAGGACAGACTGCCGGTGCGCACCCCGGACTCCGGGATGACGGTGAACTCGATCCGGTCCAGATACGCCGCGCCCTGATGACCGAAAACCTTTGAACCCCAGGTGTATCCGGCACGCTTGGCCAGCGTCGCGGACGCGCCCTGCCGGTAGTCGGCGTAGGTGAACGGCCCGCTGCCGATGTCGTTGCCCAGGCAGCGGCGGTCGGCGGGTTCGGCGGTCGTAGCATCGGCCAGAATGCCCAGCTGCGGTGTGGATGTCGCCTGCAGGAACTGGGCGTTGGGGCGGTCGAACCGCACCCGGGCGGTGAGCGGATCGAGCACGTCGGTTCCGGCGTATCCGGCCAGATAGCTCGCCGCCAGGATCGCCTTGGCCCCGGTCAGGGTGTGCACGATGGCGTCGAAGTTCTTCTGCACGGAGGTCGCGGTCAGGGCGGTGCCGTCGCTGAAGGTGACGCCGGGCCGCAGCTGGAAGGTGAACGTGGTGGCGTCCGGGCTCACCTGCCAACTCCGCGCCAGCCACGGGGTGATCGCGCCGGTCGCCGGATCCTGATCGGTCAGCGAATCCACGATTTGCCTTGTGACATACAGGGTTTGGTTGGTCGCGGACTGCGCCGGATCCGAGCAGGTCGGCGCGAGCGAGAGGCCGTAGCGCAGGGTTCCGCCCGGACGCGGCGGACCGGCGTCGACACTGGTGGGCGTGCCGGAGCCGCAGGCCGCGAGCGTGAGCACGGCGGTGAGCGCACCGAGGGAGGCGAGCAGACGTGTCATCGTGGATCTCCGAAACGAGTGCGGTGGGTGGGTCGTCGAACCGCCGGGCCTGCTCACGCGGCCTTCTTCGGCAGTCCGGGCGGATTGATCCGGCTCTCCCGCACCGCTTCGGCGCCCAGACCCCAGCGGTCCAGCACCTTGCGGTACAGCCCCTGCGCCATCGCGTACCGCCACGCCTCGTGCACCGGGCCGATCAGGCCGTTGTCCTTCTTGGTGAGCACCGCGATCTCGGCCTGCAAGGCGTCGCCCGCGCCGGAGAAGGTGGCGACGATCTTCGCCTTGCCGCTGGTCGCGACGTGATACGCCAGCGCGGGATTCGGGCCCAGGAAACCGTCGAGACGGTGTGAGGCCAGCGCCAGGTAGTAGTCCGCGGTCTTCTGGTAGTAGGCGATATCGATCTTCGGCAGGCCCTCGGCCACGTTCTGCCGATCCCACTGCACCAGCAGCTGTTCCTGATTGGTGCCGCTGCCGACGCCGATCCGCTTGCCCGACAACGATTTACGGTCCTTGTAGGTCCAGTTCGCATCGTCGGCGACCTCGAGTGCGAGGTTGTCCTTGCGATAGGTGGCGAAGTCGTACTTCTCCTTGCGTTCCTCGGTCACGGTGACGTTGGAGATGAACGCGTCCACCGCGCCGGAATCGATGGCGACGAAGTTCTGCGCCCAATCCGCCGCTCGCACATCGAGTTTCAGCCCGAGGATATCCGCGATCAGCGCGGCGAAGTCGACCTCCGAGCCGATCACGGTGCGGTCGTCGGTGGCGTAGAAGCGCAGTGGCGCACCGGTTTCCGCGGCTCCGGTGACGATCAGCGTGCCGCGTTCACGAATCGCGGCGGGCACCCGCGCGGCGATCGAATCCACCTTGCCGGTGTGGATCCGGCCCGCCTGCTGCGGCGAGAGATCGTAGGTCTGCCCGTTCACCGAGCGGACCTCGTTGTCGCCGCCGTCACCACCGCCGCACGCACCGGCGACCACCGCCACCGCGCCGAGCACCGCGCCCACGAGCACGCTGCGCCGCCGGAATTCTGCCTGGACCCTCATCGAATCGCCTTGTCCTCCATCGAACCCGGCGACCGCGCGGCCCGCGCGTGCCGGATCGCCCGGCCACTCCCGCCGGGCAGCACAGACGCTAGGCCGAACCCGTTGGCGCGTCTGCACTCTCGATCGGCGTGAATCGAATGGTGTTTCCTGCGCGGTGGGTGTGCAATCGCTCCGGATCGGCTGTGTAGTCGCCCGAACGCCCACCCGAGAAGTCGATCAGGGAATTTCTCCCCATATCATGGAGTCCTGCATTGTGCACCGCACGGGAGGACCCATGGACGCGACGACGCGGCCGATGCGCGCCGACGCGCGCCGCAACTACGAGCGCATCCTGGAATGCGCTCGCCAGATGTTCGCCGAAGTGGGCACCGAGGCACCGCTGGACGAGATCGCCCGCCGCACCGGTGTCGGTCCCGGCACGCTGTACCGGCACTTCCCGAACCGCGCGGCCCTCATCGAGGCCGTCTACCGCTCGAGCATCGAGGCGCTGAGCCGACGTGCCGAGGAGTTGCTCGAATCGGATCTGCCGCCGTTGGAGGCGCTGGACCTGTGGGTTCGCGCGCAGGTCGACTTCGTGATGAACCGGCGCGGCCTCGCGGTCACCCTCAAGGCCGCCCTGGACCGCGACTCGGACACCTTCATGCTCTGCTCCACGATCGCGACCGACGCCGCCGCCTCGGTGCTGCGGCCCGCGCAGGCGGCCGGGCTGGTCCGCCCCGAACTCGAACCGAAGGATCTGATCCGCCTCGGGCACGGCATCGGCGCGGCCTGCGAACAGACGCCCGAGGCCGCCGAACGCCTGCTCACAGTCGTCCTCGCGGGTCTGCGCACCGCGCCTCAGTTCGCCGAGCCGAGCGCGAGTTCGTAGTCGCGGCAGCGGGCCGACAGCGCCAGGCCCGCGGTGGCCAGCGCGGTGCGGATGCGCTGGTCGTCGTGTTCGAAAACGCGCAGTACCAGCGCTTGCGGCACCTGATCGTGCAGTTCGGTGATGACCGCGCCGACCAGCGCGGCCAGCCCGCCGGGATCCACGTCCCGATAGCTGATGCCCGACCCCGCGTCGATGTACGCCGCACTGCCGACGACCGAGGTGGCCACACTCGCCACCGGATCCGCCGAATCCGGCGTCAGCAGGGCGACCACCAGCGACTGACCGGGTGGTTCGGTGGATTCGGTGAGGGCGTGCAGCACGCAGTCGACCGGTTCACCGAAGGTCAGGGCCATCGGGGCCCGCCAGGTGCGCGGTTCGGCGGTCCACACCCGGGCGTATTCGCCGACCGCGACCGCGCCCAGTACGGTGGCCGCGCGGCCCTCGGGGCCGATATCGGTTCCGCGCCACCGCAATACCCGATAGCCCAGGGCTCGCGCCTGTCCGGCCAGCCCGGCGGTGAGCGCCTCGACCACGGTCTCCTCGGCATCGGTGGCCGGTTCGAAGTCATTGTGCCCCAGCCTGATTCGACGGGCGTAGCGAGAGGTGTACACCGGTTCGGTGCGTGCCCGCGCGTCCGCGTCGCCGGTCAGGGCGGCCCAGCCGACCAGTTCGCCGTCGCGTCGGGCGGCCAGGATGCCCAGGCGGCCGGGCGCGGGACCGAGATCCTCGGCGACGGCGAGCCCGGCCGCGCCGGCCAGTTCGTTCGCCAGGCGCAGACCGGTCCCCGGATGCCGATCCCATTCGAGCGCCAAGTCCATATCCGCACAGTAGCCACGAAATTTGCTGTTCGATTACCAGACACGGTTCGGACTCTCGGTGAGCTCATTTCCCGGCGCGTCGAACGCTCCATCACGATCCAGACTCGTGCGCTACTTCACCGGCCCGAAGTGGTGCTACCGTAAGCGAACCCAAGGTTGCCGACAGGTAACAGGGAATGCAGTTCAGTCGGGCTTCAGCAAGGAGAATTGCGATGACAAGCTCACTGCGACTCGGCCGCACCCGTACCGTCGCCGCCTTCGCCGCGGCCGCGTGTCTCGGCGGGACAGCCTTCGCGAACGCGGTACCCCTCACCGTCGATCCACATCCCAGCGCGGCCGCCAACCTGGTGGCCAACGCGAATTTCCGCAGCGGGCTCAACGGCTGGGGCACGCACGTCTACCACGCGAACGTCGGCGGAAACGGCGCGACCGTGCACGACAACGGGTACATCGGCCAGGACGTCCCGGTGACCAACGGCGCGCGATACACCTACTCGGTGCGCGCCGGCGCCAATCCGGGCGGGTCGGTGCTGGCCCTGGCCCTGGATTCGCGGACCGGGGTGGCGTACGTCAGCCGCACGGTGACCGCGGCGACGAACGTCAGCCAGACGTTCACCGCGGTCGGGCCGACGGTGTACATCGCCTGCCAGGCCGGCGGTGGCGCGGGCGGCTGGTGCAACGACTTCAGCCTCGTCGCGGCACCCGGACCGTCCAGCGGGTCGGCCGGGACCGGGTCGGCGGGCTGACACCGGCACCGGCCCGCGCCGACACAGCTGCGAGTCGGCGTAGGCCCAAACCGGCATAGGCCCAAACCGACGCACGCCCGAACCAGCACGACTCCGGATCGACGCAGGCCCGGTCCGACGCAGGCCCGGCCGAATCCAAGTCGGATGGCCGACCGGGCCGATCGGCTCTACCGCGCGAGCAGATCCAGGGCGGCCAGGTGACTGAACAGCACCGATGCCCCGATCGGGTTGCCGCCGCCGGGATATACCGTGCCGCTCACCGCGGCCATGGTGTTACCGGCGGCGTATAACCCGGGAATCGGTTCGCCGGACGCGGTGAGCACCCGCGCCGCGACGTCCGTGCGGAGACCGCCCTTGGTGCCCAGATCCGAAATGCCGAAGGCGGCAGCGTGATACGGGCCCGCGCCGAGCGGCACCAGCGGTGATCGGCCCTCGGAGAACGCCCGGTCGTACGCCTCGTCGCCGCGCCCGAAATCCTCGTCGTGGCCGCGTTCGGCGAGTTCGTTGAACCGCTCGACCGTCGCGACCAGCGCCTGCCCGGGCACTCCGATCAGCGCGGCGAGCTGCTCGATCGTCTGGGCGGTGTGCCACAGGCCCGCCGCCTCGTACTTCTCCGGTTCGACCATCGGCACATTGGTCGCCTGCACCGGCGGGACCACCCCGGTCGTATCGTCGTAGATCATCCAGTACGGCAATGTCGTTGCGCCACTGCGCATCTGGTCGATGATCTCGCGGCCGACCCGATCGTAGGGCGCGGATTCATCGACGAACCGCACCCCGTCCTGATTGACGAACAGACCACCGGTGAACCACAGCGCGAACGCCGCGCGCCCGTCCGGATGGATCATGCCCGGCGACCACCATGCCTGATCCATCAGATCGGTATCGGCCCCGATCGTGATCGCGGCCTGATGCGCCCGGCCGACATTGCCCCACGGGCCCATGGTGTCCCGGGCCGTGCCGGGCACGCCGTAGCGCTCGCGCAATTCCTCGTTACCCTCGAAACCACCTGCGGCCAGGATGATTCCGCGACGCGCGCGGATCGCGGTGCGCACGCCCTCGCGCTCGACGACGGCCCCGGTGACCGTGCCGTCCTCGACGATCAACTCGTCCAGCGCGGTGTTCAGGCGCAGCGAGGCGTTCGGATACTTCGACAGCCCCAGCAGGAAACGGCCGATCAGCGCCCGGCCGCCGATGAGGGTGCGGGGTCGTTCCGCGCCGAGCCGGTCGGTGGCCAGCGGGCCGCGCACCGAATCGCTCAGCGCGCCGAGCCGATCCGCCCGCAGCGGCGTCGGCACGATGTGCCGCTTACCGTCCAACCGTGCCTTCGGCGCCTTGCCGAAGTAGTCCGGCCACGGAAACACCTCGAAGGAGAAGCTGTCGTCCTGCTCGAGGTATTCGATCACCGCACCGCCGCGACACACATAGGTCTCCTGCAATTCGGCCGGTGTGCGGTCGCCGACCACCGCGCGGAAATAGGTGAGCGCGTCGTCGAGAGTGTCGTCCACCCCCGCCCGCCGCAACACCGGATTACACGGAAACCACAGTCCCCCGCCACCGGAATACGCTGTGGTACCACCGAATTCGCCGGTCGCCTCCACCACCGCGACCGTCAGCCCCTCCCGTGCGGCGGTATACGCCCCGCACAGCCCACCCCCCGAACCCGCGACCAGCACATCGACTTCTTCGTCCCAGTTCACACCGCACCACTTCCGCCGCAGAGCATTTCCTGACGACGGTAACCACCCCCGAACCCCCGCGAACCCACCCGTCCCGATCATCGGACTACGCACCGGCCGGCGCGCAATGGAACACTCGCGCGATCAGATGCGCCTGCGCGCCCGCGGGGGTCTCGCACTCGTCGGACTGCACCCAGCGGATGTTCACCTTCGCCTTGCGCGCGAACCCGCCCGCGCGCAGCGCCTCGGTGACCGGCAGGTAGGCGTCGGGCAGATCGACGTACTTGCCGACCAGCGCGACGGTCACCTGCTCGCGCGGGTTGCGCGCGTACCGGATCGCGCCGACCTTGTCACGCCCCACATGGTCACCAGCCGGACTGCATTCGGCCGACCTCGACCGAGTCCAACGGTGGTCGCACGCCTCCCAGGAATCACCGGACGCTATCCCCCAAGCAATCAGTAGTCCGATGGCGGTCGCAAGCCTCCCAGGAATCACCAGGCACTATCCCCCGAGCAATCAGTAATCCGGCGGTGGGTCCACAGTCTCCGGTTCCCGGCCGAACGACCGGATACCTCCGAATGCAGCGATTCATCGGCTATCAGCGTTTCTTCCGTTCGGTCGGGGTGGGGCGGGTAGTTTGGGCGGGTGCGATATGCGCACGGGACCGTGGAGTCGATCACCGCATTCCTGGCGACGATTGTCGCCGGGTTGTCGTTGACGTTGCCGATCGATTTCCGCTGGGGCGCCGATTCGGGGCCGTTGCAGTTGAATTCGCTGGCCGACAGTCAACCCCGGGCAATTGCGGCGGGGGCGATCGTCGCGGTGATCGTCTCGACCTTCGCCGCGACCGCGTTGAACGAACTGGTGGCCTGGTGCACGGCATTGTTCGGGGGCGTGGTGCTGTTCGTGAACCACGTTCTCGGGCAGTCCGCGGGGCCGGAATCCTCGCTGACCACGCTGAATTTCATCGACGCGCTCGCGGGCGGGGTGCTGCTGGGCGGGCTCGGGGCGGCGGTGCTGCATCGGCGGATATCGGCGTTCGGGTGGACGGTCGGCGCGATCGGCAGCATCGTGATCGCCGAGGCGCTGCCGACCCCGTTCCGCACCGGAGCGGCCGATCATCACGTCCGGGCGAACTGGGTGCCGGGTAATTCGCCGCCGACCTGGATGATCGGCCTGGTGCTGGCGCTGATCGCGATCAGCGCCTATCTGAACCGGCATCAACCGCCCGCGAACCGGCTGTCGGTGGAACTGCCGATGGCGCCGATCGTGACCGGCGTCATCCTGATCACCTCGCGGCTGTTCATCGCGGGGTGGATTGCGCGACATGCGCACAGCGTGCTGTCCATCGCGATCGGGGCGGTGATCACGGTGCTCGTCGCCGGTGTCGCGGCGCTGCTGCTACCGGGCCGCGACGGGCTGTTCGTGCTGCTCGCCGCGGCCCTGACCGCATCCGGGAACGCCATGGTGCCCGCCGACATCCCGCAGTGGTCGGTGCCGATCCTGATCCTGCTGTGCGCGGTCGCGGTGGTGGTCGGGGTGCGCTGTTCCTCGCTGCCGCTGGCCCTGACCGCGGCCGCGGCGCTGGCCCTGGGCGCGGTCCTGCTGACCCACGTGCACAACACCGTCACCGATGCGATCGCCGAGGTGGCGGTGGTGCTGGTCGCGGGCTACTGCCTGGGCACCTCGCCGCCCCGGCACAGTGCGAGCCGGGTGCTGGCGATCGTCATCCTGCTGGTCCCCTCGCTCATTCTCGCGCTGCGCGCCCGCCTCGCCTTCGGCGTCTGCGATCCGTCGGGCATCGGGCGCACGATCGTCTGCGATTTCGACGAACGTTCCTCGGCGGCACCCGGTTGGACGGCGTTCGCGATGATCGTCGGGTATTCGATATTCGTCTACGTGATCAGCCGCAGACCGTTGGTTCCGGATGCGGTCCCGGCTACCCCGCGCAGTGCGCCCTCGGCGTGATCGACTGCACAACAACGTATCTCGGCATTATCGATCCCGGCTCGCTCACTCCGACGATCTCGTGTTCGAGACGGGCAGTCGCTGGTCCGCGAGCATTCGGGATGCTGCGGCGGCGCGGTCGCGTTCGAAGGTGAGCAGCAGGTCGGCGGCGACGCTGACCGCGATGGTGGCCGGTTCCTTGCCGGTGATCTCGGGCAGGCCGATGGGGGTACGGATGCGGGCGATGACTTCGGGAGTGTGACCGCCCTCGGATTGCAGACGGCGACGGAAGCGGGCCCATTTGGCCGACGAGCCGATCAGGCCGATGGAACCGAAATCGCCGCCGCGCAGGGCCGCGTCGCACAGCGCGGCGTCCTCGGCGTGGTCGTGGGTCATGATCAGCAGATGGGTGCCGGGCGGCAGGTCGCCCAGCACCTGTTCGGGCAGCAGCGGCACCCGATGCAGGTGGATCCGGGCCGGTGCGTCACGCAGCACCGACAGCCGTCCCGCGTCGAGCATCTCGGGCCGCGTATCGATCAGATGCAGGTCGAGATCCTGCCGAACGAGGATGCGCGCCAACTCCAAACCCACATGCCCGACCCCGAAGATCGCGACCGCGGGCACCACCGGCAGCGGCTCCAACAGCAGCACCACGGTTCCCCCGCAACACTGCACGCCGTGCCGATCGATCACCTTGTCGTTCAACGCGAAATCCATCAACTCCGGCCGCGAATCCCCCGACCGGATCAACTCACGGGCCCGCTCCACCGCCACCGCCTCCACCTTCCCCCCACCGACAGAACCCCACGTCTCCCCCAGCCCCACAACAAGTTTCGCCCCGGCACAACGCGGCGCATGCCCCCGCACCGCGGCCACCGTCACCAACACCCCCGGCTCCCGCCGAGCCCGCAACCGCGCCACCGCCGCCACCCAGGTCATCGCACACCACCCGAAATAATTGCGCCACTGACTGTTTCGACATCAACCCGACAGACCAGCGTCCTACATCCCCGCGAGACCGATATATCAGCCTGTCCTGCAACATCTTTCGCGACAGAAAGATGTATCTCGCACCACAGCACGCCCGCGCCGCCGGTCGGAAAACCCGACTCCCGATCGACCCGAAATCGCGGAACAGCAACCACCCGAGTCATCACACACCACTTAAAATGCTTGTGCTGCTCGCGATCTCGGTGGTATCGCCGCGTCCGGCGCGACGTGCCCGCTCGATCGCCCAGTAGACCGCCTCGGGAGTGGCGGGTGCGCCGAGGTCGACGCTGATTCCGGCCGGGCCGAAGGACGCGACCGCCGCGCGCAATGCCTCGCGCACCGAGAACGCCAGCATCAGCGGTGGTTCGCCGACGGCTTTGGAGCCGTAGACCGCGCCCTCCTCGGTGACGTCGGCCAGCAGTTCGACATTGAACACCTCGGGCATCTCCGAGAAACTGGGCAGCTTGTAGGTGCTGGCGGCCTGGGTCAGCAGGCGGCCGCGGCCGGGGCCGTCGCCGGTGTCCCAGCGCAGGTCCTCGAGGGTGAGCCAGCCCGCGCCCTGCACGAAACCGCCCTCGATCTGGCCGATATCGATCAGCGGGGACAGGCTCTCACCCACGTCGTGCACGATGTCGACCCGCCGGATCCGGTAGGCCCCGGTGAAGCCGTTCACCTCCACCTCGCAGGCCGCCGCGCCGTAGGCGAAGTACTTGAACGGCGAACCACGCATACTCGCCGCGTCCCAGTGCAGGCCCTCGGTGCGGTAGAAACCGGCCGCGGACAGTTGCACCCGTTGCCGATACGCGGTTCGCACCAGATCGTCCCAGGCGATGCCGTCGCCGGACGCGCCCAGCGGCTGGGCCACACCGTCCACGATCCACACATCCGCGGCACCGCAACCGAGTTGTGTCGCGGCCACTTGCGAAAGTCGTTCGCGCAGTTGGTCACACGCGTTCTTGATGGCCGCGCCGTTGAGGTCCGCACCGGAACTGGCCGCCGTCGCCGAGGTGTTCGGCACCTTGTCGGTCCGGGTCGGGGCCAGGCGCACCGCGTCCAGCGGAATCCCCAGCGTCGTCGCGGCGACCTGCATCATCTTCGTGTGCAGCCCCTGCCCCATCTCGGTGCCGCCGTGATTGATCAGGACCGAACCGTCCTTGTAGATCAACACCAGCGCGCCACCCTGGTTGAACGCGGTGAGATTGAACGAGATACCGAATTTGACCCCGGTGACGGCCAGGCCGCGCTTGTGGTCCCGATGCGCGGCGTTGAACGCCTCGATCTCCCGGCGTCGCGAGGCCAGGTCGGCGTTCTCGCGCACCTGCCGCCACACCGCCCCGATCCGGTCCGGAGTACGCACCGGCTGCCCGTACGGCGTGCACTGCCCCGCGGAATAGAAGTTGCGACAACGTAATTCGGCCGGATCCAGGCCCAGCAGCGGCGCGCACCGTCCGAGCAGATCCTCCATCACGAGCATGCCCTGCGGCCCGCCGAAGCCGCGGAAGGCGGTGTTGGAAGTCTTGTGCGTCTTGGCGATTCGGCCGCTGATGCGGGCGTGCGGAATCCAGTAGAGATTGTCGACGTGGCACAGCGCGCGAGCCAGCACCGGTTCCGACAGGTCCAGACTCCAGCCGCCGTCGGCGGTGAGGGTCGCGTCCAGGGCGCGCAGCCGACCGTCGGCGTCGAATCCCACCCGCCACTCGGCGTGGAATCCGTGCCGCTTCCCCGACATGGTCAGATCCTGGGTTCGATTGAGCCGCAACCGAACCGGACGTCCGGTGAGCACGGCTCCGAGCGCCGCGACGGCCGCGAACCCGTGCGGCTGCATCTCCTTACCGCCGAAACCGCCGCCCATCCGCAGGCACTGCACCGTCACCTCGTGATTGCGCACGCCGAGCACGTGCGCGACGATCTCCTGGGTCTCGGAAGGATGCTGGGTGCTGCTCTGCACGAAGATCTGCCCGGCCTCGTCCACCGTGGCCAGCGCCGCGTGCGTCTCGAGGTAGAAATGCTCCTGCCCGGAGAACTCCAGCTCACCGCTGAATATCCGCGCCGATTCGGCGAATCCGGCCTCGATGTCACCGCAGCTCACCTCCGGCCGCGCCCCCTGGAAACTCTCGGCCTCGATCGCCTCGGCAATCGTGATCACCGAGGGCAGCGGCTCGATCTCGACCTCGACCGCCGCCGCCCCCAACCACGCCGCCTCCAGCGTCTCCCCCAGCACCCAGCACACCGCATGCCCGTAGAACATGATCTCGGTGGGAAACAGCGGCTCGTCCTGCTTCACCCCGGCATCGTTGACCCCGGGCACATCCTCGGCGGTCAGCACCCGCACCACCCCCGGCACCGCCAGCGCCGGCCCGGTCCGCAACGCCGACACCCGAGCATGCGCACACATCACCTGCACCGGATACGCGTGCAACACATCCTTGGTCCGATACACCAGATCATCGGTGTACAGCGCCGCCCCGGTGACGTGCAGCGCCGCACTCTCATGCGGCATCGGCACGCCCACCGAAGGATTCTCCGGACGTCGCGACAGCTCACTCACCGTCGATCACCTCCATCCTCATCGCGGCCGGAACGCGCTGCGGCCGAACGTGTTCCACTCCCACGGCTGCCGATCCACCGACCGACTTCCTCGGATCGCGGGCCGAGCCTCGATGCCACTCCGCGCCGCAGACCGGCGATCCGCGCTCACCAGGGCACCATCCTTTGTGCAGCCCTATCGGTTAGGGTTGTGACCTCTCGGTCCCGGTGGGTGTATGGCCTCATGCGTGGACCTCTTCGCCTGTGCGCGAATACAACTCACGCAGACTCTGGCCGAGCATGGCCCGGCGGTATTCCGCGCTGGCCCGGTGGTCGTCCAGCGGGGTGCCCTCGGATTCGAGAATCCGCACGGCCACCTCGATGGTCTCCGGCGACCACGAACGGCCCAGCAGCGCGGCCTCGGTGTCCCGGGCACGCAGGGGTGTCGCGGCGACCCCGCCGAGTCCGATCCGCACCGTACGCACCACACCGTCCTCGACATCGATCGCGAAAGCCACTGCGACACTGGAGATATCGTCGAAGCGGCGTTTCGCGATCTTGTGGAACCCGCACAGCCGGGCGAACGGCCGGGGAATGCGCACGGCGCGAATCAACTCGTCGGGGCGGCGGACACTGCGCCGGTACCCGGTGAAGTAGTCGGCCAGATCCACCTCACGCTCCCCCACCGGACCGGCCAGCAGCACCGACGCACCCAACGCCAGCAGCGCCGGGGCCGCGTCACCGATGGGCGAGCCGGTGCCGAGGTTGCCGCCCAGCGTCGCGCTGTTGCGGATCAGCCGAGAAGCGAACTGCGGGAACAACTTCGACAGCAGCGGCACACCGCCCGCAAGCCGCCGTTCGAGTTCGGTGAGCGTCAACGCCGCACCCAACTCGAGGTGATCGGGTTCGACGCGCAGCTCACGCAATTCGGGCAGCTGATCGACGGCGATGACATACCCGGCACGGCGATCGCGGATGTTCACCTCCACACCCCAGTCGGTGCAGCCCGCGACGACGACCGCGTCAGGGCGCTCGCGCAGCAGATCCAGCGCGGCGGGAAGCGTCGCGGGCCGAACGAAGGCGCGGCCGTCCTGCTCGAGCACGGTCGGCACCGGTTCCGGCGGCGCGTCGGACACCCGACGGGCGAGCGGATCATCGGCGGCGGGCATGCCGACCGCGAAAGCCGCATCGCGAATCGGACGATATCCCGTGCAGCGGCACAGATTTCCGCTCAACGCGTGCAGATCGAACCCGTTCGGGCCGTGCTCGGCATCCGCCGCGCCATCGGCCGCGGCGCGATCGGGCCGATAGTATTCCGCCGCCATACTGCACACGAATCCCGGTGTGCAGTAACCACATTGGGACCCACCGCGAACCGCCAGCTCGCGCTGCACCGGATGCAACGCCCCGGGCGTACCCAGCCCCTCGGCGGTGACCACCTCCTGCCCGTCCAATGCGGCGACCGGAATCAGGCAGGCGTTCACCGCGATCCACTCGGTGCGCCCGACCACCCCCGCACGAGCGAGCAACACCGAACACGCGCCGCATTCCCCCTCGGCGCAACCTTCCTTGCTCCCGGTGAATCCCCACTGCCGCAGGAATTCCAGCAGCGTGGTCGTCGGCGCGGCCGGAGAAATCGGCATGAGTTCCCCATCGACCGTGATCCGCGCCGTCACCATGGCGAACCCTCTTTTCGTTCTCGATCGACAATCACCATTCCAGTCGGCTTTCTGCATCGAGCCTGCGAAGAAAAATCGGTGGCGCACAACGAACGCGCCGAAAATCCGGAGTCGGACGACATCGTCCGGAACGATACGGAATACCCCGGTCAGCAGCCGTGCGCGACGCGGCCGGGAATCCAGACCCGGTGGTGGGCGAGACGACGCAGATCGCACTCGACACCCATCCCGATCACCTCCTCAGCTCGGCCGTACAGACGGTGGAATTTCAACGTAGCCACCGCTCACACGGCCGGTCAAGCATCGGTGCGGGCGCCACACACCTTTGGGATGATCCTCCGAACGACGCAACGTATTTCGACGTCCCGCTCGGATTATCCGCCGAACCGGAGCGACGGTGGTGTTACCTCCGGTAAACATATCGTTGCGACCCGACCGGGCACCGGCTCCACCCATTTACGCTTGCGCCTCGGGAGTTCGTCGCACGAATTTCCCGCGACATTTCGTGCCGGGAGTTCCGGTCGTTCAGGAGGCTTGCCATGCCATTGCGCTTCTCGCGTCCCTCACACAATCCCGACGCCGGACCGCCACATCCGGTCGACGAGGTGCCGCGCCCGGCCCGGCTCACCCTCCTGGGCCTGCAACATCTGGCGATCATGTACGCCGGTGCGATCGCGGTGCCGCTGCTGGTCGGCGGTGCGCTGAAACTGCCGCAGCACACGATCGGCGTGCTGGTGAACGCCGACCTGCTGGTCTCGGGCATCATCACGATCGTGCAGTCGGTCGGCATCGGCCGGATCCTGGGCGTGCGGCTGCCGATCGTGGCCGGGGCGACGTTCACCGTCGTCTCCCCGATGATCCTGATCGCCCAGCAGTTCGGCGGCGGCGAGGTGGGCCTGCCCGCGGTCTACGGCGCGATTCTGGTGTCCGGTGTCTTCGGCCTGATCATCGCGCGCTTCTTCGCCACCGTGGCCCGCTTCTTCCCGCCGCTGGTGTCCGGCTGTGTGATCTGCGTGATCGGGTTGTCGCTGATCGGCGCGGACGCCGGGCTGATCGCCGGTAACGACGTGAAATCGCCGGAGTACGGCCAGATTTCGCATATCGCGCTGGCCGGGCTGGTGATCCTGCTCATCGTGCTGCTGCACCGGTTCACCCGCGGCCTGATCAATCAGCTGGCGGTGCTGCTCAGCATCGTGATCGGGACGATCGTCGCGATACCCATGGGGCTGGTTCATCTTTCGGCGGTCGGCAAGGCCGGATGGTTCGGCATCTCGCAGCCGTTCCTGTTCGGTGCGCCCCAATTCCACGTCGCCGCAATCATTTCCATGTGTGTGGTGATGTTGGTGACGTTCACCGAATCGACCGCGGATATCGTCGCGGTGGCCGAGATGGTCGACAAACCGCTCGCGCCGGGCGATCTGGCGCGCGGTCTGGCCGCCGACGGCCTGTCCGGTGTGCTGGCCGGACTGATGAACTCCTTCCCCGACACCGCGTTCGCCGAGAACGTCGGCCTGGTCGAGCTGACCGGGGTGCGCAGCCGCTGGGTGGTGTCGGTGTGCGGCGTGTTCCTGGTGATCCTGGGTTTGATCCCGAAGGTCGGCAGTCTCGTTGCGGCACTTCCGGATCCGGTGGTCGGCGGGGCGGCGACGGTGATGTTCGCGATGGTCACCGCGGTGGGGCTGCGCATCCTGCACAAGGTGGAGTTCGAGGGCACGCAGAACATGTTGATCATCGCGGTGACGTTGTCGGTGGCGCTGCTGCCCTCGGTCGCGCCGAGCTTCTACACGAAGTTCCCCACCGATTTCCAGATGATCGCCGGTAGTCCGATCACCTCCGCGGTGATCGTGGTGTTCGTACTGAATCTGCTGTTCAACCACTGGCGCGTCGGGAAGGAAACCGCGCCGAGCTGATCGCCGGAGCGCGCGGGTATCCCCTGTCCGGGGGACCACCGATCACCTGCCGAGGTGACGATTTCGCCCCCGGATCTTCCTACCGTGGTCGGTGAGCGGCGAATCTAGGGCCGCCGGGTCACCAGGAGGTAGGGATGTCCAGCGGTCTGTTCCTGTACGCGTTGCCCGCGTTCGCGGTGTTGATGCTCGTCGAATGGGTGGGCTACCGGCTCGATCCGGATCGTCGCGGCGGCACCGTCCGCGACTCGGCCACCAGTATCTCGATCTATCTGCTGGGCCGGGTGGGCAAGCTGTTCGAGCGCTTCCTGGTGCCGTTCTCCATTCTCGGGGCGGCGGTCGCGCTGACACCGTGGCATCTGAATCCGCACAGTTGGTGGGTGTGGGTGCTGGGCCTGGTGGTCACCGATTTCTGTTACTACTGGGCGCATCGGGCCGATCACCGGATCCGGCTGCTGTGGGCCGGGCACAGCGTGCACCACTCCAGCCAGCAGTTCAATCTGACCACCGCGGTGCGGCTGCCCTGGCTGATCCCCGGGACGTTCCTGCGCTCGGCCGCCTGGATTCCCGCCGCGCTGATCGGGCTGCCGCTGTGGATGATCTTCCTGTTGCAGTCGATCGGCCTGCTCTACCAGTTCCCGATCCACACCCAGCGGATCGGAAAGCTGCCCGCCGCAATCGAATACGTCTTCAACACGCCCTCGCACCATCGCGTCCACCACGGCTCCAACAACCCGTACCTGGACAAGAACTACGCCGGCATCCTCGTCATCTGGGACCGCATGTTCGGCAGTTACGCCGAGGAACTCGAACCGGTCCGGTACGGCCTGACCAAGAACATCGACACCCACAACCCGATCAAGGTCAACTACCACGAGTTCGTCCGCATGCTCTCCGACGTCCGTCACGCGCACACCTGGCGAGCCCGTCTCGGCCACATCTTCGCCCCGCCCGGCTGGACCCCGGAACCCGTCGCAGCGCACCCCGTGACGACCCGGGAACCGGTCGGGGTTACCGAGTAGCGCCCAGCGCTGGAAAGTTCCCGCCCGCACCTCGCAGAAAAATGGAAAACGGCCCGGAACCTGGTGGTTCCGGGCCATTTCGCTAGTAGCGGGGACAGGATTTGAACCTGCGACCTCTGGGTTATGAGCCCAGCGAGCTACCGAGCTGCTCCACCCCGCGTCGGTGAACACAACATTACACACGGGTGGTTCGCGATCGCAAATCGCCTGGTCGGCAGCGGTTTTCGGGGCTCCGAACGGCAGGTGTGGATGATCTTCGAATACACCGCCGTCATGTGACTGTCATCACATCGCAATGGACGCAGGGGGCGCGACAGCCGTCAGGACGCACACGCACGCGTGCGTTTCCAACGCAAGAGCAAAATAACGTGACCCGCCACACAAATTGTCGGTGATAAGTGTCACATCACGGACGAATAACAGACCGACCGGGATTCATCATTACGGCATTGCCGACCTGCATCGACAGCGATTTCCCAGTTATTCGCTTCATGCAATTCCGTAAGTTATCAAGACGTGATCTGCCGAGATTTGTTCGTTATGGTCGTCAACGACCCGGATCGACACCGTGACGGGCACCCATCCGAACCGCTGCACACCGGCGACCCTGCCCCGCGGTCCGGGAAACCCCGAACACCTGGGGGCAGGGACCGGCGGATCTTCGCCGTGTCGGCGGGCACGGGGAGGGACAAACACATGAACAAGAACCGGAAGATCAGCAGTCGCGCCCTCGGCTTCGCCGCCGTGACCGGCGCTCTTGTTGCCGTCCCGTTCGGAATCGCCGGGACCGCCTCCGCCGCGCCGACCCACGACTGGGACGGCGTCGCACAGTGTGAGAGCGGCGGAAACTGGCACATCAACACCGGCAACGGCTACTACGGCGGCCTGCAGTTCACGCAGAGCACCTGGCGGGCCAACGGTGGCGCGGGCCTGGCCAGCGAGGCCAGCAAGGACGAACAGGTCCGCGTCGCGGAGAACGTGCTCAACTCCCAGGGCGCCGGCGCCTGGCCGGTCTGCGGCAGGTACCTGCGCTGGGGTCCGACCCCCGCCCCCGAGGCCGCCGCGGCCCCCAAGCCCGCTCCGGCCCCGGCCGCACCCGCCGCCCCGGCCCCCGGCAGCCGCGAGGCCGTGATCGCCCAGGCCCAGGACGCCGGTTCCAAGGTCGCCAAGCAGTTCGGCTTCGATTCGCAGTACCAGCAGGTGCTCCAGCAGAACAGCGGGCTGATCCAGTCGCTGGGCCGCTGATCCGGCGTAGCGACTCCGCCATACCGGAGACGCGAACGGCGTCGCCATCATCGATGATGGCGACGCCGTTCGCGTACTACCCAGGTATTACCGGTCTGTCTAACCCCCGGACTTGTGGTAGTCGTCGATGGCCTTCTGCAGATCCTGGAAGGCCGAACCCAACTTCCCGAGATCACCGGACTTCTGCGCGTCCTGCACGCTCTTGAGTGCGGTGTTGAGCTCCTGCACCGCCGCATCGCGCGCGGCCGAGGAACCGGTCGGCGGGATCACCGGCGGCGGCTGGGTCGCACCCTGATTCGGATTGGTGTTCTGATTCGGTGACGTACTCGACGTGGACTGTCCCGGCTGCTGCGTCGCCGCATTGCCCAGGCCGGGCTGCATGCTGTTGAGCGCGTCGCCGAGGGTGGCCTCGTAGCCGACGTTGCCGCCGTAACTGGCCAGCACCTTCACCAACTGTGGGAACGATGCCGCACTGGCGCTGTTGCGTTCCAGATACCAGGGCTCGACGTACAGGATGCCGCCGTCGCCGATGGGCAGGGTGAGCAGATTGCCGTATCTGATCTTGTTGGTATTGCCACCGGTCAGGGTCGTCCGCTCATTGGAGACGCGGGCGTCGGTCGTCATCGAGGTCTGCACCTGTTGCGGACCCTGGGTCTGCGAATCGGTCGGTAGTTGCAGCACCGTGAACTTGCCGTAGTCGACCGGATCCGAACTCACCGAGATGTACGCGGCCAGGAACTGCCGCTTGTAACCGACCATCGCGCTGGTCAGATCGAAGGACGGCTGCCCGGTGGCCGAATTGCCCTTGAGCACGTAGTACGGCGGCTGATTCGCGCTGGTCGGCGTGTCCGAGGTCGGATCGCTGGGCACCGACCAGAACGCGTTGTTGGTGAAGAACTCGCGCGGATCGTCGACGTGGTAGCGGCCCAGCATGTCGCGCTGCACCTTGAACAGATCCTCCGGATACCGGAAGTGCGCGCGCAGTTGCGGGGTGATCGCGCTGGCCGGTTTCACCGTGCCGGGGAACACGCCCTCCCATGCCTTCAGCACCGGATCGGTCGGGTCGACGGCGTAGAGGTTGACCGTGCCGTCGTAGGCGTCGACGGTCGCCTTCACCGAGTTGCGGATGTAGCTGACCTCCTTGCGCGGCAGCACCCGGCCGGTGTTCTGGTCGATGCTGTCCTGGGTCAGCCCGTCCAGCGAGGAGTGCTGGGCGTAGGGGTAGTTGTCCAGGGTGGTGTAGGCGTCCACGATCCACTGGATGCGGCCGTTCACCACCGCCGGGTAGACGTCGTTGTCGGTGGTGAGCCACGGCGCCACCTGCTGCACACGGTCGCGGGGATCGCGGTTGTAGATGATCTTCGAATCCGAGCCGATCGCACCGGAGAACAGGATGTTGCGCTGGGCGTACTTGGCGGCGAAGGCCAGGCGGTTGAACCAGTTGCCGATCGGCACGCCGCCCTTGCCGTCGTAGGTGAATTGCTTTGTGCCGGTGTCGTATTCGCGCGGGGGCTGATCGTTGCCGCCGACGATGGCGTAATCGTCGTCGGATTTGGCGATCATCTCGCCGAAGTAGATCCGCGGCTGATCGACCTGGATCGCTTCCTTGTCCTTCTGCGAGAACAGGTCGCTGACGGTCGACTTGTCGCCGACGTTGAACACCGGGTAGCCGTAGGTGCCCGAGCTCGTGTTGGTCCCGTTGGCCACGCCTGTGGCCGCCTGCGAGGTCTCCTTGGGCGGCGCGACGTTGACGCGGTTGGCCGGGGCGGCGACGAATCCGTCGCCGTGGGTGTAGACGGTGTGCTTGTTGATCCAGTCGGTCTGGTTACCGGACAGGTTCTGCGGCACCAACTCTCGCGCGGCGACGATGTAGTCCTGCACCTGACCGTCGATCGTGTAGCGGTCGATGTCGAGCGGATCCGGGAAGCCGTAGAAGTTCTGCAACTGCTGACGCTGGATGAACGTCTGGGTCAGCAGATTCGGATCCAGCAGGCGGATGTTGGCGATGGTCTGCTGATCGGCCGAGATGGTGGCCGGATCCTTGGTCTGATTACCCGAGTAGTCGACGTACTGCACCTTGTCGCCGTCCAGACCGTACGCGTGCCGGGTGGCCTGGATGTTGCGCTCGATGTAGGCGGACTCCTTGGTGGCCGCGTTCGGGCGCACCTCGAACTGCTCCACGATCAGCGGCCACACCGCCCCGACCAGAATCGAGGACAGCACCAGCAGCGCCGCCGCCATCGCCGGAACTCGCAAGTCCCGCAACACGACTCCGGCGAAGAAGGCCAGCGCGCAGATGATCGCGATGGACAGCAGGATCAGTTTGGCGGGCAGCACCGCGTTGATATCGGTGTACGAACCACCGGTGAACGTCGGCTCCTTGCGCGTGCTGGACAGCAGCGAGTACCGGTCGAACCAGTAGGCGATCGCCTTGAGCAGCACGAAGATTCCCGCGAGGATCGCGAGCTGGATGCGCGCCGGACGGGTCAGCGTGCCCTCGCGCCCGGCCAGCCGCAGCCCGCCGAAGACGTAGTGCGTCACCAGATTCGCGAAGAACGCGATCACCGTGGCGACGAACAGCCAGTTCAGCAGCATCTTGTAGAACGGCAGATTGAACGCGTAGAAGCTGACGTCCAGATGGAACTGCGGATCCTGCACGCCGAACGCGCCGCCGTGCAGGAACAACTGCACCGTCACCCAGCTCGACTGCGCCACCAGCCCGCACAGCAGGCCCACCAGCAGCGGCAGGCCGATGCCGAACAGCCGCAACCGGCCCATCACCGTGGTGCGGTATCGGGCGATCGGGTCGTTGGGGCCGGAGACCGGGACGAACACCGGCCGGGTGCGATAGGCCCCCAGCAGCGCCAGCCAGATGATCACCCCGACCACCAGGGTCACCACCACGAACAAGATGATCCGGGTGAACAGCACGGTGGTGTACACCTTGCGGAAACCGACCTCGCCGAACCACAACCAGTTGGTATAGGCGTCGGTGAGCCGGGGCCCGACCAGCAGCAGTGCCGCTATGACGAGGGCCGTCACCAGCAGCACACGGCTGCGGCGGGACAGCGAAGGTAAGCCTGTCGGGGGGCGCATGCCCACGATGCCACTCTCCCAGGTCCGGCGGAGCACCGATCCGAGTTACCGACCGGCGCACCGCAGTTGCTTGCGTTGCGGGTGGTCCGTGCGGACCAGTGCGCCCCACTCTACGTAAATCCGGATCACGTGCACCGATCTCCCTGAGGAAGCGGGTGCGTGTGCTGGTGCAGGGTGTGCGGATGCGAGCGGGCCGACGCGCGGACGCGGCTCCCGGCCCCCTAAACTCAGCGCGCGTGACCGTAGACAACCCGGCCTCCGCCCTCTACCGCTGTATTCGCGAAGTGGCGGAGTTCGCCGATGCCGAAGGGTGGGACCGGCCGCCGCAGATGTTCGCCCTGGTGCCGACCGCGGATCTGGTGGCCGCCGAACCGGCACTCCAGGATCAGCTCGACGACGGCGCGGAGCTGACACCCATTGCGCAGGAACCACTTCCGGACGATGTGACCGGTGAGCTGGCGCTCGACGAATTCCTGGCCACCACCAGCTGGCCCGAGGCCGTGCGCGGCTGCGTACTGGTCCAGCAGATCGTGGTGCTGCCGCCCGACGCCGAACAGACCCTGGACGACGCCATCGCCCCGCTGCTCGCCGACCGCGACGCCGCCGACCGCGCGGCCCGCGACGCCGCCATCACCCACCCCGGCCGCCGCGACGCCCGCCTGTTCGCCGGCGTCCTGCGCGAAGGTGTCTCCCTGTGCCTGTTGCAGGTCCGCCCCGACGAGGACGACGAGGACGATCTCTTCGGCAACGACATCGACCTGCGCACCGCCCCCAACCTCGCCCCCAACCTGATCGAGGCGCTCGCCCATACTTTGGAGAACGAGAACTGACTGTATTCTTGGCCTCCGCTCCGCTCCGGCGGGTCGGGGCCCCCGAAGGGCCGATTCTTCCCTCCTCCGCTTCGCTCCCCCGCTCCGTCAGTCCAGAATCGACCCGGGCCCCGACCCTTGCTGTCGGCGTTATTTGGAGTTGGCGGAACTGGGTGACCTAGTTGTCGATGGTTGGCGGAACTGGGTGACTTACGGTCGGCGCGCTATTCGAGGTCGATGAGCTGGGCAATCTCAGCCGCAGCTAGGCGTGGGTTTGCCCACGTTCAGATCGTTGAGGGCGTTGACGGCGGTGGTGAGGGTGTCGACCTTGATCAGTCGCAGGCCGTTCGGGGTGCGCTGCCGGGCCTCGTTGCAGTTGTCGGCGGGGACCAGGAAGGTCTCGGCGCCGGCGTCGTGGGCGGCGATCATCTTGTACTGGATGCCGCCGATCGGGCCGACCTTGCCGTCCGGATCGATGGTGCCGGTGCCCGCGATGAACTTGCCGCCGTTGAGTTTTCCGGTGCTGAGCTTGTCGACCAGGCCGAGGCTGAACATCAGCCCGGCCGACGGACCACCGATATCGGCGAGATTGAAGTCGACCTGGATCGGGCCCTGCGCGACCTCGGTGGGCGTCATGCCGAGATAGCCCTTGGCCGAATCATCCGGGCGCGCTGCGAGTTTCACCTGGACGGTCTGCTCGGCGCCGCCGCGGCGCACCACGATCGGCACCACCACACCCGGCTTCTCGCCCTGGATCGCGCTCACCACATCGGCGGAGGTGGCCACCGCCTTACCACTGATGTCGACGATCTGATCGCCCTTGTTCAGCAGCCCCTTGGCCGGGCCGTTGTCGGCCAGACCGGCCACCTGCACATCGGTCGGATATTTCAGGAAGTGCAGCGCGGCCAGTTCCGCGTTGTCCTCGGAATTCTTGAAGTCCTGTTGATTGGACTTGTCGACTTCGTCACGCGGCACGCCCGGCGGATAGACCTCCGCGCGCGGCACCAGACCGTAATTCCCGTCGGCCCACAACCCGAACGCCTCGAAGATATTCAGCCCGTCGCGAACGGACACCGTTGTCATATTGAGATTTCCGGAGGTCGGATTCACCGTCGCGCCCCGCACGTCGACGACCTGTTTACCCTCCACCACGCCGAGGGTATTGAAGGTCGGACCAGGGCCGAGTGCGACGAAGGGCACCGTCACGGCGCTACCGGCGATACCGAGTGCCAGGACGGGTATCAGGGCGGCCAACAGGGTGAGGATCCGACGATTCACCCGGCCCACAGTAGCGGCTCGGCTTCCGGCACCCGCGTAGCCTTGGGTGCATGAGCGAAGTGCCCTTCGGATTCTCGAACCGCGATGACGACGACGACCGCAAACGCGGCGACGAGCATGGTGGTACCGGCGGCGCGAACAATCCGTTCGAATTCGCCATGGGCGGTTCGGGCGCGGCCTTCGATCCGTCGCAACTCGGCCAGATGCTGACCTCACTGGGGCAGATGTTCTCCACCATGGGTCAGCCCGGCTCGTCGCAGGACGGCCCGGTGAACTACGACATCGCCAAGCGCCTGGCCCGCCAGCAACTCGGCGCGAGCGTGCCGCCGGTGTCGGCGGGTTCGCAGAGCGCGGTGGCCGATGCCGCGCATCTGGCCGAACTGTGGCTCGACGCTGCGACCACGTTCCCCGCCGGTGCGACCCGGACCGTGGCCTGGACCGCCAACGACTGGATCGAGGAGACGCTCGCGACCTGGAAGCGGCTGTGTGATCCGGTGGCCGAGCAGGTCTCGGGCATGTGGACCACGACGATGCCCGCCGAGGCCAAGGAGTTCGCCGGTCCGATGCTCGGCATGCTCGGGCAGATGGGCGGGCTGGCATTCGGTTCGCAGCTCGGGCAGGCGCTGGGCCAGCTCGCCGGTGAGGTGCTGACCTCCACCGATATCGGCCTGCCGCTGGGCCCGGACGGCGCCGCGGCGCTGCTGCCCGCGGCGATCACCGAATTCAGCAAGGGGCTGGAGCGTCCCGAGAGCGAGATCCTGGTCTATCTGGCCGCGCGCGAGGCCGCCCACCAGCGGTTGTTCGCGCATGTGCCATGGTTGCGGCAACAGGTGCTGGGCGCGGTCGAGGATTACGCGCGCGGCATCCGGATGGATTTCTCGGCCATCGAGGAGGCCGCGCAGGGCATCGATCCGATGATGCTGACCGATCCGGCCAAACTCGAGGAGTTGCTCTCGCAGGGCACATTCGAGCCGCAGACCACGCCCGAGCAGCAGGCCGCGCTCGAACGCCTGGAGACGATGCTCGCGCTGATCGAGGGCTGGGTTCAGGTCGTGGTGAGCGAGGCGGTCGGTGATCGGCTGCCCGGCGCCGGCGCACTGGCCGAGACACTGCGGCGACGTCGCGCGACCGGCGGCCCGGCGGAGCAGACCTTCGCGACGCTGGTCGGCCTGGAGTTGCGGCCCCGCAAGCTGCGCGAGGCGGCCGAGCTGTGGCGGCGGCTGACCACCGACGCCGGGATGCAGGCCCGCGACGCGATCTGGGCGCATCCGGATCTGCTGCCCAGCTCGACCGATCTGGACAATCCGGCCGGTTTCATCGACGGCGTGATCGGCGGGGGCACAGGCGAATTCGACGATCCGATCGCCCAGCTCGCCGAGACCGAGGCGCGCGAGCGGCGGGAGCGCGAGGCGAAGCGGGACGACAAGCCCGAGGACGGCGCCGGAAGCTAGTCGGATCGGCCGTGTCCCACGCACGGCCGCACGGGCGGACCCCTTCGTCGCCGCACTTCGCCGAATGCCGAATATGGGTGGCGCGCAGCCGATTTCGCTGTGCGCTCGGCTTCAGCGGATCCAGAGTGGGCGTTGCGCGGCGAAGGGGTCCGCGGCCACGTACGACGCGTCGTTCCAGATCATCACCTGCCGCGTGGCCGGGGTGTAGCGCGGCCACCGCGGGCCCGGATCGCCGTCGCGCACGAATGCGACCCAGGCCGCATGCATTTCGGCGGCCAGGGCCTGTGGCGGATTGCCGCCCTCGACATCGGTGACGCCCCGGGCGGCGAGCAGGTCGAAGGCGAACGGAAGGTCCAGGCAGTGCGCGGCCAGGCCGTGATAGCCGCCGGAAGCCGTTGACATACGGGCGAATTCGTACAACCAGGTCGGGCGGCCGCGACGGGCGTGATCCTCGGCGAGTTCGTAGGATGGGCCGCGGATGGCCCGATCGCTGACGATCTGGCCGACCAGTTGTCCGGCGGTGTAGCCGGGATAGGCTGCGCGATAGCCTTTTTCGGTATCGGCGTCGATCCGCAGCCGGGCCAGTGCGGCCGGGGCGGTCGCATCGGTCGTCTTCGCCGCGACCATGTTGAATTCGTGTCGGGTATAGCCGAGGAGCAGAGGTTTGTCGGCACTGTTGCCCGAATTCAACAGCTGCGCAGTGGATTCGGGGATGAGTACACCGTCGGCGAACGGAGCCAGTTGCAGCACAGCGGGATCGGTGGTCGCGACACCGGGTTTGGGCACCTTGTGCTGTAGTTCGTACAGCTGTTGCCGGGACAGATCCCGCAGTGCCGCAACGGTTGCGGGCACACCGGTCCGGCGGGTGAACACCGCGGCTCCCGCAGCGGCGACGGCATGATCGTTCGGCTGGGCGACCACGCCGGACTGGCAGATCCCGGCGCGGAACAGCGAACGCGCCGGCGGTGCGGCCATCAGCGCCCACACCGCGCCGCCGCCCGCGGACTGACCGGCCACGGTCACCTTGGCGGGATCCCCGCCGAAGGCCGCGATATTGTCCCGGACCCAGGTCAGACCGGCGATCCAGTCCAGCACCGCACGATTGTCGGGCGCGCCGTCCACGTGCAGGAACCCCTCGAGGCCCAGCCGGTAGCCGAGCGAGACCAGCACCACGCCGTCGCGATTGAACGCCACACCGTCGTACCAGGGGCTGGCCGGTGAGCCGCCGACGAAACCGCCGCCGTGAATCCACACCAGCACAGGCAGTTTCGCGTTCGGCGAGGGATCGGGGGTGAAGACGTTCAGGTTCAGGTAATCCGTGCCCGCGATGCTCGGCTCGGGAATCGTGGTCACCTCCGCGACCGGGTGCAACTGCGCGGTGGGCCCGTACGCGGTGCAGTCCCGGACCTCGGTCCACGGCGCGGGCGGCACCGGTGCGGCGAACCGCAACTCCCCGACCGGCGGCCGCGCATACGGAATGCCCAGGAAGGCGCATCCGGTCGGGCGGCGGACCCCGCGCACCGGGCCGAGTGCGGTGTGGACGGTATCGTGCGGCATCGAATCAGAATGCCCGGTCGAACAGGCCGCCGCCATCGCCAGGGTCCCCAATATCAGAGATCTGCGGCCGAGTCGAGCAGTGTCGTTCCGCTGCAATCCAATTCCCTCTCAGATATGTGAAATCTGTTGTGATGCAAGGCAGTCCATCCGACGCCGACCCAACGTTCACGCAACCTTTCGCAACGGTTCGCCCCGGATCATCCTCTCGCCAATACGGTTTCGTTCCATGAAAGCAATCGCACTTGCGGCTCTCACCGTTCCACTGGTACTTTGCGCCCCGGCTTTCGCCGGTGCGCACACCGTGACCCACGCCGATCAGCCGCGGCCCCGCTGCTGGATCCAGAACGGCCACGAAGTATGCCAGTCGACTCCCCGGCATCAGGCGACCCCTCGGAAGCAGGCCACCCCTCGGAAGCAGCTCGCTCCGCGCCGCTGACCGCCCGCCACGTTCGCGCCTCCACATCCTCTCGACACAGATAGGTCCCCGATCATGAAGACGCTCGCCCTGATCACCCTGACCGCGCCCCTGGTCCTCCTGGCCCCCGCCTTCGCCCAGGCGCAGACCCCCGCCCACACCGACATCCCGAACAGCCCGCGCAACCGCTGCTGGGTCCAGAACGGCCACACGGTGTGCGCACCGGAGGCTCAGCACCGCGGCCGCCGCATCCCGGACCGCGGCGTCGCCCCGCACCGGTAGAAATCGCCGACCCCTGCGAGGCGGGCTGCAACCCCGCCTCGCAGGCCACCGCCCAACGACCGGGCCGCGCTCGAGCTGCGTAGGTGCAATTTCCGCGCACAGGGGTCGTCTGCGCGAGTGTGTCCGCTCCGGACAAGATGCGACCACCGGATACAGGGTGCGAATGCACCGGGGCGCGTGACGCTTTCGGCGATGGCGATCGAAGCGGTGTCGGGGTGAGGCGAAGCGGTCGAAGCCGTCATTTCGAAGGGGCGCAAGGGGGGTCGTGAAAAACTTTGGGCTCCTGGGGATATCGCGTGGGACCAAGGTGACGTAGGACAGGGGTGAGCGGGGCGGGGACACGGTGACGTCCTGGGTGAATGTCCTGTGGATCAGTTGCCGAAGCTGTGGATAACCAGGGGTTTTCGCGGTCGCGCGGTAGGTGGCCACCGCGACACTGGTGCGCATGAACGTCTTTCGCCCACGCGGGCCCATGTTGCATCCGCGGGTGACGGTGCTGCGGCGGCCGTCCGGAGCGGTGCAGTTGGGCTGGGATCCCGAACACGCCGTGGTACTCGAGCCGCCGAGCATCACCGCGGATACCGTCGCGGACTTCCTGCGGATGCTGGACGGGCTGCGCAGTCATCCGCACATCGTCTGGCAGGCCGACGGTTTGGGGATCGGCGCCGACGAGACGCTGCGGATGCTCGCCGAACTCGACGGCGCCGGACTGCTCGTCCATCCGCGATCCCGGCCCGCGCCCGTGCACCGGATCCACGTGCACGGGCGCGGTCCGCTCTCCGAGGCCGTCGCCACGGGTGTGCGCCGCCTGGGCCTGCGCCCGACCCGTTCCCGCGAATACCCCACGGCCACCGCGGCATCGCGCTGGTCCGCCGACGTGGTGGTGCTCGCCGACACCCTGGTCCCCGATCCGATCCTGGTGAACGACCTTGTGCTGTACCGCATTCCGCATCTACAGGTACGAATGCGCGACGGCCGCGGCATCGTCGGCCCACTGGTCCTGCCCGGCGGCACCAGCTGCCTGCGATGCGCGGATCTCACCAGGGGCGACATCGATCCGGAATGGCCGCATCTGGCCGCACAACTGCTGGGCCGGATCGGACACGGTTCGACCGCCGCCATCACCGCCACCACCGCCCTGGTCCTGCGCGACCTCGAAGCGGTGATCGAATGCGCCGCCGACCGCCCACCCCGCACCCTCGACACCACCCTGGAACTGGACCCCGACACCCACCACATCGCCCGCCGCCGCTGGCCCATCCACCCCGCCTGCGGCTGCCGCCTACTACGCGCCGACCCCAATCCGCCTCGTGCCCAGCAGGATTCGCCCCCGGCCGACAACGCAGCCGCAACCCTCGACAACCGAGTCGGCGCATCATGACCACGAATTCAACGCACGGCTCGCACCACCAACTCGGCCAGGCGCCGCCCCGCCTCATCGTCCAGCGGCGCATGGTCCAGCAGCAACCGGTACCACAGCACGCCGTATACGACATCGATCAACAACTCCGGATCGATCCCCTCGGCGATCTCCCCGCGCGCCACCGCACGGTCCAGGATCTGCCGCAGCACCGCCCGGCGACCGAACAGGAACCGGTCCCGGAACACCTGCGCGAACATCGGATCCAGAAGCGCCTGCGCCATCAGGCCGATCAGCACCGGACGCTGACCACGCTGCCGAAACGTCGCGGACAGAAAGGCCAGCAGGTCCCCGGGCAGCGACCCCTCGTCGGGCATGGCGATGGCATCGGACGCCTCCTCGAGCAGCGCGTCGAGCACCACATCGGCCTTCGACGGCCACCAGCGATAGATCGTCTGTTTCCCCGCTCCCGCGCGCGCGGCAATGCCCTCGATGGTCAGTGCCGCGTACCCCTTCTCCCGCAGTTCGGCAATGGCCGCCGACAGGATCGCACGCCGCCGGTCTTCGCTGCGGGGCCGCCCCAACGGCTTGTCACTCACCATGCCGCCACTTTACAAGACGCGACGGTTCGAAATACTATCGAGACGCAACGTCTTGAAAAGAAGGAGGCGCGCAATGCGCATCGTGATCATGGGCGGAACCTCAGGCATCGGCCTGGCCGCCGCGGACCGCCTGACCGAATCCGGGCACGAGGTGACCGTGACCGGGCGCGACCCGGAGAAACTGGCCGCGGTCAAGGACCGGGTGCACGCCGCGGAACAGGTGGACGGCACCGACACCGAGCAGGTCCGCACGTTCTTCGACCGGATCGGCGACTTCGACCACCTGGTCCTGGCCTTCAGCCCGGGCGCCCGAGGTATCGGCCCGATCCGCGAGATCGACCTCGCGGAGCTGCGCGCCGGATTCGACGGCAAACTGTTCGCCTACCTGTATGCGATCCAGCGCGCCCGGGTGCGCGGATCGATCACCATGGTCTCGGCCTCCTCGGCCCGCGCGGCCCTGCCGGGGACGGTCACCTTCGCCGCGGTCAACGGTGCGATCGAACGCATCGTGTCCCCGCTCGCGGCCGAACTCGCCCCGGTGCGGGTCAACGCGGTTTCGCCCGGCATCATCGACACCCCGTGGTGGTCGTTCCTGCCGGACGAGCAGCGCTCGGCCCAGTTCACCGCGGCCGGAGGACAGGTGCCCGCCGGACGCGTGGGCACCGGAGCCGAGGTGGCCGCCGCCATCGCCTACCTCGTCGACGCCGACTACGTCACCGGTTCGATCCTGCCCGTCGACGGCGGATTCACCGTCGCCTGAGCACACCGGTCTCCCCGCCGGTCCAAACACTCCACCCGAATCGACTGTGACACATGCCACGTGCAGGTCTTTTAGCCAATTCTCATGGCACGGCGCGCGGTGTGTCGGGAATGATGGGGTTGTGTCTGAGATTGTGAGCCGTCGCTCGTCCCGTAATGCCAAGTTGGCCAAGATCCCGTTGGGGATCGCGGGCCGGGCGGCCGTGGGGTTCGGTCGCAAGCTCGCCGGGGGCGACAAGCAGGAGATCAACGCGGAGCTGAATCAGAAGGCCGCCGCGCAGCTGTTCGCCGTCCTCGGCGAACTCAAGGGCGGGGCGATGAAGTTCGGGCAGGCGCTGTCGGTGATGGAGGCCGCGGTGCCCGAGGAGTTCGGCGAGCACTACCGCGAGGCGCTGACCAAATTGCAGTCGGCCGCGCCGCCGATGCCCGCCAACGCCGTACATCGCATGCTCGACCAGCAGCTCGGCACCGCGTGGCGACAGCGCTTCAGGGAGTTCGACGACACCCCGGCCGCCTCGGCGAGCATCGGCCAGGTGCATCGGGCGGTGTGGTCCGACGGCCGGACCGTCGCGGTGAAGGTGCAGTATCCGGGGGCGGACGAGGCACTGCGCGCGGATCTGAAAACCCTCAACCGGATGGCCGGGATGATGGGTTCGGTCATTCCGGGCGCGGATGTGAAGCCGATCCTGGCCGAGATCACCGAACGCACCGAGGAAGAGCTCGACTACCGGCACGAGGCGGCCAATCAACGGCAGTTCGCCAAGGCCTTCGAGGGGCATCCGCGGTTCGTGGTGCCCAAGGTGGTGGCCAGCGCCCCGAAGGTGATCGTCACCGAATGGCTCGACGCCACACCGGTTTCCGCGATCATCAAGCAGGGGGCCGAGGATCCCGCGGGCACCGTCGCGCTGCGCAACACCGTGGGCGCGCTGATGGCCGAGTTCCACATGTCCTCCCCCACCATCGTCGGTCTGCTGCACGCCGATCCGCATCCGGGCAATTTCATGATGCTGCCGGACGGCCGGTTGTCCGTGATCGATTACGGCGCCTGCGCACCGCTGCCCGACGGCTTCCCGTCGCTGCTGGGGCAGATGGTCGCGATGGCGGTGGACGAGCGATTCGACGAGCTCACCACGCTGATGTACGACAACGGCTGGGTCATCCCGGGCCGCACCGTGACCCACCAGGAGATCGCCGACTATCTGCGGCCGTTCACCGATCCGATCCGGACCGAGTCGTTCCATTTCACCCGCAAGTGGATGCAGCGGGTCGCGGGCAAGGCCACCGACATCAACCGGCCGGAGATGAAAACCGGTATGGCGCTGCAACTTCCGGCCGAACACATCATGGTGTTCCGGGTACTGGCCGGATCCATCGGGATCTGCGCGCAACTCGACGCCGAGGTCCCGTTCATGAAGCTGATGCAGGACTGGGTGCCCGGTTACGTCGAACACCGTTCCGCGAGTTGAGCATTCGCACATCCCCCGAATTCCCCACCGCCCCCGAACCTCTCAGTCCCGAACCCATCGGTCCCCCGGATAAGGCCGAGCCCCGCATCTCCGGAAAAGAGATGCGGGGCTCGGTGTCGTCCCCGGTTGGTCGTGCGGCTCACGCCACAGCGACCTTGCGCGGGCGGCCACGGGGCCGCTTACGGGCGATGACGACTCCCTGATCGAAGATCTCGCCACCCCAGACGCCCCAGGGCTCGGCGCGATCGAGGGCGGCACTCAGGCAGCCCTTGCGGATCGGGCAGGAAGCGCACAGCGCCTTCGCCTCTTCCAGTTGAGCCGGGCTCTCGGCGAACCAGAGGTCCGGGTTACCGGCCCGGCAGGGCAGGGTCAGCGAGACGCCGCGGGTCCGGGTAGCCGGGGCCACGGGTGTATGGCATGTCACGCGAAATGCGGTCGCGGTGGACACGTCTTGCTCCTTCAGCTCGTGCAGCGGTCATATGTGGTGGAAGGCGACTGCGTCGTCTTCCGCGAAACCGGGACCGGTGGCTGAGGGCCGATAAAACTATGGCCACGGTTTCGCTTGGTGCGATCCGTGGCCAGAGGCTGTGGGAAGTTGTTCCCTACCTGAGTCGACTTCGGTGTCGACTTCTGATCACGGTCGCTGGGTGGGCCTGGCGGAGGTGGAATGCCCGCAGTCGATAGGCCGCCATGGGTGCGGTATCGGCTGCGAAGGCACCGGCATTGCTGTGTTCCGGCTGCCAGCTCCGCTCGAGCTCGTCCGTTTTGATTTCACGCTTCGGTGCTTGCAATCCGGCACCGAAAACGCTTGCAACGGAATGCCCGGTCCCCTGCATGGCGAGGACCCCCCGGGAGACGGACGCACCCGGAATCACCGACACGGCAATGCCGTTCGGGGCGATGGTGTTCGCGATTTCGTTCATGTCGTCTGCCTCCCTCCATAACTCGTTGTCCGTCGATGTACTGTGCGCGCGGGGATTATCCTCCCGTTGCTTGCAATCCACCCTACGGGTGCCTTACAGAACCGCACAACCTATTTTTCACCTGCACTTTTGGGGGCATGCGAGCACGCGCGGAACGTGGTTTCGTTGGCGGTTACCGCGCTGCCATCCGGCTGCGCACGATCGCGAGGAGCTCCGGGCCGAACTGCTCGCGGCGTTGCTGTCCCATCCCGGGGACCGCGGCCAGCGCATCGTCGGTGGTCGGCCACTGTTCCGCGATCGCGGTCAGGATGTTGACGCTGAGCACCGCGAACGGTTTGATCTCCAACTCCTGCGCCTTGTCCCGTCGCCAGTCCTGCAGGGTCGCCAGCAGCACCGGATCCACCTCACCGGGGCAGTTCGCACAGCGCCCGAGCAGGGTGTCGCGGGAGGCGAGCAGCGAACGCCCGCACACCCGGCAGACCGGCAACCGCTTGTTCCGCTCGGCGCGGGGATCGGCGCGACGGGCCACCAGCGAGGCCGGGGAATCCTCGGGGACCAGGCCGTTGAGGAAGCGACTGCGGCGGCGGGTGCCGCGCGCGCCCTCGTTGCGCGCCAGGGCCCAGCTCAGCCGCAGATGTTCGCGGGCCCGGGTGACGCCGACGTAGAGCAGCCGGCGTTCCTCCTCGAGCCCCGCCTCGTCGGCGACCGCGCCGCCCTCGCCCAGCACGTGCGAGATCGGCAGGGTGCCGTCGGCGAGGCCGACCAGGAAGACCGCGTCCCACTCCAGACCCTTGGCCGCGTGCAGCGAGGCCAGGGTGACGCCCTGCACCGTCGGTGGATGACGGGCCTCGGCGCGGGCGGCGAGTTCGCGCAGCAGACCCGGCAGGCCCAGGTCCGGATCGGTTTCGGTGAGCTCCTCGGTGAGGCGGACCAGCGCGTTCAACGAGGCCCAGCGTTCACGGGCCTGCGCGCCGCTGGGTTCGACGGCGGTCAGGCCCAGCCGGGACAGCGCCGCACGCACCAGCGTGATCAGTTCCGGGCCGCGCGCGTCGGGCAGATCGTCGCGAGATGCGTTCTGGCGCAACGCCTGTACGGCCTGACGGACCTCGGCGCGCTGGAAGAAACCCTCACCCCCGCGCACCTGATACGGAATATCGGCCTCGGTCAGCGCCTGCTCGTATGCCTCGGACTGGGCGTTGATCCGGTAGAGCACGGCGATCTCCGCGGCCGGAACGCCCTTGCCGAGCAGCCGGGCGATGGCCTTGGCGACGCCGAGCGCCTCCGCGGGCTCGTGCTGATATTCGCCGAAGGTCGGTTCCGGGCCGTCGGGCCGCTGGCCGATCAGTTGCAGCCGGGTGCCCGCGATCCGGCCGCGGGCCGCGCCGATCACCCGGTTCGCCAGCGACACCACCTGCGGGGTCGAGCGGTAGTCGCGTTCGAGGCGCACGACGGTCGCGTCGGGGAAGCGGCGGGAGAAATCCAGCAGGTAGGCCGGGCTCGCACCGGTGAAGGAGTAGATGGTCTGGTTCGCGTCGCCGACGACGGTCAGATCGTCGCGACCGCCGAGCCAGGCATCCAGCACGCGCTGCTGCAACGGCGTGACGTCCTGATATTCGTCGACGACGAAACATCGGTAGCGCCCGCGGAACTCCTCGGCCACGGCCGCGTAGTCCTCCAGTGCGGCCGCCGTGTGCAGCAGCAGATCGTCGAAGTCCAGCAGCATGCCCTCGGGCGAGGTCTTGAGCGATTCGTAACCGGTGTACACCTCCGCGACGCGCTGCGGGTCGTACGGGGTCTCGCGGCGATGCCTGGCCGCGGCCGCCGCGTAATCCTCCGGCGCGATCAAAGACGCCTTGGCCCACTCGATTTCGCCGAGCAGATCGCGCACGCTCTCGGTCGCGGTGGACAGCCCCACCCGGTTCGCGGCCTGCGCGACGATCGGAAATTTGCTGTCCACCAGCCGCCACGGCACCTCGCCGACGACCTGCGGCCAGAAATATCGCAGCTGCCGCAGCGCCGCGGCGTGAAAGGTGCGGGCCTGCACCGTATTCGCCGCACTGCCCAGATCCAGCGTCCGCAACCGGGCGCGCAGTTCACCGGCCGCGCGCGCGGTGAACGTCACGGCCAGTACCTGATCGGCCCGCACATGCCCGGCCGCGACGAGATGCGCGATGCGATGGGTGATCGTGCGGGTCTTGCCCGTGCCCGCGCCCGCCAGCACACAGACCGGCCCGCGCGGCGCCCGGACGGCAGCCGACTGCTCGGGATCGAGTCCGTCGAGGGGGCGTGGGAGTGGGGCGGGCACGCGCTCCATCATGACAGCGGGGTCCGACACATTCTCCGGGCCGCCTCACGCCAGGCGCCCGCGCGCGACCGACCGGTTCGAATTCGGGCGAATACCCCACGACCGATGTTGCCCGATAGTCGTATCGGCGAGTCGAAAATGTGATGGCATGCCGATTTCGCTGGTGGCACACTACATTCATCGAGCATGCGACCGTCCGCCGGACGTGCGCTACAGTGACGAGCCGATGTGGGCTCGAGAGTACAGACGGGGGTGTCCGGCGGTGGTGACCACGGCAACACGACACCTTCCCCTCGTGAATGACACCAAGGCGGTCGACCGGTGAGTTACCCTCCGCAGCCACACCAGCCGGGCCAACCGGACGAAGAGGCGGCCAAGCCCACGATCCACTACTCCGGGCCACCGGACCAGGCACCGGGCACGGCGTATCCACCGCCGGGGCAGTCCTCGCCGGACAACCCGACCCAGCAACTCGGTCAGTCCTCGCCGGGCATTCCCTACCCGCCCGGTCAGGCCACCCAGATGTACTCGGGTCAGCAGCAGCAACAGCCGTACACCGCACCGCCGCAGCAGCAGTACCCGCCCCAGCAGCCGTATACCGGACCGGCCCAGCCCTACGCGGGTGATCCCGGATATCAGCAGGGTCAGCAGTATCCGACCGGCCAGGCGTATCCGCAGGGGCAGTACTCCGCCGAACAGCAGTACCCGCCGACCCAGGGCTTTCCGCCGGGTCAGGTGCCGCCCGGGCAGATTCCGCCCTACGGGACCGGTGGCGCGGCCGCGTCCGGCGGCGGTGGTGGGACCAATATTCCGCTGATCATCGTCGCGGTGGTGATCGCGCTGGTAGTGGTCGGCGTCGGCGGGTACTTCCTGCTGCGGCCGCATCACAGCGACAACAACGTCGCGACCGGAACCTCCACCACCACGACCGAGACCACGACGGAAACCACCACCACCACGACCGAGACGACCACCACCACGCCCCCGCCGCCGGACGACGAGTGGATCGCCGCGACCTACAACGCGGACACCCATCAGGTCTCGTGGGCGAAGAGTTCGGTCGGTTCCGACGACGCCAGCACGCGCGCGGAGAACCAGTGCGGCACCAACTGCCAGCCCGCCACCTGGGCGAAGAACGGTTGCGTCGCGATCGCGGTCGGCGCGCGCGACGGCTGGGCGGGTTCCTGGGGCGCCACCGCCTCGGAGGCCGAATCCAAGGCCATCTCCTCGGCGCAGACGAACTTCAAGGTCACCGGACCGTTCCACACCTGGTCCAAGTGCGCGTCCGACAGCTGACGCGGCGGTCACCGGGCGGGGCCGTCATCGATCACAGCCCCGCCGGGAACACCGCCGCACCGCACGATGTTGAATGAGCCGTGACCGGAACTGATCTGACCATGTACTCCACGACCTGGTGCGGCTACTGCCGTCGGCTGGAGAAGCAGCTCGAAGAGGCGGGTATCACCTACACCAAGGTCGATATCGAACAGGACCCCGCCGCCGCCGAATTCGTCGGCAGCGTCAACAACGGCAACCACGTGGTGCCCACCATCAAGTACAGCGACGGATCCACCGCGACCAACCCCAGCCTGGTCCAGGTCAAGCAGGCTCTCGCGGCCATCGCCTGATTTCATCCACAGCCCGTTTGCGACCGGCCGACATCGTTCGGCCGGATGCAGACCGAATCAGCCCGGCGGGGGCAATCGCCGCTCCGACAGCGAACGGTTCGCCTATGAGCATTCAGGTCCGGGCCGAACGCGCACCGGAGTGCGCCTCCGGACCGGACGCGGCGCGAACTCCGAATCAGCTTGCGGCAGCCCAGGATTCGACGATGGTGCGGGCGATGGAGATCGAACCGGGAAGTAGCAGGCGGTGTGCCGCGGCGTCGGGGGTCGCGGTCCCGGTGACCGAACCCCACGCGCCCGCCGCCAGCGCGGTGCGCACCTCGTCGCGGGTGAACCAGTGCGCCTCGGTGATCTCGCCGTCGGAGAAGACCAGCGGCTGATCCGGGTCGCCCAGCGCGGTGAAACCCAGCATCAGCGAACGCGGCAGCGGCCACGGCTGGCTGCCCAGATAACGGATGTCGCGCACATCGACGCCGACCTCCTCCTTGAGTTCCCGCTGTACACAGCGTTCCAGCGATTCGCCCACCTCCACGAAACCGGCCAGGATCGAGAACATCCGCTCCGGCCAGGTGTGCTGCCGGGCCAGCAGCACCCGATCGCCGCCGTCGTGCACGAGACAGATGACGGCCGGATCGATGCGCGGGAACTCCTCGTGCCCGGCCTCGTTGAAACGCGACCAGCCGCCCTTCGCGGCGGTGGTCACGGTGCCGTCGACGGCGCTGAACCGGGCCCGATCATGCCAATTCAGCAGTGCCAGTGCACTTGTCAGCACACCGAGGACGGCGTCGTCGAGTTCCACCGGGCCCATGCCGACCGCGCGCAGATCCATCAGCTGACCGTCGATGTCGTTGTCGCGCACCGCCCAGATGTGGTCGCCGTCGACGCCGAGGAACACCGCGTCGGGGGACGGTTCGGCGGACAGCGAGGTCGCCGCCTCGAACAGCACGCTCGCCCCGTCGACGCGCACCTGACCGCGCCGGTTCATCCGTAGCAGCCGCGCGGTGGCCCACCCCTGCTTCAACGCCTGCTCGTCCGCGCGCAACTCCTCGGCGCGGTCGAGTCCCGAACGGGACAGCAGCGGAACTTCATGCAATTCGAAACCAGCCACCCGTCGAGCCTATCCGCCGGAAGCGACGAGCCCGGAGGCGGCAGCGAACGACCGGATGGCTACTGCTTGTGCGCGCGGTGAATGTAGAGCAGTTTGTCGCCCGCTTCGAGCGCGTCCACCTCGGGCTCGTCGGCGCGGATGAGACGCTCCTCGCGCACCACGCCGAGCACGGTGTCGCGCAGATGCCGTGGGGAACCGCCGATCTCGTCGTTCTCGACCTCGCGTTCGGCGACCGTGAAACCCACCTCCGGGGTGAGCAGATCCTCGATCATGTCGACCACGCTGGGCGTGATGGTGGCGACGCCGAGCAGGCGGCCCGCGGTCTCGGAGGAGACCACGACCGAATCCGCGCCGGACTGCCGCAGCAGATGCGCGTTCTCCGACTCGCGGATAGAGGCGATGATCTTGGCGGACTTGTTGAGTTCCCGCGCGGTGAGCGTGACCAGCACCGAGGTGTCGTCCCGATTGGCCGCGACCACCACCGCGGACGCGTGCTGAACTCCGGCCAGCCGCAACACATCCGAGCGGGTGGCCGATCCGGCGACGGTCACCAGGCCCGCGTTCGTGGCGGCCTCGAGGGCGGCCGGATCGACGTCGACGACCACGATCTGCCCGGCGGGTACGCCGTCGCCGAGAATCGCGTCCACCGCGGTGCGGCCCTTGGTCCCGTATCCGACGACCACGGTGTGATTACGCACCCTGTGCCTCCATCGCTGAATCTTGAACGCCTGCCGGGATCTATCGGTCAGCACCTGCAGGGTGGTACCGACCAGCACGATCAGGAAGAGGATGCGCAGCGGCGTGATGACGATCGTGTTGATCAGCCGCGCCTGCGAGGTATAGGGCGTGATATCGCCGTAGCCGGTGGTCGAGAGCGAGACCGTCGAGTAGTAGGCCGCGTCCAGCAGGCCGAGCCGGGTGCCGCGACTGTCGTGATAACCGTCCCGGCCGAAGTACACCACCGCGGTCGCCAGGGCCAGCAGCCCGAGTGCCAGCAGCACCCGGCGCACCAGCGCGGACCAGGGGCTGGACTGCAATTCCGGGATGCGCAGGATGCCGACGAGTTTGTAATCGGGCCGGTCGTTGAGTCGCGGTAACCCAGGCGTGGATTGCTCACCGAACATCCGATCCACCGTCCCCTCGCGTGCGCCACACGCCCCGCAGCGTACCGCCCGGGGTCCCGCTCGACGGGACCGGCGCACGGATGGAACAGTGGTTCACATGAGCGAGCAATCCCCGCCGCGGCCCGGCCGCGTCTACCTGATGACCGCACTGCTGTTCGGTATCGGCACACTGCATTTCGTGGCGCCGAAGCCGTTCGATTCGATCGTGCCCGAATCCCTGCCCGGTAAGGCCCGCACCTACACCTACCTGTCCGGTGTCGCGGAGATCCTGGTCGGCCTGGCCTTGGCCCTGCCGCGCACCCGCCGCCTGGGCGGGCTGCTGGCCGCCGCCCTGTTCATCGCCGTCTTCCCAGCCAACGTCAAGTTCACCGCGGACTCCCTGAGCAACCCCAAGACCCCGCTGCCGGTCAAGATCGTCTCGGTACTCCGGCTGCCCTTGCAGATCCCGATGATCACCGCGGCCCTGAAGATCCGTCGCGCGGCCTGAGACCACTGATCGAATATCCGGCGGGTCCCTGCACCGGACCGCCCGGGCCCGTGGCGATTTCGGTGGCGAACAACCGGTTCGATGCGATCACACTCGGCTCATTCGTTGAGTTCGGGGTCGTCCGAGGTTCCGGCCAACGGAGTTTCGGTGATGAGGGTGGCGAGTTCGGTGGGGCCGGGGAGGTCGGGTGGGGCGATGGTGCGGCCGGTGCGGACGTAATGGAATGCGGCGCTGATTCTTTCGAGCATTGCCGATTCCGGTTCGCCGGTGCGGGTGGCCATCAGGCGGGCCCAGGCCAGGCGGTAGACCGCCAGCTGCATCGCGACCGACTTCTCCTGTGCGCGAGTGGGTTCCGCACCGGTCTTCCAGTCCACCACCAGCCAGCGGCCGCCCGGTTCGGCGAAGACCGCGTCCATGCGGCCCCGAATGAGCGTTCCCGCAACGGAAGTCTCGAAGGCGACCTCCACCTCGACCGGGTTGCGGTTGGCCCAGGAGGAGGACAGGAACGCCTCCTGTAGCCGGGTCAGTTCGGCGTCGGCCTCGTCCGGATCCTCCGCGCCGGACAACATGTCCAGATCCAGCGTCTGACCGGCCCCGAACCAGCGCTGCAACCAGGCGTGGAAGGCCGTGCCGCGGCGCGCGAACGGGCTCGGTGGATAGGGCAGCGGACGTCGCAGTCGCGCCGCGAGTTTCGCGGGGTCGGCGCGCAACTCCACCAGTGCGGTGGCGGGAAGCTGTTCGGGCAGTTCGACCTCGGTGATCGGGTCGGCGGCGGCGAAATGTTCGGCGAGCAGGGCGTCCACGTCGGCGGACCAGCCTTCGGGGTCGTCGTCCTCGGGGTCGTCGTAATCCAGGTCACCGGCGAGGAATTCGGGCGAATCCGCGTCGTCCGGATCGGCGAACAGCACGAGTTGCCCAGTCGGACCGCCGGATTCGGCACGGTCGCCATTGCCGACGAAAGTCTTTGTGGTCAAGTCACTTTCGGGGGGCAGGTCGGTGAGGGCGTCGCGGACCAGGGTCGCACCGGATTCCAGGGCCGCGCGGCGTTTGCCGAGGGGGTCGCGGGGCCAGGTGGCGTTGGCCGGGTCGTCGGTGAAGGGGTTGGCGGTGCCGGGAGGCGGGGCCGGGTCCCAGCGGTCGATGCGGACGGCGATGGCCAGATCGGTTCCGGGACGCTCGGTTTCGTGTTTCAGCTCGAGCAGGAAGTCCGAGGGGCCCTTGGGTTCGGAACCCGTCTCGGCCCAGTGGTGCGCCGAAACGAACAGGGCGCGTTCGGTTCTGGTGAGCGCCACGTAGAACAACCGGCGTTCCTCGTCGACCCGGCGGCGGGTGAGCGCGGCCTTGTGTTCCTTGATGGCGTGTTCCAGATCGGCGCGGTCGTACAGGCCGGACAGGTCCAGGACCGGGACGCCGTCACGGGCGTCCTCGCGCTGCCGGTCACCGCGCAGCGAGGTGGGGAGTTCGGCGAGCGCGCCGAGCCAGGTTCCGGCCGCCGCACCCGAGGGGAACACGCCCCTGCTGACGTGCGGGACGGCCACCACCTCCCATTCCAGTCCCTTGGCGGCGTGCACGGTCAGCACCTGCACCCGATCGCGGGCGACCTCGACTTCGCCTGGCTCCAAACCGTTCTCGACCTCCTCGGCCGCGGCGAGGAAGGTCAGCAGGCCGGTCAGATTCGCCCGGTGATCGGCGGCATATCCGGCGACGACCTCGGCGAAGGCATCCAGATGCTCACGCCCGGCACCGCCACCGGCCGCGGCGCGACGGGTCTGGGTCTCCACCCCGACGCCGATGGTGCGCTCCACGTCGGCGACCAGTTCGGGCAGCGACTGGCCACCGCGTTCGCGCAGGGCGGCCATCTCCTGTCCCAGCGCCTCGATACGCTGATAACCCGACTCCGAATACTGTTCCGGCGCACCGGGATCGGCGATCGCATCGGCCAGACCGGCGCGTTCGGCGGGTTCGGGGGCCACGGTGTGCAGTGCCTCGGCCAGGGCGGCGGGATCGGTGATCGCGGGGGCTTGCTCGGGCGGACGCGTGATGGACAGATCTCGGGCGCGACGGGCCAGCGCGGCCAGATCGGCGACCCCGATGCGCCAGCGCGCGCCGGTCAGGATGCGCATGGCCGCACTCCCGGCCGCGGGATCGGCGATCAGGCGCAGGGTCGCGACCACATCGGCGACCTCGGGGGTGGCCAGCAGCCCGCCCAGGCCGACGATCTCCACCGGTAATCCGCGCTCGCGCAACGCTTCCGCCAGTCCGGGGGCGTCGGCGTTGCGGCGGATCAGCACCGCCGAGGTCGGTGGCGCGGCACCGGCGTCGGCGTGCGCCTCCCATTCCGCGGCGATCCGTTCGGCGATCCACTCCCGTTCGTCCGCAACGGTTTCGACGAGCGCGAGGGCCACCGCACCCGGCACCGCGCCCGGCCTGGGACGCAGTGCGTCGACACTCACCCCGCCCTCGGTGTGCCGCAGCGGCTCGGCGACCAGATTCGCCAGGTCCAGCGCCTCGGGCGGATTGCGCCAACTGGTCAGCAGCGGCAGGATCGGCGCGGGAACCCCTGGCGCACTGGGGAAGTCGGTCGTGAACCGGGGCAGGTTCGCCGCCGACGCACCGCGCCAGCCGTAGATCGACTGCATCGGATCGCCCACGGCGGTCACCGCCAGTCGCCGCGATCCCGTCGAATCATGCTCTCCCCCAGTGCTGTTCGACGCACTCGGCGCACCGGCCGCATCCGGACCACCGAACAGCGCCGCGAGCAGGATGCGCTGCGCGTGGCCGGTGTCCTGATACTCGTCGAGCAGCACGACGCCCAGCCGCCCGCGTTCGGCCGCACCGACCTCCGGATGTTCCGCGGCCAGGCGCGCGGCCAGCGACATCTGCGAACCGAAATCCAGTGCGCCCCTTCGCCGTAACTCTTCGGCGAGACGTCGCACCAGCGGCAGCAGTGCAACCCGTTCGGTCTGCACGTCGACGATGTCCTTGAGGGCCTGACTCGGCCCGCCACGTTGACGCGGCCCCTTCGGCAGGGTGTAGACCAGCTTCTCGAGTTCGGTGTGCGCCTGCACCAGTTGTTCGGGCTCCACCAGATGTTCGGCGAGTTGTCCGGCGAGGGCGAGAACGGCCTCGGTGACCGACACCGGGGTGCGCTGCGTCTCCAGGTCACCGTCCCAGGTGGTGACCACCCGGTGCGCCAACTGCCACAGCTGCGTCTCGGTCAGCAACGTCGCGGACGGTTCGACCGGCAGCAGCAGCCCGTATTCGCCGAGCAGCCGGCCCGCGTACGAATGATACGTGCTGATCTCCGGTTCCGACCCGGTCAGCAGGCCGCGCAAGCGCCCGGTCGGGTCGATCTCGCGCACCAGCGGCGCACCGGCCAGGCGCGCGAGCCGGGTGCGGATGCGCGTGGTCAACTGCTGCGCGGCCTTGCGGGTGAAGGTCAGGCCGAGCACGGCGTCGGGGACCACCAGACCGTTGGCGACCATCCAGACCACGCGGGCGGCCATCGTCTCGGTCTTCCCCGCGCCCGCACCCGCCACCACCAGCGTCGGACCGGGTGGCGCGGCGATCACCGCGCCCTGCTCGTCGGTCGGCGGCGGCAGCCCGAGCGCGTCGGCCAGCTGCCACGGCGTGATGCCGCGACGACCGGTCCGCTCGCCGGGCCCGGTCACTCCTCGGTCACCTGGCGCCCCGCATCCTGGACCGGGCAGCTGCCCGCGACCGTGCAGTGCCGGCAGCCGTCGTTGCGGACGGCCAGATAACTCGGGCCCCGGGTGGCCGCGGCGGCATCGTGAATGGTGTCGCGCCACTGCTGGATCGACTCGTCGTCCAGGGCGGCTTGCAGTCGCTGGGCGGCCCCCTCCTTGGCACTGGGTTTGGCGACGTAGACCAGGCGCGCGCCGCCGGGCTGCGGATCGGCGCCGGTGTCGTCCAGCGCGCCCGCGGCGGCGGCCACCTGATACGTGGCCAGCTGCGCGTGGTCCTGGGCGGCCTGTTTGGAGATCGGCGTCTTACCGGTCTTGACGTCGACGATCACGAAGCGCCCCAACGCATCCCGCTCCACCCGGTCCACCCGGCCGCGAATCCGGACCGGGTACTCGTCGGCGGTTCGGGCGGGCAGCACACAGTCGACGGGCACCTCAACGCCCAGCTGGGTGAGTTCGGCGCGGGTGTTGCGCAACCACGCCAGGAAGGTGTCCAGCATCTCCTCGGTGCGATGCAGATCCAGGCGGGAGTGCCAGCTGTGCGGGCCGTCGTCGTCCGAGGTCGGATCCACCGCCTTCCAGGCGCGCACCAGCGCCGCCTTGACCTCCGCCTCGGCGACGTGCCCGGCCAGCGCCTGGACCAGGGTGTGCACCAGATTTCCCTTCACCGCATAGGGATTCTCCCCGTCGTTGCCGCCGTGCCGTTCCAGGGCCCAGCGCAGCGGACAGGTGCTCAGCAGTTCGACCGTGGACGGGGACAGCGCGACCGGGCCCTCGTCCTGACCCCACAGCGGCAGCTGCGAGCTGAGGTCGGCAGTGCCGTACCATTCGTCCGGATGTGCGCCGCGCACCCGGGCCCGGGCCAGCCGGGCGAGTTGGCGGGCCGCGCGGTGACGACGCTGTGGGGTGTCCTCGGGATCGCATGCCACCGTGCGCAATTCGGCGATGAGCGCCTGCATGACCAGGGCGCGGCCGGGATCCACCGGCGGCGGGATGCGGCCGGGCTCACCGGATCCGGCGGTGGCGTCGAGTTCGGCCAGGAAGCGTGAGGGCACCAGATCCCGGTCGCCCGAGACGGATTCGACCGCGGTCACCAGCAGCGAGCGGCGCGCCCGGCTGCACGCCAGCAGCAACAGCCGCCGCTCCTCGGCCAGAATCGGCGCGGATCGGCTCAGCTGTTCACCCGGAAAGCCCACTCCGGCAAGCAGATCCACCAGATCCTCGACACCGAGCAGGGTGCCGCGCGGCCGCAGATTCGGCCAGATCCCCTCCTGCACACCGGCGACGGCGACCACATCCCATTCCCGGCCCGCCGCGGTGTGCGCGCTGACGATCGCGACCGCGCCACCGGATTCGGTCGGCGGCGCCGAATCCTGCGGAATCTCCTGCTGCTCCAGGTATTCCACGAAACCCTCGAGGGTCGCGCGAGGCAGTCGATCCACATAGGCCGCGGCCGCGTCGAACAGTCCCACCGCGGCATCCAGATCGCGATCGGCCTGCATCGCACCCGCGCCGCCGCGCTCGGACTGACCGACCCAGCGGCGTTCCAGTCGTGAGGCCGTCCACAGCGCCCACAGCACATCCTCGAGCCCGGCCCCGCGTCGCATCGCCTTGTCCGCCCGCCGCACCGCGGTCAGCACTCGGCGCAGGGGCGCGGATTCCACGTCGGTCAGGCGCTCGAGGATCGCGGTGTCGCCGGTGCCGGTGATCAGCTCTCGTAGCACCTGTGCCGAGGAGCGGTCCAGGTCCGCGAAACGTTCGGAATCCAGTGTGTCGTCATCGAATTCGAGGTCGCCCGAGTCGCCGAGGGGCTTTCCGCGCCGACTCGGCCGATCTCGGTCCGGTGCCTCCCGATCCTGGGCCTCCCGATCTAGGGCTTCCCGGTCTGGGGCCTCCCGGTCCAGGGCTTCCCGGTCCAGGGCTTCCCGATCTGGGGCTTCCCGATCTGGGGCTTCCCGATCTGGGGCTTCCCGATCTGGGGCCTCCCGATCTGGGGCCTCCCGATCCGGGGCCTCCCGATCCGGGGCCTCCCGATCCGGGGCCTCCCGATCCGGGGCCTCCCGATCCGGGGCCTCCCGATCCGGGGCCTCCCGATCCGGGGCCTCCCGATCCGGGGCCTCCCGATCCGGGGCCTCCCGATCCGGGGCCTCCCGATCCGGGGCCTCCCGATCCGGGGCCTCACGGTCCAGAACCTCTCGATGCGGGGCCTCTCGATGCGGGGCCTCTCGATGCGGGGCCTCTCGATGCGGGGCCGGGGAATCGCCCGCACTTCGCGATGTGTCCGGGTAGGTCTCGGGGGCCGCCGGTGAGTCCCCGCGGTCGGGACCTTCCCGCATCTCCATCGACTGATCCCGTGGCTCACCGGCCGCGGCCCACGGATCGGTCGGGTCCTGGCGGCGGGTGCGTTCCAGGATGGTGCGGCGGATACCGCGACGTAGGCGGCGCAGGCTGATCTGGTCCGCGCCGCCGAGGGGGCCGGTGAGCAGGTCGAGGGCGTCGTCCTCGGTGAACAGATCGGGGCGTTCGCGGGCTGCGGCGAGCAGGGCGCGCAGCGACAGCAGCATCCATCCGGCACCGCGCCGGCGGGCCAGCGGGACATCCGGTTTCGGTTGCAGCACAGGGACTCCCGCCGCCAGTAACGCGCGGCGCAGCGGGGCCAGCGACAGCGGGACAGACCGCACCACGACTGCCATCCGCGACCAGGGCACCCCATCGGTGAGATGGGCGCGGCGCAGGTGATCGGCGATCAGGGCGGCTTCCTTCGCCGGTGTCGTCAGGACCTGCACGGCGAAATTCGGCTCTGTGAGTTCGACGGTCGACGGATCGATGCCGGACTCCAAGTACCCGAGACCGGCTACATCCTCGTACTCGAAATCCGCGACATCGAATCGGTCCGACGAATTCTCCTCGGGGAGAGACGGTTCCGTGGACGAATCAACTCTATGGGCCGACCTGCCAGGCATCCGACCACGAATCCGCGTGACCACATCATCGATGATCGACGCGGCTCTGTGATTGTCCCGCAACAGGATCCGCCGCTCGGGCCGGGTCTCGAGATCGGTGAGGAACTGCGGGTCCGCGCCACGGAAGGTATAGACAGCCTGATCGGGATCCCCGGCGATCACGGCGGTCGCACCTCCGCCCCCGATGACGCGAACCAATTGCGCCGCAAGCGGATCCAGATGCTGGGCATCATCGACGAGCAAGCAGTGGATGCGGCTGCGTTCGGCGTCGAGCAGACCGGGTTCCAGCACGAACGCGTCCAGGGCCGCGCCGACCAGTTCCGCGGCATCCAACGCGGGCGCACTCGCCTCCGGGGCCTCGATGCCGACCGACCAGCGCAGCAGCATGGCCTGCTCGTATCGTTCGGCGAAACGTCCGGCGGCGACCCATTCGGGACGGTCGTGTAGGCGGCCCAGGTCGATCAGATCCTCGGGGCCCAGGCCGCGTTCGGTGGCGCGCAGCATCAGATCGCGCAGTTGCTCGGCGAAGCCGAGGGTGCCCAGCGCGGGATGCAGGCGCTGCGGCCACAGCTCCATCGCGCCGCCGTACGGACCGCCGGGCCCGGCCTGGATGTCCTCGAGTTCACCGCGCAGCATCTCGCGCAGTACGACGTCCTGTTCCGCGCCGGTCAGCAGCCGGGGCGGCGGATTGCCGTTCGCCTCGGCCTGCATTCGCACGATCGCGAAGGCGTACGAGTGCACGGTGCGCACCAGCGGCTCGCGCATCGCCCCCGGCACCCCGCCGACGTCCGCCACGACGGCGGCGGCGACCTGCCGGGTGATGGCATTGCGCGCCCGCAGCGCGGCCTGTTTCGAATGGGTCAGCAGCAGGATCGACTCCGGATCCGCACCCGAGACGATCCGATCCACCGCGATGTCGACCAGCAGCGAGGTCTTGCCCGTGCCCGGCCCGCCCAGCACCTGCCAGGGCCGCCACCCCGGATCCGCACCCGCACCCCCCGCGAACAGCATCCGGACATCGGCGCCCCATTCCCGCGGGCGGGGAGCCGTCTCGCCGCGGCGCACCAATCGCACCGCGCCATCCGATCGCATCACGTTCGCTATTTCAACAGACGGGGCCGACAGAAATAATTCCGATACAGCAAATCCCCAGGTCCACCGAGGGTTATTCGTCCCGTGATCGGCCTCGGCAGCCGACCGCCGGTATCGACGGCACGAATTCGCCGGGCCGTCGTCGACCCTGCTCGCAGCACGCGGCAACAGCGGGAATCCCGTCCCGCAACCCCCGGATCCGCAACTGCCCGACAGTGCGCATCCGGCGACCGCCCGGGTTCCCCGCCGCCGCCGAACTGTGATTCGCACCCGCTCCCCGAGCAACCCTCCGGCGCGCGGCCACCCGAAACCGCGGCACAACTCGCGACGCACTCCGCACCATCGTTCGACGGGCTCTGTCACGAACTCCGGGTATCAAGTCTGAATCGACGTCCCGGACGGACGCGCGCCCATTTTCCCCGCACCAACGGCGTCCGCGCAGCGGACCCGGTTCCTCTGTCGCACATTCGGTGGTTGCGCCTATTCCCGGCAGTCCACTCGGACGGGCATCACACCGGTGGTGCTCGAAACGACAGGGTGAGGACCCGGGGGGCCGTACTGTGACCACCGAATATGTACAAGAGCCGTTCGATGATCCGAGCCGCCCCAACGGTCGAACGCGCGAAATACTCGGTGCAACAAGCACAGTGGCCGGGCACCGGACAACGCAGCCGATACGAGACTCCCCGGTCACGTGATGTGCCCCGCGGAATCTGTCGGTGGGAGTGGGCACAATGGGGCGGTGTTCACGTCGCGGGTTGATCGCATCGGTATCGGTTGGCGGGGTTCGGTCGGGTCGGCGGCCGCCGGGGCTCCGGAGCCGGGGTGCTGACGTGGCGACCACCGATGCGCAGATCGAGCGGGTGCGTGAGCTGGTCGCGGCGATTCCGGCGGGGCGGGTGAGTACCTACGGTGATATCGCGGCCGCGGCCGGGTTGTCCACGCCGCGCACGGTCGGGTGGATCATGCGCACCGACGCCGCCGACCTGCCCTGGCATCGGGTGCTGCGGGCCGACGGGTCGCCCGCGCCGCATCTGGCGCACAAGCAGTTGGCGAAGCTCGCGCTGGAGGGCTGCCCGATCCGCGGCGACCGGGTCGATCTGTCCGCCGCACGACACCGATTCCCGGACTGAGACCCGCACGACGAGACGCGCCCGGAGACCTCGCGAACCGGGCGAATCCGTGCGCCCACCGGGGTGCGGCGGCTACCGTGGACGCATGTCCACCCGTCTGGCGTGCGTGGTTTTCGATGCGACTCGGCCGCGTCGGATGGCCCGGTTCTGGGCCGAATTGCTCGATTGGGAGGTCGCCGTCGATCGGCCCGGCGCGGTCGAGGTGGCCGCACCCGATCCGGACGCGCTCGATGTCGCGCTGAGCTTCCGGCCCGCGCGCACGCCCAAGTCCGGGAAGAACCGCATCCACCTCGATCTGTCCAGCCGTTCGCTGGATCATCAAGGGGTGCAGGTGGATCGGGCGTTGTCGCTGGGCGCTCGCCGGGTCGACATCGGACAGGGCGCGGTGCCCTGGGTGGTCCTGGCCGATCCGGAGGACAACGAATTCTGCGTGCTGGAACCGCGCGAGCAGTACACCGACACCGGTTCGGTCGCCGCCATCGTCGTGGACGCCACGGACCCGTCCCGCCTGGCCGCGTTCTGGTCGACCGCCTCGGGCTGGCCCATCACCCACGAACAAACCCGCTACGCCGGCATCCGCTCGGCCACCGGCCAGGGCCCCTGGCTGGAATTCCTACGGGCACAACACAACCCGCAAAACCCCGGCCACCTACACCTGGACCTGATCCCCTACCCCACCGACGACCCGACCCACGAAATAGCACGCCTGTGCGCCG
>NZ_WEGK01000016.1 GCF_009604405.1 Nocardia macrotermitis
CGTCACCGCCCAGGCCACGAGCTCCGGGCATCGACACGACAAGCAAGGGGAAACGGGAACTTCTACCTGGCCACCAGCGGGGACCTACAACCGGCCACCAGTGGAGACTTTCTCATGGCCACGGACACCGGGCGCAGTCCCGACCCAACACACCCCGGGCGCAGTCCCGACCAACACCCCAGGCGCAGTCCCGACCAACACCCCAGGCGCAGTCTCAACCAACACGCCCCGGGTGCAGTCCCGACCCAACACACCCCAGGTGCAGTCTCAACCAACACACCCCGGGCACAATCTCCACCCAGCACACCCCGGGCGCAATCTCCAACCAACACACCCCAGGCGCAATCTCTACCCAACACACCCCAGGCGCAATCTCCACCCAACACACCCCAGGCGCAGTCCCACCCAGCACACCCCAGGTGCAGTCTCAACCAGCACACCCCGGGCGCAATCTCCAACCAACACACCCCGGGCGCAGTCTCACCAACGCGCCCCAGGTGCCGTCTCAACCAACGCGCCCAGAGTGCCGTCTCAACCAACACACCCGGGGCGTCGTTCAGATCGGGAAGGCACCGTGATGACCACCGCGGTCACGGCCGCAGGCGGTCAGGGCTAGTACGCCGTGGCCCTGGATGGGGGTGTCGGGGGTGAGGGCGAAGGGGGAGATCGAGGCTCGGGCGGCTATTCGGGAGATCGAGAGGGCGTCGGGGAGGCCGGTTCGGTGTTGGAAACGGGACCAGGCTGCGTCGAGGGCGTTCTCGAGGTCTGTAGCCGAAGCGTTCTGGTCGGTGAGTATCTCGTCGTGGATTCGATCCCACATGTCGGCGGGGAAACCATTGGCCGCCAGCCAATTCGGGGTCGATTCGGTGCGTAGGCCGTGGACGTAGGGGTCCTCGTCGTCGATGAATTCCCAGTCCGCGACACTGTCGGAGCAGGAGCCGCAGCTGATCTCCTCCCCGGCCTGCATTATCAGCCAGTCGCCGGGAAGGTAGTCCTCAACTGCGCAGTAGCGGTGGGCGGCACCGAAACGCCTGCTCAGCTCCTCGCAGTGCGCCCAGTGGTCGAAGAGTTCCGGAATCATCCGCATGTATTCGGAATCGATGGAACTCACGTCCGGTTCCAGGCTGTGGAATCTCCGATGCCCGGCTCGGGCACCGTGCGGAACCCTGTTGCCGAAGATCAGTGTCCAGCCGTCCAGCGCCGGGGTGACGAACATCCGATCGCAGCCGGATTGTTGGCTGTAGATCGATTCTATTGCCGCACAACCCATTCGGAGAGTCACCGGGACGGGGTCCGACAGCGCGAACGCATCCAGGACCGCCGCCTGATCATCGGTCGGCAGCGCGTACCAGCCGCGGATTCTCGGCGACTCGGCGAAAGGGTGCGGAACCTCGACGGCCAGTTTGCTTCGGATCAGCCTGTGCACGGCCGTGAGATCATCGGGTTCGATTGTGTCCCAGCCGATCTCGGCGAGCGCGGCGAGCGCTCCGCGACGATGGACCGTACGCGAACGCCGGACCCTGCGCAGCAGCGGCACCATGTCGGAACCGAAGCCCCCGAGCCGCCGGATCGCCTGCTGACGCACCGACGGATCGGGATCACTCAGCATCACCACCAGCGCGGGAGCGTATTCGATATCGGCGTAGCGGACGGCGAGGGACCGGACATCCTCGTCCGGACTGCACAGCTTCTCCATCAGGACCAGCATGTGCTCGGTTTCGGGAAAGCCCAGCACACGGCACGCCCGGCGAGCGGTCGCCACTGCCTCCGGATCGATGATCGAGGCCGCCCGGGTCGCGGCAATCCGTTCCAGCAGCGGCCGGAATGCGTACGGGCCCAACTCTTTCAGCACCGCGATACCGGACCGCTCGACCTGCTCCGAGGCCGGTGCGCGCAATACCTGCAACAGCGGATCGAGCGCCGCACGCCCGGCCCGCACCAGCTCCGCCTCGGCCGCCCGCACGATCCGGACATCGTCGGCACCGAGTTCACCGATCGCCCTGTGCACCTCGGTCGACACCGGAATCCCCTCCCCGGAAAGCTGTTTCGCCGGTCCCTGCCGACCGTATCAGCGGTCAGGCCGCGACCGTATCGCCCTGGTCGGCGAATTGGGTGTGGTACAGCTCCGCGTACCGGCCCTCGCGGGCGAGCAGGTCGGTGTGGGTGCCGCGTTCGACGATCTGGCCGGATTCCACGACCAGGATCTGGTCGGCGTTGCGGATGGTGGACAGGCGGTGGGCGATGACCAGGGCGGTGCGGCCGGTCAGGGCCTCGGCGACGGCCTCCTGGACGGCCGCCTCGGAGGTGGAGTCCAGGGCGGCGGTGGCCTCGTCCAGCACCACGACGCGGGGTTGTTCGAGCAGTAGGCGGGCGATGGTGAGACGTTGCCGTTCGCCGCCGGAGAGGCGGTAGCCGCGCTCGCCGACGACCGTGTCCAGACCATCGGGGAGCGAGCCGATCAGATCGCCCAATCTGGCGCGCCGCAACGCATCCCAGATCTCCTCCTCGGTCGCGGCGGGCCGGGCCAGCCGCAGATTCGCGCCGATGGTGTCGTGGAACAGATGCCCGTCCTGGGTGACCAGGCCGACGGTGGTCTGGATGGAACGGCCGGTCAACTGGCGCACATCGGCCCCGTTCAACCGGACCGCGCCGGAATCCACGTCGTAGAGGCGCGAAAGCAGTTGGGCGATGGTCGATTTGCCCGCACCCGAGGACCCGACCAGCGCGATCATCTGCCCTGGTTCGGCGCGCAGCGAAATCCCGTGCAGCACTTCCTCACCGCCGCGGGTGTCGAGGGTGGCCACATCCTCCAGGGAGGCCAGCGACACCTTGTCCGCGGCCGGATAGCCGAACCGCACGTCGTCGAATTCCACCGTGACCGGGCCCGGCGGCACCTCGGTCGCATCGGGGGCGTCCTGGATGAGCGGCTCCAGATCCAGGATCTCGAAGACGCGCTCGAAGCTGACCAGCGCGGACATGATGTCCACCCGGGCACTGGCCAACGCCGTCAACGGACCGTAGAGCCTGGTCAACAGCAGCGAAAGCGATACCACCGCACCGGCATTCAACTGACCGCGCAACGCGAACCAGCCGCCCAGGCCGTACACCAGCGCCACCGCCAACGCCGACACCAGCGTCAACGCGGTGACGAAGGTGGTCTGCAACATCGCGGTCCGCACGCCGATATCGCGCACCCGCCCGGCCCGCAGGGCGAATTCCGCCGACTCGTGCCGCGGCCGCCCGAACAGCTTCACCAGGGTCGCGCCGGGTGCGGAGAAACGCTCGGTCATCTGCGTACTCATCGCGGCATTGAGTTGCGCGCCCTCGCGCTGGATCACCGCGACCCGGGTGCCCATCCGCCGCGCCGGAATCATGAACAGCGGCAACATGATCAGTGCCAGCAGCGTGATCTGCCAGGACAGCTGCACCATCACCACGAGCGTCAACAGCAACGTGACGATATTGGTCACCACTCCCGAGAGCGTGGTGCTGAACGCCCGCTGCGCACCGATCACATCGCTGTTGAGCCGACTCACCAGCGCCCCGGTGCGGGTGCGGGTGAAGAACGCGATCGGCATCTTCTGCACGTGATCGAACACCGACGTGCGCAGATCCAGGATCAACCCCTCACCGATCCGCGCGGACAGCCACCGGATCACGATGCCCAGCGCCGCGTCGACCACGGCCAGCGCGCCGATCGCCACCGCCAGCAACACCACCACGCGCGCCGCGGAATGCCCGACGATGTGGTCGACCACCCGCCCCGCCAACAGCGGATTGGCCACCTCCAACACCGCCGACACCACGCTGAACACCAGAAATCCGAGCAACAGCCGCCGATGCGGCCGCGCGAACCGCAGCATCCGCCGAGCCGTCGCCGCACTGAACCCCCGCCGCTCATCGGGCGCATTGGCCTGCCGATACAGCTGATTCCACGCCACCGATTCGATCGTCATCCGCCGATCTCCCTTCCACCGGCCATTCAACACCGACCCACCGACACTAAAACCTCAACAATGGTTGAACTCAAGTGTTCCGGGGCCGGGCCGCGTTCACCCACAGCGGAAAACAGCGTCGGCGAAGGGCGCGCGATCGGCCGGATCAGATCCTGCTCCAGGCTGTAGACGAACGTGGGTTCGCGCTCCCACCGTGGCCGATCGTCCATTTCTTCAGTCCCCGCGTCCTCTTCGCGATCGGGAGGCGCACGCTCTGGTAGTACTCGTCGAACTGCCGCGGGTCCTGCGGGTGACCGTAGAGAATCGTCAGGTCGGTACATGCCCCCAGCTCTCTCGTCGATGACGTGGCACCACAAGGGCGTAAGGGGATCAGCTCTCGATCGGTTCCCAGCCTCGGCGGGCGGCGCGGCCGGTCTGCTTCGGGTCGCGGTAGCGGTAGACGATGTAGGGGCGGAAGAGGTACTGGATCGGGGCGCTGAACATGTGGACCAGGCGGGTGAAGGGGACCAGGGCGATCAGGAGCATGCCGATGACCGCGTGGATCTGGTAGGCGATCGGGACCGAACTCATCAGGGCGGGGCGGGGGTCGAGGATGACAATGTGGCGGGCCCAGGGGGCGATGGTGGTGCGGTAGTCGTAGCCGTGGTCGAGGGTGGAGTGGGTGAGTTCGGCGAACAGGCCCAGGAAGATCGCCGAGAGCAGGAACAGGTACATGACCTTGTCGTTGCGGGTGGTGGCGCGGAAGACGGGGGCGTGGGTGCGGCGGCGGATGACCAGCAGCACGACACCGGCGATGGCTAGCACACCCGCGATCGTGCCGCCGATCAGGGACAGCAGATGGTAGGCGTGTTCGCTCAAACCCAGTGCGCTGGTCCAGCTTTCGGGGATGAACAGGCCCATGAGATGACCGACCAGGACGAACAGGATGCCGTAGTGGAACATCGGCGAGGCGATATTGAGCAGGCGCGACTCGTACGGTTCGGAGGAGCGGGTGGTCCAGCCGAATTTGTCGTAGCGGTGTCGCCAGAACAGACCGCCGATCAACGAGATCAGAGTGATGTAAGGCAGTGCGCCCCATAGGAATACCTGCATCAGTGACCTCCGTTGCCGAGCACGGGTAGTAGGTCGAGGTGGCCGTAGGGAGCCAGGCCGACGGTTTCGGTGGCCGGGCCCGATTGCGCCAGTGCGTGCGCGGCGGCCCGATCGCGCGGGGTCGGGCCGGGGAGGGTGGCGCTGAGCGCGTTCAGGACCTGGGCGTACGGGGTTCCGGATTCCTCCAACGCGAGACGCAGCAACTCCAGGCCCGGCCGATGTTCGATGAGCAGCTCGGAAGATCCGGTGGCAGCACAGAATTCGAGTATGACCGGTAGGTAGTCGGGTAAGTCGCTGTCCCGCAAATCCATTCCGCAATCGCGGTAGATCCGCTTGAGACGAGCCAGCGAACCACCGCGACGTCGCGTATCACCGTCCTGCCACCAGGTCAGGTGCAGACAGTGCCGGTTGTGGAAGTCGAAGACCTGCACATACTGCTCGCACAACGCGTCCCGGCCCACCGCCGCAGCGTGTTTCAGGAACGGACGCAACGCGGGCGCGCCCGAGGTGAACAGCGGCAATCGGTCGAAGAATCGTTCGTCGGGATAGTCCAGGCAGTGTGCGGCGACCTGATACAGCACCGGAGTCGAACGCCCGCTCACCGGTAGTCCTCGTCGGTGGTCTGTCGCTCGCGCGTCAGGTGGAAATTCTCTACGGTCATGAGCGGCAACAGCTTTCGCCCCGAATCGTCGCCCAGCGGCCCGGCCGCGCCCATGCCGGGACCGCCCTCGTAGTCCAGACTGCATCCGTCGGGCATCGCCGACTCCTCGAGCCGCTGCGCATCACCCACCGCCGCGGTCGGAATCACGTAGCGCTCATCGTATTTCGCGATCGCCAGCAGTCGGAACATATCCTTCAACTCACCACCCGACATGCCGACCGCCTCGGGAATCGACTCGTCCGGCGGATCACCGAGATTGATGTCGCGGTGATACGACCGCATGGCCGCGAGCCGGGCCAACGCATCCTGCACCGGCACCACATCACCGGCCGTGAACAACTCGGCCAGATATTCCATTGGAATACGCAGCGAATCGATCGCGCCGAACAGATGCCCGGCATCCTCACCGTCGAATCCGGTTTCGGCCAGCGATTCGACCACCGGGGACAGCGGCGGGATGTACCAGACCATCGGCATCGTCCGGTATTCCGGATGCAGCGGCAGCGCGACACGATACTTGCTGATCAGCGCGTGTACCGGCGAATGCCGGGCGGCCTCGATCCAGTCCGCCGGAATGCCCGCGCGCTCGGCCTCGTGCCGCATCTTCGGGTCCTCGGGATCCAGGAATACGCCCAGTTGCGCCTGGTAGAGGTCGGTTTCGGACGGCGTGGAGGCCGCCTCGGTGACGCGGTCCGCGTCGTACAGCACCACGCCCAGATACCGCAGCCGCCCGACGCAGGTCTCCGAACACACCGTCGGCAGCCCGACCTCCATGCGCGGATAACACAGCGTGCACTTCTCGGCCTTGCCGGTCTTGTGGTTGAAGTAGATCTTCTTGTACGGACAGCCAGTCACGCACATCCGCCAGCCCCGGCAGCGGTCCTGATCGACCAGCACGATGCCGTCCTCACCCCGCTTGTACAGCGCACCCGACGGACACGAGGCCACACACGCCGGATTCAGACAGTGCTCGCAGATCCGCGGCAGATAGAACATGAACGTCTGCTCGAACTCGAATCTCACCTTCTCCGAGGCGGTTTCGCGAACCTTCCGCACCATCGGATCCAACTCGCCGAATTGGGTCGCACCACCGAGGTTGTCGTCCCAGTTGGCACTCCATTCGATCCGCATCGGCTTACCCGACAACAGCGAACGCGGCGGCGCGACCGGATAATCGTCACCCAGCGGCGCCTGGGTCAGCGCACGATAGTCGTACGTCCACGGCTCGTAGTAGTCCCGGATCACCGGCAACACCGGATTCCCGAAGATGGACAACAACTTTCGCAGCCGCCCACCCGCCTTCAACTTCAACCGGCCCCGGCGGTCCAGCGCCCAGCCGCCGCGCCACCGTTCCTGATCCTCGTACCGGCGTGGATACCCTTGTCCCGGACGGGTTTCCACATTGTTGAACCAGGCGTACTCCATCCCGCCGCGATTGGTCCAGGTCTGCTTGCAGGTCACCGAGCAGGTGTGACACCCGATGCACTTGTCCAGGTTCATCACCATTGCCAGCTGCGCCATCGGTTTCATCGGTACTGCACCTCCTGGGAGCGGCGGCGGATCACGGTCACCTCGTCACGTTGATTCCCGGTCGGCCCGAAATAGTTGAAACCCCAGCACAATTGGGCATAACCGCCGATGAGGTGGGTCGGTTTGAGCAGCAGCCGGGTGAGCGAGTTGTGTATCCCACCGCGACGTCCGGTGCGTTCGGTGCGCGGCACGTTCACCGTGCGTTCCTGCGCGTGATGCATGTAGACGGTGCCCGCGGGCATCCGATGCGAGACGATCGCGCGGGCCACCACGATGCCGTTGCGGTTCTCCGCCTCGATCCAGTCGTTGTCCGCGACCCCGATCGACTCGGCGTCGGCCGGGGACATCCAGATCACCTGTCCGCCACGCGAAAGCGAGAGCATGAACAGGTTGTCCTGATACTCCGAATGGATCGACCACTTGTTGTGCGGGGTCAGGTAGCGAACCGTCACTTGACGCTGGCCGTCGGGGCCCAGTTCGGGTTCGCCGAACAGCCGGCTCATATCCAGCGGCGGCCGATAGACCGGCAGACATTCGCCGACCTCGGCCATCCAGTCGTGATCCAGGAAGAACTGCTGACGTCCGGTCAGCGTGTGCCAGGGCCGGAGCTGCTCGATGTTCTGCGTGAACGCGGTGTACCGGCGGCCATCGCTCTCACTGCCCGACCACTCCGGCGAGGTGATCACCGGAACGGGTGCGGACTGGGTGTCGACGTAGTGGACGCGCTTCCCCTCGTGTTCGGCCGCCAGCTCGGCCATCGCCTGTCCGGTGCGGCGCTCCAACGTGCGGAAACCCTGAGTTGCCAAGTGGCCGTTGGTGGTTCCGGACAGCGACAGGATGGTGTCGGCCGCGTGCACCGCGGTATCGATGCGCGGACGTCCGGCCGCCGGGCCCGATTCGACCACGCCGTTGAGCGAGCCCAGATAGGAGACCTCCGCGTCGGGTCGCAGGGCGATCCCTTTCACCGGCAGGCCGAGTTCCTCGACCAGCGGACCCAGCGCCGCGAATTTGGCTCCGATCGCGGTGTAGTCGCGCTCGACGACGGTCAGGGTCGGGAAGGTCCGGCCGGGCACCGGGGCGCATTCGTCACGTCGCCAGTCCCGCACCACACCGCCCGGCTGGGCCAGCTCACCCGGGGTGTCGTGCTGTAATGCGGTGGCCACCAGGTCATGTCGGACGCCGAGGTGCTCGCGGGCCAGTTCGCTGAGCCGGTCGGCCAGCGCGCGGAAGATGTCGAAATCGGTGCGGGCCTGCCAGGGCGGGTCGACCGCGGGGGAGAAGGCGTGCACGAAGGGGTGCATATCGGTGGAGGACAGGTCGTGTTTCTCGTACCAGGTCGCGGCGGGCAGCGTGATATCCGAGAGCAATGTCGAGGAGGTCATCCGGAAGTCCAGACAGACAAGCAGATCCAGCTTGCCCTCGGGCGCCTCGTGATGCCAGCGCACATCGCGCGGACGCGAGCGCCGGGGAGCCTCCTGCGCGGACAGCGTGGATTGCGTACCCAGCAGATGTTTGGTGAAATACTCCGCGCCCTTGGCCGAGGACCCGAGCAGGTTCGCCCGCCACAGCATCAGCACGCGCGGCCAGTTGCGCGGTTCGTCGGGGTCCTCGATGGCGAATTTCAAGGTGCCGGAGAGTATTTCGTTGACCGCGCGGGCGACCGCGTGTTCGCCCTCACCCAGTTCGAGCGGATTGCGGTCGAAGGTCGGATAGGACGGCATCCAGCCCAGCCGGGTGGCCTGGGCCAGGCAGTCGATCGCGGTCATCCCCGCGAAACGTCCCGAACCCAGTGGTGAGGCGAGGGTGTCGGCGGTGAATTTGTCGTAGCGCCACTGATCGGTGTGCACGAACCAGTGGCCGGTGCCGATGGCCTGCCGGGCCGGACGCGCCCAGTCGATCGCGCCCGCCAACGTCGACCAACCGGTGAACGGCCGCACCTTCTCCTGCCCGACGTAATGCGCCCACCCGCCGCCGTTACGCCCCTGACACCCGGTGAGCTGCAACAACGCCAGAAATGTTCGATAGATCGTCTCGGAATGGAACCAGTGGTTGGTGCCCGCGCCCATCAGGATCATGCAGCGGCCGCGCGACTTCTCGGCCGTCGCCGCGAACTCCCGGGCGATCCGGATGCAGGCGGCGGCGGGGACGGAGGTGTGTTCCTGCTGCCAGGCGGGCGTGCCGGGGGCGGTGGGGTCGTCGTACGACTCGGGCCAGTCGCCGGGGAGCTCGCCGCGGCCGACACCGTATCCGGCCAGTAGTAGGTCGAAAACCGTTGTGACCAGCGGACCTTCGGGGTGCAGACGACGCGCGGGAACGCCGCGTCGCAGGACCTCACCGCGACTCTGGGCAGCCGCGCCGCCGTCGGTGTCGAAGCGCGGCAACAACACCGGCACCCCGTCACCGCGCCCGTACAGACTCAGCGCCGGGGCGATCGAACCCATATCCAGATTCCAGTGTCCCGCACCGGATTCGGACCAGCGGAAGCCGATCGATCCGGGCGGCACCGCGGGCTCACCGGTATTCTCTTCCAGCACAACGGTTTTCCACTCGGCTCCCTCTCCGGTGTCACCGAGGTCGGAGGCGCGCACGAATTTACCTGGTACCCAAGCATCTTCGTGTTCCTCGAGCGTGACCAGGAAGGGCAGATCGGTGAAGCGCCGCACGTAATCGGTGAAATACGGGACCTGCCGATCCACGAAACACTCCCGCAGGATCACATGCCCCATCGCCAGGGCCAGCGCGGCATCGGTGCCCGGATGCGGATGTAGCCACTGATCGGCGAATTTGGCGTTGTCGGCGTAATCCGGAGCGACCACCACGACCTTCTGGCCCCGATAACGCGCCTCGGCCATCCAGTGCGCGTCCGGGGTGCGGGTGACCGGGACGTTCGAACCCCACATGATCAGATACGCCGCATCCCACCAGTCACCCGATTCGGGAACGTCGGTCTGATCGCCGAACACCTGCGGCGATGCCACCGGCAGATCGGCGTACCAGTCGTAGAAGGACAGCATCGGCGCGCCGATCAACGCCATGAACCGCGCGCCCGCCGCATGCGAGACCATCGACATGGCCGGGATCGGGGAGAATCCGGCGATGCGGTCCGGGCCGTGCGTGGCGATGGTGTGCACATGCGCGGCGGCGATGATCTCCAGCACCTCGTCCCACTGCACGCGCACCAGACCGCCCTTGCCGCGGGCCTGCTGATATTCCATCCGCCGGGCCGGATCGGACTGGATGCGCGCCCACGCTCGCACCGGATCTCCGGTGTCCCGCTTGGCTTTTCGGTACATCTCGAGTAGTACGCCGCGAATGTACGGATAGCGCACGCGGGTCGGCGAATACGTGTACCAGGAGAAGGACGCGCCCCGTGGACAGCCGCGCGGCTCGTACTCCGGACGGTCCGGGCCGACGGACGGATAGTCGGTCGCCTGCGTCTCCCAGGTGATGATGCCGTCCTTGACGTACACCTTCCAGCGACACGATCCGGTGCAGTTCACCCCGTGCGTGGAGTAGACGATCTTGTCGTGACTCCAGCGGTCGCGGTAGAAGACATCGCCCTCGGTGCCGCCGCGATAGGTGACGCTGTGCAGATCGGGTGCGGTATCGCCGCGACGGAAGTATCTGCCCGTTTCGAGAATCAGCGCATCGGGTTCCGCCATGGCGTTGCGGTCCTTTCGACGGTCTGGGCGGGCACACCTCGACCGACTGTATCGTTCGCGCGGCGAATATTTGGCAACTTTCTGGTGGTCGGGTGCGCGGCAGGCCCCGGATCTCGCGTCGGCGCATGTCACACTGGCGCGCGTGGGTGAGTCGGACGACGATCGAGCCGCATCCTTACGCGATCTGAAGCCCGCCTGGTTCGCCTCGGTGATGGCCACCGGGATCGTCGCGCGCGCCGTTTCGGGTGCGGGCTGGCAGTGGGGTGGGGACGCGCTGCTGATCATCGGCCTGCTGGCGTTCGCCGGACTCACGATCGCGATGATCGCCCGGGCGATTCGCCATCCGCGCGCGATGGCCGCCGACGCCGGGAATCCCGCGGTCGGATTCACCTTCCTGACCTTCGTCGCCGGGGCCGGGGTGCTGTCCACCGGACTGAGCACACACGGATTCGCCGCCGCGGCACTGGCATTGCTGGCCGTCGCCGCCATCGCCTGGCTCATTCTCTGCTACCTGATTCCGGCGGGATTCATGGTGCACCACAACGCCGCCGTCGGCATGACCGGCGCCGACGGCACCTGGCTGCTGTGGGTGGTCGGCACCCAATCGCTGGCCGTGGCCGCGAGCACGTTACCCGCGCCGTGGGCGCACCGGTTCACCACGCCCGCGCTGCTGGCCTGGTCGATCGGCTGCATGCTCTACGGCATCGTGGCGGCGCTGGTACTGAGCGCGCTGTTCACCAGGGAACTCACCCCCGCGACCCTGGTGCCGCCGTACTGGATCTTCATGGGCGCCACCGCGATCAGCGTGCTGGCCGCCGCCAAACTGATCGAACGAACCTCCGATCATCTGGTCGTGGTGACGCACCCCGCGCTGATCGGCGCGGCCGTGGTGCTGTGGGCGTTCGGCACCTGGCTGATCCCCGCACTCCTCATCGCGGGCGTCTGGCGGCATGTGTTCGAGCACTTCCGCCGGGGATTCGACCCGTCGCTGTGGAGCATCGTGTTCCCGATCGGTATGTACGGCGTCGGCACCCGCGAATTCGGTGTGGCCGTGGGGGAGTCGTGGATGGTGACGTTCGGGCGGGGGGAGGCTTGGGTGGCATTGGCGGCGTGGGTGGTGGTCGCGGTGGCGACTGTCGTGCGGTACGTGCCGGGGTTGCGACGGGTTGTCACAGCCGAATAAAAGGTTGCCGGACAACGGGTTTCATATTCGACGCGCTGGTCGGGTGAGTTCGGCCCACAGCACGGTTCTTCCGGCGGAGCAGTGCTGGCCGCAATGAGTGCTGAGCTGTTCGACGGTCGCGCTGATGAGATTGCCGCTGCGGGCGATGACGTCGGCGTTCCCGGGGGAGTCACGCACTTCGACGACCACGCTGTGTTCGGACGGCCGCCGCAGCCATACCGCCATGTGCGTCGGGCAATTCGGCTCCGAGTCCGCGACAGCCGCGACGAACGCCGAGGTGAGGTCGTGGACGATGCGCTCGGCATCGGTGAGCGCATCGGCCCAACGCCAGCGGTGCAGGGTGTACCGACAGAACCCGATGGCGATGTTTATCGCGGTGGGTCGGACGGCGAGATTCATTCCGACACAGTCGGTTCCGGGCACCGGATGCGATAGCGGTAACCCTCGCCGACCGTCGGGCATGCTGGCGGAATCGGGAGAAGGATTCATATCGGCGACCATGTTTCTTTGCCGCCCGGCAGGTAAGTGAGCGTGGGGAGCCTGCGGCGTCCGGTGCCGACTTCGAACGCGAGATCACTGTAGGCACAAGCAAGTTCGGCGAGTCGGAGCCACAGCAGGTGGCGATGCGGTTCGGCGATATTGTCGGCGAGTGCGCCGTGGGCCTCGGCCGTGTACTGGGCGATTCTGTCGACGATCATCCCCACGGACTCCGATTGGAGGTAAGCCGCGGTCGGGTCCTGAGGATGGTGAATTGTCACCCAACGATCGATCGAATTGATCAATTGTGTTCGAGCACAGTCGATTTCCGGACACCTGGATGGGGCGATGCCAATCCGCCTCCGATGCAGCCGGGTCAGCTCACGCGCCGCGACAACGATCGGATGGTCCGGCGCACGAGTTCCGCTGCATCCCCGCAGAAGCGTCTCTTTGCTCGGCAGAATCACCGCAACCTCCGCTGTAGGGAGATGAGCGCACAATATCGCCGAGCGCAATTATGTCCACGGTGTACCTCCAATATTCGTTGCGCCTCAGGCACACTCAGCCGGGCCGGTCGCGTCGAACACGACCAGGCGGTAGTCGGGGCGATCGGTACCGGAGGGTAATCGTCGGTCTCGGCGGAACGACGAGGTCTGCTCGAGACGAACAGGAAGGACAGGCAGAGTATCAACACGGCCGCCGCGCTCAGCACGGAAACCGGCAGCGCCGCAACCTCTCGGACCACGTTCGAGTATCCGCCGATCCAGATCATCTGGGCCGCAAGCACTGTCACCACACCGGCGGATACGACCGCGATCCGTCCGGCGAACGTATCCCAGTGCCGTTTCGGCAGTTCGTATCCGTATGTCGCCAAGCCGATCGCCTCCATCGGCGTCAGGCCGAGAAGCTGTGTCCGCTCCCGCATTTCGGCAATCGTGTCGGCGATCCGTATCGCCTCGGTCGCCTGCTTGGCATCGAGCGCCTGCCCCGGCAGATATGAAGCCGCCCAACAGCCCTGCCCCACCGGCACCGCTTTGTGTTTCGTGCGATCACTGCTGATCAGTGACCGGGTTACCTGTACCGCCATGAAACTCCGACCCCCTTCATGTGGTCGAGATATGACTCACAACACTCGAGCAAGTAGTATCAGAGAATACTTTTTGTTACAAGTGGAATATCCAGTACGGAACATTCCAGTAACTGAATATGTATTGTTCAGACTGCCCGAACGAGAGTCTCCGAACGAGAGTCGAGGAGTGAGATGGCCCGCACGTCGCCCACTGTCGCCAACTGGGAACTGATGCTCCGAGTCCGTGAACAGGCCAAACGTCGCGGAATCAAGTCGAAGGAGATCTTCGGGAAGCTGTCGATCACCCAGCAGTACTGGTCACTACTCAGCAAGGGCAAAGGACTGCTGACCGAAGATCGATTGCAGGTGCTCGCGCCGCTGCTGGGATTCGACGCGGACGAACTCGCCGAACTGAGCGAACTTCGGGCCGCGGCCGAGGAACGAGGCTGGCAAGCCGAATATTCCGGCATGTTCCAGGACGAGCTCTTGCGCTACTACGGTCTGGAAGACGGCGCGCAGAGCATTCGCAGTTTCGAATTCGGTGTCATCCCAGGACTTTTGCAGACAGAGGAGTACATCCGAGCCATCATGTCGTCGATCACCGCGACCGGACGGCCCAGCGAGGCGGAGCAACGAGTCCGAGCACGCTTGCAGCGGCAACGCCTGCTCGAGGGGCCGGACCGGGTGCAGATGTCAGTCGTCATCGGGCAAGCACCCCTGATGCAACAGGTGGGTGGCCCCGAGGTGCAACGCCGTCAATTGCTCCATCTGGTCGAGCTGGCCGATACCCTCGGCGACTCCTTGGATATCCGCGTAATCCCTTTCGACGCAAGGGGATCGATAGCCGCATTGAACACCGCGACCTTCCACCTCCTGAACTTCGCCAGCACCAGGATGCCAACGCTCGGCTGGCTCGAAACAGCGGTGTATGGCTTGGTGGTCGAGGAAACGAGGCGGGTCGCGGAGCTGAGCTTCCTATACGATCGAGTGCATTCGGTTGCGCTCAGTCGCAAGGAATCTCTGCGTCTGATCGAACAGACAGCTCAGCAGATAGGGTGATCGCATGTACACAGCCTGGTTCAAATCCACCCATTCCGGATCCGAGCACACCTGTGTCGAAATCGCTCATCGAGCCGAGGCAGTGCACATCCGCGACAGCAAATACGTCGGCCCGTCCGATGATCAGCCGATCGTGTCCATCGCACCCGACCTGTGGTCCGCCTTCCTGCACCTGGTCCTGAGCGCAACCTCGGCCAGCTTGGACGACACGGTGTCCATCGCACTGCATCCCGCCGGCGGCGCGACGATCGTCGGCGGTTCCACGGCATTGGTCTACACCGCTGCCGAATGGGACGCATTCACCAAGGGAGTCGCGGACGGTCAGTTCGACCGCGTACGCTGATTCCGTTGGCCTTCAAGGGGAATCGTCAGGGGGCATCGTGAGTGAAGAGCCGATTGCGAACGCCGAGGTCACCGCTGCGCCGGAGGCCACCGAACCCAAACCGATGACAGTCGAGGAGTACACCACCCGGCTGACCGACTCCTGGAACAGGGTTGAAGAGCTGGCCGCCGACTTCGCCGCCAACCTCACGGATATCTGGTGGCAGGACCAGCCGGCCAGCGGTGCTGGCATGGATATGCAGACGTCGGCGGCAATGCTGGCCGCCCGCATGGCCAACTTCGACCCTGGACGCAACGCTCAGGAATTCATCCACCTCGGCACCATCGCCTTCGCCCAGCGGGTACAGCAGCGAGCCCGTGACGAAGTCGAGGAGATCGGCGAGATGTACCGCGAGTGGAAGGCCGAGCCGGATCAGCAGGGCGACGGGGATTCACCATAGGGACGATCGGCTGGGCTTGCACTGAAAGCTCAGCGGGACAAGGGGTTACAGGGGGTGGGCGACATCATCGCCGCAGACGAGGATCAACCAGGAGCCATCGAATGATCCTCGCACGCAAAGGGATTGGCGCGACATTCGTTGCCTTGACGGCTGTTGCCGGGCTGCTCGCCGGATGCGGCCGGGAGAACAACAGTGGTGTACAGATGAGCACCACATTGACCGAGTCTGCCGCACGGAACCGTATCGACACTTACCTTCTCGATACCCTGCGAGGATTGCCGTCGGGTGTCGGGTTGTCCCGCACACCCGATCATCCAGACCTGAGCTCGTTCGGTCCTAACGACGCCGCGCTCACTGTCCCTTGCGACGACAACAACGATGATCCCCGACACCCCGTACAAGCTGTCATCGCATACTGGATCACCGGTGTTCCCCGAGGTCAGGACAACCACTACTTCGAACTGACGCGCACCTATTGGACCGACCGCGGATACCGGTTGAATCCGGACTCCACCAGCGACTGGGCATCGGTGGATACCCCCGACCGCTATTCACTGTCGATCGAGAGTGCGGGCAAAGGCTATGGCTCACTGAGCATCACGGCCGGATCCCCCTGCTTTCCACAGGCCGCCAAGGGCACGACCACTCCGCAACCGACCGAACTCGAACGACCGTCCTGACACCCGCCCCTGCAACGGCCCACGCCTGACGATCCGGCACTTTCCGAAAACAAAGTCGGCTTACCTCCTACGCCACCAATCCGCAGGACATACTGTCCACCCCCGCCCGACACCGACACCGACGGCGACGGCGACGGCGACGGCGACGGCGACGGCGACGGCGACGGCGACGGCGACGGCGACGGCGACGGCGAATGTTCGCACAGGGCAATAACTTCGAAGAACTCGACGCTGCGGTGTAGTGCATCCAACCTGCGCTGGAACCGGATCGCCAGCCTCATCCTCGTGGAGGACATCCGCGCGATCGTCGACGCCGAAAACAGCCTTTGTAGCACGACCATGATTGCGGCGGACATCATCCGCCGGGTGTAGGCCGCCACCGTACCGGACATGTAATCCCAAGCCGAACAGGCGATCCCGACGTTCACCGATCACGACGCCGCACGGCCGCATGCTGCGCGGATCGACCGGAACCGGTGGTACGCGGAATAGGGCGACGCCACTTCGGAGACCGCAACCATCCCGGATGGCTCGAAAGCCGAGCGCTACCGTGTAAAGATGGGAAGCCATGTATAGATGGCCCACACATGGGAGGGGAGGCATGGCACGGCTGTGCAGCTGTGGCAGGCGGTGAACGCGGGTGCGTTCACGCCGAAATCGAGCAGAACCCGTAGTCGCAACTCAGCTCTCAGGGGGATACTTTGAGCAATTTTCTCCAGGCCGACCTCGATACGTTGCATCGGCTCGGCGGCACCCTCGCCGGTCATTCCGATGCGATCGCGAAGATCAAGGTCACCGGTAGTGTGACCATGCCGAATTCGCCGGTTCAGGGCTCGGCTGATCAGATCGCCGATGCCGTGTCGAAGGCGTATGCCCTGATCGGAGACAACATTCGCCAGATGTCGGAGGGCGCGAAGACGGCGGCCACGACGTATGAGGAGACCGATCAGGCTTTCGCCGCGCAGTTGCATCGGTACACCGGCGGTGCACAGCGATGACGACCATCAGCCATGTGCGGAACTGTCGACCGGCCACGATGGCCACGCTCGCGGCGAATCTGATCACCCAGAACGACACCTTCTCCGCCGAGGTCGGGCAGATGAACCGTGACGTCGATACGGCGATGAACAGTTGGAAAGGTGATGCCGCCACCGCTGCGTCGGCTCGCGGGTTGGCACAGGAACTCGCCGCGAATCACCTTGCGGGGACGGTCGTCACGCTCGCCGACGCGCTCAACACCTACGGTGGCGAACTCGACGGCTACCGGACCTCACTGCTGACCATCGTCGACACCGATATCCCGTTCGCGGGCATGACCGTGGACGACGAAGGCAACGTCACCGCCCCCAAAGCCCCCGCGGCGGCCGCACCGGGTAAGCCGCTCGTGACGGTTCTGCTGCAACAGAGTCTGTCGGGGCAGGCATCCGGATTCCAGACCCGGATCAAGAACCTGCTGACCCAATTCGGGGATGCGGAAACCAAAGCGGCACAGGCAATCACGACCGATCTGCAAACGCTCGCCACCTACGAGAAGACTCCGGATGCCGCGCCGGTGCGCTCGCAGGTTCAGGACATTCTCGACGGTAAATCGCAACTGCCGACCGATCCGAAGAAGTTGCACGATTTCTGGGAGACTCTGACTCCCGCTGAGAAAGACGCGCTCTACCAGCACGATCACTACCTCGGTAATCACGACGGGCTGCCGACGGTGGACCGTGATCACTACAACCGGCTGACGCTTCAGGACGAACTCACTCGCGCACAGAACGGTGACCCCACCGTCAAGGACAAGCTGGGTGACCTGAAAACCGTTGCGGCAGAGGTGAACAAACCCGACCGGTACCTGATGTTGCTCGACAGTCAGAGTGGCAAGAATCCGCATGCGGCTATCGCCAGCGGCAACCCGGACACCGCGGCAAACGTCTCTACCTACGTGCCGGGCACCTCGTCACGACCATCATCTATCGACCGCGAGATGACGCGGGCTGACTTCATGCGTAGACAAGCCAATCTTGCCGGGGCAAATAATACTTCGGTGGTTTCCTGGTTGGGATATGACGCACCACCAGGATTGACAAATGCTACGCAGCGTCATTACGCCGACGATGGCGCATCCGCACTGGACAAGTTCCAAGACGGCTTGCGGGCCTCACACGATGGTTCCCCGTCATACAATACGGTGGTCGGACACAGTTATGGAACCACGTTGGTCGGCGATGCGGCCGCACACGGACGCAGTCTCAATGCCGATGCCGTAGTCTTCGTCGCCAGTCCGGGCACAACTGTTGATAGTGCCGACGAACTGAATTTGACCGGTGTCCCACACAACGAAGTTCAAAACCACGTATATGCCACCGAAGCACAACATGACCCCGTACCGCAATACGCCGAAAGCCAGATTGCGCGATACACACCCGGCATCGATGATTACGGCACGAACCCCACCGACAAAGACTACGGTGCACACGTATTCAAATCGGATCCCGGCAGCGCAGATTGGTACTACTACAACTCCGATACACACAGTAACTACTGGGATCCTGACAGCAAGTCACTGCAAGGCATGGGCGACATCATAGCCCAGCACGGCGATCAAGCGATGGCGATAAAATGAGAAATCGGAATATCCACTCATCGCTTGTCGCCTTGACAATCACGCTGACCACTGTGGTTGGAATGCTCACCGGATGCGAGACCGATAAAGGAGGACGGATGGATATGACATTGACAGAATCCGTTGCGCGAGAACATATCAATACTTATCTGCTCGACACGTTACGGAAATTGCCTTCAGGAGTACAGCTATCGGCAACTCCCGACAACCCGAATCTCGCCACACTCGGCCCCGAAATCGTGATCAACGTGCCCTGCGACGACAATAACGATGATCCTCGCAACCCCGTGCAGACGACAATCGCTTACTGGATCGCAGGTCTCCCTGGTGGTCAAACCGATCACTACTTCCAGGAAATACGCGATTATTGGACAGGCCGCGGTTTCCGGCTGAACCCTGACTCCTCCTCCAGTTGGGCAGGAGTGAGGACCCCGGACGGCTATTCATTGGTGATCAAGAATGCCGGGAAAGGTGATGGGTCACTGAGTATCACCTCGGGGTCTCCCTGCTTTCCGAAGTCAGGAGAGGGCACGACCACTCCGCAACCGACCGAACTCAGACGACCGTCCTGACGGCCGCTCCCGCAACCGACCGAAAGGGTTGACGGATGTTCCCGCAGAGCAACAACTTCGAAGAACTCGGGCTCAAAGTGCAACGCGCACAACAGGCGTTGGAGCGGATCCGCGGCGTCGGCATGGTGAAGGGCATCCGGGTGACCGTGGACGCCGAGAACAGGCTCGTCGCACTGACTTCGGACGAGGAGGACATCATCCTCCGGGCGTACGAGGCTGCCGTGGCGGACAAGCAGGCCCAGGCCGAACAGGCGATCGCGGAGTTGCAGGCCGACCCTCGGTTCGAGGCGATCTCGACGTTCACCGATGCCAACGCGACACAGGCGCACGCTGCGCGGATCGAGCAGGACCAGCGGTACGAGGAAGACGACGACGCCTACTTCGAGGAGCGCAACCGTCAGGGATGGCTCGAAAGCTGAGCGGTACCGTGTAAAAATGGTAGGCCATGTATAGATGGCATCCGGTACGGGAGGGGACGGCATGGCACTCGGGCAGGGCGCGGCTGCGCAGCTGTGGCAGGAGGTGAATGCGGGCACGTTCACGTTGACCGTTGAAGCCGCACACGAGGTCGCGGGGCATTACCAGTGGATCGCTGACGAGATGAGGCAGCGCGGCACAGAGGTCGCATACCTACAGAGGCTCGACGGCTTCGGAGGGTTCGATTCGGCCAAGCATCTGCAATCCGGCTTCGAAACCAAGGCCGTACAGGCATTCGACGCCTTCAAATCGGCGCAAGAGTCTGCGCTGCGGATGAAAGCCGCAGTCCTGCAAGCGGCCAAACTCACCCAGGAAGTCGATGCGGCGAATGCCGCAGCAACCAGAGCGGCGAGCAGAAAGATTTCCGATGCCTAGATCCGGTGCACTGGCTTCTCTCGCGGCAATCAGCCTGATATTGACTGCCTGTAGTACAGGCGATAATCAGTCCGCAAATACGACTTCCACAGGCTCGGCACCATCGAGTACGGAATCTACATCGGCTAGACCCACGCTGACGGCAGCCAAACTACAACCACCGTCACAGGATAACGAATACACGAAATCCAGCGGTCGCCCCAAGGTTGTCTTCGACCCGTGCACCTGGATTCCCGATGATGTGATCTCAAAAATCGGATACGACCCCTCCACTCGCAAACGCCAGTTCGACGTCGCAGCCGAATACACTTTCCTCACCTGCCAAGTAACCAATTCTTACAGCGATCTCCAGCTGACGTCCGGCAACATCACCATGGATGAGGACAGGCAGAGGTACGCAGGTAAAGTCAAAATAGCAGACACCACTATAGATGGTCGTAACGCCATAATTCTCCACAAGACGAATGCCGATGAATGCGACCTGGACATGCAGACCAAAGTCGGATACTTCGAGGTCTCCATACTCATCGACGATGCGAGCAACGTCAATGGCGTCAAGTCGTGCGATCACATAACGGACATCTCCACCCTTCTGGAAACCTTTGTAGGCAAGGACAACTGAGCATGACTACCGACAGCTCAGATCCAAATTTCACGAACTCCCTGGCCGCCAGTATGAGTGGCGATCCCAAGATGACTGTCGACCTGTATCGGAAGAACCAAGCCGCACAGGCATCGGAGAACACCGCAAAGGACGCGGACAAACTGCTGACCGATGGCGGCCATGATGCCGACTACATCTCGGCGGGGGTTCTGGAGTCGTTCCTGACCATGAAGCATCAGACGATCCTCGACGGCGTGAGCACCATGCAACCCGGCACAATGCAGACATTCGCCCAGGCATGGACCAAAATCGCCGACGCAGTCATGTTCAACAGCATGGGCTTGAATTCCAAAGTCCAGAAATCCCTTTCGGACGGCAGCTGGCAGGGCGCGACCTCCGACGCCCTCCAGAACGCGACACGACGCTTCGTCAACGAGCTGACCGATATGCACAACGTGACGCAGAGTGTCTCCTCCCGAATCACGAGCGCGGCCTACGGCGCGGAGGTGGTCAAAGGTGCCGTGCCGCCCATTCCGGCGGCCCCCTCACCCGCGATCCCGACCGGCTCGGACAACCCTGCCGCCGTCATCGGCCATGTCACTTCCGCGTCCGAAGCCGAACAGGCCGCCCAGCACGCGATGGTCAACTACTACGTGCCTTCGTATCAGCCTGCGGGGCAACAGGTTCCAACCTACGTCCCACCGAAGGACCCGAACGGCACTCCGGGGCCGAGCACTCCGCAGAGCAAACCTGCCGTGACATCCAGTGGCCCCGATACGAACACGAACCCCACCGACAAGAAGAACCCGTCGGATTCCACCGACAAGTCCGACAGCACCAACCAGCACAAGACCGATCCCGCCGCCGCGAAACCAACAGATTCGACTGCGCAGCAACAGAATACGACGCCTTCATCCAGCAACCAGGCATCCACCACACCGGCGGGCGTCGATACGGCCGGAAAATCACCGACGGGCCTCGACTCCAGCAGTGCCACACCGGGTTCGAGCACGTACGGCAATTCGACCGCAGGTGGCGGCAGCGGCATCTCGTACACCGGCGGTTCAGGTGGTAATTCGTCCGCGCGTCCCGAATCCGGTCGCAGCGTCCCGGGCACCCCCGGTACCGGCAGCACCACCACGAACGCAGCCACCGCGACCCGTTCCGCTGCGGCAACCTCCGCATCGAGCATGCCCGGTATGGGCGCGCCTGCCGGGAAGGGAACCGGCAAGGAGGACCGGGACCGCAAAGGCAATCCCGAGTTGCTCGTCCACGAGCGCAACAAGATCGACCTCGTCGGCGAACCGGTTCCGGCGGTACCTCCGGTGTTCGGGGAAAAGCGGCCCGCCCCGCCGGACCGCGACAAGGAACGCCCACGCGGTGACAAGGACGACAGACGGGCATGAAATGGGAATTCACCCCGGCTGAACTGCTCTATGCCTGGGGACAGATCCGCTGGGATCGCATCCCGGCCCCCTTGGCCGTCCACCCAACCGTGGCGTCACAGGACGAATGGGAGGCCATCGACCAGGAGCTGCGCGGACGTCTCCCGGTGTTGCAGGACCCGGATCTGTTGCCCGTACTGCGGACCGCCGCCGATCCGGACACATCGCTGACACTGGTCGGCGCACGTAAGAACCCCCTGCGGATCTACGGTGCCGTGACCGAGGACATCGGCGTCACAATGGTGCAGCGCGCAGGCCCGACTCCGGACTCCGGCGGCAACATCATCGTCCAGGTCGGCTCACCGGCACTACTCCCCAAAGTCGTTGCGGCAGTGGTAGGTGAAGCACCAGCCGGTCGACACCGAGCGATGGTCGAGACCTGGGAGCGCGTACAGGACGAGTGGCCGGAAACCTGGATGGTCACCGACCAACCACCACTCGCCGACCGCATGCGCAGCCTGCTGGCCGCCCCCAGATCAGGACACGGCCACATCGAAGTCCGCCTCGACCGCCACGCCGACCGCCCCCACCCACCCCGCTACATGAGCTGGTTCGACGTCCACCGAGACGGCCGCTACACCTACACCCGCCAATACGCCGATTTCCGCATCGACCCCTGCACCCCCGACAGATTCCACCGCATCCTCACCCGCATGCTGACACCGTGAGCGTCACCGAGCCGAAATCCACCCACCAGCCACAACCGCACATCCGAACTCGGTCAGGACAGTCGGATGCAGTCGATACCGAATACCGGAAGCGAAGAGTCGGACGATGTCGCCTGCGTGACAAGTCATTCCGGTGACCACGTGGCCGGCCAGCTCACACACCACGCGTTGACGTCCTCCCCGCCCTGAAGGGTGGAGATTCCTACCAGCGGCATGTGCCGCTCTCGGTGGGTTACTGCTTCTCAGCCAAGTGCCGGAACGAGTTCCGGTCTTACCTCGGCTCCACAGTCGTTTCGTCTGTCCGCCCGTCCGGCGGCCAGAATGTTCTTCGCGGCATTCAGATCCCGATCGTGAGTAACACCGCAGATGCACGTCCATTCCCGGACGTGCAGTCGTTTCTTCTCGCCGATCGCGCCACATTCGGAGCACATGCGTGTCGAGGGAAACCAGCGATCGACCTTGCCGAATGTCCGACCGTACCGAGCCGCCTTCTCCTCGAGCAACCGGGTGAACATGGCCCAGCCCGCATCGTGAACCGACTTCGCCAATCTCGTGCGCCCCAGACCCTTGACGTTCAAGTCCTCGACGTAGATCCCTTGATTTTCGCGAACTATCGCCGTGGAATGCTTGTGCGCCCAGTCTTTCCGGGTGTCGGCAACCTTCGCGTGCGCCTTCGCGACCTTCAGTCGCGCCTTGGCCCGGTTGTTGGAGCCTTTCTCCTTGCGGGACAACGCTTTCTGCGCCTTGCGGAGCCTGCGTTCGGCCTGCCGCAGGAATCTCGGCGACGCGATCGTCTTCCTGTCCGACAACACCGCGAACGTCGACAACCCCAGATCGATACCCACCTCGGACTCCGAGGGCGGCAACGGGTCGTCGTCGATCTGCACCACGAACGACGCGAAATACCGGCCTGCCACGTCCTTGATCACCGTCACCGACGACGGTTCGGATGGCAAGTCCCGAGACCAGCGCACCGGAATGTCCCCGATCTTCGGCAACCGCAGCTTGCCGCTGGAGGTCACCGCGAACCGCGCGTTCTTCGTGAACCGGATCGTCTGCCTGTTGTCCTTGCGAGACCGGAACTGTGGCGGTGCGACCTTCGGACCTTTCCGTTTTCCGCTGACCGACGAGAAGAAGTTGCGGTAGGCAGTATTCAGATCCGCCAACGCTTGTTGCAGAACCACGCTGGACACCTCCGCCAACCACGCCCGCTCCGGAGTCTTCTTCGCCTCGGTCAGGCGCTTGGACAACTCCGCATCCGGCAGGTACGGCGACCGGCTCTGATGCGCTTCCCGACGAGTGGCCAGCGCATCGTTGTACACCACCCGCGCGCAACCGAACGCCTGAGCCAACGAAACCTGCTGGCCGGGCGTCGGGTAGACGCGGAAGTTGTACCGGAGTTGCACACTCCCACACTACCATTGGTTTATGGCTGACTATGAGTCGATACGCACTGGCAGGCATTGTGTTTTCGTGTTGCACGCTCACTTGGTTTTTGTCACCAAGTATCGGCATCGGGTGTTCAGCGACCAGCACCTGACCCGGATGGAACAGATCATGCGAGACGTGTGCGCCGACTTCGAATGTGAGCTGATCGAGTTCAACGGTGAAGCCAACCACGTGCACCTGCTGGTGAACTTCCCGCCCAAAGTCGCGCTCTCGCGGCTCGTGAACTCCCTGAAAGGTGTGTCGTCGCGGCGGATGCGGCAAGAGTTTCCCGAACTCGTCCGCCATTACTGGCAGGCGAAACGCTGTGGTCGGGTTCCTACTTCGCCGGATCGGTCGGCGGTGCACCAATTTCCGTTCTCCGCCAGTACATCGAGCAGCACAAACGCCCGGTTTAGGGCACGCTCGGGCCTTGGCAGCCCTCCCACGTGGACCTTCACCACCGCCCTGAAGGGCGGCGCACTGGCCCACACACGGTAGCCGTTCGGCCCGACTATCGCCCATGATTCGTAGTCTCATCCACCGTCACGGTAGCCCGGTTTCCGGATTCCAGAAGTATCGTCAGCGCACCTCGCCGACGAGATCTGCACCCGCATCACCAGGATCGCGCCATCACTGCCGGCCATCATCGGCTGCGCCGAGGTGACCGCAGCGAAGATCATCGGCGAAACCGCCGGCGTCGACCGATTCCGATGTGGGCCAGTGTGGTCGGCTCCGGTGGTCTCCGACTTCCTCCCGGCCGGTGCGTCGGCGACAACTTGCCGGGTGCAGGTCTGATGCGACGCGAATCACGTTCCGGGAGTATGGATTTCCATCTTCGATAGCTGGTGCGAAGCAAGCTGGGAACATCAGCGGCAGCGCATCGGGACAGGTGTCATCGATACCGCATCGGTCGGATCTCGAGAAACAGAATGGGCGATATCGCGCGCACAGGATGGGTGCGCAGGCCGCTGGAGGTGACGGGTAGTCGGATCATGTGCTGGCGGTGAGGCTTTCCCTTATGTCCGGAGCCGATGGGAGGCGTCGGGCGGAACACCGGCGACGGAATCGGGAAACGCCACTAGGGTGAGGTGCCATGGATATCGCGTCGGCCGGATCATCGGGAGGCGGTGTCCGTGTCGCGGATGGGTGATATCGCGCGCACAGGGTGGGTGCGCGGGCCGTTGGGGGTGGCGATCGGGCTCATCGTGGTGCAACTGGCGGTTCGCGGGTGGGTCGCCGGGCGAGGGTTCTTCTACTGGGATGATCTGATTCTCGCCGGGCGGGCCGGGCGATTTCCGCTGTTCTCGACGAATCTGCTGCTGTACGGCCATGACGGGCATTTCATGCCCGCGGCATTCGGGGTCGCCTGGGTGATCACGCGGTTGGGGCCGTACGTGTGGACGGGACCGGTGATCTCGATGCTGGTGTTGCAGTTGCTCGCCTCGATGTCGGTGTTGCGCATGCTGTTCGTGCTGACCTCGTCGGGATACGGGTCCGGTGATGACGGCAAGTCGGCCGGTCAACATGTGGACGCTGATGGATCGCGTGGTAAGCGCACGAGCGATGTGCGTGAATCATCAGGGCGATCGGGCGATGCTTCGGCGGTCATAGGGTCGGGTGCCGATCGACTGGGCGGTGTGCCTGGTGAGGTCGCCGAGTCTGCCGGAGCACATGGTGGTCGAGCGAGCAACGAGTGCGAATCGTCAGGGGGTTCAGCCGATCTTGCCGGGACTGCCGTACCGCGTGGTCGGCAGACGGGCGATGTGGATGAGTCTGCCGGAGCACATGGTGGTCGAGCGAGCAACGGGTGCGAATCGTCAGGAGGTTCAGCGGATCTTGCCGGGGTTGCCCGGGCGGGCGATGTGGATGACTCGGGGAACGTTGCCGCATCCACGAATGCGCGTGGTGGGTCGGCGGGTGCGGATTCCGGATCGTCGGGGCAGCGCATTCGATGGGTGGTGTTGATTCCGCTGGTGTTCTATCTGTTCTGCCCCCTGACGTTGCCCGCGTTCGCCTGGTGGTCGGCGGCGTTGAACGCGTTGCCGTTGCAGATCGCGCTGGCGTGGGTGGTGGCGGATGCGGTGTTGCTGGTGCGGACGGGGCGGGTGCGGTACGCGGTGTCCGGGTGTGTGGTGTTGGTGGGGGCGCTGCTGTTCTTCGAGAAGTCGGTGATCGTGCCGTTCGTGGCGTTCGTCGCGGCGGTGCTGATCCGGTATGTCGACGGGCGCGGGCGGGCGATTCGCACGGTGGCGCGGCGGGGCGCGGAGTTGTGGATCGGCTCGGCGGTGGTGGTGATGTGTTGGGGAGCAATATATCTCACGGTCGTGCACGTCTCGGCGGTGCGGAGTACGCCGGCGGGGGTGCGGGCGCTGCTGCATCACGCGATCTCGCGGGGGGTGGTGCCCGCGCTGGTGGGCGGGCCGTGGGGGTGGGAGCGTTGGGTGCCATCGACGCCCTGGGCGGTGCCGCCGGCCTGGGCGGTGGCGGTGGCGTGGGTGGTCGTCGGCGCGGTGGTGGTGTATTCGCTGCGGACGCGGCGTCGGGTGTGGCCGGTCTGGGTGGCGGTGGTGGTCTACGTGCTGGCCGCGCAGTTGCCGGTGGCGCTGGTGCGGGGTGGGCCGAATACCACCGATGAGCTGACCCAATCGTTGCGTTACCTGGCTGATCTGGCCGTTCCGTTGACCGCGGCCGGTGCCGTGTTGCTGCGGGCGAGGCGGCGGGCGGATCGACGAGAACTGCGGCCGCCGCTCGTGGTCGGGCTGGTTGCGGCATTCGTGGTGAGCAGCATGTGGTCGACGATCACCTTCAGCCGGTCGTGGTCGGTCAACCCGACTCGCGTCTACCTCACCACCGTGAAGTCCGAACTGGCCGCGGGCGGCCCACCCCTGCTCGAACAGGAGGTGCCGTGGAATGTGTTGAACCCCTTGGCATATCCGCTGAACCGGATCAGCGTGGCACTGTCCCCGCTCGCACCCCCGAGCATGTTCGCGCACGCCACACCCCGGCTGCGGATGATCACCGACGACGGCCGGATCGTGGACGCCGCGGTCTGGTGGAACCGCGGCGTGCGCAAGGGGCCGGTGCGTGGCTGCGGCTATCCGATCTCCGGTGCCCAGCCGATCCCGATCCCCCTCGACGGCCCGATGATCGATAACGCCTGGACCGCACAGATCAACTACCTGGCCAGCGCGGACGGCCGGATCAGCGTCGCCCTCGAACACGGCGAGACCATCGTCGCACCCGTTCGCGCGGGTCTGCACACGGTCTACGTGCGCGTCATCGGCGGCGGTGGTCTGCTGCGAATCGGTACTCCCACACCGGGTTTGCACCTGTGCCTGGGCGCGGGACCGGTCGGCGTCGCGTCCTACTCGCGCTGATCGATCGGTGTCGTTCCGCACACCGGCTGTGGTGATTACCCGGTGGAAAGGGTGCGGCTTCGGAGAAGGGGTGCGGCTGTGAATCGATGCTCGCTCGGGAGGCGTGGCCGCCCTATGCTCGGATCCATGGCGTTCTGGGCGATGGTGGCACACGAGACGGACGACGGGGTCGTGCTGGCGCGGGAGGAGGTCGGCGACGACTTCCTCGGGCCGGGCACGGTGACGATCAAGGTGCACTATTCGAGTGCGAACTTCAAGGACGGGCTGGCGATCACCCCCGGTGGCGGGGTGGTGCGCAACTACCCGATCATCCCCGGAATCGACGTGATCGGCGAGGTGTCCGCGTCGGCGGATCCGGCGTTCGTACCCGGCGATCCGGTGATCGCACACGGCTACGGCATCGGCGTCTCGCAGCATGGCGGATTCGCCGAGTACGCACGGGTCCCCGCCGAATGGGTGGTCAAACTCGAGAGCCTGTCCCTGCGCGAGGCCGCGGCCCTGGGCACCGCCGGATTCACCGCGGCGATGAGCGTGCAGGCCCTGTTGGACCGCGGACTGGCCCCCGAGGCCGGCCCGGTCCTGGTCACCGGCGCGACCGGCGGCGTCGGCAGCGTCGCGGTCGACATCCTGGTCGGCCTCGGCTTCGAAGTCATCGCATCCACCGGCAAAACCGATGCGGGCGAACACCTTTCGGCACTCGGGGCGAAATCGGTGATCGGCCGCCTCCCCGAGGATCCCGAGGCGAAGATCCGCCCACTCGGCAAGGCACAGTGGGCCGCGGCCGTCGACAGCGTCGGCGGAAAATCCCTCGCCTACATCCTCAGCTCGATCGAATACGGCGGCGCGGCCGCGGTCAGCGGCCTCACCGGCGGCACCGGCCTACCCACCACGGTCATGCCCTTCATCCTGCGCGGCGTCGCACTACTCGGCATCGACTCGGTCCAATTCCCCATCGACCACCGCCGCACCCTCTGGACCCGCCTCGGCAAGGACCTCAAACCACAACACCTCCCCGCCCTCGAGAACTACGCCCCGATCACCGAGGCCGCGACGGTCCTGCGCGCCATCCGCGAGGGACATCACTCCGGCCGCACGGTATTCGGCGTGGCCGGGGAGTTCTGAGTCACCGAATCGGTTTCGGACAGCGGGTCCGGATGCCGGGTCGTTCGTGATGGACAGCGATCGAATTCGCCGCTGTCCATCACGATGACGATGGAGCCTGCCCGCACGTGGCGGGTGGGACGCTCAGTCGAACTTCGGGGCGCGTTTGCTCAGGAAGGCGGCTATGCCTTCGGTGCCGTCGGGGGAGGAGGCGGCGGCGGAGATGAAGGCGGATTCGCGGGCCAGTTGTTCCTCGAGGGTGTGGTCGGGGCTCACCAGCAGGAGTTTCTTGACGTTGGCGTTGCTGTGGCGGGGGCCGTCGGCGAATTGGGCAGCCAGGGCGTCGACGGTGGCCGGGAGGTCGGCGTCGGGGACCACGCGGTGCAGGAGGTTCCAGTCCAGGGCCTCGGTGGCGGACAGGACTCGGTTGAAGTACATGAGTTCCTGGGTGCGGCGGATGCCGATCAGGCGGGGCAGGTAGTAGGAGGCGCCGCCGTCGGGGCTCAGACCGGCCTTGGTGTAGGCCATGGTGAAGGAGGCCGATTCGGCGGCGACCACGATGTCACCGGTCACCGCAAGGCTGAAACCCGCGCCCGCGGCGGTGCCGTTCACCGCGACGATCAGCAAGGCCTCCATCCGCGCGAACGACGAGATCGCCTCGTGCAGATTGTCCGCCAGATGCTTGACGTACGGTCCCGCGCCGCTCTCCTGCGCGGCCATCGCCTTCAGATCGCCGCCCGCGCAGAAGAATCGGCCCGCGCCGGTCAGCGTGACGACCTTCAGCTCGGGATCGTCGGCGACCAGGGAGGCCACCTGCGCCAGCTCACGGCCCAGAACGTGGTTGATGCCGTTGGCCGCCTTCGGTCGGTTCAGGGTGATCCGGGCGATGTTCCCGGTGCGCTCGAACTCGATCGTCTCGTACTGGCTCATCAGGACTCCCTCTCCATATGCGTCCACATCCAATGTGACATACCGCGCATACGGTGTGGCTACTCGGGCGGGCTATTCGGGCAGCAGTTCCAGGCGGACGCCGAGCAGCCGAATCGGACGATCCAGCTCGAAGCGGCCCAGGATCGCCAGCGCGGCCTGCGCGATCTCGGCGACATCGGTGGTCGGCTCGGGGAGTTTGCGCTGTTTGGTGCGGGTGTAGAAAGTGTTGGTGCGCACCGTGACTCCCACCCGCACGGTGATCCGGCCGTTCTCCGCCACCTCCTGCGCCACCGCGGTCGCCAGCCGCAGCACCGCGGCATCCAGCTCGGCGCGTTCGGTGAGATCCTGCGGGAAGGTCTCGGATTTACTGTGTCCCACCGGAATTCGCGGTTCGGTGATCACATCGGTATCACCAGCGCCCCGGCCCAGCAGCCACAGATAGGGTCCGGTGCCGGGACCGAATTCGGCGGCCAGCACCTGCCGATCCGCCCCCGCGAGTTCGGCGACGGTGGATATTCCCAGGTCGGCGAGGCGTTTGGCGATGCGGGTACCGATACCCCACAGCGCACTGGTCGGGCGATCCGACATCAGCTCGAACCAGTTCTCCCCGGTGAGCCGGAAGATCCCGGTGCCCGCGTCGGCGACCTCGACTTCCGAATCACCGGATTTACCCACCGATTTCGCGAATCCGGTGGCGAGTTTGGCCCGAAGTTTGTTGTCCCCGATACCGATCGCGCAGGTGAGATCCAATTCCTCGATGGCACTGCGGATCTCGCGGGCCAACCCTTCGGGATCGTCGGTGTCGGCGGCCAGGAACGCCTCGTCCCAGCCGAGCACCTCCACCCGCACCGGGAAGGTGCGCAGCAGCTCAATCACCTCGTCGGATGCCTCGGAGTACGCGGCCATGTCCAGCGGCAGGAATATCCCATCCGGACATTTGCGCGCCGCACTGCGCAATGGCATCCCCGCGTGCACCCCGTACCCGCGCGCCGGATAGGACGCGCAGGTCACCACCTTGCGCGGCTCCTGCGGATCACCGTGACCACCCACGATGACCGGTTTGCCGCGCAGTTCCGGGTGACGGCGAAATTCCACCGCCGCCTGAAACTGATCCAGATCGACGTGCAACAACACGCGCACCCCGCCTCTCCGCGTCTCCGGCGTGTAGCTGGGCAACCTCCCTCAGCCTAACGTCGCCGCGCCGATACGCGGCGCGGATCAGATCTCGTCCAGCACGCGCCGCCAATCGGCGCCGTATTTCGCGCCCAGCACCAGGTCCTCCTGGGCGAGGGCACGGTTGTTGTACTCGTCGAAATCCGTCATGGACTGATGCTGGACGTGGTGGATCCGGGCGCGACTGGTGACGACGCTCCGCAATCCGGCGCGTCTGATGCGGTATCCGTAGTCGTGGTCGGTGCCGTAGCCCATCACCATGTCCAGATCCCAGAAGCCCAGCCGTTCGATCGTCGAACGCTTGATGAGCGTCGCGGTGGGCTCGAGCAAGGGCAGGACCGTGGCGACCTCGTCCACATGCTCCATGAACGGATGCGTCGAGTTGTGCTGCGGGGCGATCTGCGCGTAGTCGTCCGAGGAGAACAGCACGTCGACCAGGTTGCGCAGCACGGCATTTCCGTAGTCGAAGCTCACATCGGAATTGAGCAGCCAGAAGGCGTCATAATCGTCACGGGCCGAGGCGATGCGGTATCCGGCGTACATTCCGTTCGTGAAACCCAGATTCCGCGGCAGTTTGTCGGTGGCGAACAGCGGCGGCTCATCGGACCCGTTGTCGATGACGTACACCCATTTGCGGCCGTAGTCGAGGCGGTGGTTCAGATAGCCCGCGAGTTGGTTCGTCATTTCTGAGGTATTGAAATTCAATACGATGATGGCGATATTCGGTTCGTCGCCCGGTCGACGCTGCGGAATCGGCCGTAGCGCGCTCGGAGATATTCTCCCGCACGGATTGTCGCCGCCCGACGGGGTCGGCGCGAGCTGATCGTCCGGCGGCCCGGAATTCTCGAAATCTCGCACCTCGTCGTCGGTGGCGAGTTTGTTCTCCAGGGCGAGCTGCCAGTAGCGCTGGAGGATCGGATGATGATCCAGCGCGCTCGCCTGTTTGCCGGAGGAGAGATGAGCGGCAAGGAAATTCGGGTGGATACAGTGCCGACGTCGCAGGTAGGTGGGTATCTGCACGGACAGGGCGTGCTCGTCGTCCACCATGTTCGCGGACATGTACGACAGGTCCCGGCCGAGCCAGGAGACGAAGTGCATGGCCAACCGGCCCGACCATTCGACGGGTGTCGCCGGAATCCGCTCGAACAGCTGTTGATTGTCGACGAAATGATGGTGCAGAGCGGCGGCCAGAGTGGCGCTCTCCCACAGGCTGCCACCGAATCCACCGGGGGTAATTCCAATTCCATCAGGCTCGTCGGTATCGCTCCGGATTGCTGCTGGTGGTAGGCGCACACGTTGTTGTTGATCACGTTCGCGGACACCAGGAAATACTCCGGATGCGCGAGGCGGAATCGGAGGAAATCCTCCAATTTGTCGAGCTGGAGATAGACGATGTCGTCGTCGCATTTCAGGAATACGGTGTCGGCGTGATGGTCCGCGCGGGCGGCGTAGAAATGGATCGCTTCGGCGAATCCGGCGCGCCATCGCTCGGTGCCGTGGTAGAGGTATTCCCGCGTATCCGGGAGTCCGGTGAAACGCCATTCGCCGTCGGTTCCGTATCCGGTCTTCACGTGGACGTCGTATCCGGCGGCAGCGATATCGGCATCGCAGCGGAATATGGTGGCACCGTCGATCGTCAGGGTCAGGCTCGATGCGTCGAGCGACAGCTCGACGTCCCGAAACATGTTCGCCGACAACACACCCGGCGTGAACACCTCGGTCAGGACGGTCGGCTCGTCCGCTCGATCGCCGTCTTCACGCACCAGGAGTTCGACGGTCTCGACCTGCCGGAGTTGGGTGCGCTCGTTCGACCAGCCGCCGATCACGATCTCCAGCGAGGGGGAATTCTCCTGCCGGGCCCGCAGGCCGATATGCACGTCGTGACCGGCGCGCACCCGCGCACCCCACGGCCCCGACGCCGGATCGATGCCGCCCGCCGCACGGTATTCGAGGTCGTCCGCGGTGCGGCCCGGATGCGGGAAACGTGCGCGCAGCCAGTCCGCCTCGTGATCGTCGCGGGGCAGGCTCCAGACGTGCCATTCGTCCACGAGTTGCCGGTCCAGCGCCTCCCGCACGTAGCGCGCCAGCAGCTCCATTCGATCCCGGCGACCGCCGAAGGTGACCAGTACCACGGATCGGCCGTCGATGATCGACATACCGCGATCCTCTCCCATCGGCCGGACCGTCACAACTCGAATTACGGCGGATTCCAGTGTGGTTGGGCTCGCTACCAGGGACGATGCGGTTCCGAACCTACGTCTGCGGCGGCTGTCGCGCGCGTGGTCCGGCCGGTTCACGCGTGACCGGCCGGACGTCGGCAATCGGTGATCCCGTCAGACGGACTGCATCGGAACATCCACTGCCACATCGGCTTTCACGGCCAGACCGGTGACGATGCGGAGGGTGTCGGTGAGAGACGCGGGCGTGAGCCCGGTGTCGGAGCGGGCGGCGACGTGCATATCGGGCCGGACCAGCAGTGCACCGCCCGCCGGGAGATCGGTGCTGGTGGACCAATCGCCCTCGGGCAACGCGTGAACGGCCAGCTCGATTCCGGTCTCCCGCTGAGCTCGGGCGGCGGCATCACGCCAGGGAGCGGAGGTGCCCGCGACGAGCAGGGCGAAACCGGGACCGCACAGGTCCAGGGTCGAAACGGTTTCGGCGGCGTCGACCCACCGGTGCGGGATGCGAGTTCCGTTCTGCCCCTTCAACTCCGGCACCTGTAGCGGCGCGCTGGACTCGGCCGCGACGGCGGACGAGGAGTAGCGATAACGCACCATCACATCGCCGATGTCGAGCCGCCGGGCCACATCCGCGGCGTTGTCGGGGGTTTCGATGCCGTACCGCGCCAGGAAGTCGGTGCCCAGCCGTGCCTGCTCTGCCGCGACCAAAGCACGCGGACGACGTTCTGCCACATAGGAATCCAACAGCGCGGGCCCAGCTGCGCCGGACAGTACCGCAGCCAGCTTCCACGCGAGGTTGTGCGCGTCGGCGATGCCGGTGTTGCCGTTGTAACCGCCCCAGGGCGCATGCCGGTGCGCGGCGTCACCGGCCAGGAACACCCGGCCGCGCCGGTATTCATCGGCCACGAAAACGCCGGTGTCCCAGGCACTTCGGGCCAGCACCTCGACCTCGAGCTCGGGTGCTCCGACCATCTCGCGGATCAACTCGACGCAGCGGCGCTCCGGATAGTCCGCGAGCGTCTCGACGTCCGGATCGTATTCGATGTGGAACGACCACTCGTCGGTGTTGTTCTTCGACAGCACCAGCCCGCGCACCCGCTCCCCGCTGATCTCGCACTGGCTGAAGGACTGCCCGCCCAGGATGCCGGTCAGATCGGTGTGGGCGAACACGTTGATCAGATGATGCGTCGGCGGCAGCTCCCAGCCGCCGATCCCCAACGCGCGACGCACGGTACTGGCCGCGCCGTCCGCGGCGACGAGATAGTCCGCGCGCAGTATGGTCTCGGTGCCGTCGGCCGCGCGCAGGGTCGCGTGAACGGCGTCGCCGTCGTCGTGGAAATCGGTGAGCTCGACGCCGAAGCGCAGGTCACCGCCGCGACTGCGGGCCAGGTCGGCCAGCACCGGTTCCAGCAGCACCTGCGGCAGGAACAGGAAGTTGGCCGGACTCGGATCGGCGGCGGCCATCGCGGCGGCGACGTGGGACAGGTCCAGCGGCCGCGCGTCGGTCAGCGCCGACCCCCGCCAGGCCCCGCCGAACTTCCCCTTGGCCAATGCCGTCGCGGCGACCTGCTCGAGCCGCGCCCCCACCCCGATCTGCCGGAAGATCTCCGCCGACCGCGTGTGCACACCCCGCGACCGCGGCAGCACCGACATCGCCGCTCGCTTCTCGACGAGAACATAAGGGACACCGTGATATTCGAGCAGCAACGCGGCCGAGAGTCCGACCATGCCACCCCCGACCACCAGAACCGGAACATGCTGTTCAGTACTCATGCGGCCATCGTCCGCACCCCCGCTTGCACGAACCTTGCGCCGCGATCACACGCACATGCGTCCCGACCCGCAGCACGCATACCGTGACACACAGCGCGTTCCCATCGATCACACGCAGGCAGCAGCCGCGATGCCGTCGCCCCCGGATTGCACCGCAGCCGTTCCCACAGCACGCAGACCTGGCCGAACGGATCGATCACACCACACGCGGTATCCGGCCACACCGTCACACCACACGCGCTATCCGCCTACGCCGTCACACCACACGCGGTATCCGGCCACACCGTCACACCACACGCGCTATCCGGCCACGCCGTCACACCACACGCGGTATCCGGCCCCACCGTCTCACACCACACGCGCTATCCGCCCACGCCGTCATACCACACGCGGCGACCACGATCCCACCGCTCGCCCGGGCATCACGGCCACGGTCTCGTCGACCTGATTTCCCGCGCCTGTCCGATGAGCACCGCACAGCCGGTACCACTCCACCCGTTCGATACAACCGCGGTACCGCATCCGGCGGCAATGCAGAGGAAAAGGCCGTGCACCTCTACGAAGTGCACGGCCCTGCTACTCACCGATCAGGCCGAGGCAGCGAGTGCCTGGTAGGCCGGTTCGGCTACCGGTTCGATGGCGTAGGCCAGGATCTCCGCGACGTCGGCGACGGGGCGGACGTCCAGTGCCGCAAGGACTTCGGCGGGGACGTCGTCCAGGTCCGGCTCGTTGCGGGCCGGGATGAACACCGTCTTCAGTCCGGCGCGCTGGGCGGCGAGCAGCTTCTGCTTCACCCCGCCGATCGGCAGCACCCGGCCGTTCAGCGTGACCTCACCGGTCATGCCGACGTCCGAGCGAACCTGCCGGTCCAGCGCGAGGGACACCAGCGCGGTCACCATGGTCACGCCCGCGGACGGGCCGTCCTTGGGCACCGCGCCCGCCGGAAAGTGGATGTGGATGTTGCGATCCAGCACCCCCGCAGTGCTCCGGCGGGCCGGAGGCGGCAGCGGAGCGTAACCACGTAGGCCCTCGGAAGCTGCGGCATCGGATGGAGCCTCGATCCCGATCTCTTCCAGGTGCGAGCGGACGTAGGTCAGCGCGATCTGCGCGGATTCCTTCATCACATCGCCCAGCTGACCGGTCAGGGTCAGCGAACGCTCGCCCTCGGCGGCATTGGCCTCGATGTAGAGGACGTCGCCGCCCGCACCGGTCACGGCCAAACCCGTTGCGACACCGGGGACCGCGGTCCGCTCGACCCCGTCGGGGGTGAAGCGCGGACGGCCCAGGTAGTCCTTCAGGTCGCCCAGCCCGATCACCAGTGTCTCGGAACTGGTTGCGGCCGTGACGGATTCGGTGTCGTAGCCCAGAGCACTGTCGTAGCCCAGGCTCTCCGGCACGAATTCGCCGTTGTCGACCAGACTTTCGGCATCGGACAGATCCGCCGACTCCGACAGCTTGGTCGCCGCCTTGCGCAACGCCTTGGCGATCAGCCGTTCCAGCTGCCGCACCCCGGCCTCGCGGGTGTAGTTCGCGGCGATCTCCCGCAACGCCTCGTCGGTGATCGAAACCTCCTGTGCGGTCAGCGCATTGCGCTCGAGCTGACGCGGGATCAGGAAGTCGCGGGCGATGGCCACCTTGTCGTCCTCGGTGTAGCCGTCGACCGTGATCAGCTCCATGCGGTCCAGCAGCGGGCCCGGGATGGTGTCCATGACGTTCGCGGTCGCGATGAACAGCACGTCGGACAGGTCCAGATCCAGGTCCAGGTAGTGATCGCGGAACGTGTGGTTCTGCGCGGGATCGAGCACCTCGAGCAGCGCGGCCGCCGGATCGCCGCGGAAATCGGAGCCGACCTTGTCGATCTCGTCCAGCAGCACAACGGGATTCATCGATCCCGCCTCCTTGATGGCGCGCACGACCCGGCCGGGCAGCGCGCCGACGTAGGTGCGCCGGTGACCGCGGATCTCCGCCTCGTCCCGCACGCCACCCAGCGCGACGCGAACGAACTTGCGTCCCAACGCTCGTGCCACACTCTCACCGAGCGAGGTCTTACCGACTCCGGGCGGACCGACCAGCACCAGCACCGCACCGGAACCGCGGCCGCCGACGACCTCGAGTCCGCGCGCGGCCCGCCGCGAACGCACCGCCAGGTATTCGACCATCCGATCCTTGACCTCGTCGAGGCCGTGGTGATCGGCGTCCAGTACCGCGCGGGCGGCCGAAACATCGGTCGCGTCGGTGGTTTTCACCGTCCACGGCAGTTCCAGCACGGTGTCCAGCCAGGTGCGGATCCAGCCCGCCTCCGGGCTCTGATCACTGCCGCGTTCGAGCCGGTCGACCTCGCGCAGCGCCGCTGTGCGGACCGCTTCGGGCAGGTCGGCGTTCTCCACCCGGGTGCGGTAGTCGTCCGCGCCGTCGGGCTCACCCTCGCCGAGTTCCTTGCGAATCGCGTTGAGCTGCTGGCGAAGCAGGAATTCGCGCTGGGACTTCTCCATCCCCTCGCGCACGTCCTCGCTGATCTTCTCCGCGACCTCGGCCTCGGCGATGTGATCCTTCGTCCATGTGATCAGCGTGTTCAGACGTGTTGTGACGTCCGGTGTTTCGAGTATCTCGCGCTTCTGGTCGTCGGTCAGGTACGGCGCGTACCCGGCGGCGTCGGCCAGCGCCGACGGATCGGTCAGCCGGTTCACCGCGTCGATCACCTGCCACGCCTCGCGACGTTGCAGCACCGAGACGACGAGCTTCTTGTATTCGGCGGCGAGTTCCTTCGTGCGGCCGTCGGCCTCGGGGATCTCGACCGGTTCGGCCTCGACCCACAGCGCCGCGCCCGGCCCGGTGACCCCGTGGCCGATCTTCGCGCGCCGCTCGGCCTTCAGCACCGCCGCGGGCGCGCCGCCACGCATCCGTCCGACCTGCTCGATCGTCGCCACCACGCCGAAGGACGCGTAGCCCTCGGCCAGGCGGGGTGCGAGCAGCACGGCGTCCAGGCTCGCCGCGCGGGCGGCATCGATGGCGGCCTGCGCCGACTCGTCGAGCTCGATGGGCACCACCATGCCCGGCAGCACGATCGGATCGGTCAGGAACAGCACCGGCAAATTCTGTGGTGTAGTCACTTCGACCCTTTCCAAAGTTGAGCGATACCTACTCAACCCCGAGCCTTCCGGTTCTGTTCCGTCTCGGCGTTCACTGCCCGCGAACACGAACAAAGGCAAAAGTTGAGCTCACTGCACTCAACATCGAGGGGCGGGGGATTGTTCCGATTCGAACTGTGCGCCGTCAGCTCGTACAACGTGCGGTGTGCTCCCATTTGCCGGTCCAGGTGAAGGTATCGACGCCCCGGATCGACGCCGAACCGTGAGGGCATTCGATCGCCCCGAGATCGGCAGTGCGCGAACCCGACCTGTCCGGAATGACGCCGGTCCGGACGATTAGGTTGGGAGTATGTCTCCGCGATCCGGCCTGACGACAGAGCGCGTGGTGCGTGGTGCTGCCCAGCTCGCCGACGAGATCGGGTTCGACAAGCTCACGCTGTCGGCGGTGGCGCGGCGATTCGGGGTGAAGGATCCGAGTCTGTATGTGCACGTGCGTAATCTGCACGATCTGCGGGTTCGGGTGGCGTTGCTCGCGAGCGGGGAACTGAACGAGCGGATCGGGTCCGCGGTCGCCGGGCGCTCCGGACGTGACGCGCTGATCGCCTTTGCCGACGCGTACCGCTCGTATGTTCTCGATCACCCGGAACGCTATGCGGCAACACAGATTCGGATGGATCCGGCCGAGGTCGGCGACGAACCCGCACTGCTGCGCAGCATCGAACTCACCACGGCGGTCCTACGCGGCTACCACCTGGACGACATCGCCGCCTTGGACGCGGCTCGCTTGTTGCGCAGCACATTTCACGGCTTCGCCACCCTAGAGGCGTCCGGCGGCTTCGCCCATTCCCGCCCCGCCGCCGACTCCTGGCCGCACATCGTCGAGGCTCTGCACCGTACGCTGTCGACTTGGCCATCCCGCGACTGAGTCCGCCGATCGGACGACGAATATTCTTACGGCACAACCGATCTCGCAGGGATAGCCGCTAGCCGAACAGCCCACGACCGATCCACTCGCCCGACTCCACACTGCCGACCGGCCACACATCTTCACCGCCTCGGCCACGACAACCTCGCGAACGCACACTTGCCGAACAGCGGATCTCACGGCCGATCCACCGCACTGGCCACACCACAGACGACCGTACGGTGGATCCCAACAGCCGCTCTGGTGTTGATCCCGGTCGCGATGCCTGTTTACTTCTATCGTGGGCAACAGCGCCGGGGCGCGCCGAGAGGAGCAAGCGGTGGGCGCAGGACGGGACTGGTGGCGAGCCGGGGTGATCCTCGGCATCGTGGGGGTCTTGATCGTGGTACCGGCCGTCCTGGCGGCGCTGGTCCCGACCCGGCAGACGCCGGTGCCGCCCGGCGCGACGATCCGACTCTCGGCGCCGGGGCAGTCACCCGAGACCATCGAATTCTCCGGAGTCGACGGCTGGCAGCAGCGGACGACCGGCGACCGCACGACCGCGGTCCTGGACGGACCGCACGGGCGAATCCTGATCGCCACCGTCGTCAACGGCGTCACCGATTTCGCCACCGCGGCCCAGTGGCGGCGAAAAGTGCTGGGAGCGCAGACATTTCCGGTGCGCGAGGACGGCGGCAAGATCGCCAACACCTACGGCTTCGCCGGACCGACCTGCCGGGGCGCCACCCGTCCGGGCGTGTGCGCGATTCTCGGCAACCACAATCTCGCGGTCTCCGTGCTGATCAGCGGCACGGACTCCGGCGCGGACCTGCAACCGATCGCCTACTCGCTGCGGGTCGCGTCATGACCTGGTTCCGGCCGCGTTCGGCCCTGTGGTGGACGTACGCGCTGATCTGCCTGGCCGGATCCATCGGGCTGGTGTTGCAGATGCTCCCGTCCGCGACGCTGACCTGGTCCGGAATCCTGATCGGGCTGCCGTTCATGGTGGTGACGCTGCTGGTGGTCGGCGCATTCCTGAGCTGGCTGGACCTGTTCCGCGATCACGTGCGGATCCGGGTCGCGCTGGCGATGGGGTTCGTCTGGGGCGCCGCGGCCGGGCCCGGGATCGCGATCTTCGCCAACGACAACCTCATTCACGTCATCCGGAATCTCACCGGCGAGGCGTTCGCGGTGGACTGGCAGGCATCGATCTCGGCCTCGATCGTGGAGGAGGGCGTCAAGGGCGCGGGGGTGCTCGCGGTGGCCTGGCTGTTCCGGTCGCAGCTGCACAGACCCATGCACGGGCTGCTGCTGGGCGGGTTCACCGGACTCGGTTTCCAGCTCACCGAGGACGCCACCTACCAGGCCAACGCCGGACTGCTCTCCGCGCAGGGCGATCTCGGCAGCTCGCTGCTGGTGGCGATCCTGCGACTGCTGACCGGTGTCACCTCGCACTGGATGCTGACCGGGATCGCGGGCATCGGCATCGTCACCGCGGTCGGCGCGTCGACGTGGTCGCCCAGACGACGGGCCGCGACCCTGGTGACGTGCTATCTGCTCGGCGCCGCAATGCATTTCGGCTGGGACGCGCCGATCTCGGGCAGCGGTATCGGCACCGTCCTGTGCCGGATCGTGCTGTACGCCCTGATCTTCACCGCGCTGTACCGCTGGGTGGTCCGCATCGACACCCGCTGGTTCCGATCGGTCGTCGACTGGGCCGTCGCGCAACACCTCGCCCCACCCGGCGAACTGCACACCCTGGTCTCCCGCCGCAGCCGCCGGCGCGCCCGCCGCGCCCTGCGCCTGCCGCACCGGATCGCGGTGCCGCGCCGCCACGAACTGCTGGATTGGGTTCAGGCCGTGGATGCCCGACTAGGTGGTACCGGCGGTGCCATACTCGGACAGGCACACCATCCAACCGACTCGTGAGGAGTGCGCGATGCTGGCAGCGCGACTGCATCTGGGGCCCGAGCGTCATCTGGCGCTGGAGGAGGTGCCCGTCCCCGAACCGGGCCCGGACCAGGTGTTGGTCGAGGTGGCGGCGGCGGGCGTGTGCCTGTCCGACATCCATCTCATCGATGGCACCCTGACCCCGCTGTTCCTCGACGGTGACGTGGTCACCCTGGGCCACGAGGTCTCCGGAACCGTGCACTCGCTGGGCCCCGATGTGACCGGCGCGAAGGTCGGCGACCGGGTGCTGTTGCAGGCCGGTGAGGAACGCGACGGCGCGGTGTTCACCCGCGGCGTCGACTACGACGGCGGCTGGGCCGAATACGCTCTGGCCCGCGTCGACACGCTGGTCCCGATCCCCGACGATCTGCCCTTCGAGCAGGCGTGTTTCATCCCCGACGCGGTGTCCACACCGTGGGCGGCGATCACCGCGACCGCGCAGGTCCGCGCCGCCGAACCGGTCGGTGTCTGGGGTGTGGGCGGCCTGGGCGCACACGGCGTCCAGCTGTTGCGGTTGATCGGCGCGGCCCCGATCATCGCGGTCGACCCGCTGCCCGCCGCGCGCGAACGCGCCCTCGAATTCGGCGCGGATCTGGCCCTGGACTCGGCCGATCCGGCGCTGCGCAGTCAGATCTTCGCCGCGACGGGCGGTACCGGCCTGGCCGCGGCCTTCGACTTCGCGGGTGTGGCCGCCGTGCGCGAACAGGCGATCGTCTGTCTCGGCAAGGGCGGGCGGCTGGTGCTGGTCGGGCTGACCGACAAACCGATCACCATCACCGGCGGCACCGCGTTCAGTTTCTTCGGTCAGCAATTGCGCGGCCATTACGGTTCGACCGCCGATCACGTCACCGAACTCGTGAAACTGCAACGCCTGCACCGGGTGGACTTCGCCCGATCGGTCAGTGCGGTGGTGCCGTTGGCCGACGCCGAGAAGGCCGTTGCCGCACTGGAATCCAAACAGGGCAACCCCATCCGAATCGTCCTGCAACCCTAGTATGAGAGGGTTGGTGCCTCGAGATATCAGCATCGGTACCGCACAAGGGGGCCCCAGACGATGACGTCACTCGGCAGTGGGCTGTTCATCGACTGGGAGAGCCTGACCCACCAGTCCAAACTGGTCGTGGATCTGGTCAGTTTCTCGATCTTCAGCGGTGTCGCGGGCTGGCTGACCAACTGGACCGGCGTGCTGATGTTGTTCTGGCCGTTGCAGTTCCGCGGTTTCCGGGTGCCGGGTCTGAAGGTGCTGTACCCGTATTTCCCGCGCCGGGTGCAGGTGCTGCCGACGTTCTCCGGGGACGGCAGCCGACTCGGCTTCCAGGGATTCATCCCCGCGCGCGCCGAGAAGATGGCCAGCATCTGCGTGGATATGGCGATCATGCGGATCGGCAGCCCCCGGGATTTCATCCACGAACTCGATATCCAGGGCATCGCCGACCATATCGCCGAGGTGTCCCGGCCGCAGCTGCCCGAACTCGTGGACGGGGTGATGCAGCGGGAGAATCCGGAGCTGTGGCGCGCGGTGCCGCGTGCGGCCCGGCAGCTGCTGTACCAGCGGGTCGAGCGGGAGCTGCCCACGATGTGCCGCAAGGCGTTCGAGCAGCTCGGGGACAATGTCGATCAGCTGATCGATATCAAGATCTTCGTGATCCGCTATCTGCGCGAGAATCCGGAGATCCTCAAGGATCTGACCACCACGATCGCCGCGCCGGAATTGAAGTTCATGGTGCGGATCGGGCTGCTGGGCGCGCCGTTCGGCCTGCTGCTGGCGCTGGTGATGTTCGCGCACGACAACACCCCGGTGCTGAATCTGATCCCGGGCTGGCTGATCATCCTGGTCGTGACGGCCTGTATCGGTGTGCTGGTGAACGTCATCGCGATCAAGATGGTGTTCGAACCGGGCGATCCGCAGCCGCGCTACAAATACCTGTGGAAGCAGGCGCTGCTGGCCAAGCGGCAGCCCCAGGCGGCCGGGGATCTCGCGCACATCCTGGCGTATCAGGTGCTCACGCTGCCGAATCTGGCCAACGAACTGCTCGACGGGCCCAACGGCGACAAGACGTATCAGATCGTGGAGACGCTGATCTCCGAGGAGATCCACCGCCAGCTCGGCCCGACCACCGGAATGGTGCGAGTCGCGTTCGGCCGCAAGCAGTTCGACAATCTGAAGGTGGGCGCCGCGGGCGCCGCGGTGGGTCTGGCCCCGACGCTGGTCTCGGACGAGGCGTTCGCGTTGGAACAGGCGAAGAAGATCGACGAATTCGCCGCGCGGAAATTGCAGCAGCTCACGCCGGGCGAGTTCATGGAGATGTTCTACGCGTCGGTCGAGCAGGACGCCTGGCTGCTGTATCTGCACGGCGCGGTGCTGGGTCTGGTCGTGGGCGCGGTGCACATGGTGCTGTTCGGCTGGTAGTTCCGGGTCGCTCCGGCAATAACAAGCACGCATGCTTGCATTTTTCCGGGGTTGTGCGCCATGCTGAACCACATGGTGGACGTGGCGGCACTGCTGGAGGATCTCGCGGCGGAATGCGCCGATCTGGACCGGATCGTGGCCGCCCTGCCCGCGGCCGACTGGTCCCGGGACACACCCGCGACCGGATGGACGATCGCCCATCAGATCGGCCATCTGACCTGGACCGATGAGGTCGCCACGCGGTCCGCGACCGATGCCGCGGCGTTCGGCGAACTGGTGCGCACGGCATTGCCCCGCGCCGCGACCTTCGTCGACGAAGCCGCCGTCGAGGCCGCCGCGGCCCCGCCCGACGAGCTGCTCGCCCGCTGGCGACGCGGCCGCGAAGCGTTCGGAAATGCCCTGCTCGCCGTGCCCGCGGGGACGAAACTGAGCTGGTTCGGACCGCCGATGAGCCCGGCGTCGATGATCAGCGCCCGGCTGATGGAGACCTGGGCGCACGGCCAGGACATCGCCGACACGCTCGGCGTCACCCGCACCCCGACCGCGCGGTTGCGCACCATCGCCCACATCGGCGTGCGCACCAGGAATTTCGCGTACGCGGTCAACGAACTGGCCGTCCCCGCCGAGGAGTTCCGAATCGAGCTGACCGCACCGGACGGCACGGTGTGGAGCTGGGGGCCCGAAGCGGCGAGTCAGCGCGTGACCGGACCGGCCGTGGATTTCTGTCTGCGCGTGACACAGCGGCGTCATCCCGACGATCTGGCATTGACCGCGACCGGCGCGGACGCGCGGCAATGGCTGCGTATCGCGCAGGCGTTCGCGGGCCCCACGGGATCCGGGCGCGCGGCGGGACAGTTCGCCTGAGTCGCTGAAATCGGCGCAGGTGGAGCCTGCCTATTGGAGCAGGCGAGCGCCAACTCGGGATATGCCGTGGCTGATGCCCGACCGGACGCCGTTGGCCGGAGGTCTCTGTGATGGCACCCGCAAGCGGACGCTCGCCGCTACCTCCGATTACCCGATCGCTCGCATCCGGAAACATCGCGGCGAGATATTCCCTGGATGCGGCGACCTGTGATCTTCACCTCCGCGTCCCGATTCGGTAACTCGCGGCGCAGTAACCTGGACAGGCGTCCGGCTTTCAACGGTGCGGGTCGACGCGGCAGGGGAGGACCAGAGGGAGAGGTACGCACCGTGACATCGCAGATTCTCCGGCACGCCGCCGTGGTGCTCGCCGGTATGGCCAGCATCGGATTCACCGTTGCCGCAGGCACTTACGTCGTCAATCAGATGGCCGCCGACCAGCACACCACACCACGTCCGGAAGACGTTGCGGCCGAGCCGATTCCGGCGCCGCTGCCGACCGTCGAACCGGACGTTCCGCAACCGTCCACCGCCACAGTCCGTTTCGTGACCGATACGCGCGAACTGCCCGAATCCTTCGACCCGTACCTGCCGGTCGCGCTCGCCGCACCGGCCGATCCGGGCATCCCGGTCACCGCGGCGGTCCAGGCGGACACCGAACCGAGCGCGCCGCTGCCCGGCGACACCTACATCGGCGCGAATCTGACCAGCCCCCAACCGGATTCGCTGTCGATCACCCTCGACACCAACCTGTTCACACCGCTGACCACCACCTCCGGCAACACCCGGTTCCGCACCGATCTGGACGTGCGCCACGGAAGGATCACCCTGGCCCTGTCGAACTCCTGACCCGAAACCCGCTGTGCCCCACCGGGCTCCCGCCCGTTCCACACGCATCTGCCGATAATCGTGCAATAAAGAGGACTCCTGTAGTACTTTTATCGGCAGCCGTGGAACAGGGAGTACGCCTATGGGCCACATCAAGTACGCGAGCGATGTCGGGGCGCCGGTGGAGGTCGCGTTCACGTATACGGACACTCCGATGTTCGTGCCGGAGTGGATGGTCGGCATCGCCACCTTCGAACCGGCGCAGGAGTCCGGTTACGGAGCCGGAGCCGTCTACCTCGCGACGTTGCGCTTGGGCGTATGGCATCCCACGGTCGAGTGTGAGATCACGCGGTACCGCCCGAACGCGGTCATCGGATACACGCTGCGCAGGCACCGCTCGGGGAAGGCGGTGCCTGCGGACTCCGATCCCATGCAGCCCCCCGCCGGATGGGGCACGCTGACCCTGCATTTCGATCCGCTCGGCTACGGCCGCACCGTGCTGACCTCGGAAATCGAGTACCCACAGGCACATCGGCTGCCCGGCCGGATGTGTGCCGCGCTGGTCCGCTGGACGCTGCGTCGCACCGAATCCCAATTACGAAGAGCTATAGAGGAATTCCACGGTACAGATCTTGTCGGTCGGATTGCGTAGGGTACCTGCCATGATCATCGTGAGCACCGACGGATCCTGCCTCCGCAATCCCGGGGGCGCCATCGGCTGGGCCTGGGTCAACCATCAGGGCACCTCCGGCAGCGGGGGTGCCGTATCGGGCACCAACCAGGTCGCCGAGCTACGCGCGGTGCTCGAGGCGGTGGTCGCGCATCCGGGCGCGGAGCCGCTGTTCATCGAGAGCGATTCGCTGTACGCGATCAAATGCGCCTCGGAGTGGATCTCCGGCTGGCGGATGAACGGCTGGCGCACCTCCAGCGGCGGCCCGGTCAAGAACGTGGAGTTGGTCCGGCACATCGACCAGGCCATCGCGAGCCGCCCCGGGCCGGTGCGGTTCCGCTGGGTGCGCGGCCACGTCGGCAACTACTTCAACGAGCAGGCCGATCAGCTCGCCGGTACCGCGGCCCGCCGAGCCGCGACGGCCCCCGACGCCGCCGCGACCGGAAGTTCCGATCTGCCCGCTCTGACCATGCCCGATCCGATCACCACCGATCCGACCGAACCGATTCCGGTGATCGAACCGGCCGAGCCGACCGAACCCATTCCCGCGGTCACCCCACGCACGAAAAAGGTTGCCGCACAAGCACAACCAGCTCGCGCGAAGTCCCGCAAGGCCGATGCGCTGACGCTGTTCTGAACACGGCCGCCGTATCTGTGCCCACGGCGGCCCGCAAGCCTGACGGCAGTGGTGGATAGACCCCACTGCCGTCAGGCGCGCGATATTCGATGAATCAGTTACCCGGCTGCGGGGCGCCCGTGCTCGGGGCCTGCTGGGTGTCCGCACCCGGAGCCTGCGCCTGCGCCGCGCCGGCCAGATCGTTGGTCATCGGCGATTGGAAGTTGTCGACCAGCCACTTGCCGTCCTTCTTCTCCAGCGAGGCCACCACACCGATGGTCAGCGCCTGCGGCGTCGGGGTCGCGGCCTTGGACTGGTTCTGCGTGATCAGCATGACCACCGACGCCTTGTTCGCGTCGCCGGACTCGAAGGCGCAGTGGATCTCGCCGACGGTCGAGCGGGCCTGCGCCTGCTGGGTGATCTGCTTGAGCGCGGAGGAGGCGCCGTCGAACTGGGTCAGCCAGTCACCGGCGGAACGGTCCTTGACCCGCTTCACGTAGTCGTCGAAGTTCTTCGCGTCGTAGGTGCCGACCTGATGACCGAAGTCGCAGGCCGCGGCCACGGCCGAGTCGCGCGCGTCGAGCTTGTCGCCGCGATCGCTGGCCTGCCACCAACCCACGGCCGCCACCGCACCGGCGACGACCACCAGGACGCCCGCACCGAATGCGGCCGCCATCGGCACCCAGCTGGTCCTGTTCTCGGCCGGTTCCGCGGCGACGGCCTTCGGTGCCTTCGGGGCCTTGGGCGCCTTCGCGGCCTTGACCGTCTCCTCCGCGACCGCCAGCTTCACCGTCTCGTCCTCGGCGGCCTTGTCGGCTTCCTTCTCGGAATCCTTCGCGTCGGCGTCCTTCGCGGTCGCGGTGGACAGCTTCACCGTCTCGTCAGCCGGTTCGGCATCCTTCGAGACGGATTCCTCCGCGCCGGAATCCGCGGCAGCGGACTCCTTCACGGGCTCGTCCTTCGCGGGCGCGGCGGGCTCGACGGTCTCGTCCGTCGCAGCCGTCTCCTCCGCCTTTCCGGTCGTCTTGTCGGTGGCGGCGTCGTCATCGGACATGAATGAATCTGTCACTTTCCCGGTACGCGGGTACGCACCGTATTGCCGGATCGGGCCGGGCTACCAGGCCCGGACCATGCGGAACACCCGCCGAGTGTAGGCACTCGCCGACGGGATCGCCGCCGCACCGCGAAAACACTCACCGAATCGGGGGCAGGGTCCGGGCATTCGGATCGCTTCCCGCCGGCATCTGCGCACCGTTGTTCGGGATGGCGGGCCGGGGAGCGTTCGCCGAACCACGAATCTGCTGATCCGGCGGGGGGTTGGTGCAGTAGTTGTACTTGTTGAGCGTACCGTCACCCACTCGCCACGGAGCGCTCAGCGGGTGCGAGTACGCGCAGTACGGCCGCGGCCAGATGTCCACGATGGTGTAGAACTCGCCGTCGTGGGCCGGAACGCCGATCGCGGAACTACCGGTGACCAGCGCCGGGAACAGCGCGCGCAACGCGGGCAGCCGCAGCTCGGCGGCCTTGGTGATGGCCGCGAAGTTGGTCGCCAGCTTGGTGATCGGATCCGCGGTCTTGTCCAGCACCGCACCCAGCTCCTGCATCTGGCCCGGGGCCTTGTCCAGGATCTTGGTCAGCTCGTCGTTGGCGTTGTTGAACTGCTTGAACAACGTCGACGAGTTGTCGGTCAGCGTGCCCAGATCGGGCTGCGCCTGCGAGGTGGTCGCCGCGATGGTGCGCAGATTCGCCAGCAGGTTGGTGGTCTGCGGCAGCAGGTTGTCCAGACCCGCGGTGACCAGGCTCAGCGCGTCGATCATGCTGCGCAGCTGATCGGGACCGCCGCTCAGCGCGGTGTCCATCTCCTTCAGGATCGTGCTGAGCCGGGCCGGATCGATCTGGGTGAAGAAGGAACTGGAATCGTCCAGCACCGCCCACACCGGCGTCGGCGTGTGGATCTTCTTCGCGTCGAACTTGATCACCGAACCGTTGGACAGGTACGGGGCCTGATCGGTCTTCGGGCGGAAGTCGATGTACTGCTCACCCGCGCCGGACAGCGCCTGCACCGCGACCTCGGTGTCCGAGGGAATCTTGTACCGCGAGTCGATCGTGACGTCCGCGCGGATCGCGTCGCCGGCGTCGGTCAGGGTGATGTCCTGCACCTTGCCGATCCGGTAGCCGCGCAACGTGACGTCGTTGCCCGGCTGCAACCCGCCGGACTGGTCCAGATCGACCGTGACCGCGTACGTGCTCTCCAGCGGATTCACCCGCATCACGCTGACCAGCAGATACGACGCGCCGATCAGCAGTGCGATCACCAGCGCGACGTTCGACACCAGCATCTTGTGCCGTCGCACCCAGTTCATCGGTGACCCCCTTGCAACCGGCCCTGAACCACCTGCAACACCTGGATCAGGCTGCCGGTGAAGTCCTGCGCGTCGCGCAGGTCCCAGAGTTTGCTGTGTGCCGGATCGGTGATCAGGCCGACGTCGAGGTTGGTCAGCGTCGCGGCGACCGCGAGGCTGTTGCCCTTGAATGAGGCATCCACACCGGGCTTCACCTGGTGCAGGGCATCGAGCATGGGGCCGAAGGACTGCTGCGACTTGGACAGCGCCGTCATCAGCGTGCGCAGGTTGTCCAGCAGGCTGGCGAGCTGATCCGAGGTGGTGTTCGCGTAGTCGCCCAGGGCGGAGCTGGTGGTGGAGATCTTGCCGAGCAGATCGCCGAGCGCCTTGTTGTTCTCGGCGATGGTGCCGATCATCGAAGGCAGCGTGTTGGCGACCTGGCCGAGCTCGTCGTGATGCACCTGGATCGTGTTGGCCAGCGTGTCGAATCCCTTGAGCACACCGTCGATCCGGGCGCTGTCCGCGTGCAGCGTGGTGGTCACGCTGGTCATCTGCCGGAGCAGATCGGCCAGCTGCTGCGGCTTGCCACCGACCACCGAATCCAGTTCGCCGGTCAGCTTGGTCAGCGCCGCGATACCGCCGCCGTTGAACAGCATCGACACCGAGAGCAGCAGTTCCTCGACGGTCGCACCGGCCGAGGTGTGGTCGATCCCGATGGTGTCACCGCTCTGCAGCGGCGGCTGCGTCCCGGTATCCTTCGGCCTGCTCACCGCCACGAACACATCGCCCAGCGGGGTGGCCTGGCGCAGTTCGGCGGTGGTGTTCTTGGGCAGGTCGATGTCCTTGCGGATGGTCAGATCGACCACGGCCTGGAAGTTCTTCGTGGTGATGTGCGAGACCGTACCGATATCCGAACCACCGATCTTCACCTTCGCCTGATCGGGCAGGTTCAGGGCGTTGGCGAAGACCGCGTGCACGGTGTAGGTGTCGCCCTGGGTGCCGGGTTTGGGCAGTGGCAGCGATTCCACCGTCAACCCGCACCCGGAGGCCAGGATCAGCACCGATGACGCCGCAGTAGCGGCAATCACGGTGCGGCTCAGTCGTTTTGCAGTGCTCCCGGGCCCTACGTGGTTACGCAGGCTGCCGCCTCCGGGCCTGACGGGAGCACTGGATCGTTTACGCATGAGTCGGATCATTTCGTCAATCCCAACATTGCCGCGGTCAACCCGAAGTCGGGACCGAGATCCTGCACCTTGCCGGTCCGGCAGCCGTCCGCGCGCATCTGGATCTTCTCGCAGAACGCGCTGACCACCTCACCGTCGAGCACCGTGCCGATCAGGGCGTGCAGCCGCACGAAGTGGCGGCCGCGGTCCATCGAGTTGTCCAGGTTCTGCAACAGCATCGGCGCGACGTCCACGACCTCGACCAGGCCCGCGGCGTTGGCGCGCAGCTGGCTGGTCACGTTGGTCAGACCGGTGAGGCTGGAGGCCAGCTGATTCTGGTACTGGCCGAAGGTGCCACTGGTGTTGGACAGGAACGCGTTGAGCTGATCGAGCGTCCCCTGCAGACCCGGCGCCTGCTGCGCGAGCAGCGTGGACATCTGGGTGACCTTGTTGCTGAACTGCCGCACCGACTTGTCGTTGTCCGCCAGCATCGAGGTCAGCTCGTTGAGCTTGATGATGATCTCGGAGATGGCGTCCTTGTTGTTGACGCCGATCTTCAAGGCGCCGGACAGCGCGTTGAGCGTGTCGCGGATCTTCTCGCCCTGGCCGTTGACCATGTCGTACAGCAGCGTGCCGTCCAGCGGACCCGACTTGCCGTCGGTACCCGGCGCGGGCTTGAGCGACGCGGTGAACTGATCGATGGTCTTGATCAGCGTGTCCAGCTCGACCGGGGTGCGGGTGGACTCGAGGGTCAGATGCGAATCGTCCGGCAGCGTCGGGCCGCCGGTGTACACCGGGGTCAGCTCGATATGCCGGTCGGTCACGATCGACGGCGAGATCAACGCCGCGACAACGTCTTTCGGGATCTTCACATCGCTGTCGATGGTCATGTGGACCTCGGCGTACTGACTGTGCGGGACGATCTTGTCCACCTTGCCGACCTGCAGGCCCAGCACGGTGATCGGATTGCCCTCGAACATGCCCGCGATGTTGCGGAAGTCCGCGGTGATGTGCGTACTGGCGCCGACCGTGTCCTGCACCGACAGCGGCATCGCCGAACAACTCCCGACCGCGACGGCTACCGCCCCGATCCCGAGGCCCTTCGCGATCCGCCCGATCGCCCGTGCGGTCGGTCTCATCCCTGGCACCCCTCGATCACTCGGGCGAAGCACAACCAGTTGTCCGGGAACAGCCACGGCAGGGCGACCTCGCCGTACGGGCCGTTGCCGAACGCATTGTTCAACTGCCGCAACGCGGGCGGCATGATCGACAGCAGCCGATCCAGGTTGTCCTTGTTCTTCTGCAGACCCGCGGCCATCGTGTCGAGCTGGTCGATGGTCGGGCCGATCTGGTTGTTGTTCTGCGCGCCGATCTGCTGCAACTGCTTGGTCAGCGACGCGACGTTGTTGAGCAGCTGACGCAGCAGCTGCTGACGTTCCATCACCCGGTTGGCGATCGCCTCGCCCTGGGTGATCACCAGCAGCACGCTGTTGCGGTTGTCACCGAGGATCTTGGTGACCCGGTCCAGATTCTTGAGCAGGCCGTCGACCTGCTCCTTGCGATCGTTGATGGTCTTGGCCAGCGCGCCGACGCTGTTCAGCGCCTCCGCGGTCAACTGCGGGGAACCGTCGAGCTGATCGCCCAGCACCTTGAAGGTCTGGGTCAGCTTCTGGGTGTCCAGGGCCTCGAACTTCGGGGTGCCGATCTGGATGACGTCGGACAGGTCGTAGGGGACCGTGGTGTTGTTCTTGTGGATCCGGCCGCCCTTCAGATCCGAGCCCTCGCCCGGATCCAGGCTGACGTAGCGCGCCCCCAGCAGCGTGGCCATCTTGATCGCGGCCTTGGCGTCCGCGCCGAGTTCCACGTCGCCGTTGATCTGCAACGTGATCAGCACATGGTCGCCCTCGATCTTCTCGCCGGACACCGTGCCGACCGGCACACCGGCCACGTCGACCTTGTCACCGGTCTTGAGACCGGCGGTCTGCGCGAATTCGGCCTCGATCGCCCGCTTGCCGACACCGAGTTTGCCGAAACTCGTGGAGCCGACCACCAGCAGCACCACCACGGCCACACCGATGATGCCCAGCCAGAAGGGGCGGTTCGCGCTGAAACGTTCCTTGAACTTCGTCATGGGCGGCACACCGCCGAATGGGAGTTCCCGCCGATCTGGGTGAGCAGACCGCGCGGCAGCAGCACGTTGTAGAGCGAGACGTCCAGGCTGCACACGTACGCGCTGGCGTAGGCGCCGTCCTGGGTGAACGAACCGAGCGAGGCCATCACCTTCGGCAGGTCGATCGCGGCCTGGTCGAGTTTGGCGCCGTTACCGATCAGCATGGTCAGGGCGCTGGTGCTGGCGTTCTGCGCGGCCGCGATCTTGGGCTGCACACCGCCGAGCATCTTCACCATCGCCGTGGTGGCGTCGGCGATCTTGACCGTCGAGGCCTGCAGGGACTGGCCCTGTTGGTACAGCCCGCCGATCAGCGCGCGGGTCTGGGTCACCAGTGTCTCCAATTCGTCACCTCGTTTCGCCAGGCCCGCCATGACGCCCGACAGGTTGGTGATCACGTCGGACAGGATGGCGTCGCGGCGCTGGAAGTCGCCCGCCAGGGCCGCGGCCTGGGTGATGAACGCGCTCAACGAGACTCCGTCACCCTGCAACGCCTGGATGAAGGTGTTGGACAGCTCGTTCACCTGCGCGGGTTGCAGGGTCTGGAACAGCGGCTGGAAACCGTTGAGCAGTCCGGAGATGTCGAAGGACGGTTCCGTCTGGGCCAGCGGGATGGTGCCGCCCTCGTGCAGCGGCGCCGCCACCCCCTTGGTGCCGGGGGCGAGCGCGACGTACCGCTGGCCGATCAGGTTCTGGTAGCGGACCAGGGCCTTGGTGGTGCCGTACAGCGTCTGGTCGTTCTGCACGATGAAACTGACCACCGCGTGATGCTGCTTGTCCAGGTCGATCTTCTCGACCTTGCCCACCCGCACACCGGCCATCCGAACGTCGTCGCCGGGCCGCAGGCCCAGCACGTCGCTGAAGGTGGCCTTGTAGGTGGTGGTGGAGCCACTCACGCTGCGCGCCAAGGTATTCCAGATGAGCACGGTCACCAGGATCGACACGATCGCGAAGACGCCGAAGCCGATAAGGGGTTTGCGAATAGTCATCGGCCCGCACCGTTTTCGGTCACTTGCAAGGTTCCACCTCTAAGGATCGAGCTCAGCAGCAGGTATTCGGCGATGGTGGGCTGACGCCCGAGCAGTGCGGCAATGGCGGCGTCACCGGTGTAGTTCCCGGCGATCGCACCCGCGGCCGGCTTGACCGGCGGCTTCGCGGCGGCGGGCTTCTTGTCCGGGGTGGCCGCGGCCGGAGCCGGAGCGGTCAGGCCCGGAATGCCCTGCGGGAACAGGTTCTGCAACGGAGTTCCGGCGAACGGGTTGGCCGCGTTCGGCGTGTTCTGCTGCGGGGCCGCGGTCTGCGCGGTGAATCCCGGAATCGCGGGCAGGCCCGGGATCGCGGGCAGCTTGGGCAGGCCCTTCGCCGAGTCCAGCGTGCGCGGACGCAACGCGGTGGGCAGCGTGCCCGGATCCGAAACCGCCGGCGCCGTACCGCAACTCGGTCCCGCCATGGCGCCGTACCGCGGGCAGTCGCCGCGGTCGTACGGCTTGTACGGGGTGAAGGTCAGGCCCATGTTCCAGACCATCTGCTTCTGCGGGCCCCAGTGGAAGGTGGTGCCCAGCTGGCGAATCGAGGTGTTCAGGTTCGCGATGGCGATCGGCAGCGCGTCCGGCTGGCTGGTCAGCGCGCCGAACAGGTCGCCGGTGCCGACGGTGAGCCGCTTACCGGCGTCGCCGTTGGCGGCGAACAGCGCGTTCACCTTGTCCACGGTGCTCTCGGTGCCGGTGATCAGACCGGCGACCGCGGCCCGCTTGTCCGAGATGGTCTTCGCGGTCTTGACCGATTCGGCCAGCGAGCTCATCAGTTCGGGTGCGGACTGGTTCAGCGCGTGCGTCGCCGCGGAGAAGTTGTCCAGCGTCTGCCCGACATCGGGCACCGCCTTGCGCAGTTGGGTGAGCACGGTGTCCAGGCGCTCGATCGTGGAACCCGGTACCCGGCTGCCACTTTCGAGTCCGTAGGACAGGGTGCCGAGCACCCGGCCCAGCTGCACCGGGTCGATCTTGTCCAGGATGGTGCGCACGGTGGTCAGGGTGTCCTGCAGCGCGATGGTGCCCTGGCTGCGGTCCTCGGCGATGGTCGAGCCCGCGCGCAGATGGGACTGCGCGGGACCGTTGTAGACCAGTTCGACCGAGGTGACGGCGAACAGGTTGCTCGGGACCACGCGCGCGGTGACGTTCGAGGGGATGTTGCCGACGAAGTCCGGCTTCATCTCGATGTGCACCTGCTGCTGCGCGCCCTTGTCCGCGACCGCGACGTTCTTGACCGAACCCACCAGGATGCCGCGGAACTTCACATCGGCGTTGTCCGGCAGACCGTCACCGGTGGTGCTCAGATCGGCGGTCACATCCACCTTGGGATGCAGGATGTATCCCTTGTACCGGGCCATCAGGAATCCCAGGATCAATGCGAAGACGATCAGGCCGGACGCACCCGCGACCAGCAGTTGCCGCATTGTCGGTCCGCGGCCACTCGGATCGATGATCATGTGCCCGGCCCCCTATCCCGAGATCCTGATGCCGGGGTTGACGCCCCAGACCGCCAGCGTGATGAACAGGTCGGCGAACACGACCGCGATGATGCAGTACTTGATCGCCCGGCCGGCTGCGACGCCGACGCCCTCGGGACCGCCGGAGGCGAAGAACCCGTAGTAGCACTGGATGAACGTGGTGATCGCGACGAACAGGATCGCCTTGAGCAGCGACCACAGCACGTCGTGCGGGACCAGGAATTGGTAGAAGTAGTGCTGGAAGGTGCCGCTCGCGGTGCCGCCGTACAGGCCGACGGTCCACGCGCAGGTCAGGTAGGCGAACGGCAGCGCCAGGCAGTACAGCGGGACGATCGCGATCATCGCGGCGATCATCCGGGTGCTGACCAGGTACGGCAGCGGCCGGATGGCCTGCGATTCCAGCGCGTCGATCTCCTCGGCGATACGCATCGAGCCGAGCTGCGCGGTGAAGCGGCAACCGGCCTGTGCGGCGAAGGCGACCGTGGCCAGCATCGGGCCGAGTTCGCGGGTGGTGGCGAACGCGGAGATGGCGCCGGTGATCGGGCTCAGACCCAGCAGGTTCAGCGAGGTGTAACCCTGGATGCCGACGGTCATACCGCCGAACGCGCTCAGGATGAGCACGACGCCGATGGTGCCACCACCGACGATCAGGCTGCCGTTACCCCAGGTGACGTCCGAGAGCAGCCGCCAGACTTCCTTCGGATAGTGCTTGAACGCCAAGGGGATCGAGCCGAGCGACCGCAGGAAGAAGAAGACCTGATGGCCGATGCGCGCGAGCCAGTCGCGGGGTGCGCCCGCGGAGTGCTTGATGCGCTCGAGTGGCCGCAGTAGCGGCGGGACATAAGTAGACGACACCGGCTCAGACCATCTGTGCGGGGAACAGGGTGTTGTAAATCTGGGTGATGATCAGGTTGACGCCGAAGAGCATCACCGCCGAGAGCACCACCGCCGTGTTCACCGAGTTCGCGACGCCACCCGGGCCGCCGCGCGTGGTGAGCCCGGCATCGCAGGCGATGATCGCCGCGAGCAGTCCGAAGATCAACGACTTCACGAGTGCGACGAGCAGGTCCGTGGTCACGGCGAACGACGCGAACGTGCCGATGTAGGAACCCGGCGTACCGCTCTGCGCGAAGATGTTGAACACGTAGCCGGTAAGGAAGCCGACGAAAACCACGAAGCCACACAGCAGAACGGACACTAACATAGCCGCGCCGAGCCGGGGGGCGACCAAGCGCCGTAGCGGGTCGACGCCCATCACCTTCATGGCGTCGATCTCCTCGCGGATGGTGCGCGAACCGAGGTCGGCGCAGACCGCCGATCCGACGGCGCCGGCGATCATCAGCGAGGTGACCAGCGGCGCGCCCTGCTGGATGATGCCCAGGCCGTTCGCGGCGCCGATGAACGAGGTCGCGCCGACCTGCTGGGCGACCGAGCCGACCTGGATCGAGACGATCACGCCGATCGGGATAGCGACCAGCAGTGTGGGCGCGGCGGCGACACTTGCCATGAAGGCGCATTGCCGCACGAATTCCGCAAACGGGAAGCGTCCACGGAAGATGCTGACGAACAGCTCTCCGATGGCCTCGATACCCATCGTGATCTGGCGGCCGAAGGTCTCGATCGACCGTTTCGGATGATCCTGCCAATACCCTCTGCCCCAGTCGAGCGCACCACTCATTCGTGACGCTGGGCGGACGTCCTGTGGCCCGCCCGGACGGTCGGTGGTGAACTGCACTGGCTAACCCCTCTCGACGTCGGTTACACGCCCCGACGACTGTTTGCTCGAGGAACCTTACTACGGAGTTAGGAAAAACACATCACCATCTGTGACTGCGATCATTGACCCAGATCACCGCCGGTAGACGGCTGTGAGTCGGGACAAGCGGTTGGTAAATGCCACAAAAAGCGCGATTGCTTTCTAGAACACGTTCGGAGTTCCTGAACGGTCGTCCAACTTGTGTCCGCGGTCCGGTCGAATACCCCGGATTACGTTTATCCAAAACCAATCACAGTTATCCGATGTTGCCGATGCGCGATGAGCGTAACTCTCGGCCGAGCCGATCCCGGGGCTATCACACTCGTGTCGCGGCGGCGACTCGCCGGTCACCACCGACCACCGTGGTAATGGCCAACCGCGCCGTCACACTCGGTGCACCGGCATCTGACCGGCAAACTCGCTAGTCACACCGGCCGCGTCGACGCGCCGATACTGACAGGATGTAGTACGACATGGGTTGATATCGTGCGGGCTTCCGACGTCTCTGGAGGGACATGTTCAACACACTCGCCAAGGCGGCGCGGACCGCCTTCGCCGTGGCCATCGGCGCGGCGCTGCTCGGGACGGGCGCGGGAGTCGCGCAGGCCGCCGGCGGGCCGCCGGTGATCGGCGGCGGTTCCGGAATCATCATTGACAACCAGTTCGAATGCACCGTCACCACCATCGGTCACGACCGGGCCGGGCGGTTGGTCGGACTGACCGCCGGACACTGCGGCGAGGCGGGTGCGCAGGTGTGGGCGGAACAGGCTCGCGGGGCCGGAGTCATCGGTCACTTCGTGTACTCCAACCACGATCTGGACTACGCGGTGATCCAGTTCGATCCGGGCAAGGTGCGGCCGGTCAACCACATCGGCGGGGTGACCATCACCGGGATCGGCGCGCCGGCCCAGTTCCCCAACATCGTCTGCAAGGAGGGCCGGACCACCGGCAACACCTGCGGACTGGCCTGGGGCGATGTCTTCCAGACCGATGAGACCTGGACCCAGATGTGTGTGGTCGAGGGCGATTCCGGTGCGCCGGTCGTCATCGGCACCCGGCTGGTCGGCATGGTGAACGCCTATCTGGCGGTGGCCTGCTTCGGTCCGGAGGTCGGCACCAATATGAACGCCATCCTGAACGATCTGAACCGGCGCGGCGGCGCGGGTGCGGGGTACGCCCCGATCTGATCGGTCCGTCCAGAACCTCGCCGCGGGGCGGTGATCCTGATCCGGGTCACCGCCCCGCGGTGTGTCCGGGGGGATTCGGTTGGACCGCGGGGCCGCTCATATCGCACCGCGGCAGGGTGTCCACCGCACCGGATTCGTGGCGGGTCCGCGGCGTGCCCAGCAGGGCCGCGGCGATCACCGCACCGGTCAGCAGCAGTCCGACGCAGATCCACATCGCGGTCGTGAAGCCGTGGTCGATCGCGGTGGCGTCGGTGACCGAGCCGGAGATTCCGGCCAGCCCGGGCAGGGCGGCCACCGCGAGCAGTTGCGCGGTCCGGGCGACGGCGTTGTTGACGCCCGAGGCGATTCCGGCCTCGGCGGCGGGGACCGCGCCCAGCACCGCCCCGGTCAGCGGGGCCACCAGGGTGGACAGGCCGAGGCCGAAGACGATCACGCCGGGCAGCACGTCGCGCAGGTAGCCGCCCACATGTCCGGAGTCCGGGCCGATGCGCAGCAGCAGCACCAGTCCGGCCGCGGCCAGCAGCGGACCGATGGTCATCGGCAGGCGCGGACCGTGGCGTTGCGCCCAGCGGCCCGCGGGGGCGGACAGCACCAGCATGAGCACGGTCAGCGGCAGGGTCGCGATACCCGCGAACAACGGCGAGAAGTGCGCGACCTGCTGGAGTTGCAGGACCAGGAGGAAGAACACGCCGCCCAGGGCCGCGTAGACCGCGAGGGTCACCAGGTTGGCCGCGGTGAACACCCGGGAGCGGAACAGCGCGGGCGGCACCAGCGGATGGTCGCTGCGCAGCTCGATCAGCACGAAGACCGCCAGCAGCACCACGCCGGCGACGGCGAGCAGCGGCATCTTCTCGATCAGCCCGAAGGTCAACGCGCCCAACGCCACCGCGACCACGAGCGCCCCCGGCACATCGGCCCGGCGCGAGGCGGCCGGATCCCGGCTCTCGGGCACATGCCGCAGCGCCACCGCGACAACGACCGCCGCCAACGGCACATTGATGAAGAAGATGGACCGCCAGGAAGCCACCTCGATCAGCCAGCCGCCCAGGAACGGCCCGACCGCGCTGGCGATGCCGCCGAACCCGGACCACAGCCCGATCGCCGCCCCCTGATCCCGCTCATCGATCGAGGAGGAGATCAACGCCAGACTCCCCGGCGTCAGCAGCGCCCCCGCCATGCCCTGCACGACCCGCGCGGCCACCAGCATCTCGATATTCACCGCCGCACCGCACAGCACCGACGCCGCCGCGAACCCGACCGTCCCCCAGACGAGCACCTTGCGCCGCCCGAGCCGATCCCCCAGCGACCCGCCGAGCAGAATGAACGACGCGAGCGTCAGCGTGTACCCGCTCAACGTCCACTGCAACCCCGCCACCCCGGTATGCAACGCATCCCCGATCCGCGGCAGCGCGATATTGACCACGGTCGCATCCAACGAGGCCACCGCCGACCCGAGCACGGTAGCCACCAGAATCCACCGCCCGGTCCGAGACCTCAACCGAGGCACCCCACCCCCACTCACACCCCACCCCCACGCTCGCCCACCGCCCAAGCACAACCGCTCACCCGGCCAGGCTACGACCCACCCCCACCCATCCACACCGTTTCACCGTGCGCGGAAATTTCCCAACCCCAACCAGTCCCGCCCCACATCTGGTCCTGTCCACTTGTCTTCGGGACATCCGGACCGCACGAACGGGCTGTCCACAGCACCGCCCTCGCAGGATGAACCGAGTTACCCAGCGGGAATACGTGATTCGGCAACGGCCCGGACACCCGACCATCGGACAGCACGGTCCCCTCGCCTCCGGTCCGGCCACCCCTGTCCGGTCACCTCCGGTCCGCTCGAAGCCGGTCCGGCCAACCCCGCACAGTCCGGCCACAACTCCATCAGCGCTCGATCCGCACCTGGTCGGTCTCGGCGACAGCGTCCCGACCATCGCGGACAGGCAGGCCGTCACACAGAACCGACCGGGCGGGCAGGCCCGAATCACTCGGCGAGAACACGTGATTCAGCGACGGCCCGGACACCCGAGCATCGCCCCTCTCGGACCACGCGCCTCCGGTCCGGCCAGCCCTGACCGATCGTGTGCTGGTCTCGTTCGGCCCGCTACGTCCGGTCCACTCGAGACCGGTCCGACTCTGGACAGTCCGGCCACGACTCCACCGGCGCTCGCATCCCGTGGTCGGTCTCGGTCACTCGGTCCGGCCGACGAAGCGTGGTGATTGGGACCTGTAACCCCGGGCCGGCTGACTCAGGTCGGTCTGTCTCGATCGGGGGCTCGGGCTGATCGGGGCCGCGGCTGTTCGGTCCGGGCATGTTGGGGCGATGGCAGGCGGGCCGCGGCTACTTGGTCTCGGGCTGTACGAGTCGGGTTGGTGAGGAGTGGATGGGAGCGGGGTGTTCAGGGATGCGGGGGTGGGCGCGGGGAGTGTTCATGTGCTCGATTCCTGGGTGTAGCAAATATCTAGGTATGGTTAGCGGTAGGTCAGGAGGGAGCGAACGGTGAAGGTTGTCAGCGTGGTTGGGGTTTCTGCTGTGGTGGTGGGGGTTTGTCTTTGTGGTGCTGGCAATGCGTCGGCTACTCAGGTGCAGTGTGATTCGGATGGGGGGCGGGATATCACGGTGGTGGCGGGGAATACTGCGTGTCGGGCGGCGGTGGGGGGTGCGGGGCACGCGCGGGCGGTGGGGTTGGACGGGATCGGGTTCGCGCAGGCCGGAGCGGGGGCTGTCGCGTTGGGGCTGGGGGTGTCCGGGGGGATCGGGGCCAGTGAGGGGACTGCGGGGGTGCCTATTGCTATCGGGGTGGGGCCGGAGGCGTATGCGTTCACCTCGTTGCACGATGCGACCGGGCCGGGGGTGAGCTTCGCGATGAATGGGTCGCTGGCGCAGGTCATCTCGGATTCTCACACCGTCACCTGTCTCGGATCGGCTGCGTTGGCATGGGATTCGCGGACCGGCAGTGGTTGCCTGGCCACACCCGTGGGCCTGTGGCGCACCGCCACACCACCGCGCTGACCGAACTCACCGGATTGCCCAGCACCGGCGGACGACACGGGAATCTGTAAGCCGAGACGGCCCGGTACTGCCGACGCCGAACGCCGCCGGTAACGACTGAAACTTTCGGCAGTCAGGAGAACCCGAACCGCATCGGGCTGGGTCGCGCTCGGGTGGGGATGGCACTCCGCCGCCGGGACGGCACTCGCCCATCGCCGTCAGAACGACGCTGCGCATCACCGTCGGGACGACGCCGCGCATTGCGGGAACCGCCGCCGAGACGGCCTGGTATCGCTGACACTGCCGAACATCGCGAGCAGCGGACTGTTTCGATAACGGATGCGCTCGAACCGGAGCGGGGGCTGTGTCGTGTTTCGGGTATGACTGGTGTGTCTCGGGGCGAGGGTGGGTTGCGGGTGCCGCGGCCGGTGGTGGGGCATGCGGTGGCGGCGGGGGTGGACTTCGAGCGGTATTTCCGGTGGCGGCGGGGGCGGGACGGGGATCCGTTCGTGGTGCGGTTTCCCGGGTTCGGGGGTGCGGTGTTCACGGGGACGGCGGAGGGGGCCGGGGAGATCTTCCGGGCACCGGTGGAACTGTTGAGGCCGCCGCTGCCGAATCCGATCGAGCCGTTGGTCGGGGCGGCATCGCTGATTCTGGCGCGTGATCAGCGGCATCGGCGGGAGCGGTCGATGTTGATGCCCGCCTTCCATCGGTCGCGAATCGCACACTACGCCAACGTTGTTCGTGATTCGGCGGATGCGGAACTGGATGGGGCGGGGGCGGGTCCGGCGTGGCGGGCGGGCACCCGGGTGGACGCGCGGGTGGCGGCGCGGGCGATCACGTTGCGTGTGGTGCTGGAGGTGCTCTTCGGGGACGGAAGCCGTTCTCGCCGTGCGGAATACACTGACGCGGTGGTGCGGTTCCTGAATGCCTTCAGCGGGCCGCTGATGTTGCTTCCGGCGTTGCGGCACAGCGCATTCGGATATGCGCCCTGGGATCGGTTCCTGGACGCCCGAGCCCGGCTCGACGCCTTGATCGATGCCGAAATCGCCACGCGGAGAACGGATATCGCGCGCAACCCGGCCCTGCCCACGGGCACCGACGTCCTGTCCACCCTGCTGGCGGCCCGCCACGACGACGGCTCCCCGATCGACGACGCCGACCTGCGCGATCACCTCCGCACCCTGCTGGTCGCGGGCCACGAGACGACCGCGACGAGCCTGGTCTGGGCGCTGTACCGACTACATCGCCATCCCGAAACGCTGGCCCGCCTGCGCACCGAACTGGCCGATCTCGATCCCGGCGACGATCCCGCCGAACTACCCCGACTGCCGTATCTGGACGCGGTCTGCCAGGAGACGCTGCGGCTGCATCCACCCGTGCCGATCGTGTTGCGGCGGCTGACCGGACCGTTCACGCTGCGCGGTGCGGCGCTGGACGCGGGGGACACCGTGGGCGTCGCCGTACCGTTGCTGCACTCGGATCCGAGGGTGTGGCCGGAGCCCGCGCGCTTCCACCCGGAACGTTTCCTGGACCGCCGCTACGGTCCCGCCGAGTTCGCCCCGTACGGCGGCGGACACCGCCGCTGCCTCGGTTCCACCCTGGCGGACTACGAGTTGCGCATCGTGCTCGCGCGGGTGCTGATGCGGACCGAACTGGCACTTACGCGCCACTATTCGCACGGACCGATACCGCTGTCCGTACCGCACAACATCGCCACGGGCCCGCGTGCCGGAATTACGTTCATTGTCGTGTCCCACCACGGACACCTTCGTGATTCGTATCACAATACTATTTGAAGTGACATCGTTTCCAATGTTGCTGGGTACTACGCCAGGTCGGGCCCACGACCCCCGCGAACGGCGATTACGCCCCGGAACACGGCTTCGCGACCACCCCGGTGACGCATCACACCCCATCCGGAACGAGCCCATGACCACCGATCGGCGATTGGCCGAACCCGTTCGGAAATGTAGTAATGGATGCCGGGCCGGGGACGACACACATCTCGTTGTGCATCGTGAGCTAGATCTTCCGCGCATCTGCGCGCGTGAGAAGAGTTGAGGACTGAGAGGACGTACGGCTTTGCGCACCACCACCTGTCGGAAACCCGCGCGGGACAAGGCAACACGAGGCACGCGGATCGGCGTTCTAGCCCTGGCGATCAGCGCCGCCGGAGCGCTCGCCGTGGCACCCGCGGCCGCCTCGCCGCTGTGGCCGGGCGGCCCCGATGTGCCGGGCGCACCCGCCCTGGTCCAGAGCCCGCAGCCCACGCCCGGCGCGGCCCCCATGCAGAACCCGCCGCCGATGCCGCAGGCCAACTTCGCCGCACCCGCCCTGAGCCCCGGCGACGGTGACGTGGTCGGCGTGGCCGAGCCGATCTTCGTCAACTTCAAGGCGCCGGTCACCGATCACGCCGCTGCGGAGAAGGCCATCCGGATCACCTCCTCGACGCCGGTGAAGGGCCACTTCTACTGGTACGGCGACAAGCAGGTGCGCTGGCGGCCGGAGAACTTCTGGCCCGCGCACGACACCATCACCGTGCAGGCCGCCGGCACCCACGTCGAGTACAAGACCGGCGACGAGGTCATCACCACCGCCGACGACGCCACCCACCAGCTCACCATCACCAAGAACGGCAAGGTCATCAAGACCATGCCGACCTCGATGGGCAAGAAGGGCCACGAGACGCCCAACGGCATCTACTACGTGGGCGAGAAGAACCGCAAGATGATCATGGATTCGGCCACCTTCGGCGTGCCGAACACCTCGCCCGAGGGCTACAAGACCCCGGTCGAGTACGCGACCCGGCTGGCCGGCAACGGCATCTTCCTGCACGCCGCCCCGTGGTCGGTGGCCCAGCAGGGCAACTCCGATGCCAGCCACGGCTGCCTGAACGTCAGCACCGACGATGCCAAGTGGTTCTTCGAGAACGCGCAGAAGGGCGATCCGGTCGTGGTGAAGAACTCCACCGGCACCGCCAGCCACAGCGACGGTATGGGCGACTGGGACTGAAGTAGGTAGTCACGCAGCGTGGCCCCGGGCATTCGTCCGGGGCCACTGTTGTCGGTGGCACCGCGCGCCGCCGATCCGCGAAAACCCTTGACGCGTCACGGTAGAACCCCCTGATGTTCACCGCGATTTGCCGTCGACGTGGGGTGGGCGCGTTTACGATTCGGCGCATGTCCGTTTTGCCACAGGGGGAGGCCACCGCCGAGCCGGTTCGGGGAGTCGGCGGGATAGGTCGAATGCTCGCACGTCGTCGCGGGGGCGAGGTGCGGGCCCGGCCGGAACGCGTGCTGCCGCGGGCCCGGGGGCGGGGATTGCGGGGGCGGCCGTGGAGCGACTACGCGTTGTTCCTGGTCCTGGTGGTGCCGAACCTGGTGCTGCTGGGCGTGTTCGTCTACCGGCCGCTGATCGATGACATCCGGTTGTCGTTCACCGACTGGAATCTGGCCGATCCGCTCGCGCACTACATCGGGTTCGCGAACTACCGGGAATGGTGGGGGCGCGGCGATTCCTGGCAGATCGTGGGCAACACGGTGATCTTCACCGTCGCCGCGGTCGCCGGAAGTATGCTGCTGGGCCTGGCGCTGGCGCTGCTGCTGGATCGGAAGCTGTTCGGGCGCAACGTGGTCCGCTCGGTGATCTTCGCGCCGTTCGTGATCTCCGGGGCGGCGATCGGGGTGGCGTTCCAGTTCATCTTCGACCCCAGCTTCGGCCTGATCCAGGACCTCCTGCACCGGCTCGGCGTCACGAATGTGCCGGACTTCTACCAGAATTCGCACTGGGCGCTGTTCATGGTGACGGTGACCTACATCTGGAAGAACCTCGGCTACAGCTTCGTCATCTACCTGGCCGCCCTACAGGGCGCCCGGCCGGATCTGATGGAGGCCGCCCGCATCGACGGCGCGGGCGCGTGGACGCGATTCCGCCGAATCCTGTTGCCGCAGTTGCGTCCGACGACGTTCTTCCTGTCCATCACGGTGATGCTGAACTCGTTGCAGGTCTTCGACATCATCAACGTGATGACGCGCGGCGGCCCGCTGGGCACCGGCACCACGACCATGGTCTACCAGGTCTATCTGGAATCCTTCCGCAACTTCCGGGCCGGGTACGGCGCGACGGTCGCCACCATCATGTTCGTGGTGTTGCTGATCATCACGCTGGTGCAGGTCCGGGTCATGGATCGGGGAGAGCAGTGAACGCCACCTACCAGCGCCGCAAACTCGCGGCCACGCTGCTGGGGTACGCCGCGATGGTGTGTGTGCTGATCATCGTGGGCGTCCCGCTGTTCTGGATCGTGATCACCTCCTTCAAGGCGCGCCCGGACATCTACACCGCGCCCGCGGTGTACTGGCCGCACAGCTGGCATCCGGAGAACTACCGCGAGGCGACCACGACGCTGCCGTTCTGGCAGTTCCTGCGCAACTCGCTGATCGTCACCGCGATCGTCTCGGCGGTGAAGTTCGTGCTCGGCATCATCAGCGCGTACGGGCTGGTGTTCCTGCGGTTCCCGGGCAAGAACCTGGTGTTCCTGGTGATCATCGCGGCGCTGATGGTGCCGAACCAGATCACCGTGATCTCCAACTACGCCATCGTCGCGCAGCTCGGCTGGCGAAATACGTTCCTGGGCATCATCGTTCCGCTGTGCGGCGTCGCCTTCGGAACGTTCCTGATGCGCAACCACTTCCTGTCGCTGCCCGCCGAGGTGATCGAGGCCGCGCGGATGGACGGCGCGGGCTGGTGGTCGCTGCTGACCCGGGTGGTGCTGCCGATGTCGGGGCCGACCATGGTCGCGTTCGCGGTGGTCACGCTGGTCAACGAGTGGAACGAATACCTGTGGCCGTTCCTGATGGCCGACGATTCGCGGGTGGCGACGCTGCCGGTCGGGCTGACCCTGTTGCAGAACACCGAGAATCCCAGCGTCACCAACTGGGGTCCGGTGATGGCCGGAACACTGCTGACGATGGTGCCGATCCTGCTGGTCTTCCTGGTCCTGCAACGGCACATGATCAAGGGTCTGACCTCCGGTGCCATCAAAGGCTGAGCCCGGCAACCAGTTCGGGGAGAAGGAGAGTTTCGTGTCCGATGCCGGTGGGCGTAACGCCGCGCGAAATGTGTTGTCCCGGCGTGGATTCCTGGGACTGTCGGTGGCCGCGGCGGGAGTCGGGGCCGCGGCGTGTGCCGGGATGGGCGGCGGCGGGGTGCAGGGGGGCGATCCGAACAACATCACGTTCTGGTCGAATCACCCGGGCCAGTCCAAGCACAAGGAACAGGCACTGATCGCCGCCTTCGAGCAGGCCCATCCCGGTCTGCGCGTCACGCTGGTGGACGCCGGCAAGGACTACCAGGAGGTGTCGACGAAGTTCAACGCGGCACTGATCGGCGGTCAACTGCCCGATATCGTGGTGCTCTCGGACGTGTGGTGGTTCAACTTCGCGATCAACAAGGCGATCACGCCGCTGGACCAGTACTTCGGCGCTGCCGGTGTGCGACTGGACGATTACGTGGACACCTTCGTCAGCGACTACAAGTTCCAGGACAAGCACTACGCGCTGCCGTATGCCCGCTCGACGCAGATCTTCTGCTACAACCAGGACATCTGGGCCGAAGCCGGTCTGCCGCAACGGGGTCCGCAGTCGTGGCAGGAATTCGACGAGTGGGGCCCGAAGATCCAGAGCATCATGGGCCCGAACAAGTGGGCGCACGGGTGGTACAACGCGACCAACAACCTGGCCTGGACGTTCGAGGGGCCGACCTGGACCTTCGGCGGCGCGTACTCCGACGGCTGGACGTTGAAGTTCACCGATCCGGGCACGATCGCGGCGGGAAACGCGTTGCGCGAGATGATCAATGTGAAGAAGTACGCCAGCATCCGCCCGCAGGCCGCCACCGATTTCGGCACCGGGGTCATCGCCTCGGCGATCACCTCGACCGGCGATCTGTCCGGTATCAACGCCAATGCCAAGGGCAAACTGTCCTTCGCGACGGACTTCCTCCCGCATCCCAACGGGCCGGGCTGCACCACCGGCGGCGCGGGACTTGCCATTCCGCAGCGCATTTCCGATGAGCGAAAGGTGAACGCGCTCAAGTTCATCGAGTTCATCACCGATCCCGCCAACACGGCTTCGTTCGCGCAGTCCACCGGATATATCCCGGTGCGCAAATCCGCACAGCAGGATCCGTCCGAGATGGCCTTCCTGGCGCAGAATCCGAATTTCCAGACCGCGCTGAATCAGTTGCCGCTGACCAAATCCCAGGATTATGGACGGGTATTCCTGCCCGGCGCGGATCAGATCATCGGTACCGGGCTCGAGCAGATCGGGTTGCAGAATCAGGATGTGCACACGGCGATGTCGAGTGTGGAGAATCAGTTGAAGGGAATCTACACCCGGCAGATCGCGCCGAAACTGCCGAAATAGCCGGCGGTTTCGGCCCTCGCGGCACTTCCCCCGCAACCGGAATTACCAGATACGTACGCGCTCTTCGGGTTCCAGATACAACGCATCGCCCGGCCGCACCTCGAACGCCTCGTAGAAGGCATCGATATTGCGCACCACGGCATTGCAGCGGAATTCGTTGGGCGAGTGCGGATCCGCGGTCAGGCGGCGGATCGCCTCCTCGGGACGTACCTTCGCGCAACGCATCCGGGCCCAGCCCATGAAAAACCGCTGCGCGCCGGTGAATCCGTCCAGGATCGGCGATTCGCCGTCGCCGAGCGAGATCCGGTACGCCGTCATGGCGATCGACAGTCCGCCGAGGTCGCCGATGTTCTCGCCGATGGTGAATTCGCCGTTGACGGTGTATTCGTCGGGCAGCTCGCGCGGGGACAGCACGGCGTACTGATCGATCAGAGCCCTTGTCCGCCGGTGGAATTCGGCGCGATCGGTGGCGGTCCACCAGTCGACCATGGTGCCGTCGCCGTCGTGGGTGCTGCCCTGATCGTCGAAGGCGTGGCCGATCTCGTGGCCGATCACCGCGCCGATCGCACCGTAGTTGGCCGCGTCGTCGGCGGACGGATCGAAGTAGGGCGGACGCAGATAGCCCGCCGGGAAGGTGATCGCGTTCATGCCGCGGTGGTAGAAGGCGTTGACCGTCTGCGCGGGAGTCAGCCATTCGGCGCGGTCGACCGGGCTCTCGAGGCGGCGCAGCTGGTGGTCGTGCGCGGCGGCGTGGCCGCGACGGTAGTTGCCGACCAGGTCGTTCGGGTCGATGTGCACGTCGGAGTAGTCGAGCCAGTGGTCCGGGTAGCCGATCTTGGCGACGATCTTCTCCAGTTTCGCCGTCGCCGCGATCTTGGTCTCCGGACCCATCCACGGCAGGTCCGCGATGCTGCGGCGGTAGGCTTCGCGCAGGTGGGACACCATTTCGGTGAGCTTCGCGCGGGCCTGCGGCGGGAAATGTTCGGCGATGAAGATCTTGCCGACCGCGTCGGGCAGCAGGTCCTGGACCAGCGCCACACCGCGCTTCCAACGCTCCCGGATCTGCCTGGCGCCGGTCAGGGTGCGGCCGTAGAACTCGAAGTGCTGCTGGGCCACGTCATCGGTGAGATACGGTGCGCGCCTGCGGATCACCTGCCAGGCGGTCCATACCTGCCAGTCGGCGAGAGGCGCGTCGGCCCACAGGCGCGCGAAGGTGGTCAGGTAGTCCGGCTGTCGCACCACGACTTCGGCATGCACTTCGGGTCCCGGGCGGCCGACGCCCGCGGTGAGTGCGGAAGTCCATGCCGCCCAATCGAATTCCGGGGCGGACTCGGTGAGTTCGGCGAATGTGCGCAGATTGTAGGAGGATTCGACGTCGCGACGGCGGACCACGTCCCAATGTCCAGCGGCCAGTGCGTGTTCGAGTTCGAAGACGCGTTTGCCGATGCCGTCCAGGTCGCCGGTGAGCGATGCGCGCAGGGCGGGATCGGCGGCGATCAGGGCGAACATCGCGTCGACGTGTTCGATGTAGGCCGCGCGGATCTCCGCGAATCCGGCTGTGCGGTAATAGGATTCGTCGGGCAGCCCGAGGCCGGACTGGGTCAGCTGGACCAGGTTCCGGCGCGCGTCGTGACTGTCGCTGCTCACATAGCTCTCGACCGCACCGCTCACCCCGGTGCGCTGCAACCGGCCCAGCAGCGCGGCCAACGCGGATCGGTCGGTGACGGCGGCGATGTCGGCGAGTTCCCCCGCGATCGGCGTCAGCCCGGCCTCGGCCACCGCGTCCAGATCCATGAAGCTCGAGTACAACTCGGCGATCCGGCGGATCTCCTCGCCCGCCGCGGCCGGTGCGGTGACCGCGGCCATGATGATCGCCTGCACATCCATTTCGGCCTGATCGCGCAGGTCCGACACCGAACCCGCGTGCACGCGGTCCGCCGGGATCTCGCAGGTGCGCAGCCACGCACCGTTCACATAGCCGTACAGATCGTCCTGCGGCCGCACGTCCGCGTCGATACGGGAGAGATCGATACCTGACACAGTTTCCGGCACAGCAGTCACCTCAACCAGTATGCCGTGATCATGCCCCCGACTCGGGCGAATCGGACCGCCTGCCCCGAATTCACCGTGCGGCAACCCGCTCGGCTCGATCGGACCGCCGACGCCCGGCCCACATCCGATTCCACCGATCCGGCTCGATCGCACCACCGACGCCCGGCCCACATTCAATTCCACCGATCCGACTCGATCGCACCGAATCCCAGCCGACCCGAGTCCGGCGGACATCGCCGAACCCGAGCCGACTTCGATCGAGTCGAATGCGACTGATGCTGCCGAGACCGGCCGCGTTCGACCGGACCGACCCATGTCGAACGCATCTCGGCCGACCGCAACGGGATCGAGCCGCCGCTCTCCGGATCATCGACACGTGACAACGCCGTTGCAGCGGAATTCGGCGGGGGAGTGTGGGTCGACGGCGAGGCGGCGGATGGCCTCCTCGTCTTCCGGACAGCGGCGCGCGAATCACCAAATGCGAACGCGCTCAGTGGGTTCCAGGTAGAGGGCATCGCCGGGTTTCAGATCGAACGCCTCGTGGAAGACGTCCAGATTCCGGACCACGCCGTTGCAGCGGAACTCGGCGGGGGAGTGCGGGTCGACGGCGAGGCGGCGGATGGCCTCCTCGTCGCGGGCCTTGGTCCGCCAGACCTGCGCCCAGCCGAAAAACACCCGTTGCAGACCGGTGAGTCCGTCGATGACGGGGGCCTGGGCCGCGCCGAGCGCGATGCGGTAGGCCACCAGGGCGATCGACAGGCCGCCCAGATCACCGATATTCTCGCCGATCGTGAATTCACCGTTGACCTTGTGGTTCTCGGCCAGCCCCTTGGGGGTGAACTCGTTGTACTGGTCGATCAGGGCGCGGGTGCGCTTACCGAATTCGGTGCGGTCAGCATCGGTCCACCAGTCGACCATATTGCCGTCGCCGTCGAACTTGCTGCCCTGATCGTCGAAGCCGTGACCGATCTCGTGGCCGATCACCGCGCCGATACCGCCGTAGTTGGCCGCGTCGTCGGCGTTCATGTCGAAGAACGGCGGTTGCAGGATGGCCGCGGGGAAGACGATCTCGTTCATGCCCGGGTTGTAGTAGGCGTTGACCGTCTGCGGGGTCATGAACCATTCGTCGCGATCCACCGGACCGCCGAGTTTGGCCAGGTCACGGTCGTGATCGGCGGCGTAGCCGCGACGGTAGTTGCCGACCAGGTCGGCCGGGTCGACGACGACGGCGGAGTAGTCCCGCCAACGGTCCGGGTAGCCGATCTTCGGGGTGAACTTGTCCAGTTTCGCCAGGGCGGCCTGCCGGGTGTCGGGGCTCATCCACTCCAGGTCGGTGATGTTGCGCCGGTACGCCTCCTGCAAGTTCTGCACCAGCACCTGCATCCGGGCCTTGGCCTCGGGCGGGAAGTGCTGTGCCACATACAGTTTGCCGACCACCTCGCCCAGGACGTCCTCGACCAGCGAGACGCCGCGCTTCCAGCGTTCCCGGTTCTCCTCGGTGCCGGTCAGCGTGCGGCCATTGAAATCGAACGACTCCTCGACGATCGCCGCGGTGAGATACGCCGCGCGCCCGCGCAATACCCGCCAGCTCGCCCACGCCTGCCAGTCGGCCAGCGACTCCGAGGCCCACAGCCCGGCGAAGGTGCGCACGTAGTCGGGCTGGCGCACGACGACCTCGGCGAACAGCTCCGGACCCGACGCCTCGACCCCCTCGGCGAGCGCGGATGTCCAAGCCGCCCAGTCGAATTCCGGATGCTCGGCGGTCAGTTCGGCGAAAGTGGTGAGGTTGTAACTCAATTCGGCGTCGCGGCGACGGACCACGTCCCAATGTCCCACAGCCAGTTTGCTTTCCAGGTCGAACACGCGCTGCGCGTCGAAATCCAGTCCGGCCAGGGCGAACATCCGGCCGATGTGCTCGACGTACTTGGTGCGGATCTCGGCGTAATCCTCGCCGCGGTAGTACGACTCGTCGGGCAGCCCGATCCCGGACTGGCTGGCGTGCACCAGATAACGCTGCGAATTCTTGTCGTCGGTGTCGACGTAGAACCCCAGCGCACCGCCCACCCCGACGCGCTGCAACCGGCCCAGCAGGGCGGCGAACGCGCCGCGATCGGTGACCGCGGCCACCTCGGCCAGTTCGGCGGCGATCGGCGTCAGCCCCGCCGCCTCGACCGCGGCCTCGTCCATGAAACTGGTGTAGAGGTCGCCGATCTTGCGCTCGTCGCTGCCGGATTCGGCCGCCGAGGCCGCCGCGGTCTGGATGATCTTCCGCACATCCCGCTCGGCCTGGTCGTAGAGGGTACGGAAGGCGCCGTCGACCGCGCGGTCCGCCGGAATCTCGTACGTCTCCAGCCATTGCCCGTTGACATGCGTGAACAGGTCGTCCTGCACCCGCACGGCGGCGTCGCGGTAGGTCAGATCCAGGCCGGAGGAACTCGTCAGATCAGCAGTCACGCAGTCCAGTATGCCGATGCGTGGCGAGCGTCGCCGGGATGTTCGCTCCGGGCGAGGAGTACCGGCCGATGCTTCAGCGGGACGGGGTGGGCGTGTTCTCGAAGCTGGAGCGGAACTGGTCGGCGCACTTCTGTACCTTCGCCTGATCGCCGTTGGCCTGCTGCGCGCAGTCCCAGTAGGTGCGGCCGCCGTGATCGACGATCCACATGCCCTCCACGACACCGAGCGCGATCGCGGCGATCAGGCCCAGGGCCGCCAGCGCCAGACCGACCCAGGCCATGGCGCCACCGCCCGCGGTGCCCCGACGCGCCTTGACCACCGCGATGATGCCGAAGATCAGACCGAGCAGGCCGAACAGCACACCGCCCACCAGGGTCGGGGAGCTGATGATCGCCAGAATGCCCAGTACCAGCGCGGTGATCGCCAGGCCGCGGCCCTGTCCCTGCGGCCGCTGCTCACCCGGCGGGGCCGGATAGTCGCCGGGCGGCGGCGGGGGATAACCGCCCTGACCCGGCGACGGGTACTGACCGGGCGGTGGATACTCCGTCATGACAGTCCTCTCGGAAGTTTCTCGGAGTCTGGAAGGTTCGCCAGTCCGGAAGGTTATTGCCCGCCGAGCCGCGCGTGCATCTCCCACACCAGGATCTCCGAAGGCTGGTTCGCGGTGATGCGCTGGCCGCCGCTGCGGGTCAGGCGCACGGCGTCACCCGCGTAGAGGGTGCCGATCCCGGCCATCTCGACCTCGCCGTGCGCGATGAAGAGATGCAGGTAGGGGGCTTCGGGCAGGTCGACGCCGGTCGGCCGGCCGGGCTGCGCGAGCCGCGCGACGTGCAGGGCCGAATGACTGCTGTTGATCTTGATAGCGGTGCGGTCGCGATAGCGCGGCAGTCCGGAAGCCACCGTCACCAGGCCGCCCGCGGCCAGTTCGGTATCGATCTCGAGCTGCTGATATCCGGGATCGATACCGGGCTCGTCGGGCACCACCCACATCTGCACGAAATGCACCGGGTCGGTGTGCTCGGCGGTGCCGCCCTGTTCCGGGGGCAGATGCCAGGAGTCGTTCTTCTCCGAGTGCAGGATGCCGGTGCCCGCGCTCATCCGCTGCGCCAGGCCCGGATAGATGATGCCGCTGTGCCCGAGCGAATCCTGATGGACCAGTGAGCCGCTCAACACCCAGGTCACGATCTCCATGTCCCGATGCGGATGGGTGTCGAAGCCCGCCCCGGGACGCACCATGTCCTCGTTGTTGACCAGCAGCAGGCCGTGGTGGGTGTTGTCCGGATCGTAGTGCTCGCCGAAGGAGAACGAATGCTTCGAATCCAGCCATGCCACACGGGTTTTCATGCGGTCGCCGCCGCGATGGACATCGATGTGCGGGGTCGTGAGTGTGGACACCATGGTCCTCCTCTCGGGCCGGGCGTCGAAACAGACAGTTCCAGCGTGCCACAACAGCACCCGCATCCGCCCGGTGGACGTGGTGGCCACACCGCAGCGGACTCTATCAGCAATTATTCGGCAAATACGCTGCCGCCCATCGTGCACCCGGGATATCGGACACGGCATCGAGATCGGCTAATCTCCCCCCGTGCCCGACCCGCGCCCCGATGACGTTCCGTCCACACCGGGTCGCCCGCCCGCGCGGCGGGAGCTGCTGCGTCTGCTCCGGAACTCGGGCGCGGGCGTGCGGCGGCTGTCGGCGGTGCGGTTCGCGGGCCAGTTCGGGGACGGCATGTTCCAGGCCGCGCTGTCCGGCGCGATCCTGTTCAACCCGGAACGACAGACCGATCCACCGGCCATCGCGGCCGGATTCGCGGTCCTGCTGCTGCCGTATTCGGTGATCGGGCCGTATGCCGGTGCGCTGCTGGACCGTTGGGATCGACGCGCGGTGCTGTTCGTGGCGAATGTGCTGCGGGTGGTGCTGATCGGTGCGGCGAGCGTCGGTCTGGCGACCGATATCGCCGAGACGCCGCTGCTGCTGCTCGCCCTGGCGGTGGTGGGGGTGGGCCGATTCGTGCAGGCGGGCGTCTCGGCGTCGCTGCCGCGGGTGCTCGAACAGCGGTGGCTGGTGGCGACGAATTCGATACTGGCGACGGTCGCGTCCGGATTCGCGACGGCCGGCGCCGCGGTGGCCGTCGCGATCATCGGGGCCATCGGATCGGGCAACCTGGCCGGATCGGTCGCGGTCGCGGCCAGTGCGTCGGGATCGTTGATCGGCGCGGTGTGCGCGGTCCGGTTCACGCCACGAGCACTCGGCCCGGACGAACACGACCCGGACGACCGGCAGGTGAGCTCGATCCGCGCCATCGCGACCGGGCTGCGCACCGGCGCGCGAGCGGTGTGGGAATCCGCGCACTGCACGATCGCGATGCTCGGAATCGGCGTGCACCGCATCGTCTTCGGCGCGGACACCCTGCTCATGGTGCTGGTACTGCGACGTTCGGCGCACGAGAGCGGATCGCTCAGCGGCGGTCTGGTCGGATTCGGGGTGGCCATCGCGGCGACCGCGGCCGGGATGCTGCTCGCCGCGGTCCTCGCACCGCTGGTGATCCCCCGGCTCGGGCGGCCGCGCACCGTGCTGGCGGGTCTGCTGCTCGCGCTGATCGTGCAGTCCGCGCTCGTCACACCCGTCACCGTGACGCACGGCGCGGACACCGACCTCGCGCATCGGCTGCTGCTGGCCGGAGCGTTCCTGCTCGGGCTGGCCGGGCAGACGGTCAAACTCACCGGCGACGCGACCATGCAGATCGATATCGACGACGCCCGCCGCGGCCAGGTGTTCGCCCTGCAGGACACGGTGTTCAATATCGGCTTCGTGCTGGCCCTGGCCGCGGCGGCGCTGATCGTCCCCGCCGACGGGCGGTCGATCGGTGTGGTGCTGGCCGGATCGGCCTGCTACGCGGTGGGCATCGTCGCGGTCGCGATCGTCATGGCCAGATCTGCTCGTCCCAGGTCCCCAGTCCGCTCGGATCGGTGAAGTAGTGGTCCAGGACGCCGTCGCCGTCCAGATCCAGGGCGGCCACGTCGGCGAGGCCGTCGCCGTCGGAATCCCAGAGCGCGTCGTCGGGGTGGCCGGAGCCGTCGAAATCCAGGCGGACCGCGTCAGGCACACCGGTGCCGGACAGGTCCAGATCGGCCGGGGCGGACCAGGTGTGGGCGGTGCCGTCACCGGTGCCGAAGACGTAATCGATGTCGGTCATATCGAGTTCGACGGATGCGCTCACCAGCGGGTTCCCGGCGAATCGGACCCGTTTTCGGCGCACCGGTTTCGCGGCGACGGGCGATTCGGTCCGGTGTGCGAGGATTCGGTCCGTTAGATTGGACGGGCTCTGCCCGGAACAGACCGAGAGAGGCCGTGGGGTTGCTGGCGAAATCCGCGCTGTTCGGCGTCCTGCTGACCGGTGTGCTGGCGGTACCCACCCCGGCGTGGGCCGCACCGCTGCCGTGGCAGCCGCCGCCCAAGAACTCCTGTGGGGAAACGGGTTTCGATCCCCGGGCGCGTAAGCCCGATCCGAATGCCAAGCCCGGGCCGCTGCTGCCGCCCACCATCGAGATTCCGATTCCGGTTCCGAAGATCACGCCGGTGCCGATTCCCGGGCCGCCGCCGAACAACACCCGGATCACGCCCGCGCCGCTGCCGTCGGATCCGTGCCGCAATCCGTGCCCGGACGTCCGGGACACGCCGAAGCCGACGCCGCCCGCGACCAAGCCCGAACAGCCTGCGCCACCGGCGGATTCGGGTTCGGCCTCGGGATCGGGTACCGGTTCGGGGACGGGGTCGGGCACCGGGTCCGGGCAGTTCAACCTGCCGAACATCCGGATCAAACCGGATATCGAGCCGATCCCGATTCCGGTGCCGGGTGGTCCCGCGCCCTCGCCGCAGCAGCCGCCGCCGACCATCGTGCATCCGGCCCAGCCCGGTCCGGTGGCCGCGCCGCCCGCGCCGCGGACGGTGAGTTCGGTGGATCTGGTCGATCAGGTCACCGGGCACGGGTCGGCCAACCGCACCGATATGCGCTGGCAGGTCGACGGCACCGATCTGGGCATCATGTGGGAGAGCGCGCCGGGACAGGTCGCGGTCGTGTTCGGGGACAGCTTCGGCAAGGGCTGGCACGGCGGCGGCGCGGGCGGGGACGATCAGGACTGGCGCAGTAATGTGCTGGCCTACAGCAGCAATCACGATCTGTCCCAGGGTCTGAAGATCGACACCATGGTCCAGGACAGCCGCTGCCACGCCGCGGAACTGCTGGACAGCCGCAAGATCGTCAACTTCGAGACCACCGTCATCCCGACCTCCGGATTCGCCCTCGGCAAGCGGCAGTACCTGAGCTACATGTCGGTGAACCACTGGAGCAAGATCCCGGGCATGTGGTGGACCAACGACGGTGGGCTCGCCTACTCCGACGACGACGGCAGGACCTGGGTCAAGGACCAATATGCCAAGTGGAACAACATGTTCGGGGTGGATCGGTTCCAGGTCGCGACGATGGTGCCGCACGGTGACTACGTCTACATGTTCGGCACACCCAACGGGCGTATCGGCGTCATCGGGCTGGCGCGGGTGCCGAAAGCGCAGGTGCTCAACAAGTCCGCGTATCAGTACTGGGTGAACGGGACCTGGGCGCCCGCGCAGGAGAATCTCGCCACGCCGCTGGTGCCGGGTATCGCGGGCGAATTGTCGGTCCGCTACGACGATTCCAGCGATCAGTGGCAGATGGTGTATCTCGATTCGCTGCGTCGCGCGATCGTGCTGCGTACGGCGAAGGAACCGCAGGGCACCTGGACCGACGGCGTGCCGCTGGTGAACACCGACGACTATCCCACGGCCTACGGCGGTTTCATCCATCCGTGGTCGACCGGGAAGGATCTGTACTTCACCATCTCGGCGTGGAACAGCTACAACGTGTACCTCATGCACGCGACGTTGAACCAGCCGACGCGGTAACGCTCAGCACGGATAGACCTGCACCTCAGCGGCTTTCACGGTGAAGTAGGCCCGCTCGCCGGGCGTCAGGGCGAGTTCGGCGACCGCGGCGGGGGTCAGGTCGGCGACCACCCCGGCACCGTCGGCACGGTCCGCGGCGTGTACCCGGATGACGCCGCCGCGGTCGGTGAGTTCGGTGATGGTGACGTGGAAGACGTTGCGGGGGCTGCCTTCCGGATGATTCCGATAGACCGCGACGGCCGCGGGGGAGAAGACGGCGGCGGCGCGGATGCCCGGGGGCAACGGGGATTCGGCGCGCCCCTGGACGAGGTCCGCACCGCAGCGGATCGTGCCCGAATCCGGCTGGGACGCTTCGGAAGTGCCGATCATGAGGTTGACGCCCGCGATCCGGGCGGCGAAGGGGCTGCGGGGGCGGGAAAGTACCTCGGCGACCGGGCCCTGTTCGACGATGCGTCCAGATTCGACGACCACCACGCGATCGGCGAGGGTGAGGGCGTCGACAATGTCGTGGGTGACCAGGAGGGCGCTGGGAGCCGCGGCTGTTTCGCTCTCGCGCAAGGTCTTTCGCAGCAGGACCCGCATCGCGGGGGCGGCGGTGACATCGAGCGCGGCCATCGGTTCGTCCAGCAGGATCACGCGCGGGGCCACTGCCAACGCCCGCGCCAGCGCCACCCGCTGCGCCTGCCCGCCGGACAACTCACCCGGCCGCCGACCGGCGAATTCGATCGCGTCCACGGCCCGCAACCACTCATGCGCCACCGCAACCGCCGCGCGCGAACGCATTCCGCGACTGCGCGGCCCGAACGCCACATTCGCCGCCGCCGTCAGATGCGGGAACAGCAGCGCGTGCTGCGCCAGCAGCGACACCTGCCGCCGATGCGCCGGAACCGCCACGCCCGCACCGACATCGGTCAACACCCGGCCATCCAGCCGCACCTGCCCCGCATCCGGCCGCACCAGCCCCGCCACGATTTCCAACAGCGTCGACTTCCCGGCACCATTGGGCCCCAGCACCGCCAGCACCTCCCCGGACCCCACCCGCAACTCGACATCCAGTCCTCGCTGCGCCAGCTGAACCGAAACATCCAGCCCGACAGCATCATTCACGACATCGTCACTCATCGCATATCACCCCCGGTGTCCGGTCACTGTCGCGATCGAACCAGCGGATCCGGCCGCTGCCACACCGACGGTCACCACATTCGAGCCGCGCACGACCTCCAGAATCCGCCCGGAACTGCCGTAATCCCAAGCAGTGCGATCTCTTCCGAATACCGCGCATGCCACGGCAACCGGCCCGTGCCGGCACTCGCGAAGCCGGATCGACGGCACCGGCCCGTCCGGTCGCTCGGTCACCGCTGCTCACCCTCGTCCCCAGTGGCCGCTGAGGCGCGGCCACCCCAGCGCCAGAGACCCGCGGCCCATTCGCGGCCCTCCGGGACACCGACGCGGCGGTAAGCGACCAGGACGATCAGGACGGCCATCACCACCAGCAACAACGAAAGGGCAACGGCGGCACCGGGATCGTTCTCACGCTGGAGGTAGATCTCCAAGGGAAGGGTTCGAGTACGGCCCTGCAAACTGCCCGCGAAGGTGAGTGTCGCGCCGAACTCGCCCAGCGCGCGGGCGAAGGCCAGCACCGAACCGGAGATCAGCGCGGGTCGCAACAGCGGCAACGTGATTCGCCACCACACCGTCGTCGGCGCGGCCCCGAGCGTGGCCGCGATCCGCTCGTAACGCTCACCCGAGGTGCGCATCGCCCCCTCCAACGTGATCACCAGGAACGGCAACGCCACGAAGGACTGCGCGAGCACCACAGCCGTTGTGCTGAAAGCGATCTCGACCCCCAGCGCCTCGAGATGCCGCCCCAGCAACCCGTACCGCCCGAACAGATACAGCAGCGACAGACCCCCCACCACCGGCGGTAACACCAAGGGCAGCAACACCATCGCCCGCAACACCGGCAACACCCGCCACCGCACCCGAGCCAACATCACCGCCATCGGCACCCCCAGCACCACACACACCACCGTGCTGGCCAGCGCCGTCTTCAAGCTCAACCACAGCGCGTCCCGGGACGCCTCCGAGGTCACCAACTCCCCGAAATGCGACCACTCCACCGCCCCCGTCAACGCCACCAACGGTCCGATCACGAACGCGAACCCCACCACCGCGGGCACCAACAACCACCGCGGCACCCCGGCCCCCGGCCCCCGCAACACCACCCGCAGACCGCGCGTCATCGGACCGACCGCCGACCGCTCGCGTACACCACCATCCAACGCAGTCGGCCCTTCATTGTTCACCGAGTCACCGCGCACATCGACACCGCCCGCCATCCCGAATCACACACCCCCATGACAGCGGCCCGGGCACATCTGCCACCGCGCGCACCTGTACTCGGCCCACTCCCCGCCGAGCACGCTGGCGAGGCCGGCTCCGCACATCTCGGTCGTAGTGCTCGGACACGTTCCGACCGATGCAAATCCGATCGCGCGCAAACGAATCGACCGGTCTCCGCCACCGCCGCTGTCCTCTGTCCGGACCGCACCCGTCCGGACAGGACTCCTCCTGTTCCCGCGCGTCCGATTGTGTCCGGACCACACGGTTTGCAGTCGGCTCCCCGCTGCCCGTGGCGATACCGACCCGAACACGTCCCGCGCACGGCCCGAACCATACGGACCGGGACACCCATCCCACAGCGTCCGAGCGGCGGGAAGTGTTCGGGGACAGCATCGTTCACCGGTCGATGCGATAGCGCCGCGGCCGTCGAACGATGCTGTCCGCCGACGGTCACGGGGCGCCGAATCCGGCCTTCGCCAGGGCCGCGCGGCCCTCGGGACCAGTGACCAGCTCGTCGAACTGCTTCGCCAGGTCGGCGTGCTTCGAATCGGCAACCGCGGCAATGGGATAGGTGTTGACCGCGCCCGACGACTCCGGGAAGGAGACCGCGGTGACCTTGTCGCCCGCGCCGGACGCGTCGGTCACGTAGACCAGACCGGCGTCGGCGGCACCGGAGGTGACCTTGGCCAGCACGTCGGTCACATCGGACTCCTCGCTGACCGGGTGCAGGGTGACGTGCGAGGCCGACTCCACCTTCTTGGTCGCCGAACCGCACGGCACCTGCGGCGCACAGACCACCACCTTCAGATCCGGTTTGACCAGATCGGTAAGGCTCGCAACATGTTTCGGGTTGCCGGGCGGGGTGACGATGGTCAGCACATTGGTCGCGAAATTCTTCGGCGTCTCGGTGATCCGCTTGGTCTCGACCACCTTCTGCATGTTCGCGGTATCCGCCGAGGCGAACACGTCGGCGGGCGCGCCCTGGTTGAGCTGCGCGGCCAGATCCGAGGAACCGGCGAAGGAGAAACTCACCTTGGTATTCGGATGCTCGGACTCGAACTTCTTGCCCAGATCGGCGAACACCTTGTTCAGCGAGGCCGCGGCGAACACCGTCACCGTCGTCGTCGAACCGCCGGAATCGCTCGAACCACAGGCCGTCAGCGCCGCGCCCAGGGCCGCGGCCGTGAGCAACACCCCCGCGCGCCGCGCGTACCTCACGGCGTTTCGACCACCACCGTGGTCGCCTTCACGCTCGCCACCGCGACGCTGCCGGGCTCGAGCCCCAGCCGCCGCACCGACTCGCTGCTCATCAGGGATATCACCGTGAACGGGCCGCATTGCATCTCCACCTGTGCCATCACCCCGTCGACCACCACATCGGTGACCAATCCGGGAAAGCGGTTGCGGGCCGAACTGGCCCCGCCGAGGGTCACCTGCGGCGGCCGCGCCTGCGCGACCGCCCATGCCGCCAGATCCTTGCCGTCGATGACCAGGCGTCCGGACGCATCCTTGTGCGCGTCCAGCACGCCGGTATCGATCCACCGGCGCACGGTGTCATCGCTGACTCCGAGCAGTTCGGCGGCATCACGAATCCGCAGGTCGGGCATCAGTCGAGAATAGTTCCGCAGATACGGTCGAACAATGGCGAATCCTCCGAAGCTGCGGAATTAATCGCCAGTTAACTCGGGAGGTGTGACATATCAGGAACGCCGGATGTCACCGGTTGCCAGTACGCTCGAAGCAATCATGGCCACCTATTTCGATCCGCGATCCTGGTCGCCGTTGCGGGCCGTCGGCCTCGGCAGGCGGTTGCTGGACCCGGGCTGGTTCGAACAGTGGAGTTCGTTCACCACCGCCTGGCTCGACCCGTTCGCCGACTTCGGCGCGGGCGCGGTCACCGCACTGCTGCCCGACGTGCTGATGACGCTGCTCAGCGAGGGCATCCTGAGCCGATTCGGCGGTCAGGTGATCAGCGCGACCCTGCTCGGCAGCGATATGACCGCCACCCTGGAATCCCTCGAGGCCCGCCGCCGCGGCGCGCACTTCGAAACCCGGGCGGTACTGCGCGGACTGCGCTGGAATCGGCATCCGATCGAGCACATGACCGTCGTCGGCCACGGGATGCGGCTGATTCCGGGGGTGCCGACGAAACTGCGCAGCACCCATCTGGACATCACCGGCACGATCAGCACCGCCGCCCTGATCGGCTGGCTCAACACCTGGCAGTTGGATTGGCGGCTGGGCATCGGCCCCGACGGGCTGATCACCGCCCGGCACCGGCGGCTGCGGATCCGAGCGCTGGTCGACGCCTCGGTGACCAACGATCTGCTCACCGTGCGGGTGCGACAGGCGAGCTGGCTGGGGGTGCGGATTCCGCGGCGGGCGTTCGCCGTGACCCCGATACCGCTGAGCAACCTGCCTAAACAGATTTCGGTGCGCACCGCCGAACGCGAGGGTGAGCTGGTGCGATTCCACGTCGACGTGCCCGAGATCGTCGGCTCGTTCGATCTGGCGCAGATGCGTTCGGCGATCGTCGCGGGGACGACGCTGATCATCTTCTGAGCGCGGCTACTGCCCGCCCGCGCGCCACCATTGCGTCAGCGCCGCCTCGGCCTCCTCGCGCGTCATCGGACCGCGATCCAGCCGCAACTCCTTCAGATACTTCCAGGCCCGCCCGACCTGCGGCCCCGGCTCCAGACCGAGCAGTTCCATGATGGCGTTGCCGTCCAGATCCGGGCGCACCCGCGCCAGATCCTCCTGCTCCTGCAACCGCTCGATGCGCACCTCGAGATCGTCGTAGGTGGCGCGCAGGGCGGCGGCGCGGCGCTTGTTGCGGGTCGTGCAGTCCGCGCGGACCAGTTTGTGCAGGCGGGGCAGGAGTTCGGCGCCGTCGGTGACGTAGCGGCGCACCGCGGAATCGGTCCACTGACCCTTGCCGTAGCCGTGGAAACGCAGGTGCAGGTAGACCAGGCGGGCCACGTCCTCGGTGAACTGCTTCGGATACTTCAAGGCGCGCATACGTTTTCGCACCATCTTCGCGCCGACCACCTCGTGGTGGTGGAAGCTCACGCCGCCGCCGGGCTCGTTGCGTTTGGTCGGCGGTTTGCCGATGTCGTGCAGCAGCGCCGCCCAGCGCAACACCAGATCCGGATCGCCCTGCTCCTGATCGATGGCCTGCCGCAGCACCGTCAGCGAATGCTCGTAGACGTCCTTGTGCTGATGATGCTCATCGATCTCGAGTTTCATCGCGGGCACCTCGGGCAGCACCCGCTCGGCCAGCCCGGTCTCGCACATGATGTCGATGCCCTCGGTCGGGTATTCGCCGCCGATCAGCTTGTCCAGTTCGGTGCGCACCCGTTCGGCGGTGATCCGGCCGATCTCGTCGGCCATCGTCGCGATCGCGACCCGCACCCGGGGGGCGAGTTCGAAACCCAGCTGGGACACGAAACGCGCGCCCCGCAACATCCGCAGCGGGTCGTCGTTGAACGAATCCTCCGGCGCCGCAGGGGTATCGAGCACGCCGGCCAGCAGCGCGGACATGCCGTCGAGCGGATCGGCGAACTCCAGCGCGCCGTCCGCGCCGATCCGCACGGCCATCGCGTTCACGGTGAAATCGCGGCGGATCAGATCGGCCTCGAGGGTGTCGCCGAAGGTCACCTCGGGATTGCGCGAGACACGGTCGTAGCTGTCGCTGCGGAATGTGGTGATCTCCAGCTGCCAACCGGATTTGGACGCGCTGACCGTGCCGAACGCCAAACCGCCGGTGTCCCACAGATTGTCGGCCCAACCCCGGATCAACTGCTGCACGATCTCCGGCCGCGCGTCGGTGGTGAAATCCAGATCGGTGCCCAGCCGACCGAGCACCGCGTCCCGCACACTGCCGCCGACCAGGTACAGCTGATGCCCGTGTGCGGCGAATATCTCACCGAGCGGGGTCAGCACATCGGACACCCGGCCCAGCGTGATCGCCGCCGACGCGAGCAGTCTCGTACGCCGATCCTCCGGCGACAGCGGGACCGGTACGGCTACATCCTCGGACTTCGGCGAAACCACAGCCACGCAGCTTACTGACCGGGCCGCGCCACTCCCACCGGCAGGTGTTCCGGCCGACGGCGAGCTCGCGGGCCGCAAACCCGCCGTAGCGGAGCGGAGGCCGAAGACGCCGTTAGACTGACCGGGTGTCTCCGGCCGATCGCGCGAACAGTCGACGCCGCCAACCCCGGCGCCGCGGTTCGGCCGGTAATGCGGCCATACCGAGGATGCGCACCGTGCGCGAAACCTCCGCGGGCGGGTTGGTCGTGGACGGGCTCGACGGGCCCCGCGAACAACGCTGCGCCGCCCTGATCGGGCGCACCGACCGGCGCGGGCGACTGCTGTGGTCGCTGCCGAAGGGACATATCGAACAGGGCGAGACCGCCGAACAGACCGCGGTACGCGAGGTCGCCGAGGAGACCGGGATCAACGGTGTCGTCGTCGCCGAACTCGGCAGTATCGATTACTGGTTCGTCACCGAGGGCCGCCGGGTACACAAGACGGTGCACCACTATCTGATGCGCTCGGTCGGCGGCGAACTGTCCGACGCCGATATAGAAGTCACCCAGGTTGCCTGGGTTCCGCTCACCGACCTCGATTCCCGGCTGGCGTACGCCGATGAGCGTCGGCTGGCGGAGGTCGCGAACCGCCTGATCGACCGGATGGAGAACGGCAAACAATGACGCATGCGGGTCGGAGGCGTCAATGAGTCAGCTCATCGACGCCTCCCAGGCGCGGGCGCGCACACTGTCTCGAAACCGCTGGGCGGCGCTGGTCGCCGCGCTGGCACTGGCCGTGCTCAACATCGGGCTCAGCGGCCCGGCCACCGCCGAACCGACGGGGATCGGCGACGCCTCCTCGACGCCGAAATTCCTCAAGCTCACCCTCGACTCCGTCACTCCGAACACGGTCACCACCAGCAGCGATGCCGTGGTCACCATCGCCGGGACGGTCACCAATATCGGGGATCGGGTGGTGGACGACATCGAGATCCGCACCCAGCGCACCGGTGCCATCACCGATCCGCGCGGGCTGCGGTCGGCGCTGCGGCTGGATCAGTCCAGCTATACGGTCAACACGCCGTTCGTGGACGTCGCGCGGGAGCTGAATCCCGGGCAGCGCAAACAGTTCACGCTGCGGATGGGGGTGCGCGCCGCGAGCAAGGGCAGCGCGTCGCTCGACATCACCGCACCCGGGGTGTATCCGCTGTTGCTGAACGTCAACGGGACGCCCGCCTACGGTGGTCAGGCCCGCCTCGACGACGCGCGTTTCCTGCTGCCGATCCTCGGCCTGCCGGGCGATTCGGATCCGAAGAGCACACCGCCGGTGTCGGCCCCGACCGAAGCCCCCGTCGCCACCACCATGCTGTGGCCGCTGGCCGACCGCCCGCGCCTGGTCGCCGGCATCCCGGGCTCGGTCAACGGCAAGGCCCTGCTCACCGACGACGAGTTGGCCGGTGAACTGGCCACCGGCGGTCGCCTCGATCAACTGCTCGGCGCGCTGGAATCCGCGGTGCACCCCGACTCGGCCGGGACCGGCGCCAACCTCGCGAACGCGCTGTGCCTGGCCGTGGATCCCGATCTGCTGCTCACCGTGTCGGATATGACCACCGGATATCGCGTGCTGGCCAGCCCGTCGGACCCGGACGGCCCGACCCGCGACGGCACCGGGACCGACGCCGCCAAGGCGTGGTTGAACCGGTTGCGCGCGCTGTCCTCGACGATGTGCACCGTCAGCCTGCCGTTCGCGCAGGTCGACCTGTCCGCGCTGGCCGCGGTGCACGATGCGGCGCTGACCGCCCGTGCCATCACCTCGCCCGCCGATCTGGTCGACCAGATCCTGTCGATCAAATCCGTGCACGGAGTGAGCCTGCCCGAATCCGGCAGTTTCGACGCCGATGCCGCGACGATGCTCGGCCAGCAGGGTTTCACCTCCGCGGTGCTGGCCGACAACGCCGTCGCACCCGCCGGAACCGCCGGGACGTCGAGCAGTTCCGGTTCCTCGGTGCACACCGCGACGCCGGTCTCGGTGAATTCGAGCACTGCGGCCCCCTCGACCGTGCGACTGCCCGGTCCGACGCCGCCCGCGGCCGCCGCGCCCGCGAACGGGACCTCCACCGTCACGGCCGATCCGGGGATGAAGGTGTCCACCTTCGACATCTGGCCCGCCACCGCCCTGGCCGCGGTCGGCTCCAATCCGCCGACGCCCGCGTTCACGCCCGAGAACGTGCGTTACGACGTGTCCAAGGACTCCCGGACCGCCCGCCTCCAGGACGCACTCGGCGCGATGTCGTGGACCGCGCTCAATCCGCAGCCGAACCGCCCGCGGTCCCAGCTGCTCATGCCGCCGCAGCAGTGGAGCGCCAACCGCGACGAGGCGAGCACACTGCTCACCCAGTTGCAGACCCTGGTCCACAGCGGGCTGGCGACACCGCGCTCGTTCCAGGATCTGCTTGCCGCACAAGCCGATTCGCATTCCTACGAGGTGCGGTACTCCTCCGGCGCGACCACCGACGCGGTGCCGAACACCTTCATCGCGCCGGTTCAGCTCCAGGCCGGGCGGATCACCGATCTGATGAAAACCCTGGTCGAGGTGCCGCAGCAGGAGCCGACCCCGCGCACCTTCCTGACCCCGCTGCGGGACGATCTGGTGCGTTCGTTGTCGCTGTCCGACCGGACCAGCACCGGTTCGCAGGCCGACACCGCCGCGCAACGTCGGCTGGATCAGACCACCACGGCCCTGGACGGACTGTTCCGCTCGGTCACCGTGCTGCCCCCGGGCGGGGTGTACACGCTGGCCTCGGAGCAGAGTCCGCTGCTGCTGGTCGCGCGGAACGAACTGCCCGTCGCGGCCCGGATCCGATTCAAGATCGGCGTCCCGTCCGGCACCGACATCACCGATATCGGCGAGCAGACACTGCCCGCGGAGGGCACCCGGTCGTTCCAGATCCCGACGAAGGTCAGCGACAGCCGCAGCCTGACGATCCCGATCTCCCTTACCACACCCGACGGGATCGCGCTCGGCAACGCCACCTCGGTCAAGGTACGGTCCAACGCATACGGTTCAGCGTTGGCGATAATTACCGCATGTGCCGGTGCACTGCTGTTCCTGTTGGCCGGTCGTCGTCTGTGGCGGCGCTTCCGGGGACAGCCCGATCCGGCCGACGAGGGGTTGGACCCGGGGAAACGACGCAGGCTGAACAAATACCTGCGTGCGCGCTCACGGGTCCTGCAGCGACAGGAGACACCATGAGGCACAACAGTGATCGAGCGGACGGCACGACCGCTCGGGGTGTCCCGTCGCGCCTGGATTTCGCCGACGCGTCCGGGCCCGTCCGCCCGACGCCGGGGGTCCGATGAGTGAATACGACGACCCTCGCCGCGCGGATCCGGCCGGAGACGATTCGTCCCGGCGACGCCCGCCCGCCGCGCCGTGGGAGCGGGGGAGCGCACCGGACCAGTTCGGTGAGCCGGGAAATCAGCCGGAGGCCCGGCCGCTGCGGGTGCCGCTGACCGGACCCATTCCGCAGATCTCGCAGTCCGATCCGCGTGGGCCGGAACAGGTTCCGCCGAACGGGCCGCGACGTGTCCCGGCGGATCGGCGGACTCCGGACCAGTCGCCGCCCAGCGGCACCATCCGCCAGTCCCCGCCGAACGGTGCGGACCGTCGTCCCCCGGACGACCGGCAACCCGGTCCGGACCAGCGTCCCCCCAGCGGAACCCTGCGACGCGTCCCCCCGAACGGGACCCCCCAACGCCCGCCCAGCGGAACCATGCGACGGGTGCCGCCAGGGGAGGCCGATCAGCGGCCGCCCGCTGGAACCACGCGCCGGGTGTCTCCGGGCGAGCCCGACCGGATGCCGCCTGAGAACGCGCGCCGGATTCCGCCCGGGTCCTCCGATCAGATGCCACCCGGACCCGACCGCCGCCCGCCCAGCGGAACCACGCGACGGGTGCCGCGGAACGAATCCGAGCAAGCGTCTCCGAACGAGCCCGCGCGACAGCCTCGTCCCGCCGGACCGGATCAACGTCCGCCGAGCGGAACCATGCGACGTGTCCCTCCGGGCAGCGCGGACCAGACACCCTCGGACGAACCGACCCGGCGGACACGTCAGCCCGGTCCGGACCAACGCCCACCCAGCGGCACGATGCGCCGGGTTCCCCCGGACCGCACACCCTCCGACGAGACCACCCGACAGGTCCGTCGCGGCGGCCACGATCAACGCCCGCCGAGCGGGACCATGCGTCGCGTGCCCCCGGGCGGCGCGGACCAGATGCCCCCGGACGATCAAGCCCGGCGGACAGGTTCGCCCGGTCCGGACCGACGCCCGCCGACCGGATCGATGCGGCAGACACCCCCGGACCGACAGTCACCCCCGGACCGCCGGTCCGCCGACCCCGGCCCGCCGAGCGGATCAATGCGCAGGTCACGGGGCGGACCGGTACGCCGGACAGCCCCGGACCAACCTGCCTCCGGTCCGATCGGGCCGGACCAGCAGCCACCGACCGGCGCGGGCCGACGCGTCCCGCCGCGCGGCAGACCACCGGCACCGGACAGCGGTCCGATCCGTCGGTCCGCGCCCGACGGCCCCGAAGGCAGGAGACCGCGGACCGGTCCGGGCGCACAACCCGGACCGCAGGGCCGCCGGACCCCACCGGGCGGACCGCAGACCGGCCGCCGCCCGGCCGCCGACTCGCGGTCCGGACCGCAACGCATCCCCGCACGCACCGAACGGACCGAATCCGGCACGGCCACCGCGACCGCACCGCAGCCCGAAACCAAACCGGCGAGCGCGAATTCACGTCTGCTCAGCGCCACCGGTTCGATGGCGATCGCCACCCTGATCAGTCGCATCACCGGATTCGGTAAGCAGGCGCTGCTGCTGATGGCGCTCGGCCCGGCCGTCGCCAGTGCGTACACCGTCTCCAGCCAGATCCCGACGATGATCGAACAGCTGGTGCTGGGCGCGGTGCTGACCGCCTTCGTTGTCCCGACGCTGATCCGTGCTCAGAAAGAGGATTCCGATCACGGCGAGGCGTTCATCCGGCGGTTGTTCACCACCGCCCTGGTACTGCTGGGCACGGCGGCGGTGGTGTGTACCGCACTGGCTCCGGTGCTGACCAGGTACCTGTTCCTGACCCATGACGGCAAGGTCAGTACCGACCTGACCACGGCGCTGGCCTATCTGCTGATCCCGGCCGTGCTGTTCTACGGCATGTCATCGCTGTTGATGGCGGTGCTCAATACACACGAGATCTTCAAGCCGGGCGTCTGGGCTCCGGTGCTGAACAATCTCACCACGCTGGTCGTGCTCGGCCTGTACATGGTGCTGCCCGGCGAGATCTCACTCGACCCGGTCCGGATGGGCCAGCCGAAACTGCTGCTGCTCGGCTTCGGCATTACCTTCGGTGTCTTCGTCCAGGTCGCGAGCATGGTCCCGGCTATCCGACGCACCGGAATCAATCTGCGGCCGCTGTGGGGTTTGGACGCCCGCCTCCGACAGTTCGGCACCATGGCCAGCGCGGTCGTGCTCTACGTGCTGATCAGTCAGGCCGGATTCGTGTTCGCCACCCGGGTCTCCTCGCACTGGGACGTGGCCGGGCCCGCGATCGTCAACCAGGCGTGGCTGCTGTTGCAGCTGCCCTACGGCGTGCTGGGCGTCACCGTGCTCACCGCGATCATGCCGCGCCTGAGCCGCAACGCCGCCGACGACGACACCCCCGCGGTGGTCGACGACCTCGGCGCCGCGACCCGGCTGACCATGATCGCCCTGGTCCCGGTCGTGCTGTTCCTGACCGTGGCCGGGCCGCAGGTCGGCGAGGTGCTGTACGGCTACGGTCATTTCGGCCACGACAACGCGCACCGCTTGGGCGAGGCGGTCAGCTGGTCGGCCTTCACCCTGATCCCGTACGCGCTGGTGCTGATCCATCTGCGCGTCTTCTACGCGCGCGAACAGGCGTGGACGCCGACCTGGATCATCCTGGGCATCACCGCGGTGAAGATCCTGATCTGCGTGATCGCACCGCTGGTGGTCAGCCCGGACCAGGTCGTGATGGCGCTGAGCATGGCCACCGGACTGGGATTCCTGGCGGGTGCGGTCATCGGTGGCTGGCTGCTGCATCGCAGCCTCGGCGATCTACGCATGTCGAACGTCGGGCGCACGGTGACCCGGGTGGTGCTGGCCTCGGTCGCCGCGGCGGCGGTCACCCTGATCGTCGATCAGCTGCTGGGGCTGTCGCGGCTGCATCACGGTCTGGGTTCGCTGTTCCGGGTCGGGGTCGACGGCATCGTGATGTTCGGTGTCGCGTTCGGGCTGATGCGTCTGGTCGGCATTCCGGAGATCGTCGCGATCACGGTCGCGATCTCCCGCAAGCTGGGCTTCACCCCGCCCGCGCCGGATCTCGATCTCGAGGGCCCGGCGGGCGACGACCACGAGACCACACTGCTGCCGCGGCCCGAAACCGCGCAGCCGTACTACTACCGGTACGACCCCTACACCGATGCACAGACGATGGTCCTACCGGTCATACGACCAGAAGCGGTTGACCGTACCGGCGGGGGTGAGTTCCCGTACCCTGTTCGGCAGAGAAACGCAAATGCCGAACCCGGTGCTCGCGGAGACGAGATTTTCACTTCTTCCGCAGCTCCGGGGCTCGGCCGGGTCGGCGACGAGCCGGGTGCGCCGTCGGCATATGGGACTTCGACACACCAGGGCGAAGGAGGAACGAGGGTGAGCGACGATGCGGCGGGCGGCGTCCCTGCCGCGCAAGCCGATGCCACCGCAGCGAGCGCGGTGCGCACCGAGGACGTCGTGCCCGGCGAGGTTCCCCCGGATGATCCGGGTGACGGGACGGAATTCGCCGAGGCACAGGACCAACCACCACACAATCCGACCTACGACACCGGCATGCTGCCGGTGGCCTCCCCCGAGATGCCGCCGATGCGTGTCGAATCGCCGTCCAAGCGATCGCAGCGCGGTCCGAAGCTGATCCCGGGCGCGTCGGTCGCAGGTGGCCGTTACCGGCTGCTGGCCGACTGCGGCGGTGCCCGCGGTCTGCGATTCTGGCAGGCCCTGGACGTGAAACTGGACCGCGAGGTCGCGCTGACCTTCGTGGACGCCGATCAGAAGTCCGCGGACAACTCCGGGCACGACGGACCGCAGGCCATCCTGTCCCGCACCCTGCGACTGGGCCGGATCAACTCCCCGGGCCTGGCCCGCGTGCTGGACGTGGTGCGCGGCAGTTCCGGCGGCATCGTGGTGGCCGAGTGGACCCCAGGACGGTCACTGCGCGAGATGGCCGAGACCAGGCCCTCGCCGATCGGGGCCGCCCGCGCGGTCCGGGCCCTGGCCGCGGCGGCCGAACTGGCCCATCGCGGCGGCGGTTCGCTGTCCATCGACCATCCGGACCGGGTCCGGATCAGCGCGTCCGGCGATGCGGTGCTGGCCTTCCCCGGCACCCTCGCCGATTCGGACGCGCAGTCCGATGTGCGTGGTCTGGGCGCGATGCTGTACGCCCTGATCACCGCGCGCTGGCCGATCCGCACCGGCGGGGTGAGCGGTACCGCCGCCACCGTGGGCGGGCTGAAACTGGCCGATTTCGGTCCCGACGGCACCCCGGTCGAACCGCGCCAGATCCGCCCGGAGACCCCGTTCGAGATCTCCGCGGTCGCGGTGCGCTCACTGGAGTCGAACAAGGGGGTGCGCACCGCCGCGACGGTGCAGCACGTCCTGGAACAGGCGTCGGTGGTCGATCAGAAGACCGATTTCATCCCGGTGCTGCGGTTGGGTCAGCGGGCCCAGGCGCTACCCGACGAATCCCTGGCCGATCCGGAACTGCTCGCCGCGGAGAAGGAACGCTCGCAGCGGATGATGTGGATCCTGGTCGGGCTGGGTGTGCTGGCGGCGCTGGTGGTCGGCGTGATCATCTGGTGGCTGTTGAGCGTCTTCGCGCCGTCGTCCTCCAACGCCCCGCTGGAAGACCAGCAGAAACTGGGTCTGACCACCGCCGCGGTGGCCCCCGCACCGTCCAACGCCGCCACCTCGGCACCGGCGAGCAGTGTCTCCGCCGGTGCCGGGGTGCCGGTCCCGACGACCGCGGCCACGGTGTTCTCCCCCGAGGGCACCCCCGACGATCCGAGTCACGTCTCGGCGGTACTGGACGGCAATCCGACCACCATGTGGCGCACCGACCAGTACTTCCAGCAGTTCCCCTCCCTGAAGAAGGGCGTGGGCATCCTGACCACCCTGGGCAGCCCGAGCAAGCTGACCAAGGTGATCATCAATTCCCCGAGCGCGGGCACGGTCGTCGAGATCCGCACCTCGCCGACCGCCTCGCCCACGCTCGACCAGACCCAGTTGATCGGCCAGGTCACCCTCGGCAACGGCGTGACCAACATTCCCGTGCACAGCGATCAGCCGGTCGGCTACGTGCTGATCTGGATCACCTCGCTGGCGCACACCGGCAACCAGTACCAGTCGCAGATCGCCGATATCCGCTACGAAGCGGCCCGCTGATCGTTCTGGTTGCCTGCCCTTCGAACCTGCCGATATGATTCGCAGCGCGCTCTCGGCAGGGGAGCTTCCCGGGATCTGACCACGCGGCCCCGGACGAGCGGGTATGGGCAGTTGTCCGAAACTGGGCATCGTGCCGTCGAGAGCGCTGTGCCAAGGGGTATGTGTTGCCGTTTGAAGCGATCGAGCGATCCACCGGGGGGACGTCGGAGGCGTCCGCTGTGGGCAGACGCCCGATCGAGCTGGACACGGCCACCGATATCGAACTTCTGAACGCCCATGTCGCGGGTGATCGCGATGCCTTCGGCGTGCTGTTCCGCCGACACTACAACCACCTCTGGCAACTGGCCCTGCGAACCTGCCGGATCCAGGAGGATGCGGCCGATTCGCTACAGGACGCGCTGTGGTCCGCGCACCGCAATGCCGCGAAGTTCCGGGGTGATGCCGAAGTACGCAGCTGGCTGCATCGCATCGTGCTCAACGCCTGTCTGGATCGGATGCGGCGCAACAAGTCCCGCTACAGCGTGTCGCTGTCCGACGAGAGCGTCGCCGAACCGGTCGTCGAGCGCGACGACATCGCTCGGTTGGAGGTATCGATGCTGGTCGACAGCGCGCTGATGCGGCTGCCCGACGATCAGCGCGCCGCGCTGGTGGCGATCGACATGGAAGGGTATAGCGTGGCGGATGCGGCGCAGTTGCTGGGCGTCGCCGAGGGGACGATCAAGAGCCGGTGCGCCCGCGGCCGCAAACGACTCCAGCAGGAGTTGGAATTCCTGCGGAATCCCGGGAACCGGATGTAGTCGAGATGCGTCATTACTAGTGACGGACGAATTCCGTCATACTGGCGGGCTCCGCGCGTAACGGAGTCGGCGAGTAGCCCGATTCAACACGGCCCGATCCGGAGAGGCGATGGATGACACAGGCGAATCCGCCGAGCATCAGCGCCGCACCGGAGTGAGCGGTCCGGACGACACAGGAGGTTCGATGGCAACTCCGCGACCTCCCTTCTCCACGGATCTGCTGGCGGATCTGCACGCCGACAATGTCGCCCCCGACCTGTCCGATCGGCTCTGGCCGCAGATCCGGCGCGATCCCGAGGCCCTGCGATTCCTGCGCTCGCTCGACGATGTGACCACCGAACTGCGGAATCTGGGCCGCGAACCCACGATCCTGCACCCGATGCCCGACCAGGTCACCGCCCGGCTCGACGCCCTGCTCGATCAGCTCGCCACCGGCGGCCCGGCATGTTCGGGCGAACCGGCCACACCCGCCCCCGAAAGCCCCGAACACGTCGCCACCGTGCACCGCCTGCCGCTTGCCCGCCCGGCGCAGGGCCCGCCCAGCACGCGTCCCCTGCCCGCCCTGGACGCCGAACACCCCGATACCGAAGAGCTCGAGCCCGTCGAGCCCGCGGCGCCGATCCCTCTGCGCCCCGGTCGAAGACGCTGGCGCTGGCTCGCCGCGGCGGCCGCGGCCGTCGTCGTGGTCGCCGGATCCCTGATCACGGTGGACGCCATGCGCAGTCCGCAGAGTCCGCCGACCGCACTCCCCACTCCGCAGTCCGGTGACGACGTCGACATCTCCGACGATCTGCCGGTCTCCCAGTTGCTCGGCGCGATGGGCCGCCGCGATCTGAGCGGTCCGCTGGCCGATCACGCCGCCCTGGTCGGCTGTGTCAACGCGGCCGGGCTGGATCGGTCGATCCTCGGCGCGACGAACGCCACCTACCACGGCAAATCCGCGGTACTGATCCTGCTCACCGGCCCGAGTTCGCCGAAGATCACCGCGCTCATCGTCGGCCGGGACTGCGGTCCGGGCAATGCCCACGTGCTGGTGCAACAGGACATCGGCTGAGCCGGATTCCACCTGCGGTCCCGCTCACACCGTGTACTGGCCGTTCGGGGGCGGGAACAACAGCGTTTACCCTGTTGTTGACCGACACGCCTGTTGAAACTTTTTCTTCGGAAGGGCCTCATGAGTACGCAAGTTCGCGACCTGATCATCGTCGGCTCCGGCCCGGCCGGGTACACCGCAGCGGTGTACGCGGCGCGCGCCGAACTCGAGCCGGTGCTGTTCGAGGGCACCCAGTTCGGTGGTGCGCTGATGACAACGACCGAGGTGGAGAACTTCCCCGGTTTCCGCGACGGCATCATGGGCCCCGACCTGATGGACCAGATGCGTGAGCAGGCCAAACGTTTCGGCGCGGACATCCGCACCGAGGACGTCGAGGCGCTGGACCTGTCCGGCCCGATCAAGAAGGTCACCGTCGGCGGCGAGGTGCACGAGGCCTACGCGGTCATCCTGGCCATGGGTTCCGCGGCCCGCTACCTCGACGTCCCGGGGGAGCAGCAGCTGCTCGGCCGCGGCGTGAGCGCGTGTGCCACCTGCGACGGATTCTTCTTCAAGGGCCAGGACATCGTCGTGGTCGGCGGCGGCGACTCGGCCATGGAAGAGGCGACCTTCCTCACCAAGTTCGCCGCCAGCGTCACCATCGTGCACCGCCGCGAGGAGTTCCGCGCCTCGCGCATCATGCTCGAGCGGGCCCGCGCCAACGAGAAGATCCGTTTCCAGCTCAACTCCGAGGTGGTGCGGGTCAACGGCGAGAACAGCGTCACCAGCCTGACCGTGCGCGACACCCGCACCGGCGAGACCTCCGAACTCGCCGCGACCGGCCTGTTCGTCGCGATCGGCCACGACCCGCGCAGCGAACTGGTCCGCGGCCAGGTCGACCTCGACGCCGAGGGCTACGTGCAGGTGAACGACCCGAACACCTACACCTCGCTGCCGGGCGTCTTCGCCGCGGGCGATCTGGTCGACCACACCTACCGCCAGGCCATCACCGCGGCCGGCACCGGCTGTCGCGCGGCCATCGACGCCGAGCGCTGGCTCGCCGAACAGGGCGACATCACCAGCAACACGCTCGACAACGCCGGTAAGCCGGTCGAAGTCTCCGCCAACTGATCCATCGCTCGAGGAGTTCATCACCATGTCCGATGTCACGAAGACCGTCGTCGACGCCACCTTCGCGCAGGATGTGCTCGGCAGCGCCAAGCCCGTCCTGGTCGATTTCTGGGCGGACTGGTGCGGCCCGTGCAAGATGGTCGCCCCGGTGCTGGAGGAGATCGCGACCACGCACGGCGACAAGCTGACCATCGCCAAGGTCGACGCCGACGCCAACCCCACCACCTCGCGCGACTACGGCATCATGTCGCTGCCGACGATGATCCTGTTCTCCGAGGGCAAGGAGATCAAGCGGATCGTCGGCGCCAAGGGCAAGGCCGCGCTGCTGCGCGAACTCGACGGCATCATCTGACCGACACATCTGACAAGCATTCACCTCACAGCGACGGCGACACGGGTTAGTATTTCGTCGCCGTCCGCTGCTGCGTGTGTTGTTCGCACGTCCGGCGTGGTTCCGTGGTTACGCAATGACGCGCCACCGCCGGGGTAGGATCCTCTGCACTCGCCAGAATTGCAGAAATTCGGTCCGGGTCTGAGACAATCGACCGACGTTCCGGACGTGCGCCCCGCGGGGATCGCGCCCTGGCACACCCCCGAAAAAGCTTCGGGAGTGGACGGTCCCAGAAATGGGTACTCGGGTTGGCGGAAGGAAAGGGCTCTCACGCATGCACCGACTTCGTCACGGCGATACCGGTCCAGCCGTAACAGAGGTTCGGAGCACCCTCGCAAGTCTGGGTTTCCTCCACATGCATCCGCATGGTGCGGATCGTTCCGACGGCCACGGTGAATTCTGGAAAGAGACCGACGGCGTCTTCGACCACGATCTCGATTCCGCCGTACGCGCCTTCCAGCAGCATCGCGGACTGCTCGTCGACGGTGTGGTCGGTCCGGCCACCTATCGCGCGCTCAAGGAGGCGTCCTACCGCCTCGGCGCGCGCACCCTCATCTATCAGCTCTCGGCCCCGCTGTACGGCGACGATGTCGCGACATTGCAACGCCGCCTGCAGGATCTGGGCTTCTACGTGCACCGCGTCGACGGCTACTTCGGCCCGCAGACCCACGACGCGCTGACCGCGTTCCAGCGCGAGATCGGCCTGTCCGCGGACGGTATCTGCGGTCCGGACACGCTGCGTTCGCTGGATCTGCTGGGTGCCCGCGTCACCGGCGGCAACCCGCACCGGATCGCGGAGGAGGAGGTCGTGCACCGGGCCGGGCCGCAGCTGACCGGTAAGCGGATCATCATCGATCCGGGTATGGGCGGTCCCGACAAGGGCGTCACCGTGCCCACCGAATTCGGCGACGTCTACGAGTCGGAGATCCTGTGGGATCTGGCGAGTCGGCTGGAGGGCCGGATGGCCGCGACCGGCATGGAGACGTTCCTGTCCCGGCCGTGGGGCGCGAATCCGACCGATGCCGAACGCGCGGACATCTCCAACACCTTCGACGCGGATCTGATGATCTCGCTGCGTTGCGCGACCAACCCCAGCACCCTGGCCAGCGGCGTCGCCAGCTTCCACTTCGGCAACTCACACGGCTCGGTCTCGATGATCGGCCAGGTGCTGGCCGGATTCATCCAGCGCGAAATCGTCGCGCGCACCTCGCTCCAGGACTGCCGCACCCATTCGCGCACCTGGGATCTGCTGCGCCTGACCAAGATGCCGACCGTGCAGGTCGACATCGGTTATCTCACCAACGATTACGACGCGTCGGTGCTGACCAATCCGCGCATGCGCGATGTGATCGCCGAGGCCATCCTCGTCTCGGTCAAGCGCCTGTACCTGCTCGGGCAGGACGACCAGCCCACCGGCACATACACTTTCGCCGAACTCCTCGCCGAGGAACTGGCTGCGGCCGACTCGGCCGCCACGTAATTCCCCGCATCACCAACTCGGCTCCGGACGCGTACTGCCCTGTGGCGGTACACCTCCGGAGCCGATTCGTTCACCGGCAGCCCACCCGGGTCGGAGTCGTGCTCGCGGCCGCGGCGGCCAGCAGTTGATCGAGGGCGTGTTCGACATCCTCTTTCCAGAGGTGATCGCTGTCGAGCTCCAGCCGCAAGCGCGGAAAACGCTGATGCGGTGCGATCACCGAGAATCCGACGTCCTCGAGGAATTCGGCCTCGATCATGCAGCCCTCGGGGGTACAGGCGCCGTTCGCCCGGGAGGCCGACGGTGTGCCGGACGGTATTCCGCTCGCGGGCGTATCGATCCGTTCCATCAGGAACATCGAACTGACCGACCGGGTCGGCAACATCGTGGCGGCCGGATCCTGGCGAATACCGAACGCCTCGATCGCGCGCACACCGCGGCGCATCAGATCGGCCACCACGGCCTGTATCAGCCGATTGGCGACACCGGTGTCCTGATAGGGGAGTTCGGCCCGCAGCGTGGTCAGCAGGACCGCGTCCGGGCTCACCGGCGAGGTGGGGAACAGGCCCGCCCGCGGCACCGCACTCGGCGGTGAGTACAGCGCGCATCCGGCGGACTGGCCGTCGACGAGCGCAACCTGTCCGCACGAACCCCATTCGAGCATGACCGTGGACAGCCATGCTTCCTTCTCGAAGACCGGATCACTGAATTCGCGAGAGTCCTCGGCCACGGCGGGGTCGATCTCCCAGAACACGCACCGGCGTGCGTGCGTCGGGAGTTTGTCGAGTCCGCCGAGGGTCAGTGCGGTCACGCTGGTCGACACCGCTCTGCTCAGCCTCCAGCTGTCGGATTCATCCACGCTCACGTGGCATCAATAACTACTCGCCAGCAAGAATAAGCGATCAACACGAACCGCCTCATTTCCGTCGCCACATCTCGATGACACATGCCCGTCACAGTGACGTTTCGGCGCAGGGGCAATGTTCATCGGATGCTCATGGATTTTCGACCACTATTTACGGTGTCAGGACCGCTGTTTTTCCATCAGTGTCACGATGCGCTCGAGATCGGCGAGATCACCGAACTCGACGGTGATCTTGCCCTTCTTCTTACCCATACTCACCGTGACACGAGTATCGAACGAATCGGCCAGGCGCTCGGCCAGACGATCCAGACCGGGGGCGTACACGGGCTTGCGTTCGGGGGCGGGCTTGCGCTCCTGTTCCGGATAGCGGTTCGCGAGCGTCACCGCCTCTTCGGTCGCGCGGACCGACAACCCCTCCGCGACGATCCGTTCCGCCAACTTCTCCTGCGCCTCGGCGCCGGCGTCCAGGCCGAGCAGCGCACGGGCGTGCCCCGCCGACAGCACCCCGGCCGCGACCCGTCGCTGCACCGGGATCGGCAGTTTGAGCAGCCGGATCATATTCGTGACGACCGGTCGGGATCGGCCGATCCGATTCGCCAATTCCTCGTGGGTGACGTCGAATTCCTCGAGCAGCTGCTGATAGGCGGCCGCCTCTTCCAACGGATTGAGCTGCACGCGGTGGATGTTCTCCAACAGCGCGTCGCGCAGCATGGCGTCGTCGGTGGTCTCCCGGACGATCGCCGGAATGGTCGCCAGCCCGGCCTCCTGGCAGGCCCGCCAGCGACGCTCACCCATGACGATCTGGTAGCGCAGGGGGGAGCCGGAGTCGGTCGTGGCGGGCTCGCTGAGCGCGCGCACCACGATCGGCTGCATCAGGCCGAATTCGCGAATCGAGTGGATCAGCTCATCGAGCGCGCCCTGTTCGAAGACCTGACGCGGCTGCTTCGGATTGGGCTGAATCTCCTCGGCCGGGATCTCGCGGTACACGGCTCCGGCCTCGGAATCCGCGGCCGGATCGGGGACCCGGTGCAGATACGCCTCGGCGGGATGCGGTCCGATCGGATCCAGGCCGATGACGGCGTTCGCCGCGGCACTCCCGAGCCCCTGCACCTCGGCGGGACCGGTCGGGATCAGCGCGGCCAGCCCGCGCCCTAATCCACCCTTCTTCGCCTGACTCATCGGCTTATCGGCCCCTTTCCTCATTCACATCGCCACCCTCGGTAACCGGCGTCGCCGTCACCAGATCCGACGCATTGGTCGCACCGACGGACCGAGCCGCCATTTCCCGACCGGCATCCAGATAGCTCATGGCACCACGAGAACCGGGATCGTAATCGAGAACCGTCATACCGTAGCCCGGTGCCTCGGAAACCTTCACACTGCGTGGAATGACCGACCGCAGCACCGCGTCGCCGAAGTGTCCGCGGACCTCCTCGGCAACCTGATCGGCCAATTTGGTGCGGCCGTCGTACATGGTGAGGACCACCGTCGAAACGTGCAGTTCCGGATTCAGATGCGACTGCACCAGGCCGATATTGCGCAGCAGCTGTCCCACGCCCTCCAGGGCGTAGTACTCGCACTGGATCGGGATCAGCACCTCCTTCGCGGCGACCATCGCGTTGACGGTCAGCAGGCCGAGCGAGGGCGGGCAGTCGATCATCACGTAGTCGATCTCGTAACCGGCCAGGTTCGCCTCCTGGATCGCGGTCTTGAGGCGACCCTCGCGGGCGACCATCGAGACGAGTTCGATCTCGGCGCCGGCCAGATCGATGGTGGCCGGAATGCACAGCAGGCGCTCGTTGTGCGGACTCTGCTGGATCGCGTCCTGGACCGGGATCTCGCCGATGAGAAGTTCGTAGCTCGACGGGACGCCGGAATGGTGGTCGACGCCGAGCGCGGTACTGGCATTGCCCTGCGGGTCGAGATCGATAACGAGGACGGTCATTCCCTGTAGCGCGAGCGCTGCGGCGAGGTTGACCGCCGTCGTGGTTTTGCCGACGCCACCCTTCTGGTTGGCGATGGTGATGATTCGTTGTTCGCGCGGCTTGGGAATGTTCATCGAACCAGGGTGCAGGACCTGGCTCGCACGTTGTGCTTCCGCCGCGATCGGCGTGTCCGCGGAGATGCCTCCGAAGGGCGTGCGACTGAAGTCCTCCGAGTCGAAGGCATTGCCCTCGAGCATCCCGGGAACCCGCGAGGTTGTTTCCCGTGAAACTTTTGCCGGACCGTTCGACATACAGGCTCCTAACCCCGAGAACTTCAGACACGTGCCGAGCGTGGCGTCGACGTCACGCGGCTCGAGTAGGCGGAGCGCCGCCTTGTTGCGAGACCGATGGCCATCCGGCGGACTGCCGGGCACCGAGAAAATGCGCTCACACTCAACGCCACTTAGCTTGCCAGTACTGGACGCAATACGGAAGTTGAACCGCGGCAATCCTTCTCCGACACGCCGAGAATCGGACAATTCTTCTGTGCACCGCAAGCACGCGCACCCCATCCGCAATGTTTCACATGAAACCAGCACCCCCGAGCCGCAGCTCCAGTCCCGCCGCCGCCCACCAACAGACCTCGAACTGCGGACCCGAAATCACGGTCAACTGTCCGCCGCTCCAACCACTCGCTGCCCGCGTCCGCCACTCGCTACCCGCGTCCGCCACTCGCTACCCGCGTCCGCCACTCGCTACCCGCGTCCGCCACTCGCTACCCGCGTCCGCCACTCGCTACCCGCGTCCGCCAGTCACTACCCGTGTCTGCAACCCGTGTCTGCAACTCATGTCTGCTACCGATGTCCGCCACTACCTGTCGGTCGCCCGTATCCGCCATGCGGACAGTCCGCACAGCGCCCACCTCTTGTCCGTCCTGACGGTCCGCTGTCCGCCCTAACAGCCCGCTGGCCCACATCGCGCCCACTGGCCCGACTGTCATTTGCGCATTGGCCAACCCATCCGATGACTACTGGCCGAGTCGCCCGATAGTTGTCCCGAGCGCATCGATGCGCTGTCCCACCGGCCGCGCACTCGGCCTGCCTCACAGCCGCTTCCGGCCCCAACCACGTATGGCGGTCCGCAGCTTCCCGCCTCAGCCTTTCCTCTTTCCACGTCTCCCACGAAGTTCATCAAGCCGGCCGGTCTCATCGGCCCAGCCGTTCCCGCTCAGCCAGGAGGCATCCAACCGCCGATCCGAGTTCCACATCTCCGACGAGTCCAGCGCACAGATCGGGCCGACCCACCCTCGGCCCGCTGCTTCCTCCGGCCCGCTGCTTCTTCCGGCCCGCCGTTTCCTCCGGCCCGCCGTTTCCTCCGGCCCGCTGCTTCCTCCGGCCCGCCGTTTCCTCCGGCCCGCCGTTTCCTCCGGCCCGCTGCTTCTTCCGGCCCGCCGTTTCTTCCGGCCCGCTGCTTCTTCCGGCCCGCTGCTTCTTCCGGCCCGCTGCTTCTTCCGGCCCGCCGTTTCCTCCGGCCCGCTGCTTCTTCCGGCCCGCTGCTTCCTCCGGCCCGCTGCTTCCTCCGGCCCGCTGCTTCCTCCGAGCCGCCGCTCCCTCCGAGCCGACACGTTCGCGGTCCGGCTATGCCTTCGGCCTTGCACAGCACTTCGACGGTTGCGGTCCGGACCGCTCTCTGTCCGCGACAAGTCCTTGCTCTCGAGTGAGGTTTGTCCCTCCGGCCTGTCCGTCCACCCCGCCTCGACACTGAGTCTCGAGCCACCTTCGGACAAGGCGTATCCCGCTTCCGTCAGTTGGTCCGGCATCAACTGCGATCGAAGTGTCTGCCTGACGGGCAATCTGACCGAACGCGAAATGAGCGCCACCATCCCGTCCGTCGACCGACCTTCGTCACCGTGACGGGAACGGTGCGACCGCAAGATCATTGCCAACCCGACCGGTTGAGCGGGAGGATCGATAGCCACCCTTACGACGGCTTCTGCGGCCGGGACTCGGGGTGGGGCGGCAACTCGTCCGACCGACACTGCAACTCGTGTTTCACATGAAACATGCACGCTCGACGACGATCGAAACGAAGCGCCCGCGATCCAGACCAACCACCGGGTTCGACGGGGATTGCATGCCGATCAATCTCAACGCCGACAGCGCTACGGCACTCCCGAGAACGACAGCGCTACGGCGCGACAGCCAACCGCTCACCGGAGATCCCCGGAACTACATCGAGCCGGTCACGTTTCACGGGAAACATGACCGGCTCGATGTGGCTCCGGTTTCACATGAAACATTCGAGCCGAACTACCGCGTCCGACGCACTCGAACTCCGCGACGTCCCGGACGCTCGGAGCGGGGGAGTCGCTCCACGCTCAGCACCACGGTCGGCGGATCGACGAGACCCGCGCCGCATTCGAGAACCTGCGCGTTGCCGCCACCGGCTCGTGTCAACTCCTCGCGATCCCGCTCCAACTCCTCGGCGACGCTCGATCCCTTCAGCGCCAACATCCGGCCGTGGTCGTGCACCAGCGGCAGCGACCACTGCGCCAATTTGGCGAGCGGCGCGACCGCGCGCGAGGTGACGACATCCGCGCCACCTACTTCCTTCCGAACTCCCGGCTGCTCCGCGCGCCCGCGAATCACCGTCACATCGAGACCGGCGGCCTCGATGAACTCCGCGAGAAATATGGTCCGCCGCAGCAGCGGCTCGACCAGCGTGACCCGAAGATCGGGTCGAGCGATCGCCAGCGGGATCCCGGGCAACCCGGCGCCACTGCCGACATCGACCACCGCGGCCCCCTCGGCGATGAGCTCCCCGAGCACGGCGCAGTTGAGAATGTGTCGATCCCACAGCCGCGGTAGCTCCCGCGGTCCGATCAATCCGCGGTCGACCCCGGCACCCGCCAGGGCCGCGTAGTACTGCCGGGCCAGCGGTAGCCGATCTCCGAAAACTCGCGCCGCCTCAACGGGCGGCTCCTCCGCACCGGAAGCGGGGGAGGGGTTCGGATCAACGCCGTCTGCGCCTCGTTCCACGTGAAACTTCCTTCCCGACCGATAGGACTGGATCTCCGGACGTCCGTACAAGACTAGGGCCCCCGGTTCAGCGAACCGGGGGCCCTACCCTCACACCACACTGCTACGACGGCACGACCACCACGTGCCGGTTGGGCTCGACGCCCTCGCTCTCGCTCTCGACACCGTCGACAGCGGCCACCGCATCGTGCACGATCTTCCGCTCGAACGGAGTCATCGCAGCGAGCGATTCGGGCTTACCCGAGTCCAGCACCCGCTGCGCCGCGGCGGCGCCCAGCGCACTCAGATCTTCCCGGCGCTTGGCCCGCCACCCGGCGACATCGAGCATCAACCGGCTGCGGACTCCGGTCGCCTGCTGCACGGCCAACCGAGTCAGCTCCTGCAACGCGTCCAGCACCTCGCCGCGACGACCCACCAGCTTCGACAGATCGCGGCCGCCGTCGATACTCACGATCGCCCGATCGCCCTCGACATCCAGATCGATGTCACCGTCGAAGTCGAGCACATCCAACAGCTGCTCGAGGTAGTCGCCGGCGATCTCGCCTTCCTCGATCAACTCCTCTTCCGCATCACCGGCCTCGTCGGCGTCATCCGCCTCGTCGGTATCATCCGCGTCGGAGTCGGTTTCACGTGCCACACCGGAATCGGCCGGGGCCTCCTGCACGACGTCGGATTCGGGGACCTCAGTGGTTTCCGCGGCCGCCTGCTCGATCGTGCCGTTCGCGCTCAGCGCCACAGTGGCGTCCCCTCCATCGGTCTCAACAGTCATTGTTGTCGTTTCCTTCACTCCTGCCGCGAGCTATCAGCGACGTCGCTTCTGATTCGGACGGCCACGATTACCGGATCGCTTGCGATTACCCTGTCCGGTCGACTTACCCGAGGAGGCGGTCGACTTACCCGACTTCGCCGTCCCGTTCTTCGACGCCGCGGTGCCGTTCGCCGACTGTCCGGTGCCGTTCTTCGATGCGGTCGAATCGTCGTCGACGGGAGCATCGACGGGCACATCGGCACCATCCACGGTCGCGTCGACCGGAGCATCGGTCACCGCACCGCGCTTACGCCGGTTGTCGGGCTTAGCTCCCGGCTTGGGAGCATTCTGCGCGCGACGCTCGAGCGCCTCCTGCTTCTTGCGCTCGTCTTCCTTGTCGATCTGCTTGAACACGATGTGCTGCTGCGCGAACGTCCAGATGTTGTTCGACACCCAGTAGAGCAGGATGGCGATCGGCAGGAACGGACCACCGACGATCACACCGAGCGGGAAGACGTACAGCGCCAGCTTGTTCATCAGCTCGGCCTGGTTCGGCCCCATCGGGCTCGGCGAACCGCCGCCGCCCATACCCGTCGGATCCACCGAGACGCCGGTCGCCCGCTGCCGGGCCACCGAGGCACGCGCGTTGAAGTGCGTAGCCAGACCCGCGATCAGCATCAGCGGAACGGCGACCGCGATCATGTGCGAGATCTCGGGAATGCCGCCGTAATCGGCGAACGCTGCCATCTGCGATTTAGGCGTGGTGATCGCCGCGGAGATCGGCGCACCGAAGATCCGGGCGCGCAGGAAGGACTGCACATCGTCGACACCGAAGGCGTAGTTCGCGGTGTGCGCGTTCGCGTACGCGCTCATCCCGCCGCCGTGGCCGAAGCCGGGCAGGCCGCTGGTGACGCCGACCCGGTTGAACGAGCGCAGCACGTGATACAGACCGATGAAGACCGGCACCTGGGCCAGGATCGGCAGACAGCCCATGAGCGGGTTGAAGCCGTGTTCCTTCTGCAGCTTCTGCATCTCGAGCGCCATCTTCTGGCGATCGTTCTTGTACTTCTTCTGCAGTTCCTTGATCTTCGGCTGCAACTGCTGCATCTGCCGGGTGGTGCGCACCTGCTTCACGAACGGCCAATACAGCACCAGACGGAGAGTGAACACCAGGAACACCACGGACAGCGCCCAGGCGAACCCGTTGTCATTGCCCAGTGCCAGCCCGAAGGCCTTGTGCCAGAACCATAAGATCCAGGACACCGGGTAATAGATGAAATTGAGCACGGCTCTAAGTACTCCCGTCGGTCGTGTCGCCGGTCGCCGCGCGCGGCGACTCCTTCAAAGGCTCGTGTTCGGCAGCCGCGTCGGACGATGCCGGATCGGCAGCAGCCCCTTTCCGTTTACGCTCCGGAACGGGGTCCCACCCTCCAGGGTGCCAGGGTGCACATTTGGCCAAGCGCACGGCCGTCAGTCCGAGACCGATGAACAGTCCTCGGGTGCGCAACGCCGTCACCGCGTACTCACTACAGGTGGGCGTGAATCGGCATACCGGCATCCGCGTGGGGGAGACGTAGGTGCGGTACAGCTCGATGAGAAAGATCAGAATTTTCGCCGGGAGTGCGGCCAACGTCCGCAGCCGGTTCATGAGGACCTGCCGTGTTCCGGCACACCCTTGTCCGCGGAGGTCGGCGGCGGAAGCAGTTTGCGCAGCGCGGATCGCAGCTGCCGATCCAGTTCCGCGCTGTCGGCGGCCGCCGCACCGGGCAGGGCACGAATCACGACGTTCGCGGCGGTGGGCAGTTCCTCGATCACGCCGGCGCAGATATGACGCAGGCGGCGGGCCACCCGGTGACGAACCACCGCGGGGCCCACCGCCTTACTGACGATCAGACCGAACCTCGGCCCGCCACCGCGGACGGACGGAGTTACACCGTCCGCCTGCTGCGCGGGTGTGAGGTATATGTGCACGACAAGATCATGTCTCCCGATTCGTCGGCCGTGCCGCACCGTCCGGGAGAAATCGGCACGATGATGCAGCCGGTACGGCTCAGGCAGCACCTGGGTGTCCGAGCACGTAACGGGTGGAGCGGAGCGGACCGAACGGCGAACAGATCATGACGCCGATACCGGTACCGATGGATCAGGCCGTGAGCTTGGCGCGGCCCTTGCCGCGACGCGCCGACACGATGGCGCGACCCGCGCGGGTCCGCATCCGGAGACGGAAGCCGTGGACGCGCGCCCGACGACGGTTGTTCGGCTGGAACGTCCGCTTGCCCTTGGCCACGGTCGACACTCCTCGAGTAGGTGGGCGTCCAGTGACGCCCGAAGCTGGTGGGTGAAACTCTTGCGTGCTCGCGACGGCGGACGACATCCGCATCGGAGCAATCCCATCGGGATGCGCCAACCTCGCTACCTGGGCAGCAGACATTCGGCACCACGTCAATGGGTGACTGTACGAGGGTACTGATCTGCTCCGACAGGGTCAAACCCGGGTCCCCGGATGCGATCCACACCACTTCGGAGTGATTCCGCGGCCCGACACGCCGCCGGGCCACACGAGATGGCCCTATGCCGTACGAGATGGCCGAAACCACCCTTGTCGGCCGGTCCACACAGCATATAGGGTGCTTAGCTAGCAGATTGCTACGGAAGCGCTGGTCTCGGCGTTCCAGGGGGAATGTGTACAGCGCGACGCTAGCGCACAGGGTTGTCCACATCTGTGGATAATTGTGTGGAAGAAGCAGTGGGGTGGCATATTCTTATGGCCCCCAGCCATCCAGACGGCCACGTCGACGCTCATGCCACCGGGGGTTGCGGGCGATGCCGACCGTCGGCTCCTAGCGACCTTTATCGGGGAGGAAGTATACGTGGACGACGAGCAGAACGTGTTGACCGCCGTGTGGCCGGAGGTGGTCGCCGAGCTCACCACCGGATCCGGTGATGGTGCCATACCGCCGGTGTCCAATGCCCAGAAGGCATGGTTGGGCCTGGTCAAACCGCTGACGGTGGCCCAGGGGTTCGCGCTGCTCTCGGTGCCGTCCTCACTCGCCCAGGAGGCGATCGAACGCGATCTGCGCGAACCCATCCTCCGATCGCTGGCCCGTCGGCTCGGTCCACAGGTGGAGGGACTCGGTGTGCGCATCGCCGCGCCGGCCGCGCCACCGGCCGATCGCACGGGTGGTCCGCCCCGGCACGCCCGGCTCACCTCGCGTCCGGACCGGCTGCGCGAACATCCGCGCGCTCCTCGCGAGCCTGTGAATTACCCCGCACCGGACGCCTACCAACCGGCCCCCGAGTACGGCGCACCGCGCTATCACACCCCGCCCGAATACCCGGGTCACGACGACTATCCCCAGCCCGAGTACGTCACCGCGCCGATGGCCGGAGAATTGCCGACCATCCCCAACCACGCGCAGGCAACCCCTCAACGACGTGATATCGATCTACCTCCGGTCCGGAACGTCCCGGTTCCGCCCGGACAGGAGTCGTTGTTCGCCTCGGATCCCGAACCCGCGCCGCCGCGTCATCCGATGCAAACCGAACAACCGATGCATCACCAGATGCCGGGCGAACAACCGATGCACCGTCCGATGCCGAACGAGCAGCAGGACGACGAGCCGGTCGTCAACGCGCACAACTCGTGGCCGACCTACTTCACCAAACCGTCGGAACCGCCGGCCCCGGCACCGGCCCCGGCGGCGTCGTCCTCCGCGAGTCTGAATGCCAAGTACACCTTCGAGACGTTCGTCATCGGCGCCTCGAACCGGTTCGCGCACGCGGCCGCGGTGGCGATCGCCGAGGCCCCCGCACGGGCCTACAATCCGCTGTTCGTCTGGGGCGCTTCGGGTTTGGGCAAGACGCACCTGCTGCACGCGGCCGGTCACTACGCCCAGCGGCTGTTCCCCGGCATGCGGGTGAAGTACGTCTCCACCGAGGAATTCACCAACGACTTCATCAACAGCCTGCGCGACGACCGCAAGGTCGCGTTCAAGCGCCGCTACCGCGAGACCGACATCCTCCTGGTCGACGACATCCAGTTCATCGAGGGTAAGGAAGGTATCCAGGAGGAGTTCTTCCACACCTTCAACACCCTGCACAACGCGAACAAGCAGATCGTGGTCTCCTCGGACCGGCCGCCCAAACAGCTGGCCACCCTGGAAGAACGACTACGCACCCGGTTCGAATGGGGGCTGATCACCGATGTGCAGCCGCCCGAACTCGAGACCCGCATCGCGATCCTGCGCAAGAAGGCGCGGATGGATCGCCTGGACGTCCCGCACGACGTGCTCGAACTCATCGCCAGCCGGGTCGAACGCAACATCCGCGAACTCGAGGGCGCGCTGATCCGGGTGACGGCCTTCGCCTCGCTCAACGGTCAGCCGCTGGATCTGTCGCTGGCCGAGGTGGTGCTGCGGGATCTGATGCCCGACACCACCACCCTGGAGATCACCGCCTCGACGATCATGGCCGTGACCGCGGAGTACTTCAACACCACGCTCGAGGAGCTGACCGGCCCGGGTAAGGCGCGTCCGCTCGCGCAGGCCCGGCAGATCGCGATGTATCTGTGCCGCGAACTCACCGATCTGTCACTGCCGAAGATCGGCCAGGCCTTCGGCCGCGACCACACCACGGTCATGTATGCGGAGAAGAAGGTGCGCAAGGAGATGACCGAACGCCGCCGGGTGTACGACCAGGTTCAAGAACTAACAGCCAGAATCAAACAGCGCTCCCGCTGATTGCCTCCACAGGCCCCTTCACCCCGTTGACCTGGGTGAAGGGGCTTTTTTCAGGTGTGGATTCCTCGAGGAATTCTTGTGGAGTCCTCGAGGAATCCACCGGCTGTCCACCGAGTTGCCCACAGCGCTGGGGAGGAATCTGTGTACGGGCCACTCACAGGGGTTAGTACACAGATTGCACAGGCGGATCCATCCTCGAGGGCTGACCTGCGCGGACGACCTTTTCGGCTTGTGGATTCCTCGAGGAATCCATGTCAGGTCCTCGAGGAATCCACCCGTTCTGCACGGGATGGTGCACATGTGTGCACAACCGGGTGATCATGATGGAAGAACTCGAGGATGGCTCGAGGATGGACCTGGGACAGATTCGCGGCGTCCACAACGACTCTCCGTTCATCCTCGAGTCACCCGCTCGACATCCCCATGCCGCCACGCCTTCCCAGCAGGGGATTCGGCGGGAGTCCACAGATTCCACAGCGCCTACTACTACTTCAGTTCTTCTTCTAGAGATCTCTCTTTTAAAACAGGGTGTGTGGAAACTCGGTTAGGGACGGATCGGCACGAGGGGGCTTCGTCCCCAACCCGTATCGATGAGCAAGGAGAAGAACGGAACAGTCCGGAGCCGGAACATCGCGCGAACCCACCGAGCCGCGCCCGGATGCGCATTGCCCATCCGACGCACCGGGAGGGGTGGTTCAGTCGGTAGGCTCGTCCGCGAGTACGGTTTGGTGTCGGTCGCCTGTGTCACACTGCGTTGAGACGAATGCGGGAGGCCGATCCAGCACCTCCTGCATGAACCCGTACCGCCGAACCGATACAGATCACGACCGATCGAAACTGGGAGAGGAACTACCGGGCGATGGAGCTTGCAAGCATGAAGTTTCGGGTCGCTCGCGAGGATTTCGCCGAATCCGTCGCCTGGGTGGCCCGGAGTCTGCCCTCGCGGCCGCCGGTTCCCGTGCTCGGTGGCGTCCTGCTCGTCGCGAGTGAAGACGGCCTGACGGTCTCCGGTTTCGACTACGAGGTCTCCGCGCAGATGCGAGTGGCCGCCGAGGTCGCCGGTCCGGGTCAGGTCCTGGTCTCCGGCCGCCTGCTGGCCGACATCACCAAGGCGCTCTCGAACAAGCCGGTCGACGTCTCGGTCGACGGCACCCGCGTGCTGATCGCCTGCGGCAGCGCCAAGTTCTCCCTGCCGACCATGCCGGTCGAGGATTATCCCCAGCTGCCCGAACTGCCCCCGCAGACCGGTGAACTCGGTGTGGACGTCTTCGGTTCGGCCGTCGGCCAGGTCGCCGTCGCCGCCGGCCGTGACGACACGCTCCCCATGCTCACCGGTATCCGGGTCGAGATCGACGGCGAGAAGATCGTGCTGGCGGCCACCGACCGCTTCCGGCTCGCGGTCCGGCACCTGGAATGGCGGCCGGGCCGTCCCGATGTGGAGACCGCGGTGCTCGTCCCGGCGCGCACGCTCTCCGAATCGGCCAAGACGCTCGGTTCCTCCGATGCCCCGGTGCAGCTCGCCTTCGGCACCGGCACCGACGGTCTGCTCGGCATCGTCAACGGCGGCCGCCGCACCACCACCCGGCTGCTTGACGCGGAATTCCCCAAGTTCCGCCAATTGCTCCCCAAGGAGCACACCTCCATCGCCACCCTCGAGGTCGCGGCGCTGATCGAGGCCATCAAACGTGTTGCGCTGGTTGCCGAACGCGGTGCCCAGGTTCGGCTGGAATTCTCCGAACAGGGCCTGCAACTCTCGGCCGGCGGCGACGACGCGGGCCGCGCCGAGGAGTGGCTGGAGGCCGAGTTCCGTGGTGATCCGCTGACCATCGCCTTCAATCCGGGCTACCTCAACGACGGTCTGTCGGCACTGCATTCGGATCGGGTGACCTTCGGATTCACCACACCGAGCCGTCCCGCGGTGCTGACCCCGACCGGCGAGGAGGAGCCCGAGGTGCTCGACTCCGGTGCCTTCGCCGCGTTGTCCACCGACTACATCTACCTGTTGATGCCGGTGCGCCTGCCGGGCTGATGCCACGGGTGAGCATCCGGACATCTGTGGATAAATGTTGACAGCTCTGTGAAAAACCAAGGGCGAGGCCGGTATTCGACGGCCTCGCCGAGGTTTTCCACAGTGTTCCCGAACGGGCGGTGGACTGAGCGATGTACGTGCGGACGTTGACGCTGCGTGACTTCCGCTCGTGGGATCAGGTCGATCTCGAATTATCCACAGGCCGAACGGTTTTCCTGGGTGCCAACGGCAACGGCAAGACCAATCTCATCGAGGCGATCGGCTACCTGTCCACACTCGGTTCCCACCGCGTCGCCTCGGACGCACCGCTGATTCGCCTGGGCGCGAACAAATCTCGGCTCGGGGCGACGGTGGTCAACGCCGGGCGGGAACTGCGCGTGGATGTGGAGTTGAATCAGGGCTCGGCCAATCGCGCGCAGATCAATCGTTCACCGGTCCGGCGTACCCGGGAGATCCTGGGGATAACTCAGACCGTGTTGTTCGCGCCGGAGGATCTGGCCCTGGTCCGCGGCGATCCGAGCGAGCGCCGCCGCTTCCTCGACGAATTGTGCACAGCCCGGCTGCCCAGACTGGCCGGTGTCCGCGCGGATTACGACCGGGTGTTGCGGCAACGTTCGGCGCTGCTGAAAACCGCTGGTAGACAGTCGCGTTCGCGTTCCTCCCAGGCGACCGAACTGAGCACGCTGGACGTCTGGGACGGACATCTGGCCACCCACGGCGCCGAACTGCTGGCCCAGCGGCTGCGCCTGGTGCACGACCTGTATCCACACCTCGAACAGTCCTACCGTTCGATCGCCCCCGAATCGCGCACCGCGTCGATCCGCTATCGCAGCGGTTATCTGCTGCCGGAATTCCTGGATCCGGCCCGCGATCCACAGCCCGAGGACGTCGAGGTGCTGGCGGCGACCATGCTGAGCGAATTGGCGCAGGCCCGGCCCAAGGAGCTCGAGCGCGGGGTGTGTCTGGTGGGCCCGCACCGGGACGATCTGGAACTCGTGCTCGGCTCGGCTCCGGCGAAAGGCTTTGCCAGCCATGGGGAATCGTGGTCGTTCGCGCTGGCGCTGCGGTTGTCGGCCTTCGAACTGCTGCGCGGTATGGGCACCGATCCGATCCTGATGCTCGACGACGTGTTCGCCGAACTGGACCGGCGTCGCCGCACCGCGCTGGCCGCCGTCGCGGCGACCGCCGAACAGGTGCTGATCACCGCCGCGGTCCCCGAGGACGTCCCGTCCGAACTCGAGGCGACCCCGTTGCGAGTGGAGACCTCCGGCGAGGCCGACGAGCGAACCTCACATATCGCAGATCAGGTGTCGCCCACGACAACCTGACTGTCACCGGATGTCACAACAAAGTCATGTGACACTGCCCGGCATCCCGGCGTGTCCCCGCGCGAAGCGACTAGCCTACTTATCCACAGATCGACCCCGCATTCCACAGCTCGACCGAAACGAAGGACACCGCGATGGATTCCGGACCCGACGAGGCCGCCGCATCGTCCGGTGCTTCCGGCCCGGAGTTGCGCGGTGTCGATCTCGCCCGCCGCGCGCTCGAGGAGGCGCGGGCCGCGGCCAAGGCCAGCGGCAAGGCGGTCGGACAGGGCCGGGCCTCGCCGCGTAAGGGCGGCGTGCGGGCGCTGCGTCGCCGCGGCTGGTCCGGTGCACGCCCCGATGAACGCGATCCACAACTGCTCTCCGCGGTCGCCGGTGCGTTGGCCAAGAGTCGCGGCTGGAACGGAAAGGTCGCCGAGGGCATGGTCTTCGGCCGCTGGTCCACCGTGGTCGGCGAGGATATCGCGACCCACGCGACGCCGATCTCCCTCACCGACGGCGTGCTGAGCATCCAGGCCGAATCGACCGCCTGGGCCACCCAGCTGCGCATGTTGCAGGCTCAACTGCTGGCCAAGATCAATGCGGCCGTCGGCCAGGGCGTGGTCAAAACCCTCAAGATCAGCGGCCCGGCCGCACCCAGCTGGCGTAAGGGTGCGCGGCACGTGAAGGGCCTGGGTCCGCGCGATACCTACGGCTGATCCGTTTCACGTGGAACCTGCCGCGTCCGGTATCGGCGAGTGCCGCAACCGATCCCGAGCCGGTTCCACGCGCCGGATCCACACCGCAGTCGCACGGGCATCGGATCGGCCGCAGAGGCTTACGGGATATTCACACCTACAAGCCGACCCGGTGTAACTCGATTTATCGCACTCACGGAGCCGCCAGGGGTGTCATAGGTGCATCCTGTGCCGGGCGTACCAGTAGGATGGTGAGGTAACTAGCGGCGATACTCTCGGCATGTTCCGTGCCGCCGCGCGCTGGACCCGTAATTCTCGAGCGCTTCGTCATCTCGAGCAGAGACCGTCTGGGGTCCGACGTGTGTCGTGGCCGTGCCGAGGGATCAGCAAGTAAGGAGAGCTACCGAGCAGTGGCTGCCAACGACTCCCAAGCAAGCGGCTCGACCAACCCCAAGTCAGGTAAGCAGACCTACGGTGCCGACTCCATTACCGTCCTCGAGGGACTCGAAGCGGTACGCAAGCGCCCCGGTATGTACATCGGTTCCACCGGTGAGCGCGGTCTGCACCACCTGATCTGGGAGGTTGTCGACAACTCCGTCGATGAGGCGATGGCCGGTTACGCCACGCGCGTCGACGTCACTCTGCTCGCCGATGGCGGTGTCGAGGTCGTCGACGACGGCCGCGGTATTCCGACCAGCATGCACGCCCAGGGCATCCCCACCATCGAGGTGGTCATGACCCAGCTGCACGCGGGCGGCAAGTTCGACTCCGAGTCCTATGCGGTGTCCGGCGGTCTGCACGGCGTCGGCATCTCCGTGGTGAATGCGCTGTCCACGCGTTTGCAGGCGGAGATCGACTACGACGGATATCACTGGAGCCAGGAGTACAAGGACGCCAAGCCCGGCAAGCTGATCCAGGGCGAGTCGACCAAGCGCACCGGTACCACCATCCGCTTCTGGGCGGATCCCAATATCTTCGAGACCACGGTCTTCAACTTCGAGACCGTATCGCGTCGCCTGCAGGAGATGGCCTTCCTCAACAAGGGCCTGACCATCACGCTGACCGACGAGCGGGTGACCGATTCCGAGGTCACCGAGGAGGTCGTCAGCGAGACCGCCGAGACGCCCAAGCACGCCGAGGAATCCGCGCCGGTCGAGCACAAGGTCAAGACCCGGACCTACCACTACCCGGGCGGCCTCGAGGATTTCGTCAAGCACATCAACCGGACCAAGCAGCCGATCCACAACACGGTCGTCGCGTTCACCGGTAAGGGCACGGGCCACGAGCTCGAGGTCGCGATGCAGTGGAACTCGGGTTATTCCGAGTCCGTGCACACCTTCGCCAACACCATCAACACCCACGAGGGCGGTACGCACGAGGAGGGTTTCCGTGCGGCGCTGACCACGGTGGTGAACAAGTACGCCAAGGACAAGAAGCTCCTCAAGGAGAAGGACGGCAACCTCACCGGCGACGACATCCGCGAGGGCCTGGCCGCGATCGTCAGCGTGAAGGTCGGCGAACCGCAGTTCGAGGGCCAGACCAAGACCAAGCTGGGCAACACCGAGGTCAAGTCCTTCGTGCAGCGCACCTGCAACGAGCACCTGGCGCACTGGTTCGAGGCCAATCCGGCCGACGCGAAAACCATTGTGAACAAGGCGGTTTCCTCCGCGCAGGCCCGCGTCGCCGCGCGCAAGGCCCGCGAGCTGGTGCGGCGCAAGAGCGCGACCGATCTGGGCGGGCTGCCGGGCAAGCTGGCCGACTGCCGTTCCAAGGATCCGACGAAGTCCGAGATCTACATCGTGGAGGGTGACTCCGCCGGTGGGTCGGCCAAGTCCGGCCGCGATTCGATGTACCAGGCGATCCTGCCGTTGCGCGGCAAGATCATCAACGTCGAGAAGGCCCGCATCGACCGCGTGCTGAAGAACAACGAGGTGCAGTCGATCATCACCGCGTTCGGCACCGGCATCCACGACGAGTTCGACATCGCCAAGCTGCGGTATCACAAGATCGTGCTGATGGCCGACGCCGACGTCGACGGCCAGCACATCTCGACGCTGCTGCTGACGCTGCTGTTCCGCTTCATGCGCCCGCTGGTCGAGCACGGTCACGTCTACCTGGCGCAGCCGCCGCTGTACAAGCTCAAGTGGCAGCGTTCGGATCCGGAGTTCGCGTACTCCGACCGCGAGCGCGACGGCCTGCTCGAGGCCGGTCTGGCCGCGGGCAAGAAGATCAACAAGGACGACGGCGTCCAGCGCTACAAAGGTCTGGGCGAGATGAACGCCAAGGAGCTGTGGGAGACCACGATGGACCCGGCGGTGCGCGTGCTGCGCCTGGTCACCCTGGACGACGCCGCCGCTGCCGACGAGCTGTTCTCCATTCTGATGGGCGAGGACGTCGAGGCGCGTCGCAGCTTCATCACCCGCAATGCCAAGGACGTTCGCTTCCTCGACGTGTAGTCCGGTGCGAAAGACACTGCCGCACACCAGGATTACCAAGGAGACTTCATGACTGAGACGACACTGCCGCCCAGCGGTGGTGGCGACCGGATCGAACCGGTCGACATCCAGAACGAAATGCAGTCCAGCTACATCGATTACGCGATGAGTGTGATCGTCGGCCGTGCGCTGCCCGAGGTCCGCGACGGCCTCAAGCCGGTGCACCGCCGCGTGCTGTACGCGATGTACGACAACGGCTATCGCCCCGATCGCGGCTATGTGAAATCCGCGCGTCCGGTCGCCGAAACGATGGGTAACTACCACCCGCACGGCGACGCGTCGATCTACGACACCCTCGTGCGTATGGCGCAGCCCTGGTCGCTGCGGTATCCGCTGGTAGACGGCCAGGGCAACTTCGGTTCCCGCGGTAACGACGGCGCGGCCGCCATGCGGTACACCGAATGCCGCCTGACACCGCTGGCCATGGAGCTGCTGCGCGAAATCGACCACGAGACAGTCGATTTCACGCCGAACTACGACGGCCGTTCGCAGGAACCGGTGGTTCTCCCCAGCCGGGTACCGAACCTGTTGATGAACGGTTCGAACGGCATCGCGGTCGGAATGGCGACCAACATCCCGCCGCACAACCTGAACGAACTCGCCGAGGCGATCTACTGGGCGCTGGAGAACTACGACGCCGACGAGGAGGCCACCCTCGCCGCGTGCATGGAGCGGGTCAAGGGCCCGGACTTCCCGACGCACGGCCTGATCGTCGGCACCCAGGGCATCCACGACGCCTACACCACCGGGCGCGGTTCGATCCGCATGCGCGGTGTGGTGGAGATCGAGGAGGACAATCGCGGCCGCACCACGATCGTCATCACCGAGCTGCCGTACCAGGTCAACACGGACAACTTCATCAACGCGATCGCCGAGCAGGTCAAGGACGGCAAGATCGCGGGCATCTCCGACATCCACGACGAGTCCTCGGACCGCGCGGGCATGCGGATCGTGGTCACGGTCAAGCGTGACGCGGTGGCCAAGGTCGTGCTGAACAACCTCTACAAGCACACCCAGCTGCAGACGAGTTTCGGCGCGAACATGCTGTCCATCGTGGACGGGGTGCCGCGCACGCTGCGCCTGGATCAGATGATCCGGTTCTACGTCGATCACCAGTTGGACGTCATCGTCCGGCGCACCCGCTACCTGCTGCGCAAGGCCGAGGAACGCGCCCACATCCTGCGTGGTCTGGTCAAGGCGCTGGACGCGTTGGACGAGGTCATCGCCCTGATCCGGCGTTCGGCCAATACCGAAACCGCGCGCACCGGCCTGATGCAGCTGCTGGATATCGACGAGATCCAGGCCACGGCCATCCTCGATATGCAGCTGCGTCGTCTCTCGGCCCTGGAGCGGCAGAAGATCGTCGACGAGTTGGCCAAGATCGAGGCCGAGATCGCCGATCTGAAGGACATTCTCGCCAAGCCGGAGCGTCAGCGCGCCATCGTGCGCGACGAGCTCAAGGAGATCGTCGAGAAGTACGGCGACGACCGGCGCACCCGGATCATCTCCGCCGACGGCGACGTCGCCGACGAAGATCTGATCGCCCGCGAGGACGTCGTCGTCACGATCACCGAGACCGGTTACGCCAAGCGCACCAAGACCGATCTGTACCGCAGCCAGAAGCGCGGCGGCAAGGGTGTGCAGGGCGCGGGCCTCAAGCAGGACGACCTGGTCAAGCACTTCTTCGTCACTTCGACACACGATTGGCTGCTGTTCTTCACGAACCTGGGCCGGGTGTACCGGACCAAGGCGTACGAACTGCCCGAGGCCGCCCGCACCGCGCGCGGTCAGCACGTGGCGAATCTGCTGGCGTTCCAGCCGGAGGAGAAGATCGCCCAGGTCATCCAGATCAAGACCTACGAGGACGCGCCGTATCTGGTGCTGGCCACCCGCAACGGCCTGGTCAAGAAGTCCAAGCTGACCGATTTCGATTCCAACCGGACCGGCGGCATCGTCGCGGTGAATCTGCGCGACAGTGACGAATTGGTCGGCGCCGCACTGTGTTCGGCCGAGGACGATCTGCTGCTGGTGTCCGCGCACGGCCAGTCGATCCGGTTCCCGGCCAACGACGAGGTGCTGCGTCCGATGGGCCGCGCCACCTCCGGCGTGCAGGGCATGCGGTTCAACACCGACGATGAACTGTTGTCGCTCAACGTGGTTCGTGACGATACGTATCTGCTGGTCGCGACGTCGGGCGGCTACTCCAAGCGGACCGCGATCGAGGAGTACACCGCACAGGGCCGCGGCGGTAAAGGTGTGCTGACTATTCAGTACGACCAGCGACGTGGCAGTCTGGTGGGCGCGCTGATCGTCGACGATGAGGATGAGCTCTACGCGATCACCTCCGGTGGTGGGGTCATTCGGACCGCGGCGAAGCAGGTTCGCAAGGCGGGACGTCAGACCAAGGGCGTGCGATTGATGAATCTCGGTGAGGGAGATACCTTGCTTGCGATCGCTCGTAACGCAGACGAGCCCGACGAGGTTCCCGGCGAAGACGACACCAGTGGTTCCGAGAAGAAGTAGTTTTACCCGAGCAGCGGCGGCACAACGGATCTAAGGAATCCCCATTGACCACTCCGAACCAGCCGAACGACGAGCGGCCCCACGCCAACGGTGTGACCGAGCGGATAGCATCATCACCCATTCCGCCGCGTCCCATTCCGCGGCCGGCGTCCACTGACGGCGCGTCGGGCAGTACGCCCGAAAGTGCCGATCAGTCAGCCGATTTCGCGAGTCAGGAGGAGTCGGGCTCCGCGACCGAGGCCGGTTCCGGCTCCCGGTTCGAGGAGGGTTGGTCGCAGTTGCCGCAGCGGGAACCGCAGTCGAACCTGAACCGTCCGGGCCAGGCCCCGGTGAAGGGGCGGCCGCAGTCGGTCGGTCTGGGCGGTTCGGGTAACGCGCGGACCACCGCGGATCTGGCGGCGAAGGCCGCGCGTAAGGAGGCGGCGATGGTGAAGTCCGTCGGTATCGACGGGCCCACCCGCAGCATCGCTCGCCCCGAGTTGGTGAAGGACATGCCGGACCTGTCCGAGCTGCGTCATCCGCTGCCGCCCTCGGAGCACACCGCGGTGCAGCAGCCCGTATCGCCCGCTGTCCCGCAGGCCGTGGTCCAGGCCGCGGCTACGGGTCAGCCGTTGCGCGCGACCGTGCAGTTGCGGCACATCGATCCGTGGTCGACGTTGAAGGTCTCGCTGGTGATCAGCGTGGCGATGTTCTTCGTGTGGATGCTGGCGGTGGGCTTCCTGTACATCGTGCTGTCCGGCATGGGTGTCTGGGACCGGTTGAACAGCACGTTCACCGATATGGTGTCCGACAGCAACTCGAACTCCTCGGCCCTGATCGACGCCGGTACGGTCTTCGGCTACGCCGCGGTCATCGGCCTGATCAACGTCGTACTGATGACGGCCCTGTCCACGGTCGGCGTCTTCATCTACAACCAGTGCACCGACCTGGTCGGCGGCATCCAGGTCACCCTGGCCGACCCCGACTAGACCCGCACGCCCCACGGCCGGACCCGCATCCCGCAGGTCCGGCCGTTCTCGTCTCCACGCCCTCCCTACCAGCGGTTTTGGTTGTTCCTACCCTGTTCGGGTAATCTTTGCTCTCGGTTCGGGGCAACAACCCCAGCCCCTACGGGCCTATAGCTCAGGCGGTTAGAGCGCTTCGCTGATAACGAAGAGGTCGGAGGTTCAAGTCCTCCTAGGCCCACACTCATTCGGAACCCTCGATCGAATTCGGTCGGGGGTTTCGTCGTTTCGCGGGTTGTTCGGGGCGATCTCGTCGCGGTGTTCAGATCGCGCGGATCAGGCGGTTGGCGAAGGTGGACATGGTGTAGGTGCCGATGCCCAGAACTACTTCCAGGGCGTTGCGTTCGGTGTAGCCGTGGGCCAGGAAGGTGGTGAGGGTGTGGTCGTCGACGTTGCCGGTGGTGGCCAGGGCGGCGAGGGTGAAGGTGCGCAGGGCCTCTAGTCGGTTGTCGGGCAGGGGGTTTCGCGATCGCAGGGCGGTGATCAGGGTGGGGTCCGCGTGGAGTCGGCGGAGTCGGGCGGTGTGGACGCGGACGCAGACGTGGCAGTCGTTGTGGGTCGCGACGACCATGGTGACGACCTCGACCGATATCGGATCGAGGGTGCAGTTCTCGAAGCTGTGCGACATGGCCAGGAAGCCGTTCAGCAGTTCGGGGGAGGTGGCGAGTTTGGCGACGGCGTCGGGCAGTTCGCCGAACGCGGCGGCGGTCTGCCGCATGGCCGGGCGGGATTCCTCCGGGGCGGTCGATCGGCTCGTCGCGGCCGGGTACGCCGAACGGGCCGACGATCCCGCCGACGCGCGCCGCCGGATCGTCCGGTTGACGCCGCGCGGGCTCGACGCGCTGGCCCGCTCGGCCGCCATCTTCGATCGGATCCGCGGCGGTTGGAGTGCGGTGCTGGGGGAGGATCGGATGCGGGCGTTGGAGAACGATCTGCGTGCGGTCGCGGCGCCGACCGCGTTCCGGCTCGATGCGGCCGGGTGGATGGGTGGCACGAACTGATCTGCCCGGAAATCCCCGAAGCGGTTTCAGCAACCATGTAGCGTCACCGAGGTGCCATATCTGGAACACGAAGGAGACGTTGCAATCCTGCACTTCGGCGAGTCTCAGCACACTGCTGGCAGCGATCCGGAGAACAGATTCCATCCCGAATGGATCGCGCGGGTGCACACCCTGCTCGACGAGGTCGAGGCCCATGACGGACCGCGGGCGCTGGTGACGATCGGGGCGGGCAAGTACTACTCGACCGGGGCCGATCTGCGGTGGGTCGGCGCGCATCCCGACGAGGTCGACGAGTACCTCAGCGAAATCCAGCTGCTGTTCGCGCGGTTGCTCGTCGCACCGTTGCCGACGGTCGCCGCGCTCCAGGGGCATACTTTCGGGGCGGGTGCGTTCCTGGCCCTGGCGCACGATCGCGCGGTGATGCGGGTGGATCGCGGGTATTTCTGCCTGCCCGGGATCACCATCGGCGCCTCGTATGCGCCCGGCACCGTGGCGTTGGCCGCGGCCCGGTTGGCTCCGCGCGCGGCGCATGAGGCGCTGGTCAGCGGGCGTCGGTACGGCGGCGCGGAGGCGTTGACGCTGGGGCTGATCGACGAGACCGCCGCGGAACACGAAGTGCTTTCCGCCGCAGTCGAATACGCCAAGAACGTGGCGCACACTCGCGGGCCGGTGCTGGGGGAGATCAAGTACGGGCTGTACGAGGACGCCGTGACGCGGCTGCGGATGCCGGTGCGCGGTTACAACAACACGAGTGTCGCCTGCGGGTAGTCACCCGCGCGGGCGATCTCGGGTGTCGTCGACGGTAGTTCGAGGCTCGGACGAGGTCAGCGCTTGACCCCGACGCCACCGAGCCAGTCCAGATACCCGGCTTCCTGCGGCGTATCCGCATCCGGCCGCCACAGCGGAACCTGCACCACGCCCGGCTCCACCAGTTCGAATCCGTCGAACAGTGCGGTGATCTCGGCCGCCGACCGCGGTCGCCCCGGTGTGGTGGTCGAACGGGTGAGCTCGAGCAGTTCCTCGAGGCGTTCGGCGGACCAGCCCTCATTGGTGAAATGCGAGATCGCCAGCCGGCTGCCCGGGGTCAGAACCGCTCCCAGGCGGCCGAGCACGCCGTGCGGATCCATCTCGTCGCCGACCACGTGCAGGATCGAAAGTACCAGTACCGCAACAGGTTTCGTGAAGTCGATATGCTGCGTGACCTCGGGTGACCGCACCAGCGTGTCCAACTCACGGAAGTCGCCGCGGATCGCCGTCGCCCACGGGATATCGGCCAGGATCCGGCGTCCCATCAGGAAGGCGACCGGATCGTTGTCCACGTACACGACCTGCCCGTTCACCCCCAACTCGGTCAGGATCTCGTGGATATTGCCCGCGGTCGGAATACCGGACCCGATATCCAGGAACTGAGTGATCCCCGCCCGCACGCAGTATCCGACCACCCGCCGCAGAAAAGCGCGATTCGCCCACGTCGCCTGCGTGATCCCCGGCCACCGCCGCTCCAGATCATCCGCCCACTCCCGATCGACTGCGAAGTTGTGCGACCCACCCAGCAGATGATCGTAGATCCGCGCGATACTCGGCACCCGAGGATCGATGTCATCGTCCGCCCAATCGGGAAGCTGTGGCACAGTAGACATTTCGGCCTCGATTCCTACTCGTCACCACCGGACCGTGACGCTCTCCGACGCTACCGGACCGTCGTCGGATGCGCTACAGAGCGCGGCATCGTGGAGGGAGTCAACGGCTTACGCGGGCCTCAGAGGGGGCCGAGGCGGACGATGTGTCGCAGGGTTTCGCGGAGGATGTCCAGGGGTCCGTCGCCGAGGTGGGCTCGCCATTCGGCGTCGATATCGGCGAGGATGCGACGGCCCGCGGACTGCGCCGCGATGCCGCGCGGGGTGAGGCGGATCGTTTTGGCGCGGCGGTCCTGCTGGTCGGGGGCGCGTTCGCGTAGCCGAGCTGTTCGAGTTCGGTGACCAGGTCGCCGATGGCCTGTTTGGTGACCCCGGCGCGCGCGGACAGGTCGGTGACGCGGGCGCCGGACTCATCGATGAAGCGCAGTGCGTGACCGTGCCGGAAGGCGATGCCCGCGAAGCCATCCTGCGCCAGACGTCGATGCAGCGTCGTGAGCGTGATGCTCTTGACCTGATCCAGCAGCGCGGGGAACGGAATGTCGGCGGAGTCCGGTTTCCCGTCAGTGCTGGTCATGCCGCAGGCACCGGCCGCGCGGGAACTCGCCGCAGCCGGGGCGGAGGTCGTGCGGGGCGACTTCGCCGATCCCGACTCATTGATGCGGGCCGTGGACGGTGTGTACGGCGTGTTCTCGGTGCAGAGTTTCCACGAGGAGGGCACCGAGGTCGAGCGGCGCAACGGCCGGGCGATGGCCGCGGCCGCCGCGCGTGCCGGGGTGGAACATTTCGTCTACAGCTCGGTGGGCGGGGCCGATTGCGGAGTCGGAATCGGTTTCCACGACAGCAAATTCGATATCGAGCGGCACATCGTGGACCTCGGTCTGCGGTACACGATCTTCCGGCCGGTGTTCTCCATGCGGAACTGGGGCCAGGTGCGTGCGGATGTCCGGGCGGGGGTGCTGCCGTGGCCGTTGGCGCCGGATACGGTGCTGCAACAGCTCGCGTTCGAGGATCTGGCGGTGTTCGTCGGGAAGGCGTTCCGGGAACCTCGGCACTGGATCGGCCGGATCACCGAGTTGGCCGGCGACGAGTCGACCATGGCCGAGGTGGCGGACGTCTTCGGGAAAGTGCTCGGCCGACCGGTGCGCTACCAGCGGATCCCGCTCGACCGGTTCAGCGAAAATGTGCGTGCCGCAACGGGATCGCCGCTCGACGCGGATCATCTGCGCATGCTGCGCTGGTTCGACGAGGACGGGTTCCACGCCGATCTGCCCGCATTACGCGCGGAATATCCCGGCCTGACCTCGTTCGAACAATTTCTGCGGCGTTCCGGGTGGTTCTGAGCCATCCCGGAACGGGACCTCAGGCGAGATCGAGCCGGGAGCGCGGGGCGCGGGGTATCTTTCGGTCGATCGAACACTGGCTATCCATCGGAAAGAGGTCTGGCGAACATATGTTTCACAAAAGATTTCGCGCGGTGTTCACGAGCGGCGCACTGGCCCTGACCGCACTGGCCGCGGTAACCGCCACCGCCGGAGCCGCACCGATCGGCTACACCGATACCCCACTGCCGCAATCCTCCACGGCCGTACGCGGATTCGGTTGCGCCGGTGAGGTGTGGGGCAATGCGCGGGTATGGCACAACCTGCCGTCCGAACGCGGAAAAGTCACCTTCACGGTGTTGGGCAGCCTGAAATTCCTCGGCATTCAAGCGCCGTGGTGCGCGGTCACACCGACCGTGCACTGGCGCAATCTCACGACCGGCGCGACCGGATCCCAAACGGTGAATCTCACCGCCCCCGCCGAAATCCCCGATTTCTTCGGCATGCCCACCCCGAAACGCGGCGAATTCGCCGCCCACACCGGTCCCGGCCGAGTCGAGGTCGGAATCGATACCGATATGCCACATTCCCCGAGCGTCACAACGATTACGGTCGACTGAACCGCGAAACGGAAAAGCCCGTAGGTCGGTGAACCTACGGGCTTCTACACTGGTGGACCTTAGGGGACCTTACTACAACACGAAGATGCAGGTAGACGCGTTGGAAAACCTGCATCGGAAGCTTCCCGACCCATCCGCACCCGTTTCACCGCCTGTCGTTCGCCCTAAGCCAGGCCGCGCCCGCCAACTAGATCTCAATCAGGTTCAAGCACTCATCGCAGGATACAAGAGCGGCGAGACGGTCTACCAGTTGGGTACCCGGTATGGCATCGCGCGGCAGACGGTCAGCGAGATCTTGCATCGGCACGAGGTGCCGATGCGCCGTCGGGGGTTGTCCACCGAGCAGACCGATGACGCGATCCATCTGTACAACCTCGGCTGGTCCCTCGCTCGTGTCGGTCGACATCTGGGTGTTGATTCCACCACTGTGCTGGCCAAACTCCGCCAGCGCGGCGTTCCCACGCGCGATGCCCACGGGCGACCACGTGCATAGAGACGGCAGCATCGACATGAAGTCCGATACAAGGCCGGGAACATCGTCTCAAGATGGCTTGGCCAAGATCCGAGCAGCGCTCAGGGGTGCCTCACCTGGTACAGCGGCGGCCGGAAGTTGTGCGGGCGTTGTTCAGTGAGTAGTGAGCGCAGTGCGTCGGTAGCCTCCGGTGCAATCGCCGAGACCAGTTCGGCCACCCGCCGGACGGTGAGCGCGGTTACGCCTCGTTCGCGCGCGTCGACGGTGTACTCGTCGATCACGGCGAGCGTGTCTCGGCCGGGCATCCGGACCTTGGCACGGTCACCGGCCGCGCGCTGTCGCTCGATGTCGAGCTCGCTGCGACCAGCACGCCGGTCGCGTAGCAGCTGCTCAGCCTCGTCCAGGCTCGTTGTGTCCGCAAGCACTGCGGCTAGCGATGCGTCGACGAGTTCGTGCGCACCGACCTCGAACACGGCGGGCGACGCGTCGGTGAGCGCGACCGCGGCGTTGCGCTGACACTCGACCGTGCCACGCCACCCGGACGCCGCTGCGGCGAGCAACGCATTCGCCTCGCTCGGGTGCCACGCCCAGATATCTTCGAACGGCGCTGCCTCCTGCGGGGTGAGGTCGGGAAGTTGCTGGGCATTCAGCTTGTCGAGTCGTTCTGCGGCCTCGGCCGCAGGCAGCTCGCCGTCCATACCGATCCCAGCGACCACGACGCGAGTGTCGATCCCGGTGCGCACCGCCGCAGCAAGCGCGAGCGAATCGGCCAAAGGACTGCGCAGACTCACCTCGTGGCCCTCGGCGAGGATGTCGCCTCCGACGTCGACCACGATGATCCCGTCGGCATCGAATGCTGTTGCGGCACGGGCGATCAGCGCCGAAAGCCCGACCGCACCCTCATCGGCCTCAACGAGCAACAGCGGCTGCTCGATCGCCCCGGCGAGCCTCGGTAGCGTCGACTGCCCGATATGTAGTGTCGCGGTCGGCGGGATTTCCGCGACACCGCCGCGGTCGATCAGCCCGTCGAAGTCGCCACGGACACGCGGGCCAGGAGACGGGTCGATCATGAACCGATCCCAGGAATACGACATAATTGCCGCAATCCCCAGATCCGGACGGGCAGAGGCGAGCATGGCCGCTGAGACCGCGTCACCGCCGCCTCCTGCGGCAATAGCTATCGAGCGCATCAACGACTACCTGTTCCGTGATCCTATAGTGGCTACTGGCCTATGGTAGTTCAGGAGGTGTCCGGGTGTCCGAGATCAAAGAGGTACCCGCGAAGTACTTGCAGATTGCTGGTTTCCTACGCGATCAGATCATCCGCGGTGACCTTCAGCCCGGTGACGAAGTTCCTTCCGAGCGTCGTCTCGCCGAGTTGTACAGTGTCGCCCGACCAACCGCGAGTCGTGCCCTTGAGGTGCTGCGTCGCGAACGACTGGTCGAGGCCCGGCAGGGCGCGGGCACTTTCGTCCGTTCTGCGAATGCGGCACCGCGCGCACGCGAGCGACTCGAACGCGCCGTCGAGCTCGGCAGTATGTACAGCGACAGCGAGGACTGCACGTTTCCGTTCGTCGGCATCGTGGACGGCCCGGCGTACGTAACCGACGCGTTGAACCTGCCCGCTGGAAGTCGAGTCGTTCGTCGTCAGCGGATCATCAGCAATCCGACCGGGCCGGTCGAGTTTTCGACGAGTTGGTTTCCAGCTGCGCTCGCAGACCTGGCTCCGAAACTACTCGTCACCAGTCGCGTCGGCGGTGGCACGCTCGGCTACCTCGCCCGCTATACCGACATCCGGCCCACCTATGCGCGTGACCAGGTCTGTGCTCGTTTGGGAACCGCCGAGGAAGTTGCCGCGCTACACCTGCCGGAGAACTCGGCGGTGCTGGTGTACTGGCTTGTCGCGTGTGACAGCAACGACGTTCCGGTCGAATTCGACGAAGGCATCTATCCGCCGGAACGATTTGCCTTCCGTCAGGAATTCCCTGTAACTCTCTAGTCAGATCCGCAGGATTTTCAGGAAATTTTCCACAATCGGTCATGTGGACTATGCCACTTCATAATTAAGTGGCATAGTCCACATATGCCTTGGTTGCATCACAAGGTGGTTTGGACACATCCGACCAGCATCAGGAGGACGCCTCCGATGGAACACATCACTCCCTCATCCCGGCCCGCGATACGTTGCATACGGTCGGACTTGATCCCCACAGCGGACCGCGAACGCGTCGAGAACGAAATGGCCGAGCTCGGCGCACGCCTCGGCCGCGCGGTCGACGTCACCACTGTCGTCATCGATCCGAGCGTCGCGGGCCCGTGGGCTACCATCGCGGCGGCACTCGGTCGCACCCGGGCGACCGATCTGATCGTCCCGAATCTTGCGCATGTCGAGGGTATCGAGACACTCATTCGCGAACGCGCACAGCTGATCACGTTGACCGGCGAACGGATTTTGCAGCGCATCCATCTCCGTGCGGGAGCCTCGGAATGAGCACCGAGGCAACGGGCTGGGTGATCGCCGGTGCGCTCACGCTTTTCGTACTGACCATGATGACGGTGCTCTGGTTTCAGGGCGGCCTGATCGCGCGTGATGAACGACCACTACCGAGCGTGGTGGTCGGACCGCAGCGGCCGCTCGGGCGATGCGCCGCGCCGACAACGAGGCTCAGCATCGGCCAGGCGCACCGCGAGATGCAGTTGCACCGCGATCACCTCGCCGCGGACTGCCCGCGCAAAGCCGCGGCGTTCCGCGTGCTCGTCGAGGAACGGCGCGTGACACCGGACAGCGGCCGGACAACATGACCGACGCACATGTGTGCACCGCGATCATCGCCGTTCGGCCGTCTCTGTGCGGCGCAGGGCTCGAGTTCGCCGAACGGCAGTTGCTCCGCCGTGCTGACCGCCTCGGCTATGTGGTGCTCGCGGTTGTGGACACCGATGCGATCCGCGAGCTGTGGATGATGCTGACCAAATGGCACCCCGACGCGGTAATCACCCTGAGTGAGAACCACATTCACCACCTCGCCGACGTGACACGGCTCGTCGACGTCATCACCATGACCCCTGAGGCTGTCCATACCCGCGAGGGCTACGAGCGCCTGAACGTCGATGCCGAGCAGGTGCCGGGGCGTCCTCTGCCGAAGCGGATCCCTGGTGCGTCGGGCCTCGCCCCGCATCCGAGGGCGGAGCGCCCCCGTGCTGCGACCGCCGAAGACTGGGGCCGACTCCTCCCCGCCCTCCTCGGCGTGCTCCGCGGACGCGCCGATACCGCCAGATAGGCACTCACTGGACTACCGGGCCCGATCGGGCCCGGTGATCAATGACGGCTGGAGCCGTCCAACCGATAGGAGAAATGTATGCAAGCCTTCGCCCCCGACGCCTCGGAACTCCGCACGACGGTCGCGTTCCGCAAAGCCTTGGCCAGTACGCCGAGCGGCAACTGCGTGGAGGTAGGCGAGCTCCAGGACGGCACCATCGCGATCCGCCACTCCAGTGTCCCGAGCGGTCCGGCGCTGATCTTCACGCCGGGCGAATGGGATGCGTTCGAAGACGGTGTGCGCCGTGGCGAGTTCACGCGCTCGGCGTAGCCCACACATGCGAAAAGGCCCCTCAGCCATAAAGGCTGAGGGGCAAGCCAATCCGTAGGGACAGCGGCGGCGGTCTCGGCGGCGGCGTAAGTCAACGTGCTGGCTCACCGTCGAGGGCATGCGGCATCCCACAGTGTCTTACTGCTGGCGGTCGGGTCGATGGGGTGGGCGGTCCGGCACGAGGACCTCCTGCCTGTTGAGCATCTCGGATTCATTACCAGCACAACTTGTTTCGATCAGTCCCCGGTGGGGTCGGCGCGTTCTGGGGACACGGGGTGTTTGTTGTTCGTGAAGTATGAAAGATGAAGGGAAGCAAATGGATTCGGATCTTCAGCCGATGTATGTGATCTGTACGGATTGGGGCGATGATATCGATGACGCGATCTCGGTCGCGTTGGCCGCGCGCACGATCGATCGCTTCGTGGTGCTGACCGCCGACGAGTCCGGTGACCACCGTGCCCGTGGGGTGAGTGAACAGTTGCGGCGGCACGACCGCACTGATGTGCCGGTGATTCGTGGGCTCGAGATCGGTGGGGGCCGTGGTCGTCGCCGTTCGAGTATGGGTTTGGCTACTCGCCCGTGTGAGCACGACCCGGAGATGATCGAGGCCCTTACGGATCTGGCGTTGTCCAGTAGTGAGCTGCGATGGGTCGGTCAGGGCCCGCTGTCGAATGTCGCGGCTTTTGCGCAGGCTCGACCTGATCTGGCTGGGCGTATTCGCTTGACGCAGATGGGGTTCTGGTTGGACAGGTATCGCGATACCAGCCGTGCCAGCCACAATCCTCGGATGGATCCTCGGGCGGCCGGGGCTGCGGTGCGGCTGCTGGACACGCCTCGGCTTGTCCTGTCCGATCACACCGAGGCGGCGGCTATTCGTATCACTCGTGAGCACGACTTGATGCGCAGGCTCGCGGCCCCGGACGCCCCGGGCTGGGCGCGGTTGTTGGTTGACGGGTTCGAGGAGTGGGCCGCGTACAGATCCACCGCGGCGGACCAGAGCAGCGGTGTCGGGAGTTGGTTGCACGACCCGCTCACCTTGTCCGCTGGGTTGGACTTGGGGTTCGTGCGGTTCGTCGGCGAGCGGATCCGGGTGGAAGCGGACGCGCGGGCCTATCGAGATCCTGAGGGGATCGAGGTCGAGGTGTCCACCGGGGCCGATCACGAGGCATTCATGGATTGGGTGATGAAAATCCTCCTCGAGGACTGAGGAAACACCGTTCGACGACGCTCTGGGCCTGGTCGGCTGAAACCGGCCCGAAGTGCCGTCACCCGATCCCCAATCCCCCTCGTGAAGGAGTTCGCCGTGTCCGACGGCTCGATCGATTTGCGCACCGATGTGCCGCATCCCGCCCGGATGTACAACTATTTCCTCGGCGGCAAGGACAACTACGCCGCGGACCGCGAGGCCGCTGCGTGGGTGGAGGAGGACTTTCCGGCGGTCCGGATCGCCGCGCGCGCCAACCGCGATTTCATGGAGCGCGCGACTCGTTATCTGGCCGCCGAACAGGGTGTGCGGCAGTTCCTGGATGTCGGGACCGGTATTCCGGCCGTGCCCAATCTGCATCAGGTCGCGCAGGAGGTCGCGCCCGAGGCGCGGGTGGTGTATGTCGACAACGATCCGCTGGTGCTGGCCCACGCGCGGGCGCTGCTGGTGGGTGTGCCAGGCCCCAGAGGACGAGGACACAGCACCGCGTATGTCCAGGCCGATGTCAGTGATCCGGCCGCGATTCTGACCGCCCCCGAACTGACCTCGACGTTGGATCTGAGCCAGCCGGTGGCGGTGTCGCTGATGGCGCTGCTGCACTTCGTGCCCGGCGATGTCCACGAGATCGTCCGGACCTTGATGGCCCCGTTGGCTCCGGGCTCGTATCTCGCGTTGTCGCATGTGACAACGGATTTCGACTGTGGCCCGGACGATCCGGACGGGATGGGCCGCGCCGTGGACGTCTACACCAGCAGAGGGATTGCGGTGACTCCGCGTACCCGCGCCGAGGTGGGGTGGTTCTTCGAGGGCCTGGAGCTGCTGGAGCCGGGTGTGGAGGTGGTCCACCGCTGGCGCAACGAGCGCGTCGAGGACCCACCGCTCCGAGACAAGCAGGTGTCGCTGTGGGGCGCGATCGGCTGCAAGGTCTGAACCCAGTTCACAAACAAAGAGAGGGCGGAATGACAACCAAGACAGAAGCGTCGGCGCGAAGGGGACAGGACGGGCGAGATCTGGAGATCTCGTTTCGGTGGTGGTGGTGGGCCTCGGCGCGTGGCTGGACCGTTGTGGTCGTGCCGGTCGTCCTGGCCGTCCTGGCGGTGCTGTTCGCTGCGGCGGCGGTCGCGCACGCCGAGGCAACACAGCACGCGACCAGCGCGCACCACGCCCGCCAGGATCTGGTCCCGGGCTCGGGGATCGGTGACCGCGAGCTCATCACCACACCATCCGCGGCGGTCCGCACCCTCGTCGCGACTCCTGCAACAGCCCGGGATTGCTGAACCTACTGCGTCCTGACGAGTATTTGAGAAAGGTTGAAAGATGGTGGATGTGCACCTGCGGGCGTTGGGGCGTCGTCTGCGCGCGCAGCGGGAGGCGGCGGAGATGACCCAGTCCGCGGCGGCGCGAGGGGTGTTCTTGTCGTCGCAGACGATCGGCCGTCTGGAGGACGGGATGTCCACGCGGATGTCGGAGCTACACCTCACCACGTTGTGCGACCTGTACGGGGCGGGGATGGCTGAGCGCGAGGAAGCGCTGGCGTTGCTACGGCGGGGACGTGCGGCCGTGGTCCAGAATACGGACTGGCAGGGCTTGTTCGGCGATTTGATGTCGGCGGATGATCGGTCTCGGATGGCGCTGGAGCAGCATGCGATCTCGATGACGGCGTTCGGGGCGACGCTGGTTCCGACGCTGCTCCAGACCACGGAGTACCGCCGTGTGGTCGAGCAGGCCCTGCACCCTCAGGACTCGCCGGACGAGATCGAGCGGCGGGTCCGGTTGGTACGGGCACGACGTCTGCGCACCAATGGCGCGCGAGCGCATTTCTATATGCTCGAATCAGCGGTACGGCACGTGATCGGGGACGCGGCGATGATGCGTGACCAACTGCTGGAACTGGCAGAGACCAGATCACCCAGGATCTCGGTCCAGCTGATCGACCAGCACGCCGGTCACAATATCGGGCTCCACCTCACGAGCTTCGCCCTGTTGGAATTCGGGGCTCTGGTCGGCGGTCAGCCCGAACCTCCGGAGGTGTTCCTCGACAGCGGTCCCTGGGCGCTGCGCCTGGATCGTGAGGACGACCTCGCCCATTACCGGGACGCCGTGGCCGAGTTGCCGCGAACGGCGTTGTCCAAGAGTGACTCTCGCGAATTACTGCGTGAGATCGCCCACGGCTACGACTGCATGAGCACCAGCAGCGACTCACAGGCGCAGCCGTGAGGAGGACTCGAGCGTCTACCGGCGGTGGACCTGTCGATCATCACGACCAGGCACCACAGCCGGGGAGCGCGCGGTCGGCGCATGTGGCGCGGTGGAGTCTGGGGCGCAGGATGTGTGCGTTGCGGCAGGCGGCTGGAGTGCCGGTTTCCGAGGCCGCGCGGGTAGCGGAGGTGTCCCCGGAGGTTATTCGGCGGATGGAATCGGGCCGGATCACGCTGCTGGGAACCATCCACATCACCGTGCTGCTGGATCGGTTCGAGGTCGATGACGACCGCGAACCGATCCTCACATTGGTCCGGATGGTCCGGCAGTATAAGAAGATTCGGCGGCACTGGTGGGACCCCTACAGTGATCTGCTGCCCGAACAGGAGATCGACCTGCTCGGGCTCGAGGAGTCCGCACGGGTGGTCAGCGTGTGCGGTGCGACGGCGGTGCCGGAACTACTGCGGACCCCGGACTACCACCGCGCCGTGCTGCGCGTCTGGGACCCGCAGGAATCGGACATCGATCTCGACCGGCGGGTCGAGTTGCTCACCCAACGCCGGGACAGGCTCCGCGACAACGGTATTCGCCTCCGCGGATACATCCTGGAGGCCGCGCTGCGGAACCCGATGGGCGGACCCGAGATGATGGCCGCCCAACTGACAGGGCTGGTAGGGCGTGGTGCGGACAAGAACGTGTCGGTCCAGGTGATCGGATCCGGTACCGGGACTCACCTCGGATGGCATTTGGGTGATGTCTCGATGCTGGAGTTCGACGCCCTGGTGGAGGGCGTGCCCGAGCCGCCGATCGTGCACTCGCAGAACATGCTCTGGGATATCGAACAGGACGGTGATGACGTCGACGGTTATCTAGGGGTGTTTGCGGAGTTGCGTCGAACAGCATTGGCGCAGAAGGTATCTCGGAGCCTCATCGAGGAGATCGCGCACGGTTACAGCGATGAGGCGACAACGCGGTCGAACTGAGTCCTAGAGGCTCCGGGACAAAGGCGGAACCGCAGTTGTGGCGATGAGGGGAATCCGGCGAGCGCAGGGGTGCTCGCCGGATTCGCCGTGCCGCTGTGGTGTTGTGGCGGTGGGAGGTTGTGGCGGTGTGGCTCCGGGGTGTGGAGTCGGTGCCACCGTGGAGGGTGTGGCCTCGTGGTGGTGAGGTGTTACCCGGGGTCGTCGGCTTGTGGCCAGGCGAGGAATCCACGAATTTCGGGCGCGTCGGTGATTTCGGTCAGTTGGACGGCCAGGGTGTAGGGCTTGCGGGTGGTCGGGTCGCGGACGTGTAGGTACTGGTCTTCGCGGCGGCCGTGGGCGACGTGGATATCGCGGTGCCAGTGGTGGTTGAAGACTTTGTTGCGTGAGAGCTGCTGGTACAGGTCGGTCACCTCGGGGTTGTCGCGGTAGCGGGCGAACGCGCTGCGCAGGGTGCCCACGAGCCAGCGTGTTTCGTCACGGGGGTGGATCAGTACGGACTCGGCCGGCGAGGGGTCGGGGTCGGGGGGTAGCGACCAGCGTGCGAGGTTCTCGGTCGCGGCGGCTCCGGCGCCGGGGAAGAGTGCGAAGAAGGTGGCGTTGGCGGTGAGGATGTTCCAGAGCGGGTCGAGGTAGGCCAGGGCGATGTGGGCGGGGTCGAGCTGGGTCAGGAGTCGTAGGCGGGCGGGTGTGGCGATGCGTCTGCGCAGCTCGCGCACCGATGGCAGGGGCGTGGGTGGTCGGCGCAGGTCCCGGGTCAGGCGGGCCTGTGCGCGGTCGAGCTGGTATCCGGCGATGAGGCTCTCCAGGACATCGGGCCCGGGGATGACCTGGTTGTTTTCGATGTCTTTGAGGTAATGCCAGCTGACACTGGTGGTTTTCTCGGCTTTGCGGCGGGTCAGGTCTTTGTGCTCGCGGATCGCGCGCGTCCAGTTGGCCAGGTGTATCACGGTATCGGGCTTGGGGTGGGCCCCACCGTGTTCGGTGTTCATGGTCAAACCCCCTGAATTCAGGTCTTCCGCCCAGGATCGCCAGGCAGATATGATGGAAGGTTGATCTCCCCCGAGACACTTCAATAGGTATCAGACTCGGATCGTTGAAAGCAATACCATCCCGGGCGTTACTTTTCGTAGCCGACAAATAGCCGGACCTTGATCCCCGCTCGCATATCTGTGATGTGAGTCACCGTTCCTGGTTCGGTAGGGGAAAGTTGCGGAAATGATGCTGGCTACTTTTCTGGTGTCGATGCTGGCAGACGGCGGATGGGGGCCGAGAATTCGAGAAGGGGGGTAAATTACCCCCCTCGAACCTCTGGCGCGGCAGCCTGTTTCGTGAGTTTGATGGAGAGGTCGGATCTTCTGGTCACTCACGAAGGGAATAATTTATCGTGGATCCTCTGACAATTTTATGGTTGATCAACATCGGATCGTCGATCGCGGTCAATGTGGTCAATCTGGCGTCCGACGCCTTGTCGGCGATCGCTCCATACCTGCCTCACTTGTAGGCCGTCCTTTTATCTGCGGTGGCTCCTGGCTGCGCATATCGCGGCCGGGAGCACCGTTACGGCGCGCGTTGCGAGTGCGCTGTTCCGAATTTATTCCACCTTGCGTGAAAGGGCTTATTCGGCATGTCCGACTCAAGATTTTCTTCTCCTCGATTGTCGAGGAAAAAATATCGGGAAGGTTTGCAAGCACCTATTTCGGAGCGTTTGACCGATCGCCAGAGGCGGGCTTTGTTGGCGCGGGTGCTGGCGGTGGGTGTGGTGCCGGTCGTCATCGCGTTGGCGGCCCCGGGTCTCGCGTCCGGGATGGGTGCTGGACCGATTGCTGGGCAGCCTGGGGTAACGGCGGGTACCCAGCCAGGGACTCGTACTCCGGCCCCGCCACCACTGCGGGCGTCCGATCCGGCGGCGTACCCGGAGCAACCGGTCGCGGTGCGCAACGGTCCGACGCCTCGTCCGGAGCCGTCTCCGGATCCGGTCCCGGCGGTGCAGGTGGCGGATCTGCATCCCCCTCGCGCTGTACCGGCGGTCGCGCCGATCGCGCCGCCACCGGACGAGATCCGTGTGGGTCAGTTCGCAGTTCCCGCGCCGCCGTGGCTGCCGGGGCAGGTCAAGGACGCGATCAACGGCACCGCGGCGACCGCCGAGGCGCAAGCGGCGACAGCGCTGGACTCGATCGGCATTCCGCCGGGCCGTTCGGATCGGGTCGCGGGTGCCACAGCGGCCGGTGCCGGGATCGGTGGCGCGATCGGTGGGGCGATCACCGCTGCTCCGGCCGCTGCGGTTGGTGCGGTGGTGGGTGGTCTGGTCGGTGGCACGCTCGGTGGTATCGCTGGGGCGGCGGTGGGCACGGTGGTCGCGGTGCCGGTTCTGGGCACGGTGACCTCGGGGGTCGCGGGGACCGCGATCGGTGCGGCGGCGGGCGCGGTGGCCGGGGCTGTGATCGCCGGAGCACCCGCGGCGTTGGTCGGGGCTGTGGTCGGTGGCACGGTGGGCGCGGGGTTCGGTGCTGGTGTCGGAGTGGATCAGCGGTGAGGGCCTCGGTGGTGCGCGCGGCGGTGGCGGCGCTGCTGATCGGTTGCGGCGCGAGCTTGACGGTGGTGCCGGGCCCGGCCGGGGCGACGGTCCCGATCGATCCGGCTCATTGCCCACCGCTGTACGTTCTGTCGGTCCAGGGCACCGGGCAGTCCTCGATGGCCGCGAGTCCGACCGCCGATACCAGCGTCCTGGGCGCGGTGGTGGGCCCGGTACTCGCCGCAGCCCCGCAGGTCCAGCGAGCCTATGTGGCGTTCCCGGCCGGGTTCGGCGGGCTCGTGCCCGGCGGATCGGACGCCTCGTACACAGTGTCGGTGCGCGCGGCGATCACGTCCGTGCGCAGCGACCTGGGGCAGGTCGTGTCCGCGTGCCCCGGGACGGAGGTGGCGCTGGCGGGGTATTCCGCTGGTGCGCAAGCTGTTTCGCAGATTGCTCGGGAGATCGGTGCCGGGCGAGGCCCGGTCCCGGCCGCGAAGGTCGCGGCGGTCGTGTTGATCGCTGATCCTGAACGCGCGCCGGGTTCGCCGCTGTTTCCGGGTCGTCCCGGTCAGGTGGTGCCGGACCCGGCTCCCGGTACCGGGGGTGCGGCGGTCTCGCGGGTGCGGATCACGGGCCCGGGTGTGTCCGGGAGCGGTCTGGCTGACGACGGTGCGCGGTATGGTGCCCTGGCCGGTCGGACCGTGGACATCTGCGCTGACGGAGATTTGGCGTGTGGGGCGCCCGAGCACACCGCGCTGTTGCGGGTCGGTGCCGAACTCGCCGCGCAGGCCCGCCTGACCGACCCTGTTGCCGCGCTGTCGAGCCTGCAACAACTCCTGTCGCAGGCGTTCGGAAGCGCGTGGACCACCGTGCTGGACAACGACTTTCGCATAACCCCGACCACTGTCGACTATCTACCGAGGGTGCGGCTCGCGCAGCGGTTGATCGAGGCCGCGGACCCGCGCCGCCCGAGCCCCACGCCCGCGGAGGTCCGCGCGGCGGGCCAGCGGTGGGCTCAGCTCACCGCGACGGTGACCGCGCACCCGGCCCTGCTGGCGGCGCTGGCCGGGCAACTCGCCGGTGCGTGGGGCCAGCTGGTCGCTGATGACGCCGACCTGCTCACCCCGGCGGTGTGGATTCACTTCGCTGACACCGCCGCACGCCACGACAGCTACGCCACCACGGGCCGGTTCCCGGCGTTGACCGCCTGGCTGGTGGCTGTGGCGCATGATTTGGAAGGACACTCATGATCGACACGAAAATTCTCGAAAAGCATACTGCCGCAGCATTATCGGATGCCGAGTTCTACACTCCGCCGCCGGTGGAGTCGTCGCGTGGGCCCGGGGAGATCCTGCGGTTGCGTCCGGTCCGGGTGCCGGGTGTGGCTGGTGCGGGTCCGGCGTGGCAGGTGTTGTTCGTCTCCCGGGACACTCTGGGCGCGCCGATTCCGGTGTCCGGGACCGTGATCGCCACCGAGGTCCCGGACGAGGCACCGCTGCTGGTCTATTACCCCTCGTTCCACGGTCTCGGTGGACCCGCACCCTCGCAGCGGCTCGCGGCGGGCAATGAACCCGATACGGTACAGATCGGCGCGGCGTTGGCGCGTGGCTGGCATGTGGCGATCCCGGACGGGGAGGGGCTGGGGGTACTCGGGCAGGGCCCGCACACGGTTCTGGCCGGGCACGCGGCCGGGCAGATCATGTTGGATCTGGGGCGTGCGGCGGCCCGGATCCCGGCCCTGCACGCGAGCGACGCGCCGGTCGCGTGTTGGGGTTGCGCGGACGGCGGTCGTGCGGCGATCGCGGCGGGGGGACTCCAACGTGATTACGCGCCGGAGATGAATGTGTGTGCCGTGGCGGCGGGTGCGGTGGTGACCGATCTTCGCCGGATGCTGCGGGTGTTCGACGAGGGGGCCTGGCCCGCGCTCGGGCTCGCCGCGGTGCTGGGGCTCTCGCGGGCGTACCGGCACCTCTCGTTGCGGCACGTGTTCGCGACGTCGGCGCGCAGCCTGCTGGCCGAGGTCGAGCAGGCCAGTGTGGGGGTGCTGTGCGAGCGTTACCAGCACGCGTTGGCGACCTGGTGCGACCGGGACGTCGTCGAGGATCCGATGTGGCAGTACGTGTTTGCCCACGAGCGCGCCGACACCCGGCTTCCGGGGGTGCGGGTGCATCTGTATCACGGGAGCCGCGATGCGATCGTGCCCGCGTCGATGGGCCGCGCGCTGGCCGAGGACTACCGGGCTCGCGGGGTGCAGGTGAGTTGGCGCGAATACGACGCCGACCACTTCCGCACCCGCGTCGAGGCCATCGGTGAGGTTCTGGACTTCCTCGCCGCCGAAGCCGGGCTCCGGGCCCTCGCGCCTGCGGGCACCGGCGGGACCGTCCACCCCTAACAGACCAGCCTGAGATGCCCTGCCCTGCCCGGGCGTCCCCTCCGCCGGGCAGGGCAGGTGCCACCGGGTGATTTGTCAATGTTGTTGCGTCACAACCTATTTCGATTACTTCGTGGAGGCTTGTCATGACCGATATCTATTACAGTCCACCGGCGATCGAGCGGGATCGTCGGGCGGGTGATCTGCTGCGGATCCGCCCGAGTTTCGTGCCGCTGCTGCCGAGGGCAGGGGGAGCCTGGCAGATCGTCTACCTCGGCACGAATTCGCGGGGCGGGGTGATCCCGGTGTCGGGCATCGTGATCTTGCCGGAGACCGATACCACGACCGGCCATGCGGGTGGGTCGGGCTCGTGCGGGTTGTTGGTGTTCTGCCCGCCGTTTCGTGGCTTGGGTGGGCGTTCGGTCTCCCAGCAGCTGGTGTTGGGTGACGAACCCGGAGCCGAGACCGATACCGCCGCGATCGCCGCAGCCCTGGAGCAGGGGTGGGTGGTGGCGGTCCCGGACGGGGAGGGTTTGGGCGTCGATGCCGGGCCGCACACGTTTCTCGCCTCACGCGCGGCGGGGCAGATCGCGTTGGATCTGGCTCGCGCCGCACAAGGTATCCCGGATCTGGACACCATCGAGAGCGAGGTCCCGGTGATGCCGGTGACCATGTGGGGATACGCCGATGGAGGCCGCGCCGTCGTCGCCGCGGGCGAGTTGCATCAGCGGTACGCGCCCGAGTTGGATCTGCGGGGGATCTGCGCGGGCGCGGTCGTGTCGGACCTGGCCGCGCTGGGCCCGGCGACCAGCGACGGTATCCACGCCGCGCTCGGGATGGCCGCGCTGGTCGGGTTGTCGCGCGCCTACCCGCATCTGGCGCTCGAGCGCGTGCTGACCCGGGAAGGACAGCAGGTCGCGGTCGAAGCCGGAACACTCACCAGCGCGGAGTTGTACGAGCGGGTGCGGGGGCCGCTGGCGCACTGGTGCCGCCGCGAGGACCCGTGGTGTGACCCGGTGTGGCAGCAGGTGCTGGCCTACGAAGTTCTCGCCCACACCGCCACGCTGGCCCCGCTGCACCTGTATCACGGCCACAACGATCGTGTCGTGCCCGTGCGCGCGGGGTTACGGACGTTGATCGCGCACCGCCAACGCGGCACGAACGTGACCTGGCGCGAGTACGACGCCGGACACGCGGAAACCCACGCGCTCGCGGTGCGCGACGTGTTGGCCCGGCTCGCGGAAAACCTCACCCACACACCACATCCGGGCCCCGGAACCGACACTCCCGCCCCCGCGACACACCCCTGAACCCGCACCCCGGAGACCCCCGCGCCGACTACCGCCGACGGTGCTGCGGGCGCGGACCGACCGATTAACACAACCTTTGGGAGGTGAACGAGGTTGCCCGAGAACACATCCGACGACAGCGACGAGTACATCCCGGTGGACATTCCCCCGGCACCCCACCGTCCCGGCGGCCCCGACTCCCTGCGGATCGGCGATGCGCTCGAACCCATGGCGGACAGTGCCTGGCTCGTGCCCGCGCCCTCGACCCCGCCGGGTGAACCGGCGTCGTCTCCCGGGCCAGGGCGAGGGTTCCCGGGCCGGGTGTCGCTGCGCGGCTGGGCTGGGCTGGCTGCGGTGGTCGCGGTGGCTGTGGGCGTGGTGGTCGGTGCGCAGGGCCCGCGCCCTGCGGCCACGCACGCCGGGGCCGGGGGCTCGACCACGCCGTCGTCGGCATCCGCGGCTGCGGGCGCGTGTGCGGGTTTGTCCGGGCGGGTGGTCACCGACCGCGGTGGTGATCGGTCCACCGTGCCCGGGGTGATCGCCACGTTCGAGGACGCCTACTACACCCAGCGCAACGCCGAGGCCGCCGTGCGAGTGGTCGCTCCCGAGTCCGGGATCACGCAGCAGGCACTGGCCGCCGGGATCGACTCGATCCCGGTGGGCACCGTGCACTGCGTCGCGATCACCCCGGTCACCGCCAACACCGCGACCGTGCACCTCGTCGAACTGCACGCCGACGGCAAGAGGGTGGACTACTTGCAGGTGATCAACACCATCTCCGGCCCCAACGGCAGCTTGCTGATCAGCCACGTCCAAGAGCAGGGATGAGCACCTGTGCGCCCCGCCGAGCGGAAACATCCAGCACGCCACCACATTCGACCCGACCGGGCCCGTGCCCGGTGACCGAGCCCCGACATCGAAGGATCCCGCACCGATGAGCCTGCCGGATTTCCACCACGCTCTGAACATCGCCGCCGACGACGGAATACACCTGGCCGCCACCCGTGTCGGGCGACCCTCCTCGGCGGCGACTCTGGTGTACATCCACCCGCTGCTGCGCGAGCGCGGGTTCTGGTCCCCGCTCACCGCGCGCATGCACGAGCTGCTGTGCGGCGCGGTCACCCAGATCACCTACGACCAGCGTGGACACGGCGATTCGGATCGCCCGGACCTGGACCAGATCACCACTGTGCGCCGCCTGGCCCAGGACCTGCACAGCGTGCTGGAGCACGCGTCCGGGTCGGTGGTGCTGGTGACGCACTCGACCGGCGCGCAGCTCCTGCACGCCTACGCCACCGTCCACCGCGACCGCGCCGCGGACCTGGCCGGGCTCGTGCTGCTCAACGCCGCCGCCGAACCTCCTGCGCTGCCACGCTATGCACGCACCTGGCCCCACCGCCTGATCCGGATCCGGCGACACCGAGCCCTCGCGCCGGTCGCCGCGGCCGGTGAGGCCGTGCTGGGCTACCGCCTCCGGCACACCGGCCTCGTGCCGGGCCTCGGCGTCGATCCGCGGGTCAGTATCGATGTTCTGGCCGCCCACGCGGGCTTCGGGTTCTTCACCGGAATCGCGCAGGCGCTACGGCACATTCCCTCCGCCGTGCTGGCCGGAGAACACGACACCCTCGTGCCCCCGCAGCACGCGGTGCGGCTGGCCGATGCGCTGTGGGCCGACTACGACATCGTCGCCGGTGCCGGACACGAGCTCCCCCGCACCCACCCGGGCCGCGCTGCCGACACCATCACCACCACCCTCGACCACGCCCTGCGCACCGACCTCGAACAACCGCGCCCCGACACCGCCCACACACCGGAGGCCGGACGTGACCAGGCGTGAGGTGAATCCGAAACCGGCTCTGCGGCAATGACTCCCACTCCCGCACCCGCCACCCCCGCACCGCGGCGTCCGCTGCTGATCGCCGTCGCCGGTCTCACGCCCCGCACCGGGGTCACCACCACCACGGTCGCGCTCGCGCACAGCTGGTCGGGCCCCGAGCCCGCTGTGCTGGTGGAGGCCGACCTGGTCGGCGGGCAGCTCGCCGAGCTGGCCGCCGCGGACCCGTATCGCGGGCTGGCGAGCATGTCCTGGGCCGCACATGTCGGCGCGCAACCGGTACAGGTCATCGAACACGTGCAATACCTGCGCAACGGGGTCGGATTCCTGGCCTCGCCACCGGGCTACGACACCGAGCGCGACGCGTGGGTGACGATGCTGTTGACCGGCCGCCACCACGATCGCGAACTCGAGGAACTGGCGGCCTGGCACGAGTTGGGGGCCACGGTGTTCGTGGACTGCGGTGCCCCCGGGCCCGGCTCGGCCCTGGAACCGATCCTCACCCACGCCGACGCCTGCCTGGTCCTGGTCCACGCCGACCACCCCGACCCGGACTCGGCCGGTCACCAGATCCGCGAACTCGTCGGCCGCACCCGCCACCCCGGAGTCCTGCTGCTGGGCGCGGACACCGACAGCGACTACGCCAACGCCCTGCGAGTCCCTGCCCTGGCCACCGTTCCCCACCACCGGCCATCCGCGACCGCCCTCCTGCGACACAAGCCCCGCCCGTGGGATCGCAACCGAGTCCTGTCCGCGGCCCGCACGACAGCCGCCACCATCGACACCCAACTGCGCCCACCCCCGGCGAGGCCACCCAGCACCCAGACGAACACCCCGCACCCCCACACCCCGCCGCGCCCCCGCGTCGGCACTCTGGGCCGCCCGGTGACCGGACCCACGGTCTACCGGATCGATCGCCCCGCTGACCTCAGGAGGGGACCGGGCGGGGCGTCTCCGGGCCCTGTGCGGGACCGGCCTGGTACCCACGCCCCCGCGCCCACCCCACCGTGGCCCCGGATACCGCCCGCCGCTCCCACACCCCCCGGCCCCGCTGGCGGGAGCGAGCCCCCCGGCACCGCCGAGCCTTCGACGCCGAACCCCGCCCGTCCTGCACCCCCCGACACCGGGACCGCACCCAGCGCGCAGAACCGCGACCTGCCCGCTTCGCCGCAGCCCGCTGCGTCGCGTCCGGTTCCGCTGGCGGAGACCGCGCTCGCGGGCGGTACTGGGCCGGGGTTGCAGATCCAGGTCTTCGGGCCGACCCGGATCCTGTGGCGTACCAGCTCGGACGCGGACATCGAAGCAGCCGAGATCACTCGTCGTCTCGAGCCCAGGAGCCGGGAGTTGTTGGCGGTGCTGGCCCTGCATCCCGATGGCCTGACGCAGCCGGAGTTGATCGAGGCCCTGTGGGGCCAGCACCCTCCCCACCGGCCGGTCAAAGCCCTCGGCAATGCGCTCAGCCGCTTGCGCACGACCTTGGTCACCGTCACCGGAGGCCCGGTCGCGGGTCTGTTCACCGACGACCGGCCGCGCTACCGCCTCGGTCCCGCCGTGAGGTGGGTGGACTACTGGGAATTCGGCGAGGCGGTCACGCAGCGTCGCGCGGCCCACGGTGAGGCGGACCAGGCCGCCGCGTGCGCGCGGATCGCCGCGATCGCGACTGCGCCGCTGGCCGCGGACCTGTCCCACCTGTGGGCCGAACCGCTGCGCGAAGCCACCCGCCGCGACACACTCGGCGCGTTGAGCTGGCTGGCCGACCACCCCGCCGCGCACGACCCCCGCGCCACTCTGGGCATGCTCGAAACCGCCGTGAAAACCGACCCGTACAACGAGCAACTCTGGCAATACGTTTTGCGCCTGCACGCACGCTTGGGAGAACACGACGCCCTGGACCGCACATACGCGGTCCTGGAAAGAAAACTCGCCGAAATCAACACCGAACCCGACCAGGAAACACGCCAACTCCTCGACCACCTCCGGCGCACGACCCGATAATCAACCACCCGCCGGGATCGCTGACGATAACCACTCCGCAATTCTGTCACGAACCGCATCCCGCGAGGCCCTCGCAAGAATCCCACCCCAGCGCCGAATATGTACGATGAAACCCGAAAGTTTGCCGTCCTCACCCAAGGCGAAAACCACGGAATCCCACCCGTGGGCGATCACCTACCGCCAATTGATTTATATACTTGGAAATATCGCCGCTGACGCATTTGTTAGACGATAGGACGTCGCGAGGGAATGCGTGAAAAACGAGCCGGAGAATCGGCGACCGCAGCATTTATCGACTTTTCTGTGAAGAATTCTTTATTCTTGTCGAAATGGATTGAATTCGGGTGGCCGTTGGGCGGGGCGTTCGGTGGGGCGTTGTGTGGGGTGTTCGGTGGGGTGGTCAAACCGCCCCACCCGGCAGCCGTAAAGCGCCTGGTAGGGGTGGCCGCCCTCGGCTCGGGGAATCCCGGGATCATGCCTCCGCAGGAGTGGAGAGACATGATCCGGGGGCCGAACCCCCGGCGTGTAGTGGTCACTCGTATGGCGAGTATCCATCCCTGGTTGTCTGTCGATCGTTTCGTGTCGTGCCGGTTCTCTTTGAATTTCATTTATTTATTTATTTTCCTTTTCTCTCCATGTGCCGCCGAGGGGTGTTTGAAGTGTTCCGCGCGTTTCATTTCTGATTTGCTTTGTCGAGTCTTCGTCGAGTCGGATGACTTCGGGGAAAAATGTTTTTGGAATGGGGTTGTGTGCGTGTGGCGCGTCGAGCTACCGTCGGTTCGGTCGGAAATTCGAAGGGGCACAGAATCCGCAATTGCTACAGCGCTTGTTCTGTGCGGATATTCACGATTTCCGTGCGCCGTTCGATATAGCGGCGTATCACCGGCCGAACCCATCTAGCCGAAGGAAAATTCATGTCCACCATGTCAACGCAAACGAGCCGTACCGACAACGAGGACGCCTTGTGGCGGGCACTGAACGCCGCGCCCATGGCGACTACCGCCGAATTGTCGGCCGCCGCTGGAATCACCTCGTCCAGCGCCCGCAAGATCTTGGGCCGGTGGGCCGAAGACAATACGGTCACCCGTCACGCCGATGACGCCAACAGCCCGCACCGCTGGGCCGTGACCGACACCGACACGACACCGGCCCCGGACACAGCCGCAGCGGGCACGGGCGGGGCGTCGGAACCGGCGGCCCCGGCCACCGATGCCGATGCGGCGGCCCCGGGCACCGATGCCGATGCGGCGGCCCCGGGCACCGATACCGCCCCCCAGGACACCGACACGCGGCCCGCCGAACCGGCCGCTGATGCGGTGTCCCCGGCCGATGCGCCCGCCGCATCCGAACCGGCCCCCGCGCCCGCTGATGACAGCGCGCCGGACGATGACACGGATCCGGATGAGATGCCCGATGACGAGGAGGAGTCGCCGTTCGGTGCGCCGTGCCCGATCGCGGTTGGTGATGAGGTCGCCAACCGGTATCACCGGTCGTGGCGTGGGCGGGTGACCGAGATGGCCTGGCAGCACGGTATCGCCCGGTGCGTCATCGAAACCCCCGACGGCGCGCAGAGTTCGATCCCGCCGTGGGTGCTGGTGCCCGCCGGGCTGGACGGGGTTCCCGAAGAGTGGCAGCAACAGATGGACGCGTTGGTCGCCGCGCAGCGCGACCGCGCGGCCGACGAATTGCAGGACCGGTCGATCGCCGCGCGTGAACACCTCGAGGACATGACGCGGCGGCTCAACGGCATTGCGGCGGTACTGGATTCGGGCACCGTCTCGCACGACGACGCCACCCCGATCGCGGATTCGGTGGGTGAACTCGAGGACGCGATGCTCGAGTTGCAGGAATTCCGCACCCTGGTCATCGATTCGGGACTGTTGACGGTCGATGAGATCAAGCGGGCCACCGCCCGCCCCGCCCCCGCGCGTGTCACCAGTACGCGGGCCACCGCGCCCGCCGCGAATCACAGCCCGGCGGACAAGCTTCCCCCGGGCGGGTTGCGCGGCATGGTGGAAGACGCCCTGCGCGACAACCCGGGCCGCACTTTCACCAGCACCGCGCTCAAGCGCGTGATGGATGCGGAACATCAGCGGAACATCTCGAGCGGCGCGATCAGCAACGCCCTGGACAAGCTGACCGAACAGGGGGTAGCGCGCCGGATCAGCGACGCCCCCCGGACCTGGGCACTGATCGAAAACGCCTGACATCGCCCCCCGGGTGGGGGAACCGGCACCCGCTGGTTTCCCCACCCGGCCCATTGCCCGGCCACAGTGACGCGCTCGAGCGGCGCGCCTCACCCATCGCGATTCGTCCCACCCCTATCGAAAGGTTTTTTCATGTACATCGCCAGCATGCCCACCCCGGCCGTCGAGGCTGTGATCGCCGCCGCGTTGCATCGCGTGTTCGCCGCCGCGCCGTATGCGCCGGACAGTCTCGAGCTGTGGCTCGAGATCACCGGGGCGGCGGTCGAACTGTTGCACGATCCCGGCCGGGTACCGCAGTCGATGCCGGTGTTCCTGGTCTACCGCCAACAACGCACCGAAGCCCGCTACAACCTCGAGGTGGGCTCGCTGCACATCACCAGCGGGCCGCTGGCCGGGACCGTCCATTCCGATCTCGACGGCGCGGCCGAGGAAGTGGTCCACGCCTGCGGCAGCAGTGACCTCGCCCGCACGGACCCGCTGCCGATATGGCGGTTCCCGCATGACCCGGACCCGCGCGCGACCGCCACGGCTGACCCGACACCCGCACGCGCGCGGGCCCGGACCGACCACGACGGCCGCGATGTCCCGGGGACAGCGATCGTGACACCGGCCGCCGACTGAGCGCCGCACGATCGGGGGCGCGGTACCGGGCAGCACTCACCTGCCCGGTACCGCGACTCGGACCCTAGAACGCCCCCGGCGGTTCGGCAAGACTCGCCGACCGCGACACGGGCGGCACGACAATTCCACGCAGGAAACCGCACCCCGGCCAATCGGCCGGGGTGCCGTCGTTTCCGGCGACCACGCCCGCCCCTGTCGCGCCTGGTTCGTGCCCTCACACACCCGCTGAATGGGTGGTTACCCGGGGCCACGTGCGCCGGGGCGCGCGGCGGGCACGTGGTCCGGGGGCGGTGATCGGATGGTTGGTGAATGCGCTTATTTCGCGGGGCCGAGGAGGCCCTGGACCCACTGGGTGGTGTGCTGCACGGCGGCGGTGATCTCGGTCTGTGGCAGTCCGGCGGCGGCTGATCGCGTGGCGTGTGCGCCGGGGTGAGTCAGATCGGACAGTGCGGTGCTCGTGCTGGGAGTCGTGCGAGCGCTGAAAGTGTTCGCCAGCCCGGACAGGGCGGACCCGCCATCGCCGAGGAACGCCTCGGCGGCGGTGGCGATGAGGTCGGCACCGACGGGCACGATGCCGGACAGGGCCAGGGCCGCACCGGCCGGATCGCCTGTCGCGAGTTTTTCCACTGCGCCCCAAGCGATTTCCTGTGCCTGGCCGATATCGGCCGCGAGGTGCCCGATGTCGAGGTTGGCCACGATCGCGACGATCTGTGCTGCGATCTCGGTCCAGCCGGAGGTGTCCAGCGGCGCGGCGAGCGCCAACGCGGTGGCGACCAGGTGCAGGTCGATACCCGAGGCGAGTTGCACCAGCGGCGCGAACCGATTGTTGAGATCCCCCGCGACCCGGTGCAGGCCGGGGATATTGCCGGTGGTGATCAGGCCCGGCAGTTGGGCGAGGTCACCGATGATCGCAGGGACATCCTGCGCGAAGTCGCTCAGCCCGGCCAGGACGGTGACGACCTCCTGGATCACCGTGGACGGATCGAGCCCGCCGGGTGCGGCCGAGGTTGTTGTGCTGGGTGTGCGCGGCGTCGAGGTCGGAGTCGGGGTCGGGGTGCTCGTGTCCTGACCGGCGGAGGGGAGGGTGCCGGCGGCGAGAGTGCCGATCGCGGTGAGGGCGGGTGCGGCGTGCGGGGAGGTCGCACACGAGATCTCACCGGCCGGGCAGAGGGTGCGGACTCGCCCGGCCAGGACACCGAAGTTCTGGAGGCGGGGCCCGGCGATGCCCACACCGGGCGCGCTCGGCCCGAGTTGGGGGGTGTCGGGGTTGCGGCGCGGGTCGGCCAGGAGCCCGACAGCGGTGACTCGGTCGGCGGGCACCGGACCCTGATCGTGCCCGATCTCGGTGGCGAGGTCCCCGACGAGGGCCGCACCCCGGGCGTAACCGGCCAACACCACCCGGGTGGACGAGCACAACTCGGCCACGAGGGCCGAGAGGGTGTGCACGCCTGCGGTTTCCGAACCGTCGGACACCGCCGAGGAGGCGGTGTCGGCGGGGGTGCGCACCGCGATGTCCGCGCCGTAGCGGTGGCGCAGGCTGTGAGCGAGCGGGGCGAGTTCCCCGGCGGGCTGGGCCGAGGTGGCGGGTGCGGTGGTTCCGGTGCCGGGCACCAGGACCGCTGTGAATCGGGGACAGGCCGGAGTGGTGGGGGTGGCGCTGGCGATGGTGGTGCCGCACAGGGCGACCACGGTCACCACGGCAGCGCACAGCAGGGCGCGGAAGGGTCGGCGGGCGCGGGCGTGTGTGTGGATAGGGGTGTGGGAAATCATGTCGTCTCTTTCGGTGTCGGGAAGTAGGAGGTGTGGTGCGTGGCGGGGGATCGGTGCCTCGGTGGATGTCGTTGCGGTGCAGGGGTATTCGGTCTCGTGCTGGGTGGGTGGTGCCTGTGTGTGGTCGGAGCCATGCGCACTGTGCTCCGATGGCGGCGGCGCTGATCGTCCGCTGCGGCGACCAGACCCCGGGGTGGTTGAGGGCCTGGCTGAAACACGCGGTCGGGCCTGATGACCGGCGGGGGTGAGGGAGTCGGTCATGTGCGCGCCCGGGAGTCTGTCGTGCTGACGCGTTCGGTTGGCCGAGTACCGGTGTAGAAGTCGTTTCCGGGGTATTTCACCTCGCCGATTTGGACGGGTTTTCCGAAGTCGGGGGCGTGGATCATTTTTCCGGCCCCGAGATACAGGCCGACGTGATGCACATCGCCGCCGGATCGGTAGAAGATCAGGTCTCCGGGTTCGAGTTGCTCGTAGAGGATCCGAGGGCCCACTCCTACTTGTTCTTCGCTGGTGCGTGGGAGTGTGATTCCGGCGCGGGCGTAGGCGGCTTGGACCAGGCCGGAGCAGTCCCAGCCGCCGCTGGTTTCCGGCCCGGTTCCGCCCCACACGTACGGTTGGCCGAGCTGGCTGCATGCGTACGAGATCGCCTGTGCGGCAGCGGGGTTCGGAGCTGTGATGGTGTGGCAGTCGCCGCTGCCGGTGGGTGGGGCGAGGCGGTAGCGCGCGGCACAGGCCAGGACTTGGGCAACGTAGTCCTGGCTGTGGTTGTAGGTGAAGATCGCTGCGTGCAGGTCGCGGGGGGCGCCGGAGTCGCACAGGTAGAAGGCGGCGGTGTGGATGGCGTCGGAGTCGTTGTAGCGGCTGGGTGGATTCGCGCCGCCGGGAGGCAGCCGGTGCCGTGAGGTGACTGCGGCGAAGGTGGGTTCGAGGAATTGCATCAATCCCGCGGCCCCGGCGAAATTCTCGCCCTCGTGTACGCCGGGCAGTGTGGCGCGGCCGTGGTCGGTCTCGACTTTCCCGATCCCCGCGAGCGTGGACCAGTCGAGGCCGGGGCAGTCGCCTGCCGCGTGCTGGTACAGCGCCAGCAACTGGGGCGGGATATCGGCGCGGGCGGCCGGGCTGGGGGTGCTGCCCGCGCCCGCTGCTGTGTTGGGTGTGGCCACGTGTTCGAATGCCGCGACCGTGCCGAGGATCGCCGCGACGACTACGACCAGGACCATCAGTATCGCTGCGCCCGCGCCGAGACCTTTGCCGAGCATCGCTGCTCACCTCGATCCCGTGTCGGGTGGGGTCGGTCCGGGCGCGGGCAAGGTCACCAGCCCCCCGAGTGTGCTCGGGTGGGCGGGTTCTGGGCCAGGGTTCGGGGGAGGGGTGCGTGCGGGCCACACACCGGCCAGCTCATGCAGGTGGACGCGGCCGGTGCCGGTCTCGTCCAGGGGCAGCCAGACCCGGTCGGCCGGGCTCGGATCACCGGTGGTGGGGTCCAGGAGATCCGCGGCGGCGGTGGCGACCGGCACCGTCGCCGGGTCGGGCAGTCGCGCCCAGGTCTCGAGGAGTGCTCGGCGCACGGGGGTTTCGCGGCCGGTGGTGGGGACCCACACCAGGACGGGGGTGGTGACGCCGCTCCCGCGAGCCAGCTCGCTGTATCCGAGCAGCTTGGCCGCGACGCGGGTCGTCGAGCTGCTGGCGAGGTCGTATTCGAGGAAGAAGTCCAGCCGTTCTCCGGCGCGGGTGTAGCGGCAGAAGGCGTCCGGGCGGACCAGATCGCCCCACAGGCGGGCGCAGCGCACCTCGGACCACCACGCCAGCACCGCCGAGGGGTCGGGGTGGTGGCGGGCGGCGGTGGTGAGGGTAGTGAACCATTCGGCGATTCCGACGGTGTGGGTCAGGCGCAGGCTGTGCGCGACCGCGAGGGCGCGCTCGGGGCGGTACCCGAGCGCTGTGACCTCGATTCCGGCCTCGGCGGCCAGGACCGCGGCCCCGGCCGGAGCCAGGACCCAGTGCCCCGGTGCGCTGCCGTGGGTGCGCAGCGGGCGGAACCGGTCGAGCACACCGGCCCGGCGCAACAATGCCAGGCGGCGGCGGGCGATTTTCATCGTGGGGAAGGCGAGCTGTGCGAGCTGGGGGGTGGTCAGGACGCGATGCTCGTGCACCATTGTCAGGATCCAGCGGTCGCGGGCGGTCAAACGAGTCGCCAACCCGAGCGTGCCGGGCCGCGGGTCGGGACGAGGGGCACGCAGATCGGCCTGCCGGTCGGGACGAGTGATCATCAAAGAGGGCCTTTCGTGGGAAGGGAAATAGAAGACGGCGGTCGGGGTGTCGGCGTCGTGGGGGATGCCTCGCGGCAGTGCGGGGCTTATGTGATGCGAGGGTCGCCGGGGCGGGGATCGGTGACGGGTGTGTTGGCGGGTGCCGGGCCGGGGCGGGTGTGGCGGGCTCGCGCGACGGCGGCGATGTGGCGGGCGCGGCCGGGCACGGGCGGGTCCAGCGGTTGGGTCGTCACAGTGAACGGTCTGGCCTGCTGGCCGTGGACCAGGAGCCGAGCCGCCGCGTGGAAGGCGTCCAGGTGGCGCAGGTCGTGCTCGGACAGCCAGGGGCTGGTGTGGCGGGCCAGCTCGCGCGCATCGTCGGGCGAGACCCCGAAAATCACCTTGTTGCGGGCGTTGGCGGAGATCGCGTCCCGCAACTCGCGGGGCAGCTGGCCCAAATTCTGATGCGCGAGCACCATCGACAGGCGCAACCCGCGGGCCTCGGCGAGCATGTCCTCCACCGGTGTGGACAGATGCAGAAAGTTCTGCGCCTCGTCCAACACCAGGGACGCGTCGGCGCGGTCGGCGGCGGGCTGGCGAGCTCGGGCGGTGGTGGCTTGCCAGGTCCGGGCCACCAGCAGCGAGCCGACCAGGCGGGAGGTCTCCTCCCCGATCGAGCCCTTGGGCAGGCGGGCCAGGCAGATCCCGCCGGAATCCAGGACCTCGCCGAACGACACCGTCGAGGGTCCGGCCGCGATCGCCGCACGCACCCACGGCCGCAACAAGAACGCCCTCAACTTGTTGAGCAACGGGCCGATGACCTGGGCGCGACCGGCCTCGGACAACGTCTCGTACGCCGACCAGAAACCCAGCAGGACCGGGTCGGTGGTGGTGCGGGTAACTCGGGCGCGGAAGGGTGCCTCGGTGAGCAGGCGGGGTAGGTCGGCGAGGGTGGCGACCCCGGGCTGAGCGCACAGGGTCAACAGGCTCGCGCGCATCACGTCATCGGTCCGCGGTCCCCAAAACTGGGAGAAGATCCGGTGGAACACGGTGACGAGGTTGTCCACGGCCAGGTCCAGGCTCGCGTGGCTGGTCCGGTCGATGTCCAAGGGGTTGACGCACGGGGGCGGGGCCGAGGAGTCGGCGTCGAACAGCACCACCTTCTCGGCCAGGCGTTTCGGGAGCCGGGACAACACGTCGGTGACCAGATCGCCCTTAGGGTCGATGACGATCAGCCCGCGCCCGGCCTCGGCGTCATCGAGGATCATCCGCGCCAGCAGCGTCGATTTGCCGACCCCGGTCGGTCCCAGGATGTGCAGGTGGTGCCGGGCATCGGAGACCCGGACCCCGACCGGACGCCCGCTCGCCGAGTCCGCGACCCCGAGCGACTTGATGTACGCCCCCTGGGAGGGGATCTCCGGGGACGGGGCCAGCGCGCGTGCTCCGGCGCGTTGCAGGGCGGGCAGGTTCGGGTCGTACGGCAGGTGCGCCAGGGCCGCGAGTTCCGGCACCGACAGCACATCCCCGCGCCCGAGCCGCCGCTCGCACAGCACCCGCCCCAACCGTAATTGCCGTCGGCGCCGGTAATAGTTGTACTCGGCGGCCGACCCGGCCACGGTCGCCAAGGCGTCCGCGCGGCCCCGCGCCACCTCCCGCAGCGTCCGCACGAGGCCGGGCTCGGCATCCGGTGGTACCGGGACCGAAACCGCGTACCTCAGTATGGTTTCCCAGTGCGGACCCCGTGCCTTCACCGCCGCGGCGCGCGCGGCAGCGGTGGACTCCAGCACCGCCTGCCACTCCTGCACCCGGCCCCGGCCTGCGGTGGTGGTGGCCGGGCGGGTGACCGGGCCGGGGGTGAGCAGGTTGAGCAGGTCGCGGGCCAGGCCCAGTACCAGCCCGGTTCTCGGGCTGGCGGTGCGGACCGCGCGCCGGACGCGGCGGCCGGTGACCGGCCGCGCGAGGATCTGCACACAGGCCGCGTGGCCGGGGTCGAGATCCTCGGCGGCGGTGATCACGTCCCGCACGAAGTCACCGGCATAGTCCGTGCGCAGCGGGTACCCCTCACCACGCCCGAGCCGCAGCTGCCCGCCGACCAGCAGCCGCCGAGCCGCCGGGCCGGAAACCGGGACCGCAGGCTCGGCGGCCTCGAGGGTGTGGGTATGTGCGCCGGGCCACGCGGAGGTGATGGCGCGTTCGACCAGCCCGCTCGGGATGCTGCCGGGCACCCACACCCGGATCGCGGCCCCGGCCTCGGGGGTCACGGTGTATTCCCACCCCAGATGCGGCTGCCCGAGCAACAACCGCGCCCACGCCGGGCGGAGCTGCCCGATCAGATGCGCCCACAGCGCGAGCGCGGCCTTCGCATCGACCTCGGGCGGGGTCCTCACCGTGATCTGCCGCCCACGCGCGGCCAGCCGGTGCGCTCGCACCGTCACCAGCACCCGCGCCACCGCGAGCATCCCCGCCACCACCAGCACCAACGCAATCACCGCGGGCCAGGCGAGCAGGTGCTCCACCGCGCGGGTGAGCGTGCGTAGTGGCGCACCCGGGTCGAGCAGGAACCGGCCCAGCCACCCGCGGGCAGGAGAACCCGCTGCGGCGATCATGCGGCGGCTCCGTACGCGCTGGTGCCCGCCTCCGGGAACACGGTGGGCCCGTACTCGGATCCGGGACGAAAACCCTTGAGTCCCACCAGCTTCGAGCCGGGTTCGGGCTTGCGCAGGATGATCACGTCCTCGTGCGCGATCAGATGCATCGGTAGTCCGGCCGCGCGGTTCTTCACGATGAAGTCCCGCTGAAAGAAACTGGACCGCGCCACGATGTCGTCCTCGGCCAGCCGCCCCAGCAGCGCGACGCACCGCTCCACCGGGACGAGCCCGGCCAGGGTGCCGCACGTGAGCAGATGCGCGGGCAAGTTGACCAGTTCCGCGTGCTGACGCCACGGCCGCGCGGTGATCACCACATGCCCACCGGGCGCGAGGAACTCCTCCACACCCGCCAGCACGCGCGTGAACCCCGACAACAGGCGGCCCAGGCCCACATTGGCGAGGTTGCCGCGATCCAGCACCGCCCCGTACCGGTTGTCCCATTTGCGGACCGGCTCCCCGGCCTTGACGCGGACGTGGCCGTGGACCGAGTCGCCGTAGGGCGGGGAGGTGATCACCAGATCCACCCGGCCTCGCAACTCCTCGGGCAGCAGGGTGGGCAGTTTACGGGCGTCGCCGGTGTAGACCTCGGCTTCGTTGGTGTGCCCGGCGGTGCGGGCCAGTGCGATGTTCTCGCGCGCGAGCTGTGCCCATCGGGTCTCGTACTCGACCCCGATCGCGCGCCGTCCCAGATGCAGGGCCTCGACCAGGGTGGTACCGATCCCGCACATCGGATCCAGCACCAGGCCGCCGGGCCGGGTGTACGCCTGCACGGCGTGTTGCACGATAGCGGGCAGCATCTTCGCCGGATGCTGCACGCTCTCGGAGGTGTATTTCCCGCGCCGCTGCACCGCGGGCGCAGCTTGGGCGGTCGTCCACACCGACACCGGAACCGGATCGGCACCGGAGGCCGCAGTGGTGTCGCTATTGATGTTCTCGGGGGTCATATCGTTCTCAGGGGTCATCGTGAGGTGTCCTTCGCGGGGATCGGTGGGAGTGCTGGCCGAGACGGCCGGCGGGAGGCGGTGAGCGGGTCTGGGCGCGGCGCTCATCGGGCCGCGTCCGTGCGCGGCCGGAGGAACACGAACAGGTCCGTGTGCGTCACGACGTGCGCGCCGTGGCTCGGAGTGGACGGGTCGAGCCGGGGGCTGGGGATGGTGGCTTCGCTGACGGGGGTGGCGATGAGGTGTTGCAGGTACAGCAAGTCCGCGGCCTGCGCGGCGAGGGCGACCGACCCGGCCGGATCGCTCAGCACGCCGTCCTCGGTGTGGCCGCAGCGGGCCAGCACCACCAGTAGGCCGCCCTCGCTCAGCCGTGCCATGGCAAGGGCGGCGACCGTGTCGGCCGCGGCCACCGGATCGGCCACGGCGGGCAGCAGGCTCGCCACGACCAGCTCCGCCGACCGCACCGGGCCGGACACCCCGGGCCCGGCCCAGCCGGTCTCGGTCCAGCCGTGACGGCCCAGACGCTCGACCACCCCCAGCGCCGCGCCGGTGTCCGAGGGGGCCGCCGTGAGCGGGGGTTCGGCGGCGGGTGCGGGCCACGCGACCAGCAGGACCCGATCGTCGGGGTCGCTGAACTCGTGCACCGCGCGCTCGAGCAACGCGGTGGGCCATCGATCCGCCGGATCGATCGGGCCGCGACCACACGCCCATACCGAGGCCGGGACTACGGCGCGGGTGGAACGGGGGGAACGGTGAGAAGAATGCTCGGTCATACGGGGTTACTCCTGACTTGGCGGGAAAGGGAAAATCTGTCTACTTATCAATTGCCAAGCGACCCCCCGTTTTGGCCACCGCCCACCCGAAAAAGTTTTAGCAAATATTCGGCAATAAATCCGGGGTGGGTTGGTGCGGTCGCGGAAAAACTCGACGGCAACAAGCCGGTGGCGAGTGATATCAAAAATTAATTTCCTAGCCGGGGTGCGGGGCTGTGGCGCGTTCCCCAGTGATTCCCCGCCGATTCCCCGAGTCGTCCCTATTGCCTGGTAGACAGCCCATGTGGGGAGTATCGCGGGATCGTGCGGACCGGGTCCGGGTGAGGCTGGTGAATAGATTTCGGGGAATGTTCGGGGAATCTTCCGGGGACGTCTCGAGCGTTCTCGGGGAATCTCCGGGGAATCTCGGGGGAATGTTCGGGGAATGCGTCTGATGTCCTTGCCGGGTCGGAATATGTCGTTTCGCCACCCGAGTAAGGAGTGTGTAGTGATCAATCCGGAGCACAGGGATTCAGAATGCTGTGATTCGTGGAGCAGGAATTCACGCGCCGGGGATTCGTGGCCTCGCCGCGGGGCCGGTGACCGGTCGCCGCTGACGGTGGCGCGGTCGGGGTTCGACCGGATGGCCGGGCAACCGCTGCGTCTGCCGCCGGTGCCAGGAGTTCGGGCCGGGTCGTGGGGACAGCTACGCGAGCGGTTACTGGGGCGGACCCTGCCGATCGGCACCGTGGACGCGGTCTGGGGGTGGCTGATCGAGCGAGCACGCGAGCCGGGACCCGGGCGCGCCCAGATCGCTCTGGGGTGCCTGGGGCTGGCGGTGCCCATGCTCGCCGCGGCCACCGATCGATACGTCGCCCCGTACAGCGCGCACCGCGAGGACGCGGAATCCGAGCTGGTGGCAGGGTTCCTAAGGCAGCTACGCGAGATCGATCCGGACCAGCCGCATCTGTGGCTCCGGCTGCGGTCGGCGATGCGGCACCAGGCCCGGTCCTGCGCGCATCGACAGTCCGGCGTGGCATCCCCGGCCGAACTCGACCATGTGGCCCACACCTGCCTGGCCCGGATGCGCATACCCGCCGGGCATCCGGAACTGGTGCTGGCACGGGCGGTCGCGCGTGAGGTGATCACTGCCGAGGCCGCCGAGTTGATCGTCTCGACCCGGTGGGAATCGCGGTCGGTGACCTCGATGGTCGGCCAGCTGCCCGGAGTGCGGTCGCAGTGGCCGGTCCGCAAACTCAGCAAATTCCGCCAGCGGGCCGAAGCCGACCTCGCGGCATGGCTCAACCAGCAGGCGACCGATCCAGCCCCCACCGGCACCCGCGACGCGCGCACCCCGACCGCGTCGCCGGGCCGCCAGGAGGGGTCCTCCACCGCAGTCCGATCCGGGCACAGCTCGTGGCCCCCGATTGCGACCGCCCCGGCGGCCCGGCACCAGGGGGTGCGGTGATGCGCAGGAATCGACTCCGCCCCCCGGCGACCGCCACCCGGGGCCGTGTGTGGCGGCGGGTCCTGGTCGCGGCCGGGGTGGTCGCGGGCGTTGTGGTGTTGCTGATGGTGCTCGCAGGTTCGGCCGAGGCGGTACCGCCGGTGCAGATCGCCACGTCGCCGGAACAGGTGCTCGACAATCTCCGGAACTGGTTGACCGGCATCTTGGGCTTGGTGGCCACGGTGTGCCTGACCTTCGCGGGTATCCGGTATGTGATCGCCAGCGGTGATCCCGGCGAGATCGAGAAGGCCAAGGGCGCGCTGCGCGCGGCCTGTCTCGGCTATGTGCTGGCGATGCTCGCGCCGTTGATCGTGGCTGTGCTCAAGACCTTCGTGGCGGCCTGATCATGACCACTCACCCCAGCATCGAGTCCACCCTCGGATCCACGGCGGCGCAGCACCCGGCGCGGGTGCGGTGCGCCCGCGCGGTGGTGATGGTCCTGGTGGTGATCGCGGCGGGAGTGCTCGTTCTCGGGCACGCTGCCAGCGTCGCCGCGCAGCCACCGGTGCCGCCGACGAGCCCGGCGTCTCCGGCCGCGGCGGTGTCGACACCGCCGGAGCCGTTCATTCCGGCCCGGCCGTCCACGAGCCCACCGCCCACGCCTCGGCCGTCGTGGGATCCGAACCCGGTCCAGCCGAACCCGATGACCACGGCCTCGCCGACGCCGGGCCCGGACGCCCCGAACCCGGCGATGCCCGAGCCCGCGTACCCGGGCGGGGCGGATCCGAACTTTCCCACCCCGTACCCCACCCCCAGTCCGGCCCCGGCTCCGGCGGACCCGGACTCCTCCGGTGGGCCGTGGACCTCGCCGCAGGACGGGGGATCGAACAGTTGCGGGATCACCAACATCTCCGGGTGTGTCGAGCACGCGATCGACACGTTTTTGCAGCACCTGGTCAGCTCGGCGTTGAACCCGCTGCTGGAGCTGCTGGGCCAGACCTTGCTGACCACTCCCGACCCGGACACGCTGCCGCAGCTCGGGGTGTTGTGGAACAACTCGTGGCAACTGGTCCTGGCGATCTACGGGATCGTGGTGATGGTTGCGGGCGTGCTGGCGATGGTGCACCACACCTTGCAGACCCGATGGTCCGTACGCGAGCTGGCACCGCGGCTGCTGATCGGGTTTCTCGCCGGGGCGATGAGCATGCTGATCGCTACCGGGGCGATCCGCCTCGCCAACGCTCTGGCCAGGGCGGTGGCCGGCAGTGGGGTCGATCCGAGTTCGACCGCGACGGCGATCCGTCAGTTGATCGAGGCGAACAACACCCAGGCCGATACCTTCCTGCTCTGCTTGGAGTTGGCGTTGCAGGTGATGCTGGTCATCCTGTTCGTCGCGTATGCGGTGCGGGTCGCGGTGACCATCATCCTGATCGTCGGCGCACCGCTGGCGGTGATGTGTCACGCTCTGCCCGGTATCGACGCGATCGCGCGCTGGTGGTGGCGCTCGTTCGCCGCGTGCCTGGCCATTCAGGTCGCGCAGTCCCTGATCCTGGTCACTGTCCTGCGGGTGTTCCTGACTCCCAACGGATGGGCGGTGATCGGCCCCAACTCCAGCGGCGCAGTCGACATCATGGTCGGTATCGCGCTGATCGGCGTGCTCGCCAAAGCCCCGTTCTGGCTGCTGTCCGTGCTCAAGATCGGCCAGGGCCGCACCCTGGTCGGGTCGATCGTGCGCTCCTACATCACCTACAAAACCCTCGGCCTGCTCAAATCCGGCCGGGCTGCAACCCCGCGCGCGCCCAGCAAGGTTCCCGCGCCGCGCAAGGTCCCCGCGCCGAAGGACCCGTATGCGCGGGTCCGCGCGACCCCCGACGGGCAGCTGATGCTGCCGTTGAAGGGCCTCAAGCGAGTCCCGCCCAAACCCGCACCACCGCAACGGATCCCCCACGCCCGCACGATCCCGGTGGCTCAACCCCAGGGGGAGCAACTGATGTTGCCGCTGCCGCAGTTCCACGGCGGTGTCGCCCTGGGGCCCACACCCCGCCTCGGACGCGACGGGCAATACCAGCTCCCGATCACCGTCCACCGCGTCCGCACACCCGCACCGACCCGCGAGCCGCCGGTCCCGAAGTCACTGCCCGGGACACGAGGCCGCCGTCCCAAACAGCTGGCATTCGACTTCACCTTCACCGAGGCAGACCCGTACCGGGGGATCCGGCCCCGGCGTAACGGCCAATACCCCCTCCCCATCGCGACCCCCAAGAAGGTGCCCCGGGACACGAGCGCACCAGCCGCGGCCACGCCGCCACCACCGCCGTCGGGGTCGGTGGCCGAGAAGGGACGCCAGCTTCATCTCCCGCTGCCGGATTTGCCGGTCAAGCGGCGTACCAGCCCAGGAGGAGCGCGATGACCACGCCTGTGCGTATCCACGCTGATGTCGATCAGCCCGACAAGTTGCTCGGCCCGTTCACCTTCCGCCAACTCGTGATCGTGGGGGCGACCGCGCTGGGTCTCTATGTGATCTGGGCCGTGACCCGGGCCGTGGTTCCGCCGCTGATGTTCTTCGCCGGTGCGGTCCCGATCGCTGCGCTGGTCACGGTCGCGGTCCTGACTCGCCGCGACGGGCTGTTCGCTGACCAGCTGCTCGGGGCCGCGATCGCCCACCGCACCCGGCCCCGCCACCTCGCAGCCGTTCCGGACGGCCTGGACGGCAGATTCGCGGTCGCGCCGCGGTGGGCTACGGACCGGGTCCTGCGGGGAACTCGCCGTGCGCCGGTCCCGGCCGCGTTGTCCGCGCGCGCGCTGCGGTTACCGCGGGAGGTCACCGGTGCCAGCGCGGGCATCGGGGTGGTCGACCTCGGTGCCGACGGGCTCGCGGTCATCGCCACGGCCAGCACCCTGAACCTCGCCCTGCGGAGCCCGGCCGAACAAGACAGCCTCGTCGCGGCCCTGGGGGGCTGGCTGCACACGTTGCGTCAACCCGTCCAGATCCTCATCCGCTCCGCGCGCCTGGACCTGACCGCGCACCTGGACCGCCTGCACACCGCCGCGCACGAGATGTCCCCCGATCTGGCCGCCGCCGCGCGTGAACACGCCGAGCACCTGCGCGAGCTGGTCACCGACGAGGCCCTGACCCACCGGCACGTCCTGCTGGTGTGGCGCGAACCGATCCCGGCCACCAGCGGGCGGTCACCGATGGCGACCTTGGCCGGGCTGCTGCCCGGCCGGGCCCGCCCGCGCGGGCCCGCCTCGCCCGCCGCCCGCCGCGCCGCCGAGTCCCGGCTGCTGCGCCGGGTATCCGAAGCCACCGACCTGCTGGCCCCGCTCGGGGTGACGGTCACCGCGCTGGACCCGGTCCAGGCCAGCGCGGTGCTCGCCGACTGCTGCGACCCCTCCCGCCTCGTTCCCGCCACCGCCGACGTCGCCGGACCCGACGCGATCATCACCGCCCACCACCCCGAGACCATCGATACCGTCCTGCCGACCGACCCCACCGACCAGACGCGATTCGGGCCCGAGTCCCTCACGATCGGGACCCGCCATCTCGAGGTCGGGTCCGAGTGGGTTACCACTCTCGCGGTCACCGGATATCCGCGCGAGGTCGGCGCTGGTTGGCTCGCGCCGCTGCTCTCGCACCCCGGACGCGTCGATGTGGCCCTGCACATCGACCCGGTCGACCCCGCCACCGCGGCCACCCGGCTGCGACGCCAGAGCGCCCGCTTCGAATCCTCCCGCCTGCACGACGCCAGGCACCACCGCCCCACCGACCCGGCAGTCGAGGTCGCCGCCGAAGACGCCGCCGACCTCGCCGCACGAGTCGCCAGGGCCGAGGCCCGACTGTTCCGCGTCGGCCTCTACCTCACCGTCCACGCCGACAGCGAGGCCGACCTGGCCGACGAAGTCGCCGCGGTACGGGCATTGGCCGCGGGCCTGCTCGTGGACACCTGCCCCGTGACCTACCGGCAGGTCCACGGCTGGGTCACCACCCTGCCGCTCGGTCTCGACCTGATCGGGATGCACCGCACCTTCGACACCGGCGGCCTGGCCGCCGCGGTGCCCTTCGACTCCCCGCAACTCCCCGCCCCCGACCCGGTCGAGGTCACCCGACCGCGCGGAGTGCTCTACGGCCGCGACGCCGCCGGGGGCCTGATGTTCGTGGACAGATTCGCCGCCGGGATCGACAACCACAACATGGTCGTCCTCGGGCGCAGCGGGGCAGGAAAATCGTTCCTGGTCAAAACCGAAATCCTGCGGTCGCTGTATCGCGGGATCGAGCAGATCATCATCGACCCCGAAGACGAATACCGGCGCCTCGCCGACGCCGTCGGGGGCATCCGCATCCCCCTCGGTGTCCCGGGATGGCGGCTCAACCCGTTCGACCTGGACCTGCACACCAGCCCCGAGGGCCGCCGCACCGCCCCACGCGACGCGCTCACCCGCCGAAAGTTGTTCCTGCACACCCTGATCCAGGCCATGCTCGGCGAACACACACCCGCTCGCCGCGCCGCGCTGGACACCGCCCTGACCGCCACCTGGACCGCCGCGGGCATCACCGGGGACCCCGCGACCTGGACCCGTCCCGCCCCCACCCTCAGCGACCTGCGCGAGCACCTCGCCGCGAGCCGGACACCAGCCGGTGACGAGCTGGCCGCCGCGCTGCGCCCCTACACCGGTGAGGGCAGCTACGCCGGGCTCCTGGACGGCCCGACCACCATCACCCCGCACGGCCCGCTGGTCGTGTTCTCCCTGCGGGAAGTCCCCGACGAGCTACGCACCATCGCGACCGTGCTGGTCCTGGACGCGACGTGGCGGCACATCTCCAACCCCGCCACCAGGCGACCCAGAATGGTCACCGTCGATGAAGCCTGGCTGGCCCTGCGCCAGCACGCCGGAGCCGAATTCCTGTTCCAAGCGGCCAAACGGTTCCGCAAATACTGGGCCGGACTGACCCTGGCCACCCAAGACTGCGCCGACGTCCTGTCCACCGACCTCGGCCGCGCCATCATGGCCAACGCCGCCACCCAAATACTGTTACGCCAAGCCCCCTCGGCCATCGACGAAGTCGCAGGCGCATTCAAACTCTCCGACGGCGAAAAACAATTCCTCCTCTCAGCCGCACAAGGCAACGGACTTGTCGCGGTCGGCGGCGGCACCGACCGCGCCGTATTCGGCTCGCTGGCCTCACCCCGCGAATACGCCCTGATCACCACCGACCCCAGCGAACTCACCACCACCACGGACGACTACGACAGCGATACCGATATCGACCTGACCGCGCTGCCGCGACTCACCGGCCCGACCACCGGAAACAGCGACCTCGACACCGAACCCGATCAAGACGTGTTCATCGACGTTCAGGACACGGCATGAGCCTGGATCGGCCCTCACCCTGCTCAGCGCCAGGCGACATGACAAACGAAGGAGTCCACGTATGACGGCGCAACGAAAGCCGCGCAAGAAAAAGCGTCCCGAGACCGGCGCTCACCGAGTGGTCGTTCGTGGATCTCGTCACGATCCACCAGACGCCCGCAAACTGGCCGCGGTGATCGTCAGCCTCGCCGAATCACTCGCGGAAACAGACAACGAGAAAAACACATTCACACCCGAAACAGCGATAATCCCGATAATCGACAATGCGCCGGAAGGGAATTCGGAAGCGGCATAGAAATATTCGACCGGTTTGATAATATCGAAAATCCATGGGGCTGGATAAACGGAATGTCGACACAATTGTCCCGGCGCGGGAATCTATTTTCTGTGCCTGGCGGGGAAGGTGCGCCGTCCGTGATGTCAGTGCCGTTGTTTCTCGACTGAGTGAAAGAGTGTTTCATGGTCAGTGCATATGCAGAACTCGACGACGAGTGGTGGTCGGAAGAGATCGGCACCACCACCGCGCCAGTGCCGACAAGGGAGGTGGAACCGGGCACTCGCGCGGTCATCTACCTGCGGGTGTCATCTCCGGGACAGGTCAAAACCGACTACGACCCCGAAGGCAACTCCATTCCGGCGCAGCGAGTCCGATGCCAGCGCAAGGCAGAACAACTCGGCTTGACCGTCGTCGATGAATACGTCGAGCCAGGACGCACGGCCACTGAGATGTCGAAACGGGTTGCCTTCCAGCGAATGCTCCAGCGTGTTCGGAGCGCTGGCGATGTCGACTACGTCATCGTCTACAAGCTGTCCCGTATGGCACGCAACCGACTCGATGACGCCATCGTCATGGCAGATCTGCGTAAGCGGGGCGTCACCCTCATCTCGGCCACCGAGAACATCGACGACACCCCCGTCGGCCAACTCATGCACGGCATCCTGGCGACCTTCAACGAATACCAATCACGCGAATCCGGGGCCGACATCGCCTACAAGATGGGCCAGAAAGCCCTCAACGGTGGCACGATCGGCCGCGCGCGCCTGGGCTACCTCAACGTGATCGACCGATTCGACGGCCGCGAGATCCGCACCATCGCCACCGACCCCGACCGCGCGCCCTTGGTGAAACTCGCCTTCGAGCTCTACGCCACCGACACCTACACCCTGGACGACCTGTCCGACGAACTCTACGATCGCGGCCTGCGCACCCGCCCCACCCGCAAACACCCCTCCAAACAGGTATCGATCAACAAACTGTCCCACATGCTGCGGGACCGCTACTACCTCGGCTACGTGCAGTACGACGACCAAGAGATCCAGGGCCGCCACGAACCGCTCATCGATGACGATCTGTTCGACCGAGTTCAGGGGATCCTGGACTCACGCTCCACAGCCAAGGAACGCCGACGAGTGCACCACCACTACCTGAAGGGATCCCTGTTCTGCCAGCGCTGCAAACGACGCGGCATCACCCAGCGCATGATCCTCCAGCACACCGTCAACCGCCGAGGCACCGAGTACACCTACTTCTTCTGCCGCAACAAACAGAACGGCACCTGCAACGCGCCACACGTGAACGTCGCCCTCGTCGAGGACGCCGTGCAAGCCCACTACACCACCGTCCGGTTCAGCCCGCAGTTCATCCTCGAAGTCCGCACCCACATCGCTGGCGTAGTCGAGGAACAGAACACCGCCGAACGGCTCCTGCACAAACAACTCACCACCGAACTACAAGCCCTGGACACCCGCGAGGACAACCTGATCGAGCTGGCCGCCGACACCACCATCGCGCAGCCGAAGATCAAAGCCAAACTCAGGGAGATCGCCCGCGACCGCCACCGCCTCACCGAACGGATGACCACCACCACCGAGAACCTCTCCGACAGCGCCCGACTCATCGAGGTGGCACTCGAACTACTCGAAGACCCCCAACAGCTCTACCTCCGATGCGACGACCACCAACGCCGCATGCTCAACCAAACTATCTTCCACGCCCTGTACATCGACGACGAACAGATCACCGACCACGACCTACGAGAACCATTCGACCAACTACACGCCATCCAACACGCCCGACACACCAACCACAGCACCCCGATCGCGGCCCCGAACCCCCACCCCACACAAACCAAAAACGCCACCACTTCACAACGAAGCGGTGGCGTTGACGTCCTACTACACGGCATTGATTCGGCACCGTGTTCTAGTAAGCGCCCTAAGGTGGAGCCTAGGGGAATCGAACCCCTAACCCCTGCCTTGCAAAGGCAGTGCTCTGCCAATTGAGCTAAGGCCCCGGAGAGGGAGTTGTCGCCTGGACAACCCCCAAGACGGTACCGCGTGGGGGTCTCGGGGGTCAAAACGTGGTTCGGCTACTTCTTGCGGCCGACCGCGGCCCAGAAGGAGACCTTCGCGTCCATGTCGTCCAGGGATTCGTCGCCGACCTCCACGGTCGCCTCGTGATCGGGGCGCCAGCGGTGGGAGCCGGTGATGCCCGGTTCGATCACCTCGAGGTCGTCGAAGAAGCGGGCGAACTCGTCGTGCGTGCGGGCCTGCAGGGCCAGGCCGTTGCTGACGTAGGCGTCGACGATTCCGGCCACCTGGGTGGGGTTGAAGTCGGGGCTCAGGTGCGTCATCACCAGGAACGAGCCGGGGGCCAGGGCGTCCAGCAGGGTGTCCACGATGCCGTACGCGTCGTGCTGGTCGTCCTGGACGAAGTGCAGCAGGGCGATCAGGCTCAGCGCGACCGGCTTGTCCAGGTCCAGGACCTCGTGCAACGCCGGTGCGGTCAAGATGGTGCTCGGATCGGTGACGTCGGCCTGGACGTAGGTGGTGGCGCCCTCGCTGGTGCCGTGCATCAGCGCGCGGGCGTGGGTGAGGACCAGCGGGTCGTAATCGGCGTAGATGACCCGGGATTCCGGCGCCACCCCCTGCGCGACCTGATGCAGATTCGGCGGGGTCGGGATGCCGGTGCCGATGTCCAGGAACTGCCGCACACCCTGTTCGGCGGCCAGATAACGAGTCGCGCGGTGCATGAACGCCCGGTTCACCCGCGCGCACAGCTTGATGGTCGGAAACGCCAGTTCTACCTGTTCGACCGCGTCACGATCGCACTGGAAGTTGTCCTTGCCCCCGAGGTAATAGTCGTACATCCGCGCGCTGTGCGCCTTGGTGGTATCGATCGCACTGCCGACGAGCGGCTCCGATGTGGATGTTTTGGGACTTTCGTCCCGAATTTCATTGCTGGCCATGGCGATTACCGACTCCCTTCCCGTGACAGCGTAACCCTAACCGAGCCCGGACCGCTCGACTCGCGGAATCATCGGATGATATCGCGATGTAGCCCGAAACCTTTGTCGCCCATGACTTCCCGTCCGGCGCGCAGCCGCAGCGAGGGCATCTCGTAGTCGCCGCCGTTCTGCGTGCGATAGGGGATCGGATCGGTGTCCGCGAGCGCGAGCAGACGCTGTTCCCACGCCTTCGCCGCATCCGAGAAGTCTTCCGGCGAAACATGATTCATGCCGTACAGGGTGAACGGCGGCAGCACCTCCATACCTGTGAAGTAGAGGATGCCGTGCTGGATCGGGAAGAGCAGATCCTCGATCGGGCCGTTGATCCCGCGGTCGCTGTAGTGCGATTCCTTACCGCCGATCGTCACCGAGACCAGCGCGCGCCGACCCGCGAGCGTGCCCTCGCCGTAGCGATCGCCGTACCGGTGTTCGTCGTGTTCGCCTACGCCGTAACCGAATCCGGCCGTGAACACCCGATCCACCCAGCCCTTCATGATCGCGGGCATCGAGTACCACCACAGCGGGAATTGCAGGATCACCACCTCGGCCCAGCGGAGCTTGTCCTGCTCGGCACGGATGTCGGCGGCGAGCGTCCCGGTGCGATAGGCCGCACGGGAATTGCGCTCGGTGTGCAGCGGATGCGTTGCGGCGGAACCGAAGTCGTCCGCATCGACGGTCGGCTTCCAGTTCATCGCGTACAGATCGCTGACCCGAACCTCGTGCCCGGCGGCGGTCAGCGTGGACCGCGCGATATCGGTGAGCGAACCGTTCAACGAGTCGCGTTCGGGGTGGGCGTGGACGATGAATACCTTCATGACTGCCTCCTGGAAGTGGGTTGCCCTCGATGGTGGACGCCGGGACGCGCGCTGTTCAGGGGCGCTGCAACCGTCGGACCGGCGTTCCTGGTATCGGCAGGACCACCCGGACGCACGGTTCGCGTGGCGATACTGGTGCTATGGACGATCTCGCCGATTTCCTGCGAACCCGCAGATCCCGGATCGATCCGGCGTCGGTGGGCATCACACCCGACACGCGTCGCCGGGTCACGGGACTGCGGCGCGAGGAGATCGCGCATCTGTCCGGCGTGAGCGTGGACTATTACGTTCGGCTCGAACAGGGACGTGCGCGCCAGCCCTCCGAACAGATCCTCGACGCGCTGGCCCGGGTCCTCGGTCTGAACGCGGTGGAACGGTCCCATCTGCACCGGCTCGCCCACCGGCCGCGCCCGGTGACCGATCGCGACACCCCGTCCCGGCAGCGCCCGGAACTGCTGCGGGTGGTCGAGTTGATCCCGGACAGTCCGGCGTTCATCGCCGATCAGCGGCTGACCGTGGTGGCGGCCAACCGGCTCGCCGAACTGCTCTACGGGCGTCGGCCCATGCGCGGGATGAACATCGCCCGGCACATCTTCCTGGAGGACGACGGCCACGACCTCTACGCCGACTGGGACGCCTGCACCCGCGACACCGTGGGCCAGTTACGTCTCGCGGTCGGGAAATATCCGGACGATCCGCAGCTCACCGCCCTGATCGGCGAACTCGCCGTGCGCAGCGAACGTTTCCGGAAACTGTGGGCGCAGGCGGATGTGCGCTGCCGTTCGCACGGTCGCAAACCCTTCACGCATCCGCTGGTCGGCGACCTGGAACTCCACCAGGAGAACTTCATGGTTCCCGGCGACAACGGCACCGAACTCGTCATCCTCTCCGCCCGGCAGGGCAGTCAGGCCTACGACGGGCTGCGGCTGCTGGCGAGCATCGGCGCGACCGACGATCGGGACCGATCGATTCCGGGGAGCCGTCCCTCGGTATGAGACCGGTGCGGCCGGGAGTGCTTGCGGGAGAGTAACTTCGGGCCCTCGTGGGCGGGATTCGGGGATGACAGTAGGGTGGGATTCATGAAACTTCTTCTGACTCTGGGTGTCGTCGTCGGTGTCCTGTTCGCCATCAACAAGTTCCGTCAGCGCGGTGACGCCGATCTGTGGCACGAGGTGACCACTCGCTGAACCCGTTCGCGGGCGGTCGGGGGTGTGCCGACCGCCCGTTGTGACGATTCGTCCATCCGGCCAGCGCGGGTGTGACGGTCCGCGCCCGGTGTTGTGACACAGCACTATCGGCTGGGGGTCGACGGTGTATCGGCCGTATGGTCGTTGACCATGGACCGCGCGGAGTTGTCGATATTGGTGCAGTCGGTCGTGGAGCCGTATCTGCTGGACGGCCCGCGGCAGTACGACCGGGCCGAGGTGGTGCGGAAATCCGGGGTGCCGCAGGAATTGAGCGGGCGGCTGTGGCTCGCCCTCGGATTCGCCGCCGATCCGGACGGCACCGCGATCGAGTACACCGACGCGGATGTCGCTGCGGCACGGGACTTTCGGAGTCTGGACGCGCTCAGTGCCACCGATGCGCGGCGGCAGTCCGCGGCCGTGCGGACCATGGGCCAGTCGATGGCGCGGCTGGCCGAATGGCAGGTCGATCTGGTGGTCGAGGAGATCATCAACCGGATCGCCTCGATCACCGCGCAGGATCCCGAGCTGGATCCGCAGCGGGTCGCGATGGAGGCGACCGACGAGGTCGTCACCACCCTGCAACGTTTACAGGCTTATGCGTGGCGACGTCATCTGGCCGCCGCGCTGGCCCGCTCGCTGGGCAGTGACGGCGCGGGCGAGAGTGTGCGCGACCTCGCGGTGGGTTTCGCGGATATGGTCGGCTACACCCGGTTGACGCGGCATCTGGATCGCGACGAACTCTCCGATCTGCTGGAGACCTTCGAAACCGTCACCACCGGGGCGATCACCGCCAACGGCGGGTGGGTGATCAAGAACGTCGGCGACGAGGTGATGTTCGCCGCCGAGACGGCCGGGGTGGGTGCGCGCATCGCGCTGGACATCCAGACCGCCGCCGCCGATCGCACCGAACGCGGTGAGTCCGATGCCACCACCATGCCCGAACTCCGCGTCGGCCTGGCTTACGGGCAGGTGTTGCAGCGGTTCGGTGATCTGTACGGCTCGACGGTGAACATCGCCGCGCGGCTGACGGGTGTGGCGCGGCCGGGGACCGTGCTGATCGACGACGGCGCGGCCACCCAGCTGTCCGGGCAGTCGGAATTCGCGATGCGGCATCTGCGCAGTGTGCGGGTGCGGGGGATCAGCCGATTGCGGTCACATGTGTTGCGTCGCAACGGACGTGGGCGATACGCGGCCGATTCGTAGGGGGCTTCGCCCAGTGCGGCGGTGCGACGTTGGATGCTGCACCGCCGCCGTTCGGGGCTACCCGGAAATTAGGAGCGGGCCTCGGCGAAGGGGGGGAGTTTGCCGAGGCCCGCGTAGGGTCGGCCCGGGGGGGAGGGGCCGACGTGAATGATCCTACGCGACGATCGGCGATTGTGTGAGTATGAGGGCTGCCACTTTTCGAAAGTTTTTCCAGCGGGCGTGTCGATCGGGCTGCTGAGTTGTCGCCGATGATCTCTTCCTGTGCTGCCGGTTTTCTGAAATCTCTTGTTGCGCAGGAATTTACGAGGCAATCGACGTGTCGACACCGGTTCGCTGGATGGTCGCTGTCGACCGGTCGGTATGCGAATTCGCGACACGGTCACAATTGAGAAGTACACATTCCGGGCGTGTCCGGGGGCGGGCGGGCCGGTCGAGTGAGTACCCGCCGCGGCGGAGTCGGGTAGCGCGGTACTCGCGCATCCGGTGCGCCCGGGGGAGACGATGAACTCGGTCGCATCCCGCCGGCACCCCCGAGCACCCGCCGGACCCCCGGGATGCGGCCCCTGAACTTTCCCGCCCGCAGCGGCCCTCCGTCGAAACGTTCGCACTGGTAGCGGCGATATTCGATGGAACTTGTCGGTGGTCTGGGCAATACTGGCCGCGAGATCCGCCGAGATCCGATCCGCGGCCGGTGGGAACATCAGGAGAGGGTCATGGTCGATGCCATCATCGCCGAGGGCCTGGTCAAGAAATACGGCCGCCTCGTCGCGCTCGACGGTTTGGATCTGCGGGTGCCCGAGGGCACGGTCACCGCGCTGCTGGGGCCCAACGGGGCCGGTAAGACCACCACGGTCCGGGTTTTCACCACGCTCCTGACGCCGGATTCCGGCCGCGCCACCGTCGCCGGAATCGACGTGCTGCGCGAGCCGCGCCGGTTGCGGGCCCGGATCGGAGCCTCGGGGCAGTACGCGGCGGTGGACGAGTACCTCACCGGTTTCGAGAATCTCGAGATGGTCGGGCGGCTCTACCATCTGGGCGTGGCCCGCAGTAAACAGCGGGCCCGCGAGCTGCTCGAGCGGTTCGACCTCGCCGATGCCGCCGATCGCCCGGTCAAGGGCTACTCCGGCGGTATGCGGCGGCGGTTGGACCTGGCCGGGGCGCTGGTCGCCAATCCGCCGGTGCTGTTCCTGGACGAGCCGACCACGGGCCTGGATCCGCGGGCCCGGCTGGATCTGTGGGACGTCATCGAGGAGTTGGTCGCCGCGGGCACCACCCTGCTGCTGACCACGCAGTACATGGAGGAGGCCGATCGGCTGGCCGACGCCATCGCCGTCATCGACCACGGCACGGTGATCGCCCGCGGCACCGCCGACGAGCTCAAGACCATGGTCGGCGGCGACCGCATCGAGCTGACCGTCGACCACGTCGGCAGCCTGGAGATCGCGCGCGACGCACTGGCCGAGCTGGCGGTCGGGGAGATTCACCTCGAACCGGGGCTGCGGCGGGTCACCGTGCCGGTCAGCGACGGTTCCCAGGCCCTGGTCGACGCGATCGGGCGGCTCGGCGCCCGCGAGGTGAAGATCCACGACGTCGGGCTGCGACGGCCCTCGCTGGACGACGTCTTCCTGACCCTCACCGGGCACGAGGCGCGGGAGAGGACCACCACGGGCGAGCAGGAGGATGCGTAATGGCTTCCGCGACAGTCGTTTCCGATGAGCCCTCGCTGGTCGAGCGGACACGGATGCTGGTCAGCGACAGCATGACCGTCACCAAGCGCAACGTCATCAAGATCCGCCGGGTGCCCGATGTGCTGATCTTCTCGACGCTCTCGCCGATCATGTTCGTGTTGCTGTTCGCGTACATCTTCGGTTCGGCGATCACCGTCACCGGCACGTCCTACCGGGAGTTCCTGATCGCGGGCATCTTCGCGCAGACCGCCGTGTTCGGCGCGACGTTCACCGGGTCCAGCCTCGCGGAGGATATGCAGAAGGGCATCATCGACCGGTTCCGTTCCCTGCCCATGGCGCCGGCGGCCGTGCTGATCGGTCGCACCGTCGCCGATGTGGTGATCAACGTGGTCAGCCTGGTGGTGATGTCGATCACCGGACTGTTGATCGGCTGGCGGATTCGCGGGTCGTTCCTGGACGGCGTGCTCGGCTATGTGCTGCTGTTGCTGTTCGCCTACGCGGTCTCCTGGATGATGGCCGTGGTCGGTTTGCTGGTGCGGGCCCCCGAGGTGTTCAACAACGCGAGTTTCATGGTGATCTTCCCGTTGACGTTCATCGCCAACACCTTCGTCCCCAGTGCGCAATTGCCAACGCCGCTAAGGATTTTCGCGGACTGGAATCCGGTGTCGGCGGTGACGCAGGCGATCCGCGAGCTGTTCGGCAACACCAGTGCGCTCACCCCGCCGCCGGATGTGTGGTCCATGCGGCATCCGGTGCTCACCACATTGATCTGGGTGGTGGTGTTGCTGGTGGTCTTCGTGCCGCTGTCGCTGCGGCAGTTCGAACGCACCGTCAGCAGGTGAGGTCGCGAGCAGTGCCTACTGCACGAAATGCGCGGCTGTGACACAGTGGTCGTATGCAGTTGGGCAGTTCCCGTAAGGGCCGGTTGCGCAACCGGTTGATCGTCGTAGTTCTCGCCGCCGTCGCGGGCGGTACCGCTTGGCGGGTCGTCACCCGCAAGCCGCAGCTTCCGGCGCCGGCGCCCGAACCGCCTCGTCTCGGTTACAGCACCAACGGCTCGACTCGACAGCACGCCACCGCGCACTGAGCGAGTTTGCCGGGTTCGGCGCGGTTATCCGATTCACCCTGTGAGACAACCGAAATACCGGTGCCGAGGGGTGTTTGCTCAGGAAAACCCGCGGCACCGGTCGGTGCTCGGCGGAACACGGCCTCGCATGTGTCAACATGTTCGGCGTGACTTCACCGAATCAGACCTCCGTGGCAACGCTGCATACGAACCACGGTGATATCAAGATCGCGCTCTTCGGTAACCACGCGCCGAAAACGGTGCGTAACTTCATCGCCCTGGCCGACGGCAGTGCGCCGTACTCGACGCAGAACGCCGCCGGTGCGACCACCGGCCCGTTCTACGACGGCAGCACGTTCCACCGCGTCATCGACAGGTTCATGATCCAGGGCGGCGATCCGACCGGGACCGGTCGCGGTGGTCCGGGGTACGAGTTCGGTGACGAATTCCATCCGGAGCTGCGGTTCGACCGCGGTTACCTGCTGGCGATGGCGAATGCCGGACCGGGCACCAACGGTTCGCAGTTCTTCATCACCGTCGGCCCGCAGCCGCACCTGAACCGCAAGCACACCATCTTCGGTGAGGTGCTCGAACCCGATTCGCGCAAGGTCGTCGACGCGATCGCCACCACCGCCGTGGATCGCAACGATCGGCCGAAGGAACCGGTGACGATTTCCGGTGTCACGCTCGGCTGAATTCCTCGCCCGGGATGAGCGGTCCGTTTTGCGAGGGTAGCGTGCAATTACCACCCTCGTGCCGCTCGTAGTCGATGAACACGGAGTTTCGTGAATCCTCAACCGCCCGCACCGACCTGTTTCCGTCATCAGGACCGCACCACCGGTCTGGCATGCACTCGGTGCGGGCGTCCCGCCTGTCCGGAGTGCCTGCGCCAGGCCGCGGTCGGCCAGCAGTGTGTGGAATGCGTCTCCCAGGGACAACGTGAGGTGCGGCAGGCGCGCACGGCCGTCGGCGGCCCGGTGGCCACCCGGCCGGTGCCGTATGTGACCTACGTGCTGATCGCGTTGAACGTCGCGGTCTTCGCGTTCACCGCCTTCCAGGCGCACAGCGTGGCCGCCAATCAGTACTCGACGCTGTTCGAGGACTGGGTGCTGTGGCCGGTGGGGGTCGCGCGCGGTCAGTGGATTCGCGTGGTCGGAGGTGCGTTCCTGCACTACGGCCCGCTGCATCTGGCGGTCAACATGTTCGCGTTGTACATGCTCGGGCGCGACGCGGAGACGGTGCTGGGGCGCTGGCGGTATCTGACGATCTACCTGATCTCGCTGTTCGGGGGCGCGGCCGCGGTGATGTGGCTGGCCCCGCACGACGCGACCGCGGGCGCCTCGGGGGCGATCTTCGGGTTGTTCGGTGCGCTGACCGTGGTGCTGTTGCGTTTGCGGCGCAGTCCCACCCAGATGCTGGTCGTCATCGGGATCAACCTGATCATCAGTATTTCGGTGCCGGGGATTTCGTTGTGGGGTCATCTCGGCGGTCTGGCCGCGGGCACGCTGGCCACCGTCGGGTTGCTGTACGGGCCGCAGTGGGTGCGGGTTCGCACGCAGGAGAGCGGATTGCGGGTCGGGTGGGCCGCGATGGGGCTGGTCGCGGTGCTGAGCCTGGTGTTGATCGGGGCGGCCGCGGCGTCGATCGGGTCCTGAGCCGATCCCGAACCGAACCGTTCCGGCCGCGCGGTCCGGTCGAGCCGTGCTAACCGAGCGGCTCGGGTACGGCCAGTCCGTGCTCGACCAGCGCGTCCAGCACGTCCTGGGGATGCGTGCCCAGATCCCAGCGCCCGAAGATGAGCAGCCGATCCTCACCGTCGTGCTCGACGTCGATCTCCAGATTCGGCGATTTGCGCCCGAGCCGCCGGAAACTCACCACCCGGGCCCGCAGGATCCGGTCCCGCGGATATTCCACCGCGCCCAGCAACCCGCGCACGACCAGCACAGGGCGTTGACCGGGCACGATGCTGAGGCGCGGACGTTGCCGCAGACCCACCGCGGACAGTCCGAGCAGCAGTAGCGCCGCGAGGCCGACCAGCAGGCGGCTCGGCGCGTCGCCGGTGAAGATCGCGGCCACGGCCAGCACGATCCCGCCCACTGCGGCGGTCACCAGGGCGGCGGGTGGTGTGGACCATCGCAGCCGGGACACCGGTTCGGATGCCGTCACGATCCCCACTCGCTCCTCGGGTTGTCCACAGGCTCATCCACAGGTGTGCATGAATAACACAGATGTAAGAACACGCGGTGCGGGATCAGCGCCACCGCATGGTCATGACCAGGCCGACGACCATGAGTCCGAAGCCGATCAGGAAGTTCCAGGCGTCGAGTTTGCCCATCCAGGCCAGCTTGTCGCTGGCCAGGTAGTACACGATCAGCCAGGCCAGACCGGCCAGCATGAAGCCGAGCATGAGGCTGACGTACCAGGCCGAGGAGGGGCCGCCCTTGATCTTGACCGGGGTGCGACTGGCAGGGTTGATCGTATGATCGGTCTTCTTGCGGACCTTCGACTTGGGCATGACGTCCTCGTATTCGGGTGCGGGTCGTACCGGCGGGGGCATACGCATGCGACGCCCGGCGTCGCCGGTCTGCCCTCAGGCTATCCCAGCCGGGTCGCCGTGCGTGGGTCGCGGTGCTGGTGAGCAGCTCACGGGGGTGCCGACGGTGGTATTCGCGCGACGTCGGATCGGCCACCCCGTAGGCTGGCGCCATGCGTGTACTGGTCGTCGACAACTACGACAGCTTCGTGTTCAACCTGGTGCAGTACCTGGGCCAGTTGGGTGTCGAGGCCACGGTGTGGCGCAACGACGATGCGGAACTGTCCGATCCGGACCGCGTCGTCACCGCATTCGACGGCCTGTTGATCAGTCCCGGACCGGGTACGCCGGATCGTGCCGGTGCCAGTATCGACCTCGTTCGCGCCTGTGCGCGCCACGAGGTGCCGCTGCTCGGGGTGTGCCTCGGGCATCAGGCGATCGGCGAGGCGTTCGGCGCGACGGTCACCCGCGCGCCGGAGCTGCTGCACGGCAAGACCAGTTCGGTGTTCCACGTCGGCGCGGGTGTGCTGGCCGGACTGCCGGACCCGTTCACCGCGACCCGCTACCACTCGCTCACCGTCGTCGAGGACACCCTCCCCGCCGAGATCGAGGTGCTCGGCCGCACCGAGACCGGCATCGTGATGGCCATGCGGCATCGCACCCTGCCCATCCACGGCGTGCAGTTCCATCCCGAATCGGTGCTCACCCAGGGCGGGCACCGGATGCTCGCCAACTGGCTCGAAGTCTGCGGCGAGCGTCCGGCGGAAGGACTGGTCGAGACGCTCGAGGCCGAGGTCGCGGCGCTGGTCTGAGCGCCTCGCAACGGGAAGGTGTGGTCTTTGAGCCCTGGGCCGCGACCCCATGTGCTGCTGTCCGTGGCGGTCAGCCTCGACGGGTATCTCGACGATGCGAGTCCGGACCGGCTGCTGTTGTCCAATGCCGAGGATTTCGACCGGGTCGACGCGGTGCGTGCGGATTCCGACGCGATTCTGGTCGGCGCACAGACGTTGCGCAGTGACAACCCCCGGCTGCTGGTCAACGACGCCGATCGCCGGGCCCGCCGGATCGCCGCGGGGAAACCCGAGTATCCGCTGAAGGTCACCGTCAGCGCGAGCGGCGAGTTGGATCCGGCCCTGCGGGTCTGGCATCACGGCGGCGGCAAACTCGTCTACACCACCGACGCCGGTGCGACCCGGCTCGGCGACCGCCTCTCCGGCCTGGCCGACGTCGTATCCCTCGGTCCCGCAATCGATTTCGGCGCACTCCTGGACGACCTCGGCCGCCGCGGCATCACCCGCCTGATGGTCGAGGGCGGCGGCCGCATCCACACCGCCTTCCTGTCCGCCGACCTCGCCGACGAGCTCCTCCTGGCCGTGGCCCCCATCCTGGTCGGTGATCCGGCCGCCCCCCGCTTCCTGCATCCGGCGGCGTATCCGGGGGGATCCGGACGTCGGCTGGAGTTGGCCGACCTCACCCGCGTCGGAGATATCGCCCTGCTGCGCTACCTGCCCAAGGGACACCAGCTCGGCGCCTGAACCGGTCGATTCGCGCTCGCCTTGATCCGATGTCGGCGAGCCCGAGATCTGTTCCGCCCTCGAAAAGTCGCCTTGCCGGTCCACTTACACAGGCGCGCAACGTAGTTGGCGTATTCGCGGTACATCCACATGTCGATGCGGTGCCCGAGACCTGTCGGTCCGGCACCCGAGCGCCGGTCGGGGCCGTTCGTGACGCAGAATGGAGGTGGTCACCGGAACCGGGATCGGCATTTTCCGCGAGTGGAATTACCCACCGGCACAACAGAATTCGTAGTCGAACGAGGCGCGGGTCAAGTGGCCGCGCATGTCCGAGGTAGGGAGAGGAGCGTCGAGATGTCCCGAGAGGATGTCGAGAGGCGTGATCGGGCTCGGATGCGGCATGCGATCGAGCTGGCGCGGTTGTGTCCGAAGAGTCCGGGGGCGTTCTCGGTCGGGGCGGTGATCGTGGATCAGGACGATGTCGAACTGGCACACGGGTATTCGCGGGAGACCGACGCGAAGGTGCATGCCGAGGAATCCGCGCTGAACAAACTCGGCGACGATCCGCGCCTCGCCCACGCGACCATCTACAGCACCCTCGAGCCCTGTTCGCAGCGCGCCTCCCAGGACCGCGTGCCGTGTACCGATCGCATCCTCGCCGCCGGAATCCGCCGCGTCGTCATCGCCTGGCGTGAACCGGCCACCTTCGTCGCGGACTGCGTCGGGGTGGAGAAGCTGCGGGAACACGGCGTCGAGGTGATCGAGCTCGCGGATCTGGCCGACGAGGCCATGTCGATGAACCGGCACCTCGAACTCGGCTGAATCACGCTCGGCGGCCGAAACACGTTCCGAGCCGGGCACTCTCACCCGACTCGGAACGTGCGCGTATCACGGCGGGCCCAGCACTCCCAGCACGAACGTTATCGTCGAGTCCTTGGAGATCGTCGAACTCGCCTTCGGCTGCTGATCGACGATCCGCCCGACGCTGCCCGCGTCGAAGGTGCCCTGCGTGGTCTGGGTGATCTGGCTGACGCTGCCGGTCCAGCCCGCCGACCGCAGTTTCTCCAGCGCCTGCGCGGAGGTGAGTCCGGACAGATTCGGCATGGTGATCTGATCGCTGGACACCTGCACCGTGACGGTCGAACCCTTGTCGGCCATCGAACCGCCCGGCGGACTGGTCGAGATCACCTCGCCGCTGGGATGCGAGGACGGCACCCGCTGCACGACCACCTTGAAACCACTGCTGTCGCTCAGATTCGGCTCGGCGACACTCAACTGCTGGCCGACGACCTGCGGCACCCGCACCTGATCCGGACCCTTGCCCAGGGAGATGGTGACCTTGCTGCCCGCGTCGATCTTCGACCCCTCGGGCGGATTCTGGCTCACCACCTTGTCCTTCTCCTCGATACTCGACGTACCGTGGCCGATATTCGGATCCAGTTGCAGCCCAGCCGATTCGAGCTGCTGCTGGGCCTGCTGCTGGGTGAGATCGGCCAGCCGCGGCACCGGAATCTGCTGCGGACCCGTGGACACCTCGAGGGTGACCGTGCTGCCCTTGGGCGCGCGCGAACCGCCGAGCGGCTGCGTCTCGATGACGTTCCCGTTCGCGGTCTTACCGTCGGACTTCTGCTGAATGGCCACCGAGAATCCGGCCTTCTGCAATTCGTTCTGCGCCTGCGCCAGCGGTTTGTTCGCCAGATCGGGGATGTCCACCTGGTTGAAACTGCTGCCCGGCCCCAGGAACACCCAGTACAGCGCGATCAACAGCACCACCACACCCGCGCCGATCCCGCCGATCAACATGGTGCGACGCGGATCGCGCGTGCGGGCGGGGGCGGTGTCGCCGGAATCCTCCTGCGAGCGCGGCGCGTCGACCGCGCCCAGGAACGTGGTGCGATCCTCCTCGGTCATCACCGTCGGGGCCTGCGGTTTCTGCCCGCCCAACACCCGGATCAGATCCGAACGCATCTCCGCGGCCGACTGATAGCGGTTCGCCGGATTCTTGCTCATCGCCTTGAGCACGACCGAATCCAGCTCGCGCGGTACGCCCGCGTGCACGTTGGAGGGCAGCTGCGGATCCTCGCGCACGTGCTGATACGCCACCGCGACCGGCGAGTCACCGGTGAAAGGTGGTTCGCCGGTGAGGATTTCGTACAGTACGCAGCCGACCGAGTACACGTCCGAGCGCGCGTCGACCTGCTCGCCGCGGGCCTGTTCGGGCGAAAGATACTGCGCCGTACCGATGACCGCGGCGGTCTGGGTCATCGGATTGGAACTGTCGGCGATCGCGCGGGCGATGCCGAAGTCCATCACCTTCACCGCGCCCTGCCGGTTGATCATGATGTTGGCGGGCTTCATATCGCGGTGCACGATGCCGTTCTTGTGGCTGAAGTCCAGTGCCGCACAGACATCCGCGATGATCTCCATCGCGCGTCGCGGGGCCAGCGGACCGTCGCCGCGCACCATGTCGCGCAACGTGTCGCCGTCCACGTACTCCATCACGATGTACGGCAGCGGACCGCCGTCCACCTCCGCCTCGCCGGTGTCGTAGACCGCGACGATGGCCGGATGGTTCAGGGCGGCGGCGTTCTGCGCCTCGCGTTTGAAACGCAGATAGAAGGTGGGGTCGCGGGCCAGGTCCGCGCGCAGCACCTTGATGGCGACATCGCGGCCCAGCCGTTCGTCGCGAGCCTTGTGTACCTCGGACATGCCGCCGAATCCGATGATCTCGCCCAGCTCATAGCGAGAAGACAGATTCTTCGGGGTGGTCATGGTTGTCCTTGTGAGAAGGTGTCCGGGGGGCTGACGTCGGTGTACTGGTTGTGCGAGTGACGGTCCGGGTAGCTGTTCTGGCTGTACCCGTTGTGATAACCGTTCTGGTTGTACCCGTTCTGGTTGTATCCGTTCATGCCCGGAACACCCGGCAGTGTCGGGATCTCCACCGACGGGTAGGTCGAATCGCCGTTATCCCACGGGGACTGCGTCGAATGATGCCGTCCGGTGGTCGTGGTGGTGGGCGAGTCGCTGGTCGTGGTGCTGGAGGACGGTGGGGTCGTCGTCGTGGTCGGCGGCGTCGTCCGAGTGGTCTCGACCGGGGGGACATACCTGGTCGTGGTCGGTTCGTCGGTGGTCGTCGGCGCCTCGGTGGTGGTCGTCACCGGGGCCGTGGTGGTGGAGTGGGTGACCACCGGGGTGACCGACTGCTGCGGCGGGCTGCCGCTGAGCAGCACCCACGCCGCCGCACCGCCCAGTACCAGCGCGCCGATGCCCAGGCCGAGCAGCCATTTGGTGGGGCGGCTCATACCTGGTTCGTCGTCGTACGGCAGATCGTCGTCCGGGTGGCCGCCCATCGCGGAGGTCACGCCCGTCGGACGTCCTTGCGGCCGTGGGGAATTCGGGTAACGGTCGTCGTAGTCGCGGGGCAGCACCGTGGTCGCGCCGGTCGGCGGCGGCAGCACCCGCGCCGCACCGCCCTGCGGCGTGCTCGGCCCGCCCATACCGCGCGGCATCGGGGGACGCCGCCCGGACCGCACCGCGGCCACGGCGTCGGCGAACTCGCCACCACTGTGATAACGCCGCGTCGGATCCTTGGTCATGGTGATCTCGATCAGCTCGCGCACGTTCGGCGGCAGATCCGAGGGCATCGGCGGCGGGGTGTCGCGCACGTGTTTCATCGCGACGGTCAACGCGCCGTCACCACTGAACGGGCGCTGCCCGGCGAGGGCCTCGTAGCCGACCACGCCGAGGGAGTACACGTCACTGGCTGAGGTGGCGTCCTCGCCGGTGGCCTGTTCGGGCGCGATGTACTGGGCGGTGCCCATCACCATGCCGGTCTTGGTCACCGGTGACGCGTCCACCGCCTTGGCGATGCCGAAGTCGGTGATCTTCACCTGACCGGTCGGGGTGACCAGGATGTTGCCCGGTTTCACGTCGCGGTGCACGACGCCCGCGGCATGGGCCACCTCGAGGGCGCGGCTGGTCTGCTCGAGCATGTCCAGGCCCTGCACCACCGACAGGCGGCCGAGCCGGTTGAGCACCGCGTTGAGCGGTTCGCCCTGCACGAGTTCCATGACCAGATAGGCGGTTTCGCCGCCCTGCGGGTCCATGGTCTCGCCGTAGTCGTAGATGCCCGCGATGCCCGGATGGTTGAGTTGCGCGGTCGTCTTCGCCTCGGTCCGGAACCGTTGCCGGAACGTCGGATCCGCGGAGAACTCCGCCTTGAGCACCTTGACCGCGACCCGGCGGTCGAGCCTGGTGTCCAGCGCCTCCCACACCTGGCCCATCCCGCCGGTGGCGATCAGGCGTTGCAGTCGGTAGCGGTCGGCGATCATCGCGCCGTTGGTCAGCATGGGAGCCCCCGTAGGCCGTACTTGGTCATCCTCGTTCAGCTCCCCTGCAGACCGGCCTCGAGCACGGCTCGTCCGATGGGGGATGCCACGAAACCTCCGGTGCCCTTCAGACCCATGTTGCCGCCGTTCTCCACGACGACCGCGATGGCGATCTTCGGGTTCTGCGCGGGCGCGAATCCGATGTACCAGCAGTGTGCCGGGGTGGTGCCCGGATTGGCGCCGTGCTCGGCGGTACCGGTCTTGGACGCGATCTGGAACGAGGTGGTGTTGCCCTGGAACGTGTTCTTCTCCGAGTCGATCATCATGTTGGTCAACGTCGAGGCCACCTGCGGGCTGATCGCCTGGCCGACCGACACCGGTTTGGTCTTGGACAGTTCGGACAGGTCCGGGCCCTGGGTCTGATCCACCATATGCGGTTCCATCCGGACACCGCCGTTGGCGACGGTGGCCGCGATGACCGCGTCGTCGAGCGGGGTGACGGCCACGTCGCGCTGACCGATACTGCTCTGCGCGAGGGATGCCTCGTCCGGAATGGTGCCGACGGTGCTGTCGGCCACCGGCAGCGGAATACCCGAATGGGTGCCGATGCCGAACGCCGCCGCGGTGTCCTTGAGCTTGGCCGCGCCGACCTTCATGCCGATCTGCGCGAACGCGGTGTTGCAGGACAGGGCGAAGGCCTCCTCCATCGTGACGGTGGGGTTGTTACCGCAGTGTTCGCCGTCGAAGTTCTCCAGCGTGGTGCTGGTGTCGGGCAACGTGATTCGCGGATCGGCGGTGAACTGATCGGTGGTCTGGATGCCCGTGGCCAGGGCCGCGGCCGAGGTGATCACCTTGAACGAGGATCCCGGCGGATAGGTCTGCGAGATGGCGCGGTTCAGCAACGGCTGTTTCGGATCCGCGCTGAGCTGCTCCCACGCCTTGGTGCTGTTCGCGCCGTCGTGCGTGGCCAGCTGGTTCGGGTCGTAACTCGGCGTGGAGACCATGGCCAGGATGCGGCCCGTACTGGGTTCGATGGCGACCACGGAACCGGTGTACCCATTCTTGGTCAGCTGATCGTAGGCAACCTTCTGCATCACCGGATTGATCGTGGTGACGACGTTGCCGCCGCGCGGATCCCGGCCGGAGACCAGATCGATCAGGCGACGCCCGAACAGCTTGCTGTCCGATCCGTTGAGCACCGAATCCTCGGCGAGTTCGAGTTCGGTGCGGCCGTACTGCATCGAGTAGAAGCCGGTGACCGGGGCGTACGCCAGCGGATCGGTGGGGTAGGTGCGCAGGTACTTGTACCGGTCGTCGGTGGCGACCGAACTGGCCAGCACCGTGCCCGAGGCCGAGATCTGCCCGCGTTGGCGGGAATACTCGTCCAGCAGCACCCGTGAGTTGCGCGGGTCGCTGCGCAGGCTGTCGGCCTTGATCACCTGGACGTAGGTCGCGTTGAGCAGCAGGGCGACGGTCATCAGCATCACAGCCATGGCGACGCGGCGCAGTGGTGTGTTCATGCTGGTTCCCCTCGGCTCGATTCCGTGCGGATGATCTCCGTTTTCGCCGGGCGCAACGTCTCGGTGGGTGGGTTGCTGGTCGGCGCGATGTCCTTCCTCCGGGTCGGCGCCGGTGCGCGGGCGGCATCGGAGATCCTTATCAACAATGCCAGCAATGCGTACTCGGCGAGCAGCGCGGATCCGCCGTACGACAGGAAAGGCGTGCTCATACCGCTACGCGGCAGCAATTTGGTGACACCGCCCACCACCATGAACACCTGGGCGGCAATCGTGCAGGCAAGTCCGGCGGCGAGCAGTTTGCCGAAGCTGTCCCGCACCGCCAGCGCCGTGCGCAGACCGCGCATCACCAGCACGGTGAACAGCACCAGCACCACGGCCAGCCCGATCAGTCCGAGTTCCTCGCCGACGGTGGCGACGATGAAATCGGTGCGGGCGTGCGGCACCCGATCGGGCCGCCCGTTACCCAGTCCGGTACCGGCCAGTCCGCCGGTAGCCAGCCCGAACAGCGACTGCGCGATCTGGTAACCGGTGTTGTTGTAGTCCGAGAAGGGGTGCAACCACACGTGCACCTGCGCGCGCAGCGACCCGAACGTGTTGTAGGCGAAGAGCAATCCGATGATCAGAAGTACCCCGCCCGCGACGAGCCAACCCACCCGCTCGGTCGCGATGTACAGCAGCGCCAGCACGGTGCCGAAGATCAACAGCGAGACACCCAGATCCCGCTCGAACACCAGCACCCCGACGCTGACGATCCACACCAGCAGCAGCGGACCCAGATCGCGCAGCCGCGGCAGTTCGATGCCGAAGGCGCGGCGTCCGGCGGCGGTGAACCAGTCCCGCTTGGACACCAGCAGCGCGGCGACGAACACCACCAGCAGGATTTTCGCGAATTCGCCCGGCTGTACGGTGAATCCGGGCAGTCGCACCCAGATCTTCGCGTGGTTCGTGGTGGCGAATCGTTCCGGCAGCACCGCAGGCAGCAGCAGTAGCACCAGGCCCAGTGCGCCGATGGCGTAGTTGTGACGCGCCAGCGTGCGATAGTCACGCAACACCACCAGCACGGTCGCCAGGATCAGGATGCCCGCCGCGGTCCACAGCACCTGGTGGTCGACGTCGGCGGCGGGGATCGGCAGGGAGTTGGTGCGGGCGTTCTGCGCGTCAGCCAGATCCAGCCGGTGGATCAGCACCAGGCCCAGGCCGTTCAGCAGTGCGGCGATCGGCAGCAGCAGCGGATCGGCGAATGGCGCGAAACGTCGCACGGCCAGATGCGCGACCGCGAACAGCGCCAGGTAGGCCATCGCCAGATCGGCGCACTCCCACGAAATGCCTTGATCCTGAGCGGCTTCCACCAGCACCAGCGCGACGGTGGTCACCACGACCGCCGTCCCGAGCAGCAGCAGTTCCACGTTACGACGAGTCGAGGGCGGCGGGGCAGGAGCGAACCCGCCCGGAGGACTCGGGAAGGCTCCCGCAGACAGCGGTGCCGGAGCGGACATCAGTCCGCCTTCCTGCAGTTCTCCCCCGGAGTTTGCGGGGCCTGCGACGCGGTCGTCGGCGTGGCGGGCGCGGTGGTGGTCGGAGCGGGCGCACCCGGACGGCCGTCGCCGCTGGCGGGCGCGGGCTGGCCGGGAACCGGTGCGGCGCCGGTCGGGGTGGCGGGAGTCGTGGGCGCCGGGGTGGGTTGCGGCGTCGAGGGCGTCGAGACCGTGGTCGTGGTGCTGCACGCCGGGAGCAGATCCTGCTGCGCGAGCTTGGCGAGCTGGGTGCGCGCATCGTCCAGCGCCCCCGGGGGCAGGCCGTTGTTCACCTTGTCGCGGCCGGTCTGCTCGAGATCGATGACCTGCAACTGCTTACAGCCCGAGGGAAAGCTCTCACCCGTCGCCGCCAGGCTCAGCTCCCCGTCGCGCTGCACACAGGCGATCTGGTCGACATCGTGGATCGAATAGCCGAGCACCGAACCGGGTAACCCGCGCACGATGACCACGTTGCCATTGTCCGCGCCGACGTAGTAGTTGTTGCGAATCATCTTGTAGCCCACCACGAGTCCCACCGCGACGGCCGCGATCAACGCGAGCGAGAGCAGGATCCAGCGCAGCTTGTGACTCTTGCGCGGCTCGGGCGGCTCCGGCGCGACCGGGGCGCGGCGCGGTGCGGCCCGCGGCGGGCGCATCGCGGCGGCACGACCGGCGGCGGTGTTCGGCGGAGGAGTGTCCTCGTCCTCACCGGAGGCCGCGCCGGCCACGATCGGGTGGCTCTGGCCGTAGTCCAGATCGATGACGTCCGCGACGACGACGGTGACGTTGTCCGGGCCACCGCTGCGCAGGGCGAGCTCGATGAGACGGTCGGCCGCCTCGTCGGTGTTGCCCTCCCGCAATGTGTTTCCGATCGTCTCGTCGCTGACCACGTCGGACAGGCCGTCCGAGCACAGCAGGTAGCGATCGCCCGCCCGTGCCTCCCGCATGATCAGTGTGGGATCGATCTCATTGCCGGTGAGCGCCCGCATGATCAGCGATCGCTGCGGATGGGTGTGCGCCTGTTCGGGCGTGATCCGGCCCTCGTCGACCAGCGACTGCACGAACGTGTCGTCGCGGGTGATCTGGGCCAGCTCGTTGTCGCGGAACAGGTACGCGCGCGAATCGCCGATGTGCGCCAGGCCGAGTTTCTTGCCCGCGAACAGGATTGCGGTGAGCGTGGTGCCCATGCCGTCCAGTTCGGGCTCTTCCTCGACCTGGTCGGCGATGGCCGCGTTGCCCGAATGCACCGCGCGATCCAGCTTGCCGAGCAGGTCGTCGCCGGGCTCGTCATCGTCGAGATGCGCGAGTGCGGCGATCATCAATTGGGAGGCGACTTCACCGGCGGCATGGCCGCCCATTCCGTCGGCCAGCGCGAGCAGGCGCGCGCCGGCGTAAACGGAATCCTCGTTGTTGCCTCGGACGAGTCCGCGGTCGCTGCGCGCCGCGTAACGAAGAACAAGTGTCACGATCGCAGCTCGATCACTGTCTTACCGACACGGACGGGGGACCCGAGCGGAACCCGCACCGGGGTGGTGACCTTCGCGCGGTCGAGATAGGTGCCGTTGGTGGAACCCAGATCTTCGACGTACCAGTCCTCGCCTCGCGGCGAGAGTCGCGCATGCCTGGTCGAGGCATAGTCATCGGTGAGTACCAGCGTGGAATCGTCGGCACGCCCGATGAGCACCGGTTGGGCACCCAGGGTTATCCGGGTACCGGCGAGTGAACCTTGAGTCACCACTAGATACTTGGCGCCCTTCTGGCCACGGCTGAGGGATGGCAGCACCGAGGAACCGCGTGCGGCCCGGGGCTGGATCCGAATGCCGGATGCCGCGTAGATGTCGCTGCGCAGAGTCCGGAGCACCGCCCATACGAACAGCCACAACAGCAGTAGGAACCCCGCACGGGTCAATTGCAGGATCAGTCCCTGCACGGTGCTCCACCTCCTGTTCCTGCCGATATGGGACGACGGTCCGACCCCCAACCGGCTTGCTGGTCAGCACGGACCTGCTGCCGACCGAGGGTTGGCAGCATCATAGGGCCGATGACCGGTTGCGATCACGATAAGGGCAAGTTTTCCGCGCCGCATCGTGACCCGCATCGGCGAGCTTACGGGATCAGACGATTCGGATCAGGATCTCGGAATGTCCGGCGCGGATGATATCCCCGTCGGCGAGCTGCCAATCCTGCACCGGCGAGCCGTTGACCAGCGTTCCGTTGGTGGAACCGAGGTCCGAGAGCATCGCGACCTGACCGTCCCAGCGCACCTCGATGTGGCGGCGGGACACCCCGGTGTCGGGAAGCCGGAAGTGCGCGTCCTGGCCGCGGCCGATGATGTTGCTTCCCTCACGCAGCTGATAGGTCCGGCCGCTGCCGTCGTCGAGCTGGAGGGTGGCCGAGTAGCCCGAACCGCCCGCGGCGGCCTGGCCGGGCTGGGCGTAGCCGCCCTGCTGCTGCTGGGCGTAGCCACCCTGCTCGTAGCCCTGCTGCTGGCCGTAACCGCTCTGCTCGTAACCGCCCTGCTGCTGGCCGTAGCCCTGCTGGTAACTCTGGTCGTAGCCCTGTTGCTGCTGGCCGTAACCCTGGTCGTAGCCGCTCGGTGTCTGGCCGTATGCCTGCTGTTGGCCGTAACCACCCTGGTCCGCGTAACCCTGCTGTTGCCCGTAGGCCTGGTCGCTGTAGCCCTGGTGGTTCTGCTCGGCGTAACCCTGTTGGTCGTAGCCCTGCTGCTGGCCGTAACTGCCCTGGTCGTAGCCGCTGTGCTGGTCGTAACCCTGGTCGTAGCCCTGTTGGTCGTACCCCTGCTGCTGGCCGTACGCCGCGCCGCCCTGCTGGTAGTCCTGACCGTTCTGGTAGTCGCCGTAACCCTGTTGCGCGTCGGGTGCGGCGTATTCGCCACCGGCCGGAGCCTGGTAGTTACCGCCGGGGGCCTGATAGCCGCCACGGCCGTAATCGTCGTAGCCCTGGGCGGGACGGCCCGCCGGGGGCGGCGCGTACCCGCGGTTGCGTGGATCGGACTCCGCGGGCTCACGGCTCGGGTCGTAGCCTGAGTTCTGCGTCATGGGGCCAGCTCCTGGTTGCGGGTTTGCGGTTCTCTGTCGGGGTGGTCCAGGTCGGCCGGGTGAGGGTCCGCGAGCCGCCGGAGTCCGGCGGTCCGCGTCGGGATCGACCCGACCGCGAGTCCTGAACTGCCCGGTGTGCAGCGTAGGGGATGGTTCGAACTCGACGTGTACTTCACCGTAGGTCTGCCACCCCTGTTCCTGGATGTAATCCTGGAGATGTTTGGCGAAGGCCCGGGTGGTGAGGTCGTGATCGGCGTCGAGTTGTTGCAGGTCCGACGCGTTGATGGTGATGGTGTAACTGTTGGGAGCCAGCAGGTGGCCACCCTCGAGCTCGGTGACCCGATCGGCAGCCTCACGTTGCAGCGCCGCCTCCACCTCCTGGGGGACGACACTACCGCCGAAGACGCGCGCGAACGCGTCGCCGACCGCCCCCTGCAGGCGGCGTTCGAAGCGGGTCACGAAACCCATCTCGGCCTCCTTCGGTACACATGCGTCAGGTCGTCTGTTCAGGATTGGCGACACGCCGATAGGGCGTGTCGACGTAGCGACACGGTCCCTGCATGATATCCACGATCGTCCACACCTGTAACTCCCGGCGCACCCCCAGGGTTCCCAATCCTGCGCAACACCCCGTGTAGGTCCGTGAACAGGCGATTTCTTTCCGTCGTCGCCCCCGTGCTACTGTCTTCGAGTCGCTCGGGCGAGTGGCGGAATGGCAGACGCGCTGGCTTCAGGTGCCAGTGTCCTTCGGGACGTGGGGGTTCAAGTCCCCCTTCGCCCACCAGAACGACGGCATACGTGCCACATCCAACGGCATGGTGTTCAAGTGCGCTTGAACACCCGCAGGAGGTGGCAAGCATGCTCGTCGTGTTGCAGTACCAGATTGCGAATGCGCCGATCATCGGATTACCGGTGGTCGGCGTTTCGTGTTTCCGGGGGTGGTCGTTGTGATCACGCCCATCGTTCCGCCGCAGGCCCCGTTGCAGGAGTTGCTGCACGGTCCGATCGCCTATCCGGTTCCCGTGCGACGTGCCCAGGACGATCTGGTCTACGGCATGTCGACGGTCGGCGAGGGTGGCCGGATTCTCGACCGGCAGGTTTTCCGCAAGCTGACCTGGAAACCGGGCACTCGCCTGAACATTCGTTGCTCCGACCACGGGGTCCTGCTCGTTGCCCCGTCGAAGGAAGGCGCTGCGACAGTGACCTCCGACGAGTTGTTCCGGGTGCACTACAAATTGCGCAGATGCGTCAATCTGTTCATCGGTGACCGAGTCCTATTGATAGGGCGGATCTCACAACGGCGGCTCGTAGTACATCCACCTGCCGCCATGGACGAGCTGTTCGCCGAGAGCGTTCACCTGCTGGACCGGTGGTGACGATGACCACATCACTCGACCGGTCCTCCGGAGCCAACGCCGAAACGGTCGCCGCAGCTCGATTGCTTTTGTCTCAAATGGGCATCTCCGCCGCCGATCTCGTGGCCGACGGTCCCTGCGCTCCCACATTCGGCGAGGTCATTCCCAAAGTCCGCCTGACCCTGACCGCCGGGACGCTCCGCACCTACGACACCCACTTCAAGCGCCTGCTGAATGTATGGAGCGACCACCGTCTCGACGCCGTGTCGAAGCCCGATCTCGAGGGGATGGCCCGGGTGGTCCGGGACACCGCCCGCACGACCCGGGCGACTCGTGGCGGAGGTGGCGCGGTCGAGAACTTCGTGAGCGCTGTCCGATGCATATACCGATACGCCGAGGAGAACGGCTGGATCCGCCCCTCGGACAACCCTGCTCGCAAGGTGCCCAAGCCCACCCGCCGTGGCTCACATCGCTACGCCATCCCGTCCGGGCAACTCGCCGAAATCTGCCACGCCGCAGCCACTTCCGGCAACGACCCCGAACTCGACTCGCTGATCCTGCGACTGCACATCGAAACGGCCTGCCGCCGCGGCGGGGCGCTCGCGCTGCGACCACACGACCTCGACGTCGACCAGTGCCTGATCTACCTGCGGGAGAAGGGCGGGACGACCCGCTGGCAACCTGTCTCACCGACCCTGATGCGTCACCTGGTCCAACACGCCGAAGAACGCCACGCACCCAAATCCGAGCAGCTGCTGCGCTACCGGTCCGGTGCGCCCCTGACCGACCGCCGATACGACCACATCTGGGTCCGCATCGGCGGAATCCTGCCCTGGGTCGCGGTGCAGGGTATTTCGACGCACTGGCTGAGGCACACCACGCTCACCTGGGTCGAGCGTACGTTCGGCCCCGCCGTGGCCCGCGCCTACGCCGGCCACGAAGGCAAGAGCGGCGGAACAACGGGCACCTACGTCAAAGCCGACATCTGCGAGGTCGCCGCCGCACTCTCCGTCCTCACCGGCGAACAGCATCCGCTTGCGTCCGCACCGGCCATGCTGCTGAACCCCGACCAGTCCGCACGCTGACCACGTACCCACCGGAAAGGTCCTCCATGTCCACCGACATTCGCACGACGTCTGCGGTGCCCACTGCGTCCGCCGACCACAGTGGTCCGCGTGCACACGTCTTCTTCTGGAGCGTGCTCGCCGCCGCCGCCCTCGTAAGCATCACCGGCAACGCCACCTACGCGGTCCTGCACGCACCAGCCGTACCGCTGGTCGTCGCCGCAGTCGCCGTCGTTCCCCCGATCGCCCTGCTGGCCGCAGTCCACGGCGTCACGATCCTGCTCCGTGCACACGCCCAAGCCCGCCTCACCCACCTCATAGCCACTCTCATGACCGTGCTGATCGCAGGCGGGGCTTTCTGGCTCTCGTTCACTGCACTGCGTGCGCTCGCCGTGCAAGCGGGAATCCCCACCCACGAAGCCTGGCTCTGGCCACTGATCATCGAAGGCTCGATGGCCCAATCAACCGTCGCACTCCTCGCACTCGCCCGTTCTCCCCGCTTCGAGCTGCACACGAGACTCGCGGTCGTCGAGGAGGCCACGCCAGCGACCCAGAATTCGAATGACGCCACTGCGGAAGACGATGACGACCACCACGAACCAGAACAACACCCGACGATCAACGCCACCCCTAAACCAGCCGACAAGCCTGCAACCCACCCCTGGCCCGAAATCGCCGCAGCCATATGCAACCGAGACCCCTCCCACCGCCGCGACCCAGCCGAGGTGACAACCATCCTCACCCGCCACTACAACGACGGCCGAACCCCAACCCAGATCTCCCGAGAACTCAACAGAAGCCGATCGACAGTCAGCAGAATCATCAGCCACGCAACGGAATTCGTACCAGCCCGATGAACGTCACGAGCAGATCCAACAGCGCCGCAACCTTCAGCAGGCATCGCGTAGGTTCGATGCATGGTCCGTACCGGCGTACTTCGGTGCACGCGAGTCAAAGTGAATGAAATTGGCTACTTCCGGCGATAACATCGCAGGTCAAGAAGTGTCGGCCCCGCACGCGCGGGGATGTTCCCAAACTCACCCAACTCGTCCCCCATGTCAATGGCCATATGGAAGTCGCCGTTGGTGGCCAAGTGAGGTATCCACTGGTGGCCAGGGAAAGTCCCCACCCTCTTGCGGGTGGGGGTCGTTATTTCAGGGGCGGTCACCTCGCTTGGTCCGGT
>NZ_WEGK01000017.1 GCF_009604405.1 Nocardia macrotermitis
GGGGTGTGGGGGGGGGGAGGGGGTGGGGGCGGTGGATTCGGCGTAGTCGTCGGGGGTGAATTTTCTTGTCTTCCAACGGAAGAGGATGGTGGCGCCGGGCCAGTTGTTGGTGATGCGGCCGGAGGCGTTGCGGTACCAGCTGGAGCAGAAGTTCCAGGGGGTGTCCTTCAGGCGGCGTTGGAGCCAGGCGTCCCAGGATTGTTCGACGGTGGGGAGGGCCGAGAGGAAGTGGCCGGGGCGGGGGGAGAGGTATTGGACGACCTGGCGGATGTAGCGGGCCTGGGATTCGAGCATGTAGATGATCGAACCGGCGCCGACGTTGGTGTTCGGGCCGTACATCAGGAACAGGTTGGGGAAGTCGGGGACCGACATGCCCAGGTAGGCGCGGGCGCCCTCGGGGTTCCAGACGTCGGCGAGTTTGCGGCCCGCGCGGCCGTAGATGTTCATGGGGGCGAGGAATTCGGTGCCCTTGAAGCCGGTGCCGTAGATGATGACGTCGACCTCGTGCTCGACGCCGTCGGCGGTGCGGATACCGGTCGGGGTGACCGCCTCGATGGCGGTGGTCTCCACGGTGACGTTGGGCTGGCTCAACGCCGGGAAGTACTCGTTGGAGAACAGGCCGCGCTTACATCCGGCGGCGTAGTCTGGAGTGAGCTTGGCGCGCAGCTCCGGATCCGAAACAGCTTGTGCGCGATGACGATCCGCGATTCCGATCACGGGGCGCTTGATGCCGGGGATATCGGTCAACGCGAGCGCCATCACCTCGAAGAACAACCAGATCGAGAACCGCTCGGCCCACCGGCTCGGCGGAAAATAGCGGAACAGCGCGTGATGGAACGCGGTGTACTCGGTGTCGAACTTCGGCAGCACCCAGGCGGCCGACCGCTGGAACAGCGTCAGGTGCGCGGTCTCGGGCTGAATCGCCGGAATGTATTGGATCGCACTGGCTCCCGTGCCGATGCACGCGATCCGCTTACCTGCGAGATCGACGTCGTGATCCCATTCGGCGGAGTGGAACGCGGCGCCGGTGAAGGTGTCGATGCCCGGAATATTGGGCAGCGCCGGACGCGACAGCTGGCCGACCGCGGGGATCAGCACGTCCGCGGTGAGGGTGTCGCCGTCGGCGGTGCGCACCTGCCAAACACCTTGGTGCTCATCGAATTCCGCGTCGGTGACCTCGGTGCCGAACCGGACCTTCTCGGGCAGACCGTATTTCGTCGCCACTCCGCGCATGTACGCGTGGATGTCGGCCTGGTGCGAAAAGCGCCGGGGCCAATCGGATTTCGGCTCGAACGACCACGAGTACAGCGGCGAGGGCACATCGCAGGCGGCGTTGGGGTAGGTGTTCTCCCGCCACACGCCGCCCAGATCGGCGGCCTTCTCCAGGATCGTGAAATTGTCCAGGCCGTTGCGCTGTAGCTCGAGCGCCATGCCGAGCCCGGCGAATCCGGCTCCGATGATGAGGATGGTCGGCGTGCGGGTCATGACACGAGATTATGTGGTCGGACCGGGTTTCCTAGGGGAACGACGGACATTCGATCAATATTTTCGGCCAATCTTGACGGGGTGGATGCCGCCGATTCACCGAGTGTTGCCCGCCACGCCGGGCTCGGCATCGATCCGGGTGTCAATTCTGAAACCGATCCGGTCGGTATGCGTCGCGTCGCGCGTGGTCCCGGATGCCCGGCCGAGCTGCGGAGTTGATCATGATTCAAGTATTTCCCCTGCTCCAGCGGCGTGTTGCAGGTTGGTCTGGCTTCAGTCGACTCAATAACGATGACGCCCGGTATCAGCTATCCTCGCGGCAGGTGTGACCTCGTTCACGGTTGAAGGAGTGGCGTTCGATGTTGAGCACGATGCAGGACGAGCAGCTATCGCTGGCGACACTGTTGCGGTATGCGCAGAGTTTCCAGGGCGACGCGACGATCTCGACGTGGACGGGTACCGGGCTGCGCACGACCACCTACCGGGAGATGGGCGCCGACGCGGCGCGGCTGGCGCACGCCTTGCGCGCGCTGGGTATCGAGCAGGGCGACCGGGTCGCCACCTTCATGTGGAACAACACCGAGCACATGGTCGTCTACGCGGCCGTCCCGGCGATGGGCGCGGTCCTGCACGCGCTGAACATCCGGCTGTTCCCCGAACAACTGGTCTACGTGGCCAACCACGCCGAGGATCAGGTGGTGATCGTCGACGGCTCGCTGCTGCCGATGTTCGCGAAGTATCTGCCGCAGCTGCGCACGGTCCGGCACGTCATCGTGGTCAACGGCGATCCGGCCGAACTCACCGCACCCGAGGGCGTGCAGGTGCACTCCTGGACCGAACTGCTTGCCGCGCAACCGGATACGTACGACTACCCGATTCTGGACGAGCACGCCCCCGCCGGCATGTGCTACACCTCCGGCACCACCGGCGACCCCAAGGGTGTGGTCTACTCGCACCGCTCCAACTGGCTGCACGCCATGCAGGTGATCTCGCCGAACAGCATGGGCTTCAACGGAAACGACCTGGTACTGGCCATCGTGCCGCTGTTCCACGCCAACGCCTGGGGGATGCCGTACGCGGCCATGATGGTCGGCGCGAGCCTGCTGATGCCCGACCGCTTCCTGCAACCCGGCCCGCTGCTGGAGATGATGGCGGTGGCCAAGCCGACGTTCGCCGCCGCCGTGCCGACCATCTGGGGCGGTGTGCTGGCCGCGCTCGAGGCGCATCCGCAGGACATCTCGCATCTGCACACCTGCGCGGTCGGCGGTTCGGCACTGCCGCCGTCGATGATGCGTGCCTTCCAGGAGAAGCACGGCGTGAAGTTGTTGCACGCCTGGGGAATGACCGAGACCTCACCGCTGGGCAGTATCGCGCATCCGCCGAAAGGCGCTGTGGGAGACGAGGAATGGGCTTATCGCGCCACGCAGGGACGGTTCCCCGCGTCGGTGCGGGCGCGGATCGTCGGCGACGACGGCAGCGTGCTGCCCGACGACGGAAAAGCCGTGGGCGAGTTGGAGGTTCGCGGTCCGTGGATCACCGCGTCGTACTATTCGCCCGACGGCGGCGAGGTCGACGCGAGCAAATTCGACGACGGCTGGTTGCGCACCGGCGACGTCGGGCACATCAGCCCGAACGGCTACCTGACGCTGGTCGACCGCTCCAAGGACGTCATCAAATCCGGTGGCGAATGGATCTCCTCGGTGGATCTGGAGAACGCGATGATGGGTCATCCGGCGGTCGCGGAGGCCTCGGTGATCGGCGTTCCCGACGAGAAATGGGACGAGCGCCCGCTGGTCGCGATCGTGCTCAAGGAGGGCAGCACCGCCGAACCCGCCGAATTGCAGGGCTATCTGGCCGACAAGTTCGCCAAATGGCAACTGCCCGAGCATTGGACGTTCATCGATGAGATTCCCAAGACCAGCGTCGGCAAGTTCGACAAGAAGCGGTTGCGGGCCAGATATGCCGACGGGGATCTGAAAGTTGTCACGCTGTAGGGGATTTCGTCGATGACGCTGGGACTGCTGCGCACCCTGGGAGTGCGGGCCTGGACCGAGCTGGAATATCTGCGACTGTGCGTGGGCAGCGGCGTCGTCGGGATCGATGCACCCGCGACGCTGCTGTCCGCGGGCAACGCGCTGCTCAAATACGGCGTTCTGCCTGCGGCACTGAGCCTTTCGGCGGCGCGCTACGGCGAGCGGAACGCGGTGATCGACGACCTCGGCGCGCTGAGCTACCGCGAGCTCGACGACCGGTCGAACCGGCTGGCCAATCAGTGGCGGGTGCGCGGGTTGCGCGGCGGTGAGGGCGTGGCGATTCTGGCGCGCAATCATCGCGGACTGCTGGACGCGGTGTTCGCCGCCGCCAAGTGCGGGGCGCGAATCATCTTGTTGAACACCGACTTCGGCGGTCCGCAGCTGCGGGATGTGGCGTTGCGCGAGGGTGTGGATCTGCTCGTCTACGACGAGGAGTACGAATCCATCCTGGGGTCGCTGAGTCCGCGTCGCGGGGCGTATCGCGCGTGGTCCGACACCCGCGCCGCCAGTGATCTCGAATCGCTCATCGCCGCGGGATCACCCGACGCGCCGCCCACGCCCGGAACGAATTCGACCATCGTGCTGCTGACCAGCGGCACCACCGGGACGCCCAAGGGTGCGCCGCGTCCGGAAACGCGCTCGCTAGAACCGCTCGGCGCGATCCTGAGCCGGGTGCCGTTCCGCACCCGCGAGGTCACCGAATGTCCTGCGCCGCTGTTCCATACGCTCGGTTTCGCGATGGCGATGTTGGCCGTCGGCTTCGGGTCGACGCTGGTGATCCGGCGACGTTTCGAGGCGGACCGGGTGCTCGAGAGTATGGCCCGGCATCACGCGACCACGTTGATCGCGGTGCCGGTGATGCTGGCCCGGCTGACCGAACTGGATCCGTCGGCGTTCGCGCGAAAAGACCTGTCCGCCTTGCGAATCGTCTTCGTCGCGGGGTCGCAGCTGGGTGCGGATCTGTGCCGCCGGGCGACCGGGATCTTCGGGCCGGTGGTCTACAACCTGTACGGATCCACCGAGGTCGCCTACGCGACCGTCGCCACGCCGCGCGACCTGGCGGCCGAACCCGGATGCGTGGGTAAACCGGTGCTCGGCGCGGTGGTGAAGATCCTCGACGACGCCGGGCGGGAGGTGCCGCGCGGGGAGACCGGACGCATCTTCGTGGGCAACGCGATCCAGTTCGAGGGGTACACCGGCGGTGGCGGCAAGGAACGCGTGCGCGGGTTGATGTCCTCCGGTGACGTCGGCCACTTCGATTGCGCGGGAAGACTTTTCATCGACGGCCGGGACGACGACATGATCATCTCCGGCGGGGAGAACGTCTTCCCGGGCGAGGTGGAGGAACTCCTCAACACGCACGACGCCATTCGGGAGGCCGCGGTGATCGGTGTCCCCGACGACGCGTTCGGCGCGCGGCTCAAGGCGTTCGTGGTGATCGATCCGAAGGCGGAACTCACCGAGGACGAGGTGAAATCCCATGTGCGGGCGAGTCTTGCGCGCTACAAGGTGCCCCGCGAGGTGGTCTTCCTCACGGAGTTGCCGCGCAATCCCACCGGCAAGGTGCTCAAGCGAGTCTTGCAGGAGCTCTGAGGTTTTCGGCACGGCAGCCCGGCGGTGCGGAAAGCCGGTGCGGGCGGAAGGGGTTCGCCCGCACCGGAATCCGATCCGGATCAGCGGTGCCGGATCAACAGCGCCGGATCAGCAGTTGCGCAGCTCGGGGCTCTGATTCAGCAGCTGGGCGCGGGTGGAGATGAACGTGCTGTAGGTGTCGCCCCCGACCGCGGCGATCGGGAATGCCGCGACGCGGTGGCAGTTCTGGAAGGCCAGCTTGACGCCGAAGTGCCGCTCCAGGCCGCCGCGAATGGAATCCGAGGCCATGGCGCGCAGCAGCTGCCCGCGCGCGGTCTCGTCCGGTGGCGGGGTCCGGTTGTCGGCGAATTCCGCTGTGCCGGAACGCAGATCGGCGGCAACTCGGCTGACCACCTCGTAGGCGTAGGGCAGTGAGTTGCGGACACATTCGACGAATTCCTCGTCGGAGACCTCGCCGCGTTCGGCTTGTTCGAGCAGTGCGGTTGGTACGTCGAGTGACATGACGCTCTCCTCCTGGGGTGGCGGATGATGCGCCTACGAGTCTAAACGAAAAAGGTTGTCAATAACACTGGATTCTTCGCGAAAGTGCTTTTTCCAGAGCTGATTTCGTCTCGGCGGACAGGCGGCGCACCAGGTCGGCGGCGGGTTCCCGGCTGGTCAGGGTGTGTGCCTGGCCCGCCCACAGGTTGACGGCGTCGGCGGAGCCCGAGGCGCGGGCCGCGGCGCGCAGTGGGCCGGTGGCGTAATGGATTTCGGGGTAGGCGACCGGTGCGTCGGGGTGCTCGAGCAGGAAGCGGTTGCGCAGGCCGCGGGCGCGGCGGCCGGTGAAGGCGCGGGTGAGCATGGTCGGGATGTCCAGGGCCAGCGCGTCGCGGTGCACCCGCGCGGTACCGGCCTCCGGGCAGTCCAGGAAGGCGGTGCCGAGTTGGGCCGCGGCCGCCCCCGCGGCGAGTGCGGCCGCCACGCCCGCGCCGGTGGCGATGCCGCCCGCGGCGACGATCGGCAGATCCACGGCGGCGGTGAGCAATTGGACCAGTGCCAGGGTGGTGAGCGGGTCGGCGACGTCGTCCTCGGCGCGATCGGCGAAGGTGCCGCGATGCCCGCCCGCCTCGGCGCCCTGGGCCACCAGGACGTCGGCCCCGGCGTCGCGGGCGATGCGGGCCTCCGCGACCGAGGTGATGGTCACCCAGATCTCGGATCCGGCCGCGTGCAGGCGTTCGATCTCCGCGGCGGACGGGCAGCCGAAGGTGAACGAGACCAGCGGGACCGGGTCGGCGGTGAGCCGTTCGAGTTTCGCGGACCAGTCGTCCGGATCGAAGCGGGCCTCGCCGAGCGGGAAGTCGCGGGCGAGTTCGGCCAGATATCCGGCGTAGCGGTCCGCGGGGGTCGCGGCGCCGGGGACGAACAGGTTCACCCCGAACGGTCCGGGGTCCAGGGCGCGGGTGGCGGCGAGGCGTTCGGCGGTGGCGGCGACGGTGAGATATCCGGCGGCCAGTACGCCCAGGCCGCCCGCGCGCGAGACCGCCGCGGTCAGTTCGGGAGTGGACGGCCCACCGGCCATCGGAGCCAGCACGATCGGGGTTCGGAGCTCGTCGATGATCACTCTCACAGTGTGCTCGCAGGGTCGTCGCGTGGGTGGTGATCGCGCTCTCACCTGCGTTTATTCCGAGAAAGGTTGCGAAAAGGTCACGACGGAGTACAGTTTTCGTCACACCGATGCCGAATCGTTACCGAATTGCAGGTTTCGACCCTCGGGAGCTTTCCGGCATCCACAACCGAAGTGAATCGACGCTAGGACGAACCTTGCCGCAGCACCGGGAGACATCCAGTTCCGTATCGGTCAGGGACCTGCTCGGAGATGGCGTCGCGAGTCGCTCGACCCGGCACCGGGCCGAACCGCGCCACGATCGGATGCGGTTGGCGGCCGGTACCGCCGTCGCGACCGGCGCGTTGATCGCCGTCGCCGCACCGCTCGCGCAGGCCGCCCCGATTCCGGGCGTGCACACGGCCAACAGCGCCGACACCATCGCGCTCAAACCGGCCGTCGCGCCGGCCCCCGAGGTCGCGCAGGTGCAGGCGGGCGTTCCACTCGAGGTCGCGCCCACCCCGGCCGCCGCACCGGTTGCCGCGCCCGTCCCCGCGGCCGCGCCCGCGCCGTTCGGGTTGCGGAATCTGCCGCCCGAGGTGGCCGGGCCGCTGTCGCACGCCGAGCTGGTGATCAAGAATTTGCAGCAGCAGGAGGTCATGCCGCAGGCGCCCTACCTGGCCGGTAAAGGTGTCGTGTTACAGACGCAATCGTGGGGGGCGGGGCACTAGCCGTGAGCGCCGCGGGTCGCACGCGGCCACGTCTCGCCGTCGTCGGTGGCGGTCAGGCCGATGTGCACGAACTGTTCGATACCGGATCCCTCTACGGGCGTACCTACGCCACTCTCGTCCAGCATCCGCGCGCCACGCTCACCGAACTGGCCGCGCATCTGGAATGCCCACCGGAACTGGTGCAGGCCACCCTCGATCGGTTGTGCGAGGTGCAGGCCGTGGTCCGGCTCGACGCCGGGGGCCGGGCGGTGTGGGACGCCCACGCGCCCGAGGCCCTGTCCGAGGCCGAGGCGCGTCGCCGACAGCAGGACACCGCGCGGATGCACGCCGCCGCGGCCCGGCTCGGCGAGACCTTCCGATCGGTGCGGCGCTCGGGCCGTGGCGACGGCGTCATCGTGCCGATGTACGAAACCCGGGAGATCATCGCGGAATTCGAGGATCTGCATCGGTGCGCGCGCAAGAACGTGCGGCTGATCGAACGCGGGCCGTATGTCTGCGACGCGGAACGTTCCGAGCGGTTGTTCGAGCTGAAATCCGCGCGGCTGGCCGCCGGGGTTCGTTATCAACTGCTGTATCAGGACACCATCTATCAGGATCCGGACCGGCTGCGGCACGCGCTGGCCGTCACCGCCGCCGGGGCCCAGGCCCGCACCCTGCCCGATCCGCCGCTCAAGCTGATCGTCGCCGACGGTGAGCGGGCCACGATCGTGCTGCACAACGACGAGCGTCGGGGCGACCCGATGGGCCTGCGGATCGGTCCCTCGCCGACCCTGGACCTGATGATGCGCACCTTCGACGTGCTGTGGTCCCTGTCGGCCCCCATCTCGGTGAATCCGAGCGAGCCGCTGGACGAGCGTGATCGCGCGATCCTGACGCTGATGGGGTTGGGCGCTACCGACGACACCATCGCCCGCAGGTTGGGGATGTCGCGCCGCACGGTCGTCCGGCGGACCGCGAGCCTGCTCGAACGTCTCGGTGCGAGTACGCGTTTCCAGGCGGGAGTGCAGGCGATTCGCCGCGGTTGGTTGTGAGCTGTGGTGCCCGTGGCGTTGGATGTCATGCGTCACGGGCGGCACCATGGCCCGCACGGTGGGTATGTCCGGCGCAAGGTCGTGTGGCAGGCAGTTGATTCGGAGCGACCGTGCGGGTGTGCCCGGTGCGTTGGCCGTGGTTCGCCGGGTGGTCGGTGTGCGTGCAGGGGTTTCGGCGCGGTCGATTGTCACCGCGGTGGTTCGGTGCGGGTCGGTCGTGTGATTCGGGACAGGCACGTTCTGCGTCGGTAACGCCGAGATCCGTAGCGGTATATGCTTTCTCGGACCTGCCGACCGCGAGAGGTGACAGCGCTCGAATGCATACAGCTCGTCGTACCGCCCGGGGAAATCGCCGTCGGCGATCGGGTAATCCGCTGTTCGGTCAATTGCTCACCGCGGCAGTGGAATCGGCTGCCGACGCGGTGTCGATCCGGGCGTATGCGAACGGTGCGCCGGATGGTGTGCGGGAGCTGAGTTACCGGGAGTTCGACGAGGAGTCCTCGCGGCTGGCCCGGGAGCTGATCGCGCGCGGCGTCGGGGCCGGGGACGTGGTGGCGGTGGGGATGCACCGCTCGATCGAATCGGTGCTGGCGGTCTGGGCGATCGCCAAGACCGGTGCGGCCTGCGCGCCGGTGGATCCGGGCCGCCCGGCCGACGAACTCGCGCGCGGTCTCGCCGAATCCGGTGCGGCCCTTGGCTTGACGAGCAGCGGATACCGCGCCGACCTCGGCGACGGCATCGAATGGCTGGAACTCGACGATCCGCACACCGATGCGCGGATCGCCGCTTGGGCCGCGCATCCGATCTCCTACACCGACCGGGTGCGCCCGCTCACCGAGCAGCATCCGGCCTATCTCGTGCGGTCCGCGGGCGCGAGCGTCGTGGTCACCCACACCGGCCTGGCCACCGTGGTCAACGCGATGCGCGAACAGCTCGGGGTGGACGGGGAGGCGCGTCTCGCCCAGTTGGGCGCGCCGGATTCGGACCTCGCGGTGCTGGAACTGCTGCTGACCTTCTCCTCGGGCGCGATGCTGGTGCTGGCTCCGCCGGAGCCCTCCGGCGCCGAACTCGCGGATCTGCTGCGGCGCGAACGGATTACGCATCTGCTGATCAGCTCGGCGGTATTCGACGCGGTGGATCCGGCGGGTCTGGACGAACTCGAGGCCGTCGCGGTGATCGGCGCCCGGTTCGATCCGGAGACGATCGGTCGGTGGACCAGCGAGCGGCGCGCGGTGCACACCGCGTACGGGCTGCCCGAGACGACGATGCTGGACACCGTCGGCGGGCCCGTGCAGCCGGGCGAGGACGTGACGATCGGTGCGCCGATCATGGGAATCGGTGCGTTCGTGCTGGATTCGCGGTTGCGGCCGGTGCCCGCCGGTATGGTCGGCGAGCTGTATCTGTCCGGACCGGTGCTCGCGCAAGGGTATTCGGGTCGTCCGGGGACGACCGCGAGCCGGTTCGTGGCCAGCCTGTTCGGGGCGGAGACCGGGCAGCCCGGCCTGCGGCTGTTCCGGACCGGGGATCTGGTGCGGCGCAACGACTCCGACGGTTCCATCGAATTCGTCGCGCATCTGCCCGAACCGGCGTCCGCGTTGCGCGGGCCCATCGCATCGGCGCTGCTGGAGCGAGCCGTCGCGGATACCTTCGGCGCGCTGCTGAGTTCCGCCGACGCCGCACCCCGTCCGATCGAGGCCACCGACGACTTCTTCGAACTGGGCGGCGACGTACCGCTGGCCGGGGTGGCCGCCGCGCGGATCGGCGCCGCGCTGGGGCTGTGGATACCGGGCCGGTTCGTCTTCGAGGCGCGTACGGTCGCCGGTCTGGCCGAGCGGATCGCGCGGCATGTGGACGCGGTGACCGCGCGCGAGTTGCGGCCCATGCCGCGCCCCGAGCGGATCCCGATGTCCTATGTGCAGCAACGGATCTGGTCCCGCAACCGGTTCGATCCGACCAGTCCGACCGACAACATTCCGGTGGCGTTGCGGCTGGGCGGCCGATTGGACATCGACGCGCTGCGGGCCGCGGTCCGGGATCTGGTGGTGCGGCACGAGGTGTTGCGCACCGTGTTTCCCGAATTCCGGGGCACGGGTTATCAACTCGTGCTGCCGACCGCCGATCCCCGTGCCACGCCGGAGGTTCCGGTCGTGCGGGCCGCGGAGGACGAGCTACTCGGCCTGGTGTCCGAAACCGTCGGCGCAGGCTTCGATGTGACGGCCGAATCGCCGATCCGGCTGCGGGTGCTCAGCTCCGGCGACACCGATCACGTGCTGGTGTGTGTGCTGCATCGCATTGCGGCGGACAGCTTTTCGACCGGACCGCTGACCCGCGACCTGATGACCGCCTATCGTGACCGTGCCCGGGGCGCGCAACCGCAGTGGCCGCCGCTCGAGGTCCAGTACGCCGATTACGCACTCTGGCAGCGCGAAGTGCTCGGCGCCGAGGACGATCCGGATTCGATTCCGGCACAGCAGATCGAGTTCTGGCGCACGGAACTGTCCGGGCTGCACGAGCAGGCCGAACTACCCGCGGATCAGCCGCGTCCGCCGATCGCCTCCCAGCGTGGCGCGACACTGGAATTCGAGCTCGACCCGCGGGTGCACGCCGTGCTGAACCGGGTGGCGCACGAGCACGGCGCGACCCTGTTCACCGTTCTGCACGTGATGCTGGCGATCCTGCTGGCCCGCCTGTCCGGTAATCGGGACATCGCGATCGCCGCCCCGGTCACCGGTCGCGGCGCGGTGGCGTTGGACGAGGTCGTCGGTATTTTCGCGAATATCCTTGTGCTGCGGGCGAATATCGCGCCCGGTGCCGGATTCGCCGAACTGCTGACCACGGTGCGGGACGCGGATCTGGCGGCGCTGGCGAACGCCGATGTGCCGTTCGAGCAGCTGGCCGAGGAGTTGGATCCGGTGCGGTCCGCCGCGCGGCATCCGCTGTGCCAGGTCGCGTTGACGTTGCGGAACACTGCCCGGACCCGTCCGGAACTGCCCGGCCTGACCGTCGAGGATATCGAATTCGACACCGCGCGCGCCGAATTCGATCTGCTGCTGACGATGACCGAACGTCTCGACGAATACGGCGTCGCGCAGGGGATGACGGCCCGGTTCACCTATGCCACGGACCTTTTCGACGACGCCACCGTCCGGGACTTCGCGCATCGCTTCGGCCGGGTGATCGACGCCGTCACCGCCGACGACCGCGTGATCGTCGGCGATATCGACGTGCTGATGCCGGGTGAGCGCGAACTCGTACTGCGCGAATGGAATACGGCCGGGGTGACGGTGCCCCCGCTGACGCTGGTGGATCTGATCAGCGAGCGGGCGCGGGAACGTCCGGGCGCGATCGCGGTCCGGGCCGGTGAGGTCGCGGTGGGGTTCGGCGAGTTGATGCGGCGGGCGAACCGGGTGGCGCGCGCGTTGATCGCGCGCGGGGTCGGGCCGGAGTCGCTGGTTGCCGTTGCGGTCGAACGGAATACGGATCTGCCGGTGGCGCTACTGGGGGTGCTGCTGTCCGGGGGCGGGTATGTGTCCATCGATCCGCAACGGTTCGAGGCGGCGCAGATCGGGCCGGACACGCTCGGGCCGGTGCTCGCCGATACCGCGCCGGTATGCCTGCTGACCACCGGTGATGCGCAGAAACTATTGCCGCGCAACGATATTGCCGTCGTACTGTTGGAAGAGACCGAGCGCTTCCCCGACGAGCCGGTGGCCGACGCCGATCGAATCTCCCCGCTGCGGCCGGAGAACACGGCCTATCTGATGCACTCCGCGCACGTGTCCGGGCTCGTGAGCGTCACCCACCGCAACGTGCTCGAGCTGTTCGGCAATGCCCGCCCGCTGTTCGACATCGTCGAAACCGATGTGTGGGCGCTGAGTCATTCCTGCGCGATCGATCTGTCGGTGTGGGAGTTGTGGTGCGCGCTGGCCACCGGTGCGGCGGTCGTGGTGATCGACCAGCCGACGTCGCAGTCTCCGGAGTTGTTCCGGGAGTTGCTGATTCGTGAGCAGGTGACGGTGCTGCAACTGGTGCCGTCCGAATTCGACGGGCTGGTCGAGGCCGATCGCGCGGCCGACGGCAGTGAACTCAGCGGTGCGGCCCGGCTCGCGCTGCGCTACGTGGTGTCGGCGGGGCACGAGTTGGATCCGCGGTCGGTGCGGCGCTGGTACGAGCGGCACACCTCGGAGGCGCCGCAGCTGGTGACCATGTACGGACTCACCGAGACCGCGGCGCACGTGACGTTCCTGATGGTGGACGAACATCTCGCGGACGATCCGGTGAGCGCGATCGGGCGGGCGCTGCCGGGATCGTCCGGTTTCGTACTGGACGAGCGGTTGCATCCGGCCCCGATGGGGGTGGCGGCGGAGATGTATCTCGCGGGCGGGCAGCTGGCCCGTGGCTATGCGGGCCGGCCGGGGCCGACCGCGTCGCGGTTCGTGGCGAATCCGTTCGGGGAACCGGGATCTCGGATGTATCGCACGGGTGACACCGGGCGGTGGATCGGGTTCGGCGGTGAGGCCGTCCTCGAATATGCCGGGCGCAGAGAGCCTTTCGGGGGCAATGCGCAGGTGTTCTCGGTTGTGGACGATGCCATCACCGAATCCGTGCGCAAGGCGGCGACCACAGGTGGGCCCGCGCTGACGCAGGCGCTGGCGGCCGTCGTCGAGGACGATCCGGACGCGCCCGCGCTGGTATCCGGCCCGCACGAGGTGTCCTTCGCCGAACTCGACGCGCGGTCCTCGCGCCTGGCGCGGGTGCTGATCGATCGCGACTGTGGTCCGGGCGTGGGTGTCGCGGTGCGGTTCGAGCGCGGGATCGATGCGGTGGTGGCCGTGTGGGCGGTGCTGAAAGTCGGTGCGGCAGTGGTCTTCACCTCGGACGACGCGCCGGAGCCGGGGGTGACGGTCGGGTTGACCGCGGTGCCGATGTGGGATTCCCGGATCGACTGGGTGGCGCTGGCCGATCCGGATGTGATCGCCGAGGTCGAGAGCCGGTCCGTGCGTCCGGTGACGTATGCCGACCGGACGCGCGCGCTGCGGGGCACCGATCCGGCGTTCGTCACCGCGGACACCATTCTCGGTTACGACGAATTGGCCGCGGCCGTGGACCGATTGCGGGCCGGCACCGAATTGGATATCGAATCGCGCACCTTCCATCTGGGTGTGGCGCAGTCTTCGGCGGCGTTCCTGGAGATCGTCGCGGCGGGGGTGGCGGGTGCGGCGATGGTGTTCACGGAGAACGCGGATGCCGTCGGGCTCGCCGAGGAATGGGTGACGCATCTGTTCACCGATGTGCGCAGGCTCGCATTGCTGGATACGGCGCCGCTGGAGGATGTGCGCGCCGTCGTCCTGGAGCAGGGACCGGTCCCGGCGGGAGGCTTCGGGGCCGGTGTGGCGTTCATGGTGCTCGACGAGTTGATCCGGTGAATTCCGGCCCACCGGGTGACCATCGGGGCTCCGTACTCCACAATGGTCTGGTTCCGCGGGCGGCCACCCTCCGCCCCGGCATATCCGTACGACGGTGAATTCGGCCGCCGTCGTACTCGATCGATCGAGGGTGGCGTCGCGAGCGGCGCATGAGCAGCAACAGGCAGGGTGTGAGGCAACGTGCTTCGGGTGTTCGGACGGCGCAACGTGACCCGGCAAGGGAATCCGGCATGAGTCGCCCAACCCGTCCCCGGCCGTCGCGGAGCCGCAGGACCCGTGTGATCACGTTGCCGCAGCTGATGTCGACCGCGGTGGAGGCCGATCCGGACGGGATCGCGATCGTGCTCGCGGATTCGGACGGCACGCTCGCGGAGTTGACCTATGCCGAGTTGGACGAGCGGTCCACGCGCCTGGCGCGACTGTTGATCGCGCGCGGAATCGGTCCGGAAGACCTGGTCGCCGTGGCGTTTCCGCGTTCGCTCGAAGCGGTGATCGCGCTGTGGGCGGTGGCCAAGTCCGGTGCCGGATTCGTGCCCGTGGATCCGGACGATCCGGCGCAGCGCATCGCGCACATCGTCGTGGATTCCGGGGTGGCGCTGGGGCTGACCGTGGCCGCGATTCGTCCGGCGCTGCCCGGTACGACGCCCTGGCTGACCGTCGACACCGCCGCGGTCGCCGTGGAACTGGAGGAATTCGCCGCCGACCCGGTCACCTACGCGGACCGGTTGCGGCCGTTGCGCGCGGAACATCCCGCGTACGTGGTGTACACGGTCGACGCGATCGGGGCGCCGCACGGCGTCATGGTGACGCAGGCCGGGTTGTCGGTGCTGTCCGAGGCGCAGCGGGCGCGTCATCAGGCCGACGGCGATTCGCGGACACTGGCGTTCGCCGCGCCCTCGGACGACGCGTCGGTGCTGGAACTGCTGCTCGCCGTGGGCGGTGCGGCGACGATGGTGGTGGCCGCGCCGACCGTGCGCGGCGGTGCCGAGCTGGCTCCGCTGCTGCTGCGCGAGGACGTCACGCACGCGTATCTGCCGTCCGAGGTGCTGGAATCGATCGATCCGGCCGAACTGGACGAACTGCGCGTGGTGATCTGCGCGAGCCGGACGTATCCGCCGGAGCTGGTGGATCGGTGGACGCAGCCGATCGGCGCGGGGCCGTTCGGTGCCGGGGTGCGGCGCTTCCTGCACGGGTACGGGGCCGCGGAGACCACCGTGCTGACCAATGTCGGCGCGCCGGATTCGGCGGCCGAGTCCCGGGGTATCGGTGCGCCCAATCCCGGGATCACCGAATACGTTCTGGACGAACGGCTTTCGCCGGTTCCGGACGGGGAAATCGGGGAGCTGTACGTCGCGGGTGCGCAGTTGGCGCGCGGATATCTGCGGCGGCCCGCGCGGACCGCGGCGCATTTCGTGGCGAATCCGTTCCTCGGTGGGCCCGAGGGGGCCGGGTTGTCGGGGGGTGATTCGAGGCTGTTCCGTACCGGGGATCTGGTGCGGCGTGCGGCTGATGGGGGTGTGGAGTATCTCGGGCCTGCTACGCCGGTGGTTTCGGCGGGGGTCATGCCTGGGGTGCGGAGTCAGGTTTTCGGTGGGGGTGGTGCGGAAAGTGTTGCCGCAGAGGTGATTTCCGGGGCGGGATCGGATGCTGCGGCGGTGAGTGGGGTGCCGTCTGCTGGGCCGGGTGCGCGGTTCGAGAGTGCCTCGGGAGCCGAACTGTCTGGTGCTGCGATTGAGCGGTCGTCGGAGGATTCGTCCGTTGGGCGGAGTTCGTTGCCGCGGCGTGGAGGTGTGGTTCGGGATAGTGAGGGGCTTTCTGGTGCGGAGTCGGCCGGGATGCCTTCTGCTGGAGCGGAACGGTCGGCAGCGGGCTCGTCTGTCGGGCGGGATTCGTTGCCGCAGCGGGACGTGGTTCGGGCCGGTGAGGGGCTTTCTGGTGCGGAGTCGGCCGGGATGCCTTCTGCTGGAGCGGAACGGTCGGCGGCGGGCTCGTCTGTCGGGCGGGATTCGTTGCCGCAGCGGCGGAATGTGATTCGGGATGGTGAGAGTGCTTCCGGGGCGGGGGCGGCTGAGCCGTCCGATGGCGTGGTGATGGGGCAGGCTTCGGGGAACGCGGACATCGGGTGGGGGTCGCGGCGTGGGGACGAGGTGCAGGTCGGTGAGGACGCGGGGGTGGGGTCGACTGCGTTGCCGTTCGGTGAGGTGGGGAGCGATCGTGCACTCGCGGTGGAGGATTCGTCTGTCGGTGGGGCTTCCCGGGGGGAGCGGCTGGCGGTGGATCTTGTTTCGGGGGCGGAGTCTGTCGACAGCTCGGTGGGGGAGTCCGGAGTTGCGGTTGTTCCGTTGACGGCCATGGTGCGGCCTGCGGTGACGGTGGCGTTCGAGGATGGGGAGTTCGCGGGGGTGCCGTTGTCGGCGGCGCAGGAGCGGATGTGGGGGATCAATCGGGCGGATGCGGAGACGGTGGCGCACAACGTGTGTTTCGCCGTGCGGATCAGCGGGCAGATGCGGGTGGAGGCGCTGCAGGTCGCGGTGGTGGACGTCATCGAGCGGCACGAGATGTTGCGGACGGTCTATCCGGTGGCGGACGGCGTCGGATATCAGGTGGTGCTGCCGCTGGATCGGGTGCTCGCGGACCTGACGCCCGAACCGCTCGAGGAATCCGAAATCGAGGACTGGCTGGGCGAATACGCGCGCATCGCCTTCGATGTGACCACCGAGATCCCCGCGCGGATCGGTGTCGCCCAGATCGCCGAGGACGAGCACGTCGTCGTGGTGGTGGCGCATCGGATCGCCGCGGACGAGGCCAGCGTGACACCGTTCCTGCGGGATCTCGCGGTGGCGCTGATGGGTCGGCGCAACCGGGCCAAACCGGCGTGGTCGCCGCTGTCGGTGCAGTACGCCGACTACGCGTTGTGGCAGCGGGCGGTGCTCGGCGATGCGGCACAACAGGATTCGGTGGCGTCGCGGGAAATCGCCTACTGGCGAACGGCTCTGGACGGAGTCGTGTCCGGGCCGGACCTGCCGGCGGACCGGCCGCGCCGGGCGCTGCCCTCGGGACGTGGTGCGGCATACGGCTTCTCGGTGGATCGCTCGGTGCACGCCGGACTCGTCGGACTTGCCGAGGCTGCCGGTGGCACGCTGTTCACCGCGCTGCACGCGGCATTCGCGGCGCTGCTCGGACGGCTCTCGGGTGCGAGCGATATCGTCATCGGCACCTCGACCCCCGGCCGTACTGTGCGTGAACTCGACAGTGCGATAGGGCTTTTCGAGAATCCTCTGGTGTTGCGTGCCCGGCTCGATCCGACCGCGTCCTTCACCGATCTGTTGGCGGCGGTCACCCGGGACGATCTGGCCGCATTCGGCCATGCCGAGTTGCCGTTCGGGATGCTGGCCCGGGCGTTGGGAGAATCCGCGCGGGCGTATCCGTCGTGGTTGCGGGTCGCGCTGACGGTCCGGGAACAGCAGCTCGCGCATGTGAGTCTGCCCCGATTGTCCGCTACCGCAGTGGAATTCGACAGCGGGGTCGCCGAATTCGAGCTGCGGCTGAACGTGTTCCCGCGCGAGCGGGACGGTGCGCCCGACGGGTTGTCGGCCACGTTCACCTATGCCACGGATCTGTTCGACGAGATCACCGTCGCCGGATTCGCCGAACGTCTGGTGCTGCTGCTCGAGGCGGTCACGGCCGATCCACGACGTCCGGTCGGGGATGTCGAGCTGTTGCAGCCCGATGAGCGGATGCGAATCCTGGGGGACTGGAACAACACTCGGTACGCGGTCGAACCCGGACTGCTGCTGGACGGGTACCGGCGCGCGGTGCGGGAGCATCCGGACGCGATCGCGGTCTCGGACGCCGAGAGCGAACTGACCTATGCCGAGTTCGATGCGCGGGTGAATCAGCTTGCGCGCCTGCTGATCTCGCGTGGTGTCGAGCCGGAGACCCGGGTGGTGCTGGCGATCGCGCCGACGCTGGATCTGCTGATCGGCATGTACGCGATCGTGACCGCCGGCGGTGCGTACGTGCCGGTCGATCCGGAACATCCGGCCGAGCGGATCGGGTACATCCTCGAGACCGTGCGACCGGTCTGCGTGGTGACCACCGTCGCGGATTCGGTTCCGGTGCCGCACGATACGCAGGTGCTGCGCCTGGACACGATGGATCTGAGCGGATTCGATCCGAGTCCGGTGCGGGCCGAGGAACTGACGCGCCCGCTGCGTCCGGGGCATCCGGCCTACGTCATCTTCACCTCCGGGTCCACCGGGCGGCCCAAGGGGGTCGTGGTCTCGCACGCGGCCATCGATCACCAGCTCGCCTGGATGCTCGCGGCCTATCCGCTGGCGAGCGACGACGTGTATCTCCAGAAGACCCCGCCGACGTACGACGCCTCGCTGTGGGGATACTTCCTGCCGCTGCGGGCCGGGGCGCGGTTGCGGCTGGCCGCGGCGGATCGGTCCGATCCGCTGTATCTCGCGGAATCCATTATCGCGCACGGTGTTACGGTCACCGACTTCGTGCCCTCGCAGCTCGCGGCGTTCGCCGATCGCACCGCGCCGGGGATCTGCCCGACGCTGCGGGAGATCTTCGTGATCGGTGAGGTGCTGCCCGCGCGGACCGTCACGGCGTTCGCGCGGATCAGTGATGCGCGCGTGCACAATCTGTACGGTCCGACCGAGGCCGCAGTCTCGGTGACGTACTGGCCCGCGGGCAGTGCGGACGGGACGAATGTGCCGATCGGGTTGCCGCAGTGGAACACTCGCGTCTACGTGCTGGACGATCGGTTGCGTCCGGTGCCGGTGGGTGTGCCGGGTGAGCTGTATCTGGCGGGGGCGGCGCTGGCGCGCGGCTATGTCGGCCACCCCGGGCTGACCGCGGATCGGTTCGTGGCCGATCCGTTCTCCGAGCGCGATGCCGGCGGCCGGATGTACCGCACCGGCGATCTGGTCGTGTGGCGGGAGAGTTCGGGTGAGTTGCCCGCCCGCCTGGATTTCCTGGGCCGCACCGACTTTCAGATCAATATCGGTGGCCGCCGGATCGAACCAGGCGAGATCGAAGCCGCGCTGCTCGCGCAATCCTCGGTCGGCGACGCGGTGGTGGTGGCGTGCAACGGACGGCTCGTCGCCTATGTCGCGCCGCGCTCCGAGAAGCGGATCGTCACCGAGCGGGTGGCCGCCTCGCTGGCGGAAGTCCTTCCGGAGGAACTCATTCCGGACGTCGTCGTACCGATGGACGCGCTACCGCGCACGGCCGCAGGCAAACTCGATCGCCGCGCACTTCCGGACCCCTCGCTCGGTGTCGAGACATCGTCGTCGCTGAAGGTTGTGCGGGTCGAGTCGCTCGAACCGCCGCGCAAGCCCGAACCTGTTGTGCCCGAACAGATCTCCGCTCAGCCCGAGCCCGACCCCGCGGCGGAGTCCGGGTGGCTGTCCAAGCAGTGGAAGCTCGGGCCGTTGACGGAGGCGTCGGCCGGGAGTGATGCGGTGGAGTCCGCTGTTCGCGCGGAACTTCCGCGACGGGCGCGGGGGGAGTCGCTGGAGCGTTCCGAGGTCGACGAGTCCTCCGCGCAGCCTGACTCCGAAGTGCCAATTGCCTCGGATAGTCCTGCACTGGAAGAGGATTCGAGCACGTCCACGCTGCAATCCGAGTCCGATCACGAGACGAGTTCGCAGGCCGGTTGGTCGCCACGTGTGGTGCCCGCCGCACAGTCCGACACCGACGCCCCTGTGGCAGAGTCGGATTCGCGTTCGGAGTCCGGCCTGCCGCGCCGCGCGACAGGTTGGTCCCCCCGCCTGGTGTCATCGCAGGAATCGGAGACCACCCCTGCGCCCTCCGATTCGCCGCGTCCCGACGCTCTTCGGTTGCCACGTCGTGCCGCCGGTTGGACGCCGCCGCCGACGTCTTCGGAAGGATCCGGGGACACGGGTGGCGTTCCTGCGGTGGCGGATTCGGTGAGTTCCGATTCTGATCGGTCGTCGGCGGCGGTTTCGTCGGTCTCCGGGCTTGTGGGTGATACCCCTGCGGAGGCCGATTCGTTGCGTTCGGATTCCGGGCGGTTGCCTCGTCGGGCCGCTGGTTGGTCGCCGCGGCAGTCCGGGGCTTCCGGTGATGTGTCTTCGGAGTCGGATTCGTCGCGTGCGGACTCTGTTCGCTTGCCACGTCGTGCGGCCGGTTGGTCGCCGCAGGAGGTCGAGGTCGCGAATGATGCTCCTGCGGGGGCTGATTCGCTGAGTTCCGGTTCTGATCGGTCGTCGGATGAGGCTGCGGGGACGGTTTCGTCGGGTGATGTTCTCGCTGAGGCTGATTCGTTGCGTTCGGACTCCGGCCTCTTGCCTCGCAGGGTTACCGATTGGTCGCCGCAGTCCGAGGTTGCGGGTGATGTTGCGGCGGAGTCGGATTCGCTGAGCTCCGCGTCGGGCCGTTTGCCGCGTCGGGGTGGAGGGATGCCACAGGAGTCCGGGACCTCGGGGGATGAGGTTTCCGAATCCGAATCCTCGAGTCTTGAACCTGGTCGTTTGCCGCGTAGGGCTCGACAATCGTCGCTCGAGTCCGGGATCTCAGGGGATGAGGTTTCCGAATCCGATTCGTCGAGTTCTGAACTCGGTCGTTTGCCGCGTCGGGCGGCTGGGCGGTCGGCGCAGGAGTCCGAGGTCGCGGGGGATCGGGCTGCGGAGTTGGATTCGTCGGGGTCCGGGTTCGGGCTGGTAGCGCGTCGTGGGAGTGAGGATGTGCCTGCGGCCGCGGATGATGTTGTGGCGGAGTCTGTTTCGCGTTCGGTGGCCGGGCGGTTGCCGCGTCGGGCGGCCGGGTGGCGGCCGCGGGGGGAGACGTCGGGGAGTGTTGACGGGCGGGGCGAGGCGGATTCGGCGTCGCGTTCGGAGGCTTCGGGGCTGGAATCGAATCCGGTTGAGTCCGTGCGTGGGCAGGAGTCTGTGCCCGAGGTGACGGCTGCGGGGCAGGGCTCGGATGGGTTGCGGTCCGGGTTGTCTTCGTTGCGGGCCGGGTTCGATCGTGGGTTGCGGTCCGGGGGTGGGGTCTCGGTTTCCGGGGACGAGTCTGCGGCGGAGCGGTTCGCGGAGTCGTCGGGGGAGCAGACGGGTCTTCCTGTGCGGGACGGTGGGGCGGCGGAGCCTGCACCGAAGTGGTTGTCGGACAACGACTCTCAGGCCGCGATGGACACGACGCTGTTGCCGCTGCGGTCGGAGCCGTCGGAGTCGGACGTTGTCGGGGAATCGGATACGTTCGACGCCGAGGGACGGGTGGACGCCGAGACGGTGCCGCTGTCGCCCGCGCAGGAGTGGTTGTGGGCGCTGAATCAGGTGGAAGACGGTGCGGGCGGGCATGTTCCGGCTGCGTATCACCTGCCGTTCGCGTTGCGGCTGGCCGGAAGTCTGGACGTGGAGTCGCTGGGGGCGGCGCTCGATGACGTGATCGCTCGGCACGAGGTGCTGCGCACGGTGTATCCGGCTGCGGGAGAGTCGGATTCGGCCGGTTCGGCGGAATCTGTTGCGGTGCAACAGGTGTTGCCCGCCGAGGCGCGACGGGCGTTGACGGCTCGGCGTATCGCCGGTGCCGAGGTCGCGGCGGCGGTGCGGGAGCTGGCTGCCGCACGGTTCGATGTGACCACCGACCTGCCGCTGCGGGCGCAGTTGTTCGAAATCTCCGATCTGGCACCGGGTTCGCGGCGGGAGTACGTGCTCGCCGTGGTCGTGCACCGCATCGCGGCGGACGGCTCCGCGCTCGGCCCGATCGTCGCCGATCTGATGGCGGCGTACGTGGCGCGGACCGCGAACCATTCGCCGCGATGGGCACCGCTGTCGGCGCAATACGCGGATTACGTGCGCTGGCAGCGATCCATGCTCGGCTCGCAGTCCGATCCGGAATCGGTTGCCGCACAGCAGATCAGCTACTGGCGTGACGAACTCGCGGGACTGCCCGAGGTGCTCGAGCTGCCCGGTGGCCGCCCGCGACCGGCCGTGGCGTCGATGGTCGGCGCGTGGACCGGTGTGCACATCGATGCCGCCACCCACACCGCCCTGTTGGAACTCGCGCATACCCATGCGACGACCCTGTTCACCGTCCTGCACACCGCCGTCGCGGCCTTCCTGGCCCGCCTGTCCGACGGCGACGACATCGCGATCGGAACGTCGGTCCCGGGTCGGGCTGCGGGCGAATTCGAGGATCTGATCGGGACATTCGTCAACACGGTCGTCCTGCGCACCCGCCTGGATCCCGCGGAGTCGTTCAGCGACTTGCTGATTCGCCAGCGGGACCGGCACGAGCAGGCGTTCGCACACGCGGACCTGCCGTTCCCGACCCTGGTCGAGGCACTCGGCACCGATCGATCCACGGCCCACAACCCGCTGTTCCAGGTAGGTGTCTCGGTGCAGGCCCCCGCCCGCACCACGGTGGACCTCCCCGGCCTGACGGTCGAGAACATCGACCTCGATCCGGAAACCTCCCCGGTAGACCTGAATTTCACCGCCACCGAAACCTACGACTCCGACGGCACCCCCTCCGGTATCGAAGGCCGAATCACCTACGCCACCGACCTTTTCGCCCCCACCGCAGCCGACACCCTGGTCACCGACCTGACCACTCTCTTGACCACCTTGGTCACCGACCCCACCCACCCCCTCGGCTCCCTCGGCATCGGCACCCCCACCCGTCCGACCGAACCCGGCGACCCGGACGCCGCCGCGAATCCCCCCGAACCTTCTGCTGCCCAGCCGATCTCGGCCGCTCCGGAAGACCTCCCACTGCCCTCGTTGGCTCGACGCCACGAAACCACCACTCCCGCAGCTGAATACGACAACACCGTATGGCAGCCACCCCACACCCCCAGCTCCACCGACCGGAACGATACTTCCGCTCCGCGAGGCATCGTCCCCGCCGACGAACGCACAACGCTGCCCCCCCTACCCGGTCGCCGCGGAACTGCCGCAGCCGGATCCGCCGGTGCCAGCGATGCGCCGGACCCGTCCCGTGATTCCGGACCCGCAGATCCGAGTGATGCCGCGGATCACCGCGACATCGCCGCCGACGATGAGCCCGCGACATTGCCGCCGCTGTCCGCGCGTCGCGGAACTGCCGCTGCCGGATCCGCCGGTGCCAGCGATGCGCCGGACCCGTCGCGTGGTGCCGGACCCGCAGATCTGGATGATGCTGCGGATCGTCGTGACATCGCCGCCGACGATGAGCCCGCGACATTGCCGCCGCTGTCCGCGCGTCGCGGAACTGCCGCTGCCGCAGGTGAATCCGACGATCGAAATGTGTTGCAGTCGTACCGCCCCAACGATCTGGGTGATGTTGCCGATCGTCGCGGCATTGCCGCCGATGAGGTCCCGCCGCTGCCCGCGCGTCGCGGAACCGCTGCGGCCGGTGGATCCGAGGGCGAAAGTGAGTCACTCCGCAACTCCATCCCGACCGACCGGGATGATGCTGCCGGACCCGTTCTGCCGACGTTGCCGTCCCGCCGCCGTGCCCCTGAATCCGACGGCCGCAGCGATGCGTCGGAGTCGGTCCGTGGCTCCGGCTACAGCGATCTGGAAGATGCTGACCGTCGTGGTGTCGTAGCTGGCACTGAGGCTGCTGCGTTGCCGTCGCGTCGCGGAACCGCGGCAGTCGAATCCGGCGGCGACAATGATGTGTCGCAGTCGCTTCGCAGCTTCGGTTCCACCGATCAGAATGATGCGACCGATCACCGTGATACCGATGTGTCGGCGTCCCTTCGTGGCTCCAGCTCCGACGAACCCGATGATGCAGCCGGTCGTCACGGAACTGCCGCAGCCGAATTCGGCGGTGACAGTGATGTGTCGGATTCGCCTTTTGGCTCCGGCCGCGGCGGTTCGGGTGAGGTTGCCGATCAGCGCGGTATAGCCGCGGCTGATGAGATCGGTTCTCTGCCGCAGCTACCCGCGCGTCGTGGAATTGCCGCTGCCGCAGGTGGATCCGATGGCGATAATGATGTGTCGAAGTCGCTTCGCAGCCCCGGTTCCGACCGGAACGATGCTGTCGGTCGGCGCGGACTGTCGTCGTTGCCTTCGCGTCGCGGAACTGCCGCTGGCGCAGGCGGATCCGATGGTGACAGCGAGCTGTCGTCTCGTGGTTCGGGCCTCGGTGGGCTGGGTGATGCTGCGGATCGTCGTGGTGATGAGGCTGGTGCTTTGCCGCTGCTGCCTTCGCGCCGTGGTATCGCCGCTGTCGAGTCCGACGGTGGCAATGGTGTGTTGGAGTCGGTTCGTGGTTCCGGCTATGGCGATCCGGGGGATGGTGATCGTCAGGGTGTTGTTACTGGTGAGGAGGTTGCGTCGCTGCCGCAGCGGCGTGGGATTGCCGGTGGGGCAGGCGGTGACGGCGATGAGGTGCGGTCGGCCTGGAGTGCTGGTGATTCGGGGGTTGGGGAGTTCGGGGATGGGCCGACGTTGGTTTCGGTGCTCGAGGATGCGGTGGCGGCTGGGCCGGAGGCGGTCGGGATCATTGCTTCTGCGGGGGCGGATGGGCTCGGAGCGGAGGTTGCGCTCGGGGAATTGGATGGGTGGGCCAATCGGCTTGCCCGGTATTTGATTTCGTTGGGGGTGGGGCGGGGATCCGTTGTGGCGCTGGCTGTTCGGCGGTCGGTGGATCTCGGTGTGGCCGTGTTCGCGGTGGCCAAGGCCGGGGGTGCGGCGTTGCCCATCGATCCGGAGGGGGAGGCGGAGCGCAATCGGGAGATTCTGGCGGGGGCGGGGCCGGTTTGTGTGCTGGCCGATGCGGAGTATCCGTTCGTGGCGTCGAATCGCCCCGGTGGTGACGGCAGTTTCGATGCGCCGACCGAACTGCTCACTCCGATCGGGCGCACGCCCGCGCATCGGCCCGCCGCGGGCGGACAGCCGATGGTGGTGCGGGTCGACAAGCTGAATCTGGACGGTATCCCGATCCATCAGCTCACCGACGCGGAGCGGATCGAACCGTTGCGCGCGGATCATCCGGCCTGGATCATCCAATCCGCCGGAGCCGATCGCGTGGTCGTCCCGCATGCCGGTGCCGTGGCGCAATTGACCGGCAGCACAACCGAATTCGGCCTGGATGCCGACGATCGGGCACTGCTGGCGACGGCTGCGACATTCGATCTGGCGGCATGGGAATTCTGGACGGTCGCACTGGGCGCCCCGGTCCAACTCGGTGAGCAGGCCGCACGCCCGCGCACGATTCCCGAACTCATGGCCGCCGCGGTGGCCTCGAACCCGAACGGTCCGGCGGTGGTGTTCCGGGGCCGCAGCTTCACCTACACCCAACTCGACCGCGCCTCGTCCAAGCTGGCCCGGCGGCTCGTGCAACTCGGCGCGGGCCCGGAAAAACCGGTGGCCGTGGCGATTCCGCGTTCCCTCGAGGCGCTGGTGACGCTGTGGTCGGTCGCCAAGACCGGCGCGGCGGTGGTACCGGTCGAGCCGAGCCTGCCCGGTGATCGGATCACCGATCTGGTGTCGGATTCCGGTGCGATCCTGGGCGTTACGGTGCGCGCGGTCGTCGCGGGCCTGCCGCAGATCGCAGGCGAATGGCTGGTGCTGGACCACCCGAATTTCGCCGCCCAGGTGGATTCGCAAGCGGGCGAGCCGATTTCGGACGACGAGCGGATCACCGGCCTGCTGCCGGACGACGGCGCCTACGTCCTGTACGGCGCGGCCGACGTCGACCACAGCCAGGGCGTCGTGGTCGCCCACGAGGATCTGGCCGACCTGGCCGAACAGGCGAGTCACTATCGCCTGCACCATGATTCGCGCGTCCTGGCCCTGGCCGCCCCCTCCTCGGACGAGGCGGTGCTGGAACTGGTCCTGGCCCTCGGCGCGGCCGCGGCACTGGTCGTGGCCCCCGCGACCATCGGCGGCGGCCCCGAACTCGCGCGCCTGATCCGCGCCGAACACGTCACGCACGCCTTCCTCCCCGAGGCCGCCCTGCGCACGGTGGACCCGGCATCCCTGGACGGCGTCGAGGTCGTGGTCACCGATCGCCCTGTGGCGGAAGAGTATTCGCCCGTCGCCGACACACCCACGGCCGAAGATCACTGGGACTCCGAACAGTCCGGATATCCGCAGCAACCGGATTACTCCGCTCACTCAGCGCAGACCGGATATTCGGAGCGGTCCGACTACGCCGAGCAGTCGGGCCGACCGGAGTACGCCGAGCAGTCGGGCCGACCGGAGTACGCCGAGCAGTCGGAGTGGTCCGACGATGTCGACCATTCGGAACAGTCCCACTACGCCGAACAGTCCGCTCACGGCGACAGCTTCGACTCTGCCGATCACCTCGACCACCCTGACTACTCGGACCACCCTGACTACTCGGACCAGCCCGATCACCCCGAACAAGACACCCCGTCCGAACGCCGGATGACCCCCGCGGAACGCATCATCGCCGAGGCCCGAGCCAGCGCCCCACCCCCGGAGGAATTCGACAGCCTCACCGCCCTGGCCGCCCCGGTACGCATCTCCACGCGCCAGGTCTCCCCGGACCGAGGCACTCCGGTTCCCGCCCTCCCGCAACGCCGTACACATGCGGCCGACCCCGCCGAACCGGAAGCGCTACCCGCATCGGAATCCGAACCGAGCGAACACAATTCACTCCCGCTCCCACCACGGGCGGTTCGCCAACTGGAGATCGATCCCTCCGGCCGCGAAAGCCGCGCGATCGCCCTGGACATCCCACCCGGGGTGTCCACGGAGAGCATCCGCACCGCCGTCCAGACCGTGCTGAACCGCCACCCGCTGCTCTCGGCCCGTCTCGCGGTCCCCGGCCGCTCCGGTGACGACCCGCTGCGCGCCTGGTCGCCGGTCTTCGCCGGTTCGGCCCGCGACGCCCGTCTGGTACTCGCGCAGACCCCCGCCGACACCTCACCGCGCCGCTTCGTCCACTCCGAGGGCGTCGCGGAGATGGCGGTGCGCACCCTGGCCGTGGAACTGGATCCCGGCCAGGGCCGCAACATCGGCTTCGGCCTGATCGACCCACCGGAATCGATTGACCCGCAAAATGATTCACGCACCTTGGTGATAGCCGCCAACGGCCTGATCGTGGACGACACCTCGTGGCGGATCATCATCGATGAGCTCGCCCGAGCATGGTCGAACGACCCGACACTCGACGACTCCGCCCGAGCCCCCGAGGAACTCGCCCACGCCCTGACCCGCACCGACGACTCCCTCCGCAACGAGGTGTCGTGGTGGCAGCGCGCACTGGCCGACCTCCCCGCCGAAACTCCCCTCGACGGTGTGGATCTCACCGCGCGCGGCCGAGTCTCGCTGGTGATCACCGCCGAGGGCGCGGCAGCGGTCGCCGCCGTGGCGGACGCATACCGCGCGAACGTCGAGGACGTCCTGCTGACGGCATTGGCACTGGCCATGCTCCCGGATACCCACGCGGCGAGAACCCTCGGCCGCGCGGTACAGCTGACCGTGGACGCCAGGACCCTCACCGCAGCCGAATCGGTAAGCGCGGTAGGCGGTTTCACAGCCACCTACCCTTTGGCCCCGAATATCGACGGCATCGATCTGGACCAGGCCCTGAACGGCGGCGCAGCGGCCGGTGCGGCCATCTCCCTGATCAAGGAACAGCGTCGCACGGTGCCCGCGAGCGGCGTGCGATACGGCCTGCTGCGTCATCTCGACCCGTCCACCACCGCCGCGATGTCCGCACTCGCCCAGGGCCGCACCGCATTCCGCTACCGCGACCTGCGCCCCGCGCGCCCCTACCCGGACACTCCGTCCGCGGACCTGCTCCTGGACATCACCGTGGACGCGACCCCGGAAGGCTTCCGCGCCCGATTCGACTACGCGTCAGCGGTTCTGGACGCCGATGAGGTCAAAGAACTTGCCGGACACTGGGTCCGCTCCCTGGGCGGCCTCGCCGAACACGGAACCCACCAGGAGGCAGGCGGTTTCACGCCGTCCGACTTCCCGATGGTGCCGCTGACCCAGGACGATATCGATCGCCTGCACCACGTGCACCCGGATCTCGCCGAGATCTGGCCGGTATCCCCGGGCCAGGCGGGCCTGCTCGCGACCGCGCACACCGCCGGCAGCGGCCAATTCGCCGTCGACCTGCGCGGCGCACTGGACGACCGGCGCCTGCGCCTGTCCGCACAGGCGGTGCTCGACCGGCACGACGGCCTGCGCGTGGCCTTCGGCGAATGGGCCGGCGGCCCGGTCCAGGTGGTGGAGAATCCCGTCGATATTTCCTGGCGGACAGTCGATTTCACCGATCTGGCGACCGCCGAGGCGCGCCTCGAGATGGAGCGCTACCAGACCGCGGACCGGCTCGCGCCGTTCGATCCGAACTACGCCCCGCTGATCCGCATCGCACTGCTGAAATCGTCGGATACCGCGCACCGGGTGCTGCTCACCGCGCATCCGCTGCTGCTCGACGACCGATCGCTGCGACTGGTGATGCGCGACCTGCTGACCGTCTACGCCCGCGGCCCGCGCTCCCGGCAACTGCCCGAGGTGTATCCGCTCAGCGCTTACCCGACGTGGCTGGCCGCGCAGAACGGCCCCGCGGCCCGCGCGGTCTGGCGGGAGGCATTGGCCGGCCATCACGCCCCCGCCCTGCTCGCGCAGACCGACCTCGAAACCTCCTCGGCCACAGCCGAAGTCGCAGTGGACGTGCAGCCCGCCGACGCCGCCGGACTCGGTGCGCTGGCCACCCGCCTAGGCGTCACGGTGCCGATGGTGGTGCAGGCCGCGTGGGGTCTGCTGCTCGCCCGGTTCACCGCTCGCGACGACGTCGTGTTCGGTGTCGCCGCGCCCGGACGTTCGCCGGAGGTGCCGCATATCGACGCCCTGGTGGGCCGGTTCGGCGGCATCGTCCCGATGCGGGTGTACCCGGAAGCGGGGGAGTCGACCGAGGAGTTGCTGCTGCGGATCCGGGCCGACTGGTCCGCGCGACCCGGCTACTACTGCCCGAGCCAGGCCGATATGGCCCGGTCGCTGGGCGTGGATCGGCTGCTGGATTCGGTGGTCGTATTCCGCGACGACGGCGCCGACCTGGCCGAATTGTCCGGCATCGTCGACGGTATCCGCATCGCCGGAGTGGATTCCGCACCTGCGTTCGCCGATCGGGTCGCGGTGGCGGTGGTCTTGAACGGGCCGAACCGGCTGACGCTGCGCTATTCGACCGAAGCAGTCAGCGAATCCGTGGCGAACACGCTGGCCGACGGCCTGACATCGGTGATCCGGCAGATCACGGCAGCGCCGCACGTCCCGATCGTCGATCTGGATCTGCGCATCGAGCCCGCGTCGAGTGATGCGGGAGTCGGCCGGTAATGTCCGGCAACCCGTACGGCCGGGTCGCCGGGGTGAAATCGATTCGGACAGCGGTGATCCGGCATGCTGGGACGGCCGTTCGTCACGTATCGTCGGGCGGGATGTCGCACGGCCCGCGGGGAAGTCGGCGCACCGGTTTCGGCCGGACTGCTGGAAAACCAACCGATAGTGAAGGTGTGCAAGTGATTCGTCGACGCTTCCGGCGGGGCCTGCGAGCCGCGTCCGTTCTGGCGGCAACAGGAATTCTCGCGGGTGTCCTGACCGGGGTCGGTGCGACCACCGCCTCGGCCGACGATCCGATCATCGCGTCCAAGGCGCTGCTGGCCGATCCGAAGGCCCCCGACGGTTCTCACATCACCCGGGCGACCTACACCGACAACCGCAACATCCGCCTGTACGTGTATTCGGCGGCGATGGACGAGACCTATCCGGTGGACGTGCAGCGCCCCGCCGACGCCTCCAAGGCGCGCCCGACGCTGTACCTGCTCAATGGTGCCGGTGGCGGTGAGGACGACGCGTCGTGGGTGAAGAAGACCGACATCGTCAAGGGCTTCCTGAACGACAAGAACGTCAACGTGGTGCAGCCCATCGGCGGTAAGTGGAGCTATTACACCGACTGGATCAAGGACGATCCGGTATTGGGCCGCAACAAGTGGAAGACGTTCTTCACGCAGGAACTGCCGCCGCTGATCAATGCCGCGCTGGGCACCAATGGCGTGAATGCCATTGCGGGCCTGTCGACTTCGGGCACCAGCGTGCTGAATCTGGCGATCGCCAAGCCGGGCCTGTACAAGTCCGTCGCGGCGTACTCCGGGTGCGCGCAGACCGCCGATCCGGTCGGCCGGGAATTCGTGAAGCTCACCGTCAACGTGTGGGGCGGCGGCGACGTGCAGAACATGTACGGCCCCGACGGCGCACCGGCCTGGGCCGCGAACGACCCCTATCTGCACGCCGACAAGCTGCGCGGGATGAACCTCTACATCTCCTCGGGCAACGGCCTGCCGGGCGTGTACGACACCATGAACAACAAGTACGCCCTGCCCGGCGCGTACGGCCTGGCCAACCAGCTGCTGATCGGCGGCGTCATCGAGGCGGGCGTCAACTACTGCTCGCACAACCTGCAGGCCAAGCTGAACTCCCTGCACATCCCCGCCACCTACAACTTCCGCAACTCCGGCACCCACTCCTGGGGCTACTGGCACGACGATTTCCTGAGCTCCTGGCCGGTTCTGGCCAAGGGCCTCGGGCTGTAATCTCGTCCGCTGCAACATATTTCGGAATGGCCGGGGTCTTCGTGACCTCGGCCCTTTCCGTTCCCGAAGCTCCGTCCGAGCGGGATGCCGACGCCCAGGCGCCGAATCGGAGCGAGCGTTGTTCGCATTCGAGACCGAGAGGCTCCCGGAGTCGGACGTAGGCGTGAATGGGAAGATCCGGTGAACCGGTGTGTTCGGCCGATGGCAGTTCGGATGGTCACATTTTCGGCTGACCTATGGACGAAAGTTCGGGTACCCATAAACTGAGAGTGTGAGCATCGCCATCGTCACTCCGGCTGCCGCGCTCCGCCGAGCCCGGTCGGCATCCGTGCTGCTCGGACCCGCATTCGTCGCGGCGATCGCGTACGTGGACCCCGGGAACGTGGCCGCCAACGTCAGCGCGGGCGCGCAGTACGGATATCTGCTGGTCTGGGTGGTCGTGCTGGCCAACGTGATGGCCGCGCTCGTGCAGTACCTGTCCGCGAAACTCGGTGTCGTCACCGGACGTTCGCTACCGGAACTGGTGCGCGCCACGGCCGGCCCGCGGGTCCGCATCGGCTACTGGGCGCAGGCCGAATTGGCCGCCATGGCAACCGATCTCGCGGAGGTCGTCGGCGGCGCGATCGCGCTGCAACTGCTGTTCGGACTGCCGCTGCTGGTCGGTGGGCTGATCACCGGTGTGGTCTCGATGCTGCTGCTGACGGTGCAGAACCGCCACGGTCAGCAGCGTTTCGAACGGTTGATCATCGGCCTGCTGGCGATCATCTCGATCGGATTCGTGGCCAGTCTGGTGATCTCGCCGCCATCGGCCGCCCAGACCGCGGCCGGGCTGCTGCCGCGTTTCCACGACACGCACAGTGTGCTGCTGGCCGCGGCGATGATCGGTGCGACGGTGATGCCGCACGTGATCTACCTGCATTCGGGAATGTCGCGGGATCGGCACGGGCGCACCGACCCCGGCCCGGTCCGCACCCGGTTGCTGCGTGCGAACCGTTGGGACGTCGGCATCGCGATGTTGATCGCGGGCGTGGTGAATCTGTCGATGCTGCTGGTGGCCGCGCACACGTTCGCCGGGCACGGCGAGGTGTCGACCATCCAGGACGCCTACCACGCGGTCCACCACGCGCTCGGCCCGATCGCGGCGCTGCTGCTGGCGATCGGCCTGCTGGCCTCGGGTCTGGCCTCGACCTCGGTCGGCGCCTACGCGGGTGCGATGATCATGGACGGTCTGCTGCGTCGCCGCGTCTCACTGCTGTTGCGCCGCATCGTGACCCTGATCCCCGCGCTGGTGATCCTGGCCGCCGGATTCGACCCGACGCGCGCGCTGATCGTCTCGCAGGTGGTGCTGTCGTTCGGCATCCCGTTCGCACTCGTACCGCTGGTGCGTTTCACCGCGAACCGCACGTTGATGGGCGTCGATGTGAACCATCGCGTCACCACGGCGCTGGCCTGGCTGGTCGCGATCCTGATCACCGCGCTGAACGTATTCCTGATCTACCTGACGATCGCCGGGGGAGCCTAGCCGCTGGACTCCGCGGCCCGCCGGTAGCCCCGAATCGCCGGATACGCGAAGACGACGATCGCGCCGATCGTCCAGGCGAGGGTCTTCAGCAGCGGGGCGGTCACCGCGCCGTCCCAGCTCAGCCCGCGCATGGCGTCGATGGCCGTACTCATCGGCTGATTCGCCACGGTCGACTGCAACCAGGTGGGATAGACCGTGGTGGGCACGAAACCGGAGTTGAAGAACATCAGCAGCGTGTTGAAGATGGCGACGATGTTCACCAGCATCACCCCGCCCGACACCGTGGCCAGCGCGGTCACCAGCACCGCGAACGCCACCCCGAACAGCACCGGAATCGCGATCATCGCCAGCGCGGCCAACGGCCCGTTCCAGAACCTGAACCCGATGCACACCCCGACCACGATCACGAACAACGTGGTGACCAGCACCCGGATCGCCTCGGCCAGCAGCCGCCCGGACAGCCCCGCGGCCCGATGCACCGGCATCGTCCACAGGCGGCCCAGCAGTCCGGTGTACTGCTCGTTCTTGAAGCCCAGCGCGCTGACCACCGCACCCGACATCGCCGCGACCAGCGTGATCATCGGGACGGTCCCGTATTCGCTGGGCATGCCGGTGGCGCGGGTGATCGAATCGCCCAGCACCACGCGCAACATCAGCAGCGTCAACGCGGGATAGATCAGCGTCTGAATGGTCGTCGCCGGATCGCGCGCCCACACCAGCAGCAGCCGCTTGCACTGGATCAGACTGTGCCGCACCCATGCCGAGAGCGCACGCTCGGATTGCGGCGGCACCACCGGCAGTGGAGCCTGCCTCCCGGACGTAGCCACCGACTCGACAACAACGCTCATGCCGTTTCCATGGGGCATGAGCGCGGGGCCTGCGTGGTTACGCTCCGCTGCCGCCTTCGGCCCTGACCCGCTCATGCCCGCCTCACACTCGCCCAGACCGCCAGCGGCACGAAGCAGACCGCGAGCCCGCCCAACCACACCAGCGGCACCCACAGCACATGCCAGCTCACCCCGCTCGCGGCCATATCCCGCAGCGCGAAGGAGAACTGCGAAATCGGCTGATTACGCACGAACGGCCGAATCCACACCGGAAAACCCGTCTCCGGGACGAATCCGCAGGAGAGCATGCCGAAGATCAGCGTGGGCAGCGTCAGCGCCTGACTCAACGATTCCGGACTCTTGGTCAGACAGCCCAGCGCGTCGGCCCCGATGGCCAGCACCGTGCCCACACCGAGCGAGAACACGCAGAACAGCAGCGTCTGCCAGGCGCTCGCATGCAGCCGGAAGCCGATCGCGTAACCGAACACCAGCGCCGCGAGCAGCGAGGTCACCGAGCGGACCAGTCCGGCCGAGAGCCGCGACAGCAGCGGGACCATCCGCCCCACCGGCATCGTCTGCATGCGGGTGTTGAGCCCGCTGGCCGTTTCGAACGCCGCGATCTGCGCATTCGACATCATCGTGAACGACATGGTCTGCAACACGATGATCGGCATCACGAACTGCTGGTAGTCGATTCCGCCCACCCGCATCACGTAGCGCAGCGGCAGATAGAACCCGAACGTGAACACCAGCGGCGTGATCACCGCGACGATCAGTTCCCCCTTGGTGGCCATGGTGCGCACGATCCGCCCGGTCAACGCCCGCCACTGCGCGAACGCGGACGGGCGCACCTCGGTCACCCCGGCGAACAGCGCACTGCCGGATACGGTGAGTTGTTCGGTCACTCGTGCCCGCCCGAATGGCCGGTGATGGACAGGAACACGTCGTCCAGGGAGGGGCGGCGCAGGCCGATGTCGGCGAGTTCGACCCCGCCCGCGTCCAGGCGACGCAGCGCCTCGGACAGGGTGGCCGCGCCCTCGGGTGCGGGGACCGAGATCCGGTCGATCCCGACGGGCTGTTCGGCGAATTCCTTCGCGACCGATTCGGGGACCAGATCGCCCAGCGCCTCGATGGCCGTGACCACCCGGTTCGGATCCAGCGGCACGATCTCGCAGTAGCTGCCGCCGGTCTTCTCCTTGAGTTCGTCGGCGGTTCCCTCGGCGATGACGGTGCCGCGGTCGATGACGATGATGTTGTCGCTGAGCACGTCGGCCTCTTCGAGGTACTGCGTGGTCAGCAGGACCGTGATGCCCTGGTTCTTCAGCGCGATGACCAGATCCCAGACGCCCTGGCGGCTGCGCGGGTCCAGGCCGGTGGTGGGTTCGTCGAGGAAGACCACCTCGGGCCGCACGACCAGCCCGCAGGCGATGTCGACCCGTCGGCGCATACCGCCGGAGTAGCCGCGCACGGCGCGTTTGCCCGCGCTGACCAGGTCGAATTCCTCGAGCAGGGTATCGGCGCGCGCCCGGGCGGCCTTCTTGCCCAGCCCCATCAGCCGACCGAACAGTTCGAGGTTCTCGCGCCCGGACAGGTTCTCGTCCAACGCCGCGTACTGACCGGTCATCATGATGGACCGCCGCACCCCGGCCGGATCGCTGAGCACGTCGTGCCCGGCGACCTGCGCGGCGCCCGAATCGGGTCGCAGCAGGGTGGACAGGATCTTGACGGTGGTGGTCTTCCCCGCGCCGTTGGGCCCCAGGATGCCCAGCACCGAGCCGCGCGCGGCGGAGAAACTGACGCCCTGCAACGCGTGCACGTCGCCGAAGGACTTGCGCACGTCGGCGACCAGGACCGCGGTTTCGGGCGGCGACTCTGCGTTGTCCAAGCTGGGCATCAACTCTCCACTATGGCCGGGGCGGCAATCGGATTGTCCGGATCGCCGTGTTACTGCGTCCCGGTTGGGTGATCCCTTCCACCGGGGGCGATGTTACTGGTACGGAACGACAGCGATGCGGAGCCGCGGGAATATCGCACGGGTGGGCGGCGATGCGGAGTGTGCCATTAACTGTGGCGTTACTCACAGTTTGGGAAACCGTCCGGTTTGCGGTTTGGATCGTCGCAGGTCCGGGGACGAACCGGCCGGTACGGCGAGTGCGACGGAACCTTGTCGCGTGGGCCCGGCCACCCATACTCTTGCCGCAAGGGGAAGAGACGGACACTCATCTGTCTGCGGTGACCACGTCCGGCGAGCAGGACGCCCGGTCGCCGTGGGCTCACGTCGGCGAGAGGGTGACCGATGGCAGAGTCTGCCCGCGGTGTGCATGGCGGGTCCCTGGCCCGCTCGCGAGTTCTGACGTCCTTCGATCCGCGTACCGGCGAAACCGTCGGTGATTACGCGGTGTTGGACCAGGCCGATCTGACGCGCGCGGTGCGCGTCGCGCGGTCCTCCGAGAAATGGTGGGCGGCACTGGGATTCGCGGGACGCAAACGCTGGTTACTGGACTGGAAGCGGGTCATCGTCCGGCGCGCGGGCGAACTGGTGGATCTGATCAGCGCCGAGACCGGCAAACCCGAAGCCGACGCGGCCATCGAGGTGATGCAGGCGGTCGAGAATCTGGACTGGGCCGCGCGCAATGCCGAACGCGCCCTGGGCCGTCGGCGGCTGGGCAGCAGCTGGTTCACCCGCAACGAACGCGCCTCGGTCGGCTATCTGCCGCTCGGTGTGGTGGGCGTGCTCGGCTCGTGGGCCAGCCCGCTCTACACGCCGATGGGTTCGATCGCCTACGCCATGGCCGCCGGTAACGCCGTGATCTTCAAACCCAGCGAACTCACCCCGGGCGTCGGGGTGTGGCTGGCCGAGAGCTGGGCCCGGCTCGCGCCGAATCAGCCTGTGCTGCAAGTGGTCACCGGCGACAGCTCGACCGGCGCGGCGCTGTGTCGCGCGCGGGTGGACAAGATCGCCTACGCGGGTTCGGATGCCGGTGCGCGCGAAGTGATCTCGCTGTGCGCGCAGACCATGACACCGGTGGTGGTGGAGCGTTTCGGCAAGGGGGCCATGGTCGTTCAGGTCGACGCGAAACTCGACGACGCCGCCGAGGCCGCGGTGTTCGGCGCGATGTCCAACGCCGGGCAGAGTCCGGCCGGAATCCAGCGCGCCTACGTCGCGGAATCGGTGTACGAACCGTTCCTGGAGCGGGTCGCCGCGCGCGCGGGCAAGCTGCGGCCCGGCGGCGATCGGCGCGCCTCCTACGGTCCGATGATCCTGGAATCGCAGGTGGAGGTGGTGCGGCGGCAGGTCAAGGACGCCGTCGCGCAGGGCGGGCGGCTGGTCGTCGGCGGTCTGGACTCGATCCGCGAGCCCTACGTCGAGCCGATCGTGCTGGCCGATGTGCCCGAGGATTCCCAGGCCATCACGGGCGAGGCGGCCGGTCCGGTGCTGATCGTGAATCCGGTGGCGAGTATGGACGAGGCCGTCGAGCGGATCAACGCCGCCGAACACGGCCTCGCGGTCGCGGTGTTCACCCGCGACGTCCGGATGGTCCCGGAGTTCGCCGAACGCATCAGAACCGGTGTGGTGACGATCAATTCATCGATGGCGTACGCCGGAATCCCGGCCATGCCCTTCGGCGGCGTCGGCGAGTACGGCCAGGGTCACGCGCACGGCGAGGCGGGCCTGCGCGAATTCACCCGCACCCTGTCCATCGCGCAGAAGCGTTATCGCGGGATGGCGGATCTGGCCACGTTCGACCGGCATCCGCGCACGCTGCGCATGGCCAAGGCCGTTTTCCGGATGCGGCACGGGCAGGGCTGAGCGGGCTCAGTCCTCCGGGCCCAGCAGCACCGCGCGCATGAGTTCGTTGACGCGCGCGAGGCTTTCGGGACGCCGGTCGAACCGGATGCGACGCCCGACGTCGACCACCAGCGCGATCGCGGCGTGCACCCGGAAGCGTGCCTCGGCCGGATCGCCGTCGAGCAGGTTCGCCCACTCCAGGACGTTCTGGCGTTGGATCGCGCGCAGCCGGTGCTGTTCGGCCGCAGGCAGATTCGAGAATTCGGCGAAGTAGACCGGCAGAATCTCGGGCATCGCGAAGGTGAGCCGGGCGAAGCGGTCGGCGATGCGCAGGGCGGCGTCGGCCCGGCTGCTCGCCTCGGCCAGCGCCTCGGCGTTCGCGATCGCGACGCGCTCGCCGGTGCGATGGAACGCCGCGGCCAGCAGATCCGATTTGCTCGGGAAGTAGCGGTACACGCTGGAGGCGTTGATCCCGACGGCCGCGCCGATCTCCTCGATGCTGGCCTCGTGATAGCCCTGGCGGCCGAAGATCCGGATCGCCTCGGTCAGCAACTGCTCGCGTTTGGAACTCAGCGGCAGGCCGCGTGCGGGTAGTTCGGGCGCGGGTTCGGTTGGGGCGGGGGTCAATTCGGCGCGCAGGATCGACCAGCAGATGTCCTGGAGCAGATCGGTCAGCCGCGCGGTGGACAGCGTGGTGCGGTGCAGGGTGATGCTGCCGATCGCGCCCAGCATGCCGGTGCCGAGCACGTTGATGTCGGCCGCGTTGTCCTCGGGACGCAGTGCGGCGATGGCGGATTCGACCCGCGCGTGCAGTTCGTCGTAGATCTTGCGGATGCGGCGACGGTCCTCGGTTTCCAGGTACCGGCGCTCCCACCGGTACAGCCCGCCCTCGCGGCGCACCTCGATGGTGTGTTCGGCCAGGGCGCGGATCTGTGCGGTGAGCCGGGCCTCGGGTTCGAGTGTGGGGTCGTCGGCGGCCTGCGCGGCGTCCAGGAGTATTTGCGCTCCGCCCTCGGCCGCGGCCACCAGCAGTGCGTACTTGTTCCGGAAGTGCCGGTACAGCGCGGGGCCGGAGATGCCGACCTCGGCCGCGATCTCGTCGACACCGACCGGGTGATAGCCGCGTTCGCTGAACGCCTGGGCCGCGACGCGCACGATTTGTGCTTTCCTGTTCTTCGGCCGCCGCCGGACCGTCGTGCCGTCTGCTCGCGCGGAAGCGAGTCCGGACTCGCTGGGATCCGCGACCATGCACCTCTCCTTCTCTCGCACCGCCGCCTGGTTGACAGCGCCGCACAACTCAACCTAAGTTAACCACAATTCGCAATGTTAACCGTCATTCTCGCGCCGCCGCACGCAACGACGGCCTACCTGGGAGTTGTCAATGAGCAACGTCGAGCAGACCACCACTCCGCCGGGCCTGAGTGTCGTCCACGACGGCCGGGTGCTGCGGGTCACCATCGCCAATCCCAAGCGCAAGAACGCGATCAACTACGACGCGATGGTCGCGCTCGGCGACGCGTTCGAGGCCGTCGTCGAGGATCGCACGGTTCGCGCGATCGTGCTGACCGGTGAGGGCTCGGACTTCTGCACCGGCGCGGATCTGTCCGGCGTGGTCTCCGAGGCACAGCGCGGCATCACCCCCGAGATGACCATGGATGCGGCGAACCGGCTGGTCAAGGCCATTGTCGACGCACCGGTCCCGGTGATCGCGCGGATTCGCGGCGCGGCTGCGGGCGTCGGCGTCGCGCTGGCCCTGGCCGCCGACCTGACCTACGCCAGCGATGACGCCTACCTGCTGCTCGCGTTCATCAACATCGGCCTGATGCCCGACGGCGGCGCCGCGGCCATGATCGCCGCCGCGGCCGGTCGCCCGCTCGCCGCCGAGATGGCGCTGCTCGGCGAGCGTCTGCCGATCGCCGACGCGCTCCGCCACGGCCTGGTCACCGGCGTGCTGTCCGCCGAGGAACTCGACGCCAAGGTCGAGGCCGCCGCCGCCAAACTCGCCGCCGGCCCGCGCCGCGCCCTCGAACTCACCAAGAGCGCCCTCAACAACGCCGCCCTGACCTCCCTGGACGCCGCCCTGGCCGCGGAGAAGACCGGCCAGGCCGAACTCCTCCAGTCCCCGGACTTCATGGAGGGCGCCACCGCCATGCTCACCAAGCGCAAGGCCGTTTTCGCGGAGTAGGGCGGTACATCCGCCGTCGCGGGGCCGTCGTCGGCTCCGCGACGGTCGTCCCGCTCCGGTCGTTTCGGGACCGGAGCGGGTTCAGCGTCGCGGGGGCCGGGTTTGCCGGGTGTGGGCGAATGGTGTGCAACATGCGGATGAAGGGTCTCGGCGGGGTGGGGCTACTGTTACCGCATGAATTACCTGGTTATCGGGGCAACTGGGTGTATCGGTCGGTATCTCGTCCCAGAGTTGCTGAAGCGTAGCGGTGATATTCATGTGATGGTGCGGCCCGGCGGTGATCCGGCGTACCGGTTCGATCGGTGTGCGCGGGAGTGGGGTGGGGGTGAGCGAGTGTGGCGGGTGCGTGGGGATCTCGGCGCGCCCGGACTCGGGATCGATGCGGATTGGGTTGTGGCGCATCGTGGTTCGATCGATCATGTGATTCACCTGGGGGTCGGGTACGACGCGGCGGGGCTGGGCGCGGGGACCGCGCATGTCGTGGAACTCGCCGAGCGGCTGGAAGCCGGTGCGCTGCACCACATGTCGAGTGTGGAGGTGGCCGGGTCGGCGGAAGGGCTGTTCGGCGAGGACATGTTCGACGTCGGGCAGGTGCTGCCGACGCCGCAGCAGCGTGCCGCGTTCGAGGCCGAGCGGATCGTGCGCGAACGGGCGGCGGTGCCGTGGCAGATCTATCGGCCCTCGATCGTGGTCGGTCACTCCCGCACCGGCGAGATCGATCGGATCACCGGGCCGTACTACTTCTTCCGGCTGCTGCGGATGGCCGCCCAGCTGCCGCGAATCCTGCCGATCCTGGTGCCTAAGCTGGGCGAAACCAATATGGTGCCGGTGGATTTCGTCGTCCGGGCGCTGGGGCACATCGTGCATCGACCGGTCGTCGGCAGGACCACCTACCATCTGGTCGACCCGCGTCGGCAGAGCGCCGCCGAGGTGCTCAACCTGTTCGCCGACGAGGCGGGCGCGCCGCGTCTGATGGAGGTCATGCCGCGTCAGACCGTGGATATGATGCTGCGGGTCCCGGGCGTCGGCGCGATCCTGCCGCATCTGGGCGTGCCACGAGAAGTGTTGGAGCAGAACGAGTTCGGCTGCTGGTTCGACTGCCGCAACACGACCGCCGCGTTGGCTGGTACCGATATTCGCGTGCCGCCGATGGCGGGGTACGCGCCGGTCATCTGGAAATACTGGATCGAGAACTGGGTGTGAGGCGGCGGGGTCCGGCGCTATCGGATCTCGTCGAACGCCGCCTCGGCGCGGTCCCTGGCGGGCGCGTATTCGTAACCCACCCAACGGTTTCGGTTGGTCCAGCCGACCAGGTCGTAACGCCAGCGGAACGGCCAGGTACGGGCGACGGTCATGAACAGGACCTTGGCCAAGGGGGCGTAGTCGGCGTGCGCGGACAGCAGTGCGTGTTGCTCTCGCGGCGAGGCGGTGAAGAACGCCTCGAACATCGAAATCGATTGGGCGGTAGTCAATCTGCCGAGACCGTAGACCCCGCGCATGCGCATCCAGTAGACCAGTCGTGCCTCCCACGGCCACAGCTCCTGGGCCGGATCGCGGCCCGCGCGCAATGCGTCGATCGCGGTGTCCACCAGGGCGAGTGAATCGGCCACGCTGTATCCGGTGCACGGGTGCATCATCCCGCCCCGGGAGCCGAACGGGACGGCGTCCGTCGCGCGGGCGGCGGCGCGCATCGCGGGCGGCGGCTGATCCAGCGGATAGTGCGCGGCCTCGCTCGGTTCGTCGCCGCGCAACGTGATCCCATGTGCGGCAAGGCGATTGAGTGTTCGTCGCCGCAACTCCCGCTGCGGCATCCCACCGCGCAACCCCAGGCTGGTCTCCTCGAAGATCACCGTGCCGTCACCCAACGGCACCGAGTACAGGAACGACGGCGGCTCATCCGGACCGGCCCCGTTCTCATCGCGCCAATCCAGCAGCAGCCCTTCGCCATCGGCGACCATCGGTGCGGCGCGCTCGGCGTCGACGAAGATGCCGTGCGCGCTCGCGGTCCGGCGCGCGCCCGGTGAAGGTAGTCCTCGGGTATCGAAAACCGTTGCGGCCGTGACGATCGTGCCGTCGTCGAGTTCGACCCGGTGCGCACCCACCGACGTCGCCCGGCCGGTCAGCACCGTCGCGTCGTCGAGCGGAAGTGCCTCGCGCAGACCGGGTTTCGACAACACGCAGTACGGCCGCTCGATCCGGTGCGCGGTCTTCGTCCACACCGTCGGCGCCTCGATCCGCTGCGCGATCGTGCTGTGCGGCAACCACTGCGGCAATTCGTCGATCCAGCACGAGAATGTCGGCGGCCATAGCCGCTCGGGTCGCGGATCCACCGCCACCACCCGCATCCCCGCCCGCACCGCCCGATGCGCCAGCCCCCGCCCGGTGGGCCCCAACCCCACCACGCAGAGATCCGCCTCCCCGACACGCTGACCACTCATATCTCTCATTGAATCAGCTGTGCCGGGGCGGGCGGTATCCGCGTGGCGGCCCACCGGAGATCGCGCGGCTCAGAGCTGCATCTCGCCGCCGTCGATGTAGAGGTTCGAACCCACGACGAAACTGCTGTCCGCCGAGGCGAGGAACATGACGGCCCCGGCGACCTCCGCCGGGGTGCCGATCCGGCCGATCGGAACGTTCGCCGCGAAACCGGCTCTGACCGCGGCGGCGTCCTGCGGACCCCCGATCGCGGCGAGCGCGGCGGTGTCGATGGTGCCCGGGGCGATCGCGTTGACCCGGATGCCGCGCCCCTCGAGTTCGCTGGCCCAGGTGCGGGTGAAGGAGCGCAGCGCGGCCTTGGAAGCGGCGTACGCGCCGAATGCCGCCATCCCGTCGTCGGCGCGGACGGACGTGTTCACGATGACGGTCGCGCCGTCGTTGAGCAGCGGCAATGCCTTGCGTACGGTCTGGAGCGTGCCCCACACGTTGGTTTCGAAGATCGTGTCGAAGTGTTCGCGGGTGGTCTGTTCGAGCGTCGCGAAGGCTCCCGTTCCGGCGTTGGCGAACAGCGTGTCCAGCCCTTTCCCGCGCGCCGCGACGGCCTCGTAGAGCCGATCGAGGTCGGCCGGATTCGCGATGTCGCCCGGTACGGCGGTGGCCGATCCGAGCGTCTCGACCGTCGCGTTCAGCTCGTCCACCCGTCGCCCGGTGACGAATACGTGCGCCCCCTCCGCCGCGAAGCGTTCCGCGGCGGCCCGGCCGATACCGCTGCTGCCGCCGGTCACGACCGCCGTCCTGCCGTCCAGTTGTCCCACGATTGCCCACCTTCCGTATATCTGTACTAATCGGTACTGATGGAACGTTAGCAGATCGGTACCGATCGGTGCAGAATTGGTGTGATCGGCGACGGTGGTCGTGACAAAGCGCAGCGGCTTGCGGAACCGGCCGTCGGCTGCGAGGGGCTCATCGTCGGGGTGCGCATCGGCCGTCGGTGGCTGCTCGGTGGGCCGGTTTCGTTGTCGGGGCGTGCCCGGCTGCTCGGATGTGCTCCGGAAATTCGACTGCGTCTGAAAAATTTATTCCAGTACGGATGAATCCGCTTCGGAACGAATTCATGAGGCGTTCTGCTTTATGTGCACTTGGGTGGCATTTCGGGTTACTAATCAAGTGCTCATCGGTTCAAATGGAACGATGCGTATTGGAACGTGGGGAACGATATGTTTCGAGCTGTGAAAAGCTCGGGTGAATTTGTCGGTTCGTGGGCGTACCTTGTGTCGCGTGACTGATGAGCGATGTGATTCGGATGGTGGCCGGGATGTCGAGGACGAATTATGTGCCGTGGATGATCTCGGCGATTTGTGGGATCTGGACGAGGAGCAATTCGGTGAGTTGGAGGACGGGCTGAACGATCTCGAAGACGGGCGGTTCCGTGAACTCGTTGCGGCGCTGTGTCCCGATCCGGTCGAGCGGGAGCATTGGTTGATCGCGATGTCGCCCGAATTCATGCCGCTGCTCGCGGTCCTGGTCGGACCGGTGGCGAAGGCTGTTATCGCGAAGGGCGCGATAACGACGCTCGCGGAGATCTACGAAGCGCGCGGTGAGGTGCGGGGCCGGGCGGCGGCGCTGCTCGAGCTGCTGACCGACAGGTTCGGCGCGGCGGCTGTCGGCTCGGTCGAGGAGGCGGTCCGCGCGGCCGATATCGACCGGTTGACCCTGTGGAATCGGCGCGTGCCGAGCGCGGACAGCCTCGAAGCGGTGCTGGTCTGAGCGGCGCTTATTTGGGGGTGACCCAGGTGGTGATGTCGGCGTGGACCACCTCGACGCCCTGCTTGTCGTAGATCGAGACCGGGACGACGAGGTCTCGGCCCTCGGTGATCGCGCCGAAATCGGGAACCTCGGGGAGTTGCGCGACCGCGCGCAGGCCCGATTCGGCCTTGGCCAGGTATTGCACGTTCATGGCCTTGGGGATCCAGCGGTGCGTGGTCGGCACGGTGGCCTCGCTGAGCATGCCCATCGCGACCTCGGCGAGATTGCAGGCCGCGATCGCGTGGAAGGTGCCGATGTGATTGTGGATGCCGAACCACTTCGGCGCGGTGACCTCGCAGACGCCCGGTTCGAGCCGCACGACGTTCGGCGCCACGGTCCCGAAGTACGGCACCCGCGCGATCATGCCCAGGGAGAACAGCGCATGCCCGATGCGGTTGTCGGGCAGCTTCTTCCAGCCGCGGAAGGTGGCGGTCTCGTTCGTCATGCCCCGTATCTTACTCGAAAGTAAGTTAGTGGCGGGCGGGGCTTGGGCATACTCCTGGATCATGTCGCAGGAGGGGAGCAGGGACACCTGGCTGTCTCGGTTGCGTTTTCTCGCCGTGGTCGCGTTGTGCGGGGCGTGTTTTCTGGTGCCGGGCACATACGGGCAGGCTGCGGTCTATCTGACCGGGGAACGGGTGTCTGCCACGATCGATCACTGTGCGCTGATGGGGGAGAAGCGCCACTTCGGCTATCACTGTGCGGCCACGTGGCGCTATCGCGATGCTGTTCGTTCGGGTGATATCCACGGAATTCGCGACGACAGGCGGCCGGGGGCGGCGGTGGCCGTGCGTGCCGACGCCGATACCGCTGTGACGGACAGTCCGGGCTGGCTCGTCTGGTTCTCGATCGGCGTTTCGGCCGCGCTCGTGCTGGTCGTGTTGATCGTTCGTTTGTTCCTCCGGCTGATCCGGGCGACCGCTCCCGAGTCTCCTTCGGGCACGACCCGGAGCTGAACGGCTCGGGGGATACTCGTGGATTCCTCGGGGGCATCACCCGTGTGGGGGAGGGGGTATCAGCTTGTGAGGGGATGGAATTGGGGGTGAGCGTTTCTACGATGAGCTGATGATGGCGGTCGGATGGGGAGTGCTGCGGCGGCTCGGGCTGTTGGTGGGGGTGGTGCTGTTGGTGGGGGTGGCGGCTGGTGGGGGTGCGGGGGCCGATTCGCCTTCTTCGGGTGGGGATGTGGCTGTCGCGCAGACGCTGGGGGATCGGGAGCTGACTGTCGTGTTGCGGCGGGTTACCTCGGTGCCGGGGCCGTTGCAGGTCGAGGTGGTTACTCATGCGGGGAGCGCGGGTGGGCGGCTGACGTTGGGGTTGACGCCGGTGGGGGCGTCTTCGAAGGGTGAGTTGCCTGCGCCGGGGGCGCCGACCGATCGCGGGGTTGTGCAACTGCGGGATGCGGCGGGGATGTATTCCACGACGTTGCGGGTGGATCGGGCGGGGCCTTGGGAATTGGCCGTGGGGGATGGGCGGGAGGTGGCGCGGATTCCGTTCGTGGTGTCGAAGCAGGTGACCACGCCGCCGGAACGATTCGTGTACGGGGGATTCCTGGCTGCCGGTGTGCTGCTGCCGGTTTCGATCGTGGTGGCGGTTCGGGCTCGGCGCAGTGCGTGGGCGCTGGTGCCCGCCGGGGGGATGGTGGCGGGGTTGGCGGTGGCGATCACGGCGGCGGTGCTGTCGGCCTCGTTGCCGCTGCCGCCGCAGCCGGGGGTGCAGTTGGATCCCGACGTGGACAATGTCAGCAACCCGTATGCCCTTGGGCGGCCGTTGATTTCGGACTTCTCCCGGCCGCCGGCACTGCTCACGCTGTCCGGTGCGCCGTTGACCGCGGGGCAGGCCGGTGACCTGGATCTGAATCTGACCGATGCCGCCACCGGCGCGCCCGTCGACGATCTGGTCATCGAGGACAGCGCGCTCATCCATCTGCTGATCGTCGGCCCCGGCGGTCAACTCTGGCATCTGCATCCGATCCGAATTGCCCCGGGCCACTTCAGGATTCACCTCACCCCGCCCGAGGGTGGACGCTACGCGCTGTCCGCCGAACTGGCGCGGCGCGGTGGAGGTGTGCAAATGGTCCGCGCCGCAAGCGGTTTCACGGTCGCGGCGGGACAGAATGCGAGTACTCCGTTGCCGCACACCGCGAATCCGGTACACCTGGGTGCAGGTGTCATGACCGTGTCGACCGCTGTCGACACCACCCCGATCGCCGTGACCACCACCGCCGCAACCGCCGGCACACCCGTGACCCTCACCGCGACCGTCGGCAGCACCTCCGATCTGCAACCCTGGCTCGGCATGGTCGGCCACATGATCGTGGCCGGACCACTGCCCGATTCGGACACCGACATCGGCGCCGCGGTCCAGAGCGCCCCGATCTGGGGTCACGCACATTCCATGGGCGGCATGTCGATGCCGGGTATGAACAGCCAATCCAGCGGCGGTGCAACAACTTCCGAGATGCCACCGCTGTCGGACATGCCAGGAATGAACAACAGTTCCGGCACGAGCACCCCGCCGATGCCGGATATGCCCGGCATGAACGGTGATTCCGGAACGGGCAACGGCACGAGTACTTCCTCGGCATCGAATCCTCCTGGTGCGCAAGGAACTTCAGGAACATCCGCACCGGTAATGCCGGGCATGAACGGACCCGTCACGAGCAGTTCGATGCCGGGGACGAACAGTGCGAGCCCCGGCGGCGCGATGCTGATGCTCCCGGTGAACGGTGACAGCGCACCCGACGAAACCGTCGCCGCCTACGGCCCGCAAGTCCCGTTCACCTACACCTTCGCGACCCCCGGCCACTACCGGATCTGGATCCAGGTCGAACGGAACTACACCGTGCTCACCATCCCGATCGTTCTCGATGTCGCCGCGGGAGGTGCGCGATGACCGAAACGACCTCTCGTGCCCGAACGCTACGGGTGACGGTGATCCTCGCGGCGGTGGTCGCGCTGGTCGCCGTGGTCGGGTGGTTGATGTGGCCGAGTCCGCCGGGGCATCTCGTAATGCACACCGGCACAGCGGATCACATCGTCACTGTGACATTGGACAGTGCGCGGATGGGGGATACCGGGATCGATATCGAACTCACCGATCGGTCGGGGCGAGCGGTGCGCGACGCGGTCGTCCGGGTGCAGGCGTTGGAACCCCGGATGGGGTATTCGGATGCGCCGGTTACGGCTTCGGCCGGTGGCGCGGGGCGATATCGGGTCGCGGATATGGCGTTCATGATGACCGGGCCGTGGGAGTTGCGACTGTCCATCGGGACAGGTGCGACGACCGAGCAACTGTCCGTGCCGTTGTGGATCAGTGGATGAACAGCAGTGGTGCGACGGCACCGGAAGGGAGGCTCGGGATGAGTACGCACGATCGGAAATCTGTCGTACCCCTGATGCATACTCGGGACAGGACAACCGGATCGCAGGAGAAGGTGGGGGAGCGGCTATGAGTACCTCGATTCCGTTCGACGCGGCACAGGGTGGGGAGCGGCCGGTCACGGCCGATCGGATAACCGTCGCCGACAGCACCGGGGCGGCGGCCCGCGCGGGAGCCTGGGTGGTGCTGCTCGGCATCGTGGTCACCACGGTCGGCACCAGCTGGGATATCCAGTGGCACGACGAAGTCGGTCCGGACACCTTCTTCACGCTGCCGCACCTGTTCCTCTATTCCGGCAGCGCGATCTCCGGATTCGCCAGTCTCGCCCTGGTCGTCCTGATGACCTCGGCGCAGCGCGCGGGCCGGGCGGCGCCGCGGGCGGGCGGCACCCCGATCCGGGTCTTCGGCGGCACCCTCACCGCCCCGATCGGCTATATGGTCTCCGGCGCGGGTGCGGCATTGTTCCTGCTCTACGGCCTGTTCGACCTGGAGTGGCATGCGATCTACGGATTCGACGCGGTGCTGAACACCCCGTCGCACGTGGCGCTGTTCCTCTCCATCTCGACGACCATGATCGGCAGCGTCATCGTGTTCTCCGCGCACCGCGACGAACTCTGGGGTCGCATCGGGCTGATCTTCGCGATCGTCCTGCTGATCTCCTACGCCCCGATCCCCGCCGACGGGCTGAACAATCTGCCGCTGCCCGTCGACGCGATCGTCGCGGCCACCGTCCTGTTCGCGCCGATGCTGCTCATCATGGGCGCACTCGTCCTCGAACGCGCGGGTTCGGCCCTGGCCATCGGTGTCGCGATGAGCCTCGTGCAGGGGCTGCTGTGGTGGTTCTCCCCGTGGGCCGCGCACGTGTACGCCTCGGCGGTGGGCCTGCCGCTGCGCGACGGGCTGCTACCGCTGCCGCCCGCGTTCCCGAGCATCATGCCGATGTTCCTGATCGTCGCCGCGGTGGCCGTGGAAGGCATGTTCGCCCTGGCCCGCGCCCGGAATCTGGGGCCGCAGCGCACGCTGCTGGCGACCGGCGTGGTCACGGGCGTGATCCTCGGCATCGGCCTGCCGCTCCAGGCGGTCCTGACCGATCCCGTCGCGCACATCGCCGCGTCGATGTTCGTCGTCATCGGCCTCCTCGGAGTTCCGTTCGGGCTGGTGGCCGGATACTTCGGTGGACGTTTCGCCGCCATGCTGCGCACCCTCGCGCCGCTGTCGACCGCGCGGGAGACGTTGTGAGCCAACGACTTACCGCGCGCCGCACACCTGTGCTCACGCTGCGTCGGCTGGGGGTGCTCCTGCTGACGGTCGCCACCCTGGGCCTGCTCACCGCGGGCCCGGCCGCGGCCTATCAACCGGTGAACATCGTGCACACCGAGCGCGTCCAGGTCGGCCCGTACGGCGTCACCGTCGGCTTCACCACCTGGCCGATCCGCGCCATGCAGTCGCTGGACTTCACCTTCCTGCCCGACGGCGGCATCGCCGGAAAATCCGGCACGCTGAAGATCAACGGCCCCGATCGCCGCGCCACCCGCCGCATCCAGCCGCTCGTGCGGCACCCGCGCAAACGCGACTCCTGGGGCCTGGACGTCAGGGCGCTCGACGCGCCCGGCGGTTACAGCTTCACATTCACGATCGACGGCCCACAGGGGCATGGCGAGGGCACATTGCCGGGTGTGCAGGTCCTCGATCAGCCCGGTCCGCCGCTGCCGTTGAGTTGGACCCTCGGCCTGCTACCGCTGGCCGGACTGGTGGTCTTCCTCCTCGTCGTCTGGCGCCGACTACGCCCCGGGAAGCTGCCGTTGACCATCTGACGCGGCTATAACGCGGGGTCACCGGACTCACAGCACCCCGATTTGATGTCCGCGCCGGGGCTCGTGCATACTTGTCGGGTTGCCTTCACCGGGTGGCCTGTGTCTGTATCGGTGAAGGCGGGCAGTACCCAATCAGTATTCGCGGCGAGTCCGGCGCGAATACGTCCGGGACAGCGTTCTACCGGCCCAATGAAGAGTTGCTCAGGGCCGAAGAATGAGCGGTAAGGCGACACGCCCGACCGCGTGTACCGGAAGAACCATGACAGATGAACAGCGGCGATGGATCGGGCACGTCTTCACGACGAGATTCCGGTCGGGGCAAGTACTGACGCGTCTGCTGTCTTCGTAGGTTCGGGCATGCAAATGAGGGTGCTTCGGGAGGCGACTCCCGGATCACGACGAAAGCGGAGAAAAGGACACTCAGCGTGGCGGGACAGAAGATCCGCATCAGGCTCAAGGCCTACGACCATGAGGCGATCGACGCGTCTGCGCGCAAGATCGTCGAGACGGTGACCCGCACCGGTGCCCGCGTCGTCGGGCCGGTGCCGTTGCCGACCGAGAAGAACGTGTACTGCGTCATCCGTTCGCCGCACAAGTACAAGGACTCGCGCGAGCACTTCGAGATGCGTACGCACAAGCGGCTGATCGACATCCTCGACCCGACGCCGAAGACGGTGGACGCGCTCATGCGCATCGACCTCCCGGCCAGCGTCGACGTCAACATTCAGTGACGGGGACTTCGAATATGACTGACAACAAGAGCCGTCCGGCCGCGGGCATCCTGGGCACCAAGCTCGGCATGACCCAGGTCTTCGACGACAAGAACCGCGTCGTTCCCGTGACCGTCGTCAAGGCGGGCCCGAACGTCGTTACCCAGATCCGCACCGTGGAGCGCGACGGCTACTCCGCCGTTCAGGTCGCGTTCGGCGCGATCGACCCGCGCAAGGTGAACAAGCCGGAGTCCGGCCAGTTCACCAAGGCCGGTGTCACCCCGCGCCGCCACGTCGCCGAGATCCGCGTGGCCGACGCCTCGACCTTCGAGGTGGGCCAGGAGATCAACGCCGAGGTGTTCGAAGAGGGCGCCTACGTCGACGTGACCGGAACCAGCAAGGGTAAGGGCTTCGCCGGCACCATGAAGCGTCACGGCTTCAAGGGCCAGGGCGCCTCGCACGGTGCGCAGGCCGTGCACCGCCGCCCGGGTTCGATCGGTGGCTGCTCCACTCCCGGCCGCGTGTTCAAGGGCATGCGGATGTCGGGCCGGATGGGTAGCGACCGCGTCACCACGCAGAACCTCTCGGTCCACAAGGTGGACGCCGAGAACGGCCTGCTGCTGATCAAGGGTGCGATCCCGGGCCGCAAGGGCGGCGTCGTGATCGTCAAGAGTGCAGTGAAGGGTGGTGCCCGGGCATGAGCACCGAGACAGCGACCGCTGAAAAGAAGACCAACCTGACGCTTCCGGTCAAAGAGCCGGGCGGCAAGACCAACGGCACCGTCGAGCTCCCCGCGGAGATCTTCGACGTCACCGCCAACGTCGCGCTGATGCACCAGGTGGTCGTGGCCCAGCAGGCCGCGGCTCGCCAGGGCACGCACGCGACCAAGACCCGCGGCGAGGTCCGCGGTGGTGGCAAGAAGCCGTACCGGCAGAAGGGCACCGGCCGCGCCCGTCAGGGTTCGACCCGCGCGCCGCAGTTCACCGGCGGTGGCACCGTGCACGGCCCGCAGCCGCGTGACTACTCGCAGCGTCTGCCCAAGAAGATGAAGGCCGCCGCCCTGCGTGGCGCGCTGTCGGACCGGGCGCGGAACGAGCGGATCCACGTGATCACCGAACTCGTTGCGGGACAGACGCCTTCGACCAAGACCGCCAAGAACTTCCTGGCCGAACTGTCGGAGCGCAAGAACATCCTGGTCGTCGTCGGCCGCGAGGATGCCACCGCGTGGAAGAGCGTGGCGAACCTGCAGGGCGTGCACCCCATCGCTCCCGACCAGCTGAACACCTACGACGTCCTCAAGAGCGACGACGTGATCTTCTCGGTCGAGGCGCTCAACGCCTTCGTGCACGGCCCCGCCGAAGCTGCACAGGAGGAGAGCAAGTGACCACCATCGCCGACCCCCGCGACATTCTGCTCGCGCCGGTGATCTCCGAGAAGTCCTACGGACTGATCGAGGAAGGCACCTACACCTTCCTGGTGCACCCGGACTCGAACAAGACGCAGATCAAGATCGCCGTCGAGAAGGTTTTCGGCGTCAAGGTGACCAGCGTCAACACCGCCAACCGTCAGGGCAAGCGCAAGCGGACCCGCTTCGGTTACGGCCAGCGCAAGAGCACCAAGCGCGCGCTCGTGACCATCTCGGCCGACAGCAAGCCCATCGAGATCTTCGGAGGCTCTGTCGCGTAAGCGGCGGAGAATCCAGAAAGCAGAGAAGAACTCATGGCAATCCGTAAATACAAGCCGACGACGCCGGGCCGTCGTGGCGCGAGCGTCTCGGACTTCGCCGAGATCACTCGCTCCACCCCGGAGAAGTCGCTGCTGCGTCCGCTGAGCAAGTCCGGCGGTCGTAACGCGCACGGCCGGATCACCACCCGGCACCGCGGCGGCGGCCACAAGCGCGCCTACCGTCTGATCGACTTCCGTCGACTGGACAAGGACGGCGTGCCGGCCAAGGTCGCGCACATCGAGTACGACCCGAACCGCACCGCCAACATCGCGCTGCTGCACTACGCGGACGGCGAGAAGCGCTACATCATCGCGCCCAAGGGTGTCACCCAGGGCACGAAGATCGAGTCGGGCGCCGGCGCTGACATCAAGCCGGGCAACAACCTGCCGCTGCGCTCGATCCCGACCGGTACCACCGTGCACGCGGTGGAGCTGCGTCCCGGCGGCGGCGCCAAGCTGGCCCGCTCGGCCGGTATGAGCATCCAGCTGCTGGGTAAGGAAGGCGCCTACGCCGTCCTGCGTATGCCCTCCGGCGAGATCCGCCGCGTCGATGTGCGCTGCCGCGCCACCATCGGCGAGGTCGGCAACGCCGAGCAGTCGAACATCAACTGGGGCAAGGCCGGCCGCATGCGGTGGAAAGGCAAGCGCCCCACGGTCCGAGGCGTCGTGATGAACCCCGTCGACCACCCGCACGGTGGTGGTGAGGGCAAGACCTCCGGTGGTCGCCACCCGGTCTCGCCCTGGGGTCAGCCGGAAGGCCGTACTCGTAAACCCAACCGTCCGAGCGACAAGCTCATCGTCCGCCGTCGCGGCAAGAAGCGCTAAGAGGAGGTTAAGACATGCCACGCAGCCTGAAGAAGGGCCCGTTCGTCGACGAACACCTCCTCAAGAAGGTGGACGTCCAGAACGAGAAGAACACCAAACAGGTCATCAAGACCTGGTCGCGGCGTTCGACCATCATCCCCGATTTCATCGGCCACACGTTCTCGGTCCACGACGGCCGCAAGCACGTGCCGGTGTTCGTGTCGGAGAACATGGTCGGGCACAAGCTCGGTGAGTTCGCGCCGACCCGCACGTTCCGGAGCCACGTCAAGGAAGATCGGAAGAGCAAGCGGCGATGAGCGAATCGAACACAGCAACGGTTCAGAATCCGACCGCACGCGCGACCGCCAAGCACGTCCGCGTGACGCCGATGAAGGCGCGCCGGGTCGTGGACATGGTTCGCGGTCAGCGGGTCGAGGACGCGCTGAACATCCTGAAGTTCGCGCCGCAGGCGGCGAGCGAGCCGGTCGCCAAGGTCGTGGCCTCGGCCGCGGCCAACGCCGAGAACAACCTGGGCCTGAACCCGGCGACGCTGGTCATCTCGACCGCGTACGTCGACGAGGGCGCGACCATGAAGCGCTTCCAGCCGCGGGCCCAGGGCCGTGCGTTCCGGATCCGTAAGCGCACCAGCCACATCACCATCGAGGTCGAGAGCGTGCCCACTGCCGCCCCGGCTCGTAGCCGCCGGAAGGGAGGGGCCAAGTAAATGGGACAGAAAATCAACCCCCATGGCTTCCGACTCGGTATCACCACCGACTGGAAGTCGCGTTGGTACGCGGACAAGCAGTACGCGGACTACGTGAAGGAAGACGTCGCGATCCGCAAGCTGCTCGCCACGGGCATGGAGCGGGCCGGCATCTCGAAGGTCGAGATCGAGCGCACTCGTGATCGCGTCCGGGTGGACATCCACACCGCGCGTCCGGGCATCGTGATCGGCCGTCGTGGCGCGGAGGCCGACCGCATCCGCGCCGAGCTGGAGAAGCTCACCAAGAAGCAGGTTCAGCTGAACATCCTCGAGGTCAAGAACCCCGAGTCGGATGCGCAGCTGGTCGCTCAGGGTGTGGCCGAGCAGCTCTCGAACCGTGTGGCGTTCCGTCGCGCGATGCGCAAGGCCATCCAGTCGGCCATGCGTTCGCCGAACGTCAAGGGCATCCGGGTGCAGTGCTCGGGTCGCCTCGGCGGCGCGGAAATGTCGCGTTCGGAGTTCTACCGCGAGGGTCGCGTTCCGTTGCACACGCTGCGTGCGGACGTCGACTACGGCCTGTACGAGGCTCGGACCACCTTCGGCCGGATCGGCGTGAAGGTCTGGATCTACAAGGGCGACATCGTCGGCGGCAAGCGTGAGGTCACGGCCAGCGCTGCTCCGTCCGGTGAGCGTCGCGAGCGTCGGGAGCGGCCGAACCGTCCGCGGCGGTCCGGGTCGTCCGGTACCACCGCGACCAGCACCGAGGCCGGGCGCGCCGCCACCGCGGCGGACGCTCCGGCGCAGACATCCCAGGAGGGCTGACCCATGCTGATGCCTCGCAAGGTCAAGCACCGCAAGCAGCACCACCCGGGCCGCTCCGGCATGGCCAAGGGCGGCACGGCGGTGACGTTCGGCGAGTACGGCATCCAGGCTCTGGAGCCCGCCTACGTCACCAACCGGCAGATCGAGTCGGCGCGTATCGCGATGACCCGCCACATCAAGCGTGGCGGCAAGATCTGGATCAACATCTACCCGGATCGCCCGCTCACCAAGAAGCCCGCCGAGACCCGCATGGGTTCCGGTAAGGGTTCTCCCGAGTGGTGGATCGCGAACGTGAAGCCCGGCCGGGTGATGTTCGAGATGAGTTATCCGAACGAGGAGACCGCTCGTGAGGCCCTGCGCCGCGCGATGCACAAGCTCCCGATGAAGTGCAGGATCGTGACGAGGGAGGAGCAGTTCTGATGAGCGGAACACCGGCCGCAGAGCTGCGGGACAAGGATCAGGACGAGCTCGTCGCCGCACTGCGTGAGGCGAAGGAAGAGCTGTTCAACCTGCGCTTCCAGATGGCGACGGGTCAGATGACGAACAACCGTCGGCTGCGTGTGGTCCGCCACGAGATCGCGCGCATCTACACGGTCATGCGCGAGCGTGAGCTCGGTCTGGCCACCGGTCCCAAGACTGAGGGAGACGCCGCATGAGCGACGCGAAAGGCCCGGCCAAGACGTCGGCCAAGGAGACGGAGCGTGGCAGCCGCAAGGTTCGCGTCGGCTACGTCGTCTCGGACAAGATGAACAAGACGATCGTCGTCGAGCTGGAAGACCGTCACCGGCACTCGCTCTACGGCAAGATCATTCGCACCACCTCCAAGGTGAAGGCGCACGACGAGAACGAGACCGCCGGTGTCGGCGACCGCGTTCAGCTGATGGAGACCCGTCCGCTGTCGGCCACCAAGCGCTGGCGTCTGGTCGAGGTCCTGGAGCGGGCCAAGTAAACCCCCTCCTCGCCTGAGTCGAAACCCGAAGGCCCGCTTCCCGTTCCGGGAGGCGGGCCTTCGGCATATCGATGGTGTGCGACGCCGGTGGCCATTCGTCGTTCGGTTGGGGTCGGCGGGTTCGGGGGCGTAGCGGGTGGGTTGCGAGTTCGGGGGTGGGATGGGGCTACTGGTGGAAAGATTCGGGTTGGTGGAATACGCTTCGCGCGGAGAAAACCGCGTATGGAGGGATGATGTGACCACCCCGAGCACGGTCCGACAGGGGGCCGGGGGAACTGGCGAGCGGCCTATGGTGCCACTGACGAAGCTGGTTCATTTGATGGCCGAATACCAGAAGTTGGGTGCGCATCGGCAGACGTTTCTGCCTGCGTCGATGAGTGAGGACACCTTCGTGCGGGCCTGCGGGCTGATCGCGGGTGGGCTGGCGATCGTCGCGGGGATCTGCGCGACGGCTTCGTGGTGGACCGGCACGATCGTATTCGCGATCATCGCGTTGATTCCGCTGGTGGCGGCCTGGTTGCGGGGCAGTCTCACCGGGGCGGTGCGGACGGCGCGGATGGATCTGTTCGACCACGGGCTGACCGTGTACCGGTCGGGGCAGGAGATCGCCGCATTCCGTTGGGACACAGCCGAAGTGCGGCAGTCGGTGATCCCCTCGCGCGGGGCGGCGGCCGCGGCGAGCACCGAGTATTCGATGACGCTCGACGGGCCGGACGGATCGCACGAATCCTTCGACGAACGGCAGTTCGACGGTGCGCACGAGTGGGGTCCGGCGATCCAATCCGCTGTGACCGCAACGCAACTCCCGCGCGCGGTGGCCGCGATCGATTCCGGACAACAGGTGTCGTTCGGCGAAATCGCCGTGGACCTGGGCGAATTGACGTTCGCGGGCGTGAACTACCCGTGGGAGCAGGTCGATACGATCGACGCCCAGGGTGGTCTGATCCGATTCAAATCCGGTAGTCGCTGGGTTACGTTGCCGCCCATCGAGGACATTCCGAACTTCTACATCTTCAACGAGGTCGCCGAACGGTTGCGCATCGCCGCCGCGACTGAGTTGGCCGAGGTCGCCGGGAATCGGTCCGAGACGGTCGAGTCCGAAACCGTTGGTACGGCTCCGGATCCGGCGCACGCCGTTGTCGAGACTCCGGAGGCGGAAACGCCGCGTGACGAGTCGCACGATATCGAGACGCCAGGTGACCACTCGCACGACGCCGAGATGTCGTCTCGGGTCGAGACATCGAGCGATGAGTCGCACGAAGCCGAAATTCCGGGCGACGAGTCTCACGACGTCGAGGTACCGCTTCAGGTTGAGACATCGGGGGATGAGTCGCACGACGCCGAACTGCCGGGCGACCGGTTACGCGACGCCGAGGCGCCGAGCGAATTGTCACATCAGGTCGTGACTCGTTCCGAGGTGTGACTCGCTGGGAAGATTCGGCAAGGGGGAAGATCCCCTGCCGGAGCCTTCAGCGGGTCGCCGTGTAACTCAGATCGTCCGCGGATTCGGAGTGGGCGCGCCGCAGCCGTGTGGCGACCGCACGCGGATCGGTGTGCAGCATCGGCCGTCCGGTCAACCACAGACTGCCGGGGATGCGCCGCGCCACCTCGGTGATGCCGATCGCCATCGCGACGACGGTCAGGTACAGCACCGTGGTGCCCCAGAGCAGACCCAGATGGTTCTGCAGTGCGGGGATGACCGGTGCGAGCACCTGCAGGGCGATCGGGTGCGACAGGAAGATACCGAAGGATCGGTCCGAGCCGTAGCGCACGGCCCGGGAGAACAGGTCGTGTTCGCGGCGATGCCCGGCCCACCAACTGCTGATCGTGTACACCGCGAAGATGATCAGGATGTAGCAGGGCAGCAGGTGCGGCATGAAGACGTTGTTGGCCTGCCAGGCGGGCATCTGCCCGGTCTGCCACAGGAAGAACAGCTCGGCCAGTGCCAGACCCACGATCGCGGCGGCCACGAACACCGGGCCGAGGCGGCGCACCGTGCGGGTCACCGCGTCGATGTGCCAGGCCGCGATCGCGCCGAGCAGGATGTAGAACTGGTACGGGATGACCGTGGCGTACAGGTGGTTCCAGATGCCGAGCGGTCGTCCGGTGAGCGTCGGTGGACGCACCAGGAACCACAGGATGACCAGTTGGACGCTCGCGCTCGCCGCGAGTATCCAGCGATGCCTGCCCTCGGTGGCGCGCAGCATGCGCAGGATCAGCGGGAACAACAGATATGCCTGCATGGTGACCAGCAGGAAGTACAGCTGATACCAGGCCCCGCCGGTCGCGGTCTCGAACACCAGCCGCCACAGCGCGCTGCGTATCGACTCCCCGGGATGCAGTCCGGCCAGCACCGAATAACCCCAGTAGATCACCGACCAGGCCAGGTACGGGATGCCGACCAGCGGGAAACGCTTTCGCCAGAACGCGCGGGTGTCCAGGGACTTGCCGCGGTACTGGTAGATCAGCACGAATCCGGTCAGCGCGAAGAACGCGTCCCGGGTGAAGTGCAGCGGCATGACCACACCGTTGGCGGCGGTATTGCTCGCGTCGATGGAGTTGCCGACCACGTGCGCGCCGATGACGCAGGCGAAGGTGATGATGCGGAACAGATCGATCTGATGCAGGTGCGGTCGTTTGCGGCGCGGGGCGGAGGTTCCGGACTGCGCTGCGACGGCGGGGGGTGCGATGCCGATACTCATCAAGCCACCGCAACCTCGGCGAACATCGTCGCCACCTCCGTCTCGACCCCCTGGTCTTCGATCTGCCTCATACACTTCCCTCGGTAGGCCCTGTACACAATCGTTCCCACCGACCCTGTGATCCGACTGATCGATTCCTCCGAATCGACTGTGCCGTCACCGGCGACCGTCGCCGCCCGACGTCAGTGGGTCAGGCCGTAGTGCCGGAAATCCGAGGCGATCCGGTTGGCGATCCACTGATGACCGGCTGCGGTGGGATGTAGCCGATCTGCCACTGTAGGGAATACCCAATGCGACGTCAGCGGATCGAAGACATATACCTTCGGATAAGCCGCCTTGGCGGCCTCCACGATGATTTTGTCGGTCGCCCAGGCGGCCGGTGAGGGCTGGCCCTTCGGGAAGACCGTGAGCACACCTACCGCGGCATCGGGGGCCTGGGTGCGGATCTGGTCGATGACCTTGTGCACATTGGCGGTCAGCTCAGCCGGAGGCGTGTTGATGTCATTGTATCCCGCCTGCACGATGACGACGGTCGGGTGCTCGGAGGCGAGCTGCAATTTGCCCAGCAGACGTTCCATCGGGCCGAGCTTGTGCCGACCCGGGTTGACGTAGCCCGCGCCGGGATCGGCGCTGACCGTGGAACGCCAGCCGAGTTGGTGGGCCAGCAGGACGGGCCAGCCCTTCTGCGGGGAGCCCGCGCCGACGCCGTCGCTGATGGATGCTCCGACCACTGCCAGTGTCGGACGGTCCTGCGCTGCTTCTGGTCCGGTGGCCCCCGCATGACCGTGCTGGGTACCCAGTCCGACTACGGCCGCCGCCGTCGCAACAGTGGCGTAGATGCCGAATTTCGAAACGCGCTTCACGCAGCCAGTGTTATCAGGTTGCAACACGTGGTCAAGCCGTACGGTGTGGTGAGCTGTGCCACCAGGGGTTATGCCGGGGCCGGTGTAGTGCGGCAAAGGTCCGATTCCCGATTTTCGATCAACTGCCGACCGCGTACGGGCGGGCCAGCCGTCGCGCGGCCTCGAGGATGCCCAGCACCCGCGAACCCGGCAGTCCGATCGAGGCGCCGATGGCGGCCGGGGTCCAGGATTCGTCGGCGAGGGTGAGGACCTCGGCGAGCTGTTCGACGGGAAGTTTGGACAGGCGTCGCGCGGAGATCTCGCGGGCGACGGCCCACACTCCGGTCTCGTCGCTGTCCGGGTCGATCTCGTCGCCGTCGTCCCAGCCGTCGTGCGCCTCGGTGACGTCGCGGTGGTTCGCAGGGGGCTCGGGTTCCGGGACGGGCACGATCCGGGGGCGTGGGCGGCGGGTGGGGGTCGCGGCGGTCGGCTGCTCGTCGAGGGCGAGCTGGGTGCCCTGCTCGGCTCGTGCGGCCGGGCGGGGGGAGTCGGTGGGCTCGCTCATCGCCGCCGCGCGTTGGGCGGGATGCTGGGCCGGTCTGTTGGCGGGGCGTGCGTCGGCGGGGGTGGTCTTCGGGGAGTCGTTCGCCGGTGTCGCATCGGACGGGGTGTCCGCGGGCGGCTGGATTGCGCGCTCGGCGGATTGTTCGGTGCTGTCCGAGGAATCGGTGCCCTCGGCGGATTCGGGAGTGCTGACGGGCGGCGTGGCGGGCCGGGAGGGCTGCGCGGTGTTGTCGGTGGGAGCCTCGGTGACGAGGGTGCTCGGAGCGCGGCCGGGGGCGTTCACCGGAACCGTGGCGTGGGCGACCGGCGCGGGCTCGGCGGTGTCGGCGATCATGCCGCGCGAGTTCGAAGTCGGTTCGGCACCTGTCGCGGGTCGCTCGGCGGAGAGGGTGGCCGCGGCGACATCGCGAACGTTCGACGTCGCTTCGGCACCTGTCGCGGGCCGCTCGGCAGTGAGGGTGGCCGCGGCGGCATCGTGAACGTTCGCAGTGGCATCGGCGATCGTGTCGCGGGCGATCGGGGCCGGTGCCGGTGCTTGCTGCGGTATTGCGGAGGGGGCCGAAACACTGCCCGGGGCGGGCTGCGGAACCGGAGCGGCCACACCCTGCGCGGACGACGGCATCGCGACGTTGGGTTGTGCGGGTTCGGTATTCATCTCGGACGCCGCGAAAAAGCCTGCGGCCGGGTCGAAGTCGGTGAGAAAGGTGTCGGGGCGGGCGGTGTGGCCGACGGGCAGGGCCACCGAATCGGTTGGGTCGGGGGCGAATTCGGGAAACGTGGCGGGGCGGGGTGCGCCGAATTCGACGGTGGTGTGGCTGCGGCGGGGCGGCTGGTCGTCGGTGGTGTCGGATTCGACGGGGATGGCATCGATGAGCTGGGCGTAGCGGGCCGAGACCCAGGAGTGCAGCCAGATCACGACGCCGACCATGACGGGTGCGACCGCGGATTCGGCGGAGCGGGCCAGTTCGCCCGCGACCAGGTGCGGGCCCGCGTTCAGGGCGATGGTGACGCCCAGCAGCGCCACCTCGAGGAAGACGACCTTGCCGCGGGCGATCTCGCGACCCCAGCGGGCGGCGGTGGTGGCCACCACCATGATCGTGATGATCGGGATCGAGATCATCGCCTCGAAGCCGTAGCTGAGCCAGTACAGCGGGTCGGACATGTCGCCGCTGGGTACGAGGTTGTGCTGCACGTTGACCCCGGCCCACAGCATGCCCAGGACGACGACGCCGATCAGCGCCCGCGAGGACCATTCGGCGCGGCGGTACAGCTGGGCCAGGCGCGCGTCGGGGTTGGACACCCGGCGGCGGGCGGCGAGGGCGCGGCGGTGCCAGCGGGCGTCGGCGTCGTCGGCGCGGCGCACCGACAGCGCGACGCGGCGATCGCGTTTCTCCGAGGCCAGTTCGGCGCTCACGGCCCGGCGGCGCTGCTGCCGCCGCTGCTTGCGCATCCACTCCGCGAGATCGCGTTCGGCGGAGATCTCGGCCTCGGACAGTTCGGCGAACAGCGCCGGATCCGATTGCAGCGGCAGCTTTCCGCGGGCGGCGGCGACCCGATCGGCCAGGGCGGCGATCGCGGCGTCGGATGCCGAAACGGCCTGGTCCGCGTGCGAAGCGGCGGCCGTGGTCGGTGCGGAGGGTTCGGAATTGCCGGTCGACCGGTTGTCGAGCATGGCGCGCCTTCCCGGGAGCGGATGCGGTTCCGGCCGGGGCCGAACCGATTACTCGAACGTATGTGTGACCGCAGTGAGAGTAATGCCCGGCCTATCCGAGGTCAATGCTTCCACCGAACATTCGTTCGGGTGGTTCGCGAAAAAACGCACCCACCAGCAACTTTCGAGAAACCGGCGAAGGGTCAGTGCAGGGCGGTGTGCCAGACCAGAGCCGCGGCGAGCGCGCCGGCCCCGTTGAGCGACCAGTGCAGCGCGATCGGTGCGAGCAGGCTGCCGCTGCGCCGCCGCAACCAGGTGAAGACCGCGCCCGCCGCGCCGGTCGCCAGCACCGCCAGCGCGATACCCGCGATCTGCGCCGCCGGACCGCTGCCGAGGATGCCGCTCAGCCCGCGATTGCCGCTGGTGAGACCGAGTGAGGAGGCGATGTGCCAGAGCCCGAAAAGCAGTGAGCCCGCGGCGAATACGCCGCGTACGCCGTAGGCGCGGTCGAGTGCGCCGTGCAGGACGCCGCGGAAGGCGAGTTCCTCGGGGATGACGGTCTGCAATGGGATCACGATCATCGAGGCGATCAGCGCGCCGGAGATGGTCGCATAGCGATCGGCCAGGAAGAACGGCCGCGTGATCGGCAGTATCGCGCCGATCAGCACCGCGCTCAGCACGATGCCGACCGCGGCCAGCGCGTAGAGCGTGCCGCGTCGCCACTGTCGCGGGGACAGGCCGAGTTCGGACCAGCCGAGGCCGCGTCGGCGCATCAGCAGCACCAGCGCCACCGCGGCCACCGGGACCGTCGCGATATTGGCCCAGGCCGAGGTGAAGTGGGCGATCAGGTTGGTGCCCGCCAGGGTGAGGACGACCACGGCGACGTCCACGTAGGCGTGGATTCGGCGGGCCGGTCCGGCGGTCGCGGGCGGTTCGGCGGTGGTGCTCGTGCCGGACGCGCCGTCGTTATCGTTTCGAGACATCGCGGCCAGTCTACGTTCGTTTGCTGAGAGTTCGCGCAACTCGTTCGGGTGTGAGTTTCAAGCGGGCCTTGCGCTATATGTATACGTCTACGTATAGTGGTGACGAGGCAAGGCGATGGGTAGCCCTCGACGTTGCGGGCGGTCGCCGAAGCCTTGATTGCACGGTTCCCCGTGTAATCGAATGAATCGCTTGATGCGCATCCATGCATCAGTTCGGGAAGGTGACACCCATGTCCATTGATTCGCAGCAGCTCGTTCCGGCCGACGCGGCAGCCGGGACCGAGACCGAATTCACGACCGTCGAACTCGCCGACGGTCCCGCCGGGGCGCGCACCAAACGCTTCGAGGGCCGCTTCGTGGTCCAGGGGCGCGAGTTCGGCAAGCGCGAGGTCGAGGTGACCAAGATCTACCAGGGGCGCTCGGGCAAATTCGTGGTGCAGCGGCAGCGGTTCGACTGGGCGGAGATGGCCTCGCGCGCCAACTTCCAGGGCAACTGGAAGAACTGGCTGGGCATGCTGGGTGGTGGCGGCTTCGGTGCGGATCTGGCGGACGAGCCGAGCTGGGGCGACTACGAGGTCCGGGTGGTGGACACCCTCGACGGTCTGGGAGCGGTGCTCTCGCCGAAGCTGCACCGTCGCGTGACCGCCGTGGTCGAGCAGCCGCGCGTCGAGGACCTCGATCTCTGAACGCTCGAAATCAGTTGTCGCGGTGCGGTTCCGGGGACGGTCCGGCCGCCCATCCGGCCGGGTCGGTCCACGCCTGCAAGGTTCGGGTGGTGTCGAAGCGGCGGTCGGCCCCGGTGACCGGATCGGTGAATTCCAGTGTGGCGGCGAGTAATTGCAGTGGCCGGGTGAAATCCTCGATGGGGCGTTCGGTGAGTTCGGGGAAGAAATCGTCGCCGAGGATCGGGATGCCCAGGCCGTTCATGTGGATGCGGAGTTGGTGGGTGCGGCCGGTGTGTGGGCGCAGGCGGTAGCGGCCCAGTCCATCGCGGTGGTCGAGCAGCTCCACATGTGTTTCGGCATTCGGCTCGCCGGGGGTTTCGAAGGCGCGAATGATGTTGCGTTCCTTGATGATCCGGCTGTTGATGGTGCGTGGCAGGGTCAGTTCGGGGCGGTACGGCGCGATCGCCTCATACTCCTTGCGCACGCGACGCTCACCGAACAGTTTCTGATACGCGCCGCGCCGGGCGGGGGTGATCACGAACAGCACCAGTCCGGCGGTGGCCCGGTCGAGGCGGTGTGCCGGAACGAGATCCGGGAGATCCAGGTCGCGCCGCAGCCGCACCAGCGCCGTCTGCAGGATGTGGCTGCCGCGCGGGATGGTGGACAGGAAGTGCGGTTTGTCGACCACGAGCAGATCCTCGTCGCGGTGCACGACGGTGATCTCGAACGGCACCTCGGTCTCGGTCGGCAGATCGCGGTGGAACCACACCGCCCCGCCCGGCGCATAGGGTGCGTCGGGGGCGATCGGACCGTCCATATCCACGATCCCGCCCGCGGCGAGCAGTTCATCGATGCGTTCGGGCGCGACCCTGGGCAACCGCTCCACGAGATGATCGCGGATGGTCGCCCAGGATCCCTCCTCCGGCAGCCGCAGCCGCGCCGGGTCCAGGCCGTGCCGCTTCGGCAACGGCGGCTTCTGCCTGCGTCTCATCGGGAACGAGCCTATCGGCCGGGCGTGTCGGGCGGATCAGGTGCTGGCGACCAGTGGGGCGAGGGTGTGGCCGGCCAGTGTGATGACGTCCGGATCGCGGCCTGCGGCAAAGAGATTCACCATCAGGCGGTCGACGCCGTGCGCGAGGACCTTCTCGCCGAGTTGTGCGGTGACCTCGGCGGGGGTGCCGAAGAAGAAGATCTCCGATGCCGTCGCGGGGTCCATCCCGAACTCGCGCAGGATCTGTTCCACCTGCTCGCGGGCCTTCGCACCGTCCTCGTTGATCACCATCGGCGTGGCGAAGCTGACTTCCAGGGTGCCCGGATCGCGGTCCGCTTCCGCGCAGCGGGCCTCGAGCGCGCGTAGTTTGGCGGGCAATTGTGTTGGGAGACAAGTGATGTTGAGGTGGTCGGCGTAGCGGGCCGCGCAGGCGAAGGTGCGTCGTTCGCCGCCACCGCCGACCATGACGGGCAGGTCGTCGCGGACGCGCGGTTCGTTGATGGCCTCGTGGACGCGGTACCAGCGGCCGTCCAGCGTCGGGCGTTCGCCGCGCAGCATCGGCGCCAGGATGCGCAGCGCCTCCTCGAATCTGTCCAATCGCTCTGTTACCGTGGGGAATTCGAGTCCGTAGCCGTCGTGTTCGGGTTCGAACCAGCCCGCGCCGACGCCCAGTACGGCCCGGCCGCCGCTGATCACGTCGAGGGTGGTGACCATCTTGGCCAGCAGGGCCGGATTGCGGAAGGTGTTGCTGGTGACCATGGCCGAGAGCTGGATCGAGCTCGTGCGGCTCGCCAGCGCGGCGAGCGTGGTGTAGACCTCCATGGTCGGTTCGTCGGGTGCGCCCGGGGTGGCGTAGAGATGGTCGCCGAGGGTGACGACGTCGAATCCGGCGCGTTCGGCGGCGAGTGCCTGATCGAGGACGGCGGTGAACATATCGGTGGGTGCGGTAGTGGAATCGAAAGTCGAAATATTGCAACCGAGTTTGAGACCCATGAGTGGCGATGCTATCGGCGGTCGATTATTCCCGTCAATGGGAAAGATATTCATCGGACGGGTATTTCCGGTACCGCGGTTCGGTAACTTCCGGCGGCTATCGTGCCGAATATCACCGCAAATCCCAGCGACCACGCGGCGGTGGCCAACAGCGGTGTCAGAACCGGTCCGCTGTATATCAGCCCGCGCATGGCATCGACCGCGGTGCTCATCGGTTGCACCCGCACGATGAATTGCAGGGGACCCGGATAGTGTTCGGCCGGAACGAATCCGGTATTGAAGAATCCGCCCAGCAGAATCAGCAAACCGGATAATTCCACCGCACTTCTGCCGAGATGCGTCACGGCCAGCCCGATCACCATCGTCGCCAGGCCGATGAGCAGCAGTACCGGCACACATATCGCGGCCGTGGCGGCGAACCATCCGCGGTGGAATCGCAGTCCGAGCGCGACGCCGATCGCCAGCAACAGCACAGCGGTGAGCAGGGCTCGCACACATTCCGCCAGCAGTCCGCCCACCGGCACGGCCGCGCGGTTGCCCGGCAGCACCCACCAGCGCCAGAGCAGTCCGGTTTCGCGCTCGCGGAGCAACGACCCGCCGGTGGCGATCGCGCCGAGCAACGCGCCCATGACCATGACCAGCGGGACGAATCGGTAGATGCTGTCGTGGCCCGAGGTCACGGTGAACAATTTGCCGAATACGACTTGGTACATGAGCAATAGCGCCGACACGGCGGCGAAGACCCCGGTCAGCGCGACCGACCAGACCATCGCGTGCCACAGCGCGGGTGTGTACCGGCCGACGCCCAGATCACGCAGCGCGTCGGCCTGTGCCGAGACCGGTTGATTACGCACGAACGGCTGCAACCAGCCCGGGAACCATTCGGTGGGCACGAATCCGGTCGAGGCCATGATCAGCAACAACTGCGGCAACACCAGTACCTGCGCGCCGATCTTGGGGATGGCGGTGGCGTTGCCCAGCGCGTCGGCGCCCAGCACCAGCGCCGCGCCGAACAGCAGCGCGACGGCCACGAAAACCAGTGCGGCGAGCCCGTTGTGGAATCGGAAACCGAACACCGTGCCGACCAGCACCGCCCCGGCGATCGCGACCGAGCCGCGGATCAGATCGGCCCACATCCGGGCGGCCAGGACCACCCACGGTTCGATCGGCAAGGTGCTCAACCGGGTTCGCACACCGCTCGCGGCGTCGCGCGCCGCGCGGTCGGCCGCCGACATGGCGGTGAAGAACATTCCCTGCACCACGATCACCGGCAGGAAATACTGTGCGTAGTCGTAGCCGACGACCCGCATCGAATATCGCAGCGGTAAATAGAAACAGGCGAAGAACAACATCGGTGCGAGGAATCCGAATGCCAGATCTCGTTCCCGCGCAGCGCCGCGTACCGCGCGTCCGCTCAATGCGCTCCATTGGCGGAGTCGAACGGCAGTCGGGTCGTTGGTCATCGGTTCACGCCTCCCCTTGTTTCGGACGCACTGCCTCATATGAACTACCGCATGTGAACGGAAAGGGCCCCGGGTGGCGGAGTCGAATCCAGCATCCCGGGGCCATATTGCTTCGCCTGCCGCTACCTGCGGAAGCTGCGGATGATCCGGCCGCCGAATACGAGCGTCAGACCCACCGACCACAATGCGGTGTACAGCACCGGCACGGCCACCGAGCCGCCGGAGATGAGACCGCGCATGGCATCGATCGCCACGCTCATCGGCTGGAAGCGGACCACCGGTTGCAGGAAACCCGGATATTGGTCCACCGGAACGAATCCCGAATTGAAGAACATGCCCAGCAGGATCAGGATCGAGGACAGCTCGACGATCTTCGCGCCCGCGCGGCTCATCGCCAGCGCCATCACCATCGTCGCGAAACCGATCACCAGCAGGATCGGCACCAGCAGCGCGCCGAGGACGGACAGCACGCCGGTGTGCCAGCGCAGTCCGAGCACCACCCCGACCAGGAGCAGCAGCACCGTCGCGCCGAATGTGCGGACGCATTCGGCGAGCAGGCGGCCCGCGGGGATCGCCGCCCGATAGCCGGGCATCGCGCGCCAGCGGTCCAGCAGTCCGTTCTCGGCCTCGGCGTGCAGGGAGGTGCCGGTCGCCATCGCGCCGAACATCGTCGCCGTCACCGCGACCAGCGGGACGAAGCCCTCGATACTGGCCTTACCCGAGGACGCGGACAGGAATTTGCTGAGCACCAGCTGGTACATCAGCAGGAGCGCGGTGGGGAAGATCAGGGACTGCACCATGATCTCGGGTTCGCGCGTCCAGCGGCGCACCAGGCGGCCCGCGTGGATCAGACTCTGCCCGGCCAGCGACGCGTGCGTTCTGGCCGTGCCGGTCTGCGGCTGTGTCAGCGTGGTCATCGTGCCCGCCTTCCGATTCGTGCCGACACCGCGGCGAACACCACGATCAACGCGATCGACCAGACCAGCGCCGCGCCCACCGAGTCGTACCGGCCCGAGGACAACGCGCGCAGCGCGTCGCTGCACACCGAGACCGGCTGCCAGCGCACGAACGGCTGGATCCAGCCCGGAAAGCCTTCCACCGGAACGAATCCCGTCGATGCCATGATCAACAGCAGCTGCGGGAGCAGCAGGATCTGTGCGCCGATCTCGGGATTGCCGGTCGCGGTGCCGACCACATCTGCCCCGATCACCAGGCCGACTGCGAAAAGCATTGCCAGTAGCACGAATACGATCGCGGTGCCGAGGTCGTGGAAGCGGAATCCGAAGATCGAACCGATCACCACCGCACCGGCGATCGCGACCACCGCGCGCGAGGCGTTGGCCGACATCCGGGCGGCCATCGGAATCCAGGGCAGCACCGGCATCGAACGCAGCCGAGTGCCCATGCCGCTCGCGGTGTCCAGGGCGGCGCGGTCGGCGGCCGACATGGCGGTGAAGAACATGCCCTGCAGGATGATCACCGGCAGCAGGTACTGCGCGTAGTTCATCCCGGTCCGCTCCATCGAATGTCGCAGCGGCACATAGAAACACAGGAAGAAGATCATCGGTGCGAGGAAGCCGAAGACCAGGTCGCCCTCGCGGATCGCGGCGCGCACGGTGCGTCCGCTCAGCGCGCGCCACTGCAAGCCCGGCGGTGGCAGCGCGATGGTGGACTGTTCGCTCATGCCTGTGCTCCGGCGTCGGCGGTCTCGGGGGTCTCGGCCTTCGCGTCGGACCTGGTCAGCTTGACGAACACCTCGTCCAGCGACGGACGGCGAAGGGCGATGTCCACCAACTCGATTCCGGCCGTCGAGATGCGCTCGAGCGCCGCGGTCAACGTGGTGGCGCCGTCGGGCGCGGGCACCGAGACGCGGTCACCGGTGTCGGCGATGGTGACCTCGCCCAGACCGGCCAGCGCGGTGGCCACGGCCGGGATGTCCGAGGACTCCACCGGGACGACCTCGCAGTAGCTGGGCCCCGAACGCGCCTTCAGATCGTTGGCCGTGCCCTCCGCGATGACGCGGCCCTTGTCGATGACGATGATGTTGTCGCTCAACACATCCGCCTCTTCGAGGTACTGGGTGGTGAGCAGCACCGTGACGCCCTCGTGCCGCAGATCGCGCACCAGCGACCAGACCGCCTGGCGGCTCACCGGATCCAGGCCGGTGGTGGGCTCATCGAGGAACACCACCTTGGGCAGCCGGACCAGACCGCACGCGATATCGATACGCCGGCGCATACCGCCGGAGTACTGGCCGACGCGGCGGTCGGCGGCCTCCTCCAGATCGAACTGGGTCAGCAGTTCACCGGCGCGCTGCTTGCTCTCCTTCTTGCCCATGCCCAGCAGGCGGCCGAACAGGACCAGGTTCTCCCGGCCCGTCAGCAGGTCGTCCAACGCCGCGTACTGCCCGGTCAGCATGATCGACGCGCGGACCGAGGCGGCGTCGCGCACCACGTCGAATCCGGCGACCCTCGCGCGCCCCGCGTCCGGGCGGACGAGGGTGGACAGCACCGATACCGTCGTCGTCTTGCCCGCCCCGTTCGGTCCGAGCATACCCAGGACGCTGCCCACCGGCGCGGTGAAGCTGACTCCCTGGAGGGCGTGCACGCTGCCGAAACTCTTCTCGACGCCTTCGACGACCACGGCATCGGCGTTTGCCTGCGTTGGAACCGCAGCCACAGGATCCTCCCAACTCTCCATCATGAACTCACCGCCATCGGTCCGAAGACCCACAGCCGGAGTCGATCTCGGGTCGAACGGGGTTCGACTCGCATTTGTAAGGTTAGCCTAACCATAACAAAATACTCGATGGTCGGTAAGGGGTACGGGGTTTCGGATCAGCGGGATGCGGCGCGGGCGGCGCGACGCCGCTGCGCCCGGCTCGCGACGCGCTGGGCGGCGGTGACCACCCGGACCGGGCGCAGGGTGTGAGCCAGCCGGTACGGGGTTGGGCTCCGATAGAGCTCGGCGAGTGAGAAGTGTTGTCCCAGACGGTCTTCCAACAGGGCGTGGGCCCGGATCGCGCTGATCGAGGTGCCGCCCTGATCGAAGAAGCTGTCGTGGATGCCGAAGTCACCGACGCGCAGTGCCGCGCCGAAGACCGAGGCGATCGTGGCATCCAGACCGCCTGTGTCCGAGGCATTCTCGCCGGGGGCGTCGGTGGTGGCGGCCTCGATGCGGATGGGTATTCCGAAGCGGTCTCGCACCGTGCCGAGGGTGCCGAGGACCTGGTCGCGGGAGGCCGCGTCGAGGCGCAGCACCAGATCGGCGGCCGGTGTCTCGGGTTCGGTGAGCAGTCCGGCGATGCGTGCGCCGCGCGGGTCGAGTCCGACCAGCGGGTTCGGTGTGTCGCGGCGCAGGCACAGGTCCAGGGAGGCCAGGGCCTCGGCCGGGTCCAGGGCGCGGTAGCCGTTGGCGCGGCCCAGATCGCTGAGCGTGCTGGTGCGGTTCAGCCCGACGCCGTGCCAGGTGGACCAGGCGATGGACTGGGCGCGATGGCCCCGGGCGCGGAATTGTCCGGTGCGGGCGTCGAGATGGGCGTTGGCCGCCGCGTACGCGCCCGCGTGGGCCGCGCCGAAGACCGCGTTGACCGAGGAGAAACCGATCCAGCGCAGGTCGGGGCGTGAATCACCCAGGCGCATCAGGGATTCGGCGACCGATATCTTGGCGGTGAGGGCGGCGTCGAAGTCCTCGACCGTGGATTCGGCCAGCGGGTGTTCGGCGAAATGCCCGGCGAGGTGGATCACGCCGTCGAGGGTGCGGCCGAAGTCCCGCTCCGCTGATTCGACGCATTGCCGCAGGGCTGCTTCGTCTTTCGGATCCAGTTGTGCGTGGCGGATCGCGTCCGAGTCGGCGGGGGCCGGGGAGCGGCCGATGACCAGCAGGCGCAGGCCGTAGCGGCGGCGGAGGTGGGCGGTGACGAGGGTGCCGACACCACCTCGGCCGCCGCTGACGAGATAGAAATCGCCCGGTGCGGGTGGTTCGGAATCCGGTGGCGTCGTGGTGCGGCGTAGGCGGGGGACGAATCTGGCATCGCGTAGTGCGACGACCGGATCGCCTGTGCTGCTGGCGATCTCGTGGGCCAGTTGTGCGGGGGTGATCGAGGGCGTGGTGTCGATGTGGCGGATGTGGGATTGTTCGAGTTCGGCTCGTGCGGTTTCGATCAGGGCGGCGCAGGCCGCGTGCAGGGGGTCGGCGGGGGCGTCGACCGCGAATGCCTGACTGGTCACCACGGTTACCGTTGTGCCGGAGGGGGATTCGGACAGTGCTGTTGCCAGTGCTGTCAGAACCTGTGCGGGAGTGGCGGTGTCGTCCAGTGCGGATGCCTCGGGGGGTGCGCCCTCGAGGGTGCCGATGGTGATGACCGTGCCCGGGTCCGCCGGTGTGTCGGCCTCGAGCTGTCTGCGGGCCCAGGTCAGATCGAAGAAGTGGTCGGCGACGGTGCCCGCGTCGCCCGACGCGACTCCCGAGACGGCGAGATCGGCTGCCAGGGAAGCGAATTCGCCGCGTTCGTAACGCTCGCGCAGCGATGAGCGCTGGATCTTGCCGATTTCGGTCTTGGTGATCGCGCCCCCGGGGAGCGGCAGCACCACGGCGGGCGAAACCCCTACTGTTGCAACGACTGCGGCTCGGATCGCCGAGACCGCCGACGCCGCGTCCGCGGATTCGGCGAGACGGAAGAACACGATCAGCTGTTCACCGTCGCCCTGCTGGACCGCGCACGCGGCCGACCAGGAGGTCAGCGTGCAATCCAGGCGATCGACCGCGGCCTCGATCTCATGGCACGGATAGTTGACGCCGTTGATGATGACGACATCCTTGGCGCGGCCGGTGATCTGGAGGCTGCCGAGCTCGTCGATACGGCCCAGGTCGCCGGTGTCGAACCAGCCTTCCGCGTCGAAGGACGCCGAATTCTGCTGTGGCAGACTGCGATAGCCGCGCGTGACGGTGGCTCCGGAAACCTGGAGTCGGCCGACCTCGCCGGTGGCCAGCAGTCGATCCGCGTCGTCCACGATGCGGATGCGGCAGCCGGGAATCGGTCCGCCCAGATGGGCGAAGGTATCGGCACGCGAGGTGGAGCTGCGGAAACGCGGGGAATACACCACGCCGGAACAGGTTTCGGACATCCCCCAGACCGGGACCATGGTGTCGGCGGCCAGGCCGTGCGGGGTGAGGGCGTCCAGGAACGCGGCGGCGACGGCGGGGGCGATGGCCTCACCGGCGTTCAGCGTCATGCGCAGGGCGGACAGCTCCCAGCTGCGGTCGGGCGCAGCGACGACGGCCTCGCTGACCAGGCCGAATGCGAAGTTCGGGGCCCAGGTGCTGGTCACCCGGAAGCGGTCCATGGTGTCCAGCCAGCGCAGCGGGTCGGCGAGAATCCAGTCCGTGGGGGCGTGGATCTGGTCGACGCCGTGGTAGACATCGCGCAGATGCCACATGACCACGCCGCCGACGTGATCCAGCGGCATCCAGTTGAACGAGACGTAGTCGCCGCTGAAATCCTCTACGGTGCGCAGGGATTCGCCGCGACGCAGGATATTGCCGTGGGTGAGTTCCACTCCCTTGGGGGCTCCGGTGCTGCCGGAGGTGAACATGAGCAGCGCGACGTCGTCGGGGCCGAGTTCGGGGAGCGGGGTCGCGGTGGTCGTCGTCCCGGGGCGGGAGGATGCGCCGATTCCGATGGCGCGCACCGGATCTCCGTCCGGGGTGTGCCAGGTGCTCAGCGTGTCGTACTCGTCGCGTCCGGCCAGGACGATCGGCTGTTCCAGGTTCTGCCAGATGCGCAGGAAGCGGTCGCGGGCCGGGCTCGGCGCGGTGTAGTCCACCGGTGCGGCGACGGGGGCGGCGACCAGACCGGCCAGCAGGCAGGCCCAGACGCCGATGAGGAAGTCCTCGGTGTCGCGGGATTGCAGGATGAGGGGGTCGCCGGTGCGGCTGCCGTCGGCGAGCAGGGCGGTGGCCAAAGTGGTTGCGCGGGCGAGTAGCTCGGCGTAGGTCGAGACGGATTCGTCGTCGGTCGCGCGGAGGTGGCGGATGGTGCCGGGGCCGGTGGCGGCGGCGGTCAGTGCGGGGCCGAGGGCGCGCCAGTGCGGTTCGGGTTGCGGGCCGCCATCGGAGAGTGCCGGGCCGGTTCCGGGGACGCCCTCGCCGGTTGCGGTCGGTGCCGTGGTCGGGACGGCCAGGCGGTGCAGGGGTGGTGCGGTCGGTTTGCCGGTGGTCGCCGTGGCCGCGCCTGCCGTGGTAGCGGCAGTGGTGAGGCGTTCGGTTTCCATGGCGTCGAGTACTGGAATGCGTTGCAGTGCCTGGGTATCGATGCGGCCGGTGGTGTCCAGTGGGAGCGCGCCGGGGAGGGTGACGACGGCGCTCGGGACGAGGGCGCGCGGGACGTCTTCGTCTAGTAGGCGCAGGACCGCGCGTCCATCGATGGCAGTGTTCCGCGAGACGTAGGCGATGGTTTCGCGCTGGCCGTCGGTGTTCGTGCGGTCCAGGACGGCGGCTTCACGCAACTGCGGCAGCGTCAGCAGGGCGTCGCGTACGCGGGCGGCGAGGATCGGGCCGCGGCCGGTCCAGACCGTGTTGTCGGTGCGCTCGAGGTCGATACGCAGTCGTTCGCCGGTGAGGGTGCCGCGCAATCCGGTCGGCTGCGCATCGAGGTGGATCGTGCCTCGGAAGCCGTGTGGGACAACGGTATCGAAGTGGTCCCTAACGGTCAGCTCGCCGAAGCTGTGGGCGGTTGCGTCGGCGTCGATGCGCAGGTACCAGCCGTGGGCCTCGTCGCCGTAGACGGTGTGGGTGTGAGTGGGGGACGCTACCGATTCGCCGACGGCGATCGTGGTGCCTTCGAAGCCGGAGAGTTCCGCGCCGGAGCCCAGTGCTACGTCGGCGTCGGCGGAAGTTGTGCTGAATCTTCCGAATTCGATTGCTGCCCAGAGGATATCGGCTGCATGAGCCGCGTCGCCGAGCCAGATCGAACGGGTTCCGTTGCCGGGGAACCACTCTCGCATCGTTCGGACCTGGGCGGCCACGGTCGCGCGATCCAGCAGTTCGAGGCCGGTCGGGGTGGTTACCAGGATTGCGGGGAGGTCGGGGGTCTGGTCGACGGGCGGCAGAGTGGTGGTTGTCGCGGATTCACCACTGCCCGGTGCGTTCAATGGGTGGACGCCTGGTGTGCGGAAGCCGACGGCGAACCAGTTCTGCGGCCGGTAGTGGCGATCGGCGGCGGAGATCTCCTGTGCCAGTGCGACATCCGAGTCGCGCGGGTCCAGTGGCAGCCACACTCCACCCCGGCGCAGGGTGGCGAGTGCGGCGGTCAGCACCTCGCTCGAATGCAGGTGGCCGGATGTCGCGACCACGTCACCGGGGCGCATGCCTGCCTCGTGCAGCACGGCTTCGTACCGCTCGACCGATGCGGGATCGGGGGTGAAAGATTTCGACGATCTGCTTCCGGGCGAGGACAGTATCGCTTCGATGATCGACGTGAGTTGATCAGGTGCGGCGCTTGGGCCGGAAGAATCGTCTGCCGAAGAGTTCCGTGCTGATCCCGCTGGCGAGGTGGGACCGTTATCGGATGCGGTACTGCCGCCCACCTGCACGTCGGCCTGGCGATCGGAGTCGAGCCTGGATCCGGTTGCTGCGGCGATACGGAGAGGATCGCTGTCACGTCGCAGTACGGACTCGGCCGGGAGCACCAGCTTGGAGAACTCCAGATCTGGTGCCGCACAACAGCTTCGCAGCATCGTGGTGAAGGTCTGCCCGAGACGCTCGACGGTCTGCGCGTCGAACAGATCGGTGCTGTAGACCAGCGCGGCGCGCAGCCGGTCCGGGTGTTCCCAGATGTGCAGTTCCAGCTCGAAGCGGGTGGAACGTTCGTCCTCGTCGATCCGGACCACATCGAGATCGGCGAAGCGGACGCGAGCGTCGGCGAAGTTCTGCAACGCGAACAACAGCGGGAAGGTGACCTCGCTGGTGTCCTGGGTGCGGCGCAACGCGGGCACGATCTGCTCGACGGGGGCGTCCTGATGGGCGAACACGTCCATGGTCGCGGCGCGCACGCGGGAGAGCAGGGCGCGGAAACTCGGCTGCCCGGTCAGGTCCACCGGGATGGGCAGCGTATTGACGAACAAGCCGATCAGGTCGACGATCTGCGGATTGTCACGATTGGCCAGAAGCGTTGCGGCGGTGACATTCTCGCTCCCGCCGCTGGCCCGGGACACGGTCGCGGCCCAGGCGGACAGCAACACCATGTACAGCGTCGCACCGTCACCCCGGGCCAGCGCACGTGCGGCGTCGGCGACCGTGGCGTCGATATCGAATTCGTGCCGGGCCCCGCTCGACGTGCGGGTGGCCGCGCGGGGACGGTCGGTCGGTACGGTCGACTCGGCGAGTCCCTGCGGGAACAGCTCACGCCAGTGCGCGATCTCCGCGTCGAGTGCGGCCTGATCCGCCTTGCCGTGCTGCCATTCGGAGTAATCGGCGTAGTGAATATCCAAGTCGGGCAACGCAACCGGGACATTCGCCACGCGCGCCTGATAGAACGCGTCCAACTCGCCCAGCAGGATCTTCAGCGAGAAACCGTCGACCACGATGTGGTGCACCACGATCGCCAACAGCCGATCCTCGCCGCCGAGGTCGAGCAGCGCCGCCCGCAACGCACCGGGTTCGCCCAGATCGAAAGGGGCGTCGATGAGTTCGTGCAGGATCGCGGCGACGGCGGGCCGGTCGACGAGCTCGGCATCGGCCGCATCGCTAGCCTCCACACGATGCCGCGCCAGCTCGAACCGCCCACGCGGATGGATCCGCTGCTGGAGTTCGCCGTCCACATCGGCGAACGAGGTGCGCAGCTGCTCCTGACGCTCGATCACGTCGGCGAACGCACCGGCCAGCGCATCGGCATCGAGCCTGCCACGCATCCGCAGCAGCAGTGGCACGTGATACGACGGGTCCGCGGGGTCGAGCCGATGCAGGAACCACATCCGCTGCTGCGCGAAAGACGCTGGGAAACCGAGTATTTCGCTCATGACCGCACCACACGCCGAGTGCTGCGGACGATCACATCGGCGGCCGGGCCCGAATTGCTTTCCGAGCGAGCGAGTTCCACCAGTTCGGCGAGGCCGGTGACGGTCAGGTTGCCCGAGGAGAAGAACTGCTTGACCGACAGGCTCACGCCCAACTCCTTGCGCAGGCTGGTGACCAGCTGCATGGCCAGCAGCGATTCACCGCCGAGGTCGAAGAAGTCGTCGTCGGCGCCGACCTTGTCGATACCGAGGACCGCCTGCCACGCCTCGGCGATCCGGCTCTGGAGCGGGCCGTCGGGTTCGCGGTAGGGGACCGACAGGTTGGGGCGGGCGTTGAATGCCGAACCGCCACCGAATATTCCGCGACCGGCGGGGGCGGGCTGTTCGGATGTCTCGGCGGCGGTGGTGGTGAGGGCGCGGGAGCCGATGATCAGCGCGTGGTCGACCGGGATCGGACCCTCGTGGGTGTCCATATCGCCCTGGACGTGCACGTCGGCGAATCCGGCGCCGCGCAGCAATTCGGCCCACTGCTTCGGCGAGACCAGCGGCGAATGGGTGCGCAGCGAGTCGGTGAAGTACCACCAGCCCTCGAACAGACCCGCGGTGAGCATCGAAACCCGGCGCTGCTGAGCGGATTCCAGCAGCAGCAGGCTGCCGCCGGGGGCGAGCAGGGAGTGCACCTTGGAGACGGTGGTGGCCAGTTCGGGGGTCGCGTGCAGCACGTTGAACGCGAGGATCACGTCGAACGGTTCGCTGAAACCCTGCGCCTCGGCGTCCGTGGTGACGTCCAGCACCCCGAAACGCATCCAGTCGTAGCCCTCCTCCTGGGCCTTGCGCTGGGCGGCGACCACGAAGGAGCGTCCGAGGTCGGTGAAGGTGTATTCGACCGGCGTGCCGTGCACCGCCTCGGCGACCACCCAGGTCAGATAGCCTTGTCCCGCACCGACTTCCAGGATGCGCAGCGGGCGGTCGCGACCGGCGGCGAGTTCGCGCAGGGTCGAGCCGACCAGCCGGGTGTAGATCGCGACGTCGCTGTGCGCGAGGCGCTTGTCGACGACCTCGGTGGAGCGATCGTCGGACCCGTTGGCGAACATCACCTCGGTACCGGCGATCTCGCCCGTGCACACCTGGCGGTAGCGAGCCGAGCAGTAGTCGAGGAAGGCCAGTTCCTCTTCCGAATCGGGGTACTGCGTGAGCAGCGCGGCCCGTTCACGCTCGAGTTCGCCTTCATCACAAGGCTTCTCGGTGAAGCGCAGCAGCTCGCCCTCGCGAACCGCGTATCCGTCGGCGAGCAGCAGGGACAGCAGCGCGTCGAAGAATCGCTCGTAGGGTGCGACGAACTTCTGTTCGGCGGCAATCGCCTTCGGGTCCACAACCGCGCCCGGCGCTGTGTCGCAACCGATTTCACGCAGGAAGCGGCCGACGTAGAGCGCGCACAGTGCTTCGAGCCGGGAATCCAGCCCCTGTTCCACGTGCTCGACCGGAATCTGTTGACGCAGTTCGCTTTCGCGCCGACCCAGGTAGCCGAACAGGTCGAACCGGCGGGTCGCGCTGCGGGCGGGCGGATCGATCCAGAACCGGCGACGCTGGTAGGCGTAGCCGGGCAGGGTGACCTTGCGGGCGTCCGGGGAACCGGTGAGCGCCAGGTCGACAGCGCCGCCACCGGCCCAGATGCCGCCGAGCGCGGTGAGCAGGACGGTCCGGTCCTCGGTCTCGTCGCGACGATGCCGCATGGCCGGGGGTGCGACCGATTCCTTACCGGCTTGCAGTTCGATCAGCCGGGTCAGGCCGCGGCCGGGTCCGGCCTCCACGAACAGCGGCGCGTGTTCCTTGACGAGGGTGTCGATACCGTCGGCGAAACGCACGGTCTGGCGGGTGTGCCGCAGCCAGTAGTCCGGATCGGTGGCCTCGGCGGTGGTCAGCCAGGTGCCGGAAACGTTGGAGATCACCGGGATTCGTGGCGCGTTCAGCGTGACGGTCGCGAGAACCTTTGCCAGCGCGGGCAATTCGGGATCCAGCAAGGCGGAATGCACCGCGGGCAGCGGCAGCCGGTTGACGTCGACGCCCTTGGCCTCCAGAACGGTTTCCAGCGCGGCGATTTCGTCTTCGGGCCCGGATACCGTGGTGTGCAGCGGGCCGTTCACCGTCGCGATGCCGAGGTTCGCGGTGAGGTATTCGGCGAGTTCGTCGGTGCCGAGCAGCACGCTGGTCGCGGCGCCACCGGCCCGGTCCAGCAGGCGGGCGCGCTCGATCACCACCTCGATGGTGTCCTCGAGGCTCATCACCCCCGCGATGCAGGCCGCGGCGTATTCGCCCAGGCTGTGACCGATGAGTGCGGTGGGGGTGACGCCGTAGCGGGCCAGGGTCGCGGCCAGGCCGATCTCGGTGGCGACGATGCCCGCGAAGGCGACCGCCGAATCGCCGCCGTCGGCGAAGCCTTCCGGATCGCGCAGGTGATCGACCAGATTCACGCCGGTCAGCGGTTCGGCGGCCGCGGCTGCCGCGTCGATGACGTCGCGGAAGGCAGGCTCGGAGGTGTAGAGCCCCAGGCCCATCCGGGTGTAGGCGGTGCCGCCGCCGGGCAGTACGAACACGACCGCGCGGTCGTCGGTGGCGTGCACCGGCGTCGCGGCGGACAGCGCGTCGCGGGCCTCCTCGATGCCGGAAGCCGCTACGGCCGTGCGGAATTCGTACTCCTCGCGGGCGACGCGCAACGTGTGGGCGACGTCGGCCAGGTCGAGTTGCGGGTTGGCCGCCAGATGCGCCGCGAGTTGCTCGGCAGCCGCGCCGACCGCTTCGGGGGTGCGGGCGGAGAGCGCGAGAACCTCAGGGGCACTGGTCTTTTCGCGAGCATCTTCGCGCCGCGGCGCGCGTGCCAGGATGACGTGGGCGTTCGTACCGCCGATACCGAAGGAACTGACCGCGGCCAACTCCGGCAGCGAATCGTTCCACTCGGTCACCCCGGTCGCCACCCGGAACGGGCTGGCGTCCAGATCGAACAGCGGATTCGGCGCGGTGTAGTGCAGGCTCGGCGGGATGGCCCGATTCTCCAGGGCCAGTACGGTTTTGATGAATCCGGCGACACCGGCCGCGGCGTCCAGATGGCCGAGGTTGGTCTTCACCGAGCCGAGCAGGCAGTACCCCGTGCGGTCGGTGCCGGTGCGGAAGGCGTCGTCCAGGGCCCGCAGTTCGATCGGATCGCCGACCGGGGTGCCGGTGCCGTGCGCCTCGACGTAGCCGATGTCCTCGGGCGTCGTCCCGGCCGCGGCCTGCGCGGCGAGGATGACCTCCACCTGACCGGGCGCGCTTGGCGCGCCGTAACCGGCCTTGCGGTTGCCGTCGTTGTTGACCGCGGAACCCTTGATCACCGCGCGGATCGGATCGCCGTCGGCCAGCGCGTCGGACAGGCGCTTGAGCACGACCACGCCGACGCCGTCACCGGGGAACATGCCGTTCGCACCCGCGTCGAACGCGCGGCACCGGCCGTCCGGGGACAGCGGGCCGTCCGCGATCGCCATATACCCCTGGTGCGGATTGGGATTCAGCGACGCGCCACCCGCCAGCGCCACATCGCACTGGTAGCTCAGCAGATCCTGGCAGGCCACGTGAATGGCGACCAGCGAGGTGGAACACGCGGTCTGCACGCTCATCGCGGGACCGGTGAGGCCGAGTTTGTAGGCGACCCGGGTGGCGATGCCGCCGGGGGAACTGCCCGAGGTCGCGGGCAGTGACGCCATCGAATTCGCCTGGTCCATGACGTGCGGGTACACGTTCTCCAGGAAGTAGCGGCTCTGGCTGCTGCCCGCGTAGACGCCGATCCGGCCGTCGAACCGATCCGGCACGTGCCCGGACTGCTGGAGTGCCTGGTGGCAGCATTCCAGGAACAGGCGTTGCTGCGGGTCGATCAGCTCGGCCTCGGACGGGCGGTAGCCGAAGAAATCTGCGTCGAACCGGTCGATGCCATCGACCGTCGAGGCCACCCGGACCAGCGCGGGATCGGCGAATTCGGCTTCTGTCCCGCCCCCGGCGAGGAACTGTTCGAGCGTGAATTCCCTTGCGCCCTCGTGACTTTCGAGCAGATTGCGCCAGAACGTCGGCACGTCCGGCGCGCCCGGGAACCTGCCGTCCATACCGATCACCGCGATCGCGTCCGCCTCGGCGTCCTCGGCGAGGTCCTCGAATTCGTTGGTGTCGGTCATCTGAACTTCCTTCCGAGCGGTGGAGCCGGGCTGGCAGACCGAGGTGGCCTGCGGAGTCGGGGTGGGGGAACACAGGCCGAGCAGGGCGGCGTGGAATGCGTCGAGCAGGGCGGCGGTGTCCTCGGCGCGGTGGCGGTCGCGGTCCGCGACGATGCCGAGCTGGAGCCCGCCGTCGTGCTCGACCGATTCCAGGACCAGGTCGAATCGCGCGGTGCCCAGGTCGACCGGGGTGAGGGTGGTGCGCACGCCGTCCAGGGCGAGTCCGCCCGCGAGTTCGCCGCGTGCGGAGAACACCGCGTCGAACAGCGGGCCGACGGCGCCGGGTCGGGCCGCGCGTTGATCGGCGACCACGACGTCGAACGGAACCCGTTGGTGCGCATAGGCTTCGATGCTCTTGGCGGCGACCTCGGTGAGTGGATCGGCCGCGGTGAGGTCGATGTCGACCAGGACGAGATTGCCGAAGTTGCCGAGTACCGCGTCCGCGCCCGGTGCGCTGCGGTCGATCACCGGGACGGCCAGGACGGTGGTGTCGCGGCCGGTGCGTTGCGCGATGGTCATCGCGGCGGCGGTCATGACGACCGTGGTTTCCGAAATACCGTGTGCGCGTGCGGTATCGGTGACTGCTTCGAGATCCTGATCGGTCAGTTCCCGGAATGTCCTGCGGCCCGCGCGCGGGGGGAGGGTCGAACCCGGGCGGGGCGGCAGTGGCCGGGAACGCCAGTAGTCGCGGGCGGTGGTGTAGTCGATGCTGTGGGCTTGATCGTCCTCTGCCAGTGCGTAATCCAGATAGCGGCCCGCCGGAGTCCGCGCGCGGATCTCGCCGTTCCGCCGGGCGCGGTAGGCCGCGGAGAGGTCGCCGAACAGGATGTCCCAGCAGTTGTTGTCGAATGCGATGTGGTGCAACGCGATCCACAACACCCAGCCTTCGGATTCGTCCCGGGTCAGGCCCGCCCGGATCGGCAGATCGGTGCTCAGGTCGAACGGGCGGATGGCCTCGGCGTGCGCGTGGGCGATCGGGTCGGGATGGCTTATTCGAGTGACTTCGAAATGGCGGACCGCGTCGGCCTGAGGGGGTGCCACACCGGCCGCATCGGTCGGGCGATGCGCGGCACGGTCAGGATTGCTGTTGTGCGTCGCCTCCGGTGACCACTGCGTATCGGTGTCGGCGATCGAGGCGCGATCGCCGACGCCTACCGCATCGCCGACACCTACCGCATCGCCGGGAGATGTCGCATCGGCGTGGGTTCCGGCCGGGGCGGTGTCTCGGTTGCGTGCCGAATCGGATGGCGGGGCCGTTTCGCCGTGTTCCGGATCCGGTGGCAATTCCAGGATGTGTTGTGTGGGAAGGCCGTTTGCGTCGGTGCGGTAGACCGTGCGCAGGATGGAGTGGCGGGCCACGACATCCGACAGGGCCGCGCACAGGGCGTCCGGGTCGAGGGTGTCGTCGAGGTGGATGGTCACGGCCAGATGGTTGGCGGCGCGGCCGGGGGCCAGGCGTTCGGCGAACCACATGCGGCGTTGGGCCGAGGAGAGGGGGCCGCTGTCCGGGGCGGGGCCGGTGAATGTGGTGCGGGTGGTGGGTTCGGGGGCCGGGCCGGTATCGAGGGTGTGTCGGGCGGCCTGTTCGATGGCCGGGCCCGCGTGGGCGAGGAGTTCCCGGGCGCAGGTCGCGACGTCGATACCGGCCAGGACAGCGCGGGCGGAGACCTCGCATCCGGCCAGTTCGCGGCGGAGGCGGGCCAGAATTCTGGTGGCGGACAACGAATCTCCGCCGAGGGCGAAGAAGTTCTCGTGCGGGCCGACCCGGTCCAGACCGAGCACGTCGGCCCAGGCGGCGGCGATCACCGTGCTCAGCGCCGAATCGGTGGCGTGGCCGGAATCCGTTGTCGGGGAATCGTTCAGGGCCGCCTGGCCGCTTGCCGTCAGCTGTTTGCGGTCTACCTTGCCGCCCGGGGTGAGCGGCAGGGCCTCGAGGATCAGGATCCGGCTGGGGACCAGGTATCCCGCGATGCGGTCGAGCAGGTGTGCGCGCAGGGTCGGCTCGTCGGCGTCGGCCACGACGTGGGCGATCAGGGCGCGATGTCCGGGGCCGGACAGCTGCGGGACCGCCGTGACCACGGCGTGCTGCACATCCGGGTGGCTGCGCAGGGCGGCCTCCACGGCCGAGGGTTCGACGCGGCGGCCCCGCAATTGGACCTGGGAATCGCTGCGGCCGATGAATTCCAGCGTGCCGTCCGGACGACGACGCCCCAGATCCCCGGTGCGGTAGAGCCTTTCGCCGGTGACCGGATGCCGGATGAAGCGCCGGGCGGTGAGTTCGGGATCGCCCCGGTACTCGCGGGCCACACCGATTCCGCTGCAACACATTTCGCCGACCACCCAGTCCGGGCATTCGAATCCGCGTTCGTCGAGCAGGTGGTAGCGCGCGCCGGGAATGGGTCTGCCGTAGGGCACGCTGATCCAGTCCGGATAGTCGGCCGGATCGCCGACGCGGTGCCAGATGTTCCACAGGGTCGTCTCGGTGGGACCGCCCACGCTGACGAGTTCGGCGGTGCCGAAGACCGCGCGATAGTCGGCGGCCAGTTCGAGTGGGAACCAGTCCCCGCCGAGGAAGGCCAGCCGCAGGGGCAGTTCGCCGAGATCGCCCGAGGCGTTCTCGCGGTGGTAGTCCAGCAGCATCCGCATCATCGCCGGGACCGAATTCCACAGGGTGACACCGTGTTCGGACATCAACGTCAGCCAATGCTCGGGATCGGTGCGTCGCGCGGCATCGGGCGCCACGACGCAACCGCCCGCACCCAGCACGCCGAACACGTCGAACAGCGACATGTCGTGGTGCAGCGCGGTGACCGCCAGCGAACGATCCTGCGGCCCGATGCCGAACGCGTGAGCGGTGGCGCGCAGACAGTTGACGACGCCACCGTGCTCGACCGCGACCAGCTTGGGCTCACCGGTCGACCCGGACGTCGGCAGCAGATACGCCAAACTGCTTGCGGTAGTGATCGTTTCCGGAAGGCCCCGGTTCGACGGCACTACCTGATCGACAGCCAGCGTGGGTGGTGTCCCCTCCGGCAACACCTGCTCGGTCGCGCTATCGGTCAGCACCGCAACCGGCCGCGCCCGCTCCAACAGCGCCGCGATCGATGACGTCGGCAACTCGGGATCGATGGGCAGATAAGCCATTCCGGCCCCCAACGCCCCGATCGCCGCCGCGATCTGCCGAGGCGACTTACCCATGACGATCGCGACAATCGGTTCGGCCGCACCGGATTCCGGCGACACCTCGCGCAACCACCACGCGATCGCCGACACCTCGGCGAACAACTGCGCGTAGGTGAATTCACGCCCATCCGCCCCACGCAGCGCCGGAGCGTCGGGTCGCAAAGTCACTTGCTCCAGAAAGTCGCTGTGCGCCAGCGAATTCTCATCGGTGAGTGCTGAAATATCCTTGTACGCTTCGCTATCCAGCGCCCCGCTCCCCAGGCTGCCAGGGGCTGCCGCACCCGGGGTCGTGCTGTTGGTAACCGACGCATCGCGGCCGGTGAGACGAGCGCCGCGTCGGGCCCGCTCACCGTTCGAAGTTGCGCTGCCGCCGCCGAAATCGAGCCCACGCCGCAGGTGTCCGCCGGTCGAGTACACCGCGTCGGGGCCTGTGGGATCGGCACCGTGCTGTGTCCGATCGCCTATTGCGCGCGCGGCGTCGAAGCCGATCGGATCCGTGCTGCTCCAACAGGTTTCGTCGTTCGCCAGGTTGCGCAGTAGGGTCGACCAGGCGGTGAACATCGCCTCGATGACGCCGGGCCGCAGCACATCTCGCACGTAGTCCCAGTTGATGTACAGCTCGCCGAGCCGCTCCTCGAGCTGGACGTCGAGGTACACCTGGGGGGTCGAGGTGATGTGGTAGACCGGCTCCAGGGCGCGCACGAGTGCGGAATCGCCCTTGGAGAAGGCCAGTGTGCTGGTCAGGACTACGGGCATCAGGACGGGCCCGTGTTCGGTGCCGTGTAGTTCGCCGAGTCGGCGCAGCAGTTCGGTGCCGCTGATCACCCCGTACTCGAGCGCCTCCCACATGCGGTGCTGGGCACGGAAGGCGAAGTCGGCGAACGGTTCTCGCGCGCTCGCGTCGATGTCGAGCAGGGTGAAAGTCGCGAATTCACCGGCGACGTCCTGCACACCGTCCAGCAGTTCGTTGCGGCCCATGCGCGGGACGTTCAGCGTGAACCGGGGTGTGGCACTCCAGTGCGCGACGACCTGAGCGAACGCCGCGATCATCAAACCGCTTGCGGTGAGCCCGTGTTCGGTGGCGACGGCCTGCAAGCGAGCCCAGGTCGACGCGTCGAGCACGTCGTCGAGACGATCGAATCGCGGGTGGGTCACCGACTCCGGTTCGCGTCGCAGCGGAAGTTGCGGCGGGCCCGGCAGATTCGGCAGGACGGTATCCCAGTACTCGTTCGCCTCGGTGATGTCCTCCGGATCGGTGAGTTCCCCGGCGGCGAGGACGTAGTCCCGGAACGAGCAGGTCAGCGCGGGCAGTTCGGCCTCGGGGTCGTCGTAGTAGAGCGACAGATCCCGAAGCAGCACATGCCAACTCGCGTAATCCAGCGTCAAACCATCGACGCCGACGTGCAACCGGGCCCGCACCGCATCGGCCCGATCGGTATCTCCCACCAGCGACAACGCCATACCGAAGATCGGATACCGATCGCACGCGCGCACCTCGTGCGCCATCGCGTCACGCACCACGGCCAGTTCCGCCGCGACGGCGGATTCGTCCAGCCCGCGCAGATCCCGAAGTACCAGACCGGAATCGGGCACCTCGGTCAGGATCCGCTGCGTGGCGGTCCTCGCGTCCACCACCGCGCGCAACATGTCGTGCCGATCCACCACGCGCGCCCAGGCCGCCGTGAAACGCTCCGGATCGATCACACCGCGATATTCGAGATACGCATGCGTGGAAACGTTTCCGAGCGGGTAGAAGTCACCGCGCCCGATGAGGTAGGCCCGCTGCGTATCGGTCAGCGGAAAGGGTTCGTGGCGTTCGGTTGTCATCGTTTGTTCCTCCGGCGCGCGGCGGCCGCCCGTTGCGCGGATTTGGCCGCCTCGGCACGTCGCTTGGCCGCCGCGACCGCATCGCCGTCGACCCGCGTCTCCGTGCTCGGCTCACCGGTCCGCTGCTTGTCCAGGTGGGTGGCGAGTTGCCCGATCGTGGTGTGCTCGAACAACTCCAGCAGCGCGATCTCGACCCCGAATTCGGCATCGATCAGGTTCTGCACCCGCACCATGGCCATGGAGTGGCCGCCGAGTTCGAAGAAGTTGCGGTTCGAACCGACCGATTCGACACCGAGCACCTCACACCAGATCCGGGCCAGCCGCACCTCGGTGTCACCGCTGGGCGCGATGCGATCGGGCGCCTCGTCCGGCACCGGAACGGCCAACGCGGCCAACCCTTTTCGATCGACCTTGCCCGCGGTGGTCAGCGGAATGCTGTCCAGCACGGTGATGCCGCGCGGCACCATGAAGGTCGGAACCCAGCGGGTGAACCACTGCCGCAACAGGTTCGCGTCGCACCGGGCGTCCTCCTCGGGCTGGCAGAACGCCGCCAGTTCCCCCTCGGAGTCCAGCACGACCGCGGCGCGGCGCACCGCCGGATGGCGCATCGCCACGGCCTCGAGTTCGGGCAGTTCCACCCGGTGCCCGTGCACCTTGACCTGATGATCGACGCGGCCGCAGAATTGCAGTTCGCCGGTCACGGTGAACTTCGCCAGATCGCCGGTCCGGTAGAGCCGGGTGCCGGGCAGTCCGGAAACCACATCGGCGACAAAGGATTCCGCACTTCGACCGGGCGCGTTGACGTAGCCGCGTCCCAGCGGCAACCCGCCGATGTACAACTCACCGACCGCGCCGACGGGAACGGGACGCAGTCGCCGATCCAGAACATATACGCGCGCACCGGGATTCGGCGTCCCCATGGTGACCGCGGTACTCGCACCGCCCGACGGAACGTACTTGCGGCACGCCACCCCGATGGTCGCCTCGGCCGGACCGTACCCGTGGAACATGGTCGCCTCGGAGAAGGCCGCCGCGAACCGCCCGTACAGCTCATCGGTCAAAGCCTCACCGCCACACCAGACATAGCGCAGCGAACGCGCCCGCGTGGTGCTGTCACGACGATCCAGGATGAGATCCAGCATCGAGGCCACGACGTAGAAGAAGGTGACCTGGTCGCGTTCGATCACCTCGAGCAGATGCCCGATATCGGCCTCCCGCTCGGGCGCGACGATGGCCAACCGGCCGCCGACCGCGAGCGGCAGGAAGATCTCGTTGATCGAAATATCGAAGCCCAGTGGCGCTTTGAACAACACCGCGTCGGATGGCCCGAAGTCCAGCAGGCCCTGCTGCCAGCGCAGCCGGTAGCCGATCGCGCCGTGCCGGATCATCACGCCCTTGGGCGTTCCGGTCGAGCCGGAGGTGAACATGACGTACGCGAGTTGTTCGGGATCGACCGTCGGTAGCGTGTGCTGGCCGGGTTCGTCGTCCGACCGCACATCGAGCATCGAAATACCCTGTGGCACTTCGGACACCGCAGTGGGATCGGCGATCATCAGCGAGACGCCCGCCTGTGCGAGCACCTGACTGCGGCGTTCGGGCGGCCAGGTCGTATCGACGGGCACGAAGGCCGCACCCGCCCGCATCACACCCAGCAGCGACACCACGTAGTCGATGCCGCGCGGCAGCGACACCGCGACGATCTGCTCCCGCACCACACCCGCATCCAGCAGCCTGCGCGCCAAACGCGCTGTGGCCGCGTCCAATTCACCGTAGGTGAGCGATGCCGAATCGGTCGTGATGGCGACCGCCGCGGGATCCCGCCGCGCCGCCTCGAGGACGAGTTCGGGCACCGCGGGTGGTCGAGCGCCGCGCGGAATCCCGGTACTCGACACATCGGCCGAATCCGGATGCCCGGCACCGGTCCACCCCGTGTACAGCAGCTCACGCTGCGCGGACGGGACGATCGAAACCTCCGCCAGTGCCGAATCCGGCTCGGCGGCAAGATATTCCAGCGCGGCGGTGATGGACTCGGCGATCCGAGCGATGGTCTCGACGGCGAAGATGTCCAGCGCCCCGGTCACCGCACCTCGGATCTGCCCGTCCTCCTCCCAGACGTTGCACACCAGATCGAACCGCGCGGTGTCGACCCGATCGATGATCGCCTCGCCGACGGCCCCACCCATCCGCAGCGGCTGCACCGGCTGCTGCCCGATCACCATGGCCTGCGGAATCGGCGTCCGGTTGGCGGTCGCGTCCCAGCCCAGCTCCGCGATGAGCTCGTCGAAGGCCACCGACTGATGGGCCAGCGCCTCGCCGATGGTGTCCCGCACCTGGTCGAGCAGGGTGCTGAACGGCAGGTCGGGGGAGATGCGCTCGCGCAGCAGCACGGTATCGGCGAAGGAGCCGACCGCGTCCCGCTCGGCGGCATCGAGGCGGCCGTGCGTGACGGTGCCGGTCAGGATGTCGGTCTGCCCGGTGAGCCGATGCAGCACGGTGATGAATGCCGCGGTGACCAGCGCGAAGGTACTCGCGTGATGACGTTGCCCGAGCGCGCGCAACTCGGCCGACGGAGCCGCGTCGACATCGAAGGTGTGCGCGTGCCCGGCGAAGGTCGGCGTATCCGGCCGCGGCCGGTCCGCGGGCAGTTCCAGCGCGGCGGGCTCACCCGCCAGACGCTCACGCCAATAGTCCAGCGCCACAAGCTGTTCGGCCTTGCTCGCCGGATCCTCGCGACGCAGCATGAGATCGGGGAACTGCGCGACTCTCGCGGGCAGCTGCGGCACCCGCGATTCGAGCTCGGCCGCGTACAACTCGGCCAGTTCGGAGTGCAGCACCGCGACGCTCATCCCGTCGGCGATGCTGTGATGCGCGCACAGCAGCATCAGATGCGGACCATCGGGAGCGCTGCCGGGCGCGAACGCCAGCCGAACCAGCGGCCCGGTACCGAGATCGAAAGGTGCGGAATCGATTTCGCTGATCCACTGCTCGGCGGTACGACCGTTGCTCTCGCGTACAGTTAGAATGTCCACACCGTCGTCCGCCTCGTCGACGACGGCGAACGGCATGTTCTCGTGCACCACGAACCGCGTCCGCAGCGCCGCATGCCGAGCCAGCAGCCGCTTGCTCGCCCGCCGCAGCGCCTCCACATCGACACTGCCGCGCAACCGCATCGGAAATCCGATGTTGTAGGCACTCGACGTCGGGTACAGCTGCATGAACAACCACATCCGACGCTGCGCCGCACTCAAGGGAATCCGCATACCCGGCTGCCAGCTGTGCGTCTCCACGACGGTCGAAACCCGTTCGCGCGCATTGATCAACGTCGCCAACTGCGCGGGAGTCGTTGCCTCGGACAGCAATTCGCGAATGGACAGATCCACCGCACACGCCTCGCGCATCCGATCCACGATCCGCGCCGCCAGCAGCGAATGCCCACCCAGATCGAAGAAATCGTCGTGCACCCCGACCTGCTCGAATCCGAACTCCGCGGCCCAGATTCGCGTCACCGTGGTCTCGGTGGCAGAACTCGGCGCGACATACGGCGGCAGGGTGATCGGCCGCGGATGCACCGACTCGGCCTGCTCAGCGACGACATGCTGCACCTGCTGCGGCGGCTCGGGAGCCCAACACCGTTGGCGCAGATAGGGATGCCCCGGCAGCGCGAGCCGAACCGGAGTGTGCGCACCACGCAACACACCCGGATCGATATCGCCCTGATCCTCGAGCCACGCCCGCCCGACCGTCCGCAACGTCGCGAGATACTGCTCATCGTCGAGCCCGTCGACATCGGTGCCGGGCACGACCCCCGCGTCGGCGATCGACACCGAGAAATTCGAGGACTCCTGCGAATCGTCCCGCAGCACACGTTCGGCCTCGGCGATATCGGTCACGATGAACGCCGCCCGCACCGCATGACACTGCCGCCCCGACTGCAACGTCCACGCGAACGCCCGCAGATCCGTATCCCGATGCGCGGCAAGATGATCCGCCAGCTCCTTGCGCATATCCCGCAACTGGACGGTACTGCGCGCCGACAACGTCAGCAGCTCCGCGACCCGCCCCGGCGCGGGCAGATCCCGTCGCGGAGCCTGCGCGAGCACCGCATGCGCATTGGTGCCCCCCAACCCGAACACATGCACACCCGCCCGCCGAATCCGCCCCGACGCATGCTCCGGCCAGGCCAGCAGCTCGGGATTCACCGCGAACGGCGTGCCGTCGAAGTCGATGCGCGGATTGAGCGGCGAACAGTTGATACTCGGCGGCAACTCGTCGTGCGTGAGCGACAGCAGCACCTTGGCCACCCCGAGCGCGCCCGCGGCGGCCCAGGTGTCGCCGATGTTGGGTTTGTGCGTGCCGATCAGCACCCGGTGCTCGCGGTCGCGCAGCAGCCCCTCGAACCCCTCGCTCAGCGCCGCGATCTCGATCTCGTCGCCGAGAGCCGTTCCGGTGCCGTGGGTTTCGAGGTAATCCAGTTCGTCGGCCTCGATGCCCGCGACGCCCAGCGCCTCGGCGACCGCCTCGGCCTGCGCCCCGGCATCGGGTGCGGCGAATCCGGCCTTGCCCGCGCCGTCGTTGTTCACGGCCGTGGCCTCCAGGACGCCCAGAATGGGGTCGCCGTCGGCGATCGCGTCGGCGAGCCGCCGCAACGCCAGCACCGCGACGCCGTCACCGGGCGTGGTGCCGTCGGCGTGCGCGGAGAACGCGCGGCAGTGCCCGTCGGGGGAGTTGATCCCGCCCTCGCGGTAGCGGTAGCCGGTGTACTGCGGCACGTAGACCGTCGCCCCACCGGCCAGGGCCAGATCGGATTCGCCCGCGAGCAGGCTCTGCGCGGCCAGATGCACCGCGACCAGCGAGGTCGCGCATCCGGCCTGCACATTCACCGCCGGACCGCGCAGGCCCAGCGACCAGGCGATGCGGGCGGCGAGGAAATCCTTGCTGTTGCCGAGCAGATGATCCATGCGCGCGGCCGGATCGTGCCGCTCGAGCGGCAGCAGATGATGCTGATAGTACGAATCCGGGCCGGAGCCGGCGAACACGCTGATCGCGCCGTCGAACCGGGCCGGGTCGATGGCCGCGGATTCCAGTGTCTCACTGGCACATTCGAGCAGCAGCCGCAATTGCGGGTCGGTGGTTTCGGCTTCCCGGGGGGTGAGGCCGAAACGCCCCGGATCGAACTGTTCGATACCGTCCAGCACCGGACGGGTGCGGACCAGCGCCGGATCGGCGATCTCGGCGTCGCTGAGCCCGGATCGGCGCAGTTGCTCGTCGGTGAAGGTGGTCAGCGCCTCGTGGCCCTCGCGCAGCAACGCCCAGAACTGCTCGGGCGTCTGCGCGCCGGCGGTGCGCAGCGCCAGGCCGACCACGGCGATGGCGTTCTCGTCGACCGAGTGCTCGCCCGTCGATGCGGTCATGACGCGTCCGATGCGGTGGTTCCGGTGAGGCGCAGCCAGGCGCCGAGCGTGGGCTCGGACATCATCTCGGCGAACCGCAACCGGATTCCCTCGCGCTTGAGCAGACCCGAAATCTTCATCACCCGAACCGAATCCAGGCCCAGGGCCATCAGATTGGCTTCGGAATCCAGCGCTCCGGCGTCGGCCCCCATCGCTTCCCCGACCAGTCTGCGCAGCAGATCGTCGGGATTCGGCCTATCGGACATTCGTATTTCTTCTTCCGTCGAGATTACTGCGGTAGTCGATCCGATGAGCCGCTCAATCGGACGGTGGTTGCGCCTGCCGGTGCAGGAACGGGCAGCCGCCGGTGGGCACGTCCGATTCGTTGTCGTCGGGCAGGAAGTACTGCCGCCATTCCCGGTTGTCCGCGTCGCCGTAGTTGCCCAGCACCGAGGACGGTTCCAGGCCGTCGTCGAAGGCGACGAGTCGTTTGCGAATTCGCTTGCGCGCCAACTGACCCGCGCGGGTGTCGGGTTTGATGTGCTCGAACACCCACTGCGGTTGGAAGGTGATGTAGAAGATCGGGCTGTACCGGCTGCGGCGCCGCACGTGCGCCGGATTGCTGCACACCACGAACATCGGCGTACCGTCGAAGACGTACTCCCACATGGGATGATCGGTTTCCGGCGGGATGTCCTCGGGCCACGGCACCGCATCGCCGTCGTGCAGGTCCTGCAGGATGTCCCAGAACGTCCGGTAGTAACCGGCCAGCGTGTCGTCGGGTTCCCTGGTCTGGAAGAAGACGATCAGCGAGGTCTCCCGCGAAATCGTCTGGTACATCGCGAGATAACGCCGCAGTATGCCGCGCAGTTCGTCACGCGCGCCGGGATCGTAGAGTTCGTCGATGAAGCCGAAGCGCAATCCCTCGGTCAACGCCCCGCGCACCGCGAAGGTGCACGGAAAACCGTTCTCGGGCAGGCCGATCAGATCCAGCAATTCGGTGCCGTGCTTGATCCCCCATTCGGGCAACTGCCCGAAGGTCATTCGGCGCAGCGCATCGGATTCATCAGGGCCGGAATTACTTTCGATCTCCATCAGATGATCTTTTTCAGTAAGTCATCGGGGATGATCGGCTGGTGGTAGGTGCACACGCCGGACAGCACGGTGGAGCCGTGCAGCCGCGACACCGGAATGAGAATCTTGTCGCCGGTGAACAATTCGATCTTGTGGGTGGCGTTGTTCCAGAAGTGCATCTGCCCCTCCTCGATCATCACCAACCGGTGTTCGTTGTGCACGTGGGTGGTCGAGGTCTCCTCCTCGCTCTCCACGAACGTGTCCAGATCCACGACGATGTTGTTGTCGTCCAGGTAGCGGCTGACCTTGTCCGCGTACTCCTGATGCAGTTCGATCTGATCGGCCCAGCTCAGCTGTGCGGCCAGATCCTCGTGCCACAGTCCGTGCAGGCGTTGTGCGGCAACGAATCCGCGGCGGAAGCCCTGCGGAGCGTCGGTGCCGTAGGAGGTCACCAGGGCGTCGAGGACCTCGGGCAGGAAGGTCTCGAGGTCGACGGTCCAGCCGATCCCCAGATCGAATCCGGCGAAGTTCGTCTCCGCGCCGAGGCCGCGTTCCAGGATCGGCCGCAGCGCGTCGGTGTCGCGCTGTCCGGCCAGGTGCGAAAACGCCGCAGCGCCGACGAGTTCGGGCAGACGTCCCGGATCGGCGGCCAGCGAGAGCAGATGATTGCCGCGCGCGAGCGAGGTGCCCAGCAGCAGCTGCCACTGCCCGCCCGGGGTCTGCGACAGGTTCCCAGCGTTGAGCAGGTCGCGGTACGCCGAACGCAGCGAGATCCAGTGCTGGTACGAACCCAGCAGCGCGGCCTGCACACCGTCCAGGTGGCGCGGGAATTCGCCGATTCCGGTGCGGCCCAACGCCTCCCGCACGGCCGGGACGAAGCCGTGGTACTGCATGGTCACGAAGACGGCGGCTTCTCTTGTGCCGCTGAGCTTTTCGACGAGCTTGGCAGCCTCGGGCGAGCTCTCCGAGAGGCTCCGCGCGGTGGTCCGGACCAGCTCCAGCGCATCCGCTGTGGAAGTCGCGGGCGCCGCGTCGCCTTCGTCCAGGAAATCGAACAGGTGACGTTCGAGCACCGGACGCGCCAGCGCGGACCGGACGCGGTTGTCCCGGCTGTAGAAATCGGCGCGATCCTGATCGACCGTGTCGACCCCGGCGGCGGGCGCGACGAGGGTGGACTCGAGGTCGTAGATGTTGCGCAGCATGCGATGTCCGAGCAGCGCGCTCAGGCGCAGCGCCTTCTCCGGCAGCATCGTGTTGTGGTACTTGACCCAGGCCAGATCGTCGGGTCGCACCGGGCGGCGATACGGGTTGCCGGGCGTGGTGAGTTCGCTCCACTCCGCGGCGCGGAATGCCGGATTCGAGGCGAACGCGACGACGATGGCGTTCGGGTCGGTGGTGTCTGGGAGGTCCGGCAGCGGCCGGTGGACAGTGCCCACGTTGTATCTATCCCTTCGATCACAGGAACCCAGTACGGATCGAACCGTCTAAGGTAATCCTTAGTGAGGCAAGGCTACATTAACAATTTGAAACGTCGGCGTCGAGTCCTTGTGCGGTGTAACCGGGGTAACCTGTTGTGCCGCAGGTGAATAGCCATCCGGTTCTCGGCGCGCATCGGTAGCGCCGCGACGAGAACCGCCGCGGCGCTACCGATGTGGTGAGATCAGAGCTTTCCGAACGCCCCGTCGAACTTGGTCAGCAACCAGGCCGTGGTCCGCGCGGTCGGAAGGCGCAGTGCCGAACTGACATCCGCGTCGGTGGCCAGATAGGTGCCGTGTTGGACGGCGGGCAGCTGTTTGAACAGCGGCTGATCCTCGAGCTGCGCGGCCGCGCCGGGCGTCATGTAACCGACCGAGAGCAGATCCGAACTCAGCAGATCCAGCTTCTCCATGCTGATCTTGCCGTTCAGGCCGCCGAGGCCGCCGGACAGGCCGTGCAGCGCGTCGGGCAGCTTCATGCCCAGGGACTGGAAGAACTTGTTGGCGTTGTCATCCGGGTTGGTGATGACCTCGATATTCGTCGCGTCCACGAAAAGGCTTACGGCGAAGGTCTTTCCGGCCAGCTTCGGATACTTGGCCTTGGCGTCGGCCAGGGCCTTGTCGGTGGCCGCGACGACCGGCTTCGCATCGGCCTCACGTCCCAGCAGCTTGCCGACCAGAGTGGTGTCGTCCTGCCAGGAGTCCAGCGCCCCGGCCTTCAGTGACGGAATGGTCGGCGCGAGCTTGCTGAGCTTGTCGTACTCGTCCTTGGACAGGATCAGGCCGCCGCCCAGGATCAGATCCGGTTGCAGCGCCGCGATCTTCTCCTCCGGCACGGTTCCGCCCGGGCCCAGCGGCAGCTTGGTCACCCCTGCGAGATTCGAATTGCCCTGGTCCCAGGCGTAATCCGCATTCGTCATGGGGTTGGGCAGATAGCCCGCGGGCTTGGTGTCCAGGGCGACCAGCGCGTCGGTGAAGGTCGGGGACAGCGACACGATGCGGGTCGGCTTGTGGGACACCACGGTCTGCCCGAAGGCGTGATCGACGGTGACGGCCTGGTAGGCGGCCGTGCTGGAGGTCGCGGAGTCCGAATCGGCGCTGCCGCACCCCGCGGCGAATGCGATCGCGCCCAGGGCGAGGGTGGTCGCGGCCGCGCGCCGGAAGAGCGAGTGCGTCCGCGGGCGCGGTGTAGTCGGTGAAGCCATGGAGTGCAGTACCTCTCGAGAAAAATCTTACTTAGGTAAGGCAATCCTATAATGGTCACTCGTTCAGGTAAAGATCGTCGAAGCGGGATGGGCTGTCCCGGTGGATTGCCCATCCCGCCTCGGTCGTGCGCGATCCGGTCAGATCGACGGTTCGCTGGCGCGCTCGCGCAACCGCCAGGACCGCGCCCGCTGCTGTTCCCGCCAGAACCGGGCGTATTCGCCGTCGGCGGCGAAAAGCTCGGTGTGCGAACCGGATTCGATCACCCGGCCGCCGCGCAGATACACCACGTGGTCGGCGTCGGCGATGGTGGAGAGCTGGTGCGCGATGATCAGCAGGGTGCGGCCGCGGCCCAATTCGCCCAGGGCCGCGGCGATCGCGGCCTCGTTGCGGGCGTCCAGCGCCGAGGACGCCTCGTCCAGCAGCACGATCGGCGCGTCCTTGAGCAGTGCGCGCGCGATCGAAACCCGTTGCCGCTCACCGCCGGACAGAATGCTGCCGCCCGCGCCGACCGGATGCTGCCACCCCTGCGGCAGCCGTTCGACGATGGAATCGACCTGGGCCAGGCTCGCGGCCCGGCGGACCTCCTCCTCGGTGGCGTCCGGTTTGCCGACGCGGATGTTCGCCTCGAGCGTGTCGTCGAAGAGGTAGACATCCTGCGGTACCAACGCGATTCGGTCCATCAGGTCCTCGCCGCGCAGATCCCGCACGTCCACGCCGTCGATCCGCACGCTGCCCGAATTCGCGTCCCAGAACCGGGCCACCAGGTTCACGATGGTGGTCTTACCCGAGCCGGACGGGCCGACCAGCGCGGTGGTGCTGCCCGCGGGCACGGTGATGTTCACCTCGGAGAGCACGTCGATACCCTCGCGGTAGCCGAAGCGCACGTCGCGCAGTTCGATGGCGTTGCCGGTGCTGTTGGCCTTCGCCGAGGAATCCGGTTCGACCAGTTCGGGATGCGACAGCAGCGCGTCGATGCGACCCAGTCCGGCGGCGGTGCCGCCGAGCATCAGCAGTGCGGTGGAGATCTTGCCGATCGGGCGCAGCGCCCAGATGCCGAAGACCGCCGCGGTGATCAGTCGCGCGAGCTCGCTCGGGCCCAGATGCCAAGCGCCACTGCCGATCACGACCGTCACCGCGAGCACGATGACGAAGCCGAGCTGCACGCTCAGCTCGCCGACATTGAGTCCGGCGGTGGCCCGCAGGATCTGCTTGTTGGTGCTCGCGTGCCGGTGGCGCAATGCCGCGGACAACTCGCCCAGGCCCCGATCCTCGCGGCCGCTGGCGCGCAGCACGGGCTGGGTCTGGGAGAACTCGATCAGCCGGGCGTTGGCGTCGGCGACCGCCGCGGCCTCCTCGGCGTCCGCCCGCGCGATCGGCCCGGTGGTCGCGCGTTGCAGCGCCCACAGCAGCGGCACCACGATCAGCACCGCGATCGCGATCGGCCAGTCCAGGAACAGCACGACCACCAGCACGATCACCGGCGGAATGACCGTCTCGGCAATGGCTTTCAGCGCCATGACCACGCCCAGGGGCGCCTGGCTGCCGCCGGTGACCAGCGCGGTCACCGAACCCGCGCTGGTGGAGTCGAACCAGCCCAGCGGCAGCGCGATGATCTTGTCGGCCAGCCGGGCGAACAGCTCCCGGCGCAGCGTCGCGGCCACGTGCGTGCCGAGGTGTTCCATGACCGCGTTGACCACCCAGTAGCCCGCGACCACCACCGCGAGCGGGATCAGCCACAGCCCGGCCGCGCCGGTGTCGCGGCGCAGCAGCGCCAGCAGCACCGGAATGCACAGTGCCACAGCTATTCCCTCGAGTACCGCGTTCCCGGCGCTCGCGGCGATGAGCAGCCGGATGCGTCGGCGTGCGGCCGCGCTGAAGATCTTGTCGAGAAGGGCGATCATGCGCGCGCTCCGATCGTGGTGGTCTGCAACTGCCAGAGCTTGGCGTATTCGCCTGCGGCGTCGAGTAATTCCTGATGGGTGCCGCGTTCGGTGACCGCGCCGTCCACCAGTACCGCGATCTGATCGGCGTGCACGACCGTGTGCAGGCGGTGCGCGATGACCAGCAGGGTGCGGCCGCGGGCCAGCTCGGAGAGCGCATCTTGCACTGCCGCTTCGGATTCCGGGTCGGCGTAGGCGGTGGCCTCGTCCAGCACCAGGATCGGGGTGTCGGCCAGCAGGGTGCGGGCGATGCTGAGGCGTTGGCGTTCGCCGCCGGACAGGGCCGCGTCCTCGCCCAGGACGGTGTCGTAGCCGTCGGGCAGGGCCAGGATCCGGTCGTGGATCTGGGCGGCACGGGCTACGCGTTCGATATCGTCCCGGGTCGCGTCGGGGCGGGCCAGGGCGATGTTGTCGCGCACGGTGGCGCGCAGCAGGGAAACATCCTGGAAGACGAATCCGACTGTGCCGTAGAGGCTCTGGGCGTCCAGAGTGGAGATCGGCACACCGTCGATCTCGATACTGCCGTCGGTCGGGTCGTAGAAGCGGGCGAGCAGTTGGCCGATGGTCGACTTGCCCGCACCCGACGGGCCGACCAGCGCGGTCATGGTGCCCGGTGCGAGTTCCAGGTCCAAACCCTGCAGGACCGTGCGCTGCCCGTCGTAGGAGAAGCTCACGTTCTTCATCGAAACCCGCCGTGCGCCTTCGGTTTCCGGGAGCGTCGCGGGCGTCGTGGGCTCGGCCATCTGCGGCACGTCCAGGATCTGGCCGATGCGGTCGGCCATCGCCTGCGCCTTGTCCGGCATCGGGATGCCGATGCGCAGCTTGGGCAGGATCAGGTTCAGATACAGGGGAGTGGTGACGTCGAACAGCGTCAGGCCCAGCAGCAGGAACGCGATGATGTTGACCGGCTTGGCATCCCAGGTGGCCAGCAGCAGCGTGGCCAGCGCCAGCACGATCAGCGCGACCGTGCCCGGGGCGACCGTGGCGCGGGTGCAGGCGCGCAGGGTGGAGATGTTGTCGGTCAAGTTCTCGTCGGCGTCGGCGTATTCGGCGGCCGCGCGGCGGAACCGGGCGTGCGCGCCGTAGGCGGTGTCCGGGGTGGGGTCACCGTCCTCGTCGGCGCGATGGAACACCTTGGAGACGGTGATGCCCTGCACGAGTTCGACCGCCGCGGAACCCATCTGCGCCGACGCGCCCGCCACCGCGCCGTAGGCGGGAATGATCTTGCGGGTCAGGAAGTTTCGGATCAGCTGTGCGACGGTGACCAGTGCGACCACGGCCAGTGCGAGCCGCCAGTCCAGCACGAACAGGTAGACGACCACGACGAGTCCGGCCACCACCGAACCGGCGAGTTCGGGTTTGCGGTGCGCGACCTCCTCGTGCAGGCCCGCCACGTCGTCCTGGACGACGGCCTTGGTCTTACCGGCCGCGTCCGAGGAGTACCAGCCCAGCGGGAGACGGGCCAGATGGCCGGCCAGCCGCATCCGCAGCGACAGGCCCAGATCGGCGTCGGCGCGGTGCGCGACGATCGAGGAGGCGATACCGCACAGCGCGCCCAGCACCAGTGCGACCGCCGCGACCAGCACCCAGGTCCACAGGTGTGCGCGCGAGGCGGGGCCGTCCAGGATCAGCCCGGCGATGCTCACCGTGGCGATGACCGGGACGACCGCGAGCGCCGCGGACAGCGACTCGGCGACCGCCGCGACCGTGACGGGCCCGCGTACCTGTGCTGTCAACGTTTCGACGCGGTGTCGAGCGTCGTTGGGTACCATTGGAACTCCCTTGTGGTCACGACGTTGCTGCGCCTCGGGAACGCAATGCGCGGAGCCGTGGAACCGTTTGCGATCTTTGGTTAGGCTAAGCTTAACTCAAACGTCGCGGCGTGGAGCGACGCCCGCTCACCAGGAGGAATCCCGTGCCGTCGATGCCCGGATTACTGGCCACCCTCACCGAGAAATCCTTCGGCCATCGCGCGAATGTCGCCGCGATCGAGCAGGTCTCGCCCAATTTCCGCCGCATGGAGCTGCGGGTCGAGCCGCTCAAATCGGGCTGGAAAGCGGGCCAGGACGTGCAGTTCCGGATCGATGACAACACCTTCCGCCACTATTCGGTGATGAGTGTGGATGATTCGGGCACGACGATCTCGGTGCTGTTCCATCTCGGCGTCGACGGCCCCGGCAGCCGTTGGGCCGCGGCCCGCGCCACCGGCGACGAGATGATCGTCCTCGGCATGAACACCCCCGAACCCAAACGCCCGGCCGCCGAACACCTCTACCTCGGTGACGGTTCCGCCGTCGGCACCGTCCACGGCCTCGCCGCGAAACAGAACGTCGGCGGGACGGCCTCGGGCGCGGTCGAGGTCCCCGCCGAGGACCTCGAAGCCCTCACCCCCCTCCTCCCCGGCATCGACGTCCTGCCCGCCGCCCCCATCCCCGGCGACGCGATCGCCACCTGGCTCGAAGCATCCACCCCCTGCTGCGCCGCCGCCTCCCTCTTCGGCCACGCCCAATCCATCCAACGCCAACGCCGAATCCTCTTGGACCACAACACTTTGCCCCGCAAGGCAATCGCCACGAAGCCCTACTGGGCAACTGGCAAAGTCGGCTTGTAGACATCCGGCCGCCATCAACCGCGTGGCTCATTTGTTCGTGGACCCTGTGTGGGCGGCTGTATTGCGGAGTCGGCAAGCGGGATCGACCGCTTGTCTTCGGTGCGTGTTGGATGAATGGCTCTGGGGCGCATTCGGTGGCTGTGCCGCCCGCGCGGACCACCGGATCGGCGTGACCACCGAATGTGGACCGGAGTCAGATGAATTATGTTGTTGGACTGTGTGATTCAGCTGGCGGGGAGTGGTGCGGTCGGGGCGTCGGCGCGGCGGCGGCCGATCGGGACGATCAAGGGGCGGCCTGAGATGGGGTCCTCTATCAGGTGGGATTCCAGGTGGAAGACGTTGCGCAGCAAGGCGGTATCGATGATTTCCTGCGGGGGGCCGGAGGCGGCGATGCGGCCGTCGGTCATGACGACCAGGCGGTCGCTGTAGCGGACGGCGAGGTTGAGGTCGTGCAGGACCATCACGATGGTGCGGCCGAGTTCGGTGGAGAGGTCCTGGACCAGATCGAGGACCTCGACGGCGTGGGCGAGGTCGAGGTAGGTGGTGGGTTCGTCCAGGAGCAGGATGTCGGTGCCCTGGGCCAGGGCCATGGAGATCCAGGCGCGTTGGCGTTGTCCGCCGGAGAGTTGTTCGACGGGGCGGTCGGCCAGGTCGGCGATGCCGGTTCGGTCCAGGGCCGCGGCTACTTCGGCCTGGTCGTCGGCGGACCACTGGCGTAGCCACGACTGGTGCGGGTGGCGGCCGCGGGCGACCAGATCGGCGACGGTCAGGCCGTCCGGGGCCAGGGGAGTCTGCGGGAGCATCGCGATGGTGCGGGCCACGTCTCGGGGGCGCATGTCGGCAATGGGCTTGTCGTTCAGCAGGATTCGGCCCGCCGATGGGGTCAGCAGGCGGCCCAGGGCACGCAGCAGCGTGGATTTTCCGCAGCCGTTGGGGCCGATGATCGTGGTCACCCGACCGGGCGGGATGTCCAGGCTCAGGCCGTCGAGGACGGTGTGGTCGCCGTAGCCGAGGGTGATCTCCCGGGCGGAGAGTTGCGCGGTCACACCGATGCCTTTCGATTGCTGCGGACGAGCGAATACAACAGGTAGCAGCCGCCGAATCCGGCGGTCACGACGCCGACCGGCAGATCCTGGGGCAGGATCGCGCGGGCGAGCAGATCGCTGCCGGTGACCAGCACGCTGCCGGTCAGGGCCGAGCCGAACAGCGGTTCGCCCGCGGTCCGGGTGATCCGGCGCGCGATCTGCGGTGTGGCCAGTGCGACGAAGGCGACCGGACCGCAGGCCGAGGTCGCCAGGGCGGCGAGCGCGGCCGCGGCGGTCAGCAGCAGGCCCTGATTCCACTGCACCCGCACACCGAGCGACCGCGCGATCTCCGGACCGAAGCGCAGCGCCGCCAGCGACCGCGCCGCGCTCAGGGTGATCGCCAGCACGATCACGAAAGCCGCTGCGGTGGGCCAGAATCGGGTCCAGCTGGTGTCGTCGAGCGAGCCGTTGAGCCAGACCTGGGCCCGGCCGATGTCCTGGATCTGCGCCGAGACCAGCAGCCAGCCGACGCCCGCGACCAGGATCGCGTTGACGCCGATGCCGATGAGTACCAGGCGAAATCCCGCGACTTCACCGCCCCGCCAGGCGAACAGGTAGATCGCGGCCGCGGTGAGCAGACCGCCGCCCAGCGCGGCCAGCGGGACGCCGAACACGCTGGCGGCGAACGCGCCACCGGCGACCGTCGTGGCGGTGGCGGCCAGGCTCGCGCCCGCGGTGATGCCGAGCAGATCCGGTGCGGCCAGCGGGTTACGCAGGATCGATTGGGTGATCGCGCCCGCCAGACCCAGTGCGGCGCCGACGATCGGCGCGGTCGCGGTGCGCGGCATCCGCAGTTCCCAGACGATGAACCGCAGTGCGCCGTTACCGCCGCCGGACAGCGCATTCAGCAACTGCGGCAACGGAATCGGGTCGCCGCCGAGCCAGACGTCCAGGACCGCCAGGACGACCAACAGCACCGCGAGCGCCAGGAACGCGGTCAGCACGCCCGGTCGGCGCACCACCGAGATCGGGCCGATCCGGACCGCGGGACGTTGTCGGAGAACGGGTTTCGCGTCGGAGGCGACGCCCGAGTCGCTCACAGCGTCACCAACTTCCGCCGCCGCACCAGCGCGATGAACACCGGCGCTCCGCAGATCGCGAGCGTGATGCCGACCTGAACCTCGCCGGGCCGGGCGATCAGCCGCCCGACCGTGTCGGCGAGGACCAGCAGAATCGCGCCGAGCAGTCCCGAATACGGCAGCAGCCAGCGCTGATCCGGTCCGGTGACCGACCGGGCGAGGTGCGGGACGACCAGTCCCACGAAGGCGATCGGCCCGCAGGCCGCGGTCGCCGCGCCCGACAGCAGCACGACCGCGAGCAGCCCCGAACCCTTGGCGAGCCCGACCTTCACCCCGAGTGCGCGCGCCACATCCTCGCCGAGACTCAACGCGTTCAGTCCCCGTCCCGCGAACAGCGCGATGACCACGCCGACCACCAGGAACGGCAGCACATCCCGGAACACGTCGAATCCGCGTCCGGCCGCCGACCCGACCACCCAGAACCGGTAGGTGTCCAGCGTCGCGGTATCGGTCAGGACCAGGGCGTTGGTCAGCGCCTGGAGCAGGAACGTCACCGCCGCACCGGCCAGTGCCAGACTCAGCGGACTCGCCGTCCCCGACCGCGTCCCCAGCGCCGCGACCGCGAACACCGCGACCCCCGCGAGCGCCGACCCGGCCAGCGCGAACCACACATAACCACTCGGCGTCCCCACCCCGAACACGTGAATCCCCAGCACCGCCAGGAACGCCGCCCCCGAATTCAGTCCGAGCAGCCCCGGATCGGCGAGCGGATTACGCGTGAACCCCTGGATCAACGCCCCCGCCAACCCGAGCGCCATCCCGACCGTCAACCCCAGCACGGTCCGCGGAATCCGCAGCGACCGAACGATTTCCGCATCCACCCCACCCCCCGACCCGACCACCGCACCCCATACGTCCCCCGGCGAAACGGTCCGCGCCCCCAACGCCACACTCGCCACCACAACCACCCCCAACACCACAACCAACACGCCCAACCCGACAATCCGCCGCCGCCGAACGCGCCCCGCCAACGCCCTCGCCCGCCCCGACGCATCCGGCGGCGTCGTATCCAGTGCCCCGGTCACGTCAACTCCTCACGAGTCCAATCTTGGTAAGCCTAACCTTATATCAGCCACCCTATTCCTTGATTGCTCACCCGTGAGGCCACTCTTCCGTCGAGGACTGTATTCAGTGTATACAGAGTATATGTCACCTGCGTCACGCAAGTCCGGTTCGAAGGACGATGTTGCCAGTCAGTTGCGTGTTGCGATTGTCGAAGGGGTTTATCCGCCTGGGCATCGGTTGGTTCAGGAGGAGTTGGCGGATCGGTTCGGGGTTTCGCGAATTCCGTTGCGGGAGGCCATTCGTACGCTCGAGGGGGAGGGGCTGCTGCGGTCCGAGCCGGGGCGCGGCACCTATGTGACCGCGTTGGACATCGAGGAGATCGACGAGATCTACGATCTGCGGCGGCTGATCGAACCGAGTTTCGCGGGGCATGTGACCGAGCGGGTGTCGCGGCGGGACGTGACGCGGTTCGAGGCGATGGCGACGCAGATGGACGGTGTCGCGGAGATCGGCGCGGCCGCCTGGTCGCGCACGAATCTGGCCTTCCACCTGGACATGTACCGGCTGTCGGGGCTGCCGCTGCGGTACGAGTTCATCTCGCAGATGTACCACCGGCTCGAGCCCTACTCGCGTTTCTACGTGCACGGCACCTGCGCGTACGACCGGGTGCAGGACGAGCACAAGGCGATGGTGCGGGCGCTGGCCGACGGTGACGCCGACGCGCTGGCCGCACAGATCCTCGCGCACATCGACGGCGGTCAGACCGGACTGCATCACGCGTGGGAGCACTCCGCGGACGAGATGCGGCTGTATTGGAGGAGCAACGTATGAGCGTGCGAGTGTACCTGGACACCGATATCGGTGAGGGGTTCGGTGTCTGGGGCAACGACGACGAATCCGAGTTGATGGGGCTGGTCTCGGCGGCGAACATCGCGTGCGGATTCCACGCCGGTGATCCGGATATCCTGCGCCGCACCACAACTCTGGCCGCCGAGCGCGGTGTGTCGGTGGGCGCGCAGGTGTCGTATCGGGATCTGGTCGGGTTCGGCCGCCGGTTCATCGACGTGGCCCGCGAGACGCTGGTCAACGACATCGTCTATCAGATCGGCGCATTGCAGGCGTTCGCCCGGATCGCGGGGACCGAGGTGACCTATGTGAAGGCGCACGGTGCGCTGTACAACGTCGCTGCGGACAATGTGGAACAGGCCGCGGCGATCGTCGAGGCGGTCGAAATCGTCGATCCCGCAATGCCGTTGCTGTGTCAGTACGACACCGAGGTGTGGAATCGCGCTCTGGAACGCGGAATCACCCCGATCGCAGAGGTTTTCGTAGATCGCGGCTATACGTCCCAGGGGCGCTTGGTATCTCGGAAGCATACCGACGCATTGCTGACCGATGTCGAGGCCGCCGCGCGTCGTGCGGTATCGATGGTTGTCGAGCGGACCGTGATCTCGGTCGACGGTGAGCGCGCACCGGTCGCCCCGGCCGATGCCCCTGCCCTGGCGCTGTGCGTGCACAGCGATACCCCCGGCGCGGTGGCCATGGCTCGCGCCACCAGAGAGGCATTGTCGGAGAACGGCTTTCGGCTCGAGCCGATCGGCTTCTCCCGATGAACTCGGCATTCGCCCCGGCAGTGCACCGGGCGGGCGATCGCGGCTGGCTCGTCGACGTCCCGCCCGAGCGCATCGCCGCCCTGGTACCGGAGTTCCGGCGTCGCGAATGGTTCTGCGCCGTACAGGATCTCGTGCCCGCGGCCGCCTCGATCCTGGTAGTCGCGCATTCGGCAGGGGAGATGCCCGGACTCCGCGCCCACATCGACACGCTGCTGGGTGAATTCGACGCGACGACAGCCGCTACCCGCGACGACGGTGCGGCACTGGTGGTTCCGGTCGTCTACGACGGCGAGGATCTCGACTACGTGGCCGAGTCGCTGGGCCTGGATCACGAGCGAATCGTGCGCGCGCACACCGACGCCACCCACCGGGTCGGATTCTTCGGCTTCGCACCGGGATTCGCGTACATCGACGGCACCGCGACCCAGCTGTCGTTGCCGCGCAGGTCCTCGCCACGTCCCCGGGTCGCCGCGGGCGCGGTCGCCATCGCGGGCACGCAGACCGTCGTCTACCCGGGCGGTACGCCGGGCGGCTGGCACATCATCGGGCACACCGAGGAACTGCTCTGGAATATCGAGTGGGACAACCCGAGTCGGCTCGCGGTCGGTGACCGGATCACCTTTCGGGCGGTGGCGTGATGACCGCGATGCTGCACACCCGGACGCGCCCGGATACCGCCGAGACCACCGCCCGACTGCACATCATCGCCGCCGGCATGTACACGACCATTCAGGACTCCGGCCGTCCGGGCCTGGCGCACTTGGGAATCGGCGCGTGCGGTCCGGCCGATCGCGGCGCGGCGGCACTGGCGAACCGGCTGGTCGGCAATCCCGAAGGCACGGCCGTGCTGGAGAATCTGCTCGGCGGTCTGAGCTTCACCGCGACGGTTCCCCGGTACGTATCGGTGACCGGTGCGGCGGCCGAGGTTCGGGTCGACGGGCGAATCGTCGCGGAGCCGCAACGTCTGTATCTTCGTGCGGGACAACGTATATCCGTCGCTCGTCCAACCCTGGGCCTGCGCGTCTGTGTCGCGGTGGCCGGGGGAGTCGCCGGTGCGCGGGTCTTCTCCTCCTGCGCTACCGATTCGCTGTCCGGCCTGGGCCCCGCACCCGTGCGTGCCGGAGACACCCTCGAACTCGGTGTGCCCGTGGCGGATCCGCCGTACGCCCGACTCGAGCTGATCGGCCGATCGCTGCCGACCGGTGTGATCGACCTCGGATTCCACTGGGGACCAAGGCATTACATGTTCACCGAGGCGGACACCCGGGCACTGATCTCGACCGTCTGGTCGGTGGGGGTGGACAGCAATCGCGTCGGCGTCCGGCTCTCCGGCCCACCCCTGTACATCGGCGCGGTGCACATGCCCAGTGAAGGCATGCCGCTCGGCGCGATCCAGGTCCCGCCTTCGGGAGAACCGATCGTCTTCCTGGCGGATCATCCCGTGACCGGCGGTTATCCGGTCATCGGAGTCGTCACCGAAAGCGACCTCGATCTACTCGCCCAAGCGCCACCCGGCTCACGGGTGTCGTTCTCGCCGCTGGCCGGAACCTGACCCACGGCAACGCATGTCGGACCTCGAAGAGAGTAAGGAGCCCCCTCGCCGCCCGACCACGGGCCCGGCGAAGACCTCACACGTCAATCGGCAACGTGGCGAACGCATCCTGCCCCGGACACTCGACCACGGTGCGCCTCTCGACATCACCACTATCCACGGAGAAGCTACCATGACCACCTCAGTCGCCGCCGCACCGCCGGACGCGCGGACCCCGAATCGCTTGCACCCCAGGCGAGCCGCGCTCGCGGCCACCGCCGGGACCGCGGTCGAATACTACGAATTCGGCGTCTACGGCTATCTCGCGGTCATCATCGGCCCGCGATTCTTTCCCAGTGACAATCCGACGGCCTCGCTGCTGTCCACGCTGGCGGTCTTCGGCAGCGCCTTCCTGATGCGTCCGCTGGGCGGAATAGTGCTGGGGCGCTTGGGCGATCGGATCGGCCGCAAACCCGTGCTGATCACCACGGTCGTGGGGATGGGCTCGGCGACGGCCATCGTGGGCCTGCTGCCGACCGCCGCGAGCATCGGCATCTTCGCGCCGCTCGCACTGCTGATCGTGCGTCTGGCGCAGGGCTTCTTCGCGGGAGGTGAGGTAACCGGTTCGGCCACTTACCTTTCCGAGTCCGCGCCCGCCGGACGCCGCGGCTTCTTCGGCGCCTTCACCCCGGTCGGCGTCGCCATCGGCGGTGGCGCAGCGGCATTGGTGGCCGGACTCACCTCGACGCTGCTCACCGAGGACCAGTTGCGCGAGTTCGGCTGGCGAATTCCCTTCGTGCTCGCGCTGCCGCTGATCGCGGTGACCCTGCTCGCGCGGCGCAAACTGGAGGACTCGCACGCCTTCGTCGCCGAATCCGGGAATCCTGCCAAAGCGCCACTGCGCGAGGCGATCACCGAGCACACCGGTGCGCTGGTGCGGGTCATCTTCCTGTCGATCGGCTCGAATACCGGTTACTGGGTCGGCCTGGTCTTCATGAACATCTACCTGACCACGTACCTGGGGTATTCCAAGTCGAACACGTTCTGGATCATGGGCGCGATCAACCTGTTCGTCGCGGTGCTGATGCCGATCTTCGGCGCGCTGTCCGATCGGGTCGGCCGCAAACGCGTCATCGCGATCGGCTTCCTCGGTTACGCGATCCTGGTGCTGCCCACCATGATCGCGATGGATCAGGGCAGTTTCGCGCTGGCCGTGGGCGCGATGGTGGTGTTGGCGCTGCCGATGCCGATCGTGCAGTCCGTCACCTATCCGACCTACGCCGAACAGTTCCCGACCCGGGTGCGGTACACCGGCCTGTCGCTGTCGTTCAATATCGGCACGATCGTGGGCGGCGGTCTGACGCCGTATCTGGCGACGTATCTGATCGATCGCGCCGGCAGCCTGCTGACTCCCGGTTTCCTGCTCATCATCGCGGTGGTGCTCGCGCTGATCGCGCTGGTGAGCGTTCGCGACTCGTCGAAAGGGAAGGCGCAGTGACGAATTCGGCGCCCGTGGTTCCCGAGAGTCCCGCGCGGTTGCGCCGGTCCATCGCCGACGGCATCTGGACCGGCCCGACCGCGGGCATCCTGGACGGATATCAGCAGGCGAACCTTGTCGTCGTACCCGCCTCGGCCGCAACGGAATTCGCCGAATACTGCGCGGCCAATCCGTCGGTGTGCCCGCTGCTGGCCGCGTCCGAACCGGGTGATCCGGAGCTCACCTACGACGGCTGCACCGTCGACGTGCGGACCATGGTGCCGCGCTATCGGGTGTGGGAGAACGGCGAACTCGCCGACGAGCCGTCGGATCTGACCCCTTGGTGGCGTACGGATTCGGTGGCCTTCGCGCTCGGTTGCAGCCATACGCTGGACGGGCCGTTGCGGCGCGTGGGTATCCCCGTCGCGGTCACCGCGCCGCCGGTGTATATCACCAGCCGCACGACCGTCGGTTCGACACGGTTCGACGGTCCCGTGGCGGTCAGTATGCGCCCCGTCGACAACGCGCTGATCGATACCGCGATCGAGGTCACCGCGGCACTGCCCACCGGACACGGCGCGCCGGTGCACGTCGGCGATCCGGCCGCGATCGGCCTGACCGACCTCGCCTCGCCCGATTTCGGGGTGTTCCCCGGCATCGCGCCGAATCGGACGCCGGTGTTCTGGAATTGCGGTGTCACACCGCAACTCGCGCTCGCCGGGGCCGGGCTGGCGTACGCGGCGACGCACTATCCGGGGCACATGCTCGTCCTGGACACGGTGGTCGCGTCGTGACATCCATCCGATCGAACATGTCGACCCTGTCGTGGTCACATTGACGGATCAACTATGGCATCGGACCAGCGCAAATCCAGTGGTGAGCATTTGACTGCGCATGTAGAGAGAACTAAACTGCACACTATGACCGCTGTCGAGGAAACCAACACCCTGCCCCCCTTCCATCTCGCGATCCCGGTCGTGGACATCGAGGCCGCCCGCGAGTTCTACGGCAACGTCCTGGGCTTCCCGCGCGGCCGCTCCGACGAGAAGTGGACCGACTGGAACGTGCGCGGCCACCAGGTCGTCACCCACGAGGTCGGCGGCGATCCCGATGCGGCCGTGCGCGGCACCAATCCCGTTGACGGACATCAGGTTCCGGTGCCGCACTTCGGTCTCGTGCTCTCGGTGGAGGAATTCGGGGAGCTCGCCGATCGGCTACGCGCGGTCGACACGAAGTTCGTCATCGAGCCCTATGTGCGGTTCAAGGGTGAGCCGGGGGAGCAGTGGACCATGTTCTTCCTGGATCCGTCCGGAAACGCGTTGGAGTTCAAGGCGTTCCGCAATATCGACCAGCTGTTCGCCGTCTGAGTCCGATGGCCGACATCGACGAGGTCGCGGGCGGGGACGACACCACCGGCGACGGTGTGCTCGCCCGCGACTTCCTGCTCCGGGTCGGTGAGCGCATCCGCGGCACTCGGATCGAGCGCGGTCTGACCGTGCAGCACCTGGCCGATCTGTCCGGCGTCAGCCGCCGCCTGCTCACCCAGATCGAACACGGCCAGGCGAACCCCAGCCTGGTGGCCGTGACCCGCATCGCCCGCAGCCTCGGCACCGAATTCACCGAACTGATCGGCGACGCCGGTCCCGCCGAGAGTGCTGTGGAACGCGTTCCGCCGGAAAGGTATTCGCTGGTCTGGACCTCCCCCGCGGGTAGCTCGGCCCACCTGCTGGTCTCCACTACCGGCGTCCGCACGGCCGACCTCTGGTCCTGGATCCTGGCCCCCGGCGACACCTACCGCGGCCTGCCCGACCCGCCCGGCTCCTTCGAACTCTTCCACATCACCCAGGGCCACCTCACCGTCCGCGCCGACGGCGCCGAAGTGACCATGGCCGCAGGCGAATCCGCCCGCCTCCGCAGCGACCGCCCCTACAGCTACCACAACCCCGCCCCCACCCCTGTAACCTTCCTGCGCACCGTAGCCCTCGCGGGCAACCCCCGAACCCCACGCCCCAAACCCGGCGACTGAAACCCCTTCTCTCCGCACAGAACAGCGAACCAACCCTGATCGCGTGCCGGATAGCAATTCTGCTCGGCTTGCTCCGCGACCAGCTGAGGTGCCGACGGCCGCCTCCGGACGCGATCCAGGGGGTACCGAACCTATGCGTCCGCGGCCGGTTGTCGGTGGGTGTGAGTACTGTCGATCGGGCGGGGACGAGACTACGGAGGTATGGGCGGTGGGCGAGCGCGGTGGTGGGTGGTTCCGGGGGATCGGTGATCGGGTGCGGCGGATCATCGAGCGGCCCGGTAGTGCGGATCTGCTGCGGTATCGGCCGGTGGTCGATGCGGCGGGGGAGTTCGAGGACGAGTTCCGGGAATTGTCGCCGGAGGGCTTGATCGAGGCGGCCGAGCAGGTGCGGGCAGAGCCGGATCGGCCGTTCGAGGCCGATGAGCTCGCGCGGATCTGTGCGCTCGGGCGCGAGGCCGCGCGCCGGGCGCTGGACGAGCGCCCGTTCGACACCCAGTTGCTCGGTGTGGTCGGGCTGCTGCGCGGTTATGTCGTGGAAATGGCCACCGGCGAGGGCAAGACACTGGTCGGCGCGCTGGCCGCGGCCGGATTCGCGCTGCGCGGCCGCCGGGTGCACGTGGTCTCGGTGAACGACTATCTGGCCCGCCGCGACGCGGAATGGATGGGTGAGCTGTACGAGCTGCTGGGCGTGCGCGTCGGTTTCGTGGATCAGCACACCGAGCCGGAACAGCGCCGCGAGGCATACGCCTGCGATGTCACCTACGTACCGGTCAGCGAGGTCGGCTTCGACGTCCTGCGCGACCGGATGCGCACCGACCCCGACGAGATCCTGCTGCCCGAGCCGGACGTGGTCATCGTCGACGAGGCCGATTCGGTGATGATCGACGAGGCCACCGTGCCGCTGGTGCTCGCGGGCGCGATCGACCACGGCCACGACGACGTCGACGTCGCACATCTGGTGCGCGACCTGGCCGAATCGGTGCACTACGAGGTCGACGGCGATCGCCGCAACGTCTTCCTCACCGACACCGGTATCGACCACGTCCAGGAGTTGCTCGGCGGCGTCGACCTCTACACCGTCGAACAGGCCGATCAACTGACCCGCATCCAACTCGCCCTGCACGCGCACGCGCTGCTGCACCGCGATGTGGACTACCTCGTCCGCGACGGCCGGGTCGAGTTGATCAACGCCGCCCGCGGCCGCGTCGCGCGCCTGCAACGCTGGCCCGACGGACTGCACGCCGCGGTCGAGGCCAAGGAGGGCCTGGACACCACGCCGACCGGCACGATCCTGGATTCGATTCTGGTGCAGGCGTTGATCGGTCGTTACCGCACCGTCTGCGGGATGAGCGGTACGGCCGTCGCGGTGGCCGATCAGCTCGCGGAGTTCTATCGGCTGGAAACCGGCGCGATCCCCACCAATGTGCCCTGCGTGCGCACCGACGAACCCGATCGCCTCTACCTCACCGAGGACGCCAAATTCGACGCCATCGTCGAATACGTGCGCACGGTGCACGAGGAGGGTCGCCCGGTGCTGTTGGGCACCGCGAGCGTGGCCGAATCCGAGCGGATCGCGCGCACCCTGGTCGAGGCCGAGATCGGCGGGGTCGTGCTCAATGCCAAGAACGATGCCGAGGAGGCCGGAATCATCGCGCGCGCGGGCGAATTCGGCCGCGTGACGATCTCGACCCAGATGGCCGGTCGCGGCACCGACATCCGGCTGGGCTCGACCGACGGCGAGGACGACGGCCGCGTCACCGAACTCGGTGGCCTGTGCGTGGTCGGCGCGGGCCGCTACCACACCGGGCGGCTGGACGATCAGCTGCGCGGCCGGGCCGGTCGGCAGGGCGATCCGGGCAGTTCGGTGTTCTTCACCAGCCTCGAGGATCAGGTGCTGGTAGATCGGGTCCGCCCGGTGCAGGCCCGCAAGGTCGACGAGGACGGCCGCGTGCACGACACCGAGGCGCAGCGGTCCATGGATCACGCCCAGCGGGTCGCGGAGGGCGAACATCTGGCGATGCACCGCAACACCTGGCGCTACCACCAGTTGATCACCATCCAGCGCGACAATGTGCTCCAGCATCGCGACGACGTGTTGCGAAACGATCTGGCCGCCAAGCGAATGCGGTACATGTGCGCCGAGCACTACGAGAGTTGCGAGGCCGAGGCGGGCGAGGCCGTCACGGCCGAGGCCGCCCGGCTGATCGTGCTGCATCAGCTCGATCGGCGCTGGAGTGAGCACATGTCCTATCTGGCCGACGTGCGCGAGGGCATCCACCTGCGCGCTCTGGGCCGAGAAACGCCGATCGACGAATTCCACCGCATCGCCGTCGAGGAGTTCGGCACCTTCCTGACCACGGTGTACGACCGGGCCGCGGACACCTTCGAGCGCGCCGAGATCACCGCCGACGGGGTGGATCTCGAGGCGATCGGCGCCCAGGGGCCGTCGTCCACCTGGACGTATCTGATCAACGACAACCCGTTCGGCACCCACGGCGAGCGCCTCGCGGAGTACGTGGGCGGCAAGGTGCGCCAGGGCGCGGTGAAACTGGGGCTGCGGGACTGACTACTTCCAGTACGCGCGCCCGGCGACATTCTCCTTGGGCAGACGGGATTTCAACGCCTTGAGGATCGCCCGCGTCGTCGCCGCATCGCAGGCCGCCCAGCCGAACGCGTCGGGTGCGCAGGTCAGCGATTCGGCGACCTGACGCAGCGCCTGCCCGTCGCCCGCCCGCTCGACCCAGCTCACCTCGGTCTTCGGTCCGGTGCGCACGGGCAGCTCGCGATCGGATTCGTGCTGCCATTCGAGCCAGACCCGGGCGGGTGTCTCGCCGATGGCCTCGAGCAGCGAGTTGATCGCGGGCAGCGAGGCGGTATCGCCGAAGATCACGAATTCCGGCGGAACAGGCTGGGGGACAGCGAATTTCGAGCCCATCACGGTCGCGTCGACGACATCCCCCACCGCGGCGTCGCGCGCCCACTGCGAGGCCGGGCCCGCGTGCAACGCGAATTCGATATCGAACGCGTCGCCCGCGGGATCCGGATCGACCAGCGTGTATCCGCGCTGCACCAGATTCTCGCCGCCGTCGGGGAACCAGATGCGGATCCACTGGGTCGGATGCACCGGATGCGCGGCCAGCAGGCCGCCCCCGGTGAAGCTCAGCCGCAGATAGTGGTCACTGATCTGCCGCGTGCCGGTGACGGTGAGCCGGTAGTCGTCGGCCCGCAGTGCCTTGAGGACGAATCCGTTGAACCCTTTTCCCATGGCATTAGGTTAGCCAAACCATATCTCGGAGTCACGCCCTTGATTTGCCGGTCCACCGCCCACGCGCGAGCCGGGCGCAGGTGTCGAGGATCGACGTATCCGCGCCGCCGCGAACCGCTACGCTTGATCACCTGAGCCGGTCCGGCCGCAGCGCGACCACCTGGTCCGATATGGCCCGCCGGAGCTGATTGTCCGAAGCACGATGCCCAGCTGTTCCCGGTGCAATGGGAGGAACCGTTCGGAATGGTGACGATCGAGGCAATGGGGTACGAGCCGGTGACGAGATCACCGCGCATGGCGACGGGTCCGCGCGGATGACCCCGCTCAACGCCGGAGAACCGGCCACGCTCGGTGGGGCGGGGGGTGCGATAACGCTGGTGGAGGGCAGCACATTCTGTCTGTCCGACCGCGTCGGCGATGTCGAACTCGGTACCTCGCACGGGCTGTTCTATCGCGACGCGCGGGTGGTGTCGCGCTGGGAGCTGCGGGTGGACGGGCATCGGCCCGAACCGCTGTCGGTGCTCAGCCCGGAGGCGTTCACCGCGCGATTCGTGCTGCGCCGCCCGCCGCGCCCCGGTGCGGCCGACAGCACCCTGCTCGTGGTGCGTGATCGCCTGGTCGCCGACGGCCTGCGCGAGACGGTCACCTTGGAGAATCTCGGCCGCGAACCCACCGCCGTGGTCCTCGAGCTGCACGCCGAGGGCGATTTCGTGGATCTGTTCGCGGTCAAGGAGGGGCGCGGGGGTCACGGTCGCGCGGAGGTCCTGGTCACCGACAACGAACTGCTGTTCACCGACCGCTCCGATCGGGCCCGGGGCCTGGCGGTCACCTCCTCGGAACTGCCGCAGGTGCTGCCCGGTTCGCTGTCCTGGCGGGTGGTGGTGCCGCCCGGCGGGCGCTGGCGGACCGAGATCCTGGCCCAGCCGACCATGGCCAATCAGCGGGCCCGGGTGCCGGTGCGTCCGGGCGAGCACTACGGGGCCAGCGAACCCGGCCGCAAGATCGAGGCGTGGCGCGATACCGCGACCAAACTCACCTCGGGCGATCCGCTGCTCACCGCGGTACTGCAACGCACCGAGAGCGATCTTGGCGCGCTGCGCATCCACGACGACACCCGCGAGGGCCGCACCTTCGTCGCCGCGGGCGCGCCCTGGTTCATGACGCTGTTCGGCCGGGACAGCCTGCTCACGGCGTGGATGGCGCTGCCGCTGGACGTCGGCCTGGCACTGGGCACCATGCAGCAGCTGGCCGAGATGCAGGGCCAGCGGGTGGATCCGCTGACCGAGGAGGAACCGGGCCGGATCATGCACGAGATCCGGCGCGGGCCCGCCAGCGGTCAGGTGCTCGGCGGTGAGGTGTATTACGGAACCGTCGATGCCACACCGCTTTTCGTGATGTTGCTGGCGCAGGTGCGGCGCTGGGGCGCGGATATCGAGGCGGTGCGGGCGCTGCTGCCCGCCGCCGATGCCGCGCTGGAGTGGATCGAGCGTTTCGGCGATCGCGACGGCGACGGCTTCGTCGAATATCAGCGCGCCACCGATCGCGGCCTGGCCAATCAGGGCTGGAAGGACAGTTTCGACGGGATCAACGACAGCACAGGGCATTTGGCGGAAGCGCCGATCGCGCTGTGTGAGGTGCAGGGGTACGTCTACGCCGCGTTGACCGCGCGGGCGGAGCTGGCCGAGGAATTCGGTGAGTCCGCGCTCGCGATCCGGTTGCGCGATCGGGCCGCGGAACTGCGCAGCAAATTCGCCGAGGCGTTCTGGATACCCGAAAAGGGTTGGTACGCAATAGCTCTGGACCGAAGAAAACAGCGCGTCGATGCGCTCACCAGCAATATCGGGCACTGCCTGTGGTCCGGCATCGTATCCGACGAACATGCCGCGCGGATCGTGGAGAACCTGTCCACGCCGCAGATGGACAGCGGATTCGGTTTGCGCACACTGGCTTCGGATATGGGCGCGTTCAATCCGATGAGTTACCACAATGGTTCGGTCTGGCCGCACGACACCGCGGTCGCCGTCGCCGGGCTGCTGCGCTACCGGCACATTCCCGGCGCGATCGAGCTGGCCACCCGACTGTCGGACGGATTGCTGGACGCGGCAGCGGCTTTCGGGGGTCGGCTGCCCGAATTGTTCTGTGGTTTCCCGAGATCCAGATTCCCGGCCCCGGTCCCGTACCCGACCTCCTGCTCGCCGCAGGCATGGGCCAGCGCGGCCCCGCTGCTGCTGGTGCGCTCGTTCCTCGGTCTGGAACCCGATGTGCCGCACCGCACTTTGACGGTGCTGCCGCATCTGCCCGAACGCTGGGGGCGGGTCGAACTCACCGATCTGCGCCTGGGCGGCACGGTGCTGGACTTGGTGGTCGACGGCGTGCAGGTGGGTTCGTCGAATCTGCCGGACGACTGGAAACTCATCACCCACTGAGCGGGCGACGGGGTCACCACCCGGTTTCGGTGACCCCGCGGCCCTGCTCGTGCACGATCTCCTCCTGCTCGACGAAACCCGACGACGATGTCCCGCCCGTGGGTCCCGGTGCCGGGGGAGTCGATGTGGGCTCGGGCGCAACGCTTTTCGCCGGGGACCAGCCGGTCTCGGTGACGCCGCCGCCGCGCTGCGGGGGCAACTGCTCCGCATGTTCGAAGGGGGCGGCGGCGGTCTCGGTGTTCCGGCGCTCCGGCGAATTCGGCGGCGCGAGCGACACTTCGGGCACCACCGGACGCTGCGAGGTCAGATCGGGCATCCCCTCGACGATCTCGTGCACCTTCGGGAAACGGCCGCGCATTTCCTGCAGCGGCGCCATGAGTTCGCGACTCTTGCGGGCCAATTCCGCCGCGGCCTCCTGTGCCGCCGTGGTCACCGCGCGGGCGAGTTCGGCATTGGTGAGATCGGAGATGCTGCCGTTGAATTTGGTTTCGATCACGGTGCCGTCGGCATTCACCGTGACGGTCACCCGCTTACCGCGCGAGGTGCCCGTCGCGGTGAGTTGGGTGCGGCGCAACTGCAAATCGGCGATCAACGCCATCTGATCCTGGAAAGCCGCCCTGACATCCGCCAGTTGCGCCATTGCGAATTCGTTCGCCATTGTCTAACCGCTGCGGGCTATTTGAAGCCGTCGGAGTTGCCGTCATCGGTATCGGTGAGGTATTTCGACGAAGTCTGCTGACCGTCGGCGTGGCTGCTGGAATGGCCCGCCAGCCCGTCGGTGATGGTGTGCAACTGCGTCTGCGCATCCAGATACCCGTTCTCCACGGCGAATTTGTATCCGTACACGTCCTCGCCCCAGGGCGAGCCCAGGCCGTCGGCCTGGGACTGCAACGTGGTGAGCGCGTTGGAGATTCGATCGCTGACGTGCCGTGTCTTCTCCGCGGCCTGACGGAGCAGTTCCGGATCCACCTGAACTTTACCCATGGCTGGCCCCTCCGACCGGTGTACTCGAACGTCGTTCGCACATGGCGTCTTCCGATCAAAGATAGCGGTATCACCGAACCGGTGGCAACCGGATTCGAAAGGCCGTATAGTCCAAGGGTTTTGGGGGCTTGCGATCGCGCCCGCGGTATGTCACGGTGACGAAAGCAGTGCGGTAGAGTTTTTCGCACCGGGAAGTCCGGACCGTCGGATGGGGTGGGTGGTCGCCATAGCTGGTGGTGGGATGGACAAGCCGTCCGGCCTGGAGTACCTGCTCAACTGGCTGGGGCTGGATTGGCCCGAGGGCGACGAGTTCAAGATGTGGGACCTCGCCGACGATTGGCACAACGCGGCGAAATCGCTCTCGGATATCGATGGCGATATCGACGCGGCCATCGCGGCGGTGCGCGCCGCCTATCCGGACGGTTCCGGTGGCGAGGCGATGATCCAGCAGTTGCAGCAGATGCGCTCGGGTCCGCAGGCCATCGATCAGCTGGTCGCCTGGTTCAACCACGTCGGAGACAGTGCCGAGGCGTCCGGCGACTCCATTCAGGGCGGGAAGATCCAGTTCGAAACGTTGCTGCTGACAACGGCAGCCGCGCTACTGGCCGAGGAGGCATTTCCGCCGACCGCGCCCGCGGAGCAGGCGGCCACCATCGCCATTTCCAGGGTCGGCGCGCGAATGGCGATGCGGCAATTGCTCAAGCAGATCGCCGAGAACGGGCTCAAGGACGTTCTGCTGACCACCCTGAAAAATCAGTGGAAGCGACTGCTGCTGCATCTGGTCCTGGACGCCACCATTCCCGCCGGGGTGAATCTGGCCAATCAGGAGGCGAAGGTACTCAGCGGCCATCAGGACGGCATCAACTGGGGTGAGGTCGGACAGACCGCCGTCGTGGGCCTGGCGGGCGGCCTCACCGGTGGTTTCGCCGGTGGGCTCATGCAGGGGTGGATGCGGAACCTGAGCAGCGGGATGTTCCGGGGTCTGGTGTCCGGAATCACCGGCGGCGTGACCGGGACGCTGGCCAGCGGACTGGCCGACATGGCGTACACAGGCGAATGGTCGATGGATCCGAGCGCGCTGGTGGCAGGGGCATTCTGGGGAGCGCACGGATCGCTGGGCGGGCATCACGGTCCGGTCGAGGACGGTACCGCGCCGCATACGCGGGTGACTGTTTCGGACGAGGGTGCCGTGCCCACCGAGCGGGTTTCGATTCCGGGGGAGGACGGCTCGACGCACGTCGAACCGGCCGGTTATTCGCCCGGCGATCATGCCTCGGTGTCGGATTCGGGTCCCGGCCAGCACGTCACCGAGCACTCCGAGACGACGCATTCGAGTCAGACGAGCCACAGCTCGGAAGTGACTCGGACGCAGGATAATTCGATGATCACCCGGGAACGTCCGGTGGATTCGCAGTCCGGGACCGGGATACCCACCGAGACGCATTCGACCACGTCGCATACTGTCGAATTGCATTCCGAGACAACGAATTCAACCTTAACCGACCATTCGGGAGCGCGGGCGGACGCCACGTCCCGGCCCGAATCGCCGGTCGCGGCGCGTTCGACGAGTTCGGCGGGCGAGGGTGTGCGGGCCTCGAGTACCCGTCCGGCCTCGACCGGGGACGGCTCGAGTTCCCATCGAACCGCCAAACCCGAAACCCTCACGCCGCGAGAGGAATCCAAGCCGCCGACCGAGCGTCCGATGGCGGGCGATGTGGAGTCGCCCGGCACGCGGGAGGGCTTGGAGTTGCCGACCTCGGATCCGGTGCACGCGGACAAGCCGTTCAGTGCCGCGTTCGATCATCCGGTTTCGGAGACTCCACACGTCGAGGATGTTCCGTTCTCGGGGTCGCGTTCCGGCGAAAACGCAGAAGTCGTTGTGCCTAACGATATTTCGACCATCCACGACACTCCTGCCCCGCCGGAACCCGCGACCCGGGCGGGTTTGGCCGAGGGGACCACGCATCCCGGTGGTCCGGAACGGCCCGGGGGTCGCGTGGGTGACCGGCCCGGGTCCTCCCCGATCCGGGCCCGCAGTACGGGCGAGGAACGCGTGCCGGGCGAATCTCATTCTCGCCCAGTCGAATCCGGTTCGGAGCGGCCTCGCGAACTCGCCGGCGCCCGCTCCCGCGGTGACGACGAAGTGCTCGGACCGAACGCGATACATTCGGAGGGGGACAAGGGAACTCAGTCGCCGGAGAATCCGGCCGATCACACGTCGCATGAGCAACACCACGCCGACCACGAGGACTACGCCTATACCGGCGGCGCGATTCGGCCGCGGGACGAGGGCATGGCGTTCGAATGGGCCGAGGACGCGTACGACGCGTTCCGCGGTAGTGATCGCGATGTCGATGACATCGCGGGCGTCCTCGCCGAGCATCCGCGCGAGGATGGGACGTACTTCTCCCGCGATGACATCGAGCAGATCAAGAACCATCTGTTCCGTGAGGAACATCCGATCCGCGACTACGACGGTGAGATCGTCCAGAGACGTTACGACGCCGACCCCGATATCGCGGAGGCATGGATCCGGATGCGGTCCGGTGAGCCGCGTCCCGCCGACCTCGTACTGCTCGAGCACGAGTTGGCAGAATCGAACTTCTACCGCGACAATCCTGGAGCGATCTACCAGGATGCGCACGCCCACGCCAACGAGAGTCACAATTGGGCGAAAGTCGCGGAGCCACGCACGGGCGAACGTTACGACACTCTTTGGGGACGAGACGATGGCGCTACTGATCTACTACAACCAGACCCGCAACGACCCGAACGAAGTGGAGTACCAGTTCGGGGAGACGAGGGAGAATCTCGATCGGGTGCTGACGATCGACAAGGCGAGCAACAGCGTCCGCACGGACCAACCGGAGGACGTGATCTTCCGGTCCGCAGCGGGTCGGATCAGGCTCCGGGCCAAGCGCGAGAAGGAGTGGCCTCAGAACGGGGTGATCGCCTCGTAGACGATCCGGACGGCACCTCGCGCGAGCCCCGCACCGGCGATCACGACGACCCCGCGTCTCGACCCGCTGATCGGAAACAGGAAGAGCCGCAACGTGATCCGGCGGAGAACGAACATCACGAAGACGGGCCGACCGACCCGCACGAGCCCGGGACCACCGAGCGTCCGAGCGTCGAGGAAGCGTTCCACGATCACGCCGAGACCACCGACGCCGGCGTCTCACTGCACGCCCAGGATCCGGAACTGAGCAGGCTCGCCGCCCGCGTCCCCGCCGACGACCGCTACTTCACCGTCGATGCTCACGTCACCGCCGACGGCCACGTCCGCATCGGCGAACACCGCTACACCCCCGAAGAATTCGGCGACATGCTGCGCGAACACGGCTGGGACGGCGAGAAACCCATCCGCATGATCGGCTGCGACGCCGCCGAGAACGGCTTCGCAGGCCGCCTGGCCAACCACCTCGACACCGACGTCCTGGCCCCCACCGCGAAAGCCTGGACCGACGAACACGGCCGCGTCTACAGCAGCACCTCCGAAAAGGACGCCAACGGCAACCCCCGCCCCCACATCCCGCCGGACGGCGAATGGCACACCACCCATCCGGACGGAACCGTCGTCATCGCGGGCGACGACGGCTTCGTCCCGGGGACACCCGCGGAAGCCAAACACGGGCTCGACCACGACCCGGGCGCCATGCGCGACGCGCCGGGGCAGAACCGCAGGACCATCGACCCGTCGGACGAGCGGCTACTCGAACCGCTCACGGAACAGACGATCGACGATCGGCCGGTCATCGTCGACGAGAACGGGGTGCCGCACAAGATCGATGGCGAGCCCGACAGCGCCGCGGTCGCCACCTCGCGGGACTTCCTCAACGACCAGTTGCGGCGCTCCGGTGAGCTGTACGACGAGAAGACCGGGAACGGCTCCCGGTTCTACGTGCAGGACGACTCGAATCCGGCTGTGCCCAAGGCGATCATCGATGGCACCGATTCCATCACCGGCACCACCGCCGACCTGGTCAAGGTCACCTGGCGCGACGGTCGGGTGGCCGGGGTCGAGACGTTCGACGCGACGACCTCGACGCGTGTGGTGGACGATCCGGCGTCGGCGCTGGGCACCCTGCGGAACAAATTGCCGGACGGCACCAAGTATCAGGCCGACAACAGCGTCTTCGTCGCGCCGACGGAGGCGTCGGCGCGGGCTGTCACCGAGGCGGTCGGCGGGGATTCCAGGATTCGGGTGATCCATCCGGAGTCCGGGTTCGATTCGGCGGCGAGTGCGGGTGAATCGGGTGCGCGTTCGCGGTCGGGTTCGGAGGACGAGGGTGCTGGTTCGGCGCACGAGGGGCATCCGACGCGCACCGGTGAGGATTCGACCGACGGGCGGCCGATGGCTCGTGGCGATGATGATCCCGGTGTGCCCGACGGGGAGAAAAAGACGCAGCAGGAGGCGATGCGGGAGCAGGTCGAGCGGGCGAACAAAGATCCAGAATATTTCAAGCGATATTATCAGGATCGCGGCAATTACACGGTCCGGCACAGTAAAGGGGTGGCGGACGAAACCGGATACGTGCCCCCGCACCTGGTCAAGGACCCGGCAACCAGTAAATGGATCGCCGAGAACGACGCGCCCGCTCCATTGCAGCCGGATTATGCGACGGTGCATGATCCGGTCGGACCCGAAGGGCTCGCCGAAGAAAAGCTCGAGACGCTCAATTCCAGCGCTGCCGAAAGACATGATGCGATTTCGGAGGACATTCAGGCGGAGCGTGATCTTAAGAGCGCTCGGGAGGCGCTGAAAAGCGAGGATACGCCCGAAAATCGTACGGCTGTTCAAAAGGCCGAAGAAGAGCATTCTCCGTTGCATCGGGAGATGTCGGAGAAGTCCGAGAAATTCGGTGAGACGGTAGCCGCCGAGCACGCCATTCCGGATCATTACGAGGGCGCGGTGCCGGAGCGGTTGGAGGGGCCGGCCAACGGTAACGACCAGTTCGATCAGGTCTACAAGCTGCCGGACGGCAAGTACGTGGTCGTTGAGTGCAAGAGTTCGGTGGACACCGATCTCGGCGCTCGGTGGACCCGTGACGGCCTGCGGGTCTCGCAGGGGCGTCGCGAATACTTCCTCGATATTCTCGAAGAAATGCGGGAGCGTGGTGAGGAGTATCCGCACGAACTCGAGTTGGCCGACGCGCTGGAAGATGCCTTGAACGACGGCGATGTCGACTATATCCTGGTGCAGGGTCAGAAGAACAACGGTGAGTATGCTGGGTATGTCATGAAAATATTCGATATCAGTGGTCGGAGGACTACGTGACACGTACTGTTGAAACGCATTGGACTGCTGGTCCGAACGCTGAGCAGTATGCTGTCTCGATGGGGGCGAGTGTTGCCAAGTCGATCAATAGACTGGAGACCTCGCCGGAAATGATCGATTCCGCGTTCTCCAAAACAATGCAGTACATGCAAGCGCAGTGCACTGTCGACCCGGCTGCGGTACTGGGTAAGACCTGGGAATCGGTGGTTACCGCCATGCAGGTCGGATCGGCGATGTTCGCCATCACCAGTCGCACCGAGGGCACCGTCGAATGCCGTATCGACCACGAGATTCGGCAGCTCCCAGCGATCGGACCGCGAACCTTCCCCAATGTCGGGCAGTGGCTCAACGCGTTCTGGTTGGCGATCGTCTGCCGCGATCAGGACCGGATGACCCAGCTCTGCAACTTTCCGGTGGAGCGGCTGCGCGAGGCCGAGGGTGAGACCGATGAGTTCGTCTATCTCTGGGCGGACACCCTGCAGACGTACTGGCTTCGTCGTCCCGGGGTGGTGGAGAAGCTGACCGCCACGATCAACGCGTCCTATCCCGATGTCGCGACGCTCATGCCGAAGGATCGCCTGGAGAAACTCGTCTATCAGCCGATCAATCTCTTCCACCGATTTCTCACCGAGGATCGCGCCGGTTTCGACGACGCCCTGGTGGAGGCGTTGGAGCTGCACAAGATGTACTGGACCGCCGACGAGGATCGGGCGAAGAAGACCGCCGGGCGTATTGCCTTGGGCCCGTTGGCGATCACCTGCTTCGCCTACGACGGAGAATTCCCGATCGACGTCGAATCCGGTTATATTCCGAAGGAGCTCGTACAGCGCGGCTGGCTCGGCGAATTCCCGGTGTGAGCATACGGTTTCCAGTGCAAGGGGCACTTTCATGTCGAACAAGGTGAGGCAACGGTGAGCAGGTTCGCGGAGGTGATCGTGCTGGCTCGGAATGCCGAGCAGGTGATGGCGCCGTTGACCCGGCCCGATCCGGCCCGCGAGTGGCAGCAGTGCTTCACTCCGGTCGATGATTCCGTGTTCTCGGGTTCCGGTACGGGAGCGGGCGAATGCTATACGTGGGTCGTGCAGTTCCACCGGCTGAACTGGGGCGGGCTGCTACCGCTTCTCGAGTCCCTGGCCTGGCCGAATCCCGAATCCGTCCAGGTGCTCGTGCGGGACGAGGAGGACGACTGCTTCGGCCTGTGGATGTTGTTCGACGGCAAGCTGGTCGAGGTTCAGCTGCCGCGAACCAGGCGTGATCCGCTGCCCGGCGACTCGGTGACCGGTGTCCTGACCAGAACCGATCGCGAATGACGCGGTAGCGACCGATTTCAAGAGCCGGTTATCACCGAGACCGCGCGATCCTTCGTGGTTTCGTCGACCGGACCGAGTTCGAAACCGCGCGCCTGGATATGCCGCACCAGCTTCGGTTCCGGGGCCAGCCCGTGTTTGCGGAGGTAGTGCGGGACCGAACCGGCCCAGATCCAGGTGCCATCGGTGCGGTAGTTCAGGGGGACGTCGCGGTCGGCGGGGGCGAATTCGTCGACGTCGAAACTGCGGGCGGCCAGCACGATGGGGGCGGACTCGAGGTAGGTCAGCAGGGCGTCGGTCAGTGTGGGATCGATGGGGTCGCGGTCGATGATGGGGCGACCGTCCAGGTCGCGGCCCTCGTAGACGCGGGCCAGGCGCGGCGGCGATGCGGGCGCGTCGTTGGTCGGCTCGCTCATCTGGATGCCATTCCTTCCGAAGGGTTTTCGAGTCTGCGGCCCGATCGTAACCGGGCGGGGCGGCGCGATCCGTCGATGGAGATCTGCCGCCCTGCCCAGGTGTGCGACCTCAGAGGCTGACGCGCTGGTCCTTGGCGAGGAAGAGTTTGTCGGTCTCCTTGATGCCGAAGGTCTGGTAGAACTCCGGCAGGTTGCGGACGACCTGGTTGCAGCGGAATTCGCTGGGGGAGTGGACGTCGTTGGCGAGGAGTTGTTCGGTGTACTGGGGGGTCTGTTTGGCGCGCCAGTTGCGGCCCCAGGACAGGAACATATCGGTGTAGTTGGGGGTGTCGGTCTTGAGATCGATGCGGAAGGCGGACAGCGAGATCATCAGGCCGCGCAGGTCGGCGAGGTTCTCCCCGACGGTGAGCGCGCCGTTGACGTGGTCGGTCGGTGGCAGGCCCTCGGGGACCAGTGCGTCGTACTGGGTGATGAGCTGCTTGGTCTTGGCTTCGAAGGCCGCGCGGTCCTGCGGGCTCCACCAGTCCTTGCGGTTGCCGTCGCCGTCGTATTTGGATCCCTGGTCGTCGAAGCCGTGGCCGATCTCGTGGCCGATGACCGCGCCGATCGCGCCGTAGTTCACCGCGGCCTCGGCATTCTTGTCGAAGAACGGGGCCTGCAGGATGGCGGCGGGGAAGTTGATCGAGTTGGAGGTCACGTCGTAGTAGGCATTGACGGTCTGCGGGGTCATACCCCATTCGGTCTTGTCGACCGGGGTGCCGAGCTTGTTCATCGCGCGATCGGACTCGAAAGCCGTGATGGCGAGCAGGGATTCGACGAGTTTGCCGCGGGTGACCTTCACCTTCGAGTAGTCGACCCACTTGTCGGGGTAGCCGATCTTGACGGTGATCTTGCCCAGTTTGGCGATGGCGGCATCGCGTGTGGGCGGTGACATCCAGCTCGAATTCTGGAAATTCTGCCGGTAGGCGGCGAGCAGATTGTCCACCAGTTGCTTCGCGCGGTCCTTGGCCTCGGCGGGGAAGTACTTGGCCACGTACAGCTTTCCGAGCATCTCGCCCAGGTTGGCGTCGACCACGCCGACCGCGGATTTCCACAGTTCGGGACGCTGCTGCACACCCGCGGTGACCTTCACGTACTCGAAATTGGCATCCGAGAGCGCCTTGGTCAGGTACTTGGCGTAGCTGCGCAGCAGGGCCAGCTTCAGATAGTCGCGCCAGATCGCGATATCGGTGGCCGCCCAGAGCTGCCCGGCCGCGGTGACATAGGACGGTTCGGCCACCACGATCTTCGCGAACAGCGTCTTCGGGCGGCTGGTGCTGCCGGAAAGCCAAGGCTCCCAATCGAATTCGGGAGCCAGCGCCTTGACCTCGTCCCAGGATTTCAGGTTGTAGGTGGCATCGCTGTCGCGGGTCTGCACGTTGTTCCAGAAGGCCGCGGCGATCTGCTTCTCCAGATCGACCACCCGCTGCGCCGCGCCGTTCGGATCGGCCAGACCGCCGCCGGTGGCCAGCTTCTGCATCAGCGTCGAATAGGCCGCGAGATACTGCGCGAACTGGGGCTTGCTGTAGTACTGCTCGCTCATGCCCAGGCCGGACTGGCCGATCGAGGGCAGGTAGGCGGTGGAATGCTTCTGATCGACCGAGATGCCGAGCCCGATCAGCCCGCCCAGCGGCAGCGCGCCCATCACCTTGGCCAGATCGGGTTTGGTCGCCGCGCCGTCGATCTTGGCGAACAAGCCGGCCAGCGGGGTCAGGCCCAGCTTGTCGAGGGTGGCCTCGTCCATCCGCGCGTCGTACAGATCGCGGATCTGCTGCTCGGGTGTGCCGTCCTTCGGATCCTTGATCCCGGCGATGACCTCTTTCAGCTGCCCCTCGACCCGGTCGGACACCTCGGTGAAGGTGCCGAACTCCGACTTGTCCGGCGGCAGCTGATAGGTGCGCAACCAGGTGCCGTTGACGTGCCGGAACAGATCGTCCTGCGGGCGCACGGCCTGATCCACGCCCGACAGATCCGGCCCGGCGGGCGGCTTCGAGACCGAATCGTCGGCATTGCACGAGGCCAGCGTCGCCGCGACCGGCACGGCTCCGAGCGCGACCAGGAACGAACGGCGATCCAGCTGAACTGGACGACGCGACGAACTCACAGGAAAATCCTTCCCCGACTGCTTGTGGTGTGGCGGACGTGGGTCGTAGCGCGACCGAGGCTACTGGAGCCTGCTGAGAACGGCTGAAGAACGACGACGCCCCTGATCAGTGGCCGCTTGACGGTTGCCCATCGAATCCCCCTTCGATCGTGATTACTGCCAGCGTACCCAGGGGTACCGACAAGTTCAGAGGTCGTATTTTCCAGCGGGCCCGGATTTGGGCTCTACCTGCGGCTTGGCTACACTGGTCCGGTTGCTTGCGGGACAGCTGTGCCCGCACTTCGGCCGCGAACCCACAGTGGTTGATCCTCGGATCCTCGATAACCGCTGGCAGGCGCTGCCCCGCGTAGCTTGCGGAGCGGGCCACAAGGCTCAGCTGAGGGGCAACTGACCATGCCCGTCGGGTCGGCAATCCGGCGTGCATTTCGTCCAGGTCTAGGAGGAGCTGAAGTGATTCAGCAGGAGTCGCGACTGCGCGTCGCCGACAACACGGGTGCCAAGGAGATCTTGTGCATCCGCGTGCTCGGCGGTTCGTCGCGTCGCTATGCCGGTATCGGCGACGTGATCGTCGCCACCGTGAAGGACGCCATCCCCGGCGGCAACGTCAAGAAGGGTGAGGTCGTCAAGGCCGTCATCGTGCGCACCGTCAAGGAGCGTCGTCGTCCGGATGGCTCGTACATCCGTTTCGACGAGAACGCCGCGGTGCTGATCAAGGCGGACAACGATCCGCGCGGCACCCGCATCTTCGGCCCCGTCGGCCGCGAGCTGCGTGAGAAGAAGTTCATGAAGATCGTCTCGTTGGCCCCGGAGGTGCTCTGACATGAAGGTGCACAAGGGCGACACCGTGATCGTCGTCTCGGGTAAGGACAAGGGCGCCAAGGGCAAGGTCATCCAGGCCTTCCCGGCGACCGAGAAGGTCCTGGTCGAGGGCGTGAACCGGATCAAGAAGCACGTCGCGAACTCCGCGAACCAGCGTGGCGCCAGCTCCGGCGGCATCGTTACCCAGGAAGCGCCCATCCACGTCTCGAACGTGATGGTCGTCGACTCCGACGGCAAGCCGACCCGCGTGGGCTACCGCACCGACGAGAACGGCAAGCGGGTGCGCATCTCCCGTCGCAACGGGAAGGACATCTGAAAATGACGACCACCACCGACACAGCATCTTCGGGGGGCTCCGCAAGCTCCGCCCCCAAGATTCAGCCCCGCCTCAAGGTCAGGTACCGCGAGGAGATCCGGGACGAGCTGAACAAGGAATTCGGCTACGCCAACGTCATGCAGATCCCCGGCGTGGTCAAGGTCGTGGTGAACATGGGTGTCGGTGACGCCGCCCGTGACGCGAAGCTGATCAACGGCGCGGTCGCCGACTTGACTCTGATCACCGGTCAGAAGCCCGAGATCCGCAAGGCCACCAAGTCGATCGCGCAGTTCAAGCTGCGTGAGGGCATGCCGATCGGCGCGAAGGTCACCCTGCGCGGCGACCGGATGTGGGAGTTCCTGGACCGGCTGGTCTCGATCGCGCTGCCCCGTATCCGGGACTTCCGCGGTCTGTCGCCGAAGCAGTTCGACGGCCACGGCAACTACACCTTCGGCCTCAGCGAGCAGTCGATGTTCCACGAGATCGACGTGGACAGCATCGATCGGCCCCGTGGTATGGACATCACCGTGGTGACCACCGCGACCAACAACGACGAGGGTCGCGCGCTGCTCAAGCACCTCGGCTTCCCGTTCAAGGAGAACTGAGCACATGGCTAAGAAAGCTCTGAAGATCAAGGCGGCCGCGAAGCCGAAGTTCGCCGTGCGTGCCTACACCCGCTGCCAGCGTTGCGGTCGTCCGCACGCGGTCTACCGCAAGTTCGGCCTGTGCCGCGTGTGCCTGCGCGAGATGGCGCACCGGGGTGAGCTGCCGGGCGTGCACAAGTCCAGCTGGTAAGTAGCTGCACCGCGAGAAGCCCGCGGGCGTCCTGAAAGATGGACTGCCCGCGGGCTTTTCGTGTCTGCGGTCGGATGGATCGGTGCGGGTCACACCGGGAAGCTCACTCCGGTCAGTTCCTCGGAGACGGTCCACAGGCGCTGCTGGGTTTCGAGGTCGTGGGATTGGGGGCTGGAGGCGACGAGGCGGGGGTGGCCCTGGTTTTGGAAGAGGCCCTCGGGGCCGTAGTACTGGCCGCCGAGTACTCCGGGGTCGGTGGCGGCGCGGAGGGTGGGGAGGGCGCCCATCGCGGCGCTCTGGGTGATCAGGGGGACCACGATGGGCGTGAGGAAGCGCAGGGGTGCGGGGAGGTTGCGCATGAGGTCGGTGTTGGCGCCGCCGGGATGTGCTGCGGCAGCGATGGTTTCGCCGTTTCGGGCGAGGCGGCGCTGGAGTTCGTAGGTGAACATCAGGTTGGCGAGTTTGGCCTGGCCGTACGCCTCGATGCGGCTGTAGGAACGCTCCCACTGCAGATCGTCGAAGTGGATCGCGGCACGGATGCGGTGGCCGTTGCTGCTGACCGTCACGACGCGCGAGCCGGGTGTCGGCAGCATCATGTCCAGGAGTCGGCCGGTCAGGGCGAAATGGCCGAGGTGGTTGGTGCCGAATTGCAGCTCGAATCCGTCCTTCGTGGTCTGGTGCGGTGTGTGCATGACGCCGGCGTTGTTGATCAGCAGATCGATCTTCGGATGCGTGGCGTGCAGTTCCTTCGCCGCGGTGCTGATGGATTCCAGCGATGTCAGGTCCAGTTGCTGCACGCTCACCCGCGCGCCGGGCGCGACGTCGGCGATGCGGGCGGCGGCCTGCTTGCCCTTCTCCACATCTCGCACGGCCAGCACCACGGACGCGCCGTGGGCGGCCAAGGCGCGCGCGGTCTCGAAACCCAGGCCGGTATTCGCGCCGGTGACGACCGCGATCCGGTCGTTCTGCGCGGGAATGTCGCTCTCGGACCACTTGTTCATGGGATCTCCATTCGTGATTCGTCCGGCATTACAGACCGCCGGTCTCTTGTTGTCTCGACCGTAAGAGACCGATGGTCTGTTGTCAATAGACCGTCGGTCTGTAATATGACGACGTGGTATTCCAGAGGGCACGCAGCGCCGAGCAGCGAGAGGTGCGCCGTCGCGCGATCCTGGACGGTGCCGCCGAGATGCTCGACCAGATGCCCGTCGCCGATCTGAGCCTGAACGAACTCAGTCGCCGTGTCTGTCTCGCGAAGTCGAATGTGTTGCGCTACTTCGAATCTCGTGAGGAGATCCTGCTGGAGCTGCTGGATCGCGGATTCCGCGAATGCGCGGACGAGATATCGGACCGGGTATCCGCGATTGATCCGCACCTGCCCGTCACCGAGCGGGGCGACCGGTTGGCCGCCGCCTTCGCGCACGCCTTACGGGACCGCCCGATCCTGTGCGACCTGATCGCGGCCCAACCGGGAGTGCTCGAACGCAACGTATCTCCCGAGGTCGTCCTGCACTACAAGCGCTCCGCTCACGCCATCCTCGGCCCCCTGGTCGCCACCGTCCGCACCGTGGTCCCCGAGCTCGGCGAAAACGCCTGGTCCGTATGCATGATGTCGGCCCTCATGGCCGCCGCCTTGAGTGTGCACTCCCGCCCTTCCCCCGTAGTCCTCGCCGCCCTCCAAGCCGACCCCGCCCTCGCCCCCCTGTTCCCCGACCCCGCCACCTACCTCGAAACAACCCTCGCCACCCTGGTCGCGGGCACCCTCGTCCGATCAGGCGCCCAGCTCTGATCCCTGACCTGAGTTGCCGGTGTCGCCATTACGGCCAATTCCGGAAGGTGAGTGTGGTGCGCCCGATTTCGAGCATGCGCGGCTGGAAATCCGGCGACTTTTCGGATATCGACCCGACCGTGTGAGCTGCCCGTACTCGGATCGAGATCAACGTCAGAAGGTTTTCGGTCCCTTCGAAGTCGTCCGGGTTGCGGGTGTGGAGCGGTAGATCGTTGACCGATGCTGCGATCATCAGATCGGCCTTGCCACGCTATGTGGATGAGAGATGCTGCCCAGCAATGGATTTCGGAGTCAGGGGCGTAGGCCGATCAGGTCTGCCATGGTTTCGATGGAGTAGTCGAAGAATGCTTCCGTGGGGTCCACGCTGCCGACGTATTGGCCGGTCAGTTCGAAGCTGAGGACGCCGAACAGTTGGGTCCAGGCGATGACCGCTCGCGCCAGGATCGGTGCGGGCACGCCGGGGGCGAGTTGTTCGGCGATCGCGGCGAGTTGTGTGCTCAGTTGCGGGGCGAGTTCGTCTCGGGGGGCTGCGAGAGTGTCGCTTTCCCAGGCTCTTTCGACGATGCCGAGTACTGCGACGGGAATTCGTGAACCGGGGGCGATGGTGGTCTGCGGGGCCTTGTAGCCGGGGACCGGTGAGCCGTAGAGCAGTGCGTACTCGTGTGGGTGTGCGATGGCCCAGTGCCGTATCGCCGTGGCCGCGGCGCGCCATTGCGCACGCGGGGTCGCGGCCGCCTCGACGGCCTGGTCGACTTTGTCGCCCAGTGCGGTGTATGCCTCGATGATCAGCGTGGTGAGCAGGTCGTCGCGGCTCGGGAAGTAGCGGTAGAGCGCCGAGGAGACCATGCCGAGTTCCCGGGCGATGGCGCGCAGGGACAAGGCCGCGGCGCCGGACTCGGCGAGTTGGCGGCGCGCGGCATCGGTGATCTCGCGGGTGATCTCGGCTCGGGCTCGCGCTCGGGCGGTTCTGGGCACACTCATTCGGACAGTGTGCCACGTTTCGGAGCGCTGGAATATTTCGAGAGCACTGCTCTTGACTCGTTGCGGTGAGGCGCGCACACTGTTCTCAGATCGAGAGCACCGCTCTCGAATTGAACTCTCGGAGGAACCCCCATGGACGCCACCACCCGCTACATCGGCCCGTCCGGTATGGACTCGATCATGAATCGCGTCGTCAACCTGCTGCCGAAGCTGGGCGTCAGCGTCGCCGGTTCCCGCCTGCTGGCCGTGCGCGGCCGCAAGAGCGGCGAATGGCGCACCACCCTGGTCAACGTCCTCACCACCGACGGCCGTCGCTACCTGGTGGCTCCGCGCGGCCACACCCAGTGGGTCCGCAACCTGCGAGTCTCCGGCGCCGGCGAACTCCGTCTGGGCCGCAAGTCCGAAGCCTTCACCGCCATCGAACTCTCCGACGCCGACAAGATTCCGGTACTGCGCGCATACCTCGATCGCTGGGGCTGGGAGGTCGGCCGCTTCTTCGAGGGCGTCACCAAACACGCCACCGACGCCGAATTGGCCGAGATCGCACCGGGTTTCCCCGTCTTCGCACTTTCCTGAGTCCGCAGCGGCCGCCCGGCGTGGCCGACATCGGGCGCTACGTGGGAACTTCCTTTCCCCGGCTCGAAGTGGATTGTCCGGAGTGGAAAGTTCCATCTGGCTTTGATCCAATCTGATGCGAATCAATATGTGTCCGTGAGGATTTCGGCTTTGGATCCGGTCGATGGGCTCAGGTAGTCTTCGGGCATGCCCTCCGTTCTGCACGAGGCGGTGGCCGACTTGTTTCGGCAACGTCCACGACTGGCGGCCGATCTCTTGGCGCTCTCCGATGCGTGCGTCGTACCCGAGTTCGACCATGCGCGACTGGAATCCGGCGATTTTCCGGATATCGACCCGACCGAGTATCGCGCCGATGCGGTCGTCGCGCTGACCAGCGGCAACAGTCCGGTATTGGCCGCGGTGATCGAGGTTCAACTACGGCCGGACCCGGAGAAGGAGTGGAGCTGGCCCGTCTACCTCACCACGCTGCGCGCCCGATTACGTTGTCCCACAGTGTTGTTGGTGTTGTGCGCCGACGATCGCACCGCCGCCCGCTGTCGTCGGCCGCTCCTGCTCGCCCCCGGCTGCACCCTCGTCCCCGTCGTATTCGGCCCTGCGGACGTGCCGGTGATCACCGACCCCGCCCAGGTCGGCGAGAACCCCGAACTGGCGGTGCTGTCGGCAGTCGCCCACCGCAATCATCCCGACCGAGAGCAGATCCTCACGGTCTTCGCCGCCGAGATGGTCGACGTCGCGAACGGTCAAATGTACATTGACCTGGTACTCGCGATACTGCCGCGGGCGGCCCGGAAACTCCTGGAGACTCTTATGGCAACCGGTACCTACCAGTACAAGAGTGAGTTCGCGCGGCGGTATTACGCCGAGGGGGAAGCCAAGGGTGAGGCCAAGGGTGAAGCCTCGGCTCTGCTGACGATCCTTCGCGCCCGGCAGTTGCCTGTTCCCGAGGAGGTCGAGCATGAGGTGCTGTCCTGCTCGGATGTCGACCTGTTGAACTCGTGGGTGAAGCGCGCCGCCACCGCCGCCACGATCGCGGAGGTCTTCGAGAAGTAGTTGCATGGGAGACGTGGGATCTCGGATGAGCTGTGTCGATCGGGCGGTTGTGGTGTCCGAGCTGCTGATCGGGGTTGATGAGGCGCTTGCCGTGGCGCGGCGGGTGCTTGGGATTGCTGTGAAGAAGGACACGGTCGACACGATCCTTGATCGAGGTCGTGCGGCGTTTCAGACGCGCCGAGGCGTTGACTGGTTTGGTTGGGATGGCCGAGCGCGGTGACTTCGATGATCTGCTCGACAAACGCCGATGCTGGCTGTGAATGCTCAACCTGCGTAATGGGTTTCGATATTCAACGGTGACGTAGGGCTGTCATCGCGCAACGGCGGTGGGCATGGGTGTAGGAACAATGTCTCGCACGGTAGGCGGGGGAGGTGGCGTCGGGATTCTGGGGTGTCGGTGATTATTTCGATTATCTCGCAATGGGTTCGCCGCCAGTCGGTGATGAAGTTGTGGGCGGCGGTTGCGGTGGTGCGGTAGTCCAGGAGTAGGTCGCCCAAGGGGATTCGCAGGTGGACGTCCGTGTCGGGTGGGTCCGGTTCGGGCATGTGTCACCGGCGGGTGAATCGGCGATGCCGGGCGTTGGCGTATTCGAGTAGTGCTGCGAAATCTGCTGCGGTGCAGGGGTGTTCGTTATCAATGATGGGCAATGGGTGTGTGTCGTACCGCGGAGTGTGGGGCAGTTCGCGGTACCAGGGTGTGCCGAGCTCGGAGGCGGGTGGCGCGGCGGGGAGTCGCCATCCGAGCAGCCCTGCCGAGAGTGTGCACAGTGCCGGGAATGTCAGTGCCGCAATCGAATAGATGACAATGCTGGTGCTGATCATCGTGGTTCGGTCTTTCGTCGTGCAGTTCTACTGCGTCATGGGATTGGTGTCGAATACGGGTGAGCGGCGGGCCGTGGCCAAGGTGGTTGCAGGACAACGAGTCCCACGGCTTCCAGTGCGGTGAGGCCGACATCCGGCGCCAGCCGTAAGGCAACCGCCGCGCTGTCCGCGATCAGAATCGCCGACAGCGCTTGAACTTTGGTCAGCGTGCGGCCGGGTAGGAACGACACCACCCAGCCCCTCTCGCCGACGAACCTGGCTTGATGAGCTGTCTGATCACTGCTGATCCACGCCTTGTCCACCTGTACGGACATCGGTCCTCGATCCCCCTTCGGATCGTCTGAAGCGCTCATGCTGCGATGGGCGAGCAGTCAGGACACTACGCTGGTTGTATCAACCAGACAAGTAATCAAATGCTTTCGATGTCGATATCCAGTGGCGTGTTGTGCGATACCGTATGGGCGGCCTCATCCGCACGAAAGGTTCGAGATGACAAGGACTTCGCCGACAGTTGCCGGCTGGGAACTGATGCTGCGTATCCTCAACCGCGCCACCGATCGGGGTGTGAAGGCGGGGGCAATCGCCAAGGCGTTGGATGTGAGCCAGCAGTACTGGTCGAAGGTCAGTCATGGTCGCGGCATGCTGAGCGAGGACAAGCTTGCGATCCTGCTGCGGCTACTCGAGTTCGAGCCCGCTGATCAGGGCGAGTTGCGAGCTCTTCGTGAGGTTGCCAAGGGGCAGAATCCGTATGCGGAGTACTCGGCGCTGTTCTACGAGTCCCTCATGCGTTTCTTCGGGCTCGAAGCCGGCGCACAGTGCATCCGGAGCTTCGAAAATGGTGTTGTCCCAGGGCTTTTGCAGACCGAGGACTACATGCGGGCACTGATGAAGGGGAGCGTCGCCACCGGGCGGCCGCACGAAGTCGAGCAGCGCGTCAAAGCGCGGCGGCAGCGGCAACAGTTGCTCGATGATCCCGAACCGCTTCAGTTGTCGGTGATCATGGGCGAGGCGGCATTGATGTACCAGGTCGGCGGTCCGGAGGTGCATCGCGAACAGCTACGCCATCTGCTCACCCTCATCGATGGGCGGCCGGAAACGCTCGACATCCGTCTCATTTCGTTCGAGGCGGGAGGGGCGATCGCAGCTTTGAACTCCGCAACCTTTCATCTCCTGGATTTCGAGAGTGGGCGACTGCCGACCTTGGGATGGGTCGAGGCCGCTGCCTATGGCGAGATCGCGGAGGATCGGAAGTGGGTGAACGAGATGGGCTACCTGTACAGCCAGGTGCAGTCGATCGCGCTCGGCCGGGAGGATTCGATCAACCTGATCGACCGGATTGCGAGTCGGAATATAGGCTAGCCAGTGTGAGTTCGCATTACTTCAAGTCGACATTCAGCGGTGCCGACAGGACCTGCGTGGAGGTCGCACTTGGGGTCGACCACGTTCGCATCCGCGACAGCAAGTACGACGGCGATCCGGCGGCCCAGCCGATCGTGTCGGTGGCTTCCGCCGATTGGCAGGCCGTGCTCGACCTGGTGTTGAGCGGCAATTCAGGTGAAGTCGACGGGGTGTGCATCACCCTCGCGTCGGCGGGCGGCGCGTCGATCACCGCGACAGGTGTTGCGCTGGAGTACAACGCGGCCGAGTGGGATGCGTTCGCGAAGGGTGTCGCCGACGGGCAGTTCGATCCTCACGGATAATTTACCGGCATGCCGTGAGTCACGGAAATTCCTGCTGGACTTGGGAATTCGTGATCCCGTGACACCTCAGCCGGTGGATCTTTGTTGCCGGTACGGAGCCTGTCGACGAGGCTCACCGGTCTGCTCGTCGGTCGCGGTGACCGTCCAGCTTCAGGCTCTGGGGCGCATTTGGTGGTCTCGGTACCCGTCGGCTCGGATGCGGCGTGAACGATCTTGTCGTAATGGGTATTTCGCGCAACGATCGTGATGCGCCGTCCGCGCGGACCCACCGGATCGGCGTGACCACCGAATGTGAACCAGAGCCCAGCTTCCTGCCTCGCTCGGCAGCTCGCCTCGGTAATCCGTCGCCCGCTGGGTTTGCCCCGGTCGAGGCCGGATTGTCCTGGTATTGGGCTCGTTTGCGCTGGGCAGTCGCCTGGGCGTGGTTGGGCCACGTTCGTACCGACGGAGTGGGTGGTGTTCCGTCCCGTGGCAGGCGGTGTTGTCCCTGGCGTCAGGCGGCGATGCCCCGGGGCAAGTGCTGATGCCCCGGGGGTAGGCGGCGACGTCCCGGGGGGTAGGCGGCGATGTCCCAGGGTAGGCGGTGTTGTCCCGGGGCAGGTGGTGATGTCCCGGGGGTCAGGCGGCGAGGTCGCCGGGTTTTCGTTCTCGTAGCCAGCGTTGGTGGGCCGCGTGTTCTCGTTCCCGGCGGGTGTGGATGTGGGTGACGATCTGCGCGAGGAGTTCTCCGGCGTGGTGCAGGCGGTGATGTCCTGGGGTAGTCGGTGATGTCCCCGGGGCAGGCGGTGATGTCTCCGGGGCAGGCGGCGATGCCTCGGGGCAAGTGGTGATGCCCCGGGGTCAGGCGGCGAGGTCGCCGGGTTTTCGTTCCCGTAGCCAACGCTGGTGGGCCGCGCGGTCTCGTTCCCGCCGGGTATGGATTCGCGCGACGATCTGGGCGAGGAGTTCGCCCGCGTGGTGGCGGTGGTTGACGCGTGGGGTGCCGGTCGGGTCGATATGAGCGGGCGCGATCCACGCGGTCCGGCCCGGGAACTGTGAATCCTCGTCCAGGACAACAGTTTTCCAACCGGTATCGGTGTCGTTGATCAGGGCGTGGCAGTGGTCGCACGCCAGAACCAGGTTCTCGATGTCGGTGGGTCCGCCCTTGCTGTGATCACGCACATGATGCACCGCGCACAAGGACGCGGGTGCGTCGCAGCCCGGGCGGGAGCAGCCACCGAGTGCGGCGATCAACGCGAGTCGTTGCGCGGGGGACGCCAGCCGCCGTGTCCGCCCCAGATGCAGGGGTAGCCCGGCGTGGTCGAACACCGCCAGATACGGGCGCGAACGCTCCGCCAGGCGTAGTGCGTCACCGATCGGGACGGTGCCTCCGGTGGCGGTGGTCGCCACCCCCGCACCTTGTTCCACGTCTTCCACGCGCAGGGTGAGCACGGTGGTGACCGGCATCCCCCGATGCGCGCCGAGGGCATCCGGATCGATCAACGTTCCCAGTAGGAGGGTGAACGCGTCGTGGGTGCGTTGCGCGGCGGTGCGGGTATCACGCTGCGCGGCAGCGGTGATCACTGCCGGATCGGTGCGATCCAGATCGGTACCGGGACTGGTCGGGTCGTCCGGGTTCGCCACACCGGGGCGTGCGTATTTGGCCAGGACCGGGTCCAGCAGTGCCCGCAGGACCGGGTCGATGTCGCCGCTGATGGGGGACATCCCGTCCGCGCGTTGGCGGCCGATGCGGATCCCGCGCATGCGGGCGCGATCGGTCGAATCGGTGAGTTTCCCGTCGGGGTCCAGGTGTGCCAGGATGCTGTCCCCGATTGTGCCGATATCGTCGGGGGAGCCGGTGACCGCGAACTCGGCCAGGATCTGTTCGGCCGCGACCCGGTCATCGGTGGCGGTGGTGCGGGGGACCCGGGTCATCACCGCCCCGATCCCGCGAGCGTGCTCGGCCGAGATGTCCCCGCGTCGTAACGCTGCTGCCGTGCACGGTAATTCGGGTTCGCGTTCGTCCCCGGCAAGGTTGCGGAACGTGCCCACACGAGTGGCGGCGCGGACTCGTGCACCGGCTTCGGCGTGGGACAGGCGCAGGGTTTGCATCAGGAACCGTTTGATCGTCTTCGCGCCCGTGTTCGCGGGGATGGATCGGGAATCGATATCGATCAACACCTGGTGTTGGACCGCGGTGAGTATGCGTGCCGCGCGTTCGATCCCGCGCAGCAGTTCCACCACCGCACTATCGGACAGCGGGGTCAATGGCCGGCCGACCAGGTCACCGACCGCGGCCAGCAGCACATCAGCGGTGAGCTCGCCTGCGAACTCCCCGGCATCCACGCTGTTCGAATCCATGTTCGAATTCTATCCCGAAAATCACCCCCGGAACACCGCCACAGCGATGTGAAATCAGAATCTTCACCCTGGACAGCTGACCGAATAATGCTCGCACACAACACTTTTAACCGAACCTGTCTGTGCTGTGCTGTGCTGTGCTGTGCTGTGCTGTGCTGTGCTGTGCTGTGCTGTGCTGTGCTGTGCTGTGCTGTGACGTTTCGGTTCGGCGAAACCGATGCGGTGGATACCGGTGATCGGTTACCCAGGCAGTAATTCACTGATGTGCTGTGACATTTGGAAATTATTGCTGGACTTGGTGATTCGTAGCTCTGCGATCTCCGGCCGGTGGATTCTGTTCATCAGTGACCTTTTTCGGACACCAGAAGCCGTCGATCGTTGCTGCGGAACGCAACTCGTGACAGCCGATCTCCCGCGCGTGTGTCTGCGGCGGTGACCATCTCGATGGGCTGCCGGTGCGTTTCACGTCCCGAGGGCGTCTGCATGTGGCCAGGTCAGCGAACTTGCTTTCTCGTATATGCTGACCACAGTAGTTCCGTGTACTCGGCAATTCGGCGATGGAAGGGGCGACTGTGAGTGTGGCAGTCGATTTCGGCTCGTCCTTCGGCGCTGGACCGTACACGGCGCGGGATCTGCACAACGGTCCGGAGGAGGGGAAGGGCTTCGAGCTGTGGAACGGATGGCTGGTCGAGAAGATGTCGCCGTCGCTGCGTCATAACCGGATGGGGCGGGGGCTGCGCAGTGTGTTCATCGAGGCGGCGCGGCGGGCCGGGGCGGACGTACTTATCGATGGGGGTGAATACGAGTTCGCGTTTCCCGGTGCGGTTCGCAAGCCCGATGTTTTCATCATCGATGCCAAGGCGGAGGAGGCCGGGTTCCTGGAGGGGGAGCTCTACCTCGATCCATCGGACCTGTTGCTGGTCGCCGAGGTGGTTTCGCCTCGAAGCGGTAGTGAGGCACACGATCGGAAGATCAAGCGGGACGAGTATGCGCGGGCCGGGATTCCGCATTACTGGATCGTCGATTTCGCTCCGGTCGCTCGGATCGAGGCGCTCGATCTGGAGCGGGGGCGATACGTTCGTAAGGCCCTGGTCACCGGTGACGACGTGCTGGTGGTCGAGCAGCCGTTCGAGATCAGCGTTTCGCCGAACGTCCTGTTCGAGCTCGGGCGGCGTGACTTCGCCTGATTCGGCGGTGAGTGCGTGATGGGCGAATCGCGGGTCGGCCCGATTTCGCCCGGGTGGCGCGGTCAATCGATGGGGCGGAGTCTGCCTCGGGAGCGGACTATGGGGAGGTCGTGTTGCATTTGCCAGTTCTCCATGATCATGGCGAAGGTTCGGTTGCCTACGCGCAGTTGGGCTTCGGAGCTGACGGGGCGGGTGTAGGTGACTTCCTTGGATTCCCAGAGGCGGCGGAATTCGGGGTGTTGCCAGAGTTGGCGGTGGGCGCGACGGGCCCATTCGGTGTGGCCGTAGCGGCCCATCGTGCCGCGATGCACCGCGACACCCTGGCGGACCTGGTCGTCCCAGTTGATCATGATGTGCCGGGCCTCGTCGGTGAACGACCATTCGAGCATGTACATGCCGGGCGTGTGGGAGGGGAAGGTATCCAGGTACGCCTGGTTGGCCGCGAGTAGTTGGCGCTGCGGGGCGTAGAAGGACACCAGGTCGTCGGTGGTCTCGTCCATTTCGGTGCGCATCATCGGGGAGACCGCGTCCAGGAAAGTTTGCAGCGGCGGCATTTCCATCGCGGTGTCCAGGCCGACCAGGCCGGGATAGGGCGAGGCGTAGCCGGCCAGATCGCAGACGTAACGCCATTCGTCCTCGTCGGCGCGATAAGCGGTGGTCAGCAGGCGCAGGATGCCGACGTCGACCTGGCCGACCTCGTCCCGTTCGACCTTGGTCAGGTAGCTGGCGGTGATGTGCACCTGCGCCGCCGCCTTCTCCCGGCTCAGTTTCCGGTTCGTCGGAAGCGTGCCCTCGGCGTGTCTGCGCTCGGCCTCACGCTGACGCAGAAAGCTCAGGAATTGTCCCAACGTCGGGTTCTCCGGCTCGCGCATCGCTGCGGACATCCTCCCGTGATCTTGTATGCACCGGCAGTGTATACAGCGGTCCGGATGGTCTCGAACCGGTCGAAAGTTGGTGTGCCCTGCTAGGTTTCGGCGCATGGCGGACGAGACCACTGCTGTTGTGGGTGAATCAGCGATCGAGGCGGTCGAGTTGGGGGAGGACTTCTTTCGCGAACCGCACGCCGTGTACGAGCGGTTACGTCGTCGTGGACCGGTGCATTTCGTGCGATTCCCCGATGCGAGCACCGGGTGGTTGGTCACCGGGTACGAGGCGGCCAAGGCGGCGTTCACCGATCCCGGCATCAGCAAGGTCCTCGGTGCGCCCGACGCGCTGGACGCCGTGGCCGCGAGCGGCGGGGACCACACGATACGCAGCGGGTTGTTCAAGGACATGATGGTGTTCTACGACCCGCCCGAGCACACCCGGCTGCGCGCGCTGGTCAACCGGGCGTTCGGCAGCCGTGCGATCCGCGATCTGGAACCCCGCGTGGTCGAGATCGCCGACGCGTTGCTCGCGGACATGGCGACGCGGGCCGACGAGACGCAGGATCTGTTGCAGGAGTACGCGAGTCCGCTGTCGATGCTGGTCATCTGCGAGCTGCTCGGCGTGCCGCCCACCGACCGCGGGCGGTTCCGGGAGTGGTCGGCGATCGTGGTCTCCAGCGAACCGACCCGCGATGCCCGCACGACCGCGGTCCAGGAATTCGTCGGATACATCGATGCGCTGATCCGCGCGAAAATGGCTGCGCCGCAAGAGGATCTGCTGTCCGAACTCATCGCCGCCGGGGAAGGCGGGAACCGGCTCAGTCACCGTGAGCTGATCAGCATGGTGTTCCTGCTCCTGGTCGCCGGATACGAGACCAGTGCCAACCTCATCGGCAACGCCGTTGCGTTGTTGTTGTCCGGCAACGGTTCTCGTGCGTCGCTACGGGAGGATCCCGATCGGATTCCGGCGTTCGTGGAGGAGGTGCTGCGGTACGAGTCGCCGACCCGCGAGACCACTTTCCGGTACACCAGGGAGCCGGTCAGGTTGGGTGGTGTCGAGATTCCGGCGGGGCAGGTCGTCGTGCTGTCGGTCGCCGCCGCCGGCCGCGATCCGGAACGTTTCACCGAGCCGGACGAGTTCGACCCGGATCGCCCCGCCAACCAGCACCTTGCCTTCGGCCACGGCATCCACCGCTGCGTCGGCGCCCAGTTGTCCCGCACCGAGGGCATCGTCGCCCTCACCCGCCTGCTCGCCACCCACCCCGACCTCCAACTCGCCCCCGACGCCGACCTGACCTGGCGCAAAAGCCTCATCGTGCGCGGCCTGACCACCGTCCCGGTCCGCCTACATCCCTGATCAGGCATCCGCGAGCCGCCGGTACCGAGTCCGTCGAGGAGGGGAGGACTCGGTGCCGGTGCGCGGTCGTGCGGGGTGCCATCGCATCCGATCACGCCCGGCAGTGGTCGGTCGGCCGAGTTCGCGGTGGGGGTGTCGTCGAGCCCAGCGCATCTGCGCAACGGTCGGGGGAAGGCTCGGGAGTTGCTCGGAGATCGGCGGTTACACCGGGACCATGGTCAGGAGGTTCTCGGTGCCTCTGAAGTCGTCCGGGTTGCGTGTGTAGAGCGGCAGATCGTTGACCGACGCGATGGCTGCGATCATCAGGTCGACCTTGCGCGGCTTGGGGTTTCGGCCTGCTGCCACGACCAGTTTTGCCAAGGAGGTGAACCGACGGGCGGCGGTGGGGCAGAAGGGGAGCGGATCAAAAGCGTGTTCCAGCTCCAGCATTCGCTCGGTTCGCAGGGCCAGCGTCTCCGGTGTCTTGGCGCTGGCGATGCCCAATCCCAGCTCGGCCAGGGTGAGGGTGCAGATCTTCGGTTCGATCGGCAGGTCTGCTTGGTCCAGTAGTTCGAGATCGATCAGAACGCAGGTGTCCAGCAGCCCAGCCGGAAATCGGGTGTTCGACACCGGCTCAGTCATCGAGGCGATCCTCGCCGAACATCTCGTCGACCTCCGCGCGCTCCTCTGCGCTGCTGGGAAGACCGGCGAATCGGGCCAGCCGTGCTCGGAGCTCAGCAGTGGTGATGCTCCGGCGCGGCGCGATGGGGCGTAACTCGCCGACCGGTCGGCCATTGCGGGTGATGATGTAGTCGTCGCCGGCTTCGAGTCCGTCCATCACGCCCGCGCTGCCATTGCGCAACTCGGCCTGGGTGATCGTCTTCGTCATAACACGACGATAGCAACGGTTGCTATGTCTCGCTATGTCGCGTCGCCCAACTTGTTGCGGTGGATCGGCGATCGGCCGGAGCGGTCCGCTGGAGCTTCGGTGCGGGTGTCGCGTTGTGTCGTGGCGGATATGCCGCACACCACGGAAATTATTACGAGACTTGGTGATTCGTAATTCCGTCGAACTTCGGCCGTTGGATTCGTTCATCGCTTGTCGATTGTCGCTGCGGAACGCCACTCGCGTCAGATGACGTTCCGCGTTCACGTTCCGCGCTTCATCTCTAATTCGCTTATAATTATGATATTTACTTGCAGTTCTCTGATTTACCTCCTATACTACCTGTAGTCAACAGGCCTATGGAGGGGCGATGAAGCATACGATCGAGGTGGGGAGAGACACCTACGAGAAGCTCGTACTCGTTGCGCGACTTACGGGTTCGACCCCTGGGGCGGTGGTCGAGAAGATGGTTGCGGATGCGAGTGCGGAACGGGAGCCTGCCGCGCCGGTGGCAGAGTCATCCGGCGGTGACAGGCTGGTCGGCGTCTATGTGACGTACGACGGTTATCGAATTACCGGGAGCTACGACGTCGCTACGAAGCGTATCGATATCACGTCCGGAAGGCTCGGGGGCAGAAGTTACAAGACTCCGAGTGCGGCTGCGAGAGCGGTCGTCGAGGACCTCAATCCGCGGGTGAACTCGAATCGTAACGGGTGGACCTTCTGGCTGCTCGAAGACGGTCGTGGTCCGCTGCAGGCGATCCGGGGAGACTGACTCGACTCTTGTTTGCTCTATTTACTCTAAATTCTTGATATTCCTGCATGGTGTTTCAGTGGACCGGGTCGTGGATGGGGAAGCCGAGTTGTTCGGCGACGTGGGTCATGTTCTTGTCGTGGGTGACGATGACGAGTTCGTCCAGGCCGCAACGGAGTGCGGACGCGAGGTGGATGGCGTCGAGTGTGCGAATGTGCGAGATGATCGCTTCCGCCTCGTTCAGGACCGCGTGGTCGACCGCGACCAGGTGGACGTAGTCGATGATCTGGTCGCGGGCGGCAACCGGAAGTCCTTCGCGGCGAAGGACTCTGGTGATCTCGGTGCGCAGGAGCCGGGAGGAGATCACTCGGTCGGATCGGCTGGCGGTGGCGTTGTCGAACCAGGTTGCGGCCTCGGGTGAATGTCCGAGGATGATCCTGACGGCGACCGAGGTGTCGAGGTAGTAATCGGTCACCAATCGCCCTTTTCGGACTCCAGCAACTCGTCGACGCTCGCGGCGGATCGAAGCTCGTGCCGGGCGATGTCCCGGGTGTGCGCTCCACCCTCGGTTGCCCGTGGCGCGATGAGGTGCGATGACGTGGTTGCCGGAACGATGAAGCCGACCCGTTGATTGTGTCTGGTCAACTCGTAGACCTCGCCGGATTCCACGTCGGCGACCATTTCGGCAGGGTTCTGGCGTAGCTCACCCACGGAAATCGTCTTCATACGGCCAGGTTATCGAGCATTGTCTACGTATGTCTACATTTGCCTCGGTGGGGTACTTCGTACGGTGAGCCCGAGTGGGGTCGGTCACAGGGCTGGAGTCCGGTCGGGCCCGATTTTGTCCTGGTAGTGGGCTTGTCTACACTGGTCCAGTTGCCTGGGTAGGTCTGTGTGCGTTGTGGCGTGCGCGGGGCTCGGGGGACATGCACTTCATTCGGTCGACAGAAGGTCGGCCGGACCAGCCGAATTGTCATAGGCCCACTACTCGCGTGTGCGGGTGCTGTATGGGAACCGTGGCGAGAAAGGTTAGCGGTCACGTATGACCATGACAGATCCGATCGCAGACTTCCTGACCCGTCTGCGCAACGCCAACTCGGCGTACCACGACCAGGTGAAGGCTCCGCACTCGAAGCTCAAGGCGAACATCGCCGAGATTCTCAAGCGTGAGGGTTACATCTCCGATTACCGGACCGAGGACGCGAACGTGGGCAAGACCCTCATCGTGGACCTCAAGTACGGCCCCAGCCGTGAGCGCAGCCTGCAGGGCGTGCGCCGCGTGTCCAAGCCGGGTCTGCGTGTGTACGCGAAGTCCACCAACTTGCCCAAGGTCCTGGGCGGCCTCGGCGTGGCCATCATCTCCACGTCGACCGGCCTGCTGACCGACCGTCAGGCCAAGCAGCAGGGCGTGGGCGGCGAAGTCCTCGCCTACGTCTGGTAAGGGAGGTCAGGACAATGTCGCGTATCGGTAAGAAGCCGATCACCGTTCCCGCCGGCGTCGAGGTCACCATCGAGGGCCAGAACGTCGCGGTCAAGGGGCCCAAGGGCACCCTGTCGCACGTCGTCGCCGAGCCCATCAGCATCAGCAAGGCCGAGAGTGGCGAGCTCGAGGTCGTCCGTCCGGACGACGAGCGCCGCAACCGCTCCCTGCACGGCCTGACCCGCACCCTGGTCTCGAACATGATCGAGGGCGTGACCAAGGGCTACGAGAAGAAGATGGAAATCTTCGGCGTCGGTTACCGCGTGCAGGCCAAGGGCTCGAACCTCGAGTTCGCCCTGGGCTACAGCCACCCGGTGCCGATCGAGGCCCCCGAGGGCATCACCTTCGCGGTGGAGTCGCCCACCAAGTTCTCGGTCGCGGGTATCGACAAGCAGAAGGTCGGCCAGATCGCCGCGGTGATCCACGGCCTGCGCAAGCCCGACCCGTACAAGGGCAAGGGCATCCGCTACGCCGGTGAGGTCGTTCGCCGCAAGGTCGGAAAGACGGGTAAGTAAGCCATGGCACAAACAGAAGCTCAGAAGTCCGCGCGCAAGCCACTCGGCAAGGACGCGTCGACTCGTCGGCGTAACGCCAAGGTCCGTCGCCACTTCCGGCTGCGCAAGAAGGTCGCCGGCACCACCGAGCGTCCGCGCCTGGTGGTCAACCGCTCCTCGCGGCACCTGCACGCCCAGCTCATCGACGACTCGGCCGGCAAGACCATCGCCGCCGCCTCCTCGATCGAGGCCGACGTGCGTGCGCTCGAGGGCGACAAGACCGCCAAGGGCCGCAAGGTCGGCGAGCTGCTCGCCGCCCGCGCCAAGGCCGCCGGTGTCGAGGCCGCGGTGTTCGACCGCGGTGGCCACGACTACCACGGCCGCATCGCCGCACTGGCCGATGCCGCGCGCGAAGGCGGGTTGAAGTTCTGATGCAGACTCAGCTCGTGAACCGAATGACCCTGAACGGAAGGAACGTCTGATGCCGGGACGTCAGCGGCGTGACGGCGGCAACGGACCCGCCGGACAGAACAGCGGCCCCGAGGGCGGCCGTCAGGAACGTGGCGGCGGTCGTGACCGTCGCGGTGATCGCGGTGGGCGTGACAACGCCGCCGAGAAGAACCAGCTCGAGCGCGTAGTCGCGATCAACCGCGTCTCCAAGGTCGTGAAGGGTGGTCGTCGCTTCAGCTTCACCGCCCTGGTGATCGTGGGCGACGGCAACGGTCTGGTCGGCGTCGGCTACGGCAAGGCCAAGGAAGTTCCCGCGGCCATCCAGAAGGGTGTCGAGGAGGCTCGCAAGGGCTTCTTCCGCGTCCCGATGATCGGCTCCACCATCACCCACCCCGTGCAGGGTGAGGCGGCCGCCGGTGTGGTCATGCTGCGTCCGGCCTCGCCCGGTACCGGTGTGATCGCGGGTGGCGCGGCTCGCGCGGTGCTGGAATGCGCCGGTATCCACGACATTCTGGCCAAGTCGCTGGGTAGCGACAACGCCATCAACGTCGTGCACGCCACCGTTGCGGCCCTGAAGATGCTCCAGCGTCCCGAAGAGGTCGCCGCCCGCCGCGGTCTGCCGATCGAGGACGTGGCTCCCGCGGGCATGCTGCGTGCACGTGCCGGACAGGGAGTCTAGACATGGCACAGCTGAAGATCACCCAGATCAAGAGCACAATCGGCGCGAAGGCGAACCAGCGTGATTCGCTGCGCACCCTCGGCCTGCGCAAGATCCGGCAGAGCGTCGTCCGTGAGGACAACGCCCAGAACCGTGGTCTGGTCAACGTCGTGCGCCACCTCGTTACCGTTGAGGAGGTAAACGCATGACCCCGATCAAGCTCCACCACCTGCGCCCGGCAGCGGGCTCGAAGAAGGACAAGATCCGCGTCGGTCGCGGTGAGGGTTCCAAGGGCAAGACCGCGGGCCGCGGTACCAAGGGTACGAAGGCTCGCAAGAACGTCCCCGCCCGCTTCGAGGGTGGCCAGATGCCGCTGCACATGCGGCTGCCGAAGCTCAAGGGCTTCACCAACCCGTTCCGCGTCGAGTACCAGGTGGTGAACGTCGGCGATATCGCCCGGCTGTTCCCGCAGGGTGGCGAGATCGGCAAGGCCGAACTGGTCGCCGCCGGCGCCGTGCGCAAGAACGAACTGGTGAAGGTCCTCGGCGAGGGCGAGATCGGCGTGGCCGTTCAGGTCAGCGTCGACAAGTTCTCCGGCTCGGCCAAGGAGAAGATCACCGCGGCCGGTGGCACCGCCACCGAGCTGGGCTGACAGTAACCGGTGCGGCGGGGCGGTAACGTGGCGAAAGGCCACGTGAACGCCTCGCGTACGTCGCAGTACTACACAGGTCGCCGGACGGGTGAGAGCCCGTCCGGCGTCGCTGTTAGAGTTCAAGTGTTGTCTGCCAAGACCTGTCGAAACCCGGGCATGACCCAACATGTCGTTAGCCAGGAGGATCTGTGCTTTCCGCCTTCGTGTCGGCTTTCCGGACCCCGGACCTACGGCGGAAGATTCTCTTCACGCTGGGCCTGATCGCGCTGTACCGCATCGGTGCGGCGCTGCCGTCGCCCGGTGTCGACTACAAGGCTGTCAAGCACTGCGTCGACGTCGTCAACGGTGGTGGTGACGCTGGTATCTACCAGCTCATCAATATGTTCTCCGGTGGTGCGCTACTGCAACTCTCGGTGTTCGCGATCGGCATCATGCCGTACATCACCGCGAGCATCATCATCCAGTTGTTGCGTGTGGTCATTCCGCGCTTCGAGGAACTGCACAAAGAAGGCCAGGCCGGCCAGAACAAGATGACGCAGTACACCCGCTACCTGTCGGTGGCGCTGGCGATTCTGCAGGCCACCGGTCTGGTGGCGCTGGCCTCCCGCAAGCTGCTGCTGCGCGGCTGCGATCAGGACATCCTCACCGACAAGGGCATTTTCGGCATGATCATCATCGTGCTGGTGATGACCGCCGGTGCGGCCCTGGTGATGTGGCTGGGCGAGTTGATCACCGAGCGCGGTATCGGAAACGGTATGTCGCTGTTGATCTTCGCCGGTATCGCCGCGCGACTGCCCGCGCAGGGCAAGGGCATCCTGGACAGCCGCGGTGGACTGATCTTCGGGACGGTCATCGTGGCGGCGCTGGTGGTGGTCGTCGGTGTCATCTTCGTCGAGCAGGGCCAGCGCCGGATTCCGGTGCAGTACGCCAAACGTGTTGTCGGGCGCAAGATGTACGGCGGCTCGTCGACCTATCTGCCGTTGAAGGTCAACCAGGCCGGTGTGATCCCGGTGATCTTCGCGTCCTCGCTGCTGTATCTGCCGAACCTGGTGGCGCAGCTCACCCAGGGGCATTCGGGCGGTACGGGCAGCTGGTGGCAGAAGATCATTCAGGAATACCTGGTCAATCCGGGTAATCCTGTTTATGTCGCGATCTATTTCATATTGATCGTGTTCTTCACCTACTTCTACGTCGCGATCACCTTCAGTCCGGAGGAACGCGCGGACGAGATGAAGAAGTTCGGTGGTTTCATTCCCGGATATCGCCCGGGTAAGCCGACCGCGGACTATCTGACTCGGGTACTGAGCCGAATCACCCTGCCCGGTTCCATCTATCTGGGCGCTGTGGCAGTACTGCCGAACCTGTTCCTGGACATCGGCGGGTCCGGTGGGGCCGGGAGTCAGCTGCCGTTCGGTGGTACATCGATCCTGATCGTCGTGAGTGTGGGCCTCGATACGGTGAAACAGATCGAGAGCCAGCTGATGAACAGAAATTACGAAGGGTTCCTCAAGTGAGACTCGTACTCCTAGGTCCGCCGGGCGCCGGCAAGGGCACGCAAGCCGAACTACTGTCGGACAAGCTGGGTGTCCCGCACATCTCCACCGGGAACCTGTTCCGTGCGAACATCTCGCAGCAGACCCCGCTCGGTCGCGAGGCGCAGCGGTACATCGACGCGGGCAATCTGGTGCCCAGCGACGTCACCAACCGCATGGTGGAATCCCGCATCGCCGAACCGGACGCGGTGAAGGGTTTCGTCCTGGACGGCTATCCGCGCACGGTCGATCAGGCCGAGGCCCTGGAGCAGATGCTCAAGGAGGCCGGGCACGAGCTCACCGCCGTGATCAGCATCGAGGTCGCCGAGGACGTCGTGGTCGGGCGCATGCTGGGTCGTGGTCGTTCGGACGACACCGAGGACGTCATCCGGAACCGGATGCACGTGTACCAGTCGGAGACCGCGCCGTTGCTCGAGCACTACGACGGGCTGGTCGTCACCGTGGACGGTGTCGGTGAGGTCGACGAGGTCAACGGTCGCGTGCTGCGGGCGCTGGGTCGCTGACGCGAATGGTCTTCGGCCGCAAGAACAAGAAGGTGGTGCCGTTCCGCACCTCCGGCGAGCTGGACGCGATGGCGGCGGCGGGTGCGGTCGTGGGCCGGGCCCTGGTCGCGGTGCGTGCCGCGGCGAAGCCGGGCGTCTCCACGCTGGAGTTGGACGAGGTCGCCGAGCAGGTCATCCGGGATGCCGGTGCGGTGCCCTCGTTCAAGGGGTACCACGGCTTTCCGGGGTCGATCTGCTCCTCGGTCAATGATCGTGTGGTGCACGGGATTCCGGTTGCGGACGAGGTGCTCGCCGAGGGCGATCTGGTATCCATCGACTGCGGCGCCATTCTCGAGGGCTGGCACGGTGATTCGGCGTGGACGTTCGGCGTCGGCGAGATCATCGAGGCCGATCGGCTGCTGAGCGACGCGACCCGGTTGTCCATGGACGCCGGGATCGCCGCGATGGTGCCGGGGAATCGGCTCACCGATATCTCGCATGCGATCGAGTTGGGGACGCGCGCGGCCGAACAGGAGCACGGGCGGTCCTACGGCATCGTCGACGGGTACGGCGGGCACGCCATCGGCCGGGAGATGCACATGGATCCGTTCCTGGCGAACGAGGGCGCGCCGGGGCGCGGGCCTCGGCTGGTCGTCGGGTCGGTGCTGGCGATCGAGCCGATGCTGACGTTGGGGACCACACAGACCAAGGTGCTCGGTGACGACTGGACCGTGGTGACCACCGATGGGACTCGGGCGGCGCACTGGGAACACACCGTGGCGGTGACCGAGGACGGTCCGCGGATTCTGACACCGCGGCCGGAGTAGGCACTGCGGGAAGCTGCGTCCGATTGGCGGTGACCGAGGACGGTCCGCGGATTCTGACACCGCGGCCGGAGTAGGCACTGCGGGAGGCTGCGTCCGGGACAGCTCGCGAATCCCGTCGCCACCTGCGGAACAACCACATATCGAGTTCGACTGGGCACCCACTTCACAGGTTGGAGTGGGTGCCTTGTTCGTACCGGATATTTTCCGATGTGAATTGCGCGATGAACAGGTGTGGATCGGGTGTGCGCTGGGCACCCCTTCGTGGTGACATCGGGCGGTGACTCGGGGGTGACCCAGGCGATCGGCGAGGCGGCCGAGCGCGAGCAGCTCGGGCGGTATCGGCGGACGTATCGGCCGGGGCCCGCGGATGTGCGGCGGCCACTGGCCGAGGCCGTGGTGCTCGCGGCCGCGATCATGGTCGCGGCGATCGGTTTCGTCGTCGGGGTTCCCGCGATGGGCGTGGTCGGGGTGGTGGCGCTGCTGGCGGGCGGGGCCTGGTCGCTGTGGGATCTGAGCCGGTCCGGGGCGGTGCATCGGCGTGAGAGTCGGCTGGATCTGTACGAGCACGGGGTGGTCGCCTCGGGCGAGGGGCAGGTCCGGGTGGTCCGGTACGACAGCACGACGGTGCGTCGCAAGATCGTGCATGCCACGAAAGACGCTGCCGCGGACGGGGATTCGTACCGGTACACGATCGTGGACACCGATGGCGCACCCGTGGTGCTGCGGCACGGGATCGAATGTCCGCGGCAGTGGGGCGTGGAGATCGAACAGGGCATTCTGCAGGCTCAGTTGCCGACCGCGCAGGCGGCGCTGGATGCCGGGAAGCGACTGGACTTCGCCCCGATGTGGTTGACCGCGAGGGAACTCGGCACGGGATCGGAATCGGTGCCGTGGTCGCAGATCGGCGATCTGGCCGTGGTCGGCGGCTGGTTGAGCGTGCGGGTGCGGGGGCGGGCGCAGCCGCTGGAATCGCTGCCGCTGTGCCTGATGCCGAACTATGTGGTGTTCCGGGCGTTGGCCGAGCGATTGCACGCCACGTCCGTCAGCGGCGCCGCCGGCTGAGCCGCGCCGGAACCCGCGCGCCGCACCGTCATTCGCACGTCGGGCATCGTCGCAGGTAGGTCCTGTTCCCAGGATTGGTTGTGCCGATTTGCATTTCGTCTACTCCTCGTTCATGTGGGCGCAATGGGGGATTAGCCGACGGCTGTCATCGTCGATGATGCGTCAATGTGACAGCGCGTCGGGGTGATGTGCCCGCGCGCCGGTGCGAGGAGAGGGGAGCGACGATGACGACGGTCAAGGTCGATCCGGAGCAGTTGCGCAGGGCGGCGGTCAAAACCGGTGAGGTGCGGGACCGGATCGGGGATGTCATCACCACCCTGCAATCGGCGCTGGCCGGTCGCGGTCAGCCGTGGGGTGACGATTCGCTGGGCCACCAGTTCGCCGATGGTGAGAAGGGGTATCTCACCGCGAAGCAGAACATGATCACCGGCGCCGGGCAGTTCGAGAAGACCTTCGACAGCTACTCGAGCGGGCAGTCCCAGAGCGCGGACAAGATCGAGACCACCGAGCACGGCACCGCCGCGGTGTATGTCACGTTCAACGAGTGATGTCGGTTCGGTGAGCAATGGCATACGAGTTCGACAGGGCCGAGCTGGAATCGATCGTCTCCGACGCGCAGGAACAGTTGCGCACCGTGGCTCGCATTCAGCATGAGCGTGCCCAATTGGTCGGCACCGCAACGGTTTCCAACAAGCGCGTGACCGTCAGCGTGAATGCCGACGGGGTGGTGGTGGAGACCAAATTCGGGCCGGGCATCGAGAATCTCGGGTATTCGGCGATCGCCAAGGCGGTCACCGAGGCCGCGCAACTGGCGGCCCAGGATCTGGCCGCGAAGAACCGGGATCTGATGTCGCCGTTGCGAAGTCAGCAATCCCGCTTGCCGAAACTCACCGATCTGATCGAGGGCATGCCCGATCTGCGCGGTGAGCTGCCCACACCGCCGGAACCCTCACTGAAATCGCCGAATTCGGCCGAGCGCAACCCGCTACCCGGCGCGGACGAGATGCAGTTCACCGACGTGGAGTCGTACGACCACGATCACGAAGTGCAGCATCGGACCACGGAAGCCGGTTGGTGATCCCGGGGTAGCCGCGTGGCGCTGGAATTCCCGTCCTGGCTGGAGTGGCTTGGCTTCGCCGTCGGCATGGAATGGCCGGACGGCAACGAAGACGACATGTGGGCCATGGCGGGCGATTGGCACACTGCCGCAACGAGTTTGCGCGATATCGTGCAGGACGTCCAGGCGGCCAAGACCGCGTCGCTGGCCGCCTACTCCGACGGTGACGGATCCAGTTCGATGGGTAAGGCCTTCGACGCGATCCTGCACGATTCGGGGGAGTCCAAGAATTCGCTGCCCGACCTGGCCGACTTCTTCGATCAGGTCGGCGATTCGGTGTATGCCGGTGGTACGCAGATCGAATACACCAAGCTGATGTTCTACACCACGTTGGTGGTGACGGCCGCGGAGATCGCGTCGGTGTGGCTCTTCCCGCCGACCGCGCCGGCCGAAGAGGCCGGGATCATCGTGACCACCCGGGTCGGGGTACGGATCATGTTGCGGCGCGCGGTGGCCGCGATGGAGGAGAAGCTCGCGGGGCTGATCGGTGCGCGGCTGGCGAAATTCCTGCTACGGCATGTGGCGATCGGCGGACTGCTGGGGGCGTTGCAGGACTACGCGATTCAGCAGTATCAGGAGTTGGAGGGGCATCGCACGGGGATCGACTGGGGGCAGACGATCGTCTCGGGGGTGGCCGGGGCGGCGGGTGGGGCGGTCGGTGGTCCCACGGCCGAGGCCCTGAACCGGGCGTTGGCGAATTCGATGGGGGAGCGGGCGGCCCGGATCGTGGCCGGAACCATTTCGGGCACAGTCAATTCCGTGGGCGCGTTCGCGGCGTCGGTGCCCACGCAGTTCGTGGTGGATCTGGCGACCAAGGGGTGGGATACCGCGGTCGAGGATCTGAAGAACACGCACGCGGATTGGCGGATGTTCACCGCGGGGGCGGCCGGGGGGATGCTGTCCGGCGCAAATCATGCTCTGGCGGACCGGTATTACACGAACAGTAGCTTCTGGAAGACGCCCTCGACGGCGCCGGAGATGTACATCGGGTCCAGCCGGGATATGACCCTGGTGCACGACGGTAGTTCGCCGCTGGTGGATTCCGGTGCGCACGGGGATCACGTGGTGACGCCGGTGCCGGAGGGTGAGCAGTACGGGGGTCGGCAGGAGACGCCGAATGGTCGTGCGGGAGTGGTGGATTCGCCCGGGGGGACAGGAGTGCGCGCGGGTGCTGGTGTGGATTCTGTTGGGGGAGAGCATCAGTCGGGTGGGGATGGCACTACCGCGACTACTCGTTCGGCGCCGTCGGGGGACAGTGTCGAAACGCCGCGTGCCGGTGTGCATTCCGATGTGAACGGGGTGCGGTCGCCCGGTGATGTTCCCCAGGCCGGTGTGCGGGGCGGTGGGGATACGGTCTCGCACAGCGACTCGGGGATCGTGTCCGGTGCGCGGGCCGAATCGGATGGGATCGTCGGTGCGCGAACCGAATCCGATGCGGCGGTCGCTCCGGTTGTTCGGCCGGAGGACAGTGCGACGGCTCCCGTGGTGGCGGATAGCTCGGGTACGTCGGCGGCGGGGGCTCCGGTGCGGGCGGATGCTCCGGTGGGTGGGGACGGGGTGCGGTCGGGTGCGCCCGGTGAGGTGCGGTCCACGCCGACGCAGTCCTCGCCGGTGGGGGATGGGCGTACGCCTGTCGCGGAGGCGTCGCGGGCGGGGACGACGCCGGGTGCCGAGGGGGCGAACCGGGGCGGTGGGGCGGAGGTGCGGAATGCCGGCAAGATCGGTGATTCGCCCTCGCGTGCGCAGGCGGGGGGTTCGTCGCCGGTGCGGGCCGGGGTGGATGGTGGGCGTTCGGGTGGGGAGACCGGCGTGCGCGCGGGGCGGGCTGCCGAGGGGGTGCCCGAGGCGCGGTCGTCGGAGGTTAGGGCCGGGAAAGATGGTGTGGCGCAACCTGTTTCCGATCCAGCCCGCGCCGGGGTTGGTGGGCGTGCACGTACGGGCAGGTCGGGTGCGGGTGATGCCGAGGCCGGGAACCACGAGCCGGCGGTGCGGGAGGGCACCGGTGACGCACGTGACGGCGCTCGGGCGTTGGACGGTCGGGATGGGCCGGCGCAGGGTGAGCGTGACGGCCACGTCCAGGGTGATCGTGAGGGGCGGGGGTTGGATGCTCGTGAGTCGCGGGGGGAGCGGGATGCCCACGCGCAGAGCGAACGAGACGGCCGAGCTCAGGATGATGTTCGGGCGCGGGATGATTCGGCTTCCGGGCGGGATGATGCCGGGCAGGGGCGGTCGTCGCGGGAGGTTGCCGAGGCTCAGGAGCGGGCTGCGGGGGAGCGGCAGCGGCAGGAAGCGCGGATTGCGGAGTCGCAGCGGCGGGTCGATGAGGCGCGGGAGGCGATGCGGCGGGCGCAGCAGGAGCCCGGGCGGGCCGAGGACGAGTCCGGTGCGCGGCCGCACGGTGATCCGGAGGTCGCGCGGGAGGAGTATCGGGCCGCGCTCGCCGAGCATGCCGAGGTGCTGCACGAGGCGACCGACGAGTTGGTGGCGGCGGCGAAGACCGCGCATGCCGAAGGGGTTCGCGGTGAGCATCTGACCGAGGCGTATCGGGCGGCGGGGAAGACGGCGCTGGAGTACTACCACGCCAGGACCAGCGAAGATACGCCCGAGCATCTGCAATTGCAGGATGCCGGGCCGGACGCGTTGCGTCATGAACTCGAATCCGGTTCGGAGGCAGACAAACTCGCGGCGGTGATCGAGGCGATCCGGCAGTCCGAGGATGGCAAGATCCTGCGTGAGACACAGGTCATGGCGACGCTGGCGATCCGGGACGGCGCGATCAATATGGATGCGGGCGAGGGCAAGTCGCTGGTGTTCCTGGCGGGCGCCTCGATCGACGCCATCGAACACGGTGCGGTTCAGGTGCTCACCACGCGCGACAACCTGGCCAATCGCGAGGTCGAGCGGTACCTGAAGACGTTGGGCAACATGGGTTTCGACATCGTGCGGATGGATGCGGACCACGCCTACACCGAACCCGTCGAGGGCAGGCCGACGATCTACATCGGCACCATGGAGGACGTCGGATTCGGTCATCTGCGCGGCAATATTCCGCCCGGTAAACATGTCGCCATCGATGAGATCGACGAGGCGCTGGTTCATGCCAACACCACCTACATCCTCTCGGAGGGGGCCGGTGAGAGTGCGCCGCCACCCGTGGTGGAGGAGGTGCTCGGCGCGCGCGAGATGCTCAATGACAGTCTCGCGCAGGATGATTCGGGCCACAGTGTGTTGACCGAGGTCGATTACGGTCGGCAGCCCGGACAGGACGGCGGGCCCGCCGCGCTCACCGAACAGGGGCGGGCCAAGCTGGAGGAGTCGCTGGGGCGGGAGCTGACCGAGCAGGAGATCCGCCGGTTGAACATGGCCGCGGCGGCCAAGTGGGAATACAAGAACAAGGACCACTTCATCATCGACGACGGGCGGGTGCTGATCATCGATCAGACCACGCACAAGGTGATGTTCGATCCGGAGACCTCGACCGAGAGCCGGTGGAACGGCGGTCTGGCCCAGGCCATCGAGGCCGAGCACGGGCTGCGGATCCGCGACGATCCGGGCAGCACCAACGAACTCGGCGCGAAGGAGCTGATCAACGAGCACTACGAGAGCAAGACCGGCGCGTCGGGCACGGCGACCGGCGTGTCCGGGCGGTTGCACGAGGACTACGGCATCGGCGTCACGGAGATTCCGCGGCACGAGATGTCCAAGCTGATCCACGGCAGCGACGACGTCTCGCCGGACGAGAACACCAAGTTGGACCGGATCGCCGCGGATATCGTGAGCAACCACGAGAACGGCCGACCGCAGCTGGTGCTGGCGCATCGCAACAGCCTGGTCGGCGAATTGTCCGCTCGCGTAGCGGAACTCACGAAGGACACCTCGGTCGAGCACGTCGCGGTGGATGCCAACTGGGTGGCCGAACAGGGTGTGCACGCAGAGGCGCGGTTGCAGGAGATCTTCGACCAGGCCGGTAAAGAGGGCAAGATCCTCATCATCAACATGCAGGGCGCGCGCGGCGTGGACATCCCGATCGGGAAGGACATCAACGCCAAGGGCGGCCTGCACGTCATCGTGACCGGGCACTCCAGCACCTCGCACGATATCGATATCCAGGCCGAGAATCGAGCCGCGCGCGCCGGTCAGCGCGGCAGCGTGCAGTACTACACGTCCCCCGAGGACGCCCTGTACCGGTTGAGCGCGAATCCGGACGTGCAGCATGTGGTGGTCCGGTACTCGCAGTCGCTGGGCGCTCCCGACGGGGAAGGTGCGGCCACCCCTGCACACGATGTGCGCATCGCCAGCGAACAGCAGCTCCGGGACCTGGTCGAGCCGCTACAGGACGCCGCCGCGGCACGCCTGGGCTTGACCCGCGCCCCGCCGGGCGACGGCAGCGCCGTACCCACACACGACGGCACGGACAGCGGCACTCCCGCACGAGCCCCCGCAGAACGCCCACCCGCAACCGGTTCCGGACGTTCGTCGACGAGCAACCCTGAGCGTTCGGGCGGTGCGGCCGCTGAAAAGTCTTCTGGCACAACGGATGGGCAGTCGGCCGTCGGGTCGCACCCTCCGTCGGACGCCGACGCCGCAACGCCGGGAGTGACGGGCGATCGGGCCGGTGCCGACCGAGTCGCGGACGACTCCGGTACGGCGGGTGATTCGACTGCTGCTGATTCTGGGGTGCAGAGTGGCCGGGGTCGTGGTGATGGTGCTGGTGTGGAGGGGAGGGGGCGGGCCGGGGCGGATGTTGCGGGGCAGGGGGTGCGTCCGCGGGGGGTTGTTTCGGGTGATGATATGGAGTTGGAGGTTGGTGGGGAGCGGGATGGGGGCTTGGAAGGGGTTGTGCCGCATGTGGATACGGTTGGTGATGCGGATGGGGTGGTAGATCCTTCGCGGGCTCAGGATCCGGGTGCGAAGGGGGGTGTGGATTCTGGGGCTCGGGCGGGGCGGGGGGTGGAGGCTGGTGGTCGGGCGGAGCGGCTTGCTGATCCCGGTGCGCGGTCGGATCGCGTCGTTGAGCCTGGTGCGCGGTCTGGTCGTGTTGCTGAGCCGGGGGCTGGGGTAGGTCGTGTTGTTGAGCCCGGTGTTCGGGCGGAGCGTACGGCTGAACCTGTTCGGGCGGAGAGCGGTGCTGCGCCCAAGGCCGGGGAGCGTGCTGCGGATTCGGAGGCCACGCCGGAGTCGCGGCGGGGTGGTGCCGATGCGGTGACGGAGGTTGCGCGGAAATCGGTTGATACGGACGGGGATGCGTCCGTTGCTGAGCGTGGACGGGGTTCGGGACTTTCGGATTCGGTTGTTGGAGACGGGCGTTCGTCTGATCGTGCTGGTGAACCGGTGCATCGGAACGGGGAGAAGGATTCGGCGGGAGCGGAATCCGATGCGGGGGCGGTTGTGCCGGTGGTGGCGGAGCAGGCGGCTGTGGGGGAGGAGCGGCCGCGGCGGGTGCCGAATTCGGATGGGTCGAGTGCGCCGGTGCGGCGCGGTGTGGGGGTTGGGGCTGCTGCGGAAGTGGTTGGGGAGCAGCGGAAGTCGAACGAGGGGCAGTGTGCTCCGCTGGCTTTGCAGTTGATTCGGAGGTTGACCGGTAGTCGGCACATTCGGGCGTTCGAGCGGGAGGTCGGGCCCGAGGGGGTGACCAGGCGGGAGCTGCAGGCGGCCGCGGGTGGGCGGTTGCGGAAGTTCCCCGGTGGGCACGAAGCGATCGCGAATCGGTTGCGTAAGAAGGGGAATGGTGCGATCGCGCTGGTCGTGGACGAGTACGCGGATACGCCGACGCCGCGGGCCGGGCGCACGGGCGTGCGGGCGGGGGCGCACGCGTATGTGATGGTGAACGAGCACGGCAGGATCGTCGTGCGGGATCCGTCCACCGGTGCGGTGCAGGACTATCCGCCGACGGTGCCGGTCGAACTGCGCGACACCCATGCGGTGCTGTTCGACCGGAAGGGGCGGCCGCTGCATCCGATGCGGTGGATCTTCCGGTACGTCGCGGCGGCGTCGGAATCGCGGGTGGGGCAGGCGAATTCGGCGAGCGAGGTGGAGCGGCTGGTCGGTGTGCGCGATGCCGCCGAACGTTCGCGGGTCGCCGCGCATGCCGCCGTCGAGGCCGCCCGGCAGCGGGTGAACCGGCTCGGTCTCGGGCGGGAGGGTCCGGCGCGCGACGGCACGGTCGGCATCAGCCGAGAAGGGTTGCGGCCGCGCAGGCTGCCGGGTGAGCCGACCGATCCGAACCATCCCGAGTACGTCAGGACGCTGGAGGAAACCCTCGACTACCTGCGCGGACGCACCAAACGTGCCGATCTGGCCGACGCCTGGCATCGCGCGGTCGACGAACTCGAAGACGCCGCGCACCAGCAGACCCAGGCCGATGCCGTGGCCGCGCGGGCCGGCCGCGACCTCGCCGACGCCATCCGCGCCGACCTCGACGTGCGCCCCGACGGCATGCGGGCTCGGCAGGCGGTGGTCGATCAGCTGGAACACGATCACGCACAGGCGATTACGCGACAGCGCATCGCCGCGGAGAACCTGACCCGGGCCCGCGACCGCATCGATCGCGCCGGACCGGGCCGCGTCCCGCCGAGCGCTCCCACCGGCATCCACCTGTCCGATGCAGAGTTGCGGCCGCGTCGCGCGCCGGGTGAGCCGACCGATCCGCGCGATCCGGCATTCGTGCGGACGCTGGATCAGACCATCGATTTTCTGCGCGGTCGCACCAAGCGCGCGGATCTCGCGGCGGGCTGGTTGCGCGATGTCGACGCGTTGGAGCATGCGGCGCGCGAATTCCACACTGCCCGAACGGAAGCCGATCGACTCGGTGACGCGCTGGAGGTGGCCCGGGGCCGGGTGCCGAACCGGTCGCAGCATCCGGTGACCGATCCGGCCACGGCGGTGCAGCGGGTGATGAACGCCTTCCCGGAGGTGTTCGACCGCCCGCGGACCCTGGCCGAACTCCATCGCGGATTGCCCTCGGGGACACCGTTCGACGTGCTGCTGGCGGTGCGGGAGCTGTCGTATCGGCGGAACGGGCAGGCGCCGCCGTCGTTGTCGCGGGAGAGTCTGGACCGGTTCCTGCGGGACGTCTGGGATCGGCGCGAGTCGATGCATTCGTTCAACGACGTCTATCGGCTGTACGCGGGGCGCGTCGCGGGGACGGCCGCGGATCCGCACGCCTACCTGGGCGGATTGGTGCAGATCCTGAGCGATCGCGCTCCGGACGCGCAACTGGCGATGTTGCAGGGCGTCGGCGTGCTGATGCCCGAGACCGCCGATGTCTGGACGCCCGAGCAGGTCACCTTCGCGCACTACTACCGGCACGTCGAGCCGCTGGAACTCGCCGATGTCGGCTATCGCGTCTACGTGAACGCCACCGACGCGGCTCCGGATCTGGCCGCGGGCATCGTGCACGAGATCGTCGACGATCCGGGCAGTTTCCCGGGCATCCACTCGATGAAGGTGGCCGGGCCGCACCAGCTGCGGAACGACGCCATCGTCATCTACGTCCGCGATCTGGCGTCGGCGCAGCGAGTTGTGGAGTGGCTGAAGACATTCCAGGACGCGCGTCCGGAGGCGTTCGGCTGGGACGTGCCCGCGATGACCGATCAGGTGCTGCCCGGGGTGGGTATCGGCGCGGAACCGCCCCTCGACGCCTTCGGCAACGACCAGAGTTTCGGTCAGGTGCGCAGCGCCATCGCGATGGCACAGCTCGATGTGTATCGGCACGGCGAGTTCGCGGATTTCCGTGTGGCCGTGCTGAATCGGCTCGCGGCGGCGAATGTGGATCCGGATCACCCGTACCGGCATCTCGACGATACGGACGGTGATGACACCGGTTCGGGCGGCATCACCCCGGCGCGACAGCCGGGTGGCGGTCCGGTGGGGGGTGCGCCCGAACTCGAGCGAGCTCCGGCCGATCATGGGCAGCCGAGCCTGGCGGAACGAACCGCCTATCTCACCCCGGAGCAGCTCGAACAGCACGGCCGCCTGCTCGCCGAACGGACCGAAGCCGTTGCGCGCCTTGCCGAATTGCGCGAGCAACGCAACCAACTGGCGGCGCGGTTGCTCGTCGATCCGAGCCATGGCTGGTCGGCGTTGCGGCCGGAGAATCTGGACCGGACGCTCGCGGAACTGCGCGCCCGCACGGTATCTCCCGGCGAGCAGGCTCGATATGCCGCGGAAAGCGTTGCGTTGGAACGATTGTCGTTGGATCACCAGGGTGCGTTCGACGACATCGCCCGACTCGACGCCGAATTGGCTGCTATGGAGGTCACACCGGAGCCGAATGCGTTGCGTCCCAAGGGCTGGACCGATCAGAAGCTACCGCAGGAACACCGCCCGCTCACCGGACGTACCCGGCGGGCACTGCGCGCCCTGGCCCGTGCCGTCGACGTCCGCGATCGAGCCTGGGAACGCGCGCTAGCCCAGGTCCGAGAGCTCGGCATCGATCCCGGTCAGGTGCGTCGGGACGTGCTCAGGGGCCAACTCGGCGCGAAGGCGGACCGGGCCGAGCAGGACCATCGCCACGATCAGGGCCAGCCGGATCCGCGCACGCAGAGTCTGGCCGAATTGCGGGTGCGCGCAGCGGGATTGGATCTGGTCCCGGGTTCGATGTCGGCTGCCGAATTGCGTCGGCGCATTCTGGTCGCCGAGGCGGAACGAGCGGCAGCCGCGGCGGCGGTACCGGCGTTGCGCGCGCTCGTGACAGACAGCGTGCCGCTCGCCGAACTCGAACAGCGGGCGCGTGAATTGGGGGTACAGGTCACCGAATTCGCGATCGAGCAGGCGGTGCGCGATCGGATCGGCGCGATCGAGGAACGCGGCGGGCAGGCGGTGCGGGAACTGTCCGGCACGCATCGCGACAGCCGCAGCGGGATCAATTTCCGCAGCCGGGATTCGGGCACGCCGGTCGGCACCGAGCGGCTGCACGAGTTGGCGCGCGAATACGGGATCGATCCGGCGGGCCGGGCCGATACCGAGGTCGAGCGGGCGCTGCGCACCGAGATCGGGCGGCGGACGGCGGCCGCGCGGGAACGGGGCGTTCCGGCGCTCGCGGAACTCGACCGGTTCCGGGTGGCCATGGCCAACGAGTCGATGCGGCGGTCCGAGGCGCAGGCCGCGGCCGAGCACGAGATCCTGCATCATCGGACCGGACAGTCCGATCGGGGTGCGCGGGTGATCGGCACCGCCACCGTGCATCCCCGGCACGGGGCCGGGCACACGCTCACGATTCCGGGTACGGGCGGCCGGCGCGGTCGGTACGTCGGGGTGGGCGCGGCCGCGGATCCGGAGATATATCTGCCCGCTCTGCAACGTCGACGCCGGGCCGCCCAGGGATTCGAAGATGTTGTGTACTACCGGGTTTCGATCGATGAGAACGGTGTCGTGCGGGTCGCCGAGCATCGCCCGCCGCCCGCGCCGGTCGAACGCCTCGGCCCCGGTGCGCGGCGCGGCGACTGGACCCCGCACGGTGAGGAACGCCAGTTCTCGCCCGGTCGCGGCAAGTTCCGGCGGAATCTGCGTCAGCTCGCCTACGACATCCGGCGGCTCAGCAGCGCGGCGGACCGGAACTACGCCGAACTGGTGGATCTGGCCGAATCGCTGGACATCGATACCGCCTGGGCGCTGAGCCCGCGCGAACTCGAGGCCGCGGTGCGGGCCCGGGTCGCCGAACTCCGCATCCGCGCCGAGCAGGCGTGGGACCGGGTCGACGAGGTGTCGCCCGCGGAACGGTCGGCGCTGGTGGCCGAGCGCAATCGGCTCGAGGACGAGGCGCAGTCGGCCCAGGAACTCGGCGACGAACTGCTGCTGCGACTGGCCGATCACGACAACAACTACGTTCGCCCGCGCGATCTGAAGGCCGCCGATACCGCGGTGCTGGCCGCGCGGCGGGTGCTGGCCGCGCACGGTGGGGAGCCGATCGGCGCGGACGGGCGGGCGGCGGAGCCGGGGCGGGAGGTGGCCCGGCTGATCACCGCGCCGGACGGTTCCAAGCGGCTGATCGTGGTGGCACCGGCGGCGCATCCGGATCACATCCTGGATCCGGCGATGCGGCGGGCGCTGGTGGGCGACGGGGAGTTCGTCTTCGAGCAGGTGCGGGTCGATGCCGAGGGGCGGGTGTGGACCCAGGAGTTGCGGGAACCGCAGGAAGGTGCGGTCGCTCCGGAAGTGCCCGCGCGCAAGGCGATTGCCGAGAGTTCCGAGGCGACGGTCCCGGGGGAGAAGGCGGGCGATGCGCCGGTATTGTCCGATGACGGTCAGGGGTCGCCCGAGCAGCTGTCCCCCGAGGACGCGCAGCGGCGACTCGATCAACTGGCCCGTCGGCGCGCGGGAAAGGTTGCGGCACAGGAACGTTGGCGGAACAAGCTGGAGGGTCGGGCGGCGAAGTTCCCGGGCGCGGACATCTCCCGCAGCGCGTGGGCCGAGACGGTACGTCGGCTGGGCGGCGAGACGACCGGCTACACCGCGGAATACCAAGGGCTGGACTATGTTTCGCCCGGCGAGCGAGAAGACCTCGGGCCCGCGGAACTGGCCCGCCGCCGCGATCCGGTGGACAAGCTGGCCCAGGCCGCGCGCAACTACTACGAGCTGACCGACGAGATCCAGCAGCTCGACGACGATATCGCCGCGCTGGTCCGTCAGGGTGCGACCTACGACCGGAAGAACATCGCGGCGTTCGACGGCTTGCAGGGCGAGCTCGCCAACCGGCACAAGGCCGCCGTCGACGCCGCCAAACCGCTGCGCCTGTGGCGTGACGAACTCGAGGCCCGCAGCACCCAGGCCCGGCAGGACGGCGATCCGGCCGCCGACGCACTGGATCAGGAACTCGCCGAGGCGCAGCGGGCGGTCGACCGCGCCGACACCGAGATCGATCGGCTCAACGATCAGCACGCCGCCGCGATCGGCGCGTGGGCCGATGTGGCACAGGCACATTGGCGTTCGGTGTCCATCGATCAGGGTGCCGAACCCGAGCGGCTGCGGCGGATCAGTGCCAATGTGTGGCTCGATCGCGGGGTGCCCGGTGAGCACGGTGAGTTCGTGGGCGGCCGGATCATCGTCGTCGCCGGTCGCGCCGAGTACGGCAGGCCCGATGCCACCGCGCACGACACCGCCCTGGCCGATGCGCTGGCCCAGCACCACTATCTGGCCCGGCTGCTGGAGCGGGGCGACACCACCGTCGACTACCTGCGTGTGATCGCGGACGCCCAGCTGCACACCACGAGTTCCCGGCTGCAGTCACCGCTGGTGCAGCGCGCCACCATGGGTGCGCGCAGCCCACACGAGCGGGCACTGCCGGTGACCGATCCGGTGGCGTGGCGGCGAATCATCCGGGAGATCACCGGAATTCCGACCGGTTCGGAGACGCGGCGGCGGTATCCGCAGGAGGATCGGCAGGCCGCCGAGCTGGAGGCGTTCACCCGGCACGTGATGCCGCCGGAGACCCTCGTGCAGTGGCGCGACGCCGAGGGCAACTGGCACAGCAGCCGCGCGGGGGAGGCCCGCGGCTATCGCGCCTACCAGCCGCGAATCCAGCCGGGCACCAAGCTCAACAAGATCTGGCAGAAGGAGTTGGACGGCTGGCGCTTGCCGCCCAAGGGCTGGGCGCCGTTCGGCGGCGAGGACAAATCGCATCTGCGGGCGCGGCAGTACGACGAGAAGATGCCCGACGGGTTCAGTGGCGCGGTCGCGGTCGAACCGTTCCAGAACATGGTGGAGCCGTGGCTGATTCACGAAATCTACGGTTACTGGCCGCAGATGAGTTACGAGGAATTGGCGAGCCTGGGCCCGGACGGTCGCGCCGAAGCGTTCTGGTTGCAGGGCCCGGGGCCGGGCATGGAGGCGCCGCACGGCTGGAACGAGGAGGAACACCACGATCTGCCGCTGCACGACGCGCTCTACAACGTCGGCAAGCGGTGGATCCAGATCGGCGAGGGTGTGCGCAAGCTGCCCTGGATCATCAAGCACTTCCAGAAGAATCCGGAACTCGGCAGTCGTAGGCGCAACCGGTACTGGCTGCCGGACGGGCCGTTCGATCCGGATCATCCTGTGCTGCGCAAGATTCCGATCGTCCGGAGTTATCGGGGGTATCGCGGGTGGAAGGCGCCGCGCCTGGATCTGCAACCGCCGCACCAGAGTTGGAGCGAGGCCGAGCACGGGCCGCACAGCGAACTCGATCCGGTGCGGGGGCGGTTCTGGGCGCGCGATGTCGAGCGCTGGGCGCGGGTGCAGGCGTGGGCGGATCGGGTCATCGGTGAATTCGCCGGGGACACAGGGCATTCGGATGTGCGCCGGATCGTGGAGCAGCTGACCGCGCCGCGTGATCCGCTGTTGCGTCGCGGTGACGGTGGTGCGGTGTTCGCCGAATTGCTCGGTTTCGCACGGCATTCCGACGGTACGCCGCTCACGCATGCCGAGCTCGCCGATGAGATCCTGCTGATCAAGCGGCATCTGATGATCAACGAGATGCGGGTGCAGGATCCGGCCAGTCCGGAGGGCAGGCTGATCGAGAAGCCGTACGATCGGCTGCCGCACGTGGCCGACGCCTGGCTGCGGTTGACCGGGGTCGGGGATCGGGACGGTCGCACCCGGCCGTATCCGGAGGATCTGCTGCTGCTCGAGGACGCCCACGCCGAGGCGGACTATCTGCGCACCCATCCCAAGGCCACCTGGCACGAGGCCGACGAGCACGCCGCGAGCCTGGGGCACGACTGGGATACCAACCGCCGCAGGCTGAGTGGGCAGCTGGTGCGGCGGCGCGGGCAGGTGTTCTATCCGGAGGATCTGCCCGGGAATCGGCCGATGCGGCGGCGGACGTTCTGGTTCACCGACCGGCGGATTCCGCTGTTCAGCGATCGCACCCTGCCGGTGGCGGCGTTGCCGTACGCGGTGGAACCGCTTGCGGCCCACGATGATCGGCTGCCGCCGGAACCTCGGCGGGCGGCCCGGATCGTCGCCGAAACCGGTGTGCGGGAACGGTTCCCGGATCTGCCGCAGGATCCGGCGGCGGCGTTGCGGGAGCTGGCGTTGCGGGTGGTCGCGGGTGAGTTGTCCGCCCACGAGGTGAGCAACGATCCCGCGCTGCGGCTGGCGGTGCTGGCCGGTGCGGTCGAGAACTATGCCGCGGCACCGAATTCCGAGGAGCGGCAGCGGTGGGCGGCCATGCTGGGGCAGGCCGATACCACTGTCGCACCGAAGCGGCTCGCCGAGCGGATGCGGGCCGAGGTGGCGCGGCAGCTGGACGAATTCGTCGATCCGGAAGGGGCGGCGCGGGCCGCGTTGCAGGCCGCGCACGAGCAGGCCGTGGCGGTGCACGAGCGGGCGCTGTTGGACTGGGAGGCCGCCGAGCGGGCGCGGGCGGATGCGTTGCGGGAGGTGTTGGACAAGGCGCGCGGGGTGCCGGTCAACGTCGAGGAACTGCTGTCGGATGAGATGAAACATCCGATGGCGCTGGAGGAATTGCTCGCCGAGGCGCGCAACCATCGGCGGGTTGTCGGGCCGGAGACCGACGCGTATCAGGCTCGGGTGACCGAGTTGCACGAGGCTGTCGAGGAATATCACCGTCGCGATGGCGCGGTCACCGAACTGGCCGAGCGGATTCGGGCGATCCGTGCTGCCGCCGTTGTGGGTGACGAGGTGTCCAGCCCGGTCGCTCGTCGGGCCGAGATCAACTGGTTGACAACCGAATTGCAGCGGGCGGCCTCGGAACGTGCGGATGCGCGGGCCGAGGTGCTCGCGCGTCAGGTCGGTGTGCGGGTGAACGTCGAGCAGGTGCTGCACGACGATATGAAGCAGGAATCGTTGCGGCAGCGTCTGTTCGAGGAGCTGATGTCGCGCACGATGCTCATCTCCGAGGTGGACGCATACGCCGAATTGGTGGCGCGGCTGGAGGACGCCGTGACGGCGTTCCACCTGGCCGATACCCGCGTCGGCGAGCTGACCGAGGAATTGCAGCGGGCGAAGACGCGCGACGCGGAGTTGACGGACGCCGAGCGGGTGCGGGACGACGAATCCGACTCCGGCGCTGTGGAATCCGCTACCTCGCCGGTGCGCAGGAGTGCGTCGCCGGAGGTGTTGAACTCCGTGGGTCCGGCGGCGGATCGGGTGCGGTCGGCGCATCGGGTGTGGGACGCGGTGCTGGACGGGCTGACCTCCGAGGAACGTCGGATACTCGGAGAGTTCTTGGCGGGCAAGGGGTCCGGGCTGACGCCGGAGGTCGCGCCGACCCTGGACGAGGTGCTGAGCCGGGTGGCGCTGCCCGAGTCGGTGCTGTTCAGTTTCGAGGGTGAGCACGGGTTGTTCGGGGATGCCGCAGCCGGATCCGTCTTCGAGGTGCCCGGATATCTCCAGGGCTTCCTGGGCAGGGTCTCCGCGCGGCTGGAGTCGGGGTACCACCTCGAGCTGACGGTGCCCGAGGGGACCGCGGCGCTGTTCGTCGGCGGTACCGAGCTGTCCCCGGGCGGGCGGCTGGAGACGGCGCGGTTGTTGCTGGGGCGCGGACTGCACGTCCGGGTGGACGCGGTGCACGAGGAGGACGGCCAGGTCCGGGTGCGCGCCACGGTGGTGCCGGGGGCCGAGGATGCCGGGCCGCGGCCGGTCGCGGAGCCCGCCGAACCGGTGGAGGTCTACCGCGGCGAACTCGACGCGGCGCGGGATGCCCAGCGCGACGCCCTCGAGAAGTTGCGGAGTATCGCCCCGAATATCGGTGTCGATGCCGAGCTGACCGGGAACGATCTGGCGCGCGCGGCCGTCCGTACGGTCGGTGTGGATCGGGAGCGGCTGCGGGCGGAGATCAAGGCGGCGCGGGAGATCGGCGACGACCAACTGTATCTGGAGTTGCGTGCGCAGCTGGCGGCGAATGCCCCGATCACCGAGGCCGTGGTCAAGACCGCCCATGATTATTGGGAGGCGGTCTCGGCGCAGGAGCGGTTGCGGGCGGAGATGCAGGCGTTGGGGTTGGATCCGTCGGGGGCGGAAGGTGTTGGGGCGCCGGGTGATCCGGTGTCGGGGCCGGATTCCGGTGGTGGGGACGGTGTGGGGAAGAAGAGTATGCGGGCGGGGGAGGCGGATGGTCCGGACGGTGGTTTGTCGACCGATGGTGACGGTGATTCGGGATCGACGCCGTTGGAAGGCGGTGACGATGGTTCGGGTACGTCCACGCTGTTGGCGGATGACGGTGACGGTGGTTCGGGTGGCTCCGGCACGCCCACGCCTCTGACCGGTGACGGTTCGGGCGGTTCGGATTCGTCCGAGCCGCCGCCGACGGGCAGCGGTGACGACGGCGATTCCGGGGGCTCGGGCAACGGGCCGACGCCGCCCGTCAAATGGGAAGGTGCGCAACCGGATCCGGCGCCGCGTCGTCGCGATGGCTGGACCGCGGAGGCCGAGCAGCGGCACGTCCCCACGACGCGGCCGCTGAAGAAGGCGTTGCGTGATCTGGTCAAGGCCGCGACTCGCCGGGAACAAGCCTGGGATCGGGCGATGGGGGCGGCACGGGATGCCGATCTCGACCCGGTCAAGGCTGGTCGGGAAGTGTTGCAGGGCAAGGTTTCCGATGCGGCGCTGATCGCTGCGGAGGATTACGGGCAGCGGCCCGCGGTGTGGCGGATGAACGCCGAACGGCTGCGCGAATACGCGGAAGAACGCGGCATCGAGCATGCGGGACTCACCGAAGGTGAACTGCGCCAGCTGATTCGGTCCGACCAGCTGCGGCAGCGTCGTGCGGTCGCCGACCTGGTCGAGCTGCGGGACAACGGAAATGCCCTTACCGACGACGAATACCACACCCGCGCACGAGAACTGGGCGTCGGCGAACCCACCCGCCATCAGCTGGACGAGACCCTGCGCGAGCACGCCGAACAGAACTCCCGCGCGGCGGTCCGGGAACGTGCGCGGGTGCAGCGCGAACTCACCGACCCCCGCACCCGCCTGACGCGGCTGCGGGAACTGGCGCGCGAGTACGGCATCGATCCGACGCTGGATCGAAAACCGTTGGTGCGCAGGATCGACAAGGTCTCCGAGGCCCGGACGAACCGCGACGCGGAGCGGGCCCGCACGCTGATCGAACAGCTCAACGCCTTCCGGATCGCGCAGGCCAACGAGCGGATGCGCGAGTCCGAGGCGCAGACCGAGGCTGAACGCGAGATCATGGATCTGGCGGCCGGTGCGCTGGAGAAGGGCCCCCGGGTCTACGGCGACGGCGTGCGGAAGGTGCGGCTGAAGTACGGCGTCGCGCACACCCGGGAGGTCGCGGACGCGGACGGGCGGCCCACCCGCCTGGTCGGCGTCGGCAGGACCGACGATCCGAACATCCACATCGAGGACGATCGCCGTCGCACCCTGGCCGAGCAGGGGGCTGGGGCGGTCTACTACCGGATCCGGGTCGACGCGGACGGTGCCGTGCACTGCACCCGGTACACCCCCGACGACGTGCCCGCTCCGCGTCCGGAGGTCCCGCCCGCGCCGCGTCCGGGCGACTGGGATGCGGGCGCGGAGACGGAACATGTGCCCGCCGCCCGGTCCGACCGGAAAGCCTTGCGCAAGTTGGCCGTTCAGGTCGCTGATATGGACAAGGCGGTGGCGAAGAACTATCGCAGCATCCTGCGGGACGTCGGCTGGCTGGATATCGATCCGGCCGGAATGAGCCGCTACGAGCTGGCCGGCGCCATACGGGAGTTGATCGCCGAACATCGTGCGCGGGCCGACGAATTCTTCGACCGCACCGCCATTCCGGCCGATCGGATGGAGGAGTTCTTCGACGAGCGCCGTGCCGTGGAGGCGCGGGCGGCGGAGATCACCTCGCGCGGCAACGCTCTGCTGCAACGGCTCGGCATCCACGAACTCGGTGTGGTGATGCGGGACCGCAAGGCGGCCGAGTTGACGACGCTCGCGACGCGGGATGTGTTGCGGCACATCGGCGGCACCGCGATCGGCCGGGACGGTATGCCGGTCGCCGCCGAGGAGGCGAATGCCGAGGTGGCCCGGTGGCGGCAGGCCGGTGCGGGGCAGCCGGTCCGGCTGGATCTCGTTGTGCCGAACGCGAATCCGGATCAGGTGCTGTCCCGTCCGGTGCGCGAACAGTTGCTCGGTGCCGATGGTGAGCTGCGGGTGCGGCAGATTCGGGTGGACGACGAGGGCCGGGTGTGGTTGTCCGATCTCACCGAACCTCGGCGGGCGTTGGGAGCCGGAGCTGCGGAGGGCGTTCCCGCGATCGAGCCGACGCGACCGGGCTCGGCTGAGAAGTCCGGCGCGGCAGAGAAATCCGGGGCGGCTTCGAAGCCCGGCGTGGCTGAGGAATCCGGCGTGGCCGGGAAGTCCGGCGTGGCTGAGGAATCCGGCGTGGCCGGGAAGTCCGGCGTGGCTGAGGAATCCGGCGTGGCCGGGAAGTCCGGCGTGGCTGAGGAATCCGGCGTGGCCGGGAAGTCCAGCGTGGCTGAGGAATCCGGCGTGGCCGAGATGCCCGGCGTGGCTGAGGAATCCGGCGTGGCCGAGAAGCCCGGCGTGGCCGAGAAGTCCAGCGTGGCCGAGAAGTCCAGCGTGGCCGGGAAATCCAGCGGGGGCGTGAAGTCCGGAACCATTGAAAAGGTCGGCAGCGCAGTCGAATCTGGCACGAAGGACCCCGACGCAGGCGAATCGCCCGACCCGACAGCCGGTCCGGCGTGGAAGTTCGCTCCCGACCCGAAGCAGGTCGAGCTCGACGATCTGGTGAACCAGCGCGCCCGCGTTGCCTCGGCGTACGAATTCTGGCGCACCAAGCTGGAGGCCAGGCTCACCCGGGTGCAGGGCGTCGCGCCGGACGATCTGAGCCGGGATGCCTGGTCCGCCACCATCGCGCGGCTGACCGGGGAGCGGGTCGGCTACACCCGTGAGGATGTGGGGCTGGATACGCCGGGGATGTCCGTACCCGAGCGGGTCAGCGAGGAGGAGTTGACCCGGCGGCAGGATCCGATCGACAAACTTGCCGAGGCCGCCGAGGAGTATCACGCGCTGCGCGATCGGCTCGACGACCTCGATCTGCGGATCCAGCAGCTCGAGCAGCTCGGCGCGAAACACGATGTCTCCGAGACGGATCGGGCGCATCGGTCGATCGGTCGGCTCGCCGAGGCGTACAAGGCGGCGGTCGAGCGGGCCAAGCCGCTGCGGCGGCGGTTCTTCGCGCTGCGGGAACAGCACGCCGACGATCCGAGCGCCGCGACACCCGAGCAGTTGCGCGCGCTCGCCGACGCGCAGGACGCTCTCGCCTTGGCGGACAACGAGATCGACCGGATCAACGATCGCCGGGTCGGGCTGGGCGGTGGGTGGCGCGCGGCCGCGGAGGGTGTGGTGGAGCCGCGAAATCTGCGGCGGGTCACCGACAACGTGTGGATCGATCACGGGCAGGTCGCCGACGAGAACGGCGCGGGCGCCCGGCCCGCGCGGATCGTCGTGACCGCGGGACGCTCGGAGTACCGGCTCGCCGCCGGAGTGGCGCACGATCGGGCGCTGGCCGAGGCGCTGAGCAGGCATCACGTCGTGGCGCGGCTGCTGGAGCAGCCGGACACCGTGCTGCACTATCTGGAGGTCGTCGCGGAGAAGAGCGGCAACGGTCACGAGGTGACCGCGCTCGAGCCGCCGCGGATCGAATATCAGGGCATGCCGGTCGAATTCGACGAGGACGGGAATCCGGTCGAGTCGCTGGGCATCATCCAACGTGGTGAGCGGCCGGTGACCATCTCCGGCGCGGTGCGCTGGCGGCAGATGCTTTATGAGGCAACGGGAATCAAGGTTCCCGGTACCGGCGATCGGCGGGCGCTGCCCAGCCGGGATCGGGAGGCGGCCGAGGTCGGGAGCCGGCAGCGCGAACCCACGATGCCGCTGAAAATCGTGCTGTGGGAACGACGTTCGGAGAAACCGGGCGGCGAACCGACCTGGCACGACGTCCGCGAGGGCGAAGCGTACGGATTCCGGGCGCACAAACCGGAACTGCCGCTGGGCACCGGCCTCGACAAGTACGGCCAGAAGGAGGTCGACGGCTGGCGGCTGCCGCCCAAGGGCTGGGCGCCGTACGGCGGCGAGGACAAATCGCATCTGCCCGCGCGCTCCTACGAGGAGAAGATGCCGGACGGATTCAGCGGTGCGATGGCCGCCGAACCGTTCCAGAACATGGTCGAACCGGCGCTGTTGCGGCTGCTCACCGGGCATTGGCCGGAGATGAGTTACGAGGAGATCCTGAGCCTGTCCGAGGAGGGGCGGGCGATGCTGTGGGCGACGCAGGGGCCCGGCCCCAAACCCGAGGCGCCGATCGGCTGGGACGAGGACGCGCATCACGAGATGCCGCTCGACGGTGCGCTGTACACGGTCGGCAAGCGGTGGTTCCAGCTCTACAACCTCGCGCGCAAACATCCGTGGGTGCTCAACCGGTTCTACAACCATCCCGAGATCGGGCGGTGGGTGCTCGAGCACACCCGGGGGTTGCCGGACGGGCCGTTCGATATGAATCATCCTGTGCTGCGGTTCATTCCGGGGCTGCGCAGTATCCGGACGTTCCGCGGGTTCCATCCGCCGATCGATCTCGAGGTGCAGCCGCCGCATCCCCGGTACCACGTCGCGGAGTTCGCGCCGCCGGGCAATCGGGTGGATTACATCTCGCCGAAGTGGGAGCGGATGGTCTACCGCTACTCGAAGGTGCGGGAGTGGGCGCGGGGCCGCTACGACGAGTTCGCGCCCGATCGGACCATCCGGGATCTGCCCGACGAGCCGACGCCCGAGCATCCGAATGCTGTGCAGCAGCAGCGGATCGACGCGCGGGCCGCCGAGCAGGCGGCGCGTGAGGCGGCCAGGCGGGCCGCGCACGACGATATCGAGCATGAGAGCAATGTCGATGTGCGCGAGATCCTCGACGCGCTGACCCGGTCGGGCAATCCGCTGCTGCGCCCCGAGGACGGCGGGGTCACCTACGCGCACGGGATGCCGCTCGCGCATCACCTCGACGGTACGCCATTGACGAAAGATGAACTGGGACAACGTATTCTGCGGATCAAGAATCATCTGATGCGGGATACGATGTCGGTGTTCGACGCGGATACGCCGGAGAGCCGGTTGACCACGCGGCGGATGGACGAGCTGGCGCATGTGGTGGACGCCTGGAACCGGTTGACCGGTCGGGGTGACGGCGCGGGCAAGACCTCGCCGACGCGGCCGGATCTGGTTATGCTGGAACACTATTGGGCCGAGGCGCATCATCTCGACACCGTGGACAAGGTCAACTGGGACGATGCCGAGGCGCACGCGGACCGCCTGGGGTACAAGTGGATTCGCCCGCCGCTGACCGAACATTTCGTGGTCCGCGACGGGGAGTTGATCCATCCGGACGAGCTGCCCGACAACGCACCCGAGCGCGGCGGGATGCCGTTCGCGCGGGACAAGAAGCTGCCGTTCGCGCGAATCCCGTACGCGGTGGAGATGCGCCCGCTGGACGACTCCTGGAAGCATCCGACCGTCCGCCGCGCCGAGTACATCATCGAGATCACCCGCCTGCGCGACTGGTACGGAAAACTTCCGGCCGATCCGATCGAGGCCCTGCGCACCGTCGCCTTCCACGCCTGGGTCGAGTTGGGCCCCGGCGTAACCTCCCAACACCTCACCCAGGCCGACCGCGAACTCGCCCGAGTGATCCGCGCCGGCACCATCGAACTCCTCGCCGCCGCCCCCACCCACCTCGAACGCGAGGAATGGGCCCGCCGCCTGGACGAACCCACCGAAGCCGTAACCCCCGACACCTTCGACCGCACCCTCGCCAGACTCCGCCGCCACACTGCTGACCGTACGGAACGCGCTCGCTACCGAACTGGCACATCCCGATCCCACGCACGCCGCGGTCGCACCGCACGAACTACGGCAGCCGCTCGCTCTGCTGGACGAGTTGGTGGCCGTGCAGCAG
>NZ_WEGK01000018.1 GCF_009604405.1 Nocardia macrotermitis
GCCCGTGGAGCCCGGCGGCCAACCCGCCGACCGGGCCACCCAAGATTGCCCGAAAGCCGCTGATCAGCGGCAAACAACCAATCCGAACCCGATCACGCCGGGCCGCAGGCCCGGCGCAAGATCCAGGCTAACGGGGCTCGCCCACTCACCCGAAGCGTTGTGGTGATCTTCACTCGCGAACTCGGCCGCCGCCGCCGAATCTGAGAGAAAACAAAGGAAAGCCACAGGCTCCGGTCAGGCGCGGGACGCATCCTGGTCGAGGTAGCAGGAATCGGCGAGGGCGAGGTGCGCGATGGTCGAAATCGAGGTCACGGGGACGACGGTGACGGTTCAGGTGCTCGGCGCACATCGATTCCTGTCGCTGCGCGAGCAGGTCACCTTCGATCTGGCGAATATCACCGCGGTCGTACCGGCCGAGATCGATCTGCGGCCGCCGTGGGTGCGCGCGCCGGGCACGTTCTTCCCGGGCGTCATCGCGGCCGGGATCTTCCGCGGTAAGCACCGCAAGGAATTCTGGGACACGCTCTTCGACGGGCGCGGGGTCCGGATCGAGTTGTCCGGGACCGATTTCACCCGGCTGGTGCTGGACGTCGCGGATCCCGAGGCGGTGTGCCGCCGGCTGAGCCGGGCCGCCGCGGCCTGATCAGGATGCGGCGGTCAGATACTGCTGCACGAATTTGCTCAGCTGCGGCCGCAGCAGCTGCGATCCCCAATCACCCCATCGGCTGAGGAATCCGTGGTCCACCCACGGCAGCTCGTACGTCTGCACCGGAACTCCGGCGGCGTTCAGGGCGGTGGCCAATCGGGTGGTCTGGTTCGCGGGCACCAGGTGGTCGCTGCCGCCCTGCACCAGCAGGGTGGGCGGCAGCCCCGGCGCGACGTGCTCGGTCGGTGAGGCGGCGAGGTAGCGATCCCGCTGCTGCGCGATGCGGCCGCCCGTGTAGCGGTCCAGCATCGTGCGTATCGCGTAGGGCGTCCGCGTATCGTCCAGTGCCGCAGGAAGGTTCGTGATCGGGTAGAGCGCGATCACCGAACGCACCGGGGCCTCGGGCACCTCGCAGGTCGGCGGGAACTGCGCATCGCCGACGGTGTACGCGGCCATGAGCGCGAGATTCCCGCCCGCCGAATCGCCCGCGACCGAGATGTTCGACGAAGCGATACCGAACTCCCCGGCGTGCGCGCGCACCCAGCCCAGGGCGCATTTCACATCGCCGGTGGCCTGTTGCCAGCGCGCGGGCGGCGCGAGCCGGTAATCGATGGAGAACACGGTGACACCCTGGGTCGCCAACCAGCTGAACCAGCTGTTGCTCTCACCGCGGTTGCCGTTGACGAATCCGCCGCCGTGCACGAACACGATCGCCGGCGCCCCAGCCGCGGGCTGCGTCGGGCGATACACGTCCAGATCCAGCGCCTGGCCGTCGATGGTGGCGAAAGTCGTTGTCCGCGTGGGTGATCGGTGCGGACCCTGATCGGAGAAGGAAAACACCGACACCGTCGAACCGTGCGCGGACGCGGTGCGCCACGCGGTCAGCCAGGGCACCAGCACGACCGTGAGCGCCAGCGCCGCCGCGATCACCCCGGCCGCGAGCCGCCAGACCTTGCGGCTGCGCCAGGACACGATCGCGACCACCACGCACAGGAAACAGCCCACCGCGAACCACAGCGTCGCCGCCGACAGCGCCAACCCGGCGGCGCCCACCACGTCCTGTAGCCAATCGACCGGGATCCGGGGTGCGAAGAAGATCGCGCCGCCCACGATCACCACAATGCACAGCAGCCAGGCCGCGGCCGAGGCGAGCCGGGGCGCCAGCGGTTCCTTGCGTGCCCGATGTGCCGCTCGTCGTTCGCCCGCAGTCGCCTGCGCGATATTCGACATGACCGTATTGACCTCCGCGTGGTGGGTCCCAGCTAAGCAGACCGGCGGGGATGACGCCGGGCGAGCCGATCGAAACCCGATACCGGGCCCGGACCGGGGGATCTGCCCGGCCGACGGGGTGTATGCCCGGATCGGTGACCAGCAAATGATGGGCGACAACGTGTCGCGGTGCAATGCGGCGCGCGGGTGCGCGGTGTGGCGGGGTTCACGATCGATCCGCATTCGCTATAGTGCTCGCATTTGCTGCGTCATAGCCGAAATTGCGTCATCAGCGAGGTCGTTGCCAGTAGTCCGGTTCCACCGCAAGGTTTCAGGAGGCGTGCTGTGCTCGGTTCGGTAACTGCGGATGGAACGCCGGAATGAGGGGCAAGGATCGCAAGGCCGCGGTCGGGTTCGCGATCTTCGGCCTGGTGGCGCTGCTGGTGACGGTGATGATGTGGAATACGCTCGCCCGCACCGTCAAGGGGCAGACCGACAGCTATTCCGCGACGTTCACCGATGTGCTCGGGCTGCGTCCCGGTGACGATGTGCGCATGGCCGGGGTGCGGGTCGGCAAGGTCGACTCCATCGGCACGGTGCGCGATCCCGCGAGTCACAAGTACGTGGCTGCGGTGACCTTCCGGGTGCAGCGCGATCAGCATCTCTATCACGACACCAAAGCCCTTGTGCGGTACCAGAATCTGATCGGGCAGCGCTACGTCGCGCTGGAGCCCGGGACCAAGGGCGAGCCCACGCTGCTCCCGGCCGGGGGTGCGATTCCGCTGGCGCAGACCGAACCCTCCTTCGACATCTCCCAGCTGCTCAACGGATTCGAGCCGCTGTTCCAGACCCTGGACCCCGCCCAGGTCAACGATCTGACCGGCACGTTGATCGAGGCGTTACAGGGCAACGGGGTCTCGCTGAGCGCGTTCATCACCCAGGCCGCGGGCCTGGCGGGGGATTTCGAGCGGCGCGACGCGATCCTCGCGGACATCATCACGAATCTGTCGGGCGTGATGAAGAGTCTGGCCGCACGCGGTGACCAGCTGGAAACCCTGATCACCCAGACCCGCGCGCTGGTCGGCGGCCTGTATCGGCAGGGACAGTCGCTGCTCGCCTCGACCGATCAGATCGCGGGCGCGACGAATTCGATGGAACAGCTGGTGCAGCGGATCCAGCCCAAGATCGCCGCGGCGCAGGATTCCTCGCACGACGCGTTGACCATGCTGATCGCACACGGTGCGCAATTGGATCAGGCGGCGATCGATCTGCCCAGGATGTTGTCCGATCTGGGCGGCGCGACGCAGGACGGCGCGTTCGCCTCGGCCTACGTGTGCAGCCTGGACGTGTCGCTGTACGGGATTCTGCTGCCGCGCGGAATTCTGACCCAGATCGGCGGCAATTCGCATTCGGCGGTGTGCCGCCCCTGAGGTGCCGCCCCTGAGCCGGACCGGTCTGCGGTGCGGTCCGGCTCGGGGGCCACGCTCAGCCCTGGAGGCCGACCTCGATCTCCAGGGTGAGGGTGATCTTGTCACCGATCACCGCGCCGCCCTCGGGCAGCGGCATATCGATGGTGATGTCGAAATCCCGCCGGTTGATGACCGTCTTGGCCTCGAATCCGGCGACTGGCCCCGCGCCCATCCCCGGATTGCTGCCGAGGAATTCGACCGCGAGGGTGATCGGCTTGGTGACGCCGCGAATGGTGAACTCACCGGCGACGTCGAATTCGCCCGGCTCGATCCGGAATTCGGAGGTGGCGAACGTCGCGAGCGGGAATTCCTCGGCCTTGAAGAAATCGGCGGTGCGCAGATGCGCGTCGCGCTGTTCGTTGTCGGTGGTGACCGAGGAGACCTGGATCTGCGCCTCGGCGCGGGCGGCGCCGTCCTCGCCGACGACGAGTTTGCCGGAGAAGTCGCTGAATCGTCCGCGGACCTTGCTCACCATCAGGTGGCGCACGGTGAAGCCGAGTTGGGAATGGGCCGGGTCGATGACCCAGGTTCCCGCGGCCAGGGCATGGGAGGTGCCGGCTGTCATGAGGATCTCCTATCGGTTCGCATCCGATGGTCTACTGCATGAAATGCCGACAGTCTAGGTCGTTTCGTGCCCCGAGCAGCGGTTATCGGTTGGGCCGGAGATTCAGCGGGCTTACACCGACGGACCGCCCGGGAGCGGTCCGTCGGTGAGTGGTGCGGGCGCTAGGTGCGGGCGCGCACGAACTTGTAGATGATCAGGACGATGACGGCGCCGACGATCGCGCCGATGAAGGTGTGCTCGATCGGCTGCCGGAAACTCAGCTTGTGTGGGGCGAAGACCAGGCTGCCCAGGGTTCCGCCGACGAATCCGCCCACGACGCCCAGCACGATGGTGCCGATCCAGCCGAAGCTCTCCTTGCCCGGGACGAGCAGACGGGCGATGGCACCGGCGATCAGGCCGATGATGATCATCCAGACGATGCTCATGATGTCGACTCCTGTACGAGTTACTCCGACGGGTGCTCCAAAGGTAGCAAGACTCGAACGGGCATAGGGCGATTCGGACCGCCGGACCGCGGTGTCGGGTACGGTTGAGCCGAGGGAGAGTGGGGCAACCGTGCAGGGTCTTCTCGTCGACAGCTCCGATCAACGCCTGCTTCGCGACGGGGTCGCGCAGATCGCGTCGAAATACGGGGCGGAATATTTCCTGGAGCGTTCGCGCGCCGGTGCGAAGCTCGACGAACTGTGGGCCGATCTGGGGTCCGCGGGCATGCTGGGGGTCCATCTGCCGATCGAACACGGCGGTGCCGGCGCGGGCCTGACCGAATTGTCGATCGTCGTGGAAGAGCTTGCGGCGCACGGCATTCCGCTGCTGTTGACGGTTATCTCACCGGCCATCTGCGGATCCATCCTGGCCGCGCACGGCTCGCCGGAACTCGCGGCCGCCTGGCTGCCGGGGCTGGCCGACGGCACCCGCAAGATGGCCTTCGCGCTCACCGAACCCGATTCGGGATCCAACGCGCACGCCGTGCGCACCTTCGCCCGCGCCGACGGTGCGGACTGGATCGTTTCGGGCGGAAAGTGTTTCATCTCCGCGGCCGACGAGGCCGATGCGCTGCTGGTCGTCGCCCGCGCGGTCGACATCGCCGATACGCGGCGAAATCCGTTGTCGCTGTTCGTTGTTCCCACCGACGCGAAAGGCGTTACGCTGCAACCACTGCCGACCGCGGTGGTCTCCCCGGACCGGCAGTTCACCGTCTTCCTGGACGAGGTCCGGCTGGGCCCGCAGGCGCTGATCGGCTTGCCCGGCAAGGGATTACCGCAGGTGTTCGCCGGGTTGAACCCCGAACGCGTGCTGGCCTCGGCGATCAGTTGCGGCATCGGTCGTTACGCGGTGGCCAAGGCGGTGGACTATGCCAAGGAACGCCGGGTGTGGTCGGTGCCGATCGGTGCGCACCAAGGCATTTCGCATCCGCTGGCCGAATCCCACATCGAGGTCGAACTGGCCCGGCTGGCCACCCGCGCCGCGGCGCAGCAGTTCGATGCCGGTCACGATGCGGCCGCCGCGGCCAACATGGCCAAATTCGCCGCCGCCGAGGCTTCGCTGCACGCGTTGGATCAGGCGATCCAGGTGCACGGCGGGAATGGGCTCACCCCCGAATACGGCCTGGCCGAGATGTGGTTCACCGCGCGGCTCATGCGCACGGCGCCGGTGAGCCGGGAGATGGTGCTCAACTACATCGGCGAGCACACGCTGGGACTGCCCTCGTCCTATCGGACGCCACGACGGCCGCCCGCGGACCACGCGGATCTGTTACCGGAACCGCTGGTCCGCTGACGGCCGTCGCCGGGTCGACTACGCAGGGCTCGGAATGTGCTTGGCCGCGCCACGCACCTGGAACGCCTCCACGATCTCCATGAGGCCCATGAACAACAGCCACCAACCGGTCAGGACGGTCAGCGCGGCGATCGAGTGGATCGGCCACACCACCATGACCACGCCGCCGATCAGCAGCAGCACACCGAAGACGATCGTCCACCCCTTGCCGGGCATGCCCGAGGGCGATTCGGTGCCGCCGATCAGCACCGCCATCCCGCGGAACAGCCAGCTGACCGCGATCCACAGCGCCAGCAGCACCAGCGAATCGCCGATGTGCCGGAAGCAGAACACCGCCAGGATGAACGACAGGATGCCGCTGACGATCGACAGCACCCGCCACCCGGCCCCCACGTGCGGGCCCATCGCCGCGACGAGTTGCAGCACACCGGAGAACAGCAGATAGAAACCGAACAGAATGCCGGCGACGACGAGTGTCGGCCCCGGCCAGATCAGGATCATGAGGCCGATGACCACCGACAGGATGCCGATGACCAGCAGCGACTGCCACGCACCGCGGGCCAGCAGATGCAGTGGCCCTTCGGTTACTCCTTCTTTGCTGGTTGTCATTTGGGCAGGATAAGTCCGGTTCAGCCCCTCGCGGACCATTAGCTGAACTCGAATGGGTTACGAATGCCGAATCGGCGCGCCGCCTCAGACGCGGACGGTGGCCCGGCCCCGGTGGGTGCGGGCGAACTGCCCCGGTGACTGACCCCGCCAGGACCGGAACGCCGAGGTGAACGCCGAGACGCTGGAATAGCCCAGTCGTTCCGCGGCGTGCTCGACCGTCAGCCCGGCGATCAGCATCTCCTCCGCGAGCAGCCCGACGGTTTCGTTGCTGACCTCGCGGAAGGTGGTGCCCTCGCTGGCCAGCCGCCGACGCAGGGTGCGCACGCTGACGTCCAGGTCCGCGGCGATATGGGTCTGGTCGGCGACGCCGCCGTGCCGGATCAGCAGTTCGCGCACCTGACCGCTCAGGCCGGTGCGGTTGCGACGCTGCTGGATCAGATCCGCGCACTGGCGCTCGTAGTAGCGCGCGGTGACCGGATTCGATTGCGGCATGGGCTGATCCAGGGCGCTGGTGTTGCCGATCAGCACCGTGCGTTCGGTGCCGAACACGAGTTTGTCGACCCCGAGCAACGTCCCGAACATCTCGTAGATCGGGTGCGGATCCACCGCGATCTCCGCCCGGATCATCGGCAGTCGCGAGCCCAGCACGTCCTGCGTCACGGTCGCGATAGCTGCGAGGTCGCGCTCCAGTACGAAGCGGTGCAGATCGGCCGGAATGGCGCGATCATCGCGGATGAACCAGAACTCCTGGCCGTGGTCCTCGAGAGTGTGGTGCGCGAAGGTGAACGACAGATCGGCGTACTGGAGCACCATCTCCGCGGCCCGCCGCAGGGTCGGGCTGCTCATGGCCGCGAAGCCGAGAACACCGAAATTCGGTGCGTGACAACTGAGTCCGGCCATCAGACCCATGCCCGGCTCGTCGTCCAGGGCGGCCACGACGTTGCGGGTCAGCGCGATCTCCTGGGCGAGGGTGATCTCGGTGCTGTGATCCTGCAACTGGTTCTCGGAAAGACCTGTTCCGGACAGCAGCGACGCCATCGACAGGCCACGCGATACGGCGTACTCGATCAGCAGCGCCGCCCCGCTGATCGACCGCAAGCGACCGGACTCCTCCGACGTTCTCGCATCGTTCACCTGCAAATCCTCGCAGAATCGGCGCTGATTCGTGGCGAAATGCGGTGCGCCCGTACACTTTACTCACGAGTAAGTTTGCTGGCGACGTCCCATATTCGGTGATTCCTGGCCCAATCCGCGCTGGTTGAACGTTCACGATAGCCATACGGTTTTCATATCCCGCACTGCGCTCGGGGAACCCTTGCGACCCGGTCGTTTGCCGAATCGACCTGTGAGCTGTGTGTTCGCGGTGTGGGTACCCCCATCCCATCGCGACCGGAGTGAACCTCGAATGTTGTCGATTCCCTCGAATGCCGCCAGGGACTCCTGGATCACCGTGACCGCACCCGCCGACGGACGAATTCTGGGTACGTTGCCGATGCACACACCCGACCGGGTGCACGCGACCGTCGCCCAGCTGCGCGAGGCGCAGAGCGAATGGCGCGCGATGGGGGTGGTGGGCCGGGTGCACTGGCTCACCGCCTTCCGGGACTGGCTCCTGGACAACGAGGATCCGATCGCCGCGCTGCTCGCGGCCGAGACGGGTCGATCCGCCACCGCCGCTCACCAGGAGTTTCGGCTCGGTATCGACACGCTGGACTATCACCGCACCCGCGGCGCGGACTTCCTGAGCCCGCCCCGCACCCGCGCCGGCCGGGTGCCCGGCGCGGCATTGCGGCTGGCCGTCGCGCACCGGCCGTGCGCGGTCGCCGGGGTGATCTCCAGCTGGACCGCCCCGATGGCCACGCCGTTGCTGGACGCGGTTCCGGCGTTGCTGGCCGGATCCGCGGTGGTGGCCAAGCCGTCCTCGGTGACGCCGCTGACGATGCGCGCGCTGGTCACGGGCTGGCTCGATCTGGGTGCGCCGCCGGTGTTCGAGTTCGTCGCCGGGCCCGAGTCCGGTGCGGCGGTCGTGGATACGGTCGACGCGGTGCATTTCAACGGTTCACCGGAAACCGGCAAGGTGGTGGCGCTGCGCGCGGCCGGTCGGCTCATTCCGTGCGGGTTGGACATCGGCGGGAAATCGGCGGCGGTGGTGCTGGCCGGGGCCGATATCGGGCGGGCGGCCACCGGTATCGCGCTGGGCGGGCTCGCGGGCTCGGGGCAGAGCTGCGCGAGTATCGAGCGGGTGTTCGTGGAATCGGCGATCTACGACGAGTTCCTGGATCGGCTGGTCGAGGAGGTGCTCGCGTTCGGTTCGCACGATCCGGACGATTCGACTGTGGAGGTGATGACCTCGGCCGCGCATGTGGACAATGTGCGCGATCAGATCGCCGACGCCATCGTCAAAGGTGCGCGGGTGCGGGTCGGGGGGAACGGTGAGGGGCAGATCATGCAGCCGACCGTGCTCGCGGACGCCGATCCGGCGATGGCGGTGCTGACCCAGCAGACGCTCGGGCCGGTGTTGCCCGTGGTTCGCGTCGCGGATGCCGAGCAGGCGATCGCGTTGGCCAACGAGCCGTTCGCGCCGTGCGCGAGTGTGTGGACCGCCGATGATGCCGCCGCCGATGACGTGTGGGCGCGATTGACGGCCGCGCGGATCGCGATCAACGACGTGTCGGTTCATCTGGCCACCGCATTTCGCGTGTAGTTCTTTTATATGTAAATGCTTGTCCTGCAATGTAATTCGAGAAAAAGGCAATCCGGGTTAGACAATTTCGAACACGGAAGAGAGAGATGAGTATTCATTGCGGTTGTGTCTGCGTCGGTGCGGATTTCGCATTCGAGGGGGTGAAATGATGAGCAGCTGGCAGATTTTCGTCGTCGTGATGGCGACGGCCGCCGCATTGGCGGTGCTGTTGCTCATCGTGCGCCCGCCGCGCCGGATGACGCCCGGTCGTAGCGTCGCGGAGATTCGCGCGCGACTGGACGCGGAATCCGCCGGGCCGATCCTGGAGTTGCTGGCGGGGCACAGTGCGCCCGAGCAACCGCTCGCGGTGCCCGAGGCGCATCGCGTCATGCAGGAGCATCTGGATTGTGCCGCCGCCTCCTGCGCGCGCAAGGCCGCGGCGCTGGGGGTGCTGGTCGAGGCGGGGCATCTGAAGCCGCGGACCGCCGCGATCGTCGGAGAGTCGCTCATCTCGGAGCGGCATGCCGAGCCGGTATCCGTGGGATCCTGAGAAAAGCGTTGTCGCGCAGGGGCTTTCGGATCGACTTCGGAAGTGGTCGGTGGTCGGCCGGGGCGGTCGTTCCGGATCGGGACTAGGGTGGGGAATCGACGGATAACCGTCCATTCACTCCCGCCCAGTGCGAAGGAACGACAGTAATGGATCTGAGTCTGCACTACTGGAACTTCTCGACTCCGTCGGATCCGGCGCGGATCGCGCCGACCCTCGCCCGCACCGCGCAACTCGCCGAGCAGGCCGGTTTCGCGGAGTTCACGGTGATGGACCACTACTTCCAGATGGAGATGCGCGGTCGCGCCGAGGAACCGATGCTCGAGGCGTACACCACGCTGGGGTACGTCGCGGCGCTGACCGAGCGGATGCGGCTGGCCGTGCTGGTCACCGGCGTGATGTACCGGTACCCGGGCCTGCTCGCCAAGATCGTGTCCACCCTCGACGTGCTGTCCGAGGGGCGCGCGCAGCTGGGCATCGGCGCGTCCTGGTACGAGCGTGAACAGCTCGGACTCGGCGTGCCGGTCGTCCCGATGGCCGAGCGGTTCGAGCGCATGGAGGAGACGCTGCAGATCTGCCTGCAGATGTGGAGCGACAACAACGGTCCGTACAAGGGCAAGCATTACGAACTCGCCGAAACCCTGTGTGTCCCAGCGCCGTTGACCCGGCCGCGCCCGCCGATCCTGATCGGCGGCGGCGGTGAGAAGAAGACGCTGTTGCAGGTGGCGCGCTACGCCGACGCGTGCAACCTGTTCGGCACCGGCCTCGAGGATGTCACGCACAAGCTCGAGGTGCTGCGTGGGCACTGCGAGGCCGAGGGCCGCGACTACGACGTCATCCGCAAGACCCTCACCGCCTTCACCTCCCCGGCCGCGGATCCGGACACCTTCCTCGCCGAGGCGGAACAGTATGCGGCGCTGGGGATTACGCAGATCGACGTGATGCCCGACGGCGATCCGATCGAATACACCGAGAAGGCCGCGGGCGTGATCGAGCGGCTCGCCGGGCTGTAGTACCCACGCTTCCGGCCCGCTCCGGCAGGCTTGCGGCGGGTGGAACGAAGGGTGAGCGCCCCGCAAAATCGGAGCCGGCCCCGGGGCGGGGATGTGTGACCGATGCCGTGTTCGCCGGAATCGACCGGTGGGCGCGGCATCGGCGCGTTTCGGGGGTGTGTGCTGGTAGGGGTGGTGCGAGGCTGTTGACCACATACCCGTGGGGGGTATATGTTGCTGCTGGAGCGCGGCTCGTTCGGGGTCGTGGCTACGGCGGAAACGAGGTGGCTGATGCATGCGGTAGGGCATATGTTGGCGTTGACCGGGTCGATGACCTGGGAGATTCTGTGGGCGCTGATACTCGGGTTCGCGCTGTCGGCGGTAGTGCAGGCGGTGGTGCGCAAGTCGACGATCGTGCGGTTGCTGGGGGACGATCGGCCGCGGACGCTGGCGGTCGCGTCGGTGTTGGGGGCGGCCTCGTCGTCGTGTTCGTACGCGGCCGTCGCGCTGGCGCGGTCCCTGTTCCGCAAGGGGGCGAACTTCACCGCGGCGATGGCGTTCGAGATCGGGTCGACCAATCTGGTCGTGGAACTCGGGATCATTCTGGCGCTGCTGCTGGGGTGGCAGTTCACCGCCGCCGAATTCATCGGCGGACCGATCATGATCGTGCTGGTGGCGGTGCTGTTCCGGTTGTTCGTGCGGTCGCGGCTGGTGGAGGCGGCGCGGGCACAGTCCGAGCGCGGGCTGGCCGGATCGATGGAAGGCCATGCGGCCATGGACATGTCGGTCGCGGGCGAGGGGTCGTTCGGGCGGCGGCTGCTGTCCGGGCGCGGGCTGACCGCGGTATCGCACGTCTTCGTGATGGAGTGGGCCGCGATCCTGCGCGACCTGATCATCGGGCTGCTGATCGCCGGTGCGATCGGGGCGTGGGTGCCGGATACGTTCTGGCAGCACTTCTTTCTGAGTGATCATCCGCTGCTGTCGGCGATCTGGGGGCCGATCGTCGGGCCGCTGGTGGCGATCGCGTCGTTCGTGTGCTCGATCGGGAATGTGCCGCTGGCCGCGGTGCTCTGGAACGGCGGCATCAGCTTCGGTGGCGTGACCGCGTTCATCTTCGCCGACCTGCTGATCCTGCCGATCCTGAACATCTACCGCAAGTATTACGGCACCCGCATGATGCTGACCGTGCTGGGCGTGTTCTACGTGGCCATGGTCGGTGCCGGGTACCTCGTCGAAATCCTCTTCGGCGCAACGGGACTCGTGCCCGCTGAGCGTAACGCCATGGTCATGGAGGAGGGCATCCGGTGGAACTACACCACCTGGCTCAACATCGTATTCCTGTTGCTCGCGGCGGTTCTGGTGATCCGGTTCGTGCGCACCGGGGGAATTCCCATGTTGCGCATGATGGGTGGTTCACCGGACGCGGAACACGGCCACGCGCACGAACATTCGATGCCTGATCACGGTGACGGCGAACATGCCGATCACCGAGATCACGACGGGCACGCCGGTCACGCGGGTGCGTGATGACGTAACTGCTCGACAGCGCGGGAGAAGTGGCCGTGATGTTCGCGGGCCACGGTGAGAGCGTCGTCCGCGGTGTCGACGTCGGTGAGGACGGGGAGTCGCCGGACCCGGCATCCGCAGCGGCTCAAGGCTTCTCGGGTGAGGTCGCCGGTGTGGGCGGTCGACATGGGAACCTCGGCGAGGGTGCGGGCGGGTCGGGGGTCGGTCAGGCCCAGGGCCCACCAGCCGCCGTCGGCGGCCGGACCCAGCACGGTGTCGCCGCATTCCAGCAGCAGGGTCGCCGAGACCGCGAGCAGGGCCGGGCCAGCCTGCGGGGTGTCCATGCCGATCTGGAGGACCGGCAGGCCCGCGCGGGCGGCGTCGGCGTGGGCGTTGGCCAGGCGCTGGCCGAAGGTTTCGCCACGTTGCGGGATCAGCTCGAATTCGGCCAGGGCCGTGGACAATTCGTCGGACCGCTCGGCCCGGGTGAGGTCGCCGGTCCAGGCGACCACCCGATGACGCACGCCGCTGTGCCGCACGGCGCGGAGCGTGTCCAGCAGGGCCGCGGCGGCGAGCTGGGCCGCCTCCCGCGGTGAGAAGTCCGGTGTGAGACGGGTTTTCGCGAATCCGGCGATGGGCGCCTTGGCGATCACCAGCAGGGTGGCGGGGATACCCGCCGAGGAGGAGGTGGTGATCATCGCACGCTCCAGAAGTCCGCGACGGCGCGCACGGTACCGCGGACCGAACCCGAAACCTTGGATACGCCATGGGTTCTCGGCCGGTAACTGATATCGCGCTCGACGATCCGCCAGCCCGCCGCGCCCGCGCGGATCAGCAGCGCCAGGGGATATCCCGAGCGCGGATGCAGCGGACCCAGCGCGATCAGGCGATCACGCCGGGTGACCCGCATGGCGGCGATATCGTGCACCGGCAGACCGTGCTGTCGGCGCAGCAGCGCGGCGATCAGCAGATTACCCAGCCGGGCGTGCCAGGGCCACGCGCTCGCCCGCACCGGACGGCGGCGGCCCACGACCATATCCACGGTCGGGTCGAATTCGCCCAGCAGACAGGGTAATTCGGCCGCGTCCATGGAGCCGTCGCCGTCGAGCACCGCGACCAGCGCGGTGTCGGCCGCCCGCACGCCCGCCTCGACCGCCGAACCGTAGCCGGGCACCGGCTCGGTGACCACGGTCGCTCCGGCGGCCCGCGCTACCGCGGCGGTGTCGTCGGTGCAGGCGTTGTCGACCACGATCACCCGGTATCCGTACGGCATCGCCGCCAGTACGCCGGGTAGTGCCCCGGCCTCGTTGTGGCAGGGGATGACGACGGTGACGTCCCGCGCGCTCAGTGCATCGCTCACCTCTCGACCGTAGGCCCGCGACCACCGATTTCGGCCCAGGGAACCGATGACGAAAGTATGACGGGACGCGGTGCGACGGTGCCGTGCGGCGAATTCGGCGCCCGGCGCGGCCTAGGGTGAACGGGTGCAGCAGGTGATTCCCGCCCGGGTCCGGCGTGTCTCGGGCGCACGCGCCGACGTGATCTGCGCGGTCGCGGCCGCGCTGCTGGTCGTGGTGGCGTTCGCGGTGCCGCAGATCCGCGGCCAGCAGTGGTCGAAACATCTGTACGCCGCGGCCGCGCCGATCTTCGGGATCTGGGGGCCGCACCTCGGCTGGGGGACCGGTCCGGCGATTCTCGTCGCGGTCCTGGTGGTGCTGCGCGGGCCCGAACTCGCCCGCAGGTTGCCGTGGCGGCCGATGTTGCTGGTCGCCTGGGTCACCTCGATCGCGTGGATCTTCTCGCTCGCCATGATCGATGGCTGGCAGACCGGTTTCGCGGGGCGGCTCGCGCGACACGAGGAGTATCTCTACGAGGCCGGGCGGATTACCGACATCGGCGCGATGCTGCGCGAATTCTCCGGTCGCATACTGGATTTCCAGCCGGACTCGTGGGCGACGCACGTCTCCGGACATCCGGCCGGGGCCCTGCTGACCTTCGTACTGATGGACCGGATCGGCCTGCGTGGCGGGGCGTGGGCGGCCTGGCTGGTGGTCTCGGCGGGCGCGTCCGCGGTCGTTGCGGTCGCGGCAGCCCTGCGTGCGCTGGGTGCGGAGGATCGAGCCCGGGCCGCGGTGCCGTACCTGGTTCTCGCACCCGCCGCGGTCTGGCTGGGAGTTTCGGCCGACGCGCTGTTCGCCGGGGTGACCGCATGGGCGGTGGCGCTGCTGGCGATCGCGACCCGGCGCGGTCCGGGGTGGCCTGGGGTCGCGCTGGCGTCCGGTCTGCTGTTCGGTTACGGGTTGTTCCTGAACTACGGACTCACGCTCATGGTGATCCCCGCGGTCGCGGTGCTGTGCGCGCGCGGCATGCGCGCCGCCCTGCCCGCGGCCGCCACACTCGTGGGCGTCGCGCTGGTGGTGGCCGCCTTCGCCGCCGCCGGATTCTGGTGGCTCGACGGCTATCACCTTGTGGTGCAACGCTATTACCAGGGCATCGCCTCGGAACGTCCCTACTCCTACTGGATCTGGGGCAACCTCGCCGCGACCGTCTGCTCGATCGGGTTGGCCGCCGCGGCGGCCCTGCATCGCGTCGTGCGCGGGGTGCTGGCCGGGGGCACGCCGCGGCCCGCGTGGCCCGCACGCCTGGCCGGGTGGCGGGAGCACGTGGATCCGGCGGCGCTGCTGGCCGCGGCGGGGGTGCTGGCCATCCTTGCCGCCGACCTGAGCGGCCTGAGCAAGGCCGAGACCGAACGGATCTGGTTGCCGTTCGATATGTGGGTGCTGGCCGGGACGGCGTTGCTGCCGGCGCGGCGGGTACGGATCTGGTTGGCGCTGCAAGCCGTCGCGGCGCTGCTGCTCAACCATCTGCTGATGACGAACTGGTGATTCGATGCGCATTCTGGTGGCCGATGACGACGCCGTGGTCCGGGAGGTGGTGCGCCGCTACCTCGAACGGGACGGCTTCACGGTGGTGGAGACCGCCGACGGTCCCTCGACCGCGGAAGTGTTGGCGCGCAACGAGATCGCGCTGGTGGTGCTGGACGTGATGATGCCGCCGCCGGACGGGATCGAGCTGTGCCGGGCGGTGCGCGCCGGACCGCATCCGGATACCCCGATCATTCTGCTGACCGCGCTCGGTGAGGAGGAGGATCGGGTGCTGGGCTTGCAGTCCGGCGCGGACGACTACATCGTGAAGCCGTTCAGTCCGAGGGAACTGGCGTTGCGGGTGGCCTCGGTGCTGCGGCGGGTGCAGCGTACCGAGGCCCCGGCCGAACAACCGGTATTGCGCAGCGGCGCAATCGAATTGCGGCCCGACGCGCAGGCGGTGCTGGTCGACGGCCGCCGGGTGGAGCTGACCGCCCGCGAATTCGATCTGCTGGCCTTCCTGCTCGCGCATCCACAGCAGGTGTTCGGGCGGGCCGAACTGCTCGAACAGGTGTGGGGCTGGTCCTTCGGCGATCAGTCCACCGTCACCGTGCACATCAAACGCCTGCGTGCGAAACTCGGTGCCGCACACCGCATCGAGACGATCTGGGGTCGCGGCTACGCTTGGGGCCGCCCCGGTGACGAGGACGGAGATCGCTGATGCCCACCGACCTGCTCGGGCTGATCGGATTCGCTCTGGCCGGATCGCTGCCCGTGACCGCGCTGGGCGCACTGGCCATGCGCCTGACCCACAATCGCAGCCTCACCGGCAGCATGGTGTTGCTGGTACTGATTCCTACGCTGGCCACCCTGGTCGGGGTGGTCGCGGTGAGCGGCATGATGTTCACCGACGAACTGCGCCGCATCGCGGTGGTACTGGCCGTGGTCACCATCGTCGCGGTGCCCGCGGCCATCGTGCTGGGGCGGGCCCAGGCTCGAAAGACGGTGTGGGAGCGGCAGATGCGCGAACAGGAACGCGCCGCCGAACGTTCCCGCCGCGAACTCGTCGCCTGGGTGAGCCACGATCTGCGCACCCCGCTGGCCGGTATCCGGGCCATGGGGGAGGCGCTGGTCGACGGCGTGATCGATCAGCCCGAAACCGTGGAGCGTTACGCGAATCGCATTGTCCTGGAAACGAATCGGCTCTCGACCATGGTGGACGACCTGTTCGAGATGTCGAAGATCAACTCCGGCGCGCTGCGCCTACAACTCGAACCGGTGGATCTGCGCGAACTCGTCGACGAGGTCGCCGCAGCCAACCAGCCGACCGCCGTCCGTGCCGGGGTGAGTCTGGTTGCACACCAACCTGATTCGGAGATCCCGGTATCCGCCAGCGATCGCGCCCTGACCCGGGTGCTGACCAACCTGGTCGCCAACGCCATCGAACACACCCCGTCCGGCGGTCGCATCGAGATCTGCTCCGGCATCCGCGACGGCCGGGCCTTCACCCAGGTCACCGACACCGGCCCCGGTATCGCCCCGGAGGATCTGCCCCGCATCTTCGAGGTCGCCTACCGTGGCACCGCCGCCCGCTCCAGTACCGATATCGGCAGCAACAGCGGCATGGGCCTGGCCATCGCCGCGGGCCTGATCCAGGCCCATCACGGCGATATCAGCGCCCACAACCAGGACCTCGGCTGTCGCTTCGAAATCCGCCTCCCGCTGCTGCCGCACCCCGAGACCGCGGCGAGCGCCCGCACTTCGTCCTGATTGCGCCGTTCCGCGATGCCCGAGATCGTCGGGTCGAGGGGGTTGCCGCAGGTGCTACCGTAATTATGTCGATTTTTCTTCGGAGCCGGTGACCGTGGTTCTCGATTCGAAGGAGTTGATGAAGATGCTCGCAGGAATTGCCCGCTCGGCGGCGATCGCCGCAGCAGCAGTCCCACTCGTCGCCCTGGCGGCATCGTCCGCATCGGCTGCCCAGCCCGACACACCGACATCCGCCGCCAGGGACCGGCCCGCGACGTCGACCGTGGATTCGCCCTATATCTGGGTGAACATCTGCGTCCACATCCCGACGCCCGGATCCGCCACCCTGAACTGGTGCTGGCCGTAGTTCCGTTCGCTCGCCCGCGGTCAGCGCCACTGCGGTGCGCCGGTGCCGGACGCGGGGCGCAGGGGTGCGGTGGCGAACTCGGTGAGGCCGTCGGCGGGAGCGATGGTGGCACTGAAATCCAGTAGGGCGCTGGCTCTTTCGGGGCTGGCCACGATGTGGCGGACGTCGCCGGGGCGGTACTGTCCGGTGACGGTGGGTGGTTTGCCGTGGTGGGCACGGGCGAGCAGGTCGGCGACCTCGCGGATGCTGATGGGGGTGCCCGAGGCGATGTTCAGGGGGACGAAGCCGGGGAGCGGGCGGTGCAGGGCGGCGAGGTTGGCCGCGGCGATATCGCGAACGTGGACGAAATCGCGCATCTGCGTGCCGTCCTCGAAGACGCGCGGTGATTCGCCCGCCTCGAGGGCCGAGCGGAAGATGGCCGCGACCCCGGAATACGGTGTGTCCCTTGGCATACCGTCGCCGTAGACGTTGTGGTACCGCAGTGCGGTGACCGTGCCGCCGGTCACCGCGGTCCAGGCGTTCGCGTAATTCTCCTGTGCCACTTTGCTCGCCGCGTACAGGCTGCGCGGGCACAGCGGGTTGTCCTCGTCGATCACGCTCCAGCGCAACGGTTCTCCGGTTTCGGGATCGAGATGATCGAACAGTCCGCGATCCAGATCGTCTCGTCGGCGCGGCGCCGGAACCGCCGGTGTGCCGTCGGCGGTGTGATACCGGCCCTCGCCGTAGACGACCATCGAGGAGGCCAGCACCAGCCGCCGCACCCCGGTCTCGGCCATCGCGGCCAGCAGGACCGCGGTGCCGAGATCGTTGTGGCTGGCGTAGGCGGGTGCGTCGGCGGCGCTGACCCCCGCACCCACCACCGCGGCCTGATGGCACACCGCGTCGACCCCGCGTAGCAGCGCGGTGAGCGCGTCCGGATCACGCACGTCGACCCGGTGCACCTGCTCGGGCGCGGCCGCGTCGATCCCGTGTGCGGCCGCCAGCATGAGATCGACGGCCACCACCTCGTCGCCCGCGTCGGTCAGCGCGCGGCGAATATGGGACCCGATGAAGCCGGCCGCGCCGGTGAGCAGTACCCGCATCGCCTCAGGCCGGATTCGGTCGTGTGGAAGTCATGTACCGATCCTGGCCCGCGCGCCGCCGTTCGGGTACGCGACACCGCCGTCCGTAAGGAATTCGTCACAAGCTCCCGGCGGGTCAGGTGTGCGTGGTGAACGTCGCCATCATCGCCATGTCCTCGTGCTCGAGATTGTGACAGTGCAGCACGTACCGCCCCGGATAGTCGGTGAACCGCACGGCGATCTCGGCGAGTTCACTGGCTCCCAGATAGACGGTGTCCTTCCAGCCCGCATCGGTGGCCTGGGGTGGCGCGCCGTTGCGGGAGAGCACCTGGAATTGGTTGAGGTGCAGGTGAATCGGATGATCGAGATCGGTGGACAGCCGCCAGATCTCCACCTCGCCCAGACGCGGCCGGGCGATCGGTTCGCGCGGATCGTAGGGCCGTCCGTTGATCAGCCAGCCGCTCATCGAGCCGGAATCCCCACGGCGGAAATCGAATCGGCGGGTGGTGACCGCGTCGTGCCGGTGCAGTGGCGCGATCTCGGAGAGTCGATCGGGCACCGTGGAGGTGTCCGCGACCCGCTCGACGACCTCGAAACGCATGACGCGCGTGGTGTTTCCGTCGCCGAGGTCGTTGTGGATGTCGACGCGGTCGCCGACCGAACATCCGGACAGATCCAGGATCACCTCGTAGCGTTCGCCGGGCGCGATCGTCAGTTCGTCCACCCGTTGTGGTTCCCGCAGCAGCCCGCCGTCCGAGCCGATCTGCACGAAATGTCCGTCCCCGCGCGGCATGTCGACGCGGAGCCGGTAGACGCGGGCATTGGATCCGTTGATCAGGCGCAGCCGGTGCCGAGCTGTGCCGACCCGGTGCACCGGCCAGGGCACGCCGTTCACCAGAATCACGTCGCCCAGCACGCCGCGGCCGAATTTCCCGGTCACCCCGGGCGTGTGCAGGGCGGTGGGATCGATGGCCGGATAGTTGAACGCCCCGGTCGCGTCGAATGCCCGATCGGTGATCAGCAACGGCAGATCCCGTGTGCCCGAGGGTAATCCGAGTCGCCGCTCGTCCGGGTCGACGATCAGGTGCACCCCGGCCAGTCCACGCCACACCGATGCGCCGGTGAAATCCATCCGATGATCGTGATACCAGAGCGTCGCCGCGGGCTGCCCGGCCGGATAGATGTAATCGCGCTCACCGATCATGGTGTGTGCCAAGGGATCCGAGGTCATCATCATCGCGTCGTGCGGGCTCATCGTGTCGACGGGTGACAGCAGATCGGTCGGATACCCGTCCGATGCCTCGGGCACATGCCCGCCGTGCAGATGAACCACCACCGGCACGGGTAACTCGTTGCGATGCGTGATCACCGCGCGGCGACCGCGTTCGGTCACCAGCAGCGGCCCGGGGAAGGTGCCGTCGTAACCCCAGATCGGCGTCGAATAACCGGGCAGCACAACGGCATTCGCGCGCCGCTGGACGATCCGGTAGTAGTCCGTGGTCGCATCGCGGCGAATCGGAGTGAGTGGCGAGGGCACCCGCAGCGGCAGCGTGAATGGTTCGGGCAGCCGGGCCGAACTGGTCAGATGCACCCGGTCGTCCGGGGAATCGGCGGTCAACTGCCAGGCCCCGGCCGCCCCGGCCACCCCGACCGCCGCCGCGATCCGGAACAGGGACCGTCGGGAGAACGCGGAGTTCATCAGGCCGCGACCTCGGTCTCGATCGCCGGCTTCGCCCACACCTGCATCGTCACCGCGACCAGACCTGCCACGAGCGCGACGCCCAGCGGCACGTGCACGGCCAGAATCGCCTTGTGCCCCAACCCGATCTCGGCTCCCGCGGCAACGGTCAGCGCCGCACTACGCAGCACGGCCCGCCCGGTGGCCTGCCCGAACCGCCACGCCGCGGCGAAACACAGCGTCATGATCAGCATGCCGATCGCCATGATCGACCCGTTCAGCGAATGCGCGTCCAACCCGTCGTAACTTCCGGCCATCAGGCGTCCGGCGAACATGGCCTGGGCGAAGCTGTCCAGCGCGACCAGGGTCGTCACCGTCCGGAGCAGCCGCTGCCACGCGCGCGGCGTCACCCCTGCCGCCGCGCGCTGAAAAGCCAAGCGGGAATGGGGGTTCGGGCCTCGGCACCGGGCAGCTTGCCCAGCATCGTGGCGGGTCGCAGCTCCTCGATGCTCCAACCGGTCGCGAAACTCTCGCGGAGTTCGGCCTCGGTGATCCGGCGCGGCCCGGGGCCGGGCTCGGCCGCCGCACTGACCGCCAGTATGTGCACGAGCGCGCCCGGCACCGAAACCCGGTGCAGCGCTGCGACATAGCGGCTTCGATCGGCGTCGCCGAAGGTGTGGAACAGGCCGGAATCCAGCACGCTGTCGAATTGTCCGTCGTAGCCGGACAATTCGCAGGCGTCGGCCACGGCGAACTCGGCCTCGATGCCGCGCAGCGCGGCCTTGGCGCGGGCGTGCTCGATGGCCGCCGGTGCGCCGTCGATACCGGTCACCCGATGTCCGCGCGTGGTCAGGAACAGTACGTTCTCGCCGGTGCCGCATCCGGCGTCCAGCACGCGCGGGCCGAACGCGCCCGCGCTCTCCAGTTCCTCGACCAGCGGCTGAGCCTGGCCGATATCCCAGCCGGCGGACCGGACGTCGGATCCGTCGGCGGGCTGGGTCCGGTAGAAAGCGTCGAAGTATTCGGTCGGGTTGGTGGACGGTGTCGTCACGATGATCCCCTTGATAGTTCAGATTTCCGAATAGTTCAGAAGTCTGAACTTGTATGCTGGGTGCTGTCAAGAGGGACCGGGAGGCGTAGTGGAAGAGGCATCGGCCGACGGCGCGGATGTGGCATCGACCGTGAGTGCGGAGCAACGACGTCGGCTGACGATGCTCGTGCCGATGGTCTCCGCCTACCTGCGGCGTGCCCGGAACGACATGCCACCGGTGATCCGGAAGGTGTTCGAGCAGGCGGGACTGGGTGCGCGGCACGGCGCGGTGCTGGGCTTCGTGGTGTCGTCGGGCCCGGCGAGCGTGAGTGAGGTGGCCCGGCAACTGGGGCTCGGGCTCACCAATGCCAGTCAGCTCAGCGGGGAGCTCACCCGGGCCGGGCTGCTACAGCGGCGCAACGATCCGGCCGACCATCGGCGCACACTGCTCTCGGCCGCGCCGGAGTACCGCGCGGCCTTCGAGGAATTCCTCGCCCGGCGCAGTGCGGGGCTGTTCCGCGCGATGGATCGGCTCACGCCCGAGGAGCGGCACGGATTCCTCGCCGGAATGCAGGCGTGGGTGGATGAGATCGAGGGGGAACAGGGCGGAGCGTAGGGGTCAGAGAACCGCCTGGGTCTGGGTGGTCTTGCCGACGAGTGTGCCTGCGGCATCGTGGATTTCGGTCTCCACGACGATGAAGCGACGTCCGGTGTGCAGGGGGCGGGAGGTGGCCAGGGCGTGGCCGGATCGGATCGCGCGCAGGAAGTTCGTCTTGGATTCCACCGTCGTGGACCTCGGGGGTAATGGCCGCGCCGAGCCGGACCCTCACGACTCCCGGCGCGCACCTGCCGAGGGCACCGCGACGAAAGTTCGCGGTTGTGCGAAACCCTCGGTGTGGAAACGGTTTTCGATACTCTCGACGGTCGCGTCGAGACGGTCGGTGTCCACCAGGGCGATGATGCTGCCGCCGAATCCGCCGCCGACCATGCGCGCGCCGTGCGCACCCGCCGCCAATGCCGCGGCGACCGCCGCGTCCAACTGCGGGGTGGAGATCTCGAAATCGTCCCGCAGCGAGGCGTGTCCGGCGGTCAGGATCGGCCCGATCTCGCGCGGATCGCGGCCGTCGTGCAACATCCGCACCACCTCGAGCACCCGCGCGTTCTCCGAGACGATGTGCCGGGCCCGGCGTCGCGGCGCGTCCGCGGCGATCCGCTCGACCGCCGCGATATCGGTGATCTCGCGCAGCGACCGCACCCCGAGCGCGGCTGCGGCCTGCTCACATTCCTTGCGGCGCTGGGCATATCCGCCACCGGCGTGCTGATGCGGGGTATTGGTGTCCGCGACCAGCAGCGTCAGCCCGGCCGCGGCCAGATCGAAGGGCACCTGGTCGTGTTCGCCCCGGCCGAAGTCCAGGAACAGCGCGTGCCCGGCCGTGCACAGCACCGACGCGGACTGATCCAGCGTCCCGGTGGCCGCGCCGACATACGAGTTCTCCGCGGCCCGGCCGATATCGATCAGCTCGGCATCGGTGACCGGCAGCTCGAACAGATCGCGCAGCGCGACCGCGACCGCGCACTCCACCGCCGCCGAGGAGGACAGCCCCGCGCCGACCGGCACCGCGCCGTCCAGTTCGAGCCGCACACCCGCAATCGCGTATCCCCGCCGGACGTACTCGTGCACGACGCCGAGCGGATACCGCGCCCAGCCGGTCACCGTCGCATCCGCGAGCCCGGCGATCGGCTCGGTGATCACCTCGCCGGGATGCTGTCGTGACGAAACCATCACTCGCGCATCGGATTCGGCCGTCGCCGCGCACCGCACCACATGCGGCAGCGCGATCGGCAACGCGTAGCCGTCGTTGTAATCGGTGTGCTCGCCGATGATGTTGACCCGTCCGGGGGCGACCCAGACGCCCTGTTCGACTCCGCTCACGACGCGGTGACCTCCCGCAGTTCGGCCGCGACCGTCTCCGGGGTGGTGTCGCTGATGAAGACGTTCATGCCGGATTCGGATCCGGCCAGGTACTTGAGCTTGCCCGCCGCCCGGCGGATCGAGAACAGCTGTAGGTTCAGCCACCAATCATCGCGGGGCACACCGGATTTCGGTGTCGGGGCCTGATTCCAGGCGGCGATGTACGGCATCGGGGTGTCGAAACGGTGGGCGAAGCGGCCCAGCACGTCCAGATAGAGTTCGGCGAACGCGTCGCGCTGGGCGTCGTCGAGGTCGGGCAGGTCGGCCACCCGGCGATGCGGATACAACTGCACCTCGTACGGCCAGCGGGCGAACGGCGGCACGAAGGCGGTCCACTCCTCGTTGGCCGCGACCACGCGCAGTCCGGCCGCGCGCTCGGCGGCGAGCAGATCGCCGAACAGGTTGCCGCCGTGGGCTTTCCGATACTCCGCGACATTGGCGGCGATCTTCGCGACGCGCGGCGTGACGAAGGGGTAGGCGTAGATCTGCCCGTGCGGATGCGCCAGGGTGACCCCGATCTCCTCGCCGTGGTTCTCGAAGCAGAACACCTGGCCGACGCCGTCCAATTCGCTCAGTTCGGCGGTGCGATGGGCCCACACGTCCACCACCATGCGCGCCCGCTGCGGGTCCAGCCGATCGAAGGAGGAATCGTGAACACTGGTGAAGCACACCACTTCACAGCGTCCGTATCCGTCCCGGAGTTCGGTGAGCGGCGAACCCGCCACCGCGGCGGGCAATTCGATGTGATCGGTCGACAATGACGGAAACCGATTCTCGAAAACCGCTATCTCGTAATCGGATTCGGGAATCTCGGTGGCCCGTTCCGGCGTCGACGGGCACAGCGGGCACAGATCCGCCGGAGGCAGGAAGGTGCGGGTCTGGCGATGCGAGGCCAGCACCACCCATTCGCCGAGCAGCGGATCGAATCGACGCTGCGAATGGGTGGTCGTCGTCGGCAGGTCGCGGGTGTCGATCGCGTTGCGCGCCACCGGTTCCCGGTCGAAGTACAGGATCTCGCGGCCGTCGGCGAGGCGGCGACGGGTGGTGATCATCGGCGGGCCCGCCGCGGTGTGCACATCTGGTCAGGTCCGAGCGCCATGCCAACCTCCGATCGGGACACGTGAGAGTCGGTCCGGACAGTACACCGGAAGGTTGTGAGCGCTCACATCAGGGCGGTGCGGGAACGTTCCGACGGTCTGCCGGAACGTTCCCGCGAACGGTCAGTATTCGCTGCCGAACAGCCCGCCCGGGCCGTAGGAGCCGGTGTTCGGCGGCGGGGGCATCAGCACCCAGCGGCCGCATCCGGTCGCCTTGAAGGCGACATCGGTGGATTTGATCATCACTCGGACCGGGGTGTGCTTGGTCAGATCGCTGGCCACGATGTACTGATTCGGATCACCGTGGTCCTGTGGGCCGGGAATCTTCCACAGCCGTTCCCAGAAGCACGCATGTGCCGGATCGGTCGGCCCGGCCGACTGATAGATGCCGGGGGTGATGTCCACGCCCACGCGGTAGAGCCCGTCGCCGGGGATGGACGTCGCCGGAGCGGCGGCGGCCGTTCCCGACGCGAGCAGGGTGGCCGCCGAAGCCACGGCTCCGGCGATCGCAAGCGTGCTGGCACGCACGGTGGTCCTCCTAGAACTGATCTGTGCCGCCGAAAATTCGGTGGCGTGGCGGGAACTCCCGCACCTTTCCCGGCTGTCTATCAGAATCACGCGGGCGAATTGATCGAATCGGCGAAATTTGTGGTGTCACACGACGATGCACCCCGTATCGTTCGCCTCGATCGATCTTGCCCCGACCACCTATGGGGTGCGCGGATCGCTGGTTCGGCCGCGGCTGCCCCGGAGGAGAACAGCCCATGTCTCAGAACGATTCGGTCGTCAACCCGCTCGACCGCCGCACGGCGCTGGCCGGCGCCGGTGTGGCCGCGGCCGCGCTCACCCTGGCGGCCGCCTGTAGCTCGGATGATTCGTCGTCGACTTCCTCGTCGACGACCGCGAAGCAGGCGGACGCGCCACTGACCAGTACCTCCGATGTGCCCGTCGGCGGTGGGGTGATCGTCGGCGACACCGTCGTCACCCAGCCGACCGCGGGTACCTACTCCGGTTTCTCCACCACCTGCACCCATGCCGGATGCAAGGTCAACAAGGTGGTCAACGGATTGATCGAATGTCCTTGTCACGGAAGCACATTCCATCTCGACGGGACCGTGGCGCACGGCCCGGCCACCCGTCCGCTGGCGTCGCACGCGGTGAAGGTGCAGGGGAGCAATATCGTGCGCGCCTGAGGTAGGCGGCGCGCGCGAGTGCCGGATGCGGGAATGTTGCGGATCGCTGTGAAACGGGAGTGGAAGGCGACATCGGGCGAGATTGTGGCTATGCTCACCCGTAACAACCGCAACAGCAGTAACAGCTAGGGCGGTACGCCGCCCCGGCTGTGCTCATTGGCACCGCGATACCGGTACCAGCACCGGATTTGGAGGGCGTTGTGTTCTCTCGCCAGCTGTTCCACCGCAAGCCGAAAGTCGTTCGGGCAGGTCTGTGTCTCGTCGTCACGACCGCTGCCACCTGCGCGGGACTCGTGCCGAGCGCCTCGGCCGCCCCTGCCGCGCCCGCGCCGGCACCGTCCAATCTGTCCACCAAACTGTCGGGTCGGACGATATTCATCGATCCCGGGCACCAGGGCTCCGGGCAGGATCTGAACCGCCCGGTCAGCAATGGTTACGGCGGTACCAAGCCCTGTCAGACCACCGGGATGACCGCCCTGGACGGCACGCCCGAGCACACCATCAACTGGAAGGTTGCCAACCTCGTCAAGCAGTCACTCGAGGTGCTGGGTGCGCGGGTGGTGCTGAGTCGTCAGGACGACACCGGGTGGGGTGGTTGCGTCGACGAGCGGGCCGCCGCGGCCAATCGTTCGGGCGCCGACGTCGCGGTCAGCATCCACGCCGACGGCGCGCCCGCGCAGGATCACGGATTCCATCTCATCGTCCCGAAGCTGCCCGTCTCCGATGCCAAGGCATCGCAGGTGCAGGCGACCGCCGGACTGGCCGCCAGCAAGGCCGTGCGCGATGCCTACAAGCGGGCCGGATTCACCGCGGCCAGCTACGCCGGGGCCGTCGACGGGATGCAGACCCGCTCCGATATCGCCGGGCCCGCGCTGACCCAGGTGCCCGACGTGTTCATCGAGATGGGCAACGGGGCCAACAAGGCCGACGCGGCACAACTGGTCTCCAACGAGGGCCAGATCAAGCATGCGATCGCCATCACCACCGGACTGGTGACCTATCTGCTCGGAGCCCCGCCCAGCAGTTCGGCCGCAGCCGCCCCGATTCCGCAGACGAACGCGGCTCCTGCGGCGAACGACGGCACCGCACCGCAGAACGCCGCTCCGGCAGTGGATTCCACGCCCAACCCGGTCGCGCCCAACGCTGCCACACCGAATGCCGCCGTGCCGAATGCGGCGACACCCGCTGCGCCGCAGCAGAGTACGCCCGGCGCCTACACCCCCGGTGCCGCGCAACCGCAGGCCACGCCGGGCACCACGCCGCAGGCGGGCACCCAAACCCAGCCCGGCACACCGAATCTCGCCGATCCGAACTCCGCGGTGAGCACCCTGGTCACCTCGGCCATCCAGTTGCTCGCACCGCTGGCGACCTCACTGGGCCTGGGTGACGTGGCGAATTCGGAGCTGATCAACCTCGCATACACGTTGGTGTCGACGCTCATCGGGGCCGCGGGCAACGCGGCTGCTGCCGTCACCAAGTAATCCGCGTTCCGGTCGCGCCCTGCCGCACGTCACGTGCGGCAGGGCGCGCTGCTTGTTGGGCGCGCTGCTTGTTGGGCGCGCTGCTTGTTGGGCGCGCTGCTTGTTGGGCGCGCTGCTTGTTGGGCGCGCTGCTTGTTGGGCGCGCTGCTTGTTGGGCGCGCTGCTTGTTGGGCGCGCTGCTTGTTGGGCGCGCTGCTTGGTTTCGGTGGCGTTCGCTCCGTTTCGTGCGTGAACATTCGTGCGTGACGGATTGGCCCCGCGTTGCGGTCGATGACCGGTCAGGCGTGCTGCGCGCTGGGCCGAGTCTCAGCCGACTGCGCCCGCGGCGAGGGCGGTTTTCCAACTGCTGTATTCGCTGATGTCCTTGGCGGTGAGGGCGGTGGTGGCGTCGCAGGCGAAGGCGGTGTGCCAGGTGCCGTCGTCCAGTTCTACTGCGCCCAGTTGCATGGGGGCGGGGAGTTGGGTGAGGAATTGGCCGAGGGCGGCGGGGGAGAGTAGCCAGCGTTCTCCGGCGATGGTTGCTCCGGTGATGTCGTCGGGTTGGCGGGTGACGGCGGGTTTCGGGGGAGTGGTGTCGAGGGCGGCGAGGCGGTATCGCGGTGCGGTTCGTACCGGGCCCGCCCAGCGTGCGCCGAGGTCAGTGAGTTGATGTTCGAGGGGCTGGCCGCGTAGGTGTGCGCCGAAGACGATCAGTTCGTGGGCGGGTGCGCGGCGTAGTGGCCAGGCGGGGGCCGGCTCGGGGTGGGAGTGGTTGTCTCCCTCGGTGATTCGTGTGGCGATATCCAGTGCGACCGCGTCTTCGAAGGGGCGGGCCAGTACCGTGACGCCGAACTGTGCGTCGCCCGCGGTTCCGGCCGGGACCGCCACCGCGCACAGGTCGAACAGATTGCAGAAGTTCGTGTAGACCCCGAGTCGGGAATTGACGCCGATCGGGTCGGCGCTCACCTCCGCGATCGTCGGTTGGTAGGGGGCGGTCGGGGTGAGCAGGGCGTCGGAGCCGTTCAAGCTTGCCAATGCGCGGGCGCGAAGTTGTTGTAGCGTTTCGAGATCCGCGACGAGCCGGTGTGCCGGGATGTCGCGGGCGGCGCGGATGATCGATCCGACCGTGGGGTCGATCGCGTCGGGGTGCGCATCTACGAATTCGCCTACCGCGGAGTACCTTTCGGCGACCAGTGCGCCGTCGTACAGCAGCCGGGCCGCCGCCAGGAACGGTTCGGGATCCACCGTGACGATGCGCGCACCGGAGTCCCGCAGTTGTGCGACGGTTCGATCGAAGGCTTTGCGCCACAATGGGTCCAGGTCGGGCAGTGCGTCGAAGATCGCCACGACGGGTTCCGGCGGCGCGGCGAACCGCACGTCGGCGGGCCAGGTGCGGGCACCGGCGGCGGCGAGCACGCCCATCGCTCGGTTCGCCAGGTGTATGTCCGCGGCGAAGATCGTCACGCAGTCGTAGGACCGGCAGGCCGGGACCACACCCTCGGTGGACACCACCCCGACGGTCGGTTTGATGCCGACGATGCCCTGGAATGCCGCCGGGACCCGGCCCGAACCCGCGGTATCGGTGCCGATCGCGATATCGGCCGCACCGCTGGCCACCGCGACCGCGGAACCGGAACTCGAACCGCCCGAGACGAATTCGGGCCGTCGCAGATCCGAAACCGCGCCGTAGGGCGAGCGCGTGCCGACCAGTCCGGTCGCGAACTGGTCCAGATTCGTCTTCCCCACCACGACCGCGCCCGCCGCGCGCAGGGCCGCGACCGCGGGTGCGTCGTGCTCCGGGGTGTAGGCGAACTCCGGACAGCCTGCGGTGGTGGGCATTCCGGCGACATCGACATTGTCCTTCACGGCCAGTCGCAGCCCGGCCAGCTCACCCCCGGCGGCCGTGAGTTGTGCGGCGATCGAATCGTCGGGTGGTCGATGGATCCATACGGTCATGGTCCGGTCTCCTCGAATGTGAACCTTGTGGCTGGGCGGTGCGGTTTGCTCAAACCGCTGATTCGGCGAGTTCGCCTGCCGTGCGCCAGGATTGACGTTCGGCGGCGAAAGCCTGCTGCTGTCGAGCGCGGAACTGCTCGATCGAGGTGGCGTTGTCCGCGAGGAAGCGGCGGTGGTCCGAGAGCCGGAATTCGCCGTCCTCCGCGCGCAATTCACCGCGCCCGGCAGCGAATTCCGCGCGCAGGTGCAGCAATTCGTCGGCTTCGACCGGGTACCACCGGATGCGGTCGAAATATCTGAGCAGCCAAGGGGATTCATCGCCCGTGGTGTTGTGCTGCCACACCTGGGTAGTCCGCCCCACGAACTGGTAACCGCCTGGACCCTCCATACCGTAGATGCACAGGTACGCGCCGCCGATGCCGACCGCGTTCTGGGGAGTCCAGGTGCGAGCCGGATTGTATTTCGTGGTGACCAGGCGATGCCGGGGATCGGTCGGGGTGGCCACGGGTGCGCCGAGGTAGACATCACCCAGGCCGAGCACCAGGTATTCGGCCGCGAAGACGGTATCGAAAACCTCACTCACCGTGGACAATCCGTTCATTCTGCGGATGAACTCGATATTCCACGGGCACCACGGCGCATCCGCGCGAACGCCGTGCATGTAGCGGGTGATCGCCTCGCGGGTCGCCGGATCGTCCCAGGACAGCGGCAGATGTACGGTCCGGCTCGGGACCACCAGTTCGTCGGCGGGCGGCAGCAGCGATTCCGCATCACCCAGCAGGGCAAGCAGTTTCGCGGTCGGCAGGCGATCCGGATCGAATCGGATCTGAAGAGAACGGATGCCCGATGTCAGTTCGGTGATGCCCGGTTCGCCGCGCTCACGCAGGTGCTCGTACAGCGCGTGCACGCGTGCCCGGAGCCCGAGATCCAGTGTCATATCGCCGTATTCGACCAGCACGCCGTCCTCACCCGCACGCCGATAGGTCACCGTGGTGGTGTCGTCGGCGTCGGTGCGGGCCAGGATGCCGTCGTCGCGGTCTCCGGCGGTCGAGCGGACGAACGGCCAGCCCGCCCGGCGCGCGGGGCCCAGGCTGCGTGGTGAGGCGACGCGATCGGCGCGCACCGGGACGAACCGCACGGTGTCGCCCGGCGCGAGCTGACCGAGTTTCCAGCGATCGGCGGCGGTCACCGTGATCGGGCAGACGAATCCGCCGAGGCTGGGTCCGTCCGGTCCGAGCAGGATCGGGGTGTCGCCGGTGAAGTCCAGTGCGCCAACCGAATACGCGGTGTCGTGGATATTGGACGGGTGCAGTCCGGCCTCGCCGCCGTCGGTGCGCGCCCACTGTGGTTTGGGGCCGATGAGCCGCACGCCGGTCCGGTCGGAGTTGAAATGCACCTGGTAGTCGGTGGCGACGATGGTGTCGATGTCGTTGCGCGTGAAGAACTCCGGCGCGCCGTGCGGCCCCTCGGTGACGGCCAGCTCCCAGCGATGGGACAGCATCGGGCGGTCGTCGGTGGGCACACCGGAGGTGACAGTTCCGGTGGCCGTGTCCAAGGGCAGCCGGTCTGCGGCCCGCAGCGCCGCCCCCGTACCGCCGCCGAACCCGCCGAGCGTGAAAGTCGCTGTGCTACCCAGATATTCGGGCAGCTCGAGCCCGCCCTCGAACAGGATGTAGGTCCGCATACCGGGCCCGGTGACCGGACCGACATCCAGCACCCCGCCCGCCGGGACTCGCACCGTGCGCCACTGCGGCACCGGCACCCCGTCCACGGTGACCGGCGCGGGCGCTCCGGTCACACACACCCGCACCTCCCGCTCGAAGCGCAGCGCCGGACCACCCAGCGTGCATTCGAGCCCCGCCGCGCCCTCGGCATTGCCCAGCGCCCGGTTGCCCAGCCGGAACGACAGATCGTCCATCGGCCCCGACGGCGGCACTCCCACATGCCAGAACCCCACCCGTCCCGGCCAATCCTGCACCGTCGTCAGCATTCCCGGCCGCAGCACCTCGATCTCGTTCGTGGGCCGCACCTCGAGCGCTGCCCATGCGGCGGCCGCATCCGTCCCGACCGTCTCGCCATCCATCGAATCGCGTGTCGCAGAACGAGTTTCGTTGTCACCATCGACAGCCGGTTGCGCACCTGCTGCTGCGGTGTGGATTGTGTGAGCCCCCGTCTCGGCGACGGAGACGATTGCGGGTTTCTCGGTTCCGGCGATATCGGGCGGTCGCACGTCGAGGATGTGTTTCCGGGATGCGGGTGGGTGCCCGAGCGATGCGAGGGCCGGTGCGGCGTCGGTCATACTCTCGTACCTCCTGCGCGAATGTGACTGTGCGGTAGTGGATTCAGTGGAACTCGGGGCGGCGCCAGCTCAGTGCGTGATGACCATGCGGACGGGGGTGGGGTCGAATCCGTTGCAGGGGTTGTTGATCTGCGGGCAGTTGGAGATCAGGACGAGGGTGTCGATCTCGGCGCGCAGGGACAGGCTCTTGCCCGGGGCGGACAGGCCGTCGACGATGCCGAGGGTGCCGTCGGCCTCCACCGGGACGTTCATGAACCAGTTGATGTTCGAGACCAGATCCCGTTTGCCCAGACCCCATTTCATACCTTCGGCGAGGAAGTTCTCGACGCAGGCGTGCTGATGGCGGGTGTGGTGGCCGTAGCGCAGGGTGTTGGACTCCTGTGAGCAGGCCCCGGCGACGGTGTCGTGGTTGCCCACCTCGTCGGCGATGACCGTCATCAGGGCGGTGCCGGTCTCGGTGCGCAGCACACTGCCGGTGGTGAGAAAGATGTTGCGCTGCGCGGTGATCGTGGCCTGGGCGCTGTAGCGGTCGGCGTGATCGGCGGCCGAGTACAGCAGGCAGTCGACGGCCTGATTGCCGTGCAGGTCGATGATGTCCAGCCGGGCTCCGGCGGGGACGACGGCCGACCAGGGACTGCGAGCGGGCACGGTCTGATCGAGGATGACGGTGTGTGCCGAGGTGGTCATATGTGGGATCCGTTCCGGGGGAATGGGTTTCGGTCTCTGTGCGCCGGGTGTGTCACGCCGGGATGTGCGCGGCGTGCCATGCCCGCTCGGTGTTCTCCACGGCCCGTTGGTATTCCGGCTCGGTGCCGGGAAGGTGCGCGAGATCCTCGGGCGTGTGCCACGCGACGACGTCGAGTTCGGTGACCGGAGTCGGGTCGAGAGGATGCTCGGCGTTCGCGAGCAGCAGGGTGACCGGCAGATGCGTGATCAACTCGACCGCCTGTCCCGCTCCGGCACCGCCGGTCGGCACGAGTCCGCCGTCCGCATCGACCCGCACGCCACGGAACAGCGATACCGTCGGCCCGATATCACGCGAGGTCAGCCCCTGCTTCGAGGCGGCGAGCAACAGGCCGCGTCGAGCGGCGGGCCCCGGGCCACACAGGGCGTCGTGTCGCCGTGACGTATCCGCCACGAGCGTGGCCAGAATGCGCCCTTGATCGGAGAGCAACGGATGTCCGGTCCCCAGGTAGGCCTGCCACGGCACCTTCACCGTATCCGCGACATTGAGCCGCTCCCAGGGAGAATCGGCGCGCAGCAGCATCAGGTGCGCGCACGCCGCGCCCGCGGGATCGGACAGCCTGATCCGAGTTCCCCGGTCCAGCACGACATTCGCGTACCCGCCCGCCGGAATCCGCTGGGCGAAGGAGATATTCGCGGCATCGACGTTCGCGGGCAGCTCCGGCCCGTCGACATTCGCGCCCGCCGCCTGCGAACGGGCGTGTGCCCGTGCCTCGGTCGTGGATGCGGTGCTGGTCATTGCGAGTCCTTTCGATGACGTGCGACGGTGACGGCTCGATCGATCGCGGCGGCGATCAACAGGGCCAGGGCCGGGCGGCCCAGATATCCGGGTCGGGCGGTGCGGGCACCGGCGCGGCGGGTCATGCGGGTTGTACTGCGGGCGTGGCGTTTCGGTCCGGTGCGGCCGCGAGCCGGTGCACCACTATGCCGACGGCGATGGTCAGCAGCACGAAAAGCGGTGCGGCCCAGAGCATCCACCAGCTGCCGCCGTTCGGTGTGTAGACCGCGGGTCGGGGCCAGGCCAGGTTCACAGCCATCGCGATACCCCAGACCACGGCCAGCAGGTTCACCGGAATTCCCCAGCGCCCCAGGGAGAACAGGCCGTCGGGTTGCTGGACCGGGCCGCGCAGCCGCTGGAGCAGCAGCGGCACGGTGACCAGCAGATAGGCCAGGTACAGCATGACGATGCAGACGCTGGCCAGGGTCGCGAAGATCGCCGCGTTGCCGAGGTTGAGTACCAGCAGTGCGATCGCGAGCGCGCCGATCACCACCGACGGCAGCACCGGCGTGCCGAAACGGGGATGGACCGTGGCGAGCTGCCGGGCGAACGGCAGTCGTCCGTCGCGGGCCATCGAGAACATCAGCCGCGAGCCCGCGGTCTGAATTGCCAAGGTGCACACCGAGATCGCGACGGCGACGCAGCCCAGCAGCACCTTGCCCGCCGGACTGTCCAGCGTCGCGGAGATGACGTACGCCAGCCCGTCGGTGGACAGGTTGCCGTCGGTCAGACTCGGCGCGGCCATCAGCGCACCGAACAGCATGAGCCCGCCACCGAGCGCCGAGACGGCCAGCGCGGTCAGAATCGTGCGCGGCGCGACCTGCCGGGGATTGCGGGTCTCCTCGGAAAGCTCACCGGCGGAATCGAATCCGACCATCACGTAGGCGGCCATCAACCCGGACACCAGGAATGCGGCCCAGTATCCGCCGGGCGCGGCGGTGCTGTGTTCGAGCACGACGTGCGGTCCGCGATGGGTGTGGGTCAGGAACAGCGCGATCGTGGCGAGCACCCCGACGATCTCGATCGTGACGCCGATGGTGTTGATCCGCGCCATCAGTTCGATACCCACCACATTGACCACCGTGGTCAGCACCAGCAGGATGCTGCCCAGCAGCACCGCGTTCGCCGCACCGGATTTCGAGGTCAGCGCGGTGTCGTGGCCGATGAGCTGGAACCCGCTCCAGATCGAGGGCAGCACCACCTGCAGCGCGATGGCCGCCGCGGCGGCGGTGACGATCTGCGCGATGATCATCATCCAGCCCGCGAACCAGCCGACGAGTTCGCCCGCGAGTCGGCGCGACCACTGGTAGATGCATCCCGAAATCGGGTACCGCGCAGCGAGTTCGGCGAAGTTCAGCGCCACCAGGAACTGTCCGGCGAACACGATCGGCCAGGTCCAGAAGAAGGCCCCGCCGCCGAATCCGTAACCGAATCCGAAGAATTGGAAGATCGTGGTGAGGATGGAGACGAAGGAGAATCCGGCCGCGAACGAGGCGTACCGGCCGAGTTTGCGGTGCAGGACGGGCTGGTAGCCGAATGCCTCGAGGTCGGCGCTGTCGGACGGTGATGCGGGCAGGGTGGTGGCCATGGGCGGAATCCTTCGGCGTCGCGGCCAATATCTATCGACTGATAGTTTTCCGAGTCCGATGACCTGATCGGTGACGCCGATGTATCCGGTTCGCTACCGTCGGTAACTTTTGTGTTGCCTGGATTTCTGTCAAATGACAGAAATCTCTCCGCCCAGGTGACGGGCCTGCGAGCGGGTCGATGGTTCAGAATGAGAGGTGTGATGCAACCCGGACCCGGCCGCCCCCGCCTCGAGGCCCGGCGTCGCCGCGGCTCGACACCGCGCGCGGAAATCCTGGACGCCGCCGCCGAACTGTTCACCACGCGCGGGTACGCGAGTACCTCGACCCGGGCCATCGCCGACGCGGTCGGCATCCGGCAGGCCTCGCTCTACCACCATTTCGGGGCGAAGGACGACATCCTGGACGCACTGCTGTCCGAAACGATCTCCGCCCCACTGGATCTTGTCGCGCAGCTGGATGTCACGGACGAGCCGCCGCAGGTGCGGCTCTACGCGCTGGCCTGGTTCGACGTGCGGCAATTGTGTGCGGCGCGTTGGAATCTCGGCGCGCTGTATCTCCTGCCGGAACTGCGTTCGGAACGTTTCGAGGAGTTCCGGTTGCGGCGCGCGCAACTGCGGCAGCGGTACGAGCAACTCGCCGCCGAGGTGGCCACGGATGCCGCGGAGGATGCGCACACACTGCCGTTTCGCCTGGTGGAGAGCGTGATCAACATTCGATCCGATCAGGGTTCGGCACCCGATGAAGCGGATCATCTGATCCCCGACGCCGTCTTGCACATGCTCGGGTGGCACGGTGATCCCGCCTCGGTCCGGGGCGCCGCCGCGGATCTGCTGGATCGCCTGGCTGAGGATTCGTACCAGGTGGGTACGGTGTGAGCAACCGATTGATGTCGGCCTATGGAACGCTGATATCTCTTGTGGCACTGTCGGTTTCGGCCTGCAAGATCTCCGCGTGGGAATCGGATTCGGTACCGCCGAGTTCCTGCGGGACGTGCCGCCAGACCCCGAGCAATGCCTGTTCGTCCAGCGGTTCGGGGCCGTCGTGCACGGTGTCCTGTAGTGCCGCCGTGGTCGCGACGACGTCCAGGCCCGATCCGATCAGGACGAGATCGGTGCGCCGGGACTCGCCGCGCGACCACACCGCCGACTCGAACACCAGATGCCGTCCGACCATGTGCAGCAGGAACTTTCGGCGATCATCCGCGACCCCGAATGCGACGAAACCCTTGGCGCGGAACAACCCGGCCGGTGGATCCTCCAGCAGCGCCACCAACTTGCGCGGATCGAGATCGGTTGTGCTGGTGAACGATACGCTCTGATAGTCGTCGTGCAGATGCCGATGATCGACGGTGTGGTCGTGGTCGTCGTGCAGCAGTTCGTCGAAGCTGAGCTGTTCGGCCACGGTCGGTTCGGCCCGTTCGGGCGGGTCGAACAGCAGCGCGGGATCGATCCGGCCGTGCGTGGTCGCGTGCACCGGGACGCCCCGCACCAGCTCGCCGAGCTCGTCGCGCAGTCGTGCGAGCGCCGCGGCCGGGACCCGATCGGCCTTGTTCAGCACGACCAGATCCGCCAGTCGCAGATGGGACGCCAGTTCCGGATGCCGGTCGCGACTGTCCGGGAAATGCTCCGCGTCCACGAGCTCGACCAGCCCGCCGTACCGGATGCGCGGATTGTCGCTGGTGGCCACCATGCGGATCAGATTGCGCGGTTCGGCCAACCCGCTGGCCTCCACCACGATCACATCGACGCGATTGCTCTGGGCCAGCCGGGTGAACATCTCGTCCAGCTCGCCGATATCCACCGCGCAGCACACGCAGCCGTTGCCCAGCGACACCATCGCGTCGACCTGCCCGGCCACCAGCATCGCGTCGATGTTCACCGCACCGAAGTCGTTGACCACCACCCCGATTCGCGCCTGGCGCTGCCGCAGCAGGTGATTCAGCAGCGTCGTCTTTCCGGCCCCGAGAAATCCGGCCACAATCAATACAGGGATGCGCCGACTCACGCGCCCACCCTACCGACCTGCCTCCGCCCGCCGAGCGCGCACAGTCTCGTCCGGCACGCACGAACTCGAAGCCGTGCGCGTACCAGAGTCTCGGTGTTGTCTGCGTACCAGAATCCCTGTACCGGGCCTGCGCACCGGAGTCCGAGCGCAACGCCGCATCTCACCGGCGTGCGCGCACCGGAATCCACTTCCACATCTCGACCAGCGTGCCGTGGCCGAGTTCGGATTCGAGCACCAGCCCGTCCATCAACCGCCGCGCACCGGGCAGCCCCAAGCCGAGCCGACGGCCCGAACCACCCGCATGCTCGAGCGCGGCGGCCGTATCCGGGATGCCGGGACCCTGATCCTGCGCATGCACCACCAGCGCGCGGCGACCCTGCACGTCGGCGATGGTCAGGCGGACCTCGCCGTGTCCGGCGTAGCTGATGATGTTGCGGGCGACCTCGGAGATGGCGGTGGAGATCATGGTGACGTCGGTCGGGGAGAAACCGAGCCCGATGGCGCAGTCGCGCCCGGCCTGACGCGCGGTGGCGATATCGGCCGCCGCCGCGATGGGGATGGTGAGCGTGCCGCTCGGCCCGGGGAATAGGACGAATTGGGCCGCTGCGGCGGCGGAGCGGGCAGCGGTCGGCACGGATGCTCTTCCTGGAGGCGCGGACTCCCACCAGTGCACGCTGCGCCCCTTTCTCGATCCACCCGCGCGGCCGGGCGATCCGATCCTCTCCCGGACCCGCCACCTGCGGGTTGGGAACGCACATGCCCCCTGGATCCACCGACGGCGAATCACCGAATCCACCCGAGGGGCACTCGACAGTAACCGCTGTCGACCGTGCCGGACAGGAATACCGCATATGCGCCGAAGTCCGACACACCAATTCTGCCCCTTTGCCGTGCGGACCTCAATGTGGTGTGCGTGCCGGACCGCGCGGCCGGTTCGCGTCGCCCCGCGCGTCGCGCTCACATCGCGTGAATCTCGGGCAGTACCGCGGCCACTCCGGCCAGGCGTTTGTCGTCCCACGGGCCCTGCGGGGCGAGCAGCACGTGGTCGATGCCCAGGGCCGCCAGTTCGCGCATGTGCGCCACGAAGTGCCGCTCGTCACTCGGGTCCAGGTGGGTGCCGATCGTCTTCTCGATCTCGTCGAAATCGCGTCCGGCCTCGTCGCAGTGCGCGCGCAGCACGTCGAGCTTGTGGGTGATGTCGTCGGCGTAGCCCGCGCCGGGCATGTCGAACAGGCTGCACGCGTCGCCGTAGCGGGCGACCAGGCGGAGTGTCTTGCGTTCGCCGCTGCCCGCGATCAGGATCGGCGGGTGCGGGCGCTGCACCGAATTCGGTGAGTTGAGTGGGCGGGTCAGCTCGTAATGCGTTCCGCGGAACGGTGTTTCGTCACCCTCCCACATGCGGTGCGCGATCCGGAGGGTCTCCTCGAGCATTTCGTATCGTTGGCTCAGCGAGGGGAACGGGATACCCAGACCGTCGGTTTCGAAGATTCCCTCGAGTTTCGCGGGGTCGATCGCGGCGCCCGCGCCGATGCCGAAATACGTTCTGCCACCGCTGAGTACGTCGAGGGTGGTGAGCGATTTGAGCAGGATGCCCGGGTGGCGGTAGGCCACCGAGGTGACCAGGGTGCCGAGTTTGATGCGCCGGGTGATACCGGCCAGAAAGCCCAGTGCCGCATAGGCTTCCAGCATCGGGGATTCCGGCGGCAGCCCGGACAGGCGGATCTGGAAGAAGTGGTCCATCACCCACAGGCTGTCGAATCCGGATTCGTCGGCCTGCTGCGCGAGGTCGGTGACGGTGGGGCCGAGTCGGTCGGTGGGGACTGGCCAGGAGAAGTCGGTGATGCCGATGCCAAGTTTCATCGCGGTCCTTCGAGTTTAGTCGTTAGCCGGGTAACGACCATATCGTGAGTCGGCTAACGAACTCAATACCCTACGCTGAACGCATCATGACCACCGCCGACGCCGAAGACTTCCTCACCGTGTACTGGTCCACCAAGCGCGCGGTGACCTTGGCCGCGTCGGCGGCGTACGCGCGGCACGGCGTCTACGAGGGGCAGCAGTTCATCCTGCGTAGCCTTTGGGCGGAGGACGGGCTGACGCCGGGGGAGGTGGCCAAACGGCTCGGGCTGTCGACCCCGACGATCACCCGGGCCGCGACCCGGATGGCGGCCGCCGGTCTGTTGCGCCGCGAGCCGCATCCCACCGATCGGCGACTGGTCAGGCTGTATCTGACCGAGCGCGGGCGGGACCTCGAGGTCACCATCGAGGACGAGATGGCCGGTCTCACCGATCGGGCGCTGGCCGGATTCGAGGACGCCGAACGGGTGGCCGTGGTGCGGGCGTTGGACCGGATCCGGAGCAACCTCGCGCGCGAGACATCGGACTCACCCGAGGACTGAGCGCGAATTCCGTTCGGCCGCAAGGGGCGAAGCGCTTCGACCCCCGGCAACCGTCCCGCTCAGCCGCAGGCGTTGACCCATTCGGACAGGCCGTCGGCGAACAGTTGACGCTTCCAGATCGGAACCTCGTGCTTGATCCGGTCCACCAGATCGGCGCAGGTGGTGAACGCCTCCGCGCGATGGGCCGAGGCGACCGCGACGACGATCGCCGCATCGCCGATACCCAGCGCGCCGATGCGGTGCGCCGCGGCCACCGGTAATCCGGTCGAGGTCGCGATCTCGGCGCAGATGCGGTGCAGGAACTTCTCGGCGTCCGGATGAGCGGAATACTCGAGAGACGAAACCGACTGTCCGCCATCATGATTGCGCACCTTGCCGGTGAACACCACGACCGCGCCGTACTCGGGTCCGGTCACCGCCTGCTCCACCGCCTCGGGGGAGAGCGGCCGATCGCTGATCGTGGCGAGGCGGACGGCGGGTTGCAGATCAGTCATGGCTGCCTCCTCCGGCGACCTGGGCGAGTAGATGATCCAGTAGCGGTTCGAGCACGCTGATGCCGTCGCGCACTCCGCCCGGTGAACCCGGCAGATTGATCAGTACGGTGCGTCCGGCCAGCCCGGCGATGCCCCGGCTCAACGCGGCCAGCGGGAAGGTCGCGGTGCCTTTCATGCGGATCTGCTCGGCTACTCCGGGGAGTTCGCGATTCAGGATTGCGCGCGTCGCCTCGGGGGTCGCGTCGGTCGGGGAAGCTCCCGTGCCGCCCGTGGTGATCACCAGACCCGGACGGGTGCTCAGCGCGTCGGTCAGTCCGGCCGCGATGTCGGCGTCCGCGTACACCAGCGGGCCGCGCACCGAGAAGCCGAGTCCCGCAAGCCAATCCCGTAACACCGGACCGGTCTTGTCGATTCGTGTCCCCGCTGCCGCTCCGGTCGAGGCCACGATGACCACCGCTGTCCGTGATCCGGTCGGTTCGGGGATGGCTATGTTTTGTTCGGAACCCGTTGTGTGCGTGCCGGATTCGATCGAGTTCCCGGACTGCTCCACCTGTGCTGTGAGCGGGTGAGATCCGGTATGTCGATGCGCGTGCGTGATCTCACGCCGCGTCGGGAGGGATGCTGTGGAATCTGCTGATGCCGCGGGTGTGCCGGAATTCGGATCGCCCGGACGATGTGGCGCGGCTGCCTCGGTGTTTGCTCCCGGACGTGCCCAATGTCCGCGCTTCCCACCGTCTTTCGTGAGCAACCGGACATTGTTCAGGACCGCGGCGGGATCGACGGCCTTGACCATGTCGTGCAGGGTCAGCCCGGCGACGGCCACGGCGGTGAGGGCCTCCATCTCGACGCCGGTGGGGCCGGTGGTCTTGGCCGTGGCCTCGATGGTGATGGCGTCGGTGGTGAAATCGAAGCGGACATCCACCTTGGTCAGGGCCAGCTGGTGGCACAGGGGGATGAGTTCGGAGGTTTTCTTCGCACCGGAGATACCTGCCAGGCGAGCGGTGGACAGCACGTCGGCCTTGGGCATGTCGTCGGCGCGGACCAGTGCGATCACCTCGGCGGTGGTGCGCAATTCGCCTGCGGCGACGGCGATTCGGGCGGTGTCGGCCTTGGCGCTGACGTCGACCATGCGCGCGCGGCCCTCTGAATCGACGTGTGAGAGTTCGTGTTCGCTCACAGTTCCCGCACCTTCACGATCGAGCCGGCGGCCAGCTCGGTGATCTCGGGGGCGATATCGATCAGCACGTCGGCGTGGGCCATCGCCGCCACCAGATGCGATCCGGGGCCCGAGGCCAGCCGCACTCCGTCGCCGTCCAGGCGGCCGCGCAGGAATTGTCGCCGACCGGCGGGGGAGCGCACCGGATCCAGCAGTGCCACATCGTGTGTCGGCACCGGCGGCAGACCTGCGAGTTCGCGCAGGATCGGACGTGCGAACACCTCGAAGGACACCATCGTGCTCACCGGATTACCCGGGAAACTCAGTACCGGAACGCCGTCGGACACCGAGAGTCCTTGCGGCCCACCGGGTTGTACGGCCACCGAGCCGAATTCCCCGCCGCGCGTGGACAATACGTCCTTGACGACCTCGAAGTCGCCCTTGGAGACACCGCCCGAGGTGAACACCACATCGGCGTGGGCGGTCGCCGCGGCGAGCCGATCGCCGAATTCGGCCGGATCGTCGCGGCTGTGTTCGACCGAGACGACCTCGACCCCGTTCGCGGTCAACGCGGCGGCCAGTGCGATGCCGTTGGAGTTGTAGATCTGCCCGGGGCGCAACGGAACTCCGGCGGGCATCAGCTCGTCACCGGTGGTCAGCACGGCGGCGCGCACCCGGCGGAACATCGGCAACGTCGGCAGGCCGACCGCCGCGAGGGCCGCGATATGCCTGGGCGCCAACGTGGTTCCCGCCGACACCAGCAGTTCACCGGAACGCACGTCCACACCGGGTTCGTGCACGAAATCGCCGGTCTTACGACCACGCTCGATCGTCACGGTGTGCTCGTCGCCATGGGTGTCCTCGACCGGCACCACACAGTCCGCACCGGGCGGGATCGGCGCGCCGGTCATCACCTTCATCGCACTGCCGGGCGGCAGCGGTGCCTGACCCGTCTGTCCGGCGGCCACGACACCCGTGAGCGGCAGTGTGACCGGCGTCACCGACACCGAGGCGGCACGCACGGCGTAACCGTCCATCCCGGAATTACGGAAGACCGGCAGATCCAGCGGCGCGTGCACATCGCGCGCCAGCCGCCGCCCCAGCGCCGCACCCATCGCGACCTCCGCGACGTCGCGGATCGCGAGTGGACGCAGCAACTCCTCGACCCGGCGGAGATGTTCCTCGACCGACCGGGCCGAACCGGTGACCGGGCCCGTGCCGCTCCTCGAATCGCTGCGCGATAGTGCCATACAACGCACTGTAGTAGCGCCGCTGTCCCGGACAGTTCGGATGTTCCTCCGAAGCACCTGCGGCATCGTGCGGCAATAATGGATGGTGTGAGTGTGGTTGTCATGGGAATTCCCGCCGTACGCCGCGGGCTTCCCCCGTCGGCGGGACGGCCCGATACTCCGTACCTGGTGGACAGATTCGGGCGCACCGCCCGTGACCTGCGGGTATCCATTACCGAGAAGTGTTCGCTGCGCTGCACCTACTGCATGCCCGAGGAGGGTCTGCCCGCCATTCCGGGTGACGAACTGCTCTCGGCCGGGGAGATCGTGCGCGTGGTGACGCTCGCGGTGCGTGAGCTGGGGGTGCGCGAGGTGCGCTTCACCGGTGGCGAACCTCTCATGCGCCGGGATCTGGAGGAGATCGTCGCGGGCTGTCACGCGGCCGTGCCGGAGACGCCGCTGGCCATGACCACCAATGCCGTCGGGCTCGAACATCGCGCGGCCGGGCTGGCGCGCGCGGGACTGAGCCGGGTCAACGTCTCCCTGGACACCGTCGACCGCACCGCCTTCGCCCGCCTGACCCGTCGCGACCGGCTCGTCTCGGTACTGTCCGGAGTCCGCGCCGCCCACCGCGCGGGCCTGTCCCCGGTCAAGGTGAACGCCGTGCTGATGCGCGAAACCCTTTCCGGCGCACCGGATCTACTGCAATGGTGCCTGACCGAGGGTGGTGCGTTGCGGTTCATCGAGGAGATGCCGCTGGACGCCGATCACGAATGGGCCCGCGCCAACATGGTCACCGCCGCCGAACTGCTCGAGGTCCTCGGCTCGCGTTTCACCCTCACCGCCGCCGGCCGCGACGACCCCTCCGCGCCCGCCGAAACCTGGCTGGTCGACGGCGGCCCGGCGACCGTCGGCATCATCGCCTCGGTCACCCGCACCTTCTGCGCCGACTGCGACCGCACCCGCCTCACTGCCGACGGCAAGATCCGCTCCTGCCTGTTCAGCGACGAGGAATACGACCTGCGAGCCCTGCTGCGCGACGGCGCGACCGACGCCGAGTTGGCCGAACTCTGGCGCGGCGCGATGTGGCAGAAATGGGCCGGACACGGCATCGACGCCGCCGACTTCGTCCCCCCCGAACGAACGATGGGAGCCATCGGTGGTTGAGATCCGCTACTTCGCCGCGATAGCGGACGCGGTCGGCAAAACCAGCGAACACCTCGACCTCCCGCCCGAGGCCACCGTCGCCGACCTCTGCCACACCCTCTCCCACACCTACGGCCCCACCCTCGACCCCATGCTCAAAGCCTGCGCCTACCTCATCGGCGACGAACTCACCCGCGACCTCACCACCCCGCTCACCCCCCGAGTGGACGTCCTGCCGCCGTTCGCGGGTGGGTGACCCTTCGCCGGAATCGAGTAGGCGGGCTATTGCGTCGAACTGCTCGCGGATCGCGGCGGGCAGGTGAGAGGACATTGCCGATCACCGACGGTGCTACGGAACAGATATCCGGTAATTACGCTCCGCGGCAACAGGACTCGGTGAATTCACGGTGTTGTGACGTGAGTTCCGGCTATGTCCACCAGGTGTCGAACGGGGTGGCGGGGACGGTGCGCTTGTGGCGGGTGTTGCGGAAGATGGATTCGAGGCGGTCGGCCACCTCGGGGGTCACCTCGTGGCCTTCGAGGTAGTTGTCGATTTCGGCGTAGGTGACGCCGAGGGCCACCTCGTCGGGGAGGGCGGGGCGGTCGTCTTCGAGGTCGGCGGTGGGGACCTTCTCCCAGACGCTGGGGGGTGCGCCGAGTTCCTGGAGCAGGGCCGCGCCCTGGCGTTTGGTGAGGCCGGTGAGGGGAGTGAGGTCGACGCCGCCGTCGCCGTATTTGGTGAAGAAGCCGGTGAGGGCCTCGGCGGCGTGGTCGGTTCCCACGACCAGCATGTTCAGTTGGCCCGCGATGGCGTACTGGATGACCATGCGTTCGCGGGCCTTGACATTGCCGCGCACGAAATCGCGCAGGTGGGTGTCGTCGCCCAGACCGCGGGCTACCTGGGCGGCGACCGCGTCCGCGCCGGGTTTGACGTTCACCTCGATCGAGCGGTCGGGCTGGATGAAACGCAGCGCGACCTGCGCGTCCTCCTCGTCGGCCTGGACGCCGTAGGGCAGCCGCACCGCGACGAACGTGGCCTCGCGACCCTCCGCGCGCAACTCCGACGCGGCCAGCTGGCACAGCCGACCGGTCAGCGTGGAGTCCTGGCCGCCGCTGATGCCGAGCACGAAACCCGTTGCGGGAGTGGAGCGCAGGTACGCCTTGAGGAAGTCGACGCGGCGGCGCACCTCGACCTTCGGTTCGATGACGGGCTGAACAGCCAATTCGGCGATGATGTCCTGGCGAAGAGTTCCCACGCCGGTCACTCTACCGAGGCGTCGGCGAGCACCCAGCGGACCAGGCGTTCCCAGTTGTCGGCGACCTGTTCGGCGGTGTAGCCGAGCACTCGGATCTGATGCAGGACCAGCGCGGCGTCCAGGGCGGCGATCAGGCTGTCCGCCAGCAGCGCGATGTCCCCGTTCGCGCCCGCCTCCCGAAGCAGCAGTGCCACATGGGTTTTGGTGATGTTGTAGGGCGGGCTGGAGTACCGGCTCGAATCGTCGGCGGCGCGTCGCATCTCGCCCTCGACCTCGATACCGGCCAGCCGCGCCCGGCCGAAGGCGATCAGCCGCTGCTCCGGCGGCGCGCCCGGACCCAGCGGCGGCGGCCCGAACATGTACGCGGCCTGGAGTTTTCGCTCGGACTGGTCGAGCAGGGCCAGCATCAGGCCCGAGCGGGTGCCGAAACGCCGGAAGACCGTCCCCTTCCCGACGCCCGCGCGCCGGGCGACCGCGTCCATCGTGACGCCGTCCGCGCCGAATTCGCGCACCAGCTGCTCGGCCGCGTCCAGTAGCAACTGCCGATTGCGCGCGGCATCGCTGCGCTCGGCCGCGCCGGTGGTCACCGGCAGCAGGGCCAGCGCATCGGGGGGCATCTCCAGCGCGACGGCCTCGATCGGCAGCCCTGTGGGACGATTGTCGGGCTCCCGCGCGCACGGATCATCGGTGGCTGTGTCGGAGTTCACGGGGTATCCCCCCTAGGGACGGAATGAAAGCGGACCGTGGTCCGGTTATTCTACCTTGACAGCGGCGGTGACCGCCTCGGCAATTTCAAGGAGTGATCATGTCCCAGACTCGTCTTCTAGCACTCGTCGGCAGCCTGCGCGCCGGATCGATCAACCGGCAGCTCGCCGAGGCCGCCGCGCAGACCGCGCCGGAGGGTGTGGAGATCGTCCTGGCGTCGGGCCTCGGTGACATCCCGTTCTACAACGAGGACATCGACGTCGAGGGTGACGTACCCGCCGCCGCGACCGCGCTGCGCGAGGCCGTCGCCGCCGCCGACGGTCTGCTGGTCTTCGTCCCCGAATACAACGGCTCGATCCCGGCCGTGCTCAAGAACGCCATCGACTGGGCTTCGCGTCCCTACGGCGCGGGCCCGATCAAGGGCAAGCCCGCCGCCGTGGTGAGCGCGTCGATCAGCCAGAACGCCGCCAAGTGGGCGCACGGCGACACCGTCAAGGTGCTGGGTGTGGCCGGTGCGTCGGTGGTGGAGAGCGCGCACCTGCACTTCGGCACCATCGGCCAGCGTTTCGGCGAGGCGCACCCGCGTGACGACGCCGAGGCCCTGACCGAACTCGCCGCCACCGTGCACGAGTTGGTCGAGGCGGTCAAGGCGTCGGTCAACGCCTGATCGCGAGGCCCCGGGAGGGCCGATCCCGATGTGACCGAGGTGAACACCCGGCCCGCTCCGTCGATACGACGGGGCGGGCTTCGTCGTATTCGGGGGCTGTGTCCGGTGCCTTGAGCGCTGATGTTCGGGGCGCGTCTGGTTCGGGGGTTGGTTCGGTCGTTGGTGCCGTGTCCGGTGTCGGTGGGCCGGGAGATGCGTCTGTTACCTGTGGGAACAGTGTGTTAGCTGGGAAGAAGCTACGCGATGAAATCGTGATCTGCACCACAGTCGTGTCGGGTTGCGAATCGACTGTCCAGGGACTTACGCCGATCGAATTTCACCTTTGTGACTCGCAACATCTCGTGTTGTAGGAATCTGTCGGCCACTAGGTGTAGTGTCTTGGAAGCTGGAAGACGGTACGACCACACGGTCTACCGGGGTCATATGACCTGGGGGGGCCGAGCCCACTTCCAGGGGTTTGCGCACGTGACGCGAGTCGCACTCGGTCATGCACTGCATACGGATTCAAGGCTCAGGTTCAGGTTCGGTTCCAAGGCCCGATCAGAGAGGGACACATGACCATCACCGTCTACACCAAGCCCGCTTGCGTCCAGTGCAACGCCACCTACCGTGCCCTCGACAAGGCCGGTATCGAGTACGAGGTGGTCGACATCTCGGAGAACCCGGAGGCCCGCGACTACGTGATGGCCCTGGGTTATCTGCAGGCCCCGGTCGTCGTGGCCGGTGACGACCACTGGTCCGGATTCCGGCCGGACCGGATCAAGTCCCTGGCGGTCGCCGCGGCCTGATCCGCCGGTCGTGAGTTCGTCCGGCGAGGAGGTAGGAAGGGGAGCGCTCATGGCCGAAACGCCTGATTCCCGCACGCGTGGGGAAGCGCCCTGCGGGAACGCACCCCTGGTCTACTTCTCGAGTGCGTCGGAGAACACGCACCGTTTCGTCGAGCGGCTGGGCCTGCCCGCCGTTCGCATTCCGCTCCACACCGCCGAATCGCTTCGCGTCGAGGAGCCCTACGTGCTGATCTGCCCCACCTACGGGGGAGGTCGGCACGTCTTGGGCGGCAACAGATCCGAGAAGGAATTCGTGCCCCGTCAGGTGGCGAAGTTCCTGAACGATCCGCACAACCGTGCGCTGTTGCGCGGCGTCATCGCGGCCGGCAATACGAACTTCGGCGATACGTACTGCCTTGCGGGAGAAGTGATCTCGCGCAAATGCGGCGTTCCGTACCTGTATCGCTTCGAACTCATGGGAACTGCCGAGGACGTCGAACGCGTCCGAGAGGGATTGGGATTGTTTTGGCAACGACAACAGCACCTGCCGGTAAGTCGGCCCGCCTAGAGCGACCGGTCACCGTGGACACCGCGTCGACCGAGGGGATGGACTACCACGCCCTCAACGCGATGCTGAACCTCTACGGTCCGAACGGGGAGATCCAGTTCGACAAGGATCGCGAGGCCGCGCACCAGTACTTCCTGCAGCACGTCAACCAGAACACCGTCTTCTTCCACAATCTCGACGAGAAGCTCGACTACCTGGTCGAGGAGAACTACTACGAGGCCGAGGTGCTGGACAAGTACAGCCGGGCCTTCGTCAAGAAGCTCTTCCAGCAGGCGTACGCCAAGAAGTTCCGTTTTCCGACCTTCCTCGGCGCGTTCAAGTACTACACCTCGTACACCCTCAAGACCTTCGACGGAAAGCGTTATCTCGAACGTTTCGAGGACCGTGTCTGCATGGTCGCGCTGACCCTCGCCGACGGCGACGAAATCCTCGCCCGGCAATTGGTCGAGGAAATCATCGACGGCCGTTTCCAACCCGCCACCCCGACCTTCCTGAATTCAGGCAAGAAACAGCGCGGCGAGCCGGTGAGCTGTTTTCTTCTTCGCATCGAGGACAACATGGAGTCCATCGGTCGCTCCATCAACTCCGCGTTGCAGTTGTCCAAGCGGGGTGGCGGAGTTGCGTTGCTGCTCAGCAACATTCGCGAGCATGGGGCGCCGATCAAGAAGATCGAGAATCAGTCCTCGGGTGTCATTCCGATCATGAAACTGCTGGAGGATTCGTTCTCCTACGCCAATCAGCTCGGGGCGCGGCAGGGCGCCGGTGCGGTGTATCTGCATGCGCATCATCCGGATATCTATCGGTTCCTGGACACCAAGCGGGAGAATGCGGACGAGAAGATCCGCATCAAGACGTTGTCGCTGGGTGTGGTGATTCCTGACATCACCTTCGAGTTGGCGAAGAAGAACGAGGACATGTATCTGTTCTCGCCGTACGATGTCGAGCGGATCTACGGTGTGCCGTTCGCCGATATCGACGTCACCGAGAAGTACCACGAGATGGTGGACGACAAGCGGATCCGCAAGTCGAAGATCAACGCGCGTGAATTCTTCCAGACCATCGCCGAATTGCAGTTCGAGTCCGGCTATCCGTACATCATGTACGAGGACACGGTGAATCGCGCCAACCCGATCAAGGGCAAGATCACCCACTCGAACCTGTGCTCGGAGATCCTCCAGGTCTCCACGCCGTCGGTGTTCAACGACGATCTGTCCTATGCGACCGTGGGCAAGGACATCTCGTGCAACCTGGGCTCGCTCAACATCGCCAAGGCCATGGACTCACCGGATTTCGGGCAGACCATCGAGGTGTCCATCCGCGCGTTGACCGCGGTGTCCGATCAGACCCACATCTACTCGGTGCCCTCGATCGAGCAGGGCAACAATCAGTCCCACGCGATCGGCCTCGGGCAGATGAATCTGCACGGATATCTGGCGCGCGAGCGGGTCCACTACGGCTCCGAAGAGGGCGTCGACTTCACCAACATCTACTTCTATACCGTTGCGTACCACGCGATTCGGGCCTCGAACAAGCTGGCTATCGAGCGCGGCAGCCACTTCGGCGGTTTCCCGGAGTCCAAGTACGCCTCCGGTGAGTTCTTCGACAAGTACACCGATCAGGTGTGGGAGCCGAAAACCGCACGCGTGCAACAGATCTTCGCCGACGCCGGGGTGCACATCCCGACCCAGGACGACTGGCGCGAGCTGAAGACCTCGGTCATGGCGCACGGCATCTACAACCAGAACCTGCAGGCCGTCCCGCCGACCGGTTCGATCTCCTACATCAACCACTCCACCAGTTCCATCCACCCGGTGGCCTCGAAGATCGAGATCCGCAAGGAAGGCAAGATCGGCCGCGTCTACTACCCGGCCCCCTACCTGACGAACGACAACCTCGACTATTTCGCCGACGCCTATGAAATCGGCTACGAGAAGATCATCGACACTTACGCCGCAGCCACCCAACACGTCGATCAGGGCCTGTCACTCACGTTGTTCTTCAAAGACAGTACGACCACTCGCGACGTGAACAAGGCTCAGATCTACGCTTGGCGCAAGGGAATCAAGACGTTGTATTACATCCGCATTCGTCAAATGGCTTTGGAGGGGACCGAGGTGGAAAACTGCGTCAGCTGCATGTTGTAGGCGGCTGAAGTCAGGCGGCGCTCATTCGATACGGCGGCAGTCTCCTCGGGGGCTGCCGCCGTATCGCATTGCCGTGACTTGCCGGTGTACGGGACGGCAGCCGCCTCCGGCGACGCGTCGTGTGGTCGCGGCCGGTGTTCGGCGTGGCGACGGGCCGGGGTGTAGCCTGCATGCGGGCGCTCTGCGTCCGGATGATGATCGAGCGACGAGGCAGGTCATCGGGGTGCCTAGGTGGTATCCGAGAATTTTCCGACGGTGCGGTGCTGGCGATGAGGAGGTGGGTGGCTGTGCGTAGCGAACCCCCCAGTCGAACGCCGCGCGGCATCGTCCTCATGTTCTGCCGGTAGAGCTTTCGGCGGCGAGGTCGGTGCCTCGCGGTGTGAATCCGTGAATCCCGTACCCACTCGCAGTATGCCGAGGTTCTGTCATGTCGACCGATCTGTTCTCTGCTGTGCCCGCACGACTCGACGCGCCCGCCGCTGATCGTGCCGTCGCGCCCGTTGCCGCCGAAAATCCTGATTCCGCCGAATCCGTTGTGGCCGAAGAGTATTCGGGTGAGGTGTCGTTGCGCGACGTCATCGATGCCCGTCGGGTCGAGGAGGTGCTGAGCTGGTTGGAGAACCACTCGCCGCATCGGATCGCCGATGAACTCGCCCGCATGGACGCCGTGCACGCCGGGATCGCCTTCCGGCTGCTGGACAAGGATCGGGCCCTCGAGGTGTTCGAGGAGCTCGAACCGGTCGATCAGCAGCAGATTCTGTGCGGGATGCGGGATCAGAGTTTCCGCGATCTGGTCGAGGGGATGGATCCCGACGACCGGGCCCGGATGTTGCGTGAGGCGCCCGCGACGGTCGTCAAGAAGGTGCTGGCGGGGCTGAGTCCGCGGGAGCGGCGGATGACCGCGGCGCTGCTCGGATATCCCGAGGGGTCGGCCGGGCGCTATATGACGCCGGAAGTCGTTGCGCTGCACTGTGATCTGTCGGTCGAGCAGGCTTTGCGGGTGGTGCGGGCCAAGGGTACGCATGCGGAGACCGTGTACACGCTGCCCGTGGTGGACGGGGGTCGTCGGCTCACCGGCGTGGTCGAGATGCGTGAGCTGGTTCTCAGTGATCCGGACACTCCGCTGGCCGAACTCGTCGTCACCGCACCGGTTTTCGCGCGCGCCACCGATGCCGCGGAGAAGGCGGCGCGACTCATGCGCGAGACCAATCTGATCAACCTGCCGGTCGTAGACAGCGAGGATCGGTTGGTCGGGTTGCTGACGATCGATGACGCGGTCGAGGTCATCGAGGCCGCCGACAGTGAGGATGTGGCGCGGCAGGCCGGGGCGAGCCCGTGGGCCGGTCACTATATGGCCGCCGGGGTCTTCCAACTGGCCCGCTATCGCGCGATGTGGTTGCTGTTGCTGCTGGTCGCGGCCACGTTGACGGTGACCGTCACCGACGCGTTCGAGGTGACGCTGGCGCGGGCCGCGCATCTGGCGCTGTTCATTCCGCTGCTGATCGGGGCGGGCGGTAATGCCGGTGCGCAGGCGGCGACCTCGTGCGTGCGAGCACTGGCCGTGGGGGAGGTGCGGGTCTCGGACCTGCTGAAGGTCATCTGGCGTGAATGCCGCGTCGGCCTGGTCTTAGGGGCGATGCTCGCGGTGGTCGGCATGGTCATCGGGGCCGCGTTCGTCGGGGCACAGATCGCGGTGGTCGTCGGCATCACCCTGGTGATCATCTGCGGTTGGGCGGCCACCATCGGCGGCACGATGCCGTTGCTGGCCAAGAAACTGCGCATCGATCCGGCGGTGATCTCCGCGCCCATGGTCACCACTCTGGTCGACGCGACCGGTCTGATCATCTACTTCACCACCGCGAAGCTCGTCCTGGGGATCTGAGGCCGCAGGCGTCACGGGCTCCGGTCCGTTGATCGTCACCGTCGTGGTTCCTGGCTTCGGTGTGATCATGATGCCCTGATTCTGCGGACCCTCGAACGAAGCCTGCTGTGCCGAAACAGCCTCGGCGGCAGTACTTCTCATCTTCGAGCCGTAAATGGGTTGCGCCCCGGTGGATTAGAGCGGCACGCTGTTCCCGAGAGGCGGCATTGTTTTCTGTCGCCGGAAGAGTTGGGGAAGTGTCATGTCACCGGAAACCTTTGTGGCGCAACGGCTGGGGGTCGATTTCGGGCGGGTGATCCAGGGGGCCGCGATCGCGCCGGGCGAGGCGGACACCGTATTCCTGTCCGGCGGTGCGGAGCAGGCGATGGCGACGCCGCCGAGCGCGGACGCGTTCGAGGTGCTGGCGCGGATCGTGCCGCTGTTCGAGGGCGCGTGGGTCATCTCCAAATGCGGTCCGCGGATCGAGGAGCGGACGCGGCAGTGGCTCGATCATCATGATTTCCACGGCCGCACCGGAATTCCGCGCGAGCACCTGCGTTTCTGCCGGGCTCGGGCGGACAAGGCGATCCACTGCGCCGAACTGGGGATCACGCACATGATCGACGATCGGATCGATGTGCACATCGCGCTGCGCGGGTCGGTGCCGCACCTGTTCTGGTTCGGCGCCCAGACCGCGCCGCCGCCGGACTGGGTGTGCGCCACCCGCACCTGGCTCGACGTGGAGGCCGCGGTGATCGAGCGCCGGGCCGGGTGAGGGTTCGGCGCACCGGGGCGAGCGTCGCCGCGGAACCGTCGTCTGGCACACTTCGAGCGCCCCGGGCGAGTCCGGCGGCGGGTGTCCGGTATTCGTGTCGCGAATCCGATGTGACGGGCCGCATTTCGTCGTGACGGGCCGTTCCGGATGTGGATCGCCGCACGCTTTCCGGGCATATCCGCAGGATCGTCACGGCACAAGGTGTTGTGCTGCTCGGGGATGTCGGACCCTAGTAGTAGTGTTCGGGGTGAGTGATATCCGTGCGATTCGGCGAAGCGAGAAGGGTGAGTGAGGCGGGCGTGAAGCTGATCGATCGAGTGAGCGCGATCAACTGGAATCGGGTGCCCGATGAGAAGGATGCCGAGGTCTGGGACAGGCTGACCGGCAACTTCTGGTTGCCCGAGAAGGTTCCGGTGTCCAACGACATCCCCTCGTGGAATACGTTGACCCCGCATGAAAAGCAGCTCACCATGCGGGTTTTCACCGGTCTGACGCTGCTGGACACGATTCAGGGCACGGTCGGCGCGGTGAGCCTGATCCCCGACGCGCTCACCCCGCACGAGGAGGCGGTGTACACCAACATCGCGTTCATGGAGTCGGTGCACGCCAAGAGCTACAGCTCGATCTTCTCCACGCTGTGCTCCACGCGCGAGATCGACGACGCGTTCCGCTGGTCGGAGGAGAACCGCAACCTGCAACGCAAGGCCGAGATCGTCCTGGACTACTACCGGGGCGACGAGCCGCTCAAGCGCAAGGTGGCCTCCACCCTGCTGGAGAGCTTCCTGTTCTACTCCGGTTTCTACCTGCCGATGTACTGGTCCTCGCGGGCCAAGCTCACCAACACCGCCGACCTGATCCGCCTGATCATCCGCGACGAGGCCGTACACGGCTACTACATCGGCTACAAGTACCAGAAGGGCCTCGAGCAACTCACCGAGCCCGAACGCGAGGAGCTCAAGAGCTACACCTTCGAGCTGCTGTTCGAACTGTACGAGAACGAGGTCGAGTACACCCAGGATCTGTACGACGAGGTCGGCCTCACCGAGGACGTCAAGAAGTTCCTGCGCTACAACGCCAACAAGGCCCTGATGAACCTCGGCTACGAGGGCCTGTTCCCCAAGGACGAAACCGAAGTCAACCCGGCCATCCTCTCGGCGTTGTCACCTAACGCCGATGAGAACCACGACTTCTTCTCCGGTTCGGGCTCGAGTTACGTCATCGGCAAGGCGGTGAATACCGAGGACGAGGACTGGGAGTTCTAGTCCGGCATGGACTTCCGGCGCGAGGTTGCCGTGGAGTCCATCATCCGGGGCCCGCGGGCAGGTCGGAAAGTTCGCCGTCCGGTCGATCGGAACCGGTGGTTGCGTCGGCGACCCAGCCAGGGCCCGCGAGTAAACGTGACGTGCGCTGGTGAATAAGCGAAATTTGCTCCCCCCCCCCCCCCTCGAAGAAAGAGGTTTGTGTGGAGGTCTGGGCGCGGTGTCGGCGATAGCGAAGCGTCACCGTGTCCAGTGTGACGCAGGGGGCCAGCGCGGCGGCGGCCATAAGCAGTGCGGTGTCCTCCATACCGCGCAGCCCGGCCCAGCCTCCGACGGTCAGCAGTAGATCACGCCGCCACATGATGCCGGCCGGATGCACCGGCAACCGGTAGCGGTCCGGTTCGCGTGCCACAGCGGCGATCAGCCTGCCCCGGGCCTGCAGCCCCGGGCGGAACGGCAGCGGAAAGTCCACCAGCTCACCGGAATACAGCAGATCCCGAGCAGGGCCGACGGCGAAACCTGCCTGCGGGTGTGTGTCGAGTGCATGGGCCAGATTCTGGAGGGCATCCGGTTCGAGCTCGTCGTCGGCATCCAGATTCTGGATCAGCGGCGCCCGCGATCGTCCGAGCGCGATATTGCGGGTGGTGGCCGGACCTTCGCGAGTTCCGTTGACCGCCACACGGACTCGTGGATCCTCCGACGCCCCACAGGCGATCAGCTCCGGTATGACGGCCGTGGCGGGCCCATCGATCTGCACCAGCCAGCACCAGTCGTCGAATGTCTGTGCTTGCAGCGATTGCCATGCGGCGGAAAGGAAATGAGCATAGGCATCGTGGACCGCAGTCACGACCTCTACCCGCATGCGAGTCAGTGTGCCAGCTGGTTGACCATGCTGCCCGCCGTGGTCGAATCATGCTGCGCGGCATGACCGGGTGTGGTAAATAGGCTGCAATCGTCGTGACGCCGTTGAAGGGTAGGGGAAGGTATGGATCACGGGGCAGTCGAACAGTTTCTGGAAACGTTGAAGCAGGCCGGATCACGCAGCCTCGATCGGGATTGTGCGCGGCTTGCCGAACAGTACTTCGCCGAGCGGGTGGAACCGCAGTTCACGATCTGGTCGGCCGATTTCGATTCCGACCCGTCGTTCATACTTGCCGATCGTTATTGGAATCTGCGTTTCCGCGAGGAACCTACCCTGCATACCGCCGTGGAATGTGCGGGCTGGCTCAGCGAGCACGCCGAACTTGTGGTCGCGGAACCGGTTCGCGAGAAATGGGCAATGGGATACGGGTTCATCACTCGCGACTCGATCGATTCCGCCGAAGAGATCGCCGATGCCACTGCGGACATCATCGCCGGTAACCCCGGTGGTGACCGTGCCTATTTCGCCGTGCTGTATCAGGCCGCCAAACTGCGTTCCAACCATAGTTTCGACGAGCTGCTCGAATTCCTCGAGTCCTCGCCGTTGTCCGTATCCATCCGCAGGACGTTCTGGGATGCTGTGCTTTTCCGCGCGTTGCGGGCGTTCGCCGCGTTCGGTGCGGAGCGGACGAGCTCCGAATACGCCTGTGGATTGGCGGAAAAGGTGTGGAGCTCGCCGGATCGCACCCGCGAGAGTGTCGATGTCGTGTTGAACGGCCTAGCGGTCGGCAAGGATTTCGACCGTCGTGGGGAGCTGCTGCGGACCTGGTCGGCCGAGGCGGTGTCGTTGTTCCCGGACGATCACATGTTCCTGTTCCGGCTGGCCATCGGACAGCGGCTGTGTGGTGACTACGCGGACGCTCGAATCAGTATCGGTCGAGCCCAGAAAAAGCTCCCGAAAACGGGCTGGCGCATCAGCCACAACCTTCTGCAAGAGCAATTCGAGGCCGAGCAACGGCTGATCGAGAGTCAGCAGGCCATCACGCGTCAGATGCAGACGGCGCGCGAGGAAATGCAGCAATTCATGGTGAATATGACTGCGCTCGTGCAGGAATCCGAGAAACGAATCGATACGACCATCGGTCGTCACGAGCAGAAGATGCAGGATCTGGCCGACAGTACGCAGCGTGGGCATACGCGTGCCATCGAAGTGGTCGCCTTCTTCGCCGCGGTGATCGCCTTCGCTGTCGGTGCACTGGATATCACCCTCAAGGGCACGGAATCTCTGTCGGAGCGTTCCTGGTTGATGGCCGAGCTGGGCGGCGGCCTGCTGCTTTTCGGCGTTGTCATCGGTGCGGCGATGTGGCTGATCACGCGGCGTGGGTGAGGTGGCGCGGCGTACGAATGATCATCGCCCGGCAGGTAGCACTGCCCTGTTGAGAACAGCTTGTATTTCGTTGTCCGCGTGAGGTATTCGCCGAGGCAATGCGAAGCGATTCCGCCGACGGATGGTTGGGGCACAGGTAGCCGGGGCTGCGCTTGTGTCGTGGTCACCAGCACGGCGCGCTCGGACCGCGTCCACAGCAAGCGCACAGAACGTACCTGGCTGGGGGTCAGGTTGTGCGGTTACTGTCGGTAGCCAGAGGGTAAATGGGAGAGGAGCGGGTCATGGCGAATGGTTCCGAACTGGTCGTGGGGCCGCCGGTTCCCGCGGCGCTTCGGTATTCGACGGGCTCGCGGAGGGGGAAGGCGATGACCACGACCGCGCCGGTCGTGCTGCTGCACGGGCAGCCGGGGGACCATTCGGCCTGGGACGGGGTGCTCGAGCGGTTGCCGTCGTCGGTGCGGGCGCTGGCGTGGGATCGGCCCGGATACGGGAGTAGCGAATCGGCCGGGGGCACGCTCGAAGAGAATGCCGTCTGGTTGCTGGATCGGCTCGATCGCGCCGGAATACCGGATGCCGTGCTGGCCGGACACTCCTATGGCGGTGGGGTGGCGCTGGCCGCGGCCGCGATCGCGCCGGAACGGGTGCGCGGGCTGATCTCCATCGCCGGCGTCTGGCCGGGATGTGTCACGCGCTGGGACGGGGTGCTCGCCGCGCCCGTGGTGGGACCGGCGCTGGCGGTGGGGATGTGGTCGATGATGCCGCGGCTGGCCCGCTGGCATCGCGCGCGTCATCCCGACGCCGTCGCGTCCTGGCACGCGTTCGCCGACATCCGGCACGAGCACAGTCCGGTCTGGCGCACCGTGCTGCTCGAACAGCGTGAACTGTTCGGGAGCCTGGATCATTGGGTCGAGCGCCTGGATACCACCGACATGCCCGCGCTGATCATCGCCGATCCGACCGATACGGTCGTCCCGGTCGCGGCCGCACGCGCGTTGCACGAGCGGTTCCCGCGATCCCGGCTGGAACTCGTCTCCGGGGGTGGACATCTACTGCCGCAACGCATTCCGGACGTCATCGCGGCGAAGATCGGTGAATTCGTCGATTCGGTGGGGTGAGGTCGAGCCGAGGGCTCAGTCGTTCACGTAACCGTTGAGCGAGCTGCGCAGGTCATCGATCAGGGCGCGGGCGGCGGTGATGCCGGTGCCGTGCCAGATGGTGTCGTCGACGACGAAATCGCGTTTGTCCGAGACCGCGCCGAGGTTCTTCCAGTCGTCGCCGTGCATGACCTTCTGGCCGTAGGACTTACCGTCTTCGCCGTCGAACATCACGTAGATGATGTCGCCCTCGACCCGGGCCCGGTCGCGTTCGCTGCTCAGGGTGCTCACCTGGTAGGACGCGCCTCGCTGGGCCTGCGGGCGTTGTACGCCCGCGTCGGCCAGCACTCGTCCGGCAAAGGAGTCCGCACCCTGTACCTGGGCGTCGGAGGCGCCGAAGCGCAGCACCGACGCCTGGGACAGGGAGGCCGCGATCGCGACGCCGGTGTCGTGCGCGTAGGCGTGGTAGTCGGCGAGGGCCTTCGCGCCGGCGCTCGGTCGCCCGAGGGCGTCGGCGAAGGCGCTGAACGAGCTCTGCCAGCTGGGATCCTTACCGATCAGCACGGTGGGCGCGGCCGCGCGCAACGCGTTGAGATCGCCGTCGCCGACCGTGCCGAGCACCAGATCGGGGTGCATCGCGGCGATTTTCGCGACGTCGGGGGTGCCCGAGACGCCCACGCTCGGCACGATCTGCAAGCCGTAGCCCAGATAGGACGGCTGCGGGCTGGGTCCGGCGAGGGTTGTCGCGCCGACGACCCGCTGCCACAGGCCCAGGCCGCACGCCGCATCCAGGGCGGCGGTGTCCAGTACCACGATCCGCTTCGGATCGGCCGAAATCTGTGTCACCCCAGCGGGACTCGTCACCGCGCGGGTGCCCGCGGCCTGATCCGGATCGCTGGGCAGCGGGCAGGCGCGGGTGGTGTCGCGCTCGACACCGACCACATCGGCACCGGCGATATTGGTCGTGGTGCGCACGATCGAACTGGCGGCGTCATCGGATCCGTTGCTACAGGCGGTCAGTGCGACCACCGCCGCGACGAGCATCAGGCAACTTCCACGCAAACGCCGAGCGCGCTTGTCCGCGCGCACATCTCGACCACGCGAACGCGTCACCGGGGCGGAGGTTCGCTCGCTGCGCTGGCTCACGGACATGCCGGGAAGGGTACACAGCCCGCGCATCCGAGGGCAGGTGCGGGCCTCGGTCGACCACCCGCGCGCTCGACCTGTGCGAGCCAATTACGACACAGAGTAGGACCGGGCGTGATGCTTGCGGCAGCACGGTTTACGATCCGTAGTAGCGAAAGCCACCGTCGTTCGCCGTGCGCCTGTCCGCAGGGCCGGAGCGAGACGTACGACAACGACCAGAAGGCATACCTTCAGGAGGATCAGTGACTGCTGTAGAGCCCCAGCCAGTCCCCCAATTGGAAGCGACACGGCCGTACCCGGAACGAACGGGTCCGAAGGGTTCGTTCATCTACAAGTTGGTCACCACCACCGACCCGAAGGTGCTCGGGGTGATGTACCTGGTGACGGCGATGTCGTTCTTCATGATCGGCGGCCTGATGGCACTGCTGATGCGTGGTGAGCTCGCTCGTCCGGGCCTGCAGTTCCTGTCGCCGGAGCAGTTCAACCAGCTGTTCACCATGCACGGCACGATCATGCTGCTGTTCTACGCGACGGCGATCGTGTTCGGCTTCGCGAATATCGTGCTGCCCTTGCAGATCGGCGCCCCCGACGTCGCCTTCCCGCGTCTGAACGCGTTCAGCTACTGGCTGTACCTGTTCGGCGCGACCATGGCGACCGCCGGTTTCGTCACCCCCGGTGGCGCGGCCGACTTCGGCTGGACCGCCTACACCCCGCTGTCGGACATCGTGCACTCCCCGGGTGTCGGCGCCGACCTGTGGATCCTGGGTCTGGCCGTCTCCGGTCTGGGCACCATCCTCGGTGGCGTCAACATGTTGACCACCGTGGTCTGCCTGCGCTGCCCGGGTATGACGCTGTTCCGCATGCCGATCTTCACCTGGAACATCGCGGTCACCAGCGTGCTGGTGCTGCTGGCGTTCCCGCTGCTGACCGCGGCGCTGTTCGGTCTGGCCTACGACCGGCACCTGGGCGGGCACATCTACGACCCGGCCAACGGTGGCGCGATTCTGTACCAGCACCTGTTCTGGTACTTCGGCCACCCCGAGGTGTACATCATCGCGCTGCCGTTCTTCGGCATCGTCTCGGAGATCTTCCCGGTCTTCAGCCGTAAGCCGATCTTCGGTTACACCACGCTGGTCTACGCGACCCTGGGTATCGCGGCGCTGTCCATCGCGGTGTGGGCGCACCACATGTACGCCACCGGCGCGGTGCTGCTGCCGTACTTCTCCTTCATGACCTTCCTGATCGCGGTTCCGACCGGCGTGAAGTTCTTCAACTGGATCGGCACCATGTGGCGCGGCCAGTTGACGTTCGAGACGCCGATGCTGTGGTCGGTCGGCTTCCTGGTGACGTTCCTGTTCGGTGGTCTGTCGGGTGTCATCCTGGCCAGCCCGCCGCTGGACTTCCACGTGTCGGACACCTACTTCGTGGTCGCGCACTTCCACTACGTGCTCTTCGGCACCATCGTGTTCGCCACCTTCGCGGGCATCTACTTCTGGTTCCCGAAGATGACCGGCCGCATGATGGACGAGCGCCTGGGCAAGTGGCACTTCTGGGCGACCATGATCGGTTTCCACACCACCTTCCTGGTGCAGCACTGGCTGGGCGCGGAGGGTATGCCGCGTCGGTACGCGGACTACCTGCCCACCGACGGTTTCACCACGTTGAACACGATCTCCACGATCGGCGCGTTCATCCTGGGCGCCTCGACGCTGCCGTTCATCTGGAACGTCTTCAAGTCCTACCGCTATGGCGAGGTCGTGACCGTGGACGATCCGTGGGGCTACGGCAACTCGCTGGAGTGGGCGACCTCCTGCCCGCCGCCGCGGCACAACTTCTACGAGCTGCCGCGGATCCGGTCCGAGCGTCCGGCGTTCGAGCTGCACTACCCGCACATGGTGGAGCGGATGCGCGCGGAGGCCCACGTCGGCTGGGGTTCCAAGTCGCACACCGTCAAGGAACTCGAGAAGGTGTCGAGCTGATCGGCTGATTCTCGCCATGACCTACGCGGCGGTCGTCTCCTCGGAGGCGGCCGCCGCGTTCGGTTTCCGAGGTGAGTGATTCCGGCCACGCTGCCGTGGGCCGTGTCCGGTACGCCGGAAACCGCCTGAGACAATGAGGGGCCGTCGCCGGCGGCCGAGTACGTCGCGAGAGGGAGACCACGTGAGCACGTCCCAGCCTGAATCCGGCAACCACGGCGAGTCCGTGGCTGCGCAGGCTGCCGCGGGGACGACGGTGCTGATCACCGTCACCGGCCCCGACCGGCCCGGCGTCACCTCGGTCCTGCTGGCAGCGTTGGCGCGCAACGGCGTGAGCCTCCTGGACGTCGAGCAGGTCGTGATCCGCGGTCGGCTGACGCTCGGCGTGCTGGTGACCTGTCCGGGCGATCCGGAGGGTTTGCAGGACGAGCTCGAGGACGCGATGGTCACCGTCGGCATGCAGGTCGACGTGGAGATCGGCGCGGATTCGAGCACCGGGGCCGGATTGTCGACGCATGCGATCGTGGTGCTGGGCAGTCCGGTGACCGCGCGGGCGTTCAGCGTCATCGCGCGCAAACTGGCCGAGCAGGACGTCAACATCGACGCGATCCGCGGTGTCGCGGACTATCCGGTGACGGGTCTGGAGCTGACCGTCACCGCGCCCGCGACCGAATCCGCCGAGACGCGGTTGCGTACCACCCTGGCCGAGGTCGCGGCGAAACAGAACATCGATATCGCCGTCGAACGCGCGGGTCTGGCCCGGCGCGCCAAACGGCTGATCGTGTTCGACGTCGACTCCACGCTCATCCAGGGCGAGGTGATCGAGATGCTCGCCGCGCACGCCGGGGTCGAGGACGAGGTCCGCAAGGTGACCGAGGCGGCGATGCGCGGGGAACTGGACTTCGCCGAATCGCTGCGGCAGCGGGTGGCGACCCTGGCCGGGTTGCAGGAGTCGGTGATCGATGAGGTGGCCGAGGCGATCACGTTGACGCCCGGTGCGCGCACGACCATTCGCACGTTGCGGCGCTTGGGTTTTCGCTGCGGTGTGGTGTCCGGTGGTTTCCGTCAGGTCATCGAACCGCTCGCGCACGAGCTCGAACTGGATTTCGTGCAGGCCAATACGCTCGAGGTGGTCGGCGGCCGGCTGACCGGCAAGGTGATCGGGGAGATCGTGGATCGGCCCGGAAAGGCCGTGGCGCTGCGGCGTTTCGCGGCCGAGGCGGGGGTGCCGATGGAACAGACCGTCGCGGTGGGGGACGGCGCGAACGATATCGACATGCTGAATGCGGCCGGGTTGGGTATCGCGTTCAATGCCAAGCCCGCGCTGCGGGAGATCGCCGATGCGGCGCTTTCGCACCCCTATCTGGACGCGGTGCTGTTCATTCTCGGCGTCACCCGCGATGAGGTGGAGGCCGCTGATGCTCGTGACGGTCTGCTGCGTCGCGTCCCGCTGAACTGAGCCGTCGACGCGGCCGGTCGATCAGCCGGGCGGAATGTCGCCGATGGTTCCGGGACGGAACGAGACCGGTCGACAGGTGATACGGAAGTGAGAGGGCGAGTTGTTCGAATCCGCATGCGATGACCCCGAATTCGATTCGTCGATATCGGAGGCGTCGGAGGAGGCCGCCGCTGTCGTGGAGCTCGACGACGGATTCGTCGCGCGGCATGCGGAATTGGCGCGCGGCTACGGCGGCGGCGGGGATCCGGAGGATCCGGCGCTGGTGCAGGCGATGCAGATGGTGCTGCACATTCCGAAACAGGATCCGCCGCCGCGCAGTGCGCTGCTGGCCGCCGCCGCGACGGCCGCGGTCGCGGTGTGCATGGATCCGCGGGTCGGTCCGGGCGGGGAGTGGGAGCCGCGGTATCTGACCTGGAAACGTTCCCGGATCCGCAAGGTGGCGCGGCGGGCGCGCGGTGCGCAGTGGCTCGCGGCGAACGAGGTCGACGGGCTCACCGTGGAGATCGACGGCGCGCAGGCGCGGGCACTGGTGCCGGGACCGGTCGGCGCTATCGATCAGCGAATCCGCAGACTTCAGATCGGCGGCACCGATCTCGAGTCGGACGATCCGGGGCCCGCGGATCCGGAACTGCCTGTGCTGTGGGTGGATTCGGAACTCGGAATGACCGTCGGCAAGGCCGCCGCGCAGGTCGGTCACGCGAGTATGTTGCTGGCCGGTGCGTTGTCGGTGGAGCAGACCTTCGCCTGGGCCGGGCAGGGGTATCGCTGTTCGGTGCGGGAGGCCGGTTCGCGCTGGTCCGAGCTGTCCCGGCTGGTTCGGGAAGGTGCGGCGATCGCGGTGCGGGACGCCGGATTCACCGAGGTCGCGCCCGGATCGATGACGGTGATCGCGGTCCCGCCCGGAGTCTCGAGCTGAGAGGCGGCCGCGCGGTTCCGGGGACGATCCGGAGCTGTTCGGATCGACGGTGTCCGGTTGCCATGATTGACGACAGTGTCGAATCTCACCGCCCCGATGGCGAATTCGCGGCATCTTCCGGTGCGCGACGGGATATGACATCTACGTGCAAACGGACCATGTTGGGAATGTTTCGGGTGCGTGGTCCAAGATGGAGCTCGTGTCGCAACCCGATCCCGATCTACTCATCGATTTCAACCAGGTGACCGTCCGGCGGTCGGGCCATACTCTCGTGGGTCCGCTCAGCTGGAAAGTGGAGCTCGACGAACGCTGGGTCATCCTCGGCCCCAACGGTGCCGGCAAGACCTCCCTGCTCCGCATGGCTGCCGCCGAACTGCATCCGACCTCCGGTACCGCCCATCTGCTGGGTGAGGTGATCGGCCGGACCGATATCAACGATCTGCGGCCGCGGATCGGCCTGTCCTCGGCGGCGGTGGCCAGCCGGGTGCCGTTGGACGAGAAGGTCAGCGATCTAGTGGTGTCGGCGGGATACGCGGTGATGGGCCGCTGGCGCGAGGAGTACGACGACGTCGATACCGATCGCGCGGTCGACATGCTGGAAAGCCTGGGTGCGGAACATCTTTCCGACCGCGCCTACGGCACCCTCTCGGAGGGCGAGCGCAAGCGGGTGCTGATCGCGCGGGCGCTGATGACCGATCCGGAGCTGCTGCTGCTCGACGAACCCGGCGCCGGACTGGATCTGGGCGGTCGCGAGGAACTGGTGGAGAAGCTCGGCGATCTGGCCTCGAATCCGGATTCCCCGGCCACCGTGCTGGTCACCCACCACGTCGAGGAGATTCCGGCGGGTTTCTCGCACGGGCTGCTGCTGAACGAGGGCAGCGTCGTCGCCCAGGGGTTGCTCGAGGATGTGCTGACCGGTGAGAACCTCAGCAAGGCGTTCCATCAGTCGATCACGCTGGATCGTATCGATGGGCGTTATTTCGCGCGTCGCAGTCGGCGGCTGGGGCGTCACCGCGCCTGAGCGGGTGGGGTGATTCGGGTGTGCGCTGATTGCGGTCCTGGTCAGCGGGGATTCGGCGGGTACCGGGCTCGCGCGTGCGGGCGACCAAGCACCCGTTAGGGTGCGAAGGGTGAGCGAGATTGTTGCCGTGAGTGAACCGAGGACACAGCGCGTGGTGCGTCGCGCGAACCCGATGATCGGCGCGGTGCGGTCGTGAGCGACGGTGCGGTGGCGAACGGTGGTGCGGCGGTGAACGATTCGACGCCCGTGGCTCCCAAGGACGCGTCCACGGTCATGCTGGTGCGCGACGGTGTGTCGGGTCCCGAGGTGTTCCTGCAACGACGTGTCGAGGCGATGGCGTTCGCGGCCGGGATGACGGTGTTCCCCGGCGGCGGGGTCGACCCGTCCGACGCGCAGGCCGAAATCACCTGGGCCGGACCGGGTCCGCAGTGGTGGGCCGAGCGGTTCGGGGTGGATCGGGCGCGGGCGCAGGCGCTGGTGTGCGCGGCGGTGCGGGAGACGTTCGAGGAGTGCGGGGTGTTGCTGGCGGGCCCGACCGCCGACAGCGTCGTCTCCGACACGTCGGTGTACAGCGACGCGCGCACCCGGTTGGAGCGTCGCGAACTGTCCCTCGGGCAATTCCTGGCCGCCGAGAATCTGGTGTTGCGCGCGGATCTGTTGCGTCCCTGGGCCAACTGGATCACGCCGACCGTGGAATCGCGGCGGTACGACACCCGGTTCTTCGTCGCGGTGCTCCCGGCCGGACAACGCGCCGACGGGGCCACCTCGGAGGCGGAACACGTCCGGTGGAGTACTCCCGCCGAGGCCGTCGCGCGCTGGAAGGCCGGTGCCGACGTGCTGCTGCCGCCGACCTGGTCCCAGCTGATCGCGCTCGGCGAATACTCCTCGGCCGACGAGATATTCTCCGCCACAACGGATTTCGAGCCGATCGAACCCGTCCTGGAAACCGTCGACGGTAAGCCGCGGCTGCGATTCCCGAACAACGAGCGCTACTTCGCCGACTACCCCGAAGGTTCCCGCCTGCGCGGCTCCCGGCCCGCGGACTGATTCCCCCGACGTCGCGCCGCCGGAGCGGACCGCCCACCCTGAGCGGTGGAATCGGGCGCTCCGGCCGCAGGGCCTCCGGGGCGGAATCGGGGCGACCAGTAGGCTCGTGCCCCGTGGCCGAATTCGTGACCGTTGACCGACCCGAGGCGGGGATCGCCGTGCTGCGTTTCGCGCGGCCGCCGATGAATCTGATCGATCTACAGGTGGCACGGGAGTTGGCGGCCGCGGCCGAGCGGATCGGCGCGGACGCCGAGGTGCGCGCGGTGGTCGTCTACGGCGACGAACGAGTGTTCTGCGCGGGCGACGAACTGGCCGAACTGAATCGCCTCACCTCCGAGGAGGCCGCCGCGCGCGCCGCGGATCTGCAAGCCGCGCTCGGCTGCCTGGCCCGGCTGCCGCAACCCACGGTCGCCGCCATCAGCGGTTACGCCCTCGGCGCCGGGCTGGAACTGGCATTGGGCGCGGATCGGCGCATCATCGGCGACAACGTCCGCCTGGGCCTGCCGCAGATTCGCGCGGGCCTGATCCCGCTGTCCGGAATCCGGCGGCTGAGCCTGCTCATCGGGCCCGCGCGGGCCAAGGATCTGGTGTACACGGGACGTTTCGTGGAACCCGACGAGGCCGCCGCGCTCGGACTGGTCGACGAGGTCGTCGCCCCCGACGACGTCTACCTCGCCGCGCTGCGCTGGGCGCGGCAGTTCGTCACCGGCCCGGCGCGGGCGCTGGCCGCGGCCAAGGCCGTCTTCGAGGCCGGAACGCACGGCCACGATCGGGCGCGGACCGAATGGGCGGAGCTGTTCGACACCGAGGATCGCAGCACAGGAACAGGTTCTTATTTGGTCGCCGGTCCGGGATCGGCCGAATTCGTCGGTCGCTGACCGAATCGGTCGGATTCGGTCGCCGATCCCGCCCGTGGTCGTCGGGGGTTCGACCGAGCCGGGCGCCGCGGGCCTGGTGACGGCGCGCACGTGAGGCTGGGCTACCCTTTCCGATCATGACCGCACGTCCTGACGCCCCCGCGCCGAACCCGCACGCCACCGAGGCGCAGGTCCAGGCCGCACTTTCCGACAACAAGCTCGCCCAGGTCCTCTACCACGACTGGGAGGCCGAGACCTACGACGACAAGTGGTCGATCTCGTACGACGAGCGTTGTATCGCGTATGCGCGCGGCCGCTTCGACGCCGTGGTGCCCGACGCGCCGCTGCCCTACGAGCGGGCGCTCGAACTCGGCTGCGGTACGGGGTTCTTCCTGCTGAACCTGATGCAGTCCGGGGTGGCGAAGTCCGGTTCGGTGACCGATCTGTCGCCGGGCATGGTCAAGGTCGCCACCCGCAACGGTCAGAATCTGGGTCTGGACGTCGACGGCCGGGTCGCCGACGCCGAGACCATCCCGTACGAGGACGACACGTTCGACCTGGTCTGCGGTCACGCTGTGCTGCACCACATTCCGGATGTCGAGCTGGCGCTGAAGGAATGTCTGCGGGTGCTCAAGCCCGGCGGCCGGTTCGTGTTCGCCGGTGAGCCGACCACGATCGGCGACTTCTACGCCCGCAAGCTGGGGCAGCTCACCTGGAAGGTGACCACCGAGGTCACCAAGCTGCCGTTCCTGTCCGATTGGCGGCGTCCGCAGGAGGAACTGGACGAGTCCTCCCGCGCGGCGGCCCTCGAGGCCGTGGTGGATCTGCACACCTTCGATCCCTCCGAGCTCGAGGCCATCGCGCGGCGCGCGGGCGCGACCGAGGTGCATGCCGAGACCGAGGAGTTCGCCGCAGCGCTGTGGGGCTGGCCGGTGCGCACCTTCGAGGCCGCGGTGCCCGACGCGAAGCTGACCTGGCGTTACCGCATGGCGCAGTACCGGGCGTGGCTGGGGCTGAGCAAGCTGGACGAGAAGGTGCTGCGGCACGTCGTGCCCCGGCAGTTCTTCTACAACGCGATGATCACCGGCGTGAAGCCGGGCGGCGCGGGAAGGTAATGCGACCGGGCGGGGTGCTCTAGTGGCGTACCGCTTCACCCGAGCCGATGTCGGATATCTCGGGAGTGCCGCCGGACGAGCGGCGCTGGCCGAGGTGGATCGGCTGACGTTGAGCGCCGCGAGTCTGCTCGGCGATCTCGAGCGGGTGCGGCGCGATCACGGCGACCGCGCCGCCGCGCTGGTGGAGACGGTGCGGCTGCGTCGGCGGGCGGTGGCGAAACTGCCCGGCGCACCGGGCTGGTTGTTCACCGACGACGCGATGCAGCAGGCGACGCCGAGCGTGGTCGCGGACCATCGGGCACGTCGGTTGGCCGGTCGCGCGGTCCACGATCTGACCTGTTCGATAGGCGCGGAACTGGCTGCGCTGCACCAGGTCTGCCCGATCGTGATCGGCAGCGACCTGGACGATGTCCGCTTGGCGATGGCCGCCCACAATCTCGCCGACGCGCCGAATGTGTTGCTGGCCAAGGCCGATGCGCTCGTCCCGTGCAGCACCGGGACCGTCGTGATCGCCGATCCGGCCCGGCGGGCGGACGGCCGTCGCACGCACGATCCGGCGAAACTGCAACCGCCGCTGCCGGATCTGCTGGATGCCTATCGCGGTCGCGATATTGCCGTGAAGTGTGCTCCCGGACTGGATTTCGACCAGTTCGAGGACTGTGAGGCCGAGGTGGTCTCGCTCGACGGCGCGGTGCGTGAGGCGTGCCTGTGGTCGTCCGGACTGGCGGAACCGGGCGTCACCCGGCGCGCGACGGTGCTGCGCTCGGACGGCAGTGATTGGACCCTCACCGATGCCGCCCCCGACGAGATCCCCGAACAACCACCGGGCGAATGGATCATCGATCCGGACGGTGCCGTGGTGCGTGCGGGCCTGGTGCGGCACTACGCCGCCGAGAACGGTCTGTGGCAACTGGATCCGCGCATCGCCTACCTGACCGGCGACCGCGTTCCCGAGGGCATCCGCGGCTTCCGCATCCTGGACCGCCTGGATCTGCGGGAGAAGACCCTGCGCGCCGAACTGCGTCGCCGGGGCTGCGGTCCGCTGGAAATCCTCACCCGCGGTGTGGATCTGGACCCCGACGCCCTGCGCGCACGGCTCAAACCCCGTGGGGCCGTGCCGTTCTCGCTGGTCATCACGCGAATCGGCCGCACTCCCACGGTATTTCTGTGCGAGACGCCTCCCGCGCGTCCTACTTCTCGGGTTTGAAGACGTAGATCTCGCCGGCCCGCGAGGTCACCACGACCTGGCCCTTCTCGCCGACCGAGGTGCCGGTGGTGGCGCCCTGCGCGCCGGGCAGTACCGCCGAGGCGACGGTCTTGCCGGTGTGGGTGTCGAAGGTGACCAGATTCAGCGCGTCGCCGATCGGGGAGACGATGTAACCGGTCTCGCCCGCGGTCTGCGCGGGACGGCCGCGCAACTGGAGATCCTTACGCTGCCAGGCGATCTCGGCGCTGGCGCCGTTGTCCCGCAACGCCATCAGATGGCCGTCGTCGCCGCCGGGAATCAGCAGGCCGTCGTCGTCGGAGACCGCACCGCGCGGTGAGAAGCCCAGTGGCTGCGCCCATTTGGTGCGCCCGTTGTCGGCGTCGACGGCGATCAGGCGACCGCTGTTGTCACCGACGTAGACGGTCTTGCCGTCGGGGGACAGGGTCGGGCTGGTCGCGCTGCCGTCGACCAGCATGTCGGCGCTCCAGTCCTGCTGAATTCGCTTGTCCGCGTAGCGCAGTGCCACCAGCGAGGCCTTCGCGGACCCGCGCTGCCACACCGTCACGTAGAAGCGCCCGGAGCTCGGAGCGATGGCCGAGACGTTGGCCACCGGACACTGCGGCCCGCCGGACTCGCAGTCGTCCAGGCCCTCCCCGTCGGCCGGGCGCGGCAGGTTCGGATGCGCGAGGAAATCGGGTTCGCCCAGCAGTTGATACGACGGGACCTCGCGGTCGCCGGTCTGCCGGTTCAGCACGTCGACCTGGCCGGACTGGGTGATGGTCAGGACGTGGCTGTCCGCGGTGAACTGCACTGAGATCGGCACACCGGCCACCGGCGTGCGCCAGCGCGGCTGACCGAGCGCGTTGATCGAATTCATCGCGCCGTCGTCGCCGACGTAGACGTTGGCGAGTTCGTCCACGGCCGTCACCGAGTGGATCACGTCCACGCCCAGTGGATTACAGAATCGTTTGCGGCCCGTCGGCATCTGGAACGAGAACAGCGCGCCGGTCGCCCCCGGGGTGCCGATGCAGGCGGTGCCGATGCCGGTGGTGACGAACAGCTGCCCGTCCGGTCCGATCGTGGTCGGTGTGAGGGCGGGGCCGCCGATCGGCCGCGACCAGCTCAGGCTCAGATGGCGCGAACCGGTGACATCGGTCGTGCCGCTGTTGCGCCCGTCGTGGAAGGACGAGGGCCAGCCGTGACCGGGACCCACCGTGATGTCGTCGAGCGTGGTTCCCCCGCAGCCGCTCAGCGTCAGCACGCCGACCGCGCCGAGGGCCGCGGCGGCACGAAATGCCGGGCGGCGCACAATGGTACGGAGATCGTGCGCGGGACGCCGGATGCTGGTACGCATCTGACCTTGTCTCCCCTCTGCTCGTACGGGCTTGCACGAGACTAACCGCACCCGCGAGCGGGCGGTCTGCCGCCTCATGGAGTACGTCCGCTTCGGGGGGAATCCGGCGGACGGCCAGGGTAGGGGATCGGGTGAGATCGGCCGAAAGTACCCTGGTAGCTCGACGACGACACCGCGGGTCGAGAAGATCGCCCGATGGATGCGAGGAGCACTTCGTGACGAGCATGTGGGGCGCACCGTTGCGCTCGCGTTGGCGGGGTTCGCGCCGCCGGGATCCGGAGCAGGCGCGCTTTCTGACCGCGGCGTCGCTGCGCTGGGTGCTCGCCAATCGGGCGTACACGCCCTGGTATCTGGTGCGCTACTACCGGCTGTTCAAATTCCGGATGGCCAATCCGCACATCGTGTTGCGCGGCATGGTCTTCCTGGGCCGCCGGGTCGAGGTGCACGCGACGCCCGAATTCGGCCGGATGGAGATCGGCCGCTGGGTGCACATCGGTGACGGCAACGCGATCCGCTGCCACGAGGGTTCGCTGCGCATCGGCGACAAGGTGGTGTTCGGCAAGGACAATGTCGTGAACACCTATCTCGACATCGAGATCGGCGCGTCGACGCTGGTCGCGGACTGGTGCTACATCTGCGACTTCGACCACAAGATGGACGACGTCACCATGCCGATCAAGGATCAGGGCATCGTGAAGAGCCCGGTGCGCATCGGCCCGGACACCTGGATCGCGGCGAAGGTGACCGTACTGCGCGGCACCCGGGTCGGGCGCGGGTGCGTGCTGGGCGCGCACGCGGTGGTCAAGGGGGACGTGCCGGATTACAGCATCGCGGTCGGCGCACCCGCCAAGGTGGTCAAGAACCGCAAGGAAGCCTGGGATGCGGCCGCAGAGGCGCGCGCGGCGCATCAGGCCGCGCTGGCCGATATCGAGCGCAAGAAAGCGCGTGGCGGGGATGCTGCACAGATCGAATCTTCCAGCATCGGCGCGTCTTAGAGCGGCTGGCCGCAGGAGGGTGAATCTGTCGGTGGTCGGCGGTAGCGTCTGAGCCATGAACCGATACGCCGCCCTCCTGCGGGGAATTACGCCGAGCAATCCCGCCATGCGCGGGGAGAAGTTGCGCGGTGTGTTCAGTGGGCTGGGTTTCGAATCCGTCGGTTCGGTGCTCGGTAGTGGCAATGTCGTATTCAGCAGTGCGGAGTCCGATTGTGCCGCACTGGAATCGAAGATTCAGCACGGGTTGTCCACCGAACTCGGCATCGGTGGCGGCACCTTGATTCGTACTCGGGCCGAGTTGCGGGCGTTGATCGAATCCGATCCGTTTTCGGGGCTGACGCATTCCCGGGAGACGTACCTGATGGTGACGTTTCTCAAGGAGGCGAATCATCCCGCGTTGGGCACCGAGCCGCCGCCCGCGCTCGCCGATCAGGTGAAGATCCTGGGGTACGACGAGCGGATACGGGCGATTCTGGCGGTGATGGACAACAGCGTGCCGGGGACGCCGAATCACATGGCCTGGCTGGACAGGACGTTCGGCAAGGAGAACACCACCCGGACGTGGGCCACGGTGCAGAAGGTTTTCGCGAAGTTGTAGTGGTTCGGGATCGTTCGACGAACCGATCATGTGAATACCGAGAGAATTCGTCTCGGGGGACCGCAATCGAAATGGATTGCAAGAAGCGAATTGTCGGCAGACGTTTCTCTCGGTAGCTCGGTGGTGCCCGTTTTCGGGGAGCGCTCGATGTATGCCGGGATGCTGCGTCGTCATCGAGTCCTTAGGGGGATTCATGAGGGTTTCGATCGTTGTGTTGTCTGTGGTCGCGATGCTCGTGGCCGGATCGGCAGGGGCGGTTTCGGCTCGACCACCGGATGTGCCCACACTTGTGGCCGCGCCCAAGCGGATTCATCGGGATGCGGCCGGGTCGGTGCGGCAGGTGGTGCCGGATCGGCCGGTGCCGAGGGTGGGGGCGTCCGGCGGGGCGGCCGAGGCTGCGCTCGCGCACACCGCTGCGGTTCAGCAGTTGTTCGGTGCGGTCGAGGTGGGGAAACTGTTGGTGCAGAAGGTTTCTCGGCGTAGTCGGGGGAGTACCGTGCGGCTCGCGCAATCGATCGATGCCGTGCCGGTTTACGGTGCGGCGGTTGCGTTGGCGTTGCAGCCGGACGGCTCGTTGCTCTCGGCGAGTGGGGCACTCGCCGAACGCGTTTCGGGTAATTTTCCCCAGAGCCGTAGGACGCCCTCGTCGAGTGCTCGGGACCGGGCGAGTGCGACCGCCGCTGGATTGGCCGGTGTTCCGGTGAGTGCGGTGCGGGTGCGGTCCGGATCCGCGGCCTGGTTCGATCCGGAGTTGACGGGTAGTGGGCCGGAGAAGACCGCGGTCCCCGCCTACCGATTCGAGATCACGGCGGCCGGGGTCGGCTGGCGGGTGTTCGTCGCGGCCGATTCCTCCGGCGCGGTACTGGACGCGTGGCGGACCGCCGCGAATCTGACCCGCGTGATCTGCGACGCGAATTCCCGTGGCGCGGAGCCGGAACTGGGGATTCCGTGCGGCGCGGACGGGTCGTATCCGGTCGTGCGCGCCGAGGGGCAGGGGCGGGTTCGGGGTAACGACGATGCGAACAAGGTGTACGACTGGATCGGCGATACCGAGAAGTTCTACGCGGCCTATACCGAGCTGGGCAGCCTCACCGAGTTGATCGGCATCGACGCGCACGATGGGCGGGGCAAGGCGTTGCGTGCGCACGTTCGGGTGTGCCCGGAGTCCTGCCCGTACGCGAATGCCTTCTGGTCCGACACCGAGGGGTTCGTGATGGGCGGTGCGGTACTCGGGCTGGATGTCGTCGCGCACGAGCTGACGCACGGCGTCACCGAGCAGACCAGCGGTCTGGACTATCTCAACGAGGCGGGGGCGATCAACGAATCGCTGTCCGATGTGTTCGGGGAGCTCGCCGAATTGACCACTCGGGCAAAGCATTCCGCCGGTGATCGCTGGAAGATCGGGAACGGGACGCAGGTGGGCGTCATCCGGGATATGAAGTCCCCGGCCGATGGCGCCGATCCGCAACCGGAGACCTATCACGGTCCCGGGTGGGCCCCGGCGACGTACTCCGACCGCAATCGGGTGCCCGATCTGGGCGGGGTGCACATCAACAGCGGTGTGGGGAACAAACTCGCCTTCCTGATCACCGACGGCGGGACCTTCACCCGCCGGAAGATCCGGGGAATCGGTGTGAAGAAGGCCGCCGCCCTCTACTGGACGGTGCAGACCGAGCTGTATCCGAGCGCCGATTACCCGGCGTTGGCCAACACCCTGCTCACCGCCTGCCACGAACTCGTTCTGGCGAAGTCCGGCGATTTGACCGATTCCGATTGCGATCAGGTGCACACCGCAGTCGAAGCGGTCCGCATCCCACTCCGCGAAGCCCGCGCCTGAGCACCGATCGCCGATTTCACCGCCGGTGCCGCCCGGCTCCGGCTTGTTACCATCGCACTACTGAGAGGACCCGCAGTGACCGCATCGCTCGAGATCAGGGTGACCCACTTGGAACATATCGCTGCCGCCACCACCGGCCGTGTCGACAAACTAGAGGCAACCGTCGCCGCCAACCACGACAAGGTGCTCGAGGAATTCGGCCGAGTACACGGCACCCTCCAAGACGTGCGCGAGGAGTTCGCTGTAGTGCATGGGGAGCTTGCCGGTGTGCATGGGGAGCTTGCCGGTGTGCGTGAAGAGTTCGCGGTAGTGCACGGGGAGCTTGCCGGTGTGCGTGAAGAGTTCCGGACTGTGAACGCCAGGCTGGATCGGCATGACGCCATGTTCCGCGAACAAGGGGATCTGTTGCGGGAGATTCTCAACCGGCTTCCAGCTAGGGACTGAGTATGACTGGGCTTCCGGTGGCGGCCGGGAGCCCAGTTCGTCGTGGAGGCAGTCCGGCCAGGGATCGTGCGGTGAGGCGCAGGCGGGTGGTGCCGTTGACCAGACGCCAGAGGTCTTCTCGCGGCATGCGTTTGGTGCCGCGTTCGGCGAGGTAGCCGCGCACGGCCTCGTCCAGGCGCAGATCGGCGGTGCGGGTGCGGGCCGGATCGGGTGGGGCCTGGCGCAGGCCCAGTGCCCATTCGACCGCACCGGCGAGATAGTCGCCGCCCTGGTGGTAGGCGTCGGCGAGATCGTCGCGCACCACCTTGCCCGCGCCGCGGGGCCAGAACAGCGTACCCACCACGAGGCTGACCAGACAGCCGATGGCCACGTCCTGCACCCGCAGCACGCCGACCTGCCAGCCCACCGGAACCAGGAGGTTGTACAACACGGATACGGTCAGGGTGAAGGCCGCCTGTCCGATCGCGAACGGGGCGATCCCCGGCGCGTAGGCGGCGATCAGCGTGACCAGCGGTAGCGCGATCCACAGCGCGACCTGGCCGGTGCCGATCACCGACAGCAGCGCCGCGCCGAGGGCGAATCCGACGACGGTGCCCGCCAATGCGCGCAATGCCGTCGCTCCCGTGGCCGCCGCGCTGGTGCGCAGCACCGACAATGTGCCCAGCACCACCCAGAACGCGTGCTGCACCCCGCTCAGATCGGCCACCGCGGTCGCCGCGGCCAGTCCCACCGCGCCACGCACACTGTTCAGGAACCACACCGATCGGAGGCTGGTATGTCCGAGGGTGAGTCCGCCGAGGGAGCTCAGCACTCCGAAGCGTCGGAGCGGATGCACCGATACTGTTGTAGCGCTGTCGGATTCGTTCGATTCATCGGTTCGGCCGACGACCACCAGCGCATCGCGGGCGGCGGTGCGGGCACCGAAACCGAGCGTGCGCGCGTGGAAGGACAGGTCCACCGCGGCGGCGTATCCGGCCCCACCGGTGTCCATGTGCCGCAGCACGGTCACGCTCTGCTCGAGCGCCTGATCCAGGCGGTCCAGGTCCGGATCGGTGGTGTCGCCGTCCAGTAGTTCCGCGACATCGTGCAGTACCGAACCGATGGCGGTGAACAGTTCCTTCTCCACCTCGATGACCGCGCTCAGATCGGGATGCTCGGTCAGGCAGTCGTTCAGGAGTCCGGTGAGCCACTCCATGATTCCGGCGGCTCCCGCCAGCGCCTGATCCGAGGTGGTCAGACCCGTCGGCCGGTACGGCTGGGCGGTGAACAACTCCATCAGCCGATGTTTGGCCTCGATGGTCGCCGATTTCGCGGCTGCGTCGTCGGCCCCGCGCAACGCGGCATCCAGGCGCTCACCCAGGGTGCGCGCCAACGTCGCCGTGGCCGCTCGCACCCGGTCCGCGCCGGGTCGCGGCGCGATCAGCAGTACCGCCGCGGTCCCCACCACCGAGGCCAGCCACCAGCCCGCCAGCCGGGACGGAATCGCCTCCATCGACCCCGGCGACGCCGCGGGCAATACGAACGCCAACAGCGCGGCCGTCCCACCGGCCGCCACATTCGGCCCGATGACCCCGGCGAACAACACCGCGAATCCGACCAGCAGCGTCACCACCACCGCGGGCCAGACCGCCGCGTGCACCGCGGTCCCGATGGTCAGCAGCACACTGCCCACCACGGCGAGACCGAGATGGGCGAGCAGTTTGTCCCTGCGACTGCCACCGAAGGAGGCCATCACCAGCGTCGCGAACCCGCCGAACGCCGCGAACGTCGCCATCTCCAGATTGCCGATCCCCTCGGCGGTCAACGCGAACAGTCCCGGCACGACGAGCGCGGCCCGCAGCGCCCGGAACGCAGCGGGAGTGGACCACAGCGCCGCCACCCGGGCGCGGGGTTCGATCATGGACATACAGTACGTTCGGCCGCACGTCGTGTCCCCGCCGTCGGCGAGAATTCGAGCGCCGCACACTCGTTTCCGATCCGGACCGATCCGGCGATGCCGTCGGTGAGAACATCAGCGTCGCACGCTTGTTGTCGGTGCGGTGGTCCGCGCGCAGCCGATGGTGAGAGCACCGGCGTCGCACGCTTGTTGTCGGTGCGGTGGTCCGCGCGCAGCCGATGGTGAGAGCACCGGCGTCGCACGCTTGTTGTCGGTGCGGTGGTCCGCGCGCAGCCGATGGTGAGAGCACCGGCGTCGCACGCTTGTTGTCGGTGCGGTGGTCCGCGCGCAGCCGATGGTGAGAGCACCGGCGTCGCATGCTTGTTGTCGGTGCGGTGGTCCGCGCGCAGCCGATGGTGAGAGCACCGGCGTCGCACGCTTGTTGTCGGTGCGGTGGTCCGCGCGCAGCCGATGGTGAGAGCACCGGCGTCGCATGCTCGTTGTCGGTCCGGTGATCTGCGTGTGGCCGTTGGTGAGAGCATCAGTGCCGTGCGTTTGTTGCTGGTCCGGTGTTCGTGTGTGGCCTTCGGTGAGAGCATCAGTGCCGCACGCTTATTGCTGGTTCGATGATCCGCGCATAGCCAACGGTGATCCGGCGGGTGCCAGGCTGGGCTGGGGGGGAATGAACGGGATCGGTGCTCGCGTGGTTACGCTCGGATTCGTGGGCATCGAATGGTCGAGTGTCGTTGCCGTGCCTCGTGACGAGGTTTTCGCGTGGTTCGAGCGTCCGGGGGCGTTCGCCAGGCTCGCTCCGCCCTGGCAGCCGGTGCAGGTGCGGTCGGAGGCGAGGTCACTGGCCGACGGGCGCGCGGTCCTGCGCCTGCCGGGTGGTCTGTCCTGGGTGGCTCAGCATCGCGGGAGCGAGTACGACCCGCCGCATCGATTCGTGGACGAGGTCGTCGGCGACGGCCTCGGCACGCTGCCCGCCGGACTGCTGCCGTGGCGGCACACCCACGAGTTCGAGATCGTGGGCGCGGACCATACCCGGGTGGTGGACCGCGTCGATTCCCCGGTGCCGGGGTTCGCGCTGCGGTCGATGTTCGCCTACCGGTCCCGGCAACTGGCCGACGATCTGGCCGCGCATCGGCTGGCCGCGGCGCACGGTCTCGGGCCGTCGGTCGTCGCGGTGACCGGTGCGAGCGGACTGGTCGGTGCCGCGCTCACCGCACTGCTGACCACCGGCGGGCACACCGTGATCCGGTTGGTCCGGCGCACGCCGTCCGGTCCCGACGAGCGTCGGTGGGATCCGGCCGATCCGGAGCCGGGGCTGTTGGCGGGCGTGGACGCGGTCGTGCATCTGGCCGGGGCGTCGATCGCGGGCCGGTTCACCGACGCGCACAAGCGTGCGATCGCCGACAGCAGGATCGAGCCCACGCGGCGGCTCGCCGATCTGGCCGCGAGGTCCGGGGTGCGCACCTTCGTCAGCGCCTCGGCGATCGGGTGGTACGGCGCCGACCGTGGGGACGAGCCGCTGACCGAGAACAGTTCGCGCGGTACGGGTTTCCTCGCGGACCTGGTCACGGGCTGGGAGTCCGCCGCCACCGAGGTCGCCGATCGCGTCCGCGTGGTCACCGTCCGCACCGGGATCGTCCAGTCACCGCGCGGCGGCACACTGCGGCTGCTGCGTCCGCTGTTCACGGCCGGGCTCGGCGGCCGCATCGGCGACGGCACGCAGTGGCTGTCCTGGATCGGAATCGATGATCTCGTCGAGGTCTACCACCGCGCGCTGTGGGACGCGAACCTCGTCGGACCGGTCAATGCTGTTGCGCCCCAACCGGTCACGAACGCCGACTACACCCGAACCCTGGCCCGCGTAGTTCGTCGTCCCGCGCTGCTGCCGGTACCCGAATTCGGCCCGGCGCTGCTGCTGGGCACCGAGGGCGCTCGCGAACTGGCCGCCGCCAGCCAGCGCGTCCAACCCACCCGCCTCCAGGAGTCCGAACACCGATTCCGCACTCCCGCACTGGATTTCGCCCTACGCCACATCCTCGGCCGCACCCTCGACAACCGAACCCAGCGTTGACGATTGCATCGACCGCGCATCGATAAGCGGTACGTGATCGCCGGAGGTTTCGTGGCGCTCAGTTGAGCGCGACGACCGCCGCCCCGTGGCGTTCCGCGGTGCCGCACTCGGTATATCCGGCACCGATCGTCGAGGTCAACGGGATGTAGCACGTTCCGCGAGACCGGCCCGCCGCGCCGACCCGAAACCGGCACACCCCGGGCGATATCGGGAAGGATGGCCGTATGAGCGACTGGAATGCGAATATCATCGCCGAGTTCCGGGCCAACGAGGGCCGGGTGGGTGGGCCCTTCGAGGGCGCGCCGATGCTGTTGCTGCACCATCGGGGCCGCAGGACCGGGCGTGACCTGGTGGCCCCGATGATGTACCTGGCCGACGAGCAGGACCCGGATCTCATCTACGTCTTCGCGTCCAAGGGCGGCGCGCCGACCGACCCGGACTGGTACCACAACCTCGTCGCCGCCGGATCCGCCGAGATCGAACGCGGCACCGCCACCTACCCGGTCACCGTCGCCGAGATCACCGGCCCGGATCGGGACCGGATCTACGACGAACAGGCCCGCCGCTATCCGGGATTCGCCGAATACGCGCAGAAGACAGCGGGCATCCGCACGATTCCGGTCGTCTCACTGCGTCGCGCCTGACCCATCGGTTATCCGAATCGCATTGCCGTACGCAGGATTTCGTCATCCAGCGGCGGCCCCGGCAGCGGATGGGCAGCCTCCCCGCGCAGCCCGTCCAGCAGGATCCCCAGATGTCGCCGCCAGACATCCGGGGCCTGCTCCCGCACCCCCTCGGTCGCCCGCACAACCGACCACAGCAGTAACCCGACATCGCTGACATCGACATCCGTCCGCAGCGCACCCGACTCCCGCACCCGTGCGATCAGTTGATGAAACAGCTTGTGCCCCTGCTGTTTCGCGACCTCGATGGGACTGTCCGGCGGTAGCGAACGCACGCAGATATCGGTGAATCCGCGATCGCGGGCCTGCCACTGCGCCAGCGCGGTCAGATGCTCGACCAGGCCCGCCCACGGATCCTCGGCCCGCAGCGCGGCCTCGGCGCTGCGCACCGATTCCCACACCTGATCCAGCAGCGCCTCGCCGATCAGGTCCTCGCGGGTCGGGAAGTGGTTGTAGAGCGTGCCGATGCTGACTCCCGCATCGCGTGCGATGGCATTGAGTGAGGCGTCGAGCCCGTCGGCGGCGAACCGCGCGCGGGCCGTGGTCACGACCTTGTCCCGATTGTCACGGGCATCCCGACGCCGCGGCCGCGCCGTCGGAGCGTTCGCGATACTCCCGTGCTCGGCCGCGTCCACCATGACATCAGCCTAACAAGTTGAACGACCACTCGACTTCGAGCTAAGTTGAGAAGGTGCTCAAATTGAGTGACTTCTCAACTTCATCGAACTCGAAAGGAACTCGTCATGCCTCATCTGGCAGTCTTCGGCGCAGGTCCCGCACTCGGTCTGGCCGCCGCGCGGCGCTTCGGTCGCGAGGGTTACTCGGTCACGCTGATCGCACGCAACGGTGACACCCTCGATGGGCTCCGGCGGAGTCTGGCTGCCGACGGCATCACCGCCGACATCCTGCTTGCCGACCTCACCGACGATGCGCAGGTCGACATCGCGCTGGCGAATCTTCGTGGCCGCCACGGCATTCCGGATGTATTGCTCTACTCGCCCGGTGGCGTCGAACGCCTCCCGGTGAACGCCCTGGACCTGGACGCGGACACCCTGCGAACCTGGTTGCCGCTGAATCTGACCACCCCCGTGCGCATCTTGCACGCCCTGCTGCCGGAGATGGTGCGGCGCGGATCGGGCGCGGTGCTGGTCGCGCAGGGCAGTGCGATACACGATGCGCAGCCCGCCCTGGCAAGCGTCGGCATCCCGCAATCGGGTCTGCTCAATTACCTGCGTTCGGTGGATCGACAGGTACGCCCGGCGGGGGTGCGCGTGGGTAGTCTGCAAATCAGCAGGTTGATCGAGACGAGTGCGGCGCAGCGACTCTACGACTCCGGGCATTTCGCCTCGGTCGAGCCGAACGAGGTCGAACGCATCGCACCCGATGCGTTGGCTGCGGAACTGTTCGAGATGGCCACGACCGATACGGAGGTGGAGCGCGCTGCGTGAGAGCCCGCCGCGGACGACGAGACCCTCCGGTCGGTACCGGAGGGTCTCGGGGGAACGGCTATGCCGCTCGGCGTTGTTCGGCCGGTGGGGCCGCGGCGACCTTCGCGCTCTCCGCGAAGCCCGGACGCCCGGTGCCGATGAACGCGACCAGCCAGGACGCCACCGCGATGAACCGGTTGCGGAATCCGACCAGGTAGAACAGGTGCACCGCGAGCCACGCGGTCCACGCGATCAGACCGGTGAACTTCATCTTGTCGTTGACCTTGGTGACCGCGCTGAACCGGCTGATCACCGCCATGGATCCCTTGTCCCAGTAGACGAACGGGGTGCCGGGCTGCTTCTTGCGACGGATGATGTCCGCGACGTGGCGGCCCTCCTGCATCGCGGTGGGCGACTGGCCCGGGTAGCCGTTCAGCGAGGTCATATCGCCGATGGCGTAGATGTCGGCGTGGCCTCCGACGGTGCAGTCCTGATTGATCAGCAGCCGCCCCGCGCGATCGGTCTCGCAGCCGGTGGCCTCGGCCAGCAGCCCGGCGAAACCGCCCGCGGCCACGCCCGCCGACCACACCACGGTCTCGGCGGCGATACCGCGCTCGACACCGTCCTTGGTCTTGACCGTCACCTTGCCGTCGTCGATATCGGTGACGAACGTATCGAGCAACACCTCGACGCCGTTGCGGGTCAACGACTCTCGCGCGTACTCGGACAGGTTGCCGCCGAACGGGGGCAGCACCGCACCGGCGCCCTCCACCAGGGCGACCGAAATCTCTTGGCGGTAATACCTTTTCGCGAGTTCCTTGAGCTGTCCGGCGACCTCGACCCCGGTCGGCCCGGCGCCGACGACCACGAAGCTCAGCAGCCGCTCGCGGGTGGCCTGATCGGCCCCGGCGGCCTCGGCGAAGACGCGCTCGATCTGCGCGCGCAGCCGCTCGGCGTCGGCGATGGTCTTGAGCGAATAGGTCTTCTCGGCGAAATCGTCACGGCCGAAATAGGATTGGTTCGCACCGGTGGCCGCGATCAGCGAGCCGTAGCGGATCCGGCGCGCGCCCTGTTCGGTCTCGTAGGTGAGTACCGCGGCGTCGGCGTCGATCTCGGTGACCTTGCCCAGCCGCACATCCGCACCCTTGTGCCGGCGCAGCACCTGCGCGATCGGCGGGGCGATGTCTGTGGCGGGGAGCACACCCGTCGCAACCTGGTACAGCAGTGGCTGGAACAAATGCTCCGGCGTACTCGAGATGAGTACGAAATCCACCCCCGATTTGCTCAACTGCTTCGCGGCGGCGAGCCCGCCGAAGCCCGATCCGACGATGACGACATCCGCGGCTTCGATACCCGCATCCACGTGTTGCATGACAACCTCCTTCTGTCATTAGTAAACGCGATCCGGAAGGGGACTGTTCCACGGGTCAGGGCGCATAATTCAGATGACTCTTATCTGGATCTCTCATGAATGGAGTTCGTGATGGAACTGCGGCAGCTGTCGTACTTCGTCGCAGTCTGCGAGGAGCTCAGCTTCAGTCGGGCGGCTTCGCGGTGCTTCATATCGCAATCGGCTATCAGTCACCAGATCGCCAGACTCGAACACGACCTCGGTGTGCAGCTCTTCGAACGCTCCACGCGATCGGTCGTCCCGACCGACGCAACCGCTCGGCTACTTCCGCTTGCGAAACAGATGCTGAGCCTGGAATCGGCCATTCGCGCAGCTGTGCGGGCCTCCGGACCGCGAATTCGCCTGGCCGCCAACATGTCCTTCGCAACAAGATCGCTCTCGGCCATCGCCGGGGCGCGCGACGCGCATCCGGGGGCGGAGATCGAGTTCGTGATCAAACCCTTCCGGCAGCGCATCGCCGCGGTCGCGGATGGCGATTGTGATCTTGCTCTCATCCGAGGCAGCGTGGATCAGCCCGGCCTGACGGTCGAACAACTGTGGGTGGAGGACCTCGAACTGGCCGCGTCGACCTCGCATCCACTCGCCGGACGCGAGGACGTGACGCTCACCCAACTGGGTAACTACCCATTGTTGCTGCCACCGGAACAGGAACAGGTGCTGCTGCACAACGTGGTCCGGTCCGCGTTCGCCGATCTACCGGTCCGGCCCACGTTCGGCCCGCCCATCCCACCGGACCACACGGCCACGATGGAGCTCATCAACCGGCCCGACGCGTGGACCATCCTGTACGCGAACAGCGCCGTCGAGGGGATCGCCCGCTTGAACCTGGCCGGGAACCCGCTGCGCATACCGGTGTCCTCGGTCGTGCGCAGTGATGTGCGGCCCTCACCGATCCTGGTGACGTTGCTGGCCGCACTGCACAGCTCGTGAACCGCTAGCCGCGGTTCTCCACGCGGTGGAAGAGATGTTCGACCAGGGTGATCAGCGAACGCAGACAGGTGCCGCGATCGCGCGCGTCCAGGGCCGTGAGCGGGGTGCCGGGCTCGAGGTCCAGGGCGTCGCGGATCTCGCTGAGCGGATACCGCTGCGAGCCCTCGAACTCGTTGACCGCCACCGAATACGGCACACCGCGCTCCTCGAGGACCGCGAGCACCTCGTCGGCCTTGTCGATGCGCCGGGTGTCGACCAGGACCAGCGCGCCGAGCGCACCGCGGGACAGTTCCTCCCACAGCGGGATGAACCGCCGCTGCCCCGGAGTGCCGAAAAGGTACAGTGCCAGTTGGGGATTCAGCGTGATGCGTCCGAAATCCATTGCCACGGTGGTGGTTACCTTGCCGGGCAGCCCGGCCATATCGTCGATGCCGACGCTGGCCTCGGTGATGGTCTCCTCGGTGCGCAGCGGCCGGATCTCGGACACGCTGCCCACGAACGTCGTCTTGCCGACACCGAAGTTGCCGGCGACCAGTAGCTTCACGGACCGGGTCACGGTCTCGGGCACATAGTCGACGGTGCGGTCGGGAACAGCGGACTCAGACGGCGAGAGCGCGGAGCCCATTGAGTACCTCCTCGAGCAGAGCAAGCTCCGGCACGGATTTCGCCGGGGCCGGTGTGGCCAGATGGCCACTGTCCAGCAGGTCGGACGCCAGGATCTTGACCACCGAGGGTGGTAGATCCAGGTAGGCGGCGATCTCTGCCAGCGAGAGCACGCGGCGTCGATTACACACGCCGAGGACGCGCAGCGCATCCGGACTCGTGCCGGGGGCTGGATCCTGAGCTGCTACAACGAGAGTCACCAGGTCGAGTTCTCGACTGGGACGAAGGCGGCCGCCCGTACGGACATACGAACGCACCAGATCCGGGTCGCGCCGGTGGTTGCTCATATCACCGGCCGCTAGTGCTGGCGTGGCAGGCTACCGAGCTCCCGGCCGACCCGACCGGCGAGTTCGTTCATCCTGTGGGCGACCATGCTGACATCGACCTCGCTGGTCGTCGAGACGCCGATCAGGGCACCCTCACCGGCCGCGGTGATGAAGATCATCCCGTCGTCGTACTCGGTCATGTTCTGCCGCACCGCATTTGCCGTACCGCAGAACTCGCCCAGGGCCTTGCCCAGCGAACGTAGCCCGGAGGACGCGGCGGCGAAGCGCTCGGCGTCGTCCAGACCGATGGCACCGACGTGGGCGATACGCAGACCGTCTTCGGAGAGCAGGACGGCGAAGCGAACGCCGGGAACGTGGAGATCGTCGAGCATCCAGGCCAGTTTGTTGCCGTCGGTGACGGCTGTACCGGGTGTGCCCATCAGGATGTCATCCCTTCGCTGTGTTCGTCGAATGCGGCGCGGCCGCTCTGGGAACCGCTGTGCCACGCGGTCGCGATCTCGGGGCGGGGCAGCGCGGTGGTTTCGGAGACGGTGCCGTCCTCGGCGCCGGTCAGTCGCGCCACGCTGGAGACCGAAACGGTCCGGCGACGGCGGCGCGGCAGTCCGCCCGGGGTGATCTCGTGCACGGTCGAGGTGGTGACGGGCTCGGGTTCCTGGATCGACACCGGCTCCGGCTCCCGAATCGGGGCGGGCGCGGGGATCGGCGGATTCGGTTGCACCGCAATGGGTTCCACGGGCGCGGGGGCGGACACCGCCGGCACGGCCGCGGGTTCCGCGGCGGGAGTGTCGGCGTTCTTGCGCTCGGTGAGTAGGGTCTCGGGAACGAATACCATGGCGCGCATACCCCCGTACGCGTTGGGGCCGTCGACGTAGACGCTGAAACCGTAGCGTCGGGCCAGAGCGGCGATACCGGGCAGGCCGACTCGGGGTGCGGGGCCGAGCTGATGGATGTCGACGGCGCGCTCACCGGCGAGGATCTGCCGCGCCTCCTCCATCTGCTCGGCGTTCATCCGCACACCGGCGTCATCGATGATGATGGTGACGCCGTGGTGGCCTTCCTGGAAGCTGACATCCACGAAGGAGGTCGGCGGGGAGTAGCGCAACGCGTTGTCCAGCAGGGTTGCCAGGGTGTGCACGAGCGGTTCGACCGCACGGCTGATGACGACCCGATCCAGCTGTCCGGGCCGCACCCGGGTGTAGTCACGCACGCGGCCGGTGGCGCCGCCGACGATGTCGGTCAGGGACTGCTGCGGCCAGCGACGACCGGGCAGACCACCACAGACGATCACGTAGGACTGCGCCTGCCGGATCATCTGCTGGACGTTGTGGTCGATGCGGGAGAGCGTCTCGTAGACCTCGTCGCCGCGGTGGCGGCGCAGCGCGTCGCTGACCACCTGGCCGACGTCGGCGCCGAGGCTCACCACCGAGGTGCCGAACGAGCGCACCGCGGCGCTGGTGGCCTCGTGCGCACCGGCCTGCACGTCGTTGCGGACCTTGTCGGCTTCGGCGCGGGCGGCATCGATCTCCGCCTTACCGGCGCTCTCGGCGGCCGAAATGGCTTGTTGCGCTTCGAATTCCGCCTCGTGGCGGGTTCGGTCGCGGGTCTCGGCCTGCACCATGTGCAGATCGGAGATGTAGCGCTCGGCCAGGCCGCGTAGCAGCCGGGGGAAGCGCTCGCCGCCGGTGGGCAGTTCCACCTGGCTGTCCGAATGTCGCGTGGACTCGACCGCGAAGGGCATCGTCGTGGTGACGAAATATTCGAGTTCGTCCTCGCGCGCGGTGACCTCGCGGGCCACGGTCTCGGCCCGGGTGCGCTGCTGGTTCGCGTAGTAGACCGCGTAGACCGCCGCGCACACGGCCAGGAGGAGCACCACGGCGAGGATCCACGAAATCGTCACGGCAGTAGATTGATTCATCAGGTTTCCTCTTGCCGGGTGCCCGGCCGCCTCGCCTTCCTCAGCTCGTCGATCGCGTCTTGCCCGCGACCGGATAATGCCTGTCGAATTCTGGAACGCGGACAGGTGGAAGCCTGCCCGTTGAAAGCTCGAAACGCCGTTGGGACAGGCGATCTCGCAACGACTCGTCGGTGCGGATCGAACCACTCCCGTAACCCGACGCGGGCCAACATTAGCAGCATTTCAGGATGACAGCGACCGAACCGTTACAAACTCTTGTGATCGAAAACAACAGTGGCCCCGGCTGTTTCCAGCCGGGGCCACAGTGGTACAAGTTCGCAGGCAATCAGCCCTTGTGCACCTTGACCGCTTCGGTCAACTGCGGTGCGACGTTGAACAGATCGCCCACGATGCCGTAGTCGCTGATCTCGAAGATCGGAGCTTCCTCGTCCTTGTTGACCGCGACGATGGTCTTCGAGGTCTGCATGCCCGCGCGGTGCTGGATCGCGCCGGAGATACCGAGCGCGACGTACAGCTGCGGGGAGACCGTCTTACCGGTCTGGCCGACCTGGAACTGACCCGGGTAGTAGCCCGAGTCGACCGCGGCACGCGAGGCGCCGACCGCCGCACCCAGTGCGTCGGCGAGCGGCTCGATCACCTTGTGGAAGTTGTCCTCGCTGCCGACGCCGCGACCACCGGAGACCACGATGGTGGCCTCGGTGAGCTCGGGCCGGTCGCCGCCGACCACGGGCTCGCGGGAGGTCACCTTGGTGACGCCCTCTTCCTGCGCGGGCACCTCGACGGTGACCTTCTCGCCGGCGCCGGCCTGCGGGGCGGCCTCGATCGCGCCCGGACGCACCGAGATCACCGGCACGTCGCCGGTGGCCTTGGCGTCCACGGTGAACGCGCCACCGAAGATGGAGTGCGTGACGGTGCCGTCGGCCTTGACGTCGATGACGTCGACCAGCAGGCCGGAGCCGATGCGGGCGGCCAGGCGACCCGACACCTCTTTACCCTCGGCGGAGGCGGCGACCAGGATCGCGGCCGGGGCGGCGGATTCGCTCAGGCCGGCGAGCACGTCGACCTTCGGGGTGACCAGGAAGCCGTCGACGTCGTCGGACTCGGCGACGTAGATCTTCTCGGCGCCGGCCGCGGCCAGCGCGTCGGCGAGCTTGTCACCGGTGCCGGCCGCACCGAGCACGACCGCGGCGGGGGTGCCCAGCGCGCGGGCGGCGGTGATGAGTTCGGTGCTGACCTTCTTGACCGCACCGTCGGCGTGCTCCACGAGCACAAGTACTTCTGCCATTGTTCTTATTCTCCTGGGTTGCTCGAGGGGCGGAATCAGATGATCTTCTGGCCGACCAGGTAGGCGGAGATCTGGTTACCGCCCTCGCCCTCGTCGACGATCTTCTCGCCCGCCGTGCGCGGCGGCTTGGGGGTGACGCCGGTGACCGCGGAACCCGCGTTGGCCACACCGACGGTCTCGGGGTCCACGCCCAGGTCGGCCAGGGTGAAGGTCTGCACTTCCTTCTTCTTCGCGGCCATGATGCCCTTGAAGGAGGGGAAGCGCGGCTCGTTGATCTTCTCGGTGACCGAGACGATGGCCGGCAGGCTGGCCTCGAGCTTGAACACGCCCTCGTCGGTCTCGCGCTCGCCGGTGATCTTCTCGCCGTCGACGGTCAGCTTGCGCAGGTGCGTGAGCTGCGGGATGCCGATGTACTCGGCGATGATCGCGGGCACCGCGCCGCTGCGGCCGTCGGTGGCCTCGTTACCGGCGATGACCAGCTCGACACCCTCGACCTGGCCCAGTGCGGCGGCCAGGACGTAGGCGGTCTGCACGGCGTCGGAGCCGTGGATTGCGTCGTCCTTCACGTGGATGGCCTTGTCGGCGCCCATCGACAGCGCCTTGCGGATGGCCTCGGTGGCACGCTCGGGGCCCATGGCCAGGACCGTGACCTCGCCGCCCTGCGCTTCCTTGATCAGCAGGGCCTCTTCGACGGCACGCTCGTTGATCTCGTCCAGGATGGCGTCGGCGGCCTCCCGGTCGAGGGTGTAGTCACCATCGGTCAGCTTGCGCTCGGACCAGGTGTCGGGAACCTGCTTGATCAGTACGACGATGTTCGGCATTGGTCTTCGTCGACCTCCTGTTCTGGTGGACACGTGAAAAGTGGGGTCGCACGAGGGCCGTACGTCCACAGAAGTAGCTCGTTCCGGGACATTACCCTACGTTAAGTTACTCATGGGTAACTTACGGTGTGATGTTCTCCATCGCCACCTCCGCGCGTCGGTGTGATATTGGCAACCGCTAACGTCTGTTGGATGAGTGAGGCCGTTTTCTCCCCTGCGGAAGCCAGTGCGGTGGACCCGTTACCGCTGACCGGTGAGCGCACCGTGCCTGGTATCCCGGAGGAGAACTACTGGTTCCGCCGCCACGAGATCGCCTATCTGCGACTGCTTTCGCGCTGCGCCGGTCGCACGGTGCTCGAGGCCGGATCGGGGGAGGGCTACGGCGCGAACATGATCGCCGCCGTCGCCGCCCGGGTGATCGGCCTGGACTACGACGCGAGCGCGGTCGAGCACGTGCGCGCGGCCTACCCCCGGGTGGAGATGATCCAGGGGAATCTGGCCGAGCTGCCGCTGGAGGACGATTCGGTCGACGTCGTGGTGAATTTCCAGGTGATCGAACATCTCTGGGATCAGGGGCAGTTCCTGCGCGAATGCCTGCGGGTGCTGCGGCCCGGCGGTGAGCTGCTGATCAGCACGCCGAATCGGATCACCTTCTCGCCCGGACGCGACACTCCGTTGAACCCCTTCCACACTCGCGAGCTGAACGCCGTGGAGATGGCGGAACTGTTGGTGGCGGCGGGTTTTCGCGTCGAGGTGATGACCGGCGTGCATCACGGGCCGGAAATCGTTGCGCTGGACAGGAAGTGGGGCGGTTCGATCATCGACGCGCAGATCGAGCGCGCCCTGGCCGGTGAGCCCTGGCCCGCGGATCTGGCCGCCGATGTCGCCGCGGTCCGCAGCGAGGACTTCGCCCTCGACATCTCGCCCTCGGGTGACGGACCGGAAAGTGCCGGCGGCGCGTGGGATCCGCGCATCGACGCGAGCCTGGACCTGGTCGCGATCGCGGTGAAGCCGTGACGAGCGGGTCCGCCGACACCGACGCCGTACCGGGTCGGTTCACGCTGGTCCTGCACTCGCATCTGCCGTGGCTGGCCCATCACGGGCGCTGGCCGGTGGGGGAGGAGTGGCTCTATCAGTCCTGGGCCGCGTCCTATCTGCCGGTCGCTCGAGTGCTGAGAACCCTTGCCGCCGAAGGACGTTCGAATCTGTTGAGCCTGGGCATCACGCCGGTGCTGGCGGCCCAGCTGGACGATCCGCACGCGCTGGCCGGTATGCATCACTGGCTCGGCAACTGGCAGTTGCGCGCCGACGAGGCCGCCATGGCCGGGAACGTCGCGCTCGGTCGTCACGAACACGGGCTGGCCGCGACCGCGCTGGCGGATTTCGAGCAGCGCTGGCGGCACGGTGGTTCGCCGGTGTGGCGGGAGTTGATCGACGCCGGGACGATCGAGTTGCTCGGCGGGCCGCTGTCGCATCCGTTCCAGCCGCTGCTGGATCCGCGGCTGCGCACCTTCGAACTCGCCGAGGGGCTGGCCGATGCCCGGCATCGCTGGGGGCACACCCCGTCGGGGATCTGGGCTCCCGAATGCGGATTCACGCCGGGGATGGAAACGGAATACGCCGCCGCGGGTGTGACGCACTTCATGGTCGACGGTCCCGCCCTGCGCGGGGACACCACCCTGGGGCGTCCGGTGCGGGAGTCGGATGTGCTGGCCTTCGGCCGGGATCTCCAGGTGAGTTATCGCGTGTGGTCGCCGAAATCGGGGTACCCGGGGCACAGCGCCTACCGCGACTTCCACCATTACGACCACGCCACCGGGCTCAAGCCCTCGCGGGTTACCGGCAAACAGGTCGAGGGCCCGGACAAGGCTCCTTACGATCCCGAGCTCGCGGCCGCGGCGGTGCGCCGCGACGTCGACGACTTCGTGACGACCGTGCGCGAACGCCTGATCACCGAATCCGCGCGGATCGGACGTCCGGCGCTGGTGGTCGCGGCCTTCGACACCGAACTGTTCGGGCACTGGTGGCACGAGGGCCCGCAATGGCTCGAACAGGTGCTGCGCGCTCTGCCCGAGGCCGGGATCAGCGTCGGCACGCTGGCCGACGCGCGGGCGAACGGCTATGTGGGAGAACCGGTTCCGCTCGCGGACTCGTCCTGGGGTTCGGGTAAGGACTGGCGGGTGTGGGCCGGGGAACAGGTGCGCGATCTGGTCGAGTTGAACGCCGAGATCGTGCGCTTCACCCTGGACACGCTGGACAAGATGCGCGCGGAGGCCGGTGGTGCGCAGGCGCGCGACCGGATCGCCGATCAACTGCTGCGCGAGGCGGTGCTCGCGGTGTCCAGCGACTGGGCGTTCATGGTCAGCAAGGACTCCGCCGCCGGCTACGCCCGCGATCGCGCGCACCGCCACTGCCACGCGATACGGGAGATCGCGGGGGCGGTACTCGGCGGGCAACTGGCCAAGGCACATGATCTGGCGGCAGGATGGTATGCGGCCGACGGACTCTTTCCCGCGTTGGACGCGCGGCGGCTGGGCCCCGCGGCATCGATGGCTCCCTCGACGGGCGGCCATATCGAACACAGAGGACCAGCATGAAGATCTTGATGGTGTCGTGGGAGTATCCACCGGTCGTCGTCGGCGGGCTGGGCCGCCACGTCCATCACCTGGCCACCGAGCTGGCCGCCGCCGGACACGAGGTCGTCGTGCTGGCCCGTCGTCCGATGGGCACCGACGCCTCCACCCATCCCACGCACACCTATATCGAGGACCGGGTACTGGTCGTCGCGGTCGCGGAGGATCCACCGGCGTTCGACTTCGGTGCGGACATGCTCGCCTGGACCCTGGCGATGGGCCACGCGATGGTGCGCGCGGGCATCGCGCTGAGCAAACCGGGGATCGCCGAGGGCTGGACGCCCGACGTGGTGCACGCGCACGACTGGCTGGTCGCGCATCCGGCCATCGCGCTGGCCGAATACTTCGACGTGCCACTGGTTTCCACCATCCACGCCACCGAGGCCGGGCGGCACAGCGGCTGGGTCTCGGGCCGGGTCAACCGGCAGGTGCACTCGGTGGAGTGGTGGCTGGCCAACGAATCGGACGCGCTCATCACGTGTTCGGCCTCGATGCAGGACGAGGTGGAGCGGCTCTATCACCCCGAACGGGTGCCGCTGCGGGTGATCCGCAACGGAATCGACGTGGGGGCGTGGCCTTTTCGCGCTCGGATGCCGCGTTCGGATCCGCCGCGGCTGCTGTACGTCGGGCGGCTGGAATACGAGAAGGGCGTGCAGGACGCGATCGCCGCGCTGCCCCGGATCCGGCGCGCGCATCCCGGCACGACGCTGACCGTCGCCGGGGTGGGCACCCAGTTCGAGTGGTTGCGCGAGCGGGCGCGGGTGCATCGGGTGGCCCGGGCGGTGAACTTCGTCGGACGGCTCGATCACGAGGACCTGCTGGGCTGGTTGCACGGCGCCGACGCGGTCGTACTGCCCAGTCGCTACGAACCTTTCGGCATCGTCGCGCTGGAGGCGGCCGCGGCGGGGATCCCGCTGGTCACCTCGAATGCGGGCGGGCTCGGGGAGCTGGTCGTGGACGGGGTGACGGGGGCGTCCTTCGAACCCGCCGACGTGTCCGGTCTGGTCGAGGCGGCGTGCGCGGTGCTGGACGATCCGGCCGCCGCGCAGGAACGCGCGTTCGCCGCGCGTGAGCGCCTGACCGCCGACTTCGCCTGGGATGTGGTCGCGGCCGAGACGATCCTGGTCTACCAGGCCGCCAAGCGCCGGGTGCGCAATCCGATGGGACGTCCGGTCGTGGTCGAGCGGCCGCTGCCGGAGCGGGATCCCAAGTCGGAGTAACGCACTCGAACGATCAGCGGCCGGGTGCTAGTTTCTATTCGTTTTCGTTGGACGGTCGCGGACCGGTTGCGCACGGGGAGGATTCGGCTGTGGACAAGCTGCAGTGCGACTGGTGCGGGGTGCAGACGCCACCCGGTACGGGACACACCTGCCCCAGTTGCGGTGCGCCGCTGGACGAGGCGAACAAGGTCAGCGATTCGGGCTGGCGGGAGGCGCCGCGGCTGCGGGACATGACCGAATTCCGGTTCGGCAACAGCGTCTGCCAGGTCGAGGGGGAGCTGGTGCCCGTCGCGGAGATCGCGCTCGGGCCGGGCGATCAGGTCTACTACGAGCATCACGTGATGTTGTGGAAGGACGAGGCCGTCCCGATCTTCGCGCTCAACACCGGTGGCGGGGTGAAGCGGTCGCTGGCCGGGATGCCGCTGGTGATCACGGTGTCGCAGGGGCCGGGGCGGATCGCGTTCTCCCGGGATTCGCCCGGTGAGCTGGTGGTGCTGCCGATGCATCCGGGGATGGAACTCGATGTGCGCGAGCATGCGTTCCTGCTGGCCTCGGGCAGCATCAACTATTCGTTCGTGCGGATCAAGGGCCTGGCCAACATCCTGCACGGCGGCAACGGCATGTACATGGACCGGTTCATCACGCAGGGGTATCCGGGGCTGCTGATGTTGCACGGGTACGGGAACGTGTTCGAGCGGAATCTGCGTCCGGGGGAGAAGATCCTGGTCGAGCCGGGCGGCTTCCTCTACAAGGACGCGAGCGTGCAGATGCAGGCCGTGCCGCAGAACATCAAGGTCGGGTTGTTCGGCCGGATGTATCTGGCGGAGATGACCGGGCCGGGCCGGGTCGGCATCCAGTCGATGTACGTCCACCACCGGTCGGGGTAGGTCCGCGATGAGTACCTACACCTGCCTGTTCTGTCGGCAGCCGAGCGATCCGAACGCCAGCACCTGCCCGCATTGCGGTGCGCCAGTGGACATCCGGGCGGCGGTGAGCGCGTCGGGCTGGACCAAGCAGCCCGCGATCCGGGACATGACCCGGATCCAGTTCGGCCAATCCCGTTGTCAGATCGAGGGAACGCTGGTTCCGGCGGCGGATTTCGCGCTGGCACAGGGTGATTGGATCTACTTCTCGCATCACAACCTGCTGTGGACCGAGCCGACCGCGCAGTTGGACCGGATGAGCCTCAAGGGCGCGTGGCGGCGCATGATGGGCGGGCTGCCGCTGATCATGATGACCGGCCGCGGGCCCGGGCATATCGCGCTGTCCGGGACGCACGCCGGGGACGTTGTGGTGCTGCCGCTGGCGCACGGTCAGCAGATGTGGGTGCGTGAGCACCGGTTCCTGGCGGCCAGCGGCAGCATCTCCTACGACTGGACCAACAACAACGTCTGGTTCGTCACCGGCAGCGGTGACGATCGCAAGACGCACTATCCGCTGGGGATGTTCGGCGACATCTTCAGCGCGCAGGCCGGTCCTGGTCTGCTGCTGTTGCATTCACCGGGCAATACCTTCATCCGGGATCTCGCGCCCGGGCAGACGCTGCTGGTCAAACCGTCCGCGCTGCTGTACCGGGACCTTTCGGTGACCGCGCATCTGCATCTGGAATATCCGCACACCCGTGGAGTGGGCTGGTGGCGCAGTTTCAGTTATCGCAGTATCTGGTTGCGGCTGGTCGGGCCGGGACGTGTTGCGGTGCAATCGGTTTACACGCCCGAGGAGGAGTCCGAGGCGATCCGCTCGCATTCACACGCGACGGTGCGGCGCTGGTGAACGTGCCGCGCGGATAGACCTCGCGCCCGCCCGGTGGTTACCGGACGGGCGCGAATCACGGTGTGCCCGATCGCTTCTGGAGCGATCAGCAGTTGGGCAGGGTGGTCCCGAAGACGGAGCCCAACAGGCAGCCGACCCGCCCGGCGAGCAGCGTCTGTAGGAAACTCGCCGTCCCGCTGGACGATCCGGTGCTCGCGATCGGAGCCGACACCGTCTGCGCACTCGCCGCGCTCGCGGCGACGGTGCTGCCACCCGCCACCAGGGCGAGGGCGACGGCGGTGCTGGCGAAAACACGTTTCATTTCGTATTGATCCCTTTTTACCCGGTCGGCCGGTCGGCCGACGACACCCGAGTATAGGAATCGCCCGTCCGAGGCAACAGATCGTTTGTCCGGTCCTGAGCTACATCACATTCGGCGTTGAAACCCTTGTGGAAGTGACGGATTCGCATCGGGTAGCGGCGTAGTTCGCAATCTGGGCGAACTGGACGCGGACTGGCGGTGAACGTCGGGTGTGATGCTCATCTCGTTCACCGGACTGGCATCGGGGCGACACTCGGCGGATGCCTCAGGGCCCCTTCGGACTCGTTTCATCGGATCATGGCGATAAAGGCAGTCTCAGAACCCGCCGCGGTTTCGCCCGCGCCGGTGCGCAGTACGGCCGTAGGGGACGGTCGCCCACAATACTCGCTGGTGGTTTCCTCCGACGCCGAGCACCGCATCGCCGCGCAGCGGTTGCGTTATCAGGTCTTCGCCGGGGAGCCCGGCTTCAACATTCCCGAGCGGGCCGACGGTCTGGACGCGGACTCGTTCGACGACCACTGCGACCACCTGCTGGTGCGCGACGAGCTGGCCGATCAGTTCGTCGGCTGCTACCGGATGCTGCCGCCGGACAAGGTCGCGGCCGCGGGCGGTTACTACACCGCGACCGAATTCGACCTCAGTGCAATGGATCCCGAGGGTCAGCGGATCGTGGAGATGGGCCGGGCGTGCGTGGTGCCCGATCACCGCAACGGTTCGGTGGTGACGCTGATGTGGGCGGGCATCCTGCACTACATCCAGCTCACCGGTTACGACTGGGTGATGGGTTGCGCGTCGGTGCCGATGCAGGACGCGCCCGGCGACCCGATCGGCGCGAACGTGCGCGGCGTGCGAGATCTGGTGCTGGCCAAGCACGGTGGGGATCCGGAGCGCTGGGCGCGCCCGCTGAACCCGGTCGTGGTCGACGGCCGCACCCTGGACGAACTGGAGCCGCCCGCGCGGCCGAAACTGCCGCCGCTGCTGCGCGGATACCTGCGCCTGGGCGCGGACATCTGCGGGCAGCCCGCCCACGATCCCGACTTCGGCGTCGCGGATTTCGTGGTGCTGCTCGGCCTCGACACCATCAACCGCCGGTATCTGGAGCGCTTACAGTCGGCGGCCTCGGTCATGGATGGACGGTGAATTCCGATGCCCGCGTTCGTATCTCCCGGAACCGCAGCGCTGTCGTGCCCACCCGCCGCGGCGGTGCACGAGTGGATGCCGTCGAGTCCGTGCGTGCCCAGCTGCGTCGAGACGGTCGCTGAGGCCGGAACGTTGCGGGTCGTCGCCCGCGTGACCGGTGTGTTCGGTCTGCTGCTGTCCTTCCCGATCGTCAACGTGGTCACGCCGCGTCGTCGTCGGGGCGGTTTGCAGCGGGGGTATGCCCAGGCTCTGTTGCGTTGCTGCGGAATCGGATTGCGCGTCGTCGACGAGCGCGGCGCGGACGCCGACCAGGGGCCGGCCCCGCTGTTGACCGTGGCCGGACACGTCGGGTGGACCGATGTCGTCGCGCTGGCCGCGGTGCAGCCGATGGGTTTCGTGGCCCGCGCCGACCTCATCGACTGGCCGCTGCTGGGCGCACTGGCCCGCCTGATGCGCGTGATCCCGATCGAACGCGAACGTCTGCGCGCGCTGCCGCAGGTGATCGACGCGATCGCCGCCCGGCTGTCCGCGGGCGACCGGGTCGCGATGTTCCCCGAGGGCACCACCTGGTGTGGTCGTGCCCACGGCCGCCTGCGCCCCGCCCTGTTCCAGGCCGCGGTCGACACCGGCACCCCCGTCCAGCCGATCCGGGTCCGCTACCTCGACCGTGCCGGCGAGTTGTCCAGCATCCCCGCCTTCGTCGGCGACGACACCTTCCTGGACTCGGTCAGCCGCGTTCTGCACTCCCGCGGCGTCGTCGCGGAACTCACCCTGCTGCCCGCCGAGGCTCCCGGCGACGATCGCCACGACCTGGCCCACCGCTGCGAACAAGCCCTTCGCGGTGACGAAACCCTCGACATCGACGCCGAGGCAACTGCGCTGGGCACCGGTCCGACTCGAAAGATCGTCTCGGACAAGGACATCCACCACCCGGTTGCGGTTTCCTGAGCACGCACCGAGGCCGGGACGCGCTACCACCTGATCGCGCACCACGGTGAACAGCAGGGATCTGCCGCCGCTCGGGCACTCGCGCTGGTCGAGACCAAGTTGCGCGCCGCCGGGGTCCGCATCCCCGGGCCGGATTTCCACTGACCACGGTGCATCCATGCTTCGCCACCGCGACCGGAGTGGCCTGCCCACGTTCGGGCTCCGGTCCACTCGTCACAGGTGCGTCGCCCGGCGTAGCAGGTGGTCGATGTTCTCGCGGCTGCGCCTGTCGGTGGGGGTGTGGACGACGAGGCGGACGCCCGGATGGTCGGCCAGTTCCATGCCGGTGGCACGCAGGCTCACTTCGCCGATTCCCGGAATGTCGTAACGCTTGTCACACAGGCGTGGTGGAGCGACGTCGTGCCTGGCCCAGAGCAGGGAGAACAGCGGGCTGGCGGTGCGCAGACGAGTGACGAAGTCCTGCCATCGCGGGTCGCCCACGTTCTGGCTGTAGCGATAGCGGAAACCTGCCACGGCCTCGGGCGCCCGCTCATCGCGGTTGACGATGTGGTGTTGCGCGTCCGGCGCCGCGAACAACTGCCAGAGGGTGTTGCGCTCGCCCACCGGAGCACTGACCAAAGCGGGGTGCAGAGCCGCGTATGCACGGTTCCAGCGCAGCACGTCGGTGCGGGCGTCGACCAGCATGGCAGGCAACGGGTCCAGGGCTGTCAGGACGGTGTCGAGGTCGCCGGGGATCTCGGCCGGCGGATCGCCGGCGACCGGAGGCTGGGGGATCCGGGCCAGACGGTAGAGGTGGTCGCGCTCGGCGGCATCCAGAAACAGCGTGCGGGCCACCGCGTCGAGCACCTGGGAGCTGACGTTGATCGGCCGCCCCTGCTCCAGCCACGTGTACCAGGTGATGCCGACCCCGGCCAGCTGGGCGACCTCCTCGCGGCGCAGTCCGGGGGTGCGCCGACGCACTCCAGGAGGTATGCCGACATCCGCGGGTGAGACCCGCGCGCGTCGTGAGCGCAGGAACTCCCGCAGTTCAGTGCGGTTCGCGGTCGTCTGCACAAGTCCACTGTGCCAGAGCCGGGAGGCGTCGGCCTGGTGCTGCCAGTACCAGTATCAGCAGGCTCTTGGAACCGGTGTCGGCACAAGGCGCAGGGTTGTTCGGTGAGCAACGCATTTCATGACAAGGTCGCGGTCGTGACGGGCGGGAGTGCCGGTATCGGCTATGTCACCGCACAGAAGATCGCCGAGGGGAGCGGCACTGTCTACATCACAGGACGGGACCAGGACGTCCTGACGGCGGCGGCTGCGGACATATCGGGTGATGTCATCGGGGTGCGGGCCGACTCGCGCTCGGCCGACGATCTCGACCGGCTCTTCGCGCAGGTGGAGCGCCGCAGCGGTCGGGTGGACGTGCTGGTCGTCAACGCGGCGGCGATCGCGACCGCGCCGTTGGGAACCATCACCGAGGACATCATCAGGACAGTCTTCGACGTCAACATCACCGGCACGATCATGACCGTTCAGAAGGCGCTGCCGCTGCTGGTGGACGGTGGCGTCATCGTCCTCACCGGCTCGATGGCTGCACACAAGGCGTCGCGCGGGCGGAGTCTCTACGCGGCCTCCAAGGCCGGTGTCCGCGCTCTCGCCCGCACCTGGGCTCTCGAGCTGACACCACGCGGGATCAGGGTGAACGTGGTGAGCCCGGGCCCGACGGACACGCCTGGTATCGCGCAACTGGCCGCCACCGCCGAGGAACGTGAGGCGCTGTTCGCCGCGATGGGTACCGGGACCCCGATGACCCGGGCCGGTACCGCGGAAGAAGTCGCCGCCGTCATCGCCTTCGTCGCCTCGGACGCGGCCTCCCACGTCAACGGCGCCGACTACCAGGTCGACGGCGGATACGGCCAGGTCTGACATCCTCACGGGGCCGTCACGGCCTACCTGGACACGACCGAATGCCTTCGATCAGCGCAGTGCCGACCCCAACCATGTGGGCGATGGGATGGTGGTGCTCGACGGCACCGTGCAAGCCCCGCCGATGCGCTGGTGCTTGGATGAGGACGGCACGCACCGGTCAGGGCTCGTCGGTCTGTTCGGGCGGCCGGAACTCCAAAGCTTGTCGTAGCCACCGTAGGGCGGCACCCGCGGTGGTCGTTGCGGTGATCTCGCCGGTGAGCTCCCGGTACCGCTGGACGCGAGGGTCGAAATCGTCAGTGCCACAGCGGATCTGCCGCCGGAATCGAGGGGTGTCGAGTGCGCGGCGGGCGGTGGCGTGGGCATCGAGGAAACAGTCCAGTTCGGGTCCTGGTCGCGGTGGAACGTGAGCGCTGAGCAGGGGTTCCACCATCGCGCAGGCTTCGGAGATGCCGGCCAGCAGTTCTCGCGGGTGGCGGATGCTCGCGGGATCCGATCGCCACAGTTGGCGCGAGATTGCCGCTGCCAGTGCGGGATCGGTCGCGGTTCCGACTAGTTCGGCGTAGGCGAGCACCTGCTCGGGGGTCGGATCGGTCGGTGGGGTCGGGACGTTCATCACGACGAACCCCTCGAAGACGCTCGCCGATGCGGGGGCCAGCAACCGTTGCCAGAAGGCGACGAGATCACGGTGAGCGCTGTGCGGATCGCCGACCGCTGCGAGCAGGTCCAGCCGCGTGGCGCGTGCGCCCGACGGCGCATCCTGAGCGGCGGCCAGTATCGCTCGCCGCCACACCAGTGCGCCCAATTCGGTGTCGAGTGCGGCCTGTTCGGCGGCCACGGCTTCGGTGATCGACATCGTGCCGTCCAGGACCGCGGTGATCGCGGTCAGCCCGAGCCCGAGCGCGCGCAACCGGCGCACCGATCGCAGCCGATCCACGGCAGCCGGATCGAACAGGCGGTGCCCGCCGGAGCTGCGATGGGGTTGAACCAGCCCTTCGTCGCAGTAGAAGCGAATGGTGCGCACCGGCACACCGATCAGCCGGGACAGTTCCCCGATACCGACCAGCCCCTCGCGATGTGTGATCTCAGTCACAATAGCTGGAACCTCCACCCGACTGGAATTCCTACCCTACTGGAACAGCCACCGGGGAAAGGGAGTCACGAGAATGGCCGGACCGACATCGATGAGCACCGAACGGACCTGGCAGGCGGTGGACGCCGAACGCGCAGGTCTGGCCGAAATGCTCGAGGCTCTGCCCGAAACCGACTGGGACCACGCCTCCTCGTGCGACGGCTGGCGGGTGCGCGATGTCGTCGCACATCTGGTGTTGTCCGCCCGACCCCGGATCGGCTGGCTACTGCTCAATCTGGCGCGCGCCCGCGGCAGCCTCGACCGCGCCATCGGCGACACGGCCGTCCGCCACGCGAACACCCGCACCAGCGCCCAACTCCTCGCCGAACTGCGCGAGGGTATCGGCGCCCGGGTCACGCCGATCGGCACGACACCGACCGACCGGCTGATGGATCTGCTCGTACACGGCCAGGACGTCGCGATACCCCTCGGAATCACGCACACCGTGCCGGTCGCCGCCGCACGATCGGCGCTGGACCGAATCTGGCACACGGCCGCCCCGTTCCACGCACGCCGGAAATTCGACGGCTACCGCCTCGTGGCAACCGACACCGACTGGTCCGTCGGCGAAGGATCGATCATCGAAGGATCCGTGACCACCTTGTTGCTGCTGCTCACCGGCCGTGACGTCGCAGCCGACCGGCTCGCCGGAGCGGGCGTGGCCCGCTGGACCTCCCGGTGAGCCGACCGTAGCAACATCCCGGACTGTCACCGCCGCAACGAAATACGGACACGATGGCGGTCTGGCGGGCGGGTGACGGCCGGACCGCTGGGGAGTGCGGTGTTCCGATCGGGCTCGGGAATATCGGCGGCCCCGCGGCTGTTTGCCGATCGAAGGGATCGGTAGGTGGAACGTAGGACGTGGAGGGATACCCGCAAGATGTGCAGGTCAACGGTCGGTTAGGCTGATGCGGTCATGAAGTCGGTCATCCCGGGTCCACTAGGTGCGGTGCCCCAGACGGTCTACCTCGACCACGCGGCCACAACACCCATGTTTCCCGCCGCTGTCGAGGCGATGACGGCTGTGCTGGGCGCGGTCGGTAACGCATCCTCGCTGCACGGGTCGGGGCGGGTGGCGCGGCGGCAGTTGGAGGAGGCGCGCGAATCCATCGCCGCCGATCTCGGGGCGCGGCCCTCGGAGGTGATCTTCACCTCGGGTGGCACCGAGAGCGACAATCTCGCCGTCAAGGGGATCTACTGGGCACGCCGGGCCGCGGATCCCAAGCGCACCCGGATTCTGGTCAGCGCGGTGGAGCATCACGCGGTGCTGGACGCGGTCGAATGGCTCGAACAGCACGAGGGCGCGCAGGTGAGTCTGCTCGAGGTCGACCGCGACGGGCTGGTCCCGGCGCCCGCGTTGCGCGAGATCCTGACCAAGCATGCCGGTGAGATCGCGCTGATCTCGATCATGTGGGCCAACAACGAGGTCGGCACGATCGAACCGATCGCCGAATTGGCCGCGCTGGCACAGGAATTCGATATTCCGCTGCACACCGACGCGGTGCAGGCCGCCGCCGCGCTGCCCATCGATTTCGCCGGAAGCGGCGCCGCCGCAGCGAGTTTCGCCGCGCACAAGGTCGGCGGGCCGCACGGTGTCGGGGTGCTGCTGCTGGGGCGTCAGGTGGGTTGCGTGCCGCTGCTGCACGGCGGCGGGCACGAACGCGATCTGCGGTCGGGGACCTCGGATGTGCCCGGTGTCGTCGGGATGGCCGCGGCGCTGCGGGAGACCGTGCAGGAATTGCCTTCGCGCACAGCGGAATTGACGATCCTGCGGGACGACCTGGTCACCGGGGTGCGGGCCGCGATCCCCGACGTGGTGGTCAACGGCCCCGCCGAGTCGCGGCTGCCGGGTATCGCGCACTTCACTTTTCCGGGCTGCGAGGGTGATTCGCTGCTGATGCTGCTGGATGCCGCGGGTATCGAATGTTCGACCGGTTCGGCCTGCAACGCGGGTGTGGCCGCGCCGAGTCATGTGCTGCTGGCGATGGGTGTGCGGGCGAGGGAGGCGCGCGGTTCGCTGCGATTCTCGTTGGGGCACACCTCGACCCGGGCCGATATCGACAGAGTTCTGGAGGCGTTGCCGCCGGCGGTGGACCGGGCGCGGGCGGCCGGACTGGCGAGTGTGCAGGGAGGTTCGCGATGAGGGTGCTGGCGGCGATGAGCGGCGGCGTCGATTCGGCGGTCGCGGCCGCCCGCGCGGTGGCGGCCGGGCACGAGGTGGTCGGTGTGCACCTGGCGCTGTCGGCGACCCCCGGGACGTTGCGCACCGGATCGCGGGGCTGCTGCTCCAAGGAGGACGCCGGTGACGCCCGGCGCGCGGCCGATGTGCTCGGAATCCCGTTCTACGTATGGGATTTCGCCGATCGGTTCAAGGAAGACGTGATCGACGATTTCGTCGCCGCCTATGCGGCGGGCGAGACGCCGAATCCGTGCCTGCGCTGCAACGAGAAGATCAAGTTCTCCGCGCTGGCCGACCGCGCGATCGCGCTGGGATTCGACGCGGTGGCCACCGGTCACTACGCGCGGCTCGAGGACGGCGTGCTGCGTCGCGCGGTGGACGCGGACAAGGATCAGTCCTACGTGCTCGCCGTGCTGACCGCCGAGCAGCTCTCGCGCGCGATGTTCCCGATCGGCGACACCCCGAAGCCGCAGATCCGCGCCGAGGCCGCCGAACGCGGTCTGGCCGTGGCGAACAAGCCCGATTCGCACGACATCTGCTTCATTCCGTCCGGTGACACCCGGGCGTTCCTGGGCGCGAAGATCGGCATCCGGCCGGGCGCGATCGTCGACTCCGACGGGCAGCGGTTGGCCGAACACGATGGCGTGCACGGATTTACGATCGGTCAGCGCAAGGGGCTGGGGTTGCCCGGGCCTGCCGCGGACGGTCGTCCTCGCTATGTCACCGATATCGATCCCGAGTCCGGGACCGTGCGGGTCGGCGGCGCGGAGGAGTTGAACGTGTGGACCGTGCGGGCCGATCGGGCGATCTGGACGTCCGGTGAGCGACCCGAGGGTCCGATCGAATGCATCGTTCAGGTGCGCGCGCACGGCGGTATCGCAGCCGCGGTCGCCGAGCCCGTCGGTGACGGTCTGGTGGCCCGGTTGCGCGCGCCGCTGACCGGCGTCGCCCGAGGTCAGGCCGTTGTTTTGTATCGGCCGGACGCGCTCGGTGACGAGGTCATCGGTAGCGGCGCCATCACCGGCGCGGACCGCGAGCGGGACGATCGGGTCGTGTCCGAGCTGGCGGCGGACAGCCGTCGGTGACCATTTCGCCACTTCCGCCGCACGGCGCGCGGCTGCGGCGCGTGTGCGCCGAACAGGTACTGCGTGTTTCGCGGATGTCCGGCCTCGTGTATGCGGGCGCGCGGTGAGTGTTCGGCAGGCCGGACAGGTACCGGGCGTGGACATTTCGGGCCGCGCTGGTTTCGACGTCGAGCGAGGGGATGTGTGGTGAGCGCTGAGCAGGCCGAGCAGTTGTGGCGCGGTGGTGTCGCTACGGCTGTGGGGTCGTGGCCGGGGACCGATCCGCGGGAAGCCGCAGCGACGATCGTGGGTGAGTTGGGGGAGCTGGCTCATCTGGTCGAATTGCCCGGGCGCGGAACGGGTTCGGACATGATCGGGCGGACCGCGGCCTTGCTGGTCGATATGCCGTTCGATGTGTCGACGCGGGCGTATCGGCTCACCGCACGGCCGAGCGCGGTGGCGCGGCGGGCTCGGGATTTCCTGCGGACCGATCTGGATGCGCTCGAAGAGGCTTGGGAGGGAACGGGTTCGGCGGGGTCCGGGCGGACGGTCAAGGTGCAGGCGGTCGGACCGCTGACGCTGGCGGCGCAGCTGGAATTGACCAGCGGGCATCGGGTGCTCACCGATTCCGGTGCGGTGCGGGATCTTTCGGCGTCCCTCGCCGAGGGGATCACCCGGCACGCGGCGGAGGTTGCCTCGCGGTTGGGTGCGAAAGTTGTTGTGCAGCTGGATGAACCGTCCTCGAGCGCGGTGCTGGAGGGGTCTTTGCCGGGGACCAGCGTGCTGGATTCGGTGCGCGCCGTTCCCGCGCCCGAAGCCTTGTTCGTGTTGGACGCGGTGATCACCGGTGTGCCCGGCCCGGTGCTGGTGCACACCTGTGCGGATCGTCCGGCGCTGGAATTCCTGCGTGGAAGTGCCGCTGCGGCAATCGGTTTCGATCTCGCCACGATACGTACGGCCGATCTGGACGATATCGGTGAGCTGCTCGAGGTCGGAAAGCAGTTGGCGCTGGGCGTGATTCCCGTGCAATCGCCCGCCACCCCGGTTACCTGGCGCGAGCTGGCCGAACCTGCGGTCCGGCTGGTCGATCGGCTCGGTGTCGGTCGCCGCACCCTCGCCGATCGCGTCCTGATCACCCCTGCGTGCGGGCTGGCGAATACGCCGTTGACCTGGGCTCGGCGTGCTCTGTCGCTGGCGACCGAGACCGCTCGGGTGTTTTCCGAGGATCCGGAGTCGTTGACGTTCGAGTGAATCGCCGCGTCACCGGTCGAGTTCGGCCTTTCGGGAAACCACTCGCCCGCACCTGTCGAGTTGCGGTGTGAGGTCGGATTCGTCTGCCGCTCAACGCTTGTCGGTTTGTGCGGTACGAGGGTGCCTATCGGGACCCGAGCGGCGGGCGAGCGCCGGGATGGGCGATCTGCCAGTGCTGCGGTTTGCCGGGCGGGTAGCTGACCGGGATCTGGTCACCGGCGCTCGGCCACTGGTTCACGTCCCAGGCGAAGCGGCCGTAGATCGTCTCACCGGGGACCGAGGGGCCGACAAGGGTGCCGGTGATCGTCACGTACTGCTCACCCTGCGCGGCGGGGCGGGGACTCACGCCCGTCACGTTCAACGTGCCGAACTCGGCGTCGGCCGAAACCGAACCGCCGCGCCCGCGCAGGTACAACATCACCGTCGCCGCCAGCGCACCGACGATCACCACGATGAACACGATTTGCAGCATGCTCACCATGCTAGGCGTTGTCCGGGTGCGGTCCCCGAAGGGCGTTTCCGGCCGCGTTATCGCTGTACTGCCGATGCGTCGAGTCGGGTGCGTGAGGTGATCCGGCCCGGAAAGCGCCGAACGCCGCGTGCGATGAGGGCCGCGGGCGGCCAGTTCTGGTCAGTGCGCGGTCAGCTCACCGGTGCCGTGCGGTGTGCGACGCAACTGCCAGACGATGGTGCGGCGCGACGAACGGCCGTTGCCGCGGTCGACCAGGGTGCGGTTGCGGGTGGTGTAGATCAGTTGTGCGCCACGGGGATTGGTCTCCGGGGTCTGGAACAACTGGATGAGCCGGTCCGCGGTGTCGCCGGACAGGTGGGTGTCGATATCGTCGACGGCCAGCACGCGACCGGTGTCCAGCGCGTCCAGGACGGTCGGGAGCAGACGCAGCAGGGCCAGCGTCGCGGTGGATTCGTCGGTGATCTCGAACGGCGTGTCGATGCCCTCGTGCACCAGGCCCAGGCCCGCGCCGCGCCGGGACACCATGCGGGTGTACAGCGTGTCGCGGGCGGCGCGCAGATTGCTCAGTTCGCGTTCCAGGCCCGTCGGGCTCAGGCCGTGCGTGTTCTCGAATTGCACGGCGTGCGTGGGGGAGGCCAGGCAGGCGTCGAGTTCGGTTGCCGCACCGGAGATTTCGGCGTCCAGGTCGCGTAGGTAGTCCGCGTACATCGGGTCGGGTTCGGCGATGAGCAGATCCTCGATGCCCAGTTCGGCCGAGCGCAGCAGCGTCAGCAGCCGGGCGGCGGTCTCGGGGGAGCGGGAGAGGTGAGCGGCGAGGCGGCGGGCGGTGGTTTCCGCGTCCTCCCGGCCGCGCAGCACGTCCAGTTGCGCGGAGAACCAGCGGTACGCCGGGACCAGCGCCTCGGCGTACATCTGCCCGGCCAGGCTCAGCAGCAGCGCGTTCGGGCGGACCAGCGGAACCAGCGCGCCGATGCCGTAACGCACCGGCTCGAACTGCGGGCCGATCCGGATCTGCTCACCCTCGCGTTCGAAGACGATGCGTTTGCGATTGTGCGGGTGGCTGTGCAGCCATTCGGCGCTGACGTCGGCGTTGTCGAGGCGGAAACCGTAGGTGTAGGAGACGCCCTCGGCGATGAACGTCGCGGCGAATTCCGAAGGGCGATCGGCGAATCCGAGGTGCGGGGCGCGCACCGGACCGGCGTACGGATCCCAGCCGGTGACCGAGTTCAGTACCGCGTCGCGCAGCTGACCCAGCGCGTCGACCAGGCTCGACTTGCCCGACGCCGCCGGGCCGTGCACCGCGGTCACCGGTGCGGGCAGCGCCCCGGCGCGGGTGCCGACAAGCCGCAATTCCTGCGGTTCGGCCAGTGATCTGTGATTGGTCACCTGAAAGTTGCGCAGCACGGATGTGATCCTGCCGCCCGCTGTCCGAGACGGTGACACCGGGTCTTGACAGGCAACCATCCGGCTGCCTATTGTCCAAACATGCAGCCGGATGGTTGCCTATGGAGGATGGTGATGTGGACGAGGTGTTCAAGGCGCTGGCCGATCCGAGCCGCCGCCGCTTGCTCGACAGTCTGAACGCGGACAACGGCCAGACCCTGCGCGAACTGTGCGCCGGGCTGGCGCTGACCAGGCAGGCCGTCAGCAAGCATCTCGTGGTGCTCGAGGCGGCGAATCTGGTCTCCACCCGCCGCCGCGGCCGGGAGAAGTTGCACTATCTGAACGCCGAACCCATCAACGCCATCGCCGATCGCTGGATCAACCGCTACGACCGCGGGCGAGTGCATCTGCTCGCCGACCTCAAATCCGCATTGGAGAGCGTTCCCATGACCGAGTCGAACGAATTCGTCTACACCACCTACATCCGGGCCACCGATCGGCAACTGTGGCAGGCGCTGACCGATCCGGCCTTCACCAGCCGCTACTGGGGGGCGAGTTTCGACACCGACTGGCAGCCCGGCGCGCCGATGACCTGGTCCCAGCGTGGCTGGACCGGCAAGGACCCCGAACAGGTCGTGCTCGAAGCGCAGCCCTACCGCGTGCTGTCCTACACCTGGCACACCGTCGACCAGGCATTCGCCGACGAATTCGGTTTCAGCACAGAAGATTTCGAGAAGCTGTCGCAGGAACCGCGTTCCCGGGTGCGCTTCGAGATCGAGCCGCTGGGCGACCAGGTGAAGCTGACCGTGGTGCACAATGGATTCGGCCCCGGCAGCGCGATGCTCGCGGGCATCACCGAGGGCTGGCCCGCGATCCTGTCGAACCTCAAGACGCTGCTGGAGACCGGCGAACTGCTCCCGGAGCCCCCGAAGGCTTAGTGCCGCGTTTCGCGAATCGAAAAGCGGAGGCGGCGAACGATTTTCGCCACGACAGGGGATGGCCATGGACGACGAGACGTTCCTGAACACGACCGCCGACACACTGTTCGCACTCCCCGGCGTCACCGCCGTCGCGCTGGGCGGCTCACGGGCCCAGGGCACCGCCCGCCCCGACAGCGACTGGGACCTGGCCATCTACTACCGCGGAACGTTCGCCCCAGCTGCCCTAACCGCCGTAGGCTGGCCCGGCCACGTCTCCGAACTCGGCGACTGGGGCGGCGGCGTCTTCAACGGCGGCGCCTGGCTGACCATCGACAACCGCCGCGTCGACGTGCACTACCGCGACCTGGACGTCGTCGACACCCAACTGCGTGCCGCCGAAGCAGGCCGATTCGACATCGAACCCCTGGCCTTCCACCTCGCAGGTATCCCTACCTACCTGCTCGTAGCCGAATTGGCCCTCAATCGCACCCTACGCGGCCCACTTCCGCATCCTACCTATCCGAACCTCTTGCGCCGCAACGCTCCTCACATCTGGTCAACCCATGCCCACATGACCCTCGACTACGCCGCCGCCAACCACGCTCCACACGGCCGCCTGACCCTCTGTGCTGGTCAGATAGCCACAGCCGCAACCTGTTTCGCACACGCCATCCTCGCCGCCCGCGCAGAATGGATCACCAACGAGAAAACCCTTCTCGCCCGAGCCGGACTGACCGCCGTCGACCAGATCATCGAATCCCTCACCCCCGCTCCACGATCCCTGCACACCGCGATCGAGTCCGCACGTACCCTGTGCGCGTCCGGACTCGAAAACATCTGCGACGGCGAAGGAATGCGCTCGCCGGATGCCACATGAGCGGCGTGCTATCCATCGTCCTGTGTTCCGGGGGAAAGGCCTACGCGATCGACCGGGACTGTCCGAGATCTGGCTCTCGGGCACATTCGGTGGTCTCGGCACGGCCGCCGATTCCAAAGGCTCGGATGCGGCGTGAATGATCTTGTCGTAATGGGTATTTCGCGCAGCGATCGTGATGTGTCGCCCGCGCGGACCACCGTATCGGCGGGGCCGCCGAATGTGGACCAGAGCCCGAGATCTCGTGGGTGGGATGGTGATCGGAGAAGCTGAGGCGGCCTGTCTCAGCGGAAAGGATCGTCGTGTCGGAGGAGTCGATATCGGTGGTCGGACAGCAGTCTGCGGCGGATGGTCCGCATGTCCGGTGCCTATCCGAGTCGCAGGGGCCGACGGGAGATCAGGGAAATGTGGATTGGTTGCCGGGATGGAGTCGGCAAGGCCTGGGATTGTGGGAGGTGGGGTGATGACGGTCTCTGGACCGGGGGTGGATCGGTGCTTACGATCGGGGCAAACGGACCGGTGAGGGGGTTGCGCGGTGGAAGTTGTCGGGAGGGCCGGGATTGTCGGTGGGGGGATTGCGGGGTTGGGGGCTGCGATTGCGTTACGGGCTGCGGGATGGGATGTCACGCTGTATGAGCGGTCGCCGGAATTTACCGAGGTCGGGGCAGGGATAACACTTGCGGCCAATGCTTTGGCCGCGTTGGATGCGCTCGGTGTCGGTGATGCGGTGCGGGCCATGGGTGTGGCGGATCGGCGTGCGCTGGCTCGGAATCAGGATGGGCGGGTGCTGATCGATGCGCACATCAGTGATTTCGTCGGTGGGTTGGTGACCGTTCATCGTGCTGATCTGATCGCGATTCTGGCTGCCGCCGCGCCGGGGGAATGCGTCCGTACCGGCGCGCGGGTTGTTCGCGTGGATGCCGACGGGACGGTCGAAACCGAAACCGGCGCAGTGCAATACGACCTGGTTGTGGCTGCCGATGGGGTCAACAGCGTGGTGCGCCGCGTGTTGTGGCCGGGGGCGAGCCTGGTGCGGCGTACCGGAATCACCGCGTGGCGCTGGGTGCTCGACGTGCCCGCACCCGATCCGGTGGGTGTGGTGCTGGGGCGTCACGGGGAATGCGGTGTGGTGCCGATGGCGGGCGGGCGGACCTATGTATTCGCTTCTGCCAGAAAGGGAATCACGAGTCTGGACCATTTCACCAACTGGCCGGATCCCGTCCCGGAACTCATCGCCGCCACCGATCGCTCTCGCGTTGTCGTCGACGAATTGGTCGAGATTCGGGTGCCGCGGCGGCTGTGGTGCGGACACGTCGTACTGGTCGGTGATGCCGGGCATGCTATGCGGCCTACCCTCGGTCAGGGGGCGGGCATGGCACTCGAGGATGTGGTCACGCTGGCCGCTCATGCCACCGACCTGCGTATTTACCAGGATGCCCGGCGTCGTCGGGTCAGCGCTGTGAGCGTGGTGTCCCGCTATGGAATGCGGGTGACGTCGCCAGGATCCACGACACTGGCCGCTGTTCGCGACGCCGCTCTAGTGGCTACTCCGAATACGTTGTCCGTCAGGATGTTTCGGAGTGTCAGTACTCGAGCCCTGGGTAACTGGCAGCCTCCGGTCGGTCGCGTCGATCCGCAATAAGAGGTCTATCCGGGTTGTGGGGCGGATTGTTGATCACCGAACGGAATCTCCAGCGGCGCAGGTGGTTTCGATCAGGGGAGCATGCCGTAGGCGCGGGTGGGGGTGATTCTGACGATTGCTCGGCGGTCGGTGATCATGGCTCGGCGGTAGTCGTTCCAGTCGGGGTGTTCGCCGGAGAGGGCGCGGTAGTAGGCGATGAGTTCGGTGACGGTGGGGTCGTCGGGGGTGGTGGCTACGGGGGTTACTTCGACGTCGCCTTCGATTACCGCGTAGGCCCAGAAGTCTTCTCGGGTGATGTGGAGGGCGGCCCAGGGGGTGCGGGTCAGGTTGGTGTATTTGGCTCGGTCGGCGGTGATGGAGATGCGGATCAGGCCGTCGTCGGCGAGCCAGTGGGTGACGTTGGAGAGTTGGGGGCGGCCGTTCCCGCGGATGGTGGTCAGGACCGAGCGGGTGTGGGCGCGGGCGAAGTCCAGGGCGGTGGTGAGTTCCATACGGGGTCCAACCGGTGGGTGCGGTGTCGGTGTTCCCGGGGTGTGTGCCGAGGTCGCGGAAGTGTCGGTGGCCTCGGCTAATGTTCGACGGGTGAGCGAGCTGGCGAAGGAATCGACGGTACTGGACGCATCCGGTGGTGAGGTCGGCGCGGCCACCGGTGACGAGCGGTTGCAGTGGCAGGAGTTGGCCGAACAGGTGCGCGAACACCAGTTCCGCTACTACGTGCGCGATGCGCCGGTCATCACCGACGGCGAGTTCGACACGCTGTTCCAGCGCCTGCTCGCACTCGAACAGGCGCATCCGGACCTGCGCACCCCCGATTCGCCGACGCAGCTGGTCGGCGGCGGTTTCGCCACCGAATTCACCGCCGTCGACCACCTCGAGCGCATGCTGTCGCTGGACAACGTGTTCGACGCCGAGGAGATGCGCACCTGGGTCAGCCGGGTGGAGGCCGAGACGGGCCCGGACATCCACTACGTCTGCGAGGTGAAGATCGACGGCGTCGCGCTCAACCTCGTCTACGAGAACGGTCGGCTGGTGCGCGGCGCGACCCGGGGCGACGGCCGCACCGGTGAGGATGTCACGCTCAACGCCCGCACCATCGAGGACATCCCCGCCGAACTGACCCCCACCGCGGAGTTCCCGATCCCCGCGCTGCTCGAGGTGCGCGGCGAGGTGTACTTCCGGCTGGAGGACTTCGAGAATCTCAACGCCGCCATCGTCGCGGAAGGTAAAGCGCCGTACGCGAATCCGCGCAATACCGCGGCGGGTTCACTGCGGCAGAAGGATCCGGCGGTCACCGCCCGGCGGCGGCTGCGGATGATCTGTCACGGCTTCGGCCGCATGGAGGGTTTCAGCCCAGCATCCCAGTACGAGGCATATCGGGCGCTGGTGGCCTGGGGGCTGCCGGTGTCCGAGCACACCGTGCGGGTGCAGGGGGCCGACGCGATCCTCGAGCGCGTCGCGTACTGGGGCCGGCACCGGCACGACATCGAGCACGAGATCGACGGCCAGGTCGTCAAGATCGACGAGATCGCCTTGCAGCGTCGACTCGGCTCCACCTCCCGCGCCCCGCGCTGGGCGATCGCCTACAAATATCCGCCGGAGGAGGCCACCACCACCCTGCGCGACATCCAGGTCAACGTCGGCCGCACCGGCCGGGTCACCCCGTTCGCGGTGATGGAACCGGTCTCGATCGCGGGCTCGACCGTCGCCATGGCCACCCTGCACAATGCCGCCGAGGTGGTGCGCAAGGGCGTGCTGATCGGCGATACGGTGACCATCCGCAAGGCCGGTGACGTCATCCCCGAGGTGCTCGGCCCGGTGGTCGACACCCGCGACGGGTCCGAGCGCGCGTTCGTGATGCCGACGCACTGCCCCGAATGCGCCACCGAACTCGCCCCCGAGAAGGAGGGCGACGCCGACATCCGCTGTCCGAACCAGCAGTTCTGTCCGGCACAGCTGCGCGAGCGGCTGTTCCACGCGGCCGGGCGCGGCGCGTTCGACATCGAGTCCCTGGGCTATGAGGCCGCATCCGATCTGCTCGGGTCCGGCGTCCTGGTCAACGAGGGCGACCTGTTCGACCTGACCGAGGAAAAGCTGCTCGGCACAACGCTTTTCGTCAACAAGAACGGCAGCCTCTCGACCAACGGCGGCCACCTGCTGCAAAATCTGGAGTCGGTCAAGCAGCAGCCGCTGTGGCGGGTGCTGGTGGCCCTGTCCATCCGGCACGTCGGGCCGACGGCCGCGCGGGCGCTGGCGGCCGAACTCGGCAGCATGGTACGCATCCGGCAGGCGTCGGAGGAGGAGTTGGCCGCGATCGACGGCGTCGGCCCGACCATCGTGGCCGCGCTGATCGAATGGTTCTCCGTCGATTGGCATCGCGTCATCGTGGACAAGTGGCAGGCCGCGGGCGTGCGCATGGAGGATGAGCGCGATGCCTCCATCGAACGCAATCTCGAGGGCCTGTCGATCGTGGTGACCGGTTCGCTGCAAGGCTTTTCGCGCGACGAGGCCAAGGAGGCGATCCTGCTGCGCGGCGGGAAGGCGGCCGGTTCGGTCTCGAAGAAGACGGCCTTCGTCGTCATCGGCGACGCACCCGGTTCCAAGGCGGCCAAGGCCGAGGAACTCGGGGTGCAGATCCTGGACGAGGCCGCGTTTCGGCTACTGCTCGAGCGCGGCCCCAGCGCGGTCCGGCCCGACGAGGAGGTCGCGGCGGAAGAGTCCGAGGACTCGGAGGAGGGTGCCGAGGCATGACCGTGCACACGGAGTTGACGATCGATACCGCGGAGCGGGCACAGTTCGCCGATATCGGCGCGCTCACCGTCGGCGTGTACGTCGGCGAGGGGCATGTGCACCCCGATAGTCCTTATGTCGCAGAGCTTCTCGACACCGACACCCGGGCGCGCGCGGCGCGGGTGCTGGTCGCCGCGCGCGCCGGTGAGGTGCTCGGTTCGGTGACGATCGCGCGTCCGGGCACACCCTTCGCCGATATCGCCCGGCCGGGTGAGCTGGAATTCCGGATGCTCGCGGTGGAGCCCCGGGCCCGTGGCGGCGGAATCGGCGCCGCCCTCGTGCGCGCGGTGATCGACACGGCCCGCGAGGAGGAGTTCGACGCGGTGGTCCTCACGACCATGCCGGGCATGGCCGATGCCCGTCGCATGTACGACCGGATCGGCTTCGCCCATGTGCCCGAACGGGATTGGGCCACCCCCACCGGTTTGCCGCTGACCGTCATGCGACTGACGTTGTAGCCCTTCGCCGTTGGGTCGAGTCTTCGCCGCCGGGGCGAATACTCAGCCCAGCACGGTGGCGACGATGCCGGAAAGGTAACCGAGACGGGCGATTTCGGACGGACGGAAGTCCGGGCCACCGGGGCGGCCGAGCATGAGCACCTTGCCGGTGTTGCCGAGCGGCGCGGCGGCCAGCTTGGTGTCCATGTCCTTCCAGATCTGCGGCACCCAGTCGGCCTCGCCGTCCAGGGCGGTCGGCTTCTCCAGGGGCATCCAGGGTGCCTCCGCGGCCTGGGTCTCGGGTGCGCTCTGGCTGCCCACCAGCCGGAACGCGCCCTGCGGACCCATGTCCAGCACGGTGCTCCAGCCGACGCGCAGCACCCGCGGTAGACCGTCGACGAGCACCTGTAGCCGATCGTCGCGGGCCCCGGCGACCTGATCGATCAACTCGAGTTCGCGATGCGTGTCCAGCACCCCCGAATACGGGCGCAGGGAATCGACGCGCACGTCCTCGAGCGATTCGGCCGCCGTGATCAACGTGTCGGGCAGCGCGCCCGGGGTGACCTCGACGACGATGTCGTCGATGGCGTAACCGGCCCCGCGGTCGACTACGTCGAGTGAGAGAATGTCCGCGCCCACCGAGCCCAAGGCGAGGGCGAGAGATCCGAGACTTCCTGGGCGATCCGGAAGTTGCACGCGGAGCAGAAATGACACGTGCGTCCCTTCCTTCCTGTGCGACCGAAACTTTCGGACGGGTACCCGAGCCTGGTCATCTTTACACCCGAGATGCCGGGCAATCGACTCGAAGTATCCGCAGTGACCTACATCACTCGCATTGTGATCCTCATCGGCCGTTCATGCCACCGAAGCCGGGTGGACGTTGAGCGGTCAACCGAATGTCCTCGATCCCATGTCCCCGATCCCACCCACCTCCAAGAGCGTCGAGTTCCGTCAACCATCGCCAACGCCGACAACTAGGTCACCCAGTTCCGCCAGCTCCGAATAAGGCCGACTGCAATGGTCGGGGCCCGGCTCGATTCTGGACTGACGGAGCGGGGGAGCGAAGCGGAGGAGCGGAGGAGGGAAGAATCGAGCCTCAGGGGCCCCGACCCCGCCGGAGCGAAGCGGAGGCCAAAGACCCAGTAGGCTATCGGTGTCAACCGGCGAGATCGTCTTGATGCCGGACCTGTTCCACGTTCGAACCTGCCGAAAGGGGTCCCGCGGTGCCCGCCATCTCCCGCGACGAGGTTGCACACCTCGCCCGGTTGTCCCGGCTCGCTCTGACCGACGAAGAGCTCGATCTGTATGCGGGCCAGTTGGATTCGATCCTGAGCCACGTGCAGGTGATCTCGGAGGTCGCCGCCGACGTTCCCGCCACCGCGTCGCCGAATCCGACCACGAATGTGACTCGTGCGGACGTTCCGGTGGAGTGCCTGACTCCCGACGAGGCGCTCTCGGGCGCCCCGGCGGTCGACGAGCAGCGGTTCCTGGTTCCGCAGATCCTGGGGGAGGGCGCATGAGCGAGGCGGATCTGACCCGGTTCTCCGCGGCCGAGCTGGCGGCGAAGATCCACGCCCGCGAGGTGTCCTCGGTGCAGGTCACCGAGGCGCACCTGCAGCGGATCGCCGAGGTGGACGGGGAGTACAACGCCTTCCTGCACGTCGCGGGTGAGCAGGCGTTGCTGACCGCCGCCGAAGTCGATCGCGCGATCGCCGGCGGCGAGGTGGCTTCGGCGCTGGCCGGTGTGCCGCTGGCGCTCAAGGACGTGTTCACCACCACCGATATGCCCACCACCTGCGGATCCAAGATCCTCGAGGGCTGGGTGTCGCCGTACGACGCGACGGTCACCGGCAAGTTGCGCGCGGCGGGTATCCCGATCGTCGGCAAGACCAATATGGACGAGTTCGCAATGGGCTCGTCGACCGAGAACTCCGCCTACGGCCCGACCCGCAACCCGTGGGACACCGAGCGGATTCCGGGCGGTTCGGGTGGCGGTTCGGCCGCGGCGCTGGCCTCGTACCAGGCCCCGCTGGCCATCGGCACCGACACCGGCGGCTCGATCCGGCAGCCCGCCGCGGTCACCGCGACCGTGGGCACCAAGCCGACCTACGGCACGGTGTCGCGATACGGCCTGGTCGCGTGCGCGTCGTCGTTGGATCAGGGCGGTCCGTGCGGTCGTACGGTGCTGGACACCGCGCTGCTGCACGAGGTGATCGCCGGATACGATCCGCGTGATTCGACCTCCCGCAATGTCCCGGTGCCCGATGTGGTGACCGCGGCTCGCGAGGGTGCGCGCGGGGATCTGCGCGGCGTGAAGGTCGGTGTGGTCAAGGAACTGCATTCGGACAGCTATCAGCCCGGTGTGCTGGCCTCCTTCGATGCCGCCGTCGCCGCGCTGAAGGATCTGGGCGCGGACGTGCTGGAGGTGTCGTGCCCGAACTTCGAGCACGCGCTGCCCGCCTACTACCTGATCCTGCCCAGCGAGGTCTCCTCGAACCTGGCGCGTTTCGACGCCATGCGGTACGGCCTGCGCGTCGGTGACGACGGTCAGCACAGCGCCGAGCAGGTCATGGCCGCCACTCGTGAGGCCGGATTCGGCCCGGAGGTCAAGCGCCGCATCATGATCGGCACCTACGCGCTCTCGGCCGGGTACTACGACGCCTACTACGGTAAGGCGCTCAAGGTCCGCACCCTGATCGCGCAGGATTTCGACCGCGCCTACGAGCAGGTCGACGTGCTGGTCTCGCCGACCAGCCCGTTCACCCCGTGGAAGCTGGGCGAGAAGGTCAACGATCCCCTCGCGATGTACCTGTCGGACCTGTGCACATTGCCGACCAACCTGGCCGGGCACTGCGCCATGTCGGTGCCGTCGGGGCTGAGCGCCGACGACAACCTTCCGGTGGGGTTGCAGATCATGGCTCCCGCCCTCGCCGATGATCGGTTGTACCGCGTGGGTGCGGCGTATGAGGCGGCGCGCGGGCCGATTGCCTGAATCCCGCAAGGGATTTCGGCGCTCGCGGGTAGCAGACGGCTGAATGGTTGCTTCGAAGGCCGGAGTCGCACTCCGGCCTTCGGGCTATCCACGTAGTCGCGCACCGGAATGTGTGCAGGCCGCCGACCATGCGTTGATCTCATCTGCGGAGGGAGGTCGACATCCAGGAAGCCGGAGACCGTCAGCCTCTTCGTCTGCGCCGATGAGCTTGTGGCACAACGGATTGTGAGCCAGGTTTCGCCCGCATGGTGATCGGTCAGCATGTCCCCAGCGTGGTGCCCTGATCGGTGCCGTAGCGATGGCCGTGGCCCGGAGTCGGGGTGAGGGCGGCGAGCAGGTCGACGCTGGTCTGGAGGAAGCCGACGATCGGGATCCACGGCGGGTGCGGGGCCATCGGGGCGGGTGTCGGTGAGATTCGGTGGGCGCCACAGTGATTCGGTGGACCACTGGACGACCGGGTCGGAGGAGTTGGCCAGGATGCGGGCGTCGGCGTGGTGGACGCGGTCGGCGGGCGGGCCCGCCCACAGGGCCGCGCAGACGCGGTGGCGTTGGTCGGCGTCGTCGGTGAAGACCGAACTTCCGGCGGTCGCGCCGAGGCTCTGGCCGTAGATGTACAGGCGCGGTGGATGTTTCAGCTCGGACAGGCGGTGTTCGAGCGCGGTGAACAGGGTCCGCTGGGAGCGTTCGGCGGCGTCGCGGCCGAATACGTAGCCGACCCAGCTCGGTGTGTCGGAGTATTGCACGGTGACCAGGGCGACATCTCCGGCGAAGCGCCGGGCCAGACCGGTGACCGCCAGATCGTCGACCCAGCCCGATCCGGTCGGGGCCATCACGACGAGATTCGAGCGATTCAGCCCGCCGGTGCGTTCGAGTTCGCGGATTGCCAGGGCGACACGGGAATTCAGGTCCGCTGCCGAATCCAGGCTCGCGTAGACCCGCACGGAGCGCCCGGCCGGTGCCGACATGAACTTGCGCCCCTGAGTTCCCAGCGCGGACCAGGAGATCGCCGATTCGCCACTGCCCGAAAGGCTTTCGGCGACCGGCCGGATATTCGCGGTCGGTACGTCGGCGCGCGCGTCTGCGGGCCGCCGCCCATCGGCCATCGCGGGGAGCAGCGCGATCTGGAGCGCCAGCGCCGCGACAATCGTCAGGGTGACGCTTCGCGCCCGCATCGCCCCTCGAACCAGCCACCGCACCACCCGCGCACACCCGATCAACGCACCCGCCACAAGCCCCGCCGTGACAACACACTCGATCCAGTAACCCACCCCGATATCCGGAAACCCCATCGCCTCCCGCAACCGGTTCTGCCACCAGTCGGCCCGCACCCCCGCCAGCCCCACCACCAATCCGCAGCCCACCACGACCACACCGCGAACCCACCGCCCCATCGTCCAGAACTGCCAGCACCGCAACACAATTCGCACACCAGCACCCACCCCGACGAACAACATCACCAACACCCCGGTCATCACCCCCTGCACGATCGGTGTTCGCGGCAGCAACCCCGGAGCCAGCGCGACCACCATCCCCGACGTAGCGGCAATCGTGGTGCCGGGCCGCGGCAGCGGAAGACGCCGTATCGGCAGCAGCAACCGTGGTCCCGGCGCGGCCATCGTCTCCGATGTGGTGGCAATCGTGGTGTTGGGTCGTGGTATTGGAAGACGCCGTATCGGCAGCAGCGACCGTGGTCCCGGCGCGGTCATCGTCTCCGATGTGGTGGCAATCGTGGTGTTGGGTCGTGGTATTGGAAGACGCCGTATCGGCAGCAGTAATCGTGGTGCCAATACGGCCAGCATCTCCGACGTGGTCGCAACCATGGTGTTGGGCCGCGGAAGCGGAATGCGCCACGTTCGCGACCACAACCCGGTGGTCCGTGTCGCCACTGCCCTGGACACCCCCGTACCTCCGGTGTACTCGTGCCGACGCGGGACACGCTCGGGCCTGGAAGTCTCACCGGATTTGCGGTCCGTTCGGATGTGAGCAGTTGACGAACTCATCGAGACTCCTTGCCTCCGTGTTGAATTCCGTGCAGACCGGGATCTGACGGTGGAGTGTGCACACGGTGCGACAGCTGTCGCTGCGGTGATCGGGCGCGCGGATTCGGTAGCAGCCCTTGCCGGTTCGACTTCTCGGCCGGAGTTGTTCGACGACAGCGGTACGAGTTGGCTGTGCATCCGGCGAACGTGGCGCGCACGGTTGGCGAAATGCGCGGTGTGTCCGACGAACGTGGCGTGCATGCTCGGCGAAAAGCGGGGTGCGGCCAACGGAAGGCGCAGTGCGGCTGGCGAAACGCGTAGCGCGGCCGTGTCATTGGGGTGGCTCGGGGCGATCGGCCGTCGTGCGGGTGCGCCGCCTGCCGCGCGCGATCTCGATGACCAGGAGTGCGAGGGCGCTGAGTATCAGGGCCGCGGGGGCGGCGATGGTGAGGAATTGGTGGCCGAAGTGTTCGCCGGAGAGGCGGTGGCCGAAGAGGTATTCGGGGCGGGGTGGGGCGTAGTTCTGGCGGCGGGAGTTGAGGTCGACGGCGGTCGCGGCGACGGTGGCCATGGTTCGGCACTGGGCTCGGCGCAGGCCGTGGCGGTCGGCGCAGGCGGCCTGCATGCGATTCTCGAGGGCGCCATCGATCGCCTGGCGGGCCCAGGGGCCCAGCGGCTGGCCGTGGTCGTCGGCGTAACGCAGCAGGTCGTAGCCGAGGTCGTGGGCCTGGCAGGCGGTGCGGAACTCGATCGGCAGCCGGACTGGTGAGGAACACCCACCACCCGGATCCACCAGCAGCCCACCGGATTTCACCGGACGATACCCACGCTCGGCGGCAAAATCCTCCGGCAGCACCACCTCGTCGGGATGTGGTCCGACCAGGCCCGCCACCGCCACCCGGGCCGCGGAATTCTCCCCGGGTGCAATCCCGACGGCAGCCCCGGCAACCGGCTGCGCGACGACGAACACAGCCACAGCGAGCGCCCCGCCCCCGGCCAGCATCCGCCCCCACCACACCTCGCGTGCGGTCGAGGTGGAACGGGAGTCGCGGCGGATGGGGTCGACGCGCTGCGGGACTGCGGCTCGGTGCTCGCTCATGGTTCGAAAAGGTATGAATCCGAACGTGAATCGGGCCTCACGCTGGGGATCTGTTCCCGAGCGGGCACGGTGGGGGAGCCCGGTATCGCACCAGTACCGGGGTAGGGGGTGCGAATTCACCCGCGGGTATGACGGAATCGGGTGGGCGGGGTTTCTAGGGTCGTGGGTATGGCTCGGAGGATGCGGATGCTCGCGCGCACGGCGCGGGATCCGAAACAGGTGCGGTTGTGGTTCGACATCGCCACCGTGGTGGTGGCCGTGACCATGTTCTCGGTGGCCTGGCCGACCTTGCATCTGACGCATCAGGTGCCCGCTGCGGCACAGCCGTTCATCGCGGGACTGGCGGCGCTGCCGATCGTGCTGGTGCGGGTGAATCCGGCTCTGGGATGGTCGATTTCGGCGGGCTCGGCACTGCTGATCGCGTTGGCGATTCCGCATCAGCCGGGCAACAACCTGCCGTTCCAGGTCGTGCACATCCTGGTGTTCTTCCCGCTGCTGTTCGCGGTCGCGGTGCGTGCGCACATCCGGATGGTGGTGATCGCCTGGCTGTGCTCGGCGCTGCTGTTCGCCACCACGATGGCGGACGCGGATCAGTCGGTCGCCTCCTCCGCGTTCGGCTGGCCGATCGCGATGACGGCTCTGGTGCTGTTCGGTCTGCTGGTGCGCTGGCTGGTGCTCTCGCGCCGGGCGCTGGTCGAACAGGAGGAGGTCAGCGAGCTCGAACGGGCCCGCCGCACCGTCCTCGAGGAGAAGGCGCGCATCGCCCGCGATCTGCACGACGTGGTCGCGCATCACATGTCGATGGTGGTGGTGCAGGCCCAGACCGCGCCCTACCGGATCGACGACGTATCACCTTCCGCGCGTGCGGAATTCGAATCGATCGGCGCGTCGGCCCGGGACGCGCTCAACGAGGTCCGCAGCATGCTGGGCGTGCTGCGCAGCGACGGCCAGCTGCCCGAGCACGCACCGCAGCCCGTGGCCGCCGACGTGCTGCCGCTGCTGGAGGGCGCGCGCCGGGCCGGTGTCCCGATCGACTGGACCATCGAGGGGCCGCTGCACACCGTGCCGGACACGGTCGGCCTCGCGCTGTACCGGATCGCGCAGGAATCGCTGTCCAACGCCTCGCGGCACGCCCCGCACGCGGCGGTGCGGCTGAGCCTGATCGTCCGGACCGAGAGCGTGGAGCTGACCGTCGTCAACGCCCCTGGCGAATCTCCGGTCGAGGGCACCCCCGGCACCGGCATCGTCGGGATGCGCGCCCGCGCGGAATCCATCGGCGGCACCCTCACCGCGGAACCGCGCCCCGACGGCGGGTTCGAGGTCCGCGCGAGCCTGCCGTCCAGCCCCTCCGTCATTGCCGCACCGCCCGCGCTGCCGTAGTTCGCGGCGGCCCGGGAACTGGTGCGGCAGATCGATACCGCGCATGGGAGACTCGTCACGATGCTCACCTACTTCCAAGCCATCGTGATCGGTGCGCTGCAAGGCGTCACCGAGTTGTTCCCCATCTCCAGTCTCGGCCATTCCGTGCTGGTCCCGGCGTGGATCGGCGGCAGCTGGCAGGAGCTCGTCACCCAGGGAGATTCCAGTTCGGGCACGCCGTATCTGGCGTTCGTGGTCGCTCTGCACGTCGCGACGGCGATCGCGCTGCTCGGGTACTACTGGCGGGACTGGCGCGACATCATCATCGGATTCGTGCAGACCCTGCGCACCCGCCGCATCGAGACCTCCACCCAGCGGCTGGCCTGGCTGATCGTCATCGCCACCATCCCGGTCGGCATTCTCGGTCTGGCCCTGGAACATCCGCTGCGCACGCTGTTCGCCACCCCGATCTACGCGAGCATCTTCCTGATGCTCAACGGTGTGGTGCTGATCGTCGGCGAGGGGCTGCGTCGCCGCAACGCGCCGTCGCTCTCGGACTACGGACGCAAATTCGCCGAGGACGAGGCGCGCGCCTCGGGCCACGACGGCGAGGTGCTGACCGAGGAACATCTCGCCTCCGACGAGCGGCTCGCGGCGTTGAGCGTGAAGGATGCGCTCGGCATCGGACTCGCCCAGTCCGGCGCGCTGCTGGCCGGATTCAGCCGTTCCGGCCTGACCATGATCGGCGGCCTGCTGCGCGGCCTCGATCACGAGGACACCGCCAAATTCGCCTTCCTGCTGGCCACCCCGGTGATCCTGGCCGCGGGCGTGCTGAAGCTGCCCGAACTGGCCGGTCCGCAGGGGCGCGACATCATCGGTCAGGCCGTGGTCGGCTCGATCGTCGCGGGTCTGGCGGCGTGGTTCGCGGTGCGTTTCCTGGAACGGTTCTTCAAGACCCGCACGATGCTGCCGTTCGCGGTGTACTGCCTGATCGTGGGTCTGCTGTCGATCATCCGATTCGCCTGAGGCAGCATCCGTGCCCATCACCGTGTTGATCGCCGACGATCAGGCGATGGTCCGGCAGGGCTTCGGCGCGCTGCTGGCCGCGCAATCCGACATCAGCGTCATCGGTGACGCCGCGAACGGGCAGATCGCGGTGTCCGAGGCCAAACGCCTGCGCCCCGATGTGGTGCTGATGGATGTGCGCATGCCGGAGATGAACGGCCTCGATGCCGCGCGTGCCATTCTCGCCGCCGGATTCGATCCGCCGGTGCGGGTGCTGATGTTGACGACGTTCGATATCGACGACTACGTGTACGAGGCATTGAGCCTGGGGGCCAGTGGTTTTCTGCTCAAGGACGCGCCGGCCGAGGAGTTGGTGCGCGCGGTGCGGGTCGTCGCGGACGGTCAGGCGCTACTCGCCCCGACGGTCACCCGGCGGCTCATCGCGGATGTCACCCGCAGACGCGCCCGCCGCACCCCGTCCCCGGCGTTGAACGCCCTCACCCCGCGCGAACGCGAGGTACTCGAACTCCTGGCCCGCGGGATGTCGAACATCGAGATCGCCGAGGCGCTGTTCGTCGCGGAGCAGACCGTGAAAACGCATGTATCGAAGGTATTTTCGAAATTGGACCTGCGTGATCGGGCGCAGGCGGTGGTGCTGGCCTACGAATCGGGTCTGGTGACGCCGGGCTGAATTTCTCCAGCAGGAAGTACAGAGTGCAGGTCGAGTAGTATGCGCGTGGCATCGACTCACACCACCGTCCCCGCGCACGCGGGACGCGCCCGTCGCCGGAAGGGGGTCGTAGATGTTGCAGAGCGGTGATGTGTTCGCCGGGTTCTCCGTCGAACGCCTCCTCGGTCAGGGCGGTATGGGGTCGGTCTATCTCGCGCGGCATCCGCGACTGCAACGGCAGACGGCGCTGAAGCTGCTGAACCGGGAACTGTTCGCGGACGCGGAGATTCGCGCGCGTTTCGAGCGCGAGGCCGATCTCGTCGCGCAGCTCGATCACCCGAACATCGTGGCCGTCTACGACCGCGGCGTCGAGGACGAGCAACTGTGGATCAGCATGCAGTACATCGACGGCGTCGACGCGGCCACGGTGGATCCGCGCACCCTGCCGCCCGAGCGCGCGGTGCAGATCATCGAAGGTGTCGCTGCCGCACTGGATTACGCGCACGGCAACGGGGTGCTGCATCGGGATGTGAAGCCCGCCAACATCATGCTGGGCCGCGATACCAACGGCAAGGGCGAGCGGGTCTACCTCACGGACTTCGGAATCGCCCGGCTCCGAGAGGATTCCACGCATCTGACGCAGGCCGGGATGTTCACCGCGACGCTGGCCTACGCCTCGCCGGAGCAGATGACCGGGTCGCCGCTGGACAACCGCTCGGATCAATACGCGCTGGGGTGTGCGCTGTACTGGTTGCTGAGCGGGACCGGGCCGTTCGATTCGGAGGATCCCGCCGAGCTGATCCACGGTCATCTGCAATTGCCGTTGCCGCCGGTGAGCGCGCGTCGGCCCGGGTTGAATCCGGCGATGGATCTGGTGCTGGCGCGGGCGATGGCCAAGCGGGCGGTCGACCGGTTCGCCAGCTGTGCGGATTTCGCCGCGGCGGCGAAGCAGGCGTTGACCGCGCCGGTGCCCGTTGCGCCGCCGGTTGGTGCGGTGCCGCCCGTGGGGTTGCGTCCGGGGGTGCCGTTGGCTCCTGCGGGAGTGCCACCGGTCGGGGTGCCGCCCGCGGGAGTGCCGCCGGTCGGGGTTCCGGTCGCCGGGTCGGCGATGAACGGGCATCAGGTGGGGGTTGCGGTCCAGACGCCGCCGGTGCCTCCGCAGGGTGGTTTCTCACCGAATCCCGCTGTGCCGCAACCGGTTTCGAAGCAGACCTCCAACCTGCTGCTGTGGGGTGTGCTGGGTGTGGTCGCCCTGTTGGTCGTCGTCGGCGTGGGCCTGCTGGTACTCCCCGGCGGTTCGCATCCCGAGGTTGCCGGGCCGAAGGCCACCGCACCGGCGACCGCGTCGGGAGCCGTGACGCCGAGCACGATGGGGCGTTCGGATCCGGTCGACGAGATCGAACATTCCTTCCCGACGCTGCTACCACAGGGGGGCGCGAACGCCGGGGAGGCGTATCAGGGCCGGATGTCCTGCCAGCGCAGCCAGGCCGGTGAGCCCGGCAAGGTGCTGCTGAACGACCCGGTGACCAGTGCGGTCCGGCGCACCGACCCACTCGCCTCGACGAACTGGATCGGAGCCTGGGAATGCACCGCACGCCAGACCTCGTTCAGTTACGCGATCGTGGTATTCGACAGTCCCGCCGCGGTCCAAGCCGCCCTGGCCCAGGCGCCCATCACCCGGACCACCACCAGTAGCAAGGGCGGTACCTCCTGCACCGTCCGCAAGTGGATCGTGCCGCAGGAGGGGATGCAGACCGAGGCCGCCGAGATGCTCGTCTCCTTCGAATCCGATCCGGCGCGGGCGAATACGCTGCTCTACGCCTACAACACCGGTCCGGTGGAGATGATGGCCGAATCTCCCGCGCACGAGGTGCTCGACAAGTGGTGGGATCAGACGCCGCTGTGAAGCGTTCGCGCACAACGTGATCGGGTGCTGTGCGCGCGGGACACGCGGTGGCGCAGGCTATTTGCGGGCGACGGCCGCGTAGGCGGAGACCTCCGCGTCCATCTTCTCGGGAGTCGGAGCACCGTCCGGACGCCAGCGGTGCGGGACCTCGACACCGGGATCGATCAGCTCGAATCGCTCGAAGAAGCGGGCGAATTCGGCCTTCGACCGGACCTGGCAGGGCAGGCCGCTGTGGCGGTAGATGTCGACGACGGTGCCGATCGAGGTCGGATCGAAGTCCGGGGTCACATGGGTCATCACCAGATACGAGCCGGGCGCGAGACGGTCCATCAGGGTGTCGACGATGCCGTGCGGGTCGCGGTCGTCGGGGATGAAGTGCAGCAGGGCGTTGAGGCTGAGCGCGATCGGCCGGGTCAGGTCCAGGGTGTCGTGCAGGCCGGGGGATTCGAGGATCTGCTCGGGTGTGGTGACATCGGCGGAGACGTAGTTGGTGCGGCCCTCCGGGGAACTCACCATCAACGCTCGGGCGTGCACCAGGACCAGCGGATCGTTGTCGGCGTAGACGATTCGCGCGTCGGGCGCGACCTGCTGGGCGACCTGATGCAGATTCGGCTCGGTCGGGATACCGGTTCCGATGTCGAGGAACTGACGAACACCCGCGTTCGCGAGATAACGGGTCACCCGGTGGATGAACGCCCTGTTCTGCCGTGCGGCCACCCGCACTCCGGGCCAGATGCCCACCACCTTCTCCGCCGCCTCCCGATCCGCGCGGTAGTGATCCTTACCGCCGAGGTAGTAGTCGTACATCCGGGCGGTATGGGGCTGATCCTTCTGGAGGTCGACAGGAGGGCCGGGTTCCACAGTTCGGAGTCCTTTCGAAGTCGATGCGATATCAAGGTAGCAAGCGGTCGCTCGCCGGGCGTGTCGTTCCGGCCTCGGGCACCCGCGATCGTGCGTCCGGCAACAGCCTCGCCCCGGTTGTGCTGCGACGGTGTGCTTTTGACGCTTGGTCGCCGCCCGGTGCGTGTGGGAGGGTGATCTCCCATGATCGGCGGACAGCGGATGCGGATGCGGTGGCGGCCCGAGGCGGGGCGGCTGGTGACGTTGATGGCGGTGGCGTTCGGGATGACCGTCGTGATCACGCGGCTGTACCTGATGGCCTCGGGATATCCGAAGATCGGCGGCAGCGTCTATCACATCGCGCACGCCCTGTTCGGCGGGTTGCTGCTGGTGATCTCCTGCCTGCTGTTGCTGATGTCGTCGGGGCGCACGGCGATCACCTGGGCCGCGCTGCTGTCCGGGGTCGGGTTGGGGTTGTTCATCGATGAGGTGGGCAAATTCATCACCGCGGACAACAACTACTTCTTTCCGTTGGCCGCGCCGATCATCTATCTGGCCTTTCTGCTGACCGTCGCGGTGGCGCGGATGTCGGCTCGGCGGCGGACCAGGCATCCGGAGCTGGCGTTGGGGGCGATCACCGAGGAGATCGGGCAGTTCGTCGGCGATCGGATGAACGCCGCGCGCCGGGCCGAACTGCTCGCCGAACTGCGCGACATCGATCCGGGTGGCTGCGGCCCGGAACATCGCGAACTCGTTGTCGCACTGCACGATTACCTGACCGCGCTGCCGTGTGACACCGAGCCCGAACTCGGGCGGCGGCTGACCCGGATAGGGGTGGGGCTCGAGAACCGGTTGCTGCCGTTGCCGCTGTTGCGTGGCGTGTTGATCGTGGTGTTGATCGCGCACGGGGTGTGGTCGCTGTTGCGTCTGGTGCTGGCCGGGGTGGTGATCGCGGGGTGGCATTCGCACTGGCACGAGGTCGACCACATGCTCGACCTCACCCAGGGGCACGGCTGGAAATCCTTGGTGGCCTTGGGGATTGCGGCCGTCGCCGAACTCGCGGTCGGTATCGGCTGCGCGGTGGGCGCGGTGGCGTGGACGCGCGGGAACGAGGAACTCGGTGTGCGCCTTGCCATCTGGTCCGATGTGGTGTCGCTGACCGTGGTGAACGTGCTGGCGAGCTACTTCAGCCAGTTCCTGACGGTGTTCACCGCGATCGCCGAGGCGTTGTTGCTGTGGGCGCTGGTGCGGTACCGCGATCGGCGGGCCCGGCAGCTGCGAACGGAGCAGACCGCGGACGCGGCGAACGACGGCGCGGAGGCCGCGTCGTAGGGCTCGGGCGATACTCATGCCGAGTACTCCCGTTCGATCTGGCGCAGCAGTTTCCTGGACTTCGTCTCGCTCAGGGCCACCGCCGCGATGGCCGCGAGCGCGTCGGCGTACAGCTCGATCTCGGCGGGTTTGTCCAGATATACGGCTCCGACGTAATTCTCGAGGAATACGACCGGGTTGTGCATCAGCGACGGGGTCGGAAATCCCGGGAATTCGAACAGGACGAACGGACCGGTTTGCAGGCCGAGATAACCACCGGCCGCCAAGGGGACGACGCGGACGGATATGTTCGGACGGGCGCTCAATTTGTACAGGTGATGTATCTGGGATCGCATTACCGCCGCGCCGCCGATCCGATGACGCAGTACCGCCTCGCTGATCAATATCTCCAGTTTCGGCGGGTCCGGCGAATCGTGCAGCCGGGATTGGCGTATTTCGAGTACTTCGAGATGCCGTTCGAATTCCTCGTCGCTCAGTTGCGGCCGGTGATCCCGTGCCAGCGCGCGGTGGTACTCGGCCGTCCGGACGAGGCCGGGGAGCAGGGTGAGCTGGAAGGATCGGATGCGGCTCGCGGCTTCCTCCAGGCTCATGTACAGGTCCCGATCGAGGAGGATCGCGTCGGCGTAGGACTGCCACCAGCCGTCCTTGCGGGACTCGTCGGCCAGCCACAGCAGGTTGGCCAGATCCTCGCCCTCGACCCCGTAGACGCGGCACAGCGCCCGCACGGTCGGCTTCTTGATCTCGGCGGTGCGCCCGCGCTCCAGCCGCCACAGGGTCTGGCGGGCGATCTCGGCGAGTTCGGCGGCGGCGTCCAGGGTGAGGGCCGCGGCCAGTCGCAACTCGACCAGCCGTCTGGCGAGCAGCCTACGTGGCACGGTGGTCGGTTCGATCGTCATGAGGCCCCCTTCGGCTGTGGCTGCTGTATTCGGCGTGATCGGAGCGTGATCTGTCGGTGGCGGGTCCACGAACGACTGTAATAACTACCACCGACAAACTCGAAGCTCCGAGCCGAGGCCGGGTGCGACCGAATATTCCGTCAGGAATATCCGTACCGGAATTCACCGTGCTGGAATCCGTGAAATGAATCGGCCCTGTGAAATCGGTCGCGACACGGAAAGGGCCGCCGACCTACTCGGAGAGGGCGGCGGCCCGGGAAGCGGAAGCGGTCAGCCGAAGAAGGCGGCGGCCTCGTCGTGCCTGTCCTCGGGGACGAGTTTGAGTTGCTTGGTGGCCTCGGAGAGGGGGACGAGGTCGATCTCGGTGCCGTGCAGGGCGACCATCTGGCCGAAGTGACCGTCGTGGACGGCCTCGGTGGCGTGCACGCCGAAGCGGGTGGCCAGCACCCGGTCGAAGGCGGTGGGGGTGCCGCCGCGCTGCACATGGCCCAGCACGGTGGTGCGGACCTCCTTGCCGATGCGGCGTTCGATCTCCACACCCAGCTGATGCGCCACACCGGTGAAACGTTCGTGACCGTATTCGTCGATACCGCCCTGACGCAGCGCGAACGAGCCCTCGGCGGGTTTCGCGCCCTCGGCCACCACGCAGATGAAATGCGAATCCCCGCGCTGGAAACGCCGTTTGATCATCGTGCACACCTCGTCGACGTCGAAGGGCACCTCGGGCACCAGCGTCAGATGCGCGCCCGCCGCGATACCGGCGTTCATCGCGATCCATCCGGCGTGCCGGCCCATCACCTCCACCAGCATGACGCGCTGATGCGATTCGGCGGTGGTGTGCAGGCGGTCGATGGCGTCGGTGGCGATGGTGACGGCGGTGTCGTGGCCGAAAGTCGTATCGGTGCAATCGATGTCGTTGTCGATGGTCTTGGGCACGCCGACCACCGGGACGCCCTCGTCGGCCAGCCAGCTGCCCGCGGTCAGCGTGCCCTCGCCGCCGATCGGGATGAGCGCGTCGATGCCGTTGTCGTCCAGTGTCTGCTTGATGCGGCCGAGCCCGGCGCGCAACACGTCCGGATTGGTGCGCGCGGTACCGAGCATGGTGCCGCCCTTGGTGAGCAGCCGGTCGGTGCGATCGTCGTTGTGGATGTGGATCTTTCGATCCTCGAGTAGTCCGCGCCAGCCATCCCGGAACCCGACGATCGCGTCCCCGTACCGCCCGTTCGCGGTACGGACGACGGCTCGGATGACGGCGTTCAGTCCGGGGCAGTCTCCGCCTCCGGTCAAGACTCCGATGCGCATACCGGCTATCTTGCCCTACTTCCGGCCGCTACCTCGTTGCGGCGGTCCGAGCGCCGGTCTCGCGCCCGCGCCGCCGATCCACGCCGGGGCGATCGCTGTCTTTCGATCGGTGGCCGACGATCCGGATGTGTGCCTCGATGACGCTCAGTGTGGCTGTGCCGCTTGGGTTTCGGCGAAGACCGGCCGGGAGTTCAGTCGCGGGTACACGCGGCGTGCGTTGTGTTCACAGAGCTGCGACAGGTCCGCGGCATCGAGATCCGCGTGCTCGAGGTAGCTCCCGGTGTCGTCGAAGTGACGGCCGCTGCACGGATCGATATCGCGCACGGCGCCGATCATCTCCGAGGCGAACAGGATGTTGGCGTGCGGGATCACCTCCAGCAGGGTGTCGATACCCGGCTGGTGGTAGACGCAGGTGTCGAAATAGACGTTGCCGAGGATGTGATCCTCCAGGGGCGGCTTGCCCAAGGCCATCGCCAGGCCGCGGAATCGTCCCCAGTGGTACGGGCCCGCGCCGCCGCCGTGCGGGATCACCAGGCGCAGGCCGGGGAATCGGGTGAACAGATCGCCCTCGATCAGCTGCATCAGCACGGTGGTGTCGGCGTTGAGGTAGTGCGCGCCGGTGGTGTGGAAGGCCGGGTTGACCGAGGTGGAGACGTGGACCATGGCGGGCAGGTCGTATTCGACCATCGCCTCGTAGATCGGGAACCAGCTCTCGTCGGTGAGCGGCGGCGCGGTCCAGTAGCCGCCGGACGGGTCGGGGCTCAGATTGATGCCGACGATGTCGTGTTCGTCGACGCAGCGGCGGATCTCGGCCACGCAGGTCGCCGGATCGACCCCGGGGGACTGCGGCAGCATTGCCGCGGGTGCGAAGCGGTCGGGGTAGAGGCGGGCCACTCGTGCGCACAGGTCGTTGCAGTGCCGCGCCCAGTCCTGCGAGGTGCGGACGTCACCGATGTGATGGGCCATGAAGGAGGCGCGCGGCGAGAAGATCGTGAGGTCGATCCCGCGGGCATCCATGAGTCGTAACTGATTGCCCCGCAACGATTCCCGGATCTCGTCGTCGGAGATCCGCGGGCCTTCCGGTGGCGGCGGCGGACCACCGGCCAGGGCCTGGATCTGCGCGTTGCGCCAGTCGGCCAACCCGGCCGGAGCGGTCGTGTAATGACCGTGGACGTCGATGATCACTGCGTTCTCCTTCACGGTCCGCGGCATGGGTGGGGTACCTGCGCCGAGCCGTCTAGGAGCCTATATGTTCACATTATTGTTGACAATAGAGTTGGCAATCTTGGTTGGGGTGTGGGATCGGTGGGGGGACGCCCGAGGAAGCGGGGACGTGAAGGCGTGGGCGTTGGCTCAGTCGCGAGTGGGCATCGGCCCGGCAGACGCGGCCCGTCGAGTGGGTTCGAGCAGGCCGGTCGATCGATCCCGCTAGTGCGCCGCGGCGCAGGTGCCCGCGGGAAGGGCGCTGAGGTGCTGGGTGATCAGCGGGACGATCTTGTTCAGCATCGCGGTGCCGTCGTCGAAGGAACCCGAATTGGCCTGGGCGGCAATCGCTACCGCCATCTGACCGTTCGGAGTCGTCACCAGGCCGAACTGCCGGACCAGGTAGTTGCCCGAGGGGTCGGGACCCCAGCCGCCCTTGAACACGACGTTGTCCAGATGCCCGAGGCCCCATTGCTGGCCGGGGACCACCTTGCCCATCAGATCGGTGACCGTACTCGCGTCGGGCAGGCACGGCAGATGCGCGGCGAACCGCGCCTGATCGCCGAGCGCCCAGGCGGCCTGGCCGAACGCCGAATAATCCGCCCGGGCCCGGATCGAGGGCACCCTGGTGGTGGTGTCGCCGCCCTGCTGCAGGATCTTCTGCACCGACTGCGCGGCCTGATCGGGGGTGCCGAGCGATTGCCAGAGCGAATCCGCGGCATTGTTGTCCGATTCGGTGATCGCCGCGGACATCGCGTAGCTGGGGGTGTTGCCGTTGCTGTTCAGTACGGCCAGCGTCAACGGCACCTTCATCGTCGACCAGGCCGCGCCGGTGGTCCAATCGCCCATCGAGGCCACGGTGTCGCCGCCGACGGCCATGATCGCCATCCCGGCGTGGCCGCCCAGGGTCGGCAGCAGGGAGGCGAAATCGGCGGCGAGCGTCCCGGGCAGCGCCACCACCGGGCCGGGGCTGGTATCGGTCGGCCGCGCCGGGATCGGATTGACCGGAGCGGCCGTGTCGTTCGTGGCATGCGAGCACGCCGCACTCGCCAGCAGGGCCAACCCGCACACGGCTGCCCCGAGGCTCCTGCGCCACCTGTTCGGTTCTGTGGGAACCCGCACCCGGCCACCTCCACATCGCGCGGTGGCTCGCGTCCACCGGTCAGTCGTGGAATTCTGTGCCGTCACGCCCCGGTGGTCAAATGCACCGGTTCGCGATGGCGCATATGTGCCGGGTCGCCTGCCGTTCCAGCACCCGGCCCGAGCGATCGCGGGCCGGGTGTCGTGGCGAAATCGCTTGCGCTGGAACGGCTTTCCGGTCAGTACACGTATACGATCGCATTGTCGCCGCCGGTACAGGTGACCAGGCGGCCGGTCGCCTCACAGGTCATCGAGTACGAGCGGCCCGTGGTCGGGCTGACCGCGACGATCGAGGTGGCCGAATCCGTGCCCGAATTGGCGGCGGCCTTCGCGTACGCCTTGCGCACCGCCTCGGCGAAACCGCAGCTCGTCTGGGAATTGCCCGAGGCGGACCGGGTGAACTCGGTGTCCTGACCCGACGAACTCGACGAGCACGAGGTGGACCCGACCGGCGGGGTCGAGGTGGCCGCGCTGGTCGTGGTCTCCGAGCTCTGGGGCGCCGGTGCGGCCTGCGCTCCGGAGGTGGCCGCGACCGCCGCGGTCTGCTGGGCGGCCGACGAACTGGACGTCGGGGATTTGCCCAGCACCTGCCAGCCGACCACGCCCACGCCGACGGCCAGCGCCGCGCCGAGGAAGCCGAGCACTACCGGCACCGCGACCGAACGCTTCCGCTTCGGTTTGCTACCCGGATCGTCGTATCCGGTGTCGGCGTAGTCGTAGTCCTCGGCGTAGGCGCCGTTGTCGTCGGGGCCGTAGCCCAGGACGGAATGCGGTGTGCGGTCGTCGTATTCGCCCTGCTCGTACTCGCCCTGTTCGTATTCACCGGAGGCGTAGTCGTTCTCGTCGTAGCCGCCTTCGTCGTACGTGCCGTCGTCGTACTCGTTCCGGCCGTATTCGTTTGCCGCATAGCTGGTTTCGTCGTATTCGGCGTAACCGTGGACGCGGGTGGCGTTCGGGTCGTAGTCGTCGTACCCGTCCGCGTAACCGTCCTCGGCGCGGTAATCGGCCTCGTCATCGGCGCGGTAACCAGTCTCGCTTTCACCGCGATAATCGGCCTCGCGGTCGTACCCGTCCTGCGATTCGTACTGCGAATCCTCCTCGTATTCCGCGTAACCCGCGCCGATCACGCCCGCGGCCGCAGCACCCGCGGTGGTGCCGTGCGGCAGCAGTTCGGTGTGCGGTGACGAGTCGTCCGACTCCGGTGCCCGCAGCGGCAGAATCGACGTCGGCGGGATCGGGGCCGCTGCCTGCGGCGGCAGATTCAGCCCCGGATCGTCCGACTCCGGTGCGCGTTGCGGGAGTTTCGGCATCGGCTGGATCGCCTGTTGCGGCATCGGGGGCGTCGACGGGTCCGACTGCGACCCTCGTTGCGGGAGTTGCGGTGCTTGCTGGTCCGATTGCGTCCCTCGCTGCGGAAGCAATGACGTCGACGGGTCAGGCTGGGACGTCCGTTGTGGCAGTTGCGGTGCCGATGCGTCCGATTGCGGCGCGCGTAGTGGAAGCGACGGTGACGACTGTTCCGACGGTGAGGTTCGTGGCGGGATCGGGATCGATTGCGATCCGCGTTGGGGCAGTTGTGGTGCCGACGGGTCCGATTGCGGCGTGCGCAGTGGAAGTGACGGTGACGACTGCTCCGAGGGCGATGTTCGCGGTGGGATCGGGATCGATTGCGATCCGCGTTGGGGCAGTTGTGGTGCCGATGGATCCGATTGCGGCGTGCGCAGTGGAAGCGAGGGCGACGACTGCTCCGAGGGTGATGTTCGCGGTGGGATCGGGATCGATTGCGATCCGCGTTGGGGCAGTTGTGGTGCCGACGGGTCCGACTGCGACGCACGCTGAGGTAGTGGCGGCTGGTCCGATTGCGTCCCTCGCTGGGGAAGCAGCGATGTCGACGGGTCGGACTGGGACGTCCGTTGTGGGAGTTGTGGTGCCGATGGGTCCGACTGCGGCGTCCGCAGTGGAAGCGAGGGCGACGACTGTTCCGAGGGTGAGGTTCGTGGCGGGATCGGGAGCGATTGCGATCCGCGTTGCGGCAGCGGGGGTTGGGGCGAATCCGCGACCGGCTGTTGGAGTTTCGGTATCGACCCGGTCTGTGGCGCGCGCTGCGGCAGCTTCGGCGGCGGAGTCGGATCGGCCGCACGCTGCGGCAGTACCGGCTCCTGCGGCGCGAACTCGAACTCCTCCCGGGGCATGCGGGTGGGGTCCGCTGGAGTGATCACCGGCAGGTCGTTGCTGGTATCGCGCTCCTCGGGATCCGGCGGCGCGATGATCCGAAACGAACCGGTCGTCTCGTAACCGCGCGGGGCGGGTGCGGGTTCGTCGGGAATGTCCTGATCCGCGGCGGTCGGGACGGGCCCGCGCGCCATGGCGTTGGTCGTCGCGTCCGCATCCGACCGGACACCCGTGCCGGTCCGCCCGACCGCGGCCATCGAACCCGTCGTCGGCGCGCTCTCCTCGCGCGGCTCGGACGCGAACTCCTCATGCGGCTGATCGTCACCACGAGGCTGGAACTGCGCCGCGATCGTCGGCCCGTCGGGGCCGAACGGCTGGAACGTCGTCGGTTCCAACACCGGCCGCGGCGCACCCGGTCCGGGAGCCACGCGCTGGGGCAGTGGCGGCAACGGACCCGGCCGCACCGCGCCGGTCTCCGGCGGACGCGGCGGCGCGACCGAGGCCGGCGCGGGTGGCGGCGGCGGTGCGGCGACAGTGGTCTCACTCGCACCCGACAGCCCCACCGCGGCGCGCGCGGCCCCGGCGAACTCACCGGTCGTGGCGAACCGATCGTCCGGAGACTTCGACATGGCATGCGTGAGCACCGCGTCCAGCGCCTCGGGCACATCGGACCGCTGCCGACTCGGCCGCGGCGGCGTCTCGGACAGATGCGCGCGGATCAGCGAACTCACGTTCTGCACCGGGAACGGCGTCGAGCCGGTGAGGCACTCGTACAGCACGCAGGCCAGCGAATAGGTGTCCGAACGCCCGGTGACCGGCCCGGAGTCGAATCGCTCGGGCGCCATGTACGTGTACGACCCCGCGGTGACGCCGACCATCGTGGTCGCGCTGTCCCCCTCGCTGCGGGCGATCCCGAAATCGGTGAGGAAGGCGAAATCGGTCGGCGTGACGAGAATATTGGCCGGTTTCACATCGCGATGCACCAGACCCGCGCCGTGCGCCGCGTCCAGCGCCGTGGCGATCTGCTCGACGATGTGCACCGCGCGTTCGGCCTCCATCGGCCCCTGCCGACGCAGCAGTGCGCGCAGGTTGTCCCCGCGGATCAGCCGCATGTCCAGGTAGAGCATGCCGTCGATCTCGCCCGCGCGGTTGATCGGGACGATGTGCGGATCGGCGATGCGCGTCGCGGCGTGCGATTCGCGGCGGAACCGCTCGCGATAGCCGGGATCCTGGGCCAGTTCCTCGGGCAGCAACTTCACCGCGACGACGCGATCGTTGTGGGTGTCGTACGCCTCGTAGACCTCGCCCATGCTGCCGCGGCCGAGCATGGAGCGCAGCTCGTACGGACCGAATCGGCCGCCGGTCCGCGGCCGCGATGCGTTCACCGGTGAAACCTCCGTCCCTGGGCAGGGTGCGACACCCGTGCCCGGCTGTCTCACCGGGGTTGCCTGCCCCTCTTACGCCGACGATTCTCCAGGTGTGACTACGCCGTGGTCAAACGCGAACACGATCGCCGCGGCTCTGTCCCGTAACCCCAGCTTTCCGAAAATGTGTCCGACGTGGCTCTTTACCGTGACCTCCGAGATCCCCAGATCCGCGGCGATCTCGGTGTTCACCCGTCCGCGACCGATTCGCTGCAACACCTCGTACTCGCGCGCGGTCAGGTCCTCCAGACCGGAGCGGGCCTTCGCGGGCGTCGGCGCGACCGTGCGGTACGCCGACAGCACCCGCCCGGTTACCGAGGGATCGAGCCAGGAACCGCCGCCCGCGACCGTGCGGACCGCCCGGATCAGATCCTCGGCGGGGGAATCCTTGAGGATGAATCCGGCCGCGCCCGCGCGCAGTGCGCCGGACAGCAACTGATCGTCGTCGAAGGTGGTCAGCACCAGTACCGGCGGCGCGTCGGTGCGCGAGCGCAGGATCCGGGTGGCGTCGATACCGCCGACGCGCTTCATCCGCAGATCCATCAGCACCACATCGGCGGGCTGGGCGGCGAGTGCGGCCGGGACCTCGTCACCGTCGGCGCATTCGCTGACCAGGAATCCGTCGCGGCGGCGCAGGATCCGGCGCAGGCCGCCGCGCACCAGTTCCTGATCGTCGACGACGAGGACACCGAGCGTGTTCTCCTCGGCGGACGAGGTTCCGGGATTCACATACCCTCCTGGAGTTTTCGGGTCAGAGCGGTGAACGCGTCGCGCACGGTCCGCAGATGTTCCTCCGATCCCGAGACCGGGCAGCTCAGGCCGGCGGAGGCGGCGGCGATCGGGAATCCGGCGCGCACCTCCCACTTGCCGTCGCCGGGACCGGCGGTCAGGCTGCCGCCGATGAGGGTGGCGCGCTGGCGCATCCCCGTGATGCCCATGCCGCGGCCGCGTCGGGTCGGGGCCGGGCCGCTGAGCGTATTGGTGACCACCGCGGTCACCTGGGCGTCGGTCACCTCGATGCGCACCGCGGCCGCGGCATCGGGTGCGTGTTTGGCGATATTGGCCAGGGATTCCTGACTGATCCGGAACAGCGCCAGACCCGTTGTCGCCGAGACGGTTCCGATATTTCCGGATACCGAGTACTTCACGTCCAGGCCTGCGCGCACGAAATCCTCGACCAGGGCGTCGATATCGTCGATCCCGGGCTCGGGGGTCAGGCTGGACGGGCGCTGGTCGAGCAGGCCGACGGTGTGCCGGATATCGGCCATCGCCTGGCGGCCGAGGCGTTCGGCGTCGGTGAGCGCGTCGATCGCCTCCTCGACGTCGCGGTCGGTTTGCAGCGAGTGGCGGGCCGCGGTGAGGTGCAGCAGCGTCACGCTCAGTGAATGCGCGATCACATCGTGCACCTCGCGGGCGATCCGGCGGCGCTCCTCGTCGGCCGCGTGACCGGCGCGGATCTCCTGGTTCTCGCGTTCCTTGTAGAGATACATGCGCTGGTACTGCATCATCAGCCCGACCAGGATGCCCAGCGGGACCGCGATGAGATAGGTGGGCAGCGCGTCGATCCCGGGACCCACGAAGTGGAACAGCAGCAGTTCCAGCAGGGCGATCGCGGCGAACGGCACACTGATCCGTTTACTGGCGATGGCCGCGACCTCGCCCGCGACGACCACCAGCACGAACGGCGAGGCATCCAGCCGCACCGGCTGCAACAGGAAGATGCCCTGCGCGATCAACCCGACCGCGCACAGCGCCAGCGGTTTCGGCGGGACGCCGAAGATGGTCAGGATCGGGAACGCGAAGGTGACCAGCAGCAGTGCCAGGATCGGCAAACCGGTCTGGACGTAGTCGTGCCGCTGGATCACGGCGGTCACCGCGGCGATCGACAGGGCCACGTCGGCGCTGACGATCATCGCCGGTGGATAGTCGAACGGCAGCTCGGCCATGTGCCGGTCGAAGGTGCCGCGCGGATCGTGCCAGAACTCCACGATCCGCTGGTGGGCATGACGCCAGCCGACGACCCCCTGCCAGAGCACCGCGGCCAGCAGCACTGCGGCAGCGGTCAGCACGATGATCCGCAACGCCTCCATATATCAAGGCTAGCCAGTGGGTGTGACACCCATCATCGTCCCTGGAGCGGGCTCGCGCTCCTACCGGAGTAGGAGTCGAACTCACGCCCTCGGCACGACGATTCGCCGCTCCCGCGTCCGTAGCGTCGAATCCACAGCGTTCGGCGGACCGATGCCGGCGCAGGAGGGAAGGGGTGAGAGCCATGACCTGGCAAGATCTGCACGCCCGTACCGAAACAATGGATGCGGTGCTGGCCCGCGCGGCCGTCGATCCGTCGAATCCCGATCTGTTGCAGGGGATTCCGGATATCGATCGACTGTTCGGCGGGCCCGACGGCCTGCTGGCCGCGCTGCAATACCGCTGGGACAACCATCTGCACGTCAAGCTCGAACTGGCGTTGCTGCAAGGACAGTCGGCCGCCGAGGCATATCTCGAGCTGGCCGCGGAACAACCCGTGCTGCGCGCGGTACTCGATGTGCAGGACGTGCGGCGGTCGCAGGCGGCCGCGGAGCGGACGGCCGAGGTGCTCGTGCGCTGACGACATGCGTCGCACGCCGCGCCGAAGGACAACACAGTGCCCGGTGAGCGGGCGGAAACGAGGAGGGGAGCACCGATGTTGGAATTGACCGACGTCGTCAAGGAGTATCGGGTGGGGCAGCAGCGGGTGCGGGCGCTGGACGGCGTCAGCCTGAAGATCGCGGCGGGTGAGTTCACCTCGGTGATCGGCCCGTCGGGGTCCGGCAAGTCCACGCTGCTGCATCTGCTGGGTGCGCTGGACTCGCCCGATTCGGGATCGATCACCTTCCAGGGCAAGGAGATCGGCGATCTCGGCGACGACCGGCAGTCCGAATTCCGGCGGCACCGGGTGGGTTTCGTCTTCCAGTTCTTCAATCTGCTGCCGACGTTGACGGCCTGGGAGAACGTCGCGATCCCGAAACTGTTGGACGGCACCGGATTACGCAAGGCCGAGCCGCGCGCGCGGGAACTGCTGGATCTGGTCGGGCTGGCCGATCGCGCCGAGCACCGTCCGGCCGAACTGTCCGGCGGGCAGATGCAGCGGGTCGCCGTGGCGCGGGCGCTGATCATGGATCCGCCGCTGATCCTGGCCGACGAACCCACCGGCAACCTGGATTCCAAGACCGGCGCGGCGATTCTGGAACTGTTCGGCACGATCACCGAGCAGGGCAATTCGGTGGTGATGGTCACCCACGACATGAGCGCTGCGCACTACTGCGATCGCGTGATCACGTTGCGGGACGGGCGAATCGGATCGATCACCGTCGGTGAACACGCGGGTGAGCATCGTGCGACGGACACCCGTCCGGCGGTCCGCGCATGATCGCCGCCGCGTGGGATCGCTTGCGGCTGTTCAATATCGGTGAGCTGCTCGCCCATCGCGGCCGCACCCTGATGGCGTTGGTCGTGATGGCGGTCTCGGCGGGTCTGCTGGTGTCGGTGTTCAGCATCTCCGGATCGGTGACCGGGTCGGTCGACAAACTCGGCCGCGCGCTGGGAGGTAATGCGGCGCTGGAGATCTCGGGTGTGACCGATGCCGGATTCGATCAGAATCTGCTGCCGCGGATCCGGTCGGTGCCGGGGGTGAGCGCGGCCGTGCCGATGGTGCGGGCCAGGGTCGGTGTCGGCGCGAGCCACACGCTGCTGATCGGGGCGGACGCGAGTGTGTCGGCGCTGGGGAGCGAGCTGTCCGGATCGATGGGTTCGCAAGCGATCAAACTACTTTCGGCGCCCGATGGGGTGCTGGTCGGCACCGGGCTCGGGCGGCACGAAGGGGAGCGGTTCGCCCTCGGTTCCGCCACTGTGACGGTCGCGGGCGTGCTGGACGACCACACGTCCGGGCAGATCAACGGCGGGCAGATCGTGGTGGCCACGTTGCCGGTGGCCGAGAAGATCCTCGCGCGGTCCGGTCAGCTCGATTCGGTCGAGATCGTGCCGACGCCGGGAACCGATGTGGGGCAACTACGTTCGGCGCTGACCACGGTGGTCGACGGTCGCGCGGTGGTGGCCGATCCGAGTCTGCGCACCGCGCAGGCGGGCGGTGCGATTCAGCTGGTGCGGTATTCCACCACGATGGCCTCGGCCGCGGCGTTGATCGTCTCGGCCTTCCTGATCTACAACGCGATGAGTATGGCTGTGGCGCAACGGCGTCCGATGCTGTCGCTGCTGCGGGCCATCGGCGGGCGGCGCGGGCCGATGGTGCGCGATCTGATCGCCGAGGCCGCGCTGCTGGGGCTGGTCGGCGGCGCGGTCGGCGCGGTGATCGGAATGTTCATGGGGCGCAACGCGATCGATCAGGTGCCCTCGGCGATGGTGGCCTCGGTGCAGGCGCATATCGAGTACATGGTGCCCGGCTACGCGATTCCGGTCGCGATCGCGGCCTGTGTGGCGGCGAGTACGGTGGCCGCGGCGATCGCGGCGCGGCAGATCTACAAGGTCGAGCCGATCGAGGCGCTGGCTCCGGTCGGGGTGTCCAAGGCCGATGCGGTGAGCCCGCTGTTGCGTTGGGCCGCAGTGGTTCTCGGCGGTGTGATGGTCACCGCGGCGATCCTGATCGCGCGTGCCGATATCGGCCGGTTGTCCCTGTCCGCCATCTCGCTGTCGATCAGCGCCGCGGTGGTGCTGTGTTTCGCGGCGACCGGGCCGATCGTGCGGTGTGCGGCGGCGGTCGCGCGGCTGTTCGGCGCGCCGGGAGCGTTGGGGGCCACCACGATCGAGCGCGCGCCGCGCCGGGTGTGGGCCACCGCGATGACGGTGATGATCGGGGTGAGCGCGGTGGTCTCGATGGGTGGCGCGTCGCGTGATCTGGTCGATTCGGCGACGGCCACCTTCGACGGGCTGGGTCGCCGGGACGCCTACGTCAGCACGTCCGCGATGGCGGAGTTCCCGACCGGGCCGCTGCTGCCCGCGGATCTGAAGGCGAAGGTCCGCGCGGTGCCCGGGGTGGCGGAGGTCGGTTCGGGGCAGATGGCCTTCGCGACGCTCGGCGGCGGCCAGGTGATGTTGCAGGCTTTCGAGCGCGGTATCGACGCCGATGCGGTCGCCGACCTGAAACCCGGTGTGCAGGACCGGATGTCGCGCGGTGAGGGAGTTGTCATCTCCGCCGACGTGGCCCGCCGACAGGGCATCCGCGAAGGTTCCGAACTGGATCTGCCGACGCCGACCGGAATCCACAAAGTAATTGTCCTGCAAGTGATTCCGTACTTCTCGGCGATCACCGGAACGGTGCTGCTGGATCTGGATGTCATGCGACGGTGGTACGAACGACCCGGGGAGACCATCCTCGGCATCAGCTACGCACCCGGGGTGAACCCCACCGCTGAGATCGATCTACTGCGTCGGGCGGTACCGCACGGTCTGGCCGTGGACACCGGTGCGGGCGCGGTGGCGGCGGTGTCCGGTGGCGTGAAACAGGGGACGTCGCTGTCCGGATCGATCCTGTGGATCGTGGTGCTCGTCGCGACCATCGCCCTGCTGAACACGCTCATGCTCTCGGTCCTGGAAAGACGCCGTGAACTGGGAGTGTTGCGCGCGATGGGCACCAGCCGCCGCTTCCTGCTGCGCACCGTGCTCACCGAGGCCGCCGGAATCGGCCTGACCGGTGCGGTGCTGGGGCTGGCGATCGGTGCCGCGGTCCAGTACCTTGCCGACATCGCGTTCGGCCGGGCCATGACCATCCCCGTGACCTACACCCCGAGCCCGATGCTGCTCGCCTACGCCTCGGCCGCACTGATTCTCGCGCTACTGGGTTCCATCCCGCCAGCGGTGCGCGCGGCCCGCATGCCGATAGTCGAGGCCATAGCCGCCGACTGATCGGACACCAGGAGGGGAGCCCTCACCCGGCTCGGGCGGGTGAGGGCTTTCTCTTTGGCCTCCGCTCCGCTCCGGCAGGTTTTCGGCGCCCGTGTGGCTCGTCGTTCACCCCTCGAGACTCGGCCTCCGGCCATGCGCTTCGAGGGCTGAACGACGAGCCGCGCCGAAAACCCTTGGAGCTGGCCTACTGAGCCTTTCGCTTCGCGGGCGATTTCCAGCCCGACGGAGACGATTCGCCGCTGGGTGCGTTGGTGGTTGCGTCGGGGTTCCACCGCACCTCGTCGGGGGCATGAAGGGACGTGAAGCGGAGGCCATAAAACATTGTGTCGGGGGGTTTCCTTAGACTTGTCGGCATGACTGCACCCACGGTGGACTTGATGGACTATGCCGATGTCGTCGACCGGTTCGAGCCGGTGCTGGGCATGGAGGTGCACGTCGAGCTGGGCACCGCGACGAAGATGTTCTGTGGCTGCCCGACGGCGTTCGGTGCGGAGCCGAATACGCAGGTCTGCCCGGTGTGTCTGGGGCTGCCCGGTGCGTTGCCGGTGGTGAACGAGAAGGCCGTGGAGTCGGCCATCCGGATCGGCCTGGCGCTGAACTGCTCGATCACTCCGTGGGGCCGGTTCGCGCGCAAGAACTACTTCTATCCCGATCAGCCCAAGAACTACCAGATCAGCCAGTACGACGAGCCGATCGCGGCGAACGGCCACCTGGACGTCGTGCTGGACGACGGCTCCACCTTCCGGGTCGAGATCGAGCGCGCCCACATGGAGGAGGACACGGGTAAGTCCCTGCACGTGGGCGGCGCCACCGGCCGCATCCACGGCGCGAGCCACTCGCTGCTGGATTACAACCGCGCGGGCGTGCCGCTGATCGAGATCGTCACCAAGCCGGTCACCGGTGCGGGCGAGCGCGCGCCCGAGGTGGCCCGCGCGTACGTCACCGCGCTGCGTGAGGTGCTCAAGTCGCTCGGCGTCTCGGACGTCAAGATGGAGCAGGGTTCGCTGCGCTGCGATGCCAACGTCTCGCTGATGGCCAAGGGCGCCAAGGAATTCGGCACCCGCACCGAGACCAAGAACGTGAACTCGCTCAAGAGCGTCGAGGTCGCGGTGCGCTTCGAAATGCGCCGTCAGGCAGCGATACTCGCGGACGGCGGCTCGATCCTCATGGAGACCAGGCACTTCCACGAGACCGACGGCACCACCTCACCCGGCCGCATCAAGGAATCCGCCGAGGACTACCGCTACTTCCCCGAGCCCGACCTCGAGCCCGTCGCCCCTGACGCGGCCTGGGTCGAGGAGCTGCGCGGCACCATCCCGGAGTACCCGTGGCTGCGTCGCGCCCGCATCCAGGCCGAATGGGCCCTGCCCGACGAGGTGTTCCGCGACCTGATCAACGCCGGCGCGCTGGATCTGATCATCGCGACCGTCGACGCCGGTTCCTCGGTCGACGCCGCCCGCGCCTGGTGGGTCAACTACCTCACCGAGCAGGCCAAGGAACGCGAGCTGACCCTCGACGAGCTGCCCATCACCCCGAGTCAGGTCGCCGAGGTCGTCGCGCTGGTCGACGCGAAGACCATCAACAGCAAGGTCGCCAAGCAGGTCGTCGACTTCGTGCTGGCCGGCGAGGGTGAGCCGGGCGCGATCGTCGAGGCCAAGGGCCTGGGCATGGTGTCCGACGATTCCGCGTTGCAGGCCGAGGTCGACAAGGCCCTCGCGGCCAACCCGGACATCGCCGAGAAGATCCGCTCGGGCAAGGTGCAGGCCGCGGGCAAGGTCGTCGGCGACGTCATGAAGGCCACCCGCGGCCAGGCCGACGCCGCCCGCGTGCGCGAGCTGGTCCTGGCAGCCTGCGGCGTCGCCGGATAACACGCCCGCTCGCCGAAAACCTCAGGGCGGCGGCGCATTCGAACCGGATGCGCCGCCCGTCGGCAGGCGCCGATCGTACGACGACGCCGGTATTCCTCCGTCGGACGTGGACGTCGTCGGGCAAGTTCGGTCGGTTACGTGGTTGTCCCTCAGCCGACGAGCTGCGGTCTCGGGTCGGTGCATCCAGCCGGGTCCACCCGCCACGATCTCGGGCGGACTGCTCGGCTGATCCGGCGTCGGCCGGGCGGTCAGTCCGCCGAGCCGCCGCCGGAACCGGCCTTCGGCGGCGGGATCCGGACGACGCGATCGTCCAGCGGTCCGGCCGCGGACGGCTTGTTCACGGTGTCCACCCAGACGTAGCCGTCCGGGGCCAGTGACGCGCCGTTGAGCTGGCCGTACTTGTTCTGCGCGACCAGGGTCGGCGGGGTGGTGATGGCGTGGGTGTTCTGATCGGCGGTGGCGAAGGCCAGGGCCTTGCCCGCGGCGAGGGAGACCGCGACGCCGTCCAGCGCGGCCGCGCAACCGCCGACTCCCGGCCGGTCCGGCCACGTCCACCCGGTGCTCACGGTGCCGTTGGCGTCCACGCGCTGCAATCGGTCCTGGGTCGCGGTGCGGTCGGTGAACCAGATGGTGTCCTTGTGATCCGGGCAGACGCCACCGGCCGTGCCGATGCCCGAGGCGAGGATCTTCGGATTCGCGTTGCCCGGCGCGGGGTTGTCGATCGTGAACACCTTGCCCGCCAGCGAATTCGGATTCCCGGCCGCGCCCGGATCGCCCGCGTTACCGGTCTCCACCACCATCTTGTTGTTCGACACGAAATCGATGGCGCCGCGATTCCCGGTGGGGCCCTTGGGGATTCCGGTCAGGATCGGCTTCGGCACGCCGCCCGCGCCGATGCGCACGATCCGGTTGTCGCTGGGTGTCGTGATGTACGCGTACATCAGCCCGTCCTCTTCGTAGGTCGGCGACAACGCGACGGCGGTGAGGCCGCCGTCCCCGGTGGTGTCCACGTCGACCTTGGCAACCTCGATCGGACTCGGCGGCACCTCGCTGGGGGATACGTTGACCACCTTCAGCAGCCGCCCGGTGAGACGTTCGGCGACCAGCGCCTGCTGCCCGTCGGGCAGGACCGTGAGCCCGCCGGTGGTGTCCAGGCACGACACCACGACGCTGGGATCGGCGTCGACGCACGGTCCGGCGGCGCGTTTGGGGGTGGACGGCTTGGCCGAGGGTGTGGTGGTCGGCCCCGATCCCTCGGGGATGATGCTGGGCGCGGGAGTGAACGGTTTGGACGCGGAATCGTCGAAACTGGCACATCCGGCCAGCAGACCGGCGGTGACGGCCAAGCTCACAGCGATACGGCCCGTGACAACCACACTCATGGCTCAGACGTTACGGAAATACCCCGGCGCACGCTCGCAGGGGGTGACCCGACCGGCCCGCGTGGCGCGGACACGCCGCGTGGAGGGGGAGCGCGGATCTCGGCGTCGACATAGTCTGCTCGGGTGACCGACAAGCCGCATGCATCATCCGAATCGAACTCTCCGGGCCACCCCGGGGAACCGGCGCGCAGTCCCTACGACTCGCCCACCGGGGAACTCCCGACGGTGAAATCCACTCTCGGCTCGGATGTCCCGCGCACGGACGACGAACTCGGCCTCGATCCCGATGTTCCCGCCCAGGGCGGCTCGTCCGCCGAACCGTACACCACGGGCCAGTACGAATCCGCCGGTATCGGCCGCTACGAGGCCGCGAAGAGCGAACTCCCCGACGCCGACGAGGTACGGGAGGGAGACTCCGCCTCGACCTATTCCTTCGCCAGTATCCCGCCCGCCCCGACCGGCGACGGCAGTCGGCGTATTCGTTTGGCCCGCACCGACTCTCGCCGCGGCACCCAGGATCTTGGCCTGCTGGTGCTGCGCCTGGTCATCGGCCTGACGTTCCTCTACCACGGTTTGCAGAAGCTGGCCGGCTGGTTCCACGGACCGGGTCTGAGCGGCACCCGCGACATGCTGTCCTCCGGCGGCTGGAAGCACGTCGAGTTGTCCGCCTCGATGCTCACCGTCGCGGAGGTGGGCGGCGGCGTCCTGATCATCCTCGGCCTGGCCACGCCGCTGGCGGCGGGTGCGGTGCTGGCCTCGATCAGCGACGCGTGGCTCTGGAAGCAGGGCATGTCCTCCGGATTCCAGTACAAGACAGTCGAACTGGAGTCGATCCTCGCAGGTCTGGCCGCCGCGCTGATCCTCACCGGCCCCGGACGCCTGGCCTTCGATCGCGGCCGCGGCTGGGCCACCCGGCCCCGCTACGGCTCGTTCGTGGTACTGATCCTGGCCCTGGTGGCCGCCGCGGTCAGCTGGTTCTACCTGCACGGCGGTAACCCGTTCCACGGCATCCGGCACTGACCCGCACCGCTGTTCCGGCGCTCGCCCTCCCGCGAGCCGCCGCCCGAAGGCCGGGCCCGCACCTCGCCGGGCCCGGCCTTCGGCGCACTCTGCGCATTTCCGCCTGGTCGCCCGAGCAGCCGGTTTACAATTCCTGCATTCCTCGAAATATTCAGGAAATGTTTATATTCGAGAATATCGAAGAATTCGGGAAGGAGAACCTCCATGGCGACGATCAAGGCGGCCATCACCCAGGCCACCTGGACCGGTGACAGGGAATCCATGCTGGCCAAGCACGAGAAGTTCATCGAGCAGGCCGCGGCGCAGGACGTGCAGGTGATCTGCTTCCAGGAATTGTTCTACGGGCCCTACTTCGGAAATGTTCAGGACAAGAAGTACTACGAGTACGCCGAATCAGTACCGGGTCCGACCACGGCGCGATTCGCCGAACTGGCCCGCGAGCACAACATGGTCGTCATCCTGCCGGTCTACGAGCAGGAGCAGCCCGGCGTGCTGTACAACACCGCCGCGGTGATCGATGCGGACGGTAGCTATCTGGGGAAGTACCGCAAGCACCACATCCCGCATCTGCCGAGCTTCTGGGAGAAGTTCTATTTCCGGCCCGGCAATCTCGGCTATCCGGTCTTCGATACCGCGGTCGGCCGCATCGGCGTCTACATCTGTTACGACCGGCATTTCCCGGAGGGCTGGCGGGCGCTGGGCCTGGCGGGCGCGGAGTTGGTGTTCAACCCCTCGGCCACCAAACCCGGTCTGTCCAACCGGCTCTGGGAACTCGAACAGCCCGCCGCCGCGGCCGCGAATCAGTACTACATCGCCGCCAACAACCGAATCGGCACGGAGCGTGAGGAATTCGGTGAGGCGGCCGTAACCTTCTACGGCAGTTCGTATTTCGTGGATCCGCGGGGCAACTACGTCGGCGCGGTCGCCTCCACCGACACCGAGGAGATCGTGATCCGCGAACTGGATCTGGACGCGGTGCGCGAGGTGCGCGGGGACTGGCAGTTCTACCGGGACCGTCGCCCGGATTCGTACGAGGCGATCGTCGCGCCCTGACCCGGCCCGCCCGCCGACTCCGCAAGCATCACCTCTTCCGGTCCTCTTCCTAAGGAGTTACCCGGTATGCCAACCACTTTCATCACCGGCGGCACCGTCGTCTCGTCGACCGGTCGCACCGCCGCGGACATTCTCGTCGACGGTGAACGGATCGCCGCCCTGCTCGCACCGGGCAGCACCGTGCTCGGCACGGATCTGGCCCGGACCGCGGATACGGTCATCGACGCGACCGGAAAGTACGTCGTCCCCGGCGGTATCGACGCGCACACGCACATGTCGATGCCGTTCGGCGGCACCACCGCCTCGGACGATTTCGAGACCGGCACCCGCGCCGCGGCCTGGGGCGGTACCACCACGATCATCGATTTCGCGGTGCAGAAGTTCGGCGAGCGCCTCCAGGACAGCCTGGCCACCTGGCACGAGATGGCCGCCGGACAGTGCGCGATCGATTACGGATTCCATCAGATCGTCGGGGATGTGAACGACGCGTCGTTGCAGGCGTTGCGCGGGCTGCCGGACGAAGGCATCAGCAGCTACAAGCTGTTCATGGCCTATCCGGGCGTGTTCTACAGCGACGACGCGCAGATCCTGCGCGCGATGCAGATCGGCGCGTCGACCGGGTTGATGACGATGATGCACGCCGAGAACGGGCCCGCCATCGACGTGCTCGTGGGTCAGCTGCTCGCGGAGGGCAAGACCGATCCCTACTATCACGGCATCGCGCGGGCCTGGCAGCTCGAGGAGGAGGCCACCCATCGGGCGATCATGCTGGCCGATGTGACCGGGGCCCCACTGTATGTCGTGCACGTCTCGGCGAAACAGGCTGTCGCACAGGTGGCTTCGGCACGTGATCGGGGGCGCAACGTCTTCGGGGAGACCTGCCCGCAGTATCTGTACCTCTCGCTCGAAGAGCAGTTGGGCGCACCGGGTTTCGAGGGCGCCAAGTGGGTGTGCTCCACGCCGCTGCGTTCGCGCGCGGAGCGTCATCAGGACCATATGTGGCAGGCGTTGCGTACCAACGACATTCAGATGGTCGCGACGGATCACTGCCCGTTCTGCATGAAGGGGCAGAAGGATATGGGCATCGGGGATTTCTCCAAGATTCCCAACGGGATCGGCTCGGTCGAGCACCGGATGGATCTGATGTACCAGGGCGTGGTCGAGGGCCGGATCAGCCTCGAGCGGTGGGTCGAGATCACCTCCACCACACCGGCGCGCATGTTCGGGCTGTACGGGCGCAAGGGTGTGCTCGCGCCCGGCGCGGACGCCGACGTGGTGATCTACGATCCGAACGGGCACACCTCGATCGGCCTGGGCAAGACCCATCACATGAACATGGACCACTCGGCCTGGGAGGGTTTCGAGATCGATGGTCACGTCGACACGGTGCTCTCGCGCGGCAAGGTCGTCGTCGATGCGGGGGAGTACCTGGGCCGCAAGGGCGACGGACGTTTCGTGCGCCGCGATCCCTGTCAGTACCTGATCTAGGGAGGCGGCAATGCAATTCGGCGCGGTACTACAGTGCGATCCCCCCTCGGCGCGCACGGTGCAACTGGCGAAACTGGCCGAGGCGCACGGATTCAGCCACGTGTGGACCTTCGATTCGCACATCCTGTGGCAGGAGCCGTACGTCCTGCACAGCCGAATCCTCAACGAGACCAAGCGAATCACGGTCGGCCCGATGGTCACCAATCCCGCCACCCGGGACTGGGCGGTGACCGCGTCCACCTTCGCCACCCTCAACGAGGCGTACGGCAATCGCACCGTCTGCGGTATCGGACGCGGTGATTCGGCCGTGCGGGTCGGCGGCGGCCATCCCACCACCCTGCGGACACTGCGCGATTCGATCCATGTGATTCGCGAACTGGCCAATTCCCGATCGGTCGAATACGGCGGGCGCACACTGCAATTCCCGTGGGGCGCCGGTTCGCGGCTGGAGGTGTGGGTCGCGGCGTACGGGCCCAAGGCGCTGGCCCTCACCGGCGAGGTCGCCGACGGATTCATCCTGCAACTGGCCGATCCGGATATCGCCGAGTGGACGATCCGCACCGTCCGGGAGGCCGCCGCCGCGGCCGGGCGGGACCCGGATGCGGTGAAAGTCTGTGTGGCAGCACCGATGTACATCGGCACCGACCACGCGCACATGCGCGACCAGTGCCGCTGGTTCGGCGGCATGGTCGGCAATCACGTCGCCGACATCGTCGCCCGCTACGGCGCGGACGCACAGATCCCCGCCGCCCTCACCGACTACATCGCCGGACGCCACGGCTACGACTACAACGAGCACGGCCGCGCGGGAAACACCCACGCGGACTTCGTCACCGACGAAGTGGTCGACCGCTTCTGCATCCTGGGCACTCCCGAGGAACACCTCACCAAACTGCGCCACCTCGCCGCCCTCGGCGTCGACCAGTTCGCCGGATACCTGCAACACGACAACAAGGAAGAGACCCTGCGCGTATACGGCGAAGTCGTCATACCGCAGCTGAATCCGTCCGTGACGGCGTTGCAGGTGAACTCGTGAGGCTCATCGAGATCGGCGCGGCGCGGCATTCCGTCGTCCTCGGCCGGTCCCGTGTGTTCTACGCGCGGTCCACGCGGGTGGTCGAGCGCGCCCGCAGTGGTCGCAGGCCGATCGGGTCGGCGTCAGCTGAACTGGCACAAGGTATTTCGCCGACCGATGAGGTGCGTCGGGTGTTTCGGGCGATCGAATCGACGGCCGGTCACTCGGTGTGTCCGTGGTCGCGGCTGCGGACCTCGAGGCCGGGGCAATCTGGTGTGATGCACCGAATTTTGTTGGCCGCCAACAGTGTTCATGTCGGTGGATGTCGAGTGAGGGAACAGTTATGACGGAAACGCGGACACAACCGGCGGCCGAGCGTTCGGCGCTGGTCAATTCGGATCTCAAACCCACTACGTCCGAGTCCGATGCCTGGCGTACCTGGGATCTGTTCTGTCTCTGGATGACCTCGGCGCACAGTATCGGCAGTTACGGCTTCGCCGTGGGGATGCTCGCGCTCGGGTTGACCGGGTGGCAGACCATGCTGGCGTTGTTCATCGGGGTGTTGGTGCTGTGGGGCGGTAGCAATCTGATCGGGGTGGCGGGGCAGCGGGTGGGGGTGCCGTTCCCGGTGTTCGCGCGGGGTGCGTTCGGGATATTCGGCGCGAATATTCCGGCGCTGTTGCGGGCGCTGGTGGCGGTGTTCTGGTACGGCATCCAGACGTATCTGGCCTCGACCGCGGTGATCGTATTGCTGCTGCGGGTCGCGCCGGGGCTGAAATCGCTGACGCAGCACAGCTTTCTGGGTCTGTCGGAACTGGGCTGGATCTCGTTCCTGGTGTTGTGGGCGGCGCAGCTGCTGATCATCACGTACGGGATGGAGGTGGTGCGCCGGGTATCGGATTTCGCGGGGCCGGTGGTGTGGATCGGGATGCTCGCGCTGGCGATCTGGATTCTCGGAAAGGCCGGGTGGAGTATCGATTTCGGCTCGCGCGCGGGTGCGGCGCTCTCGAGTGGCAAGACCGTGGCCGCGTTCGTGGGCGTGGTGTTCCTGATGGTGGCGTTCATGGCCGGGCCGCTGGTGAACTACGCCGACTTCGCGCGTTTCTCGCCCAGCAAGAAGGCCATCGTGCGCGGCAATGCGTGGGGGATTCCGTTCAATGAGACTGCGTTCGTGGTGATTTCGATCGTCATCTCACTGGCGACGTTGAAGGTGTACGGCAAGGTGCTGTCCGATCCGGTGGAACTGGTCGCGCACATCCAGAGCGACACCGTCGTCATCATCTCCGCGGCGCTGTTCGCGATCGCCACCGTCGGCATCAACGTGGTGCTGAACTTCGTCTCCCCGTCCTACGACATCTCCAATACCGCACCGAAATACATCTCGTTCCGCACCGGCGGCATCATCACCGCCGTGCTGTCGATCCTGGTGCTGCCCTGGAAGCTGTGGGCGAACCAGAATTTCATCGTGTATTTCCTCGGCGGCGTCGGCGCGCTGATGGGGCCGGTCTTCGGCATCCTGATCGTCGACTACTACCTGATCCGCCGACAGCAGACGGTGGTGGATGACCTGTATTCCGAAGCGCCCCAGGGTACTTACCACTACCTGCGCGGCTTCAACCCCCGCGCGCTGATCGCTCTGGTGATCTCCGGAGTGGTCGGGGTCCTGGTCGCCCTGGTTCCGCACTCCCAATATGTGACGGCCCTGTCCTGGCCGGTCGGCGTCATCCTCGGAGGTGGGCTGATGTACGCCATGAGCATCGGAAGACGTTCTGCCGCAGCGTAATTGCACAACGGCGAGCAGTTGACCACTCCCGCAAACGAATTCGGGCCCGCTCATCGACGAGCGGGCCCGAATGTCGTCCAGTCCGTTACGGAACGCGACGCACAGCACCCTTGTCGGCCGACGTCGCCATCGCCGCATACACCCGCAACGCGGTGGTGATCGGACGATCACGGGCGACCGGCTGCCAAGGCCGTTCCCGCGCATCCATTTTCGCGCGACGCTCGGCGAGAACCTCGTCGGAGACCTGCAATTCGAGGGCACGGGTGTGCACGTCGATGCGGATCCGGTCGCCGTCCTCGATCAGGCCGATGGTGCCGCCGCTGGCCGCCTCGGGCGAGATGTGCCCGATGGACAGCCCCGAGGTACCGCCGGAGAAACGCCCGTCGGTGATCAGCGCGCAGACCTTGCCCAGGCCCAGGCCCTTCAGGAACGAGGTCGGATGCAGCATCTCCTGCATACCCGGCCCGCCCGCGGGACCCTCGTACCGGATCACCACGACATCGCCCGGCTGGATCTTCTTGCCGAGGATCGCCGACACCGCGTCCTCCTGCGACTCCAGCACCACGGCCGGACCCTCGAAGGTGAACAGGTCCTCATCGATACCCGCGGTCTTGAGGATCGCACCGTCGGGGGCGATATTACCCTTGAGCACGCACAACCCGCCCTCGACGGTGTAGGCGTGCGCGAGATCGCGGATGCAGCCGCCCTCGGCGTCGGTATCGAGCGAGGACCAGCGGTTCTCGGTGGAGAACGGCACGGTCGTGCGGACCCCGCCGGGCGCGGCGTGGAACAGTTCCAGCGCCTCGTCGGAGGCCTTGCCCGAGCGGATGTCCCAGGTGTCCAGCCACTCGTCGAAGTCGCGGGTGTGCACGGTGGAGACGTCGGTCTCCAGCAGATTCGCCCGACGCAGCTCGCCCAGGATGGCGGGGATGCCACCGGCCCGGTGCACGTCCTCCATGTGGTAATCGGAGTTGGGGGAGACTTTCGACAGACACGGCACCCGGCGCGAGATCTCATCGATGGTGTCCAGATCGAAGTCGATCTCACCCTCCTGCGCCGCGGCCAGGGTGTGCAGCACGGTGTTGGTGGAACCGCCCATCGCGACGTCCAACGCCATCGCGTTGCGGAAAGCCTTGGCGTTGGCGATGTTTCGCGGCAGCACCGAGGCGTCGTCGTCGCGGTACCAGCGGTTGGCGGCCTCGACGATGGTGGTCCCGGCCCGCTCGAACAGCGCGCGGCGCGCGGCGTGGGTGGCGAGGGTGGAACCGTTGCCCGGCAGCGCCAGGCCCAGCGCCTCGGTCAGGCAGTTCATCGAGTTGGCGGTGAACATGCCCGAACAGGAACCGCAGGTCGGACACGCGCTGCGCTCGACCTCGGACAGGCCCTCCTCGTCCACGGTGGTCGAGGCGCTCGCGGATATGGCGGTGATCAGATCGGTCGGCGCCTGCGCGACACCGCCGACGACCACGGCCTTACCGGCCTCCATCGGGCCGCCGGAGACGAACACCACCGGAATGTTCAGGCGCATCGCGGCATTGAGCATGCCGGGAGTGATCTTGTCGCAGTTGGAGATGCACACCAGCGCGTCGGCGGTGTGCGCGTTGACCATGTACTCCACCGAGTCGGCGATGATCTCGCGGCTGGGCAGCGAGTAGAGCATGCCGCCGTGGCCCATCGCGATGCCGTCGTCCACGGCGATGGTGTGGAATTCGCGCGGTACGCCGCCCGCGGCCCGCACGGCGTCCGCCACGATCTCGCCGACGTCCTTCAGATGCACGTGGCCGGGGACGAACTGGGTGTACGAGTTCGCGATGGCGACGATCGGCTTACCGAAGTCGGAGTCGGTCAGGCCGGTGGCCCGCCACAGCGCGCGTGCGCCTGCGGCGTTGCGTCCGGCCGTGGTGGTACGTGAACGAAGCGGTGGCATAGGTGTCGGGTCCTCGAATCTCGTCGCGGGGGCTGTACGGCGACTGGTGACTGCCTGGACGGCCCTTTTACGGTACTCCCGAGTGAGGAGGAGGTTCTGCGCCGGTGGGCGACTCGGCGGGTGCGCGGTGCGGTGTGCCGCGATCGGCCGTGCAGAAGTTCAGCGCGTACGTGGCGGGCAATATTCCCGGCAGGGGACAGGGCGAAATTCCCGGCAGGAGTCGGGACGCGATCGGCGGCGTGAGTGAACCGGCCCGGGTGAGATCGTGGCGGGATCAGTCGCCGTTCTTGACGCCGGACTCTGCGGTGACCTCGGTTTCGTCGGTGATCTTGGTCTCTTCGGAGTCGGCCTCGTCCTTCGCCGCCGCAGCCTCGGCGCGTGCCTTCGCCTCGGCCTCCGCCGCCGCCGCGAACGGATCCGGAATCCGCCCACCCGACGCCTCGATCAGGATTCGCAACCGGTCGTACCCGACCGCGGGCAGTGGCACCTCCTCGCCGTCGGACAGGTGCGCCCGCACATATCCACGCTTCGGAATGCTCACGCCTTGCACCTGTGACCAGTCGATATGCCGCGATCCGAAGAACGTCCGCAGATCCAGCCCGGACTCGGTGACCTTCGTGCGGGTCCGCTCGATCCAGATCGATACCGCGATCGGAATCACGAACAGAATCCACAGCACCTGCGGCCAGCCGAAGAACGCGAATGCCACGCAGAGCAGCAGTACGAACACCGCGAGATGGCCGAGGCGCGGGTTCCTGATCACCCGACCCGTATCGGTCGGGCGGTCGGCGGTGTGGGACGATCGAGCAGGTGGCACGGACTGATGCGACGAGGACACACCCACATCCTCGCATCACGGCGATCGGACACAGATACCGCCCTGTCTCACATGATGGGACACCCATGTCAGGGAATTTGACTCAACGCCGCACGCACACATACCGTCGAGCGCGTGAATCGAATCGAGCTTCTCGTAATCGGCCGGCGCGTCCAGCGCTGAGACTGATTACCTCAGCTCGTAGCTGCGACGCGCCACCCTCGATCAGCCATCGGCTGTCGGGGGCTTTTTTGTGTTCAGGCCAGTTCCGCTAGGTAAGAACAAGCAGTAAAGGATCAAGACGGTGAGCGCACCTACCGCACGCCCCGGGCCCTCGGCCCGCAGGCCCGCGCCCTCGGCCAATCAGCCGGCATCCGCGACTACTGCCGCACCGAACCGCCGCCAGGTCCCGCCCGAGCGGGTCACCGGCGCGCAGTCGGTCGTCCGCTCCCTCGAGGAGCTCGGCGTCGACACGGTCTTCGGCATTCCGGGCGGTGCGGTACTCCCGGTCTACGATCCGCTGTTCGATTCCACCAAGGTTCGGCACGTGCTGGTTCGGCACGAGCAGGGCGCGGGTCACGCCGCGACCGGATACGCGCAGGCCACCGGCAAGGTCGGTGTGTGCATGGCCACCTCCGGTCCGGGCGCGACCAACCTGGTGACCCCGATCGCCGACGCGCAGATGGACTCGGTGCCGCTGGTCGCGATCACCGGTCAGGTCGGCCGGAGCCTGATCGGCACCGACGCCTTCCAGGAGGCGGACATCTCCGGTATCACCATGCCGGTCACCAAGCACAACTTCCTGGTCAACGACCCGCTCGACATCCCGCGCATGATCGCCGAGGCGTTCCACCTGGCCGCGACGGGACGTCCGGGCGCGGTGCTGGTCGACATCCCCAAGGACGTGTTGCAGGCGCAGACGCTGTTCAGCTGGCCGCCGGAGATGCGGCTGCCCGGCTACCGTCCGGTGACGAAACCGCACGGTAAGCAGGTGCGCGAGGCCGCCCGGATGATCCTGGACTCGAAGGCTCCGGTGCTGTACGTCGGCGGCGGTGTGATCAAGGCCGAGGCGTCCGCGGAACTGCTGGAACTGGCCGAGCTGACCGGCATCCCGGTCGTCACGACGCTGATGGCGCGCGGCGCGTTCCCGGACAGCCACACCCTCAACATGGGTATGCCCGGTATGCACGGCACTGTGGGAGCCGTTGCGGCACTTCAGAAGTCGGATCTGCTGATCACCCTGGGCGCGCGTTTCGACGACCGCGTCACCGGGCAGCTGGACTCGTTCGCCCCGAACGCCAAGGTGATTCACGCCGACATCGACCCCGCCGAGATCGGCAAGAACCGGCACGCCGACGTGCCGATCGTCGGCGACTGCCGCGAGGTGATCGCCGAACTGATCGAGACCCTCAAGGCCGATCCCGCCAACTCGACCACGAAAGACGCGGCGCTGCTGGAACTTTCGGAGTGGTGGAGCTACCTCGACGGCATCCGCCGCAGCTACCCGCTGGGCTGGAACCAGCCCTCGGACGGTTCGCTGTCCCCGGAGTTCGTCATCGAGAAGCTCGGCCAGCTCGCCGGACCCGACGCGATCTACTGCGCCGGTGTCGGCCAGCATCAGATGTGGGCCGCGCAGTTCATCAAGTACGAGAAGCCGCGCACCTGGCTCAATTCCGGTGGCCTCGGCACCATGGGATACGCCGTGCCGGCGGCCATGGGCGCGAAGATGGGCGCGCCGGACAAAGAGGTGTGGGCGGTCGACGGTGACGGCTGCTTCCAGATGACCAATCAGGAGCTCGCCACCTGCGCGGTGGAGGGAGTGCCGATCAAGGTCGCGCTGATCAACAACGGCAACCTCGGTATGGTCCGGCAGTGGCAGACGCTGTTCTACGAGCAGCGCTACTCCAACACCGATCTGGGCACCCACACCCTGCGCATCCCCGACTTCGTCAAGCTCGCGGAAGCGTTGGGCTGCCACGGAATTCGCGTGGAGAAGGAGGAGGATGTGGAGGCCGCGATCCGCGAGGCGCAGTCCATCAACGACCGTCCCGTGGTGATCGATTTCATCGTCGGCAAGGACGCGCAGGTGTGGCCGATGGTCGCCGCCGGCACCTCCAACGACGAGATCATGGCAGCCCGCGGCATCCGCCCGCTGTTCGACGACGACGAAGCGGCCGCCGAGCCCTCGGTGATCCACCAGGCGATGGCGCACGACAAGGAGAACGACTAGATGAGCACCACCCACACCTTGAGCGTGCTGGTGGAGGACAAGCCCGGCGTGCTGGCCCGGGTGGCGAGCCTGTTCTCCCGGCGTGGATTCAATATCGAATCCCTCGCGGTCGGCGGGACCGAGCTGCCGGACATCTCGCGGATGACGATCGTCGTCACCGTGGAGGATCTGCCGCTCGAGCAGGTCACCAAGCAGCTCAACAAGCTGGTGAACGTGATCAAGATCGTCGAGCAGGACGCCGACAACTCGGTCGCGCGCGAGCTGATCCTGGTGAAGGTGCGCGCCGACGCGAGTGTGCGCACCCAGGTCATCGAATCGGTGAATCTGTTCCGCGCCAAGGTGATCGACGTCTCGCCCGACGCGCTCACCATCGAGGCGACCGGTACCCGGTCCAAACTCGACGCACTGCTGCGGATGCTGGAACCGTACGGCATCCGCGAGATCGTGCAGTCCGGCGTGGTGGCGGTGGGCCGCGGGCCCAAATCGATCACCGCGACCCGGTGATCTCCCGGGCCTCGTACGCGGTGGTAGGGGACGGGCGCTGCACTGCGGCGGCGTCCCGAGGACTAGGGTTGTCGTCTGTCGATAGGTCGGCGCAACTGCTTTCCCCCGCCGCCGCGGGGTCCGATCGAAATTGATGCATTGAACCGAATGCGCCTCGTTGGGCGCGCATACCGAACCATTCCCCGGCCCGCTCGGGGATCATCCGCGAAGGGATACCAACAGTGGCTATCGAGCTGTTCTACGACGACGACGCCGACCTGTCGATCATCCAGGGACGCAAGGTCGCCGTCATCGGCTATGGCTCGCAGGGGCACGCGCACTCGCTGAGCCTGCGCGATTCCGGCGTCGAGGTCCGCATCGGCCTGAAGGAGGGCTCGAAGTCGCGGGTCAAGGCCGAGGAGGCCGGGCTGACGGTCGGCACCCCCGCCGAGGTTTCCGAGTGGGCCGACGTGATCATGCTGCTCGCCCCCGACACCGCCCAGGCGTCGATCTTCACCAACGACATCGAGCCGCACCTGAAGGACGGCGACGCGCTGTTCTTCGGCCACGGCCTGAACATCCACTTCGGCCTGATCAAGGCTCCGGGCAACGTCACCGTCGGCATGGTCGCCCCCAAGGGCCCCGGCCACCTGGTGCGTCGCCAGTTCGTCGACGGCAAGGGCGTGCCCTGCCTGATCGCGATCGACCAGGACCCGACCGGTCAGGGCCAGGCGCTGGCGCTGTCCTACGCGAAGGGCATCGGTGGCGCGCGTGCGGGCGTCATCAAGACCACCTTCAAGGAGGAGACCGAGACCGACCTGTTCGGTGAGCAGGCCGTGCTGTGCGGTGGCACCGAGGAACTGGTCAAGACCGGTTTCGAGGTCATGGTCGAGGCCGGTTACGCGCCGGAGATGGCCTACTTCGAGGTGCTGCACGAGCTGAAGCTGATCGTCGACCTCATGTACGAGGGCGGCATCGCCCGCATGAACTACTCGGTCTCCGACACCGCCGAGTTCGGTGGCTACCTCTCGGGCCCGCGCGTCATCGACGCGAGCACCAAGGAGCGCATGCGCGCGATCCTGAAGGACATCCAGGACGGCACCTTCGTCAAGCGCTTGGTCGCCAACGTCGAGGGCGGCAACAAGGAGCTCGAGGGGCTGCGTAAGGCGAATGCCGAGCACCCGATCGAGGTCACGGGCGCCAAGCTGCGTGGGCTGATGAGCTGGGTGGATCGGCCGATCACCGAAACCGCGTAAGTTTTTCGCATCGGCTGCGGCCCGGCACATTTCCGAAGGTGCCGGGCCGCAGTGCGTTCGGAGCACCCGAGGCTCTGACCCGGTAACCTGAAGACGTGACGGATGGAACCCCGGCTCAGCGCCTGAAGCTTGCTTTGGAGATGTCCGAATTCGGCATCGAGATGTATCGGACTCGCATGCGCCGATCATTTCCTGATGCCTCCGATTCGGAGATCGCCGAGAAAGTAAGTGCATGGCTGCTGTCGCGGCCGGGCGCACCGCTGGGCGATTCGGTAGGCCGGCCTTCGCTGCGATTTGCATGAATCCGCTCGAAGCAGCGCTGCGCCGAGCCACCACCGATATCAACAAGCTTGGTTATGGGTGGGGGCTCGTGGGCGGGTTTGCGGTATCTGCTAGATCGACTCCGCGTTTCACCCACGATATCGATTTGGCAGTTGCGGTCGCCGACGACGCTGCTGCAGAGTCGTTGGTACGCATGCTGTTCGAAGCGGGCTATGCCATGTACGCATCCGTGGAGCACGACAACGGTCGGTTGGCAACGATCCGTCTGCGCCGTGCCTTCGATGGAGTGCCGATCCTCATAGATCTTTTGTTTGCCAGTTCTGGCATCGAGCCGGAAATCGCCGCCATGGCCGAGGAACTGGAAATCATCCCTGGCTTGAGTCTCCCGGTGGCGATGACTGGACACCTTATCGCGCTGAAATTGCTGGCCCGTGATGATGCCACACGGCCACAGGATCTCGCTGATCTGCAAGCTCTGCTGTCGGCAGCATCTGCAAGTGATATTCGTGAGGCGAGGAAAGCGGTACGGTTGATTACCGAACGTGGGTATCAGCGGGGTCGAAATCTGGAAGCGGATTTGGACGCACTCATCGAGCGACAATCTGCCTGAGACGTCGGTTGTGGCGGTCCGGGTGCCGCGGATCAGAGCCCGAGGCCTCGGTTCGCGCATTATCGACGGGAGCGTATGCGTGCGATCCTGAAGGACATCCAGGACGGCACCTTCGTCAAGCGTCTGGTCGCGAACGTCGAGGGCGGCAACAAGGAGCTCGAGGGGCTGCGTAAGGCGAATGCCGAGCACCCGATCGAGGTCACGGGCGCCAAGCTGCGTGGGTTGATGAGCTGGGTGGATCGGCCGATCACCGAGACCGCGTAAGTTTTTCGCTTCACCTGAGGCCCGGCACTCCGAAGGTGCCGGGCCGCAGTGCGTTTCGGGGCGGTGCTACGCGCCGGACTTCTGTGCGGCGATTTGCCAGCGGATCGAGGGGTTCGGCGCGCCCGAGCCGGATGCCGGGTGCCTTCCCCTCAGGCTGGTTGCGGTTGTGTGGAGTTGGCGGGGGAGGGCTGCCGCAGCAGAGTGACGCCGACGGCGAGCAACCACAGCATCAGTATGCCGCCGGTGGTTGCGGTGGTGCCCCAGCCGTTGGCGGCGTAGAAGTGGGCCGGGGTGTTGCCGAAGAACATCGACGGTATGAATGCCCAATTCACCAGTGCCAGAACGTATGCCGACCATGCGGTCCATGTCGGGAGGATGCGGGTGAGGCGTACGGAGGTGGCGAAGGCGAACAGGAACAGGCCCATCAGCAGTTTCGAGATGGTGCCGTAGAGGATGTAGGTGCCGCTGACGGTGATCGTCGGGTCGATGTCGACGGGTGACTGGATGACCGCGCCCACTTCGAGACCCATGCCCACGAAGGCGACCGCCAGCCACATCAGGCCCGCGGTGCTGGTCAACGTGCCGAGCCAGCGGTATTGCGGGCCGAGTTCGCTCACCAGGTGGCTGATGCCGGTCATGAAGACCACGTAGAACGTCAGCCCGACCAGGCCGAACAGCGACCGGGTCAGGATGTTCGAGTCCGGCGGGGCACCGGAGTAGACGAAGTACAGCGGCAGTTCGATGAGCTGGCACACCGCTCCCAGCAGTGCGGTAGCTCCGGTGATACGGCGAATGACGTTGGTGTTCATGCGGTCTCGCTGTTCGTTCGGTGATGTGCCGGTGCGTATAGACACTAAGTATATATTATAAACTATAAGTCATATACTTATGGTTCGTGCAAGCCTCTGTGGAAGGATGTTCGGATCATGGCTGAGCGACGGATCCCCGACGATCTGGCCCGTCTGTGGCGGCTGCCGCTCGGCACCCGCCTGGGTCGGCCCGCCGAGTTGGACGTGGACACGGTGGTCCGCACCGCGATCGACCTGGCCGATCGCACCGGCCTGTCCGGCGCGACCCTGCCGAAAATCGCTGCCGCACTCGGCGTGACGCCGATGTCGTTATATCGCCACATCGGCTCCAAGGACGAACTGATCGCCCTGATGTCCGACGCCGCTTTCGGTCCGCCCCTCGAACCGATTCCCGACGACGAACCCTGGCGTCCGGCCCTACGCCGTTGGGCGCGAAACCAATTCGCCGTCTTCGAACGTCACCCGTGGCTCGTGCAGATCCCGATCAGCGGCCCCCCGCGCGGTCCGAACGCCGTCGGCTGGATGGACGCGGGCCTGCGCGCCCTGCGCACGACCGATGCCGACTGGGGCGCCAAGATCGGCGTCATCACAGTCCTGAGCGGCTATGTGCGCCAAGGCTTCCTGATGGCGAACCAGCTCGACACCGCCCGCCGCGAGGCCGACCTCGACGAGTCCCGTGCCCTGCGAATCTACAGCCGCGAACTGACCCAACTGGTCGACCCGAACCGCTTCCCGGACGTCGCTGAACTCCTCGCCGCGGGCCTGTTCGAATCGGTCCCCCCACCCGACACCGCCGACGAGGACTTCACCTTCGGCCTGGAACTTATCCTCGACGGCATCGCGGGAGTGCTCGAAGGCGGTGAAACGACCGCCCACAGTCGACCGCCTCCGCGGAAGGATTGAGCCGCCGCGGAGGCAGTGGACTGCTGCTGGATCAGCGGCGGTTCAGGGTGACTCCCGCCAGCGGATACGGTGCCTTCAACTGGGTGCCCGCGATATTCGGTACGCCGATCCAATGTCCGAACCGCGGGTCGATGTCCTGTAGATCCAGGCCGAACGGCCTGCCGTCGAACGTGACATAGGTTTCGTCGGCCGCGACCGGGCGTTGGCGTCCGGTCACCGACGACTGCCCACAGACCAGCACGACGACGATACGGTCCACGAACACCTGCAGGTCGCAGTTCTCCACCGGGGAGCCGACGACGTTGGAGGGGTGTCTGATGATGTGATACGTGCCGGGCGGGATCACGCCGTTGCGCGGGAATTCCGGGTCGTCGGCAGACGCGACGGCCGGGACTGTGGTGAGAGCGGCGGCGGCGAGTGCGATACCAGCGGCGATGCGACCGAATTTCATCCGTTCGGCTCCTTCGGGGGTCGATTCGTGTTCGGGTCGATCTGTACGTGAAGTATGTCGCGACGAACGTTCGATTTGTTCCATTCGGAATCTAGCCGTCGATCGCGCTGCGCTGTCGATATCGGTTCGGACAGCCCGCGACCATCTCGCCTGAAATCGCTCACCGCAGTGGCTAGCGTCGATGGCATGGACTCGCTGGTTCAGCGCGTACTGAGCCTTCAACCGGTGTGGACGTATCTGGTTGTGGCGCTTCTGGTGTGCGCGGAGGAGGCCATGGTGTTCGGCCTGCTGGTGCCTGGTGACACCGCCGCGGTGCTGGCCGGCGTCGCCGCGAACCGCGGTCGGCTGGATCTGCCGACCACCCTGGTCCTCGTGGTCGTCGCCGCAATCGTCGGCGCGAGCATCGGATTCGGCACCGGCAGGATCTTCGGCGCGCGAATCCTGCGCTGGGCGGTATTCGAACGGCATCGCGAGCGGTTGGACCGTTCGGGCCGATACTTCGAACGTCACGGCAGCTGGGCAGTGATCTTCGGCCGTTTCAGCACCTTCTTCCGAACCATGCTGCCGCAACTGGTCGGCATATCCTCGATGCGATACACGCGTTTCCTGCTCACCAGCACGATCGGCGCGATCATCTGGGGCAGCGCGATGGTGATGGCCGGCTACGCGATCGGCCAGTCCTTCACCGCGATCCTGCAACGAGTAGATTCCTGGGCGGCCATGGTCATCGTCGCGCTGATCGTTCTCGCCGTCGTCTACTGGAAATGGCGACGCCATCACCGCACTCCCACCGACCAGCCCTGACCGAACATCAATGGCCCGGCATCCATGTGGTGCCGGGCCATCGCACCCGGAAACAGCCGCTCCCGAACCATCCCGGCGGTTCGGATCGCTGTCATCACGGATGATGGTGGTGAACCGCAAGTAGGGTTGCGATGATCCCACCGGCCAACAAGATTCGCTCCCCAATCTCATTGCCCTACTTACAGTCTCGCGCAGACATCCCCGTCCGTCACCGCCCTGCGCCGACTTCCGGGTGAGAATCCCCCGCAGGTATGAGCCCCCTCAGGGACAACCCCTACCCGACAACCCGAACCTCCCCGTCCGGGTTGTCCGGATCGATATGCCAGCTGTGGATCCGAACCGGACGAATCCGAATGATCTTGTTGGAGAACCACTCCGGCGCCACCGGCGGCGTCTCCACGGTCAGCACCTCGGCCACTCCCCGAATGATCACTCCCCGCCCCCACCCCGGCTTGACCGCTCCCGGCTCATCCGGAGTCATATCGTCCACAGCGAACGTGACATTCGGATTTTTCCCGACGTTCCGATACCGCTGAGACTCCGGGTTGGGTCCGCCGATATCGATGGTTCCGTCATCGTTCAACCGGAAGCCGACGGGGGCGATCAGGGGCTTGCCACCTGGGGTTACGGTTGCCAGGCGGCCGAGGTTCTGGGTGTTGAGGTAGGCGCGTTCGATGTCGGTGAAGGTCATGGATCGACACTAGCCTCGCGCATTCACCGGAATTCCGACACCGTGTGTCGGTATGAGGAAAGGGTGCTCTGACCTGCGATAATTCGAGTTGTCTAGGTTCGAATATGGCAGTTGCAGGAGCACCCTTTCGGTGAGTCAGT
>NZ_WEGK01000019.1 GCF_009604405.1 Nocardia macrotermitis
GCGACACCCCGATCCATCTACACGCCGGTGACGTCACCGACCGGAATGTGTTGTCCCCCTTGAACGGTCGCGTCGACGTCCTGGTAGCCAACCCCCCTTACATCCCCGAGGACGCCGTCCTCGACCCATTGGCGCCGGCGGGGAGGGCGAAGCCGTAGTCGAGGAGGCGGGCGGCCTGTTCGGGTGGGCGGATGGGGAGGACGTCGGCTTTGAGCATGGTGACTACCAGGCGGTGGCCGTTGCGTTCGGCGGCGGTGACGAAGGTTTGGCGGGCGTCGTCGGTGTAGCCGGTCTTGCCGCCGAGGTCGCCGGGGTAGTCGTAGAGCAGGCGGTTGTCGTTGGCGATGGGGAAACCGGGGTGGTCCTTGTCGCCGGGGATCTTCGGGTTGGCTGGGAAGCCGGGGAAGTCGTATTGCTCGGTGTGCACGATGTCGGCGAACGCCGGAATCGTCATGTCGTGCCGGAAGATGGTGGCCAGATCGTAGGCCGACATGCTCATGCCGGGGCCGTCCAGCCCGGACGGGGTCGCGGCCCGGGTGTCCAGGGCGTGCAGTTCCTTCGCCTTCGCATTCATCTGTGCCACAGTGCTTTCCACGCCGCCCAGCTGGATGGCGATGGCGTGCGCGGCGTCGTTGCCCGAACACATCAGCAGGGCGTGGAAGATCTGGTCGTTGGTGTAGCGGCCGCCGGGGCCGATGCCGACGCGGGTGCCGTCGGCGTTCGCGTCGTCCTGGGTGCCGATGACGACCTTGTTCAGCTCGAGCTGCGGTAGCGCGACCGCGGCCAGCAGCGTCTTCATTGTCGAGGCGGGCCGGTAGCGGCCGTGCGGATCCTTCGCGGCCAGCACCTTGCCGGTGTCCAGATCGGCGATCGCCCAGGCCGTCGCGGAGATGTCCTTGGGCACCGCGGGCGCGCCGTCGGGCAGCAGCACACCGCAGCCGCCGAGCTTGCCGCCGCCGACCGGTGTCGCGGGGACGGGCAGCGGCTTGGGCACGGTCTGTCCCGGTTCGGGCACCTCGGACTCGTCGATCGCGGGCGGCGGGGAGGTGCGGTCCGGGCAGCTGTCGGTGTTCGGCGTGCTGAACGGAACCGAGGTGCCGGTCGGCTGCGCGCTCGCCGCGCCGGACAACGCGACGTCCACGCCGGTCAGCGCGGTCGCGGCGGCGAGCCCGGCGGTCAGGGCGACGGCGAGGGCGGCGAGCGGTCGTCGGCTCGCACGCGTGGTGCTGATCCGGCCGTGCGGCCGCGGTTCTCGAGTGCGCATCGCCGTCGAGCTTATGCCGAGCCGATCCCGGTACGACTGTGAGCCGACCCGGTATCGGGCCGCGCGGGTGGCGTACTCGGGACATCCCCGGCCGATCAGGTATTGACATCGACTAGAAAATGAGAGCTACTATCAAAATAAAGCAACATCCAAACGATTGGATCTGTCATGAAGGCAATGGATGTGCGCGACAGCGGCCTGGTCACCGGGTCGGCGGGGGTCGCGGCGCAGACGTCCGGCAGGACGCGCTGGCTGGCGCTGGGCGCGCTCGCGACCGCCATGCTCGCCATCGGTCTGGACACCACGGTGCTGGTGGTGGCGCTGCCCACCATCTCGGTGGATCTGCACGCCGGAACCTCCGCGTTGCAGTGGTTCACCACGGCGTACACGCTCGTGCTCGCCGCGCTCATGATGCCCGCGGGCGCACTCGGAGATCGCTACGGCCGCAAGCGATTCCTGCTCGCGGCGCTGGTGCTGTTCGGCGCGGCCTCGCTGTGGTGCGCGCTGGCGGCCTCGTCCGGTGAGCTGATCGCCGCGCGGGCGCTGCTGGGGCTGGCCGCCGCCGCGATGATGCCGCTGTCGATGTCGGTACTCCCGACCCTGTTCCCCGAGAAGGCCGATCTGCAACGGGCACTGACGGTTTGGGTCACCTCCACCGCGATCGGCATGCCGCTGGGGCCGATCGTCGGCGGTTGGTTGCTCCAGCACTTCTGGTGGGGCTCGGTCTTCCTGATCAACGTTCCGATGGTGCTGATCGGCCTGATCGCGGTGGCGCTACTGGTCCCGGAGTCGCGCAGCGAGCAGATCTTCCGCATCGATCTGCCCGGTGTCGCGCTGTCCGCCGCCGGAATGCTCGGTCTCACTTACGGTTTCATCCGCCTGGGCGGCCAGGGCTGGGGTGACACGCTGGGCTGGAGTGCGGTCGCCGCCGGTGTGGCGCTGCTGGGGCTGTTCATCGGATGGCAGCGTCGCACCCGGCATCCGCTGGTCGATGTCGGACTCTTCCGGATCGACGGATTTCGCTGGAGCACAATATATTCCATCGTCATCAACTTCGCGATGTTCGGCCTGTTCTTCACCGTGCCGCAGTACTTCCAGGCGGTGCTCGGCGTCGATTCGCTCGGCAGCGGATTGCGGCTGCTGCCCCTGATCGGCGGCCTGCTGATCGGTACCCGGCTGGTGGACCGACTGCTGCCCCGGGCCGGTCTGCGCGTGGTGCTGGTCGCCGGATTCCTTTTGCTGGCAGGCGGTTTGGTGATCGGCGCGCTCACCACGGTGGGCAGCGGATACGCGTACACCGCGCTGTGGATCACGCTGCTGGGGGCCGGTATGGGCTTCGTGATGCCCGCCGCGATGGGAATGGCGATGGGCGAGTTGGACGCCGAACGCTCCGGTTCGGGTTCCGCGCTGATCCAGGCGTTGCGGCAGGCCGGTGGCGCCATCGGCGTCGCGGTGCTGGGTACCGTGCTGGCCACTCGATACCGCGCGCAACTGGGCGGTTACGACCACGCGCCGATCTCCGACGGCGTCAGCGGGGGAGTCGCGGTCGCGCACCGGCTCGGCGACGGCGTGATGCTCGCGAAGGTGCAGACCGCGTTCGTCGGCGGTATGGGCGCGATGCTGTGGGTGTGCGCGGGACTCTGCCTGGTCGCGGCCGTCCTCGCGGGTATTCGCACCCGTAGCCGGGCATCGTCCACGCGGACCGCGGACGATGCGGGAGAATCGCTGCATGTCGGCTGATTCGAAGGCACCGCCAGCGCAGGCCCATACCGGGGTCGCCATACCCCGGATGGGCCTGCGCGAGCGCAAGAAGGAACGCACCCGGCGCACCATCCGGACCGAGGCCATGCGATTGTTCCTGCAGCAGGGCTACGCCGAGACGACCGTCGAGCAGATCGCGGCGGCCGCGGACGTCTCACCCAGTACGTTCTTTCGCTACTTCCCGTCCAAGGAACAGGTCGCCATCGCCGACGATCTGGATCCGGTGATGATCCGGGCCGTCGAGGCGCAGCCCGCGGATCTGTCGCCGCTGCGCGCGTTCGTGCGCGCCACCGTCGAGGTCTTCGATTCGCTCGAGCCGGACGATCTGGAATTCGAGCAGCAGCGGATGAAACTGATCTACACCGTGCCGGAGCTGGCCAGCGTCATCGCCCGCGAGACCGAGCGCAATGTGCGCATGGTGGCGCAGCTGATCGCCGACCGCACCGGACGTGCGGCGGACGAACTGGAGGTCCGCGCCTTCGCGGGCGCGTTGATCGGCGCGATGAGCACCACGTTCGACGCCACCTCCGGGATCGGGCTGGATATGGAGAAGATCAAGCAGGTCGCCGACTTCCTGGAGTCGGGGATGCGGTTGTAGCGGCGACGACGTCGTCGGTCGCCGTGGCGAAGAAGCCGCCCACCACCTCCTCGATCTCGGAAATCGAAGCTGCGCAATACAATACGGGCTGATAATGGGTGATGTCGTAGACCGCCGTGCCCATCTCCCGCACGTCCAGCGGCCGCAGCCGCGCGCCGCGGAACTCCTCGATCTCACCGTACGAGGACAGCAGACCCGCACCGTAACAACGGATCTCGCCGCGCTCGCGGACCACCCCGAACTCCATCGAGAACCAGAACACATCCGCCAGGAACTTCAGTGCCGCATCGGTTTCCAGCCGCGCCACCGCCGCACCGACCTCGGCGTAGATCGCGGCGAACCGCGGACTGGCCAATTGATTGGCGTGGCCGATGATCTCGTGGATCGCATCGGGTTCGGGCGTGTACAGCGGGGCCGAATGATGCCGAATGTACTGGGTGGAGTGGAAGATCCGGTCCGCGAAGGAGCCGAAGAACTCTCGCAGCGGCACCAGCCCCGCCGCGGGCACATAGCGAAATCCGCTGAGCGGCACCAGTTGTGCGGACACCTCGTCGAGTTGCGGGATGTGATCGTGTGCCAGCCCCAGCCGCCGCGCACCCGCCAGCACCTCCGCCGACGCGTACCGCTCGTGCTTACGCGACAGCTCCGCCGCCGCGATCCGCCACACCCGCTGCTCGTCCTCGGTGTACTCGATCCGCGGCGTCGCCTCACCCGGCCGGTAGGCCAGCGCCCGCGCGGCAATCGCATTGCGCCGCTCCCGATAGCCGGAATCGTGCACGCCGGGATGCTCCTCGCTCAGGTGCACCGTCACATCCCCGTCGGTCCCCGTGGTCACCGGCGAGTACAGCTGCGCTTCGCTGAACATGCCTCGATGCAATCACTACTACGCTCATCCGACAACAAAAGGACGATAACCTTGACAAATTGACTAGTTGATTCGATGTCGGTCCATGCTCGAGGCCAGCAGAAGAAGTCATTTGTCCTGTCGTTCATCGGCGTACTCACGGTCGGCGAACTCCGTTCGAGTCCTGGCCGTCGTCGAGGAGCATCTCCCCGAGCAACACACTGCCGACCGCCCGCGCCGACCATCGCTGGAACTCGACCAGCCGGGCCGCACCCACTGCGGCTGCCGCATCGCCCGTGTGGTTGCCCGGAGGTGCGGACACGACGAAGGCCGCCCACATCGGATGATGTGAACGGCCTTCGGGGCCTTACCTTTTCGATCTCCCGGGCGACCCCGGAACGAGACCTACCGCGCGAACAGCAGGGCCCGCTTGACCTCCTGGATGGCCTTGGTGACCTCGATGCCGCGGGGGCAGGCGTCGGTGCAGTTGAACGTGGTGCGGCAGCGCCACACGCCCTCGACGTCGTTGAGGATGTCGAGGCGTTCGCGGGCGCCCTCGTCGCGGCTGTCGAAGATGAAGCGGTGCGCGTTCACGATCGCGGCCGGGCCGAAGTAGCTGCCGTCGTTCCAGTACACCGGGCACGAGGTGGTGCAGCAGGCGCACAGGATGCACTTGGTGGTGTCGTCGAAACGGTGGCGGTCGGTCTGCGACTGGATGCGCTCGCGGGTGGGCTCGTTACCCGAGGTGATCAGGTACGGCTTCACCGCGCGGAACGCGTCGAAGAACGGCTCCATGTTCACCACGAGGTCCTTCTCCACGGGCAGGCCGCGGATCGGCTCGACGGTGACCGTCAATGCCTTGTCGCCCTTGGGCAGCATGTCCTTCATCAGGATCTTGCAGGCCAGCCGGTTGACGCCGTTGATGCGCATGGCGTCCGAACCGCACACGCCGTGGGCGCACGAGCGCCGGAAGGTGAGCGTGCCGTCCAGGTACGACTTGATGTAGATCAGGACGTTCAGGAACCGGTCGGTCGGCAGCACGGGCACCTGGAACGAATCCCAGTGCGCGCCCTGCTCGTCCTCCGGGTTGAACCGCGCCACCTTGACGGTGATCATGGTCGACCCGTCCGGAACGGGTGCCGGTTTCCGTCCTGCGGGAGCTTCGGCTACAGCAGTCATCAGTACTTACGCTCCATCGGCTCGTAACGGGTCTGCACGACCGGCTTGAAGTCCAGCGTGATGTCGGCGATCAGCTCCGCCGGCGCGCCGGGCTCGACCTGCTTGTACGCCATGGTGTGGCGCATGAAGTTGGTGTCGTCACGGTTGGGGTAGTCCTCGCGGGCGTGGCCGCCGCGCGACTCCTTGCGGTTCAGCGCGCCCACCACGGTGACCTCGGCCAGTTCCAGCAGGAAGCCGAGTTCGACGGCCTCGAGCAGATCGCTGTTGTAGCGCTTGCCCTTGTCCTGCACCGTGATTCGCTGGTAGCGCTCCTTGAATCCGTGGATGTCGGTGAGCACCTTCTTCAACGTGTCCTCGGTGCGGAACACACCGGCGTTGGCGTCCATGGTCGCCTGCAACTCGGTGCGGATGTCCGCGACGCGCTCGTCGCCGTGCTCCGAGAGCAGGTTGGCCAGCCAGTTCTCCACCATCGTCGCGGGGTTCTCCGGCAGTTCCACGAAGTCGTGGCGCTGCGCGTACTCCGCGGCGGCGATACCCGAGCGACGCCCGAACACGTTGATGTCCAGCAGCGAGTTGGTGCCCAGGCGGTTCGAGCCGTGCACCGAGACGCACGCGCACTCACCGGCGGCGTACAGGCCCGGCACCACGTCGGTGTTGTTGCGCAGCACCTCACCGCGGATCCGGGTGGGGATGCCGCCCATCACGTAGTGGCAGGTCGGCATGACCGGCACCGGCTCCTTGACCGGGTCGACGCCCAGGTAGGTGCGGGAGAACTCGGTGATGTCGGGCAGCTTCTCCTCGAGCACGTCCTCGCCGAGGTGGGTCACGTCGATGAAGACGTAATCCTTGTTCGGACCGCCGCCGCGCCCCTCGGCCACCTCGAGCACCATCGACCGGGCGACGATGTCGCGGGGCGCGAGGTCCTTGATGGTCGGGGCGTAACGCTCCATGAACCGTTCACCCGACGCGTTGCGCAGGATGCCGCCCTCACCGCGGACCGCCTCGGAGATGAGGATGCCCAGACCGGCCAGCCCTGTCGGGTGGAACTGGTGGAATTCCATGTCCTCCAAGGGAAGTCCCTTGCGGAACACGATCGCCATACCGTCGCCGGTCAGCGTGTGCGCGTTGGAGGTGGTCTTGTACATGCGGCCCGAACCACCCGTGGCGAAGATGATCGCCTTGGCGTGGAACACGTGCAGTCGGCCGGTGGCCAGCTCGTAGGCCACGACGCCGGTCGCGACCGGGCCGCGGTCGGTGTCGGTGAGCAGCAGGTCCAGCACGTAGAACTCGTTGTAGAACTCGACGTCGTGCTTGACGCAGTTCTGGTACAGCGTCTGCAGGATCATGTGGCCGGTGCGGTCGGCGGCGTAGCACGCGCGACGCACCGGAGCCTTGCCGTGATCGCGGGTGTGCCCGCCGAAGCGACGCTGGTCGATCCGGCCCTCGGGGGTCCGGTTGAACGGCAGGCCCATCTTCTCCAGGTCCAGCACCGCGTCGATGGCCTCCTTGGCCATGATCTCCGCGGCGTCCTGGTCGACCAGGTAGTCACCACCCTTGACGGTGTCGAAGGTGTGCCACTCCCAGTTGTCTTCCTCCACGTTCGCCAGCGCGGCGCACATGCCGCCCTGGGCCGCGCCGGTGTGGCTGCGGGTGGGGTAGAGCTTGGTCAGCACGGCGGTGCGGACTCGGGGCCCGGCCTCGATCGCCGCACGCATCCCCGCGCCACCGGCACCGACGATCACCACGTCGTAGCGGTGTTCCTCAATCGGATTCTCGGTCATACTGTTCCTTTTCTTCGCATGATCGGGCGGCCTCCGTGGTTACGCACGCTGCCGCCTCCAGCCGTTGACCGCTCATGCGGGGGTGGCGTTCCTAACTGATGTTGGGGTCGAAGGTGAAGATGACGTAGGTGCCCACGCCCATGATCAGGATCATGGCGACCACCAGCAGCGTCTTGAGCCAGAACCGGGTGGAGTCCTTGCGCGAGTAGTCGTCGATGACGGTGCGCAGGCCGTTGCCGCCGTGCAGCTGGGCCAGCCAGAGCATGGTCAGGTCCCAGATCTGCCAGAACGGGCTGGCCCAGCGACCGGCCACGAAGGCGAAGTTGAGGCGTTTCACGCCGCCGTCGAGCATCAGCATGATCGTCATGTGGCCCAGGACCAGCACGATCAGCAGGATGCCGGAGAAGCGCATGAACAGCCACGCGTACTTCTCGAAGTTGTTGCCCGAGGCGCGGCGCGGGGTGCGCGGCGAGTCCAGGCTGGCGGGGCGGTCGTAGGACTTACCGAGGACAGGTGCAGTCATCTCAGAGCTCCGTCGTGATCATGTAGAACAGCTGGCGTCCTACGCCCATACCGGCGACGATCACCCAGATCGCGAGCACGATCCAGAGCATCAGCCGCTGGTACTTGGGGCCCTTGGACCAGAAGTCGACCAGGATGACCCGGACGCCGTTGAGTGCGTGGAACAGCACGCACACGACCAGGCCCATCTCCATCAGTGCGACGAGCGGGTTCTTGTAGGTCTCGATCGCCCGGTTGTAGGTGTCCGGGCTGACCCGCACCAGAGCGGTGTCGAGCACGTGGACGAAGAGGAAGAAGAAGATCGTCACACCGGTGATCCGGTGCAGCGCCCAGGACCACATGCCAGGGTCGCCGCGGTACAGGGTCTTCCGCTTCGGCTGAGCCGGAGCTTCCAGCGTGGTGGTCATGAGAGTGCGGTGCCTCCAACGTCGTTGTGGACCCGTCGGGCGGGGCCGGCAGTTGCGATCCGGTCGCGGTTTCGGCGCGCGAATCACAGAGCCGTTGGATCTGAATACACCAGCTCTGTGCCCGGAGCCGACACCCCGAAGGCGGTGGCCGGCCGCGCGCCGGGAACCTGAACCGATCTTCTGGAACTGTAATCCCCGGACATTCGCGGAACTAATTCGGCGTGCCGCGCGTTGAGCCCGAAAATCATGAGTTAGGTTTGCCTTGCCTGATATGCCGAAGTGCTCGGGGTAGCTTTTCCTGGACCGTCAACAACCAGCTCGAGCGGAGCGTCGGAATGTCGCAAATCGATTGGGATATATTGCGCCACAATGCATTCGGAGTTATGCGGAATGCGTATGCACCGTACTCGAACTATCCGGTGGGAGCCGCCGCGCGCACCGTCGACGGCCGAATGGTGCTCGGGTGCAATGTGGAAAATGTCTCATACGGTTTGGGGCTGTGTGCCGAATGTGTACTGGTCGGTAACCTCTGCGCGTCCGGTGGGGGGAGGTTGCTGGCGATTGCTGTGTGCGATTCGCGCGGGGCGGTTCTGATGCCCTGCGGGCGTTGTCGGCAGCTGCTCTACGAGCACGGAGGCGATGATCTGCTCGTGGATCACGTCGATGGTCCGGTCCCGCTGAAACGTTTGCTGCCGTTTGCCTTCGGGCCTGATGATCTTGCGGCTGGGCAGAAATGATGTGAGCTTTCGCACGGCTTTTCCGTGATGCTCGTTGTTCGCTCGGCGAGCTCTCCGGTGGCTCGGGGGTGTCGTGAGGTTTGTGTACTGCTGCTGGGTTGCGGAAAGTCTTGTGATACAAGGGATTTCGGTGTTCCCTCGAATGGCGGCAAGGGCGGATGTGAGCTGCGTTACGTCTGAGTGCGGCCGTAAGCGGGACCGTAACGGGACCGTGCGGGCCGGATAACGGGACCGTGCGGGCCGACGCGGATCGGATAACGGGACTGCGCGGGACGGTGCGGGCCGGATGACGGGACTGCGCGGGCCGGGGCGGCGTCTTCGGAAAGCGGGCTGTGCGTTGTCCGGTGGGTGCACAGACCTGTTTGTCGATCGCAGGCGAGTCCTTCCCACACACGCCGGGAGGCCGTGCGCGGCGGGGAATCCTCTGGAAGCCTGGCGGACATGGTGAGCGTGCATTCGGCGGTGTCGGTGATCACGGCCAAACGTGACGGCGGGGAGTTGTCGGACGAGCAGATCGATTGGGTGGTCGATGGATTCACGCGGGGGGAGGTGGCCGATGAGCAGATGTCGGCATTGGCGATGGCGATTCTGCTGCGCGGGATGAATCGGCGGGAGATCGCGCGGTGGACGCGCGCGATGATCTCCTCGGGGCAGCGGATGAGTTTCGCCGAGCTGCCGCGGCCGACCGTGGACAAACATTCGACCGGCGGTGTGGGGGACAAGATCACGCTGCCGCTGGCGCCGCTGGTCGCCGCGTGCGGTGCGGCTGTGCCGCAGCTGTCCGGGCGCGGGCTCGGGCATACCGGCGGGACCCTGGACAAGTTGGAGTCGATACCGGGGTGGCGGGCCGAGGTGCCGGTTCCGGATATGCGGCGGATGCTGGCCGATCCGGCGATCGGCGCGGTGATCTGTGCCGCGGGAGCCGATCTGGCGCCGGCCGACAAGCGGCTCTACGCGTTGCGGGATGTGACCGGGACGGTGGAATCCATTCCGCTGATCGCCAGTTCGATCATGAGCAAGAAGATCGCCGAGGGCACCGCGGCGCTGGTGCTGGATGTGAAGGTCGGGGCGGGCGCGTTCATGAAGACGCTCGATTCGGCCCGCGAATTGGCAACGGCCATGGTCGAACTGGGCACCGACGCGGGCGTGCGCACGGTGGCGCTGCTGACCGGGATGCACACCCCGCTCGGCCGCACCGCCGGTAACGCGCTCGAGGTCGCCGAATCGCTCGAGGTGCTCGCCGGTGGCGGCCCCGCCGACGTGGTCGAACTGACTCTCGCCCTGGCCCGGGAAATGTTGGCGCAGGCCGGAATCGGTGACATCGACCCGGCCGACGCCCTCGCCGACGGCCGCGCGATGGACCACTGGAAGGCGATGATCCGTGCCCAGGGCGGCGATCCGGACGCCGCCCTGCCCACGGCCGCGCACACCGAGATCGTTACCGCGCCCCGATCCGGCATCCTGACCCGCTTGGACGCGATGGGCGTCGGCCTGGCCGCGTGGCGGCTCGGGGCCGGGCGGGCGCGTCAGGGAGATCCGGTCCAATTCGGTGCAGGCGTCGAGATGCATGCCAAACCTGGGGATTCGGTTGTCGCGGGACAGCCCCTGCTCACCCTGCACACCGACACCCCTGAAGCGTTTTCCACAGCTCTCGAAGCCCTGCGCGACGCCTACATGATCGACGCCGCCCCGTCTTCCGCGGCTGCGTCTACTGCTGCTGTGTCTACCGCGGCTGTGCCTTCCGCCGCTGCGGCTACCGGCGATGCACTTGCCCCGGCTGTATCGAACTTGGCTGGACCCGACTCGATCGTGCTCGACCGTATAGCCCCCTGAGGGGTTCGCTCGGATTCCTCCGGCTTGCCTGTAACCGAGCGGTCAGGTCAGCCGGATCCGGTGTGCCGACTCCCCGAGGGGTCTGGCACCATGCGTCCGCATCGATGGCACACCGAGTCGGCTCGGATGCGGCTGCCCTTGCCGACGCCGCGCGCGACCAGGCCGCGAGCCCGGGCATCGGTCACCACGTCGAGTTCGGCCCACATCTCGACGTGATCGCGGATGGCCTTGGCTGCCTGCGATGTTGTCCTTCGGCTGGGGGAATGGTCTGTCCGGAATCCGCCAGGCGACCTGTGGGCAACCGGAAGGGGACGATTCGTCTACGTCGTCGCCGACATGGGGAAGGTTCGCTGCGGAACTCGGCGGATGCGGCTAGCGTCGATACATGACTGGACCGATGCCTTTGAATCTCGCCTCGATCCGCCAGGCCCCGAAGGCCGTGCTGCACGACCATCTCGACGGTGGCCTGCGGCCCGCGACCGTGCTGGAGCTCGCGGCACAATGCGGTTACGACCAGCTACCCGCCCAGGACGCGGCGGCGCTGGGCAACTGGTTCCGCGACGCCGCGGACAGCGGATCACTCGAGCGCTACCTGGAAACCTTCGCGCACACCACCGCGGTCATGCAGACCGCCGATGGGTTGCGCCGGGTAGCTCGCGAATGTGCCCTGGACCTGGCCGAGGACGGCGTGGTGTACGCCGAGGTGCGTTTCGCGCCCGAACAACACCTGCAACGCGGCCTGTCCCTGGACGAGGTCGTCGAACACACCCTGGCGGGTTTCCGTGAGGGTGAACAGCTCGCCGCCGACGCGGGCACACCCATCCGAGTGGTGTGCCTGCTCACCGCGATGCGGCACGCGGCGCGCTCACTCGAGATCGCCGAGCTGACCGTGCGGTGGCGCGATCGCGGCGTTGGCGGATTCGATATCGCCGGCGCCGAGGCGGGCTATCCGCCCAGCCGGCATCTGGACGCGTTCGAATATCTGCGGGCCAACTGCGCGCACTTCACCATCCACGCCGGTGAGGCGTTCGGCCTGCCGTCCATTCACGAGGCCGTCGCGTTCTGCGGCTGTGAGCGACTCGGGCACGGGGTGCGTATCACCGACGACATCACCGATTCCGAATCCGGTCCGGTTCTCGGGCTGGTCGCGAATTACGTTCGGGACCAACGGATTCCGCTGGAGTTGTGCCCGTCGTCGAATGTGCAGACCGGTGCGGTGCCCTCGCTGGAGAAGCATCCGTTCGATCTGCTGGCGCGGCTGCGTTTCCGGGTCACGGTGAACACCGACAACCGGCTGATGAGCGACACCAGCATGAGCCGCGAAATGCTCAAGCTGGTCGACACCTTCGGTTACGGCTGGAGCGATCTGGAGCGTTTCACCATCAACGCCATGAAATCCGCCTTCATCCCGTTCCCGGAACGCCTCCGCATCATCGATGAGCTGATCAAACCGGGCTACGCGGTACTGCTCGGGTAGCCCGGGTCCGTATCAGGCCGTGGCCGGGCCGTATCCGCGGTGGATCTCGCGGGTACGGCCGCCCGCGATCGGAATCGCCCAGCGCCGCACGAGATCCGGTGCACCGGTTGGGTCTTCGGTGATCACCACGCGGAGCCTGCCGAGCCCGTCCGGGTCGATCGCGGCCAGGTCGGCGGCGGTGAGGACCGCGTGCGAGACCCGCTGGCGACGCAGCAGTGTGGCCAGTTCCTTCTCGTTGTCGACGGTGGGAGCCGCGACCACCAGGGTCGCGCCACCGCCGACGGCCAGCAGCAGTTCCAGCATCGACACCTCGGACGCCAGCGGTGCGAAAAGCAGTGTGCGAGAACTGCTCGTCACCCGGAAACGCCCTGGCAGCTCCGCGCAGAAACCGGCCAGTGCCGCCTGCCTGACGGTGACGACCTCGGACGATCCCGAGGTACGCACGACACAGGCCGGATCATCGGGCCGCAGCGTTCGCGGACGATCGGCATCGGTGATCGGTGCCGACGACCGGTCGGCGAGCTGTCGCGCGAACTCATCGGTATCGATCGTCAGCCAGGGCAGGCCGTCGGGCAGTTCGACACCCGAAACAGTCAGTCCCAGCGTCGCCGCAGCGGAGAGATCGGCGTTAGGACCAGTCCGTCCGAGTGCTGTGTCGGTGGGGAGGTTGGTGCTGGGGGCGGTCGGTCCGAGTGCTCTATCGGTGGGGAGGTCGGTGCTGGAAGCAGTCTGTCTCAGCGCTGCGTTGACGGGGAGGTCGGTGCTGGAAGCAGTCTGTCTCAGCGCTGCGTTGACGGGGAGGTCGGTGCTGGAAGCAGTCTGTCTCAGCGCTGCGTCGATAGGGAGGCCGGTGCTGGAAGCGGTCAGTCCCTGCGTCGTGTTGGTGGGCACGTCGGCGCTCGGATCTGTCAGGGATTCCAGATCCATGGGTACGACGGCCGCGCCGGTCTTGAGCGCGGCCCAGATCGCGAGGACCGTGCTCACCGAGCGTGGCATGCCGATCGCCACGAGATCCCCTGGCCCGACACCGCGTTCGAGCAATAGATGCGCGAGCCGGTTCGACTGTTCGTCCAGTTCGAGGTAGTCGAGTCGGTCCAACTCGCGCGTGGAATCGTCGACGATCACTGCGACGCCGTCCGGATTGTGGTCGGCGGCCGCGGTGAGCAGATCCGGCAGCAGTTCGATTTCTTCCGGCTCGGCCGGGAGCGGCTCGGCGGCCACCAGCGCCCGGTCGCGTTCGTCCGCGTCGAGCACATCGATATCGCCGACGAGCAACTGCGGATCAGTGGCGACCCCGGTCAGGATCCGTTCGAACCGGCGGCCGAGACTATGCACGGTCGGCTCGTCGAAAAGATCTGTGGCATAGGTTAATACGATGAGCAGCTGATCCCGGACGCCGTCCTCGCGATGCTGTGGATCGACGATCACCTCCAGATCGAATTTGGCCGTCACCTCGCCGGTGTCCAGGCCTGAGACCGTCAGCCCCGGCAGTTCGAAGATCGGCGATTCGGTGTTCTGGAACGACAGCATCACCTGGAACAGCGGATTCGCCCCGCCCACCCGGCCGGGCAGGACCGCGTCGACCACGCGCTCGAACGGAATGTCCGCATGGGCGAAACCGGTCAGGTCGACCTCGCGTACGGTGTCGACGAGTGCGGCGAAGGGGGCCGACCGATCCACGGTGGTGCGCAAGGCCAGGGTGTTGACGAACATGCCGACCAGATCGTCCAGTGCGGCGGCTCCGCGACCCGCGATCGGCGTCCCGATCGCGATATCCGATCCGCCGGACAGCCGGGCGAGCAGTACGGCCAGCGCGGCGTGCACGACCATGAACAGCGACGAATTGTGTTCCTGCGCAAGCTGTGTCAGTCGCGTGTGCACGTCCGCTGGTACCGAGAACGCGAGGGACGCGCCACGCTGGGATGCCCGCGCCGGACGCGGATGATCCAGCGGGAGCAGCGCCGCGCCGGAGATGCCCGCGAGCACGCGCTGCCAGTAGGCCAGCTGGCGGGCGGCGACGGAATCCGGATCGTCCTCGACGCCGACGGCCGCGTGCTGCCAGATCGCGAAATCCGCGACTTGCACGGCCAGCGGTGCCCATCCCGGCGCGTCACCCGCGACGCGCGCCAGATAGGCGGTCGTCAGATCCCGCGCCAGCGGTGCCATCGACGCACCGTCCGCGCAGATGTGATGGGCCACGACGACCAGCACGTGCTCGTCGCGATCGCTGAACAGCCGGATCCGCACCGGAGGTTCGGCGGTGACGTCGAAGCCGGTGGTCGCGAGTTCGGCGATGCGATGCAGGACATCGACGGTGGCGTGCTCGATCGGCAGACCGTGCGGCAGCGCCTCGGCCACCGACAGGATCTGCTGGAACGGTTGTCCGTCGGGGCCTTCGGGATATCTGGTGCGCAGCGCCTCGTGCCGTTCCAACACGTCGTGGACGGCCTGTGCCAGCGCGGGCGTATCCAGCGCGCCGCGCAGGTGCAGCGCGAAAGGAATGTTGTAGGCGGGGGATTCGGGCTCGATCCGGTTCAGCACCCACATCCGCAGCTGAGCCAGCGACAGCGGTATGAACTCACCGCGCTCGACCGCCCGCAGCTCCGGCCGCTCGGTCGTATCGCCGCCGGGCACGATGCCCGCGGCCAGATCCGCGACGACCGGGCGGTCGAACAGGGCCCGCACCGGCACCCGTGTCCCGAGCGCCGCGCTCAAGCGGGCCACCGCGCGGGTGGCGACCAGCGAATTACCGCCGAGTGCGAAGAAGTCGTCGGCCGCGCCTACCTGTTCCACGCCGAGCACCTCGGCGAAGATCCCGGCCACGATCTCCTCGGCCGGGGTGCCCGGTGCTCGGAACTCCCGCCCTCCGAACTCCGGGTGCGGCAGCATCCGGCGATCCACCTTGCCGCTGGTGTTGCGCGGGAATTCGGCGAGTTCGACGATCGTGGCCGGAATCATGTAGGCGGGCAGCGTGCGGGCCAGCGCCGCCAGCGTGTCGGCGGTGTCGTATGGGACATCCGGCGTCGGCACGACGTAGCCGACCAGCTGATCGCCCAACTGTGAGGGCAGCACCGCGACCACGGCCTGCCGCACCGACGGCAACGCCACCAACGCGGATTCGATCTCACCCAACTCGATGCGCTGACCCCGGAACTTCACCTGAAAGTCGGTGCGCCCCAGATATTCCAGGACACCATCCGCGCGCCACGTCACCAGATCGCCTGTCCGGTACATGCGTTCGCCATCCCCGAACGGAGTGGCCACGAACCGTTCCGCCGTCAGCGCCGCCCGGCTCACATACCCGCGCGCCAGCTGATCACCTGCCAGATACAGCTCACCCCGCACCCCGACCGGAACCGGCCGCAGCCGCGAATCCAACACGTATACACGGCAATTCCACCCGGGCGTACCGATCGGTACGGCGGTGCGCTCCTCCCCCGAGGCAGTGTGGGAGGTGATCGAGACAGCGGTCTCGGTCGGCCCATAGAGGTTGTGCACCCGCGCATCACAGAGCGCATGCACCGCGGCAACGGTCTCCGCGGTCAGCACCTCCCCGCCGTTGATCACATGCCGCAGCGATGCGATCGAGCCCGCATCCACCTGCCCCGCGAACTCTGCCAGCATCGAGGGAACGAAGTCAGTAGCCGTAACTCCTTGTGCAGTAATGATTTCCGCCAGATACGCTGGATCGCGATGCCCGTCGGGCGTGGAAACCACCAGCTTCGCCCCCACCCGCAACGGCAGAAAACAAGCCCACACCGACATATCGAAGGTAGTAGGCGCCTTCAACAGATACACATCATCAGGCCCCAACGGATGCCGATCACCCATCCACGCAAGATGATTGCCAACCGCACGATGCGTTGCCGCAACCCCCTTCGGCCGCCCGGTAGAACCCGAGGTGAACAGGACATACGCCAGATCATCCACCCGAACCGGCCGCAACAACTCCGCAGCCCGCACCGGCGCGCCGTCGTACCCGCCCAGATCATCGGAATCGATGCGCAGCACCGGGATTCCCTCAGGAACCGGCACGGAGTCCGCGACGCCTTTCGGTTGCCCGGTGGGACCCGAGGTGGACGCGATGTCTTCCGGATCGTCAGTGCGAGCCGGATGCGACAGTTCCGAGACTTGCGCCGTGGTGCCGTCGAACCCGATCTGATCATCGAAGTCATTGCGCGGCAGCAAGATTCCTTCGGGAGGCGGCGTAGGGCCCGTGATCACAGTGCCCTTCGGCCTACCAGTGGCACCAGAGGCGGACAGCCCGCCTGCCGGGTTGACGGTGTGAGCTGGATGCGACAGTTCCGAGGCTTGCGCCGGTTTGTCCTCGAGTTCCTCGAGATCGTCGGAGTCGTTGCGCTGCACCGGGATTCCTTGTGGTACCGGCGTGGAGTCTGTGGTGAGTATGCAGACTGGTTGGGTGGTGTGGAGGATGTAGGTGATTCGGTCGGTGGGGTGGTCTGGGTCTATCGGGACGTAGGCGCCGCCTGCGGTGAGGATGGCGTACATGCCGATCAGTAGTTCTGGTGATCGGTGTATTGCCAAGGCGACCAAGGTGTTCGGGCCGACGCCTTGGGAGATCAGGTGGCGTGCTAGGCGATTTGCTCGTTCGTCGAATTGCTGGTAGGTCAGTTCCGAGTTCTCGTAGGATATTGCGATTCGATTCGGATACGTTGCCACTGCTCGGCGGTAGCCGTCGAGCAGGAGTTCCGGTTCGAGTGGGTGGCGGGTGTTGTTCCAGTCCAGCAGGATTCGGTTTCGTTCGGCGTCGTCCAGCAGGATGTCGATGTCGCCGAGTGTGGGTACGGTGGCGCCCGACAGTGCGTCCAGGACTCGGGCCAGTCGTGCGGCTGTGGTTTCCACTTCGTCGGCGGTGAATCGGGTTTGCAGGTAACGCCAGGTGATTTCGATTGTCGAGCCGGCTGTGACGACCAGTGTCAGGGGGTAGTGGGTGTCGTCCGCCAGGTGTACGCCGGTGACCGACATGCCGTCGATGGAGCTGGTGGCGGCGATAGCCTCGCGGTCCACCGGGTACGACTCGAAGACCAGCAGGGTGTCGAATTGTGCTGCGGCACCGGCGATTCGCTGGATTTCGCTGAGGCCGATCTGGTGGTGGTCCAGTAGTGACGCCTGGTCGCGCTGCACATCGCGCAGGAACTCGTCGAGCGGGTGCTGTGCGTGGGCCCGGACTCGTACGGGCAGCGTGTTGATGAACAGGCCGACCATGGATTCCACGCCGGGGAGCTCGGCTGGTCTGCCGGAGACCGTTGCGCCGAATACCACGTCGTCACGGCCGGTCAGCCGCCCGAGCAGCAGGCCCCATGCCGCCTGGAGGACGGTGTTCACCGTGACGCCGAGTGCTGCGGCGCGCTCGGTGATACGGCGGGTGCGGGCGGGATCGATCTCGGTGTGCAGCCTGTTGATCAGTGTGCGTTCGCCGGGGCGCGGCGGCGTCGCCAGCAGGGTCGGCTCGTCCAGGCCCGCGAGCGCGTTCGCCCAGGTCCGTAGCGATGCCTCGTGGTCGCGACCGGCCAGCCATTGCAGGTAGCCGCGATATGGCGCTACGCGCGGCAGCCCGCTCTGATCGCCACGCGTGGCGTACAACAGCAGCAGGTCGCGCAGCAGCAGCGGCATCGACCAACCGTCCAACAGGATGTGGTGCGAGGTGATGACCAGACGCCACTGCTGTTGTGCCGCAATGTCTTCGGTTCCGGCGCCGAGGCGATACAGGGTGAATCGCAGCAGCGGCGCGACCGCCAGGTCGAAGTGGTGACCGCGATCCTCGTCGACCGACCGTTGCAGCTCCGCGCGCCGATCGGATACGGGCAGCCCGGTCAGATCCACCTCCCGCCACTGTGCCTCGCTCCGGCTCATGACGAGTTGTACGGCAGTGCCGTTCGAATCGGTGACGAACGCCGTCCGCAGATTCGGGTAGCGGTCCAACATGGCCTGTGCCGCGATCCGCAGCCGTGCGGGGTCGAGTTCGCCGGTCAGATCCACGGTCGACTGGGTGGTGTAGACATCGACGTCCGACTCCGCCAGCAGCGCGTGGAAGAGCAGCCCGGACTGCAACGGCGCCAACGGCCACACCTCGGCCAGCGCCGGATGATCCCGCTCCCACACCTCGATATCCGATTGACGCACCCGTACCAGCGGGAGGTCGGACGGTGTGCGTCCGCCCGCGTCCGGGCGTTGCGCATGTCGCGAAAGCGCGGTGAGTGCGTCCGTCCACAGCTGTGCGAGCTCCCGCACCCGGTCGCGGGAGATCACCCCGGTCGCGAATGCGAACGACGCGGTCAGCTCGGGCCCGGCCGCACCGTCGGCCACGATCGCGTTGATATCGATCACGCCGTTCGCGGGCATAGCCGAATCCATCTCGGCGGTCAGCTCGCCGAGATCGTCGACCGGTGCCCAGCCCAGTTCGGCGAGTTCGGCGGGGATCTCGCCCGCGGTGACACGGCCCAGGTAATTGAAACCGATCTGCCCGGCTTCGGAGATCCGCGCGGCGTCCGGATCGCGATATCGGAGCAGGCCGTAGCCGATGCCGTTGTCCGGCACGGCAAGTAGCTGTTCCTTGACCGACTTCACGACCGTCCCCAGGGCGGGTCCGCCCGCGAACGCGTCGTTGAGATCCACCCCACCCAGCTCCAACCGCACCGGGTACGCACTGGTGAACCAGCCGATCGTGCGAGAAAGGTCCGCCCCCGGCACGACTTGCTCTGCGCGGCCGTGACTTTCGAGCTTGATCACTGCCGAACCGCCCTGGTCCAGCCCACGCCATCGACTCAGTGCCAACGCCAGCGCCGACAGCAGCCCATCGCCGACACCGCCGTGATAGTGGCTCGGGATCGCGGTCAGCACGGACTCGGTCACCTCGGTCGGCACCGTCACCCGCACGTGGTCGACGGTGGCGAGCGTATCGATCGCCGGATCGAGGGCCCGGGCGCCCAGCGGCGGGTCCTCGGTCTCGCAAACCCGTTGCCAGAACTCGAGTTCCGCGGCGCGGGCCGTCTCGGTCAGCGCATGTGCCCACCGTCGCATCGATGTGCCGTTGGCGGGCAGGGAAACCGGTTGACCCGCGATCAGCTGCGACCACGCCAGTGCCAGATCCGGGATGAGAATGCGCCACGAGACGCCGTCGACCACGAAATGGTGTGCGATCACGAGCAATACGTCACGACGTCCCGTGGCAGAGCCGGATTCCGACGCCGCGAAAGTGAACCAGACGAACTGCAACATCACCGCATTCGCCGGATCGAGCCGACCCAGCGCGTCGTCGTAGGCGGCGCTCGCTCGCCGGGACAACTCCGCGTCATCGATGTCCCCGGGCAACTCGACCCGGTGCACCAGCGCGTCGACATCGACCGCCCCACGCTCGAGCGCCTCGAAAGCCCAACTCGCCGTATCCGATTCGCCCTCAGTCCCGGAATCCGCTTCGCTCTCGGGTCCGGGGGCTGCTTCGTTCTCGGGTCGGGGGACTGTTTCGTTCTCGGGTCGGGGGACTGCTTTGCTCTCGGGTCCGGGGGCTGTTTCGCCCTCGGACCCGGGAGACATCCGCAGCCGCGACCGCAACACATCGTGATGCGCGATCACCGCATCGAGCGTCGCCACCAGCGTCTCACGATCGATCCCCGTCGGCAGCCGCAACGTCATCGACTGCGAAAACCGCTGCCACGAAGAACCATTGGCCAACGTAGCGGCCATGATCGGCATCAGCGGCATCTCCCCGACACCACCACCGGGCATTTCATCCAGCCGAATCTGCTCCGAATCCGAAGCGGCCGTGGCGATCTCGGCCAATGCGGCCACGGTTCGATGGTCGAACACATCGCGCGGCGTGAACACCACCCCGTGCCGCCGCGCCCGAACCGCCATCTGAATGGACAGAATCGAATCGCCACCCAGCGCGAAGAAGGAATCGTCGATCCCGACCCGCTCCACACCGAGCACCGCGGCGAACGCCTCCGCGATCACCGACTCGACTTCGCTACCGGGAGCACGGAATTCGGCCGTCGCGAAGGTCGGCTCCGGCAGCGCCGCCCGATCCACCTTGCCGACCGGCGTGAGCGGGATCTCGTCGAGCACCGTGATCGCGGTCGGCACCATGTACTCCGGCAGCCGCTCCGCGACGAACGCCGTGAGCTCGTCGACATCGGGAATCTCGCCTTCGCGCGGCACCACATACGAGACCAGCGCGGTGGCGCCCGACGGCAGCGTCCTGCCGACGGTGACAGCGAAGTCGATGCCCGGATGCGCGGTCAGCGCGGTGTCGATCTCGCCCAGTTCGATCCGGAAGCCACGGATCTTGATCTGGAAATCCGACCGGCCCAGATGTTCCAGAGTTCCGTCGATCTCGTTGCGCCGCACCAGATCCCCGGTTCGATACAGCCGCATCTCCGGCGTGTCGACCGCGCCGAACGGGTTGGCCACGAACCGTTCCGCGGTCAGCCCGGGACGCCCCAGATACCCCTGCGCCAGCGCCGGGCCCGACAGATACAGCTCCCCGACACTGCCGTCCGGCGTCGGCCGCAACCGCGAATCCAGCACGATCGCCGCCACACCCGCGAGCGCGCTACCGATCGTCACCGGCCCCTCGGGCGGGATCGGGTCACTCAGCGTCGCCAGCACCGTCGCCTCGGTCGGGCCGTATCCGTTGACGAACCGTCGTCCGTCGCGCGCCCACCGCGCCACCAACTCCGGACCACAGCGGTCCCCGCCCACCTCGACCACCTCGAGATCGTCGAGCCCGTCCGGCTCCAACGAGGCGAGCGCACCCGGGGTCATCGACAGATGGGTGACCCGCTCGCGGCGCAGCAGCTCGGCCAGCTCCGGGCCGCCGAACACGTCCGGAGGTACCACCACCAGCGTCGCGCCCACGGAGAAGGCCACCAGCAACTCCTCGACCGAAGCGTCGAAGCTGGGTGACGATGCGTGCAGCACCCGCGAATTCCGGCTCACCCGCAACGTTTCCCGCGTCGCGGCCACCAGACCACCGAGGCCGGTATGGGTGACCACGACCCCCTTCGGAGTTCCGGTCGACCCCGAGGTGTAGATGACGTACGCCGGATGCCGCGGATCGATGGGTCGGATGCGATCGAGGTAGGAGATCGGATGGTCCGGGTGGGCGGCGATGCGCGCGGCCTGCGCGGGATCGTCCAGTGCGATCCACTCCACCGCATCGCCCAGCGCCGCCCGATGCGCCGACGAGGTCAACCCCAGTGCCGCTCCCGAATCCGCGACCATGTGCGCGATGCGTTCGGGCGGGTACGTCGGATCCACCGGTACGAACGCGGCACCCGCCTTGGCCGTCGCCCAGACCGCCACCACCGACTCGACGCCGCGTCGAAGCCCCAGGGCCACCGCGTCACCGGCGCCGATGCCGCGCTCGATCAGTGCCCGCGCCAGTCGCGAGGACGCGGCGTCCAGCTCCCGATAGGTCAGTTGCCGTTGGTCGGCCGGATCGCCCGAAGGATTGAAACGGATTGCGATGTCATCGGGTTCGGATTCCGCCGCGGCCGTGAGGAGATTCGCCAACAGCGGAATATGTGACCGACGATTGCGAGAATGTGGCGACCGACCACGTCGTGCCATGCCCAGGCCCCTTTCGTACATCCCCGACCTGGTGCACCACCTTCAAGCTGATTGTGGCGAAGCCATTACAACATGAAAAAGTGGTATTTCGGAAGATGGTACTTCCGGTGGCACACAGCTTTGTTCCCACGGCTGGAGCAGGTCACAAGCAGGGCACTACCGGCGCGCGGCCCGATAACAGGCGCGCACGACGGCACGGGAACAACGCGAGTCCGGCGGTAAATCCGTGTTCGGAAACCACGGTTGAATAAACGGCGAACAAGCCCCCGGGTTCGGGGGCAATACCCATCGCCGCAAATGACTCGACAGAATATCGAGTCAGCGGCAATGCGTGGCCGACTTCCACCGCAGTGGAAGTCGCGGCCGCTGCCTAATCCTTGTGCAGCCGGGTTTCGAAGGCACGCTCCAGCACCCGCCACGCCTCGGCCTCGGCGGCGAAGGGAGCGCTGGGAGCCAACCGGCCCGGGTCCGGCTCGAGCAGGTACGAGACGTACGAGCCGAGCGAGGTGGACTTGGCCAGCGCCTGTTCCACGGCGTCGTCGCCGGCGTAATCGGCTGCGTCGGTGAACAATTCGACCGCGAGATCGAGCTGATCGAGATCGACCGACTCGGGCCCCTCGGCCAGATCGTCGGCCAGGCCGGGCAGCACGTAGACGTTCTCGTCGGAGACCTCCACCTCCAGCGACCCGTCGATCGCCGCGGTGTGTACCTCCGCGTACGTGCTCACCGCGGCCAGATCGTGATCGTGGTCGTCGGCCAGGTAGCGGGCCAGGGCGCGTTCGGAACCGAACACCGTGATCTGGCCGTTGCTGCCGAGGAACACCGGCTCGTCGTCGAGATAACAGCGCAGCGTGAAGAGCTGGCCCTCGGAGGTGACGATCCGGACCGGGTCGATGCCGACGCCGTGCCAGAAGGTCTCCTCCTCGTCTTCGGCGTCCTCGTCCTCCGCGTCGAGGTCGACCTGCTCGATCTCGTCGTCCTCGTCGTTCTCGGCCGCGTCCTCGGCGTCGACGATGTTCTGTTCCGCCGCAAGCAGTTCGGCCTCGGCGACGGCCACCGCGTCGGCGTCCACCTCCGGCGATTTCACCACCGCGTCGATGGCGTCCACGACCTCGTCCCAATCCTTGACGATGGCCGCGCCGATCCGGCCCCACAGCTCCTCGCCCTCGCGACCGTAGAAGGCCGTCATGCCCGAGGACAGCGTGCCGATCTCGGTGTGCGAGTCGAAGAACTTGGTCACCACCTCGAGCTCGCACACGTCACCGATGGTGCGGGCCATGTCGAGCGTCGCGTCGAGCTCGGCGATGGCCTCCGGATCGGGATCGCCCGCGGCCAGCTCCGGCACCGCGACCAGATCGAAGACGTGATCGTCCTCGGGCTCCAGTTCGGCCGCCGACAATCCGGCGATGACCTTCCAGGACGGATGGTCGACCAGATCGTTGTCGTCGTTGGTCCGGATGAACGCGACCAGCTCCGCGACCGAGTCGAAACCGTACAGTGCCTCCTCGTGTCCGAGGAATGCCTCCCACTCGTCCTCACCGTCGCGCCAGCGCGGTGCCCATAGGGTGACGAGATCGCCGTCGGTCAGGCCGAGCTCGATCGGGACGATGTCTCCAGAAGCCATGACCGTGAGCCTATCGACCCTGCGCCTGTGGCACTATTCGGCCCGCCCCCCAACATTTCCCGGCTGCTGTGTGGTGAAGCTCGAGTTGAGCGTCGCCACGACCTTGGAGCGCTGTTCGCCCGCATCCTGGGCCGCCTGGGTGCACGCCTGGATGATGGCCTGCCCCACCTCGGCGGGCGGGCGCGAGGTGATCGACTCGGCCAGGCGCAGGCCGACCAGGGCGCCGTCGCTGTTCACCTCGACGCTGACCAGTCCGTCCTCGCTGGTGTGCTTGCCGCGCACCTGTCCGAGGCCCTGCAGTGCGGCCTCCAGGGCCTCGAGCTTGTCGGTCGCCGCGGCGACCAGCGCGTCCATCTCGGCACTCATCTGCTCAGACCTGCCTCATCCAGCTCGTCGGTCCGGTGTCCTCGTCGTCCATCCGATCCAGCTCGTCCACTGCGGTGCGGCGGGTGGGCAGGCCGAGCTTGTCGAGGATCTCCTCGGGCATCCCCGACTCGGCCAGCAACTCCCGGCGACGCGCCTTGGCCACGATCGCCGACCGCTTGGTCAGGCGCAGGATCTCGGCGGCCAGAGCCTGTGCGCCGTAACGGTATTCGCTGCGCTCGAACTTGATCTCCACCGGCATGCCCTGATCGGTCGCCCGCACGGTGATGGTGCCCGAACGATTGGTGCTCGAGGCGACCGTGACGTTCGGGATGTCCTGCTGCGGCGCGCTCATGACGTGGGCCTGTAGAAGCCGTGGAACGCCATTCCCATGTTCTCCGTTCGAATCGCGTCGATCTGCACCGGATCTCCGGCCTCGACCATCTTTCCGTTACCCACCACCATCGCGACGTGACCATCCCAGATGGCCAGATCGCCCGGCTCCACATCGCCGGGGCTGACCTGCGTCGCGCCCTGGCTCTGATCGGCCGCCAGCCGCGGCAGGTCGACCCCCGCCTCGCCGTACGCGTACTTGGTCAGACCACTGCAATCCAGGCCCTGGCCGGGGGTGTTACCACCCCAGACGTACGGGGTGCCGCAGCATTTGATCGCCGCGTTCACCGCCGTGGCGGCCTTCTGGTTGGGCGCCTCGACCTTGGTGCCGTCGGGCAGCGTGATCATCACGCCGCCGTTCTTGGTGGTCTTGTTGTCGGTGCTGCTGTTGGACGCGGTGGAGGTCTTCGAATCCTTGGAGGCGTTCTTGGTCAGCGAGCTGACCGTCGAGCCGCCGCTGGACAATACGCCGCTGAGCAGCGAGGACGCCGTCTCCGCACCGCTGCTGGCCTGCGAGATCAGCGAGGCGGTGTTGACCGGGGTGCCGACCGTGGAGGGGCTGGACGGGGCCGGGGTCAGCTGCGTCATCGACGCGGTGTGCGTATCGAGATCCGACCGCACCTGGCCGACCACGCCGACCGCCTGGCCGAAATGATCGATCGCCGAGGTGACCACCGTGGTCAGGCCGACGGGCGTGGTGGCCGCGGGGCCGAGCACGTTCACCTGGTGCACGAAATCCTGCAGGATGCCGGCGAGTTTCTGCTGCCCGGTCTGCACCGTGGACGCGGCCTGGCTGACCACATCGGCCATGTTGGTGCCGCGATCGGAGATGTTCGCCGCCGAGGTCTGCACCTGCATGGCCTTGTCCATGGCGGCGTCACCGGCGCGGCTGTTCCACGCGTTGGTCATCTGGTTGATGCTGGTGCTGCCGGCCTTGTGGATGCCGTCCAACGTGGTGGAGGTCTGCCGCAGCGCGTCGGCGGGGCCGCCGTTGGGCATGACCCCGGTGCCGAAACTGGCGACCAGATCCACCAGCGGCTTGGCCAGCGCGTCGAGGTCGATCCCGGCGATCATGCCTGGAGCTCTTCCTGTACGGCGTGCATGGCGGTGACGCGCTCGGCGTCGTTCTGCGCGTAGCTGACCGATGCGCCCGCCGCGGCGGTGCCCATGGTGCCGAGCACCGCGGACAGCTGGCCGATCGAGGCCACGTGTCCGGCGTGCGCCGCGGAGTACGCGGTCAGGAAATCGCCCCCGACGAGCCCGAATATCGGGCCGAGCAGGGTCGGATCGGCAGTCGCCGCAACGGTTGCGGCCGAGGCCATTTCACCGGCCAATCCACCGGCTGTCGCACCGTAGGCGGCCAGGCCTTCGGTGTCGACCGAGATCTTGGGCATCACAATCCCCCATCGTGCTGGTCTGGTGGCAGATTACGTCATCCGAGTAGTTTGACGCAGGCTCCACGAGAACGGTTCCACTCCCGAACAAGAATTTTTCCCGGACGGAGTGCGGGCCAGGCCCCGGCACAAACCTTATCGTTCCCTCATGCGAACGCACATCGTGGATCACCCGCTCGCCTCCGCCCTGCTGACCATCATGCGCGACGAGCGCACGCCGAACCCGGCTTTCCGTGGCGCACTGCGGGATCTGACCGGAATCCTCATCTACGAGGCGTTGCGCGCGGCCCCCGTGACGACGTTCGAGGTCGCCACGCCGGTCGCGGTCACCGAGGGGGTGCGGCTGGCGCATCCGCCGCTGCTGGTGCCGGTGCTGCGCGCGGGTCTGGGCATGGTCGAGGCCGCCAGCGAGCTGATTCCGGAATCGCGGGTCGGCTTCGTCGGCATCGCCCGCGACGAACGCACCCATCAGCCCGTGCCGTACCTGGAATCGCTGCCCGAGAGCCTGGCCGGGGTGCCGGTCTTCGTGCTGGATCCGATGCTGGCGACCGGCGGTTCGATGCGGCACACCCTGGAACTGCTGGTCGCGCGCGAGGCCACCGACATCACCGCGGTGTGCGTCGTCGCGGCACCCGAAGGTGTTGCGGCACTGGAGGAATCCGGGCTGCCCGTCCGGTTGGTCACCGCGACGATCGATACCGGGCTCAACGAGAACGCGTACATCGTGCCGGGTCTGGGGGATGCGGGCGATCGTCAGTTCGGGCCGCGCTAGCCGAAGCGTCCACGGAGGGTCCGGACAGTTTCGAGAGTGCGTCCGGATCGCCTCGGGCTCCGGTGATTCCGGGTTCGGCGGCGTGAGTTCGTCCGATACGGAACAGCTTCCGGCCGAACGTCCGGCGATTCCGGGTTCGGCGGCGTGAGTTCGTCCGATACGGAACAGCTTCCGGCCGAACGTCCGGCGATTCCGGGTTCGGCGGCGTGAGTTCGTCCGAGACAGAACAGGTTCTGGCCGAACCCCCGCGCTACAGATTCTCGAAATACTTGCGCAGCTCCGACAAGCGTTGCGCGGCAGCCTGTTTCGCCGCCGGTAGCGCCGCGCGGTCCGGCACCGGTTCGAACACTTCGAGATAGCACTTGAGCTTGGGTTCGGTACCCGAGGGGCGAACCACGACGCGGAACGTATCGGCCTCGAAGATCAGCGCGTCGGTGCGCATCGGGCCGCGCACCTGCGCCGAATCGGTGCAGGTGACCGGGGTTCCGGCGATGACGTCCGGCGGGTTCTCCCGCAACCGCGCGAGCACCTGTGCGGCAGCGGCTTGATCGGCCAATCGCAGCGAGACCTGATCCCCCGCGTGCAGCCCGAATTCGAGCGCGTAATCGTCGAGTAGATCGAGCAGGCCGCGATCCTCCGCACGCAGCCGGGCCACGAGTTCGGCGACCGCGACCGCCGCCGAGATCCCGTCCTTGTCCCGCACCGCGGCCGGATCCACGCAGTGCCCGATCGCCTCCTCGTACGCGTAGACCAGGCGCGGTTGCCGGGGCACGATCGGGAGGCCTGCGTGGTGACGCTCCGCTGCCGCCTCCGGCCCCAGCCCGATCGTGCCGCTACCGGCGCGCGCCAGCCACTTGAAACCGGTCAGCGTCTCGGCGTACCGCGCGCCCCGCGCCGGGGCCAGCTTGCCGAGTAGCCGCGAGGACACGATGGTGGTCGCGACCAGTGCGTCCGCGGGCGCGCTGCGCAGCACGAAATCGCCCAGCAGCACACCGGTTTCGTCCCCGCGCAGCATCCGGAAACCGTCCGGCCCGCGCACCCCGACCGCACACCGATCGGCATCGGGATCCAGCGCGATCGCCACGTCCGCATCGACTCGATCGGCCAGTGCCAGCAGCAGATCCGAGGCCCCGGGCTCTTCGGGGTTCGGGAAACTCACCGTCGGAAAATCCGGGTCCGGCGCGAACTGCTCGTCCACCACGCGCACATCGGTGAACCCGGCCGCACGCAGCGCCGCCACGGCCGTTTCCCCGCCCACCCCGTGCATCGGCGTCAGCGCGATCCGGAGTTCGTTGCGCCGCACGGGAAGCGGCATCACATCCGGGAAAGCCTCCGATGATCGGCCCGGGTCGCCGACGGTCTCGGAGTCCGTCTCGGTGCCCGATCCGCCCGGCCTCGCGGCGGCTTGTTCGCGCGTTGCTTCGGCTCGGCCGGGTTGTGCGTCGTCGTCGGGTTGTGTGTCGAGTCGGGCGGGCGGGGTGGTGGTGTGGTCGGGTTGTGTGTCGAGTCGGGCGTGCAGGGTGTCGGCGTGGTCGGGTTGTGTGTCGAGCTGGGCGGGCGGGGTGGTGGCGTCGTCGGGTTGTGTGTCGAGTCGGGCGGGCGGGGTGGTGGTGTGGTCGGGTTGTGTGTCGAGTCGGGCGGGCGGGGTGGTGGTGTGGTCGGGTTGTGCGTCGAGCCTGGTGGGCAGGGTGGCGACGCGGTCGAGGTACCGGCGGACGATCTCCTCGCCCAGTTCGGCGATGGGAGTGCCGGACGGGAGGTTAAGCAGGTGCGGGTCGGGGGAGGTCGGGAGGGGATCGGCGCGGGGGATCGGGTCGCGGACGGCCTCGATGCAACGTTCGATCTCGGTGTCGGCGGGCGGGATCAGCTGGGAGCCGCCGCTGAGGTAGAGCTTGTAGCCGTTGTCGGTGGCCGGATTGTGTGACGCGGTGATCTGCACTCCGGCAACGGCTTTCAGCTCCCGCACGGCGAAGGCCAGCACCGGGGTGGGCAGCGGGCGCGGCAGCGGCAGCACCGCGAATCCGGCCGCGGCGAGGACTTCCGCGGTGGCCGTGGCGAATTCGGCCGAACCGTGCCGGGCGTCGCGGCCGACGATCACCACACCGCCGCCCAGGCAGCGCTCGCGCAACCAGGCGGCGAGTCCGGCGGTGGTGCGTGAGACCGTCTCGACGTTCATCCCGTCCGGCCCGTCCCGCAGCGGACCCCGCAGACCGGCCGTCCCGAACCGCAACATCAGCACAATCCCTTCCGGCACATCAGGTTTCCTCGAATTCGAAACGCGCGGCCGGGTCTCGCCGCGCCCGCGAATCCGGCGACCCGGAGCGTTCGAGCGGACTCAGAGGCGTTCGAGCACACCGCGCAGCAGTTTGCCCAGACGCGGTGCGGCGGCGCGGCCCTCGGCGAGCACTTCGGCATGCGAGAGGTGCTGACCCGTCACCCCGGCGGCCAGATTGGTGACCAGCGAAATTCCCAGCACCCGCGCCCCCAGCGCGCGACACGCGATGGCCTCCAGCACCGTGGACATGCCGACCAGATCCGCGCCCAGCGCGCCGAACATGCGGATCTCCGCGGGCGTCTCGTACTGCGGTCCGGTCAGCCCCGCGTAGACGCCCTCGGTCAGATCCGGATCGACTTCCCTTGCCAGGGCCCGCAATCCGGGATCCCACGCGTCGACCAGATCGACGAACGTGGCGCCGGTCAGCGGCGTGCGCCCGGTCAGATTCAGATGATCGGAGATCAGCACGGGCTCGCCCACCCGCAGTCCGGGACGGATGCCCCCGGCCGCGTTGGTGAGCAGAATGGTGTCCGCACCGGCGGCGACGGCCGTGCGCACCCCGTGCACGACTTGCGCGGGTTCGTGGCCCTCGTAGAGATGCTGACGGCCCATCATCAGCAGCACCGGCGAATCGTTCACCGTCACCGAATGCACGGTGCCCTGGTGGCCCTGGGCGGTGGGCGCGTCGAATCCGGGCAGCTCGGTCATGGGCACCGACGCGGTCGGTGCGCCGATCTCGGCGGCGGCGTCCTGCCAGCCCGAGCCGAGTACGACGGCGATACGATGGTGCGGAACTCCAGTGCGTTCGGCGATCGCCGCGGCGGCCTGTTCGGCAAGCATGTGGTTCACGATAGTGCGATACCTCACGGCGTGCGGTTTCCGGGTGACCTGCCGTGGCCCGGGGTGCCTGGTAGCGTCGCGCAGGCCGGACCCGCGGTGCGCGGGTGGACGTCGTGTCGAAAATGTGGTGGGAACAGAGTTGTGACTGCGCGTGAGCTCGTCGTGCTGGGGACGGCCAGCCAGGTGCCGACCCGCCAGCGTAACCACAACGGGTATCTACTGCGCTGGGACGGCGAGGGGCTGCTGTTCGATCCCGGTGAGGGCACCCAGCGTCAGATGTCCTTCGCGGGCGTGTCCGCCGCCTCGATCACGCGAATCTGCCTGACCCACTTCCACGGTGACCACTGCCTCGGCCTGCCCGGCGTGCTCGCGCGCCTGAACCTGGATCAGGTGACGCATCCGGTGGACATCTGCTTCCCGGCCGCGGGACGCGAATTCTATTGCCGCCTGCGCGATGTGGTGCCGTACTTCGCCGGGGTGCGGGAGCAACCGGTCGCGGCGGCGGGTCCGATTCCGTTGCCGGACACCGCATTCGAGTTCGAGGCGATCCGGCTGGACCATCGCGTCGAAACCTTCGGCTACCGGTTGATCGAGCCGGACGGGCGGCGCATCCTGCCCGATCGGCTGGCCGCGTTCGGTATCTCCGGACCCGATGTCGGGCGTCTGCAACGCGAGGGTTCGCTGCGGCTGCCCGACGACCGGGTCGTCACCCTGGACGAGGTCTCCACGGTGCGGCACGGGCAGCGGTTCGCGTTCGTCATGGACACCCGGATGTGTTCGGGCGTGGAGGAATTGGCGCAGCACGCCGACATGCTCGTCATCGAGGCCACCTTCCTGGACACCGACGCGGGCCTGGCGCACGAATACGGTCACCTCACCGCGGCCCAGGCCGCGCAGGTGGCGCAGGCGGCCGGGGTGCGCACGCTGGTGCTGACCCATTTCTCGCAGCGTTACGCCGACCTCGAGGACCATCGGCTCGAGGCCGCGAAGTACTTCGACGGCGAACTGGTGGTGGCCGAGGATCTGATGCGGGTGCCGGTACCGACTCGCCGGTAACTTGTCCGACGGCGTCGTTATGCTGCTGCGTATGCCGCATTTGGAACGTGACGGAGACGTGTTCGTGCTCTACCTCGGCGACGAGGGGCAGACCGACAACGAGAACCGCTTCCATCCCGACTGGATCGATGCCTTCCACGGTCTGCTGGACGAGGTCGAGCAGACCGGGGTCACCGCCGAGCAGCCGCATCCGCCGGCCGCGCTGGTCACCGTCGCGACCGGCAAGTTCTACTCCAACGGCCTGGACACCGACTGGCTGTTCGGCAATTTCGATCGCAGCGGCTGGTATCTGGACCGGGTGCACAGCCTCTACACCCGTCTGCTGACCTTCCCGATGGCCACCGTGGCCGCGGTGAACGGGCACGCCTTCGGCGCGGGCGCGATGCTGGCCACCTCGCACGACTTCCGGGTGATGCGCTCCGATCGCGGCTACTGGTGCCTGCCCGAGGTGCATCTGGGCATGCCGTTCACCGTCGCGATGAACGCGCTGGTCACCGAGCGGTTGACCAATCAGGTCGCGGTCGAGGCGATGACCACCGGCCGCCGCTACGGCGCGGAGGCCGCGATCGCCGCCGGAATCGTCGACGCCGCGGCCGACGCTGACGCGGTGTTGGCCAGCGCCGTCGAACGGGCCGCCGCACTGGCCGGTAACCGCAAGCCGAATCTGCCGGTCATCAAGCGGGCCCTGCACGGCCGCGCCCTCGCGGGCCTCGCGGTGCCGACCACCCAGGAGAACCTGGCCTTCCAACCCTGATCGACGCCCGCGGGTCACCGCCGCCGAACCCGCGGCCAACACTCCGCAACCTCGCGGTCGGTGCGAGACTGATGCCATGGCACATCGTGGCGCGGACCGACAGCCCGAGCCCGCGGATCCGTCGCCCGATCCCGTTCTCGCCGCGGCCGATCCGACGCTCACCGCTGCCGCCGACGCCGGGATCGCCCGCGCCGCCGCCGAACTCGTCGCGCTGTCGCACTCCATCCACGCCGAACCGGAACTCGCGTTCGCCGAGGTCCGCAGCGCCGCGAAGACCCTCGAGCCGCTGCACGAACGCGGATTCGCGGTCGAGACCGGGGTTGCCGGGCTGGACACCGCGTTCACCGCGACCTATGGCCACGGCCCGCTCGTGGTGGGAATCTGCGCCGAATACGACGCGTTGCCAGAGATGGGCCACGCCTGCGGGCACAACATCATCGCCGCGTCGGCGGTGGGTGCGGCGCTCGGGCTGGCCGAGGTGGCCGATGCGTGCGCGATCACGGTGAAGGTGTTCGGCACACCGGCCGAGGAGAGCGGCGGTGGCAAGGTGCTGATGCTCGAACGCGGTGTGTTCGACGACGTGGCGATGGCGATGATGGTCCATCCCGGGCCGTTCGACATCGTCGGCGCGCGTTCGCTGGCCCTGTCGGATCTGTCCGTCCGGTATCGCGGCCGGGCCGCACACGCCAGCGCGGCCCCCGAACTGGGCCGCAACGCCGGGGACGCGGTCACCGTCGCGCAGGTTGCGCTGGGGTTGCTGCGTCAACATCTCGCGCCCGGGCAGCAACTGCACGGTATAGTCGAGTCCGGCGGCGTTGCCCCCAATATCGTGCCCGAGCACGCGGAACTGCTGTATTACCTACGGGCAGCCGACTCCGCATCCCTCGATGATCTGATGCGACGCGCATCGGCCTGCTTCGAGGCGGGAGCGCTGGCGACCGGAACCACCCACGACATCCGGTTGCTCGCGCCCACGTACACCGAGCTCACCCCCGACGCGGCAGTACTGTGTGCCTACCGCGAGCAGATCACCGGAATCGGACGCGTACCACTGGCGCCGGAACTCGAGGCGGCACGCCCGCTGGGCAGCACCGACATGGGCAACGTCACCAATGTCATCCCGGGCATCCATCCGGTCATCGGCATCGACGCCGCGGGATCGGTGACGCATCAGCCGGAGTTCGCGGCCGCGTGCGTCACCGGTTCCGCGGATCTGGCGGTGATCGACGGGGCCACGGCGTTGGCGCGTACCGCGATACAGGTCGCGGGCGATCAATTCCATAGAGAACGGTTGTTGGAACACAGCGTTCAGCGACAGGAGGATTTTCGGTGAGTACGGACGGCCGAACCGCGGCGGCGGCAGGCCCGGATACGACGGCCTCGGCGGACGAACCAAGCAGTCCGGGCGCGGGTCGCGCGATCGTCGACGCGTGGCTCCGCGACAACGCGGACGACCTGGTCGGCTGGCGACGTCATCTGCACACCAACCCGGAGTTGTCCCGGACCGAATTCGCGACCACCGAATTCGTGGAGTCCTGGCTGGTCAAGGCCGGATTGGAACCGCAGAAGCTGCCCACCGGGACCGGTCTGCTGTGTGATATCGGTCCCGACGGCCCGCGGATCGGCCTGCGCGCGGATATGGACGCGCTGCCGTTGCAGGAGTACACCGGACTGCCGTTCGCCTCGACGGTGCCGGGCGTGTCGCACGCCTGCGGGCACGACGCCCACACCGCGATCCTGCTGGGTGCGGCCTCGGCGCTGGCCCAGGTGCCGGATCTGCCGGTCGGGGTGCGGCTGGTGTTCCAGCACGCGGAGGAGGTCATGCCCGGCGGGGCCATCGATATGGTCGCCGCGGGTGCGATGGAGGACGTGTCGCGGACGTTCGCGCTGCACTGCGATCCCCGGCTCGAGGCCGGGCGTGTCGGGGTGCGGGTCGGGGCGATCACCTCGGCCGCGGACACCGTGGAACTGGTGCTGGACTCACCCGGCGGGCACACCTCGCGTCCGCATCTGACCAGCGATCTGGTGTACGCGATCGGCACGGTCATCACCGGTCTGCCGGGGCTGCTGAGCCGCCGGATCGATCCGCGCACCAGCACCGTGATGGTGTGGGGCGCGGTCTCGGCGGGCAAGGCCCCCAACGCGATTCCGCAGACGGGCATGCTCACCGGCACCGTGCGCACCGGCGATCACGCGACGTGGTCGCTGCTCGAGCCGATGGTGCGGGAGATCGTCGAGGGCCTACTCGCGCCGACCGGCGTGCGGTATCAGCTGAACTACAAGCGCGGCGTCCCGCCGGTGGTCAACGACGAACAGGCCACCCGGATGTTCGAGGACGCGATCCGCGCCGTGGGTCCCGACGCGCTGGCCGACACTCCGCAGTCCGGCGGCGGCGAGGACTTCTCCTGGTATCTCGAGGAAGTCCCCGGCGCGATGGCCCGGCTGGGCGTCTGGTCCGGCCACGGCGATCAACTCGACCTGCACCAGCCCACGTTCGACCTGGACGAACGCGCCCTCGCCGTCGGTGTGCGCGTGCTGACCAACCTGGTCCTGAACGCGAGTTAGGCCGAATCACTCAGCCGTGCGGCCGCATCCACATCGGGTGCGGCCGCTCTGCTGTCACCTGTGTACCGCTCAGCTATCACCTGTGCGTTGGTGAGGTGTGGGCTACCGCGGTGATCCGCACGGAGCCGAGCCTTCGAGCGGGGAGTTCGCGGTCGGCTTGTCGTTCAGCGCTCGAAGCGCATGAGCGAAGCCCGAGTGTTGAACGGTAAGCCTTGCCGGCCGCGAACACGCCGGAGCAGCGGCCGATCACACAGCGCCGGGGCCGACGTTTCGGGAGTTGCGGGTGCGTAGCGCGTGGACGTATTCGGCTGGGGCTCCGGCCTTTTCGGCCGCGTCGGCGATGACGCCGATGTAGCGGGCCGAGGGTAGGCCGCCCTCGTAGGCGTCCAGGACGTACAGCCAGGCCAGGACGGGCTGTGAACCGGTGCCCGAACTGGGGCTGACGCGCAGCCGGATCTTCTTGTGTATGCCGAAATCCGAACCCTCCCAGCGGTCCAGGCTCACCTCGTCCTCGTCGGGCACGTCGTAGAGCACGACGAACACGCGGGATCCGGGCTCCTCGACCACCGTCGCCAGCGGTCCCTCCCAGCCGATGTCGTCTCCGGCGAAGGTCAGGCGCCAGCCCTCCAACCAGCCGGTTCCGTACACGGGGGAGTGCGGACAGCGCTTGAGCATCTGCTCGGGATCCATATTGGATCCATACGCGGCGTATATCGGCACCAGGCAAGAGTATCGAATGACCGCGAGGACGGCGAAGGAGCACGTACCTCGGCTCCGTCCGGCCGCCCACCGGGACCCGCAAACGCGCGGCGCGCGCGCCCTCGTGAACGCGCACAGATACGCTTTGCCGGTATCGGAGATCCCGGTCGAACAGCACGAAGGCGGAGGTATCCATGACCCGCATAGCAATCATCGGCGGCGGTCCGGCCGGTTACGAGGCCGCACTGGTTGCGGCCGCGCACGGCGCGGAGGTCACGGTGATCGACTGCGACGGCGTCGGTGGCGCGTGCGTGCTGTGGGATTGTGTGCCCTCCAAGACCTTCATCGCCTCCACCGGTGTGCGCACCGATCTGCGCCGCGCGCGGGATCTGGGCATCACGCTGCATCCGGCGCAGGCCCAGGTGCGGTTGTCCGAGGTGAATTCCCGGGTGAAGGCGTTGGCGCAGGCGCAGTCCGCCGATATCCGCACCAAACTCCAGGCCGCTGGGGTGACCATCCTCAACGGCGGCGGCGAGCTGATCGATCAGATTCCGGGCCTGGCCACCCATCTGGTGCGCGCGAATCTGGCCGGCGGCGGTGAGCGGGTGCTCGAGGCCGAGGTGGTGCTGATCGCCACCGGCGCGAGCCCGCGTGTGCTGCCCGGCGCGGAACCGGACGGCGAGCGGATCCTGAACTGGCGGCAGCTGTACGACCTGCAGGAGATGCCCAAGACGCTGGTGGTCGTCGGATCCGGTGTCACCGGTGCGGAATTCGTCAACGCCTACACCGAGATGGGCGTCAAGGTGAAGCTGGTCTCCAGCCGCGACCGGATGATGCCCGGTGAGGACGCCGACGCCGCGCTCGTGCTCGAGGACGCCCTGGCCGAACGCGGTGTGGAACTGGTCAAGCAGGCGCGCGCGGACGCGGTCGAGCGCACCGACGACGGCATCGTGGTGAAACTCTCCGACGGCCGCGAGGTCACCGGTTCGCACGCGCTGATGACGGTCGGCTCCACCCCGAACACCGCCAACCTCGGTCTGGAGCGGATCGGTATCGAACTGGACCGCGGCGGCTATCTGCGGGTGGACCGCGTCTCGCGTACCACGGTGCCGGGTGTGTACGCCGCGGGCGACTGCACCGGACTGCTCCCGCTGGCCTCGGTGGCCGCGATGCAGGGCCGGATCGCGATGTATCACGCACTCGGCGAGGGGGTGCAGCCGATCCGGCTCAAGACGGTGGCCTCGGCGGTGTTCACCCGGCCCGAGATCGCCACGGTCGGGGTGAGCCAGAACGCGATCGACGACGGTCAGGTTCCGGCGCGCACGGTGATGCTGCCGTTGAACACCAATCCGCGGGCCAAGATGTCCGGGCTGCGACGCGGTTTCGTGAAGATCTTCTGTCGTCCGGCGACCGGTGTGGTGATCGGCGGCGTGGTGGTGGCGCCGATCGCCTCGGAGCTGATCCTGCCGATCGCGATGGCGGTGCAGAACAATCTCACCGTGAACGATCTGGCGCAGACGTTCTCGGTGTATCCGTCGCTGTCGGGATCGATCACCGAGGCCGCGCGTCAGTTGATGCGGCACGACGATCTGGGGTAGTCCGGACCGGACACCTTCCGATCGCTCGGCGCCGCACGGCTTTCGGGCATCGTTCATGTTCCGGCGGGCCGTCGTTCACGCCCGATCAGTCCCCTGGACAACACCTCTCGCGGGAGCGAGTGCGTTTGCGGCACTGGGAATTCGATACATGTTGCCGGAAACCTGTTCGTGTGATTCACTTCCCGCAGAGATGTGAGTGGTGGGTTGGTTGGCAGATTTCGTGACGGGGGATTGTGCCTTTCCCGACCGGAGTTCGCGAGCGGCCCCCGGGGTCGTGTCAGCGGTCCGGCATCTGATGAGGGATAACGGGAGTGCGGTGTGCTTTGCCCGACATGACGGCGGCCGTGCTCGGGAAAGGGACTGCGAGCAGTGAAACATCAGCGTAGTAAGCCGAATCGGGTGCAGCGCGTGGTGGCCACGTCGTTGCCGTTGGCCACCGCGGCCGCCGTGGTCACTCTGCTGGCCACACCGGCTGGTGCGGACCCAGTGAGTCCGACCCCGGTGCCCACCACGCCCGCGCAGCCGGGCGACACCCAGGCGGGTACCCCCTCGACGCAGAATCAGGCTCCCGCGCAGCCGGGCGTCACCAAGCCGGGGCAGTCGAACGACAAGAACACCCCGCAGCCCGGAGTGACCGCGCCGGGTGGCGCCCAGCCGGGTGTCACCCCGTCGCAGCCGGGCGTCACGCAGCCCAATCCCAATGGGACGCAACCGGATCAGAGCCTGGCCGGTCCGGTGCAGCCGGGTGTCACCACCCCGCGCGTCGCGCCGCTGCCGGTGCCCGGACAGAGCACCGACACCGGCCCGGCGCAGCCGGCCGTGATGCCCAACCCGGGTACCGCGCAGCCGAATCAGCAGCCGAGCCAGCCGCAGCCCGGCCAGGGCACCATGGATTCGCTCGCCGGTAACGGCGCCGCCCAGCAGGGCACCGTGCAGGGCCCGCCGCGCTGGAGCTCGCCGAGCCTGCATTCCGCCCCGGCCGCGCCGGTGGTGCAGATGAACGGCCCGCACACCGAGGTCGGCGCGAACATCGACGGCGGTGGGCTGGCCCCCGGCTACGTGGCCAACACGCACCACTTCAACAACGCCAACGGTTACGTCGGCACGGTCGGCTACCGAACCCCGAACGGGACCGGTGACGCGGGCGTCTCGATCGAGTACGTCGAGGCCAACAAGATCAAGGTCACCACGTACACCCACACCACGGGTATCGATGACCTCAAGGCCCGCACCGGTTTCAACGACGTCAAGAACACCACCTACGTCGACTCCACCCAGGCCAACGCGGCCAAGGCCGCGGTCGAGGGGTGGATCCGGATGCAGCCGGGTGGGGTCGCCGCACTCGACGCGGCCGCTCACGTTGGTAGGCTGCCGGAGGGGAATTACGCCCCGCAGACGGTGAATGTCGCCGGTGTCAGCACGCAGTGGAGTGGTTCGGTCCAGAACTGAGACTCGGTGCTGGCCCGGGGGACATCGGTGCAAGCTGGTTCGGCGTGGGGCGGTCGTTGGTAGACCGCCCCACGCGGGTGTCCTGGGGAAGGAACGGGTGATGGCCTCCAAGGACGATTCGGAACACGACGAATCGGGTGAGTCGGGTTTCGGACCGCCCACGTCCGGGTTCGGTCCGCCGGTCGGTGAATTCGGGCCGCCGATGGATGCGTTCGGTCCGCCGACCGGTGGGGGTGCGGTGGGCTGGCAGCCCGCCGACGCTCCGGAACGTCCGGCCGTGGGGTGGCAGCCCGCCGATGGGGGTGAGCGCCCCAGCCTCGGCTGGCAGCCGGTCGATCAGCAGCCCGCCCCGCCGGTGCAGCCGACGGTGCCCGCGCCGCCGCAGCAGTACCGTGCGCCGGACTCGACGGGGTCGCGCGAGATCGTACAGCCGCCGCAGCAGTACCGCGCACCCGATTCGACGGGGTCGCGCGAGATCGTGCAGCCGCCGCAGCAGTACCGTGCGCCGGACTCGACCGGTTCGCGGGAAATCGTTCAGCCGCAACAGTATTCGACCGGCTCGCAGGAGACGGTGCGGTATTCGGATCAGGCCGGTGGTCAGGGTGGGCCCGATACCGGAACGTGGCAGGCCGTGCCGCCGCGCCCGCCCACCCGGCCCGAGCAGTCGCAGTCCGGACAGCCGCGTTCGCTGTGGGACGACGACGATCTGGCCAAGAAGCTCGCCGCGCCGCGCGAGCCCAGTGTCGCCGCGCGCGGATCCGCGTCGGGCAAGAGTTCGTCCTCGGGTTCGCTGTGGGACGACGACGATATGGCCCTGGACTTCGGCTCCTCCTCGGGGCGGCAGACCTCCGCGCCCACCTCGGACGGGTCGCGCCGCAATCGCGGTGTGCTGTACGGGGGGATCGCGGCCGGAGTGGTCGTGGTGCTGGCGATCGTGGGTGTGATCGTGTACGCCATGCGCGGTGGAGACCACCCGAGTCCCAACCCCACCGCGACGCCGGGCGCGCAGGCCCCGACGCAGGACGGCGGGGCGAGTTGCCAGACCTACAAGAGCGGCGGTACCACCGTCGGCAACGGTCCCGGCGACACCAACAGCGGGGTCGGCGCGATCCTCGGCTTCGAGCACGCGATCTACACCGACCGCAGTGCGGCCAAGGCGTTGACCTTCGTGAAACCGAACACGGTCAACGTGGCGCAGCAGGTCATCGATCAGTATCCGGTGGGTACCACGTACTGCCTGCGCATCAACGAGTTGACGGCGAACAGTTTCCTGGTGGTGATCACGGAGAACACTCCCGACGGTAAGACTCAGACGTATCGGGAGGCGTTCGACACGCAGCAGGTCGACGGCAAGTACCTGATCGCGAGGGCACCGCAGGGTCTCTGATCAGATCTCATTATCTGAGATACAAATTTCATATAATGAATTACCTGTGCGATGGTGGGATGACGTAACCCATTGTCGGAGGTCTCTATGTCGCCCGTCTCACCATCGCTGTCGCATCGGCTGGACGGTCTGCGGAGTTCGGCGATTCGTGATCTGCTGACGTTGACCGAACGTCCGGAGGTCATCGGCCTGGCCGGTGGGTTGCCGGACGAACAGCTCATGCCGCGCGATCGGATCGCCCGTGCCGCCGAGGCCGCGCTGGCGGATCGTTCACGATTGCAGTACACCCAGTCGGCGGGCTGGGGACCGCTGCGTGAGGTGCTTGCCGCGCGGGAGTCGGCGCGGCTGGGCCGGGCGGTGCCGATCGCGGAGGTGTTCGTCACGCACGGCTCGCAGCAGGCGTTGTCGCTGCTGGGTGAGGTGCTGTTGGATCCGGGCGCGCTGGTGGTGGTCGAGGATCCGGCGTATGTCGGTGCGTTGCAGGTGTTCCGGGCCGCCGGGGCGCGGATCGCGTCGGTTCCGCTGGATGCGGAGGGGATGCGGGTCGATCTGCTCGCCGAACTGCTCGAGCGCGGGGAGCGTCCGGCGGTCGTGCATACGGTCAGCAACTTTCACAATCCGCGCGGGGTGACGATGAGTGCGCGGCGTCGCGCGGAGCTGGCCGGGCTCGCCGACCGCTACGGATTCTGGGTCATCGAGGACGATCCGTACGGCGAACTCTGGTTCGACCGGCCCGCAGCCGAACCCGTTGCGACCTACTCGCCCAACGTGATTCGGCTGTCCAGCGCCTCGAAGATCCTCGCCCCCTCGCTGCGCGCGGGCTGGATGGTCGCGCCCGACCGGGTCTGCCGCGCGGTGGAACTGCTCAAACAGGGTGCGGACCTGTGCGGTTCGGCGCTTACCCAGCAGATCACCGCCGACCTGCTGGCCGACACGGATTGGCTTGCCGCACACGTGAACACGGTGCGCAGCAACTACGGCGAACGCGCGAAGGCACTGGTCGGCGCACTGCGCGAACGATTCGGCAACCGCATCGTGAGTACCGACGCCACCGGCGGCATGTTCGTCTGGGCATCCTTCACCGACGACACCGACACGGCCCGATCACTCTCGCGCGCAGTCGAACACGGCGTCGCCTACGTCCCGGGATCGGCATTCGCCGTCGATTCCGACTACCGCTCGGCAATGCGCTTGTGCTTCACCACGTTCGACGCACCGACGTTGCGCGAGGCCGTCGACAGGCTGGCGCGAACGTTCGGCGAAGAGCGCGACGGCTAGCCCTAGCGGCTTCTCCTCCGGCCGACGATGCCGGGCGCTCGGACGGCGGTGCACTACAGTGACGTCCAGCTACCTTGCGGCTATGTCGCGGGCAGGTGTGTCACCAACGAGCGTTCGGCATCGGCTGGAGGAGTCGAGGATGGCGGAGATATCGCAGGCGGGGTCCCGTTCGGCCGGGGAGTTGGGGCCCGGTCAGCGGGATGGTGCGTGGGAGCGGTTGGGGCGGGATCATTTCGATGTCGTTGTCATCGGGGGTGGGGTGGTCGGGGCGGGGATCGCGTTGGATGCGGCTACTCGGGGGCTCGAGGTTGCGTTGGTGGAGGCGCGGGATCTGGCTTCGGGGACCTCGAGTCGGTCGTCCAAGATGTTTCATGGTGGGTTGCGGTATCTCGAACAGCTGGATTTCGGGTTGGTGCGGGAGGCGTTGCGTGAGCGTGAGTTGAGTCTGAAAACCCTTGCGCCGCATCTGGTCAAGCCGCTGCGGTTCCTGTATCCGCTGACCCATCGGGTGTGGGAGCGGCCGTATGTCGCTTCGGGGCTGGTGCTGTACGACACCATGGGTGGGGCGAAATCTGTTCCGGGACAACATCATTTGACTCGGTCGGCGGCGTTGCGGCTGGCACCGGGGGTGCGGCGGGACGCGTTGATCGGCGGGGTCACCTATTACGACACCGTTGTCGACGACGCCCGGCACACCATGACCGTGGCCCGCACCGCCGCGCACTACGGTGCGGTCGTGCGCACCTCGACGCAGGTGGTGGGGTTCCTGCGGGAGGCCGATCGGGTGGTCGGGGTGAAGGTGCGCGACAGCGAGGACGGGCGCGCCACGCAGGTGCGCGGGCATGTGGTGATCAATGCGACCGGTGTCTGGACCGACGAGATCCAGGCGCTCTCGCGGCAGCGCGGACGTTTCCACGTGCGGGCCTCCAAAGGTGTGCACATCGTGGTGCCGCGCGATCGGATCGCCAGTGACACCGCGCTGATCCTGCGGACCCCGACCTCGGTGCTGTTCGTCATCCCGTGGGGGCCGGGTCACTGGATCATCGGGACCACCGACACCGACTGGAATCTGGACCTCGCCCATCCCGCGGCGACCAAGGCCGATATCGCGTATCTGCTCGAACGGGTGAACCAGGTGCTGGTCACGCCGCTCACGCACGAGGACATCCAGGGCGTCTACGCCGGATTGCGGCCGCTGCTGGCGGGGGAGAGCGACGAGACGTCCAAGCTCTCGCGCGAACACGCCGTCGCGCGGATCTGCCCGGGACTGGTCGCCATCGCGGGCGGCAAGTACACCACCTATCGGGTGATGGCGTACGACGCGGTGGATGCCGCGGCACCCGATATCCCGCAGCGGGTCTCGCCCTCGATCACCGAGAAGGTGCCGCTGCTGGGCGCGGACGGCTACTTCGCCCTGCTCAACCAGGCCCCGCAACTCGCGCAGACCTACGGCGTGCACCCGTACCGCATCGAACACCTGCTGGACCGCTACGGCTCCCTGGTCACCGACGTGCTCGACCTCGCCGCGGGCAAACCCGAACTGCTGCAACCGATCACCGAATCCCCGACGTATCTGCGCGTGGAGGCGGTCTATGCCGCCACCGCCGAGGGCGCACTGCACCTCGACGACATCCTGGCCCGCCGCACCCGCATCTCCATCGAATACTCGCACCGCGGCGTGGCCTGCGCCGAAGAGGTCGGCCGCCTCGTCGCCCCGGTCTTGGGCTGGGACGATCAGCGCGTCGCCCGGGAGGTCGCCACCTACAACGCCAGGGTCGACGCCGAGATCCGCTCCCAAACCCAACCCGACGACATCTCCGCCGACGCCCTGCGCGCCGCCGCACCCGAACCCCGCCCGGAGATCCTCGAACCCGTCCCGACCGACGGGTGATTCCAGCGCGCGGTTGTGTTGTCCGGGCGCATGATCGAACAGGGGGTCATCGGGTGTGGAGCAGTAGGTAGACCAGAAGCAGCGTGATGGCCGTGGCGATCAGCGCATGCACCAGTTGCAGGGTGATGCGCGCGATGCGGTGGGCGGTGGCTGCGGTCATGACGGGTATGTCGTTGCGCGCGACCGAGATATTAGCTATTGAGTGGCAAATGACACTGTGGTGTGGTGGGGGCGTTGTGGGGATGGTGTTCGGGGGTCGGGCTTATTCCTGGCAGCCGGTGCAGAAGTAGATCGTGCGTTCGGTGTCGGGGCCCTCGCCGATGAGGGTCTGGGTGAGGGTGGTGCCGCAGCGGCGGCAGGGTTGGCGGTGGCGGCGGTAGACGTAGGGCCGCCACGGGGGATCGTGGGCGGCGGAGTGCAGGACTCGGTGTGCCCTGTCGACCAGGGCGGGCAGGTCGGGTACCGATCCGGTCGGACGGCGCGGGTCGACGCGTTCGACGAAACAGATCTCGCTGCGGTAGATATTGCCGATCCCGGCCAGATTGCGCTGGTCGAGCAGGGCCAGGCCGATCGGGCGATCCGGTTCGGTCAGCAGGCGGCGAACCGCTTCGGCCGCATCCCAATTCGGGCCCAGCAGATCCGGGCCGAGCCGGTCCGTGACGGTGTGTTCCTGCTCGCGGCGCAATACCTCGACGGTTCCCAGCGCGAAGCCCACCGCCTCGGCTGCGGCGGTGGCGAGGATCAGCCGCGCGGTGAACGCCGGTTTGGTCCAGCGCTGGCCCGGTGTGAACACCCGCCACTCACCCTCCATCTTCAGGTGCGTGTGGATGCTGACCGTCGGCGTCCGCACGAACAGATGCTTGCCGTAACTGCCGACCTCCTCGACGGTCTGCCCGGACAGATCCAGCGTCGCGTATCTCGGCACCCGAAAATCGCTGCGCACCAGCGTGTTCCCGGCCAGCGCCGCCCGCAGTCGCCCGGCGGTCCGGAAGACCGTGTCACCCTCGGGCACGGGCACCTCCGAGTGCGCGAGTGACACATCGAACAAGTGGTGCGTCGGGCCGGAGCGGATTCATGGTCGGCTCCGTAGACGGAAACCGCGGGGCGTGGGGGCGAACCCTGCTTCGGTGAGGAAGGCGGCGAAAGTGTTGCCGTGCACGGATTCTCCGTTCACGCGCTCCACGACGAGGGAGTCGATGTGGTGGTCGTGGACCAGGGCGGCCAGGGTGGTGGCGGCGCGGGTGCGTTGCCGCGGGTCCTCGGTGAAGGTGAGCAGGGTTTTGCCGCCACGTTCGAGGTAGAGAGTGAGTTCGCCGTCGACCAGGACCACCAGTGCGCCCGCCTTGCGGCCGGGGCGGTGGCCTGCGGCTTCGGTCGCGCCCTTCGGCCAGGGTAGGGCCGCGCCGTAGGGGTTGGCGGGGTCGCAGGCCGCCAGGGCCAGGGTGGTATCGGAAGTACGTTGTGCGCCTTCGGATTCGGCGGATCGTTCGGTGTCGAAGGAACGCAGCCGGTCCACCACGTCGGTCGTGGAGAACTGCGCCCCGCCGAGCGAATCGATGAAATAGCCGCGGCGGCAGCGGCCGCGATCCTCGAATTCGGTGAGTACGCGGTACATCAGCGCGAATCCGCCCGGAACCTGTTCGCCCTGCACCGATCCCCGGGTCAGCACCCCGTACCGCTCCAGCAGCAGATCGGCCGTGGCATGCGCGCGAATCGTATTGTCCGACACCCGTTCCGGCAGCAGGGACCAGCGTCCTGCCATGGTCGGCGGGCCGCTGCGGGTCGGCATGTTCGCGCGCGGCAGATACATCCGGCCGCGCGGCGTGCGCCGGGGTGTGCGATGGGTGGCGGTGCTGCGCGCGCTCCCCGACAGCAGCGCCCGCACCGGTGCGAAGGTGTCGCCCGCGACATGTCCGGCCCACACCAGTTCCCACAGCGCCGCCGCGACCGCCGCGTCGTCGAGCAGACCGGTGGCGTCGGAGAGCTGCCGGAAGAAGTACGCCCCGCCGACCGAGGGCACCACCTGCGCGCGCGTCGGCGGCGTTTCCGGGATGACGGTGGCGCCGAGGGCGACCAGGAGTTGGATCTGGGTTTCGGTGAGGTCGATGTCGTCGGGTGGGGAGAGGGCGAGGGCGGCCTGGTCGGCGGGGTGCAGAGCGATCCAGCCGTCCTTGGCGGTGAGCGAGCCGTGGCCGGACCAGATGACCTCGCCGGTGGACATCAGTTCGTCGAGCATGGCGGGCGCGTAGTCGCGGACCCGGGCGGGCAGGATCAGCGATTCCCACGCGGAGGCCGGAATCGGTACGCCCGCAAGCTGTTCCACGACCGCGGCCACACCGTCCACGCCGCGCAACTGGCCGGTGCCGACCTGCTGCCAGGCGGGCAGGAACTTCGCGAACGCGGTGGTCGCGACGGGTTCGATCTCCTTGCGCGCCGCGGCCAGCGAACGCCGCCGCAACCGGCGCAGCACCTGGGTGTCACACCATTCCGTACCGGCCGCCCCGGGCGTGAATTCGCCCTCCACGACCCGTTTCTCGGCGGCGAGCCGATGCAGGGCGGTCGCCGCGACGGCCGGGCCGAGACCGAAGCGGTGCGCCAGCGCCTCCAACCCGAACGGGCCGTGCGTGCGCGCGTACCGGCCGACCAGATCGCCCAGCGGATCGGCGACGGGCTCGATGAACGCGGCCGGAACCCCGATCGGCAGCGGCACACCGAGGGCGTCGCGCAGCCGGGCCGCGTCCTCGATCGCCACCCACCACTGCTGCCCCGCATACGAAACCGACAGGGCGCGACGGGCTTCGAGGAGTTCGGCGAACCACGGTTCGGGATCGGCGGTGCAGCGCGGGACCGCTTCGGCCGGGGTCAGCGGGCCCAGCAGCCGCAGCAGATCCGCCAGCGCCTCGGCGTCGCGGGCCTGGCGTTCGGGGGTCAGGCGCTGCAATTCGCGTTCGGTGAGATCGAGGACCTCGGCGTCGAGCAGCTCCCGCAGTTCCACCCGTCCGAGCAGTTCGGCCAGCAGGCCCGAGTCCAGCGAGAGTGCCGCGGCCCGTCGTTCGGCCAGCGGGCTGTCGCCCTCGTACATGAACTGGGCGATGTAGTCGAACAGCAGGGCGTTGGCGAACGGTGAGGGCGTGGCGGTTTCGACCTCGACCAGCCGCAGCTTGCGGTGCGCGATCCCGGTCTGCACCTCGCGCAGCGAGGACAGGTCGTACACGTCCTGGAGGCACTCGCGCGCGGTCTCCAGCAGAATCGGGAAATCCGGGAACTTCCGCGCCACATCCAGCAGTTGCGCCGCGCGCTGCCGCTGCTGCCACAGCGGTGCCCGGCGGCCCGGATCGCGACGCGGCAGCAGTAGCGCCCGCGCCGCGCACTCGCGGAACCGGGAGGCGAACAGGGCCGAACCGCCGACCTGCTCGGTCACCACCTCATCGATCTCGTCCGGCTCGAACACGAACAGATCCGCACCCGGCGGTTCGTCGGTGGTGTCGGGCAGGCGCACCACGATCCCGTCGTCCGAGGCCTGCGGCGCGGCATCCACCCCGAACCGTTCCCGCAGCCGCGCCCCCACCGCCAACGCCCACGGCGCATGCACCGGCAACCCGTACGGCGAATGCAACACCACCCGCCAATCCCCGAGCTCATCGCGGAACCGCTCCACCAACAACGTCCGATCCGTCGGCAGCTGCCCCGTCGCCGCCCGCTGATCCCGCAGCAACGCAACAAGATTCGCCGTAGCGAACGCATCCAACCCCGCCGCCCGCACAATCCCCCCGAACCCATCCAACTCGCCCGTACCCGGGTTCGTCCCCCCACCGGACGCCCCCGCCCGATCCCCCTTTGCTCCGCGCTTCCTCCCTTGTGAACCCACCGACGCACCACTCCCCACCGATTGCCTCGACACCCCGGACCCGACGGAGTCCGACCCCTCGAACCGCTGCTCAGCGATAGCGCCATCGGTTCCCAGCGGCTCCGCTCGCTCGAGCCCGGGGGGAGTGCTGAGTAACGCATCGATCGTCGCGGCGGGGGCGTGTTCGATGGCCTGACCTGTGGTGCGGACGAATTCGCCGAGGGCGGAGCCCAATTCGGCGGGGCGGCCGAGGGAGTCGCCGTGCCAGAAGGGGAGGCGGCCGGGGAGGCCGAAGGCGGGGGTGACCAGGACGCGGTCGTGGGTGATCTCCTCGATGCGCCAGCTGGTGGCGCCGAGGGCGAAGACGTCGCCGACGCGGGATTCGTAGACCATCTCCTCGTCGAGTTCGCCGACGCGGGAGGCTTTCTCGCCGACCATGAACACCGGGAACAGGCCGCGGTCGGGGATCGCGCCGCCGGAGGTGACCGCGAGGCGTTGCGCCCCGGGACGTCCGGTCAGGGTGCCCGCGTCGCGGTCCCACACCACGCGCGGGCGCAGCTCGGCGAACTCGTCCGACGGGTAGCGCCCGGACAGCAGGTCCAGCACCGATTCGTAGGCCGAACGCGGCAGTGTCGCATAGCTTCCCGTGCCGCGGACGATCTCGAACCAGGTATCCACATCGATCGGATCCAGGGCACAGGCCGCGACGGTCTGCTGGGCCAGGATGTCCAGCGGATGGGTGGGAATCCGCAGCTGTTCGATCTGCCCGGCCGTCATGCGCATGGAGGCGACCGCGCAGTGGATCACGTCGGTGCGGTGTTTGGGGAAGATGACACCGCGGGAGATCTCGCCGACCTGATGCCCGGCCCGCCCGACGCGCTGTAGTCCACTGGCCACCGAGGGCGGCGCCTCCACCTGCACCACCAGATCGACCGCACCCATATCGATGCCCAGTTCGAGACTGCTGGTGGCGACCACGCAGCGCAGCCGCCCGGTCTTGAGATCGTCCTCGATGAGGGCGCGCTGCTCCTTGCTCACCGACCCGTGATGCGCGCGGGCCAGCAGCGTCGCGCTGCCGTTGTTGACCTCGGAGGTGGCACCGATAAGCGCGGGCGTGCGCAGAGGCGGCCCGGGTTCCGACGCGGATTCGGGGACCTCCGCACTCACCCCGATCCGATCGGCATACGTCTCGTTCAACCGCGCGGTGAGCCGCTCGGCCAGCCGCCGCGAATTTGCGAACACGATCGAGGACCGATGCGCCAGCACCAGATCCACGATCGCCGAATCGACATGCGGCCAGATCGACCCGGCCTGCTCGGTGTCACCCGCTGGATCCGGCTCGGTCATATCCGCCACCGGCACCCGCACCGACAGATCGAAGGTCTTCGGCGCGGGCGGGGCGACGATGGTGATCGGCGCGCGGCCCACCAGGAACCGGCCCACCTCCTCGGGCGGCCGCACGGTCGCGGACAGCCCGATCCGCTGCGCGGGCCGCTCGGTCAGCCCGTCCAGCCGGGCCAGCGAAAGTGCCAGGTGCGCACCGCGTTTGGAGCCCGCGATGGCATGCACCTCGTCCACGATGACGGTGTGCACCGCGCGCAACGTCTCCCGCGCGGCCGAGGTGAGCATCAGGAACAGCGACTCGGGCGTGGTGATCAGGATGTCCGGCGGGGTGCGCTGCAGCGATCGCCGCGCCGCCGCGGTGGTATCGCCCGACCGAACCCCGACGCTGATCTCCGGCGCGGGCAACCCCAGCCGTTTCGCGGTCTGCGTGACCCCCACCAGCGGTGCCCGCAGATTGCGCTCCACATCCACCGCCAACGCCTTGAGCGGCGAAATGTACAGCACCCCGGTACCGCGCGCCTCGTCCGTCGCCGACCTGCCCGCGAGCTGATCGATCGCCCACAGAAACGCCGACAACGTCTTGCCCGAACCGGTCGGCGCGATGACCAGCGTGTGCTCCCCGGCCGCGATCGCCCGCCACGCACCGAGTTGAGCGGCCGTCGGCGCGGGAAACGCGCCGTCGAACCACTCCTGCGTAGGCCGGGAGAACTGATCCATGCGCATCAGTCTGCACCCCACCACCGACACGAATACGTGGCCGCAGGTGGAACGGGTGCGGCTACTCCGAGGCCGCTCCGACGCAGTTCACCGGCCCGACGAACTCCTCCTCCGGCGCATTCTGCTGAGCCTGCCACGCCCCCCGCAGGATGCGAACACTCCACACGGCACCCGTGCAGGTCGTCGATCGACTTGCGCGACCACGTCGACCGACCGGAGCCGCCCGACCGGAGCCGACCGACCCGAGCTGACCGACCCGAGCTGACCGACCCGAGCCGATTGACCGGTGCCGACCGACCGGAGCTGACTGACCCGGGCCGATAGACCCGAACCGACCGAACAGAGCCGAGCCGACCGACCCGAGCTGACCGACCCGAGCCGATTGACCGGAGCTGACCGACCCGAGCCGATAGACCCGAGCCGACCGACCAGAGCCGAGCCGACCGACCAGAGCCGAGCCGACCGACCCGAGCCGACCGACCCGAGCCGACCGACCCGAGCCGACCGACCCGAGCCGATTGACTGGAGCCGATTGGCCCGAGCCCACCGACCGGAGCCGGTAGGTCTGAGTCACGAAGAGACTGGCGAGAACTCGATGCCCTGGGCCAGAGGTAGTTCGGTCGAGTAGTTGATCGTGTTGGTGGCCCGGCGCATGTACGCCTTCCAGGAGTCCGAACCCGATTCGCGCCCGCCGCCGGTCTGCTTCTCGCCGCCGAACGCGCCGCCGATCTCCGCGCCCGAGGTGCCGATGTTGACGTTGGCGATGCCGCAGTCCGAACCGTCGGCCGCGAGGAAGCGCTCGGCCTCGCGCTGATCGCGGGTGAACACCGTCGAGGACAGGCCCTGCGGGACCTGGTTGTGCAGGGCGATCGCGTCGTCGAAATCGTAGTAGGTCAGGACGTAGAGGATGGGGGCGAAGGTCTCCTCCCGCACCACCTCGGTCTGCGCGGGCATGCGCACGATCGCCGGTCGCACGTAGTAGGACTCCTCCCCGTGGACGATGACACGCTCACCGCCGCACAGCAATTCACCACCGTCGGCCAGGGCGCGGGCGAGCGCGTCCTGCATCGAGGTGTAGGCGCGGCCGTTGATCAGCGGGCCGACCAGCACCCCGTCCTCGAGCGGATCACCCACGCGCAGTTGGTGATACGCGTCGCACAGCCGATCGCCCAACGCCGCGACGACGTCCGTGTGCGCGATCACCCGCCGCAGCGTGGTGCAGCGCTGTCCGGCCGTCCCGGCGGCGGCGAAAACCACTGCGCGCGTTGTCAATTCCAGGTCCGCCGAAGCCGTCACGATCGCCGCGTTGTTCCCGCCCAACTCCAGCAGGCAGCGCCCGAACCGCGCCGCCACACGCGGGCCCACCGTGCGCCCCATCCGCACCGACCCCGTGGCACTCAGCAGCGCGACGCGCTCGTCGTCCACCAGCCGCTCCCCGACATCGGCGGCCCCCTGAACGAGCTGATGGATCTCCGGATCCGCACCCACCTCGACCGCGGCACGCCGCAGCAGCGCATGACCTGCCAGTGCGGTCAAAGGCGTTGTCTCCGAAGGCTTCCAGACCACGGTGTCACCGCACACCAGCGCGATCGCGGTATTCCACGACCACACCGCCACCGGAAAATTGAACGCCGACAGCACCCCGACCACCCCGAGCGGATGCCAGGTCTCCATGAGCCGATGCCCGGGACGTTCGGACGCCATGGTGCGCCCGTACAACTGCCGCGAGAGCCCGACCGCGAATTCGCAGACGTCGATCATCTCCTGCACCTCGCCGCGGGCCTCCGCGCCGATCTTGCCCGCCTCCAGCGTGGCCAACTCGCCCAACTCGTGCAGATGCTCCCGGAGCAACTCGCCCAGCCGTCGCACCACTGCGGCCCGCTGCGGTGCGGGCACCGTGCGCCAGTCGCGAAATGCGTTGGCGGCCTTACCGATAGCGGCATCGACATCCGCACCGGAACTCGCGGTCAGAGTGGTCAGCGCCGCCCCGGTGATCGGCGTGCGCGCCACCAGCGAACCGGGCGCGGGCATCGTGACGCCCATACTCGACAGCAGTTCGACGGCGCGGGCGGCCGGATCACCGGCGACCGATGTGGCACGTGTCATGGGTACCTCCGTAGGGGTGCGGTGGCCACGGTTCCGGCCACGAGTCCGAATCACTGCGTTAGCCTTCGCTGATGGCGGACGCACCGGCGAAATCTGTTCTGGACGAGATCGATCGACTATTGATCCGCGAGTTGACCGAGGACGGCCGCGCGACGCTGTCCAACCTCGCGGAGAAGGCGAATCTTTCGGTGTCCGCGGTGCAGTCCAGGGTGCGCCGCCTCGAGGCGCGCGGCGTCATCCAGGGATACACCGCCAAGATCGATCCGGAGGCGCTGGGGCACCTGCTGTCGGCATTCGTCGCGATCACTCCTCTCGACCCGTCCCAGCCCGATGACGCTCCCGCCCTGCTGCGGCACGTCCCCGGGATCGAGGCGTGCCATTCGGTGGCGGGCGAGGAGAGCTACATCCTGCTGGTGCGGGTGGCCTCGCCGCGGCATCTGGAGCAGTTGTTGCAGGAGATCCGCGCGACGGCCAACGTCCGGACACGAAGCACCATCATCTTGCAGACATTCTATGACAGATGATCTTCGGTCGTAACTTATACGGGAATCCGTAGAGAAAACGTAAAAATTTCCGTAGCCTGGGGGAGTGACCCTAGAACTGGAGCGCCCCGTGGTGGTTGCTGACGCGCCGCCGGTCACCCCCGCAAGGGTGCATGAGATCCTCCGCGCGAACATCCTGGCCGACGGTTTCGATCTGGTCCTGGATCCGATCCGATCGCACGGCCGCCGACTCGTCGACGCCCGCGACGGCACCACCTACCTGGATATGTTCGGTTTCTTCGCCTCCTCGGCCCTGGGCATGAACCATCCGGCCCTGGTCGAGGACGAGCGGTTCCGATCCGAACTGCTCACCGCCGCGCTGAACAAACCCAGCAACTCCGACATCTACACCGTCGAAATGGCCCGTTTCGTAGCCACTTTCGCGCGCGTCCTCGGCGATCCCGCACTGCCGCACCTGTTCTTCATCGACGGTGGCGCGCTCGCGGTGGAGAACGCGCTCAAGGCCGCCTTCGACTGGAAGAGTCGGCACAACGAAATGCACGGTCGCGCACCGGATCTCGGCACCAAGGTGCTGCATCTGACCGGCGCGTTCCACGGGCGCAGCGGCTACACGATGTCACTGACCAACACCGATCCGGTGAAGATCGCCCGCTTCCCGAAATTCTCCTGGCCGCGCATCGACACCCCGTACCTGGCGCACGATGTCGACATCGACGCCGCCGAGGCGCACGCACTCGACCAGGCGCGCACCGCCTTCACCGAGAATCCGCACGATATCGCCTGTTTCCTGGCCGAACCGATCCAGGGCGAGGGTGGCGACCGGCATATGCGGCCCCGATTCCTGCAGGCGATGCAGGCCATGTGCCGCGAGTTCGACGCGTTGTTCATCCTGGACGAGGTGCAGACCGGCGTCGCGGCGACCGGAACCCGTTGGGCCTACGAACAATTGGGCCTGACCCCCGATATCGTCGCCTTCGGGAAGAAGACGCAGGTCTGCGGCATCATGGCGGGCGGGCGCATCGATGAGATCCCCGACAACGTCTTCGCGGTGAGTTCGCGGCTGAACTCCACCTGGGGCGGCAACCTCGCCGATATGGTGCGCGCCCGCCGCATCCTCGAGGTGATCGAACGCGACGGCCTGGCCGATCGCGCGGCCCGCCTCGGCGCGCATCTGCTCGACCGGCTGGTCGCGTTGGCCGCACGTCATCCGCGCGTGCACGATCCCCACGGACGCGGCCTGCTGTGCGCGATCACGCTGGATTCGACCGAACTGCGCGACGAGGTCGTGACCCGGCTACGCGAGGACGAACACGTATTACTCCTGGGCACCGGCGACCGCGGCATCCGCTTCCGCCCGCCTCTTACCGTCACCACTGAAGAACTGGACAGCGCGGTCGACGCGCTGGATCGGGTGCTGAACTGACTCGAGCCGCCTCGGATGCGTGTCGAGCCGACTCGGTCGCGTGGTGAATCGATTCGGTCGGGTCCTGAGCCGATTCGGTCGCGTGGTGAATCGATTCGGTCGGGTCCTGAATCGACTCGGCCGGTCCTGAACCAACTCGATCGGGTCCTGAACCAACTCGGCTCGATTGTGACTTTTTCCAGTTTTCCGAGGGTGGTTTCTGATCTCCCTCACCGCATTTCATCAGCGGTTTTCAACTGGCGAGCAGCCAATAAGGGTACCCATCGGTAGCCCCTACCGGAATTCCGCGAGGCCCTGGCACTGGTTACACTCCGGGACATGACGAGTGTCCAGCAGCAGCCGACGTCGGATTCGGCGGGCGTCCCTGATATCCACACCACGGCTGGCAAGCTGGCTGATCTGCGTAATCGGCTGGAAGAGGCCAAGCACCCGATGGGTGAGGCCGCGGTCGACAAGGTACACGCCAAGGGCAAGATGACCGCCCGCGAACGCATCCTGGCCCTGCTGGACGAGGGTTCGTTCGTGGAGATGGACGCGCTGGCCCGGCACCGCAGCGTCAACTTCGGACTCGAGCACAACCGCCCGCTCGGCGACGGCGTGGTGACCGGTTACGGCAGCATCGACGGCCGCGACGTGTGCATCTTCTCGCAGGATGTCACCGTCTTCGGCGGTTCGCTCGGCGAGGTCTACGGCGAGAAGATCGTCAAGGTCATGGATCTGGCCATCAAGACCGGCCGTCCGCTGATCGGCATCAACGACGGTGCGGGCGCGCGCATCCAGGAGGGCGTCGTCTCGCTCGGCCTATACGGCGAGATCTTCCACCGCAACGTCCAGGCTTCCGGCGTCATCCCGCAGATCTCGCTGATCATGGGCGCGGCCGCGGGCGGCCACGTGTACTCCCCGGCGCTGACCGACTTCGTCGTCATGGTCGATCAGACCAGCCAGATGTTCATCACCGGCCCCGACGTGATCAAGACCGTCACCGGTGAAGAGGTCACCATGGAGGAGCTGGGTGGCGCGCACACCCACATGGCCAAGTCGGGTACCGCGCACTACGTCGCGTCGGGCGAGCAGGACGCGCTGGACTACGTCAAGGATCTGCTGAGCTACCTGCCCAGCAACAACCGCGCCGAGGCCCCGCGCTTCCCGGCCACCGACCCGGTCGACGGCGCGATCGAGGATTCGCTGACCGAGGAGGACCTCGAGCTCGACACGCTCGTCCCGGACTCCCCGAACCAGCCGTACGACATGCACGAGGTGATCCGCCGCCTGGTCGACGACGACGAATTCCTCGAGGTGCAGGCCGAGCGCGCGCAGAACGTCATCATCGGGTTCGCCCGGATCGACGGCCGCAGCGTCGGTTTCGTGGCCAATCAGCCCACCTACTTCGCGGGCTGCCTGGACATCGACGCCTCGGAGAAGGCCGCGCGGTTCGTGCGCACCTGCGACGCGTTCAACATTCCGATCATCACCCTGGTCGACGTCCCGGGCTTCCTGCCGGGCACCGATCAGGAGTACAACGGCATCATCCGGCGCGGCGCGAAGCTGCTGTACGCGTACGGCGAGGCGACGGTCGGCAAGATCACCGTCATCACCCGCAAGGCGTACGGCGGCGCGTACGACGTGATGGGCTCCAAGCACATGGGCGCCGACGTCAACCTGGCGTGGCCGACCGCCCAGATCGCGGTCATGGGAGCCTCGGGCGCGGTCGGTTTCGTGTACCGCAAGAAGTTGCAGCAGGCCGCCGCCGAGGGCGCCGATGTCGACGCGCTGCGCCTGGAATTGCAGAACGAGTACGAGGACACCCTGGTCAACCCGTACGTGGCCGCCGAGCGCGGCTACGTCGACGCGGTCATTCCGCCCTCGCACACTCGCGGACAAATTGTTTCGGCGCTGCGGCTGCTGGAGCGGAAGATGGTCGCCCTGCCGCCGAAAAAGCACGGCAACATTCCGCTCTGATCGGACGATATGTCCAGTGCGGGGCGCACACTTGCTGTGAGACGTCCTACACTCGCCGCGCGAGCGGCACATCCGAGCAAAGATGGAAAGTGTCGGCCCTCACCTGTTCGAGGGCCGCAACGAATACCGTTCGAGGGCTCCGGAACCATTCCGGCCCTCGGACGCCGGGCCTCGCGGGGGCCGGGCAAGGAATACAGGAGGAGCTGGCGCTGTGACGGCTGTGGCTGATGAAGAGGTCCTTCGCGCCGCCGAATTGGCTCTGTCGGTCGACGACGTGGTCGTCGATGCGGTGGAGCCGATCGTGGCCGAGTCCGAATCGAGTGCGGGACCGGATATCCGGATCCTGAAGGGCTCACCCACCGATGCGGAACTCGCCGCCCTGGTGTGCGTCTTCGCGGCCGCCGCGAACGCTGCCGCCGCCGCGCCCGCGCAGTCCGGGCCCGTGGATCTGTGGGGTCGGCCCACGATGATGCACCGCGGCTCGACGCCGTTCTCGCCGTACGCTTTTCCGTTCCTGTCGCATCTGCGCGACTGAATGACAGCATCGCGGAGCGATTCCGTGGGGGGTGGTGGTCGGGCGACGGGTGGGCCGGCATTCGTCCTGGGGTCGGCGTCGCCTGCCCGTTTGCAGGTGTTGCGGTCGGCGGGACTGGATCCGGTGGTACGGGTCTCGCAGGTGGACGAGGACGCCGTCGCCGACGCCCTGCCCGCCGGTACCGCTCCCGAGGGCGTGGTCTGTGCGCTCGCGCGGGCCAAGGCCGAGGCGGTGGCCACCGCGCTTATCGCCGAGCACGCCGATGTCGTCGCCGATTGTGTTGTCGTCGGCTGTGATTCGATGCTGCTGGTCGACGGGGAACTGCAGGGCAAACCGCTGACGCCCGAGGTCGCGCGCAAGCGCTGGGCCGTGATGGCCGGGCGCAGCGCGGATCTGCTGACCGGACACTGCGTGCTGCGGGTGCGGGATTCGCGGATCGTCGCCGAGGCGTCGGACTGCACTGGCACCACTGTGCATTTCACCACCCCGACCGCCGCCGAGCTGGACGCCTACATCGCCACCGCGGAGCCGTTGCAGGTCGCGGGCGCGTTCACCCTGGACGGGCGGGGCGGCTGGTTCGTGGATCGCATCGACGGCGATCCGTCCAGCGTCATCGGGATCGGTCTACCGCTGGTTCGTCGACTGCTTGGCGACGTGGGTGTCGTCGTAACGCAGCTGTGGGTCGGCGGGACGCAACTGGGGTCCGACGCGACTCGCTGAGCGGTCCGCCGGCGCGATCCGCGGTTCGGACGCGGTGCCGACCGGCGCGTCGGGCATGGTGGCCGGATCGGGCACCAGCGAATCCCGCACCGCTTCCAGCCGCGCCACACACAATTCCGGCCCCACGAAGGGGTGCAGCCGCACGTTCACGGTGTCGTGCGCGCCGTTGCGGTCCAACGCCTCGCGCAGCAGGCCCATGTGCACACCGCACACCACCTCCGAATGCGTGCGCGCCAGTTCCCGCAGCGGGCAGCCGGTCATCCGGATCAGCGCCTGCTCGTCGGGCTCGGGGCCGGTCTCGCGTTCGGGCGCGAACCCGAGTTCGGACATCGCGGTGATGATCAGGCTGCGTGCGTCCTCCAGGTTCTCGATCGGCTCCTCGAGCGTCTCCAACTTGGCGCCCCAGGCCCGTCCGGCGGCCATGGCGGCCTCGGTGCGGCTGCGCGGATCACTGCCGAGCTGATCGGCCAGCACCTGGGCCAGATCCTGATAGCCGACCGATCGCTGCACGGCGCTGTAGCCGATCCGCGGCCGACCGCGCCCGCGCGGCGGCTGCTGGAACTGCCGAACCAGCGACTCGCGGGTGAGCACATCGAGGTGGAATCGGACCGTGGTGACGTGCTGCCCGGTGACACGGGCCAGTTGTTGGGCATCGAGAGGCTCGCTTGCGCCGCGTAGGATCGCGAGCAGGCGTCGTCGCGGCCAAGAATCGGACATAGCTCACCCCTCCTCCCGGGAGACTTTATCGGATGAGGCTGCGACTTATTCGCTCATTCATCCGATTCGCGACTGGGAGACCAGTTGTTGTAAGGCTTCGCGCTTACCATCGGAACGGAACCGCTCGACCACCGTCTAATCACGCCTGAAGGACCAACCACCGTGCCCGTCGCCTCGGACCCTCATCCTTCGTTCGGCTCCTACGCGCACCCTCACCGACTGGTAACCACACAGTGGCTGTCGGCAAACATCGGCACGCCGGGGCTCAAGATAGTCGAGTCCGACGACGATGTTCTGCTCTATGACATCGGGCATGTGCCAGGTGCCATCAAGATCGACTGGCGCGCCGAGCTTACCGATCCACTGACCCGGGACGTCGTGGACGGTGTGCGTTTTGCCGAACTGATGCGGGCGAAGGGTATTTTGCGTGAAGATACCGTGGTTGTCTACGGAGACAAGGGCAATGGCACCGCAGCGGCCACCGCGTGGGTCTTCGCGCTGTTCGGTCACGCCGATGTGCGACTGCTGGACGGCGGGCGCGACGCCTGGATCTCCGAGGCCCGCGACACCACCTTCGAGGTGCCCGCGGTGGGTCTCGAGGAGTATCCGATCATCGAGCGGGACGACAGCGGGGCGCGGGCCTTCCTGGACGATGTGCGCGGGCAATTGGGCCGCCCGCTGATCGATGTGCGCACGGCGCAGGAGTACTCCGGTGAACTCGACCGGATCCGCGACCGCCCGGACGAACAGACCCTGCGCGCCGGACACATTCCGGCGGCGGTGAACATTCCGTGGAATTCGGCGATCGGCGCGGACGGGCGGTTCCGCTCGCGCGCGGAACTGGATCGGATCTACGCGGAGCTCCCGGCCGATCAGGACGCGATCGTCTACTGCCGGATCGGCGAGCGGGCCGCGCACAGCTGGTTCGTGCTCACCTTCCTGCTCGGGCTGGCGCAGGTGCGAAACTACGACGGTTCGTGGACCGAATGGGCGAATTCGGTTCGTACGCCCATCGTCAAGGGGAATGAACCGGGCCTGCTGCTATCGGTGCCGGACACGGCGGTACCGTCCGGGATCCGGTGACCCGCCTACCGTTCGGTAGTGCCTCCCGGGTTCGGGTTCTATTGGCAGAGTGCCTACACTCGCCCGAGACGAAAGTATTCAGAGCACAGGAGGCTCAGTGCCCAACCATGCCAACGCGCAGATCACCAAAGTCCTTGTAGCCAATCGGGGCGAGATTGCCGTGCGCGTGATCCGGGCCGCCAAGGATGCCGGGATCGCCAGTGTCGCGGTGTACGCGGAGCCGGATGCGGACGCGCCGTTCGTGAAACTGGCCGATGAGGCGTTCGCCCTGGGTGGGCAGACCTCGGCCGAGTCGTACCTGGTGTTCGACAAGATCCTCGACGCGGCGGCCCGTTCGGGCGCCGACGCGATCCACCCGGGCTACGGGTTCCTGTCCGAGAACGCGGATTTCGCGCAGGCCGTGCTGGACGCGGGTCTGATCTGGATCGGTCCCTCGCCGCAGTCGATCCGGGACCTGGGTGACAAGGTCACCGCCCGGCACATCGCGCAGCGCGCCGACGCGCCGATGGCCGCGGGCACCAAGGACCCGGTCAAGGACGCCACCGAGGTCGTCGAGTTCGCGAAGCAGTACGGCGTGCCGGTCGCGATCAAGGCCGCGTTCGGCGGTGGTGGTCGTGGCATGAAGGTCGCGCACACGATCGAGGAGATTCCGGAGCTGTTCGAGTCCGCGACGCGTGAGGCGACCGCGGCGTTCGGGCGTGGCGAATGCTTCGTGGAGCAGTACCTGGACAAGGCCCGGCACGTCGAGGCGCAGGTCATCGCCGACAAGCACGGCAATGTCGTGGTCGCCGGCACGCGTGACTGCTCGTTGCAGCGGCGGTTCCAGAAGCTGGTCGAGGAGGCGCCCGCGCCGTTCCTGTCCGACGAGGTGCGCGCGAAGATCCACTCGTCGGCCAAGCGGATCTGCAAGGAGGCCGGGTACTACGGTGCGGGCACCGTGGAGTATCTGGTGCAGGGCGAGACGGTGTCGTTCCTCGAGGTGAACACCCGTTTGCAGGTCGAGCACCCGGTGACCGAGGAGACCTCGGGCCTGGATCTGGTGCGTCAGCAGTTCCGGATCGCCGAGGGCTACGAGCTCTCGATCACCGAGGACCCGGCCCCGCGTGGGCATTCGTTCGAGTTCCGGATCAACGGTGAGGACGCGGGCCGCAACTTCCTGCCCGCCCCCGGACCGGTGACCGTGTACTCCGAGCCCGCGGGCCCCGGTGTGCGCGTGGATTCCGGTGTGGTCGAGGGCAGCGTCATCGGTGGTCAGTTCGATTCGATGCTGGCCAAGCTGATCGTGACCGGTGAGAACCGGGACCAGGCGTTGCAGCGGGCGGCGCGCGCGCTGGCCGAGTACCAGATCGAGGGTCTGGCCACGGTGCTGCCGTTCCACCGGCACATTGTGGAGAACCCGGCGTTCATCGGCGACGGTGAGAAGTTCGACGTCTACACCAAGTGGATCGAGACCGATTGGGACAACCCGATCGAGCCGTACACCGGTGGCCAGCCGATCGAGGACGAGGACGAGCCGCGGCAGAAGGTCGTCGTGGAGGTCGGTGGGCGTCGCCTCGAGGTGTCGCTGCCGGGTCAGTTCAGCGTCGGCGCGGGCGTCGCGGCCGGTGCCGGGAACGGTGCGGGCGCGGTGCGCAAGAAGCCCAAGCCGCGCAAGCGTGGCGCGGGCGCCGGTAACGCGGCCTCGGGTGATTCGGTCACCGCCCCGATGCAGGGCACCGTGGTCAAGGTCGCGGTCACCGAGGGCCAGACCGTCGAAGCCGGTGACCTGATCGTGGTCCTCGAGGCCATGAAGATGGAGAACCCCGTCAACGCCCACAAGGCCGGCGTCGTCACCGGTCTGTCGATCGAGGCGGGCGCGGCCATCACCCAGGGCACCGTCCTCGCCGAAATCAAGTAGGCCACAACAGCTTTCCACGCGAAGGCCCGTCCCCTCACCGGAGTGGACGGGCCTTCGCGTCGTATCCGAGAAGATGCCGCGAACCGCGCTCGTGCGGCATATTGGGACAGGTCACCGCGGTCATGGGTGGTTCGTTGAACGGCACCGGCGTCGACGATGGATTGTGCTCGGCGCGGTGACGGCTCGGTGTTCTCCGTCGGCTCCGGTCGGACGAGTGGTGGTGCATCGCGCAGGCGCGCGGGATTCGGTGAGTAAGGGGCGCAGGTGTTTTCCGGTTCTGTCCGAGACACCTACCGAGACGGCCTCGTGCTGGCGCGGCGCCGTCCGGATCGACTGGGCCCGGTGTTGCGGCGATTCACTGGCCTGCGGGCGGCCACTGCCAGGTGGGGATGGTGAAGGTCGGAGGTGGGGCGAAAGTGAAAGTGGGGGTGGGGAATTGGAAGGTGAAGGTGAAGCCGGGGATTTGTGGGGCGGTGGTGGGGGCCGGTTCGGAGGTCGGGGCGGGTGCCTCGGAGGTGAGAGTGGGGGAATGGCCGGTGGTCGTGCCGGGGTTCACGACGTGTTGGCCGCCGCCGCTCATCAGGGGGGTGCAGCCGACGATCACCGCGAAGACGACCACGGCCAGGATGATCAGGCCGATGATGACGCGGAGGAGCCTGGGGGTGAATACCGGATGGTGGGTGGCGGGAGCCCGGATGACGTCCGGTTCGGCGTCGTCGGGGTTAGGTTTGGACAGCACGCGGGTCGGGCGTGGTCCCGCCGCGACCGGGGCCAGGTTCTCGGGGGCCACCCGAGTCGGGTGCGGCGGCCGGTTCGCGGGTGAACCGGTTTCGGGCATGACGCGGGTGTGCGGGACCGGGCCTTCGAGCGGGGGCAGCGCGCGGGTGCGGCCCGGCGGTTCCAGTTCGGGTGGGGTGCGCGGAATCGGTTGTGCCATACCGATTGCCGCGAGCGCGGCGGTCGCCAGTTCACCGGCTGTGCGGTAGCGGTCCTGCGGCTTCTTGGCCATACCGCGGGCGATGACCTGGTTGAGGGCGTCCGGCGCGGATTCGACGTGCGGCGGGTCGTCGTGCAGGTGGGCGTGCAGTTGCTGCACGGGGTCGGTGTCGCCGAACGGCCTTCGCGCGGTGAGACATTCGTAGAGCACACAGGTGAGCGAGTAGATGTCCGAGCGTGGTTCGGCATTGCCCGCGAACCGTTCGGGGGCCATGTAGGCGAGGGTGCCGATGGTGAAACCCGTTGCGGTGATGGTGGTCTGGTTCGAGCTGCGGGCGATGCCGAAATCGATCAGGTACGCGAATCCGCTCGGATGCACGATGATGTTGGCGGGCTTCACATCTCGGTGGACCAGTCTGGCGGCATGCGCGGCGTCCAGCGCCTGCGCGACCTGGGCGATGAGATCCACCGCCTCGGGCGCGCGCATCGGGCCCAGGCGCAGCTTGTGCGCCACGTCCACGCCGGGGATGTGCGCCATGTCCAGGTACAGCCGACCCTGGTGCGCGCCGAACGCGTGGATCGGCACCACGTGCGGATTGTCCAGGCGCGCACCGATATTCGCCTCGCGCTCGAATCTGCGCCGGTAGTCCGGATCCTCGGCGGCGGACGGCGACAGGATCTTCAGCGCCACCGCGCGACCGGTGCCGTCGTCGTGCGCGAGCCACACCTCACCGGCCGAACCCCGCCCGATCAGCCGGTCGAGCCGATACGCGCCGAACTGCTGCCCGGCCATCAGCATCCCCGCGCGAATGCGACGACGGCCGGTCCCGAGTAGCTGCGGCGATACCGGTACATGGTCCGACCATAAACCGGTGCGCGCGCCGGAGCCAATGTGATTCCGCACCCGCGAACGCGGTCGTCGTCCGGGCGCACCGGTCGAGGACTAATCTCGTGTCATGGCCGATTCACCCGACATCCGCGTCGGTACCGCGGAACGTGAGACCGCCATGCGGCGACTCTCCGATCATTTCGCCGCCGGGCGACTCTCGGTCGCCGAATTCGACGAGCGCAGCGCGGTGATCGCGGCCGCGGTCACCCGTGGTGATCTGGTCCAGGTGTTCACCGATCTGCCAGAGCCGGTCGCCGCGCCGCAACAGCCTGCCCCGCAGACGCCGCCGCAGCAGCATCGCGGCGGGAAACAGGAGTTGCGTGGCGCGGTGATGGGGTTGAGCGTCCTCGCCGCCCTGGTGCTGTTCTTCGTCTTCCATACGTGGATCTGCTTCCTGTTGATTCCCGCCGCGGGAATCCTGCTCGGCGCGTTCGGCCAGACCGGGTCGCACGATCCGGGACGTCGGGGGCGGCGTGCGGCCCGCCGCGACCGACGGCGGGGGCGGTAGATGGAACCCGTCGAGATCAACGCGGGCAGTTGGTATCTGCGCGCCCTGCGTGCCGACGATCGCATCGACGACCGCCCGGCCCTGGCCGACGGCGGCATCACCGATCCGGACCACGTCGCCCGGCGCACCCTCGAATGGGAACAGGAGACCGGCTACTCGTGGGCCGTCTGCGAGCCCACCACCGCCGAACTCGTCGCCGAGATCGCGGTGACGCCGAATTCCGATGGTACGGCGACTATTTCGGGCTGGGCCCGCGAAGGTCGTTCCGCCGCACTGGAAACCGGTGAGACCGCGGTACGCCGCTTCGTCTCCGGTGCGCTGGGGCTGCGCCTGCTCTGACGTCCGAGCGGGCACGTCCACCTCCGGTCGGTGGCCTCGGTCCATCGAAATAAGCTGCGCGACAACGTAACAGCGGCTTCCGATGGTGAGCCGATCAGCGTTGTCCACACCGCGTCCGGGCAACCTGCCGGCATGCGTTGTCGCCCAGCGGGTTACGGGTGCGTGATCGCCGCGCTGTCCCGGTTGCCCGGAAAATCACTGTCTTGTGCCGAATATCCGCGCTACGGTAGTGATCTGAATCCGAGCTGAGGGGAGGCACGGTATGTGGGAGTGGAGCAGAACCGTCACCGAGAGGGCCGTCGCGGCGGGATGGATCGGTCGGGGCGTGCGGGAGCCGCAGCCGACGATCCTGGACCCGGAGCCGTGGGCCGAGGCGCAGGAACAGCGGGAGCAGCCGGGCGAGCGTTCCGGCGATCACCGAGACGGCGACATGTTCGCCGGGGCATCCGCGATGAGCAGCTATTGCCTCGCAGGCTGAGCCGATGAGCGCCGAGGGCGTCGCATCCATCGTGGATGCGACGCCCTCGCCGCGTCCGGACGCGTTCGCGCGCCGGGGCCGGTGTAGCCTGCCAGACGTGCACAGGCCCCCCTTGGACATCGCTGAGCTGCGACGGAGCATTGCCGAATCACCGGATCCGGCGTTCTTCTCACGGATCGACGTGGTCGAGTCGACCGGATCCACCAACGCCGATCTGGTCGCGCGGGCCGCCGACCCGGCGGCGGATGGGCACGTGCTGCTCGCCGAGGCCCAGGAGCGCGGGCGGGGACGTCACGACCGGGTGTGGTCGAGTCCGCCGCGGGCGCAACTGGCATTGTCGATGCTGGTCCGTCCGGCCGGTATCGCCCCGGCCGCACTGGGCTGGCTGCCGCTGCTGACCGGGGTGGCGGTGGTGGACGCGGTGCGCGAGGCGACCGGACTGAACGCGAATCTCAAGTGGCCCAACGACATTCTCATCGAGGGCCGCAAGGTCTCGGGCATCCTGGCCGAGGTCGCCTCCCCGGGGGCCGCGCCCGCGGTGGTGATCGGCGTCGGGCTGAATGTCAGTCTGACGCAAGAGGAATTGCCCGTTCCGCACGCCACGTCGCTGACGCTGTCCGGCGCGGACGAGGTCGATCGTACCGCGCTGACGCTGTCGATCCTGCGGCAGTTCGCCGCGCGGTTCACCGCGTGGCGCGACGCGCGGTGGGACACGATGGATCTGGCGCGGCGGTACCGCGCACGCTGCATCACCCTCGGTGCCGAGGTGCGAGCCGAATTGCCCGGCGGCGAAGTACTTCTCGGCATCGCGACCGATGTGGACGAGGTCGGTCGCCTGCTCATCGGGAACCGGGCGGTCTCGGCGGGCGACGTCACCCACCTGCGCCCGGTCGAACAGTAGTCGCCGGCGCGACGGCTACACCGTCACCAACGCCCGCGCCGCCTCCCGCGCCAGCAGCCGATCGCGCTGTTCCTCGAACTTGCGCACATCGCTCTCCTGCTTGGTCAGATAGGCCGCGAGCTGCTCGCGTGCCTGCTCACCGCGCGGCCCGAAATCGTTGCGCTCGAAGATCCGCCACTGCTTGAGCACCGGCAACACCACTTCCTCGTGATGCTGGCGCAGGTCGTAGATGCCGTGCTTGGCCATCATCGCGCCGTTGCGGCGGAAGTTGGGCATCCCGTAGCCGGGCATGGTGAAGTTGGTGAGCACCTTGACAATCGCCTCGATCTGCTGATCCGGCACCAGGTCCAGCGCCGCCGCGCACAATGTGCGGTAGAAGATCATGTGCAGGTTCTCGTCCAGGGCCACCCGCTGCAACATGCGATCGGCGATCGGATCGTCGCAGACCTTGCCCGTATTGCGGTGTGAGACACGGGTTGCCAGCTCCTGGAAGGTCACATAGGCGACATTGTCCAGGAACCCGCCCCAGTCGTCGGGGGAGTGCGCGCCGTTGGTCATGTGGATCATCCGAGCCTGTTCCAGCGCAACGGGATCCACCGCGCGGGTGACCACCAGGTAGTCGCGGATGACGATGCCGTGCCGGTTCTCCTCGGCGGTCCAGCGCCCGACCCAGGTGCCCCAGGCCCCATCCTGCGAGAAGTTCTCGGCGATCTCGCGGTGATAGGACGGCAGGTTGTCCTCGGTGAGCAGGTTGGTGATCATCGCGACCCTGCCGACCTCGCCGAGCCCGGATTGCGAAGGGTCCCAATCCTGTCCGCCCATCGCCGCGAAGTTGCGGCCCAGATCCCACGGCACGTAATCGTGCGGGTGCCACTCCTTGGCCATCGACAGATGCCGGTTCAGGTTCTGTTCGGCCACCGGCTCGAGTTCGGTGAGGATCTCCAGCTGGGTCAAATCCTTGGTCAACACACGCCTCCGCTGTCGCAAATCGGAACCTACGGAAATCGGACAGATATCTCAGTGCTGCGGTAACTGCTGTCGCGGTGATGCTGGTACTGCGGATGTTTCGGTACTGATGCTCGGCCGCCGCTGATCTCGTGGGGCACTGCCGATTTCTCGCCGAGCGCGGCTCCGGTCGGACCGGTGCGGTGCAACTGCCCTGCGCAACCCCGCGGCAACTGCTGTGGTGCGCGTCGGCTGCCGGTTATTCTCGCACGATCGCGCGGTAGGGTCATTTCATGGGTTATCCGGAGGGGTTGCTCGCGCCGGACGAGCGCTTGCTGTTGCATCGTCATCCGCATTGGAAGATGTTGTTCTGGCCCGCGGTCACCTTCATCGTGGCGACCGCGCTGGCCGGATTCGCGGGCGGCCTGGCCTGGCGGCACGTGCAGGACACCGCGCGCACGGTGGTGCTGCTCGCCATCGCGGCGGTCTGGGCGGTGCTGGTGCTGTGGCGCGGCGCCGGACCGGTGATCCGTTGGGGGTCAACGCATTTCATCATCACCGATCGCCGGGTGCTGGTGCGTGAGGGGGTCTTCACCCATACCGGTATCGATATCCCGATGAACCGCATCGCCAGTGTTCAGTTCCGGCACAGGCTTTTCGAGCGGCTGCTCGGGACCGGGACGTTGATCCTGGACGCCGCGTCGGGGGATCCGCTGGAGTACCACGACATTCCCGAGGTCGAGCACGTGCACGCGCTGCTGTATCACGAGGTCTTCGACAGCACCCGGGATTCGCGTCCGGACCGGCAGCCCGGCCCGGATTCCCAGCGCGGACAGCGGGACTACCGTTGATCGGTGCGTGGCCCGGTGTGTCACCAACGTAGTCTGGTCACGTGACCGCCGTATTGCTCGCCGAAGACGACGAGGCCATCGCAGCCCCGCTGTCCCGGGCGCTGGGACGCGAGGGTTATTCGGTGACCGTGGAAAGTTTCGGCCCGGCCGTCCTCGAGCGTGCCCTGCACGGTGAGCACGATCTGCTGATCCTGGATCTGGGCCTGCCCGGTATGGACGGGCTCGAGGTCTGCCGCCAGGTCCGCGCCAGCGGGGCGGATCTCGCGGTGCTGATGCTCACCGCCCGCACCGACGAGGTCGACTTCGTCGTCGGCCTGGACGCCGGCGCCGACGACTACGTCGGCAAACCGTTCCGCCTCGCCGAACTGCTGGCCCGGGTGCGAGCGTTGTTGCGGCGCAGCGGAATCGGTGACGAGGCCGTGGAGATCGGCGGTATCCGGCTGGAACCGCAGGCCCGGCGCGTCATGGTCAACGGCCACGAGGTGAATCTGGCCAACAAGGAGTACGAGCTGCTCAAGGTGCTGATCGACCGGGCCGGCCAGGTGGTGCCGCGCGAGGCGATCCTGCGCGAGGTGTGGGGCGACGCGGATCTGCGCGGCTCCAAGACGCTCGACATGCACATGTCCTGGCTGCGTCGCAAGATCGGCGACGAGGGGCCGGTGGCCGAGCGGCGCATCGTCACAGTCCGGGGCGTCGGCTTCCGGTTCAACACCGACTGATCGCCGATGCGGCGCAGAATTCTGCGGTCCATGCTGGCCGCGCTGCTGCTCACCACGGTGGTGCTGGGTATCCCGCTGGCCTTCACGGCCTGGCAGTGGGTGGCCGACATCAACCGCAACGACCTGATGGCCCGGCTGGATCGGATGGCGCAGGAGGTGCGCGGGCAGGAGCTGGCGGACGGGCTGGTGCACGGCACCCTGGATCTGCATCTGGTGCAGGCGCTGATTCCGGAGGGCGGCAAGCTCACGATCATCTACCCGACCCCCGAGGACGCGGCGCTGAGCGTCACCGCGGGCGTGCCGACCGTCGAGGATCCGGTGGCGCAGTCGCTGTCGATGGGCACCTCGGGGTCGCTGCGGCTGGAGGTGCCCGCGGAGCGGATGCACGAGATGCAGTGGCAGGCCGTGGCCGCGGTGGGTCTGGTGGCGTTGGCCTCGCTGGCTGCGGGCGTCGCGGTGGCGGTGGTGACCGCACGTCGGGTGGCCGATCCGCTGCGGGATGTGGCGGGCCGGGCCGCGCGCCTGGCGATGGGCGATTTCCGGTTGGAGGCCCGGCGGCACGGCATCACCGAACTAGATCGGGTCTCCGATGTGCTCGATTCGGCCGCGGTCGAGATCGCGGGTCGGTTGCAGCGCGAACATACGCTGGTCGCGGACGTCTCCCATCAGCTGCGCAGCCGCCTGACCGCGGTGCGGCTGCGTCTGGACGAGCTGTCCGCGCACGACGACCCGGACGTGGTGCACGAGGCCGAGGAGGCGATGGCCCAGGTCGACCGGCTCACCTCCGCCATCGATGAGCTGGTGCGGGCCTCGCGCGACGAGAACGCCGCCGACCGGGATCCGGTGCCGGTGGTGGAGGAATTGCGCGGGGTGGTGGCCGAGTGGCGGCATCCGTTCGCCGACGCCGGACGCCGGTTGATCCTGTCGGGTGATCCGACATTGCGCGCGCCGGTGACCGGTTCGCGGCTGCGGGAGGCGCTCGCGGTGCTGGTGGACAACGCCCTGATGCACGGTGCGGGCGATTGCACGGTGTCGGTGCGCACGGTCTACGGCGGGCCGGATCGGGAGCCGCTGATCGCGGTCGAGGTGGCCGACGAGGGCGACGGCGTCAGCGACGATCTGGCCCCGCACATCTTCGACCGCGGTTTCTCCGGTGCCGGATCGACCGGCGTGGGGTTGGCGCTGGCGCGGGCGTTGATCGAGGCGGACGGGGGACGGTTGGAGTTGCAGCGGCGGCGTCCGGCGTTGTTCGCGGTGTTCCTGGGGAAGCCGACGCGGGCGCGCACGACGATCGGGGTAGCGGGCGAGCCACGCTGAGCTGTATTTTTGGCTGTATTTTTGGCCTCCGCTTCGCTCCGGCGGGTTTTCGGCGCCCGTGTGGCTCGTCGTTCACCCCTCGAGACTCGGCCTTCGGCCATGCGCTTCGAGGGCTGAACGACGAGCCGCGCCGAAAACCTTTGGGGTTGGGCTTGTTGAGCCTTTCGCTTCGCGGGCAACTCCCGGCCGGACAGAGACGGTTCGCCGCTGGGTGCGTTGGTGGTTGCGTTGGGTTGGCTCGGTGGCTTGCTGGCTCGCGCCGAAAACCTTTGGAGTGTGCTTGCTGAGCCTTCGCTTCGCGGGCAACTTCCAGCCGGACGGAGACGGTTCGCCGCTGGGTGCGTTGGGCTGGCTCGGTGGCTCGCGCCGAAAACCCTTGGGGTTGGGCTTGCTGAGCCTTTCGCTTCGCGGGCGATTTCCAGCGGGACGGAGACGGTTCGCCGCTGGGCGCGTTACGAGGTGGTCGGGTTGTGTTGGGGGCCCTGCGGTTAGTGCGGGGTTTCGGTGTTGCGCTCTTCTTCGTAGAGTTCCTCGAATTCGTCTACGAGGGCGTCGATTTCGTCGGGGAAGACCCAGCGCTTCATGGTCCAATATCGGAACGCCATCTGCAGGAGGTTGCCGATGATGAAGGCGCTGACGAAGTCGGAGATGTTTTCGGTGGTGAGGCTCACATTCGGGACGCGTAGGCCGAACCAGTAGCTCGAGATCCACAGCGGAATATTGCTCAGCAGTACACCGATGCCGCTGACCACGAAGAACAGCAGCGCCTCGTGATGACGTTCGCGGCCGCCGCGGCCCTTGAACGACCATTCCCGGTTCAGGATGTAGGACGCGATGACCGCGATCACACCGGAGATGATCTTGGCGGTGACCGGTTTGGGCGAGAGCACCGTCAGCTTCAAGGCATAGAAAATGCCGCTGTCGATGATGAAAGTGGTCGCTCCGACAATGGCGAACTTGATCAGTTCGTTATGACGGATTGCAAGGTCCCGCAGCGTTTTGGGCAGGACGCTGACCACATTGTCGACGATTGACACGGGACGAGTCTACGTCCGCCCCGACGCGGGCAACCAACCCGCACGTATTTACCGGGACCGGGCCATGACAACATTGTGGCTCGTGACGTCCCGTTCTTTCGACAATTCGGGCATGCCGACCGTGACCATGATCGGTGGCGGCCAGCTTGCTCGCATGACGCATCAGGCCGCCGTGGCGCTCGGGCAGCGCCTGCGCGTGCTGGCCGAGCGTCCCGACGAACCCGCCGCCCAGGTGACCCCCGAGGTGGTGCTGGGTTCGCACACGGACCTCGCGGCCCTGCGCAAGGCCGCGGTCGGTTCGCACGCGCTGACCTTCGACCACGAGCATGTGCCGACCGAACATCTCGAGGCGCTGGTCGCCGAGGGTGTGAACGTGCAGCCGCCGCCGAGTGCGCTGATCTTCGCGCAGGACAAGCTTGCGATGCGCACCCGGCTGGCCGAGTTCGGCGCGCCGGTTCCGGCGTTCACGGCGGTGGAGTCGGCGGCCGACGCGGTCGGTTTCGGTGACGAGCACGGCTGGCCGGTGGTGCTCAAGGCGGTGCGCGGCGGGTACGACGGTCGCGGGGTGTGGATGATCGACGACGCCGAGCAGGCCGCCACGATCGCCGGGGAACAGCTGGCGCACGGGGTGCCGCTGCTGGCCGAGCAGAAGGTGGAGTTGCGCCGGGAGTTGTCGGCGATGGTCGCGCGCTCGCCGTTCGGGCAGGCCGCGGTGTGGCCGGTGGTGGAGACCGTGCAGCGGGACGGGCAGTGCGCGGTGGTGATCGCGCCCGCGCCGGAGCTGCCGGAGGAACTCGCCGCGCAGGCGCAGTCGCTGGCGTTGCGCCTGGCTGCCGAGCTGGGTGTGACGGGCGTGATGGCGGTGGAGCTGTTCGAGACACACGACGGTGAGCTGCTGGTGAACGAGCTGGCGATGCGGCCGCACAATTCCGGGCACTGGGGGATGGACGGCGCGGTCACCGGTCAGTTCGAACAGCATCTGCGCGCGGTGCTGGACTATCCGCTCGGCGACACCACCCCGCTCGCGCCGGTGACGGTGATGGCGAACATCCTGGGTGCGCTCGAAGCCCCGGAGATGTCGATGGACGAGCGCCTGCACCACCTGTTCGCGCGCCTGCCCGAGGCGCGAGTTCACTTGTACGGCAAGGGCGAACGCCCGCACCGCAAGATCGGGCACGTGAATATTCTCGGCGACGACGTCGCGCTGGTACGGGAGAAGGCCGAGCGTGCGGCGCACTGGATGTCGCACGCCGAATGGACCGATGGATGGGATCCCCACGATGAGCACTGAGCAACCGAATCCCGTGCGGGACAACGCTTCCGGTCCGGAGGTCGGCCTGATCATGGGCAGCGACTCGGACTGGCCCACCATGCAGGCCGCGGCGGAAGCGTTGGCGGAGTTCGACATTCGCTTCGAGGTCGGCGTCGTCTCGGCCCACCGCACCCCCCAGCGCATGCTCGACTACGCCCGCGACGCCGCCTCCCGCGGCCTGCGCGTCATCATCGCCGGCGCGGGCGGCGCGGCCCACCTCCCCGGCATGGTCGCCGCGGCCACCCCCCTCCCGGTCATCGGCGTCCCCGTCCCCTTGAAATACCTCGACGGCATGGACTCCCTGCTGTCCATCGTCCAGATGCCCGCCGGCGTCCCCGTCGCCACCGTCTCCATCGGCGGCGCCCGCAACGCGGGCCTGCTGGCGGTCCGCATCCTCGCCACCACCGACCCCACCCTCCGCACCCGCATGGAACAGTTCCAAGCCGGCCTGGAAACCATGGTCCTGGAAAAAGACGCAGCCCTGCGCACCCGCCTCCTGGGCTGACCCACTCGGCGGAACGGCCTCACGCCTCGAGGTCGCGTGTCATCGATGCGCGACCTCGCTGGGCCAACTACGAAACAGGTTGTTCAACAACCGATTCGACGGTCCCGAAGAGCGGCGACGGCTTCGACCAGCCCTGCCCGCTCGAGTGCGTCCAATACGTCCTGCACTGTTTCGGGCGGATTCCTGCGCGAGTCCGCAATCTGTTGCACGCACGCCCAGACGATCCTGTCGTCGAGAGCGATCTGATCCAGGACGAAGTCGTCCGGGCTCTTGGCTTCGATGTTCCACGAGGCGAGATATTCTGCTGGGAAGTCCGACAGGTTCGCCGTCACGATGATCTGGGCGTGTGCCTTGATGGCAGCCGCCAGGACATGCCTGTCGTCCTGATCGGGAAGTTTCAACCCATCGATCAAGGGCTCGTATCCGTTGATCAGGCAATCGGGGACTGCATCGATGATCAGGCTTCGGAGCCGAAAGAGCTTCGCATCGGGTATGTCCGGGCGTTTGGCTGCCAGATTGCTCAGCATCTCGTCGAGGATCCGATGGGTCCATCTGGCCTGCACGACGCCCGATCGGGCAAGTCGAATCAGCATGTCTCGCACGGCATTGCCGTAGAGAACGTTGGCGTCGTATACGACGACGAAGGCCATCAGATCCCGAGTTCCTGACCGAGGGTTGTCAGTTCGTCCGCTGCGGCACGACTCTTGGCCTCGTGTTGTCGCTGGTAGAGCTTCAGGTCGTCGAAGCGAATCCGGCGGTGCCGACCGACGAGGCGAAACGGGATATCGCCGGTCTCGAGCAGGCCGACGACGTACGGGCGGGACACGTTGAGCATGTCGGCGGCTTGCTGTGTGGTCAGCTCGGCATGCGAGGGAACGACCGTTACGCCGCGGCCGTCCGCCGCCTGGGCCAGGATGAACGCGAGCAGGCTCACCGCCTCGCGTGGCAGGACGAGAGCATCGGTGCTGTCTATCTCCCTGGTGGCGGGGATGGTTTCCGCGTCCGGGTGGCGCATGAGGTAGTCCTTGATCCGGCGCAGGGCGCGTGCGGCGACCTCGGCGTCGATAGCGCCGGGTTCCGTGCGCTTGACTGCGGACGTCACGCCCATTGAGACCTCCTCGGGGTGTGTCAAGTATTTGAAGTATACGCAATAATCGAAACATTCGAAACGGCCTGATGTGGGCTCGCTGTCGAGACGAAGCTCGCTACGGTTGGGGCGTGTCCAGTGACGATGTGAGCAGTGCGCGGTCCGACGACGTTGCCCGGTTTCGGTTGGCGGTGGTGGATCAGGCGTTGCGGTTGTTCGCGGACAAGGGGTACGAGTCGACGACGGTGGACGAGATCGCCGAGGCGGCGGGGATTTCGCGGCGGACGTTCTTCCGGCAGTTCCGGTCGAAGGAGGATGTCGTATTCGCGGACCACGAGGCACAATTGGCGCGGGCGCGGGCGTATCTGGATGCGGCGCAGGGGGATCCGTGGGACGCGGTGTGCGAGGCGGTGGTGGGGGTGTTCGAAGGATTTACTCGCACAAGGGAATTGGCCGCGCGCCGGTATCGGGTGGTGCGGCAGGTGCCGGCGTTGCGGGATCGGGAGATCGTGACGGTGTTCCGGTACGAGCGGCTGTTCACCGACTATCTGCGCAGCGCGCTGCCGCGCACGCCGGATCTGGCGCTGATCCAGTTCACCGCGGCGGTCACCGCGACGCACAACTATCTGCTGCGGCGGATGGTGCGCGGGGAGTCCGACGGCGGGGTGGCGGATCTGCGCGCCGCGCTGGCGGGTATCGGCCGGGGGCGCGCGACGTCCGGGGAGATGGTCGTCGCGGTGTTCCCGCGCGACATGCCGCCCGCCCAGGTGACCGAATTCCTCGGTAGACGGCTCGGTAATCTGTGATAACCATCACGTTCAGGTGTTGACACTCAGTGCCAGGCGCGATGGCGAGTATCGCGGAATGTCAGCGTGAAATGGCGACGTATACTCGGTCACGACTGGCACTGAGTGCCGACATGCTGAAAATTCGCGGACCCAGGTGATCCGACCCGACGACCAGGAGAGACCCATGGCGGGCAATCCCGATTTCGACCTGTTCAAGCTCGACGACGTCCACGACGAACTGCGGGCGGCCATCCGCAGCCTGGCGGAGAAGGAAATCGCCCCGCACGCCAAGGACGTCGACGAACATTCCCGCTTCCCGCAGGAGGCCCTGGACGCGCTCAACGCCGCCGGATTCAACGCCGTGCACGTCCCCGACGCCTTCGGCGGCCAGGGCGCGGACTCGGTCGCGACCTGCATCGTGATCGAGGAGGTCGCCCGGGTCTGCGGTTCGTCCTCGCTGATCCCCGCGGTGAACAAGCTGGGCACCATGGGCCTGATCCTCAAGGGCTCCGACGAGCTGAAATCCAAGGTGCTCCCCGACATCGTGAACGGCCGGATGGCCTCCTACGCGCTGTCCGAGCGCGAGGCCGGATCCGACGCGGCCGGTATGCGCACCCGCGCCAAGCGCGACGGCGACGACTGGATCATCAACGGCTCCAAGTGCTGGATCACCAACGGCGGCAAGTCCAGCTGGTACACCGTGATGGCGGTGACCGACCCGGACAAGGGCGCCAACGGCATCTCCGCGTTCATGGTGCACATCGATGACGAGGGCTTCGTCGTCGGCCCGCTCGAGCACAAGCTCGGCATCAAGGGATCGCCCACTGCCGAACTGTATTTCGAGAACTGCCGCATCCCCGCGGACCGGATGATCGGCGCGGAGGGCACCGGTTTCAAGACCGCGCTCGAGACCCTCGACCACACCCGCCCCACCATCGGCGCGCAGGCGGTCGGCATCGCGCAGGGCGCGCTGGACGCCGCGATCGCATATACCAAGGACCGCAAGCAGTTCGGCAAGGCCATCGCCGATTTCCAGAACACCCAGTTCATGCTCGCGGACATGGCGATGAAGGTGGAAGCGGCCCGCCTGATGGTCTACACCTCCGCCGCGCGCGCCGAGCGTGGCGAGAAGAACCTCGGCTTCATCTCCGCTGCCGCAAAGTGTTTCGCGTCCGACGTGGCGATGGAGGTGACCACCAACGCCGTGCAGTTGTTCGGCGGCGCGGGCTACACCACCGACTTCCCCGTCGAGCGGATGATGCGCGACGCCAAGATCACCCAGATCTACGAGGGCACCAACCAGATTCAGCGCCTCGTTATGTCCCGCGCCATCTTGAGGTAGCTGTGTCTTTGGCCTCCGCTTCGCTCCGGCGGGTTCGCGGCCCCCTGAGGCTCACCGATGAGCCCCGTGTCGGGCACTCGTTCCTCGCACCCGCCACGCGTCTCATCGGCAAGCCGGGCCGCGAACTTTGCTGCTGGTGTTGATCGGTTGCCATTGCTTCGCTCTGCGGGAGAACATGATTCGGCCGACCTGTCGAGGTCGGCCGAATCTGTTCTTGCAGACGTAAATACAGTCGCAATCGTGCGAATTCAGGTCTATCGAATGTGGCGCGCACGGAGCACTATAAGGGGCATGGCCGGAGTCGAGATCAACGACAAGTTCGTCCGGCGCACGTTGGACAACGGCCGGATCGAAGAGGTGCTGTGGGGTGACCTGTCGGAGGTTCGGGTCATCACCACGGCGGACGGACCCTTCGCCGAGGCGATGTTCTTCGTGCTCATCGGGACGAAGGGAAATGGGTGTGTGGTGCCGCGCTCGGCAGCCGATACGGGATTCCTGGTGCGGCTGCGCTCGTTACCGGGCTTCGACAACCGGCGGGTGAACCAGGCCATCGACACCACTCTCGACCGTCAGTTCTCGGTGTGGCGGCGTAATTAAGGTCCGCGCCCGGGAAGTCAGTCGACGAGACCGGCGTATTCGCGGTGATCGGCGATGAACTTCTCGACGTACCAGCAGGTGGGGATGACCGAGAACCCGGCATCGCGGGCATCGTTCAACGCGTATTCGACCACCTGCGCGGCCACGCCGCGGCCGCGGAATTCGGGGAACGTCAGGGTGTGCTGGAAATCGCGCGTCCGGCGCTCGCCGTCGACGTGCTCGCTGTAGTCGGCGTATCCGGCGAGGGTGTCGTCGAGGTAGATCTCGTAGCGGGTGTCGGCGACATTGTGCTCGAACCTGGTGGTCATATGCGGTGAAACTCCTCGGGACGGTGAGTTTGTTCCTTCGATACCCAGGATCGGCCCGGTTTACAACACCGCGCCGGGATTCAGAATGCCGTGCGGGTCCAGCGCGTCCTTGATGCGGCGGGTCAGATCCATCACCTCGGGGCCGACCTGATCGGGCAGCCACGCCTTCTTCAACCGCCCCACCCCGTGCTCGCCGGTGATGGTGCCGCCCAGGGCGATGGCCAGTGCCATGATCTCGCCGAACGCCTGATGCGCGCGGGCGGTCTCGTCGGCGTCGCTCGGATCGTGCACGATCAGCGGATGGGTGTTGCCGTCCCCGGCGTGCGCGATCACCGACACCAGAACCGCACGGCGCGTGGCGATCTCGGCGATTCCGGTGACGAGTTCGCCCAGTCGCGGCAGCGGCACCCCGACATCCTCGAGCAGCAGTGTGCCCCGGCGTTCCACGGCCGGGATGGCGAAACGTCGTGCGGCGGTGAACGCCTCGCCCTCCTCGGGGTCCTCGGTGCTGAAAACCTCTGTGGCTCCGGACTTCTCGCAGGCTTCGACCATGATCGCGGCCTCGGCGGCGGCGTGCTCGCCGGGTGCGTCGGAGCGGGCCACCAGCATGCCCGCCGCGGTCCGGTCCAGGCCCATCCGCAGTTCGTCCTCGACGGCGTTGATGGCCACCGCGTCCATGAATTCCAGCATCGAGGGCCGCAGCCGGCCGGTGATCGCGAGGATCGCCGCGGTGGCCGTCTCGATCGTGGAAAACGTTGCCACCACGGTACTTTGGGGTGTCTGCGCGGGCAGCAGCCGCAATGTCACCTCGGTGATGATGCCGAGGGTGCCCTCGCTGCCGACGAACAGCTTGGTCAGCGACAGCCCGGCCGAATCCTTCAGCCGCGGCCCGCCCAGCCGGACCACGGTCCCGTCGGCCAGCACCACTTCCATACCGAGCACGTAATCGGTGGTGACGCCGTACTTCACGCAGCACAGGCCGCCCGCGTTGGTGGCCGCGTTACCGCCGATCGAGCAGATCTCGAAGGAGGACGGATCCGGCGGATACCACAGCCCGTGCTTCGCGACCGCGCGTTTGACCTCGGCGTTCAGCAGCCCCGGCTGCGCGACCGCGGTTCGGGTGACCGGATCCACGGTGATCTCCCGCATCCGCTCGGTACTCAGCAGCAGCGCCCTGTCCTGCGCGGTGGCCCCGCCGGACAGCCCGGTCCCCGCACCCCGCGGCACCACCGGCACCCGATGCCGATGCGCCCAGCGCAGCACGGTCGAGACCTGTTCGGTGGTGGTGGGACGAACCAGCGCCAGGGGCGTCCCGGCGTCGGGATCCAGGGCCCGATCCTGGCGATATCCGGCCAAAATATCCGGATCTGTCACAAGTGCGCCAGCGGGTAGGTGCTCGGCGAGCGATTTCACGTCCACACCCTGAAACTACGTGGTTCGCGCACTCCTGTGGACCGAGGTGCGCGGCCGGGTGTCGCGCTTTCATACAATTCCGTAATGCCCGATCCGAAGCTCGAAATCCAGATGTTGCACGACAGGGTCATCGTGCGCGAAGCCCAGGAAGCCGGGGAGCGGCGCAGCAGCGGCGGCATCCTCATCCCCGCCACCGCCCAGGTGGCCAAGCGCCTGACCTGGGGTGAGGTGTGCGGCGTCGGCTCGCATGTGCGCAGTGTCGAGGTCGGGGACCGGGTGCTTTACAGCGCCGAGGATCAGTTCGAGGTCGAGATCCAGGGGCAGGCGTACACGGTCATGCGGGAGCGCGATCTGCACGCGGTCGCCAACGATCGCACCGAACACGGCACCGGGCTGTACCTGTAGGTCACGCGGAGTCGCTCGTGTACCGACTCGTGAGTGGGTCATTGAGTTCGAGAGGTACGTGCGGTGTTTCGGTCAGCGGGATTCGGTTGACGAACCCGCTGTGTCGGTTCTCGGCGAGCCCATGGTCCTCGGGCAAGCACATATCGCCGCCCGCGTAGGCGACCTGTGCGTGGTCGCCCCCGCCTCACGGTGACGGTGAACGGCTGATCGCGCCAGGTCAGCTTCATCTTTCGGCACGTAGGCGAGCAGATGCGCCGGGCCCGAGTGACCGAGTCCCGTCGAGTGCGGAGGATCTGCCCGTGGTACTCGACGATGATCGCGCCGTGCAGGGCTGGTAGCTCGACCGTCTCGGGAATCTCACGGCCCGTCGTCGTGGCGTAGCAGCGCTTCGACGTTCTCGCCGTCGACTATCACGGCGTCGTCGTCGGTGAGGGCCCAGTGTGGGATGTGGTCGGCGCGGAAGCGGGCGGCCAGGGCGGTGCAGACGCCGTCGGGGTCGGTGTCTGGGGAGTCGACGTGCGGGACGATGGGGCGGTCGATCAATCCCAGTCCGTCCCAACGGGGTTCGATGCCGCAGGCGGGCAGGACCTCGGCAGGGTCGTCGGCGGATTCCAGGCCGTGCAGGTCGGGGGCGAGCAGGCAGGCTCCGGCGCTGTAGCCGGCGTAGGCCAGGGCGTCCTCGGCCAGTAGATCGCGCAGGACGAGATCGGCTCCGCTGCGGGCGAATTGGGCGCGCAGGACGAAGGTGTTGCCGCCGCGGACCCAGATCAGGGGGTATCGCCGCAGCGTTTTCTCCAATTCGACCGTGCGGCCGAGGTATTCGCGCAGGTCCAGGATTTCAGGCTGGAATCCGGCGCGGCGCAGCGGAACTCGATCGCTGGCGACCGCACCGGCCCAGGCCGCGGGCCAGGCGTCGCAGGCGTTCGGGATGATGACGACCGGGCCGGGATCGCCCACCAGCGCGGCGAATCGGTCGTAGTGTGCCCCGAATCTGTAGCTGGACAGGAAAAGTCGCATCGGCTCAGATGGTGAAGCGGAGTGTGTCGACCACGCGACGTCCCAACTCGGTATCGCCGGTAATGATGATCTCGTCCGAATGCGCTGCGGCCGTGGTCCTTCCGGCACGCAACCGCGCGAACAGGCCGGACGGCATCTCGATGCGCACGGTCGCCGGGCCGTCGAGCTCCTCGACCTGATTCGCCCGGCCGTCCACCACCAGATGCAGCTGCCGGGTGATCGGTCCGGTCAGCACGACGCTGATGCGCGAACCGTCCGGCGCGTGCGCACCCTTGACCACCGCGCGTCCGAGCGTCGGGGTGAGCTCGTCGAAGGCGATCTCGGCCCGCGGCCCGTCCTCGGGCACGGTGACGCCCAGCGCGTCGGCGATATCGAGCTCGTGCATCCAGCAGTCGAACAGCCGGACTTGCATGAACCGGCCGTACGGCACGACGCCGACGGGCGACATCGACGGGTTCTCCCACTGCTCGGCCGTGAACTCGGCCAGCGCCTTGCGGCGGCGATCGGTGATCTCGGTGAACTTCGCCAGCAACTCGGCGCCGCTGAGCGGGCGCAACGATTCGATCCACGCCTCGTTCAACGCGCCGATCTCGTTGTGCACGTGCGGTGCCCCGGTGATCGCGGGATCGGCGGTCGGATTGGGCTCACCGAGCAGGATGGATTCGATGCCGACCAGATGGGCCAGCACATCGAAGACGGTCCAGCCGGGCAGCGGAGACGGTGTGCGCCACTGCTTTTCGTCGATATCGGCGACCAGACGGGTCAGCGCGTCCCACTCCTGGGACAGGGCCGCGGTCAGGGTGTCGCGGTCGGTCATGCGTGTTTCTCCTCGTCGGTGACATCGGATTCCTCGATGTCGAGCCGGTCCAATCCGGTGCGGATGGCCGCGGCGGTGGTGGCGGGGTCGGGTTGGTTGCCGACCCGGCCGCGGAACAGCATTCCGGTGGCGAAGGATCGGATGTCGCCGGTGTGTCGGGGGACCACGTGCAGGTGTACGTGGTGCACGGTCTGGAACGCCGACTTTCCGTCGTTCAGAATGAGATTCGCGCCGTCGGCCCCGAGTGTGCTGCGCCGCAACGCTTTTGCCATGCGGTGCCCGAGCGCGAACAGCCGGGCGCCCAGCGCGGCGTCGAGATCGTCCAGGTTGGTGGCGTGGCGTTTGGGGATCACCAGCAGGTGGCCGCGGGTGATGGGCCGGATGTCGAGGAACGCGCACAGCGCGTCGTCCTCGTGGACCTTCGTCGCCGGAGCCGTGCCCGCGACGATTCCGCAGAATATGCAGCCGCTCACAGTCTCGACATTACGGCGTACGAAGCTCGCGGGACACCCCTGGGCGACTTTGTGCGGGTCAGTGCGGGTGGCGACGGGCGCGGTCGGCTTCGGGCCCAGCGCATTCCGGGATCCGGGTGAACCGGCAAGGCGTGTGAGATTGATCTCGGTTACGCTCACCGCCGAGTCGGTACAGTTGTGCGATCGAAAACTTACCCATGGGTAAGTTTCGGTGCCGAAAGAACGTCTCGAGGCTCCGCACGAACCGTGGGGCCGGCTACCGTCACGAGTAAGGATGTTGACCAGTGGAGACAACGCAGAGCGGAGTCGACGCAGCGCCACCCGGTGATGATGGGAGCGCATCACAGCGTACACGTGTTGGTGTCGTGCGTGAGGTGATTCCTGGTGAGCGTCGGGTTGCGTTGGTGCCGAAGATTGTTGCGGGTTTGGTGAAGCAGGGTGTCCAGGTTGTGGTGGAGGCTGGTGCCGGGCGGGGGGCGTTGATTCCGGATGCCGCGTTCGTGGAGGCTGGTGCGGTGGTGGGGGATCCGTGGTCCGCGGAGGTGGTGGTGAAGGTCGCTCCGCCTTCGGATGTGGAGATCGGGAAGTTGTCGGCGGGGCAGACGGTGATCGGGTTCCTGGCTCCGCGTAATGCCGATAACAAGATCGGTGCGTTGCGGGATGCGGGTGTGCGGGCGTTTGCGGTGGAAGCGATTCCGCGTATCTCTCGCGCCCAAGTCATGGACGCGTTGTCTTCGCAGGCGAATGTGTCGGGGTATAAGGCGGTGTTGGTGGCGGCGTCGGAGTCGACGCGGTTTTTTCCGATGTTGACCACTGCGGCTGGGACGGTGAAACCGGCGACGGTGTTGGTGCTGGGTGTGGGTGTGGCGGGGTTGCAGGCGTTGGCGACCGCGAAGCGGCTGGGTGGTCGTACCACTGGGTATGACGTGCGTCCCGAGGTGGCTGATCAGGTGCGGTCGGTGGGTGCGCAGTGGCTGGATCTGGGGATCGACGCCGCGGGTGAGGGCGGCTATGCCCGGGAGTTGACCGAGGCCGAGAAAGAGCGGCAGCAGCAGGCGTTGGAGGATGCGATCAAGGGTTTCGATGTGGTGATCACGACGGCGTTGGTGCCGGGTCGTCCCGCGCCGCGTTTGGTGACCGCTGGGGCGGTGGAGGGGATGCGTGCGGGTAGTGTGATCGTGGATCTGGCGGGGGAGACCGGCGGCAACTGCGAGCTCACCACACCTGGGGAAACTGTTGTGGTGCATGATGTCACGATCGCGTCGCCGTTGAATCTGCCTGCGACGATGCCCGAGCATGCGAGTGAGTTGTATGCGAAGAATATTGCCGCGTTGCTGGAGTTGATGTTGGTCGACGGGAAGTTGGCACCGGATTTCAGTGATCAGGTGCTGGCGGATTCGTGTGTGACACGTGTCCCGGAGCCTGAGGCGGAATCTGCTGCGGCTGTTGCTGATCCAGCCGCTGTGTCGGGGTCTGCCGAGGCGCGCGCAGCGGGATCGGCTGTCGCGGCCGCGGATTCGAGTGATTTCGGTGAGTCGGGTGCGGGGACTGTCGCGGCTGCGGCGGAATCGGATGTGGAATCTGCTGCGGCTGTTGCTGATCCGGCCGCTGTGCCGGAGCCTCCCGCGGCTGACGCAGCGGGATCGGCTGTGGTTGAGACGGACTCGAGTGATTCCGGTGAGTCGGGTGCGGGGACTGTCCCGGACGTGGCGGAATCTGCTGGGGCTGGTGCTGATCCGGCCGCTACGCTGGAGTCTGCTGAGGCCGATGCATCGGAATCGGCTGTGGTTGAGACTGATTCGAGTGATTCCGGTGATTCGGATGTGGGGTCAGTCGCGGACGCGGTGGAATCGGACGCGGATTTGGTTGTGGGAAAGACTGATTCGAACGGGACCGGCCTGGGAGCGGGTTCGGAGTTGTCGGCTGCGAATGGGGCCGGTGCGGGATCGTCGTCGGCGGGTGTTGGATCGTCCACGGAGACAATCGGATCGGGCGGGTCGGGTTCGGATACTTCGGGTTCGGCTTCGGTGGGGAAGGAGTAGTCGCTGATGTATACGGAGTTGTTGGCGAATATCGCGATTCTGGTGTTGTCGGGTTTTGTGGGGTTCGCGGTGATCTCGAAGGTCCCCAATACCCTGCACACGCCGTTGATGTCGGGGACGAACGCGATTCACGGGATCGTGGTGCTGGGCGCGTTGGTCACATTGGGCAACGTGAAGGACCCGTCGATTCTGACGCAGATCATTTTGTTCGTGGCGGTGGTGTTCGGGACGTTGAACGTGATCGGTGGGTTCGTGGTGACGGACCGGATGCTGGGCATGTTCAAGGCGAAGAAACCCGGTGCTACCGGTGAGAAGGCGGATCGGTGATGCATACCTTCGATGACGTCAGTTATCTGGTGAACGGCCTGTATATTGTCGCGTTCGCGTTGTTCATTTACGGTTTGATGGGTTTGACCGGTCCGAAGACCGCGGTCCGCGGGAATCTGATCGCGGCGGCGGGGATGGTGTTGGCGGTGGTCGCGACCCTGATCTCGGTGCGGCACACCGGTAACTGGGTTCTGATCGTCGCGGGGATCGTGGTCGGTGTGTTGCTGGGGGTGCCGCCGGCGAAGTTCACCAAGATGACCGCGATGCCGCAGCTGGTCGCGGCGTTCAACGGGGTGGGGGGTGGCACGGTCGCGTTGATCGCGTGGTCGGAATTCCTCAATTCCCGCGGCTTCTCCCGGTTCGACGAGCAACCCACCGTGCATATCGTGGTCGGTAGTTTGTTCGCGGCGGTCATCGGGTCGATTTCGTTCTGGGGTTCGTTGATCGCGTTCGGGAAACTCCAGGAGATCCTGCCCGGCCGCCCGATCGGTCTCGGGAAACTCCAGCAACCAGTCAACCTGCTCCTGTTACTCGGCGCGGTCGCGTGCGCGATCGTGATCGGGGTCGGGGCGACCGGGCACGGGGTGTCACAGTTGTGGATGATCGCGGTGCTGGTCCTGTCCGGTGTGCTCGGGTTGATGGTGGTGTTGCCGATCGGTGGCGCGGACATGCCGGTGGTGATCTCGTTGTTGAACGCGTTGACCGGGTTGTCCGCGGCGGCGGCGGGGTTGGCGTTGAACAACACCGCGATGATCGTGGCGGGCATGATCGTCGGCGCGTCCGGTTCGATTTTGACGAATTTGATGGCGAAGGCGATGAATCGGTCGATCCCGGCGATCGTGGCCGGTGGGTTCGGTGGCGGCGGCACCGCCCCGGCTGGTGCTGGGGGTGAGCAGAAGCAGGCCAAGGCCACCAGCGCGGCGGATGCGGCGATTCAGATGGCGTACGCGAACCAGGTGATCGTGGTCCCCGGCTACGGCATGGCCGTGGCGCAAGCGCAGCACGCGGTCAAGGAGATGGCCTCGCTGCTGGAAGCCAAGGGTGTGGAGGTGAAGTACGCGATTCATCCGGTGGCGGGTCGTATGCCCGGTCATATGAACGTGCTGCTGGCCGAGGCGGAGGTGTCCTATGACGCGCTCAAGGAGATGGACGACATCAACGGTGAGTTCTCACGCACCGATGTGGCGTTGGTGATCGGCGCGAACGATGTCACCAACCCCGCCGCCCGTGAGGACGCTTCGTCCCCGATCTACGGGATGCCGGTGCTGAACGTGGACCAAGCCCACTCGGTGATCGTGTTGAAGCGGTCGATGAATTCGGGTTTCGCCGGGATCGACAACCCACTGTTCTACGCCGATCACACCTCGATGCTGTTCGGCGACGCCAAGAAATCCGTCTCCGCAGTCACCGAAGAACTCAAGGCGCTGTAGGGAAATTCGAGCAACAGGGAATTCACGAAACGGCCCGCACCGGAGACCCCGGTGCGGGCCGTTTCTCATCGATGGTGACGATATGGCGTCCGCCCACCGCAGGCGATTAGGCTGTGAATCGACCCGCCGGGCTGAGGCCCGGCACCGCACGCACGTCACTCGAATCAGGGGGCAGTATGACGTCCGGTGAACACCCCGATCTTCCTGCGGCCGTTGCCGATTCGGCGATTTTCGGCACCCCGCATCAGACACCCGACGGTGCGACCGTCATCACCGTCGCCCAACCCGGCGGCCGATTCCGGCGCGGGCCGCGTCCACTGGGCGCGATCGTGGTGCAGGGTGGCGAATCGAAGTGGATCCCCGCCACCGACGACACCCGAATCACATTGCTGGCCTTGCTGATCGGCCTCTCGGCCGCGACGCTGTCCTGCCTCGCGGTGGTGCGTCGCCCGCCGTGGCCGCAGTTGAACGTCACGGTGAGCAAGTGCCTTCAGTAGGTCGGCCGCTCCCGGGCCTCGATCGCGTCCTTGGCGTCCTTGAGCGAGGTTCCGGGCAGCATTTCCCGATAGAGCTTGATGGCCTGGATCTTCTTGCCCTGCGTGATCAGCGCGTCGATCGCGGCCATATCCGCGCCTGAGACGCTCCCGGGCATCGGTCGCGTCGGTGAATCCCGCAGTGGCGCAGGCGAATCGGTGATCCCCAGGTGCCGCATGATCAGGTCGAGCTTGTACTCGATGCGTTGCAGCCTGCGTTCGGCCCGCCGATTCTCGAACATGCCCGAACTCTAGCCGTCCGGGCCGCCCGGTTCACACGACTTTCAGTGTGCCGCCGTCGATGACGTAGTCCGCGCCCAGAATGTTCCCCGCGCGCTCGGAGGCCAGGAACGTCACCAGCGCGGCGACCTCCTCCTGTTCGGTGATCCGCGGCGAGGCCATCCCGAACTGCTGGGGGAGCGCGGCCAGGAATTCCTCGTGCCCCACGCCGTTGACCTCGGCGAGTTTCGCCCCGAAACGTCCGGATTCGCGCCACAGCGGCGTGCCGACCACACCCGGGGACACCGTGTTCACCCGCACTCCGAGCGGCCCGAACTCCTCGCTGATCCGTTTGGAGAAGGCGGTCAGCGCGGCCTTGGCCTCGCTGTAGCCGACCGGTCCGGCCGCGGGCAGCTGCGAGTTGATCGAGGAGATGGTGATGATCGCGCCGCGACGTTCGATCAGGCTCGGCAGCGCCGCCCGGGTGGCGCGCACCGCGCTCATCAGATTGAGTTCGTACATCCGCGCCCACTGGTCGTCGGTGATGTCGAGGAAGCCGCCGATGACCATCTTGTCGACGTCCCCGCCGCCCACATTGTTGATCAGGATGTCGATCCCGCCCAGTTCGGTGCGCGCGGCATCGAACAGCGCGGTCACCCCCTCGGTGGTGCTCAGGTCAGCCGAAATCGCTGCGACACTGGCCTTTTCGAGTTCGGGTGTGATGGTTCGGGCGCTGCCGACGACGCGCACGCCCTCCTCGGTCAGCGCCTGTGCGACGGCCAGTCCGATGCCGCGTCCGGCTCCGGTGACCACGGCGGTCCTGCCGGTCAGTCCGAGTTCCATGATGATGCCTTTCTTGAACTTCAGGTCAAAAATTGGGGCAGCGAAAAGTGTTGGGGTGGAAAGGAATAGGTCAGAGCACGTTCAGGGTGGTGTCGATGATGCGATGCAGTGCGGCCCGGTCGTAGCCCTTGCTCATGACGCGCAGTCCGACGATGTTGTTCATCAGGAATTCCGCCGTCGCCCGGGGATCGGTCTCGCGCGCGATATCGCCGTCGCGGCGGCCCTGATCGATCCGTTCGGCCAGCGTGTTGACGACGTGTTCGGTGATGGTGTTGATGGTGCGGCGGATCTGCTCGTCGTGTCCGGACAGCTCCAGCGCGGTATTGGCGGCCAGGCAGCCGCGTCGATCCGGATCCTCCAGGTCGGCGTCGACCAGGTGTCGCAGGTAGGTGCCGACGACCTCGCGAGTGCTCCCCGGCCGGGACATGAAATCCGCGGTCAGATCTGCGCCCAGGCGGTCGTAGCGGGCCAGTGCCCGCTCGAACAGTTCCCGCTTGCTACCGAAAGCGTTGTACAGACTGCCTTTTGCCAATCCGGTCGCCTCGGCGAGTTGGGCGGGTGAGGTGTTGGCGTATCCGTTGATCCAGAACGCCTCCATCGCACGTTCGATGACGGTGTCGTCCTCGAACGAGCGCGGCCTGCCCATGAGAAGGACGATAGCCCTTCTGGACCTCAGGGTCAAGAACTGGGCGCGACGATCCGCGCGCAGGCCGCACACACCAGGATCAGCGCCAGCGGGAAGAGCAGCGCCACGGTCAACGAGCTCAGGTCCGCGAGCCAGCCGATCACCGACGGTCCGGCCAGGAATCCGAGATAACCGAGACCGAAGACGCGGGACATATCGGTCGCGGCCGAGCTACCGCCGAGATTGCCTGCGGCACTGAAGATCTGCGGAACTCCACCCGCCAACCCGATCCCCAGCAACGCCCAGCCCGACAGCGTGGGCGGCAGCCACACGGAACACACGATCAGCGTCAGCCCGGCAGCCGCGAGTATCGCACCCCAGCGCACCACCGCGACCCGCCCGAATCGCCCGCTGACCCGGTCGGTGGCGAATCGACCCACGGTCATCGTCGTGGAGAACGCGCCGAATGCCAGCGCCGCGGTCGCATCGCTGACGCGGAGATGTTCGCGCACCTGCAAAGCACTCCAGTCGTTGGCCACGCCTTCGGTCAGCAGGAATGCGAAGGCGATGGCGGCCAAGGCCAGCACGTGCAGTCGACGAGTGCGCCGTACGCGCCGTTCGGGCGACGCACGGTCTGCCGCGGACCGTCGGGCCGCGGTGTGCGATGGTTCGGTCGCATTCCGCGTGGATCCGCTTGCTTCGGAACCGGGCTTGGTCGCGACGGGATCCGATCCGGTTGCGCTGGAACAAGAGTCAGTTGTCCCGGGACGGGAATTGGTGGTCTCGGCATCCGGTCTGATTGCGCTGGAACAATATTCGATTGTATTGGAGCAGGACTCGATGGTCCCGGTATCCGACCTGGTTGCGCTGGACCCGGTGGCGCGGACGTCGAATCCTGTTGCACCGGAGTCGGTTGCATCAGAACCGGATGCCGTTGTGCCGAAATCGGATTCGCTTATGGGCAGCAGCCTCGGAATGAACACCGCCAGGCTGAGCAGCCCGATCACCCCCGCGCCCGTCATGGTGACGCGCACATCCCACCCGTGATGCATCGTCGCCGCGCCGACCAGCGATCCGGCCAGCCCGCCGCAGGAGAACATCGCGTGGAACGCCGACATGATCGGCCGTCGGTAGGCCCGTTCGACCTGCACGGCCTGCGCGTTCATCGACACGTCCAGCGCGCCGTTGCCGGTGCCGAACAGCAGTAGTGCGATCGCCAACGTCAGCGGGCCGATCGCGAAGGCGGGGCCGAGGACCGCGAGCGAGATCCACACCCCGGCCGCGGCCACCAGCGTCCGGCTGCCGAAGCGGTCGGCGAGCGGCCCGGCGGCCTGCATTCCGGCGATACCGCCGAGCGCCACCAGCAGGATCAACAGCCCCAGCGTGCCCTTGGATACGCCGGTGCGCTGCGTGATCACCGGAATGTGCACCACCCACATCGCACACAGGAATCCGTTCAGGGTGAACACCCCGAAGACGGCGGCCCGCGAGATCCGAACCCGGGGAATCACGATCGCAGCACCCATCGGACCCACTGTATTGGCCGCACGGGCGCGCTGGTCGGCCGAACCGGACCGATCGCTACTGTTCGATGGTGACCAATGCTGAGGATTACCCCGTGCTCTGGCCGGTTCCCACCCGGTGGGCGGACAACGACCACTACGGTCACGTCAACAACGTCACCTACTACTCGTACTTCGACACCGCGGTCAACGCCTGGCTGATGCACGCCACCGGCACCGACATCCGCGACCTCCCCGCCATCGGCGTCGTGGCCCGCACCTCCTGCGACTTCCACGGCTCGCTCAGCTTCCCCGACCAGTTGCGCGTCGGCCTGCGCATCACCCGCCTCGGCCGCGCCAGCATCACCTACGACCTGGCCATCTTCCGCGAATCCGCCGACACCCTGGAACTCGCCGCCACCGGCGCCTTCGTCCACGTCTACGTGGACGACAAGACGCGCAAGTCCGTCGAGATCCCGGCTGTCATCCGGGAAGCCGCCACCACCCTCGTCGTCCCCGCACCCGATTCCGCCACGTCGCCCTGATGCTCACGCGCCGGTCGCCATCGGTGTGAACGCTGGACTTGCCGATACCTGTGCATTCGTCGAACCGATGGCTGGATTCGATTGATCTGGTGCGTCGGCCGTCCCGCATCGGCAGCTGCCATGATCGGTGCGGACATGTATAAACCGGCGCGGCCAGACGGACACTCGATCGTCCGTCCTGACCGAGACCGACTCCGGTTGCCGCCGAAATGCGTGGATCACACAGTGTCGCAAGCAGTTTCGTGTGGTAGCGGCCATCGCGCCGAATTGCGTGTTCGTGCTTCGTGGAGGTTGTGACTCGATCGCCTGGGCAGTCGTGATGCCGTGCGTCCTCGGGCAACGGAGCTCTCGGCGTCGAACGTGGGGGCACTGCCGACGCACGAAGCGAGCGGTCGAGGAGTCGGTAGCCGACCGCTCGAAGTCCTGGTTTCGAGACTTCACGGCGGCGGCTGAGTCACGGTCAGATGCGGCCCAACAGGGTCAGCGGGTCCTCGAGGAGTGAGGCGACCGTCGCCAGGAAGCGAGCCCCGAGTTCGCCGTCGATCATGCGGTGGTCGAAGCTCAGGCCCAGGGTGGTGACCCAGCGGACGGCGAGTTCGTCGCGGTAGACCCACGGTTGTTTGCGGATCGAACCCAGGCACAGGATCGCGCCCTCGCCCGGATTGACCAGGGGCACACCGGCATCCACGCCGAACACACCTACATTGCTGATGGTGAAGGTGCCGCCGCGCAGGTCCGCGGGGGTGGCCGAACCGGCGCGGGAGATATCGGCGAGCCAGCCGATCTCGCGGGAGAGTTCGCGCAGGCTCAGGGTGTGCGCGTCCTTGACGTTCGGCACCAGCAGGCCGCGTTCGGTGGCCACCGCGATGCCCAGGTGCACATAGTGTTTGGTGACGATCTCGCGGTTCTCCTCGTCCCAGAACGAGTTCACGCCCGGGAATTCGGCCATCGCCACCAGCGTCGCCTTGGCCACCAGTGCGAGCGGGGTGAGCGAGAGGCCCGCGAACGACTCGGTGGTGCGCAGATGGTCCAGCAGTTCCATCGAGGCGGTGAAATCCGTGGTGACGAACGTGCTGGCCTGCGGAATCGTCCGGGCGCTGGTGAGCATGGCGGCGGCGGTGCGTTTGCGCACACCGGTCACCGGGACCCGGGTCTCGCCGGTGCTCGGGGCCGGGCGGATGACGCCGCCGTCCGGGCGCATCGTCGGCACCGGCGGCATGGTGGGGCGCGGCGCACCCGGCAGCGCCTCGTCCTCGGGCCGCACCCGATTCACCGGCTGCGAGACCGGCACCGCGTGCCGCACATCCTCCACGGTGACCGCCCCACCCGGTCCGGACCCGGCGACGAAGGCCAGATTGATCCCGAGTTCGCGGGCCAGCGCGCGCGCACCGGGCGTGGCCGAGGGCCGATCCGGATACGACGGGGCGGGCAGCTGCTGCGTCGCATCGGGCGAATCCTGAACTCCCGCATCGGGATTCGGACGTTTACGAGTGCGTCGCGTGGTGGTCTCCTCGTCCGGGCCGTAACCGACCAGGACCGACCGCCGCTCACTCGGCGCGGGCGGCGTGGCCACTCCGCGATCGCTGCGCACCCGGATCAGCGGCGCGCCCACCGCGACGGTCTCACCCGGCGCGGCCAGCAGCTCGGTGACCTGACCGGAGAACGGACACGGCAGCACCACCTGCGCCTTGGCCGTCTCGACCTCGGCGATGGTCTGATTCAACTCGACCGTATCGCCCACCGACACCGCCCAGGAGACCAGTTCGGCCTCGGTCAACCCCTCACCCAGATCGGGTAGCCGGAACTCGAGTACCCGTGGATCGTCGGTGCCGTCCGGGAGGGGATCCGCCCCGCTCGCGCGGGTGTTCTCCGCCGGGTTCCGACCGATCGGCCGGGGGTCGTGTGCGGCAGCGTCGTCCAACGGGCACCTCTGTCTGAACGGGATCAGGCGGCAAGCGTTCGGTCGACCGCGTCCAGGATGCGGTCGGGGTCGGGCAGGTGGTGCCGTTCGAGCTTAGCCGGGGGATACGGGATGTCGAAGCCTCCGACGCGCAGAATCGGCGCTTCGAGCTGGTAGAAGCAGCGCTCGGCGATCCGGGCGGCGATTTCCGCACCCAATCCGGCGAAGACCGGGGCCTCGTGCGTGACGATCAGCCGTCCGGTGCGCAGGACCGACTCCTCGATGGTGTCGAAATCGATCGGCGAGAGGCTGCGCAGATCGATGATCTCGAGTGAACGACCCTCCCCGGCCGCGATCTCGGCGGCGGTCAGCGCGGTGCGGACCATGCCGCCGTACGCGACGACCGTGGCATCCGAACCCGGGCGGCAGACGCGGGCCCGGTCCAGCGGATACGGATCCCGGTCCAGCGCCGCGAAATCCACCTCGGCCTTGTCCCAGTAGCGGCGTTTGGGTTCGAGGAAGACGACCGGATCGTCCAGCGACACGGCCTGGCGGATCATCGTGTAGGCATCGGCCGGGGTGCTCGGCGAGACCACGCGCAGCCCGGCGGTATGCGCGAAATATGCCTCGGGCGATTCGGAATGATGTTCGACCGAACCGATCCCGCCGCCGAACGGAATGCGAATCGTGATGGGCGCGAGCACATTTCCCGACGTCCGATAGTGGATCTTGGCGACCTGGGAGACGATCTGATCGAACGCCGGATAGACGAATCCGTCGAACTGGATCTCACACACCGGCCGGTAGCCGCGCAGCGCCATGCCGAAAGCCGTTCCGATGATGCCGGATTCGGCCAGCGGCGTATCGATGACGCGATTGTCGCCGAAATCCTTCTGCAAGGTGTCGGTGACCCGGAAGACGCCGCCGAGCCGGCCGATGTCCTCGCCCATCAGCACGACCTTGGGATCGTCCTCCAGGGACCGGCGCAACCCGAGGTTGAGTGCCGCCGCGAAAGTACTGGTCATGGCCGTACTCCTGTCAGATACGCGGTGTACTCCCGGCGTTCTCGATCCACCAGCGCGTGCGGGGTGGCGTAGACGTGCTCGAACAGATCCTTCGGTTCGGGATCGGGCATCTCGATGGTCGCGGTGCGCAGGCGGGCGCCGACCCGGTCCGAACGCTCGCGTACCTGTTGTTCGAAATCGTTGTCCCACAAGTCTTCTCGTTCGAGCAACCGGCGGATCCGGTCGATCGGATCGCGACGCTGCCACAGTTCGGTCTCGGCGGCCGAGCGGTAGCGGGTGGGGTCGTCGGCCGTGGTGTGCGGGCCCATCCGGTAGGTGATCGCCTCGATGAACGACGGGCCGCCACCGGCGCGGGCGCGGGCGACGGCCTGCCTGGTCACGGCCAGTACCGCGAGTACGTCGTTCCCGTCGACCTGGACGCCCGGTATGCCGTAACCGTAGGCGCGGCGCACGATCGGCGTCGCGCTCTGGACACGCACCGGTTCGCTGATCGCCCAGTGGTTGTTCTGGCAGAAGAACACCACCGGCGCACTCCAGGTCGCGGCGAAACCCAGGGCCTCGGCGATATCGCCCTGACTGGTCGCGCCGTCGCCGAAATAGGTGATCACCGCGATCTCCGCGCCGTCCAGATGGGCGGCATAGGCGTAACCGGTCGCGTGCAATCCCTGGGAGCCGACCACGATGGCCGGATTGGTCATATTGATCTGCGCGGGATCCCAGCACGAATGCGCGACCCCGCGCCACAGCCGGGTGATCTGCGCGGGATCGACGCCGCGGCAGTAGGCCACGCCCGCCTCGCGATAGCTGCAGAACACGTAATCGTCGTGGTGCAGGGCGTGCGCGGAACCGATCTGCGACGCCTCCTGGCCGAGCAGCGGTGGCCAGAGTCCGAGCTGGCCCTGGCGTTGGAGTGCGGTGGCCTCGGTGTCGATGCGCCGGGCGACGACCATGTCGAGGTAGAGCTGCCGCAGCTGATCCGGGCCGATATCGGCGACCAACGCGGCGTGTTCGCGATCCAGGACGCGGCGGCCGTCGGGCTGGACCAACTGCACCGGGTAGGCGATCTTCTCCGGCGGGCTCGTCGCGGCGGAGATCACTCCGGCGGGGATCGCGGTCGGAGCGGTCGCGTCGGTCGCGTGTGCTGGTGGGCCGGTATCGATCGCGGTGGTCGGCTGCGGGTCGGTGCCGACCGGGCGCGGGGTGTTCGCGCTGGTCGGGGATGTGGGCGACATGGCCCGGGTCGTGGCCGTCGCCGTGGCGGTGGTGGGCATGAGTGCCGCCTTCCTGAAACGTAGCCGGTCGGGTACGTCTGCCTTTCCTGGCGTGTCGCCGGTCCGGGATCTCCGGGCCGCGCGAGATGGAGATGTGCTCTACTTCACAGCATCCACGATTGGGCGACCTGCGCAAGTAGTGACATGCATGCTGTGCATAATGCGTGATCTTTGGTGGCGAACGGCTGTCATACTGCATTACATGTCCAGCGCAGAACCTTCCGGAGCCGTTGTCGACGCGACCGATGCCAGGCTGTTGCTCGAACTGGTCGCCAATCCCCGGGCGACCGGTGTCGAGCTCGCCACGCGACTGGGGCTGTCGCGCAATACCGTGCAGGCCCGGCTCGCGCGCTGGGAGGCGTCCGGTGTGCTGGCCGAATTCGACCGGCGCGTCGACCCGCGTGCCCTGGGGTATCAGCTCGCCGCGTTCGTGGCGGTCGTGGTGGATCAGCATCAACTCGATTCGGTCGTCGCCGAACTGGCCGAGGTCCCCGAGGTCACCGAGGTGTGCGGAATGACCGGTCTGACCGACCTCACCGTCCGCGTCGTGGCCCGCGATGCCGACGATCTCTACCGGATCGCGGGTCGCATCCTGAAGATTCCGGGCGTCGAGCGGACGAACATGGCGCTGGTCATGCAGCAGTTGGTCGGTCCCCGCACCGCACCCCTCCTGCAACGTCTCGCCCGAACCAACGGCTCCCGCCAGGACCCCACACGCACTGCCGCTCGCCCCACCCGCTGACCGCGCCGAGGAATCCTGATGTGTGAATCCATCGGAGTGCGTTCGCGCATCCGCATGCGGCTCGATGCGGCTTCGTGGAGTGTGCGGCACCCGGGGCGCGTGCCGTTGATGCGACCGGCTCGGTCGAGCGTGCGCCGAAACCTGTGCGACAAGGGTTTCCATCAGTATGTGTGAATCCATGGGAGTACATGCGCATCCGTATGCGGCTCGGAGTGGCTTCGTGGAGTGCATGACAACCGAGGCGCATCCCGTTGAGATGGCCGGGTCGATCGAGTATGTACCGATGTGAGCGAATCGATCTGTGCGGCAAGGGCTTCCCTCAGCGCTCGGGTGGGGCCGGGTGTTCGACGCTCTGGTTCCGGTGGTGTGCGTGCGATGTGCGGGCGTGTCGGTCTTCGTGGGCGATGACGCTGGGAACGCGGTTCGGTTCGCCGGGGCGGGGTTAGGGTGCGAGACATGGATGTTTCGGGCAAGGTGGCGATCGTTACGGGGGCTGGGGCCGGGATCGGGGCGGCGTTGGCGCGGGGGTTGGCCGGGGCCGGGGCGAAGGTGGTGCTGGCCGATCTGGCCGTGGCCGTGGTCGAAGTCGGGGCGGAGTTGGGGGAGCGGGCGGTGTCGGTGGTGGGTGATGTGACCGATGTGGCGGTGATCCGGGAGCTGGTGGCGCGGGCCGAGAGTGAATTCGGGCCGGTGGATCTGTATTTCGCGAATGCGGGGATCTTCGGGGCGCGCGGACTGGACGGCAGCGACGAGCAGTGGGCCGCCGCGATGGAGGTCAATGTGATGGCCCATGTGCGGGCCGCACAGGTGCTGATTCCGGGCTGGGAGCAGCGTGGCAGCGGGTATTTCGTCGTCACCGCCTCGGCGGCCGGGTTGCTCACGCAGATCGGATCCGCGCCCTACGCGGTGACCAAACATGCGGCCGTCGGGTTCGCGGAGTGGCTCAATATCACCTACGGGGACAAGGGAATTCGGGTCAGCTGCGTCTGTCCGATGGGTGTGGACACCGATCTGCTGCGCGCGGGGAACGAGGATTTCACCGAGGCCGCGGCGAACGAGGAGGCGATCCGCGCGGTCGTCGCCGCGGGCGAGGTGCTCACCCCCGAACAGGTGGCCGCGGACATCCTGTCCGGTGTCGCCGACGAGCGCTTCCTGATCCTGCCGCACGCCCAGGTGCTCGAGATGTACCGGCACAAGAGCGCCGACTACGACCGCTGGCTCGCCGGAATGCGGCGTTACCAGGCCACCCTCCAGCGGTGAGTTTCTTGAACACCTGACCGAATTCGGTCCACTTTCGCACGATTGGCCGCTGACTGGACTGCTCGATCCCGGGACGATGGCGAAATGGCCTCCACCGAACCGCAGACCAGTGAACCCGCCCCGCGGTCCGGTCGAACCTCCGCCGAACCCGATCCGAACTCGACCGACGCCCGAGATCAACCGTGGGATGGCGTCGAACCGTGGGATGGCGTCGATACGAGACAACCCGTGCAATCCGCCGCAGCTCAGAGCGGTCTCGTCGTGCCGGAAATCGCGGACCAGCAGGACGGCATTGCCGCCGCGCCGAACGCGGTTTTGCTGGACGGTCACGCCGCAGCGAGCGATGGGGGTGTGCGGAAACGGAACGTCGGAGCGCGGGGAGCGGGTGACGGCTCGGACGGCGCGGCGAGACTGAACGACGACGGCGTGGCGAGGCCGGATGGCGACGGCGCTGATCCCGGGATCTGGCAGCCGGTCAGTGCCGGGATCGTGGCCGCGCTCGTGGGATTCACCAGTACGTTCGCGGTGGTGCTGGCCGGGCTGACCAAGATGGGGGCCACGCCCGCGCAGGCGGCGTCCGGGCTCTTGGCGATCTGCGCGACGCAGGCCGTCGGGATGCTGGTGTTGAGTCGGCGATATCGGATGCCGATCGCGCTGGCGTGGTCGACGCCCGGGGCGGCGCTGCTGGCCGGGACGGGCGCGGTGTCCGGTGGCTGGCCCGCGGCGATCGGCGCGTTCGCGGTGGTGGGCGTGTTGATCGTGCTGAACGGATTTTGGCAGCGGCTGGGGCGGTTGATCGCGGCCATCCCCGCCGAGATCGCGCAGGCCATGCTCGCCGGTGTGCTGATGCCGCTGTGTCTGGCCCCGATGCACGCGCTGACGGTCAGCCCGGCGATCGTGATCCCGGTGATCGCGGTCTGGCTGGTGTTGCAGCGGTTCGCGCCGCGCTGGGCGGTGCTCGCGGCGTTCGCCACGGCCGCGATCGGCGCCGGAATCGATATCGGGATCGAACATCGTCGCCTGGATCTGGCGGCGATGGTGCCGAGGCTGGAATTGACTGTGCCGCACTGGAGTTGGCCCGCGATGATCGGCGTCGCGATACCGCTGTACATCGTCACCATGGCCGCGCAGAACATTCCGGGCGTGGCCATCATGGAGTCCTACGGCTTCCGGGTGCCGTGGCGCTCGGCGATGACCGTGACCGGTATCGGCACCGTGCTCGGCGCACCCGCGGGCGCGCATGTGATCAACCTGGCCGCGATCAGCGCGGCACTTTCGGCCGCACCGTCCGCGCATCCGAATCCGCGGCGGCGCTGGATCGCGGTGTTCACCGTCGGCTGCTCCTATCTGGTGCTGGCGCTCGTGTCCGGCGCGTTGGTCGTCCTGGCCGCCGCCGCGCCCAAAGGTGTGCTGGAAACCGTTGCGGGACTTGCCCTCATCGCCACGCTCGGCACCGCGCTGACCGCGGCCCTGGGCGCGGCCGACCATCGGATCGAGGGCGCGGTGACCTTCCTGGTGGCGGCGTCGGGATTCGCGGTGTTCGGTATCGGCGCGGCCTTCTGGGCGCTGGTGGCCGGACTGCTGGTGCGCGGGGTGCTCTCGACCCGCCGCGCGAGCGATCCGCCACGCCCGCGCGACGGGGAACGTCCTGCCGTAGGCTGAGAGTCGTTCGCGTCCCGGGGGGCCTGATGTGGCAGAGGAGTCGGTGTGGCCCCGGTATTGATCTCGGCGGATGACCTGCGGAAACAGCTGGGCGACACCGCGTCCCGCACCCATCTGCTCGATGTGCGTTGGGCGCTGGGCGATCCGGACGGCCCGCAGCACTATCTGGACGGCCACATCCCCGGCGCGGTGTTCGTGGATCTGGAGACCGAATTGGCCGCCCCGGCCTCCCCGGCGCGCGGCAGGCATCCGCTGCCCGAGCTCGCGCATCTCCAGAAGTGCGCGCGGAGCTGGGGTTTGCGTGGCGGTGAGACGGTCGTGGTCTACGACGCGACCGGCGGTATGGCCGCCGCGCGCGCCTGGTGGCTGTTGCGCTGGGCCGGTATGGACGATGTGCGGATTCTCGACGGCGGCCTCCCGGCCTGGGAGCGGTCCGGCGGTGAACTCGCCGTCGGCGGCGAATCCGATCCCGCGCGCGGCGATGTCGTGCTGACCACGGGCCACCTGCCGACCATCGATGCCGATGGCGCGGCGAACTGGGACGGCCTGCTGCTCGATGCCCGCGCGGGGGAGCGGTACCGGGGTGAGGTGGAACCGGTCGACCCGCGTGCCGGGCACATTCCCGGTGCGGTGAGCGCGCCGACCGCCGAGAACCTCACCGCCGAAGGCACTTTCAAGACCGTCGAGCAGCTGCGGGCCCGGTTCTCCGGACTCGGCGCGGGCCCGGTCGCGGTCTACTGCGGGTCGGGCGTCACCGCCGCGCACGAGATCGCCGCGCTGGCCGCGGCGGGTATCGAGGCCACGCTCTACCCCGGGTCGTGGTCCCAGTGGTCCAGCGACCCGAAGCGGCCCGCGGCCACCGACTGATCGCACCGGTTCGGCACCGCCGCAACGATTTTCGCTCGCCCGCGCGTCAAGGGCAGTCATGGGCGGTGCGAGACAGGACGTCTCGGTCGGAGGCGGTGATGGGCAATGTGTAGTGGGCCGCGGTGGTGAGATAGCGGCCCGCGTAATAGCAGCGGTAGGCCGATGCGGGTGGTAGCCAGTCGGCGGGCGTGCGGTCGCCCTTGTCCTGGTTGGCCCGGCCGTCGACGGCGAGCAGATTGAATTCGGTGTCGTTGGCGAAGCGGATACGTTGCGGCAGTGGCCAATCCGCGGCACCCATATCCCAGGCCGCGGCCAGCGGATAGATGTGGTCGATCTGCACCTCACGGGCGCGGGATCTGTCGAAGGCGATATCCCTGCCCGTATAGGGATCGTGCAGGGTGCCCGCGGCGACCACGCATTTCTCGGTATTCATTCGGAACCGCACCGCGCGTAACTGCTTGCCGAGCACATCATTACGGGTATCGCAGGCTCCGGACCCCGCCTCCCAGGCCGGACCGAATACACAGCCCTGCCCCGCCGCGCAGCCGCGCTCGTACCCGCCGGGATGTGGACGACGCGGCAGTACCCGCACCGCGGCCAGCAGTCGTTCCAACTGGGCCCGCGTGGGACTGCCCGGCGCGGGTTCGGATCCCCCGAACCACCCCGGCCCCTGTAACACCACGACAGCCACCAGCACCGCGACCACCGGCGCTGCCAGTGCCAATCCCCATCCGCCCCTGTTCGAATGCATGGCACAACTTCTACACGGCGGTACCGACAGATTTCGGAAATAAGGCCGCGACCGGGCGATCGTCAATGGGATTGCGCGTGGCGCGGGATTGCTTACGGCACTGCGGAATACGGGCTCGGAGTCCCCGAAATCGTTGAGTCGGGGCCGTGCATCGTGTGCGGCTGTATCGGCCATACAGGTGTGGGCGTTGATTCGGCGGCGTGGTGCGTGCGGGATGGGGAGATCGGGTCGGGCTTCCGTCCGTGTCGAGATGCCTTGTGGCCGTATCAGATTCATCCGGCTGGGCCGGTGCTTCGAGGTCGCCGGTGTAGAGGTGATCGCGCGCCCAGCGCGCTGCGGCTGATCGGTGTTCCGTCGCGGTCGCGGGTATAGAGGTTGGAGGTACGCGCAGTGTGCCCACTTCGGGGATGCGTGAATTTGCCGGAGGGAGTGAGGGCCTATGTGAAGCATGTCGATGGCGAGATGGCATGTGGCCGTGAATGGATGCGTGAGTGCGTCCGAGTAAAGGGTGCGGAGTCCGAGAGGTCGGCGCGGCGGGAATTTCGGCGTGTCCGGGGGCGGTAGGCGTATGTGAGGCGCAATTCTGCTGGTAGACAGGGCTGTTCGGGGCAGCTTTATACATGTGGAACAGGCGTGCGTTACTGTGCGCCTGATCACATTGGTTTCGTGACAACGTTATTCGCTGGTTACGATCCTGCGTGCGCACGTGACTTGGGGTCACGGGGGGCTGTTGTTTCCGAAATTGATGAGGTGAGTGGTTCACGTGGCAGGTCGGCACAGAAAGTTCGGCACGGCGGCGCGACGGGTGATGTTGCCCGCGGTGGGGGCGATTCCGCTCGCACTGGTCGTCGGTTGCTCGAGTACAACTCATCAGGCGGGGTCCTCGTCCACCGCGGCGTCCACCTCCGAGACCGCGCCGACCCAGGAGTCGACCGCACCCACCGCGCCCAAGGCGCCGGGTACGGCGGTCACCCCGCCGTCGAGCAAGGAGCAGGGCCCGCAGCCGCAGTCCCTCCCGTCCGGTACGCCGCAGCCCGGCGTGACGCCGTCGTGGTCCGACAGCCTCTACACCCCGCACACCGTGCAGCCGGGTGTGACTCCCGGTGTGACCACGGTGCAGCCGGGTGTCACGCCCGCCGAGCCCGCACCGGCTTACGTTGTCCCGCCGAACTTCCGGCCCATCCCGCAGGATCAGTACGAGCCTGCTCCGGCCGTCAACTGGACCGAGTTGCACGCGCCCACCGCCGTCAAGCCGGTCAAGCCGATCGCTCCGCCGCCGCGGACCCTGCGCCTGGGTAACTTCACCTCGCCGGTCCCGGATGCGGTACCCAACGACGTTCTGAACAACGTGAACGTCACTGCGGCAACGGCTGAGGCCAATCTCTCCACCAGCATGAACTCGGTCGGTATCAACCCCAACCGCTCGGACAAGGTTGCCGCTGGCGCTTTGGCTGGTGCGGCCTTGGGCGCGACTGTGGCCGGTGTACCGGCTGCGGTGGCCGGTGGCGTCGTAGGTGGTGTAGTGGGCGGTGTGATCGGACTCGGCCTCGGTACCGCTGGTGTGGCCATTGCGCCCTATCTGGCTCCGATCGACATCGTCGGCGGAACCGCCGGTGGAGTAGCGATCGGTGCCGCAGTCGGTGCTGCGGCAGCAGGTATCCCCGCTGCCGTCGTCGGCGCTGCAGTCGGCGGCGTCGCCGGTGCCGCCATCGGCAGCGCGGTCTAACGGAACCCGTACCTCGATCTCGAATAACTGTGCCGCAGAACCGATCCGGTTCTGCGGCACAGTTCTGCTCGCTGTAGCCGCTCGACGTCATGTCCATACCTGCCACCTGCGGCGATCCGATCCCGTGTCGAGTTGTCAGTGGTACCTGCTTGGATGGGTGAATGCTGCACGGATTGTGGACACCCGGGGCGGGGCTGGTGCTGTGGCACCAGCCCGGGGCCGATGCGGTGTCCGCGATCGATGCGGTGAGTTTGCCTGATCCGCTGGGTGGGGTGATGCAGGCGGCGCGGTTCCGGCATCGGGCGCGGGTGCTGGTTGCGGACGCGGAAGGGGGTGCGGGGGAGGTCGAGGTGCGGGGGCATGCGCTCGCGCCGTCGATGGCCGTGCGGGTGTTGTTGCAGCGGTTGCCGCCTGCGGTTGTTGCCGGTGATCTGCGGTTTCTCGCGCATGTGGCGGGTGGGGTCGAGCGGTGGGTGCGGGCGGGGCGGATCGTGCCGGAGGTGCGGCGCGACGACGGTGAGTGGTGGGTGCGGTGGCGGCTGGTCGGGGGCCAGCGGCAGCGGGCCTGGCTGGCCGAGTTGGCCGCGGCGATGCCGCCCGCGCTGCGGGTGGCCGGACGTCCGGCGGCGCTGCTGGAGGATCTGGTCACCGAGCTGACCGATCCGATCGCCCGCCTGCACCTGGACACCGCCGCCATCGGATCGGGGCGGCAGCCCGCGCATCCGCTGCTGACCGCGCTGCTTGCCGACACCCCGCTCGAGTCCGGTTCGCATCGCGTGGCCGACGTGCTCGACCAGTGGCGGACCAGCCTCACCACCGGCGAACCCGAACTCGTGCTGCGCCTGCTCGAACCCGACGAGGATCCCGGTCAGGACGACGCCACCGTCGACGCGCTGTGGCGGCTCGAGGTCTGTATGCGTGTGGAAGGTGAAGCGCCGCAACCGGTTCCGGTGCTCGGCGATCCCGCGCTGGTGCGGCTGGCGGGCGAGCGGGTGAGTGCGGCGATCCAGGCGTATCCGATGTTGCGGGAGCTGCCCCGCGATCCGCACGGGATGGATTTCCTGCTGCCGACCGCGGTCGTGCAGGATCTGGTCGCCCACGGCGCGCACGAATTACGTTCCGCGGGAGTGCATCTGCTGCTGCCGCGGGCCTGGCGGATCGTCGCGCCGAGCATGCGCTTGCAGGTGCAGAGTCCCGCGGCCACCGAAACCGAGGTCGGCATGAGCGGATTGGTCGCCTACCGCTGGGAGTTGGCGCTCGGCGATATCGTGCTCACCCCGGCCGAGATGTCCCGGCTGGTGCAATCGAAATCCGATCTGGTGCGGCTGCGCGGGCAGTGGGTGCAGGCCGATCACCGCTCGCTGGCTGCCGCCGCGATGTATCTGGACGGTCGCACCGACGAGCAGATCGGCTCGCTGACCGCGCTGTTGGCCGAGATCGCCGCCTCCGAGGTCCGGAACGTGCCGATCGAGGACGTCACCGCGAACGGCTGGGTGGCCGAACTGCTGGACGCGACCCGCTCGGCGGATCCGGTCGAGCCACCCTCGGGACTGAAGGCCCAACTGCGCCCCTATCAGCTGCGCGGCCTGTCCTGGCTGGCGACCATGAACAGGCTCGGCTGCGGCGCGATCCTCGCCGACGATATGGGCCTGGGCAAGACATTGCAGGTCCTGGCCCTGCTTGTGCACGAAAGAGAAAGCGCCGCAGCGGATTCCGTGCCGGATCCGACGCTGCTGGTGTGCCCGATGTCGGTGGTCGGCAACTGGCAGCGCGAGGCCGAACGTTTCGCCCCCGACCTGCGAGTGCTGGTGCATCACGGCTCGGCTCGCCGCTCCGGCGCGGAACTCGATGCGGCCGTGGCGGATTCGGACCTGGTCATCACCACCTACGCCCTGCTCGACCGCGATCTCGCGGAACTGAAACGGCAGACCTGGCGACGGATCACCCTGGACGAGGCGCAGCACATCAAGAATGCGAACACACGTCAGGCGCGGGCGGCGCGCGCCCTGCCCGCCCCGCATCGGCTGGCGCTGACCGGAACCCCGGTGGAGAACCGGCTCGAGGAGCTGCGTTCGATCCTCGATTTCGCGGCGCCGTCGTTGCTGGGCAAGGCATCCCAGTTCCACGCGCGCTTCGCGATCCCCATCGAACGCGAGCGCGACGAGAACGCGATCACCCGATTGCGCGCGGTCACAGCACCTTTCGTGCTGCGTCGGGTGAAGACCGATCCGGCGGTGATCTCCGATCTGCCCGAGAAGATCGAGATGACGGTGCGCGCCAACCTGACCGTGGAGCAGGCCGCGCTGTATCAGGCCGTGGTGGACGATATGGTCGCGAAACTGAAGGATGCCAAGGGGATGTCTCGGCGCGGCGCGGTGCTCGGCGCGCTGACCAGGCTCAAACAGGTGTGTAATCATCCCGCGCATTTCCTCGGCGACGGATCGGGGGTGCTGCGGCGTGGCCGGCACCGGTCCGGCAAGTTGGGGCTGGTCGAGGATGTGCTGGAATCCGTGCTGGCCGATGGTGAGAAGGCGTTGCTGTTCACGCAGTTCCGCGAATTCGGCGATCTGATCGGGCCGTATCTGAACGAGCGGTTCGGTACGCAGATCCCGTTCCTGCACGGCGGGGTTTCCAAGCAGCGGCGCGATGGGATGGTCGAGCGGTTCCAGGGTGCGGACGGGCCGCCGCTGATGTTGTTGTCGCTCAAGGCCGGTGGTACCGGGCTCAACCTCACCGCCGCCAATCACGTTGTGCACCTGGATCGTTGGTGGAATCCGGCGGTGGAGAACCAGGCCACGGACCGGGCTTTCCGGATCGGTCAGCGGCGGGATGTGCAGGTGCGCAAGCTGGTCTGCGTCGACACCATCGAGGAGCGGATCGACGATATGATCAGCGGGAAAAGGGAATTGGCGGATCTGACCGTCGGCTCGGGCGAGAACTGGATCACCGAGCTGAGTACCGAGGAGATCGGCGCGCTGTTCGCCCTGGGTTCCGAGGCGGTCGGCGAATGAGCCCGTACATCGACTACGAGAAGTACGGTAAACGCCGTCCGGTGCGCGGTGGCGTCGAATCGCGCAGTCGCCGTGGATCTTTCGCGCGGACCTGGTGGGGGAGATCGTTCATCGAGGCCGTGGAACAGGTCGCCGACGCCGGTCGGCTGACGCGCGGGCGCACGTACGCGCGCGCCGGTCAGGTGGTGAACTACCACATCGAACCAGGTGCGGTGGCTGCGGAAGTGCAGGGCAGCCAGCCGCGCCCGTTCTCCGCCGCGCTCACCCTGCGCACGCTGCGCGACGACCGCCTCGACGAACTGATCGATCTGGTCCGCGCCACCCCCGGCATGCTCGCCCAGCTGGCCTCGGGCGCTCTGCCCAAGGAGTTGGGCCCACTGCTGCTACCCACCACCGCCGCCGAACTCGATTTCGCGTGCAGCTGCCCCGACGACGGCTGGCCCTGCAAACATGTCGCCGCGGTCTGCTACATCATCGCCGAACGCCTGGACGAGGAACCCTCGGTCATGCTCACCCTGCGCGGCCTGGACCTGGACACCCTCATCGGCGGCGTCCAGAACGACAGCGGCCCAACGGTTTCCGACGACCTCTACGGCGAAACCACCACCCTCCCCGCCCTCCCAGACCCCGAATTCCGCCCCGCCGTCGACGACCTGGACCCGATCCCCCTCCGCCAGGCTCTCCGCATGACCGCCGAAGACGAACACACCGCCGAATCCGGCCTCCGCGACCTCGACACCCTCTACGGCACGCTGGACCGCTAGTCCGGCGGCCCGGCGCGCTCGGCTGTGGGCTGCGCGATGCATCGCCCCGACCGAGCCGCGCCGAGCAGGGAATTATGGTGGACAGATGTCCGATGTCGACTTGATCGATGACCTCGGCGCACCGGTGTCGATAGTGCGCCCGGTGCGCCGCGTGGTGTCGCTGGTGCCCTCGCTGACCGAGGCGATCGAGGTGAGCTGCCCGGGATTGCTCGTCGCGGCGACCGACTGGTGCACGCATCCGCCGGAGCTGGCCGTCGAACGGGTGCGCGGGACCAAGAACCCGAATGTGCGGCGCATCGCGGAGTTGGCGCCGGATCTGGTGATCTGCAATCAGGAGGAGAATCGCCACATCGACGTGGACCGAATGCGGAATGCGGGAATCCCGGTGTGGGTCACCAGAATTCGCACAGTCGACGAGGCCTTTTCCTCGATGACCCGCCTTTTCGCCGACGCACTGGGCGTCCGACCCCCGTCCTGGTTGTCCGAAGCCGAATCCTGCTGGGCCGCACCGTCTCCGGAGCCACTGCGTAACGCGGTCATCCCGGTCTGGCGCGACCCGTGGATGGTGGTCGGCCGCGACACCTTCACCGGAGACCTGGCCCACCGCTTGGGATTACGCCTTGTGCACGCCGACCTCCCCGATCGCTATCCGACGGTGTCCACCGCGGACCTCATCTCCGGCATCGACCTGGCCGTCCTCCCCGACGAGCCCTACGTCTTCACCGATTCCGATGGCCCCGAAGCCTTCCCGAACATCCCGACAGCCCTCGTCTCCGGCCGCAACCTCACCTGGTACGGCCCGTCCCTCCTGACCGCCCGCACCGAACTGACCGCCCAACTAACCGCCGCCCGTTCCACCTGACCTGCCTCGGCCGTTGTTGGGGGTACATCGATTACGCTGAACTGCCGTGGAAGAGCAGGATTTGCCGTTGACGGGAGTGGTTCGCTGGAGCGAGCGCTTGCCACATAGTGCGCTGACTCGCGACGGCAGCGGGAACGATTGGGACCCGTCGGCACCGCGAAAGTTGGGCGCGTTTCGCGCCTCCGAAGATCTCTGGCGTGAACTCGCCAACGAGGCGTGACATTCACTGGTATTGATGGCCTCAGGTCCCAGGTACGATTGCTCGGACTCCAATTTCTTGGGCTGCCTTGGCAAGTCGCGCGTCACAGGTGATGAGAGGAACGCTGAAATCAATCGCCAACGCGACGTACGCGGCGTCGTAAGGGCTGATGGTATGACGAAATTGCCACACTGCTGCCAGTAGCCACGGCTCCGGTGGCGTGCAGCGAATCTCCGTAGTCCAGATTTGCTCGGCGAACGTCTGCGCATGGTCGCGTGTCAGGAGTTTGGCGAATTCGTATTTGCGCAGTGTGCGTAGGACTTCGATCGGCATATGAGCGGGTGCTGCCCAATCCGGGTCCTCGCCGAGTGCTGTGCGCGCGGCCTCACCTGCCGGACCGCGGTCGACCAGTGCGCGTATCCATGCGGCGGCATCGACAACTATCACTGGTGACCTGGCTCCTGATCGATGTCGAGGTCACCCTCATGGCCTTCTCGGATCACGATCTCGGGGCTCAGATGTGCAGGGATGTCGACCCTGAGGTCTGCGGTCATGCTGAACGCCTGCTTGTTTCGGAGCAGTCGCGCCTCGTGCTGGATCACGGCGAGCAGATACGCCTGCAATGACTGCCCGCGCTGGGCGGCCTGTTGGGCCAGTACGTCTCTGACATCCTCGGGTACGTCTCTGATCTGCAGCGCAATCGACATGCATGCATTCTACATGCACACAGGTCGATTGCGCTGAGTGTTGCCGCCGGCGCCCGAGCGAACAGCTCTAGACGTTGCGGCGGTACTGCCCGCCGACGGTGAAGAACGCGTCGGTGACCTGTTGCAGGGTGCAGACTCGGGCGGCGTCCATGAGGACTTCGAAGACGTTCTCGTCGGTGCGGGCGGCGGCGTCGAGGCGGGCCAGGGCCGCATGTGCGGCGTCGCGGTGATCGGCCTGGAAATCGTGGGTGCGGTGCAGCTGGGACTGTTTTTCTTCCTCGGTGCCGCGGGCCAGTTCGATTTCGCGGTGTTCCTCGCCGTGCGGGTTGCGGAAGGTGTTGACGCCGATGATCGGCAGCGTGCCGTCGTGTTTGCGCTGCTCGTACAGCATGGATTCGTCCTGGATGCGGCCGCGCTGGTAGCCGGTCTCCATCGCGCCGAGCACGCCGCCGCGCTCGGAGATGCGCTCGAACTCCCGCAGTACCGCTTCCTCGACCAGGTCGGTGAGCTCGTCGATGATGAAGCTGCCCTGCAGCGGGTTCTCGTTCATCGCCAGGCCCCACTCCCGGTTGATGATCAACTGGATGGCCAGGGCGCGGCGCACCGACTCCTCGGTGGGCGTGGTGACGGCCTCGTCGTAGGCGTTGGTGTGCAGGCTGTTGCAGTTGTCGTAGAGCGCGATCAGCGCCTGCAACGTGGTGCGGATGTCGTTGAAGTTCATCTCCTGCGCGTGCAGCGAACGACCGGAGGTCTGCACGTGGTACTTGAGCTTCTGCGAGCGTTCGTTGGCGCCGTACTTGTCGCGCATGGCCACGGCCCAGATCCGCCGCGCCACCCGGCCGATCACCGAGTACTCCGGATCCATACCGTTGGAGAAGAAGAACGACAGGTTCGGCGCGAAGTCGTCGATGTTCATGCCGCGCGCGAGATACGCCTCGACGTAGGTGAATCCGTTGGACAGCGTGAAGGCCAGCTGACTGATCGGGTTCGCCCCGGCCTCGGCGATGTGATAGCCCGAGATCGACACCGAGTAGAAGTTGCGAACGTCGTTGCGCACGAACCATTCCTGGATGTCGGCCATCATGCGCAGGCTGAATTCGGTGGAGAAGATGCAGGTGTTCTGGCCCTGATCCTCCTTGAGGATGTCGGCCTGCACGGTGCCGCGCACCGTGGCCAGCGTGCGCGCCCGGATGCCGGCGGCCTCGGCGGCGTCGGGTGCGCGACCCTCCGAGTCCGAGAACCGTTGCAGCGCTTGGTCGATCGCGGTGTTCAGGAAGAACGCCAGAATCGTCGGCGCGGGCCCGTTGATGGTCATCGACACCGAGGTCGTCGGCGCGGTCAGATCGAAGCCGTCGTAGAGCGCCTTCATATCGTCCAGCGTCGCGATGGAAACCCCTGAGGTGCCGACCTTTCCGTAGATGTCGGGCCGTTCGGCCGGGTCGTGCCCGTAGAGGGTCACCGAGTCGAACGCGGTGGACAACCGGGTGGCCTCGGCGTGTTCGGAGAGCACCTTGAACCGGCGGTTGGTCCGGAACGGATCGCCCTCACCGGCGAACATGCGCGCGGGATCCTCGTTGTCCCGCTTGAACGGGAACACCCCGGCGGTGAACGGGAAACGTCCGGGCAGATTCTCCGCACGCAGGAACCGCAGCAGCTCACCGTGATCGGTGAACCGAGGCAACGCCACTCGCGGAATCGAACTGCCCGACAACGACTTCCGCCGCAACGTCGTGCGCAGCTCGCGATCGCGGATGTGCACCACCTGCTCCTCGCCGCGATAGGACTCGGCCAACGCGGGCCAATCCTTCAGCAGCGCGGCATTGTTCGCGCTCAACTCGGTGCGGGCCGCATCCAGCAGCGTGGCCACCGCCGACTCGCCGTCGCTCGCCGCCGCATTCCCGACCAGTTCCTCGAGCACCAGCTCGAACCGCTGAACCCGTTGCGCGGCAACGATTTGCGCCGCGGTCTCGGCATGGTACGAACGAACCGTCTCCGCGATCTCGGCCAGATACCGCACCCGCGCGGGCGGGATGATCTGCGCGAACCGCGTCGAGGCGCGCGTCTCCACGCGCGGCAGCACACCCTCGGCGACCGGCAGCCCCGACTCGGCCAACCGCGCGGCCAGATGCTGGTACAGCGCGGTCACACCGTCGTCGTTGAACGTCGCCGCACTGGTCCCGAAGACCGGCATGTCATCGGGCGTACTGGTGAACGCCTCGCGGTTGCGGATCAGCTGCCGCGACACGTCCCGCAGCGCATCGGCCGCACCGCGCCGCTCGAACTTGTTGATGGCCACCACATCCGCGAAGTCGAGCATGTCGATCTTCTCCAGCTGCGAGGCCGCGCCGAACTCGGGCGTCATCACGTACAGCGAGAGGTCGACGTGGTCGATGATGGCCGCGTCACCCTGACCGATACCCGGCGTCTCCAGGATGACCAGGTCGTATCCGGCGGCCTTGCAGGCCAGGATCATGGTGTCGGTGTTGACCGGCAGTTCGTGGGCACCCCGGGTGGCCAGCGAACGGAAGTAGATGTGTTCACCGTCCAGCGAGTTCATCCGGATCCGGTCACCCAGCAGCGCACCGCCGCCACGCCGCCGCGTCGGGTCCACCGCCAGGATCGCGACGCGCAGCTTGTCCTGCTGATCCGAACGCAGCCGACGCACGAGTTCGTCTGTGAGCGAGGACTTTCCGGATCCACCGGTGCCGGTGATACCGAGTACGGGCACGTTCCGCGCGGCCGCCGCGGCCCGCAGCGTCGCGAGATCGGCCTCGGGCAGCGCGTCCTGCTGTAGACAGGTGATCGTCCGCGCGAGCGCCCGGCGATCACCGGCGAGCACGGCCTCGATATCCGCGGGCTCCCGCGACAGATCCACATCGCAGTCGCGCACGAGCTCGTTGATCATGCCCGGCAGACCCAGCCGCTGCCCGTCCTCGGGGGAGAAGATTCGCACCCCGGCCGCGGACAGGCGGTTGATCTCCTCGTCCACGATGACGCCGCCGCCACCGCCGAAGATCCGCACCTGCCCGGCGCCGGCCTCGCGCAGCGCGCTGGCCAGATATTCGAAGTACTCGACGTGCCCGCCCTGATACGAGCTGATCGCGACGCCCTGCGCGTCCTCGGTGAGCACCGCGTCGACCACCTCTTGGACGGCACGGTTGTGCCCGAGGTGGATGACTTCCGCGCCCTGCGCTTGCAGGATGCGCCGCATGATGTTGATCGCGGCGTCGTGCCCGTCGAACAGGGCCGCGGAGGTCACGAAGCGAACCGGGTTAACGGGAGTGTGCAGGTCGGCCATGACATCCTCCATCAGAGAGGCCGTCGAATAAATTTGATGTCCCGATAGTAGGACGTCAAAGTAACTGTACTGTGGCCGGGGTCGCCGCGCCAGCGTTCCGGCGCGTCGTGATGGGGTGGGTCACACCCGCAACTTCGAGTGGATATCCGAATCTAGGATGACCTAACAATGGCCCGACGGTGGGAAGGACAGCAGATGAGCGAGCCCGAGGTTCTGATCGAGGTGCGCGACGGGCTCGGCCTGATCACGCTCAACCGGCCCAGGGCCATCAACGCGCTCAACCACCCGATGGCCACGGCCATCCTCGACGCCCTGCGTAGCTGGGCCGACGACGACCGGGTGCGGACCGTGGTGCTCACCGGCGCGGGCGAGCGCGGGCTGTGCGCGGGCGGCGATATCGTCGCCATCCACCGCGACGCGAAGAACGCCGTCGAGAACGGCGACACCTCCGGCGTCGACTCGCCCAGCGGGCGGTTCTGGCGCGACGAATACATTCTCAACGCGCTCATCGGCCGGTACGCCAAGCCGTATGTGGCGATCATGGACGGCATCGTGATGGGCGGCGGCGTCGGCCTGTCCGGGCACGCCGGGTATCGGGTGGTGACCGAGCGGTCGATGGTCGGGATGCCCGAGACCGGAATCGGTTTCGTCCCCGATGTGGGCGGCACCTATCTGCTCTCGCACGCGCCCGGCGAGATCGGCACGCACGTCGCGCTGACCACCGCGCGGATGAGCGCCGGAGATGCCATCGCCGCCGGATTCGCCGACTATTTCGTTCCCTCGGAACAGATTCCGGCCCTGCTGGACGCGCTGCACACGACCGAACCCGATATCGCGATCGCGAAATTCGCTCAGCCGGCGCCGGTTTCGTCCTTCGTCGCGAACAAGGACTGGATAGATTCCTGCTACGGCGCGGACACCGTCGAGGAGATCGTGTCCCGGTTGCAGAGTGACGGCCGGGCCGAGGCCGCGCGTGCCGCCGCCGATATCCTCTCGAAATCACCTGTGGCGCTGAAGGTTACGCTGCGATCGCTGCGGGCCGCGGGCGCCGCCGCGAATCTCGAGGAAGCGTTGGATCAGGAGTATCGGGTCTCGATCGCCGCGCTGCGCACGCACGATCTGGTCGAGGGTATCCGCGCACAGGTCATCGACAAGGATCGCGACCCGCACTGGTCGCCGGCCACCCTCGCCGAGGTCACCGACGCCGACGTCGAGCCGTATTTCCGCGCACTCGGCGACCACGAATTGGGCCTGGCCGCACCGCGCGCCGCAGGCTGAATCATCGAGCAATTCGAATCATCAACCAAGCCGAGGCGATCGGTGACCACTCGGCTAGGGTCACCGATGTCCGGACTCGATCGGGAGAGGAACACCAGATGACTTCGCAGGACGAATCCGCACCGCAGGGCAGCGGACCGGAATTCGAGACCATTCTCCTGGAGCGCACCGGCCGCGTCGCGGTGCTCACGCTGAACCGGCCCAAGGCCCTCAACGCGCTCAATTCCCAAGTACTGCTGGATGTTTCGGCGGCGCTGGACCTGCTGGAGAACGACGAGAGCGTCGGCGCGGTCGTGCTCACCGGATCCGAGCGGGCCTTCGCCGCGGGTGCGGATATCAAGGAGATGCAGAGCAAGTCCTATATGGACATGTTCCTGGTTGATCACTTCGGCGGCTGGGACCGGGTGGCCGCGTTCCGCAAGCCGATCATCGCCGCCGTCGCCGGATACGCCCTGGGCGGCGGGTGCGAACTGGCCATGATGTGCGATCTGCTGATCGCCGCGGACAACGCGAAATTCGGTCAGCCGGAGATCAAACTGGGCATCATCCCCGGTATGGGCGGGTCGCAGCGGCTGACCAAGGCCGTGGGCAAGGCCAAGGCGATGGATCTCATCCTGACCGGCCGCAATATGGACGCCGAGGAGGCCGAGCGCGCGGGTCTGGTCTCGCGCATCGTCCCGGCCGCGGACCTGCTGACCGTGGCCCTCGAGACGGCGCAGACCATCGCGTCCATGTCGCTGCCCTCGGTGATGATCGCCAAGGAGTCGGTGAACCGGGCGTTCGAGACCACCCTCGGCGAGGGGCTGCGGTTCGAGCGCCGGGTGTTCCACTCGCTGTTCGCGACCGAGGATCAGAAGGAAGGGATGGCCGCGTTCGTGGAGAAGCGCGCGGCCGATTTCCACAACCGCTGAGCGCTGCGGGCGGGATATTTCCCGTAGTCTCGGCTGGGTGTGGAAGCAGGTGGCAGGGGCGGCGGTGTTGACCTGCGCGGTGCTGTCGGTGGCCGGGTGCGGCAGTGCGGGCGGTCCGTCCGCGGCGCCGCGATCGAGTGTGCCCGCCGTCCCGGCGCAGGCCGTCGCGATCGGGCGGTGTGGTTCGGTCTCGGACGCCGATATCGCCCGCGCCACTGGGCTCACCGGCGTGCAGCAGGTGGCCGCGAATCCCATGCGATGCAGCTGGGATGCAGGCACGGGTGCGGATTACGCGGTGATCTTCCAGTGGTTCCGCGGCGTTTCGCTGCCGGATCGGCGCGGGCAGGTCACCCTCGGTACGCCGTCGACCGTGCAGGTCGCGGGGCGTCCGGGCATGCTGTGGTCGGGCGCGAAGGCGTGTGAGATCGCGGTCGCCTCGGGCGGGAACGATTTCATCGACTGGATACTCACCGGCAGCGGGCTCGAACCCGCACGGCCGCAAGGATGTTCGGACCTCGAGCAACTCGCCGCCGACACTCTCGCGAAGGTGGGATGACGATGCGGGCGATGGGCAGGGCGGCGCTCGCGGTGCTGGTGGTCGCGACGGTGGCCGGATGTTCCGGCGGCGGCACCCCGCAGACGCAGAGCACCCCGGCCGCGGCGGCGAACATTCTCGCCGGGTGCGGTCCGGTGAGCGATCAGGCCATCGCCGGACAGCTGCGGGCGACCTCGGTGCGTCGGGAGAGCGCGCCGACCACGTGTACTTGGATCGCGCAAACCCCCAGCGGCACAATCGATATCAGCTACAGCTGGTTCTCCGGGGATGTGCTGATGCGGGAGACGCAGGTCGCCGCGCAGTACGGGTATTCGATCGAGAAAGTGGTGGTCGACCGATTCGGCGCGATGTACTGGCGTGATCCGCAGGACCCGAGCAGTTGCGGGGTGACCGCCGCCGACGGCGGAACGGTCACCTGGTGGGTGCAGAATCGCGACCGTGCCGCGCAACCCGATCCGTGTCCCGCCGCGATGAGCCTGATGCACACCACACTGACCTTCGACGGTATCTGAGAATCCGAAATCACTTGGGCGGCAACTGATTCACCGGAGTACCCGCAATCTCGACCGGGGTCGGCGTGGTGTTGCGCGGGGCCGGGGAGGTCGAATCCCGGTTCGTACTCAGCAGACCCGCGACCGTCGCGCCCAGGGTAGCCGTAACGGCAAGTGCGGCAACGAGTTTGCGTTTGGACACCGGCGCGGTCTCGACGGGGCGCAGCGTCGGGCGGGCTCCGAATCGCACGCCCCGCACCCGGCGGGCCGAGGGCAGCTGGGTCGCCATCAGCACCGCGCCGCGCGCGGAGACGAATTCCGGTTCCGGATCGTAGATGACCGGCAGATCCAGCAGTTGTCCGAGCGCGTCGCGGATGCCGGGATTGCGGGAACAGCCGCCGAGCAGGGCGATCGCCTTCGGCGGGACACCGGTCTCCTCGATCATCTGCCGCACGTACGACACCGAATGGTGAATTCCGGCGTCGGCCAATTCCTCGAAATCGCTGCGCGTCACCACCATTCGCGCACCGCTGCTCGGATCGGTCGCGGTCAGCACCGGTTCGGCGGTCAACGCCTCCTTGTAGGCGCGGCTGGTCGGTTTATCGATACTGAGTCCGCTGTGTGCCAGATGCCACCGCAGCAGCGCGTCGTGTCCGTCGCCGCCCAGCACGGTGCTGCGGCGGACCGCGAGAATGGCGTCGGTGGCGCAATCGGCCTCGGTGACCGTCAGCCCGGACGCGCCCAGATCGTAGAGCAGCACCGCGCCGTCGTCGGGGAGTTGCCCGCTGAAACGCAGGTAACGCAGCTGGGCCAGCGGTTCGTCGACGATGGTCAGGCGGCTGCGTCCGGCCTGGGCGCGCACCGCCTCCTCGTGCAGGGAGCAGCGGCAGGTGACCGCGATACCGGTGATGAACTCCTCGCGTTGCGCGGCCGCGTCCCGCATCAGCCGGATGGCCGTGAACACCGATTCCTCGACGCCACCCCCGGCTCGGCGCGGCACGGTGCAGCGATCGATCGGTGGCAGATGCGGCTGATCGGAGTGCGTCAACATCGCGCGGGCTCCTCCAGCGCCCGCCGACACCCCCAAGACCAGCACCATGGCCTCCATGGTGAACCTTTCGCGCCCGGATGGGAAGGTCATGGGGGTCATGTCGCTGGCAGGATGCTGAATGGTTATCCGGAGGGGGTGCGATCAGCGTTCGAAACCGGAATTCGTGCCTACCGGTCGGATGGTTGCGCCCGTCAGGACCAGTGTGTCGGCGTGTCGCCGATATCGAAATCGCCTGCCGCTCGTCGGAACTCCGACAGTAGCTGCAATAGCTGGCGCAGTCGCTGCGGCGGCAGGCCGGGACGGGCGAAGACCGAATCGTTCAATTCCTCGGTCGCCTGCGCGACCACTCGGCGACCGGCCTCGGTGATCTCGATCAACGTCGCGCGCCGGTCACTCGGATGCGGGACCCGTTTGACCAGTTCGGCGGCCTCGAGCCGGTCGACGGTATTGGTGACGCTGGTCGGATGCACCTGCAACCGGGCACTGGCCACCGCCATCGGCAACGCCCCCGTCCGGCTGAAACTCAGCAGCGCCAGCAGTTCGTACCGCGAGAACGTCAACCCCGAGGGCCGCAGCGCCTCGTCCACCCGCGCCATCACGATCTGCTGCGCCCGCACCAGCGACGTCACCGCCGCCATCCCGTCCGCGACCTCCCCCCAACCGTGCGAAGTCCACTGGCGATGGGCCTCTGCGATCGGGTCCAGGGGCAGCGGGCGGGGTGTAGCCATGCCGACGAGTCTAGTGGGGAGGCCCAGAATGCCGGTTCCCGTGTCATACGGGTGTGAGCGCCCCAATAAGTCGGTTTTCGATCATGGTGACCGCAATCCTGTGCCGCCGGGACTTCGAAAGGCATTATCGAATTCCGATGCGGGTGTGCCTGAGTGGTTTAGGGGGCGGTCTGCAAAACCGTGTACGCGGGTTCGATTCCCGCCACTCGCTCTGTATCTTTGGCCTCCGCTTCGCTCCGGCGGGTTCGCGGCCCCCTTGAGCCTCGCCGATGAGCCCCGTGTCGGGCACTCGTTCCTCGCACCCGCCACGCGTCTCATCGGCGAGCCGGGCCGCGACGGTGTCCTTGGCCTTCGCTCCGCTCCGGCGGGTTCGCGGCCCCTCGAGGCTCACCGGTCGGCCCCGTGTCGGGCACTCGTTCCTCGCACCCGCCACGCGTCCGACCGGCAAGCCGGGCCGCGAACATTGCTGTCGGCGTTCAACGGGGTTGGCGGAACCGGGTCGGAATGTGGCTAGCCCAGGCCCGAAAAGTCGCGTAGGACAACGTGGTTGCGGTCGGCGGTGGTGCCGAGGGTGTATTCGGGGATGAGGCCGAGGTATTCGGCGCGGCTGCGGGTGCTCCAGCGGCGGGCGGCGGGGGTGCGGGTCTTGTAGAAGTTGACGGTGTAGCCGCCCTCGTAGACGCGGACGAGGGTGTAGCCGCCGGGGTATTCCTTGACCGCGCCCACCTCGAGGAATTCGACGTTCAGTGGGAGGTCGGGGGCGGTGCGGCGGTTGCGGTGGGTGTGGCCCGCGTGATGCAGGAAGACGCCGGGGGCGGTGCGGTAGAGGTTCTGCAGGGTGGTCGCGTCGGCGCGGTTCAGGATGAAATCGGGGCCGTTGATATTGGACAGGGCCGAATTCTGCGTGACCGGGTGATGGCCGAAAACCAGTGTCGGACGGTCCGGATCGGCGCGCAGCACCTCGCGCAGGTGAGCGAACTGATCGGGATCGATGGTGCCGCCCGCTTGGTCGAGGCGGGTGGTGTCCAGGCCGAGCAGGCGCAGCTCGCCTACCCGATGATCGACGAGTTGTCCTCGCGCGCCGAATGATTCGCCCCAGCAGTCGTGGTGATCGGCGTCGGACACCGGGCGGCACGCGGCGTAGTCAGCGCCGACGTGCGGTCGGTCGTGATTGCCGCGCACGGCGAACCAATCCCGTCCGGATCTGCCCCAGCTGTCCAGATGTGCTCGGACGGCACGACTTTGGTCCGGTGTGGCTTCCGCGGTGAGGTCACCGGCCAGCAGTAGCTGGTTCGCGCCGCGGTCGGGTCGCCGCAGATCGTCGAGCATCGCGGTCAGCATCACCTCGGGATAGGGTGCCAGCCCCGGCTCCTGGCGCACGCCCGGCGGAAATCCGTTCGTGATCAGACCGGCGATCTCCTCGCCGAAATGCACGTCGTTGCACAGCGCGACGGTGCGCAGCAGACGGCCCGGCGGCAGTGCGAGGGTGCTGAAAACCCCTGTGCATTCGGGACTTCCGGGCAGATGCGTCACGACGGTCGCCGCCGGAACCGCGCGCACGCCGTCGGACCACGCCTCGAAACGGTAGCTGCGTCCGGGTTCGAGCCCGGTGACTTCGGCGTAGTGGTAGGGCGTGCGGTCCGCGTCGTCGTGCACGAGCCTGGCCGGGCCCACCGCATCGGCCGGAGTCAGGCGGACCTGCGTGCCCGCATCCACCGGGATCCGATTACCGGCCGCATCGGTTCCCAGTGTGGTCCAGGTCGCAATCGCCGAGGTCGGCGTCAGCGTGACCACCTCGAGATCGGTTGCGATCATCGAATTCGGTTGTGCCCGAGCGGTTCCCGTCGCCAACATGATCGGTGCGGCAGCCAGCGCCGCCAGCATCCGTCGCCGATTCGGACCACAGCACGTCATCAGCGCATCCCCGTTCGCACCCGTTCCGCCCGCCGACGCGAGCGTGGTCACCGTCATCGCGCAGACTACGGCACGTGGGTGTCGCGGGCACGACGGTCCCGGGTGATTCGCGGTCGTCGGCGACCCGGGGATTCAGCGCAGGGTGTAGTGATATCTGCTGGTCGGGACCACATCGATATCCCGGTCGGCACCGAAGGCGGCGATACTGGTCATCATCCGGGTGACGCGGCGTCGCAACTCGGCGTCGTCACCGCCGCTACCCCAGAACGCGTGCGGATCGGTCATGGCGGCCATCGGGAACAGTTCCTCGACCAGACCGTCGAGGTGACGTCCCGGAGTCACCGCCGAGACGACGGTGTTCTGGAGATAACCGAAGGTCGCCTGCGTCTCCATGGCGATCGCGGTGTGCACGTCGTGCCAATACCGTTGCCACGCTTCGGATGTCATCTCCGAGGGAGTGCGCAGGAACGCGAGATTGGACAGCGCGTCGAAGCGGGTGCCGTCGGCGGTCGCCGGGGGCGGCATCGGGACGCGCTCCTGCACGATCCAGCCTTCGACCCGATCGGCGAGGGCATCGAGTTCGCGGGTGATCGGCTCGTGTTCCGCCGCGGTCCACACGCTGACCACGGCGGCCACTGGTTCGTCGTAGGTCGAGAGCCGCAACGCCGCCGCCGCGACATCGTCATCGACCACGTTGACCTGCAATTCCGCAGCGCCCGCGCGGGCCAGCCGGAGATGCGACGCGGGGGAGCGCAGCGTGTCGCGCAGATCCGAACCCCACAGGGCGTACATCAATTTCATCTCGCTCGCCCTTTCGACGGAGGTCTGATCGACGAGGGTATCGGCGTGCGAGGACCGCCTGGGGGAATTCCCGCGGACGGTCTCGCTGAGCGGAATCGCCGGGTTCAGCGGGTGCTGAGTTCGGCGAGTTGGAAGGCGATCGCGCGCCGCACGAACGGGAACAGCACCGCGGTGCGAATCACGATGTTGCGCAGGGCGCGAGCCGGACGCGGGCGCAGGGTGGCCATGCGGGTCATGCGATCGGTGAGCGTGACCACGTCCTGCGCGATCGGACGACGGGTCGCCTCGTACTGATCGAGCAACGTGTCCGCCTCGCCGTGCAGCACCCGCGCGAGCAACCGGCCCAGCAGCGCGCCGTCCTGGATGCCGGTGTTCATGCCCTGCCCACCGGCCGGGCTGTGCACGTGGGCGGCGTCACCGGCGAGCAGGACGCGGCCCGCGCGGTAGTGGTCCGCGAGCCGGTGGTGGACGTGAAAACGCGAGCTCCACAACACTTCTCGGATCCGTCCGCCCGGACGACGCGCGTCGATGATGGCTTGCAGGAAGGCCAGGTCGGGTTGTTCGGGGGCCTCGTCCACGGTGGCGACGATGCGGAACCGGTCGTCCTGCTCGTCGGGCAGCGGCGCGACCAGGGTGAATCCCTCCGGCGCCAGGTGCAGCGCGACCTCGGTGCGCGGATCCGGCCAGTCCATCCGGACGTCGGCCAGTGCGAAGGATTCCGGGTAGCTCGCGCCGGTGAATCCGATGCCCGCCTGTTCGCGCACCACGCTGTGCATACCATCCGCGCCGACCACGTAGTCCGCCCGGATGGACCCGGAATCGCCTGCGGCATCGGTGAATTCGACGGTGACGCCGGTGTCGTCGCCCCGGACGGCGGTGACCGTGTACGGCCGCAGCACCGTGCCGCCCGCCCGGTGCAGCCGGGCCAGCAGCGCCTCCTCGGTGGTGGCCTGGCTGATCAGCAGTGCGTAGGGGAATCGGGTGGGCAGGTCGTCGAAGCGGATGGTGGCCAGGCGTTCCGGGCCGTCGTTGAGGTCGAACTGGCCGACGACGAGTCCGCGTTCGTTGAGTTCGGCGGCGACGTCGAATTCGTCGAGGACCTCGAGGGTGCGGGCGTGCACGACCGCGGCGCGCGAGGTGTTCGCCCCCTCGGCCAGCCGGTCCAGCAGCACCACGTCGACGCCCGCGTCGGCGAGGGCGATTCCGGTGGTCAGACCGGCGGGACCGGCGCCGATGACGACGACCGAGGCGGTGGCGGGAACGGTGTTCATAACGGCTCCTCTGGTTTGCCAACACTTGTTGGCCAACGACTGTTGACATCAACGATAGAACTCCGGAGGTGGCGCGTCAACAGTTGTTGGCCTACGTTTGTTGGCATGACCGCCGAGACCACCGCCCGCCGCTCCGATGCCACCCGCGCCGCCATCCTGGCCGCCGCCCGGCACCGCTTCGCGCAGGACGGCTTCCGCAAGGCGACCATCCGGGCCATCGCCGCCGACGCCGCAATCGATCCGTCGATGGTGATGCGGTACTACGGCAGTAAGGAGGGGTTGTTCGACGCGGCCCTCGAGATCGATCTGGAACTGCCGGATCTCGGTGTGGTGCAACAGGATTCACTCGGCGAGACGATCGCGCGCCGATTCCTCGAACTGTGGGAGACCCCGCCCGGCGACGAGATCCTGCTGACCCTGCTGCGCTCGGCGGTGACCGACGACGAGGTCGGCAAGCGCGCCCAGCGGATCTTCGCCGGACAGATCATGCCGATGGTGCTGCGCGTCGGCGATCCGGCCGACGCCCCGCGCCGCGCGGGCCTGATCGCCAGCCAGGTCCTCGGCGTGGCGCTGTGCCGCTACGTGCTGCGCCTGGAACCGATGGTCGCGATGACGCCCGCCGAACTGACCGCCAGCATCGCCCCCGTACTCCAGCGCTACCTGACGATCCGTCCCGGCGAGTCCTGACCCGCGCGGTGCGTGTCGCGGCGGGTCGTAGGGTTGAACTGCCGTCGCGGACGTGCGACGCGTGCGAGAAAGGCGAGGTGCGGTGGTGCATTCGGTGGAGGAACTGGCCGCGCGGCTGCCCGAGGGGCGCGTCGTCACCGATCCGGACGTGATCGAACGATACGGGCACGACGAGGCCGAATGGGCTCCCTACGAGCCGCCGCTGGCGGTGTTGCGGCCGCGGTCGGCCGAGGAGGTCCGCACGATGGTGCGGTGGTGCGCCGAACATCGCGTGCCGGTGATCGCGCGCGGGGCGGGGACCGGGCTGTCCGGTGGGGCGAACGCGACCCGCGACAGCGTGGTGCTGTCCTTCGAGCGGATGAACGCGGTGCTGGAGATCGATCCGCTCGAGCGCGTCGCGGTCGTGCAGCCGGGCGTGGTCAACGAGGATCTGCGGACCGCCTGCGCCGCATACGGGCTCTGGTATCCGCCGGATCCGGCGAGTGCGCCGTGGTCCACGATCGGCGGCAACGTCGCCACCAATGCGGGCGGGCTGTGCTGCGTGAAGTACGGGGTGACCCGCGACTATGTGCTGGGTATGCAGATCGTCACGGGCACAGGGGATCTGGTTCGGCTGGGCCGCCGCACCGCGAAGGGGGTGGCGGGGTACGACCTGGCCGGATTGCTGGTCGGCTCGGAGGGGACGCTCGGCATCATCACCGAGATCACGGTGCGGTTGCGGCCACGTCGTCCGGCCGAGCGCACCGTGGCCGGATATTTCGACTCCATCGTGGATGCCGGGCGGGCCGTCGAGGCCGTCGTCGGTTCCGAGGTGATCCCCTCGGCGCTCGAACTCATCGACCGGCATTGCCTACGCGCGGTGGATGATTGGAAGAAACTCGGGCTCTCGGTCGACGCCGAGGTCGTCCTGCTCGGTCGCGTCGACGTCGCCGGATCGGTCGGCGAGGCCGACGCGGAGACCATGCGCGCCTGCTTCGAGAAATCGGGCGCGACGTGGAGTGCGGTATCCACCGACGAAACCGAGTCCGAGGCCCTGTTCCAGGCCCGCCGCCTGGCCTATCCGGCCGTCGAACGCCTGGGACCCGTTCTCACCGAAGACATCTGCGTCCCCGTCCGCGCGGTCCCCGCCATGCTCGCCCGCATAGAACAAATCGCCCAGCACCACGACACCGTCATCGCCAACATCGCCCACGCCGGCGACGGCAACCTCCACCCGCTCCTGATCACCTCCCACGACGACGAGGCCGCCCGCGCCCGAGCCCAAGCCGCCTTCGCCGACATCATCGACGCCGCACTGGATTTCGGCGGCACCGTAACCGGTGAACACGGCATCGGCCTCCTGAAGATGCCCGGCCTCGCCCGAGAACTGGACCCCGTCGCAATGGCCATGCACCACAACATCAAACAAGCCCTCGACCCCCTGGGAATCCTCAACCCGGGCAAGGTGATTCCCGCAAGTCTCCCTGATTGATGCTGTGTATCAAGGTGATCCGGGCGTCGATCGCAGTCCGAGCGGACAGAGAAGTGAGGCTGCATCATGTGTCTTCAAGGGCTACATACTGATTGATCGCGCGTAGGAGACTCGCGCCATCACCTCGACGAATGAATCATGGCCGGAGGCAGCGGGATCAGTACCGCGTGATGACGCCCGGTATGGCTCACCGCCACTTGGATGTAGCCGGAAACGGTCGATGGCGGTCCAGACTGCTCCCCGCAACGGTATTCGACCCGATGGCGTGTAGATCACGCCGGGAAATACCGTGATGTCGCCGATGTCGAGCAGTGGGCAATTGACTGGCTGAATCGGTGAAGAGGCTGGGATCGGCAGCCACGGTTGCGGTTCGCGGGGTGCGGTCATGGTCGTTTCGCTCCTCTGGATCGGCGGAGCGTGTCGGTACCGGGAGCGCTCGTTGATCCACCTCGGGCCTTGGGTGACGTCCGTCCATAGCCGGTTGGCCGTTGAGCGTTACTTCCATCGGTACCGAGGTGTTCGTCCGATGGTCGAATGTTCGTTGCTGCCGGTACAGTTGGGCTGCGGTTGTCTGCGTGGGCGGGATGCCGCGTGGCTCGGTTCGCTGGTGGGCACGGCTAGGGAGGGTCTGGGATGGTGGTGCCGCACGAGGTGCTTCTGGCACCTCGGGACTTCGTGAATCGGAAGCCTGCTCTGGAGTGGAGTGACGGTTTCTGGGCCGATGACAGCGGCCATGCCCGGGTGGGGGTGTGCTCGGGGCTGCCGGGGGTGGGCAAGACCGCCTTCGTGCGCCGCAGTGTCGAAAAGGCAATAGCGTCAGGGCGATTCGCCGACGGTCAACTGTGTGTCGAATTCGGTTCGGGGCCGGGGGAGCGGACGTCGGTGTCCGACGGGCTCGCGGCCTGCCTGGCCGCACTGGGTATCGCCACCGACGCGATTCCGAGCAGTCTGAAAGAACGCTCCAACCGTCTGCGCAGCATCACGGCAGAGAAATCGGTGTTGATCGTGCTGGAGGACGTCACCGATGCCGCGCAGGTGGTGCCGTTCGTTCCCGGCGGTCCGACCAGCGCGGTGCTGGTGACCAGTAACAAGCTGCTCACCGAACTGGTGCTCGACGGTGCGTGGGGGCATCACTTGGAACCGCTGGACGGCATCGCCGGCACTCATCTGCTCACCGCACTCGTCGGTGAGCGCGTGGAGCGCGAACCCCTCGCCGTCGCCGAACTCGTCCGACGATGCGCGGGCCTGCCCGTCGCGCTCAAACTCACGGCGGCCCGGCTGCTGGCGCGTCCGAGCCTGCGGGTGGAAGCCCTGGTGGCCTCGATCGATGCCGATGACAGCGGTGTCGCGCCGTTCACCCGGGCCGGTTGGGAGAAGGTGACCGCGGTCTTCTCCGAATCGTATGAAGCCTTGGACGGCGAGGCCGCTCGTCTGTTCCGGTTGCTGGGCATATTTCCGGGGCGGGATCTGGCCGCCGAGACCCTGGACGTGTTGCTGGACCGCGGCCCCGTCGTGCGGGATGCCGCGATCTACTCACTCATCGACGCCGGATTCCTCGTCGAAGACTCGGCGGGTCGAATGTCTTTGCACCCCTTGCTGTCTCAGTACGCCGCACAATTGTCCGAGTACATGGATCACAGTGCCGATCGGGAGGCCGCGCTGGCGCGAGTTGCGAGTCATCTGGTGCGGCGTGCGGCGCAGGCCGATCGGAAGATCATGGGAGAAAAGCGTTTTCGATGCACTCCCGACGAGGTCGCCACCGGTGCGGAATCCCCGTTCGCCGATGACCGCGACGATACCGCGGCCTACGCGTGGTTCGAAGTCGAGCGGGCCAACCTGCTCGATCTCCAGCGGGTCGTCGCGGCCAAGGGGTGGCACGACTGGTCCTGGCAGTTGGCTGAGGCATTGTCCGCGCTGTATTCGCAGCGCCGCTATTTCGTGGACTGGACCGTATCGAGTGAGATCGGTGCGGCCTCGGCCCACAGGGCCGGTAACGTCCGAGCGGAGGCGCGGCTGCGCAGTTATGTCTCCCGCCCCTTGCTCGAGCTGGAACAATTCGAGCGCGCGCACGACGAATTGCTCGTCAAGGCATTCCCGTTGGCCGAAGCCATCGGTGAGGGTCGGCTGCTGGGATCGGTATGGGAGATGATCGGTCGCTATCGCGATGTCATGGGTGATCCCGCCGGGGCGCTGGAAGCGTACACACACTCGAGCGCGCTGTTCGAAGCCGAAAACGATGCCCGGGGAATCGCTTTCGTAACCGTCTTTCGCGCACAGATGCTGTACCGGCTCGGTGACCTCGAATCAGCCGAGCGCACAGCACGATCCGCGGTGGAAAGGTTGCGGGCGCTGCCGAAGCCAGAGCCCAAGATGGAGGGCCGCGCTCTTACCGAGCTGGGTAAGATATCCGCCGAACGCGGTGAATATGCTGGTGCGCGTGCACAACTCGATAATGCGATCAGCATCCTGACAACTGGTGGTGGATACGCGTTCTACGCCGCAGGCGCGCACGAGCAGGTGTTCCGTCTGGCCGAGCGCACCCAGGACACCGAACTCATGCGAACCTCGCTGGAACAGATGCTCGTCATCCATCGTGATCTGGGTAGCGCGCGGGTGCGTGAGCTCACCGAACAGTTGGCTCAGCTGACCGATCGATCGTGAATTCGACAGGGAGCCTTTTGATTCCGGCCTGGATGGTCAGTTTTCGATCCGTGAGTGAACCGTCCAGCAGGCAGCAGTAGATCGCCGATGCGATCAGCTGAACCGATTGTGCGACATCGGATTCGGAGGTGATCAGCACGTTCCGATGCCTGCGAATCACCGCGAGGCAGCCCTGCGGTGTCGGTGCGACCGCAAGTCTCGCGCCCGGATGAGCGGTCAGTGTCGAGACCGCCCAGCGTTGTGCGGGAACGGGATCCAGTATCCCGCTACGGGTGATGGCGGCAGCACGCTCCATGGCCTTCACTTCGAGTTCCCGGTAATCGATGACCACATGGGTTTCGGCGTCATCCGTCGAGGACGCGTAGTGCCGCACCGATACCGGAAACCGCACCAGTGCCAGCGTGTCGTCGACCGGCGCGACGGTGTGCACCGTGTATCCGGTGACATCCTGAATTGTGCAGTGTGGGACCGGAATTCGAATCACCGAGTCGGTGTGCGCCAGCGGCTCCACACGGAGTTTTCCGTAGAGCGCCTGCTGGAGGGCGAGGGTAGCCCCTTCGGTACCGGCGAACACCCGATCGATGATGTGCTGGTATCGCCCGGAATCGTGTCTTTCTCTCCCAGCCTTGTATTGCTCACGGGCGCAATGGATCTGATGAGCCAGATCGCCGTCGAAACGTAAGGTCGGGGCCAGTCGGGCAAGGTCCTCGGCGGGCGTACCCGGAACCGTCTCCGTCGCAGCGCCTGCCATCAGCAGTGGGCGATCCAAACCTGCGGCGAACAGCCCCAATGAGCCGTGATCGGAAATAACGACGTCGGCGGCGATGAGTGTGGCCTGCCAACCTGCCTCGGGCGGCAGCGCCGCGAGCCCGGCCCGCAGCGCGGACGAATACCATGTCTCGATCTGCAGCTTCTCTTCCAGCGCCCAGATATTGGGATGAAATATGGCTGCTACCTGGTATGAATCGGCATCCAACGTGGCCAGCAGTCGCGTCACGACGTTGGGATCGCACCCGATCACCGACTCCGGCCCCCAGGTCGAGGCGATGGTTACCAGGGTGCGGTCGCCGGTGCCCAGCGCCTCCCGGTAGTCGTCGCGCAGATCGACGCTCGCGAGCATCTGCTCGAAGGTCGGGTCGCCGATGTGCACGGTCCGGCCCGCGGTCTCCGGCACGGCGGCGAGCAGCTCCTCGCGCTGTCCGGGGTGTGAGAGTGCGATGGTGATATCGCGCGTCCGCAGCGCCTTTCGCGGTGGGATGCCAGCGATGCGCAGCTCTTTTCCCCTACCCGCGTAGACCAGTTTGTTGAACCCGAGGCCGTGTGCGAGCAGGAAGATCGGACCGTCGAGGGCCGAGAAATCGATGGTCTCGCTGGCGCACAAGGTGAGGTGATACCGCACCTTCCCGCGCCGGACTCGTTTCCAATCGATGATCTTCGCGCCCCTGCGATGCAGTAGCTCGGGGACGTCGGCGCCGAAGGCCGACCTGTCGTCGGTGGTGAATGCGAACTCTATCCGGAAGTCGTCGCGGAACAGCGAGATCGCCTCCAGCAGACGATAAGTCGAGGTCGGGCTGCGTGCGACCAGCAGCACGTGGAACTTGCCCTCGGTGAAGGTCTTCCACGTCGTGTCATCGGTGCGGGTCGACCATGCCTCGCCGCTGCGGCGGCGCGACACGCCACGTTCCCCATCCACTACCGCACCGTCCCCCGATCGGAAAATCGCTGGCCCGCAACCGATATCGATCCCCGAACCGCCACCGGGACCGACCGATCACCCGGTTTCCGGTTTCCGGCATCCGGCATCCGGCATCCGGCATCCGGCATCCGGCATCCGGCATCCGGCATCCGGCATCCGGCATCCGGCATCCGGCATCCGGCATCCGGCATCCGGCATCCGGCATCCGGCATCCGGCATCCGGCATCCGGCATCCGGCATCCGGCATCCGGCTCGAGCATTCAGTATAGCGCGGATCGCAGGATGAAATGCCAAGTAGTGCAGTCGATTTCGATGAAACCCGAACCGGACGATCAGTGTGTCGCAAACTCCCCGTGCGCAATTCGGCTACATGGTGGCCCGATCGAGGACTCGCCGAGGAGTGCCACGCGATTGCCACCTGTTGTCCATCCCTGTTCGAGCCGTCGAATCCGGTTCAACCGTAGCCGATCCGGACAACCGCGATCCGCGCCCACCTCGCGTGCCCGACAACGAAAAAACCCTGACCAGTCGCACTGATCAGGGTTTCGGTGCCCTCGGCAGGAATCGAACCTGCGGCCTTCTGCTCCGGAGGCAGACGCTCTATCCCCTGAGCTACGAGGGCGGGGATGGACCCGTTCGTCTTTCGTCCGATCGGGCTGGGAAAGCGTATCGCATCATCGGCCGTGAGCCAAAAAGCGGGCTCGAGCGGGTCAGGTCATGGGGAGTGGGGGTGCGTTGCGGGCGGTGAGGAGTTGGGTCATGAGCTGGATCTCGCCCTGCTGGGTGGCGTTCATACTCGTGGCGAGGGTGCGGACGGCGTCGGTGTCGGCGTGCGTGCTCGCGTAGTCGACCATGGTGATGCCGCCCTGATGGTGACGCAGCATCAGTTGCAGGAACAGGGTGTCCTGCTCGGGGCCGGTGAGTTGGCGCAGGCGGTTCATCTCGGTGGCGGTGGCCATACCGGGCATGGACTGCACCGCCCCGGTCGGCTGCGCGCTCATCGACATCGAGGGCATCGAACCCATCGAATCGTGCATGCCGCCGTGCGCACTCATCCAACCCATGTACCCGTCCGGATCCACGCTCGGCCGCTGCCACAGCTGCAACCAGCCCTGCATACGCCCGGCCTGATTCTGCTGGGTGGTCAGAATGTCGTACGCGAACCGCTTGATCTCGGGATCACTCCCACCCGACAACTCCAGCGCCGCCATCTGCACCGCCTGCGCATGATGCACCGACATGTCCTGACAGAACCCGACATCCACGGCATTCGGCGCGGCATCCCCCTTGTCCTGCAAGGGAATCCGCGCGATCACCCCGATCGCGAACCCGGTCAGCAGCAAACATGCCCCGAGCAATACGAACAACGTGGTGCGGCGTCGAGGCGAGGACCCATCGGCCTCGGTCGAGTCGAGATCCGCAGACGCCGCCCGACCAGATTCGCCGAGACCGCTCTCGGCCCGCACAGCGTCGGAATCATCCGGATCGTCGGCCCGCCCGGATTCGTTCCCGCCGACAGCCTCGGTCGACACCGGGTCCTCCCCGGCATCGACATCGGCCGAACACCCGCTGTTACTCACTTACCGACCAGCACCCGGAACGAACTGCCCCCCACCCGACGGAACCGGAATCCCCGGAATCCCACCCGGCAACGCCCCACCCATCTCACTCGGATCGGTCTGCAATCCCTTGCCGTCCATGGGAATCGCATCCTTACCCGGCGCGCTCGCGTCGAACGCGGGCGGATTGTCGGTGTCGAACGTCGGATTGGCGCAGTCCGCGCCGACCTCCGGATAGGTGTACTGATTCAACCGCAGCGCCGTGATGAACTCGCCGACGCGCTTGTCCTTCGGATCGTCCAGCTTCAGCTGATGCCCCCAGGATTGCAGCGATACGGTATGATCCAGCCCGGGATACGGCGACATCAACATCGCGGGCTTGCCCTGCACCCGGTCCTTCAGCGAATCCAGCGCCGAACCGGTCACCTTGTCGGGGTTGTAGGCGATCCAGACCGCGCCGTGCTCGAGCGAATGCACCGCGTTCTCGGTGCGAATCGCCTTGCCGTACACCACGCCCGTGCAGGTGGCCCAGGACGCGTCGTGCGGGCCGCCCATCGGCGGGGTCATGTCGTAGGCCACCCGCTGCGTCGCCGAGACGTGCAGTCCGGCCGGATACTCCTTGTGCACCACGCCCGGAATATCGGTCGAGGGATCCTTGTGGTCCGCGGTCGGGGTGAATTTCTGCGCATCGGCCTTCTGCTGATACTTCGGCACCAGATAGACCGCGAGCGCTGCCACCAACGCCACGATCACCACGACGCCGCCGACGATCGGCCACTGGATCCGACCACCCCCGGGCAGTTTCGGACCGCCCTTGGATTTACTCGCGGGAGCGGACCGGGCGGCGGCACGGATGGCCTTGGCCGACTTTGCGCTGGTGTTCGGCATCGCTGATGGGCTCTCTTCGATCGGTCGGCTGATCCGAGTCCGGGAAACCCGCTGGCGGTGCCCCCCTGCTCGAACCATAGGATACTTACTCGTGACTCCAGTTGACCTTGCTGATCTTCTTCGTGCTACCGCGGCGAAGGTACTCGTGGAACGTGGATCGGACCCTGCGGTCCTGCCCGACGAGGTCACGGTGGAGCGACCGCGCAATCCCGAGCACGGTGACTATGCCACGAATGTGGCCATGCAGGTGGCGAAGAAGGCCGGAATGAATCCGCGCGAACTCGCCACGTTGCTCGCCGCGGCGCTCACCGCAGCGGACGGTATCGACACCGCCGAGGTCGCCGGTCCCGGATTCCTGAACATCCGGCTGGCCGCCGCCGCGCAGGGCGCGATCATCGCGAAGATCCTGGCCGCGGGCGAGCGCTACGGCACCGCCGACACCCTCGCGGGCACGAATATCAACCTGGAATTCGTCTCCGCCAATCCGACCGGTCCGGTTCATCTCGGCGGCACCCGCTGGGCGGCGGTCGGCGATGCGCTGGGCCGCATCCTGATCGCCCAGGGCGCGGCGGTGACCCGGGAGTACTACTTCAACGATCACGGCGCGCAGATCGACCGTTTCGCCAATTCCCTGGTCGCCGCCGCGACCGGCGCGCCGACTCCGGACGACGGATATGCGGGCGCGTACATCGGCGAGATCGCCGACACCATCGTCGCGGCCAATCCCGGCGCGGCCGAACTGCCCGAGGCGCAGCGGCGGGAATTGTTCCGGCGCGAGGGCGTCGAGCTGATGTTCGCGCAGATCAGGGCGTCGCTGCACGAATTCGGCACGGATTTCGACGTCTATTTCAACGAGAGTTCGCTGTTCGAATCCGGTGAGGTCGAACGCGCGGTCGCCACCCTGAAATCCTCGGGCAAGCTGTACGAGAAGGACGGCGCGTGGTGGATCGCCTCCACCGAATACGGTGACGACAAGGACCGCGTGGTCATCAAGAGTGACGGCAATTCCGCCTATATCGCCGGTGATATCGCGTACTTCCACAACAAGCGCGCCCGCGGCTTCGACCTGTGCATCTACATGCTCGGCGCGGATCACCACGGCTACATCGGCCGTCTGAAGGCCGCCGCGGCCGCGTTCGGCGACGACCCGGCGACCGTCGAGGTGCTCATCGGCCAGATGGTGAATCTGGTGAAAGACGGTGTGGCCGTGAAGATGTCCAAGCGCGCGGGCACCATCGTCACCCTCGACGACCTGGTCGACGCGATCGGTGTGGACGCCGCGCGCTATTCGCTGATGCGTTCCTCGGCCAACAGCAGTATCGATATCGATCTGGACCTGTGGACCAAGCAGGAGAGCGTCAACCCGATCTACTACGTGCAGTACGCGCACGCCCGCACCTGCCGGATCATCGAGAACTCCGCGGCGTTCGACTTCGCCTCGGTGACACCGGATTTCGCCGCGATGACCGCCGACCGCGAGGGTGAGCTGATCCGCACCCTGGGCGAGTTCCCGCGGATCGTGGCCACCGCCGGCGAGACGCGCGAACCGCATCGCGTGGTGCGGTATCTGGAGGAGCTGGCCGGTGTGTATCACCCCTTCCAGTCCGACAACGACATGCGCGTGCTGCCGCAGGGCGACGAACCGCTCACCCCGCGTCACGCCGCGCGCCTGGAACTGGTGAAGGCGACCCGTCAGGTGCTGCGCAACGGCCTGTCGCTACTGGGCGTCAGTGCCCCGGAGCGCATGTGAATCCGAAGGAAGGACCATTCGTCGTGAGCGGTAGCGAACGAATCATCGACCCGGCCGCGGGTACCCGCGCCGGGGATGCGGCCGCTGTGTTCGTCTCGGTGTCGATCCCCGGTGAGGTCGCGGCATGAGCGCGCATCCCGCCGGGCCCCGGCACGCCGAGATCCCGCACGCGCCGAATCTTCCGGAGCGGCCGAGTGATCCGGCGCAGCTGATCGAGCTGCCCGAGAATGTGTGGCCCCGCAACGCTTCTCGCGACGCCGACGGCGCGGTGCGGCTGGCCGGTGTGCCGGTCGCCGAACTCGCCGAGAAGTTCGGCACCCCGCTGTTCGTGGTGGACGAGGACGACTTCCGTTCCCGCTGCCGCGACATGGTGAACGCGTACGGGCCGAACACCCGAATCCACTACGCCTCCAAGGCTTTCCTGTGCGGTGAGATCGCGCGCTGGGTCCGCGACGAGGGCCTGTCCCTGGATGTGTGCTCCGGCGGCGAACTCGCCGTCGCACTGCACGCGGGTTTCCCGGCCGAGCGAATCGCGTTGCACGGCAACAACAAATCAGTCGCCGAACTGGATGCCGCGGTCGCGGCCGGGGTGGGCCACGTGGTGGTCGACTCGCTGCTCGAGATCGATCGGCTCGAGGCCGCGGCGGGCCGCGCGGGTGTGGTGCAGGACGTGCTGGTGCGCGTCACCGTCGGCGTGGAAGCCCATACGCACGAATACATTTCGACCGCGCACGAGGATCAGAAGTTCGGTTTCTCGATCGCGGGCGGCGATGCGATGGAGGCGCTGGCGCGGGTGTTCGAGGCGCGCAATCTGCGCGTGGTCGGCCTGCACAGTCACATCGGTTCGCAGATCTTCGACATCGACGGTTTCGAGATCTCCGCGCGACGCATGCTGCGGCTGCTGCGCGAGGCCATCGAGAAGTTCGGCGTCGAGCGTACCGAACAGATCCACACCCTGGATCTCGGTGGCGGACTGGGCATTTCGTATCTGCCCGCGGACGATGCACCGCCGCTGGACGAATTCGCGAAGAAGGTCCGGCACCTGGTCGAGGAGGAGTCCGCGCTGATCGGCCTGCCCACCCCGACCATCGCGATCGAACCGGGCCGCGCCATCGCCGGACCGGGCACGGTCACGCTGTACGAGGTCGGCACGATCAAGGACGTCGTCCTGGACGCCGGTGCGCAGCGCCGCTACATCAGCGTGGACGGCGGCATGAGCGACAACATCCGCCCGGCGCTGTATCAGGCCGAATACGACTGCCGCCTGGTCTCGCGCACCAGCGCGGCCCCCGCGGTCGTCGCCCGCGTGGTCGGAAAGCATTGTGAGAGTGGCGATATCGTGATTCGCGACACCTGGATGCCCGCGGACGTCGGTCCGGGCGATCTGCTCGCCGTCGCGGCGACGGGTGCGTACTGCTATTCGATGTCGAGCCGATACAACCTGTTGACCCGCCCGGCGGTGGTCGCCGTACGGGACGGGCAGGCGCGCCTGATCCTGCGCAGGGAAACGGTGGAAGATCTCTTGAGCTTGGAGGTGCGGTCATGACGGACCAGGAACATCACTTCGGAACCGATCACCCGATCGGCGTCGCGGTCCTGGGAATGGGCAATGTCGGCACCGAGGTCGTGCGGATCATTCAGGAGCAGGCCCAGGACCTGCGGCAACGTGTCGGCGCGCCGCTGATGCTGCGCGGTGTCGCGGTGCGTCGCGCGGACGTGGACCGGGGTATCGATCCCGCGCTGCTGACCACCGACGCACACGCCCTGGTCGCCCGCGACGACGTGGATCTGGTCGTCGAGGTGATGGGCGGTATCGATCCGGCCCGCGCCCTGATCGGCGCCGCGCTCACTGCGGGCAAATCCGTGGTAACCGCGAACAAGGCGCTGCTGGCCGACTACACCGGTGAGCTCGCCGCCGCCGCCGAACACAGCCGCGCGGACCTGTACTTCGAGGCCGCGGTCGCCGGCGCCATCCCCGTGGTGCGCCCGCTGATCCAGTCGCTGTCCGGTGACCGCGTCAACCGTGTCGTCGGAATCGTCAACGGCACAACGAATTTCATCCTCTCGGCGATGGACGAGACCGGTGCGGACTACCACGCGACACTCGCCGAGGCCACCCGCCTCGGTTACGCCGAGGCCGATCCCACCGCCGACGTCGAGGGTTTCGACGCCGCCGCCAAGGCCGCGATCCTGGCGTCGCTGGCCTTCCACACCCGCGTCACCGCCGCGGACGTCTACCGCGAGGGCATCTCGCGCATCACGTCCGAGGATCTCGAGACCGCCGCGGCCCTGGGGTGCACCGTCAAACTGCTGGCAATCTGCGAGCGCGTCCCCGCCGGCCCGGGTGAGCCCGGATCGGCCCAGGGTGGCAAGGACCGCATCTCGGTTCGGGTGTATCCCGCGCTGATCCCGCGCAAACATCCGCTCTCGTCGGTGAACGGCGCGTTCAACGCCGTGGTCGTGGAGGCCGAGAACGCGGGCCGCCTGATGTTCTACGGCCAGGGCGCGGGCGGCGCGCCGACCGCGTCGGCGGTGATGGGCGACGTCGTGATGGCCGCCCGCAACAAGTTCTTCGGTGGCCGCGCACCGGGTGAATCGGTCTATGCTGAGCTGCCGATCGCGCCGATCGGCGACACCCCGACCCGCTACCACGTGAACATGAAGGTCGCCGACCGCACCGGAGTGCTCCAGGCGGTCGCGGGGGAATTCGCCAAGCACGGTGTGAGCATCTCGACCGTCCGTCAAGAGGGGCAGGACACCGGCGTGATCGAGTCGGGCCCGGAGGCGGCAGCGGAGCGTAACCACGCAGGGCCCTCGAGCACGCCCAGAAGACAGGGCGCGCGATTGGTCGTGGTGACCCACCACGCGACCGAGTCGGCACTGGCCGATACGGTGGCCGCGTTGGCCGAACTGGAATCCGTCACGTCCGTGACCAGCGTTGTGAGATTGGAAGGCACCGAGGAATGAACAAGGCAGGAGTGCCGATTCCCACCGCGGTACACAAGCCCTGGCCGGGACTGATCGAGGCGTACCGCGATCGGCTGGCAGTGGGTGCGGACTGGGAGACCGTGACGCTGTACGAGGGCGGGACGCCGCTGGTGCCCGCGCACCACCTCTCCGAGCTGACCGGCTGTGAGGTGTATCTCAAGGTCGAGGGTCTGAACCCGACCGGATCCTTCAAGGATCGCGGCATGACCGTGGCGATGACCGACGCGAAGGCGCGCGGCCAGCAGGCGGTGCTGTGCGCGTCGACCGGCAACACCTCGGCATCGGCCGCGGCGTACGCCACCCGCGCGGGCATGCACTGCGCGGTGCTGATCCCGCAGGGCAAGATCGCGATGGGCAAGCTGGCCCAGGCGGTCATGCTGGGCGCGAAGATCATCCAGGTGGACGGCAATTTCGACGACTGCCTCGAGCTCGCGCGCAAGGTCACCTCGGAGTTCCCGCAGGTGGGCCTGGTGAATTCGGTGAATCCGGCGCGCATCGAGGGCCAGAAGACCGCGGCCTTCGAGATCTGCGACGCCCTGGGCCGCGCCCCCGACGTGCACGCGCTGCCGGTCGGTAACGCCGGCAACATCACCGCATACTGGAAGGGCTACAGCGAATACCACGCCGACGGCCTGACCAACTCCCGCCCGCGCATGCTCGGCGTGCAGGCCGCCGGGGCCGCGCCGCTGGTCAACGGCGCGCCGGTGAAGAATCCCGAGACCATCGCCACCGCCATCCGGATCGGCGCGCCCGCGTCGTGGAACAGCGCCGTGGCCGCCAAGGAGGAGTCGGACGGCACCTTCCGGGCCGCCACCGACGAGGCCATTCTCGAGGCATACCGCCTGGTCGCGGGCACCGAGGGCGTATTCGTCGAACCCGCTTCGGCCGCGAGCGTGGCCGGGCTGCTGGCCGCGCGCAAGGAGGGTTGGCTGGATTCGGGGCTGACCGTGGTCTGCACGGTCACCGGTAACGGCCTCAAGGATCCCGACACCGCGTTGTCGGGGATGCCGCAGGTGCAGGCGATCGCGGTCGACCCGGTCGCGGTCGCCCACGAGCTGGAACTGGCCTGAGTTGACCGCGCGTGAAGGGCAGCGTGAGCGAGTGAACCCTGTCACAACGCCCGCCGGGGCCGACGCGCGCCGGCGCGGCCCCGGTGCGACCCGGACCCTGCCCGCCGGATTGCGTGTCACCGCGCGGGTGCCTGCGTCCAGCGCCAACCTCGGACCCGGATTCGATTCGCTGGGTATCGCGTTGGGCGTGCACGACGAAATCGTGGTGCGCACCACCGATTCCGGGCTCACCATCCGGGTCGAGGGTGAGGGCGCGGACGATGTGCCTTGGGGCCCTTCACATCTCGTGGTCCGTGCGATCGAACGTGGTCTGCAGGCCGCGGGGGTATGGGCCGACGGTCTGGATGTGGTGTGCCACAACGTGATTCCGCACTCGCGAGGAATGGGGTCCTCGGCCTCGGCGGTGGTCGGCGGACTGGCCGCGGGCCGGGCGCTGGCCGCGAAGTTCGACCCCGAACTCTGGTGCGACGATGCCGAATTGGTCCAGCTCGCAGCGGAATTCGAGGGACATCCCGATAACGCGGCGGCCAGTGTGCTGGGCGGTGTCGTGGTCTCCTGGACCGAATCCGAGGAGGTTGCCGACGCCGCCGGAATCGGTCGTCGCTATCACGCGGTGCGGCTCGATCCGCACGATCGGCTGCGGGCGTTCGTGCTGGTCCCCGAGGAACGTTCGGCGACCGCGCACACCCGCGGCCTGCTGCCCGAGACGGTGCCGCACGCCGACGCCGCCTTCAACGTCAGCCGCGCGGCCCTGGCGGTAGTGGCCTTGACGCAACGTCCTGACCTGCTGCTTCCCGCCACCGAGGATCGGCTGCACCAGGGCTACCGGGCTTCGGCGCTGCCGGTCACGACCCGCTGGATCGCCCGGCTGCGGGCGGCCGGAATCGCCGCGACGGTGTCGGGTGCGGGCCCTACCGTGCTGGCATTGACCACCGGTGAATTTCCCGTCGAACTGCGTGAACTCGCGATTGCCGAAGGGCTGCGGGTACTCGAACCGACAATTTCCGAGGGTGTGCGAACCGATTGATGGCGTGCCTGCCTTGCAGGCATTCCTGCGGGGGGCTATTCTGGGCGAGTCCGTACATCGTGCGCATCAGACGCCGGTGCTTCATTTGGGCAAATCGCTCCAGCAGGCTCTTGCTCAGGCTCGCGAGACGGGTCTCGAGATCATGGGGTCGGCACTGGAATGAACTCCCACCTTTGTGAACCGGTGGCGCAGACCTGGCGGTGATGAACCGCAGGTCCGGCGGGGCAGGCGATACGGCATCCGGGCTCGACACAGTGATCGGGCTTCGGGACGAAACCCTCGAATAAGCACACGGCAATCGAGGGAAGGAAAGGATCTCCGTGACAGATACGGACCTGCTCGCGACACCCGGGGTGGAAACCGATGGACGTTCCTCGGCCAGCGATAGTGACTCCGGACAGATTTCGAAGATGAGCGAACAAACCGACGTCGCACGATCGGGGCTGACTGGAATGTTGTTGCCGCAGTTGCGCGCGCTTGCCGGAGAGCTCGGTATCCGAGGCACTTCCGGAATGCGCAAGGGCGATCTGATCGCCGCCATCAAGGAAAATCAAGCCGGTAAGCCGACGCGTGGCCGCGAGGAATCCGCCGCGCCCGCGAAGTCGGCCAAGACCGAGGCCGCTCCCGCCGCGGAATCGCCACGGACCAGGTCCGCTGCGGCGCGCGGTGAGCAGCAGACGCTGGACGGCGTCGCCGACAAGCCCGCGGAGAAGTCCGCGGAGAAGGCGGCCAAGTCCGCCGACAAATCCGCGGCGAAGACCGCCGAACCCGCTCCGGCCAAGGCTGATTCGCCTGCGCGCCCGGCGGATTCGGGTGAGGAGAACGGTCGCGAGGGCAGTCAGCGCGGTCGTGGCCGGCAGCGCCGGGGTCGCGATCAGCGGGCCGAGAGCGGTGAGGCGAAGGCCGAGACAAACGGCACCGAGGTCAAGCCCGAGCAGGACGCCGGTGAGCGTCGTCGGGAGCGCAACGACCGTAATCAGCAGAACGATCGCGGCGAGCGCAACGACCGGAACCAGCAGAGCGATCGCGGCGAGCGCAATCAGCAGAGCGATCGCGGCGAGCGGAACCAGCAGAGCGATCGCGGCGAGCGGAACCAGCAGAGCGACCGTGGCGACCGGAGCCAGCAGAACGATCGTGGCGACCGGAACCAGCAGAACGGTCAGGGCAACCAGAACCGCAATGGCACCGATCGCGACCGGGATCGCGGCGGTGACGACGACGGTGACGGCCGCGGTCGGCGCGGGCGTCGCTTCCGGGAGCGTCGCCGGGGCCGGGACCGCGAGGGCGGCACCGGTGGCGGTGAGACCCGCGAGGTCGAGATCCGCGAGGACGACGTCCTGCAGCCGGTCGCGGGCATCCTGGACGTGCTGGACAACTATGCGTTCGTGCGCACCTCCGGTTACCTGGCGGGCCCGAACGACGTCTACGTCTCGATGAACCTGGTCCGCAAGAACGGCCTGCGCCGCGGTGACGCGATCACCGGTGCGGTGCGCGCGCCCCGCGAGGGCGAGCAGGGCAACCAGCGGCAGAAGTTCGATCCGCTGGTGCGTCTGGACACCGTCAACGGCACCGATATCGACTCGGCGCGCCGTCGTCCGGAGTTCAACAAGCTGACCCCGCTGTACCCGAACCAGCGACTGCGGCTCGAAACCCAGCCCAACAAGCTGACCACCCGCGTGATCGACCTGATCATGCCGATCGGCAAGGGCCAGCGCGCCCTGATCGTGTCCCCGCCCAAGGCCGGTAAGACCACGGTCATGCAGGACATCGCGAACGCGATCGCGACCAACAACCCCGAGGTCTACCTCATGGTGGTGCTGGTCGACGAACGTCCCGAAGAGGTCACCGACATGCAGCGCTCCGTGCGCGGCGAGGTGATCGCCTCGACGTTCGACCGGCCGCCGAGCGATCACACCTCGGTCGCCGAACTCGCCATCGAGCGGGCCAAGCGGCTGGTGGAGATGGGCCAGGACGTCGTCGTGCTGCTGGACTCGATCACCCGTCTGGGCCGCGCGTACAACAACTCCTCGCCGGCTTCGGGCCGCATCCTGTCCGGTGGTGTCGACTCGACCGCGCTGTACCCGCCCAAGCGGTTCCTCGGCGCGGCCCGCAACATCGAGAACGGCGGCTCGCTGACGATCATCGCCACCGCGCTGGTGGAGACCGGTTCGACCGGTGACACGGTGATCTTCGAGGAGTTCAAGGGCACCGGTAACGCCGAGCTCAAGCTGGACCGCAAGATCGCCGAGCGGCGCGTATTCCCGGCCGTGGACGTCAACCTGTCCAGCACTCGTCGCGACGATCTGCTGATGGCTCCCGACGAGGCGGGCGTGGTGCACAAGCTGCGGCGCGTGCTGTCCGGCCTGGATTCGCATCAGGCGATCGACCTGCTGATCGACCGGTTGAAGAAGTCGAAGAACAACATGGAATTCCTGGTGCAGGTCTCCAAGACCGCGCCGGGTGCTCTGGACGAGTAGGTATTCCGGTACTTCGTGCGGGTCCGACCGTGTCGCGACGGGCCCGCGCGAGGTACGGGTCGTTCCGGCGAGCGAGCCGTGTCCTCGCCGGATATCCGATACCGACACCGCTGAGGTCCTGCTTCCGGGCAGGGCCTCAGCGGCGTTTTCGGCTGGGGGAGTAGAAGATTCGGCCCACCACCATGGCGCCGAGGATGAGTCCGCCGAGGATCAGCGCGGTGGCGGCGGTGAGGCCGCCGGTCGGCAGTGCGGTCGCGGTGAACTGATACGGCTCGCTCTCGGCCGGCGTGGCGAGCGCGGCGGCACGGTGTGGGGGCGTGGCCCAGCAGCCGACCGCGATCATCACGGACAAGACCATCAGTACGACTCCGGCGACGAGTTCCGCGCGCCAACCCCCCGGCAGGACGCGAACTCGGCGGCCGATCGCCGTTCCGGGGGACCGCGACCCCCGAGCCCCCCGAGCGGTGTGTTGATTCACTGCGTTCCCTCCTGTCGCGGCCGTCCCGGGTCTCGGCATTACTCTATGAACAACACTGTTCGCATTCATGGGTAGCCGACTACCCGACTTTCAGCGTGGCTCGAGACCTGCCGATACGCGTGCCCGTACTTCCTGTGTCTTTTGCCTCCGCTCCGCTCCGGCGGGTTTTCGGCGCAGGTGTGGCTCGTCGTTCGGGCACCGCTGCTTGCTCCTTCGTCGCGTACGCAGCGGTACCCGAACGACGAGCCGCGCCGAAAACCTTTGGGGCGCTCTTACTGAGCCTTTCGCTGCGCGGGCGACTTCCAGCGGGACGGAGACGCTTCGCCGCTGGTTGCGTCATTCCGTCGGAGGTGGGGAGGGGGGAACAAAGCCGGTTGGAGCAGCGTTTACACTGACACGTTGGCAACAATGCCTAGTCGGTTCCGGTTCACGTCCTCGTCTGCGAGGGCGACCCGGCGACCATCGAAAGGGACATCCATGAAGGCAGGAATCCACCCCACGTACGTCGAGACGACAGTCGTCTGCGGTTGTGGGAACACGTTCCAGACTCACAGCACCAAGGAGTCGGGCAAGATCACGGTCGAGGTCTGCTCGCAGTGCCACCCGTTCTACACGGGCAAGCAGAAGATCCTCGACACCGGCGGCCGCGTCGCCCGCTTCGAGGCTCGCTACGGCAAGCGCACCCCCAAGAAGTCCGACGCCCAGTAGCATTGAAACCGACGCCCGTCCTACGCTTCGTAGGCCGGGCGTCGGTGCGTTTGCAGGGGAAGAATCGAGCCTCGGGTCGCGATCGACGTGACACCGCAGGCGGTGCCGAAGACTAAGGAGCTCCCGCGATGGCCGATGTGACGGCCCCGTCCGCGATCGACGACATCCTGGCCGAACATGCCGGGCTGGAGATGCAGCTGTCCGATCCGGCGCTGCACAACAACCCGGCCGAGGCGCGGCGCGTGGGCAAGCGGTTCGCCGAGCTGGCTCCGATCATGTCCACCTACGGCAAATTGCGGACCGCGCGTGAGGATTTGAGTGCCGCGCGCGAGCTGGCCGCCGATGACGCCTCCTTCGCCGCCGAGGTGCCCGAGCTGGAGACGCAGGTCCAGGAGTTGGAGAAGGCGCTCACCGATCTGCTCGCCCCGCGCGACCCGCACGACGCCGACGATGTGGTGCTCGAGGTGAAATCCGGTGAGGGCGGCGAGGAGTCGGCGCTGTTCGCCTCGGATCTGGCCCGCATGTACATCCGCTACGCCGAGCGACGCGGCTGGAAGGTCGAGGTGCTCGACGCGAACATCTCCGATCTGGGCGGCTACAAGGAAGCCACGATCACCATCAAGAGCCGCGAACCCAGCCGCGACGGCGTGTGGTCCCGGCTCAAGTTCGAGGGCGGCGTACATCGCGTGCAGCGGGTGCCGGTCACCGAGTCCCAGGGCCGCATCCACACCTCGGCCGCGGGCGTGCTGATCTACCCCGAACCCGACGAGGTCGAGCAGGTGCAGATCGACGAGGGTGATCTGCGCATCGACGTCTACCGTTCCTCGGGCAAGGGCGGCCAGGGCGTCAACACCACCGACTCGGCCGTCCGCATCACCCACCTGCCCACCGGCATCGTGGTGACCTGCCAGAACGAACGTTCGCAGCTGCAGAACAAGATCCGCGCCATGCAGGTCCTCGCCGCCCGCCTCCAGTTGCTCGCCGAGGAACAGGCCGACGCCGAAGCCGCCGCGGGCCGCGCCAGCCAGATCCGCACCGTCGACCGCTCCGAACGCATCCGCACCTACAACTTCCCCGAGAACCGCATCACGGACCACCGCATCGGCTTCAAGGCCCACAACCTCGACGCTGTGCTCGACGGTGACATGGACGCGGTCCTGGACGCCCTCGGTGAAGCCGATCGCGCCGCCCGCCTGGCCGCGGAGTAGGTCTAGAGCAGCGTGACCATGTTCGACGCACCCCCGGCGAAGCGTCTCTGTGTGCTGGGACTGTCAGACCTGAAAGACCAACCCCGAAAACCCGCCGGAGCGAAGCGGAGGCCGAAAATACAGTGAGTCGCGTCAGTTTGCGCCCGGCCGTGCTCGAGGCGGTCGAGCGGTTGCGGGTGGCGGGTGTGCACAGTCCGCATACCGATGCCGAATTCTTGGCTGCTCATGTGCTGGGGGTGGAGCGGCCGCGGCTGGCGTTGGTGCCGATGCTGACCGTCGAGCAGCTCGCCGAATTCCGCAAGCTGGTGGATCGGCGCGCGGAACGTGTTCCGCTGCAACATCTCACGGGTGTGGCGGCGATGGGGGAGATCGATCTGGCAGTCGGTTCGGGCGTGTTCGTGCCGCGTCCGGAGACCGAATTGCTGTTCGCCTGGGCGCTGGCCCACCTCGAGGCGGCCGGGCACGAGCATCCGCCGATCGTGGTGGACCTGTGCACCGGATCGGGCGCACTGGCCCTGGCGATCGCACACGCCCGCCCCGACGCCGAGGTCTACGCGGTCGAGATCGATCCGGCCGCGCGCGAATGGGCCCGCCGCAACGCCGACCGCCAGGCCGCCCAGGGCGACACCCCGATCCATCTACACGCCGGTGACGTCACCGACCGGAATGTGTTGTCCCCCTTGAACGGTCGCGTCGACGTCCTGGTAGCCAACCCCCCTTACATCCCCGAGGACGCCGTCCTCGACCCCGAAGTCGCAGACCACGACCCCCACCGAGCCCTCTTCGGCGGCCCCGACGGCCTCTCTGTCATCACCCCCATGATCACCACCATCACCCGTCTCCTGCGCCCCGGAGCCGTAGCCGCCGTGGAACACGACGACACCAACGGCCCCCAGGTAGCCACCCTCTTCGCGAACACATCCCGCTTCACCGCCATCATCGAACACCCCGACCTGGCCGGCAAACCCCGCTTCGTAGCCGCCCGCCGCACCGCGAACTGACCCGAAACGGCTACCTGTCGCCGGACAGGGCGTAGAGCTTCTCCTGCATGGCGTCCCAGTCGATTCCGCGATCAGGACCGCGTTTCCACCGTCGTCGGCGACGATCGTGACCGGTGCGTGGTTTTCGGCAGCGGACCGATTCTCGAAAATTATCTCTGATTCAGATGTAAATACCTCTGACTTAGAGGTAATCTGGGGCGGTGCAGACGGTTCGGGAAGGTGTTGCCGCGGGTTCGGAGGGGTCTCCGGAGCTGGTCGGCGGCATGTTGCGGGTGTTCGGGCGGTTTCGGCGGCAGGTGCGCAGGCTGGCCGGGCGGGTGTTCGATCAGCCGGGGATCTCCGACGCGCAGGCGGAATTTCTGCGGCTCGTGTCGCGGCATCCGGGGATCTCGGTGAAGGCCGCGGCCGCTGAACTGGGGTTGGCGCCCAACAGTGTGTCGACCTTCGTCAGCGCGCTGGTCAAGACGGATCTGCTTGTGCGGGAACAGGATCCGGAGGATCGGCGCGCGTCGCGGCTGAGCCTGACACCGGATGTGCAGCGTTCGGTGGACGAAACCCGAAGGCGCAGGCACGAACTCGTCGGCGCCGCCCTCGGTGAACTCACCGCGCGCGAACGCGAGGACCTGGCCCGTGGTCTGGCCGTGGTCGAGAAACTCACAGACCTGCTGCACGAGCGTGAACAGCGCCGTCAGCGGTGATCCGGGAACCCACCGGTCGGCCACGACCGGCCCGGCAATTCGATACCGACGCCGAGCCCGCGAATCCGCCCACCGCGGAACGGGATTCGGCACGAGCGAGAACGGGGGAGTGCGATGACGGCGAAATCCGTTGAGCCACCCGGCGATACCCCCGCCGTGGACTGCGTCGGCCTGACGCACCGCTACGGCGACCACACCGTCGTGAACGATCTGGATCTGCGCATCGAACGCGGCGAGGTCTTCGGCCTGCTCGGCCCCAACGGCGCGGGCAAGACCACCACCATCCGGCTGCTGACCACCCTCATGCCGATCCAGCACGGCAGCGTCACCATGTTCGGCTGGCAGGTCGGCAAGGACAACACCGCGATCCGCTACAACCTCGGCTACGTCCCGCAGCAGCTGTCCATCGAGGCCGCGCTGACCGGACGCCAGAACGTCGCGTGGTTCGCGCGGCTGTTCGACGTCCCGCGTCGCGAACGTGTCGAACGCGTCGAACAGGCCCTCGAGGCCATGAACCTGCTCGACGTCGCCGACCGCCTCGCCTCCGGATACTCCGGCGGCATGGTGCGTCGCCTGGAACTCGCCCAGGCGCTGGTCAACCGTCCCGCCCTGCTGATCCTGGACGAACCGACCGTCGGCCTGGACCCGATCGCCCGCGACAGCGTCTGGGAACGAGTGCGCGACCTGCGCCACCGCTTCGGCACCACCGTCCTGCTCACCACCCACTACATGTCCGAAGCCGATCAGCTGTGCGACCGAATCGCCCTGCTGCACAAGGGAATCCTGCGCGCGGTCGGTTCCCCGGCCGAACTGAAGGCGACCCTCGGCCCCGACGCCACACTCGAGGACGTCTTCCGGCATCACGCCGGCGCCGGGCTCGACGGCGAAACCAATACGGAGGGAGGGCTGCGCGGTGTCCGAAGCACACGCCGAACCGCTCAGCGTGCCGGCTGAATTCCCGCCCCTGCGACCGGCCCCACGCGGCGTCGGCCGTGCAGTTGCCCTGGGTTCGCGGATGGGCACGTTCGCGCTGGTCGAATTGCAGAAACTGCGGCACGACCGCACCGAACTGTTCACCCGCGCGGTCCAGCCCGCGCTGTGGATGCTGATCTTCGGCACCACGTTCTCGCGCCTGCACAGCATCCCCACCGGCAAGCTGCCGTACCTTGACTTCCTGGCGCCGGGTGTCATCGCGCAGTCGGCGCTGTTCATCGCGATCCTCTACGGCATCCAGCTGATCTGGGACCGCGACGCCGGAATCCTCAACAAACTCCTGGTCACCCCTACCCCGCGCGCGGCGCTGATCGCGGGCAAATGCTTTGCGGTAGGGGTGCGTTCGGTCGCGCAGGTGCTCATCATCGTGGTGCTCTCGCTGGTGATGGGCGTACACCTGACGATGAATCCGCTCAAACTGCTCGGCGCGGTGGTCGCGGTGATCCTGGGCGCGTCCTTCTTCGCCTGCCTGTCGATGTCCATCGCGGGTCTGGTCACCAAACGCGACCGCCTGATGGGTATCGGCCAGGCGATCACCATGCCGCTGTTCTTCGCCTCCAACGCCCTCTACCCGATCGACCTGATGCCGGGCTGGCTACGTGTGATCAGTCACGTCAATCCGCTCAGCTACGAGGTCGACGCCCTGCGCGGTCTGCTCATCGGCACCGCCACCCACCTGTGGCTCGACATGGGTGTTCTCGTGCTCGCGGCCGTTCTCGGAATCGCTTGTGCCTCCGCGCTTCTGGGCCGATTGGTGCGGTGATCCGGCGATGTCCCCACTCCCGCCGCGCCCACCGGCGAGCCAGCAAATACACTCTCCCGAGTGAGTATCGTCTACGACTGCTCCGATCCCGACTCACGTGCCGCCGGGCTGACCGCCGCGCGGACGACGTTGAAATCCGGGCGGCTAGCGGTCATCCCCACCGACACCGTGTACGGCCTGGCGGCAGATGCCTTCGATTCGGGGGCGGTCGCCGATCTGCTGGCCGCCAAGCGCCGCGGCCGCGACATGCCGGTGCCGGTGCTGGTGGGGTCCTGGAACACCATCGACGGACTCGTGTTCTCGGTGTCGCAGCACGCGCGCGACCTGATCCGGGCATTCTGGCCGGGCGGGCTGAGTCTGGTTGTGCAGCAAGCGCCTTCGCTGGCCTGGGATCTGGGTGACGCGCGCGGCACAGTGATGTTGCGGATGCCGCTGCATCCGGTCGCGCTGGAACTGCTGCGCGAGGTCGGGCCGCTGGCGGTGTCCAGCGCCAACGTCTCCGGGCAGCCCGCGGCCGCGACCGTGCAGGAGGCGCGCGACCAACTCGGCGAGCTGGTCGGCGTGTACCTCGACGGCGGACCGGCCGACCACGGCGTCCCCTCGACGATCGTGGACCTCACCGCCGACAGCCCGCGCATCCTGCGCGAGGGCGCGGTGACCGCCGACCAGGTGGGCGAGGTGCTCGGTATCGCGCCGGGGGACCTCACGGCCCGAGCGTCACGGTGACGGCCTGGTAGATGATATTCAGCCAGGGCGCGGTCGTTCCGCTGCGCGAGCTTCTGCTGGTCCTGCTCGTGTCGACGGTGGTGACGCTGCTGTCCACCGGTGGTATTCGGGTGCTGGCGATCAAGTTCGGCGCGGTCGCTATTCCGCGGGAACGTGATGTGCACGTCAAACCGATTCCGCGGATGGGCGGGGTCGGCATCTATCTGGGCGTGGTGGCCGCGGTGCTGTTCGCCCACCAACTGCCCGCGTTGCGACGGGGCTTCGACTATCCGCACGACGTCCCCGCGGTCATGGTCGCGGGCACCCTGATCGTGCTGGTCGGCATCATCGACGACCGTTGGGGTCTGGACGCGCTGACCAAATTCGTCGGCCAGATCACCGCCGCCTGCGTGATGGCGGTGATGGGCCTGAGCTGGGTCGCGATCTACAACCCGTTCACCAACACCACGGTCGTACTCGACCAGCTGTACGGCGGCGCGGTGACGGTGATCATCACCGTCACCATGATCAACGCCTGGAACTTCGTCGACGGCCTGGACGGTCTGGCCGGTGGCCTCGGCGTGATCGCCGCGCTCGCGGTCTTCGTCTTCGCCGCCGGACTGCTGTACCAGCAGGGCGGCGCGACCGACGGGTATCCGCCCGCGCTGCTGGCCGCCGCGATCGCGGGCGGCTGTCTGGGATTTCTGCCACACAATTTCCAGCCCGCCCGGATCTTCATGGGCGACTCGGGGTCGATGCTGATCGGGCTCATGCTGGCGGCGGTCTCCACCGGCGCCTCGGGCCGGATTCCGCTGACCGGTTACGGCGCCCGCGACATCGTCGGGCTGCTCTCGCCGCTGCTGCTGGTCGGCGCGGTGATGTTCATTCCGGTGCTGGATCTGGTGATGGCGATCGTGCGCCGGGTGCGCGCGGGCGTGAGCTTCTCCACACCGGACAAGATGCACCTGCATCACCGGCTGTTGCAGATCGGGCATTCGCAGCGCCGCGTCGTGCTGACGATCTACCTGTGGGTCGGCGTGCTGGCGTTCGGCGCGGTCGGTTCCTCGCTGATCGATCGACGCCTGGTGGTGCTGCTGTTCGCGGCCGGTCTGGTGTGCGCGCTGGTGCTGACCGCGGTGCCCTCGCTGCGCGAGGCGGTGGGTCTGCGCAAGCGCAGTCGCACGGTCGCGGCCGATCCGGCGCCGGACGGGCCGGAAGTAAGCGGCGAGTAAACTGCGCACCGTGACCACGTCATCGCACTCCCAACAGGACGCCCCGCTGCGGGCGGCGCTGCGCTACGGCATCGCCGGACTGATCGCGCTGGTCGTGGTTTCGTGCGTGCTGGCCACCGTCTTCGCAGGTCTGCACGGCCTCTGGGGTGCGCTGATCGGCTCGGCCATCGGTGGATTCTTCATCCTGACCACCGCCGCGCTGGTGCTGTTCAGCGCGAAACTGGAGTCCGGGATCCAGGGCATGGTGATGCTGGGCAGTTGGGTCGGCAAACTCCTGGTCGTGCTCGTCGTCGTCGCGATCCTGAAGCATTTCGAGTTCTACAGCCGGATGTCGTTGTTCCTGACCGTCATCGGTGCGCTGCTCATCGTGCTGGGCGCGGAGACGTACGGCGTTCTGAGCCAACGGGTTCCGGTCATCACCCCGCCGGACGAGGCGTCCGGAAAAGATCGTTCAAATCTGTGAGCGATACCCCCTACACGTTGTCGTAGATGGCTTGGTAAACTCTTTACCGTAAGCATCCGATCAGTGGGGGCGATCATTGCGATCCGGCCACTGCCGGTATGCTTGCAGCCGTGCCGGACCTGAGGGGGTTCGGCTCTGCACCGTCGACGATGTCGCCGACGTACAGACGCCTCGAGCGGGTTCTTCCCGCCTCAGCTGCTGACGAACTCGAGCCGACCACAGTCGACCCACCTGATCGTCAATGTCCGATCGAACCGCGGGAGACCCTTACCTCCTGCGGCCCGAACACGGGAGAGAACGCTGAGCGTCACCACTCTGGCGGGCGAGTTCCATGCGCCGTCGCTGTCTGACTTCTTCCCTCCGGCTGTGCTGTTCAAGGGAACACCTTTCCAGCTGGACAGCATGATCCTGATCAAGATCGTCATGACGGTCGTGCTCGTGGCTCTCATGCTGTTGGCCTTCCGCAATCCGAAGATCGTCCCCCGCGGACTCCAGAACATCGCCGAGATCGGCCTGGGGTTCGTGCGTGAGGAGATCTGCTTCGAGGTGCTCGGCAAAGAGACCGGCAAGAAGTATTTCCCGCTGATCGCGACGATCTTCTTCACGGTGCTCTTCCTGAACTTCTCGGAGATCATCCCCGGCATGAACATCTCGTCCAACGCGCGCATCGGGATGCCGCTGCTGTTGGCCGCGATCGCGTACATCGCCTTCAACTACATCGGTATCAAGAAGTACGGCTTCTGGAACTACGTGCGCCATTCGGCCGTGGTGCCCAATGTGCCGGCCGCGATGCACGTGCTGCTGATTCCGATCGAAGTCATCTCGACCTTCGTGCTGCGTCCGTTCACCCTGACCGTGCGACTCATGGCCAATATGCTGGCCGGCCACGTGATGCTGGTGTTGTTCTTCGCGGCCACGCAGTTCTTCCTGTTCGAGGGAGCCGCGTGGATGAAGGTGCTCTCGCCGTTCTCGTTGATCGCGGGCCTCGGCTTCACGCTCTTCGAGGTACTGGTCATCTTCCTGCAGGCATATGTCTTCGCGTTGCTGACCGCCGTTTATGTCGGACTGGCCCAGCACGCCGACGCGCACTGACGCGCGAGCCCGACAAAGTTTCACAGAGACTGACCCACACGCTGCGATGTGGGCAACAGAAAGGGATAGAAACTCATGAGCCTCTCCAACGTGGCCACCACCCTCGCCGAGAACGCCCCCACGGTCAAGGGTTACGGCGCGATCGGTTACGGCCTGGCCGCCATCGGCCCGGGTATCGGCGTCGGCATCGTCGTCGGTAAGGCGATCGAGGGCATCGCTCGCCAGCCCGAGCTGCAGGGCACCATCCGGACCAACATGTTCCTGGGTATCGCGTTCACCGAGGCCCTGGCGCTGATCGGTCTCGTCGCCGGCTTCATCTTCTGATTGCCATGAACGGGATCCAGCTACTGGCGGCCGCGGATGCCGGGGACAAGAACCCCCTCATCCCGGAGGTGCCGGATATCGTCTGGTCGCTGATCTGCCTGATCGTGATCGGTGTCGCGTTCTGGAAGTACGTGGCGCCGCGGCTGACCAAGGTTCTCGACGAGCGCTCGGAGAAGATCGAGGGCGGCATCGAGAAGGCGGCGGTCGCGCAGGCCGAGGCCGAGTCCACGCTGCAGCAGTACCAGCAGCAGCTCGCCGACGCCCGGCTCGAGGCGGCGCGCATTCGTGAAGAGGCGCGCACCCAGGGCCAGCAGATCCTCGCGCAACTGCGCGCGGAGGCGCAGGCCGAGGCGGACCGCATCGTGGCCAGCGGCCACACGCAACTCGAGGCCCAGCGGCAGCAGATCGTGACCGAGCTGCGCGCCGAACTCGGCAGCACCGCGGTCGATCTGGCCGAGAAGATCATCGGACAGTCGGTCGCCGATGAGGCCAAACAGGCCGAGTCCATCGACCGGTTCCTTGCAGAATTGGATCTGCAGGCCGGTATCGGGGTCGGACGGTAGCGAGATGCCCTGGCGGGTTTGCGGCCGGAGCCACGGAACGCAGCAGCGGGGTGTCACCACACCGGTTGTCGGGTACAGGCATAATCCAACAAAGCCTGGGCGGGTCGAGGGCCGGAAGCGGCAGCGTTGTGCGACCACACGGGCCGCCACGCACAGGCAGGAGCCAACACAGTGAAAGTGGGAAGCATGTACGCAGCGAGCCGTGAGGCGAATTCCCGTGCACGGGAAGCTCTTTCGGCCGCTCTGACCGGGAGTGACACCGTCGCCGCCACGACGGGATCCGAACTGTTCGCCGTGGTCGACGTCCTGGACGGCCAGCGCTCGCTGCGTATTGCGCTCGCGGACAAGTCGGTATCGAGTTCGGCCCGCGCCGAACTCGCCGAACGCCTGTTCGGCGGCAAGATCAGCGCGGCCACACAGGCCGTGCTGACCACCGCCGTCGCGCAGGACTGGTCCCGCAGCCGGGACCTGGTCGACACGCTGGTGCAGCTCGGCCGGGAGGCGCTGCTGCGTGCGGCCGCCGATCGCGGGCGCATCGACGCGGTCGAGGACGAACTGTTCCGGCTCGGCCGGGTCGTCGAGGACAATCCGGATCTCGAGCAGGCCCTGGCCGACCGCGGTAAGTCGGCGCGGGCCAAGCGTGAGCTGGTCGCCCGCCTGCTCACCGGCAAGGTCGAGGACATCACCCTGCAACTGGCCGAGCAGGCGGTCAGCCGTTCGCACGGTGACGTGGGTGTGGTCTTCGACGAGTTGTCCGATCTGGCCGCGTCGCTGCGTAAGCAGATCGTGGCCCATGTGCGTGCGGCGACGGAACTGACGCCGCAACAGCGCGAGCAATTGGCGGCCTCGTTGCAACGCATCTACGACAAGCCGATCACGGTGCATGTGCAGGTCGATCCGAGCCTGCTGGCCGGCGTCGTCGTGCACGTCGGTGACGACGTGATCGACGGCAGTGCCGTGGGCAGGCTCCAGCGGCTGCGCCAGTCGCTCACCTAGGCGACCGGCGCGAGCCCGGCGGCCTCACACCCCACCCGACATTCGAGACCACAGCGAGAGCAGGAAGAACATGGCGGAGCTGACGATCTCCCCTGACGAGATCCGTAGCGCGATCCAGAGCTACACCCAGGCCTACACCCCCGAGACCTCCATCGAGGAGGTCGGCACGGTCACCGACACCGGCGACGGTATCGCCCACGTCAGTGGCCTGCCCTCGGCGATGGCCAACGAGCTGCTCGAATTCCCGGGTGGTGTGCAGGGCGTCGCGCTGAACCTGGAGGACACCGAGATCGGTGCGGTCATCCTGGGTGAGTTCGACTCCATCGAGGAGGGCCAGACCGTCCGGCGCACCGGCGACGTGCTGTCGGTGCCGGTCGGCGACAAGTTCCTCGGCCGCGTGGTCAACCCGCTCGGCGCGCCGATCGACGGTCTGGGCGACATCGAGGCCGACGACCGCCGCGTGCTCGAACTGCAGGCCGCCACGGTGCTCGAGCGTCAGCCCGTCGGCGAGCCGATGGCGACCGGCATCACCGCCATCGACGCGCTGACCGCCATCGGCCGCGGCCAGCGTCAGTTGGTCATCGGCGACCGCAAGACCGGCAAGACCGCGGTCTGCATCGACGCCATCCTGAACCAGAAGGCGAACTGGGAGTCGGGCGATCCGACCAAGCAGATGCGTTGCATCTACGTCGCGATCGGTCAGAAGGGTTCCACCATCGCGGGCGTGAAGGCCGCGCTGGAGGCGCACGGCGCGATGGAGTACACCACCATCGTCGCCGCGCCCGCCTCGGACTCCGCCGGCTTCAAATGGCTTGCGCCGTACACCGGTTCGGCCATCGGCCAGCACTGGATGTACCAGGGCAAGCACGTCCTGATCGTGTTCGACGACCTGTCCAAGCAGGCCGAGGCGTACCGCGCGATCTCGCTGCTGCTGCGTCGCCCGCCGGGCCGCGAGGCGTACCCGGGTGACGTGTTCTACCTGCACTCGCGTCTGCTGGAGCGTTGCGCGAAGCTGTCCGACGAGATGGGCGCGGGCTCGATGACGGGTCTGCCGATCATCGAGACCAAGGCCGGTGACGTCTCGGCGTTCATCCCGACCAACGTCATATCCATCACCGACGGCCAGGTCTTCCTGGAGTCGGACCTGTTCAACAAGGGTGTTCGCCCCGCGATCAACGTCGGTACCTCGGTCTCCCGTGTCGGTGGCGCCGCGCAGACCAAGGGTATGAAGGCCGTCGCCGGTTCGCTGCGTCTGGAACTGGCCCAGTACCGCGAGCTGGAGGCGTTCTCCGCCTTCGCGTCCGACCTGGACGCCGCCTCGCTGGCGCAGTTGGAGCGCGGTGCGCGCTGGGTCGAGCTGCTCAAGCAGGACCAGTACACCCCGGTCGCGGTCGAGGACCAGATCGTCTCGATCTTCCTGGTCGACGCCGGTTTCTACGACACCGTGCCGGTCGGCGACGTGCGCCGGTTCAACGCCGAGCTGCTCGAGAGCCTGCACCGCAGCGCGGCCGCGGCGTTCAAGACGATCGAGGGCGGCAAGCGGCTCGACGGCGAGGCCGCGGACCTGATCAAGGCCGAGACCGACAAGTTCAAGCAGAGCTTCATCGCTTCGGACGGCAGCCGCGTGGTGAACGAGGCCGAGGCCGGCGCGCTCGATCACGAAGAGGTCGAGTCCGTGTCCGTCCACCGCAAGCACGTCGAGAAGTAGACGCGGGCAAGCCAATGCGATTGTCGGACAACCGCAGCATGGGCGACGGGCACGGAGGCGGCAGCCTGCGTAACCACGTAGTGGCCCGCCCATGCTGCCCGTGGACACAGAATGAAGGGAGTGAATAGCTATGGCCAATATTCGCGAATTGCGCTCCCGCATTCGTAGTGTGAGTTCGATCAAGAAGATCACCAAGGCCCAGGAGCTGATCGCCACCTCGCGGATCAGCCGGGCGCAGGCCCGGGTCGCCGCGGCCAAGCCGTACGCGGAGGAGATCACCAAGGTGCTCGGCGAACTCGCCGGCGCCTCGCAGAATCTCTCGCATCCGCTGCTGACCGAGCGGGCCGAGCCCACTCGGGCCGCGATCCTGGTGATCACCAGCGACCGCGGTATGTGCGGTGGGTACAACTCGAACGTGCTCAAGCGCGCCGAGGAACTCATGACGACGCTGCGCTCCGAGGGCAAGGAGCCGGTGATCTACGTGATGGGTGCGAAGGGCTTGTCCTACTACACCTTCCGCGGCCGTCGCCCGATGGGTTCGTGGACCGGATTCTCCCAGCAGCCGCACTACACCGACGCCTCGTCCGCGTGCAACCACCTGGTGGACGCGTTCATGGCCGGTGGTGAGGCCGAGGTGCCCGCGCCGAACGGTGAGGGCACCATCGCCGGTGTCGACGAGTTGCACATCGTCTACACCCGGTTCGTGTCGATGCTGTCGCAGACGCCCGAGGTGCGGCGGCTCGCGCCGATCCACGTGGACATCATCGAGGAGAACTACGACCTCGGCGAGGACATGATGTCCGATTCGCCGACCGCGCAGGTTTCCTCGCTGTACGAGTTCGAGCCCGACGCGGACAAGTTGCTCGGCGCACTGCTGCCGAAGTACATCAACACCCGCATCTACTCGTCGTTGCTCGAAGCCGCGGCCTCGGAGTCGGCCGCACGCCGCACCGCGATGAAGGCGGCCACCGATAACGCCAACGACCTGGTCAACAACCTGACCCGGCAGGCGAACTCGATCCGGCAGGCCAACATCACGCAGGAAATCAGCGAAATCGTCGGTGGCGCGAACGCGCTGGCGGCAGCCTCGGATCGCGACTAGTCCACCTGCCCACCCCAGAAAGAGAACAATGACCGCAGCTGTCACTCAAGACAACAAGAGCCGGGCGGGCGCTGGTACAGGCCGCGTCGCCCGAGTCATCGGCCCCGTCGTCGACGTCGAGTTCCCCCGGGGCTCGATCCCCGAGCTCTACAACGCCCTGCACGCGCAGGTCACCCTGCCCTCGGTGGCCAAGACGCTGACCCTCGAGGTCGCGCAGCACCTGGGCGACAACATCGTTCGCACCATCTCGATGCAGCCCACCGACGGCCTGGTCCGCGGCGTGGAGGTCGAGGACACCGGCAAGCCGATCTCGGTGCCCGTCGGTGACGTCGTCAAGGGCCACGTGTTCAACGCCCTCGGCGACTGCCTGGACACCCCCGGCCTGGGCCGCGAGGGCGAGCAGTGGGGCATCCACCGCGAGCCGCCGCCGTTCGACCAGCTCGAGGGCAAGACCGAGATCCTGGAGACGGGCATCAAGGTCATCGACCTGCTGACCCCGTACGTGAAGGGCGGCAAGATCGGTCTGTTCGGTGGCGCCGGTGTCGGCAAGACCGTGCTGATCCAGGAGATGATCACCCGTATCGCGCGCGAGTTCTCCGGCACCTCGGTGTTCGCGGGCGTCGGTGAGCGTACCCGTGAGGGCACCGACCTCCACCTGGAAATGGAAGAGATGGGCGTGCTGCAGGACACCGCCCTGGTCTTCGGCCAGATGGACGAGCCGCCCGGGACCCGTATGCGCGTGGCGCTCTCGGCGCTGACCATGGCGGAGTACTTCCGCGATGTGCAGAACCAGGACGTGCTGCTGTTCATCGACAACATCTTCCGGTTCACCCAGGCCGGTTCCGAGGTCTCGACCCTGCTGGGCCGCATGCCCTCGGCCGTCGGTTACCAGCCGACCCTGGCCGACGAGATGGGTCAGCTGCAGGAGCGCATCACCTCGACGCGTGGTCGTTCGATCACCTCGATGCAGGCGATCTACGTTCCCGCCGACGACTACACCGACCCGGCCCCGGCGACCACCTTCGCCCACCTGGACGCGACCACCGAGCTCTCCCGCCCGATTTCGCAGAAGGGTATCTACCCGGCCGTCGACCCGCTGACCTCGACCTCCCGCATTCTGGAGGCCTCGATCCTGGGTGACCGCCACTTCGCGGTGGCCAACGAGGTCAAGCGCATCCTGCAGAAGTACAAGGAACTGCAGGACATCATCGCGATTCTGGGTATGGACGAGCTCTCCGAGGAGGACAAGGTCCTCGTCGGTCGCGCGCGTCGCCTGGAGAAGTTCCTGGGTCAGAACTTCATCGTGGCCGAGAAGTTCACCGGTCAGCCGGGTTCGGTCGTGCCGCTGGAGCAGACCATCGACGACTTCGAACGCGTCTGCAAGGGCGAGTTCGACCACTTCCCCGAGCAGGCGTTCAACTCCTGCGGTGGCCTGGACGACGTCGAGGCGGCTGCGAAGAAGATCGCCGGGAAGTAGCCCAACATGGCGGATATGTCAGTGGACCTGGTCGCCATCGAGCGACGGTTGTGGTCGGGACAGGCGAGTTTCGTCAGCGCCCAGACCACCGAGGGGCAGATCGGTATTCTGCACGGCCACGAGCCGGTCCTGGGCCAGTTGGTCGAGGGCGGCATCGTGACCATCGTCGGCACCGAGGGTGAGCGCATCGTCGCCGCGGTGAACGGCGGGTTCTTCTCCGTGACCGGGGCGACCGTGCGAATTCTGGCCGAGACGGCGGATTTCGCGGAGGATGTGGACGTCGAGGCCCAGCGGGCGATCGTCGCCGATCCGAATGCGTCGGAACGGGACAAGAATGCCGCGGAAGGTCGTCTGCGGGCAGTGGAGTTGAGCGCTCGCCCCTGAAATCTTCTTCGGGACAACTGAATTCGACAAGCCGCGCGGCAGTTTCGGACATTTCCGGAACGTCGCGCGGTTTTTGTTTTGCGACAATCAATTTCGGGTACGCGGCAACGTTCTCCGGAGTTTCGGGCCCCGAATTGTAGCCCCTGCCTACACTCGTGTAATTTGACCCGCAGCAATACTTCAGCTTCATCTGATGACCCAACTGGTTGGCACAGCGTGGCCGCTATGAGCTGGACTATTGCGGCCTCGCGATGAGGATGCGGGGAGTGAATGAGCAAGTATTCAGCAAGTGGCCGTTCCTGGTTCACGCGTATTGCGGTGGGAATGGGCGTCGCCATTACGGCAATCGGCCTGTGGTCTCCGGGCGCCGCACGAGCGGACACTTTCGTGCGACTGCCCAACGGCCATATCGAAGGCCCCGGCGTGAAAATCACCAGTACCGGTGAGCACGCCCTGATCTCACCGTCACTGGCAGCCAACGGCGCGGGACGCACGACGTGGGTCAGCGGCGATGTCACCGTCGACATCCAGACTCCGAACGGCACCGTCGGCCCGAACAACGGCGCCCAGAACAACTCCGGTACGAACGACTCCTCGACGCACGGCGCGTCCGGCCTGACGGTCGGCTACCTCGTCGGCTGCCAGGTGGCGCTCGGATCGTTCGGCCCGTCCCTCGGCGCGACGTTGTCCACGACGCCGACGGTCGCCGCGGGCCTGTCCTTCCCGATCAGCCCCGGCGAGGTGAAGTGGGTGCAGATCAACAACAAGGACATGACCAAGTCCGGACGCTACTACCTGAATTACCAGGACGTTCCGATGGATATCCAGGGTTGCGCCGGATATGCGCAGGCCCGCCAGTTCGCGGTCGTCGAGGTCGTCGGACCCGATTATCACAAGGTCACTCTCTACGGCCAGCCGTTCAGCATCGGCTGATCACACCGTCACCTTTCGAGAGGAAACACATGATTTACGGCAAATCTGTGCGACGTGGCCGCGTGATCGGTCTGGTGACGGCGGTGGCCGTCGGGCTGGGATTGTCCGCGTCCGGTGCGGCGAACGCCGATGCGTTCATGCGGCAGCCGAACACGGTCATCACCCGGACCCTCGGCGACGGCACCGTCGTGCACATGTCGCTGCTGGATCAGTCGGCCAAGGTCAGCGGGTCGATGGGGTCGACGCCGCTGCATCGCAACGTGTGGACTTCCGCGCGGGTGGTCGTCGATGTCTCCGGGCCGGGGGCGTCGTCGGCGCAGATTCAGCTCAACCCGGGGTATGTCGTCGGGTGTCAGGTGGACATCTCGGGGCTGAACAACAGTGACTCGGCCTCGGAGTCCGCGACCACCAGTAGCAGCGGGCTCACACCGGGAGCCCCGTCCGTCGGTGCCACCGAAACGCTGACCCTCGCCCCCGGCCAGGCCGTCACGCGGTACCTGCTCGACATCGAACAGCCCGACGACTACGGCAACGAGGCTCACAAGGCCCACCCCACGGTGAAGGGCTCGCACGCCAGCGTCAGCTGGACCGATGAAACCTTCGCGGTCAACGGTTGCGGTGGTTACGCGCAGGCCCGCGCGTTCACCTTCGCCGATGTCTCGACGAGCGCGGGCGAGAGCATCATCTCGGTGTGGGGAGCGCCCTTCACGATGGGCTGAGTCCCGGCTGTTGGCTCGGATGGATCACGACGTGCGACCGGGTTCCAGTGCGTGTGCGCTGGTGACTCGGTCGCCGTCGTCTTTCGAGGGGAATCGGATCACCTTGTGCGCGTTCATCTTTCGCGGTTGCGACGAATTCGCGCCGGGTCGCGTGGGCAGGGTCCCGCAACTCGGGTGTACCGGCCGATTTCCGGTGCGAGGATGTTTGTAGACTCGCCCACACAGTGACGTTGTACGGGATGGCACGCCACTCGCACCGGCATCAGGGGCTTTAGCGAAGGGACGGACCTGGATTGCGGACCGGAATGGCGTTGCTGATCATTCTGGTGTTGGTGCTCGTCGGTCTCGGGCTGGCCTCGCTCTACCGATTGCTGATGTTGCGCCGCGGCGGAACGGCGGCCATCCTGCGGGTACTCCCGGCCAAGGGCGGTCAGGGCTGGCGGCACGGCCTGATCCGGTACGGCGAGGATCAGCTGGTCTTCTACAAGCTGACCAGCCTGAAATTCGGTGCGGATTCCTCGATCCGACGCCTCGGTATCGAGGTGGTCGATCGACGCGGCCCGGTCGGCGACGAGTACGACATCATGACCGACGACATCATCGTGATCGCGGTTTCCGACGGTGACGGCAGCTACGAGCTCGCACTCGATCGCGGTGCGCTCGCGGCCTTCCTGTCCTGGGTGGAGTCCCGTCCGTCCGAGCGGATCCGGCGACGTCCGGGCTGATCCGGACGAAACACCCATCGATCGTGCAGAACACCCGGAGAGGCGGGGGATTATGAGTGTGCACCTGACGCGGATCTACACGCGGACCGGCGACGACGGCACCACCGGACTGAGCGATTTCTCGCGAGTGGACAAGACCGACCCGCGGCTGATCGCCTACGCCGACTGCGACGAGGCCAATGCCGCGATCGGTGTCGCAATTGCGCTGGGACAGCCCGCACCCGAACTGGTCGAGGTGCTGCGGCAGATCCAGAACGACCTCTTCGACGCGGGCGCGGATCTATCCACCCCCGTCGTCGCCGAGCCGAAGTACCCGCCGCTGCGCATCACCCAGCCGTACATCGATCGGCTCGAGCGCTACTGCGACGAGTTCAATTCCGAACTGGCGCCGTTGAATTCGTTCATCCTGCCCGGTGGCACCCCGTTGGCCGCACTGCTGCACACCGCGCGCACGGTGGTGCGCCGGGCCGAGCGTGCGGCGTGGTCCGCGGTGCGGGCGCACCCCGACGACATCAGCGTGCTGCCCGCGAAATACCTGAACCGGTTGTCGGATCTGCTGTTCATCCTCGGCCGGGTGGCCAATCCGGACGGTGACATCCTGTGGCGTCCTGGCGCCGCCGGACAATCGGAGACCGATAGAGAGGCCACGACCGATGGTCCTGCCCGTTAGGCTGGCCCCCGTGAGTCAACCACCGACGCAGCGTGCGGCACGTCCCGCGCAGGCCGGCCCCGTTCGGGGGGCGCTGTGAGCGAGCTTGCGAGCGAATCGAAATCGCGGCGTGCGGCGCGCACGACGGAGCCGAGCGGCAGCGGGGTGGAGTCTTGAGCGAACGGTTCCTGGTGACCGGTGGCAGTCGACTCGTCGGTGAGGTCGAGGTCGGCGGCGCGAAGAACAGCGTGCTGAAGCTGATGGCCGCGGCGTTGCTCGCCGAGGGCACCACGACGATCACGAACTGCCCCGACATCCTCGACGTCCCGCTGATGGCCGAGGTCCTGCGCGGCCTGGGCTGTGATGTGACCGTCGACGGTTCCGTCGTCACCATCGACACTCCCGCCGAGCCGAAGTACCACGCCGATTTCCCCGCGGTGACCCAGTTCCGCGCCTCGGTCTGTGTGTTGGGTCCGCTGATGGCCCGGTGCCGCCGGGCCGTGGTCGCCCTGCCCGGCGGTGACGCGATCGGCTCCCGTCCGCTGGACATGCACCAGACGGGGTTGCGGTTGTTGGGCGCGACCAGCGAGATCGAGCATGGTTGCGTGGTCGCGCGCGCCGACGAATTGCAGGGCGCGCGGATCCGGCTGGACTTCCCGTCCGTCGGCGCGACCGAGAACATCCTGATGGCGGCGGTGCTCGCCGAGGGCGAGACGGTCATCGACAACGCCGCCCGCGAACCGGACATCGTCGATCTGTGCACGATGCTGACCAGGATGGGCGCACGCATCGGTGGCGCGGGCACCTCGGTGCTCACCATCGAGGGCGTGCGCAAGCTCTCGCCGACCACCCATCAGGTGATCGGCGACCGGATCGTCGCCGCCACCTGGGGAATCGCCGCGGCCATGACGCTGGGTGATGTGCGGGTGCAGGGGATCAACCCCAAGCATCTGTCGCTGGTACTGGACAAGTTGCGTTCGGCGGGCGCGCGAATCTCGTTCGAGCCGGACGGTTTTCGCGTCGTGCAGCCCGAGCGGCCCCGCGCGGTGAACTTCGCGACCCTGCCCTTCCCCGGTTTCCCGACCGATCTGCAACCGATGGCCATCGGCCTGGCCGCGATCGCCGACGGCACCTCGATGATCACCGAGAACGTGTTCGAGGCGCGGTTCCGTTTCGTGGAGGAGATGATCCGGCTCGGCGCTGACGCCCGCACCGATGGTCATCACGCGGTCGTGCGCGGCATCCCGCGGTTGTCGAGCGCGCCGGTGTGGTCCTCGGACATCCGGGCCGGCGCGGGTCTGGTGCTCGCGGGTCTGGTGGCCGACGGCGTCACCGAGGTGCACGACGTCTTCCACATCGATCGCGGCTATCCGAGGTTCGTGGAGAACCTGCGCTCGCTGGGCGCGGAGGTACACCGCGTGGGAAACCGCTCCTGACCAGGCGATTTGACATGGTAAGCGGCACCACGTAACTTATTCCAAGTCAGCGACGCGGACACCGACCCGGAGCCGAGAGGCCCGGGACACGAGGTAGTACGAGAGCGCCTGACGATCACACTGGATCAACCGAGAGTGCGGATTTGGTTTCGCCACTCGGATTGAGCTAAGCTGTAAAAGTTGCCCAGCCGATCGAGACCCGGTTCACGCCGGTGAGATTCTGGTGCGTGTGTTCTTTGAGAACTCAATAGTGTGTCGATGAATGTCAGTGCCAATTTTTTATTGGTTCCGGCCTCTTGCACCCCCGTGTGGGAGTGTCGGACATTTAGTCAGCAAATACTTTTGCTGGTGTTTGATTTTTTGCCATGGTTTTCGGACTCTGGTTAATTCTTCCGATTAGCCCT
>NZ_WEGK01000002.1 GCF_009604405.1 Nocardia macrotermitis
GTCTGCTTCGACGCCCCCGACCACGAATCACCCAGAGCGAAGACCTTGTCCTCGTCCCCCTTAGGCCACTCCGCACCCGCCAGATACGACACCCAATTGAGCCCCTCGGGAAATTCGATACTCACCGCAACTCACACCCGCACGGCAACTCGCACCCGCACGGCAACTCGCGCATCCGGTCCCGCCACGACGCGGCAGCGGTCACCAAAACCGTTGGGCGTCATGGTCCTCCATGGAAGATCAACACAGATGCAGGTGCTACTGATGGGGCAGGTTCATGTGATGGCCACTCGGTGGCCATCGATTATTGGGTCTGTTGGAGCAAGGTTCATACGATAGCCATTCGAAAGTCATCGATGACTGTGCATTATCACCAGGTCATCGTGTAGGGGGCCGTCTTCGTTCGGCGGGCGCGCAACCCTCTTGCTATGTACCATCATTCAGTGTTACATAACACTAACTGATGGCACGGTTGCAGTGCGAGAGGACCGTCATGGTCGCCGTTCACCTCCCGGCAGAGTCCGGACCCGCTGAATTCGAATACGCCGGTCTGCGTGGAAACCCCGTTGCCCGGGAACCTCTTCCTGGTGCGCATGTCAGCGAATTCACCTCTCCCCGTGGCGAATTCGGCATCGGCATGGCGGTGGCCGAACTCGACGGCATGATCGACGGCAAGCCGCACGAGCCGAGTCTGGACGTGCGGCGCATCATCGCGACCCTGCCCGCCCCGCGTGTATGCGGTGAAGATCCCGGTTGCGCGTTGCTGGCGAATCTGCCGCACACCCAGCCGCGTAGCACCTTGGAGCTGTTGCGGCGCATCGGTATTCGCTCTCGAGCGGGTACCAGTCGCTTCGAGGTCGAGGCGTCGCTCCAGGCGATTCGCGCGCTGCTCGAACTTGGCCACGAGGAAATGGCCGAAGGTATGCTCGACGCCCTGCGGAGCAGCTGTGTCGGTGATTGGCGCATTGCCTGGTTCACCGGCGTCGCGGCGTTGGTGCGGGGCGACCATCGGCGCGCGTACCGGCAGTTCGACATCGTCCGGGTGATGCTGCCGGACGAGCCGACGCCGAATCTGGCCATGGCGGTCACCGCCGAACTGCTGCTGCTCGCGGCCGCAACGCGCGCCGAAGCCGCGGACTGGCGACACGCGGCGATCGGCCACTACCGGGTGACATGGCGTTCGAATCACGAAATGATAAGCGCTGCTTTCGGACTCGCGCGGATACTGACCGCCGACGGGGATGTCCGCGCGGCGGTCGCGGTGCTGGACGAACTCCCCGCTGGATCCCCGCACCGGGACACTGCCGGACTGACCGGATGCCTGCTGCACATCGGTGGCCCTGTCACCGAACTCACCGAGACCGATCTGCGGATCGCCGCGGGCAGGCTGGCGAATCTGTCCGGCGCCCGACGCTATCTGCCGACCCGGCTGATCCTGCTGTGGACCACGCTGGTGTGGCTCGAATCCGGTGGCCGCCTGCGTAATCCGGAGTCGTCGATCTTCGGTACCCCCAACACCGAGACCGGACTGCGTCGCGGTATCGAGTCCGGCCTGCGCGAGTTGGCCCGCACGACCCCCGACCCCGACCACCGCATCCGACTCGTAGACCTGGCCAACCAAGTACGGCCGCGAACCTGGTTCTGATCCCCAGCGCCCGAGAGGAATTCGATCATGGACACCTGGACCCCCTTATCGGTGACGCTGATCGCCTGCGCCACAGCGGGTTTCGTAATAGCCGCCCTACTGCCCCTGCTACCGGTATGGCGCCTGGCGAACCCCGCCCACCGAACCCCCTGCCTCCGAGGCGCGGAAATCCGCCGCCCGAACCGCTCCTGCTCCACCCCCGAACACCCCCTGACGATCCCCGAGGCCCACCTCGCCATGCAACTGCACCGCGAACACTCCTGCGCCCGCAAGCGATCCGCCTTCGAAACCCTCATCGCCGCAGGACATATCCGACCGGACTCGTCACGTCACATCGACCGTTCGTGAGTGGTCCGGTCCCGTCAGGACGAGCCGGATCCACTGTGGCGGGCCATGATTATGTGGCGAACCGAATTTCTGCACTATACTGATGTGGTCACGTGAGTGATTGCTGGGTGGAGGGATGCCGTTGCTGCGGCACCCCTCCGGGTGGGGCTAGCTAGCCCGCCGGATTATCCAGCGGACCAGAACGAGTGCCCCGGCGATTACGGTGCCCCCTGCGAACAGGATGCCGTAATCGACCGGGGCGCTGCTCTTCGCCCGGCGATGTTTCGCCATTCCCCACCACCTCCTTCCTGGGCGCGGTGTGTGGACCAAGTCCACCGCCCCTCGGCTGGAGGTATCACCACCTTACGTCATTGTTTGATCGGGATATGTTGGGGAACAAGGCAATTCGGTTCAATGTGTACGTCTGCAAAGTGGAACTGTTCCACAGTCACTGGCGTCCACTCGGGGAGTGGATGAATACAGCCGGGACGCCGGGGATTCGGGTCAGCCGGTGAGGGCGGCGATGGCGTCGCCGATGGATTTGGTGCCCAGGATGGTGAGCAATACGGCCATGATGGTGGCATTGTGCCGGGTTGCCCAGTCTTTCCAGCTGGTCAGGGCGGCGGTGGCGCGTTGTCCGGCGAGCAGGCGGACGGCCAGGGGGACGGTGACGCACAGGGACGCGACGAGCAGGAAGACGACGCTCGCGATGACGCGGGCGCCGTGGCCGGGGGTCACCGAGCTGATGGTGACGGCCGCGGCGGCCAGCTGCGTCAGATTCTTGGGGTTGACCATTGCCAAAGTTGTTGCGAGGGCGATGATTCCGAGAGTCGCATGATCACGTTCCGATGATCTTTCGGGTGGGGCGGGTTCGGGGTGCAGGGCGCGGCGGGCCTGCTGCGCGGCGATCGCCAGGGCGGCCAGGCCGATGACCAGCTTGGCCCACCCCACCCAGGTCGCGGGCCGATCGTGATGGTTGGCTCCCACCAGTCCGCCGACGACGACCAGGACCGCGACCACCGCGGCGAGCGCGACGATCCAGGTGATCGCGAAGGTGACGGCGTTGGCGACGGCCCGGGGCGTGGTGAGCAGCGCGATGATCGCGACGAGTGCGAGCGGACTGATCGCGACGCCGACGCCGTGGCTGAGCACCTGTCCGATCGAGGATCCGAGCATCGTTGTGCCCCTTACTGTTCGGTGTCACCACGGGTGCGAATCCACTCCTGGGCATCGGCGACCGCCCGCTCCACGGCCCCGAAGACGTGATCGTCGGCCGGAACGACGCCACCCGCACCGAGCTGATCGCTTACACCGGTCCGGTCGAGCACATGTGCCATCCCGGGCCGCACCCCCGCGAGGATCAACCGCCCACCGGCGTTCTCCAATCGCGTTGCGTACCTCCGGAATTGCTTGATCAGCGCCGAGGACGGCACCTCCGGCACCGCGCGCATCACCAGTACGAGCACCGCATCGCGCGCCTGCGAAACGTCCGGCAGTTTGCTTTCCAATCGTGATAATTCCGCGAAAAAGCTTGCGCCACCGTACTGTACGACGGTCACCCGTCCCGGCGGCAGCGCGGCGGGCACCTCCTCGGTACGCCAGCGGCCATCGGAATCCATTACGAGAGTGAGCAATTCGCTCTGCCGGGAGATCTGCACGCAGTACAGCAGCAGCGACAGCATCGCACCCAGCACGATCGCCTGCTGCAACGGCAGCTGGGTGGTTGCCGCGAACGTCACCACCATCGCCAGCGCCGAGAGCCGAGATGTGCGCAGTACCAACATGATATCGCCGACCTTGCCCACGATCAGCTCCGCGCCGACCACCATGATCAGCCCGCCGATCACCGGCATCGGAATGTGCTCAGCCAGCGATCCGCACACCAGCACCACGATTGCGAGGAACATCCCGGAGATCACCCCGGCCCAGCGCGTGCGCGCGCCGACCCCGGCCGCGACCCCGGTCCGGGACAGCGATCCGCCCGAGGGCAGCGCGGCGAAGAATCCGCCACCGAGATTGGCCAGACCCTGAGCGGCGAAGTCGCCGTTGACATTCGAGCGACTTCCGTCCGGATTCGGCATGGACGGCGACACCCCCGCCGCCTGCGCCAGCGCCACCAGCGCGACGGCGAGCGCACCGCCGAACAGATGCGGCATCGCACTCCACGCCGGTGCCGAAAACGGCGGCAGCCCAGCGGGAATGCGCGCGATATCGCCGACGGTCTCCACATCCACCCCGAAGATCGCGACGCCGACACTCACCACGATCATCGACACCAGCAACGCCAACTCCGCCAGCGGCCGCACCAGCCGGGCCGCGGCCCACACCGCGATCGTCGCCAGCGCCACCAGCGTCGCGGCGCTCTGCCAGTGCCCGATGCCCACGATCCAGTTCCACACCTGCAACAACTTGTTGTGACCGGGTGGTTTGTAGGCGGTGGCATCCTCGAGCACCCCGGTGATGATGGACAGCGCGATCCCCGTGGAGAACCCGGTCATCACCGCGTTGGACACGAAACTCATCACCACGCCCAGCCGCAGCCCGGCCATCAACGCCATGATCACGCCGACCAGCAGAGTCAGCGCGGCGACATTGCCCGCGGCGTGCGGATCCAGGCCCGCATCGCTCAGCACGGCCTGACTGGTCAACGCGATCGCGCTGGTCAGAGTGGTGACCATCAGAACGGTCGGCGCGGCGAGCGACCCCAGGATCGGCGGCACGATCCCTGCATACAGGCCCGCGACGGGGTTGAAGCCGCCGATCGACGCGTACGCCATTCCCTCGGGAATGCTGAACAATCCCGTCGCCATCCCCGCGCTCACATCGCGTGGCGAGGGCCTGCCCAGTTTCGCCGTCAGCCGCCGCACCGCCCCCACCCGCGAGGAGCCGGGTGAGGGCGAATCAGGTTGTGCGGCAGGTGATGTCGCGTTCTCGTCGGACACGGAGTCCGCCTACGGAGTGACGATCGCGAAGTCCGGATTCGGCTTGTCCAGTACGGCCGTCAGCTGTGCCAGCCGGCCCGGATCACCGGACACCTCGATCTCACCCGACGCGATGGCCGCACCCAGATCCTGCCCACCGGCGAGGACGGCGATGAGCGTCGGCCGGGTCAGGGTGAACGTCGCGTCCGGCGCGGGCCCGGTGAAGTTCGGCGGGATCGGGTAGTGCACGAGCACGCCGTTGTTCAATTCCATTCGGTAGGTGGTGTTTTCGTCGGTGATGACCCAGTCGTCCACCAGGTGTAAATCCCAGGCCGCGGGACCGTTCACGAGAAACGCTGCGGCATCGAAGATTTGATCCACCGACAGCGCGGCCAGCAGCGTCGGCGAGGAGGCCACGGTCGGGGTGCCGACATTGCCGTTGCGTAGTTCGTAGGCCGCCATCAGATAGAAGTTGCGCCACGTGCCGTTCTCGCAGCCGTAGCCGATCTGCTCGAATGCGTTGGCCTGCAAGGCTTTCGCCTCTTCGTTGTGCGGTTCGGCGAAGATCACGTAGTTGACCAGCTGCACCACCCAGCGGTAATCGCCCGCCTCGTACGCCCGGCGCGCGGTGTCCAGCGCCGCCTGCGCACCGCCCATCGCGGCGACGTGCCGCAGGGCCGACTCGACCGGCGGATGCTCCCACAGATGTGCCGGGTTGCCGTCGAACCAGCCCATGTATCGCTGGTAGATCGCCTTGACGTCATGGCTCACCGAACCGTAGTAGCCATGTGTATGCCAGGTCCGCTCGAGCGCGGGCGGCATCTGGATCATCTCGGCGATCTCGATGCCGGTGTAGCCCTGGTTGAGCAGCCGCAGCGTCTGGTCGTGCAGGTAGCCGTAGGTGTCGCGTTGCAGCGACAGCCAGGCGGTGACCTCCTCGGTGCCCCAGGTCGGCCAGTGGTGCGAGGCGAACGCGACATCGGTCCGGTCGGCGAACAGGGTGATGGTCTCGGTCAGATACTGCGACCAGACGTGTGCGTCGCGCACCACCGCGCCGCGCAAGGTCAGGATGTTGTGCAGGGTGTGCGTCGCGTTCTCGGCCATGCACAGCGCGCGGTGGGCGGGGAAGTAGAAGTTCATCTCCGAGGGGGCCTCGGTGCCCGGCGTCAGCTGGAAGATGATCCGCACCCCGTCGATCACCTCCTCCTGGCCGGTTTCGGTGATGTCCTTCGTCGGCGGGATGAGGGTGACGGTGCCGGTCGAGGTCGTCATGCCCAGACCCGCGCTGACCTGCCCGTGTGGGCTGCGGGGCAGCGCCGCGCCGTACATGTAGGCCGCGCGGCGGCCCATCGCGGTGCCCGCGTACACGTTCTCCGCGACGGCGTGCTCGACGAATCCGGCGGGCGCGAGCACCGGGACCCGGCCCGCGTCGACGTCCGCGGTGGTCGTCACGCCCATGACGCCGCCGAAGTGGTCGACGTGCGAATGGGTGTAGATCACGCCGGTGACCGGCCGTTCGCCACGATGTTGCCGATACAGTGCCAGCCCGGCCGCGGCGGTCTCGGTGGAGATCAGCGGATCGATCACGATCACGCCGGTATCGCCCTCGACCAGGGTCATGTTCGACAGATCCAGCCCCGGATCTGATAGATGCCCGGGGTCACCTCGTACAGCCCCTGCTTGATCATCAGCTGCGCCTGCCGCCACAGCCCCGGATGCACCGAGTTGGGGCACGTGCCCTGGATATAAGAGTAGGAATCGTTGTCCCACACCACTTTTCCGTCGGCGCCGGTGACCACGCCCGGTTTCAGCTCGATGAGGAAACCGCGATCGGCGTCGGCGAAATCGGTGGTGTCGGACAGCGGCAGCGACTCCGCCGCCCGCCGCATACTCTCGGCGGTGTGACCGCTGGGATCGGCCGACATCGATGTGTCTTCGTTACCCATATCGCTCCTGTCGTTCCGAGAGAGTACCGGCCGCGCCGGATACGGATCGACGGCCGGAAATGCGCAATCGCGATGTGAATACGACTGTCCTGCACGATATTTGACCGAAGCTATACCAAATGATACCAATCGGTACCAGCACGGTAAATGCTGCCATCATTCCCCGATCACACCGATAACAATCGCGCGACTATCTCGCGCCCCGAATCCCACCCCGCAGCCGCCGAGACCGCCCGGCCCCCGACCCGAAATGCGGTCGCACGGTTCACTGTCCGTCCGCGAGCGGTTGCAGTACACTGACCCGGTCACGTGAGTGATGCTGGCGGAGGGATGCCGCTGCTACGACACCCCTCCAGGTGAGGCTAGCTAGCCCGCCGGATTATCCAGCGGACCAGAACGAGTGCCCCGGCGATCACGGTGCTGCCTGCAAGCAACATGCCGTAATCGACCGGGGCGCTGCTCTTCGCCCGGCGATGTTTCGCCATTCCCCACCACCTCCTTCCTGGGCGCGGTGTGTGGACCGTGTCCACCGCCCCTCGGCTGGAGGTGCCATCACTATAGGTGATCGCGATTCTGTTTAAACATGTTGGTGGACACTGGAATTCGCCAGTTTGGAATGTCGCGCGCTGGACCGGCGTCGGTCTCGGAAAGTGGACGGTTCGCTGTCCGACGGCCTGCGCTTGCAGTACACTCGGGGAGTCGCGACAGCGATGCTGGCGGTGGAGCGCCGTGGTTGGACGGCGCCCCTCCTGATGGGTTACCTAGTCCACAACCAGCGGACCAGTGCGAGCGCCCCGGCGATCACGGCAGTTGCTACCAACACCATGCCGTAATCGACCGGGGCATTGCTCTTCGCCCGGCGATGTTTCGCCATTCCCCATCACCTCCTTCCTGGGCGCGGTGTGTGGACCGTGTCCACCGCCCCTCGGCTGGAGGTGCCATCACTATAGGTGATCGTAATTTTGGGTAAATCTGTTGGGGAGCAATGGAATTCGGTATTTTGGAATGTCTCGAGGTGGACTGGTGTCGATCTCGAAGGGCGGGATGGGTCGTGCCCTTCGGCTCTCGGGAAGACCGTCGGGGACGAGTTGCTCGCGGGTCGCCGGATCGGACTCGAGTAATCTGCTCATCCGGGTGCCTCGATGCCGATCGGGGTCACGGCGAAAGGGCAGGCGTGGCGGGCGCGAGGATGGTGGGGCTGTTCGCCGGGATCGGCGGACTCGAGCTCGGCCTCGCCGCGCACGGGTGGAACACCGAATTACTGTGCGAGATCGATGCGGGGGCGCGGGCCGTGCTCTCGGCGCGTTTCCCGGACGTCGAGGTGCATCAGGACGTCACCCGGCTGCGCGCGTTACCGGCCGGGACCGAGCTGGTGGCCGCCGGATTCCCGTGCCAGGACCTCTCGCAGGCGGGGCGGACGGCCGGAATCACCGGTGCGCGTTCGGGTTTGGTGGACGAGGTGTTCCGGCTGGTGCGGCGGCGTCGCGGTCCGCGCTGGCTGCTGATCGAGAACGTGCCGTTCATGCTGCAACTCGGTCGCGGCCAGGCGATGCGGCACATCACCGCCGCGCTCGAGAATCTCGGCTACATGTGGGCGTACCGGGTCGTGGACGCGCGGGCGTTCGGGCTGCCGCAGCGGCGGTTACGGGTGCTGATGTTGGCCTCCCGCACCGAGGACCCGCGGCCGGTGCTGTTCGGGACCGACGCCGGACCGCGCGAGACCGGCGATCCGGCCCTGGACCCGTGCGGTTTCTACTGGACCGAGGGGGTGCGCGGGCTGGGGTGGGCGGTCAACGCGGTGCCGACGCTCAAGGGTGGTTCGGGTCTGGGGATCGCGAGTCCGCCCGCGGTGCGGCTGCCTTCGGGCGAGATCGTCACCCCGGGGATCGTCGATGCCGAACGCCTGCAAGGCTTTTCGCGGGACTGGACCGCACCCGCGCTGGCCGCGCCGGGCGTGCGGGCGGGACATCGCTGGAAACTGGTCGGCAATGCGGTGAGCGTGCGGATGGCGACCTGGGCCGCCGGGCGACTGGCCGACCCGTCGGGCGAGGAGATCCCCGGCGAACAGGACCCGTTGACCGGCCAGCGCTGGCCGACCGCGGCGTGGGGCCGGGCCGGGAAGGCGTACCGGGTGCCGGTCTCGACGTGGCCGATCCACGAACCGTACGAGGATCTGCGCTGGTTCCTCGAGGACGCCCAGCTGCTGTCCGCGCGCGCCACCGCCGGATTCCTGCGCCGGGCCGGGCGCGGGACGTTGCGTTTCCCGCCGGGTTTCCTGGCCGATATGCAGAATCACCTGCTGCGCATGGGCGGCTACCCGCAGGAAGCCGCCTGACGATGAGCGCGCGGCTCACCACCGACGCGGCGACCAGCGCCCGGATGTCCCGGCAACGCCGCGTCGGCACCAAGCCGGAGATCGCGTTGCGCCGGGAACTGCACCGCCGCGGCCGCCGCTATTTCGTGGACCGCGCCCCGCTGCCGGGTATGCGCCGTCGCGCGGACCTGGTGTTCCCACGCCACCGCGTCGCGGTCTACGTCGACGGCTGCTTCTGGCACCGCTGCCCCGAGCACGCCACCTCCCCGAAGAACAACGCCGAATGGTGGGCCGAGAAACTGGCCGGAAACGTCGCCCGCGACCGCGACACCGACGCCCGCCTCACCGCCGCGGGCTGGACCGTGATCCGCATCTGGGAACACGAGGACCCCGTCCGCGCCGCCGACCGGGTCCAGGCCGCGCTGACTTCTCAATAACGGTTACAGCCCACGCCATCAGCGATGATTGAGGAACAACCCGGTATCCGGCCGTCCAGTACGTATGCCTTGGATCGAGGAATCGAGGGCGATGACACCACACCGCCGAGCGCATCCGCCGCACCCGGGATCATCCACATCCAGGCAGGTCCACCCCGAACTCGACGTGCCGCTGCGACTATCGCCCGTGCCCGTGCCCGTGCCCGTGCCCGTGCCCGTGCCCATGGGCGTGCGTGTGCCTATGGGCATGCCTGTGTCCGTGCGTGTGCCTGCGTATGAGCATGTTCCCGTGCTGGCCCCGAACGTTGGGCGCAGCCCCGTGAATGTGCACCGGCTGGCGAGGCGGCCTTGAAGAGATATACGCCGTCCGAGGGCGACTACGCGGGGTCGACATCGTCGTCGGCGACGTCTGTATGTGGGCGGAACGGCTGGGGGCCACCGATGCGGGGGCCGGAGGTGGTCATGTCGTTCGATCCGATCCGCGGTCGGGGCGTGCGGCCGGTACCCGGCGGGCGACGGCGATGACGTCCGATGTGCCGGATACCCCGGCGGTTGGCGCGGATTCCCCACGGTGGTGGCGAAGCCGGTGGGTGCGGTGGGGTATCGCGATGGCGATTGCCGTTGCGGGCGTGTGTTATTCGTCGTGGGTGCTGGAGTTCGTGTTGCCGTTGAGGCTGAATCCGGTGCGGTCGTTTCTGAGCGAGTTGGATGCGCGTGGGCGCGCGGACGCGTGGGTGTTCACCGCGGGGGACACGATCACCGGGACGTTGACGCTGGTCGCGGGCGTGGCGGGCCTGGCGGCCTTCGCAAGGCGGCGGCTGTCGACGGTGGGCTGGGTGGCGCTGGCCTGTTTCGGCGCGTCGACGATCGCCGACGCGCAGTGGCCGCTGCGCACCTGCACACCGGATCCGTGCCCGCCCTCGCACGACGGACTGTTCCCGCAGCTCCATCAGATCCACGCGCTGACCAGCACGCTCGCGGTGACGTCGATCTTCGTGGCGATGATCGCGTTCAGTGCGGCGGCGTTCCGGTACCGGCGCTGGCCGATGCTGCGGCACAGCGGGCTGTGGATTCTGCTGCTGGGATCGGGGGTGACGCTGTGGATGCTGATCGCGGACAATCTGCCGGGAAACTACGCCCTCGGCATCGCCCAGCGGATTCAGGTCGGGTCGATGTCGCTGTGGTTGATCGCGCTGGCCGTGCAGATCTGGGTGGCCGAACGCACCGTCAGCGCCGCCGCACCCGCACCGCCACCAGCGAGCGGGGAGCCGAGGAGGCCAGGAACCCGGACGCGGCCATCGTGAGGAAGACGGCCACTATGGCGGTCACGGCCAGGACTTCAGCAATTGTGGTCATGACTTCACCCTGCCAGCCCAGCCTGTACGCGATCCGTGCGCTTTATTGGTAATTCCTGAGAATCCGCCGGATGGTCGAATCGTCCGGATCGCCCCATGAGTGTCCGCTCCGGCCGCACAGCCGGAAAATCGGTTGGCTCGCGCGCGGATGACTGGCAGCCTGGAATGTCGCGCCCGGAGCGTGCGGCCACGCCCCTGGATGTGGGCGCGCGAGCAATCCGCCGATGAGGAAGGGGGAACCTTGTCCGTTTCCGTATCGGAGAACTCGGCTCGTCAGGCTGATGATCCATCCGAAACTGTTGTCCCGCACGATGATTCGGCGAAGGGTTCGCTGCGTCGGCTGTGGCCGGAGATCCGCTGGTATCAGCGCGCGATGTACATCGGGGCGGGGCTTTCCGCGCTGGGCATGCTGAGCGACATCCTGTTACCGGTGCTGACCGGGCGGATCGTGGACGGCCCGGTCGCGCATCGCGACTTCGGCGCGATCTTCGCACCGCTGCTGCTGGTCGTGGTGCTGGCCGCGGTGAGCACCGTGACGTCCTGGATCCGGCGCTGGATGGTGGCGCGCCCGGCCAGCCGCCTCGAACTGGATCTGCGCGCGAATCTGTTCGGACGCTTGCAGATACTGTCGGTGGGCGTGCACGACGGGATGGAATCGGGTCAGCTGACCTCCCGCGCGATCACCGACATGTCAACGCTGCGAAGGTTTTTCGCGGCCGTGGCGCCGTCGCTGCTGTCGCTGGGCGCGACGCTGTGGATCGGGATCGGCCTGCTGTTCGTGTTCAGTTGGCAGATCGGGCTGGTGGAACTGCTGATCGAGGTTCCGCTGGTGATCCTGGCGCTGCGGTTCGAGCGCGGCTACGGCCTGGCCTCGCGACGGGCGCAGGACAAATCCGGTGATCTGGCGACCATCGTGGAGGAGTCGGCGCAGGGCATCCGGGTGCTCAAGGCGTTCGGGCGCGGGCCGTGGTTCGGCGCGCGGTTCCGGCGGCAGTCCCGCGAGCTGCGCACCCTGGAACTGGCCAAGGTGCGTCTGGCCGCGACGCTGTGGACGGCCCTGAACGTGTTGTCCGCCTTGGGAATCGCGGCCGCGCTGGCGATCGGCGGCTACCTGCTCGCCGAGCATGCCATCTCGCTGGGTGCGCTGATCGCGGGCATCACGCTGACGACCTATCTGCAATGGCCGATAATGGGATTCGGTTTCCTGCTGGCGGAATTGGAGCACGCCCGGACCGCGGCCGAGCGGTACTGGGAGGTGATCGACACCCCGGTCGAGATCACCGATCCCGCCGAACCTGTCGCCCGCCCCGCCGACCTGCGCGGCGAATTGTGTTTCGACAACGTGCGATTCCGCTTCCCCGATGCCGAACACGATCTGCTGCACCGGATTTCACTACGGTTACGGCCCGGCGAGACGCTCGCCGTGGTCGGTGCCACCGGCAGCGGCAAATCGGCTCTGCTGGGCCTGGTTCCGCGCCTGTTCGACGTGTCCGAGGGCGCGGTGACGATCGACGGTATCGATATCCGCGCGCTGCGGCTGGCGGATCTGCGGTCGATGGTGTCGGTGGCGTTCGAGGATCCGGTGCTGTTCTCGGCGAGCGTGTGGGAGAACATCACCCTCGGCCACCCCGACGCCACCGAATCGCAGGTCCGCGCGGCGCTCGAGGTGGCCTGCGCGGACGGTTTCGTGGACGCGCTGCCGTGGGGTCTGCGCACCCGCATCGGCGAGCAGGGGTTGAGCCTGTCCGGCGGTCAGCGGCAGCGTCTGGCGCTGGCCCGCGCGGTGCTGGCCCGGCAGCGGCATCCGGGCGGCCACGTCGTGGTGCTGGACGATCCGCTCTCGGCCCTGGACGTCACCACCGAGAAACAGGTCCAGGATCGCCTGCACACGGCCCTGTCCGGCGCCACGGTCCTGCTCGTCGCCCACCGCCCCTCCACCGCCGCCTGGGCCGACCGCGTCGCGGTCCTCGACGACGGCCGCATCATCGCCGACGGCCCGCACGAGGAACTCCTGACCACCTGCCCCCGCTACCGCGAGCTGATGGGTGGCGAGATCACCGCCCCCGCCCGCTGATCACCACCTCGTTCGACAGGAAGCAGAAATGTCGGAAGATTGTGACACCCAACAACATTCCCAACCCACCAGACCGAACCGGGCGCTGACGACGGAAACGATCCCGGAATCGTTGACCATCGCGACTGCTTCGCCTGAAACTTGTGCGGAGCTCGACTCTGCTACTGCCACAACAGGTTCGGAGTCCGACGATGCGCAAGTGCGGCCGGGCCGTGGTTCCGCCGCAGATACGGTGCAGGACATGCGGGAGGCCGGTTTCCCGTCCGCCGCAGTGGAACCGGTCGGCGACACTGCCTCCGCAGGCCCCGGCGGTGAGACCGCGATAGGCCGGGTCGGTCCGATTCCGCACACGGGGCCGCGGGGCACCGCGGCGGATCCGGTATTCGAAGCGCGGGAGTTCGATTCCGCTTCCGCCGTGATCGGCTCGATGAGCGGTCATTCCTCCGAAGTGCCCGGGGTGGAGGACTCTGTCGGTGCCGCAACGGATTCCGAATCCGCTGCCGACGAGGACGGCTGGCGCGGTGTGGCGGCGGAGGAGTCCGAGGCGACCGAGGAGGTGAATCTGGCGCTGGCGGCGCGGTCGCGGCGGTTGCTGTGGTCGCTGGTGCGGCCGTATCGGATGTGGGCGCTGGCCGCGCTGCTGCTGGTGGTCGTGGACAATGCGGCGATGGTCGCGGTGCCGCTGTTCGTCGCGCGCGGGCTCGATTCTGGTGTGCGTAATGCGTTGGCGGGCAATTGGATTCCGCTGGCCGTCGCGGTCGGCGGGGTGACCGGCTGCGCACTGCTGGGCGGCCTGACGACGTTCACCTTCGTGCGGATCTCCGGCCGGCTGAGCCAGAACGTGCTGTTCGATCTGCGGATGCGGGTGTTCGAACACGTGCAGCGGCTGTCGATCGCGTTCCACGAGAACTACACCTCCGGCAAGATCGTCGCCCGGCTGACCAGCGATCTGGAGTCGGTGGAGGATCTGCTCGACCGCGCGCTCAACGACGCGCTCAGCGCGGTGCTCTCGGTGGCGACCATCGCGGTCGTGTTGATCTGGCTGGACATTCCGCTGGCACTGGTGGTGCTGGCCGGATTCGTGCCGCTGGTGTACGTCACCCGGTGGGCGCAGCGGCATCAGCGTGCCGGATACCGCCGCACCCGGGGCGCGATCGCCAAGGTGGTGGTGCATTTCGTGGAGGTGATGGCGGGAATCCGTGCGGTGCAGGCATTTCGGCGGGAGGAGCGCAACGAAAGCCTGCTGGCGCAGGAGGATTCGGTGTACGGCGCGGCGAATACCAGTGCGCTGCGCGGTATGGCGACCTATATCGGCCTGGCCCGCCTGATCCAGAATCTCACCACCGTGGTGATCCTGGTATTCGGTGCGTGGCGAGTCATCCACGGCGACACCGGAATCGGCGTGCTCGCGGCCTTCCTGCTGTATCTGCGGCAGTTCTACGGACCGGTGGACGAATTGGCGCAGGTGTTCAATTCCTATCAGTCCGCGGCCGCGGCGCTCGAGCGCGTTTCCGGTGTGCTGGAGGAGGAACCGAGCGTGCCCGAACCCGCGCGACCGCACACCCTGGACCAGCCGCGTGGTGAATTGTGTTTCGAGAGCGTCGGTTTCGAATATCCGGCCCGCCGCACGCAGGCCGACGAAACCGAGGGCAAACCGATTCCGGTGCTGCCGACGTTCTCGCTGACCATTCCGGCCGGACAGATCGTCGCACTCGTCGGAGCCACCGGTGCCGGTAAGTCGACGCTGGCCAAACTCGTCGCGCGCTTCTACGACCCGTCGCGGGGCCGCGTGCTACTGGACGGTGTCGACCTGCGCGACCTGTCCGATGTGCGGCTGCGGCGCGCGGTGACGATGGTGACCCAGGAGTCGTATCTGTTCTCCGGTTCGGTGGCCGACAACATCCGGCTCGGCAAACCCGAGGCCACCGATGCGGAGGTGCACGCCGCCGCCCGCGCGGTCGGGTTCTACGACTTCGCGATGTCGCTGCCCGACGGCGTCGACACCGATGTGCGCAAACGCGGCGGACGCCTGTCGGCCGGACAACGCCAGCTGGTCGCCTTCGCCCGGGTCTTCCTGGCCGATCCGGCGGTGATCGTGCTGGACGAGGCCACCTCCAGCCTCGACATCCCCGGCGAACGTCAGGTGCAGCACGCCCTGGAAACGGTGTTGCGCGACCGGACGGCGGTGATCATCGCGCATCGACTGTCCACCGTCGCCATCGCCGACCGCGTACTGGTCCTGGCCGACGGCCGCGTCATCGAGGACGGCACCCCCGAGAACCTCATGACCGGCACCGGACACTTCGCCACCCTGCACACCGCGTGGCGCGAGTCCCTGGTCTGAACCCGCGTGGCGTGAGTCCCTGGTCTGAACCGCGTGGCGTGAGTCCCTGGTTCGGGTCGGGCTTGCGTGTATCCGGCTCCGTCCATAGTGCGATCGGTTGCGCGGTATTCGCGAGGCACACATGCGCTCGCGCAGGTCCCGTGCGTGGTTCGGTCGGTGGATCAGGGCCGCGGTCTGCTCCCGACACCTGCGAATGGCCCGCATACCGCCCCTGCGCCGCCCCGGCGATGCGATATCCCCCGCCCGCCGGGGTGGTAAGGCGCTCGAAGTCGCCTACGGTATAGGTGTGACGAATCCAGCCCAGGGCAATTCGCAGGCCGCCCCGGCGACGGGCCAGAACGCGGACGCGATGCCGACCGTATCCCGATGGCCCGCGGTTCTGACCTGGCGTGCGCACAACGGCTCCCGGATGGAGTCGGTGCGAGTCGTGGTGACCGGCAACCGGATTCGGGCCTCGGGCCGCATCACCGGCGGCGAATGCGCCGATCATCCGGCCTTCAGCGCCTCCTACGACCTGATCACCGACGAGAACGGCGCGACCAAACGCCTGTCCCTGCGCAGCACGGTCGCGGCCGGCGAGCGCCAGGCATCGATCGCCCGTGACCAGGAGAACTACTGGCTGATCGACACCGGCGGCAGCCATGTGCGCTCGACGTTCGCCGGCGCCCTGGACGTCGACGTGGTGCTCAGCCCGTTCTTCAACACCCTCCCGATCCGCCGCCACGCCCTGGCCCGCTCCACCGGCGACGTCGAGGTCCCGGTCGTCTACGTCCGCCTCCCCGACCTGCTGGTCCAGGAAGCCAGCCTGACCTACTCCGCAGGCTCCGACGGCATCCACGTCCTGTCCCCGGTCTCCAGCGCGACCCTGACCGTCGACCCGGACGGTTTCGTCCTCGACTACCCGGGCCTCGCCGAGCGGATCTGAGCCCGACAGGATCAGGTTCGGGCCGTGCGTAGCTCATCGACCCGGCCACGGGCGGTGCCGCCCCGGCCACGAGCGTCGGTCAGTGAGATGCCGACCGGGATCGCACACGATCGGTCTCGCACGATCGGTTCAGCAGTGCGGAGGTGAACCGATACCGGCTCGGTTGTCCAGCTCGCGCGAACAACCGTGCCTGCGACATCAGGTGGGCCGGTCGTTGTGGATCCGTGTCGGCGGGACGGACTCGTATCGCACCGATGGCTCGAGCGGTGAATCCTGGCCTGGCCGAGGTGTTTCAGTCCAGTGTGCGGATCACTCCGCCGCGCTGACCTGCCTCGTGCAGACGGTTCAGCCAATCCTGGTCCCCGGGCCGGACATCGGTGATCTCCCACCGCTCCAGGTCCTCGTGGCGGACGCGTGCGCTGTATCCGGCGTCGATCAGCTCACCGAGCGTGCCATCGGCGGCGAGGCTGTCGCGGGCGGCGGTGAGCAGGCGCAGGGTGTCGTCCAGGGCGTCGAGCAGGGCGGTGGCGTTGGGTTCGCAGATGGCGCGGACCAGATCGGCCGAGGTGGCGGCGACCCGGGTGCCGTCGCGGAACGATCCGGCGGCCAGTCCCAACGCCAGATCACCGCCACCGGCACCGGCGACGGCCAGCGCCTCGGCCAGCACATGCGGCAGATGCGAGATGCGCGCGACCGCCTGATCGTGTTCCGCCGCGAGCACCGGCACCACGTCCGCACCGCAGTCCAGCGCCAGTCGCGCGACCCGTGACCAGGTCTGCGCATGCGTGCCCGGATCCACCCCGACCGCCCACACCGCACCCCGGAACAGCCCGGAACTCGATGCGGCCCAACCGGATTCGGAGGTCCCGGCCATCGGATGCCCGCCCACGTACCGCGCGCCGAGCTCGTACCGCCGCACGGCTTCGGCGACGGGCGCCTTCACACTCACCACATCGGTCAGCGCACAGTCGGGCGCGAACAGTTTCACATCGGACAGGATCGAATCCAGGGCGGGCATCGGCACGCCGATCACGAGCAACGCATCCGCGGTCGCGGCGCGGCGCAATACGGTTTCGATATCGTCGGAGACGTCGAATCCGTCGGCCCGCGCGGCCTGTACGCCCGTGTGCGAGCGGTTGTAGGCCCACGCCTCGTATCCGGCCGCAACGGCCGCTCGCAGCACGGAACCGCCGATCAAACCGGTTCCCAACACACAGATCGCGGACTTCCGCTCGACGGTCACCGAACCAGATTCGCATACGACTTCAACATTTGAGCCGAAGCGGACTACCGTTGCGGCCATGGCAGCACAGCGCTCGAGCACGAACAGCGCGACGTCGGATGATTACGACGACGTGGAAGGGTTCGCAGTAGCGGTTGTCCGCGAAGAAAGCACCTGGAAATGCAGTCCGCTGAGTTCCGCGGCCCTGCATTCCCTGGCCGAGGCCGAGGACGAGTTGCGCGAGCTGCGCAGCACCGGCGCGGTATTCGGCCTGCTGGATATCGACGATGAGTTCTTCATCGTATTGCGGCCCGCACCCAATGGTTCTCGTCTACTCATTTCCGACGCCACCGCGGCGATCGACTACGACATCGCCGCCGACGTGCTCGAGGCCCTGAACGTCGAGATCCCGGACATCGATCCGGACGATCTGGACGACGTGGAGCCCTGGGAGGAAGGCGATCTCGGTGTCCTGTCCGATCTGGGCCTGCCCGAACCGGTGTTCAGCGTGATCCTCGCGGAGAGCGACCTGTACCCGGACGAGCAACTCGGCATGATCGCCCAGCGGCTCGGTTTCGCCAACGAGCTGTCCGCGGTGCTGGACAAGCTGCCGCGCTGAGGGTGTCGTCCCGCGACGTGCGCGCCGACGAGGAGTTGATCCGCGCGGCCCTGGCGGCCGCGCGCGACGCCGACCCCCGTGACGTCCCCGTCGGTGCGGTCGTCTTCGACGCCTCCGGCCGCGAACTGGCCCGCGCCGCCAACGCCCGCGAGGCCCGCGGCGACCCCACCGCCCACGCCGAGGTGCTGGCGTTGCGCGCGGCCGCCGCGGTCCTCGGCGACGGCTGGCGTCTCGAGGGCGCCACCCTGGCCGTCACCCTGGAACCCTGCACCATGTGCGCGGGCGCGCTCGTCCTGGCCCGCGTCCGCCGCCTGGTCTTCGGCGCCTGGGAACCGAAGACCGGCGCGGTCGGCTCCCTCTGGGACGTCGTCCGCGACCGCCGCCTCAACCACCGCCCCGAAGTCCGCGGCGGCGTCCTCGAATCCACCTGCGCCGCAACCCTCGACGAGTTCTTCCGCCACCAACGCTGACAACGACCGAACAGCGAAAACCCGCCGATTTCGGATTCGACGGTGTGTTCCGGTAAAGTCACCTGCGGTGGCGTGTCCGAGCGGCCTAAGGAGCACGCCTCGAAAGCGTGTGAGGGGTAACCCCCCTCCGAGGGTTCAAATCCCTCCGCCACCGCTCCGGCTCTCCGTCTGTCAACGCAGGCGGAGAGCCTTTTGCATGCGCCGCTGCGGATCTCTGGGTATCCAGTACGGGCTGCGGTATACGTGAGATTCGAGTTATCCGGCGCGGCGCGGTGCGAGCTGCGCCACCCGCTGGGGTGACAGACCCAGCAGTTGCGCGGTGTCGCGTTGAGTGAGTCCGCGTGCGGTGAGATCACGAGCTACGCGGGTGAGAGTCTCCTGCTCGGCGCGGGCAGCGGCTTCCTTCGCGGCTCTTGCGGTGGCGAGTTCATCCAGCAGTTTCTGAGCGCCGGTCACTCGCAGTTCGATGTCGATCTCGTCTTCGACAACGTCGAGTAGGAGTGCCACGACCTCGCGCGCCATAGCTTTCGCGTCGTCCAGATCGCGCCCCTGTGTGACACCGACCATGCCGGGCGGTAGACCATCGATTTCGACGGCCCACCAACGGCCGTCCCGGGTTGCTGTAGCAACGTAAGTGGTCATTGCTCTCCCACTTCCTTAATGATGCGCCGGGCAGTCGGTTCCGGGATATCGGCGTGGCGGCCGACAGGAAACTGGACACTACCGATCCGGTAGATGTCGTGGTTGCCACCCCGGCGAACCAAGTCGAGGGTGAGTCCTCGGCTGTTGGCGATATCGCGGAGGTCCCGCATCAGCTTGTTTCGCTTCATAGAATAACTCTATTCTGATTGGAGTTCAAATATCTAATCGAGATAGAGATTTTTCAGGCGCTGCAGGCGCTCCTGTGTCATTGCCGTCGGTAGGGCGACATTTCGGCGTCCAAAGGCTCCCGTGAGCCCATGACGACAGCAGCAGTGCCGAATACGGCCTTGCGCGCGGCCCGCAACGCGCGCCGCATGTCGCAGGACGACCTTGCTCGCGCCCTGCGCGATGCGGGATGCTCCAGCGCGACAAAACGACTCGTGCAGCGCTGGGAATCCGGCCGCACCACGAATCCGCGCCCGTCGCACGCTCGCGCTCTGGAGGAGGTCATGCGCCTGCCCATCGAAACTCTGGGATTCGGCGCGGTCAGCACCGGCCGGTCCCTCTCCGGCGGCAACTCCGGTCATGAAGTCGACTCGTCGATTGGCGCGGTGCCGGCCGAGCGTCATCCCGGTGACGCAACTCCGCAGGCTGCCGGGCCGTTCAGCGGGGTTTGGCTCTCGACGTACGAGTTCTACAGCTCCGGCCGCGACAAGACCTTCACCTCATCGCACTACGTCGTTTTGTTGCAGCACGGGGACCGGCTGACCGTGCGCAGCCTGCCGAACTCCGCGCCGAGCGTGATGCAGATGGATCTCACGGTCGACGGGCACATCGTGACGGGGACGTGGTCGGAGAACACCGCGCCCAAGGGCTACTACAAGGGCGCCAAGTATCACGGGGCGATCCAGATGCTGTCCGAGTTGACCCACACGCGACTCGCGGGCAAGTGGCTCGGATACGGCAAGAACTTCGAAATCAACAGCGGCCCTTGGGAGTTGGTACTTCAGGATCGATCCACCTCCAAGGCGACCATCGAGGTATTCGACCGTCCGCCACAGGTCGACCGATGAAGACCGGGGAGTGCACGTATGGATATGTACGAAAACGTCTGGGACGCAATCGAACCGCCTGACCAGGCCGAGCACATGAAGGCCCGAGCCAATGTCATGTTCGCTGTGACGGAACGGATTCGGGCTCTGGGGCTGAGTCCTGCCGATGCGGCCGAACGTCTCGGTGTGAAGCGCAGTCGCATCTACGAGCTGAATGCGGGCAAGATCAACCTGTTCAGCCTCGACAAGCTGATCGACTTCGCTGCCGAGTTGGGCATTCACGTGGAAGTGACGATCACCGCCGTAGCCTGAGAAGCGTTGCGGTGCAACCGTGTCCGCTGAATCACTGCACTCGATAGGCGTCGACGGACCGCACCTGGTGATCGGGCTGACTCGGTCGGCAGTACCCGCGCTGTGGCGACTCGATCGCGTGAGATGCGGCAATTCGGATGCGGCAGGGGCTCAGGCCGCGGAAGCCGGGCCGGTGTGTTCGTCGGGGTGGGTGGGTTCGGTGAGGATTTGTAGGCCGGCGGCGACCTTGCCGGACATGATGTTGAGTTGTTCGGGTGGGAGGGGGGTGTTGGTGGTGGCGGCTTGGGCCAGGTGGTCGCGGACCTGTTCCAGCCACAGGTGGGCGAGGTGATGGCGGTCGAGGGGCATGGGGATATGGTAGCCGGTTTCGAACATCAGTTCGAGGGTTCGGGGGTGGGTGTCAGGGCTCGGGTGACGGTTTCGTGGAGGAGGGTGCGGCGGCGGGTGTGGTGGTCGGGGGGTTCGTCGGCCGTGGCGGAGTAGACGTTGCTGACGGGGGACCAGGCCATCGACATGGCGATGACCAGGGCGAGCACGTCGAACGGGTCGCCGGGGCGGATGCGGCCCGCGGTCTGGGCGTCGGCGATGGCGCGGAGTTTGGCGGCGTCCCGGCGGTCGGCGTCGGCGACCCGGGAACTGCTGGAGTTCTGCGCCCGGCACGGCATCGCCGCCGATATCGAAATCCTGCCGTCCGCGCAGGTGAACGAGGCGCTGGATCGGCTCGCGCGCAACGATGTTCGGTATCGATTCGTGCTCGACATGTCGGATCTGGGGTGACGGCGGACCGTCGTCAGAGCGCGTCGTAGGTGGCCGCGACGAGGTCGTAGGCGCGGCGGTCACCTGCGAGCCAGTCACGGCGCAGGTTCGGGACGAATGCGATCGCGAGCCGATTCTCCAAGTCTCCCAACCCGATTGCGCCGCCTGCGCCCGGATGCCCGAACGCCGTGTCCCGGGCGGTGTCGGGCAGGATGAAGTTCTCGCACGACCGCATATAGCCGAGACCGAAGGCGCTCTCGAGCAGCAGCACCGCATCCGTCCCTCGGACGCGCTCGCGAATCGCGTCGGAAACGAGCTCCGGAGGCAGCAGTGCGCCGCCCACGAGATCGCGATAGAACCCGGCCAGTGCGCGTGCGGTGGTGACCAGTCCGGAGGCGGGCCAGCCACCGGCCAGGGCTTCCGGATTATTGTAGGAGCCAACAGGATTGGTGGATGCGCGCAGCGCGAGCGAGCCGGGATCCCGATACGCCCGCGACATCCTGTCGATCGTCGCGGCATCGATCGGGCCCGGATCGGTCCACGCTTGCTCCGCTGCGGGCGGGAACCCGACGCGCGCGGCCTGCTCGGCCACGTGCGCGGGTGCGCCGATCCACAGCTCCTCACCGAAGTGTCGGCGTACGTACTCACCGACCGTCGAATTCGTCTGTCGCCGAACGAATTCACCGACCAGCCAGCCGAAACTCAAGGCGTGGTAACCATGTTCGGTGCCTGGCTCCCACAGCGGTCGCTGATCTGCCAGCAGCGCAGCCATTTTCGCCGGATCCGCGGCCTCGGTGGCGGTGACGGCGCGTTCGAAGGCGGGCAGTCCGGCGCGGTGTGACAGCAGATCCGCGAGCGTCGTGGCCGCCTTGCCTTCGACGCCGTACTCCGGCCACCAGGTGGTCACCGGTTCGGACAGGCTCGTTCCGGATTCGTGCGCCACCGCGAGCGCGGCCGTGGCGGTCAGGGCCTTCGTGCACGAGAACGTCACCGCGGGCGTGTCACGTTCCCAGGGACGTTGCGTCCGGGCATCCGCGATGCCGCCCCAGAGGTCGACCACGGGCCGTCCGTCGAGGTAGACCGCCATGGCGGCCCCGGTGTTGCGCCCGTCTGCGAAGCTCGCCTCGAAGATCTCGCGCACAGCCTGGAAGGCCGGATCGACCCGGCCATCCACGATTCCGCTCATGCTAAAAGTAGAACACGTTCTAATTGAATGCACCACCCCGATCGGTGTGGCCGCGCGTCCGGCCGCGCTCGCCGCGACGTCTACTCCGGCCGGGGCGATCGGCAATCGTCCGCGCGGCCCAGGGTTCGGATCGGCTCGCGACGGCAACCGGGCCCACTCATCGACCAACTGAACCGGCTGAGACCTGTTGCAACCGAATAGAAGTCGAGACCGGCTCAGGCGAACATGTCTGGACTCAGGTAGGTGTCGGTCTTCACATTGCCCCACTGCACCCGCATCTCGGCCTTGTAATCGTGGCCGGGGGTGGGATCGGCCAGGCCGCCCGGACGGTAGTGGTGCGGGCCGGTGGCGGCGGGGAAGTCGGTGGTGAAAACCCGTACGCCACCGGCCTTTTCGGTGTAATCCCAGAGCCACAGGTGGATGGTGCCCGTCGCGCCGTTGGCGAAGTTGGTGTAGCCGGCGTAGTTGAGGGTGCCGCCGTCCATGCTGATGCACACGTTGGCGTAGGCCGGGCCGCCGCATCCGCCGTCGGTGTCCGCCGCGGCCGTTCCGGTCGACATCGCCGCCGCCGCGACGGTCATCGCGACCCCGCTGACCAGCACACCGGCACGGCCGAACTTGGACTTCATCATCTGCTTCTCCTCACGAAAACCTGCCACTGCGAACAGGTTCGGACGTCTCACCGTCCAGGCGGCGATCCGTCCCGTAATGCTTGGACGCCTACTACATCGCGGGAGAGCCACAGAAGCGCAACACCTCGATCAGTTCGCGCTGCTCAGCGCCATCCCCGCACCGACGCCGATGATCATCAATCCGCCTGTGCTGCCGACGGTTTCGAGACGACGTGGAGAACGGGCGAACCAGGACCGCGCCGTCGCCGCCAGCATCGCCCAGGTATTGTCCGAAAGTGCTTGGAGCGCAAGGAAGATGAGCCCGAGCGTGAGCAACTGCACGGGCAGTGCACCGCGACTCGGCTCCGCGAACTGCGGCAGGACCGCGCCGAAGAACACGATCGTCTTGGGATTGGTCGCGCCGACGACGAATCCCTGCCGGAACACCCGACGCCCGTCGTTGCTCGGGACGTTCGACCGCAGTGCCTCCGCGAGCTTCTTGCGCTGCCGGATCGTGTTGATGCCCAGGTAGATCAGGTAGGTGGCCCCGACGATCTTCACGATCAGGAACAGCATCGCCGAGGCCATCAGGACCGCGCCCAGGCCGAACGCCACCGCGATCAGCGGCACGAGCGACCCTGTGACGCCCCCTGCGACGGACAGGATCGCGGACCGGCGCCCCAGACTCAGGGCCCGGCCGATGGCGAACAGTACGTTCGGCCCGGGAATGACGATGATGACCATGGCGGCCGCGGCGAAGGCCAGTGCGTGTGAGAGCGGAACCATCTCTCGAAGGTAGCCGCCGTCGTCGGGTCTCGAGCCGGACGGCCGCCGCTCAGGCCCGAACGGGGTCGTGGGCGCGGACGAAGTCCAGGAACCGAGGAATGACCTGCTCCGGATTCGCCCACAGCAGGTCGTGGCCGATGTCCGGATAGATCTCGATCTCGGTGGAGGCGATGTGCTCCCGGGCTCGGGTAGCGGCCAGTTCGGGATCGCCCGCGATCGTTTCCGCGCCGAACAGGATCAGGCTCGGCGCGGTGATCGCGGCCAGCTGCTCGTCGGTGAACTTGCGGTCCCACGGCATCGCCATGCGGTACTTCACCGCCGCCAGGACCATGGCGAATTCGTCGTCGTCGAGTCGGACCCGCGGCATCATCCAGGCGTTGAGCTTGCGCATCCGCTCGGGCGTGGGCCGCATGCCCGCGACCAGGAATTTGAACAGTACGCCCCAGCTCGGCTTGCCGAAGGTGGCCGCGCTGGGCTCGAACATGGTCAGGCTCGCCAGCCGTTCGGACCTATGCACCGCCACCGCGCCGGACAGCCAGGCCCCCAACGAATTTCCGGCCAGGTGGACGCGATCCTCGCCGAGCCCGTCCAACGTCTCGCACAGCCACGTCGCGACGTCTGCGGTATCGCGCACGGGTGCGGTCTGGGTGCAGCGGCCCGCCCAACCGATCACGTCCGGGGTGTAGATCACGCGGTCGCGGGCCAGCTCCTCGATGAATCGAACCCACGCCGTGCCGTTGCCGCCGGTGCCGGGCAGCAGTACGACCGCCGCGCCATCGCCGCTGCCGGATCTGCGCACTCGCGTTGTGCCGAAAGGGGTTTCGACATCGATGACGGTCGACGGCACCGGCCACCGCGCGGCCAGCGCATCGTACGCGCGCAGGAATGTGGTCTCGGCTTTCCTGCTGGTGAAGTGTCCGATCTTTGACATTACCCCTCCTTTTGTAGATCTTTACGATATGAGCGTATCACTTAAAATGGTATGTACATACCATCAAATTGGCGGGTGCGTACCATTCAGGATTCGACTCGAGAGGAAGGCGGCAGGTCCCGTGCCACGATTGGTCGACCACGAACAGCGGCGACGGCAGATCACCGACGCCGTGCGACGCGTCATCGTCGAGGGCGGGTTGCCCGCGGTGACCTTCCAATCCGTGGCCGCCGAGGCTCGGATCTCGGTGCGACTGGTGCAGTACTACTTCGGCACCAAGCGCGAATTCCTGCTCGCCACACACCGTTCGGTGATGATGGACGCCGGTGCCCGCTTCGCCCGCCGATGGTCCGAGCTGGGGGCCGACGTCACCCCGCGTGAAGCTGTTCGCGCGGTCCTGGTCGAGTTGCTACCGCTGGACCCGCAACGTCGCGAGGAAGCCGTCGTACTCGGCGCATTCGGCTGGGCCAACCTCACCGGCCAAGGCATCGCCGCCGAGGAAACCTTCGCCGCACCGAAGACTTTGACCACCATAATCGCCGACCAACTACGCCGCACCCACCCTCCGGAAACCTCCGATTCGAACCTCCCCGACATGGACGCCGAACTCATCACCATGGCCGTCGGCGGCCTGGCCCAAGGCATGCTCCAGGGCTACGGCACCACCCGCCCGCCAACCGAACTGCTCGACCACCTACTCGACCGCATCCTGGCCCCGCAAACCTGAACGCCCGCACGGTCATTCGGCAGAACGCACCGGCAAGCCCGTGGTCGACCGAAACTGCCAGACGCTGTCCGGGCTGTAACCCTGGTTGCCTTCAACGACCCGCAAATCCCTTCGCTCGCAATAGCATTCGTCCGTGCGCACCAAAGGTTCCGTAGTCGACCGGAACCATCATGCGCTGTCTGAGCGATAATCCTGGACGTCCTCGATGACTCGCAAACCTGTTCGCTCGCACGATTATTCGGCGGAGCGCGCTGATGAGCCTGTGGTCGACCGAAACTGTCAGGTGCTGTCCGGGCTGTAACCCTGGTTGCCTTCGGCGACCTGTAAACCTGTTCGCCCGCAATATCATTCGAGTGAACGCACCGACGAGCCCGTTGTCGACCGGAACCGGCAGGCGCTGTGTGGGTGATAGCCCTGGATGTCTTCCGGCTACTCGCTAACCTGGTTGCTCGCAAGGCTATTCAGCAGAGCGCGCTGATGAGCCTGTGGTTGGCCGAAGCTGTCAGACGCCGTCCGGGCCGTAACCCAGGATGCTTTCGACCTCGGCTTTCGTTGTCGGTGGGTTGGGGCCGTCTGGTGCGGTGGTGGGCCAGACCTCGTCGCGTAGAAACCGGTCCAGGCGTTCATGCTTGTCGAATCCAGTGGTGGTGCCGGGCTGTTGTTTCGGGTGTGGCAGCCAGATCTGCTCGGCGCGTCTGCTGGCTTCGGGGGTGAAGTAGTCGCCGGTGTCCAGGTCCTCGAGGAGGGTTGGGTGGTGTGGGGTCCAGTTCAGGATGGTTCTGGTGTGATCGCTGGAGATGGGGGTGTCCAGGGAGAAGAAGGTGGCTAGGAACGGGTTGCCGAGGTGGGTGACGGCCTGGTCGAGAGTCAGTGATGCGGTGGGGATGTCGAGTATTCGTGCGATTCGTTCGGCGATGCTCTTGATCGGGACGGCGCTTTCGCCGACGCCGTGCAGCACGCTGCCCGCGGGCGCTTTCTCCAGGGCGAGGCGGAACAGGGTCGCGGCGTCGGAGCGGTGGACCGCCGGCCAGCGATTGGTGCCGTCACCGATGTAGGCCGAGATGCCCGCGCGGCGTGCGGCGGCGATGAGGGCCGGGATGAATCCGTGGTCGCCGGGGCCGTGCACGGTCGGTGCCAGTCGCACGACGCTGGCCCGGACGCCTCGGTCGACGTGGGCGAGGCAGGCTTGCTCCCCCGAAATACGAAAGGCCGCAACCGAATCGGGGTCCGCCGGATCGTGTTCGGTGCCTGGGTGGCCGGTCTGCATGACCAGGGTGCCCGAGGTGGTGACCAGCGGCTTGCCGGAACCGGCCAGTGCGTGGCCCAGCGTTTCGATCGCCGTGCGATCGCGGCGGACCAGAGCATCCGGATCGGAGAAGTCGTTGTCATAAGCCATGTGCAGGACGCCGTCCGCTGCCGCCGCGCCGCGATGCAGGCTGTCGAGATCGTCCAGGGAACCGCGGTGCGGTGTTGCGCCCAGCGATTCCAGCCGGGCGGCGGCGGTGTCCGAGCGGGCCAGGCCGGTGACGGTGTGGCCCGACGCGATGAGCTCGGCGACGACGGCGGGACCGGTCTGGCCGGTGCCGCCGGTGACGAAGATCTGCATGATGCGCTCCCCTGATCGTTCAATCTCGGTGGCCGACGCGACGTAGCGTCAGTCGCTGACTCTACCGGAAGTGTCAGTGACTGACGCAATGTGATGCCAGTCACTGGCGTATTGCGGTAGTCTCGCGGAATGCCACGAAGCGGAGCGGAAGCGCGGCGTCGCCTCCGGGAGGCGGCCCTGGAGCTGTATCGGGAGCAGGGGTTCGACAAGACCACGGCCGCGGAGATCGCCGCGCGGGCCGGGGTCAACGAGCGCACCTTCTTCCGGCACTTCCCGGACAAGCGCGAGGTGCTCTTCGACGGCGAGGCCGATCTGTGCGCCACGCTCATGCGGACGATCGCCGAGACTCCGCAGGGTCTGGAGACGTTCGAGATCCTGCTGCACGCCTTCCGGCAGTCCGCGGGGCAGTTGGAGAACAACCGCGCATTCGGTGAACCGCGCTGGGAGATCATCTGGGTCACCCCGGCGCTGCGCGAGCGTGAGCTGGCCAAACACGCGTCGCTGATCGATGCCGTCGCCGAGGCGCTGCGTCAACGCGGCATCGCGGACCGCGTGGCCGACCTCGCCGCCCGCACCGGCTGGGCCGCCTACCAGCATGCGGTCCGGATTTGGATGGCAGACCCGGCCCGAAGCCTGGACACGCAACTCTGCGAAGCCTTCGACGATCTGCGCGCCCTGTCCGCGGTCACGCCGTCGACCTCCGCGAGCTCCGAACCCTGATGAACTCTGAACGTCTCTGATGAACGCCGAACGCCGATGGCCGCCGATGGCCGCCGAACGCCGATGGCCGCCGAACGCCGATGGCCGCCGAACGCCGATGGCCGCCGAACGCCGATGGCTGCCGAACACTGATGGCCGCCGAACACCGACCGCCGCCGAACGCCGATGGCTGCCGAACACTGATGGCCGCCGAACGCCGATGGCTGCCGAACGCCGATGGCTGCCGAACACTGATGGCCGCCGAACACCGACCGCCGCCGACCGCCGCCGAACGCCGATGGCCGCCGAACACCGACGGCCTCCGAACACCGGCGAGCTCAGCCTCCACCCGACGAACGACGTTCGAGCGCATCGTGACAGTGAGTTCTCGAACGCGGTAATCGGCAACTCCCCCAAGCGGTACCGGACCGGTGGCCCTGCCGGGATCTCGTCGGTGCAGATCGAAATCCTCAGCAGGGCAAGAGATTCGACGGAGTTCACGAAATCGATCGGCAGGGCGAACGATTCGCCGAACCTGCCGAAATCAGTCGGCGGGCTTGCCGAACCAGCGAGACAACTGGGCGTCGAGTTCCCGCTGGCTCTCGCCGATCCAGGCGATATGACCGTCGGGTCGGAGCAACAAAGCCGGAACATCCAGTGCCGCAGTCGGATCCGCGATGACATCCACCCGGTCGGACCAGCCGTCGGCGGTCAGGGTTTCGGTGCGGTCCAGGAGTAGCCCGCGGCCCTGGTGCATGTGGTCGTAGAGGCGGCCCTGCTTCAGTTCGAGGTCGGGGATGCGGCGGCCGAGCAGGTCGGGGCCCTCGCCGAAGTCGTAGCGGATGCCGATCGCGGTGATCTTCTCGATGAGGTAGCGGTTGACCTCGTCGAACTCCATGAGTTCGGTGAGCAGGCGGCGGACCGCGCGCGGGCCGGGCTCGGTGGAGAGCAGTTCCATCTGGGCGCGGGTGTTGTTCAGGACCTCCTCCGCGACCGGCTGACGTTCGGTTTCGTAGGTGTCCAGCAGATCGTCCGGGGCCCAGCCGCGGATCTGCGCGGCCAGTTTCCAGCCGAGGTTGAACGCGTCCTGCACGCCCATGTTGAGGCCCTGGCCGCCGGTCGGCGGGTGGATGTGCGCGGAGTCCCCGGCCAGCAGCACCCGGCCGACGCGGTAGTGCTCGGCCATCCGGGTGGCATCGCCGAAACGGGACAGCAGGCGCGGGGAGTGCACGCCGAAATCGGTTCCGGCGATGGCGCGCAACCGCTGTTTGAAATCCTCGAGCGTCGGTGGTTCGGTGCGGTCGCCGACTTCCAGACCAGGGACGACGACGCGATAGATCTTTCCGTCGCGGGTGCCCAGCCCGAACCGCTTGTAGGTCTCCCGGACCTCGGTCACCTTGGCGACGACCTCCTCCTGCGGCATATCGACTTCCATCTCACCCAGCAGCGTCTCGGTCCGCGAGGGTTCGCCGGGGAAACCGACACCCATCAGTTTTCGCACGGCACTGCGCCCGCCGTCGCACCCGACGAGATACCGCGCCCGCAGCCGCTCCCCATCGGCCAGTTCGACGTCCACCCCCTCGTCGTCCTGCGCGAAACCCACTACCGCACAACCACGTCGGACCTGTGCGCCCAATTCGATCGCACGCGCGGTGAGTAGTTCATCGATGATCGGCTGCGGAATCCCGAGTACGTACGCGTGCGCGGAGTCCAGACCCTCGGGCGCGGGTTTGGTGATGGCGGCGAAGAACCCGCCGGTCGGATACTGTCTGCCGCGTTCGAGAAAACGATCCAGCAGCCCGCGCATCGCCATCAACTCGATACTGCGGATATGCAATCCGAGCGCCCGCACGAACGGCACGGGTTCGGGTTCCTTCTCCACCACGAGTACCCGCACATCGTGCAATCGCAGTTCGGCGGCCAGCATCGCACCGGTCGGCCCGCACCCGGCGATGATCACATCGAACATGTACCACCCATTCGTTCGAGTTCCTGTTGTCCAGTCGCCGTGCGGACCCGCTCGCGCCTATCGTCGATCGGGTATTTCCGCAGGTTCTGGCTTCGGCCGACCATTGTGCGGCATTACCCGGGCCTTGCCGCAAGCCCCTGTGTGCGATATATATTGAAGTGGGAAGAGGGGATTCAGCGAACCGAGAACCTGGCGATAGCGGCCTCGGTGACCGGCGTGAAGAGATTCACCAGATTACCGTCCGGATCCCGCAGTAGCAGCGACCGATTCCCCCACGGCATCGTCGTCGGCTCGTTCACGAAATCCGTTACCGCAGCACGCAATCGACGATATTCGGCATCAACGTCCGGGACCAGGAATTCGATGATCGCGGTGTGATTGTCGGCCGCCCGCGCGCTACCGGCCGCGAAAAGCGCCACGGTCCGGGTACTTCCGATCGCCAGCGTTCCGGCGGGGGTGACGATCTCGACGAAATCCGGTGTGGCCCAATCGGGTTCGACACCGGTGACCAGCTGATAGAACTCGGCCATCCGGCGGACGTCATCGGTGATCAGGCGGATCGATACGAGTTGCACGGCATATCCTTCGGTCGTTGCCGGGGCGGATTCCCGCGGCGATCACGACGTTAGGACCGAAACAGGACAGATTCGGTCCGCAGTATCGATCGAGCGGACAACCCGGCAGTTCACCCGACGCGCACCGCGCGACCGAGCGGTACGTTGGACGCCGTGGACCTACGGATCTTTACCGAACCCCAGCAAGGCGCGACCTACGACGATCTCCTGCGGGTCGCCAAGACCACCGAGGACGCCGGATACGACGCGTTCTTCCGGTCCGATCACTTCCTGAAGATGGGCGACGTGTCCGGCCTGCCCGGCCCCACCGACGCGTGGATCACCCTGGCCGGACTCGCCCGCGAAACGTCCCGGATCCGCCTCGGCACCCTCGTCACCGCCGCCACCTTCCGGCACCCCTCGGTGCTGGCCATCTCGGTGGCGCAGGTGGACCAGATGTCCGGTGGCCGAGTCGAATTCGGCCTCGGCTCGGGTTGGTTCGCCGCCGAGCACACCGCGTACGGCATCGAACTGTACGAGGTGAAGGAGCGGTTCGACCGGTACGCCGAACAGCTCGAGATCATCACCGGCCTGTGGGAGACCCCCGAGGGTGAGACCTTCGATTTCGCCGGTAAGCACTACCGGCTGGAGAACGCCCCGGGCCTGCCCAAGCCGACGCAGCGTCCGCGTCCGCCGGTGATCATCGGCGGAGCCGGGAAGAAGCGCACCCCTGAACTGGTCGCCCGCTTCGCCCAGGAGTTCAACCTGCCGTTCGCCGACGTCGCCACGGCCAAGGCCCAGGGGGAGCGGGTGGACGCGGCGGCCCGCGCGATCGGCCGCGATCCCGGCGAGATCATCCGCTCGGTCGCCCAGGTGCTGTGCGTGGGCCGCGACGATGCCGAAATCGCCCGGCGCGCAACGGCAATCGGCCGCGAGGTGGACGAGTTGAAGCAGAACGGCCTGGCCGGATCCCCGGCGGAGATCGTCGACAAGATCGGCCGCTACCGCGAGGAGACCGGCATCACCCGGCTGTACCTGCAGGTGCTGGATCTGTCGGATCTCGAGCACATCGAGTTCTTCGCCTCGGAGATCGCGCCGCAGCTGGGCTGATCGCCCCAGGGGGGGTGCCCGATCCCTCGCGGGCGTAGGTGAGCCGCTGCCGCAGAAAGAGTTGGGCCCCAGTCGAATTCGACTGGGGCCCAATGTCTTTCGAGCGGAAACGCCCGCCGCCCGGGACGCGAGCGAGGAATGCGTATCGGTATCTCAGCCGACCGGCACGGGCTCCGGTTCCCGCGCGGCCTCCCGCTCACGCTCCTGCAACGCCCGCAGCTTCGTACCCTCGACGTCGATATCCGGCAGGATCCGATCCAGCCACCTGGGCAGCCACCAGGCCGAACGCCCGAGCAGCACCAGCAGCGACGGAATCAGCACCATCCGCACCAGGAACGCGTCGAACAGCACGCCCGCGGCCAGCGCGAAGCCCATCGACTTGGCGGTCACATCGGGCATCATCACGAAGCCGCCGAACACCGAGACCATGATGATCGCGGCCGAGGTCACCACCCGCGCGCCGTGGTGATAACCGGCCACGACGGCCTCCTTCGGCGATTTGCCGTGCGTGTATTCCTCGCGCATCCGCGACACCAGGAACACCTGGTAGTCCATGGCCAGACCGAAGACCAACCCGATCAGGATGATCGGCAGGAAGCTGACCAGCGGGTGCGTCTCCTTGACCAGCCCGAGCTTGCCCTCCTGGAAGATCAGCACGGTCGCGCCGAACGTCGCGGCCATCGACAACAGGAAGCCCAGGGCCGCGGTCAACGGCACCAGAATCGAACGGAACACCAGCATCAGCAGGATGAACGCCGCCACCGCCACGATCGCCATGTACGGCACGATCTTGCCCAGCAGCGCGCTGGACACGTCGGCGTAGATCGCGGTGGAACCGGTGATGCCGTACTCCATCCCGTACTGGGATTTGAACTGGCCCTCCGCGTCACGCGCGTGCTTCACCAGATCCTGGGTGGCCTTGTCGTTCGGCCCGGTCTTGGGCACCGCCGACAGCCGCGCGCCGGTCGAATGCGCGTAGTCCGGGGCCTGCGTGGCCGGATCCAGGACCTTGTTGGTCGCCGCCGGGGTGACGAAATCCATGCCTGGATAGGACGCGAGCTTGTCGTGCAACGCGGTCAGCGCGGCCTCGCGCTGCGTGGGCGCCACCCCGCTCAGATCCGCGACGACGGTCAGAATTCCGTTGCTGCCCACGCCGAATCCCTCGGTGCGCAGGTCGTACGCCTTGCGCACGGTGCTGGTGGTGGGCTGGCTGTCCTCGCCGGGCAGGCCCAGGCTCAGCTTGGTGGCGGGCAGCGCGAACAGGCCCAGCACGATGATGCTCAGCACCAGCGTCACCGCGGGCATCCGGCCGATCAGGCGGCCGAAGCGCATACCGTTGGTGACCGAGGACGCGTCCTCGGGATCGTGCTTGGCGACCAGCGGCAGCTTCGGCTTGAACAGGTATTTGCCGAACGCGCCCATCAGCGCGGGCAGCAGCGTCAGCGCGACCATGATCGCGAACGCCGCCGCCAGCGCGCCGCCCAGACCCATCCAGGTCAGGAAGCTGACCCCGACGATGCTCAGTCCGCACAGCGCGATGATGACCGTCAGGCCCGCGAACACCACCGCGGAACCGGCCGTGCCGATCGCGGTGCCGGCCGCCTCCTCGGGCGAATCCTGGATCGCCAGTTCGTGTTTGTAGCGCGAGACGATGAACAGCGCGTAGTCGATGGACAGCGCGATTCCGATCATCGAGGCCAGAATCGTGGTGAAGCTGGGGATGTTCGCGATCGAGGTCCCGGCCATGATCAGCGCCGAGGCCGCGCCGACGCCGACGATGCCGGTCAGGATGGGTACGAAGGCGGCCAGCAGCGCGCCGAACGCGATCATCATCACGATGAAGGCGACCACGTAGCCGACCATCTCCGAGGCGCCGGTGTCGATGGCGTTGTTCTGCGCGATGGTGCCGTCCATCTCGACGGTCAGCCCGGCGCTGCGGGCGACGTCGGCCACGTCGTAGGCGGCCTTGCGGTCGGCGGCGGTGATATCGGAGAACTTCTGGATGGTGAACGGAACCTGAAGGTACGCAACGGAATCCGCGGGTGCGGTGGAGCCGTCACCCTTGCCCAGCACGTTCAGCGGGGCCAGGCCGCAGCGCGCGACGAACGCGGGGTCGGTGCGATTGCCGGTGAGGCAGCCCATCTTGTCCGCGGCGTCGATCGGATTCATCACCGCGCCGGTCGGATTCATCGCGGTCTTGGTGTGGGCGACGATGTTCAGCTCGCCCAGCTTCTGCACCAGTTCGGTGACCGCGGCACGGTTCGCGGGATCGGTGAGCTTCTGTCCGGCCGGTGCGCCGATCACGTAGGTGCCGGTGACGGCGTCGAAGCTGAACTGCGAGGACAGGCCGGGGAACTGCTTGTCGAGGATGTCCGTGGCCCGCTGCGAGGGTAGGTTCGGGATGTTGAAGTCATCCTTCACCGGCTTCTTCAGGCCGAGCCCGAGTCCGCCGATGATCAGGAAGATCAGGAGCCAGACCGGTAACACGATCCATTTCCGGCGGAAGGCGAATTTGCCCCACCGGTAGAGGTATACGGACACGAGCGGTTTCTCCTAGCGATCGCTGGGTCGTGTGCTGGGCGAGAGGTGTAGGCAGCTGCTGCGCGGCCGCCGTGCGCGCCGCCTCCACGAGTTTTTCCTGCCTACCGTGCGGTAGGTAGACTACCGAGCCGTAAACGGAGCAACAACCTCGACTTGGCCACGTCCGTCCGCGCCGCGCACGGGGGATGAGAGGATCGAACAATGGCAATGCGCAGTTCCGTCGGATCGGTCGCCGCAGGTAGAAGCACCAAGGACGCGATTCGGGACGCTGCGATCCGGCTGTTCTCCGCCAAGGGATTCGATCAGACGAGCCTGCGCGAGGTCGCAGATGCGGTAGGAATCACAAAGGCGTCGCTCTACTATCACTACGCGTCGAAGCTCGATCTGCTGCTCGCGGTGATCCAGCCGATCTTCGACGAACTCCGGGGAAACGTCGACGTCGCCGAGGGGCTCGAGCACACCGCGCGGAATGTCCGGCACGTGCTCGCGGCCCAGTTGGGAGTGCTGTTGCGCAATCGCACCGCGGGCGCGATGTGCGTGCGGGACAGCGTCACGATCCTCAACGCGATCAGCGATCTGTACCCGGACATCATCGATAACAACCGCCGCCTGTGTACCTGGCTGGCCGGTCCCGATCCGGACGACGCGGCCATGTTGCGCGCGAGCGCCTCGCTGGAGATGCTGACCTCGGTGTTCTGGTCGCGCGAACTCGCACCCGGTGCGAACGACGAACTCATCGAAACGGTGCTGTTGAACGCGGCGCTCGGCGTCCTCGCGGGGGAGTGAGCGGTGCACATCTCGCCGCGGGTCGACAACGCCGTCCGGATACTGCTCGAGATCGCCCGCACCCAATCCGATTCGGATGGCGCGCAACATGATTCGGTGAAGGCCGAGACCATCGCCATCGCCCAGGAGATTCCGCCGAAGATCCTCGAGGCGACCGCCGCGCAACTGCGTCGAGCGGGTCTGCTGACCAGCCGTCGCGGTCCCGAGGGCGGCTACCGGCTCGCCCGTCCCGCCGAGCGGATCAGCATCGCCGACGTCATCCGCGCGGTCGAGGGCCCACTGGCATCGGTGCGTGGGCAGCGTCCCGAGGACGTCCGGTATTCCGGTGTGGCGGAACCGCTTCAGCAGGTGTGGATCGCGTTGCGGGTGAACATCCGCGCGGTCCTCGAGGAAGTGTCGATCGCCCAGATCGCCACCGGGGAGCTTCCGGAATTCGTCGACGCACTGACCGCCGATCCGGGAGCCTGGTCCCGCCGACCCAGCCCCGAAGGAGCTGTCGAACGCTGACCCTGGTGGGTCGGGCTGGTTCCATTGAGGTGGAACAGGTTTCGGCCGCGGCGTCGGTCCGGAACCAAGCGGTCGCAGCTCGCTGCGGGCGGTTCGATGAGCCGGGGCGGGTGGCGGTGCCGAAAAGGTCGATGACCTCGGTGCGCCATGGTGTCCGCTGGGGGAGAAACCCGGACGAATGTGTCGGTCCTTGGCGGTAGCCTGCATCCATCATGTTGATCCGACTGCTCCGCACCTTCGCCGCACCGTATCGAGCCCAGCTCGCCGGTGTCGTCGTGCTGCAGCTCGTCGCGGTGATCGCGATGCTGTATCTGCCGACGCTCAACGCCGACATCATCGATAACGGCGTGACCAAGGGCGATATCGGTTACATCTGGCGGACCGGGCTGTGGATGCTGCTGATCTCGGGCGTGCAGATCCTCGCCTCGGCGACCTCGGTCTATCTCGGCGCGCAGGCCGCGATGGGCGCCGGGCGCGATATCCGCGCGGCGCTGCTGCATCGGGTGGGCACCTTCTCCGCGCGGGAGGTCGGCATGTTCGGCGCGCCCTCGCTGATCACCCGCAACACCAACGATGTGCAGCAGGTGCAGCTGCTGGTCGTGATGAGTGTGACCATTCTGGTGATGGCGCCGATCATGTGCGTCGGCGGCATCGTGATGGCGTTGCGGCAGGCGTTCGGGTTGTCCTGGATCCTGCTGGTCGCGGTGCCGGTGCTGGCGTTGACCATGGCGGTGATCATCTCCCGGATGGTGCCCGGGTTCCGGGCCGTGCAGTCCCGCATCGACGGGGTGAATCGGGTGCTGCGCGAACAGATCACGGGTATCCGCGTGGTCCGGGCGTTCGTGCGCGAACGACACGAGACGGCGCGTTTCGAGCTGGCCAACACCGATCTGACCAAGGCGTCGCTGTATGTCGGGCGGTTGAGTGCGCTGATGTTCCCCGCGGTCATGCTGATCAGCAATGTGACCACGGTGGCGGTGCTGTGGTTCGGCGGGCACGCCATCGACAACGGCACGATGCAGGTCGGTTCGCTGACCGCGATGCTGGCCTACATCATGCAGATCCTGATGGCCGTGATGATGGCCTCGTTCCTGGCGATGATGGCCCCGCGCGCGGCGGTGTCGGCCGAACGCATCTCCACGGTGCTGGAGACCGAATCCTCGGTGGTCCCGCCGCTACAGCCGCAGCCTTTCACCCGCGATCCCGGTTCGGTCGAATTCGCCGCGGCCGCATTCACTTTCCCCGGCGCGGAGAAACCCGTGGTGCGCGATGTGCGATTCCGCGTCGATCCGGGGCAGACTCTCGCGATCGTCGGCTCGACCGGTGCGGGCAAGACCACGCTGGTCAATCTCGTACCGAGGCTGATCGATGTGACCGGTGGCGAGGTGCTGGTCGGCGGCGTCGACGTGCGGCAACTCGATCTCGAAATACTGCGCGCGCAAATCGGTTTGGTGCCGCAGAAGGCGTACCTGTTCACCGGCACGATCGCCGACAATCTGCGTTACGGCAATCCCGAGGCCACCGAAGAGGAACTCTGGCACGCCCTGCGGATCGCGCAGGCCGAGGATTTCGTGCGGGTCATGCCGGAAGGGTTGCAGACGCCGATGGCCCAGGGCGGCACCACCGTCTCGGGTGGTCAGCGGCAGCGGCTGGCGATCGCCCGCGCGCTGGTGCGCAAACCCCGGATCTACCTGTTCGACGACTGCTTCTCCGCACTCGACGTCGCCACCGACGCCCGGGTGCGCGAGGCCCTGCGTCCGGAAATCGCCGACGCCGCGGTGATCACTGTGGCACAACGGATCTCGACGGTCCGCGAGGCCGATCGGATCATCGTGCTGGAGGACGGTGCGGTGGTTGGGCAAGGCACCCACGACGAACTGTTGCGCGACTGCGGTGAGTACCGCGAGATCGTGGAATCGCAGTACAGCCCGGAGGAGGCCGCGCGATGAGACCCGGTATGCCCGGTCCGGGCGCTCCCGGAACCAAGGCCAAATCCTTCGTGCCCTCGCTGAAGCGGCTGCTGCGCCGGCTCGCGCCCGATCGGGTGCTGGTCACGGTGATCCTGGTGCTGGCCGTGATCGCGGTGGTGCTCAATACTCTCGGCCCGCAGATCCTCGGTAGGGCCACCAACCTGATCTTCGACGGCGTCATCGGCAAGCAGTTGCCCGCCGGGGTCACCAAGGATCAGGCCATCGCCGGACTGCGCGCCCGCGGCGAGAGCCGGATGGCCGACATGCTCGCCGGGATGGACGTGATCCCCGGTACCGGTGTGGATTTCGCCGCGGTCGGCCGGGTGCTGATGGTGGTGCTGGTGCTGTACATCTGCGCCGGCGTGTTCGGCTGGTTGCAGGGATATCTGCTCACCACCGTGATCAACCGTGTGATCAAGCGGCTGCGCGCCGATGTCGAGGAGAAGATCCACCGGCTGCCGCTGAGCTATTTCGACAACAATCCGCGCGGGGATCTGCTCAGCCGTGTCACCAACGACGTCGACAACATGTCGCAGAGCCTGCAACAGACGCTGAGCCAGATGGTGACCTCGGTGCTGACCGTGATCGGCATCCTGATCATGATGTTCTGGATCTCGCCGCTGCTGGCGTTGATCGCGCTGCTCACCGTGCCGGTCGCGGTGGTGGTGACAGCGCAGATCGCGAAACGGTCCAAACCACACTTCATCGATCAGTGGAAATACACCGGACTGGTGAACGCGCAGGTCGAGGAGGCGTACACCGGGCACGAGGTGGTGACGGCGTTCGGCCGGATGAACGAGGTCGGGCGGGAGTTCGATCGGCGCAACGACAAGCTGTACGAGTCGAGTTTCCGGGCGCAGTTCATCTCCGGGCTGATCATGCCGGTGATGATGTTCGTCGGAAACCTCAACTACGTGCTGATCGCGGTGGTCGGCGGGTTGCGGGTGGCCTCGGGCAGTCTGTCCCTCGGTGAGGTGCAGGCGTTCATCCAGTACTCGCGCGGGTTCAGCCAGCCGCTCACGCAGATCGGTTCGATGATCAACCTGCTGCAATCCGGGGTGGCCTCGGCGGAGCGGATCTTCGAGATCCTCGACGCGCCCGAGCAGATCGCCGATCCGGCGCAGGAGGATTCGCGGCCGGTGGATCGCGGGCGGGTGGCGTTCGAGGACGTGTCGTTCCGGTACGAGGCCGACAAGCCGATCATCGAGAACCTGTCGCTGGTCGCCGAACCCGGCCATGTGGTGGCCATCGTCGGGCCGACCGGCGCGGGCAAGACCACGCTGGTGAATCTGCTGGAACGGTTCTACGAGGTGGACGAGGGCGTCATCAGTATCGACGGCGTCGACATCACCCGGCTCACGCGCGATCATCTGCGTTCGCGGATCGGCATGGTGTTGCAGGACACCTGGCTGTTCGGCGGCACCATCCGGGAGAACATCGCCTACGGCAATCCCGAGGCGAGCGAGGCGGAGATACTGGAAGCCGCCCGCGACGCCTTCGTCGATCGTTTCGTGCATTCGCTGCCCAACGGGTACGACACGGTGATCGATGAAGAGGGGTCGGGCGTCAGCGCCGGTGAGAAGCAGCTGATCACGATCGCCCGCGCCTTCCTGGCCAAACCGTCCATCCTGATCCTGGACGAGGCCACCAGTTCGGTCGACACCCGCACCGAGCTGCTGGTGCAGCACGCGATGGCGGCGTTGCGCCGGGATCGCACGAGTTTCGTTATCGCGCACCGTCTTTCGACGATCAGGGATGCGGATCTGATCATCGTCATGGACTCCGGGCGGATCGTGGAGCAGGGCACCCACACCCAGCTGCTCGCCGCCCGAGGGCACTACTACCAGCTCTACCGCGCCCAATTCGCCGGCGCCGCAACCGATCAGGACCTCGAGGACTCGCTCGACGCGGTGTGAATTCCGCCGGGAAATACTGCCTGGCAGTATTGCGGGGTGGCTGATCCCGCTGATTTCTCGTTTTCCATCGGTACCCGGCTGGAGGGGCGGCACGGGCGGTCGGGGGTGTTGCGGACGCCGCACGGGAGTATTTCGACGCCCGCGTTCATTCCGGTGGGGACGAAGGCGACCGTGAAGGCGGTGTTGCCGGAGACGATGCGGGAGATCGGGGCGCAGGCGTTGCTCGCCAACGCCTATCACCTGTATCTGCAACCCGGATCGGACATCGTGGACGAGGCGGGCGGTTTGGGCCGGTTCATGAATTGGCCGGGGCCGACGTTCACCGACAGTGGCGGATTCCAGGTGATGTCGCTGGGGGTGGGGTTCAAGAAGGTGCTGGCCATGGAGGCGGTCGGCGTGCAGAGCGACGATGTGATCGCCGAGGGGAAGCAGCGGCTCGCGGTCGTGGACGACGACGGGGTCACCTTCCGGTCGCATCTGGACGGGTCGAGCCACCGGTTCACCCCCGAGGTGTCGATGGGGATCCAGCATCGTCTCGGCGCGGACATCATGTTCGCGTTCGACGAGCTCACCACGCTGTTCAATACCCGTGGCTACCAGGAGAAGTCGCTGCAACGCACGCACGAGTGGGCGCAGCGCTGCATCGACGAGCACGAGCGGCTCACCGCCGAACGCACCCACCGCCCGTATCAGGCATTGTTCGCGGTGATCCAGGGCGCGCAGTACGAGGACCTGCGCCGCAAGGCATGTCGCGAGCTGGAGGCGTTACGGGGAAGTGCCGGAACGGGTTTCGACGGTTACGGGATCGGCGGCGCACTGGAGAAACACAATCTCGGCACGATCGTCGGCTGGTGCTGCGACGAACTCCCCGAGGACAAACCGCGCCACCTGCTCGGCATCAGCGAACCGGAGGATTTCTTCGTCGCCGTCGAGAACGGCGCGGACACCTTCGACTGCGTCAACCCCTCCCGAGTCGCCCGCAATGCCGCGATCTACGTCGCCGAGGGCCGCTTCAACATCAACACCAGCCGCTTCCGCCGCGATTTCACCCCCATCGACGATTCCTGTGACTGCTACACCTGCGCCCACTACACCCGCGCCTACATCCACCACCTCTTCAAGGCCAAGGAAATGCTGGCCGCCACCCTCTGCACGATCCACAACGAACGTTTCACGATCCGCCTGGTCGACAACATCCGCGCCAGCATCGACGGCGGCTACTACGACGACTTCAAATCCGACACCCTCGGCCGCTGGCAGGGCCGCATCGCCACCCCGTAGCCCGCGCCGGGCCGGTGTGCGGCCTGCTCTCCAACTCACGTCACCTTGATGACGACCTTGCCCGCAGCGTGACCGTTCTCGACCGTGGCGAGGGCGGCCGGGGCGTCGGCGAGCGGATGGACCGCGCTGATCACGGGTGCGAGCACGCCGTCGAGCGCCAGCCGGGCCGCGCGCTCCAGGTTTTCGCGGTCGAGGCGACGTTCGACGAAACGCCCGCCGAGTTCGGCAACGGACTGATCGCCCACGGCGATGACGTTGCGGGAATCCCGCGCCAGCGGAACGACCGTCCGCAGCGAGGTCCCGCCGACCAGGTCGATGATCCCGTCGACGCCGTCCGGGGCGAGTTCGCGCGCCGCGGCGACGACGTCCCCGGCGGTGTAGTCGATGAATCGCACCCCGATGGCCTCGGCAGGCTCGCGCTTGGCCGCACTCCCGGTGCCGATCACCCGCAGCTCGCGCCCGACGGCCAGCCCGGCCACGGCGAGGCCGACCCCACCTCCGACCCCGTTGACCAGGACCGTGGCACCGGACGGAAGGTCGAGTTGGTCGAGCGCATCGACCGCGGTCGTCCCGGCCACGGGCAGCGTCGCCGCCACGGTCGCTGACAGACCCGCCGGGATGCGCGCGGTGTTCGGCGCGGACAGCACCGTCGTCTCGGCGTAGGTGCCGCCACCGGTGAGCGCGAAACCGAAGACCGCGTCACCCTCCTCGAGCCCGTCGACATCCGTCCCCAGGGCCAGCACGGTTCCCGCTGCCTCCATCCCCAGTACGCGCGGAAACGGACGCCCGCCGTCGAGCCCGTCGACCAGACCCGAGCGCACCACGTGGTCGAGCGGATTCACACCGGCGATATCGACCCGGATCAGCACCTCGCCACGACCCGGGACAGGATCGGGACGATCGAACAACTCCTGCACCTCGGCCCCGCCGAACCTGCCGAAACCCCACGCCTGCACCATCTTTCGCCGCCTCCTGCGTCGCCCGATCCCGGTGGTTCCGGGCTCTGCGGCCATCCTCATCCCTCACACCGATGTCAGGGGCAACCACCTGAGACGCAGATCACAACGTCAAGCCGACTCGGCCACCGTTCCCGAGGTCGCGGACAGCTCCGCCCGATGCCGACTGTTCCCCTTGATCAGCGCGTCGAGCGCAGCCCGCGTCTCGACCAGATGCGCGATCTCGGCGTCGATCCGCTCGCGCTCACGCATCATCGCCGCGAACGTCTCCTCGGCAACATCCAGATCATCCGGAATATCCACGCACGGCAACACACTCACGATCACCCGACTCGACATCCCCGCCTCGAACAACCGCCGAATCAACGACACCCGCGGCACCGCCCCCTCGGCATAATGCCGCTGCCCGGCATCGGACCGCGAACTGGCCAACAACCCCTGCTCTTCGTAATACCGCAGCGACCGCGGACTGACCCCCGTCCGCCTGGCCAACTCCCCAATCCGCATCCCAACAACCTACGCCCCGGGTGCCCGACGTCGCGGGTGCGCGGATCGGATGACGCTCAACGCAGCAGGATGGCGAGGATGTCGGGGGCGCTGAATCGGCGGCCGTAGGTGCTGTCGTCGTACTGGCGCAGGACATCGGCGTCGACCAACTGCGAGACCAGGGTCCTGGCGCGGGGCATGGTCACCGCCAGGTGCTGACTCACGTTGCGGACGGTGAAGATCGGTTGAGCGAGTGCGTAATCCACCAGTCGCACAGCGTTTTCCGCGCGTAGCCCGGCGGTGCGCACCCGAGCCTTCAACTCGTGCTGCATTCGGATCAGGTCCGTGAGTTGCCTACCGGTCGCATTCGCGGCCGCGCCCACACCGGTCGCGAAGAATCTGATCCAGCCGTCCCAGTCGCCGTTCGTGCTCACGGCGAGCAGGCGGTCGTAGTACTCGGCCCGCCGAGCCTCGAACCAGGGCGAAACCGTCAGCGTCGGCTCGGACAGCACGCCCGACAGGTGAAGTTGCAGCACGATCAGCAGGCGTCCGATCCGCCCGTTGCCGTCGTTGAACGGATGTAGCGTTTCGAACTGGTAGTGCGCCATCCCCGCCCGCACCAGCGGGTCGATCGCGTCGTTGGGCTGCATGACCCAGTCGATGCAGTCGCGAACCCGGCCTTCGAAATCTATACCGGGGGGCGGTGGAATGAATCGCGCGTCGCGCACCTGCGCACCACGGTGGCTGCCGATCACCACCTGCGATGTTCGGATGCGCCCGGCCTGGCGAGTATCGGCGGACGTGCCGTCGACCAGGATTCCCTGCATCGATTCGAGCATCCCGATGGTGAGCGGCCGCCCGTCCTCGATCCAGTCGAACGCGTGCTCGGCCGCGATGACGTAGTTGAACACCTCCCGCATCGCCGCATCGGCCGGTCGCTCATCGGCATCCACCCCGAGCACTTCCTCGAGGGGTGCGTAGGTTCCCTCCAGCGCGGAGGTGCTCTGTGCCTCCTGTCGCAGCGTCGGCTGCCGCAGCAACGCCGGATTCGGCAGCTGACGTGCGGACGCGTCCAACGCCGCCAGCGCGGCTCGCGCATTGGCCACCACGTTGAACGTCGCCGCACTCAACTCCGGCGTCTCGCTGGGCAGCGGATCCGGAACGAACGCGACATGCGACCACGCACCCCACCGCTGGTCCGTTCCGGCGATGGGCACAAGGAACCCCGTCGGGTTGTCAGCGAACTTCTCGGGATGCACAAAGAAAGCATATGCCCACTTCTGTTTCCTTTCGAGGCCAACAAGGAAAGCAAAGTGCCACTTGTGTTTCTTTTCGGGCCGATTTTCGCCCCGAAACGCAACACTGCGGTGCGCGATCGGTGTCCCGGGTGGGGCCGATCGGGAGCGTCCGCGGACGGTGTGCCGCCGCATGTCTCACCGTGATGTGGCTCGCGAGGCAATCACTCATCATGATGAAGAGGCCGATACATCCAGGCGCGCAACAGCATTCGGACACCCGATTGGTTCGGGTGTCCGAAAGGTATTGGGGTGGAAAGGGTTACCGGGGTAGTGATGTCAGTTGCGGCGGCGGAGTCGGGCCCATGGTCGCACCCCGGCTGGTGGCGCCGTAGCGACGGTGGTTCGCTCTCATCCGTAGTTCTTCACCGTCGTCAGCAGCTGGTCGGCATGCTGATACAGGTCGACAACGCTGGCGATGTCGCGACGCTCCCCGTCCTTGCCGTTTTCGAAGGTCGTGATGAACTTGATGCTCTTACCGTTGAGGTGAAGGCGCACAATCGGTTTGCGGTTGTTGTCGTCGAGGAGAATCGCGAAATAGGCCTTCGCGTCGCGGTAGTAAACCCTGTCCGGGGCGATCTCCTTGGCGAGGATGGCGCGAACGATGTTGAAGCCGTCGAGTTCCTCCTCGGTGGTGACTATGCCGTCCTCTGTCACCGGCGTTTCCGGCTCGGGCACGTTCGGTGCGGTGGCTACCGGAGATTCGGAGGGGGCGGCGATGACGGCGCCGGTGTTGTCGCCGAGCGCGTTGTTCAGGCGGTCGCTCACCTGGTCTGCGATGAACTGTGCTGCGGCCTTCGTCACCAGGGGGCGGAACTGATCCACGATCCGCTGCGTCGCCTTTCCCTCGTAGACGCGGGCGATGAAGAACCGGATCCAATCCTCGGTGGGCAGCTTCATCTCCTGTGCCAGTAGGCGTTTGATCTGCCCGATGTACTTGAGTTCTTCGGCGGCGCTGACGATCGAATCGAGATCGAACGACTCCTTCGACAGCTTCGCTACCTCCGGAACGAGAACTTTGTCCATATCCAGTACGTCGAACACCAGGAACGGCTTCGAATCCATGATGTTCGGGCGATCGCCGTCGGTATAGATCTGGTACTCGCGGCCGTTGGTCAGTATCGCGATCCGGGCCGAGGTCACCGAGAAGTACCGGAACAGTTGCGAGGCATGGTTGATGTTGAGAGGTTCGGCGATCTTCTTGCACTCGATCAGGATCTGAACGGCACCGTCCCGGAGGATCGCGTAGTCGATCTTCTCGCCCTTCTTGGTGCCGACGTCCGACACGAATTCGGGCACGACTTCGGCCGGATCGAAGACGTCGTAGCCGAGCACCTGTGCGATGAACGGCATGATCAGCGCGTTCTTCGTCGCCTCTTCGGTGGTGATCGATGACTGTGTCGCCCGAAGTTTGTCGGCAATGACATTGATCCGGTCGAGTGTGCTGGTCATGGCCCCTCATCTCCACGGTGCAGGTGCTTCCTGCGGTTGTTCTCCGACGTGCGGTGCACGCTGATGATCGGTGAGATAGGTGGGGAATCGTCGAACGTTACAGTGGCCGATGCTGACATCGGGGCGGGCGCAACAGCATTCGGACACCCGATTGGTTCGGGTGTCCGAAAGGTATTGGGGTGGAGGGGGTTACCGCGAGGGGTCAGCTGTAGAGGGCTGGGCGGTCGAGGGGGGCGTAGGTGGGTTCGCGCTTCTTGAGGAAGGCTATGCAGCGGTAGCTGATGGGCATGACGATGACCTCGCAGAGAGTTTTCCAGATGAAGCCCACCAGAACGTAATTCAGGAATGCGCCCCAGGTGTTGATGCCGATGGCGGTGGCGGCGATGGAGCAGAAGATGAGGGTGTCGCCGAATTCGCCTGCGACCGTGGAGCCCAGCAGGCGGGCCCACAGGTGCTTCTCCTTGGTGCGCTCCTTGATCAGGACCAGGGTGACCGAGTTCAGGAACTGGCCGACGACGTATCCGGCCAGACCCGCGGCGACCAGTTGCGGGGTGGTGCCGGCGACGGTGCGGAAGGCGTCCTGGTTGCTGTAGAAGTCGGCGGCGGGCAGGCCGATGGCGATCCAGAAGCACAGCACCATCAGCGCCAGCATGCCGAAGCCGTAGTAGATGGTGCGGCGAGCGGCCTTGAAACCGTAGACCTCGCTGAGGATGTCGCCGATGACGTAGGCCAGCGGGAACAGGAAGAACGCGCCGTCGGTGGTGATCGGCAGGATCTCGAGCGGTCCGAGCGACAGATGGTGTCCGCCGAAGAACTGCACGCCCTTGGTGGCGCAGATGTTCGAGATCATCAGGGTGGTGGTGAAAACCACCACGATCAGGGTGTACGGGCTCCCCACGGCTCGCGCGAACGACGCGTGCTCGGCCGCGGGGCGTCCAGACTCGTCGATTTCCGGCGTTTGTCTTGTTTCACTCACGAGATAATCACGATACCGGGAAGCGGGTAGCTTGGAATAGGCTGAGCGAATGACGAATCCCGGCGATTCCGACGAGTGGTGGAAGCAGTACGGCGGCGAGGGTGTGTCGTCGGAGTCGGGGGGCCAACCATCGGCACCGCCGCCTCCGCCGGCCTACAACGCGGCCCCGCAGTACCCGTCCACCCCGCCTCCGCAGCCCTATCCGAGCTATCCCCAGCAGCCGGTGCAGCCGATCGCGCAGCCCTACGCGGCCGCGCCCGGTTATCAGCCGTACGGCTATCCGCAGCCGCGCAGTTCCAACGGTATGGCCATCGCCTCGCTGGTCACCTCCCTCGCCGGGCTCGCGACCTGCGGTGTCACCTCGATCGTCGGGGTGATTCTGGGATTCATCGCGCTCGGTCAGATCCGCGAGCGTAATCAGGACGGCCGCGGGATGGCGCTGGCCGGAATCTGGATCGGGATCGGGATCATCGTCCTGGTCGTCGCGTACTTCGTCGTCGTGGTGGCCATCATCGGGAGTTCGTCGTCGAGTACTTATTGAGACTCGGGAGATGACAAGGGGCGCATCCGTGATCGGATGCGCCCCTTGGTATTTCGGTGTGGCGGGGGTCAGCCCTTGATCACCTGGGTGCCACCGGCGATCCGGTCGTGCCAGCCCTGTTTGATGGGCGACTGCTCGATGGTGACCATCATGACGATGATGATGACCAACGCGGCGATGCCGCCGAGGCACCAGACCAGGTTGCAGATCGCGTAGATGTTGCGGATCAGCGCCTGCTGGAAGTCCGGCTTCGGTGCGCCGTTGGGGCCCAGCGTCCGCAGACCGAGGATCTTCTTCCCGAGCGTGAAGCCCTGCGTGGCTTCCATCACCGGGAAGTACAGCGCACCGACCAGGCCCAGGAGCAGCCCGCCGACCATCTGCGCGCCGAAGGAGAAGCCCAAGGTCATCTGGATGAGGAAGTAGAGCAGGTAGCCCGGGATGAGGACGATGATCATGTCGATGACCCGCGCACCGATCCGAATGCCCAGCTCACCGGGCTGCGCCCCCGGCGGCAGACCCGGAATCCCCGGCATCCCGGGGAACCCCGGCGCGCCCGGCGCACCATACCCCGGCTGCCCGTAAGGCTGCTGCTGCTGCGCATAGGGATCCGACGGATACTGCTGCCCGCCGACCGGCTGCCCGTACGGTTGCTGCCCGTAGGGGTCCTGCGGTGCCCCCTGCGGATACTGCTGTCCCCCCTGTGGGTACGGTTGCTGGCCGTACGGCTGCTGCTGCCCGTAGTCCGGCTGACCCGCGTAGGGCTGCTGACCGGGCTGCGGATAAGGCTGACCGTACGGCTGGCCGCCCTGGGGGTATTGGTTGGGGTCGTACCCACCGCTCGTCATATTTCGTGTAGTCCTCGTAGATGTGGTCGTGGCTTCGGACCCGGCGTACGTTACGGATTCCGGCTCGGTTCCACCACATCATTGGTCGCGAGTACCCACGGCGTGGTGGGCAGCAGTGCGGGCCGGAACTGTGCGAGCAACTCGTGCGGGCGATTTGCCCGATATCCCAGCGAGTCCGCGAGCAGCGCGAACACCTGTTGCGGTGATTCGCCCAGCGCCCGCCGATCGGCGAGCGTGACGGCTCCGTCACGTTTGGCCAGACGTTTGCCGTCACGATTGAGCACCAGCGGAACGTGTACGTACCGTGGCACATTCACGCCGAGCAACGTGGCCAGATACGCCTGCCGCGGCGTGGAGGGCAGCAGATCGTCGCCGCGCACCACCTGATCCACCCCCTGATCGGCGTCGTCGACCACGACCGCGAGGTTGTAGGCGGGGATGCCGTCGCCGCGCCGCAGCACGAAATCGTCCACCAGGCCCCGATAATGCCCGCGCAGCCCGTCGACGATCTCGAATTCGCTTGTCTTCGAACGTAATCGCAACGCCGCCGGACGCCCCTGTGCGCGCCGCTCGGCACGTTCGGTCGCGGACAGCTCGCGGCAGGTGCCCGGATACGCGCCCATCGGCCCGTGCGGCGCCTGCGCGGCCTGCTGGATTTCCCTTCGGGTGCAATAACATTCGTAGGTCAGCCCGGCCGCGGTGAGCCCGTCGACCGCGGCGTGGTGCAGCGCGAGCCGCTCGGACTGGCGGGTGACCGGACCGTCCCAGTCCAGACCGAGCGCGGCCAGATCGGACAGTTGACGTTCCGCCGCCCCGGGGCGTACCCGATCCAGATCCTCGATCCGGATACCGAAGGCGCGTCCGGTGGTACGGGCGAACAACCAGGCGAGCAGTGCGGTGCGCAGATTGCCCAGATGCAGATCGCCCGAGGGGCTCGGGGCGAATCGGCCCGCGCCGGAATGTCCGTTCATGTTCAGCCCCGTAGACGAGGAATCAATTTTTCCTCGGGGATCTCGCGTCCGGCGGCCAGATCGGCCAATAGACGTTCGGCATGAGTGCGTAGACCTGCGCCGTCGAGCCGGTACGGCAACGGTTCCGCGTCCGCCAGCCGCCCGACGGCCCGTTCCAGCAGTGTCCTGGCCCCCTTCGGATTACCGCGCTGGATGTGCGTGAGTCCGACCGCGTATTGCGCCAGTCCCTGCCACAGCATCCTTTCGGCGAACGGTCCGCTCTTCCAGGCGGCCTCCAGCACCTCGTGCGCGTTGAAGGCGAGACCGTCGTCGAGGAGTCGCTGGGCGTAGTCCAGCGTCTCGTCGGGCGCCAGCTCGAGATCCTCCGGAATCCGCTCCACACCAGGGGTGCCAGGAGGTAGCGGGCGTCCGAGGCGGTCGCGGGGGCGGGCATTGCGGGCATGTCCGGCATCGTCTCGATCGCGTTGCACCACGGCTCCATGATCCACGGTGTGCGCGGCGGGTGTCGGTGCGGGCGGATCGGGGTACGGGAACTTCGGTCGAATTATGTACCTAATAATGTTTGCCCGACTCGAGAAATGTTAGCTGGCTATAATTCTGCAAACACATTCGATGGTTCCGGTCTGGGCGGATATGCATGATTGGATTCGAAAAGAGGACAGCGCAACATTGCGGAAACCTGCTAGTGTCTGAACGGGGGTGAGGCCCCCGCAAGGTGCGGAAAGTGGACACGCACCACGAGTCAAGCAGTACGCAGACTGCGCCCCGCGGGGCGCAGTAACGGGGTTGCTGTCTTTTCGAGGGGATCCCGCTGCCGGAACGAATGAAGTCAGCTAATTCTCAGCTCGAAGCGATGAAGGAGCAAGTGCCGTGAAGTTGGATACAACCGATGCCGTGTGGTTCAAGAGCAGACACAGTGGTCCGGATGGAAACTGTGTCGAGGTGGCGTTCCTGCGCGACGGCAATGTCGCGCTGCGGGACACCAAGGATCACGGCCGCGGTCCGATGCTGGGGTTCACTCCCGGCGAATGGGATTCGTTCGTCGCGGGGGTGACGAGTCGGCTGTCGGGGCGGGGCTGACCGGCCGATAGAAATCGACACATCGGGCCCCGGGCCGTGCGGCTCGGGGCCTTCGCGTGTGCGGATCAGTCCCGGTTCTCGGGTTCGCGCACCCGGCTCCGCAGCACCGCGAGTTGCTCGCGCTCCCGGTTGCGGTCGGCTGCCTCCAGTTGTTCGGCCTCTACCTGCGGATCCGCCCGCAGGAAGCTGCCGAGGCCCGGTTTGCCGGAAAGGCCCAGCCGGTTCATCTTCTTCGGGATCGCCGCGCCCTGATACGTCAGCGGAATCGGATGTCCGTGCGCGTCGACCGGGCCCAGCGGCTGATGGATCTCGATGTACTCGCCGTGCGGCAGCCTGCGCACGATGCCGGTCTCGATCCCGTGCTCGAGAACCGCACGATCGCTGCGCTGCAACGCGATACACATCCGGTAGGCGAGCAGATAGGCCAGCGGCGGCGCGATCAGCAGACCGATGCGGAAGATCCAGGTGGTGGCGTTGAGCGAGATGTCGAATTTCAGGGCGATGACGTCGTTGACGCAGGCCAGGGTCAGGACCAGGTAGAACGTCAACGCCATCGCGCCGATCGCGGTGCGGACGGGGACGTCGCGGGGGCGTTGCAGCAGGTTGTGCGCCGCGCGATCGTGACTCAGGCGTTTCTCGATCCACGGATAGCTGATCAGCACGCCGAAGATCACCGCCATCATGACCGCGACCGCGACGGGCCCCGGCACGGTGTGCCCGAGCGGGTACATCTCCCAGGCCGGGAACAGCCGCAGGAATCCGTCGGTCCACATCATGTAGAAGTCGGGCTGGGTGCCCGCCGAGACCTGAGATGGGTTGTAGGGCCCCATGTTCCAGATCGGATTGATCTGCAGGACGCCGCCCATGAACGCGACGATGCCGAGGGTGAACATGAAGAACGCGCCCTGATCCGCGGCGAACACCGGCACGATGCGCGCGCCCACGACGTTGCGTTCGGTGCGCGCCGGGCCGGGGAACTGGGTGTGTTTCTGGTACCAGACCAGGGCGACGTGCGCGGCGATGAGCGCGAGCATGATGCCGGGTAGCAGCAGGACGTGCGCGATGTACAGGCGCGGGATGATGATCGTGCCGGGGAAGTCGCCGCCGAACATCAACCAGTGCAACCACGTTCCGATCACCGGGGTGCTCATGGTGATGCCCGCGAACGCGGCGCGCAGGCCGGTGCCGGACAGCAGATCGTCGGGCAGCGAATAGCCGAAGAAGCCCTCGAACATGGCCAGGATCAACAGCACCGCACCGATCACCCAGTTCGCCTCGCGCGGTTTGCGGAACGCGCCGGTGAAGAAGATGCGGCACAGGTGCACGATCATCGAAGCGGTGAAAAGCAGTGCGGCCCAATGGTGTACCTGTCGCACGAACAGCCCGCCGCGCACATCGAAGCTGATGTCCAGGGCCGATTCGTAGGCGCGTGACATCGAGACGCCGCGCAGTGGCTGGTACGAGCCGTTGTAGACGACCTCGGTCATCGATGGGTCGAAGAACAGCGTCAGATAGATGCCCGACAGCAGCAGGATGATGAAGCTGTAGAGCGCGATCTCGCCGAGCAGGAACGACCAGTGCGTCGGAAAGACCTTGTTGATGGAACGTTTCGCGAAACCGGCCGCCCGGTATCGCTGATCCGCCGAATCAGCCTGTCCGGCAAGCGTTCCGCTGCTGAGACCTGTGCGTACTGCCATGGCAGTCACCCCGCCCCGGGTGTGATGGATGGATCTTCTACTACGCAGCGTAGCACTTTCGAAGCCGCAGATCGATGGGGATTTTTCGACTCATACCACGGGTGGATATCGTCGTCGGGTGACTTCGCTGGCGCCGCAGGACGCGACGAGATATTGGTTGTCGCGTCGCGCGGTCAACGATCTGTTCCTGCTGTATTGCTTCGATGATGCCGGGGCTTCGTTCGAGTCGTTGCGGGAGGAGGTGCTCGCGCGGGCCGCCGGGATTCCGGATCTGGGTGTGCGGCTGCGGGAGTATCGCTTCGCGTATCCGCGGTGGGTTTCGTGTGATGCTGTGGCCTCGCAGATCACCGAGCCTGTGGTTGCCGGTTCCGTGTGGACGGATGTTGTTGCGGCACTGGAGAATCTGTTGTCCTGTGGTGTTCGCGCCGAGGAGTATCCGTGGCGGCTGCATCTGTTTCGCGGTGTTCGTGGTGCACCGGGTGGTGACGCGCCCGCGCTGGTTGCGGTGTTGCAGCTGTCGCATGCGTTGGCTGATGGGCGTCGTGCGGCCGATATCGCACGGGCGCTGTGGAGCGATGTTCCTGTGTCCGAACCGAATTCGTCTGAGCGCGTGTCGGCATGTCGGGGTAGGTTGGCGCGTGCGGTTGTTCGCGGACCGCTTCTGGTGGAGACTGCGGCACTGCTGAAATTCCCGATTGCCATGGCTCGCACGGTGATTCGTGGACTGGCTGCCGAACGCGCCCGCCGCGAACTCGCAGATCTGACAACGCGCGGCAAAATCCCCACGCCCGCAACAGATTTCCCACCGACCCGACTCAACCACCCACCCGCGCCGACCTCCCACGCCATCCGCATGTTGGTCCGCGACGACCTACGCGTCCCCGGCCACACGGTGACCGTGGTGGCGGCAACCGCGATAGCTGTGGCCCTCTCCCGTTACCTGTCCGAACACGGCGAACCGAATATCCGCCTCGGCGCACAGATCTCGATGGCCGTCCCCGCGCCGCCCAGCAGTTCGTCGCCCCGCAACAACTACGCAGACCTGGCCATCGAACTCCCTGTGCGAGAACCGAATCCACACATCCGAGCCGCCCGCATCTCCACCGCCCTGACCGCCCGCCGCACCCGAACCCTTCACCCCTGATGACCACCCGCAACGCGGTAACCGAGGTGATCCCCGCCCCCGTACTCCGCCGCGACATCGCCGCCTACCCCCTCGACCGCACCCCCGAAACCCTCCCCGCCCACACCGTGCTCTCCAGCGTCAACCGCGGCCCCGCCACCCTCACCTTCGCCACCGCCCCCGCCCGCTGGACCGCCGGCTTCCCCGCCCTCGGCACAGTAATGCACCTGACCCACGGCCTACACGGCCTCGGCCCCACAATCACCCTCTCCATCCACGCCGACCCCGCCGTCATCCCCGACATAGACACCTACGCCGACCTCCTGAACACGGCCCTCACCGAAACCGTGACAGCCCTGCTTACCTGACTCGTCTCACCCATCGTTCATGCGCCGGAAATGGCGGAGCGACGATGATGCGGTGTATCGAATCCCGGATTCCGGTGGGCTCATTTCATTTCGAGGCGCGCAGAGCCAAACTTGCTCCAGCCTGCTCCAGGCTGTTCTGACGGTGCGTTTGTCGGTATCATATTTGTATGACACATGCGATGACAGTCCGGCTGGACGAGGAGACGTTCCAACAGCTGACAGATCTGGAGGCGGCTTCGCCGTCGCGGTCTGCCGCAGTCGTTGCAGCAATCCACGAGGCGTGGAATCGGCTGCAAGAAGAGAAGTTGCAGGCGGCCTACACGGCAGTCGTCGCCGAGTCGCCGAGTTACCCGTTCGAGAACGACGAGGAGCGCTCCGCGCTCCGGGCGCGCCGTAACGCTCGGCAGGCGACCGCGTGAGCCCAACCGCTGCGCCTGTACGCGGCCAGGTCTATCGAGCGGACCTCGGCTATGGGCTCGAGCCTTGGCTCGTCGTCTCCAACAATGGTCGCAACCGAGTCACGGCCGATATCTTGGCTGTACGGCTGACGACCACGAAGCGGGAGCTGCCGACCTGGGTGGAACTCACACCGGCCGATCCGCTCAACGGATACGTCAACACCGACAACATCGAAACCTTGAGCAAGAACGAACTTGGTGAGTATCTCGGCACCTTGTCACCAGCATCTATCTTGGCAGTCAACCGAGCACTCGCCATCGCGCTCGGCCTGCCTTGACCCGACATCGGGTTACGAGGACCTCGCCGTCGCGTGCCGCTTCCAGAGGTGTCCCCCGAAGGTCCTGCGCTTCATTGACATCCGGCCCGGTGTCCGTCTCGTCGGAACCACGGGCCAGGTAGATCTCCTGGGGCTGATCGAGGCTAAGGATGATGACGGCGACCGTCTCGTCGCAGGATGAGCGATGAGATGCTCACGCCTTCTTCTTGGCGGCCGCCTTCTGTTCCTTCTTGAACGCTCGTACCTCGAGCAACGTCTCCCCGTCCACGATGTCCGCCGCCGAACGTCGCGAGTTGTGTTCCGAGTACGCCCCTGCGGCCTTCTCCCATCCGCTCGGCCGGACCTCGAGTTGTTTGCCGAGTAGTGCCAGGAAGATCCGTGCTTTCTGGTCGCCGTAGCCGGGGAGGTCCTTGAGGCGGCGCAGGACTTCCGTGCCGTTCGGATCGTCCTGGGTCCAGATTCGGTCGGTGTGGCCGTCGTAGTGTTCGATGACGTATCGGGCCAGGTCCTGGGCACGCCGGGCCATCGAGCGGCCGTAACGGTGAATTGCGGGTGGTGTGGCCGCCAATTCCTCGAACTCGGCGGGGTCGGCCTCGGCGATCTTGCGGATGTCGAATCCGCCCATTCGGTCGGCGAGTTTGCGCGGGCCCCGGAATGCGTGTTCGAGGGGGTATTGCTGATCCAACATCATCCCCAGGAGCAGCGCGAACGGGTCCGAGGACAGCAGCAGATCCGCTTCGGGTTCCTGCGCGAGACACAGCTGATGGGTGGCCATGACGTCGATCATCCCACTCCAGCGGGTGCTCGAGATCCCCGAGAAGGCTCCGGGCGGCTGCGGACGACGCCCCGCGAATCGAAACCGGCGAGTAGCCGGATGTGCCGCGTAGGCTCGGCGCATGCCTGACACTCTGGTGATACCCCCCACAGTGGGCACGGTGCCGAAAGACAGAACGGCAAGTTATATGGCGTCCACAGACAGCACCACACCCTCTGCCCGGCGACCGGATCGATTCGATCGGGAAGGGCACGATCAACTCATCGATGTCCGTGATCTGCAGGCCGCGTTGCCCGGGATCGCGCGGCTGCGGTCCTGGGCCCACGAGGCGCTGGGGTTGCGGCCGGGCGAGAGCGCGGTCGACATCGGGTCCGGGACCGGGTCGGAGGTGCTCACCTTCGCCGAGGCCGTCGGTCCGCACGGCGAGGCCGTCGGTGTGGAACCCGATCCGAATCTGCTCGCCACCGCGGAACGTACTGCGGCACAGGCGGGTTCGGTCGCACGGTTCGTCACCGGGGACGCCTACGGGCTGCCGTTCGGGGCAGGATCGTTCGATGCGGCGCTGTGCGAGCGCGTGTTCCAGCATCTGACCGCGCCGGTGCGCGCGACCGCCGAGATCGCGCGGGTGCTGCGGCCCGGCGGGCGGGTCGTGGTGACCGACAGCGATTGGGGCACCGCGATCGTGCATCCGGGCGACCGGAAGGTGACGCACGAGGTGATCGAGACGCTGATCGGCAACACCACCAACCCGTTCGCCGGACGTCGCCTGCACGGACAGTTGCAGCAGGCGGGGCTGGTCGTCGACGAGGTCGGCTCGCACGCGCTGGTGCAGGACGCCGGGATCGGCGCGGGTGCGCTGGTCGCGCGGATCTCCGCGATGGCGGTGGCGCGCGGCGCGATCACCGAGCAGCAGCGCGAGCGGTTGCTGGCCGATCTCCAGGTGGGCGCGGAGTCCGGCGACATCCACCTGTCGGTGACCATGTTCGCGGTCCTGGCGCACAAACCCGCGTAACCACAACACTTTTCGAACGACGAACGGGCCGCCCGCTACAGGGCGGCCCGTTCGCGTTCCGGACCTATCGGGCGCGCAACCGCTCTACTTGTCGAGCAGCTTCTCCGTGGCCGCGAGCAGCACACAGGTCGCCAGGCCGTCCATCGCCTTCTCCAGGTCACCCAGCGGCGGGAAACTCGGTGCGATGCGAATGTTCTTGTCCTCCGGGTCTTTTCCGTACGGGAACGCCGAACCCGCCGGGGTGAGCGCGATTCCGGCGGCCTTCGCCAGCGCGACGACCCGGGCGGCAGTGCCCTCCAGCACATCCAGGCTGATGAAGTAGCCGCCCTTGGGCTCGGTCCACGACGCGATCTTCGACGCGCCCAGCCGATCCTCCAGAATCCGCAGCACCAGAGCGAATTTCGGCTCCAGGATGGCGCGGTGCTTCTGCATGTGCGCGCGCACGCCGTCGGCGTCGCCGAAGAATTTCACGTGCCGCAGGTGGTTGATCTTGTCCGGGCCGATGCTCTTCTTCGCGGCGTGTTTCAGGTACCAGTCCAGGTTGGCGGTCGAGCCGCCCAGGAAGCTGACCCCGCTGCCGGCGAAGGTGATCTTCGAGGTGGAGGCGAAAACGAAGGGGCGGTTGGGGTTTCCGGCCGTGGCGGCCAGGCCCAGCACGTCCAGCGAGGGTTCGGTGGTGTCGGTCAGCGGGTGCACCGCGTACGCGTTGTCCCAGAACAGCCGGAAGTCCGGCGCGGCCGCGGGCATCGAAACCAGTTCCCGGACAATGTCTTCGGAGAAGGTGACACCGGTCGGGTTGGCGTAGTTCGGCACCGCCCACAGGCCCTTGATCTGCGGGTCCGCGGCCACCGCCGCGGCGATGGCGTGCACGTCCGGGCCCTCGGGACCGATCTCGATCGGGATCATCTCGATGCCGAGCGCCTGCGTCATCGCGAAGTGCCGGTCGTAACCCGGACTGGGGCACAGGAATTTGACGACCGGCTCGTCCACCCAGCGGCGCGCGGAATCGGCGGTGCCGTACAGCAGCGAGAACGTCAGCACCTCGTGCATCAGCTCGAGGCTGGAGTTGTTCCCGGCCAGGAGGTTGGCCACCGGGATGCCGAGCAGCTCGCCGAAGATCGCGCGCAACTCCGGAAGCCCTTGCTGCCCACCGTAATTGCGCAGATCCGTACCGGCCGCATCGCGAAATTCGGTGCCGGGCAGGGTGAGCAGCTCCAGCGAGAGGTCGAGTTGCTCGGGCGAGGGCTTACCGCGGGTGAGATCCAGTGTCAGCTTTTCGGTTTCGAGCTTCGCGTAGTTCGCGGTCTGCGTCTCGTGTTCGGATACGAGTTCCGCATGGCTCATCAAACCGATCTGCGTTTGCCGGGGCATCACTCAACAGCCTTTCCAAGCAGCGTGGGGATTGTGTTCGGACGCGGCCCGCGCCGGGTCCAGCAATCCACGTTACTAGGGATTATCACCCGAGGTGCGGCATATGCTGTGTCTGCGGCCTACGCTCCGCTGCGGCATGTTCGCGGCCCCCGAAGGCCGCGAACCAGAGCGGGGAGGTAAGGGGACCCCGCGCACCCGGCAGAGCCCGTTGACCCTTGCTGCCTTCCGGCCCTGGGGGAGTTCACAGGATGCGCGCCGCGCGGGATCCGTCGGCCAGTGTAGCGGCTCCCCGACACCCCGTCCGCACGCGCCCCCGGCAAACGCAGGAGACGTGGCGGCGGTCGACTCGCTACGATCTGTCGAACGTTCCGAGGGGGCTTCGGCTACCGCACCCGGAGGGAAGGAAAACATGACGGAGAACACCCCGCCGCAGGACGAGTCGCCGCAGGACGCCAACCAGTGGTGGTCCACCCCGGCCAGTACCGGTTCGGGCACACCGCTGACCGGCACCGATCCGACGATCCTGGGCGGCAACCAGGCTTTCGGCACCGCCGGGCACGCCCAGCAGCCGTACACGCCGCCGACGTACAACCCGCAGCCCTACGGCCAGTCGGGGGTGCAGCCGATTCCGCAGCCGCCTTCGCAGCCGACGCCGCAACCGGTCGTCCAGCCGCAGATGGGGTACACCGGACAGCAGCCGCAACCCCAGTTCACCGGCGGTTACCCCCAGCAGCCCGCCTTCACGCCGCGTCCGCCGCAGAAGAGCAACGCCGCGCTGTGGATCATCGGCGGTGTGGTCGGCCTGGTGGTGATCATCGGTGTCGTGATCGGCATCGTCGCGGTGAGCAGCAGCAACGACAGCTCCTCCTCGATCCTGGGCAAGAACAAGGTCGACGGCGACTACAACATGTCCAGCGTCAGCAACGCGTGCAACCTGGTCGACATGACGGTGCTGAGCAAATGGGCCACCACCCCCAAGTCCAGCCCGACGCACACCGAACGCGCACCGGACAGCACCATCGGCGGCGGTTCGCTGGACTGCAACGGCTCCTACGAGGGCGGCGGCGGCAAGTACAGCACCAACAGCGCTTCGCTGTCCCTGGACGTCAACTTCCAGAGCAAGTACGGCTCGCCCGACTACACCATGTGGAAGGACTCCGACACCAAGACCACGGGCAGCGGCCGCAGCTCGGGTGATCTGCCCGGTGTCGGCTCGCAGGCGTACTACGCCGTCGAACAGGACGACTACTCCAGTTTCACGGTCTACAACTACACCTGCGCCACGATGGACTCCAACCTCTCGGCGAAGGTCGAACTGCGCATCTACGCCGACAGCACCCTCAACAAGGACGACGTCGCCACCACCTGCAAGAACCAGCTCAAGAAGGTCCTCACCGGCCTGCACAAGTGAGCGTCGACCCCCTCCGACAGGCCGGTTTGGTGCCACCAGGGGGTCAACCGGTATATTGCTGACCGGAGGATTCGCCTAGTGGCCTATGGCGCTCGCCTGGAACGCGGGTTGGGTTAACGCCCTCAGGGGTTCAAATCCCCTATCCTCCGCCACGGCAGAGCCCCGGCGGGATCAATTGATCCCGCCGGGGCTCTGCTCGTTCTCCGGGGATTGAGGGGGGCTCTCGCGGTACCTGTCTCGGCAGGGACTCCCGGACGTTCCGGACGCCTGTCAACGTTTGAGTCGGCTCCCGGCTACACGGCGGAGAACCGATGGATCCGCGGAGCCTCATCGATTCGATTCGGCTGCATCGGACGCGCGAGCGGGTCGGCGCATGCTGCCGCGACAGAAGGAGCGAAGGTCAATGGCGGATAGTCAATTCACTACTCACGCAGAGCTTTTCGATCTGAGTGGGAAGTACGCACTCGTCACCGGCGGTACCAGGGGGATCGGGATGATGATCGCGCGCGGGCTGTTGCGGGCGGGTGCTCGCGTCGTCGTCAGCTCGCGTAAGGCGGATGCGTGTGCGGAGGCGCAGCGGTTGCTGTCGGAGTTCGGCGATGTTCGAGCAATTCCCGCTGATCTGTCGAGGTATGACGAGTGTCAGCGTCTCGCGGACCTTGTCGTGGGTGACTCGGAAAGCCTGGACATCCTCGTCAACAATGCCGGAGCGATGTGGCGTGAGCCGCTGGAGACGTTCCCGGACGAGGGTTGGGACACCGTGCTCGACCTCAATCTCAAGGCCCCGTTCCGGCTCGTGCAGGCGCTGCTGCCCGCGCTTCGCCGGGCGGGTACCGCCGAGGATCCCGCGCGGATCATCAACATCGGCAGCATCGCCGCCATTCACGTCGCCGCTGCGCCCAACTACTCGTACGCCAGCAGTAAGGCGGCGCTTCATCAGCTCACCAGGGTGCTTGCCAGGGAACTGGGGCCACAGCACGTCACGGTGAACGCGGTGGCTCCGGGAGTGTTCCCGTCGGAGATGATGGCGGCCACGCTCGAGGCGATCGGGGACGAGATCGCGGGGAAGGCACCGCTGCGCCGGATCGGCCGCGACGACGACATGGCCGGGGTCGCCGTGTTCCTCGCCAGCCGGGCCGGGGCGTATATGACGGGTGCCATTGTCCCGGTCGACGGTGGCGTCGCGACGACGGCAACAGGTACCTAGGTGTAACCGTCGGGGTACCAGCAGTGCCTCCTTCGGCCCGCGGACAGTGCTTATCGTGAAGGGATGGCGATGACCGATCTGCGTACCGAGATCAAGGAGTTCCTGAGCTCGCGTCGTGCGCGGATCGCGCCCGAACGGGCCGGACTGCCCGCGTACGGCGGCAACCGCCGGGTCAAGGGGCTGCGTCGTGAAGAGGTAGCCCTGTTGGCCGGGGTATCGGTCGACTACTACGTGCGGATGGAGCGTGGCAGTCTCACCGGCGCTTCCGACGGGGTGCTCGACGCGTTGGCTTCGGCCTTGCAACTCGACGAGGCCGAGCGCGATCACCTGTTCCACCTCGCGCGGCAGTCCAGGACGCCCGGCGGTGCACGCCGTCGGCGACCCGCTGTGACGGTGCGTCCGGCGCTTCAGCAGGTGCTCGACGCCCTCACCGACGCCCCGGCCTGGATCTGCAACGGCCGTTACGACGTGCTGGCCACGAATCAGCTTGCCCGCGCGCTGTATTCACCGGTGCTGGCCGACCCGCGACGGCCCGCGAACACCGCGCGGTTCGTGTACCTGAATCCCGAAGCGGCACAGGCGTTCTTCGTCGACTACGACCGGATCGCCTGCGATGTGGCCGCGAAGCTGCGCATGGAAGCCGGTCGCAATCCGCACGACGCGGAACTGATCGCTCTGGTCGGCGAATTGTCAACGCGCAGTGAGCTGTTCCGACAGCGGTGGGCATCCCAGGACGTTCGGCTGCACCGGTCCGGACACAAGCGTCTGCATCATCCGGTGGTGGGCCGGCTCGACCTGGACGTCGAGTCGATGGACCTGTCCTCCGAACCCGGCCTGCTCCTGAACGTCTACACCGCGCCCGCGGGCACGGCCGCCGCGGACGGCTTGGCGCTGTTGGCGTCGTGGGCGGCCGGCCAGGCGACCGAGATTCGGCTGATCTAGCTGCTGCTGGCGGCGGCGGTCGCGAAGGGGGTCGTAGCGGCCGGACGGAAGCGACGGGTGGGATGCTTCCAGAGCCCGCGACGTTCGAGAATGGGCAGCACACCCTCGCCGAACCAGTACGCCTCCTCGACGTGCGGGTAGCCCGACAGGATGAACTGGCTGATGCCGAGGCGGGAGTATTCGACGAGACGTTCGGCGACCTCTTCGTGCGAGCCGACCAGGGCGGTGCCCGCGCCGCCGCGGACCAGGCCGACGCCTGCCCACAGGTTGGGGGCGATCTCCAGACGGTCGGTGGCGCCGCCGTGCAGATCCAGCATGCGGCGCTGGCCCTCGGATTCGCTCTTGGCCAGATTCGCTTGCACGCGTTCGATATCCGCGGGATCCACGGCCTCCAGCAAACGATCGGCTTCGGCCCACGCCTGCTCGGAGGTGTCGCGGGAGATGACATGGATGCGCAGGCCGTAGTCGAGCTTGCGACCGTGGTCCACGGCCAGCCGACGGATCCACTCGAGCTTCTTGCTCACTGCGAAAAGTGGCTCGCCCCAAGTCAAATAGGTATCCGCGTACTGTGCGGCGATCGGGCCCGCGGGTGCCGAGGAGCCGCCGAAGAACACCGGCGGGATCGGATCGGGGTGGTTGTTGAGCAGCGCGTTGCGGACCTGAAGGTGTTTGCCTTCGAAGCTGATCGGCTCGCGGTTACCCCACAGTTCACGCACGATGTGCAGGAATTCGCCGGTGCGCTCGTAGCGCTGTTCCTTGTCCAGGAAGTCGCCGTACGCCTGCTGTTCGTGCGGTTCGCCGCCGGTGACGACGTTCAGCAGCAGCCGGCCGCGCGAATGCCGCTGGAAGGTGCCCGCCATCTGCGCGGCCAGCGTCGGGCTGACCACGCCGGGACGGAAGGCGACCAGGAATTTCAGCGTCTCGGTCGTCTCCACCAGCATGGCCGTGGTGAGCCAGGCGTCCTCGCACCAGGCCCCGGTCGGGGTGAGCACCCCCTCGAAACCGTTCTCCTCCGCGGCGCCGGCGATCTGATTCAGATAGCGCAGCGAGGCGGGTCGATCGCCCGACATCGCGGTGCCGTGGCCGCCCGCGACCAGGTTGCGGGAATCGCCGTAGGTGGGTAGGAACCAGTGGAAGTTCAAGCTCATTCGAGCGCAACCCTTTCAGGATGGAACAGTTCTTCGGGCGGGCGGCGCGCCGCGCGGGGACGGCGCTCCAGTACGCGATACTGCCCGAATCGGACACCCGGGTCAGCGGTTGAAATCTGGGTGTTTCTTAACCTGTCGTGATCGTCACGTGATGCCCGACGCTGATGGTCGGCCGCTCACGGGCAGTGTGAGCGGCTGTTCTTCGGCGAACTCTGCCGAATCCTCGCGATGCCGGTCACGGGGAGGTCGTGGCCAAGCACGGCGTCGCGATTCGAAGATGAGGGAAATACCGTGAAATTGAACAAGGTCGCTGTGGTCGCGGCCCTGGTCGTCACGGCGCTGGGATTGTCGTCCGGTGTGTCTTCTGCCACACCGAACGGGTCCGACGGCGTCGTCGATTACAAGGCAACCACCACCAAGAGTTCGACGATCATCTCCACCGACGCCGGATCGCTGGATGCGCGTGACGGGGTGTTCACGATCCGGGCGAATAACGGAAAAGTCCTGGCCGGGACCGAATTATCCTTCCGGGTGGATGATTTCGTGTTTCCGATCGCCGCGGATATCGCCGGTCGGACCGCCACGTTGACCCCGCGGTTCGACGTCCAGCACGCGGTGTACAAGCCGGTGGATCTGCCGTATCAGAACACCGCGCCGTGGAAGACGCCGTACGACCGCGAGCAGGCGGCGTGGAACCGGTTGACCAGCACCATCAGCGCCGGCGCCACCGTCGGCACCCTGGTCGGCGGCCTGACCGGCGGGGCCGTGGGCTGCTTGCTCGGCGGTATCGCGGGGGCGACCGTCGCCGCGGCCGCGATCGTGGGTCTTTTCGGCGCGTTCCTGCCCGCGGCGCTGGTCGGCTGCTTCGGCGGCATCATCGCGGTCGGTGCGCTGGGCACCCTGGCCGGACAATTGCTGGTGACCGCGCCGGTCGCGGTGATCGCGGCGATTCAATATTTCACCACCATCAATGCGCCGTTCACTCCGGCAAGGTAATGTTCACCACTATCACGACGCCGTTACACGAACGGCGAGGTGATCGGTGAATCGGACCCGGTGCGAATGCACCGGGGGGACACCGCCCCGCTCGGGAATACCGGGCGGGTGCGGGTCCGGAGTGAGACCTGTGCCGGCGGGGCTCATGGATTCCCCGTCGAATGAATTCGTCCTGATGGGCGGATGCATTCGCATGTGGGGCGGTGCAGCGCCCCGGTCCTGTCGGTTTTGATGATGAGGGAATACAAAAGTGAAGATGCGTAAGTTCGCGGTGGTCGCGGCTCTCGTAACAACCGCACTCGGCGTCACCGCCGGGGGTGCCAACGCCGCGCCGCAGCAGAGCGCGCCGGAGGCCGTCAACTTCAAGGCGTGGTCGACTCCGACCGCTTCCGTCGTTCAGACCGACGCCGGTTCCATGGCCGTCGAGAACGGCGTGTTCAAGATCAAGGCCGCCGACGGAAAGACCGTTGCCGGAACGGAACTGAAGTTCCGGGTCGACGACTTCGAATTCCCGATCGCGGCGAACATCGCCAACCACACCGCCACCCTGACCCCGCAGTTCGACATGGGGCACGCGGTCTACAAGCCGGTGGATCTGCCGTACCAGAACACCGCGCCGTGGAAGACCCCGTACGACCGTGAGCAGGCGGCCTGGAACCGGATGAAGGACACCATCTCCACCGGTGCCACCGTCGGTACCCTGGTCGGCGGCCTGACCGGTGGCGCCATCGGATGTGTGCTCGGCGGTATCGCCGGTGCGACCGTGTCGGCGGCGGCGATCGTGGGCCTGTTCGGCGCGTTCCTGCCCGCCGCGGTGATCGGCTGCTTCGGCGGCATCATCGCCGTCGGTGCGCTGGGTACCCTCGCGGGTCAGCTGCTGGTGACCGCTCCGGTCGCCATCGCGGCCGCGGTGCAGTACTTCCAGACGATCAACGCGCCGTTCGTTCCCGCTGGTAAGTAATTCTCGGTTCGCAGCGCCCCGTCCGGATTCCGGGCGGGGCGCTGTTGGCTTCCGGATGAGGTCCGGCGGCGTTCGCGGCGAAGGTATTTCGATCCCGCTGCGCGTAAACCGTGAGCGAGCGACGAGTTCGGGCGATCGTTCCGATATGACCTCCACCGCCTCGCGCACCACCACCGATTCCGAGCTCACCGAGATCTTCGCGCCCGTCTTCGAGCGGATCGCCGCGGGCGCGTTGCAGCGCGAGATCGACCGCCGCCTGCCGCACGAGGAGGTGGGCTGGTTGCGTGCCGCGAAGTTCGGCGCGTTGCGGGTGCCCGTCGAGTTCGGTGGTTACGGGGCCAGCGCGCGGCAGTTGTTCGGGTTGCTGATCGAGCTGGCCGCGGCGGAATCCAATCTGCCGCAGGCACTTCGGGTGCACTTCTCGTTCGTCGAGGATCAGCTGCTGGCCCAGCCGTCCCCGGCGAGTGAGCAGTGGTTGCGGGCGGTGGCGAACGGGACGCTGGTGGGTAACGCGATCACCGAACCCGGTGTGGGCGCGGTGGATCGGTACCGAACCACGTTGACCCCGGACGGGGCGGACTGGCGGTTGAACGGCGTCAAGTACTACAGCACCGGATCGCTGTACGCCGATCACATCCTGGTCGCGGCGGATCAGGACGGTGAGCGGGTGTCGGTCCTGGTCGACGCCGAGGCCTCCGGGGTGCGGCAGCACGACGACTGGGACGGTTTCGGGCAGCGGCTGACCGCAAGTGGCACAACCGAATTCGAGAACGTCGCGGTGGCCGCGGACCGGGTTCTCGGACCGGGATACGGCGGGCCCGGCGCGACCTACGCCACCGCCTATCTCCAGCTGGTGCAGTTGGCCGTGCTCGCGGGCATCGCCCAGCGCGCCGAACTCGACGTGCGGACCTGGGTGGCCGAGCGTACCCGCACCTACACGCACGCCGCCGCGGATCTGCCGCGCGAGGATCCGCTGGTACAGCAGGTGATCGGTCAGCTCTCGGCGGCGGCGTTCACCGCGCGGGCGACCGTGCTGGCCGTCGCCGACCGCCTGGACGAGGTGCTGGATTCCGGCGCGAGCGACGAGAACGCATTGGTGGCACTGGAATTGGCGTCCGCGCAGGCGCAGCTGGGGGTGATCGACATCGTGTTGGCGGCGACCACGCGGCTGTTCGAGGTCGGTGGCGCGTCGATCGTGTCCGAGCGGCTGCGGCTGGATCGGCACTGGCGCAACGCCCGGACCATCTCGGTGCACAATCCGGCGATTCAGAAGGCCCGCGCCATCGGTGATCACCTGCTCAACGGCACCGCGCTGCCGTTCGCGTGGAGTGCGGGGGCGCGCGGGGGAGCCGCGAAATGACCCGGCGGATCCGGTTCAACGCGTTCGACATGAATTGCGTCGCGCACCAATCGCCGGGACTGTGGCGTCACCCGCAGGACCAGTCGCATCGGTACACCGAGCTGAGTTACTGGACCGAACTGGCGAAACTGTTGGAGCGCGGGCGATTCGACGGCATCTTCATCGCCGACGTGCTGGGCACCTACGACGTGTACGGCGGTGACGACACCGCCGCGCTGCGCCAGGGCGCGCAGATCCCGCTGTCCGATCCGCTGCTGCTGGTGTCCGCGATGGCCGCTGTCACAACGCATCTCGGCTTCGGCATCACCACCGGGACCGGGTTCGAACATCCGTATCCGTTCGCCCGGCGGCTGTCCACGTTGGATCATCTCACCGGCGGACGGGTCGGCTGGAATGTGGTGACGGGCTATCTGCCTTCGGCCGCAAGGAATTTCGGCGAGGCCGATCAGCTCGACCACGACGATCGGTACGACCGGGCCGATGAGTATCTCGAGGTGCTCTACAAGTTGTGGGAGGGCTCCTGGGCAGAGGACGCGGTGGTGCGTGACGCCGAGGCCGGGGTGTACGTGGATCCCGAGAAGGTGCACCACATCGGGCATTACGGCACGCACTACACGGTTCCGGGTATCCACCTGTCCGAGCCGTCGCCGCAGCGCACGCCCGTGATCTATCAGGCCGGAGCCTCGCCACGCGGCACCCGGTTCGCTGCCGAGAACGCGGAGGCGATATTCGTCGCGGCACCCTCGAAACGCGTTCTCGGGCAGACCGTCTCGCGAATCCGGGAGGCGTTGCGCGAGGCCGGGCGCGATCCGTACTCGGCACGGATCTACGCGCTGGCGACGATCGTCACCGATGCCACCGACGAGGCCGCCGAGCGCAAGCATCGGGAGTATCTCGAGTACGCGAGCGTCGAGGGCGGGCTGGTGTTCATGTCGGGGTGGATGGGGATCGACCTGTCCGAATACGATCTGGACGATCCGATCGGCCAGGTCCGCAGCAATGCGATCCAGTCGGCGGTGTCGGCGTTCCAGGAGTTCGACGACGACGGCCGCGAGTGGACGGTGCGCGATATCGCGCGCTGGGCGGGGATCGGCGGGATGGGGCCGGTGTTCGTCGGTTCGGGGGAATCGGTGGCGGATCGGTTGCAGGAGTGGGTGGAGCAGACCGATGTGGACGGGTTCAACCTCGCCTACGCGATCACCCCGGGCAGTTTCGAAGATGTTGTGCGACATGTGATTCCGGTGTTGACCGAGCGGGGCGCGTATCCGACCGAGTATGTGCCGGGCACGTTGCGCAACGCGCTGTTCGGTGCGGGTGATCGGCTGCCCGAGGAACATCGTGGTGCGCGATATCGCTTGGGCGGCAAGGCATCCACGGCGTACCCGGCCTCGGTGCGACGTCCGGATCTGACGGTCGCCGCGCAGTCCTGAATCCGGCCCGAATTGTGAAACTGCGGATTTCACAATTCGGGCCTTCTTTCGTGCTCGTACCTGCCGGAAACCGCTGCCACAGATTGGTTCTCGGTGATTGCAACACTCTGCGGCCGACCTGCTCGATTGCAGAATTTCCTTATGACTGAACAGAATTCGTCTCGAACCGCAGCAATCATCGGGGCCGGGCAGACCGGCGTCACCGCCGCACTCGGCCTCCTGGACGCGGGGTTCCAGGTCACCGTCTACAGCGATCGCGATCAGCAGAGCCTGCGCAACGATGTCCCCGCCACCGGCACCGCGCTGGGTTTCGGTGAGGCGCAGGCCGCCGAGGCCGCGCTCGGGCAGGACACCTTCGTCGATCGCGCGCCCAATCACTCGGGGTTGAGCGTGCGTTTCGCGGGACCGGAGAATGCCGAATTGATCGGATTCGACGGCAATTTCGACGGATTCGTCGGTCTCGCGGTGGACACCCGGCTCAAGGCCGACGAGCGGCTGACCGCGTTCCAGGAGCGCGGCGGGCGTTTCGTGGTGGACCAGGTGACGCCGGAGAAGCTGGACAAGATCGCCGCCGAGAACGATCTGACCCTCGTCGCCACCGGACGTGGCGGCCTGTCGGACCTGTTCGCGATCGACACCGACCGCACGGTGTACTCCGAGCCGCAGCGCAAGCTGCTGACCGTCACGTTGACCGGATTGGGTAACGGCCCAGAGGTTTTCGCGCATCGCAGCCCGAAAGGTGGTGCGCACAGCCTGTTCTCGATCTTCGCCGAGCAGGGTGAGGCGTGGTGGGGTTCGTATCTGCACAAGGACGCGGGCGCGTCGTGGGTGTTCCTGGGCTGGGCGCGGCCCGGCAGCGATTGGGACAAGCGTTTCGCCGCAGCGGATTCCGCGTCCTCGGCACACGAGATCGTCAAGCAGATCTACCGCGACTACATCGACTGGGATCTGCCCGAGGTGCTGTCCACGCAGGTGATCGAGGAGGATCCGCACTCCTGGCTCAAGGGCGCGGTGCGTCCGGTGGTGCGCAAGGCCGTCGGCACGACCGCGAACGGACATCTGGTGCTCGCGATCGGCGATACCGCCGTGGCGTACGACCCGGTCGCCGGACAGGGTGCGCAGAGCGGGCTGATCCAGGCGCAGCGCCTGGTCACCGCCGCCGCGGCCCATGAGGGCGAGTTCGATCGGGCCTGGCTCGAGGCGCGGTACGCGGACTTCCTGAGCTTCCGCTCCGACGCGGCGGCCAAGGCGACCCGGCTGTTCCTGAGCGACCCGGAACTGGCCGACATCAGCAACCGCTTCTTCCCGGCCGCCCAGGTGGACGAGAAGTTCGCCTCCGCGTTGGTCTCCCTGCTGCACCGGCCGCAGCCGTTCCTGCCCATCGACTCGGTGGCCGCCGCCGACGCGTACATCGAGGAGGTCACGGGCGTGAAGGCCGAGGACATCCTGGCCACCTTCGCCCCGGCGGGCCGCTTCGAGCGGTCGCAGTACAGCGCGGCAGCTGTTGAAGTCTGAGGACAGCCACCGCCACCCGATTCCGCCGGCCACCGACAACGCCAACAGCGAGGTCGCCCAGTTCCGCCAGCTCCAAATAACGCCAACAGTAAGGGGCGGGGCCCGGCTCGATTCTGGACTGACGGAGCGGGGGAGCGAAGCGGAGGAGCGGAGGAGGGAAGAATCGAGCCTTCGCCGGGCCCCGGCCCCGCCGGAGCGGAGCGGAGGCAATTGAACACAGCGCGATTCAAAACCTCGTGCCGGGTGTCTCGTGATGCTGAAGTGAAAGGCATACGGGGTGCCCGGTCAAGGGCGCAGGATCCGGCCGACACCACTGGGAGCAGGAGTGAGTACCGAAAAGATTGCCGAGCAGACGCGATTCGCCTACTGGGTGCCCAATGTCAGTGGCGGGCTGGTCACCAGTGATATCGAACAGCGCACGTCGTGGGACTTCGAGTACAACAAGAAGCTGGCCCGCACCGCGGAGAACAACGGTTTCGAGTACGCGCTGTCCCAGGTGCGCTACACCGCCTCCTACGGCGCGGAATTCCAGCACGAGTCGACCTCGTTCAGCCTCGCGCTGTTGGGCGCGACCGAACGGCTGAAGGTCATCGCCGCGATTCACCCGGGGCTGTGGCATCCGGCCGTGCTGGCGAAGTTCGGGGCGACGGCGGATCACCTGTCCAACGGGCGATTCGCGATCAACGTGGTCTCGGGCTGGTTCGCCGGTGAGTTCAAGGCGCTCGGTGAGCCGTGGCTCGAACACGACGAAAGATACCGGCGCAGTGCGGAATTCCTCGAGGTGATCCGCAAGATCTGGACCGAGGACGGCGTCGACTACGGCGGCGACTTCTACCGGATCCGCGATTTCACGCTCAAGCCGAAGCCGCTGAACACCCCGGAACGGCCGAATCCCGAACTGTTCCAAGGCGGTAACTCCACCGCCGCCCGCCGCAACGGCGGCCGGTTCGCCGACTGGTACTTCTCCAACGGCAAGGACTTCGACGGCGTCACAGAGCAATTGGACGATCTGCGCAATGTGGCACGCGCGCACGATCGCGAGGTGAAGTTCGGGCTCAACGGGTTCATCATCGCCCGGGACACCGAGAAGGAAGCCCACGACACCCTGCGCGAGATCATCGCGAAGGCGAACAAGCCCGCGGTGGAAGGGTTCCGGGACGCGGTGCAGCAGGCGGGCGCCTCGACCGGGGATCGCAAGGGGATGTGGGCCGATTCCACCTTCGAGGATCTGGTGCAGTACAACGACGGTTTCCGGACCGGGTTGATCGGCACGCCGGAGCAGATCGCCGAACGGATCGTGGCCTACCGCGATCGCGGCGTCGATCTGATCCTGGGCGGGTTCCTGCACTTCCAGGAGGAGATCGAGTACTTCGGGCAGCGGGTGCTGCCGCTGGTGCGCGAACTCGAGGCGCAGCGTCGTCCGGCGGTCGTGGCGGGCTGATGACAGCCACTGCCGCACAACGGATCACCTCCGCCGGGCACGCCCGGCGGGTGGCGCTGGAGCTGGCGGACGAGTTCGCCGTCACGGCCGCCGAGCGGGATCGCTTGCGGCAGTTGCCCCATGGCGAAGTGGAGCGGTTGGCGGCCAGCGGATTGCTGGCCGTCACCGTGCCCGCCGCGCACGGCGGCGCGGAGCTGCCGCCGAGCGAATTGGCCGAGGTGGTAAGGACTCTCGCGGTCGCGGACCCCAATATCGCGCAGATTCCGCACAGTCATTTCGTCTATCTGAATCTGCTGCGGCTGGCCGGATCGGCCGAGCAGCAGCAGCGGTATTTCGCGCAGGTGCTCGACGGGGCGCAGATCGCCAACGCACAGTCCGAACGGGGTGGTGCGACGGTTGCCGAAGTGGCGACCACGTTGCGCCCGGACGGGCCGGGGTTGCGTGTCGACGGTACCAAATACTATTGCACCGGTTCGCCTTTCGCGGGAATCCTCGCGGTGCTGACCCGGTTGGACGATCCCGAGGGACGCACCGGGTTGAGTCCCGGCGAGTACGTGGCCTTCCTACCCGCGAGCAGTCCGGGCGTGGAGATCCTCGACGACTGGAATGCGTTGGGGCAGCGCACAACCGGTAGTGGCACCGTGCGGTTCGACGGTGTTCGGGTCGAGCGTGATCAGCTCGTCGCCCGGGATGCGGCGGTGCGTGCGCCGACCGGGTACGGGGCGTTCGCGCAGCTGCTGCACGTGGCGATCGACACCGGCATCGCGCGCGGGGCACTCAGTGCGGCAACGGAATTCGTGCGTACTCGGAGTCGGCCGTGGTTCGAGGCCAAGGTCGAGCGGGCGATCGACGATCCGCTGGTGATCCAGCGCATCGGTGAGCTGGCCGTGTCGGTGACCGCCGCCGAGGCCACGTTGACGGCCGCCGGGCTGGCGGTCGACGCCGCCACCGCGAGTGCCGATCCGGGGCAGGACGTTATCGCGCGGGCCTCGCTGGCGGTCGCGGCGGCCAAGATCCTCGCCGACCGGGCCGCGACCGAGGTGTCGTCCGCGTTGTTCGAAGTCAGTGGAACTCGCAGTGCCGCAACCGAATACGGCCTGGATCACTTCTGGCGCAACGCCCGCACCCACACGTTGCACGACCCGGTCCGCTGGAAATACCAGCATCTGGGCCGCGCACTGCTGCATGACACCCCACCGCCCTTACATGGAGTGCTCTAGAAGGAGGCTGCACTTTCGGCCCGCCGCACCGTGCGGCTCCGCCCTGGATATGTGCTGGTCAGGAGTGGGAGCATGCCCGGAGGACCGGCGTTGGCCGGCTCGGAATCGACTTCGTCGCGGCCGTGCGATCGGCTGCGGCACCGCCGGGACGCGCAGAGCCACCGGCAGCGCATCGCTGGAAAGAGGTACCCATGTCCGAATTGCAGGAGATCCCCGCCGACGCCACCGGATTGCGTAGCGCCTTCGCCGCGTTCCCGAGCGGCGTGGTCACTGTGTGTGCCGAAATCGACGGTGTGCGTTACGGATTGGCGGTGAGTACGTTCGTTCCGGTGTCGCTGGATCCGCCGCTGGTGTCGTTCTGTGTGCAGAACAGTTCCTCGACGTGGCCGCGGTTGGCGCAGGCCAGTCATCTCGGGTTGAGTCTGCTGGGGACCGATCAGCAGGATGCGGCGCGGTCGTTCGGGTCGCGGACGGGGGATCGGTTCGCGGGGGTGGGGTTGCGGCGTGGCGCCGGGCACGCGGTGTTCGTGGAGGGGGCGTCGGCGTGGATCGAGGGGTCGGTGCACGCGCAGGTGCCCGCCGGAGATCACCAGGTCGTGCTGGTGCACATCCATCGGCTGGCGACCCGCGCCGATATCGATCCGCTGGTGTTCCACGGCAGTCGGTACCGGCGGCTGCACAGTGAGGAATTGCGTCCCGCCGGATGAGTCGCTCCGGCGTGTCCGACTTCGTGTCTCCAGTGATATCGATCACGTGTGCGGGCGTATGCCCGCAGGTGGGAATTATTGCTTCTGGATCGTAAACCGGTGCGCGGTAGTGAATTCCGTCTCAATCGCTCGGCTCAGAGCGCATGCGCGGGACGGAAGCAGAGGCGTCCGCGCGGACCAGTGCCCGCTTCGGTATGGGCCATCACGCCGGCCGCCAGACCGCGGGCCTCGAGGTCGTGCCGCTGCATGTCCTGACTGAATCCGTCGAGGTGAACGAGGGTGTGCACGATCAACTCCGCGGCGATGCCGACCGGTTCGGTGCAGGCCACCCGGTATGACGCGACCGCCCGCGGATCCTCGGTCAACGCGGCCAGCGCCCCCAGACGCACTCGATGGGTGCGGTTTTCCCAGCGTCTTGCCTGGTCAGCGCTGGTGATGACGCGCCGGCCGCCGCGGTAGTCGAGATCACGAATGATGTTGTCTGCGGATTTGCCGAGCCGGGTTTCGCAGACCACCGCCCACAGTGCGCACAGCCAGCTGAGCCCGCGCAGGATGTCGATCCGATCGGCCGCCCCGCGCAACGCCAGATAGGCGTCGGCCGCGGCCTGGGTGGTGGTGTCCTCCCACTGGAAGACCAGCGTCTCCAGTTCCACCAGGAAATCGCCGGACAACTCGTCCTCGTCGGGGCGCACGATCCGAACTGCCCGCTGCGCCAACGGATCCCGCAGTTCGACCATCGCCGGATCCGCGGTGCGGAGCCAGTCGTGCCCGTGCCCGGTCATCAGCGCAAACCTCAGGTCGATGCGGACGGACGGCAGGTAGGTGCCGTCCCCTCGCATTGAGCCACGAATTTCGCGGGCGCGCAACGTCCCAGCGCAACGCCTGCGCGGCAGGCGCGTCGGGGCCTGTGCGGCAACGACATCGGGTCCGCGAAGTCTCGGCGCGGAGCCGATGCCGTCGAACTCCGGGCCCGCGATCCCGAGGTGGGAGCGCGGGCCCGGATGCGCCGATCAGTCCTCGATCAGGGCTTGCCGGACAACACGGCGGTGACCGCGTCCATGAATGGCTGCCCGCCCATGGCGTACCCGCCGCCGATCGCGCCGACCAGCAGGCCGATCGGGCCGGTGAGCCAGCTCAGGAAGAAGAAGCCGAGCACCGCGCCGATCAGGCCGCCCAGCACGCCGCCGATGACCACGCCGACGATGTTCTTGTTGATCTCGGCCATCAGCCGGTTCATCGAGCCGACCGAATGCATCTCGCCGATCTCCTTGGCGGTCGGCGCCTTCGGCGTCAACACCAGCTGTCGACCGTCCGCGCTGATCTGCTGCGCGAGATGCACTGTGCCACCGTTGATGTGGAACGCCAGCGGCACCTTGGCGAGGGCGGTGCCGTCGGTGTTCTTCAGGTCGACCTCGGTGCCGTTGGCGGCGACCACGAACCGGCCCTTGTCCACCACGGTGGTCATCTTGTGGGACAGGTCCGACAGGGTCGCGTGATATGCGACGCCGTGATCGACACCGGAGGCCGTGGTTTGTTTCGCCACTGCGGGGGAATGGGGGATCGATGGGCTCGCGTCCGCCGTCCCCGCGGCGATCCCCACCGTCGCCACCGCGAGAAGTGCGGTTGCGGCGAATTTGCCGAACTTCATACAGATTTCCTATCGGAGCCTACCGCCGGCATGTGCAGCCGGACGGCGAATGACTGTACCGGGTCCGAAGCCTGTTGGCAGACATGGAGATACGCGAGAGCCGGCCCAGCATCGTTATTGAATCGTTATATGTAGAGGTTGTGGGCCGGTTCCGAGTAAAAATATGGGACTTCACAATTCGCGTATATCAGCGCAGGTGGTGTATGCACTGTGTGGTCGCCAATCACATTCGTTCAAACTTTTGAATCTCGCGTTACGGGTTCGAAGTGTTACAGCTCTGGAGGACGGTTTCGTGCCGCGTCGTCGTGTCCACGCCGGAATCATCCTGGTGGGTTTCGTGGTCGCCTCCGGACTGGCGATGGCATGCCTGATCTTCGCTGCGCTGTCGGTCGGCGGGCATCACGTCACCGCGGCCGACGCCAGCTCGTCCCGGACCTCCGCGCCGCCGACGACCAGTGCGACACCCACCACCACGACGACCGCGACCTCGAAGCCGACCTTCGCCAAGACCCCCGGCACGGCCAAGTCGCCCGGCGCGACTACCATCGCGCCGCTGCCGCCGCTGGCCGCCGCCTCCTCGGCCACCGTGACGCCGACCTCCGTGGTGCCGACCAACAACGGCGCGAATCAGCGCGACGTCCCGGATCCGGTCGCCGCGGGTGACTGTGTGGCCGGCGTGGGATCGGGCGGTTCGGTCGCCAAAACCTCCTGTGGCAGTTCGGATTCCATCTATCGGGTGAACAGCACCGCGAGTGCGAGCGGCCGGTGCCCGAGCGATTCGGATCGTTCGGTGTCGGTGACGCTGCCCGGCGGCGCGAAGGACACGCTGTGCCTGGACACCGACTGGGAGGTCGGGCGTTGCATGGCGGTCAAGGGCAATTCGGCGACTCCGGCCGACTGCTCGGCTCCGGTGCCGGGGACCATGCGGGTGCAGGCGATCAACCGCAATACCGCGGATGTGAACACGTGCAGCGATTCGGGCCACGGCGTGGTCTACAAGCAGCGCAAGTTCGTCGTGTGCCTGGCTCAGATGTGAGTGGATTGCTCAGTGTGACAACGGGGTTCGTTCCTCGGAGCGCTGCCGCTGGGCGTCGAGCAGGCGGCTGAACTGCCGGTTGGCCAGCCGCATCACGACCTCGTACGGCAGTGCGAACTTGCGGGCGAACCAGTAGCCGATCCGGATGTCCGCCGAGGTGTGCACGAGATAGCGGTTGCGTTCGACCCCGGTCAGGATCTGCTCGGCCACCTGCTCGGGCGTCGAGGCATGCCCCTCGAACAGGCCGATCAGCCGTTTGACCCGGGGATCGTCGCGATCCACGCCGACCACCCGCACCGTGCCCACCAGCGGGGTGCGCACCGCGCCCGGGACGACCAGGCTGACCCCGATGTGATGCCGTTCCAGATCGAATCGCAGCACCTCGGAGATGCCGCGTAGACCGAATTTGCTGGCGCTGTAGGCCGCGTGCCAGGGCAGGGCGAGCAGGCCGGCCGCCGAGGATACGTTGACCAGATGGCCGCCACGTCCGGCGCGCACCATCGGCGGCAGGAAGCTCTCGATGACGTGGATCGGGCCCATGAGATTGACCTCGACCACCGATTTCCAGTCCTCGTGTTCGAGGTTCTCCACGGTGCCCCAGATCGCGATGCCCGCGATGTTCATCACCACGTCCAGGCTCGGATAGTGCTGGTGGATCCGCTCGGACCAGGCGCGCACGGCCTCGTAGTCGGAGATGTCCAGGACCTGCGCGTCCAGGACCTCGCCGCCGGTGGCGCGGATCCGGGTGACCGTCTCGTCCAGTCCGTCCGCGGAGATGTCGGTGAGGAACAGACGCATGCCCCGGCGGGCCGCGGCGATGGCGGTCGCGCGTCCGATGCCGCTCGCCGCGCCTGTGATCAGGCACAGGCGGCCGTTCAGGTCCTTCATGACTCCTCCGAGATGCTGGAAAATCCTATTGCGAACAATAGTGTACATAGAAATTTCCGGGGTCCGGGCACGGCCCGACAACGGTTCGATCCAACAGTTCGATTCACGGTGAGCAGGAGTACCGACAGGCGGTCGTGGCTGTTCTAGCGTCGAGGAATGCGGCATCGCCGGGTGCGAGCGCGACCGCCGGACCGCGGGAGGATCCATGAGCACAGTGACCGCCGTCGAGCGTCCGGCGGCACCGGAGGCCGAAGATGAGGGGGCCCTGCCGGTCGCCCGCACCCGGCACCCGTGGCGCTGGCTCGTCGCGGTGCTGGCGTTGGTCGTGGTCGCGCAGTTCGCGCACGGGCTGATCACCAATCCGGGTTGGGACTGGCCGACATTCGGGCGGTATTTCACCGCGTCGTCGGTGCTCTCGGCGATGCGGGTCACCCTCGAACTGACCTTCTGGGGCACGCTGTTCGGGTTCCTGCTGGGCGTCTGGATCGCGGTCGCGCGACTGTCGAAAATCCCCGTGCTGCAAGTGATCGCGTGGGCCTACGTGTGGGCGTTCCGGTCGATTCCGCTGATCGTGCAGCTGCTGTTCTGGTTCAACATCGCCTATCTCTACAAGCGTATTTCCGTCGGAATCCCTTTCGGTCCAGCATTTTTCAGCTTCGATGTGAACGGTGTGATCAGTGGGTTCAGTGCGGCGGTGATCGGGCTGGCGCTGCATCAGGGCGCGTATTCGGCCGAGATCATCCGCGCCGGAATCATTTCGGTGGATCCGGGACAGGTCGAGGCGGCCAAATCGCTCGGATTGCCGTGGCGGCGGCAGTTCTTCACCATCGTTGCGCCGCAAGCGATGCGGGGCATTCTGCCCAACGCCGCCAACGAGGTGATCAGCCTGTTCAAGGGCACCTCGATCGTCTCGGTGATGGCCATCGCGGAGCTGTTCTACCAGGTCCAGGTGATCTACGGGCGCAACGGGCGGGTGGTGCCGCTGCTCATGGTGGCCACCGTCTGGTACATCGTGCTGACCAGCGTGTTGAGCGTGGTGCAGTACTACATCGAACGGCATTTCGCGAAGGGGAGTCAGCGGGAACTGCCGCCGACGCCGTGGCAGCGGGTGCGGGCGAAGGTTTCCGAGATCACGGGGGAGCGGCGGTGAGTGAGACCGGGTCGGAAGCGACCGCGTCGGAGCACGAGTACGCGGTGGAATTGCGTGGTGTGCGTAAGCATTTCGGTGCGCACGAGGTGTTGCGCGGGGTCGATCTGGCGGTGCGGCCCGGGGAGGTGACGGTGATACTCGGGCCCTCCGGGTCGGGGAAGTCGACGCTGCTGCGGACCATCAATCATCTGGAGCAGGTCGATGCCGGGACCGTGCGGGTGAGCGGGGAACTGGTCGGGTACCGGCGTCGGGGTGCGGTGCTGCGCGAGCTGAGTGAGCGCGAGATCCTGCGGCAGCGGGCGCGGATCGGGTTCGTATTCCAGAACTTCAATCTCTTTCCGCATCTGACCGTGTTGGAAAACGTTGCGCTGGCACCGATTTCAGCGCAGCGCAGGCCGCGGGCGCAGGCGCGGGCCGAGGCGGCCGAACTGCTCGAGCGGGTCGGGCTGGCGGACAAGGCGCGGGAGTATCCGCGTCGGTTGTCCGGTGGGCAGCAGCAGCGGGTCGCGATCGCGCGGGCGTTGGCGTTGCGGCCGCGGGTGGTGCTGTTCGACGAGCCGACCTCGGCGCTGGATCCGGAATTGGTCGGTGAGGTGCTCGATGTGATCCGCGGATTGGCCGGGGACGGTTCGACTCTGGTGATCGTCACGCACGAGATCGGGTTCGCCCGGGAGGTGGCCGACACCGTGGTGCTGATGGACGACGGGCGGATCGTCGAACAGGGTCCGCCCGCGCAGGTGCTGGACCAGCCGACGCATCCGCGCACGAAAGCCTTTCTCGCCCATGTGCTCTGATTCGTTCGCTTCGACAGGCCGATTCGCGGAGGTTTCGCATCCATGAAATTCCTGCTGCTGACCCTGATCACCCATCAACCCGATCCGGTGACCGGTGCGACCGAGACACCGGCCGAACGTCTGCGCCGCGTCGTCGAAAATGCCCGGCTCGCAGAGGAACTCGGCTACGACGGCTTCGCCGTCGGTGAGCGGCACGAGGATCCGTTCATCTCGTCCGCGCCGCCGGTGGTGCTGAGCCATATCGCGGCGGTGACCTCGCGGATCGCGCTGTTCACCGGGGTCACCACCCTGAGCCTGCTGGATCCGGTGCGGGCCTTCGAGGACTATTCGACGCTGGACAATCTGTCGGGCGGGCGGCTCGAGCTCATCATCGGCAAGGGGAACGGCGCCGCGCAGGCGAAACTGTTCCACGTCACGGCGCAGGACCAGTGGGCGCGCAACCGCGAAGGTTACGAGCTGTTCCGGCGGCTGTGGGAGGGGGAGAGCGTCACCTGGGCGGGCCGCTTCCGGCCCGCCCTGATCGAGGCCGAGGCGCTGCCCCGGCCGCTGCAATCGCGGCTGCGGATCTGGCACGGCAGCGCCACCAGTCGCGAATCGGTGGAACTGGCTGCGTTGCACGGTGATCCGCTGTTCTCGGCCAACGTCACCAACCCGATCGAGCCGTATGCCGAGTTGATCGCGTACTACCGCGAACGGTGGGCCGCACACGGCAACGACCCCGCGCAGGCGCTGGTCGGCGCGGGCACCGCCGGCTTCTATGTGACCCGTGATTCACAGGATGCCCTCCAGGCGTACCGCCCGATCTTCGCCGCCCGTCAAGCCGCGGCCCGCGCCCACGGCCTCCCGATCGTCTTCGAAACCCTCGAGGATTTCGTCGACCGCAGCTCCGCCCTGATCGGCAGCCCCCAGCAGATCCTCGACAAGATCCTGCGCTATCACAACCGATTCGGCCACGAGGCAATACATCTCAGCGCCGACAGCGACGGGCTTACACCCGCTCGACACCGCGCCAGCCTCGAACTCTTCCAAGCCGAGGTCGCGCCGGTCCTGCGTGCACAGATCCCCAGCCGCCCGCTCGGTGCGCAGCGATATATCGCGCAGGAGGTTGTCGGATGAGTTCGGGATATGGGGCGGTCCCTACGCGGCGTGTAACCCGCGTTCGCGGAACGGGATTCGATCGCCCGGTGGTTGTCGAACGTGGCGTCCGAGGGGCTTCGAGATGAGCGTCGAACTTGTTCCAAGACCGGGGTCGTCCGCGCCTGCGTGTGCGGATTCCGAGTGCGTAACGGTATTCGGCGCAAGAGGTGGTCGGATGACATCGGGAGACTCGGATTACCTGTGCGGCAGGGGGATTCGATGATTCGGTATGCCGGGGTGCGGGTTTTGCAGGCGGTGGGGGTGTTGTGGGCGGCGTTCACGGTGACGTTCGGGGTGTTGTATTTGTTGCCTGCGGATCCGGTGCAGTTGGCGGTGGGGGCGAATCCGGGGGTGCCGGTGGATCCGGCGGCCGTTGCGGAGTTGCGGGCTCGGTATGGGCTGGATAAGCCTGTGTGGGAACAGTATTGGACTGCGTTGGAGCATGCGGTGCGGGGGGATCTGGGGCATTCGTTGAGTACCGGGCAGAGTGTGACCGGGGCGTTGGGGCAGGCGTTGCCCTCGACGCTCGGGTTGGCCGCGTTGGCGTTGGGGTTGGCGTTGGTGTTCGGGACCGGGCTCGCGTTGGCCGCGGCCTATACCCAGCGGCGGTGGTTGCGTGGGTTGTTGACCGCGTTGCCGCCGATCGGGGCGTCCGCGCCGACGTTCTGGGTGGGATTGATTCTGCTGCAACTGTTCTCGTTCCGGCTGCGACTGGTTCCGGCGTTCGGCGGGACCGGGTTCGTGGGCACGGTGCTGCCCGCTGTGACGTTGGCGATTCCGGTGGGGGCGGTCATCGCGCAGGTGCTGTACACCGGTCTGGCCGGGGTGTGGCGGCAGAGTTTCGTCGAGGTGGCGTTCGCCAAGGGGGCGTCGCGGTGGTGGGTGCAGATCCATCACGTCCTGCGGCCCGCGGTGGGGCCGGCGTTGGCGGTGGCCGGGGTGTGGGTCGGTACGGTGCTGGCCGGATCGGTGGTCGTGGAGACGGTGTTCTCCCGCGCCGGGATCGGCCGTCTGACGCAGACTGCTGTACTCGCCGAGGACATTCCGGTCGTCCAGGGCGTCGTCATGCTGACCGCGCTGGCCTTCGCGCTGGTGAACCTCGCGGTCGATCTGATCCAGCCGATTCTGGATCCCCGTGTGCGACAGGATGTTCGGCGCACTCGCCGGAGTGCCGAATCATCTTCCGGCGCTTCGGATGTCGAGCGTGGAGGCAAGGTTGCGGCACCGGCCGATCCCAAGGTCACCGGTCCCGATCTGGAGAGCGAGTGGCAGGGCGTGGTCGGATGAGTGTGCTCGAGGTGCGGCCGCGATTTCGGTGGTCGATCGTATTGCCGACGGTTGTGCTGTTGATCGTGCTCGGGTGGGCGATCGGTCCCGCGTTGTTCGCCGGGGGCGATCCGTTGCGCGGGGTTCCGGCGGAGAAGTTGCGGGGGCCGAGTGCGGGGCACTGGTTCGGTACCGACAATTTGGGGCGGGATCTTTATACGCGCGTCGTGCACGCGACGCAGTTGTCCGTTACCGCAACGGTTTTCGCGGTAGCGCTGGGTCTGGTCGTGGGTGCGCTGCTCGGGTTGTTCGCGGGGGCGATCGGGGGCGCGGTCGACGCGGTGATCATGCGGATTGTCGATGTGCTGCTGTCGATTCCGGAACTGTTGAGTGCATTGGTGCTGGTCACGGCGCTGGGGTTCGGGACGCGGAATGTCGCGATCGCGGTCGGTGTCGCGCTGGTGCCGACGTTCGCGCGGGTGATGCGGGCCGAGGTGGTGCGGGTGCGGCGCGCGCCGTATGTGGAGGCGGCGTTCGCGGCGGGGGTGCGCTGGCCCGGCGTGCTGGTGCGGCATGTGCTGCGCAATGCGTATGCGCCGGTCGCGGCGTTGGCGGCGGTGGAATTCGGGGTCGCGGTGCTGGCGGTGTCCTCGCTGAGTTTCCTCGGTTACGGGGCGCGGCCGCCGACGCCGGAATGGGGTTCGCTGATCGCCGACGGTCGCAGCTATCTGGCCACCGCGTGGTGGCTGACGACGCTGCCCGGGCTGGTCATCGTCGCGGTTGTGTTGTCCGCCCAGCGAATTGGCCGGGCTGTGGCTGCGGAGAAAGACGGGTGAGGTGATGACGGACGAAGCGTTGTTGCGGGTCGAGGATCTGCGGGTGGAATATCCCGGCGGTGGCGGACCGGCCGTGGCCGGTGCGTCGCTGACGGTCTCGCCGGGGGAGACCGTCGCGCTGGTCGGCGAATCCGGTTCGGGCAAGTCGACTTTCGCGCACGCGGTGCTCGGGCTGCTTGGCGGCGGCACGGTGACGGGCGGGCGGATCACCTTCGCGGGCGAGCGGATCGACGACGCCTCCCCACGCTACCTGCGTGCGATCCGCGGTGCCCGAATCGGGTTGGTACCACAGGATCCCGGCGTTTCGCTCAATCCCGTGCTGCGGATCGGCGACCAGGTGGCCGAGGCACTGCGCATCCACGGCCGCGCGAACCGCCGCACCGCGCGGGCGCGGGCGGTGGATATCCTCGCCACGGCCGGACTCGACCGGCCGGAACTGCGCGCACGCCAGTATCCGCAGGATCTCTCGGGTGGTCAGCGGCAGCGGGTGCTGATCGGTATCGCCCTGGCCTGCGGCCCGGAGCTGGTGATCGCCGACGAGCCGACCAGCGCGCTGGACGTCACCGTGCAGCGCCGCATCCTGGACCATCTCGCCGCGCGCACCGCCGAATCCGGTACCGCGGTGCTGCTGATCACCCACGATCTGGGTGTCGCGGCCGATCGCGCGGATCGCATCGTGGTGATGCGGCGCGGTGAGATCGTCGAATCTGGAAGTACCGCAGTGGTTCTCGGCAATCCGCAGCACGAATACACACGGCGGCTGCTGGATTCGGTGCCGACCCTGGACGCGCCGACGCGGCCGATCCGCCCTCGAGCCGTGACGCCGCTGCTGTCCGCGACCGGCCTGAGTCGCACCTTCCGGACCGGTTCGCACGGCCGGATCACCGCCGTCGATGACGTCACGCTGCACATCGATCGCGGCGAAACCCTCGCGCTGGTAGGTGAATCCGGCTCCGGCAAGAGCACCACCGCGCGCATCCTCACGCTGCTCGAACGACCCGATTCCGGCGCGATCACCTTCGATGGGCAGGATGTCGGCGGCCTGCGCGGTGCGCGGCTGCGCGAGTTCCGGCGACGTGTCCAGGTCGTCTATCAGAATCCCTACGCGTCGCTGAACCCCAAACTGACCATCGGCCAGAGCATCGTGGAACCCTTGCGCGCCTTCGGAATCGGCGATCGACAGTCACGTCGCGAGCAAGTCGGCGAACTGCTCGAACAGGTGGCCTTGCCGCCGGAGTATCGGGATCGATTGCCCTCGGAATTGTCCGGTGGACAACGCCAGCGGGTGGCGATCGCACGCGCCCTGGCACTGCGGCCGGAACTGGTGGTGCTCGACGAACCCGTTTCCGCGCTGGATGTTTCGGTCCAGGCGCAGGTTCTCGAACTGCTCGAGCGGCTGCAACGCGAGCTGTCGCTGAGCTACCTGTTCATCTCGCACGACCTGGCCGTGGTGCGGCGGGTCAGTGATCGCGTCGCGGTGATGCGGGCCGGTCGTATCGTCGAAACATCCGGGACCGCAACACTGTTCGATCAACCGACGCATGAATACACCCGCGAACTGCTCGCGGCGGTCCCGGGCGGACACGACGAAGAACTCACCCATTCCCGTAGTGAAGGAGTACCTGTGTCATGAGCACGGCCGAATCCGACAACCAGTGGCGCACCCGGCATGTTCCGCTGTCGATCCTGGACCTCTCGCCGATCAGCTCGGGATCCACACCGCGCCAAGCGATTCGGAACACCATCGAGCTCGCACAGCGGGCCGAGAGTTGGGGATATCGCCGATTCTGGGTCGCGGAACATCATTTCGTGCGGGTGGCGAGTTCGTCCCCGGCCACGTTGATCGGCCTGATCGCGGCGGCCACCGAGACGATCCGGGTGGGTTCGGCGGCCGTGCAGCTCGGGCATCACACCTCGGCGTCGGTGGTGGAGGCCTTCGGCACGATCGACGCGCTGTATCCGGGGCGTCTGGACCTCGGGCTCGGCCGCTCCGGGCATCGCGCCGACCAGATCCGTTCGGCCGGTGTGCCACCGGTTCCGGCACCGGAGCGGCCCATCGAGGTGCGGGACGGCGTGGTGATTCCGCCGCCGTTCAGCCCGGGGCAGCTGTTGGATACGACCCGGTTGTCGGCCGGGCTCGCGGCGTTGAAACTGCCTGGCGCGCAAGCGTTGGACTACACCGAGCAGGTCGAGCAGATCCGCGACTTCCTGGACGGTGGTTACCGCTCCGCCGAAGGTGTTGCGCTGCACGCGGTTCCGGGCGAGGGTGCGGACATCGAACTCTGGTTGTTCGGCAGCAGCGGCGGCGACAGCGCGCGCCTGGCCGGACGCCTCGGTCTGCCGTTCGCGGCGAACTACCACGTCTCACCGGGCACCATCCTGGAAACCGTTGCGGCATACCGCGAATCGTTCCAACCCTCGCCCCGCCACCCGAAGCCGTATCTGGTGGTCTCCGCCGACGTCGTCGTCGCACCGGATCACGCGACGGCCGAACACCTCGCCTCCACCTACGGCCACTGGGTCTACAGCATCCGCAGCGGCGCGGGCGCGGCCGACTACCAGGACCCCGACACCGCCCAACCCCTCTCCCAACAGCAACAACGCCTGGTCCGCGACCGCACCACCACCCAATTCGTAGGCACCCCCACCGAAGTCGCGGCCCGCCTCACCGCCCTCCAACAACTCACCGGCGCAGACGAACTCGTGATAACCAGCGTCACCCACAACCACGAGGACCGCCTCACCTCCCACCGCCTACTGGCCCAGGAATGGGGCCTGTCCCACATCCGCGCAGCCTGACCACCCGCCGCACCCGCACATCCGGGGACTGTGGCGGTGAGTGTGAGGTGGTGTTGGTCGGCGACATGCGGAGGGCATCCATGCTGCCATCCCCGCCTGCCTTGCGCCGGGCCAGTAGCGCCCGACGGCTCTGTCCGACTTTCGGCTCTGGGGCACATTCGGTGGTCTCGACACGGCCGCCGATTCCGCAGGCTCGGGTGCGGCGTGAATGATCTTGTCGTAATGGGTATTTCGTGCAGCGATCGTGATGTGCCGCCCGCGCGGACCACCGGATCGGCGTGACCACCGAATGTGGACCAGAGCCGTTATCTGGACAGACTCCACAGCCGGGACGACCGGCGTTACGTGTGCATGCGTTCGGTGTTCTGCCCCTTCGTCTGTCCCGGTGGAAGTCAGGTTCACCCTGCGAACATGGCCGTCCGGTTGGCATATCGACTCGTGCTGAGAGTGCTGTGGTTAGCGTGTCGATCGGCTGTGGGGCGAGACTGTCCGCAGCTGCGTTCCATGCTGTTAGCGGATGTGGATGGATTCGTCGGGCGGGACGTAGAACCCTGGGTGGAAGTGGCTGGCCTGCGGGTGGAAATCGGGGCAATTCCGTTGACCGGGTTCGCGGGCGGTCGGATATTGGTCACTGTGACGACAGCCGCGATCGTAGTCTCGCCCTCCGATGCCGGTTTCCGGTGGCAGTTCTGGCGTTCGCCCGGGGATCAGCCGGGGTGGGCACGGCCGGTGTTGTTGCTGGTCGCGGCATTGGCGGGGGTGAGTTATGCGTGGGGGATGGCGGGGCAGGAGCCGCAGATCTACTACGCGGCCGCGGCTCGGTCGATGGCGATGAACTGGCACAACTTCCTCTTCGCCGCGTTCGATCCGGATGCGGTCATCAGTGTCGACAAGCTGCCCGGTGCGCTGTGGGTGCAGGCGGTGTCGGTGCACGTGTTCGGGCCGCACGTGTGGGCGCTGGTGCTGCCGCAGGTGGTCGAGGGCGTGCTGACGGTGCTGCTGCTGTTTCGGGTGGTGCACCGCACGGCGGGGCCGGTGGCGGGGGTGGTGGCAGTTGTCGTGCTGGCGTGTACGCCGGTCGTGGTGTCGCTGGATCGGGGCAACATTCCGGATACGCTGCTGATTCTGTTGCTGCTGTTGGCCGTTGACCGAACGTTCACCGCGATCGAGAGCGGTCGGACTCGAAACCTCTGGCTCGCCGGGCTTTTCGTCGGCCTGGCCTTCCAGGTGAAGATGGTGCAGGCGTGGGTCGCGATTCCGCTGCTGGCACTCGCATATCTGATCGTGGCGACGAGTTCGGTGCGTCGCAGGCTGGCCGATGTGGCGGTGTTCGGCGTTGTCGCCCTGGTGGTTTCGCTCAGCTGGATGACAATCGTCAGCCTGATTCCGGCGAACCGGCGGCCGTATGTCGACGGCGGCGGCGATTCGCTGTTCGAACAGGTCTTCCGATACAACGCGCTGTCCCGCGCCGACAGCGGATTCGGTGTCGGCGCAGGCAGTTTCGAAGTCGGTGGCCAGCAGAACTATCGCAGCCAACTGGTGCTCGGCCCGGAGAATCGACTCGATCACGTATTCACCGGCGGTGGTGGACGTTCGGGTGGCTGGCTCGTGCCGCTGGCCCTGATCGCCCTGATCGCGCTGGTGGTCCTCGCCCGACATCGCACCCGGAACCTGCGGGTAGTCGCCGCACTGATCATCTGGGGCGGCTGGCTGCTGATCCACCTCGCGGTATTCCTGGTCGTCGGCACGGTCAATCCGTACTACCTGGCCGCGCTCGCCCCGCCGGTCGCCGCGTTGATCGGCTGGGGCGCAGTGGAATTCGCGAAGGCCGAATCGGTGTGGATACGTCGGTGCGGTGTGCTCGCGGTGGTGGCGACGGTGCTGTACGGCGGGTGGTTGCTCGCGCCCGCGTCACCGGTGGTGCGCTGGACGACCGTCGCGGTAGCGCTCGTCCTGTGTGTCGTCGCGGTGGTCGTGCGCCGGTATTCGATTGCGGCACTGCTGATCGCCGCACTGGCGGCACCCGCGGTCGCGGCGGCCTCCCTGATCGTCGACGGCTACGGCGCGCTGGACATGCCGTTCGAGCCCGACGCATCCCGGCGGGTGACACACGATGCGGTCGCCTCCGCGCTGGACAGCGGGCCGAAGCTGATGACCTTGGCGCACAACATGTTCCCCAGCGCGCACTACCCGATCGTCACCTACACCGGAATCCTCGCCGCACCGTTCATCTTCACCACGGGCGCACCGGTGCCCGCCTTCGGCGGCTTCACCGGATCGGCCCAGGCGCTCACCACCGCCGACCTGGCCCGGCTCACCGCGCAGGGGCAGATCGGATTCGCACTGGTCACGCCGTCGGATGATGCCCGGGTCCGCTGGATTCAGCAGTACTGCAAGGCATTACCGCCGGACAAGAACGATTCGGTGCGAGCGTACCTGTGCGGCCCGGTCCGGCAGACGAAACCGCCCGTCACACACAGGTGACGGGCGGCATCGTCCGCAACGCCGGAACCTCCGCCTGGAAGGGCGCGACCAGCCGCTCGGCCATCGTCCCGAAGGGCGGACGCGCGTATCCGGTGTAGACCAGGCGTCCGTCGCCGGTGCGAGCGACCGCGTCGATGCCCGGCACCAGCGGATACGTCATCTGCCCTCGGCCGTCGTGCCGCCCGGTGATCAGGCCGCGCACGATGTTGTGCAGGCCGGCGCCGACGAGGTGCAGCGGCTCGTGACCGGGTGGGACCGTCGGCTCGGGGAAGTCGCGGTCGAGTAGTCATCTCGTCCGTGCGGCAGTCGTCAACGCCCCCGACGGGACATCCGGGCACGATGAGGTGTCGGTCATGGGGCGAACTCGGGCAGGGTCAGGGCGGAATGGGCGGGACGCTCCGCGGGGGTGGGCATTGCGCTGAGGTTGCGTAGCATCTCGTTTCGTTGCCGCAGGGCCTGCGCGGTGGCCGGGAACAGCGCGGCATCACCTTTTCCGACCTGATTCTGGTTCAGCGTCACGAACTCCCGTGTGTCGTGTTCATAGGCGGCGAAGCCCGCGACATGGTCTCGGTCCGCCAGTGAGCCGGCGAGCATATATGCGCCGACGAGCGCGAGGCTGGATCCCTGGCCGGTGAGGAATGAGGGTGCGTACGCGGCGTCGCCCACCAGTGCGACTCTGCCGCTGGACCAGCGGGGCAAGTGGATCTGGCCGACTGTATCGAAGAACAGGTCTTCCGCCTGCCGCATGGCATGCAGCATGCCCGGGACCTGCCATCCGGCGTCGGCGAATACGCCTATGACCAGTTCTCGCTGGGCCTGCGGGTTCCGGAACGCGTCGAACGGTGGGGTCGGGTGGACGAAGTTCAGCAGGGCATGCACTGTGTCGTCGTTGTCTCCCACGGCGTAGAGTGCCGCGGCCCGGCCCGGCGTGTTCCACAACGCAGTCTCGCGGCTCAGCCCCAGGGGGTTGGCCATGGTGAATCCGGCGAAGCAGTAGCCGAGGTATCGATGGAACTGCGTTTCGGGACCGAACACGAGTTCGCGGGTGCGGGAATGCAGACCGTCCGCCCCGACCACCAGGTCGAAAGTTTCTGTGCCGCCCCGGCGGAAGGTGACCTCGACGCCGTGGTCGGACTGGTCGAGAGTGTCGATGGAGTCGCCGAACAGGAACTGCACGTCGTGACGAACCGCCTCGTACAGCGTGGCGGTCAGTTCCCCGCGCGGCACTTCCAGATCGTTTCCCGTGCCGCCGGTCAGGGAGTGTGGGTCGACCGATGCCACCGTATCGCCGGAGCCGTCGAGGAAGGAGATCCGGCGCAGGTCGATATGCGCGTCCTGTAGCCGCGGCAGAATACCCATCCGCCGCACGACTTCGAGTGCGGTGCCGCGCACGTCGATGGGGTAGCCACCGCCGCGGAAGCCGTCCGCCTTCTCGACCACCGTGACCGCGAATCCGTACCGGTTCAGCCAGAATGCAAGGGCGGGCCCCGCAATGCTCGCCCCGGATATCAGTACAGTCCGGCGGGGCGTGGTGCGGCTACCCCGCGGCAGTTCCGTATCGGTCATCGCGTGACTCCTTTCTTCATGGACCGGACGACCGGCAAGGACAGCGCCGCCACGGAGCCGGCGATGACGAAGCCGGTGACGAAGGCCGATTCGGCGGGAATATCGGACCCGGAAGGTGTTGCGGCGGTGAGGATCACGCCACTGAGTTGCGCACCCACGGCGTAACCGAGTACACGAGTCACCAGGACCAGGCTGGTGGCGATACCGGTGTCGCGCCGATCGACGGCGGTGGCGATACCGGTCACCAGCGCGGTAACGCACAGACCGTTGGCGAGCGCGATCATCGCCTTACCCCCGACGAGGTGCCAGACCTCGGTGTGCAGGGCCGCCAGGCCGATCAGCCCGACGGCGAGGATCACGATTCCGGCGGTGACCACGGCACGCGAGCCGGAACGCCGCACCCACATCCCGCTGAGCGGACCGGCCAGGGTCGCGGCCACGGCGCCGGGTAGCAACAGGAATCCGATTTCGGTGGCGCTCGCTCCGAACCCGTATTCGCCGGCCGGGACCGCGAGTAGTTGCGGGACCAGGTAGACCGCTACCGAGGTGCCGACACAGATCGCGAACGTCAGTACTAACGGCTGCCATATCGCGGGCCGTGCGAGCATGCGCAGATCGATCATCGGTTCGGTCGCGCGCCGTTCGACGGCTATCCATCCGGTGGCGAAGGCTGCCAGAACCACGACGAGGGCGCCCAGGGCGAGTGGCCGGGAAGCGAGATCGGGTGCCAGCGCGAGTCCGAGCATGAGCGTGGCCAGGGACCCGCTCAACAGAGCCAGACCCAGCCAGTCGAGCCCGGTGGCGTCGGTCCGGCCGGGCGCATCATGCGGCATCAGTCGGTTCACCAGCGCGGTGGACATGATGACGGCGATCGTCGGCAGCGCGAACATCCAATGCCGGGACAGTCCTTCGGCTACCGGCCCGGCCGCCAGCGTTCCCGCCATCCCGCCCCCCACGAACAACCCGCTGACCACACCGATGGCCACCTTCGCCGCGTCCGCGGGCAGGTGTTCGCGTACCAGGATGAACGACAGCGGCAGGGCACCGACCATCGCTCCCTGCAGTATCTGGCCGAGCAGCAGGACGGGCAGGTTCGGTGCCAGGGCGGAGACCAGTCCTCCCGCCGAGACCACCGCCATCAGCCGGATCAGGACGCGTTTTCCGCCGTAGCGGTCGCCGAATGTGCCGGCGACCGGGGTGATGAGCGCGCCGGTGACGAGGAGTACGACGCTGAGTAGTGCGCCTTGCGCCGGAGTCATATCCAGCTCGCGTTGCAGCAGTGGGAGGGTCGGAGCCACCACCGATTCCAGGGCGCCGGTGGCGACCGCCAGCATGCCGAGTGCTGCGACAGCGGGCTTCCCGATACGGGCTGCGGGTGCCAGCGTTTCGATCATGGACTTCCTTCCGTGGTTACGGTCCGGAGGGTGTGCGAGCCCCGCGAATCGGCGCGGCATACGACAACACTACACCGTGCAGTGTAGTTCGGTAGTATGTCGTCATGCCGACCACGAAGACACTGCGTGAGGGGTCAACCCAGAAGCGGGCCGCCATACTCTCGGCCGCGCGGGAACTGTTTCTCGCCCAGGGGTTCGACCGGTCCAGCGTCGATGCGGTCGCCGCCCGCGCCGAGGTGTCCAAACGGACGGTCTATGACTATTTCGGTGATAAGCGCACATTGCTGCAAGCAGTCGTCGACACAGTCGGCCGGTCGCTGACCGACACGATCCGCCGCACACTCGACGACACCCTCACCGGCCTTCCGGACGGCGCTGATCTCGAAGAGCGCCTGATCACCTTCTCGATGCGTATCGCCACCGATATGCTCGGCTCGGCGGAGTACGCAACGCTGGTTCGATTGGTGCGCACGGAATCCGGCCACCTACCGTACCCCGGCTACAACCCGATGGCCGATACTCCCGAGGAAGCAATCGCCGAGCGGTTTGCCGCCTTCGCCGCGGCTGGGCTACTCGACATTCCCGACCCCCGGCTCGCGGTCGACCAATTCCTCGTCCTGGCGTTCGGGGTCGCCCTCAACAAGTTCGGCTCGGCGAATGCCGCGGAGGATCCTCGCGTCGAGCCGCTCGTAGTCGAGGGCGTGCGCACCTTTCTCAGGGCGTTCCGGGCTGGTCCGGTGCGATGAAACAGTGGGTCTGTGAGGGTTTCCAGCCGGGGTCTTACACCGGAATCCTTGCCTCACCGTTCATCTTCACCACGGGCGCACCGGTGCCCGCCTTCGGCGGCTTCACCGGATCGGCCCAGGCGCTCACCACCGCCGACCTGGCCCGGCTCACCGCGCAGGGGCAGATCGGATTCGCACTGGTCACGCCGTCGGATGATGCCCGGGTCCGCTGGATTCAGCAGTACTGCAAGGCATTACCGCCGGACAAGAACGATTCGGTGCGAGCGTACCTGTGCGGCCCGGTCCGGCAGACGAAACCGCCCGCCACACACAGGTGACGGGCGGCATCGAACCGACTGCGCGACAAGCTATTTCGAGGTGGGAGACCAATCCTCGAGGTAGGCGCGGTACGTCCCGAACGGCAGCGAGACATCGTAGACCAGCGCCCCGGACGGCGAGAACTCCGAAATATGCGGCGCCATACCCCAACCCACCAGGGTGTTCCCATTGGGCAGCCCCTGCGCGTCACCCATTGCCATGGCTACCAGTCCGCTGGGGTGAGTCTGGTTGCGCACCAACGTCGCTCGATGCGTGGCGGTATCCAGATGGATCCACTGCACACTCGACAGACCCAGATTCTGCGAACCGGTGGAATTGTTGTTGAACAGCCGAATCGTATCGGGCCCAGCGAATTCCGCGTCGTGCTGGAAGCCGAACTCCACGCCCTGACCCAGTGCGAAGGACGAACGCTTACCGCCGAGCTGCCAGCGGATCTTGCCGGTGTGGATGTCGACGTCGTACACCGTGGACGTATCGCGCATCGAAATCAGCAGGTTCCCTTGCGGATCCAGCGAGATCGAGTTCATGTGGTACGGGTCGTACACCTTGGAACCGGGCGTCGAGTTGCTCGACGTGGTGTCGGTCAGCGGGACGTGTTGCGCGGCACTCCACCGGAACAGCACCTTCTTGCTCGCGACATCCACCACCGAGGCGACGGTGTCGTACATCCTGCCGTTCTTCGGGCCGCCGACCGCGCTGAGATCAGCGTCGACCTCGTGGTACGCGGTGATCAGCGCGCGCCCGTCGGGCGTCAGCCGGAACTCGTGCACGTCCGAGCTCAAACCCGGTCCGGCATCGAGTGTTTCGATGATGTGCCCGTGCTCGTCGGCGATGTAGTCCTCACCCGTGCCGTGCCCGCCGACGGTGCTGCCCTGCCACCAGGTGAGCACGCGCTTGCCCTGATAGGTCTGCGCCCGGAAGTTCGACACGTCCTGCCCCTTGGGCGGGTCGTATCGCCACACCTGGTGCCCGGCCTTGTCCATCACCACGTTCGCGGGCGCGGCCTGCGGCACACCCGAGAGCGTCTGCCCCAGCCCTGGCACCAGCGCGGCCGCGCTGACCCCGGTCGTGTAGTAGATGTACCCCGGACTCGCGCCGGATTTGTTCACATCGACCGTATAGTTCAGCGCGCCCACCGGGGCACTGGGCAACGGCCCGGCAGCGGCGAGCGGCGCAAGTGCGCAGGTCCCGAGCCCAACGGCGGCCACGGCCAGTGCGGCGGCGCCGCGACGGATACGGTGCGAATTCCGGATCATAGGATTCCTAGCAAGGCTAATGAATGGGTGCGCGCGGGAGCGTACCCCCTATTTCTGTGGGCATTCTGTGGTACGCAGGGTAAGCGGCAGCCGCACCGGGCCCGGTACCCGCGCTCGGGAGGGCGTGTCGGACGGGTCGCCGAGCGCCGACCCGCCTATCACCCCAAAGCTCGTCGCGCGTAAGCCCGGACGTCCGCGTCGGAATCGTCGATGGCCTGCTGGAGTGCATGGCGGGCGGCGGGGTTGTCGGGCCAGAGGCCGAGGGTGAGGACGGCGGCCTTGCGGACGTCGGGGTGGGGGTCGGCGAGGGCCGTGTGCAGCGGGGTGGCGGCGAGGCCGGGACCCAGGGCGGTCCAGCCGCGGACCGCGCCTTCGCGGATCTGCCAGGCCGAATCGGTGAGAGCGGTGGACAGGACGGGGGCGTCGGCGGGGTCGCCGAGCCGGGACAGCGCGGTGAGAGCGGCGGCGCGGACCAGTGGATCGCGGTCGGCGGTCAGTTCGCGCACGGCGTCCACGCCGCCCCGGCCGATGGTGGCGAGGCCCTGAGCTGCGGCGATGCGGACCTCGCGGTTCTCGTCGTGGGCGGCGGTGGTCAGGGCGGTCCAGTCGTCGATCGAGACCAGGGCGCGCACCCCTTCGATGCGGACGCGGTGGTCGTCGTCCACCACGGCCTTGCCGAACAGTTCCGCCGAACCCGTGCGCAGCGCCCGCAGCAGATCCACCACACCGGCGCGGACGAGCGGATCGGGTGATCCCGCATGATCCGTGAGACCTGTTGTGGCGGGCAGGATTTCGACAAGCTCACGCAGACCGGCGAGGGCGGCGGCGCGGACCGGGGCGGCCGGATCGGCGAGGGCGGCGATCAACGCGTCGGCGAAACCGTCCGGTGTGCCCTCGGTCAGGACCGAGACGGCGGTGGCGCGCACGCGGGGATCGGCGTCGGTGAGGAAAACGTGCAGGTCCGTGAGTGAAGGGGCGTCCAGCGTCAGCAACTGCGCGATGGCCGGGGCAACCTCGGTGGCGGCGTCGGCGACCGCTGTGGTCCGAGGCCGTACGACGCTGTCGTCCGCCGCGGTCGTGCGCGGCGGGCCGGTGATCAGATCGGGCTGTGCGACCGGTTCGGCGGTCTCGGCGGCGCTGAATCGTCCGGCGAGTTCGGGGACCGGCACGAAATACGGTGCGACAGGGCGTTTCAGGAATTCCATCGTCCCGCCCGCGCTCTTGCGCAGGTTCAGGTGATAGTGCCACTGCTCGTCGTCGCGCTCGGGCAGATCGGCGCGTTCGTGGTAGAGGCCCCAACGAGATTCGGTGCGGGTCAGCGACGAACGCGCGGCCATTTCGGCGCAGTCGCGGATGAAACTCACTTCCGCGCAACGCATCAGCTCGTGCGGTGTGGTCGCACCCATCTCGGCGATCTCGTGGGTCATCCGCTCGAACGTCTCGATCGCCAGGGACAGTTTGGTCGCCGTCTTCGGCGGCGCCACATAGTCGTTGACGAAGCGGCGGAGTTTGTACTCCACCTGCTGCTGCGGCGGCCCTTCCGGATCGCGCAGCGGACGGTAGATCAGCTCGTGCGCGGCGGTGAGCTGGTCGGACGGAAGTTCTTGCGGTGCAGCGACATCGGCACGGATACCTGCGGCATGTTCACCGGCCAGATCGCCGTACACGAACGCGCCGATCATGTAGTTGTGCGGCACACAGGCCAGATCCCCGGCCGCGTACAGTCCGGGAACGGTCGTGCGGGCATGCTCGTCCACCCACACACCGGACGCGGAATGTCCACTGCACAAACCGATCTCGGAGATGTGCATCTCGATATCGTGGGTCCGATAGTCGTGACCCCGGTTGGCGTGGAAGGTGCCGCGGGTGGGCCGCTCGGTGGTGTGCAGAATTCCCTCGAGCGCGGTAAGCGTCTCATCGGGCAGATGAGAAACCTTCAAATAGATTGGCCCTCTGGCAGATTCGATCTCGTTCTTGACCTCACTCATCATCTGCCCGGACCAGTAGTCCGAATCCACGAACCGCTCACCACCGGCGTTCACCTGATACCCGCCGAACGGATTGGCCACATACGCGCACGCCGGACCGTTGTAATCCTTGATGAGCGGGTTGATCTGGAAACATTCGATCCCCGAGAGCTCCGCACCCGCGTGATAGGCCATCGAATACCCGTCACCGGCATTGGTCGGATTCTCGTACGTGCCATACAGATATCCCGACGCGGGCAGCCCGAGCCGACCGCACGGCCCGGTCGCCAGGATCACCGCCTTCGCGCCCACGGCGACGAATTCCCCGGTGCGCGTGTTCAATGCGGCCGCGCCCACCGCACGCCCGCCGTCGGTGAGCACCCGCACCGGCATCAACCGATTCTCGATCCGGATCTTCTCGCGCATCTTCCGTTGTCGCAGTACGCGATACAGCGCCTTCTTGACGTCCTTGCCCTCGGGCATCGGCAGCACGTACGACCCCGAGCGGTGCACCCGCCGCACCGCGTACTCGCCGTACTCGTCCTTCTCGAACTTCACGCCGTACCGCTCGAGCCGCTGCACCATCGCGAAGCCGCGCGTCGCGGTCTGATAGATGGTGCGCTGGTTGACGATTCCGTCGTTGGCGCGGGTGATCTCCGCGACGTAGTCCTCCGGTTCGGCCTTCCCCGGAACCACGGCATTGTTGACCCCGTCCATCCCCATCGCCAGCGCGCCCGAATGCCGCACGTGCGCCTTCTCCAGCAGCAGCACGTTCGCGCCGTGCTCGGCGGCGGTGAGCGCGGCCATGGTTCCGGCGGTGCCGCCACCGATCACCAGCACATCGCAGTCGAGCCGGACGGTGTCGGCCAGGTCGGGAATCTTCATCAGCGGTGCTCCAAGCGGGAGATCGGTTCAGGAGTGGGCCGGGGCCGGATCGTCCGAACGATCCAGGGCGGCAAGGATTTCGGTGCGCAGCGCGGTGCGGTCGACGTCCGGGTCGCGGGGCCGGGGGATGTCCAGCAGCGCGAGCAGCGGGCGCGCGGCGCGGTCCAGGACGGCGATGCGGTCGCCCAGCAGCAGCGCCTCGTCCACATCGTGCGTGACGAATACGACCGTGGTGGGATGCGCCCGCCAGGTGTCCACGAGCAGGCGCTGCATGGTGGCGCGGGTGGGTGCGTCCAGGGCGCCGAACGGCTCGTCCATCAGCACCGCGCGGGGCGCACCGGCCAGGCCGCGGGCGAGTTGGACGCGCTGGCGCATCCCGCCGGACAGATCCTTGGGCAGGTAGCCGCCGAATCCGGTCAGACCGACCTCGTCGATCCAGCGTTCGGCGCGTTCGCGGCGTCCGGCGCGGGGTTCGCCGCGCAGCCGCAGGGCCAGCTCGACATTCGAGCGGACCGTGCGCCAGGGGAGTAACGCGTTGTCCTGGAACACCATTGCGCGATCACGCGACGGTCCGGTAACCGGTTCGCCATCGGCGAGGACGCGCCCGGAGCGCGCGGGCAGCAGACCGGCCAGCGCGCGCAGCACCGTCGATTTGCCGCACCCGGACGGCCCGGTCAGCACGAGGATCTCGCCGGGCCGGATATCGAGGTTCAGTCCGCTGATCACCGGCGTTCCGGAGTAACGCAGCTCCACCCGATCCAGCTGGAGATCCATTGCGGTACTTGCTATTTCGCTCATCTCGTCTCCGCTCCCGCGCGAGGCAACCAGGCGGTGGCTCGGCGGCCCAGCAGTTCCACCGCCGCTGAGGTCGCGAAGCCCAGCACCCCGATGGTGATGATGCCGACGAACACCCCCGGATAGTCCACGATCGTGTACGCCTGCCAGGTGCGATAGCCGACACCCAGTCGGCCCGAGATCATTTCGGCCGACACCACGCAGATCCAGGCCACGCCGATCCCCACCGACAGCCCGCCGAACACCCCGGGCAGACTGCCGGGCAGCACGACGCGCCACAGCACGTCCCATCGGCTGCCGCCGAGCGTGCGCACCGAATCCTCCCAGATCACCGGTAGCGCCCGCACCGCGTGCCGGGTACTGACCATGATCGGGAAATACGCGGCCAGAAAGGTGATGAACACGATTCCGGCCTCATCGGTCGGGAACAGCAGAATCGCCACCGGCACGATCGCGATCGCCGGAATCGGCCGGGCCAGCTCGGTCAGCGGCCCGAAGACATCCGCGAACAGCCGCGAACGTCCCAGTGCCACACCGGAAGCCACGCCCGCGAGCGCGGCCAGCACGAACCCGCTCAGGATCCGGATCATCGATTGCCCCAGATCCAGCCAGTACGTCCCGGTCCCGAGCTGGTGCCCGAACGCTCGCACGATCTGCGTCACCGTCGGCAAGGTATCGAACCGCACCCAGACCCGAATATGATTGGCGGTCAACAGCTGCCAGGCGACAACCACCGCGATGACCGAAACCAGCCGAATGACCCGCGACCGCCAAACCCGGCCGCCCTCACCACGATCCGATGCCCCTTCGGATTTGCCCGTGGTCGCCGCATCCGATCCCGCGACGACCTCGGAACCGGCAGCACTCGGGTCGAGCCGAGCGGATATCGTCGCGCTCATCGTTCACCCCCGCGGCCTGTTTTGCCGTGACGTGCAGAGCTGACGGCGACAGGCTGTGCCGCGCCGGGCGCCACGCTCGGAATCGACTGGTTCATGGCTGTCCGCCCTCGATCGGCTTCGTTGTATCAACCGTCACGGATTCGGCTCTCCTGCAACTGAGTTCGACCAGGCTCGAGCGGAGTATGCCGCGGCCGGCGCGTCGGACCCGGTCGGTCGCCGCGTTCCTGATTCGTTCGCTCACGGCTGCACCTCGGCGATCGCCTGGTCGTAGGACAGCTGAGTGCTGCCGGGATGCGCGGTCAGATACCGTTGTGCCGCAGCCGATGTGGTGAACGGGAGGTAGGTCTGTCCGTCGTGGATCCACAGGGCCTTGTCGGCGAACCAGCGGGTGCCCAGTTCGGCGTCGGGGACGTAGGCCGCGCGCACCTTGCGGCCTTGTGCGCGAGCGGCTTTCAGCGCGTGCAGCAGGCTGGTCGGGTCGGCGGCAGGCTGGGTGGTCTCCTGGCCGTCGAACCAGATCTCCCCGGCGAGAGCGGGATCGGTGACCGGGCGGTTCCCGGTCGGATCGGTACCCGTGATCGGCGCGGGGTTGCCGAAGTTCGCGACGGCCTTGGCATAGTCGACGCCCCGCTCGCTGAACGCCTTTCGCAGCGGCGCGTCGTCGACGAACTTGTCCACATCCAGATCGGCGAAGTCACCGATCGACTTCAGATACGGGATATCGCCCTTGAAAGCCTGGATGAGCTGCGATTTGAGCGGTGTGTCGAAGGTGGTTCCGCCGGGCCCGTTGTAGAGGTACACCACCTCGGCGGGCAGTCCGGTGTCGTGGGCGACCGATTCGGCGGCCTCCAGCGGTTTCGCGTGCAGGAAATCGGTCGCGTCCAACTGCGCTTGCAGGAATGCGTCCAGCACCTCGGGATGCTGTTTCGCGTAGTCCCGCCGCGCGACGACGCCGTGGAAGGTCGGGACATTCAATTCCGCACCGTCGTAAAGCAATTGCGCCTTGTTCTGGAAAACCAGCAACCCCGGCCACGCGACGAACTGCGAAAGCGCCTGCACCTGACCGGAATCCAGCGCCGACGCCCCGATCTGCGGCTGCTGATTGAGAATCCGCACACCGGATTTCGGATCGATCCCGGCCCGGCTCAGTCCTTGACGCAACGTCCCGTCACCGGCCGAACCGACACTCGCCGACACCTTCTTCCCGGCCAGCTCCTGCAACTCGTGAATCGGCGAACCAGGCGGCACCACAACCATGTTCAGCGATCCCTTGGGCTGATACCCGGTGACCGACACCAGTTCGGTGCGCGACCGCTCACTGGCCTGCGTCCGCGAACCGTTGATCAGCAGCGGGTAATCACCCATCGACCCGATATCGATCTTCTCCGCGACCATCTGCGCGGTGATCGGCGCACCGGTGTCGTAATCCTGCCATTCGACCTGATACTTCGGCCCGCCCGCGGCGGTCAGTCTCGCCAGTCGCTGTTCGAGAAAACCCTTGGCACGCAACAGGGTTCCGGCGGTGACGGTATTGATGGTCTTGGACTGATAGCCCACCACGACCTTGACGGTATTCCCCGAATCCGCCGCATCGAGCGAGCATCCGGCGGCGATCAGAGCCATGGCGGACAAACCCGCGATAATGCGGGCAGGACGATATTTCATTCGAATTCCTCGGAATTCGCCTCGCGCGGAGGCGATCTGGGTGCGCGGATCAGCGCAACAGGAAGGGCATATTGACGGTGACGGCGCCGGTGGGACAGCGGGCGGCGCACGGGCCGCAGTACCAACACTCGTCCACGTGCATGTACGCCTTGCCGTTGTCCGGGTTGATCGCCAGGGAGTCGAGCGGACAGATCTCGACACACAGGGTGCACCCCTGAATGCACAGGGATTCGTCGATGGTCACCGGAACGTCGGTGCGCTGGTTCACCAGGGCCATTCAGATCAGCCTCCAATCGCTGCTTTCCGCGGGCCGAACGAGGCTGCCGCGCATGGTGATTCGATCTCCGCGGAACCGGATGTACTCCAGATCCACCGGGCGGCCGTCGTCGAGCCGGGTCAGTCGTTCCAGCAGCAGTAGCGCACCGTCCTCGGGCATCTGCAGGGCCGCCGCGGAATGCGGGTCGGCGGTGATCGCCTCCAGCACCAGATCCGCGGAACCCAGCGGGCCACCGCCGATTTCCTCGATCAGGGCGAACACGTCGTTGCGCTCGAGATCCCGGGTGATGACCTGGGCCCCGATATCCGGCGCGAGATAGGTCAGGTCCAGGCTCAGCGGCAGTTCGCCGAGGAAACGCAGCCGCTCGATGTAGACGGCCTGCTCACCCGGATTCAGGTCCAGGCGACGGGCCACGGCGGGCGGCGGGGTCACCGTGGTGGCCACCCGCACCTCGTTGCGGACCTCGCCGTGCTCGCGCAGGGTTTCCTTCAACCCGCGCAACGTATCGATACCGTGCTCGTACTTGCGTTGCGCGACATGGGTGCCCACCTTCGGCGCGCGCTCGATCAGCCCCTCGTCCTTGAGCAGCGCGAGGGCGTCGCGCACGGTGTTGCGGGAGACCGCGAATTCGGCGGCGAGCTCGCCCTCACTGGGCAGGGTGTGCGCGAAGGTCTCCGCGTGGATCTGCTGACGCAGCACATCGGCCACCTGACGGGCCCGATCGGCACGGCGGACAGGGGCGCGCAATGGTGTCGGTTGCGATGACAATGGATACTCCTTCCGCCTGTGACCTGCGGTTTCCGAGAATAGGGGGCGATCGCGAGGCTTCCGGCCCGATGTCCGGGACGGGTGCGTGCCCCGGTGGGTAATGCGCCGCACATCGATCGCCGCGGCCTGCCGAAACGGGCGTGATTCCGGTCATTGCGCCACCCCGCCGACCGGGCCGGGAGATTGGAATCTGCTCGAGTGGAATGCATGCAGACCGACTGGTCTGGCGTCCACCACATTCCGGATGATAACGTTCTCAACCATGTGCTCCAGCCGATCGAACGCCGCTCAGGTCACCTACGTGACCGTCGCGCTCGGTGTGCGGCTGCCGCGTCAGCGCGAACTGTGTTGCCCTCGGCCGCGCAGCTGAGAACCGCTCCCGCCTGATTCGTGACGGCCGGTCGCGTTCCTACCGAGCCCTTCTCACTGCCTTGTTGTCGTTGCCGAACACTGCCCTCACGGGCTTTTTCAACAAGGATTCGAAATGACGATCCCCATCATCGAGCGACCGTCGACCACCACCGCGCCCGTCCGGGTCGCGGCCGCACGTCCGGCGGCGCCGCCGGAACTGCGCATCTCCGACAACCCCGCCGCCGCCGTGCTGCGGGCCGCGACGCGCGGCCCGATCTTCCGTGACGCCGCCGCGCAGACCACGGGCTCGAGTATCGCGACCGTGAATCGTCAAGTGTCCGCGCTACTTTCGGCCGGACTGCTGCGCGAGCGGGCCGATCTGACCGCGTCGGGGGCGGTCGGGCGACCGCGCATCCCCTTCGAGGTCGACACCGACACCTACGCCACCCTCGGCGTGCACATCGGCGCCACGGTCACCCGGATCATCGCCGCGGACCTGTCGGGTCGCATCCTGGGCGGGCTGGAGATCGCCACGCCGCAGGTCGGTCAGGATGCCGCGCTGACCATCATCGCCCGCAGCGCGAAGGCGTTCCTGGACCGGCTGCCGCGGCGTCGCCCGCTGTGGACCGGTGTCGCGCTGGCCGGGCGGGTCGATCCGGCCGCCGGACTGGTCGATCATCCGCGGCTGGGCTGGCAGGCCGCACCCGTCGCCGCGGTCTTCGCCACCGTGCTGGACCTGCCGGTTTCGGTATCCGCGCACGTGGAGGCCATGGCGGCGGCGGAACTGCTGCTCACCCCCGGTGACCAGCAGCGTCCCGGCAGCAGCCTGTACATCTACGCGCGGGAGACCGCCGGTGTCGCGGTCACCCTGCACGATCGGGTGCACACGCCCGCCAGCGGTCCGGGTTCCATCGCGCACCTGCCGACCGGCTCGGATATCGAATGCGCCTGCGGCCGTCGCGGCTGCCTGGAGGCCACCATCGGCGAGGCCGCGATCCTCGGCCGCGCCGTGCGCGCCGGAATCGTGCCCCGTCGCGAGGCCCCGCGCCGCCCGGTGATCGCCGACCTGTACCGCGCGGCGGACTCCGGCTCCGACGCGGCCCGCGAGCTGCTCGACGATCGCGCCGAAATCCTCGGCCGCACAGCCGCTCTCATCCGCGACATGTTCAACCCGGACCGAGTCGTCCTGGGCGGCCAGGCATTCACCGGCTACCGCCCCGGAATCGACCGCGTGGCACAGGCTTTCGCCACCAATACCAATCTGCCACCCGCGGACCTGCGCATCAGCCGCTTCGGCGGCCGAGTCCAGGAACACGCCGCCGCCGTAACCTCCCTCAGCGTCTTCTACGCCGACCCCCTCTCCGCCATGCGCCGCGCCACCCGCGCCTGACCCGCCGCCCGTCGGGGCGATGCTCTACCTCGAGCATCGCTTCGTCGTCGGTATCCGATCGTCGAATCAGGTGCGGCACTGAGTATTTCGGTACGTATGGGGTGCTGGGAGAGTGTGCTGTGGCACCCGCTACCGCGGCTGCGACTCCGACCTGCTCTCCGCCATTCGTGTCAGGGAACATGCTGCTCGGTTTCGGCCGGGCGTGTCCGTGTACCGACCGCGCCCTTCTGTCTGCGATGGATATAGGATCGATTGCAGCCCTGGGTATTTCGTCAGTGGATCGCCGCACGGGAAGGTGTCCCGCGACCTCTCGACGCGCCGACCGCTATCGGTCGAACCGTCGCACTGCGACGGCATGGTGCCGTGCGGGAATCGGGTCGTCGGATCGCATGGGCCGGATTGCGTCCCGGAAGGGCGGTGTATTCGGTGGCCCAGGTGGCTACCGTGCGGTGGCGGGTGCCAACCGAAACATGCGGACAACGTCAGTGCGCGAAGGTGCGTACTGCGGTGTTGCGCAACGTTATTGCCGTGTGGGATGCGGGGATCAAGAGTTGGCTGGCGAAGGTGAAGCCGCGTTGTTTGGGCTTGACCAGGGTGCGGTGGCGGCGTTCGTAGCGGTGTAGGGCCGCGGCGAGGTCGGTGGTGGCGGCGAGTTCTTCGGCGAGGGTGTGGGCGGCGGAGATGGCGAGGGTGGAGCCGTCGCCGAAGAGGGACAGGCTGGAGGCGGCGTCACCGATGAGGGTGATGCGGCCGGTGGTCCAGGACGGTAGGCGGACCTGGCTGACGGCGTCGAAGTAGATGTCCTCGGCGGCGGCCAGCTGGTCGAGGAATTCCTCGAAGACGCCGAGCCGGCCGGTGTAGGTGTCGATGATCAGGCGCTTGTGCGCGGCGAGATCGCGGCGGTCGATCCCGGGTACCGCCGCGTGCCGGAAGAAGAAGCCGCCCAACGGAATTCCGCGTGCCGGATGGACGGAGAAGGACAGGCCCGGCGCGTTGTACATCGCCACCGCGTCCGCACCGGCGAGGGTGCGGTCCACGGCCAGGGTGGCGACGAGCATGCCCTTGTAGTGCACGAACTCCCGCTCCGGCCCGAAGGCCAGCCGCCGCACGGTCGAATGCAGTCCGTCCGCGCCGACGACCAGGTCGAACCGGCCCGGCGCACCGTGTTCGAAGGTGACCTCGACCCCGTCGGCGCGCTGGGTGAGCCCGGTGATCGAATCGCCCCAGCGGATCTCGGCATTGTCCCGCGCGGCATCGAGCAGGATCGCGGCCAGGTCCGCGCGGGCGATCTCGATATCGCGTTTGCCCGAGGACCCTTGCGGCGCATTGATATTCATCGATGCCTGCTCGCGCCCGGCAGCGTCGAGGAAGACGAGCCGGTGCACGGCCGTGGCGGCGTCGCGGAGCCGATCCGTGATGCCCATCCGCTCGACCACCGCGAGCGCCGGCCCTCTGACATCCACCGGATTCCCGCTGGAGCGCTGCCCGTCCGCCCGCTCCACCACGGTCACTGTGAAGCCTTGTCGCGCAAGCCAATACGCCAAGGTCGACCCGGCGACCCCGGCCCCGGAGATCAGCACGTTCCTACTCATGTCCACACCCCGTAAACGTCGTCGATGATTCGTATGCGAGCGAGTTCATCGCGAACCCTCCGCCACAACCGGACGTATTTCGTCCGCTTATTCGACGGTACACTAACCGGAAGGAAACCGTCCACTTGTTTCGGAGGTGCGGCTTGCGGGCCGACGCACGCAGTAATCGCGACCAGATCCTGGCCGCCGCCCAGGTCGTCTTCCAGGAACAGGGCGTCGAGGTGTCGATGAAGGAGATCGCCGACCGCGCGGGCGTCGGCGTCGGCACGCTCTACCGCCGCTTTCCCGATCGCGGCGCACTCATCACCGCGGCCGCACACGCGTACCTGTCCGGCCTGGCGGACCTGGCGGCCACCGCCATCCGCGACGAGGAGGACCCCTGGTCCACGCTGTGCCGATTCCTGCGCGAATGCGCCGAAATGCGTTTGGGCGCACTGGCCGCCGCGATCGAGCCGACCCTGCACGCCGATATCCGCAGCGACCCCGCCCTGACCGAGGTGCGCGGCCGCATCGCCGAACAGGTCGAGGACATGACCGCCCGGGCCCGGGAATCCGGCACGTTGCGCGCGGAGGTCACCGCCCGGGACATCGCCACCCTGATGACCCTCCAGGTGTTCGTCTTCCCCGGCGAGTCCTACGTCGAAACAGCCCGTCGCACAATGGATATCGTGCTCGACGGCCTACGCGCCCGCTGACCGGGCCTACTTCGGGAACACGCCTTCCAGCGCGGTGATGAAGTACGGGAAATGCCCGGCGAACCGGCTCAGATCCCGATCCTGTTCGAACCCGCCGAACCAGTACAGCCCGGGCTCGCGATCCGCCGCCAGATCGATCTCGCGGAACGTCCGGATCCAGTTGTCCGAGCGCGAGCCGATGATCGTGTACGGCAGCCCCCGGGAGAACGCCGCCTCCCGCTCGGCGGGCGGCACCATCTCCACCTGGATCGTCTCGAGTCCGCGTTGCAGCCCGCGCACCCGTCCGGCCAGCGCGCGCCCGGCGGCCGTGCGGGCCGGGAGATAGGCGGGCAGCAGCAGCGCGGCCACACCACCGAGCGCGATCGCCACGCCGACCAGCGCGTATCCACCCGAGATCGCCAATCCGACGGTGGCCGCGACGCCGACGACGACCAGGATCGCGCCCAGCCAGAACGCCAGGCCGCGACGTTTGCGATCGATCAGCACGCCGTGCGCCAGGGCATCGGCCCGCAGCGCGGCGCGCGCGGGTTCGGCGGCGGCGCGACCCCGCAACTCGGACAACAGAATCGACTCCGCGCCCTCGGGCAGCACGGCCCGATAGACCTCCCGCTCGAATTCGCGCAACTGCTCGTCGGCCGGATTCAACCGGGTGATCCGCCAGTCCGACTCGCTGACCGGCGTGACCCAGATGTACCGGCGCACAGCGAGATCCACGACGGTGGACGCGAGATCGACCGCGTCCACGGAATTGTCGAGCAGCAGCCCGGCCTCGCCCGGCAGCACCCCGTCCGGCGAGACGAACTGGGCCCGACTTCCCTTGCGCTGCACCGGATCCACGACCTCGTCACCGCGCAAGGCCGCCGCGTCCTGCCGCCGCGACCACAGCACATATCCGCCCAGCGCCAGCAACGCCACGATCAGCACACCGAAGGCGATCAACACCGGCGCGGTGATCGAGAACGGCCCGTTCGAGCTGCCGTCGCTGATATCGGCGTTGGCGGGCACGGTCCCGGGCGGCAGCTGCAGGGTGACGTCGAGAATATCGCCCCTGTGCAGGTTGACCTCGTGCAATACCAGCTTGCCGTCGGGTTCGACGGTGGCGTCGCACTGGTGGGTGCCGGTCTGCGGGCCGACCTTGCAGTCGATGATGCCCATCCGATAACTCGGGCTGATCAGCGTGGCATCGAAGGAGGCCACATCGGCTTGCAGGATCCCGGTCCACTGGAAGACCTGGGTGCCCGGCGCATCGCTGACCGTGTTGTGCACGGTGTACTCGAACGACGACGTCCCCGCGGGCGCGTCGACGGTGAACACCTCCCCGCTCACCTTGGCCGACCCGGGCCCGGTGCTCGAGATATCGGTGACCTTGAACCGGCGCTCACCGCCCTTGTCGCCCAACGCGACTCGCAGCGGCAGCGACATCTGGAACTTCCCGCCCTGCGGAACGGTCACCTTCTCGGCGACCTCGAGGTTCCCGTCCCGGCTGAGTTTCACGCTGGCCTGGATCGCCACCCCGTCGGCGGGCGCCTGGGCCCGCGCGGCGGGTGTGCTCAGCAATATCCCGGCCAGCGCCAGCATCAAGGCGCTGATGGCGCCCCCCCGAAAGATCAGCATGGGGCAACAGCATAGACAGCTTGGTATTCTTCGGCATCAGCTAATCAGTTGTCTGGAGAGACGGGGCGTGGGGGAGTGAGCCGACCACCCTATGGGAACGGTCCTGGTAATCCGGGTGGACCGCAGCCGGGTAACCCGCCGGGATACGGGCGCAATCCGGGTTATCCACAGCAACCCGGCTTTCCTCAACAGCCCGGTTATCCCCAGCGGCCCGGTTATCCACAGCCGTCGGGTTATCCACAACAGCCGGGTCCGCCGCGGTACGGGCCCGGACCGGGTTATCCCCAGCAGGCCGCGTATGCCGCGCCACAGCAACCTCCGGGATACGGCGGGCAGATGCCGCGTCCGTACGGCCCGGCCGGGGTGCGTCCGGGCCCCTACGGTCCGCCGATGGGCCGCACCCCGTACGGTCCGCCGCCCGGACGTCCGTCGGGTGGCGGACGCGGCGGCGCGATCGGCGTCATCGTCGTGGTGATCGTGATCGTCGTGGTGGGTGCGCTGGTCCGGATCGGATTGCGCGCCGCGGTGGACCACACCACCTCCACGGCCGGCCCCTACACCACCTATCCCACCTCGACCAAGACCCCGGGGATCGCCGCGACCGGCGCCAACCCCATCCTCGCCGATCCCGGAACCGCGCTGAGCAAGGCGAACTGCCCGTACGCCGACTGGAGCACCCAGGTCGACCAGGCCCGCAAATTCTTCGAGAGCGCCGCGACCTGTCTGGCCGCGGCCTGGAAACCGGTGCTGGCCAAGGCGAATCTGCCGTTCGACCCGCCGGTGCTGAAGGTGACCGCCAGCACCACCGGACTCACCACGCCCTGCACCGGCGGCACCAGTAACTTCGCCGCGTTCTACTGCAACGCGAACAAGACCATCTACATCCCGATCGACCACATCCAGACCGATATCATCGGAAACAGTTGGGAGCGTTACCTTTCGGTCTTCGCGCACGAGTACGGGCACCACATCCAGGAGGAGTCCGGCATCCTGAGCAAGGCGCACGAGGACGAGTACGACGCGGGTCTGGAGACCACGAAGGGCCTGGAGATCTCCCGTCGGATCGAGTTGCAGGCACAGTGTTTCGACGGCATGTTCCTGGCCGCGTCGGCCGGTGGCGGCTCGCTGACCTCGGCGCAGATCAGCAAGGCGCGCAAGGACGCGTACCTGCGCGGTGACGACGAATCCGATATGCGTGATCACGGTTCGAACCAGCATTCGGGCGACTGGTTCAGCCTCGGATACGACCGGAACAACACCGCTCGGTGCAATACCTACACCGCTTCGTCGAGTCAGGTGAGCTGATGCGCTCGGCCGATGATCCGTTGTCCACCAACAATTTTCGCCGGACCGTCGGTCCGGTGAGGATCATCGCGCCGTGAATCGGCCGCCGTATCCGCCGGGGCCGGGACGTCCTCCCGGCGGCGGTCCGTATCCGGGCCCCGGCGGTCCGGTGCCGCCCGGTAGACCCGGATTCGGTGCTCCGCCACCGGGATACGGCGTTCCACCCGGATACGGCGCGGGCGCGGGGCCCGGCCCGCGCCCGCCGTACGGTGCGCCGCTGCCGCCCGCCGGATATCCGGTCGGCCCGCGTCGGCCGCTACCTCCGCTGCCACCCGCCGGATACTACGGCCGCCCTCCGAGTTCGGGCGGTGGCGGCGCGGCGATCGCGGTGGTCGTGGCGCTGTTCGTCTTCGGAATGGTCTCCGCGCTGGTGGTTTTCGCCACCATGGCCGATCGCGACAGCGACTCGACCACCGCGTACGGCACCACCCCGAGCTACACGTACCCATCGACGACCAGCGAAACAACCACGGCCGCAACGACATCCGCGAACCCCACCACCTCGGAGAGCCTGTCCGCGAGCCGGACCGCGCTGGCCGGACCCACCACCACGGTCGCATCCGGCCCCACCCCGGTCGCGGCCACGGCGAACAACCCGCTGTTCGCGAACCAGAACAACGGCCTGATCAACGTCCGCTGCGACCTGCCCGGCTGGGCGGCGAGTTCGACCGTCGCGACCGCCTTCTTCAACGCCGCGTCCACCTGCCTGGGCAAGATGTGGCAGCCGATGCTGCGGTTGCAGAACCTGCCCTTCCACGCCCCGAAGGTGGTCGCCCCGACCCATGCCAGCGACCTGTCCTCGCCGTGCAGCAGTTCGGGTAACTACGCCGCGTTCTTCTGCGGTGCGAACGACACCATCTACATGCCGCTGGACCACATCCAGACCGATGTCTACGGCGACCGCTGGTACGTCTACCTGGAGGTTTTCGCGCACGAGTACGGCCACCACGTCCAATCGCTGACCGGGATCATGGATCAGCAGGCCCAGCAACGCGAGGATCTCGGCGACGACTCGGACAAGGGGCTGGAACTGTCCCGCCGCCTCGAACTCGAGGCTCAGTGCTTCGCGGGCATGTTCGTCGGCTCCTCGATCTACGTGGGCCTGTTCACCAACGACCAGGCCGTGTTCATGCAGAAGGACCAGTACACGCGCGGCGACGAGAGTCAGGCGACCGATATGCACGACCACGGGATCGGCCAGCACTACGGCGACTGGTTCGTGAACGTCGGCGAGAAGTACAACCGGGTGTGGCGGTGCAACACCTGGAACGCGCCGTCCGGCGACGTGAGCTGATCAGAGGCTCGAATCCCCTTGTGCGCGACGCAGTTCGGCCAACCAGCGCGCACCCTCGTCGGGGTCGGGCACCGAATCGCCGCCGATGATGTCCAGCACCGCGTGTCCCAGGCACGCCGCGCCGAGCACCCGATCGACGAGCTTGTCCACATCACCCCACGGCAGTGCGGGTTTGGCGATCAGCAGCGACGCGACACCGTGCGCCGCGGCCCACAGTTCCAGCACCACCGGCAGCGTGTCGCCCTCGGCGATCACACCGGAATCCATTGCCTCCCGGACTGTTTCGGCGAATCTGACGACCGCGCCGCTGCCCAGCACCTTGTCCACCGCGCTGGGCCCGTGCTCGCCGGTGGGCACGAAGGCCAGCCGATACTGTTCGGGATTGTCCAGCGCGAATCGCACATACGCCATGCCCTGATCGCGCAGCCGGGTGATCGGCGAGTGCGCCGGATCGGTCGCCGAACCCATTGCGGCGTCCAGGTTCTCGAAGACCTGCGCCACCGCCGCGTCGATGAGCTCGTCTTTGTCGGAGAAGTGCCGGTAGATCGAGGGCGCGCTCACCCCGACCAGCCGGCTCACCTCTCGGATGGAGACCGTGTCGGCATTTCCGCTGCGCGCGAGCAGTTCTCGGGTGGCGTCGAGAATCTCCTCGCGTAGTCGCGCACCGGATCCGCGGGCCGAACGCGGCCGCCGGGAAGATGTCACCGATGTCCCGCCAGCTCGGGTTCGGGGGCGGGAGCGTCGGATTCCTCATGGAATCCGAACCTTTCGTGCAGGCGGCGCAGCGGCGCGGGGGCCCACCAGTTGGCGGTGCCGAGCAGTCGCATCAGCGCGGGCACCAGCAGTCCACGGATGAGGGTGGCGTCGGCGAGCACGGTCAGGGTCAGACCCAGACCGAACATCTGTATGAACGACACCTTCGCGGAAACCATGGCCCCCAACACGATAGCCATCAGCAGCGCCGCCGCGGTGACGATTCGCCCGGTATGTGCCACACCCAGGGCCACCGAACGGGTGTTGTCCGCCGCGGTGCGGTCCGAGGCGAGCCAGGCCTCCCGGATCCGCGACAGCAGGAACACCTCGTAGTCCATCGACATGCCGAAGGCCAGGCAGAACATCAGCAGCGGCATGGTCGGGACCAGATAGCCGGTTGTGGTGAAGCCCAACAGATTCGACAGATGCCCGTCCTGGAAGATCCACACCATCATGCCGAACATCGCGGTCAGCGAGAGGGTGTTGATGAGCACCGCCTTCAGCGGTATCACCAGGCTGCCGGTGAACAGGAACAGCACCACGAAGGTGGACAGCGCGATCAACGCGATCGCCAGCGGCAGGCGCGCGCCGAGCGAATGCAGGCCGTCGGCGTCGATCTCGGCCATCCCGCCGAACAGCGCGGGCGCGGGTGCGGACACCGCGCGCAGGTCGCGCAATTGTTGTTGTCCGGCAGCGGAATACGGGTCGATTCGGGATGCGACGGTGAGGTACTGACCCGTGGCGTTGGCCATACCCGGTGGGGCCGAGGCCATGCGGCCGCCGGCGATGTAGACGCCCGCGTCGGACAGTACCGCAGAGACGCCGTCCACCTTCGACAACGCCGTGGCGTAGGACCCCGCGTTACCCGAATAGTGTTGCAGCACAATGGTTGTGCCGTTACCGGCATTGACGCTCGGGAAGTCGCCGCGCAATGCGTTGCCGACCGTCCGGCTGTCCGAACCCGTCGGCAGCACCCGATCGTCCGGATAACCGAATTTCACGCCCAGGAACGGGGATCCGAGCGCGAGCAGCACCGCGATGATCACCAGCGCCACCGGAATCGCGTGTCGCATAACCCAATCGACCGTGCGATACCACCGCGACCGTTCCGGGGCCACCGGCACGGGTGCGGGACGCCGCAGCAGCCGCCGGATCCCGGCGCGGGCGTCCAGGGCGTTGACCCGGTCGCCGAGCAGTACCAGCGCGGCGGGCAGCAGCACGATCGAGGCCGCCGCGGCGGCGATCACCACCGCGACGCCCGCGTAGGCGAAGGATTTCAGGAAGTACAGGTTGAACACGCTGAGTACGGCCATCGCCAGCGCCACGGTCAGCGCCGAGAACAGCACGGTACGTCCGGCGGTCTGCATCGCGCGCACGGCCGCGTCGTGATGGTTGCGCCCGCCGCGCAGTTCCTCGCGGAACCGGCTGACGATGAACAGGCTGTAGTCGATCGCCAGCGCCAGCCCCAGGGCGGTGGTCATGTTCAGCGCGTAGATCGAGACGTCGGTGAACAGCGTGAAACCGCGCAGGATGGCGAGCGCGGCGGCGATCGCGAACAGGCCGACCGCCAGCGGCAGCGCCGCCGCGATCACGCTGCCGAACACGAGCGTCAGCACGATCGCGGTGAGCGGCACGGCCACGCCCTCGGCGACGGTGAGGTCCTTGGTGATCTGCTCGTTCACATCGTGATAGGCCGCCGTCTCGCCGCCCGCCCGGACGGTGATGCCGGGCGGCATATCGGTGAATTGCGCGGCGATCGTTCCGGCGGTCTTCTGCGCGCGGTCGTCGCCACCCTTGATGTAGGCCAGGACCAGGGCCTTGTGCCCGTCGGTGGCGCGCAGCGCCGAGCCGATCGGTCCCGAATCGGTCCAGTACGACCGCACCCCGACCACGTCGTCGCGAGCCTGCAGGGTGTGCACGATCTGCGTCCCGGCTGTCCGTGCGGCCGGGGTGTCGACGCCCTGATCGGAGTCGACCAGCAGCACGAAATTCGGCTGTGCGCCGTTGAAGTCCTGCGCCAGCAGTTGGGCGACGCGGGAGGATTCGGCGTCGTCGGAGGTGAAGCCGCCCGCCTCCAGGTGGGCGGCGGCCGAGGCGCCGAACAGGCCGCAGAACACGGCCAGCGCGAGGGCGGTGAGCAGGACCGCTCGCGGGTATCGGGTCGAGAATTGTGCGATTCGGGTCAACATGGGAGCCCCCAGTCCACGGTGAGGTAACAGCGTTAGCTTAACGCTGTTACCTCACCGCGCCGCAAGGGGTCAGTGATCTCGATCACCGAAAAGGCCGTGCTGACCCGTCTGCCCCGCTTGACCGTGACCGAACAGCCCGCGCGGCGCGTGGCCGTGCACGCCCTCGGCGTAGGCGGTCTCCGCGTGCAGCGCGAAGTCGATGCCGCCGACCTCGTCCTCCTTGCTGATCCGGAAACCCATCACGCGATCGATGATCTTGCCCAGCACGTACGAGACGACGAACGCCCACGCCGCGACCACGACCACCCCGACCGCCTGCTTACCGAGCTGGGACAGCCCGCCGCCGTAGAACAGCCCGCGCGGACCACCGGTCATCACCCGGCTGGCCAGCAGGCCGATCAGCAGGGTGCCGATGATGCCGCCCGCGAAGTGCACGCCCACCACGTCGAGCGAATCGTCGTATCCGGCACGGAATTTCCACCCCACCGCGAACGAACACACCACGCCCGCAACCAATCCCACGATCACACCGCCCAGGGTGGTCACCGAACCGCAGGACGGGGTGATCGCGACCAGGCCGGCCACCGCACCCGAGGCCGCGCCGAACGTCGTCGGCCGGCCGTCCCGAATCCGTTCCACCACAAGCCATCCCAGCATGCCCAGGCAGCCCGCGACGAGCGTGTTGAGGAAGGCCGCCGCGGCGATGCCGTCCACCCGCAACGCCGATCCGGCATTGAACCCGAACCAGCCGAACCACAGCAGACCCGCGCCCAGCACCACGAACGGCAGATTGTGCGGGCGCATCGCGTCGACCTTGAAGCCGATCCGCGGCCCCAACACCAGCGCGAGCGCCAATGCCGAAGCGCCGGAAGCGATCTCGACCACCAGGCCGCCTGCGAAATCGAGCGCGCCGAACGAGGAGAGCCAGCCGTGCGGACCCCACACCCAGTGCGCGACCGGGGCGAACACCAGCAGCGTCCACAGCGGGACGAACACCATCCACGCGGAGAATTTCGCGCGGTCCGCGATGGCGCCGCTGACCAGTGCGGCGGTCAGGATGGCGAAGGTCAGCTCGAAGGTGGCGTACAGCAGTTCCGGGACGCCGCCGCGCACCGTGGTCGGGCCGATGCCGGACATCGCGGTGTGTGCGAGCGTGCCGATCACGCCGCCGCCCGCGTCCGGGCCGAACGCGAGGGTATAGCCGAACAGTAGCCATGTCACCGTCACGAGCGGGATCGAGATGAAGCTCATCATCAGCATGTTCAGCACGCCGGACGAGCGCACCATGCCGCCGTAGAAGATGGCCAGACCGGGGGTCATGAGCAGGACGAGCGCTGTGCTGGCCAGTAGCCAGGCGGTGGTAGCGGGGTCGAGGGTCGAGGACACGGGGACTCCTTCCATGCGCGTGAAGCGCTACACGGAAGTTACCGAATGCGCACAACCCGGCGTGTCGGGTGGCCGGGCGCGTCCAGATGGAAGTTATCCGCGACGGGCGCGGCGGGCCAGGGCGCGGCGGCCGCGCGGGCCCGGGACCGGGAGATCCTCGTCCAGAGCCAGCCATCCGGCGGTGTGCAGCCACTGCTGCTGGACGCGCGCGTCGGCGGTGTCGTTGAAGACGCGGCGGCCGCGATCGTCGCGCAGCTCGTGCGCGAGCACCGACCAGCGTGGCGGGCGGCCCTGTTCGGCGCGGTAGTCCTCGAGGTAGGCGGCCACGATGGTGCCGATGGCATTCACCGGCCGCAGCGAGACGCGGTTGCCGAATTTCGCCGAATGGAAACGGCGTGCGGCGCACAGTGATCGGGGCGTCGCGTCGAATGCGATCCACCCTGCGCGCTGCACCCGTTCGATCAGCCAGAGGTGTTTCACGGCCGTCGGCGCGATATCGCCGACGTGTTCGCCGATGAGTTTCATGACCGGTTCGGTGAGCAGGATGTCGCGGCGGGTCGGGCCGTGCCCGTGGTCGTCCCAATATTGCTGGGTCAGGGTTGCCAGCACCCGGCCGAATTCTTCGACATTGCGTTGGGCGCGGCGGCCCAGGCGTTCGATGCGTTCGGCCTCGGCGCGCATCCGGTTCTGCACGATGACGGTGCGGACCGCGGCGGGCGTGGGCACCTGGCCGCGCTCGAGCAGTTCCAGGATCGCGGCGGCGGTATGCGGATCGGCGGCCGCGGAGACCGGTAGCGAATCACGGTTCAGCGCGAACTCGGCGGGCTGGATCGCCCTGCTCAGCAGACCGGTGGCCGCGCTGTTCCCAGCGAATTCGGTATGTGAGAGCCACGCGGCGGCGGTGGATTCACACGACTGCACGGTGGATATTTCCTCCGGGACGTTGGCGGGAGCGCGACGCGGAGATGGGAGGACTCCCGATGCGTGCTGTGGATTTCCAGGTTGTGCCCCGGCCGGGATGAGGGACCGGCCGGGACCACCAACCTGATGAAGGTTTGGCTACCGAAGTTGCCGTCGTTCACGTTAGCCAGCCAATTGCGTCGAAAGCCAATCGGTATGCGTGATCGTTACGTACGTGTTGTCCGAATTAAACAGGTGAACAGTTTGGTATCGAGCACCTGAACCGTTTCCGGTTCAGCTATACAACACCGTTTGATCGCATTTCGAATTTCTCGGCGACCCCATTCTCCACGCACTTCCACTCCCCGGCCCGCGAACAAGCCGCAGGAATGCTGTCATTTCGGGTCTGCGGCGCGCGGTGTTACCGAGGGGCCCCGGAGACGGTGCCCGGGGACTTGAAGCGACGACTTGAAGTACAACTTGTCGGTGGTCGCCGGTACCCTCGGGCCGTGGCTCTGTACCGGAAGTATCGACCGGCATCATTCGCAGAGGTGGTTGGGCAGGAGCATGTCACCGAGCCGCTGAGTACTGCGCTGGACACCGGGCGGATCAGTCATGCCTATCTGTTCTCCGGACCGCGCGGCTGCGGTAAGACCTCCTCCGCGCGCATCCTCGCGCGCTCGCTGAACTGCGTCGAGGGTCCGACCTCACGCCCGTGCGGGGTGTGTGGTTCGTGTGTCGCGCTGGGGCCGGGCGGGCCGGGCAACCTGGACGTGATCGAGCTCGACGCCGCCAGTCACGGCGGTGTGGACGACACTCGTGAGCTGCGCGACCGGGCCTTCTACGCGCCCGCCGAATCGCGCTATCGGGTGTTCATCGTCGATGAGGCGCACATGGTCACCACGGCGGGGTTCAACGCCCTGCTCAAGATCGTGGAGGAGCCGCCCGCCCACCTGATCTTCGTGTTCGCGACCACCGAGCCGGACAAGGTGCTGCCGACGATCCGCTCGCGCACGCACCACTATCCGTTCCGGCTGCTGCCGCCCGCGACCATGCGCGGACTGCTCGGCACGATCTGCGAGCAGGAGGGCGTGCCGGTCGAGGAGGCGGTGTATCCGCTGGTCATCCGGGCCGGTGGGGGTTCGCCGCGCGACAGTTTGAGCGTGTTGGACCAGTTGCTCGCGGGCGCGGGTCCCGAGGGCGTCACCTATCCGCGTGCCCTGTCGTTGCTGGGCGTCACCGATATCGCGCTGATCGACGAGGCGATCGAGGCGCTGGCGAACGACGACGGCGCGGCGTTGTTCGGCACCGTGGACAGCGTGGTCGAGGCCGGACACGATCCGCGCCGGTTCGCCGGAGATCTGCTGGAGCGCCTGCGCGACCTGATCCTGCTGCGCGCGGTCCCCGACGCCGCCGACCGCAATCTGGTCACCGGCCCGGGCGACGTCCTGGAGCGGATGCGCGACCAGGCCCAGCGCCTCGGCCCCGCCGCCCTGACCCGCTACGCCGAACTCCTGCACGAGGGCCTCGGCGAAATGCGCGGCGCGACCGCCCCCCGCCTCCTGCTCGAGGTTATCTGCGCCCGCATGCTCCTGCCGGTAGCCTCGGACTCCGAATCCGCCACCCTGCAACGCCTCGAGCGCCTGGAACGCCAAATGGCAAGCGGCGCAATCCCCACCGCCCCGACCGCAGCCGCACCCACCCGCACTCCCGCCGAGGCCGACGAGCGTCCCGCACCCCCCGCTGAACGCCCGCAATCCGGCCCACCCCGCCGCCGCGGAGCCGAAGCCCTCGCCGCGATCCGCGAGAACCGCACCGGCAGCCCACAGCCCGCGTCCAATGAGCTGGACTCGCCCGCGCAGCGCCCGCACCCGGCTCAGCGCGCACAGTCATCCGGTGCGGAATCGGCTCGCGTGCAGCCGAATTCGGATGCTGCGGCGGTGAGCTCGGCGCGGGAGTCGATGCCGGATGATGTGTCGGCGATGCGGGATCCGAGGTCGCGTTCGGACTCGGCTCGGCCCGACCGATCGTCCGGTGCGGAATCGGCTCGCGTGCAGCAGGGGTCGGATGCTGCGGCGGTGAGCTCGGCGCGGGAGTCGATGCCGGATGATGTGTCGGCGATGCGGGATCCGAGGTCGCGTTCGGACTCGGCTCGGCCCGACCGATCGTCCGATGCGGAATCGGCTCGCGTGCATCGGAGTTCGGATAGTGCGGCGCGGGAGTCGATGTCCGACGCTGTGCGGGATCCCGGGCAGCGCCCGCAGCCGGATCGGCCCGTCTCGTCGTCCGGCGTCGAATCTCCTCGCGCGCAGCAGGGTTCGGAAGATGTTTCGGTGACTTCGCTGCGGGGGGCGATGTCGGATGATGCGTCTGGGGCGGTGTCGAGGATGGCCGCTGATTCACAGGCTTCGGCTATGAGTGGTCCGTCCGGGCAGCGCATCTCCGATGATGCGCGGGAGCCCGCCGCCGGTGCCTCTCGGTTGCCTGCCGAAGGCGATTCGGCCGCGTTCGCGGGCGAGGGTCGGATGATCTCCGGCGAGACGCGGCGCACCGAGCGGTCTCCGGGTGGTGATACCGCCGCCGACGCACAGCGGCGCGCGGCGGAGCCAACTCGGGGCGTCGGATCGGATTCGGAACCTGCTGTGCCGCAGGATGATTCGAGCTATTCGGCTTCGCCGCAGCCGTCCGAGTTCGCCTTCTCGTCGGGTGTATCGGACACTGAATACTCTGCGCCGCAGGGTGATTCGGGTTCGAGCGCGTCCTTCGAGCCGGATCGGTCGTCCTCTGGTTCGGTCGCGCGTGAGCGTGCCGGGCATTCGTCCGACGATGCCGCCCAACGAGATCGAGCGGCGGACGAGCCGGTGGCGCCGCCGTCGGACGCGGGTTCACGGATGGCCGATGCTTCGGCAGCCGATTCTCGAATGGCCGACGCGCCTCAGGCGTCGCGTGCCGAGGAGAGCGTGCAGCCCCCTTCGGATGAATTCGATTCGGGGGCTGTGGATTCCGGCTATCCGGAAGAACCCGAAGTGCCGGATGTCGCCGAAGTCGATGTGCCGCAGGAACAGCCCGCGGTCGGCGGGGGCAATACGTTGCAAGAGGTCGAGGCGGCCTGGGGGGATATTCGGGCCAAGGTGCGCGAGTTCGGGGCGGCGGTGCATGCGCTGCTGTCCGGAGCCTCGGTGGGGCGGATGGAGGGCGACACGGTCGTGCTGGCGCATCAGCATGCGCCGTTGGCGCAGCGGTTGGCCAATCCGAAGTATGTCGAGGCGGTGGAGTCCGCGATCGAGGCGGTGCTCGGGCGGCGGTACGGGGTGCGGTGGGAGGTGGCGGGGGCGTCCTCCGCTCCCGCGAAGGCCGAACCGGCCGCGCGGCCGCAGCCTGCGCAGGGGCGCAGTGGTCCGGCGCGATCGGCCGAGCCGCCGAAGTTCACCCGGCCGAGTCAGGCGCGGGGTGCGGCGGCCGACACCGGTGCGGCCCCGCGCGCGCAGCGGCCCACGAGCGAGGGCTCGGGGGAGCGTTCCGGCGGTGGTTCGGTGACTCGCGCCACGCCCTCGAACGACACCCCGCCGCCGCCCGACGACGATATTCCGCTGCCGGACGGGCCCGATCTCCCCGACGACCCGGGGCCGCAGGACTACTCGCCGGTAGGTTATGACGGTGTCCCACCTGCGTCGACGCCGGAGGAGGAGCGGGAGATGCTCGCCGAGTCGGCGCATCCGGTCCCGCAGCAGGATCGCCGCGACCCCGATGAGGTGGCCTTGGAGCTGTTGCGCGCCGAGTTGGGTGCGACTCGGCTGGAGGCTTGACAGACACCCTCCCGACGACCTTAAGTTAACCGGAGTTCGCATACGGCTGTACTATGAACGGGTGGTCGTCAGCATCGGCGTTCCGAGGTTCTATGGTATGCCCAGGTGTACGGGTGCCCGGGATTCGGTGGGCCGATGCGTGCCGACGTTTGTACAGCGTTATACGACGGAACCGGGGCCACTTCGACCTGCGTGCGAGCGCGGGACCCGGGAGCGTCGCCGGAGACTAGAGCGGTCGGTCACAGGGCCGGTCGGCGAGGTTACCTGCAGCGATGCCGCACTGTGCGGTATCGGGGCACCGTAAGGAAGGAAAAACTCCGTTATGACCACAGAGGCCTACATTTTCGAGGCCATCCGCACTCCGCGTGGCCGCAACAAGAAGGGCTCGCTGCACTCGGTCAAGCCGATCGATCTGACGACCGGTCTGGTCAAGGAGCTGCGGAACCGTTTCCCCGACCTCGACGAGGATCGCATCTCGGACCTGATCTTCGGTGTCGTCTCGCCGCTCGGTGACCAGGGCGCCGACATCGCCCGCACCACGGTGCTGACCGCGGGCCTGCCCGACACCGTCGGCGGCATCCAGATCAACCGCTTCTGCGCCTCGGGCCTCGAGGCCGTCAACCTGGCCGCGCAGAAGGTGCGCTCGGGCTTCGACGACCTGGTCATCGCCGGTGGCGTCGAGTCGATGTCCCGCGTGCCGATGGGTTCGGACGGCGGCGCGCTGTTCGCCGACCCGGTCACCTCGTACGACAACTACATCGCCCCGCAGGGCATCGGCGCGGACCTGATCGCGACCATCGAGGGCTTCTCCCGCGAGGACGTCGACCGCTTCGCCGTACGCTCGCAGGAGCTCGCGGCCGCGGCCTGGACCGGCGGTTACTTCGCCAAGTCGGTCGTCCCGGTCAAGGACCTCAACGGCCTGACCATCCTGGACCACGACGAGCACATGCGTCCCGGCACCACCGTCGAGGATCTGGCCAAGCTCAAGCCCTCCTTCGCGACCATCGGTGAGATGGGCGGCTTCGACGCGGTGGCGCTGCAGAAGTACCACTATGTGGAGTCCATCAACCACGTCCACCACGGCGGCAACAGCTCGGGCATCGTCGACGGCGCCGCGGTGGTGCTGGTCGGTTCCGAGGAGGCCGGCGCGGCTTCCGGTCTGACCCCGCGCGCCCGCATCGTGGCGACCGCCACCTCCGGCGCCGACGCCACCATCATGCTGACCGGCCCCACCCCGGCCACCCACAAGGTGCTGGCCAAGGCGGGTCTGAGCGCCGAGGACATCGACCTCTACGAGATCAACGAGGCGTTCGCGTCGGTCGCGCTGAAGTTCCAGAAGGACCTGAACATCCCGGACGAGAAGCTGAACGTCAACGGCGGCGCCATCGCGATGGGCCACCCGCTGGGCGCCACCGGCGCGATGATCACCGGCACCATGGTCGACGAGTTGGAGCGCCGCAACGCCCGCTACGCCCTGCTGACCCTGTGCATCGGCGGCGGCATGGGCGTGGCCACCATCATCGAGCGCGTCTAATCCACCAGACTTCCTTCAGGAGATACCAAATACAATGAGCGACAACATGATTGCCTGGGAGAAGGACGCCGACGGCATCGTCGTGCTGACCATGGACGACCCGAACCAGGGCGCCAACACGATGAACGAGCTCTACAAGACCTCGATGTCGGCCACGGTGGACCGGCTCGAGGCCGAGAAGGACGACATCACGGGTGTCGTCATCACCTCGGCGAAGAAGACCTTCTTCGCCGGTGGCGACCTCAAGAACATGATGCAGACGGGCCCGGACGACGCGCCCGCCATCATGGAGGAGCTCACCGTCATCAAGGGTGCGCTGCGTCGGCTCGAGCAGCTGGGCAAGCCGGTCGTGTCCGCGATCAACGGCGCCGCCCTGGGTGGCGGCCTGGAGATCACCCTGGCCACGCACCACCGCATCGCCGCGGACGTCAAGGGCCTCAAGCTGGGTCTGCCCGAGGTGAAGCTGGGCCTGCTGCCCGCCGGCGGCGGTGTCACCCGCACCGTGCGCAAGTTCGGCCTGCAGACCGCGCTGCTGCAGATCCTGTTGCAGGGCAACGAGTTCGACGCCAACAAGGCCAAGGGCATCGGCCTGGTCGACGAGGTCGTCGGCACCGTCGAGGAGCTGGTCCCGGCCGCGAAGGCGTGGATCAAGGCCAACCCGGACAAGGGTGTGCAGCCCTGGGACGTCAAGGGCTACAAGATCCCCGGCGGCACCCCGTCCAGCCCCGCGCTGGCCGCGAACCTGCCGGCCTTCCCGGCGAATCTGCGCAAGCAGCTCAAGGGCGCGAACATGCCGGCGCCGAAGAACATCATGGCCGCCGCGATCGAGGGCGCCCAGGTCGACTTCGACAACGCCTCGCTGATCGAGTCGCGCTACTTCGTCAACCTGCTGACCGGCCCGGTCGCGAAGAACATGATCCAGGCGTTCTTCTTCGACCTGCAGTCGATCAACAACGGTGGTTCGCGTCCCAAGGACGTGCCCAAGCGTGAGATCAAGAAGGTCGGCGTGCTGGGCGCGGGCATGATGGGCGCGGGCATCGCGTACGTCTCCGCCAAGGCCGGTTACCAGGTCGTGCTGAAGGACGTCTCGATCGAGGCGGCCGAGCGCGGCAAGAACTACTCGGAGAAGATCGAGGCCAAGGCCCTCTCGCGTGGCAAGACCACCGAGGAGAAGTCCAAGGAGCTGCTGGACCGCATCGTCCCGACCGCGGACGCCAAGGATCTGGCCGGCGTCGACTTCGTGATCGAGGCCGTCTTCGAGAACACCGAGCTCAAGCACAAGGTGTTCCAGGAGATCGAGGACATCGTCGAGCCCGACGCGCTGCTGGGTTCGAACACCTCGACCCTGCCGATCACCGGCCTGGCCGCGGGCGTCAAGCGTGAGCAGGACTTCATCGGCATCCACTTCTTCTCGCCCGTCGACAAGATGCCGCTGGTGGAGATCATCCGCGGTGAGAAGACCTCGGACGAGGCGCTGGCCCGGGTGTTCGACTACACCCTCGCGATCCGCAAGACCCCGATCGTGGTCAACGACAGCCGTGGTTTCTTCACCTCGCGCGTCATCGGCACGTTCGTGAACGAGGCGATCGCGATGCTGCTCGAGGGCATCGAGCCGCAGACGATCGAGCAGGCGGGTCTGCAGGCGGGCTACCCGGCCGCGCCGTTGCAGCTGTCGGACGAGCTGAACCTCAAGCTCATGCAGAAGATCGCGAAGGAGACCGAGGAGGCCGCCAAGTCCGGTGACCTCACCATGGGCACCACGCGGCATCCGGCGCTGGACGTCATCGACTACATGGTGGCCGAGGGTCGTCCGGGTCGTCTCGAGAAGGCCGGTTTCTACGAGTACGACGAGGACGGCAAGCGCATCGGCCTGTGGAACGGGCTGCGTGAGCACTTCAAGACCAGCACCGAGGAGCGGGCTCCGTTCCAGGATCTGATCGACCGGATGCTGTTCGCCGAGGCGATCGAGACGCAGAAGTGCTTCGACGAGGGTGTGCTGACCACCACCGCGGACGCGAACATCGGTTCGATCTTCGGTATCGGTTTCCCGGCGTGGACCGGTGGCGTGCACCAGTTCATCGTGGGTTACCCGGGTGGACAGGCGGCCTTCGTGGCTCGCGCCGATGATCTGGCCGCCAAGTACGGCGACCGTTTCCAGGTGCCCGCCTCGCTGCGCTGAATCGAGTTCCGGCGGTTGCCACGGTAACCGCCGGTAGCGGTCACGACGGCCCGGACCTCCGCTGATGCGGTGGTTCGGGCCGTTCGCGTTCGGGGTGGTCGGGGCGCGCGCGGGCGGGAATTGCGGACGCGCGGTGCTCGCGCGAGCTACGTTGGACTCAGCGGAGACATCGAGGACGGTTCCCATGAATGCACGCAGGGACGAGGTCCGCGGTACGCCCGAGGAGTCGAACACGCAGCAGTATCAACCGGTCACCATCGCCGAGGAGCTCGGGGCGCTGGGGTTGTTCGATGCCGAGGAGATCGGCCGCGGTGGATTCGGGGTCGTGTATCGCTGTGTCCAGAAGTCGTTGAGCCGCACGGTCGCGGTGAAGGTGTTGTCCGCTGTATTCGATGACGGCGCTTCCGAGGACCCTGCGCGGTTACGCAAGCTGCCTTCTCCGGGTCCGCCGGGCGCGCCGATGATCGACGCGGAGAGCCGGGAGCGGTTCCTGCGTGAGGAACATGCGATGGGCCGGTTGTCCGGTCATCCCAATATCGTCGACGTGTTGCAGGTGGATGTGACCGCGAGCGGGATGCCGTGCCTGGTGATGCCCTATGCGGTGCACGGTTCGCTGGAGCAGCTGGTGCGCGACAACGGGCCGTTGAGCTGGTCGGATACCTTGCGGGTCGGGGTGAAGCTGGCGGGGGCGATCGAGAGTGCGCATCGGGTGCAGGTGCTGCATCGCGATGTGAAGCCGGCGAATGTGCTGCTGAGCCGGTACGGCGAACCGCAGTTGACCGATTTCGGGATCGCGCGGATTCCGGGCGGGTTCCGGACCTCCACGGCGATGATCACCGGGTCGCCCGCGTTCACCGCGCCCGAGGTGCTCAAGGGGCAGGACGCCACCGTGCGCTCGGACGTCTACGGGCTGGGTGCGACGTTGTTCGCGCTGCTCACCGGGCATGCGGCGTACGAGCGGCAGTCGGGAGAGAAGATCGTCGCACAGTTCCTGCGGATCACCACCCAGCCGGTGCCGGATCTGCGCGCGCAGGACATTCCCGCCGATGTGGCCGCCGCGATCGAGCAGGCCATGTCGGTGGATCCGGACGATCGGCCCGCCTCGGCGCTGGAGTTCGGCGAGCTGCTGCGCGCGGTGCAGCACGATCACGGGCAGCAGCCCGACGAGATGGCGTTGCTGAATCCGGGGCCGGATCCGAATCTCCCCGGGGTGCAGGGGAATACGCCCTCTCGTACGGGGATGCTGTCCAGCGGTCCGCGCACGGTGCTGACGCTGCGTTCGGACGTTGCGCCGAACAGCGCCGTACCACCCACTGCCGCAACGAAATTCCGGCCGCCGACACCGACGCGCGAACCGTTGTCGCGGCCGCGTCTGCTGGAAATGCTGCGGGCGGGTGATCGGCGGCGGCTGGCGTTCATCCACGGCCCGGCCGGTTTCGGCAAGAGCACGTTGGCCGCGCAGTGGCAGGCCGAACTGGCCGCGGGCGGAAACGCGGTGGCGTGGATAGGGATCGACCGCGACGACGACAACGAGGTGTGGCTGCTCGCGCATCTGGTGCACGCGATCCGGCGGGTGTGCCCGGATATCGGGGCCGGGCTCGAACAGGTGCTCGAGGAACGCTCGGATGAGGCTGTGCCGTATGCGATCTCGACGTTGATCGACGAGATCCACGCCGCCGGGCGGACCGTGGTGGTGATCATCGAGGACTGGCACCGGATCACCGACGCCGGGGCGCAGCGGGCGATGGATACGTTGCTGGACAACGGATGTCACCATCTGCGATTCGTGATCACCGCGCGGGAGCGGGCCGGGTTGCCGCTGAGCCGCCTGCGGGTGCGGGACGAACTGGTCGAGATCGGCGCGGTGGATCTGCGTCTCACGCCCTCGGAGATGCGACGGATTCTGGTGGAGCGCAACGGGTTCGAGCTGACCGAGACGCAGCTGGAGCGGATCGGGCGGGCCACCGGCGGCTGGCCCGCGGCGATCGCGCTGGTGGGTCTGGCGTTGCGGGCGCGGGCGAACGGGCGGGAGGACAGCGGCGCCGCGGTGTCGGAGGTGGACACCGATCGACTGATCGGCCATCTGTCCGAGCGCAACGAGCCGATCGGCGAATATCTCGCCGAGAACGTCCTGGACGCGCTCGAACCCCGGATGCTGAAATTCCTGATGTCCCTGTCCGCGACCGAGAAGGTGTGCGGCTCCCTGGCCGCCGCGGTGAGCGGGGAGGCCGACGCCGAGGATCTGCTCGAACAGGCGTGCAGCCGTGAGCTTTTCGTGCGACGCCTGGATCATGACCCCGGTTGGTTCCGGTTGCAGCCGCTGTTCGCCGAGCAACTGCGCACCCGTCTCGAACGCGAATCGCCGGGCGCGTCGAAGAGCCTGCACCGCAAGGCTTCCCGCTGGTACGCCGAACATCAGCTGCTGCGCAAATCGGTGGACCACGCGCTGGCCGCGACCGATCTGAAACTGGCGCTGGATCTGCTCGAGGGCGGTGGGATGGATCTGATCGACACCTCGAAACTGGCCACGCTGCTCGGTTCGGTGTCCAAACTGCCGGTGCAGCAGGTCGCGACGCGGTCCAAACTGATGCTGGCGTTGGCGCGGGCGAATATCAATCTGCAACAGTCCAGTGCCGCGCGCACCGCGCTGGGACGGGTGAGCAGTATGTTGGCCCGCACCGCACCCGACGACGCCGACACCGTCCGGCAGCGCTGCGAGGCGGATGTGCTGGCGGCCGCCGATCTGGTCGCCCGGGACCGCACCGACGGTGTGGCGGAACGGGTTTCGGACACCTTGGCCGCCGCCACCGAACTGCCCGCCTGGACCGTGTCCACCGCCGCGAATCTGATGTCGTACCTGCGGCTGTGCGATTTCGATTTCGACGGTGTGCGCGATATGCAGGAGTGGGCGAGGCCGTATCACGCGCGTTCCAAGGAGCCGCTGGGCGAGGTGCTCGGGCTGCTGAACCGAGGGGCGGCCGCCTACGAGCAGCTCGACATCGACACGGCCACAACGTGTTACGAGCGGGCATGGCAGGTCGCGCGGGATCGCTCGGGCCCGCGTTCGCATGCTGCGCGCGCGGCCGCCGCGCTGCTGGGCGAGGTGCGGTACCGGCGCGGGGACCTGGACGCGGCCGAGGAGCTGCTGGACGAGAGCCATCAGCTGGTCGCGCGGGTGGGGCCCGCGGACTTCATGATCACCACGTTCGTGATCGGCTCGCGGGTGAAATCCGCACGCGGGGACACCGAAACCGCCGCCGCCCGCCTGATCGAGGGCGCTCGGCTCGCAGCCGATCGCAGGCTGCCCCGGCTGGCCGCGCACATCCGCGCCGAACAGTTGCGCCTCGGGCTCGCGCTCGATGCGCCGACTCCCTTGGGCGACAAGGGATTGCGTCCGATCCGGCATCTCACCGGAACTGCCGCGCTGACCGCCGAGGCCGAGGAACTCGCCGCGGTCCGCGCACTGCTGGCGCGCGGCGCCGCGCACGGCGGCCTCGACACGTCGCGGGGTTACGACCCGTACTTCGGCAGCGCCGATTTCGCCCCGCTCGGCATCGACGACTCGGCCGTCAAACGAGCCCGCGCACTCTACAGCCGCATCGTCGAACAGCACCGCCCCCGTGCGCAATTGGACACCGCGCTGCTGCTCGCCGAATGCCTCTGCGCCGCGGGCTGGACCGGCGAATCCATCGCCACCCTCACCCCGGTCGTGGTCCGCTGCGCCGAACTGGGCTGGCGCAGACCGCTTCTGGACGCCGGACCCCGGGTGCTGTCCATCCTGCACTCGATGCGCAACGAAATGCTCCTGGGCACAGAGCATTCCGAGATCACCGAGGAAACCCACCGCTTCCTGAACTCACTCTGAGGCCGGGAGAACGCGGAAGCGCGCTCAGGCGTTCCACCACGGACGCAGCGGCACGTCCCAGGTCTGGTTCGGGCCCAGCTTCACGCCCAGAACCTGGTGCAGCTGAACGACATTGCGTTCGAAGCCCAGCCGGCTACCGGCCATGTACAGGCCCCACACCTTGGCGGTGCCCTCGCCGACCTCCGCGACGCAGGCGTCCCAGTTGGCGACCAGGTTCTTGCACCATTCGGCGAGGGTCAGCGCGTAGTGCGGGCGCAGGTTCTCCTCGTGCAGGACCTCGAGGCCGGTGTTCTGGATGTCGGAGATGATCCGGCCCGAACCGATCAGCTCACCGTCGGGGAACACGTAGCGGTCGATGAAATCCCCGGCGCGCGTGGTGCGGGTGTTGTCGTGGCGGGTGATGGTGTGGTTCAGGAACAGCCCGCCCTCGCGCAGCTTGCTCTTGATGAAACCGAAGTACGACGGGTAGTTCTGCACCCCGATGTGTTCGGTCAGGCCGATCGAGGACAGCGCGTCGAAATCGGATTCCCGCACGTCGCGGTAGTCGGAGTGGCGCACCTCGGCCAGTTCCGAGAGGCCCTCCTCGGCGATCTTGCGCTGCGCCCACTCGGCCTGTTCGGCCGAGAGCGTCGCGCCGATCACCCGCACACCGCGCTTGGCCGCGTACCGCACCATTCCGCCCCAGCCGCAACCGATGTCGAGCAGCCGGTCGCCCGCCTTCAGCTTCAGCTTGTCGAAGACCAAGCGGTACTTGTTCTCCTGCGCCTCCTCGAGCGTCATGCCCTCGTCCTCGTAGCAGGCGCAGGTGTACGTCATGGACGGGCCCAGCACGTACTCGTAGAAGGTGTTGGAGACGTCGTAGTGGTGGTGAATCGACTCGGCGTCACGGGTTTTCGAGTGCCGCAGCCCTTCCAGGGCGATGCGCCGCCAGCGCGGCACGGTCTCCTGCGGCGGCGGCGCGATGGGCTTGAGCGCGTCCCAGCCGAGCGAGCGGGCGATGGTCACCAGCTCCAGCGCCGAGGGCCGCTGGAACTTCAATTCGCCCATGGCACGCAGGATTTCGTACGGGTCACCCGGGTGGATGCCCTCCGCGGCCATGTCACCGGAGATGTACGCGCGGGCCATGCCCAGGTCGCCGGGCGCGGTGGCGATGTAGTTGATACCGCGCGGGTTCAGGATCTCGAGTGCGAATTCTGAATCCTTCGGCCCGGTGCTGCTGCCGTCGTGCGCGGAGAAGCGGATCGGTACCTCGCCGTCCACGAGGGTTTCGAAGATCTCGGCAATGCTGAGTTTCGTCCCGAGCTCCGCGAAAACATCGGAGCGATCCTTGAATGTGGTCATTTGCGTTGCACCGCCTTCGAATACAAGTCCAGCAAACGCTGATCTGGGTCATATCGTTTTTTGAGTTCGGTATAGGTGTCGCCGCCGTAGAGTTCGGCGAACTCGTCCTCACCGTAGTAGGAATCCGAGTAGAGGGACTTGTGGCCGTCCAATTCGGAGACCCGGTGTTCGATGGCGCGATTGGCCGCGCCCTCGGGCTGTCCGGGCACGGTCGGCACCGCCGACCAGAACCCCACGTTGACATAGGTGCGACCGGGGTCGAGCGGATACAGCGGCCACGGTCGGGAGGTGGCGTCGCGGTCGCGCAGCCGCAACGGGCACAACCAGAGCGGCTCGATGGGAATCTCGTCCAGGAACCATTGCACGAATTCCGCGGTGCGTTCGATCGGCACCTCGATATCCTGCACCACGCGCTCCTGCGGCGGATTGCCTTTGCGCGCTTCGAGTTTGTCGCCGATGTGATATTTGTGATCCAGCGCGATGAGCTTCCAGTAGAAACTGGAGCGGCGGTACTGCTTCGGCCACATCCGGCGGATGCGCGGATTCTGGGTGCCGAATGCGCGGGAGCACCAGAACCAGTCGGTGTCCCAGCGCCAGATGTAGTCGTGAATGGTCAGCCGATCGCGTTTGGGTGTATCCGAATCGTGCTGGATGGACCGGTAGTAGACGTCCATATCGGTGTAGTCGCTGACCGGGCCGGGCTCGTCGGTCTGGCGGCCGAGCACCAGGTAGCTCTCCTGCGCGGTGAACACGACGCCGTCGAGATAGTCGACCCGCTCGCCGTCGTAGGTGCCCTCGTCGATGATCCGCGCCATGGTGGATTCGAGTTCGGCCAGCTCGTGGAATCGCACGTGCCGCAGCGCGACGTAGGGCGGCACGGCTTCCAGCTCGATCTTCAGGCGCGTCGAATAACCCAGCGTCCCATAGGAATTGGGGAAACCATGGAACAGGTCGGCGTGCTCGCCGTCGGGCGTCGCGGTGATGATCTCGCCCGCGCCGGTGAGGATGTCGATCTCCAGCACCGATTCGTGCGGCAGCCCGCTGCGGAAGGAGGTGGACTCGATGCCCAGGCCCGTCACCGCGCCGCCGAGGGTGATCGTCTTGAGCTGCGGCACCACCAACGGGACCAGCCCGTACGGCAGTGTCGCCGCGACCAGATCCTCGTAGGTCGTCATCCCCGCGACGTCGGCGGTCTTCGCCACCGGGTCGACGGAGATCACCTGCGTCAGACCGGAGACGTCCAATCCGGGCGCGTCGGATTTGGCTCGCGCACGGAACAGATTCGAGGTCTTCTTGGCCAGCCGGACGTTCGCGTCCCGGGGGATCGCGCGGTAGCTGGCGAGCAGACGATCGACTCCTGCCCGGTGCGCGGCAAAACCTGACTCGCGTGCGGCCGGCGCGCGGCCGGTCTTCCCCAACAGACTCACTGCCACACCCAGACGCTATCGCGCAGGGGTTCGGTAGGCCACCGGGAGGGGGCCTCGAAACCGGAATTTTTCATCGCTCGCGGCATTGCGTCGATGTTGCTCGGGCGATCCGTCCGCCTCGGCGTATGCACTGGTAGTCGGGATGTTTCCGGCCGGAAGCAACTGGCGGCCGCGCGGATCGCGATGGGCGCGCCTCGGGTGCCGCGCCGGGCGGCGCAATTGCGACAGTGCTCACACCGAAGTCGGAAATACCGAGCTACGAGGCGTATGTGGAGGCTGCGTTCCGAATTATTCGAGCGATGTCGGACAGCGGGTATGCCACGCGGATGCTCGCGGCGTGTGCTCGGCTCGCGTGAACGGTCGTTCCGGCCTTGATGCGCTCGCGCCGACGACGTTCCGGTTTGCTGGGAATGAGACGGGGGTACGCGGATCCGGAAACCGATACCGCCGCACGCGGTGTCGACCGGTGAAATACGGTCGCCCGGCCGGGCGTGATTCGGGCAACTCCGATACTCCGGCGCGGGCCGATCGCGGCGTAGCATGTCTCGGCGGCAGTCGCCTCCGCGGACTCGAATGAAGGAGCTCATTGTGGGACAGGTCAACGCATCCAGTTCGATCGTCGTTCCGGCCGATCCCCAGCGCACGCTCGAGGCGATCGCGGACTACGAGACGGTGCGCCCGCGCATCCTGGTCGAGAACTACCGCGATTACAAGGTGATCGAGGGCGGTAAGGGCGCGGGGACCGTGGTCGACTGGACGCTGCAGGCCACCCAGAAGCGTTCGCGCAACGTCCATGCCACCATCTCGGTCTCCGATTCCATGGTGACCGAACGGGATTCGAACTCCACCATGGTGACGACCTGGACCGTGACCCCCTCGGGCACCGGTTCGCTGGTGACCGTCCGTACCAGCTGGAAGGGCGCGGGCGGCGTCCCCGGATTCTTCGAGGGCATCTTCGCGCCGTTGGGGCTCAAGAAGATTCAGGCCCAGGTGCTGGAGAACCTCAAGGGTCAACTCTGATTACGTTGCCCAGTTCCACCAACTCCGGATAACGCCGACAACAAAGTTTGCGGCGCGGCTTGCCGCCCGGACGCGTGGCGGGTGCGAGGAACGAGTGCCCGACACGGGGCCGGGCGGTGAGCCTTCGGGCGCCGCAAACCCGCCGGAGCGGAGGCCGAGATTACGGATAGGTGAGTACGAAGGTCAGCAGCAGGGTGGTCTGGAAATGTCCACGCCACCAGGAATATCCGAACCACACGTTCGGCGTCACCTCGCGGATCTCGTCCAGGATCTGCGGGGTGATGGACGGGCCGTAATCCAGCAGCCAGGCCGGTTGTTTGTCGGTGATGGCCGGACCGGAATAGACGTTGGCGGGCCAGCCCGGGATATTCGCGCCGGTGACGCGGTTCATCAGGGTGCCGCCGTCGGGGCCGGTGTAGAAGGTCTTGCCGATCCAGAACGGCGGCGCGACGACCTGCATGAACTGCGGGCTGGTCACCCACCCGTTGGTCACCCCGTGCGGTACGTCGCCGCGCTGGGAGGCCGCGAAGATCTGCACCTGCTGCTGGATCGAGCAGTTGAAGCGCAGCGAATTCACCGTTGCCGCAGGGTCGTTCGGGTAGAGCACGCAGTTGCCGCCGTAGCCGGTGTCGGCCGTCGCTGCCGGCGCCGCGACCATCGTCATCGACACCACGAGACCCGCCGGCGCCACGAACCGCGCCAGAGATTTGCGCACGCGCGCACCGCTCACCCTCATCACTACCTCCACCCGTACTCCCGACGTTTCGATGGTAGGTGGCCGACACCATGCCGGTAGGGCGGTAGACCGAACCGTGACTACGCTGGAACGCAACTAACTCCCGCAGAGAGGACAACCTCGTGCAACCCGGTGGACAGGTCGATATGCAGGCGTTGCTCGCGCAGGCACAGCAGATGCAGCAGGCCGTGATGGCCGCCCAGGAGGAGATCGCCGCGGCCGAGGTGCCCGGCGAGTCCGGCGGCGGCCTGGTGAAGGTGACGATCAAGGCGACCGGCGAGGTGACCTCGCTGCTGATCGATCCGAAGGTCGTGGACCCCGAGGACGTGGAGACGCTGCAGGATCTGCTCGTCGGCGCGCTCAATGCCGCGATGGCCAACGCGCAGCAGCTGGCCGCGGAGAAGTTGGGCCCGCTCGCGGGTGGGATGGGCGGCGGCATGCCCGGCCTGCCGTTCTGACGGGGGCGTAGGTGTACGAGGGTCCGGTTCAGGATCTGATCGACGAGCTGGGCAAACTGCCCGGCGTCGGTCCGAAGAGCGCGCAGCGCATAGCGTTCCATCTGCTGTCGGTGGAGTCGCCGGAGATCGACCGGTTGCAGGCCGCGTTGCAGAAGGTGCGGGACGGGGTGCGGTTCTGCGCGGTCTGCGGGACCGTCTCCGACGGCGAACTGTGCCGCATATGCGCCGACCCGCGTCGCGATCGCACCATGATCTGCGTGGTCGAGGAGCCCAAGGATGTGCAGGCGATCGAGCGGACGCGCGAGTTCCGCGGTCGCTACCACGTGCTCGGGGGCGCGCTGGATCCGCTGTCCGGGATCGGGCCCGATCAGTTGCGGATCCGGGAACTGTTGTCGCGCATCGGAAATCAGTCCGACGGGGTGGATGTCACCGAGGTGATCATCGCGACCGACCCCAATACCGAGGGGGAGGCGACGGCCACCTATCTGGTGCGGATGATGCGCGATTTCCCGGGTCTGTCGGTGACCCGGCTGGCCTCGGGGCTGCCGATGGGCGGGGATCTGGAATTCGCCGACGAGCTCACCCTCGGGCGGGCGTTGTCCGGTCGGCGCGCGCTGTAGTGGGTTGCTGCGCGTCGCCCGGCACCGGACCACGTAGCCTGGCCGCGTGAGTTACGACCACATCCTGCTGCCGTCCGGTGTCGCGGCCACGCCCGCCGCGGCCGACGCCTATCTGACCGCTCAGCAGGGTCAGCCGGCATCCGAGGTCGCGGCGCAGATCGCCGCCGAGGTGAACCGCCGCAACGCGGAGATGTCCGAACAGGACAGTTTCCTGAGCGTCGCGCCGATCGACGCGCTCGGCGGCGCGCTGCACGTGCCGAGCCCGTACGATGCGATCGGGCATGTGCGCGCACTGCTGTTCGAGTTGGCGACCCCGCGCGATTACGCGATCTACGATCCGCAGCTGTCCTGGTTGATCGATCCCGCCGGGCGCGTTCCGGTGACCGTCACCCACGGCGGCGCGGGCGAATTCCCCTACCTGACCGAATCACTTGTGCACCAATGGATTCCGCGACTATCCGAGCCGGGGCCCTACCTCATCGTGGAGCGGGAGCCCGAGGTCTACGTCCAGACCTTCCGCGAAGATGAGAACAGCTACATCCTGGAATACCGGGATGGCTCCCCGGACAAGCACTTCGGGGCCAACCTGACCGACCCGGCCCGCGTCGCCGACCTCATCTGGGACTGGACCAACGGCGACCGCAGCCGCCTGAACACGCTCAGTTGGGACAAGATCGATCTGTGACGCGTCCGGACGCGAATCGTTCTGCGGTGCACCGGTGTTCGCGTTTGCCGGGCTGAGTGGTTCGTCCGGTCGTCCTCTGACGTGTCTGGACGCGAATCGTTTCTGCGGCGTGCCGGTATTGGCGTTTGTCGAGCGGAGTGTTCGCGCGGTCGTCCTCTGACGCGTTTGGACGCAAATCATTCTGCGGCGCAACGGTATTGGCGTTGCCGGGCTGAGTGGTTCGCCGATCGTCGGCATGTCGCCACTGCGAGTCGGCCGGAACCCGCTGCCGGGTCCGAACCCGCTGTTGTGTGCGAGATCGGTTCCCGGGCAACCAGTTTCAGCAGTCGCAGCAGGCGTCTCCGCAGCAGGCGCAGCCCTCGCAGGCGCAGCAGCAGTCCTCGCCGCAGCGGCAGCATTCGCAGCAGGCGATGCCCTCGCAGAAGGGGAGGCAGAAGCCGGAGCGGCGGCGGGGCGGGGGTCCGTAGTTGTAGCCGGGCGGGGGATATCCGCCGTAACCCTGTGGGGGATAACCGTATCCGGGCGGCGGCGGGCCGTAACCGCGGCGGCGGCCCCACCGGTTGGTGATCTTCTGCTCGCCGTGGTGATCGACGCGGCAGTGCTTGTGGCCGGGGTGCCCGAGCGTGCGGTGGACCGAACGGCTCAGTTCCTTGGTCAGCAGGCGGCGGACGAGTCGGCCGTCGGTGAATTCGACCTCGGCCAGCGCCAATTCGATGCCGAGCAGGGCGTCGGTGCACAGGCGGTGCGTCTCCTGTGCGGGAGTTCCGGTGGCCGCCAAGGGATTCCACTTGCCGTGCGTGAGGTCCTCGTGCAGATCCTCCACCGCGTCGACCAGATGGGCGACGCGGCCGAACAGCCGGCCCGCCTCGGTGAGCGCGGCCTCGTTACCGGGACGTCCGGCCAGCAGCGCGGTGTGCCCGAAGGCCGCGGCGGTGGCGGCCTCGGTCGGTTCGGTGAGTTCGAGCAGGGTGGTGCGCGGTCCGGCGGCCGCCTCGACGGCGATCTGCCGGTCCACCGCGTCCAGCAGGACCGCGGTGTCGAAGCCCAGGCCCGCACCGGTTTCCGCGCCCTGTCGCGCCCAGCGTTCGGCGATTCGGCGCGCGGCCGGGCGGACGCCCGCGGTCCCCGCGACGCCGTCCCCGTCCTCGACGTGGTCGCGCACCTTCGCCGCGGCCAGTACCAGGGAGACCGTCGCGGCCAGCCGCACGCTGTCACCGGTGGCGACATCGGCCGTGCGCATCGCCCGCAGCGGACACGGCCCCGCCGAACGCCTGGTGGTGGCCGGCGCCTGCGCGTCGACCAGCGCGGAGATGATCAGCCCGTCGTAATTGGTCGCCATCCGGGCGGCCTGACCGTGATCGTCCCGCAGCGCCAGACACAGCCCGCACAACTGCGCCAACCACGCCGAACTCAACTCTTCGCCCAGCCGGTGTCTACACGGACGGATGATGCCGAACATGCCTCCGACGGTACCGAGATCTGCCCGGCACGCCCTTACGTTTCGCTGTGAATTCCGTAAGGGCGCGCGCCTTTTCGGTGCCGTGCCCCCTGAGTCCGCTCCACTCGGATGGGCCGTGCCCGGCGACGCACGCGGCTTTCGGGTTGCGGTGACGGGCGGGCGGACCAGGTGTGTCGGAGCGGTATTGCGGACCAGGGGATTTGCGGCGCGATGTTCGGGTGCGGATCCGCAACCACCCGGGCCGCGGCCTTGCGGTTGGCGTTGTTCGGGGGGCGGAATCCTGGCTGCCCGAGGTGATTCGGCGCGGTGGTTGCGCCGGTTCGGGTCCGGCGCGGTGCGGTTGTCCCGGGCGGGGCGCGGCGAGGGTTCGCTGTGTAACCTCGCAGGTAATCAGCCTGGAGGTGCTCATGACGACGTCCGCGGAACCGGGCACGGTGGATATCAATCGGTACGACCCCGAACGTCGGCGCTGGTTGGCCGAGGCGGTGGCGAAGGTGCGGGCGGACGCGCGGCGGTCCTCCGATACGCATCTGCTGCGGGTGCCGCTGCCCGCGCTGCCGGGGGTGGATCTGTATCTGAAGGACGAGTCGACGCATCCGACGGGCTCGCTGAAGCATCGGCTGGCGCGGTCGCTGTTCCTGCACGCGCTGTGCAGCGGGTGGGTGCGCCCGGATCGGCCGGTGATCGAGGCGTCGAGCGGGTCGACCGCGGTGTCCGAGGCGTACTTCGCGCGGCTGATCGGGGTGCCGTTCATCGCCGTGATGGCCCGGGGGACCAGCCGGGAGAAGGTGCGGCTGATCGAATTCCACGGTGGCACTTGCCATTTCGTGGACAGCGCGAACGCGGTGTACGACGTCGCCGCGCGGCTGGCCCGGGAGAGCGGCGGGCACTACATGGACCAGTTCACCTACGCCGAGCGGGCCACCGACTGGCGCGGCAACAACAACATCGCCGAATCCATCTTCGATCAGATGGATCAGGAACGTTTCCCGGACCCGGCCTGGGTGGTCGCGACCGCGGGCACCGGCGGCACCTCGGCCACCATCGCCCGCTACATCCGCTACACCGGCCGCGCGACCGGCCTGTGCGTGGCCGACCCGGACAACTCGGCCTTCTTCCCGGGCTGGCGCGACGACGACGCCCAGGTCACCACGGAGATCTGTTCGCGCATCGAGGGCATCGGCCGGCAGCGCGTGGAACCCAGTTTCGTCGCCTCGGCCATCGACCGGATGATCCACGTCCCCGACGCCGCCGCCATCGCCGCGGTGCACGTGCTCGAGGAGGTGATCGGCCGCAAGGCGGGCGCGTCCACCGGGACCGGCCTGTGGGCGGCGTTCCACATCATGTCCGAGATGGCGCGCGAAGGTCGCGAGGGCAGCGTCGTCGGGCTGATCTGCGATCCGGGCGACCGCTACATCGACAAGTACTACAGCCCCGAGTGGCTGGCCGCCCAGCACATCGATATCGCCCCGTACCGGGCCCGATTACGCGATTTCCTGACCACCGGCGAACTGCCCGCCTGACCGGCGCACGGCAATCTACCGGGCAGTATGTGTCGAACCTGGCTACACACGATCATGAGCGGCCTGTAAACTGGCCGTCATCATGCAGCGGGCACTCCTCCTCGGCCGCCGCGACGGGGTCTGATACGGACCGGCTCCCGTCGCGGGGTTCAGCTGTGCCGGTCGACCCATCACCTGGGATACACCAACCCACACCCTCGGAGAATTGCATGCCATCCGCTGACGCCTTCGTAACGCGCGCCATCACCGCGCCGTCCAAGCCCGCCCCGGCCGACCAGCCCGCGTGGAACGAACAGAAGAACTCCTCGATGCCGACGTTCCGGTACCGGCCGTTCGCCGAGGAGGTCGAGTCGATCACGCTGCCCGACCGCACTTGGCCGAACAAGGTCATCGATCGTGCGCCGGGCTGGTGCGCGGTGGACCTGCGCGACGGCAACCAGGCGCTCATCGATCCCATGAGCCCGGCCCGTAAGCGGCGGATGTTCGATCTGCTGGTGCGGATGGGTTACAAGGAGATCGAGGTCGGGTTCCCGTCGGCCAGCCAGACCGATTTCGACTTCGTCCGGGAGATCATCGAGGAGAACGCGATCCCCGATGACGTGACGATCCAGGTGCTGACCCAGTGCCGCACCGAGCTGATCGAGCGCACCTTCGAGGCGTGCCGCGGCGCGGCCAACGTGATCGTGCACTTCTACAACTCGACCTCGATACTGCAGCGCAAGGTCGTCTTCCGCGCCGACCGCGACGCCGTGCGCAAGATCGCGACCGACGCGGCCACGCTGTGCAAGCAGATCGAGCAGAACTACCCCGACACCAACTGGCGCTACGAGTACAGCCCGGAGTCCTACACCGGCACCGAGCTGGAATACGCCAAGCAGGTGTGCGACGCGGTCTCGGAGATCATCGCGCCGACGCCCGAGCGGCCGCTGATCGTGAACCTGCCCGCGACCGTGGAGATGGCGACGCCGAACGTGTACGCCGACTCCATCGAGTGGATGAGCCGGAATCTGGCCCGCCGCGAGTCGATCGTGCTGTCCCTGCACCCGCACAACGACCGCGGCACCGGTGTGGCCGCCGCCGAGCTGGGTTATCTGGCCGGTGCGGATCGCATCGAGGGCTGCCTGTTCGGCAACGGTGAGCGCACCGGAAACGTGTGCCTGGTGACGTTGGGGATGAACATGTTCTCCCGGGGCGTGGATCCGCAGATCGACTTCTCCAGCATCGATGAGATCCGCCGCACGGTCGAGTACTGCAACCAGCTGCCGGTGCACGAGCGTCATCCGTACGGCGGCGACCTGGTCTACACCGCCTTCTCGGGCAGCCATCAGGACGCGATCAACAAGGGCCTCGACGCGATGAAGGCGACCGCCGACGCGGCGGGTGCGGACGTCGCGGACATCACCTGGGAGGTGCCGTACCTGCCGATCGACCCCAAGGACGTCGGGCGCACCTACGAGGCCGTGATCCGGGTCAACTCGCAGTCCGGCAAGGGCGGTGTGGCCTACATCATGAAGACCGATCACGGGCTGGCGCTGCCGCGGCGGTTGCAGATCGAGTTCTCGCAGGCGATCCAGAAGATCACCGACGGCGAGGGCGGCGAGGTCAGCCCGAAGGAGATGTGGGACGTCTTCGCCGAGGAGTACCTGAACCCGATCCTGCCGCTGGAGCGGATGCGGCAGAAGGTCACCGCCGCCGAGACCGACACCGGGACCGACTCGATCTCCGCGGTGGTCAAGGTGGACGGCGTCGAGCAGGAGATCACCGGTTCCGGTAACGGTCCGCTGGCGTCGTTCGTCGATGCGCTGGCCACCATCGGGTACGACGTGCGGGTGCTGGACTACTCCGAGCACGCGATGTCCTCCGGTGACGACGCGCAGGCCGCGGCGTATGTGGAATGCGCGATCGGGGATTCGGTGAGCTGGGGTGTGGGTATCGCCACCTCCATCACCACGGCCTCGCTGCGGGCGGTGGTCTCGGCGGTCAACCGGTCGCGTCGCGAGCGGCGGTAGTTCGCGCGGAACCGGGTGTCCGGCAGCGGTTCCGGGCGAGTCACAGTAGTTGTCGTACGGGGAGTTGTCCACATGTGGACAACTCCCCGTCGTATGGGTGCGTAGCCGCTCTGTGGCACTACGAGCATCCGCACAGCGTGCTAGCGTTGGACAGCATCAGCGCCGAGCTCACTGCTCGAAAACTCCCGAGCAGATGGGGGATACGTGACGACCAACGAAAACTCGAACTCACCGGCTTGGCTGCAAGGCCGAGGCACGGATACGGACACCGAGCAGGACGACCCGAAGATGGCAACGGCGCACGACGAGGCGAAGACGGACGACCCCGTCGCGAGCGCCGACACCGGATCCGAACCGGGCGACCACGATTCGGCATCCGAGCAGGAGCAGGCATCGGGGATGTTCCCGCCGGTGCCCGACGCGATGGACGAGTCGCCGTTCCCGGCGGGGCCGCCGCCCGGTCCGGACGGGCAGTTCCCGCCGGAGCAGCATTTCGGTTCCGAGCCGCAGCAATTCGTGCCCGGGTCACCGTTCGCACCGGAACAGCCGGGGCCGTTCGCGCCTCCGGGTGCGCCGCCGCAGATGGGTGCGTTCCCGCCGCCGCAAATGCAGTACGGTCCGCCGGGAGCCGGGCAGTTCGCGCCGCCCGAGCCAGGTTTCGCGCCGCCCGGCAACTTTTCGGCAGCCGAGCAGGGTGGTCCGTTCGCGCCGCCCGGTGGCGCGGGTGAGCCGACCTCGTTCGCGCCGCCGAATTTCGCCGCGCCGCAGCAACAGCCGTTCCCCGACGCCCCGCCGCCGAATTTCGCCGAGGCCGCGCCGCACAACTTCAACGAGCCGCCCGCGCCGAATTACGGTGAGGTTCGCCAGGAGACGCCGTACGGCGAGGTCCGGGGTGAGATCGGCAGCGACGGCATGGTGCGCCGGACGTTCAACGAGGAGCCCGCGGGGGCCGAGCCGCCCGCCGGGCAGGAGCCGCCGCAGTTCGCGCAGGAGCCGCAGAGTTGGGCTCCGCCGCCTCCGCCGCAGCCGCAGATGTATCAGCCGCCGCAGCCTCCGCAGCAACAGCCGCCGCAGCAGTCGGGGTGGCAGGGCGGTCCGATGGGACAGCCGAATCCGCCTGTGCAGCAACAGCATCAGCCGCCGCAGCAGCCGGGATTCCAGTCGCCTTCGCCGCAGCAGCAGCAACCGATCGGGCAGCTGGGTCAGCCCGGTCAGTCGGTCAACGATCTGAACCTGCTCAAGCGGGCCAAGCGTTCGCCGCGCGGTGGGTGGCGTCGTGCGGTGCACAAGATGTCCGGTGGTGCGATCAACCCGGGTGAGTCCTCCGCGGACGTGCTGTTCCGCGAGATGACCGAGCGGGTGAATCAGCCGGTGCGCGGCGATTACCGGATCGCGATCCTGTCGCTGAAGGGTGGCGTCGGCAAGACCACGACCACCGTCGGCCTCGGCTCCACCTTCGCTTCCGTGCGTGGTGACCGCGTCATCGCCATCGACGCCAACCCCGACCTCGGTACGCTCGCGCACCGGGTGCCGCGCCAGACCCGTTCCACGGTGCGCAATCTGCTGGAGGATCAGCGGATCAGCCGCTACTCGGATGTGCGGGCGCACACCTCGCAGGCCCCGAGCCGACTGGAAGTGCTTGCCAGCGAACAGGATCCGGCGGTGTCGGAGGCGTTCAGCGAGGCGGACTACCGGCGCGCGATCAATATCCTGCAGCAGTTCTACAACATCATCCTGACCGACTGCGGTACCGGTCTGATGCACTCGGCGATGGCCGGTGTGCTGGATATGGCGAGCTCGCTGATCCTGGTGACCTCCCCGGCCATCGACGGCGCGCGCAGTGCCTCGGCCACGCTCGACTGGCTCGAGCACCACGGCTACAACAAGCTGGTGGAACGAACCGTGGTGGTGGTCAACGCCTCTCGCCGCGGCGCCTCCACGGTCGACCTCGATCAGCTGCGCAAACTGTTCCTGGACCGCACCCGCGCGGTTCAGGTGGTGCCCTTCGACGACCACCTCGCCGAGGGCGCGGAGATCGACCTCGAACTCGTCAGCAAACCCACCCGCTTCGCCCTGCTCGAACTCGCGGCCATGGTCGCCGACGATTTCGCCTACAACATCCCGTCCCCCAACTTCCAGCCCGTCCAATCCCAATACCCGGGCCCGCAAAACCCCCCATACCCCGAGAACCCCTACCCCGCCGGCCCCCAAACCGGCCAGTACGGAGTCCCGGACCAGTACGGCCGCGACCCCTACGGCCGCTGACCTCCCCAGCACCGCACCTCAACCACCCGGTCGAGGTGCGGTGCTGTACGTTCCGGGGACGTCGCCACACCGCAACGTCGATTACGTCTGCGCTGCAACCGAATTCGGTTCGACCCGGTCGCGCAGTCGCCGCTTCACGTTGTGACTGAACCGATTTCGTTTGCGTCCGACCTGGCAACAACGCAGGCTCGTTCGACTACCGTGGCGGCGGTGAAGCGTGTGCTGATAACCGGCATGTCGGGAGCCGGTAAGTCATCGTTGCTGAAAGAGCTTGCCGCACGCGGATATTGGACTGTCGACACCGACTACGGTGACTATCACCATGACGTTGACGGCGAAATGTTGTGGCGTGAAGACAAGATCGACGCTCTGCTGTCTCGGGCCGAATCGGAGCTGCACGGAGCGCTGTTCGTGCAGGGCACGACCCGCAATCAGACCGTGTTCTACCCGCGTTTCGACAGGATCGTCCTGCTGAGCGCACCGGTCGAGGTTCTCGTCGAGCGGCTGGGGACTCGTACGGACAACTCGTATGGAAAGAGTCCGGCCGAACTCGCCGAGACGCTCGGGTATGTGCGGACCGTCGAGCCGTTGTTGAGAGCATCCGCCACGCTCGAGGTCGTGACGACGGTGCCGGTTGCGCAGGTGGCCGACATCGTACTGACGCACGTGTTACGGCCGATGCCGTTCCGGGGCGGTGGTGGTGGTCGCTCGTGATTCGCACAACACCTGGCAGGGATGGGTTCCGATCGGGATCGGCATGCTGGTGACCGCTGGTTCGCCCTTCATCGGGGTGCGACATCTTCGTCGGCGTGAGCAGATGCCGCAGTCGTCGGTCCGACCCTGGAATTGATCGCCGCGGCCACTTCGGTGGCGGCGGTGTGGAAGGCGGACAGGACTGTGGCTATGGCGGGGCGGTGGGTGGTGTGGGGGCGGGTGGTGAGGTCGTAGATGCGGCCTGCGCGGACGCCGGAGAGGCGGAGGATGGCCAGGTGGGGGTGGAATACGGAGTAGCGGGGCATGAGGGCTATGCCGTGGTTGGCTGCCACCAGTTCTTCGATTACTCGGAAGTCGTTGAGGCGCTGGGTTATTCGGGGTTGGACGCCGGTTACGGTGGCGATGGTGCGTAGGACGTCGTCTACGGGGAAGCCGCCGCGTTCGCTCAGCCAGGTTTCGTCGGTCAGTTCCTCGGCGGTGACGGATTCGCGGCCGGCGAGGCGGTGGCCGGGCGACACGACGATATCGATCGGTTCGCGTAGCAGGGGTTCGGAGTGGACGCGGGGGCCGGCGACCGAAGGGGCGTGCTCGTCGCGGTGGGTGAGCACCACGTCGTAGTCGGCGAGCAGGCCCGAGACCTCGGACGGTGGTGCGTCCACGTCGCTGGCGGCGATATCCACTCGGCTCTCGGCGAGCAGGGTGAGTACGCGCGGGAGCAGCAGTGCGGCGCCGGACGGGAACATCGCCACTCGCACCCGGCCGTGGGATGCGCCTCGATACAGCGCCATCTCGGCGGCGGCGCGGTCCATGGCGGCCAGCACCTCGTCGGCGCGGACGACCAGTGCGTGTCCGGCGTCGGTCAGCCGGACCCGTCGCCCGTCCGGTTCCAGCAGCGCGACCCCGGCTTCGCGGGCCAGCACCTTCAGTTGCTGGGAGACGGCCGAGGGCGTCATCGACAACGCCTCGGCGACGCTCGCGACGGTGCCGCGGTCGGCGAGTTCGCGCAGGATTCGCAATCGCTCGACGGACAGCGGCACCGGATTGGGCATAGGTAAGTTCTACTACATTATTGATGAATAAATATTCGATTGTTCTTATCCTTTGTCGTTCCCATGCTGGACGATGTGACTAAGCGTGATCGTCTGCTCGGACTGGCCGTCGTCCTGCTCTGGGGCTTGAATTTCCTGGCTCTGCACATCGGGGTGGAGCATTTCCCGCCGCTGTTCTTCGCCGGGCTGCGTTTCGTCGTCATCGCGGTGCCGGTGCTGATACTGGTGCCGCGGCCGAAGGTCTCGATGCGGTGGTTGCTGCTGTACGGGCTGGGATTCGGGGTGGCGCAGTTCGCCTTCCTGTTCATCGCGATGTCGGCGGGCATGCCGACCGGGCTCGCCTCTCTGGTATTGCAGTCCTCCGCGCCGTTCACGGTGCTGCTGGGAACGCTGTTCCTGCGCGAAAGGCTCGGCGCCGCACAGATTCTCGGCCTGACGGCGGCGGTGCTGGGCATGGTGCTCATCGGCTGGGATCGTGCCCGGCACGCGACCCTGCTGCCGGTCCTGTTGACCCTGGCGGGCGGGTTGGGCTGGGCGTTCGGCAACCTCGGTTCCAGGCTGGCTGCGGCGGGCACCGAGACCGGGGACAAGCCCGACCCGCTGCACCTGACCCTGTGGATGGCGGTGGTGCCGCCGATCCCGCTGTTCGCGCTGTCGTTCGCGATCGAGGGACCCGGCTCCGGCATGCGCGCTCTCGGCACGGCGTTCTCGGCAACCGGCTGGCCCGCTCTGGCCGCGCTCGGCTACACGGCCGTCCTGGCCACGGTGGTCGGCTCGGGCCTGTGGACCTATCTCATGGGTCGCTATCCCGCGGGCGCGGTCGCCCCGCTGTCCCTGATGGTTCCGGTGGTCGGCATCACCTCCTCGTGGCTCGTGCTGGGTGAGCGGCCGACGGTGTGGTCGCTGGTCGGGGGCGTGATCGTGATCGCCGGTGCGCTGGCGGCGACGTCGGCTCGGCGATCGCGTGTCGCCACGGCGCGTGTCGATGTGAGCGGTGAATCCCACCGGGAGCCGCAAACCGAGGGTCAAGTGCCGATTCCCGCCGAAGTACGGGTGACCGGCTGATGCGTTCCTCCCGACGCGAGCGATGTCTCGGCAACCGGGTACCGGGTCCGTGATCGGCCGCCCGTGCGCGCAGGGAGCGTTGTGAACGCTTACAGTGTTCGCGGCGTGGAGGTCCGGATGGTTGAGCAGGGCGAGATGGTTTCGCGGAGAACGGTTCTTCGTGGGACGGCGGTGGCGGGTGCGCTGACGGCGGGTGCGCTGAGTGTGCGGGTGCCCGCGCGAGCGGCGACCGGGCGGCGGGTCGCGGTGTTCGGCGGGGGCGTTGCCGGGATGACGGCGGCGCACGAGCTGGCCGAGCGGGGGTTCGAGGTCACCGTGTACGAGCCACGGGCGCTGGGCGGTAAGGCGCGCAGTATCGCGGTGCCGGGCAGCGCGCGCGGCGGGCGGCCGGAGCTGCCGGGGGAGCACGGGTTCCGGTTCTTCCCCGGATTCTATCACCACATTCCGGACACGATGCGGCGAATTCCCTTCTCGGGCAACGCAAATGGTGTCTGGGACAATCTCGTCGCGGCTACCGAGGCGCGCTTCTCGCGCAGCATCGGACCGGACACCATCGTGCCGATGGGGCCGGGTAAGGCGTGGTCGAATCCGGACGATTTCCGGCAGACGCTCGCCTCGGTGATAGCGACGTCGGCGAAGATGCCGATGACCGACGCCGCCTACTTCGCCGGACGACTGCTGGTCTTCATGACCAGCTGCGATGCCCGTCGGACCGGCCGGTGGGAGCATATCGCCTGGCGCGATTTCATTGGTGCACAACAGCATTCGGTCGAATTCCGGGCGTTGATGTCCCGCACGCTGACCACGCTGCTGGTCGCCGCCAAGGACGATCGGGCCAGCACCCGCACCATCGGCTCGATGGGTGAGCAGTTCCTGGGCAACCCGCTGCTGACCGGCGACGACGGCCCGCTGGACCGGCTGCTGAACGGCCCGACCTCGCAGGTCTGGATCGAACCGTGGGCGCGGCGACTGCGCGAACTCGGGGTCCGGTTCGTGACCGGGCGGCTGCGTCGGCTGGAGGTGCGGGATCGGCGGATCTCCGGCGCTCGGGTGGTCGACGCGGGCGGCGCCGAAAGTGCCGTCGCGGCAGATCATTTCGTGATGGCGGTGCCCGCCGAGGTGGCCCGGCAACTGTGGACGCCCGAAATCCTCGCGGTGCGACCGGAATTGGCGGCGATGAACCGGCTGGTGATCGACTGGATGTCCGGTATCCAGTTCTATCTGCGGCGGCCGACGCGGATCGCGCGCGGACACGTCGCGTACGTCGATTCGCCGTGGGCGCTGACCTCCATCGCGCAGAACCAATTCTGGTCGCGCACACCGCTTTCCGGATTCGGTGACGGAACCGTGCGGGACTGCCTGTCGGTGGACATCTCGAACTGGAACACGCCCGGAATCCTGTATCACAAACCGGCCCGGGAATGTACGCACGAGCAGATCGCCCGCGAGGTCTGGGCGCAGATCCAGGCGCATCTGAAGGGGAAGACGGACCTGCCCGAGGCCGATCTGCATTCCTGGTTCCTGGACACGGGCGTCGCGTGGGACGCCGCGCGGCAACGCAATACGAACGCCGACCCGCTGCTGATCAACACCGTCGGCTCCTGGGCGGCCCGCCCGCAACCGCACGGCGCGCTGGAAAACCTTTTCCTCGCAGGCGATTACGTCCGCACCACCATCGACCTGGCCACCATGGAGGGCGCGTGCGAATCCGCCCGCCGCGCCGTGAACGCCCTGCTGGACACCGTCGCTTCGAATGCCCCGCGCTGCAAGCTTTTTCCCCTCTACCGCGCACCCGAACTCGAACCCTTCCGCCAACTCGACGCCACTCGCTACGCCGCCGGTCAACCGAACTCCTTCGATACCTCGGTCTGATTCGGCCGACCCGGATATCGACACGTTCTCCTCGGCTCCGAGAGGTGATCGGGTTTGCTCGCGTCGCTCGGGCGAACTCGTACGGCACGGCCGGATTCGACCGCAGCACGATGGCTCGGGCCTCCCGTGAGTTCCGGGGGCGACGTGGTCGAGATCGTGTGGGGGTGTGGATGGGCGGACTGTGACCCACGTCCCCTCCCCGATGGCGCTCCCGAGAGGTGTGAGTAGCCCACCTGCCCCTAAACTCGCGGGGTGGCAGACATCTCGATGCGCGGACGGGTCGCGTTGCGGGCGGCGGCGGCTGCGGCCTGGGCCTCGCAGCGGGCCGGGCGCGGTAAGGGGTCGATGATCGGCGGGCTGATCGCCCTGCAGATCGATCCGACCATCATGACGCAGCTCGGACGCAACCGGCACACAGTGCTGGTGACCGGCACCAATGGCAAATCGACGACCACGCGGATGACCGCTGCGGCGCTGGGCGCGCTGGGTCCGGTGGCCACGCAGGCCGACGGCGCGAATATGGACGCGGGCATCGTGGCCGCGCTGAACGCCCATCGGGACGCGCCGGTCGCGGCGATCGAGGTCGACGAACTGCACCTGCCGCACGTCGCCGACGCGCTGCATCCCGCCGCCGTGGTGTTGCTGAATCTGAGCCGCGATCAGCTGGACCGGGTCGGCGAGATCAACATGATCGAGCGCAAGCTGCGGGCCGGGATGGCCCGGCACCCCGACGCGGTGCTCATCGCCAACTGCGACGACGTGCTGATCACCTCGATCGCCTACGACCACCCGAACGTGGTGTGGGTGGCCGCGGGCAGCGGCTGGGCGGTCGACGCGACGAGTTGCCCGCGCAGCGGTGAGCCGATCGTGTGGGAGGGTACGCACTGGCGCAGTACCGGCGCGGATTTCCGGCGGCCCGAACCGGACTGGTGGGTCGACGAGGAACATCTGCACGGTCCCGACGGCGTGAAAATCCCACTGCACCTTGCCCTTCCGGGTCGGGCCAATCGCGGTAACGCCGCGCAGGCGGTGGCCGCCGCGGTCGCGCTGGGTGTCGCGCCGGAGACCGCCGCCGAGGCCGCCGGGACGGTGCGCGAGATCGCGGGCCGCTACCGCACGGTCCAGGTCGGTGACCACACCGCGCGGCTGCTGCTGGCCAAGAATCCGGCGGGCTGGCAGGAGGCGTTGTCCATGATCGACCCTGCCGCAACGGGTTTGGTGATCGCGGTGAACGGCCAGGTGCCCGACGGCGAGGATCTGTCCTGGCTGTGGGATGTGCGGTTCGAACACTTCGAGGGCACCCAGGTGGTGGCCGCGGGTGAGCGGGCCACCGATCTGGCGGTGCGGCTCACGTATGCCGGTGTCGAGCACACGACGGTGCCGAATCCGTTGCGCGCCATCACTTCCTGCCCGCCTGGTCAGGTCGAGGTGCTGGCCAACTACACCGCGTTCCGCGATCTGAATCGCGATCTGGAGGCACAGGCATGAGCGGTCAGGGCCGGAGGCGGCAGCGGAGCGTTACCACGCAGGCCCCCGATCATGCCCGAAAGGGCACGGGCATGAGCGGTCAGGGCCGGAGGCGGCAGCGGAGCGTTACCACGCAGGCCCCCGATCATGCCCGAAAGGACGCAGCATGAGTGAGTCGACCGTTCGGATCGGGCTGGTGCTGCCCGACGTGATGGGCACCTACGGCGACGGCGGGAACGCGGTCGTGCTGCGGCAGCGGCTGCGGATGCGCGGATACGACGCCGAGATCGTCGAGATCACCCTGAACGACCCGGTCCCGGACTCCCTGGACGTCTACCTGCTCGGCGGCGCCGAGGATTCCGCTCAGCGCCTGGCCACCCGCCACCTGCAGCGTTATCCGGGCATGCGGCAGGCGGCCGAGCGCGGTGCGCCGGTGCTGGCGATCTGCGCGGCCATCCAGGTGCTGGGCCACTGGTACGAAACCTCCGGCGGCGAGCGGGTCGACGGCGTCGGCATGTTCGATGTCACCACCTCCCCCCAGGCCGAACGTTCGATCGGCGAGGTGGCCACCACCCCCCTGATCCCCGGCCTGTCCGAACCGCTCACCGGATTCGAGAACCACCGTGGCGGAACGACTCTCGGCCCCGATGCTACCGGTCTGGCCCGCGTCACCCGAGGCGTCGGCAACGGCGTCGGCGACGGTCTCGAGGGCGTCGTCCAGGGGTCGGTCCTGGGCACCTACATGCACGGCCCCGCCCTGGCCCGCAACCCCGAATTGGCCGACTACCTCCTGATCAAGGCGCTCGGCGTCGACTCCCTCGCCCCGCTGGACCTCCCGGAGGTCACCCAACTCCGTCGAGAACGCCTGCGCGCCTAGGGATTACCCGGCTCCGAAATCCCACGCAACCACCGATCCGAACCAACCCCGGATCGGTGGTTCCGCATGAATTTTCCGGGGCAGCGGCCATGACATCTCCCCAATATGAGGTTGCTCGATTGTGGCCAGGGGGTGATACCGGAAACGGGGAACCGTTTCGGTTGAGAAAACCTTCCTCGACCCGGTAATCTCGCGCGCGGCCATGCGTGATGAGGGAGGTGGCCGTGCGTCGACGTGCGTTCGTGAAGGCTGCGGGTGCGGCTGTGCTGCTCGGTGCGGCGGGTTCCGCCGCGGCGGGTGTGAGTGGGCCCGCGCGCGCGTCCACCGATCCGGTCTGGGGCAATCTGTTCCGGCAGTGGGTGCCGGAAATCTTTGCGCCACTTCCCGATCCGCCGGAACACACCGAGGCGATCATCGTGGGTTCCGGGTTCGGGGCCGCGATCACGGCGTTGCGGTTGGCGCAGGCGGGCGTCGCCACCACCGTGCTCGAGCGCGGATCGCGCTGGCCCAACGATCCGCAGCGGGAGATCTTCACCGGTGACGACCTGCCCGACGGGCGCGGGTTCTGGCATCGCACCGAATTCACCGGCGTCACCAAGGTGCCGATGCGTTTCGCGGATTTCGGCGGCGTCCTGGATGTCACCTCGTTCGACGGGATCGACGTCTGGCGCGGCGCCGCGGTCGGCGGCGGTTCGGTGGTGTACACCGGCGCGATGATCGAGCCCGAACGCCGCTTCTTCGACCAGATCTTCCGTGGCACAGTCGCTTTCGACGAGATGGACAAGGTCTACTACCCGCGCGTGCGCACGATGCTGCGGCTGGACACCATGCCCGCCGACATCTACAACTCGACGCCGTTCACCCATTCGCGCGCGTGGGATGCCCAGGCGCGCAAGGCCGGATACACCCCGCGCCGCAACGACTCGGTCTTCAACTGGGATGTCCTGCGCGCCGAATTGTCCGGCAGGTCAAGGGCTTCCGCGACGGCCGCGCGCAGCAACCTGGGCAACTCCAACGGCGCGAAATTCGACCTCAACCAGAACTATCTGAAATTCGCCCAGGCGACCGGCAAGTCGAAGATCTTCGCCGGACACCAGGTCGAATCCATCGCCCAGGAACCCGGCGGCCGCTACTCGGTGACGGTCACCAAGCTCGACCCCACCGGCGCGGTCCTGCGCCGCCGCACCCTCACCTGCGACCGCCTGTTCCTCGGCGCGGGTTCGGTGGGCACCTCCGAACTGCTGGTGCGCGCCCAGGCCACCGGCACGCTGCCGCACCTCAACGAGCACATCGGCGACGGCTGGGGCACCAACGGCGACGTCGTGCTCGCGCGCGGCGAGAGCTCGTTGAAGGGCCTGGGCCAGGGCGTGCCCAGCGCCAGCCGCGTCTTCGACGAATCCGGCATGCCGCTGAGCCTGGAGAGCTGGTACATCCCGGGCATTCCGGTGGAGACCGGCGCACTGGCCTCCCTCGGCCTGGTCTTCGATCCCACCCGCGCACGTTTCGGCTACGACAAGGCCCGTGGCACGGTCGGGCTGCGCTGGCCCAGGCAGGCGCAGGACCGGGTCGTCGCGGCCGCCCGCGCGGTCGATCACCGCATCGCCGAACGCGGCGGCTCGATGGTCGAGTACACCGCCCTGGGCTACGACGCCAACGCGGTGTTCACCGCGCACCCGCTCGGCGGCGCGGTGCTGGGCCGGGCCACCGACAACTACGGCCGGGTGCTCGGCCATCCCGGGCTGTACGTGATGGACGGCGCCGCGGTGCCGGGCAGCACCGGCACGGTCAATCCGTCGCTCACCATCTCCGCGCTGGCGGAACGCAATATCGAGAACATCGTTCGCGCCGGACACTGATGTCCGGGACATCGGCGGGTTAGTCTCGGCGAGATCATTTCGCCGCCAGAAGGGGCCCGTCGTGCCGAAGAACACCGTCGTGTCGGCGCAGGAATATCCGCGCAAACCACCGGTTCTGTGGACCGATTACCTGATGCTCGTCGTGGCGGTGGTCTCGGCGGCGGCGATCTGCTGGGTGGACATCTTCCCGGTGCCGCATCCGGCCGCGCAGCCGATCGTCATCGTGGACTACGCGACGTGCGGCGTCTTCGCCCTGGAATTCCTGTGGCGCTGGCGGCGCGAGGACTGGTCCTGGAACTATCCGTTCCTGTACTGGTACGAGATCCTGAGCCTGATCCCGGCGACCGCACCGTATTTCGCGCATTCGTACGTGGTGCAGATCCTGGTGTTGCTGGTCCGGGTGCTGCGCGTGGCCGATCGCGCGCTCGGCGACCGGGTCACCGTCGCGATCGTGAACCGCGCGATCAACGCGATCGTGGAGGCGGTCAAACGCCCGGTCACGATGGCGGTCCTCGAGGAGGTTTCCGAGGTGCTGCGGGTGGGCCAGTACACCCGGAACATCGCCGCGGCGCTCGAGGAGAACCGCGCCGAAATGGACCAGATGATCATGGAGCTGATCGAGCGGGATCCGGCGCTGGGCCGGGTGAAGTATCTGCCCTTCCACGAGGAGATCATCCGCGGTATCGCCAGCACCAGTTTCCGCATCGTGTTCCAGGTGCTGGCCGATCCGCGCACGGACGAGTTGGTGGGAGATGTGTTGCGCGAGAACGTCCATCAGATGCGTCGCGCGGTGCACGAGGGGGTGCGCGTCGAGGAAACCGTGGACAACAACGGGTAGTGGCCTCAGTGCGTTGCCGGGTGCCGAACCTGTTCCCGCGGCCCCGCGTAACGCACTGTCTCCCAAGCGATCAGCGCCCCGAGCGCCGCGCACAACACCGCGAGCGCGGCCATCGCGGGCAGTATCGAGGCCAACGGGACGAGCGCGAGGATCACCACCGCCGCGACCAGCCGCGGCCACAGCACGACCTTCGTCGCGTAATGCCGGAATCCGACCAGCGCGAGCAGATATCCGGCCGCGCCGCCGTACAGCGCGAACAGCGGAATCCCGTGCAGCGCATCGTGTAACGTGTGTTCCTCCGCGCCGCCGAGGTATTCGAGCACGTACTTCAGTCCCAGCGACATCGCGATGATCCCCACCACCATCGGGAAATGCCAGTAGGTGTAGCAGTTTCGCGCGATCTTGATCTGCCGTTCCCCGCTCGCGCCGGCCAGGTGTTCCTCCACCACGGCCGCGCCGACGTCGAAGTACGCCCACCAGAGCAGGAACGAAACGGCAAGTCCCAGAATCGATCCCACCGCGATCGGCCAGGAGATCGGCAGTCCGGCCACGCCGACGCCGATGGAGACGACCGATTCACCCAGCGCGATGATGACGATCAGGCCGTGTCGTTCGGCGAAGTGCGAGGTCGAGTTGACCCGCCATTCGTTGCCGGAGAACAACGTCCACGCCATATCGCCCGCGACGGCCGCGATCCACAACCACAGCTGCGTGGTCCCGTGGTTGAGCGCGGCGATGATCAGCAGCGTCGTACCGATCGTGATCGACCCGATCGCCCAGCGCGTCACCTGCCCGCGCAGTTGCGGATCCTGCGCGCTGGCGCACCAGAACATCACCAGGTGCACCAGCCGGATGAACAGGTACGCCAGCGCGAACACCAGCGGCCCGAACCAGCCGCCGGGCATGTCGTGGAATGCCTCGGGAATGGTGATGGCCACGATCAGCGCCGCGCCCATGGCCCCGAACAGCGCGAGCCGCGCGATGCCCTCGTCGGCCTTCACGACGTTGCCGAGCCAGGCGTACGCGATCCAGACCCACCACATGATCGCCAGCACCAGGAACGCGCGCAGCATGTTCACCGCGGTGGTCTCGTGTTCGGCGAGGCCGTGGACCTGGGTGAAGGCGAAGACCAGCACCAGATCGAAGAACAGTTCCAGCTGGGTCACCGAGGACTGTTCCGTGACCGCCTGCATCCGGGATCGTTTGCCACGAATCATGAGCATCATCGTGACAGGTCTTCGGACGGGCCGTGGGCGACCCGGCGCGTGCTCAGCCCACGTCGTAGTTCTCGCCGAACTGGAACTTCTCGATGAATTCGATGAGGTTCTGGACGGCTTCCTCGTTGGCCCGGGCCATACTGCGTTTCATCAGGATGCCCGGCACCGGGATCGGCAGGTAGACCTCGGAGTGGTACCAGACCTCGGTGCCCTCGTCGGATTGTTCGAGTTCGAACCAGCCCTTGCCGCCGCCGCCCGCGCCACTCTCGACGACCTGCCAGGAGATGCGGTCGGCGGTGCAGTCGAACTCGAGCACCTGACGGTCGGAATTGCCCATCGGGCTGACCGTGGCGTAGACGCGCTTGGGTCGCCCGTACGCGTCGTGGGTTGCCACGCGCACATCCTTGTGCGAGGGGGACCAGTCGGGGGTCCGCTCGATCGCGAGCAGTGCCTCCATCACTCGGTCTGGATCGACGTCGACGATGAATCGGTGGTCGGTCTTCGTGCGCATAGCCTTGCCCTCCACCCCCCGAAATACTCGCGCCCGATTGTCTCCGTGGTCACATGTGGTCGTCAACCATGATGTGAAGCCCGGGATAACGCAAACCGTCCAGTATGTACAGCTGGCTATCGAGCCGCCGGGAGCGTCCGCCGCTCGCGTCGACTCGATCGATGGGATGTCCGTGCGACCCGGTGCGGAACCCGCCGAATCGGCTCAGTGGTGCTGAACGACCCAGTCCGGGCCGGGGAACACCAGGCTCTCGTGGCCATCGTCGAATCGGACGATGTACGGCGGTGTGCCGTCGGCCCCGCGCACCTCGAGGATTTCGCCCGTCCGATCGGGCATTCCGACCATGTGGCTGTGCACAGATAATCGATCTCCGACATTTGCCTGCATGATGCGAATTATCCGTCCCTTGTGATGAAGCTCACAAGGTTTGGGAACGTTTCAGATTGCCCGTTCGCGTGGGATATAACACTGTCGGGTACCTATACGCTCCCTTCGGCAGGTATCGGAAGCGTGTCCAGTCCGCTTTCCCGCGTTCTCGGGGCCTTCCGGATGAGGTGCGGGGTCGACCTCCGGACCCGAGTCGGTACTGTGGGGTGCTGGTAACAGCTAGTAGTCGACCTTGGAGGATCCCTCGTGGCTCTCGTCGTCCAGAAGTACGGAGGATCCTCGGTGGCCACCGCCGAGCGCATCCGGCGCGTCGCTGAGCGGATCGTCGAGACGAAGAAGCAGGGGCACGAGGTGGTCGTGGTCTGCTCGGCGATGGGCGACACCACCGACGAGCTGATGGATCTGGCCCAGCAGGTCTCGCCCGCCGCCCCGGCGCGCGAGATGGACATGCTGCTCACCTCGGGCGAGCGCATCTCGAATGCGTTGGTGGCCATGGCGATTCATTCACTCGGTGCGGAGGCGCGCTCGTTCACCGGCTCGCAGGCCGGCGTCATCACGACCGGTGCACACGGTAAGGCCAAGATCATCGACGTGACCCCGTCGCGGCTGCGTGAGGCGTTGGACGAGGGCACGATCGTGCTGGTCGCCGGGTTCCAGGGCGTCTCGCAGGACAGCAAGGACGTGACCACGCTCGGTCGCGGCGGCTCGGACACCACCGCGGTCGCCCTCGCCGCGGCGCTCGAGGCCGACGTGTGCGAGATCTACACCGACGTGGACGGCGTGTTCACCGCCGACCCGCGGATCGTCTCCGATGCCCAGCGCCTGGAACAGGTCTCCTACGAGGAGATGCTGGAGATGGCGGCCTGCGGTTCCAAAGTGCTGATGCTGCGTTGCGTGGAGTACGCGCGCAGTTACAACGTGCCCGTGCATGTGCGCTCGTCCTACACCGACAAGCCGGGCACCTACGTTTACGGATCGATGGAGGACATCCCCTTGGAGCAAGCAATCCTCACCGGCGTCGCGCACGACCGCAGCGAGGCCAAGGTGACCGTCGTCGGACTGCCGGACGAACCGGGCTACGCGGCCAAGGTGTTCCGCGCGATCTCCGACGCCGAGATCAACATCGACATGGTGCTGCAGAACATCTCGAAGGTGGAGACCGGCAAGACCGACATCACCTTCACCCTGCCCAAGACCGACAGCTCGCGCGCGGTGGAGATGCTCACCAGCCGCCAGAGCGAGATCGGGTTCTCGCAGGTGCTCTACGACGACCACATCGGCAAGGTGTCGCTGGTGGGCGCGGGGATGAAGAGTCATCCGGGCGTCACCGCGACGTTCTGCGAGGCGCTCGCGGACGCCGGGATCAACATCGATCTCATCTCCACCTCGGAGATCCGCATCTCGGTGCTGGTGCGGGACAACGAACTCGACGAGGCCGTGCAGGTGCTGCACCGGGCCTTCGATCTCGGCGGCGACGAGGTCGCGGTCGTGCACGCGGGAACGGGGCGCTGACATGATCGGGTCAAGCGCGGAGGCGGCAGCGGAGCGTAACCACGTAGCGCTCCCGAGCATGTCGAAAGGGGCACGGCCATGATCGGGTCAAGCGCGGAGGCGGCAGCGGAGCGTAACCACGTAGCGCTCCCGAGCATGTCGAAAGGGGCACAGCCATGATCGGGTCAAGCGCGGAGGCGGCAGCGGAGCGTAACCACGTAGCGCTCCCGAGCATGTCGAAAGGGGCCTAGCCATGGGCGTACGTGTGGGTGTCGTCGGCGCGACCGGACAGGTCGGCGCTGTCATGCGAAAACTGTTGCAGGAGCGGAACTTTCCCGCCGACGAGGTGCGGTTCTTCGCGTCCTCGCGGTCGGCGGGCAAGACGCTGCCGTGGGGTTCGGGCGAGATCGTGATCGAGGATGCCGAGACCGCCGACCCCAGCGGGCTGGACATCGCGTTGTTCTCGGCCGGGGCGACCATGTCGCGGGTGCAGGCCCCGCGCTTCGCCGCCGCCGGGGTGACCGTGATCGACAACTCCTCGGCGTGGCGCAAGGACCCCGAGGTGCCGCTGGTGGTCAGCGAGGTCAATCCGGAGCAGACCCGCAACCTGGTCAAGGGCATCATCGCCAACCCGAACTGCACCACCATGGCCGCGATGCCGGTGCTCAAACCGCTGCACGACGCCGCCGGATTGCAGCGGCTGATCGTGTCCAGCTATCAGGCGGTGTCCGGTAGCGGACTGGCCGGTGTGGACGAGTTGGCCTCGCAGGCGCGCGCGGTCATCGACGATGTCGAGAAGCTGACCCACGACGGTTCGGCCGTGCAGTTCCCCGCGCCGGACAAGTATGTCGCGCCGATCGCGTTCAACGTGCTGCCGCTGGCCGGTTCGCTGGTCGACGACGGTTCCGGCGAGACCGACGAGGATCAGAAGCTGCGCAACGAGAGCCGCAAGATCCTGGGCCTGCCGGAGTTGCTGGTGAGCGGCACCTGCGTGCGCGTCCCGGTCTTCACCGGCCACTCGCTCTCGATCAACGCCGAATTCGCCCGCCCACTATCCCCCGACGAGGCCCGCAAACTCCTGGCGGACGCCCCCGGCGTCAAGTTGGTCGACGTCCCCACCCCCCTCCAGGCCGCCGGCGTCGACGACTCCCTCGTCGGCCGCATCCGCCAGGACCCGGGCGTCCCCGAAGGCCGCGGCCTGGCCCTGTTCGTCTCCGGCGACAACCTCCGAAAAGGCGCCGCCCTCAACACGATCCAGATCGCCGAGGTCCTCCTCGCCGACCGCTGAGCCGATCGGCTCGCCCATTGTTCTGGTACCATATCCGGTACCAGAACAATGGAGGTTGACATGGCATCAGCGATTACCGCATCTGAAGCGCGGAAGAATCTATTTCCGCTGGTGAAGCAGGTCAACGAGGATCACGACACGATCGAGATCGTGTCGAAGGGGGGGAATGCCGTGTTGATGTCGAAAGACGACTACGACTCGTTGATGACCACGGTCGAGTTGCTGAGTGGCCCGGGCGGGGCTCGGTTGCGTCAGTCCATCAGAGAGTTGGAGTCAGGACGCGGTATCGAGCGTGAGCTGCTCGAGTGAGGGTCGTCTTCTCGGAGCGGGCGTGGCAGGAGTACACGGCTTTTCTGCAGGATGACCGGGCCGTACTGCGGCAGGTCAATGCTCTCGTCAAGGCGATACTCGCGGACCCTTTCGACGGCATCGGCAAGCCGGAGCCGCTGAGGCATGACCTTGCGGGCTACTGGTCTCGCCGGATAACCCAGGAGCATCGCCTCGTGTATCGAGTTGTGGGCGAGGAGCTTTGGATCGCTCAGGTAGGCACACACTACGAGTGATCCGGGTGCCTGCTGTGTGCGGCTGCCTGTTCAGCGGGGGCGTAGGCCGTCGAAGAGGACGGTGAAGGTGCGGTGGCGTTGGTCGGCGTTGGCGCCGGTGGTGTGGGTGGCGAGGAAGCCGCCCTTGAGGATTCGCATCAGGTCGTCGATGTCGATATCGGATCTGGCGGCGCCGGCGGTTTGGGCGCGGCGTAGCAGGACGTCGATGGCGGCGAGCAATTCGACTGTGGGGCCGGGGTTTTCGAGGCTCTCATGGCCGCCCACGGCTTCGGCGAGGTCGCGTTTCACGCCCGCTTCCACGACCATGAAGTCCAGGTAGTCGAAGAAGGCGCGGCCGGGGTCCGCGGCATCGGCGAGGGTCCGGGCGTGGGCGACCATCCGTTCGACGCGGTCCAGCATCGCCGCGTGGAACAGTGCCTCCTTGGTCGGGAAGTGCCGGTAGACCGTGCCGGGGCCGACGCCCGCGCGCCGGGCGATCTCGTCCAGCGGGACCGAGATGCCCTCGGCGGCGAACGCCTCCTGGGCCGCGGCCAGTACGCGTTCACGGTTGCGGCGGGCGTCGGCGCGCAGCGCGCGGCCCGTCCCGGAGGGCGTGGCCGCCTTCGCCTGTATTTCGGTCACGGCGTGAGTCTACCCGGAACACTGTTGACAAGCGGGGCGTACGTTCCGGGTTATAACCGGGGCATACGTTCCGATTTTAAGGGGTAAGTCATGACAGATCAGGAGTTCACACCACGAGAGCGGGTCGAACGGCTGTTCGCCGGGCTCGCCAGCCCCGATGCCGACGCGTTCGCCGACGCGATGGCGCCGGACGCGGTCTTCGAAATTCCGTGGACCGTGCCCGGCCTGCCCGAACGCCTCGAGGGCCGGGAGGCGATCCGCGAACATCTCGCGCAGCGCTGGGCGGGCCGGTCCAGCCTCCGGATACACGGGGTCTACCCGCACGTGTACGACACCACCGATCCCGAACTGTTCTTCGCGGAGAACGAGGTCGATATGACCGGGCCCGATGGCGTGCGCTGGCGCGGCCGCACCTCGGTCAACCTGATTCGCGTCCGGGACGGGCAGATCGTGCTGTTCCGCGACTACATGGACACCGGACGCCTGGCAACTCTGGTCGCGCGCTGAGGCGCTGAGGTGTGCCGCCCCGCCCGGTCGATGCGTCGGGCGGGACGGGCTTGCAGGACAAGTGGCCGCTCTGGCGGTGAGAGCGAGGGCGTGCGGGATCGTCCCGTGTCACACGGCGGTGGTGGATGGATCGCTGCCGCGGCCCCGATGGCGGTTCGCCCGCTGAGTCACGGTCGGGTTGGGTGTGCGGGGCGGCTGTTCCGTGTCATGCGGTGGGTGGCCGCCGCGGCGGCCCGGTGGAAGTCCGCAGCGGCGCCGGTCAGCGGATGCCGGGGGTGCGGGGGTCGGGGCCGAGGCAGGTCAGGATGAGGCAGCCCGGGGGTGCGTCGGAGAACGGGGGCGCGAGGGGAGTTCGCAAGCAGGACAGCACATTACAGTTCGGGTAGGCGTCGGGGCCGATGCCGAACAGGGCCAGGGTGATGTTCGGGTCGAAGTACGAGCGGGGGTCGAGTTGCAGCGGCGGTTCGACGTACGGGCCCGGATCGGGGATCGGCGGGTGTACGAAGGCGGCGAGCAGTTTGCGGAAGAACTCGTGGGACAGCTCACCCATGTTCTGCAGGATGCCGGACGGCCCCTCGCTGCTGTGATTACCGAAGACGCCGGTCCACTCGACGGTCAGATCCAGGCTCGGAACGACGAAGACGTCCTGCAACCCGATGCCCGACATCTGATAGCTGCCGCTCGGCAGGAAGGCGGGCACCTCCGCGCAGCCGGGCCCGACCCAGAACAGATAGCCGTAACAGCGATTGGTCGCCGAGGGCGTGCGCGCGGCGTGCACGTACTTCGAGGAGACGATCTGCCGGTTTCCCCATCGCCCCCAATTGTCCAGCAGCAGACCGAATTTGGCCAGATCGTCGGGCGGGATCAGCAGATGCGCGTACCCGTAGGTGTGCCCGGAACGGTCCCGCGCCCAGTAGTAGTCGCCGCGCGCGATGCCCAGCGGATCGAACAGCTCGCGCTGCGCGAACTGCTGGAGCGGCTCGCGCACGGCCAGTTCCAGCACGTACGACAGCAGATCCACATTGCGCTGGCTGTAGGCGAAGGCGGTGCCGGGCGGCGTGTCGAACGGGACGCCGAGCGCCTGCACCGCGCTGTCGGGATCGATCGGGAAGACGCCGGTGACACCCTCGTTGATCGCGCCGACGTGCAGTCCGGAGGTCTCGGTGAGCAGATCGGTGACCGTGATCGACCGATGTTCCGCATCGCCCAGACCCGGCGGCAGATAGCGGCCGATGGGTGCGGTCAGGTCGAGTTCGCCCCTGTCCGAAGCGATTCCGGCCAGCAGCGAGACCACGCTCTTGGTGACGCTCCAGACGTTCCAGGGCGTGCGGCCGGTGTGATCGTCGCTCGGGCCGGTGCCGACCAGACAGTTGTGGTGAAAGACCTGTATGTTCAAGCGATTTCGCGACATGGCGAAGGCGAGTGCGTCGGCCAGGCGGGCCGGATCGAAACCGGCCTGCCGCGGTGTGGCGCGCGGGAAGGCCCGCGCGGAACTCACCCCGCAGTGGAGTTCGGAATCGGTCGTCGCGCGGGCGGGTCCGGGCACCACACCGATCGTCGCCAGGATCGCAATCGTCGCAAACCACCCCAGAATGCGGCACATGGGTGTGAGGCTAGCGGGTGACCGGTGCCGCGGCGTGAGGATGAAACGCGCACCGGCGAAATCGATACCTATTGCGCCGAACGACCGAATTCGCCGCTGGAGATGCCGAACGCCGCCGGATCTCGTGAATCCGGCGGCGCTCGATCTGCACTACTGCAACGGTTTCGCGAACGCCACGCCAGCCCCGCGAACCGGGGGTGCCGATGCCCAACATGCGCCTCTCGGCGAGTGGTCGCTCGTAGCGACGAATTGTGCGGCCCGGGGCTGTCCCGGCATCGGCAATACGAGTCAACCGCGCGGCCGCGAGATCTATTCCGCGTGCGGCGCTGTGAGCTAGCGCATAGTCCACCGGGCCGAGGTATCCGGCATAACGCCTGGTCATGCCGTGGTGCCACGGGCTAACATCGCAGGAGTCTGCCGAGCGAGGGGGAGTTGTGACCGACGATCCGGTTCTGAGCGAAATGCTGCGCATACTCGAGACCAACCCGGAGCTGCTGCCGGTGCGGATCCGGGTGATCGAATTGCTCGCCGACCGGTTACGCCACACCGAGGCCCTCACCCACTGCGCCACCGCCCTCGGCATGGCCCCCGGTAACCCCGCGGTACTCGATCTCCTGCAACGCTGCACAGCCGCGCTGGCATCGGGCGCGCCGCAGCCGAGCGCACAATCCGGGCAAACCCACGGCGCATCGCCCGACCGCGTGCCCGAGCCCGGCGCGACCGACACCCGAACGCCCACCGACAACCGAGCGGGCACCACCGGAAACCAGTCGGCCGACACCACGCCGCAGCGGGGCGAGAGCGCCGATCAGGCAGGCAATACCGCAGGTCGGCCGGGTGCCGCCGGGAACGACGCGGGTGGGCAGGAAGTTGGGGCGGAATCCGATGCGACGCAACCTGTTCCGTTCGATTGGGCGGCTGCGGAGCGGGAGGTGGGGGATATCATCGCGCCGGCTTTCGTGAACGAGGCGGAGGTGGCCGGGGAGGGGGAGTTGTCGGTGAACGAGGAGGGGGAACCGGTGGCGCATGCGGAGGGGGATGTGGGGCTGTTCGAGCGGCCGGGGGTCGGGTTGGCGGATGTCGGGGGGATGGAGAACGTCAAGCGGCAGTTGGAGGTGTCGCTGCTGGGGCCGTTGCGAAATCCCGAGTTGGCCAAGGCATTCGGCACCAGTGCGCGCGGTGGTTTGCTGCTGTACGGGCCGCCGGGATGCGGGAAGACGTTCATCGCGGCGGCGGTCGCCGGTGAACTGGGCGCGAACTTCTATCCGGTCGAGATCGCCGACATCCTGGACATCTACACCGGATCCAGCGAGCGCAATCTGCATCAGATCTTCGAGGTCGCCCGTCGCAACGCGCCGTGCGTGCTGTTCATCGACGAGGTGGATGCGTTGGGGCACAAGCGAAGTCAGATGTCGGGTTCGGCGACAATGCGGACCGTGGTGAATCAGCTGCTCACCGAGATGGATTCGGCCACCGTCGACAACGAGGGCGTCTACCTGCTCGGCGCGACCAACCATCCGTGGGACATCGACGTCGCGCTGCGTCGTCCCGGCCGCTTCGACCGGATGATCCTGGTGACGCTGCCCGATCGCCCGGCGCGCACGGCGATTCTGCGGCGCCACCTGAAGGATCGCCCGGTCAGTGGCATCGATCTGGCCGTGATCGCCAAGCGCACCGACGGTTTCTCCGGCGCGGATCTGGCGCACGTGTGCACCTCGGCGACCCAGCTGGCGATGGCCGATTCGATGCGCACCGGCACCGTCCGCCCGGTCACCATGCGCGATATCGATGACGCGCTCGCCCAGGTGAAGCCCAGCGCGGGGGCCTGGTTCGAATCCGCCCGCAACGTGGTGGAATTCGCCAACAACGACGGCACCTACGACGAGTTGGCAAAGTACATGCGCGAGAAGAAATTCCGGTGAGCCGCCGCGATCATGGCTGATCTGGAACGGGCCAAGGTCCTCATCGAGCTGCGGCGACTGGGCGAGGCCCGGGAGCAGTTGGCCGCGGTGCTGGCCGCCGAACCCGACAATGCCGAGGCCGCAACGTATCTCGCGCAGGCGGCCTATCTGGATCAGCGCTACCGGGAGGCCGTGGAACAGAGCGCCGCGGCCCTGCGGATCCAGCCGCGCAACCAGTTCGCCCTGCGCATTCACGCACTGGCACTGCTGAATACGGACGATGCCGGACGTTGGCAGGCGCAGCAGGTGGCCCGGCAGGTGGTCGCGATGGGGCCCGAATTCGCCGAGAACCACCGGATTCTGGCGATCGTACTGCGCGAGTGCGGCCAGCTGCCCGAGGCGTTGGTCGCCATCGATCGAGCCGTGGAACTCGATCCCGACGAGGCCGACATCCACGTCGCGCGTGGTTCGATCCTGCGTCGAATGGGTCGCTGCGGCAACGGTTTCCGGACCGGCCCTGCCGCCGAGGCGTACCGCACGGCGTTGCGTCTGGAACCCGAGAGTGCCTATGCCGTACACGATCTCGCGATCGTCGAGCTGAACGGCCATCGCCTGCGCAACGCCCTGCGCGGTGTGTTGAAGGCCGCCGCCATGGATCCGGGTCTCGGAGATCTGGTGCGCACCAACGTCGCGACGGTGATCCGCCACGCCATCCGCCGCATGCACTGGGTGCTCACCGCCGTCGGTTTCGTGGCTCTGACCCTCGGCGGCCTGTACGACACGGTCGCCCCCGTCCCGCTCGATTCGAGTTACGCCCACGCCGTCTACGAGTCGCAGGATCTCCCAGCACCACAACTGATTCCGGTCGGCCCGGAGGGAGTCGCGCAGGATTCCGGCGTACCGCAACCCACTTCTCCGATCCCTACGGCCGCGCCGGCACCGGGATCGGGCGTCGTGTCGCGAGGTACGGAGGTCTTGCCGGAGAGCGCCCCCTCGGCCACGCGGCCGCCCGCTGCTTCCGAATCTGCGTACCCCTCGAACAACGTTGGTGGGCATGACGATTCGGCGAAGGTACCCACGCCGCCGCCCGGTGATCGGAGCTCGTCGGCAGCGGACACGAACGACCCGACGCGATTGAGCGCGGTGGGCCGAGGCGTCGGCGCGATCGGCATGGGCTTGATCGTGCTGGTCTCGCTGTGGTGGCTGACGGCGATCCCGCGACGTCGCTGGCGTTTCGTGCTGCGCGCGGCGTGGTCGAGTCCGCCGACGGCGCTGCGCCTCGTGGTCTTCGGCGTCGGCCTGCTCGTCTGCGTCCTGAGCGTCGCGACGGGCCTGCGCGTATTCCTGAGCATCGCCGAACCCTCGCTACTGGCCCTCGGAATCATCCTGCGCCGCATCGCCTGAGATCGGCGCGTTTGCCTGCGGTCACCGCGTTTGCCTGCGGTCGCTACATCGCCCCAGGTCACCGCATCACCCGAGGCCACCGCATCACCCGAGGCCACCGCATCGTCTCAGGTCACCGCATCGTCTCAGGTCGGTGCATTTGCCTGCGGTCACCGCATCGTCTCAAGTCACCGCATCGCCCGAGGTCAGCGCAGTGCCGAGGTTGGCGGCGGGCTCAGGGCCAACTACGCCGGGCCCGGACCGCAGCGACCCCGAGCGCCAGATCGGCCAGAATCTCGAACAACGCTGCGAACCAAGAGAATCCGGTGACGTTCGCCGACGCGGGCGGGTTGATGAAACTATCGCTGAGCGGCCCGAACCAGTCCGGCAGTAGATGCACCACGAGGAATCCGGCGGCACTGGCGAAGCCGACGACCATAGCGGCGGTGGGCGCCCAGCGGTGCCGCAGCGCGATCAGCACGACGGTCGCGAGGGCCAGGGCCAGTTGGATGAATCCGAGCGTCATCACCAGGGACGAGATGCTGCTCATACCGCGACGCAGATGGTCGCTGGCGTGCACGAGCAGTGCGACGGTGAAGATCACGGTGACCAGACGCAGAGTTGTCGCCGGATGCAGCGCCGTACCGGCCTGCCGGGCCGTGGATTCGATCATGGGGCTCTCCCGTGCCGCAGGAATCGAGAACTTCTACTATCGATTGTAGTAGAAGTGTCGCGCCCGGTGAACCCGTTCCGGCTAGAGCAGGCCCCACCAATACATCAGGCAGGCCAGTACGAAGACGACCGCTGTTTCCATCGTCGCTCCCAATCTAGTCGGCGTCCCGCGCTCCCATCACCTTCGAGGATACGGTGACCTGCCGAGGACCAAGATCACAAGGGGGCAACGTCGTTCCGTCCGGGCCTGTCACCCCTCGTGCACAGGCCCGGACGGGGCCGGATGAGAAATTCACCACCGGCGTCGAAGAGAACAATGCCGCCGCGATCTTGCGGCGGACTTAACGAGAACTTGTGAGGGAAATCAGTCCACGATCAGGACGATCAACTGCCGCTGCCGATGCCGACCGTGATTGCGGGCCTTGGCATCCGAGGGCGCGGTGGGGCCGCCGCACCAGGTGATCGGGCGGCGGGAGTCGAGCTTGTCGAGCACCTCGGGCAGTGAGGAATCGATCTGCGCGGTGCGCACGATGCAGATGTGGCATTCGGGCGCTAGGGTGCGGTCGCGGAAACCCTGACCGGGCCCGCCGTCCAGGACCACGGCTCCGGCGTCGGCGACCGCGCCCGCGCAGGTGGTCACCATCGCGTCGGCGTCGTCCAACTGGTCGGCGGTGACGGGGGAATCGTCGGTGAGGACCTGGTTGTCCGGCGTCTTCGCCCAGAGTTCGAGCCACTCCTCGGGCAAACCGTGCGGTGCGACGACGATGTTGGCGCGCTGGGCGCGCAGGGCCGCGTCCACGGCCTCGGGAATGGTGGATTCGGTGACCCGGGCGATGCGCGCGCCGTGGTGTTCGAGGCGTTCGACGAAGAGTTCGACGATGGTGCTGCGGTCGGCATCGGAGAGCTCGGCGGCACTGTGCCGGTGACTGGGGAACAGGGTGACGGTGCGGTCGTCGTCGGGCAGCGCCTTGAGGCCGTCGCGGACTCGGCGCAGGAATTCCTCCCGTGACATCAGCGGCACCCGCCGGGGGCAGATCGATCGGCCGCGACGCTGGGCGGGGTCTGCGGATCGGTGCCACGGATGACGGACGCCGTGCGCATGTGGCGGCCCCCTTTCTCACCGGCTGCGCAGCAAACCTGCGGCACCGGTATCCGGGGCGCGACGAGCTGTGCGGGTGGTGCTCGGCGCACACCCGTGCGGGCGAGCGCGCTGGTCTGATCTCCACCACAGGCTACCCGGGGTGGGCGACAGGTTCGCTCCAGGGACGTTGAGCCGAGCGGTTCTGGAACGTTCGTGTACCAGAAGCCGCAGGTCGTGATCAGTGCGCGGCGGTGCGGATCTGGGTGAGGAATTCGGCGTTGGTCTGGGTCTGGCGCAGGCCGGTGAGCAGCAGTTCCACCGCCTGGCCGGGGTCGCGGCCGGAGAGGGTGCGGCGCAGCGCGTGGGTCGCGGTGAGTTCGTCCGGGGTCAGCAGCAGCTCCTCCTTGCGGGTGCTGGAGCGTTCGATGTCGACCGCGGGGAAGGTGCGGCGATCGGCGATGTGCCGGTCGAGTTTGAGTTCGGCGTTGCCGGTGCTCTTGTACTCCTCGAAGATGACGGTGTCGGCGAGCGAACCGGTCTCGACCAGGGTGGTGGCGATGATGGTGAGCGAACCGCCGCCCTCGATATTGCGGGCCGCGCCGAGGAATTTCTTCGGCGGGGCGAGGGCTCCGGCGTCGACGCCGCCGGACAGGATGCGCCCCGAACCCGCCGCGGCGAGGTTGTAGGCGCGGGCCAGGCGGGTCAGCGAATCCAGCAGCACGACGACGTCGCGGCCGGTTTCGACGAGCCGTTTGGCATGTTCGATGGCCAGTTCGGCCAGGGCGATGTGATCGCGGGCGGGCAGATCGAAGGTGGCCGCGGCGATATCGGCGGGTACCGCGCGGGCCAGATCGGTGACCTCTTCGGGACGTTCGCCGACCAGGACCAGCATCAGCTGGCATTCCGGGTGGTTCTTCGCGATACCGTGCGCAATCGATTGCAGCACAGAGGTTTTGCCCGCCTTGGGCGGCGCGACGATCAGGGCGCGCTGACCCTTGCCGATCGGGGTGATGAGATCCGTTACGCGCGTTGTCATCTGGTGCGGCTCGGTCTCGAGGCGGAGCCGCTCGTTCGGGTAGATCGGGGTCAGATCGCCGAAATGTGGCCGGTGCCTGGCATTTTCGGGCGGCAGGCCGTTGATCAGCTCGACGCTGGCGAGCGGGGCGAATTTGACGCCCTCGCGCGGTGTTCCGACGGTGCCGGTGACGGTGTCGCCGCGACGCAGGCCGTGATCGCGGATCAGGCGCGGCGGAACGTGCAGATCGTCGGGGCCGGGCAGATAGCCGTCGACCCGCCGCGACGCGTGGGTTCCGATGATGTCGAGGATGCCGGTCACCGAGGCGCCGGGATCGTGAATGGTGTTGTCTCTCATGGTCTTCTACTCCTGAAGGAAAAAGTGTGGTTGGTGGCGGCGGGTGCCGCATCGTGCGGGCAGCGCTTCGCCGAGGGGGCCGTACCGTTCGGATGCGGGGGGATCGGAGATGTCGATCGGCGCGATATCCGGTGCGGGTACGGGGTGGAGAATTCTTGTGGGAGGGACGGTGTCCACCTACATCCACAAGCTGCGAACGATGCCAACCATAGCCGCACTCACGACAACACGCAATGGTCCGGGATTGTTCCCGGTGCGGGGGATCGGGTTGCGGAGATGCCGAAGGGCCCGGTCTCACGGTATCGCGAGGCGGGGCCCTTCGAGGTGTATTATGTTGCGGCCGTTAGGTATTCGTGCTCGTCGAATCCGCCGACGACTCGGTGGCACGCTCGTTCTCGGTGTGCCGGAAACGTGGCGGACGACGCCGTGCGGCCGGACGCTGATCCAGCAGCGTCAGCACCCGTTCGCGGTGATGCTCCTCGTGCAGATCCCGCCGGCGCGCGTGTAGCAGCTGCTCGAACGCGATCACCCCGAGCAGCCGGGTCGGCGTGCCGCGATCCACCACCGGCGCGTAGGTGACGTTCGCGGCGGCGAGCTTGTTGGCCACCTCGCGCAACGTGTCGTCCGGGTGGACGACCGCGCGGGCGTCCACCGCCGACGCCGCCACATCGCCGCCCGCGTGCAGCGCCAGCCGGTTGCGGGTGGTGACGCCGACGAGTTGCTCGTCGGTGTCCAGCACCGGATACAACGTCGCGAATCTGGTGCGCGGCAACACTTCCTCGATCGGATCGTCGGCCGCGAGCACCACCGGATCGGTGTGCATGACCTCGGCGGCGAAGAACGTCTCCAGCGGATCGGTGGTGTATTCGCGGGTCAGGTGCAGGCGCCGGCGCGCGATCTTCTCGGTCAGCACCGAGCGTTTGAGCAGCAGCACCGACACCGCGTACGCCGACACCGACGCCACCACCAGCGGCATCAGGTCGTTCCAGGCGTGGGTCAGCTCGCAGGTGAAGATGATGCCGGTCAGCGGCGAGCGCATCACGCCGCCGACCACCGCGGCCAGCCCGCACATCGCCCAGAGTCCGGCGGTGGCGTGCGGCAGCAGCCCGCCCTCGGCCGCGCCCAGCGCCGCGCCGATCATGAACACCGGCGCGAGCACGCCGCCGGAGGTGCCCGAGCCCAGCGAAATCGACCAGATCAGCGTCTTGACCACGAGAATTCCGATGATCAGCGAGACCGTGCCGCGGCCGGTGAGCAGCTGATCGATGACGTCGTATCCGACGCCGAGCGCGCGCGGTTCGATCAGTCCGCCGATGCCGATGATGACGCCGCCGATCGCGGGCCACCACATCCAGTGCACCGGCAGCCGCCCGAAACCGTCCTCGGCGAGGTAGACCAGCGCGGTCGCGGCGATGGCCAGCAGACCGCCGGTGATGCCGGGAATCAGGGCCATGACGTCGGTGAACGCGCCCGGCGTGACGGCTGGGGCGTGCACGGCGAAGACGGGACTATTGCCCAGCAGCAGCCAGCGGCACATCGTCGCGACGACGACCGCCGTGGCGACGGGGATGAAACTGCGTGGCCGCCATTCGAACAGCAGCAGTTCCACCGCGAGCAGGATCGAGGCCAGCGGCGCGTTGAAGGTCGCGGCCATACCGCCCGCCGCACCCGCCACCAGCAGGGCCTTGCGTTCGTCGGCGGTGAGTTTGAGCAGCTGCGCCAGGATCGAGCCGATCGCGCCGCCGGTCATGATGATCGGCCCCTCCGCGCCGAACGGACCACCCGAGCCGATGCTGATCGCCGAGGACACCGGTTTGAGGACCGCGACGCGCGGGGCCACCCGGCTGCCGCCGGTCAGAATGGCCTCGATCGCCTCGGGCATCCCGTGTCCGCGGATCTTCTCCGAGCCGTAGCGGGCCATCAATCCGATGATCAGACCGCCGATGACGGGTGCGGTCAGGATCAGCCACCACGGATGATGCTGTGCGCCGGGCGCGATCATCTCGGTGCTGATGCGTTGGTAGAACACGAGATTCGTGATCAGGCCGATCAGTTTCAGCAGCCCGTAGGCCGCCAGTGCCGCGGCCGCGCCGACCGGGATCGCCAGGCCCGCGATGGCCAGCATGCGCGGTTTGACGTTGAAGTCGCCCAGATGTGCCGCGTGTTCGCGCGTCGCGCGCTGGGCCGAGTTCTGCCGGATGTTCACAGCGCACCCACCGGACTCACCGAGGACTCCGCGGCCGCGCGCACCAGGTCGTGTGCGGCGGCGGTGACCGACTGTCGCTTCTCCTCGGGCAGTTGATCGAGGATGGTCCGGAACGCGGTGTGCCGCACCTCGAGCACCTCGTCCACGACCCGCTGCCCGGCCGCGGTCACCTCGACGGTGACCACGCTGCGGTTGTGCGCGTCGGTGCCGCGACTCAGATAGCCGTGCGCCTCGAGCTTGTCCGCCAGCCGGGTGACCGACGAGGCGTTCACCCCCAGCGCAGTTGCCAGATGTGAGCACGGCACCCGGCCCAGGGTTTGCAGCACCAGCAGCAGTCGCATCTGCGGGAAGGTGACCCCGGGCGGCGCGGCATGCGCGCTGTCCCAGGCGATCCCGACCAGCGTCCGGGTCAGCACCTCCAACGCGGCGACGTCCGGGCACAGGGTGTGGTCGGGTTCGTCATCAGCTTGCACTCATCAAGAGTTGCGAACAGCAAATGTTTGGTCAATGAAAGTTACGAGATTGTGCGAGTCATCACATGTGAACAGTGCTGGTGACGACTGTGGACAACTCCACACCAGGACCGGCGGCAGTCCTGCGCGGCTTGCGCGCGTGGGATCGGCTACGGAGCGTGTGGGCGGCTACGGGACTGTGGGGGCTGGCTGCCTGTGCGCGGGCTGGTTGCGAGCGTGGGTCGGCTGGCGAGTGTGCGCGGAGTGGTGAGAATGCGGATAGATCGAGAGTATGGGTGGGGCCGGTTGCGGATGTGTCGGTCGGTTGTGGGTGCGCTGATGCCCCGCGACGAGAGGTGCGAATCGATAGTGCGCGCGGCGCGGGGTGCATGGGTGCGGACAGCGGCGGACCCGGGCTCGCAACGAGGCTGAGCCCGGGTCCGAATGCGGCGAATTACTTTCCGGCAGTGATGAACTGGGCCGCCATCTCGCCGATCATGTAGCACGGTGCGTTGGTGTTGCCGCCGGTGATGCTGGGCATGATCGAGGCGTCGGCGACGCGCAGGCCCTCGATGCCGTTGACCTTCAGGGTCGGGTCCACGACCGCGCGCTCGTCGGTGCCCATGCGGCAGGTTCCGACCGGGTGGTAGACGGAGTGGATGCGGTTGGGGAGTTCGGCGCGCAGCGCGGTCTCGTCCATCAGGTCCGGGCCCGGCGAGTACTCCTCGGTGATGTCCCCGGCGATGGTCTTGTTCGCCATGACCTCGCGGATCAGCCGGATCGCCTCGATGAGGAATTCGGTGTCGGCCGAATCGGACAGGTAGCCCGGGTCGATCACTGGCGAGGCCAGCGGATCGTTCGAGGCCAGGCGCACTTCGCCGCGGCTCTTGGGGTAGATGAGCGTCGGGAAGACCGTCAGCGCCGAGCGCTTGTCGACCATGTGCAGCTTGTCCTCGTCCTGGTTCGGGACCGGATAGCTCCAGGGCAGGGCGTGGATCTGCATGTCCGGCACGTCACCGGTGGCGAACTTGGTCTTGACGAAACCGGCGACCTCGAAGACGGTCCGGCCCATCCAGGAACTGCCCGGCTTCATCAGCTCGCGCATGATGCCGCGGGCGAAGTAGGCGGGGGTGCCGTGGTGGATGGCCTTCTTCGAGACGAACGTCATCGGCACGAACAGGTGGTCGTGCAGGTTCTGTCCGACGGGCAGATCGGCCTTCACATCGATCCCGACATCGCGCAGATGCCCGGCCGGGCCGATGCCCGAGAGCATCAGGATCTGCGCCGAGGCCATCACGCCGCCGGAGACCACGACCTCCTGCGCGGCGCGGATGATGCGGCGGTTGCCGGACTTGTCGATCACCTCGACGCCGGTCGCGCGGCCGTTCTCGATGACCACGCGCGCGACGTGCGTGTGGGTCAGCACGGTCAGGTTCGGGTTCGGGCGTTCGGTGATGAAGCCGCGAGATGAGCTGTAGCGCAAGCCGTTTCGCACGCTCTGCTGGAAGACGCTGATGCCCTCCTGCGATTCGCCGTTGTAGTCGGCGATGCGCGGGACGTTCAGCGTCTCGGCGGCGGCCTGCATGAACAGCTGCGAGATCGGGGTGAGTTCCTGCTGCCGGGTGACCTGGATCGGGCCGCCCGAACCGCGGTATTCGCTGGCCCCCTCCTCCCAGTTCTCCAGCCTCTTGTAGGCGGCCAGCACGTTCTCGTACTCCCAGCCGGTGCAGCCCTCCGCGGCCCAGGAGTCGAAGTTGGCCCGGTTGCCGCGCACGAACAGCATGCCGTTGACCGAGCTCGAGCCGCCGAGCACCTTGCCGCGCGTCATCGGGATCGCGCGGTCGTTGGCGTATTTCTGCGGAATCGAGTACTGACTCCAGGTCACCCGGTGCTTGAGCTGGGGCACGGTGTGCACCATCGTGATCATGCCCGGGCTGGTGACCAGCCGGGTGTTGTCCTTGCGCCCGGCCTCCAGCAGGATGACGCGCGCGCCGCTCTCGGCCAGGCGGCCCGCGACCACGGCACCGGAGCTGCCCGCGCCCACCACGATGTAATCGGCCTCGTTGGTTCCCGCGCTGTGCGCAGAGTCGGTCATGGTTCGGTACCTCATCCTCGAAGTAGTCGTGCTCGAAGTCGTCGGGGGCATGTCGGGGCACGTGCCTGAGGCCACTGTAGAACAAGTTCTAGTTACGGTGAAGGTCCGGTTTGCGGACTTCTCTGCGCGAGCCCGGTTCGGCGGGGTTGATCATGGTCGGAGAAACCTGCTCGGATGCCTGCGGAGAGCGGCCGTGAAGTGCTTCAATCGTAGAACTCGTTACATTTCCATCCCCGGTTCGCAGCGGCGCGAACGGTGAGGAGGGGTCATGACCGAACCTTCGATTCCCGCCGGATTCGACTTCACCGACCCCGCCCTGTGGGAAGTGCGCAGTCCGGTCGCGGAGTTCGCCGAACTGCGGCGCACCGCACCGGTCTGGTGGAACGCCCAGTCTGCCGAGTACGTCGCGCCGTTCGACGACGGCGGGTACTGGGTGGTGAGTCGGCACGAGGACATCCGGGAGATCTCGCGTCATCCGGAGATCTACTCCTCGCAGGCCAACGGGGCGCTCATCCGGATCGCGCCGGACAGCACGCCCGAGGAGCGCGAGATCGCGAACACCTCGCTGATGTTGAACATGGATCCGCCCCGGCACACCAAACTGCGCCGGATCATCTCGCAGGGGTTCACGCCGCGTGCGGTCGAGAGTCTGCGGGCGGTGCTGACCGCGCGGGCCGAGCGAATTGTGCACGCCGCCAAACGAATCGGCGGCGGGGACTTCGTGCAGCAGGTGGCGTGCGAGTTGCCGCTCCAGGCCATCGCGGAACTGCTCGGGGTGCCGCAGGAGGATCGGTTCAAGCTGTTCACCTGGTCGAACGAGATGCTCAGCGCCGACGATCCGGAATATCGCGACGGGAAGATCGCGACCGCGGAGCTGATCGGGTACGCGTACGCGATGGCCGATCAGCGGCGGGGGCATCCGCTCGACGACATCGTCAGCCGGCTCGTCAGCGCGGATGTCGACGGGGAGGCGTTGAGTTCGGACGAGTTCGGGTTCTTCATGATGCTGCTGACGGTCGCGGGGAACGAGACCACGCGCAACGCGATCACGCACGGGATGAAGGCGTTCGTGGATCACCCCGCGCAGTGGGAGTTGTATCGGGAGCGGCGGCCGGTGAGCGCGCCCGACGAGATCGTGCGGTGGGCGACTCCGGTGAGCGTGTTCCAGCGGACCACGACGCGCGAGGTGGAGTTGGCCGGGCAGCGGATCGGTGCGGGGCAGCGGGTCGGATTGTTCTACAGCTCAGCCAATTTCGATGAGGCGGCGTTCGCGGATCCGTTCACCTTCGACATTCTGCGTGATCCGAATCCGCATCTGGGGTTCGGCGGGACCGGGGCGCACTACTGCGTCGGGGCGAATCTGGCTCGGCTGGAGATCGATCTGATGTTCAACGCGATCGCCGACACCATGCCCGAGCTGCGGGAACTCGCCGAGCCGGTGCGGCTGCGGTCGGGCTGGATCAACGGCATCAAACATTGGCCGGTGGATTACGGCAGTTGAACACTTGTTTTCGGTGTAGCCGGAGGCGGTGCGACGAGGCGATTCGGAGGTAATGTCGGCAGGTGTGAGCATTCGAGAGATTCCCGTCAAAACGCTTGCCGACGAGCCCACCACGCTGGCCGAACTGGCCGGTGACAAGGCGCTGCTGGTGGTCAACGTGGCCTCGAAGTGCGGCCTGACCCCGCAGTACACGGGCCTGGTCGAACTCCAGCAGACCTACGGGCCGCGCGGATTCAGCGTGGTCGGCGTGCCGTGCAACCAGTTCATGGGGCAGGAGCCGGGGTCGGCCGAGGAGATCGCGGAGTTCTGCTCCACCACCTACGGTGTCGATTTCCCGCTGCTGGAGAAGGTCGACGTCAACGGTGAGGCGCGGCATCCGCTGTACCAGGAGCTGGTGGAGACCGCCGACGCCGAGGGCGCGGCCGGTGACATCCAGTGGAACTTCGAGAAGTTCCTGGTCGATGCCAAGGGTGAGGTCGTGGGGCGGTTCCGGCCGCGGACCGAACCCAAGGATGCGGCGGTCATCGCGGCCATCGAAGCCGTACTGCCGCAGTAGCTTTCAGAATTCTTTCGGAACATACAGTGCGGGCCACACCGGAAAGGTGTGGCCCGCTTTCGTTTTCGTCGCCTGGGGTCAGCGCTGGCGGCGGCGGTAACGCACCGCGCACGGCTGCTGCAACTGCACGACCATCTTGGAGTGGTCGTTGCGGTAGCTGTCCGAGGGCTGAGCCATCTCGAATTCCCAGTCCCGCAACAGGATCGAGAAGATCGCCTGCAACTGCATGGTCGCGAACGCCGCGCCGACGCAGCGGTGACGGCCCGCGCCGAACGGGATCCAGGTCCAGCGGTTGAGCAGATCCTCCTGGTTGGGATCGATGTAGCGGCCCGGGTCGAAGGCGTCCGGGTTCGGGAAGTCCTCGGGGATCCGGTTCGAGACCGCGGGGGTGGCGGCCACGAGATCGCCTGGCGCGATGAGGTTTCCGCACACGTCGAACTCGTCGCGGGCCACGCGCATCAGGATGATCAGCGGCGGGTGCAGCCGCAGGGTCTCCTTGAGGGTCGCCTCCAGCTGCGGAATCTGGCGCAGCGCATGGAAACTCACGTCCTGGCCGTCGGCGTAGAGCTCGTCGAGTTCGGTGACGACGCGGTCCAGTTGTTCGGGGTGCCGCAGCAGTTCGATGACCGTCCACGCGGCGGTGCCCGAGGTGGTGTGGTGTCCGGCGAACATCATCGAGATGAAGATGCCGGTGATCTCGCTGGCCGAGAAGCGCAGGTTGCCCTCCTCGTCCTTGATCGAGACCAGCACGTCGAGCATGTCCCGATCCTCTTTGCCCACAGGGGGATTCGCGATCCGGCCGTCCATGATGCCCTGGACCAGCTCGACCAGCGCGGCGCGCGCCTCGTCGCGCCGGCGGAAGCTGTCTATGGGCGCGTACGGGTCGACGTAGCACAGCGCGTCGGTGCCCTGCTCGAGTTCGTGGTACAGGTGCGCGAACCGGCCGTCGAGTTCGTTGCGGAACTTCTTGCCGATCAGGCAGGCCGAGGAGGTGTAGATGGTCAGCTCGGCGAAGAACTCCAGCAGGTCGATCTCGCCCTCGTCGTCCCACCGCTCGACGATCGCATGTACTTCGCGCGCAATGGTTTCCGCGTGCCCGCGCATGTGCTCGCCGCGCAGCGCCTGGTTGTGCAGCATCTCCTTGCGGCGCTCGGGGCTCGCGTCGAAGACCACGCCCTCGCCGAAGATCGGCTTCATGAACGGGTAGGCCGCACCCTGATCGAGATCGGAATCCGCTGAGCGGAAGAAGAATTCGTTCGCCTCCGACCCGGACAGCAGGATGACGTCCTTGTCCGCGAGCCGGAACGACCCCACATCCCCGCACTCCTCGCGCACCCGCCGCATCAGCGCGATCGGATCGGTCCGGAACTCCTCCAGATGCCCGTGCTCGTGCTCGCCACCGGACACCTGCCGCGGCTTGACCAACGTCATCGTCAACACCCTTCCGACGTACCAGCCCATCCTCATGGACACCTGTCTGGACGCTACTACAGAAGTTTGGGCAGGACAACCCCGGACAGTGCATGCGTGCGCGGCCGCCTGTGCCGGGCGGTCTCGTCCGAGAGCAGGTGGTGTCGAGGCCGCAGCAGCGGCGGCGCGGTCGTCGGGCATCGGTCTGCTTTGAGGTTCAGGAGTCATATCGCCACGGTTCGCCGGACGAGTGGCTGTGTCGCCCGGCGGGTTCAGTCCGCGTCGATGGCGGAGATCTTCTGTGCATCGGTGAGGTCGGGCGGTGAGCGCCCGCCGCCTAGAGTTCGGTACATGCCTTCGATCTTCGACTGGGCTCGCCCGGACAATGTGCAGCCCGAGCCGATCTCGGTGGATATCTGGCGTGAGCTGCCGGAGGAGTTCTGCCGTCTGGTCGAGGTTGTCGACGGACAAGCTGTGCGGTGCGAATCGCCGACGCGGGCGCATCAGAAGGCGGTGCATCGGCTGCTCGGGATGTTCGAAGACGCAGCGCGAGAATGTATGTCGCGGGATCCTTCAACCCGTCTGGACGCCAACCACGACTTCGACACGGTGTTGTGGGAGGTGCCGCGGGCGACCATTCGGCGTCCGGATGTCGCATTGTTCGACTGTGCTCCGCCGGATGTCCGTCCAGTACCGGCGCGATACCTGAGGGTCGTTGTCGAGGTCGTCTCGCCCGGTCATGTGAAGACCGACCGGCTGGAGAAGATGTCGGAGTACGCCGCGGCCGGGATTCCGTGGTACTGGCTGGTGAGTGTGTCGGACACCGAGGTGACCGTGATCGAGACCTACGCCCTCGATCATGGCGTCGGACACTACCGTCAGGTGCATGTCCTGAAACCGGGGACCGGTTTCGCGGTGGATCTGCCGATTCGGATACAGCTCGATTGGAATCGCTTGCGCGATCTCGTGCTGTGAGTCTCGGGGCGTCGGGACCGATGAGTTTCGGGGCGCGAGGGCGTCGGTAGAGGTATGACGACGCATACGCTCGATACCGATGGGGCGCGGATTGTTTACGACGTGCACGGGCCGTTGCCGGCCGCGGATGGGCGGCCGCCGCTGGTGATGGTGGGGCAGCCGATGTGTGCGGGTGGGTTCGGGGCGTTGGTCGAGCAGTTGGCCGATCGCACGTCGGTGACGTATGACCCGCGTGGGTTGGGGCGGAGTGCTCGGAGTGATGGGCGGAACGACAGTGTGCCCGAGACGCAGGCTGCGGATATTCATGCGGTGATCGGTGCGCTGGGGGTGGGGCCGGTGGAGAGTTCGCCAGTAGCGGGGGTGCGGTGACGTCGTTGGCGTTGGTCGCGGGGTATCCGGACGACGTGTCCACGTTGGTTGCGCACGAGCCGCCGATGATTTCCGTGCTGCCTGATGCTGCGTCCGCCGAACGTGCCGCTCTCGGGATGCGGGCGGCGTACGAGGCGAAGGGGGTCGGGGCCGGAATGGCGGCTTTCATGGCCATGACCATGTGGACGGGCGAGTTCACCGATGAATTCTTCGCGCAGCCCCCGGCCGATCCGGCCATGTTCGGCATGCCCACCGAGGACGACGGCTCCCGTGACGACCCGCTGCTGTCCGAGCGTTCGGCGCCGATCATCGCCTACCGCCCCGACATTGATGCCCTCGCCGCAGCCCCCACGCGCATCGTGATCGCAGTCGGCGAGGAATCCACCGGCACCCTCACCGCCCGCACCTCCGAAGCCATCGCGTCCCGGCTGGGCACCCGCCCGGTTGTCTTCCCGAGCCACCACGGCGGTTTCACCGGCCCGGAGAACGGTTACCCGGGGCAGCCCGAAGCCTTCGCGCGGCGCTTGCGAGAGGTGCTCGGGGACAACTGAATTCGCTGCGCCGACCGGCCGGAGTTCGGGCCGGCTGGGCCGGGACGTGACATGGGCGCGCCGCTGGTGGGAGATCCTCGGCAACACAATTCACCGCGTCGACCGCCCGGATTTCGGGCCAACTGGGTCGGGGCACGACTTGGGCGCGCTGCTGGTGCGAGATCCTCGGCAACGCAATTCACTGCGTCGACCGGCTGGATTTCGGACCAGTCGGGCTGGGACGCGACCTGTGTGCGCCGCTTGCGAGAGATCCTCGGCGACAACTGAATTCGGTGGAGCGATCTCGTGCCGGAAATTCCTCGGTGGAATTCTCTTCCGAATGTCAGTCTGTCAATACCTGGAGGGCGGATTTCTCGAGGCGATCCGCGATTTCGGAGTAGGAGGCGTAGCCGACTCCGGCTCGGACCAGGGCGCCTGCGTAGAGGAGTTCCAGGGTTTCGATGATGTCGAGGTCGGCGTCGGGGCCGAGGGCCTCGAGGAGGCGTTTGCGGATTTCGGTGCCGATTCGGGTGCGCAGGTGGGAGACGTCCGGGTCGGTGCCCAGCAATGCGCTGGTTACCGCTCCGGCGAGGGCCGGTTCGTCGGCCACGAGCATGGCGATCTGGCGCAGGACCGCGACCACGCGGCGGGTCGGATCGGTGATATCGGCGATCGGGGGCTGGGTGGCGGCCAGGCGACGCCAGAACACCTCGGCGACCAGGTGCTCCTTGGAGGAGAAGTAGGTGTAGGCGGTGGCGGTGCCGACGCCCGCGGTGGCCGCGACCATGCGCACGGTCAGACCGGCGAAACCCTCGCGCGAGAGCACTTCCAGCGCGGCCTTGGTCAGCCGGTCGACGGTGTCGGCCTGTTTCTCGGTGAGACGGCGGCGGGTAGCCTCCATATTCACCGCGGGCGGCTCTGCGGAAAGGGGATCGGACACGTGTCCGGATGCTACTATGGTGCCGCTTCGAGGGCAACTCGCACCGCCGCGGCAATCCGCACGCGGGCTTGCCGACAGAAAGGTTCTCCGCTGATGACTCGTGCCGATTCGGTGCTTTCCACGGATACGACGCGATTGTTCGACATTGCCGAGCAAACAACCGGTTTCATGCCGCCCGAGGAGGGTCGAGCCCTCTACGAGGCCGCGCTCCGATATGCCGGTGACGGAATTATCGCCGAAATCGGCACCTATTGCGGAAAGTCGTCGATATATCTGGGGGCGGCCGCCCGAGAAACCGGCGCCACCGTTTATACGGTCGATCACCACCAGGGTTCCGAGGAACATCAGCCCGGCTGGGAATATCACGACACGTCCCTGGTCGATCCGGAAACCGGGAAATTCGACACCGTCACCGAATTCCGTCGCGCGATCGTCCGCGCCGGACTCACCGACACGGTCGTCGGCGTCCTGGGCTCCTCGGTCACGGTCGCGAAGATGTGGCGCGCCCCGATCCGCCTGCTGTTCATCGACGGCGGCCACACCGAGGAAGCCGCCCAGCGCGATTACGACAACTGGGCGCTCTGGGTCGCCGCGGGTGGCGCGCTCGCGATCCACGACGTGTTCCCGGACCCGGCCGACGGTGGCCAGGCACCGTACAACATCTATCGAAAAGCGTTGGACGGCGGGAAGTTCCGCGAAGTCTCGGTGACTGGGTCGCTGCGCATCCTCGAGCGCGACACCGGGTGCGGCGGCAGTAATTAGACGCCCAGGGTCGTGCCGTAGCTCGACGGCGCGACCCCCGCTCGTGCGCCACCGTGCTCGGTGGCACTGACCCGCCGGTGTGAAGCCTCACAAGGCAGCGCGAATTTGCTGCTCAGCGGCGATGACCCCGCACGTGCGCAACGGTTGGGTAGCGCTGATTCTGTGGGTGTGAAGTCCGGTCCGGCGGTGTGGGTGTGTCGCCCGGCGGTGCGAGCTTGGTGTCGGGCAGTGTGAACCCGCGGTTCAGCGGCGTGAAGCGACGCAGTCGCAGGCGAATCCGTCGGTGATGTCGATCGGTGTGGCGAGTTCGCGGAAGATGCCGTTGCCGGGGGTGGTGCGGGACAGGGCGTCGGTGGCGAGGATCATCGCCGCGCCGGTCCAGGTGGTGCGTTCCTCGGGCCAGCGTTTGTCGTCGGCGAAAACCAGTCCGGTCCAATAGGATCCGTCCTCTTCGCGTAGGTGCTGCATGGCGGCGAGCAGGCGTAGTGCGCGGGAACGGTCGCCGATCCGGTCCAGGGCCAGTACCAGTTCGCAGGTTTCCGCGCCGGTCACCCAGGGGCGGTCGGAGACGCAGCGGATACCCAGGTCGCCGACCACGAAATCGTCCCAGCGGGAAGCGATTCGGGCCGTCGCGGCGGTGCCGTCGTACGCGCCGCACAGGACCGGGTAGTACCAGTCCATCGAGTAGCGGTCCTTCTCGCCGAATGCCTCGGGGTGATGCCGGATGGCGTGTCCGAGCCGCAGGGCCGCGACCTCCCATTCGGGTTGCGGGATGCCGAGCGACTCGGCCAGTGCGAGGGCGCAGCGAATGCTGTGGAACATGCTCGCGCAGCCGGTCAGCAGTGCTTCGGGCAGTACGCTGGAATCGCCACGCAGCCAATAGATCTCGCCGTTGCGGCCCTGTTGCAGCGAGACGACGTAGTCGATGGCCGCGTGTACCGTCGGCCACATCCGGGCCCCGAATTCGCGGTCCCCGGTGCTGCACACGTAATGCCAGACCCCGGTGGCGATGTACGCGCAGAAATTGGTATCGGTGTCCTCACTCGCCACCGCGCCATCGCGAAACTCGCTGGGCCAGCTGCCATCCGGACGTTGCGTCCGTTCGGACCAGGCGTACCCGGCGCGGGCGGCGTCCAGCAGCCCCGCCGACGTGAGCGCCATGGCGTTCTCGAGGTGGTCCCACGGATCGGTGTGCCCGCCGCTGAACCAGGGCAGCGCACCGTCGCTCTCCTGTTGTGCGGCAATGGATTCGGCGGTTCGTCGGATCTGCGAGGCGGTCAGCACGCCGGAGATCGACGGCAGCTCAGAAGCCGCCACGCCGCACCGCGGGCTTGGTGAAGTACAGGGCGACGCTCTTGCCGATCAGCGGGTCCAGCGCGGATTCGGCGGTGCGGGTGAGCCAGGGTTGTTTCATCATGTCCCACACCAGCATTCGGTGATAGGAGGTGACTGCCCAGTGCTTGTCGTTGTTGACCCCGGCCAGGCATTTGAGCCACCAGTACGGCGAATGCAACGCGTGCGCGTGCGCGCTGTGGATGAATCGCATACCGAGCCCGGCGACCTTGCGGCGCAACTCGTCCGCGCGATAGATCCGCACGTGCCCGCCCTCGTTGGCGTGGTATTCGTCGGAGAACAGCCAGCAGATCCGCTCGGGCAGCCAGCGCGGCACCGTCACCACCAGCGCGCCACCGGGCGCGAGCACCCGCACCAGCTCGGCGATGGCCCGCTCGTCCGACGGGATGTGCTCGAGAATCTCCGACGCGATGACGACATCGAACTCCCCGTCCTCGTACGGCAGGGCCAGCGCATCGCCCTGCACGGCCTCCGCGCGCGCCTGCTCGGGCGCCTCACCCGCCTCGGCCATCGCCCCGAACATGATCTTGACCTGGGCCAGATCGTCGGCGTTCTGATCGAAGGCGACGATATCCGCGCCCCGGCGGTACGCCTCGAAGGAGTGCCGTCCCAGGCCCGCGCCCACATCGATCACGCGGGTGCCCGGCCCGACGCCCAGCCGGTCGAAATCGACGGTCAACATCTAGTTCTTCTCCTCGTCTGTGCGGTGCCTCGAAATGGCCTGCTCGTAGACCGAAACAGTTTGCGCGGCAACGGCTTCCCAGCTGTATACGGCCAGCGCCCGGCGTCGCCCGGCGGCCCCCAGCTCGTCGAGCCGACGCCGGGAGTCCAGCAGACCGCCGATGGTCCTGGTCAGTTCCCCGACGTTCCCGGGTTCGACGAGTTCGGCGCAGTCGCCGACCACCTCGGGCAGCGCGCCCGCGCGACTGGCCACCAGCGGCGTACCACTGGCCATGGCCTCGACGGCAGGCAGCGAGAAACCCTCGTACATCGAAGGGATGCAGGAGATTTCGGCGGAGCTGAGCAGTTCGGCCAGTTCGGTGTCGGACAGCCCGCTGCTGACCGTGACCACGTCGGCGAGGCCGAGTTCGGCGATCAACTTCTCGGTGGGGCCGTTGGGATCCAGCTTGGCGACCAACTGCAATTCCACGTCGTGCGCCATCCGCAGCCGCGAAATCGCTTGCAGCAGATGGGAAATCCCCTTGAGCGGCTTGTCGGCGCTGGCCACCGCGACGATCCGGCCGGGCACCCGGCCCGCGCGCGGCCGGAACAGTTCGGTGTCCACACCCAGCGGCACCACGCGCAATTGCCCTGGCGCAACGCCGAAATCGTCCGCGATATCGGTCGCCGAGGACGAGGAGACGGTGATCAACTCGGGAATCTGCCGGGCGACGCGCTGCTGCATCCCCAGGAATCCGTACCAGCGCCGCACGAACGGCTTGCGCCGCCACGGCGCGGCGGCCAGATCCACCGCGCGATCCCGCGTGATCGGATGATGAATGGTGGCGACGACGGGCAGCTGCCGCGCGATGTCGAGCAGCCCCGAACCCAGGCACTGATTGTCGTGCACCACATCGAAATCCGCTGTGCGCGTTGCCAACAGCCGCGCCGCACGCATACTGAACGTGCGCGGTTCCGGGAATCCCGCGGTCCACATCGTGCCCAGTTCGAGCAGATCGATCCGATCGCGGATCTCACCCGGCCGCGGTGTGCGGAACGGATCCTCGTCACGGTACAGATCCAGGCTCGGCACCTCGGTCAACCGCACCCGCGGATCGAGCAGTTCGGGATAGGGCTGCCCGGAGAAGACCTCCACGTCGTGGCCCAGTTCGGCCAACCCCGAACTCAGGTACCGCACGTACACCCCCTGCCCCCCACAGTGGGTCTTGCTGCGGTAGGACAGCAGGGCGATGCGCACGCTAAGGTCTCACTCTCGGGCGAAGGACAAAGGTCAGGCCGGTAGGCCCAGGGGCGCCAGTTTGGCAGAGAGCCGGTCCAGATAGGCCAGCACCTCGGCCTCGGGCTTGTCGGGCAGACCGAACAGTACGTCGGTCACCCCGGCCTCGGCCCACGAGGTCAGCTGCGCCGGATCGGGCTTACCCGCCAGCGCGACCACGCGCGGCGCGCCGTCCCGCTCGGACTCCTGCCAGATCTTGCGCAGCAGTTGCAGCCGCTCCAGCAGCAGATCCTGCTCGTACGGGGTGGTGATCCAGCCGTCGGCGGACTTGGCGATCCAGCGGAACGTCTTCTCGGTGCCCCCCGCGCCGATCAGCACCTCGATCTTGTCCTGCGTCGGCTTGGGCCACGCCCAGCTCGGCCCGAACTTCACGAATTCGCCGTCGTACGAGGCTTCTTCCTGCGTCCACAGCGCCCGCATCGCCTCGACGTACTCGCGCAACGCGGTGCGACGTCGCGCACCCGGGATGCCGTGATCGGCGAGTTCGTCGGTGTTCCAACCGAATCCGGCCCCCAGGCTGACCCGGCCGCCCGAGAGGTGATCGAGCGTCGCGATGGTCTTGGCCAGGGTGATCGGATCGTGCTCGGTGGGAAGCGCTACCGCCGTGGACAATTCGATGCGCTCGGTGACCGCTGCGGCCGTGGCCAACGCGACCCACGGGTCCAGCGTGCGGGTGTAGCGGTCGTCGGGCAGGCTGGCATCGCCCGTGGTCGGGTGTGCCGCTTCACGTTTCACCGGAATGTGGGTGTGCTCCGGCACGAAGAACGACGCGAAGCCGCGGTCCTCCGCACCCTTGGCGGCCGCGGCCGGGGCGATGTTGCGATCACTGGTGAACAGGACGATACCGAAACGCATGGGCTCGTCTCCTTTCAGTCTTGTTGCGCGGCAGCGGCTTTACCCGCGCGACGCCCGTAGAAGCTGCCGTCGCCGAGCGAGGTCCCGCTGGCGTAACCGCCGGTGCACACACCCGAGGTGCAGCGCCCCGCCGCGTACAGTCCGGCGATCGGATCCCCGGACACGTGCAGCACCCGCGAATCCAGATCGGTCTTCAAACCGCCGAGGGTGAACCCGCCGGTGTGCTCGCGCAGATCCCAACCGGCCAGCGGTGTGCCGATCGGCTTCACCCACTCGGTCTTCTTGTCCAGCAACGGATCCGAGCCCTTCTCGGCATGCTTGTTGTACACCTCGACGGTGGTCTGCAAGGTGCCCTCGGGCAGGCCCATGTCGGATTCGAGTTCCGCGACGGTCTCCGCGGCCCACTTGGGCGGCTGCCGGAAGAACGTCACCGAGCTCTCGGTCGCCAGCGCGGCCTCGAGCGCCTGCTCGTCCATCACCAGGTACGCCTTGTTGTCCTGCTGGTTCAGCGTGGCCTGGCCGACCCGGCCGCAGTAGGTGTCCTCGGTGATGTACCGCTGACCGCGCGCGTTGACCATGATGCCGCGCGCCACCATCTGCGGATCCACGAAGAACGCGACCTCGGCCGCGTCCATGTGCGCGACCTGCGCGCCCAGGGCCTGCGCGACCCGGATGCCGATGCCGTCGTGCTCCTCGATCGAGGCGGCCGGACGGTTCAGCAGCCGCGGCACGTACGCCTCGATCATCTCCTGGTTGTAGGCGAAACTGCCGGTCGCCAGGACCACGCCGCGACGCGCGCGCACGTGCACGATATCGCCGTAGCGCTTGGCGACCACGCCGACGACGCGGTCGTCCTCGTCCACGATCAGGCGCTGGATGCGGATGTCGAATTCCGCACGCACACCGAGACTTTCGGCGGTGTCGATGAGCGGCTTCATCAGCATGTAGCCGCCGCCCTTCTCACCGATCCGCTTGTTCTCCATCTGCGGCAGGTGACCGCGCGGCGCGGGGGTGGCGATGTCCTTGAACGGCGCGGAGTTCTCGCCACCGGAGTACATCAGGCCCTCGTCGTGCGCGGGCTCCCAGCCCGGCTCGCCCCAGAACGCCTCCTTGAACGGAACACCCTGGGCCACAAGCCAATCGAAGTGCTCGACGCTACCCTGGCAGTAGTCGTGGATCTTGGCGGCGTCCACGCCGGGGCCCAGGGCCGCGGTCATGAACTTCTCCATGTTCTCCGGGGTGTCCTCGAAGCCCAGCGCCTTCTGTAGCGCGGTGCCGCCGCCGAGGTAGATGAAGCCGCCCGACATCGACGCCGCGCCGCCCCAACCGCCGGTGCGCTCGAGCACCAGCACATCGGCGCCGGCCCGCTTGGCCTCGATGGCCGCACAGGCGCCCGCGACGCCGTATCCGGCGATCACCACGTCGGCCTCGAAATCCCAGGTGGTGATCGCGTTCGCGCGCGCTGGTCGGACGGTGGGGGTTTCGGACATGAGTGCCATTCCTGTCTGCTGCGCGTGTGCCGGATTCGCCGGTCACAGGTTCATTCGGTGGGATTCTTAGCGGCCCGCGCGGCCTTTTTCTCGTGCTGCGCGACGACCTTGCCCACGACGCTGTCCAAACTGGTTCCCGCAGGCCAGCCTACGTAATGACACAGGAACAGGGAGATCTCCCGCAGTTGGGCCGGGGTGAATTCGCCGTTGCCCAGGGCCGAGCCGACCTGGATCTCGGCGACGTCGAACAGGCCCTGCGCGGTCAGCGCCCCGATCAGCAGCAGCCGTCGATCGCGGATGCTGAGTTCGGGACGCGACCAGATGTCGGCGAACAGGTGATCCGCGGTGACGGCGAAGTGCTCGCCGGGACCGTCGGCGAAGTCCCAGCCGTACACCTCGGACATCTTCGCCAGCCCGCGTGCGCGACGTTCGGCGGCGGTTTCGGTTTCCTCGCTCATGCTGCGTCCTTTCCGGCATGAGCGGGGGCCTGCGTGACGCTCCGCTGCTGCCTTCGGTCCTGATCGCTCATGCCTGCTGCTCCTTCGCGATATCGCCCGGGCCGACGCCCAGCCCGTTGCCCAGGCCCTTCAGGGCCAGTTCGGCGAACGGTAGCGGAACTTCGAGTCGTTCGCCGACGCCGAGGGCCAGCGCGAGATCCTTCTCGCCCAGGCCGCGCACGTGGGTCAGGATCGAATGCCAGAAATCGTCCTCGGCGACCGGAGCGGTGGTGTCGCGCAACATGATCGCGCCCGCACCGCCGGTGATGGCGTCGGAGTGCCGGACCACCTTGCCCAGGTCGGTGATGTTCAGCCCGGCGGCCTCGGCCAGGCGCTGCGCCTCGGCCGCGGCGGTGAAGGAGACGAAGTGCAACAGGTTGCGCGCCAACTTCATTCGCGTCCCCGCGCCGACCTCACCGGCGTGCACGACCAGCCCCGCGAAGCGTCCGAAGGGCTCGCGAACCTTCTCGTACGCGGACTCGGTGCCGCCGACCATGATCGCGAGGTTGCCCTCCTTGGCCCCGCCCGCACCGCCGCTGATCGGCGCGTCGACGAATTCCACACCGCGCGAGGCACATTCGCTCGCCAACGCGACCGCGGTCTCGTCGCTGATGGTGGAGTGCACCGCGATCACGGTGCCCGGCTGCGCGGCGCTGAGGATGCCATCGGGGCCGGAGATCACCGAGCGGACCTGCTCGTCGTTGACGACCACGATCGAGATGACCGTGGCTTGCTGAGCGACCTCGGCGGCGGTGGCGGCGGACTTCGCGCCGCGTGCGACGAACTTCTCCACCGCTTCGGGCCGCATATCGCAAACCACAAGTCCGCCAGGCCAATCCAGCAGGCGCTTGGCCATCGGCGCGCCGATGTTGCCCAGTCCGATGAACCCGACGCGGGTGTCGTTCTCGGTCATGATCGGATTATCTGTCCGCCGTCGACGTTCAGGATGTGCCCGGTCACCCAGCTCGCGTCGTCCGAGAGCAGGTACAGGCACGCGCCGACCAGATCCTCCGGAGTTCCCATGCGCTTCAAGGGAAGCCGGTTCACCATGTCCTTGACCATATTGCCCGGGGTGACGGTCTTGGTGGCCTCGGTGTCGATCGGGCCGGGGGCGATGGCGTTGATGCGGATCTTGGAACCGCCGAGTTCGGTGGCGAGCTGCTGGGTCAGGCCGTTGACGCCGACCTTGGCCAGGCCGTAGAAGCCGGAGTACAGCCACGCGGCAGTGGAGGACTGGTTGACGATCGAACCGCCGCCGTCCTTGGACATCGGCTGCCAGACCGCGCGGGTCATGTTCAGCGCGCCGTCGAAGTTCACGCTCATGAACTTCTTGTAGTAGTCCCACGGCACGGTCAACAGCAGGTCGAGCTTCATGTCGCCGTAGATGGCGGCGTTGTTGACCAGGTGGTCGATGCCGCCGAACTCGGCGACGGTGAATTCGGCCAGCGCGGTGGTCGACTCGGGATCGGAGACGTCGACGCGGTGGAAGACCGCGGTGCCGCCGTCGGCGACGATCTGCTTGGCGACCTCCTCGCCCTTCTCCGTGTTCAGGTCCGCGACGACGACCTTCGCGCCCTCGGCGGCCAGCGCCTGCGCGTACACAGCGCCGATACCCTGCGCTGCGCCGGTGACGATCGCGGATCGTCCGGTGAAACGGGCCATGGTGAAAACTCCTCTGTGGCAGATGGTTTCGGCTTGTTCGGCGGTCGCAATCAGTGGTGCCCGGCGGCGCGATACTGCCCGCGCACCTGCGTCGTCCGCTCGCTCACCGGTAGCTCCCATGCTGTCTGGACACGTGTACGGACTATATGATCGAAGTCGCCGCCAGCGCAAGAACCTGTTGCAGTTCGGCGCGGTTGCCCGATGGCGCGGTCCTCGAACGTCGGGTGCGGCCGAGTTCCACCGGAAGCATTGTCGGCCGGGCCTGCCGGTGGTACGGTCCAGACACATGTCCAGCTACGTGTCTCCCAAGGCGGTGGATGATTGCCGGGGGACCGAACACGTTCTCGAGAGGGAGGTGACGGCGATGACGGGTGTGGCCGCGCAGGCGCTCACTTTCGACCCGTACGACTACGGCTTCCACGAGAATCCGTATCCGCTGTATCAGCGGCTGCGGACCGAGGCGCCGCTCTATCACAATGCCGAGCTCGGATTCTGGGCGTTGTCGCGGCACGCGGATGTCGGCGCGGGCTTCCGGGACAACGTGCGGCTGTCCAGCGCGAACGGAGTATCGCTGGACCCGGCTGCGTGGGGCCCGCACGCGCACAAGACGATGTCCTTCCTGGCGCTGGACGATCCGCGGCATCTGCGGCTGCGGCAGCTGGTGTTCAAGGGGTTCACCCCGCGCCGGGTCGCCGCCATGGACACCCGGATCCGGGAACTGACGCTGCAACATCTCGAACCCGCCCTGGCGGCCGGCAGTTTCGACTGGACCGAGCAGGTCGCGGGCAAACTGCCGATGGACGTGATCTCCGAGCTGATGGGCGTGCCCGAACCCGATCGCGCCGAGATCCGGCGGCTCGCCGATCTGGTGGTGCATCGCGAGGACGGCGTGCTGGACGTCCCGATGGCCGCGGTCGAGGCGACGTTCGAGCTGGTCGGCTACTACGCCGAGATGATCGCCCAGCGCCGCCGCGCCCGCACCGACGATCTGACCTCGGCGCTGCTGGACGCGGAGGCCGACGGCGACCGGCTCACCGACGAGGAGATCCTCGGGTTCATGTTCCTGATGGTGATCGCCGGGAACGAGACCACCACCAAACTGCTCGGCAACGCCTTGTATTGGGGCGCAAGGTATCCCGAGCAGTACGCGAAGGTCGCGGCGCAGGCCGAGCTGGTGCCGGACTGGGTCGAGGAGACGCTGCGGTACGACACCTCGAGCCAGATCCTGGCCCGCACCGCCGCGACCGATCTGGAATTCCACGGCGGCACGGTGCCCGCGGGGTCGAAGGTGTTGCTGCTGGTCGGCGCGGCGAATCGGGACGAGGACGTATTCGCCGATCCGGAGATCTACGACATCGAACGCCCCGACAAGGGCGGGCTGCTGAGCTTCGGGCGCGGCGTGCACTTCTGCCTCGGCGCGCATCTGGCGCGGCTGGAGGCGACGATCGCGTTGCGGGAGTTCGCCGATCGGGTCCGCGCCTACGAGGTGGACCCCGCCGGGATCGAGCGGGTGCACTCCACCAATGTCCGAGGTTTCGCGAAATTGCCTGTGACGGTACAGGTTCGATGACACGCCATGATGCGACCACTGCTACAGCCGACGAGGTGAGCCACTGATGCCCAGATTCGATCCACACCCGCAGCGCCGTCCGGCGCTGATCGCCGGGGCCTCTTCGGGAATCGGCGCGGCCACCGCCGTCGCCCTGGCCGAACAGGGATATCCGGTCGCGCTCGGCGCGCGCCGGATCGAGGTCTGCCAGGAACTGGCCGAGAAGATCCGCGCGGACGGTGGCGAGGCGTTCGCCCACCGGCTGGACGTCTCGGACAACGCCTCGGTCGAGGAGTTCATCGCTGAGTCCGAAAAGGCTTTGGGCCCTGCGGAAATCGTCGTCTACGGCGCGGGTGATCTGGAGTTCGGGCACGTCTGGGACCTGAACCCGGACGAGTTCGGCTCGCAGGTGCAGGTGCATCTCCAGGGCGCGCAGCGGTTCGCGTATCACCTACTACCGCAGATGATCGCGCGACGCCGGGGAGATTTCGTGGTGATCGGCTCGGACTGCGTGGATGTGCCGCGTCCGGGCGTCGGTGCCTACAACGCCGCCAAGACCGGACTCGAGGCGATGGCCGTGCAGCTCCGAAAGGAGTTGGAGGGCACCGGAGTTCGCGCCTCGGTCGTTCGGCCCGGCGCGACGCAGACCGGTATGGGCATGAACGCGAAACCCGAGGTCGTCGGTCCGCTGCTGGACGACTGGGTGAAATGGGGATTCGCCCGGCACCCGTATTTCCTGCGCGCGTCGGATCTGGCCGCGGCCGTCACCGCCGTGGTCGGCACCCCGCGCGGCGCGCATCTGGTGCTGGTCGAGGTGCAGCCCGAGGCCCCGCTGACCGAACCGAAAACCGATGGCGAACAAGGGAGCCGGTGATGCGCCTCGTTGTCGACAGTGATCTGTGCCAGGGGCACGCGGTCTGCCAGGCCGAGGCCCCGGACCTGTTCGACGTGCCCAAGACGGGCACCGTGCGGATCCTGCGCGAGGATCCCGGCGCGGACCTCGAGGCCGCGCGTGCCGCGGTCCGCTACTGCCCGACCCAGGCACTGTCCATCGTCGAAGACTAGATCCTTCGGGCTCTCAACAGCCATGAGAGCCCCTCAACAGCCCTGAGAACAGAGGAATTTCGGATGGCAGGCTATTCCCGCGACGAACTCGACGAGATGATCGAGCGCTGGGTGCAGGAGAACAAGAACTGTGAGGCGCAAGGGGATTGGCGTCCCCTCGCCGAGATGTACACCGTCGAGGCGACTTACGGCTGGAACTACGGTCCGCAGCAGGAATTCATGGCCGTGGGTCGCGACGAGATCCGCGACCTGGCGCTCGGCCAGGAGATGGCGGGTTTGGAGGGGTGGACTTATCCCTACCAGGACTTCGTCGTGGACGAGCGGTCCGGCAGCGTGATCGGACTCTGGAAGCAGATCAACGAGCGCACCCGCGCGGACGGCAGCCACTACAGCCCGGAGGGCATCGGCGGCAGCTGGTTCCGCTACGCCGGTGATTTCCAGTGGTCGTGGCAACGTGATTTCTTCGACTTCGGTAATGTCGCAGCGCTTTTCGTGGAGATGATGTCCGCGGACGCGCTCTCGCCCGGTATGCAGAAGCGGATCGAGCGTTCGATGTCCGCGGAGCCGCTGCCCGGGTGGTACCGGATCGGCGAATCGCCGGTGCCGCTGTGGTGAGCCGGTACAGCGAGCTGAGCCGTGACCAGCTCGCGATTCTGCTGCCCGAACTGCTGCTGTGCGGACATCTGATCGACCGTTCCGGGATGGCGCACACGATCGGCGCGTTCGGGCGCGAGGGGATGGCCGAGGTCGCGATCGAGGAGTGGCAGCTGGCCAGCCCGATCTACACCCGGCGCATGCGTGCGGCGCTGAACATTCCGGGTACCGGCGTGGAGACGATCTTCAAAGGGCTGCAACTGGATATCGGCGCGCCCCCGCAGTTCATGGACTTCCGTTTCCGGATCACCGACGACAATCACGGCGAGTTCTGGCTCGACCACTGCGGCGCGCTCGCCGATGTGGAGCCGATGGGCGAGGATTTCGTGGTGTCGATGTGTCACACCATCGAGGACCCGACCTTCGACGCGACCGCGCTGGCCACCAATCCGCTGGCGCAGGTGCGCCCGATCCACCGGCCGCCGCGGGTGCCCGCGGACCGGGTTCCGGTGTGCGCGTGGACCGTTGTGATCGACGACGCGCACGAACCGCCCGCGATTCCGGCGCACACGCCGGAGATCGAGGCCACGGCCGCGGCGAAAATCGAACTCGCGCCGGTGGATTCGGCCGATACCGGTAACGGCGACTACGCCGGTCCGCTGCTGAGCGATCTCACCTTCGGTGACTTCTCCAAATCCGCGCTGGTCCGGATGGCCGACGAGGTCTGCCTGCAACAGCACCTGCTGACACTGGGTTTCCAGATTGCGCTGCGGGATCGTGCGAGCGCCGAGCAGGCCACCGACATTGCCCGCAAGCAGTTCACCGGGATCGCCGGGCTGACCTCCGAGCGGTTGCGCAACGCGCTGGGGCTGGGCCGGGACGCGGCCGCGCTGGCGCAGATCCTGCGTCTGCATCCGGCGTGGAATCCGTTGCCCTACACCGATATCGACGTCAGCTTCGAGCGGGAGACCGTGGTGCTGCGGTTGCGTCGCAACAGCCCCGGCGTCGCCGACGGCGGTTGGCCCGCGCTGGTCGACGCCGAGTACATCGAGCCGATCAATGCCATGGCCCGGGGTGTGGACCCGCATTTCGACACCCGCGTCCGGGCGGCCGGCGACGATGAGATCGTCTTCGAGATCGCCGCTGTGGAAACAGCTTTCAAGGAAATTCCGGAAGTCGCGATCACCCGGTTCAGCACCGGCGCCGACTTCGGCTTCACCGAGCGGCGCTCGCTGCCGCTCACCGTCGTATAAGGCCCTTTCGGGTCGTTCGCAGCGAAAGGGCCGAAATATGCCGAACAACTTCGCCGATCTGTTCGAACACTCCGTCGACATCATGCCCGACCGGATCGCGGTCATCCAGGGCGATCGGCGGGTGAGTTTCCGGGAACTGGAGAAGCGCGCCAATCAGCTTGCGCACCACCTGGATTCGGTCGGCATCGGGGTGGGGGACCACGTCGGGTTCCAGATGCACAACTCGGTGGAGACGTTGGAGACGCTCATCGCGTGCTTCAAGGTGCGCGCGGTGCCGATCAATATCAACTACCGGTACGGCACCGAGGAACTGAAGTACATCTACGACAACGCGGATCTCGTTGCGCTGGTTCATCATCGGTGTTACTCGCCGACGGTGGAGCAGGCGCGCGCGGCGGTGCCCTCGATCCGGCACTCGCTGGTCGTGGAGGACGATCAGGGCGGTGCAGGGGTGGAGAGCACCTCGACGCCTTACGAATCGGTTTTCGAAAGTGCTTCCGATGCGCGGGATTTCGGGGACCGTACCGCCGACGACCTGTTCATGATGTACACCGGCGGTACCACTGGCATGCCCAAGGGCGTGATGTGGCGGCAGGAGGACATGTGGCGGGTGCTCGGCGGCGGTATCGACTTCTACAACAACGAGCCGGTCACCGACGAGTACCAGCAGTCCCGCGTTGGGGCGCAAGCTGATCCGAGCATGTGGTTCGTGCTGCCGCCGCTGATCCACGCCGCGGCGATGATGCCGACCTTCACCGCGCTGTGGTCGGGGAACGCCGTGGTATTCGAGCCTCGGTTCGATCCGGACCGGGTGTGGCAGGTGATGGCGAGCGTCAAGCCGCACATCCTGGTCATCACCGGTGACGCGATGGCCCGGCCGCTGGTCGAGTCCTTCCGGGCGAACCCGGTGGACGCCTCCTCGCTGCTGGCCGTCGGGTCCGGTGCGGCGCTGCTGTCGCAGGCGGTGAAGAACGACATGATCGAGATGTTCCCGACCACCGTCATCACCGATTCCATCGGATCGTCCGAAACCGGTTTCGGCGGAATAGGTTTCGCGCAGAAGGACGACGATCCGAGCCGTGGTCCCCGGGTGCAGACCGGGCGTGGTGCGCTGGTCGTGGACGAGCAGGGTGCGCCGGTCGGTCCCGGCGGTGAGGGCTGGGTCGCCAAGACCGGGTCGGTGCCGATCGGGTACTACAAGGATCCGGTCAAGTCCGCCAAGCTCTTTCAGACCGTGGACGGCGCGCGCATGGTCGTCACCGACGACCGTGCCCGGGTCGAGGCGGACGGCTCGATCACGCTGCTGGGCCGCGGCAACATGGTGATCAACACCGGCGGCGAGAAGGTCTTCACCGAGGAGGTGGAGGCCGTGGTCAAGGCCCACGACACCGTCTTCGACGTGCTGGTCATCGGCGTTCCGCACGAGCGCTGGGGGCAGCAGGTCGCGGCCGTGGTCTCCGCCGAGAGCGGCGCGACGATCGATTTCGAGGCGTTGCGCAAGCATGTGCGCGCCCACCTGGCCGGGTACAAGCTGCCCCGGCGGATCTGGGTCGTGGACGCCGTCGTCCGGGCTCCCAGCGGCAAGCCCGATTACCGCTGGGCCAAGGAGTACGCCGCCACGAACAGCCCCGATCACGAGGGCTGAGTTCGGTGCGGTAGCGATCCGGGTGCGCCGACGCGCGTGTCCGGATCGTGTTCGACTGCGGTGCAACGGGTTCGGATGATTCCCCCGGGGTGTCCGAAAGAGAGCCTTCCGCGCAAAACGAGAACGTGTTCTAATCAGGATATGGCGGCAGTGCATACGATCCTCGGTGAACAAGTCACGATGCCGGTGCAGATCCGGGTCGCGGACGCGGCATCGGCGATGTTCCTCGCCGATGCCCAGGCCACGCGAAACATCCTGGGCGGCACCGGATTGGAGCCCGTCACGATCGCCGGGCGGGCGATCTGCACGCTCGTCTTCGTCCGCTACATCGACGGCGATCTGGGCCCGTACCACGAGTTCGGACTCGCGGTGATGGCCCAGCTCCCCGGCGACCGCTCCAGCATCGGCATCTACATCTCGTGGCTCCCGGTGAACCAGCCCTTCACCCTGGCCGCCGGACGCGAAATCTGGGGCTTCCCAAAGGAAATGGCCGATATCCGGATCACCTCGCACGGCCGCGGCAAACGCTGCGAGGTCCTCATGGACGGCCGCCTGGTCGTGGCCCTGGAAACCAGCGGCGGCATCCCCGCCCCCGCCCAACTCGGCGGCGCGTCCATCGCGGCCTACACCAACCTCGACGGCGTCCTGCGCAGCACACCATGGGTGATGAACCCGTCCGAGGTCCGCATGCGCCCCGGCGGAGCCCGCGTCGAACTCGGCGAACACCCCATCGCCGAACAGATGCGCGCCCTGGGCCTACCCCGCCGCGCCCTGTTCACCAGCGAAATCGGTTCGCTGCGAATGACTTTCGAGGACGCCCGAGAAGTCGGCTGAGGCGCGCGACGACAGACCGGCGGGGGAGCGCCACCCGCCGGTCCTACCTGCTCAGCGCCCCTTGAACTGCGGCTTGCGCTTCTCCGCGAACGCCCGTGGCCCTTCCTTCGCATCCTCACTGGCGAACACCGACAGCCCCACCTTCGCGTCCAGCTTGAACGCCTCCTCCTCGTGCATCCCCTCGGTGTCGCGGATGGTCCTGAGAATGGCCTGCACGGCCAGCGGGCCGTTGGCGTTGATCATCTCGGCCAGTTCGAGGGCCTTGTCCAGCGCGGTGCCGTCCGGGACGACGTGGCCGATCAGCCCGATCTCCTTGGCCTCGGCCGCGGTGACGTGCCGTCCGGTCAGCAGGATCTCCGCCGCGATGGTGTACGGGATCTGCCGCGGCAGCCGCACCGCCGAGCCGCCCATCGGGTACAGGCTCCAACGTGCCTCGGACACACCGAATTTCGCGCTCTCACCCGCGACGCGGATGTCGGTGCCCTGCAACAGTTCGGTGCCGCCCGCGATGGCCGCGCCCTCGACGGCGGCGATCAGCGGCTTGCTCAGCCGGTAGCCCTTGAGCAGTCCCGGAATGTTCGAGGCGTCGAACTTGCCGCCCGCGCCCATGGACTTGCTCGGATCGTTGCGGCTCATCGCCTTGAGGTCCGCGCCCGCGCAGAACGCCCCGCCCGCGCCGGTCAGGATGCAGCAGTGCAGGTCCGGATCCTCGTCGACGCGCCGCCACGCGTTCAGCATGATCTCGAGCATCTCGCCGGTCAGCGCGTTGCGGGCCGCGGGCCGGTTCATGGTGATGATCAGCGTCCCGCCGCGCTGTTCGACCAGCGCGTGTGGCTCGGTACTGCTACCGGTTTCAGTGGCTGCCGTGGTCATCGCCGACTCTCTTCTCTCTCGTGGATAGGGGCAAGCTACCCCGGGACGTTGTCCTGAACAATAACGTGTTCTAGTTTAGAGGAGGTGACCGCCGTCACGGGGCGGCAAGTGAGGGAGAGTGCGGATGGAGACAAGCATGCAGAGCGGCGCGACCACGCTGCCGCCGCGGATCACGAAGACGCTCATCGACCGGCTGACCGCGATGGTGACTGCGGGCACCGCCGGTGACAAGCGCGAACCCTACGAGATGATCGAGGTGTACACCGGCGCGGTCGTCGGCGAGCTGCCGCAGTCCTCGCCCGAGGACGTCGTCGCGGCCGCGGCCCAGGCGCGCAGCGCACAGAAAGAGTGGGCCTCCTGGTCGGTCGAACGCCGCCTGGAAGTCTTCGCGCGCTGGCACGAACTGATCCTCGCCGAGATCGAGACCATCGCCGACCTCATCCAGATCGGCTCCGGCAAGACCCGCCGGATGGCGATCGAGGAGTCCTGCGATCCGCCGATGGTGATCAGCCACTACCTGAAAACCGCTGCGCGCGTGCTGAAGCCGGTGCAGCGCGGCGGCTACATGCCGGTCATCTCCACCTCGATCCAGCAGCATCGGCCCAAGGGCGTCGTCGCGGTCATCGCGCCCTGGAACTTCCCGTTCGCCATCGCGATGTCCGACTCCACCCCGGCGCTGATCGCGGGCAACGGCGTGGTGCTCAAGCCGGACAACAAGACCGCGCTGTGCACGCTGTTCGGCGTGGAGCTGCTGTACCAGGCGGGTCTGCCGCGCGGGCTCATGCAGGTCGTATGCGGCGGCGGACCCGATGTGGGCCCGACGCTGATCGAGAACTCCGACTACGTCATGTTCACCGGATCCACCGCCACCGGACGCACCATCGGCGAACAGGCCGGCCGCAACCTGATCGGGTGCAGCCTCGAGCTCGGCGGCAAGAACCCGATGCTCGTGCTCGAGGACGCGAACCTCGACGACGTGATCCCGGGCGCGATCTTCGCGGTCTTCGGCAACACCGGCCAGGCGTGCATGCACATCGAGCGCATCTACGTGCACGACCGGGTGTACGACGAGTTCGTGCGCCGATTCGTCGCTGCCGCAGAGGAATTGGGCTCGAAGGCGGGCGCGTCGTACGGCACCGATCCGGAATTCGGGTCGCTGGTCTCGCCCGATCAGCTCGCGCGCGTGTCCGAGCACGTCGAGGATGCGCGCGCCAAGGGGGCGACCGTGCTGACCGGCGGCAAGGCGCGTCCGGACATCGGCCCGGCGTTCTACGAGCCGACCGTGCTGACCGATGTCACCGCCGAGATGACGCACGCGACCATGGAAACCTTCGGCCCGGTGGTCACCATCTACAAGTTCAGTGCCGAGAAGGACGCGATCGCGCAGGCCAACGCCACCACCTACGGCCTCAACGCCAGCGTGTGGAGCCGGAACCTGGCTCGCGCGGAAAAGATCGCCGGGCAGCTCGAGGCGGGGAACGTCAACGTCAACGACGGTTTCGTGGTCACCTACTCGTCCAAGGCCACGCCCTCGGGCGGGCTCAAGCAGTCCGGCGTCGGCACCCGGCACGGTGATGCGGGCCTGCTCAAGTACACCGATTCGGTCAATATCGGGGTGCAGAAGCGTCAGGTGATGGCGGCTCGCGCGGCCATGCCGTACGCCAAGCAGTTGCAGACCACGTTGCTGACGTTGCGGATGATGCGCAAATTGCGTTTGCGCTGAGTGTATTTCGTGGTTGTGTCGCGCGCTGCGGTCCGGTTCCCGAGGGAGCGGTCCGCAGCGCGTAACCATTTTTGCGTGCGGAACAGATGAATTCGCCTTCCGGTCGCTGCATGCGTGCCGGATGGTTGGCGGCTGTGCAGCCCATTTCGATTGGGGGACAGCCTGTTCGAGATTCGACCCCGGGGATGGTGCCCGGTGTTACGGGCCAGACGCGTGCGCGTGGATCGGATGTGCGTGCGGCGAGATGTGCCGGGTTATTCGGAAGTTTCCACTGCCCAACGCTTTTCGACCTTCGCCAGCCGCCAGTACGCCACCGCGCCGACCCACGCCAGTACGAACAACCCGACGATCGCGAACCCGACATTGTTGAGGTCGATCCCCGAAATCCAGTCCGTGATCGGATCGGTGAGCCCGACGTCATCGTGCAACACCGTGATCAACTCGATCGACCCGACCAGGATGGCGACCGCGATCGACAGCCCGGTGATGGTCAGGTTGTAGAAGATCTTGCGCACCGGATTCGCGAACGCCCAGTCGTAGGCGATGTTCATGAACAGCCCGTCGACGGTGTCCATGATGCTCATCCCGGCGGCGAACAGCAGCGGCAGCACCACGATCGCGTACCAGGGCAGCCCGGCCGCGGCCCCCGATCCGGCCAGGGCCAGCAGCGCGACCTCGGTGGCGGTGTCGAAACCCAGGCCGAACAGCACACCCACCGGATAGACGTGCGCGGGCCGGGTGACCATCCCCATCACCGGACGCAGCAGCCGGGCCAGGAATCCGCGCGCGTCCAGCGCCGCCTCGAGTTCGGCGTGATCGAACGCGCCACCGCGCATCTTCCGGAACACCCGCCAGATCCCGATCAGCGCAACGACATTCAGCAATCCGATCAGATACAGGAACGACCCCGACGCCAGCGTCGATATGGTGCCCAACGTCTTTCGCGTGGGCGAGTCGTCGTCGACCAGGGTGCCGACCACCCGCGCGCCGACCACCACCAGCGCGGCCAGCACGAACACGATCGTGGAATGTCCCATGGCGAACCAGAATCCGACCGATTTGGGCCGCTTCCCGTCGGACATCAGTTTGCGGGTGGTGTTGTCGATGGCCGCGATGTGATCGGCGTCGAACGCGTGCCGCAGCCCGAACGTATAGGCGGTCAGCCCGAGTCCGACCCCGAAGACCTGGGTGCCGATGTGATACCCGTGCGGTGCGATCGCGCCGAACAGCAGCCCGAACCCGATCAGATGCATCAGCACGACAACGCCCAGCAATACCCCGGCCTCGATCCAATCGCGCCGATGCCAGTCGTGCAGGACATCGCGCAGGACGCGGTGGGTCGTTGCGTCGGGGGCCATAGCGGCACCGCCCTTCTGGGGATCTCGCGTCCCCGTCCGTGGTACGCGACGAGACGGGGTCTGACTCCCAGCAAGCTGGACACAGTGGCGCGACCGCACCGGATTTCCACCGGTTTCCCGTTCTCGTCGCGAAGTGAAACTCCGATGGAATATAGCCCACTCGCCGCTCACCCCGGCCCCACCTGCGACTCCGCGAATTCGCGGCCGGTTAGCGGACTGGCCGAATATGCCGATTTTCTGGCCGCGAGGCTCTCGTTCGATCTCGCGTCGAATGCCTAGGGTGTGGCCCATGACTCATTACGATGTGCTGGTCATCGGGTCCGGCTTCGGGGGCAGTGTCACGGCTCTGCGGCTGACCGAGAAGGGATATCGGGTCGGCGTGCTCGAGACCGGCCGTCGTTTCGAGGACGACGAATTCGCGAAGAACTCCTGGCATATGCGGCAGTACCTGTGGGCGCCGAAGTTCGGTTGCTTCGGGATCCAGCGGATGACGTTGCTGAACGACACGTTCATCATGAGCGGATCCGGGGTCGGCGGCGGTTCGCTGGTCTACGCCAACACCCTCTACGAGGCCCCCGAGCAGTTCTATCGCGACAAGCAGTGGGCGCACATCACCGATTGGCGCGACGAACTCGCCGCGCACTACGACCAGGCCCGCCGCATGCTCGGCGTCACCACCAACCCGGCAACCACGCCCTCGGATCGGGTGCTGCTGGAGGTCGCGGAGGATCTGGGCATAGCCGACACCTATCGCCGGACCCCGGTCGGCGTGCTGTTCGCCGGGGAGAACGCCAAGCCCGGTGGCGAGGTCGCCGATCCGTTCTTCGGCGGTACCGGACCGCAGCGGCGGACCTGCACGCACTGCGGTGAATGTATGACCGGCTGCCGCCACGGCGCGAAGAACACGCTGGTCAAGAACTACCTCTATCTCGCCGAAAAGGCCGGTGCCACAGTGCATCCGCTGACCACCGCGGTCACCGTGCGGCCGCTGCCGGAGGGCGGATACGCGGTCGACACCGTGCGCACCGGACGGTGGGTTCGCAAGGGGCGCAAGACATTCACCGCCGATCAGGTGATCTTCTCCGCGGCCGCCCTGGGTACCCAGCAGTTGCTGCACAATCTGCGCGATCGCGGTGTGCTGCCGGACATTTCGCCGCGGCTGGGGCATCTCGCGCGGACCAACTCCGAGGCAGTGCTCGCCGCGCGGTCGCGGCGCAAGGACACCGATTTCACTCGGGGCGTGGCGATCACGTCCTCGATCCACCCCAACGACCACACCCATATCGAGCCGGTGCGTTACGGCAAGGGCTCCAACGCGATGAGCCTGCTGACCACCGTGCTGGTCGACGGCCAGGAGGGCAAGCGCCGCTGGGTGCTCGGCCTGCGCGAAATGGTCAGGCAGCGAAGGGATCTGCCGACGCTGCACAACCCGCGGCACTGGTCCGAGCGGATGATCGGCCTGCTGGTCATGCAGAACCTCGACAACTCCGTCATCACCTACAACAAGCGCGGCCTGCTCGGCCGCCGGATGACCACCAAACCGGGTTCGGGTCAGGCCCCGCCCGCGTGGATTCCCGAGGGCAACGACGTCACCCGGCGCGTCGCGGAGAAGATCGACGGCATCCCGCAGGGCAGCTGGACCGAGTTGGCGAACGTCCCGATCACCGGCCATTTCATCGGCGGCTGCGCGATCGGCGATTCCCCCGAGACCGGCGTCGTCGACCCCTACCAGCGCCTCTACGGCTACGAGGGCCTGCACATCGTCGACGGCTCCACCATCTCCGCGAACCTCGGCGTCAACCCCTCCCTCACCATCACCGCCCAATCCGAACGCGCAATGTCGTTGTGGCCCAACAAAGGTGAGCCCGACCCCCGCCCCGCCCTCGGCGCCCCCTACCGCCGCGTCACCCCGATCGCCCCGAAGTCCCCGGTAGTCCCCGAAGCCGCCCCCGCAGCCCTCCGCCTCCCGATCACCCCGATCTGACAGATCGACTTCGACGAGAGCCCCGGTCGACGCCGGGGCTCTTCGTCGTGCGTGGATCGTTGTCGTGCGTGGATCGTTGTCGGTAGCGAATTCTGCTGTGGCACATCGGATATCGAGTTATCCAGGTGGAGAGAGTGTGGTTTCGGCGTGGCGTCGAAGCTCCGCTGAAGGTGCTGCCTCTGCATCGAACGGCCCGTGGCCGTCGAGGCGGTACGACGCGACAATAGTCAAGTAAATGCTTGACTGTTTCGATCCAACGCTGCAAACTCAAGTCTGTGCTTAACCATGCTGACGCGATCGATCGGATCTTCCGGGCCCTCGCCGACCCCACGCGGCGCGGGCTGATCGAGCGGCTGAGCGCGGGTCCGGCGGCGGTCGGTGCGCTGGCCGAGCCGTTGGACATGTCGCTGGCGGCGGTCGTTCAGCATGTGCAGGTCTTGCAGGAGGCGGGGCTGATCCGGACCGAGAAGGTCGGCCGGGTGCGTACCTGCCAGTTGGCGCCCGATGCGTTCGAGCCGATCCGGGAGTGGATCGACGCACGTCGGACGCCGTGGGAGAGCCGTCTCGACGCGCTCGGCGAGGTGCTCGCCGAACGCTCCGAACCAGATCAGGAGTAGTCATGTCCGAACAGTCCGTGCTCCACGCCACCTTCACCATCGAACGCGAATATCCCGTCACGCCGGCGGAGGTCTTCGCCGCCTGGGCAGATCCGGCGACCAAGGCCCGCTGGTTCGCGGGCGGCAGCGCCGATCACGAACTCGACTTCCGGGTCGACGGCCGGGAGGTCGCGCGCGGCGTCGTCAACGGCACGGTGATCACGGCCGAGACCGTCTATCGGGAGATCGTCCCCGATGCCCGCCTCGTCTACACCACCGCGCTCAGCGAAGGGGCGGTGCTGGCCACCGTCTCGGTCGCCACCGTCGAATTCGCCGCCACCGACGCGGGCACCCGCCTCACCCTCACCGAACACGGCGCGTATCTCGACGGCCGCGAAAAGCCGGAATGGCGGGAGCAGGGCACCGGCGACCAGCTCACCGCGTTGGCCGAAGTGCTTGCCGCCGTGGCGAAGTAGCGCCCCCGGTCACGTCGGGACAACCGAGCATCAATCTGGACCGGTGCTCGGTCTGATTCGCCGCTCGGCCGGGGCTGTGGCAAACTCGGAGACAGCGATAGCAGAGTCCCCTTGGGAGCGGCGGTGGCCAAGAGTACGAGCTCCATCGCGCGGGCGCGCGATGGAGATGAGGACTCCGGGGAGGATCCGGCGATCGCACGTCGCCTGCTCGGTACTCGATTGCGGACGTTGCGGGTAGCGGCCGGTTTGAAGGGGTACGACGTCGGGCGGGCGATCGGGGCGTCCCATTCGAAGATCAGTCGGCTCGAGTCCGGACTGCTCGGGTTCCGGCTACCGGATCTGGAGAAGTTGCTGACGTTGTACGGAGTCGGCGATTCCGCGCGCCGCACCGAGTACGTAAACCTTGCGCGACGCGCCAACGCGCCCGGCCATCGACACATCGACGCGGATACCGTGCCCCGCTGGTACGAGACGTACCTCGCGTTCGAGGATTCGGCCACGCTGGTGCGGAGCTATTCGCCCGGCCTGGTGCCCGAGCTGTTGCAGACCCCCGATTACGCGCGCGAGCTGCTGCACATCGTGCGTCCGGGCGAGCCCGCCGATCCGGGGCACATCGAATTGCTGGAACTGCGTCAGCGCCGCCTCACCGGACCCGATCCGCTGCGGCTGTGGGTACTGCTGGAGCAGTCGGTGCTGCGCCGGCAGCTCGGCAGTACCCAGGTCTGGCGGGCGCAGCTCGCGCATCTGGGCCGGGTGGCGGAGCTGGTGAACGTCACGATCCAGATCGTGCCCGATCACGTCTGCGGTCCGCTGCTGAGTCCGGGACCGTTCGCGCTGATGCGATTCGGCAATCCGGACCTGTCCGATATCGTGCACATCCATCACGCCACCAGCGCCCAGTTCCTCGATAGGTCGGGCGATCTGGACGCCTACCATTCGATCTGGGATCACTTGTCCGTCAAGGCACTTCAGCCCGAACGGTCGACCCGGATCATCGAGGGTGTCGCCTGCGGGGCCGCGGTCTGAGCCCGGGCGCCTCACGGACGGATCCCAGGTCATCCCCGGTAAGCGACGACTTTAGTCCCTCGTCCAGTTCGGACGGCGGCAGTAATCTTGTAGCATCCTTTCTCCGATGACGTGGAAAGGGTTCCCGCCCATACAGCTTGGTGATGTTCGGGTCGGTTCGGGCCAGGTCCGAGCCGATGTGAAATCCACGAGGCGGGCACCTTGCTTGCATCAGGGCGGCCCGGGAGTCCGGCCGATCGGCCGCGGTCAGACTCGCAGCTATCGAACAGCGCTCGTCATCCGAAGGCTCGGACCTTCGCCCGAGCAGACCTATCGAGGTATGGACCATGTCAACGAAAATGATCAGGACCGTGGCCGCCACTGCGATCGCTCTACCGCTGCTCTTCGCGGTAGCTCCGGCCGCATCCGCCGCCACCACGCTCACCCCGGCCGTGTCGGCGAACACCGCGAGCCCGGTGGGCTCCGTGAGCCTGTGCTTCCCGCTCGGCAGTGTCGTCTTCTGCATCTGATCCGGGCCGCATGCCGGAACCGGCGCATCGGAAATATGCGCGGGGCTGTCCGGCTCGATCGCGAGGGTCGGTCACCGGATGCGCATCTCCCCTTCGACGGCCACCATGCTGCCGTCGGCGTCGACTCCACCCGTGACCACCGCGGGTGGAGTCGTCTGTGCGGTGTTCCGCCGACGCGACCACTGCGCGTAGAACGTGGTCCAACCGACGCACAGCAGAATCACCACGACCGGCAGGATGCCGTTGATCGCGACCATCGTCCGCACCGACACCACATAGGTCAGCACCACCCGCAGCACCGCCTCGCCGAGGAACGCCAGACCCCACGCCACGGTCATCACCCGCTGGGCATGTCGAAACCCCGGGTACTGCCACAGCGCGTTCCACTCGACGACCTTCGCCGATGAACCATCGGTGGCGAACTTGCGACCCCAATAGAACATCAGCGGCCGGGGCGCGGCGAGACTCGCCAGCATCACGACGCCGAACAGTCCGGTCAGCGCGGAGTCCTTGACCAGCAGCATCCGCGGACTGTTGAACGCCACGTACGACACCACGCCGAGCACCATGAAAATCAGGATGAACAGGGTCAGCTCGTCGAGGTGACGGCGGATCGCGAACATCACCAGCAACTCGGCCAGCGGCCAGAGTCCGGACACCATGAGTGCCGACACCTGCGACCAGTGATGAGATACCAGCTGGGAATACGTCAGAAAGGGCAGGACCATGCTGAACAGCAGGGTGGGCAACCAGTTGAGGGCCAGGGCGAGCGCGCGGGAGCGGCCGGATGCGGGGGAGGGCGTTGGCACGGGATCTGCGTCCAATTCTATACAGTTGTTGTCACGAACGTGAGCGAAAGAATATCACCAGAACTCGAGGGCGCGCAGGCGTTCTCGTCATCGATTGCGTTGGTGCCGTTCCTGTTCGGGCTCGCGCAACGATCCGAGCTGGGCGGAACAGCGCTCACCACCCTGCTGACCGATCTCGGTCAAACTCCGTCGGCGGCCCGCGGCACGATCATGCGACTGCGGCGCGCGGGCAATCTCGTCGGCCGCCGCGAAGGCCGGAACGTGCACTATCGGCTGGCAGGCCAACTGGCCGCCGGATTCGACAGGCTCACCGACGCATCGGCCGCCCCCAACTGGACCGGCGAGTTCCATGCCCTGCTCTTCTCCGTGCCGGAAGCCCACCGCCCCTTCCGTGACACCCTGCGCCGATCCGCCGTCATGTGCGGCTACGGCATCCTCCAGCAGGGCGTCCTGATCAGCCTCGCCGACCACTGGCCGACACTGTCGAACACCCTCCCGCCACGCCCGCCCGACGCCACCCTCTACCCGGCCCGCCTGGCCCTCCCCGCCGCCGACGCCGCCCGCGCGGCCGCCACCGCCTGGCAACTCCCCGCCCGCGCCGACCGCCTCGACCACCACCGTCGACAACTGCGAAAAGCCTTGCGCGACAACGCCCCCACTCCCGGCCCCGCCGCCCTGCGCCGCCTGGACGAACTCCTCAACCCCCCGATGCAGGACATCCTCACCACCCCCCGCCTACCCCCCGACCTACTCCCCGACCACTGGCCCCTACCCGCCCTCTGGTCCGACCTCGACGAAATCAACCACCGATACGGCCCCCCAGCCAAGGCCCACGTCGACCGAACCCTCAACGGCCCCTTGTGATCTCGGCCGTCCCCGGGGCCTCGGGATTCCTGATTTCCCCACCCGGGGTCCCGGCCTGTCGGCTGCCAGCCTGAAGGGACCACCGGTTTGCCATGAGCATGGGACCGGGTTGCGTCCGGTCGTGGGCCGTGTGCTGATGGTGACCGACGACCGGGCCGCTGGTCAATCCGGGGTGCTGGGATCGGCTGGTTTGCCCCGGCGGGGCTTCTGCCGCTGCCGGTAGGACTCGCCCTCGACGACGAGCTCGTAGGCTGCCGATTGCAGCCGGTCCATCGCCGATTGGGCCAGCAGCGGGTCGGCCATCATGGTCAGGATTTCCGGCGGCTCCCGGTTGCTGGTGATCACGGTCGAGGCCTTGCGGTGGCGTTCGACGATCAGCTCGTAGAAGTCGTTGGTCTCGGGCGCCTCGAGCCGGTGCAGGGCCAGGTCGTCGATGATCAGCAGATCGACGCGGTGCAGTTTGCGCATCTCGTCTTCGTAGCTGCCGTCCAGCCGGGCGCCGCGCAGCCGTTTGAACAGTTTGTCGGCGCGTTCGGTGTGAACAGTGCGGTTGCGGCGGACCGCGACGTGTCCTAATGCGTTGGCCAGGAACGTCTTTCCGACCCCGACCGGGCCCATGATCAACACGTTGTAGGCGTCGGCGAGGAACCGCAGTGAAGTCAGTTCGGCCCAGAGTTCGGAGTCGAAACTGACAGCGGTCGAATCGTCCCATGCCTGCAACTGCATCTGCGGGTCCAGGTGCGCGGCCTTGGCGCGGCGTTGCTCGGATTGTCGGTCGCGGCGGGCGACTTCGTCGGCGAACAACATCTCCAGAAAGTCGTGGTGCGGCAACCGATTCGAGCGGGCCAGGGCCAGACGCTCGGGCAGGGTGTCGAGCAGCTGGCCGAGCTTGAGCCGCCGCATCAACGACTTCAGTTCCGGTGAGATCTCGATCGGTTTGACCGCCGGGGAGGCAGCGGGACGACGAGTATCGGTGCTCATGACGGCCTCCTGACCGCGAAATCGGTAGTGGAACGGACGAATCGGGACGGAGCCGGTGGTGGCAGCAGCGTCAGCTGCGTGCCGGTGACCCCGCGGGTGAGCATGCGGTCGATGACACCGACATCGACGACCTCGGCCTCGAGGGCCTGGCGGCAGGCATCGTCGACGACGTCGGCGCCGTGACGGCGCACCAGCCCCAGCAGCCGGTAGACCTGCCGCATCTTCGTCCAGGGCAGCGGATGCTCGAGCACCGCCGCCGCGTAAGTGCCGATATGCGGGCCGTCGGCTTCGGCCTTGTGCTGCAACGTATTCAAGTCCCGCATCGCATAAGCGGTCAGCTCACTGGGCAGATCCGCCGGATCGGTCTGCCGACGACCGGCAGGCACGCGAGCATGAACCTTTATCAGCTCGCCGCGGAAATAGAGCTTGACCGTGGCTGTGTCGATGCGGGCGGTCAGTCGTTGCCCGACCAGATCGCCGGGAATGCTGTAGAGGGCCTTGGCGATCTGAACATGCCGGTCCGGTGCGACCTTCGGATTCACCCAGGCCGGGATGTCGAATACCGTGTCGGGCAACGGTTTCAGCTTCGGATGCTCGTCGCTGGCGAACACCTCCGCCGGGTGTAGTCGAGTGGTGCCGTGAATGCGCATGCCCGCGGTCTCCCGGCACCACCGCGCAGCGCGTTCCCGGCAGTCGTCGAGGTCCCGGAACTGTTCTCCAGCAAAGAAATTCGACCGTGCATAAGGAACGCAGCGCTCGACGCGCGGCTTGTCCTGCGGGCTGCGGACCCGTGCTGGATCCACCACGAAGCCACGCGATTCGGCGTACTCGCGGAACGAGTCGTTCAGCCGGGGATCGGTCGCGTTCGCGCGGTCGACGATGGCTTTCATGTTGTCCGGGATCGCGACGGCGAACACGCCGTCGAAGAACACCCATGCGGCCTCGAACCCGGCGATGACGTCGTTGAGCGTTTCCCGGTAGGTCGGGAAGACGAACATGTGCCGCGAATACACCGCGGTGAAGATCAGGCCCTTCACCACCCGCCGACGGCCTTCGGCGTCGGGAAGCAGGCCGAGCCGGCCGAAGTCGACCTGCACCTCCGCGCCCGGTTCACAATCGGCGACCCGCACGGTCGTGCGCCGCTTCCCGAACCCCAATTCCGTTGTCGCATAACGGTTCAACGTCCGATACGACACCACCACGCCACGGCGGGCCAACAGAATATGGATCTTCGTCAAGGTCAGGCCCTGATCCAGCCATTCTTTGATCTGCTCGGACTGACCGGCGAGAGTTTCCCACACATCGCTCTTACCGTTCGGCCGAGACTGACGAACCCCGGCGATCACCGCGGCCAGCAACTCGTCGGTCAACTGCTCCACACCGTCGTCGCGGTCCACGCCACACGACTGCGCTCGCTCGACATACCGGCGCACGGTCTTGCGGTCGGTGCCCGACAGCCGGGCCACCTCCCGCAACCCGCGACCCTGCAGCCACAGCCGCAGCATCTCCCTGATCTCGATCACCGAAACCTCCCGGTAGCTCATTTGGCCAATACAGCGGCCGAGCGACCGGAAACCCGCAAGCCACGCCGGGTGGTCCCATAACTGGCAAAACCGCTAGTCAGGTGGTCCCATACGTGGCAAACAGGGTGGTCCCATACTCATGGCAAAAACAGCTCCGAAGTGGTCCCTTTCTCCTGGCAGCCGACACGGCCATGGTGCGGCAATGAGTAAGGCCCCTGATCAGACGTGCTGATCAGGGGCCCTGTCGTGTCTCCACACACGAGTCGGGGTGGCGGGATTTGAACCCACGACCTCTTCGTCCCGAACGAAGCGCGCTACCAAGCTGCGCCACACCCCGTGTTGTGAACCTGGAGTAGCTTACAACAGGGTGGGGTCAGACGTTAAATCCGCAGGTCATTTGGCCTGTAGGGGGCGGATGCTGGCGAGGATCTTCTGGGCGGTGGCGCGGTCGATGGCGTGCGGGACGCCGGTGTCGGCGGTGACGGTGACGACAAAGCTGCCGTTCTCGCTGGGGAACGCGAAAGTGTAGACGGAGTAGGTTTTGGCGCATCCGGGAGCCGGTGGCTTGAATGTGCCATCGGTTTCGGCGAACGAGCCGTGTAGCTGGCCGTCCAGGGAGGTGAGCGGTTCGGCCTTGCCGGGGGTGGTGCCGGTGGAGGTGGCCCAGCCGATCTTGGCCAGCCGGGTGCCGATGTCCACCGCGGCCGCGGCCGGATCCGGCTTCCCGGACATGGTCAGGAAGGCGTTGGTGCGAATGTAGTTGGGGCAGTAGCCCTTACCGTCCTGGACGAGCCCGGCGATCTCGACGGTCTCGGGGGCGGTACCCCAGGTCTTCGTCCCGTTCGCGTCGAGCTGCCAGCTCTTGGGCACGTCGAACGCCGCGCCCCGCTCCGGAACCTGGACGACCTGATATCCCGGAATCAGCGGCGCCACACCGGCAATCGTGGCCGGTGCGGTGGTCTGCGCCGGGGTGGCCAGCGGCGCGGCGCTCGCGCCGGAACTCAACGCGCTCACCGTGCCCGTGGCATCGTCCGAATGCCGTCCGGTCAGCAGCAGCGTCGCGCCGATACCCAGGATCACCACGGCCGCCGCGCCGATCCCGGCGAACAGCCAGCGTTTGCGTTCGCGCGCGGACAACGGCCGATCGGCGTGCTTGTCGTCCTCGGCGTCGGGCCGGGGCGCGGTCTCCGGATGACGGGCCGAATCCGATTGCCGCGCAGAAGTATTCGCCGAAGTCTCGGAACGCGAACCGGCCTGCTCGGGCGTCCCCAGCTGCCACGCCTGCTCCGGCTGCGGCACCCCCTGCTCCGCAAGCGGTTGCCGCGCAATGGGACTCGTCGGCCCGCCGTGCGGACGACCCCGCCCGACCGGCTGTGGTGGCGGCGCGTCCTTCGGCGACCCGGACCGCGCCCGTCGCGGCGGCGAAACCGCCTGCTGCGGAATGGGACTCGTGCGCGCGTCGGGCCGACCGTCCGGCGCGTACTGTGCGATCTCCGGCGACAACGCGAGCGGCTGCTGTCCGGCCGACGCGCCCTGCTGCCCGAAACTCAACTGATGGAACGCCTCGGTCTGCGCCGAATCGTTCGGAACCTGGCCCTGCCCAGGGGAATTCGCGGCCCCACGCGGCGGCTGCGCGCGAGGCGGGTCCGGCTGCGCACGCGGCGCGTCCGGCTGCGGACCCCGCGGCTCGGCCTGTCGGATCACCTCGGTGCGCGAGTTGTCGATCCGCGGCCCGGCCTGCGGAATCGCCTGCGTGCGCGCGTCATCCGCACCACGCATATCGATCATCTCGGTATGAGTGGTATCGGCGGGCGAGGTCGGATGGGGAAGATCCAGCCCGCGCAGCACCGACGCCTGCTGTGACCGGGGATGGTCCTTCGAGGAGGACTGCTCGCCGGAATCACCGCTCGTCGAACTCATAGATCACCCTCGCCCCTGACGTATCGGATCGGCGCGAGCAACCCTAACGCGCCACGGCCTCCGAGGTGGAAACCCCATGGCCGCTGTCGGCGGCAGGACGCTGCGGTGGCGCCGCGACCAGCGTCAGCAGCGTGGCCTCCGGACGGCAGCAGAATCGGTACGGAGCCCACGGCGAGGTGCCCAGACCCGCCGACACGTGCAGCCGGGTGTGCGCACCCCACCGGGACGCGCCCTTGACCCGCGAACGATCGATCCCGCAGTTGGTGACCAGCGCGCCGAAGCCCGGCACACACAGCTGCCCGCCGTGCGTATGCCCGGCCAGCACCAAGTCGTAACCGTCGGTGGCGAACCGGTCCAGCACCCGCGGCTCGGGGGAGTGGGTGAGCCCGATGCTCAACTCCGCCAACGGATTCGGCGCACCGGCGATGGTCTCGTAGCGGTCGCGCCGCAGATGCGGATCGTCCACGCCGCCGGTCGCGATCTTGATCCCGCCCACCTCGACGTCGCGCCGCACGTGGGTCAGGTCGTGCCAGCCGCGTTCGGCGAAGGCCGCGCGCAGATCCTGCCAGGGCAGCGGATCGCCGTAGACGCGCTTGTGGTTCTTGTTGAAGTACTTGAACGGATTCTTCGGCACCGGCGCGAAGTAGTCGTTGCTGCCGAACACGAACAGCCCCGGCCGCGACAGCAGCCCGGACAACGCCTGCACCACCGCGGGCACCGCGCGCTGATGGGCCAGATTGTCGCCGGTGTTGATCACCAGATCGGGCTCGAGCCCCTCGAGTTCGCGAACCCACGCCTGCTTGAGCTTCTGGCCGGGCGTCATGTGCAGATCGGAGATGTGCAGCACCCGTAGGCTCGACGAGCCCGGCTGTAGCACCGGCAACGTGGTCTCACGCAGGACGAATGCGTTGCGTTCGATCAACGTGGCATAGCCGATTCCGGCGACTGCGGCCCCGGTGGCCCCCAGCGCGGCTCGTCGGAATGCGGCAGACGAGAGTACGGGCATTCGATCAGGATAGGCGAGATGCGTGCGGATTACCGAGTGTGATTCCGCACAGCGTCACATGCACGCCGCGGCAAAAGTACTGGGAGTAGTTTGCCGGACCCGATAGCGTGGGCGACATGTCGGAACTCAAATCGAAGCTGCGGGCGGACCTGACCACGTCGATGAAGGCGAAGGATGCCCTGCGCACCAACACCCTGCGCATGCTGCTGGCGGCCGTGCAGACCGCCGAGGTCGCCGGTAAGGAAGCCCGCGAGCTCTCCGATGCCGACGTCCTCGCGGTGCTGAGCAAGGAGTCCAAGAAGCGCAACGAGGCCGCGGTGGTCTTCGAGCAGGCCGGTCGCGGTGAACTCGCCGCCAACGAGCGGGCCGAGGAACAGATCATCGACGAGTACCTGCCCACCCAGCTCACCGACGCCGAGGTCGCCGACATCGCCGACACCGCGATCGCCGACGTCGCGGAGCAACTCGGCGAGCGTCCTGGGATGCGGCAGATGGGTCAGGTCATGAAGATCGCCGGCGCCCTGGCCGCCGGTCGCGCCGACGGCTCCCGCCTGTCCGCCGCGGTCAAGTCCCGGTTGTAATTTCGGCTGTGATTTCGGCCTCCGCTCCGCTCCGCTCCGGCGGTTCGCGGCCCCCTGAGGCTCACCGCTGAGCCCCGTGTCGGGCACTCGTTCCTCGCACCCGCCACGCGTCTCATCGGCGAGCCGGGCCGCGAACTTTGCTGTCGGCGTTCATGAGGTTGCGGTGATCGAGTCCTGCCGCCGGCCCCCGACATACCTCGGGCGGACCTCCATGATGTTGGGAGGTCCGCCCGAGATGTGTCCGAACGCCTATCGAGGCAGCGGGATCGGGATGGGGATGGGTGGCAGCCGCGGAATCGGGATGCCGGGCAGGTTCGGCAGCTGCGGCGTCCCCGCCTGCGGTATCTGACGTTCGGTGCCGTCGCTGAGGTACAGCGTGATCACCGAACCCGGGATCGCCGACCCGTTGGGCGTGGTGCCCTGCACGGTGCCCTTGGCGGCCGAACCCGGCTGGGTCACCGCCGAGACCTGGAATCCCGCGCCGACCAGCGCCGAGGTCGCCTCGGCCTGGGTCATCCCCATCACGTCCGGGATCTGTGAATTGTTCGATCCCCGAACGTATTTGTCGTCCAGCGGTGGCAGCGATGTCGGCGGGAAGTTGCCCAGCACGGGTTTGATGCCCATGAACCAGCTGCGGGCCGGTTCGTTACCACCGAACAGGTTTCCGCTACCGCAGTTGCGCAGCGGGAACGAGCAGATCTGGTCCGGCGTCGGGGAGTCGCCGTAGATGTACGCGGCCCCGGCCAGCGAATCGGTGAAGCCCAGGAAGGCCGAGGACCGGTTGGTCTCGGTGGTACCCGTCTTGGAGGCCACCGGGACGTTCCAGCCCGCCGCCCGCGCCGACCCGGCCGCGGTACCGCCGACGGCGTCCTGACCCAGCGCGTTGGCCAGCGTATGCGCCAGACCCGGATCGATGACCTGCTCACAGGCCTGCTGGGTCAGCGAGACGGGTTTGCCGTTGCGGTCCAGGACCTGCTTGATCGGCGAGGGCGGGCACCATTTGCCGCCCGAGGCCAGCGTCGCCGCGACGTTCGACAGCTCCAGCGGGTTCACCGCGACCGGACCCAGCGTGAACGAGCCCAGATTCTGCTGCTTGAACATGTCGGCCATGCTCGTGTTGCCGTGCCCGGAGGTCCCGGCCTTGGTGTACGACCGCAGGCCCAGCCGGATCGCCATATCGACGGTCGGGGTCACCCCGACGGCCTGGATGAGCTTGACGAACGCGGTGTTCGGCGACTGCGCCAACGCCTCGGTCACCGACATCGGCGAGCGGTAGTTACCGGCGTTCTTGACGCAGTACGTCATCGCCGGACAGCCGGGCGTACCACTCGAGCCCATGCCCTTGGCCGCGTAGAACGAGGGCACGTCCAGCTTGGCGTTGATGCCCAGGCCCTTCTCCATCGCGGCGGCGGTGGTGAAGATCTTGAAGATCGAGCCCGCGCCGTCGCCGACCATCGAGAAGGGTTGCGGCTGCACGGTCTGATGGATGTTCGCGTCCAGGCCGTAGGTGCGGCTGGAGACCATGGCCAGCACGTTGTGCGAGTCCTGACCGGGCGCGATGATGCTGGAGACCTCGGCGATATCCGCCAGGCTCGGGTTGGTCATGGCGTCGATCGCGGTCTTCATCGAATTCTGCACGGCCGGATCGAGGGTGGTGCGGATCAGATAACCGCCCTTGTCGAGCTGATCCTTGCTGATGCCCGCGTCCTCCAGGTACTGCATCGCGTAGTCGCAGAAGTAGCCGCGATCGTCGGCCGCGATACAGCCGTTGGACAGGCCCTTGGGTTCGGGTACCACGCCCAGCGGGGTCGCCTTGGCGGCGCGGAACTCCTCGGCGCGGCCGGGAATGTTCTGGATCATGGTGTCCAGCACGGTGTTCCGGCGCGCGAGCACTTCCTGCGGGCGGCTGTACGGGTTGAAGTGCGAGGAGCTCTGCACGATGCCGGCGAGCATCGCGGCCTGCGGGACGGTCAGGTCCTTGGCGTCCACGCCGAAGTAGGTCTGCGCGGCGTCCTGGACGCCGTACGCGCCGTTGCCGAAGTACACCAGGTTCAGGTAGCGGGTGAGGATCTCGTCCTTGGTGAGCTGCTTGTCCAGCGTCAGCGCCAGGCGGATCTCACGCAGTTTGCGGGCGGGGGTGGTCTCGATGGCCGCACGCCGCTCGGCGTCGGTCTTGGCCACCACGAGCAGCTGGAAGTTCTTCACGTACTGCTGGTCGATGGTGGAACCACCCTGCTGCACCTCACCGCTGGAGGTGTTGCGCAGGAACGCGCGGAAGGTGCCCTGCCAGTCCACGCCGTGATGTTGGAGGAAGCGGCGGTCCTCGATGGAGACCTGGGCCAACTTCATGTTGTTGGAGATCTTGTCGCTGGGGACCTGGAACCGTCGCTGGTCGTACAGCCAGGCGATCGGCGCCCCGGTGGCGTCGACCATGGTGGAGACCGCGGGCACGGTGCCCTCCAGCACTTCCGCCGAGACGTTGTCGACAGCGTCGGCGGCTCGGTTGGAGATATACCCGAAACCACCGGCGAGCGGGAACAACAGCCCGGCGATCAGAGCGGCCGCCAGGATGCACGCCCCGGCCAGTCTGGCGAGCGTTTGTGAGATCGGCACGCCCCCCAGACTAAATGCAGTCCCTCGGAGCGAGCGTTGCGCGGTGCGGGCCGCCGGTTCCCGCCCTGCTCGTGGCGTGCATCGCGTCACACCTGGGCGAGTCGTGCAGGTAAAAGCCCGGCGTGTCGCCCAATTCGATCAGACTGCCCGGTTTTATGTCGCATTTGCATGGACGGGCGTACCAGAAATTCGGGGGACGGTCTTGCGCTCGGCCCATACCTTTACCTAGATTGAGAACCCAGTGTGATAGAGCTAACACTCAAAGTGGAATGTGGTGCAGTTCGCAGCGGGGTTGGGTTGCTGCGGACTGCTCGTGATTCCGGAGCGCCGTTGACCCGGTGTTCGGACTGCAAAGGGGCACACCAAATGCATATGACTACCCCCATCGCTCGATTGGACGTGGAGCAGGCCGAAGCGAGGATCGCCTGGGTCTCCCAGGCCCGATGCAAGGAAGTGGACCCCGACCAGCTGTTCGTGCGCGGCGCGGCGCAGCGCAAGGCGGCGACGATCTGCCGCCACTGCCCCGTCCTGATGGAGTGCGGAGCCGACGCCCTCGACAATCGCGTCGAGTTCGGTGTGTGGGGCGGGATGACCGAACGGCAGCGGCGCGCGCTGCTCAAGCAGCATCCCGAGGTGACCTCGTGGGCGGAGTTCTTCCGCGCCCAGCGGAACCAGAAGGTGGCGATCTGAGCACTGTCCCGACGACGGACCGAGCCCGCATTCGCGGGCTCGACCCGTTTCCGGGGTCGGTTCGAGCTCCGGGCGTGGCTCGGTCTGCGGGACCGGTTCTGGCCGTGCGGGTTCAGGCGATGTGGGTTCCGGTCGAATCGAAGAGCTGATCGGCGACCGCGCGCAACGCCCGCAGATCCGACACCTCGAACGGCAGCGCCGACACCGCCACGATCGGCACCCGGGGGTGCGCGCCGGTGAACCGGTGCAGCAGATGCTGTTCGCGTCTGGCGGTGGTGGCGCGATGCGCGTGGATGCGCAACACGTCGGCGGCCAGCGCGCGCGGATCGGCGGTGGCGTCGTCGTCGGATTCCGCGCTGACGGTCCCGCCGGGCACGCCGTTGCCGGTCGCGGGGGCGAGCCGGTCGGCGGACGCGGCGGCCTGCTCGGCCGACAGCGAGCACAACACCGGGTGGGTGCGGTTCAGGACCAGTCCGGCCAGCGGCATCGCGTCGGTGGAGAGCCGATCGACGAAGAACGACGCCTCGCGCAGCGCGTCGGGTTCGGCGGCGGCCACCACCACGAAGTGCGTGCCGGGCCGCGACAGCATCGCGTAGGTGCGATTGGCGCGATCCTGGAAGCCGCCGAACATCGACTCCAGCGATTGCAGGAACAGCGATGCGTCCTTGAGCATCTGGCCGCCCACGATGGTGGACACGCCGCGCACCGCCAGGCTCATCGCGCCGGTGACCAGGCGGCCGACACCGCGTCCGGGGGCCATGATGACGCGAATCATCCTGCCGTTCAAGAAGTTTCCGAGGCGTTTGGGTGCGTCGAGGAAGTCCAGCGCGTTGCGCGAGGGCGGGGTGTCCACGACGATCAGATCCCACTCCTTGCGGCCGACGAGCTGACCCAGCTTCTCCATCGCCATGTACTCCTGCGTACCGCCGAAGGAGGAGGCCACCGTCTGGTAGAAGGGGTTCGCGAAGATCTGCTCGGCCTTGTCAGGGGTGGTGTGCTCGAGCACCATCTCGTCGAAGGTGCGGCGCATGTTCAGCATCATCGCGTGCAACTCGCCCTTGGCCTCCGGGCCGAGTTGTACGCGTTGCGGGCTGTTGCCCAGATCGCTGACGCCGAGGGACTGGGCCAGGCGGCGCGCGGGGTCGATGGTCAGCACCACCACCTTGCGGCCCAGTTCGGCCGCGCGCAGGGCGATGGCTGCGGCGGTGGTCGTCTTGCCGACGCCGCCGCTGCCGCAGCAGACCAGCACGCGGGCCGAGGGATCCGCGACGATGGCCGAGATATCAAGGGGCACAGCGGTATCCGGAATGGTCATCAGCGGACTCCCTGGGTGCTCAGATGTTCGGCCAGCTCGTACAGCCCGCCCAGATCCATGCCCTCGGGCAGGGCGGGCAGATACAGCCGGGAGATGTCGACCCGCGACAGTTCTGCCGAGCTGTCGTCCTGGGCGCGCAGGGTGGCGCTGTGCTGGACCGTCTCCTCCAGAATTCCCTGGAAGTCCTTGTCGGACAAGGTGATTCCGGCATCGTGCAGGCCGGTGCGCAGGGCCTCGACGTCGAGGTCGCCGTCGGCGGCGCGGGCCCGGACGGTCTCGGGCAGATAGCCCTCGCTGGCGCGGTTCACGATCACGGTGCCGATGCGGAAATCCGACTCGGTCAGTTCGGCGACCGCGTCGGCGGTCTCCTGCACCGGCAGCGCCTCGAGCAGGGTCACCAGGTGTACGACGGTCTGCTCGGAGTGCAGCAGATTCGACACGCCCTCGGCCTGCGACGCGATCGGACCACCCTTGGCCATATCGACCATGGCCTTGGTGACGTCCAGGAATCCGGCGATGCGGCCGGTGGGCGGCGCGTCGACCACGATCTCGTCGTAGACCGGGCGGGTGCGGTTGCCGGCCTTCTCGGTCCGGACCACGCATTCCTTGATCTTGCCGGTCAGGATGACGTCCTTGAGTCCCGGCGCGATCGTGGTGACGAATTCGATGGCGCCCATCCGGCGCATCGCCCGGCCCGCGAAGCCGAGGTTGTAGAACATGTCCAGATATTCGAGGAAGGCGTGTTCGATATCCAGCGCCAGGGCCATCACCTCGCCACCGCCGTCGGCGGTCGCGATCTTGGTCTCGGTCGGCGGCAACGGCGGCAGATCGAACAGCTGCGCGATGGACTGTCGCCCCTCCACCTCCACCAGCAGCACCCGCCGCCCACCCGCCGCGAGAGCCAGCGCCAGCGCCGCGGCCACCGTCGACTTCCCGGTCCCGCCCTTCCCGGAAACGTAGTGCAGCCGGGCCTTGTCCGCCCGCTCCGGCCAACCTAACTCGGGCCCCGCTTCACTGGAAACTGGTGCCGCTATCGGTGCTCCCACGCTCGCGAGCCTATAGGCAGATGTAAAGAGTCCACCAAGAGACGCAGCAACTGTCTGGTACACCACAGTATCTTCGGCCTCCGCTCCGCTCCGGCGGTGCTGTGTCTTCGGCCTCCGCTTCGCTGCGGCGGGTTCGCGGCCCCCTGAGGCTCACCGCTGAGCCCCGTGTCGGGCACTCGTTCCTCGCACCCGCCACGCGTCCGACCGGCGAGCCGGGCCGCGAACTCTGCTGTCGGCGTTCAACGGGGTTGGCGGAACGAGGTATTGATCGAGGTGAGCCCGAGGGTTCTGGAGGGTGGGGTGCGCGGATAGTCTCTGGCGTATGAGTGATGTGACGCAGTGGGAATATGCGACCGTGCCGTTGCTGACGCATGCGACCAAGCAGATCCTGGATCAGTGGGGTGCGGACGGCTGGGAGTTGGTCACGGTGTTGCCGGGGCCGACCGGTGAGCAGCACGTGGCGTACCTGAAGCGGGTGAAGGGCTGATGGGGCAGCTCTGGCAGGAGAACCTGACGCGGCTCGGGCTCGAGATCCCGGCGGTGGCCGCACCTGCGGGCGCGTACATTCCGGCGCTGCGCAGCGGGTCGCACGTCTACACCTCGGGGCAGTTGCCGTTCGTCGGCGGTCAGCTCTCGGCTGTCGGCAAGGTCGGCGCGGAGGTGAGTCTCGAGCAGGCCAAGCAGGCGGCGCAGTTGTGCGCGCTCAACGCGCTGGCTGCTGTGCACGATCTGGTCGGGCTCGACTCGGTCGTGCGGGTAGTGAAGGTCGTCGGATTCGTCGCCTCCGCACCGGGATTCAACGATCAGCCGCTGGTGATCAACGGCGCCTCGGAACTGCTGGGCGAGCTGTTCGGCGAGGCCGGGGTGCACGCGCGCTCCGCGGTCGGCGTCTTCGAACTGCCCAGGAACACTCCCGTCGAGGTGGAACTCATCGTCGAGGTGAGCTAGTCGACGGTGCGGGCGGCGGCGAAATGCGGTAGGCAGGAATGAGATTCGCGCCGAGCGAGGCAGAAGGACACAGCATGACGCTCACCCATCCGGCCTACGGGCAACTGCGTACGGTCACGCCGACCGCATCGGTCCTGCTGGCGAACAATCCCAACCAGATGACGTTGCAGGGCACCAACACCTGGATCCTGCGCGCCCCCGGACGATCCGATTGCGTCGTGATCGATCCGGGGCCCAAGGATCGCGAACACAGCGAGGCCGTCGCGCGCGAAACCGACGGCAATATCGCCCTCACCCTGATCACCCATCACCATCACGACCACACCGGCGGCATCGATCGGCTGACCAAGCTGACCGGAACCACGGTGCGCGCGATGGAACCGGAACATCTGCGCGGTTCGGTCACCCCGCTGACCGACGGCGAGATCATCGAGGCGGCCGGACTGCGCATCACGGTCCTGGCGACCCCCGGGCACACCACCGATTCGGTGAGTTTCGTCCTCGACGACGCGGTCCTCACCGGCGACACCGTGCTCGGCAGCGGCACCACCGTGCTCGAATCCCGCGACGGCGCACTGGGCGACTACCTCGCCTCGATGGACCGCCTGCTCGCGGTGGCCCCGGGCCGGGCCCTGCTGCCCGCACACGGCCCCGATCACCCCGAAGCGGAACCCGTGTTGCGCTACTACATCCAGCACCGTCAGGAACGTCTGGAACAGGTGCGCGCGGCCCTGCGCGAACTGGGCCCAAACGCCAAACCGCTGCAAGTCGTCGCGAAGGTCTACGCCGACGTCGACAAGAAGCTCTGGCCCGCGGCCCGCAGCTCGGTCAAGGCCCAGCTGGCCTACCTACGCAGCCAACAGAACTGAGCGGACGGCCGCCGGACCGGTAAACGCATCCGGGGCCTCGAACGGCCCCGGATGACGTCACAGATGGCGCAAATGCGTCAGCGCGCGCGACGCGCCAGCCGCTCCGAATCGGAGATCAGCACACTCTTGCCCTCCAACCGCAGCCAACCGCGGTGCGCGAAATCGGCCAGCGCCTTGTTCACGGTCTCGCGGGAAGCGCCGACCAGCTGGGCGATCTCCTCCTGGGTGAGGTCGTGGGTGACGCGCAGCGCCCCGGCCTCCTGCGTGCCGAACCGCTGGGCCAGCGTCAGCAGCGCCTTCGCCACGCGTCCGGGGACGTCGGTGAAGATCAGGTCGGCGAGGTTGTTGTTGGTGCGGCGCAGGCGGCGCGCCAGCACGCGCAGCAGCTGCTCGGCGATCTCGGGGCGCTGATCGATCCACGCCTTGAGCGCATCGCGGTCCATGGTGACGGCGCGGACCTCGGTCACGGTGGTGGCGGTGGAGGTGCGCGGGCCCGGGTCGAAGATCGACAGTTCGCCGAACATGTCCGACGGGCCCATGATGGTCAGCAGATTCTCCCGCCCGTCGGGCGAGCGGCGGCCGATCTTCACCTTGCCGGAGGTGATGATGAACAACCGGTCGCCCGGCTCACCCTCGTTGAAGATGATGTGTCCACGCGGAAAGTCCACGGGCTGTAGTTGTTTGGCGAGAGCGGCCACTGCGGTGGGCTCGACGCCTTGGAAGATGCCTGCTCTGGCGAGGGCCTCGTCCACGAATGTGCTCCTTATGGGAATTGACGGTGTACTGGCGGCGCCAGCGGGTCCCTACGTGGTGACGACGCAAGCTGCCGCCTGCGGGCCCGTCGCTGTCGCCCCGGTCTGGGATCGGAGCGGCCGACAGTGCAGTCTACTTTGCATTCGGGCAGGCTAGTGACAGACACCACGTAGATGCGGTTGGTGAAACGACCGCGATGCCCGAATGGTTCCCGCCGCCCGCGTGTTTTCCGCGACGCGGCGTGGCGGATCAGCTGGCCTGCGCGACATCCAGTTCGTCGCCGCGGGCACGCCTACGGCCGGTGTGGGCCGCGGCGGCCGGGACACCCAGCTTCGCGAGCTCGTTGACCTCGGCATTGCTGGCACGTTCGAGGTATTGCTGGACCTCTTCTTCCGGTTCGAGCAGTTTGCGAAGCCGATTTTCGACGCGTTCCATGAACAGCGCGAACAGCATCAGCACCACCGGGAAGAGCACCACAGCGAGTCCTTGCATATCGAGGAGTAAACACGGAGAAGGTCTCAGATGGAACACGGGAGGCATTCTCTGTCGCCTCGATCACGCCGCGAACGTCGCTGTGGCACCCGCGATCGAGTCGATTTCCCCGGGTCGGGCACCGCATCGGCGGGATGTTGTCGGAGGGGTTCCGTATGGTGGACGCGTGCGTAAGCCCGCCACCTCCGCTTCCAGCGCCGCCGCCGAGCCGCAGCGGCGCGACACGTCGGCCGCCCGTGCGGCCAAATTCGCCGCCGAGACCAGGTTGGGCCTGGTCCGCCGGGCGCGCCGGATGAATCGGACACTGGCCGTGGCATTCCCGGATGCGCACTGCGAGCTGGATTTCACGAACCCGCTCGAATTGGCGGTCGCCACAATCCTTTCCGCGCAATGTACCGATGTCCGGGTGAATATGACCACGCCCGCGCTGTTCGCCCGCTATCGTGACGCGCGCGCCTATGCCGAGGCCGATCGCACCGAACTCGAGGAGTACATCCGGCCGACGGGCTTCTATCGCAACAAGACGTCCTCGCTGATCGGCTTGGGCCAGGCGCTGCTGGAACGGCACGACGGCGTACTTCCGGGAAATCTGGACGAATTGGTCGAATTGCCGGGAATCGGTCGCAAGACTGCGAATGTCATTCTGGGTAACGCGTTCGATGTGCCCGGCATCACAGTCGATACGCATTTCGGGCGGCTGGTGCGGCGCTGGGGCTGGACCACCGAGGAGGATCCGGTCAAGGTCGAGCACATCGTCGGCGAGCTGATCGAGCGCAAGGAGTGGACCATGCTCTCGCACCGGGTGATCTTCCACGGTCGCCGGGTGTGCCATGCCCGCAAACCCGCGTGCGGCGCCTGCCTGCTGGCCAAGGACTGCCCGTCCTTCGGGGCCGGGCCGACCGATCCGGTCGCCGCGGCCGCACTGGTCAAGGGACCGGAGGCGGAGCATCTGCTCGAACTGGTGGGCCGGTGAAGTCGATTCCCACGGCCTGGCGATGGACGTTCGTCGGTCTGATCGTGATCGTCGCGCTCGCGGTGGCGCTGTGGCCGCGCGCAGCGCACGAAAACCTGCCCACCACAACGGCGACGGCGATGAAGGTGCCTGCCGCCGTGAGTGGCGGGCAGCGCTCGGCCGCCGCCCTGGCCGATTGCCCGACCGCCACCGCGCCGGGCCCGGCCAAGGGGCCGCTGGCCGGTATCGGCCTGGACTGCCTGGCGAACGGTCGGCAGGTGGATCTGGGCGCGGCGCTGGCCGGTAAACCCGCGCTGCTGAATCTGTGGGCGTACTGGTGCGCGCCCTGCGCCGAGGAACTGCCCGCGCTGCAGCAGTTCGCCGATCGCGTCGGCTCGGCGATGACGGTGCTCACCGTGCACAGCGATCCGAACGAGTCGATGGCGCTGGCCCGGCTGCAGGACCTGAAGGTGCACCTGGCGGGTGTCGAGGACGGCGACGGCCGGGTGCGGACCGCGGTGGGAGCGGTTCCGGCACTGCCGATTTCGGTGTTGGTGCGGGCCGACGGTTCGATCGCGAAGGTCGTGTCGCGCCCGTTCGCCGACATCGCGGACATCAGCGCGAAGGTCGCCGCCGAACTGGGGGTGCGGGTGTGAGCGCATCGGGATCGAGCGGGGTGCGGTGGTGAGCGATCGGGGTGGCCGTCGCGCGCCCGGTACCGGTTGCGGCTACCGTGCTCGGAACCGGTCCGATGCGGTTGCCACGGGCAGCCCGGCCGCCGCGGGCGGTGATCACGGCGAGGTGGCCGGAGGAGGCACAGTGCGCGACCGCGAGGGGCGCGAGGAGTCCGGCGCGCGTCCGGAGCTGGTGACCGAGGGTGTTCCGGTCTGGTTGCGTGGCGTCGTCGAGCGCGAACCGGCCGATCCGACCGGAACCAATCCGGTACTGAACCGGACGGCGATGAAGCAGGTCGTGAGTGCGGCGATGCGGCCGCGTCAGGCGTCGGTACTGGTGTTGTTCGGCGGTGCGCCCGAGGCGGATCCGGCCGCGCCGGGCGGTTTGCCCGCCGACGCGGATGTGCTGCTGACCCAGCGCGCGGCCACCTTGCGGCAACATCGCGGCCAGGTCGCCTTTCCCGGTGGCGGAGTCGAACCCGGCGACCACGGTCCGATCGACACCGCGCTGCGCGAGGCGTGGGAGGAGACCGGACTGGACCCTGCGGGTGTGGATCCGCTCGCGGTGCTGCCGAAGATCTTCGTGCCGCCCTCGCGTTTCGACGTGACGCCGGTGCTGGCGTACTGGCGCACCCCGGGTGAGGTGCGGGTGGTCAGCGAGACCGAGGCCGCGCGGGTGGCGCGGGTGCGGATCGCGGATCTGATCGATCCGGCGAACCGGTTCGTGGTGCGGCATCCGCTGGGATACATGAGCCCGGCGTTCGAGGCCGACGGCATGCTCGTCTGGGGTTTCACGGCCGGCGTGCTGGCCGGTCTGCTCGCGGTTTCGGGATGGGAGCGGGAATGGGATCCGCACGACGTGCGTGATCTACAGGCCGCACTGGCGGCAGTGGGGATGACACTATGACCTCGTCGGACTGGCTCGATATCGCGGTGGTGATCATCGCGCTGCTGGCCGCCTCCTCGGGCTGGCGCCAAGGCGCGGTGGCCTCGGCGCTGGCGTTCCTGGGGGTGATCCTGGGCGCGGTGGCGGGCATCCTGATCGCGCCGCACATCCTGGTGCACATCTCCGAGGGGCGTAAACGCGTCCTGGTCGGCGTGGTGCTGATCGTGGCGCTGGTGATCGTCGGCGAGGTGGCGGGCATGGTGCTGGGCCGCGCGGCCCGCAGCGGGATGCGCAATCCGTTCATCCGCTCGGTGGACAGCGTGGTGGGCGCGTGCCTGCAACTGGTCGCGGTGCTCGCGACGGCGTGGCTGCTGGCGTTGCCGCTGGCGTCGTCCTCGCAACCGGCGATCGCCGCCGCGGTGAACGGGTCGCGGGTGCTCTCGGAGGTCAACAAGGTCGCGCCGAACTGGTTGCGCCGGGTGCCCAACGAATTCTCCAAACTGCTCAACACCTCCGGGCTGCCGGATGTGATCGGCCCGTTCAGCCGCGCGCCGATCGCCGCGGTCGCGCCGCCGGACGGCAGCGTGCTGAACAGTCCGGTCGCGGTCAACCTGCAGCACAGTGTGTTGCGGATTCGCGGTGTCGCGTCGAGTTGTCAACGGATGCTGGAGGGTTCGGGCTTCGTCGTCGCGCCCGAGCGGATCATGACCAACGCGCACGTCGTCGCCGGAACCAACTCGCTCCAGGTCGATACCGCCAAGGGACCGCTGGACGCGACGGTGGTGCTGTTCGATCCGTCCAAGGATGTGGCGGTGCTGGATGTGCCCGGCCTGCAGGCGCCGGTGATCCCGCTGGCCTCGGAGGCGGCGACCTCGGGGGAGAGTTCGATCGTGCTCGGTTATCCGGGCGGCGGTGCGTACACTGCCAGCGCGGCCCGGGTGCGGGAGACGTTGAACCTGACCGGTCCCAACATCTACAAGAACGACACCGTCGAGCGTGAGGTCTACACGGTGCGCGGCAAGGTCCGCGCGGGCAATTCCGGTGGGCCGCTGGTGGATACGCAGGGTGACGTACTGGGCGTGGTGTTCGGTGCGGCCGTCACCGACGAGGACACCGGATATGTGTTGACGTTGAAGGAGATCAAGTCCGATCTCGATGTCGCGGCCAGTCGCACGGCCGCCGTCGGCACCGGGCAGTGCGTGCTGAGCTGACGGTTTCTGCCCTCGCTTGCCCTCGGAGATCCGCCGGGCACGCGGGGTGCCCGGTCGTGGTTCGGTCGGGGGCCGTGGTGTCGGGTGGCTCGGTAGCGGTTCGGTCGGGGGCCGTGGTGTCGGGTGGCTCGGTAGCGGTTCGGTAGGGGGCCGTGGTGTCGGGTGGCTCGGTAGCGGTTCGGTCGGGGGCCGTGGTGTCGGGTGGCTCGGTAGCGGTTCGGTCGGGGGCCGTGGTGTCGGGTGGCTCGGTAGCGGTTCGGTCGGGGGCCGTGGTGTCGGGTGGCTCGGTAGCGGTTCGGTCGGGGGCCGAGATGTCGGGTGGCTCGGTAGCGGTTCGGTCGGGGGCCGAGATGTCGGGTGGCTCGGTAGCGATTCGGTCGGGGCCGAGGTGTCGGGCGACCTGGTAGCGATTCGGGCGCAGGGAGATGTGCCCGGTGGCCGATCGTGGTTCGGGCGCTATCCGTGCCGCTCCGAAATCGGTTGTTGCCGTTGAGAGTTCAGGACAGCAGCTTCGCCAGCTCTGCGGTGACCTGCTGCGGGCTCTCCTGATGCGCGAAATGCCCTGCGCCCGTGAGGGTTACGATGCGGCGGTTGGGGGAGAGGCGTCGGCCGCGGCGGATGGTGGCGTCGAGGATGTAGTCGTCGGATTCGCCGCGCAGGGCCAGGACCGGGATGTGGACCGGCGCGCGCATCGCGGACATGAAGCGGTGGCCGTCCGGACGCCACTGGCTGCGGAACGCCCAGCGCTGATATTCCAGAGCACAGTGCGCGGTGCCGGGAATGCGGATGGCCGCGCGCATGCGGCGGGCGGTGTCGACGAATTCGGCCGATCCGGACCAGCCGGTTCCGGCCCGCTGCCGCAGCAGTCGTTCGACCTCGAAACCGTCCTGCGCGGTGAGCAGGCGTTCGCCGTAGCGGGGCGGCTGATAACGCAGGAAGTTCGGCAGGTAGGTCCGGCGTTGCCGCCCGTCGCGCAGCACGGCCTGCTTGAGCGCGGCCGGATGCGGGGAACTGATCACCGCGATCGACCGCACCAGCCGCGGATGCAGGACCGCGGTCGCCCAGCACACCAACCCGCCCTCGGCGTGGCCGACCAGGGTGGCGTCGGTGTGGCCCAGGGCGCGGACCAGTCCGGCGATGTCACCGGCCAGGGTCCAGCCGTCGTAGCCGCGCGGCGGCTTGTCCGAATCGCCGTAACCGCGCAGATCCACCGCGACCGCGCGGAAACCCAGTTCGGCCAGTCCGGTCAACTGATGGCGCCAGGACCACCAGAAGTCGCCGAACCCGTGCAACAGCAGCACCAGCGGGGCGGTCGTCTCGGCCGCTACCGAATCATGCGCGCGCGCAACGGATCCGGGCGCGGCCTCGGCGATGTGGAATCGAATGCCGTTGGCATGCACGTCCTTGTGGGTCCACGGTCCGTCGTAGCGGACGCTCGACGGATCCGGACTCGGGGTAGACGACACGCCGGAAAGCGTAATCGGCGCGCTATCGACCCGACGTGCCGACCGCATCGTCGGCGTCCACGGCGTGCGCGCCGAGTCCCTGCGGCAGCACGCTGCGGGTCTCCTTCAGGGTGCTGATGGTCTTGGCCGGCGCCCGCAGCTTGCGCACCTTCAGATATCCGAGCAGGGCGAATGCGACTGTCGCCACGATCATCAGCGCGAACACGATCAGGAACGCCGCCCACCGGTACAGCCACACATCGAGCAGTTCGGCGAGGAAGAAGAAAAAGAAGAAGCTGGAGAACAGCAGGATGGTCAGCGCGACGATGAAGTAGACGCTGCCCTGCACACCCTTGCGGATCTCCCCGGTCACCTCGGCCTTGGCCAACGCGACCTCGGCGCGGACCAACGTCGACATCTGTTCGGTGGCATCGCGAACCAGGTCTCCGATGCTCGCGGTGCGCGTGGTGTCGACCTCGGACAGCGGAATAGAGGTAATGGCCCGGCCACCGTCGCCGCCCTGCCCGTTACCGCCCTGTGTGAAGCTCAATGCTCGACCCTTCTCCCTGTCCCTGTGCTGTCCGGCTCGGGCTCGGTGCACGCCGCCGAACTCCGTCGTATACCGCCCGCCGCAACAGTAGCGCCGAACCGTTGGAACGCGGCGCTGCACCATCACCAACACGCCATTACCGGCGCGGCTTGTCGTTCAACCCGGCAAGCGCATGGTCCAAGGGCGAACCACACCACCATAGAGCCGACGTCTCGGCTCAACGTAACCACCAACGCGCCCAGCGGCGAATCGTCTCCGTCCGGCCGGGAGTTGCCCGCGAAGCGAAAGGCTCAACAAGCCAACCCCAAAGGTTTTCGGCGCGGCTCGTCGTTCAGCCCTCGAAGCGCAAGACCCAAGGCAGAGTCCCGAGGGCTGAACGACGAGCCAGCAAGCCACCGAGCCAACCCAACGCAACAACCAACGCGCCCAGGGGCGAATCGTCTCCGTCCGGCTGGAAATCGCCCGCGAAGCGAAAGGCTCAACAAGGCCAGCTCCAAGGGTTTTCGGCGCGGCTCGTCGTTCAGCCCTCGAAGCGCATGGCCGAAGGCCGAGTCTCGAGGGGTGAACGACGAGCCACACGGGCGCCGAAAACCTGCCGCAGCGGAGCGGAGGCCAAAGACACAGCGCATGGCCGAAGGCCGAGTCTCGAGGGCTGAACGACGAGCCACACGGGCGCCGAAAACCTGCCGGAGCGGAGCGGAGGCCAAAAATACAGCCCTACCAGTTGGTCTTCTGGGTGCGGATGGCCTCGAAGACGTTGGGGTCCACGAGGGTTGAGGTGTCGCCGAGTTCGCGGCCCTCGGCGACGTCGCGCAGCAGGCGGCGCATGATCTTGCCCGAACGGGTCTTGGGGAGCTCGGGGACGATGTGGATCTCGCGGGGCCGGGCGATGGGGCTGATCTCGCGGGACACTTCGGCTTTGAGTTCGGCGACGAGGTCCTGGCCGGTGTTCTTGGCTTCGGCGGTGAGGATGACGAACGCGACGATGCCCTGGCCGGTGGTGTCGTCGCTGGCCCCGACGACGGCGGCCTCGGCGACGCCGGAGTGTCCGACGAGGGCGGATTCGACCTCCGCGGTGGAGATGCGGTGTCCGGAGACGTTCATGACGTCGTCGACGCGGCCCAGCACCCACAGGTCGCCGTCGGTGTCGAGTTTCGCGCCGTCACCCGCGAAGTACCAGCCCTTGTCGCCGTAGCGATCCCAGTAGGTGGCCTGGTAACGCTCCATATCGCCCCAGATGCCGCGCAGCATCGAGGGCCAGGGCTGATCCAGTACGAGGTAGCCGTTGGCCTCGGTTTCGCCGAGGGTGACCGGATTGCCTTCCTCGTCCACGACTTTCGCCGAGATACCGGGCACCGGGGTCATGGCGGCGCCGGGTTTGGCGGTGGTGACGCCGGGCAGCGGGGAGATCATGATCGCGCCGGTCTCGGTCTGCCACCAGGTGTCCACGATGGGTGCGGTGTTCGCGCCGATGACCTCGCGGTACCAGCGCCACGCCTCCGGGTTGATCGGCTCGCCGACCGATCCCAGCACGCGGATCGAGGACAGATCGTGCGCGTCGGGAATCTCCCGGCCCCACTTCATGAACGTGCGCACCAGCGTGGGGGCGATGTAATAGATTGTGACGCCGTACTTTTCGATGATCTGCCAGTGCCGGTGCTCATCGGGGAAGTTCGGGGTGCCCTCGTAGACGACCTGCGTGGTGCGGTTCGACAGCGGCCCGTAGACGATGTAGCTGTGCCCGGTGACCCAGCCGATATCGGCGGTGCACCAGTACACGTCCTGTCCCGGTTTGTGGTCGAAGACGTTGTGGTGGGTGTAGGAGACCTGGGTCAGATATCCGCCGGTGGTGTGCAGGATGCCCTTGGGTTTCCCGGTCGTGCCCGAGGTGTACAGGATGTACAGCGGATGCTCGGCCTCGAACGCCTGGGCCTCGTGTTCGGTGCCGGCCCCGGCGACGGTGTCGTGCCACCACAGGTCGCGGCCCTCGGTCCAGGGCACCTCGATCTCGGTGCGGCGCACCACGAGTACGTGTTCGACGCTGTGCGAGCCGCCGATCAGCGCCTCGTCGACGGCCTCCTTGAGCGGGGCGGCCTTACCGCGACGCCACTGCCCGTCGGTGGTGATGACCAGGCGGGCGGCCGCGTCATCGATCCGCTGCCGTAGCGCACTGGGCGAGAATCCGGCGAACACCACCGAATGCGTCAGCCCCAGCCGCGCGCACGCGAGCATGGACACGATCGCCTCGGGAATCATCGGCATGTAGATCGCGACCCGGTCACCGGCCCGCAAACCCAGCTCGGTCAGGTAATTCGCGGCCTGCGACACCTCGGCCAGCAACTGCGCGTAGGTGATCGCGCGTGCATCGCCGGGCTCACCCTCCCAATGGATCGCGACCTGATCGCCGTGCCCGTCGATGACGTGCCGATCCACACAGTTGTAGGCGACGTTCAGCTTCCCGTCCCCGAACCAGCGCGCGACGGGGGCGTCGTCCCAGTCCAGCACCCGGCTGAACGGCTCGTGCCAATGCAGCCGGTTGGCCTGCTCGGCCCAGAACGCGTCACGGTCCGCGGCGGCCCGGTCGTACAGGGACGCATCGGCATTGGCCGCGGCGGCGAATTCCGCGGTCGGCGGATACGCCTTCAGGTGATCAGCGGTGTTCTCGGTCATCTCGCCTCTTCTTTCGCATGCTTCAGCCGGGGGTGAGCGCGGCCACATTCCGACAGTAACGGACCGCGACACCTGTCGTGGGCGGGTCCCGAGGGTCGATCCGGCGTCGACTCCGTTGTCCGGTGCGTCCCGGCGTGTCGGCGGCGAACTCGGCGCTGTGCCTAGGCAATTGTGCAAGGTGTCAACCGAATCGCCCGCAATGGGTCGGTCATGTTGCCGGTTTGCTAACAGGACGCGCGAACCGGGGTGGATCCGCTGACAACATCCGGTTGTATGGCTAATGTCCGATTCACATCTGGCGATCGACCGGCCCGTGCATGGAGACCCCGTGCACGCCGCCGGTCGTCTCGCCCGTCCTGGAATCGGGAGAATGCGTTGAGAGTCAAGACGATTACCGCGCTGGCCGCGGCGGCATTACTGGCGGCAGGTCTGGTACTGACCGGCTGTTCGTCCGGGGGCGGTGTGGACGAGGGGGTGGTGACCACGTTCGCCTCCGAACCCCAGAATCCGCTGGTCCCGACCAATACCAACGAGAACATGGGCGGTCGCGTGGTGGACCGGCTGTGGGCCGGGCTGAAGTACTACGACGCCGACGGCAACGCGCACGACGAGATGGCGCAGAAGATCGACACCACCGATCGGCAGCACTACACGATCACCATCAAGCCGGACTGGAAGTTCACCAATGGTGAAGCGGTGACGGCGAAGTCGTTCGTCGACGCCTGGAACTACGGTGCGCTCAGCACCAACGGCCAGAACCAGAACTGGGCGTTCAGCCTGATCCAGGGCTACGACGACCTGTCCACGAATCCGCCCAAGGCACAGACGATGTCGGGCCTGAAGGTGGTCGACGACCACACCTTCACCGTGGACCTGAAGAACCCGTCGATCGACTTCACCCTGCAACTGGGCTTCGCGCCGTTCTACCCGCTGCCCAGCGTCGCCTACAAGGATATGAAGGCGTTCGGGGAGAACCCGATCGGCAACGGCCCGTACAAGTTCGCGCGCGATGGCGCCTGGCAGCACCAGGTTTCGATCGATCTGGTGCCGAATCCGGACTACCACGGTGGCCGGCCCGCCAAGAACAAGGGCTTGCAGTTCAAGATGTACCAGAGCTACGAGGCGGGCTACAACGACCTGCTCGCGGGCAATCTGGACACCATCGACCGGATTCCGAACAACGCGCTGACCACGTTCAAGAAGGATCTCGGCGACCGCGCCATCGTGAAGCCGACCGCGCAGAGCGAGCACATCGGCATCCAGAGTTCGCTCCCGCACTTCGGCGGTCAGGAAGGACTGTTGCGGCGCAAGGCCATTTCGATGGCCATCAACCGGGAACAGATCTCCGACACCATCTTCCACGGAACCAAGGGCCCGGCGAAGGACTTCACCGCGACCACGCTGCCCGGCTTCAACCCGAACGTGCCGGGTAACGAAGTGCTGCAATACAATCCGACCGAGGCGAAGAAGGTGTGGGCCGAGGCCGACGCGATCTCGCCGTGGTCCGGCAAGTTCGAGATCGCCTACAACGCGGACGGTACGCATCAGGCGTGGGTCGAGGCGACCGCCAACAGCATCAAGAACACTCTCGGTATCGACGCGTCGGGGACTCCGCTGCCGACGTTCAAGCAGATCCGGGATCAGGTGCACAGCAAGACGATCGGCAAGGCGTTCCGTTACGGCTGGCAGGGCGACTACCCGTCGATGCTGGAATTCCTGACCTCGCAGTACCAAACCGGTTCGGAGACAAACGATGTCGGCTACTCCGATCCCGAGTTCGACAACCTGCTGGTGCAGGCGCAGTCCGCGGCCACGCCGGAGGATTCCTACAAGGTGATCACCCAGGCCCAGGCGGTGCTGTTCCGCGATATGGCCGATATCCCGGTGCTGGATTACAAAGGCACGGGCGGATATTCGGTGAATGTGAAGTCGGCAAAGCTCACCTGGTGTGGGTTGTTCGACTTCGAGAACATCGTGAAGAACTAGTTGCACGGAGCCGGGGCCGCGCCGACATTCCGCCACCGGCGGTTCGGCACGGCCCCGGCCATCGACCGCGGAGGCACATATGGCCTGGTACGTTGTGCGGCGACTGCTTCAGATGATTCCCGTTTTCATCGGGGCGACGCTGCTCGTTTACGCAATGATCTTCCTCATTCCGGGTGACCCCATCCGGGCACTGGCCGGTGACAAACCGATGACGCCAGGACTGGAGGCCGCACTGCGTGCTCGCTACCATCTCGATCAGCCGTTCATCATTCAGTATCTGGACTATCTGAAGGGGATTTTCACCCTCGATTTCGGCACGGCGTTCTCCGGACGCCCGGTACGCGACGAACTGGCCCGCGCGTTCCCGATCACGTTGCGGCTCAGCGTGATCGCGATCCTCGTCGAGGCGGTACTCGGGGTCGCGTTCGGTCTGGTCGCCGGACTGCGCAAGGGCAAACTGTTCGATTCGACGCTGCTGGTGATCAGTCTGGTCATCATCGCGGTGCCGATCTTCGTGGTGGGTTTTCTCGCGCAGTTCCTGCTCGGGGTGAAATGGGGGATCGCGCCGGTCACCGTGTCCGGTAAAGCGCCCTGGGGACAGTTGATCGTGCCGGGGATCGTGCTCGGGTCGCTGTCGTTCGCCTATGTGCTGCGACTGACCCGAAATTCGGTGGCGGAGAACATGTCCGCGGATTACGTCCGCACCGCGACGGCGAAGGGACTGAGTCGGCGCCGGGTGATCACCGTGCACATTCTGCGCAATTCGCTGGTTCCGGTGGTCACCTTCCTGGGCACCGATCTGGGCGCGTTGATGGCGGGTGCGGTGGTCACCGAGGGCATCTTCAATATCCCGGGGGTGGGCGGCACGTTGTTCCAGGCGGTCATCCGCGGTGAGGCGCCGACCGTGGTGTCGTTCGTGACCGTGCTGATCGTCATCTTCCTGCTCTCGAACCTCGTCGTCGACCTGCTCTACGCCGCCCTCGACCCACGGATTCGCTATGCCTGACAACGATTACGGCGTCGAGCGCCGTACCCAGGAGTACTACGTCGCACCGCCGGACGAGGTCGAGGTGCTGGCCACCGACCGGGTGCAGGACGCCGGTTCGCCGACCAGCATCTGGCGCGATGCCTGGCGGCAGTTGCGGCGCAATCCGATCTTCGTGGTCGGTGCCGTGTTGATCGTGCTGGTACTGCTCGTCGCGGCCTGGCCCCAGCTGTTCACCGGCCTGGATCCGCGCTACTGCGACACCGCGCTGAGTATGGCCGGGCACCGCGCGGGACATCCGTTCGGATTCGACCTGCAGGGCTGTGATGTGTACGCGCGCACCATCTATGGGACGCGCGCGTCGGTGCTGTGCGGTATCGGCGCGGCCGTGCTGTTCGTGCTGATCGGTGGCACGCTCGGCGCGATCGCGGGGTTCTACGGCGGGATCCTGGACGCGGTGGTGTCCCGGGTGGCCGAGATCTTCTTCGCCTTGCCGCTGGTGCTGGCGGCGATCGTGCTGATGCAGCTGCTGAATTCGCGCACGATCTGGACGGTGATCCTGATTCTGGCCGCGTTCACCTGGCCGCAGGCCGCGCGGATCGCGCGCGGTGCGGTCATCGAGGCCAAGAACAGCGAATATGTCACGGCGGCAAAGTCTTTGGGCGTTTCCCCGCTGCGCACGCTGGTGCGGCACGTGCTGCCGAACTCGGCCGGGCCGCTGATCGTGGTGGCCACCATCTGGCTGGGCGTGTTCATCGTGACCGAGGCGACGCTCTCGTATCTCGGTGTGGGACTGCCGCGCACGGTCGTGTCCTGGGGTGCGGACATCGCCGCGGATCAGCAGTCGATCCGGACCTCGGCGATTCTGTTCTATCCCGCAACGGCATTGGCGTTGACGGTGCTGAGTTTCATTCTGCTCGGTGACGCGGTGCGTGATGCGCTCGATCCCAAAGCGCGCAAGAGGTGAGGGCGAAATGACCGATGCGACACAGACTTCCGGGGAATCGGCGGCCGCGATCGTGACCTCCCAGGATGGCCCGCTGCTCGAAATCCGTAATCTCGAAGTATCTTTCACGGCCGATCGCAAACAGGTGCCCGCCGTGCGCGGGGTGAGCCTGTCGGTGTATCCGGGGCAGACGGTGGCCATCGTGGGGGAGTCCGGCTCCGGGAAATCCACCACCGCGCACGCGATCATCGATCTGTTGCCCGGCACCGGGAAGATCACCGGCGGTGAAATCCTTTTCGACGGAAAGGATCTCGCCGCGGCGTCGAGCCGGGAGATTCTCGCGGTGCGCGGAAACGGGATCGGCTTCGTCCCGCAGGATCCGATGACGAATCTGAATCCGGTCTGGACGGTCGGCTTCCAGGTGCGGGAAACGTTGGCGGCCAATGGGATCGCGCATGGCAAGGAGGCCAAGCAGCAGGCCGTCACGCTGCTCGAGCAGGCGGGGATGGAGGACGCCGCGAATCGGGTCAACCAGTATCCGCACGAGTTCTCCGGCGGTATGTGCCAGCGTGCGCTGATCGCGATCGGGCTGGCGTGCCGGCCGCGGCTGCTCATCGCCGACGAACCCACCTCGGCGCTGGACGTCACGGTGCAGCGGCGCATTCTCGATCACCTGGACGAGCTCACCAGCGAGTTGGGTACCGCGGTCCTGCTGATCACCCACGACCTGGGTTTGGCCGCCGAACGTGCCGAACACCTGGTGGTGATGTATCGCGGCCGGGTGGTGGAATCCGGTCCGGCACTGCGGATTCTGCGTAATCCGCAGCACGAGTACACCAAGCGGCTGGTGAGTTCCGCGCCGTCGCTGGTGGCGCAGCAGCGCGCGTCGGTGAGTCGGCGCGCGGAGGTGCGGGAACGGGCGGTGCACGTCGCCGAGCAGGTGGCCGCGGCCGATGCCGAGATCGCCTCGGTCACCGACGACGTCCTGGTCGCCGACCGGCTCACCAAGGTGTACAAAGTGCGCGGCGGATCCCCCTGGAAGACCACGGAATTCCGTGCGGTGGACGAGGTTTCGTTCCGGTTGGCGCGCGGGACCACGATGGCGATCGTGGGTGAATCGGGGTCGGGGAAGTCGACGGTCGCGAAGATGGTGCTGGGTCTGCTGGATCCCACCTCGGGCACGGTCACCTTCGAGGGCAAGCCCGTCGCGGATCTGGATCGCAAGGGCGCGTTCGCTTTTCGACGTCGCGTGCAGCCGATCTTCCAGAACCCGTACGGCTCACTGGATCCGATGTACTCGATCTACCGGACCATCGAGGAACCGTTGCGCACGCACAAGATCGGCGATGCGGCGCAGCGCGAGGCGAAGGTGCGCGATCTATTGGACAAGGTGGCGTTGCCCGCGTCGGTGATGCGGCGTTATCCGAACGAGCTGTCCGGTGGGCAACGTCAGCGCGTCGCGATCGCCCGCGCGCTGGCCCTCGAACCCGAGGTGGTGGTGTGCGACGAGGCGGTCTCGGCGCTGGACGTGCTGGTCCAGGCCCAGATCCTGACCCTGCTCAACGAGTTGCAGGCCGAGTTGGGGTTGTCGTATCTGTTCATCACGCACGACCTGGCCGTCGTCCGGCAGATCGCCGATGACGTGCTGGTCATGCAGAACGGCAAGGTCGTCGAATCGGCCACCACCGACGAGGTCTTCGCCGCGCCGAGTCAGGAGTACACCCGCAACCTGCTCGAGGCCATTCCGGGCCGGGATCTGCTGACACTGTCCTAGCCGGACACGGACGCTCGAGTAGCGTGTGCGTTCGTGACTGATGTGCTGCAACCCCTGGCCGACCTGCCCGGCGTACGCGACGCGGCCGATCGCGCCCGTGACGCGTTGGCCGAGGTGCATCGGCATCAGGCCAACCGGCGGGGCTGGCCGACGACGGCCGCGGAGGCCGCGGTGCGGGCGGCGCGGTCCTCGGCGGCGATCGACGGCGGTAGTACCGAACTGCCCGAACCCGGGAGTGTCGGGGATCCGATCCTGACCGGCGCGTTGCGGGTCGGGCAGGCCCTCGACGGCGAGGCGCTGCAGAATCTGGTCGGCGTCTGGCAGCGCGCGCCGCTCCAGGCACTGGCCCGATTGCATCTGCTCGCGGCCGCGGATCTGGTCCAGGACCCTGAACAGCTGGGACGTCCGCGCGTGGGTGGGGACATCGCCGAGCGGCTGGATCTGCTCGCCCAGACCGTGCTGACCTCGAACGCGCCCGCACCCGTCATCGCGGCGGTGGTGCACGGTGAGCTGCTGGCGCTGCGGCCGTTCGGCGCCGGTGACGGTGTGGTGGCGCGGGCGGCCTCGCGGCTGGTCTCGGTGTCCAGTGGGCTGGATCCGCACAGTCTCGGGGTGCCCGAGGTGTTCTGGTTGCGGCGTCGGCAGGCGTATCTGGATGCGGCGGCCGGGTTCGGCGCGGGCACGGTCGAGGGCGTCGGCGGCTGGGTCGTGTTGTGCTGCGGGGCATTCGAGGACGGGGCGCGTGAGGCCCGGTCCATCGCCGACAGCGTCTGAGGGCGGGTAGCCTACACACCGAAACGGGCGGCGTGTCGTCGACGACCTCACCGCCCGCTAGCACGGACCACCTGGTTACCAGGCGTGCTTTCTGGGGTTGTGTATTCCGCGGCCTCGGCGATTCTCCGGACCCTGGCGGTTCATCCCCGCAACCTGTGCGAGGCCATTGCCGACAAGAACCCGAATCTCGCAGGCCCACAACGCTGCTGCCCTGTCGCGGCGCGCTCCGCGTGGGTGCCCGGCGTCCGTGCTGGGAAGGGTGGGATGGGGGCCCGACGCTTCTCTTCCGCCTCGATCCTGGCCTTCCGTCCTTCCGTGAGTCCATTCTTACCTGTGAGCCGCCTCACATTCAAGACCTGCGGAAAGATTTCAGAAAGCGCGCCGACGCAGCAGCCGGTAGCTGATCGCGCCCGCGAGCAGGGCACTCACGCAGACCGCGATCGTCGCCGCGAGCGTGGTCGAGGACGGGGCCGGGATGCGCGCCCAGAGTGAGACCGGATTCGAGAACGTCAGCACCGGCCAATCGCGAGAGATGGCCTCGCGTCGCAGATTTCGGTCCGGATTGACCGCGGTGGGGTGGCCGACCGCCGACAGCATCGGCAGATCGGTGAACGAATCGGAGTAGGCGTAGCAGCGGGACAGGTCGTAACCCTCTGTGGCGCTGAGTTTTTCGATTGCGGTGACTTTGCCCTTGCCGTAGCAGTAGAACTCGACCTCGCCGGTGTACTTGCCGTCCTCCACCACCATGCGGGTCGCTTCGGTGTACTTGGCGCCGAGTGCGGCGGCGATCGGCGCGACGATCTCCTCGCCGGACGCCGAGACGATCACCACATCGTGGCCGCGGATCTTGTGGTCGGCGATCAGATCCGCCGCCTCGGCGTAGATCAGCGGATCGACCAGCTCGTGCAGCGTCTCGGCGACCACGGCGCGCACCTGGGCCACATCCCAGCCCGCGCACATCTTGGTCAGATGCTCGCGCATCCGTTCCATCTGGTCGTGATCCGCGCCCGAGAGCATGTACAGGAAGTGCGCGTAACTGCTCTCCAGGACCGTCCGGCGATCGATCAGACCCTGATCGAAGAACGGCTTGCTGAACACGAACGCGCTGGACTTGGCGATCACCGTCTTGTCCAGGTCGAAGAACGCCGCCACGCGTCCGCGATGCCCGTTCGTCTCCGATGAGTGGAGCGCTGTGCTGTGGAGTTCTGTCTGGTCGCCCTCGGCCGTCACCGGTCCAGGATAGGGAAATTTCGCCCTCGAGGGTTGCCGAGGGGCGTCGGGCCCCGCCGATCCGCGCGCCGATCGGATTTGCCGTCCCGATGCCGGATCGGCCCCGAAAACTTCCTCGCCCACTGCACTTGCGTTTCGGCCCGGTTCTGGGTGTAGTATTGCTGGCACCTGGACATAGTCCAGGAGCGTTCAGCCCGACCCCCCGGGGCTGAACCCCGACGGCCCCAGCCTCCTCCCCCCCCCGGCTGGGGCCGTCCTCTATTTCCGGACAGGTTGTCCGGGGGCGTTCCGGGTTCCCTCTGTGGTTGCGCCGATCGTTGGCGTGGTTTGCGCAGGCTGTTGCCCTGCTTTGTGCGGACTGTTGGCGTGGTTTATGCGGACTGCCGCCTTGGTCTGTGGACTGTTGCCGCGGTTTGTGGACTGCCAGTGGGGGTCTGTGGGGACTGCTGCTGTGGTCATGGTGAAGTCCCTGTGCAGTTGTCCGGGACCCGCGGTGGTCGTCCGGTAGCTTGCGCGGGCGTTCGGGGATTTCCGTGTGGCCGTTGGGGATCGGCTCGTTCGCTTCGGGCGGTGCATTCTGCGGGGAGATAGGTGGTACCGGGAGTTCTGTTTTTGCCAACACCCCCCGAGTTATCCACAACCGGCCGGTAACCTCTGGTGGCGCAACGGTATTCGGGCGAGGCTGACCTGCATGAACACCGTTACAGCGGAGCAGTCCCCGGTCCTGACACTCATCTCCGGACATCGGTTGCGCGAGGAGGTCCGGCGCATCGCGGCGGCCGCGGATCGGCAGCTGGCCGAACATTCCATGCCGATCGGCAGGTTCGCCTGGACCGAGGCCGCGCTCGTGATTCTCGACACGGCGGCCGCGCACGAATGCGCCGCGGCCGGATATCCGCGTCGCTCGGGCACCATCCTGGTCGGCGAGGGCGAGCCCGGGGCCGAGCAGTGGGAGGCCGCGATCACCGGCGGCGCCGAGCTGGTGCTCGGCCTACCGGCGGGCGCTGATCAGCTGATCGAGGTGTTCGCCGAATCCGGCTCGGCGGTCGACGGCGGTGGTGCGGTCGTCGCGGTGGTCGGCACGGGCGGCGGGGCCGGTGCGTCCACGCTGGCCGGTGCGATCGCGTTGACCGCGTCCACGATTCGCTTCCGCCCCGGCACCATCCTGGTCGACGGGGACCCGTTCGGCGGTGGCCTGGATCTGCTGCTGGGCATCGAATCCGAGGAGGGGCTGCGCTGGCCCGATCTGGTCGTCGAGGACGGCCGGGTGGCCGCAGCGACGTTGCGCGACGCGCTCCCGGAGGCCGCGCCCGGCCTGCGCGTGCTGTCCTGCGGCCGGACCGCCCCCGATGCCGCTCCGGCCGAGATCGGTCCCGGTGCGGTGCGCGCGGTGCTCGACGCGGGCCGTGCCGCGGGTGATCTGGTCGTCTGCGACATCTCCCGCGAACGCGGCCCGCACGCCGATCAGATGCTCGACGGCGCGGATCTGGTCGTGCTCGTCGCGACGCCGAGGTTGCGTTCGATCGCCGCGGCTCGCGCCGCGATGGCTCATATACGTCATCGAAATCCCAACCAGGCGTTGATAGTTCGCGGCCCTGCCCCCGGCGGTCTGCACGGTGACGAGGTCGCCGAAGCCCTCGGTATTCCCCTGCTCGCCGCCGTTCGCGCTCAACCCGGCCTCTCCGGCCAGCTCGAACGCACCGGTTTGGCCGTTCCCCGCGGCCCGCTCCGCGCAGCCGCCGAATCCGTCCTGTCTCTTCTCAGCGAGGACGACCGATGACCCATCCGTCTGTGCATCCGCCGATGCGAGAACACCCACACCCCAAGATCGTCCATAAGCGGTTATCGGACCAGGTGAACCGTATTTCGTGGCCCGAGAACCACATTCGCCCGGACACCGTTGACGGCTCTGTAAATGCAAGTGCATCAGATGTGGCCGACCGGAGTGGCGGATTCCTGCATCCGGCCGTGGGGTGCGCAGGCGTTGGATGGCTGCGGGTGTCACCGGCGCAGGTGCGGGAGGGGGTGGGTGATGGGTGCCACGGTGAGTGACGAGTTGTTGGATCGGGTGCGGGAGCGGTTGGCGGTGGAGTCGGGGGAGGCCGATCCGGCGCGGGTCGCGGCGGCGATCCGGGCCGAGGCGGGTGGGGTGCTCGGGGATACGGATCTGCTGCGGGTGCTGCGGTTGTTGCAGACCGAGATGACCGGGGCCGGGATGCTCGAACCGCTGCTGCACGATGCGCGGGTGTCGGATGTGCTTGTGACAGCGCCCGATTCGGTCTGGGTGGATCGTGGGCAGGGGTTGCAGCGCACGTCGGTGGTGTTCCCGGACGAGGCCGCGGTGCGGCGGCTGGCGCAACGGCTGGCACTGGCCGCGGGGCGACGGCTCGACGATGCGCAGCCGTGGGTGGACGGGCGACTGCCGGAAGGCACCGGCGTGCTGGGGGATTCGTTCGGCGTGCGGCTGCACGCGGTGCTGTCCTCGATCGCGCCCGGCGGCACCTGTCTGGCGCTGCGCGTACTGCGTCCCGCGAGCCAGGGGCTCGACGCGCTGGTCGCCACCGGATCCGTCCCGGCCGAGGCGAAGGTGTTGCTGGAGCGCATCATTCGCGCGCGGCTGGCATTTCTGGTCGTAGGCGGTACCGGGGCTGGAAAAACTACGCTACTTTCCGGATTGTTGGCCAAGGTCGACGCGGCCGAGCGCATCGTCTGCGTAGAGGACGCCGCCGAACTCGCCCCGCCACATCCACACGTGGTGCGTCTGGTCGCACGGCCGCCGAACGTGGAGGGTGCCGGGGCGGTGACCGTTCGCGATCTGGTGCGTCAGGCACTGCGGATGCGCCCCGACCGCATCGTCATCGGCGAGGTGCGCGGCCCCGAGGTGATCGACCTACTAACCGCGCTGAACACCGGCCACGATGGCGGCGCGGGCACCGTACACGCCAACTCCCCACGCGAGGTCCCGGCCCGGCTCGAGGCCCTGGCAGCACTGGGCGGCCTCAACAGCGCCGCCCTGCACAGTCAACTCGCCGCAGCCATCCAGGTGATCCTGCACGTGCACCGCCACCGCGACGGCACCCGCGCCCTGAGCGAGATCGGCCTGGTCGTCCGAGACCAAGACGGCCGGGTACACATCGACGCAGCCTGGCGCGCCGACGACGCACCAACTCTCGCCGCCGCACCCTTAAATCGGCTACTCGACGAACGAGACATCCGATGACACCACCGCCAGCCCTGGCCTACCCCGCCGTCGCTTCGCCGCGTCGGCTTGTCGATGAGCGGGGTGCCTGATGATGTCGCGGTTTGCTCTGGCTTGTCGCGTGTTTGGGCGGCTGGGTCGGTTGCTCGATGGACGGGAGCGTCCAATGATGTCGCCGCCAGCTCTGGCTTGTCGCGTGTTCGCGCCGCTGGGGCGGGTGCTCGATGAGCGGGGTGGCCAATGATGTCGCCGCCAGCTCTGCCTTGTCGCGTGTTCGCATCGCTGGGTCGGGGTGCTCGACGAACGGAGTTCGCAATGACGCCGCCGCTCGCTCTGGCCTGTCGGACGGTCGCGTCGCCGCGTCGGTTGCGCGATGGACGGGAGCGTCCAATGACGTCGCCGCTGGCGTTGGTCTGTCGGGCGGTCGCACGGCTGCGTTGGTTGCTCGATGAACGGGGGTTTCTGATGACGTCGCCGCTCGCTCTGGTCTGTCGCGCCGCTGGACCGGCTGCTCGACGGACGAGGCGTCCAATGATGTCGCCGCCGGCCTTGGCCGTTCGCGCGGTCGCACCGTTGCATCGGGTGCTTGACGAACAGGGGGTCCGGTGATGTCGCCGCTGGCCCTGGTCTGTCTGGCGGTCGCGCTGTTCGCGGTGCCGCATTCGGCGGGTACCCGGCGTTATCGGGCGCTGTTCGGGGTGCGCGGAGATGCTCGAAAAGTGTCTTCGCACCGGCTGTTCCGGGTTGGTGCGGGTCTCGGTGTCGCAGCAGCGGCTGTGGCCGGAATCGGTGCGTTTCTGGCCGCGCTGCTGCTGGTGGCGACGGTCGGTCTGCGTCGGCGTCGGGCGCGCGAGACTCGGCGGCATCGAGCCGAATGTGTTGCGCTGCTGGAAGGTTTGGAGACCGTGATCGGCGAGCTGCGGGTCGGCACGCATCCCAGTGCGGCGGCCGCGGTCGCGGCCGAGGAGGTCGAGGGCATCGCGGCCCGCGCGTTCGCCATCGGCTCGGCCCGCAGTCGCCTCGGCGGCTCGGCCGCGGCCGGCCTGCGCACCCCCGATTCCGTCATCGCCGCCGACCTCGCCCGCATCGCCGACGCCTGGCAACTCGCCGACCACCACGGCCTGGCCCTGGCCGAACTCCTCACCGCCGCCCGCTCGGACCTCGCCGGCCGCATCCGCTTCCGCGATCGAACCACCGCCGCCCTCGCCGGTGCCCGAGCCAGCGCCGTCCTCCTGTCCACCCTCCCCCTCCTGGGCCTGGCCCTGGGCCACCTGATGCACGCCGCCCCACTACACGTCCTATTGACCCCCGGCCCCGGCACCCTCCTCCTCCCTCTCGGCACAGCCCTCATCTGCACCGGCCTCCTCTGGGCCGACGCCATCACCTCCCAGGTACCAACGTGAGCCCCCACCCGAATCCCGCACATCACCGGACGATCCGGCCGCCCAGCACAACTCGCAAGGCTCGGTCCGGGCACTGCTCTGCCCTGCTCCGGCGCAGTCTTACGGGTGTAGATCTTCGCGCTAGGTGGCGTCGGGGCGGTGCGGCGTGGCTCTCGGGGCATAGCTGTTCGGTAGCCACGAGGGGGCTGCGCTTGCGGTGTCGGGGGTGTGTCGTGAGGACGTTGCGGTGCCGGTCGGTTGGGATATCGGGCCATGACCGTGGCGGAATGCACGTGCATCGAGTGCGGCGGTGGTGTGCGTGGGCCGGGGGTGGCGGCGGTGGTGTGCGTGGTGCCGATGGGGATGAGGGGAGTTGTGTTGGGGCGCTTTCGGATACGAGTGAGGGGAGGGGTGATGGTTGTTGGTGGGCTGCTGTTGTTGGTGGTCGCGTTGGTTTGTGTGCCCGGGGACGCGGCGGTGATGGCGTTGCGGCGGCGGGTGGTACTCGGTGCGGCGCAACGGGTTTCGCGGCCGCGGGGGCGGGGTGGTGGGGCGGATCGGTTCGGGACGGCGTCGGCGTTCGATCTGCTGGCGGCCTGCCTGCGGGCGGGGCTGCCGGTCGCCGTCGCGGCGCGGGCGGTGGCTTCGACCGCTCCGGACGAACTCGGCGCGGCCCTGCATCGGGTGGCGGATCTGCTGGCTTTGGGTGCGGATCAGCCCGATGCGTGGCGGCGGGTGGCCGAGGAGGCCCGATCCGACGATGTCCGGGCACTGGCCCGGTTGACGGCGCGTTCGGCCCGCTCGGGCGCGTGTCTGGCGGACGCGGTGAGCGAACTGGCTGGACAGTGCCGTGCCACGGTCGAAGACGCCGCGGCGGCCCGGGCCGAACGGGCCGGGGTGCTCATCGGCGGCCCGCTGGGCTTGTGCTTCCTGCCCGCCTTCGTCTGCCTGGGCATCGTGCCGGTCGTCATCGGCCTGGCCACGCGGGTGCTCGGCGGTGGGTGGTGAGCGGAGAACTCCGGCGCGGAACGTCCGCGCCGGTGACGGAGAAGATGACGAAAGGGGAGAACGGTGCTGGTAGCGGTTCGATCGGCGGTACTGGAGTTACGTGTGCGCCTGCTGCGGGCGTTGGTCGCCGAGGAGGGCATGAGTACCGCGGAATACGCGATCGGGACGATCGCGGCGGCGGCCTTCGGTGCGGTGCTCTACTCGGTGGTCACGGGCGATTCCATCGTGAACGCCCTCACGAAGATCATCGACAAAGCGCTCAACACCTCGGTGTGAGACATGGCCGCGCACAGCGGATACCCACGGCCGCAACGGTTTCGCGGTGCGGGCCCGGCGATCGGGGCGCGGTGACGGTGGAGGCGGCCATTGCGCTGGCCGCCCTCCTCGTCGTGGTCGTGCTGTGCCTGGGCACGCTACTGGCGGCCGCGGCACAGGTGCGCTGTGTCGACGCCGCGCGGGAGGCGGCGCGGCTGGCGGCCCGGGGTGCGGACGCCGAGGCGAAACCGGCGGCGTTGCGCGTCGCCCCGACCGGCGCGGAGGTCTCCCTGCGCACCGAGGGGGACGAGATCATCGCCGTCGTCTCGGTGCGGGTGCCGTTGCTGCCGATGCTCAGACTGCACGCCGACGCGGTCGCGGTCCGGGAACCAGGTGAGCCCGGATGACGCCCCGGCCCACCGAACGCGGCGCCGCCACCGTGACGGCCTGTCTGGCGCTGACCGCACTGCTGGCCGCGACACTGCTGTTCGTGCAGGTCGGAGTGGTGATCATCGCGCGGCACCGGGCCCAGGCCGCGGCGGATCTCGGTGCCCTGGCCGCCGCCGGTGCGCTGGCCACCGGAACCGACGCCTGCGCCCGGGCCCGCGACCTCGGGCAGCGCATGCGGGTGCGGGTGCGGTCCTGCGTGGTCGACGGCTGGGACGTCACGGTGGTCGCCGAACTCACCGCCGCGCTGGGACCGCTCGGCACACCGGATGTCCGGGCCGTCGCGCGGGCGGGCCCGGCAAGCATTGAACAAGACAAATGAATACCGAGCGGTTGGTGTTCAAAGAATGTGCAAGAGTGGCGATCTGTGTTCGCCCATATGCCTTCGAGGAGCTATTTGGACAATTGAACAATTCGGCTTCGGGGATTTACGAATTGATCGATGAAGTGTCATTGACGGCATTCGACTTCAGATTGTTCAGGGGAATTGGCAACGGTCCAGTTAACATGAACATGTTTCACATGACCCATACCGCGGAGCCGCCGTATGTGACGCCGCCCGCAGGACGGGCATCGTCCGAGCTGTCGCTCCGAGTCGCGGTCCGGCATCGCGTCGATGACCGCCTCGTCACGAAACGGGCCGGGCGTCGTCATCGTCGGGGAGTTCGGCGACCACCGCGGTCAGCAGGGCCGCGGCCCCCGCCTTGTCCAACGGCTGATTGCCGTTGCCGCACTTGGGTGACTGTACACAGGATGGACAGCCGCTCGGACACGCGCACGACTCGATCACCGCCAGCGTCGCCCGCAGCCAGGTGCGCAGCCGGTGGAAGCCGCGTTCGGCGAAGCCCGCACCACCGGGATGCCCGTCGTGCACGAAGACGGTCGGCAGTCCGGTATCGGGATGTTCGGCCGTGGACACCCCGCCGATATCCCAGCGGTCGCAGCTGGCGACCAGGGGCAGCATCCCGATCGCGGCGTGTTCGGCGGCGTGCAGCGCGCCGGGCGCCCGCTTCGGGTCGATACCGGCGCGAGCCAGCAGCGACGGGGTCACCGTGTACAGCACGGCCCGGGTGGGCAGCGTCTGCTCCGGCAGGTCCAGCTCGACGAGGTCGAGCACCTCACCGGTGGGAAGGGTGCGCAGGTAGCCGACCACCTGGCGGCTCACCCGCACCTGCGCCAGGGCCGTGGTGACCGTGCCGTGCGCGCGTTCGGCGTCGATCTCGTCGATCGCGATGGAGGTGACCGCGCGGGCGCTGGTCGTCCAGCCGGGCTGATCGGCGTGCACGAAGGCCACGCCGCCGTCGAGATCGAGTTCGTCGACGACGTAGCTCTCACCCTGATGCAGATGTACCGCGCCGGGGTGCAGCGTGGCCGGGGCCCGGCCCGCGTCGGTGGTGCCGAGCAGCCGGCCGGTCTCGGTGTCGACGATCGCCACCGTCGTGCCGATACCGCCGCGCACGTCGACCCCGTCGTGCGGATGCCGGTCCGCGGTCAGATGCCAGCGCGCCGGTCCCTTCGCTGGTTGCCGCCGCCGGATCAGGCCCTGATCGGCCAGGTCGGCGATCAGTTCGGTCGCGCCCAACTCCGTCACCTCGGCGTCGGTCAGCGGATTCTCCAGCGCCGCGCACAGCAGATGCGGGCCCAGGACGTACGGGTTGCGCGGGTCGGTGATGGTCGCCTCGATCGGGCGTCCCAGCAGCGCGTCCGGGTTCCGGACCAGGTAGGTGTCGAGCGGATCGTCCCGGGCCACCAGCATCACCAGCGAGCCCTGCGTGCGCCGCCCGGCCCGCCCGGCCTGCTGCCAGAACGACGCGACCGTCCCGGGAAAACCCGCGACGACCACGGCGTCGAGCCCGGCGATGTCCACACCGAGCTCGAGCGCGTTCGTGGTCGCGGCCCCGAGCAGGGAGCCGTCGGCCAGCGCGGCCTCCAGATCGCGGCGGTCCTCGGCGAGATATCCGGCCCGGTAGGCGGCCACCCGGCGACCGAGTTCCGGATCGACCTCGGCGAGCATGCGGCGGGTTTCCATGGCCACCACCTCGGCGGCCCGCCGCGACCGCACGAACGTCAGCGTGCGCGCGCCCTCGACCACCAGATCGGTCATGATCCGCGCCGCCTCGGCGGTGGCCGCCCGGCGCACCGGCGCGCCGTTCTCCCCGGTCACCGTGGTGAGCAGCGCCGGCTCCCACAGCGCCACCGTGCGCGCCCCCTGCGGCGACCCGTCCGCGGTGACGGCCTCGCACGGTGCACCGATCAGCCGCGATGCGGCCGCGGCCGGATCCGCGGTGGTGGCCGAGCACAGCACGAACACCGGATCCGCCCCGTAATACCTGGCCAGCCGCCGCAACCGCCGCAGCACCAACGCGACGTGCGAGCCGAACACGCCGCGGTAGGCATGGCATTCGTCGACCACCACATAGCGCAGCCGCCGCAGCACCCGCGCCCATCGCTGATGCGACCGCAGCATGCTCAGATGCAGCATGTCGGGGTTGGTGAAGATCCAGCGCCCGTTGGCCCGCACCCACTGCCGGATCTCGGTGGCGGTGTCGCCGTCGTAGGGCGCGGCGTGGATATCGCGCAGCGGCCCCTGGTGGCTGAGTTCGCCGATCGCGCGCAGCTGATCGGCACCCAGTGCCTTGGTCGGCGAGATATACAGCGCCGTCGCGCGCGGATCCTCCCGCAATGCGGTGAGTACCGGCAGTTGATAACCGAGGGATTTACCCGACGCGGTGCCGGTGCACACCACCACATGCTTTCCGGCCGCAGCCAGATCGGCGGTACGGGTTTGATGCGACCACGGCGCCTCGACACCGGAATTCCGTAACGCTTCGATCACATCCGGCGATACCCACCCCGGCCAGGCCGTGACCTGTGCCGCACGCGCCGGTAATTCGGTGACATGGGTGAGACGTTCGGAACTGTCGGGCAGTCCGATTCGGACACGATTGAGCAACGATCGCCCATAGCTCGAATCGGTTCCGGGAATCGCGGCGGTGGTGGGGTGGGCCGGTTCTAGCAAGCGAGCTCCCTGATGCGTGCGCATTGTGCGAAAGCTGTGTGCCGTGTGTGGCTCACCAGCGTTTTCACTACCGAGTAGCGATCTGCGTCACAGCCCGTTTGCCTGACTTCCAGCCGGTTATCAGCAAGCAAACCTACCTGAAGTACGGATTTGGGCATTGTGCCCCGTACCTGCGCATTCGCAAGATCATCTTTTTTGCAAATTGTCGGTAACCCGACTGTCGAATTGCTCGAAGACATGGTTCACTGGTTCCTGGTCGCAAGCTTCTGTGTTCGAGGGAACGGATCAAAGGTCCAAAACCATCAGCAGGATCGATGTTGCGAACGGTGTGCTTAGGACTTCCCGCAGGGGGAACAGGGTACAGCGGTCGGAACGGACCCGGTGGACGAACCTACCTTGTCCGCCGTTCCGGTATGGAAAGAGAAGGAACAGAATGGCACAGGGAACTGTGAAGTGGTTCAACGCGGAGAAGGGGTTCGGCTTCATCGCGCCCGAGGACGGCTCCGCTGACGTCTTCGTCCACTACTCCGAGATCCAGGGTTCGGGCTTCCGCACCCTCGAGGAGAACCAGAAGGTCGAATTCGAGGTCGGCCAGGGCACCAAGGGCCCGCAGGCCACCGGCGTCCGCGCGCTCAGCTGAGCACGCAGCCGAGGCAAACCGCAAGCTCGTCCCTCACCGCCCACGGCGGTGAGGGACGAGCCGTATTCGGGGCAAGTACACTCGACCGCAAAACGGGGCTATCAACTCGCCGTACCAGAGGTGCTGCGGACCTGCCGTGCCACCGGTACGGCAGATGAACAGGGTATAAACGTCTCTGGCAGGGGACATCGGTTCCCTCAGCTTGCCCCAGCCGCGCGCTGCGCCTCCCCGTGCCGCGCGGGTCGACAGGAAAGGTGTGTTCGCCGGTGGCAACACGAGACCGCGGTGCAACGCCGAACTCCGAGGCAGCGTCTGATACCGGCAGCCTGGTGCGTCGTCTCGTCATCGTCGAGTCACCGACGAAGGCCCGTAAGATCGCCCCCTACCTCGGCCGCGGCTACGTCGTCGAGGCGTCCGTCGGTCACATCCGGGATCTGCCGCGCGGCGCCGCCGACGTGCCCGCCAAGTACAAGGGTGAGTCCTGGGCGCGCCTGGGCGTCGACGTCGATCACGACTTCGAGCCCATCTACGTGGTCAGCCCGGACAAGAAGGCCAAGGTCTCCGAGCTGAAGAACCTGCTCAAGGACGCCGACGAACTCTATCTCGCCACCGACCCCGACCGTGAGGGCGAGGCGATCGCGTGGCATCTGCTCGAGACGCTCAAACCCAAGGTGCCGGTGCGGCGCATGGTGTTCCACGAGATCACCGAGCCCGCCATACGCGCGGCCGCCGCCGACACCCGCGAACTGGACAACGACCTGGTCGACGCGCAGGAGACCAGGCGCATCCTGGACCGGCTGTACGGCTACGAGGTCAGCCCGGTGCTGTGGAAGAAGGTCATGCCGCGGTTGTCGGCGGGCCGGGTGCAGTCCGTCGCGACGCGCATCGTGGTGCGGCGCGAACGTGAGCGGATGGCGTTCCGGTCGGCGGAGTACTGGGATATCGCGGCGAAATTCGACGCGGGCGGCGGCGAGGCCGATGCGGCCAATCCGCGGACCTTCGGGGCACGGCTGGTCACGGTGGCCGGGTCGCGGGTCGCGGGCGGACGTGATTTCGGTCCGGACGGGCAGCTCAAGACCGCCAGCGGCGTCACCGTGCTGGACGAGGCGTACGCGCGGCGGCTCGCGGCGGCGCTGGACGGCGCCGATTTCGAGGTCACCTCGGTCGAGTCCAAGCCGTATACGCGTCGGCCGTACGCGCCGTTCATGACCTCCACGTTGCAGCAGGAGGCCGCGCGCAAGTTGCGGTTCACCTCCGAGCGCACGATGCGGGTCGCGCAGCGGCTCTACGAAAACGGCTACATCACCTACATGCGTACCGACTCGACCACGTTGTCGGAGTCGGCGATCGCGGCCGCGCGGGCGCAGGCCACCCAGTTGTACGGGGCCGAATACGTGCATCCGACGCCGCGGCAGTACACCCGCAAGGTCAAGAACGCGCAGGAGGCACACGAGGCGATCCGCCCGTCGGGCGACACCTTCGCCACGCCCGGTCAGCTGCACGCGCGCCTGGATCACGACGAGTTCCGGTTGTACGAGCTGATCTGGCAGCGCACGGTCGCCTCGCAGATGGCCGATGCGCGCGGCACCACGCTGACCGTGCGTATCACCGGACACGCCGGGCTGGACGAGGGCCGGATTCCGTGCGTGTTCTCCGCGTCGGGTCGCACGATCACGTTCGCGGGTTTCCTCAAGGCTTATGTGGAGAGCGTCGACGAGGATTCGGGCAGTCAGTCCGACGACGCCGAGTCCCGTCTCCCTGCGCTGGCCGAGGGGCAGGGCGTCACCGCGGCCGAGCTGACGCCCGAGGGGCACACCACCAATCCGCCGCCGCGCTACAACGAGGCGTCGCTGGTCAAGGCGCTGGAGGAATTGGGGATCGGTCGTCCGTCGACCTATGCCTCGATCATCAAGACGATTCTCGATCGCGGCTACGTCTACAAGCGCGGGAACGCGCTGGTGCCCTCGTGGGTGGCGTTCGCGGTCATCGGGCTGTTGGAGGCGTATTTCGGCCGCCTGGTCGACTTCGATTTCACCGCGGCCATGGAGGACGATCTCGACGCCATCGCCGGTGGACGCGAGCAGCGCGGGAACTGGTTGACCAGCTTCTACTTCGGCGGCGATCACGGTGCGGAGGATTCGATCGCGCGCACCGGCGGCCTGAAGAAGATGGTCGGCGGGCAGCTCGACGACATCGATGCCCGCTCGGTCAACTCGATCAAGCTGTTCGCCGACGAGCAGGGCCGCGACGTGGTGGTCCGGGTCGGGCGGTTCGGGCCGTATCTCGAGCGGATGGTCGTCAATCCGGATGATCCCGATGGTGATCCGGTGTCGCAGCGCGCGAATCTGCCCGATGATCTGCCGCCGGACGAGCTGACCCCCGAGGTCGCCGAGAAACTGTTCTCGACCCCGCAGGAGGGGCGGTCGCTGGGTGTCGATCCGGAGAGCGGGCATCGGATCGTGGCCAAAGAGGGACGCTTCGGCCCTTATGTGACAGAGATTCTGCCCGAGCCCGAGGACGACGGCGAACCCAAGAAGGGTGCGAAGAAGGCCGCCGCGCCCAAACCGCGCACGGGATCGCTGTTCAAGTCGATGGATCTGGCCACGATCACGCTCGAGGACGCGCTGTTGCTGCTGTCCCTGCCGCGGGTGGTCGGTAAGGATCCCGCGTCGGGTGAGGAGATCACCGCGCAGAACGGGCGGTACGGGCCGTATCTGAAGAAGGGCACCGATTCGCGGTCGTTGACCGGCGAGGATCAGATCTTCTCGGTGACGTTGGACGAGGCGTTGAAGATCTACTCCGAGCCCAAGCGCCGGGGGCGGCAGGCCGCGAGCGCCGCGCCGCTGCGGGAGTTGGGGAACGATTCGACGACCGGGAAGCCGATGGTGATCAAGGACGGCCGGTTCGGGCCGTACGTCACCGACGGTGAGACCAACGCCAGTCTGCGCAAGGGCGACGAGGTCGAATCGATCACCGATGAGCGGGCCTCGGAACTGCTCGCCGATCGCCGGGCCAAGGCCCCGGTGAAGAAGGTCGCGAAGAAGACGGCCAAGAAGGCGGCGGCGAAGAAGGCTCCGGCCAAGAAGACCGCCGCGAAGAAGACGACCGCGGCGAAGAAGACCACCACCACCGCAGCGGAGAAGACGACCGCGAAGAAGACCGCGGCCAAGAAAACCACCGCTGCCAGGACAGCCACGACCAAGTCGTAATAGCGCGGTCTTCTGTCGGTGTTCTGCCGTAGTGTGTCGCCAACCCGGGATGCTTCACACGGCTCGAGCGGAAGGACATCCGATGACCGCACCCTTGACCGAGCACCGCGATCAGGAACGGGAAGATCTGATCGCGATGCTCGACGAACAGCGCGAGCTGTTCCGGATCACCCTGCGCGGTATCGATGACGCACAGGCGCGCGAGCGCAGCACCGTCAGCGAGTTGACGCTCGGAGGCCTGCTGCATCACGTGATCAACTGTGAACGGCACTGGACGGGCATCGTCGTCGAACGCGACGAGAACTCGAAACTCGATGTGTCACAGTTCGATTCGGAGTACCGCATGGCTCCGGAGGAGACCGTCGAGGGGCTGCTGAAGGAGTGGGATACGGTGGCGGACAACACCGCCCGGGTGGTCCGGGAGGTGGACAGCCTCGATACCTCGATTCCCACGCCGATCTCGCCGTGGGTTCCCGAACGTGTCTGGTGGACAGTGCGTTTCACGCTGATGCACGTTTTCCGCGAGATCACCCAGCACAGCGGCCACGCCGACATCATCCGAGAGGCGCTGGACGGCGCGAATTCCACCTATCAGCGCGGGGCCTGAGGGCGCGGGGTGGACCCGGAAAGGTGTCGGTGGGGGCGGCTAGGGTGTATGCCGTGGCGGGTGTCTTCGATCGGCTGGTCGGCCAGGATGCGGTCGAGTCGGAATTGACCGCTGCCGCGGTCGCCGCGCGCAGCGGGGTTTCGTCGTCGGCGATGACGCATTCGTGGTTGTTCACCGGGCCGCCCGGGTCCGGGAGGTCGGTCGCGGCACTGTGTTTCGCGGCCGCGTTGCAGTGCACCGGTCCGGGGGTGCCGGGGTGTGGGCAGTGTCATGCGTGCACCACCACGATGGCGGGGACGCACGGGGATGTGCGGCGGGTGATTCCCGAGGGGCTGAGTATCGGCACCAAGGAGATGCGCGAGATCGTGCAGGTGGCGTCTCGTCGGCCCAGTACCGGGCGTTGGCAGGTGGTGCTGGTCGAGGATGCCGACAGGTTGACCGAGGCCGCCGGGAACGTGCTGCTCAAGGTGGTCGAGGAGCCACCCGAGCGCACGGTGTTCCTGCTGTGTGCGCCGTCGGTGGATCCGGAGGACATCTCGGTGACGCTGCGTTCGCGGTGTCGGCATATGCATCTGGTGACGCCGTCGGTCGATTCGATCGCTCAGGTGCTGCGTGAGCGTGATGGGCTTGATGCCGAGACCGCCGGGTGGGCGGCCTCGATCAGCGGTGGTCATGTGGGGCGCGCGCGTCGCCTGGCCACCGACGAAGATGCCAGGAGCCGCCGCAAGCGGGCGTTGGCGCTGGTCGCGGCGACCGCGCGGTCCGCGGTCGCCTATACCGCGGCCGATGAACTGGTGAAGTCCGCGGAGGAAGAGGCCAAGCAGGTCAGCGCGACTCGCGACGAACGCGAACGGGAGGAGTTGGCGACGGCTCTGGGCGCGGGCGGCACCGGTAAGGGCACCGCCTCGGCGACGCGTGGTTCGGCCGGTGTGCTCAAGGATCTCGAACGTCGCCAGAAATCCCGCGCCACCCGCACCAGCCGCGATTCGCTGGACCGCGCCCTGATCGATGTCGCGGGTTTCTATCGCGACGCCCTCGCGGTCCGGATATCCGGGCCTTCGCGCTCGGTCACCCTCACCCACCCCGATCTCCGCGACGAGATCCGCGATCTGGCCGGCGAGGTCCCGCCCGAGGGGCTGCTCCGCTCGATCGAGGCTGTGCTGCATTGCCGAGAAGCGTTGGACACCAACGTCAAACCACGTTTCGCGGTGGCTGCCATGGTCGCCACCCTCATCGCCGCGCGTAGTCGCTGAATCGTCGGGTGGCGTGCTGGGGGTCCGTACCTTTCGGCTCGTCGAGGCGGGCGGCCGCTCAGGCCTGCTTGGACGGTGGGCGGGAGGGTCGCGCCTTCGAAGCCCAGCCAGACGGCGGCTCGTTGCTCGTCGCTGACGTCGGAGAGTTCGTGCGCGTCGGCGACTCGCAGGACGTCGACCGTCGGATGGGTCGACTGTCGATCGGACCGACTGTCGGACAGATCGGTTGTCAGGCAAGGAGATTCGGCAACGCTGAACGATCAGATGTGTTCGGCGATGGTGATGGTGGCGGTTTCGGGACGTTGGCCCAGGACGGCGTCGATGTCCGGTTGGTGGGTTGTGAAGGCGCCCAAGGTGATCGGGATGGTGAGGCGGCCGCCCCGGGTGGCGTGCAGGGTTTGTATCCGGGTGCCGCGAGGGGTGGTGACGGTGACCTGGTAGGGGGCGCCGGCGCGGTAGCGGGTGGCGGTGGCGACCGTCGCGGAAGTTGTTGCGTTCAAGGTGAATCCGTTGCGGGTGACGCCGCTGAGGGTGGCGAAGGCCGGGCCGGTGCGGTTCACGGTGACCTGATATCCGTACGCGTCGAAACGGGGTTCCGCGGCGGTGAAGGCGAACGGGTCGGGCAGTGCGGGCGGGCGCGCGAAGGTCGCCATCATGCCGGGGAGGTACTGGGACAGGTCACGTCGCCAGTAGGACCAGGTGTGTGAGCCGCCGCCGTAGTCGTGCCATTCGTGGGCGATGCCGAGGGCGTTCAGACGGTTGTGCATGCTGACGCTCTGCGGGTGGACGCTGTTGCCCTCGGTGGCGTCGAACGTCTTGTTGAACGGTCCCGGATTGCCGTTGCCGGTGTACAGCGCGAGGTGCATGCCGCGCAGATTCGCGGCCAGATCCCACGGATTGTGGGCGCGCCAGCGGGCTTCCTGCGTGGAGCGCGGGCCCCAGAGGCTGCCGGGGACGGGGTTGTCCAGACCGGCGAGCATCTCGTCGGTGGTGATGGCCTTGGGGTCGTTGGAGTCCAGTGCGCCGGAAAACGATGCGGCGGAGACGAATCGGTCGGGATGCCGGGCGGCGTAGCTCATCGCGCCGAATCCGCCCATCGAGAAGCCCGCGATCGCGTGGCCGCGACGTCCGGGCACGGTGCTGTAGTGCGCGTCGACCCAGGGCAGCAGCTGGCCGATGTGGTAGCTCTCCCAGCGCGGATTGCCGCCGTGGCCGTTGTTGTACCAGTCGCTGTAGAAGCCGCCCTTGCCGGAGTCGGGCATGACCAGGATCACCTGCGCGCCGCCGACGATGGCCTCGGCGTTGCCCTTGGCCGGGTCGGTCCAGTCGCGGGCCTGCGGGGCGGCGTTGCAGCAGCCCTCCAGCAGCATCAGGACCGGATAGCGCCGGGCGGGCGAATATCCCTGCGGCAGTAGCACTCTCACGAAGGTGGGGGCGTCGAGGTGCTGGGTGGTGAAGACCAGTTCGTGCAGGCGGGCGTTGATCGCGGTGTCGGAGCGCAGTACCAGTCCGGCGGTCGGGGCGGGTGCGGCTGTCGCGGGCCCGGTCAGGGACAGTGCCGCACATAATCCGGCGAGCAGCGCGACACACCGGGTCTTGAACCGGGACATGGGTTTCCTTCACTCCGACTGGATGTGGCCGCGGGGCGGCAGGGTTCGTTTCGGGCGGTTTGCCCGTATCGAAATCTATGACACGGTCGCGCTCGCACTGCCGCCGGATCCGGGAATCCGCACGATCGTGCGGTTCGGCGGCGGCGTGGGCCGCACTACCTGCGCGTTCGCGATTCGGATCGGATCTGCCTGTGCTGTCGGGGAGTTCGATGACGTGATCGCGCGCGGCATCGTCACCGCTGTGACGAGCGTGCGTCGACCGGGCATCGGACCTCCTTTCATTGCAACTCGCAGAAATGTAGCGTGCATCGAATCCGGATGCCACCGGTCGTGGGGTGGGGTGGGTGTTCTCGGTCGGTGAGTGTTCGGCGTGGGTGATCTCGCTGGGTGTCTCTGCGAGGCTCAGGTGGTGGTTCGGCCGTGAAGGGCGCTGCGAGGGCGTGAAACTCGGGTGCTGTCGAGGGGGTGGGCGCGTTATCGTCGGCGCATGCTGGTTGCGCGGGCCAAGTGGCGGCGTCTGGAGTTGACGTACGATGACCGGCCGGTCGGAGCGCTGCGGCAACGAGGGCATCGCGCGATCGCTGAATTACCCACGGCCACAATGATTTTCCACAGTCATTCCAGAACCGACATCCGCGCCTACCCCGGCTTCGCCGACGCCGCCCCCTCGGTACCGGCCATGATGACGGCCACCAACACCCACGTCGCACGCTACGGCTGGGACATCCACACCCCGGACCGCTACTACCGCTGACGCCCGGCAGAGGCGACCGCTACCAGGATGTCCGCTAGTGCGCCGGGTTTCAGCCCGGTGGTGAAGGCGGACGTGGGAGGGTCGCCATGGCCCGAGCGTGTCCTAGAGTGGATGGTTCTGCTGTTCGATGTACTGGCGCAGGATAGAGATCGGCGCGCCGCCGACTGATCCGGCGAAGTACGATCCGGACCACAGGCGTTGGGCGCGCCAGTAATGCGTGACGAGGTCCGGGAACTCTTGACGCATCCGCCGCGACGACAGGCCTTTCAGGGAGTTCGCGAGTCGCGACAGTGCGACCTTGGGTGGGAAGTTCACCAGCAGGTGCACGTGGTTGGTGTCGCCGTTGAACTCCACCAGCTCGCATTCGAAGTCGGCGCACACGTCCCGCATGATCTGTTCCATCCGGGCCAGATGGCGGCCGTCGAAGACTCGATGCTGGTACTTGGTGCGGAAAACCGAGTGGGCGTGAAGCATGAAATACAGTGTCTGCCAGGGTGTATCGACTCATTGGCGGTCATAAGCCGCTGGTAGTGTGGGGGCGTGCAACTCCGGTACAACTTCCGTGTCTATCCGACGCCGGGCCAGCGGGTTTCGCTGGCGCGGGCGTTCGGGTGCGCGCGGGTGGTGTACAACGATGCGCTCGCCGCGCGGCGGGAAGCGCATCGGAACCGGTCGTCGTACTTGCCGGATTCGGAGTTGTCCACACGTCTGACCGAGGCGAAGAAGACACCCGAGCGGGCGTGGTTGGCGGAGGTGTCCAGCGTTGTTCTGCAACAGGCTTTGGCGGATCTGAACACCGCCTACCGCAACTTCTTCTCGTCGATCACCGGGAAACGTAAGGGTGCGAAGGTCGCGGCGCCGCGTTTGCGTTCTCGCAAGGACAACCGGCAGGCGATCCGGTTCACCAAGAACGCGCGGTTCGCGGTGACCTCCGGCGGGAAGCTGCGGTTGCCGAAGATCGGGGATATCCCGGTGCGCTGGTCTCGGGAGTTGCCATCCGAACCGTCGTCGGTGACGATCGTCAAGGACGCGGCAGGCCGGTATTTCGCGTCGTTCGTGGTGCGGACCGAGGACGACCCGTTGCCGCCCTCGGATTGCGAGGTGGGTATCGACCTGGGGCTCACGACGTTCGCGGTCCTTTCGGACGGCAAGACGATCGCCTCGCCGAGGTTTCTGCGGCAGGTTGAACGCAAGCTCCGCAAGGCGCAGAAAGCGTTGTCCCGCAAGGAAAAGGGCTCGGCCAATCGAGTCAAGGCGCGAGTGAAGGTCGCTCGCGCTCACGCCAAGGTCGCCGATACCCGGAAAGACTGGGCGCACAAGCACTCCACGCAGATCATCCGCGACAACCAAGCGGTGTTCGTGGAGGACCTGAGCGTGAAGGGTTTGGCTCGAACCCGGTTGGCGAAGTCGGTGCACGACGCCGGTTGGGGCACGTTCACGCGCATCTTGGAGGAGAAAGCGCAGCGGTACGGGCGCGTCTTCGCCGAAGTGGACCGGTTCTTTCCGTCAACGCGCATGTGTTCGGTCTGTGGGGCGATCGGGGAGAACAAGCCCCTGCATGTCCGGGAATGGACGTGCCGCTGTGGAACGACCCACGACCGGGATCTGAACGCCGCGAAGAACATTCTGGCCGCAGGACGTGCGGACAGTCGAAACGACTGTGGAGCCGAGGTAAGCCCGGAACTTGTTCCGGCTCTTGGCTGAGAAGCAGTAACCCACCGAGAGCACTGGAATGTGCTGGTAGGAATCTCCACCCTTCAGGGTAGGGAGGACGTCAAACCGTCACCGAACATGACACCCCACTGGGCAACGGTTGGTTTACCGCCATCTTCATCCACCGCCAATGGCTCGAACTCCCACCGACCGTTCCACTGGAACATCAGGCGTTCATCGCCTGGCTGGCCTACCGCACGTTCATACCCCGGCAATCGGACCTGTGAGCGCTTCGAGATGCTCATTTGCGCCAGAACCGGAAGCACTCCGCCAGTCCACGCAGTGCTTCTGCCCGGTACCTCCCGTGTATGCCGTGCACCGTGAGCGCTATTGCCACTGTCCGGCCCACGGACGCGACCGTCACGGATAATGCTGCGATCACAAATATGGTCGTCGTCATCGGTGCTCATCACGCTTTCCCTGATCGCTCGGCAAGACGGTTCCAGTGTGTGGCAACATCACGTTCGCCGGTCTCGTGTGACCTGGGGAAATGCTGAAACGGTGGATAACTTTCTCGGCTGTGGATGAATCGCACCGGTTTCATGGAGTCACGGCTGTCGAGCCCGTCCGGTGGTGCAATCTGAAGGGATGTTCCCGCTCGATGGCTCGACAGATTCGTGCCGCTCGGTGTCTTGTCGTCGGCCGATATGCCGCCGGGGCCGGGCTATACGTGGTGGCGGCTGGTCGACGGTCCACGAGCGGTCGTGATGATCGCCGAATTCACGGAGTCGTAGGGGTGGGGGTCGTTCGTGAACGGGAACGGATGAGTAGGACCAGGGCCGTCACGATGAGGATGTGGGCGGTGAGCATCACCAGCATGGGGAGGGCGAAGCCTTCGTTGGTGAGGGTGCCGTGGTCGCCTACGCAGTAGAGGGTGTAGTTGGTGGAGGTGCCGTCGGAGTCGTGGAAGGTGTCGGAGACGACCATCGGGGTGGGGGTCGGGGGTGAACAGAACAGGGGCGCGGTGAGTTTCGCTTCGCCGGGCCAGATGGCGACGGGGATCACGATGCTGAATCCGCCGCCGACGAGGCCGGTCGCCAGCGCGGTTACTACACGGGGCATCGGCTACACCTGCTGGACTCGGAGGAACGCGCCGGTGCGGTCGAATTCCACGACCGCCTCCGAACGCGCGGACACCACGTTGGCGACCATGCGGATATCGCGGTCGAAGCGGCTCACGATGATGGCGGTGACCTGGCCGTCCGGGATCTCGCTGCGGGTGCGGGCGGTGTCGACGATGTCTTCGATATGCGCGAGGCCGGGCACCTCGCTGATCGTGAAGTTCTCGCCGTCCAGATCGTCGAGCGCCGAAACCCGCACGGGGCGTGGGGAACTCAGGTCGCCGAGGGTGAAGGAGTATTCGTCCAGTACGCGGGGTTGCCCGGGCGGGCGGACGCGCAGGCGGACAGTCGGTTCGCGGGCGGTGAGATCGCCACTGTCCAGGAAGTTGGTCACCTGGGTCGGCTGGTCGTTCAGGACGAGCCGGAACTGGGTCGAATTCGGGGCCGTGAGCAGGATGACGTTCACATCTGGGTCACCGGCGCCGATGCGCTCGGCCAGCGCCGCGACCGCGGCCCGCGGCAGAGCGCTGACCAGTCCGCCGCCGCGGGTCCGGATCTGGTTCTCGAAGTCCGCGCGGTCCACCGCGCCGATACATCCGCTGGTACCGCCGAGCACCGCCACACACAGCAGGATGCGGAACCAGTTGGCACGGTTCATGTCTCGAATGTTATGTGGTGGGGATCGATTGCGCCTGGGGACTTTTGGCCCGAGTTTGCTCGGCGGTACACGGTGATATCGGCAACCATGTTGGCTCAACACCATTCCACGCTTTGGCTGCATGAGCTGCTGGGCTTGTCCCGAGGCTGGGCACGTTCTCGGCACAATCGACGTGCCGGGCGGGGTTCCCGGGATGCGGAAACCCCCGCTGACCTGGAGCCGCCTGGGGGAATCGAACCCCCGACCTTTTCATTACGAGTGAAGCGCTCTACCGACTGAGCTAAGGCGGCGTGCCTTTCGGCTGTGCGAGTCTATCGCCTCCTGCATGGATCACGAAAACTACAGGTCAATGCGGTGCAATTGGCAGGGTCGGCGGCTGTGTTCGACCGGTTTCGGTAAGAAACGGGTATCGGACGGCAGCCGTCAGCCGACCCGAAAGCTGCGCAGACTGTTTGCTGTGGAGGTTGTCGGCAGATCGCCGCAGCGGATGGAGCAGGCCCAGGAACCGCGGGTGTGCAGCTGATCGGCGAACAGCTGGAATCGACCGAAGTGGGACTGGCAGGCGGCGACGCCGGAACATGTTGTGCCGGTTCGTCATCGACCTCGACGACAGTCGGATCGCTCGGCTGGTGCCCAGTAATGGCCTGGCGCGGTCTCAGCGCGGCAACAACTGTGCGCCGAAGTCTGAGACCATGGGCGGCAATCCGGTGCGGGCACGCTGCATTCAGTGTGCCGGCTTGGGTGGTGCGGTGCCGATTCGGTCACGAATCTCGCTGCAAGCCAACAGTATTCGTTGAATTTGTGGATCGGTGAGGGTTGCGCGCAGTGAGAACCTGATCAAGGATCGGTCCGGTGGTGTGGCCGGTGCGCAGAACGGTGCGCCGAGCACGCCGTGTCGTTCGAGGATGTCGCGCACCTGCAGGCTGTGTGTGTCGGGTCCGGTGGGTATGGACACGATGTGACTGTCCGATCCCGCGAGGTCGAATCCGAGAGCCGCCAGCGCTTCTCGTACCGCCGCGGATATCTCGTGCAATCTGGTCCGGCGATGATCGGCGGTGCGCACGACGTCGAGGGTGGCATCCAGCCCGGCGAGGTCGTGGGAGCGCAAGGCCGAAGAGAACACCGCCGGATACGACGCCGACCGGAAGTAGTCGACGAAATCCGGGTCGTGCACCGCGATGAAGCCGGCGCGTCCGGCGAATGCCTTCGCCAAGCTCGCGGTGCGGAACGCCACCTGCTCGACGAGACCGAGTCCGACGACCGTGCCGGCCCCGCACGGTCCGTCGATACCCAGCGAGTGCGACTCGTCGACCACCAGCACACTGCCGGATTCCTCGCAGACCTCACACAGCCTGGTCAGCGGGCTGTGGCTGCCACTGGTGCTACAGATCGCGTCGACCGCGACGATGCCGGGGCCGTGCTCGCCGATCTGGACGCGCAGGTGGTCGGGTTCGTGGTGTCGAAAGAGGTGAATCGGCGCTGCCGCCATCGCGGCGCCTTGCCGCAGCGACATGTGTGCCTTCTCGTCGACGTAGACCGGAGTCTGCGGATCCGCGATCGCCTGCAGCAGGCCGAGATTCGCGTCCCAGCCCGACTGGCACACGATGCCGGCGCCGGCATGTGTGTACCGAGCCAGTCGGTCGCCCAGCCTGCCCTGGTCGACACACTGCTGTGGTGGCCTGGCACCGGAGAATGCCGCGGCGACCGCCTCGGCGATCCGAGGATCGTCGGCCAGGGCGAGGTAATCGTTTCCGGTCAGCACGACGTCCTCGGCCGTGGGTCGGCGACCTTGAAGGAACGGCCTGGTCCCGCGCGCGCCGTTCAGCCGTTCCGCATGGAAATGCTCGACCCGGTCCCTGACCCGTGCGGCAACGGTTGCCACCTGTGCGCCTCCTGGAATTCGTGACCGCTTCCGGTGCCGAGAACGTGGTTGTCCTCGATACCGCTCGTCACGATCATCACCCGCCGAGACCGCGGCAGGGCCGGTCGACGTGGTGACGAAACTCTGACATTCACTTCAGGGCGGTGGGTCAGACGTTCCAGGTGCCTCGGGCGGGCCAGGCGCCGTGTTGTCTGTTCCGGGATTCCGTCCAGGCGATCACGATGCCGGACAGGGGACCGTTGCCGGTGCGTTGGAAGGTTCGCTTGTCGATGGTGAGGTCGTATTCCGCGGGTTCGGCTGGTGGGGTGGCCAGGGACAGGAGTTCGACGTGATAGGTGATCGTGTCCGGGGTTTCGTGGAGCCGGTGGATGGACAGGCGCCACAGGGGTGGGTGGATCTGCCGGCCGTTGGGGGGAAGGCCGTTCTGTTTGGTGGTTGTGTAGTCGTCCGCGACCATATCGATGGACCAGCTCGGGTATTCGAGTACCACTGCGGTGTGCGCGTCGATCAGTAGGTTCGTCCGGCCGAGGGCTTGGCCTGCCGCGAGCTGTTCGGGCGTCGGTTCCGGTTGGCAGATCCAGCCGTGGGGGAACTGGTGGATCCGCCATTCCCGATCGTCGGAGGGAAATATCTCGGCCAGGTACTCGCGAGTGTGCTCCCGGGTACTGAGGTCGGGCATGTGCGTCTCCTCGGTCGGGTGAGCAGGGTAGGGGGTTCGGCTGCATCACCAGCATGCGGTGTACGGGCGTCAGTTGGTGGGGCCGGACGGTGTGGTCGTCGGCCGGGGCGCCATCAGATATTCCAGGAGCGCCGACCCGTTCACCAGCCAGGCGGGTGGGTGGTCGGAGACGGTGCCCTTCTGGGGGTCCCACCAGACCGGACCCGGTGTGCGGTTCGGTGCCACATTCCTCGGGTAGACGACCACCGTGGCATGGGCGATGTTGCTCATGATCGGGGACCCACCCGAGGTGAACAGCGCTTGCTGGGTGACCGGGTCCCGTGCCTGCCAGACGTTGTGTACCAGCGCCGCCGAGCCGGGTCCCTGCTGCCGGATGTGTTCGTGCAGAGCCGCGAACTGCTTGTCCATACCCGCTGTGGAATGGAAGCTTTCGATCGGGGTGCCGAGGAAGCTCTGGGCACGCTGCAAGCCGTTCGCCTCACCCCAGTTGCCGTCGACCCACCGCGCCAGCGCCACCTGCGGGTCGCCCAGGAAACTCGCCAGAGCGGCCAGCGAGGTATCGATGCAGTTGTTGTTGCGGCCCGGTTCGGCCGTGCCGCCGGCATTGATCAGTGTGCGGTAGTCGTTGTCGCGCGGGTCCGCGCCGACCAGGAATCGGTCGCCGTCGCGCAGGGCGTTCTCGACCTCGTGCTGGAAGTCGGGGTCCTCCAGCGCCTGGAGGTAGTTGGGGCCGAACCGACGGGAGTTGTCGAGGCCGGTGAGTTGTGACGCGGTGAGCGCCCGCGCCATCGCGTTGGTGAGGTGCCGGAGATCGTCCGCGCTCAACCCTTCCAGGTCCGCGGACCGCGGCAGGCCGAGGTGCTCACGCAGGTTCTCGGCGAAGGATTCGATGGGCAGGTCGGGATGCCATTCGCCGTCCCCGTGACCGATGGTCACGTGCAGATGCGCTGAACCGGTGTCCGCGGTGCTCGGGGTGGGCACGAGATCCACGTGCAGCAGCTGCATCGGTTCCAGGATCTCGCCCTTGTTGAAGGTCAGATCCGTTGCCAGCTGGGCTCGTTGCCAGAATTTCGCGGCCTGATCGGGCAGTACGCCTTGACCGAGCCTGGTGTGCATGATGATCCGCGCGACCGCGACCGGCGCGATGAGTTCCTCGCCGCCGGCCTGTTCATACCGGAAGTGATCGAAAGCGGGTGTGGCACTGTGCGGATTCGCGGTCACTGGAGTGGCCGGTCCCGTGGCCGTCGCCGTGCTGAGCAGCGTCCGGGTGTCCTGTGCCAGCGCGACGGCCGCTTTCTGGTCCTCGGACAGGCCGTGCGTGGGCGAGGTGCTGCTGTCGGCGGGGGGTGAATCGGGCTGGTTGTCGTCGGTGTCCCGGCCGTGGAGTTCATCGAACAGGGTGTGCAGCACGTTGTCTTCGTTGCTGTCCAGCGGAGGGTCGGGGGTGGGCCGGGGTGCTGCGAGGCCGTAGGCTCCAGGGCCGCTCATTCCGAGTGCGAAGAATTTGGGCAGGTGGGTGAGGTCGACCGCGAGGATCCCACCCCGGCGCGGAATGGTGGTGTCGGGTGGGTCCGTGCGACCGGGGTCCGGGATCCAGTCGGTCGTACCGGCCGGCTTGCGTTCCTGGTATCCGTCGGGGGCGGTCCAGTACAGGGTGCCGTCCGGGGTTCGCAGGCGTCGGCCGCCGGAAGGGTAGGTGTATTGGACCGTGCCGTCGGGCGCTTCGTGGAATCGGGCGCCGCTGGGGGTGAGGCCGTATTCGGTGCCGTCGGCGTCGCGGCGGTAGCGGGTGCCGTCGGGCTCGGTGCCGTATTCGGTGCCGTCGGGGTCGCGGCGGTAGCGGGTGCCGTCGGGGTGGGTGCCGTACTCGGAGCCCTCGAGTTCGTGACGGGGTCCGCTGGCCGGTTCACCGATGTGATCGTTCCCCTTGGGATCGAGCCGGTATTCGATGCCGGTGAGGGGGAGCGGGTAGTTGTCGTGGTTGTCGTACGGGTCGTCCAGCAGGATCCGTACCGGTTCGCCGGTGCTGTCGTGTTCGATGGCCAGCACCGTGTATACGTGTGTCTGGGTCAGGCCGGGCAGCGTCGCGGGCCCGCCGAAGGCGTGGGTTCCGATGGTCACGGCGGTGTTTCGGCGCAGGGCCCATTCGATTTGCCGGCCGATCGCCCGGGCCGCGACCGTGGACCTGCTCGGCAGCGTCCGATGCTGGGGCTCGGATCCGAAGGTATCGCTGAAATAGTCTGTGAGAGCTTGTTTTTCCGATTCCCACCGGTCCGGGAAGCGTTGATCCAGATAGCCACGGAAACCGCTGGGGGATCGGAGGTCCCGGGTGCGTAGGAAGTCGTTCCAGGCGGTGGTGAATCCGGCCGGGTCGTTCCGGTGGCGGGCGCTCAGCTGTGCCCGGGTCGAATTGTGCAGGGCCAGTTGCCGGGCCTGCCAATCGTCGAAGGTGTCGGCGAGCCGACGGGCGAATTCGAGGTCGGCGGTGGGGGTTTGGGCGTTCGTGAGGTCGGAGCGGACGCTGGCGCGGCTGAGGTAGTCGTCGAGGAGCTGATGCAGGGTATCGATGTCGAATCGGAGTGGGTGAGCGATGTCGTAGTTACGGAAACGGGTGACGGGCTGTGCGAACCAGCCGTTCTCGGCTCGGTGGAAGCCGGCGCCGAGACGTGCGGCCGCGGTGGTGAGTGGGGTTCCGATGATGACCTGGTAGCCGTCGCCGTTGCCGAACCGGAGCGCGTAGGCCTTCTCGATCATGGTGGCCCACAGCGGTTCTCCGGGTTCGTGCCGGATGAAGTAACCGGTGTCGGCACCGGGGGTGACGTAGATGGTCTTCTCTGTCCGCACCCATTCCAAGCCGGTGGTGCCGTCGGGGTGATCGACCAGGAACCGGACGCTGACGGTGCCGTCGCCGTGGTCGTGCAGGATGTCCACGATCGACTGCGGGTCGTGTTCGGCGAGCGATTTCAGATCGGCCAGCAGGGAACAGTCTCCGGCCGAACCCTGGCGCGTCTCTTCGGGTTTGGGGATCCCGTCCACTCCGAACAGCGGGTCGTTGTGCCGTCCCCGCACCACGGGCAGTGCGGGCAGGACGCCGCTGGAGGTGTTGACGCGGAACCACTCGGGGCGACCGGGATACTTCAGCCATTGCCAGGATCCGAAACCGGGTCGTGCCACGAGCGGGACGTCGTACGGCATTCGCAACGGTAGCGGCCGATTGTGTTCGTCGAAGCCGAGGAATCGAATTTCCGCGCCCGCCGGGGTTTTCCAGCTCAGTGTGCCGGTGTCGGTGCTGTTCGGCGCGTGTTCGAAGGTGAAGTCCATCGCCATATCCCGCAGGATGTAGCGGATCTGCCCTCCGGGTTCGGTGATCTGGTAGTGCGCGGGCTGGTCGGGGTGTGTGACGAGTCGCGCGGGTACTTTGTCGCCGACCGTGGGGAGTTGTTCGGTTCGGCCGTTGTGGTCGACGAAAGTGAGCACATCGCCGGCGGGACGCGGGACCCTGATCGGGACCCCGGGCATGGGCAGCAGTTGTTCCCGTTCGGTGAGGCTCAGCGCCTGGAGTTGCTGGTCCGGGCCCAGTTGCCGGGGACCCGGATCGGCGCGGTCCAGACGCGCTCGGGAAACCTGGGTGTCGCCCTCGGGTTCGCTGTCCAGCTGCTGCCGCAGGTCCTGACCGAAGTACGTGTCCTGGTCGGGAATCGCCTCGTGGCTGCGGGACGACGTCGGCCGTACAGGCGTGGCGAAGTCCAGATCCTCACGCGCGGTGAATTCGCTGACCTGGGCGTCGCGCGGGGCTCGCAGGTGGGCCAGCACCTCCTGGACCAGCATCGGCGTGCTGCTCAGGGCGGGGTCGAAGACCTGCCACGCGGCGATCCCGCCCTCGACGGTGTACACGAGGTTGCCGACGTACTGGTCGATGGGCACATAGCGGGTGGTCGTATCGCGGCCCGCGGGGTCCGGTCGGGTGGTGGGGGCCTGTAGCCCCGCAGCGGTGATGACGATTTTGCGAGGGTGGGTGCCCAGGCCGGTCAGAGTTACGGCGGCCAGCTGGGCGCGTTCGGCGGATCCGGGGTGGGTGGTGGAGGGAAGGGTGTTCAGGGCCTGGATCCAGTCCGTGGCGGTGTCCTCCAGGACCGGGGTGGGGGTGGCGTCCGTGCGGGCCGGCCGGGCGAGGGCGTGGTCGATGTAGTCGTGCTCGTCGGGGAGTGCGGTCCGCAGGTCGGTGCGCAGGTCGCGGCCTTCGGTGGCGGTGCGGTAGGCGGCTTCGACGGGCTGTATCGCGCGCAGGTCACGATCCAATCGGGTGATCAGCGCGAGCGCGGCGGAGGCCTGTCCGGAGTCGATCCGGTCGCGCAGCGCGTCGGAATAGGCGCGCACCTGCGGGGCGTTCTCGCCGTGCGTCGGGGGTGGTGTCGCCGATGCGGGAAACGTCTCGGGTTCCCAGCCCAGCAGCTGGCCGATCCGTGAGGTCTGGGCGTCGGTCAACCGGCCCGCCTCGTGAGCCTCCCGCACCGCCGCGGCCAACGGCGTCGTGTTGGCCACCTGGTAGGCGCCCTCCAGGAAGGCGGTATCGCGCAGCGCGGTCGCATGTCGCAGCGTGTCCAGCAACGCGCGGAAGTCGATCGGATCGGTGCTGTCCAGGGCTGCGGCGAGCTGCGCGGCGTATTCGTGATCGGATCCGGTGTCCAGATTTCCCACGATGAACTCGCGGTATCGGGTCGGTAGCTGGGACCGCAGGAACCGGGCCAGGCCGGGGTTGTCGTCGAGCAGGCCGACTCGTGCCGGATTGCCCCGGAGTCGGGAATACACGAGGTCGAGGATGTCGCTCTCGGCCGGCGGGTTGCCCTCGGCCTCGCGGGCGTGCAGGTAGTCCTCGACAGCGCCGCGGATCCTACCGCCGAGGGTGCGGCGCGCCATGACGTTCAGGCTTTGCAGCAGGCGCTTGTCGGTGTCGACGTCCGCGAACCCCCGGTCGAGCTCGCGCAGCGTCTCGGGGCGGTACACGTCGGCGTCGGCGCGCGGCGGCAGCAGCCGTCCCGCGGCCAATGCCATCGCATGTGCGTCCGTGACGACGACGGTCGGCTCGCGCAGGTATCCATCCCTCGTCCAGCGCATCCAGGCGCTGTCGTTCGCCTCGTCGGCGGCGCGGCGTGCGGCGAACGTCTCGATGATCTGCTCGGCGGGTCCCTCGAGATGCGTTGCCCGGTCCGCATCGAGGTTGATCCGTGCCAGCCAATCGCGAGTGGAGACCGGTTCGCGGGCGACCGCGGGATCCCAGACCATCCATTGCGCGTGCCCGTCCCGGTCGCGGGTGTACACCAGGTTGGCGACATGGTGGAACCAGTTCAGCGATGTCGCCGAGCCGTCCGGCAGGTGCTGGACCACCGCCAGATCCTCGCCGTTGACCATGATCTTGCGCGGCTGGGTACCGAGCGAAATCAGTTCCAGTGCAACGTGATGCGCCAACTGGACGCAACCTGTGTCCAGATAACCGTGCGGCAGCGGGTGGTCGCCGGACCAGTGCTCGAAGGACATGGCGCCGATATGGGCGAACCACTGCCGGGCGGTACCCCATTCCACCGGTATCCGCTTGTCATCGGCGCCCCAATCCGACTCTCGCGCAGGGGGTTCGGCGAAGACATGGTCGAGGTAGTCCCTGTCCTGCGGCAGGGCGCTGCGCAGATCCGCGGCCAGGTCTCGGCCGTTGGTCTGGGCCCGGTAGGCGTCCTGGATCGCCCACAGTCGGCGGGGGTTGCGGTCCAACTTTTCGACGAACGTCAGTGCGCTCTCGATATTCTGTTCCGCCAGAAGCGATTTCACATACTCGCGGACCGGCGGAAGATCCGCGGGCGACTGCCCCGGTCGGGTTGCCGTGCGGGGCGGCGTGATTCCGGCGGGCAGGTCCGGTTTCGGTTGCCAGCCCATCAGGCGGGCCATTCGACGTTCCTGGGACTCGGACAGTCGACCCTGCTGAACTGCCTCGCGGACAACGTCTTTCAACGGGCGGCCGTGTGCGTCGATGAACGCGTTGTCGAGCGGCCGCGCGTCACGCGAGGTGTTCGCGTGGGTCAGGACGGTCAGCATCCGGGCGAAGTCGATCGGGCGGTCACCGGCCAGTATGGCGCTCAGGGTCTGCGCGTAGGCATGCCGAGAGTCGGACCGGGACGATCCGCTCGCCTCGGCGGCGGGAGACTCGGAGGGGTCGGTGGCCTTGCCTGCGGCGAGTGCCGCGGCGAAGGTCTCCGGTGCCGAGCGCGGGCTCGTCGATTCCGCCGTGTCCGGGAAACCCGCTGTCGTGCGGGAGCTTTCGGCGAGACCGGAGCTTGCGGCGGGTACGACCGATCGCAGCGCGTCGGGCACGTCGTCGGTCGGCGTCAGGATTTCCGCATCCAGGATGACCAGGTCGTTCGCTTCGTCGCGCCGGGCCCCGGTGATGCGGTACATCGTGTCGCGGGCCAGCAGCAGTTCGTTGTCGCGAGGGACGCCGCTGCGGGGTCCGATCCACAGGCCCTCGGCGCCGGGCGGAACGGTGAGGTTCATTCGATACTCGAAGCGGCGGCCGTCCGGCATGGTGGCCAGATCGCGGCCCACCGAGGTGGACAGGTAGCCGGGCTCGCGTTGCACAGCGCCGATCAGGCGGGTCGGGTCGTCGTGGAATCCGAGAGGATTGCCGTTGATGTCCCGCATGAAATCGATGCTCGTCAGGCCGCGCACGACCCGGATCGGTTCGGTGTTCGGCAGCGGGCGGGTCGCCGTGTCGAGGGTGTCGATGGCGCGTTCGAGTACTTCGAGGCTCGGTGACGTGCCGAAATAGCGTTGGAAGAATGGTTGCAGTGTTACCCGCTGGAACTGATCGTCGGCGATCATCTGCGCGAGGGTCGACTCCGCATTGTTCCGGTTGACGATCGCCTGGATCAGCCGCCACATCGTATTCGCGCGGTACGGGTCCGCGATCTTCTCGTGGATGGGGGCTTCGCCCGCCCGGTAGTGGTTCGTCAGCTCGGCCAGCGACGGCTCCCGCGAGCCGGTCAGCTCGCTCAGCAGTGATATGTACTCGGCGGCCGTGCGACTGCGGTCGAGTACCTCCTGCGCTCGGTCCGCACCCTCCCGCAGCAGCGTGTTGTGGATCGCCGAGGTGTGATAGGCCCACGCCGCATGCTGCTGTTCGGGGGTGAGGTGATGCCACTGGTTCAGGGCGGTCTCGCCGTAGTTCAGGCCCGCTTCATCGGAATCGAAGATGCGGGTGCCGGTGGCGTCGAGGTGGCCGGTGTGCGTGGCGTCGGCTGGGGTGTCCGGACGCCACTGCTGTCCCGGCGGCGGTTCGAAGGCGACCGGAGTGTGCAGGTCGTTCGGGGACAACCGCAGCGGGGTGCCGCCGGTGATGGTGGCGACCTGGAGTCCTTCCGGGTGTTCGGCGGAGGTGTACAGCACGGTGAACGGTGCGTCGGAGGGGCCGTGCTGGAATATTTCGCGCGGTGAATCCGGGTGTAGGACAATGACATTGAGGCCGAGTTCGCGAGCGGCGATGGGGAGCAGGTCGGCGCTCATCAGATGGTCGGTGGGGTGCTGCGGGTCGCGCACGACGTCGAGCAGGTGTCGGAGCCGGTCCTGGGCGCGTTGCCGGATGGCATCGTCGAATTGCCGGACCGATTCCTCGAACTGCTCGCGGCGGTGGGTTTCGGCAGCGAGTTCCTCGGGGGTTCTGTACAGCGGATCGCCATGGCGGGCCAAGCCCTGCGCCACCATGTCGCCGTGCCTGCGGACCAGACGCCAGCGCTCACCGCTGCGTTCGGCGTCCCAGCGGGCGCGGCGGAGAACTTCGACCTTCAGTTCCTTCAGTCCCGCAGGGGTGAAGGTGGTGATCTGATCGGTGTAGTCGTCGAGATGTTCCGCCAAGCCGTGCGCGAGGGTGGTGCGGGCTTCGGTCGGGGTGGAGTGGCCGGAGAACTGGGCGAGCACCTCCAGGACGTGGTTCGCGTCCTGGTCGGAAGGTTCCCAGACGCGGGTGTTGTCCGGTGTGGGTTCCCGGTTCACGGTGATCCGGCGTCGGATGTCCTCCACCCCGATACCCGGTTCGGCATCCTGACGGTCGTGGGCTTCGAGGCGGAGATCCACGGCCAGCGTCGGCGGGACTCGCAGTGCCGTGGCCGCGCTGTGGAAGGCGTCGTGCAGGTCCGGTCGGAGTTGTTCGGCGAGTTCCAGGGCTTCCCAGGGTTCGGCGGAGCGGATGGCCTCGTCGAATCGGGCGAATTGTCGCAGCGCACGGGTTTCCGCTGGGGTGAGGTCGCGCAAGACCGGGGTTGGGGTGCGGGGTGCGAGGTCGGCTGTCGAGGCGGTGTCGGTATCGCGGTCGGGGGCGTCCGCGCCGCGGTTGTTGCTCGGGAAGCCGGTGAGATTGTTCGCGGCGAAGAATCCTGCGAAGTCGTTCATGGCTTCGCCGCCGGGGAATGCTGCGGAGTCGTCGGTGGTGTCCGCGGTTTCGGTGGGGTGGTAGCTGGCGAAGTCGTCGACGAAATCGTCCGATCGACGGCTGTTTTCGCGCGCGACGTCCTGGATGCTCTTGTCGAAGTTGTCGGCTCGGCGCTGCCAGTCCACGGCGGTCTGCGGTGTCGCGCCGAGGGCTGCCGCCGCGTCGGCGAGGTCGTCGAGCAGGTCGGGGTTCATCTGCTCGATGAGGTGGAAGAGGTCGTCGTCATCGATGCCCGCGTACGAGAGTTTGTCCCGGAGAATTCGTGCGATATCGGCGTACGCGCTCAGGGCGTGGTTCTCTTCGGCGGTCAGATCGCGGATCTCGTTGTGGGGCTGGCGCGTTGGGGAGTTCGTGGTGGACGGCACGTTCGGTCGTGCGAGCAGTGGCGGTGGCGACGCCGGTCGGCTGGGCTGTTGCTGCGGATCGGTCGAATGCTCGGGTGTGGGGGTCGAATCCGTTGCATCGGTGTCGAATCCGGCCGGTCGGGTCTGCGGGCCGGACTCGTACGCGCGCTCGCCGACGGCGGGTGTGGTGTCGGTGACGTCATGAGTGTCGCTGCGGCCCTTGCCTTTCGGATCCCCGGGCAGGTCCGGGGTGTCGGTGAACGGTCCCGGGTTCGGCGCGAGCCCGGCGGAGCGGCTCGGGTCCGCGGGCAGCAGCAGCTCGGCGTGCAGTACGGGCAGGCCGCGGGCAGGACGCTCGATCCGGGTGATCCGGTAGCGGGCGTCGCGTTGCAGGACGAGTTCGAGCTTGTGGCGATCGCGGGCGTCGCTGCCGATGTAGACGCCGCGCGCTCCGGGCGGAACAGTCAGGGACACATGGTATTTCGTCGTGTCCGGCATGTGCCGGCCGCGGGCGGAGAACGACGTGGACAGGTAGCCGGGTTCGTGCTGGATCGCGCCGACCAGCAGATCGGGGTTCCGGTCGCCGAGCGGTTGCCCGTCCGCGGCGTTCAGGAAATCGATCGTGCTGAGGCTGCGGGTGACCTGAACCGCGCCGTCCAGCCGCAGCGGGACGGCGGTCGCCTCGTCGAGCACCCGCATGTGCTCGTGCAGCGGGCCGGGGGTGAGTGGTTCGGACGTGTCCCGGGGGCCGAAATGATCGCGGATCAGCTCGTACATGCGGGCATCGGACCGGATCTGGTCCCACCGCGCGCCGGGCCGGGCAGCCAGGAGTGTGCTCGGTACCGCCAGCTGCTCTGCATCGGGCGACCAGGAGGAAACCCCCGCGCGCTGCAACTCGTACTCGCGAGACTTCCACAGCTCGGCGCTGTCGACCAGATGCGCGACCCACCGGTCGATCCCGGCGGCCGTGCCGCGGCGCAGCGCGATATTGATCAGCGCGCCCTCTTCGTAGCGGCGCAGGGTGTTTCGCACCTCGCCGGACAGGTCGTCCCAGGTGCGCAGGACGTTGTGCGCGAAACTCTCGCGGGCGGCGTCGTCGGCGAAGTAGCGCACGCCGCCGACGAGCAGGCCCTGGTCTGGGAGTGAATCCGGTTGCGGCTCAGTCGAATCCCACGATGAACGGCGGGGTTCGCCGGTCGGTACGTATCGGACGCCCGCGCGGTTCGGGGCGGCGAGGGCCACCTCGGCCGTGACGCGTCCGTCCTCGGTGAGGCCGGTGAAACGGAACACGGTGTCGCGGGGGAGCAGCAGTTGTGGGTGCGCGGGATCGCCGGACAGCAGGCCCCGGACGCCGGGCGGCACGGTCAGCTCCACCCGGGGCGTCGATGACGTCTGCGCGGCGGCGGTGAAGGTGTGGTGCAGGATCTCCGCCCCCGCGCCGCCCGCGATGAGCCGACCGGCGAGCGTGCTGTCATCGCTCACCAGATGCATCGGAGTGGTGATCGGCAGCGGTGCGGAGGTGGCCTCGTCCAGCCGCCGGATCTGGTCGCGGAGTGCGTCGATGCTGAACTGCGCGTTCAGGTTCGCGCCGAAGTGGTCGTTCACTTCGTGGTAGCGATGGAAGTCCTCCACCACGGTCTGCCACTCGCGGCGCGGATCATCGGCGGCGAGCAGGTTGCGCAGGACGTCGAGCATGCCCGGTGCGCCCGGGTCGAGTTCCTCCTCCGGGACCTGCGCCATGCGCTCGAGTTCCCGGTGGAGGTCCTCGAATGCGGGCGGTTGCTGGCCCGGCCACAGGATCGCCATGCCTTCCGGGGCGCTGGCCGCCCCGTCCCAGTCCCGGACGAACCGGTCTGGATCGGCGAGGAAGTCGTCCACCACATCGGGTTTGCGGGTGTGGCCCACGACCGCGGATCGGTGTTGCGGGCTCAGCTGATCGAGGGAGGTGGCCGTGCGCGTGGTGAATTGCGGTGTGCGCGAGGTGGTTCCATCGCCATCCATGGTGGTTCCATCGACGCGGTGTGTGGTCCGGGTGACGATGACGTCCGAGGTGGCGATGCCCGATTCGCGGCGTCCGAACAAGGCGCGGATGCTGCGGAAGGGGGAATCCGTGGCTGCGGGGAGGGTTCTATTGCCCTGTGCCGCAGCGGATGTCGAGGAGGACGCGACGGCGGTGTCCCGGCTGCGCAGGCGGGATACGAAGCCATGGAGTCGTTGCAGTCCGCGTCTGCGTGCGGAGCCTGCCGCAGAGTCGGTGGCGCGAGCGGTGCCGTCGACTCCCGGACCTGCATTTCGGTGGCCGGTCCGGCTGGATGCCGCGTCGCCGTGCGGAATCGCCGATGAGCTACCGGTCCGGTCGGGGGCGGTGGACAGGGTTCGGTTGCTGCCCGAGTGGTCTTCGGGTGCGCCGATGCGGATGTCGGCGGGGAATTTGGGGACCGTCGTCCTGCGGGGGAGCAGGGGGCGGACCGTATTGCCCTCGGGGGTGTAGAGGATGGCGTGCACGCCGGCCGGGCGTTGCTGACCGGGCAGGGTGTGGGTGGGGTCGGCGGCGTCGTCGACGCGGATGAGGCCGTTGTCGTTGTACATCCGGTAGGCGTGCGCGCCGATGCCGTTCGTGTTCGGGGCGGCGTGGACGGCGACGACGAGGGCCTGTGCGCCGGGGCCGTGGATCTGGAGGTTGCGGACGATCGTGGTCTCGTCGGGGTAGCCGCGGAGTCTGCCGCCCGCGGCCCGCTCGAGTTCCCGGCGGGTGTGTCCGGACAGCGAGAACGGGAGACGCGGCACGCGGATTCTGGTGCCGGGCAGAGTGTTTCGGATTGCCGTGAGGGCCGCGACGACGCAGTCGTTCGGTGTCAGCGGCGGGGCGAGCAGGGTGTCGGCCGGGCGGTTGGTGACCGTCGTGTGGGCGGTGGCGCCGTCGCTGCGGACCGGGCGCGGCGTCGGTGTCGTGGTCGACGTGCGGAGGTTCAGGCGGTCCAGGGGGCGGCGGAAGAGGTCGCGGATGCTGCGGCGCGGGGTGTCCGCGGTCGGGCGGGGGATCGCGGCGCCGGTAGTCTGATCCGATGCGGTGATGCGGGATGCCAAGCGACGCAGACGGTTCCACGGGTTGCGCGAGCGCCGGGCCGGTGTGGCCGTTTCGCCGGAGCGCAGCGGGGTACTGCCGTCGGTCGCGGGGTCGGTGCGCGGTGTTTTCAAAGGGGTGAGCTCGGGGACGAAGGCGTCGTCGAACAGCTTCACGTCATCGAGCGACGCGGCGCGCTTGGTCGGTTCGGAGCCCTCGGCGGCCGTGAAATCCTTGGGGGCCGAGGGATCCACGACTGGCATGATGTCTTCGTTCGGGTCCAGCTTCCTGACCGGTTTGACGCCCTTTGTGGAGGCGTTGCCACCGGACAGCTTCGTGTCGTCGAAGGACGCGGCCCGCCTCCGGTTCTTCGGCGCGGCGAAGTCCTCGGGGAATACCAGGTCGTCTGAGAGCGTGAAATCCTTTGGCGCAGTGGGCTTCTTCGGCAGTGCGAGGCCGTGGGTCGGATTGAATTCGGTTGAATCGAAGCCCTCGGTGGTCGTGAATCTCATCGGGGACAAGGGGCCCATGACGGGCGTGATGTCCTCTTCCGAGTCGAGTTTCTCGGCGGGCTCGACATCCTTGGGTGCCGTGAAATCCTTGGGGGCCAAGGGATCTACGACGAGCATGCTGTCTTCGTCCGAGTCGAGCTTCTCGACCGGCTTGACGTCCTCGGTGGTGGTGCTGTCGGACAGTTTCGGGTCTTCGACGGACGCTGTTTTCTCTGCCGGTGCGAGGCCCTTCGGGATGATGCCTTCGGTGACGGTGATGTCGTCGGACAGTTTCAGGTCGTCGACGGAAGCGGCTCTCTTGACCGGCTTGACGGCCTCGGGAGAGACAGTGCCCTTGGACGGTTTCAGATCATCGAACGAGGTGGCCGGTTTGAGGCCCTTCGATGGTGTGAAGTCCTTGGGGGCGACGAGATCGTCCGTGGGGGTGGTGATTTCGGCCGGGTCGAACTTTTCGATCGGTTCGACACCGTGGGTGAGGCCGGTGTCGTCGGACAGCTTCAGGTCGTCGACGGATGTGGTTTTCTCGACCGGCTCGAAGTCCTTGGAGGAGGTGTCTTCGGGCAGTTCGAGGCCGTCGAACGAGGTGGCCGGTTTGAGGTTGTATTCGGGGGATGCTTTTTCGAAGGCACCCTGGTGTGTGAAGAAGTCGTGACGGGTGGGGGAGTTGGAGAAGTGGGGGACGAAGGGGCCGGGAAAGGTTGGGGATGAACTGGAAGGGGCTGCCAGTAGGAGGTTTTCGATGGATTTGGACAGGGGGAGTGTGTTCTTGGAGGCGGTGAAGATGCGGGGGTCGATGCTGGGGGTGGTTTCGTCCAGGAGTACGGGGAAACCGGTGAACGAGTTGGCTCGGTTGGGGCGTCGGGTCGGCACGTCGGGGGTGATGGCGACTGCATTGCCCTCGGGGGGAAGGGAATTCGAGCGAGGTCGGCCGGTGTGGTCGACGGTCGACTCGTCCGTGAGGACAAGGGCTTCCTCGTCGTCGGAACCCGGGTGGACGGTCGCATCGTCGAGGGTGGATCGGAGGTCGGTGAGCCGGAGCGGGGGGAGTGTCGGTGCCATGACCGGCCCGGTGAGCAACTCGCTTTCCAACGACGTGTGCAGGGCGGTCGAGGGAGAGATCGGGTCGAGTACCTCGCTGTCCGAGGGCGTGTGCAGCGCGGTTGTCGCGGACGCCGCTGCGGCGAGTTCGCTGTCCGAGGGTATGTGCAGAGCCGTTGTGGCGGATGTCGGGTCGAGCAGCTCGCTTTCCAAGGGGGTGTGCGGGATGTTCGCGGCGGGGAGTGGGGTGAGTACCTCGCTCTCCGAGGGGGTGTGAAGGCCGGTCGTGGCGGACGCTGCGGCGGCGAGCTCGGCGTCCGAAGGGGTGTGCAGGATGGTCGTGGAGGATGCCGGCTCCTCGAGGTCGGTCGACTTCTTCTTGTCGTCCCCGAGCGAGGGCTGCGGGACTTCGGGAAGTTTCGTGGGGGTGGTCGAGGCCGTGAATTCGTCCAGCGAGTCGAGTGTGTGGGCCGTGAGGGACGGATCATGTTCCACCACAGCGGGAATGGGGATCTGTTGAACCGCATCGGTGGATGACGTGTGCGGCAATGTCGAGGCGGTCGTGTCGTGGGACAGTTCCGACTCGGAGACCACGGGAACGACAGGGGACGCGGGAGGCTGCAGCGCCGATTCGTCCAGCAGCTCAGGTGATTTGACTGCTCCGATGGCCCCGAGGTCTTCCTCCGAGTCGGTGAGGTGCGAGGTGATTCCCGTTGGGAAGGGGGACTTCTTCCCGGACGGGTTGTTCAGATCGAGGCCGTGGATCGATATGTCGTCGTCGGGGGCGTGGATCACCGTGCCCGTGGGGGACGCGGGCGGGAGGATGAGCTTGCCGTCCGCGTCGTAGAGCCCCTTGTCGAAACTCTTGTCCAGTCCGCTGTCGAAGACCGCCTTCGCCGTCGGCTCGGTGCTGCCTCCGTTCTCGGATTCGGTTGCGGCTGCCGATGTTTCGGCTGCTTTGGCCGCTTCGGCGGCTGATGCGGCCTCGGCCGTCGCAACGAGGGACTCGTTGAACACGACCAGAGACTCGGCGAGGGCGCCGTCGAGGTCGTAGTCGGATTTGTAACCGAGAGACGCGGCGATCGCGGCATCGAGCTCGGGGTCGGCCGACTGCTGGGCCGACGTGGTCGGCTGCTTGGCGGGGGCGGCGGGCTCGACGGGCACGGCGGCCGCGCGCACGACGGTCGCACCGCCCAGCGCCTGGGCGAAGGTGAGGTTCACCGCGCGGTTGTCGGCGTCGCGCATCTGCCCGCGCTGGGCATTGACGCCCGGATACCAGATGTGATGGACGGCGTGTTGGTCGCCGAAGACCGTGAGCCGGGTGGGAGACGCGGTGGCGACGGTCGTGGGGGTGTACTGCTCGACGCCTTCGGCGAACAGGTGGTTGACGGCGCTCCAGGGCCTGGTCGAGGTACCGGTCGGAACAGCGTCGGTGCTGGGCACCGCGTGGTGGTAGTGGTCGTAGGCGACGAGGATCGAGCCGTCGGATGTCGCCTGGTCGTCCGGGCCGAAGGTCGCCCCGTCGGGGAGTTGCCGGTGGTGGAGGCGCACGGTGGTAGGCGGGAGTAGATGTGCCAGGGCGGCCGCGGCGGCGCGGGGCACCAGATCGGAGATATCGGAGTTCCACTGGTGACGCGGCAGCACCTCGTGTTCGATCTGCCGGAGGTATTCCGCGAAGTGACGGTTGGTGTCCGCCGGTGAAATCCCGGCGGTCTCCTGCGCGGCGGTGAGTTTCTTGCCGCTGTTCTCCGCGGTGTTCCTGAGGTTCTGGAAGACCTCGAAGTAATCGTTCACCCGGGCGGGGTTGGCCAGTTCGAGCGCGGTCAGGTAGCGCAGGTATCGAATCCGGCGGTCCAGCTCTCCTGCCGTGCGGTACGGCTCGGGGTAGTAGATGCGCTCGAGGGCGTGGAAGAAACAGTCGCCGTCGAGGGGCATCGACTCCCACACCATTCCCGGTGGTGCGACGACGTCGTTCACGATGAACCGGCGCGCGCCGCGCGCGCGGGCGGCCGGCGTCGCGGCGGTGTCCGGCAGCAGCGACGACAGGGCTCCCTTCATGAAGCTGAACATGGACTTCTCTTTGCCGCTCTGCGTGGCGGTCTTCGCCGCGGCGGCGGCCTCTTTGTCGGCGGCGAGCGTGGCTTCGAGCTTCTTGGCTTCGGTCGCGAGTTTCTCTGCCGCGGCCGCGGCTTCGACCTCGCGTTTGTCCGCATCGGCTTTGGCCTGCGCGGCCGCGAGTTTCTCGGCCTTCTCGGTTTCCAGCTTCTTGGCCGCCGCTTCGGCCTCGGATTTCTCGGTCGCGGCTTTCTCGTCTTCGAGCTTTTTCGCTGCGGCTTCGGCTGCGGCCTTCTCGGCTGCGAGTTTCTCTGCCGCTGCCTTCTCGTCTTCGAGCTTCTTCGCTGCGGCTTCGGCCGCGGCCTTCTCGGCTGCGTCTTTCTCTGCTGCGGCCTTGTCTGCCTCGGTGTCGTCTTTGTTCTTGTCGGGGTTCTTGGTGTCGTCGTCCTCGGTGTCGCTCGTCGGCTGCTGCTTCTTGGGCTTGCTCTTCTTCTTGGGGGCGGCCTTCTTCGCCTCGGCTTCTTCCTTGGCCTTCTTCTCGTCCGCAGCCTTCTTTTCTGCCGCGGCTTTGTCTTCTGCGGCTTTCTTCTCGGCTGCTGCCTTGTCCTCTGCCGCCTTCTTGTCCGCTGCGGCTTTGTCTTCTGCCGCTTTCTTCTCGGCTGCTGCCTTGTCCTCTGCCGCCTTCTTGTCCGCTGCGGCCTTGTCCTCCGCCGCTTTCTTCTCCGCCGCGGCTTTCTCGTCCGCGGCCTTCTTCGCGGCATCGGTCTCGTCGCCCTTCGGCTTACCGTCCTTCGGCGGCACGAGAGACGAATCATCCTTGGGCGCAATATTTTTCGGAAGGTTCGCGCTGTCCGGCGGCTTCTCGTTGGAACGCAGGATGAGATCACCGGTGACCCAGAGCGTCCCCTTGGGGCCGATCACCTCGACCACGGCCACCGAACGCAGCCGCTTACCCTCCGGCTTTCCACCCTTCACGTTGGTGCGGAACAGGCTTCGCAACACACTGCCGATCGCGACGGTGCCGCCCTTACCCGAGACGTCGCCGCCCAGCGGAATGCTGCTGGGGCCGCCGCGATCGTTGGTCTGCTTGGCCCCGCTGTAGCCGACACTCAGTGCGGTGCTGGTGTTTCTGCTCGACGAGGAGCCCATGCTGTCGACGGTGAATTCGAAGGCGTCGAAGGCGATCTGGTCGTTGCCGTCCTCCTCACGCGGCGAGTACAGGCTCATCTTGACGACGGTGTCGCCGATCTTGACGCCCGCCGCGTGCTGCTGCGGGGCCGGCATCTTGCCGGTCTCCTCGACGTTCAGGAACGGCGCGGTGGACTGCGGTCCCAGCGTGACGAAATCGCCGTTCGCGACCAGCGTGACCAGGCGGTTGTACATACCTTCGGCAACCCGGGTGCTGTCGTTGGTGTGCAGCGACGGGTCGACGCGCAACAGCGCCTCGGCGAACTGCTGCGACGCGTCGAATTCCCGGATGTCGAACGCCAGCTTGGGTTTCCACGAGGGCACGGACAGCAGCTCGCGCACCTTGCCAGGCACCTTCTCGGCAGGCTTGACGGCGGTGGCGGCCTCGAGGTCGATGGTTTCGAAAGTCCCGATGGCCTTGGCGGGCTCGAGCTTGCTCTTGGTCGGATCGAATCCGAACACCTGCGGATCGGTGCGCGCGACCTCGGCCGCGGGCTTCTCCCCGACCTTCGGGATCGGCTTCGTGTCACCCTCGTGCACGCGCATGAAAGTGGTGGCCTTGACGGTGTCGGACCTGGACTGACTCGGTGTGGAAATCTCGTCGGGATCCAGACCCTCCACGACGCCCCGCCACTGCCCGGTCGTGATGAGCGACTTTCCCTCGGCGATCGCATTGCCGCTCGCGGTGAGGAGATCACCGACCTTGTCGAACACGTACCCCGACAACGTCTCGTCCATCATCCGCCAGTCGACCGTGACGGTCCATTCGGAGGGGATCTTGAACTCGTACTGACGTGCGGCGCTGCGCTGCCACGCGCTCAGATCACGGGTCGAGTTGTGTACCTCGCTGTGCGTGCCCGTGCGCTGGACCGCGAGCGTCGCGCCGGGACGCTGCTGATTGCTCTGCCCGCTGAGACCCACGCTGAGCTGGTTGCTGTGACTGTGGCTGCTGCCCACGCTGGTCGCGCCCGGTTCCTCCAGCGAGTTGCCGTCGGCGCGGATGTGGCGGTGGACGTTGTCCAGGGCGGCGGTCCGGGGGACCATCTTGCCCTCGATGGTGGCCAGCGTCTGGCCGTCCGGCATGTCCTTGTCCGCTTGGGGGCGTTGGGTGAACGTGACGCCGACCATGCGCGGGATGCCCATGGACCGGTCGACGAAATGGAACGTGTGTTTGCCCTCGGATCCGGCGTTGGCGAGGTTGCGTACGCCGTAGCTGGTGCTGTGTTCGTTGATCAGCGGTGCGACGCCGGGGTGGTAGTTGTTGTGGCCGACGACGGTCGCGCCGGGGGAGATCTTCTCCAGCAACGTCGTGGCGGCGTTCTCGAGCGCGCCGCGACCGTCGTCGAAGATGACCTCGGTGGCGCCGCCGAAGGCGGGCAGGGCCTTGGCCGTCTTGGGATCGTCGCGGCGCTTTCCGGTGTAGGCGTCCGACAGCAGGCGGGGCTCGACGGGTACGTATTTCTTGACCGTTTTCACGGTGCCGTCGTCCTGTGTCTCGGATACGTTCTGCTCCTCCTGGCCCTCCGGGATGATGTCGAGATCCCATTTCTGCTCCTCGGCCGTCTTCATGAGCAGAGCCTTGTATTCGGGATAGTCGTGCAGGTCGTTGTCGGTAAGGAAGAACTCGAGCCGGTCGGGGGCGTCGATGACACGGGTACGGGTGCCGTACGGCTTGCCGTGCACGAGGCCGGATATGAAGTTGCGCAAGCCCGCCTTGACGGTGACGGTGTAGTGCCCGTCCGCGACGAACCGGTACACCTTGCCGCCGTAGTCGGAGGTCACGCGCATGCTGTCGGTGCCGTCACCCTTGGTGACATGGGTGTTGCTGGAGTTGCTGCTCTGCAACCCGCCGCTGGGCCGGAAGCTGTGATCGGATTCCTCGCCGTACGTTCCGCCGACGATGAACGCGCCTTTGTGGCCCTTCTGCAAGCCCTTGAACCGCATCGTGGCGTTGTTGGCCTCCAGCCAGTGCTCGGTGTCGACCGCGGCCGGCTTCACCGCCCTGATGTTGTCGAAGAAGCCGCGGATGTCGACGCTGTAGTCGGTGCCGGTCACCTTGCCGGGGATCTCGGTCTCGAACTTGTACGAGTCGCGGAAGATCAGCGGCGCGTACATGATCATGTGCTGCGGGGACATCGAGGCGTGCAGGACCGAGCTGGCCTGCGACGCCGGGTCGGTGGCGGGATCGCCGAATGCGGTGCGCCACACCCATTTTCCGATGCCGGTGGCCTTGCTCCAGGCCCAGTGCCCCCAGGTCTCGCCGTTCTCGGGGGTGGTCGTCCCGTCGTCGTCCTTCTCGGTCTCCTCCGGCCAGGCGCCGGGGACCTTCGGCTTCTTCGCATCCGGCTTCGGGAGCGGATCGAGTTCCTTCAGGGGCTTGGGCGCCTCCTCGGCTTCGGTTCCGGTGGTGACGGCCTTCTTCGGGATGGTGATGGTCGTCTCGGGAACAACCGGGCCTTTGCCGAGCTCGGGCAGATCGATCGATTCCGGCTCGCTGTTCTGCTTGCGGAACCACGGACCGAGGCTCGGCTGCCATTTGCTCAGATCCGGAACCCAGGAGTGGAAACCCGCGCGATGGCTGCTCCACCAGGAGGACGGATCGTCGGTCTGCCCCGTGCGCGGTTCGGCGATCGGGAGTATCGGGCCGTGGTCCTCGGGGAATTTCCCGGGGATATCCAACGTGCTGGGGTCGAAGTCGCGACCCTCGGCGGCCGCCTCGAGTTCTATGCCGTCGATGAGGCCGGTCGTCGCCTCGTGAAATATCTCGGCGACCGCGTGGTTGGCCACGACGGCGGACAGCGGGATCCTGCCGACGCCGCCTTCGATGGCTTTCTTCGATTTCATGCCGAGGCCCTTGACGATATCGGCGGGGAGGGCGTCCTTGGGGCCGTGATCCGCGCGCATCGTCGGCGGCCGCAGCTTTCCCTTGTTCGCTTTCGCGGTGGTCAGATACTGCGGGACGGCCAGGCTGACCTTGCCCTCGCCCTCGATCGGAGCCGGGCCGTGGCCGTGGCTGTAGGAGATCTCCGCGATGAAACGGGTGCGCATGCCGAAGATCTCGAGCCCGGCATCGCCCTTGTAGTCGTCCTCCGCGGAATTCTTCGGGCTGAAGGTGTAGTTCTCCTCGGCGTGGAACTGGGCGGCGCCCTCGCCCTTGGACTTGCCGTAGTTGAAGTCGTAGGAGGCGGTCATGCTCGACAGCCGCTGGGTGCCGATTATGTTGAGCGGGTTGGTGAACGACGCGCTGGCGCCGGCATCCGCGGCGAGCGGGGTACTTTCGGTCTCCTCCCCGGAGGACAGGATGATGCCGCTGTAGTTCATCGTCTGGAGTACGGGTGTGCGCCAGTCGTGGGTGACGCCGTCGTTCGGATCGGCCTTCGGGTCGTACTTGCCGTCCGGGGTGTTGTACTCCCGGACGGCCTTGATGGTGACGGTGATGCGCGCGGGATCCAGACCCGCGGCGGTGGTGCCGTTGAATTCGGTGCGGAAACCGAGTTGGAGCATCTCGTCGAAGGCCGCGAGCTTGGTCAGCCGTGCTTTCATCTGCGAGAGTTTTCGGGAGTTCTCCAGGCGTTCCTCCGCGGTGGACCTCAGGTCGAGGAGGTCGTTCGCCTTGCTCGCCGAGGGGAGGAAATCCATATCGGAGACGAATTTCTCGATACCGTCGAAGATGTTGTCGGGTATTTCGACCTGGAGCGGGGTGGTCAGCAGGTCGAGATTTTGCAGATGCAGCAGGTGCAGGGGGAGGAAGCGTTGTTCACCGGCCTGGGGTTTGCGGCCGAGGGCCGCTTTCGACGGCATCAGCATGTTGATCGGATACCGCTTACCGGTCGGCGTGGCGTCGGCGGTCTTGTCCTCGACCGGCTTCGTGGCGTCTTTCGCCGGTTTCGTGCTGTCTTCGGCCGGTTTCGTGGCGTCTTTCGGTTTCGTGCTGTCTTCCGCTGGGACGGTGTCCTTCGTGGATGTCTTTTTTCCGGGGTTGTTCAGGGGTGTGCCCGACTTCGGCAGAATTGGTGCTCCGTCGGGGCGGACGAATTTGACCCGGATCTCCATCTCGGGTGTGGTGTGCAGCAGGCGCGAGACCAGGCGCAGCGCCCGGGATATATAGCCGCGGCCACCGTAGGACAGCGCATGGCTGTTCTGGTGCGTGACCCCGGCCTTGAGAGGCGTGATATTGCCGCCGCGCGTCGCATAGCCGGTCGCCTCGTCGGATTTGCCCTGCGCCAGGCCCAGGGAGAATGCGAACGCCGCGCCGAGCCGGTTGGAGATCGCGGCTCTGGCCTGCGTGCGCAGGCCGCGCACCACGTTGTATTCCAGCCGCGACTGGCCTTCCGCGGTGACGGGGCCGGTGAGGGTGTCCCCGCCGTGGAAATCGACGATCTCCACCTCGAAGAATCCGAGCGGTTTACCGGACGAGGTGTACATCGTCGGCGATTGCACCGAGCCGCCGTGCATCATCGGGACATTGCCGCGCAAATTGTCGCCGAAGAAGGTGCGCAACTGGATCGCCGACGCCTTCGAGATCTGCTTGATCTGGTCGGGGAATCCCTTCATCACATCGGCGAACAGTTCGTCGTGGGCCGGGAAATCGAGCGGGCCGTAGAACGGCATCTGATCGACGGAGATGTACGGGTTCGCGTTCTTGCCGGAATCCGAATAATCGGGGGCGCGATGGAACGGAATCGGAGTGTGCTTGTCGTCCTTTCCCGCCTCCGGAATCTTGATCGTGTTGTCGTGCAGGTGGTTCGGGAACCAGGCGGTCAGGAGGTCGGGGGCGGCTTCGTGATCGATCTTCACCCAGTCGTCTTCGTGATCACGGATATCGGGAGACAGCACGCCCGCGAGACCCTCGGGGTTGTACCGCATCTCCCATTGCATGTCGAAATCGTGCGGCACCGCGTCGGAGTCGGTGCTGCGCTTCTTGATGACCGACTGCACCGATCCGATCACGGCCATCGCCGAGGACAGCTGATTGTGCATGAAATTGAACTGCGGGGTCACACCCCAGTTGATCAGTTTGCCCTTGTTCTTCACATCGGACAGGTGGGTGTACGGGAAACTGAACGATCGCAGGCTGTGTTCGCTCGCGGAACTACCGATATCGACGTTTCCGTAGGTCCAGCTCTGGATACTCACCGCCGGACCGTCGTTCGGCCGCGAGATCTCGCGCGGCACCAATCGCAGGCGCAGGAACACCGGGAACGGGTTGCCGTTGTGTTCCGCGGCCAGCGGCATACCCGACTTGCTGAACAGGCGGTACGCCTCCGCCGTGGTCAGGCGTGAGGTCAGTTTCTGTTTGACGGCCGCGTGGAACGGGTCCTTCGGGGTCTGGGGGCCCTTGAGCGCCTTGGTCAGTGCGGTCTTGCGCTTGGCGTCGGGGCCGGTGTACTTCGGCTTCGCGGTCTCCGTCAGCTCCGCGCCCTTGCTGTCCGCCGGAGTCACCGTTTTCTTACTGATGTCGGCATCGGCCGCTTTGGTGACTTCGGCGTCCGCGGGTTTCGTACTTTCCGCAGGTTCGGTGGCTTCGGTGTCCGCCGGTTTCGTGCTGCTCGTGGTGGCGACCGGTTTCTTGGCGGCCTCGGTCTCCACATGATGGATGACCTGTTGGCGCAGCCACTTGATGGTGTTCTCCGGAATCGGCGCGATCTTGATGAGATCTTCGGCGCCTTTGAAACGCCTGCCGTAATTCCAGACCGTCCTACTCAGATTCGAGCCGGCCGGGGGGTCGGTCGGTTCCGAGTCGTCCGTGGACCGCGCACCGATCATGGTCGTCGCCGCCAGCTGATCCGCCAGCGCGGGATCCATGGCCTTCGGGATGCCGTCGGCGGAGTAGAGCACCGCGTGCGTACCCGCCAGCTCCCGCGGGACCTGCGGCGGGAAGGACCGGTGCGACGGATCGGACGAATCGTGCACCGAGACGGTGCCGTTCTCGTCGACGCGCATCAGATACGCGTGTGCGCCAACGCCATTCGCGTCGGTGAAGTCCCGGTAGTCGTCGACCACCAGCGCCACCGCGCCCGGACCGATCGCGGTCAGCTGCGCGGCGATGTGATCGTGGTTGTCGAACCGGGTCAGCGGCGCACCGGCGTTGTGCGCCAACACATCCGCGGGCATACCGGTGACACCGGCCAGGGAGGTGGGGATCTCAGGGCGGGGACGTCCGGTGAACGCGGACAGCAGCGACAGCGACAGCACCGCGCAGTTGACCGCGCCCCACACCCCGGCGGGATCGTCGGGGGCGGTGTAGACGGGCGGGGCCGGGTAGTCGGGCGGGCGTTGGTCCTGCGCGTCGAGGTAGGTCGGCAACTCGTCGACCGCGAGCCTGGCGGCGTGATCCATCGGGATCGGGGCGGTGGTGCGGTCGGTCGTGGGTTCGACCACCACGAACTCGTTGAAGCCGCGCTGTCGCATGCGCAGTTGCAGCTCGGAGACGTCGATCGAATCGGATCGGCCGGTGTCGGGATCGTAGACGCGGAAGCCGTGGCCGCCGCCGACGTGTTCGGCCGCCATCGCGCGCGAATCGATCGGGTTCACCATCCACAGCCGGGTACCGCGCGGCAGGCCCGCGAAGTCGGTGGATTCGCGCAGATCCAGCCGCGCGCCGCCGCCCAGACTCAGTTCCGCCCAGCGGATCCAGTTCTCCCGGCTGTTGTCCGCGCTGGGTGCGCGCAGGCTCGAGATCACGTTGATCGCGTCCTGGCGCTGGCTGGAAGTCAGTGTCGTGTAATCGAATTCGTTGGTGCGGGAGGTTCCGTGTCGCAGCCAGTGCATCGCCAGCCAGCCGCCGAACCGGCCCACGGTATCGCCCGCGACCGAGTCCACGCGGCCCTGCGGGTAGGCCCACAGCCTGCGGTTGTTCGCGTCGCCGGTCAGGTGCAGGTAGGGGTTGCGCATGGTCGCGGTCGGATGCCACGGCTCCTCGTGCACGGTGGTGCGGCGGCCGTCGACCAGCACGGTCGGTATGCGGCGGGAGAAGCCCTGGAACAGTCGGCTGAGCCCGAAACGCGACGAACCGCGGCGTTCGTAGGGGGCCATTCTCGCGGGGAAATCGCGCGTCGGCGGGGTGTGCGGCGCTTCGGTGTGTGGTTCGGCCTGCTCCTGCGTTTCCGGCGGCGGGAGCTTCTCGGGCGATCGGGTCGAACCGTCGAGCGCGGGGGCGTGCCGCGACGGCGTGGACGGGCCCGCCTGGTTCCGGTCGAACTGCTGGAACGGGTTGTTGTGTTGGGCCGCAAGCGAATTCGGCGTGTAATGGCTGGACCACGCCGGACGGGTACCGGTCGTCCCGGGCAGGTCTTCCGGGCGGAAGGCAGGCGAGGGGGTGCTGGTGTCCTCGCCGAAGTCGTGGGAGGTCGTCTCGGACCCGCCGCGCTCCGAGCCGGTCGAGCCGAAGGCGGGATCGCCGAGAACAGTCTCGATCGACGGGAGGTCGCGCTGCGGCTGATACACCGTGGGGCGCGCGCCGGGAGACCGGTCGATACTCGGTCGTTCGGGCGAGGTACCGGTCTGCTGTTCCGGGGTCGTCGATCGCTGAATGTCGTTGCTGCCGTCGGTATTCGGGGCCGGACGGTGCGACGTCGCGTCGTCGCCGGATCTGGGTGGCGGGGTGACGGGTTGCCGGGTGCCGGTGCCGTCCTCGAGCGGGGGGCCGCGCGCCGGATCCGATTCGGCGCGACGGGAATTCAGCAACTGCTGTTCCACTGCGGCCTTCTGCAATGGTGTGGCGAGGTCGCGCAGGTCGTTCTCGGCCGTATTCAGCGAGGCTCTGGTCTCCTCCAGTTTGGCCTCGGTCTGCTCGTTGCCGTCGTTGCGATGCGCCTCGGTGGCGTCCTGATGCTGTTGTGCCGCTTCCTGATAGCGGGTGATGAAGGTCTTGACGCGGGCGTTCGGCGCGGCACTGCGATAGTCCTCGGGCGAGATGTAGTGCACGGCCTCACCGGGTGTGCCACCGGTCTCCCAATCCCCGTTCGGGTCGCCGCTGCGCGCCGCGCGGGTCTTGGCCTGATGGTTGACACGTTCCGAATATGCCGGGCCGCCACTGATTTTCACCTTGAGGCCGCCGTTCGCGATGGCCTTCTCGGACGGGGTGATATCCACGCCGCGGCCCATCATCTTGTTGCCCAGGATGATTCGGCCCATCTCACCGCCGTCCTTGATGATCTGCTGGAGCGCCTCGTTCGCCCGGTCCTTACTGCCGTGCGAATCGACCCAGGCGACGTCGAGCGCGTCGAATTTCACGTCGAGTCCCCGCTCGGCGGCGGCGTGGTGGAGTGCGTCGGCGAGGCGGGCGACATCGGCGTTGTCCATGGCGATGGCCAGCTGCGGTGAACCCTTCTGCTCCCATGCCCCGGTCTTCGAATCCTGGACGAACGCGGTGTCCAGGATATCGTTCGCCATGGCCTCGAATTTCTTCGCACCGGAGGTGAAATGCTTGGCGTCGGGGGTGAGCAGCTGTGATTTGAAGAACCTGTCCACCTTGGAGATCGGGCCGGTGCCGTATTCCTGGTGCATGACGTCCTCGACGCCGCGCGGATTACCCTCGGTGGGCGTGAGCAGGGTGCCCGACATGCCGGTGATGTGGTCGAAATGGCCGCCGCTGAAGATCTGTTTTCCGGTGATGCTGAGCGAATGTTCCGAATCCGCCGTGATCGACAGGCCGTTCTTGGCCTCCAGATATTTGGCGAATCCGTTCCAGCGGCTCGAACTCTGTTTCTCCGGATCGTCCATGACCTGATCGTTGGTCTGCGAGGAGATGATCTTGATCTTGCCGTCGTCGCTGACGTGGTAGTCCGAATTGCGCTCCGGGCCCCATTCCGCCTGTGCCGCATGGGCGTATTCCTCGGCGTCGGCATCGCTGATGCGGTCGCGGCCCAGCATGGCGGCCAGTTTGTCGCGGGCGGCGGGGGTCATCCTCGCATCGAAGACACCGCGTTTCTCCAGGTCCTTACCGAAGTCCTCCGGACCCAGGACACCGCCTTCCTTGGCCTCCTGCAACGTCTTCCAGATCTCGTGCACATGGTTCGAGAACGCCTCGTCGGCCGGGCCGGACTTACCGGGCGACAGCACATAGTGGGTCTGCTCGTCGATCAGCTGCGCATCGATCTCGTCGATGATCAGATCGCCGCCGGGGAACGGTTCGAAACGATCCGGCAGGCCCCGGGCCTCGGCGGCGGAATCCAATATCTTCTTGTATTCCTGCATCGAGGGCGCTTGTTCCAGATCCGCGCGCAAACTCGCCAATTCCTCGGTCGACATACCGCTGTCCTTCAGCTTGTCGACCACCGCCTGCGCCTCTTTGACCGCGCGGAATCCGTAATCCTGCGCGGTGCCCAGGACGATCAGTTTGCGGCCCTCCACCCGTTCCGGGAACGGCTGATCCGAATCCAGGTGATACACATCGATCCCCAGGCCGTGATCGCCCGCCACCAGACTTTCGAATTCGTGCTGCATATGGACCACCAGCGGATCGCTACTGGTCATCACATGCGCGATACCCTTTTCCAGCACCGTGCGGGTGGCCCGGGAGATCGCGGTCAATTCCTTGCCCTCGCCGGTATCCATTTCGACCGGGCCGTGCCGCATCAGAATTTCCGAGGTGAGCTGCGTCCAGCGCAGCACCTTACCGCCCGGACCGCCGATCTCGCCGCCGGTGCCGCGTCGGAACAGTTCGATCTGGGCGGCGCGGGAATCCTTCTCCGAACCTTCGAGGATGCGCTGTTCGAGCTCCTGGTTGCTCAGTTTCGCCAGCGGGCCGGACTTGTCCTTGCCCGCCTGGATGTCGTAGTGCGCCAGCAGTGACTCGGCCGCGGCCTTCGCGGCGGAGACCCGCTGCCTGCGGATCAGCGGGAAGGCGTCCTCCTGGCTGATGTGGCCGTCCTGGAACGCTTTCCAGGTGTCGGTACCCGCCTTCTCGGCGTCGGACATGAGGGTGTCCACGGCCGTTTCGACGGTCTGCCGGTGATCCTGTGCGGCCTGTTCGTAGACGGCGCGGGCCTCGGAGATGTGCGCGTCGTCGTGGGTGGATTCGGCCGTCTCGAGCGCGCGCCGGGCCTCCTCGACGCTCTCGGCGGAACGTTCGATGGTCTGTTTGACCTGCTGCTGATGCTGCTCGGCGCGTTCCTGCCCGGCGGTGAGGCGTTGCAGCACTTCGGGATCGCGCTTCGGCGAGCCGGACTCGGCCGGAGAGTCGTTGTGCGAGTGGAGATCCGCTGGTTCGGTCGGGCGCGAGGTGGAGTGTTCGGCCTTGCCGGGGACCCGGACCTCGGTGATCCGCGGATCCGACAGCACCGTGTCCAGGGTCGTCGATCTCGGGACCGCGCGTCCCTCGGAATCGGTCAGACCGCCGGAGCGGGACCAGATGTAGTGCGCGCCGGAGTCGTCGCCCAGAACCACGAGATCGTGTGCGCTGGACGAACTTTTACCGAATGCGGCCTTGGACAGCTGCTGTGGCTGGGTGCCGAGTTCGGTGACGTCGGCCCAGTTGCGGCCCGGCGGGCCGTCATGAGTGCTGGCGGCGGGGACGTCGTTCGGCGGGGTGGGTTCATCACGTGACGGAGTGTCGGTGTGATGTGGTTCGGTGACGGTCGACGCGCCGATGCGGACGTTGCCGGTGGACTCGACGCCGTCCGGGGTGCGTCCGGGCGCGCGGGTAGGGCTGCCGTCGGCGCTGTAGAGCACGGCGGTAACCCCGGCGACCTTGTCGCGATCGTGGAAGATCAGCGGGGTTTCGCGATTGGTGGCCGGATCCCACACCCAGTCGTTCTTGTTCCTGACGGTCATCACGACCGCGTGTGCGCCGATGCCGTGCTGATCGGCCGGGCCGCGATAGCTTTCGATGACCGCGGCCTTGGCGCCGGGCCCGAGCGCGCGCAGTGCCTCGCCGACCGCCTCGTGGTTCGGGAAGCTCTGCAGTGTTCCGGTGGAACGCATCTCGAATTCGAGCGCGTCCATACCGTGCAGGCCGACCGGCTCCTCTGGCGGGAAGATGCGGCGGTTCTCGGGGAACTCGGATGCCAAGCGCCGCAACACTTGTCGGCTGCAATCGTTGACGACGCGCTGGCCGGTGCGGTAGTCGGTGTGGGTGTGCTCGTGGGGGGCGCCGGGCAGTTCACCCGACCTGCTCGCACCGGCCCGCGGTGCGGTGAGGTTCTCGAGCGGATCGCGCCGGTTCGCGGTGATCTTCGGCAACGGGTCGCTACCGGATCTGCTTTCCTGCGAACGACTTTCGGGATCGTTGCGACGGAGCGGGCTGCTGCCGCCCTGTTCGTTGCCGTCCTTGCCGAGGGTGGACCGGAACGGGTTCGTGCCGCCGGATCTGGTCTCGTCGCCGGTTCGCGGCAGCGGGGTGGTCTGATTCTCGGCGGGGCGCAAAGAGGTGCTGCCGTTGCGGGTGTCGGTCGTGTTGAATCGCGGGTCCGATTCGTCGACGACGTCCTCGACGGTGGTCCGGAACGGGTTGCCGTCCTTGCCGTTCCGCGTTGTGTCGGTGCTGCGGAATCGGTTGCCGCCCTGCGAATCCGCCGGTTTCTCGGTCGAGCGCGAGATCCCCGACTCGTCCGGGGCGTCCTCGACGGTGGCGCGATATTTGTTCCGGTCCGGGGTGTTCGTGAGATTGCGGGACTCGGGGGTGGCGCGCAGCTGATCTGTGCCGTTGCCGGTGAGTTTCGATTCGGCGGCCATCCGGTAGGGGTTGTTGCTGCCCAGCGTGGGGCGGGCCTGCTCCTGGGTACCGGTGCGGAGCGGGGTGCTGGAGCCGTCCGCAACCTTCGAGACGGAGGAGTAGGCGCGGGGCTGCTGCGCCGGGCGGCTGTCGAGACTGGACGATACCGGCTGTCGGACAGTGGAATTCGAGTTGTCGGAGATATTCGTGGAACGGATCGGGGTGCTCTGCGGGGGCGTCGTCCGGTCGGTCTGCCGGAACGGGTTGGTCTGTTCGGATCCGTTGCGACTGCCGTTCACCGGGTTGGTTTCCGGGGTCCCGTTCACGCGTTGTTCGGTGGATCCGTGGATGGGGGACTGTTGCGCGGCGTTGTCGGAGGATCGGTTGTCGATCAGCGATTCGTTCCGGGTGGGTACCTCGTTGTGGGGTCCGCTGTCGGTGCGGCTGTTCGCGGCGAGGTTGGTGTTGTTGTCGCCGTTGAGGTTTCGGGCGTGCTGGTCGAGGTTCGCGGCGGGTTGGCCGGATTTGCCGTTGGCGGGCGAGAATTCGCTGCTGTTGCTGCCGTTACGGCCGTTGACGCTGCCGCGGTTGTCGACCTGCTGGGTCGAGTTGCCATTCGTCTTGTTCCCGTTGACATTACGGGTGCTGTCGTTCGTCGTGTTCCCGTTGACGTTGCCGCCGTTGCGGTTGTTGCCGTTCGAGAGTCCGCCGCGTGAGATCTCGCTGGCGGGCGAATTCGAGCTATTGCTCTGTGTCCGTTGCGAATTGCCGTTGACCGGTGGGGTCTGGGTCTGCGCGGCGGCCGGGTTGTCGGTCTTGACGTCGCCTCGCCCGGGTTTCGTGTCGGACAGGACGGTGCTGCCGTCGCCGGAGGAGGGAAGTTTCTCGGTTGTGCTGTAGGCCGGTGGTTTGTCCTCCGCGCTGTACGCGGGTAGCGGCTCGTACCCGCCCGCTGCGGTGAATTTGCCCTGGAAGTGCCCGAGCACGCCGTGCACGCCACCGACGAGACCACCACCCACACCGCCGATCAGTGCGGCGGGATCGAATTCCCACTGCCCGGTGATCGCGCCATACGCGACGATGCCCGCGCCCGCGCCGACCACACCGGCGGGGATACCGGATCCGACAGCGACCAAACCTGCTTTCCACCAGGTCATTTCGCCGTTCTTGGCGACCCATCCGCCCAGGTACTTGCCGCCGAGGTGACCGATCGGGGTGGCCACGCCACCGGAGATCGCGCCGACCGCGCCGGTGATGAACATCTGTTTGACGTTGAAGCCCTTGCTGTGGCCCTGCGCGAGTTCGATGCCCTGGGCGAGTGCGTCGGTGCCGAGACCGATCGCGCCCTGCTCGAGCACCTGAATCGCGGTGAGCTTCCACAGCGGTGTCGCGGCCAGACGCGCGGCTCGTGCGGCGAGGGCTCCGGCCAGACGCGAGGCGATCAGGCGCATGATCCCCGCGCCTTCGGCCTCGATCAGCGGCACCGCCCACGCGCCCCACAGTGTGGCCAGCGCGTACGCGATCTCCGCGGCCATCACCGCCAGGGTGATGATGATCTGCAACTTCGCGTACTCGGTTTGCTGTCCGCAGTCGAACACCGAGTCGGCGAGCTGCTCGAGGCCCTCGATGATCTTCTCGACCGAACTGTCCCCCGAAAAGAACTGGTCGAACTGGGATTTCATCTGATCCGCGCCACTACCGCTGTAGTTCTGCGAGGCAGTGTCGCACGCCAGATGCAGCGGTGTCAGGATCCCCTTGAGCCCTTCGGCGGCCTCGGTCCAATCCTCGCTCAATGCGAAGAGGGCGTCCTCATCACCTTTCGGCCACGACGACCCGGCCAAATAGGACAGCCACTGTAGCCCGGCGGGCATCTCGATACTCATCGTTCAACAGACCTCGTGCGCGCCACATGATCTCAGCGGCCGACGGCTGCCGAACATCGTGCCGAGCGCAGCGCGGCCCGCGATGTCACAGCAAACCCGAACCGGTGAGTAGCGGTGCTCGAGCACCGCTGCACGCACGTCGAACTAGGTATCTCGGTGCGATCGAACCCTGCTCCCTCAAACACGTTGCGCACTCCTGCCCGGCCCGGATCCGAAGATGGACTCCCGGTTAACGGTACCGCAATTCCCCAGGAATGCAGGACAACTCGGACAGGCCGCCGGGCGGATGCTGCGGCGAGAGCCGAAAAACATTGCTGCCCAATGCAGCTGGCCGATAAGCCCGATTTGCCGGTGTGAGACGGGAACTCGCGAGGTGAGCCGGAGTGATCGGCCAGGTGGGGTGGCCCAACGGAATCACTCCGGGTGCACCGTTCGTGTGATAAGGCCTACATCGAGGGGTGTCTGTGCGATGGCTGTGAATCGCCGAATATCGTTTGTGAGGTTACGTGAACGTGAACTCGATGTTGCTGTGGCAGGCATCGGAATCGGCTCGGGCGGAATGGCGAATCGCGCTCGGCGGCGATCATTTTCGATCGCATACGGCCCTAGCTGCGCGTTTGGTCTATACCGACTGCATCGATAGCTGATCGATGGCTCGAGTCGGTGATGTTACGAAGGGGAAGCCAGGGCTCGGCGGCAGCTGTCGAATGTGCCGCGGCTCACATCGGCTGTATACCCCCATACACAGTGCCGACGGCTCCGAATACTTGATGGTGCACGGCGGGCGATGATTCGGGTTCGTCGCGCACTGTCTCGGATACACCCGGCACCGGTGGATGAACGCAATGAGCCGCTGACAACCACCGGTGCACGGGCTCGGGGATCAGGAAACCAGTCCGCGACCGGTGGTGAGCGGGATATCCACGGCCGTCAGCAATCCGGCCCGGGCCTCGATCACCGCGGGCACGGCGCTGACCAGCCGGGCGGCAGTACCGACCAGGCCCGCTCGCGCGTGATCGCCGTTGCTGTAGAGCTGGAGATCCAGCCGGTAATCGGGTTCGCCCTCGACTTCGACTCGGTAGCAACCCTTTCCGGTGGGCTGCGGCCACTCCGGGGCCAGCTCCGGATGCAGCCGGGTGATGTGTTCGAGCACGAAAACCTCACGCCCCGACCGAATCCCACTGACCCGGAAACGCAGGGCGGCGGCGGTTCCGGCGGCTACGGTACGTCCGGCCACCTGCAGCGGTCCGGGCGCGGCGATCCGCTCGAAATCCTGTGTCACATCGTCCAATTCGACATCCAGCGCGGCCGCGAGCTGACGCACCACACTGCCCCACGCCAGGGTGAGCACGCCCGGCTGCAACAGCAGCGGCAACTCCTCCAGCGCGCTGCCGAAACCCATGATCTCGAACAGCACCTTGGGATTGTCGTAGGTGGAGTAGTCCATGAGTTCCGAGCACACGACGCGGTCGATGCGTTCGCTGCCGCTGGTCAGCAGCAGTGGGAGCCAGTCGTTGGCCCAGCCGGGATCGATCCCGTTCACCCACAGTGACGCCCCGCCCTCCCGCGCGGCCTCGACGATCGGGTCGATGGCTTCGGAAGGCAGTGTGCCGTAAGGGAATTGCAGGAACACCGGACTGCTGGACACGACGTTGATCCCGGCCCGCAGGAAGCGTTTCAGGTCCTCGACCGCCTCCATCAGCCGATCGTCGGCCATGGCGGTGTGCACGATGCAATCGGGTTTCAGGGCGAGCAGCGCGTCGGCGTCGGTGGTGGCGATGATGCCGGTCGGGGTGTCCAGGCCCGCGAGTTCGGCGGCGTCCCTACCCGCCTTCGCCTCGCTCGACACCCAGACGCCGACCAGCTCCAGTTCCGGCCGGGCGATGATGGACCGCAACGCCCAGTGCCCGACATTGCCTGTGCTCCACTGGATTACGCGATAGGTCATGCTCACTCCTCACAGATCCGGCAGGCCGAGTGCGAGATTCGGGGCCTCGATACCGCCGTCGACCTCGAGTATCTTGCCGGTGATGTAGCCGCCCGCGCGGGAACTCAGGTAGACGATCGCCGCGGCGATCTCCCACGGCTCGCCCAACCGGCCCAGCGGGGTCGCGTCCTCCATGGTCTTCTTGACCGCCGGCTGCTGCGCGACGACCTCGAGCGCCGAGGTGAGCACCGAGCCGACCGCGATCGCGTTGACCCGGATGCGCGGGGAGAGATCGGTCGCGGCGAGCCGAGTCCAGTGTGCCAGTGCGGCTTTCGCGGTGCCGTAGGCCAGGAAGCCGCGGCCCGGGGAGCGGCCCATCATCGAGGAGATGTTGACCACCGAACCGCCGTCGCCGCGCAGCATGTGCGGGACCGCGGCCTGAGTGAGCGCGTGCGCGGTGCTCACGTTGAAGCGGAACGCCTCCTCGAGGAATTCCGGGGTGGTGGTCATGAAGGTGTTCGGCATGGTGCCGCCGACATTGTTGACCACGATATCGATCCGGCCCAATTCCGCTGCGGCGGTGTCGGCCAGCGCGGTGACCGCGGTGAGGTCGGACAGGTCGCAGGGAACGGTGATCGCCTTGCGGCCCAGCGCGCGGATCTTGCCCGCCACCTCGTCGAGTTGGGTGGCGGTGCGGGCGGCGATCGCGACGTCGGCGCCGGCCTCGGCCAGGGCCAGGGCGGTCGCCGCGCCGATGCCGCGACCCGCGCCGGTGACGACGGCGACGCGGCCGTCGAGGCGGAAGGTGTCCAGGATCATCGAAATCTCCTCGGTTGTGTGGTTTCGATCACAAAGTCTTTAAGAATTATTGCTTAATTGTCAAGAGTTCGTTCCGTCTGTCCTGGTGAGTGGGTTATTCTGCTGCCTGTGGCAGAGATGACAGCGCGCGAGCGGATCCTCCTCGCGGCGGAGCGGCTGATCGCCGAGCGCGGGCAGTCGGTGCCGCTGCGCGATATCGCGGCGGCGGCCGGGCAGCGGAACAATTCCGCGGTGCAGTACCACTTCGGTTCCCGGGACGGGCTCATCGAGGCCGTGGTGGAACAGCGGATGGCGACCCTCGAGCTGCGTCGGCTGGAACTGCTCGCCGAACGTGCCGCCGCCGACGCGCCGGACGGGGTGCACGAACTGCTCGAAGCGCTGGTCGTGCCCATGTTCGAATTGCGGTCCCAGCACGGAATCGGTTATTACGCAAGGTTTCTCGAGCAGATCCGCACCCACCCCGCGGTGACCGACGAGGCCAATCTGCGCGGCACCCGCCGCACCTCGGTGCGCGTCATCATGCACCGCCTCGACCGCGCCCTGCCCGAACTTCCGCCCGCCCTGCGCCTGCGCCGCCTCCGCACCCTCCCCACCGTGCTGTTCTCCCTGCTCGCCGACCATGAACGCGCCATCGAGGACGACCGCGTCGCCGCCGACGACACCACCGCCTGGTCCGAACTCATCGATATGCTGGCCGGCGTCCTCACCGCCCCGGTCGCCGCACCGCGCCTCGGCAATAGCATGAAGGCATGACACCCTCGATCGACTTCGCCGCCCCGATCGCCGTCCTACGCATCTTCGATGTCACCAAGGCATACGAATTCTATTGCGACTACCTGGGTTTCACCGTCGACTGGGAACACCGCTTCGAACCCGACCTCCCCCTCTACGCCCAACTCTCCCGCTCCGGCGCACTCATCCACCTCAGCGAACACCACGGCGACGGCACCCCCGGCACCGTCCTGTGGACAACCGTCGACGACATCCACACCTGGCATGCCGAACTAGCCGCGAAGAACTACGGCTACGCCCGCCCCGGCCCACCCCAACCCGGCCCCGGCGGCCCAGGTTTCGCCGTCACGGACCCGTTCGGCAACACCTTACGTTTCGCCCAGCGATGATGAGCCACCGTATTTCGTTGGCGGCGAGTTGGTTCGCGGCGGGTGTTGTGAGCACGATCTGTTGGTGCCGTGTGTCGTTCGGGTCGGCGGCGGGTCGGGGCGGACAATGTCGGATTGCTGTGTCGTCGGTAGTGGCCTGTGGTTCGCGCAGCGGGGTGAGTCGCCGTATTTCGTTGGCGGCGGGACGGATTCGCGGTCGGCGGGAGTTCGGTGTGTGGTTCGCGACAAGTGTGGGCGCGTGATCTGTTGGTGCTGTGTGCTGTTCGGGTCGGCGGCGGGTCGGGTCGGATGACGTCGGTTGCTGTGTCGTCGGTAGTGGCCTGTGGTTCGCGCAGCGGGGTGGGTCGCCGTATTTCGTTGGCGGCCGGATGGGTTCGCGGTCGGCGGGAGCCCGGCGTGTGGCGTGGTTCGCGGTGGGGGTGTGAGCGCGTGATCTGTTGGTGCTGTGTGCTGTTCGGGTCGGATGACGTTGGTTGCCGCGTCGTTGGTAGTGGCGTGTGCTTCGCAGGGCGGGGGTGAGTCGCCGTAATTCCGTTGGCGGTGAGTTGGATTCGTTGTCGCCGGTGATAGGGCACGTGAGTGTGGTTCGCGGTGGCCGGTCGTTTTCGGCGGCGGGTGTGAGTGCGGAGAGGTTGTTGTGGGTGAGCGTGTTCTGACGCAGGTATGACGGATGGGTGATCGACAGGCTTGACGAGGGTCGCTTGGCGGTGCGGCGGAGCCGATCGAGCGGACCCGTTCGTGATGGTCGAATTGTCGGGCGCGATCGTGCGCCGTCGGGCTCGATGACGTGGCGGAAGGGGAGGGTGGCTATTACCTTGGGTGATTGTGGATGACGTGGGTAGTCCGGCGGTTCCGGTGCGGTGGCGGGGGTTGGGGACTCCGGCGATGGTGGGGGGGATCGCGCTGGCTGCGGCTGCGGTGGTGCATTTCTATGATCCGCATGTGGAGGGGTCGTATGGGATCTGTCCGTTTTATGCGTTGACCGGGTGGTGGTGTCCGGGGTGTGGGGGGTTGCGGGGGATGCATGATCTGACCGAGGGGCATGTGCTGGATGCTGTGCACAGCAATGTTTTTCTGGTGCCGCTGATCGTGGGGTTCTCGCTGTGGTGGGTGGAGTGGGTGGTGCGGCGGTGGCGGGGGGTGCCGGGGCGGCGGTGGGCGATGAACCGCGCGACGTTGGTGGTGGTGCTGGTGTTGCTCACGGTGTTCACGGTGGTGCGCAATACGCCGTGGGGTAGCTGGCTCGCTCCGGTGTAGTCGCGGCGTGGGCGTGGTGTGGTTTGCCCGGACATTCGGCATGCTGGTGGTATGGCTGATTCTCTGAAGGCCCGTATCCGGGACAAGCTCGTGCGTCAGCTGAACGAGGACGGCGTGCCCGATCGAGAGCGCGACGATCCCCGGCAGATCGCGGTCGAGGCCGATCTCGAGGCCCTCGACGCGGTCGCCGAGGACGATCCGCTGCTGGAAGAACTCGCCGCGCGCTATCTGGTGCCCTGAGGGATCAACGCTGCCCGGTGCTCCGAGGGGCCAGCGTTATTCGGTGCTTTGAGGGATCAGCGTTGTTCGGTGCTCCGAGGGGCCAGCGTTGTTCGGTGCTTTGAGGGATCAGCGTTGTTCGGTACTCCGACGGATCAGAAAGCGCAGGGTGCGGCACCGGATGCGCCCGACAGCCCGGGGCGGGTTTCGGGGGACGGGTTCCACTGGCCGTCGGTGCAGGTGTAGTCCCAGGTCGGGCCTGTCGTGACGAGTGCGGCGAGGGCTTCGATCAGGCGGTCGACATCCGCGGCGCTGGTGCCCAGGCCGATGCTCGCGCGGATCGCGCCGTCGACGCCGAGGCGGGCCAGCAGGGGATGGGCGCAGAAGCGGCCGTCGCGGACGCCGATGCCGTACTCGGCGGACAGATAGGCCGCGACCTGACCCGGGGCGAATCCGTCCACTGTGAAGGCGAGGATGCCGACACTGTCGGCGCTGTCCGGCCAGATACGCAGGAAGTTCACTCCCGCAAGGGATTTCAGGCCGTCACGCAGGCGTTCGGTGAGGGCGCGTTCGTGTGCCGCGGCGGCCTCGGCATCGATCGAGCCGAGCGCGTCGCAGGCGGCGGCGAGGGCGGCCGCGCCCAGCACGTTGGGGGATCCGGCCTCGTGACGTTGTGGCGCGCAAGCCCATTCGGCCTCGGTGGTGGTGACCCGGCGGACCGCGCCGCCACCGGCCAGATACGGTTCGGCGGCGTCCAGCCAGTCGCGGCGGCCGACCAGCACGCCCGACCCGAACGGTGCGTAGAGCTTGTGGCCGGACAGGGCGAGATAATCGATTCCGATGTCGCACAGGTCGATTCGCCGATGCGGGGCCAGCTGCGCGGCATCGACCAGAATCCGCGCACCGCACTGATGCGCCACCTCGGCCAGCCGCCGCAGCGGCAGCACCTCACCGGTCACATTGGAAGCACCCGTAACTGCCAGCAGCGCAGCGGGTTTGGCGCACAGTTCGGCGACGACGCGGTGGATGGTCTCGTCCACCGTGTCGGCGGCGCGCACCACCCGGCGGCCGTGCCGGGTCCAGGGCAGGAAGTTGGCGTGATGTTCGATATCGAGTACGACGGTGTCGCCGGGCACGCACGAAGCCAGCAGATTCAGCGAATCGGTTGTGTTGCGGGTGAATACGACCACCTGATCGTCGGCGCAGTTCAGGAAGCGCGACACCGAGTTCCGGGCATTCTCGTAGCAGTCCGTCGAGATCCGCGAGGCGTATCCCGCGCCGCGATGCACACTGGCGTAGTACGGCAGCAGCTCGTTCACCCGGTCGCACACCTGCGTCAACGCCGGTGCGCTGGCCGCATAGTCGAAATTGGCATATCCGCGAGTTCCCCCTTGCACCAACGGAACTCGCAGATCGCATCCGGACACACGGGCGATCGGAGCACAGGTCTGATCGAGTACGGCAGTCATCACAACCCTCTTCGGGACAGGGGACCCCGGAAAAGGTGAACGGGAGCCCGCGCTTGCCGCACCCGGTCGGGCGACGGCCCGGTCGTCACCCGGAGCACCCCGCCGCGGAGGAGGGTTGCCGACCAGCTAGCCGGGGCTTGACGCTGGCACTCATGACCTGAATCGAGATTGACAGACACCCCCGAACCTTGTCAACCCCGTCGATTTTCCCTTGCGCTCGGCGCTGAACTGCGTTTGCTTGGTCCGATGAGTGTTTCGCTACTGCTCGGTTTCCTCGGACTGTGCGTGCTGCTGGCCCTCACCCCGGGCCCCGATACGCTTCTGGTGTTGCGCTACGCGATCGCCGGACGACGCCCCGCTGTCGCGGCCGCCGTGGGGTGCGCGCTGGGTGGGATCGCGTGGGCGGTGGTGGTCGCGGCCGGGGTCGCCGCGCTGCTGGAGCAGTCGGCGACCGCCTATCGTGTGCTGAAGGTCGTCGGCGGAATCTACTTGGTGTACTTGGGAATTCGCACTCTGCGTGACCATCGCCGGGCCCGAGCGGATGCCGAGGCGCAGCGGCGGCCCGAGTCCGGCGAAACGCTATCGGGCGGGGCGTTATCGGGCCGTGCGGCATCGACGCGGTCCGCGGCCGTCGCCGGGGTGCTGTCCTGCCTGTCGAATCCGAAGGTCGGCCTGTTCTACCTCGCGGTGTTGCCGCAGTTCCTGACCCGTGTCACGTTCGGTGCCACATTGACCCTGGGCGTGATCGAATCATGTGTTGCCGCAACGGAAATGGTGCTGCTCGCGGTCGCAGCCGCAAGTGCCGTGCGGCTCGTGACCCGCCCTCGGGTACGGGATCGACTGGAACAGATCAGCGCCGGAGTGCTGGGCGCGCTGGGCATCGGCACGATCGCTTCGGCCGCGTGAGGGGTGCCGCGTGCGAGTTTTGCGCCGAAAAATGATGCCTCACAACAACTTTCGACGCAAAACTCACTACAGCCCACGCGGGCGATGATACGAACCGTTGTAATACAGCAGCGGCGCGGCGATCGGATTGTCGTCGGTGGTGTCCTGAACCCGGGTGACCAAACCGATGACCAACGTGTGATCACCGATCGGAATGAGCTGATGCACAGTGGCCCGAACCCAGATGGGGGTGTCGTGCAGCACCGGCTCACCGGTATCCAACGTCGTCCACAGCGAACTGTCGGCGAACCGCTCGTCGGCGGTGCGGGAAAAGCGTTGGGCCAGATGAAGTTGGTGGTCGCCGAGGAAATGCACGACCACCGATTCGGCCGCCAACATGGCCTCGATACTCGACGACGTCTCCGCGATATTGAAGGAGATCAGCGGCGGTTCGGCGGAGAGCGAGGCGAACGAGGTCGCGGTGAACCCCACAGGCCGCCCGTCGTTCGCGAGTGTGACAATCGTCACTCCGGCCGGATAATGCCGCATCGCCCCGCGGAACTGCGCCGCGGTGATCCCGCCGGACTCGTCCGGATGGTGCTTCGACGCGGACGAATCGGCCGGTGCCACGGAGATCTCGGACTGCCGGGAGTTGCTCATCACGCCGCCTCGCTGTCGGGACGGGTGACCCTCACTAGCTCGTACACAATCCCAACCTACGTCCAGAAGCCCGCCGAGTGGGCGCTACGTCCCACTCAACGCTCAGTCGACGTCGATCGCCAACCCGGCGGTGATCCGCACCAACTCACTGAACGACGTGCGGAACACCGTGTTCGGATGCCCTCCTGCCGCCCACAATTCGCGATGCCGGGACAACGCGTTGTCCACATAGGTGGACAGATTCGCCGGATGCCCGACGGGTGCGACCCCGCCGATCGGCTGACCTGTGAATTTGCGCACCATGCGCGCGGGCGCCGGGGTGAGCGTGCCCTGTAGACGCTCCCCGGTGCGCTCGAGGTCGACCTGATGCGCACCGGAAACCAGCAGCAGCACCGGTTCGTCGTCGAGCAGGAACAGCAGCGATTTGGTGATCGCGCCGACCTCTACGCCGAGCGCCTGCGCGGCCTCGGCGGCGGTGCTGGTGGGTTGGGTTTGGGTGACGATGACGCCGTGATGGCCACGGGCGATGAGCGTGTCCGATACCCGGGACGCGACGGTGGGCAACGACCTGGACATGGCACCAGAGTAGAGCCGAACCCGGCTCTCCGCCGGGCGTTCAGTATTCGGGGAATCCCGCTGCGGGACCGAGCATCCGGTCGATCCGCTCCCGGGTGATCCGGCACAGCTCGGCGGGGGTGCGTGCGCAGAGTGGCTCGCGCGCAAGCGGTTCGAAGGCCCGCTCCAGATCCGCCGCGGACAGCGCGGACAATTCGGTTTCGGCCGCGGCGAGCAGGGCCGCGTGATCCGGATACGGGCGTAGCTCCGCGAGTTTTTCCGCCCAGGTGACATTCGGGCAACATTCGAAGAGCGCGTGCACGGCGCGTGCGCGCGAGTATTCGTTGAATCGGTCCAAACCGATGCCGGTGTGCATCACTGTGCGGGGCCTCACCTGTTCGATCAGCAGGCCGCCGGGTTCGCCGGAGCGAAGCCGGAGGCGGTTTTCGGTTGTGATCTGCTCCATAATTCACCCGGGAGAGCTGGGGAGATGCTGCGCCCCAGCATATTTAGCGCAGGTTTTACACACCCGTCCGGGTCCTTCCACAGGGCCGCTACGCTGGGCGGATGACCGATTGGAAGGCTTTCACAGTCGAGCGCGCGGACGACATCGCGACGGTTACGCTGACCGGCCCCGGCAAGGGTAATGCCATGGGCCCGGACTTCTGGCGTGAGCTGCCGCAGATCTTCGGCGAACTCGACTCCGACCCCGAGGTGCGCGCGGTGGTGCTGACCGGCGCGGGGAAACATTTCTCCTACGGGCTGGACCTGCCCGCGATGGCCCCGACGTTCGGACCGCTGCTGGCCGATCGCGCGCTGGCCGCGCCCCGCACCGATTTCCTGAACGACGTTCGTCGCCTGCAAGCCTCGGTCACCGCGGTCGCGGACTGCCGCAAACCCGTCATCGCGGCGGTCAGCGGTTGGTGCATCGGCGGCGGCCTGGATCTGATCGCCGCGGTCGACATCCGGTTGGCCAGTGCCGAGGCGAAGTTCAGTCTGCGTGAGGCGAAGGTCGCCATCGTCGCGGATGTGGGCTCGTTGCAGCGGCTGCCCGGCATCATCGGCGAGGGGCATCTGCGGGAGCTGGCGCTGACCGGTAAGGATATCGATGCCGCCCGCGCGGAGAAGATCGGTCTGATCAACGATGTCTATCCGGATCAGGATGCGGTACTCGCGGCCGCGCGGACCCTGGCCCGGGAGATCGCCGCCAATCCGCCGCTGGTGGTGCAGGGCGTCAAGGATGTGCTCGATCAGCCGCGTGCCGGCCGGGTTGCCGACGGGTTGCGGTATGTGTCGGCGTGGAATGCGGCCTTCCTGCCCTCGGAGGATCTCACCGAGGCCATGCAGTCGGTGTTCGAGAAGCGTCCGCCGGAGTTCAAGGGCCGATAGTTCGATGCTCACCTTCGCCGTCCTGGGTGAGGTTCGCGCGTGGCGCGGCGATCACCCGCTGGACCTGGGCCCCAAGCAGCGCCGGGCCGTGCTGGCCGCGCTGCTGCTGCGGTGCGGGCGGTCGGCGACGGTGTCGGATCTGATCGCCGACGTCTGGGGTGAGCAGGCCACCGCGAGTGCCGTGGGCGCGCTGCGCAATCACGTGCTGCACCTGCGCAAGGCGCTCGAACCCGACCGTGCCGCCGGGGGTCCGCCGACGGTGCTGGTCGGGTTCGACGGCGGTTACGCCCTGCGGCTGCCGCCCGGCAAGCTCGATACCGAACTGGCCGATCGGTACGCCGCCGAGGCCGACCGCGCCGTCGACGCCGAGCAGGCCCGGGAGCGGCTGGAGGCCGCGCTCGCACTGTGGGTGGGGCCGCCGCTGGCCGGCATTCCCGGTCCGTTCGCCGAAAGGTTGCGGACGCAGTTGTCCGAACGTCGGCTGAGCCTGCTGGAACGGCGGTTGGAGACCGATCTGTGGTCGGGGCGGTTCGCGGCGGCGATCGGCGAGTTGCATCCGTTGTCGGCGGAACATCCACTGCGAGAGAAGATTCGGGAACTGCTGATGACCGCGCTGTATCACGCGGGCAGGCAGGCCGAGGCCCTCGAGGTGTTCGCCGACACCCGCCGCACGCTGATCGATTCGCTCGGGATCGAACCCGGGCCGCTGCTGACCGATCTGCACGCGCGGATCCTGCGCGCGGATCTGGCGCCGGTGCGTTCGCCGGTCGCGGTGGCCGACCCGGTGTCGCGGGTCGCGCAGCTACCGGCCGATATCGCCGATTTCACCGGTCGTGAGGAGCAGGTGCGGCGGCTGACCGAGCGGCTCACCGATACGACCGGCGCGGTGGCGGTGTGCGCGATCGCGGGGATGGGCGGGGTCGGCAAGAGCACGCTCGCGGTGCACGTCGCGCATCGGGTGCGGGAGTACTTCCCGGACGGCCAGTTGCACACCGATCTGCACGGCGCGGCGCAGCCCGGTGACGTCCTGGGTGATTTCCTGCGCGCGCTGGGCGTGCCGGAGGGCAGGATCGCCGCGACGCCGGATCAGCGTGCGGCACAGTTCCGTTCGCTGCTGGACGGGCAACGGGTGCTGGTGCTGCTGGACAACGCCCGCGACGCCGAACAGGTGATGCCGCTGATTCCGGGCACCGCGGGTTCGGCGGTGCTGATCACCAGCCGCGCGGCCCTGCCGGAACTGGCCGGCGCGGCGACGGTGCGGCTCGACGAGATGAGCGAATCCGAGGCGCTGGCGCTGCTGGGCGGCGTCGTCGGGGCCGAACGCGTTGTCGCGGAACCGGATTCGGCCGACGCGGTGGTGCGCGCGTGCGGTCGGCTGCCGCTGGCGGTGCGGATCATCGGCGCGCGCCTGGCCACCCGGCCGCGCTGGAGTATCGCCTCGATCGCCGAGCGGCTCGCCGACGAACAGCAGCGGCTGGGCGGTGTTGCGCACGGGCGATCTGGCCGTCGGCGCGGTCTTCCGGGTCGACTACGACCAGCTCGAACCGTCGCAAGCCGAGGCCGTGCGGATGCTCTCGGTCCCCGAGGTCGCGGACCTGTCCCTGCCCGGCGCGGCCGCGGTGCTCGACATGAGCCGTGACGAGGCCGAATTACTGTGCGAGACACTGGTGGACCTGAGTCTGCTCGACTCACCCGCCCCCGGCCGGTACACCTACCACGACCTGCTGCGGCTGTTCGCCCGGGAACTCGTGGACCCCGCCGACGAACCCGCCGCCCTCCGCAGACTGCTCGAGTTCTACCTCGCGACCATGAAAAATGTTGTCGCCGTCTGCAACCCGGGAACCAGACTCCCCGAACATCTCAGTCACACCCGCGCACAAGGACTTTCGTTCGGCAACGGCATCGACGCCCAGGCCTGGCTCAACGCCGAACGCCCCAACCTCGTCCGCCTCTTCGGTCAGGTCGCACGCCGCAGTGTGCCCCCGGGCGGCCTCGCGGCAGATTCGGCGAAATCGCCTGTCTCCGTGGGGCCGATCGCATCCGGTCCGTCGCCTGTGCCGGAATCGACTGTTGCGGTGGAACCTGTGGTGTCATCAACCGTCGCAGTGGAGTCTGTGGCGTCGTCGGCTGTGGCGGTGGAGTCTGTGGCGTCATCGACTGTCGTGGTGGAGTCTGTGGCGTCATCGAATGTTGCGGTGGAACCTGCGGTGTCATCGGCTGTGGCGGTGGAGTCTGTGGCGTCATCAACCGTCGCGGTGGAATCTGTGGTGTCGGCGGGTGCGGTGGACTCCGTGGCGGCCAGGGAGGCGGCGGTCTCGGTAGAGCTGACGCTGTGTGCCGACTTGGCTTGGGCCATGGCGGAATTGATCGATGGCGGGCCGAATGCGCAGGAGCTGTCCCGTGCGCTCGAGGAGCTGCTCGACGCCGCGCTGCTGGCCGGGGATCGCGGGTTGGAATGTCGGGTGCGGGTGGCGTTGGGGTCGGTGCTCACCTATTCGCTGGCGCGGATGCGGATCGGCCGGGATCATCAGCGGATCGCGTTGTCGCTGGGTAGTGACGATCCCGGGGACGCTCGGCTGACCGCGTTCGCCGCTCAACTGCTCGCCGGATCGACCCGGCAGGGGCACGAATCGGCGGCCTCCCTGGCGCATATCGCCCGTGCCGTGCGGATCGCGCGCAGGGTCGGGGATCCGGCCATCGAATGCGCCGCACTGGTGCACGCGGCCAAGACGTTGTCCGATGCCGGGCGTTATCCCGAATCCGCCGAACAGGCAAGGGCAGGTTGGGAATTGGCCGAGCAGATCGGCAATTTCGCGCTCGCCGGGATGGCCCTGCACGAATGGGGCGCGTCGCTGGCCTTCCTCGGCGAATTCGAACGCGGCATCGAATTGTGCACGCGGGCAGTCGAATCGGCGAGAAGCAGCGGATCGCAATTGCGAGTAGGTTTCGCGCTGGCCCGGCACGCCCAGGTCTGTCTGCTGGCCGGTGCGCTGGAACCGGCCGAGTCGATCGCGGCCGAAGCGGTGGACACCGTCACCCGCGCGGCCGGACCGCTCCACCGTGCGCGAATCATGCTGCTGCACGCGGGAATTCTGGGCGCACTGGGCCGAACCGGCGCCGAACAACGTGTGTTGCGCGCCACAGCCGAGATCGTCTCCGAACTCGAGGACACCCACCTGGTCCACGAACGCGTCGACGCCGAACTCGAGGCCCCCGTCCTCGCCATCCTGCGGGCACGCCTGGCCGGAACCGTAGTCGCCGCACGGTAACCCGCGCCCGGCTGTGGACCGTGCTCCCTCGCTTCGATGACACCCTGCCCACCACGCAGGAACGCGTGGGCGAGGTACTGGCCGGGTTCGAAGGCCGCCGAATCTGAATCTCGTACCGCCGCAACGCATCCCGGCCACCTGGCCGCCCGGCCGCGGAGCGCGCCAACTGCGTTCCATCGCAGGCCAACTCGGCGACCGCGAGCGTCGATCCTGCGGCCGCACCGAACTCGGGTCGTCGCGCGTCGATCTTGTGACCTTCGCGCGCCTGCGCTGTGACCGCGGCCCGCTAATTTCATGATCACGAAGGTCGTGCCGCCGGACTTGGTGGCCGCGCCGGACCGACCCGACAACCAGGCTGCGGTAGCTCTACGGCCGCCCTGCAATAGCCAAAACGATCGATGTCACATCATTTTTCGATCATTTTCTTCTCATCGATGCGCTGACCTGTGTGGATCCTGTGCGCCACGAGATGCGCCCGAGGGGAACCACCGGTTAGCGTTCCAGGCAACGGAATTCGGTCGAGAGCCCATGAATTCCGTTGTGGCCGTGACCCGCGACCGACATCGTCGCACGGGGGGTCGGCGGTGACGAGCGCGACACGTCAGGAAATGCCGAATGCCCGGCGCGAGTAGACAACTCACGCCGGGCATTCGCTGCGTCGGCACAACGTCGACCTGCTCCGCACGGTCGCGATGATCTGCTCCGCACGGTCGCGGTGGCCTGCCCTGCACGGCTGCGGTGGCCTGTCCCGCACGGCTGCGGTGGCCTGCCCTGCACGGCTGCGGTGGCCTGTCCCGCACGGCTGCGGTGGCCTGTCCCGCACGGTCGCGGTGGCCTGCCCCGCACGGTTGCGGTGGCCTGCCCCGCACGGTGCGCGAGCCGCCCGCGACCGGGCTCAGTGCCCGCCCTGCTCCTTCAGCCGCGCGAACGCCTCCTCGGTCAGCGTCTCGGCCTTGGCTCGATCGCCCCAGCCGTCGACCTTGACCCACTTGCCGGGCTCGAGGTCCTTGTAGTGCTCGAAGAAGTGCTCGATGGCCTTGCGGTCGAACTCCGGGATGTCCGAGACGTCCTGGATGTGATCCCAGCGCTTGTCCCCGGCGGGCACCGCGACGACCTTCTCGTCGCCGCCGGCCTCGTCGCTCATCAGCAGCACGCCGACCGGGCGGGCCTCGACGATCACGCCCGGGAACACCGATTCGGGCAGCAGCACCAGGCAGTCCAGCGGATCGCCGTCCGAGCCCAGGCTGTTCTCGACGTAGCCGTAGTCGGCCGGGTACACCATCGGGGTGTACAGGTAGCGGTCCAGCCGCACCCGGCCGGTCTCGTGGTCGACCTCGTACTTGTTGCGCTGACCCTTGGGGATCTCGATGGTGACGTCGAACTCCACGTCATCTCCTTCGTCTGCTGCTCGTATTCGACATGTCGCGACTCGCATCGCGGCCACGGGGGCCTGGTGACTCGCCAGCTCGTTCGGCAGAAGGCCGGCGAGGTGAGGATAGTGTGGACTGCGCGGCATGCCCGTGTCAGGCCCGGAGGCGGCAGCGAAGCGTAACCACGTAGGGCTCACGGGCATGCGAGATGATGTTGTGGGACCGGTGCGGCAGGGACGTGAAATCCGCGCGATCCACGCGATACGGCGATGTCGCACATGCTATTAGGGAGATTACGGTCAGGTGGCAGGTCGAAGTAGCAAGAACATCGGTTCGCTGGCCGCGCGGCGGCGTCGCAACATCTGGATCTGGGTGAGTGCGGCGGTCGTGGTGGTGGTCGCGGTGGCCGCGGCGGTGGTGCTCACCGTGCGGCCCTGGACCGAGGAGTTCCGGCACGGCGGTCTGAAGATCGAGGCCGCGCCCGCCCCGCAGGCGCCGTCCCCGCAGCTGGCCGCCGCGTCGGCGACCGCGCCGGCGCCGTCGAAACAGGGGTTGAGCAGTGCGCTGGCGGGGGTCGCGGCGAGTCCGGATCTGGGGTCGTTCAGCGGGTCGGTGACCGATGCGGTGACCGGAGATGTGTTGTGGAGCAAGGATTCCGACAAGCCGATCATCCCGGCCTCGACCGCCAAGATCCTCACCGCGGCCGCCGCGCTGCTGGTGCTGCCGTCCGATCACCGGGTGAGCACCGAGGTCGTGGCCGCGCCCGGTTCGAACACCCTGGTCCTGGTCGGCGGCGGCGATCCGACGCTGACCGCGCAGGCCGACGGCAAGGGGTACTACGCCGACGGCCCGAAACTCGCGGATCTGGTCGCGCAGATCCGCGCCACCGGCCGCACCTTCAGCAGCGTGGTGGTGGACAACTCCGCGTACTCCGGTCCGACGCAGGCCCCGGGCTGGGATCCGGCCGATATCGCGGGCGGTTCCTGGGCCCCGATCGAATCGGTCATGCTCGACGGCGGCCGGTTGAATCCGCTGGTCGAATACTCCCCGCGCTCCGCGACGCCCGCACTGGACACCGGCCGCCGCCTCGCGCTGTCGCTGGGCATGGATCCGGCCGCGGTGCGCGCGGGTAAGGCCCCGGTCGGCGCGGCGGCGGTCGCGAAGGTGCAGTCGGCCCCGCTGCACGATCGGCTGACGCAGATGATGCTGCACTCCGACGACGTGCTGGCCGAGACCATCGGCCGCGAGATCGCCGTGGCCGCCGGTGCGCAACCGTCCTTCGCGGGTGCGGCCCAGGCGACGCTGACGACGTTGAACGCGGCCGGATTCGACACCACCGGCGTGGTGCTGCACGACAACAGTGGCCTGTCCACCGACGATCGCGTCCCGGCCCGGCTGCTGAACAAGATCCTCACCGAAGCGGCCGGAGCCCCGGGCACCGCGCAGACCAGCGCCACCCAGACGCAGACGAGTACGCAGAGCGCCGCGGTCGCGAGTTCCGCCGGTGCGAGCGCGGAGCCGCTGGCCCCGCTGCTGGACTATCTGCCGGTCGGCGCGGGTACCGGTTCGCTGGCCTACCGCTTCACCACGCCCCGGGATCACGTGGCCGCGGGCTGGGTGCGGGCCAAGACCGGAACTCTGTCGGTGTCGAGTGCGTTGGCAGGGTATGTCCTGGACAACGACGGCCGCGTGCTGACATTCGCACTGATGTCGAACGACCGGCCGCCGGAGGCGAGTCGGCCCGCGCTCGATGCCGTCGTTGCCACGTTGCGCAACTGCGGTTGCTCCTGACGGGCGGAGTGAACTATGACCGGACCAGGTGACGGCGTCGTCGAACAGGCCCCCGATGCGGCCGGGCCCGCGGGCAGGGTGACCAGGTCCCGGCATTCGGCGCTGGCCGGTGCGGTCGACTGGCGGCTGGCCGCGCGCGCGGGTGCGGCCGTCGTCCCGGCCGGGCCGCGGACCTCGCGGTATTCGGCCGAACAGGTCGTCGCGGAACTCGCCGAATCCTCCGCGCGCGCCGAGGGCCCGGTCCGCGAGGTGACCGGAATGCTCGACGACCGCGCGGTGCCCGCGGCCCGAATCGTGGACCGCCCCGGCTGGATTCACGCGGCGGCGGAGTCGATGGCCTCGCTCACCGGCGAGGGCGAGTCGGGCAAATTCAGCGGTAAACCGGCCGGCATGCAGGCGGGCGCGATGCTGGCGTTCCTGTCCACCGCGATTCTCGGGCAGTACGACCCGTTCAGCGGCGCGGATGGCACCCTGCTGCTGGTCGCGCCGAACATTGTGATGGTCGAGCGGGCGCTGGGCGTGGCGCCGCGCGATTTCCGGCTGTGGGTGTGCCTGCACGAGGTCACGCATCGGGTGCAGTTCTCCTCCGCGCCGTGGCTCGCGGACTATATGAAGCACAACGTCGAGGTGCTCGGCGACGTCGGCGACGAGTCGGTCAACGAGATGCTCTCGCGGCTGCTGGACGAGGTGCGGGCGCGGCGTCGCGGGACGGTCGCGAGGGATTCCGACGATCCGGCCGATCGGGGTGTGTTGGGCCTGCTGCGCGCCACCCAGGCTCCGCCGCAGCGCGAGGCGCTGGATCGGCTGCTGATGCTGGGCACGTTGCTCGAGGGGCACGCGGATCATGTGATGGACGCGGTCGGGCCCGCGGTGGTGCCGACGGTGGAGCAGATCCGCCGGGCCTTCGATCAGCGGCGGCGTCGTCCGGCGAATCCGGTGCAGCGGCTGATGCGCGCGCTGCTCGGCGTGGACGCGAAGGTCGCGCAGTACGTGCGCGGTAAGGCGTTCGTGGACGAGGTGGTCGGCAAGGTCGGCATGACGCGGTTCAACACCGTGTGGACCGATGGCGAGACGTTGCCGCGCACCGACGAGATCGCGGTCCCGCAGCGCTGGATCGATCGGGTGCTGGACTGAATACCGCACTGCCGCAAGGTTTTCCGGAGACTCCGGCGGCCTTGGCGCTGCGGCGGGCGGTGCGCGGATGGTTGTCCCGGTACGCTTCGGCCGACGTGGTCGCGGTCGGGTTGTCCGGCGGCGCGGATTCGCTGGCGTTGACCGCGGCGACGGTCGCCGAGGGCGCGGTGGTGGACGCGCTGATCGTGGATCATGGTTTGCAGGACGGTTCGGCAGCGGTGGCGGCCGAGGCGGCGCGGGCGGCGCTCGGGGTGGGGGTGCGGTCGGCGCGGGTGCTGACGGTGCGGGTGCGGGGGGAGGGCGGGCTGGAGGCGGCGGCGCGGCGCGCGCGGTACGAGGCGTTGGACGACGCGCGTGCCGGATTGCCGGTGCTGCTCGGACACACTCTCGACGATCAGGCCGAGACGGTGTTGCTCGGGCTCGCGCGCGGTTCCGGGGGACGTTCCATCCAGGGCATGGCCGAATTCGCCGAGCCGTGGGGTCGCCCGCTGCTGGAGGTGCGTCGCGCCCAGACCCGGCAGCTGTGCGCGGACCTGGGTCTGCGGCCGTACGACGACCCGCACAACAGCTCACCCGCCTTCACCCGGGTCCGGCTGCGGACCGAGGTGTTACCGCTGCTGGAGGACGTGCTCGGCGGTGCGGCCGCGCCCGCGCTGGCCCGGACCGCGGCCCAGTTGCGGGAGGACGGGGCCGCCCTGGACGCGATTGCCGAAGAGTTGCTGAACGTCGCGAGTGATGGCGGCGCACTCTCCGTCGAGATAATCGCCACTGCCCCGGCCGCGATTCGACGACGTGTCATCCGCGCCTGGCTGCTGTCCGGCGGGGCAAAAGCGTTGACGGAGAAGCATTTACGCGCGGTCGATGCGCTGGTCACGGACTGGCGCGGTCAGGGCGGGGTCGCGGTCGGCGGCGCGAAGCCGGGGACGAGGTTGGTTGCCAGACGCGAACATGGGAAGCTGACGATGGCTTTCACACCATATTGATCCGGGTGACCGGGGTCATCCGGATCATCACCGAAGGAGACCCGCGCACGTGTATGGGGACGACATCGCGTCGGTATTGATCACCGAGGAGCAGATCAAGGCGAAGGTCGACGAACTCGCCGAACTGATCGCCAAGAGGTACCCCGCGGACGCCCCGGAGGGCGATCTCCTGCTGGTAGGGGTGCTCAAGGGTGCGATCTTCTTCATGACCGACCTGGCACAGGCCCTGCAGATTCCCACGCAGATGGAATTCATGGCCGTGTCCTCCTACGGATCGTCCACCAACTCCTCGGGAGTGGTGCGCATCCTCAAGGACCTGGACAAGGACATCGCGGGCCGCAACGTCCTGATCGTCGAGGACATCATCGATTCGGGCCTGACCCTGTCCTGGCTCAAACGCAACCTGTCCACCCGCAACCCGGCCTCCCTCGAGGTCGTCACCCTGCTCCGCAAACCCGACGCCCTGCGCACCCACGTCGAGGTCGCCAACGTCGGCTTCGACATCCCCAACGAATTCGTCGTCGGCTACGGCCTCGACTACGCCGAGCGCTACCGCGACCTGCCCTACATCGGCACCCTGGCCCCGAAGGTCTACACACCGGTGTGATCTCGTGGTTCCGGCCGCCGTCCGGTCTTCGCGCATACGTTTCGGAGACCGAACGGCGATCGGGCCGCGACTCCTCGCTCGACGATTCGTTCCGTGTGGATTACCTCGGCAGTGCACGGCTCGGCTGTTGGTTCTGTTGCGCTGGTGGCGATTCGGGGTGATTCGACCGCGGACTTCTCGCGCGGAAGTCGGCTTCGTGTGGGCGCGGCTCATGCTGGTTGTGTTGTCGCCGTGGTTGTTCGGGCGAGGGCCTGTTGTATCGGTTCGCGCCGTGACGGTGTCGGTTTGAGGTTTTTCCTACGTGTCGGTTCGCTGCGCGGGGTGCGCGTCTTGTGTTCCGGTTATGTTGTGCGGCTGGCTGATTCGTGCATGAGGGCGCGCGTTGGTGGGGATGTGCTGTCGATGGGGTGAATCCTGCGGTGTGGGCCGGGGTGTGTTGTTCGATCGGGGGACGAGGTGGGCGGATCGGGGGCGTCGGAATTCGGGCGGGTCGGTGTCGATACGTGAAAGGTTGTGTGGGGGTGTGAGTCTGGGTTGTTGCTTCATCCGACAGGGTCGCGTGACGTTTCGGGGGTGCGGCGGGGGTCTCTGAGGCCGGCCCGGACGGCTTGGGCCTGGGGAAATGTGACTAAAATCACCGTTTGATAACGGTACCTGTCGGACTGTTTTCCGGGCGGGTTGCTGGGAGATTCGGGTGGGGTGCGGGACTGTTCGGGGGAGGGTAATTTTGGTGGGGAAATCGAGAGTCGTTGCTGTTCGGTAGGTTTCGCTCGGCGGGCGATTCGAGGGCGAGGTGGGTTGTCCGGAGGTTCGCGGAGGTGGGTGCGCATTTGCTTCCGTCACGCCATATGCTGTCCTTAACAAACCTATTGGCTGTTTCGGTCCTCATAATCGGACTCGAGGGCTCGATACGGCTGGATTTTCAACCCCGATTCTGATAGCAAGGTGCTATGGACCCGCATTTGCGCGACCTGCGGTATTTCGTCGCCGTCGCTGAGGAACTGCACTTCACCAATGCCGCTCAGCGGCTGCGCATCGCACAACCGACGCTGTCGCGGCAGATCCGGCAGCTCGAACGGCAGCTCGATGTGGTGCTGTTCGATCGCAATCAGCGCAGCGTGGCGCTCACCGTCGCGGGTAAGGAACTGCTCGAGGGGGCGCGCAAGATCCTGGACCTGTGGGAGGTCACCAACGTCGCCCTGCAGGAGGCCGGGGAGGTGCTGCGGATCGGCGTGGAGAGTTCGATCGGGCGCGGTCTGGTCGCCGATCTGGAGAGCGCCAGCGGGCATCGGCTCGCGCTGCACTCCGCGTCCTGGACCGATCCCTCCAGCGGGCTGGCCGGGCGGCAGGCCGACCTGGCGCTGATGTGGCTGCCCGTCCCCGATATCGGCCGCTACCGCTGGCGCGGCCTGCGCACCGAACCGCGCTGGGTGCTGCTACCGGAGAATCACCGCCTGGCCGACCAGGATTCGATCGACTTCGCCGATCTGGCCGAGGAACCGTTCGTCGCGATGCCGCCCGAGGCCGGAGCCGCCCGCGACTTCTGGCTCGGCAACGACGCGCGCGGCGGTCGCCAGCCCAAGGTCGGTGGTGAGGCTGCCACGGCGGAGGAGCGACTCGAGGCGGTCAGCCTGGGCCTGGGCGTCTGCCTGCTGGCCGAGAGCAACGTCCCGATGTACCGCTGGCCCGGCCTGACCGCCCGTCCGGTCACCGGCCTGCCCCCGTGCGAGCTGGCCGTGGCCTGGCGCGCCGACGACGACCGCGCCACCATCCTCGACTTCGCCAACCGCGTCCTGGAAGGCGGCTTCGGTACGCCCGTCCCCACACCTGCCACCGTCGCGGACTGAGTCAGGGCGCGATCCGCTGCCACGGGCGTTCGGCTTCCAGCTGAGCGGCCAGGCGCAGCAGCGTCGATTCGCTGCCGGGTGGGCCCGCGAGTTGCGCGGCCACGGGCGTCCCGGTGCGCGGGTGCAGTCCCATCGGGATGCTCAGCGCGGGCCAGCCGACCAGATTCCACAGCGGGGTGAACGGCGAGAACCGAACGCTCGCAAGCGTATTGCGCAACCAGCCGCGCCGATGCCAGGCGTGTGCGCGCGGCGGCGGGCAGGCCAGCGTCGGGGTGATCACCACATCGTGCTGATCGAAGAAGTCCAGCAGCCGCGATTCGATGCGATCGACCTGACCGGGACGGATCAGTCCGGCGCGCAACACCGCGCGGCCCAGCTTCGCGTGCGTGCGGGTGCGGCGCTGTAGCCGCTCCGGATGCGGTATCGCGGCCGTCTCCCGCGCGGCATTGCCGACCCAGCGCAGCGCGATCGCGAGCGCCGCACCGGAATAGGGCAGCCGCACCTCCTGCACGGTGTGCCCGGCCGCCCCGGCACTCAGCGCGGCGTCCGAGGCCGCCCGCACCCACTGCTCGTCGACCCGGAGCAGCCGCGAGGGCGAACCCGTGGCCAGCGCGATCCGCAGCCCGGCGGGCGGTTCCAGATCGGCCAGCGCGGGCCGGTCGGCCAGCACCGACAACATCAGCGCGGCATCGGCCACGGTCGTCGCGAACACACCGTTCTCGGTCATCCCGCCCCAGGAATCCAGCCCCACCTCGGCGGGCGCCACACCCCGGCCGGGCTTCACCCCGAGCACCCCGCAGCACGCGGCGGGTATGCGGATCGAACCCAGCCCGTCGTTCCCGTGCGCCACCGGAACCAGCCCCGCCGCGACCGCCGCCGCGGCGCCACCGGAGGAGCCGCCCGCGCTGTACCGAATGTCCCAGGGGGAGCGGGTGATTCGGGCCGGGGAGTCGGTCGTGCCGAACAGGCCGAATTCGCACAGTTCGGTGAGTCCGACGACCACCGCGCCCGCCGCGCGCAGCCGCCGCACCACCGGATGGTCCGTCGCGGCCGGGCTTTCCCCGCCGGCCAGCGAACCGCCCCGGGTGAGTTCCCCCGCGACGTCGATGTCGTTCTTGATCGCGATCGGCACCCCCGCCAGCGGCAGCGCGTCCAACTCGGGATGTTCGGCCACCGTGCGCGCCTCCGCGACGGCCCGCTCCGCGCGAACCACAGTGAAAGCATTGATCTTCGGATCTCCACCGCGAATACGCTCGAGCGCCGCCGCGACGATCTGCTCCGGTTCGGCGGCCCCGTCCCGCACCGCCGCCGCGACGTCGACGGCCGTCTCCGGGGGATCCGCCGGCACCGCCCGTGCGGCGGGTGACACCGAGATGGCCGGGGTCGCGTCCGCTACCGCGGAGCCCTCACTGTGCATGTTGTCGAGCCCCCGTCGCGTCGTGGTCGATATGGGCTGATTCGGTGCTGATGCGCAAATTATCATTTCGGCGGCGGCGGGAGGATGATGATGTGGGGTGTGGCGGAATCTGGGGTCGGGTCCGGATGTTAGGTGTGCAGATGAGTAACAGTTCCGACCCCGGCGACCGGTTCGGACAGGTCGCGACCGGGATGGAATTCGCCGCCGCGGCCGAATTCGCGCAGGCCTGGGAGTCCGACCGGCGGCCGCCGCGGATCGCGGACTACCTGCCCGACGCGCAGACCCTGCGCCTGGGCGCGCTGGTCGAGTTGATCCGCGTCGATCTGCGGCATCGCTGGTTGCGCAATCCGCTGGGACGGCAGGACGGCGAACCCGAGCCGGGCGCTGCCGCACCGAAGCGGCTACGGGACTACTGCGCCGAATTCCCCGAGCTCGCACCGCAATTCGTACCGGCGGGGCTGGTGTACGAGGAGTTCGTCATCCGGCGGCACAGCGGTGACCGGGTGGATCCGCGGGAGTGTCTGCGCGAATTTCCCGATCAGGCCGCCGAATTGCGCGAGTTGCTCAATGCCGACGACGAGGATCTGAGCACCCGGCGCGCGGGGCCGGACCTGACGGCGACCGGTTTCGTGGATGACGACGACGCCACCCGCACCACCGCCGGCATCACCGTGGCGCCGCTCGCCCTCTCCGACGACGTCCTGGATCGTTTCGAGATCGGCCAGCGCGTAGACGATTTCGACCTGCTGACCGGTCTCGGCAGCGGGGCGTTCGCGCGCGTGTTCCTGGCCCGGCAGCGCACCCTGCAACGGCTGGTGGCGGTCAAGATCTCCGCCGATCGCGGCACCGAACCGCAGACGCTCGCCCAGCTCGACCACGACTACATCGTGCGGGTGTTCGACCAGCGTCTGCTGGAGGATCCCGGCATCGGCGATCCGGCCTCGCGTCGGCTGCGGCTGCTCTACATGCAGTTCCTGCCCGGCGGGACGCTGCTGAGCGTGCTGCGCTGGGTCCGCGCCACTCCTCCCGACCAGCGCACCGGACAGCTGCTGCTGGACGCGGTGGACGCGGCGATGGAGGAGAAGGGCGAGATCCGGCCCGCGGACTCCAGCGTGCGCGCCGAGATCGCGGGGCTGTCGTGGCCGGAAACCGTTGCGTGGCTGGGCCGTCGGCTCGCGGAGGCGCTGTCCTACGCCGACGCGCAGGGGGTGCTGCATCGGGATGTGAAACCGGCCAATGTGCTGCTGACCGCCGAGGCGGTGCCCAAACTGGCGGACTTCAACATCAGCTTCAGCCGCACCCTCGCCGGGGACAGCCCGGTCGCCTACTTCGGCGGGTCGCTGGCGTACATGTCGCCCGAACAGCTCGAGGCCTGTCATCCCGAATGCGACCGCACCGCCGCGGATCTGGACACCCGCTCGGATATCTGGTCGCTGGGCGTGGTGCTGTGGGAATTGCTCACCGGGACAAAGCCTTTCGATGATTCGAGCACCGGCGAGGAGGGCGATGCGACGACGTTGTCGGCGATGCTGGAACGTCGCCGCTCCGGCGTGGACGGCCCCGCCATCGACCGGATTCCGCCGGACTGCCCCGCGGCGCTGCGCCGGGTGCTGCTGACCTGTCTGGAACCCGATCGCGAGCGGCGCTGGTCCGATGGCGCGGGCCTGGCCCAGCAGTTCGAGCTGTGCCTGGACAAGCGCGGCCGGGATCTGGTCGATCCGCCGCCGTCGAGCTGGCGGCTGCGGGTGCGGGCCTGGCTGGTGCCGGTGGTGGTGCTGGCCATCGGCATGCCGAATGTGGTCGCGTCGATGTTCAACATCCAGCACAACCGGATGCTGATCGTCGATCGGCTCAGCGAATCGGCGCAGAGCTACTTCATGGGATTGACCGCGATCATCAACGGGGTGTTCTTCCCGGTCGGGATCGTGGTGGTGGTGTATCTGTCGCGGCGGCTGCTGACCGTGCCGCGGCGCCTGCGCCAGGGGCGTGAGGTGGATCCGAAGGTGCTGGCCGAGGCCAGATCCGCGGCGTTGCTGTTGGGCGATCGCACTGTGCTGGTGAGCTTTTCGCTGTGGGGGCTGGCCGCGGTCACCTTCCCGATCACCTTGCAGGTGGCGACCGGCGAGGTGACCGGGCAGATGGTGGTGCACTTCCTGGCCTCGCTGCTCATCTGCGGTGCGATGGCGGTGGCGTACCCGTATTTCCTGGTCAACTTCTACACGATCCGGTGCATCTACCCGATGTTCCTGCGGCACGGCGATATTGCCACCGGGGACGCCGCTCACCTGCGTCGTCTCGGCAGCCGCTGCACCACCTTCCTGGCTGTCGCCGCCTCGGTTCCGCTGCTGGCCGTCGCGGGGCTGACGTTCCTGTCCTCCGAGGACATCCAATTGGTGATCCCGACGGTCCGGTTGCTCTGTGTCGGCGCGATCATCGCGTTCCTCGTCGCCTACATGCTGTTCCGCGCGTTGGAAGCGGATTTGCAGGCGTTGCAGCGGGTGGTGGATCCGGCTGTGACACAGCGTCGTTCGGTGGTGTCGGGGCAGCGGGGCGGTCGGTAGGGTCGGCGTATGGGCCGCGAGGATGCCGAGGTGTCGCTGCAGGAGTTGGCGGGGCGGGTCCGGGAGCACGCGCAGGGGAGTGCGGGGCGGTTCCTACTCGGGATCGCGGGCCCGCCGGGTGCCGGGAAGTCGACGTTCGCCGGTGCGCTGCGGGCGGCGGTGAACCGGTCGGCCGGGGGTGTGGTGGCCGAGGTCGCGCCGATGGACGGGTTTCATCTGAGCAATGCCGAGTTGCGTCTCGCAGGGGCTACCGCGCGCAAGGGGGAGCCGGACACGTTCGATGTGGCCGGGTATCTCGCCGGGTTGCGGAAGTTACGGGAAGTACCTGTGGGAGAGGCTGTTTCGTGGCCGTTGTACGACCGGGTGCGACATGATCCGGTACCGGGCGGGGTGGTGATCGATCGGCAGCGGATCGTGATCACCGAGGGGAATTATCTGCTGCTCGGGGATGTCGGGACGGCGCGCTGGTCGGCGGTACGACACTGTCTCGACGAGGTCTGGTATCTGGACGTCCCGGTCGAAACGCTCCGAAAACGGTTGCTGGAACGCCATATTCGCGGAGGCAAGAGCGTCGGATTCGCCGAAACCAAGGTCGCCCGAAGCGATCTGGTGAACGCCGAACTCGTCGCCGCCACCCGCGACCGCGCGGACCTGGTGTTGCGTGCCCATGGTATGGGCTACCGACTGGCGTGACCGGGGCTCTGAGCTGGCTGGGTTACCGTGTGCTGCCTGATCGACTCGCGTGACCGGGGGCTCCGGGCTGGCTGGGTTACCGCGTGCTGCCTGACCGACTCCCGTGACCGGGGGCTCTGAGTCGGCTGGGGTTACCGTCTGCTGTCTGGATGAATGCTCGCGCAACTCCGCCACGGGCAATCCGGTTGCATTCGGTCGATTTCGTGACCGTAGCCATGGGTGGGGACCGGCGGCCGAGGTCTACCGGTCGCTCGCATGTGCGATTGAGGGGACCGTGTTCGGGGGCGGTTCGGGCTGCTTCGTCCCGCCTCTATCGTCCGCGCAGGCCGGTCATCCCGTCGCTGGTCTGCTCGTATCGGGGAGGGTGCTGATCCAGGCGCGGGTGCCGAGGTGGGCGCAGGAGAGTGTGGCGATGGCGGCGGCGCTGCGCAGGGCTTGCGGAAAGGGTTGTCCCGCAACGTGATAGTGGCAGAACGCGCCGTGCAGGATGTCTCCGGCACCGAGGGTGTCGACCGCGGTGGCCGGTGGGATGTCGATCGTGCCGCGTTCGCCGGGCATCGAATAGGCGATGGGGTCGCCGCCGTGGGTCACCGCGGCGTAGCGGACGCCGTGTGCGTGCAGGTGGTCGAAGAGGTCGCCGACCAGGTTCGGGGGCGCGAAATCCGCTGAGCAGACGGCGATGTCGACCAGGGGGAGCAGTCCGGCGTGGGTGTCGCGCCAGCGTCCGGCATCGAGGACGACGGGGATGCCGCGTTTGCGGGCGGCGGTGGCGAAGCCGAAGGCGAGTTCCGGGTAGTGGCCATCGAGCAGCACCACCGACGCATCGTTCAGCGGGCCCGCGTGTGCCGGATCGAAGGGGGCCGAGATCTGCGAGCCGTCGAGGGAAACGACTGTGCGCGTACCGGTTTCGGTCGCCACCACGATCGAGGACACCGGTGGGCGATGTCGCGCGCCGGGTGTCGCATCGATCGGGGCGACGCCGAATTCGTCCAGATCGTGCCGGATCAGTTGTGCCAGTTGATGTTCGCCGAGCGCGGTAACCAATGCGGGCGTCCGTCCGGACAACGCCGCGTAGGCGACCGCCGCATTGGCGGCGGGTCCCCCCGAACCCAGGAACTGGTCTTGGGCCCGGGTCTTGGAGTCCTCGCTCGGATACCGCCGCACCGAATACGCGATGTCGAGCGTGGCCAACCCGACGAACACCGCTGTTGCCATGGCACGACCCTAGCGGTGGCCGCTCACTCCTCGGTGCCGCGCACCCGGTCCTCGTACTTCTTGCGCGCGGCGGCGTCGACATCGCCCAGGAACGCGCGTTGCGAACCCAGCGGGCGGCCGATCGCGTCGCCGAGCGCCTGCGGCAGCAGCCCGACGATCTGCGAGATCACCCCGGCCACCTTGGTGACCCGGACCTTCGAGCGGCGCGTGGCGATCATCTGCACGATGGCTGCCGCGACCTCCTCCGGCTCGGCCGCGCGCAGCATTTTCGGCGCGTGCACACCCGAACCGAGATCGGTGTTGGTCAGCGTCGGCAGCACCGAGGAGATCGCCACCCCGCTGCCGCGATACTCCTCGCGCAACGTGTCGGTGAAGCCGAGCACCGCGTGCTTGCTGGCGTTGTAGGTGGCCAGTCCCGGAACGTGCGTCTCACCGGCCAGCGAGGCGATATTGATCAGGTGCCCGCGGTGTCGCGGCAGCATGCGTGCCAGGGCCAGTTTGGAACCCAGGATGACCCCGTACAGGTTGATGTCCAGGATCCGGCGGGTCAGCGCGTCCGGTTCGTCGATCACCCGGCCGGTGGGCATGATTCCGGCATTGTTGATCAGCACGTCGATCGGGCCGACCTGCCGTTCCACCTCGTCCAGGAAAGCATCGAAGGACCGCTGATCGGTGACGTCCAGCGGGCCGTAGTGCTCGAAATCCGCCGCGGTGCCGGACTCCTTGACCGCCGTCTCGTCGATATCACCGATGGCGATCTTCGCGCCCAGCCGTTGCAACGCCTTCGCGGTGGACAGGCCGATCCCGCGCGCCCCGCCGGTGATCACCACGACCTTTCCGCTGATGTTGCTCACCTTGGTCAATTGCCCTTACCTCCAACGGTATTGATCACATCGCGCACACCCAGCCGCCGGATGCCGCGGGCGCCCGCCGCGCGCATGGCGGACAGTGCGAAGACGAGTTTGCCTGTGCTGTAAGGGAACCAGAACGGTTCCTTCTGCTGGGTCGGCAGGATCGGCGCTGTAATCGCTTGTTTGCGACAGTATTTGCGCAGACCTTCGGCGCCACCCCAGCGCGCGCCGACGCCGGACTGCTGCCAGCCGCCCATCGGCAGGGCGAAGTTGAACAGGTTGGCGAAGACGTCGTTGATATTGACCGCGCCCGCATTCAATTGCCGCGCAATGCGTTCCCCGCGCGCCTTGTCGCCGGTCCACACCGATGCGGACAGGCCGTAGATCGAATCATTCGCCAGCGCAACGGCTTCGGCCTCGTCGGCGACCTTCATCACCGGCAGGGTCGGGCCGAAGGTCTCCTCGGTCATGCACGCCATGTCGTGATCGACGTCGACCAGTACGGTCGGTTCGAAGAAGGTGCCGACGCCGGTGGCCTTGCCGCCGGTCAATACCTTGGCGCCCTTGGCAATCGCGTCCTGCACGTGCCGGGCCACGATGTCCTTCTGTGTGTGGTTCGCCATCGCGCCGAGTTCGTGCTCCGGTTCGCGGCCGTCCGCGCCCTGCCGCAGTTCGCGCACGTGGGCGGTGAGTTTGTCGACGAATTCGTCGTAGACCGGCGCCTCGACGTAGACGCGCTCCACCGAGATGCACACCTGACCGGAGTTGAACAGCCCGCCGAACGCGACTCCGTATGCGGCACGGTCGATATCGGCGTCGGCGAGCACGATCGCCGGATCCTTGCCGCCCAGTTCCAGGCTGTAGGGCACGAGTCGTTCGGCGCAGGCCGCGGCGATCCGCTTACCCGTCGCGGTGGAACCGGTGAACTGTACGTAGTCGACCGAATCCACCACGGCCGCACCGGTTTCCCCGCCGCCGGTGACGACCGTGAACACCGGCGGCGCACCGATCTCGGCCCAGCCGCGCGCCAGCTCGACCGCCGACAGCGGCGTCACCTCCGACGGTTTGAGCAGCACCGCCGCACCCGCCGCCAGCGCCGGAATCACATCCAGTGCGGGCATGGCCAGCGGGAAATTCCACGGCGTGATGATCCCGACCACCGGATACGGCCGATACGCCGTGGTCAGCCGCTTGATCCGACCCAGCGGGCTGTGCGGCGAGGGGTGCTCGTCGGCCAGGAACTTCCCCGCCCGCCGCGCGTAGTAGCCGAGCAGATCCACCGCGAAACTGGGATCGATCAGCGCGTCCACCCGAGGCTTACTCGTCTCGGACTGCACCACATCCGCCAGCCGATCGGTATTGTCGATCAGCCAATCCTGCAATTTGAGCAGCCACTTCTTCCGCCCCTCGGCCCCCATCGCCTCCCACTCCGGCTGATACAACCGCAACTCCCGCACCGCCGCCGCAACCTCCTGCCCCGACTGCGCCGCCACCACCCCCACAACCTCCCCGGTAGCCGGATTCCGCACCGAGATCCCCCCACCCGACCCGCCTGCCGCCGAACCCTTCTCGACCACCAGACCCACCTCCTCCGTCACACCGCCCGATCCACCGTCGCCCCCCTCGCCAACAAGCCCGTCCCCCGAATCACCCACCCTGTCCGAAACATCGCTCCCCATGCCATCCGCCTCTCCCACATCCGCCGTCACCGCGCCATCCGCCCCGCCGACCTCAGCGGCCTCGGCGGTGCGTTCGTTGTCGACCACGGCGGTCACACCGTCTGCGCTGTCGCGCGAAACATCGCTCCCCGCATCCGAATCCGCCGCGGTTGTCGTCCGCTCGGCGCTGGAGTCATCGTTCGGAGCATTCGTCACCGCGGTGTTCTCGCCGCTCACATCCCCGTCCGGGGTTACCACGGTGGCGGGTTCGGATAGCGTCGCGTCCTGGATGGCGTCACCGGCGCTCGAATCCGTTGTGCCGGAGCCGGAAACATCGATAGCCGTCGACTTCTCGGTTGTCGTACTGCCGTCTGCGATGGCTTCGGCGGCCGTTGTGTTCGCCTCGTTCTCCGAGTGCTCGGCAACTTCCGTCCGGGCGGCTGTAGCGGGCTCGCTGTCGAGCGCGATGTTCCGGGTGTCTGCGGAAATGTCAGCGGCCGTGGAGCTTTCGGTTGCGACCGTCGAATTCGTGCCGGTGTCAGCAGTGCTTTCGGATGGCGTATTCGTCTCTGCCGCTTCGTTTTCGGGCGGCTTCCGGGCCGCTTTCTTGGCTGGTGCGCGTTTCGGTGTCGTGGTTTTGGCGGGGGTGGATTTTGCTGCGGCCGATTTCTTGGCCGCTGTGGTTCTGGTGGTTTTCCGCGCCGGGGTGGTGCCGGTGGACTTGCGGGCCGCGGGCTTGCGCGGTTCGGGTTCGGACACGAGCTGGTCTCCCATTGGGCTACTTCGGGGCAAAATGTGAATCAGTTCACTGGCCTATGATCGTGGCACAATCGGGTGCGGAGTTCTTGGCAGTTACGGTCAACTATTCCCGGCGTTTTTGTGCTTCGGGGACAAAATCGGAGGGTGTGCTGTGACGGATGCCCGGACCGCCGTGGTGGTGCGGCAGTGGATCGCCGATTTCGTCGCCGAGACCCTGCGCACCGAAACCCTCGATCAGGTCGTGCGGCGGTTGGACGCCGCGATCGTCGGGCGGCTCCCCGAACTCGCCGATCGGGACATGCGCCGCGACCTGGCCGCCAGCACCCGCGCGCACGCCCTGGTGATGCTCGGCGGCCTGACCCAGGACCGCCTGGACTATCCGGTACCGCCCGAGGCGCACGCTTTCGCCCGCACGGTCGCCCGCCGCGGCCACGATCTGCGACTGCTGCTGCGGGTGTACCACCTCGGCCAGGAAGCCGTCCTGGATTACCTCACCGAAACCCTCGAAAAGCGCCATCCCCCACCGGATATCGAACGTGCGGTGCTGCTGCGCCTGTTCGAGCGGTCCAGCCTCTGGGTGAGCAGTTCGGTCGAAGCCCTCACCGGAACCTATATGCAGGAACGCGAACGCGGCCTGCGCGCGGCCCTGAACCAACGCGCCGAAATCGTCCGCGCCCTCCTCGCCGGAGCCACCCCGGACCCCGACACCACCTCCGCCCGCCTCGGCTACCGCCTCGCCACCCGCCACCTCGCCTGCGTCCTGTGGACCGACGAACCCCCACCGCCCACCGCTGTACCCGACATCCATCCGTCCGGTGGTCCCGCTGTATCCGCAAGCACCGCAGCCGATTTCACGCCATATTCGGACGAAGTCGATCCCATGCGGCGCTACGAGGACATCGGCCCCTATCGCCACCCACGTGACACCGATTTCCTGCCGCGCCGCGGCGATCCGGGCATCGATCCGGCACGAGCCCCCGATGACATAGGTCTCCAACGACATTCGAGTGGCAGCGATGTCCCGCACCTCAACGGCGGCTCCGACCCCACACCGCATCGAGGCCGCGCGACAAGCTATCGCACCGAAATCGACACGGCCACAACGGACCCCGACGCGGAGGCATTCGGAACCCTCGAACGCGTGGTCGCACGATTGGCGGCAGCGCTCGGCGGCGGCGTGCTCACCATCCCGTCCGGCGCGAGTGCGCTGTGGGCGTGGGTCGGCGTCGAATCCGACGTGGACCTGGACCGGCTGCCCTTCGAGGTCGAAGCACCGGTGCGGATCGCGCTCGGCGGTCCGGCCGCGCACATCGCCGGATTCCGGGAGAGCCATCGCGAGGCGGTCGCCGCACGTCAGGTCGCCGAACGCGCGGTAGTCGACCTCGGCCGGACACTGCGTTACGCACAGGTCGAGGTGGCCTACCTGGTCGGCGTCGACGAGGCCGCGATGCGCGCGCTGATCGACCGGGAACTGGGAGCGCTGGCACTACCGGGCGCGAACCCCGCCCGCCTGCGCGAAACGCTGCACACCTACCTGCGCTGCCGCCGGAGCCCCGACGCGACGGCGAAAGAACTGGGCGTACACCGTAATACGATCCGCTACCGCCTACAGCGGATCACCGAACTGCTCGGCCGCCCGATCGAGGAGCGCGGCGTACACCTGGAAATCGCCCTGGAGTGCGCGGCGATCTACGGAGTCCGCCGCGAGTGAACGATGCCGCTCGACGACCGCCCGTGCCGGCTCGCGGTGCACCGGGCACGCGTCAACCGCCCGCGACACTGCGGGTATTCGCGCCCGATCGGGCGACGGGTCAGTCGGTGGCGGCGAGGCGGCGTAGCGGCGGTTCGGTCGACGGCGGCACCCGGCGATCGGGCAGTTCGGCCAGCAGCGTGGTGGTCGCCGCCGCGACGGCCGCGACTGCCTTGTCGAATGCCGGTTTCGTCGTCGAGGACAGCCCCGTCAGCCCACCGACCTTCCGCACGTACTGCTGTGCCGCCGCGAAGATCTCCTGATCGGTCGCGGCAGGCTCCAGCCCACGTAAGACGGTGATATTCCTACACATGGCGGTGAGCGTAATCCCCGCTGAGCTCCCATGGCAGCGCAACGAGCGTCGAATCTGAAAACTCTGCGTTGCGGAATTCCGCAGACCGCTGTAGCCCCTCGAACGGCCCGTCGGCACCCTCGTTCGCACCCCCTCCAACACGGTGTCTCCGGAATAGCGGGCCGGGTCGAGTTCGATGGGACACAATCGGGATATGGCTGCCCGCGACCTGCCGACCCTGACCACATTTCCCTACGAGGAACTCGATCGGCGCGAGGACGATCACTGGTCCGGCGCGCAGATCTCCGACGACGAACTGCGGGCCCTGTCGCTCGGCGCGTTCTATTCGGCGCGCTGGGACGCGTTCCACGACGCGTTGCTGCTCGGTCCCGAGCGCGAGCATCCGCTCGGCGACCGGCGTGAACTGGCCATCGACACGTTGACCGGCGCGTGGGGCATCACCGACGGGGCCGAGGCGATGGCCTCGATGGAACAACTCCTGGAAGGGATGCACTCGCCGCTGTACGCGATGGTGCATCCGCTGGTCATGGCCGGGATCAACTCGCCCGAACGCGATCGTTTCGGCGAGCGCGCCGACCGCCACCGCGCCTTCCTGCGGCAGGTCGGGGCGTTCCGGGGGATGGACAACCCGGATGCGCTGGTGCGCGACTACGACATCTGGTCCCAGGCCATCAAGCTGGATCTGGTCGATCACCTGGTGCAGCCGCTGCCCGCCGACATCCAGGCCTGGGATCTCGCGCGGGTCGTCGCGGTGGCCCGGATGGCCTTCACCGCCGGATACCTCGACGCCGACGTGGCCTGGGAATACGTCATGCGCGCCCTGACCCCCGCGCAACGCCGCTATCGCAACTGGCGACAGTTCGGCGACGCCTACCTCACCGGCTGGACCTACTGGCAGGCCTGCGAGGACCTGGCCGAACTCAAATCCGGCGGCGTCGACCGCCGCCTGGAACTCATCCGCCTCTGGCAGCGCCAGACCTCACCGTGGCGTCGCATCGCACTACAGCCCGAATGAGACGACGGATTTACTCGACCTCCGAGTAAATCCGTCGAAATCCCATCCACCGACGCGAAGCGCGCAGCATCAATCCGGCAGCGAACGCAGAATGCCGCGCCCGTACCGCTGGAACTGCGAATCGTCGACCATACCGAGCGAATGCCGCTCGACCAGCAGCTCCCACTCCGAATACAGCTGCGCCACACCGGGATCGGGCGGGGCGACCGCACCGTCCGCGGCATCGCGCTGAATGGCGAAGTTGAGCGCGCCGACGACACGATCGGTATCGGCCCGATCCGCACCGGTGAAGTACATGGTCTGGTTGCCGTCGTACACCGACATGCCGAACTCCGTGGCGGCCGCGCCGTCCTCGGCGGGGTGCTCGTCCACCTGACGCGCCGACAGCAGTGCCGAGACCGGCGCCTCGTAGGCGTACTGCTCACCCGACCCGACCGACAGGAACAGCAGCCGATCGGTGGTGACCACGAGCAGTCCACGCCCGCGTCCGGTGGGCGGCGCGGCGGTGGCCAGCGCGGTCTCCAGGGCGAATTCCTCGGCCCCGACCAGCTGGTGCAACGCGCCGATCGCGGATTTGGCCTCGCGCCGCGGCGCCATCCGGCGGACCGCGCGGTCCACATCCGCGCGCGTCGGCCCGGACCGGCCCCATTCCGGGGCGGGCGGTGTGAGATCGGGCACCGACATGTCGATGCGCTGGGTCCGCAGGATCTGACTGTTGATCCGCTCCACGATCACGGTCGCGGTCGGCATGTCGTGTTCGGCGATCAGCACCGGCAGCGGCGTGCGGTCGGCGGGTACGCCGGTCAGGACCGGGCTGGGATATCGGAGATAGATCTCGATGACGACCGCGTCGTCGACCCGCCGGTTGAGCCGGACCTTGAGCAGGTCGGAGACCGGAACGTCGAGTACGCGCTCGCCTTCGGCGCCAGGTCGCAGGACCTGGAGCCGCCCGGCGCCGTGGCGCAGTATCGCTGTGGGTGTCCGTAGCTCGACTATGTCCATACCCCCTGCGCTCTGTCTGACTTGCGGTGGTCGCGGGCTTCCATGACGTACACCACGGGGTTGTGTTGTCGCTCACAATAGGTGGTGCATGCCATGATTGTGACTGCTTGGGCAGACGCCGCGGGGTGTCTGCCCGAGTACGGGCCGGGGAACCAGCTGCGTTCTCCGACCGTTTACCTGATGAACTGCATTAGCTGCCGAACTGCGCGATGTATCGGTTAGACCGTACGCGGTAACGTGGCGTGTCCGCATCCGTTCGCTCCGACCGGGGCGGGTTGATGGTGCGGCTGCACCGCGACGCACGCAGGCACATACCGGAATCACCGGAAAGGACTGGCCCGCCGGCCGACGCTCTATGAACCGCAAGACAGTGTTTCGCAACCTGGCCATAGTCGCGGGCATCCTGCTCGTGATCTATCTGGTCAGCTATTTCAGCAACGACACGCGCGGCTGGAAGAACGTCGACACATCGGTGGCGCTCACTCAGCTCGCCGACAAGTCCAACGTCCATCAGGTCCAGATCGACGACAAAGAACAGCAGCTGCGCATCACCCTGAACAAGGGCAACGACGCGACCGGGAACCAGACCCAGATCCTGGCGAAGTACCCGGGCGGCAGCGAGGTGTCCGCGCAGATCCTCAAGGATGTGCAGGCTTCGGGCGCGCCGTACGACACGACGGTCAAACAGGACAGCTGGCTCACCCAGATCCTGTTGTTCGTGCTGCCGATGGTGGCGCTGCTGATCGTGTTCGTCTTCGTGATGGCCCGCATGCAGGGCGGTGGTCGCGGCGGCATGATGGGCTTCGGTAAGTCCAAGGCCAAACAGCTGTCCAAAGACATGCCCAAGACCACGTTCGCGGATGTGGCCGGCGCCGACGAGGCGGTCGAGGAGCTCTACGAGATCAAGGACTTCCTCCAGAATCCGGCCCGCTACCAGGCTCTGGGCGCGAAGATCCCCAAGGGCGTGCTGCTGTACGGACCACCCGGTACGGGTAAGACGCTGCTGGCGCGCGCGGTCGCGGGCGAGGCGGGCGTGCCGTTCTTCACGATCTCCGGTTCGGATTTCGTCGAGATGTTCGTCGGCGTCGGCGCGTCGCGCGTGCGTGACCTGTTCGATCAGGCCAAGCAGAACAGCCCCTGCATCATCTTCGTGGACGAGATCGACGCGGTCGGCCGTCAGCGTGGCGCGGGCCTGGGCGGCGGTCACGACGAGCGTGAGCAGACGCTGAACCAGCTGCTGGTGGAGATGGACGGTTTCGGTGATCGCACCGGCGTCATCATCATCGCGGCCACCAACCGGCCCGACATTCTCGATCCGGCGCTGCTGCGTCCCGGGCGTTTCGACCGGCAGATCCCGGTCAGCAATCCGGACCTGGCCGGGCGTCGCGCGATCCTGCGGGTGCATTCGCAGGGCAAGCCGATCGCGCCCGACGCCGATCTGGACGGGCTGGCCAAGCGCACGGTCGGCATGTCCGGCGCGGATCTGGCCAACGTGATCAACGAGGCCGCGCTGTTGACCGCCCGCGAGCACGGCAATGTGATCAACGGCGCCCAGCTCGAGGAGTCGGTGGATCGCGTCATCGGCGGGCCGCGGCGCAAGAGCCGCATCATCAGCGAGCACGAGAAGAAGATCACCGCGTACCACGAGGGCGGGCACACGCTGGCCGCGTGGGCGATGCCGGATATCGAGCCGGTCTACAAGGTCACCATTCTCGCGCGCGGCCGCACCGGCGGTCACGCGATGACGGTGCCCGAGGACGACAAGGGCCTGATGACCCGCTCGGAGATGATCGCCCGCCTGGTGATGGCGATGGGCGGCCGCGCGGCCGAGGAGTTGGTGTTCCACGAGCCGACCACGGGCGCGTCCTCGGATATCGACCAGGCGACCAAGATCGCCCGCGCGATGGTGACCGAATACGGCATGAGCGCGCGACTGGGCGCGGTGCGGTACGGGCAGGAGCAGGGCGACCCGTTCCTGGGCCGGTCCATGGGCACGAATTCGGACTACTCGCACGAGGTGGCCCGGGAGATCGACGAGGAGGTGCGCAACCTCATCGAGGCCGCGCACACCGAGGCGTGGGCGATCCTCAACGAGTACCGCGACGAGCTGGATTCGCTGGCCACCGCGCTGCTGGAGCGGGAGACGCTGCACCGCAAGGATCTCGAACAGGTGCTGGAGACGGTCGTGAAGCGGCCGCGGATCACCGCGTTCAACGATTTCGGCGAGCGGGTCCCCTCGGACCGTCCGCCGGTGAAGACCCCGCGCGAGCTGGCCGCCGAGCGCGGTGAGCCGTGGCCGGACGAGCAGACGCTGGAAGTCGCTGCGCCGCAACCGGTTCCGGCCAACGGCTATCCGCAGGAGGCGGCGTACCGCAACCCGCAGCCGGGTTATCCCGCGCCGCAGCCGGGCTACCAGAATCCGCAGCCCGGATATCAGGGTCCGCCGCCCGGATACCCGAACCAGGGTGGTACGCAGGGTTCGCGGCCCGATTACGGCGCTCCGGCGGGTTGGTCGGCTCCGGGCTGGCCGCCGCAGCCGGAGGCCCCGCAGCAGCCGGGTCCGGGCGCCGAGCAGAACGGTGGCTGGGCGGCCGCGGGCGGTCAGCGTTATCAGCGGCCGCAGCATCCGAACGACGCGCAGGATACCGGTTACACGGTGCCGCGCGAGGGTGAGAACGGCGAGTGGGACGGACCGAACGGCCGGAACTGATCGGTATGTGATTAGGCTCGACGGTCGGGGTACCGGAAGTTTGCCCGGTATCCAAGGAGTTTGTGGAGGTGTCCTGTGTCGGCCGATAACAATGGGTTCTCCGGCGTCAGTACCGAACCGGTCGCACTCGACACCGGACGTGGTTTCGATCAGGCCCGTGCCGAGGCCGCGGTACGGGAGTTGTTGCTCGCGGTCGGGGAGGATCCCGACCGTCCGGGCCTGCTCGATACCCCGGCCCGGGTCGCGCGGGCGTACCGGGAGATGTTCGCGGGCCTGTACACCGAGCCGGATTCGGTGCTGAACACGACGTTCGACGAGGGGCATCAGGAATTGGTGCTGGTGCGCGACATCCCGATGTATTCGACCTGTGAACACCATCTGGTCTCCTTCCACGGCGTCGCGCACGTCGGGTACATCCCGGGCCCGCACGGCCGGGTCACCGGCCTGTCGAAACTGGCGCGCGTGGTGGACCTGTACGCCAAGCGGCCGCAGGTGCAGGAGCGGCTGACCAGTCAGATCGCCGACGCGGTGATGCGCAAGCTGGATCCGCGCGGCGCGATCGTGGTCGTCGAGGCCGAACATCTGTGCATGGCGATGCGCGGCATCCGCAAGCCGGGCGCCAGCACGACCACATCGGCGGTGCGTGGGCTGTTGCAGAGCAGCGCCAGCTCGCGTGCCGAGGCGCTGGATCTGATACTCCGGAAGTGAGCGCTTTGGCCACGGATCGCGAACCCGCCCGGGGTGTGACTGGAGACCGGGACACCGCGCGTGCCGAGTCCGGCGCCGGGCTCGCGGTTGTGCCGCGCGGTGGGCGATCGTGCGTGGTGATGGGCGTGGTCAACGTCACGAGTGATTCGTTCTCCGACGGTGGACGTTATCTCGATACGAGTCTTGCTGTGGCACATGGCCTTTCGCTGTACGCGATGGGCGCGGACGTGATCGATGTGGGCGGTGAGTCCACCCGGCCCGGCGCGGTGCGGGTCGACCCGGCGACCGAGGCCGCGCGGGTGACGCCGGTGATCCGGGAGCTGACCGCGGCGGGGGTGCCCACGAGTGTGGACACCATGCGCGCGCAGGTCGCCGAGGCCGCGATCGAGGCGGGGGTGTGGATCGTCAACGACGTGTCGGGCGGTCGCGCGGATCCGGATATGGCGAAGGTGGTCGCCGCGGCGGGGGTGCCGTGGATTCTGATGCACTGGCGGGCGGGCGCGGACTATCGGCACACCGGTCCGGCCGATCACTACGACGATGTGGTCGCCGAGGTGTGGGACGAGTTGCGCACCCAGGTGGATCTGGCGGTTGCCGCCGGGGTGGACACCGAGCGGCTGATCCTGGATCCCGGGCTGGGTTTCGCGAAGAACGCCGCGCACAACTGGGCGCTGCTGGCCGCCCTGCCACGCTACGCCGCCACCGGACTGCCGATGCTGATCGGCGCGTCCCGCAAACGTTTCCTGGGCGCACTGCTGGCCGAGGGCCGGGACCCGCGTCCCCCCGACGGCCGCGAGGTCGCGACCGCCACCATTTCCGCGCTGGCGGCCGAACACGGCGCCTGGGGTGTGCGCGTCCATGATGTGCGCGCCTCCCTCGATGCCATCACCGTGACCGACGCCTGGTCCCGCGCCGCCGCACGTTCCGGTACCACGGAGGGAGCCACCATCCGATGACGCGAGAACACCGCATCGAACTAGTAGGTTTGCGGGCGTTCGGGTTTCACGGCTGTTTCGATTTCGAGCGGCGGGAGGGACAGGAGTTCCTGGTGGATATCACGTTGTGGCTGGATTTCACCGAAGCCGCTGCGACGGACGATCTTTCGCATACCGTGCACTACGGTGAGCTGGCCGAGCGGGCGCTGGCGATCGTGCAGGGGCCGCCGCGCAATCTGATCGAAACGGTGGTCTGCGAGATCGCCGACGATGTGATGACCGATCCCCGGGTGACCGCGACGGAGGTGGTGGTGCACAAGCCCTCGGCTCCGATTCCGCACACCTTCGCCGACGTCCGGGTGGTCGCCAGGCGCACCCGCGCCGAGGTCGCCGCCGGGACGGACGCGCGATGAGCCGCGCGGTGTTGTCGATCGGCTCGAATCTGGGCGACCGGCTGGCCCATCTGCGTAGCGTCGTGGATGCCTTCGCGCCCTGGCTGATCGGGGTGTCGTCGGTGTACTCGACCGCGCCCTGGGGTGGGGTGCCGCAGGAGAACTACCTGAATGCCGTACTGCTGGTGGAGGATGCGGCCGCGGGCGCGCGGGACTGGTTGCTGCGCGGCCAGGAGCTCGAGCGGGCGGCCGAGCGGGTGCGTGAGATCCGTTGGGGTGCAAGGACTCTCGACGTCGACGTGATCTGGTGCGCGGAACACCGCCCCGAGGGCCTGCGGGTGTGCCGGAGCCTGGACCCGACCCTGACCCTGCCGCATCCGCAGGCCAACAACCGCGCCTTCGTCCTGGTGCCCTGGGCAGAGGTCGAACCCGACGCGGTCCTCGAGGTCCAGGGCCACCCGAGCCCGATACGCGAGCTGCTCGCCGCACTGGACCAGGCCGAGCGCGACGGCGTGCGCCTCACCGAACTGACCCTGCCGCGAGCCGCCTCGTGAATGCGCCGACCGTGAGCTGCGATGCTCAGCCGAATCGCGTTCGCGCACTGGACGATGTCGCGCATCGAGCCGCGCCGGGCATTCGGTATTCGAGCGGAGGGGGCTCATGAGCCGGATCGGTTGCGCGGTAGCGTCTGTGCGCAATGCCCGCCTGCGGGGGAGCGAGGCTGCGAAGTGCGTGACGCGGATGGGGAGTGCCGTGGCATGAATGTCATGAAGCCGACCAGGCTGCTGGATCTGACCGCGAACGTGTTCATCGCGGCGGTGGTCGCCTGGATCGCGACGCGGTGGGCGTATTCGAGTTTTCCGCCGATCACGGTGATCGCGGGGGCGTCGTTGTATCCGGTCGCGGCGCTGGATGCGGTGCTGGCCTTCGTGATTCGCACGCGGGTCGGGGATCGGCGGATCGGTGACGGGCCCAAGCAGTTGCATCCGATCACCGCGGCGCGGGCGGTCGCGTTGGCGAAGGCGTCGGCGCAGGTGGGTTCGCTGGCCGCGGGGGTGTGGCTGGGATTCCTGATCTGGGTGTTGCCGCAGCACGGGGAGTTGCGGGCGGCGGGTTCGGATACGCCGGGCGCGATCGTGGGATTGATCGCCGGGGTGCTGCTGGTCGCGGCGGCGCTGTGGCTGGAGTATTGCTGCCGCGCGCCCAGCGAACCGCCCGACGAACCGGCTACTTAATAGCAAACTTTCCGCCCGGAATTACCCCCTGAGCTGCGAGCCGGAACCCCGAACGCGAGCTACCCTGTCGGGCATGGTGTCACCCGCCCGAAGCAGTACTTCCCGCCGCCGACGGGTTGACGCGGGGAAATTGTTCATCGGCGGTCTCGTGCTGCTCGGCCTGATCGCGAGCGCCTTCCTGGTCTTCAGCAGCAGTGTGCAGTTGATCCGCGTCGGCTTGGTGGTAGCGCTGTGGGCCGCGGTCATCGGCGCGCTGGCCGCGGCCCGGTACCGCCGTGCGGCCGAGACCGACCAGGCCAAGGTGCACGACCTGCAAGCGGTGTACAAACTCCAGCTCGAACGCGAGGTGGCCGCCCGGCGCGAGTACGAACTCGGCGTCGAGGCCCGGGTGCGGCAGGAGGTCGCCGCCGACGCCGGTGAGATGGCCGCGCTGCGCGCCGAACTCACCGTGCTGCGGGAGAGCTTGCAGCGCCTGTTCGAGGGCGACCTGCGCACCGAGCGTCCCGCCCTGCGCGCCGATGCGATCCGCCTGCCGGAACTGCCCGGCGCGTTCACCGCGACCGAATTCCGAGCGAACGATAACCCGGAGGAAACCGATACCTGGGACGCCTGGAGCTCCCCGGTCGTCGCCCGCTACCCGATCACCCCGGTCTTCGAAGCCGACCACCCCGAACCCCCCGCCTTCGCCAGCCCCTACGACGACCCGGTCACCGCCGAAACCTCCATCGTCACCGCCGAGGACCTGGCCGCGATCATGCAGGACGCGCCCGCGCCCACCGAGGATGCGCCCGCACCGGATCCGGCGGCGTCGAGCTGGACCGTGGCCGCACAGGACTCGATCACCGAGGATCCGGCCGCGACCGACGGATACCCCCGCCCGGTCCCCGACAAGCCCGCGACCAAGCCCACCCGCCCCGCGACCTCGATAGGTTCCGCCGCCCGCCGCCGACGCCGCGCCGATTCCGCCGACGGCGCCGACCGAAAACTCTCCGTCGCCGAAATCATGGCCAACCTCCAATCCGAACGCGGCGCGAGCTGATCCCCGGCTGGCCCGCTGCTCCGATTCGTGTCTCCTGACCAGGTGTCCTTGTCCGTCGAATCGAGTTCAGCGATCCGAGAACAGGACTCGAAGTCCGGGCATATCAGTACTCACCCGCTGGCAGCTACCGGCAGCGAGTCTGCCTGCTCCACCGACCGCGCGGGCCCGCTGCTACTCATCAGGGCACGACCGAACTGTGGTTGTGCCGCGTGATCATCTCCGGTCCGATCGGGACAGCGGACCCTGATCTGAGTGCGGCGAACTCCGATCGTTCGTGATCCCTGTGGTTGCTGTCGGCCATGAGCCCAGGCAGGCGAAGCGGGCGGCTGAGCTGGGGCTTGTGGGGTGGGCTGATTCGGGGTGGGGGTGGAGTGCGGCGAATGTCACCGGGTGGGGATCTGGTCGGGTGGGGTGTGGGGTTCTATTCTCGGGACGTAACGTCCGGTACCCGCCTCGCGGGACTGGAACGACTTTCGAGAGGACAATGGTGACCTCGGACATGCCTGTCTCAGGGGCCGAGCTCGCGCCTGCACGGTTGACGGTGGGAATCGTCTCGGCGGGACGCGTGGGTTCGGCGGTGGGTGCGGCACTCGAACGCGCCGGGCACATCGTTTTCGGGGTGTCCGCGATTTCGGATGCCTCGATCCAGCGTGCCCGCACCCGGTTGCCGGATTCGCGGATCCTGCCCGCCGAGGAGGTGGCCGCCCGCAGTGAGCTGTTGATCCTGGCGGTGCCGGACAGCGAGCTGGCCGGTCTGGTGGCCGGGCTCGCGGCGGCGGAGGCGGTGCGGCCGGGCACGATCGTCGCGCACACTTCCGGTGCGAACGGGATCGGCGTGCTCGGGCCGCTGACCGAACGGGGTGCGCTGCCGCTGGCGATCCACCCCGCGATGACGTTCGCCGGCCACGACGAGGACCTCACCCGCCTGGCCAACGCCTGTTTCGGCATCACCGCCGCCGACGAGATCGGCTACGCGATCGCCCAGTCCCTGGTGATCGAGATGGGCGGGGAACCGGTGCGGGTGGCCGAGGAACATCGCACGCTCTATCACGCGGCCCTCGCGCACGGCAGCAACCACCTGCTCACCCTCATGGTGGACGCGGTCGCGGCCCTGCGCGCCGCCCTGGCCGGTCCGGGCCTGCTCGGTCAGGAACTGGTCGGCGACGAGCCGAACGGGCTTGCCGAGCGCATGCTCGCCCCCCTGGCCTCGGCCGCGCTGGACAATGCGCTGCGGCGTGGTCAGGCGGCGCTCACGGGCCCGGTGGCGCGCGGTGACACCGCGGCGGTGGCCGCGCACCTGCGAGCCCTCGCGGAAACCGACTCGCGGCTGGCCGAGGGCTACCGCGCACTGTCGCTGCGGACAGCCGAACGGGTGCGCGCGAACAGTGATCTGATCCATTTGCTGGAAGATAACGCGTCGAGTGTGCCGCATCACGCGAGCACCGAGGGAGCCGATCCGGCGGAAGAGAGGCACAGCTGATGTTCGATCCGAAACTGCGCGGTGCGTACACACCGGGCGAGCTGACCGTCCTGCACGACCCGGCCACGACGACCGCGGTATCCACCGCGCTGCGTGCGGTGGGCCGCAAGGTCGCGCTGGTGCCGACCATGGGCGCGTTGCACGAGGGCCATCTGGAACTGGTCCGGCAGGCCCGGCGCACCAATCAGGTCGTGATCGTCTCGATCTTCGTCAATCCGCTGCAATTCGGCGCGAACGAGGATCTGGACAAATATCCCCGCACCCTCGACGCCGATGTGGAACTGCTGCGCGGCGAGGGCGTGGAACTGGTCTTCGCGCCCAGCGCCGCCGAGATGTACCCGGACGGCCCGCGCACCTCGGTGCATCCGGGCCCGCTCGGCTCCGAACTCGAAGGCGCTTCCCGCCCAACGCATTTCGCGGGCGTGCTGACCGTGGTGAGCAAACTGTTGCAGATCACCCGCCCGCGCGAGGCGTTCTTCGGTGAGAAGGACTATCAGCAGCTCACCCTGATCCGGCAGCTGGTGCGGGATCTGAATTTCGACGTGAAGATCGTCCCGGTGGCCACGGTCCGCGAACCGGACGGGCTGGCGCTGTCCTCGCGCAATCGGTATCTGGATCCGGTACAGCGCGATCTGGCGGTCACGTTGTCCGCGGCGCTGGCCGCCGGACGGCACGCCGCGGGCCTGGGCGCGGACGGGGTGCTCGAGGCCGCGCGCGCGGTGCTCGACAGCGTCTCCGGCGTCGAGGTCGACTATCTGGCACTGCGCACCTCGGATCTGCGCCCGATCCCGGAACCCGGTGCGGCACAGGCGAGTACGGCCTGGAACGGGAACGCCCGCCTACTCGTCGCCGCCCGCCTCGGCGCGACCCGCCTGATCGACAACACGCCGCTCACGATCGGCGTCCCGATCGACGGCCACCCGACCACCCCCGACCACGCTCCGGCGACCGCATAGGAAGACCACCACGATGTTGCGCACCATGATGAAGTCGAAGATCCACCGCGCCACGGTGACCCAGGCCGACCTGAACTATGTCGGCTCGGTGACCGTGGACCCCGACCTGATGGAGGCCGCGGATCTGCTCGAGGGCGAGCAGGTCTGCATCGTCGACATCACCAACGGGGCCCGCCTGGAAACCTATGTGATCACCGGCGAACGCGGTTCCGGCGTCATCGGAATCAACGGCGCCGCAGCGCATCTCGTCCACCCGGGCGATCTGGTCATCCTCATCGCCTACGGCATGATGGACGAGGCCGAACTGCGTGAGTACGCCCCCCGCGTGGTCTTCGTCGACGAACACAACCGTCCCGTGGAACTGGGCACCGACCCCGCCCACGCCCCCGAAGGTTCGGGCCTGACCTCCCCGCGCTCGCTGAGCAGCGTTTAGTCCGCTCCGCCCGGCCCGTGCGGTTGGATCCGAAATCACTTCGGGCCGAAGCGCATTCGGCGGATGTGGACCGCCGCGGCCGGTCTTCGTCGGGAGCCGGTCGATGTGACGGTGAATTGCCCTGGGGCCCAGGGTGAGTCACGCCCACGAACAATCGTATGACGTAAGAGAAGGGTCGGGGCACCGCATGTTGCTGACGATCGATGTGCGCAACACCAGTATCGAGATCGGGTTGTTCTCCGGCAGCGGTGAACACGCGAGCCTGGTGCGGACGTGGCGTACGCACACCAATCCGCTGTTGACCGCGGACGAATTCGCGATGCAGGTGCGCGGCCTGGTCGGGGATCAGATCGAGCAGGTCGTGGGTGTTTCGGCGCTCTCGACGGTGCCGCCGGTGCTGCGCGAATTGCGCGAGATGATGAGCCGGTACTGGGAACATCTGCCGCACGTGTTGGTGGAACCCGGTGTGCGCACGGGAATTCCGCTGCTGGTCGACAATCCCAAGGAGGTCGGCGCGGACCGCATCGTGAATTGTCTTGCGGCATATCAACGTTTCAATTCTCCCGCGATCGTGGTCGATTTCGGGAGTGCGGTGTGTGTGGATCTGGTGTCGGCCAAGGGGGAGTTCCTCGGCGGCAGTATCGCGCCCGGTGTGGAGATCTCCACCGAGGCGTTGGTGGCGCGCACGGCCCTGCGCCGGGCCGAACTCGCGCGCCCGCGCTCGGTGGTCGGCAAGAACAGTATGGAATGCATGCAGTCCGGCGCGATCTTCGGTTTCGCGGGCCTGGTCGACGGCCTGATCGACCGGATCCGCGACGAAGTCGACGCCTTCGCCGGAGATGACGTCGCGATCGTCGCGACCGGGCCGAGCGCGCCGCTGATCGTGCCGGAATCGGAGACCATCGAACATCACGAACCGCATCTCACGCACCAGGGCCTGCGCCTGGTCTACGAGCGCAACCAGCAGCGTACGGGCGGTTCGGCGCGTCCCCGGCCGTACCGGTAGGCGGGCCGCTGTGCCGTCGCACCGGTCACCCGGCGTTCGTTGTGGTGGCCACTCGATGTCTGTTGCGTGGACCACACGCCGGTGTGCGCCCGCGCGATCCGCTGTTACTATTGCGCTCGTGTCCCACCGCGTGAGCATCCAGGAGTGTTGTCGAGGCTGATTCGCCTCGGCTGATGTCGGGGCTTCGTATCCGCCCCCGACCGCCACTTCTCCTGGAGCCTCCCTCATGCGTTCCGCAGGTATCACCCGTCCCGCACGCGTCGTCCCCTCGCATTTCTCGGCCGGTGGTTCGCGGTTGTCCACCGATGTCACCGATCGGGCCGTGGCCTCGGCGCTGCCCACCCGGTTGCGTCCGGCCGATCTGCTGCGCCTGACCGATGAGGGCGCCGAGGACGTGCTGGCGGGCCGATACGATCACCTGTTCCCGGCGGGCGGCGTCTGGCCCACCGAAAACCGCTGGGCCACAAGGCTGCTCGCCGACGACGAGGTCGACGTCTGGTTGATCAGCTGGGTCCCGGACCGTTACACCGAACTGCACGATCATGCCGGATCGCTCGGCGCGCTCACCGTGCTCAGCGGCGCGTTGTCCGAATTCCGTTGGAACGGAAGGGAATTGCGCGAGCGCACGCTGAGCGCGGGCGATCAGGCGTCGTTCCCGCTGGGCTGGGTGCACGACGTCGTGCGCGCGCCCGAGCCCGTCGTCGGCGCGAAAGACGAACTCGGACCGATGGATCCGACGTTGTCCGTGCACGCGTACTCCCCACCGCTCACCGCCATGTCCTACTACGAGGTCACCGGTCACGGCACGCTGCGCCGCACCCGGACCGTACTCACCGACGAACCCGAGCCCGAGCCGAAGCCCGACACCGGAACAGCCACCGGTGATCTGCTGTCGTCGAATCCGGGCCCGGCCACACATACCCCGAAGGCGATGTGAAATGACCCATCTGACGATCGACGACATGCTGGACGAGGCCCGCGCCCAGTTGACGCGGATCTACGCGTTCGAATTGCCGCAGGCCGTCGAACGCGGCGCACTGCTGGTCGATATCCGGCCGCAGGCGCAGCGCGGCCGGGAAGGCACCCTGCCGGGCGCGCTGGTGATCGAACGCAACGTGCTGGAATGGCGACTGGATCCGACCAGTGCGGCCCGCTTGGCGCTGGCCGCCGACCACGACGTGGAATGGATCATCGTGTGCTCGGAGGGCTATACCTCGAGCCTGGCCGCGGCCTCGCTGCAACGTCTCGGATTGCGCCGGGCCACCGATCTGGTGGGCGGATATCAGGCGCTGAAGGCGGCCGGACTGTTGTCGGTGGCGGCGGGAGCGACGCACTTCAGCCGTGAGGTCGGTGCACTCGTCTCGCTGTAATTCTCCCGTTCCCCGGACGAACGGCGGACCGGCGCAATAGATTTCGGCCGGATGCCCGGAATATCACCTTTCCGGCACGGTCGTTCGTGTGCGTTCACAGGCGGCGCGTCGAACGATTTACCAGGCACGCTAGGGTATGTGCTGTGAGCACCCCGAACACCCCGTCATCCGGTCGCGCCGCGGGCTCGAAAGCCGCGTCGCAAACCCGTCCTGCCGCAGCGGAAGTCGATGTCCCCGAGCAGATGCGGATTCGCCGGGACAAGCGCGAGCGGCTGCTCGAACAAGGTGTGCAGCCGTATCCGGTGGTGGTGCCGCGCACGCATACGCTCGCGGAAATTCGGGCCGCGTATCCCGAGTTGGAAGCCGATACCCAGACGGGTCTGACGGTCGGCATCGCCGGGCGCGTCATATTCGTGCGTAATACCGGCAAGCTGTGTTTCGCCACCCTCCAGGAGGGCGACGGCACCAAGTTGCAGGCGATGATCAGCCTGAACGGCGTCGGCGCGGACGCGCTCGCGGCCTGGAAGTCCGGTGTGGATCTGGGCGACTTCGTATTCGTGCACGGCGAGGTGATCTCTTCGCGCACCGGCGAATTGAGCGTCATGGCCGATTCCTGGTCGATGGCGGCGAAGTCGTTGCGCCCGCTGCCGGTCGCGCACAAGGAGATGAGCGAGGAGTCGCGGGTCCGGCAGCGTTATGTGGATCTGATCATCCGCCCGGAGGCCCGGGAAATGGCGCGCACCCGCGTGCAGGTTGTGCGCGCGGTGCGAAATGCATTGGAGCACAGGGGTTTTCTCGAGGTCGAGACGCCGATGCTGCAGACCCTGCACGGCGGTGCGGCGGCGCGGCCGTTCGTCACCCATTCCAATGCCCTGGATATCGATCTCTACCTGCGTATCGCGCCGGAGCTGTTCCTCAAGCGCTGCGTGGTCGGCGGTATCGAGAAGGTCTTCGAGGTCAACCGCAACTTCCGCAACGAGGGCGCGGATTCCACGCATTCCCCCGAGTTCGCGATGTTGGAAACCTACGAGGCGTACGGCACCTACGACGATTCCGCGCGGATGATGCGGGAATTGATCCAGGAGGTCGCCCAGGAGGTGTTCGGGACGCAGGTGGTGACCTTGGCCGACGGCACCGAATACGATCTGAGCGGCGAGTGGAACACCGTGGAGATGTACCCGTCGCTGTCCGACTCACTCGGTGTGCCGGTCACTCCGGAAACGACCGTACCGGAATTGCTCGCGCTGGCCGAACGGGTCGGTCTGGAAATTCCGCAGGACAAGGGCTACGGGCACGGCAAACTCGTCGAGGAACTGTGGGAGCACGTCTACGGCGACAAGCTGTACGCGCCGACTTTCGTGCGCGACTTCCCGGTGGAGACCTCCCCGCTGACCCGGCAGCATCGCAGCAAGCCGGGCGTGACCGAGAAGTGGGATCTGTACGTTCGCGGCTTCGAGTTGGCAACGGGCTATTCCGAACTCGTGGATCCGGTCATTCAGCGCGAGCGGTTCATCGATCAGGCCAGATTGGCCGCGGCCGGTGACGACGAGGCGATGCGCTTGGACGAGGACTTCCTCGACGCGATGGAACACGGTATGCCGCCGACCACCGGAACGGGTATGGGAATCGATCGCTTGCTGATGGCGTTGACGGGACTCGGAATCCGCGAAACGATACTGTTCCCAATTGTTCGTCCGGCGGCCCGCTGAGCGTTGCCGGATTCATTCCTGTGACCCCGGCTTGGAAATTTCCGAATTCGAGGTATTCTCGACTCGGGTATCGGCCTAACATGCGGGTCGCACGATTTCGAGAGGACGTTCATCTCATGGCAAAGAAGGTCACCGTTAGTCTCATCGACGATGTCGACGGGGAGTCCATCGCGGATGAGACCATCGAGTTTGCGATCGACGGTGTTTCATACGAGATCGACTTGTCCACGACCAACGCGACGAAGCTGCGCGACGGTTTGGAAACCTGGGTCTCGAGCGCCCGTCGGGTGAGTGGTCGTCGGCGTGGGGGCAAGACTGCCAGCGTGAGCACCGGCGCGCCGAAGAGCCGCGTGTCGATGGATCGCGAGCAGAGCGCGGCAATTCGTGAATGGGCGCGGCGCAAGGGTCACAAGGTCTCCGCGCGCGGTCGTATCTCCGCGGAAATTACCGACGCGTACAACAAGGAAGTCGGCCGCGCCAACTAGTAGGGTCGGCCACCGGGGAGCCGAGAAGGTTGTTCCCATTGTGTTGTGCCGCCGCGGTCCGGAGGAATCGTGCGACATCCGGAGCGCGGCGGCATTTTCATGCATATCGGATATGACCGGTGACCCGAGTTGCGCGGGGATCCGCTATACGATCTTGCTCGCGTCGGGAGGGCGCGGCACCATGGAAACTGTGCAGAATACGTCGTTGCTTCCGAGGACCGAGGTGTCGTCGCGGTGAGCGGTTTTCGGGGATCATTCCTGCGCTTCGCCGACGACACGGGGCGTCAGCAGGAGTTGACGCTCAGTCCCGACCAGGAGCGCGTGACCATCGGTCGTTCGCCACAGGCGGATCTGACGCTGTCCTGGGACGCGGAGGTCTCGCGGCTGCACGCCGCGGTCGAGTATCTGGGCGCGCAGTGGACGATCGTCGACGACGGCCTTTCTCGCAACGGCACTTTCGTCAACGGTGAACGGCTGGCGGGGCGGCGTCGCCTCGCCGCGGGGGACCGGATCCGGGTGGGCACCTCGCTGGTGTCCTTCCACGACTACAGCGGCACCCCCGACGACGCGACGCGCATCTCCTCGGGCTCGTTCCCGACCCTGCGCTCACTGACCGATACCCAACGCTCGGTGCTGATCGCGCTGTGCCGCCCCTACAAGAACAACGCCGGATTCGCCACCCCCGCCTCGAACCAGCAGATCGCCGACGAACTGTTCCTGAGCGTCGACGCCATCAAAACCCATCTGCGCACACTGTTTTCGAAGTTCGGCGTAGAGGACCTGCCCCAGAACCAGAAGCGCGTGCGCCTCGCGGGCCTGGCCATCCAGAGCGGCATCATCGCCGACCGAGACCTGTAACTTCGGCCCCGGCTAGCGAACCTCGGCCTCCGCTAGCGTCCGCCCGAACACGACAACCGACGTGCCCAGCGGCGAATCGTCTCCGTTCCGCTGGGAGTTGCCCGCGAAGCGAAAGGCTCAACAAGGCCAGCTCCAAGGGTTTTCGGCGCGGCTCGTCGTTCAGCCCTCGAAGCGCATGGCCGGAGGCCGAGTCTCGAGGGGTGAACGACGAGCCACACGGGCGCCGAAAACCTGCCGCAGCGAAGCGGAGGCCAAAGACACAGCGCATGGCCGGAGGCCGAGTCTCGAGGGGTGAACGACGAGCCACACGGGCGCCGAAAACCTGCCGCAGCGAAGCGGAGGCCAAAGACACAGCGCATGGCCGGAGGCCGAGTCTCGAGGGGTGAACGACGAGCCACATGGGCGCCGAAAACCTGCCGGAGCGGAGCGGAGGCCAAAGACACAGCTTGTGTTCGCTGTGGGCATAGTTGGGGTGGAAACGATTACGGGGGGCCTCGCGTTATGCATGAATGAGTCGAGTTGTCGGACGTTCGCAATAGGGTGGACGGACGACGCCCGCGACCCCGGCCAACTAGAGTAGAGGCGGGGGAGGCAACCCCAGGGCTTCATGGCAGGCTTGCGCTCAGTCGTCTGAAGCGCCGGATGCCGGAATGTCGGAGCAGGAGAGTGAGGGAGCGATGTTCGAGAGGTTCACCGACCGCGCGAGGCGTGTCGTTGTCCTGGCCCAGGAAGAGGCCCGGATGCTCAACCACAACTACATCGGTACCGAGCACATCCTGCTGGGTCTGATTCACGAGGGTGAGGGTGTCGCGGCCAAGTCGCTCGAGTCGCTCGGCATCTCCCTCGAGGGTGTGCGCAGCCAGGTCGAGGAGATCATCGGTCAGGGTCAGCAGGCCCCGTCCGGGCACATCCCGTTCACCCCGCGGGCCAAGAAGGTGCTGGAGCTGAGTCTGCGCGAGGCGCTGCAACTCGGCCACAACTACATCGGTACCGAGCACATTCTGCTCGGCCTGATTCGTGAGGGCGAGGGCGTCGCGGCCCAGGTGCTGGTCAAGCTGGGCGCCGACCTGAACCGGGTGCGTCAGCAGGTCATCCAGCTGCTCTCGGGTTACCAGGGCAAGGAGCCGGTGGAGTCGGGCTCGCGCGGCGAGTCGGGCACCCCGTCCACCTCGCTGGTGCTCGACCAGTTCGGTCGCAACCTGACCCAGGCCGCGCTCGAGGGCAAGCTCGACCCGGTCATCGGTCGTGCCAAAGAGATCGAGCGGGTCATGCAGGTGCTGTCCCGCCGCACCAAGAACAACCCGGTGCTGATCGGTGAGCCCGGCGTCGGTAAGACCGCCGTCGTGGAGGGCCTGGCCCAGGCCATCGTCAACGGCGAGGTCCCCGAGACGCTCAAGGACAAGCAGCTGTACACCCTCGACCTGGGTTCCCTGGTCGCGGGCAGCCGCTACCGCGGTGATTTCGAGGAGCGCCTGAAGAAGGTGCTCAAGGAGATCAACACCCGCGGCGACATCATCCTGTTCATCGACGAGCTGCACACGCTGGTCGGTGCGGGCGCGGCCGAGGGCGCCATCGACGCGGCCTCGATCCTCAAGCCCAAGCTGGCCCGCGGCGAGTTGCAGACCATCGGCGCGACCACCCTCGACGAGTACCGCAAGTACATCGAGAAGGACGCCGCCCTGGAGCGCCGGTTCCAGCCGGTGCAGGTGGGCGAGCCGACCGTCGAGCACACCATCAACATCCTCAAGGGCCTGCGCGACCGGTACGAGGCGCACCACCGCGTCTCGATCACCGACTCCGCGCTGGTCGCGGCCGCGACGCTGGCCGATCGCTACATCAACGACCGGTTCCTGCCGGACAAGGCGATCGACCTGATCGACGAGGCCGGCGCCCGGATGCGCATCCGTCGCATGACCGCACCGCCGGACCTGCGCGAATTCGACGACAAGATCGCCGATGCGCGCCGGGAGAAGGAAAGCGCCATCGACGCGCAGGACTTCGAGAAGGCCGCGCGCCTGCGCGACAAGGAGAAGCAGCTCGTCGCCAAGCGCGCCGATCGCGAAAAGCAGTGGCGCTCGGGCGATCTGGACGTCGTGGCCGAGGTCGACGACGAGCAGATCGCGGAGGTGCTGGCCAACTGGACCGGTATCCCGGTGTTCAAGCTCACCGAGGAGGAGACCACCCGTCTGCTCCGCATGGAGGACGAGCTGCACAAGCGGATCATCGGCCAGGAGGACGCGGTCAAGGCCGTCTCCAAGGCCATCCGCCGCACTCGCGCCGGTCTGAAGGATCCGAAGCGTCCCTCGGGCTCGTTCATCTTCGCCGGTCCGTCCGGTGTCGGTAAGACCGAGCTGTCCAAGGCGCTGGCGAACTTCCTGTTCGGCGAGGACGACGCGCTCATCCAGATCGACATGGGCGAGTTCCACGACCGCTTCACCGCCTCGCGGCTGTTCGGTGCCCCTCCGGGCTACGTCGGCTACGAGGAGGGCGGCCAGCTCACCGAGAAGGTGCGCCGCAAGCCGTTCTCGGTGGTGCTGTTCGACGAGATCGAGAAGGCCCACCAGGAGATCTACAACACCCTGTTGCAGGTCCTGGAGGACGGCCGCCTCACCGACGGTCAGGGTCGCACGGTCGACTTCAAGAACACCGTGCTGATCTTCACCTCGAACCTGGGTACTTCGGATATCTCGAAGGCCGTCGGCCTGGGCTTCGCGGCGAGCAACAGCGAGGGCTCGAACTACGAGCGGATGAAGCTCAAGGTCAACGACGAGCTCAAGAAGCACTTCCGCCCCGAGTTCCTGAACCGCATCGATGACGTGATCGTCTTCCACCAGCTCACCACCGAGCAGATCGTCGAGATGGTGGACCTGATGATCAACCGCGTCGCCACTCAGCTGCGGAACAAGGACATGGAGATCGAGCTGTCCGAGCAGGCCAAGTCCCTGCTGGCCAAGCGTGGTTTCGATCCGGTGCTGGGCGCCCGCCCGCTGCGTCGGACCATCCAGCGCGAGATCGAGGATCAGCTGTCGGAGAAGATCCTCTTCGGCGAGATCGGCCCCGGCCAGATCATCTCGGTCGACGTCGAGGGTTGGGACGGCGAGGGGCAGGGCGAGGACGCGAAGTTCACCTTCGCCGGTCGCCCGAAGCCCGCCAAGCCTGCCGAGGAGGAGCCGGTGGCAGCGCTCGCCGGTGAGTCGGCGGCGGCTTCCGGAGAGTAAGAGCAGAACCGTCACGGCCCCTTCCCGAGTTGTCGGGAGGGGGCCGTTGCGTATGTCGGTCGCATGTGAGGTGGCCGTCCGAATGGCCGGATTGCCCTGGTGGCGTCGGCCCGCGTGACGTGGTTGGCTGTCCCGCGGCGCTGTGGTGGAAACACTTGCGGCGTGCTTTCCGTCGATGTTGTTCGCTCGTGCTTCGAGTCAGCGCTCGGACCGAAAAACGGTTGCGGGGTGGTGGGGGTTCGTTCATGGTTGTCGGTGACGTGCGACGAAAGGTTCTCATGCTCACCGAGACCGAGATCGCGGCATTCGTGACGGATGGATTCGTGCGGGTGGACCAGGTCTTCTCGGGCGAGATCGCCGAGGCGGGGCGGGAGATACTCTGGCGGGCAACGGGTTACGATCCCGATGATCGGTCGACCTGGGTCGAGCCGGTGGTCCGGCTGGGGGACTTCCCGCAGGAGCCGTTCCGGGTGGCGGTGAATGCTCGTGCGCTGCATGAGGCATTCGATCAGCTCATCGGGCCGGAGCAGTGGGTGCCGCGAAACAGTTTGGGCGGGTGGCCGATTCGATTTCCGAGCCTGACGCCGTCCGGGGACGACGGCTGGCACGTGGACGCGAGTTTCGGCGACGATCCGAACGACTACATGACCTGGCGGCTCAACCTCCGCACTCGCGGTCGCGCCTTGCTGATGCTGTTCCTGTTCTCCGATGTGGACTTCGACGATGCGCCGACCAGGATCAGAGTCGGTTCGCATCTGCGGCTGCCGCCGGTGCTGGCGCCGCACGGCGAGAGGGGCCTCAGGATGCGCGAGATGCTGGATGTATACGCCGCTACCGACGATCTGCCTCAGGCGCTCGCCACCGGGCAGGCCGGGGATGTGTACCTGTGTCATCCTTTCCTCGTGCATGCGGCGCAGCCGAATCTGACCGGGCGACCGAAATTCATGGCCCAGCCGCCGTTGGTCCTGCGCGAGCCCTGTGTGCTGGACCGGCCGGACGGCAGGTACACGCCGCTCGAGCGCGCGATTCGACTGGGACTCGAAGGCAGCGCTCGCTGAATCGTGTCGACGGGCCCGATGATGGTGCGCGGCAAGTGATCTCGACGTCCGGTCCGTCTTCCCGGTGAACCGTTCGACGGCCGATGCCGCGTGGCCGGTACTGTGGTCGGTTGTCATGTGAGCGGCCCGGCGACGTCCGGACCCCGGACGAGAAAGGCCGAACCGCTGAAGGTCACCGTCAGGAATGCCAGGTTTCAGCAGTGGGAGGCGTTGCTGACGAATCGGAACAAGCGGCAGCGGGCCGGGGCGTTCCTGATTCAGGGGGTGCGGCCGATCACGCTGGCGGCGGCGAACGGGTGGCGGTTCGAGAGTCTGCTGCGGCCCGAGGGCAGGCAGTTGTCGGAGTGGGCGCGCGGGATCATCGCGGACGGTGCCGCGGAGGTCGTCGATGTCGCGCCGGAGTTGCTGGCCGAGTTGGGGGAGCGCGGGTCGGGGGAGCCGGAGTTGCTCGCGGTGGGTGCGATCCGGCCCGATGATTTCGACCGGATCCCTTGTGGGACGGACTTTTTCGGGATCGTCTTCGATCGGCCGACCAGTCCGGGGAATGTCGGCACGCTGATCCGATCGGCCGATGCCTTCGGTGCGTCCGCCGTCGTGGTCACCGGGCATGCCGCGGATATCTACGATCCGAAAGCGGTGCGGGCCAGCACCGGATCGCTGTTCAGCCTGCCGGTGGTGCGGGCCCGGTCCACCGACGAGGTGGCGGACTGGGTGCGGGCGCGGCAGCGGGCGGGGGTCCCGGTGCGCATCGTCGGCACCGACGAACACGGCACCGCCGATATCGCCGACTACGACCTGACCGGGCCGCGCCTGATCGTCATCGGCAACGAGACCAGCGGCCTGAGCGCGCGTTGGCGGGACGTCTGCGACGATATCGTGCGCATCCCGATCGGCGGCGGCGCGAGCAGCCTCAACGCCGCCACCGCGGGATCGGTGCTGCTGTACGAAGCCGATCGGCAGCGTCGGATTGTGCAGCGGTAGTCGGGATCGGCAGTCGGACGCTGCCGGCGGTAGTGCTCGCGTTGATGCGGAACGATCCGTGGTCTGGTGGGGAGCATTGCTGTGCGAAGCGGTTCGGCAGCGTCGGACCGTTCGGCAGTAATCGACCGGCAGTTGGACGCTGCCGACGGCAGTGCTCGCGCTGATGCGGCCGAACGATCCGCGGTCTGAACGATCCGCAGTTTGGTGGGGGAAGCATTGCCGATCGGCGATGCCGCATCCTTGCTCGAACTGACGGGGCGGATGGCGGCAGATGTGCGGCGGTAGCGTTGCGCCGGTCAGCGACCGTCCCGGGACGTTTCAGCGCAGGCGGTCGAGGATGGGTTGGAAGGCTTCGGCCAGGGCTCCCGGGACGATCACCTCATCGATGCCGTAGGTGTCGCGGCGGTGTTCGAGAACGGCGGCGGCCTCGGCGGGGTCGGCGGGCAGGAGTCCGACCGAGCCCAGTTCGCGGAGTTCGGCGGCGGTCGGGATCTGCCAGTTGCCGGGCGGCGGGGCCAGCTGGTCGCCGATGCCGATCAGTTGGCCGGTGAAGGCGACCGGGCGATCGGCGTTCTCGCGCACGGTGGCGATGATGGCGGCCAGGTCCTTCTCGGTGGCGGTCGGCTGTAGGGCGGGCAGCACGCGGTCGGCGATCCGCCCGGCGGCGGCGAGCATGCGGGGGCCGGAGGCCGCGATCATGACCGGTGGCGCGGGATCGACCTCGGCGCGGACGGCGGTCACGATATCGATCAGGTGGGCGCGGCGCTCGGACGCCGAACCGCCCGGCTGACCCAGCTTTTCGGCCTCCTGCACCGCGTCGGGGCGGCCGATGCCGATACCCAGTTCGAAGCGGCCGTCGGAAAGTTGTTGCAGCGCGGCGATTTCCCGCACGGCGACCGCTGCGGTGCGCAGCGGCGCCGCGATGACGTTCGGGCGCACCCGCAGGGTGGTGGTCACCGCCGCGGCGGCGGCGAGAGCCGGGAAGGGCGACGCGGTGCGCAGTGTGTCGGGCATCAGCAGGGTGTGATAGCCCTGTCGCTCGGCGGTTCTGGCGGTTTCGAGCCAGGCCGCGGCCGAACCCGGTGCCTGCATCGTGCCGAATCGTATGCTCATCGAGACTCCTGAAGGGTGAGTGTTGTCACTTTCGAACAGCTTTCGGCGAGCGGGAATCATTCCCGCTCGCATCGATCGGTGTCACTGCCAGCCCGGTCGGACCAGGCCCGATTCGTAGGCCATCACGACCAGTTGGGTGCGGTCACGTGCGTTGAGTTTCAACAGGATTCGGCTGACGTGGGTGCGGGCGGTGGCCGGGCTCATGAACAGGCGTCCGGCGATTTCGGCATTGGTCAGGCCCTCGGCGACCAGCGTCATCACCTCGCGTTCGCGATCGGTCAGCTCGGTGAGTTCGGTCGCGGGTGCGGGCTTCGCGCGCGAGGCGAATTCGGCGACCAGACGGCGAGTCACGCTGGGGGACAACAGCGCATCTCCCTCGGCCACCACCCGCACCGCCCGGACCAGATCCGCCGGTTCGGTATGTTTGACCAGGAAACCCGTTGCGCCCGAACGCATTGCCTCGAACACGTACTCGTCCAACTCGAACGTCGTCAGCACCACCACCTTCACCGCCCCCAGATCGGCGTCGGCCGCAATGGCGCGAGTGGCCGCCAACCCGTCCAATACCGGCATCCGGATATCCATCAATACCACATCGGGCCGCAATTCCCGAGCCATCCGCACCGCCTGCTCCCCGTTATCCGCTTCCCCCACAACGTGAATGCCATCCTGTGCGTCCAGCAACGCGACGAACCCGCCCCGCACCAGAGCCTGATCATCGGCCACCAGAACTCGAATATCGTGCGCTGTAGGGCTCATCGGGGCTCCTGGAGAACGAATGTTCGTCGGTTGACGCGAAATACATTGGCGCACGGTCGAATACCGGAATCACCGGCACCGGCCTCGTTGCTACCCTGCTGGGCGGGCGGTGCTGTGAAGAATCCTGCTGGTGCCGATGCCCGATCCTCGGCCGTGCGGATTCGAACGCCGTGTGGTGCCGGATTCATCGGGTTTCCTGGGGAATCGGGAGACGCGCGGTGTCGCGGAATCCGTCTGCTATCGATACCTGATCGTCGGCCGTGCGGATTCGAACGCCGTGTGGTGCCGGATTCATCGGGTTTCCTGGGGAATCGGGAGACGCGCGGTGTCGCGGAATCCGTCTGCTATCGATACCTGATCGTCGGCCGTGTGAATTCGAACGCCGTGCGTTGCGGGGTTCATCGAGTCTCCTGGGGAATCGGTAGATGTGCGGTGACTCGGAATCCGTTGGTGGGTAACGGGTTTGCGGACAGGGTGCCATTGAGGGCGTGGGCTCGCTCGATCATGCCGGGGATGCCGTTTCCGCCCGGGGTTGTGGATGGTTGTGGAGTATTCGTGGGCGCGGTGTTCTCGATGGTGAGGGTTAGTTCGGTGGGGGAATAGTGCACGCCGACAACGGCACTCGCGCCCGGGGCGTGTCGCAGGACGTTGGTCAGTGATTCCTGCACGATCCGGGCCGCGGCCACGTCCAGGACGGCGGGTAGGCGTACGGGATCGCCGGTGACCTCGGTCCGCACGTCCAGGCCCGCGGTGCGAGCGGGGGCGAGCAGTGCGTCCGGATCGCCGATGCGCACGGCCGGACTCGTCGGCGCCGCAACGGTTTCCGTGCCCGCGCGAATGGATTGCAGCAGTGCGTGCACCTCGCCCAGGGCGTCGCGGCTGGCGGATTTGATCGCGGCCAACGCGGTCGCGGCCTGTTCCGGTTTGCGATCCAGCAGTTCCAAGGCTACCGAGGACTGCACGTTGATCAGCGAAAGGCTGTGTGCGAGAACATCATGCAGCTCGCGCGCGATCGCCAGCCGCTCCCGGGTGGCACGCTGCTCCCGTTCGGCCTCCGCTCGGGCCCGCTCGGCCTGCTCGTTGCGCTGCGCCGCCTCGGCCCGCTGCCATCGCGCGATCACCACCGCCCGCCGCTGCCGGATCCCCTCGGCCAGCGCCACCAGCACCGACAGCCAGGCGAACAGCCCGACGATCTGCCAATAGTTGGTCGGATGCCCCCGAACCAACGGCGCGGGCCACACCATCAGCAGATACCCCAGCGGCACGACCGGATAGGTGTACCAGCGCGACCCCCGGTGCCCCGCAGCGAGGAACGCGATCACCAACGCCAGAAAGACCGGCCCGTACCCGTACCCCAACGCCAGATACGCCAGCGTCACCCCCAGCACCGCATAGAACACCGCCCGCGGATACGCGCGCCGCAGCAACAACAACCCCGGCCCCACCAGCAACAACACATACCCCAGCACATCCAGCGCCCGAGCCCCGCTCCCATGCCAATGCGCATTCGCCTGCCCGCCCGCCCCCACCTGCACGACGGCCGCAACAACCGCAGGCAACACCACCTTGCCCCTGCCCCGCATCCGCGCTTCCACACCCGAACCGTAACGCCGCAACCCCCGTTCCGGACCTCCCACAAGGCGAATTACGTCCAGATACGTATGCCGGGTCGCGCTCGGCGGCGGATGTATGAGGGCCGGTCGGGGGCGGATTCTCGGTGTATGAACGAATCGGAATCCGGCGTGGCGGTTGTTCGTACCGAGGCGCTGACGAAAAGTTATGGCGCGCATATCGCTGTCGACGGGGTTGGTATGACCGTCGGGGCAGGGCAGATCTATGGGTTTCTCGGGCCGAACGGGGCCGGGAAGACGACCACGTTGCGCATGCTGGTGGGGTTGATCCGGCCGACATCGGGGCGCGCGCGGGTGTTGGGGCGGGAGCCGGGTGATCCCGGCGCGCTGCGTCGGATCGGGGTGCTGATCGAGGGGCCGGGGTTCTATCCGTACCTGTCCGGGCGGGAGAATCTGCGGGTGCTGGCCCGGTATCGGGGCTGTACCAGCGATGATGCCGAGGAGGCGCTCGATCGGGTCGGGCTGGCCGGGCGGGGTGACGACCGGTTCCGCGCCTATTCGCTGGGGATGAAACAGCGTCTCGGGGTCGCCGCGGCGCTGCTCGGACATCCGGACCTGCTGATCCTCGACGAACCCACCAACGGGCTCGATCCGGCCGGAATGGCCGAGATGCGCGAGCTCATCACCGGACTCGCCGCCGACGGGCACACCGTCGTGCTGTCCTCACACCTGCTCAGCGAAGTGCAGGAGATCTGCGACCGCGTCGGCGTCATCTCGCAGGGCCGTCTGCTCACCGAAGCCACGGTGAGCGAATTGCGCGGCACCGCAACGCTTTTCCTGCGAGCCGAACCGGTGGAGCTGGCCTTCCCGGCGGTCCGCGCCGTGTTGGGCGGACGCACCGCACTGCTGACCGCCAACGGCATCAGAGTCGATGCCGGTACGGCAATGGCTGCCGAGGTGGCGCGTGCGGTCGTCGGGTCCGGCGCGGACCTGCTGGAACTGCGCACCGACGAACGTTCGCTCGAGGACGTGTTCTTCGAGCTGACGAATCTGGAGCAGGCGTCGTGACCGGGGTGTCGGCGGCTGCTCCCGCTGTTCGAGACCATCAATCCGGAGAATCTCTCATGAATGACGTAATCGCCTGTACCCGAGCCGAATTCGCCCGTCTGCGACGCTGGCCCGCCTTCTGGATCCTGTTGAGCACCTGGCTCGTGCTCAACCTGGTCTTCGCCTATCTGTTCAACTATCTCGCCTACACCACGGGTTCGTCGAGCCGCATGTCCAACGGGCAGCCCCGGGAGATTCTGCTGCAACAGATGCTGCCCGCCGCGGTGCCCGAGGTGTTCACGCAGGGCATGGCGATGTTCGGCGGTGCGCTGATGCTGGTGCTGGGCGCGCTGGTGACGGGCAGCGGATACGGTTGGGGCACTTGGAAAACCGTGTTCACCCAGGGGCCGTCACGCACCCGGGTGGCCGGTGGGACGGTGCTGGCGCTGGCGGTCGTCGTGGTCGCGCTGGTGCTGAGTGCGTTCGTGGTCGACACCGGTGTGGCCGCGATCATCGGCGCGATGCAGCATCAGTCGCCGGCGCTGCCGGGGGCCGGGCGGGCATTGCTCGGAATCGTCACGGGCACAGTGATTCTCGGGATGTGGACGTTGGCGGGTGCGCTGATCGGCGTACTGGCCCGCGGTCCGGCCCTGGCGGTCGGCCTGGGCCTGGTCTGGGTGCTGGTGGTGGAGAATCTGTTGCGCGGGGTGGCGGCGATCTTCTCGCCGATCCGGGTGATCACCGATCATCTGCCCGGCACCGCGGCCGGTTCGCTCGCCGGTGCGATGCGCACGGTCTCGGGGGCGTCCACTCCGGGTGTGCTCGATACCCTTTCGCGCCCAGCGTCTTTCGTGGTTCTCGCGGTGTACGTCGTCGTCTTCACGGTCGCGATGATCTGGACGCTGCGTCGCCGGGACATGGCCTGACGCGGACGTCGCGCCGGATGCGGTTCGGCTCCCGGCTTACCCGCCGGGAGCTCGAACCGCGTTGATCAGCGGAAACTGTTCGGCAGAACTACTCGGACTTGGCCGTGACGTCGAGCACTACCTCGAACTCCAGCAGCGAAGCGCCGGACGCGACCGGCTTGCGCGACGGATCACCCGCGTGCGCCTCCCGCGCCGGACCGTCCCGCCACGCCTCGAAGGATTCGTTCGAATCCCACTGCGTGACAACGAAGTACCGGTTGTCCCCGGAGATCGGCCGGAGCAGCTGGAACCCGAGGAAGCCCGGCGAGTTCTCCACCGCGTGCGCCCGCCCGGCGAACCGCTTCTCCAGTTCCGGGCCCGCGCCCTCGGGAACCTCGATTGCATTGATCTTCACAACAGCCATGAGCCGACCCTAGCGCGCCTACCCCGACACCCTGCTCAGCCCCGCAGCACCTGCCGCCCGATCGCCCACTTGTGCACCTCTGTCGGGCCGTCGTAGAGCCGGAAGGCACGCATATCCCGGAAGATCATCTCCACCACCGTCTCGTCGCTGATGCCGATCCCGCCGAGCACCTGCACACAGCGGTCCGCGACCTTGAAAAGTTCTTCGGACACACTGGATTTGGCGATCGAACTCTCGTGCCGCGCCTTGTGGCCGTTGTCCATCAGCCAGCAGGCGTGCCAGATGGTCAGGCGGCACTGGTGCAGCGCGATCTCGTTGTCCGCCAACAGGAACGACACCCCCTCGTGCTCGCCGATGGGCTTGCCGAAGGCGGTGCGGGTGCGCGCGTGCTCGACCGCGATGCTCTGCGCGCGTTCGGCCGCGCCCAGCCAGCGCATGCAGTGCGTGAGGCGGGCCGGGGCCAGTCGCAACTGCGCGTACCGCAGCGCCTGGCCGGTCTCGCCGAGGACGGATTCCTTTGGCAGCGTGAGGTTTTCGAACCGCACCACACCGTGCCCGCCGACGTAGTTGCGGTCCATGGTGTTCATCGTGCGCTCGATGACGATGCCGGGAGTATCACCTTCGGTGAGGAACAGCGTCGGCCCCTCGGGCAGATGCGGATTGGCCTCGAGCCGCGCCATGATGATCCAGGTCTTGGCCCCGTCCGCGCCGGTGATCAGCCATTTGCGGCCGTTGACGACGAAATTCTCACCGTCGAAGGTGGCGCTGGTGCTCAGCTGCCCGGGATCCGATCCCGCCCCGCCCGGCTCGGTCATCGCGAACACCGACCGCTGTTGCCCGGTGATCACCGGCATCAGGTACCGGTCGATCTGCTCCGGGTTCGCGACCTTGGACAGCAGGAACATATTGCCCTCGTCGGGCGCCGCGCAGTTCATCGCCACCGGCCCGAGCGTGGACCAGCCCGCCGCCTCGTACAGCACGGCCTGCTCGACGTGGGTGAGTCCGCGTCCGCCCAGCTCGACCGGGGCCTGCACGGTCAGCAATTTCTCCGCCCGCGCCAGCTCCACCAGCTCCTGCCGCAGCTCGTCGGTCGGCCCGTGCGAGGTCAGCCGGGGATCGCGCTCGTACGGAACGATCTTGTCGATGACGAACTGCCGCACCCGATCACGTTCGGCGGCGAGGTCGGCGGGAATCGAGAAATCGATCATCGGATCACCTTCGTTCGTTGGCCTGCGACGAGCATACGGTGCACCCGCCCCCGGACTGACGGCAGCCGCCATCAACTCCGAAGACGCATATCACCGCAGCTCACGGGCTCAACTGGCCCCGTCGGGCGCAGCGACCGTTCAGCTCAGGACCTCAGCGACTGCTCAGGTCAAGCCAGGATTCCGTCGACCGCTGAGGTTGGGACTTCGGCGACCGTTCGGGTCAGGACCTCGACGACCGGTCACGTCGGGTCAGCACTTCGTCGACGGATTAGGTTGCGACGTCGTCGACTGCTCAGGTTGGAGTCTTGTCGGCTGTTCAGGTCAGGTCGGGGCGTTGGTGACCACTCAGGTCGGGGCCTCGACGACCGCTCAGGCCAGAACCTCGGTGAGGAAGCGACTGACTTCGGCGCGATACGCGGCGGGTTGATCGTCGTGGACGAGGTGTCCCGCATCGGGCACGACGACGTGCCGCGTGCCCGGCCGCTCGGCCATACGACGCATCTGACCGGCCGGGGTGATGGTGTGCTCACCCTCGATCAGCAGGGCCGGAACCCGTACGGCATCCCACTGCGCCCAGAAATCCCGGGTGCCCCACTCCTCGGAGATATCGCGGAAAGTCGTTACCGCACCGTGCAATCGGTAACCGTCGGGGCCGTGCGTGAACGCCCGCAGGAAGTAGCGCCCCGCGACCGGACCGAAGAAATTCAGCACCGCGTCCGCGTCCGGGAACGGCTGCGGCCACGCCTCGATCATCCGCGCCCAGTCCTGCGCGGTCCGCCCCCGGAAATCCGGCGCCATATCCTCGACCACCAGCGCCCGCACCCGTTCGGGATACGCCGCGGCGAACATCCACCCGTGCAACCCGCCCATGGAATGCCCGATCACCACCATCGGCTCCCCGATCCGCGCGGTGGCCGCCGCCAGATCCGCGACGAACGCCTCGGTGCTCAACTCCGGGAGGGCGGCCCGCCCGTGCCCGGCCGCGTCGAAGGTGAACACCCGCCCGAACGCCCGCAACCACTCCACCTGCCCGTCCCACGTCCGCGCACTCCCCATCAGCCCGTGCAACAGCAGAATCGGCACACCCGCGCCACCCTCGTCGATCACCACCGACCCGACCCTACGGACGTCCCGGTCGCACGCCCCGGCCGGTCGATCGAAGTATCGGAATATGTCCGAAATGGGCGCAGTTCACCGACGCTCGACGGCGTGTCGGGGCCGTGTCCTAGGATGATCTCGCACGCGCGGGCGGATGTGGATCGGCTCGCGCGGTAGGTACACAGCACGTCCGGTCGGCAGCGTTGCGTAACAAATGCCGGGCTGTGCGGGAAAGACATTGCGGTCGGGTACACCTGCGACGGTCGTGTCGCGACGGGCCCGCTCGCGCCGGAAGGACAATGCATGAGTTCGGAACTGCACGTCGATGTTTCCGGCGGCGTCGCGGTGCTCACGCTCAACCGTCCGGCGCAGCAGAACGCGATGACCCCGACGATGACCGAGGCACTCAGCGCGGCGCTGCACCGCTGCGATATCGAGGACGCGATCCGCGCGGTCGTCCTCACCGGCACCCCGCCGGCGTTCTGCGCGGGCGCGGATCTGTCGCATCGGGTCGGCGAGGTCAGCGCGACGCTCGATCCGCCGCCCTGGCGGGTGCGCAAACCGGTGATCGCGGCGGTCAACGGCCATGCGGTCGGCATCGGCCTGGCCCTGGCCCTGCAATGCGATCTGCGGTACATGGCGCGCGACGCGGTGTACGGGCTCAATCAGGTCCGGCGCGCGGTGCTGGCCGACGGTTACGCGCACTGGACGCTGCCCCGGCTGGTCGGCATGGCCAACGCCGCCGACATCATGCTCACCGGCCGCACCTTCGACGGCGAGGAGGCCAAGGCCATGGGCCTGGCCAACGGCTGCCTGCATGCCGGGGAGGTGCTGCCCACGGCGATGTCCGTCGCGCACGACATCGCGGGCGGATCCGCACCGCTTCCCGCGGCACTGTCCAAGCGGCTGCTGTGGGAGGGCCTGGGGATGACCCAGGAGGCCGTCGGCCGGATGGAGACCGAGCTGAACGGCTATGTCGCACAGAGCATCGACGGTGGCGAGGGAATGGCCGCATTCCGCGATCGCCGCCCGCCTCGATGGACCGGCAGCATCAGCGGCGAATGGCCCGCGTGGGAGGTCCCGTCCGAGCCGCAACGCCCCGGGCTCGACTGACCCTGATCCCGCGGCGGTTGCGGAGCTGATTCGTGCGAGTGCGAATGCCGGCTGGCAGCAGTGCGGTCGGCGCGTCGGTCAGGCGCGTCCGCCGAGCACCATCAGCAGGAACACGATCGCCACCAGCACCATCAGCACCGTCCCGACGACGCCGAGCACGTATCCGATGAGTACCTGCGAGCGTCCGCCGAGCTGACCGCCGGAGCGTTCGATCTGACTGAGCGCCTGCTTGCCCAGCACCCACGCCACCGGACCCAGTGCGCCGCAACAGAATATGCTCAGCGCCCCGAGTAGGAGCACCGTCGTTGCGTGCGGATGCTCGACGGGCTGCCCGATCTGATCGGGCAGCTCTCCCTCCCAATAGGGCGGCTGATTCCACATGGCCACCGGTCAAGTCTACGGTGACGCGGGCCGTTTCATCGGCCGGACGCGCGCCAATTCACATGGCCCGGCCCGGCCGCGAGCAGAAAACCGCTCCGGGACGGGCCGATTCGGCTCCGTCAGGACCGCCGCTGACGTGCGATATCGGCCAGCACCACACCCGCCGCGACCGAGGCGTTCAGCGATTCGACGGGCCCGGCCATCGGAATGCTCAGGATCTCGTCGCAGGTCTCGCGCACCAGCCGGGACAGGCCCTTGCCCTCCGAGCCGACCACCACGACTGTCGGTGTGCTGCCGTCGAATTCGTCCAGGAGGGTGTCCCCGCCCGCGTCCAGCCCGACGATCTGCACGCCGGTCGAGGCCCAATCCTTCAGCGTGCGAGTCAGATTCGTCGCGCGCGCGACGGGCAGCCGGGCCGCGGCCCCGGCACTGGTCCGCCACGCCACCGCCGTGACGCTCGCGCTGCGCCGCTGCGGGATCACCACACCGTGCCCGCCGAACGCGGCCACCGAGCGGATCACCGCGCCGAGATTGCGCGGATCGGAGATGTTGTCCAGCGCGACCAACAGCGCGGGTTCGCCGGAGCCACGGGCGGATTCGAGCAGATCGTCCGGATGCACATACCGGTACGGCGGCACCTGCAACGCCATGCCCTGGTGTAATCCGTTGGAGCTCATGCGATCCAGGTCGCTGCGCGGCACCTCCAGGATCGAGATCCCGGCGTCGGCGGCGAGTTTCACCGAGGCGGTGAGCCTTTCGTCGTTCTCGGTGCCCACCGCGACGTACAGCGCCGTCGCCGGCACACCGGCGCGCAGGCACTCCACCACCGGATTGCGGCCGAGCACGAGTTCGGGGCCGTCGGCATTGCGACGTCCGGCGACCCGGCTCGCGGTGGAACCACCGCGAGTCTTGTTGGCGGCCTTGGCCGCCGCGGCGGCGCGCTTGGCGGCGGGATGGTATTTGCGTTCGGTCGCGGGCGGGGTCGCGCCGCGGCCCTCGAGCCCACGGCGACGCTTCCCGCCGGAACCGGCGACCTGTCCCTTCTTGGTGCCGCTCTTGCGCACCGCGCCACGCCGTTGCGAATTGCCTGCCATCAGTTCGCCTTTCGTGCCGTCGGTGAAACCAGCGACCATTCCGGGCCGTCGGGTGTATCGGTGACCTCGACGCCCGCCGCGTGCAGTCGATCGCGCACGGCATCGGCCTCGGACCAGTCCTTCGTCGCGCGGGCCCGCTGCCGACGGTCGAGTTCGGCGCTCACCAGCACCTCCAGCGCGTCGTTCGCCGACGAACTGTCGCGCGGCCCGGACCAGTGCGGATCCAGCGGATCCACGCCGAGGATGCCGAGCATGGCGCGCACCTGTCCGGCGGCCTCGCGGGCGGTATCGGTGGCGCCGGATTCCAGCGCCTTGTTGCCCTCGTGCACGACGCGGTGAATTTCGGCCAGCGCCTTGGGAATTCCGAGATTGTCGTCGAGCGCCTCGGCGAACGCGTCGGTCCATTTTCCGACCGGAATCTCACCGAGTCGTTCGGTGGCCCGGCGCACGAACGCCTCGAGCCGCTGATAGGTCTGGGCCGCATCCCGCAACGCCTGGTCGGAATATTCCAGCATCGAGCTGTAGTGCGCACTGCCCAGATAGAACCGAAGTTCCACGGCCCGAACATGTTCCAGTACGTTCGGCACGGCCAGGGTGTTGCCCAGGGATTTGGACATCTTCTCCCCGCCCATGGTCACCCAGCCGTTGTGCAGCCAGTAGCGCGCGAAACCGTCACCGGCGGCACGGGATTGGGCGATTTCGTTCTCGTGATGCGGGAAAACCAGATCCATTCCGCCGCAATGGATATCGAATTCCGGTCCGAGATAGAAACCGGCCATCGCGGAGCATTCCAGATGCCAGCCCGGGCGCCCCGGACCCCACGGCGAGGGCCAGGTCGGCTCGCCGGGTTTGGCGGCCTTCCAGAGCGTGAAATCGCGCGGATCGCGTTTACCCTCGCCCGCGCTCTCGCCCTGGTGCACGTCGTCGAGTTTGTGTCCGGACAACGCGCCGTATTCGGGATAACTGCGCACATCGAAATAGACGTTCCCGGCCGAGGCGTAGGCGTGACCGCGTTCGATCAACCGCTCCATCATCTCGACCATCTGGGTGATGTGCCCGGTCGCGCGCGGCTCCACCGACGGCGGCAGCACCCCGAGCGCGGCATAGGCGCGGTCGAAGGCGCGTTCGTGGGTGGCGGCCCATTCCCACCAGGGGCGGCCCGCGGCGGCGGCCTTGTTCAGGATCTTGTCGTCGATATCGGTGACATTTCGCACGAAAGCCACGTCGAATCCGCCCGCGGCCAGCCAGCGGCGCAGGACGTCGAACGCGACGCCGCTGCGGACGTGTCCGATATGCGGTTCGCCCTGGACGGTCGCGCCACACAGATATATCGACGCTCGGCCGGGGACCAGAGGCGTGAAATCACGCAGGGTCCGCGTCGCGGTGTCGAACAGGCGCAGAGTCACGACCAGCCATCCTACTGTTCAGGGATTTTGCGTAAGGTACAGGGCGGGCGCCGGGAACGGGACATCCGGCAGCTCAGGGATGCGGCGAATCAGCCGCAACAACACAGCAATGCGGTGGCGACCGCCGCGACACCCTCGCCGCGGCCGGTGAGTCCCAGACCGTCGGTGGTCGTGCCGGACACCGAAACCGGTGCACCGAGCAATTCTCCCAGGACCTGTTGCGCCTCGCTACGCCGAGGTCCGATCTTGGGACGATTGCCAATGATCTGTAGAGCCGCGTTGACGATGGTGTAGCCGGCCTCGTCCAGCAGCCGCCGGACCTCGCGCAGCATGTCCGCACCCGATACCCCGGCCCATTCGGGGCGGCCGACGCCGAAGACCGCGCCCACATCGCCGAGCCCGGCGGCCGAGAGCAGGGCGTCGCACAGCGCGTGCGCGCCGACGTCACCGTCGGAATGCCCCGCGCAACCGCTCTCACCCTCGAACAGCAGTCCGGCCATCCAGCAGGGACGGCCGGGCTCGATCGGATGCACATCGGTGCCGATCCCCACGCGCATGGCGGTCACGTCGGTCATCGCGCGACCTCGGACGAAGCCGGAGTTGTGATCGATGCGATATCGAGGCCGGGCCCGGGAGTGTCGCGCTCGGCGAGCAGGGTGCGGGCCAGCCGCAGATCGAGCGGGGTGGTGATCTTGAAAGCCATCGGATCGCCCGGAATCACGCGCACCTGCGCGCCGAACGCCTCGACCAGGCCCGCGTCGTCGGTCGCCCGCATCCCGGCGGCGTACGCCGCGCGCAGCAGATCCGCGTGGAAGCCCTGGGGCGTCTGGATCGCGCGCAGCACCGCGCGATCGGGGGTGCCGGTCACGGTGCCGTCGGAGTCGACGGATTTGATCGTGTCGGTGACGGGCAGACCCGGCACCACGGCCGGGCAGCCGGAGGTCAACTCGGCCACCACCCGCGCGATGAGCGACGGTGGCGTCAGCGCGCGTGCGGCGTCGTGCACGAGGAAGTGGGTGGCCCGCGGCGCGGCGGCGATGCCGGCACGCACCGAATCGGTCCGTTCCGCGCCGCCGGGAACCACGCTGACCGGCACGGGGCATGCCGGGTCGGCGCGGTGGCCGAGCAGAACTCGCGCCTCGCCGATGAGTTCGGCGGGCGCGGCGATCACGATGTGGTCCACGACCCCGGACGCGATCAAACCGTCGATGGCGAGTGTGAGCATGGGGCAGCCGCCGACCGGGACGAACGCCTTGGGCATGGACTCACCCAGGCGAACACCCCGACCGGCGGCAGGCACCAACGCCACGACACGACTCGTGTCGTGCACCTGGTTCACGGTCAGGAAGCCGCTGCGAGAACCTCGTCGAGCAGGGTCTCGGCCTTGACATCATCGGTGCCCTCGGCAAGGGCGAGTTCACCGACGAGGATCTGACGAGCCTTGGCGAGCATCCGCTTCTCGCCGGCGGACAGGCCGCGGTCCTGTTCGCGCCGCCAGAGATCACGCACGACCTCGGCCACCTTGTTCACATCGCCGGAGGCGAGCTTCTCCAGGTTGGCCTTGTAACGCCGAGACCAGTTCGTCGGCTCCTCCGTATGCGGCGCACGCAGCACCTGGAAGACTCGATCGAGACCCTCCTGGCCCACGACGTCACGAACGCCGACGTATTCGGCATTCTCGGCGGGAACCCGTACGGTGAGATCGCCCTGAGCGACCTTGAGGACCAGATACTCCTTCTGCACACCCTTGATGGTGCGAGTCTCGATTGCTTCGATCAGCGCCGCTCCGTGGTGGGGGTAAACGACGGTGTCTCCGACCTTGAAAATCATGTGTCCCGTGCCCCTTTCGATGCTCACAGTTTAACATGCGACTCGATAACGGCGCGATCAACGACGCAGGTCAGGGCCACAACAGCGGAGCGCTGGGGGTTGACAGAAGTAAATCGTTGTGCATCTTGTTGTGCCAGAACGGGTTACGTGCGGGTGTCGGCGCGGCGGGGGTACCGGGCGGATCGCTCGGGGGGCCGTCGATCCGCGTGCCCGGACAACTATTACGCTCCGTACTACTACTCTGCATCGTGGAGTGAGCCCGGTCGACATGGAGGACAACCCGTGACTGCCCTGAAAGCCACCTCAGCGTCCGAGGCGCGCCGCCGTGCCGTGCGTCGCAGTGCTGTTGCAGTTGCCGCGCTGGCCGCGGGTGCCGCACTCGCGCTGTCGGGGTGCAGCTCCGGCCAGATCGCGCAGACCGCCCGGCAGGTGTCCGCGGTGAACGGCAACACTGCCGATATCGGCAACGTGGCGCTGCGCGACGTGCGCATTCTGCTGCCGCAGTCCGAGCAGTACACCAATGCCAAGGGCGGTAAGGCGCTGCTCGCGTTCAGCGCGGTCAACTTCGGTGCGGCCCAGGCCGACGAGCTCAGCAGCATCACCACCGACCTGGGCACCATCAAGATCACTCCGGCCGGTGTCACGCTGGATCCGGGCCGGGCCGTCGTCGCGGGTGGGCCCGGAGCCGTGCAGGTCAGCGCGCCGGCCACGTCGACCAGCAGTGCGCCGTCGAGCAGCGCCGCGGCGTCGAGCACCACCGCGGCCGCGCCGACCACCTCCGCCGCGGCAGCCGCCGACGGCAAGGAGACCTCCGGTGCGGCCGAGCCGATCGTGGTCGAGATCTCCGGTCTGACCAAGGACATCACCCCCGGCCCGACCTACCCGGTGACGTTCAACTTCAAGAACGCCGGAACCGTGCTGGTGAACGTCCCGGTCGACGGCGGCAGTTCTCCGCACGCCGCGGGCTGACGCGTCGGGCACCCCGCGGAGCGGAGGCCGGAAAATACTGTCGGAGTCGATCCTTAGGCTGCGCACGTGGCCAAGGTGAAATCGCTCTACCGTTGCTCCGCCTGCTCGCACGAGGTCGCCAAGTGGGTCGGGCGCTGCCCGTCCTGCGGTGAATGGGGGTCGATCGACGAACAGGCGAGCGCTCCCGCGTCGGTCTCGACCGGGCGGCGCGCGCTGCTGCCCTCCACGGCCGCCGCGCCGATCTCCACCATCGATTCGCAGGTCACCCGGGCGCGTCCGACCGGGGTGAGCGAGTTGGACCGGGTGCTGGGCGGCGGGGTGGTGCCCGGCTCGGTGGTGCTGCTGTCGGGCGAGCCGGGGGTGGGCAAATCGACCCTGCTGCTCGAGGTGGCCCATCGCTGGGCGCGACAGCGGGAGGAGCGCGCACTCTATGTGACCGCCGAGGAATCCGCCGGTCAGGTGCGGTTGCGCGCGGATCGGACCGGGGCGGTGCACGATCGGGTCTACCTCGCCGCCGAATCGGATCTGGCCACGATTCTCGGGCATGTCGACCAGGTGCGGCCCTCGCTGCTGGTGGTCGACTCGGTGCAGACCATGCTGGCCGCGGACGTCGACGGCGTGATCGGCGGGGTGACCCAGGTGCGGGCGGTGACCTCGGCGCTGACCTCGCTGGCCAAGGCGAGCGGGATCGCGGTGCTGCTGGTCGGGCACGTCACCAAGGACGGCAATGTGGCCGGGCCGCGCACGCTCGAGCATCTGGTCGACGTGGTGTTGCAGTTCGAGGGCGACAAGCACTCCACGTTGCGGATGGTGCGCGGGGTGAAGAACCGGTTCGGCAGCGCCGACGAGGTGGGTTGTTTCGAACTGCACGAGGACGGGATCGCCGGGGTGCCCGATCCGTCCGGGTTGTTCCTGCATCACCGTTCCGATCCGGTGCCGGGTACGGCCATCACGGTCGCGATGGACGGCAAACGTCCGCTGCTGGCCGAGGTGCAGGGGCTGACGGTGTCGACGCCCGCGCCCGCACCGCGTCGCGCGGTAAGTGGGCTGGACTACAACCGGGTTTCCATGGTGCTCGCGGTGTTGCAGAGTTGCTGTCACGTCTATCTGGGCAAACACGACGTCTACGCGGCGACGGTGGGTGGTATGCGGCTGACCGAACCGGGTGCGGATCTGGCTGTCGCACTGGCGATCACGAGTTCCGAGCGGGGGATCTCGCTGCCGAGTGGACTGGTGATTCTGGGTGAGGTGGGGCTGGCCGGTGAGGTTCGGCGTGTCACGGGGGCCGGGCGTCGACTCGCCGAGGCCGAGCGGCTAGGTTTCACTGAGGCGCTGGTGCCGCCGGGCGTGGATTGCTCCGGACTCTCCATGAGGGTGCGTGAGGTCGCGAATGTTCGTGCGGCGGTCGCGTCGAGTGGTTTGTCGAAGCGAGGGGGCGAACATGCGGAGGCTGCCCAATGAACCCAGGGCGTTGGGTCACCAACCTGCTCGGTAAGCCCGCGATGGGCGGCGAGCAATCGAATTCTGCTGTGGCGCAATATGATAGCGCGCACATCGCATTGCGTGAGGTGATCGCGCGGCTGGTTCCGGGGACGCAGTTGCGCGACGGTATCGACCGGATCCTGTTGGCCCGCACCGGCGCACTGGTCGTACTCGGCTACGACGAGCCGGTCGAGCGGATCTGCGACGGCGGGTTCGAGCTCGATATCGAATTCTCCCCGATGCGGCTGCGCGAATTGTCGAAAATGGATGGGGCGGTGGTGCTTTCGGGCGACGGCGCGCGCATCCGGCGGGCCAATGTGCATCTGGTGCCCGATCCCGCGCTGCCCACCGTGGAGACCGGCACCCGGCACAAGGCCGCCGAGCGCACCGCGGCGCAGACCGGATTTCCGGTGATCTCGGTGAGCCGGTCGACCGGGATCGTGACGGTGTATCTGGGTGGGTTGCGGCATCTGGTGCAGCCCTCGCAGTCGATTCTGTCGCGGGCCAATCAGGCGATGGGCACGCTCGAGCGTTACCGCTCGCGGCTGGACGAGACGACGCGGCTGCTGTCGATCGTGGAGCTGGAGGACTTCACCACGCTGCGGGATGTGTTGTCCGCGTTGCACTGTCTGGAACTGGTGCGTCGGGTCGCGCGCGAGATCGATTCCGATGTGGGAGAACTCGGTGTCGACGGGCGGCAGCTGGCCCTGCAACTCGCGGAGTTGGTGGGGGAGACCGATACGCTGCGGCGGTTGCTGGTGCGGGATTATCTGCGCAAGTGTCCGGTGGACGACGCGAGTGTCGATGTGGCGCTGGCCGAATTGGACGCGTTGCTCGAGGTGGAGTTGCTGGATCTGGCGAATCTCGGTCCGGCACTTGGCTTTCCGGCCACGCTGGAGGCGTTGGACACGGCCGTGGGGCCGCGGGGTTACCGGTTGCTCGCGGAGATTCCCCGGGTGTCGCTCAGTAGCGTGGAATCCGTTGTCGCGGTGTACGGTTCGCTGTCGAGTCTGTTGTCCGCCACCGCCGGTGAACTCGAAACGCTGGACGGTATGGATTCGCAGCTGGCCCGGCAGATCCGCGAGGGATTGTCGCGGCTCGCCGAATCCGGCGGTGTCTGAACGGAATCGCGTCACCCGCCCGGTTCGGCTGCCGAGCGGCGTGGACGGTCACGAGATGTTGAACGTCTCCGGAGAGCTGTGGATGGAACCGAACAGGGCGCTCACCGCGTAGGAACCCGCCGGGACCGGGACGCGTTCGCCCGCGCAGTTGGGCTGGGACGTGGTGCCGGACCACGTCAGGGTGAACGCCGCCTGCTGGCCGCCGTTGAGGGTGCGCACGTCGGGCTGGCCGCCCTGATCGCAATCGGTGCTGGTCCACAGCCGACGCTGGCCGTCGAGGGACTGCACCGACACCTGTTGCAGGCCCGAACCCATGTCGCGGGAGCAGGCCAGGGTCGAGATATTGGTGATGACGATCCCGAACACCGGTTTGTCACCCGCCTTGTAGCTCGGCTGTCCGACGGTCACCTTCACCGCCAGCGACTGATCCGGGCAGGAGGCCGGTGCGCTGGCCGCGGTGGCGTTGACCGTGCCCGACGGGGTCGGGGTGGCCGAGGCTGCGGCGGCCGAGGTGGCGGTGGGGGTGGTCGTCGCCGATCCGGCCGCGGGACCGGTGGTCGCCGAGGTCGAGGTCGCGGCGGCCGTCGAATTCGACGAGCCGCCGCCGTGCAGCAGCATGATCGCCAGCCAGACGACCAGCGCCAGCACGATCACGATCGCGCCGATGGCGAACACGCGTCGACGCCAGTAGATCTCCGGCGGCAGTGGTCCAGTCGGTTCCAGCACGACACCACGGTAAGTGCCCGATCGGGCAACTCGCCCCTGTACCGCGCGGCGTGTCGGTGTGGAACGGGTCGCGGATCAGACCGTTTCGCCGATGTTGCCGACCGCGCGGTGCAGCTGGGCACGGCCGTCGGCGAGCTTGTAGGTGACCGAGGCGATCGCGCACTGGCCGGTGGCCACGCGCTGGGAGATGATCATCGAGCGCTGCATGAGCAGGCGGCTGGTCTCCACGCAGTGCCGGGCCTCGAGCTCGTCGACGCCGGTCAGGCCCTCGCGGCGGCCGATCAGGATGGACGGGGTGACCTTCTCCACGACGCTGCGGATGAATCCGCCGGGGACGTCGCCGCCGTCGAGCGCGTTGATGGTCGCGGCGACCGCGCCGCAGCTGTCGTGGCCGAGGACCACGATCAGCGGGACGTTCAGGATCTCCACGCCGTATTCGATGGAACCGAGCACCGAGTTGTCCAGGACGTGCCCGGCGGTGCGGACCACGAACATATCGCCGAGCCCCTGGTCGAAGATGATCTCCGCGGCCACGCGGGAGTCTCCGCAACCGAACAGGATCGCCGCGGGCTGCTGGCCGTTGACGAGTTTCGCGCGGTCTGCCGTGCCCTGACCGGGGTGCAGCAGGCTACCGCTGACGAACCTGTCATTGCCCTCGCGGAGGGACTTCCAGGCGCTGATCGGGTTGGTATGAGGCATGCGTCCCATTTTCCATGCGGTTATGGTTACCGGCCAGTCCGTTTGGTTACATCCCGGCTAATAGCAACGCCGATGTTCTCCGGGGTGATGGTGAGGGCGGCAGGGTCTCGTCGCATCGTGAACGCGACCCGGTCGGTGCCGAGGTGTGATCGGATACTCGCCACCGGGAGATGGCGAGCAGTGCTGTGTCCTCGTCCTCGAGATCCCGTTCGGTCGATCGTGGTCAGAGAACCTGTGGAGCTTGTCCGGGCGGCTGCCTGGAAATGTGCGCCATCATCCGAACACCCGGAATTCTCGTGCGGTCGCGATGGTGCGGGTCAAGCGTCGAATGTTCCTTGTCGCCGAGACGTCGCATATCGGATATGGCCCGACGATGAGTTGTGTGGGTTGTTGTCGCGATGGCGCGGGCTGGTGGTGAGGTAGACCGGGTGTGGACGGGGGAGGTACGGGGTGAATCATGGTCGTGTGATGGTTCGGCGACTGAATTCGCTTGTGCGGGCGGTGGCCCCGGGATGTGTCGGAGCGGCGGGGGTGCGGCGGTGAGTATCGACTCCGATGTGTTGATCGACTGGTATGAGGAGACGGCGCGGGATCTGCCGTGGCGGCGGGCGGGGGTGTCGGCGTGGCAGATTCTGATGAGCGAGATCATGTTGCAGCAGACGCCGGTGGTTCGGGTGGAGCCGGTGTGGCGGGAGTGGGTGGCGCGGTGGCCGGTGCCATCGGCGATGGCTGCGGCGTCGCCGGGAGAAGTGTTGCGGGCGTGGGGAAAGCTGGGGTATCCGCGGCGGGCGTTGCGGTTGCACGAATGTGCGCGGGTGTTGGCCGAGGAACACGGCGACGCGGTGCCGGACGATGTCGAGGTGCTGCTCGGGCTGCCGGGGATCGGGGCGTATACCGCGCGGGCCGTGGCGTGTTTCGCGTATGGACAGCGAGTTCCGGTGGTGGACACCAATGTTCGGCGGGTGGTCGCGCGGGCGGTGCACGGTAGGGCCGAGGCGGGGAATCCGGCGGCCCGGGATCTGATGGAGACCGAGGAACTGCTGCCGGTGCGAATCGACCGTGCCGCAGTGTTTTCCGCGGCGTTGATGGAGTTGGGTGGGGTGGTGTGTACCGCTCGTACGCCCGATTGTGAGTTGTGTCCGTTGCCGAGTTGTGCGTGGGTCGCGGCGGGGCGGCCCGCGTCGGATGTGGTGCGGCGCACGCAGAAATACGACGGTACCGATCGTCAGGCGCGGGGGCGGTTGCTGGACGTGTTGCGGGGAGCTTCCGGGCCCGTCGAGCGCGTTGCCCTGGATCTCGCGTGGACTCGAGATCCGGGGCAGCGTGCCCGAGCCCTGGATTCTCTGCTCACCGATGGTCTGGTCGAGCAGACTTCGGACGGTTTGTTCGCGCTTGCCGGAGAAGCCGGAGCCTGATCGCCGGATGATGTTCCGTGCGTGTCCGATTGATCGGCCTGACAGCGATCCCGACCGCGGACGGGAGTCTCGTGTGATCCGGTTCGCCGAATATCGCCGGAGGGTTCAGCTCGCGGTTGAAATTGCTTCGGCGGGAACCGTTTTCGCTGATCGGGATTGTGGTCGAGCGCGGCGACCGGCGTTGAGCCGGGGTGCGATGGCTCGGCAGATCAGGTAGATGGCGAACGAGATGGTGGTGACGAAGGTCGACACCGGGACGCCGGGGGCCAGGGACAGGATGATGCCGCCGACCGCTGCCAACTCGGCGAAGACGATGGACAGGACCGCGGCGCGCAGCGGGCTCGCGGTGAGTTGGGCGGCGGCCGCGGCGGGGGTGATCAGCAGCGACAGCACCAGCAGCGCGCCGACGATCTGGACGCCGAACGCGGCGGTGATGCCGAGCAGGACCGCGAACACCACCGACAGCGCGCGGACCGGAACACCGCGCGCGACCGCGACTTCCGGGTCGGTGCTGGCGAAAAGCAGTGGGCGGTAGACGAATGCGAGCACCAGCAGCACCCCGACCGTGCAGATGGACAGCAGGGTGAGCCCGTTGTTGCCGACGCTGACGACCTGTCCGGTGAGCAGCGAGAACTTCGATCCGGCGCGGGTGGGGCCCAGCCACAGGAACAGCACCGACAGGCCGAGGCCGAACGAGAGCACCACCGCGATCACCGAATCACGTTCGCGCGCACGGGATCCGAGCAGTCCGAACAGTACGGCCGCGACCACCGAGCCGATGATCGCGCCCGCGCCGACCCCGATTCCGGCCAGCAGCGCCGCCGCCGCGCCGGTCAGGGACAGCTCGCTGGTGCCGTGCACCGCGAAGGACATCTGGCGGCTCACGATCAGCGGGCCGATCGCCCCGGCCAGCAGACCGAGCAGCGCCGCCGCGAGGACCGCCTGCTGCACGAAGTCGTAGGACAGCAGGTCGCCGGTGGTGTGGAAATCCAGCAGCTTGCCGAAGATATCGGTGAGTTTTCCGTTCATGACGCGAAATCCCTTTCAGCGCAGGTGATATCACTGCGCTCGCTGATGCCCCCGCGTCGTTCTGTATTACCGCCGTGCTCCGGCGCGAGCCGATCCGGCAGGGTGCCCGGTCTCATGCGTGCTCCCCGCCGAGTGCGTCCATGGTGTCCCCGGTGCCGACGACGACCAGCCGCCCGCGCACCCGCAGCACGTCGACCTCGGTGCGGTACAGCTCCGAGAGCACCTCGGAGGTCATCACCTCGTCCGGGGTGCCGATCCGGAACTTTCCGTCGACCAGGTACAGCACCCGATCCACCAGGGGCAGTACGGGATTGATCTCGTGGGTGACGAACAGGACCGCGGTGTCGTGACTGCGGCGGCGCGCGTCGATCAGCTCGGCCACCAGCCGCTGATTGGCCATGTCCAGGCTCAGCAGCGGCTCGTCGCACAGCAGCACCCGCGGATCGCCCACCAGCGCCTGGGCCACCCGCAACCGCTGCTGCTCACCGCCGGACATCGACTCCAGCGGCGCGTGCGCGTAGTGCTGCGCCCCCACCTGCGCCACCGCCTCGGCGATCCGCCGCCGCCGCTCCTTGCGTCCACGCCACCCCAACCCCCACCGATGCCCGTCCACCCCGAGCCCGACCAGATCCACCCCGCGCAACCGCACCCCCGCATCGATCGTCTTCTGCTGCGGCACATACCCGATATGCGGATTCCCCACCCGCGCAGCCGATCCCGCGATCTCCACGGTTCCCGCACTGGGCGCGACCTGCCCCAGCAACATCCGCAACAGCGACGTCTTCCCGGACCCGTTCGGCCCCAGCACCGCAATGAACTCCCCGGCCCGAACCGCCAGATCCAGCCCGTCCCAAAGAATCCGCTCCCCATACGCCAACCGCGCCCCCCGCAACTCCACCACCGGCTCACGATCCTGCCGGGATTCGGCGGTTGCCGATATCGGGGCAGCGTCTGCCCTTGACGTGGTGGATTCCGCAGTCGCAGCGGAAGTTTCGACTGCTGTCACGGTGGTCGCGCGCGACGACCCACGATCCCGCTGAGACACCGGCGCTACCGGTAGCCGGTCTCCGTCCCCTGAAACATCCGATTCGTAAGTCGCAGTGGAGGTATCGATCATCCCCAGAAGCGTTGCGTCCGGACGATCGGCTCCATCCGTGCCCGTCTCATCGACTGCGTCGAATCCTGTTTCAGCACGGTGCGTTACGGATCCATTGCCGCGAGTGGCAGCCGACTCCGTTGCCGTGGTGTGACTTTCGGACCGCTGCGGCCTGCTCGCCGCAGCGGTCGCATCGTCAACCTGGTCTGTATCGGGTTGTGTTTCGGCGGAAGGAGTTTCGGCTCCGTCGGGGTCCGTCGACTCGGTCGGTCCGCAGATGAAGCAGTCCGCCGTGTCCGATGCGGTCGTGCGGGTGGGCCGGTTGTCGCGCTCGGCGACGTTCGGATTCGATTCCGGCGCGGTGGTTTCGGGGGTGGTGCGGGTGGGGGGCATGGGGTGCCGATCAGTTCAGGGCTGCGGCCAGGGCGTTGGCGTTCTGGGTCTGCCAGCCGAGATAGTCGGTGCCCTCCGGCAGGGTTTCGGTGACGTTCACGACGGGGATTCCGGCGGCCTTCGCGGTGGCCGCGACGTTCTGGGTGGTCTTGTCCTCGGTCTGGATGTTGTAGACCAGGGCGCGAACCTGCTTGTTGTTCAACAGGTCCCGGACGGCGGCCAGGTCGGCGGGGGCGGGGTCGGTGCCCTGTTCGATGGCCTCCTCGAAGGGGTGCGGGGTGCGGTCGTCGGCGTCGGCGGCCAGCAGCAGGTAGTGGGCGATGGGCTCGGTCTGCAGGACGGGCGCCTTGGGGTGGGCGGTGGCGATCTGGTCGGTGATCGCGGTGATGTTCTTCAGCTTGGAATCGAACTGGATCGCGCGGTCGGTGTACGCCTGGGCGTGCGCCTTGTCGAGGGAACCGAGCTCGGCGGCGATCTTGGTGGCGACGGCGGCGACGGTCTTGACGTCGTACCAGACGTGTTCGTTCTCGTCCTGCGCCGCGGCGGCCGGACGCAGCTTGAACGCGTCGATGGTGGGTTTGCCGCGTCCGTCGGCGGCCTTCTCGGCGAACTCGTCGTAGTCGCCGCCGTTGTAGATCACCAGGTCCGCGTCGTGGATCTTGGCGGCGTCCTCGGGGGTGGTCTGGTACGAGTGCGGATCGTCGGTCGGGCTGGAGATGATCGAGCTGACCTGGGCATCGGAACCGGCGACGGCGGCCGCGACGCTCCCCCAGACATTGGTCGAGGCGACGATGGACGGTTTGCCGGAGTCGTTCTTCGATGTTCCGCACGCGGTGAGCGTTGCGGCGGTGGCAACCCCTAATGCGATGACAGCAACTCGGGCGATCAGACCTCTGGACACGCGGGTGACTCCTGGCACTACTGATAACGGAAATGATTTCCATTTGAATGTAGCTCACGTGTCCAGAACCGGCGGTATCGTCTGTCCGATTCGTCCCTGTGAATCAGCGCACTCGGGCCATCGATGGCGAACGGCCCGTCCACTCGGACGGGCCGTTCGAGATCTCGCGTGAACTACCGCGGCACTACGCCAGCGCGGGCACCGGCTGGCTGAGCAACTGCGCACACCGCAGCAAACCCAGATGGCTGTACGCCTGCGGATGGTTGCCCAATGATCGCTCGGCCACCGGGTCGTACTCCTCGCTGAGCAGTCCGGTCGGTCCCGCGACGTCCACGAGCTGGGCGAACAGCGCCTCGGCGTCGGCCCGCTTGCCGATCAGCAGATACGCCTCCACCAGCCAGGCCGCGCACAGGTGGAACCCGCCCTCGCCGCCGGGCAGCCCGTCGTCGTGGTGGTACCGGTACACCGTCGAACCGCTGCGCAGCTCGGCCTCGGTCGCCACCACGGTCGCCGCGAACCGCGGATCGGACGGTTCGATCAACCCGCTCAACCCGATGTGCAGGGTCGCCGCGTCCAGATCGGTCCCGTCGTAGGCGGCGGTGTAGGACTGCACCTCGTCGTTCCAGCCCTTGGTCCGGACCTCCTCCGCGATGGTGTCGCGCAGTTCGGCCCAGGCCGGATCGGCCCGCCGCGCGAACTTGTCGGCCAGCCGCACCGCGCGATCCACGGTCAGCCAGCCCATCACCTTCGAGTACACGTGGTGCCGCGGGTTGCCACGGATTTCCCAGATGCCGTGATCGGGTTCGCTCCACCGGCGCCGGACGGCCGAAACCATCGCGGTGACCAGCTCCCAGTCCTGATCGGGCAGGGCCTGGGCCGGATCGAGGATGCCCTTGCGCTCGCGGGCGTCGGCCAGGGCCGCGATGAGGTCCACGATCGGGCCGAACACGTCCAGCTGCACCTGCATATTGGCCGCGTTACCGACCCGGACCGGCCGGGATCCGGCGTAACCGGGCAGCTGATCCAGCACCGCCTCGGGGCCCAGGGTCTCGCCGTAGAGCGTGTACAGCGGGTGCAGACGTTCGGGTCCGGCGAGGGTTTCCAGTACGCGGTGCACCCAGGCCAGGAATTCCTCGGCCTCGGTCAACGAGCCCAGCGCGACCAGCGCGTGCGCGGTCAGCGAGGCGTCGCGCAGCCAGCAGTAGCGGTAGTCCCAGTTGCGCACGCCGCCGATGTCCTCCGGCAGCGAGGTGGTCGCGGCGGCCATGATCGACCCGGACGGCGCGTGCACCAGGCCGCGCAGCGTCAGCGCGGAACGTTTCATCAGATCCGGCTTGAGCGGCGGCAGTTCGAGCTGCTCGGCCCAGTCCTTCCAGTACCGTTCGGCCTCGCCGCGCCGGTCCGGCTCGCTCACCATCGCGGGCGCGAGATCGGAGGTGCCGCAACGCATTTCCAGCACGATCGGCCCGCGCGAGGGATCCACGACGGCCGTTGCGACGTGGTGGATGCCTTCTTCGAGGATGGTCCACCGCACGCCCGGGGACCGCAGCACGATCGGATCGTTGGTGCCGTGCACGCGCAGCCCGGACGGCTCCTGTACCAGCGTGACCGGCACCTGACCGAATTCCGGACGCGGCGCGAAGGTGACCACGGCCTTGGCGTCACCGGTGATGACGCGCGTCAGATCGGTCCGCTCGGTGGCCACGTCGTGCGGCAGGTAGTCCACGACCTGCAAACTGGCCCAACGGGTTTCGACGGTCATGGTGCCGTCGATGTAGCGCTGCGAGAGCGGCAGTCCGGGCCGCTCGGGCACGATGGTGAAATGCCCGGACTCGGGCCCGCCGAGCAGATGCGCGAACACCGCCGCGGAATCCGGTTCGGGGTGGCACAGCCAGGTGATGGTGCCGTCTGGGGTGACCAGGGATTTCGCGCGGGGCCCGGCCAACATGGTCAGGCGTTCGATTCGGGGGGCCGAGGCGCCGGCCAGCCAGGTGCGGCGCTCCTCGAGCAGGAACGCCAGGGCCTTGGACACCTCCTCGGTACTGGCGACCCGATATCCGGCCAGGCTCTCGCCCTCGCCGACCTTGATGCCGACATCCGGCCCGGCCAGCCGCGAGAACGCCTTCTCGTCGGTGACGTCGTCGCCGAAGAACACCGCCGCCGACGCGCCTTCCTGATGCCGGATGATGTCCAGCGCGGCGCCCTTGTCGGTCTGGATGACGGCCAGTTCGATGACCGCTTTACCCTCGGTCACCTGCACGCCGACCCAGCTGGCCGGCCCCTGGCCCGCCTGCTGCAACGCGCGTCGCCCGACCTCGGGTGCGGCATTGCGCACGTGCAACGCGACGCTGGCCGGTTTCACCTCGACCGAGACGCCCGGGTTGTCCTGGGCGATGCGGGTCAGCGCGTTCTGCACCTCCTGCAACAGTTTTCGGGCGTCGCTGTCGATGGCATGGACGAAACCCACGTCGAATTCCGAACCGTGGCTGCCGATCAGTTGCACCTCGACGGGGAGTCGGGACAGTGCCGCGAGATCTCGCAGGGCGCGGCCGGAGATGACGGCCGCGGTGGTGGCGGTCAGACCGGCGAGCGCGCGCAGGGCGCTCACCGACTCACGATGGGGATAGGCTTTCGCCGGGTCGCTGACGATGGGCGCGAGTGTCCCGTCGTAGTCCGAGGCGACCAGTAGCCGCGGCATGCGGGCCACCGCCGACAACGCACGGCGAAGTTCGATTGGCAGATCCTGTGCGCTCACGCATCCAACCTTGTTTGTGATCGGAGGAGAAATACCGGGGGCGCGAGAAACCTTACTTGGTGGGGGTTGCTCTGGTGTTTCGCGCGCGTCGCCGACTCATCGGTCTCGTGCGTCCCCGGTTGTGAGGTCTCTGCGGTGCGTCACCTTATTAGCCGGAGGGAAGCAGCGACAAACGTCGCAAACCCGGCGAGTCGCTCGGGACCGCCGAATCACCTGGATTCGGTGTGAGTTTCGGTTCCGGCGGGTGTTAGGTCTGCGAGCCCAGGAGTAGGTCGACGGTCAATTCGAGGCGTTCGGCGACATCGGTGGCCGAGGCGCGGCGGGTCAGCCAGGCGACCAGATTCGACAGCCACACATCGCTGATCACGCGGGCAATGGCGAGGTCCCGTTCGTTCGGCTCGTCCTCGTTGAGGGCGCGGGCGAAGAAGCGATCCATCACCTTGCCGACCCGGTCCACCTCGGCCGCGGCCGACGCGTCGGCGAACATGAACGCGCGCGTCATCGCCTCGGTGAGCAGCGGGTCGCGCTGCATGGCCCGGGTGACCTGGGTGAGCATCAGGTGCATGCGTTCGCGGGGACTCTGCCCGGCGAGCGGTTTGCGTCTGCTGTCGAACTGCTCGAATTCGCGTGCCAGCGCCGAGACCAGCAGGTGCACCTTCGACGGGAAGTACCGGTACAGCGTTCCCACCGCGACGTCGGCGCGTTCGGCCACCGCGCGCATCTGCACCGCGTCGTACCCGCCCTTGGAGGCCAGGGCCAGGGTGGCGTCGAGGATGCGTTTGCGGCGTTCGCGCTGCGCGCTCGAGCTCAGTTCGTCCTCACTGAGCGTGGACACCGGGGTCGCGCGTGAACGGCCGCCGTTCTGCGCCCCCGAGTCTGCTGCCTGCTCTCGGGAGGGACTGGCCATCGATGAAAGTCCTTTCCTGCACAAGCCTCATCCGGTGGCGAGGTGCGTCTCGTCGGTTGGTGGGACGGCGGTTGACATCCGCCCGATGAGGATATTAGAACATGTTCTAGGTGTGGGAGTCACGCCGGAAAGGCGGTATGGAGTGTGACCATCGCCACCACTGACGAGCATAAAGCCGTTCAGGAGTCGATGAGCGCATGGGCGGCGACGGTCGGCCCGATTGCAACAATGCGCGCTGGACTGGGATCGAACGGCGCGGCGCGGCAGCGCGACGCGGCCGGATCCGATGGACATCACGCGACCGATTCCTGGCGTGAGTATTGGCCGAGCCTGGTCGGGCTCGGCGTTTTCCGGGTCGCCGTCGCCGAAGACGACGGCGCCGCAGACGGTTCGGTGAGTGATCTGGCCGTGCTGATCGAGCAGGCGGCACACGATCTGGTCGGTGGGCCGGTGCTCTCGACCGCCCTGGCCGGATTGGTCGTCGGTGCCGCGCTGGCCGAGGACGTGCCGTGCGGAGTCGCGCTGGACGGTCCGGTTCCGGTGTCGGACAACGGATCCGGTGAGCTGGAGCTGTCGGGGACGTGGCCCGTGGTGCTGGGTGCGGCGCCGGGCGGCGCGGTGCTGCTGCCGGTGTCGCGCGGTGATCGCGAGGTGTGGTGCCTGATCACGCCCGATACCGCCGGACTGCGCATCGAACCGCTCGAACCGCTCGATCACAGCACGCCGCTGGCCCTGGTGGCATGCGCCGGGGTGCGGGTTCCCGCCGAGCACGTCTTCGAACCCGCTTGTGCGGTAAGGGATCTGGCCGCAGTACTGGTCGCCGCCGAGGCCGCCGGTATCGCGGGCTGGTGCCTGGCGACCGCCACCGAATACGCCAAGGTCCGTGAGCAATTCGGGCGCAAGATCGGCGAATTCCAAGCGGTGAAGCATATTTGCGCGTGGATGCTGTGCCGGGCGGAGCTGATCCGCGCGGTCGCCGCCGATGCCGCGGCCGCCGCATCGGTCGATCAGGGGCGCAACCCCGAACTGCCGATCGCCGCGGCCATCGCGATGACGATCTCGCTGGACGCCGCCGTGCAGACCGCCAAGGACTGCATCCAGGTGCTCGGCGGGATCGGCTTCACCTGGGAGCACGACGCGCACTTCTACCTGCGTCGGGCAATTGCGTTGCGGCAGTTGCTCGGTGGGGGCGGGACGTGGCGAGCGCGGGTGACCGATCTGGTGCGCCGGGGACACCGGCGAACCGTCGGCCTGGACCTGGGTGCTGTGTCCGATGCGGCGCTCGCTGGGCCCTCCGTGGTTACGCAAGCTGCCGCCTCCGGGCCCGAAGCGAGCGCCGGTGAGGACGCGCGGAACGACACCGAGGCGTGGGAATCGCTCGGCCTGGACGCCGCGCAGGCGACCGAACTGGCCGCGGATCTCGCTCGCATCGCGGCACTTCCGGTCGAACAGCAGCGAGATGCGTTGGTGGACACCGGACTTTTCGCGCCGCACTGGCCCGCGCCGTACGGCCGGGGCGCGGGCCCGATCCTGCGCACGCTGATCGACGAACAGGTTCGCAACGCCGGAATCACGGTGCCGGACATCACGATCGGCAACTGGGCGGTGCCCACGCTGTTGCAACACGGCAGTCCCGAGCAGATCGAACGTTTCGTGCGGCCGACGTTGCGCGGCGAGGTGATCTGGTGCCAGCTGTTCAGCGAGCCGGAGGCCGGATCGGATCTGGCGGCGTTGCGCACCACCGCGACGCGCGTCGAGGGCGGTTGGCAGCTGCGCGGGCAGAAGGTGTGGACCTCGCTGGCCAACGTCGCGAACTGGGCAATCTGCCTGGCTCGCACCGATGCGAGCGCGGCCAAACATCGTGGGATCAGCTACTTCCTGGTCGATATGAGCAGTCCGGGCATCGAGGTGCGGCCGCTGGTGCAGATCACCGGTGAGGCGCGGTTCTCCGAGGTGTTCCTGGACGACGTCTTCGTTCCGGACGAGTGCCTGGTCGGGCAGCTCGGCGCGGGGTGGAAGATCGCGCGTTCGACGTTGTCCTCGGAGCGGGTTGCCATGGGCGGCAGCGGAATCGGTGACGCCCTCGAGGCGCTCATCGCCGCGGCCCCGACCTCGGGCCCCGGGGCTGAGTTGATCGCCGACCGCATCGGCGAACTCGTCTCCGACGCTGTTGCCGGTCTATTGCTGGAGACTCGTGCGGCGCAGCGCATGCTCGCCGGCGGGGATCCTGGACCGCAGAGCAGCGTGCGCAAACTGGTCGGTGTGCGACACCGGCAGGCGGTAGCCGAATTCGCCGTCGAACTTACCGGTACGGCAGGTGCGCAGGACACCGATCTGGTGAAAGAATTCCTGTTGACGCGCTGTTTGTCGATTGCGGGCGGTACCGAGCAGATCCTGCTGACGGTGGCCGGTGAACGGATACTCGGCCTCCCGCGCGAACCGCAGGCGTAGCCCCACCTCGATCTGGAGCATGGAATTGGACTTCAACGCAGATGAGAGCCAGGACGCTGTCGCCGAGGTTGTCGTAAGTTTGCTGGAACGCAATACCGAGCGTGACATCGAGCTGTGGCCGACCCTCGTGGACAGCGGTCTGCTGGCGGTCGCCCTGCCCGAACGGTTCGGCGGCGACGATATGGGCCTGCTCGAGGTGTCGGCGATGCTGACCGAGCTGGCCACCGACGCGGTACAGGTACCCGCCCTGGCGACGCTCGGACTGGGTGTGCTGCCACTGGTCGGCAACCTCCCGGATGCGTTGGCGGAGAAGATCTTTCCCGCCGTCGCCAAGGGCGCGGTGCTCACCGCCGCACTGCATGAGCCGGGTGCGCCGTTCACCACGACGCCGCGGACCACCGCGGTCACCGAGGGTGACTCGGTCCGGATCTCCGGCCGCAAAACCGCTGTGCCGTACGCGGATCAGGCGGAGTGGATCCTCGTGCCGACCGATGCCGGGCTGGCCGTGGTGGACGGTGACGCGACCGGGATCAGTTATGTGGAGAGTCCGACCTCGGCCGGATTCCCGGAATTCTCGGTGCGATTCGACGAGGTGATCGTGCCGGCCGAGCAGCTGTTGCCGGTCGGGTTCGGTGACCTGCACCGGTTCGCGGTGGCCACCATCGGGGCGGTCGCGGACGGGCTGCTCAAGGGTGTGCTGACGTTGACCGCCGAACATGTGCGGACCCGGCAGCAGTTCGGCCGTCCGCTGGCCGAATTCCAGGCCGTGGCACAGGAAATCGCCGATGTGTACGTCGTCTCGCGGACGTTGCACGTGGCGGCGGCCTCGGCGAATTGGGCACTTGCGACACATCTCGGCAGCGGCCCGTCTCGGTCCTGGACTGACGGAGCGGGGGAGCGAAGCGGAGGAGCGGAGGAGGGAAGGACCGAGACTTCGGGGGCCGCTGCCCGCCGGAGCGAAGCGGAGGCAATTGGACACAGAACTGATGATGATCTGGATGTGCTCGCCTACGCGGTCGCGTCGGATCTGCCCGCGGCCATGCAGAAATGCCATCACCTGCACGGCGGTATCGGCGTCGACGTGACCCATCCGCTGCATCGTTACTACTCACAGGCCAAGGACATCGCCCGCTGGCTCGGCGGCGAATCGTTCCGGCTGGACCGTCTGGGGGCCAGATGTTCATCGATCTGACACTCGAGCAGCGCACGCTGCGCGCCGAATTACGTTCGTACTTCGACGATCTCGTCACTCCCGACGAGGCGGCCGAGATGCTGATCAACCGGCACGGCGACGCCTACCGCGCCGTCGTGCACCGCATGGGCCGGGACGGCTGGCTCGGTGTGGGCTGGCCGAAGGAATTCGGCGGCCAGGGATTCGGGCCCGTCGAACAGCAGATCTTCTACAACGAGGCGGTGCGCGCGGATGTGCCGCTGCCGCTGGTGACGCTGCTGACCGTCGGACCGACGCTGCAACAGTTCGGCACCGACGAGCAGAAGCGCAAGTTCCTGCCCGCAATCCTTTCCGGCGACATTCATTTCGCGATCGGCTACTCCGAACCCGAGGCCGGTACCGACCTGGCCGCGCTGCGCACCAGCGCCGTGCGGGACAGCGACGGGGACTGGATCGTCAACGGGCAGAAGGTGTTCACCACCGGCGCGCACGAGGCCGATTACATCTGGCTGGCCTGCCGCACCGGTACCACCGAATCGCGGCATCGCGGGATCACGATCCTGATCGTGGACACCAAGGATCCGGGCTACTCCTGGACTCCGATCATCACCTGCGACGGCGCGCACCACACCAACGCGACCTACTTCGACAACGTCCGCGTGCCGGCGAACATGCTTGTGGGCGAGGAGAATCGGGGCTGGAAGCTGATCACCACACAGCTCAATCACGAGCGGGTGGGGCTCGGGCCGTCGGGCAAGATCGAGCAGCTCTACGACCGGGTGCACGACTGGGCGAAGGCGCAGGATGTGCTGGGCGAGTCCGGGGTGCAGCGCACGCTGGGTCGGCTGCACGCCATGACGCGGCTCAACGAACTGCTGAACTGGCAGGTCGCGGCGAAGGCCGGCGAGGCCGAGGAGGACCCCAACGGGGTCATCGCCGACGCCTCGGCCACCAAGGTCTATTCGACCGAATCCCTCCAGGAGGCAGGGCGTTTGGCCGAGGAGGTGGTCGGTCGCTACGGCGATCCGGCCGAGCCCGCGACCGCGGAACTGCTGGGCTGGCTGGATCGGCGCACCAAGCAGAACCTGGTGGTGACCTTCGGCGGCGGCGTCAACGAAGTCATGCGCGAACTCATCGCGACCGCCGGCCTGCGGCTGCCCCGCGTACCGAGATAGGAGCCTGGAGTGCCGGAGAACAGCACCGCTGACGAGATCGTCGCGGCCGGGGACCGGATCATGGCGCAGGGCGAATGCGCCCCCCGCTATGGCCGTGACCCGGTGAATCAGCCGATGATCAACAACTGGATCGAGGCCATCGGCGACGCGAATCCGGTCTACGTCGACGAGGAGGCCGCGCGGGCCGCGGGGCATCCGGGGATCGTCGCGCCGCCCGCGATGGCGCAGGTGTGGACCATGCCCGGTCTGCACGGCGCGCGGCCCGCGGACGATCCGATGAACGCGGTCAACGATCTGCTCGACGCCGCCGGATACACCTCGGTGGTGGCGACGAACTGTGAGCAGACCTATCACCGCTATCTGCGACTCGGTGAGAAGCCTTATGCGCGAACGCGATTGCAGGATCTGGTCGGGCCCAAGCACACCGGGCTGGGGGAGGGGTGGTTCGCCACCTACCTGCTGACCTGGTACGTCGGGGACGAGGCCGTCACCGAGATGTCGTTCCGGATGCTGAAATTCATTCCAGGAACCGGGAAACCCGCTGCGCCGCAGGAGGATCTGAGCAAGCGGGTGCGGCCCATCGTCTCCAAGGACACCGAATTCTTCTGGGAGGGAGCCAAACTCGGCGAACTCCGGATTCAGCGGCTGCCGGACGGGTCGCTGCGGCATCCGCCGGTTCCGGCGCTGTGGCAGGACAGGGACAAGACGCCGGACTACGTCGTGGCCTCGGGGCGCGGCACGGTGTTCAGCTATGTGGTGCACCACGCGCCGAAGGTGCCCGGACGGACGCTGCCGTTCGTGGTGGCGCTGGTCGAGTTGGAGGAAGGTGTGCGCGTGCTCGGTGAGCTGCGCGGTATCGAGCCCGACGAGGTGAGCGTGGGCGCGCCGGTGGAGGTCGCGTTCGAGAAACTCGACGAGGACAACACGCTGCCGTACTGGAAGGCGGTCCGATGACGCTGCGAGTTTCGGCCGTGCAGGTCGGAAATGCCCTGCCCGAGTTGGTGATTCACGCCGATCCGACATTCGTGGTCAGTTCGGCGTTGGCCACCAGGGACTTTCAGGACGTGCACCACGATCGGGACAAGGCGGTGCAGCGGGGTTCGAAGGACATCTTCGTCAACATCCTCACCGATACCGGTCTGGTGCAACGGTTCGTGACCGATTGGGCCGGGTCCGGCGCGGTCGTGAAATCGGTGGCGTTGCGGCTGGGTGTGCCGCTGTACGCGGGTGACACGTTGACGTTGAGCGGCACCGTGACCGCCGTCGAGGGTGCCGTGGTGCACATCGATGTGGTCGGCAAGGACAGCCTCGGTGACCACATCACCGCGAAGGCCGTGATCGAGTTGCAGGAGACCTCGTGAGTACGGGTATCAGCGGCAGGGCCGCCATCGTCGGGATCGGGGCCACGGACTTCTCCAAGGATTCGGGGCGCAGCGAATTGCGTTTGGCCGCAGAGGCTGTCACCGCCGCGCTGGCCGACGCCGGGTTGACGCCCGCGGATGTGGACGGGCTGACGACGTTCACCATGGACACCAACACGCAGGCCGCGGTGGCGCGTGCGGTTGGTGTGCCGCAGCTGAAGTTCTTCAGCAACATTCCGTTCGGCGGCGGTGCGGCGGCGGCGACCGTGCAGCAGGCCGCCATGGCGGTGGCGACCGGAGTCGCGGATGTCGTTGTGGCATACCGGGCTTTCAACGAACGTTCCGGACATCGCTTCGGCCAGTTCGCAACTCACCTCGCCGCCGCCCCGACCTCCTCGGGCGTGGACGCGGCCTGGGGATACCCGCAGGGGCTGGGCACGCCCGCCGCGCAGGTGGCCATGGTCGCCCGGCGCTACATGCACGTATACGGCGCTACCAGTGCGGATTTCGGCAAGGTGGCGGTGGCGGACCGCAAGCACGCGGCGGTCAATCCGGCGGCCCACTTCTACGGCAAGCCGATCACCCTCGAGGATCACCAGAACTCCCGCTGGATCGCCGAACCCCTGCACCTGCTGGACTGCTGCCAGGAGACCGACGGCGGCGTCGCCATCGTGGTCACGAGTGTCGAACGCGCACGGGACCTTCCGCAGAAACCGGCCGTGATCGCCGGCGCCGCACAGGGTTCCGGCGCAGACCAGTACGTCATGACCAGCTACTATCGCGACGCCCTCACCGGCCTCCCGGAAATGGGCCTGGTAGGCGACCAACTCTGGTCCCAAAGCGGTTTGCGCCCAACGGATATGCAAGCCGCCATCCTCTACGACCACTTCACCCCCTTCGTCCTCATGCAACTCGAGGAACTCGGCTTCTGCCCCCGCGGCGAAGCCAAGGACTTCATCGCCGACGGAGCCATAGAACTGGGCGGCCGCCTCCCCCTCAACACCCACGGCGGCCAACTGGGCGAGGCATACATCCACGGCATGAACGGCATAGCCGAAGCCGTCCGCCAAATCCGCGGCACCTCGGTGAACCCGGTCCCCGACGTCCAGAACATAGTCGTCACCGCCGGCACCGGCGTCCCCACCTCGGGCCTGGTCCTCACCGCCGCCTGACCTGCCGAATCCATACCCCGGGAGCCCACGTGATGCTCCTGGGGTACGGGTCGTCGGGCATTGCGTACCCGTCGTGTAATACGTATCGTAGGTATTACGTACCACGGGAGGTGGCCGATGCGGCTCAACAGCAAGGGGCAGGTCACGATTCCCGCGGAACTGCGGCACAAATACGCGCTGGAAGAGGGGGATGAGGTGGATGTCGTCGACGTGGGTGGTGCTCTGCAAATCGTGCGGAGACAGGGGGCGGAGAGCCGCGGCGAACGCTTGGTGAAGCATATGCGCGGGCGTGCCACCACGAAGATGACGACCGATGAGTTGATGGAACTTTTCCGTGGTGAATGAGCCCGGTCTTCGTGTTGTTGCCGATCGTCCGACGACGCTGGTGGATTCATGTGTGTTACTCGATGTCCTCACCAACGACCCCACCTGGGCGGATTGGTCGGATCGTGCGCTCGCCCGGGCCCGCAATGTCGGGTCGCTGGTCATCAACCCGATCGTCTATGCCGAGGTCGCCGCGGGTTTCGACGCCATCGAGGACCTCGACGCGGCGCTCCCCGAAGCGGAGTTGGGGCGGGAAGATCTGCCGTATACGGCGGGGTTCGTGGCCGGTAAGGCGTTCGTCGCCTACCGGCGCAAGGGCGGGGAGAGGCGCGGTCCGCTGCCCGACTTCTACATCGGTGCGCATGCCGTGGTCGCCGGGTATCGACTGCTCACCCGGGATGCGGCGCGTTTCCGGACTTACTTTCCGCGGCTTCAGGTGATCGCACCGGCGTGATCAGGATGCGGCATCGCTGATCGGGGATGCGGCGTCGACCGCATGAGGTCTGCGGGCTCCTTCGAAATGGATTGTCCAGTCCCTGCGAAGCCGTTGTGCTTTCGGGGGAACTGTGTGGTCCGGCTATTGCGGTTGGGTCGGGGGGAGTCCGGCTATGGTCAGGTCGAGTAGGCGGGTGGCTCGGGTGGTGGGGTCGGGGGAGGTTTCGGTGGTGAGGGCTATGCCGACGATCAGCATGATCAGTTCCGCGACGGTTGCGGTGGTTGTTACCGTGCCATCCTGAACTGCTCTGTGTAGCAATGGGTTTCCGGATTTTTCCAGGGCTGCCGAGCAGGCGTTGTCGTGTACCGGGTCGGTGAGGTCCTGGGTGAGAGTGGCGGCAAGTCCGCGGGCGCCTATGCAGTAGGTGAGGACGTCGGTCAGCCATTCCAGGAGCGCGGCGCGGCTGTCGGGGGCGTCGAGTAGTTCCTCGGCGCGGGTGCACAGCGCTTCGATTCGCTTGTGGGACACCGCTTCCAGCAGTGCGCGGCGGGTGGGGAAGTGGCGGCGTACGGTTCCGGAGCCCACTCCCGCGATGCGGGCGATTCGTTCCATGGACGCGTTGGCGCCGTGGGCGGCGATCTCCTCTTCCGCTACCGCGAGGACGCGTGCGTAGTTGCGGCGTGCGTCGGCACGCTGCTGTCCGGGCACGGCGTCACCTCCTGGGTTGCTAAACGGCGGGCCCCGCCATATCTTAGTGGAAGATAAACGGCGGGCCTCGCCGTTTAGTGAATCCGCATGTTAGGGGCATCATGTCTACAGATTCCGCACCGGTTCTGGTTTCCGGGGCCACCGGTCAGCAGGGTGGCGCTACCGCCCGTGCGCTGCTCGAGGCGGGCGTCGGAGTTCGTGCTCTGGTTCGTGATCCGCACACCGCGCGCGCCGCGGCCGTCGCGGCGCTCGGCGCTGAACTGGTCACCGGTGATCTGCGTGATCGCGATTCGATCATCCGGGCGGCCGCGGGAGCGCGGGCGGTATTTTCCGTGCAGATGCCCGAATTTGGTTCGGCCGGACCAGATTTCGACGGTGAGATCGCGCAAGCGGTGAATCTCGTCGAGGGGGCGCTGGCTGCGGGAGTAACGCAGTTCGTGCACACTTCCGTTTCCGGCGCGGGGCAGCGCACCGAGGATCCGCGCTGGACCGAGGGCCGCTGGCCGATGGCCGAGGCCAGTCTGCGGGCGAAGGCCGTGATTCAGGATCGGGTGCGCGCGGCGGGTTTCCGGCATTGGACGCTGCTCAAGCCCGCGACCTTCATGGAGAACTTTCTGCCGTCCGCGGCGTATCTGTTCCCGCGCGGTGTCGAGGGCGGGCTGGTGAGCGTCATCAAACCGGAGACTCGCCTGTCGCTGGTCGCGGTGGACGATATCGGTCGTGCCGCCGCCGCGGCCTTCCTCGCGCCCGAGCGGTTCGACGGCGTCGAACTCGAACTCGCCAGTGATCTGTCGACGATGACCGAGATCGCCGAAGTCCTTGCCCGCGTGCTGGATACGCCGCTGTCTGCACCGAACATGACCGAGGAACAGGCGCGGGCGGCCGGAATGCCCGCCATGGGTGCCGGGCTGGATCTGTTGAACGTGGTTCCGCAGCCCGCCCGCCCGGAGTTCGCCAGGGATCTCGGTATCCCCGTCACGAGTTTCGCGGAATGGGCCTCGCGGAAGCTTCGACCTGCGGCCTGAGCGAATTCACAACTCGGCGGCGACTTTCCACGCGGAGTGCATCGCGCCCTGGATGTAATCGACCTCGGCGGCGTCTCCGACCACGTGCACCTCGGGAACCACGCCCGCGAGGGCGTCGGTGAGCGGAGCCCGAGCGGATACTCCCGAGGCGACGACGACCATATCCGCCGGGGCGGTCATCGTCTCGTCGGTAACACGAAACTCCACGTGCTGCTTGGTGATTCGCTGCACCGTCGCATGCCGGTGAATCCGCACGCCGTGCTCGCCCGCGTGGCGGACCGCCGTCCAGCGGCGGGGCATGGCCATGGGCACGCCGAGTTGCTGCCCCTCCTCGAGCAGGGTGACGTTGCGGCCGCGTTCGGCGAGGAACTCCGAGAGTTCCAGTCCCACAAGCGAACCGCCGATCACGACGACATTCCTGCCCATCGGCAGGAACTTTCGGGTGACCGTGCGAATGGCGGCCGGGCTACCGGTGATGCCGGACAACTTTCCCAGTTTCGCGATCGCGCGAAGGGGCAGCGGTACCGCGGAGACATCACCGGACCCGGTCATCAAGGCGCGCAAGGTATCTCCGGTATGGACGTGCGGCAGATCGCTGCCGGGAACGTCCGGTCGTCCGCGCACCGCACCGGTGGCTACCACCACCACGTCCGGATGCAGAGCGGCGATCGAGGTCGCGCTGGCCTCGGTGTTCAAGCGGATATCGATGTCGAGCTGCCCGACCTGGACCTTCAACCAGTCCAGCAGACGTTGATTGTCCGGCGTGGTGAGGCTGGAGAACCAGAGCGTCCCGCCGAGCCGATCAGTCTTGTCCAACAAGGTAATTCGGTGTCCCCGCTCGGCGGCGATCCGGGCGACCTCCAGCCCGCCGGGGCCCGCTCCGACGATGACGACATGTTTCGCAGTCGGAGCGGGCGTCAGCGGTAGCAGTTTCTCGTTGCCCAGCGCCGGATTCACCGCGCAGATCGGGGTGTCGTCCCAGAAGTTCTCCTGTACGCACACATAGCAATTGATGCAGGGGCGGACGTTTTCGGGTGTCCCGGCCGCGAGCTTGTTCACCAGCTCGGGATCGGCGAGCAACTGCCGTCCCATCGCGGCGAAATCGGCTGTCCCCGCGGCGATCACCTGCTCGCCGACCTCCGGCAGTACCCGTCCGACGGTGATCACCGGAATGGACACCGCCTTCTTCACCTCACCCGCCAGCTCGGTGTACGCGCCGACGCGATCGGGCAGCGGGCCATCGGTGAAGTTGGAGAACGGATTTCGTCCCCACCCGGTGACGTGGATCGCGTCGGCACCGGCAGCCTCGAACAGTGCGGACGCCTGCACGGCCTCCTCGGTGGTCAACGCGTCGTCCTCGCCGAATTCGCGCCCGGCGATGCGCACCAGAATCGCCAGCGAATCACCGACTTCGGCCTTGACCGCCCGGATCACCTCCACTGCCAATCGTGCCCGATTCGCCAGTGCCCCACCGTATTCGTCGGTGCGCCTGTTGTCCGCGCGGCTCAGGAACGCGCCGAGAATGTATCCGTGCGCGCAGTGGATTTCGACCGCGTCGGCACCGGCCGCCCGCACCCGCCCGGCCGCCTCCGCGAAACACCGCACCAGCCAATCGATGTCGTCCCGGGTGGCCTCGCGATAGGTGGCCTGCTTGCCGCCGGTCACCGCGGCCATCTTCCGCATCTCGCCAGAAGTGTTGTCTCCCAAGGCGGAAAGGTCGGCGGACCCGGTCGGTATCGACGGCACCAGCAGCGGTCGTCCGGCGACGGTGTCGATTCGGGCGATCTTGCCGTGATGGGTCATCTGCACGCACAACTTGCTCCCCGCGTCGTGCACGGCATCGGCCAGCGCACGAAGTCCGGGAATGAACCGATCTTCCGACAGCCCAGGCTCTTTCGTGCTCGCGCACCCGATCGGATAGGCGACGGCGCAGCACCCCGTGATGATCAGCCCTGTCCCACCGGCCGCCCGCGCGACGAAATGATCGATGTCCGCCTGCTCGATCTCCCCGTCCTCGCACAGATTCATATCCATCGCGGGCAGGACGACCCGGTTGGGCACCGTGACAGGCCCGATGGTTCCGGGGGCGAGCAGGTGCGGAAAAGTTGCTTTACGGGGCACAAATCAACGCTAGATCGCACCGTTGTATGGCACCGCACCGTTCCCGATGACCGAGACTCGCCCGTCCGAAACGCCGCGATGAGCTGCGAAGACGCATCCGCTCGCCCGAGGCGGCCGGGTGAGCGGCCGGGTCGGGCGAGCGGATGTCAGGGCGCGAATATCACTCGGCTCTCGCCGCCACGCGATGCAGCCGAATCGCGGAGATCAGGAAGAAAACACCGCCGAGAACCGCATATCCCGCGACGGAGGTGAGCGCGGCGTTCGGTCCGCCCGCCATCGCGATGAAGCTGCTTCCGGCGAGAACGGAGATGCCGCCGCTGAGGATCATCGCCCACTGGCCGCCGAGGCGGTAGCGCAGGATCGCGACGACCAGTTGCACGATTCCGGCGGTGATCGCCCAGATTCCCCACGCGCGCAACACATCCGGGATTCCGGAGGTGGCCGCGGCGCACAGCGCGACGGTGGCGGCCAAACTCAGGGCCATGTTGATGTAGAGGGGCGTCCTGGCCCGGGTGGCCCCCGACGAGCGGAGGTCGACCACGGCCGCGGCGAGGTCGAACAGGGGGTAGATCGCCAGCAGGACGGTGGTTCCGGGGGTGATCGTCTTGGCGACCGTCATCAGCAGCACGGCCCAGACGACGGCGAATGCGAATCGGACGTAGTAGAGGTTGCGCAGCGTGCGGGTGCTGCCGGTGGTGGACACCGGGGCGATGTCGCGGTCGGCGGTGGCGAATGGGCTGGACATCAGGGTCCCTCTCGGAGTGGTGGTGCGGTGGATGATCCCGACGTCCCGATGGAGAGAAAGAACGATCGGTCTCCCTGAGCTTGCGGCATGGGCCTGCGACTGTCAAGACCGATCGTTCTTTCTGCTAGCCTGACAACGACACCTCGACCGAACGGATGGAGCACGATGTCCGAAGCGCGCACTCGGCTGCTCGATACGGCGACCGGCCTGTTCTACGCCGAGGGCCTGCACGCCGTCGGCGTCGAACGCGTCATCAGCGAGGCGAAGGTGACCCGAGCCACCCTCTACCGCCATTTCCCCGGCAAGAACGACCTACTCGTCGCCTACCTGAAACAAGCCGACGACGCCATCCGCACCCGCACCCAGCAGGCCCGCACCCCCGGCACCGCCCCCGACGACGTCATCCGAGCCGTCGCCCACGCCATCGCCGACGACATCCGCCGAGACGGCTTCCGCGGCTGCGCCTTCCTCAACGCCGCCGCCGAATTCCCCGACCCCACCCACCCCGTCCACCGAGCAGTCCTCGACCACCGCCACTGGTTCCTCACCACCATGACCGAACTCTTCACCGCCACAACCAAACCCGACCCCGAACCAGCCGCCCGCCACTTCGTCATGCTCCGCGACGGAGCGATGGCAGCGGGGTGTCTCACGGATCCGGAACCCGTCACGGAAACGTTCCTGCGGGGGGTCGAGGGGTTGCTGGGCTACCGCAGCGGTCGGGCATCGAACACCTGAATCGCTTGCGCCGCTATGTGTTTCCCAGTAGCGAGGAGTGCATCCCGGATCAGGGCGCCATATCGGTCCCGCCCGGTGCCGTCGTCGAACGGCCGACTCAGACTGCGATCTTGTTCAGTTCGAGCTGGTAGTAAATGATCTGCAGACCGAAGACGAAGCACAGGATCAATCCGACCCACGGATTGCAAGTTGCCTGGCCGGTGGCGGCCATCTGTGCCTGCCGGATGCGATGCCCTGTTCTGAAGTAGCTGATCAGCGGGCCGATCACCGTCCAGCCCAGCAACAAGATCACCAGCATCGGTCCCGCGACGGGCGCTTGCGGGTCCCGCGTGAGATCCCGCATCTCTCGATGAATCTTGTAGTACCAGACCAGGTTATAGATGCCGAGCGTGATCAGCGGCCAGATCAACCAGACGAGCAGGGGATTTCGGCGTTTGACGACGTCGACAGGGGCGAGCGTGGAGTCTGTCACGGCTGTGTCCTTCGGTTGGGGCGCTGTTGGCCGGACTTCGTCGCAGGATTCCTACCCGTTACCGCTCACCTCCGGGTTTGAACCGGCGCTCCAACCAGTCGGCGGTGTTCGACAGCAGCCGATGGACGGTTGGGCTGTCGTAGGTCGCGATGTCGGTCGAAGCCGCGGCCGCCGCCATGGCATTCAACAGGCTGTCTCGTTGGCGGTCGATCTCATTGCGCAGCCAGTCCGGTTCGACGTGCAGAGCCGGAGCGAACCGTACCCAGCTGTCAACCGTGATTCGATCGGCATGGAACACTCCCGCGACCGAGATCGACAAGCTGTTCCCGGATCCATCGGAATAGGCGAGATGGGAGTTGAGGTCGTAAAGCGGGGCCAGGCGTACGGTTCGGCCACTGAGCAGGAGTGAGTAGTTGCGGGCATGGCCGTCGGTACCGCAGACGAGCCAGTTGAAAATGAGCGCCTGAACGAATCGCTGTACGTCCTCCGAAGGATCTTCGCTTTCTCTGCGAATCAGATCGGACAGCGTGGTTGCGTTCGGGCCACCCTGGCTTTCGTACTTGCGACTCGGCCATATGCCCAGCGCCTGACACATGTCTTCCTGGTGCACGCGAGTCCACTGCCCGTCGGATTTGCGGGCGCGGTCGTAGCGCTCCACGACGATGGCGCGCTCGTCGGCGAACTTTTCGATCGAGCACTTCGCGACATTCAGGTGCAGGTTGCTCGCTGTGCGCAGTGTGACGGCCTCGATCAGATCCTGGTCGGCCATGCCGGGGATGGCGGGCTTGAGGATATGGGTGGAAGGCACGCTACCCGAGGGGTCACTCCAGCCGCCCTCCATGTGATGGAGTGCGATCTTCGCCTGGGCACCTGCGAGGGAAAACTTGCCCTGCCTGCTGTCTTCTCCTGAGACGGGCAGATCGGCCTTGGCGCGGCGGAGCATTTCGGCAATCCGGGAGCCATCCAGGGGACTCAGACGTCCGGATCGTTCCAGCACTGATTCGAGGCGTTCGGGGCGAACGAATTGTGCCGCGCCGGCCAAGTCCTCGCCGACGTGTTGCAAGAGCGAATAGGCGTCGGTCTCGTGGGAGATACCGAACTGACGTCGCCATTGCCGAAGAGTCTCGGGGCGATCCGGAAGGAGGCCGGAAAGCCACGGGTCCAGCACGGACTCGCGGTATCGCCCCGTGGGGCCCGGCATCGACACGGACAGCGGGGTGAAACTCTGGCTGGGAGGCTCCGAATAGCGCAGCCGCATCCGGCGTTTGCCCGTGTGTTGGACGTCGCCGATCACGTGGCCGTTCATTACTACGTCCAACCGGTGCTCGTCCGTGATGCTCATCGGTTGTACTGCTCCAGGTGTGCGGCGAGGTCGATCGGTTCATCGTCGATGCCGTACTGCATGTCGATTCGGTGTCTGTCGGGCGGAGCCAGCACCAGCGTCACGTCCAGGGCCGCGGCTACGCGCATCACCATGTCGAGTGGTGCTGATGATTTGTCGCCCATCTCGAAGGCGTTGAGCCACTGACGGCCGACGCCGGCCAGTGCCGCCAGTGCTGACTGTGTGATCTCATCGGCAACCCTGATCTCGCGCAGGGCGGGGCCCAAGTCGTCGGGCCGATCCACCCTGGTTGTCGTCATACGGCGACAATATCATTTGTCGCCGTATGACGACAAGCGTTATTGTCGTCATACGGCGACACTGTCTACGTTCGTGGACAATTGGTTTTGTCTGCGAACGAAGACAATCGCCCGGGCGATTCGCCTTGACTGTCGCCGTATGGCGACATTGCCGATTGTCGCCGTATAGCGACAAGGCGGCTGTTCGGTAGTTGTCAGTCGGCGTGGTTCGACCAGGTTTCTCCGGCTCGCCATCGCCAGTTGTCTTGTGCCGCAGGGCAATCGGTGCCGCTGCACAGCGACGTTCATGCGCCTGCCTACAGCAGACCGGATTCCTCGAGCCCGGCACGCAGACGTTGCTGATGCTCGGGCGGGCCCTGCCGGTATGGCATACGTAGTGCGTCGGAGGAGATGACGCCGAGCATTTTCATGGCGGCTTTGGCCTGGATGGCGCCCTGCGAGACGTGCATGATCGCGTCGATGGCGGGGATGAGACGTCGGTGGATCTCACGGGCCCGAGACAGGTCGCCGCGGTCGACGGCGGCGATCATCTCCGCGTAGCGAGCGCCCGCGACGTGACCGACCACCGACACGATGCCGGTCGCGCCTTGCGCGAGGTGCGGCAGGTTGATGACGTCGTCGCCGGAATACCAGAGCAGGTCGGTTTGCGTCATGAGCCGACTGGCTTCGAAGAGATCACCCTTGGCATCCTTGACGGCGCGCACGGCGGGAATGTCGGCCGCGCGGCGAATGGTGTCGGTGCTCAGCGCCGTCCCGGTCCGGCCCGGGATGTCGTACAGCATGACGGGCGCGCCGCCGCCGGCCTCGGCGACCAGACGGAAGTGTTCGAGGATGCAGTCCTGCGGCGGCTTGTTGTAGTACGGCGTGACGACGAGCAGGGCGTCGGCCCCGCAGGCAACCATCTCGCGCGCCGCACGAGTGGAATGTTCGGTGTCGTTGGTGCCGCAGCCGGCCATCACCTGGACCCGGTCGCCCACGGCCTCGACCACCGCCCGCACGCAGGCGTAGTCCTCCTCGTCGGTGGTGGTGGCGGACTCACCGGTGGTCCCGTTGACCAGCAATCCGTCATGGCCGTGGTCGGCGAGATGTACGGCAAGGCGCTGCAGGCCGTCGTAGTCGATCGAGCCGTCGGCGTGCATGGGGGTCACCATCGCTGTGATGACCCGACCGAAGGGGGTGTCCACCATGGTCGTGAGATTACCTCCGGTGAGCACCGCACCGCCTGTGTGGAGGCCCGTGCCTGCGCGAAGGGGGTCGTCGGGGTGGTTTCGCGGGTACTCGCGGGGCAAGCATCACCCGAAACGGAAACCGAACAGGCCACCCTCGACATACTCATCGGTCAAGATGGGAGGCACGATGTAAGGATCGGGTTCGAAGCCGAGATTCCGTGCTTTCGAAAGGTCGTCGTCGTTCAATGTGACGATGTACTGCATGTTCTCTGCTTCGGTTCGGGCAGCCGCCATTTCGAGCGCTCGGGTGAGTTGGCGATCGTCTACTCCGTCGAACATATGGCTGTCGTGGACGAGGAAATCCGGACCACGCCCGGCGCGATGTGCGATGAGGGCCAGTGTGAAGTCGAAACAGAAGATCAGCATCCTGTTGATCCCCTGACTGTCGTCGCTATTGATCTTCGGGGTGATCTTCAGGCTGCTGCGCCCGGCTTCGACGGCCAGATATGCGGGCCGATCTTCCCCGTACAACTCGCTTACCAATTTATTGAACAGTACCGATGCTTCGTTGATGCGAGGCTGACGTTCGTTGAGGTCCTGATCCACCTGTCGAGCGAGCTCGATTCGTGCAGAATCGATTTCGCGGCTCGTCGACTCCACGGTCTGTGCCGCCGCGAGGCGATTTTCGAGTGCTCCCAGCGTTGCCTCCTCTTGGGCGAATGCCTTTTGGAGGGTCGTCAGGGCCTCCAGTGCACCACCTTCGCTGAGCTCACGCAGGAGGAAACTCTGCTCTTCTCCGAGCCGGGCGCGCTCGGTCTTTCGATGCTCGAGCGCGGCGCGGGTGGACTCGATCTCTTCCTCCAAGTAAATTCGTCGATTCTGTACGACTGCTGAATGGAAATCCCGCACATCCTCGAAGCGGCGCAGCGTCTGATCCGGTAGCGCGATCCCCAGTTCTTGGTAGACGGGTTCCAGATAACGAACTTCGGGATCGATCGCTTCGGCTACCGCTCGCTCCAGATGATCCAGATTGCGCTGATCGATCGCATCTTCGGTGTGCAGTTGCTGAATCCTGCGCGCCAGCTCGTCGGCGCGGATCTTGAGCGCCTCGTACTGTGGAACCACGCGGAAACTGTTCATCTGACGCTCGAGGTCGGAGATCTTGGAACGCTGCACAGCGATCTCGCCGCGCAGATCCGATGCCCGCCCGACCACTTTTCCCCATACCGGATCATCGACGACTTTCTTGAGCTGGTCTCGGGTGGCTCGGCGAGCGGCGATGTCCTGATATTTTGCGGCGAGCGTGGAATCCAGCCCCAGCAGATAGGCAAGGTTGGGTGTCGCTTGAGCTTCCGGCTGACGTGCGAAGGTTCGGGTGGCTTCATTGAATCCGTGATCGCCGACCTTGCGAATCAGGAAAGACAGTAATGTCCGGCCGGATACGCCCGGATATTCGCCGCGCAGTCCGAAAAGCTGCCGTTCGATCATGTGCTGCCAGTCCGTGACCGGTACTGTTCGCGGAGATGCAAGGGTTTTGCCCTGCCTTTGACTCCCCGGGACGGCGTACGGAAAGTGGAATTCCTCCTGGTGCGTGGTGGGAGATTTCTCCGTGGCCCGGCCCAACCTACTTATTCTGCCGTCGCCTGATGCTCCGCCATCGGGTAGGAGGCCGGGATTCAGAGTAACGCTCTGGGGATTGCTGCCAGACCTGGAAATGACGAGTGGGCCGGTGAGTGTCGGCCAGTCCATATCCAGAGAAAAAACGATCCGCCGCAATTCTTTCCGGGCGACGAGATGTCTGCGGTCTGCCCGCGCACCCAAGAGAAAGTGGAGAAGCTCAATCGTGCTGGACTTGCCGGTGCCGTTTCGGCTGTCGGTCGCGCTGGAATCGGAAGTCGATTTCGCAACGACAAGATTGAGTCCGTCCCGGAATTCCAAGGTCTTGAATCGATCATCGTCCGCGCTCAGCCTACGTAACATCAGCGGGCCTCCGAACCAGAAGATCGTCGGCGAACTCGACCGAACCGAGCGCGTAGAGCGTATCGAGTGCCAGTACGAACCAACCGAATGAGATCGGTGCCGGATGTCCGTTGGCCTTGCGCCATTCTCGTAGCTTTGTCCAGACCTGACTGACCGTGCGGGGCTGGTCCAGCTGCATGGCGATCTGTGCCCCGACAGCCAGCAGCGAGCGATCCGGTGCGATGCCTTTCGTGGGGGTGATCAAGTGGCACCTCCGCTCGGATATGTCGGGCGCCAGCCGGGCGGCGGTACGTCGAAAATATCGCACTCGTCGAAAAAGTAGGCCAGAACTGCCTTGGCCGCAGCGCCCCGGCTGGGCCGGGGGCGTTCCTGGCCCAGCACGTAGCCCTCCATCTCCCACAGGATCTCGTCGGTGTCGTCGCCATGCATGCTACGCATTGCGTGGTAGTACGCGCGGAAGGCCGCTGCGGCCTCGTCGCGCTCACGCGGGTCGAGCAGTCCGCGGTAGTACTCGTCGACGAGATATGAGTACGGTCGGCCGGATTGCAGTGTCTCCCGGGCATCCTGCGACAATTTATTGAAATCAACCTTGTAAACCGTGGGGATCGGGATCGAGCCAACGATCGCGTCCGGTCGTCGATTCTCGGCAAGGTGCGTCAATAGTGGTTCGATATCGGCCAGTCCTATGGCGTAGACCACAGGATTTATCGGGATAGCCTCACCGATGAGGTGCTCCATCTGCACCCGATCCAGATAGGCGGCCTCGATCCAGAGCTTGTTCGGGCCCATCTGCTGAAAGGTGATATCGGGAAAATCTGTATGCGCATTGACCAACAGCGATGATACGACCGGATGGATACCGCCGCGTCTGTCGTTGTGTACGAACACAAAAGTATCGAACTGCTCCGGACGGTGCATGATTGCGCTCGACACATCACTGTGAAATTTGGCGCGGACTTTCCCTATATCGAAGGTCTCCGGTGCATAGCATGCGTATAGACGACGGACACCGGTACGTAGGCCGTCGGCCCCGAGGTCACCGAGCTGGCCGTGCGTTCGAACCTGCATGTAGTCGCCATGGCGCAACTCCATCAGCTGGTGAAAGAGGTTTTCGAATTCAGCACCGGATTTCGTCTCGAGCAAGCATCGAAGTTTCTCCTGCGCATACTGCCGCTGCTGTGGCAGCAATGCCTCTCGTTCGTAGAGTCCCACCCGGTTCTGCCTCCCCTGCAAGGTCTTTCAGCACATGTTGCCACAGTGTGCAGAGCGAGTGCACCTCTTCCGAGCCGATCGGCGCCTGGGGGGCGTTGCTCGGGCCGGCCAGCACCAATATCACCAGGTCCTGTCCCGGTACCCACCGTGTGGTGGGTCGGTCATCACATCACAGGCGTTGGACCACTTCCTGTTTCCACGCCAGAGGTCGTGGTGAATCCGGCAGGCCGTTCGCGGGGTCTGTGAATCGCCACCCGTTCGACTGACGGATGTCAAAGCCCGTCTTCGGTGGTCAAGAGGTATGCGGACTCCAGATGGACGGTGCACTCGTCGGGTAGATGTGTGCGGTGGATATCGATGAGCTCGCGGGCACGAGCCATGGTCAGCCCGATCACGTGGACGTGACACATGAATTCGGCGAGTGCACCGTCGGCGTGGACGAATACCTTGTGCTGCACGGGATTCGATCGCATTCAGTCGCTCCGATTGGGTGAGCTGCCTGTTGCTCGGTGGTCGGGCCACTGCCACAACCGAGCACACGGCAGCAGCGGCAGATCCGGTCGGACATCGGCGTCGACGGTCACGGTCAGCTCGAGCCCTGTGTGCCTCAACCGGTCGGCCACGTTCCGAGCCTGCTCGGCGGATGCGCGGTATTCCGCTGTGAGGGAACCGGATTCGATCCGAATGCGCTTGAGGGGCCCTGGCGGATCGGTCGCTTCGGACATGATCGGCACTTTCCGATAGGAGGATCCGGGAGGCACTCGGCGGCAAGGGCTTTCGCCACCCCGCCCGGCCGCTCCGAGCCGGGTGCGTCGCTGCGGAGAACGACGTCGGCTTGCCGCCGAGTACCTGATCAACTCTGCTGGACGGAGTAGGGGCGTAGCGATCGTGTAGAGGTGGGGTATTGGTGGCGCAATGTGAGCGTTTGCCCGGATCAGGGCGCGGCATTCGACGTTCGGCGGTCCGCGGTTACGACAGACGGAAGCAGAATCAGTGATGCTTCAAGGAGAGGGAGCCCCGGAGTGGTTGACGCGCGGACTCTATCGATTGATGTTGCTGCCGAGAGGAATTCGGGACCCTGTGGTCCAGGAATAAGCGTGTAGATGGCGTTCCAACAGGACTAGCTCGGCTTCTGCGATCACTACACCGACCTCAGCGATTGCCTCATTCATCCTGTCGGCGATCGAGCTTGCGTCGACCGACATGTCCGTGGCGATCGGATATGCGATCGTGATGTGTGGCGCAGCGTGAGAATCCTTGAATGATGCTGCGGGGTACACGGATAACGTCGCCGCGCGCAGGATTCCGCTCAGTTCTCGGATGCGGTTGGACGACTCGAACGTGAACGCCAACGCGCCGTGCAGGTTGGTCACCCCAGCGATCCGAACGGTGAACGGCGTTCGGTCACGACATGCGTGCTGGGCTGCTCGGGCGATCGAATCGAGTTGCTGCGCACTGCACTTTTCGGGTCGCGCGATTCGGTCCAGGGTCAAATGCAGGCCGGTGACAGGTACCGGGGCAAAGTCGGTGACCGGGATCGTTTGCTGGACGGCTGTGGCCATGGCGTGGAGCGCGGGCGCATGCCCGAAGGTCAGGAACCAGTAGTGCCCGAGTATGCCTGGACGCCGGTCATATGAATCATCGGTGGTCATCGTGGGTTTGCTGCACTTGCCAGTGCGTCTCGGACCTCGGCGACCGGTGTCGTGGATCCCCATCGTGCCTCTGCGGCGCGAATGAACTCCGTTGCTCGCCGTTGCATCTGAATCCCCGGCCTACCTGGTGTCAAGGCCAGTGCGTCCAGCATGATGTCGGTAGCCATATCCAGGTCCGGTCCCTCGGACAGGAGGTGTGAGCGGGCCGAGTCGATCATCACCAGCGAGCGCCCCCACGGTGAATTCGTGCCATTCATCTCCGGCAGCGCGAGCGCCACATAATGCTCGACTCGATCCGGCATCGCGAGCGAAAGATACGCTGTCGCAGCATTACCGGCCGCCTGCGCTGGACTATAGGAATCGAGCGAGATACTCGACGGCACCCCGTCCGGCGCTGGGCCGTACGACAACAGCTCATAGGCATGAGCGACCGCTCGATGCACACCGCCGACATTCCCCAGCTTCCCTGAAGCCCTTGCGGCGCAGTTCACCGCGAGCCGCACGGCCTGCGGTCCGTCCTGGGCGACCGCGAGCCCTTGCTCCGCGTAACGAAGCGCATCGTCGTATCGACCGGCGTAGTACTCGCAAAAGCTCTGGAGCCCCCGCGCCCACGCCTCGAGGTTGCGGTCTTGGGCGTGATCACCGAGATGCAGCGATTCCCGGCAGTAGGCCCGGGCGAGGGGAAACTCGCCTCGTCCGGTCGCGATATATCCGAGTAGACCGGAAGTGGCGCAAGCAATTTCGTACAGCTGCCGACGTTGGTCCGGGTGGCTGCACTCGTCGATCAGCTCATCGAGCCAGATGCGCTGCTGCTGGAGGTCCGGCAGCAGCGCCGTTGGATCGAGAGTTTCGTAGTGCGCGATGTTGTGCAGTGTGCTGTCACGGAGGTGCTGAATGACTTCCGGATTGATCGATCGACTCAGCTGATGGATCCGGCGGAGCACATCGATCAGACCTCCTGTCCGCCGAGAGTCGTTGTGCTCCTCGGTTTTTCCAGGCTCACGATCGAACTCTCGGAAAGGCATCGGCGGGTCGACTGTCGAGGTGCTCTCGCCAACTGGAGATGCCGAGACAGCAGTCCTGTCCAGTGTCAGGCTCGTCGCCTCGGTAGCACCACGATGCCTCTGCCGCCAGACGGCCTCACCCTCAGCCACGATCTGCTCGAACCGAGCCCTGTCGTCAGCGGTCGCCCACCGGTCGAGGGTCGTATCCAAGATCCCCTGCGTACCCGACCGCAGCTTCACACCCCCAAGCCCGGTCCGCCAATTGACCACAGTTGTGGCCTCGATACCCAGCAGAGATGCGAAGTCCCGCACCGACTTCCGCATCGCCTCCTGCAACGCAGCGGCCTCGAACCCGGTCCACGCCCGCCCTCTGACCATGGGTCTGCCTACTCTCTGATGTTCGACTCTGGTGATAGCGCCCGTCAATGGAACGCTACCCTCAATGGAGATGGATTTTGCGGCCGAGAAGTGCGGCAGCGGGCACCCGACCGTAGGGACCAATATCAGTTTGTCTTGGTGTTTTTCAGGTGTCGGCCGATGTAGCCGATGTAGATCTTGTGATCCTGGGACCAGCGGTCGAGGTAGTGCATGCGTGGGCTGATTGTACCGTTTGTGCCAATCTTGAAGTGGGCTTTCATTTCAATTTTTCCTGCAGGTGAGACCTCCAGCGGGACCGGGAAGCGTCGCTGATCACCCCACTGCTGCATGGTGGGATTCGATTCTTTAGGCCGATGCTTTTTCGCCGAGATTGCGCGGTAGCCATCGGGAGGTTGCATCAGGTAGTCGTGAACTCCTCTGGACCATGCGCCGTCGGTGCGGGCACGGATGTACCCGCGCAAGGCGAGCACTGCCTCCCAGCAGGTGCGGGCAGACGTGCAGAGCGGATCGTGGTCTGCCAAGGAGCGGCATTCCTCCGGATCGCCGGTGAACACGATGCCTTCGTGTTCGATGTCCCGGAGGAATTTCAGAAGATCGTGATAGTCGTTGGGGTATTCGGTGATTTCCGAGTCCGGCGTGAGCGAATTGGCTACCTCGAATGCCTTGACCTCTCGGAGCTTCCCGCGTAGCCAACGAGTCTCATCAGAGAGCCGCTGCCGATCCTCTTGTGCCTCACCCGCTTCGAGCTGCCACGACTGAACGTCCTCGTGAAGCTCAGCGAGCTCGTCTCTAAGCTCATCGATCTCTTCCTGCTTCTGGTTCACCAGCTGTACTGCGGCACCGCGCAGGGCATCGCGGTCTGTGCTTTGCTCGGCCCGGTGTCTGATCGATTCGAGCTCTGCCCGGTCGATACTCGTCACGCCCAGCACCTCCATCACGAGATGCAGTGCTTGCTGCGCAGTGCTGTCCGAAGTCTGCTTCGGAGCAGCGGCGGGGGGAATCGGCGTCTGCCCTGGAGCGAGAGGCGGGGTATCAGGCGTTTCGATGTCGACAGCGCCGACGGGACTCTTGAGCGGTGCCGGACTTTCCGCAGTCGCCGGACGGTATGGAGTCGAGTCTTCCGGTGAAGCTGAGCTTTCGGTCAGCTCGGTGTGCTTCTCCGGTGTCGACCTTGGAAGAAGGCTTGTCAGGGCCTCATTGTTCTCAACCCGATTCAGAGTTCGGACATACTTCAAAATATCCGGAGGTAGCCTGCGCTGCATGGCATTACGGCGAGCGGTCCGGCCGAGTATCCGCTGTAGTACGTGCGTCGAAAGCTCGGTGAGTGGCCCAGTGCCGAGGTACCTGTGCTGCCGGTGGTTCCCGGGTTCCGCTGGATCGGCACCAGGGATGAAAGTCCTTATGGTCCAAGGTGATACGGCGTGTGTATCACCGAGAACATTGCGTAGTTCAGCGGTCGCAAGAGGGTCGAGCACAGCGACCTCCGCCTGCCCGACAACTTGCTGGGTCCACAGTGCGACCTTCTCGTAGAACCGATCGAAATCCAGCCGTTCGTCGGTGCCTGCTACCACGATCAACCCGTGGCGGTCGGGATCGGTTATACGAGTGGCGAGGTCCTCCACGCTGTGTATGCCTATTTGGGCAGGCTGGGGTGTCAACTGTTGCGATTCATCCGGTCGCACGGGAAGCAGGTCGACCAGACTTGTGACAACGCGGGGTGCCTGTACCCAGTTCTTGCGACTGTTCCCAACCTCGAGAAGGAACCACCCCGTGCCGCCCTGCGCCGGGGCATAGGCGGAGAACTCGGTTGTCCATGTACCGGTGCCCGACTGCTCCTCAGTGAGTCGGAATCGCAGTAGATCTGCGTTTCCGACTGAATGACGGACAGCAACCAATGATCGGCTGCTGTCGGCTTGTGCGCCGGTCGAACTGAGATCGACAACCCAATTCTTCTGGCGCTCCAGCCATCCCTCGAACTCCCGGGTGATGATCAACAGTGACGAACTATCCGCATCGAAATGAGCGAATGACCGGTATGGCTGGTTGTCGTCGCCGGGATTCGAACGGCGAGATTTCGTAGCGAGAGCGAGGGGAGTCGGAGTCACTGGAATAACCTGTCGTGTAGTCGATTCGGATAGTAGACGCAACTTTTGCTGAAAATCCGGGGGAGTGTCGACAGAGCTGTGCAGTCCCTGACTAGCCTTCGGATGCCTTGGCAAGCGTGGAGAAGTGGGCGTGAGCTAGTTGCATGTCGTGCTCGCGGTCTACGCCTATGAAAGGCTCTTGGTAGGTGATGCCGGCTACGGTTAGGTCGGATTGGGGGAGGGGGCCTTTTTTGCGGTATTCGGAGGCTAGTTTGGTGGGGAGTTGGCGGCCGTTGGCGTCGTAGAGGGCTTCGCGTTCGTATTTTTGGAGGACGGGGAATTGGGTTCGGTAGATCGTGAGGAGTTCGTCAGCGGTGATACTCAGCATTACGGCGACAATGGCGTCGATTTCGATTAGGGCTTGGCGGCGGTCGGCGGCTTTGCGGAGAGGGGTGTGCCAGGTCCAGGTCGGTTCTATTGCGCCGAGTTCTGGCCTGTTCGGGTAGGTGGCTTCGATGTCCGGGACCCAGGAATCCTGTTGCCAGGGAGGGGTGTAGAGCTCGGACCAGAGAGGGGCATACGCCTGGACCAGGGAGTTCAGGCGGAGGGTGCGGAGGATTAGGTTAGGCTTGAGAGGGTGGTTTTGGGGGAACGGAAGTTGTAGCCAAGTGGAGGGTTTGATGTGGGCGTTGCCGATGACCTTGATCATGAAATCGGCGATGATCGAATGGCTGATTCCGGCCAGTTCGACCAAGGCAAGATTGTTGTTGCGCAAGGTAAGGGAGTGAACCGCGTGTACATGGGCCGGACCCGGCGGGAGCAGTGCTGATTGGAGAGTACGGACGGTGGCGACGTCGCACATCTCGCGCCAGGCGAGGCGGAAGAAGTCCGAACTTGGCTCATCATTCCAGTGGGGGTATGCGGCGGTGTAGTCGGAGAGTGGGCGGGCTATCTGGTAGTTCGTGCGCGGAATAAAGTCTTCACAAATTTTTTCAAGGTCGACAGATGAGTAGTCCTTGTGGCTCTGCATAGTAGGGTTGGCTTGCTGAAATAGAGGGGTAGCCACCGTGAGATGTGGGCCTTGCAGGATCACATCGTTCCAACGGTCGGGAATAGCTGAGTGAGATTCAAAGTAACCAAGTTTGCGGTCACGGTCTTCCTCCCAACCGCGGGTCCATAGGAAGGTGACGTCGGTTAGACGTGGAGCGGCAGCGAACTTGTCCAAAACTTCAGCGCTAGAGCGGTTCACTGGGTAAAGCATGCGAGATTCGGTGGGGGGTGTATCGGTCTCATCGAGTAGTGCTGCCCAGTCGGCGAGGACCCCTTCCTGGACATCGATGATGCGCTGGGCGTGAGGGCGTAAGTCCCAACGGCCATCGGGATCTTTGACGCCTGGCGTAGGACCGCCATCATCGTGACACAACGAACGGATTACAACATCGGGATGGTAAATCGCGGCAGCCTGTTTAAATTGGATTTCCTCTCGAGCGCCGTAAATATGGACACCGAATAGGCGAGTATTTCCAATTTCGGAGAAAATTTTCAATTGATTATAGAACTGCCAATGCCGACGGAGCCGGTGATAACACTCCTTGCGCAAAACTTTCGCCCGCACTTCGGTGAAATGACTCTCAGGGTGGATGAGTGAGACGATGCCGCGCGGTGAGGCTGATCGCCATGTTCGCTCCATGAAGCAGCGGTACAGATCAGGTTGCAGGCCGGTGAGTACAGGTCGGTCGACGCTGGATGCGACGTGTTGGTTCTGCCCGGCTTGTTCGGCGCGTTCGTTGAGCAGCGAATCGCGAATGACGGGGTCGGCCAACGCATCCTGCAACTTCTCGCGCTTCACCTGCTCCGACGGCTTGTGTGCCAACTGCCACCACGGATCGAACTCCGCGAGCGCACTCGACTCGTCCCAGTCCGGCCGAACCCACGGTGGATTACCTACTTGCAGATCGAACCCGCCGCGCGCGAACACCGGCGCGAAGTCCAGCTCCCAGTGATGGAATCCTTGCTGATCAGCAATTCCCTTCGCCACATAGAGCCATGGGAACTGCTTGTACGCATGGCCGACGCTTTCGGCGCGGGCCAGGATGAGGTCGTTTTCCTCCGCGATGCCCAGTTCCTGCCAAGTGGCGTCTGCTGCGAGGCTGAGTTGGCCTCGGCGTTCGGCTCGGGTTTCCTGTGGTGCGACGCCGAGTAGGGCTTCGAGGCCGCCGACCCATGAATCCCAGTCCGGCGGTGCGAAATCGGTGGTGAGTGGCCAGGACCAGAGTGCGCACCAGGCGTCCATTGCCCAGCGTAGGCGGCGGTAGGCGCCGTTGGGGTTGCCGAGGACCTCTTCGATTTGTTCGCGGGTTACTGCGGGGCGGTGGTCGATTGGGGTATGGCCCCAGAGGTGCAGGTCTCGGCGGATTTCGGATTCGGCGATGGTCAGGCGGCGCAGGGTGAAATCCCACAGGGTTTCGACTCGTTGTGCCAGTGCGCTCAGTCGTTTGATGATCGATTTGCTTGGAGTCTTCCGAATCTCGTTGCGCCACAGGCGAAGTTCTTCACGCTTCTCCTTGGCATAGGTTCGGGCCTCGGCGGTGTCCACGACTGCGCCCCAACCTTCTGAAGGCAGAAGGAAGTGGTGGATACCTGTGCCGATTTCTTCGCCGAGGGGTACGTCCTTCGGGACTGCCTTCAGCCAGGCTTTTTTGGCGAGCTGGTTGGGTAGGTACACCGCGCGGCGGGCACCGATGAGAGAGTTGCCGCGGCGGAGGTGGAGGCCGAACCAGGGGGCCTGCAAGCCTGCGACCATGGTGTCCAGCCAGAGGGAGATTTCGGCCAACTCTACGGCGGTGGCGTTGAGGTCGACTCCGTACACCTGGTGAAGTGCGATGTGTGCCTTCACCTTTTGGAGTTCGAGCGGAACTTGGTCGGCATCGACTCGTTTGCCGAGTTCTTTCTCCTTGCGGGTGAGGTATTGGCGGGCGAGTTGGCGGACGGCCTCGATGGCGAATGCCCCTGATCCGAGAGCTGGCTCGCAGATGGTCAGCTGGAGGATTTCGTCGGCGGTGGTGTAGGTGTCGTTCTGGTCGAGCAACTCTTCCAAGGCTTGGGAGACAACGAATTTCGTCAGGACCTCGGGGGTGTAGTACGACGCGGACTGTTGGCGTTCGCGGCCGGCGAGGCGGAAGACGAACTCGCCCTTGATGTGTACTACCGGTTTCAGTTCGTGGGTGTCGGGGTCTTCTGCGCGGACGAAGTCGGATTCGGCGAGGTGGTCGGCGCGGGTTACCGGGACCACCCAGGAGCCTTTTTCGGGGTCGCCGTTCTTGGCTACCTCGTACAGGTCTTCCTCGGCGAAGAAGCCCGTATACGACATCAGGCCCTCGTAGACCGCGCCGAGCTGGTTGATGCCGAGTTCGGCGTAGCTGATGAAGCCGCGGTCGGCGCCCTTGCGGGTTTTGGATTCCTTGGTGAGCAGGAGGTGTTCGAGGACTCGCTGAGTGGCTTCATTGCCGAGGCCGACCTTATCGATGAGCTCGGTTGCCTTGGAGGAGAACAGGTCCGCGCGCAAGGAGTTGAATTCGAGGCCGGGGGCGGGATCGTCGAGGACGGTCTCTCGAACTACGGGGTGGTGGCCGATGTCTACGAGGTCGAAGAGTTTCTTCAACGATTCGTAGAGGTGGGTGCCGGTGCGGGCGCGGTGGGTGGAGAGTTCGGTGAGGGTGAGTTCGCGGAGGCGGTCGAGACCGTAGCCCTCCTCGTATTCGGCTGCGCCGGTGGGGAGTACCTGCATCTCGGGGGAAGCTTCCGCGTAGAGCAGGAACAGGATTCGGTACAGGAAGCGCAGGGAGTGTTTGGCGAGTTCGTTGCCGTCGATGCCTTCCATCGTCAGACCCTGCGCGGCGCGGCGCTGCACGACCTCGTTGGCGATGATCTCGATGGACAGGCGGATGCCCTCGCGCAGATCCTTGGAGACGCCGACCGTGTGCTTGACCGAATCCTCCAGGACGCCGGTCCACCAGATGTTGCCGTCGGCATCGGCCTTCAGTGATCGGTAGCCGAAGATGGCTGCGGTGCGGTCGATTTCGCCACCCCGGGCCTCGTGGCGGCGTTCGGCTACGACCAGCAGGTCCACGGCCAGGTATCGGCCCTCGGGCCAGCGATCGGCCTCGGCGAGCAGCAGCCACTGCCCGGCCTGGACCACGATGAACGCGGGCGCGTTGTCGGAGAGGAACGCGGCCGAGAGCGTCTTGGACACCGATTCGATCGGCTTGCCATCCGCCACAGCGGGAGTGATGAGCAGGCCGGTCTCGGGGGAGAGCAGTTCTTCGAGAGTGGCGACCGGATCTGCTTGCAGGAACAGCACATTGGGAACATCGAGCAGTTGGGCGTTCGGAATTTCCAACACGGCGCCGGCGCGTTCGCTGCTGAAGGGAGTCAACTCGCCCTGGTAACCCAGGGCGGCGCGCACCGCCGCATGCGCCTTGGAGGTGGCAAGGGGATCCTCGACCAGGCCGGCCAGGGTGGTTTGCAGGTCGCGGGCGGCCGACAGCAGGGTGCTGCGGACCGTGGAGCGGTTCTCCTTGGCCTCGGCGTCCCAGGTTTTGCGCAGTTCCAGGACCTTGCCGTGGAACGACTCCTTCACCGAATCGGTGGTGAAGTAGTGCTCGCTGATCCAATCCTCGCCGACGACGATGGAATCGAAGGAGGGCATGATCACTGATCCTTTTCGGGGACGATGACGAGCAGGGGACGTACCAATTGCTGTGTGGGAGCGAGGGATTCGGCCAGGCGCTGTTCTTCGAGGATGCGCTGGGACAGTTTCTCGACCTTCTTGCGGCTGCCGCTGAACAACTCCAGCTGTTCGGCGCCGGTGTGCCAGCGGTCCGCGCGGCGCCGCCAGGCCGCCAGACGTTCCTGGGCGTTGGTGGTCTGCGCGTCGAGAACGACCTTCATCGACTGCGCGGCCTCGCGGACCGCCACGGGAACGAGTGGTTGCAGCTGTTCCAGATCCCGCAGTGGCCCCGGATTCGAGGTGCCGGGGCGCAGGCCGGTGTCGGTGGTCAGGAAATTCAGGTTCTCGATCGGTTCGACCAGGCAGAACGCCGGATTCTCCGGATTGGGGAATTCGGCGGTCGAGAAGACCCGGGAGACGAGCTGGCCGCGACGGTTCATCAACGTGCCCATCAGCAGCACGGTGACCGCCTCGACCTCGCCGCGGATGGCGAAGATCTGGTTGCGGCCCAGGGCGCTGAGCGCCCGATCGCTGGCCCAGTCCAGGACCGGATGCAGGGGACCGAGGAAGTGCGCTTCCGGCCAGGTCGTCTCGTTGACGCCCTTACCCTCTCGCGCCGCACGCAACTGGGCGTTGCCGACGGCGGTGCTGGTGGCCAGCAGCAACCGCTCCAGCACCCGGCCCTGGCTCAGATAGTTCTGCGGCAGCTGACCCAAGCGCTGTTTGAGGTCGCGAGGTGGAATCAGTTCGGCGATACCGTGATTGGTGTGCCGGGTCCAGCCCACACCACCGGCGGCCGGGTCGGCGTGCGGGACGTCGTGGAATGCGGCGCGGAACGCCTCGTCCAGGAAACCGATGTCGTCGGCGTAGAGGCTGTGGCGCGGTTCCTCGGGGAGATCGACCGGGTCGTCCTCGGTGAGATCGAAGTCGGCGAAGAAGGCGTCCAGGTCGTCGCCCTCGGCAACCTCCTCGATCGTGCGCAGGTGGTCCTCGAGGGACGACTTGCGCGCCAGCACATCCCGGATCGCCGATTCCTCCGCTGCCACACTGTGTTTGCCCATCAGTGAGGCCACGTCACCGAGCGCGTCGTGCGCCTGGTTCTCGCGTTCGAGCAGGCGGGACAGTACGCGCAGATCACCCGAGAACTCCGGGTCCGACGGTTGCAGGATCAGCGACGAGATCACCGGCGGATGTTTCTGGCCGTACCGGTCGACGCGGCCGTTGCGCTGTTCGATCCGGATCAGCGACCACGGGATGTCGTAGTGGATGAGGTGATGACACTGCGCGTGCAGGTTCACACCCTCCGAGGCCACATCGCCGGTGACCAGGACGCGGATCGGGGAGGTCTCCAATTTGAAGCTGTCGACGATCTTCTGCTGTTCGGTATCGGACAGGCCGCCGTGCAGCATCGCCACCGCGTCCGGTTTCAGGCCCAGGGCGATCGGCAGCAGATCGGTGAGCCATTTCAGGGTGGCGACGCGCTCGGCGAAAACCACTGCGCGAGTGCTGGATTTCGGTCCGATGCCGATCTCGCGGAGCCGGTCGATGAGGGCCTGCTGTTTGCCCGCGGACTCGGTGAACGCCTTGTCGTTCAGGTCGGCGAGCGTGTTCAAGGCCTCGAGTTCGGTCCGCTGTTCGGGCCCGTGTGGGCCGCCCTTGTCGCGAAGTGTGTTGCGGCGCTGGTTGATCGACTCGCGCAGTGCGGCGGGGGAGGACAGGAATGCCTTGGCCAGCGTCCAGGGGAACAGTGCCTTGGTCTCACCGGAATAGGGTGAGCGTCCCGATTCCGGATGCAACCAGACCTGTGAAAGTTCCTGGGCAACAAGTTCTTCCACGGGTGACGGGGTGATCAGCCGGTGCACGGGTTCGGCGCGTTCGGCCCAGTCGCTGCCGACCTCGGCGGCGACTTCCGGATGATGGCGGTGGCGGCGGATCAGCAGCGATCGCACATCCTCCTTGGTGAACGAGTCGTCGGCCGCCACCGCCGTGGGGTCCAGCAGCCGCAGCAGTTCGGCGAAGGATTCGTCGTTGCCGTTGTGCGGGGTGGCCGAAGCCAGGATCAGAGCCTCGGTATTGGGTGCCAGGATGCGGGCCAACTCGTTGTTCTGCGTGCCGACATTGGTCAGGTTGTGTGACTCGTCGATCACCACCGCATCCCAGTGCTGACGTTCCAGATGCGCCTTGTAACGCGGGCTTTTCAGGGTGTCGATCGAGATGATGGCGCGCTTGTAATAGGTGAACGGGTTGCGGGTCGCCGGCAGTTTCTGCCGGACCTTCTGGATACCTGCCGAATCCAGGCGCACGAACGGCAGCGCGAAACGGCACCACAACTCGTGCTGCATCTGTTCGAGGACATGCCGCGGGGTGACGATGAGGATGCGTTCGCCGCGGCCGCGTCGCACCAGCTCCGACAGGATCATGCCGATCTCGAGAGTCTTGCCCAGACCCACCGCGTCGGCCAACAGGATGCGGGGCCGAATATGTTGCGGGTCCAGAGCTTTCGCGACAGCGGCTCGCTGGTAGCCGAGTGAGTCGGCGAGCATGCGGGTCGCGACCGTCAGCGTCTGATCACCGTACGGGAACGGGGTCTTGCGCATCAGTGACTCGAGCCAGAGCCGGGAATCGCGATAGCCGGAAGACCCGTCGGGGACGATATGCGCCTTCGCCGGATCCAGCACCTCGATGTCGTCGAGACTGCGGTAGAAGGTCGCCGTGGTGTCGGCGACCAGTTCGGACAGCCCGCGCACCCGTAACAACCAGCCGTCGGACCCTTGTTCGGCCGAGGTGACCAGCCACTCCTCGTCGCGGACAACGACGATCGAGCCGGGGGCTACCTCGAAGGTATCGGGCTGTTCGGCGACGGTCATCGACAGTGCTCCTGCGGGTCGGGGTGGGCGGACCAAACCAGTATCGGCGGTTGTGGACGTCATGTGACACCTGGATTCGGCCGGATGTCGCTTCGGCTGGTGGCGGTCTTCGCGCCGACCGAAGCGACACGCCGTCCGGTCGGCGCAATCGTTCTCAGACCGCTGATTTCAAGCCCAGCTCGGTCATCACTCGGTCTGCGGCATCGCGGACCGGGACACGAGTGGTTGATAGTTTGCCGTCCGCAGTCATGACGTTCCCCCGCCAGATCAGTGCGTTTCGACGCCAATCGACCTGCGTCGCAAGCCTCCGGTACATCTCCTTTCGCCATACCGGATCCGGGCTCTTGCGGATCTCGTAGGCGACCCGTCCGATGACGACCAACCCGGTCGCGGTCATGTTCAGATACTGCTCTCGGAAGCTCGTAACCTGGTTCGCGGGCCCGCCGGTGATCGGCAGGGCACAGATTTCCCGCCACGGGTCCATATGCTCCGACAGCGAGTCGATCAAAGTGACCGCATCGGTCACGAACTCTTCACGTGCGGACTCGTCGGCCAACTGTTGGGCACTATGACGAGCGACCGAGTCCTCGGAGAGGGCGTAGTCGGCGAACAGCAGTTCCTTGACGAATTGCCGGACCTGGTTGAGCAGGAAGACCGACTGCGAAGCCTTCGGCAGCGTCTTGGACGTGGCATCGATACGACCCCGGAAGAGCTGGGTCCGGTCGACCAGGTCGGCGAGGACACCATTGACCGGCTCGCGAGTGTTGTACACCGCAAGCAGACTCGCCGGAATCTGCTTCGTCTGTGCGGCATCCGCGAAGTCCTGGTGAATCCGCTTGAGCTCGTCTTCGACGACTATCAACACCGCGAGGCTGTCGTCTTCGAAGCCGCAATCCAAATCGACCAAGCTGGGTACAGCGCCGCGGCCGGAGCCGTGGCCTTTGATCGCGGTGATGCGATGCTGGCCGTCGGTGACGTAGAACCTGACATTGTCGCCGATCACCATGAAGCCCAGGCGGTTCTTGAAGTTGCCGCGCGGGACGTGCAGAGCGGGAAGTTGGCGGGCATTGAGCGTCACCGGCGGCAGGATGTAGTTCTCGGCGTTGTCGCGCACGTAGGCGTTGATGTTCTTGACGTGATCGGTCAGCAGCGGCCGGTTCGTCGTGTTCGCGGGATCGCCGCCTTTCTCCACCGATTCGGAGACGACCTGGCGGGTGAGAAAGGAATACGGGAACGATGTGGAGATCATGGTGCGCCGGCCCTGCTGGAAGACGGTGCAGGGGAACACCCGTGCCCCTGCCGCCGCGGCGTCGGCGGACGCGGCCTTCAGTGCGTTGTCGAGGCCGTCGTGCTCCATCAGCCCCATATGGTTGTCTGACATGTGAAACCCCCTGAAACGGTAGAGATTCCGAGATCCGGTGGAGGATCTGTTCGATGATGGTTGAAGCTCGGACATCGCTCTCTCGGTTCGTGGAGCGAAACCGTTACGCGCTGCGTGACACGCGATCCGGACGGTTCAGCTCTCCGGGATCCAGGCGATGCGAACTCGTACATCGCGCAGCAGGTCGAACTGTTTGACGAGGTTCACCTTCGAGAAGGTGAACAGGGAGTCCGTCGTGATCGGCTTCACCTTGCCGATGGCGATCACCACCTCGTCGATCGTCGCGTCGGTAACCGGACTGCCGACCTGCTGTGAGATCTTCTCCAGCCATGCGGCCCTTGCGGTTTCGTCGTAGGTGAGTGCTTCCCAGGAGACCAGGGTCTGGGCGAACAGGTGGCTCAGGTCCGAGGATCCGCGGCCGCGTTTGACGTGAATGAAGGTGCCGGGCCGGAGGTGGATGTCGCACGGTTCGATGCCGTGGGTGTGCAAGGCGGTGCGCATCAGGTTCCGGTCGAGCGAATAGCCGTCGATCGCTGCCGCCGCGTCGATGTTGTACGCCCGTTCCTCGACACCCGGCAGCCAGGGCGGAAAGGGGATCGAGCTCTTCGCGGCGAGGATTTCGGTCACTCGCTGATCGATCCGCTCCGCGTGACGGTCGTCCATGCGATACCAGAGTCCGTCACGGAAGCAGTAGCGGCTGGCGTGCTCGCGCACCTCGAAGGCCAACCAGTGGCGCAGCAGCAGCGAGGTCGAGACCGGGGTTGTCGCGCCGGGGTCCTGCTCGTTGTGGATCTCCAGCGAGATCGATCCGAGACCACGCAGCACGGACTGCGGGTCCTTCCCGGTGAACCAGGTCAGCACCTCGTCGATCTCGGGGATGTCCTCGCGGTCTCCAGCCCGGCCGAGGCCGCGGACCCGGCAGCTTTCCATCAGATTCGACATGCCCGCGCGGGCGTGCGGCCAGCTGATGCCGATCGGCTCATCGGACTTGCCCAGCAGCCGCGTGGCGAGGCGGTTGTTCAGTTCGGCGACCATCGGATCCTTCGGTTTCAAGGCGACCAGTCGCTCGATACTTTCCAGACCGGGCAGGACCGGCTCGTCCAGCAACTTGTTCAGAACCTGCAGATCCGCCACCAGCCTTTCGGGCCGCCTGCCCAGTGGCAGACTCAGGGAATCCTTGGCGTGCAACCGAATCGGTGCATTGCCCCAAGCCAGTCCAGGGATCCGCGCGGTCGCGTCGACCCGGTTGATGATCTCGCCGTACCCGTCGACACCGAACCCGCGCGTCGTGCTGCCACCGGGCAGCACGGTGTGGTCGACGCGGGCCCGGTGACCCAGGACCGACCGGGTGATCGACTTGATCTCCCGCGGCAGGGCCGAGCGGGCCAGAACCCTGGTTCCGAAGCGGAAGTCGACCTTCTCCTGATCGAGCAGTTGGAAGCCGACACCCCAGGTCAACGCCCACAGCGCCCCGAAGTTGTCCTGGATGACCAGGACCGCACCGGGTGAGCGGTTGTCCTGCGACACCTCGACCTCGGCCAGCCGCGATATGTCCTCGGTCCACGCGCTCGGGCCTTCGAAAGCGCCCTCGACCAGCAGTGCCCTGGATCCGGCGACATCGACCGGCCGGACGGCGAACTTCTCCGAGGGCTCCCGGTACTGCTCTCGAAGTGCTTCCGGGAGGGCCGTATCTTCGGCCATGCGATAGAGATTCATGCGTTTGGAGATCGAACTTCGGCGAGACATCATGCGTTCCTTTCCGTGATGGGGTTCGAGGCAGCCGACCGGGGCCCTGATGGCTCAGATCTCGTACTGCGGGCAGTAAGCCGTGATGGCGGCGTCGAGGAAGATGTACGGATACTTCACGCTCGGGCGGGAGCGTTCGGCGATGACGATCTGGTTGTGGGCCGAATTCCCGTATGCGCGAAGCCAATTGCATTCGGCACGAGCGAGCTGGATCGCGGCGTCCTGGCTGTCGCAGGTGTCGTATGCCTCGGCGTAGCTGTTCAGGAACAGCTGATCGGCCGAACTTCTTGTGCCGCAACCGCTCGAGCCCGAGGCCGAGCCGGTGTCCGGGGCAGCGAAGGCGTTCGAGGCGGTGGTGGTGAGCAGGGCGGCGGTGGCCGCGGCGGCGAGTAGGGACGCGAAGGTACGTGCGGTGTTCATGATGCTTCCTGAGGGGTGAAAACGGTTGGAGTCGTGTGGATTCGGACGGCAACCGGATCGGTTGTCGCCGGGTCGGGAGATGAGCTGATCGGGACCGAGCCGGTACGTTCCGGCGCGTTCGCGGCGCTGATGCAAACAGTATGATGAGCTGAAAACATTGTCAATTGTGATTTGGAGATTGATTTTTGGTCAACGGTCACGCATGGTGTGAGCAGGACCTTCAGAGGAGGGGTATGTCCGAACCCGTATCGAAGATCAGTGCCGCGGAGATCTCCCGGCTCGCCGGGGTCACCCGGGCGACGGTCAGCAACTGGCGGCGGCGGCACGAGGACTTCCCCGATCCGGTCGACGGGAGTGAGACCAGGCCGCTGTTCGATCTGCATGCGGTGCGAAAGTGGCTGGTAGAACACAATGTCGAAGCGGCGGAGTCGCCGACGGCGCAGCTGCGCACACTGGTGCGGTCGCGCGCGACACCCCAGGCGATCACCGAGGTCATGACGGCCATGCGCCGATCCGGCGACACCTGGTCCGCCCCCGGCGTCGCCGATGGGAAACTGGCGGCCGAGGTCGTCGCGGCGGTAGGCGCGGCTGTGGCGGTCGACGGGGCGCGCGCCGTTCTGGACATTCTGTCCGAACGAGCCCTGGACGAAGCCACCGCGACCGGTGTCTACATCACCCCGACCGGTGTCGCGTCGGCGATGGCAGCTCTGGCACGGTCCTCGACCACGCCCACCGTGCGCAGTGTGCTCGATCCGGCGTGCGGCAGCGGATCCCTGCTGCTCGCGGCCGCACAGCAGGGGGCCGACGAACTGTACGGTCAGGATTCGCTCCCGGTTCAGGTGCAACGCACCCGGCTGCTGATCGAGGCAGAGACCTCGGTGCGACCGACCGTGCTGGCCGGTGACAGCCTGACCGCCGACGCCCATCCCGGACTCCTGGTCGACGCGGTGCTGTGTAATCCGCCCTACGGCCAACGAGATTGGGGCTCAGGAGAATTGGCCTTCGATACGCGTTGGGATCACGGGTTGCCGCCGCGCGGCGAACCGGAACTCGCCTGGGTGCAGCACGCGCTCGCACATCTGCGGCCCGGCGGGGTTGCGGTGCTGCTGCTGCCGCCCGCGGTCGCGACCCGGACCTCCGGACGCAAGATCCGGTCGAATCTGGTGCGCACCGGAGCCCTGCGCGCGGTGATCGGCCTGGTGCCCGGAATCGCGCAACCGTGGCACGTCGGGTTGCAGATCTGGATCCTGCGGCGGCCCGAACCCGGTGCCGCGGTGCCGGATTCACTGCTGTTCGTCGATGCCACCGGCGCCGCGGTGCATTCGGACGGTGAGCGACTCGATCGCGAGGCCGTGGTCGAGATGTGGCGAACCTTCGAGGGTGCGAATCCGGATTCGGCGGCCGAGTCGGGGACTTCGGCCGTGGTGCGGCTGGTCGATCTGCTCGACGACGACATCGATCTCACCCCCGCTCGATATGTGCGGTCCGCACTCGATTCGACGGCGGTGTCCCAGCAGGTCGCCCTGTCGCTCGGCAATCTGAATGCCGCCACCGCGGAATTGGGTCGTGTCGTCGACGCGATGCCCGGTTGCATGGAATCCGACGGGCAGACGCGGAGGTTCGTCACCGTCGCTGATCTGGCCAATCATGGTCAGTTGCAATGGTTTCGGGCCGCACCACCGCGATCGGAGACGGGTACCGGCGACGTGTGGCGAGTGCTGACCGCGCCGGATGTGGCGAAGGGGGATCTCGCGTCCGGGGATATCGGCTCGGCGCCCGACGAACCTGTCGAGGTGCGCTCCGGTGACGTTCTGATGCCCGCGGTGCGTAGTGCACGCGGTGGCGGCCGGATCGCGCGCGTCGCCACGTCGGCCGACGCCGGTGTGCTGCTCGGCGCGCACGTCCATCTCCTGCGGGTCGACACCCGGCGGCTGGACCCGTGGTTCCTGGCCGGATTCCTGACCGGTGCCGAAAATATCTCGGCGACAAGAACATCCACCGTGCGGTTCGATCCGAGCCGACTGCGGGTTCCGGTGTTCACGCTCGATGAGCAATGTCGGTACGGCGCGGTGTTCCGGCAACTGTTCCTGTTGCGGACGGCCGCGCGCAGGGCGGACGAGGCGGCCGAGCAAGCCGTCGAACTGATCACCACCGGATTGACCGCGGGTGCGCTCACCCCCGCATCCGGTAGCGAAAGGTAAAGGGGGAAGCCATGATCGGTGATGCGGCTGGAGGCTATGCTGGGCTGCGGGCGGCGTTGATCGGCGAGCCACTCACTGCCCCACCGGATCTCGCTACCGGTCCGGCGGTGTTCGACACCATTTCGCTCGAGGATCTGGTCGCGGCGGACGCGCTGAGCATCCACGAGTCGCCGGCGACCGTCGGGCTCGATGATGTCGAGACACCGATGTTGTCCGCCAAGGATATTCGATTGGGGCGGCCAGCCTCGCGGCGCGGAAATGCGTCCGTGCCGGGTGCGGTCGTCGTGCGGGTCGCGGACGTCGCGGTGGTCATGGGCGGCGAAGCGGCTGTTCAGGTGTGCACCGAGGCCGATGTACTGCTGGGCCCCGGGATCCACCTGGTGCGCGGGAACGTGAACTCGATCGATCCGCAGTTTCTGGCCGGAGTGCTGCGGGCGGCCGTCGAATCCGGTCCCACCGATCTGTACCGGGTGTCGGTACCACGGGTTCCACTCATCGAGCAGCGTCGCATCGGCGCGGCGTTCCGGCAGCTCAACGAACTCGAAATGACATGGCGGCACCGACGTACCATGATCGAGGAGCTGGTCCGGTCCGGTGTGCGGGGACTGGCGGCAGGGGAATTGCGACCGGTCGACGTCGAGAAGTAGGCCGGTGGTTCGGTACTCGCGGAGGTAGTGGTGGAACAACCACAGATCGACGGAGATCGGTACGAACTCGTCCGGGAGATCGGCGCCGGGGGGATGGGGCAGGTGTACGAGGGCTACGACAGGCATCTCAAACGCCGGATCGCGGTGAAACTCACCTACTCGCATCTGGATCGGGATCCGAACTGGGCGAAGCGATTTCTGCGCGAGGCCGAGCTGATGGCGCAGCTCAGCCATCCCGGTATGCCCGCGATCCACGATGCCGGCATCTCGCTCGGCCCGCCCGAACGTCCCTATCTGGTAATGGAATTCATCGAGGGCATCACCTTCGATGGTCTGCTCGTCCGCCACGGACCGCTGGCCCTCGGAGCGGTGGCCGCACTGGGAGCGCAGGTCGCGGCGGTGCTCGCGGCGACGCATCGTAACCGGATCTACCATCGTGACCTCAAGCCGTCCAATCTCATGCTCTGCGGCGATGGAACGGTGAAGGTGCTCGACTTCGGGCTGGCGGTTACCACCGATGCCGAGATGACCCGTTACACCGATACCGGAAATGCCCCGGGCACACCGGCATTCATGGCTCCGGAGCAGATCGAGGGCCGCGAGGTGGTGCCACAAACCGATCTCTATGCCCTCGGGCTGGTGCTGTACGAGTTGCTCACCGGAGACCGTGTGATGACCGGCAGCTCGCCGTATGTGGTGTGGGAGAACCAGGTCAAGCGGATGCCACCGGAGATCCGCCGCGAATGTCCCGAGGTGCCGGCCGATATGGCACGCGTGATCATGAGCATGCTCGCGAAGTCACCGGACCGACGGCCCGAGGATGCCGCCATCGTGCACGCCGTGCTGATGCGTCACGCGGATGGTTTGGGTGACCTGCCGGAAATCGGTGACTTCCACGGTCCGGCACGCATGTACGCCGCGGCGGTGAGCTCGGCGGTGGCTCGAGTACCGAAAGAGGTGTCACCGGCCAGGATCATTGCCACCGGGGCGTCGGCCGCTGCACCGCCGCGCAGTTCCGATTTCAGCCGGTCCGATATCCGGCGGGCGATCGGTCGTGCTCGCGATCTGGCCGTCGAATCCCGGTACACCCGCGCCATCGATGGATTGAAAACCGTTGTGGATTCCGCAGTTTCGCAGCTGGGTGCGCGCGACGCGGACGTCGTCGAGGCGCGCTCGAAGCTGGCCGCGCTGTACCTCGACAACAACGACTTCCCCGCAGCGGCGGAGCTGTTCAGTACCCTCATCGACGACCTCACCGCCGAACGCGGGCCCTACGACGAACAGGTCATGTTCTGCCAACGGCAGCTGGCCACCTGTAATGTGCGGACCGGGGACATCGATGCGGCGCTGGCACGACTGCGGCGACTGCACGGTCAGATGTCCATCCGGTACGGGGAGAACGACCGGCGGGCGGTCGAACTGGGCAATCAGATCCGGCACATCGAAGTGGGGATCGAGTCGATGGACCGTCCAGGGTTCGAGAGCGGTCATCGAGGTCGCTGACCTGGGCAGCGGCGGTGCAGGCCGGAGTGTGCTCGCGATGTAGCACGACCGGCCGGGGTGGCGATAGCTGATCGAAGCAGCCGGGACGAGGAGGGAAATATGCAGGTCGTGAGGGGTGAAGGTGCCACGGGATCCGATCTGGTGGATCGGGGTGCGCGGCTGTTCGAGTTCCTGGCGCGGGTGCAGCAGATCGGGATGACCTCGATCGCCGACGTTGCCGATCTCGGCTCGGTGATCTGGCTGGCGGAGTTGCCGGACCATCCCATGGTCCGCGTCGAACTGCGGAGTGCGGGCCTGCCGTTTCTGATGGTCGGCAAAGTGCGTGTGCGGCCGGTTGTGCCGGTGCCGCAGGAGGTTCGCCTCTGGTTGGTGCCGGGCCGAGTGGATGATCCGGACACCGAACCGACGCTGCGCAAGAGCCGTCCGGGTAATGAAGGTGTGGAGAACCTGTCGGATCATCCGGAGATCGTCGAGGAGTTCGACGAATGGCTGCCGGACTGGCGCGGGTGGGCGGTGCAGGCTCGTCGCGATCTGCGCGTCCAGCGTCTCTATCGGGATGTCTACGACTGCTACACACAGCTGACCGCCGCGTCGGAGACCACCGAGGCCGTACTCGGTCTGGGCTGCCTGAGCTGGCGACTGCCCGAACCCCGAACGGTGCGTCGCCACGTGCTGACAGCGCCGGTCAAGATCGAGTTCGACACCGATTCCGGCGACCTCTCGGTGGTCCTGGACGACGGTGCGGCGGGGCTGACCGTCGAACTCATGGATTTTCTGGACAATGCCCGGATCGGCGCTCCCAGCCTGCTGCACGAGGCGACGGACTCGGCGCGGTCGGACGGTGTCGACCCCTTCGATCGTCCGGTGGTCGGCAGTCTGGTGCGGCGGCTGATCAACTGTGTCGACCCCACCGCGACGTACACCGATGACATGATCGCGGTGGCGCCGAGCGCCGAGCCGAACGCCGCCTACGCGCCCGCTCTGATCGTGCGGGCGCGCGGTAAACGCGGGTTGGTCCGCGTGCTGAACTCGATCGCCACCCGTATCCGTGCACAGGGTGAGCTGCCCGACGGTATCCGCAATCTGATCGATCCCGACAGTGTTCCGGTCCGCGCCGCCACTCCCGATGACGGCGCGATCGTGCGCGACGGTGCCGATTGCTTTCTCCCGTTGCAGCTCAACGACGTTCAGCTGCGGATCCTGGAACATGTCGATCGCAGCGCGCACACCATCGTGCAGGGACCGCCGGGTACGGGTAAGACGCATACCGCGGCCGCGCTGATCACCCATCTGCTGGCGCAGGGCAAACGTGTCCTGGTCACCGCGCAGACCGATCGCGCGCTCGAGGAGGTGCGTGGCAAGTTGCGCGAGGAGATCAAACCGCTGTGTGTCGCGGTGGTCGGTACTTCGCGCGATGCCTTCACCGATCTCGAGGTCGCGGTGGAACGCATCTCGGAGGCGGCCGCGGAGCATGATCCGGCGTATTCCGCGAAGGTGACCCGGTCGGCCCAGCAGCGGATCACCGAACTGATCGCTCGGCGAACCACCCTGAAACAGCAGCTTGTGGAGATGCGCGAGAGCGAGGTGATGAACCACTCGATCTTCGGATATACCGGCACCCTCACCGATATCGTGCTGCGCCACCTCGACGAATCCGAAAAGTACGGCTGGATAGGTGAATTCGCGCAACCGGACCGGAACCGGCCGTTGCCGGTACCGGCCGAGGAGATCATCCGGTGGCGAGAGCTGCTGCTCGATCCCGCGCTGCGCGATCCGGAGGTCCTCGCCCCCGACGTGGTCACCGCGGCGGAGCTGCCGCACCCGGATGAGCTCGCGCGATGGTTCGTTCGGCGTACCGAGGCGACCGAGCGGTGTCGCAGTTACAGCCATGTGGGACACAGCGAATGGGTCCATCGCATCGCCGCGCTCGCCCCGGCGAAGCGCGCCGAATTGGGCGAGCTGGTGCACAGCCTGGAGCGGATCGGGACGGAGTTGTCGGCGGATCGTGAAACATGGGTTGCCGCAGCCATTTCCGCGGTCCGCAGCGGACGTGCCGCCGAATGGCAGGAACGTGCGGTGCGCACGGCGGGACTGCTGCCACCGATCGAACGGAGTGCCGAGGCGCTCGGTATCACCGAGGTGCAGGTACAGGGTGAGAATTGGGCGCGACTGGTCTCGATGGCGGAGTCGCTCGACACACATATTCGAACCAAGGGCGCTATCGACGTGCGTCCCGACGGTCTGCCCAAGACCGGTCTGATGACACCGAAAGTGGTCAAGGCGAGCAAGGAGCTGTTCGAGCGGGTCAGCGTCGACGGTCGCGTACCGACCTCGGCCGACCAGTTGGCGAAATTCCTGCACTTCGAACGGGCTGTCAGGCAGCTGAATCAGTTGGATGCGGTGTGGTATGGCGTGCTGGAGGTGACCGCTGGCGCGCCGCCCGCCACGCGGCTGGCATGGCATCGTGATCGGCAGGCACGGTTGCATAGCGTGATGAATTTCGGCACGCAGGTGTCGCAGACCGGGCAGCGACTGCGGCAATACGGTGTGGCCGAACCGGATTGGTCCGACGGAAGTTCGGTGCGGACGCTGTTCGACGCCTTCGATGCGGTCGAGGCGATGGAGGAACTGCGGGCCAGCGAGGGCCCGATCGACGGTCTCGAAGCCCAGTTGCGGATATTGCGTGCGGAGCCACACGCCACGCAGAACGTGTCGAGCTTGCACGATGCGGTCGAGAACGCCGATATCAGCGCCTACCGCTCGGCCTTCGCGCGGCTGAGCCAACTACACGAACAACGGCGTGACCACGGACTGCGGCACGAACTCGGGGCGCGGATGTCGAAGTTGCCACGTCTTCGTGACGAAGTCTCCGCGGCTCCGGAGGATCCGGTGTGGGATCGGCGGCTCGGTGATCTGCCCGAGGCATGGGCGTGGGCAGGTGTGCGGGGCTGGCTCGCCGAACGCACCGACAGGCAGGTCAACGAGCTGTTCATCGAACTCGACCGGATCGAGGCGGGGTTGCGCGACGTGGCGACCGAGCTCGCGGTCACTCGCGCGTGGGATCGTGCGGTGAGTCCCGGCCGCCTCAGCCAGACCTCGCGCTCGGACCTGCGCCTGTATGCGCAGCTGGTCCGCAAGCAAGGCAAGGGCACCGGACGGTACGCCGCGCGGCGTGAGGCGGACATCAAGCAGACACTGGCACGCTGCCGGTCCGCGGTACCCGTGTGGATCATGCCGATCTACCGCGTCGTCGAACAGCTCGACATCGAACAGGACATGTTCGATGTGGTCGTGGTCGACGAGGCTTCCCAGGCCGGGCTCGAGGCGGTCTTCCTGCAATATCTGGCCCCACGCATCGTGGTGATCGGCGACGACAAGCAGGTCTCGCCCTCGGGGGTGGGTATCGATCAGCGGGAACTTCGTGGTCTGGCCACACAGTATCTGTCCGGGGATCGGTTCCTCGCGTCCTGGTCCGAACCCAAACGCAGCCTGTTCGACGAAGCCACCATGCGTTTCTCGGCTCGGCTCACGCTCGTGGAACATCGCCGCTGTGTACCGGAGATCATCGGCTTCTCGAACATGATCGCCTACGAACCGCAGAATGTGCGGTTGATACCCGTGCGGCTCTACGGTTCGGATCGGTTGCCGCCGATTCGCACGGTGCACGTTGCCGATGGGGTGTCGACGAAGTCCAACACCAATGAGGCCGAGGCCGAGGCGATCGTCGATCGGATCGCCGCGTGTATCGACGATCCCGCCTACGACGGCAAGACATTCGGCGTCATCTCACTGTTGGGTGTCGCGCAGGCGAAGCTGATCTGGGATCGGATCCTGCTGCGTTTCCAACCGGAGGAGCTGGCACGCAGAGAGCTGCGCTGCGGTGATGCGGCGGATTTTCAGGGTGCCGAACGCGATGTGATCTTCCTGTCCATGGTGAAGGCGGCCGGATCGGACACTCGATTGGTCGCGCAGACCTCCGAACAATACGAGCAGCGCTACAACGTAGCGGTGTCCCGTGCGCGAGATCAATTGTGGCTGTTCCATTCGGTCACGCTCGAACAGCTCCGCAACAGCTCGGATATGCGGTACCGACTGCTGGACTACTGCCTGGACCAGCAGCGGCCGCATCCGGGCGACCTGACCGAACGTCCCGAGCGGTGCCCGGACGACCGGCTCGCAACGCCGTTCGAATCGCTGTTCCAGCAGCGGGTTTTCAATGCGATCGTCGATCGCGGGTATCAGGTCAGCGCGCACTACGAGGTCACCGGTTACGTCATCGATATGGTCGTGATCGGTGGGCACGCAAGGGTCGCGATCGAATGCGAGGGTGCGCGATGGGACGGCCCGGAGCAGTTCCATCGCGATCTCGCCCGGCAGCGTGACCTCGAGCGTTGCGATTGGCCGTTCTTCCGAATCCGTCAATCACAGTTCGCCGCCGATCCGGAGAAGTGTCTCGAGCCGTTGTGGGAACTGTTCGAGGAGTTGGGATTACAGCCGATCGGCACGGATGTCGGTGCGGTGGTGGAGGATTCTGGCCCCGAGACCGAGACCGACCTGGATGCGGCGGCCGCGCCACGGACGACCGAAAGCGAATGGCCGCAACAGGCTGCGGAGAAGGAGGTTTCGGCCACATCAGCCGAATTCCGTCCCGGGACTTCGCAATCTGTCGATGCGTCGGCAGGGCGAACGGAGGATGCCCTGCCCACCGCCACGGTGTGGACGATCGAGCCTTACTCCGCATTCACCGAACTCCTCGCACCACCGGTAGATGCCGGCCTCGATCACGTTGCCGAGGATCTTTTGCGTGTCGTACAGGTGGAAGGTCCGGTGTCCGGTGCGCGGATCCGGGCGATGTACCTGCGCGGAACGGACGGGGCTGCGCGGGCGGCGACCGTCGACAGGGTCGCGGCGGCATTGCGCCACGCGGTGGATGCGGAGCGACTGCTCGACGAGGATCCACTGGAACTCGGTGACGAGAATCGTCTGACCTATCGCGTACCAGGCCAACAACTTTCGCGTCCACGCACACTCGGTGCGCGACAGATCGATCAGGTCCCGGCCCGTGAACTGGCCGAGATCATGGCGCATCGTGCCGCTGAACTCGGCTGGCGGGATCGTGCCGCGCTGATGCGGGGTGTGCTGCGCGACCTCGGACAGCGTCAGCTCGACGATCAGGCGATCGCCGAACTCGCGCTCGTACTTCCGTTGGCTCGCACACTCGCGGATGAGTGACGATCTCACAATAGGCCGGTCGGCGTGACATCCCGGACGAATGCGGCGATCTGAACGAGCCGATACGCCGGCACCCGGACCGACCCCAGCTCGCGGATCACCGCGTGGAACTCCTCGATCGGGTCGGCGGCGGCACTTGCCCATCGGGTGAGGGTAGTCAGCGCCGCGCGCCGCAGTTCGGATGTTCGTGCCAGGTCCGCGGACAGCAGCAGGAGTTCGTCGGCGCCGTCGGAGATCGGGCGGAAGTCCAGATGTCCGACGGCGGCCGATGCGGCGATCACCGCGAACATTTCCTCGGGGTCGGTGAGGCCGAGTAGATCGCTGAGTTCGTCGGTCGTGGCCACACCACCCTGGGTGCGGAGTTCGGCTTCGAGTTCAATTGTGGCGCTGTCCAATTCCGGCTCCGTGGGGTGCGTGTCCGGGGCGGGGTGATCCGTGTCGTGCACGAGCCAGTTCTGTAGCACCGAGCCCAGGTCCGCGACGTCGGTGGTGATCGTCTCCGCGCTGATCTGCCAGAGCAGGGGCAGGCGCGAATCGCTGGCACCCTGTGCGGGATCCTCGGGTGTTCCGCGGACGAATGCGACGACGAAAACCGGCAGCCGATCAGGGCTGGTACGGATGATCCGCCCCATCCGCGCGAGCATCTGCCGATCGGACCGACTTGCCGCCAGCACTACGCTCAGATCCGCCATCGGCACCTCGACGGCCGCATCGACCACACGCGGTTCGGCCACAGCCCGCAGGGTCCCCGCGTGCAACCGCTGCGCGATGTCCTCGCGTTTCTCGCGCGCCATACCGCTGCTGTTCAGAGCGATCTCGAGTCCTGCCGCACCCAGGATGCGTACGACCTGCCCCGCCGAAGCGGGGCGGTCGGTGAAGAAGACCGATTGCGTCGACTCCAGAACGGACATCGGAATGGTGCGGACCAGTTCCAGCTTCTCTTCGCAGTCGTTCAGGATCGCGGTCCGCTCGGTGACCAGCTCGAAGTATTTCTTCGCGTATTGCGCCTCGAGGCCGCGCTCGCTCGCGAGTGACCGGACGTACCTGTCGAATTCGCGCAGTGGCGTCGCCGGCGCGCCGTAGGTACCGATCAAGGTGTCCATCACCTGTTCGACGAGCGCCTCGGTTCGATGGAAACGGGTGGCCTCCCGCTGTGACAGCTGAACACCGACCTGCGCGATGCGAATCGCGGGCAGCAGTCCGTCAGCGATCGCGCGCGGGTAATCGCAACCCGTGATCGTTTTTCCGAAGAACGGTGACACCTTCGTCTCGACCGCGTCGTCCTGACGTTCCACAACGGCGGTCAGGCCCAGCCGCCAGGTGTATTTTTCGTTCAGTGCCTGCGCGTAGGTGCCCAGGCCATAGGTGTACAGATCATCGACGATGAGAGTTGTCGGCCGTGTCTTCGTCGCACCGAGGAACGATTTGACGTGTGCGGCCGCGTGCACGGTCGCGACGAGTACATCGGTGTCGGTCGAATTCATCCCGGACGGCCCGTCGACCCGATGACGTGGCAGCGCGGATTCGAGCGCGCGCAGCCAATCCTGTTGCTCGTGCGGTCCTCGAACGAGTACGACGACTCGGTGGGATTCGTCGAGTGCCCGTGCGGCCGAGGCGATTCCGAGGATCGTCTTACCGGAACCGGTCACCGATTCGACGATGCCGCGATGATCCATATCAACCCAGGCAGCGAGTGTCTCTCGCTGCCACGCCCGGAGTTCGGGACCGGCATACGCGGGTTCGAGAGCCGTTGGTCGTGTGTCACCCATTCGATCACCTACTCGGAACCGGACCTACCCCGTGTCGTCCAGGAGAGCGTAACCTCTGGTGCGGCGAGTGCGGGAGTTCCGTTGCGGTTGTTACCCCGGGTACCGGCAATTCGTGGTGGGGGAGAAACGAATCGACGTCATTTCCCGACTACGGGGCAGGCGCTCGGATGCGATCATGTGATGGGCGATGTCGGATAACCGCGGCCGGGTCGGCCGCGGTGGGTGAGTCGAGGTCGGGGGTCGATGGTGGAGTCGTTCGTCTGGGAGCATGCTGGTGATGAGGAATTCATCCTCGCGAAGAAGGTGGGGCGGGTATCGCTGTTCGTCGAGCTGAATCTCGATTCGGACGAGATCGCCAGGGCCCGTGATCTGTTCGCGCAGGTGGTGCACGGACATGAGCGCACCGCCGGGTTCGCACGGATCGTGCAGCGGTTCCCCGCGCTGACTCTGACGACGTTGATCGGCCACGCGGGGCTGGCCTACGAGCAGGGGAGGTATTGGGAGAGTTTCTGGTCCGAACTGGATCTCGCCCGTGACGCGGATTTCGAACAGTTGCTGCGCACCGAACTCGGTACGTTGCTGCGCAGATTCGGGCTTCGTGAATTTCCGGAACTCGGCCACCAGTATGTGCAGGTCATGGCCGTGCACGCGGGTATTCCGGTGCACTGTCTGGGCGATCTGGTCGACGTGATCGAACAGCATATCGCGCACGGCCGGGATCCCAGTGGCGCGGCATTGTTCGAATGGCTGACCGAGCCGGGTATGGGCTACCGCCTCAATCAGCTCGATGTGCCTGTACGCAACTTCCTGCGTTTCGGTGGTGAGGTCGCGGTCGACATCGTCGATCGGATCATCGAATTCGCCGGTTACATGCGCGAACATCCGGACGCGGCCAATGATCTGGGCCTGGACAGTTCGACGACCGGATTACCGGACGTGCTGCTCGACGCGCTCATCGACCGTCTTACGGAACGCCCCTTCGGTTCGTACGCGGTCGCCTCGAATCCCGCGGCCCGGGCTCATCGCCCGACCGTCGCGTATTCGCGTATCGACGACGAGATCGTCGTCGAGGTGCCTTATCCGGCCCGCTCACCCGAGGTGCCGTGGCTGGTGTCGTTCGACGGTGACGTGCGGGAGGTGTATGCCGAACGGGCCTGGGGTTTTTCCGACGACGAGGCGCAACCCACGACCGCGGTCCCGGTACCGCGACGCGTGCGACAGATCGTGCTCACCCATCCGCCTTCGGGCGCGGAACATCGAATTTCTCTGGTGGACAAGGACAATCCGCTGTTGGTATTCGACGAGCGAGGACATCTGCTGGCTCGACGAATGGCGTTGCCGCGCGGTGAGGTGGTCGTCGTGCATCCGCACGACGCGACGCTCTTGGACGCCTACCGCGAGGTGCCGATCATCGCGGTGGAGCAGGCCGTACCCACCGGGTGGCGCGATTGGCGGGCTCGGGTCTGCGATCTCGACGATGTCGACGGCATCCGATTGGAGCGGAAAGGGCAGCTCGGACCGATACAGCAGGTGCGGCCGGTTGGGGCGCCTCGGCTGGATCTCGGCGAACCGATCCCGGGGGTGACCACGTGCACGGGACTGGCGGTGTATGCCGAGCGGCCGACTGTGCTACTGCCGCGCGGCACCGCCGAGGCAACCTGCTGGCGAATTCGGACCCGGCGGGCCCGGACCACGGACTGGCTGACCGACCAGGAACGGGAGGCGGGCGCGGAATCGACCGAGCTGGGTCCGTTCGACGGAGTTCCCGAGGGGCTGCTGGGCTGGTTCGACATCGTCGTGAGCGGTGCGCCGGGTTCTGATCTGCGCCACAGTGTATTTCTCGCCGAAGGTCTGCTCGTCGACCACAGCGAACGGGTAAGAACTCCTGTCGGAGAGGGGCTTTCGAGCATCACCACGGAATTGGCCGGACTCGGCCCGCTGATCCCGGATCGGGACGTCATCGAATTCGACACCGGTATGCGGCAGACCGAGATCCGGGTGTGTTCGGGGGAGCGCAGCGAGCGACTTGTGCTGTGTCCGCCGCTGATCGAACTGCGCGTGGACCGGCACGACGCCGCGGCGCGTTGGCAAACCACTCCGGTGCTGTTGTCCGCCGACGATCTGGCCGACCACGCACACGCGGCGGTGCGGGTGTCGGGTGAGGTCGAAGTCGATGTCGTACTCGCCGACGCGGCCGGTCGGATCGTTCAGACCGAGATGCCGCAAGTATTGCGCGGCAACGTCTTCCGTGTTTCCATTCGCAGCTTCCTGGACACCGCCCGGAGCCTGCGGACCGCGCGGCTGCTCGCCCGCATCGATCTGCCGGACGGGACGACCCGTGAGGTGCCCCTGGTCCTGATCCGGCCGCCGCACCTGTGCACCGGGGTTCGGGTGGACGGGAGTGCGCTGATCTTCGATGGTGTCGCCGGCGCCGAGCTGGGCGCGTTCATCTGGGCGAATTCCGCGCCGTGGCGCGGCCCGTCGCAGGTGACGATCGATGCCGGACGAGCCGAACTGCCGCCCGAATTCGTCGCCGGCGGTCCGTTGACGGTCCAGGTGTTCGTCGACGACCCCTGGGCGTCGATCACCGTGCCCTCCGCACCGGATGCGACGGCGATCCGGGTGGATCAGCCGGGGTGGATGCCGGATCCGGAACCGGATCGTACGCAGCTGTCCCGGTTTCTGTCGGGGCATGGTGAACTCCCTTCGGGCGGAGGTGTTTTCGCCGATATGTGGACCGTGCTCGCTGGCCTCCCGGCGGACGCCGAGCGGATTCGGCCCGCTGTGGCCCACGCGCTCGTCTCGGATGCCCGCTCGGCACTGGAAGCGTTGGGGCAGAGCACCATCGCGCAGCACGAGCACCCGGCGCTGCTGGTCCGGACCGGGTTGGCCGAGTCCGATTTCGCCTCGGTCGTCCGCCACGGATTCCACAGCAATCCGTGGCTGGGCTGCCTGATCGATATCGCGGATCTGCCGCTCATCGCATTGCGCACCGGGATGGACGAGGTACGTGCGGAACTGCGGGGCTATCTCGCAGATCAGGGCGGTCCGGCACTGCTGGAACTACTGTCGGGCAAGTTCGCCAACCCCCGCGTCGGCATCTTCGATGCCAGTGCCGAGTGGATGAACAACGTCGACGACGATCAGCGCATCCGGGCCATCAAGGACAGCTGTGAAATCGTTCCCGGCGCGCTGCTGGACGAGGGTATGCGTCAGGCTGCGATGTTCGAGGCGTTCGCGCAGCGGTTCGCCTGGCAGCATGACCCGGCTCTGATGCGGTTGACCACCGGTTCGTGGGAGCTGCTCGCCGCGCTTCGCCGGGTGTCCGCGCCCGGTTACGACGCGGTGCTGGCCCGCAACGAGGAGTTGAGTGGTATCGACACCACCGAGCTGCCGTGGATGCTCATGTCGATGCAATCGCTGCTGATGGCGATGGTGGCCCGGCTCGCCGCGCGCCGCCGGTTCCGGATCTCACCGATATCGGAGTCGATGCGTTCGGCGTGGGCGCGACTGGCCGAATTGTGTCCGGCGATGGTCGCCGCCGATCTGCTCATCGCCGATGCCCTGTCCTGCTACGAACTCCACGGTGACCTGAACGGAGATGTCCAGTGACCGATCGTCTCGATCCCCTCGCGGCCGCCGCCGATATCGAGGACGGCTACAAGCGGTACTTGAAAACGCTTCTCGCGCCGCGGGTTCCGGACCTGGCCACGGCATTCGACGAAGCTGTCGACCGTACCTCGCTGCTGACCAGGGGACCGCTGCTCGAGCTGACACCGCCCTACCAACCCGGTGCGTCGCTGCGGGAACTCATCGCCGAGGGCGTGTTGCATCCGGGTTTCGTCGAATTCGCCGCCACCATGAGTCTGGACCGGCCGTTGTACCGGCATCAGGAAACCGCGGTGCGCAAGATCGTGGCGGGGCGCAACCTCGTGGTCAGTACGGGAACGGGCTCCGGTAAGACGGAGAGTTTCCTGCTCCCCATCCTCAACGAGCTGATCGCGGAGAAGGCGGCCGGGACGCTGGGCCCCGGTGTGCGGGCGCTGCTGTTGTATCCGATGAACGCGCTGGCCAACGATCAGCTCGAGCGCCTGCGCGGGCTGCTGGCCGCCACGCCGGACATCACCTTCGGGCGCTACACAGGCGAGACCCCGCAGCGGCAGTCCGACGGCGAATCCTCTTACAGCGCACTGCGTCCCGGGAAAATGCGGCTGCCGAACGAGCTGCTGAGCCGGGACGAGATGCGCGCGACACCACCGCACATCCTGCTCACCAATTACGCGATGCTCGAATATCTGCTGTTGCGTCCGCGTGATGTGGAACTGTTCGACGGCGAGTACGCGGGCACCTGGAGGTTCATCGCGCTCGACGAGGCGCACGTCTACGACGGTGCACAGGGCAGCGAGGTGGCATCGCTACTGCGGCGGCTGCGCGACCGGGTCGGGCACGAGCGCCGGGTGCAGTGCGTCGCCACCTCGGCGTCGCTGTCCGGCAGTACCGAGGATCGGCAGGGGATCGAGGCGACGGCCTTCGCGCAGAAGCTGTTCGACGCCGAATTCGAGTTCGTCGACGGCGACCGGGACCGACAGGATCTCGTGACCGCCGCCCGGATGCGTCGACGCGACGAACCGACTTGGACTCTGGACGATGCGAAACTGCTCGAACTCGCCGCACCCGATGCCGAGCTCGGCTGGATCGCGACCAATTCGCCGGTCGGCGATGTCGCGGATGCTCTGCATCGGGAACGGCATATCGCCGATCTGACCGCCCATGCTGCAGCCGGCCCGGTCGAGGTCGACGATCTCGCAGCCAAACTGTGGCCGGGCGATGAACTCGCCTCTCGCAAGCTGGAGGCACTCGTCGCGCTCGGCTCGAGAGTCCGTGACGCCGAGGGGCACTCCAAAGCGCTTGTCAACGAGCGTAATCCGGTGCTGTCGGCGCGGTACCACCTGTTCGTCCGGGCCACCGAGGGCGCGTACGTCAGTTTCGCCGAGGACGGCCCGCGGGTGCTGCTCAGCAGGCACGAGATCGACCCGGTCACGGGACGCGCGGTCTTCGAATTCGGCACCTGTCAGCGGTGCGGCGCGGTCCACTTGGCCGGTGAGCCGACCACCGTCGAGGGTCGTCGGTTCTTCCGTCCCGCCAAACGTGATTCCAAGGTCAAATGGCTGGTGCTGCGGGCGAACGCTGCCGAGGACGTGATCGACGAGGACGAGACGACCCTGTCCGAGGACGACGAATCCGCGAACAGCACCGGTGTGGGTGCGCTGTGCACCGGATGCGGGGTGCTCGGGGTGGGAGCCACCGGCTGTGCCGCCGGCTGTCCCGGCGGACCGGTGCTGCAGGTGCGTGAGCATCCCACCGCACAGCGGGTGATGAGTAAATGCACCGAATGCGGTGCGCGGTCCAGACAGGTGATCAGGCGGCTGCGCACCGATGTGAATGCCGCGCCCGCGGTGATCACCACGGCGCTGTATCAGAACCTCCCGGCGGCGGACGATTTCGAGACGGCCGAGCTGGTGGGTGGTGGCCGAAAGCTGTTGATGTTCTCCGACTCCCGGCAATCGGCTGCGTTCGCCGCGCCCTATCTGGCCAGCACCTACGGGCGGATGCTGGAACGCCGCTATCTCACCGAGGCGTTGCACGATCCGAAGAACTCCGGGGAGTTGCTGTCGGCGGAGGATCTGGCCGCGGATGCTCGGGCGGTCGCGGAACGCGTCGGTCATTTCGACGAGTCCGCCACTCGTTCGACGAGGCTACGCGCGGTGCACCCGTGGGTGATGGCGGAGCTGATGTCGATGGATCAGCGGCAGTCGCTCGAGGGCCTGGGACTCATGGCGGTATCGCTGTTCCGGTCTCGAAAGACCGAAATACCAAGGGGTTTTACCGGTTTGGGCCTGACCGGCGATGAGTTCTGGGGTCTGTTGGAAGAACTCGTGAAGTCGATTCGCCTACAGGGCGCGATGACGTTGCTTCCCGAAGTCGACATCAAGCAGTCCATCTTCGAACCGCGCAATACCCGAATCTACCTGCGGTCGATGCAATCCGATCGCAAGCGACGCATCATCAGCTGGCTGCCCGGCGGACGACCGGGCACCACGAACAACCGAATCCTGTTGATACGCAAAGTATTGGGTGCTTTGGCCGTCGATGTCCCGGCGGAGAAGGTTTTGGAGGGATGCTGGAAGTTTCTCGTCGACCACGGCTATCTGACAGTCCAGAACAATTCCTCCGAAGGCGTGGTGTACCAGCTCGACCAGGAGAAACTGCGTCTCGGTCCCGGCGCGAGCGCTACCTGGTACCGCTGTGATGCCTGCCGCAGGCTGACCACACACAACATTCGCGGGCTGTGCCCGCAGGGTGCGTGTGATGGTGTGCTGGGCGAATATGTCGTTCCCGCAATCGATCTGGATACCAACCACTATCGGACCGCCTATCGAACATTGGCGATGGTGCCGCTGTTCGCGCAGGAGCACACTGCGCAGTGGGAGGCCACCGAGGCCGCGGTCGTGCAGCGCAGGTTCATCGCGGGCGATATCAACGTCCTGTCCTGCTCCACCACCTTCGAACTCGGCGTCGACGTCGGCGAACTGCAATCGGTGATGTTGCGCAACATGCCGCCCAAGACCGCCAACTATGTACAGCGCGCCGGACGCGCCGGACGACGCGCGGCCTCGGCGGCTCTGGTCGTCACGTACGCCAAACGCAGTTCGCACGATCTGTCGAAGTTCCAGAAGCCCGAGTCGATGATCGCCGGCCGGATGCGGATTCCCTGGGTGCCGATCGACAATGTCCGTATCGGCAGGCGACACGCGCATTCGGTTGCTCTGGCCGCGTACTTCAGGCATCGTTTCGACACCGAGGACGAGCGGGAATGGCGTTATGCGGGTTCATTTTTCGAGCCGGACCCCGAGACCGGTGAATCCGCCGCGACGCAGGTTCGCGAGTTCCTGACACCGGTGCCGCCCGAGATCCGGGAATCGCTACGGAAGGTGTTGTCCGCCAATGTGGCCGGGGAGATCGGAGTCGAGACCGACGAATGGGTCGAGACACTGTGTGACCTGCTCGGTAACGCCGAACACGACATCCGCAGTGATATCGCCACTTTCCAGGGCCTGATCGAGGACGCCAAACATGCCGACAAACTGCAACTGGGCGCGCGGTTGCAGAAGACACTGAAAACCATCCGGGATCGGCAGTTGCTCGGCTACCTCGCCAACAAGAACGTGTTGCCCAAGTACGGCTTCCCCGTCGACACGGTCGAACTGCGGACCTCGCACTGTGAGGGCGATATCGGTGCGGCGCTGGAGTTGTCGCGCGACCTCGGCCAGGCGATCTACGAATACGCGCCGGGCAACCAGATCGTGGCCGGTGGCAAGTTGTGGACCTCGCGCGGTTTGCACAAGCTGCCCAAGCGGGAACTCGAAGAGCTGCAATACCGAGTGTGCAAGGAGTGCAACCACTTCGAATGCGGTCACGTCCTCGATGTCGCCGCGGTGTGCCCGAACTGTAAGCAGGATTTCGGTGCCATCCGGACGTGCGTACTGCCCGAATTCGGCTTCGACGCCGACCGGATGCCGCAGGACGTGCGTTCCGAACCGCCACAACGAACTCGGTCGGGTGCCAGCTATGTGGAAACCATCGGCGACAGCTCGGGCGTGTTCTGCTGGCCGCCCGACGGACACGTCGAGGTACAGGCCCGCGCCGGAACCCGGGCGAAATTGGCGGTGATCAGTGAGGGCGCGGGCGGCGGCTTCCGGCTCTGCGCCTGGTGCGGCTGGGCCGAGCCGTACACGAAAGGCAAGGGATCGGCCAAGGCGCACAGCCGTCCTGCCACCGGCACCGCGTGTGATGGTCCCTTACATGTGGTCTCACTGGCACACCGCTATGAAACCGACGTCGCCGAATTCACCTTCCCGGACTTCGCCTACGACAAGGACGCGGAACCAGCCTGGCTCTCCGTGCTCTATGCGCTCTTGGAAGGGGCTTCCGAAGCGCTGGAGATCAGCCGCGACGATATAGACGGGACCTTGTCCTGGAGTGCGGCCGGAAGTCGCAGCATCGTGCTGTTCGATACCGTTCCCGCCGGTGCGGGCGCCGCCAAGCAGATCGCCGAGCAGCTCGAACTGGTCCTGCGCTGCGCTGCGGACCGGGTCCAGCGCTGTGAGTGCGGGGCCGAGACCTCCTGCTATGGATGTCTTCGCTCCTATCGCAACGAATGGTTCCACGACCGACTCACCCGAGCAGGCGCGATGGAGGTGTTCGAGCAGTTGAAACTGCTCGGTACCCAGGCTCCCGCGCCTGAGGATCTGTACGTGGGGGCGGTGCTCGCTTCCCGTGCGGTACGAGAGCTGCTTGCGGATCTGTCCGGCTCCGGGCTGCCTGAGCCGGAGGTCGGCATCGAAGTTGGCAGACACTACTGGCCGGTTGAAATAGCTTGGCCCACAGCGAAAGTCGTGGTCGTCGAAGGTGACGACGACGATCGGGACATCGGGCTGACCGCGGACGGTTTCCAGGTGGTCCGAGTCGAAGGGATGGATGCGGTGAGCCTGCGCGACATGGTCAGCGCAGCAGTTCCGAGCGTTCCCCGGACCAGGTGACGACCAGCTGATCCCGGGCGCGGCTGGCCGCGACATAGAGCAGCGATCGCTCCCGTTGCCGCGCCTCGGCCTGCTCCTCTTCGGGCACCTCCCGCAGCTGGGCGTGTGCCGGAACGTGGTCCTGGTCGACGCTCGCCAGGATCACGCACCGGAACTCCATACCCTTGGAGCGGTGCATGGTGAGAACGTGCACGTGGTTCGGAGTGGCCGGCTCCTCCTCGAGGACCTCCACCTCGATACCGCGTCTCGCCAGCGCATCTCGGAGCGTGTCGCGGCGGTCCCGGCCACGTGTCAGGATCGCGATGCTGTCCGGAGCGATGTGCTCCTGATCCAGCCAGTGCTGGACGCGATCGGCGACGACGTTCGATTCCTCTGTCGCGCTACGACATTCGATCAGCTGCGGGTTCGGGCCGAGACGAGCCGAGGTATATCCGGCGGTGGATTCCTCACCCTCCTCGAGATCTCGGTAGTCGGTTCCCTCGAGGATGGCCACCGCGAAATGCAGATTCTGCGCCGTGGTGCGGTAGTTCAGGGTCAGGCGGCTGGAGCGGCCGCCCCGGATGTTGATGCCGAGCCGGCTGAGTACCACCGGCTGGCCGTAGATCCGTTGATGCGCGTCCTCGGCGATGAACAGGTCGTTGGGGCCCTCGGCCACCAGTGATCGCAATATCCGCCAGTGGGTCGCGTGCAGGTCCTGTGCTTCGTCGACGATGACATGATCGGCGAGATATCCCGCACCGGACTCCGTGCGCAGGCGCAGGTGCGCGGCGGCGACCGCGAGGATTTCCGGGAAGGTCAGTTTCCCCGTCGTACGACCGTGCTTGCGGTACTGCTCGATCACCCGCCAGACCTCGGCCCGTTGCGTTCGCGACAGCCGGACCCCGCGCCCGGCTCGCGGCACCCGCAGATAGTCCTCGAGTGAGCTCACGAGATTCCCGAGTACGACGGTGACGTATTCGGGTTCCAGGAACGACGCGTGGCGTAGCCGTGGATCGAGACTCGTCGCGGCGGAGCGTATGGCTCCTGCCCACCTGTACTTGCCGGTCTCTCGACCCGCGACGACCGGAGCATCCGGACCGAACACCGCTTCGAAGGCCGGGGCGAGTTCGCTCGCCTGGTTGAATACGGCGGCGGCGAGCTTGTCCAGTCCGGCGACGTAGATGCCCGGCGCGCCGGGACGCGGGGCGATCGTGAGGGTGGGATCGAGGATGCGCAGATCCTCCAGCATGGTCAGTGCGAGGGTCTTGTTGTAGGTCGTCAGGACGATCCGCGCGTCCGGATTGCGGTGTGCGAGCTCGCGCGCACGATGCAGTGCCACAACGGTTTTGCCGGTACCCGCACCGCCGGTGAGCCGGAATGCGCCGGGTAGATCCTTTTCGACGTACTTGCGCTGATTCGGATGCAGGAACGTCCGCCACGCGCGGAAATCGCCCTCCTCGATGACGCGGCGCAGTTCGTCGTTGTCATCGATCAGAACGAACTGCATCTTCGTCGCGGGGTGATCGAGTGCGGCCAGGATTTGTTCGCTCTCGTCGAGCGCCGGGTCCACCGGTTGCTCGTTGAAACCGAGGGTCTGTCGGATGTCCTCGATGCTGCGCCCGACCGCCAACTCCAGCAGCGCGTTCTGTTGCCAGATGACATCGGTCGTCTGCGCGGCGGCGAGCACAGCGTCCTGATCGGGTGCGGCCAGCGCGAGCTGCGCGAGTTCCGGTGCCAGGCCCAGTTTTTCGGTGAGATCGCCGACACTGAAACCGACGTGGGCGAGATAGCCTGCGGGTGCCTGTGTGGCCAGTTCGGCGAGTTTGCCGGTTGGGTCGGGGACGACGGAACGTTTCTTGCGATCGTTGCGGCCGTCCAGTTCGCCGATGATCGCCTCGAGCACACCGTTGACCGGATTGACCCGCAATACCGACTGTTCGGCCAGTTTGTTGGCGACGTCGTGCTTCCATGTGCCCAGGTAGATGTAGGTGGTGTCACCGAGTCTGGTGTCGATGCGGAACAGGATGGCGCGGAAATTCAGGTCGACCCGCCCGGTGCGGACCTTGGGATCGGCCGCACCCTTGACCCGTTCGATGTGCAGCCCGGGCGCGGTGTCGTCGAGTCCGACCTTCTGGATGAAATCGAAGATCTTGCCCTTGATCGACCCGTCGAGCTTCGGCATCGATCTGCTGTTCACCCCGTTGACCACAAATGCCATCGCTACGCCTCGATCCCCTGTCTGCGCGCGTCCGCTCGGGCCCGCCGCACTCCATCGATAAGTTCCCGGGCCATCCTAATTCGTGGGATGAGCGGATGTGCGTTGTACCGGTGACGATGATGTGGTGATCCGGTGCGCTGCAACGGGATTCGACGCAATCGGCCCCGGACACCCGCACACGCGGGACGTCCGGGGCCGATCGGGTGGCTCGGTCAGTTGACGGAGCTGAGGCAGACGACCATTTGTTCGGGCTTGGAGTAGGTGAGGTATTTGGTGGCTGCGTTGCTGCAGGTGTCGGCGCTGGTGGTGCCGGTCAGGACGTTGGTCACGCGGTAGTTGGCTTCGGAGCTGCCGCAGGTGACCTTGGTGGTGTTGTCGAACTGTTTGTCGAGGCAGTCGCCCTCTTTGACGTTCAGTTGCAGGCAGAGGTTGTAGCCGCCGGAGCCGGTCTGCCAGACGCTCGCGTAGTTGCCGTCGGGGCAGCTGGAGCTGCTCTTGTCCTGGCGTTCGGCGACCTTGTAGTTGGCGTCGATGCTGCCGCAATCGGTGATGTCGACCTTGGGGTCGGTGTTGGTGCCGCCGACCTTGACGCACTGGCCGACCTGGGCCTTCTCGGCGTCGGGCTTGTTGACCTGGTGACAGCCCCAGCTGACCAGGTAGATCAGGCCGACCACGACGACCAGGCCGATCAGCGAGCCGAAGGCGGAGATCAGCCGGCGGCCCGCGCCCGCGGCACCGGCGGCGAGTGCGGAACCCGAGCCGCCACCGGTGAACGGCGGCTGTCCGCCCGGGGTGAGCATCGGGGCCTGTGGATAGGCGTTCGGGTCGTAACCCGGCTGCCCGGCAACCGGTTGTCCCTGTGGATAAACCGGCTGACCCTGCGCGAAGTTCTGCTGTCCCGGCTGGAGATAACCGGGCTGTGGATAACCCGGCTGTCCCGGTGTCTGCCCCACCTGGATCGTCGGGTCGAGCCCGGGCTGCCCGATATGAACCGTCGGGTCAGCTTGTTGTGGATAAGCGCCCTGATCTGCTTGTTGTGGATAACCCGGCTGTCCCCAGCCTGGCTGACCCGAAATCTGCGCGGTCGGGTCGGCCTGGGGATAACCCGGCTGCCCCGGAACCGGCTGACCCGGCTGTGGATAACTAGGTTGTCCGGGCTGTGGATATCCGTACTGCCCTTGCGGATATCCGGGCTGTGACACAGTCTGATCGGTCCCGTCCTGCGGGTGCCCGGACTGTCCCGACGGGTTGTTCGACGGTCCCGGCGGGGGTTGCGGTTGCATTCGTGGCGTCCTTCACGGTCTCTCGTCCACCAGGGGTGCGAGATTCCCGCGGCCCGGCACCCTCGCGTGCCACCGCCACACCCCGTCGGTCGCCGAGCACCGCCGAGCGAACACGAATCCACAACCGGCAACCGCCGCCTGCACAGTGTTCCCCCGACGTTCCTCGACACGACCGACGAAACGTTACCGTCGCACCACAGCGGTTGCCACTGCGTGGGGGTCCGGATGCGGATGCCCCGGTCCTGCTATCGCGCCGCCACCCGCGCACCGCCGGAGAACATCGAATCGTGGATCTCGAAGCTCGCCGGGACGGTTCTGGGCGAGACGTCGAACGCGATGGCCACCGCAACCGAGTTGCCCGGGTTGATATCGGCGAGACGATGAATTCCCCCTGAGCCTGGCGACGCAGGATCTCGTTGTCCCCCAACGTCTTCACGGGAGAGTCGATGCCGGTGACGACGAACGAGAACTTGCCGTCGCGAACCTCCGATCCGGCCGTCGCGGCACTCGGCCTGGTCGGCGCACCGGCCGACGCCCGCGGCTCGGCTGCCACCGCATTCGTGGTGCTGCCGCTCGCCGAGTGCGACGACTTACCCGCGACCCCGACGATCCCGAAACAACCGCCGCACATAAGGATCAACGCGCCGATCAGAATCCACGGCCACACCATCCGTTTGCGTGGCGGCTGGGGCACGTACGGCGGCGGAGGATAGGTTCGTGAGCCGTACGGTTGCTGGTCCGGAGGCTGGGGAGTGGCCATCGCGATTCTTTCGTCGGGTTCGTGGCCGCGTCGACCCCACCGGCAACCCGGTAGCATCGCACCCCGTGGCTCATCGTGAACCGGATCCGGACCTGCTGGCCCTGCTGCGTGTGGTGCGGCCGCGGCTCGAGGAGGTTGTCGCGTTGGAGGCGGCGGCTATTCGGGGGACGATCGATATGTATCGGGACGAGTCGATGGTTTCCGATGAGAAATTGGCTATGTCGTTGCGTAGCAGCACTGTTCGGGTGATCGATTATCTCGAGTTCGGGGGTGTGCCCGATCTGAGTGTGGCGTATCAGTTGGGGCGGGCGCGGGCGGCGATGGGGGTGCCGTTGTCGGAGGTGTTGCGGGGGTATCGGGTTGCTTTCGCGGCGTTCTGGGAGTGGATGCTGGGGGTGGCGCGGGAGTCGGGGGAGCGGGCGGTGGGCGCGCTGATCGACGCGGTCGGGCGGATCTGGGAGGTCAACGACGAGTATTCGACCTCGACGACGCTGGGGTATCGCGACGAGAAGACCGATCAGACCGTGGCGTTGGATCGGCGGCGTTCGGCGTTGGTGGCGGGGTTGATCGACGGCACGCTCGGGGATCAGCAGACCACCTGGGAGATCGGGCAGCTGCTCGAAATGCCTTATGGCGGAGCGTTTCTCGTGGTGGTGGCGGAGATTCCGCAGACCGATGTCGCGGCGCTACCGCATCTGGAGGGGGTGCTGCGGGGGTACGACATCAAGTCGGCGTGGCTCTCGCAGTACGACCGTGAGGTCGGCATCGTGCACCGCAACCGGACGCACACCGCCGCGAGTGTGCTGGAGTTGATCGAGGCCAACGCGACGTCGCGGGTCGGGGTGAGCCCCGAGTACACCCGCCTGGACCGCACCTCTCGCGGCGCGAAGTTCGCCAGTATCGCGTTGGAGGCGCTGCCGGCCGGGTCGACCGGCGTCAAACAGCTGCCCGACACTCCGCTCGGCGAACTGGTGCTGAGCCACCCGGATACGACCCGTCGTTTCGTCCGGCGCGTGCTCGGCGGAATCCTGGCGATGCCCGACGACGACCGCAGCACCCTGCTGTCCACCGCGCAGGTCTGGCTCGAGGCGCACGGTTCGGCCGCCGAGGCCGGTCGGGTCCTGTACTGCCACGAGAACACCGTCCGCTACCGCATGCGACGCGTCGAGGAACGGCTCGGTATCTCCCTGGACGATCCGTTCAAACACGCCGAATTCGCCGCCGCGATCGAGGCGATCCAACTCTTCCCGGATCTGTCGAAGGTGCGTCTGGACGCCGAGCGGGACGGCTGAACCGCGTCCGGTCCCGTCCGGATTCGCGCTGAACGCCAGCGTGTGGCCGGTCCGTTGTGCTGATTCACAAACTTTTCCGATGCTGCCTCGAGCGCGTGGGCTATACGCGGTAGAAATGCGGTTGGTCTGGCCGTTTCGCCTCTCCCGGACCGTTCGGCATGTAACGATGTGCCTGTTTGTTGCAGTGCTATGTATTGGAGAGCAGCCCGTGGTCGGGGTGGGTACGGCGATACCGCGTGCGATCGGGTTGATCGCACTGCTCGCGCTCGTGGTCATCGCGTTGCGTGGATATCTGCCGGGTGGTAGCGGGCCGCACATCGGGTCGCCGCCGTCGGTGATCGCCGTGGCGTTGATGCCGGTGTTGTCGCTGGTGTCGGTCGTGATTCTGCTGGCGGGTGTGATCACCAGCCAGCATCGGCTGCCGCTGGCGCTGCCCGACGCGCATCCGGATCGGGTGCGGCGGCCGGTGCGGATGGGCCGGTTGGGTCTGTTCCTGGTCGTCGGGCTGGCGGTGCTCGCCGTGTTCGGCGCGCTGAGCTGGGCGATCTATCAGCTGAGTGTGGCGCATCCGGTGTCGCCGTCGCAGGGATCGGGTGCGCGACCGACGCCGGTGCCGCCGAGCACCACGGGGCCGCCGCCGTCGTCGTCGGGGCCGAATGTCGAACCGCCGCTGAGCACCGACGCCATGATCGTCATCGGCGTTTCCGCGGGGGCGTTGATTCTCGCGGCGATCGTGGGGTTGATCGTGGTCGGGGTCGGTACGCGACGTCGCGTGCACGCACCGGCCGCCGAAGCCGAGGCCGCGCCGGTGGCGCCGCCGGTGTCGCTCGCGCAGGTCGCCGAGATGGGCCTGGCCGCGATGATCGCCTCCGGCAAGGACGCGCGGGCGGCCATCATCGCATGTTATGTCGCGATGGAGAGCGGTCTGGCCCGTGCGCGGGAGGTGGCGCCGCTGATCTCCGATACGCCTTCGGAGGTGCTGGCTCGCGCCTTCGACCGCGGCGTGCTGCGGGACGCTTCGGCTCGTGAGCTGGTCATTTTGTTCGAGGAGGCGCGTTTCAGCCCGCATTCGATGTTGGAGTGGCAGCGTATGCGAGCGGAACAGTTGTTGCGCATCGTGCTGGGCGATCTACAGAGGGCCGAATCGTGACCGTGCGCGCTGCGGATGAGTTGCCGAAAAGGCTTGCTGCTCAACATATATCGCTCGAATCGAGCGGCGAGGTGAGGCCATGACCGGATTGTCCGAATGGGGGCGGGGTGCGGTCGTGGGTGGGTCGATCGCGTTCATCCTGCTGATCGAGGCGATCGGCTACGACAATCAGCGCGCACTGCTCCCGGTACTCACAGGGGTACTGGTGTTGTTCGCGGTGGGGATGCTGGTGCGGTCGCTGGCCGAGCGGAAGAAATCCGACGGTCCGGCCGATCCGGCGGACAGTGATATCGAGAACGGGCCTGCGGAGATGTTGTTCCGCTGGCGGGCCCGCGCGGAGATGCTCGTCGACCGAGCCGACGGCAGCCGCGCGGACTGGGATCGGCATCTGCGGCCGCTACTGGCCAAGGAGTTCGAACTGTCGAGCGGACATCGCATCGCCAAGGACCGGCGGGCCACCGAGGCCGCGGGCCGGCTGCAATTCGGGCCGGAACTGTGGCGCTGGGTGGATCCGGCCGATTCTCAACTGCGCGATGACAATTCGCGTGCACCGGGACGTGCCGCGCTGGACGAGATCCTGCGTCGGCTTCAAGAAATGTAGAAACAGGGTTGGAAACACGTGCGAGTTCAGTCATGACGAAACCTTTGGACGCGACCGTCAAGCGCACCGACGCGGTGTTGCGTGAGGTGGGGCGGGTCGTGGTCGGTAAGCAGAACGAATTGCAGCTGATCATGATCGCGGTACTCGCGGGCGGGCATGTCCTGATCGAGGATCTCCCCGGGCTGGGCAAGACGCTCATCGCCCGATCCTTCGCCGCGGCACTGGGTTTGAACTTCACCCGGGTGCAGTTCACCCCCGACCTACTACCGGCGGACCTGATCGGTTCGACCATCTACGACATGAATTCGGGCCGGTTCAACTTCCGCAAGGGCCCCGTCTTCGCGAATATGCTGCTGGCCGACGAGATCAACCGCACGCCACCCAAGACCCAGGCCGCGCTGCTCGAGGCGATGGCCGAGGGCCAGGTCAGCATCGACGGCGAAACCTTCCCGCTGCCACAGCCTTTCATCGTGCTGGCCACCGACAACCCGATCGAGTACGAGGGCACCTACCCGCTGCCCGAGGCTCAGCTCGACCGTTTCGCACTGCAACTGCGTCTGGGGTACCTGTCCGAGGAGGACGAGACCCAGATGATCCGACGTCGCCTCGAAAGGGGTTCCGTCCCACCGCAAGTCGGCCAGGTTGTGGATGCGGCCGGACTGCTCGAGATGCGGCACGCGGTCGAATTCGTCACCGTGCACCCGGACGTCGTCGGCTACGTCGTGTCGCTGGCCGCCGCAACCCGCAGCCATCCGCAGGTCGAGGTAGGCGCGAGCCCCCGCGCGGAACTCGACCTGATCCAAATGGCCCGTGCCCGAGCGCTTTTGCAGAGCCGCGATTACGTTGTCCCGGAAGATGTCAAGGCCCTTGCGATTCCGGCCATAGCCCACCGCATCACGTTGCGACCCGAGATGTGGGTGCGGCGTATCCGCGGTGAGGACGTTATCGCCGAATTGCTTCGCCGCCTGCGTGTTCCGCGGGCAGTAGGGGCATGAGCGGGCGTGGCGCGGGGGGTGTGGGCGCGGCGGGTGATGCGGCTGTGCGCGCGGGCATGGTCGCCACCGACCTGGTGAGTGTGGGGGAGTTGTTGTGAGGCATAGGGATTCGAGTTCGGCTACCGAGGCGGAGTTGCGGTGGCGGCCTGCTGCGTTGATCTACATGTTGGCTGTGGTGGGGGGGATTGCGTTGGCGGGGGCGGTGGTTTTGGGGCGGTGGCAGTTGGTGGTGTTCGCCGCGCCTATGTTGGGGGTTTTGGCGAGTGCGCCGATTCAGTTGGCGCGGACCAAGATTCAGGTTGACGGTGGCGGTGTGCTGCGGTGCTTCGAGGGGGAGGAGGTGGTGCTCTCGGCGGCGGCGTTCGTCGAGGACGGGCATGCGTTGTTGCGGTGTAAGCCCGAGCAGCTCGACGGGATGGAGCTGCGGGTGGAGAAGTCCGTCGATTCGGGGACCGCGCCCGCGGGGTTGCGGATGGCGTTGTCGGCCGCGCGGTGGGGGCGGTATCCGATGCGGATTCGGGTGACGGCGTTGAGTCCGGCCGGGTTGGCGACCGCGGCGGTGAGTCTGCCCGCGGGGCAGGTGTACGTGTATCCGGTGGCCGATCCGCAGCCGATGCGGTTGCCGCGCACCGAATATCCCGAACGGATCGGCACCCACCTGACGCGGCGGCACGGGCCCGGCGTGGAGTACGCCGACATTCGCGCGTACACCCCGGGCGATCCGCTGCGCACGGTGAACTGGTCGGTGAGTGCGCGCCGGGGCAGGCTGCACGTCACCGAGCGGCTCACCAACCGAGCAGCGGATGTCGTTGTTCTGCTTGATCATTCGATGCAGGCACCGGGTCCGGCGGCGGATTCGCTGGAGTTGTCGGTGCGCGGTGCGGCGCAGGTCGCGCAGAGCGCGTTGCAGGCGGGCGACCGTACGGCCGTGGTCTGCCTGGGGCAGTCGCCGCGCTGGCTGCGCGCGGACATCGGGCGGCGGCAGTTCTATCGCATCGTCGACACCGTGCTCGACGTCGGCGAGGAACACATGTCCACCTCCGGCTCGCTGGCCCCGCATTCGGCGGTGCCGCTGGGCGCGATCGTGGTGGCGTTCTCGACGCTGCTGGACACCGAGTTCGCGCTCGCGCTGATCGATCTGCGTAAGCGCGGACACGTCGTGGTGGTCGTGGATGTGTTGCGCGGCACGCCTTTTCGTGAGGAGCTGGATCCGACGATGGCGCGTATGTGGCAGCTGGAACGGATGGCGATGTACCGGGACATGGGGACGGTCGGGGTCGATATCGTGGCCTGGGCCGAGGGCACCCGGCTGGATCAGGTGATGCGATTGATCCCGGACCGCCGACGACTGGTGCGGGTGCGGCGATGACCAGATTCCTCGCGGTCCTGTCCGGCCTGCTGCTGATCACGGCGGTCGGCATCGTCATGCCCTGGTTCGCGATCGCGGCCGCGGTGTTCGTGGTCGCCGGATGGTGGTCGCGGGTCTGCGCGGTGGGTGCGGTGCTGGTCGCGCTCGGCGCGCTGGCCTGGGCCGATTCCAGCGTCCTCGCCGCCGCCGCGACCGGACTGGTCGCCACCACCTACTTGCTCAACACCGCCACGGTGTCCGCGCCGATCGGAGTCGTTCCCACGACATTGCCGTCGGTGGCGGGGGCGGTGAGTTTCGCTGCCGTCGCCGTTATCGCGACCGAGGTGCCGGTGCGGTTCGAATGGGTGCCGTTGGCTGCGCCGGTGCTGGCTGTGTTGGTTTTCGCGGTGGTTGTGCATGGGGTGGCTGCGCGGGCGGATGATTGAGTCGCTGTGTCAGGGCCGGGCGTGGTGGTTGGGCGGGGTCATGAAGAGGGTCTGCCTGCGGTGATGCTGGGCACAATTTTGCCGAGGTAACTACTACGGCTTGTAGTGTCAGGGGTATGTGGATCATTCCTGTTGTCGCCGTTATCTGTGCCGTTGCGATCGGTGGCCTGTTCTCGACCGGGTTCCCGAAGGACTAGTTCGGGCTCGGTTGCTCGGATCTCGTTCGGTGCGGGGCTGATTCGGGCGGGTGGGCTCGGTTCAGTAGAGGTGGATGCAGGCGCCGGTGATGGCCCACTCGCGTAGTTGGGTGTCGTCGCTGAGGTGGATCAGTTGTCGTAGGACCCATTCGCCGTAGTTGTGGGGGCGGTGTTCGTGGGTTTGGGTGCGGAGTGCGGTGAGTGCCGCTGTGATGGCGGTGTCGATGTCGGTGGCCTCGACGGCGATCGGGAGGCTGCGGACCGTTACCGACCAGGAACCGTTCTCGCGCACCACTTCTACCGGTGACGGGCACAGGGCGGCCAGGGCTGTGCGGAGTTGGTCGGCGTCGGTTAGTGCTATTCGGGTTGTGCGCCATTCTATGAGCGCCACGTTTCCCGTCGCTGCGGCGTTCAGGTGAGGTTCCAGCGAGGGGACTGTCGCCTCTGGGGTTTCGGGCATCGGGTGCTTCCAATCATGTTGTAGGTCAAGGGGTTTGGCGTGTCGGGGGGCGAGTTGCGTGCTGCGTCGTGAGGGTCTCGTTCGCGCCCAGGACTGTTCACGGCGTGTTGGCGTCCCTGGTTCTCGCCGGGCTTGATGACCGAGGGGCAGGCCCCGATGACCGAGGGGACGGGCGTCTCGGCGGTCGTATTCCGGGCGATCGCGGAGACGTCGGGCGTGCCGCACCGGCGGGTAACGGGTTGCGCGGCAGGCGGTTCCGAACTCTCGGTCATCGGGGTGGGGTCAGTAGACAACGGAATCATGTTGTTGTGCAGGTCTATTCGTGGTTTTCGGTGGATAACCGTCGGGGGTCCGGTGGGTGGTGGTTCATCGAGGACGGGTCCAGTGCGAAGGGGTCCGGATCGGACGACATCTGTGGGTTGTCGCCGCATCGTGTCGCGCTGTCGGTAGCCGCGCTGCCTCGATTCCGCCGCTGACGCCGGCCGAGTGGATCACGTTGGTGGTCTCGGATACGGCTTCGAAATCGGGGTGTGAAGAGGATTTCGATGGAAGTATCGCGAGTTTCGGAGAGACGGAAATCATTGCGGATATTGCGATCGGGAGTGGAATTATCTGCGTGAGCGGGATCGGGAATTCGCTTTGGAACTGTTCCAAAGTGGTTGGGTTCCAATGGGATTGCGGGGTTGGCAAGGGGGATGGATGTGGTTAATATGGGCGATCTCGGCGGTCGTTTTCCGGGCGATTGCACAGGTGTCTCGGGCGGGTCACACGGCTGGGAAAGGATTGTGTGGCGGGCGATTCCGGGAAATCCCGGTCATCGGGGTGAATCAGTGGATACCGGAACTGTGTTCGTCATGCATGCCTATTCGAACCTTTCGCGGATGTCCGTCGGGTGTCCGGTGTGCGGGGGTTCAGCGGGAATAGGTCCAGTACAAGGGGGTCCGGGATGGACCGCCTCGGAAAGTGAGGTTCGAAATGTCAGGTGGGTCAACGCTTCCCCGGCGGGCGCTCGGGCGGCGACTGCGGGCGCTGCGGGTCGCGGCGCAGAAGAGCAAGCTCGCGGCCGCGGTGGCGATCGAGATTTCGAAATCGGGGCTGGGTAGGTTGGAAGATGGTGAGCCTGTGCGGATTTGCACTGCGCAGTTTCATCAGTTGTTGGAGTTGTACGGGGCTGATGAGGCGGCGGCTGCCGAGATTATGGGGTTGGTGCAGGAGGTTCGGGCCACCAAGGGTGATCCGACCACCGGTTGGTGGCGGGCATATTCCGATGTGGTGAACCCGCATTTCGACCACTTCATGGGACTCGAGCAGGCGTGCTCGCGGATGACGACCTTCCAACTGACGCTGTTGCCGGGCTTGCTCCAGACCGCGGCGTATCGGCGATGGATCGTTGGCATCACCGACCCGCAGATGTCGGCAGCAGATGTGGATCGGCGGCTCGAACTGATTGCTCGACGACAGCGCAGAATCGTTGAAGATCAAGACTTTTCGCTGGAAGTGCTGCTGTCGGAGTCGGCGGTGCGGCATCAGGTCGGCGGCCGGGTCGTGATGCGCGAACAGGCTCGCCACCTGGTGAGCGTCGGGAATCTGCCGAACGTTTCGATCCGCGTGATCCCCATCGATGCTGGTGCGCATCCTGGCCTGGTCGTGCAGTCTTTCACGCTGTTCGAATTCCCCGTACAGCAGCAGGTGCGATTGACCGAACCGCCAGTTGTGTTCGTAGAGGGCTTCACTGGCGCTCTGTTCCTCGAAGACGTTGCTGTGGTCGAGCGTCACAAGTCGACCATGGCGGACCTTCGGCAGGTAGCGTTGAGTGAGGGGGACACCAGGCTGCTGGTGGAAGGTATCGCAGAGGAGTACGCACCGTGACCACGGAATTTTCTGGCGTGAGCTGGTTCAAGAGCAGTTATAGCCAGGCGGGTGGCGACTGTGTGGAGGTCGCCCAGCTCGCCACCGGCGCGGTTGGCGTCCGTGACTCGAAGAACCCCGCCGGCCCCGCACTGGTTTTCACTCCTGCCGAATGGGATGCGTTCACCGATGGAGTCAAGGCCGGTTGGTTCCGTTAGTCCGACGACCGACTGCTTGCGCTGGGTGTAGAGCTGCGCAGCCGGTTGCCCTGGCTGCTCAGCTCTCGACTTTCCGGGACTCGGCTTCTCCGACTTCTGGAGCGGCACAAGCGCATTCGGAACTCGGAGACCGGATGTCCAGCGCTTTCCGAAACAATCTTGATCGGCCTGGAACCGCGAGGCTCTCCGATGCGTCATACCCTATGAGGCGTAGTCCGTGCTAGCTCAGGAGGGAAATGCGCACCATCACAGCCCCGGGGAGGATGGCCGTGAGCGCGGCGCTGACCGGAGTCGCCGTCGTCGGCCTGGTCACCGGCTGCACGAAAGAGACCACCGGGACACCGGCCGCGAGCCCGACGACGACCGGCGCAGGTCATCTCGATGAAGCGCTTTGGAACCCTTGCAACCTGGTATCGGCTGACGCACTTCAAGCCGCCAAGCTCGATCCCGCCAGCAAGGTCACTGGCATCGACGTCAATGGTGCCGTGAACACCACTGAGAAGTCGTGCGCGTGGACTTCGACGGAAGGTCCGTACCAGGTGGGTGTTGCAGCGGATCGCTTCACGCTGGATCAGGTACGCGCTAACACTGCCCTGACCGTAATTGGCGATGTTCAAGTCGGGTCGCGCAAAGCAGTTACCTCCGAGGACAAGCAGGATGCCTCGGACAAGCTGACCTGCGATGTGTCTTTCCCCTTTGCGCAGGGCACATTTGACGTCTACCTGTACTGGCGGTACAGCGAGCGAGACAAGATCACTCAGTCGCCACCGTGCGGGCTCGCTCTGTCTCATGCGGTCGCACTGGAACCCTTCCTGCCGAAGTAAGTCGATAGCGGCACCAGGTGGACAAGCAGCGGTCCGATTGACCACACTGACATCGGGATCATGAGGAGGGGATGATGGGCGATTCATCAGACGGCACCAGTCAGCCACAGTTCGGTGATCAGCTGACCTACTGGAAGAGTCTCAAGCAGCAGGCTGAAGACGGGACGTTCACGCTTGACGCCAGTCTCGCGACGGACATGAAGAAGCATGCCGAAGCCCTGCGGCACCATCTCGAAGACGAGGCTTACCCCACTGCTCGTAGGTTGGGGCATATCGGAGGCTTCGGTACGCTGCCGTCGTCGACTGCGCTTCAATCGGCTTTCGAGGCCAAGGCGACGACCGCCCCGGACGCCCTTACGACGCAGTACAAGGCCGCGATCGACATCGCCACCACCATGCGTGACACCTACCAGATCGTCCTGAGCAAGCTGACCAGCAGTGATGATGAATCTGCGGCCGCGCTCAAGAAGCAGACGGGGAAGCTCTGATGGGGTGGGAGGACTGGGCGGAGACCCTTGGTGGCGTCGTCGGGATCGGCGTCGGTATGACGTCCAAATCCCGCAGTACCGCGGAGAATCAGAAGAACGACCGCAACAGCGCCGAGTCCAAGGCGCAGCAGCAGTACGACGACCAGCGGCGTTCGGCCAACACCAATTACGACCAGCTCAAATCCGAGCACACCGCTGGATACGACGCACCGGTCGTGGTCGGCGACAAGCGCGAAGCGTTCAACACCTGGAAGCATTCGAAGATCTGGGACACGCTCACCGATGCGGCCAACCCGACGAACGCCTCCACGATCAACGACGCCGCGACGACCTGGAAGACGCTCGCCGACAATCTCGACACCGCCAGAAACGACTTCACCAAGAACGTCGATCAGAGCGTGTCCGAGAAGATGAAGGGCAAGTCCGCCGGGGCCTTCATAGACTCGAGCCATCAGTTCGCCACCGAACTCGGCAAATTGACTGTGGCGCAACGGCTTGTCGCTCGTGGGCTGGCCTATCACGCCGACTATCTGGGGCAGGCGAAGGCTTCGATCAGTGCGCCGCCGGGATCCGGTGGGATCACGGACAAGGTTGTCGAACATCTGCCGTTGCAGAGTGTGTTCAAGGGGCCGCACTACCGCCAGCAGGAGGCCGAGCACGAGGCTCAGCGAGTTATGTCGGATGTCTATCAAAAGAATGTCATCAACGACGTAGACAGCTCTCGGCCGATCCTTCCGACCCCGAGTTCGTCGGTGAGCGGAAATGCGTTGAGCGGCAACGGAATCAGCAGTAGCGTGCCCGGTAACAGCTGGACCAGCTCCAGCAGCGGGGGCGGTAACGGGTGGACGAATGCGTCGGGGGTCGGCTCGGGGTCCGGTGGGGATTCGTCGGGCAACAGCAACTCCGGTACGTCCGGCACCTCGAGTAGTCCGGCCTCGTACACCGGCACGTCGGGGAACACCTCGACCGCTGGATATCAGAACCCGTCGCTGAGTTCGTCGCTGTCGGGGCTGAATACGACGCCGTCCAACTACTCCGGCACGGGCGGTGGCACGGGTGGCGACTACAGCGGATTCGGCGGCGGCACCAACTCGAGCACCGGTGGTGGCGCGGGTAAGAGCATTCCGGGGACCAACAGTACCGGCACCAAAACCCCCACTGCGGCAACGACTTCCGCGAAGTCGAACAATATGAGCAATATGACCGGCATGCCGCACGCGGGTAAGTCGAAGCAGGACGAAGAGGGTACTGTTTCACGTAAGGACTACTTGGTATACGACCGCGGTTCCGAACTTTTGGGAACCCAGCCCCCGGCCTTGCCGCCAGGTGGAGTCATCGGCGGATGAACGAAAACCAGTGGCGGCTGGACGGTTTGACGTTCACACTCGCACTCGAGACGCTGGGCCGGGACCGTCTGCCGTATCCGTTGCGCTATATCGCCGAGGGTGTCGAGGCGCTGGACGACTACGAGCGGATGCGGCAGCAGGCCGCGCAGAATCTGTATCGGATGGTCGGGCCCGAGCTGTACGACGCGTTCACCATATTGCTCGAACCCCAAGTGCGCGTTGAGGTTCACGGATATTTCCGCAAGGATTTCAGCGGCGTGGTCCGGATGCACGCGGGGATATCCGGGCCCATGGCCACTCTCGCGCTCCAATTGCCCGGCAGCACACCGGAATACGGCGGTGATGTGGTGATCGTGTCCGGCGCGGCGCAGTCCCTGCCCGCGCGCATCGTCGCCAACATCCCCAAATGCCGACCGGGACAACATCCTTCGATCAAGGGCCGCCGCTCCGACGTCAACGCCGTCGAATACTCCCGCAACCCCCTCTACCTCTCGCACGCCGAACAGGTCCAGCGCATAGTCCGTCGCCCCCGCTCCGCCGTCGGCGAAATCTCCGTACACCCCGGCCCCGCCGCCGACTCCCGCCCCACCCACGACGGCCGCAGCGTCCACTGGATGGACTACCTCCCCACCGACGGCCGCTACCTCCTACGCCACCACCCCGGCAACGAATTCACTCTCGACCCCGCCTCACCCGACGAACTCACCCGCACCATCCAGCGCCTGATAGCCGCCACCCAACACGCCTACGTCAGGTGAACCGCAGCTGCGTAGGCACCGCACCGAGAGCGTCAACAGCGGTCAGGTAGGGTGGTCCGCCGCCCTCACCTGGGCCAGCACTGCATGCGACTCGACGAGCGAACGTGATCGATCCTGATCTTCGGTGCCGCGCGCCAGCGCCCGATCGACGGCCTGTCGCGCTGCGCCACCGTTGAGCCATTCGATGACCTCGTGGTGCGCGTCCCCGTCGACGTTCCAGAAGGCATTGTTGGGCATCAGGGTCCCGTGCCGCAGTTTCACCTCATCGGTCAGGAAATCCCGGAGGCTGTGCACGGCCGCGGCGGTCGTCAGTCGCGACCAACTCGCCAGATTCGGCGCTACAGTGCCCACTGCTGTCCCGAACGCGGGTAACAGCGCACCGGGATCCTCGGAATCCGGATAGTCGGTGAGGACTTCGGCCCATAACGCTTCCATCAATTCGACTATCGCCTCGGCTTCGGGCCACGATTTCCAGTCCGCGCGATGCATGTGGTCGTACACGATCTCGATATCGAGAAAGTGCATTTCCCCGGTATGGCGTAACTCCAGAATGCGTGGTGTGAAATACCGCAGGTCCGCGGCAGACCCGGCCCCGAGCATTGCGACACTCGCATAGGGTTGGATATCTTCCACGCTCAGCAGCTGACGTGGTGTGCGCAGCAGCACCTCGATCTCGTCCGGTCGAAGGCAACAAGAACACGCATCGATCCGCACCGGCCGCTCTGCCTGCGCGAACACCGCGTCCAGCCCCGCGAGCACGGTACCTACCGAGCGGAATTCCCTGCTGCCCACCATCATCGGATGCTAGCAGCTCGGCCACATCAGCGGAAATGTATTGAGCGGCAACGGAATCAGCAGTAGCGTGCCCGGTAACAGCTGGACCGGTTCCAGCGGCGGGGGCGGTGACGGGTGGACCAACGTGTCGGGATCGGCATCATGCCACGACGTATCGACCGGCAATGTTGGGCCTTAACTGCCATGCATGAGGAGATCATGACGACCGAGGAGTTCGAAGAACTTGCCCGGTTGGCCGGTCGGGTGTCCGAAGGTATTCGACTGGAATACATCGGTGAGCGGTTGGGGGCCAAGGGAATACGGGACGGGGACCACGGACGGATCCTGCAGTGGCTGATCCGTGTCTTCATCATGCTCCGACCAGAGTTGTTCCTGAGCACCGAACAGGGCCTGCGGGTCGAGGAGTACCGCAAGGGGCGGGCACGCCCGGACGGGGTGCTCGCCGATGCCGACGCCTTCGTCGGGCAGGGTGAATGGGCTGATCCGGAACCGGTCCTGATGGTGGTCGAGGTGACCTCCAGCGACCGTGACACCGAACTTCGCGACCGCCGCGAGAAGCCGATCGCGTACGCCGCCACCGGAATTCCCATCTATCTGCTGATCGATCGAGAATTCGGCGAGATCACCGTCCACAGCCATCCCGCTGACAACCGCTACCAGCGCCGTGTCACCGTCTCCATCGGCGACACGGTGGAACTTCCCCACCCCCTGGACCTCGCCCTCGATACCGAGCCGCTCAAAGCCTGGATCTGACAACACCTTCCGGTGTTGTGTGGCGCTTCACGATGGCAGCTGCGCCATGGCGCAAGGGGATTCGAACCTTGTTGTCGCGTTGTCCGCGCCGTTGCGATTGGTGGTCTCAGCGGGCGGTCTCGGCCGGCCCGCTCATCGCGCTGGTCAACGTGTTTCGTGCGAGATCGCGCAGCCAGATGTGGGCGGGATCGGTGTCGTATCGCTGGTGCCAGGACAGGTACACCGGGGCCGGTGGCAGGTCGAGTGGCAGTGGGAGCAGGACCAGGCCGAGGTCGTCGGCGGCCGAGCGCGCCGTGGCTTCGGGGGTGGTGACGACGAGGTCGGAGTCCCGTGCGAATTCGTACGCGGCTCTTTCCGTGGGCGCGGTCGCCACCACGATTCGGGTGAGGTCGAGGCGCGTGAGTGCGTCGTCGAGGAGGTTGGCGAGCTTGCCGCGCCGGGAGACGGTGATGTGTTCGGCCGCGGCGTACCGAGCGGCGGTGATGGTTTCGATCAGGGTGAGCGGGTGCCCTCGCCGTACGACGACGACGTGCCGGGTCTCGGCTACTCGTTCGGCGTGGATCTCGGGCGCGGTCGGGCGGTCCGCGTTCGCGGCGAGGTCGACTTCGCCGCGACGTAGTTCGGGGGTGTCGATGCTCGACTCCGCGATGAAGCGCAGCCGCACACCGGGCGCCTGTGCGCGGGCGGCGGCGAGCAGGGCGGGACCGCTGAGGGCGACCAGTGCGTCGTGCCAGCGCAGCGTGAAGGTGCGTTCGAGCGTCGCGAGGTCGAGTTCCCGGCTCGGCGCCAGTACGTCCCGGACCTGCCGCAGCAGGTCGTGCACCTGTTCCCGGACGGCGAGCGCGTAGGGCGTGGGAGTCATCGTGCGGCCGGTGCGGACCAGGATCTGATCGCCGGTCGTGCGGCGGATCCGGGCCAGGCTTCGGCTCACCGCGGGGGCGGTGAGGTGCAGGCGGGCGGCGGCGCCGGCCACGTTGCCTTCTTCCAGGAGAGCGTCGAGCGCGGTGAGCAGGTTCAAATCCAATTGCACGACAGTCATCTTATACGTGCTTTACATGCACTTGTAGTTAACGATGGCTGTCTATACCGTCGAGGATGCGAGGCGCGCAAGCCCACGGTCGCCGCCCCGATGTCTCATCCACCTGCTCAGATAGGAGCATTTGTCATGTCCGAACCAACCCGCGCCGCCGTCGCGCACCCTGCTCCCGAGGGCATCGACCTGCTCGAACAGACCGCGACCGCCGTACGGACAGCGGGGTCGGTGCTGCGGGAGCGCTTCGGCGAGGTGGTCCGATACCGGACGCGTGACGAGTTGATGGGTGCGCTCGCCGACAACGACAACGCGGTTCTGGACAGCCTGCGACCGCGCCTCGAAGCGCTGCGTCCGGATGCCGGCTGGGTCGCGGAGGAACTGGACGGCGGTGCGCTGCCGGCGGGGGAATGGTGGGTCGTCGATCCGGCCGAAGGCAATGTCAATCACCTGCACGCGCTGCCGGAGTGGGCGGTGACCGCCACCCTCGTGCGCGACAACCGGCCTGTGCTCACCGTGGTTCACCTGCCGCTGACCGGGGAGACGTACACCGCGCTCGCCGGCGGCGGCGCCCACCTGGACGGTCGGCCGCTGCGTGTTTCCGAGACGGCGGATCTCGGGCTGAGCATCGCGGCCACGAGTCAGGCCAGGCCGGACGAGCAGGAGAACGTCGTGCGCCGCGTCGGTTCCTCGATCACCGAGATGCTCCTGGACGCGCTCGTGGTGCGGATCGCGGTGCCCGCCACCCTGCATCTGCTGAATGTGGCCGCCGGCCGGATCGACGTCTTCTGGCAGTTCGCCGGGGCTCGCGCGGACCTGCTTCCCGGAGCCCTGCTCGTCACCGAGGCCGGTGGCCGGATCTCGACCGCGGCGGGCCAGCCCTGGACCCCGGACAGCGACAGCTTCCTGGCCTCGGCGCCCGGCGTCCACACCGCCGCGGTCGCCACCCTCTCCCGCTGATCACGACACAGAAGGACCATTCATCATGAACGAAATCGCTGTCTTGGGTGGCGGCCGCGTCGGCGGTGGCCTGGCCGCCGCCCTCACCGCTGCCGGACACCGGGTGACCGTGGCCGGTCGCACCCCGGGGGCGGCCGCCGCCGCTGCCCGCACAGCCCGGATCGTCATCAATGCCACGCCGGGCGCCGGCTCGGTGGAGCGGCTGACCGCGCTGCGCGAGCAACTGCGCGGCAAGATTCTCGTGGACGTCTCCAATGCCACCGTCGACGGACCGGATGGACTGCCCGCCGGGCTGATGTACCCCGATTCGAGCCTGGCGGAACAACTTCAGGAGGCGCTGCCCGACACACATGTCGTCAAGACGCTCAACACGATGCTGTACTCGGTGATGACCGCACCCGCCGCCCTCACCCAGCCCCCGACCGCGTTCCTGTCCGGTAACGACCCGCAGGCCAAGCGGATCGTCGGCGATCTCCTCACCGAACTCGGCTGGCACCCCGAATGGATCACCGACCTCGGCGGGATCGAGACCGCCCGCGCCACCGAAGCGGCGATCCTGTTCGTACCGCACGTGATTCGATCCAGCGGGTTCGCGCCCTTCGCGATTTCGATCGCTCGCTGATTCGAGGTTCCGCTGCGCATATGACACCGCCGCCGACCGAGGCGGCACAGGTCGATCGCGTTGGAAGGTGACGCCCGCTGACGATCACTTGTGTTGCCGCGGATGGGGAGCTGGTGAAAGTCGGTCCCGACCGAGACCTCGTGGTTCCTGGTCGAGTTGGGCGGTCGACATCCGTTCTGCACCCCCTGGACCTCACCCTCGACACCGAGCCGCTCAAAGCCTGGATCTGACAACACCTTTCGGTGTCGTGTGGCGCTTCATGATGGCAGGCTGCGGTCATGAGCGCCTGGGATCTCCCGAGCGAACGACCACGGGGGCGGTTGCCGCGGAGGTGGGAAGAGTATCTGCGGTTGCGTCGGCGGGTTGCGGACCATCTCGGTTACCTACCTGAACCGGTGCGGTGAGTGCTTCAGCGGATCGGGCCGGGTGCGAATTGGATTCACGCCGGTTCTCGAGGTGGCTGCCAGGTGATTCCCAGTGAGGGACAACAGTATTGGGGTGGGCATAGCATCTTTCGGAGCCTTGGAGTGATGCGGAATGAGTCAGCGAATTGTTGGCGTCGTCGGGATTGCGGTGGTGGGGGTCGCGGCTGTCGGGGTGCTCGCGCCGGTTGCGGTGGCTGATGCGGGGGATGTGCTGGCGCCGGGGGTGGAGTGTGGGGCCATTGCGTTGCAGTGTCGTAACGACACCGGGCAGACCTATCGCATCGACTGGACCGCGACGTGTGCGTATGTGAATTCGGGGGTCCCGGCGATCGAGGTTCCGGAGCAGACCTGGATCGGGCCGCACTCGCTGATCGAGTTGGGGGTGGGGGTGAACGATGCGTACTGTCCGCCGCAAACCTGGAGCACGCCGGACAATCTGAACCAGGTGGACAACGGCGGGGTGAACGGGGCTCGGTACAGCCGTGCGGTGGTGGACAGTTCCCATACTCCGGCCCCGGCCTTGCCCTGGTCGTCGGGGACCGGATCCGCCGGGTGATTCGGTAACTCGAAATGCTGTTCCCGCAACCCTTTTCGATGCACTGCCAGCTCCTTCAGGAGCGGATCGGGCGATCGGGTCCGGTTGATGGTCGCCACGGCCGTGGTGTGTCGGGAAGGCCGGGACACTGAATTCCGTTGGGGCCGAGTGGGCTGGATGTCGCGCGTCGTGGTTGCGGTCGGGACGAATTGCGCAAGGGGCGAATGACCTTCTCGCCGTGACGATCTGTTGAACGCCGGTAAGAGGATTGTGGCCGGTATGTGAAGTTTTATTGCCGGTGCCGGAAGTTTGCGACGGGGGGATTGTGCGAGGTCGGGGCGCGTGCCACAGTCCCGATCATGTCGCTGTACCGTCCGGCTGCTCCTGATCTGCTGACGCATACGTTCCTCGCCATGGAGCAGGCCGCTCCGGATGCGAGCGATGTGTATTTCGGGGTGTTGCTGCGCTGTGGTGGGGTGGCTCCGTCGGTGGGGGAATTGCGCGCGCAGGTGATGAGCCGGGTCGGGATGGTTCCGGCGTTGACTCATCGGCTGAACGATGCGGTCGAGTGGGAGCCGGATCCGGAGTTCGATATCGAGAATCATGTGCTGGTCGCGGACGGGCCGGTCGACGTGCGGCCGGTGCGGGAGTGGATGCCGGACCCGCCGGGGCACGATCATCCGCTGTGGCGGATGTGGTTGCTGCCGGGAACGGGTGCGGAGTGGGGGTTGGCGTTCGCGGTGCATCACGGGGTGCTCGACGGGACCGGGGTGATGCGGGCGCTCGAGGTGTTGTTCGCCGGGCGGGCGGGTTCCACGGTCGACGACGAGGTGTCGGGGAGTGCGGTGGCGGCGCTGCGTGCGGTACCGAATATGTTGCGCACCTTGCGATCCGCGCCGGAGTTGAACGTGTTCGGTGAGCTCACCGGGGAGCGGCGGTCGGATACGGCGGCGGTGCCGGTGGCGCGGTTGCGGGCGATCGCGGATGCCGCGCAGGTGAGTGTCGGGCAGGTGCATCTGGTGGCGATGGCGGGTGCGGTGCGGCGGTGGACGGGCGTCGACGCGGATGTGCCGGTGTGCGTGCCGGTCGACACCCGGCGGTCCGATGAACACGATCGCAGCGGGGTGCATCTCGGGTTGGTGCGGATCGCGTTGCCGACCGCGACCGAGGATCCGATGCGGCGGATTCGTCTTGCGGCACAACGGATGTCGCAGCGACGGATGTCCTCGGCGCGGATCGGTGCGCGAGCCCTGATCGACAACGTTCCGGTGCGGTGGAGTGGTCCCGCGCTGCAACGGCTCGGCGATCGGCGGAAGGTGGCGCTGACCGCGTCGGTGTTCCGGTCCGCACCCGGGCTGAGCATTCTGGGGCGGCCCGTGGCGGATCTGTTCGCGCTGCCGTGGCTGCCGCCGGGGCACGGGTGTTTCACGATTCTCGCTCGTTACGGGGCCACGGCGACGTTGTCGGTGCTGACCGATACCGGTGTGCGCGGGGCCGATGAGCTGGCTCGGGGGTGGGCGCGGGAGGTTGCCGTGCTCGCCGACGCCGCCGGGGTCGCGCCGCACGCCGAAGACACTGCGGCGCCGGTGATGTCGACGTGATCAGCGCGAGTTGAACTCGGCGTCGCCCGGCGGACGCGCCGCGGCTACTGCTTCGTCACCGCCGCGAAGTAGATTGCGTGGGCATCAGCGAGGATGCGAATAGTTCAGCGCTCCAATGTATTTCGACATTCTTCCAACACCCGGCCAGGTCCGCTCGGGTGTATTTCGGGTACGAGACGAGGAACGATGAAGCCATCCACCGACCCCGCCCGGCTGGTGCTGGGGTCACCTTCGACACTGCGTGATCTGGAGTCGGCCGCGGGCCCGCTCGATATCGAGATCTCCGCCGACGCGGCCGCCGCGGTGAAGCGCGGACAGGACTTCGTGCGCAGCGAAATCGGTACCGGCCGTGCGGTTTACGGCTCGACCACCGGATTCGGGCCGCTGGTGCTCTTCGAGGGCCGGGCGACCGCGGCCGATCAGTGCGACAACGTCCTGCAGCATCTGACCGTCGGGCAGGGCCCGGACCTGCCGCCCGCCGTGGCACGCGCGGCGATGTTGGCCCGGCTTACGTCGCTGTCGCGTGGGCTCTCCGGTGTCGCCGACACCGTGGTCGACGGGTTGCGCGCGATGCTCGCCACCGACTTCGCCCCGGCCATCCCGGTGCTGGGTTCGGTCGGTGCCAGTGGGGATCTGGTGCCGCTCGCGCATGCGGTACAAGCGTTGCGCGGCAACGGATTCGCGTATATCGGCGAGGAGCGGATGCCCGCCGACGTCGCGTTGCGGCGGGCCGGACTCGAGCCGCTGGAGCTGGACGGGCGCGACGCGCTGGGGCTGGTCAACGGGACCTCGGTGACCACGGCGCTGTGCGGGCTGGCGGCGGTGTCGGCGGCGCGGTCGTTGCGGGCGGCGTCCGCGCTGGTGGCGCTGCTGGCCGATGTGCTCGGGTGCACCCCGGCGTTCCTGGAACCCGCGTTGCTCGCGGCGTACGGGCATCCGGAAGTCACGGCGGTCGGTGCGGATCTGGCCGCGCGCCTGGCGGGTGTGGTGCCCGAGGAGGGGCGACCCTTGCAGGAGCCCTACAGCATTCGGTGCACCCCGCAGCTGCTCGGCGCGGCGAGTGCGGCGCTGGACTGGGCGACGCGCACGGTGACGCGAGATCTCAACGGCGTCAGCGACAATCCGCTGTTCTTCCCCGACGAGGATCTGATCGCGCACGGCGGGAACTTCTTCGGGCAGCCTGCGGCGTTCGCGGGGGATCTGCTGTCCATCGTGCTCACCCAGGTCGGCAATCTGGCCGAACGTCAGGTGGATCTGCTGGTGGATCCGCATCGCAACGGCGGGCGGACGCCGATGTTGTCGCCCGAGCCGGGGCGGCAGCACGCGGTGCAGGGGTTGCAGGTGCTGTCGACCTCGACCGTGGTGGCGATGCGGCGGGCTTGTGTTCCGGCCGGAATGCAGTCCGTGCCGACGAATATGCACAATCAGGATGTCGTGCCGTTCGGGACGCAGGCGGCGTTGACCGCGTACGAGCAGAGCGGGAAACTGCGGCTGCTGCACGGGGCATTGGCGGTGGCGTTGCGGCAGGCGATCCATGTGGGACAACGGGTTCCGACCGCGCCCCGGTGTGTGGCGTTGGCGGAGGCGTTGATCGAGGCCGTTCCGCCGATCGAGGTGGATCGCGCGTTGGACGGCGAAATCCGGTTGGCCGCAGACATTCTCGACGAATTCGTCGAGCGGGAGAGTGCGGGCGCGCGGGAGAGTGCGGTATGACCGCGTCGACCCGGTTACCCGGTCCGGTGCACGACATCGAGCTGGGTCTGCTGCGATTGCCTTATCCCACTGATGATTTCGAGTCGTGTGCGGGATGTCGGCCGGTGGCGGATCCGCCGGTCTGTCTGCACAACGACGCGAACACCGTGGCGTGGTATCGCTGGTTGCTGGGACATCATGTGGTATTCGGCATCTGGCGGCTGATGCTCGCCGCGCTGGCGGCCGACGACGAGCTGACCCAGCCCAGGCTGGCCGCGCTGTACGACTCCTATTCGGCGTTGCTGCTGTATTCGGGCAGTTGTACGCCCGAGGCGTACGTGCGGGTGCTGCGGCCGCGGATGTACGCCGCCGATCCGGCGATGAGCGGCACCTGGGCGCGTGATTTCAACCGGGTGCGGGAATTGCAGTCGCGTTTGACCGTGCCGCCGGATTCGCCGCTGGCGGCCGCGGTGCGGCGAAATCGCAAGGTGCACATCAAGGTTGCAGCGCGGCTGGTGCCCGAGGGGCGGTCGCTGCTCCAGGATTCCGGACGGGACCTGCGGCAGAAGGTGACCTCGGGCGAGAGCGACACGATGGACGCCTTCTTCCGGACCGAACGCGGGCCGATCTGCCGCCACCGGTTCGCCACACAGTCGCGTGCGCGCGCCGAGGCGGTGCTGGCGGATCTGGCCGCGAATCCGGTGCGGGCCGTCTACGGCCACGCCGCCACCGACGAGTTCGGGCTCGAGCTCGCCGACCATATCGCCACGCCGCTGCGGCTCGGCGAACCGCTGCTCTTCGACGGGAGTTCCGACAATGACCACATCTGAAGCGTCACAGCCTTATACGGACAAGATGTTCGCCGCGACGCCCGAACTCGCCGCCTACGTGCGGGCGCAGGTCGGCCCGCTGACGACGGTGCAGCAGCGGCTCATCGAGGAGACCGCCGCACTGGGCGGACCGGCCGAGATGCAGATCCCGCCGGAACAGGGTGTGCTGCTGACCCTGCTCGCCCGTTTGCTGAACGCTCGCACGGCAATCGAGGTCGGCACCTTCACCGGCTATTCGACCCTCGCGCTGGCCGAGGGCGTCGGCGTCGAGGGCGAGGTGATCACCTGCGACATCAGCGAGCAGTGGTCCGAGATCGCCGACCGCGCCTGGCAGGAAGCGGGCGTCGACCAGCGGATTCGCCGGTTGATCGGGGCCGCGTCGGAAACCATCGCGACGCTGCCGGAAGACCCCTTCGCGGACCTGGTCTTCATCGACGCGGACAAGGTCGGTTACATCGGATACTGGGAGCTGCTGGTGCCGCGCGTGCGCCCCGGCGGGCTGCTGATCGCCGACAACGTGCTCTACGCGGGCGAAGCGGTATCCCCCGACGCCACCGGAAATGCCGCTGCCATACGGGAATTCAACGACCACGTGCTGGCCGACCCGCGCGTCGAATCGGTGCTGCTCCCGGTCGCCGACGGAATCACCCTGGCACGCAAGCTTTCTTGATCGGTGGGACTGTGCGGAACACACTCGGCGTGAGTGAGATGGTCGACGTTGCCGTGCGAGGGCTTCGTCGAACGTCGGGTGTGTTCGGTGCTGTTTCCGGGATTCGACCTAATTGCACAGGCCCGCAGGCTTTCTCGAGTGATAGGCCGATGCTGAACGTGTTCGGTCGGCCGTTCCTCGTGTTCGGCGCTGTTTTCGAGACCCGGCGTTATAGCGCTGGCCCGCAAGCACACCCGGTCGGTGAACGGTGCTGAATGCATACGGCGACATCAGCGCGAGTGAGCGGGGCGGCGTTGTCGCGCGAGCGGTCCGCGTTCACCCTCGGGTGAGGTACTCGGCGTTGTCGTGTGAGCGGGTCGTCCAGGCGTCGGGGGCGACTGTCGAGCTGCGGCGGAAATTCGGTGGTGGCCGACATGACCGCCGCGGTCGGGACATTCGATATTTGCGGAATTGTCCTGTGGGACCGGATATATGCTTGCCGACCTTCGATCGGGGTCGGTGTAGTTGCCTGTCGGGCGCACGGAAGTGCTGTCGCGCAGGTGTTTTCGTTAGGAAAGTCTATGAGAGCTGTACTGCTGAACGCGCCCGGTGAGATTGTTGTCGGGGAGGTCGAGGATGCCGGGGTGCGGGAGTCGACCGATGCGGTGGTGCGGGTGATCGCGGCCGGGGTTTGCGGGACGGACATCCGGGCGTTCGCGGGGCGGCCGGGGCCGGTGATGGGGCCTGCTTGCGGGCATGAATTCGTCGGTGTCGTAGAGGATTTCGGGGCGGATGTGGTGACGTTGCGGCGGGGGGAGGTGGTGGTCGCGCCGTTCATGTTCGCCGATGGGGTGTGTGTGCAGTGTGTGCGCGGGGTGCCGACGTCGTGCCGGGCGGGTGGGATGTGGGCCGTGGCGGCCGGGGGTGCGCAGGCCGAGGCGGTGCGGGTGCCGTTCGCGGACGGGACGTTGGTGCCGGTGCCGGTGGATGTGACCGATGAGCGGATTCCGGCGGTGTTGAGCCTCGCGGATGTGATGGCCACCGGGCATCACGCGATCGCGGGGCCGGGGCGGGGTGTGCCCGGGGTGGTCGCGGTGGTGGGGGACGGTGCGGTCGGGCTGTGTGCGGTGCTGGCGGCGCGGGCGGCCGGGGTCGAGCGGATTCTGTTGCTCGGGCGGCACGAGGATCGGTTGCGGATCGGGAAGTCTTTCGGCGCAACGGAAATCGTGACCGTTCGCGAGGGCGAGGCTGCCGCGCAGGTGCTCGAGGCCACGGGCGGGGCCGGTGCTGATCTGGTCGTGGATGCGGTCGGGGAGCAGGAGGCGTTGGACACCGCTTTCGCGATCTGCGCCGATGGCGGGGCCTTGAGCCTGGTCGGTGGTCCGCACGGCGGCATCGATCTGATGGGGTGCTTCCTGCGCAATATCACCGTCAGTGGCGGTCTGACCCCGGCCCGCCGCTACCTTCCCGAGCTCCTCGACGAAGTTCTGGCCGGTCGGCTCGACCCGTCGCCGATCTTCGAGGCGACCGTTCCCCTGGCCGACGCCGCTCGGGGGTACCAGCTGATGGCTGATCGGCAAGCTACCAAAGTCCTTGTCCGAGTATAGAAATCGATGACACGTCTGCCGCCGATCGGTGTCCCGGTCGGTGACCGCGTGCTCGGGCCGATGGTCGATTCGTTATGGACGGCCGTCGGCTACCGGGTATCGGTCGACGCGGAGTCGCTGCCTTTAGGAGTCACTGATGTACACGTTCACTGATCCGGGGGATGTCGCTGTGGGGGACTATGTCCTCGGGGCGGGAGGCGATCCGGATGACGTTGCTGTCATCGATTACACCCGTGGGGAGCGGCGGGAGCTGACCTATGGTGAACTGCGTTCGGCGGTAAGGGGATTGGGGGCGTGTCTCGGGCGGATCGGTGTTGCGGATCGGGCTGTGGGGGTGTTGACCGAGAACAGTATCGAGTTCGTTGTCGCGTATTTCGGGGTGCTGGCCGCGGGCGGGGTGGTGTTGCCGTTGGATCCCCGGGATCCGCAGCGGTGGGTGGGGTTGCTCGAAGGGGCTGCGGCGTTGGTCCGGGAGTCACGGCTTGCGGTCTCGGATTGTGATGTGGCGCAGGAACATACGATAATCATCGAAGCCGAAGCCGAAGCCGAAGCCGAAGCCGAAGCCGAAGCCGAAGCCGAAGCCGAAGCCGAAGCCGAAGCCGAAGCCGAAGCCGAAGCCGAAGCCGAAGCCGAAGCCGAAGCCGAAGCCGAAGCGACTACCAGTGTCGATGCCGATGGCTGTGCCGATGCAGGCGTGAATACGGTCGCCGATTCGGATACTGCTGCGGGAGAGGCTATTCCGTGGGATGAAGCGTTACGGACCGAAGGCGAGTTGCCGACGTTCACGGGTGGGGAACGAGCCGCCGTCGCGCTCTCCTCCAGCGGAAGCGCCGGAAAGCCGAAGCGTATCACCGTAACTCACCACAACCTCGTCGCGAACCTGGCGCAGATCCACGCGGTGCATCGGGTCGAGGCGGGGGAGGCGGTGGCGGTGGTGCCGCCGCTGCGGCATATCTACGGGATGCAGATGGCGTTGAATCCGGTGTTGCGCGCCGGGGGCACGCTGGTGCTTCCGGCGACGCCGCTGTCCATTCCGGAGCTGCTGGATACGCTGCGGGCACACCGGGTGACGCTGGCCTACCTGGTGCCCAGTGTGCTGGCCGAGATCGGACGCGAACCGGTGACCGGTGGGTATCCGGCGTTGCGGCGGGTGGTTTCCGGGGGTGCGCCGCTGCCGGATTCGGTGGCGCGGGACGCGGCGGAGCGGCTGGGCGTTCCGGTGGTGCAGGGGTTCGGGATGACCGAGGCCGGGTGCCTGTTCTTCAGTCCGGATGATCGGGAGGTTCCGGCCGGTTCGGTGGGAATTCCGGTGCCCGGCACGGAGATTCGCATCATCGACACGGACACCGGGCAGGCGGTCACGATGGGCGGGTCCGGCGAATTGTGGGTGCGCGGTCCACAGGTGGTGCCCGCCGGGGACGATCCGTCGATGGTGCGGACCGAGGACGGCTTCCTGCGCACCGGCGATCTGATCACCCAGGATGCGGACGGCTTCGTCCGGATCGTCGGTCGGCTCAAGGCGATGATCAAGTACAAGGGCCATCAGGTTTCCCCGGCCGTGCTCGAGGAGGTGCTGCTCACCCATCCTGCCGTAAGGGAGGCCAAGGTCAGCGGGGTGCCCGACCCGGTCGCGGGAGAGCTGCCGCGCGCGCACGTCGTACTCGACGAGAACGTCCCGCTGGCCGATCTCGTACGCCACGTGAGCGAACGCGTCGCCCCTGCCCAACGCATCCGCATGATCGAACGGGTCAGCGCGATCCCACGTTCGTCAACGGGCAAACCCCAAGTCCCACAACCGATCAACGTTCTCGTCACCGGCGGAAGTCGCGGCCTCGGCAGGGCATTCGCCGACGCGCTCGCCGCCGCCGGTGCCGCCGTGACGGTGCTCGGCCGCGACGAAGCCGGACTCCTGGACACCACCAAACGCATCCGGGACGCCGGCGGCACAGCCGATTACGTGGTCGCCGACCTCCTCGACCCCGCCGCCCTCACCGCCGCCGTGGACGCCCTCGACACCATCGATGTCCTGGTCAACAACGCCGGAATCCCCGGCCCCACCGGCAAACTGTGGCAGGTCGACGAATCCGACTGGTGGCACACGATGGAGGTCAACCTGCGCGGCACCCTCGCCGCCACCCGGGCCGTGCTCCCCCGAATGTCCGGACGCGCCAGGGTGATCAACATCGTCAGCGAGGCGGGCCGCACCCGCTGGCCGCACGCCGCCGCCTACTCGGTCTCCAAGGCCGCGATCATCTCCCTGACCACCAACCTCGCCGCCGAACTCCGCGGCACCGAAATCACCACGCTCGCATTCGATCCCGGCCTGGTCGACATCGGCATCACCCGAGCCCACTTCGACCGCGGCCACACCGGCAACCCGTGGGAGGACCGAATCCTCGCCTGGGCCACCGACCTTCGCGAATCCGGCGGCCTCACCCCGATCGCCCACTCGACCCGAGCCCTCGTCGACATCGCCCTGGGCTCAGCCGACCACGCAACCGGCAACTACGTCACCGTCGAAGAAGCCCTCATCCATCCCGGCCGCCGCTGAGCCCCGGCTTCGGCGTCCGCCCTCATCGATCCGGCCCCCGAAAATGGCGTCCGCCGCCCCGGCGGGCCGAAGACCGCAGCGGGATGAGGGACCGTTGCGGGTCTTCTCCAGCGCCGGGGCGGCGGAGTTCGGGCGGTTCTACGACGTGAAGGTCAGGCGGACGTCGCTGAGAACCGGTGCTTCTTCACGGTCCACCACTGTGGCCGCGATGACAAGTTCATTTGTTTCCAACCACATTCGGGACCGGATTGTTTCCCCGGGGTACAGCACACCGGCGAAACGTGCTCGGAATCCGGTGATCCGGCTGGTGTCGGAGTCCAGGACGGTGTCCGCGGCGGTCTTGCAGACCAGGCCGTAGCTGCACAGTCCGTGCAGGATCGGGTTGGGAAAGCCTGCGGCGCGGGCGAATTCGGGGTCCGAGTGCAGCGGGTTGCGGTCGCCGCACATGCGGTAGAGCAGGGCCTGCTGCGGCAGGGTGGGGGTGGTCACATTGAAATCCGGTGCCCGGTCCGGCAATTCGATCTTGCTGCTCGGTCCGCGTTCGCCGCCGAAGCCGCCCTCACCCTTGGCGAAGATGGACGACTTGGCGGTCCACAGCAATTCCCCGTCCGAACCGGTCACCTCGGTCTCGTGCGCGACCACCGCCGCGGAGCCCTTGTCCCACACCTCGGTGATGTGCCCGGTGCTGGACGCCTTGCCCGCCGCCGGAATCGGCCGGTGCAGCACCACTTCCTGACTGGCGTGCACCACCTTGGCCAGGTCGATCTCCACGCCCGGGAAGCTCACCCGCGGCGGCTCGGTGACGCGCATGGTCGGCGCGACCGTCGCGAACGTCGGCAGCACCTGCGGTGCGCGGTCGTCCAGATAACGCAGCTCACCCGGATCGGTCCAGCGCGCACCCGCGCTCAGACCGAGGTGGTACAGCTGCACATCCGAAGGGGTCCAGGCGAACTCCTGCGGCGTAAGTGCCGCTCCGAGAGCGACTTTCGGATCAATCGGCATGTGTTGTGCTCCTAGACGAGTGCTGCCGGGCCCGTGTCCGGCGACGGCGTACGCGGGAACGGTTGGCCCGCAATGTATTCGATGTGTGGGCCAACCGTCGACGGCTACTTCGCGGCGGCGGGCTTCACCCGGTCGACGATGTCCTTGATCGCAAGATAACCGAACGTGATCGCGGGCCCGATGGTCGCGCCGGGACCGGCGTAGGTGTGACCCATCACCGGAGCCGAGCAGTTACCCGAGGCGTACAGCCCGTCGATGACGCTCTCGTCCTCGCGCAGCACCCGCCCGGACACGTCGGTGACCAGCCCACCCTTGGTGCCCAGATCGCCGGGCACCATCTTGGCCGCGTAGAACGGCCCCTGCACCAGCCCGGCCAGGCTCGGGTTCGGCTTCACGGTCGGATCGCCGTAGTACCGGTCGTACGCGCTGTCGCCGCGGCCGAAGTCCTCGTCCTTACCGGTCTCGGCGAAGCCGTTGAACCGCTCGACGGTCGCCGCCAGCGCGTCCTCGGGAACACCGATCTTCCCCGCCAACTCCGCGAGGGTGTCGGCCTTGACGATCAGGTCGTTTTCCATCCAGCGGGACGGAATCCGCTGTCCCGGTTGCAGACCCGCGAAAATGTAGCGGTTCCGGTAGCGCTGGTCGAACACCAGCCACGCGGGCACGTGCTCGCCCGGACCCTCGCCCTGTCCGTACCTGCCGCCGTACATGGTGTGCACGGCCTCGACGTAAGGAGCGGACTCGTTACCGAAACGCTTACCCGCCGCGTCGACCATGATGCTGCCCGGCAGATTCCGCTCGGCCAGCGCGAACCACGGTTTACCACCCTTGAACAGCGTCGGACCCCACCAGGAATCCTCCATGACGTCGATGTTCGCGCCCACGGCCATGCCCGCGACGATGCCGTCACCGGTATTTCCGGTCGCACCCGTTGTCCACTCGGTGCCGATGGGCTCACGCTGGTACTTGTGGCGCATCTGTTCGTTGTGCTCGAAACCGCCCGAACCGAGCACGACGCCGTACTTCGCGCGGAAGGTGACGGGCTCGCCGTTCTGCGTCGCCTCGACCCCGACCACGCGCCCGTCCTCGACGACCAGGCCGGTCATCGGGGTGTTCAGCAGCAGCGGCACGTTCGCGTCCAGCAGGCCCTTGCGGATGGCGGCGATCAGCGCCTGACCCATGCCGAGCAGGTGCTTGCCGGTCCACTTCGCGAGATAGGTGCGCGCGCCGACGCGCATCGCGGTCAGAATGCCGCGCGGATGACGCCGGATCAGGTTCAGTTTGACGAAGTCGGCCTGGGTGACCACGACGTTCAGCGGAGCCTTCGCGTACGGGGGTTCCAGGTTGAACCGCTCCTCGCCGAGGATCTTGGCGTTGAACGGCTTGGGTTCGCACGAACGTCCCGAGGAACGGCCGCCGGGGGCTTCGGGGTAGTAGTCGGAGTAGTTCGGCACCCACCGCATCTGCAACGGCGTGTGGTCGAGCACGAAGTCGAACGCCTCCGCGCCGCGGTCGATGTAGGTGTCGATCCGCTCGGCGGGCGCGCCGTCGCCGATGATCGCGTGCAGGTAGGTGCGCGCGTCCTCGCGGTCGTCGGGGCGGCCCGAGGCCCGCAACGCCTTGTTGCCCGGGACCCACACACCGCCTCCGCTGCGCGCGGTGTTCCCGCCGTAGTGCGCGGCCTTCTCGATGAGCACCACGCGCAGGCCGTGATGCGCCGCGGTGAGTGCGGCTGTCATACCGGCGGCACCGCTGCCGACCACCACCACGTCGTATTCCCGATCAGTCATGTAGAACACGTTATAGAATCAGACTACGTTTGGTCTATATTGGTCTGGCAGATGGGACTGCTGGGCTGGGTTTTCGCAGGAAAACTCGTTCCAGTTTCCGGGCCGGGCCCCGGCGGAAGGAACCAGCGTGCTGTCCGACGGGCTCTCCTGGGCGGCCATGCGGCAGTTGATGGGCGTCGACGAACCCGACTACGGCCACCTGCTCGGCGAGTTGGAAGTGTTCGAGAACACACCTGTGGACACCTCGAAATATCTCTGTCCGAGGGTCGAGGTGGAGGTCGGATTCGTGCCCGGCCGGGGGATGAGTGCCATGCCGAGTTCGACGGACTCGGCGCTGTCCGTCTGCGTTTGCACCGAGGAGATTTCGAGTGAGTGACAACGGGAATGCCGGGAAGAAGGTCACGGCAGCCATCGTCGGGTCCGGCAACATCAGCACCGATCTGCTGTACAAACTGCTGCGGTCCGACCGGATCGAACCGCGCTGGATGATCGGAATCGACCCGGACAGTGAGGGTTTGAAGCGCGCGGCCGGGCTGGGGCTGGAGACCTCGCACGAGGGCGCGGACTGGCTGCTGGGGCTGCCGGAGAAGCCGGACATGCTGTTCGAGGCGACCTCGGCCTACGTGCATCGGGAGTACGCGCCGAAGTACGCCGCGGCCGGGATCCGCGCGATCGACCTGACGCCCGCCGCGGTGGGTCCGGCGGTGGTGCCGCCGGTGAACCTGGACGCGAATCTGGATACACCCAACGTCAACATGATCACCTGCGGCGGGCAGGCGACGATTCCGATCGTCGCCGCGGTCTCGCGGGTGGTCGAGGTGCCCTACGCGGAGATCGTGGCGTCGGTGTCCTCGGTGTCGGCCGGGCCCGGCACCCGCGCCAACATCGACGAGTTCACCAAGACCACGTCCAAGGGCGTGGAGACCATCGGCGGGGCGAAGCGCGGTAAGGCGATCATCATCCTGAATCCGGCCGAACCGCCGATGATCATGCGCGACACCATCTTCGCCGCGATTCCCGAGGACGCCGACACCGCCGCGATCACCGTATCCATCCACCGGATGGTCGCGGACATCCAGCAGTACGTGCCGGGATACCGGTTGCTCAACGAACCGCAGTACGACGAGCCGAGCGTGATATCCGGTGGGATGGCGAAGGTTTCGGTGTTCGTGGAGGTGGAGGGCGCGGGCGATTTCCTGCCGCCGTACGCGGGCAATCTGGACATCATGACCGCCGCCGCGACGCGGGTCGGCGAGGTCGTCGCCGATCAGATCATCTCGGCCCGGGTGTAGAAGGGAGCATCGTCATGACTTACGTGAAGCAGCCCTATTCGCAGGAGTTGGACGTTCGCGTCACCGATACCTCGCTGCGGGACGGGTCGCACCACAAGCGACACCAGTTCACCGCCACCGAGGTGCGCGATATCGTTGCGGCGCTGGACAATTCGGGGATTCCGGTGATCGAGGTGACGCACGGCGACGGCCTCGGCGGCTCCTCGTTCAACTACGGATTCTCCAGAACCCCCGAGCAGGAACTGGTGACGATCGCGGCGCAGACCGCGAAGCGGGCCAAGATCGCGGTGCTCATGCTGCCCGGGGTGGGCGTCAAGGAGGACATCAAGATCTCGCAGGACAACGGCGCGTCGATCGTGCGCATCGCCACGCACTGCACCGAGGCCGATGTGTCCATCCAGCACTTCGGGTACGCGCGGGATCTGGGCCTCGAGACCGTGGGGTTCCTGATGATGTCGCACTCGCAGCCGCCGGAGGTGCTCGCCGAACAGGCGCGGATCATGGCTGACGCCGGATGTCAGTGCGTGTACGTCGTGGATTCGGCGGGCGCGCTGGTGCTGGATCAGGTGTCCGATCGGATCTCCGCGCTGGTGGCCGAGCTCGGTGACGACGCGCAGGTCGGGTTCCACGGGCACGAGAATCTCGATCTGGCCGTGGCGAATTCGATCTACGCGGTGCGCGCGGGGGCCAAGCAGATCGACGGGAGTGCGCGGCGGTTCGGCGCGGGGGCCGGGAACACTCCGGTCGAGGCGTTCATCGGGGTCGCGGACAAGATCGGGATCAAGACCGGGATCGACTTCTTCGCGATCGCCGACGCGGCCGAGGATGTGGTGCGTCCTGCTATGCCGCAGGAGTGTCTGCTCGATCGGCAGGCGCTGATGATGGGATACGCCGGGGTGTACTCGAGTTTCCTCAAGCACGCCGAGCGCCAGGCCGAGCGGTACGGGGTTTCCGCGGCGGAGATGCTGGTGCGGGCCGGGCAGCGCAAGCTCGTCGGTGGGCAGGAGGATCAGTTGATCGATATCGCGCTGGAACTCCAGCGGGAGCAACTCACCGCCTGAGCCCAGGCGCGTGGCAGGGCCGTGGACGGAATGCCGTTCGCGGCCCTCCGTCGTTGTGCGGGAAGGGCTGTCGGGCGTCGCGCTGGAACCGGTGTCAGATTTCGGGTGTAACGAGTATCGGGGCGGCGCCGATGTGTGGACTGGGTCGTCCCGGATGTTTTCCCGGAATGGCGGGCGGTTCGACGTGCGTTCATTGAGACGGTTCAAATTAACTCTAGAAAAATCCTATAAAACGGTTATGATTGCCAGGGCTGCTCGGAAAGCTTCGAGTCGGCTAACGGTTGGTCACCGGCCCGATGCGGTAGGTCATCGGTAATACCGGTTATACAGCCAACTTTCGGCTAATGCTCGGTTGGCCGAAGGTGAAAACGAAGGGCCCGATCCATGACGAGGGGATCGGGCCTTTCTGTATTGTCTGGCGCAATGTCACAGGAGACGAATGCGGGCAGGATGTACGCCGGGCAGCCCGTAGAAGACCGGCAGCGACAACGACGTGCGCGTTTTCTGGAATCCGGATTGACGGTGTTCGCCAGAGACGGGTACGCGAATAGTTCGGTCGGAGCGATCTGCAAAGACGCCGGTCTCTCCTCGCGACAGTTCTACGAGGAGTTCACCGGCCGCGAATCGCTGCTACTCGAGCTCTACGAACAGATCGACCGGCAATCACGCGACGCGGTCGCCGCCGCATTGGCCGACCATGCCGAAGAACCGGCCGTCAAGGTGATCGACGCCTGCGTGCGCGCGTATATCGAGGCCGTCGGCCGCGATCCGCGCAAGGCCCGCGTGGCATTGGTCGAAGTGGTCGGCGCGGGCCCGAAGGTGGAGAAGTTCCGGCTGGAATTGCGGCGCACCTGGGGTGCGCTACTGGCCGGCGCCGCCGAAGACGCCGCGCTGCACGGCGAAATCCCCACGGGCGATTACGAGATGCGGATGCTGGCCATCATCGGCGCGGTCAACTACGTCGTCGACGCGTGGAGCGGCACCGACCCCCGGCCCAGCCTGGACGACATCATTCGGGTGTTACGCAGGATCATCATCGGCGCGGTGGGCGCTTGAGCTGTAGCTCGCGGCCCCCTGAGACGCACCGGGCCGCGAACATTGCTTCCGGTGTTCGACGGCGCTGGGTGGAAGTGGTTGTGTCGCTGTGGGATTGGGCGAAGTGAAGGCCTGCTTGCTTATCGGGTCGCGAGCTCGGCAGAAGCGGTGCGGGGTTGTCTCCGTGTGTGAATCGGTGTTGTAGCACGGTGTCGGCGGAGTCGATTGCGGCCGGTTGGATCATGGAGGTCCGGTGCGGCGGGGTGCGGCCGGTTAGCATCGGGGTGTGAGTTCGGGGCAGGAAGGTGCGGTGGGGCCGGGATTTGTTGTGTGCGGGGATAATCCGCTCGTGTATCAGTTGGCGTTGCAGCTGGTTACGCGGTTTTCCCGGGCCACGGTGACGGTGGTGGTGCCGAATCTGGAGGGGAGTTACGTTCCGCAGTTGGAGCGGTTGGAGCGGGTTCGGATCCAGTGTGCTTCGCGGATCGATGAGAAGACGTTGCGGGCGGCGGGGGTGGCGGAGGCTCGGGCGTTGGCGTTGGTGGATCAGGCCGATGTGGAGAACTTCCACGCGGCGTTGCGGGCCAACGAGCTGAATCCGGAGATCCGGCTGGTGATCCGAATGTTCAACACCGGGTTGGGGTTTCGGATCCGGACGCTGTTCGCGGACTGTGTGGTGCTGTCCATGTCGCAGATGGCCGCGCCCTCGTTCATCGCGGCGGCGGTCAGTGAGAGCGCGGTCGACTATCTGCGGCTCGCGGATCGCGCGCTGTACGTGGGGAATTCGGCCGAGACGCCCGCGGATCGGGTGGTGTGCGGGCTCGTCGAAGGGGTCGGGTCGGATATCGCGCTGACATCCGTCGTACCCGCGGGCGGACGGGTGCTGGCGTTGTCGGGGCGGGAACCGTATTCCCCTGGTGCGCGCCGGGTCTGGTTGAACCTGATCCGATATCTGGTGCGGCACGACCTGATTCGGCTGCTGATGGGGATCATCGCGCTGATCGCGCTCGGCTGCTGCCTGCTGGTCGTGGTCGGAAGTGGTTGGGGTGCAGCAGTTTACGAAACTATGCTGGACGCGGCGGGGTCGGCCGCGCCCGAACCGGAGAAGACCACGATGTACAAGGTGGTGCAGCTGGGCATCACCTTCCTGGGCTTGGCGATGACGCCGGTGGTGACCGCGCTGGTGGTGGGCGGGGTGCTGCGGGCGCAACTGTCCGATGTCGGGGTGCCCGATCCGGCGCGGTTCAGCGATCACGTCATCGTGGCGGGGTTGGGCAATGTCGGCCGCCGGGTCGTGGAACAGCTCCATGACCTCGGGGTTCGCGTGGTCGGACTGGATCACGACGAGAACGCGCGCGGGGTGGCGCAGGCCCGCGCGCTGGGGATTCCGGTCGTGATCGGGCAGGCCACCTGGGACGATACGTTGCGCGCGGCCGGTGTCGCACGCGCGCAGGCGCTGGTGGTGGCGACCAGCAGTGACGCGGTGAATCTCGAGGCCGCCATGCTCGGTCAGTCCTATCGCGACGATCTGCGCGTGGTACTGCGCCTGTCCGACGACGACCTCGCCGACCGGGTGCAGCGCAGTCTGCGTAAAGCCGTGGTGCGCAGCGTCTTCCAGCTCGCCGCCGACGGTTTCGCCGCGGCGATGAGCGAACGCCGGGTGATCGCGACGCTCTCGGTCGGCGCGGCCACCCTGATGGTCGCCGAACTTCCGGTGCAACCGGGTTCGGACCTGGTCGGCAAGCCGCTCGACACCGCCGACCTGCCCGAACACACCCGCGTCATCGCCATGCAGCGCAGCGGCGGCGCGGGCCTGGAATGGCAGCCCGCCCCGGATACCGAACTCGCCGAAGGCAATCAGATCGTCGTCGTGACCACCCGCACCGGCCTCGGAGAACTGTTGCAGCGCAGCGAGGGCGCGGAAGGCGATCCGGCCGAACCGGATTCCGTCAGCGCCTGAATCGGTCGGCGCCTCGCGGAGCGTGGCCGGACGCGGTGAATGTCTGCCGCATCGGCGGGCACCGAGCGCGCGGCTCCGGGGCTGGATGCACTCAGTACCTGGCTGGGCTTTGCCTGGGCCGGATCGGGTAGCGTGCCGGATTCGATCGGATACCGAAATATCATGGGAAGCAGGGCAGTACGCGCGCATCCGTTCGCGTGGGCGGCTGCCGGGCGGACGGTCGGCTCGCGGGATCGGGTGAGGATCGCGAAAGTAGCTGTCGGGCGCGGTAGCGTGCCCTGATGGAGACTGTTCCGATTCAGGTGCCCGATGGTAGTACCGTGCCGGTGCGGTTGATCGCGGCGCGGGGCGAGCATCGGCATCCGATCACGCCGGATGCGCCGCGGGCGGTGGTGGTGATCATTCCCGGGCTCGGGGTGCCGGGGATCTTCTACAGCGATTTCGCGAAGGAACTGGCCGGTCGCGGGGTGGATGTGGCGATCGGGGAGTTGCGCGGGAACGGGGATTCGCGGCCGAAGCCGGATGCGGACAGTACGTACGGGTACCACGAACTCGTATCGGTGGATTTTCCGGCGATCTTCGAGGTGGTGCGGGACCGGTTTCCGGACAGTACGCCGATTCTGTTGGGGCACAGCATGGGTGGGCAACTCGGGGTGATGTACGCGGCGCGGATCCGGGGCCGGCTCGGCGGGTTGATCCTGATCGCTTCCGGCACACCGTATTTCCGTGGTTACAGCGGTATCTTCCGATCCGGAATGCTGCTGGGCCCGGCCGCGATCTCGCTGACGGCCAACCTCGCGGGCTTCTGGCCCGGCGACCGCATCACCGCCGGTGGGTTCGGCCGCCAATCCAAGGTACTGATCTCCGACTGGGCGCGGCTGGCCCGCACCGGGCGATTCGTGCCCGTCGGCGCGGATATCGACTACGAGGAACGCATCGCGCGGCTGAAACTGCCGGTGTTGTCGATCACCGTCGAGGGGGACGACCTGAGCCCGCGCGGTTCGGCGGGGCATCTGCTGGAGAAACTGCCCAACGCCTCGGTGAGCACGTGGCACGAGCCGAAACCGTTGGGGCACAACGGATGGATCACCGATCCGCGCAGCACTGTCGACAGAATCGAGACCTGGCTGCGGGAGCGGTGATGCGCGCGGAGCGTCAGGAGTCCATGAGGGTCTGGGTGAAGAACTCGTGGATCAGCGCCCGTCCGGCGCAGTGCCATTTGCTTGTTCGTCCATGAGGGTCTGGGTGAAGAACTCGTGGATCAGCGCCCGTCCGGCGCAGTGCCATTTGCTTGTTCGTCCATGAGGGTCTGGGTGAAGAACTCGTGGATCAGCGCCCGTCCGGCGCAGTGCCATCTGCTTGTTCGTCCATGAGCGTCTGGGTGAAGAACTCGTAGATCAACGCCGCCTGGAACGCCATCTGCTTGTTGTCGGCCGCGCCGCCGTGACCGCCCTCGATGTTCTCGTGGTACCAGACGGTGTGGCCCTGTTCCTCCAGCAGCGCGGCCATCTTGCGGGCGTGACCGGGGTGCACGCGGTCGTCGCGGGTGGAGGTGGTGAGCAGGATCGGCGGATATGGGCGATCGGGGTCGGTGTGCTGGTAGGGGGAGTATTTGCCGAGGTACTCCCACTCCTGCGGCTTGTCCGGATCGCCGTATTCTGCGACCCAGGAGGCTCCGGCGAGCAGCAGGTGGTAGCGCCGCATATCCAGCAGCGGCACCTGGCAGACGATCGCGCCGAACAGTTCCGGATACCGGGTGAGCATGACGCCCATCAACAGCCCGCCGTTGCTGCCACCCACCGCACCCAGCTGCGGGGCGGTCGTAATACCGCGCGCCACAAGGTCTTTCGCGATCGAGGAGAAATCCTCGTAGACCAGGTGCCGACCCTCCTTGACCGCCTGGGTGTGCCAACTCGGCCCGTATTCGCCGCCGCCGCGGATATTCGTCATCACCCAGGTGCCGCCGCGTTCGAGCCAGCCCATTCCGGAGGCCGCGTTGTAGCCCGGCGTGCGGGAGATCTCGAAGCCGCCGTAACCGGACATCACCGTCGGCCCGGCCTGCCCACGCCGGTCGCGATGCCGAATCACGAAGTAGGGCACCATCGTTCCGTCGTCGGACCGCGCGAAGAACTGTTCGGTTTCGATGCCCTCGGCCTCGAAGAAGCCGGGTTCCTGTTTGAGCAGCGTGGTCGCGCCGCCCACCGAACCGGACAGCAGGGTGGCGGGTGTGGTGAAACCGCTGGAGGTGAGCATGAATTCGTCGCCGCCGTCGAGCGGGTCGAGGTTCATGACGTTGGTGGTGGCCATCGGCGGGACGTCGGCGAGGGTTTCGCGGGTCCAGCCGTCCTGCGACGGGGTCAGCACGTAGAGCCTGGTCTGCACATCCTCGAGGGTGATCAGCAGCAGATGGTGTTCGGTCCAGCCGTAGCCGTGCAGTGCGGTGTGCTCGTCGGGGGTGAAGAGGGTGTCGAAATTCCTTGCGCCGTCCAGGAATTCGTTCAGGTCGATGATGATCAGCGCGCCCGCCGGATGGGTCTGTCCGCCCACCTCCCATGGCGTCTTCAGGCGCAGCAGCAGCCAGTCGCGGTGCCAGGAGACCGATGCGTCGGTGGGGGTGTCCAGGCGGCGCAGGGTGCCGTCGTCCTCGATCAGGTAGGAGATCTCGTTGTAGAAATCCGTTGCGCGAGAGACGAAATGGCGTTCATAGCCGGGGGTGCGGTCGTATCCGGCGGATACCGTGACGTCGCTCGCCGCACCTTCCAGGATGGTCTGCGCGTCGTCCAACGGGGTGCCGCGCCGCCAGCGCTTGGCGATCCGCGGATATCCGGAATCGGTCAGCGAATCGGGGCCGAAATCCGTTCCGACATAGACCGAATCGGCATCGATCCAGCTCAACTGCGATTTCGCCTCGGGCAGCTGGAAACCGCCGTCCTCGGGCGCCCGAAACTGCTTGGTGCGCATATCGAATTCGCGTATCACCTTGGCATCCGCGCCGCCCCGGGACAGGCTGATCAACGCGAGGGACTGGCTCGGGCGCAGCACCGCCGCGCCGCCCCACACCCAGTTCTCCTCCTCGGCCGCGGCCAGCGCGTCCAGATCGATCAGCACCTCCCAATCCGGTGTGGGCGTGGCGTATTCGGCGAAGGTGGTGCGCCGCCACAGGCCCTTGGGATGTTCGGCGTCGCGCCAGAAGTTGTAGAGCCACTGCGCGCGCCGGGTCGGGTACGGGATGCGGGTGTCGGTGTCCAGCATGTCCAGGATGCGATGTTCGAGCTCGTTGAACCGGTCCGTGGTGGCGAACCGCTCGACGACCACGTCGTTGTGCGCGCGGGCGAAATCCAGTGCCCGGTCGCCGGTGACCTCCTCGAGCCAGAGGTAAGGATCGGTCTGCTGCTCCTGCGCGCCACTCATGATTGACATTCTTACCGAGGATCGCGGCGCTCGCGGCCAACGGAGGTCGCGGTCGGGCCACCCACGGCTGCGAGATCGCACGTCGTGACTAGACTCGTCGCCGTGACTTCCCACTACGATGTCGTCGTTCTCGGCGCCGGGCCCGGCGGTTACGTCGCCGCGATCCGCGCCGCACAGCTCGGATTGCGAACAGCGATCGTCGAGCAGAAATACTGGGGTGGGGTGTGCCTGAACGTCGGGTGCATTCCGTCCAAGGCCCTGCTGCGCAATGCGGAGCTCGCGCATGTCTTCACCAAGGAAGCCAAGACGTTCGGGATCTCGGGGGAGGCGAGCTTCGACTTCGGCGCGGCGTTCGACCGCAGCCGCAAGGTCGCCGACGGGCGCGTCAAGGGCGTGCACTTCCTGATGAAGAAGAACAAGATCGATGAGTACGACGGGGCCGGTACGTTCACCGACGCCCACACGCTCTCGGTCGCGCTGAGCAAGGGCGGCAGCGAGACGATCACGTTCGACAACGCGATCATCGCCACCGGCACCGCCACCAAACTGCTGCCGGGCACGTCGCTGTCGAAGAACGTGGTCACCTACGAGGAGCAGATCCTCACCCGCGACCTGCCGGGGTCGATCCTGATCGTCGGCGCGGGCGCGATCGGCATGGAGTTCGCCTATGTTCTGAAGAACTACGGCGTCGACGTGCGGATCGTGGAGTTCCTGGATCGCGCGCTGCCGAACGAGGACGCGGACGTCTCCAAGGAGATCACCAAGGCATACAAGAAGCTGGGCGTCACCATCAGCACCGGCGCGTCGGTGCAGTCCATCGAGGACAACGGCTCCAAGGTCTCGGTGTCGATCAAGGACAACAAGTCCGGTGCGATCGAGACCGTGACGGTCGACAAGGTGTTGCAGGCCGTCGGTTTCGCGCCGCGGGTGCAGGGCTACGGCCTGGAGAACACCGGCGTGCAGCTCACCGATCGCGGCGCCATCGCGATCGACGACTACATGCGCACCAACGTCCCGCACATCTACGCAATCGGTGATGTGACCGCGAAGTTGCAGCTCGCGCACGTCGCCGAGGCGCAGGGCGTGGTCGCGGCCGAGACCATCGGCGGTGCGGAGACCCTCACGCTGGGCGACTACCGGATGATGCCGCGCGCGACGTTCTGTCAGCCGCAGGTCGCCAGTTTCGGCCTCACCGAGGAGCAGGCGCGCGCCGAGGGCTACGACGTCAAGGTCGCGAACTTCCCGTTCACCGCGAACGGCAAGGCACACGGCCTGGGCGACCCGACCGGTTTCGTCAAGCTGATCGCCGACGCCAAGTACGGCGAACTGCTCGGCGGCCACCTGATCGGCCCCGACGTCTCCGAACTGCTGCCCGAGCTGACCCTCGCGCAGAAGTGGGACCTGACCGTCAACGAACTGGCCCGCAACGTCCACACCCACCCGACGTTGAGCGAGGCGCTGCAGGAAGCGATCCACGGCCTCGCGGGCCACATGATCAACTTCTAGTCTCCGCCCGAACGTTATCGCGAAGCTGCCCTTCGGTTTTCGAACCGGAGGGCATTTTCGTACGCCGCGATCGGCTGCGGCCCAGCGGTATCGGTCCGCTCAGTTCCCCGAACCGCCCGAGCCCGGCGGATTGTTGTTCCGGAACTCCGACCGAATGACCATCCACTGCGTGCTCGACCCCCGTTTCCGGCGCTGCGAGGGCTTGTTGCTCGCGGTGTTGAGCGCGAACAGCAACACGAGAATCAGCGCGACGACGAACACGAAGAACAGCACAATCACAACGGTGACCATCACTTCAGTGAAGCAGAATCCGCGGGATCGGTAAACGGTGTTGTGCCGCTTGTGGATTCGCCGGTGCGCGTTGTGGAGGGCGTGCGCGGCGTGTGTCCGGTGTGTCGCCCTGCAAAGGGTGCGGGAACCATTCTGAGCTGGCGTTTTCCGAGATTTCGGGCTTACCATGGCCCTACTCGGAACCAGGGAGGGATGTTATGAGTGTCATGGCAGTGGTCCATCGCCACAGCGAATTACCCGGCGAGCCTTACGACTTGTGGATGCGTGATGAACTGACAGGCGTGCTCGACCTGCCGTACGATGGCACGCGGGCCGAGATCATCGGGGGAGAGATCGTCGTGGCACCGGGGCCGAAGCTCGCGCACAGCCTCATCGTCAGCGATATTCACGAAGCGATCGCGGTGGCCAGAGCGGCCGATGCAGAATTCCGCTGGTTGTGTGTGCAGACCCAGGATCTGAATCTCAGCGATATCCACGACGGGTACATCCCCGATCTGTGCGTGATGGACAGGGATATCGCACGCCGAGCCCGCCTCGACGACGTACACAAACTGCTGCCGCATCAGGTGGCACTCGCCGTCGAGGTCACCTCACCGTCCACCGCCGCCGAAGACCGCCAACCGGGCAGTCGTCGCGTTCGCCCGAGCAAGTGGAACGGATACGCGCGAGTCGGCATCGAGTACTACCTGATCGTCGACCGCGACCCGAAAGTAGCTGTCACGACCCTGTTCACCGCCCCGGACCGCGAATCCGGCCGCTACCGCGAGTCGGTGAACTGGAAGTTCGGCGAGCGGATCGATCTACCGGAGCCGTTCGGCGTCTCGATCCGCACCGACGAGTGGACTCCATGGGATTGACGGCGCTCGCCGAGGTTCGCGAGCTGCCGCAACCGGGCCGATTGTGAGGTGGGTGCGGAAGCAGAATCCTCGGGATCGGTAAATGGTGTTGTGCCGCTTGTGAATTCGCCGGTGGGTGGGCAGGTGTTCGCTCAGCGTGGTCCACATGGTGAGCGCGTCGGCTCCCGGGCCGCCCGGGTTGCCGAACAGCGCGCCGCGCCGATGCGCCTGGTCGGTCGCCGGAACGCGGCTGACCGTCAGTCGGATCTGTCGGCCGTTCGGGTGCGCGTAGTCCATCGGCACGGACAAGGTGGCGGCGCTGGGGGATTCACTCGCGGTGGTAGGCGGCCTGGGCGGCGCGGACGGTGTCCATATTGCCTTCCAGGATGTGGATGAGGTCGCGGATCTTCTCGGCTACCCGGGTGCCGAGGGGGGTGAGGGTGTATTCGACGTGCGGGGGGATGGTGTGGTGGGCCTCGCGGTGGACAAGGCCGTCGCGTTCCAGGGTTTGCAGGGTTTGGGAGAGCATGCGTTCGCTGACGCCGTCGACGCGGCGGCGCAGGGCGTTGAAGCGGTAGGGGCCCTCCAGGAGGGCGGCCAGGGCCAGGATGCCCCAGCGGCTCGCGACGTTCTGGAGGACGGGGCGGGAGGTGCAGTTGCGGGCGAAGACGTCGGGTTCCAGCGAATCCAGCGCGTCGTCGGCGCTGTCGGTCGGCTGAGGATCCCGCATGGTCATGCTCCGATACTACCGATCGGCATGGTAGTGACATGAAGCACAGTAGTTGTGGAATGCTGGGTACTTACTATTAGTTAGTGCATGATGAATCGTAGCCATCCAGGAGGTAGATATGACTGAGACCGTCGCCGTCACCGGGGCCAGTGGGCAGCTCGGGCGTCTCGTGGTCGAGGCGTTGTTGCGTCGCAATGCCGGGCCGATCGTCGCGATCGTCCGGAACCCCGCCAAGGTGGCCGATCTGGCCGAGCGGGGAGTGGACGTCCGGGAGGCGTCCTACGGTGATGACGAGGCGTTCGATCGCGCGCTGGCGGGCGTCGACCGGCTGCTGCTCATCTCCGGCACCGACTTCGGTGATCGGGTCGCCCAGCACACCGCCGTCATCCGGGCCGCCGAGCGCGCCGGGGTGAAACTGGTCGCCTACACCAGCATTCCCCGGGCCGATGTGAACCCGATGGCCCTCGCGCAGGAACATCGCGGCACCGAGGCCGTCCTCGCCGAATCGCCTGTGCCGCACGTCTTCCTGCGCAACGGCTGGTACTGGGAGAACTACGCCGACCGCGTGGCCGCGGCCGCCGAATACGGCGCGCTGGCCGGTGCCGCGGGTGGAGGCCGCGTCTCCGCCGCCGCCCGCGCCGACTACGCCGAAGCCGCCGCCGCGGTACTCACCACCGACGGCCACGCCGGCCGCAGCTACGAACTCGGCGGCGACGCCATCACGTATCCCGCACTGGCACAGGTGATTTCGGAACTCTCCGGCAAACCGGTCGCCTACTCGGACGTCCCCGAAGCCGACTACGCCGCAGTCCTGGAACAGAACGGCCTCCCCGCCCCGGTAGCCCAGATCCTCGCCAACGCCGACACCGGCGTCCGCGACGGCTGGCTCGAGGTAGCCACCACCGACCTCACCGACCTCATCGGCCGCCCCGCCGCCTCCCCCACCGAGGTCTTCCGTTCCGCCCTCGCGAAGTAATTACGTCCCGATGTCGGACTCTGAGCCATCCCGTGCCGGTCGTGTGGGACGACTCGGAGTCCGGTGGCGCTGTACTTCAGCCGATGCCGAACGCTTTCAGTGCGGTCGACATCTTGAGCACCAAACGATGCGGGGTGTTCAGGACCGGCGTGAAACCGTGCTTCTCATAGAAGCTCGCAGCTCCGTCATCGATCGCGTCGACCACGATCAGCCGCCCGCCCGACACGAGGGCAGCGCCCATGATCTTCGTAATCGCGTCATGCAGCAGGTCGGCACCGAATCCCTGCCCGTGCAGCGATTTGTCCAACGCGAACTTGGCGAGCAGAAAGCCCGGTACGGACCGTAGTCCCGCTGCCAGTTTGTTCGAGATGCCGTCCTCGGCGCGGTCGACCATCGTGGGGGCGATCGTGTAGAACGCCTTGACGGTCGGATCCGCGTCGAAGATCCAGACGTAGGTCCGGCTCGTCATACCCCGATCGGCCGCAAGTGCCTTGGTTCGTAGCCACTCATCCAAAACTGGTTTGCCACAATCGAATTGCGACAGATCATGCTGTGCGGTGAGAGCTGTCGAGAACAGTGTCACTTGCGTACGTACCTCCGGGCGCGCTCTGCCAGCCTGGTCATCGCCGGTGCATCGTCGGCGACGTCGAGCGATTCGATCATCGCGTCGAACTGTTCGGCCGGCATCAGTGTGCGACTGGAGAGCGCCAAGACGCGGTCGGCGCGTTGGATGGCCGCATTTCGTACGAACTCGGTCAGGGACTCGCCGACAGTGCCCGCTGCCTCCTCGATCTGATTGCGGCCTTCCTCGGCCAGTCTGATCTCGAATCTTTCGGTTTTGGTGCTCATCGCAGTGACCTCGCCTAGGTTCCGACGATCGCTTGCGAGCCGCGATCGTCTGGTTTCCGGCTGCTCATCCGGACTGTGACCTCAGTGTACGGACATTGTCCGTACACTGCCAGTGGTAAACCTCAGTGGTCGGTTTGGATGCGGAGGGTGGTTATGGTGCTGGCCAGGCCCTCGTATTGGTTTGTGAGGAGGATGATTTCGATGAGGCGTTGTTCGTCGTAGTGGGTGGACAGGGTGGTCCAGGTGGGGTCGTCTATGTCTCGGGTTTGTACGAGTTGGTCTACGGCGGTGAGGAGGGCGCGTTCCTTGTCGGACCAGCCGGGGGCTTCGGGGCCCTCGCGGAGGCGGTCGAGGATTTCGCGGGTGACGCCCGCGCGTTTGCCGAGGCGGATGTGGTGGTCGGTCTCGTATTCGCAGTTGCGGAGGTGGGCCACGCGCAGGATGACCAGTTCGGTGTCGTAGCGGCGGAGTTTGCCGCCGGGCATGAGGCGGCCGGAGAAGTGCAGCCAGCCGCGGAACAGGCCGCCGGTGCGGCCCAGCGTGCTGAACAGGTGGGCGTCGGGGGTGCCCGCCGCCCGCGAAAGTACTTGCCAGGCAACCCAGTTCACCGGCCCGAGTTCACGCAGGCGGCCCGGTTCGATACGCGGCTTCGTCGTCACCATGCCTCACGCTAACAGGTGGCCCGGATCGGTGGCGAGTAGTGATGTACAGCGACGTTCGTAGATATTCATCATGCGACACGAGTCCGCGCGATCGCCCGATCCGGAATGCGTTGCGGCCCACCACGGCATGGAAATAGTGGCTGGACAATCACTGTGAATGCCGCGATGATCGCCCGGTACTGCTGTCGATTCCGGGGTTGATTACATGTCATTGTTGGGAAAGTCGTTGGCGGCCATGGTGGTTGCGGTCGCCGGGGTGTCGGTCGCGAACGGGGCCGGGACCGCGAATGCCGCCGGTGGGGAGTACGGCAGCATCGCCACCGGCCCCTATACGCTCGCCCACGCGGTCGGTCCGACCCAGGCCGCCGCGGATCGGGCGGCGCTGGCCGCGTGCGGCGGGGTCGTATGCACGGTGCAGCTGCGCTTGAAGGGCGACTGCGGTGCGGTTGCCGAATTCGATGAAAACGGGCTCTGGGGTCGTGTGCCCGCGTACTACTACGGAACCGGTGAGACGGCCGCCGAAGCACGGCGGATGGCGTTGTCGCAAGCGCCGCCGGTGACTCCCTTCGGTACAGCCATGAGTCTGGCATTCGGCAGTTCGGTAATCTCGCCCGCTTTCATCCGGGACACCGTGTGCACCGCCAACGCAGGATGAGGTTCGATTCCATGTCATTTTCGTCGAAGTCCTTGCTGGCCACGATGATTGCCGCAGCCGCACTCCTCGGAGTGACCGGGGCCGGGGCCGCGCACGCGACCGGAGATCTGTACGGCGCGATCGCGGCGGGGGCCTCCCACGCCGGTTCGGCGGTGGACTATTCGAGTCAGCCCGCCGCGGACCGGGCCGCGCTGGCCGCGTGTGCGCGAGTGAGCGGGACCCAGTGCATAATCCAGACCCGGATCCACAACGACTGCGGTGCGGTGATCGAGCGCGATGCGCAGATATACTTCTTCACACTCCAGGCGCCCGTCCAGCCTATGTATTTCAGCGGAAACGGCCCCTCCCGCGCTGCAGCGGAGCGGAAGGCGAGATCACTCGCGGGGCCTGATGGCGGTACCGGGATCATGCGCATCACCAGACCGGCCTTCATACTGGACACTCTGTGCACCGCGAACGCCGGGTGAGTGGGGACAATATGTCATTGATGGGAAAGTCGTTGGTGGCCATGATGATTGCGGCCAGCGGAACGCTTGTCGTGGTTGGCGCGGGAACCGCGAATGCGGCCGGGGATCTGTACGGCGCGATCGCGACCGGAATGGGCCACGCCGGTTCGGCGGTCGACTACCCCAACCAGGCTGCTGCGGACAAGGCCGCGCTGGCCGCTTGTTCCCGGACGGGTGGGCTCGCGTGCGTTGTGCTGACCCGGATGCACAACGAATGCGGCTCCCTGGTCGAGGAGGACGTGAAGAACGCCGTGGGGCCCTTCGTCGTCTCGGACACTCAGCGCATGTTCTACACGAGAACCGGTCCGACGCGCGCTGCCGCGGAGCAGAAGGCGCGAGCCGCGAGCAATCGGCTCGATGAGCCGTGGGCCCTGCGGACCATCAGGCCGCCGTTCGTGGTGGACACCGTGTGCACCAGTAACGCCGGGTGAATCGGCCGGTCGGCTAGTACGACTTCGAGCGGGGGACCACCTGCGGGACCGCGGGTGTGTAGGTGTGCTCCTGGACCGCCGGTGCTGTGGGTTGTGCTGGTTCGGTGGGTGCGTCGGCCGTGGCGAGTGTGGTCGCTGCGGGCGGGGTGGTCGGGGGTTGTGTGGTGGTCGGGGATGGTGTGACCGTCGTCGTAACTTGTTGTGGGACAACCGAAGATGTCGGCGTGGTGGGCGTGTTCGCGGTGTCGCGGGTGGTGTAGAGGACCCCCGCCACCCCGATTGCCGCGACCAGAACGCCCGCGCCCGCCGCGAGCGCCAGCCTCCGGCCCCGGGACGAGCGCTCGACGTTCGGTTCCGTCGCGATTCGGGAGACACTCGACGCTGCTGGCGACTCGACGCTCCGGTCGACCGATGCCGAGTGCGGAGTGGCTACCGACGGTGAATGCTCGCCGATGACCGGGTGCGGCGTCGGGGTGTCGGCGAGGTGCGGAGGTGTGGCAGCGACGGCCGGTGCCGAGGGCAGTTGATCGGCGAACGGAGTGTCGGCGGGGTGCGGAGGTGCCGTAGCGGTGGCCGGTGCCGAGGGCTCCGGATCGGCGAACGGATGGTGGGCGGGGTGCGGAGGTGTGGCAGCGACGGCCGGTGCCGAGGACAGCGGATCAGCGAACGGATGGTCGGCAATCGAAGAGCGGGGAATCGGGGCAGCGGCGGGTGGCGTCGACTCGGTGAGCGGCGGCTGCGACATCGATGTGCCAACCGGCGGCGTCGGTACGACGCGTGCCGGGTTCGCCGCCGGTGGCCCCCATCGCACGGTCGCTTCGGCCGGAATCAGGCAGCGGGTCGCGGCCTCGGCGAGGGCGGTGCAGTTGGGGTAGCGGTCCCCGGGGGATTTGGCCAGGGCCGTGGCGATGATGACGTCCAGTTCGGCGGGGAGGTCGGGGCGGAGGGCACGGGGTGCGGGTGGCGGTGCGGTCAGGTGAGCGCCGATCACCGCGGCCTGGTCCTTGCGGGGGAACGGGGGACGGCCGGTCAGGAGTTGGTAGAGGGTGCAGCCGAGGGAGTAGATGTCGGCGCGGTGGTCGGCGGGCGAGTCGGTGAAACGTTCGGGGGCGGCGTAGGCGAAGCTGGCGGCGATCCCGGACATGGTGACGGTGTCGTCGAGGGTGCGGGCGATGCCGAAATCGGTGAGGACCGCGCGTTCGTTGCGCTTGTGATCGGTCTCGATGAGCAGGTTCGCGGGTTTCACGTCGCGGTGCAGGACACCGCGGCCGTGCGCGTAGTCCAGGGCGCGGGCGGCGTCGGCGAGCAGGCGCACGCTGCGTTCGGGGGTCAGGCCGTCCGGGTGGTCGTCGAGCAGGGCGGCGGCGTCACCGCCGTCGATGTAGCGCATCGCCAGCCACAGATCCGGATCGTCGGCGGCGTTGCGGTCGTAGACGGGGACGATGTTCGGATGATCGAGCCCGGCGGCGAGATTGGCCTCGCGGTCGAAGGCCGCGCGCGCCTTCGAATCCAGGGTGAAGGTGTCGGTGAGGACCTTCAGCGCGACCCGCCGCCGCAGCCGCGGATGCCTGGCCAGGTAGACCGTGCCCATCCCGCCGGAACCGAGCAGCCGCTCGATGGCGAACTCGTTGAACACAGCCCCCGGCTGCAAACCCACGACCGATCCTCCCCGGCGCATACGTCGGCCGCCCGGTGAATCGCGCTGCGGCTCAGAGGGAATCTAGCGCAACCGACCGGGCACTGTCCCCAGCAATTACGGGCCGACGGCCGCGGTGAACTGCGCCGACTTCGTCCGCTCGGCCAACGGCATCGCCGTACGCATCTTCGCGGGGGCGTGAGTCGCGTGACGTGGATGCGTGAAATATGTTGCGGCTCAGTCCGTGTGGGCCGGAGCGGTGCGCAGGGACCGGTCGGCCAAGGTCAGAGCGGTCAGTACGAGGCTGATGCCGACCATGATCCAGGCGATCAGATGCAGGCCGTGATCGGTGACCTGCCGGTGGAACACCATCCCGGTGATGGCCGAGGACGCGATCGAACCGATGTAACCGAAGGTCCGCAACAGCCCGGCGGCGGTACCGAGCTGTTCGGCGGGCGCGTGGGTGTACAGCGCGGTTTGATACCCCGCGACCGCGAAACCCGTTGCGGCACCGAACAACAGGGTGATGACGGCGACGAGGCCGATCCACGCGCCGGCGTCGAGCAGCAGCACCCCGGCGGATCCGGTCAGGGAGATCACGGCCGCGGCGATGACCGGACCCCTGATCAGGTTGCGGCGCGAGATCACCGCGATCGCGACACCGGAGATCAGCGTCATCGGAAGCAGCAGCAGACCGGCGGACGACCCGCCGTAACCGCGCACGGTCTCGACCCACTGGGTGAGCCCGTACAGCACGATGTACTGGCACAGCATGACCAGTCCGAACAGCACATAGGTATTGGTCAGCGCGGGCCGCGCGGCCAGCAGCCGCACGTCGAGGAACGGGCTCGCCGCACGCAACTCCCAGCCGATCACGCCGGCCCACAACACGATCGAGGCGATCAGGATCCACCAGTGCGCCGTGGGCAGCTCGAACAGGAAGATCAGCAGTGCCAGCATGGCCACGGCGAATCCGGCGATTCCCGCCAGGTCCAGGCGCGAGGCGATCTCCCGCACTCCCCGCCGCGCCGACGGCCCGTCCGCTTCGACCCAGATCAGCGTCGCGACGAGCGTGATCAGCGCGAGCGGCAGATTGACGAAGAAGACCGACCGCCACCCCAGCGCGCCGACCAGCAACCCGCCGATGGGCAGGCCCAGCGATGCGGTCGCGACGCCGGTGATCTGCAATCCGCCGAGCACACCGCCCGGCGGCTGTGCCATACCGGCCTCGCGAGCGCGCTTGCGTATCAACAACATTGCGGTCGGATACGCGCACGAGGTGCCCAGTCCGATCAGGACCCGGCTGATCAGCAGAGTGAGTAGATCGGGAGCGATCCATCCGATCAACCCACCCACGCCCAGCGCGAAGGCCCCCGCGATCAGCACACGACGCGGCCCGAACACCTCCGCGGCCTTCCCCGCCGTGGGTTGCGCCACCGCGCTGGCCAGGTAGAGCGCCGTCACCAGCGCAGCGGTCTGCCCGATCGGGATCCCGAGCCCGTGCGCGATCGGAACCAGCGCCGTGGCGATCAGCGACGTGTTGACCGGATTGAGGATCGACGCGAGGTACAGCGGGGACAGAAAACGCCACGTGAACGGGCTCTGCGCGGTCGCGTCGGCCGGAACCGCCGATGTGGACTGGGCGGGCACGGGTACCTCCTCGCGTGGGGGATCGGTTACAGCAGTTCCGCGAGTCGCTCGATCAATGGCGCTGCGGCGGAAAGGGTTTCGATCTCCGCGTCGGTGAACGAATCCTCGAGGGCGGCGGTGACCTTGTCGACCACGGCATTGCGGCCAGAATGGACGGCCGCCAACCCCTCCGGAGTCAGCCGCAGGATCGCTCGCCGCGCATCCTGCGGGTCGGTTTTGCGCATCACCAGCCCGAGCTTCTCCAGGCTCGCGACCGTGGTCCCCATCGCCTGCGGGGTGATCTGCTCGCGCCGGGCCAGCCCGGCGGCGGTCATCGGCCCCAGGCGATCGAGCCGGGACAGGGCCGTGATCTGCGGATTGCTCAGCTCACCGCTCTTGGCCGTCTCCTGCACACGACGTTTGAACGCGCCGATGGCGATGCGGAGACGATTGGCCGTCTCGCGGGTCCCCGGTGTCTCGCTCGTCCGCGCTTCGCCGTCGCTCATGATTGTAAGCCTAGATTTATAAACTTAGGTTTGCAAACTTGGGCTTCCGATCTTCGGCGCAGTCGTGGATGCGTCGGCAGTGCGCTGAGCCGGGAAGTGCTGCGGCCGAATCGAAACGGTCATAGCCGCGCCTGTGTGCGGTGTGGATATCCGCAATCGCTCGATGAGTGTGTGGTCAGGTGCGCTGCCGTCACGTCCAGGTGTGGCCTCCATCGGGCCTGCGTCCTGTCGGGTCATCATTCAGTGGTGACGCGTGGTGGCTATCACGATTGCCCTGCGGGTCGTATCCGCCGGATCGGGCGGCGTCGTCCCGAAAAATGCTCTACCGCAACACGTATGGCGAAATCGAGCTGCGGTGTTCGCTGATGTCGAGGGATTTGCCGAGGGGTGGGAAGGCGCGTTGGGGGCAGTTGGCGCGTTCGCAGACCCGGCAGCCCGCGCCGATGGGGGTGACCTGGGGGTCGTTGAGGTCGAGGCCGTCGGCGTAGACGACGCGGGCGGCGTGGCGGAGTTCGCAGCCCAGGCCGATGGCGAAGGTTTTGCTGGGTTCGCCGTAGCGGGTGGCGCGGCGTTCCACGGTGCGGGCGATCCACAGGTAGCGGCGGCCGTCGGGCATCTGCGCGATCTGGGTCATGATGCGGCCGGGGGAGGCGAAGGTCTCGTAAACGTTCCAGAGCGGGCAGGTGCCGCCGGAGGAGGAGAAGTGAAAACCGGTGGCGGACTGGCGTTTCGACATGTTGCCCGCGCGATCCACCCGGACGAAGGAGAACGGCACGCCGCGCAGTTTCGGGCGTTGCAGGGTGGAGAGGCGATGGCAGATGGTTTCGTAGCTCTGCGTGAAATGCGCTGAGAGACGCTCGATGTCGTAGCGGAAGTCCTCGGCGATCTCGTGGAAATGCGAATACGGCAGCACGGTGGCGGCGGCGAAGTAGTTGGCCAGCCCCAGTTTCGCCAGGATCCGGGTGTCCTCGGAGGCGAAGTTGCCCTCCTCGACAAGTTTGTCGATCAACTCGCCGCACTCCAGATAGGCCAGTTCGGCGGCGAGTTTGAACACCCGCTGCCCGCCCGAGAGGTGCGGGGCGATCTCGAGCCGCCCGGCCTCGGCGTCGAAACGGTGTAATACGCCCTCGCCCAGGTCGATTCGCTCGATGATCTGCACGCCGTGCACGCTGCTGAGGCGACGGGCTATCTCGCGCTTGAGATCTCCGCCGTGGAAGCGCATCCGGTTGGTGAGTTCCTCTGCGGCGGTGTCCAATTCGTGGATGTAGTTCTGCCGCTGATAGAAGAAGTCGCGGACCTCCTCGTGCGGTCGGGAGATCGCGCCCGAACCGCTGCCGTCGGAGAACCGGTCCTCGGTGGCCGCGGCGAGCTGGGCGGTGGTGTTGCGGTAGCGGCGGTGCATGTTGACCATCGCGCGCGCCAGGCTCGGATGCGCGGAGACCATATCGGCGATCTCCTGCGCGTCGGCCTCGATCGCGAGCTCCTGGTCCATCACCACCTCCTGCAGCTCGGCGATCAGCCGGGTATCGTCCTGGGAGGAGAAGAAGCTGGTGTCGACGCCGAAGACCTCGCTGATCCGCAGCAGTACCGGGACCGTCAGCGGGCGCACGTCGTGTTCGATCTGGTTGAGGTAGCTCGCCGAGATCTCCAGCTTCTTGGCGAGCGACACCTGGCTCATGCCCCGCTCGGCTCGTAGCTGACGAAGGCGCGACCCGACATAAGTCTTGGCCATATGTCCAGCTTAGGGAGCCTTCGCAGCCTTGCCAATAGTGAATTAACAAATCTGCTGAGCAATATGTCACAGCCTCGGGTTACGGTCGGACTCGTGTTGCTCTCGGATGTCGTGGCAGCCTCGCAGGCCGTGCGGGCCACTTCCTCGCGCAAACTCAAGATCGAGACGCTGGCCGGTTTGCTCGGCCGGGCGGGTGTCGACGAACTCGCGTCGGTCGTCGCGTGGGTGTCGGGTGAGCCGACGCAGGGGCGGATCGGTGCGGGGTGGCGCACGCTGTCCGCGATCGAGGCCGCTCCGGCGGCGGTGTCGACGCTGCCGGTCGTCGAGGTGGAGCGGGTGCTCGGCGAGTTGGCGAGCGCGTCGGGCAAGGGGTCCGCGGGGCGGCGGCAGGAACTGCTGACCGGGTTGTTGCGCGCCGCCACCGAACCCGAACGCGAGTTCCTGGTGCGGCTGCTGACCGGTGAGCTGCGTCAGGGCGCGTTGGCCGCACTCGTCGCCGAGGCGGTGGCGCGGGCGGCCGAGGTACCGGTGGATCGGGTGCGTCGCGCGTACATGCTGTCCGGGCGGCTGCCGGTGACCGCGGTGGCGGCCATGACGGGCGGTGTGGCGGCGCTCGCGGAGTTCGGTCTCGAGGTCGGGCGGCCGATCCGGCCCATGCTCGCCTCGCCCGGTGCGACGCTCGACGGGGCCCTCGGCGAGTTCGGGGGTGAGGTGAGTGTGGAGTACAAGCTCGACGGCGCGCGAATTCAGGTGCATCGCAAGGGAACTCGGGTGTGGGTGTTCACCAGGACGTTGCGCGACATCACCGCCGGGGTGCCCGAGCTGGTGCAACTGGTCACCGAATTACCGTGCGACAGCGTGGTTCTCGACGGGGAGACGCTCGCGCTGGACGATGCGGGCCGCCCGCGGCCGTTCCAGCAGACGATGAGCCGATTCGCGACCTCGGAGGCCACGCCGGTGATCGCGGATCGGCCGATCACCTCGACGCGCGATCTGCTGCTGCACCCGTACTTCTTCGACTGCCTGCACCTCGACGGCGTGGACCTGCTCGACGCGCCGCTATCCGAACGTCGTGATGCGTTGTCGAAAGTAGCTGCCGCGCACAGTATTCCGGCACTCGTACGGCCCGCCGCCGAAGCCGCCGCCGACTATTTCGACACCGCGCTGGCCGCCGGGCACGAGGGCATCGTGATCAAATCCCTCACCGCGCCCTACGCCGCCGGACGGCGCGGCCGGGCCTGGCAGAAGATCAAGCCGACGCACACGTTGGACCTGATCGTGCTCGGCGCAGAGTGGGGTTACGGCCGCCGCACCGGCTATCTGTCCAACCTGCATCTGGGCGCGCGGGATCCGGACGGTGGCGAGCCGATCATGGTCGGCAAGACGTTCAAGGGGCTCACCGACGCGCTGCTGCGCTGGCAGACCGAGGAATTCCCCCGGCACGAGCGTACGCGCGACGATCACACCGTCTACCTGCGGCCCGAACTGGTGGTGGAGATCGCGCTGGACGGGGTGCAGGTCAGCTCGCGGTATCCCGGTGGGGCGGCGTTGCGGTTCGCGCGCGTCGTCCGGTACCGACCCGACAAGGAAGCCGCCGACGCCGACACCATCGATGCGGTGCGGGCGCTGCTGTAACTTCGGCGCGGCCCGTAGCGATGGCTGATATGTAGCCGCAACTACCGGGTTGACCTGGCGGTATGCACTGCCAGGGTATTCACAGATTTCTCGCGGTGGTTCTCGAGGTAACGGGCGCAGGATCAGTAGTTGTCGGGTTCGACCGGCGCGGATCAACTGCCCTGATCCGTCATCCCCGCCATCGGCGGCGCTGCACATCCCTCGCCAGCGCCGCCGTTCGGCTTTTTCGGCCACTTGTTGGCAACTTATCAGTGTCTTCTCAGGCGCACGCCCTGGTTTGTCGGCGTTGACCGGGGCAGAATCACTGATGGGGGTTGAACCATTTTCCCGCTGCCGGTGCCGTTGAACCTTGGCCGCGGCACCGGCAGCAACTTTTCGGTGTCGAATCTTCTACGGTTCGTATTCGTGGTGGTCGCTCAGGTCCGGCAGGCGGCAGCGGCCCGCGACGACCTCGGCCGCCAGATCGTCATAGGCCACGGCCAGCTGACTCAGCCGTCGCCAGGCATCGCTGATCACCCATTCGGGTGCGGTGGTCAGGGTCAGATAGGCCAGCGCCGAGAACTGCGCCAGCCGATCCACGACGGTGCCCACCGTCTCGGTGTGCAGCCGCACCCCGCGATGGGCGTGCGGTAGCTCCCGCGCCACCCAGCGATCGATCTCGTGCACCAGGTGCGCCCTGCGCCGATCGATGTCGACAGTGACCCCGGGACTCGCGTCGAGCCGCTGCTCGTGCAACTCGGCCAGTCGACACGCGGACCGCAACACGAGATTTTCCCCGTGCGGCAGCCCCCGGCAGGCATCCAGCAGCAGATTCTTGGGTGGGAGTGGTTCCACGCCGGATATATTGCCCCCCAAATATTTCCGATCAGCAACGGCTGTAATTTTGGCCTCCGCTTCGCTGCGGCGGGTTTTCGGCGCTGGTGTGGCTCGTCGTTCAGCCCTCGAGACTCGGCCTTCGGCCATGCGCTGTGTCTTTGGCCTCCGCTCCGGCAGGTTTTCGGCGCCCGTGTGGCTCGTCGTTCACCCCTCGAGACTCGGCCTCCGGCCATGCGCTTCGAGGGCTGAACGACGAGCCGCGCCGAAAACCCTTGAGGTTGGGCTTGTTGAGCCTTTCGCTTCGCGGGCAACTTCCAGCCGGACGGAGACGGTTCGCCGCTGGGCGCGTTGGTTGTTGCGTTGGGTTGGCTCGGTGGCTTGCTGGCTCGTCGTTCAGCCCTCGGGACTCGGCCTTGGGTCTTGCGCTTCGAGGGCTGAACGACGAGCCGCGCCGAAAACCTTTGGGGTTGGGCTTGTTGAGCCTTTCGCTTCGCGGGCGATTTCCAGCGGGACAGAGACGATTCGCCGCTGGGCACGTCGGGACGTGGTTGTGTTCGCGGGTATCTCGCGGTCGTGGGACTCGGTCTGTCGTGTGGTGCGACAGGGGGTGGTTACACCAGATCGACCCGGACGCCGGTTTCGCGGATGGCGTCGATGGCTTCGGGGTCGGCGGCGGTGTCGATGACCAGGATGTCGATGTCCTCGATGGGGCAGATGCGGGCCAGCGCGGTGGTTTCGAGTTTCTCGGCGGTGGCGACCACGATGACGCGGTCGGCGCGCCGGACCATTTCGGCGTTGATGCCGGATTCGTCCAGGTGGCGGCCCTGGGCGCCGCCCGCGGCGGTGATCGCGTTGACGCCGAGGATCAGGGTGTCCAGATGAAGTTGGGCCATGGCGCGTTCGGCGAGGGGGCCGTGCAGTTCGTAGGATTCGCGGCGGGCCTGGCCGCCGATGCAGATGGTGCGCAGGTGCGGGCGCAGCACCAGTTCGCCCGCGATGTTGAGCGCGTTGGTGACGATGGTCATGGGGTTGTCCGCCGAGGTCGGCAGGTCCGGGCGGCCCGCCAGGGCACGCGCCACCGCGGTTGTGGTGGTGCCGCCGTTCAGGCCCACCACCTCGGTCGGATTCACCAGTGCCGCAGCGTATTCCGCGACGCGCTGTTTGGGTTCGTCGCCGGTGCCGCGATACCGCGCGGGCAGATCGTAGGCGACCGAGGTCGCCACGATGCCGCCGTGCGTGCGGGTGGCCAGCTGCTGATCGGCCAGGGAGGTGAAGTCGCGGCGGATGGTGGCGGGGGAGACCGACAGGATCGCCGCGGCCTCCTCCACCGTCAGCCGCCCGGACTCGGACAGCAACTCCAGCAGGCGATTCCAGCGCTGCGAACGATCTGCCGCGGCGGTCATTTCACGCTTCCCGCGGTCAGACCCGCGACCAGACGTTTCTCGATGAACGCGAACAGGATGACAACGGGCACGACGCCGACAGTAGAGATGGCGAACACGTACTGCCAAGCCGTGTCGTACTGCCCGATGAACTTGGTCAGCGCCACCGACAGCGGCTGATTCTCCGGCGTGCGGAGTATGACCAGGCTGGCGGCGAATTCGTTCCAGCAGGAGACGAACGCGAAGATGGTCGCGGTGACGATGCCCGGCCACACCAGCGGCAGGCTGACCCGGGTCAGGATCTGAATTCTGTTGAGCCCGTCCAGTTGTGCGGCCTCCTCGATCTCCACCGGCACCGAGGCGAAGAAGCTGTGCAGGATCCACACCGCGAAGGACAGGTTGAACGCGGCGTTGACCAGGATCATGGCCAGCCAGGTGTCGTTGATGCCGAGTGCGAAGAACTCCCGGATCAGGCCCGTCACCAGCACCACGGGTTGCAGCATCTGGGTGACCAGCACCAGGCCGAGGAAGGCGAGTTTGCCCGGAAAGCGGCGTCGCGCAGTGTAATACGCGGCGGGGATGGCCACCGCGAGCACGATCAGCGTGGCGCACACCGAGATCACGATGGTGCTGACCATGTTGAACGGCAGCGGCGTCTCCGGGGTCTGCCACATGCTGGCGTAGTTACCCGGACTCCATTGGTGCGGTAGATAAGTCGCGGGGATGCGCAGGATCTCCGAACGCGGTTTGAGCGATCCGAGCACCATCACGATGTAGGGGATCAGGAAGATCACCGCGATCACGATGCCGACGAGCGTGAGATCCCAACGCCGCCTTGCGCGTTTGGTGCGTACCGGTGGAACAGCTTGTGCGGCAGGCGATTCGGTGGGGTCGGACGCGGTCGTGGCGGTGGGTGCGCTCATCGGGCCTCCTCCCCGGCCGGGCGGACGAGTTTCACGTAGATCACGATGATCACCGCGATCAGGACGAAGTTCAGCACGCTCAGCGCCGCGGCGGTGTCGAGCCGTTGATCCTGCTGAATCAGCTTGAAGGTCAACGTCGTCGTGGTGTCGGCGGCGAATCCGGCGATGCTGCCGGTCAGCACCTGCAGGATGGGCAGCGAGTTGAACACGTTGATGATGTTGATGATCGCCGCGACCGCGATCGCCGGACGCAGTTGCGGCAGCGTCAGATACCGGTAGCGTTGCCACGCGCCCGCGCCGTCCACCCGGCCCGCCTCGTGCAACTCCGCCGGAATCGATTGCAGCCCGGCCAGAATCGTGTACGTGGTGAACGGGATGGACACGAACACCGCGACCCCGATCGCGACCAGGAACGCCGGACCCGCCTCCTTGGTGAACCCGAAACCCCGGTGCAGCACGCCGATGTCGACCAGGAACCGATTGGCGATCCCGACATCCGGATCGAGCATGTACGCGAACACCGTCGTGGTCATCACCACCGAGGCCGCCCACGGCACCAGCACCGCGAGGCGCACCGCCGTGCGGCCCGGGAAATCTTTGTTCAGGAACTGCGCCAGCGCCGCGGACAGCACCAGTGTGATCAGCACGACCGCGACCACCCACACCACCGTGTGCACGAGCACGCTGGGCAGCTCACTGCGCCCGAACAGCGTGCGGTAGTTGGCGATTCCGGCCGAACCCTCGTCCTGACCGTACGAGGTGAGGGTGCGGGTCGAGGTCCAGATCATGTACGCGGCGGGGAACGCCACGATCGCGGCGATCAGCACCAGCGCCGGGCCGATCCACGGCAACGCGCGCAGCGTTGCCGTGGATCGACGCGGAGTGCTCACCGCGGGGGCGGTGGTCAACTCGCCGCCTGCGCAATGGTTTTCAGGACTGCCGCCGGATCGCTGCCCTGGGTGACGGTGCCGAGCTGCTGCTTCATCGCGCCCTCGACCTCGGCCCACTTCGGGTTGTTGCTCGGGTAGAACTTCGCCACCGGAAGCGTCGCGCCGAACGCCTTCACGACCGGATCATCGGCCATCGCCTGCGCGCCGCTGGTGGTCACGGGGATGAAGTGCTCGGCCTTGACGAAGGTGGCGTAGGTCTTGGACTGGTAGAAGAAATCGACGAACTTCTTGATCGCCGCGCGCTTGTCGACCTTCTTCTTGAACGCCATCAGATGATCGGCCACGCCGAGGGTGACCGGGGCGCCGTCCTTGGTCGGGGTCGGCGCGGTGGCGTACTTCAGGCCCGGGTTCTTCTGCTGGATCATGCTGATCACCGGCGGCAGGCCCTCGATCATGCCGATCTTGCCCTGGATGAAGACGTTGATCAGCGGGGTGCGATCGGTCGCGCCCGGATTCGGTTGTGTCGCACCGGCTTCGGCGATCGCCTTGATCGCCTGCACGCCCTCGAGGTTCTGCGGGGTGTCGATGGTGAGGTTGTTGCCCGCGGACCAGTTGCCGCCCGCGCCGAACGTCCACAGCGACGTCTCGGCCTGGGTCTCCTCCTGGCCCAGCGGCAGGCCGTATCCGGAGACGCCGCCGCCGAGGGCCTGGATCTTCTTCGCGTCGTCGGTGAGCTCGGCCCAGGTCTTCGGGGGTGCGGCGATACCGGCCTTGGCGAACAGATCGGTGTTGTAGAACAGCGTGCGGGTGGAGGCGAACAGCGGCATGGCCCACTGGGTGCCGTTCATCGACGCGTTCTCCACGAAGCTGTGCTGGAGATCGCCCAGCACCGAGGCGTCGGCGATATCGCTTGCGGGATAGAGCTTTCCGTCCGAGGCGTAGGTGGAGTACGCGTCGATGTTGAGCAGATCGGGGGTGCTGGACTCCGATTGCAGATCGGTGCGGACGACATCGGGGATCTGCTTCCAGGACTCCATCTGCAGATCGACCTTGATGCCCGGGTTCTGCTTCTCGAAGTCGGCGATGATCGAATCCCATTCGGCCTTCGTACCGTCGCTGTAGATCGGGGCCAGGAAGGTGATCGTATTGGGGTCGTCGGCGTTGGACTTGCCGCCGCCGAACCCACAGGACGAGACGGTCAGCGCCAGGCCGGTGGCCAGCGCGAGCGCGGACATCGCGCCGCGGAGTGGACGTTTCACGAGAGAACCTTTCAATGCTGCACACCCGGCGGGACGAACGCGGATGATGAAGCGAACGGGTCGATTGGTCCGAATCTAGCTCACTCGGTGATCGAATGTGACTGTTTCGAATGTAAAGTTGACATGAACGATCATCGGGGTGATTCTGGTGGCGTGCCGACCTCCGCCGATCGCCTCCCCGAAATCCGTCCACTCCCCGAGACCCATCTGGCCGCCGAGGTGGCCACCCAGCCCGACGACTGGGCCCGCGCCGCCCGGATCGCCGCCGACCACGCCGCCAGGCTGCCGCCGCCAGGTGAGCGGGTGGCCGTGATCGGTTGCGGCACTTCGTATTTCATGTCCCGCGCGATCGCCGAATTGCGCGAGTCCGCGGGTCACGGCGTCACCGACGCCTGGCCCGCCGGGCAGGTGCGCAGCCGCGAGTACGACCGCTACCTGGTGATCTGCCGTTCGGGCACCACCACGGAGGTGATCGAGGCGATGCGTGCGCTGCCCGAGGGCGTGCCGCGCGCGGTGATCTGCTCGAGTCCGGGCACACCGGTGCTCGAGCTGGCCGATCCGATCCTGATCGCCGACGTGGACGAGCAGTCGGTGGTGCAGACCCGTTTCGCGACCACGGTGCTGGCGATCCTGCGCTGGCATCTGGGCGAGGATCTCGCGCCGGTGATCGCGCAGGGGCGCGAGGTGCTCGCCGAGGATCCCGCCACGGCGCTGGCCTCGGTGCGGTCGGCCGAGCAGATCAGTTTCGTCGGAATGGGTTTCGCGGCCGCCATCGCCGACGAGGCCGGGCTGAAGTTGCGCGAATCCTGTCAGGCGTGGACCGAGGGATATCTGGCCACCGAATGGCGGCACGGCCCGGTCAGCATCGCCGCGCCGGGGCGCGTGGTGTGGGCGTTCGGCGCGGTGCCGCCGGGTTTGGCGCAGGATGTCGCGGCCACCGGTGCGCATTTCGAGCACCGCGCCATCGATCCGATGGCCGATCTGCTCCGGGTGCACCGGTTGTGTCAGGTGCGGGCGGCGGATCTGGGGTTGGATCCGGATCATCCGCGCAGCCTGAACCGTTCGGTCATCCTGGGCTGACGGTGCGCGCTTCCGGGGCCGATCCGGTCCTCGCCGTGGATGTCGGCGGGACGACGATCAAGGCCGAGATCACCGATGCCGCGGGCGACGTGCTCGGCAGCGGTAGCGTCCCGACGCCGCCGGGTGCGGCGGCGTTCGACGCGGTGGGTGAGTTGGGTGCTCGGCTGCTCGCGGAACTCCCTGCGGCACAGCGTGATCGGATGATGCGGGCCGCGGTGATCCTGCCCGGCATCGTGGATCCGGTGCGTTCGCTGGCGGTGTTCAGCAGTAACGTCGGGTGGCGGGATGTGAAGGTGGGCAACCGGTTTCGCGATCGCTGGAATATGCCGGTGCTGATCGAACACGACGTCGCGGTGGCGGGCTGGGCCGAATGGCGGTTCGGCGCCGGACGCGGCTGTGACGACGTGTGCGTGCTGATTCTCGGGACGGGAATCAGCGGCACGCTGTCGGTCGGCGGGCGGCTGGTGCGCGGTGCGGCCGGTCAGTCCGGGGAGTACGGGCATATCCCGGTGCGGCACCGCGACGGGTTGCGTTGTCCGTGCGGGAATGTCGGCTGTGTGGAGACGATCGCCTCGGGTGCGGCGATCGCGCGCGCCTACACCGCGCGCACCGGCCGCGAAATACCCGGCGCGGAAACGGTTTTCGAGGTCATGGACCGTGATCCGGAGGCGCGGGCGGTGATCGCGGACGCCATCGACGCGCTCGCCGAAGGGCTGTTCGGCGTCATCCACGCGACCTGTCCGGAACTGATCGTGCTCGGCGGCGGCCTGGCGCGCGCGGGCGCGGTGCTCAGCGACGCGCTCCAGGATCGGCTGCACGAACTGCTGTACGTGGCACCGGCTCCACGAGTGGTCCTCGGCGAATTCGGGGTGCGCGCCGGGCTGGTCGGGGCCGCCCGATACGCCCGATCCGGCACGCTGGAATGAACGACCGGCGCGGTTGTCCCGGTTGAATTTGCCGAATGGTTGCGGCATGGGGAGTCCGGGCGGGTACGGTTCGAGCGCGGGCATCGAGACAGCGGGTGCGCGAGTGCGTGATGGACGAGGTGATGGTGTGAACCGAGAGCCGCAGACCCGGCTGCGGGGCCGGATCGTCGCGGCGTCGAATACTTTCGACGACGGCGTTGTCACGTTCCGAGGCGAGCGGATCGTCGCGGTGGAATCCTTCGCGTCCTGGACCGCCGCCCATCCGGACCTCGCGCCGCCGCCCTTCGCCGGGACGCTGATTCCCGGGCTCGTCGATATCCACAATCACGGCGGATTCGGGCACCGCTTCGATACCACCGATCCCGGCGAGGCGCGCGGCGCGGCCGAATACCACCTGCGCAACGGGACGACGACGGTGCTGGCCGGGATCGTCACGGCCGCGCCGGAGGATATGGTCGCGCAGACCGCGACGCTGAGCGGGCTGGCCGCCGACGGGGTGATCGCGGGTGTGCACGCCGAGGGGCCGTTCCTGTCGGAGATGCGGTGCGGTGCACAGGATCCGCGGTATCTGCTGGATCCGGATCCGGTGCTGATCGATCGGCTGCTCGCGGCCGCGGACGGGCGCCTGCGGGTGATGACGCTGGCTCCGGAACGTCCCGGATTCGCTGCGGCGGCCGCGCAACTCGCCGCGAACGGTGTCGTCGTCGCATTGGGGCACAGTGACGCGGGCTACCGAGAATTCCGGGAAGCATTGTCGCCCAAGGGATTCGGCACACTCGTCACGCATCTGGCGAACGGTATGCCGCCACTGCACCACCGCACCCCGGGCCCCGTCGCCGCCGCGCTGGTGGCCGCCGCACACGGTGACGCGGTGGTGGAATTGATCGGCGACGGAGTGCACGTGGACGTCGGATTCGGCGCGCTGGCCTTCGCGACCGCGCGCGGGAGTGTGGCGTTGATCACCGACGCGATGCAGGCGGCCGGACTGCCCGACGGGGAGTACCGGCTCGGCCCGCAGGCGGTACGGGTGCGCGACGGGGTGGCGCGGGTGGCGAGCGGATCGATCGCCGGGGGGACGTCGACGCTGTTGGACTGTGTGCGATGGGCGGTGCGGGAGTGTGGCGTCGCGCTGCCCGATGCGGTGCGGGCGGCGACCGCCACCCCGGCCGCGGCGGCGGGCCTGGACGATGTGGGTGATCTGCGTCCCGGATGTAATGCCGACATCCTGATACTCGACGAGGACATGGGGTTGCGTCGAACCCTGCGACGAGGAAGGTAGTTGACGTGATCCTGACCGTGACCATGAACCCCGCCTACGACATGACCTATCGCGTGGAGCGTTTCGAGCGGGGCCGGGAGCATCGTGTGCTGTCGGTCGAGCAGCGCATCGGCGGTAAGGGGATCAACGTCTCGCGGGTGCTCAATCAGCTGGGAAAGTATTCGCGGGCAACGGGTTTCGCCGATCACATGTTCTCCGCGACGGCCGAGCTGGAACTGCCGGTGGATTTCGTGCACGCGCTGCCCTGGATCCGGCGGACCGTGGTCATCAGCGAATCCGGGGACGGGACGGCCACCTCGCTGTGGGAGCCGGGCGCGCGGCTGAACGAACCGTATGCGGTCGACCAGTTGAAGGTCCGGGTCGCGGGCATGCTGAACGATTCCGGCGGGATGGTGGTGTCCGGATCGCTGCCCGGCGGCGTGTCGGACGGGATTCCGGCGGAGTTGGCGCGGGTCGCGCTCGCGGCCGGGGTGCCCACCATCTGCGATGTGGACGGGCGGGCGCTGGAGTTGGCCGCCGAGGTGCCCGGCATCGTGCTCATGCCCAATCGGGACGAGCTCGAGCGCCTGACCGGATCGCCCGCGGGCAGTCCGGAGGAGGTGGTGGCCGCGGTGCGGCCGCTGATCGAGAGCGGGGTGCGGGCGGTGGTCGCCACCCGCGGTGTCGAGGGCCTGGTGGCGGTGACCGCGTCCGGGGCCTGGGCGGCGGCGTCGCCCGAGCCCATGGCGGGTAATCCCACCGGCGCGGGTGATGCCGCGGCGGCCGCCGTGATCGCCGGACTCGCCGCCGCGGCCGAACCCGACTGGGCCGCGCTGGTGGCCGACGCCGTCGCGACTTCCGCTGCGGCCGTGGTGATTCCGGTCGCCGGGGAGATCGATCGGGCGTTGCGGGAGCGGCTCGCGCCGGACATCGTCGTCACCGAGATCAAGGACGAGTCATGAGCCTGACCACTGTTCCGGAACTGCTCGCCGCTGCCGAACCGGGTGGGTTGGGTGCGTTCAACGTGATCGCGCTGGAGCACGCCGAGGCGATCGCGGCGGCGGCCGAGGCGGCGGAACGTCCTGCGATACTACAGATTTCGGAGAACACCGTGCGTTATCACGGTGGATTGCGGCCGTTGACGCGCGCGTGCTTGCAGATCGCGCAGGACAGTACGGCCGCGCTCGCGGTGCATCTGGATCACGCGACCTCACACGAATTGATCAGGGCCGCGGTCGAAGTCGGTGTGCGGTCGGTGATGTACGACGGGTCGCGGCTGGATTACGACGAAAATGTCCGCAGCACAGCGGAAATCGCGGCCTGGTGCCGGGAGCGCGGGGTTTTCGCCGAGGCGGAACTGGGCGAGGTGGGCGGTAAGGACGGTGCGCACGCGCCGGGCGTGCGCACCGATCCGGACGAGGCGGTGGAATTCGTCGCGGCCACCGGGGTGGACGCGCTGGCCGTCGCGGTGGGGTCCTCGCATGCCATGCACACCAGGGACGCGGTGCTCGACGACGAGCTGATCGCCCGGCTGGCCGCGAAAGTGCCTGTGCCCCTTGTGCTGCACGGCTCGTCAGGAGTGCCCGACGCCGGATTGCGTTCCGCGGTGCGCGCGGGCATGCGCAAGCTCAATATCGCGACCCGGCTGAATATCGTGCTGGCACAGTCGGTTCGAGCGGAACTCTCGGCGAACCCGGAGTTGTCCGACCCGCGCCGCTACCTCGGCCCCGGCCGTCACGCCGTGCAGCAGGAGATCGAACATCTGCTGCGCGTGCTCGGTCCGGTGTCCTGATCCGGGAGATCGAAGTCCCAGGTCGGGCAGGGTGGTTGTCGCCGGAGGATCAGCGGCCCGAAATCACCATGCTCCCGCGTTGGCCAGGGTGGTCCGTTGCCGCCGGAGGATCAGCGGCCCGAAATCACCCATGCCCCCGCCGCTTGGTGTGGCCGCCTCGGGAAAGCGCCGGTGGTTGTGGTCGGTACAACTGGGCGGCGGCGGGGATCATCGACTCTCGCCGAGACCATCCAGTGCGCGAATATCCTTGTCGCCGAGTAGATCCGCATCATCGGGCACGTTCGATGAGCTGTCGGGACGCCGAGCGGCGACGGCGATCAGCGCGACCATCGGGATCGTCACCGCCAGGGTGACCCAGCCGGTGCCCAGGCGCAGGCCGTCCGAGCGGTCGGAGGCGAGCCAGTCGGTGGCCGAGGCGCCCAGCGGCCTGGTCACGATGTAGGACGCCCAGAAGGCCGGGATCGCGCCGAGTCCGGCCCAGCGGTGCGCGACCGCGGGTATCGCGATGACCACCGCGAACAGCACGGTCGACGCGAGGTAGCCGAAGTGCAGTTTGCCCGCGGTGAGGTCTCCGGCTGCGGTGCCCAGGGCGAAGGTGATCATGACCGTCGCCCAGTAGAACGCCTCCCGCCGCCGGGTGGTGATGCTGTGCACCGACAGCGTCTTCTCGCACCCGTACCAGACCGCGAAGATCACCCCGAGCAGCACCAGGAACCCGATCGTGGTGACCTGCAACGGCACGCCCAAGCCGAAATCGACGATATCGGCCACCATCGTCCCGAAGATGCTGACCATCACCACGGCCGTCCAATAGATCCACGCGACATAACGCCTACTGCGGAACTGCACCACCAGCGCGACGATCAGCGCCACCCCGGCCCCGCCCACCGCGAGCTCCGGCGGCAGCTTCGAAACCAGGAAATCGGAGAACGTCTCACCCATCCCCGTCGAGAGCACCTTGATCACCCAGAACAACACGGTGATCTCGGGAACCTTGGTTGCGAGCGCCCGCGCGGGCGAAATGCCAACCGGCACAGGATTCATCACACCCCGCACCGTGCCCCACCAGCACTGAGATTTCACTGAGAGCGCCCTGGGTGGAGTTCCCAGGAATGGTCGACGACTCCGCCTCGGTTCGGTGAAATCGCTGTTCCTGCGGCAACGAGATCGCACGGCAGCGCGAAGGCGCCGCGGGATGTGATCGATCACCACGACTCGCAGCGTCGAAGATGCGTACGGTGGGCGAGCAGTTGTGCGGGAGCGTCGAATCGGCTGTGTGCCGGGAGGTTGATGGCGCGTCGCTCGGATGTCGCTGGGGTGCGGCGGTAGGGTTCGCCTCGGATTCGCTGTGGTGAGAGTCGATCCTGCTGGATGGGAGAGATGATGTCCGACAAGGGGATTGCGGCGGGGGAGGGGTTTTCGATGCCGGGGACCGTGCGGGTGGCGCGGGTGGTGGCGTGGGGGATGGCGGTGATCGGGCTGGTGTGTGTGGCCTCGGCGGGGTGGCTGTTCGGGGCGCGGTCGGCGGGGATCACGGCGGTGTACTTCGTGCCGAGTTGGCTGCTGGGGTTGCTGGCCTTCGCGTTCGGGGCGGTGGGGGACGGGATTCGGATCTGCGCGGTGCTGCTGGCCGTGCTGAACATGCTGTGGACCGTGCCGTCGATTCCGGCGGGGCATCCGCCCGGGTGGCTGGGGCCGCTGAGTGCGATCGTGCTGGTGGTACTGCTGTTCCGGCGGTCGGCGCGGGCCTGGTTCACCGGGCAGTGAGCCGCGATATCAGGTGTTCGGGATCAGGTCAGCGCGGGAAACGGGCCGGTGTGATGCGACGGGGTGCGGGCGCGCACGGCCAGGATTTCGGCGGCGATCGCGACGGCCGTCTCCATCGGCGTACTCGCACCCAGATCCAGGCCCGCGGGGGTGTACAGCCTGGTGAGGGTGTCGGTGTCGAAACCCTCCGAGTGCAGGGCCGCCAGCCGCTGATCGTGCGCGGGGCCGACGCCGAGCGCGCCCAGATAACCGAATTCGGGGAGCTGGAGTGCGGAGGTGAGCAGCGGGATCTCGAATTTCGGATCCTGCGTGACCGTGACCAGGGCCGTGCGGTAGTCGATCAACCCGGCCGCGGCCTGCGCCTCGAGGTAGCGGTGCGGCCAGTCGACGATCACCTCGGCACCCGGGAAGGACTGATCGGCGGCGAACCGCTGCCGGGCGTCGCACACCGTGACGCGGTAGCCCAGCTGTCTGCCCTGAACGCACAGCGCGGCGGCGAATGCGTTGGCGCCGAAGATGATCAGGCGTGGCGCGGCGGCGAACGAGCAGCAGAACACATCGGATTCGGGCAGTGCGACCAGTTCGGTGTTGTGCCGCCGGTCGGTCACCAGATGCTGACCGATCACCGTCGGATCCGAATGCCACACCACCGTGAACACCGTCACCGGTTTGAACCCGGCGAGATCCTGTGCGACGGCCGGAAATTCGGGAAAGTCGTTGCGGGAGAACGGTTCCACGAACACATCGATGGTGCCGCAGTCGGCGCTGTCCATGCCGGTGTTCGGGTCGAAACGCTGTAATTCCTTGCGGCCGGAACGCGCCGAATGGATCGCCGCGTCGTAGATGGCGCTCTCGTAACAGCCGTCGGAGACCGAACCGAAGACGCGTCCGTCCGGATCCACGAGCATCGCCGAACCGATCGGCATGGGCGCCGGACCGAACGTCCGGACCAGGGTCGCCATGGCACCGATACGCCCGGAATGCCACACCCGCAGTAGGTCATCGACGATGTCGCGCATCACAAGCTCCCGATCAGCGTGCGCGAGTGGGCGGATAGTCGTGGTCACGTCCCGTCGCCAGATCGTCACACCTGACGGCCACAATATCCGGTCTACTGACCAGAAACTCCCTGGCTCCGGAATTTCCTTGTGCGGCCTTGATCACCGCCGCCCAGTGCTTGTGATATAGCACAACCGGATGACCGGGCCGGTCGTGAAAGGTCGCGCGCGCCAACCCACTAGGCGCCCTCCGCGCGGCCCCCAACACCCGCGCGACGACATCCGCACCGACGTCCGGAGTATCGACCGGCATGATCGCCACATACTCGGCCGCATCCTCCGCATCCGCCACCGCCCGCAATCCCGCCCGCAGCGAAGCCCCCACCCCCACCGCCCAGTCCGCGGCCCAAACCGGTTGCGCGCCTTCGGGTATGGCAATAGCCGGAGATTCGCACACCCACCACCCACTCGCATCTCGCCGCGCCGGCCCCGTAGCCCCCAACACCACATACACCCGCCCACATCCCCCCTCCGCCAACGCCGCCACGGCCCCCCGCAACCACTCCCCACCCTCCGCCAACACCTTCGGCCGTCCATACCGCCGCCCGGCCCCACCCGCCAGCAGAATCCCGTCACACCGCCCTTCACTCACCCCGCCGAGAGTAACCTCGCCCCCGCCTCTCCGCCGCCCCGAACACAACCACCCCACAGCCTCCACCCAGAACCCCGAATACAACCGCTACGTGCGTTCCGAACCCCGGATCCCCCTCGGCACCCCGAGCGCGGTCGGCTCACAGCACCACCGCCATACCCACACCACTACGGCGCAATCCGAGCCCGGACCGCCGCCACAACCTCCACCGCCGCGCCAGGAACCCACTCCGCGAACACAACCGCCGCGTGCGTCCAACACCACCTCCGCAGCCCCGAATCCGGTCGGCCCACAGCACCGCCGTCATGCCCAGGCTGCTTCAGCAGTTACGGCGCGATCCGAGCCCGGACCGCCACCACAACCTCCGCCGCCACCCATGGTCGGCTCACAACGCCGATGCCATATCGGCAGCGGAGTCGCTGTCGTGGGCACGGTCCCGGGGTATCGCCGCGAACATCTTCGCGGCTCCTGCCGCCGGATCCCGTCACCATGGGTGCGACCGAGGCGTGCGGTCCCGGCGTCGAATCGCCAACGCGCCCCTCCACTGTCTCCGTGCCTGGTCGGCGCACAACGTCGATGCCGTGTCGCGGTTGGTTCCGTCGTTGTGGGCAGTCCACGACGAGCGTCGCTCTCGACGTTCTTGTCCGCTCCTGACCGAAGGCGATGTGCGGAGCCTGCCCGCGCTCGGAGGGTGGGTGACCGCGTACCCGCCGCCGCTGGTCGAGGGTCAGATGAGGCTGCCGTCGTGGCAGCTGCCGCTGGAGCGCCAGGTGGGGGCGGGGCGGGTTTCGAGGGGGTGGAAGGTCCAGTCGGTGATGGGGGAGATGGCTTTCCAGTAGGTGCGGCCGTCGTTGTGGCGGACTGCTTGAAATATGTCTTCGGTGCCTTCGATGAGTTGGTTGCCTACGCAGTGGTCGGTGTAGCTGGTGCCGGGTTGGTGGGCGCCGGGGCTGAAGGTGTCGGTGGGGTCGGCGTGGGCTCCCGGGTTGGCGACCGTGCTGGGCAGGGTTGTTCTCGCGGTGCGGGACCAGCTCGGTGCGCCGCGGTTGTCGGTGCCGCAGCGGAAGGTCCAGCCGCCCGCGTGGATGTTCGCGCCCCGGTCGTGGGCGGTGCCGGCCCACAGGCAGCTCGCGGATCGCGATGCCGGTGTGCGTTCCGCGGCTTCGGCGGTGCCGGTCCCGAGGGCGAGACCGCCTGCTGCCAGGGCGGTGATGGCCGAGAAGGTGAGTGTTGCTGATCGTGTCATGGCCGCCTCGATATCAACTTTGGTAAAGAGTAGGTAATGTGATTGCCAAGCGTACATGAAAGTCTTGTGACACAACGAAAAAGGCGGTGCGCACCGGACATCCGGCACACACCGCCTCGACTGCGGTCGGCGCGAACTCAGCCGAACAGCTTGCGCACGAACGGGAGTGAGTCCGGCTGGGAAGCCAGCACCGTGCCGCTGTGATCGGTCGGGTAGGTGTGGAAGGTGAGGGGCTGGTGGTTGGCGGTCAGGACGGCCGCGAAGCGGAGCGTCTCCGGCGTGATGACGTCGGTGTCCGTCAAACCCTGCCCCATGAACAGCGGCCGGTCGTACCCGGACTCGGGCAGGCCGAGGTAGTTGTGCAGCAGGCCGTGGAAATCGGGGATGTCCGAGAGCGGCCGGGCGAACAGGTTGCCGCCGATCACCTTCTGCGCGGTGGTCGCCGCGCCGAGCGGGGTCAGGCATTCGGTGCGAGCGCGGTCGGCCCAGTAGCGGCCGGCGGGCGTCAGATACGACTCGATGTGCAGTTCCGGATGCGCGGTGCGCAGCCCATCGATGATGTAGAGCGCGTACGCGGTGGTGTCGCCGCTGAGTTTCACCGGCGGAACACCCGGACCGAGCAGGCTGATCACATCTTCGATATAGGCGGGAGTGCCGGTCGCGACCGCGCCGCGATAGTCCAGCCCCGGACCGAAGGCGGTCGCGTACCGGGCGGTGGAGACCGCCGCGCCCGCACCCTGCGACTGACCGACGACGACCCACTTGCGGGCCAGCGTCCGATAGTGCCCGCTCGCCGCCCGCACCGCGTCCACGACGTTGTGCGCCTCGACCCGCCCATCCAGATACGGATGTTCACCGGGCGACCCCATCCCGGCATAGTCGGCCGCGACGATCGCATAACCCTGCTGCAACCAGGTCCCCAGATAGGACCAGTCGCGCTGCACCGCGGCGGGCCCGGCCACGCTGTAGGCGCAGTCGTCACCGATGCCGACGGTCCCGTGCGCCCACGCGATCACCGGCCAGCCCCCGGCGGGCGGCGCGCCCGGCGGGAAGTAGACCGCCGCACTCGCCGTGGTCGGCGCGTCGCCGACCGTGGTGGTGCCGTAGAAGAACCGCTGCGACCCCACCGAACCGGGCAGTGTCGCCGCGGCGGACAGCGGCCCGGCCGATTCGAAGACGCCCGTGGCGGGCACGGCCTGGGCCGGTGGCTGCTGTACCAGCGCGGCCGCGGCGACGGCCAGTGCGGCGGCGGCGATCGAGAGTTTCCGCATCGTGCTCCTCGGCTGATGGATTCGGACCGGTGGATTCCGGCGGGATTCGGCTGGATCAGTCTGGCAGTCCGAACCGGTCCGAACGTTCCGGGACACCGAATGTGATCGGTGTCGGTGACCGCCGCCACGAATCGACGGTCCGCTGCCCTGTGAACGTAGTCACAGTCGGCAATGCGGGCGCGGAAATCCGGCCGGTGGTAAGGGTCACGCTAACAGTACGGGCGTTACGTAAATCCGCATGTCAGACCTACTCGCTGGTAGATAGCAGGCCCGCAATTCGCTCGCAAATTTCGCAGAGTTAGCAAACGTGCCGGGAAAGCTAGCCGAGATTTACAGTAGCAACAGGTAGACGGCACTTTTCTGGTGTGCCATCGTGTTGAAGTACACCCGATGGGCATAGCAAGCCTGCAAATCACCGCTCCAGCAGTGTTCGGACATCGCAGGGCCCCGACCGCCGAAAGCGCAGTCGGAACCCGACGGAGTCCGCACATGGGGCACTCGACCCGAACTAGGAAGTGGAGTAAGAGATGTCGACCACCGGCACCCCGAAAACCGCTGCGGAGATCCAGCAGGACTGGGACACCAACCCCCGTTGGAAGGGCATCACCCGCGATTACTCGGCCGATCAGGTCGTGAAGCTGCAGGGCAGCGTCGTCGAAGAGCACACGCTCGCGCGTCGCGGTGCCGAGATCCTCTGGGAGGGCGTGAACACCGAGGGCGAGTACATCCACTCGCTGGGCGCGCTGACCGGTAACCAGGCCGTGCAGGCCGTGCGTGCCGGCCTCAAGGCCATCTACCTGTCCGGTTGGCAGGTCGCCGGTGACGCGAACCTGTCCGGACACACCTACCCCGACCAGTCGCTGTACCCGGCCAACTCGGTGCCGTCGGTCGTGCGCCGCATCAACAACGCGTTGCTGCGCGCCGACGAGATCGCCAAGGTCGAGGGCGACAACTCGGTCGACAACTGGGTCGTGCCGATCGTCGCCGACGGTGAGGCCGGCTTCGGTGGCGCGCTGAACGTCTACGAACTCCAGAAGGCCATGATCGCCGCGGGCGCCGCCGGCACCCACTGGGAGGACCAGCTGGCGTCGGAGAAGAAGTGCGGCCACCTCGGTGGCAAGGTGCTGATCCCCACCCAGCAGCACATCCGCACTCTTACCTCTGCCCGGCTCGCGGCTGATGTCGCCGACACCCCGACCGTCGTGATCGCCCGCACCGACGCCGAGGCCGCCACCCTGATCACCTCGGACGTCGACGAGCGCGACCGTCCGTTCATCACCGGTGACCGCACCTCCGAGGGCTTCTACCACGTCAAGAACGGCATCGAGCCCTGCATCGCGCGGGCCAAGGCGTACGCCCCCTACTCCGACCTGATCTGGATGGAGACCGGTATCCCGGACCTCGAGGTCGCGCGGAAGTTCGCCGAGGGCGTCAAGTCGGAGTTCCCCGACCAGCTGCTGGCCTACAACTGCTCGCCGTCCTTCAACTGGAAGGCGCACCTGGACGACGCCACCATCGCGAAGTTCCAGAAGGAGCTGTCGTCGATGGGCTTCAAGTTCCAGTTCATCACCCTGGCGGGCTTCCACTCGCTCAACTACGCCGCGTTCGACCTGGCCTACGGCTACGCCCGCGAGGGCATGACCGCCTTCGTCGACCTGCAGGAGCGCGAGTTCAAGGCCGCCGCCGAGCGTGGCTTCACCGCCGTGAAGCACCAGCGTGAGGTCGGCGCCGGCTACTTCGACACCATCGCGACCACCGTGGACCCCAACACCTCCACCGCGGCGCTGAAGGGCTCCACCGAAGAGGGCCAGTTCCACTGAGTTGTACCGGTCGCCCGTAACGGGCGGCAGTGCGGTGAACCGGCGGCGACCTGCTCGCCGTCGGTTTCCCACCACCCGACACGGGCACTCCTGCAACGAGTGCCCACCGACCCTTCCCGTCCGAACAGCCCCGGCGGGAAGGGTTTTTACCTAAAAGCACCAACCAATGCCGACACACCCAATGGATTTTCGGTACGCGACAACTGATTTCGTAAGAACATGGGTAACTTGCCGGGGACGTCCAAGTCTCGACCGCGTCCCGAACCTCGGCCCGAAGCGCAAGTCTTCACGTACTCGACGACACGCTGAGGTCGCGGAGAGGCGGGGGAGCGCACGACTGATGGGGCACTCAGGGTGCCCGCAAAATTCTCGGAGAGGCGGAACAGTGAAGATTCAGCGCGTTGGTGTCATCGGCGCCGGACAGATGGGCGCGGGAATCGCGGAAGTGTGTGCTCGTGCGCACGTCGACGTGCTCGTGTTCGAGCAGACCCGGGAACTCGCCGCCGCCGGTCGCGCCCGCATCCTGCGGTCGCTGGATCGCGGCGTGAGCAGCGGCAAGATCACCGAGCGGGAGCGCGAGCAGGCGGCCTGGCGGCTGCGGTTCACCTCCGATCTCGGCGATTTCGCGGACCGGCAGCTGGTCGTGGAGGCCGTGCTGGAGAGCGAGGAGGTCAAGACCTCGATCTTCGCCGAACTCGACAAGGTCGTCACCGATCCGGACGCGGTGCTCGCGTCCAACACCTCCTCGATTCCGATCATGAAGATCGCCGTGGCCACCACCCAGCCCGAGCGCGTGGTCGGCATGCACTTCTTCAACCCGGTGCCGGTGCTGCCGCTGGTCGAGCTGGTGACCACGCTCAAGACCAGTGCCGCGGTCGCCGAGCGGGCCGAGGCGTTCGCGTCGGAGGTGCTGGGCAAGCAGGTCGTGCGTTCCGCGGACCGCTCCGGTTTCGTGGTGAACGCGCTGCTGGTGCCGTACCTGCTCTCGTCCATCCGGATGGTCGAATCCGGTTTCGCCACAAAGGAAGACGTCGACAAGGCGATGGTGCTGGGCTGTGCGCACCCGATGGGTCCGCTGGCGCTGACCGACCTGGTCGGCCTGGACACGGTGAAGTCCATCGCGGATTCGATGTACGCCGAGTTCAAGGAGCCGTTGTACTCCGCGCCGCCGCTGCTGATGCGCATGGTCGAGGCGGGGTTGCTCGGCAAGAAGTCCGGCGCGGGCTTCTACCAGTACAAGGCTGTGTAATTCGGCCTCCGCTCCGGCGTGTTCGCGGCCACCGAGGCTCGCCGTCGCGCACTCGAGACTCGGGCCTCGCCCATGCGCTTCGAGTGCGCAACGGTGAGTCGGCCGCGAACTCGTCGCTCGAAGGCTCGCTTCGTGCGGGGCCGGGAGAGCGCGCGAGGTTGCGGGCCGACGGTTGACGTAGTGCCCGATGCTTTCGATGTAGTGCCTGTTGCTGTGATGTTCGGCCTGGTAGGCGGGTTGTGCGGTGCGGTGCGGTGCGAATGATCAAATTCCGTCTCTCGACTTATCCGTCGGCGTCCGGTGCGTCGGCATTCTGCTTCACCAGCCGTAAGCTGCATTCAGGTCGCGGGGACCGCAGCTCGGAGAGGAGTCCAGCTCATGGTCAATGTCACCGATGGCTTCGGGTCGAGCATTCTCGGGTATCCGAGGATCGGGCCGCACCGTGAACTGAAACGTGCGCTCGAGTCGTACTGGCACGGGAGTCTGTCTCGGGAGAGTTTGCTGGCCGTCGGCCGGGAGATCCAGGAGACGCAGTTCAGTGAGCTGGCGGCGGCGGGGCTGACGCAGGTTCCGGGCAACACCTTCTCCTTCTACGACCACGTGCTGGACAACGCGCTGCTGTTCGGCGCGGTGCCCCAGCGGTTCGAGCCGTATCGAGAAGCCTTGCACCCCTTGGACTTCTACTTCCTGATGGCTCGCGGCCGACCGGATCTGCCGCCGCTCGAGCTGGTGCGTTTCTTCGGCACCAACTACCACTACCGGCAGCCCGAACTCGACGCCGACACCGAATTCTCGCTGCACCCCGAGGCCCTGCTGGACGAATTCGACCGGGCGATGGCGCGCGGTATCGAACTGCGGCCGGTGGTGCTGGGTCCGATGTCGCTGCTGCTGCTGTCCAAGGCGGGGCAGGTGCCGGGCGAGACCGAATTCGATCGGCTGAGCCTGCTGGACAAGCTGCTGCCGGTGTACGAGGAACTGTTCGAGATGCTCGCCAAGCGCGGGTCGACCTGCGTGCAGTTGGACGAGCCGTGCTTCACCGGCGATCGCAGCCCGGCCGAGTTGGCCGCGTTCCTGCACACGTATCAGCGACTGTCCACCGCGCCGTTGCGCCCGCGCATCCTGGTCACCGGCCAGTACGGCGATTTCGGTGAGGCGACCGCGATCCTGGCGCAGACCCAGGTGGAGGCGATCGGGCTGGACCTGGCCAGTCATCGGGTGCGGCCCGAGGAACTGGCGAAGATTCCGGGGATCAAGCGCAAGCGGCTGTACGCGGGCGTGATCGGCGGCACCAATGTGTGGCGCGCGGACCGTCGGGTCACGCTGGATTATCTGAACGCGCTGTCGCAGGTGTGTCCGGATCTGGTGGTGTCCACCGGGACCACACTGCTGCACGTGCCCTACGACCTGCTGGTCGAATACGACATCGACGGCCCGGTCGCGGATCGGCTCGCCTTCGCGAAACAGAAAGTGCTGGAAGTCGTTTCGCTCGCGAAGGCGCTCACCGAAGGCGGGGGCGGGCTTGCGGGAGGCGAGGCTGCGAAGTGGCAGGGTCGTCCGCGTGAAGTGCACTTCAAGCAGAAACACGCTGTGCGGCAACGGGTTTACGCGATCACGCCGGAAATGCGAGAGCGTGAGCCGTACGAGGTGCGCCGAGATGCCCAGCGCGACAAGCTGAATCTGCCGCCGGTGCCCTCCACGACACTGGGCTCCTTCCCGCAGACCGATGCCGTGCGTCAGGCGCGTTACGACCTGGGCCAGGGCAAACTGTCCTACGACGAGTACCGCAAGCGGATCGAATCGGAGATCGAGTCGACCATCCGGTTGCAGGAGGACATCGGCCTGGACGTGCTCGTGCACGGCGAGCACGAACGCAACGACATGATCCAGTACTTCGCCGAACTGCTGGACGGTTTCGCCACCACGCATTTCGGCTGGGTGCAGGTCTACGGTTCGCGCTGCGTGCGCCCGCCGGTGCTGTACGGCGACGTCGCGCGGCCCAAGCCGATGTCGGTGGAGTGGACCACCTACGCCCAGTCGCTCACCGACAAACCGGTGAAAGGCATTGTGACAGGGCCGGTTACGATGGTGGCGCGCTCGTTCGTGCGGCAGGATCAGCCGCTGTACGAGACGGCCGACCAAGTGGCCCTTGCCATTCGGGACGAGCTGGCCGATCTGGAGAATGCCGGAGTGTCGATCATCCAGGTCGACGAGCCGTCCATCCGGGAGCTGCTGCCGCTGCGCGAGGGGACCCAGAGCCGGGAGTACCTGCGCTGGGCGGTGAACGCGTTCCGGCTGGCGACCTCGGGTGTGCGGGCGGAAACCCAGATCCACACGCACATCGCGTATTCCGGTCGCGCCGAGATCGTCCGGGCGATCGAGGAACTGGACGCGGACGTCACGGCGGTCGTCGCCACCCGTTCGATCGAATGGGTGCTCAAGGCGCTGGCCGACGACACCGAGGAGGGCCACGGCCTCTCGCACGGCGTGGGACCCGGTGTGTACGAAAGCCGTTCGGCTCGTATCCCCGACATCGACGAACTGGACGAACTCCTCACCGCGGCCGCGGCGGCCGTCACCCCCGAACGCCTGTGGGCGAATCCGGACGGCGGCCTCAAGACCCGGCACGGCTGGCAGCTCGAACCCGCGCTGCGCAATATGGTCGCCGCGGCGCGCCGTGTCCGTCGGCGGGCCGAAGCGCAGGGGTGAGCTGCGGGGTTGCCCGCATCGGCCGCCCCCGGGTTCCGTTCGCTCGCCCGGTCGGGTTAGCTGTGTGGGAACTACTGTTTTCAGACCAGGAGATCCCATGGGAATGTTCGACAAGTTCAAGGATGTGGCCGAGAAGGCCGTGGATGCGGCCGGACAGCACGCCGACAAGCTCGATCCGCTGATCGAGAAGGCCGGTGACGCCGTCGATCAGAAGACCGGTGGCAAGTTCTCCGGTCAGGTCGACGCGGCCCAGGAGGCGGCGAAGAAGGCACTGCGCGAGAAGGCCGGCGAATAGGCTTTCGACCTGGGCTGTGGGGCGATGCGCGGCATCGCCCCACAGCTGTGTCAGCGGTCGCCTCCGCGAAATTCGGCGGGTCCGGCCCTACGATCTGTGGGATGTCCTGTGACTTCGCACCGCCGCGGAGGAAGCATCGGATGCGCTCATCCGGTGTCTTCCTGGCCGTTCTGGTTCTGTATGCGATGCTCGGATTCGGTGGACCGGCCGCGAACGCGGCACCTGTACTCGACGGCAGTGTGGCACCGCCCGGCGCGAACGACTGGCGGTGCAGGCCCTCGGCGGCGCATCCCGATCCGGTCGTCCTGATCCACGGCACCTGGGGTAACCAGGACAACTGGAACCGGCTCGCACCGGCCCTGAAGGCCCAGGGCTACTGCGTGTACGCCCTCAACTACGGCAAGGACGCCACGAGTTTGCTCGGCCGGATGCCGGGGATCTACGGCACCGGCGATATCGGTCGTTCAGCGGTGCAGCTGGCGAATTTCGTCGGTCGGGTCCGGGCCGCGACGTCGGCGGCACACGTGGATCTGGTGGCGCATTCGCAGGGCGGGGTGGTGGCCCGGCAGTATTTGCGGTTCGCCGGTGGCGCCGACGCGGCCGATCCGCGCCGCGACGTGGTGCGCCGACTGGTGACCCTGGGCGCGACCAACCACGGTTCGACCTCGGTCCTGCTGGGTTATCCGCTGGACACCGCGAGTGCGGCGGGCCCGGTGGCCGGTGCGGTGAGCAGCGTGCTCGGCATCTCGGCGGTGCAGCAGATCACCGGCAGTAAATTCCTGACCCGCCTCAACGCGGGCGGCGATACCGTGCCCGGCGTCGATTACACGGTCATTGCGACCCGCATGGACGATACGACCACGCCCCCGGAATCGACGTTCCTGCGCGCGGGCCCCGAAGCGGCGGTCGACAATATCTGGGTGCAGACCGCATGCGCCGGAGCGGCTGTCACGCACGTCGGATTTCCCCGCTCGCCGATTGCGATCCAACTCGTGCTGCGGGCATTGGATCCGTCGTATCGCGGCCGGGTCTGCGGACATCGATAGTGCGATTTTCAGAGGTGATTTCGCTGTCCGGTCCGGACACGGAATTGCTGTCCGGTCCGGACGGTCCGTAGCGGAATTTCCATACCGGAATTTCGGGAAAGATGGAATCTCAACCATAGCGAATTATCTGATTTTCACATTTCCGGTTGACGCACGAACCGGGCCCGCGTATCGAATACGCGGGCCCGTTCATATCGTGTGATCAGTGGTTACCGGATGCCGGCGGCGGCCTTGACCGCGTTCAGGAACTCCTGGCCGCCCATCGCGTACCCACCGATACCGGCGCCGATGATGGCGCCCACCGGCGCGGTGATGATGCTGAAGATGCCGAAGCCCAGCAGGGCGCCCAGGGTGCCGCCGATGGCGCCGCCGAGCCAGATGCCCAGGGCGTTCTTCATCAGGATCGGGATCAGGTTGTTGATCGCGTTGACGTCCTTGACCTGCCCGATCTCCGCCGCGGCGACCTGCGGGGTCAGGGTCAGGGTGTGGCCGTCGGCGCTGATCCGCTGCGCGGCGCTGAAGGCGTGGCCGCCCAGGTTCCCGTGCAGCGAGATCTGATCCAGCGTGGCGCCGGTGCTGGACTTCAGGGCGACCGAGGAACCGTCCGCCGCGACCACGAAACGGCCGGCGTCGACGGTGGCGGTGATGGCCCGGTTCACCGGCGAGACCGAGGTCTTGTAGTTGATTCCGTGGTCGACGCCCGAGGTCGCGTCATTGTGCGCCACCACGGCGGGCGCGGGCTGCGTGACGGCCGGCGCGGCATTCGCGGTGCCCGCGGCAATGCCGACGGCGCTGATCGCCATGAGAACGATTCCGGTGAACTTTCCGAATTTCATGCTGATTTCCCTCCCGACGCAGCGACACCCCACGGATTCCCCAAGATCTAAGGCTCCCCCATGCGAATCGCCAGTCAGCTGCTGTGTGCGAATCGAACGCATTAATTAGTAGTGCAGGAATCGGGCGGGCGCAAACCCAGTGATGAGCGTCACATCGGTATTGAATTACCGGGCCGTGATCGGTTATCGCGCGAGTGCGGAAACGAGCGGAAACGCGCGCGAGGGATAGCTGCGGAGTTGCAATAGGCGGCAGCGGGAATGCGGACCGGCCGAATCCGCGCGGCGCGGAATTCGACCGGTCCGGACATCACATGGTGGCGGCGTCGATGACGAAGCGGTAGCGGACGTCGCTGGCCAGGACGCGTTCGTAGGCCGCGTCGATGCCGTCGGCGGAGATCACCTCGATATCCGCGCCGATGCCGTGTTCGGCGCAGAAATTCAGCATCTCCTGGGTCTGGGCGATGCCGCCGATCATCGAACCGGCCAGTGAACGCCGGAAATTCGCCAGCGTGAAGGGCTGGACCGACAGCGGCTTGTCGGGCAGGCCCAGGATGACCAGGGTGCCGTCCAGATTCAGCAGCCGCATGTAGTCGTCGATCGGCAGATTCGCCGAGACGGTGTTGACGATCAGATCGAAACGCGCACGCAGATCCTTGAAGGTCTGCCGGTCGGAGGTCGCGTAGTAGTGCTGGGCGCCGAAGCGGCGGCCGTCCTCCTGTTTGCTCAGCGACTGGCTCAGCACCGTCACCTCGGCCCCGAGCGCCGCGGCGATTTTCACCCCGACGTGTCCCAGGCCGCCCATGCCGATGATGGCCACCTGTTTGCCCGGACCGGCGTTCCAGTGCCGCAGCGGCGAGTAGAGCGTGATCCCGGCGCACAGCAGCGGCGCGGCCACGTCCAGGCCGATGCCCTCGGGAATGGCGAGCACGAAATTCTCGGTCACCACGACCTGCGTGGAATATCCGCCGTAGGTGGTGCCGCCGGGCTGGAACTCCTCGGTGACGCCGGTGTTGTAGGTCATGGTGCCGCCGCCGGTGCAGTACTGCTCCTCACCGGCCAGGCACGACGCGCACTTCCCGCAGGAGTCGACCATGCAGCCGACGCCGACGCGGTCGCCGACCCGGTGCTTGGTCACCGCGGACCCGACCGCGGCGACGATGCCCGCGATCTCGTGTCCGGGGACGCAGGGGTAGCGGGTGCGATGCCATTCGTTGCGGGCGGTGTGGATGTCCGAGTGGCAGATGCCCGCGTATTTGATGTCGATGAGCACATCGTGCGGGCCCAGGTCACGTCGTTCGATCGAGGTCTTCTCGAACCGACCGTCGGGGGTGGTCAAAGCGTATGCCGCGGCAGTGGTCATGAATGTATGCCTACTCCTGCATTCTTAGCTTTGCAAAACGTCGCCGAACTCGCCGGTAGCATCTGCGCGCGCCCCGCTCACACATGCCACATGCTGGACCGATGGCGATCCTGGTGGCGTTGATATCGATGTGTTCGACGCTGATCGGCGGCCTGGTCGCGGTGCGGATCGGCGATCGCAAACACGCGATTCTGGGGCTCGCGGCGGGCGTCATGCTGGGGGTGGTGCCGTTCGATCTGCTGCCCGAGGCGCTCGAACAGACCCCGCAGTCCGTCGCGGGCGTGCCGATCGCGCTGGTGGCCGCCGTGGTCGGCTTCCTGACCATCCACATCATCGAGCGCGCGGTGGCCATCCACACCGCGCACGAGGTCGAATTCGGTACGCACACACACGGTTTCGAGTCGGTGGGGTTGCTCGCGGCGGGCGGACTGGTCTTCCACAGCACCCTGGACGGCCTCGGCATCGGCCTGAGTTTCCAGGCCGGAACCGGCGTGGGGACCGCGGTGGCGATCGCGGTGATCTGCCACGATTTCGCCGACGGCTTCAACACCTTCACCATCACCACCCTCTACGGCAACGCCCGCCGCCGCGCCCTGCTGCTGCTCGCCCTGGATGCGCTGGCTCCCGTGGTCGGCGCGACCATCGGCACCCTCGTCCACGTCCCGCAGGAGGCGACCGGCCTGTATCTCGGCTACTTCGCCGGATTCCTGCTCTACCTGGCCACCGCCGACATCCTGCCCGAGGCGCACGCCGGGCATCCGTCCCGCCTGACGCTGCTGTGCACCGTCGCGGGCACGGGTTTCATGTTCGGCGTCGCGGTGCTGAATCACCAATGAGCCCGATCACCGATGAGCCGAATCACCGGTGATCGGAGGTTTCCCGGCCCGAATCCGGTTGGGCCGCAGCGAAGCCGCGCCGTGGAACCGGCGGCGAAAATATACTGATACAAACGCCGACGCCTCACGGGCGCGCACGAGGCGGGAGTGTCGATGTCCGACGAGCGGCCGCAGGACGATGGTTCCGGGAATTTCGATGCCTCCACGCGGGTCGGCAGGACCGGCCGCACCGCCGCGGGGGTGCTGGTCGTGCTGCTCGCGGTGGCCGTCGTGCTGGGCTTGCAGGGCGGGCTGCCGCACTGGCTGACCGGTTCGACCGCTACCGAGACAACCGAGGTCTCGCCGCCGCTGCCGCCGCTGGATCCGGTCGCGATAGCCCGCACGGTCGAACCGGAACTGGTGAACATCAACGTCTCGATCGAGCCGACCGGCATGGGCGCGGCGGGTTCGGGCATCGTGCTGTCCGCCGCAGGCGAGGTGCTGACCAGCCATCACGTGGTGAAGGGCGCCGAGGTCATCACCGTCGCCGATGTGGGCACCGGCGGGCAGTTCCCGGCGACCGTGCTGGGTTACGACAGCAGCGCCGATATCGCCCTGCTCTCGCTGACCGGGGCCGGGGGACTGCCGAGCGTCCGGCTGGGCAACTCGTCCGCGCTGCGGCCCGGCGATCAGATCATGGCCATCGGAAATGCCGGCGGCACCGGACATCCCACCGCCGAACCGGGCACCGTGACCTCGCTGAACACCTCGATCGTCGCGCGGGACGCCGCCGATCTGAGCCGCAAGGCACTCACCGGAATGCTCGAACTCGACGCGCCCGTGGCGTCCGGGCAGTCCGGCGGCGCGGTGGTGGATCGGACCGGCGCGGTCGTCGGGGTGGTGACCGCGGCGTCGGGGGAGCCGACCAGAACCGACGGGCGCGCCACCGGTTATGCGGTGCCGATCGATCGGGCGATGGAGATCGTGCGGCAGATCCGTTCGGGCACTCCGACCGACACCGTGCACATCGGCCCGACCGCGACCCTGGGCGTGCTGACCTCGGACGCGGCCACCGGCGGCGCCCGCGTCGACGTGAGCGTCTACGGTATGCCCGCCTACGCGGCCGGACTCACCGCGGGCGAGGTGATCACCGCCGTCGACGGCCGCCCGATCTCCTCGGCGAAAACCCTGAAATCCGTGCTCAACGTCCGCAAACCGGCGGATACGGTGCGCCTGGCGCTGACCGAACCGGACGGCTCGCGACGTGAGGTCGCCGTCGTGCTGGCCTCGGGCCCGCCCAACTGAAAGTCGTTGCGGGACAAGCTCACAGCAGCGAGGTCCAGTACGTCTGGAAACGCAGGAACACCATCACCAGCACGACCGCGTAGAACACGATCACGAACGTCCAACGCCATTCGACCAGGATGCGCACCGCACCCCGCGCGTTACCCCAGATCTGTTTGGTGACCGCGGCCAGCAGAATCGGCGTGAACGCCCACACCACCATGCAGTACGGGCACAGCGCGCCGATCCGGTACAGCGTGTGGAAGATCAGCCAGCAGATGAACACCACGCCCGCGACCAGGCCGAGCCACAGCCCGCCCCAGAACCAGCGCGGCAGCGCCACACCCGCGACCGCGAGCACGGCCATGGTCACCGCGACCGAGAACCCGACCACGCCGATGATCGGATTCGGGAATCCGAACACGTGCGCTTCCTTGGACGCCATCACCGATCCGCACGCGATGATCGGGTTGATGTTGCAGGACGGCACGTAGGCCGGATTCATCAGCAGCTTGAAATCGTCGATCGTCAGCACGATCGAGGAGATCCAGCCCGCGACGGTGCCGACCAGCAGCAGCCACGCGGTGCGCGGGGGTACGGCGGTCACTTGAGCGCGGCCTCGATCGGGGCCTTCATCCCGTCGGTGGTGAACAGCGCGTTCTGGGTCTGCACCTTGGTGTCGTTCACGAAGACGGTCGGGGTGCCGTTGATGCCGGTGGCGAACACCGCCTGGGTGGTCTTCTGCACGTAGGCGTCGTATTTGTCATCGGTGATGCATTTGGCCACCGACGGATCGGTGATTCCGGCGGCCGTGGCGATCTGGATGATCTTGCTGTCCGGCAGGCCGCCCGCGCCCTCCTCGGGCTGCTGCTGGTACATCGCGCTGAGCCACGCCTGGAACTTGGACGGGTCGGCGTCGGCGACGCAGTAGGCGGCGTTCGCGCCGCGCGAGGAGTAGCGGGAGCCGCCGGAATTCTGGTCCAGGAAGGAGATGACGTTGTATTCGACGGCGATGTTGCCGCTGTTCACCTCGTCGGTGAGGACCTGGCCGTTGGATGCCTCGAACTGCTTGCAGACCGGGCACTGCATATCGGCGACCACGCGGACGGTGGCCTTGGCGCCGGGCTTGGCGATGCGGATCGCGCCCTTGTCGGTGATCGAACCGGTCAGGCCGTCGGCGGTGGCGGCCGCGGTGACGGTCGGGCGGTTGGCGGCGTCGCGCTTCACATTGTTCGAATGTTTGACCGCGATGCTGATGCCGATGGCGGCGATGAGCGCGAGCAGGACGACCGCGACGGCGACCTGGATCAGGATCGTGCGGGAACGATCGCCACCCTTCACCGCGGCGAGTGAGTTCTTACCACGCGGATTCTTGCTCACCTCGGAGTTCACCACGCCTTTCCTGTGTTGGTCCGACTGTCGTGCCGCCCCGATGGTACGGGCCGTCGGCCGTCACGGGGTGTTCGGACCACATGATTGCGGGTGAACCTGAGAGCACCTCGAGATTTCCGTCCCCGGATGTGTGAACTCTCGGTATCCGACCGGGATTTCCGGTGACGAAATCTAGAGATCGGCGAGGCGACGCCGCTGTTCGGCGATATCGAACCGGGCCGGCGGCCAGTCCAGATCCAATTTCCCCAAGGCATCGATGAGCAACTCGGTGACCGCGAGCCGGGAGTACCACTTGCGGTCCGACGGGATGACGTACCAGGGCGCGTACTCGGTGCAGGTGCGGTCCAGGACCGCCTGGTACGCCTCCTGATAGGCGGGCCAGTAGGCGCGCTCGTCGATATCGGCGGGATCGAATTTCCAGTACTTGTCGGGGCGGTCGAGCCGCTGGGTGAGGCGTTTGCGCTGCTCGTCGAGGGAGACGAACATGGCGACCTTGATGATGGTGGTGCCCGCGTTGGCGGCCGTGCGTTCGAAACGGTTGATCTCGTCGTAGCGCTTGCCCCAGACGTCCGGCGGGACCAGATCGTGCACCCGCACGACCAGGACGTCCTCGTAGTGCGAACGGTCGAACACCCCGATCTGCCCGCCGCGCGGCAGTTGTCTGCGGATTCGCCACAGGTAGTGGTGGCGGCGTTCCTGCGCGCTGGGCACGCCGAAGGCGGCGTGATCCACGCCCTGCGGATCCACCGAGCCGATCACGTGCCGCACGATGCCGCCCTTGCCCGCGGTGTCCATCCCCTGCAACACCAGCAGGATGTTGCGGGGGTCGCCGGAGCGGCCGTTGGCGTAGAGCTTCTCCTGGAGGCCGGACAGCACCGCGCGACGCTCTTCGAGCAGTAGTTCACCGGCCTTCTTGTCGCCGCGGAATCCCGGAGTGGCATTGGTGTCCAGGTCGGCGACCCGCACCCCGCTGGCGTGCAGTGCTTCGGTGACCGGAACGGACCAGGGCGATTTGGGCATACAGGCAGTATGGCCGCGTTCGGAGGAGGGGTGTTCGAGGCGGGTGCGTGTCAGCGTCGGCGTTTGCCTGGGGAAGCGTCGGCGTTTTAGTCCGGGGCAGCGTCGAAGTTTGTGCGGGGAGAGAGGGTCGGCGTGCGTGCGAGCAGTGTCGGCCTTTAGTCCGGGGCAGCGTCCGGCGTGTGTGCGGGGAGCGTCGGCGTTCGCGTGGGGCAGCGTCGGCGTTTGCTGGGGCAGCGTCGGCGTTTGCTGGGGCAGCGTAGACGTTTGCTGGGGCAGCGTAGACGTTTGCTGGGGCAGCGTAGACGTTTGCCCGGTGCGGGTGCGGTGGTTCGCTCAGTGGACGCCGGCGAGTAGCCGCAGTTGTGCGGCGAACGCGTCGTCGTCGACCGGGGTCAGGGTGAGCTGGTCGGCGGTGGTGAGCAGGTAGCGGCCGTCGCCCGCGACGTCGAGCCAGGTGCGGTGCCAGGTCGGGGGCGGGGCCGGATTCGACGGGGCGGTGGTCACGGTGACGATGCCGCGCGAATCGACCGGCGCCCGCAGTGCGCGCTGGAAAGCCGCTGGTCCGGCCGGTATCGGATGACGCCCGCTGACCAGGACCGCGCGCTGCGCCTCGCGCATGACCGCGGTGCGCCCGGCCGGAGCCGAACCGATCACCTCGACGAGACGTTCGCCGATCGCCGGGGCGGGCGCGAGCATCACCACGATCGAATCGCCGCGCGCGATCAGGATCGCGGCGTGGGTGAGCGTGACCGCGGCGCAGGCCAGGATGCGTTCGGGCGCGGAACCGGGGGCGGAACGTTCACCGGAGACGGTGAGCGTGGTCAGATCGGTGCGTGCGCACAGCAGCAGGGCCGCGGCCAGATCGGGATCGGTGTTGCGGGCGTACTGCTGCCGCAGACCGGGGGCGGGCGTGGTCGGGATGGCCGCGTTGACGGGATAGGGCCGGAAATCCACGCCGGTTTCGCTGGTCCAGACGTGCGCGAACTCGTCCGTCGTGAGCACCCACCGCACTAGCCGCGGCCTCCGTGTGCACGGTGACGTGGTCCGATGTGAATGATGGCTGCCTCCGCGGAGCTCAGGCGGGTCCACCGCGACACTACCGGAGGGTAATCGTACCGCGAACAGCTCGCGGATGTGATCTATGACATGTCCAATCCCGCTGCCGCGGAATATCTTTCACTCCGGACGTGTCGCGCTGAGATATTGCAGCAGGCCGTGCACCCGCTGTTCCACCTCCACCAGCCCGGCCTGGGCGAACAGTGCGGGGAACAGATCCAGGTCGAACAACCGCAGTCCGCTGATGCCGCCGATCACCGTGCCGGCGCGGCCGAACCAGTTCTCGTCGCGGTGGCTGGTGCTGATCGCGATGCGGCCGCCCGGCGCGAGCACCCGGATCATCTCCTGCGCGGCGGTCAGCGGATCGGGGATCAGATACAGCGCGCCGAAACAGCAGACCGCGTCGAAACTGCCGTCCGGGAACGGGAGCCGGCGGGCGTCGCCGCGCACGTAGCCGACGTGCGGTCCGGCGTTGTCGGCGCGAGCGCGGCGCAGCATCGGCACCGAGAAGTCGATGCCGACCGCCTGACCTCCCGGGGCCAGCTGCTCACTCAGGTAGTGCGTGAAATTGCCTGGGCCGCAAGCGATGTCGAGTACCGAGTGGGCGCGGTCCAGATGCAGTGTGCGGGCGGCGTCGACGCGGTCGGCCTGCATGGTCCGCCCGGTGGCGATGAAGAATCCGGCCGGACGCCAGGCCCGCTCGTAGATCATCGCGAAGGCCGGATGGTTCATGGTGCGTCGGGCCAGGTTCATCGGGGGACTCTTTCGGAACTCGGAAACTGTGCGTCAGGCGGTGGTGACGTCGATCGTGATGCCCGCGGCCCGCAGCCGCTCGGTGAGCGGATCGCCCATCGCCGAACCGGGCGTCAGCACGCCCGCGATCTCGGGCAGTTCGTCGAACGCCAGGCACAGACCGGCCTGACCCAGCATCACCGCGGTCGCCTGATAACCCGGATCCCCTTGTCCGGCAAAGGTACACACGTACTTCGTGCCGGAGGTGGTGTTCGCGAACGTCTTCATGGTGAACCAGCCGCTGTTGCGGGTCTGCTCGTCCGGCCCGGTGCCCGGCGCGGGCAGCAGGCGATCCAGCAGCCGCCGCCCCAGCGGGACGCGCGACAGCAGCGCACCGGCCGTCATCATCGCCACCATGCCGCCGGAGATACCGGCCGCCACCAGCGGGGACAGCGGTGAGCTGCCCGCGCTCATCACCTCGCGATACCGGAAGTTCTTGCCGTACACCCAGCCCAGCAGGCCGTTGGTGCGCCGCACGATCTTGGTGTTGTGGCTGGCCATGACGAACGTCGCGACCCAGCCCCGCAGGCTCGGATCGATCGCCGAGGCGCGCTGCCACGCCTGATCGGTCTGCCGCCCCACATCCGGATCCATCGACTTGTCCGGACTCAGCGAATACGGGTGTGCCAGAACCGATCCGCGCGACGGGTTCGCCGCGACGTCCTCCATCATCGCGCGCCCGGAATCGATGGTGCCGCCGCTCGCGCCGCCCTTCAACCAGGCGACCAGGGTGGTGTCGGTGAGTTCGCCGGTGTTGTCCTCGACGGTGCGCCGGTACAGCCGGTACACACTCAGATCCGACGGAATCGAGTCGTAGCCACAGGAATTCACGATTTTCGCGCCGGATTCCGCTGCGGTGTCGTGGAATTGGTCGATGCAGTCGCGAATGAACAGCGGCTCACCGGTCAGATCGGCGTAGTGCGTGCCCGCCGCGGCGCACGCGCGGACCATGCCCATGCCGTAGCGCAGGTACGGGCCGACAGTGGTGACCACGACCTTGGTGCGCGCGGCCAACTCGTCCAGCGCATTCTGATCGGACGAATCCGCAACCAGCAGTTGCCAATTCGCGGCCTCGGGCCCGAGTTCGGCACGTACCGCGGCCAACTTCTCCGCCGAACGCCCGGCCAGCGCGATGCGCGCGCCCGCCGGCGCCGCCCCGAGCACGTACCGCGCGGTCAGCGTGCCGACGAAACCCGTTGCGCCGTACAGCACCAAGTCGAATTCTCGCGCCGTGTTCCGCGCGATGCTCGCGGGTGACTCGGCGTTCTCCGAGGACTCGGTGCTTGTCGATGCTGGACTGACCGCCGGGGACGTGGTGTCCTGCTGTGCGGCGCTGCTCGCGCCCGATGTGCTGTTCGCCGGGGACGCGGCGTCCTGCGATGACATGCTGCTCTCCGAAGGCGCGGAGTCGTCCGGTGATTCGCTGCTCTGCGAGGTCATGGGATCTCCCGTTCGATGCTGGGGATCACGCCTTGCCGCGTCGTTTGCCGGACTTGGGCGTGGTCGTTTCTGTGGTCGGCGCGGATTTCGCGGTGGCAGACGCCGCTGTCTTCGCGCCCGGCGTTGCCTCGGCCCGCTGGGCGAGCCAGGCCTGATGCGCCTTGCCCAATTCGGTGACCGGGGCGTCGCCGTAGACCCATTCCCGCGCGATGCGATGCCAGTTGTTCGTGGCCCGCAACTGGCCCAGCACCCCGAATGTCATGAAATCCGCGCGCCGGGAGAACAGATGCTCCGGGGGCAGGGTCTGCTGTTTCATCCCGGCGTGCTCGGTGGCGCGCGGGTCGATCGCCAGCACGGCCGCACCGCTGGCCAGTTCGGGGGTGATGGTCAGATCCTCGTCCAGCAGCGCCCACTCGATCGCGGACAGGCAGTACTCCAGACATTCCTCGGCCGTCACCTCCTCCGGCGAATCGATGATGCCGTGCTCGATCATCAGCGTACGCAGATCCTCCGCGCGGTCCTCGGCCGCGGCCCGGATGCACTCCAGCTCGAACTCCACGTCGGCCGGGCGCATCCGGTTGTAGAGCCCGAAGTCCAGGAACGCCACCCGGCCGTCCTCGCCGAGCAGGATGTTGCCCGGATGCGGGTCGCCGCAGAACTCGTTGAAGGTGTAGAGCGAGCCCACGTAGAAGCGGTAGATGATCTCGCCGATCCGATTGCGTTCGGCCGCAGGCAGTTCCCGGATCTCGGTGAAACCCCGGCCCGGGAAGAACTCCGTCACCAGCACGTGGGTGCTGGACAGTTCCGGCATGCTGGCCGGGACCGCGATGAACGGATGATCGGCGTAGAGCTCGGCGATCTGCCGCTGGGTGAGGGCCTCGGTGGTGTAGTCGAGCTCGCTCTCCAGGTGCAGGCGCAACTCGTCCAGCACGGCCGGGGTCACCCACGGCATGGCCGCGGCCAGGATGCGCCGGAACATGGCCAGATTCTTCAGATCCGCGCGGACCGCGGCGTCGATGCCCGGGTACTGCACCTTCACCGCGACATCGCGCCCGTCGTGCAGTTTCGCGCGATACACCTGGCCGATCGAGGCCGCCGCGATCGGTTCGGGATCGAATTCGGCGAACAGTTCGGTCAGCGGGCGGCCGAAATCGGTTTCGATGAGTTCGCGCATGGTCTCGAAGGACACCTCGGGCGCGCTGTCGCGCAGCACCGCGAGACGATGCTGGAAACGTTCCCGGTGTTCGGTCGGCACGACGTCCATGTCCAGCACCGACAGGATCTGCCCGAGTTTCATCGCGACACCCTTCATGGTGCCCAGCACGATGACCATCTGCTCGGTCGCGCGGATCGTGGACTCCTCGGCCATGCGGGCGCGCACCTCTTCCGAGCGCCCGCGCATGGAACGACGAGTCTTCTGCGCGCGCAACACATTTCCCGCGACGGCGACACCCAGTTTGGTACCCCGGGCGATTCTGGAGGTCGGGATCTCCTTGGCGCGTTTGCGGGCTTTGGGAGCCTTGGCCGCAGGGGGATCGACCTCCTGCGCAGGGGCTGTGGTCTCCGCCTGATCCTCGGGTTTACCGGGTGATTTAGCCATATGTGTCGGCCTGTCCTTCAGAGCTGCTGCGGGCTGTGATGCGCTGGGGAGTCACGTCGAGGCGGTGTTCGGTTGTCGTGCGTCGAGTCGGCGGCCGGAACCGTGGTCGCCGGGCACCGTGGATCTTCGCCGGTGCGAACGGGACGCGGCGAGTTCGCCCGCCGGGGCCGCGTGCGGTGCCGCCGATGCTCCAGGGGTTCCCCGTATGCCTCGGCGGGTTGCTCCGCGCCGTCACCCGACATCAGATTCACCGATGTCGGGTGACGGGTCAAGCGTCGCCGGGTTCGGGCAGGCTGTGCGGGGCGGAATTGAAGCGGGCGGGGGAGCCGCCGGCGCGGACCATCCCCTCGATCGCGCTCCAGGCCATCATGGTCATGTGATCGAGCATGGTGTCCGCGGACATGCCGCGATTGCCGATCCACCAGTCCGTCGCCAGCTGGACGCCGCCGACCAGGACGTACGCGTACAGCTCGACGCCTTCGGTGTCGATGTCGCGCCCGAATGCCTTGTCGCGTAGGACCGCCGCGACGATGTCGGCGAAGAGTTTCTCGAAGTCCGCGAGCGTGGACTTGTCGGTGGAGGAGCCGTAACCCAGGATGAACCGGTACACGTCGGTATCGGCGTCCACGGTGTGCACGTAGGCGGCGAGGGTGTTGCGGACCAGCTGGTATTCCTCGAGGTCGTCGCTGATCGCGTCGTAGATGCGCGGCATCAGGGTGGTCTCGATGAACCGCTCCATGGTGGCGCGGGTCAGATCGTTCTTGTCCGAGAAGTACCGGTACAGAACGGTTTTCGAGACACCGATCTCGCTCGCGATCTCGTCCATGCCGACATCGCCACCCCGTTTGCGAATCGCTGCCAGGGTGCCGTCGACCAATTCCTCGCGGCGGTCGATCTTGTGCTGGTGCCAGCGCCGCTTGCGGCCATCCACCCGGACCGTACGCGCCGGGCTGGAGTTGAGGGCGGCTTCGGTGGACAGGGTGACTCCTCGTGTCGGGTACGGGGCCACTCCAGCTTAGGTCCTTCCGATCTGCCGTGTTCCAGGTTCGCGGAGGCCACTTCGGACAGGTACCGGAGTGCGGCCCGAACCGTGCGAGTCGGATGAGCGGACCAGAATGGAAATATGGAGCAATCTCCCGGCAGTGCCTCACGCGGGGCCGATGCAGTGTCCACGGGCCCCGATCCGGTGCGGACGGGCGTCACCGGCACCTCGCTCGCACCGTCCCCGAACACCGTTCCGAACGGTTCCGGCGGCCCCTCCCGAGCGATTCGGGGAGTGGGAAATACCACATCCGGGCCCGACCACCGGGATGCGCCCGGCTCGTTCGCGGAGCTGATGGACGACTCCGGCAAACGTCGCGATCTGCGGCGGATGAAGATCGTCGCCACGGCGTTCCTGGCCGGGGCGACGGTCGTCTATCTGCTGTGCTGCTGGATCGGTTCGCGCGGCGCGGGCGGCAACTGGGTCGGCTATGTGCGCGCGGCCTCGGAGGCGGGCATGGTCGGCGCGCTCGCGGACTGGTTCGCGGTGACCGCGCTGTTCCGCCATCCGCTCGGCCTGCCCATCCCGCACACCGCGATCATCCGCAAGAAGAAGGATCAGCTCGGCGAGAGCCTCGGCAATTTCGTGCGGACCAACTTCCTGTCCCCGGAAACCGTGGTGGAGAAGGTGAATTCGGCGCAGATCTCGCTGCGGGTGGGGCGCTGGATGGCCGATCCGGCGCACGCCGCGCGGGTGTCCGAGGAATCCGCGACGATCCTGCGCGCGGCCATCGACGGGCTGCGCGACGAGGACGTCGAGCAGATCATCGACCAGACCATCGTCAAACGCATCGCCGATCCGCAGTGGGGTCCGCCGATCGGCCGGGTGCTGGCCGAACTGCTCGCCGAGAACCGCCAGGCCCCGCTGCTGGATCTGCTCGCCGAGCGCGCGCACCAGTGGGCGCTGGGCAGCCAGGAGACCCTGGATCGGATCGTGGCGACCGAATCACCTTCGTGGGCACCGAAATTCGTGAACGATATGCTGGCCGAGCGGGTCTACCGGGAGCTGGTCGAGTTCACCTGGAAGATCCGTTCGCAGCCCGATCACGAGGTGCGGCTGGCGGCCAACCGCTTCCTCGAGCAGTTCGCCGACGATCTGCAACACGACGAGGCGATGATCGCCAAGGCCGAGCGGATCAAGGCCGAGATCATGGGCCGCGAGGAGATCACCGGCATGGCCCAGGCGACGTGGCGCGCGGCGAAGCGGCTGATCCTGGAGTCCGCCGACGATCCGAACAGCACGTTGCGGCGCAAGGTCACCGAGAACGTGCAGCAGCTCGGGCAGCGGCTGGCGGGCGAGCAGGGGATGCGCGAGAAGGTGGACGGCTGGCTCGAGCGCGGGGTGCGTTATCTGGTGTCGAACTACGGTTCCGAGATCGCGACGCTGATCAGCGATACGGTGGCGCGGTGGGACGCCGAGGAGGCGAGCCGCAAGATCGAATTGCAGGCCGGCCGCGATCTGCAGTTCATCCGGATCAACGGAACGGTGGTCGGATCGCTGGCGGGATTGGTGATTTACGCCGTCTCGCATCTACTGTTCCCCGGCTGGTCGGGATAGCTCCGACCGTGGTCATGATCGAGTGCTAACAAGAGTGCTTGCAAGAGTTAGCACCCTGTCCTAGAATCGACGACACAACCGCCGGAAGGTTGAGTGATGGCACAGGGTCCCGAGGGTCCGGAGCAGAACGCCGCACAGTCCACGGAGACGTCCGCGGATCTCGGCGAGAAGGTGGCCCGCGTAGCCAGCGCGGCCCACGACATCGGGAGCTTCATCCGGTCGCAGCGCGAGGCCGCGCAGGTTTCGCTGCGACAACTCGCTCAACTGGCGGGGGTCAGCAATCCGTATCTCAGTCAGATCGAGCGCGGACTGCGGAACCCGTCCGCCGAGGTACTCGCGCAGATCGCCAAGGGTCTGCGGGTGTCCTCGGAGGTCTTGTACATCCGGGCCGGCTACCTCGAGCAGAGGCCGCACAGCCCGGTCCGGGATGCCCTGCTGGCCGATTCGGTGATCACCGAGCGGCAGAAGCAGGTGCTGCTGGATATCTACGAATCGTTCCGCCGTGAGAACGCGGGGAGCGAATTCGCAGGGGACGCAACGGAATCCGAGGGGGGCGTTCCCGGGGGGACCAGGGACAACGCCGTTCCGAGCACTACCACCGACGTTCCGCCACGCCAGGAGAACGAAACATGACCGAAGCAACACTGACCGTGACCACACCGCTCTACGCGACCGTCGGTGCAGGGGATGCCCTCTACACCGCCGTCAACGACCTGGTCGGCAAGGTGCGCGAGCGCGCCGCCACCGTCGATGTCACCGGCCGCGTGGACGAGGCCCGCGAGCGCATCGCGAACCTCCCCGCCGACGCGCAGGAGCAGTTCGAGACGCTGCGTCAGCGGGTGACCAACCTGCCCACCGAGCTGCCCGAGGATCTGGCCGAGCTGCGTGAGCGCCTCAGCCCCGAGGAGCTGCGCAAGGTCGCCGACCAGTACTACCGCCAGCTGGTGGATCTGTACCAGGATCTGGCCTCGCGCGGCGAGGAGACCGTGGACCGGCTGCGCGCCAACCCGGCCTTCGAGGGACGTATCGAGAAGGTCGAGGGCCTGTACACCGACGTCGTGACCCGCGCCGAGGATGTCATCGGCAAGGTGTCCGACCAGGCCCGCGGCCTGCTGGGCAGCACCGAGGAGGCCGAGGCCGAGCCGGTCGTCGACGCCGAGGTCGTCCAGGTGACGCACGAGCCCGCCGTCGCGCCGGAGGCCGCCGAGTCTCCCGTCGAGGAGACCGCCAAGAAGGCTCCCGCGAAGAAGGCTCCGGCCAAGAAGGCGCCGGTCAAGAAGGCCACCGCCGCCGCCGAGAAGTAATCGTTCCGGCTGTTCCCCGAGTACGCCCCCGCGCACGATCCGACTGCGCGGGGGCGTTTCTCCTATCATTGGTGGGGTGTACTCCCTGATCGGCATGACCATGTTGGTGATCGAGATCGCCGCACTGGGTGCCTGCCTGTTCGCGTTGGTCCACGCCATCCGTCAGCGTCGTGACGCGTTCACGGCGGTCGACAAGCTCACCAAGCCGATCTGGGTCTCGATTCTGGCCGTCGCCACGGCCGTGATCGGGTTGCAGTTGCTCGGCTGGTTCAGTCTGGGGATGTTCGGGCTCATCGCGGGTCTGGTGGCCACCGGTGTCTATCTGGCCGACGTGCGGCCCAAGGTGGACGAGGTGCAGCGCGGTCCGCGCTGGTAGAGCGCCTGATTCGGAAATTTTTCGGTGCTTGCACTAGCTAGCACCCCCTTGGTGGAGTTACTGTATCGGTAAGTAACACACAAGGGAGTGTTCCGATGCGGGCAACGTTGCCTTCTCCGATCGCGGGTCTGGCGGATCTCGTCCGCGGCCTGCTGCGCACCCATCGCGGCGGCCTGCGCACCCGGACCTATGCCGATCACGTCTTCGATCCGCCCAGCGTTCCGTGCGCGGTCGTCCCGGTCACCGCGCCGGACGGGACCGCGCTGCGGGTGCATGCCTACGGGCCCGACAGCGGCGATGTCATCGTGCTCGTGCACGGCTGGACCTGCTGTATCGAGTACTGGAATCCGCAGATCAACGCGTTCGCCGACGAGTACCGGGTGATCGCCTACGATCTGCGCGGGCACGGCGGGAGCGAACTGGGCCGCAGCCCGCTGACCACCGATCTGCTCGCCGAGGATCTGTCCACGGTGTTGAGCGCGGTGTTGCGGCCCGGACAGCGGGCCGTGCTTGTCGGGCACAGCCTCGGCGGGATGACCATCCAGGCGTGGGCCGGACGGTATCCCGAACAGGTCGGTGCGCGCGCGGCCGCGGTTGTGCTGACCAATACCGCCGCGGGGGATCTGATCGCCGAGACGAGTGTGGTGCCGCCGTTGCGCGGGCTGCCGTTGCCGCTGCTGCTGCCGGTCGGGAAATTCCTGTTGAGCGCGCCGCTGGCGTTCCCGCCGATCGCGCCGGTGCGGTGGATCTTCCGGCGGCAGGTGATGAGCCTGGCCTCGACCGGTGACGTCGCCGAATTCGCGTTGTCGATCGTGCGGTCCTGTCCGGTGCGGGTGCGGTCGCTGTTCGGGGCGTTGCTCGCGGATCTGGCGCTGGGGCGCGCGGCGACCGCGTTGACCGTGCCGACCACGGTCATCGCCGGTAGCGCCGATGATCTGACCCCGCTGGTGCATGCCGAGCGGATCGCGGGGATGCTCGCCGAAACCGGGTCGCTGGATCGGCTCGAGGTGTTGCCGACCGGGCATCTGGGCAATGTCGAGGCTTTCGAGGCGTTCAATGCCGAGCTCGGCCGGGTGGTCGGCGGTGCGTTCCCGGCTCGGGAGGCGACCGCGTGAGCGAACCGTCGACCCCCTGAGCGGGGAAGTTGGTCCGGTGATCGGTTCGTGTGCAATTCGTTATCGGTGGTACCGGTAGCGCTTGCCGGATCGGCGGCGATATGTAGGGCAGAAAGGGGTTGGACGCCGGAACTCGATCGTTTCGCCCGGGTGGCAGTGCCACCGTGACGGTGCGAAATCGATATGAATCATGTTGCGGCGGAATGGGTATCCGTTCATTGCGAACTGCGCGTGGTGATCGCGGGACTCGACGGTGAGGCTCGGAGAATTCGATCACTGCTTGCACTAGCAAGCACTACGGTTAGCGCGGTAGTGTGCGAGAGGACACAAAGGAGTGCTCATGCTGGCGAAGCTGCCCCAGACGGTGACCGGACTGCGTTCCGGTGCCGATGCGCTGGTCGAGGCCCATCGCGGACGTCTGCGTTCGCGCAAGTACCGGACAGCCTCGCTGGATCCGCACCCCTCGCCCGAGGTCGTTCCCGTGGTCACCGCGGACGGCGCCCGGCTGCGGGTGCACGCCTACGGTCCCGAACAGGGCGATGTGATCGTGCTGATCCACGGTTGGTCCTGCTGCCTCGAGTACTGGAATCCGCAGATCAACGCCTTCGCCGACGAGTTCCGCGTGGTCGCCTACGATCAGCGCGGGCACGGTGAGAGCGAGTGGGGCACAAGGGCATTCGGCGCCGAGCAACTCGCCGAGGATCTGTCCGCGGTGTTGGACGCGGTGTTGCGTCCCGGCCAGCGGGCCGTGCTCGTCGGGCACAGCATGGGCGGGATGACGATCCAGGCGTGGGCGCAGCGTTATCCGGAGCAGGTCGCTCAGCGCGCCTCGGCGGTGCTGCTGGCCACCACCGCCGCCCGGCAGATTCCCGGCCGCGCCACCATCATCCCGATCATCGGCGAGCATCTCCCGACTCCGGTCTGGATCGCGCAGACAATTTTCGGTGCCCCGGTGCCGATTCCGGGCATCGCCCTCACCCGCAAACTGCTGCAATCGCGCATCATGACCCCCGACTGCGATCCGGAGGTGGCCGATTTCGCCCTCTCCATCACCCGGTCCTGCCGCCCCACCGTCCGCGGCGCGGTGGCACGCGACCTGGCCACCCTCGACCTGGGTGCCGCAGCGTCCAACATCACCGTCCCCACCAGCGTCGTCGCCGGTGAACACGACAAACTCCTCCCCACCGTGCACTCGGTCGAAATCGCCGACCTGCTGTCCGAGACGGGCAGCCTCGATCGCCTCCTCACCCTCCCCACCGGCCACCTGATCAACCTGGAGGCCCCCGCGGAATTCAACGCCGAACTCCGCCGCATGACCCATGTCGCCCGCCGCAGCACGGCGGTCGCCAGCTAGACCCGCCGTCGACTTTCGACGGCCCCGCAGGAAAAGCCGGTGGGGACGTGAGTCTCCACCCGCCAAGGCCGGTCAAGGGCGCCCGGTCTTGGCCCTGAGGATGGGCGGCGATCCGTTGATGGTGGATGCGGCCGGTATCTGTTCGGTCAGGGTGTCGACCCGTGCGTTGTCGGCCGTGTGGATCTCCGCCTCGGGCTCGGGGTAGTTGCAGAGTTTGCCTGTTCTGACACGAATTATGTTGGGGAGCACCGTATTCAGCGGATTTGGGCGCGGAGAGGACCTCGGCTCGGGGGTAGTTGCAGAGTTTGCCTGTTCTGACACGAATTATATTGAGGGGCACCGTATTCAGCGGATTCGGGCGCGGAGCGGACCCGGGCTCGAGTAGTTGCGGAGTATGCCGTTCTGACACGAATTGTATTGGGGGGCAGTGTATTCAGCGGTTGGGTGCGGAGCGGAACCGTTGCGGCTCGGTTTGCTCAGTTGAAGACGACTGTGCGATGTCCGTGTACGAGCACGCGCCCCTCGAGGTGCCAGCGCAAGCCGCGTGCCAGGACGACGCGTTCGATGTCGCGGCCCTGACGGACCATGTCGCGGACCTCGTCACCGTGATCGATCCGGATGACGTCCTGTTCGATGATCGGGCCCGCGTCGAGTTCCGCGGTGACGTAGTGGCAGGTCGCGCCGATCAGTTTGACGCCGCGCGCGAACGCCTGATGGTAGGGGCGCGCGCCGACGAACGAGGGCAGGAAGCTGTGGTGGATGTTGATCGCCCGGCCCGCCCAGTGCTCGCACAGATCAGCGGGCATGACCTGCATGAATCGGGCCAGCACCACGGCGTGCGGATCGTGTGCGTCGACCAGTTCGCGCATCCGGGCGAAGGCCGGTCCGCGCTCGGCCGGGTCCTTCGGGAACGGCACGTGGTGGAATTCGATGCCGTGCGCGCGGGTCACCTCGGCGAGATCGGGATGGTTGCCGATCACCGCCTCGATGGTCGCGGGCAGTTCCCCGCTGGCGGCTCGGCCGAGCAGATCGTGCAGGCAGTGCGCATCCCGGCTGACCAGCAGCACCGCCCGCCGCCGCACCCCCGAATCGAGCAGCTGCCATTCGGTGTCCGCCCCGAACTCCGCCGCGACCTGTCCGAACCGTGCCCGCAATTCGTCCAGCCCGAACGGCACCGTCGAGGCCGTGATCGCCTGCCGCGTGAAGAACCACCCGGAGTCGATATCCGAGTGATACCCGGCCTCCATGATCGATCCGCCGAATCCCGCGATGAACGAGGTGATCCGCGCGATGATCCCCGGCCGGTCCGGGCATCCGAGCGTCAGCACGAACCGCCGATCCTCACCCGCGCTCACGCCGCGACCAGCCTGGTTCCGGGGGCGCACGCAACAGCGGACGACGATGACCCGCGCGGATGTTCGGCTCCGAAATGCGCGCTCGACCGGTCGTACTCGGAGGAGTTCCGCACATCGGCCGTCATGAGCATGGGGCGCGCTGCCTGGCTGCGTACGGAGTCGCGGCCGGTGGCTGCCGGATACCTCTCCGGTGCTGTTTCGCGCGGGGCGTCGGTGCGCTCGACATCGTCAACTGTGTTCGGTGTCAACAGTTTCCGTGCCGAGGAATTCGCGTTGCCCGAACGATCGGCCTCGGTGAGTACCCGTTCGAGGGCTGCCGGTCGGTTGCGGTAGATCTGTGCCCATCGCTCGGGTGGCTTACTCGGACGCACGTTCATGCCCTCATCCTCGCAGGTGACGAAGGTGCTGCTGCTTCAGAGTGCGTAGAACGGGTCCGCGTAGCGGAATTCGCCGGTGAGGCCGGGCTCGTAGGTGGTGAGGGGGCGGACCTGGAAGTGGGAGGTCCAGGCGGGGTTGTCCGGGAAGATGCCGAGGCGGGGGCCGGGCTGAAAACCGAAGCGCGGGTAGTACTCCAGGCTGCCGAGCAGGGCGACCAGGGGTTCGTCCAGGGCGTCGGCCGCGCCGAGGGCGGCGTGCATCAGGGCCGAGCCGACGCCGGCGCGCTGATGTTCGGGCAGCACGCCGATCGGGCCCAGAGCGAGCACCGGATACGGGCCGACACCGGCGCGGGTGAGGCAGACGTGTCCGACGACGCGGCCCAGGACCTCGGCGACCAGCGACAATGTCGGCATCCAGGCGGCATCGGCGCGCAGCTGATGGACCAGAGCGACCTCGGCGGGTTCGGCGGCTTCCTGACCGGGTGTGGTGGCGACTTGGGCGTGTGCGGCGGCGTTCTGGCCGGGTGTGGTGGCGACTTGGGCGTGTGCGGCGGCGTTCTGGCCGGGTGTGGTGGCGACTTGGGCGTGTGCGGCGGCGACCTGGCCGGGTGCGGTGGCGTTCTGGCGGGGTGCGGTGGCGACTTCGGCTGGTGTGGCGGGGTTCTCGGCGGGTGCGGTGGGGTTCTCGGCGGGTGCGGTGGCGACTTGGGCGGGTGTGGCGGTGGCCTGGCCGGGTGTGGTGGCGACTTGGGCGTGCGCGGCGGCGGCCTGGCCGGGTGTGGCGGCGACTTCGGCGGGCGTGGCGGCGACCTCTGCAGGTTCGGCGGCGTCCTCGGCGCGGGCGAACGCGGCTCGATGCACGGCATCGATCGCGGATATGTCGCCGTCCCGTTCACGACGGATCAGCACGGTGACCGTCTCCTCCCCTTCGACCGAGCCCGGCCGCATCCGTGAATGATGCCCGCACGACCGGCATCACGAGTGTGCGGGACGAACCGGCTCCGGCGCAACGAGATACATGTCCCCGCGCCCGTGAAACCGCGCGCGCGAAACGTGTCGGTGGGGTGTGCCAGACTCTGTGTTCATGGCCGATATCTCGTCGCAGACCGGAGTTCGCGCGCGCACCCGCGGGGAGGTGGCGGCGATGATCGACCACACCCTGCTCGCGCCGGGCGCCACCGCGGCCGATGTCGCCGCGACCATCGACGAGGCGCGGGAGCTGGGCGTCTACGCGGTGTGCCTGTCGCCGTCGATGCTGCCGGTCCGGGCGCCCGGGCTGGTCGTCGCCACGGTCGCGGGGTTCCCGTCGGGCAAACATCATTCGCTGATCAAGGGCAGTGAGGCGCGGCTCGCGGTGGAGCAGGGCGCGGCCGAGGTCGACATGGTCATCGATGTCGGGGCGGCGCTGGCGGCGGATTACAACGCGGTGCTCGCCGACATCATCACCGTGCGCGAGGCCGTCGGCGACGACACGGTACTGAAGGTGATCATCGAATCCGCGGCGCTCCCCGATGCCACCATCGCCGAGGTGTGCCGCGTCGCCGAGAACGCCGGTGCGAATTTCGTGAAGACCTCCACCGGATTTCATCCCGCCGGGGGTGCCGAGGTGCGCGCGGTGCGGATCATGGCCGACACGGTCGGCGGGCGGCTGGGGATCAAGGCCAGCGGCGGTATCCGCACCGCCGAGTTCGCGGCCGAGCTGATCGCCGCGGGGGCGACCAGGCTCGGTATGTCCGCGTCTCGCGCTGTGCTGCAAGGGTTTCCGGGGTAGGCCCGATACTCAGCAGCTGACCTGGGTCTGAGAGTCGTTGCCCTGCAACGTGCTCGCGCCGCCGGTGAGCTTCACCTCGATACCGGTGTCGGTGACGGTGACCTGGCTCGGGTGCATGTCGAGCGGGTAGTTCTTCAGGCTCTGCGTCATCGACTTCACGATGTTGTCGACCAGGTCGTTGGGGATGCCGATCACGCCGAGCAGGGTGGCCTTGTTCGTGTCGACCTGGATCTGGTCGTTCACGATGTGCGGGGTCAGTTGCAGATCCGCCAGGCCGCCGAGCACCTTCACATCCAGGGTGCCCGCGCTCGGATCCGAGGTCACGCCCGAGACCAGGCCCTGGAGTGTCTGGGTGATGCCGTCGTCGCTCCAGGTGGCGTCGGCGCTGGAGCTGGCGACGGTGGCGTTGTTGCCGCTCATGCCGATGTCGTTGAGCGTGGCGCGCACCTTCATGCCGACGGCCGGGCCGAATTTGGCGTCGTCACTGGTCACGGTGACCGAGCCGACCTTGTGGTCGAAGTAGGTGAGCAGCAACGGTTTCGCGCCGAAGCTCACCGAAACCTTGCTGCCCAGGCTCTTTTCCAGCTGGGTCGCGATACATTGCGAGAAGTGTTTGCGGGCATAGGTTTCGAGGCCGACCGCGGTGCCGACGATGGCCAGCACGATCACGATTCCGACGATCAGCACGATTCGGCGCACGTTCCGGCCGCGGCGCGGCGCGGCGGTCGCGGTGTCTGGAAGGCTCATGTCTGCGATTCTTCCCGAAATTTCTGAGCCCGTTCTGTGGAACCGATGAAGCCACGATTGCGAGTCGCGCCCGAATGTGACATACCGCACAAGCTCCGGGCGTAGCCTGGATCACATGTCCAGGGAAGCCGGTGCCGCCAGCGGGGGGCCCGGCGGCCGTAATCCGCGTAATCAGGCCGGGCCGCGCGCGCGTCGGCAGACGGGTGTGGCCGGGCGATTACGCGATCCGGAGCAGGCGTGGTCGGTCTTGCAGCGGCTCGCGGGCCGCTACGCCGGATACTTCACCACCCGCACGGTGGTCCGGGCCGGTTGCGAGGAGCTGATCCGCCCCGCGGTGGACGACGGCCGCGTCGTCCGGGTCGGCGTCGGTCTGATGCGCCTGGGCGATTGGCCCGCCGGCCCGCTGGACGACTACGCGAAATGGTCGGCCTGGTTCGACGGCGCGGCCGCGGTCTCCCACCACAGCGCCGCCGAGTTACACGGCATCGGCCGCCTCCGCCCCCGCTTCGTCCACATGTCCGCCAGCGGCGGCCGCCTCCCCAGCTCACCCGGCCTCGTCGTACTCCGCCGCGCCCTCCGCCGCACCGACGTCGAATCCGCAGGCGCCTTCCTGGTAACCACCCCCCTACGCACCATCCTGGACCTCGCCGAATCCGGCATCGGCCAGATAGCCCTGGACGAGGTAGTAGCCGACGCCGTCGCCATCGACCGCTGCAACCCCGACGAAATCTTCACCGCCGCAGCAACTCTCGCGGATCGTGCCACGGTCCGCCTACGTCGCTCGGTCGACCGCGCCTGACTGTTGCAGTGGCTTTCGCGGATCGTGCCATGGTCTGTCCCGCGTCGTTCGGTGGATCGTGCCTGACTGTTGCACTGGTTTCGCGGATCGAGCCGCAGTCTGTTTGCGTCGCTCGGTCGACCGCGCCTGAGTGTTGCACTGGCTTTCGTTGATCGCGTCAGGTTCTGTCTGCGTCGTTCACTGAGCGCGTCTCAATATTGCTGTGACCGGATCGGCCCGTGATCCTGTTGCGCTCGAGGTATCGGAGTGCCGCACGGGAATGGCGTCGGAATGGACAACTCGGAGTCACCGCTATGGCATGACATTACGGTGAATGTGTTGGGCGATCACTTCGAACGATGCCGGGGCGATGGTGGCTTCGTCGTTCTCGACGGAGACGAGGTAGCGACCGGCGGCGCGGCGTTCGGGATCGACATCGAACCAGCTGACGTATTGCGGTTCCCGGGAGATGCGGCGTTCGATGCGCAGGAAGCCCTCTGCCGTGCGAGGGGCTCGCAATAGCGCCCGGATTCGTTCCTCGACCGGTTTGCGTCCACGGTTGTCCGGCAGCCATGTGCTGGGCGGCAGCTCACCTCGGACACGTGGGGTGTAGCCGATCAGCTGTTTGACCTTGCCAGCTTCGGCAGGCGGCAGAGTGGCGGCGACGTTGCGTCCGAGCTGTGCGCGCTGGGTGACGATGAGAATGACATCACCACCGAAATCTGCTGATTCCGTGGGCTTTTGACATAGCACGATGCCGTGGTTGCCGACGGCTGCCGCCAGTGTGCGAATCCGCAGATTCGACTGGTGGAACTTTCCCCAGACGACGATCCGCACTTCGGGGTTGGCCAGTGCGCGAAGTGGTCCGGTGAGGTCAGGGTCGCCGTGACGCGGGTAGCGAGTGCTGATCTCCGCGCGGAGTCTCGCGTATTCCGTACTCGTGGTTGGAGTTTGGGCGACGCTGATCGGATACGGAGTGTCGTCGGAGCCGGTCTCGGCATCCCACACGTAGGCGAATTCGTCGGGAGTGAATTGCCAACGAGTCTGTGTGCTCACCGACCGGTTTCCGGCGTCTTGTCGGCGGTGTTCGCCTCTGCGGGCTTCTCCCGGTCCGTCGAATTCGAGTCGGTATCGGTGGTCTTTTTGGAAGAGTCTGTGCCCCAACCATATTCGGAGAAGAGACTGCTCAGCGCGGGATCGATCTTGGCGGGCTGGGGAGGCTCTGCCGTGGTGGATTCCGTTGGGGTATCCGGTGTTCGGGGCGGCGGACTATCACTGGTGGGCGCGGCGCTGGCTACTTCGGTGAATGCCGGGGCCTGCCGTCGCGGGGCCGCTGCTGACGCCTGAGATGTCTCCGCAGCGGAATCTTCCTGTGCGGCAACGGAATCTGGACCGATAACCGCAGCCGGAGTCTCCAACCCCGCTGTCCAGTCCGGTGCTACCCGCCGCAAATAATCAGGACTGAAATGTTCCTTCTCGTCCTGCTTATCTGATTTGCCCGCGTGCGGTGCCATCGATCCGGTTGGCATCCGGGCCGCATTGACTCCCGCAGCGGCGGCCGAGGCGGCGCGTGCGGCTCCGGCGGCCGTCGCGTTGCCGGGTACGCCTGGCAGCGACTTCCCCGCGCCGCCACCCGTCGATGACTTCGAACCGCCACCGGGACTGAAGAATCCGTCCGATGCGGCCGCGTTCGCGCTGCCTGGCGCCTGTGTGCTCGGCGAATATCCGGCGGTCGTCGTGGACGTCGGCGATTGGCTGGTGCTCTGCGGTGTCGTCGCCGAGTTCAACCCGGCCGGCGTCGTTCCCGTCGAATGCGAGTTGGTGGGATCGGAAGAGGGCTGCTGGTCCTGCTGCTGCGAATCAGGCTTGGCCGCAGCAGGTTCCGTGCCGTGCTGAGAGTTGGCGTTGTTCGGTGCCGAAGTGGTATTCGAAGGTGCGGAAGTTGTTGTGTCGGAACCGATGTGGGTCACCTTCGGCACATCGACATAGGATGCGATCCCACTTCCGGCAGGCGGATAGCTGGGCGTATACAGCATCTCCATGGCGTGCACAGCCGCATCCCGCGCGGCCTTGCGCTGCGTCTCGAGCTTGTCGGCATAGGCCGGATTGATCAGGCCCGGCAAGATCGACTGATTCGGATCATCCGGATTCACCGTCACGTTCGCCGCACCGGCTGGTGGGGGCTGCACGGCGAGTTTGATCGCCTCCGCCGCCCACGCCATCGAGTCCAGTCGTTGGCTCACCGCCGCGAACACCTGCCCGATCTGATTGGCGGCGTTGGCAACTCGCTCCGAAGCCGCATGCGCCGCAGTGCCGCTGACACCGTCCCACAACCCGTGATTGAAGATGTTGTTCATCCCCAGCAGATTGAACGTCGAAAGGTTCTCCAGATCGCTCGCGGCATCGAACCAGTTCTTCCGCAACTGCTGCAAACCAGCTACATCCATACCGCCCGAGCCATCCGCCTTACCGTGCACCGCGGCATAGATCTCTTCATGGCTCATCTTCGCGAAGTGCTCATCGGTCTTCGCGTAATCCGGATCGGTCCCCGCCCCGAGACTGCTCAGTTGACTGTTCTGCGCCTTGGCCTGCGCCGCGGATTCAGCGACCTTCCGCTGCGCATCCTGAACCTTCTGGATGTCCTGCGCACTCATCACGCCCGGAATCCCGCTCTGGAACGTCGTGATCGGCGAGTTCGGCAGAAAAGGTGCAGGTGACTGCGGATCGTTCGAATCACCCATGCTGGTCCCCCTGGCTGGCCTCGGCCGGGAATACACGGCCTTCTTCTTGGCTCTCGCAGATTAACACGCAGTCAGCCGGAACTGTCCAGTGCGGAGCAACCGCAGTGGACATCACCAGCGCTCGGCCAGCGCCCAAGCCCGCTCCCGGTGCCGCATGCCCGGCCGGTCCGCAGCCCCTACGTCGTTGCCGACGCACCGGGTAGGAGAGCCTGGATCGGGTAGTCTGCTGCCGAGACCGCTACAAGGGGGCGTGAGATGGGCATACCACAGATCGACTTCGGCAACGCGGAGATCAAGGCGCTGAACGAGGCGGTAGCCAACGGCAGCTTCTCGATCACGGCCGAGGCCGCGCACGAGGCGAAGCATCAATACGACGTGATGCTCACGGAGATTGCTCGTGTCCGGCAGCAGGTAAACCGTGCCACACATGTCACCGGGTTCGGAGGTTTTCAGTCCGCGCAGGAGCTACAGGCGGGCTTTGCCAATAAGGCGACGGACGGGGTTGCGGTAGTTGATCAGCTGTCCGATGCTGTGCGACAAGTGCAAATCGCGTATCTGCGTGCAGGAAAACAGTTCGAGGAAGCAGATCAGGTCAACGCCGACCGCCTGAGAAGGCTGGCGAATACTACCCAAGACAACGGTGATGCATCTTGAAAGTTTTTCAATTAACAGTAACCGCCGTGCTACCGCTAGTACTTCTGGGGACTGCCTGCGCGAAAGGCAGTGACCCCAAGCCTGACAATGCCGCCACTACTGTTGTAAGCCAGGCTCCGAGCATTACTGCGTCTCTTGATCCGGCCCCCGCGCAGCATAACCATGGTCGGAGTGCGGTTATGTTTGATCCGTGTACTGGAATCGGCGATTCGGTTATTGAAAAAATAGGGTTCGACCCTCGCACGAGAAAGCGGGACGACTACATAGACGAAGACTACTCGTTCATTGGGTGTCTATTCGACCAAAATGGTACGGTTGATGGAAGCGTCATGAATACCCACGAACTGAGAATTGATTCTTCTAATATTACACTGGATGAATTCCGTAAACGCGATGCTGGAAAATTGACTACGGTCAAGGTTAATGGACAAGATGCGCTGATGCGTAAAGATGGTGCAGAGACGTGCTTCCTGGATATCCCGGGACCTGACGGTACGCTTAATTTTCAGTTCGGTGTATTGGATCCGCACTCTACCGAGAATCCTTGCGATCGAGCTATCGCTATTGCAGGCGTGATTCAAGCCGCCGTACCTAAATAGAGTACGGCGCACACTAATTCAATGACTGGGGCATGAAATTGGATGACCAAGACGGGCGACGACCTGGTAGTGGAGTAGTGAAATTTCGCTCGTTGTGTCAACGGGGGAATCGGTGTTGGTGTCGGTGGTATTTCTGATTTCTTTCAAGCTCTTGAGGTTGCCGTTAGCGTCGAATAGTAGAAAATGGAATTTCTTCAGATCTTCCGGGATGTTCGTGCAGCTCAATTCCTTATGCTGCAACGCTAGTTTGTTCATCTCGCCGCGGTAACCCGTAGGGTACGGTGCGCCGCAAGAGGGTGTATGGCCGTAGCGGTCTATCAGGGTGTCATACACCGTATTCAGATCGTCGATCGGTGTACTCGAAAATGCTTTGTCCGGTGAGATGGACTTGATTTCATCGAGTGGTTTCAGATGATCACCCTGATATAGCTCAGAGTACATCCACCGAATGTCTTCCTGCTCCTTGATGCATGCGACTTTGGCGTATTTCTGCTCAAGGCTGAGTGGCTTATCGACAGCGGGCGTTGTGTAGGCGTTACTACGGTTGAAAACGACTAGTACGACGATTATTCCGATCGATGCGAAAAGGCCGCATAGTATCTCTACCGTGTGCTCTATGGCGTACCGCTTGATGGCCCGTCCTCCTTCTCCGTCCGGTTACTTCGATCTCGTTCAACGGCTTCGATAGTGTCGCAGATTCGGCAGATAGTCGCTAATCGTGTGATTATTGACCTCCATCATCTCCGGTGACTCATGGTGACGTCGCTGTATCCGTCTCTCATCGAGTTAGCGTGATTATCGTTATATCCGAGCTGGTTGAACAGAGTTGTGACCGCGCTGGCAGGGTTCGTTTCGCTTGGATTCGATGGATCGTACGGCATTGATCTGATCTCCGACCATGACTTCAAATTCCCGTTGGCATCGAAGAGTTCAGAGTAGTTCGACCGGAGGTTGTCGGGGATCTGGGTATTGGCCAGAACGGCGTAGGCTTGTTGATCGAAGTTCGGCGGATTCAAGCCGATATCGTCGCTCGACGCGGTGGGTGCGGGTCCAATTATCGCATCTTTGAGCGGATCGCCGCCCAGACCGAGGATTTTGGATACTCCGTCACTGTAAGGAAGCTGCGCGGTGATCTTGTCGTCACCACTGCCAATCGGTACGCTGGTGGTGACCAGACTTTTGACTAGTTCGAACGCCTGTTTCTTTTGGCTGTATGCGTCCTGTGCAATCTGATTCGTATCTTTGGTTTGTGCGCTGATCTCATCTCGTAATCCACTGTCTACCAAGCCCTGTAGTATGCCGGAGTTGTACAGGTGGGCGCGTGCGTTATGGGCATTCGGATCATGACCATATTCTACTTGTTGTTGCAGCGACGCAGCCAATGCATGTGCGTTGAAGTTCTGACCGGCCACAGAGTCCGTGTTCATCAGTGAGAAAATATTCTTCGACCCGGAAAAATAATTCTTTCCGGAGGGGTCCGTCCAGCTCTTATCGGGTGGAATGGTTACGTCGAATCCATCCTTGGACTGATTTGTGGTGTTGGTGAGATCGTTGATGTACGGGCTGAGGCCGGTTGAGAGCGACCGCATGAGTTCGGGATTGAGTTGACCAACGGTGCTGTGGTTGGTGTCTGGAATGTCGTAGAGCTTCCATTTGTCGTCGCCACCGGCGAAATGGTTCGGAGTGTTGTCGCTGGCCGCGAACCGTGCAAACGAGTTCATGATTGCGGATTGATGGCGTGCGGCATCGGCGTCGACCGGATTGTGCGGATTCGAGTGGTCAGCGAAGTTGAAGAGGGTGGAGACTGATTTGCCCTGGTCGGACCACTTGTGGGTCAGTGCGTCGTGGTAGAACTGCTCGTTCGGTTTGCCGTCGGGGGCTACGAGTTGTTGGACTGCGGGTTTGTCGTCGCCGACGCTGCTGAAGAAGCGTTCGGTGATCGCCTGATGGTCACCCGCGCCCTTGCCGTCTACCTGGAACGTAATTGCATTCTTGCTGGGGTTCTGTTCCCACGCGGTTTGTGCGCTCAGGTACTTGGCTCCGTCGTTGAGGATCTTTTTGTCGAGTTCGGTGTTGTATCGGACGCTGGGATCGGCGGTTCCGGCGATTTTTGCGATTGCCTGGTTGTCGGCTACGCCATTGAGGCTGATCGTGTTGGAAGTTCCGGGATTTGCGGAGGTGACCAGGTCTTTGCGGTCGAGGGACTGGAGAATCTTCTTCGGCATCAGGTTGCTTCCGCCCTTCTCGGGGACGGCGGGGTTGTTCTTGATGCCCGAGGTGATGTTGTCGGTGGAGATCAGTTGGAGGGAGTTCGCGAGGCCCTTTTGGGCGTCGGGTGGGAGTTTGTCCATGATCTGCTGGATTTCCTGGGGGCTCTTGCCGTCCAGGGATCGGCTGATCTGGTTGATGTACTCCATTTGGGCTGCGGGGATGGTTACGGCGTTTCCGCTGTGGAGTGCGGCGGTTTGTTCGGGGGTGAGGTGGCCGGCGTCGATCAGGCGTTGAATCTCGTCCTCGGACATGTGTTGTGGGTCTTTGAGCAGTTGGGCCGCGTCTTTCTTGGCCTGGTCCGTGCCGAGTGCGGCGGGGGAGGCGAAGGCGATCGCGAGACCGTTTCGGGCGTTATTCAACGCGTCTCGGACGCCGATGTCCGCGACCAGGGCGTCGTGGATCGCGCTCTGCAAGTCGCTGTTCATCTTGCCCATTCGCACCAGCTCGTCGTTGCTGATGTTGCCGCTCCGGCCGACGGTCAGGCTGATCTCGCTGACTGTCCAGCCGTTGTGGTCACATTCGGCCAGCAGGCCGCGCGCACGTCGTAGGGGTGCGTCGATCGTGCCGACGCCCTGGCGTGCCAGCTTGGCTACCGCACCGAGCTTGTCCACCAACTGTTGCACCGCCCTGAGGTCGCCGGTCGCGCGGTCGTGTGCGGCCCGGGCGGTCTTGCCGTCCCAGTACGCACCGTCGACCTTCGTGACGGCGTCGACGTAATGCTGAAAAACACCCTCGAGGGCGGAACCGAGCTGATCCCACTCGTCGGCCCAGCTGTTGAGCGTGGCGGGGTTGGCTTTGCGCACCCATTCCAGGGGCGAAGCGGGGCCGGTCATTTCGACACATCCGGGGTCCAGTCGCCAGTGGCGTTCTTGTACAGGGTGATGAGGGCGTCCGCGGCTTTGTCGTCCTGCGACTTGAACTGTGCGGCAACGGAAGTCATGACGTCGCCGGTCTCGTTCAGGCGGACTTTCGCGGTGGGTAGCAGTGCGCCGGTGATGAGATCTCGGGTGATCTGGGCGGCGGCGGTCGCCGACAGTAGTGGGTCGTTCGCGTTCGGGTCGGGTGGGTTCTTCCCCTTGACGTTCGCCGCGTCGTTCGCCAGGTTGTGCAGCGTTTTCGCGAGCTTGTTCAGGTTTTCGAGATCGACAGTGAAGGTCATAAGCCCCCCTTGGTGTGACATTTCGTGCACGGCTACAGCCCGACGCTATCGCACCGGCGGTCGGAGCGTCGAGGACTGTCAGGGGGCGCGGCCGGATGTGGTGGGGTGCCGGTACGTGCAACTAGGGAGCTTTCGGAGGCCGGCGGTGAGCTCGATGGCGAGGTCGGTGTAGGCGAGGGTGAGTTCGGCGAGGCGTTGCCACAGGAAGTGGCGGTCGGGTTCGGTGGTGGATTCGGTCAGGGTGGTGTGAGCTTCGATGCAGTACTGGGCGATTCGGTCGATGATCATGCCCACGGATTCGGAGTTCATGTACGCCGCGCCGAAGGGCTGGGGCATGTTCGCTGCTACCCAGCAATCGATGGTGTGTATCAGATCTGCGCGGGCACAATCGATTTCATGGATCTCGGTGGTTGCTTCCCGTCGCTGCCGGTGCAGGTGTGCCAGGTCCCGGGCGGCGCGCAGGACCGGATGTGTGATCGGTGTCGAGCCGGTGCATGCTTCGAGCAGTCGATCTCTCGACGGGAGTGTCACTCGCATCGGGGGTAGCTCCGGTTGTTCGAAGTGTATGTGCGGCAAGGGTGTTCAGGTTTTGCGGATGTAAGGCACTCAGCGCCGGAGGCTTTCGCTACCGGAAAGAGCTCACTCAATCCGATACGCCGCTGGTCGAGCTCGGGTTGCGGCGGCATCCGTCGCTGTGTGCCAGGAGGACCGTAAGGCGGGGAATGTGCTGTCCGTTGCTGGATATCGGGGAAACCGGTGAAATATTCGGCAAGCTGTATATCGTGGAAGGTGCAGGGGAATTCTGTTGTCCGGCAGGTGTTCCGGGTGGTTCGCCTGTTCCTGCGGATGTTCGGATCAATGGAGAGTGGGGTGGCGGTATGCATGTGACTACCGGTGAGGTCATTCGTCGGATTCGTAAATCGCTCGGAATGACTCAATCCGAATTGGGTGTGCTTTTAGGATATACCCAATCGGTTGTCTCCCAATTGGAACACAACAGTGGGGCGGTCCACGACGTTCGGGTCTTGCGGCGCATTGCTACCGCGCTGCGTGTTCCGCTTGCCATACTGGTGGTGGAGTCGGACGAGGAGGCTGACGTGGATCGTCGCAATTTCCTACGTGCTGGAGCGTTCGGTGCCGGTGCTGTTCTCGCGGCCGGGGGTGTGGGGCGAGCGTCCGCGTCGGGTTCGATGCAGATCGGTGCCGCCGATGTGGTCGAAATTGTCGCTGGTACCAACCAGATTCACGAATTGGACCTGCTCGTCGGTGGTGATCGGCTGTGCCGGGTGGCGGCCAACGAGGTGCGTTATGTCGAGCATCTGCTGGACAACGCCGTGTACTCCGGGGAGGTGGGGTCCGCGCTGACGAGCGCTGCCGCGGAGATGATGACCGCGGCCGGGTGGGTGCATTACGACGCGGGGCGACCGGTGGAGGCGCGGCGTTACTACGCCGATGCCGCCCAAGCCGCGACTGCCGCTGACGATGGAATCGCGGCCGCGCATGCATTGGGGAATTCCAGTGTGCTGCTTTCCGAATGGCAGGGTGGTACACCGGCGGGGATGCGGCAAGCGGTCCAATACGCTCAGTCCGCATCCCGCGTCGCGATGGGTTGTGGCGGGCCGAAGCTGCGGGCGCTCATGGCAATTCGAGAGGCGGACGCGCTGGGAATGCAGGACCCCGGCGGCAACAAGTCGGCGGTGACCGACGCTCTGAACCGGGCGCACCGAGCTTACGAATCGAGTCGGGGATCCGATCCCGACTGGGTCTACCTGCCGCGGGCGATGCTGAACGGCATGACCGGACTCATGCAGATGTATCTCGGTGAGCACGAGGCGGCTTCGAAGCAGATGCGCGTTGCGATCGATGGGTCGGCGGCTTGGCCGCGCGAACAAGCTGAATGGCGTGTTCAGCTCGGTCGAAACCTGGTCGCATCCGGCGCGATCGCTGAAGGCTGCCACGTTCTCGGTGAGAATTTCGGAGGCATCAAACAGGTCGCATCCACGTGGATTCAGCAGAAGCTCGACGCTGTCGTCGCCGACGTCCGCCCGCACGCCAAGGTGCCGGAGGTGCGTGAGTTCCTGGGGTTGGTGGCCGCCAGTTGATCACCGGGAGGCGCGCCCCCGATCCCGGACGGACTGCGAATGCTGTTGGTAGGCAACATTATCCGCAGTCACGGTAATCCGGACTCAGTTCCCTCCGGGCGGCCCGGGCGCAACCGGCGTCGCGGAGACAACTGGTGCGGGCTGCCCGTGCAACGCCGACATCGTCTTCCATTTGTCCCAGGAAATCGTCCAGTCGTAGATATCTCCGTCGGCCGCCGAGAGATCGATCGACGTACCGGTGACCTCGACCGGGTCGCCGTACAGTGCGGTCGGGAAATACTGTTGCGCGTCGGCGGTGCTGAGGTTGATGCATCCGTTGGTGACGTTCGAATTGCCTTGCGCGCCAGCGGACATCGGGTTGGCGTGGATGAATTCGCCGTTGTTCGAGATGCGTACGGCCCAGCGTTCGCGAGCGTTGGTGTAGAACGGCGGATTCGACATCGTGAAATCCTCGTACTTCTCGGTCACCACGTGGATACCCGAGCGGGTCACGTTGCGGGTCTGATTGCCCTCGCCGTAACTGCACGCGAAATCGAACAGCGTCGCACCGTCGCGGATCACCTGCACCCGGTGCGTATGCGCGGCCCCCTTGACGATCTGGCTGCGGCCGATCTTGAACGAGGAGGTCAGATCGGAGTCGCCGAACTTGCCGCCGCCCATGTTCAGCCCGTACAGCTTGGCGACGAAATCGACCGTCGTCCCGGGAGCCCAGTACTCCTTGGGCCGCCAGTGCGCCCGCGAGCCGCCGTTGTCGTCGGGCAGCCACGCCCAGCCGCCCTCGGTGGCGGGGGTGGTGGTGACGGTGAGCGCCCTCTCGGTGGCGGCCTTGTCCTCGACGTGGTCCTTGAACTGCAGCATGATCGGCGCGGCGATGCCGACCTCCTGGCCGTCGCCGACGTTCACGGTCGCGGGCACGGTGTCCTTCGGCGACAACGTCGTGAACCTGCCGTCGATCGCGACGGGCTTCCCGTCGGTGCCGACCGCGCTGCCGGACCAGGTGTAAGTAACCCCGTATCCGAGCGGTTCGCCGACCGTGAACGAGGTCTTGTCGGCCGAGAGCTTCCCGGTGACCTGTTTCCCGGCGGCATTGCTCAACGCGACCTGACTGATCGTCCCGTTCGCGACCTTGACCGAGATCGGCGCGACCGGACTCACATCGGCGCTACCCGCACCTGGTTCGAAGGTCAGCTTCGCCAGCGGAGCCTTCTGCTGCGGGGAACTACCCCCGCCGCCGTCGCTCGAACATCCCGCCACGAACGCGGCCGCCGCCAGCTGTGCCATCCCCGCGAGCGCGGCGCGGCGGCTGGTAACTCTTCGAATGCTCACTTCCGCGAATCTACCGGGTAAGTTTTACGGCTCCGAGTGGGTTTCCGGTGGTGCGCACCACGCGCTCAGAGTGTCGAGCCCACTATCACCGGTTCGGGTTCGAGCCGGATTCCGAAGCGTTCGGCGACGCCGTCGCGCACGGTGCGGGCCAGTGCGAGCATGTCCTCGGCGGTGGCCGCACCCCTGTTGGTCAGTGCCAACGTGTGTTTGGTGGACAGTCGCGCGGGCGCTGGAGTACCCGGAAATCCCTTGCCGAAACCGGCTCGTTCGATCAGCCAGCCCGCGGAGAACTTCACCCCTGCTACCGACGGGTACGCGGGAACTGTGACATCCCCCACATACTTCGCGATCGCGGCACGAACCTCGGCCTCCCGCTCGGTCGGCACCACCGGATTGGTGAAGAACGATCCGGCGCTCCAGGTGTCGTGATCCTCGGCGTCCAGGACCATGCCCTTGCCCGCGCGCAACCGCAGCACCGCCTCGCGCACCTGCCCGGCCGGACGGGTCTCGCCCTCGGCAGCGTCGAGGGCGGCGGCCAGCTCGCGATAGTTCAGCGGCGCGCTGCGGCCGTCGGGACGCAGCGCGAATTCCACGGCCAGCACCACCGACCGGTCACTGTGTTTGAGCACCGAGGTGCGATATCCGAAACCGAGCTCATCCGGTGTGGCCCAACGGATTTCGCCCGACTTGCGATCCAGCAGCCGCACCCGCCGCAGCAACTGCGCCACCTCCACGCCGTACGCCCCGACGTTCTGCACCGGCGTCGCGCCCGCCGACCCCGGAATTCCCGAAAGGCATTCCAGCCCACCGAATCCCGACGCCACACTCGCCGCGACCACCTCGTCCCACGCCGCGCCCGCCTCGGCCGTCACCCCGGCCTCGCTGAATTCGATTCCGCGCGTGGCGATCCGGACCACGACGCCGCCGAATCCGGCATCCGAGATCAGCAGATTCGAACCGCCCGCCAGCAGCAGCACCGGGATTCCGGCCGCGTCCAGGGTGCGCACCGTCGCGACCAGCGCCTCGACGCTCTCGCAATCCGCGACCGTCGCCGGTCCGCCGACCCGCAGCGTGGTCAACCCGGCCAGCGGGACCGAATTGCGCACCCGCGCACCGGTTGCGGCCAGCAGTTCGGTCACGTCCTGGAACGGCACCACGTGAGATGTACGCACAGTCACAGACGGTAGCCTGTTCGACCATGGCGACACCTCTGGCCTTCACCGCGAACTACCAATTCTCCACCGCGGCCGTACGCGCGGCGTTCGCGGACGAGCAGTACTGGAAGGACCGGCTCGCCGAGGTCGGCGGCCCGGACGCGCGCCTGGAATCCTTCGAATACGACGGTGAGCGGCTACGTGTCGCGATGGTGCAGTCGATCGCCGAGGCCGACCTGCCCAGCGCGCTGACCTCGGTCCGCCCCGGCAATTTGGTCATCCCGCGCACCGAGACCTACTCCGAATCGCAGGAGACGGGCGTTTTCGAGGCCCATGTGGAGGGGGCGCCCGCGGAGGTGCGGGGCACGGTCACCCTCAGCGGTGACGACAGCCAGGTGCGCGTGGTGGTCGAGGGCAGCGTCGCGGTGAGCGTCCCGCTGTTCGGCAAGAAGATCGAAGCTGTGGTCGCTGAGAAGTTGCTGGAGCTGCTCGCCGCCGAAGCCGAGTTCACCAGCACCTGGATCGCGAACCACTGATCGACCAGTAACCTAACTCCTCATGCCCCGTCGACTCTCCTACTCCGCCCGTTATCCGCTGCACACCACCAAGGAGGTGTACGCGGCGCTGTGCGACCGTGCCTACTGGGACGCGCGGATGGCGAAGATGCGCGAGTACTCACCCAACGAGGTGATCTCGCTGGAGGCGGGCGACGGCGGCATCGAGGTCGTCCTGGAACACGTGCTACCGCGGCACATGCTCCCCGATCTGGCCCAGACGGTGATGCGCAAGGACATGCTCATCACCCGCGCCGAAACCTACGGCCCCTACGCCCCCGAGGTCACCGGCGAATTCGACGCGACCATCCCCACCGCCCCCGGCACCCTCGGCGGCACGATGCACCTGTTCCCCACCGACACCGGTTGCACCCTGCGCACCACCACGACCGCCCGCGTCACCATCCCCCTGCTCGGTCCCCGGCTCGAACAACTGATGCTGATCAACCTGGTCGATCTGCTGCGCGCCGAGGCGGAATTCACTCAGCAGTGGTTGGAAGAGCAGAACCCGACGAGTTGAGCGGGTCGGGGGCGTCTGGTTCGCTTGTGCCCGATGGATCGGTCGGTGGGGCATCGGGTAGGGCCGGCAAGCCGGTCGATCGATCCGCCGAATCGCACCCGGCAGCGGGCGAATCGCCAAGCGCGGCAGGCGAATCTGTCAAGGCTGCGGGCAAGCAGCGCAGAACGTCCAGTGGGCCGAGTGGGGTGGGCGATGCGTCCGGCGGACCGCTCGGCACGCCGGCCAAGTCATCGGGCAGGCCGATTGGGGTATCCGGTAAGTCGGTCAATTCGTCGGGCAGAGCGCTGGGAACATCCAGTAAGCCGGTTGGCGCGATCACGCGGGGGACGACCGGGATCAACCGGTTGCGCCGGAGTGATCGGTGGCTGGTTCACGACGAGTTGGTGGGGGCGCGGCTGGGTGGGGCTGTGGATCCGTTGGTGGTGGATCTCGGTTACGGGGCCAGTCCGGTGACGACGTTGGAGTTGGCGGCGCGGCTGCGGCGGGTGCGGGGTGATGTGCGGGTGGTGGGGCTCGAGATCGATCCCGCACGGGTCGTTCCCGGACGGGACGGGGTCCAATTCGCCCGTGGCGGTTTCGAACTCGCGGGTCTGCGGCCGGTGCTGGTTCGTGCGTTCAATGTGTTGCGGCAGTATCCGGAGGAGGCCGTGGCGTCGGCTTGGGCCACGATCCTCGACGGTCTGGCGCCCGAGGGGCTGCTGCTCGAGGGCACCTGCGACGAACTCGGCCGCCGCTGCGCATGGATCCTGCTGGACCGTTCCGGTCCGCTGTCTCTCACCTTGTCCTGGGATCCCTTCACCGTCGACCGGCCCTCCGACCTGGCCGAACGTCTACCGAAAGCTCTCATCCACCGCAACGTTCCCGGCGAACGAATCCACACCCTGCTGACTGCCGCGGACCGCGCCTGGTCTCACGCTGCCCCGCTGGCACCTTACGGGCCTCGTATTCGGTGGCGACACACCGCAGAAATACTGCGCGACAACGGATTTCCTGTTCGGCGGTACCGGCGGCGCATGCGCGACTGTGTCCTGTCGGTTCCATGGGATGTCGTCGCGCCCGTAATACGCTGAGCCGCAACAGTATTCGCGAATGACTCATCGGATGTGCAAAGTCGTAGTCGCGCAATTCATTTGAGCTATTCCTCTGTAGCAACGATGATTTCGTGATCGGCGGACCGTCTCGGGCAAGTCATGATGCTGTGTTCGGGTGCCGTGAGTACTTGTGGAGTTCGTGCGGCACGGACAAGACGCGGCCCGCGAATCATCGTGGAATCGCGGGCCGGACCGAGGTGAATTCAGTTGTGCTGCTGTGAAATTCAGGAGCGCCGGGAGAAACGTCCCGGCCCCGCCTGGTCGCGGGGTTTGACCACGATGGTGTCCAGGTCGACGTGGGGTGGGCGGCTGGCGGCGAAGGCGATGATCTCGGCGATGTCCTGGGCCAGCAGCGGATCGATGCCCTCGTAGACCTTGGCGGCGCGGTCGGCGTCACCGTCGAAGCGGACCAGGGAGAATTCGGTTTCGACTGCGCCAGGGGCGATTTCGGTGAGGCGGACCGGCTGGCCGAGCAGTTCGCCGCGCAGGGTGCGGTGCAGGACGCCCTGGGCGTGTTTGGCGGAGGTGTAGCCGGAACCGTTGTCGTAGGCTTCGAAGGCGGCGATCGAGGTCACGGTGACGATCAGGCCGTCGCCCGACTCGATCAGCTTGGGCAGCAGCCCCTTGGTGAGCCGCAGCGTGCCCAACACATTGGTCTCCCACATCCAACGCCAGTCGTCCAGATCCGCCTCGGCGACACTCGCCAACCCCTTCGCCCCACCCGCATTGTTGACCAGCACATCGACCCGCTCCACGGCCGCGCAGAACGCCCGCACCGACTCGTCATCGGTCACATCCAACCCCACCGCCGTCCCCCCGATCTCCTTCGCCAGCCGCTCCAACCGATCCACGCGCCGCGCCCCCAAATACACGTGATACCCCTGTTTCGCCAGCTCCCGCGCGGTAGCCTCCCCAATCCCCGAACTGGCCCCGGTAACAACAGCACTACGAGTACTCATACCCAGAGCTTATGTGCGGCCCGTTTGCCCGGCAGTACCAGTCGCGGTTGGCGCTCCGGCATCTGTTTGCCCGCCGCCAGTTCGGGCCTCGGGGTGTAGTCCGGCTGTCACGAGGTGCTTCGGTCGAAGCGGCGCGGCATCGAGATCAACGCCGGATCGATGCCGATGAGGGCCGAGGTAGGTGGCGAGATAATTACCAAAGGTGTCAGAATAATTCTCTGATGATCGGTATTATTGCGCCATGGACAGCGATAGTCGTGCCGAGATTGTGATTGATCTGGCTGCTGAGCAGTCGGGTCTGGTCACCAGTCGGCAGGCACGTGCGGCTGCCTCGGTGACTCCGCAGCAGCTCAAGCGCATGGTCGATTCCGGACAGCTGCAACGGCTCCACCACGGCATTTACAGACTTGCCCATATTCCACACGACGAGCACCTGGAGAAGCGTCTCGCCTGGATCGCACTGGATCAAGAACACGTGACCTGGGAGCGTCTGGATCAGGATGTACCGACCGGCGTGCTGTCTCATCGCACCGCGGCCGAGATGCATCACCTGGGCGACCTCGACGCTGACGAAGTGGAACTGACCGCGCCCCGGCGAATCCGGCTTACGCTCCCCGATGTCGTCGTCCACCGCGGGAATCTCAGCCGTGACGACTGGCAGACCATCGATGGACTACCGGTGACGACTCCGATTCGCACCATCGGCGACCTTGCTGCCGCGTCCACCGACTCGGGTCACCTGGCAACCGTTGTCCGGGAAGCTCTCACCCACGATCTCGTCACGACCGACGGGGTTGCCTCGGTACTGGCCCCCTATGCCTTCGAGTACGGGCACCGTCCGCTCGGTGGGAAGGTATTTCTCGACGCGCTCATCGAGGAAGCTGGCGTACCGGCAACCACGTTGGAGGTGGCGGCGATTGCCAGCAGGCAGCTCACGCGTGCCGACGCCACAGACCGCACACGCGAGAACAAGCGGTGAGCCCCACGTCGCGTCCACCGCACGCAGTCCGGAACAGCGTCGCCGACCGCATCAAACGCCTGGCCGAGGAGAACGGGCAGCACGCCACGTTGGTCCGGCGGCGGTTCGTCATAGCCCGGTTTCTTGCCCGGGTGTTCGATGCTGATCCCGAGGGGTGGATCCTCGAGGGCGGGGTTGGAATGATGGTGCGTCTTCCGGAAGCTCGCTACAGCAAGGACATCGACCTGCTCGTCGCGACCAGCGCCTCGGACCCTATCGACGAACTCCGCCGCATTGTCCGGGACCATCACCTCGACCACTTTCGTTTCGAGGTTGGGCCGGCTATCGCGCTGATCGGTGGAAGAGGGGCGAAGGTCAACGTTGTCGCTTCGATCGGAGGGCATAGGTTCGACGGCTTCTCGATCGACATCGTCGACCGTCGCCGCGAACTCGTGGGGCCAGTTGAGCGGCATCGGCTTCCGCGGCTCGTGGACACCGATGACTTTCCGCAAGAAGCCAGTGTGCAGCTCTACCCACTCGCCGACCAGATCGCCGACAAAATCTGCGCGATGTACGAGACTCACGGCCCGGCAGGTGCACCATCGGGCAGATTCCGCGACCTCGTGGATTTGCTGCTGATCAGCATGTTCCTACCGATCGATCTCATGTCCACTGTTGATGCCGTCGAGCGGGAGAGAGTGATCCGCAGCATTCCCGCGCTACCTGGTTCGCTTCGAAGTCCTGGTCCGGCGTGGACAGCTCAATGGGCCCCCAATGCGCGCAAGAGCCCGCTGCCGACCGACTATCACGAGCTGACTTCTGCTCTCACCGCTGCGGGCCTCTGCTACAACCGCGTACTCGGCTCACTCCCCGCCGCCAGCGTGGGTGCGGTATGGAACCACGATCGTCGAGCCTGGGATCGCGATGTCCGCGAAGACCTTTGATGTACTTGCCGCCAGTTCAGGGCCGACCGTTGTTGACTTCGGTGACGTGCTGATGTGTGCACATCAGTGCCCGCGTCTGTGAAGAGGTGCAGCCGAGCAGGTTCAGACAATCGACGAAGTACGCAGACAGGTATTCTGACCTCGATACGAGAACCAGGAGTTCTCGCTTTTACATGGGAACGCCTCGGAGCCAGGTGCTTCGGGGCTTCTCTTTGTTCAGAGTAGCTGCCCGGTTCGTTCGTGTGCCGCCTCCGCAGGACGCGAAAACCTTTGGCTCGCATGGCTTCTGCTTCCGGTCCGGCCTACGCGTGGCGGTGGCGACCGCGACCGGGAGGGACGTGGTTAGTCTCGCGGGATGGGTATTCGGGAAGTTGTCGGGGTGGATGGGGTCGGGATCGTTTATCGGGTCAGTGGGCCCGAGGGTGGGCGGGTTTTGGTGCTGTTGCACGGGTGGGCGGGGAATCTGCGGAATTGGGGGCGGGCGGGGGAGGAACTGGCGCAGCGGTATCGGGTGATCGCGGTGGATCTGCGGGGGCATGGGTATTCCGATGCGCCCGAGGGTGGGTATGACGAGCCGGAGAATTGGGCGGGGGATGTGGCGGCGGTGTTGGCCGCGGAGGGGGTCGAGACGGGGGCGGTGTTGTTGGGGTGGTCCTACGGGGGGATCGTGATGAGTGACTATCTCGCCGTGAACGGGACGGGGGCCGTGGCGGGGGTGGTGTACTGCGGGTCGCAGGCGGGGATCGGGCGGGGAGTGCCGGGGGCGGAACCCGGGCCTGCCATGCAGCAGGCGATTCCGGATGTGTTCGAGGAGAGCGCGGGGCGGGCGATGCGGGGGTTCGCGGCGTTCGGGAATGCGAATACCGGGGCCGCGCGCGACAAGGGGGGTGACGCGCAGCGGCTGTTCGGCGGGAGTCTGTCGACGCCGCCGCGGGTGCGGAAGGCGCTGTTCTATCGCACCGTGGACAACACCGCGATGCTGCGGGCGTTGGATGTTCCGGTGTTGGTGCTGCACGGGACCGCGGATCCGGTGGTGCCCGTCGAGAACGGTCGCTATATCGCCGAAGCCGCCTCCGACGTGCGCACTTCCTACTGGGAGGGTGCGCAGCACGGTCTGTTCATCGAGGATCCGGATCGGTTCGTCGCCGAGGTCGGCGAATTCATCGAATCGCTCGAGTGAGATCTCCGGGTTCGTAGCGTCGACTCCCCGGCCGGTACCGAACGCGGAAATGACAGTGAACGTCCTGTGACGACTCTCACTTGCGGGTCCGGGTCGCGTCGGCGGCCGACGCGGGACGTGCACACTGGAACAGTGGTGAGTCAACGCGCGGATGTACGGCCGAATCGGATAGCCGTGTTGTCGGTGCACACCTCGCCGCTGGCGCAACCGGGGACCGGGGACGCCGGGGGGATGAACGTCTACGTGTTGCAGACCGCGATCCAGCTGGCGCGGCGCGGGGTCGAGGTGGAGATCTTCACGCGGGCGACCTCGTCGGGTGACGAGCCGGTGGTCGAGGCCGCGCCGGGGGTGCTGGTGCGCAATGTGGTCGCGGGGCCGTTCGAGGGGCTGGACAAACATGATCTGCCCACGCAGCTGTGCCCGTTCGCGGCCGAGGTGCTGCGGCAGGAGGCGCGCCAGCTGCCCGGTCACTACGACCTGATCCATTCGCACTACTGGTTGTCGGGGCAGGTCGGCTGGCTGGCGCGGGACCGCTGGCGGGTGCCGCAGGTGCACACCGCGCACACCCTCGCCGCGGTGAAGAACCGTTTTCTCGCCGAGGGCGACGCACCCGAACCCAAGGCGCGGGAGATCGGTGAACGGCAGCTGGTCGAGGAGACCGATCGGCTGATCGCCAATACCGCCGACGAGGCCCGGCAGCTGGTCGAGCTGTACGGCGCGGATCCCGAGCGCATCGATGTGGTGCTGCCGGGGGCGGATCTGGCGCGTTATCGGCCCGGCGACAAGGCCGCGGCGCGGGCCGAACTGGGGATTTCGCCCGATGAGCAGGTGGTCGCGTTCGTCGGCCGGATCCAGCCGCTCAAGGCTCCCGATGTGCTGGTGCACGCCGCCGCGCAGGTGCTGCGTGACGAGCCCGGCCGCGCGTTGCGGGTGCTGATCGTGGGTGGCCCGTCCGGCAGCGGACTCGAACGGCCCGACGCGTTGATCGAACTCGCGGCCTCGCTGGGCATCGCCGACCGCGTGACATTCCTACCGCCGCAGGCCCCGGAGCATCTGGTGCAGGTGTACCGGGCCGCGGATGTGGTCGCGGTGCCCAGTCACAACGAATCGTTCGGGCTGGTCGCGATCGAGGCGCAGGCCAGTGGGACGCCGGTGCTCGCGGCGAACGTCGGCGGACTGGGAACCGCTGTGCGCGACGGGATTTCGGGTCTGCTGGTCTCCGGCCACCGGACCGATCACTGGGCCGCGTCGCTGCGCGTGATGCTGGACGATCCCGAACGACTCCGCACCATGGGCGTCGCCGCGGCCGAACACGCCGCCGAATTCTCCTGGGAGCACACCGCCGAGGGTCTGCTGGACAGTTACGCCGACGCGCTGTCGAGCCATCGCGGCGTGCGTTCGCGGCTGGCGGGTACGGTGCTGACCGACGGTTATCAGACCAGGTCGCGGGTGTTGTGGCGGCGACGGATGGGAGTGGTGCGCAGGTGAGCGCGGCCGAGACGGCGGAACTGATCGAACGGACCCTGCGCGAACGCGAGGTCGAGTACACCCGCGACGGTGAACTGACGTTCGTCGTGGTGCTGCCCGGTGAACGCAAACTGAAGACCACCGTCATGCTGACCGTCGGCAAACACGGTCTGCGCGTCGAATCCTTCGTCTGCCGCAAACCGGACGAGAACTTCGAGGGCGTCTACAAATTCCTGCTGCGCCGCAACCGCCGCCTCTACGGCGTCGCCTACACCCTCGACCGCGTCGGCGACATCTACCTCGTCGGCCGCATGTCCACGCACGCCGTCACCGACGATGAACTGGACCGCATCTTCGGGCAGATCCTCGAGGCCGTCGACGCGGACTTCAACGTCCTGCTCGAACTCGGTTTCGCGGAATCCATTCGGCGAGAATGGAAATGGCGGGTGTCGCGGGGGGAGTCGTTGAAGAACCTGCGAGCTTTCGAGCATCTCGTGGACGCCGAGGAATCCTGGGAGTCGTGATCGGACCGATCGCGCGGCATAATTTCTGGCATTCGACCAGCTGATCCGGAGTAACATCCTGGACGGGGTGCCTTTTCGCAAAGGAGCCCCAGCAATGAGCAGGTTTGTTCAGGCAATCGAGTTCACGACCATGCATATCGACGAGTTCAACGAGAAACTCGACGCCTGGCTCGCCGCGACGGCGGGCAAACGCACAGCGATGCACGGTATGGAGACCAAGGATCGCGATCGGGCGAACACGTATATGCAGATGGTCGAATTCCCTTCCTACGCCGAGGCGATGCGCAATTCCGATCTTCCCGAAACGTCGCGATTCGCAGCCGAATTGGCGGAGTTGTGCGAGGGCCCGGCGGTCTTCCGCAATCTCGATCTGCTGCGCGAGGACGACATGTCCGACGGCCGGGCACTCACCCTCGTCGTGCGCAGTCTGGACAGCCCCGACGAAACCCGCCCCTTCGAAGCGGACAGCGGCCGGATGGATCTGGTCGAGACACCGTACGGCCCGGTCGGCCGTGCCGTATTCGAACCGGGCTGGCGCTGGTCACAACACGTCGCCCCGATCGCCGGAACCGACAGTTGCCAGGCCCTGCACGCGGCGTACTGCCTGTCCGGCCGGATGCGGATCCATATGGACGACGGCGCCGAAAATGACATCGGCCCAGGCGATTACATGTTCTGCCCACCCGGTCACGATGCCTGGGTACTGGGCGACGAGGCGTGCGTGCTGATCGATTGGGCCAGCGCGGGCGGGTACGCGAAACGCGGTTAGGCGCGTTCGGTGTTTGCGATGTGAGCCTGGCGTCGGGTGCCGAACGCCCTCGATCGCCGGGCCGAACCGGTCGACAATGTGCCCGGAGTTCGGGTCCCCGTGCGCTCGCCCCGACTTCCTGTGCGTGCATCCATCATAGGGAGCTTTGCGGTTCGGAGGTGTTGGTCGAGCCGCTGGTGTTCTCCGGAACTGCCCGCGGGCTCTTTCGGTGGCCGGTGACTTCGGTGTGTCGTCAGGTGCAGGCGCGCTGGCCTCGGATGTCGGGCCGACGGTTGGCGAGGCACTCGGGGCTCGGCGGTCCGGGTGGTTGCTCATGTTCTTGTGGGATCGGGGTTGTGAAACGCGGTTCGGTGAGGTTGCGAGTGGAGTGGTGGCGTCGAGAATGGGGGGATGGAGTTGAGGGATGCGATGCGGAGTACCGGGGCGGTGCGGGAGTTCACCGATGAGGCGGTGGCGGACGGGACGGTGTACGAGATTCTCGATGACGCTCGGTTCGCGCCGAGTGGTGGGAATCGGCAGGGGTGGCGGGCAGTCGTGGTGCGGGATCCGCAGGTGCGGTTGGGGTTGCGGGATCTGTATCTGCCGGGGTGGGACGAGTATCTGGCGATGGGGCGGGCGGGATTGGTGGCGTGGGCGCCGGTGACCGATCGGGAGGCCGAGGCGGAGGCGTTGCGGGATGCGGGTGCGGGGAAGCGGGGGGCGTTCGCGGAACGGTTGCACGAGGTGCCGGTGTTGATCGTGCTGCTGGCGGATCTGCGCGCCCTCGCGGCTCCGGATCGGGATCTTGGGCGGTACACCCTGACCGGCGGGGCGTCGATCTACCCGTTCGCCTGGAACATCCTGTTGGCCGCCCGTGATCGCGGCCTCGGCGGTGTCATGACGACCATGTTGACCCGGCAGGAAGCCCAGGTCCGCGCGCTGCTCGACATTCCGGACGAGTACGCGGTCGCCGCCGCGCTGGCGCTCGGGCACCCGGTTCGCCGGCCGACCAAACTCCGCCGCGCCGCCGTCGAGAACTTCACCACCCTCGACCGTTTCGACGGCCCGGAGTTCACCGCCTGATTTGCGAAGTGCTGTTTCGGTGCTGCGGGCGGGTTCGGGATGCGAGGATTTCGGGCTGTGATCAGTGTGGCGTTGGATATCGGGGCGACGAAGTTCGCGGCGGGGGTTGTCGGCGAGGGACGACAGGTGCGGGAGGTGCGGCAGATCGCGGTGCCGACCGCGGGGGTGTGGGACGCGTGCCGGGAACTGTTGCGCGGCGTGGTGGGGGACGAGCGGATCGAGGCCGTCGGGATCGGGGCGGCCGGGCCGGTGGACGTGCGGTCGGGGACCACTTCGCCGCTGAATATTCCGGAATGGAGTTCCGGGTTCGCGCTGGTGGACGCGGTGCGGGAACTGTTCCCGGGGGCCGCGGTGCGGCTCGCGGTGGACGGGGCGTGCCTGGCGTTGGCCGAACACCACATCGGCGGCTTGCGCGGGGTGCGGGACGGGCTGGCGATGACGGTGTCGTCCGGAATCGGCGGCGGCATCATCGCCGACGGCAAACTCGCCCTCGGCCGCACTGGAAACGCCGGACACGTCGGCCACATCGTGGTCCCCGGTTCGCTGGAACGCTGCGGCTGCGGCGGTATCGGCTGCGTCGAGGCGGTCGCCAGCGGCATGTCGTCGGTGCGCTGGGCCCGCGACCACGGCTGGACCGGACGCTCGGGCATCGAACTGGCCCAGTCCGCCCACTCCGGCGACGCGATTGCCCTGGCCGCCCTCGACCGCGCCGGAACCGCTCTGGGGCAAGCGATTTCCTCGGCCGCCGCCCTCCTGGACATCGACCGGGTCGTCATCGGCGGCGGTTTCGCCAATTCCGGTGAGCCCCTGTGGAATCCGATGCGCGCCGCGATCGCCGAACACGCCCGCCTCGGCTTCCTGCACGACCTCCGCGTCGTCCACTCCCAAATCGCCGACGGCGCAACACTTGTCGGCGCGGCGGTGCTGGCCACCGAAGTAACGCCGGAGTGAACTCCAGGCCGGAATCGTATTCACGGTCTCGAACACCGCCGTGTCAGCATTTGCGGGTCACGTGGCTTCGCCGGCGGCGAAACGGTCACTGTGGATAGTGCGGCGTCCGAGAGCTCTCCCCGCCGAGAGCCGAGAGCCGGTGGGCGTCACGGGTTTTCGGTTGGGCGGTGAAGACGACCATCTTGAGATCGCCGTCGGGCACGGCGAGCGCGTTCGCGTCCAGCGTGATCGTCCCGACGGCGGGATGGTGCGTCACGCCGGTGGTGCCGACGAATTTCGCGGCCGCGCCCTCGCGCCACAGATCGTCGAATCCGCCGTGCGTGGCGCGCAGTTCGGCGACGAGTTTCGCGAGATTCTCGTCGTGCGGATAGCGGTTCGCGGCGTCTCGCAGATCGGCGACCAGTGCGGTCTTGAAACTCTTTTCCTGGGCATCGGATTTCCAGGTGAAATTGGCCGGCTCCATGAAGAATCGCCAAGCCATGTTGCGCTGGCGGAAATCCTCGGCGGGCTCGCCGAAGACGCGCGTGCCGAGACCGTTGTAGGCGAGCAGTGTCCAGCCGGTGTCGTAGACGCCGACCGCCACCTCGTCGAGCCGTTCGAGCAGCAGCTGGGTGGTCGCGCCGATGGTGCGGTCCACATCGCCCGGCACGGCCGGCGCATACCCCGACAATGCCGACAGCTGTTCGTATTCGGCCCGGGACAGCCGCAACGCCCGGGACAGCGCGTTGACGACAGACGCCGACGGATGACTGCGCCCCTGCTCGAGGCGTTTGATGTAATCCTCTGAGACTCCGGCCATTTCAGCGAGCTCCTCGCGTCGCAGACCGGGCGTGCGGCGCGCGCCCCGCGGCAACACCAAGCCCACCTCCGCGGGCGCGAGACGATCGCGATACTTGCGCAGCAGTGGGCCCAGGTGTCGGGAGTTGTCGGTTGCCATGTCAGTCCGTTCCGGTCACGCGAAGGTCGTTGCGCCGGCGTGCAGCTCGTTTCCAGTGTGACGGCACAGCCGATGCACGGCGCGCGCCGGTCGTACCCGGGTGGGACAACTCGGCCCTGGCTGGTGGTTCCGCAGCGGCACAGGCTGATTCGGAACCACACACAGACGAACGAGGACCACCATGCCGATGAACCTGACCGGACAAACCGCACTCGTCACCGGCTCCACCGCCGGAATCGGCCGGGCGACCGCCCTGCTGCTGGCCGCCGCCGGAGCCACCGTGATCGTGTCCGGGCGCGACGCCGACCGCGGGAACGACACGGTCGCGGAGATCATCGACGACGGCGGCCGGGCGCGTTTCGTGGCGGCCGACCTCACCGATCTCGGCTCGCTGCGAGGTCTGGCGGAAGCGGCGGGCCCGGTCGACGTGCTGGTCAACAATGCTGCGGTGCAACCGCTTTCACCGGCCATATCCCAGGATATCGAGAGTTTCGACATCGCCGTCGCGGTGAATCTGCGGGCCCCGTATTTCCTCACCGCCGCTCTCGCCCCGGCGATGATCGCGCGCGGTTCGGGCAGCATCGTCAATGTCAGTTCGATGACCGCCACCACGGCGATGGCGGGGGTTTCGGCCTACACCGCCACCAAGGCCGCGCTGGAGGCGTTGACCCGCAGCTGGGCCGCCGAGTTCGGCCCGACCGGCGTCCGGGTGAACGCCGTGGCTCCCGGGCCCACCCGCACCGAGACGGTGCTGTCGGGTGCGGCCGCGGCGTTCGGCGAGGACGGCGAAGCACGGCTGGGCGCACTCACCCTGTTCGGGCGCATGGCCGAGCCGAGCGAGATCGCCGAAGTGATCCTGTTCCTGGCCGACGACCGCTCGAGCTATCTCACCGGTGCGGTGATCGCGGCCGACGCGGGCCGCACCGCCGCCTGAGGAGTGGAGTAGCGGGGAAACGCCCCCCGCTACGATGGCCGCATGACGTACACCCTCGTGTTGCTGCGCCACGGCGAGAGCGAATGGAATGCCCTGAATCTGTTCACCGGCTGGGTCGATGTGCACCTGACCGACAAGGGTGTGGCCGAGGGGCGGCGGGCCGGGGAACTGCTGGCCGAGCAGGGGATTCTGCCGGACATCGTGTTCACCTCGCTGCTGCGGCGCGCGATCGGCACCGCGAATCTGGCGCTGGACGCCGCGGATCGGCACTGGATTCCGGTGATCCGGGACTGGCGGCTCAACGAGCGGCACTACGGCGCGTTGCAGGGCAAGAACAAGGCCGAGATCCGGGACAAGTACGGCGACGAGCAGTTCATGCTGTGGCGGCGCAGTTACGACACACCGCCGCCGCCGATCGAGGCGGGCACCGAATTCAGCCAGGACGGCGATCCGCGCTACGCCGGTATCGATGCCCCGGCCACCGAGTGTCTCAAGGATGTCGTGGCCCGGATGGTGCCGTACTGGGAATCCGACATCGCCCCGGAGCTGCGCACCGGCAAGACGGTTCTCGTTGCCGCGCACGGTAATTCGCTGCGCGCGCTGGTCAAGCACCTGGAGGACATCTCGGACGAGGACATCGCCGGACTGAACATCCCGACCGGCATCCCGCTGCGCTACGAACTGGACGAGAACCTGCGTCCGACCGGTCCGGGCGAGTACCTGGACCCGGAGGCCGCTGCGGCGGGTGCGGCGGCGGTGGCCAACCAGGGCGGCAACAAATAATCGGCAACCCGTGAACCGGCGCGGCAACACGTATCAATAGCCGGTGGTTTGCAACTTACTCACTGGTAGTTAAACTCTCGCTCGTTTGGTTCGATCGAGAGGTGGATCACGTCCGATGCCGTACGCGTTCCGTGCCGCAGTCGTGGTGACTGCGGCCATCGTCGCCCTGCCCTTCTTCGCCGGAACGTCCTCGGCGACACCCGAACCCACCGGACCCGACGGTGGCGCCGCGGGTGTCGCCTGGACGGCCGCCGAGGACGGTCCGCAGCAGTACCCGAACATCCACATCGACTGGGATGTGCCGATCACCATGAGTGACGGCACGGTGCTGAAGGGCAATGTGTACCGCCCCGCCGACCCGGCCGGACATCCGATCGATACGCGAACTCCGGTCGTGCTCAACATGACTCCGTACACCAAGCTGGTGTCGAATCTGGCCGACCACGCGGGGTCGATTCCGGGACTGTCCGACGCGCTGCTGAATCTGTTTCGGCAGATCGATCTGTCCGGCACCCCGCTGTCCGGCGTCACCGATCTGACCAAGGCGTTCGGCGGCGGCGAACTGCGCGACTTCGCGGTGGACCGCAAACTGGTGGAGAGCGGCTACACGCAGGTCGTGGTCGACGTGCGCGGAACCGGTTTCTCCCAAGGGGATTGGGACATGCTGCGTCAACGCGAGCAGCAGGACACCGTCGAGACGATCGATTGGGCCGCGCGCCAACCCTGGTCCGACGGCAAGGTCGGCATGAACGGCCTGTCCTATTCGGGTATCAACCAGGTGCAGGCCGCGGAGAAGCATCCGCCCGCGTTGAAGGCGATCTTCCCGGTGGTGCCGGGCAGCGACCTCGTGGACGACGTCCTCGCGCCCGGCGGCGGCTTCGGTTTCAACTTCATTCCGTTGTGGCTCAGCGCGATCAACGGCCTCAAATGGGTGCCGGACGTGCAGTCGCTGCTGACCGGAAAGTTCGACACCCGCTGGTTGAACGACCGCGTCGGCGACCCGTACACCTACATGGACGTACTGCTCAGCGCCTACAGCCGGACCCGCATGCAGGACCTGGATCCCCGTGTGCGCCAGATGCTCACGGACTTCTCCTCCGAACGTCGAGCGTGGCTTGGCGATCCGGGCCGGATCCAGATCCCGACCTTCGTCACCGGCGGCTGGCACGACCTGTTCACCTACTCGGAATCCAAGATATACAACGAGATTCCGGTCGCGCCGGGACACAAACAGCTACTGATGGGCAACACCTACCACCTCAACTCGGGCAGCGAATCCGGTAAGCCAGGCCTGCCGCCGCGCCTGGACGTGTTGCAGCGCGCGTGGTTCGACAAGTGGCTCAAGGGAATCGACAACGGCATCGATCGCTACGGTCCGGTGACGTTGCGCGAACAGGGCGGCGGCTGGGTCACCCAGGGCGGTTTCGGCCCGTCGGCGCCGGCCGACGAGAGGTCGAAGTATCGCCGAATGTACTTGTCCGCCAGGCGAAGCGGCACCGCGTCGAGTGTGTGGGACGGCTCGCTGAGCGGGACACTCACCGGCGAGACCACGCGAATGAGCGTCGCGCCCGGCCTGACCACGCTCTGTTCCAACGACGCCGCCCAGGCCACCGCGGGCGTGCTGGCGGTCATCGACGCGTGCGGCAAGGATTCCCGGATCGCCGAGACCAACGCGCTGACCTTCACCAGCGCGCCGGTTCCGGGGCAGACCACGATCTCCGGTCCGATCGCGATCCACCTCGAGACCGTGCAGGACGCCGCCGACGGCTACTGGGTCGCGACGGTGAACGACGTCGCCCCCGACGGCCAATCGACGGTGCTGTCCTCGGGCCAGCTGATGGCCTCGCTCCGCCAGATCGACGACGCGCACAGCTCCCGTTCGGCCAACGGCGACTACACCGACCCCCGCGCCTACACCTCGCTGGACCGTCGACAGCCGACCGTGCCGGGCGTCCCGACCACCCTGGACATCGCCCTGCCCGCCACCCGCGCGGTGCTGGCCCCGGGCCATCGCCTGCGCGTGGACGTATTCGCCGGTAACTTCCCCAAGGGCCTGCCGATCCTGCCGATGCTGGTCGACACCGGTCTCCGGCCCGAACACGTGCAGCTCGATCCGCGGAATCCGAGTTTCGTGAACATCCCGGTGCGCGGCGACGACGGCTGGTGATCCGAGGTCCCCGGACCACGCGGAAAAATTGCGGTAGACCTCACAGCCGACGGCCCGCGCGGAACTTGTCACAGCGGTGTCGCCACCGCCGGACGAGTTCACGCGGGTTTCGCGTGTTCTCCAGATGTGCGGTGCCGCAACGCAATGTGCGCGCGGGATCGTCGAACACGCCCGGGAACCCGCCTGCCCGGTGATAGCGGGCGCTACGACGAACAACGCGTAAACACCCGGATAACACCGTCGTAATGGCCTGCGACCTGCGTGAAACTTCGCCGTCCGACACTCGTTCCGTCGGTTTGCGATCGTACGATTCACGTGTGAGCGTTCCCCAGGCCGTGCTGCTGGCAGTTCTCGCGGCCATCGTCGGGTTGGCCGTGGGCGGGTTGCTCATTCCGTACGTGAATGCGCGCCAGGCCCAGCGGCGAGAGGCCGAGAGCGGCCTGACCATGTCCCAGGTGCTCGATCTGATCGTGCTCACCTCCGAGAGCGGTATCGCGGTCGTGGACGAATATCGCGACGTGGTGTTGGTGAATCCGCGCGCCGAGGAATTGGGTGTGGTTCGCAATCGCCTGCTGGACGAGCGTGCCTGGGCGGCGGTGGAGAAGGTCATCGCCGAGGGCGAGGACGTCGAATTCGATCTGACGCTGAAGAATCCGGTGCCCGGCCGCGGCCGCATCGCCGTGCGCGGCGTGGCCCGGCCGCTTTCGCGCGGGGAATCCAATTTCGTCGTGCTGTTCGCCGACGACGATTCCGAAACCGCCCGCATGGAGGCCACCCGCCGGGATTTCGTGGCGAATGTGAGTCACGAACTCAAAACTCCCGTCGGCGCGATGAGCCTGCTCGCCGAGGCATTGCTGGAATCGGCCGACGATCCGGATTCGGTGCGGCACTTCGGTAATCGGCTGCTGGCCGAATCCGGGCGGATGGGCAAGATGGTGACCGAGCTGATCGCGCTCTCGCGGCTGCAGGGCGCGGAGAAGCTGCCGCAGCTCGAGGCCGTGGAGGTGGACGTCGTGGTGAACGCCGCGATCGAACGTTCCCGCACCGCCGCCGAGGCCGCCGGAATCACCGTCAGCACCGACTCCAACAGCGGCCTGGAGATCTTCGGCGACGAACCGCTGCTGGTCACGGCGCTGTCGAACCTGGTGGAGAACGCCATCAACTACTCCCCGCGCGGCTCGCACGTATCGGTGAGCCGCGCGGTGCGCAACGGGCATGTCAACATCGCGGTCACCGATCGCGGCATCGGCATCGCCAAGGAGGATCAGGAACGGGTCTTCGAGCGGTTCTTCCGCGCCGACAAGGCCCGTTCGCGCGCCACGGGCGGCACCGGGCTGGGCTTGGCTATCGTCAAGCACGTGGCCGCCAACCACAACGGCGAGATCACCCTGTGGAGCAAACTGGGCACGGGTTCGACGTTCACGCTGCGCATACCCGCGGTCGAGACCGAGGATCCGGACAAGAGAACACCCCCCGGAACTCCGGTGGGTAAGAAGGAAAACGGCTCACGCCCCGCGGGGCGGGCCAGACCAAACGGTGTGGAGGCAACCCGATGACGAGTGTGCTGATCGTCGAGGACGAGGAGTCGCTGGCCGATCCGCTCGCCTTTCTGCTGCGTAAGGAGGGGTTCGAGGTCACCGTGGTCGGCGACGGTCCCTCCGCGCTGGCCGAGTTCGACCGTTCCGGTGCGGATATCGTCCTGCTGGATCTGATGCTGCCCGGGATGAGCGGCACCGACGTCTGCAAGCAGTTGCGCATCCGCAGCAGCGTGCCGGTGATCATGGTGACCGCGCGGGACAGTGAGATCGACAAGGTCGTCGGTCTCGAGCTGGGCGCGGACGACTATGTGACCAAGCCGTATTCGTCCCGGGAGTTGATCGCCCGGATCCGTGCGGTGCTGCGGCGCGGCGCGGGCGAGGAGATGGACGGCAACAGCGAGAACGCCGTACTCGAGGCGGGTCCGGTGCGGATGGATGTGGATCGGCACACGGTGCAGGTCAACGGCAAGCCGGTCACGTTGCCGCTCAAGGAATTCGATCTGCTGGAGTACCTGCTGCGCAACTCCGGTCGCGTGCTCACCCGCGGGCAGCTCATCGACCGGGTGTGGGGTGCGGACTACGTCGGCGACACCAAGACGCTGGACGTGCACGTCAAGCGGCTGCGGTCGAAGATCGAGATGGATCCGGCCAAGCCGGAACATCTGGTGACCGTGCGCGGGTTGGGGTACAAGCTCGAAGCCTGAGCTCGAATCAGGTTGTGACACAGCGGCACCCGGCGTTCCCGAGGGTTCGGGAGCGCCGGGTGCGGTGTCTCATTTACCGATGTTCTCCAGGTCGGCCAGGAGTCCGGGGTGGGTGGGCGTCCAGCCGAGGGTTTCGCGGGTGTGGGCGCTGGAGGCGGGCTGGTCGGTGACGAAGACGGGGCCGAAGGGGCCGAAGTTCTCGACCGGGACCTGTTCGACCGGCAGGTCCAGGCGGCGGCCGATGACGGCGGCGATATCGCGCACCCGGTCGCCTTCGTCGGCGACGGCGTGCCAGGCCGTTCCGGCCGGGGCCGATTCCAGTGCCAGCCGGAAGAGTACGGCCGCGTCGACGGCGTGCACGGCGGGCCAGCGCTGGCTGCCGTCGCCCGGGTAGCCCGCGATGCCGCTGCTGCGCGCGCGTTCGGTCAGCATTCCGGCGAAGCCGCCCCTGCCCTGGTTGTGGACGGTGCGGGGCATGCGCACGGCGGTGGCCCGCACGCCCTGGGCGGCCAGCGCGAGCAGTGCGTTGACCGAGCGGGCTCGACCGGCCACCGGTCCTTCGAGGGGCAGCGGGTCCTGTTCGGTGGCGGCGCGGCCCGCCACCCAGGGCGTGCCGGAGACCGTGACGATGGGCCGGTCCGAGCCGAGCAGTGCGTCGCCGAGTGTCGCCATCGCGGCGCTCTCCTGCGCGATGGCCGTCGCGAGCCCGTCGGGGCCGCCGAAGTCGTGGCTGAAGGCCAGGCTGATCACCCCGTCGGATCGCGCGGCCCCGGCGCGTAGGACGTCGAGGTCGTCGAGTCCGCCCCGGAGTGGTTCGGCTCCGGCGTCGGCGAGGGTGCGCGCCGAATCCTCCGAGCGGGCGAGCGCGAGAACCTTGTGACCGTTGGCCGACAGTTCGGCGACGACGGCGGATCCGATGGTGCCGGTGCCTCCGGTGACGAAGACCTGCATGTGGCTGTCCTCCACAGTGATGGGATAAGTGTCTCATCACCGTAACACGGTAACGGGACAAGTGTCGCATCACGTCGGGATAAGTGTCGCATCACCTGGTATCGTGCAGCCATGGCTCGATGGGAACCCGGCGCGCGCGAACGGCTCGTCGTGGCCGCGGTCGACCTGTTCACCGAGCAGGGCTACGACGACACCACCGTCGCCGAGATCGCCGCCCGGGCCGGAGTCACCCGGAGCACGTTCTTCCGGCACTTCACCGACAAACGTGAGGTGCTGGTCGCCGGGCAGGAGACGTTGAGCCGGTTGCTGGCCGAGGGCATCGCGCAGGCCCCGGAGGGGGTGGGCCCGCTCGACGCGGTCGCCGCCGGGCTGGCGCGCGCGGCGGACGAGATGGGGCCGCTGAATCGCGAACTGGGCCCGCGCCTCAAGGCGGCCGTGGCCGCCAGCAGTGAACTTCAGGAACGGGACGCGCTCAAGAGCGTCGGCCTCGCCGCCGCGATGCGAACCGCGCTGATCGAGCGCGGTATCGAGGATCCGAGCGCGCACCTCGCCGCCGAGATCGGACTGCTCGCGTTCAAGCGCGGCTACGCGGCGTGGTGCGGACAGGACCGCCGGGATGACGACGGTCTCGCCCCGCACATGCTGGCCGCCCTCGACGAATTGCGCACGGCGGCAACGTTATTGCGCTAGGTGCGATGGCTCCTCGGGCGAGTCCGGTTCGGCGGAACGGGCCGAGGTCTTCGGCCGCGGCCGCGCGAAACGCCGCATCAACGGCAGATCGACCAGCTGATAGATCGCCGCGGCCGCGAGCACCGCACCGACCAGGCACAGCGCCGAACACCCCAGCCATCCCCAGAACCCGAACTGATGCCCGCCGATCACGAATCGCGTCACCAGCACCATGATCGGAAACTGGATCAGATAGAACGCGTACGAGATCTCGCCGAGCCACACCATCGGCCTGGACGGTGTGCGCGCGGGCGATCCGCGTTGATCGCGCACGGCCATCGTGGCGATCAACGCCGCCATCGGACCGACCTCCAGCGCCGACATCTTGAAGTCCACCGGCACCACCCAGGTCGCCAGGTAGGACAGCGCCACCGCGAGCACCGGCAGCGTCAAACGCGTGTTGCGCCAACGTTTCTCGATCACCATGCGAGCGGTCAGCACGCCGACGTAGAACTCGGGCAGCCGCGAGAGCGGAAAGTCGTAACTGAACCAGTACGAACGCAACACCGGAATATCGCTCTGCTCGAACCAGATTCGCGCCGCGTGCAGTTCCGCGTGCGGCGACACGTCACCGCCGACCAGCCGCGGCGCGAAGGCATTGCCGATCGCGGTCGGACCGTCGAAGGCGATCAGATACGCCGCGTGCAGCCCGAGCACGAGCACCAGCAGACCCGCGATCCACCACAGCAGCCGCGCCCCGGGAATCCGCCGCACCAGCGGCAACAGCAGCGGAAAGCTCAGGTAGAACAGCATTTCCGAGCACAGCGACCAGGACGGCACGTTGAGCCCGCCGACCGTACTCCACTTCGGCACCCAGTTGTGGATCAGCAGCAGGTTCGGCAACCACACCACTAGCCGGTGCAGCGGCACGCTCGCGGCCAGGACGAACACCGCCGCGGCGACCAGATGCGTCGGATAGATCTTGAGCACCCGGCGGCGGTAGAAGCCCAGCGCCGACCCGCCGCGTCCGGCGGACCAGTAGATGATGAAGCCGGACAGCACGAAGAAGAACGTCACCCCGGCCGCGCCGAACTGCATCGGCACGAAGTCCTGATGGATCCGCCGGAACAGCTCGGACTTCTGGAAGGGGTAGACGGGCAACAGGATCAGCGCGTGCGTCGCGAACACCGCGAGCGCGGCCCACCACCGGGCGGCGGTCAGCGACGGCAGACGCCCCGAATGCCGTCGCTGATCCGCCGCCGGGGTGTCCGGCGTCTCCGGGCTGCGCGAGGGCGGCGAGTGCACTTGTGTCACTGCGAGATCCAGCGATTCAGCGCCTGCGCCGTCACCGAATCCCCTTGCGCGCTGGGGTGGAACGGGATGCCGGCGAAATCCGCGCGCGGGTCGAAGAACCCGTTCAGCCAGGGCTGCGACGAGCACAGTCCGTGCCCGGCGGTGAGCGCGCGCAGGTCGAAGAAGTGCAGATCCAGCAGTTTCGCCGCCTCGATCTGCGCCTGCTGCAACCGATCGAGGTAGTCCACCAGACCCGCGCCGCGGTCCTGGATGATATTTCCCACACCGAGCACGCTGGTGCAGACCGTCGACGAATGCGCCGGGAACAGTTCGGGATAGCCGACCAGGACGATGCGCGCGTTCGGCGCGTAGTAGCGGACGTAGTCGACCACCTCGCGGAGCCGATCGGCGTACGCCTGCCCGGTCAGCGCCCGGAAGTCCGCGAGCCGCCCCTGCGCCGCGGCCTCGGGTCCGCAGCCGTCGCGGAAGTTGAACACGCACGGGCCCAACGAGGTCCACAGCATCGTCTTGCTGTCGCCCCAGGTGTCGTTCATGCCGAACTGGAGGGCCACGGTCTTCGTGCGCGGGCCGAACGCGCCCGCGACGGCGGCGATCCGGGCCTCGGACACGATGTCGTACGCGGTGTGGCTCTCCAGGGACGCGCCGGAACACGAGACGTCCTCGAAATCCGAGGTGCCCGCGATCTTCAACAGCTTGCTCAGCTGCACCGGCCACGCGGTCGGGCCGTGATTGCAGTCCCGCGAATCACCGTCCAGCCGAATGCCGTTCGCGGTGTACGAGTCGCCCAGGACGACCAGTTCGCTGCCCGATCGCTGGGGGTTGTCGGCGTGGGCCGGACCGGTCACGGTGACGGTGAGCAACGTCGCGCAGGCGGCCACTACGACACCTGCCAGGCGGCTCCGGGCCGCGGTGAGAATATTCGTTCGCATCCTGGCTGGTACCTCAGTAACCGGCACGCGGGGTGAAGCCGGGATCCGACAGTGTCGGTGCGGGTTTCGGCGCGGTGGTCTGCGGATGCGTCTGCGGCGCTTGGTATTGCGTCACCGGCGGCTGCGGTGCCTGGGTGACCTGCGGCGGCGGCGCGACGGCCGGAGCCGAGGTGGCCGGGGGTGCGGGCGTGGTGGTCGCGGTGTCGTTGGTGGGCGTCGCGGTCGTGGTCGGGGCCGCGGTCGTCGTGCTGCTCGACGTGGTGGTGGCGCCGCTACCGGAGTTGTCGCAACCTGTGAGCGCACCCAGTCCGATCGCGACCGCAGTAGCGCACGACAATGCGCCGGAAACCTTTTTCAACGTGCTCATAGTCCATATATCGAAGCTCAGAACCATGATCGCTACAAGACGGCGGTTCCATGGTTCGCGACCTCGTTCGATCATGGAATGTGTTGTCGGTAACGCTGATTCGAGCCGGGGCGATACGCAAACACCCGGCGTTCCCGGACCACGGGGACCGTCGGGTGTTCACATATCGCGCGATGGTGTCCGTCCGGCGCGGAGCTGTCCGGTGCGGCGGCGTCCTAGGTCAGGTGGACCCAGACGGTGCCGATCTGCGGCAGCTGGGTCTGGCTCAGGTGGAACCAGCCGAAGTCGTCGTGCTGCATGCAGTCGGTGAAGGGGCCCTTGGGGGTCGCGCCCTTGCAGTAGATCGGGTGGGTGGTCCCGTAGATGCTCGCGACGACCTGCTTGCCGTTGGTCTTGGCGTTGATCGCGGCCGGATCGGTGTAGAGCACGAAGTTCGAGGTGGCGTCGTTGTAGTCGTGGAAGTCCTCGGCTTGCGCGGCCGGGGCGAGGATCGCGGCGGCGGCAACGGACAGCATGGCGGTGGTGATCAGTTTCCTCATCATGGCGGTGGTTTCTAACATCGAAAGGTGACGCGCGCATGGCGAGCCGGTGTCGCGCAGGGTTCGCTCCGGGCCTCGCGGATCGGCTCGCGGCGGGTGGGAACCGCTGATCGGCCGCTCAGCGGGTCTGTTTTGCTGATGGGTTGCTCACTCTGATGCACTGTGACCGATTCGATGTTGTGGGTCACAATTCGCGCGCGTGCCTCAGGAGGTGTGCGCCTTGTGCTCCGCGGCCTCGGTGGCCGGATGCACCGCGATCAGGCCCAGTCCCTCGCGTCGCTTGCAGTGCCGCGCCAGCTCGTCGTACGCGGGCTGACCGATCAACTCGATCAATTCCGGTGCGTACGACTGCCATACGGGCCGCGAACCGACGTGCGCGTCGGGGGAGCCGGAGCAGTACCAGTTCAGATCCTCGCCGCCGGGACCCCAGCCGCGCCGATCGTATTCGGTGAGCGTGGTGCGCAGGATCTGCACGCCGTCGGGGCGGTCCACCCAGTCCTGGGTGCGGCGAATCGGCAACTGCCAGCACACTTCCGGCTTGACCGTGAGCGGTTCGAGGCCCGTGCGCAACGCCATCGAATGCAGCGCGCAGCCGATGCCGCCCTCGAATCCGGGCCGGTTCAGGAAGATGCACGCGCCGTCGTAGCGGCGGGTCCGCAGCGCGGGCTCGTCGTCCAGGTCGTCCTCTTCCAGGTACAGCCGCTTGCGCACCTTGCCCTCGGCGTCGGTGGCCTCGCCCATCAGCTGCCAGTCCTGCGGTGTGAGTTTTTTCACAGCCTTGGCGAGCTTCTTGCGGTCGTCGTCGTCGCACAGGAACGCGCCGTGCGAACAGCAGCCGTCGTCCGGGCGGCCCTCGATGATGCCCTGGCAGGCCGGGGTGCCGAAAACGCACGTCCAGCGGGACAGCAGCCACGTCAGGTCGGCGGAGATGGTGTGCTCGTCGTTCGCCGGATCGACGAACTCGATCCATTCACGCGGGAAGTCGAGCCCGACCTCGGGGCTGGGATCGATCTTCGTCGCTGGTCGCAGCCCGGTGGGGGCGCTCGCGGAAGCTCCTGCGGTCACAGCGTCGAGTGTATTGCTCCCGCGACCGGGGGAGTGGACCGGCCGCGCGGTGAGTACGAACCGTATTCCAACACGTCACAGCGGCACCCAGTACCGTGTTGTTGTGCGGCTCGGTGTGCTCGATGTGGGAAGTAATACCGTCCACCTGCTAGTGGTGGACGCTCATCGGGGTGGGCACCCGATGCCGATGAGCTCGACGAAGGCGGCGTTGCGCCTGTCCGAGAGCATGGACGACAACGGCCGGATCACGACCGAGGGGTCGGACCGGCTGATCGCCACGGTGGCCGAATTCGCCAGCATCGCAAAGACTTCCGGATGCATCCAGCTGATGCCGTTCGCCACCTCGGCGGTGCGCGAGGCGACCAACTCCGAGGAGGTGCTCGCGCGGGTGCGCCGGGAGACCGGCGTCGAACTGCGGGTGCTCTCGGGGGTCGACGAGGCCCGGCTGACGTTCCTGGCGGTGCGCCGCTGGTACGGCTGGAGCGCCGGACGGATCCTGAATCTCGACATCGGCGGCGGCTCGCTGGAGCTGAGCAACGGCGCGGACGAGGCACCCGATGCCGCGCTGTCGCTGCAACTGGGCGCGGGCCGGCTCACCCGGGACTGGCTGCGCGAGGACCCGCCCGGCAAGCGCCGCGTCGCGGTGCTGCGCGACTGGCTCGAGGCCGAGATGGTGGCCCCGGCGAAACAGCTGCTCGAGCCCGGTCGCCCCGATCTGGCGGTGGGCACGTCCAAGACGTTCCGCTCGCTGGCCCGGCTCACCGGCGCGGCCCCCTCCGCCGCCGGACCCCGCGAACGGCGTATCCTCACCATCTCCGGTCTGCGGCAACTGATCGCGTTCATTTCCAGAATGACCGCCGCGGATCGGGCAGAGTTGGAGGGCGTCAGTTCCGATCGGTCCCAGCAACTGGTGGCCGGCGCACTGGTCGCGGAGGCGAGTATGCGTGCGTTATCGCTGGATACTCTCGAGATTTGCCCATGGGCGCTGCGGGAGGGCTTGATCCTGCGCAAACTAGATACCGACCTGGACAGCGATCCGTCGACCGGTAACGGCCGGTCCTCGGGTGTGCCGGGCCCGACGGAAACGGTTTTGCGATGAGTGAAGATTCGACTCAGCTCTCGGTCGCCGAGCTGCTGGCCCGCAACGGCCAGGGCGCGCCCGCGTCCGGGGGCGGCGGTCGGCGGCGGCGCAGTGGTCGCGGTATCGCGGTCAACGAGTTCACCGGCGATATGCCCGTGGTGCGGGAGGGCGGTTCGTCACACGCCGCGCCCGAGGAGCCCAGCGGGTACGACCCGGCTCCCGATCCCGCGCTGGCCTATTCGCCCGCGCCGGAGCCGGACAACTCGCCGTTGTCCGGGCCGATCACGTTCTACAACCCGCTCGCGCCGAGTTCCTCGCCGAGCGAATCGCCCGGATACGCGTCGTCCGGTTCCGGGGTGGATTCCTTCGGTCCGCCGAGCGCGCCGCCGACCTCGGGTGGTCGCCGGGCCCGGCGTGAGCTTGCCGAATCGCTTGCCGCGCAAGATGATTCGGCCGCAGATCCGTTCGGTTCGGCACCCGTTCCGGAGGTGCCGTCGCCGGGTGGGGGCGGGCGCAGACGCCGCCGCGACCCCGATGAGCAGATGACCGAGGTGCAGCCGTTCCGGCCGCAGGGGCTGGACAGTTACGCGCCGGGCCCGGATTCGCGTGGCGCGAACGGCTTCGCTCCAGACTCGCGGGGCGCGAACGGTTTCGCCCCTGATTCGCGTGGTGCCAATGGTTTCGCTCCCGATTCGCGCGGGGCCAACGGTTTCGCTCCCGATTCGCGCGGGGCCAACGGTTTCGCTCCCGATTCACGCGGGGCCAACGGTTTCGCTCCCGATTCACGTGGTGCCAACGGTTTCGCTCCCGATTCACGCGGTGCCAATGGTTTCGAGCCCGGGGTCGATTCCCGAGGTGCGAACGGTTATGCGCCGGAGCCGGATTCGCGTGGTGCGAACGGTTTCGGGCCGGGACCCGATTCCCGTCGGCCGGGTGCGAATCCCTTCGGGTCGGGCACTCGCGCGCCGGGTGCGGATTCCTTCGGCGCGGATTCGCGCGGCGCGGGTGCCACCGCATTCATGCCCGCCCCGAATCCCCTTGCCCCGGGCGGTAATTCGTTCTCTCCGGGACCGGATCCGGCCGGACCCTCCGGGTGGGGGTCGCCGCGCGGCCCCGAGCCGATGGCGCAACCCGGTCCCCAGAATCCCGATCGTGGCGACGGCCCGCCCTCGCGGATGGGCCGCCGCAACGGTGCCGACGGTCCGCCGCCGCCCGGTGGACTTCCGGCCTGGTCGGCGCGTCGGCGTGGTCCGGGCGCACCCGATCGCAACGCTGCCGAACCGCCACGCAACGGCGCGGAACCACCCCGCAACGGCATGGAGCCCCCGACCGCGATGTGGTCCCCGGGCAATCAGGGCAAGCCCGGCCCGGCTCCCGGCGGCGATCCGCGCGACGACCTCGACCCCCGCGGCGGCCGCCCGCTGCCCTCGGATCCGATGCTGTCCCGCGACGCGCGTCCGGTCACCGATCTGCTGGCCGTGGACGTGAACGGCCGCACCGAGATCTATCCCGCCGTCGGCCCCGATTTCGATCCCGACCAGGACGACCTGGATCTGGACTACGACGAGGACGACGACGATCTGCTCGACTTCGACGAGGACGAAGACGAGGACGACGACGATTTCGACGAGCCCCCGGCCCGCCGGAACCGCCGCGCCCCCAAGCGTTCCGGTCGCGACACCTCGATCAGCGCCCGCTCGAAGGCGCTGTTGCAGAGCGACCGCCCGAGCTGGCTGAGTTTCGGCGGTGGCCAGGAGACCGGGCGTCGGCAGTGGCTGGTGCTGGCCGGTCAGGTCGTCGGCGCGGCGGTGGCGGGCATGCTGCTGTTCAAGGGCTTCGAGAAGATGTGGGATCTGCTGCCGTTCGTCGCGCTGGCGCTGGCGGTGGTGGTCATCCTGGGTCTGGTGGCGCTGGTGCGGGTGCTGCGCCGCACCGACGATATGTACAGCACGGTCATCGCGGTCGTCGTCGGCATCTTCGTGACGCTCGGACCACTGGCGTTCCTGCTCAGTACGAACTGATCCGGGAGCGGGCACGTGGGGAACATCGGCGCGGCGGAGATCAAGGTCGGCCTGTCGAGCGCGTCGGTCTATCCGGAGAACACCGAGGCGGCGTTCCGCTACGCGGCCGAAATCGGTTACGACGGTGTGGAATTGATGGTCTGGGCGGAACCGGCCAGTCAGAGTATCGCCACCGTGCAGGAGTATGCGCGACGGTACGAGATGCCGGTGCTGGCCGTGCACGCGCCGTGTCTGCTGATCTCGCAGCGGGTCTGGGGCGCGGATCCGGTCGCGAAACTCGAGCGCAGCGTGCGGACCGCCGAGGCGCTGGGCGCGGCGACCGTGGTGGTGCATCCGCCGTTCCGCTGGCAGCGTCGGTACGCGGACGGTTTCGCCGCGCAGGTCGCCGAGTTGGAGCGGGACAGTCCGGTGGCCGTGGCGGTGGAGAACATGTTCCCGATGCGCGCGGACACGCTGTTCGGGCGGCACGAGGGCGCGGTGCGGCGGCTGGAGCGGCGCGGCGGGCCCGGATTGTCGGTGACGGCGTTCAGCCCGTCCTACGATCCGACCGATACCGGATTCCGGCACTACACCCTCGACCTGTCGCACACCGCGACCGCGGGGATGGACGCGACGCTGCTGGCCGCGCGCATGGGCGAGGGCCTGACGCATCTGCACCTGGCCGACGGCCGCGGCGCCGCGCACGATGAGCACCTGATTCCGGGCGACGGTACGCAGCCGTGCGCGCAGGTCTGTGAATCCTTGGCGCGCAACGGTTTTCGCGGTCAGGTCGTGATCGAGGCGAACACCCAGAACGCCCGCACCACGATGGCGCGGGCGGCCATGCTGGCGCGTGCGCTGGAGTTCGCGCGCACCCATCTGGATCGGCACGAACCGGCGTCTCCGGAGCCGTCGGGCGTCGGCGGGAGTTGACCCACATCTCGTCCGGGATGGTGCGTTGGTCACACCTGGTTCGGGAATCGCGATGCCTGCGGTAACACTTATACGGTGTACGAGCCATGCGGCAGGAAGGAGCGGCGGTGACGGAATTGGCCATCGATGACGCGGTAGCAGGTGAGCGCGAAGCCGCGCCGGAACCGGACGACGCACCCTTCGCCCGGGTGTGCGCACTGACCGAACTGCCCGGCGAGGATCCGGCGGTCGGCCGTTATCGCGGCACGATCGAGCCGACCTGGACCATCGGGCACAAACTGCACGGCGGCACCATGGTCGCCGGCAGCGCCGCGGCCGCGTCCCGGCGGTTGCGCGCCGCCGCGCCCGAGCTGGCCGGGATGTTCCCGATCTCCGCGAGCACCGATTTCCTCGGCGCGCCCGAGGCGGGCGAGGTCGAGTACGAGGTCCGCATCCGCAAGACCGGCCGTCAGATCTGCCTGATCGACACCGGTCTGGTGCAGGGCGGCCGGACGCTGGTGCACACCGTGTTCACCTTCGGCCACCTCAACGACCAGGCCCCCGCCTACGCGGCCGACAACGCCGGTGACATGCCCGCCGAACCCACCGCCGACGCCGTGTTCTACACCCCGGACTCGCCGATGGGTCAACTCGTGCACGTCTCCGAGGGCGCGTCGGTCGCGCTGGATCCGCGCTGGGCCCGCTTCCTCGAGCAGGAACAGGGCGAACCGCGGCTGCGGCTGTGGATCCGGGCGCGCGAGGGCGACCAGCAGGACCCGGACGTCGCGGCCTACTTCGCGATGATGGCCGGGGACATGAGCCCGCCGGTGCCGACCAACATGGGCCGCTTCGGCTGGGCCCCGACCGTGCAGATGACCACATACCTGCGGCGTCGTCCGGCCCCGGGCTGGCTGCGCGTGATCGCCACCGCGCACGAGATCGGTGAGCGGATGTTCGACGAGGATCAGTTGGTGCTGGACTCCACCGGTGCGGTGGTGGCGCAATCGCGCCAGCTCGCGCTCATCCCGCGTTGATCGGTCGGCGTGCGGTGAACCCGTCCGCGCCGCACCGTTAGCCTTGGACACCATGACGAGAATTGCGGTGATCGGTGGCGGGCGGATCGGTGAGGCGTTGCTCGCCGGACTGCTCGAATCCGGCTGGGCGAGTAAGGATCTGGTCGTTGTCGAGATGGTGGCGGCGCGGGCGGAAGTATTGAGCGAGCGCCTGGGCATCCGCGTCACCGACGACGTCACCGATGCCGCGACGGGTGCGGATCTGCTGGTCGTCGCCGTCAAACCGGGCGATGTGGACGCCGTCCTCGTCGAGGTGAGCAAGGTCGATCAGGACGACGCGCGCGACCGCGTGCTGGTGTCGCTGGCCGCCGGGGTGACCACCGCGCGCCTGGAGGCCAAACTGCCCGCCGGATTCCCGGTGGTGCGGGTGATGCCGAATACCCCGATGCTGGTAGGCCAGGGGATGAGCGCGATCGCGGGCGGCCGCCACGCCGATCCGGCGCAGCTCGAGCAGGTCTCCGAACTGCTCGCCTCGGTCGGCAAGGTGGTCACCGTGCGCGAATCGCAGATGGACGCGGTGACCGCGGTGTCCGGTTCGGGTCCGGCGTACTTCTTCCTGGTGGTCGAGGCCATGGTCGAGGCGGGCGTCGGGCTGGGCCTGAGCCGCGATGTGGCCACCAAGCTGGTGGTGCAGACGATGCTCGGTTCGGCGGCGCTGCTGGACGAATCCGGTCAGGACGCGGCCGAACTGCGCGCCGCGGTGACCTCGCCCGCGGGCACCACGGCCGCGGCGGTGCGCGAGCTCGAACGCGCCGGGGTGCGTTCGGCGTTCATCGAGGGTCTGAACGCGGCGCGCGACCGTTCGGCGGCACACGACGCGTGACGCTCCGATCCGGGCGGTAATTGAACGGCGCGCGTCCGTTGCCTGACCGGCCGGTTATCCGCCCGGCAAATCCGATTTCTCACACCCGTCGCAGCAATCCCACTGGTCCCGCTAAGCTTCAAGGAGCACGTGCGTGTCTGTTCCGCCGGTGGGGAAGCCGGCGGCGCGGACGTGCCGGAGGTCGGTGACGCAATGATGTCTGGAAACAGCTCTGCGAGTACGGGACCCGTGGTTGGTGGAGGGACGCAGTTCCTCACCGTCGCCGAAGTGGCGAATCTGATGCGGGTGTCGAAGATGACGGTGTACCGGTTGGTGCACTCGGGTGAATTGCCCGCGGTGCGAGTCGGCAGATCGTTCCGAGTGCACGCGAAAGCCGTGCACGACTATCTGCAGACCTCGTATTTCGACGCGGGCTGAGAACAACAGAGTTCGCGGCCCGGCTCGCCGGTCGGACGCGTGGCGGGTGCGAGGAACGAGTGCCCGACACGGGGCCGAGCGGTGAGGCTTCGGGGGCCGCGAACCGCCGCAGCGAAGCGGAGGCCGAAGATCCAGCTCCCCGTTTCGTTTGCTGGGTGGCAGCCCGGTAACATGGATGACCGTCGTGTTTCGCCAGGCGGTGCTCCGCGCCGCGGCGACCGCGCGAACATTGGGAGCGCGGAAACCGGGAGCCATGCGGGCCGGGCGACCCGGAGAACACCAGGCGTACGTGAACCGGCGTGCGTGCCGAGTAGAGAGAGAACGCGAGGAACAACCCTATGGGTTCTGTGATCAAGAAGCGTCGTAAGCGGATGTCGAAGAAGAAGCACCGCAAGCTGCTTCGTCGTACTCGGGTGCAGCGGCGCAAACTCGGCAAGTAGGCCCGGCAGGTAGCCGCAGCCGTCGAGGGGCCCGTCATCGTCACGGTGACGGGCTCTTGCGTTGCCAGTGACGAAAGTCCTCGTTAGAACCTGGTAAATAGCCTCTCCAGGTGCGTGCGCGACCCGTTACGCTGGAGCCGCGGGGACAGCCGGTAAAGGGGTTCAGTTGGGATTTTCGGCGTGAACGAGCGGGACGGGCACCGACCGAGAGTTGTCCTGGTCACCGGTGCCAGCCGATTCTTCGGCGGCAACGTGGTTGCCGCCCTCGCCGCCGAGCCCAGCGTCGAGCGGATCATCGCGGTCGACGCGCGCCAGCCCAACCGGGAACTGCTGCGGCGCATGGGCCGCGCCGAATTCGTCCGGGCCGATATTCGAAATCCGTTGATACGCAAGGTCGTCGACGGCAACGAGGTCGATACCGTGGTGCATCCCGCAGTGCTGTCCCGGCCGCCGTCCAGTGGTGGACGCGCGGCGATGAAGGATTTCAACGTGCTGGGCGCGATGCAGCTGCTGGCGGTGTGCCAGAAGTCGCCGAGCGTGCGGCGGGTGGTGGTGCGTTCGTCCTCGGCGGTCTACGGGTGCAGTGCGAAGGATCCGGCGAAATTCACCGAGGAAATGGGCGCCCGGACCCCGCCGAGCGGTTGTTTCGCGCGCGACATGATCGAGATGGAAGGTTATGTGCGCGGGCTGGCGCGACGCCGCCCGGATATCGCGACGGCGATTCTGCGTTTTCCGCCGATCGTCGGATCCCGGCTCGCCGAACGTGGTGTGCAGTATTTCCGATCCCCGGTGACGCCGACGGTGCTCGGCCGCGATCCGCGGATGCAGGTGTTGCACGAACAGGATTCGATCGCCGCGCTGGTGCATGCCGCGTTGGTCGCACCGGGCGGGACGTTCAATATCGCGGGTGACGGCGCGTTGACGCTGTCCCAGGCGATCCGCCGCGCCGGGCGGGTCGCGTTGCCGATTCCGTTCTCGCTGTTCCGCACCGTGGGCCGGAGTTTCATGGGCCCGGTGATGCAGGAGTTCACGTCCGAGCAGATCGACTACTTTCATTTCGGGTGCGGCCTGGATACCACCCGAATGCGCGCCGAACTCGGATTCGAGCCGCGCTGGACCACGATGCAGGCCTTCGACGATTTCATCGGGGGCGCAGCGTTGCGGCCCGTCATCGATCCGCGCTGGATCGACGCCGCCGAAACGAGACTTCTCGGCCTGGTAGGGGCCGGAGAGGAAGTACATCGATGAACGACGTGGCCAAGGTCATCCAACTACACGACATCGACTTCGAGGCCCGGTCCCGGCCCGCCCCGCGGCGCTGGCCCGGACAGAGCGCCGCGAGCCCGGTGACCTCGCTCACCGACCGGCTCGCCGAGACCACTCCGCCGCCGCCGCGCAGCCTGGGTGACCTGGTGCGCGACACGGTCGCCGAGGGCATCCGCGGCACCGCCGATTTCGCGCGCCGGCGGCTCACCGGCGACTACCAGGTCGACGAGTTCGGCCTGGACGAACACCTGCTGGAATCGGTGCTGCTGCCCGCGCTGCGGCCGCTGGCCGAACAGTGGTTCCGGGTGGAGGTCAACGGGCTCGAGCACCTGCCCGAATCCGGCGGTGCGCTGATCGTCGCCAATCACGCGGGCGTGCTGCCGCTGGACGGGCTGATGTTGCAGCTGGCGGTGCACGATCGGCATCGCGCGCAGCGCGTGGTGCGGCTGCTGGCCGCGGATCTGGTCTTCGAGACGCCCGTCATCGGCGGGCTCGCGCGCAAGGCCGGGCACACCCTGGCCTGCCCCGCCGACGCCGAGCGGCTGCTGCGGACCGGGGAGCTGGCCGGGGTGTTTCCCGAGGGCTACAAGGGAATCGGCAAGGCGTACGGGGATCGGTACAAGTTGCAGCGGTTCGGGCGCGGGGGTTTCGTGTCCGCCGCGGTGCGCACCGGGGTGCCGATCATTCCGTGCTCGATCGTGGGTTCGGAGGAGATCTACCCCAAGCTCGCCAACCTCGAACCGCTGGCGCGACTACTCGGATTGCCGTATTTCCCTGTGACGCCGCTGTTTCCGCATCTCGGGCTGCTGGGCATGGTGCCGCTGCCCGCCAAGTGGTACATCGAGTTCGGCGAGCCGATCGAGACCGGCGCGTACGAGCCCGAGGCCGCCGACGACGCGATGACCATGTTCGACATCACCGATCAGGTGCGGGAGAACATCCAGCAGTCGCTGTACAAGCGGCTCGCCAAGCGGCGCAACGCTTTCAGCGGGTAGCCGCGTTCCGGTCAGTGCTTGGCGGCGTCGCGTTTGCGGGTGAGTATCGCCGCGGCCGCGCCACCGGCCGCGCCCAGGGCCAGCGCCGTGGGGACGCCGATCTTGGCGGCCTTGCGGCCGGTGCGGAAGTCGCGGATCTCCCAGCCGCGGTTCTTCGCGACCTCGCGTAGGTCCGAGTCGGGGTTGATGGCGACGGCGGTGCCGGTGAGCGAGAGCATCGGGACGTCGTTGTGGCTGTCGGAATACGCCGTGCAGCGCTTGAGGTTCAGGCCCTCGCGGATGGCCAGGGTGCGGACCGCGTGCGCCTTGCCGAGGCCGTGCAGGATGTCGCCGACCAGGCGGCCGGTGAACACGCCGTCCTCGCTCTCGGCGACGGTGCCCAGCGCGCCGGTCAGGCCGAGGCGTTTCGCGATGACCTGGGCGAGTTCGACCGGGGTCGCGGTGACCAGCCAGACCTGCTGACCGGCGTCCAGGTGCATCTGCGCCAGCGCGCGGGTGCCGGGCCAGATCTTGTCGGCGATGATCTCGTCGTAGATCTCCTCGCCGAGTTCGGCCAGTTCGGCGGTGGAGCGGCCCGCGATGAAGGCCAGGGCCTTCTCCTTGCCGCTGGCCATGTCGCCCTGGTTCTCCTTGCCGGTGATCCGGAACTTGACCTGCTTCCAGGCCATATCGGCCAGATCCGAGGTCTTGAAGTACTTGCGGGCCGCCAGGCCGCGGGCGAAGTGCACGATCGACGCGCCCTGGACCATGGTGTTGTCCACGTCGAAGAACGCCGCCGCGGTCAGGTCGCGGGGCGGGCGCGCCTGTTCGGGAGTTTGCGAATCATCTTCCGCCGCAACGGATTCCGCGAGTTCGGCATCGTGCAGGGCGAGGGCCGCGTCGGCGCTGGCCTCACCGGCGAGATTGGCGCGCAGTTCCTCCTCGCTGGGCCCGAACGGGCTGCGCGTGATGCGGGTCAGCTGATCGGACAGACCCTGCCCCCACCGTGCCGGGAACTCGCCGAATCTGCCCGCGATGAAACCTGTCCTCGCATCTTTGGATCGTTCCGGCACCGCTAACCTCCGCCCGTCGCGCGAACATCCCAACATTAACCGAGTGGGGTCAGGTGGTGCCGTGCGAACGACGAGGCGCTGCCCACACCCGCGCTCACCGCGTCAGGTCGGCCCGCAACCGCTTCTCGTCCACATCGAAGTAGCTGTGCTCCTTGCCGTCGAGCAGCACCACCGGCAACCGATCCCCGAATTCCGCCCGCAACCCCGGATCCGTCGCCGCGGCCTGATCCACATCCACGGTCCCCGGCTCGATCCCGAAATCCGCACAAATCGAACGCAACTGCTCCAACGCCGTGACACACAACCCGCACCCCGCCCGAGTCAGCAATGTAACCGCATGTCGATCGCTCATGAGGTCATTAAAGCTGTATTTTTGGCCTCCGCTTCGCTCCGGCAGGTTTTCGGCGCCCGTGTGGCTCGTCGTTCACCCCTCGAGACTCGGCCTTCGGCCATGCGCTTCGAGGGCTGAACGACGAGCCGCGCCGAAAACCTTTGGGGTTGGGCTTGTTGAGCCTTTCGCTTCGCGGGCGATTTCCGGCGGGACGGAGACGATTCGCCGCTGGGCACGTTGGTGGTTGCGTTGGGCTGGTACGGCGGATCGGTGCAGGTCGCATCGCGTACCGACCTTGCGAGACGCCACGCCCGGGGTCGCGTGGTTCTTCCAGTCTGGATAACGGCGACATCAGGGTCACCTGGTTCCGCCAACCATCGACAACGCCAACCCCGAGGTCACCCGGTTCCGCCAGCCACCGACAACGCCAACCCCGAGGTCACCCGGTTCCGCCAGCCACCGACAACGCCAACCCCGAGGTCACCTAGTTCCGCCAGCCGTCGATAACGCCGACAGCAAGGTCACCCAGTTTCGCCAGCCACCGATAACGCCAACTCCGAGGTCACCCAGTTCCGCCAACTCCAAATAACGCCGACAGCAAGGGTCGGGGCCCGGCTCGATTCTGGACTGACGGAGCGGGGGAGCGAAGCGGAGGAGCGGAGGAGGGAAGAATCGAGCCTCAGGGGGCCCCGGCCCCGCCGGAGCGGAGCGGAGGCAATTGAACACAGTGACTGAATTCACCGACTTTGTGCAGGGCTTCACAAGCGGTTACGGTGGTGGCACGCAAGCCGCTCGCTTTCCCGTAGCGGGAGCAGCAACAATCCGATGGACGCCAGGTGGCGCTGGCCCCGGGTGTTGGCAGCGGAGAGCAACCGGATACCTGACCCCCGGCCGGACGAGGAGCCGAACGACGTGACAGAGCAGCATGAGACGCCCGAAGGCGTCTCCGGCAGGGCTCTGCGGTCGAACGCACCGTACAAGGACATTCCGCAGGCTACGGTCACGCGGTTGGCGACCTATCTCCGGGTCCTCGCCATCCTGGCCGACGAGGGCGTGCTCATCGTATCGAGTGAGGAACTGGCTGTCGCGGCGGGTGTCGGTTCCGCGAAACTGCGCAAGGACCTGTCCTTCCTCGGGCCCAACGGGGTGCGCGGCGTCGGCTACGACGTGGCGAAGTTGCGCGCCCGCATCGAGGATGTGCTCGGATTGTCCGAGGGACATCGGGTGATCCTGGTCGGGGCCGGAAATCTGGGTCGTGCGCTGGCCGGATACGGCGGTTTCCGGCGGCGCGGGTTCGCCATGGTCGGTGTGTTCGACCGGGATCCGCAGGTGATCGGCGCGATGGTCAGCGGGTTGCCGGTACGCGACGTCGCCGAGCTCGACGCGGCCGTCATCGAACTCGAACCGACCATCGCGGTCATCACCGTTCCGGATCAGGCCGCGCAGGCGGTGTGCGATCGACTGGTCGCCGCCGGGTTGCGGTGCGTATTGAGTTTCTCGCCGATCGCTCTGGACGCGCCGTCGTCGGTGGACGTGCGCCGGGTCGATCTGGCGGTGGAGATGCAGATGCTCTCGTTCGAGCGGGCGCGCAGCGCGTCGGCTCCGCACACCTCGTCATCGTCCGCGATCCGCCCAGCGGGGGTCGTGGTTTCGGCAATGGAGCCAACCAGCCGCGGCGGGTCCGGGGGCGGCAGCCTGCGTAAACACGCAGGCTCCTCGGACGCACCGCATATGAGCAACGGATCGGTGGTCGCGCAATGAGCATCCTTCTAGTCGGAATTTCGCATCGCAGTGCTCCGGTCGCGGTGCTGGAGAAGGTTGCGGTCACCGAGGACGATCGTCCCAAGCTGATGGACCGGATGCTGAAGTCCCAGCACGTCTCGGAGGTCATGATCGTCTCGACCTGCAACCGCGTGGAGGTCTACGCGGTGGTCGACGCCTTCCACGGCGGTCTGGCCGAGATCGGCGATCTGCTCGCCACGCACGCGGATCTGTCGCTGCCCGAACTCACCCGGCACGCCTACGTCCGCTACAGCGAGGCCGCCGCCGAGCACCTGTTCGCGGTGGCCAGCGGGCTGGATTCGATGGTGGTCGGCGAGCAGCAGGTGCTGAGCCAGATCCGCGCCGCCTACGCCGCCTCGGACGCGCAGCAGGCCGCCGGACGCACCCTGCACGAGCTGGCGCAGAACGCGTTGCGCGTGGGCAAGCGGGTGCATTCGGAGACCGGGATCGACCGCGCGGGCGCGTCGGTGGTGTCGGTCGCGCTGGATCGGGCGCGCGCGGAGATCGGCGATCTGACCGGCCGCACGGCCGTGGTGGTCGGCGCGGGCGCGATGGGCGGGCTGTCGGTGGCGCATCTGGCGCGCGCCGGGATCGGGCACATCATCGTGGTGAACCGGACCCTCGAGCGCGCGCAGCGGCTGGCGAACACCGCCGTGAGCATGCACGGTGTCACGGCGAGCGCGCGGGATCTGACCGATCTGGTCGGTGCGCTGGCCGCCGCGGACATCGTGATCACGAGTACGGGTGCGGTCGGTGCGGTCGTGACGCTCGCCGACGCGCATCGGGCGTTGAACTCGGCTCCGGCCGGGCACCGGATGGTGGTCTGTGACTTGGGGTTGCCGCGCGATGTGGATCCTGCCGTCGCCGGACTGCCCGACGTGACGGTGATCGACATGGAGACCTTGCAGCGTGATCCGGCGGCCGGCGCGGCCGCCGACGACACCACTGCCGCGCGTGCGATCGTCGCCGAGGAACTCTCCAAATACCTTGCGAGCCAACGTGTTGCGGAGGTCACCCCGACCGTCGCCGCGCTGCGGCAGCGCGCCGCGGACGTGGTCGAGGCCGAGCTGATGCGGCTCGAGTCGCGGCTGCCGGATCTGGCCGATCCCGAACGCGCCGAGGTCGCGCGCACCGTGCGCCGCGTGGTGGACAAACTGCTGCACGCGCCGACGGTACGGGTCAAACAGCTGGCCTCCGCGCCCGGCGGCGGCACCTACGCCGAGGCGCTGCGCGAACTGTTCGAACTCAAACCCGGTGCGGCACAAGCAGTTGCGGCACCCATGGAGGTCGCCGGACTCGGTGACGACCTCACTTCCGGTAATGAAGGGGCGTCGGCATGAACGGCCAGGCGCGTAGGCGGCAGCGGAGCGTAACCACGGAGCGCCCCGTTCATGCCCGAAAGGACGCAGCGTGACCGCTACCGACGCCATGGTGCACGAGGATCACACGACACGTCGGGGGACCGCCGACGCGCCGTGGCGGATCGGCACCCGCGGCAGCCTGCTGGCGCTGACCCAGGCCGGCACGATCCGGGACGCGTTGATCGCGGGCGGACAGCAGGCCGAACTCGTCGTGGTGAAGACCGCCGGGGACAAATCCTCGGAGCCGGTGGAGAAGATCGGCGTCGGGGTGTTCACCGCCGCGTTGCGCCACGAACTCGCCATCGGCGCCGTCGACATCGCCGTGCACTCCTACAAGGATCTGCCGACCGCGCCGGATCCGCAGTTCGTCATCGCCGCCATTCCGCCGCGCGAGGACCCGCGGGACGCGCTCGTCGCCCGCGACGGCATGGTGCTGGGCGAGTTGCCCGCGGGGTCGCGGGTCGGCACGTCCGCCGCACGTCGCGCGGCACAGTTGCGCGCGCTCGGTCTCGGCCTCGAGATCCTGCCGTTGCGTGGCAATATCGACACCCGAATTCGTAAGGTCGCCGATGGCGAACTCGACGCGGTGGTCATCGCGAGGGCCGGTGTGGCCCGCATCGACCGCCTCGACGAGGTCACCGAATCGCTCGAGCCGGTGCAGATGCTGCCCGCCCCGGCCCAGGGTGCGCTCGCGGTCGAATGCCGCACCGACGACCCGGATCTCGTGACCATCCTGTCCGCCCTGGACGATGCGGCCACCCGTGCCGCGATCGACGCCGAACGGGCGTTGCTGGCCTATCTCGAGGCCGGTTGCACCGCTCCGATCGGTGCGCTGGCCGAGGTCGTCGAATCGCTCGACGACGACGGCCGGGTGGTAGAGGAACTGTCGCTGCGCGGTTGCGTGGCGGCGATCGACGGCTCGGACGTGCTCCGGGCATCGGTGGTCGGTTCGCCCGACCGGGCCGAGGAACTCGGCCGTGCACTGGCCCGTGAGCTGCTGGAGCTGGGGGCGCGCGAGCTGCTCGGCGCCAACCGCGAGGCCGCACAGACTTTCACCCATCCCAGCCCAATGGAGAACGATAAATGAGCCGAGCCACTAAGAAGCATCCTGGTCGGATTCTCTTTGTCGGGTCCGGCCCCGGTGACCCGGCGCTGCTGACCGTTCGGGCCCGCGAGGTGCTCGGCCGGGCGACGCTGGCGTTCACCGACCCCGATGTGGACAAGGGTGTGCTCGCCCTGATCGGTGTCGAGGTGGAGCCGAACCCGGACGGGGAACGTCCGGTCGACGTGCGTCCGGCCCTGGGCGAACCCGCCGAGGTGGCCAAGACGCTGGTCGCGGAGGCGCGGAACGGTCACGACGTGGTGCGGCTGGTGTCCGGTGATCCGCTGACCACCGATTCGGTGATCGCCGAGGTCGGCGCGGTGACGCGCTCGCACATGGTGTTCGAGGTGCTGCCGGGGCTGCCGTCCGGGGCGACGGTGCCCGCGTACGCGGGGATCGCGCTGGGCTCGAGTCATACCGAGGTCGATGTGCGCGGCGAGGTGGATTGGGCGTCGGTCGCGGCCGCACCCGGTCCGCTGGTGCTGCACGCGACGTCCGGGCATCTGGCGGAGACGGCCAGCGCGCTGACCGAGCACGGGCTCGCGCCGCAGACGCCGGTCGCGGTCACCGTGCGCGGCACGACCCGGCAGCAGCGGACCATCGAGGCGACGCTGGCGACGTTGAACAGCGCCGCGTCCGAGCTGGTCGGGCCGCTGGTGGTCACGGTCGGCAAGGAGGTCGAGAAGCGGTCGAAGATGTCCTGGTGGGAGTCGCGGTCGCTGTACGGCTGGACGGTGCTGGTGCCGCGGACCAAGGAGCAGGCCGGTGAGATGAGCGAGAAGCTCGTCACGCACGGCGCGATTCCGATGGAGGTGCCGACCATCGCGGTCGAGCCGCCACGCAGTCCCGCGCAGATGGAGCGCGCGGTGAAGGGCCTGGTCGACGGCCGGTACCAGTGGGTGGTGTTCACCTCCACGAACGCGGTGCGCGCGGTGTGGGAGAAGTTCGCCGAGTTCGGTCTGGACGCGCGGGCGTTCTCCGGGGTGAAGATCGCCTGCGTCGGCGAGGCCACCGCGGAGCGGGTGCGGTCGTTCGGCATCAATCCGGAACTGGTGCCCAGCGGTGAGCAGTCCTCGGAAGGTCTGCTGGCCGACTTCCCGCCCTACGACGACGTGTTCGACCCGGTCAACCGGGTCCTGTTGCCGCGCGCGGACATCGCGACCGAAACTCTCGCCGAGGGTCTACGCGACCGCGGCTGGGAAATCGACGACGTCACCGCGTACCGCACGGTGCGCGCCTCGCCGCCGCCCGCGGAGACCCGCGAGATGATCAAGACCGGCGGTTTCGACGCGGTCCTGTTCACCTCCTCCTCCACGGTGCGGAACCTGGTCGGCATCGCGGGCAAGCCCCACGCCCGCACCATCGTCGCCTGCATCGGCCCCAAGACCGCCGAAACCGCCATCGAATTCGGCCTGCGCGTGGACGTGCAGCCCGAACTCGCCCAGGTCGGCCCGCTGGTCGAGGCCCTCGCCGAACACGCCGCCCACCTCCGCGCCGAGGGCCTGCTGCCCCCGCCGCGCAAGAAGAGCCGCCGCGGCAGGGCTTGATTGCCTCCGCGTCTCATCGGCGAGATGGGCCGCGAGCAGGTGGGCGTTGTTCAACGTGTTGGAACGGGGCCTTCCGGGTGTCGGCGCGGTTCGTCTGTGCCTGAGCCTGGTTGGCGAGTCTGAGATTGCTTGTGCCTCAGCGTGATTCGTCTTCGCCTTGGTGAGGTGAGGACGAGTCACGCTGAGGGCGTGGTTCGATTTCTCAGCGGCGGGTGCGCATGAGGTCTCGGACGAGGCGGCAGGTTTTGTCCGAGGGCGGGTGGATGCCCACGAGATCGGCTGTGCGGCGGATCTTTTCGTTGTCCGCCAGGTCGGCTCGGTAGACGCCGGAGTCGAGCAGGGCGATGGCCAGGCGCATCGCCTTGAGGCGGCGGTTGTGGGTGACGTACCAGGAGCGCGGGCGGCCCGCGGGCAGGCGGCGCTTGAGCAGCGGAACGTACGGCTGGTCGATGATGATCGGCGAATCGGTGGCCACGAGACCCTCCCCGGCTGTGGTGGAAACGAATGATCGAGGGCGCGAATCGCTCTCGAACACATCTTCGATTATAGCGTCCGGCGCCGACAGAAACCGCCGGTCGCGCGAGGTGCGCGACCGGCGGTTCGGCGGGTGTCGGGTCAGCGGCCCAGGATGCCGTCCAGCCAGTCGAAGGTGCGCTGGTGGAACAGGGCGGTCGCGCCCTCGTGGCAGTGTTCGCCGCCGCCCTCGTCCTCGCGGAAGGTGATGAATTCCTTGGGGCAGGTCAGTGCGTCGAAGATCTGCCGCGGTTGGCCGGTGAAGAACTGGTCGTTCTCGGCCTCGAGGACCAGGGTCGGGCAGGTGATCCGGTCGGCGAGGCCCGCCATCGTGTAGGGCTCGATCGCCTTCCCCATCTCCTCGGGAGCGGACAGTCCGAACGTCCACAGGCCGTTGCGAATTATCCAGCGCGCCTGGGTGTTCTGTGCCATGAGCGCCTCGAGTCCGCCGGGTAGCCGCGCCGCGATCTCGTCGATGGCCGCGAACGGGCCGTGGCATTCGAAGACCCCGTCGTGCAGGACGCAGGCGGCGATCCGGTGTTCGAAGGCGGCGGCCCGCGCGGCGAGGTAGCCGCCCAGGCTGGTGCCGACGAGTGCGAGCCGGTCGGCGTCCACCCCGGGCAGGCCGAGCGCGAAATCCACGACGGGCGTGACCACGGCCTCCCAGTCCGGCCGGAAGTGCAGGCCCTGATCACGCACGGTGCTGCCCTGGCCCGGCCCGTCGAATGCCAGGACGTGATAGCCGCGCCGCAGTGCGCCCGCGGCGAGCGCGAAGTAGTCCTCCTCCAGCGTGGAGTCGTATCCGCCGTGGTAGATCACGGTCGGGCGGCGTTCGCCGGAATCGTCGGCCAGGAACAGATAGCCGGGCAGGGTGGTGTCCTCGTAGGGGATCCGTACTCGGCGGGCGGGAGTGTCGAGTAGCGCGGCGGCCTCGTCGAAGGTCTGCTGCGACGCTCGGGCGAGACGTGCCGATTCGGCGTCGTCAGCGGGGTCCTCGCGCCGGTAGAAGTCGGCGGTTCGGTAGTAGTTCGACGCCCGCAGCAGCGCTTCGCGAGCGCTGACTCGATGCCCGGCGGCCAGCGCGTAGCGGCCGATGCGCTCGACCCGCGCGGCCGTCGCGGCCCACTGCGTCGACCAGGCGGCCTCGTCGTTCTCCGGGATCTGCCGACAGGTCACCAGCACTTCGCCGAGTTCCGCGCCGCCGTAGGTCGCGTACCCCGCGGCGCGCAGTGCCTCGAAGGAGAAGGACTCGTCGTCGTAGAGAAATTTCATGGCCGGACACCTTTCCCTTGAAGAACGATACGGTCCCGTTCCGTTCATATCGACGCTAACACCGGATCCGGACGGAACGCAACGGTTCCGTCTCGGTTATCCTCGGGACATGGCAAAGGAGCGGACGTCGGCTCGGCCCGCCACGGGCGGCGCGGCCCTGCGACAGCACGTCACCGACGCGATCACCGCGGCGACCTTCGCCGAACTTGCCGAATCCGGCTATGCGCGGCTGTCCATGGAGGCCATCGCGCGCCGCGCGGGTGTGGGCAAGGCGGCGCTGTATCGGCGCTGGTCGTCCAAGGACGAGATGCTCGCCGAGCTGATCCGCCAGGCCGTCCGCGACACCCTGCCGCCGATCCCGGACACCGGAGTCCTGCGCACCGACCTACGGCAACTGCTGGACACGTTCCGCGATCAGCTCACGAACAAGACGGTCCGCAGCATCGGTGCGTCCCTGTTCGCCGAGGCCCACCACAACGAGGCCCTCGCCGAGGTCCTGCGCACCGTCGTCGGCGCGCCCCGCCGCGAGAACGCCCGCACGGTCCTGCGCGCCGCCATCGACCGCGGCGAACTCCCCGCCGATCTCGACCTGGAACTCGCCTCGGACCTACTCATCGCCCCCCTCGGTCTCCGCATCCTGGTCCTGTCCGGCGACAGCGACGACGCCTACCTCGAAACCCTCACCACCGCACTCGAAGCCGCCCTGAAAGCCGCCCGTTCCGGCTGACATTCGATCAAGGTTGGTCTCGGTCGGCAGCGCGCCGGAGGTAACGCCCCGGCGAGCGCTCGTCCGCTCGCAACGGCTGGCAACTCGGTGCAGGCAGCGTCCCGACTGCGGGGCGGCATGCATCGGCGGCGTCACCCTGCTGGACCGATGCCCAGTATCGGACGTCGAGCGCGGGTCCGGTTGTCTCCGTGCTCATCTGTCCGCGCATCGAGTCGGCTGTGTGCGGCCGGGTATCGAACCGTTCGTTGGGGTTGTTGTGCGGGGCTGGGTGTTGAACTGTTCGTCGGGATGTCGTCTGCGGCCAGGTGTCCGACTGTCCGCTGAGGTTGTGTGCGCCCGGGTGTCGAACTGGTCGGCGAGGGTTGCTGTCTCGCGGTCGGATCGGGTGTGCTCGTGTGTGATTGGTCATAGTTGGGGTGGGGTGCCGTGCCGGGACGTCCGGGCACGTGGGCATGCTCTCGGGTGCCTCGGCCGGGAAGTGGTCCCGTTGTCGTCCGAAGGTTCGCTGTTGCCCGGTGAATGCCTGGTCGCGGGATCGGCGACGGTCGTTGCGGGGGCCTCTCGCGGGGCGGTGAGCGGGTGCGGAGGCGGTGCGGCGTGGGGGTGGGTCGGGGCGTATCGTGCGGTTCATGACCGGAATGGACCGCCCGCGGCGGTTGCGTCGTACTCCTGCTCTGCGGCGTCTCGTAGCCGAAACCTCACTGGAACCAAGGCATTTGGTGCTGCCCATGTTCGTCGCCGACGGGCTGGACGAACCGCGCGAGATCGGCTCGATGCCGGGCGTGCACCAGCATTCGATGGATTCGCTGCGCAAGGCGGCCGTGGAGGCGGTCACCGCGGGGGTCGGCGGGCTGATGTTGTTCGGCGTTCCGCGTCCGGAGGACAAGGATGCGGACGGCAGCCTGGCCAGCGATCCCGACGGCATCCTGAACCGCGGCCTGCGCGCGCTGGCCGCGGAGGTCGGCGACGCGACGGTGATCATGGCCGACACCTGCCTGGACGAATTCACCGATCACGGCCACTGCGGCGTGCTGTCCCCGGACGGCGCGGTGGACAACGACGCGACCCTGGAACGCTACGTCGCGATGGCGCTGGCCCAGGCCGAGGCGGGCGCGGATCTGCTCGGCCCCAGCGGCATGATGGACGGCCAGGTCGCCGCGATCCGCGAGGCGCTGGACGAGGCCGGGCGCATCGACACCGGCATCCTGGCCTACACCGCGAAGTACGCCTCGGCGTTCTACGGCCCGTTCCGCGAGGCGGTCTCCTCCTCGCTGCAGGGCGATCGCCGTACCTACCAACAGGATTCGGCCAACCGCCGCGAGGCGATCCGGGAACTGGAGCTGGATCTGGCCGAGGGCGCGGACCTCGTGATGGTCAAGCCCGCCATGTCCTACCTGGACATTCTCCGCGATGTGGCCGACCGTTCCACCGTGCCGGTGGCCGCGTACCAGATCTCCGGCGAGTACTCGATGATCACCGCCGCCGCCGCGAACGGGTGGATCGACCGGCGTGCCGCGATCCTGGAATCGCTCGTGGGCATCCGGCGGGCGGGCGCGGACATCGTGCTCACCTACTGGGCCACCGAAGTCGCGCATTGGTTGTCGTGACCGAAAAGATTTCGTGGCTGTCGTGAATCCGTGGACCCCGCCGGTACCCCCCGCGCCCGACCGGCCGATGCCCGACGACGTTCGTACCGCGTCCCAATTGTGGTGGGGCGCAATAACTCTGGGTGTGGTGCGGCTGTTCGCAGGGATGTGGACCCGCTTCGAACACCGGCACACGATCGCCCGGAACGTCTACGGTCAGTTGCGCACCCAGGACCCGCAGACGCCGCTGGCGACCTACGAGCTGATGGTCACCGTCCTCATCGTGATGGGCATCGTCTTCGGGCTGGCGCTCGCCGCGGCGGGTCTGGGCGTGGCGCATCAGCTGCGGCGCGGGAAACCGTGGGCGCGCATGCTGTTCGACATCGCGGCCATCGTGCTGGTGATCGGCGGCGTGAACTCGATGTTCGGTCTCGGGGCGATCTCCGGCACCGGTGAGATGGTCGCCGGCGCTGCTGCCATCCTGCAGGCGGTGCTTGCCGCCGGAGCCGTATTCCTTTGTCACCGAACGGAATCCAACGCCTACTTCGCGGGGAACGGAAATCGGTTGCCGCGGTGAATTTGTCACCGGTGCGGCGGCATGTATCGTGAGGGTTGTCACAGAGGACCTGGGAACCGGATGTCGTAGGTCGTGCGTTCCCGAGCGGATCGCGCGAGCGATCCGGAGAAGCGGAGGCAATGATGCGAGTGGTGATTCAGCAGCCGCAGAGCCTTCGGCGCGACGTCGTGATGATGGCGCTGGTCCTCGTTCTCGGTCTGCTCACGCTGGCCGTGCTGCTGCTGCCCGGTATGGTCGGCTGAATCGCTTCGCTCCATCTCGGAGGTTCCCTCGGGCGGGCGAGACAGCCTGGAGGTTTCCGTGACCGATACCCGAGCCCCGGCCGACGTGCGTTTCGCCGAGCCCGGCGCGCGCTGGCGTGCCGTCGCCTACGGTCCGCTGATCTGCCTGATCGTGTTGATCCTGGAACTGGTGCTGGGCCACGGTCCGGTGCACTGGTTCGGGTTGATCTTCTGCGCGGCGCTGCTGGCCGGATTCGTGTCGTTGCAGGTCGTCGCGGGTAAGCGGCATGTCAGCGTGGAACTCACCGATACCTCGCTGCGCGAAGGCGCCGAGACGTTGGAGCTGTCCCGGATCGCCGCGGTCCTGCCCGAGCACGACGACGAGTCCTGGGACGATGACGACTGGCAGTCGGCGCGTGCGCTCGGCGAACTGGCCGGTGTGCCGCGGCGCCGCAAGGGCATCGGCCTGAAATTGCGGGACGGCGGTCTGGTGCAGGCGTGGGCGCGCGATCATCGGCGGCTGCGCGCGGAGTTGACCGCGGCGATCGAGGGACGGGCTGCCGGGGAGCAGGCGGCCGAAGATCAGGCGAGCGACGACGAGGAAGGCACTCGATGATGCAGCGGCTGTGGCCGGTCCTGGACGTGGTCGTGCTGGTGGCCTGCATCGCGGGCGTCGCACCGGCCTGGCATGCGGGAATCGAGTCGGTGCCGTTCGCCGCGTCGGGGGATCTGCCCGCCTTCGAGGCGACCCGGTACAGCGGGCCGTGGCTGGGGTTGGCCGCGCTGCTGGTCGCGGTGGCCGGATTGGCGCTCATCGATCTGATCGCGCGGTCGGTTCGACGCGCTCGCCGGGCCTGAGTCGCGAGTCCGCCGCCCCCGGAGCCAGCGAGTCCGCCGCCCTGAGTCACGCCCCCGTCGCCCTGATCCGTCTACCCGGGTAACGCCCACGCACCCGGTCGAATTCGAAGCGCCGATCGAGCCGAGCGCCGGGCGGGACCGAATATCGCGGATCGGGGCCAACTTTCGGCAATCACTGGTAACTCGACGTTTCGTGGGGACACTGAAGATATGTCCCGCACGTATCCCGTGCAGCGCAGAGTCGTGGTGATGGTGGCCGTCGGCGTCATCGGACTGGCCACCGTGGGCCTGGATGTGCTCACCGTGATGGACGCCGGTCCGGCCCCGGAACCGGTGACCAGATCACGTCTGGTCGACGGCCTGCCCGGGCCGGTGAGCTGCCTGGTGTCGACCGGATTCGCGCTGTCCTGCCTGCGACCCGGGCACCGGTAGGGGTCAGCTCCAGTGCTCGTAGATGTCGAGCACGCGGGAGCCGTGTGTGCCGGGGGCGTCCAGGTAGATGATGACGTTCCCGTCCGGATGCGCGGCCGATTCGAGCAGCAGCTCGCGCGGTGAGGCGTGGATGCCGCCCCGCGGATCGCGGTAGATCCGACTGCCCGGATGCAGGCCCGCGCCCATGTGGTTCAGCGGGACGACCTTGCCGATCAACGCGGGAATCGGGCCTTCGGCCAGGGCCGCGGTCTCCTCGTGCGACAGGCTGACCCCGATCCGCCCCTGATCCGGCTGTGCGACCACCTGACCCGCCGAGGCCGCGGTCGCGGCGCAGGTCAGTGCGGTGCCCGCGAGGGCGGTCAGGGTCGCGCCGACGATCAAGGTTCGCATGAATCTCTCCTGCGCAGGGTTACGGATGATGGACAGAGGGTACGCAGTGGCAACCATCGAGCGATCGAAATGGGCTCGAACGGCGCTCCGGCGTGTTGCGGCCGCGCCGGAGATCGGGTGTGGGGTGGCTCACCCCACTACACCCTGTCGTCGACGGGTGCGGGCGGGGCTGCGACACTGGAGGCCGTGAGTTCTTCTCCGGCCTCCGCGCAACTGTTCGATCGCGCCGCTGCGATCATTCCCGGCGGCGTGAATTCGCCTGTGCGAGCGTTCCGTTCGGTCGGCGGTACACCGCGGTTCATCACCTCCGCGCACGGGTACACGCTCACCGACGCCGATGGCGCCGAGTACGTGGATCTGGTGTGTTCGTGGGGGCCGATGATTCTCGGTCACGCGCATCCGGCGGTCGTGGAGGCGGTGCGGAAGGTCGCGCTGGACGGGTTGTCGTTCGGTGCGCCGACCGCCGGGGAGATCGAACTGGCCGAGGAGATCGCCGCGCGGGTGGAACCCGTGGAACGGGTGCGGCTGGTCAATTCCGGGACCGAGGCGACGATGAGCGCGGTGCGGCTGGCCCGCGGGTTCACCGGTCGCAGCAAGATCATCAAGTTCTCCGGGTGTTATCACGGGCACGTCGACGCGCTGCTCGCCGACGCCGGATCGGGTGTCGCGACGCTGGGCCTGCCGACCTCGCCGGGCGTCACCGGGGCGCAGGCGGCCGACACCATCGTGCTGCCCTACAACGACCTGGACGCGGTGGCCGCCGCGTTCGCCGCGCATCCCGACGACATCGCGTGCGTCATCACCGAGGCCGCGGCGGGCAACATGGGCACGGTCGCCCCGCAGCCCGGATACAACGCGGGCCTGCGCCGGCTGACCTCCGAACACGGCGCGCTGCTGATCATGGACGAGGTCATGACCGGATTCCGGGTGAGCTCGTCCGGGTGGTTCGGGATCGACGGGGTCGCGGGCGATCTGTACACCTTCGGCAAGGTGATGAGCGGCGGGCTGCCCGCGGCGGCGTTCGGCGGACGCGCCGAGGTGATGAACAAGCTCGCGCCGATCGGGCCGGTGTATCAGGCCGGGACGTTGTCGGGGAATCCGGTCGCGGTCGCGGCGGGGCTGGCGTCGTTGCGCGCGGCCGACGCGGAGGTCTACGCGGCCCTGGATCGCAACGCGAAGCGGCTCGGTTCGCTGGTGAGCGGCGCGCTGGACACGGCGGGGGTCGCCCATCAGGTGCAATTCGCGGGCAATATGGTGAGCGTGTTCTTCGCCGACCGCCCGGTTACCGACTACGCCGCCGCGAAGGCCAGCCAGACCTGGCGTTTCCCGGCCTTCTTCCACGCTCTGCTCGATCGCGGCGTCTACGCCCCGCCGAGCGCATTCGAGACGTGGTTCGTCTCCGCCGCGCTCGACGAGGACGCATTCGACCGCATCGCCGCCGCCCTGCCCGCCGCCGCCGCGGCCGCGGCGGCCGCCACACCCGAAGGATCCGACGCGTGAACGAGCGCACCGAGCCAGCCGACGAGACCACCACCGACACACCGCAGGACGGCCCGTCCGACGCGGTCGTATCCGACGCGCCCGCGGAACTGTCCGCCGACGTCGCGGATACCGAGACGATCGTGCACGTGATGCGGCACGGCGAGGTGCACAACCCGAAGGGCATCCTGTACGGCCGCCTACCCGGGTTCGCCCTGTCGGTGACGGGCCGGTCCCAGGCCGCGGCGGTCGGGCGCGCGCTCGCCGATCACGACATCACGCTGGTGGTGGCCTCGCCGCTGCAACGCGCGCAGGAGACCGCCGGTGCGATCGCCGATCGGCACGAATTGATCGTGCGCACCGACGACAATCTGATCGAGGCGGGCAACACCTTCGAGGGTCTGCGCGTCGCGGTCGGTGACGGCGCGCTGCGCAAGCCGCGGCACTGGTGGAAGCTGCGCGACCCGTTCACTCCGTCGTGGGGCGAGCCGTATCTGCAGATCGCGCATCGCATGCTGGCCGCGGTCAACAAGGCCCGTGTGGAGGCCGCCGGTCACGAGGCCGTCGTGGTTTCCCATCAGCTTCCGGTCTGGACGCTGCGCCGTTTCCTCGAGGGTAAGCGCCTCTGGCACGATCCGCGCACCCGTCAGTGCTCCCTCGCCTCCCTGACTTCCCTTGTGTACCAAGGGGATACGTTGATCGACATCGTCTACTCCGAACCTGCGGGGGAATCGGATCCTCGGGTGACCGGGGCGTGAGCGGCTCGGCACACGACAGAACCGAGGGGTACGGAGTTCGGCCCGGCGGCGGTTCCGCGTCGGTTGCGGCGTCCGGAAAGCCCAGTGCGCCACGCAGATTCGGTGCGATTGGGCGTTCAGGTGACGGTAGCGCCGAGCGGCGCCACGGTATCGATGCCGACCGAAACTGTGCTGATGCGCACCGGGTGACAGGGTCCATGGCCGAAGCGCGGATTCCCGGTCGTTCGGATCAGTTCGGCGCAGGACATCGCGTCGGCGCGGTCGCGCGGCGTGGGACATTCGGTGCGCCGGGTGTGGTGAGCAAGCGCAGGCGGGTGCGGGTCGTGGTGCCGGTGTTGATCGCGTGCGCGGCGCTGGTAGTGGCGCTCGCCGGGTGCTCGACCGGTAGTGACGCGGTGGCGCAGGGGGGGACGTTCCAGTTCGTTTCGCCCGGGGGGAAGACCGATATCTTCTACGATCCGGCGGCGAAGCGGGGGACGATCGGGAAGCTGTCGGGGCCGAATCTGCTGACGAACAAGACCGTTTCGGTGGATGACTTCCCGAATCAGGTTGTGGTGCTGAATGTTTGGGGTCAGTGGTGTGGGCCCTGCCGCGCGGAGGCGCCCGAACTCGAGAAGGTGTACGAGCAGTCCGAGGCGCGCGGGGTCGCGTTCCTGGGGATCAATGTGCGCGATCCGGAACAGGACAAGGCGCAGGACTTCGTGAACACCAATCACATCGGGTATCCGTCGATCTACGATCCGGAATTCCGCAGCCTGCTGGCTCTCGGCGGGAAGTTTCCGACCAGCGTCATTCCCACGACGTTGGTGCTGGATCGCAAGCATCGGGTCGCGGCGGTTTTCCTGCGGTCATTGCTGGCCGGTGATCTGCAACCGGTTGTGGATCGGCTCGCCGCGGAGAGTGCGCGGTGAACCTCGGAGCATGCGTGTCGATGTGTGCGGGGCGTGCTGAATCGCATGTCGGCCACGTCGGATCAGGGCCGGGCCGCGCGGCATCGATCCGTCCGAGTGACACCGAATATTATTGTCCTGCAACGTATTTCGCGCGGGCTGCCGCAGGTCGGTGCTCATGCATGTGAGTGTGCTTGCGTCGGTGGGAGATTCGTTCCAGCAGACCGCCGCGTCCGGACCGCTGCTGCTCGCGCTGGGGGCGTGTCTGCTCGCGGGGTTGGTGTCGTTTGCCTCGCCGTGCGTGGTGCCGCTGGTGCCGGGATATCTGTCGTACCTGGCCGGGTTGGTGGGGGCCGAAGCGCCGCCGGTGACCGTCGCGCAGGCGCGGGAGAGCAAGACCGAGACCGTGACGCTCGACAAATCCGGTCGGATGCGGGTCGCGGGGGCGGCGGGGTTGTTCGTCGCCGGATTCACCATCGTGTTCGTGCTGGCCTCGGCGACGGTGTTCGGTGTCATCCAGACGTTGAACGTGAATCGTGAACTGCTGCAACGCCTCGGCGGTGTGGTCACGATGTTGATGGGCCTGGTTTTCCTGGGTCTGGTTCCGGCGCTCCAGCGGGACACCCGGATGCATCCGCGGCGTCTGACCGGGCTGGTCGGCGCGCCGCTGCTGGGTGCGGTGTTCGCGCTGGGGTGGACGCCGTGTCTGGGGCCGACGCTGTCCGGGGTGATGGCCGTGTCGGCGGGCACCGAGGGGACCACCGCCGTGCGCGGCGTGGTGCTGATCGTGGCGTACTGCCTGGGGTTGGGGTTGCCGTTCGTGATACTCGCGTTCGGGTCGGCCAGCGCGTTGCGCGGGGTCGGCTGGCTGCGTCGCCATTCGCGCACCATTCAGGTGATCGGCGGAATTCTGCTGGTCGCCGTGGGTATCGCGCTGGTGACCGGTATGTGGGACCAATTCGTGGGGTGGGTCCGCAATATGTTCGTCTCCCGAGTGACTCTCCCGATCTGACTTATGACTGCAACCATGTCGGCCCCCGAGGCCCCCGCCCGCCCGCCGCGCCAATCGCCGCTGCGCCGGTTCTTCGCGATCGTCCGCAACACCTGGCGCGGGCTGACCAGTATGCGCACCGCGCTGATGCTGCTGTTCCTGCTGGCGCTCGCGGCGATTCCCGGCGCGCTGCTGCCGCAACGCACCCTCAACGCGCAGAAGGTCGACAAATACATCGCCGACCGGCCCACCCTCGGCCATCTGATGGACCGGGTGCAGCTGTTCGACGTGTTCTCCAGCTTCTGGTTCACCGCGATCTACGCGCTGCTGTTCATCTCGCTGATCGGCTGCATCGTGCCGCGGGTGTTCGACCACTACAAGGCGTTGCGCACGCCGCCGGTCGCGGTGCCGCGCAGGCTCTCCCGGTTGCCGCACCACTATTCGGTCGAGGTCGAGCAGCCTCCGGCGGAGGCGATCGCGCAGGCACGCAAGCAACTTCGCGGGTGGCGGGTGATCGAGCGGTCCGACGACGACGCGGTCACCCTGTCGGCGGAGAAGGGGTACTTCCGCGAATTCGGCAATCTGGTGTTCCATCTCGCGCTGGTCGGGCTGCTGATCGCGATCGCGGTCGGGAAGATGTTCGGTTACGAGGGCAATGTCATCGTGATCGCCGACGGTGGGCCCGGCTTCTGTACGAGTTCGATCTCGGCGTTCGATTCGTTCCGCGCGGGCAATCTGATCGACGGCACCGGGCTGACGCCGTTGTGTGTGCGCGTCAAGGACTTTCGGGCCGATTATCTGCCGAACGGTGAGGCGCAGATGTTCACCGCGGACATCTCGTATCAGACCGCGAAGGATCTGAACGACAACACCTGGCAGAACACGACCGTGCAGGTGAATCATCCGCTGCGCGTCGAGGGTGACCGGGTGTACGTGCAGGGGCACGGGTACGCGCCGACGTTCACCGTCACCTATCCCGACGGGCAGACTCGCACCCAGACCGTGCAGTGGGAGCCCACGGGTGATGCGACGTTCCTGTCCAGCGGGGTGATGCGGTTCGATCCGCCCGCGGGGATGTACGCCTCGGACGCGGACACCCGCAAACATCAGATCGCGATCGAGGGGTTGTTCGCGCCGACCGCATTCATGCACGGGACCCTGCTGAGCTCGTCGTATCCGGCGTTGACCGATCCGGCGGTGGCGATCGATATCTATCGCGGTGAGACGGGGCTGGACACCGGTCGCAGTCAGTCGGTGTTCTCGCTGGATCCGGAGATGATCCGGCAGCAGCGACTGGTCAAGCAGACGCGGGTGAATCTGAAGCCCGGGGAGTTCGCGACGCTGTCCGACGGGACGAAGGTGCGGTTCGACGGGGCGAAGCAGTGGGCGAATCTGCAGGTCTCGCACGATCCGTCGCAGCAGTGGGTGCTGGTGTGCGCGGTCACGATGATGGCCGGGCTGCTGGTGTCGTTGCTGGTCAAACGTCGTCGGATCTGGTTGCGCGCGTATCCCGCCGGTGAGCGGGACCCGGGGGAGACCCCGGACGACAAACGACGTACCGTAGTAGAAATGGGCGGTCTGGCCCGTACCGACCAGGCCGGATGGGGCGGCGAGTTCGACCGCCTGCGCGTTCGCCTGCTGGGCGGGTCGCCGACCGAGAGTACGGGAGAGTAGCAATGCCGATCGACGAGAACATCGCCTCCTACAGCGATCTCGCGTTCAAGTCGGCGATCGTGGTGTACGTCCTGGTGTTCGTGATGCTGCTGGTGCAGTACGCCATGGCCTACACGCGTAAGGCCGAGCAGCGCGAACTCGTTGCGGTGGGGGCGAATTCGCCCGCGACACCGCAGGGGCCGGGCCGGATCGCCGAACCCGCGGGCAAGCCGGTGTCGGAGCGGATCGGCAATATGGCGTTCGCCGTGCTGCACGTCTCGCTCGGCTTGCACATCATCTCGATCGTGTTGCGCGGCTTCGCGACTCACCGTTTCCCGCTCGGCAACATGTACGAGTTCGTGACGATGGCGACCGGCGCGGCCGTCGCGCTGGGCGTGGTGCTGCTGCGCCAGGAACGGTACCGCGGCATGTGGGCGTTCCTGCTGGTCCCGGTGCTGATCCTGATGTTCCTGGCCGGGACGGTGCTGTATGCCGATGCGGCCCCGGTGGTTCCGGCGCTCAAGTCCTACTGGCTGCCCATCCACGTCACGGTCGTCAGCATCGGCAGCGGCGTCTTCCTGGTAGCGGGCGTCTCCAGCCTGCTGTTCCTGCTGCGCCTGCTCCAGCCCGCCGGCGAGGAATCCGACAATCTCCTCGGCGCGATCGCCCGCCGCCTCCCCGACGCCCGTTCCCTCGACCGCCTCGCCTACCGCACCACCATCATCGGCTTCCCCATCTTCGGCACCGGGATCATCCTGGGCGCGATCTGGGCGGAGTCCGCGTGGGGGCGTTTCTGGGGCTGGGATCCCAAGGAGACCGTTTCCTTCATAGCGTGGGTGATTTACGCGGCGTATCTGCACGCTCGGGCGACGTCGGGTTGGCGGGAGACCAAGGCCGCCTGGATCAATATCGCGGGTTTCGTCGCGATGCTGTTCAACTTGTTCATCATCAACATCGTGGTGAGCGGGCTGCACTCGTACGCCGGGTTGAACTAGACAGTTTCTCCGATCGTTGCCGTCCCGTTCGCGAACTGCGCCCTCATGAGCTTCCCGTCCATCGGCGAGGCGATCCGCAACCTCTCGCAGTGGGGCGTGACGGTGCTCGCCGAGGACGCCCCCCACGAACCGAGATCGGGAAACGCAGCGCGCGAACAGTTTCCGTGGAAACGAGCATGGCACACCCTGCTCGAGCACCTCCGACTCGAACTGACGCGATAGGAAAGCCATCACTGTTCACCTGCACCTTCGAAGGGAGTTCAATTCCGAAATGGGCATCATTGATCGGGCTCCGAGCCGCGCGGCTGCCGTCGTGCAAGGTCTCGAACGAGACCGTCTGCGCAGGGCCAGCGAGCATGACGCGGAGATCCTCGCCGACGCCGGGCCCGACCCGGATATGGACGCGCTCGCTGCGTTTGCCGCCGGAACCCCACTGCATGATCTCGGGTGAGTCGGCAGGTGGTGGATCTCGGGAGGCCGACGTGACGTTGGTTTGGTATGCGGCTTATGGGTCGAATTTGTCTGGGGCTCGGTGGGATTGTTATCGGGTGGGTGGGCGGCCGGTGGGTGGGGCGCGGAGTTATCCGGGGTTTCGGGATCGGGCGGGGGCTCGGGAGGTTCGGGGGTTGGTGGTGGCGGGGTGTGTTTATTTTGCTTGGGAGAGTCCGGTGTGGACGGGTGGGGTTGCGTTCTATTCGGTTGGGGGAGTGGAGGGGTGGGGGCGGGAGGCGGCGGTGCGGGGATATTTGATTTCGGTGGGGCAGTTCGAGGATCTTGTCGCGCAGGAGATGTATCGGGAGCCGGGGGCGGTGGGGATCGATGTGGATGCGGTGGTGCGGGAGGGGATGGTTCGGGTGGGGGACGGGCGGTACGAGACCGTGGTGTGTCTCGGTGAGCGCGAAGGGATTCCGGTGTTGACGTGTACTGCGCCCTGGGATCCGGCGACCGTCGAATTGCGGCGGCCGGCGCCGCGATACCTGAGGATGTTGGTCGAGGGGCTGCGGGAGTCGCATGGTTGGGATGCTGAGCGGATTCACTCGTATCTTGTTGGGCTGCCCGGTATTCGGGGGCTGTGGGACGCCGCGGAATTGGATGCGTTGATTCGCGAGGAGTGATCGGCGGCGGAATTCGGTGCGTTCAATGAACGGTGGGTACGTGGGCGGAGGTGCGACCGCTTAATCTGGGGTCGGAGCACGAGCAGCGACCGGTGCCCGCCCCTGTCGTCGGGGTGGGCATTCGCTGTATTCAGTGCGATGTCGATGCGGCCTTGTGCAAATCCTTTGCGGCGGAGTGCAATGCGGCGCGGGCAGCGGCTATCACCGGGTGGTCGGCGGTGCCACGGCGGTAGGCGAGGTGGGTGCGGCGGCGAGTGGGGAGTGGGGTGAGATGGATGGAAGAGGGCACGTTCTGTAGGCCCAGTTCGGGGATGAAGGCTACGCCCTGGTTGGCGGCCACCAAGGTCAGGACGGTGTCGAAATCGTCGGCGTGATGACGGATGCGGGGGGTGAAACCTGTTGCCTGACAGACTCGTTGGGTCATGATGTGGCAGAGCGTACCGGGGGTTCCGGCTATCCAGGTCGAATTGCGGTGGGCGGGTAGGGGACTGGGGTCGGGCGCGGCGAGATAGACGGTTTCGGTGAGGAATTCCTCGGTGTCCAAACCGGTTTCGGGGGTGCGGGGAACGTAGTCGTATTCCTGAACCAGCGCGATGTCGAGGCTCTGTGCGTGCAGGGCCGCGGGGGCGCCGGCCGGATCGAGTTCGATCACCGACAGTTCCAGGCCGGGATGTTCGCGGCTGAGAGCGACCAGGGCGGGGGACAGGATCGCGTGCATCGCGCTCGGGAACGCGCCGATGCGGAGGGTGCCGGTGAGTTCGGTTCGGGCCGTGGCGAGTTCGGCGGCGGCCTGCTCCAGCACCGCCAGCACCGTGTCGGCGTGTTCGACCAGACGCAGTGCGGCCGGTGTCAGCGTGACGCTGCGGCCGGTGCGTTCGAGCAGCCGCACCCCGGCCTGACGTTCCAGCGCGGACAGCTGCTGCGAGACCGCCGAGGGCGTGTAGGACAGCGCCTCGGCCACCCCGGCGATGGTGCCGCGCCGGGCCAACTCGCGCAGTAGGCGCAGTCTTCGCACGTCGAGCATCAGTTCAGCTTACGTTCGCCGCAAGAAATGCGTAATAGACGTAACGAATCGCATCCGTCAGGCTGAGCTCATGACACTGACCGGCCTGTTCGTTCCGCTGATCACCCCGTTCACCGCCAGCGGCGAACTCGCCGCCGACGCCCTGGAGAGCCTGGCCCGGCACGTCCTGGACGAGGGCGCGGCCGGAATCGTCGCCCTCGGCACGACCGGCGAACCCGCGACGCTGACGAGTGCCGAACGTCACAGGGTGCTCGAGATCTGCGCGCGGGTGTGCCGGGAACGCGACGTCCCGCTGATCGCCGGGGCGGGCTCGAATTCGACCGCGGACTCGGCGACCGCCCTGGCCGCACTGCCGCCGGAGGTCGCGGCCGCGCTGGTCGTGGTCCCGTACTACACCCGCCCGTCGGAGGACGGCGTGGTGGAACATTTCCGCCGAATCGCCGCTGCCGCACCGGTTCCCGTGCTGGTCTACAACGTACCGCACCGCACCGGACGTCCGCTGAGCGCGCGGACACTGTGCAGGCTGGCCGAATTGCCGAATGTGGTGGGATTCAAACAGGCCGTCGGCGGCATCGACGAGACCACCATCGGATTCCTGAGCGGTGTACGCGCCGAGGTCTCGATCCTCTCGGGCGACGATCTGTTCGCCGCGCCACTGCTGGCGCTCGGCGCGCAGGGGGCAATTCTGGCCTGTGGCAACGTGGCCCCGGCGGCCTACGCGGAGTTGATCGCGGCCTGGCGCGCGGGTTCGAACGACCGGGCGCGCGAGCTGGGCAACCGGCTCGCACCCCTGGCCGCGGCACTGTTCGCCGAGCCGAATCCCGTTGTGCTCAAAGCGGTTCTGGCGGCGCGGGGCAGCATCCCGAGCGCGTCGGTGCGGCTGCCGCTGCTGGCGGCGGGCCAAGCGGCGACGCAGGCCGCGTTGCGGGCATACGACCTGGCCGGGGCGTAGTCACCCGATCGGATCGGCCCGGAGAACACTCGAAAAAAGCTCGGTTCGGGCGAGGGCTACTCGCCCGAACCGGAGTCGCCGTCGTGACCCTTGTGCGAGATGTGCCACAGGAATTCGGGATCGTCATCGGGCCCGATGACTCGGTTGCGTCGGGACTCCGTACGGCCGGCACCGATACGGTTCGCCCGCTGCGGCCCGAACGCCTTCCAGCACAGCATCGCAACGGCCACTACAGCGATGAGTGCCAACAGGTACGCCACGTAACTCACCTCCTGTATCGAGGGTAATCCCGTGAACGCACCCGCGGCACCGCGGACATCGAAAAGCGGCTAAACGCGGGTCGCCTCGGTGGTGAGCGACCGCAGCAACTGCATCACCTCGGTCTCACGGAAGCGCCGGTGGCCACCCGGCGTACGCAGTGAGCCCAGTCGCCCGGCATGTGCCCAGCGGGTGACCGTCTTCGGATCGACGTGGAACAACGCCGCAACTTGGCCTGGGGTCAGGAGGGCCTCCTGGCCGTTGACGGAACCAAACGTGCGGCTCGCCGCGGTGATCGCAGTCATTCGCAAACCTTTCCGTAATCGACAGTTCCCTCATCAGATAGCGACATCGTTGCACCCGGCACCCCACGTACTCGAATGATCTAACGTTGGTAAAGGGGAAGTAATAGACAAATCGGATAAGCGTACGGCTTTGATGATTTGGAACGTTTCACTTTCTGGCGAATCTCCAGCGATCATCGCGGCGGCCATCGCGGCGTGGGCCGTGGCCGGTCGAACGCGTCCGGGCGCGTCGCCTAGGCTGGAGGCGTGAGTGACGCAGCAGCCCAGCCGGACGACGCACCCGCCGGTGGAGTCCCCGGTTCGCCGGGGCGGCGGCTGGCGCGCAATCTGGCGCTGTACACCGTGGCCCGATTGGCGCTGGTCGCGCTCATCGCGGCGATCATCGTGCTGGTCGCGCGGGTGGTGAAGGTCGACGTGCCGATCATCGTGGCGCTGCTGTTCGCGTTGATCGTGGCGCTGCCGCTGTCGCTGCTGCTGTTCAAGCGGCTGCGTTCCCGGGTCAATCAGGACATCGCCGCGGTCGACGAGCGGCGTCGCACCGACAAGGCGCAGCTGCGCGCCCGGATGCGCGGCGAGTAGCCCTTCCGAATCCTCTGATCGAAAGCCCCGAATCGGCAGTTCCGGCCGTGTTCGGGGCTTTCGTTCGTGGCCGATGTCGCCGCGACCCCGTCCGGATTTCACTCCTGGCGAACAATTTTCTTGTGATGTCAATTTTCGTTGACGCGCCCCGAGTGTCAACGTAAATTGACGTTCATGAGTGAAGCGACAACCCTGGCCGCCGCCGCGGGCAGCCCCGACCCGACGGTCGGCCTGCGCGCGGTCCTGGCATTACGGCGGTTGCTCGAGCGGCTCGAGGCGATCCAGGTGGGTAACGCCCGTCGTCAGGGGTGGTCCTGGCAGGCGATCGCCGACGCGCTCGAGGTCAGCCGCCAGGCGGTCCATCAGAAGTACAACCGGAGAGGCGGGATCGGCTGATGTTCGAGAGGTTTGCCAAGGCGGCGCGCTACGCGGTCGTCATGGCGCAGGAGGAGGCACGCACGCTGCGCGCGCCGCACATCGACGTCGAACATCTGCTGCTGGGACTGGCGGCGGGCCGCGACGACGGAATTCGGAAAGTATTGGCGGACCGCGGAATTACCGCAGCAACGATCCGGGAATCGCTGTCGCGCAAGCGTTCCGCCGAGCCGCTCGGCGAACAGGACGCTGCCGCACTGCGTTCCATCGGGATAGATCTGGACGCGGTTCGGGAAAGTCTGGAAGCCACGTTCGGCGCGGACGCGCTCGATCGGGCGGCCGCGCCGGAAAAGCCGCGTGGGCGTTTCGGTTTCGGTGGCGGCAGCGGAACCAGCGGGATGAATACCGGACACATCCCGTTCACCAAATCGGCGAAGAAGGTACTGGAATTGTCGCTGCGGGAGGCAATTGCGCGCGGCGACAACCGAATCGAGGCCGCGCACATCCTGCTCGGCATCCTGCGCGCGCCCACGCCGCGCACCGTCACGTTGCTCGGTGGTGAACAGGGGGTCGAGGCGCTGCGTAGCGCGGTGCACGAGCTGCTGGACCGGGCCGCCTGAACGGGCGGCGGCGCTGTGCTTCCCACCACCGGTGGATCGGATCGCGTAGCCGGTGGGCGGGCGTCATGCCGGTTAGCATGGCGCCATGGCCCTCCTGCTACGCCTGATCATCAACGCCGTCGCGATCTGGATCGCCTCGGCCCTGGTGCCCAACATCCAGCTGATCAGCCCAGAGAACAACGGCGCCACCGGCAAGGTGATCGTGGTGCTGATCGTCGCGGTCATCTTCGGATTGGTGAACGCGCTGGTCAAACCGATCGTCAAACTGCTGTCCCTGCCGCTGGTGATCGTCACGCTGGGCCTGTTCCTGCTGATCATCAACGCCCTGATGCTGTGGCTGACCGCGGTGATCACCTCGACCACCGAGTACGGCCTGCGGGTGCACGGCGTCTTCGCGGCGCTGGTCGGGGCGATCATCATCACGGTGGTCAACTGGGTGCTGGGCATCTTCGTGCCCGAGGGCGGCCGGGACTAACCGACCGGCTTGGTCCCGGTCAGCAGCCGGGTCGTCAACAGCGGTGTGCCCCACCACATTCGCCACCCGAGACTGCGCCGGGCGAGGTCGACCATGCCCAGTTCGGCCAGTCGCGCGCGGTAGCGGTTCGTGTGCGCCAGATCCGCGACGACCAGGCGGCCCCCGGGCCGCAATACCCGGAACGCCTCCTCGACCGCGGCCCGGCGGCCCGCGGCGTCGGGGATGTTGTGGATCGCGATATTGCTGATGATCAGGTCGAACTCGTTGTCGGAGAACGGCATCCGGGTCATATCGCCGGTCACCAGTTCGATCCGGCCGGCCACGCCCTCGAGTTCGGCGTTGTGCCGGGCGGATTCGGGGCCGTTGCCGGTCTGATCCGCCTGCCAGATATCGATGCCGACCGTGCGTCCGGCGGGGACGAGTTCGGCGGCCATGAACATGATCGCGCCGCGACCGCAGCCCATGTCCAGGACCCGTTCGTTCCCGCGCAGCGGCAGTTCGGTCAGAATCCGTTCCCACACTTGGTATTTCCCGGTTCGCGTGGTGTACAGGAACGAGCCGACGAACAGCGCGAACCGGAGTGCGACCAGCGCGGAGAGCACCGCGCCGACCACCACGCCGGTCACCGCGAAGACGATCGTCAGCGCGATCAGCACGGTCAGGATCACCGCCGCGACGATCGCCTGGGTGCGCGCGGACACCGCCTCGTAGTCGCCGTCCAGGCCGTAGTCGCCGCGTCGCGGCAGCAGTCGCGCCGCTCCCGGGACGTTCGTCAGATCGTTGCTCATCGGTACCTCACTGTGAATTGTGTTGCGGCACCGTCAGCATGGGCCCGCGCGCACGGGCGGGTCTTGGAGAAATGTTCCGGCCTGTGGTTGCCAGGCGATCGGGTCGACGGTCAGCCACGGGGCGTGCGCGGCCTTGGCGGGAGTCAGGCCGGTGAAGGCCAGGACGTCGTGATGCAGATGCGACTGGTCGGTGAAACCGCAGTCCGCGGCGACCGCCGCCGGGGTGCGTCCGGCCGCCAGCAGGTGCACGGCGTGGTCGAAGCGGATCAGATTCGCGGCGTATTTCGGGGTCAGGCCGGTGTGGGCGCGGAATCGGGACCACAGCCGTTTGCGGCTCCAGCCGACCTCGTCCGCGAGCCGTTCCACCCGGACCCGGCCGTGTTCGGTCGCCATGCGGTCCCAGATCCAGTCGAGTTCGGGATCGGCGGTGCGGGCGTTCTCGACCCGGCGCAGCAGGGCGCGGCGGACGAGCGCGAATCGGGCGTCCCAGGACGGGGCGTCGCGCAGTCGCTCGTGCAGGCGTTCGGTGTCGGGGCCCCAGAATTCGGCCAGGTCCAGGAATTCGCTGCCGAGGTGCGGTGCGATCGCCGAAACCGATTGCGCGAGCAGCGGAGACAGGCGGATCTGCAGCAGTTCCACCTCGCGCGCGCAGCCGCGCACACCGCTGGGGGCCACGCCGACGACGACGCTGCCGTGGCGGCGTTCGCCGGTGCCGTCGTCCATGATCAGCGCGTTGTCGCCGAGGTCGACGAACATGGTCAGGGCCGGATAGGGGACCACGTCCAGGGCCAGCACGTCACCGGCTCGGCCATGGAAGCCCGCCATGCTCAGGCCGGGCATCCGGTCGCCGGGCGCGGGCATCGCGACATCCACGAGGGTGTCGGCGATCAGAACCTGTTCGACAGGCATATCTCATGGTAGGAGCATTGCCCCGGAACGGGGTACTAGCCGACGGCCAGGGCGATGCCCGCCAGGATCGACCAGGCCAGCATGGCCAGGCCCGTATCGCGCAGGGACGGAATGAGTCCGGGGCCCTGTTGGCCGCCGCGGACCGGGTTGTTGGAGCGGATCGCCAGGGGCAGGGCGAGCAGGCTCAGCAGTGCCCAGGGGGTGCGGGCGACCAGGACCAGCGAGGCCACGAACGGCACCACCATCAGGACCAGATGCAGTGTGCGCGTTCGGGTGTCGCCGAGGCGCACGGCCAGGGTGGTCTTGCCGGTGACCGAGTCGGTGGGGATGTCGCGCAGGTTGTTGGTGACCAGGACCGCGCTGGAGAACGCGCCGACCGCCACCGCGCCGACCGCACCGGCCCAGTCGATCCGGTGCGCCTGCACGAATTCGGTGCCGAGGACCGCGACCAGGCCGAAGAAGACGAACACCGCGATCTCACCGAAACCGCTGTAGCCGTAGGGTTTCCGGCCGCCGGTGTAGAACCAGGCCCCGGCCAGGCAGCCCGCGCCGATCAGCAGCAGCCACCACGCGGTGGTGAACACCAGCACCAGTCCGACGACCGCGCCCACGCTCAGGCTTGCGATCGCCGCGGCCCGCACCGCGCCCGGCGAGGCCACGCCCGAACCGACCAGGCGCAGCGGGCCGACGCGTTCGTCGTCGGTGCCGCGGATGCCATCGGAGTAGTCGTTGGCGTAGTTGACGCCGATGATCAGCGCGAGCGAGACCACCAGCGCCAGCAGGGCCTTCCACCAGACCGCCGCGTCCAGGGAGGCGGCCGCACCCGTGCCGACCAGGATCGGGGCGATCGCGTTGGGGAGCGTTCGCGGTCGCGCGCCTTCGAGCCACTGTGCTGCACTAGCCATGGGTCGAAGCCTATGCGCATCCCGGCAGCGGGGACGGGTCGCGGGTCGGGTGGTATCGGCCACCCTATCGGTAGATTTATTTCGATATATCGGAGTATGATTGCGGGGTTCATGGTGCATGCTGGTGAGGGGTGGTCCCGGCACTGTGAGCCGAATAATCGGTGGACTGCTCACATACGATGGTGAACGGCATGATTCCTGATCAGAGCGGCTCCGCGGGTGCCGGGACGACGAACACCCGATCGGGTCGGGACCGGTCCGACGAGGTATCCGCGCATACCTCGGTCCGCGTATCGGTCCTCGGTGAGGTCGCGCTGTGCCGCGCGGATTCCGGTCTGGCCGCGGTACCCGGCGCGCGGGCCCGGCTGCTGCTGGCCGCCCTCGCGCTACATCCCGGACGCAGCCGCAGCGCGCAGGGACTGATCGCGGACATCTGGGGCGAACAGCCCCCGCGCGCCCCGATGAACGCCCTGCACACCCAGGTCTCCCGGTTGCGTTCGGCGCTGCCCGACGGCGCGCTCGAGGTCGGTCCGGCGGGTTACCGGCTGGCTCTGGGCGAGGAGCAGGTCGATCTGACCCTGGCCCGTCGCTTGGAACGGCAGGGCCGGGAGATGCACGCCGCGGGGCGCGACGACCACTGCCTGGATCTGGTGGCCCGCGCGCGGGCGCTGTGGCGCGGCGAACCGGGCGCGGACCTACCGCCCGGACCGGTCGCCGACGAACTCGCCGAACTGGCCGTGACCCGCTGGCACGCCCTGGACGAGCTGGAACTCGCGTCGCGGGAAGCGTCCGGGGATCTGGACGGCGCGGTGCGGATGGCCCGGCGGATCGCCGCGGCCCGGCCGCTGGACGAATCCGCGCACGGCACCCTGATGCGACTGCTCGCCGCGGTCGGACGCGCCAACGAGGCGCTGGAGGTCTTCGTGACCCTGCGGGCGGGGCTGGTCGACGAACTCGGCGCGGATCCGGGTCCGGCGCTGGTCGAGTTGAACGCGGCGATTCTGCGCGGTGAGCCGATGGGCGGGGTGACGTCGCGCGCGAACGGCGCGCCGGTGCCGCGCTCGGCCACGCCGGATGATGATACCGAACATGATGTCGCACAGGGGAATTCCGGTGCGGCGATCGGTTTGCGCGCCGCGCCGAATCCGCTGCTGGGCCGCACCGCCGACCTGGGCGCGCTGCACAATCTGCTCGGTACGTCGCGGGTGACCACCGTGCTCGGCCCCGGCGGCACCGGAAAGACCAGGGTGGCAAACGAACTGGGCCAGCGGATGACCGCGGCCGTCCCCGTGGCGCTGATCGAACTGGCCTCGGTGCGCGCCGCGCCCGAGGACGCCCGCGCCGAGGTGGAGGCCGCGATCAGCGCGGCGCTCGGTATCGCCGAGGCCGCGCGGGACGGTTCGGGTCTGCGACCGGGCCGGAAAATCGATGCGCGCCAACGTCTTCGGGACGCCGTGGCCGCGCGGCCGATGCTGCTGATCCTGGACAACTGCGAACATCTCATCGACGCCGTGGCCGAGGTGGTCGCCGATCTGGTCGGCGCGTGCGACCGGCTCACCGTGCTCACCACCAGCCGCGCGCCGCTGGAGATCACCGCCGAGACGGTATATCCGTTGCCGCCCTTGGCGATCGACGCGCACGGCTCCCCGGCCACCGAACTGTTCCGCACCCGGGCCCGCGCGGTGCGGCCCTCGGTGCGGCTGGATCCGGAGGTGGTCGCGCGGCTGTGCCGTACCCTGGACGGACTGCCGCTGGCGATCGAACTGGCCGCCGCGCGGGTGCGCACCATGAGCGTCGAGGAGATCGACGCGCGCCTGGAACACCGATTCACGTTGTTGCGCAGCGGGGATCGCACCTCGCCGCAACGTCATCGGACGTTGCACGCGGTGATCGAGTGGAGCTGGAATCTGCTGGACGAACCGCAGCGTATCGCGCTGCGGCGGCTGTGCCGGTTCCCGGCCGGATTCACCTTCGCCGCCGCCGACATCGTCGCGGACGGACCCGATATCGGGGATATCGCCGCCGCCGTGGACGGCCTGGTGAGCCAGTCGCTGCTGTCCGTGCTGGACGACGAGAGCGCCGGGATCCGTTATCGGATGCTGGAGACCGTCCGGGAATTCGGTGAGGAACAGCTCGCCGCCGCCGGTGAGGCGGATGCGGTGATGAGCCGGATGTCCGGGTGGGCAAGGGAATTCGCCGTCGAGGTGCTGAATCGCTATACCTCCGAGGAACAGGTGGCGACGGTCGCGCGGGTCAGCACCGAACTCGACAACCTGCTCGCGGTACTGCGGTACGCCTGCGATATCGGCGACGCCGTGACCGTGTACCAGGTGTTCCCGCTGCCCGGCATGCTGTGGGTGATGCGCGGCGCGCACGGGGAATTCGTCGGCTGGTCGGCCCGGGTGCTGGGCATGCCGCCGCCCCCGGCCGCCGGGTCCGCGGCCGACGACCTCCAGGTGATCTCGCACGCGCTGATCGGCATGCACCTGGCGTTCGGCGACACCCGGCTGCGGCACGCGGCGCTGCTGCGAATTCGGTTGCGGCGCTTGCTGCGCGCCTCGTCGCAGCTGTCCCCGGGGTCGCGTTTCATGGCCGAACTGATCTGTGTGCGGCCCCGGGCGATCCACGTCGCGCGGCGGCTGGCCGTCGGATGCCGGTCCGATGATCGGGAGATCCGTTGGGCCGCACGGCTGTTGCGCGCCAACGTGCGGGAGAACGCCGGTGACGTGAACGGTTCGATGCGCGACGCGCAATGTGCCATGCGGGATCTGGCCCCCGGTGACGTGTGGGGTTCGGCGATGCTGTTCCAGCATCTGGCCCAGCTGCTGGCCCAGACCGCGCGTTACCGGGAGGCGGCGGACAACTACCGCCGGGCGATAGCCGCACTGCGGCAACTGCATTCCTTCGACGAGATCGCCGAACTCGCCAGCTATCTGGCCGTCGAACTGGTCGGCTCGGGTGATCTGGAACAGGCCCGCTGGGAACTGGAGATGGCGGCCGGATTCGTGGAAGACGGTCCGGGACCGGACGATCCGGTGCTGCGACCCAACCACCGCCGGGCCACCGTGCAGGTCGGCTGGGCGGAACTTGCGCTGGCGCAAGGGGATCGGGAGGCCGGACTGCGGCGCTCGCGCGGTGTGCTGGCCATGCACGGCTGGCCGGACATGCCGATGCGGGGTGGCCCCGGCGCGGTCGCGGTGGCCGCCGGAGTGCTGGACGCCCATGTGCTGCACGGGGGTCTGGACGCGGTGCCGACGTTGGCGCAGGAGTTGATCGACAACGGCCGCGACCATCTCGGCCACTACATCGATATCCCGCAGATCGGTTCGGTGGCATTGGCGATCGGCTCGTATCTGCTTGCCGTGCAACGTTTCCCGGACATCGGCCGGGAACTGATCGCGCTCGCCCCGAAAACCGTGGCCCGCCAGGACACCCCGTCCATGCGCATCGATCGGCACCTGGCCCACCACGCCGCGCTGACCACGCCGGAGCTGATGGAAGAGGCATACCGCCGTGCCGCCCGCACCGGTCGCCGCAGCGCCGCCGGTCGCGTCATGGCACTGCTGCAAGAACTTTCGGGCAAGGTCTAGCGAAACACCGAGCCCGTCGGTCACAGTCGTGACCGACGGGCCGGATACTCCTGAGCAACAACACTATTGGGTCACCCAGTTCCGCCAGCTCCGGATAACGCCGACTGCAAAGGGTCGGGGCCCGGCTCGATTCTGGACTGACGGAGCGGGGGAGCGAAGCGGAGGAGCGGAGGAGGGAAGAATCGAGCCTTGGGGGCCCCGACCCCGCCGGAGCGGAGCGGAGGCCGATAACTCAAGCCTTGCGCATGTACATGCGGACGGTCAGCGGTGCGAAGATCAGCACCACGACCACCGCACCCAGCAGTGACCAGGCCAGATGCGGGCTGGTGAAGTTGCCGTTGTTCATCAGCTCCCGGCACGCGTACACCAGGTGGGTGACCGGGTTGACGTTCACGAATCCCTGCAACCACCCCGGCATGGTCTTGACCGGGACGAACGCGCTGGACATGAACGTCAGCGGGAACAGGATCAACATCGACACGCCCTGCACCGAGGACGCGCTGTTCATCAGCACCCCCATCAGGGCGAAGATCCAGCTGACCGCGAACGAGCAGGCCACGATCACCACGGCCGCGGCGACCACGCCGACCACGCCGCCACCGGGACGGTAACCCATGATCAGGCCCATCACGATGGTGAGCACCGTGGCGATGCCGTAGCGGACCATATCGGCGGTGAGCGCCCCGGCCAACGCCGCGATCCGGGCGATCGGCAGCGATTTGAACCGGTCGAAGACGCCCTTGTCCATATCCTCCCGCAGCTGGGTGCCGGTGACGATGGAGGTGGTGATCACCGTCTGCACCAGGATGCCGGGGATGATGACCGGCAGGTAGGAGTGCACGTCACCGGAGATCGCCCCGCCGAAGATGTAGGTGAACATCAGCGTGAAGATGATCGGTTGCAGCGTCACGTCGAACAACTGCTCGGGATTGTGCTTGATCTTCAGGATCCCGCGATAGGCCATGGTGAGCGAGTTCGCCACGGCCTGGCGGATCGGAATGTGGTTGCTGACAGCGGGTATGACGGCACGCGTGGCGCGCTCGCCGGTGGGGACGGCGACTGTGGTGGTCACGCCGCGCTCCTCTCGGAATCGGTTGTGCTGGTGTCGGATTCGGCTCCGTGCCCGGTGAGGGCGAAGAACACCTCGTCCAGGCTCGGCTTGCTGACGTTGATCTCCTCGACGCGGATGTCGTTGTCCCGCAACCAGATCAGCAGATCCGCGGTGAGACTCGCATCGTGCAGCGGGGTGGTGATCCGGCCGGCCTCCGGGGTGATGGTGGTCTCCACGGGCTTGCCGGTGGCGCGGCCGAGGAATTCGCCGAGCAGGTCACCGGCCTTGCCGAGCAGGGTCCGGTCGGTCAGGGTGAGTTGCAGGGTGGACAGTCCGACCGAGGCCTTGAGCTCGTCGGAGGTGCCGTCGGCGATCAGCCGGCCGTGGTCGATGACCGCGATCCGGTCGGCGAGTTGATCGGCCTCGTCCAGATACTGGGTGGTCAGCAGCACGGTCGCGCCCTCGCGGACCAGGCGGCGGATGGTCTCCCACATCTGGGCGCGGGTGCGCGGGTCCAGGCCGGTGGTGGGTTCGTCCAGGAACAGCAGCGGCGGGGTGGAGATCAGGCTCGCGGCCAGGTCCAGGCGGCGGCGCATACCGCCGGAGAAGTTCTCCAGCGGTTTGGTCGCGGCGTCGGTGAGCCCGAACTCCTCGAGCAGATCGGTCGCGCGCCGCCGGGACTCGGCCCGGCTCAATCCGAGCAGGCGCGAGAAGATGATCAGATTCTCTGTGGCGCTGAGCTTTTCGTCCACCGAGGCGTACTGGCCGGTGACGCCGATCAGCGAGCGGACCGCGGTCGGCTCGGCGACCACGTCGTGGCCGAAGATCCGCGCGCTGCCCGCGGTCGGGCGCAACAGGGTGGCGAGCATGCGGATGGTCGTGGTCTTACCGGCTCCGTTGGGTCCGAGCACGCCGTACACCGCGCCCTGCGGCACCGTCAGGCTCACGCCGTCGACGGCACGCTGTTCCCCGAAGACCTTGACCAGCCCGTCCGCCTCGATGGCGAGTGCGTCGGCAGGTGCGTAGGAAGTCATGGCATTACTGTGCGGGGCGGGTCTTGCATGCCCCTTGCGTGCACATTGCGCGCCTCGGCCGCTCACGCCAGTCCACTGCGCCAGGTGAGTTCGCGACATCGGTTCCGCCCGAATCGAGTAACGCGGCAGTCCTCGGAGCGGAGTCCGAGAACTCGGTGTGTGGGGGAGGGGGGCGGTGTGTGGGCGAAGTGCTCAGTGCGTGGTCGAGCTGATCAGACGTTCGCGCAGGGCCGCGCGGTTCGGTTTGCCCGGACCGCGCATCGGGATCTCCTCGACCAGAGCCAGTTCGCGCGGCGCGGCGGTGGTGTCGAGCTGGGCGATCACGAAATCGCGGATCTCCTCGAGCGTCGGCGTCGCACCCGGAACCGGGACCACCACCAGGGCGACCCGCTGACCCAGGCGTTCGTCGGGCAGGCCCAGGATCACGCATTCCGCGATGGCCGGATGATCGGCCAGCACGGCCTCGACAACCTGCGGGATCACCAGCAGACCGCCGGTGGTGATGGCCTCGTCGAGGCGGCCGGTGATGGTCAGGACGCCGTCGGTGAAGGTGCCGGCGTCGTCGGTGCGGAACCAGCCGGGTTCGGCGAACGCCGGATGATCCGGGATGCCGCGATAACCCTTGGCGAGCGTCGCGCCGCCGAGCAGGACGCGGCCGTCCTGGATGCGGATATTCGTCCCGGTCAACGGAACCCCGTCGTAGACGCACCCGCCGCAGGTCTCGCTCGAACCGTAGGTCCGCACCACGGTGATTCCGGCGGCGGTCGCGCGTTCGAGCACCGGACGCGGGGTCGCCGCGCCGCCGACCAGAATCGCGTCCAGGGTGGCCAGCGCGGCCGCGCACGCCGGATCCTCCAGGGCCTTGATGAGCTGGGTCGGGACCAGGGAGGTGTACTTGCGCTCCCCGGTCATCCCGGCGATCGCGCTGGTCAGGCCGCTGGTCAGAAATCCGCCCGAGACGTCCAGCACCGCGGGCTCGGTCCCGGCCTGGATGGCGCGCAGCAACACCTGCAAACCGGCGATGTGATGGGTCGGCAGCGCCAGCAACCACTGGCCCGGACCGCCGAGACGCTCGTGGGTGGCCTCGCCGCTGGCGCGCAGGGCGGACGCGGTGAGCATCGCGCCCTTGGGCACACCGGTGGTGCCGGAGGTCGTCACCACCAGGGCGACGTCGTCATCGATCGGTTCGCCCGGACGCAGTGCTCCGGACAGCCTGGTCGTCTCCCTCCGGTCGCCGCCCGGGACGGGCAGCCAGGCCGGTCCGCCGCCCTCGAGGGCTTCGCGCAGATGCGGCAGGACATCACCCACCGCGGCTCCGGTAGGCATGGGGAGGGTCCGCAGAGTGCTCACGTTCGCGATGGTGTCATGTCGGGGCCGACGACCCGGTTACGGGTCCCCGCCTCCCTTCGGTCAACTCAGGGGTTGGGGCTTTCGGACGTCGGTGTCGCCAGTGGCCAGCCGCCGGCCTGGAGCCGGGAGGTCACTCGTGCGATATCGTCCTCGCCCGGCAGCTCTTTGGCAACTCGGCCGATCGCGTCCTCGATCTCGTGCCGGGCGATCTCGTCGTCCCCGGCGCGCTCCCGGATCAGCTCGTCCACGACGGCGTGGACCTCGTAATCGGTGAGTCGGCGGTGCAGGACCGCGAGCAGTGCGACGTAATCGGTCGGCGGAACGCCCTGGGGATAACCCGCGCGTAGCCAAGCCAGCACCTTCCCCAGAAGCGATCGCCTCGCCTCGGTGCTCGGCGGTTGTTCGCGTTCCGGGCGCTGTTCCGGCGCGCGGGCTCGTTCGGGTGCGAGCGGCTGCTCCGAATCACGGGACTGCTCCGGTACGTGGGATCGCTCCGCCGCGCTCTGCTGTTTCGGGGCGGGGGGCTGGTCTGATTCGCGCGATGGTTCCGGTTCCTGCGACGGTTCCGCTCCGGTGGTCACGGATCGTCCTTTCCGTGGTCATTCCTGTCCGAACAGATGGATGCCGAGACGGGAAGCGAGAAAAGCCTTGGCTACGAACAACACTCCGGCGACCACCACCGCCAGCACGACGGCGTAACACAGCGCGGCCATGGCGACCGCGGCTCGTCGGCGGGACAGCGGGGTGACCTCGGACGTTCCGGATACGCCGACCCGGGCGACGGACTGGAATCGAATCCCCACCGCGAAGATCGCGGGCAATCCGGCCCCGAAGATCAGCGCGGCGAGGGTGACCCGCCACAACTCCCGCAGATCGGTCAGCAGAGTATGCATCACGCCCTCCCGGCCGAGGAGGATCGTGTCGCCGCCGGAGCGTCGGGTGGGCCGGCGCGGTCTTCCCGGTCTTCCCGCGAGCCCTGCCACTGATCGTTGACGTTGCCCGCGTGCACCGGTGTGCGACGCGAGCGCAGATACATGTACCCGGCCAGCACCAGCAGCAGCGCGAACACCACCAGCACGCCGGGCAGCCCGCCGATCCCGTGCGCCAGTGCCCAGCAGATCGCCCCGGCCACTCCGGCCAGCGGCAGGGTGAACAGCCAGGCCACCACCATCCGGCCCAGCACGTTCCAGCGCACCTCGGCCTCCGGACGTCCCAGCCCGGTGCCCAGGATCGCGCCGGTGACGGTCTGCGTGGTGGACAGCGGCAGCCCGAAGTGCGCGGAGGTGAGAATGATTGCCGCACTGGTGGATTCGGCGGCCAGACCCTGCGGCGGGCTGATGTCGACCAGGCCCTTGCCCAGGGTGCGGATGATCCGCCAGCCGCCCAGCGCGGTTCCGGCCGCGATGGCCGCGGCGCAGGCCACGATCACCCACAGCGGCAGCGAGTCCGACTGCTTGCTCGAGCCGTAGGCGATCAGGGCCAGGAAGATGATGCCCATGGTCTTCTGCGCGTCGTTGGTGCCGTGCGCGAGCGAGACCAGCGAGGCCGAACCGATCTGACCCCAGCGGAAACCGCGGTTCACCACGCCGGTGTCGCTGCCGCGGGTGATGCGGTACACCAGCCAGGTGCCGATCGTCGCGATCAGGGCGGCCACCACCGGCGACAGCACCGCCGGGATCACGATCTTGGTCAGCACGCCCTGGCTGCCCGCGGTCCAGATGACCCCGCCCCAGCCCAGCGCGGCGATGGTGGCGCCGATGATGCCGCCGAACAGCGCGTGCGAGGAACTCGACGGCAGGCCCAGCAGCCAGGTCAGCAGATTCCACAGGATGCCGCCGACCAGCCCGGCGAAGACGATAGCGAGCAGATCGCTGCCGTCGACCTGGTCGAGTCGGACGATCCTCTCGGCGACGGTCGCGGCGACCGCGACGCTCAGGAAGGCGCCGACCAGATTCAGGCTGCCGGACAGGATGACCGCGGTGTGGGGTTTGAGCGCGCCGGTGGCGATGGAGGTGGCCATCGCGTTCGCGGTGTCGTGAAAACCGTTGGTGAAGTCGAAGACAAGGGCGGTGATGATGACGATGAGCAGAACGATCAGTTCGGCGGTCACCGTTTCAGTGTGCGCTACGGCCGGGAAACCGACCCGTGGGTTCCGCTGAATCGAGACCTTCGCGCGTGTCTGCCGAATCGAGGGTGCTACAGATTTGCCATCGAGTGGAATCGGGTTGCCGGACAACCGGGCATCGCCGCGATTCAGTCCTCGTGCACCCGGCTGTCCCGCCGCAGCGGATGATCCGACGGCACCTCCACGAGCACGATCGGCACACCGTCCGGATCCCGCAACCACATCTCGATCAACCCCCACGGCTCCCGCACCGGCCCGCGCTCGAGCGCGATACCCCGCGCCACCAGCGTCGCCGCCGTCTCATCGGCACTGCGCACCTGCAACCACAGCGCCCCCGCGAACCCGACAGCCGCCCCCGCGTCCCGCCCGTGCCCCGCCACCTCGATCAGCGACTGCCCCGCGAAGAACACCGTCCCGCCCGGATACTCCCGCGCCACCGCCAACCCCAACCCGTCCCGATAGAACTCCACGGTCCGCCCGTAATCGACCGGCCGCAGAATCACCCGACTACTCAGAATGTCCACCCTCCGAGCGTAGGGCGAGGCCCCCACCCCGACCGGCATATCGCTCCCGCCGCGACCATCTCGTCGCCGGACCCGCAGTCCACGGTCGCGGATTCCCTATCCGCCGAACATCTTTCGAGCCCGAGCGGTGCATCCGTGCGGCGGTGCCTGTCGGGCGGTGCGCCGCCACCGGTGTCGTCGTCCGCTGCGACCGTAGATGCGGTGTTGCCGGATCCCGCACTCGCCGAATACCTTCCGCCTCGGTGCACGCTTGGGGTGGAGTCTCGTGCGCTGCCCGGATGTCGCATCGGTTCGTGTGCGCCCGGCAGTGCATGTCGAGGGGCCAGCGGGGCTATGGACAACGTGCGGCGATAGTCGTGGGTGGCACGGTTCCGGACACACCCGGGCGGGGCGTGTCGCCGGGTGGGGCTTGTGTCGGGAGGGCGCGGGGGCAAGATGGCGGGGTGTTCAATGCGAAGCTGTGGGAGCCCGTGGTGGGGTTCGAGGATCTGACCGATATCACGTATCACCGGCACGTCGAGCAGGGGACGGTGCGGGTGGCGTTCGATCGGCCCGAGGTGCGTAATGCGTTCCGGCCGCACACTGTGGACGAGTTGTATCGGGCGTTGGATCACGCGCGGATGACTTCGGATGTGGGGGCGGTGTTGTTGACCGGGAACGGGCCCAGTCCCAAGGACGGTGGGTGGGCGTTCTGTTCGGGTGGGGATCAGCGGATCCGGGGGCGTAGCGGGTATCAGTACGCGTCGGGGGACACCGCGGAGACGGTGGACAAGGCGCGGGCGGGGCGGTTGCACATCCTGGAGGTGCAGCGGCTGATCCGGTTCATGCCCAAGGTGGTCATCGCCCTGGTGAACGGGTGGGCCGCGGGTGGCGGGCACAGCCTGCACGTGGTGTGTGATCTGACCTTGGCGAGCCGGGAGCACGCGCGGTTCAAGCAGACCGACGCGGATGTGGGCAGTTTCGACGCCGGGTACGGGAGTGCGTATCTGGCCAAGATGGTCGGGCAGAAGTTCGCGCGCGAGATCTTCTTCCTGGGCCGGGCGTACACGGCCGAGGAGATGCACCATATGGGTGCGGTCAACGCGGTGGTCGAGCACGAGCGGCTCGAGGACGAGGCCCTGGAATGGACCGCGCAGATCCTGGGCAAGTCCCCGCAGGCGCAGCGGATGCTGAAATACGCGTTCAACCTGGCCGATGACGGTCTGGTCGGGCAGCAGCTGTTCGCCGGTGAGGCCACCCGCCTGGCCTACATGACCGACGAGGCCGTCGAGGGCCGGGACGCCTTCCTGGAGAAGCGCTCGCCGGACTGGTCCCCGTACCCCTGGTACTTCTAACGGTCCAGGTCAGCGGCCTGTCTGAAATATCACCTACTGGCCAGTTCCATTGGACGCCGTAAGAATGCGGGTTACCGTGCAGAGATGAGTGAACACACCGAGCCGTTGATCGACCGGAGTGCGATCGATACCGCTCGTTACGCCGAGCACGGTGGATTTCCCAAGGTCGCCGAGGCCCAGCCGGGGCCGAACTTCGCGCCGTTCGTGGAGGCCATGCGCACGTTGCAGGACCTGGCGGTCTCGGTGGACTGTCCGGACGAGGTCTTCGGCGAGGCGCTGGAACGGGTGCGCCAGCTCAACGATCTCCTCGAGCCGTATCGCGCACCGGAGACCGTCGGCCCGGCCGGCCGCGTCAGCGCCCTGCCCGGCCGCGGCAGCCTGCTGATGCCGCCGTGGCAGATCGTCGAGGCGGGGCCGAACGGCATCTCCATGCGCGGGGAATTCCGCCGCTACCACCTCGGCGGCAACAGTGCCGTGCACGGCGGGGTGCTGCCGCTGATGTTCGACGACCTGTTCGGCGCGCTCGTGCACTACGCCGGACATCCGATCAGCAGAACCGCGTTCCTGCACATCAACTACCGAAAAGTCACCCCGCTGCACACGCCGTTGAAGGTCGAGGGCACGGTCGATCGGGCCGAGGGACGCAAGGTTTTCGTCAGCGCGCGCCTGCGCGACGAATCGGATAACTTGCTGGCGGAATGTGAAGGGCTCATGGTGCAGTTGCTGCCCTGGCAGCCGTAGTTGGTTGTAGGACAGTGTGCCTGGAACGTCCGGTGCGTATAGTTGCGTGCGCTCGCTCATCGAAAATCAATCCGGAGGAACCTGAAAGTGGTTGCAGCACTGTCTGAATCCCTGCTCGACGACGCCAAGCGTCCGGCATTCCTGGCCGACGCCAAAGAGGTGCTGGACGCAGAGGTGTCGGATAAGGGTGGCGCGTCGGGCCTGGCCGTCAAGGGCGGATACGCCGCGGTGAAGAAGGTCAGCCCGTCGATCGTCGCGGATGCGCTGGAATCGTTCGCGCCCAAGTTCGTCGAGAAGCTCGAGCCGTACTGGGCCGAATTCCAGGGCAACGGCGGCGGCAACTTTGCCGACCTGCTGGTTTCCAAGCAGGACGAGGTTGCCGAGGCGCTGCTGTCGGTCACCGACGCGCGGGCCGAGAGCTCCTCGCGTCCGGCGCTGCAGAAGGTCTACTCCTCGCTGCGGTCCTCGGCCAAGAAGAATGTCGCCGAGGCGCTGCCGCGGGTCGGTGACCTGGTTCAGCGTCACGCCGGCTGAGTGGTGCACAGCCTTCGGTGTCGCGGTTCGCGGCCCGAAGGCTCCTCCCGGAGGTAGGTGTGAGCGGGTCCACGCACCACTGGCGGGAACAGTCTGACAGGGTGGGGGTGTGAATCCTTCGACAGCGCAAGCCCAGGTCGTCGTGGACGAATTGGCACGCGGCGGCGTCCGGGACGTCGTGCTGTGCCCCGGCTCGCGCAATGCGCCACTGGCCTTCGCCTTGCAGGCCGCCGATGCCGCGGGGCGGTTGCGGCTGCACATGCGCATCGACGAACGGACCGCGGGATTCCTGGCGATCGGCCTGGCCGTCGCCAGTGGCAGTCCCGTACCGGTGGTGATGACGTCGGGGACCGCCGTGGCCAATCTGGGTCCGGCCGTGCTGGAGGCCAATTACGCGCGGCAGCCGCTGATCGTGCTGAGCGCGAATCGCCCGTACGAGATGCTGGGCAGCGGGGCCAATCAGACCGTCGAGCAGTTCGGGCTGTTCGGGTCGCAGGTACGGCTGTCGAACAGTTTGGGGCTGGCCGAGCAGGAGGACGGTTACCGGCGGCAGAACAGCGTTTGGCGGGCGGCGGTGTGCCGGGTGCTGGCCGCGGCGCGCGGGACGCGGTCGGGTAATGCCGGTCCGGTGCAGCTGGATATTCCGCTGCGGGAGCCGCTGGTACCCGATCTCGCGCCGGGCGAGGTGATTCCGGCCGGGCGAGCGGATGGATCCGCTTGGACCGCAACGCAATACGCGACACTCGAGGTGCCCCTGGAACTGGATCTGACGCCCGACACGGTGGTCATCTCCGGGCACGGCGCGGGTCTGCGCCCCGAACTGGCCGACCTGCCGACCGTCGCCGAACCCACCGCGCCGCGGCACGGTCCGGCCTTGCATCCGCTGGCGTTGCCGCTGTTGAAACCCCGGCAGGCGATCATCACCGGGCGGCCCACGCTGCATCGGCAGGTGTCGCGGGTGCTTGCCGATCCCGAGGTCGAGGTGTTCGCGTTGACCACCGGTCCGCGGTGGCCCGATGTGTCCGGCAATGTGATCGGCACCGGGACCCGCGCGATCACCCGGGGGACGCCCGATCCGGCGTGGCTCGAGCGGTGTGCGGCGTTGAACGCCAAGGCTTCCGGCGTCGTGCGGGACGAGTTGGCCGGGCATCCCAAGCCGACCGGACTGCATGTGGCCGCGGTCGTGATGGACGCGTTGCGCGAGGGCGATCAGCTGCTGCTGGGCGCGTCGAACCCGGTGCGGGACGCGGCCCTGGTGTCGCATCCGCGGTCCGGGATCACGGTGAAATCCAATCGGGGCGTCGCGGGGATCGACGGCACGGTGTCGACCGCGGTCGGCGCGGCGCTGAGTCATCCCGGCCGCACCATCGCGCTGATCGGCGATCTGACGTTCCTGCACGACGCGTCGGGGCTGCTCATCGGGCCCGGGGAGCCGCGTCCGGAGGATCTGACCATCGTGGTCGCCAACGATGACGGCGGTGGCATCTTCGAACTGCTCGAGCAGGGGGATCCGCAGTACGCCGGGGTTTTCGAGCGGGTTTTCGGGACGCCGCACGGGATGGATCTGGCGGCGATGTGCGCGGCGTATCGGGTGCCGCATCGGCAGGTCGATCCGGCCGAGCTGGGGGTGGAGCTGACTCGGCACGCGCATGGGATGCGGGTGTTGGAGGTGGCCACCGAGCGGTCGAGTCTGCGGGAGTTGCACGCTGCGGTGCGGGCGGGGATCAGCGGGTAGGCGGCCGGACGAGTCGACGATTGCGACCAGCGGTCGGGTGGCTGATGACCGGTTACCGGTCGGAGGGTGCGCAGGGCTCGGGACGGGCCGGCGGTATTCGGCCGGAGGTGGGGCGCGGTCAGTAGTCGGTGTCGGCGTCTTCGGAGTTCTCGGCGTAGTCGTCGTCGAGGGGGACCTCGAGGGTCTGCTCGATGATGTCGGCTTCGTCGGCTTCGCGATCGGCTGCGGCCGTGGGGAATTCGGGTTCGGGTGCGTCGTCGGTGCGGTAGGCCGGGACGGACTGTTCGGCGCGATCGGCCTCGGGAACGTCATCGATGGTGAGGATGCGATCGGTCATCGGGTGCTCCTGTCCGGCGGGGGCGAGTCGCCCGCTGCTGCTCTACAAGGTCGAGAGTCCTCCGTTCGGGAGAGACTGGCAACCTGTCGGCGATCTGATCGCGTGCGAGGTGTTCCGATGCTGGTGACCGCATTTCGGGGAGTTCCGCACGCGCACCGATGAATTCGACGAGTGCGGGTCGTCAGATCTGCGAGGGACCGGTATGTCCGGGCCGCCGCATGCGAGGAGAACCATGACCACACCATTGTTCGATCTGGAGAATGCCGCGACGCTGCTGGAGTTGGTCGTCGCCGGAATCACCGACGACCAGCTCGACAACCCGACTCCCACCGATATGACGGTCGGCGAGATGGTGCAGCACGTCCTCGGATTTACCGAGGGATTCCGGCGCGGAGCCACGAAGGAGGGCATCGGAGCCTCGGTCCCACCCTCCGAGGCCGCACCGCAAACCCTCCCGCGGGACTGGCGTTCCCTCGTCCCCGCCCAGTTGAAAGCCCTGGTCGCCGCCTGGCGCGAGCCGACCGCCTGGGAGGGCGAAACCGAAGTGGGCGGCGCGACCGCCCCCGCCCCCGGAATGGCCCTGTTCGCCCTCGACGAGGTCATCGTGCACGGCTGGGACCTGGCCCGCGCCACCGCCCAACCCTTCACCCCCACCGACCACGACCTGGTCCCCCTCCTGGAAATGCTCGCCGACACCCCGCCCGAAGGCGTCCCCGGCCTCTTCGGCCCCCGCAGACCCGTCACCCCCGAAGCCTCCCTCCTCGACCGCGTCATCGCCCTCACCGGCCGCGACCCGGCCTGGCGCGCCTGAATCCCGAGCGCGTCGACCACCCCGCCCACGAGCAGCCCGAAGACCCGAAGGACCGGCGTGCCCGATCCGCTGCGTGGCCTCGGTGAAACGAGGCGTTCCAGGACGCTGCGAAGAATATCGAGCAGACCGATACCGCGCAGTCGGCCAGGAGCGTGGAGGTGCTCTCGGACGCGTTCTCCGAGACGCCGCCGGACATGCGCAATTCCATCGACGGTGTCGCGCGGTTGTCCGAGACCCCTGGCCGAACGCGACGAGCAGCTGATGCCCCCTGCGAGTGTGCGAACGTACAGCTTCATCCCCATGTTCGGAAGTATGACGTAGGGGTACGACACGTTTCTGAGGTCGTAATGCGTTGGGGCGGGGTGGTTAGGGGGTGAAGAGGCCGGAGTGGGCGGCGAGGGTGGCGGATTCGGCGGCGAGGGTGGCGGTGTGGTCGTCGATGGGGTCGCCGGTGGTCAGGAGGCGGTAGTAGAGGGGGGCGGCGACGGCGGAAAGGACTGCGCGAGGGTCGGTTTCGGGAGGGATCTCGCCTCGGGTCGCTGCGGCTTCGATGCAGGGGGTCCATTCGGTGAGGCGGGTGTCGTAGAAGTGGCGCAGGGCGGTGGCGGTGGTGGGGTCGGCGGTGGCGGCGGCGATCAGGGAGGCGAAGAGTTTGCCCTGGCGGGGGTCGTTGAGGGTGTGGGCGACCAGGCGGGCGTTGGCGAGCAGGTCCTCGCGCAGGGAGCCGGTGTCGGCACGGGGGAGTGAGGTTTCGGCCATCTCGGTGAGGAGGTCGGCGACCAGGCCCGCGGGGGTGCGCCAGCGGCGGTAGACGGTGGTTTTGCCGACGCCCGCGCGGGCGGCGACCTCGGCGGGGTCGAGGTGGGCGAAACCGCGTTCGGCGAGGAGGTCACCGGCTGCTCGCAGGACTGATTCGCGGACGCGGGCGGTGCGGCCGCCGGGGCGCAGTGAGCCCGGAGTGGTGGTGTCCTGATTCATAACGGTCCTCCAGTTCCGTTAACGGTCGCCCGAGTGTAGCGTGGGCATTGTTAATGAAACTTCTGTTCCGTTAGGAGTGGTCATGGAGTATCGGCGGTTGGGTGCTTCGGGGTTGACGGTTCCCGCGTTGAGTTTCGGTGCGGGCACCTTCGGTGGGCGCGGCGAACTGTTCGGCGCGTGGGGTGACACCGATGCGCGGCAGGCGCGCCGGATGGTCGACGTCGCGCTGGACGCGGGCGTCGCCATGTTCGACACCGCGGACGTGTATTCCGAGGGCGCGTCGGAACAGGTTCTGGGCGAGGCGATTCGAGGACGTCGCGATCGAGTGCTGTTGTCCACCAAGGCATCCCTGCCCACGGGTCCGGCGGCGTACGAGGCCGGATCGGGGCGTTCGCGGTTGATCGGCGCGGTGGAGGGCGCGCTGCGTCGTCTCGGCACCGAATATCTCGATCTGTTCCAGCTGCACGCGTTCGATGCGGGCACCCCGGTCGAGGAAGTGCTTGCCGCACTGGACGATCTGGTGCGCGGCGGCAAGATCCGGTATGTCGGCGCGTCCAATTTCGCCGGGTGGCAGTTGATGAAATCCCTTGCGGCAGCGGAACGGAACGGGCATGTCCGCTATGTCGCGCATCAGGTGTACTACTCGCTGCTCGGTCGCGATTACGAGTGGGAGCTGATGCCGCTGGGGCTGGATCAGGGCGTCGGCGCGGTGGTGTGGAGTCCGCTGGGTTGGGGGCGGCTGACGGGGAAAGTCCGTCGCGGACAACCACTTCCGGAGACCAGTCGACTGCATCGGACCGCCGAGGCCGGACCGCCCGTGGACGACGAACTGCTCTACGACGTGGTCGATGTCCTCGACGAGTTGGCCGCCGAGACCGGACGTTCGGTTCCGCAGATCGCGTTGAACTGGTTGCTGTCCCGGCCCACCGTCGCGAGTGTCATCATCGGCGCGCGCACCGAGGAGCAGCTACGTCAGAATCTGGGCGCGGTCGGCTGGCAGCTCGACGCCGACCAGATCGCCCGGTTGGACAAGGTCAGCGGCCGTACGCCGCCGTATCCGTACTACCCCTATTACCGGCTACCGGACTTCGCCCGGCTCAACCCACCGGCCGTGTAGGCGGGAACCCGGTCAGTAGATGTCGCGAACGTAGCGCTTCTCGGTGGTGAGCTGCTTCTTGTACGCGGTGGCGGCCTCGGGGGTCAGATTGCCGTGGATCTGGGCGATGGTCAGCAGCGTCTGGTCGACGTCGCGGGCCATGCGGCTGGCGTCCCCGCAGACGTAGATGTGGGCGCCGGATTGCAGCCAGGACCACAGTTCCGCGCCGTGCTCGAGCATGCGGTGCTGGACGTAGACGCGCTCGCGTTGGTCGCGGGAGAAGGCCAGGTCGAGGCGGGTGAGGAAGCCGTCGCGGAACATGTCCTCGAGTTCGGTGCGGTAGTAGAAGTTGTCGGCGGCGTGCTGATCGCCGAACAGCAGCCAGTTGCGGCCGCGGCAGCCCAGGGCGCGGCGTTCGTGCAGGAACCCGCGGAACGGCGCGATGCCGGTGCCGGGGCCGATCATGATCATCGGCGCCCCGGGGTCCAGCGGCGGGCGGAAATGCGGTGCACGCTGCAGGAAGATCGGAATCTGCGCGCCCGCACCGCGATCGGCCAGGAAGGTGGAGCAGACGCCGCCGCGCGGTGCGGCCGGATCGCCGTAACGCACCACGCCGACGGTCAATTGGACCTCGTGCGGATCGACCAGCGGGCTGGAGGAGATCGAATACTGCCGTGGCTGTAGCTTTTTCAGCGCGCCGAGCCAGTCCACCGGATCGGCGCGCATCGGGAAGTCGCGCAGCACGTCCACGGCCTGCTTGTCCCAGAGGTAGCCGTCGAGTTCGGTGCGGTTGTCGCGGCGCAGCAGTTTGGCCAGCTGCGGGCTGGGGTTGTGCGCGGCGATGAAGGTCAGCAGATCGTTGCTGACCCGGGTGATGTCGTAGTGGGTGCGCAGCGCGTGTTCGAGCGATACCTCGCGATCCTCGATCTCGGTCGGGTGCTGCGCGTCCAGGCCGGTCGCGTCGAGCCATTGCGCGACGAGCGTTTCGTCGTTGGTGGGCCAGACGCCGAGCGAGTCGCCGACCTCGTAGGTCGCGCCCCGGTCGCGCAGATCGAATCCGAACTGCCGCACCTCCTTCGAGGATCCGGGGCGGGAGAGGAGTTCGTTGCGCACGAGCGGGGCGGGGGTGGGGGCGTTGCGGGTGAATGCCGGTGCGGCCGGGCGAGATTTGGGTTCGGTCGATGAAACCTGTTGGGTGCGAGCAGGACTCAGTACGCCGACGCCCGACGGGCTCGATCCTGCCTGGCCGTGGCCACCGAGCCCGGCGGGCGCGCTTCCGGACCCGGTGTGGCCCGGTCCGCCAGCTCCGGAATCGCCTGTCCCGGCACCCGAATCGTCGCCCGGCCCCAACGCGCCGAGCACATCCTCGAGCCACTTCGCCGACAACTCACCATGATCCGGCTCGCTGTCCACGCGCGGAAGCAACCGGGTGGCACCGAATTTCGCGAGCAGCTCGTCCAGTTTCCGCCCGTGACCGCAGAAGTCGTCGTATGACGAATCCCCGATGGCGAACACCGCATAACGCACATTGTTCAGGCGAATCGAACTGTCGGACAACATATCCCAGAATTCGGCACCGTTGTCCGGTGGCCCGCCGTCCCCGAACGTACTGGTGATCACCAGCACATCACCGTCCAGGTCGGCCAATTCCCCGGAATTCATCTCCAACAACCGTGGCGCACAACCGGATTCGGACAATTTCCGCGCGGCCTCGGCGGCGAACTCCTCGGCGGTCCCGGTCTGCGAGGCCCACAGCACGGTGACCACACGCGGTTCCGCCACCGCCGCAACGTGTTCGGTCTCGATGACCCCGCCCCCCGTGGCCCGCGAGTACATCCCCGCGAGCAACCCGTCGATCCACAGCCGACTGCTGCGGGCCATCGGCGCGGATTCGGGCAGCACCGGTTGTCCCTGCACCGGAAGCGAATCCAGCGCCGCGAGATACCCGCCGAGGTAGATCCGCTCGGTATCGCTCAGCATCGGCGCGGCGGCGGTGTCCAGCCCGAGCATCCGGGCCAGCGGGTGCCCGTTTCCCGAGGTCACGGGCGCAGGTGCCGTGACCGGCGGCGTCTGCATGGGCGCGGGCGGCTCGGCCGCGATCCGGCGCAGCGAGACCGCGCACGCCTTGAACTCCGGCTGGAGCGACGCGTCGTCCACCGCGTCATTGGTCACCGCGTTCACCGTCAGGTATTCCCCCTGCTCGTCGTTCCAGTGGAAGGGCGCGAAGCAGTTGCCCGGCCGCACCCGGTCACTGATTTGCACCGGCAGCACGGCACGTCCACGGCGAGAAGTGATTTCGAGCTGATCCTCCGGTCGCACACCGAGCCGCGCGGCGTCCTCGGGGTGGATCTCGGCGAAGGGTTTGCCGTTCAGCTTGGTCAGTTTGGCGACCTTGCCGGTCTTGGTCATGGTGTGCCACTGATGCGGCAGCCGTCCGGTGTTGAGCACGAAAGGGTAGTCGTCGTCGGGCATTTCGCGCGGTTCCAGGTGCGGGCGCGGCCAGAACACCGCGCGGCGGCTCGGCGTCGCGAAGGCCAGTTCGGGGGTGTTCCCCGCGGCGTCGGTGAACAGGTGCTGGCTCACTCCGTCGTTGCGATAACGAATCGGATTGCGCCGCCGCGCCGGATCCGGACACGGCCACTGCAACGGCCCGGCCCGCAATTCCTCGTAGGAGACCCCGCGCAGATCGTATCCGGTAGCGGGGTTGGCGAACCCGCGTACCTCCTCGAAAACCTCCGCACTGGAAGCGAATTCGAATCCAGGAAACCCCATCGCGGTGGCCACCTGCGCGATCAGCAACCAATCCGGACGCGCGTCGCCGATCGGATCGATGGACCGCTGCAACAGACTCACATCGCGTTCGGAATTCACCATCACACCGTCTGCCTCGGCCCACAATGTCGCGGGCAGCAGCACATCGGCGTAGGCATTGGTCGCGGTCTCGGCGTAGACGTCCTGGGTGACGACCAATTCGGCCGCCTCCAACCCGGAGATCACCGTCTTCCGATTCGCCACCGACGCAACGGGATTGCTACAGATGATCCAGCACGCCCGGATCTTCCCGTCGGCCAGCTCCCGGAACATCTCGATCGTGCCCGGCCCGGACTCGGTACGAATCGTCCCGGGCGCCAACCCCCACGCGGTCTCCACGAACGTCCGATCGGCCTCGGACAACACGCTGCGCTGACCGGGCAGCCCCGGACCCATGTACCCCATTTCCCTGCCGCCCATGGCATTCGGCTGCCCGGTCAGCGAGAACGGCCCGCTGCCGGTGCGGCAGATCGCGCCGGTGGCCAGATGTAGATTGCACAGCGCGTTGGTGTTCCAGGTGCCGTGCGTGGACTGGTTCAACCCCATCGTCCACAGCGACATCCATTCGCCCGCCTCACCGATCCACGTTGCGGCAGTGCGGATATCGGCCTCGGCCAGCCCGGTGATCTCCGCGACCCGGTCCGGGGGATAGTCGGCGAGGAATTCGCCCATCGCCTCCCAGCCCTCGGTGTGCGCGGCGATGAAATCGCTGTCTATGTCACCGTTTTCGACCAGCAGATACAGCAGCCCGTTGAGCAGCGCGAGATCGGTGCCGGGCGCGATCTGCAGGAAAAGGTCTGCGTTGCGGGCGGTTTCGGTGCGTCGCGGATCGACCACGATGAGTTTGGCCCCGGCACTCTTGCGGCGGTCGGCCAGGCGCAGATACAGAATCGGATGGCAGTCGGCCATATTCGCGCCGATCACCAGGAACAGATCGGAATTGTCGATGTCGTCGTAGGATCCGGGCGGCCCGTCCGCGCCGAGCGACTGCTTGTATCCGGTGCCCGCGCTGGCCATGCACAACCGCGAATTCGATTCGATGTGCACCGTGCGCAGATAGCCCTTGGCCAGTTTGGTGGCCAGGTACTGCGCCTCCAACGACATCTGCCCCGAGACGTACAGCGCGATCGCGTCCGGCCCGTGCGTGTCCAGGATGGCCCGCAGCCGCCCGGCGACCTCGCGGACCGCGTCGTCCATCGCGACCGGTGTGGGTTCGTGCCCGCGTTCGTCGCGACGCAGGGCCGTGGTCATCCGGCCCGGCGCGCGCATCATCTCGGCGTGGGTGGCGCCCTTCGTGCACAGCCGTCCGGCGTTGACCGGATGCAGTTTGTTACCGCGCACGGACGCGATGACGGGCGCGCCGGATTCGTCCACCTTCGTCTCGACCGTGATCCCGCACCCCACGCCGCAGTACGAACACGTGGTGTCGACGTTCGCCGGGCCGGAGGGTGCAGGGGACATGACTCGATCATCGCGAGCCGCGATTGCGCCGGATTTACCGAACGTTATCGGCGGGTGACAAAACTCCGCACACGCCGTAGTCGATCTTGTGAGGAGTGAGCGATGTCACCGGAAAACCGGCGGACGCAGCGGAAATCCGCCCGGATCGGTGCTAGTCGGACCTCACCACGCGACAACGCCCGCGTCATCGAAGAAGCCGCCGCGCGGTCCGTCGTCGGGCAGGGTGGCCAGCCGGATCGCGATCGCCGCGCCCTCCCTCGGGGTGCGGGTCGAATTGTGCCCGGTGAAATCGGTCGCCACATAACCGGGGCAGCAGGCGTTGACGAGAATGTTCGTTTCGGCGAGTCGGCGCGCGTACTGCACGGTGAGGCTGTTGAGCATGGATTTCGACGGGGCGTAGGCAGCCATGATCGGGCCGGTCCGCAAGGTCAGCGAGCCCATGTTGCTGGAGACGTTGACGATGCGGGGCGCGGGTGCGCGATGCAGCAGCGGGAGCATCGCGTTGGTCACCCGGACGACGCCGAAGACGTTGGTATCCAACACGGTTCGCACGACGCCGAGGTCGAGCGTTGTCGGATCCTGCGCGCCGTCGTCGGCCCGGCCGCCGATGCCCGCGTTGTTGACCAGCACGTCGAGCCGCTCGATGGCCGCGGCCGCCGCGGCGACGCTCTCGTCGGAGGTGACATCCAGCGCGACCCCGAACGCGTCGATCCCCTCGGCCCGCAGTTTCTCGACAGCGTCGGCCCGCCTGCCGTCGTCACGTGCCCCCACCGCGACCGTGTACCCGAGCGTGCCCAGCCCCTGCGCGATGGCGAAGCCGATGCCCTTGTTCGCGCCGGTGACCAGCGCGGTCTTCGTATCCTTCACGAGATCCATGCTCGACCGGGCCGAACGCGGCGTCCAAGATCAACCGGATCGGCTGTGATACTCGCCGGGTATCAGCGCGCTACGCTGCGTGGGTGGATCTGGAAACCCGCGAGCTGCGCTATTTCCTCGCCGTCGCCGAGGAACTGCATTTCGGGCGGGCCGCCGAACGCCTGGGCATGGCGCAACCGCCGCTGTCCCGCGCGATTCGCCAGTTGGAGCGGCGGCTCGGCGTGCAACTCTTCGATCGGGACCGGCGCGGGGTGGCGCTGACCGCGGCCGGTCGGGTGCTGGTTCGGGAGGCCGGTAGCGCGCTGGACGCGGTCGCGGCCGCCGCCCGTCGCACCCAGCGTGCCGGTGCGTCGACGAATTCGCTGGTCCTGGTCACGAAGGCCGGGGCGTCGCACGATCTGCTGCGCCGACTCCTGGACACCCACGCCGCCGACCCGGACGCGGCGTCGGTGGAGATCCTGCTGTGCGAGGTCGGCGAGCAGGCGGGCGCGTTGCGCGACGGCCGCGCCGACGTGGCGATCATGCACCGCCCCTACGACGACCTGGCCGGATTCGACACCGAGGACCTGCACGTGGAGGGCCAGGTCGCGATCCTGCCCGCAACCCACCCTCTCGCCGCCCGCGAAGAACTCACTCTCGCCGAGGTCAGCCACGTCCCCGGCCTGCCGATCGCCCGCTGGCCCCGTCTCGACGGCACCTACCCCGAAGGCCCCGGCCCCGAGGTCCGCACCCAATCCAAGCTCGCCCAACTCGTCGCCCTGGGCCGAACCCTGCTGGTCATCCCCGCATCCAGCCGCGCATGGCAATGGCCCGAACACGTCGCGGTCCCCGTCGTCGACGCCCCGGACGTCACCACCGTCATCGCCTGGCCGTCGCACAGCCGCTCCCGCGCGGTCGCCGCACTCGTTCGCACGGCCGCCGATCTACGCGCCCTAACCGAGGTTGTAACCCCGATGCAGCGCGACGATGCCGCCGGTGAGGTTGCGCCACTTGACCGATGACCAACCCGCGTCGGTCATCCGCAGCGCCAGCTGACGCTGATTCGGCCAGGCGCGAATCGACTCGGCCAGATAGACGTACGCGTCCGGATTACTGCTGACCGCCCGCGCCACCTGCGGCAGCGCCCGCATCAGATACTCCATGTAGATCGTCCGGAACGGCCCGAACACCGGCGTCGAGAATTCCGCGATCACCAGCCGCCCACCGGGTTTCGTGACGCGCAGCATCTCCCGCATCGCCCCGTCGGGATCCGAGAAGTTGCGCAGCCCATAGGAAATGGTGACCGCGTCGAAGGAATCATCGGCGAACGGCAGCTGCGTACCGTCCGCGGCGACCATCGGCACCTTGCGGAACCGCCCCGCGTCCAACATCCCCCGCGAGAAATCCGCCGCCACACACCAGGCCCCCGACTTGGCGAACTCCAGCGTCGACACCCCGGTCCCGGCCGCCAGATCCAGCACCCGCTCCCCGGGCCGCAACGCCAGCGCCTGCCGGGTCGCCCACCGCCAATACCTGTCCTGCCCCGCCGAAATCACGGTGTTGGTCAGGTCGTACCGCTTCGCGACCCCATCGAACATCGACGCGACCTCGTGCGGTTCCTTGTCCAGCGAGGCACGGAACGACTCTGTTTTCGCCACGTCCCCGACCCTAGCCTGATCCGCCCGCGCCGCCGACCCGGGCCACTTCCCGCCCGCCGCACCGCATCCGGATCGATGCCGATTCCGGAGTGATCTTGCAGCCGATTCCCAGCTTCGGGCCGGGCGTGTGGCCGTGTGACGCCTACGCGCTGCGGTAGATCTGGTCGGTCGTCGTCCCCAGCACGTCCGCGTAATGCCCCATCAACTCGTCGCAGATGGCGGGCCAGGTGCGGTGCAGGACGGATTTGCGGGCGGCGGCGGCGAAGCGGGCGCGGTGGGCGGGGTCCTGGAGGGCACCGACGGCGCTGGGGAGCAGTTCGCTGAAACGGTCGACCGGGAGCAGATATCCGTTGCGGCAGTGGGCGATCAGGTCGCGCGGGCCGCCCGCGTCGGGGCCGACGACCGGCAGGCCGCTGGCGAGTGCCTCCTGCACGCCCTGGCAGAAGGTCTCGTGTTCGCCCGCGTGCACCATCACGTCCAGGCTCGCGTAGGCGCGGCCCAGTTCGTCGCCGCCGAGCTCGCCGGTGAAGATCGCCGAGGGCATCAACTCGGCCAGGCGCGCCCGATCGGGGCCGTCACCCACGATGACCAGCTGAATATCCGGATCCCCGTCCAATACGGCGAGCCGTTCCACATGCTTCTCTGGAGCCAGCCGCCCGACGAACCCGACCACCAGACGCTGCTGCGCCGACCACGCCTCGCGCAGTTCCGCCGACCGCGCCGAGGGCGTGAAGCGCGCGATGTCGACCCCGCGCGCCCACCGGTGCACACGCGGAATCCCGTGCCGCGCAAGATCTTCCGCGGCAGCCGAGGAGGGCGCGAGGGTGCGGGCGGCGCGCTGGTGGATGCGCCGGGTCCACGCCCACGCCGCCCGCCGGGCCGGGCCGAGCCCATAGCTCTGCGCGAATCCGGCGACATCGGTCTGATATACCGCCACCGCGGGCAGATCCAGCCGCAGCGCCGCGGACATCCCCCCGGCCCCGAGCAGGAACGGCGAGGCCAGATGCACGATATCGGCGTCGAACTCCTCGATCGCCGCGGTGATCCCGGGCTGCGGCAGCCCGACCGGCAGCGAACTGATCTTCGGCACCATCACCGCGGGCACCCGCACCACCGGGAACTTCCCGTACGACCGCGGCGCGGGTGGTTCCCCGCGCGGGGTGTCGGGGGCGATGATCAGCGCGTCGTGGCCGTGCCGCTCCAGATGCCCGAGCACCTGCAGCACGGAGTTGACGACGCCGTTCATATTCGGCAGGAACGACTCCGAAACGATCGCTACACGCACCCTTCGAGTGTGTTCGAGCGGCGACGCGAAGCCGCCACGACCATGTGACGGGTATGCGAAGTTCCGGCGAACATCTGCGTTCACCACGCGGCGCGCGGCCGACCGAGCGGCTTACTCAGGGAGTTCCGGCGACTTCCGGCACCGGCTGCGGACCACGCAACCGCAACCGCCGTATCAGCCACAACGCCGGCAGCGCGATCGCCCACACCACCACGATCACCGACAGCGCGGGCACGATCGCCACCCGCGCGTCCCGACCGGCGACCCGCACGAGTTCGGGATCGGCCCGGCTGTATTCGACGTTGATGCGTTCACCGGCCGTGAGCCTGGTGGGGTACAACACACCGAGGCGGGGATTGCGGGTCACGCCGTCGGGAGTGACGAATGTCACCGCCGAACGCAGCCGACCCGCCGAGAGCACCTCCGCACTGGCCACACCCTTGTCCGAGGTGATCAGCACGTCGTCGCGCCAGGCCGCCAGGACCAGCAGCACCGCCAGCGCGCTGATCGCCGTCGCCGCGATGAGCACACCGATCCGAATCCGTCGCAGACGCCGCGTACGCCGATGTGCGGACTGACTGTTCTCCGACACGACTTCAGGCTATTGCATCGCTCCGATAGCGTGTGCGCCCATGTCCCGAAAATTCAGCTTCACCGTGTCTTACAGCGTCCCGGTCGCGGAGCTCCACCGGGCGATCACCAGTGACGAGTTGTGGCAGGACCGTTTCGACGGCGCGGCCACGGCCACCCTGGACCTGGCTCACGACGACGGCCCCGGCACCATTCGCGTGCACATGACCGAAACCGCACGGCCGGACAAGATTCCGGCGCTGGTGCGCAAGGTGCTCAAGAACGATCTGGTGGTCGAGCGCACCGACAACTGGGGACCGCTCGAGGGTGACACCGCCCGGGGCGTGTTCTCGGGCACGTCGCAGGGCATCACCACCAAGATGTCCGGGACCTACGAGATGCGATCCGCCGCAACGGGTTCGGAGATCGTGGTGTCCGGCGCCGTCGCGGTGAAGGTGCCGCTGGTCGGTGGCGCGATCGAGCCGCTGGCGGAACAGTTGCAGCACCGCGTGATCGAGAGCGAACGCAAGTTCATCGAGAAGTGGTTCGCCGCCAAGGCCGACGCCTGAGTCGCTGATCCGGGCCGAAAACCTTGCATGCGAGCGGATTTCGAGTGCTCGCATGCAAGGCGTCGCGCGGCGGTGTGCGGGTCTCACGCGGCGGTGCGCGAAAAGCCCTGCGGCGGCGCTACTGCGCGCCCGGCCCGAAGTCGCCGCCGTCGAATTCCTTGGGCTCCACCAGCACCAGCCAGTTGCCGGAGTTGTCGCGGATGATCGCCTCGACCCCGTACGGCCGATCCGACGGCGGCTGCACGAATTCCACGCCCTTGGCCGTCAATTCCTCGTACGCCTTGTGGCAGTCGTCGGTGCGCAGCCCCAGCCCGCCGTTGGTGCCGTTGGCCAGCGCGCGCCGAATCGCCTCCGCCACATCCTCGGCCAGCGGCGGACCCGGCGCCATCAGGGTGATCTCCAGCTCCCGATGATCCGGGTGGGCGATGGACACCCAGCGGAAACCGTTGTCCCCCATGGTGATATCGGTCATCTCCACGAAGCCGAGCTTCTCGATGTACCAGTTCTTCGCCGCGGTCTGATCGGTGACGTGCACGGTGACCAGAGACACATTGGTGATGGTTGTCATGTCACCAGGCTATGAGCTCGAAGCAGCCGAGCGCTTCTCCGAAATTGCTGTGTCGCGTCTGCGGGTCTCGGTTCACGCCGGAATATTCGTGCCCTGCGTGAATCGACGACCCGTTCCCTCGGGACCGGTTGCAGTACGCCGATTGTCGCTGCGCTTTCAGATGCGTTTCCGGTCCGAGAGTCCGTGCATGAAGACGTAGCAGCCCGGGATGCGCGGCATCCCCTCGGCGACGAATTTCGCCTGGTAGGCCGACGGCGACATGCCGACCAACTCGGTGAATTTACGACTGAACGACCCGAGGCTGCTGTATCCGACCAGCATGCACACCTCGGTGACCGTCACATTGGTCGCGCGCAGCAGATCCTGGGCCCGCTCGATCCGGCGTTCGGCCAGGTACAACGCCGGAGTCCGGCCGTAGGTCGCGGCGAAACAGCGCAGGAAATGGTATTTCGACACCCCGGCCGCGGCGGCCAGACCGTCCAGGTCCAGCGGTTCGGCGTAGTGCCGGTCGGCCAGATCGCGGGCCCGGCGCAGGTGGGGGAGCAGGTCCTCGGGGACCGTTCGCGGCTGCTCGGCCATACCGCCTCCTCGCTCTCCCGCCCCGCGATCAGCTGAACGGGGTCGGCTCGTCGAAGCGCATGGAGGCGCGGCCCGCGGTGCGCCACAGCCGGGCGGTCAGATCCGCGTCCTCCTCGCTCACCAGATTGCCCATCACTCGAACCGCGGTGCGCTGCAACAGCTTCGAACGCATCATCGGCGGCCCGCCGGTCGGCACCATGCGCGGATGGGTGGCCATGGCCGCGATCCGGCGCGCGACGGAGAAGGTGCGGCCGTAGCGGGCGCGCAGCAGATCCGGCCACAGCGTGGTCAGATCCGGTTCGTCGAGCAGTCCGGCCAGCAGGTGCCCGCCCTCGAGGCCGTAGTCGATGCCCTCGCCGTTGAGCGGATTGACGCAGCCCGCCGCATCGCCGACCAGCGCCCAGTTGCGCCCGCTCACCCCGGAGACCGCACCGCCCATCGGCAGCAGCGCCGAGGCGACCGCGCGGGCCTCGCCGTCGAACTGCCATTCCTCCCGGCGCAGCGAAACATAGTGTTGCAGAAGCGGTTTCAGGGAAATGTGGGACGGCCGGTGTTCGGTGGCCAGTGAGCCGACGCCGATGTTCACCTCGCCGTTGCCCAGCGGGAACACCCAGCCGTACCCGGGCACCAGCGTGCCCTCGGCGTCCCGCAGTTCCAGATGCGAGGTGATCCACTCGTCATCGCTGCGCGCGGAACGGATGTAGGCGCGCGCGGCCACCCCGTAGGCGAACCGGCGATGCCAGGTCCGGCCCAGCAGCTTGCCCACCGGGGACCGCACCCCGTCCGCGACGATCAAAGTGCGACAGGTGATTTCGCGCGTCCCCGCATCGGTGCGCACGCTGACGCCGGTCACTCGATCGCCCTCGCGGGCAACCTCCGCCACCCGCGCCCCGTCGACCATCCGCGCACCCCACTTGACAGCGGTCTCACGCAGTTTGTCGTCGAGTTCGAGCCGCGGCACCGCACTCCCGTAGCTGGGAAACGACCCGCCCGGCCACGGCAGCAGCGCCTCGCGCCCGAACCCGCCCATCCGCAGCCCGCGATTGACCGTGTGCGCCCGCAGCCAGTCGCCCAGGCCCAGATGTTCCATCTCCGCGGTGGCGCGCGGGGTCAGCCCGTCGCCGCAGGTCTTGTCGCGCGGGAAGACCGCGGCATCGGTGAGCAGCACGTCGTGCCCGGCGCGCGCGGCCCAGGCCGCCGCCGCCGACCCCGCCGGTCCCGCGCCCACGACCAGCACGTCGGCATGTGCGGGCAGCGCGTGCGGCACGCGCTCGCCCCCGCTGGTGGCATCCGGTGAACCCATGCACCCCATCCTGACAGGGTCGTACGGACGCCGTCGACGCGCCGGGTCGCGACGGCCGAGCGGGGGTGGCAGTCGTGACCGGTCGTACGGCCTGCGCCGGCCGTACGAGCGAGTCGGGTTGGAGCCGATGACCGGTATGGCGGATGTTGCGGTGGCTCGTGCCGCGAGTCGTATCCGCCGATACCGGGCAACGGACAACGGGTAACGCCGAGCGACGCCCGAGCCGTGTCGAGGCGCGACCGGCCCGTGTGAGCGGCGCGGGCGGGGGTGCGGCGGTGTCGGATTCGTCCCACAATGGCGATGTTGTGATGGTGTTCATGGGTACCCGGAACCCGACACGCTAGGTTGTGGGGCGTGGGGACGGACGCGGCATTGGGAGACGACATGAGTGCATCGGCGATCAGCGATGAGAGCACGGTGGTGGCCGGGGTGGATCTCGGCGACCACGAGCTCGCGTCGACCGTGCGCAACGGTCTGGTCGAGGTCGAGAAACTGCTGATCGCCGAGCTGTCCGACGGGGCGGAGTTCCTCCAGGAGGCGGCGCTGCACCTGGCGCGCGCGGGCGGCAAGCGGTTCCGGCCGCTGTTCACCATCCTCACCGGACAGCTGGGCCCGCGCCCGACCGATCCGGATCTGATCACCGCGGGCACCGTCATCGAACTGGTGCATCTGGCCACGCTCTACCACGACGACGTCATGGACGAGGCCCCGATGCGACGCGGCGCGCCGAGCGTGAACTCGCGCTGGGGCAACAGCGTCGCCATCCTGTCCGGCGACTACCTGTTCGCGCACGCCTCCCGGCTGGTGTCCACCCTCGGCCCCGACGCGGTCCGCATCATCGCCGAGACGTTCGCCGAACTGGTTACCGGCCAGATGCGAGAAACGTTGGGCGCCAAGCAATCCCAGGATCCGGTCGAACACTATCTGCGGGTGGTGTGGGAGAAGACCGGTTCGCTGATCGCCGCCTCGGGGCGTTTCGGCGGCACCTTCTCCGGCGCGGATCGCGAACACGTGGAGCGGGTGGCCCGCCTCGGCGACCTGGTCGGCACCGCCTTCCAGATCTCCGACGACATCATCGACATCTCCTCGGCCGCAGAGGAATCCGGCAAGACCCCCGGCACCGACCTGCGCGAGGGCGTGCACACCCTGCCCGTGCTCTACGCCCTGCGCGACGAGGGCCCCGACGGCGACCGCCTGCGCACCCTGCTGGCCCACCCCCTGCAGACCGACGAAGAGGTCACCGAGGCCCTGGACCTGCTGTCCCGCTCCCGGGGCATGGTCCTGGCCAAGGAGAAACTCCAGAGTTACGCCGACCTCGCCCAGGCCGAACTCGACGCCCTCCCGTCCGGCCCCGCCAACGCCGCCCTCGAACGCCTGGTCCGCTACACCATCGAACGTTCGGTATAGCGGACCCTCGCGCGTATTCGCCATACCCGAAGGCATGCGGCTGGGCCGATATCGGGCGCCCGTGAGCCGAAACACACTCTCGCCGTCGAAAGTGCTGCTCGGAACTCCGAGTGGGCCCCGCATCGTTGACCTGGTGTAACGATAATGAGCGACGGGGTAGGTGAGATGGAGGACCGGCCATGCACGGTGGGTATGCGAACGGGCTGAAGACGTTCGGCCTGATGGTCGGTATGTCGGCGCTGATCGTGTGCATCGGCGCGCTGTTCCGCAACCCCGCGATCCTGGTGATCGCGATCCTGCTGGCCGTCGGCATGAACGCCTACGCCTACTTCAACAGTGATCGGCTGGCGCTGCGGGCGATGCACGCGCAGCCGGTCTCCGAACTCGAGGCCCCGGTCATCTACCGGATCGTCCGCGAACTGGCGACCACGGCGCGCCAGCCCATGCCGCGGCTGTACATCAGCCCCACGGCCGCGCCGAACGCCTTCGCCACCGGCCGCAACCCCCGGCACGCCGCGGTGTGCTGCACCAGCGGCATCCTGCAACTGCTCGACGAACGCGAGTTGCGCGCGGTGCTGGGCCACGAGCTCTCGCACGTCTACAACCGCGACATCCTGATCTCCTCGGTCGCCGGCGCGCTGGCCGCGGTGATCTCGGGCCTGGCCAACCTGGCCTTCTTCGCGGGCCTCGGCGGCGGCAATCGGGACGGCGAGGGCCCGAATATCCTTGGCGTACTTCTGGTTTCGCTACTCGGCCCGATCGCCGCGACGCTCATCAAACTGGCCGTCTCGCGCTCGCGGGAGTACCAGGCCGATCAGGACGGCGCGCAACTCACCGGCGATCCGCTGGCCCTGGCCTCGGCCCTGCGCAAACTCGAACGCGGGGTGGCGGCCGCCCCGCTGCCCCCAGAACCGCGGCTGACCGCCCAATCGCACCTGATGATCGCCAACCCGTTCCGCGCCGGCGACCGCATGGCCCGCATGTTCTCCACCCACCCCCCGATGGCCGAGCGCATCGCCCGCCTCGAAAACATGGCGGGCGGTCCCAGACGCTACTGACCCCGGCGCTAGCGGTAGTTGACGAACTGCAACGCCAGATCGAAATCCGCGCCCTTGAGCAGCGCGATGACGGCCTGCAGGTCGTCCCTCTTCTTGCTGCTGACCCGCAGCTCCTCGCCCTGGATCTGCGCCTTGACGCCCTTGGGGCCCTCGTCGCGGATCTTCTTGGCGATCTTCTTCGCGTTCTCGGTGGAGATGCCCTGCACCAGCGTTCCGGTGATCTTGTACGTCTTCCCGGACGCCTGCGGCTCCCCGGCGTCGAACGCCTTGAGCGAGATGTCGCGGCGGATCAGCTTCTCCTTGAACACGTCCAGCGCGGCCTTGACCCGCTCCTCGGCCTCGGCGGTGAGCACGATCTTCTCCTCACCGGACCACTCGATGCTCGCGCCGGTGCCGCGGAAGTCGTATCGGGTCGAGAGCTCCTTGACCGTCTGGTTGAGGGCGTTGTCGACCTCCTGACGGTCGACCTTGCTGACGACGTCGAATGACGAATCGGCCACACTGCGCTCCTGTCTCGCGAATTCCGGCTTCGACGCTAGTGCCGTGCGGCCCGCGCCGCCACTAGCCGCCGAGCGCCCGACGCTACCCCCGCTGGCCTGCCGGTTTGCATCCAGGGGCCCTGATCGTTGTATTCTGCTCAGCGCGCTTACGCAGCGTGTATGGCGGATTGCCCGAGCGGCCAAAGGGAGCTGACTGTAAATCAGCCGCGCAAGCTTCGGAGGTTCGAATCCTTCATCCGCCACACTCTCAGGGCCCTCTCCGAATCGGGGAGGGCCCTGAGTCGTTTCCGGGAATTCTGTGAGATGTCGGACTGCCGTTGTGCGCCACGGTGTGCGGCTCCGGTTCCGGTGCGCGGACGATGGCTGTGCGGATCGTCGAAAATCGGCTCTGAGCTGCCGGTTTGGTAAGTCTGCGGTGCAGTGTGTACTCTCGTTCAAGGCTTCAGCGCCCCGGGTGCGAGTGATCGCGATCAGGAGCGCAGGTAGCCATGCCCCCTTAGCTCAGTCGGCAGAGCGTTTCCATGGTAAGGAAAAGGTCAACGGTTCGATTCCGTTAGGGGGCTCGCCGGATTGCCGGTGGTAGCCGACGGCATCTCCAGGGTCAGGCGCCATCGCAAGCCGACTCGTATGGCGGTGTAGCTCAGTCGGTAGAGCAAACGACTCATAATCGTTGTGTCGCCGGTTCAAGTCCGGCCATCGCTACAAAGACCGATACCTCCCGTCAGGTAGACCGAAAGAAGGCAAATCGTGGCCGCGAAGTCCACAGATGTCCGGCCGAAGATCACCTTGGCCTGCGAGCAGTGCAAGCACCGCAACTACATCACCAAGAAGAACCGGCGCAACGACCCGGATCGGCTGGAGCTGAAGAAGTTCTGCCCGAACTGCGGTACGCACCGGGCTCACCGCGAATCTCGCTAATCCTCCACGCGTGCCACTGCCGCGTGCGACGACGGTGCGGCTGCGGGAAGCTCAGGTAGCTGCCAGGTCCCCGCGTATGTCGCAATTCGAGTCAGCCTTCGGTGCCGGAGCTGGGTGTGAACCCACTCCGGCATTTGGTGTATCCGCGGCAGTGTGTGCTTCGGCAGATCCCGTAGCGGGGTCAGATAGGGACATTCTTCCGTGACTACACAAGCCGGGACCACCGACACCGGAACCGACATCGTCGAGGAGTTCGATCCGGCCGCGCACGCGGCCGCGATGGTCGGCCACCACTACCGCGTCGACGACTACTACGAGGTCGGCCGTGAGAAGGTGCGCGAGTACGCCCGCGCGGTGCAGGACTACCACCCGGTGCACTGGGACGAGGATGTCGCCCAGGAATACGGTTACGACGGTCTGCTGGCCCCGGTGACGTTCATCTCGCTGGTCGGAATTCTGGCGCAGCGCAAGCTGTTCGAGCAGGTCGTCACGGGCTACGACCTGAGCCAGATCATGCAGACCGACCAGATCCTGGAATTCCACCGGCCGATCCGGGTCGGCGATCAGCTGGTCTGCGACGTCTATCTGCACTCGTTCCGGCAGGCGTTCGGTGGCGACATCATCGTCACGAAGAACATTGTCACCTCGCGCGACGAACTGGTCCTGACCACCTACACCACCCTGGTCGGCCGCAGCGGCGGCGATGTCGACCCGAACATCGCCCAGGCCGTGCGCAACGTGCTGATGCACGGCATCGGCGAGGCGCCGGGCCATCACCCGCGCACCACCCCGCCGGTCACCGCGCCGCCCGTGCCGGTCGCCACCGTCCCCGAACTCGCGGCCAGTACGCACGCGGTGCGTTTCGAGGACGTCAGCGTCGGCGACGAACTGCCCACGCGCGTGGTCCGGCTGACCCGCGGCGATCTGGTCAACTACGCCGGCGTCTCGGGCGATGCGAACCCGATCCACTGGAGCGACGAGATGGTCAAGCTCGCCGGCCTGGACAACGTGGTCGCGCACGGCATGCTCACCATGGGCCTGGGCGGCGGTTTCGTCACCTCCTGGCTGGGCGATCCGGGTGCGATCAAGGAGTACAACGTCCGGTTCACCAGCCCGGTCTACGTGGCGGCCGACGAGCCCGCGGAGATCGAGTACACCGGCAAGATCAAGTCGGTCGATCCGGAGACTCGGACCGCGGTGGTCGCGATGGTCGCCAAGTCCGCCGGACGCAAGATCTTCGGGCGCGCGACCGCGACCGTGCAGCTGGCCTGACCCGCGTCAGCAGCGCGGATCGGGTGGTCGCGGTGGCCCCGGGACCCGGATTGGCGGTGCGAGGGGGGCGTACCGTACACTCGGAAATCTGGGGACACCAGCCGCTGCGCGCTGCTCCGAACGGGCCGGTTCCGGGCGGATTTCCGCCGGTGCCGGAACACCACAGGGGTGGCGCGCGTCTCGTGTGGCCACCCGGGTACAACTGAATGATCACCGTGCCGGATCAGTCCGGTCGAAGGGGTGTAGCTCAATTGGCAGAGCAGCGGTCTCCAAAACCGCAGGTTGCAGGTTCAAGTCCTGTCACCCCTGCAAGATGCCCAGCGACGAGAGAGGATCGACGTGTCCGATGACGATGACACCCGCGCGGTGAGTCGTCCGACCGGTAAGCGGTCGTCTCGGCGAGCTCGTTCCGGTTCCTCGGATCACGAGACGGGTTCCGTCGCGACGATCGAGCGCTCCGGTCGGGACGAAGGGTCGCGCAAGGCGGCCAAGTCTTCCGGCAAGAAGGCCGGTGGCGGTATGGGTAATCCGTTCAAACGCCTGGTGAAGTTCCTGAAGGAAGTCGTTCAGGAACTGCGCAAGGTGATCTGGCCCAGCCGCAAGCAGATGGTCACCTATACGACGGTGGTCCTGGTGTTCGTGGTCTTCACGGTCGCGTTCATCTCGTTGCTGGATCTGGCGTTCAACTGGGGCGTCAACTGGCTGTTCGGCTAGTCGGCCGTCGGCGTGGGTGACAGATTTCCCACGTGCATGGTGCGGATGTCATCTGCGGTGATTCGACGTCCGGAACGCAGAGGAAGTTAGTGACGACACAGGAAGCGAGTGCGCAGTGAGCACCCCGGAGAACGGCACAACCGAGGAATTCTTGGTCGACGACGTGGCGGACGAGTTCGCCGCGACGGAGGTCGAGGAGTCCGCGGAGTCCGCCCCTGAGGCCGCGCCCGCCGAGGAAGCCCCTGTCGACGAGGAAGTCGATCCCGTCACCGCGATGAAGGCCGCGCTGCGTCGCGCGCCGGGCGACTGGTACGTCATCCACTCCTATGCCGGTTACGAGAACAAGGTCAAGGCCAACCTCGAGACCCGCGTGCAGAACCTCGGACTCGAGGACTACATCTTCCAGGTCGAGGTGCCGACCGAGCAGGTCACCGAGATCAAGAACGGCCAGCGCAAGAACGTGCAGCGCAAGGTGCTGCCCGGCTACATCCTGGTCCGGATGGATCTGAACGACGAGTCGTGGGGCGCGGTCCGCAACACCCCCGGCGTCACCGGATTCGTCGGCGCCACCTCGCGCCCGTCGCCGCTGTCGATCAACGACGTGGTGAAGTTCCTGGTCCCGGCCGATCAGCAGCAGAAGAAGCCCGCCGCCGCGGCCGCCACCGGCGCCGAGGCCGCCGCCGCCGAGCCGCTGACCAAGCCCACCATCGAGGTCGACTTCGAGGTCGGCGAGTCGGTGACCGTCATGGACGGCCCGTTCGCGACGTTGCCCGCCAGCATTTCCGAGGTCAACGCCGAGCAGCAGAAGCTCAAGGTGCTGGTGTCGATCTTCGGTCGCGAGACTCCGGTCGAGCTGGCGTTCACGCAGGTCTCGAAGATCTGATTCGCGCGGGGGCGATTTCGGGCCCCCGCCAGCGTTCGACTACACTTGCCGGGTTGCGCCTCGGCCGACCGTATTTCTCGTGCGGTCGAAATCTGCCGGGGCGTTCATCCGGATAAGGCTTACGGGAATCCGTAGGGAACCTAACCAAGGAAGAAAGATGCCCCCGAAGAAGAAGAAGGTTTCTGGGCTCATCAAGCTCCAGATCCAGGCCGGTGCCGCGAACCCGGCTCCGCCGGTCGGCCCCGCGCTGGGTCAGCACGGCGTCAACATCATGGAGTTCTGCAAGGCGTACAACGCCGCGACCGAGTCGCAGCGTGGCAACGTCATCCCGGTCGAGATCACGGTCTACGAAGACCGCACGTTCGACTTCAAGCTGAAGACCCCGCCCGCCGCTCGGCTGCTGCTCAAGGCCGCCGGTGTGCAGAAGGGCTCGGCCGAGCCGCACAAGACCAAGGTCGCCAAGATCACCATGGACCAGGTCCGGGAGATCGCCAAGACCAAGCAGGAAGACCTGAACGCCAAGGACATCGACCAGGCGGCGAAGATCATCGCGGGCACCGCCCGTTCGATGGGAATCACCGTTTCGGACTAGTCGCGGCTTTCGCGCGGTACACATCGCGCTCGATCCCCGCGCTGTTTACATCGCGCTCGATCCCCGCGCAGTGGGAGGGATGGCCAGTCCCGCTACCACTTCTGACTCCAGAACAGGACAGATAATCATGGCAAAACGAAGCAAGGCATATCTCGAGGCGGCCGCCAAGGTCGACCGCTCCGCGCTGTACTCCCCGCTGTCGGCCGCGCGCCTGGCGAAGGAGACGGCCACCACGAAGACCGACGCCACCGTCGAGGTCGCCGTGCGCCTGGGTGTGGACCCGCGCAAGGCCGACCAGATGGTCCGCGGCACCGTCAACCTGCCGCACGGCACCGGTAAGACCGCTCGCGTCATCGTGTTCGCGGTCGGCGACAAGGCCGCCGAGGCCGAGGCCGCCGGTGCGGACGCCGTGGGCGCCGAGGATCTGATCGAGCGCATCCAGGGCGGCTGGCTGGACTTCGACGCCGCGATCGCCACCCCCGACCAGATGGCCAAGGTCGGCCGCATCGCGCGTGTCCTGGGTCCGCGTGGTCTGATGCCGAACCCGAAGACGGGCACGGTCACCCCCGATGTGACCAAGGCCGTCAACGACATCAAGGGCGGCAAGATCAACTTCCGCGTCGACAAGCAGGCCAACCTGCACTTCGTGATCGGCAAGGCGTCCTTCGACGACGCCAAGCTGGTGGAGAACTACGGCGCCGCGCTCGAGGAGATCCTGCGTGTGAAGCCCTCCACCGCGAAGGGCCGCTACGTCAAGAAGGTGACGATTTCGACGAACACCGGACCGGGCATCCCGGTGGACCCGAACCGCACCCGCAACCTCACCGAAGAGGACGCGTAGTCGCACAGGTCGCACGCTGAATCATCAACGGCCGGTACGGTTTTCCGTACCGGCCGTTGGCGTTCGTGGATCGAGGTTGACCGACGGTGCGCTTGCGCGTTCGGCGAGATTACGTTCTGCGTAAAGGTTGTGCTAGCCTGGACGACGGTCATTGACCAGTTCAGTGATCACCCCCAATCGTTCTACCGAAGACCGTTGGTCGTTGTCGGTGCTTTTGAGTGCTGGCGACTGAAGGTCCGGCGATATTGCCGGCGGCCCACGCAGGGAGAGCCGAGGTCGGGAAGCCGTGAGTCCCTGTGGAATTCACGATGTTTCTTGTGCGCCCCGGAACGCTCTGCGTCCGGGGCGTTTGCTTTGTCTCCGGCCCTCGCGGTGTTCGGTCGTTCATTACGAACCGATACCCCTGAGAGGAGGCGAAGTATGGCAATCCAGTGGAAGCACGATCAGGTCGAAGAGATCACCAAGCAGTTCCAGGACGCGACCGCCACCGTGATCACGGAATACCGTGGTCTGTCCGTCGGTAAGCTCACCGAGCTGCGGCGTGCCCTCGGCGACAACGCCACGTACTCCGTCGCCAAGAACACCCTCGTGAAGCGCGCTGCCGCCGACGCGGGTGTCGAGGGCCTGGACGAGCTGTTCGTCGGGCCGACCGCGATCACCTTCATCCACGGCGAGCCGGTCGACGCCGCCAAGGCGCTCAAGACCTTCGCCAAGGACAACAAGGCGCTGGTCATCAAGGGCGGGTACATGGACGGCGCGCCGCTGTCCGTGACCGAGGTCGAGAAGATCGCCGACCTGGAGTCCCGCGAGGTGCTGCTGGCCAAGCTGGCCGGTGCCATGAAGGGCAACCTCACCAAGGCCGCGGGCCTGTTCGCCGCGCCCGCCGGACAGGTTGTGCGCCTGTTCGCCGCGCTCGAGGACAAGCAGCGTGCCGCCGGCGGCGAATCGGCTCCGGCCGATGCTGCCGAATAACCAACCACCCCAACACTTTTCCCGTTCGCGCGGGAAGACCCCACTGAAAGGAGGCCACCATGGCCAACGTTGACGAGCTGCTGGAGACCATCGGCGGCATGACCCTGCTCGAGCTGTCGGACTTCGTCAAGAAGTTCGAGGAGAAGTTCGAGGTCACCGCTGCGGCTCCGGTCGCCGTGGCCGCCGTCGCCGGTGGCGCCGCTCCGGCCGAGGCCGCCGAGGAGCAGGACGAGTTCGACGTCGTGCTCGAGGGTGCGGGCGACAAGAAGATCCAGGTCATCAAGGTCGTGCGTGAGATCGTTTCGGGCCTGGGCCTGAAGGAGGCCAAGGACCTCGTCGAGTCCGCGCCGAAGTCGATCCTGGAGAAGGTCGCCAAGGACGCCGCCGAGGCCGCCAAGGCGAAGCTGGAAGAGGCCGGCGCCAAGGTGTCCGTCAAGTAATACTGTGTCTTCGGCCTCCGCTCCGCTCCGGCGGGTTTGCGGCGCCCGAAGGCTCACCGCCCGGCCCCGTGTCGGGCACTCGTTCCTCGCACCCGCCACGCGTCCGGGCGGCAAGCCGCGCCGCAAACACTGCGGTTGGCGTTGTCCGGAGTTGGCGGAACTGGGTGGACGAGGTGTTCCAGCCGGATTGTGAAGGCTGGTGCGCAGTTCTTGTTGTCGGCGGGCGGTTCCCCTTGTGGGGGCCGCCCGTTCGTCATATCTTCGGCGAGTCGTGGTGACCGAGCAGAGGCTCGGGTGCTTCGGGTTCGCCCAGGTCGGGACGCGGTCGAGAATAAACCGGAGTGTCTTGCTTCTTACTCGCGGGTAAGGGGGGATGGGAATGCCGGTTTACATGCGATACAGTGGCCGCACCCAGTGTGACGCGTCACATCGTGCTGTGTTGTATCGGCCCAGCGCTGGAGCGGTTTCGCCCCGAGCGTGACACGGCACGGGATCGCTCGTTGCAAAGAATATGTGGAGGTTGGCGTGGGCGTCGAGGTCCGGACCGAAGGTGTCACCAAATCCTTCGGCTCTCAGCGTATTTGGCAGGACGTCACCCTGACGCTGCCCACGGGGGAAGTCAGCGCTCTGCTCGGCCCCTCCGGTACCGGTAAGTCGGTGTTCCTGAAGTCGTTGATCGGTCTGCTGCGCCCGGAGCGCGGCTCGATCTTCATCGACGGCACGGATATCACGACCTGCTCCAACAAGGAGCTGTACGAGATCCGCAAGCTGTTCGGTGTGCTGTTCCAGGACGGCGCGCTGTTCGGGTCGATGAACCTGTTCGACAACACCGCGTTCCCGCTGCGGGAGCACACCAAGAAGAGCGAATCCGAGATCAAGAAGATCGTCATGGAGAAGCTCGAGCTGACCGGTCTGCTCGGTGCGGAGGGCAAGCTGCCCGGCGAGATCTCCGGCGGTATGCGCAAGCGCGCCGGTCTGGCCCGCGCGCTGGTGCTGGACCCGCAGATCATCCTCGTGGACGAGCCGGACTCGGGTCTGGACCCAGTCCGCACCACGTATCTGTCGCAGCTGCTGATCGATATCAACGCGCAGATCGACGCGACGATTCTGATCGTCACGCACAACATCAACCTGGCCCGTACCGTGCCGGACAACATCGGCATGCTGTTCCGCCGCCAGTTGGTCATGTTCGGCCCGCGTGAGGTCCTGCTGACCTCCGAGGAGCCCGTGGTCAAGCAGTTCCTCAACGGCCGCATGGTCGGCCCGATCGGCATGTCCGAGGAGAAGGACGAGGCGCAGATGGCTCGCGAGCAGGCGCTCGCGGAGGCCGGCCACTACGACAACGGCACCGAAGAGGTCGAGGGCATCATCCCGCAGATGAAGGCCACGCCCGGTATGCCCGTGCGGCAGGCCGTGGAACGGCGTCGTCGGCGCGTCATGGAGATCATGCACACCCTGCCGCATCAGGCCCAGGTGGCGATCCAGGAGTCGATGCAGGAGAACGGCGATACACAAGTTCTCCCGGCCTATTCCGGCAATCAGCAGGATTCGATGGGCAACGCGTTCGACGCCACGGTTCGACATAACACAACCAACGGGTAACATACGCTCCCGTGAATCAAACCCTGACGCGGCTGCGCACCCCGGTCGAGTCGGGTTTTGCCCAGGCGGGCAATATCTTTGCGCTGCTCATCAGCGTTGCGCGTAAGACATTCGTCCGGCCTTTCCAGTGGCGCGAGTTCATCGAGCAGTCGTGGTTCATCGCGAGTGTGTCGATCCTGCCCGCGTCCCTGGTGGCAATCCCGTTCGGTGCCGTCGTGGCGTTGCAGACCGGTTCACTGATCAAGCAGCTCGGCGCTGAATCCTTCACCGGCGCAACCAGTGTGCTGGCTACCGTGCAGCAGGCCGCCCCCGTCGTCACCGCGCTCATCATCGCGGGGGCGGCGGGTTCGGCCGTGGCCGCGGATCTGGGCTCGCGGACCATCCGCGAGGAGATCGACGCCATGGAGGTGCTGGGCATCGACCCGGTGCAGCGCCTGGTGGTGCCCCGGGTACTCGGCATGATGCTGGTCGCCCTGCTGCTCAACGGCCTGGTTTCGGTCGTCGGCATCTGCGGCGGCTATTTCTTCAACGTGATGTTGCAGGGCGGTACCCCCGGTGCCTATCTGGCGTCGTTCTCCGCGCTGGCTCAGCTGCCCGACCTGTGGATCGGTGAGATCAAGGCGCTACTGTTCGGTCTGCTCGCGGGCGTCATCGCCGCGTACAAAGGCTTGAATCCGAAGGGGGGACCGAAAGGAGTGGGTGACGCGGTGAACCAATCCGTGGTGATCACCTTCCTGGTGCTCTTCTTCGTCAATCTCGTATTGACGTTGGTGTACCTGCAGATCGTCCCGGCCAAGGGATCCTGACCATGGTTGTTTCACAGCGATCCGCCAAGAATTTTCGCCGGATCGGCGGTGTCCTACGGGCTCCCGTCGATGTCATCGACCGCGCCGGCGACCAGATGTCGTTCTATTCCAAGGCAATTGCGTGGATTCCGCGCACCGTCGTGCACTACCGCAAGGAGGTCATGCGGCTGCTGGCCGAGGTGACCTTCGGTTCGGGTGCGCTGGCGGTGATCGGCGGAACCATCGGCGTCGTCGTGATGATGTCGGCCTCGGTCGGTGTCGTCGTCGGCCTGCAGGGATTCAAGGCCCTCGATGCCCTGGGTTCTTCGGTCCTGACCGGATTCCTCACCGGGTACATCAATACCCGTGAGCTGGCCCCGCTGGTCGCGGCGCTGGCATTGTCCGCGACGGTCGGCTGTGGTTTCACCGCGCAATTGGGCGCGATGCGGATCTCCGAGGAGATCGACGCGCTCGAGGTGATGGCGGTGCCGGGGGTGCCGTTCCTGGTCACCACGCGGGTGATCGCCGGATTCGTGGCGGTGATTCCGCTCTACATCGTCGGCCTGCTGGGCACATTCGTGGCCTCACGGCAGATCAGCGTGTGGTTCGAGGGGCAATCCACGGGTTCGTACGACCACTATTTCAATTTGTTCCTGCCACCTCAGGACGTGTTGTATTCGTTCCTCAAGGTGCTGGTGTTCGCGTTCGTGATCATCCTGATCCACTGCTACTACGGATTCAACGCCACCGGCGGTCCGGCGGGCGTGGGTGTCGCGGTGGGACGCGCGGTGCGGGCGTCGATCGTGTTGATCAACGTGCTCGATTTCTTCCTGAGTCTGGCCATCTGGGGGACGACGACCACTGTGCGAGTAGCCGGATGAGCGGGTCAGGGCCGGAGGCGGCAGTGTGCGTAACCACGGAGGCCCCCCGAGCATCCAGGGTGGTGACCGCGTGAGCGCCGCCGGAATTCAGTTCTGGCGGTCCACGGAGAAATTGCGCACCCGCACGCTCGGTGTGTTGTTCTTCCTGGTGATGGCGCTTTTCCTGGGGACCACGGTCGCCATGTACAACAAGGCGTTCACCCCGGTGGTGAAGGTCGATCTGATCACCGACACGGTCGGCAACGCGTTGACACGCAATGCCGATGTGAAGGTGCGCGGCGTCACCGTCGGCGAGGTCCGGTCCAGTCAGCCGCAGGGCAGCAAGGTCACGCTGCATCTGGCGCTGGATCCGGGTAAGGCGCGGGAGATTCCGTCCAACGTCACCGCGCGGCTGCTGCCCAAGACGCTGTTCGGTGAGCGGTACGTGGATCTGGTGTGGCCGCAGGATCCGACCGGACATCTGACCGCCGGGCAGACCCTGCATCAGGACGCCAGCGGTAACGCCATCGAGGTCAGCCAGCTGCTGGACAGCGTGATGCCGCTGTTGCAGGCGATTCCGCCGCAGTATCTGGCCTCCACGCTGGGTGCGCTGTCGCAGGCGCTCGGCGGGCAGGGCCAGGAGCTCGGGCACACGGTCGACCGGCTGGACACGATCTTCCGCGGGCTCAACGGCGTCATGCCGACCCTGCAGGACGACATCCACAACTTCGCGACCGTCGCGGACACCTATGCCGACGCGCTGCCGCAGCTGGTCGACACGTTCGACAATCTGCGCACCCTCAACGCGACCATCGTGCAGAAGCGTTCGCAGATCGACACCCTGTACTCGACGCTGACGCCGACGTCGTCGCGGCTGGCCGATTTCCTGAAGGCCAACCACGACAACATCATCGACGTCGCCGCCGATTCGCGGGAGGCGTTGCAGCTGCTGGCCACCTATTCCCCCGAATATGCCTGCACCATGCGGAATTTCGCGCAGCAGAAGCCGCGGATCGATCAGCTCTTCGGCAAGGGCACCGATCTGCCGGGTTCGCGGGTCTCGGTGAAGCTGGTCAACACGCGCGGTCGGTATCTGCCGAATCAGGACGAGCCGCGCTGGTTCGACACCCGCGGGCCGGTGTGTTTCCCGGAGTATCCGCTGGGCACCGACGCTGGGCAGTATCCGACCGGTTCGGCCAACGACGGCTCGTATCAGCCGCCGTCCCGCAACCCGGGCAAGCAGAACATCGGCAAACTGCCGCCCGCGCAGTTCTCGGTCTTCGGCGCGCAGACGGCCTCGCTGGCCGGGTCGCCGTCCGAGGAGCACGCGCTGGGTGCGATCTATGCCGCGGCGAACGGGGTTTCGCCGAATCAGGTGCCCAGCTGGGTGAGCCGGATCGGCGCGCCCGCGCTGCGTGGGAGTGAGGTGAGTGTCAAGTGAGCGGATCGTTGCGAGGGCTCGGTGGGCCGCTGACCAAGCTCATCATCTTCGTCCTGGTCACGGTGCTGGCGACGGTGTTGCTCGGGTTGACCATCGCCAACTATTCCGGTGGCGGTACCGAGTTCAAGGCGCGTTTCAGCGATGTGACCTCGCTCAATCCGGGCGATGAGGTGCGCGTCGCGGGTGTGCGGGTGGGCAAGGTCACCAAGGTGTCGGTCGTGGATCACGACCAGGCGATGGTGAATTTCGAACTGACGGACCGGGATTGGCTGCCCGCCTCGGTGACCGCGACCATCCGGTACCGGAACCTGGTCGGCGAGCGGTACATCTCGCTCGAACAGGGCACCGGGCAGCAGGGACGGAAGTTGAACGCGGGCGGCACGATCGGGCTGGACCACACGCGTCCGGCGTTGAATCTGACCACGTTGTTCAACGGGTTCCGGCCGCTGTTCCAGACGTTGACCGCGGACGACGTGAACAAGTTGTCCTACGAGATCATCCAGGTGTTCCAGGGTGAGAAGGGCACCATCAGCGATCTGGTGACCAATACCGCGAGCCTGACCAACAAGATCGCCGACAAGGACGCGGTGATCGGGCAGATCGTCAAGAACCTCAACGCGATTCTGGATTCGGTGAACAAGAAGGACGGCGCGCTCAACGACCTGATCGTCAACACCGAGGCGCTGGTGAGCGGTCTGAGCGCCGAGCGCGGCACCATCGGCGCGGCGGTCAGCTCGCTGGGGAATCTGGCCTCGGCGACCTCGGATCTGCTGGTGCCGACGGTGCCGACGTTGCAGGGGTCGATCGCGGGCTTGAACCAGCTGACCGGCACGTTGAACGATCGGTCGCCCGAGGTGAACGAGGCGCTGACCAATCTGCCGATCAAGATGGAGAAGCTGGGTCGCGCCGCAAGTTACGGTTCGTGGTTCCAGTTCTATCTCTGCGGTATCGATATCGTCGCTGGTCCGGGTATGAAGGACGGCCAGCATCTGAATCTGCCCGCGAGTATGCCGACGGTGAATCAGCCGGTCTACACCAATCCCGCGCCGCGGTGCCATGGGAAGGGTGGTCGCTGATGGATGAGCGCAAGCTCCTGGGTAAGCCCGGCGCGGGCGGTCAAGGCCCGGAGGAGGCAGCGAGCGTAACCACGCAGGGCCTCCGCCCGCGCCGAAATGAGCGGAGCCCCGCGTTCATGGGCGGGCTGGGGCTGTTCCTGGTGTTGCTGGTCGCGGTGTCGGCGTTCTTCGTCGACCGGTTGCCGCTGATCGGCGCGGGCACCAAGTACACCGCCGAATTCTCCGAGGCCGCGGGGCTGAAGAAGGGGAACGAGGTACGCATCGCCGGGGTCAAGGTCGGTGATGTGCTCGATGTCGGGCTCGACGGCGATCGGGTGCTGGTCTCGTTCCGCACCAAGGACGCCTGGATCGGGAACGACACCACCGCCTCGATCCAGATCAAGACGGTGCTCGGGCAGAAATATCTGGCCCTGGATCCCAAGGGCACCCGCCCGGCGAATCCTTCGGATCGGATTCCCTTGTCGCGCACGGTATCTCCGTACGACGTGACCGAAGCGTTCCAGGACGCCGCGAAGGACATCGAGCAGACCGACACCGCGCAGCTGGCCAAGAGTATGCAGGTGCTCTCGGACGCGTTCTCCGAGACGCCGCCGGACATCCGCAACTCCATCGACGGTGTCGCGCGGTTGTCCGAGACCCTGGCCAAACGCGACGAGCAGCTCAAACAGCTCTTCGCGGCGACCAACAAGACGACCAAGGTGCTCGCCGATCGCAACGTCCAGTTCGAGCGTCTGCTCGCCAACGGCGGCCAGCTGCTGGCCGAGCTGAACATCCGGCAGCAGGCGATCGCGCAGCTGCTGACCGGCGCGAAAACCATTGCGACGGAACTGACCACGCTGGTGCACGACAACGAGCAGCAGATCGGCCCGGCGCTGACCAATTTGCAGAAGTCCATCGACATGCTCAACGACAATCAGCAGAACATCTCCAAGACGTTGACGCTGGCCGCGCCGTTCTACGGGCTGTACTCGAACGTGCTGGGTAACGGCCGCTGGTTCGACGCGGTCATCGTGAATCTGATTCCCCCGGCCCTGCCGGACGTCCCGGGCAACCGTCCGCCCATCCGGAACCTGGGAGGCCGCTGATGGAACCCGAGTTCGGGCAAGACAAGGCCGCTGATCAGGCGAAAGATGCTGCGGCGGCGGGGGATTCGCCGACCCGGCAGCTGCCTGTGCAGCAGTCGGCGAGTGACGCCACCGCCGGGAGTGATTCGCCGACCGAGCAGATTCCGGTGCAGCGGGCGGTGTCGAAGGTCGCGGTGACCTCGCAGGCCGGTTCGGCGTCGAAAGATGTTGCGGCCGAGGGTGATTCGCCGACCGAGCCGAATGCCGCGCAGCGGTCCGAGGCGAAGGACACCGCTGCGGCAGGCGCCGCCGCGAAGAGCGCCGGTAGGGCGAAGTCCACTGGTAACGCGAAATCCGCTGGCACCAGCGGTGATTCGGCCCGTCACCGGGATCCGGTGACCGCGCTGCGCGGCTCCGGACGTTCCACGAAGGTCCTCATCTCCCTGGTCACCGTGGTCGCCGTCGTGCTGGCCGGGGTGGCGTGGTGGCTGTTCGACAGCTTCGACAAGACCCGGATCACCGCGTACTTCGACAAGTCGATCGGCATCTACCAGGGCTCGGAGGTACGGATCCTGGGTGTGCCGGTGGGGCACGTGGATTCGATCACGCCGATGGGCGATCAGGTCAAGGTCGTCATGTCGGTCGACCGGAAGTACGACATCCCGGCCGACGCGTCGGCCGCGCAGATCACCCCCTCGGTGGTCTCGGACCGATACATCCAGCTCAGCCCGGTCTACAAGGGCGGGCCGAAGATGGGCCGCGAGGCGACCATCCCGAAGGACCGCACCGCGACCCCGGTCGAGGTGGACCGGCTCTACAAATCTATCGCGCAGCTGTCCGACGAACTGGGCCCCAACGGCGCGAACAAGAACGGCGCGGTCAACCAGCTGGTCGAAACGGGTGCGAAGAATCTGGCCGGGAACGGTGACGCGCTGGCCAACAGCCTCACCCAGCTCTCGCACGCGGCCCGCTACCTGTCCGACGCGCGCGGCGACATCTTCGGCACCATCAAGAACTTGCAGATCTTCGTGAACACGCTGGCGGTGAACGACGCGCAGGTGCGGCAGTTCAACACGCAGCTCGCGGATCTGGCCGGATTCCTCTCGGGGGAGCGGCACGATCTTGGGCAGGCGCTGAACCTGCTGTCGGTCGCGCTCGGGGACGTGGCCCGGTTCATCGACGACAATCGCTCGCTGGTCGCGAGCAACGCCGCGTCGCTGACCAAGCTGACCCAGACCCTCGCCGATCAGCGCAACGACGTGGCCAACCTGCTGCCGGTGCTGCCGCTGGCGCTGAGCAACCTGATCAACGTGCACAACGGTGAGACCGGCACCCTGGACATGCGGGCCAACTTCACCGATCTGCAGAATCCGTTCGGCACGATCTGCAAGCTGATCGACCTGGGCCAGCTGCGTCCGGGCGATCCGAAGTTCGACGCGATCAGCCGGCAGATGCGGCCGATCCTGGACAAGTGCAAGACCGTCACCGATCAGATCAAGGCGGGTGTGGTGACGCCCTCGCTGAACCTGCCGTTCGGCATCCTCAGCGGCGAGAACCAGCAGCGCGCCCCGGTGCCGGGCACCGTGCCCGGGACGCCGTCGAATCAGCAGCCGCCCTCGCAGAAGCCGGGAGGCCAGAAGTGAAGCCGCTCAAGATGGCCTGTGCCGCAACGGTTCTGGGCGTCACGACGCTGCTGGTGAGCTCCTGCGGTTCGGCGGGGATCTACAGCGTGCCGCTGCCCGGCGGCGCGGACGTCGGCGATCATCCGCTGCACCTGGACATCCGCTTCGACGATGTGCTGGACCTGGTGCCGCAGTCCGCGGTGAAGGTGGACGGTATCGCCGTGGGGCGGGTGGACAAGATCGAGGTCGCGCCCGATGGCTGGACCGCGAGTGTGCGTGTGGTGGTGAACGATTCGGTGAAACTGCCGTCGAACGCGCACGCCGAGGTGAAGCAGACCAATCTGCTGGGCGAGAAGTTCATCGAGCTGACCGCGCCCACCAAGGACGTCTCGGACAAGCCGCTGCACGACGGCGAGGTCATCCCGGTGCAGAACACCCAGCACGCCACCGAGGTGGAACAGGTGCTGGGCGCGCTGTCGCTGCTGCTCAACGGTGGTGGCGTCGCGCAGTTGCAGCCGATCGTCACCGAGTTGAACAAGACCCTCGGCGGTCGCGAGGACAAGGTCCGCTCGCTGCTGAATCAGACCGACACACTGATCAAGGGTCTGAACGATCAGGTCGGTGATATTCAGCACGCGCTGGACGGGCTGGGCACGTTGTCCGAGCGGGTCGGCCAGCAGAGCGACCAGATCGCGAAGGTGCTGGACGAGCTGCCCGCCGGTATCCACATCCTGGATCAGCAGCGGCCCGAGCTGATCGGGCTGTTGACGCAGCTCAACCGGGTCGGGCAGGCCGGTATCTCGGTGCTGGACAGGTCCAAGGACAACCTGATCGCGGATCTGACCGCGTTGCGGCCGACGTTGCAGGAACTGGGCCGGTCGGCGCCGGATCTGGTGACCGCGTTCCCGCTGATCCCGACGTATCCGTTCCCCGACGAGGCGATCAAATCCGAGTTCGGTGGTTCGGTGAACACCTGGCTGTCGGTGGATCTGCAGATCGGCACCATGTTGAAGAGCCTGGGCGTGGGTGAGCCGAATCCGGTCTACATTCCGCCGAAGGGACGTCCGGTGGCGGTCGATCCGACCAATCCCTATTACAACGGCAACGGTCCGCGGCCGGGCTGGCCGACGGTGTCGCTGCTGCCGCTGCCGCCGACCGTGGTGACGCCCGCCAACGCCGAGCCGGGTGATCCGATCGGCTCGATTCTGAATCAGTTGGGAGTGAAGCCGAGATGAGCAAACTCGTCCGCTATCAGCTGATCGCCTTCGGTGTGATCGCCGTGCTCGGGGTGGTTTTCGTCGGCGCGAAATACGTGCATCTGGACCATATGCTGGGCTTCGGCCAGTATCAGGTGCGGGTGCAGATGAAGACCACCGGTGATGTGTCCAAGGGCGCGGAGGTCACCTATCGCGGTGTTCCGGTCGGCACGGTCGGTGCGCAGGACATCACTCCCGACGGCGTGGTCATCTATCTCGAGATGGATTCCGGTAAGCCGAAGGTGCCCGCGAACGCCAAGGCGGTCGTGGCCGACCGGTCGGCGATCGGTGAGCAGTACGTGGATCTGGTGCCGTCCAGTGACGGCGGGCCGTATCTGCGGGACGGGTCGATCATCGTCGGCGGCGAGACGCCGCTGCCCGTGCAGGACCTGCTGTCGAGCGTGAACACGCTGGCCAGTACGACGGATCTGAAGGCGTTGAGCACGACGGTCACCGAACTGGGCAAGGCGTTCGACGGGCAGGGCGACAACCTGCGCGTGCTGATCGATTCGCTGAACAAGTTCTCGGTGACCGGGTTGGACGCGCTGCCGCAGACGGTGGCGCTGATCAAGGACGCACAGACCGTCCTGCAGACCCAGGTCGATCAGGGCGGGGACATCCGGCAGTTCAGCGACGGTCTGGACAAGGTGGCCGCGCAGTTGCGGGCCAACGATCCCGATATCCGCAGGTTGATCGGCACCGGCACCGATTCCGGCAATGCGATCGGAAAGCTGTTGCAGGAGAGCGGCGATCCGCTGACCAAGGATCTGGCGAATCTGCGCACGGTGCTGGCGGCGGTGTCGCCGAAGTACTACGGCCTGAAGCCGCTGTTGCAGATGCTGCCGCTGCTGTCGATCGGCGGTTCGGCCACCGCGCCGGGCGACGGGACCACGCACTTCGGGCTGGTGCTGGAAACCAACAATCCGCCGGCCTGTACGCTCGGGTACGAGGGCACGCAGCGGATTCTCGCGCAGATGAAGGCGAAGAATCCGGACTTCGATGACACCCGCGACGATTTCCCGTTCAACAAGGACGCGAAATGCGTTGTGCCGCAAGGTAGTCCGACGGACGTGCGGGGCGGAGCCCGGGCCACACTGGCCGATCCGAGCGTTCCACAGCCGTGGGACAACAAACCCAAGACCGATCCGGACAAGTTGAACCTGAACCCGGTCGCCACCCAGCTGGCCACTCTCATCGGAGTGACCCCGAAGCGGTGACGGTCGGACAGGGGCGACGAGCCCGGGAAAATAACGACGCTAGGGTGTCGCTGTGAGTACTGACCTGTCCAACGTCACGTCGCAAGCTGCGCAGATACCTCCGGAAGAGGTTGATTCGAAGGTTGCTGCCGATTCGTCGGGGACCATCACCGAGGTGTCGGAGGTGATCTCCGGCCCCTCGGTGCTGCGCACCGTGGTGACCTGTGTGGCCGCCGTCTGGCTGGTCGCGGCGCTCGTCGCGGCCGCCTGGTTCGGCGTCGGGTGGGTGCGGGCCGGATTCTTCACCGACGCGCCCCGGGCCCAGGCCCGGGACACCGCGTTGGATGCGGCGCGACAGGCGGCGCTCAACCTCAGCTCGATGAATCCGGACGATGTCGACGGCTCCATCAAGCTGATGCAGTCCTCGATGACCGGTCAGATGCTGGACGAGTTCAACCAGAACCACGACCGCATCAAGGAGACCGCGCAGCAGGCCAAGACGCGGCTGGACGCGAAGATCCTCGGCGCCTCGCTGACCTCGCTGAACAGTGAGCGGGACAAGGCGTCCGCGCTGGTGGTCGTGCAGCAGACGCAGACCGCGCCGAATGTGCTGGTGCAGTCGTTCCGGGCGACCTGGACCCTGGATCTGACCAAGGTCGGGGGGCTGTGGAAGACCGATCAGGCCAATTCGCTGGGTGATCTGGTTCCGTTGGACAACGCGGGGTCGAACGCGTCGGCGGCGCAGCCGCAGGCTTCGTCCCAGCCCGGGGCGTCCACCCCGGCGCCCGCACCGAGTGGCACTCCCGCGCCCGCGCCGCAGAGCCAGCCGGGTTCGTAGGAGGAATTGGTCAATGACTGAACGTCGTCCCGTCAACAAGATCTCCTCCCGGATGCGGCCCGCGGGCCGGGTCGCGGAGAGCACTGTTCGGAAGCGGACCTCGCGCGTTACCGCCGGAGCCGGGCGTACCGAGGCGGCCGCGGGGAGTGTCGCGGGCAAGGTTTCCGGTGCGAAGGCCGCCGGTCGGCGGGCTGGCTCGGGCCATGAGTCCGCGGGGAGCTCGCTCCGGGTGCCGCGCGTGGCCGTGCCCTCGATGCCGCGGTTCCGCGCGTCGGGGTGGGGTTGGGGTGCGGGGCTGCTCGCGGGTGCGGTCGTGCTGACCGCGTTCGCCGTGGTCGCGTTCCTGCGGCCGGGGGTGAGCGACGGCAACTCCGCGTTCGTGGATTCCGCGTCGACGCAGCAGGTCACCGCGGCCGCCGACAATGCGTTGAAGACCATCTACTCGTACGACGTGAAGAACATCGACGGCTACAAGGACGCGGTGCACAAGGTCGTCACCGGGAAGATGCTGGGCGACTTCGACAAATTCGCCGACACCACGGTCTCCGCGGTGAAGCAGGCGCAGTCCACCGCGACCGCGACACCGGATCCCGTGGGTGTGACTTTGCTCACCGGCGATCGCGCGGAGCTGTTGGTGGATCTCACAGTCGCCTCGACCAAGAGCGGTGTGGCGCAGGCGAGTGCCTCCGGGCCGATCGTGTTGCGCATGCAGAAGATCAACGGACACTGGCTGGCCAGCGAAATCACCGACCGCTGAGTTTTCATTGATGGCAGAACCGCTGTTCAGGGCGTAGTTATTGAATTCCGGCGATGCTGTGAACGCGTGAACGTGCAGCGCCGCAGGCGATCTCGCGGGTAACGGGGCGGCCCCGCCACTTGACGAGTTCGGTCCGAACCGTCACGCTATTCACAACAGCGGCAGCTGTCACAGGGTCCAGGACCCGGAGTGATCAGGCAGCCGCCGACCCTGACGCAGCCAGCGAATACGGGTACGGCGCGCCGATACACCGAAGCTGGGCCTTGGTGGTACTTTGACACCCCTGCTTCGGGGGTGTACGTTTGGACTTTGCGCTGGCTGCCTCCTGTCCACACCTTTGATCGCACACTACGAAAGTTCCACCGTCAGGTGTTACTTCCGTTGTCTGCTGTATGGGGCTCGTTCGGGTTGTGACCAGCGGGAATCTCACACAACGAAGCAGACAAGCGACGGTCGCAGGCCCACCGTGCGACTCGCGTGAGGTGCTGGAAGGACGCATCTTGGCAGTCTCCACCCAGACCAAGGCCGGAATCCCCGGAGCCCCGAAGCGGGTGTCTTTCGCGAAGATCCGCGAGCCTCTCGAGGTTCCGGGGCTTCTCGATCTACAAACCGATTCGTTCGCCTGGTTGGTCGGCTCCCCGCTGTGGCGGGAGAAGGCGATCGCCCGTGGCGAGGTGAACCCGTACGGCGGGCTCGAGGAGGTGCTCGAGGAGCTCTCGCCGATCGAGGACTTCTCCGGATCCATGTCCCTGTCCTTCTCCGATCCACGCTTCGAAGAGGTCAAGGCCTCCATCGAGGAGTGCAAGGACAAGGACATGACCTACGCGGCACCGCTGTTCGTGACCGCGGAGTTCATCAACAACAACACCGGTGAGATCAAGTCCCAGACGGTCTTCATGGGTGACTTCCCGATGATGACCGACAAGGGCACGTTCATCATCAACGGCACCGAGCGTGTGGTCGTCTCGCAGCTGGTGCGTTCGCCGGGTGTGTACTTCGACGAGTCCATCGACAAGACCACCGAGAAGACGCTGCACAGCGTGCGTGTCATCCCGTCGCGTGGTGCGTGGCTGGAGTTCGACGTCGACAAGCGCGACACCGTCGGCGTGCGTATCGATCGCAAGCGTCGGCAGCCGGTCACCGTGCTGCTCAAGGCGCTGGGCCTCACGGCCGAGGAGATCACCGAGCGTTTCGGTTTCTCCGAGATCATGATGTCCACCCTGGAGAAGGACAACACCGCCGGTCAGGACGAGGCGCTGCTGGACATCTACCGCAAGCTGCGTCCGGGCGAGCCGCCGACCAAGGAGTCCGCGCAGACCCTGCTGGAGAACCTGTTCTTCAAGGACAAGCGTTACGACCTGGCTCGCGTCGGCCGCTACAAGGTCAACAAGAAGCTCGGCGTGAACATGGGCGAGCCGGTCATCGGCTCGGTGCTCACCCGTGAGGACATCGTCACCACGATCGAGTACCTGGTCCGCCTGCACCAGGGCGACAAGCTGATGACCGCCCCCGGTGGTCGTGAGGTCGTCGTCGAGGTGGACGATATCGACCACTTCGGCAACCGTCGTCTGCGCACCGTGGGCGAGCTGATCCAGAACCAGATCCGCGTGGGCCTCTCGCGTATGGAGCGTGTCGTGCGTGAGCGCATGACCACCCAGGACGTCGAGGCGATCACTCCGCAGACCCTGATCAACATCCGCCCGGTCGTGGCGGCGATCAAGGAGTTCTTCGGCACCTCGCAGCTGTCACAGTTCATGGACCAGAACAACCCGCTCTCGGGTCTGACCCACAAGCGTCGCCTGTCGGCGCTGGGCCCGGGTGGTCTGTCCCGTGAGCGCGCCGGCCTGGAAGTGCGCGACGTGCACCCCTCGCACTACGGCCGCATGTGCCCGATCGAGACCCCGGAAGGCCCGAACATCGGCCTGATCGGTTCGCTGTCGGTGTACGCGCGGGTCAACCCGTTCGGTTTCATCGAGACCCCGTACCGCAAGGTCACCGACGGCCGCGTCACCGATGAGGTGCAGTACCTCACCGCCGACGAGGAGGACCGCGAGGTCCGCGCCCAGGCGAACTCGCCGGTCGACCTCGAGGGCAACTTCCTCGAGGACCGGGTGCTCGCGCGCCGGGGCAACGAGGAGATGGAGTTCGTCGCGCCGTCCGAGGTCACCTTCATGGACGTCTCGCCGCGTCAGATGGTGTCGGTCGCGACCGCGATGATCCCGTTCCTCGAGCACGACGACGCCAACCGCGCCCTGATGGGTGCGAACATGCAGCGTCAGGCCGTGCCGCTGATCCGTTCCGAGTCGCCGCTGGTCGGCACCGGTATGGAACTGCGTGCCGCGGTGGACGCCGGCGATGTCGTGGTGAACGAGAAACCCGGTGTGGTGGAAGAGGTTTCGGCCGACTACGTCACCGTGATGCACGATGACGGCACCCGCCGCAGCTACCGGATGCGCAAGTTCAACCGCTCGAACCAGGGCACCTGCTCCAACCAGCGTCCGATCGTGGACGAGGGGATGCGGGTCGAGCACGGCCAGGTGCTGGCCGACGGTCCCTGCACCGAGAACGGCGAGATGGCGCTGGGCAAGAACCTGCTCGTCGCGATCATGCCGTGGGAGGGCCACAACTACGAGGACGCGATCATCCTGTCGCAGCGCCTCGTGGAAGAGGACGTCCTGACCTCGATCCACATCGAGGAGCACGAGATCGATGCCCGCGACACCAAGCTCGGTGCCGAGGAGATCACCCGTGACATCCCGAACGTCTCCGACGAGGTCCTCGCCGACCTCGACGAGCGTGGCATCGTGCGGATCGGTGCGGAGGTGCGTGACGGCGACATCCTGGTCGGCAAGGTCACCCCGAAGGGTGAGACCGAGCTGACTCCGGAGGAGCGGCTGCTGCGCGCGATCTTCGGTGAGAAGGCGCGCGAGGTGCGCGACACCTCGCTGAAGGTGCCGCACGGTGAGTCCGGCAAGGTCATCGGTATTCGGGTGTTCTCGCGCGATGACGACGACGATCTGCCTCCCGGTGTGAACGAGCTCGTGCGTGTGTACGTGGCCCAGAAGCGCAAGATCCAGGACGGCGACAAGCTCGCCGGTCGGCACGGTAACAAGGGCGTCATCGGCAAGATCCTCCCCAAGGAGGACATGCCGTTCCTGCCCGACGGGACCCCGGTCGACATCATCCTGAACACGCACGGTGTGCCGCGTCGTATGAACATCGGTCAGGTGCTCGAGACCCATCTGGGCTGGATCGCCAAGGCCGGCTGGCACGTTGACGGGTCCGAGTCGGACAGCAAGCCCGAATGGGCGCAGGCGCTGCCGGAGGAGATGTGGAGTCAGGAAGCCGACACCAACATCGCCACCCCGGTGTTCGACGGCGCCCGCGAGGAGGAGCTGACGGGCCTGCTCGGCTCGACCCTGCCGAACCGCGATGGTGAGGTCATGGTCAACGCCGACGGCAAGGCGGTCTTGCTGGACGGGCGTTCCGGTGAGCCGTTCCCGTACCCGGTGGCCGTGGGCTACATGTACATCCTGAAGCTGCACCACCTGGTGGACGACAAGATCCACGCGCGGTCGACGGGTCCGTACTCGATGATCACCCAGCAGCCCCTCGGTGGTAAGGCGCAGTTCGGTGGTCAGCGTTTCGGTGAGATGGAGTGCTGGGCCATGCAGGCATACGGTGCGGCGTACACGCTGCAGGAGCTGCTCACCATCAAGTCCGATGACGTGGTCGGCCGCGTGAAGGTCTACGAGGCGATCGTCAAGGGCGAGAACATTCCGGAGCCCGGTATTCCGGAGTCGTTCAAGGTTCTGCTCAAGGAGCTCCAGTCCCTGTGCCTGAACGTGGAGGTGCTGTCCTCGGACGGCGCGGCCATCGAGATGCGCGACGGCGACGACGAAGACCTCGAGCGCGCCGCCGCGAACCTGGGCATCAACCTCTCGCGCAACGAAGCCGCCACGGTAGACGATCTGGCGCAGTGATTTTGGTCCCGTTCCCCCTGCTCACCCGGCCGCGTGCCGGGCGAGCAGGGCGGTCGGGGCACCTGTTCACGACGATTGAGAATTTGCTCGAAATCAATCCCGACAGGGGAAAGGAAGTTACGTGCTAGACGTCAACTTCTTCGATGAACTCCGGATCGGCCTCGCTACCGCCGAAGACATTCGCAACTGGTCTTTCGGTGAGGTCAAGAAGCCGGAGACCATCAACTATCGCACGCTCAAGCCGGAGAAGGACGGCTTGTTCTGCGAGAAGATCTTCGGTCCCACCCGGGACTGGGAGTGCTACTGCGGTAAGTACAAGCGCGTCCGTTTCAAGGGCATCATCTGTGAGCGCTGTGGCGTCGAGGTGACTCGCGCCAAGGTGCGCCGTGAGCGGATGGGCCACATCGAGCTGGCCGCGCCGGTCACCCACATCTGGTACTTCAAGGGTGTGCCCTCGCGTCTGGGCTACCTGCTGGACCTGGCCCCGAAGGATCTCGAGAAGATCATCTACTTCGCGGCCTACGTCATCACCGCCGTCGACAACGATCTGCGCCACAACGAGCTGTCCACGCTCGAGGCGGAGATGGAGGTCGAGAAGAAGGCCGTCGCCGATCAGCGCGACGCCGATCTCGAGGCCCGCGCCCAGAAGCTCGAGGGCGACATCGCCGAGCTCGAGGCCGAGGGCGCCAAGTCCGACGTCCGCCGCAAGGTCAAGGACGGCGGCGAGCGCGAGATGCGTCAGCTGCGCGACCGCGCCCAGCGTGAGCTGGACCGGCTGGACGAGATCTGGACCACGTTCACCAAGCTGGCTCCCAAGCAGCTGATCGTGGACGAGGTGCTGTACCGCGAGCTGCAGGACCGCTACGGCGAGTACTTCGTCGGCGCCATGGGCGCCGAGGCGATCCAGAAGCTGATGCAGGACTTCGACATTCCTGCCGAGGCCGAGAACCTGCGCGAGACCATTCGCACGGGTAAGGGCCAGAAGAAGCTGCGTGCGCTCAAGCGACTGAAGGTCGTCGCGGCGTTCCAGACCAACGGCAACTCGCCGATGGGCATGGTGCTGGACGCCGTTCCGGTGATTCCGCCGGAGCTGCGCCCGATGGTTCAGCTCGACGGTGGCCGTTTCGCCACCTCCGACCTGAACGACCTGTACCGCCGCGTCATCAACCGCAACAACCGGTTGAAGCGACTCATCGATCTGGGCGCGCCCGAGATCATCGTGAACAACGAGAAGCGCATGCTTCAGGAGTCGGTCGACGCGCTGTTCGACAACGGCCGTCGCGGTCGTCCGGTCACCGGTCCCGGTAACCGCCCGCTGAAGTCCCTGAGCGATCTGCTCAAGGGTAAGCAGGGTCGTTTCCGGCAGAACCTGCTCGGTAAGCGCGTCGACTACTCGGGCCGTTCGGTCATCGTGGTCGGTCCGCAGCTCAAGCTGCATCAGTGTGGTCTGCCCAAGCTGATGGCGCTGGAGCTGTTCAAGCCGTTCGTGATGAAGCGTCTGGTGGATCTGAACCACGCGCAGAACATCAAGTCCGCCAAGCGGATGGTCGAGCGGCAGCGGCCGCAGGTGTGGGATGTCCTGGAAGAGGTCATCGCCGAGCACCCCGTGCTGCTGAACCGCGCGCCCACCCTGCACCGGCTGGGTATCCAGGCCTTCGAACCACTTCTGGTGGAGGGCAAGGCAATTCAGCTGCACCCGCTGGTGTGTGAGGCGTTCAACGCCGACTTCGACGGTGACCAGATGGCCGTGCACCTGCCGCTGTCCGCGGAGGCGCAGGCCGAGGCCCGCATCCTGATGCTGTCCTCGAACAACATCCTGTCCCCGGCGTCGGGTCGGCCGCTGGCCATGCCCCGTCTGGACATGGTGACCGGTCTGTACTACCTGACCCGTCTGCAGGACGACGCGAAGGGCCAGTACCGGGCGGCCACCAAGGACGCGCCCGAGCAGGGTGTGTACTCCTCGCCCGCCGAGGCGCAGATGGCCGTCGACCGCGGTGAGCTCACCGTCCGGTCGATGATCAAGGTGCGGTTGGACGATCAGCGTCCGCCGCGCGCGATCGAGGCCGAGCTGTTCCCGCAGGGTTGGCAGCCGGGCGACGCCTGGCTCGCCGACACCACGCTGGGCCGGGTGCTGTTCAACGACCTGCTCCCGGCGGACTACGCGTTCATCAACGAGCCGATGCCGAAGAAGCGGCAGGCCACGATCATCAACGATCTGGCCGAGCGCTACCCGATGATCGTGGTCGCGCAGACCGTCGACAAGCTCAAGGACGCCGGCTTCTACTGGGCCACGCGTTCGGGTGTGACGGTCTCGATGTCGGACGTGCTGGTGCCGCCGGAGAAGGCCGACATCATGGAGCGCTACGAGGGTCTGGCCGACGGGATCGAGAAGAAGTACCAGCGTGGTGCGCTCGATCACCAGGAGCGCAACAACGCGCTGGTCAAGATCTGGCAGGAGGCCACCGAAGAGGTGGGTGCGGCGCTGCGCCGCCACTACCCGGCCGACAACCCGATCATCACGATCGTCGACTCGGGCGCCACGGGTAACTTCACCCAGACCCGTACCCTCGCCGGTATGAAGGGCCTGGTGACGAACCCGAAGGGTGAGTTCATCCCGCGGCCGATCAAGTCCTCGTTCCGTGAGGGCCTGACGGTTCTGGAGTACTTCATCAACACCCACGGTGCGCGAAAGGGTCTGGCCGACACCGCGCTTCGTACCGCCGACTCGGGTTACCTGACCCGTCGTCTGGTGGACGTGTCGCAGGACGTCATCGTGCGCGAGACCGACTGTGGCACCGAGCGCGGCATCCTGGTCGCGATCGCGGAGAAGCAGGCCGACGGCACGATCATCCGTGACGCGCACGTCGAGACCAGCACCTACGCTCGTACGCTGGCCTCGGACGCGCTCGACGCGAACGGCAACGTCGTGGTGGAGAAGGGTCACGATCTCGGCGACCCGGCCATCGAGGCGCTGCTGGAGGCGGGTGTCACCGAGGTGAAGGTCCGCTCCGTGCTGACCTGCACCACCGGCACCGGCGTGTGTGCGACCTGCTATGGGCGTTCGATGGCGACCGGCAAGCTGGTCGACATCGGTGAGGCCGTCGGTATCGTCGCCGCGCAGTCCATCGGTGAGCCCGGTACCCAGCTGACCATGCGTACCTTCCACCAGGGTGGTGTCGCGGGTGACGACATCACCGGCGGTCTGCCCCGAGTGCAGGAGCTTTTCGAGGCTCGTGTGCCCAAGGGCAAGGCGCCGATCGCGGAGGTCTCGGGCCGGATCCGGCTCGAGGACGACGACCGCTTCTACAAGATCACGATCATTCCGGACGACGGTTCGGACGAAGTGGTCTACGACAAGCTGTCGAAGCGTCAGCGGCTGCGGGTGTTCAAGCACGACGACGGCTCCGAGCGTCTGCTCGCCGACGGCGATCACGTCGAGGTCGGCCAGCAGCTGCTGGAGGGCTCGGCCGATCCGCACGAGGTGTTGCGTGTGATGGGTCCGCGTCAGGTGCAGGTCCACCTGGTCCACGAGGTCCAGGAGGTGTACCGGTCGCAGGGTGTGTCCATCCACGACAAGCACATCGAGGTCATCGTGCGGCAGATGCTGCGGCGCGTCACGATCATCGATTCGGGTGCGACGGAGTTCCTGCCCGGTTCGCTGGTGGAGCGTTCGGAGTTCGAGGCGGTCAACCGTCGCGTCATGGCCGAGCACGGCGATGCCGCGTCGACCGCGTCGGGTCGTCCGGTGCTGATGGGTATCACGAAGGCGTCGCTGGCGACCGATTCGTGGCTGTCGGCGGCCTCCTTCCAGGAGACGACTCGTGTCTTGACGGACGCGGCGATCAACTGCCGCTCCGACAAGCTGATCGGCCTGAAGGAGAACGTGATCATCGGTAAGTTGATCCCGGCCGGTACGGGCATCAACCGCTACCGCAACATCCAGGTCCAGCCGACCGAGGAGGCCCGCGCGGCCGCCTACGCGGTGCCGTCCTACGACGACACCTACTACACCCCGGAAGGCTTCGGCCAGACCACGGGTGCGGCTGTCCCGCTGGACGATTACGGGTTCAGCGACTACCGGTAATCCGGTAGGAGACAACGCAATCCGCCCCGCCTCGGGTTTTCGAGGCGGGGCGGTTGTCGTATGTGTGGGGTGTTGGGTTGCCGGGGCGGTCGGACTGGTTCGGTATCAGATTGGTTCAGTTTCATTGTGCGCCTGTGCATTTTGGTATGGAGTCAAAGTAATCTGTTGTGCCACAACGGTATTCGAGTTACTTGTTGTGGACTGTCGTCGAGTGTGGCGGTATGCTTCGGGCGTGCCTGTCGACATGACGCGATCGCCTCGGGAGTTTGAGATGAACCGGCGTGAAGACTTGTTGCGGGAACTTTTTTTCGACCGGTACCCTGCTGCTATGGCTGGCGTTGCGCACCATCGACCCGAGGAACCGATTCGTTCTCGGCTGGTGTCTCTGCCGGTGCCTCCGCCCGAAGGGTTTACCGCCGCTGACCTGCCTCGACTGATAGAGGTGGTCGATGGCAGCTTCGAGTTGGAGGATGGACAAGTCGTGATGATGGCGCCAGCCGATCCATGGCATGACGAGGTCAGGGACGTGTTGAAGGCCGCCTTGCGCCGTAATGCGCCGCGGGATGTCGTGGTGCTGTCGGAAAAGTCTGTCGACCTGGGTGCATCTGCGCCCGAACCGGACGTTCTCGTGGTGTTCCGCGCGTCCTTCGGACCGCATACATCGGTCTACCGCCCTGCCGATGTGCATCTCGCCATCGAGATCGTTTCACCCAGTACGAAGACCAAGGACCGCAAATTGCGGCCGGTGCAATATGCCGAAGCGGGTATCGAGAACTTCTGGCGTGTCGAGAACGAGAACGATGAGATGGCCGTCTACACCTTCGAGTTGCTTCCCGAGGGCGGTGCTTATGCGCCCAGTGGTGTCTTCCGCAAGCATCTGCGCATTGATCGTCCGTTCGCGATGGATGTCGAGCTGCCCGAGATCACCTGGTGATCCGTATCGCGTGATCAACGGTCCTGATGGGGTGGTCGAGGTCATCGTCAGCACGGTCCCTGGTAGGTGTCGTGGACCTGCTCGGTCGCTGAATTCTGTTGATAGCCAGGGTATCTCGGTGTTCGGTTCGTGTTCGTGGTGGACCGGTTTCGGGTGAGGTGTTGGGAGGTTTATCAGCTCGGTGGGGAATATTCGCTTTCGGTGGGTGTTCGGTGGTGTTACCTTCGAGAGGTATCGAGATCGGCGGGAGGAGTGATCATGGGGCGCAAGGGGTTCGGGCGTGAGGCGTTCGAGTGTGTTCTGGAACATGAACCTGCGCAGGGGGTTTCGGTGCATCATCGGGATTCGGAGGATGAATCCGGCACGGCGTGAACAGGTTTGTGTCGTATGGGTCGCTCCGGAGGTGAAACTGCCGGGGGCGGCCCATTTTTCGTTTTCGTGCAGACGTGCTGGGTGGAGCCGAAGAGGACGAGGCATCAGTTTGTGGTACTGATTTCAGCGGGTTCGAGTCCCGTCACCCAGCCTCGGCGCAGTTGCTCTGCTGGTATGGGCGGCCTGACTTTCATTCAGGACATCCGCCGGTTCGATTCCGGCCTGCGTCACACGGCCCCGTGCTCTGTCGGCCGGGCACCCTGACTCTCGATCAGGGCTACGCGGGTTCGATTCCCGCCGGGTCACGGGGTGGTCTGCTGCCGCCCATGGACAACGCTTCCCGGAGGCTGTATGAAAAGTAGAACGTGTTTCACTTGGGATGGGAGTAGTTGTGGACGGTGCGCTGGGTGAGCTGGTGTGGGGTGGGTTTCAGAAGTTGGGGTTCATTCAGTACGCGGGGATGGAGAATGTGGAGTATCGGGAGGGGTGCAATGTGGTGCAGATGGCGCCGCGAGGGGAGCATCTGAATCACAACGGGGATCTGCATGCGGCGATGCTGTTCGGGTTGGCGGAGACCGCGGCGATGGGGGCGTCGATTTCCGGGATCGTGGATCTGATGGGGGACGCGTTCATCGTGGCGCGGGACGGGCGGATCGAGTATCTGGCGCGGGCCAAAGGGGAAGCGGGGCCGATTCGCGCGACCTCGGAGTTGAGTGCCGAAGTGTTGAGCGGGATGCGCGCGGACATCCTGGCGGGGACGCCGGTCGAGTTGCAGGTGCCGGTGGATATCACCGACAACACCGGAAAGTCCGTTGCCGCAGCGACTTTCACCGCTGTCATCCGGCCGCGGCGTAAGTAGGGAAAATCGTTCGGGGGATCGGCGAGGTCACGCTACTGTCGGTCGGTATGGCATCGAAGGTTTTTCGTCGCGTACTTCGAGTGGCGGGGTTGTCCTGCGCGGCGGCGCTAGCGCTGAGTGGCTGCCGGGGCGGTGATGAACGGCCGGACTACGATCCGGCCGCGCCGGCCGATCCGGGGCTGGTGGTCGCGCGAGTCGATCACTCGCCGTTGGCGTTCACCATGAAGACCAGGCGCGGCGAACGCCTCGATCCGGTGCAGACCTGGCAGGAGGACAACTGTTCCCTGGTGGGCTCAGGATTCCGTACGGCCACGGACACGGTGCTGTTGGGCATCCAGGTCGTCCCGGACGACTGCAAGCCCGGGAACGAGCCGGGTAACGCCAGGCACGGCCACTATCGCTCGCTCGACGACGCGGCCGCGATATTCGGCGCCGACGCGGCCGCGATATTCGGCGCCGACGCGGCCGCGATATTCGGCGCCGACGCGATCCACGTCGATCGGACGAACACCGCCCTGGGACCCGCGGACCTGTTCACGCAGGCCTACTACGAGTGCACGAATTCCTGCCGCCACTACCGGGAGCCGGTGGCGATCATCGAACTCACCGCTCCGGCGGACGCGCGGTACCACAACCTGATGGTGTACTCGCCGTATGGACGGCTCACCACGAAACAGCTGATGGGATACCTGAAACTGCTCGGCACACCGTGAGAATCGAATCGGCTAGTGCGCCCGGCGTTTACGCGGCTTCAGCCGGAGGTTGGGCAGCGGCGGCGCCGGAATGCGTTGCTCCGCAGGATGTCCCGCGATACCCGCGAAACGGCTGAGATCCCTTGTCTCCCAATCGTTTCGGGCCTGCTGGATCTCATCGTGACTGCGGGCCACGAAATTCCACCACATCACCAGATCCGTGCCGAAGGGCTCGCCGCCGATCAGGATCGCATGGGCTCCGGTCGGCGTGGTGAGCGTCAGTTCGGCGCGATCGCTGCCCAGGTAGAGCAGCGGTCCGGCGGGCGCGGGGACGCCCGCCGCGGTCAGTTCGCCGTCGACGACCAGCAGTGCGTGCTCGAATTCCGTTGTCAGCGGCAGATTCACCGTGCTGCCGGGTTCCAGCCGCAGATCCGCGCCCACGATCGGGGTGTAAACCGTTGCGGGGGAACGCATTCCGGCCAACGTCCCGATCAGTACGGTGGCGCGCAGGCCGGGCAACTCCACGACGGGCAGTTCCCGATGCTGCTCGAAATGCGGTGGGATCTCGCGGTCGCCGTCGGGCAGGGCGATCCAGAACTGGATGCCGTGTCCGGCGGGCGCGCCCGGCACTGTGTACTCCGAATGCGCGATGCCGTGCCCGGAGGTCATCAGATTCAGCTGCCCGGGTTCGATCTCGACATCGGAGCCGATACTGTCCCGATGCCGGATCCTGCCCTCGAACGGCCAGGTCACGGTCTGCAAGCCGATGTGCGGATGCGGATCGATATCCGGCGGCAGATCCGGACTCGGCGCGGTGGAGCCGAAATGGTCGAGGAAGCACCAGGCGCCGACGGTCGGCAGATCCCGCTGCGGCAGCACGCGATGCACGGTCACGCCGCGCACGCCGCCCAGCGGCACCTCCCGGGACGGGTAGCTGTCGGTTCGCGGTCCGGGGCCGGGGGTGGCCTCGCAGATCGCCGCCTCGGGATGCTCCTCGAGGTCACTCACCGTTGAATACCTTTTCCGACCACGTGATCATCATATTCCGGGTGCTTGTCCAGCCAGCTCTTGATGAACGGGCAGCGCGGCACGATGGTCCGCTCGCGCGCGATGACGTCCTCGATCGCGGCCTTGGCCAGCACGCCACCGAGGCCCTTGCCCGCGTATTCGGTGTCGACCTCGGTGTGGATGAACACCGTGTCGTTCTCCCGCTCGCGGTATTCGGCGAATCCGGCCAGCTTGTCCTGGTACCAGATCTCGTAGCGCAACTGCGCATCGTTGCGGACAACCGAAGACGGTGTCGTCTGCTCGCTCACTCAGTTCTCCTTCCGCACTCGCACCGGATGCCTGCTCATGATCGACACGCGATTGAAGGCACCGATGGTCGTCGCGGCCCAGATGACGACGGATACTTGGTCGTCCGACATATGTTGCCGCGCAAGAGCATACTCACGCGTCAGGGTTTCCTCATCCGGGAGCGTGGTGGTCGTCTCGGCCAGGACGAGGGCGGCTCGTTGCAGTGGGGTGAACAGGTCGCTGCGCCGCCAGGCGGGCAGCACGTCGAGTTGCTGCTGGGTTACTCCGGCCTCGATCGCGGCGCGGGTGTGCAGGTTCAGGCAGAACGGGCAGCCGTTGATCTGGGAGACGCGGACGTTCACCAGCTCCATCACGTCGCGGTGCAGGCCCGCGGCTTCGGCGGCGTGCTGCACGGCGACGGCCACCGCGCTGAACGCGTGGAACGGCTCGGGGGTCTGTTTATCGATCCAGATGCGGGCGTCGGGTGGAGGTTGCATAGCGATCGAATCGTAACCGCGCCCGGTGTGCGGCGCTCGTCAGCGTTCGCCGCGGAGTTTGCGGCCGACCGCGCCCAGGCCGTCGGCGATGGCGGTGAGTTGGTCGGGGGTGAGGGGATCCAGGAACAGCTCGCGGACCGCGGCGACGTGGCCGGGGGCCGCTTCCTCGAGGGTGTACTGCCCGGCGTCGGTGAGCACGGCGTAGACCGCGCGCATATCGCTCGGACAGGAGCGGCGGCGGACCAGTCCGGCCTGTTCGAGGCGGTCGATCTGGTAGGTGAGTTTGCTCTTGGAGTCCAGCAGGGCGTCGGCGAGTTCGGTCATGCGCAGTTCGTGGTCGGGGGCGGCGGACAGGCGGACCAGGATCTCGTATTGCAGGTGGGACAGCCCCGAATCGCGTTCGAGTTGTTGGTCGAGGCGGCGCGAGAGCATGCCGGTGACGGTGAGGAAGGCCAGCCAGGCACGCTGCTCATGCTCGTCGAGCCAGCGTGGGCCGTTCATCATCCCAGGTTACCGTCTGTCGTTCGAATTGGAATAACCTCGATCGGGCCGCTGTTCAAATTTGAACAGAGGAGCTTTCGGGCAGATTCGAGCAGGTAGAGCCTCGAACGGCAGAGTCGTCGAACTTCGGAGTAGCCATGACATCCATCTTCGATATCGCGGGGCGGGGCAATGCGGGTCCGGCCGCGGCGGAAGCGGCCACGGTCGAGCCGGGGCGCGCCACCGTGCGGACCCGGGTGCGGATTCCGCTCACCTTCGGTGACGGGTACGCGGTCACGGCCGAGGCCGTCACCTTCGACGGGCTGGCCGACGGTCGTGAACATCTGGCGCTGAAGTTGGGTGCGCCCGGGGCGGCGCCGCTGGTGCGGTTGCATTCGGAATGCCTCACCGGCGATGTGTTCGGTTCGGCGCGTTGCGATTGCGGGCCGCAGTTGCGGGAGGCCGTCGAGCGGATCGCACAGGCCGGTGGATATCTGCTCTACCTGCGGCAGGAGGGACGCGACATCGGGCTCTACAACAAGCTCGACGCGTACGCGCTACAGGATCAGGGGCTGGACACGTATCAGGCCAACGCCGCGCTCGGGCTGCCCGAGGACGGCCGGGACTACACCGCCGCCGCGCAGATGCTGGCCGCGCTGGGCGTCGGGGCGGTCGAGTTGCTCACCAACAATCCGGACAAGCCGCGGCAGTTGCGCGCGTTGGGGGTGGATGTGCGGGCCACGGTGCCGACCGGCGTGCACGCGACCGCGCACAACCTTCGCTATTTGCGCGCCAAGGCCCAGCACACCGGGCATACCATTCGATTGATCGGCTGAAAGGGTTTCGCCATGTCCACCGCCGAGACCGCCGGGCGGATGCCCGCGCTGTACCTGAGCCACGGTGCGCCGCCGCTGGCCGACGATCCGCTGTGGCCCGGGCAGCTGGCCGCCTGGTCCGCCGAATTGCCCAGGCCCACCGCGATTCTCGTGGTTTCCGCGCACTGGGAGGATGCGCCGGTGACGCTCGGGGCGACCACGACGGTGCCGCTGGTCTACGACTTCTGGGGTTTCCCGGAGCGGTACTACTCGGTGCTGTACCCCGCGCCGGGCGCGCCCGAGCTGGCCGCGAAAGTGCGTGCGCTGCTGGGGGATTCGGTACACGATGCGCCGGATCGCGGGCTGGATCACGGTGCGTACGTGCCGCTGGTGGAGATGTTCCCCGAGGCCGATATTCCGGTGCTCCAGTTGTCCATGCCGACGTTGGATCCGGTCGGGTTGTTCGAGCTGGGGCGTCGGCTCGCGCCGCTGCGGGAGGAGGGCGTGTTGATCATCGGCAGTGGATTCTTCACGCACAACCTGAGCGAGATGTCGCGCGATGCCGTCGGGGACGAGGCGCCCGCCTGGTCCCGCGAATTCGACGCGTGGGGTCGGGAAACGTTGGCGGCGGGCGATATCGACGCGCTTCTCGACTTCCGGCACACCGCACCGGCCGCACGTCTCGCGCATCCGCGTATCGAGCACTTCGCGCCGCTGTTCGTCACGCTCGGGGCCGGCGAGGGTGACTTCGACAACCGGCGTACGCCGATCGAGGGGTTCTGGCTCGGGTTGGCGAAGCGGTCGATTCAGCTGGGGTGAGCTGGTAGCTCGGTGGGCTCCGGTGACGCTGCGCCCGGTTCGGCGGGGTGGTGCTCGCGCGGGCCGGGAGCAGTCGCGGGCCGAGGTGAGTCCGGCTCGGATGGGTTACTTTTCGCCGAGGGCCGTCAGTGCGCGGTCGACGTCGTCGGATGTGTTGTGGACGTGGAATGCGAAGCGTAGGAAGTTGTTTCGTGTGGTGGCCACGATGTCGGCGGCTTCGACGCGGTCGGCTCGGCCGTATTCGCCGGGGATGGTGACGATGGGGGAATCGCCGGGGACGGCCGGGATGTCCAGGGCCGCCAATCCGGTTCGAAAGCGTTGTGCCAGTGCGAGATCGTGAGCGCCGACGGCTTCGACGGTCAGTTCGTCGATGAGGTCGAGGCCGATTCTGGCGGCGAGGACGCCGAGGCCGTCGGGGGTGCTGTCGTGGCGGCGGGCGGTGGTGGCGAGTTGCCGGGGCGCATACATTTCCGACCACCTGTCGGCCGCGGCGTACCAGCCGGGGGAGGTCGGGTGGGTGAGTTCGGCGGCGGCGGGGTTGATCGCCAGGAGGCTGACGCTGCGTGCGCCGAGCAGCCATTTGAAGGTGGCGCAGACCCAGTAGTCCGCATCTGCGAAGTGCAGGGGGAGCCAGCCCGCGGCCTGGGAGACGTCCAGGAGTAGGTGGGCATTGTGGGCTGTTGTGGCTGTTCGCAGATTTGCGAGGTCCACCAGGCGGCCGTCGGCGGATTGTGCGAGGCTGACCGCGACCAGGGCGGTGGAGGGGCGGACCTCCTGTGCCAGCCGTTCCAGTGGCGCGGTGCGCACCCGCAGGTTGCCGTGGTAGCGGAACGGGTTGGTCACCGAGGCGAAATCACCTTCTGCCACAAGGACTTCCGCGCCCGCGGGCAGGCCCGCGGCGATCGGGCCGACCAGTGTGCCGACGGTGTTCGCGATCGCGATGTCGTCCGGGGTCGCGCCGGGCAGCAGCCGGGTGAACCCCGCGCGGAGGCGATCCACCTCGTCGTCACCGCCCGGGGTTCGCCGGCCCGCGCCCCAGTCGTGCAATGCCGCGTGCAGTGCGGTCAGTCCGCGTTTCGGGGGCAGGCCGAAGGCCGCGGTGTCGAGATAGACGGTCTCGGGGGCGAATTCGCCGGGCAGCAGGGACTTCATGAGACCAGCGTCATCCCGTCGTGGGCGGGCGTCCATAGCCAATTGCCCGTGATCTGGACTGGATCCTCGGTGCGGCGAGCGGACGAGGCGTGGTGTCGGCAGGCTCGATCGGTCTGTGCGTCGTGGATTGTGGTGCGAGGAGGTCGGAGCGAGTTGATGTGTTGTGTGGGTACGGATTCGGCTATCCGGTGGCGGAGCCGAACAGGGCGGTTAGCTCGGCCGGGTCGTATTCGACGGGGGAGCCGTGACCGGGGACCAGGGTGTGGGCGGGCTGGGCGGCCAGGGCGGCGGCGCTGGCCCGGGTGCCGGATTCGTTGTGGTTGAAGAAGGTCGGGAGCAGTTGCAGACCGGTGTGGGCGGAGAGCAGGTGGCCGGTGATGAGGGTGTCGCCGGAGAACAGCACGCCTTCCGAGGGGAGCAGGTAGGCGGTGTGGCCGTCGGTGTGGCCGGGGGTGGGGATCGCGACGATGCCGCCGGGCAGGGCCGCGAGGGTGGCTTCGTCGGCGGTGGTGGCCGTCGGGATCGTGACATCGAGGTGGCGGCCGACGACCCGGAGGGTCTGGGCGAGCCAGCGGCGGCCCCGGGCGTCGAGCAGGCGCGCGGCCATCTGCGCGGGCGAAATCTGTTGCAGGTATTTGCGTTTGGCGTGGCGGACCTCTTCGGGGCCGGTGTAGATCGGCACCTCGAAACGTTCGACCAGTGTCGGGATGGCGCCGATGTGGTCGAGGTGCGCGTGGGTCAGCAGGACCGCGGCGATGTCGTCGAACTGATGGCCGATCTCCCGCACCGACTTCAGCACGTCGTCGGTGTCACCCGGATATCCGGCATCGATCACGGTGACGCCCGAACCGTCGCTCACCAGTGCCCAGTTGACATTCGTCCCGGCGACGACGTGGACGGAGTCGGAAACCTGCTCGATCTTCACCCACGCAACGCTAGCGCGCCTGATCGCTGCGCTGGAACTCGCGCCAGGCCTGCTGTGTCTCGGTCAGCTTCGGGCGCGGGGTGCGGTTGCGGAAGAAGTTGACCACCATCAGCACCGGCAGCAGGAATGCCTGGAAGAAGATCAGATACGACCCGCCGTCGAAGAAGAAGGCCAGATAGATCGCGTAACCCACGAAGACCGCGCCGAAAATGCCGTTGATCGAGCGCGAGACGACGCTCTGCCCCTGCTTCAGCGCCGCCAGCACGAGCATGACGATGCCGCTGAGCGCGAGCAGGGCCACATACCAGTTGAACATGAGAAATCCCCCGAGGTGATGTCCGGTCGTTCCGGTCGGTGCGAAACCATAGCATTCGGCGCACGGGCGCGCGATCGAGATTCACATCACTCGGCGGGCGTGTCCCGCGACGACCAGTTACGCTGTGCGCGAGGACAAGTCGTTGAGGGAGGCGACGGGTATGGGGCTGTTCTTCGAACATCCGACACAGCAGGTTCCGACCGACGTGGTGAGCTCGGAGATCCGGCGCGCGCTGCTCGATTCCGGCGTGAGTGACGCGGCCGCGGCGGCGGCGCAGCGCATGGGCTTGCTCGGGGTGCACGATCCGCGGCTGGAATCGGCGATCACCTCCGCGTTGCAGATCTCGCCGTCGTCCGAGGCCGATGCCGACGATCAGGCCCGCGCGGTCGCCGCGACGCTCGCCACCCAGCCGCCCGCGCAGTTCTTCTGGGGGCGCGCGACGCTGTCGGTGGTGTTGTTCGTCGGGCTCGCGGCCATGGGTTTCTGGTCCGATGCCACCCATCATCCGACGTCGGCGACCGCTTTCTTCGGCTTCGCGGGGGCGGTCTTCGGCATCGTGACGGCGCTGTTGTCCGCGGAGAAGGCGCGTTCCTGAAATATCCGTCCGGTTGGAGGATGGACGTGCCGGATATGTGCGGTACGGTCGGGTGCGCAGGAGAAGGAGGGGATTCGGCGCGATGAACGCTGCTTCACAACACAACGCTGCTTCACAAGACCTGGACGATCAGACCTTGCCCACGATCGGCGAATTTCTGGCTGCCGTCGGGGCGACACCGGTTGTGGTGTATCCCGAGTATCCCGGGGTTCCCGTTGTGCTGCTGGATATTCCGGGAGATTGGCACGGCGTGGTCCGCGAGGTGCTGCCGAATGCGTTCGGGGCCTGGGCATTACCGGCCGAGGCGGGCAGTGTCGCGGCGGAGTCCGGGTGGGTCGAGAACGCGGTGCTGATGGTGTGGCGGCTGTCGCTGCCGGTGGATCCGCGGGCGGTGATGCGTTGCGCGTTCACCGATTCGCGGCGGCTGCCGGACTGGGTGGAACTCGGCGGGGATGTCGAGGATTACGACGGGTTTCCGTCGGCGGAGATCTCCGGCATGTACACCTACGCGGACCTGAGTCTGTGGATGTCGACGCGGTATCTGATCGCCAGCACGCCGACCGGACAGTATCTGTTGCAGCTGACGGTGACGACGTTCGCCGCCGGGGCCGATGAGGGGACGTTCATCGCCGAATCGTTCTCGGTGCAGGTGCCGCCCGCGCGGCCGGGGGTGGGGGCGCACGATCTGCGGACCGGGCCGCAGCCGGTGGTGGTGCCGGAGGATGCCGGGTTCCGGTCGGGGATGTACCAGCCGGAGAGCGAATCACGTTGGCGGCAGGCGGATTACGGGGATTCGGTCGAGTCCTTCGAGCCGGAGGGGGTGGCGCGGCGCGGGGACGGGGTGATCGGCGGGTACGAGTCGGTGCCCGAACAGGTGGTGCCGCGGTCGAACAGGCCGGTCACCGGGGCGCACGCGGTGGTGCGGGATCAGGGATTCGACACTCCCGCGCACGGATACGAATCCACCGATCCGGATGCGTATTCCACGATCATGGGCGTCGAACCGGCGGCGGCCGAGAGTGATCCGCGCGGATCTCACCGCCGGGAGCCGGGAGCGCCGAGTACGGGAAATATGGATTTCCGTATCTGATCTGCCGGGTACATATACATTCTTCGGATGTGACGAGTGAACCGATCGAGTTGCCCGGCAACGGGATCGGCCCTGGTGTGGGTGAATGGGGCGATTATCGGCGGTGTGACTGGTCGAAGGGGCGATTGTGATCTATCGGATGCAGATCTATCAGGCGGTCGGGGAGAATCTCGCGATCTTCCACGACTACTTCCGGATACATCTGCTGCCGGTGCAGTTGCGGCACGGCGCGCGGTTGGTGGGGCGGTGGGAGACCGACGACGGGCGGGTGGTCGCGGTGTGGGAGTACGACGATCGCGATTCCTACGACCGTATCCAGGCCGCGGTGGCGGCGGATTCGGCGACGCCCTGGGCGGAGGAGTTGCGGCGGGAGCTGCCCGCGTTCTTCACCGAACGTGACGAGGTGTTCATGCGTTCCGCGCCCGCGTCGGAGGAGCTGGGCGAGCCGGGGGTGTGAGTTTCGCCGTGCGTGTGATGGTTCACAGAGCGATGTGTATCGGTGGGGGTGCGGATTAGGGTTCCGATATGCGTTGGGGTCGTCGGGGTGTTCGATCAGATCGGTTCGCGGGTGTGGATATCTATGTATTCCACAGGGCGGCAACGGAACTCGGGTTCGAGCTGGATGCGGCGCAGGGGCGTGCGGCGGCTGCGCTCGCTGCGGGGGATCGGAGTCTGTATCTCTGGGGGCCGGTGGGACGCGGTAAGAGTTGGTTGATGGCAACGTATTTCGACGCGTTGCCGGACGGGCGGAAGTTGCGGGTTCATTTCCACGAGTTCTTCCGGGATCTGCACGGGGCCATCCGGGCCAACGGCAATGATCTGTCGGCGGCGTTGGATGATCTGCTCGGTGCGCGAGATGTGTTGTGTTTCGACGAGTTTCACGTTCACGACGTCGCGGATGGCAAGTTCATCTCGCGGTTGCTGGGTGAGCTGTTCGATAGAGATATCCGGCTGATCGTGACCTCGAACTATCCGCCCCGAGCGCTGCTGCCCAACCCGCTGTTCCACGACGATTTCGTGCCGACGATCGAGTTGATCGAGCAAGCGTTGACGGTGCTCGCCGTGGACGGCCCCGTCGACTATCGCACCACCGGTGGGCACGAGACCGGGTTCGCCGCTGGATGGTGGGTCAGCCCCGGTACATCCGAGCAGCTCGAGCGCCTCGGACTCCATCCGCCCGGACCGGACGAATCCCGCACCCTCGCACCGACCGGACATCCGATCCGGGTGACTCGCGCGGCCGAATCCGTGCTGTGGATCGACTTCGCCGAACTATGCGAAACAGCCACCGCCCCAACCGATTACCTCGCCCTGTCCCGTGATTTCCCGCAGTGGGTGGTCAGCGGCGTCCCCGCCCTCCGAACCATCGACCGCGAACCCGCACAACGCTTCGCCAACGTCGTCGACGTCCTCTACGACCGCGACGTCACCCCGATATTCCTCGCCACCACCCCACTCACCACCCTCACCGCCGACGCCCGCCTCCCCGTCGACATCGAGCGAATCATGAGCCGACTCGGCCAGCTCGGCCGCCGTGAACTCGATTCCGCCGGGATCGCGACGCACCGCTGAGCTTTCGGAGGCTCGTGGGCTGGCTGTATTCGTCGGGAGGGTATCAACGAGTTGCGCTCACCTCCGGGGCGGAGGTGAGCGCTGGTGTCGTCAGGTGAGGACGTCGGTGATCGTGGTCGCGGTGAGGGCTTGGTGGAACCAGGTGCGGAGCTTGTCGGTGTCCTGGCAGGATCGGATCTGTTGTTCGGCTTCGTCGGGGACTGTGATCTCGCGACTCCGGAGCAGGTCCAGGATGTTCTCGATGATCATGGTCTTGCCCCTGGCCTCGCCTTCGACGCGGCCTTCGACGCGGCCTTCGACGCGGCCTTCGGCGCGGAGGCGTTGGGCGGTTTCTCCCTTGAAGAAGGAGAGGTTGATGCTCATCAGGTCACTCCATTTCTTGGCTGCGGCTGAGCCGCTGAGGCCCAGTTCGGTCAGTTCGGTGAATACGGTGGATTCATCATCGGGGCCTAGTTGTCGCATCGCGGCTGCGAGTGCATCCAGTATCGCACCGATGTCGGGTTCGTTGACGTGGGTGATGGCGGAGAGGGTGGCCAGGGGGATGTCGGAGGCGGCCTCGTCGGGGTCGGTGACGGCCGGGACGTTGTGTGGGCCCAGGACCAGTGGTTTCACTGTCAGGCTCGGCCATTGGGGGAGGCCGAGGGAGATTGGTTGTGCGGCCCATGCGGCCGTGGCGCGGTCTCGGCAGACGATCACCAGGACGACCGGCATCTTGTAGGTCGCGTGCAGGTAGGCCGCGTAGTACGCCCAGGCGCTGAGTTTGTCGGGGTCCTTGTCGTTCTGTGCCTCCATGGCGAGCAGGAAAGGGCCGTCGGTGTCGGTGGTGATCGCGATCAGGCTGTCGATACGCCGTTCCAGTGGGCGATGTTCGGACAGGTCGTTGGTGTAGATCGAGACTTCTGTGGGGGTGCCGAAAGGGAGAGCGAGGCGCTTGAAGGCGCGACCGAAGACTCCCGGATCTTCTTGGAACAGGCGATGCATCGCCTCGTGAGGTTTGCCGACCATGAGGCGAAGATATGCGCGAAATATGTTCTGGGGCCACATGATTCGATGGATTCGTGTGTGGTCCACCACAGGGCGGTCCGTGCTGGACCGTTGGTGGGCGGTCCGTGCTGGACCGCCGGTGAATTCGGTGGCTTTTTGTATCGGGGGTTGGTGAGGGGAGGGGAGGGGGTAACGTCGGCGGGAACCGGGCACGGTTGGCGGTCGGCGCACAGGTGCGGTGGGTGGTGGGCGTGTTCGGTCCTCGGCCGTGGGCATCGGGCGTACCGGTCGGGGCTATCGCTAGGAGCGTTCATGACCTTGGCCAGTACCGGGGATGTCGATCAGGCAGTTGCGTTTGCGGACGTTCGGGCTGCCGAGAAGGCGGCGGAACTCGAGCGGAATGTGTTGGCGGCGAAGACCGTTGCCGTCTACGCACAGGATGCCGCCGAGTGTGTGGATCTGCTCGCTATGCTCGGGTTGGATCTGGCCGACTTGAAGTAGAACGGCTGTCGATCGGCGGGCCGGATGGAAGTTCGGTCCGCCGATCAGCTGTGCTGCGGAAGTATTACGAGGGGCGGCGGGTGCGGAGGTGGGATTCGTGTTCGCGGTCTTCGCGGTAGTAGGTGGCCGTTAGTTTTGTTATGCGGTTTACTTCTGCGGCAAGGGATTTGGGGGTTATGGGTTTGGCTACTATGGGGTCGGTGGTTTTCACGTAGTAGCGGCCGTCGGGGTAGTCCATCCACCAGAAGGAGCGGCCGGGGGTGCGGCGGGCGTCGAGGGCGGGGCCGGGGAAGATCATCACTTCGCCGTAGGCGGTGCGGGGGCGGTCGAAGACGCGGTCCAGGCGGTCGGTGAGGGAGGGGCCGCGGCGGACGGGGTTGAGGCGGTCGCGTTCCAGGTCGTCGCGGCGGATCTCCAGGGCGGGTTGGGCGCCGGGTCTGCGTTTGGGCAGGGATTCGACCGCGTACTCGCCGATTTGCGTTGCGGCGCAATACTTCACGACGACCTCGCCGCCGGAGTCGGGCGCGGTGCCGGGGAGTTGGACGATGACCGCACCGGCGTCGTCGCGGACCGCGGCGTGGAAACGGTAGATCTGGTCGTGGTCAGGGCCGCCGAAACCCTTGGCCTCCACCCGCGCATCGGGATTGACCAGGACCGCGAGCGCGCGTTCGAGGTCGGGATCGTACTTGGTGAGCAGCGATTGGACCGCCGCCTCGCGGGCTCGCTTCAGATCGTCGAAATCCTCGATATCGGTGCGATGCTGTAGTGGGTAGGGCAGGCGGTCGCGACCGTATGCGGCCCAGAGGATTTCGAACTCCAGGCCGGTGAATCTAATACTTCGGGGCATCGTAGTCTCCACCGATCACGGGCGGTACGTATTTGCGGTCCTCATCCAGGCCGGTCAGCTGGTCGCCGTGCTCCTGGGTGACGAGATAGTCGGGTACACCGGACTTTTCGGCGTCCTCGGACTTCTTGCCCTGGCCGGGCGCGCCCATCCCCGTCAGGCCGGAGGTGCCGGATCGGGCGGCCGCGGCGGCGGCGCGCTCGGCGGCAGCGGCGGCCTGTGCGGTGCCCGAGGTGCCCGGGATGCTGCGGCCCGGCGTGGCGGAGGTGGAACCGGGTTGGTTGCCGGTGCCGGAATAGGTTGGGCTGCTGGTGGATTGGAGTCCGCTGCCGGAGTAGTTGGAGGTGTCGGCGGTGTTCGGGGTGTATTGGGTGGCGTTCGGGTTGTAGCCCGCCGTCGAGGTGGACTGGGGTCCGGTGGCCGAGGTGTTCGCGGAATCGCTCGGGCCGGTGGATTGTTGGCTCGAGGTCTGCGATGGGCCGGATGCGCCGCCGTGCTGGGTCTGGTCGCTGCCCGGGCCGCTGGCTCCCGAGGCCGACGGGCCCGACGCGGCAGGGCCCGAGGATTGGCTGGGGCCGGTTGCGTTGGTGGGCTGCACAGTCGGGCCCGAGACGCCGGATGGGCCGGATGCCGCCGGACCTGGGCCCGAGTCGGCGATCTTCGGTGCCGTGGGCAGATACGGGACGCCGGTGTCGGTCTGGCTGGCGACCGGGCCGTAGACGGTGTTGAGGATGCGGCGGGCTTCCTGGGTGGCCTCGTCCTTGTTGTGGTCGTTGATCTTCATGACGCCGTCGGTGGGGAGGGTTTTGCCCGCCGGGGTTGTCGTCACGGTGACGCCGGGCATGAGGTTTCTGGTTTCCTCGATGCCTGTCTTCATCTCCGACAGCTTGAGGCTGATATACGTCGAAGCCTTCTGAAGATGTGCGGACCGGTTGGAGTAATTGTTCACCGCGTCGACAGCAGCTTTGGCAGCCGCCCCGCGCCAGCCGGAATGACCGCCGTCGCCGTTTATCGTTCGGGTGAACTGCTGCTGAAATTGAGCGAACGTGCCGGTCAGGGCCATGCCCAGGTTTGCCCATCCGGTGACAGCGTCATCAACAGCCTTGATGCTCATGGAATTCACCGATTCTTGCATAGTGGTGAGTTCCATGCTGTCGTAGTTGTCTGGCGTCGTGATCTTCTTCGGCTGGAGATCGCTGGAGAATTCGGTGTCGTAGTTTCCCTGGCGTTCAGTCTTGTATATCCAGTCCCGGTCCTTGTTCCACTGTTCCTGGGCTTGGATGATCTTGCTCTTGTACGAGTTGTAACTGTCGTCGTCGCCGAAGAAGTTCTCAATATCCTGAAGTATGCCCATTATGGAATCATCTTTTCAATCTTGGCGCGCTGCTCCTCGTCTAACGCGACGTAGTTTGCAATCGCCTTGGCCACAACCTCTTTCGCGGTCTTGGCTGCATCGATGTGCTGTAGGAGAATGACGTCTATCGACTGGTCGGTTCCGGTGATCAGTTCGGAATACTTCTTCTCCAGGATTTTACTGGAATTGAAGTTGCCGAATCCTGTCATGTGACCCATGCGGTTCATGGAACTCAGTGCATCCTGAAGATTTTCTATGTGGTTGTCGCAAACTTTATCCAACCCTTTTCCTGTTTCGGGATCCAGATAGAGTTCGCCGGAGTTCGCCCGGGCGAGCAGCGTTTTCCATTCGTTGGGGTTGATCCCATCCATCACGCTTCTCCCCTCACGCGCTGGGGATGTACTGGGCCAACCCGTCCGCGAGTCGACGCACAATTGTGCAGGGGTCGCCCAAGCCGGGCGTTCCGTACCGATTCAGTACGTCGAAGTCGACTGTGCCGTCGGGGATTTGCACACTGATCGAGCAGCCGAGGGCGTTGAGCGCACCAGCGTGTTGATACTGGAGCGCTTGATGGTCTCCCACAGTGGTGGGGGCGAAACCCTGGTAGTCGGACCGCTGCCGATACTCGTCAAGAGTGTGGTGCGACGTGAAGATGGTGAAGTCGTAAGTCTTGTCCGACGACTTCCAACCGCAGACCTTCCAGCCATCGAAGGTGGTTCCAGAGACTTTGTCGCTCTTGGAGGTCGTGTCGAGTCCCAATGTCGAGACTGCCGAGTCGGGGACTGTGCATGGGTCCCACTTCGGCTGTGCGGGGTCTGTGGCGCTCGCCACGGCCGACGCACTGGTCGCAACGTCCGTGGTCGGCGACGCCGTAGTCGACTTCCCACACCCCGCCAACGCCAGCCCCGCCGCGGCGAGCAGTGCCACCACTCCGAATGTCTTCCGCGTCTGGCTCATCTGCTGCCCTCCTCGTCGGCGAAGCCATGACAATGAGGGCTGATCAGCGCATCCCCCAAACTCTGGGGGCAACCTTACCGGGGATTCCAGTACGGTGACAACGACTATGCGTCTGTGGGGAAGCTATGACCTGCGTAACAGGTGAGGAGCCGATCGGGGTGGGCCGTGGGGATCGAGACGGCTCGATCCCCACGGGCGATGGGCGATCAGGCTCGATCGAAGTGGCCGGTCCGGACGTTCGCGTTGAACGCGTCCCACTCTTCGGGGGCGAAGACCAGGGCCGGGCCGGTGGGATTCTTCGAGTCGCGCACGCCTACCGAACCCGCGGTGAGGTGGGCGATCTCGACGCAGGCCGTGGTTTCCTTGCTGCGGCTGGATTTGAACCAGTGTGCTTGGGACAGTTCGTGATTCATGCTCGATACTCCCCTGCGATCCGGCCCATGAGGGCCCTGGACTCATGCTGGTTCAAGGCTACGCGGTCCAGCTCGCCGATCGCCTTCGTATAGGAATTCACCTCGGTCTCGCGTTCCAGATAGCGATCTTCGGTGAAACCTTCCACGTAGACCACCGGGGGTTCGGTCGAGCGGGTCGAGGGAAGCCGGTCGAATTCGAGCAGCACGAACGGACCGAGGTGCAGCCCGAGATTGCTGCCCGCGCCCTGCGGGACGATTCGGATCGACACGTTCGGCCGGCGACTGAGCCGATCCAGGTGGAGCATCTGCCGATCCATCACGGCCGCGCCGCCCACCGGGTGGTGCAGGGTCGCTTCCAACAGGAACATGGCCACTTCGAACTTGTTGTCCTGCAAGCGTTCCTGTCGGCGGACCGTCATCTCGACGCGCCGTTCGATGTCGGCGCTCGAGTCGTCCGGATGGATGGTCCATTCTCCGGCGCGACGGTAGTCGACGGTCTGCAACAGGCCCGGAACCATGATGTTCTGGAACGAGGTCAACCGGTTGGCCGCCTCCTCCAGCCCGTAGTAGTGCTCGACCCCGGCGGTCAGCAGGTCCGCATAGGCCCGCCACCACTTGCCGCCGGATTTCGTTGCCTCCCTTGCCTCTTGGCCCAACTCCAGCAGCAGTCTCCGCTCGTCGTCCGAGACGCCGTAGAGGTTGCAGAGTTCGTTGATGTGCAGGCCGGTGATGCGGGTGGCCTGGCCGTCCTCGAGTCTGCCGATGGACTGCGGGGAGAGTTCGACGGCCCGGGCGGCGGCGGATTGGCTGAGTTTGGCTGCGTCCCTGAGCTTTCGGAGTCGGCGACCGAGCGAGCGTCGCGCAAGTGTCGATCCTGCCATGGCATATCCCTCACTGTCTGGTGTCGTTGGTGCTGCCCTCGCCGGTGAACCAGGTGAATTCCGTGCAGGAATGCCGTTTCTGGAACGCCTCGCGCCGCAATGCATCGTCGCCGCACGGCAGTTTTCTGGAAAATCCGTTACGGAAAATTCCGGAGTGGAAAACCGAAATGCGGAAAAGCGATGTGGGGGTACTATCGGTACCTGAACGCTCCGGGTGGGGGTGGAATTCGGGGTGGGGGTAGCACTGGATAACTCTCCTGTCTCTGGGGACATAGTAGGTCCTGATGTTCTGCTGCGCTATAACTTTGTCGACAGATCAGTAGTACACGGGAGAGCGCATTGTCCAGGAGAATGGAACGGTACCAAAGTCGCGGTGTTCCAGAGTGACTGGAACATTCGCATGCGTTCCGAAATACGAAGGAGGAAATACGTTGCGCGGCAATCCGGTATTTCACGACTATCCGCCGAATCCGTTGACGCCCGAGCGGATGCATCACGAACTACACATGTCCCGGCACGCGGACTGCACGCCGGAGACGTGCGCGATGATCTGGTACTGCCGGGGCAGGCTGATCGAGCTCGGGCGGCTGAATGCGAACGACGCGCCGGGGCAGTGCTCGATGTGCCGGGACGAAGACCCGAGCAGAGCGACGAGCGACAGAGCCGCCTCGAACAGAGCTGCCTAGAGAACTGGAGATGCCGAACCCGCTGGGGGATACGAGGATCCGATCAGCGAGGGGCGGATCCGGCCGCCGGGCGGACCAGGTGCGGTCCGCCCGGGCAACCAGGATTCAGCGGCTGGCATCCAGCGGCTGGAAGGGCAACCGAGGCAGTGGAACTCAGCTCCAGCGCTGCAACAGCCGGTTCGCCTCGGTGGCGAGCGCGGCCTGGAAGAACGGGCCGAAGCTGACCCGGGCGGCGCCGGCCTCGGCGAAGTACGCGCGGTCGTTCTGATCGGGCGTGGAGATGGCGTTGACCGGGAGCGGCAGCTCGGAGGTCAAGCGGCGCAGGGTTTCCGGGGTGTGGCGGCCGACGGGGTAGAGCACGTCGGCGCCCGCCTCGGCGGCCAGGCGCAGCCGGGCGATGGCGCGATCGGTGCGGTCCGCCTCGTCGCCGACCTGCTTCACGAACAGGTCGGTGCGGGCGTTGATCACCACGTGCACGCCCGCGGCGTCGGCGGCCTGCCGCAGCGCGGCGACGAAATCGGCGTGCTCCTGCGGCTCGCGCAGGCGGCCGCCCTCGCTGTGCACGGTGTCCTCGATATTGAGGCCGACCACGCCGGTCTCGATCAGGCCCTCGATGAGTTCGGCGGGCTTGCGGCCGTACCCGGCCTCGATGTCCAGCGACACCGGAATGTCGACGGCGGCGGTGATCTCGCGAACCCGGGCCAGCGATTCGGCGAAGGTCATGCCCTCGTTGTCCTGCTTGCCCAGCGAATCGGCCAGCGGGTGGCTGCCCACGGTCAGGGCCGCGAATCCGGCCTGCTGCACCAGGTTCGCCGACCAGGCGTCCCAGACGGTCGGCAGGATCACCGGATCGCCGGGCTGGTGCAGGGCGAGGAATTTCGTGGCCTTGTCGGCGAGTGCGTTCACGGCAGTCTGCTCTCCTGAGGTGAGGTGATGGTCTCGCGGACAACCGTAATCGCCGAGCGGGCGTCGGGGTGGGGGATGCTCAGGTTCGTCGCCGGACGGCCGGGGCGCGCCGTCGGGTCAGTGCTCGCCGTCGGTGGGCTCGGCCTGCTGCGTGTTGGGGCCGCTGCTGAAGACGGGGCGTTGCGCCTTCGCCTCGGCGGTGGCGTTCGCGGGCGTGGTGGCCGCGGTGACGGTGCTGTGGCTGAACAATCCGGGTTTCGGCCCGTTTTCCTGGTCCATTCGATGAAGTGTGCTCGTAGCGCGCGGTAAAAGCGAATTTCCGACCGGGCGGTCAGGTCGGATTGCCGTCGTGGCACAGGTGTTCGCGGCCGTGCCGGAGCGTGTCGGGCGGGGCGGGGCGGGGCGGCCGGACGAGCGGGCGTCCGGCGAGCGGGTGCGCGCGGGTCGTGTGGTCGCCGGGGCCGGTCTCGTCGGTGTGGGACGAGTCGATCCGATGCGCAGGAAAATGTGCCGGAAAAGTAGAAGTCGCATACCCGCCGAAATATGATGAGGGTCGATATTTCGGCGGGCATGCGCACGAGCCCGGTGGTCTTACGGCGGTGGTTCGCGAATTCCGGTATCGCAAGTTGCAGGTATGCGGTACCGGGTGTGCGTCTCGGTGACGGATTTGCGTTCCGGCCGCCGTACGGGCCGATGACAGCATCTCCTCGAACCGCCCGGTCCGGCCACCTCGATTTCAATCAAGGAATATTTTCATTGAAGGAAATGTGAGCCGGGCCGTTTCGTTCACCGTTCTTGCAATGAAGGAAAGTCCGAATGATGTCAATTGTCCAGTGGGTTAGCCTTCGGCTCGGCGTGTATTTCGACGGATTGTGATTCAGCCGACACGAACCGGTCGCATGCCGGACGATTGCCCGCTTCGGCGAGGCAAACCGATGAAGGTAGTGAGGGACAACAGATGAGGGAATATCGTCGTGCCGGGGTCCGGGCTTTCCGGGCCGTCGGCATAGCCGCGGCCGCCAGCGCCGCGATCGGCTTCCTGTCCACGGGAGCCGCGAATGCGGACACATTCGTGCCGTTGCCGAACGGCCATGTCGCCGATCCGGGTGTTTCGATCGACAGTGTGGGTAACAGTGCGCGGATCTCGCCGTCGTTGGCGGCGAACGGGGCGGGCCGGGTCGCCTGGTTGTCCTCGCACGTGACCGCGAATGTGACGACACCGCCCGGAAAGGTCGGGCCGTGGAACGGTCCCGCCAACAGCGCGGGAACGAACAATTCTTCGACGCATGGTTCCTCGACGATGTCGGTCGGATACCTTGTGGGTTGCCAGGTATCGCTCGGCAGCCTGTCGGCCGGGGTTTCGGCGGCGATCAGCACCTCGCCGAGCCTGTCGGGGTCGCTGTCGCTGCCGTTGGCGCCGGGCGATGTGAAATGGGTGAACTTCGACGAACTGGATATGACGAAGTCGGGTCAGTACCACTTCGATCTCCAGGATCAGCAGGTCGAGGTGCAGGGGTGCGCGGGCTACGCCCAGGCGCGCGAGGTGGTGACGGTGGAGATCATCGGCACCGACTACAGCAAGACCACACTTTACGGCCAGCCGTTCAGCCTCGGCTGAGTTCGCCTGTCGCTCACAGTATTTCGCTTCGGCGAACCCTGAATCGAGGAATACTCACATGAAAACTGCTCGTATGGGCTCGGTAGCCCGCGCGGCCGGTATGGGGCTGGCCGTGGCCGCCGCGTTCGGCTACTTCTCCGTGGGTGCGGCCAATGCCGACACCTTCGTCGCGTTGCCCGGCGGCCACATCTCCCAGACGCTGGGTGACGGGACCGTCGCGAACGTCGCCATCACCGGCGAATCGGCGAACATCAACCCGTCGCTGAACGGGACGCCGCTGAGCCGCAACGCGTGGACCAGCGGCCACGCGTCGGTCGACCTGAGCGGTGGGTCCGCGAAGGATCCGCAGACCGCGACCAAACTGGTCGTCGGCTACATCGTCGGCTGCCAGGTCGACCTCAGCAGCGGGATGACCGCGGGTGCGGATGTCACCGGTTCCACCGATCTGACCGCGGATTCGCCCAGCGTCACCACCACCGGCGACGGCTCCACCACCCTGACCCTCGCGGCGGGGCAGGCCAAGGTGCTCAAGTTGCTGGATCTGGAGAGCGCCGACGATTACGGCAACGAATCGCACAACCCGCACCAGAAGGTGACCGGTCCGCACCAGAGTGTGACGTGGCACAACGAAACCTTCGCGGTGGATGGTTGCGGCGGGTATGCCCAGGCGCGTTCGTTCGCGCAGGCGAAGGTGTACACGGCGTCGTCGATCGGATATGTGACGGTGTGGGGTAAGCCCTTCAGCATCGGGTAATCCGGACAGCTCAATCGAGACCTCCGCCGTGAAACGTGTTTTCGCTCACGGCGGAGGTTTCTTTGTATGCGAATCGCCGCTGTCCGAATTTCCTTGGATGAAACGCGCGGCGACGCACAGGTGACTCTAAGCCTTCGAGCAGGGGTTGGACAGGCCGATACGACAAAGTCGGACTCATTGTGTCCGCAACGCCGCGGGCCGATGCTGCGTGTCCCGGATATACCGGAAGGTTGAGTCGTAGATGGCCAGATATTCCAACGGTGAGTCCGTCTTTTCTCGATTGGCCCGCCTGCTCGAGGCGTTCGAGGACGACAGTCCGGTCATCACCGTCTCAGAGTTGTCGAAACGGACCGGGCTTTCGTTACCGACGGTGTCGCGGATGGTGTCCGAGCTGGTCGAGCGCGGCTGGTTGCATCGCGACGCCGATCGACGGGTGTGGATCGGGTTGCGGATGTGGGAGCTGGTCTCCCGGGCCGCGCCGACCCGGGAGTTGGCGCGTGCGGCCGTGCCGCAGATGACCGAACTCAGCGCGCGGATCGGGCAGAACGTGAACCTGAGCGTGCGGCAGGGGGTGGAGGTGATGTTCGTCGAGACGCTGTCCGCACCCAATGCCGTGCCGACCGTGTTGCGGGGGCCCGGTTCGCGGCTGCCGCTGCACGCGTCGGCGGCGGGGCTGGTGCTGCTGGCCTACGCGTCGCCGATGGTGCAGGAATCGGTGCTGGCGGGGCCGTTGCCCGCGCTGTCGGCGCGGACGGTTATCGAGCCGAATGCGCTGCGCGCGCTGTTGAGTGAGATCCGGCGAACGGGTGCGGCGTTCTGTCCCGGCCTGATCGATCCGGGGAACGCCGCGATCGCCGTGCCGCTGCGGTCGGCCGGGCGCGAGGTGGTGGCGTCGCTGTCGGCGATCGTGCCCAATACCGATGCCGCGCGGGCGGTGGTGCCGCTGTTGCGAACCGCGGGGGCGCAGATATCGCGGGAACTGCATGTGCGCAATACGCCGCCGTGGCAGCCAGGTTCGGAGGATCTGGGCGAATCGGGGGAGTCCCGACATAATGGCGGGTCGACGCCGGCGTTACGGCACGAAACGTCGCTGGTGGGGTTCAGGCGGGCGGCGTTGGGGTGATCGGGAATATCCACCCGTTGATTCCTTGAAGGAAACAGCTCCGGGTTTGAAAGAAACGTATCCGGGCTTGAAGGAAACAACTCTGGTGCTCGAAGTACGATTGAATAGAATTGATTCAGGACGTCCACCGGAAAAGGAACCTCGGAAATTTTTTGGCCGGTGGGCGTCCATTGTTTCGTATATCGGGGGTGTGTTCGGGGCTCACAGGGTTCTCCCAGTGTCGGTTGAGATGCCTGGCAGGATGTACGACCAGGATTGCTGGTCATGACCGAAACTGTCACCGCCGAGCCCGGTGCCGCGGCGCGCCCGACGCCCGCGCCCACCCCGCCCGGGATTCCCCGCGAACGTCTGCTCCTGGCGGTGCTGCTGATCGGTACGGCCGCGGCCTACTGCTGGAGTCTCACCTCGGTGGGATGGGCGAACGAGTTCTATGCCGCCGCGGTGCAATCGGGGACGTTGTCGTGGAAGGCGTTCTTCTTCGGGTCGCTCGATCCCGGGAATATCGTCACCGTCGACAAGACGCCGCTGTCGCTGTGGCCGATGGAATTGTCCGGGCGCATCTTCGGATTCGGTAGTGCCAGCATGCTCGCGCCGGAAGTGCTGCTGGGTGTGGGGTCGGTGGCGCTGCTGTGGGCGACGGTGCGGCGGGTGTTCGGGCCCGCCGCCGGACTGCTGGCCGGGCTGGTGTTGGCGGTGACGCCGGTCGCGGTGGTGATGTTCCGGTTCAACAATCCCGATGCGACGCTCACCTTCCTGATCATCGCCGCGGCCTGGGCGATGACGCGCGCGCTCGGCGACGGGCGCTGGCGGTGGCTGCTGCTGTGCGGCGCGTTCGTCGGATTGGGTTTCCTGGCAAAGCAATTGCAGGTGATGCTGGTGGTGCCGGGGTTGGCGCTGGCGTATCTGGTGGCGGGGCCGCCGCGGCTGGGGAAGCGGATCGCGCAGTTGTTCGCCGCGGTGGCCGGGCTGCTGGTGGCCGCCGGGTGGTGGGTGTTGATCGCGCAGGTGTGGCCCGCGAGTTCGCGGCCGTATTTCGGTGGGTCGGAGAACAATTCGATTCTGGATCTGACCGTGGGGTACAACGGGATCCAGCGGTTGGATACGGCCGGGTTCGGGCCGCGGGCCGGGGAACCGGGGATCACGCGGTTGTTCGGGCCGGAGCTGGCCGGGCAGATCACCTGGTTGGCGCCCGCCGCATTGGTGTTGGGCGTCGCGGGGATCGTGTTGCGGGGCAAGCGGTCCCGGACCGACGATGTGCGTGGGGCGCTGCTGCTGTGGGGCGGGTGGCTCGTGGTGTCGGGGCTGGTGTTCAGCTTCATGAACGGGACGTTCCATCAGTACTACACGATGACGATGGCGCCGGCGGTCGCCGCGCTCGTCGGCGGTGGCGCGGTACTGCTGTGGCGGGCGCGCGAAAAGAGTTGGGTGCGTGGGGTGTTCATGGTGAGTGTGGTGTTCACCGTGGCCATGTCGTGGATAACGCTCTCGCGGACACCGGATTTCGTGCCGTGGTTGCGGTGGGTCGTGCTGGTGGTCGGGGTGGTGGCCGCGGTGGGATTGACCGTGTGGACGAGTGGTCGGCTTGCGGTGGCGGCTGTTGTCGCGGCGGTGTTGGCTGGGGTGGCCGGGCCGGTTGCGTACAGCGCTTATACGTTGGTGGCGTCGCAAGGGGGCGGTGGGGGGATGGCCAGTGCCGGGCCGCAGGTTCCCGGGGCCGGGTTCGGGTTCGGGGGTGGGCACAAGGGGCCGGGGGACGGTGGTCCGGGGAAGGATGCGCAGGCTGGTGGGGCGCAGCCGGGTGGGGCACGACCCGGTGGTGTGCAGTCGGGTGGGGCACAGCCTGGAGACGCGCAGTCGGGTGGTGCGCAGTCGGAGAATGCGCAGCCCGGAAACGCGCAGCCTGGAAACGCGCAGCCTGGAAACGCGCAGTCGGGAGGTGCGCAGGCTGGTGATGCCGCGAAGCCGGGAGGCGGGCACGGTGGATGGGATTCGGGTCCCTCGACGCAGATCGTCAGCATGCTGAAGGCCGATGCCGGGCATTACACCTGGGCCGGTGCGGCGGTCAGCTCACACGGTGCGAACAGCTATCAGCTCGCCTCGGCCGTCCCGGTGATGGCCATCGGCGGGTTCAGCGGCGGCGACCCCGCGCCGACGCTCGCACAGTTCCAGCAGTACGTCGCGCAGGGCCGGATCCACTACTTCATCGCCGGAGAGGACCACGGTCCGCACGGGGACGACGATTCCGAGTCGACCAAGATCTCGGCATGGGTCCAGCAGCACTTCACCGCGACCACGGTCGACGGCACCAGCGTCTACGATCTGACCGCTGCGAAGGGATAGCCTGCGGCTGATAGGCGTTGTCGCGCAACGGGGATCATGGTCTTTGCCGGGAGATGACATTGCCGGAAGGGTTCCCGAAGCCGCAGTTCGAGCTGACGATATGGCACCGGAGGGTCTCGCGATGCGGGCTCTCCGGTGCTGTTGCGTAAGGGGATAACTGGTGATGGTGGGAGATGGCGTTGCCGATCGATCGCGAAGGCGTGGTTCGAGGTGGTGATGATGTGGGGATAGCGTTGGGGGTGGCTGGTGTGTGTTGAGTGAGGATGTGGCGGCGGGGCTTCGGTGGGGCGGGTGCTGGGGTGATGTCGGGGGCCGGGAGTTCCGGAACGGAGGTGATTCTTCCGGACCGGAAAATAGGTTCTGCCTGGGGGTTTATATTGAATCCGGCGGTTTCGGCGGTGGTTGGGGGGTGGGGTGGGACTTAGGTTGGGGGCATGTTGCGCGGGGTGACGCATGCTCCCGGAAAGGGGTGACGATGCTGGTGGGAGACCGGGCGCGGTTCGCCGTGGAATACGAGCTGGAGCCGGTCCGGGCGGGGGACGCGGAGTTGGCGCGGTGGATGTTCGGGCGGATTCGGTGGTGGTGTGGGGGCGATGCGGTGGGGCGCTTCGACAGGCACGGGACGGTGCGGGAGGTCGCGGTGATCGCGCAGCGGCTGTTGGATCAGGGCGGGGGGCGTTGTGCGGAGGGGTTGTTGAATGTGCCTGCGGCCGAGGTGGTTCGGGTGGTCACCGAGGCGCTGTTCGGCAGTGGCGAGCGGTCCGACGCGCAGATTGTGGCCGATGGGGCGCGGTACTGGCCGTTGTTCGTGAGTCCACGGACCGAGGTCTTCGACGCGTGGGACGTGGTCGTGGTCGAGGGGGCGACGCGGGCGCGGCTGATCTGGGGGTTGGTCGGGCATCCGGAGATCAGCGAATGCGAGTTGTCCCCAGGCGAATTCGACGACGTGCTACGCGCGTTCCTGGGAACATTGCACTGGGGCGGGCGGTGACCATCCGGCCCGCGTGCGGGAATATGTTGTCGAGTAAGGGAATTCGACGGAGGTCAGCGGTATGAGCAAGTCTCCGGCCACCTCTCGGGTGGGCCGGGCGTCGCGGTTGGGCGGTGTGCTCGTCGGGCAGGCGTTCCACAAGCGGCGCACGCGGTTGTCCATGATCGGGCGCTCCGAACAGGCGCGGGCGCGGCTGGTCGAGGGGCAGACGCTGCAACTGGCCGAACAGCTCGTCGCGGTGCTGGGCGAGATGAAGGGCCTGGCAATGAAATTGGGCCAGTTCCTGTCGATGATCGATCTGGATCTGGTGCCCGCCGAACAGCGCGAGGGCTTCCAGCAACGGCTGGCGGTGCTGCGTGATCACGCGCCGAGCGTGGATTTCGAGACGATGCGTGCGGTGCTGGAGGCGGAGTTGGGCGCGCCGGTGAGCGAGAAGTTCGCCGCATTCGATCCGGAACCGATCGCGGCGGCCTCGATCGGGCAGGTGTATCGCGCCCGGCTGCACGACGGTACGGATGTCGCGGTGAAGGTGCAGTATCCGGGCGTGGATCAGGCCGTGCGCGCGGACCTGCGGAATCTGGGTCTGCTGCGAATGTTGTTGGCGCAGCTCATTCCCGGCTTCACCCTCGGCGTGCTGGACGAATACCGGACCAGCGTGGCCAACGAACTGGACTACACCCTCGAAGCGCGCACCCAGCAGCAGGTCGCGGAGATATTCGCCGGACATCCGTTCATCGTTGTGCCGCAGGCGTTCCCGGAGCTGAGCAGCCAGCGGGTGCTGGTGACCGAATACGCGCCCGGTATCGATTTCGAGGGGATGCGCGAGCTGCCCGACGCCGAGCGCGATCGGATCGGGGAGATCGTCTACCGGTTCTACGTCGGATCGCTGTTCGAGTTGTCGGAGTTCTGCGGCGATCCACATCCGGGCAATCTGCTGCTGCGCGATGACGGCCGCGTGGTGTTCCTGGACTTCGGGAACTACAAGCGAATGGACCGGGCGCACATGGCTTTCGAGGTCGAATGCCTGCGCGCGGCGGCCGAGGACCGGGATGAGGATCTGTACCGGATGCTGTCCGAACGCGGCGTCATCGATCCGGAGTCCGAGGTCACCCCGGCCGAATGCTACGACTACGTGCTGGCCGCCTCGGAATGGTGCCTGGTGGACGAGGATCTGCCGATCACACCCGAATTGGCCTCCGGCGCTTTCCTGTTGGCCATAGACCCGCGCGAGGCCGAGTACGCGGGGATGCGGCGACAGAATCTGCCGCCGGAGCATGTGCATTCGCGCCGAGTGGATTTCATGACGTTCGGGACGCTCGGGCAGTTGCGGGCCACCGCGAATTGGCATCGGATAGCGCGGGAGTGGTTGTACGGGGACGAACCGTGCACGGAATTGGGCCGCCTGCACCGGGATTGGCGGTCCGGCCGAGCTGCCGAGTGATCAGGCCGGATCGTCCTGACGATGCCACGCCGGAACCGGTAGATCCCGCCAGATCCGCCGCTTCTTCCACCGGACCTGGATCTCGCGCACCAGACGCAGGGCGTCGATATACGCGATCACACCGTTCTGCGGGCCGGTGCTGGATTCGGCCCAGAGCTCGTCGATACGTTGCAGCACATCGAATTCCGGATGCTCGCCGATACTGGAGAAGATGCTCATCAACCGCTGCACCAGATCGGCCGCGCCGGAATAGTCACCCTGCCTGTAGCGGAACAGGGCCAACCCCATGAAAGCGTATGCCTCACCGAGCTTGTCGCCGATCTCGCGGAACATCAGCGGCGCCTGCTCGACCAGTTCGGTCGCGCCCTCGTAATCGCCCGCCATATAGCGCAGCACACCCAGACCGACGAAAGCGTATGCGTGCGAGACGCGGTCGCCGATATCGCCGAATATGGTCAGCGCCTGCTGAAGTCGTTCGGTGGCCGCGGGAAAGTCCTCGGTGGTCGCCAGCAGCACCGACTGGCCGGACAGCGCGAAAGCGTGCCCGAAACGGTCCCCGATGTCGTCGTAGATCCGCATCGCCTGGCGCACCAGATCGTCACTGCCCGAATAGTCTTCGCTCGCGTACCGCAGCCGGCTCAGGCAGCTCAACGCGTACGCCTCGCCGACCTGATCGCCGGTCTCGCGGAACGTGTCGAGCGCCTGGCGCAACTGCTCGACCGCGGTGGGCATGTCCTCGTCCGCGTAGTTCAACCGGCCCAGACTGCACAGCGCGTACGCCTGCCCGACGCGGTCGCCGATACCGGTGAAGATGTCCGAGGCCCGATGCAGCAGCACCCGCGCGCTGGGCAGATCGCCACTGGCATAACGCACCAGGCCCGAACCCATGAGCGTGTAGGCCCGGCCGACGCGGTCGCCGATCTCGGTGAAGAAGGTCAGCGCCAGGCTCAATTGTGCTGCCGCGCCGCGAAAGTCGCTCCTGGCATAGCGAATCATGCTGAGCTCGTTGAGGGTATACGCCTGCCCGACGCGGTCGCCGATCTCGGCGAAGATCTCCAACGCCTGGTTCAGATGTTCGGCCGCGCCCGCGCTGTCGCCGGTGGCGTAGCAGAGTCTGCCCAGGCATTCGATGGTGTTGGCCTGGCCCAGGCGGTCCCCGAGCTCCCGGTAGATGCCGAGCGACTGGTTGGCCAGATCGCCCGCGCCCGGATAGTCGCCGGTCGCGAATCGGACCGCGACCAGGTCGTTGAGGACGTCGGCCTGCCGGGTACGGTCGCCGGTGTCGCGATAGATCGCGAGCGCGTCCCGCATGATCTTCGACGCGCCCGGGTAGTCGCCCGTCGCGTAGCGGATCATGCCGATCTCGTTGAGCGCGTACGCTTCTCCGGGGCGGTCGCCGATGTTCTGGAAGATGGTCAGGGCGTCGCGGATCAGGGTGGCCGCGCCGGGATAGTCGCCGGTCGCGTGCCGGACCATCCCGGTGCCGATCAGCGCGTAGGCGTGTCCGGCGTGGTCGCCTAGATCCCGGTAGAGCACCAGCGCGTCCGCGGTGAAGACGGCGGTTTCCTCGTAATCGCCGGTGGCGTAACCCAATCGGGCCAGGCTGCCCAGGGCCTGGGCCTGTCCGCGCCGGTCGCCGGTGTCGCGGTAGAGCTGCAACGCCTGGCGCACCAGATCGGCGGTGCCCGGATAGTCCCCGGCCGCCCAGCGCACCACGCTCAGATCCATCAGAGCCGTTGCGGCCCCGGCGATGTCGCCGCTGTGTTCGGCGATAGTGGCCGCACGGCGGTGCAGGGTGATCGCCAGCGGCCACGGACCGTCCAGCCGCAGCAGGCCCGCGAGCATGGCGGTCAGGCGGACCACTCGGTCGGAATGACGTTGGGTGGCAGCGTATTCCAGGCAGGCCAGCAGGTTGGCGCGTTCGGTGCGGAGCCAGTCCAGGGCGTTGGCGAAGGAGGAGATCCGCGGCGTCGGTGTGTAATCCGCGTCGTCGAAGGGGGAGGGCGGATTCGCTTCTCCGGCCAGGTAGCGGCTGGCCAGGATGCCCGCGTCCTGATAATGGTCGAGCAGGCGGTTGACCACCGTGCGGCGGTCGTCGGCGGGGTCGTACGCGGTCAGGGCCAGGGCGTATTCGTGGAGCAGGTCGTGCATGCGGTAGCGGCCGCGCGCGGGTTCGTCCAACAGGTGGTCGGTGAACAGTGCGTCGAGTTCGGCGCGGGCCTTCGCGGCCGGGATGCCGTCCAGGACGGCGGCGGCGGTCGTGTCGATCTCGGGGCCCGGATGCAGGCTCAGGCGGCGGAACAGGCGTTGGCGGGTGGGCGGCAGATCCGCGTACGACATGGTGAAGGCGGCGTAGACCGCGCGTTCCCCAGCGGCGAACTCGCCCAGGCGATCCCGCGTGGTGGCCAGATCGGCGGCCAATTGCGCGACGGTCCAGCTGGGGTGGTGGACCAGGCGCGCCGCGACCAGCACTATCGCCAGCGGTAGATAGCCGCACAGCTGGACGGTCTCGCGCACGGCCGGGAGATCGGACTCGCCACGTCGCCCGGTCAACGTGCGCAGCAGATCGGCGGCATCGTCGGGGTGCAGGGTGCTCAGCGCGTGCGGTAGCGAATCATCGAGTGCGACAAGGCGTCTGCGGCTGGTGATCAGCGTCAGGCAGCCGGATCCGTTGGGGAGTAACGGTTCCACCTGGGCGGCGTCGCGGGCGTCGTCCAGTACCAGCAGGATTCGCTTGCCCGACAGCCGATCCCGCCACAGGTTGCGGCGGGATTCGAGGGTGTCGGGGATGTTGCGCGGGTCGACGCCGCGGCAGGTGAGCAGATCGGCCAGCACGTCGGTCGGCGTCGCGGCCGGATGTCCGGGGGTGTGCGCGTGCAGGCTGACGAAGTAGCGGCCGTCCGGGAATTGCTCGGCCAATCGGTGCGCGACCCGCACGGCGAGTGCCGTTTTACCGATGCCGGGCATACCGTCGATGGTGTGGATGGAGGCGGACCGGGCCGTTCCGGCGGCGGTGAGGATGTCGTCGAGGGCGGCATCGCGGCCGATCAGGGTGGTTTTATCGGACGGGAGGGTGTCCAGGATGAGCTCGCGGGACAACTCGCCCGGGACGGTGGGGGAGCTGATGACCGGCTGCGGGCTGCTGCCCTCGGCGAAGGCGGTCTTCCAGATCCGATGCCATTCGGAGCGGTCCAGCAGACCGGCCGGTGCGGGATTGCCGGTGCCCTTGGCCAGGGTGATCAGGGTCTGCATGGGCGGTTCGAACAGTTCGAACTGTGCCGGGAGATTCTTCCCGGAACGCCAGTCGCTGAGCCGTTGCACGGTAGGCGGTTTGGGCAGGTTGGGGCGATCCTTGCGGGTCTTGCGCACCACCCGGTCCAGGGTGGGATCGGCGGCCGCGTGGAAGAGTTCGACCAGCTTCCGGGCGAACAGCGCACGCGCCGAACCGATCTCGTTTGGGCCCCCACCGGCCGACCTTGTCACCCAACCAGGTTAACGGCACAGGCGGTGCTGTGGCGCAACAGAATTCCGGCCAATTCGAATGCGATGATCGCCGGGACATCACCAGTGCAGGAGGGTATGTATGTCGATCGGAATTCCGGGTATCACGGTCGGGCACCGGTCCGATCCGGAAGCACAGACCGGGTGCACGGTGCTGCTGCTACCGGAGCACACCACGGCCTCGTGTGAGGTGCGCGGCGGGGCCCCGGCCAGCCGGGAGCTCGACGCGCTCGCGGTGGACAAGACCGCGACCACGATCGATGCGATCGTGCTGACCGGTGGTTCGGCGTTCGGGCTGGCCGCCGCCGACGGGGTGATGAGATTTCTCGAGGAACGCGGCCGCGGTGTGCCGACGCCGGTCGGTCCGGTGCCGCTGGTGCCGACCATGGCGCTGTTCGATCTCGCCGCGGGTGATCCGTCGGTGCGTCCCACTCCCGCCGACGGGTATGCCGCGGCGCAGGCCGCCGCCGGTCCGCAGATTCTGCACGGCCGGGTCGGCGCGGGGACCGGCGCGTACACCTCGCAGTGGCGTGGCGAGCAGCGACGTCCGGGTGGAATCGGTTATGCCGAAAGAACATTGGGCCCGCTGGTGGTGGGTGCGCTGTGCGCGGTGAACGCCTTCGGCGATATCGACGACGGGCAGGGGGACATCTCGCTGGACGCCGTCGCGATCATGGGCGAGCCCTTCGCATTCGACACCGCGCGCACGCACACCACGATCGGTGCGGTGGTGACCAACGCGCGTCTGGACAAGGCGGGCTGTCTGGTCGCGGCGCAGGGCGCGCACGACGGTCTGGCGCGCGCGTTGACGCCACCGCACACCCGCTACGACGGCGACGGATTCATCGCCGCGGCGACGGGTTCGGTCGAGGCGCACGTCGACACCGTGCGGTTGATGGCCGTCGCGGCCGTCACCGAGGCGATCCGGTCACTCGCCGTGCGGTGAACGGCTCAGCCGACGACGATGGGGACGATGTACTGCTGGGCGAAGGCTTCCAGGTCTGCCGTGGTGTCCAGCGTGATCGTGCCGACGGGCTGGAGGATGAGCGAATGCACTATGCGGCAGGCGATTTCGACGCGCGTGCTCAGGTCGGAGATCTCCGGCAGCGCGCGTTCGCGCAGGGCCTGGCGCAGAATGGTGGTGCTGGCCGCGGAGGCCATGGTGAAGAAGGACGCCCCATCGGTGGTGAGTTGGGGTAGCAGACGATCGGGTTCGAGTGCGATCATGCGCTCGACGAGTGGATGGGTGCGCCAGCGCGTGACGACCGTGACGAACACTGCGGCGACCACGGATTCGATGGTGTCGTGCTGTGCGGGCAGATCGCGCAGCTCGGTCAGGACCTCCTGCACCTCCCGCGCGGTCACCGAACGCACCAGATCCTCCCGGGAGCCGATACGCCGATACACCGTGACCCGATCGACCTCGGCTTGCCGGGCGACGTCCTCGATGGTCGTCTTCTTCACGCCGAGACGCTGGAACTGGACGAGTGCGGCGTCGAGGATGCGTGCCTCGATGGACACGGTCTTGGGCGCTTCTTTCGAGGTCCGGGAGGCGGTGGGCATATATCGACGCTAGCAGCTCCCGCGTCGATTGCAACAAACTTCCTCCGTTTGTGGCTGCAACATTGCAATACGATTTGTGGTCTTGTACGGTCGGGGCATGGCAGATGACGGTGCGACGTCGCACCCCTATCGGGAAGAAGCGCATGCGATCCACGCGCGGGACGTCACCTTCGACTTCTCGTCCGTACCCATGCACTACATCCCCGGCGAAGTACTGGCAACCCATGTCACGAATGTGATGCATCTGGTGCTGCCCGAGGGGGAGCGGGCGATGGCCCAATGCCTCGGCGAGGCGCTGCCGTACATCGATGACGAGCGCCTGCGCGAAGAGGTGACCGGATTCATCGGCCAGGAGTCGATGCACGCCAGCAGTCACGAGGGCGCGCGCAACCACCTCCAGTCCATCGGGCTGGACGTGGAATCGTATGTGTCCAAGGTCGCCTGGCTGGTCGACCGGGTGCTGGGCGATCACGGCCTGGTCGGCAAGGCCAAGGAGCAGTGGCTGCGCGAGCGGCTCGGCGTGTTCGCCGGCATGGAGCATTTCACCGCCGTCATCGGTGAGTGGCTGCTCGAATCGCAGGTGCTCGAGGATCTGGGCATGCACCCGACCATGCTGGATCTGGTGCGCTGGCACGGCGCCGAGGAGGTCGAGCACCGCAGCGTGGTGTTCGACGCGTACATGCACGTCGACGGCGGATACGCGCGCCGGTTCCGTACCGGCCTGCTGGCCAGCGGGCTGCTGCTGCCGCTGTTCATCTTCTCCACCGCGTACCTGTACCGCCGCGATCCGAGCCCGACCAAGGGCCGCTACTGGCTGCGGCAATTCGCCAGCGCCACCCGGCGCGGCGTGATCCCGAGCTTCACCACCTTCTTCACCGAGATGCCGCGGTATCTGGCCCGCGACTTCCATCCCTCGCAGCTGGGGTCGATGGACAACGCGCTGCGGTATCTGGCGCACTCCCCGGCGGCGCGCGGATGAGCGCCGCGGGATCGTCGGCGGGCGAAGCGGAATCGCAGGTGGGCCAGGCGGAATCGCATTCGGGCGGCGTCGCGGTGGCTGCGGCCGAGCGTCCGCGCAAGGTCGACATGTCCATGGTCGCGCTGCGCACGCTGGGCGTGGTGATGGACGTGTACAAGAAGGTCGTCACCGCGCCCTCGGCCTCGAAGCCGAATCCGGTGCGGCGCAGCGGCTTCGATCTGGACGTCCTGGTCGAATCCGTACGCGCCGAGGCCGACGACGTGGTGAGCGTCACGCTGGTCCGGCCCGGTGGCGCACCGCTGCCGTCGTGGCGGCCCGGCTCGCACATCGACATCTTCCTGCCCTCGGGGCGGCAGCGGCAGTACTCGCTGTGCGGCAGCCCGCGCGATCGGTTCCGTTATCGAATCGCCGTGCGGCGCATCGCCGATGGCGAGGGCGGCTCGCGGGAGGTGCACACCCTGCAAGCGGGTGAGCGGCTGCGGCTGCGCGGCCCGCGCAACGCGTTCACCTTCGTGGAATCCGCGCCGTCCTACCTGTTCGTGGCCGCGGGCATCGGCATCACGCCGATCCTGCCGATGGCGCACGCGGCCGGATCGCGTGGGCGGCTGGTGTATCTGGGCCGGTCCCGCGAGAGCATGCCGTTCCTGGACGAGCTGCCCGAGGGCGCGGAGGTCCGCACCGACGACGAGCACGGCATTCCCGATATCGCGGCCCTGCTCGCCGAGGCCGAACCCGGTGCGGCCGTGTACGTCTGCGGTCCGCCGCCCGTGCTGGAGGCCGCGCAGCGCCTGTTCGACCTGAATCCCCGGGCCTCGCTGCACACCGAACGTTTCTCGCCGCTGCCCGTCCTGGACGGCCGCGAATTCGATGTGACACTGGCACGTTCGGGGCGGACCGTGCGGGTCGGCGCGCAGGAGACCACGCTCGCGGCGATCCAGCGGGTCAAACCCGACGCGCTGTACTCCTGCCGCCAGGGTTTCTGCGGTACCTGCAAGTCCGGCGTGCTGTCCGGCGCGGTCGAGCACCGCGACCGCCTGCTGTCCGAGGCCGACCGCGCGGACCACATGCTGGTGTGCGTCTCCCGCTGCGACGGCCCCCTCGTCCTGGATCTGTAGATCATCCGAAAGGCTCTTGGCCACAATGACTCTCCGTTTTCCCCTGGCCGCCTCGGACGACACGTTCCTGGCGACCGCCGCCCGGCGCTACGTGCACACGGTCGACATACCGCGCGTCCGGAAGGACGTCTGGGACCTGCTGACCGCCGATGACGCGCTGGTGTCCTGGTCGGCGGTGATCACCGGATCGAAGTGGCTCTCGGCGCGGCCCTTCGGCATCGGCACGACCCGGCTGGTCACCCTCGGCGGCGCGGTGCGGCTCGAGGAGCGGTTCTACCGCTGGGACGAGGGTGAGCGGATGACGTTCACCGTCGACGCCGCCTCGATTCCCGGACTGCACCGGTTCGCCGAGGATCTGGTGCTGCGGCCCACCCCGCAGGGCACCCGGCTGACCTGGACCTTCGCCCTCGAGGGTAGATCGGTGCTGCAACCGCTGCTGGGCCTGGCGAGCCCGGTGAACAACATCGTGACCCGGACCATCGCCCAGGGCATCACGACCAAGGCGCAACAGGAGGCGGAGCAGTGAGCACCGAACAGCCGAGCACCGAACATCACCGGATCGTCATCCTGGGCGCGGGTTTCGGCGGGATCGGCCTGGCCGTGAAACTGCGCCAGGCCGGATTCGAGGATCTGGTCGTGCTCGAGCGGGCCGACGACCTGGGCGGCACCTGGCAGGCCAACACCTATCCGGGCTGCGCGTGCGATGTGCCCTCGCAGCTGTACAGCTATTCGTTCGCGCCGAACCCGAACTGGTCGCGCACCTACGGGCAGCAGCGCGAGATCCTGGAGTACATCCGTTCGGTGGCAACCGAATACGACGTCGTGCGGCACATCCGGCTGGGCACCGAACTGCTCGACGCGCGGTGGGACGAGCAGGCGTCGGTGTGGCGGATCCAGACCTCCAAGGGTGATCTCACGGCCGACTACTTCATTTCCGCCGCAGGCATTTTCGCGGAGGCGAAGTATCCGTCGGTGCCCGGGATCGAGAGTTTCGAGGGCAAGACCTTCCACTCGCTGCACTGGGATCACGAGCACGATCTGAGCGGCGAGCGCGTCGCGGTGATCGGCACCGGGGCCTCCGCGGTGCAGTTCATTCCGGAGATCGCGCCGAAGGTGCGGGCGCTCACGGTATTCCAGCGTTCCGCGCCGTGGATCGTGCCGCGGATGGATCGCGCGACGGCCGGTTTCGAACGGTATCTGCTGCGTCGGGTTCCGTTGGCGCAGAAGGCCGTTCGCGGCACCTGGTATTCGCTGATCGAGAGCTTCGGGCTGGTCGGGTTCGTGGACAACCGGTTCCGGCATCCGTTCGAGCTGATGGGCCGCTACCAGCTGCGCAAGCAGATCCGGGATATCGCGTTGCGGCGCAGGGTGACTCCGGACTACATCATCGGCTGCAAGCGGGCGATCTTCTCCGACGCCTACCTGCCCGCGCTGGACCGGGACAATGTCGAGGTCGTCACCGACGGCATCGCCGAGGTGCGCGCGCACTCCGTCGTGACCCGCGCCGGGGACGAGATCCCGGTGGACACCATCATCTACGGCACCGGCTTCACCTCGATTCCGACCGCGTTCGGCCGGATCGTCGGGCGCGAGGATCTGTCCATCGCGGATCTGTATCACAAACGGCCGCAGACCTATCTGGGCACCAGCATGGCCGGATTCCCGAACTTCTTCTGCACGCTCGGACCGTTCGGGGCGGCGGGGAACCAGTCCGCGATCTTCATGATCGAATCGCAGATCGCCTACATCGTGGACGCGCTGTCCACCGTGCGGGAGCGCGGGGCCTCGCGGGTCGAGGTGCGCCCGGAGGTGCAGGAGGCGTTCGTCGAGGAGATGCGCGAACGCAGCGCGGCCACGGTCTGGCTGACCGGTGGATGCCAGAGCTACTACACCACTCCCGAGGGCGGCAACGCGGGCCTGTATCCGAACTGGAGCTTCGAATACCGCCGCCGCACCAGCAAATTCGACGCCGACTCCTACGAGGTGGTCTGATGAAACTTCTGCGAGCCCTCGGTTTCGGTTCGGCCGGATACGACGTCGCGGGCAAGGTCGCGCTGGTCACCGGCGCGGGGCAGGGGATCGGCCTGGAGCTCGTGCGGATCCTGCACGCGCGCGGGGCGATCGTCGTGGTGGTCGACATCGACGCCGAGGCGGCGTTGCGGGTGGCGCGCGAATTGCGTACGCGCGCACTGTCGATCGGCGCGGACGTCGCGGATCGCGGGCAGATGGCGGACGCGGTCGCCCAGGTGATCGAGCAGTACGGCCGCCTCGACGTGGTCGTGGCCAATGCCGGTGTGACGCCGATGCCCTCGACCGTGCGGGCGATGGATCCGGCGGATTTCGACCGGGTGATGAGCATCAATCTGACCGGCGCGTTCAACACGGTGCATCCGGCGTTGGAGCACATCGTGCGGTCGCACGGGCATGTGGTGGTGGTGTCGTCCTGCGCGGCGTTCGCGCCGGGGATGGGCGGCTCGCCGTACATGATCAGCAAGGCCGCGGTCGAGCAGATGGGGCGGGCGTTGCGGGTGGAGCTGTCCGCGTCGGGCGCCAGCGCCGGGGTCGCGTACTTCGGCATCGTGGAGACCGCGATGACGCACGACATGCTCGACGCCGACGATCTGGGCCGCCGCATCGACGCACTGTTGCCCTGGCCCTTGAACATTCGCATCACCGCAACCCAGGCCGCTCGCACCGTCGCCGACAGTATCGGCCGTCGCGCCCCGCGCACGGTGGCCCCGGCCAGCTGGGAGCCGTACGCGCTGTTCCGCGGCGCGATCAACGTGGTGCTGGATGCCAAGCTGTCGGCGGATTCGACTGTGCACCAGCTGATTCACGATGTGGAAGCGCAGCGGAAGGCGCAGTCCGTCTCCGAGTGAGCCGATTGCGCTCGAGGGTGAGCGCGTTTTGTGGCAATGCTCGGCGAGCGTTGCGGGAGTACACGTGCGGCGTTCCGGTGCGCCGGAACGCGAACGGGTCGCAGGTCGGCCCGTGCTGCGTCGATGATCCAGATAGTTTGTCCCCGAAAGGTTTTCGTGTGAGTACACCTCGCTTCGCCACGCTTCCCGAAGCGTTCCAGTACACCGCCGCACGGGCTCCGGAGGCGGTGGCGTTGCGCACGCCCGGGGACGGGCAGACGCTGACCTGGGCCGAATACGCGCGGCGGGTGCGGGTGCTGGCGGCCGGGTTGGCCGGGATCGGGGTGCGGCCGGGCGACACCGTCGCGCTGATGATGTCGAATCGGCTCGAGTTCTATCCGCTGGAGGTCGCGGCGCAGCATCTGGGGGCGACGTCGTTCTCGGTGTACAACACGTTGCCGGTGGAGCAGCTGACGCACGTGCTGGGCAATGCCGGTGCGCGCGTGGTGATCTGCGAGCCGCAGTACGTGGATCGGCTGCGGGACAGCGGGATCGAGCTCGAGCACATCGTGTGCGTGGACGAGCCGGTCGAGGGGACGTTGTCGGTCGGCGATGTGATCGACGCGGGCGCGGCGGATTTCGACTTCGAGGCGGCCTGGCGGGCGGTGCGGGCCGAGGACGTGGCGACGCTGATCTACACCTCCGGCACCACCGGCAGCCCCAAGGGTGTGGAGACCACGCACGCGAACATCCTGTTCCAGGTGTACGGGATCGCCGAGGTGCTGGGTATCGAATTCGGTGACACCATCACCTCGTTCATGCCCAGCGCGCACATCGCCGACCGGCTCACCGGCCTGTACGTGCAGGAGGCGCTGGGCACCCAGGTCACCTGCGTGCCCGATCCGAAACTGATCGCGCCCGCGCTGGCCGATCTGCACCCGACCATCTGGGGTGCGGTGCCGCGGGTGTGGGAAAAGCTCAAGGCCGCAATCGAATTCAAGGTTTCGGGCGAGCCGGACGAGCAGCGGCGCGGCGCGATGGAGTGGGCGTTGTCGGTGGCGCGGCGGCGCAGTGCGTTCACCCTGGCCGGGGAGCCGGTGCCCGAGGACGTCGCCGCGGAATGGGCGCGCGCGGACGAGCTGGTGCTGAGCGGGTTGCGTGCGGCGCTCGGGCTGGACCGGGTGCGCTGGGCGATGTCGGGGGCCGCCCCGATTCCGCCCGATACGCTGGGATTCTTTGCCGGACTGGGCATTCCGGTGACGGAGATCTGGGGCATGTCGGAGCTGTCCTGCATCTGCAGCGTCAGCCACCCGCGCGACACCCGGCTCGGCACCGTCGGCCGGTTGCTGCCCGGCATGCAGGCGCGCACGGCCGCCGACGGCGAGTTGCAGGTGCGCGGCCCGCTGGTGATGAAGGGTTATCGCGGCCTGGCACAGCAGACCGCCGAGGCCGTCGACGCCGAGGGCTGGCTGTCCACCGGCGACATCATCACCGTCGACGCCGACGGCTACCTCACCATCGTGGACCGCAAGAAGGAACTGATCATCAACGCGGCGGGCAAGAACATGTCACCGGCCGTCATCGAGAACACCCTCAAATCCGGTAACCCGCTGATCGGCGCGATCGCCACCATCGGCGAGGGGCGTCCCTACAACACCGCCCTGATCGCGCTGGACGCCGAAGCCGCGGAATCCTATGCACGCCAACATGATCTGCCCGACGCCGCCGCGGCCACCCTGGCCGCCGACCCGTCGATCATCGAGGCCATCCGCACCGCCGTCGCCGCGGGCAACGAGCGCCTCGCCCGGGTGGAGCAGATCAAACGGTTCCGCATCATGCCCGTTTTCTGGGAGGCGGGCGGCGAGGAGATCACCCTGACGATGAAACTCAAGCGTCGGGTGGTCAACGAGAAGTACGCCAGCGATATCGAGGCCCTCTACACGCCCACACTCTCAACGGACGTCCACGAACCCGCCGCGACACCTGCCCTCGCGACGAGCTGACCTCCTGTGTCGCCGGGATCGCAGTTCGCACATGGGAATTCGCCGAATGCCAGCGTCGAATCGTTGTGTGGCCGTGGTAGACCGGCGGTCGAGGGGCAGATGTTGCCGCGACCGATGACCGACACGCGATGTGCCCACATGGTCACACCGCACGCTTACGACCACCGACCCTGGGCCGGTGGTCGTCGGGTGCTGTGCTCAGCCGAGTTCCGCCGCGGCGGCGCGCAGCAGTTCCTGCGAGTGGCCGGGCGGATCGGCCTGGATGCTGAGGCGGTCCATGACCTCTCGGTAGAGCTCGAGGTCGTCGGGGCGGTCGAGGTAGAGGGCGCTGGCCATCTGTTCGAGGTAGACGACATCGGGGATTTCCTGCTCGTTGAAGCGCAGGATCGAGAACGAGCCGCCGACCGCGGCGTGGCCGCCCGCGCGATAGGGCAGGATCTGGATGGTGATGTTGGTGCGGTGCGACATCTGCTCCAGGTAGATCAACTGTTCGCGCAGGATGTCGCGGCTGCCGACCGGGCGGTGCAGTACCGATTCGTCGAGAACCGCCCACAGGGTGGGTCCGTTGTGCAGATCCAGGATCTGCTGACGTCTTCGGCGTAGCTCGACACGTCTGTCGACCTCGCGCTCACCGTGGGCGAGCGAGACGACCGCGCGGGCGTACGCGTCGGTCTGCAAGAGGCCCGGAACCAGTTGTCCCTCATAGGTTCTGATCGATTTGGCATCGCCCTCGAGGCCGAGATAGTTCTCGAACCAGGACGGCAGCAGATCGCTGTAGCCGTGCCACCAGCCCTGCTCGTTGGCCATGGCGACCAGGTTCAGGAAGGATTCGCGCTGGGCGGGATCGGTGACGCCGTACAGCGTCAGCAGATCGTTGACGTCGCGGATCTTGTATCCAGTGCGCCCCAGTTCGAGTCGGCTGATCTTGGCGTGTGATCCGCGGATGTGCTCACCGGCGACCTGCGGGGTGATGTTGCGCGCCTCGCGTAGCTTGCGTAGCTGCCCGCCGACCATGATGCGCAGGGCGGTGGGACCGCGCTGCTCGAGGGGAGTGGTGACGAGGTCGATCCGGGCTTCTTCTGCCGTCATGAGGCTTTCTCCGCTGCTCTCCGATCACTGGCATACACCGCACCGGTACATGCGCAAGTGCGTGCCATCATCACCGCACCTGCCCATGGTAACGCCGAAAGGGGCGCGAAACCGAGCGTGGCGAGGAGAATATCCGACGTTTTGCTGTGACCCTGAGTAACTGTTGCATCGAATCCCCTCGGCATTCCCCTTGCGCCGCCGACCTTACCGGTCGGGTGCAGGTCCGCGCCACTGTGGCTGGTCCCAAGGGTTGTCCGGGCGGTCCGAGGTGGGTCGGCACAGTGGATCTGCTGGAGTATTGCCCAATAGCCCTGGGCGCGTTGATCTTCCCTTCCCGGTGGTGGGAGAACAACCGGATTTCAGTGCCCGACGGTCGAATTCAACCAACTGAGAACTACGTTCTGGTACATACCGGTATTGCGTGCGAGGTTCACCGAATGACCGCTGCCGGGCAGTACGAAGGTTTGTAGTCTCGCCGCCGGGGCGAAGTACGGAGCCTCCTCCGCTCGCAGTGTTGCCGAAGATGTGCAGGCGGAATAGCCCGCGCCGCAGGACAACCGGTCCAGGCTGCCGTCGACGATGAGCACCGGGACGTCGATCTCGCTCGACATGCCCGGCAGGGTCGACAGCAGCGAATCCGGATACTCGGTGAGCGAGAAGACCTCCTTGGTCCGCTCGTCACGGGCCACCACCGCGGGATCGGCGTCGCCGGGCGCGAAGAAGTCGTGCATGCGGGTGCCCGGCCGGGTGGTCAGGTATCCGGCGTCCAGGCCGCTGCCCGCGAACACCGGATCGTCCACCGCGCGATGGTAGGTGGAGATCACGCCGAGGGTTTCGGCGACGTTCAGCGCGTGCGAATAACCGGTCAGCACAACGGCATCCACGTCGTGGTACTTGCTGGCCTCCATCACCGAGGTGCCCGAACTGAGCGAATGCCCGGCCGTGACCACCCGGGCGAACGGCGCGGCTCCGGCCAGCCCGTGCCGCAGGCTCCGCACGATGTCGTGCAGCGGTTCGGAGGTGTTCGCGGCGTTGAGCGTCAGCGCGGGCGGATGCGAGCTCGAACCGTTGCCGAGCCGGTCCACCACCAGGGTCGCGTAACCGGCCCGGTTCATCGCCTCGCGGAAGTTGTAGATCTGCGGCTGATAGGCGAAATCCCAATAGGTTCCGTTGTAATTGGAGCCCGCCATCAGCACCAGCACAGTTGTCGCCGACGCCGGTGCGCACAGGGTCGCGCCGAGCCGGCCCTGCGGGATCGCGATGGAGAAGGAGCGGCACGGCGCGGGTCCGGTGTCGGCGCGGGCCACGCCCGCGAGTGCGCAGGACAGGGCGATCACAACGAATAGGGTCAGTGTCCGCACCGAGGCTCGCACGCGAGGAGCTCCCTGTCGTGAAATACGAGGAGCTCGGTGAGGGCGTCCCCGTGCATTGACGTGTCGAGTGGATCAGTCAGGCAGGCTATAGCGCCCGGGCACGACACGCAGGAAAATCGGGGCGGCTCACGGGAATCCGTGCCATTCCCAGAGGAAGTCGTCGGGGCGACCGGCGATCAGATCGGGGCGGGGGGCCGTGGCGACGGCGATGGCGGCGACCTCGCTGCCGAGTTCGCGGAGGAGTTTCTCCTCGGCGTGAATGACCGACAGCAGATCGGCGAGACGCTGGGTGTTCGGCATTCCGGAGCCCGGGGTGGGTGCGGCGTGCTGCATGTGACTCCTGGCGGGGGAGATGCGCTGGGGGCGTTCGAGGCGCGGAGCACGCTCGCGTCGACGGCGGCGGTGAGCATGCTGCTGGGTATGGTGTCACATTCCCGCGAGCTTTGCGAAAATTGTACCAGTGCAAGAACATTCGAGAATGCATCTGCACATCCAAGGCGGTGCGAGGCTGCTACCTGCCCTGGGAAAAGTCGCTGAACCGGTGTTATACCGCCCAGAGTTCCTCGTGCGGCAGGTCGGCCAGGCCGGTACGGAGATTGTCGTCGATGGAGACGTCGACGCCGTGTCGGCTCAGTTCGATGGCCACACGATGTGCCACCGAACGCTCGGCGCGGTAGTCCAACACCGCTCCCCCGAGTGGGAACCGCAACTGTAGATGAACCTTTTTCGCCATATCGCCGTAACCGCTGAATCCCTTGGGGCGCAACCTGAAACGTTGTTACTGTGAAATCACAGTGTAACAGCGGATGCAAGTACATATGCAATACCTGAGGGTAGGAAGTCGATCGAATGCGGTCGGGGTCACTACCTGGGTGGTGACCGAACCGTTGAGCAGCGACGGTGGGGTCTCGGCGGCTCGGCGGCGAATCGTGGGGTCTCGGAGGCTGATTCGGCTGTCGAGTGGCGGAATCATGGTTCCGGGTCGAAGCGTGACGCGATCGCCGGTTGCGCTAGCGGCTTGCTGTTCAGCAGGTTCGTCAGCACCACCGATATGACCGCGGTACCGATCGAGCTTGCGGTCTGATTCACGATGTTCATCAGCGTCGTGCCCCGCGCTACCCGCGCGTGGTGTGGTGGCTGGTTCGGTGGTCCCTTCGTGGAGGAGGTCGGTCAGTGTCCGAATCGCAGTGTGACCGAGTCGGATTCGGGGACGCTGCGGCAGGCCAGCACGACGCCGTCGGCGACTTCGGCCGGGGTGAGGGGTGTCATCGGATCCTCGTCCATGCGGACCGTGCCGGAACATACTGTGGCAATACAGGTTCCGCAGGAACCGCCGAGACAGGAGTAGGGCAGGTCCTCGCGGTGGGTGAGGGCCGCGTCGAGGATGTGGGAGCCCTGCGGCATGGTGAAGGTCAGGTCGTCGCCGTGGCCGGTGAGGGTTACCGTGCAGGGCGGTCGGTTCGGTTGTGGGGCTGCGGATTCCGGCTCGCGGGTGTGGAAACGTTCGAGGGCGATGCGGGCCGGATCGACGCCGTTGTCCAGGAGGGTTTCGCGGGCGGCGGTGAGGAGTTCGTCCGGGCCGCACAGGTACCAGTGGTCGGCGTCGAGTGCGGGGAGTTCGCGGATGTCGGTGCGGCCGTGGCGATATGCGATACCGGGTGTGGTCGGCGGGAGCGCGTCCGATGGCCGGGACAGGTGGTGGATGACGCGCAGGCGATCGGGAAACCGGGCGGTCAGTGTGGTGAGCAGCCCGTCGAGCATGATCGCGGTGTGGTCGCGGCTGCCGTAGTGCAGGGTGAAGCGGCTGTGCGGATCGGCCGCCAGCACCTCGGCGGCGATCGCGGCGATCGGGGTGATCCCGCTGCCCGCGGCGACGGCGGCATGGTGGCGGGGCCCGGCCGGATCGGTGCGCGCGGTGAACGTGCCCGCCGGTTCGCCGACGTGCAGAACCGTTCCGGCGGTGAGATTTTCGAGTGCGTACTCCGAGAAGAGGCCGCCGCGTCGACGTTTCACCGCGATGCGTAATCGGCGGGCGTCGGGAGTGTCGCAGAGGGAGTAGCTGCGCCGGATCGGATGGCCGTCGGCGGTGCCGCGGATGACGACGTGCTGTCCGGCCGCGTACTCGAAGCGGTCCGCGAGACGGTCCGGAATCTCGAATTCGATGAGCACGCTGTCGGGGGTGTCGCGTTCGATCGCGCGGACCACGAGCGGGTGGAACCCGTGCGCGGGAGTCTGCGGGATCGGGTCGAATCCATTGGTGCGCAACGGATATGTGGGCAGCGCGGCCTCGCGTAGCAGGTTCAGGCCGACCATCGCGCCGTTCGCGGCGATACGGGTCAGCAGGGGTGGGCGGGCCACGGTCAGCGGACTGTCCAGCAGGCCCGCGATACGCGAGATCTGCTGTCCCACAGTGGCATCCCGGGCGCCGATGGCCATCGCCGTGCGCGCGGCCAGACCCAGCAGCTGGATCGGGAGCTGACCCGTCGCGTCGACGTGCGGCATGGCGAGGTCGAACAGGCGGGTGATCAGCCACGGGTTGTCGATCACCCGCGCGGCGCGGCGGAAGAATCTGCGCGCGAGATCCCGATCGCCGCCGGCCAGCGCCTTGCGCAACTGCATCGCCTGCAACGCCGAGACCGACATGCCCTGGCCGAATGCCGGACTGAAACTGCACACCGCGTCGCCGAGCACGAGCAGGCCGTCGGGGAAACGGGTGAGTCGTTCGTAGCGGCGGCGTTGATTCGCCGGGTAGCGGTAGGTGCTGATGCCGGTCAGCGATTCGGCCGCGAGCAGGGCCCGCGCGACGTCCGGGGGCGCGACCGAGGCGGCGAAGCGCCAGAAGCCGTCCGGGTCGGTCGGGGGATGATCCGCGCCGTAGCCGATCAGGGTCAGGATGTGCTTGCCGTCCTCGACCGCGAACAACGCCAGGCCACGCGCGGGATCCTGGTTCGCGACGACGATCTCCTTGTCCCCGCCGAGCCGGGCGGCGGCATCGTCCGGCAGGCGGATGTAGCGGCTGGCGTACATCATGTCGATGCGCACGCCCTCCTCGTCGGGGCGCGGGTAGCCGAGGGTGTCGAGCCAGCCGAGGATCGGACCGTGGCGGCCGAGGCAGCTGACGACCAGGTCGGCGAACAGGTCGTAGGGGGCTTCCTGGTCGGGCTGCGCTTCGGGTTGGACGCGGACGCCGGTGACGCGGGTTCCGTCGGCGTCGGTCAGCAGGTGCAGCGCGGTGTGGCGGTCCCGGATCTCGACGTTCGGCAGGGCCCGGACCCGTTGTCGCACACGCCATTCCAGCAGCGGTCGGCTGGCCTGCAACAGGGAGTAGCCGGCGTCGGAGCGGGACAGCGTGTATCCGGCGATGCTCATCCGCATCTCGGTCAGCGAGCGGCACTGCACCGCGCCGTCGGCCAGCAGTTCGTCGGTGATGCCCGGAAACAGTTGCGCCAGAATGCGTTCGCCGCGCGCGAGCAGGGCGTGCACATGCCGGCCCTGCGGTACGCCGCGACGGTCGCCGGGCGCGCTCAGATCGTCGCGTTCGAGCACCGTCACCGTGGCGAAACTTTCGCTCAGCACGCGCGCGGTGAGCAGTCCGGCCATGCTCGCGCCGAGCACCACGGCATGGCCGCGTCGCGCCGAATGTGCCTGCCCGCGTGCGGTCATCGGTGTCCTCCGGCGTCGTGGTGGCGCGTTCGACGATGTGCGAGAACGCCGGTTACTGATACTTAACCGAAGAATAGTCTCAGTTAATTGGTTGTCGCAACCATTGTCTTCCGGTTGGCGCACGCCCGAGCGTGGCGTACAGGTAGAAAATGAGGCATGACCTCACCGACACGGTCCTCGGAAGCGCTGCACGACGCGGCGCTCGAGCTGATCGCCGAGAGCGGTCTGGGCGCTCTGACCATCGGCGGCGTCGCGGAACGCGCGGGCGTTTCGCGGGCGACGGCGTACCGCGAATTCGGCGACAAGGACGGCCTGCTGGGCACGATCGGCCGCGGCGAGGTGGTCAAGATGATCACCGCGGCCTACACCGCACTGGATCTGTTCGCCCCGCCCGGCCGAATCGTCCACGACGTCACCCTTTTCGCGCTCGGCTACCTGCGCAAGCACGCCGCCTTCGGCTACATCCGCGACCATGAACCGGCCTGGCTGATCAATGTCGCCATCGCCCACGGCAAATCCGAACTCAACCTTGTCGAAACCGTCGCCGCCCTGGCCGCCCCCCTGATCGCCGCCAAGGCCGACGACCACCTCGCTCTGACCCCCCTGCAAGCCGCCGAGGTGGTGGTCCGCATCGTCCTGTCCCACGTCCTGCTCGCGCACAGCAACCTCACCGACGAACAGGTCGCCGAAACCGCCACCCGCGCAGTCGGACTCCCCGTCGAACAGTAATCCGGGGCCTGATACTGATCTTATATTTCGTATCAGGTGAGTGCCGATCAAGCCACCGAGGCCGAATCGCTGCGGTATTTCGGTGAAGCGGTTGCCGCGTTCACCGGATCGGCACTGCCCGTCACCTTCGGCGATTGGCGACGAGCGGTCGACGGCCTGCTTGCGGTGACGGCCGAGCGCGAGATTCCGGTAGTGATCGATGAGTTCCCGTATCTGGTCAAGGCCACCCCGTCGTTGCCCTCGATCGTGCAGGCCGCGTTGGCTCCGCGCCGGGCCGAGCGGTTGCGATCACGAGGTCGGTTGTTGCTGTGCGGCTCCGCGCTGTCGTTCATGGGGTCACTGCTGTCCGGTGATGCTCCCCTGCGCGGCCGGGCGGGCCTGGAGTTGATCGTCCCCACACTGGACCATCGGCTCGCGGCGCAATTCTGGGAGATCGACGACCCTCGACTGGCCGTGCGGGTTCATGCGATCGTCGGCGGCACGCCCGCCTGTCGGCGCGAATTCGTGGAGGGCGATACCCCTTCCGGCCCAGCGGATTTCGACGACTGGGTCGGTCGGACCGTGCTCAATCCGTCGAGTCCGCTGTTCCGCGAGGCGCGGTATCTGCTCGGTGAGGAGCCGGGGCTGCGGGATCCGGGCCTGTATCACTCGGTGCTTTCCGCTGTGGTGCACGGGAATTCGACCAGCGGAGGAATTGCGTCCTTCGTCGGGCGCAAAGCGAGTGACATCGCCCATCCGCTGGACGCAGTACCGGTCGGCTCTGGCAGCGCCGCGCCGACCGCTTCACCGCCAATGTTCTCGGGCCGCATTTCGAGCAGATCTGCCGGGATTGGGTGGCCGGATATGCGCCACCCGAGGTGTTCGGTGGATATCCGGGCACGGTCGGTAGCGGGGTGGTCAATGATTCCGCCAACCGGACACAGCACGAGGTCGACGTGGTCGTATTCGGTGACGGCCCCGACGGTGGTGAGGCGTTGCTGTGCGGCGGAATCGGCAGAGGATGTGGTGCTGATCGGGTTGGACGATATCTATCGCCACTGAGTTCGTTCAGCTAACTATTCGCAATGGTTTGCCGGGGGAATTCGGACAAAACGGTGGGCACCGACCGGATGGTCGGCGCCCACCGTTTCACTGTGTGCGACTCAGGCGCGGTTCACCGAGGTGCTGTTGTCGGCAAACGAGTAGCTGATCGAGCCGTGCTCGAAGTTGCTGACCTTGCCGCCCTCGATGTCCTGCTCGTCGGAGGTCGGGAAGCCGAGCGGGCCGCCCGCGCCGCCCTCGGCCTCCCAGGCCTTGCGGATCTCGCCGTAGACGGTGAAGGTACCGGTCGCGAGGTTGAAATAGATGACGCCGCCGGTGAATTCCTGGTACTTGCCGCCGTTGGGGGCGTCCTGCTCGTCGGAGGTCGGCTCACCCAAGGGGCTCGACGCGCCGCCGGCTTCGTTGTAGTGGTCGCCGATCGTTCCCTTGACTTCGAATCCCATTCGACTGGTTCCTTCCGTGCAGATCCGTACGTAGTGGCAAACGCCGAGCATCACGCTAGCGCACGTTCAACGATTCCGGGTGGCGAGTCATGCATCGATCAGCATCCGTACACGCCATGTTCGCTCAGGGCGGATCGTCTCGGTTTCGGGCTCTTCGGAACCTCGCGAGCTATCTACCAGCGTCGTCGCGGACGTCGCGCTCCCGCGCGGTATTCGAATCCGCTCGCCGGGCCGGACCGATCCGTAATGGACTTGTTATCCAATCCCGTTGGTCGGCACGGTGTTTCCGGCGCTCGGCGTGGCGGGTCTGAGCCGTGGTCCGACGGGCGCCCGAATGTGCTTGCGTAGCGGTCGATCCGGACATTCGTCGGAAACCGGCCGTGGCGGTGTCGCGGTGGCTCGTTGATCGGGCTGAAAACAGCTGTACGACAACACTTTCGGTGCAGGCGGACTACCGGTGTGGCTCCTGGAAACCGCCGATCTCCTGTTCGAGCAACTCGGCCAGGCGCAGCGGGGTGCGGTCCTCGAACATCGGGCCGATGAGCTGGACGCCGACCGGGAGGCCCTCGGGAGACAGGCCGGTGGGGATGGCGGTGGCGGGCAGACCGGGCATGGTCGCCACGCCCGGCCAGACGAGTTGATCGCCGAACGGGTGTGCGCTGCCGTCGATATCGATCCGGCGGGTGCGGATATCGAAGTCGTGGTCGTGCGGAAACGCCGGGGTCGGGGTGATCGGACAGACCACGGCGTCGAATGCGCCGAACACCTCACGCCAGCCCTGACGGTGCCGCGTGCGCCGGGCGTCGGCGGCCATCCAGTCGCGATGGCTGAATACCGCGCCGCGCAAGCGTTCCGCGTCCACCCCGCGACCGTCGGGATCCAGTTTCGCGGCGTGCTCGCGCATCGCGTCGTATGCCTGCTCGGGGAATTCGGCGGCGAGATTCGACATCAGCAGTTGGAGGTAGAGCACTCCGGCTTCGGCCAGATCGGGCAGCAGCGGACTGTGTCGTTCGACCCGCGCTCCGGCGGCGACGAGCGCGTCGGCGACCCGATTCACCCCGGCCCGCACCGCATTTCCGGTCGGGATGAGCGGATGGTCCTCGATGATCAGGACGCGGAAGTCGCCGAGACGCTCGTGTCGCGCGTGCGGTAGCTCGAGCCGGTAGGCGATGCCGTGCGTGAGCGGATCGGGCCCGGCCATCACATCCAGCAGCAGCGACAGATCGCGGGCGGAGCGCGCCATCGGCCCGACGACGGCCAGATCGCGATCCGACGGCAGGGCCGGTGCGGGCGGCGGGACGTGCCCGCGCACCGACGCCAGCCCGAAACTCGGCTTGTGCGAATAGATTCCGCAGAAGTGCGCCGGCACACGCAGCGACCCCGCGATGTCCGAGCCGATGGACAACGCGCCGAATCCGCTGGCCAGCGCCGCCGCCGAACCGCCGGAGGACCCGCCCGGCGTGCGGGTGAGATCCCACGGATTGCTCGTGGCGCCGTAGATCTCGTTGTAACTCTGGATATCTCCGAGCATGAACGGCACATTGGTCTTGCCCAGAATCACCGCGCCCGCCGCCTCGACCCGAGCCACCTGCACCGCGTCGTCGGCGGGACGGAAATCCGCGAATTGCGGCATCCCCCAGGTCGTGGGGAATCCGGCGATGTTGTAGGACTCCTTGACCGTCAACGGAATTCCGAGCAGCGGCCGATCCTCACCCCGGGCCCGCGCCATATCCGCCTCGCGCGCGGCCTCCCGGGCCCGCTCGAAAGTGGGCACGCAGATCGCGTTGATCGCCGTGTCGTCCCGCTCGATGCGCGCGATCGCCTCGTCGGTCAATTCCGACGAGGTCACCTCACCGGCGCGCAGTGCGGTAACGAGTTCTTCGGCCGTCCGGAAGCTCCAGTCCACCGGATCGAGCGTACCCGTCGGTCGTGGTCGGACAGGTCAGTCGAGTGGACGCAATGTCGGGCGTTTGGCGATGCGACCGTCGCCGGTGGACGTGCCGCGCAGTCGACGCCACAACCAGGGGCGGACGGTGGCCGCGACCCAAGCGAGTTCGCCGAAAATGTCACCGGCGCGGTGCTTTTCGGTATTCGGCGGAGGTACGGTCCAGCTGTCGTCGGCGTCGTCGAGGCTCAGGGCTTGCGCCGCTGCCAGGGCGAATCGGTGGTGGCCTTCGGGGGAGCCGTGTAATCGGTCCGGGCTCCACATGCGCAGGTCGGCCATCGACGGGGCTCCGAACAGGTCGACCAAGTGCAGATCATATCTGTTGGCGCACAGTCGAATTCGTTCATTGATCAGATCGATGCGGGGGCCGATGAGGCGGGCGGCGAGCGGGACGATGCGACGGGCGTCCGGGAAGGTCGTGGTGACCACCGTCGCGCCGGTGGCCCTGAGCTTCGCGTACAGCTCCTCCAGAACATCCAGTGCCGCAACGAAATCGGAGCCGGGCGCGGTCACGTCGTTCATCCCCGCACAGATGCCGACCAGATCGGGCCGCATGGCCAGCGCCGCGTCCAGCTGTTCGTCGCGGATCTCGGCGACGCGGCGGCCGCGGACCGCGAGGTTGGCGTATCCGATCGCCGGATTGTCCCGCGCCAGCCGCTCGGCGAAGCGGTCCGCCCAGCCTCGCACACCGGTGTCGTCGGCCCCGTCCCACAGGCCCTCGGTCTGACTGTCTCCCATGGCGACGAACCGCTCGAATCGGGGTGCGGGTGGCATCGGGCAGACCTCCGGAAGTGAAACAGCAGTGCTCAACACGCTACTCCGCACCCTTCCCGAGCTCATCCGAGCCCGGGATCGACGCTGTTGCTATGCGCGGTCGCGCTGCGCCGGGCTCAAGGCGTCGGGCACGTAGTAACGGTTGTAGAAATCCTCGTCGAGATTGGCGGCCTGATATGCCAGAACGGTCCGGAAAGGTCCGTTGTCGGCGGGGACGCGACCGTATCGGTTGTGCAGATATTCGAGGTACGCGATCGTCGCGGCAATGGCGTTGTCGGAGACCTTCGGAATATCGTTCTGAACGGCCCCGCCGTCGTGCCAGCTGCTCTGCGCGCCACCGTCGCGCAGGGTGCCGCTGCCGGGTGCGTATTTGAAATCGACGAATGCCAGCACCGCCTCTTCCATATTCCGGTAATAGGGCGGGCAGTACGGCCGCAGCAGCGGTTTCCCCTGGTGCTCGAATCCGACGGCGGTCGGCATCGGCATATCGCGACCGGTCAGCGACATGGCCGCGGCCATCAGCGGATTGGCGCCGATGGTGCGGGAGAGGCGCAGGTTCCGCATCCGGAAGCCGAGTTCCTGATACCAGACGAACGGATGCGCCGCGAAATGCGGGAATCCGCCGAGACCCAGCGCCTGGGTCATCAACCCGAGATTCTGTAGCATCGCGCCCTGTTCGATGGCGGCGAATTCACGCAGCCAGGTGTCCAGGAATCCGGCGGTGACCACACGGCCCGCCGAGAGATCATCGTTCAGGTGGCCGCCGCGTGAACGCGCGAATTTCGCCAGACCGGCGGGCTGGAAACGGTTGCGTTCGTCCAGGACGTAGAAACCGAAATCGTCCTCGAACGCCGACAGCAGCAGATTGATCATCAATGCGGTGAGTTCGGCGACCGGCAGGAAATAGGTGGTCCCCGGCACGTTCGTCGAATACTGGTTGAACGGCGGTACGAACGGCACCTCGCGCGGCACGTCGACGCGCCGATCGCTGACCCGCACCCGGACGCGGTCGTAGAGCGGGCGCAGTTCGCGGCCGTGCGCGAGCCGGATCAACTCCGGGATCTCGGCGCGATCCAGATCCTGCGGCCGGCGCACCAGTGAGACGCCCTCGTCGTTGATCACGAACAGCGAAACGCTGTGGATGCCGTCGCCGCTGGCGATGGTGCGGCCCACGAGTTGCGCGATGATGTTGCCGCCGCCCGCGCCCGGCCGATCACCCTCCTGGTACGGCATCTCGGCCAGCGTGTGTCCGGTGATGCCGCAGGCCGCGAAGGCCAGGGCGGCTTCCTCGTCGGTGGTCAGCGGTCGCGGCGCCGCGGTGCTGCGGTAGCTGAGCGGGCCGCCGCTGATCTCCATACCCGGTGCGAATCGGCGGGAACGCCGCCAGAGTAGGGCGTCCATGAGCGAATAGCCGGACAACCGCGCGTTGATGTCCAGGGTTGTCCGCCCGGTCCGATCCGTGCCGAGTGTCATGCCGAGCCTCTCCCGAAATCTGCTGCTGGAGAGGAATTTAGTGAGGTGTGGAACGCATTCGGTTAACACCGGGTCACCGCTTGTGAACTTTCCGATGATGTTTGCTGCGCTGTCGCGGATCGACCCGTCTCGAAAATATTATTGAGACTCGGAACTGAGATGGCGGTAGAGGGTGGCGCGTGAGACGCCCAACCGCGACGCGATCTCGTCGACGGACCCTTCGCCCGCATCCCGCATGCGGCGCGCGTCGGCCACCATCTCGGCGGTCATGACGCCGGGGCGTCCGCGGCCCGGCGAACGGGGTGCGGAAGGTTCGGATCGCGGTCGTGCCGGGCGGGAGCGCCGGGCCGGTCGCCGATGGCCCAGCAGCCGGGTGATGCCGTCGAGGATCGCGGCGCGCAGTGCGGCGGCGGGCTGACCGGCGAATATCGTCACCGGATCGCTCAGCGCGGCGTAGACCTGCGCGGCTCGCACGCGGTCGGTGAAATCGGGATCGGGTCCGGCAATCAGTTCCTGGGCGGCCAGGGCGAGGTCGCGCATGCGCGCGAAGGCCGCCGGATCGGCAGCGAGCGCCTGATCCTGCATCTGGATCCGCAGCAGCATGCCGTGCGCCAACGCGACGTCGAGGATGCCCTCGACCACCGCCCAGCATCGGCTCGCCGGATCGTTCAGGGTCCTGGCCGCGGCCACCACCGCCTCGCTCTCGGTCAGCAGCGGATCCATGAGCGCCGCGACGATATCGCCCTTGCTCGGGAAGTGATACAGCACAGCGGTTTTCGTCAAACCGACGCTTTCGGCGATCTCCCGGACGGACACCGTCGTGTAGCCGCGCACCGCGAACATCTCCAGCGATGTCTCCAGGATGCGCGCGCGCGAGTTGTCGGCCATGGTCCTCGACCCTACCCCTTGACTGACCTCCGGTCAGCCGCGTACCTTCGGAAATCTGACCGTCGGTCAATAATTTTGAGACTGGAGTCGCACAATGAACAACGAACGAATCCTCATCTCCGGCGCGGGCATCGCGGGCCAGGCCGCCGCATATTGGTTCTCGCACTTCGGATTTCGGTCGACCGTCGTGGAGCGGGCTCCGGGTCTGCGCCTTGGTGGTCAAGGGGTCGACGTGCGGGAGCAGGCCATCGAGGTCATCGAGCGGATGGGCCTGGCGTCCCGGGTGCGGGCGGCGGCAGCCGACGTGCGGGGTATGCAGTTCGTCGATCGTGTGGGCAAACCCGTCGCGCGGATCGATATTCAGCGGGTCAAGGAGAAGATCGACAGCGCCGAGGTGGAGATCATGCGCGGTGATCTGGTTCGGATGCTGTACGAAATCACCAGTGGGAGTGTGGAATACCGATTCGGTGACGCGATCGTGTCGCTGGATCCCGAGAGCGACGGTGTCACCGTCGGTTTCGAGCGCGGGCGGTCGGAGCGGTTCGATCTGGTGGTGGGCGCGGACGGGCTGCATTCGGCGGTGCGGCGGTTGGCGTTCGGTCCCGATGCGGAGTTCGTGCGCCACATGAATCACTATTTCGCGTTCGGTGACGCCGATGCCGCGCTCGGGCCGGATCGTTGGGTCACCCTGTACAACACGCCCGGCACCGTGGCCGGGATCTATCGCTCCGGCAACCACGAACAGGCCAAGGTCTATCTCGGATTCCGCAGTCCCCGTGTGGATTTCGATCCGCGTGACACGACCGCTGTGCATCGGATACTGATCGATCGCTTCGGCGGCGAAGATGCCTGGCAGGTACGAAACCTGCTCGACAACGCGCTCGCGGACGAGGAGTTGTTCTTCGACTCGCTCGCCCAGGTCCACCTGCCGTCGTGGGCGTCCGACCGGATCGTCCTGGTCGGTGACGCCGCCTACTGCGCCTCGCCGGTCTCGGGCGCCGGTGCGGAACTGGCGCTCACCGGCGCTTACCGTCTGGCCGGAGAACTCGCCGCGGCGAACGGCGGATACCGCAGGGCCTTCGGCGAATACGAGCGCGCGCATGGTCCGGTCGTCACCGAGAAGCACCGGATCGGCCCGAATCTGCGAATGATGATCCCGCGCACCAGATTCGGCATCGCCGCCCGCAATACGATCACGAGGCTGCCGATCATGGAATCGCTGGCCGGGATGGAACGCATCATGGCGCCGCGCACCCCGACCCCGCTGCCCGATTACGAGCGGGTGCTCTGCGGGGTGTGAGCGCGAGGGTGCGCCTGCGGTGACGCCCGAACGGTGCATGCGGTCGCAAGGCGGGCGCAAGGGCGGTGCAATGGTCGCCGGTCATCGTCGATGTCATGACTGATTCGGTAACAATCATCGGTGCGGGACTCGGCGGTTTGATGTTGGCGCGGGTGCTGCACGTGCACGGAATTTCGGCCACGGTGTACGAGGCGGAGACCTCGGCGACCGCGCGGGCCCAAGGCGGGATGCTCGATATCCACGACTACAACGGGCAGATCGCGGTGCGTGCGGCGGGGCTGACGGACGAGTTCGAGGGACTGATTCTCGAAGGGCGCCAAGCGATGCGGTTCCTGGAGATGGACGGCAGGGTGCTGTACGAGAAGGGGGACGACGGGTCGGGCGGGCGGCCCGAGGTGCAGCGCGGTGAGCTGCGGCAACTGCTGCTCGACGCGCTGCCCGAGGGCACTGTGCGGTGGGGATGCAAGGTGCGGGAGGTGCGCGCGCTCGGTGGCGGGCGGCACGAGGTGAGCTTCGCCGATGGCGGCACGGTCGTGACGGAACTGCTGGTCGGAGCCGATGGCGCCTGGTCGAAGGTGCGGCCGCTGCTGTCCGACGCCGTGCCCGAGTACACCGGGATGTCGTGCGTCGAGACGTACCTGTTCGACGCCGACGTCCGGCACCCGGCGACCGCGAAAGTCGTTGGGGGAGGGTCGATGAGCGTGCACGGGCCCGACGCCGACCGGCAGATCCTGGCGCACCGGGAACGCGGTGCGACCCTGCACGCGTACGTCATGTTCACCAGGCCGCTGGACTGGTTCGCCACCATCGATTTCACCGACGCGGCCGTGGCCACCGAACTGGTCGCGCGCGAATTCGACGGCTGGGCAACGGAAGCCACCGCATTGATCACCGACAGTGACACCGCGCCCCTGCTCCGCTCCCTCTACACCCTGCCGATCGGACACCGCTGGGAGCGGGTGCCTGGCGTCACCCTGGTCGGCGACGCCGCCCACCTGACCGCCCCGAACGGCGAAGGCGCCAACCTCGCCATGCTCGACGGCGCCGAACTCGCCCGCGCCCTGGTCGCGCATCCCGACGACGTCGAGGCGGCGCTGGCCGAATACGAGCAGGCCATGTTCCCGCGCAGCGCCGCGGTCGAGGACGAGACCGCCATCTTCGAGGAACTGTTCGGCGGTGAGATCCCCGAGGCGCTGGTCGGGCTGTTCGCGCCGCAGGAGTGAACAGCTAGGCGTTGGAGCCGCGCCAGGCGAGGGTGCCGCCGTCGACCAGCCAGACGACGCCGTTCACGAACAGGGCCTTGTCGCTGGCCAGGAAGCACAGGAGTTCGGCGATCTCGTCGGGTTCGCCGAGCCGGGGGACGAGCTGGGTGCCGGTGAGTTTGCGCAGGGCTTCCTCGGGGTCGCCCATGGTGTCGAGATAATCCACCACCATCTCGGTGCCGGTCAGGCCCGGGGCGAGGGCGTTGACGCGAATTCCCGAGGGGGACAGTTCCATTGCCAGGTTCTTGGTGAGCAGGCCCAGGCCGCCCTTGCTCGCGCCGTAGGCCGTGCAGCCCGGGAAGGCGACGAACGAACCGGTGGAGGCGGTGTTGATGATCGACGGGTTCCGGGTGCTCGACTTCAGGTACGGCAGTGCGTATTTCGCGCACAGCCAGGGGCCACGCAGGTTGATGCCGAGCACCTCGTCGAACGTCTCCACCGGCATATCCGCAAGGGACAGTTGGGAAGTCAGCGCCGTCTCGGTGACGCCGGCGTTGTTGTGCAGCACGTCGATGCCGCCGTAGATCGCGGCGGCACTGGCCATCAGCTGCTCGACCTGCTCGGGGTGGCGGACGTCGCACGCGACGAACGACGCCTCACCTCCGGCGGTGCGGATCTGTTCGACCACATCCTTGCCGCGTTCGGCGCTGGTCCCGGAAACGACGACATTCGCGCCGTATCGAGCGGCAACTCGTGCGCAACCCGCGCCGATACCCTTGGTCGCCCCCGTGATCACGAATGTCATATCCGCGAAGTTGTATGGCATGCCTTGTCCTTCAACATGAAAAGCCAGTCAGCGCAGCCTCATCGGGCTGCGCTGGCGCTGAGCTTACACACGAATCGGACATGCGCGAGGTCGGGGAAATCTCGTTACCTGCGTTTCCTTGCCGGTAACTCTCTCGTTGCCGAATTGATTGATATGCAAGGAGTTCCGACTCTTGCGTGAGCCCTATCGGTATGAGTAGCGGAAGACCGGGACGTCGAGCTTGCGGCTCGCCGGACGCAGCGCCCACGATGCCACGGCGCAGGCCGCGAGTGCGCCGGTCTCGAACAGGTGGGCCGCCGCCGAGCCGTGCGCGACATGTGCGGCGAAAGCGCCGGTGAGGTCGAAAAACATGCCCGCATAGGCCCATTCCTTCATCACCGGGAACCTCGGCGCGAGAATCGCCATGGCGCGAGGACTTTCCAGAATGGTCATGACATAGTTCGGATAACCAACTCCGTCATGCCCGCTGCGGTGCCGCTGATGTGCAGCAGGTCAGCGATGCGCCTGAGGTGCGGATCTGCCTGCGGCGCATCAGATCCAGGCATAGGCGGGTGATTGCGGTGGTGGGCAGCGCGGGCGGGTCCTCGACCGTCTCGACCCGCGACAGGCGCAGCCACGCCTCCTGTGCCACGTCGTCCGCGTCGGCGTTCGTGCCGAGGACACGGGTCGCGATCGCGGTCAGCCCGGGCGTTCGGTCTCGAGTTCGGACTCATTCGTGGCCTCGTCCTTGCGGCTGGCACGTCGAGGTCCAATTCTGTTGTGTCGCACGGGCGCATTGGCGCTGCCGTCGACTGCTCCGGACCGGAAGCGGCGGCCCATCCTGTGGTAAGTGCGGTCGATTGTCGGGTAGTGCCTTTGGGTCGTGTACGGCAGCATGGTTGGTATGGAGTTGATCATCTCTGATGAGTTGCCGTCGGTGGGCGGTCGTGTGGTGGGGTGCGGCTGGATTGGGTTGGCGTCCGGGTGGATGTCGATGAGGGGCGAGCGGGTTGAGGTTGGGGAGGTGGGCGGATGTCCGGGGTGGTGACTGTTGACCTGCATCCGGTGTTTCGTAGTGATCGGGATATCGATAATGCGGTGCGGTCGGCGTTGTTCCGGGCGGCGGGGCAGCGGGCGACGCTGGTGGAGATCATTCCGGGGAAGGGGGCGGGGACGTTGAAGAAGCGGGTGTTGGGGTTGTTGCGGCAGCCGCATATGCGGAAGTTGTATCGGAAGGTCGAGGTGGATCCGAAGAACGAGGGGCGCATTCTGATTCATCTGTGAACGCGGGTGCGGCGTGAGGGAGGTTTCATCGCAACGTAACGTGCGGAATGTTCATCCCATCAACATTGCGGACTAGCGTTCGGGCGATGAGCTACCCGGATGACTTCGACAGCGGACTGCGCGCGGCCTTCCTGCGTTACGAGCGGGCGCTCATGCGGAACGATCTGGTCGAGCTCGACGCGCTCTTCGCGGCGGGGGAGCGGCCGATTCGCAGCGATCCCGCCGTGACGTTGGCGGGACATCGGGCGATTTCCGAATTCCGCTCGGGCCGGGGTGGGGCGCCGCCGCGCGAGTTGGTGCGGGTGCATGTGCGGAATCTCGGTCCGGACCGTGCGGCCGTTGTCGCCGAGACGCGGCGGGGCGATGGGGCGCGCGGTATTCAGACGCAGGTGTGGGAGCGTTCGGGCGACGGCGTGTGGGCGATTGCCGTGGCGCACGTATCTGCCAGTGCTGCAACAGATCCCAGTCTCCCAATCGCGAGTGATGTGGGGGTATGGCGGGTGCTGCCAGAGGTGGAAGCGTCCTTGATTGGTGAGGGGCAGCTGGGGCATGCGCGGGTGGCGGTGAAGGATTTGTTCGCGGTGGCTGGGTATGCGGTTGGGGCGGGTAATCCGACGTGGTTGGCGGAGGCTGCGATTGAAGTCGAGCATGCTGACGCGGTGGCCGCATTGTTGGGGGCCGGGGCTAATGTGGTCGGTATTGCGGCTACGGATGAGTTGGCATTTTCGCTCAGCGGAGTCAACGGGCACTACGGGGTGACGCCGAATCCAGTTGCACCGCAACGAATCTGTGGCGGTTCGAGTAGTGGCCCGGCAGCCGCTGTCGCGGGTGGGCTGGCCGATATCGGACTGGGTACCGACACTGCCGGATCGATTCGGGTACCGGCGTCGTATTGCGGTCTCTATGGGTTGCGCACCACGCACGGTGCGGTGTCGCTCGGCGGTGTGGTGGGGTTGGCGCCGAGTTTCGACAGCGTCGGGCTGCTGACTCGCGACCCGGAGTTGCTCGCGCGTGCTGCCGCGGCGTTGTTGCCGGGGCAGCGGTCCGTGCCGATCCGAACCATCCTGGTGGCACCGCAGCTGTCGGAACTGCTCGAACCCGATGCACACCAATCATTTACAGCTGCGGTGCAGGCATTGACCATGCGGCATGCGGCGTCCGGTGGCGAGTTACCCGCACCTCGGCCGACCGAACTACCACTGCCCGAAGGTATCGGCATCGACGAGGCACTGGGTGCTTTCCGGACGGTGCAACTCGCCGAAGCGTGGCGTATGCACGGGAACTTCGTCGAGGCTCATCCCGACGCACTGACCCCCGATGTCGCCGCGCGATTCCGTGCCGGACGCGACATCGATGCGGCGACGGAAGCTGTTGCCCGGCAACTGATCAGCGAGATACGCAAAGGCTGGCACGATCTCTTGCAGCCCGGCGTGGCGCTGGCATTGCCATCGGCGTCGACGGCCGCCCCGCGGATCGATACCGACCCGGAGCAGATGGAGATCGTGCGCCAGGCGACGTTGCGGCTGACCTGCCACGCCTCGCTGGCGGGCCTACCCGCGCTATCGATTCCGCACGCACAGTCGGGCGATCTGCCGGTCGGCGTCTGCCTGCTGGCCGGGCCACACCAGGACACCAGCCTCACCGAGTTCGTCGCGAAACCCCTTGTGGAACAGGACTGATGGATGACACGCAACACCTGGACACTGTCCCCCGACCACGCCGATCTGCGTCGCCCGGAACGTCCCGCACGCCCCCTGACCATCCCGGCCGCCCCGCAGCGGCTGACCCTCGACCTCGCCCGGACCGCACTCCTGGTGATCGATCTGCAAAACGATTTCTGTCATCCCGACGGCTGGCTGTCGGGGATCGGAGTCGATACGACGCCGACCACGAGCGCGGTCACGGGCGTGCGTGAGTTCCTGCCGGTACTCCGGGCAGCCGACGTGCCGATCGTCTGGGTGAACTGGGGCAACCGCCCGGACCGCGCCAACCTTCCACCCGGCGTACTGCACGTCTACGACCCGGCAGGTGCAGACACTGGAATCGGAAGCCCTGCAACTACTTCCAGCACGGCAGTACTCCAGGAAGACAGCTGGGGAGCCGCCATAGTAGACGAACTCGACTCGGCCACAACAGATATCCACATCGACAAATATCGAATGAGCGGATTCGTGGACACCGCACTGGATTCGGTACTGCGCAACCTGCGCGTGGACACCCTGCTCTTCGCCGGAGTCAACGTCGACCAATGCGTCCTGGCAACCCTCATGGACGCCGCCAACCTCGGCTACGACGTAGTACTGCTCACCGACGCCGCAGCCACCACCTCACCCGCGTACTGCCTCGACGCGACCATCTACAACGTCCGCCAGTGCTTCGGATTCACCGCCACTGCCAGCGATTTAGCCGATGCGATGGCCGAACACAGCCCTGCGCAGTAGCTTTCACACCTGGATAGTCGCTGCGATAGCCCGGCCACCCCTCATCGATGGCCGGGCCACTCTCACAGTTCCAGCACCAACCGCCCACCCGCGCAACGCGATACACAGATCATCATCGATTCCCCCTCGGCACGCTCCTCCGGCGACAACACCGCATCCCGATGATCGATCTCGCCGCTGACCACCTCGGTTTCGCAAGTGCCGCAGGCGCCTTCACGGCACGAGGACGCGGCGAGGACGCTGTGCTCCTCGGCCATTTCGAGGATCGAGCGCCCCGGCGGAACGGTCAGGATGAGTCCGGATCGGGCCAGCGACACCTCGAACGCAACGTCATCGGCCGTGGTCGTGGCGAGTGCGGCGAAACGTTCGGAGAATACGTCGACCGCGGGCAGTTCGCGACAGGCATCCTCGGCAGCGGCGATCAAACCGGCTGGGCCACAAACGAAGACAGCGGTTCCCGGACGTGCATCGGCAAGCAGGGCAGCGACATCGATCCGATCCTGAAAGCCCGACTCGTGCACGGTCACCGCCGAGCCGTAGAGGTCACGCAACTCGTCGGCGTAGGCCATCGCCTCCGCCTCACCACCGGTGTAGACCAGCCGCCAGGGCCGCCCGCTATGTTGCGCCGCAGCGGCCAACGGCAGCATCGGCGTGATGCCGATACCACCGGCAACCAGAATATATTCCAGCGCGCGAACAAGCGGAAAGTGGTTGCGCGGCGGCCGAATTGCGACAGTGCTACCCGGCAACAACGTCTCGTGCATGCGGATCGAACCACCGCGACCGCCCGCCTCGCGCAGCACGGCGATGCGGTAACACCCCGGGTCCTCGGGCGTGGAACACAGCGAGTACTGCCGCACGGTGTCGTCCGCGAGTAACACATCGATGTGAGCACCCGGTTCCCAGCCGGGCAGCGGGCCGCCGTCGGGACGGGCAAGAGTGAACTCGACGATATCGCGTGCCACCTGCCGACGTGCACTGACGACGACGGTAATGGGTTCAGGATTTGTCATCGGGGCCTTCCGAATCTTGGTGCCCCACCGGATTATTCGTCCCAGCCACGGGATGCTGCGCCGCACCGGCCGCCTTGACGACGATCAACCGGGCGCTCGCGCAATCCACCACACGCCACCGGTGCGGTGTGCCGCCAGTGTAGTAGAGACTGTCCTCCGCGGCGAGCCGAGCCTGCCCCTGATCGCCCAGGTCGGTGATGATCGCACCCGAGACGACGTACACCCATTCGTCCTCGTCGTGCACGAAATACGGCCCGAATTCGGTGTGCACCTCGGTGAATTCCTGCGGATAGAACGCCGCGCGACCGTGCACGAGCAGCCGCGTGGATCCCTCTCCGGAGCCGGAACTCGCTGTGCTGCGGGGCAATTGGAGACCATCGTGGGATCGGATGACGCGCGCCTCGGCGGTGCCATCTCCGGCGGTGGCGACGCCGGTCGTCCCGCTGTCGGCGGCGATCATCAGCTCGACCTGGGTGGTGTCCAGCGCGTCGGCCAGCCGCGCCAGGGTCATCATGCTCGGCCGCGCCAGACCGCGTTCGAGCTGACTCAGGAACGGGTGGGAGAGCTGGACCTGTTCGGCCAGCTGCACCAGTGTCAGGCCGAGATCGCGACGCCGCCTGCGCAATTCGGCGCCGAGTGCGCGATACCGGTCGTCGGGGCCACTCTTGGTCACGTTGTCCACCTTCGCATCACACGCCGTCGATCCAACTTCGGCGCCGGGACCGCGAGTTAACAAGACCGTAGCCGGACTGTTCACGTGATCGAAACGCCGTACCTGGATAGTCATAAATGTTGATGAGATCAACATAGCTCAGTGTCGAGTCCCGCCGACCAGCCACGGGGCGGGCCACCGAAATCTGTTCCCCTCACGGAGAGCTCGTATGGATCATGCACTACCGCAGCGTATTTCGCGCCTCTGCGGCGCGAGGCTGCCCGACGGCTCGGTGGTCGATATCGACATCCGGTCCGATACGGCCGGACCGCCCATCGTCGCCGCCGTCCGGCCTGCCGCGGGTTCGCCCGCAGCCGATTCCGGCACCCTGGACCTGACCGGGTATCTGTTGCTGACCGCGCCCGCGGAGCCGCACGCGCATCTGGACAAGGCGTTGTCGTGGGACACCCTCGCGCCTCCGTTCGGCGACCTGGGTGCGGCAATCGCCAACTGGCGCAACGGTAGTCGCGTATTCACCGCCGAATCGTTCCGGGAACGCGCCACTGCCGCCGCGCTGGCGCTGGTACGCAACGGCGTCACCGCGATCCGCACGCACGTCGACATCCTCGAGGGTCCCGATCCGCTGCGCGGCATCGTCGCGGTCGATACCGTGCGGACGCGACTGCGCGGGCTCGCAGACCTCGAGATCGTCGTGATGGTGCCCTCCCACGCCGACACCGAACTGGTGCACGCGGCCCTGGACGCCGGTGCGGACCTGGTCGGGGGCGCACCGCACGTCGCGCCGGACCCGGTCGCCGAGACCATCCGCCTGCTGCGCCTCGCACACGAGCGGGATATCGGTGCTGACCTGCACATAGACGAATTCCTGCACGGTGACCACCACACCTTCGCCACCTTCGCCGAACAGGTCGAACACTGGCCGCCCGAGCGCCCGCGCACCGCCGGACACTGCTGCCGACTGGGCACCATGCCCGAGAACGAACTCGCCGAATTGCTGCGGGCGGTGGCGCGCAGCGGTATCGGCGTGGTCAGCCTGCCGCTGACCAATCTGTATCTCCAAGGCTGGGACGACCCGGTCGCCACACCGCGCGGCCTGACCGCGATCAACGCGCTGCTCGACGCCGGAATACCGGTCGCCGCAGGTGGCGACAACGTGCGCGACCCGTTCAACCCCGTCGGCCGCAGCGATCCGCTGGAGACCGCCGCGCTGCTCATCGCCGCGGGACACGTGGCCCCCGAGACCGCGCTGCGGCTGATCACCGACGGCGCCCGCGAGGTGCTCGGACTACCCGAGGCGGGCGCGAAAGTCGGTGCGCGAGCGGAGTTTCTGGCCGTGCGCGGCGACAGCCTGCTCGACGTCCTGGCCAATGCGCCCGCCGACCGGATCGTCATCCACGACGGTGCGGTCGTCTCGATCAGCCGCACCGAACACCGTTTCGCCGAATTCGCCGCAGTGGAGGTCTGATGCCGCTCACCATGAATACCGCGCCGCCGCGCGAGGGCAGTCAAGTGCTCGGATTCCAGGCGGCCGAGCTCACCTACGCCGACGGCACCGTCGCACTGAGCGGGGTCGATCTGAGCGTGCGCGCGGGCGAATTCGTCAGTGTCGTAGGGCCTTCCGGCTGCGGCAAGTCCACGCTGCTGCGCATCGCCTCCGGGCTGGAGTCCACCACCGGCGGTTACACGCAGGTGGGTGCGAATCGGGTCGGCTACGTCTTCCAGGACGCGACGCTGCTGCCGTGGCGCACGGTCCGGGACAATGTCGCGCTACTGCCCGAACTGGATCACGTCGGCAAGGCCGAACGCTACCGTCGCGCAGCCTCCGCGATCGAACTGGTCGGACTCACCGGATTCGAGAAACACCTGCCGCGCAGGCTGTCCGGCGGTATGCGGATGCGCGTGTCGCTGGCGCGCTCGCTGACCATCGATCCCGAATTGTTCCTGTTCGACGAGCCTTTCGGCGCGCTGGACGAGATTACCCGCGAACGCCTGGGCACCGAGATCACCGAACTGTTCGCCGCCCGCCGCTTCGCCGGACTGTTCGTCACCCACTCGGTGACCGAGGCGGTATTCCTGTCCTCGCGGGTCGCGGTGATGTCCGGCCGCCCGGGCCGCATCGTCGACGAGGTCGACATCCCGTTCGACTTCCCCCGTCGCCCGGAGATCCGCTTCACCCCGGAGTTCGCCGCCCTGGCGAGCCGAATCTCCCTGGCGCTACGAGGAGGTCACGCATGAGAACCCGAATTCCGGAGGCAGAGAAGGTGACCGATGAACCAGCCCCCGAATCCGAAGCGATTCAAGATGATCCGACCGGCTCCCGGGCTGCGTTCGGCCCTGATGCACCCGAAATTGACTCCGAGACAATGATTTCCGAGGCAGCGCCCGTTCGAACAGTCGAAGCCGAGCCTGCTGTGCCGGTCGATTCATACCGGGTGCCGACTTCAGGCGGCGTCGGGGCCGATGGCGAGGCGCTGGTAGCCGGAGCGACGAGTGCCGAAGTGCCCTCGGTTCCCGAGACGGGGGCAGTGATTTCCGAGACAACCTCCGCCCGTGGCGGCGAGTCCGAGCCTGCGCCGGTTGACACGGGCGGGATATCGACTTCGGACAGTTTCGATGCCGATGCCGATGCCGATGCCGATGCCGATGCCGATGCCGATGCCGATGCTGATGCTGATGCCGATGCCGATGCCGATGCGGCTGCGGTCTTCGAATCCGAGGAAGGAGACGTGTCCCCGGTGGTATCGAGTATGGACGTGCTCGGAGTGGGGGCCGAGACCGATGTAGTTCCGGCCGATGTGATCGAGTCCGAGCTGACGAGTCCTGCCGGTGCCGAGGGTGAAACATCCTCTGTCGCAGTCGAACCCGCGCGCAAACGCCTTTTCGCCGGACGTCGGCGGCTGGCGCCCGTACTCGGTCCGGCGGCGGTGCTCGTGCTGGTGCTGGCGGTCTGGTACTTCGCGAGTTACGAAATTCTGTCCCCGGCACGCAGGTTTCTGTTGCCGCCACCGCACGAGGTGATCACGAAGGGGCTGCTGGGACCGGCCGCGCCGGATATGTGGCAGGCGTTGGAGCGGACCGCGACCGTGGCGGGGGTCGGGTTGGTGATCGCGATCGCGATCGGGGTGGGGTGGGCGGTACTGATGTCGCAGGCGCGGTGGGCCGAGGTGGCGCTGTTTCCGTATGCTGTTGTGCTGCAATGCCTGCCGATTCTCGCGCTGGTGCCGCTGATCGGGTTCTGGTTCGGATTCGGTTTCGTGGCACGGGTTTTCGTCTGTGTGCTGATCGCGTTGTTCCCGGTGGTGTCCAATACGCTGTTCGGCCTGCGGTCGGTGGATCGGGGATTGCGTGAGCTGTTCGCGTTGCGCGGTGTCGGCCGCCTGACCGTGCTGCGCAAACTCGAATTCCCGGCCGCGCTGCCCGCCATCTTCGCCGGTGTGCGGATCTCGGCGGGCCTGTCCATCGTCGGCGCGATCGTCGGCGATTTCTTCTTCAAGCAGGGCGATCCCGGAATCGGTATCCTCATCGACAACTACCGATCGCGTTTGCAGGCCCCGGAATTGTTCGCCGCCGTCCTGCTCGCCGCGGCGCTGGGCGTGGTGGTGTTCACCGTATTCGGCTGGCTCTCCCGCCGCGCCGTCGGTTCCTGGTACGACGACGCACGCAACTGAATTCTCCCAAACCGCTTCTCCCCCTTTGTGAGTGATGATGTCAAGTATTTCCCGCCGGTGGCAGCTGATTTCCGCGGCCGCGGCCCTGTGTCTGGCCACCGTGACCGGATGTTCCGGAACCGACAGTCCCGCAGCGATTTCCGGCTACAGCGGCCCGATCGGCACGATCGATCTGAAGTCCGTCTGCCCCGCCAAGGTCGTGATCCAGACCGACTGGAATCCGGAGGCCGAACACGGCGGCTTCTACGAGCTGCTCGGCCCCGACCCGGTCATCGACGCGGCCGGTAAGAAGGTCAGCGGGCCGCTGTTCGCGCACGGCCAGTACACCGGCGTGGACGTCGAGATCCGCGCGGGCGGCCCGGCGATCGGCTCTCAGACGGTGACCTCGCAGATGTATCAGGACCAGTCGATCATGCTGGGCCTGGTCGACTCCGACACCTCGATCCAGAGTGCCGCGACAACCCCGACGACCGGCGTTTTCGCGCCGTTCGACAAGAGCCCGCTGATGATCATGTGGGATCCCGCCACGTACCCGAACGCGCACGCCATCGCCGACCTGAAAACCGCGGGCGCGACCGTGCTGTACTTCCAGGGCGCGACCTACATGGACTATCTGACCGGTGCCGGACTGCTGAACAAATCGCAGGTGGACGGCAGTTACGACGGAACTCCGGCGAATTTCGTCGCGGCCGGCGGCAAGAAGGCGCAGCAGGGTTACATCAGCTCGGAACCGTATCTGTACGAACAGAAGATCGCGCAGTGGCACAAGCCGGTCGCGTACCAGCTCGTGCACGACACCGGTTTCCAGGCGTACAAGGGCGCGCTGAGCGTGCGTTCGGGGCAGCTCGAATCGCAGGCGGCGTGTTTGCAGCGGCTGGTGCCGGTGTTGCAGCGGGCCGAGGTCGACTACGTCGCGGATCCGAGCCGCGTCGACGCGCTGATCGTGCAGGCGGTGGACAAGTTCGACACCGGCTGGGTGTACGACCAGGGCAATGCCGCCTTCGCGTTGCAGCACATGCGGTCGGACGGTGTGATCGCCGGTTCGGGCACGCTGGGCGGCTTCGACACCGCGCGGTTGCAGCATCTCATCGATATCACCAAGCCGATCTTCGCCGCACAGAAAGTGACTGTGCCACAGGGAATTACGCCAGAACAGGTGGCGACGAACCGGTTCATCGACCCGAAGATCGGACTCACCTCGTGACCGCCGCACCGAGCCGCGCCGCGTTACGTCCGGAGTTCGGTCCCGAGGACGTCGACGCGCTCGTCGACGATCTGCTGGCGTTGCTCGGACCGCGCGGGGTCAGCACGCTCGATCGGGCCCGCGACCGCGCGTCCCGGGACGGTTCCGGGCTGAGCCCGATCCTCTCGGCGCAACAACCGCTGGGGCGGCCCGACGCGGTCTGCTACCCGAAGACGGCGGCGCAGATCCCCGCCATCGTGCGGGCGGCCGTGCGCCGCGGCGTCCCGATCACCGCGCGCGGCAAGGGTACCGGTAACTACGGCCAGGTGGTGCCGCGTTTCGGCGGGCTGGTGATGGATATGACCTCGCTCGCGCAGCTCACCGGACACACCGAGACGACCATATCCGCGCAGGCCGGAGCCCGAATGCTGACGCTGGAGAAGGCGGCGTGGGCGGCGGACCGGCAGCTGTGGATGTATCCGTCGACCGTGCAGTCCACGCTCGGCGGGTTCCTCGCCGGGGGTTCCGCGGGCACCGGCACCATCGTGCACGGCCGCAACCACATGGGTTTCGTGGAATCCCTCGACGTGGTCTACGGCCACGAGGACGCCGAGATCGTGCACCTCGAGGGGGAGGACGCGCAGCCGCTGGTGCACACCTACGGTGTCGCGGGCGTCATCGTCGCGGCGACCGTGCGGTTGGAGCCGCTACAGGACTGGAAGTGCTTGTACGCCAGCTTCTCTCATCATCGGGAGGCGTTCGCGGCGGCCCGGCGGGTGGCGAACTGCGCGCCCGCGCCGCGGTTGCTGTCGGCCGATTCCGCGCCGATCGTGGACACGCTGCCCGCGGATCCGGCGTTGGTGCGCGGGCGGGCCAGCGTGCGCGGCATCATCGACGCGGCGGCGTTGGAGGAGAGCATCGCGATACTGGAGGCGGCCGGTGGTCGCGTCGAGGCGGTGCGTTCCGGATTGGCGCAGACGGTGCGTATGAGCGCCATCTCCTACAACCATCCGACCTGGTGGTTGCAGAAAGCCGTGCCGGACACCTACTTTCACATGGAATGCCAGGGTGACGCGCTGGTCGAGCGGCTCTCCGAGGTGGAGGCCGTGTACGAGGGCGGCATGCTGCATCTCGAGGCCGGGCACGGCACCATGGCCGGGATGCTCAACGGCGTATTCCACAGTGCCGAACAGGTTTACGCGGGTGTGCCCGAACTCGAGGCGCTCGGCGTCGGCGTGCATTCCCCGCATCAGTCCTATGTCGATCTCGATGCCGATCGGGTCCGGGCGATCGCGCTCGACACCGACCCGAAAGGCCTGCTCAACCCTGGAAGGTGGCGCGCATGACCCTACACACCCGCCAATTCGCGGATCTGTCCACGACCGAGGTCGGCGCGAGCCTGAACCGCGATTCGGTGCTGGTCCTGCCGACCGGCGCCATCGAACCGCACGGTCCGCATCTGCCGCTGCGCACGGATCTCGTTGTCGCGGAAGCGGTTGCGGCCGCGGGCGTCGAGCGGGCGGTGGCCGAGGGCACCGACGCGTGGTTGCTGCCGGGGCTCGGATACACGAAATCCGATGAGCACTCACACTTTCCGGGCGCGATGTGGATCAGCGCCGATACGCTCATGCGGACCCTGATCGATCTCGGGCGCAGTATCGCCGCCACTCCGGCGCGCCGGTTGTTGTTCGTGAACTGCCACGGCGGGAATTCGGCGCTGCTCGAGGTGGCGTTGCGGGAGTTGCGGCGGCGGTTCGATCTACAGACGTTTCTCTATGCCAGATCGGCGAATCCGGGTCCGACCGAGGAGGGGTTCGGTATCCACGCCGGGTGGGCGGAGACGTCGGTGATGCTGCATCTGCGGCCCGATCTGGTGGATATGTCCCTTGCGAAAGCCGCTGTGCCGCACGCACTTACCGAGTACAAGGAGATCGGGTTCGGCAAACCGGTCCGATTCGGCTGGCTGGCGGACGATTTCGACGAGTCCGGCGTGATCGGGGATCCGACCGGTGCCGATGCCGCCATCGGTGCGGAGTTGTTCGGGGCGTCGGTGGACGGTCTGGTGCAGGCGCTGCCGGAGGTCGCGCGGTTCGATCCCGGCCGGGTTCGCCGATGATCGACAGTGGCACAGCGTGTTTCGCGTCGGCGAACGAGTGGTTCGACGTGCGCGAGGTGGCGGCGGGGATTCATCGGCTCGATGAGCCGGGGCATGTGGCGAGTTATCTGGTGATCGGGACGCGGATGGCGCTGCTGTTCGATTCGGGGATGGGGATCGCGCCGGTGTCCCAGGTGGTTTCGGGGTTGACGGCGTTGCCGGTGCTGGTGGTTTCGTCGCATCATCACGCGGATCATCGTGGGGGGAATGCGGATCTGGCTTCGCATGCGGAGGTTGTGGATTTCGCCGCGCATCCTGTTGCGGCGCAAGCTGGTTCCGGGTTCAGGCACGATGCGGTGGATCCGGGGTTTCTCGCGGCGTACACCGTTGCGATGACCGGGGTGGCCGCCGAATACGAGCGGTTTCGGGCTTTGGATGATCGGTACTTCTTCACGCAGGCCCGCTTCGGTCGGATGCGCCCGATGCCCGAGCTGTCCGACTGGCGAATCCCGGCCACACCCGTCACCCGCACTCTTGCCGACGGCGAGGTCATCGATCTCGGTGGCCGTCGCCTCGAGGTGCTGCACACGCCCGGGCACGCTCCGGACACCCTGTGCCTGTTCGAGCGCGAAAGCGGCATCCTGCTGTCCGGCGACACCGTACTGGGCGCGGCACACTGGCTGCACGGCCACGGTGCCGACCCGGTGAGTTTCGCCGCGTCCACGCGTCGGCTTGCTCTGCTACCTGTAGCGAGAGTTCTTGCCGCACACAATCTTTGCTGTGATCTGCCAGCCAGTGCGGTGACCGACGTTGCCACCGCCGCCGACGCACTACTCGCCGACACGACCACATCCAGTCCCGGCCACGACCTACTCGGCCACCCGGTCACCCGTCACGACTGTGGCCCGGTAACTCTCCTGACCGCTCCGGCAGCCCCGCGGCCCACCTGACCGTCGCCGCCCGAATCCCCCGTGCCGCAAGAACATCCGTACTCCGAAAGGACCCGACCATGCCCGGCGAACCCCCCGTAGTACGCCACCTCGAAGACCTCTCCGCATCCCTCATCGCCCCCGGCGACAACGTCCGCCTCTGCACCCTCGCAGGCCCCGAACAAGGTTCCGACACAAGCGTTTTCCTCGAAATCTGGGACCCCGGCGGCTCCCAACCCCTGAACTCCCACCCCGACTCGGCCGAAATCTTCATAGTCCTCTCCGGCACCGCCCGAGCCCACAGCGACCACCACACCACCGACCTCACCCCCGGCGACATCCTCATCCTCCAACCAGGTTCCGAACACCGAATAATCAACACTTCCCCCACAACCCCCCTCCACACCCTGACCATCATGTCCAACGACAACGGCTTCGCCGCCCTCGTCTCCCGCGGCACCTCGGTTCCGCTGTCGACCGACGACATCCAAACTCTCGCAACGGGATTCGGCATCTCCTGACAGGCCCTCCATGCCATCCCCACGAATCTTGCCGCTGCCCCCGACTGCGTGCATCGGAGGCCGGACCAGAACCTGCTCAATCCAGTTCAACCACTTGATGCGGCTATCTCGGTCGCCGTGTCAGGCGTCGAGACGGCAAACCCATTGTTGATACTCCCCGCTGGGAACCGACCTCGGCTCATAGCCCGAGCGCTCGAACAGGCGTTGGCTCGAAAGGTTCGCGGTATGAATATTCGCGGTCGCCAGCACTGCCATCGCCTCGCTTCCGCGCGCGGATTCGAGAACAACGGTGCGTACTTCCGCCAATGTACGGTCCGCGATGCCCCCGCCTTGGCCACGTGCGACTCTGCTTACGCCGATTGCGGCGATATACGCGGAGAAATAGGACTCGGACGCTTCCGGAATCACGTGCGCGACCGCGAGTATCTCGGCGCTGGATACGGACCGCCCGACCACCAGCAGGCTGCCCGCCTTCAAACACTCCGAGCTCCGTCGAAGGATGCTTTGCGCGGTCCATTCCCACGGTTTCGGATGCGGCAATGTTCGCCCGTGTGGAGACTTGGGGCGGGGTTCCGTACAGGTGAATTGCTGGAACGGGTGCTTTCTTGCCTCGGTGCGTTCGGTGATCATGCTCCATCGGATATCGGCAGGATTCACTGCGTGGGCTGGCTATTTGTAGTCAACCATTCCTCCAGGTCGGCATGGCTCGGGCGGGCGGCGAGTACTCGCTCGTAGGCGTCGTCGAACTCGCTGTCATCGTCGGGTTCGGGGAAATCTATGTCGTCTACAGGTACGTCCAGCACCCATGCGAGATATTCGGGTGAGATGGCGCCGGACTCGACTCTGCACTGCAGCGCGTCGACCAGAGCCGACGGGAACATCCGGGTTGCCGACTGCTGCTGACGTACGGTCAACTGGATCGTGCCACCGATCGCTGTTCGGGTTTCGTTCGCGTTGGCGCGAATCAGGCTCGGTGTGGTTTGCGTCAGAGCTGCAACGACTTCCGCCGACACCTGCACGCCCAACGAGGTCAGCCGATTCTTCAATGCCATCGTGGACACGCCTGTGCGCCAGAGTAATTCGGCTACGTCGCGTTCGCTCATCCGTCGCCAATCCTGCTGGGTGATCAGGTTCTCGGGTAGGAGCAGCTCTGCCGCGAATAGATCCGCGGGAGTCTCATCGCTCTTTTTCGGATCGGTCTCTCCGCTGTGGTGTCCGAGGGCAAAATGTGCCAGCTCGTGAGCCAATGACCAATTGCTTCGGAACCAGTACGGTGTCGTCGCGAGTATCACGACTGCCCGTGAACCGATACTCAGCGAGTAGTCGGTCGACAACATCGGCAAGCGGACGACATCGACCCTCAGTCGATTCTCGACGACCTCGTCGTAATTTCTCACGAAATGTTCGCCGAGCATCTCCCGCATGACCGATGCGCTGTCGGGTAGCGGCGCGCTCGGCGAAGGCCCCTCCGGAAAGGCTGCTTCGTAAACTTCGGCTACACGTTGCAAGAGTTCGTCATCACGCCGCCGGCCCGGATTGATTCGAATGCGCTGGCTGGCGTCCCAACTGTGCCGCGCGGCGATTCTGACGCGATGCGGATCCGGCTCGCCGGTCACCAGCCAGTACAGCTCGGTGTCGAGTTCGTCGGCGATCCGGGCGAGTTCGACCGATGAGAACCCTCGCTGTCCGTTCAATGCGCGTGACAACGCGTCGGTCTTCATGCTCACGCGCTCCGCGAGCTGCCGCTGACTCATGCCGGACGGCATACGTGACCGAATCCGATCACCTACCGCCAGCAGTTCCTCGTCCATACGGCCAGTGTAACGAAGATATTGGGAATTTCCCAACACTTTCTGGGTGGGATCGGATGCGGTGATTCCCGGCATGTCCGCCCCCTGTGTGGCGATCGTCGTGCGGTGAGCCGCTCAGGGGCGAGGTCGCCGCCAGGCACGCAGAATCCGGATCGCATAGACAACCCCGCTGACCGCGAACATGGTGGTGGACAAGAGGATCCAGCGTAGGAGGAACGGTTGTTGGGTGGCTCCGGTGGCTGTGTGGAAGGTGGTTGCGCCCTGTTCGATGATGCCGGGGAAGAAGATCAGGAACGACAGGCCGGTGCCGAGGAGGGGGATTCGGAGGTGGTTCAGCGGGGGGATTCGCGGGTGGAAGCGGGTGGAGAGGGTGGTCAGGGTGCGGTCGAGGAGGGCGTAGGCGGGGAAGAGTAGGAGGTCGTGGGCGATGATGGCGGCGGCGAACCAGATTCCGATCGCCTGCCACCAGACGTGGTGGTTCCACAGGGTGTCGAATCCGAGCGTCCAGACGGTGTAGGCGGCGAGGGCGAAGGCCGCCAACAGGACGAGCAGGTGCAGTGGGTGTGCGCCGTAGACGCGCTTCCAGTGCCGGACGAACATCTCACGACCTCCGGAATTCGATGGTGTAGACCCATTTCGTGTTGTGCACGCCCGGCATGGCGGGGACGATGATGCGCGCCGGGTAACCGTGGTCGGGGGACAGGTCCGCGCCGTTCACGCGCAACGCCAGCAGTGCGTCCGGGTCGAGCACCTGATTCGCTTGCAGCACTGCGTGATTGAATGCTCCGGCCCGTTCGAGCGAAGACACCGCTGCCGAAGTGGGGCGCTCGACACCGGCGTGGCGCGCCAGGTCGCGCAGGCGCACTCCGGTCCAGGTCTGCGTCGTGGACCATCCTTCGACGCACGCGATGGGCAGTCGCGCGGAATGCTGTGGCATGGTCAGCAACGTCGCTCGGTCCAGGTGGATCGGAACGGTGCCGCCGAGCAGGCTCAGCGTCCAGGAGTGATCGGTGTCGGCGGTGGTGATACCGGCCGCGATGGCCGTGCGGTTGATCTGAAAGTCGTTGGGGCTGCGGCCTTCTGCGCGTCCACGAGGTAACGGCAGTGCGGCCCGCCGGGTGACTCCGCCGACGGTCTGGCCCGCGGTGAGCACCACGACGAACGCGACCCCACCGCCGACCAGCCCCAGCGCGCCGCGACGGCTGATGGTCGGCTCGGCGGGATCGGTCGCGACCAGACCGTCGGCGTCGGGTGGCTCGGGTTCGGTATCGGCGCGGGACGTACGCAGCACCGCGAAGAATGATCGCGAACGTAGCGCCTCGATCATGCGCGGCAGCTTCACCGCCACATGCGCGACGAATCCGGCGATGAACACCCACGCCCCGAAGTAGTGCGCGGTGTAGAAGGAGAAGCCGAATATGTAGTCGTACTGGATATTCAGGATCCCCGTGGCCATCTCGAACAGCACGCCGCCGACCAACATCACCAACGACACCCGCTCGATCGCCGACGCAATCGACCGCACCGGCGGCCACGCGAACAGCCGCGGAATCACCGACCACAACTTCGCCGCGACGACCGGTACGAGTGCGAGCCCCAACCCGACATGCACCCCCTGCGTGAGCCGGTACAGCCACGACGGCCGCGTCGGCCAGTCGAAACTCGGCAGCGCCAGACCCCCGACCTGCCCCGGCATCGCCTGCCCGAACCGCGGCCCGTACGCGATATATGACAGCAACCCGGTCACCGTAACGATCGGCAGCGCAACCAGCAGCACCACACCGAACACCGACGTCAGCCACGGACCGCGCAACGGGCTGCGCCACCGCGGCCGAATCCGCTCCCGCATCATCACTCCGTCTCCCGTCGCGCGCGAACGACGCGAATCCGTCGGCTTCCGCATTCGAGATCGGCGGTGCCGTGATTCGCTGGCTGTCCGCTGAAGATACGTCGTAACCTGCGGTTTTTGTGGCGGGCAGCGGTGCTCGAGCCGCGATTGGACGGTGTATTCCGATGCCCTGCCTGGGCGGATGACGAAACAGTGACGGACGGGGTGTGGCGGTCCGGAGCGGCTTCCGTGGTGAACCTGTGCGGTCCCGAAGGCCGCGGAAGATCGTGAAGCTGGCTCAGCTGATGGTCGCCGTTATATCAAGGCCCGCAACGTAATTCAGTGCTTCAGCGCCGCCGAGTAGCTCGCGTTCGACGCTGGTCACCACTCTCGAACAGACTCGGGGATCGAGTTGATCGAGGAGTCGGCTCGGGGCACGGGGTTCAGCCGAAGACTTCGTCGAGGGATGTCGCGATCAACATCAGTCCGCCCCACCGTTGGAGAGGGGCTGTGTCCGCGGCTTCGACTCTGTTGACAATCTGGTCGGTGAGCGGCCCGAACTTGATCGTCAGCAGATGTATCAGCACGATGGCTTGCCCCTCGGCGAGCCCTTCGGCGTAGCCCTCCTTGAACCCTTTGGCGTAGCCTCTGGCTTCGAGTTGTTCGGCGGTGGTCATCGTGGTTTCCTTTGCCGCTGGGCCGGGTTGGTGGACGAGTCGGCTCGGGTTGTGGGGTGTCAGCTGAAGACTTCGG
>NZ_WEGK01000020.1 GCF_009604405.1 Nocardia macrotermitis
TGACGGCCGCGTTCGGTGCGCCCGGGGTGCTGGTGATGTTGGAGAGGGGGTCGTAGGTGTAGTGCTCGGTGGGGGTGTTGTTGGTGGTGATGGTGGTGATTCGGCCGGCGGGGTCGAGGGTGTAGTCGCGGTGTTCGGGGGGTTGGTTGGGGCGGGTGGTGGTGTGGTGGGTGAGGTAGCCGTCGGGGCGCCAGGTGTAGTTGTCGCGGCGGAGGATTCGGGAGGTGGGGCCTGGGTGGGTGCCGGGTGTGGTTGGGGCGGTGCGGTTTTCGTGGGGAGGTGGGGTGGGGGTTCGGGTGGTTAGTTCGCGGTGGGTGATGTGGCCTGTGGGGGAGAGGGTTTGGTGGAGGGTGAGGGTGTCGAGGTGCCAGCCGGTGGGGCGGCCCAGGCGGTCGTGGGTGAAGTTGATGGTGTGGTTGTCGGCGGTCATGGTGGTGACGCGGCCCGACGGGTCGTGGCCCCAGGTGGTGACCGCGCCTGAGGGGGTGCGGCGGGCGGTGCGGCGGCCGTGGGGGTCGTAGGCGTATTGCGTCGGTGGCTGGTTGTCGATGCGTTGGGTGGTGAGTTGGCCTGCGGGGTTGTAGGTGAATTCGATTGTGTGGGTGGGGTCTTGGCCGGTGCCGGAGGTGGCGGTGCGGACGCGGCCCAACAGGTCGTGGGTGTAGTGGAGGTATTCGCCGGTGTCGGCTTGGATGCGGACCAGGTTGCCCAGGGGGTCGTACCAGTGGCGGCGGGTGAGGCCGGTGGGGGTGGTGACGGTGGATACGCGGCCGCTCGGATCGTTGGCGTAGCGGGTGGTGGCGCCGGTGTAATCGGTTTCGGCGGCGAGGTTTCCGGCGAGGTCGTAGGTGTAGGTCCAGGTTTGGGCGAGGGGGTTGGTGACGGTGGTGAGGCGGCGTTCGCCGTCCCAGGTGTAGCGGGTGGTGGTGTGGTCTGGGTCGGTGCGGGCGGTCAGGAGGTCGAAAGCGCTGTAGTGGTAGCGGGTTTCGCCGCCTGCGCGGTCGGTGTGGGTCAGGAGGTTGCCTTCGCCGTCCCAGGTCCATTGTTCGTGGTGGCCGTCGGGGTCGGTGCGGCGCAACAGTTTTCCCTCGGGCGACCATTCGTAGTGGGTGGTGTTGCCCAGGGCGTCGGTGACCGCGGTTTGGCGGCCCAGGTGGTCGCGTTCGATGTGGGTGGTTGCGCCGTCGGGGTCGGTGACGGTGGTCGGCATGCCCGCGTCGTCGACGTCGATAGTGGTTGTGGCGCTTGTGGATTCGGTGATGCTGGTGACCGCGCCGTGGTGGTCGTGGCGGAATTCGGTGCGGATTCCGGCTTCGTCGATCGTGGCGGTGAGGTTGCCGTGGGCGTCCCATTCCTGGTGGCGGGTGGAGCCGTCGGCGTCGGTGATGGTGGTGGGGCGGTTGCGGGCGGTGTAGTCGATCGTGATGGTGTGTTCGTCGGGGCGGGTGATCTTGGTCAGGTCGCCGTGGGTGTTGTAGCTGTAGCCGGTGTGGTTTCCGTCCGGTCCGGTGATGCGGACGGGTTTGCGGTTGCGGAGGTAGAGGGTGGTGGTGCGGCCGCCGAGGGGATCGATGAGGCCGGTGAGTTGGAGGTCGGAGGTGAATTCGTAGATGGTGGCCGCGCCGGTGGTGTCGGTGACGGTGGTGCGGTGGCCGGTGCCATCGGGGTAGGTGAAGTAGTCGAATTCGGCGCTCATGATCCCGCCGGTGCCGCGTTGGTGGGCGATGCGTCCGGCGGGGTCGTAGGTGTTGAGCATCGAGGTGTTGTTGGAATCGGTCCAGGACGTCATCCGGTGTTCGGTGTCGTAGGTGTAGGTGTAGGTTGCGCCGACGCCGTTGGTGACGGTGGTCAGATCCCCTGCCTGGTAACCGAATTCACGAACCCTCGTGACGATCTCATCGCTGTCGCCACGGCCACCGCTATCGGCATCGCTATCGTCACCAGCACCAGCACCAGCATCGCCACGGGCACGGGCATCGCCGTCGCCATTGGCATGGGCATCGCTATCGCCGCTGCTATCGCTGTCGACATCGGCACCGCTATTGCCATTGCTATCCGCATCGGTACTGGAATGCCCGTCGCCACCGTGATCGCCATCGCCATCGCCATCGCCATCGGCACCGGCACCGGCAGCGCTGTCGCGATCGGCATTGGCATTGCGATCGGCATTGGCATTGCCATTGCTGTCGGCGTTGCCATCGCTGTCAGCATCGGTATTGGAATGCTCGTTGCCGTTGCCGTTGCCGTTGCCGTCGGCATCGGTACTGCGGTCGTTATTGGTACCGCCGTCGCTATCGGTATTGGTGTGCTGGTCGGGGTCGGTGTTCGGTGGGGTGGTTGGTGGGTGGCCGATGACCGAGAGGGCGGTGATGCGGCCTTCGGCGGTGTCGATGCGGACGTGGTAGCCGCCGGAGTGGGTGATGTGGGTGGGGGTGCCGTCGGGGGTGTAGTGGAATTGGATCCAGTTGTGGTGGCGGTCGCTGATGCCGCTGATGGCGTAGTTGCCGAGTTGGACGTCCAGGCCGGCGAGGGCGGGTTCGGGTTCGAAGTGCCAGGTGATTTCGGCGGTGGGGTCGTGGACGCGGTAGCCGCCGGTGTCGGTGCGGGTCAGGGTCCAGTCGAGGCCGGGTTTGGTGGGGGTGACCGGGATTCCGGGTTCGGAGAGGGGATAGGGCAGCAGGATGCCGTCTTCGCCGACGAAGGTGATGGCGTTGGTTTCGGCGACGATGCGCATGTCGAGGGTGGCGGACCAAGATGGTCCGAACCAGCGGCCGTAGCGGTAGTTGGAGCGGTGTCGTCGTTTCAGGATCAGCGGGAGGATGCCGGGGAGTTCGAGGTCGGTTTCCGGGAGTAGGAATTCGCCGGTTGCGGCGTCGACGGGGTCTTTGCAGCTGGTGGTTTGGTCGTCGGTGCGGTTGTTCTCCGAGGTCGGTTTGGTGGCCTCGTCGCTGACGCCCTCGTCCTTGGTGGCGCGGTCGTGGGCGTTGTTGCTACTGGTGTCGTGGTTGCTGGTGTGGGTGTCGCTGTCGTGCGAGGAAGTAGAGGTGTCGGTGTCATGGGACGAGGTATGAGTGTCGGTGTCGTGTGAGGTGGTGTGGGTGTCGTGGCTGGTGGAGGCCGGTTTGGTGGTGGTGTGGGTGTCATGGGTGGTGGTGTGGCCGCGTTCTTTGAGGGCTTTTTTCAGGTCCTGCCAGATCGTTTTCAGCTTCTTCAGCAGGGGGGTGAGTTTTTTGAAGCTGGCGGCGAGTTTGGCGAACAGTTCCGAGATCGTGGTCACTGTTTTGGCGACGTAGGTGGTGGCTTGGGCGGCGACCAGGGGTGTGGCCGCCCCCAGGGTGAATACTTCTTCCGCGGCCCAGGAGGCGAGGTGGCCGATGGCTTGGGCGATGAGGTCGCGGACGGTTTGGCGGACGAACGAGACGATCGCTCCGGCGAGTTCGACCGCGGAGGCGGCGGTGGAGGCGGCGTTGGCGGCGGTGGTGATCAGGCCGGTGGTGGTCGCGGCGTGGGTTTTGTATGCCTCGGCGGTGGCGCCGGTCCAGTCGGTGATGTCTTTCTCGACCGCGGATTTGTGTTGTTCGGCGGCTTGGGTGAGTGCGTTGGAGACGTTGGTCCAGGTCGTCGCGTAGGCGGTGATGGCGTCGGGGTCACCGGCGACCCAGTTCAGTGCTTTGCGGAGGGGTTCGACGTGTTCCATCAGGAAGCTGACCCCGTAGGAGGCCAGGGTGCCGATGGGGTCGATCACCAGTTGCGCGGTGTCCATCGCGGTGCTGGCGACGGTGAGTCCGGCTTCGATCCAGGATCCTGAGGAGATCGATTGGTGTAGTCCGGCAACGTCTTCGGCGATCGCGATGCCGGTGTACCACTGCGTCGAATCCTGCTTCTGCGCCACCAGCGGATTGGTCTCAGTGCTCATCGCATTCCCCCCGTGCCGCTATCCCGTACCTGCGCCCTCGTCACCGCTTCCAGCGTCGAGTGTTCAACAGGTAATATAGCCAACCCTTGCAACATCTTTCGGGTCCGAAGTCGGAACTATCCAGGTCCGAGGTCGGTGCTCACAGCACCGCTGGATCCGCTGTCGATCCTCGCCGCCGCTTTCCTGATCATCCGGTCAGCGATTGCTACGGCTGGCCGCGAGGTTGCGCAGGTCGAACCCAGCTGCGCGGACTCAGGAGACCGCGGACGTTGGGCGCTATGGCTTTCTGGAACGTCCCGATGTGGTGAATACGTCGACTCGGGTCCGGCGTTGAACTTCGTGAGGTTCGCTCGGTCGCCAATTCTTGTTGGGATCAGTCGAATTGGCTGTCTCGGATGCTGATGGTGAAGGCGTTCCACTCGTCGGTGTCGAAGACGAGTGTGGGGCCATCGGGATTCTTCGAGTCGCGGATGCCGACGTGTTGGGCTGTGAGCCAAGCGATCTCGACGCACTCCCGAGCCGAGCCGCTGTATGATGCCTCGAACCACTGCACGTGGATGACAGATCGCGGTGATCCCTTGGATGTCAGTCGAATTCGCCGCTTCGGATGCCGGTTGTGAAGGCCGTCCACTGCTCGGTGTCGAAGACGAGTGCCGGGCCATCGGGATTCTTGGAGTCTCGAACGCCGACCTGACCAGCGGTGAGCCAGGCGACCTCGACGCAAGCCTCCTTGGCAGTGCTCAGGCTGGATTTGAACCACTGTGCATGGGATAGGTCCGTCATGACTCGTGCCTCCTCGCGACCTGCCTGAGCAGGCTTCGTGACTGTTGTTCATCCAGGGCGGCACCGCCCAACTCCGCGTGGATCTCCCGATAGCGTCCCACATCCTCAGGCTCCTCGAAAAACATTGTGCCGATTGCACCTTCGGTGTAGACGATGGGTGGCTCCGCCTGGAACCGAGGGCTATCGGCTGGGAACTCCAGGATGATGTAAGGCGGCACGGCGATACCTCCGGCGGGTATGCTGGCCGAGAACGGCAGGACGCGTACGGTGAGGTTGGCGCGGGTACTCAGATCGGCGATATGACGAAGCTGTTCAGCCATGACCGCGTGCGATCCGACTACTGTGTGCAGGACGGATTCGGTGAGGATGAACTCCGCTGATGCCGGGCTGCGTTGCCGGGTCAGGATCGAAGCGCGACGTATTCGGAGATCGACTCGACGTTGGACGTCTTCTGGAGTCTCATCCGGAAGATACTGGTGCTCAACGGCTTTCGCGTATCTCAAGGTCTGGAGCAGTCCTGGGACGACGAGCGGCTGATAGAACAACAGTCTCGATGCCCCCGCCTCCAACCCCAGGTACGTGTTGTACCCCGGAAACAGCAGATGCCGCGACGCCTGCCACCACGACTTCGTCGCCATCTGCTGGGCGAGCGCCTTCAACTCCTCGATCCGTTCGGCCCCGAGCTCGTACAGCTCCCCGAGGGCCTCGATATCTCTCAGTCTGACTTTGTCGTTCTGCCCCTTCTCGATTCGGCCGAGCGAGGTCTTCCCCATCTCCATGAGTTGGGCGGTGCGTTCCAGGGTGAACCCGGAGCCTTCGCGGGCGTCGCGGAGTGCGCGGCCGAGTTGGCGGCGCGGGAGGGTGGAACCGGGTTGATCGTCCTTCGTCATGAGCTCCCCTTCTCGCTCGGTCCGAAATGCTCGGTCCGGATCGGACCTTTATTCGGTCCGAATCGGACTTTATTCTAGGGCGGATCGGACCAGACTCTGGGCCGATACGTGAATTCTTTCCGGCGAGGTTTCGCAACTGTCGCGATGTTGTTCGGCTGCCGCAGGATGGACGGCACGGTTCCGCAATTCGGATATCGCCCGATCGTGCTGTTAAGAGCTGGTCAGAGCGGGTGTCGAATTACTGGAATATCCATTTGATCAGATGCCGCAAGGGGAATGCGAGAAATGCTGTTCTACACCGGAAGTGGAGATGAGCTGGTGATTCCGTCGGGGGTGTGCGACCGTGCCGAACTGGAATTGTCCCATATGCTGATGCAGCAACATCACGTATGCCGAATGGACGGGTGCGCGTGGAAATGGGTCGCGTACGGCACGCTCGTCCATCACGGCCGCATCGTCCCGCCGGAATCGAGTCCGCGCCAGCGCGCCCACGCTCGCGGTATCGAATTCCCGGTCACCCCGGTGACATCGCCCGCGAATTCCCTTGAGCCACAAACCTTCCGGCATGTCCTGGATGCCCTGGACAAGCTGGCCGCCGATATGCGCGCGGAGGTGCGGAAGTGAGCGCGGTGAACGCCTGGGAGGCGTTGTCCAGCATCATCACCGTGATCGCGGTGAGCGTCGCGGCCCTGCTCACCCTGGCCTGCCTCTGGCCCGAACCAGACCGCCGCCCACCGCACGCCCGCTCCCGCGCCCGAAACCCCTACGCCGGTATCCCGGCCCCGTGGCCCGCCCACTGGAGCTGCGACTTCCCCGGCCGCCCCCTGACCGTCGACGAAGCCCACCGCGCCATGCAACTCCACCGCGAACACGACTGTGCGAGAAAGAGAGTCGCCATGACCATGCTCGTAGCCGAGGGCCGCATCACCCCCGATTCCTCCCGCCACTACCGGCGGCGAGCGCGAGCGTGACAGATGGATCGTGGGTGGAGATGTTCACCCCCGCACCGGCTGAGCCGTGGTCGTCGCCGAGTGCCCTTGGCCGCGAACAGGATTCCGGATGAACTTCGCTCCGAATCGCCCTGCTTCGGCGATCGGATGGTTCACAATGGAGGAATCGATCGCCTTCCCCGAGAGCGGCATTCAGGTGTGCAACGGTGCGTTCGACAACGACCGGTACGGTTACGTATTCGCCGAGAAGGGCATCTACCAGAACCAATCATTCGGCGCGGGCACGGAGAATCGGTGGGTCGATCTGAGCGACGGCGGTGAGGTATCGGTGAAGCAGCTGCACTCGGACGGGACGACGACATACGGAACCATCCGAGTGTCCCAGGTGGACAACGACTATCACCGTTGGTGAGCGGCGTCAGCGGGCCGTGCTCCTCGCGCGTATCGTGTGGCGGTAGGCGCCGGGGGCCTGTCCGCGGTCGCGGCGGAAGGCGCGGCTGAAGGCGGGCAGGGAGGTGTAACCGACTGTGCGGGCGATGGTTTCGAGGGTGTCGTCGGTATCGCGGAGGCGGAGGGCGGCGAGGTTCATGCGCCAGCGGGTGAGGTAGCTGCCGGGGGTTTCGCCCGCGACGGTGCGGAAGCGGCGGGCGAGGGTGGTGCGGGAGACGGCGAGTTCGGCGGCGAGCAGGTCGGTGGTCCAGGGGCGGGCGGGGTTCTGGTGGAGTTTGGTCATGGCGACGCCGACCAGTGGGTCGCTCAGCACGGCGAGCCAGGAACCGTTCTGCTGCACCGGCTTTCGATCCAGCCAGACGCGGATCAGCTGGATCAGCAGGACGTCGATCAAGCGGTTGAGCACAACCGCGGTGGCCAGTTGCGGAGTCGCCAGTTCGCGGGCCAGCAGGCGCACGGTGTCGTCCAGACAGCTGCCGCCGTTGTCCGCGCGGATGTGCACCAGTTCCGGCAGCGAGGTCAGGACCTGCGTGGACACCACCGGGTCGTACTCGTAGCAGGCCCCGAGAATGTGGGTGCGGACCTCGCCCTCGCCGAGCCGCAGCACGCTCGCCTCGGCACGGGCGTGCTCGGCCCGGACCGAATCACACGGCCGCGCAAGGGCTTCCGAGCCGTCGCCGAGGGTGTGTTCGGACCCGGTCGGCAGCAGCACGACGTCGCCGGGCATCAGCCGCACGGGTTCCCCGCCGGGCAGGCGCAACCACGCCGTGCCCGCGATGACGGCGTAGAACACGGCCGGACCGCTGTCGGGCCAGGACACCTTCCAGCTGTCGGCGGCCTCGATCCGCACCCCCAGCGAACCGCGGACCCCGGTGACGGTGAGCACATCGGCCAGCAGATCCATATATCCGACAGTACCGACGATCTGGATCCGGTGAAACAAACAGCTAGCTTTTCGGCTGTTTCAGTCATCGCTACGGTCGCTGCACGCCCATATTGTGGTGTTCATGACTGAGGCAATCGATCTGGACGAGATGAACCGCAAGGTCATCGCCGAATTCCGCAGCACCGACGGAGTCACCGAGATATTCGCGGGCACGCCGATCATCCTGGTCCACCACATCGGCGCGAAATCCGGCATCGAACGCGTCGCCCCGCTCGTCTACTACGCCGAGGGCGACCGCCTGTTCATCTACGCCAGCAAGGGCGGCTCGGACGAAAACCCCGCCTGGTACCACAACCTCCTGGCCCACCCGGAAACCAAGGTCGAACTCGGCCCCGACACCTTCCCGGTCCGCGCCCAGGTGCTCACCGGCGCCGAACGTGACGAGTTCTACCTCAAACAGGCTGCCGCCCAACCCCAATTCGCCGAATACCAGAGCAAGACCAGCCGCGTCATACCGGTCATCGAACTCGTCCGTATCTGATCGGAGTTGCGACTTCCCCGGCCGCCCCTGACCATCGACGAAGCTCACCGTGCCATGCAGCTCCATCGCGAACACGGCTGTGCGAGAAAGAGAGTCGCGATGACGATGCTCGGAACGGCTTCAGGCGTGGGCTGCCGTGGCCTCGGCACGCGCGACCCGGGCGCGGGCCCGGCGAACCACGGCCGTGGTGACGGCGATCAGCACCGCGAAGGTGACGATCATCATGACCGTCGACAGCCACACCATGGTCGAGACGGGCAGGCGGTAGACCAGCACCACGCGCACCGCGGCCTCGATGCACAGTCCGCCGCCCCAGACCAGGCTCAGTGCGCTGACCACGCGCCGCATCGGCGGGCTGGTGCGGTACCGCTCCCGGAACGCGGCGGCGGCCTCGCCGGACATGCCGTGTTGTGCGCTGACGTAGATCAGCGGCCTGCCGAAAGCCGTGCTGAGCAGGAAGGCCGCGCCGATCAGGGCAGTGGTGAGGGAGTCCTTGGCGATCGCGAAACGGGCGTCACCGGAGACGAACGTGAGCACCAGGCCCAGCACGAAGCTCGCCAGGATCACCGAGGCGAACGGATCGATCCGCCGCTTGCGCACGATCTCGGCGATCACGAACACACCCGACAGCACCGTTCCGCCGGTGAGCGCAACCAGATCACTCGCCCCGGCGGCATGCAGCGCGTAGTAGGCCGCCATCGGAATACCGGCGTCGCGGAGCAGTTGGCGGGCAAGGGCTTTGCGATCCATCCCGGGTGCGGCGGTTTCGTCCTGCCCGGAACCGCTCGCCCCGGGTTTCCGAAGGTCCTGTGAATCCGCGAATGCCATTGTGCGCGAGCCTTTCTCGATATGCTGGTTGCCGAGTCACCCCGGGGTTGCCGGGGTTCCCGTCTCGCCCTCCATATTTCGCGATCGGCCCACCGGCGCGCATCGGCCGGAGGGTGGAGCAGGGTGGAGACACTCATCTCCACCCTGACAGTCGAACCGTCCCGAGCGCCGTATTCGTGTGTCGCGCTTTCGGCTCGGTTACCAACGTTCGCAACACTTGCTTCCGGGGCGGAGTCGGGCCAGCTGGTCATCGAAGAGGGTGTTGCGAAGAAATGCTCGGCCTGTGACGCAGCGGCCGACCGCAGAGTGCAGGTGCTTTCGGCCGCCCGTTGCTGCGCTTGCCCTCAGGACGGATGCCCCCGCGAGACGAGCGCCGCCGACTGGTGAGGTCGCCTGTTCAACTGTCGACTCATCTATTCGCAGCATTTCGTGGTCGGGGTCCGCTACCTCCGTGACGTCCCGCAGGTGACCAGGCGGGGTAACTCGTCAACTGTCCGTCGCGAGTTGCCGACGGTTTCCATCCGTCAGGTGACCGGAAGCGGAGCGTGGTGACGTAGCGGCTCCAGGTTGCTGCCACCTCGGCGACGAGCGGGGACGCGGGGCCGATGCGGCGGGCCGGTTCGCGCATCGTCCGGGGAGATGGTTCGACGTCGCGGCCCGGAGTTCGTGGCGGCCCCAGCCGGTGCCGGGCCGCTGGTGGCATCGAGCACAGCCGCTTCGTGTCGGGGCTGAGTCGGGTTGCCGCAGCACGTTTTTCATCGTGGTGGCCGGCGGCCGTTGGTGAGGATCGACAGCAGCGTGCGGCGGAGCCGGTCGCGGTCGGCGTCCGGAATGTCCGTGAGCAGATCGCCGACTTCGGTGGTGAACTCGGTGTGGAACGCGTGCGCGGTCTGTCGCCCGGTGGCGGTCAGCGCGACCTGCACGGCGCGGCGATCGCCGACCACGGGCTGCCGCTGGACGAGATCGCGTTGTTCGGCGCGATCGACCAGGCCGGTCAGCGCGGCACGTTCCACCTGGAACATGTCGGCCAGGGCGGCCATCCCTTTCGGTTCGGTCAGCAGCACGCACAGCAGCCGGGACTGCATGGCCGTCAGCCCGTGCCGTTCGGCGACCGTGGTCTGCAGGTGGTTGAACATGCGGGTCACGTGCAGCAGCGAGGTCACCAGGTCCGGCGAGGAATCGGACGCGGTGAGCGGATCGAAGCCGTCGCCGCGGCACCCGGCCGCGAGGACGTCGCCGGTGTGCCCTGACTCTCCCACTCCCCGATGATACCTGGGCTATATAATTAATGGCGCGTACTATCAGTGGAGCGAATAATATTCGAAGGGCGGTACTGCCCGCTTCCGGCTGTGAAAGGTGACTTGATGAGCTTCGATACCCGCGCGGGAACTCGTGGTGGGCGCCAGCCCGCCGGCGTGCTGGCCCGGCTGCTGAATACGGTGATGGCCCGGCGTATCCGCCGCAGTGGCGGCGTCGGCGGGATGAAAGCGCTGGTGCTGACAACCGTGGGGCGCAAGACCGGCCAGGAGCGCGCCACCCCGGTCAACTGGTTCCCCGGCCCGGACGGCAGCTGGCTGATCGTGGCCTCCGCCGCCGGTGCCTCCGGCAATCCCGGCTGGTACTACAACCTCGGCGCTCATCCCGACAAGGTCCGCATCGATATCGACGGCCGCAGCGTCGCCGTCGCCGCCGAACAACTGCGGGGCGGCGAACGGGCGCAGGCGTGGAAACAGATCGCCGAGAGCGCACCACGTTTCGCCGGTTACCAGACCAAGACCGACCGCGAACTACCCGTCATCCGTCTCACCGCCCGCTGACCCACCCACCACAGCCGATCCACTCCGAGAGGACCATGATGACCTTCACCGATACCGAATTGAGCTACATGGCAGGGCAGCGGCTCGGCCGGCTCGCCACCGCTCAGCCCGACGGCACGCTGCAAGTCAGTCCCGTCGGATTCCGCTACAACGACCGCACCCGCACGATCGACATCGCCGGGCACAACATGGCCGCGAGCCGCAAATTCCGCAATGTCGCCGACAACGGCCGAGTGGCCTTCGTGATCGACGACGTCGCCTCCGTCGACCCGTGGCAGCCCCGATTCCTGGAAATCCGCGGGCACGCCGAAGCCATCGCCGAGCCCGCCGATTCCGCCTACGCGGACGCCGCCCCGCCCGGGTTCGACGGTGCGATCATCCGCATCCATCCCGAACGGCTGATCAGCTTCGGCGTCAACAACCCGCCCGACATGGGACAACGCGCGATCAGTACCCGCAACGTCGACTGAGACGACACCCTGCGGCTGATCGGTCGGCATCACTCCCCGACGCTGCGCAGTCCGCGATCGATGAAGCCGATCATCCACTCGTAGCTGTCCTGCGGGTCGCCGGTCCAGTGGAAGCCGCCGGAGGCTTGCAGGACGGCGAAGCCGTGGAAGGCGCAGCGCAGGGTGCGCACGGCGTGGTCCATATCGGCCTCGGGGATGCCGTAGCCGCGCAGGACCGCCGCGATCGAATCGATAACGCGCCCACTGGATTCCAGGAGGGGATCGTCGGGGCCGGTGAAGCCCGAGGCGTTGATCGCGGTGTAGCGGCCGGGGTGCGCGGCCACGTAATCGCCGAAGGCGTGGGCGAAGGCGCGCAGGGCGTCGGTGCCGGAGTGGCCGTGCATGGCGTCGCGGATGAGGGTGTCGGCCTGGTTCATGGCCAGGGCCGCGATGTCGTGCTGGAGTTCGGCCAGGTTGGTGATGTGTTTGTAGAGGGAAGGCGTTCGCACGCCGAGCTTTTCGGCGAGCAGGCCCATGCTGAGGTTGGCGAAACCGATCTCGTCGGCCAGTTCCGCGCCCGCCCGCACCACCTCGGCGCGGCTGAGTCCGGCCCTAGGCATGCTGTTGTCCGGCAAGGAATTTCACGGTCAGCTCGGCGACCCGGTCGGCGGCGTCGGCGTGCGGGTAGTGGCCCGAGCCCGGGATCAGCTCGACCCGGCCCAGTCCGGCGGGCATGAGGGCGACGACCGCGTCGGCCTCGGCCTTCGGATCGGCCCAGTCCGGATCCTCGGTGCCCATCACGATCAGCGCGGGGCAGGAGATGTTCGGCAGCTGCGTGTGCGCGTCGGCGGGGGTGGACTTGCCGGTCTTCAGGAAGTCCGCGAAACGCCCGGGCTCACGGAGTTTCGCCGCGAGGGCGGCCATGGCCTCGGCGTGGTCGGCGGGCTTGGTCGGGTAAGCGACGTCGAGGTAGCTCATCCACGCGCCGAGGCTCTTGAACGCCTGCGTGCCGATCAGCCGCAGCGCGCCGCGACGGTAGCGCCCGACGGTGAACAGCGCGCCCATCGCGACGGTCTGATTCTTGGTGAAAGGGCCGAGTTCGATTACGGCACTGACCAATTCGGGTTCCTGGGCCGCGGCGATGGTGGCCGCGCCGCCGGAGAGCGAGTGACCGATGATGACCGCGGGACCGCTCAGGTGCCGGATCAGGGCGAGTAGATCGCCCGCGACGTCGGTGCGGGAGATGGCCTCGCTGCCGTCGTGCGAGGTCCAGTTCATGCTGGATTCGCCGTGGCCGCGCATATCGGCGTTCGCGACGCGGTATCCGGCGTCGACCAGCAGGGGGGCCAGGTGGCGGAAGGCGTTGCGGTGATCGCCCATGCCGTGGGACAGCACGATCAGCGGGCCGTCGCCGGTCACGTCGTAGGCGATCTGGCCGTTGCCGATGGTCAGGAACTCGGTCATGTCAACTCCCGGGGAGCTAGTAGCTAAAGCTGATAGCCATAAAGCTAATCCGATTAGCCATTAATGTCAACCCCTGCCGCCAACCTGCGTTGCGCTGCTGCCGGCGTGCTGCGCCCCTTGGCCTGTGTCTACTGCGAACCTTGCCGCTGACCTGCTGCGACCTTGCCGCTGGCGCGCCGTCACTCCTGCCGTTGGCGTGCTGCGGCCTCGCTGCTGATCCGCTGCGACCGCTGGTCTGTACCTGTTGCGAATTCTGCCGCCGACCTGTTGGGATCTGCCGCGCTCGAATCAGGTTGATCGGAGAGGTTTCCGCGCGACGTGCGCAGGTGGATGATGGCTGCCGTGCCAGAGGATCCCCGCCTGTTGCGTCCGTCCGTGCCGGGGATCCGGCTAATGTCTCGGACTATGGTCCGTATACCTCGTTCGATGGTTCGTGCGCTGGTCACGGTGTTGTCCCTGGTCGCCGTGCTGGTCGTGGCCGGTTGCGGTTCGAACGGGGGCAATTCGTCGGCCGGTCGCGATCTGTGCTCACCGCCCGGGGAGGCGTCGGCCGCGGCCGCGCCCACGAATCTGGCGGCGGGGGCGTCGGCGGGCGCGGATCGGTTCACCACGCAGACCGTCGAAACGTTGGATCGGATCGATGTGAGCAAGCTCGGGCTGCTGTCGCCGGGCGTGCTGAGTGTGGGGACGTTGTCCGACGCGCCGCCGAGCATCTGCGTGGACTCCAAGGGGCAGTTCACCGGATTCGACAACGAGCTGTTGCAGGCGATCGGTGCGAAACTCGGTCTGCGCGTGCAGTTCTCGGGGACGGAGTTCTCCGGTCTGCTGGCGCAGGTGGCGAATCGGCGGTTCGACGTCGGGTCGTCGAGCATCACCACCACCGATCTGCGACGTCGGCTGGTCGACTTCACCAACGGTTACGACTTCGGGTACTTCTCGCTCGTGGTGCCGAACGGCAGTGCGATACACGGCTTCTCGGATCTGCGGCAGGGGTTGCGGATCGGCGTCGTGCAGGGCACGGTGCAGGACGAGTACGTCGTCAACACGCTGCACCTGGACCCGGTGAAATTCCCGGACTACAACACCGCCTACGCGAACCTGAAAACCGGGCAGATCGATGCCTGGGTGGCCCCCTCGGCGCAGGCCACCGGCGCGGTCAAACCCGGGGACGCGACCTCGATCGTGCAGAACACGTTCAGCCTGGACAATTTCACGGCATGGGCTGTGCGGCAAGGGAATCAGCCGCTGATCGACGCGCTGAACGCCGGTCTGGACGCGGTGATCGCGGACGGCACCTACGCCAAGTTGTACGCCAACTGGGAGCCGCGACCGTTCCCGCCGGGGTGGAAGCCGGGGTCCAAGGCCGCTGTCACGCCGCAGCTGCCGGATTTCGCGAAAATCGCTGCCGAACACCATAGTTCGAATACCGCGCAGGCCGCACCCAAGTCCACGCTGGCGCAGTTGGGCGATACATTCTTCAACTGGTCGCTGTATCGCAAGGCATTTCCCGACCTGTTCAAGACCGGTCTGCCCAACACGCTGATCCTGGCACTGGTTTCGGGTGTTCTCGGCTCTGTGATCGGTATGTTACTGGCGGTGGCGGGTATCTCCCGGACGCGCTGGCTACGTTGGCCCGCAAGGGTTTACACCGATATCTTCCGTGGACTGCCCGCCGTGGTGATCATCCTGATCATCGGTCTCGGTATCGGACCGGTGGTGAAGAACCTGACCGGCGGCAATCCGTACTGGCTCGGCGCGGTCGCGTTGGCGCTGCTGGCCTCGGCGTATATCGGGGAGATCTTCCGGTCGGGTATCCAGTCCGTGGAGGCCGGGCAGTTGGAGGCCGCGCGCGCGATCGGATTCGGGTACCGGCAGTCGATGACGCTGGTGGTGATTCCGCAGGGTGTGCGAAGAGTGTTGCCCGCGTTGATGAACCAGTTCATCGCATTGATCAAGGATTCCTCGCTGATCTACTTCCTCGGGTTGTTGTCCACGCAGCGCGAACTGTTCGCCGTGGGGCGGGATCTCAACGCGCAGACCGGAAATCTCTCACCGCTGGTCGCCGCGGGCCTGGTGTATCTGCTGCTGACCATTCCGTTGACGCATCTGGTCAACTACATCGACCGTCGGCTGCGCACCGGGCGGGCGGAGAAGGCTGTCGAACCCGTCGCCGAGAGTCTGGCCGTGGAATGAGGATGTGCCGACCACGAGACGTGTACGCGGGGAAGAAGGTGCAGGCATGCGTGACGAGAAGGGAAAAGGCTTGAGCAACAACGAAACCGATGGCCGACCGGGTGCCGCGACCGGCACCCGGACCAGCAGCTCGCTCACCGGCGCCGACCTGCACCTGACACTCGGCGGCAACCCCGTGCTGCGCGGCGTCGACATCCACGTCGACGCGGGCCGGACCACCACCGTCATCGGCCCCTCGGGCTCGGGCAAATCCACCCTGCTGCGCGTGCTGAACCGCCTGCACGAACCGGATTCCGGCGATGTGCTGATCGACGGCGTCTCGGTGCTGGGCGAGGATCCGGACCGGCTGCGTCAGCGCATCGGCATGGTGTTCCAGCACTTCAACCTGTTCCCGCACATGAGCGTGCTGGACAATATCGCGCTGGGCCCGCGCAAACTGCGCGGACTGTCCCGCGACGCGGCCCGCGCCGTCGCACTCGAACAACTCGAGACCGTTGGCCTGGCCGCCCGCGCCGACACCCGCCCCGCGAATCTCTCGGGCGGACAACAACAACGAGTCGCCATCGCCCGCGCCCTGGCGATGAAGCCCGAACTCATGCTCTTCGACGAAGCCACCTCGGCCCTGGACCCCGAACTGGTCAAGGGCGTGCTGGCCCTCATGACCGACCTGGCCTCGGGCGGTATGACCATGATCGTCGTCACTCACGAAATGGGTTTCGCCCGTTCGGTTTCCGACAGTGTCATGTTCATGGACCAGGGCAAACTCGTCGAATCAGGTTCTCCCGAAAAGATTTTCGACGACGCGCAAACCCCGCGTCTGCGGCAGTTTCTGTCTCAGGTCCTGTAGCTCAGCTGCTTCCGCTGCTGCCGAAGGACGGGATGTTGGCGTAGCGGCCGAAATCGCCCTGGGCGCCGCTGTAGACGTTGATGTCGGTGCCGCCCGCGATGCCCGGGACGCGGCCGGAATCCGTTGTCTGCCAGAAGGTCCAGGTCGGCCAGCCGCCCGGGACGTCGGGTTGGGGCTTGCCGCTGTAGTCCGCGATCCAGAGCGGGTAGCCGGTGAACTGGTTGGAGTTCGCCATGGCCGTGCGCCAGAAGCGGGGGTAGGTGTAGACGATCGGGACGCGGCCGGTCAGGGACTGGACCGTGGTGAGGTAGCGGTGCGTCCAATCGATGAGTGCGGCCGGCGGGAGACCGCCGGAGTTCTCCATGTCGAGTACCGGGGGCAGATCCAGCGGGCCGTTCTGACCCAGGACCACCGCTGCGTACAGGGCGGCCTGCGGTTCGGGCGGCAGGTTCGGCTGCGCGAAATGGTAGGTGCCGCGGGCGACCCCGGCCGTGCGCATGAGCACGCTGTCGGGGACGAAGAACGGGTTCACGTAGTTCAGTCCCTCGGTTGCCTTGAGCATCGCGAAGGTGTGGCCCGAACCGCGCACGGCGAACCAGTCGATCAACCGGCCGTCCACGTGCTGCCACGACGAGACGTCCGGACCGGTGGGCGCGGCGGTTGCCGGTCCGGTTGCCGAAAGTATGCCGACTGCGGCGACGGCCGACAGCGACAGGAGTGAGCGACGAACATTGGGGCGAGCCGTTATGCGTCGATACATGGTCAAAAGGGTAAGCGGATGTGGCTGTTGTGACCAGAGTCATGACTGTGTTCTGTGACAGTGGATTGCCTGGGATGTGCTGTTTCAGTGCATTCGCACTGAAACGCGGTCGGCGAGGGCCGGTCAGCCCAGCCAGTCCAGCACCGAGGCCGCGGTCCAGGACTGCTGCATACTGCCCAGCGGCGCGCCGCTGAACGGGTCGTAGTACTCGGCGAAACTGCCGTCCGCGGCCTGCCGCAGACCCTCCGCGCGCAACATGAACGAGCGTTCCGCCCACCCCCGGCGCGCGAAGACCCAGGAGAACAGCCAGCTCATCACCGGCCAGACCGGGCCGCGCCAATATTCGGTGCGGCGGAAATCCTTCGACACCGGGGAGGTGGACGGCGGCAGGGCGTAGCGCAGATCCGGATGTCCGCAGTAGCGCGGGCCCTCGAAGACGCGCAGCAGATTGCGTTCGGTCTCGCGGGGCAGGCCGCCGCACAGCAGCGGCGAGAACATCGCGAGCGTATCGGTGCTGATCCACGAACCGAGCCGCAGATCGTAATCGCGGGCCGCACCCGAACGCGGATCGGTCGTCGCGATCACGCCCGCGCGGAAATACGCGGCCCACTCGTAGAGCTCGCGCACATCGGCGCGCGGCAGCCGGTAATCCTCGCCGATCGAGGCCAGCACCTCGCAGGCCAGCACGAAGATCGCGGTGACGAACACGTCCTCCACCGCGAAACTCAGCGTCGAGGCCTCCTGGAAATCGTCGTATCCGCAGCGGCGCATCTGCTCGACCAGCCACAGGTAGCGGTCGTACTCGCGGTCGGTGGGGCGCTGCTCCGGATTCACCAGCGTGGTGTCCTCGCGCTGGTAGGGCGGTAGATCGCCCGGGACGACGTTCTCGTAGGCGCGATCCCAGCGCGGCGAATTGTCCATCCCGGACTCCCAGCCGTGATAGATCGTGATGCGCCCGTTCTGTTTCGGATCGCGCGAATGCGCCAGCCAGCGATGCCAGCGCATCAGATCCGGCCAGCGGCGATCCAGGAACTCCTCGGCGGCCGCGCGGGTGCTGCGACCGTGCCGCCGCGAATGATCCAGGATGCGCTGCACCGCGATCGCGTGCACCGGCGGCTGCGTGATGCCCGAGGTGTCCGGGCCGTCGGGGGCGTTGGCCGCGAGCCGGCGGCACTCCCAGCGCGCGGGGCCCGGGAAATAACCGTCCACACCGTTGGCGAACACGATGTGCGGGATCATGCCGTTCTTCCACTGCGCCGAGAGCAGCGTGTCGAGCTCGACCACCGCGCGCTCCACGCTCAGCGGGGCCAGACCGACCGAGACGAACGCCGCGTCCCAACTCCACATGTGCGGGTACAGGCGGGGCGCGGCGCTGGTCATCGTGCCCAGATCATTACCGCGCAGCAGGTACGCCGCGCGGGCAGCCAGCTGTGTCGGTGTGAATCCGGGCCCGTTCATCCCCCCATTCTGCGACTTCACCTTCAGATATGCGCGTTGCGCAGCGCGGCCGTGCTGCGGCCGGTCCGTCGGTGCCTCGTGGTCGGTGATGCTCACCTGTGCCTCGGTTCGTGAGTTGCGGTGGGGAATGAGATGAACGCCACCATTGTGGATAACCGCTCCGCGTTACCCGCACCCGGTTCGTACGTGCGGGCGCCGGGGTGCGGAAACGGCCGTTACCGTGGGGGCATGGTTGCCGAGACGACGAGACCGACCGCGCTGATCACCGGTGCCAGCCGAGGGCTCGGTGCGGCCATCGCGCGGGAGCTGGCGGCTACTCACCATCTGCTGCTCGGTGCGCGTACGCCTGAGGCGTTGGCAGGGATTACGGCGGAATTGTCGGGGATCACCGCAGGTCGGTCTGTGAATGGCGGAGATCTGTTGGAAAGCGACGTCGATCATTCCGAGGGCGGTGTGGGGAGGTCGGGGAGCGCTACCAATCGGTTCGTGGGTAGTGGAGATCGGTCCGGGCTGGGTGCGGAGCGGTCGAGGTTCGAGGGCGGCGGGGATCTGTCCGGCTGCGGGGAGCTTCCCGGTTTCACGCCGTGGCCGGTCGAGCTGACCGACTATGAGGCGGTCGCCGCCGCCTGTGCCCCGATCGAGCGCCTGGACGTCCTGGTCCACAACGCCGGTGTGGCGGATCTCGGTACCATCGCCGAGTCCTCGGTGGCGCAGTGGCGAAACACCTTGGAGGCCAACGTGATCGCGGTCTCGGAACTCACGCGACTGCTGCTCCCCGCCCTCCGAGCCGCGAAAGGTCATGTGGTGCTGATCAATTCGGGCGCGGGCCTGCGAGCCAACCCCGGCTGGGGCGTCTACGCCGCCAGCAAGTTCGCCCTCCGCGCCTTCGGCGACGCCCTCCGCCTCGAGGAACCCGAATTGCGCGTCACCTCAATACATCCCGGCCGCATCGACACCGACATGCAACGCGCCATAGTCGCAGGCGAAGGCCACGACTACCACCCCGAACAATTCCTCACCGCCCCCACCGTCGCCCGCACCGTCCGCACCGCCATCGAAACCCCTCGCGACGCCCACCCCACCGAAATAGTCCTCCGTCCGATCGCCCGCGACGCCGTATAGCACCCGTCGTCATCCGCGGGATACCCATCGCGGCAGAGGGAGTTGCGGCTCAACGGCCACTACGACTGCTTCCAGTCGAAAGTATTGTGGCGCTTGGGGTCCGGGAAGGGGCTGGAAATTTCTCTCCGCGCGGGGGTGGGCGGTGTGGGGTAGGTTTTCGGTGTCTGTGTTTCCGGGGTGAAGTGGTCTGCGCGTATGAGTTCGACGGTGAATCGAAGGCAGTGGTTGACGCTGTTGGCGGCGGGGACCGCGGCGGTGCTGTCGGGATGTGATGCGAGTCATGGGGTTTCGATTCCCGGGGCGGGGGCGAACCACCTGGTGAAGGGGGTGCCGTCGCAGACTGCTGTGCCGACGACGTCCGTGTTGCCGACCACGCGGGTCGCGGCGCCGCTGTTGCCGCCGCCGCCCGGGGGGCCGAAGGCTCGGCTGACTCGGCGGACGCTCACCGCGCTGCCGGGGAAGGGGAACAATCTCGCGCTCACCGTCGATGACGGCGCGGATGCCGCGGTTGTCGGTGCGTACATCAAGTTCGCGCAGGACACCGGTGCGCGGTTCACCTTCTTCGTCACCGCCTCCTACAACTCCTGGATCGTGCACCGGGACGCGCTGCGGCCGCTGGTCGAGTCCGGGCAGATCCAGTTGGGCAACCACACCTGGGACCATCCGGCGCTGACCAGGCTCTCCACCGCGGGCGTCGCCGGACAGCTCGAGCGCACGAAAACCTTCCTGCGCAACAACTTCGGGGTCGACGGCACGCCGTTCTATCGTCCGCCGTACGGCTTCCACAACGCGACCGTGGACCGGATCGCCGCCGAACACGGCTACACCGTGCCGACCCTCTGGTACGGCTCGCTGAGCGACTCCTCGATCGTCACCGAGCAGTACCTGATCCAGATGGCGCACCAGTACTTCAACCCGCAGGCCATCGTCATCGGCCACGCCAACCATCCGGCTGTCACACACTGTTACAACCAGATGGTGGATGTGATCAAAGAGCGCAAGCTGTCCATGGTCACCTTGAACGACGTCACTGTGCCGCCTGCCTGAGCGGTACGGGATTGCCTTTCGCTCAACGTATTTGGAAGTGGCGGCAATTCTCCATTTGTGGAATGTCAGGGAGATTCGCCATGCGGCGAACGATTTCATTCTTTCGGGAAGAAGTCCAGGTAGGCGGCGTACTGGATAGCGTTGTGGGCCATCGTCAAAACTGGACGGTTGACAAATAACGCTCGTGAAAACAATTCATGGCTACTGATCCGCAATTCGTAACGACTGCGCCTTCAGGGCGATAGACCAGGTATCGAAGGGAATTGTCACAAGGACCGTTCCCGTGATCCGACAGGAGTTGCCCTCATGGATCTCGGTACAGCATTCAACGTATTCCTCAGCCTGTTCGGTATACACATCGGTACCGGCGGCGACCTGCACCTCGGCACCGGGTCGGGTTGAGGATCCACCGTGAACGGCCGTGGACGGGCGGACAACGTGCCGCCCACGGCTGCCGCATCGGTGAGACCGGGATCGTCCGCCGGTCACGGTCTCCGGAATCGGTTGTCAGGCAACGACGTTGACCAGACGGCCCGGAACGACGATAACCTTGCGCGGAGTCTTTCCGTTCAGGAACTCCAGGAGTTTCTCGTCGGCGAGGGCGATGGTCTCGATGGCCTTCGCGTCGGCGTCGGCGGGGACGCTGATGCGGCTGCGGACCTTGCCGTTGACCTGGATGGGGTACTCGACCGAATCCTCCACCAGCAGTGCGGGATCCGCGATCGGGAAGGGGCCGTGTGCCAGAGCGGTGGTGTGGCCCAGGCGTTCCCAGAGTTCCTCGGCGATGTGCGGGGCCATCGGGGCCAGCATCAGGACCAGGGGTTCGACCACCGAGCGAGGTGCGCCCTCGGGGTGGTTCTTGGTCAGGAAGTTGGTCAGCTCGATCAGCTTCGCGCCCGCGGTGTTGTCGCGCAGGTTGGCGTAGTCGTCACCGGCGCCGGCAATCGTCTTGTGCAGCAGGCGAAGTGCCTCGGGAGAGGGTTCGGCGTCGGTGACGCGCACCGCACCGGTCTCCTCCTCGACCACCAGCCGCCAGATGCGTTGCAGGAAGCGGTGCGCGCCGACGACGTCCTTGGTCGCCCACGGCCGCGAGGTGTCCAGCGGGCCCATCGACATCTCGTAGAAGCGGAAGGTGTCCGCGCCGTACAGATCGCACATGTCGTCGGGGGAGATGGCGTTCTTCAGCGACTTGCCGATCTTGCCGTACTCCTGGAACACCTCCTCCTCGACGCCGGACGGGTTGACCCAGAAGAACTTTCCGCCCCGCTCCTCGATCTCCGCCGCCGGGACGTACGCCCCCCTCGCGTCGGTGTACGCGAACGCCTGGATATACCCCTGGTTGAACAGTCGGCGATACGGCTCGACACCGGTCACATCACCCAGATCGAACAGCACCTTCTGCCAGAACCGCGCGTACAGCAGATGCAGCACCGCGTGCTCCACACCGCCGACGTACAGGTCCACGCCGCCCGGATCCTGTGCGCCGTGTTCGGCGGGACGCGGTCCCAGCCAATACTTCTCGTTCTCCGGCGCGCAGAAGGTGTCGGTGTTGGTCGGGTCGGCGTAGCGCAGCTGATACCAGGAACTGCCCGCCCAGTTGGGCATGACATTGGTGTCGCGGCGGTACTTCTTCGGGCCGTCGCCCAGATCCAGTTCCACGTGCACCCAGTCGGTGGCCTTGGCCAGCGGCGGGGACGGTTCGGAGGCGGCGTCGTCGGGGTCGAAGGTGACCGGCGCGAAGTCCTCGATCTCCGGAAGTGTCACCGGCAGCATGGATTCCGGCAACGCGTGGGGTGCGCCGTCCTCGTCGTAGACGATCGGGAAGGGCTCGCCCCAGTAGCGCTGCCGGGCGAACAGCCAGTCGCGCAGCTTGTACTGCACCGTGCCCCGGCCGTGCCCGTCGGCCTCCAACTGTTCGATGACGCGCGCCTTGGCGGCCTCGACCTCCAGCCCGTCCAGGTAGCCGGAGTTCACCAGCGGACCCTCACCGGAGTACACGGCCTGTGAAACATCCCCGCCGGCAACGACTTCCAGGATCGGCAGGCCGAACGCGGTGGCGAATTCCCAGTCCCGCGCGTCGTGTCCGGGCACGGCCATGATCGCGCCGGTGCCGTATCCGCTGAGCACGTAGTCGGCGATGAAGATCGGCGCCTGCGCGCCGTTCACCGGATTCGTGGCGTACGCGCCCAGGAAGACGCCGGTCTTCTCCTTGTTCTCCTGACGCTCCAGATCCGATTTCGCCGCGATCGACTTGCGGTATGCCGCAACGGCTTCGGCCGGAGTCGCGGTCTCGCCGAAGGTCCAGCGCGCGTCGGCGCCGGCGGGCCAGGAGGCGGCGGTCAGGGTGTCGACCAGATCGTGTTCGGGAGCCAGCACGACGTAGGTCGCGCCGAACAGCGTGTCGGGCCGGGTGGTGAAGACCTCGATCGTCTCGGAGCCCGCCTCGAACCGCACCTGCGCGCCGCGTGAACGCCCGATCCAGTTGCGCTGCATGGCCTTGACGTTCTCGGGCCAGTCCAGGTGATCCAGATCGTCGACCAGCCGGTCGGAGTAGGCGGTGATGCGCATCATCCACTGCCACAGGCGTTTCCGGAACACCGGGAAGTTGCCGCGCTCGGAGCGTCCCTCGGCGGTGACCTCCTCGTTGGACAGCACCGTGCCCAGCCCCGGACACCAGTTGACCATCGAATCGGACTGGTAGACCAGGCGATACGAGTCGATCAGCGCGTTGCGCTCGGTCGCGGACAGCTCGGCCCAGACCGTGCCGTCCTCGGGAACCCTTGTGCCGCTGTCGAATTCGGCGATCAGCTGGTCGATCGGACGCGCCTTACCCGCCGCCGTGTCGTACCAGGCGTTGTAGATGCGCAGGAAGATCCACTGCGTCCACTTGTAGAACTCCGGATCGGTGGTGGCGAACGAACGCCGCCGATCGTGACCCAGACCGAGGCGGTCCAATTGCCGCTGCATGGTCGCGATATTCGATTCGGTGGTCACCCGCGGATGCGCGCCGGTCTGCACCGCGTACTGCTCGGCGGGCAGCCCGAACGCGTCGTAACCCAGCGCGTGCAGCACATTGCGGCCGGTCATCCGGTGGTAGCGGGCGAACACATCGGTCGCGATATATCCGAGTGGATGCCCGACATGCAGCCCCGCACCCGACGGATACGGGAACATGTCCTGGATGAACAGCTTGTCGGCCGGAATGTCACCGTGCAGCGGGCCGACCGGATTGGGCGCGTGGAACGTGCCGCGCTCCGCCCAGTTCTGCTGCCATTTGCGCTCGATACGTCCGGCGAGGTCGGCGTTGTAACGGTGTGCGGGCACCTCGCCGGTCCCGTCGCCACGTCCGTTCACGGCTGCGTCGGTCGGTTCGTTCGCACGAGTGTCCTGCACGATCCTGCCTTCTACTAATCGAGCTCCCCGGAGTGAATATTGCCCCTCAGGGTAGAACGTGCGCACGTCAGCGCCCAAAAAGGGGCGGCTCTCTCCCACGCGGCGGCGATCGGTGTGGTCATTCACGGGGACTCGGTACCTGGTGCGTGTCACCAAAGAGCCGGTAGAGCAAGCGAAGCCACAGTTCCGGTTGCGGTGGGTGGAATCTCGTTGGAGCCGCTTCGCCTCGGGCGCTGATGGCCGATCACGCCCAGTACTCGCTTGCGGCGCTGGTGGAAAGAATGGGGCGCGAGCGACTCGCGGCTCTGTCGATCGCACCCACCGTGGCCCTACGCCTGTCCTTGGATGATTTCGCGAGCCGTGCCGGATCTCGACGTCGTTGCTGTGTGAGCCGGATTCGGTGGCCTTCCCGGCATGGCGCTGGTCACACGGGCCGGGGGCGCACCACGCGGGGATCCGGTACGCGAGTACCGTCGTCGGGGTGATCGTGGTGGCGTTGATCCTGTTCGTGCTGGCGGCGGTGGCCGTTGTCACCGGGGTACTCGGGTTGACCGGCGCACTGCCCCCCAATCGGTACTTCGGCGTGCATACGCAGGAGGCCATTCAGAACGAAGAGGCGTATCTGCTCGCCAACAAGGTGGCCGGGCCGACCTCGATCGGCGCAGGACTGCTGCTGATCGCGGGTGGTGTGGTCGCGCTGCTGGCCGGGCCGATCGCCGGAATCCTCGCCGCGGTCGTGGCCGCGGTGATCGCGCTGTTCACGCTCGGCGCCGGTGTGAATGCCGCCGGACAGGCCATCGCGCGGCTCGCCCCGGCCACGGAGGTCGGGAGTTGCGGGAGCGCGTGCGGCTCGTGTTCGTTGCGCGACGCCTGCCAGCCCGCGAACTGAACGGGTTCGAGACGATGAATCGCATCCGTGTGTCGCGGGGTTCGCGGTGAGTTCCGGAGCGCTGACCGTCGGTTTCGACCTCGATATGACGCTGATCGACTCGCGTCCCGGCATCGGCGCCTGCTACCGCGCGCTGTCCGAACGCACGGGCGTGCCGATCGACTGCGATCTGGTGGTCACCCGGCTCGGCCCGCCGCTGGAAGAGGAGATCGCGAACTGGTTCCCGGCCGCGGACGTCGCCGCGATCGCCGAGCTGTACCGCTCGATGTATCCCGAACACGCCATCGCCGGAACGGTGATGATGCCGGGTGCGCGCCGCGCGGTCGAGGCCGTGCAGGCCGCCGGTGGCCGTGCGGTCGTGGTCACCGCGAAGTTCGAACCGAATGCGAAACTGCACCTGAAACATCTGGGCATCCCCGCCGACGCGGTCGTCGGAAACCTGTGGGCCGAACGCAAGGCCGAGGCGTTGCGCGAATACGGCGCCGGTATCTACGTCGGCGATCACACCGGGGATGTGCGCGGCGCGCGCACGGCCGAGGCGTTGTCCGTCGCGGTCGCCACCGGTCCGTGCAGCGCGGAGGAACTGCGCGCGGCAGGCGCGGACGTCGTGCTGGCCGACCTCACCGAATTCGAAACCTGGCTCACCACATACCTTTCGGAGCGTTAGCCCCCGGCATGCCCGAACCCCCAGGCTCCGGGATCATGCCTGGGGGTTCGGGGAATACGGAATCAACCGATCTTGCGGCGGAACAGCGAGCGTGACCAGAGGTAGCCGATCACGGTGAACGCGACGCACCACGCCACGGCGATGATGCCGTTGTGGCCGATCGGAGTTCCCATCAGGAGGCCGCGGATGGTTTCGGTCAGCGGCGTGAACGGCTGGTACTCGGCGAACTGACGCACTCCGGCGGGCATGGTGCCGGTCGGAACCAGGCCGCTACCCAGGAAGGGCAGGAACAGGATCGGCATCGGAGTGTTGCTGGCACTCTCGGGCGTCGCGGCCGACAAACCGAACCCCACACCGAGCCAGGACAATCCGAAGATGGTCAGCGCGATCAGACCGAAGGCGAGCACCCATTCCAGCACGGTGGCGTGCGAGCGGAACCCCATCGCCACCCCGACGGCGACCATCAGCCCCACACCCAGCAGCCCCTGGATCAGCGTGCCGACGACCTGCCCGGTCAGGATCGAGGAGTGCTCGATCGGCATGGTCCGGAACCGGTTCACGATCCCCTTGGTCTTGTCCGACGCGATCGAAACCGCAATGCCCGCAACGAGATACGCCGGAATCATCAGCATCATCCCGGGCACGATGTAGTCGATGTACTTCGCACCGCCGGTGGCCTGCCCCAGCGCCCCGCCGAAGACGTAGTTGAACAGCAGCAGCAACACCACCGGCATCAGGATCATGCTGATCGTCATGCCCGGATATCGCTTGGCGTGCACCAGATTCCGGCGCAGCATGGTGGTCGAATCGGCCAGGGTGTAGGTGAGGGTGCTCATCGCGCGGTTTCCTTCTCGGCAGTGGCTGCGGCGGCTTCGGGGGTGGATTTTCCGGTGAGGGACAGGAATACGTCGTCCAGGTCGGCGGTGTGCACGGCCAGGCCCTCGGGTTCGATACGGGCGGAATCGAGCCGATCCAGCACGGCGCGAAGGGATTTCACCGATCCGTCGCTGGGCACGGCGAGGGTGAGTTCGTCGGGCACCCCGCCCAGCAGATCGGCGGCGATGTCCAACTCGGCCCGATCGGCGAAACTCAATCGGATGTGCCCGCCCGGCACCAGCCGCTTGAGCTGATCCGGCGTGCCCTCGGCGACGATGCGGCCGTGGTCCAGCACCGCGATCCGATGCGCGAGATCGTCTGCCTCGTCGAGGTATTGGGTGGTCAGGAAGATGGTGACGCCGCCCGCGACGAGTTCGCGGATGATGTCCCACATGGCGCGGCGGCTGCGCGGATCCAGGCCCGTGGTCGGCTCGTCCAGGAAGATGATGCTCGGCTGCCCGACCAGCGTCATGGCCAGATCCAGCCGCCGGGTCATCCCGCCGGAATAGCTCGCGGCGGTCTTGTCCGCCGAGTCGACCAGGTCGAACTGCTCGAGCAGGCGCTGTGCGGTACGCCGGTTCTCGGCGCGCGGCAGGTGGTACAGATCGCCCATCATCAGCAGGTTCTCCCGGCCGGTGAGCAGTTCGTCGACCGCCGAGAACTGCCCGGTGACGCCGATCGCCGACCGCACCCGCGCCGGATCGGCCGCGACATCGTGCCCGCCGACCCGCGCCTCGCCGCCGTCGGCGCGGATCAGCGTGGACAGGATCTGCACGGTGGTGGTCTTGCCCGCGCCGTTGGGGCCGAGCAGGGAGAAGATCGTCCCCCGGGGCACGGTCAGGTCGATACCGTCGAGCACGACCTGTTCGCCATACGATTTCCGCAGGTCGGAGACCGATATGGCCGGTGTGCGGGAGCTGTCGCTCATGATTTCCTCTCATCTACTGATACGCATGAATGCATGCGTCGACTGAGCCGTGTCCGCGGTGGAATGCGGACAAAGTGGTTCGGTGTGGAGTTGTGCGGGGGCGGGGCTACCGCCCCCACCGGGTCAGATGTCGAGATCCTCGATGTTGGGCCGGTCGGCGATACCGGCCACCCGGTCGTAGATCTGGTCGGGGATCTTGTCCTTCAGTTCTTCGACCGAATCGAAGATGTCCATCGTGAAATCACCCCAGTCCGGATCGTTGACGCCGAGCATGCGCCGCCAGTTCGTCAGATCCTTGATCCAGTTGGTCTCGGTGGGGTACTCGTCCCACTTGGAGTCCTGCGTGTGCAGGACGATCTTTCCCTTGCGGCTGCGGTAGATTCGGATCCGCTCGAAGGCGTTGTCGGTGTACTCGTGGGCCTCGGTGAGCAGCGATCCGGAGAAACGCACCTGGCGCGCGCCGTTGTGGCCGACACGCAGGACGATCTCCTCGAAGCCCGCCAGCCGGCCCTCCTCGAGCTCGATGAACCGGCGCAGCGCCGTCACGATCGCGCCCGACAGATTGCCGCCGACCAGCTCTTGCGCACGCTGGAACAGGGGTAGGTCGTCGTCGGAGACGTATACGGTCTTGTTGGGCATGACTCCACTATACGTAGACGTATACATACACACAAGAACCTGATCGGAACTTCTCGAAATCCGGGTGAACCGCCCGCCGTCCTGCGTCGTAGTCCGGGTGAGCGCGGCTGATCACGGCCCGCTCGGCGCAGCAGCGGGAAGGAGCGCCGATGTCGGTGACAGCGGTGGGGTATCTGGTGCGGGCCGTCGCGGATCTGGGTGTGCGACATGTCTTCGGCGTCGACGGGGCCAATATCGAGGATCTCTACGACGCGATCTTCGAGGGTTCCGGCGCGGTGACCGGGGTGGTGGCCAAGCACGAATTCTCCGCCGCCACCATGGCCGACGGCTATGCCCGGGTGGGCGCGGGGTTGGGGGTGGTGGCGGCCACGTCGGGTGGCGGCGCGATGAATCTCGTTGCGGGGCTTGCGGAATCGTTCACCTCGCGGATTCCGGTGCTGGCGTTGGTGGGACAGCCGCCGACCGATATGGAAGGCGTCGGGGCATTCCAGGATTCCAGCGGGAAGGCCGGAAGTATCGATGCCGCACAGCTTTTCGCGCAGGTGTCGCGGTATTGCGCGCGCGTGGAGTCGGTGACGGAGCTGCCGGAGCAGCTGGCTCGTGCGGTCGAGGCCGCGCGGGGTGGGGGACCGGCGGTGTTGTTGCTGCCCAAGGACGTTCAGCGGGCGCCGATGGGGTCGGTGCCGCCGTTCCGGCCGCGGCCGACCGTGCACGTGCGGTACGAGATCGGGCTGGGGCGGGTGTGGGAGGCGCTGCGGACCGCGCGCAACACCGGCAAGATCTCGGTGATCGCGGGGCACCAGGTCGCCTCGGACGATGCGCGCGCCGAGTTGCGGCGGCTGGTCGCGGCCCTGGACGCCGCGGTCGGTGTCGCCCCGGACGCCAAGGACGTCTACCCCGCCGACCAGCCCGGATTCTGTGGTGTCGCAGGGATAATGGGGCATCCCGAACTGCTGGACGCGGTGCGGGGAAGCGCGCTGTGTCTGCTGGTCGGTACCCGGCTGCCGGTGACCGCGCGGGGTGGGTTGGAGGCGGCGTTGTCGGGGACCGCGGTGGCCTCGATCGGCGCTGAGCCGCCATATCCGGACGCCGTGCACGCGACCAGTGCGGATCTGCGCGTCGAACTCGCCGAACTGGCAACGGAATTCGAGAATTCGGCGCCCGAGAATTCGGCGGAGTTGCCCCCGGACGGGCTGGTCCAGCCGCTCAGCGTGCTGGAGGTGCCCGAATCCGCCGGGCCCGGACTGCGTTATCGGCAGATCGTCGAAACCATCGGCGCCACTATCGAACCCGGGACCGATGTCTTCGCCGACGCCGGTAATACCGGGGCCTCGGTGGTCCATCACCTGCAAGTCCGGCGGGACGGGCGATTCGTGGTCGCGCTGGGTATGGGCGGGATGGGGTACGCGTTCGGGGCCGGGATCGGCTGCGCCTTCGCCCGTGCCCGGCGCACGCTCGTGATCGCGGGAGACGGCGCGTTCTTCATGCACGGCATGGAAATTCACACCGCGATCCAGTACCGGCTACCGGTGACTTTCGTGATCTTCAACAACAACGCGCACGCCATGTGCGTCACGCGGGAGCAGCTGTACTACGGAGATCGATACAGCTTCAACAGGTTTCAACCCTCCGACCTGGGTGCGGGGATCGCGGCCATGTTCCCGGGGCTGCCCGCGTTCTCGCCGCGCGATCTCGCCGAACTCGCCGACGCAGTGCGCGTGTGCGTGAAAACCCCTGGCCCGTCCTTCATTTCGATCGACTGCGACCCCGACGAGATACCGCCGTTCCATCCGTTCCTGTCCGCCTTGTCCGCTCAGACCGTCCAGTCCGACCCGTCCGTACCGAGGAGGCATTCGTGACCACCAGCGCCCTGCCCGCACTCAGCGATATTCCCGACCGCGAGATTCCGGGAATACTGCGGATCGAGAATTCCGATCGCGAGGCGACCACGCCGATCATCATGGACATGCTGCGGTCGGTCTATCCGCACGACCAGGTGTTCGGGCAGTTCTGCCCGGTCCAGGCGTACATCGAGGCACCGCCGCGCGAGGTGTTCGACTATCTGGCCGACACCCGCTGCCTGGAGGAATGGACCTACAGCCTGCGCGGATTCACCGAAACCGAGGAACCCGGACTCTGGGTGGCCCGGGACCGGCTCGGCCCGGACACCGAGATCTACACCCGCACGGTCGCGCATCCGGACGCGATGACCGTCGACTACCACTGCGCCTGGGATCAGGGCAGACATCTGTGGATGGTCTACCTGATGCGCGTGGTCGACGCGCAGGTGGTGTTCGACAAGCCGGGTTCGGTTGTGCTGTGGGTGAATTGCCATCACCCGTTCTACGACGAGAATCCCTATCCCGAGGCCGCGCCCCCGAAACGTCCGGTCTGGGTGGGGGATTTCTGGGAGATGTTCTCCGCCGGACATCAGCTCGAACTCGACAATCTCAAGGCGATCTGCGAATACCGTGCCGCGCACGGACTTCCGATCACACCCGACTGGATGAAGTGAGGCTTCGCGATGGAATCGACCGATCCCGGCCTCGCGCCGGTCAGCCTGATCGATGTGGCGAGTTATCTGCCCGGTGAACCGGTGGGTACGGAGTATTTCACCCCGTACATGCGGTCGGCGCGGATGGCGAAGAACGTCATGTTCCGTTCCCCGGCGACGCGGCATCACGTCGATCGCGACGAGACCGCGATGGAGATGGTCGCCAGGGCCGTCGAACCGCTGGTGGAAAGGCATGGGGCGCAGGCGATCTCCGAGGTCGACGTGCTGCTGACGCATACCCAGCTGCCGTACAACCCGATCGTCGGCTGCGGTCCGGAGGTGGCGCGGCGGCTCGGCCTGCGGCCCTCGATCGTGCTGGACATCCAGAACAGCGGCTGCGCGGCGTTCGTGTCCATGATGCAGTTGGCGCGAATGATCCTGCGTACCACCGACGCTCGTTCCGCGCTCATCGCCACCATCCAGAATTCGGCCGGGACGGTGTTCACCCAGCCCGACATCCGCAAACTCGCGCAGGCACCTGTGCCCGGCGACGGCTGCGGCGTCGGGCTGCTGGTCAAGAACGCCGACGCGCCGATCCTGGACATCGAGACCCGCACCTATCCGGAATTCGCCGGGGATATGGACTTCGACACCGGTTCGGACCGCAAGTGGTGGGAACCCGGCGAGGGTCAGCCCTGCGTGAGTTTCACCGAATCCAAGATCACCAAGGTCTTCGCGCGCGGCAACCGCCTGGTGCCCGAGGTCGCGCTGGCGGTGTGCGAACGCATCGGCGTGAAAGGCCGCGACATAGACACTTTCGTCACCAACCAGCCCAACCGCCTGTTCCTGCGCAACTGGCACGACGCCCTGGAACTCCCCGCCGAACGCCACCCCGACACCTTCGACCGCTGCGGAAACCTCTTCGCCGCAGGCATTCCCGTCACCCTCGACATCGAGAACCGCGCCGGCCGGCTCCGCAACGGCTCGATAGTCCTGATGTCCGCCTTCGCCCACGCCGGTGATTTCGCCGGCGCCGCCGCGGTCCGCTGGGGAGCCGCGTGATGAGTACGCACGTGAGTGGAGACGAGTCGCGGCCGTTCGTGGTGCGCGGCGGCGGGAAGTGGGCGGTGCGACACGGGACTCGGCGACATGATCGGGGTGCGGGGGAGCGGCGGTTCGATCTCACCTTGAGCGAGAATCCGTTCCCGCCACTGCCTTCGGTGATCGAGGCATTGAATTGCGCTCTGGCGCATGCCAATCGGTATCCGGAGTTCCTGCCGGAGCGATTGCCTCGGATGATCGCCGATCGGGTCGGGGTGGACGCGGATCAGGTGGTGGTGGGGGCCGGGGCGACCGGGGTGGCGTTGCAGATCATGCAGACGGTGGCGGGGCCGGGGCGCGCGATGGTGTTCGCCGCGCCGACGTTCGACGGGTATCCGCTGATGGCGGCCATGGCTGGGCTGGAAAGCATTGCGGTGCCGCTGGATTCGTCGGGGCGGCAGGATCTGTGGGGGATGGCGCGGGCGATCGGGGAGCGGACCGCGCTGGTGGCGGTGTGCCGTCCGCACAATCCGACCGGGACCGTGGCCGCGGCCAGCGAGTTGAAGGCGTTCCTGTTCGGTGTGCCCCGGCACATTCCGGTGATCCTGGACGAGGCGTACGCGGAATTCCTGAGCGTCGAGGAGCTGCTGGATCCGCTCGAACTGATCGCGCGATATCCGAATCTGCTTGTGCTGCGGACATTTTCGAAGGCATACGGGCTGGCCGGACTGCGGATCGGCTACGCCTTCGGTCATCGGGATCTGATCCGCCGGGTGCGTCGCCTGCAAGTCCCGTTCGGCATGCCGGAAACCGCGACCGCCGCGGTGGCCGCCTCCTATGCCGCGACGTCCGAGCTCAGCGAGCGGGTCCTGCGAATCACCATCGAACGGGAGCTGCTTCGAACCTCCCTGCGCCGCAACGGCATCCGCATCCCACGCAGCCGAGGCAACTTCCTCTACCTGCCCGGACCCGGCATGGTCGAGACACTGGCCCGCGCCGGAATCGCGGCGAAGGGCTATCCCGACGGCAGCGCGCGCATCGCCGTCGGTGACGCGGCCGCGGGTCGGGCGGTGGAACGAGCCCTGTGCGGCCCGACCCTGGTCCGCAGCGATCGTGCCCGGATCGAAGAGTCCGGCGCGTGGTCGCTGACCGCCCCGGCCGCATATCCATCGGTGCCCCCGGACGACTGCTCCGTCGACCACCCGTAGCACCGCTTCGAGCCCACCGAACCTGTCGAATACGCTGTATCGCACCAGGATTCGACTCGGTGAGCTCGAAGCTGCGGTCGTGTACCGCCGAGATTCCCTGCTACAGAGAACTGCTCAGGATCACCTGATTGCTACTCGCGTCACGAATCTGCACCGCGCGGATCTGATCCGGCGGCACGGCGGTGGTCCCGTCGGGAGTGAGGGTCTGCCCCGGATGCGCGGTCCACTGCGCGACCATTGCCTCGGTGCCGTCGGTGTGGATCACCCACAGCGCGCCCTGCCAGGTGTACTCGGTCTCCGAAGGTGAATAGCTGCAAGTCATTTCGATCCGCGTCCCACCGCCGGGCACCGCGACGAGTTTGTAGCTCGCGGTGACCGGCGACGGTAGCACCGGGGCCAGCTGACGTTCCGCGACGACCTGTTCGGTCGAGGGCGTCTCGGTGTGCCGGTCGAGCGCGGCCGTGATCGGCACGGCGATCGCCACCGCGGCAGCGGCGGCCGCCACCGCCGCACCGATCGTGAGCCAGCGTTCCCGGGCCCGGCCGCGCGGTGCCGGAGGCGGTACCTCGGGCTGCGAATCCGGTTGTACAACAACGAGTTCCGGCGTCACCGGCGCATCGATCAACGCCAGCGCGACCTCGGGATCGACCTGACCGAGCAACCCCGGCAGCCCGGAGAATTCGGCCACCGCCGCCCGGCACGACGCGCACTCCTCCAGATGCGCCTCGTAACGGAGACGTTCGGCACGGGTGAGGGATCCCAGGACGTACGGCGCATCCCACATCGCGTAGTCGTCGTCCCCGTCCGGGAACACCGCCTCGCCCTCCCCGACCCGGGGGATATCCGTCACTTCGTCACCCCCATCTCCTGTAATGCCGAACGCAACGCGCGCATCCCGTAGTGCATACGGGATTTCACGGTGCCCTCGGGAATGGACAGTTCCCTCGCGATCTGCTGAGTTGACAGGCCACGGTAGTACGCGCGGACGATCACCTCACGATGGTCGGTGCTCAACCGGGCCAGGGCGTCGGTGATCAGCCAGCTGTCCAGCGTCCGATCCGCCTGATCGGGACTCGCCTGCTCGGGCGGATTGTCGGTGCGGAACTCGCGCCGATTGCGGGCGCTGCGATGCTCGTCGACGGCCATGTTGCGGGCGACGGTGAACAGCCAGGCCCGCGCCGAAGCGGTCGACTGGTCGAGCACGTTCGGCCGCTGCCAAGCCCGCAGCAATGTCTCCTGGACGATGTCCTCGGCCCGACCGGAATCGCCGACCAGGCTGTAGGTGTATCGCCACAGCGGCCGCGCATGCTGGTCGTACAACGTCCGCAGCAGCTGGGCCTGGGCCTGGGTCGCGTCGTCCGGGATCGGTGGCGCGATACCTCGGAACGGTTGCGTGTCCGCGTCGTCGCTGGTCGCCCGGGGCGGGTTCGCCATCGGCTCACCGGCCAGGGCGCCGCGGTGGGGGCGCGGATGTCGTAGTCACACTAGCTATATACGCAGTCAATTGCGTTCTAGTTCGATCGGATGCGTGGCCAGCAGCGATAGCGGCAGCGGTTGGCGGCGCAACACCTGTGCCCAGAGGTCGCCGGGCTGCGCGATCGGGTCCGAGGGCAGCGCCGAGAGCACGATCCAGTCGCCGCGTTCCAACTCGCCCTCCAACTGCCCGAAGGTCCATCCGGCGTAGCCGGCGAAGATGCGGATCCCCTCGACCAGCGGCGCGATCGTCTCCGGATCCGAATCCAGATCCAGCAGCGCGACCCGGCCGTCCACCCGGCGCAGCCCGTCGATCCGATTGATCGTGGTACCCACCTTGACGGTGGTCAGACACAGCGCGGCATCCCGTTTGACCGGCCCGCCCACATACAGCGTGCGCGGCGCGGCGGCCAACTCCGCCCAGCGCGGCAACACATCCTGCACGGCGGTATCGCTCGGACGATTCAACACCACACCGAGACTGCCCGCGTCATTGTGTTCGACGATGTACACGACGGTCCGCCGGAACGCGGGCTCGACCAGATCGGTAGCCGAGACCAGCAGCGTCCCGGGCCGCACCGCTTGATCCTCGTGCCGGGATTCCCGTCGAGAGCGGTCGCCGTGTTCCTCTGCGCGTGCCACCCAGCCATCATCGCATGGTGCTGTATCTTTGGCCTCCGCTTCGCTGCGGCGGGGTCGGGGCCCCTGAGGCTCGATTCTTCCCTCCTCCGCTCCTCCGCTTCGCTCCCCAGCTCCGTCAGTCCAGAATCGAGCCGGGCCCCGACCATTGCTGTTGGCGTTATCCGGAGTTGGCGGAACTGGGTGACCTCGGGGTCGGCGTTGTCGATGGTTGGCGGAACTGGGTGACCTCGAAGTTGGCGTTGTCGATGGGTGACGGACTGGGTGGCCCTGGAATTGGCGTTATCGGTGGGTGGTGGAGTTGGGTGACCTTGGAACCGGCCTCGGCGGTGGTTGACGGAACTGGGTTGATCCCTGTGGTTGGCGTTGTAGGAGTTGTGTACGGGGTGACTTGTGCGGGGTGGCTGTCGACGTGGGGTGTTCGGCGACGAAGAGGGCGTTGCCTGGGGCTGTGATGGCTGCAAAGCTGGCGGCGGGTGAATCGGATCGGCGAATTGCCTGTGCGGGTCCTGGTCCGCGGCGGAAGCGTGTGGAGGCGTTGAGGTATGGAACGGCCCGAGGTCGTGCTCGAGAACAGCGATGCGGTGTACGACTTCTATCGGGGGCATCGGCAGCATCGGTTGCAGGCGTGGGGGGCTTACGCGGTGTTGGCGCGGCGGTTCCGGCCTCGGGTGGGGTATGCGGCGGGGGCGCGGGAAGTGTTGCGGGGGTTGATATCCGAGCGGCGGCCGTTGCTGATCGTGATCAATCATCTGTCGCAGCAGGATCCGTACACCGTCGCGGCGGCGGCGTGGCGCAGCGGGTTGCGGCCGGTGATCGGGCGGACGCGGGTGCTGGCCAAGGACGAGCTGTTCGTCGAGGCGGACCTGCGGCGGCGGATCGACATGATGGGCGGGATTCCGGTCTTCCGCGGTAAGGACCACGGGCTGCGGGCGGTGAACGCGGCCGGACAGCGGATGATCGATATCTGCGCCGAACGGATGGCCGGGGGCGACAGCATCGCGATATTTCCCGAAGGCACCTGCAACGACGTGGACCCCACCCAGGTGCAGTCCGTCGGCAGCGGCGTCGGGCACATCGCGTTCCGGGCGATGAAACTCGGCGCGCGTCCGGCGCTGGTCAGCCTCGGGCTCAGTTACGGCCCGCGCGCGGATCCGGCCGTGGAACCGACCAAGCCCGAGGCGATTTCGGCCAGTTTCCACTTCGGCGTCCCGGTGCCCGAACTACCCGCCCGCCCGGCCGAGGTCGCGCGACTGGTCCGCACCGAACTCCAGCAGGCCCTGGACGGCGCGGTCGCGGCCTACTGAGCTCACTGCGGTAGTTCGAACCGCTCCCGCGCCCACGCCGGAACCAGCGCCAGATATTCGGGCTGCGACTCGACGACGTGTCGCACCATCGGACACAGCGGCAGCACCCCGAACCCCTGCTGCCGCGTACTGTCCAACGCGGCGTCCACGAGTCGGCGCGCGTACCCCTGCCCCGCGTAGTCGGCGAAGACCTCCGTGTGCACGAAGGCCCGCTCCGAGGCGGTGTCCTGATATTCCGCGATACCCGCGAGTTTCCCGTCGACGAACAATTCGAACCGATCCTCGACGGTGTTGTCGCGGACTTCCGGGCCGGATGTCATCGCCCGAGCCTAGAACCCGCGGCCCCGCGGTGGCGCACCGCGGGGCCGATGTCGCCGAATCGATTCCGCATCCGCGCGATATGCCCGAATTCGCGCGCGGCCCGCGCGACAGCACCGGACGCGCGTGCTCAATATCCGCGAAGTATCAACGCGTGCAGAGGAATTCGATCGCCGCCGCATACCCCTGGATCCCCAGCCCGGCGATAACGCCGGTGGCGATGGGCGAGATGTAGGAATGATGCCGGAACTCCTCGCGCGCATGCACATTCGAGATGTGCACCTCCACGATCGGCACCTCCGGAATGACCAGCGCGTCCCGCAACGCGACCGAGGTGTGCGTGAGTCCACCCGGATTGATCACGATCGCCGACTCCGCACCCCGCGCGGCATGGATCCGATCGATCAGCGCGCCCTCCGAATTCGACTGGAACGCGCTGATCTCCCGATCGAAACGCCGCGCGGTCCGGCGGCACAGCCCGATCACGTCATCGAGGCTGTCCGAACCGTAGACCTCGGGCTGACGCGTGCCCAACATGTTCAGGTTCGGCCCGTTCAAGACAAGGATCGGAGCTGGCATCCTCTTATTCTGCCTCCGCTTCGCTCCGGCGGGCCGTGGCCCCCCAAGGGTCGATTCTTCCCTCCCTCCGCTCAGTCCAGAATCGACCCGGGCCACGGCCTTTGCTGTCGGCGTTGTCGAAGGTCGGCGAAACCGGGCGGCCCGGAGGTGGCGTTGTCGGGGATGGGCGGAACCCGGTGTCCTACAAACCCTTGGGTCCTTCGGCGCGCAGGGTGTCCACCTTGCTCATCGCCTCGCGCAGTTCCGCGAGCCATTCCTCGGCGTGTTTGCCCGCCAGTTTCACCGTCCAGGCCAGGGCGTCCGAGCGGGAACGGGCCACACCGGCGTCGACCAGCGTGTCCAGCACCTTGCGTTCGGGCTGACGCAGCCGCGTCATCACCGGAACGGCCTGATGGGTGAACAGGATTCGTTCCTCGCCCAGCAGCACGCCCCAGGAGACCGTGCGGCCGAACCGGCCCTGCGCCTCCTGCGCGATCCGCATCCGGGCCGGACGGGTCGACTCGCGGAAACGGGCGACCTGACCCTCCTGCGTGGCGCGCGAGATCTTCTCGGTGGGCTGATCGGTTTCGGGTGCGTCGGCGGGGCCCTCCGGTGCGTCGGGGCGCAGCGTGCCCACCACGACGATCTCGTCCCGGTCGATCTCGATGATCGGTGCGCCGCTGAACCATTCGGTTGGCAATCGACCAGCGAACCAGTCCGGCGCATCGGCGGCATCGGGGAGATCGGCCTGCTGCCAGCCACCCGGACGACCGAAACCGTGCCCGCGTTGTCCATGTCTCATGGCTTCCCACCTCACTTGCATCATCTGCTCTGTAACAGTGATTACAAGATTACGCCGATAGATGTCCGAAGAATTCCGCTGTCCGAGAACGGACTTTGGGCAGACCAGGCGGCGAACACGGGAGGGAATCCGTAGGCGGTGCGATGGATGTCTCCGAACGGGCACTATTGTGGTCGCTGAGCATGGAAAATGCGGACGGCGTCAAGGCGGCCATCGGGACCGGATCCGTCGGGTACGGTTGTTCTCGTTGCTGAAGTGACAAGAGTGAAGAGTGGGCGATATGGATGTGTGGGGATCCCGCCGCATTCGCGTTCGAAGCGCAGCGGCACTCGCGGGGGCGGCAGTCCTGGCGATCTCGGTGGGGGCGTGTGGGTTCCAGAGCAACCCGACGGACCCCGAATTCATCGTCCATCGATTCACCGACCTGCTGGACGAGAAGAACGCCACGGACGCCGCGGACCTCACCTCGTACCCCAGCGGCGCGCAGGCAACGCTGAAGCAACTTTTCAACGGGCTCAATTCCGGCAAACCCGATTATCAGGTCGTGCAATACATCGGGCTCGATGCCACCTCGGCGATGTTCAATCTCAAGGCGGACTGGAACTTCGGGCCCGACAAGGACTGGAACTTCGAACTCCAGGGCAGCATCCGGAAATTGGCGACCGGTTGGCGAATCTCCTGGGACCCGACCCTGGTGATCCCGCAGCTGGACAACACCCGCACGGTGAAACTGGTGCGCACCGACGCCACCCCGTCACCCAAGGTGAACGACAACGTCGGCGCACCACTGATGACCGAACAGAACATCAACACCATCAAGATCGACCCCGCCAAGACCACCGACCCGGTCGCCACCACCAACGCCCTCGCCGACGCCATCTCCCCGGTCGCCCCGCTGATCACCGGCGGAGATCTGATGCAGCAGTTGCAGGCCGCGCAGGGTAAGCCGATCGTCGCGGTGTCGTTGCGGGACGACGATTTCGCGATCCTGGAACCGCGGATGGCGTCGATTCCGGGCGTCGTCATGGACAAGCAGGCGAAACTGGTCGTCGCGGACCGCCGCGTCTGGTCGCCGCTGACCGACGCGTACATCAAGGTCTGGCAGGCCAACAAGGACGCGCACCGCGGCTGGGGCGTGCAGTTGTTCGGGCCCGACGGCGCCGAGATCACCCAGCTCGCCGGACATCAGGGACCGCCCGGTCCGGACATCGCCGCCACCATGGATCAGCGGTTGCAGCGCGCCGCCGAGGACGCGGTGGTCAGCGTGGGCACCGCGGCCTCGATCGTGGCGATCCAGCCCTCCACCGGCGCAGTCGTCGCGGCCGCGCAGAACAATCAGGCCAGCGCGCAGGGTTCGCCCGCCTTCACCACCGCCTATCCGGCCGGCGGCAACATGGACCTGTTCAAGGCCGCCGCCGGGGCCGCGAAGAACAAAGCGCCACAGGATGTTTCGGTGCAGGATGCGGCGCAGGCGGCGGCGGATCTGGGCGTCGGCATCGGTTTCAAGGTGCCCGGACTCGACGAGACCAGCGGTCGGCTGCCCATCGCCGGACGCGGCTTCGAACAGGTCAAGGAGGGCGGTTCGGATCCGATCCTGGCCAGCACGTTCGGGATGGCGATCGCGGCGGCCAGTATCGTGCGCGGTGCGGTGGCCCCGCCGATGATCGAGATCGGCCGCCCCGGCACCACCGACGCGCAACTCTCGGCGCTGCCCGGCCCGGTCCTGGACAAACTGCGTGCCATGCTGCGCGATTCGGCCGCCAGCGGCCCGGATCTGGGGAGTCTGCGCGCGTATCAGGGCGTCAACGCGTACGCCTCGACCGCGGGGACCGCCGGGTGGTTGATCGGCAACATGGGTGATCTGGCGTTCGCGATCCACATCGACGATATCGACAGCGGGAACGCGACGTCGCGGATGGCGGCGCTGATGCTGAAGTCGTTCGCTACGCCCGACAAGTGAACCGAGTTCGACAGGTGAGCCGAGCCCGACAAGTGACCTGAGCCCGATAAGCGAAGCGGCGCAGCGCTTTTCGTCGTCAGCTGAGAGCCTTCCAGGCCGCGCGCCAACCGAGCAGGAACAGCGCCAGCACCGTGGCGGCCACACCGATGAAGGTCCATGCGATGCCCTGACCGCTGATCACGCGCAGCAGCATGCCGATGATCAACGTCGACAACCAGATCGTCACGCCCGTAGGCCACAGCGTCCGGGCGTCGAAGCGGGCCACGGCGTCGGCGAATCCGCCACGCGCGCCGAGCAGGGCGGCCAGCGCCCAACCCACCAGCAGTCCGATCACGAACGGCCACAGGGTGCGGAACAAGCCCGCGCTGATGATGCCCTCGTGGTGGCTGTTGCGCCCGATCACGCAGAACACGATCACCAACACCACGTCCACGAGGAACGGCACCGATCTCTTCACGCCGGTCAGCGTAATCCGCGCGGGCGGTTCACTCGGCCGGTGGTGGCGGCTCGTCTCCGGAATCGGTCCCCGCGGCCGGGCGGTTCTCCCCGCGCGTCCGCTGGTCGGTGAGCAGCGAACGTTCCTCGAATTCCTTCTCGTACTCCGCATCTCCGGCCTGCGTGCCGCGGAACAGGAACGCGAACACGACCCAGCCGACGATCGCCACCATGATGAAACTCACCAGCCGGTACACCCCGGCGGCCGCGACCGCCTGCGCCGTCGGCAGGCCCGCGATGGCGGTGAGCGAATAGATCAACATGGCGTCGACGTAGACGATCCCGCCGGGCGCGAACGGGATGCTGCCCACCGCCTTACCCATGCTGAACACGATCATCAACGCCGCCACCCGCGGCTGTGCGCCGACCGCGTAGCAGGCCGCGCCCAGGCACGCGACGTCACCGAGCCGGTGCATCAACGCCCACACCGTGACCAGCGCGCCGTCGCGCCGATGCAGATCGACCGATTCGAGCTGATGCAGGATCTCCTCGATCCGATCCATCCCGTCCTCGGGCGGATGCCGCCGAATCCGGTTGATCAGCCGCAGGATTCGGCGCAGCAGCGCGCGCAGCGAACCCGGATTCCCGGACGCGTAGTTCCCCGCGACCACCACCAGCACCAGCGCGCCGAGCGACAGCACCACCTTCCACGGCCCGACCCGGTCACCGACCAGCGCCGCGCCGCCCAACCCGAGCAGCACCATGCCCGCCGCGCCGATGACGCCGGAGAACACCAGCTGCCAGGACGCCACGATCGGACTCGCACCCCAACGCCGGGTCTGGCGGTAGGTGAAGGCCGTGGAGAACATCGGGCCGGCGGGCAGGGTCACCGACATCGCGGTCGCGCCGTAGACCACCGACAGCGAACGCCGCTGGGTGACCTGCACCCCGCCCGCGTTCATCAACTGCTTCTGGATCCGGGCGAAACCGCTCATCGAGATCGCCTGCATCAGCACACAGGCCGCGGCCCAACCCCAGTGCAGCTCGGTCAGGCTCTGCCAGGACTCGTGCAACCGCGGATAGATGTAGAGGCCCTCGGCGACCAGCAGGCCCGCGACCGCCGCGCCGAGCAGGTATTTCACCCACCAGAATCGGCTACGTCCGGCCCGTGCCGGGACCGGCACGGGTTCACCGGCTGGTTCACGATGGGCCGTCACAAGCCTCAGCCTAATGAGTGCGGCCGTTCGGCAATAGTGTCGCCGTCTGTACCGGACGTGGGCCAGGCCAGGCGGGTCTTGCGGCGGCGGCCGCGCAACTGCACCTCCTCGCCCGAGACCCAGTGCGCCTGCTCCTCGGCGTCGGCGAAATACAGGGCGCTGCCCGAGGTCAGCACCCGTTCGGGACGGTCCTTGGCCAGTTCGGTCAGCCGCGACGCCTCGTTCACCGGATCGCCGATCACCGTGTACTCGAAACGGTTGGCCGCGCCGATGTTCCCGGCCACGGCCAGCCCCGCCGAGACTCCGATGCCGATATCCAGGCCGGGCACCTCGCGCAACGCCTCGCGCAGGTCGCGGGCGGCGGCCAGCGCCGCGGTGGGCGCGTCGGGGCGGTCCAGCGGTGCGCCGAAGATGGCCAGCGCGGCATCGCCGACGAACTTGTTGATCAGGCCGTTGTGCCGGTCGATGACGTCCACCACCACCCGGAAGAACTCGTTGAGCAGGCTCACCACCTCGGTCGGCGGACGTTCCGCGGCCGTCGCGGTGGAGCCGACCATGTCGACGAAAAGCACTGCCACGAAACGGGTTTCACCACCCAGCTCGGTGCCGTACTCGAGCGCGCGGCGGGCGACCTCCTCGCCGACGTGCTGACCGAACAACTCCTGCAACTCGCGGCGTTGCGCGGCCTCCTCCATCATCCGGTTGAACCCGACCTGCAACAGCCCGATCTCGGACCCGTCGAACACCTCGACCTGCACGTCGTGCGCGCCGCCCTGCACCCGGTCGATGGCCTGCGAGAGCTGCCGCACCGGATCGGAGATGCTCGCGCCGGTCAGCATCGACAACGCCAGCGCCTGCATGATCACCACCCCGCACAGCAGCAGGATCGACACCGCCAGCGACTGCGAGGAGAAATGCACCTGCGAGGTGATCTGCGTGGTGCACAGCAGCACGATCGCGATGACCGGCGCGAAGGTGCCCATCCCCCAGGTCATCGCCATCCGGGTGCCGACGCCCGGGGTGAGGGTGTGATCGAAGGTGCCCATCGACAGCGCGTGCGCCGCGACCGGCCGCAGGATCCGCTCGCCCAGCATGTAGGTGAAGCCGAACACGATGGTCGCGGCCATACATTCGGTGACGATGATCGCGCCCGCGAGCTGCGGCGTGTCCACGATGATCGTCGCGGCCAGCACCGCGCCACCGACCACCCACAACACCAGATGCAGAATCGACTGCCGCAGCGGCGCGTGCAGCGCCGCCATCTGCTCCTGACGGCTCGGCGGCCCACCCCGCACCTGCCACCGCATCACCGGCCGCAGCATCAACGCCGACGCGGTAAGACTCAACACCCCGCCGACCGTGAACACCAGAATGGGAATCAGCAGCCCACCCGTACGCCGCAACCCCGTCGGCGACCCCTCCGGAGCCGGCAGCCCGTACTGGATGAACGCGTAGACCAGGATCGCGCCGAACGCGTTCGCGGCGAGCATCGAAGCCAGATACAGCGGCCACCGCGTCCGCATGGTCTGTTTGACCGCTTCCAGATGTGTCGAATCCATGCCTGCTACCGGAATGTGGGAGGTGCGGCGGTAGCGGCTCGCAGGGGTACGGACACGATCACCAATCTACAGCTGTATTTTCGGCCTCCGCTCCGCTCCGGCGGGTTCGCGGCCCCCTGAGGCTCACCGATGAGCCCCGTGTCGGGCACTCGTTCCTCGCACCCGCCACGCGTCTCATCGGCAAGCCGGGCCGCGAACTTTGCTGTCGGCCTTCAACGGGGTTGGCGGAACTGGGTGATGGAAGGGGAGTTTCCGCGGATAATGGCAGCTCACTCCAGGCCCTGTTCGATGGCGTAGCGGGTCAGTTCGACGCGGTTGGCGAGTTGGAGTTTGCGCAGGGTGGCCTGGACGTGGTTCTCGACCGTGCGGTGGCTCAGGTTCAGGCGGGTGGCTATCTGCTTGGCGGACAGGCCCTTGGCGACCAGGCGTAATACTTCGGTCTCGCGGTCGGTGAGGGCGGGGCGGTGCGGCGTGTCGCGGTCGGCGGGGGCGCTGGCGATGCGGCGGAACTCGCCCAGGACCAGACCGGCCAGGCCCGGGGTGAATACGGCCTGACCCGCGGCGGTGGCGTGGACGGCGGCGATCAGCTCGGCGGCCGACGCGCTCTTGACCAGGTAGCCGGTGGCGCCGGCCTTGATGGCGTCCAGGACGTCGGCGCGTTCGGCGGAGGCCGAGAGCACCAGCACCCGGCTGTCCGGCGAGACGCGCAGGATGTCGCCGGTGGCCTGGGCGCCGTTGCCGTCCGGGAGTTGCATATCCATCAGCACCACGTCGGGGCGTACCGCTGCCGCGCGTCGGGCGGCGGCCGCCACGCCGTCGGCCGTCGCGCACACCTCGAATCCGGCTTCGGTCAGATCCCGCGACACGCCGTCCCGCCACATCGGGTGGTCATCCACCACCATCACCGAAACAGCCTGCCGTGCGGCATCTTCCGTGTCGTGGCTCATCTCATCCCTTTCCACTCGGGCGGTGCCGGGGCAGGTGGAACTCCCATTCGGTGCCGTCGTCGGTGCGCAGGTCGGCGGTGCCGCCCAGGGCGGTGACGCGGCCGATGATGGAGCGCGAGACACCCATTCTGCCCTGGGCGGCGGCCTCGGCGAGGCGGCCCTCGGGGATGCCCGGACCGTCGTCGCGGACCGAGACGATCACCTCGTCGCCGGTATCCTCCAGCAGGACATAGGCTTTCGCGGCCGGGCCGACGTGCAGGGCGGTGTTGGACAGTGCGGCGGCCACGGCAGCGGCGAGTTCGCGGGCGGCGTCGTGGGCGACGGGAACCGGATCGGCGGGGGTGGAGACCGAGACCGAGGTGGAGGCGTGGGTGGTCAGCAGGGGGCGCAGATCCTGTTCCGCGGCAGGGGAATCCGGGAGATCGGGGACGGGCGCGCTCTGTTCGGACAGCAGAATGCGCAGCGCCACTTCCTGTTCGGCGGCGCGCTGCGCCAATTCGGCCGTGGGGCCGCCGATCTCACTGCCGCGACGCTTGATGTAGCTGAGCACCTGCAACACGCCGTCGTGCACCTCGCGGGCGAGCCGTTCACGCTCCCGGGACGCGGCCGTGAGCAGCGCCGCGCGTTGCAACTGACGATGCGCACGACGCGCGGTATCGGCCGCCAGCCCCAACGCCAGCCCCACCGACACCAGCATCGGCGCGGTCGCATCCGACCACAGATCCAATTCCCACTGCGCGCGAACGGCGATGCTCACCGCCGAGATCAACACCCCCGACGCGACCCCGCCCACCGGACCCGACGCGATCGCCGCCGAGATCACCGCATTGGCCGCCCACAACGTCGTCGGCACGGTCTGATGCCCGTGGAACCAGGCGTAATCGGCGACCAGCCGGGTCGCGGCCATCAGCGCGATCACCACCAGGTGATCCCCGATCACCACCGTCGTCCGCACCCGCGGCGAGGTACTGATCCGCCACTGCGACAACAGCGCCGCCGACACCACCGACCACAGCACCAGCAGCCCGACCAGCACCCAACTCAACGCCGGATGCCGGTAGTGCGGCACCGAAGCGATCTCCTGCCCGATCGCATACAGCGCCGTGACCAGCCGAAACGCCTGCGCGGCCCGCCACAGCGGCGCGGTCGCCCCCGCCCCCTCGGGCCCCTCGACCCGCGTGCCGCCGACCATCAGACGCGCCCGTCAGCGCGCGTCGCCGGTCCGCGCGGGCTCGCCTGCCTCGATTCGCCCAGTGCCGGGCTCGTCGGTGCCTGACCATGTGACACCGTGCGGGTCGGTGCCGGGTCTGTCGGTGCCGGGCTGGTCGGCAGCGGCCGTTTCGATGCAGGGTTATCGGGCATCGGGCTTTTCGGCGTCGCGCCCGGCCGCGTCGAGGTCCGCCGGATCGGAGTCGGTGCTATCCGAATCAGCTTGTCCCGCATCGGGATCCGCCAGTTTGTATCGATCCGGATCCGGATCGTCATCGGGCCGTGCGTGGAACATCGGCTGCCGTCGGGTCCCGCTGTTCAGCTCCTGATACAACTCCTCGGAACTGTCCGACAGCAGCGAATGGATCGCGGTGTTCATCACCGCCGCGAACGGCACCGCCAGCAGACCGCCGACCAGCCCGTACAGCACCACGCCGGTGGTGATCGCCAGCACCACCGCCAGCGGATGGATCCGCACCGCGCGGCCCAGCAGCAACGGTTGCAGCACATGGCTTTCCAACTGCATCACCGCGATCGTGATGCCCAGCACGATCAATGCCGTCACCAGCCCCTTGGTCATCAACGCCAGGAACACCGCGATGGAACCCGCCAGCAGCGACCCGATGATCGGGATGAACGCCCCGATGAACACCAGCGTCCCCAGCGGCAACGCCAGCGGCACCCCGAGAATCGCCAGACCGGTACCGATACCGATCGCATCCACCGCCGCCACCGCGACCGTCGCGCGCACGAACCCGACCAGCGTCCCGAAACCCAGCCGCCCGGCGGCCCGCACCCGTTCCCGCTGCGGGGTCGGCACCACCCGGGTCACGAACTCCCAGATCTGATTACCGCCGTAGAGGAAGAAGATCAGGATGAACAAGGTCAGGAAGGTGCCGGTGAGGAACTCCCCGATCGCGGCCGCGGTGGTGAGCGCGCCGCTGGTCAGCGACTCCTGATTGCGCTCCAGCATTTTCACGATGGTGTCGCCCGCATTACGGATCTCGTCGTTGCTCAGATGCAGCGGGCCGTTGATCAACCAGTCCTGAATGGACTGCACGCTGGTCTTGAACTCGTTCGCCAACTGCGGCACACCGGTGACGATCTGCTCGATCACGAAAGTGAACAGCCCGGCGATCACCCCGATCGAGCCGACCAGCGACACGAACACCCCGATCGACCGGGGGATACCCAGCCGTTGCAGCAGATCCACCAGCGGCACCAGCAGCGCCGCCGCGAGCAATGCGATCGCCACCGGAATGACCACGGTGGCCAGGCGCCGCGAGAGGTAGCCGATCACCACGACCGTCAGCACCAGGACCAGCAGCCGCCAACACCATTCGGCGCTCACCCGGACGAACGGATGCACCGAATCGGCCGCGATCCGTCGGCGGGTCCCGCCCCCGGGCGCCTCGGAGTCCTGCGCATCGGACACGTTCCGGCCCGCACCAACGTCAGTCACGCGGCCGAGCCTAACCGTCGCGACCGTCGTGGGCACGTGTGCACACCGCGGGGGTTTTCGTGCCGTCAACCACACCCTGACCGGGGGGTACATCTCAGGGATTGCCCTGATGTGCAATGCCCGCGACGTCGGTAGCCTCGATGTCATGGCTGGTGAAACGGTTTCCGCCGGACCGGTTCCCGAGACCGGGGGTGCGGCGGGCGATCGGGATCTGCGGGTTTCGGACGCCGAACGTGAACATGTCGGGATGCTGCTGCAACGCGCGGTCGGGCTGGGAATGCTCTCACTCGGCGAATTCACCGAGCGGATGGACACCGCCCTGGCGGCCAAGACCCGCGGTGAACTCAACGCGGTACTGATCGATCTGCCGGGGGCACGCCTGGTCGGACAGCCCGACCCGGCCGCCCGCCCCACCCCCTCGTACGCGCAGGCCCCCGGGCCCGCGCCGAGTTCGTCGGCGGTCATCCGCTCGCGGATCTCCTCGGTGACCCGCAAGGGCCCGTGGCAGGTCCCGCCGACGCTGCACCTGAACAACTACTGCTCCAGCGTGAGCCTGGATTTCACCCAGGCGGTGATGGCCACGCAGGTGGTGGAGGTGCGGATGGACGACTATTGCAGTTCGTTGACCCTGATCCTGCCCGGCGCGGCCACCGTCGACGTCGACGGACTCGAGTTGATCGGGTCGAGTGTGAACAACAAGGTGCGCACCGGGCCGCCGATCGGGCCGCTGCACGTGGTCGTGCACGGTCGGCTGCGGTTCGGCTCGGTGACCGCGAAACAGCCCCTCGCGGTGCAGTGGCGTCGGCTGGTATCGGGGTTCTGATCGGCTGAGGGCCAGGTCACACGGGTATCGTCGGCGGCATGGTGCAGCGTGCCGCGGCCGAACCGGACCCGCATTTCCGAGGCGGCCGGGGTGAACCGGTCCTGCTGCTACACGGTCTGTTGCTCACCTGGCAGTCCTGGGGCGCGGTGATCGACGAACTGTCCGGTGATCACGACGTCTTCGCGCCGACCCTGCCCGGTCACTGGGGCGGTCCGGCGGTGTCCGGGCCCGCGACCTTCGCGGCCCTCGCCGATTTCGTGGTCGATGTGATGGACGAAAATGATTGGCCCACAGCGCATCTGGTCGGCAATTCGCTCGGCGGCTGGCTGGCGCTGGAACTCGCCGCGCGCGGGCGGGCCCGGTCCGTGGTCGCCATCGCACCCGGCGGGCTGTGGGATGCGGAGGTTCCGGCCACCAAGCAGTTGATCCGCAAGTATCGGGCGTTCGGTCCGGTACTGGGCGTCGGCGCGGGCGCGGCGGCCCCGAAGATGGTGCGCAGCCTGGTGATTCCACTGCTGGCCCACCGCCCGGCCGCGGTCCCGCACGCCCTGGCCACCGCCTGCGCCGCGGCCCCCGCGCACTGCCACATTGTCGATGACCTGGCCCGGGACCCGGCCCTCACCACCGGATTCACCGCCCTCGCCGAGATCGACGTCCCGGTCACCGTCCTGCTCTGCGAACACGATCGCCTCCTCCCCTCCGGATTCCAGGGCCGCGGCGCCACCGCCCCCGGCATCGACTCCCGCACCCTCCCCGGCGTCGGCCACGTCCCCATGCTCGAGGCCCCCGACCTCGTCACCACCGAAATCCGCAGCGCGTTGGCTCGAGCGGTCCCGCGTAAGCGCGGATGAGCAGCGCTGACTCCGGCACGGCGTCGGCCTCGTCCCCGTGCTCGAGACGCCCGACCTCGTCGCCACCGAGATCCGCAGGGCGTTGGCTCGAGCGGTCCCGCGTTAGCGCGGATGAGCAGTGCTGATTCCGGCACGGCGTCGGCCTCGTCCCCGTGCTCGAGACGCCCGACCTCGTCGCCACCGAGATCCGCAGCGCGTTGGCTCGAGCGGTCCCGCGTTAGCGCAGATGAGCAGCGCTGACTCCGGTCCCAGTGCCGGTCGGTATCAGCGTTGCCGAGACTCGCATCCCAGTGACGGTCGATATCAGCGTCACTGAGACTCGCCCAGTTGGTGGCGTCTTTGTGTCACACGGCATAGCTGCGACACGTGAGATCGGTCCGCCGAGTGCTTTCTGCGCGCGCCACCGACGACTTCGGCGTCGTGTGAGCGCATACGACCGGTCAGCCGGAAGCGTTCGCCCGCATCACCGCACGGTCGTATCACGCACCTGAAACTCGCTGTGCGCCAAGGCGATCAGCCGGATCGGGGATGGCTCACTCGCGGTTCTGGCGGCGGAGCAGTTCGTTGACGCTGACGGTGCGGTTGCTGCCGCCGTGGTGTTTGCCCTCTTCGGATTCGTCGGGTTGGGCGGGGCGGTTACGGGAGGAGCGCAGGTCGGCCATCCACTGTTCGATACTGCTGCGGCTGGCCTCCTGGCGCGGGTCGGCCGGGGTGGGCCGGGTCGCCGGGGTGGGCGTGGTCTGCGCCTCGGGAGCCGCGTCGGCGGTGGGGACGACGGGTTCGGCCTCGGTCGGCTGACCGTCGGCCGGATCGTGCGGCTGATAACGCTGGGCCCGGATCGCCGGATGCGGCGGCACCGCGGACTGGTTCGGCCGCGGCGGCAGGATGCGCGGCGTCGCACCCGCCGAATCGGCCGGCGCCACACCGGGATCCGGCTGATCCGACATGCCCGAACCCGGCGGCACCGGCGGCCGCGGCAGATTGCGCGGCGGCGAGATCTCGGGGGACCGCGGCGTCGCCTCGGCCGTGGTCACCGGCGTGACACCCGGCAGATCCAGCGAGGACTGCGGCGGCGCACTCGGCGCCGCGACGTCCTCGGACTCCTGCGGATCGGGCCGCTGCAACACACCCGGCGGCGGCAGAATCCGCGACTTCCCCGAACGTGACCGCCGCGCGGCCCCAGGCTTCGCGGCGGCCTCGGCGTCGTCGGACTTCCCCTCGGGCGAATCCAGCCGCTCGGTCGGCGCCTCCGGATCGGCGTGCCGAATGAACCTGGCGCGCTTGGGTTTACGCCCCGACTTGGCCGGAGTGCCATCCGGCATCATCGGAATCTGCATGGTCACCGGATCGGTGACGGGCGTGGTCTTGACCAGGTCGACGACCTCACCACCACCGGGCCGCTCATCGCCCAGCATCGGCTCGCCCAGACCGATCTTGGCCTGGATCCGCTTCATCCACGCCGGAGCCCACCAGCAGTCGTCACCCAGCAGCTTCATCGTCGCGGGCACCAGCAGCATGCGGATCACGGTGGCGTCGATCAGCAGCGCCGACACCATGCCGTACGCGATGTACTGCATCATCACCAGATCGGAGAACGCGAACGCGCCCGTCACCACCAGCAGGATCAGCGCGGCGGCGGTGATGATCCGGCCGGTCTGCGCGGTACCCGACTTCACCGCCTCGGTGGTACTCGCGCCCACCGCGCGCGCCTCCACCATGCGCGAGAGCAGGAACACCTCGTAGTCGGTGGACAGGCCGTAGATGATCGCGATGATCAACACCAGCACCGGCGACATGATCGGTTGTGGCGTGAAATTCATCAGCCCGGCCCCGTGACCGTCGATGAAGATCCAGGTCAGAATGCCCAGCGTCGAACCGAGACCCAGCGCGCTCATCAGCGCCGCCTTGATCGGCAACACCAGCGAACCGAAGGTCAGGAACATCAGCAGCGTGGTCACGAACACGACCAGCACCACCATCAGCGGCATCCGGCTCAACAGCGCGTCGACGCTGTCCTTCTGCATCGCCGGGGTGCCGCCGATGTAGACGTCGACGCCGTCGGGCACGCTCATCGACCGCAGATAGTCGATGGTCTCGTTGGCGTTGTCCGAATTGGTGAGCGTCGCGGAGGTCTTCCAGACATCCGAACCGGTCGGTGGCTGCCCGGGCACCCCGAACTGCGTGACCAGCCCGGGAGCCTTGTCCGCCTGCTCCAGAATCGAATAGATCTTGGTGGAGTCCTGGGTGACGATCACCAGGTTGATCGGATCGGTCCGGCGCGTCGGGAACAGCTCGTCGAACTCCTGCTGCGCGACACGGGTCGGATTGTCCGGCGGCAGATACGTTTCGCTGATCCCGCCGAACTGCAGGTTCTTCACCGGAATGATCAACAGCAGCAGCACGATGCACAGCGGCACCGCCACCTTCAGCGGATGCTTCATCACCCACTGCGTGCTGCGGCCCCAGAAGCCGTTCTCGATCTCCTCGGTGGTCTTGGTCTTGCGGAACCACTTGAGGCCCAACATGTCCACGCGCTTGCCGAGGATGCTCAGGATCGCGGGCAGGATCGTCAGCGAGGCCACCGCGGCGAGGGCGACCGTCGCGATCGTGCCGTAGGCGACCGATTTCAGGAAGCCCTGCGGGAACAGCAGCATGCTGGCGCTGGCCGCGATGATCATCGTCGCGGAGAACGCGACGGTGCGTCCGGCCGTCATCACCGAACGTCGCACGGCCGCGCGGGTGTCGTAACCATCGGCCAATTCCTCGCGGAACCGGCTCACTATGAACAGGCCGTAGTCGATCGCCAGACCCAGCCCGATCATCGACACCACCGCGCCCACGAACGAGTTCACCTCGGTGAACTTCGTCAGGGCCATCACGATGCCGTTCGCGCTGATGATCGTCAGACCACCCACGATCAGCGGCAACGCCGCCGCGACGACGCCGCCGAAGATGAAGAACAGCAGCACCGCGACGCCCGGGATCGCCAGCACCTCCATGCGCCGCTGATCCGAGGCGATGGTGTCGTTCAGCGTGCCCGCGACCGGTTGCAGACCCGCGACCTGGACGTTCACCCCGGGAATGTCGAAGGCGCCCTTGACATCCCGGAAGTTGTTCATCGTCGAGGTGTCGTCGTCACCCTTGAGCTCGATTGCGGCGAAGGCGACCTTGCGGTCCTTGGAGATGGTGACCGAGGCCGAATACTGTGCCGCGCCGGGCACATTCCACGGCGAGACGAAGACCTTGTCGATCTGATCCGGATACTTCTTCGGCAGATTGGTCAGGTTCTCGATGATCGGCTTGTTGAACGCCGCGTCGTCGACGGTCTTCCCGTCCGGCGCGGTGTACAGCACGATGACGTCACCGGTGTGATCACGCCCGTACGTCGAGTCCAGCAGCTGCGCCGCCTGGGTGGACTCCGAGCCGGGATCGTCCCATCCGCTGGAGCTGAGATGTTTGTCCACACCGAGTCCGAACGCGCCCAGGCCGAGCAGCGCGGCGACCATCACGCCCAGCACGATGTAGCGGAATCGGTAGACCGAATCGCCCCAGCGGGTGAACACTTTAAGCGACTCCTTGCGCGGGGCGGGAGGTGAGCAGTGCGGACAACGGCCGGAAGGGCTGGAGCCAGGCACCCTCGTCGGGCAGCGACTCGAGGCTGACCCGGGGAAGTGGTTCGCGGAACACTCCCGGGATGTCCTCGAGGTCGATGAACTCGAGGATATCGGACGTCACGGCCCAGCTCGCATGCTCGCGGAATCCGAGCACCTGCACCGGGACGCCGCCTGCGGCGATCTCCTCGAGGGGTTCGCGGAACGCCTGACCGTCGGCGGAGGCGACCATGATCCCGGCCAGACCCGTGCCGCGACGGCGTAATTCGATGTGCGCCAACATATCGCTGTCGACGTCGGAGTCCTCGTCGATCTTGGGTTTGGCGAAGACCGCGTACCCGACGTTGCGCAACGCCTCCACCCAGGGCCGCACCACATCGGCGGTGCCGGGCGCGATATTGGTGAACACCGTCGCCTCGGCCTCGATCCGGCCGGTGCCCCCGGCGGACAGTTCGGCGGTGCGGGCCAGCAGCCAGCGGCCCAGAGCGTCGAACCGCGGCCGGTACGCCGCGGTGGGGCGGCCGCCCAGGATCGCGCCCAGGCCCATGTCCAGATTCGGCGCGTCCCAGACCAGCAGCACCCGCCGCACATCGGTACCGCTGCCCTGCGGCGCCGATCCGGCTCCCGAGCTTCCGGTGGACGGGGCCGGGGCGCGGCCGCTGGGAGTGCTGTGCGACACCTCGGCGACGGCCATCACGTCGTGGTCCATCTCACTGACCGTCATGACCGCGCATCACCGCCCCCACGACTGGCTGAGCTAACTGTTCGCTCGCTTCGCACACTCATCATTCGATCTTCCCCCAAATCAGCTCGGTGATGTCACTTCCGGCCCGATGCGCCTTGCTCTCGAATTTGGTCACGGGCCGGTCGAAGCCGATCGGGGCGGATTCGGCGAAGCGGTCGCGATCGCCGCCCGCGGCCTCGTTCAGGCCGATGAACTGCGGTTCCGCCGCACCCACCGCCGCGATGTGCTCGGCGTAGTCGGCGTGGTCGGTCGCGACGTGCAGAATCCCGCCCGGCTGCAGACGGCTGGCGATGAGCGTCATGGTGCTGGGCTGCAAGAGGCGGCGCTTGTGGTGGCGGGCCTTGGGCCAGGGGTCGGGGAAGAACACCCGGACGCCGGTCAGTGAATCCTTGGCAATCATGTGTTCGAGGACCTCCACCGCATCGCCGCGCAGCAGCCGGATGTTCTCGATGCCCTCGCGTTCGATGCGTTGCACCAGCTGTGCCAGGCCCGGCCGGTAGACCTCGATGCCGATCAGGTCGAACTCGGGTTCGACCTGTGCCATCGCGGCGGTCGCGGTGCCGGTGCCGCAGCCGATCTCGATGATCAGCGGGGCCTGCCGGCCGAACCAGGCCGGTGCGTCCAGCGGGTCGTCCGAGACGTCGCGGCCGATCCGCGGCCACATCCGCGCCCAGGATTGCTGCTGCGTAGCGGTGAGTGCGCCACGGCGGGAGCGGAAGCTGGTGACCCGGGGATGCAGGCGCGAGCCGGTCGGGTGGGCCGGTGCGGCGGCGGGCTCCGGTGCGTGGTCCGAGGCGCCGAGGGCCGTCGATGCCGTGGACCTCGGCCCGGGGACCGGCTCTGCTGGGTGGTTCGCGGCGTCGTTCACGGCGTCCATTGTCCAGTATCGGATGATCAGCACAGCAGGCGACCGCGCAACCCTTCCCGGACTATCGATCAGGCCGCCAGCGTGCGGGTCGGCGTGGACGGCGGGCCCGACGCGCCGCGCAACGGTCGTCCCAGGGCGACTCGTGTTGCGGTGCGCGTCATTTCGAGCAGACCCCGCCAACTCGACGAATCGGTGAGCACCGACCAGATCGTGCGGGTGCCCGGCTCGGGCAGCGGACGTCCGGCGATCCGGTCGGCGAGCCAGTCCAGCGTCAGCGGGGTGGCCAGCGGCAGCAGGCTGAAATGTTCGCTGAGCCGGTCGCGCAGGTAGGTGACGTTGGCGCCGCCGCGACGGTAGCGCGCGACTTGCTCGTCGATCGCGCGGACGTTGATGACCTGGTCGTTCACCGGTTGGATCAGCAGGATCGGGCAGTTCGGCACGTGGCCGCCCAGGCGCAGGTCATCGAACATCGCGCGCATGTGCGGTTCGGCGAGGATCTCCGCGAGCGGGCGGTCGAGGTAGTCGCCGACGTCGCGTCCGGTGAGGCGGGGCAGCGCGAGCATCGGGGCGGAACGGGCGGCGACGTCCAGCAGGTGGCGGCCCTCGGCGTCGAGTTCGGCGTCCAGGAGTTCGTCGAGCGCCGGGTAGAGGCGGCGCAGGGCGGCGATCATGATCGGCGGGAATCCGGCGAAGCGTCCGCCGTTGAGGTCGGTGAAGACCTGTCCCGGATCGCCGACCGGGGCTCCCAGGACCGCGCCGACGATATCGAGTTCGGGGGCGTAGCTCGGGGCCATCTCGACCAGCCAGGATCCGGCCATGCCGCCGCCGGAGTAGCCCCACACCGCGACCGGGGTGCGGGCGTGCAGGTCCAGCGGGGCGAAGCCCACGGCCGCGCGAATGCCGTCCAGGCTGCGGTAGCCGGGTTCGCGGGGCGCGCCGAAATTACCGTGCGGCCCTTCGTGATCGGCGATGCTGATCGCCCAGCCGCGTCGCAGCGCGCCCGCGACCAGCATCCATTCCAGCTGGGTGATCGAACCGGGGGCCACCGCGCCCAGGCGCAGGGCATAGGAGGGCGCGCACTGTTCGGCGGTCGCGTCGATCGCCGATTCGAAGGCCAGCAGCGGGCGTTCGACCTCGGGATCCGCGTCGGCGGGCAGCAGCACCGTGGTGATCGCGGCCTCGGCGTCACCGTTCATATCGGTGCTGCGATACAGCAGCTGCCAGGCCGAGACCTGCTGCGGAACCAGGCCGAACAGCCCGATCCGCACCGCGCGGGTGCGCAGGATGGCGCCGGGTGCGTAGCGGCCCAGATCGGCGGGCGGAACCAGGAACGGATCCCGTGACGGCAGCAGCGGACGCGCCGCGCCGATCGTGTCCCGGACGCCGGATATCGCGTCGACCCGTCCGATGACGTCCTCGATGACGGTCATCGCAACCTCCTCACTGAGCCTGGTGACCAGGCCGTCCCCCGCACCCGCCCACCCGGACCGGCACCGGGCACAGCCCTGCCCCACATCGACGGTGCCGCCGACGGCCTCACCCTAGCGACCGCCCCTCGCCCCGAAAACCTCACCACACCCGAATTGTGCTGTCTCTCAATGAAACAGCCGCCATCCAAGGCCGATTCCCGATTGCCCCCTGTGATCAATGACACAACATGCTCGGTGCCGACCGGGCCAGCACCCGCCGCCTACAGCGGTAGCCGCCGCGGGCCGGGACAGTGCGGCGAGTACCGGACCGGATGCTCGATGTTCGAGGGGCGGGCGGTTGACAGTCGGGTGGCATCCTGGCTGTGCGAGGTGCGGTAGCCGCCGCAGGCTGGGGCAGTGCGCGGCGAGTGCCGGACTGGATGCTCGCGGGGCAGGCGGTTGACGGTCGGGTGGCATACCGGCTGCGCGAGGTATCGGTCTGCCAGGGAGATCGGCGATTTCCCGGCCCGGACTCGGCGAGTCGCTGCCGTTGGCGTCGTGATCGGGCGCGGCCGAGCATGGTCTGTCGCTGCGGTGAGTGGTTGGGCGATCGGTCGAAATCGCCGCACACCGTGTCTGGATCCGCACCCTTTCTGTGGTTCGGGGACGGCGTGTCGTGGCCGTGTCGGGCGCGGTTGGCGGGTGGAGGTTGACGGGGTGGGGTTCAGGTTCGATATTCGGCGGGGTAGATACGGTGGTCCGTGCCGACAATCCGGGTGAGTTCTGCGAGAATTGCCCGCTGGAAGGGGGTAGAACCGTGCCGACAGACTCCGCGGCAGCCAGGTTGGTCGCCGAACAGGGCGGACCCGCGCCGGAACTGGACCAGTTGATCGCGAATCTGCGAACGGGTCCGGGGAGTGATCCGACCGTGGCCGGGCAGGTCATCGCCGCCGCGAGCGGGTGGCGGCGTCCGGTGCGCATTCAGGTCACCGGCCGCGCGGGTGCGGGCAAGACGACGCTGCTGCATGCGCTGGCATTGATGTCGGCCGAGGAGACCACCCCGGTCGACGAGCCCGGCCATGCGGATCCGGTGCTGGACGCCGATCTGCTCGTCTACGTGCTGTCCTCCGCGCTGCAACCGGGCGACCGCGCGGTGCTGTCCCGGCTGCCGCGCGACCGCACCGTCGTCGTGCTGAACAAGGCCGACGCCGTCGGGTCCCGCTGGGGCGATGCGGTGGCCGCGGTCGACCAGTGCTCCTACGAAATGGGTATGGCCACGCTGCCGGTGGTCTCCGAACTGGCCGTGCGGACCAGATCGGGCACACCCTCGCAGGAGGATCTGGCCACGTTGCGGCGGCACGCCTCGACGACCGATCCGTCCTTCACCCTGACCGGGGAACTGTTCTGCTCGCCGGATTTCGGGCCCGATATCGCCGAACGGCAGGCGGTGCTCGCGCACTGGGGCCTGTTCGGGGTGTCGACCGCGATGGCGGCCCTGGCCCACGACCCGGATCTGGGTCCGCAGACGATCCGGCAGATTCTGCACACGGTCAGCGGTATCGATCCGGTGCACGCCCTGCTGCACCGCCGGTACGAGCTGTCCGCCGAACAGCGCGGCGGCGACTTCCTGGACGAGCTGGCCCGCCTGGCCGCCCGCGCCGGTGGTCCGGGTGCGGGCCGGGCCCGCGATCTGATCGAGGACTACCTGGCCGGTGACGAGGCCCTGTGGATCGGACTGCGGGCCGGACTGGCCTGTCCGGAGGTGGTCCACCTGGCCGCGGGCTATCGATCGCCGTACCCGGCCGATGCCGATGACGCGATCGCCAGGGCCCAGCGCTGGCGCGCGGTGCTGTCCAGCGATATGCCCGCGTCGGCCCGCCGGGCCGCACTGCGCGCGCACAACGGATACATCCGATTGTTCGAGCGGATGAGCAGTGCCGGACTCTGACCCGCCCCCGAGTTCCGCCCCGGCAACGCTCTCGCCGGAAGTGCGGGCGGTGCTCGGGCGCTGGAATCCACAGGGCGCGGCCCTGTTACGCGCGGCCGGGGGCGCCGCGGACAACGGGGCCGTGCCGGTAGCGCGCGCCGCCGAGGCCGTCACCCTGATCGCCCCGGCCGATGCCAGCACCCTGCTGCTGCGCACCGAACTGGCCCGTTTCGAGCCGTGGATCGCGCTGACCGATCCCATGGTCGACCCGGCCACCGCACCCGCGGTGGCCCTGGTCCTGCTCGACGCGGGAGCCGCACTCGGCGCGAGCACGCTGGGCGTGGTGTCCCGGCTGCGCGCGAACGGCACCCGAATCCTGTTCGCCATGAACAACACTCACGCCTACCCGGACTGGCGCGCGGTCCTGGACCGCAACACCGCCCTGCTGATCCCGGTGCTGGGCGGCGATCCGGGCATCGTGCCGGTCTCGGCCCGGCTGTCGGTGGCCGCCCGCCAGTCCGGTGACGCGGCCCTGCTGGACCGGTCCGGTCTGGGCGTGTTGCACACCCGGCTGACCGCGGCCGCGGGCGCGGACGGCGGCGCGGACCGCCTGGCCGCCGTGCTGCACCGGGTGCTGTCCGATACCCGCGAACGCATCGTCGGACAGTCCGCCGAACTGAATTCCGGCGCGGAGGTCGCCCGCCTGCGCGAGGAGCGCGCGACGCTGCTGGCCACCCGCGATGGCGGCCGGGCCCAGGCGATGGCCGCCCTGCGCAACCGCATGCACCTGGCCCGGATGGATCTGCTGCACGACGCCGGGGCCCGCATCCGCGCCCTGAACGCCACCGCCAGATCCGACCTGGACCGCCTCGGCCGCCGCACCATCAAGACCTACCCCGCCGATCTGCAGCAGTCGGTGAATCAGCTGACCGGCGAACTCGACGCCGTCCTGACCCACCGCCTCGCCGACGTGTCCCACCAGCTCGAGACCGTCACCGGCCCGACGCCCGAGGCCCCCGTCCGCGCGCCGGTGCCGCGCACCGATCCGCCGCCGCGCCTGGGCCCCGATCCCGAACCCCGCCATCGCGGTGTGGAGGACAACCTGATGATCGCGCTGGGCGCCTCCGGCGGATTCGGTCTCGGGCGGCTGGCGGTCGCGCCGTTGGCGCTGGTCCCGGCGCTGAACTACGCGACGATCCCGGTCACCCTGCTGCTCGGCGCGGCCGTGGCCTACTGGGTGGTGCGCACCCGCGCGCATATCGCCGAGCGCGCGCATGTGCGGCAATGGGTCACCGACGCCCTGGTGAATGTGAAGGCTCAACTCGAACAGCGGGTGTCAACCGCTCTGGTCGAGGCCGAATCGCAACTCACCGATCAAGTCGTGCGCGCGACGACCGCACGCGTCGTCGAAACCGATCGCCGGGTCGCGGAATTGGAATCGCGGGTGCGAGAGCTGAATTCTCGCCAGCCCGCACAACTGGCCGCCTGCCGTCGCGATCTCGAGATCCTCGATTCCGTTCGTACGCAGCAGCTATGAACTCGATGCGGGCACTCGACCGGTTCGTCGCGGCGAGTTCGCTGTTATCTTCGCCATAACTCCGGCGCGCGCGTATTTCCGGGAAACAGACGTTTCGTGATATTCCTCGCGGCCACGGTTGACAACCGCGTGGTCGGGGTACCGAGTGAGCAACCCCATTCCGTACTCACCGTCACATCGCGTTAACCTCTTTACCTAAGGAACATCGGCATCCGCGTCCACTCATATGCCGCCCCCGAAGTCGGCGAGACGGAACGGGTGCCTACCGCCAATGGTGGCTGTATCGGTGTCGTGAGCTGTTCCGGCTGCTCGCTCACAGCACCACGGTCGCCCATCTCAGGAGAGTTTTCATGACCTCAGTGACCATTCCTGGTCTTCGCGGATCCGATGGCACCGCACCTGTCGAGCACGCGGCGCTGCTCGAGTGGGTGGGGGAGGTCGCAGAACTCACCCAGCCCGACCGGGTGGTGTGGGCGGACGGCTCCGACGCGGAGTGGGACACGCTGACCGCGGCACTCGTCGAGGCCGGTACGTTCCAGCGCCTCAACGACTCGAAGAAGCCCAACTCCTTCCTGGCGCTGTCGGACCCCTCCGATGTCGCGCGGGTCGAGTCACGCACCTACATCTGCTCGCGCACCGAGGCCGAGGCCGGCCCGACCAACAACTGGGTCGACCCGAGCGAGATGCGCAAGACCATGACCGAGCTGTACCGCGGCTCGATGAAGGGCCGCACCATGTTCGTGGTGCCGTTCTGCATGGGCCCGCTGGGCGCCGACGATCCGAAACTGGGTGTGGAGATCACCGATTCGGAGTACGTGGTGGTCTCGATGCGCGTGATGACCCGGATGGGCAAGGCCGCGCTGGAGAAGCTGGGCACGGACAAGCCGTTCGTGAAGGCCCTGCACTCGGTCGGCGCACCGCTCGCCGAGGGCCAGGCCGATGTGCCGTGGCCGTGCAACGACACCAAGTACATCACCCACTTCCCCGAGGATCGCGAGATCTGGAGCTACGGCTCGGGTTACGGCGGCAACGCCCTGCTGGGCAAGAAGTGTTACTCGCTGCGTATCGCCTCGGCGATGGCGCACGACGAGGGCTGGCTGGCCGAGCACATGCTGATCCTCAAGCTGATCTCGCCGGAGAACAAGAACTACTACGTCGCCGCCGCGTTCCCCAGCGCCTGCGGTAAGACCAACCTCGCGATGTTGCAGCCGACCGTGCCGGGCTGGCGCGCGGAGACCCTGGGCGACGACATCGCCTGGATGCGTTTCGGCGAGGACGGCCGCCTGTACGCGGTGAACCCGGAGTTCGGTTTCTTCGGCGTCGCCCCCGGCACCAACCACAGCTCGAACCCGAACGCGATGGCCACGCTGGAGGCCGGCAACACCGTCTACACCAACGTCGCGCTGACCGACGACCACGACGTCTGGTGGGAGGGGCTGGAGGGCGAGCCCGATCACCTGATCGACTGGAAGGGTAACGACTGGTTCCTGCGGGAGACCGAAACCCTTGCCGCGCACCCGAATTCGCGTTACTGCACGCCGATGTCGCAGTGCCCGACGCTGGCTCCGGAGTGGGACGACCCGCAGGGCGTGCCGATCTCGGCGATCCTGTTCGGCGGCCGCCGCAAGACCACCATCCCGCTGGTGACCGAGTCCTTCGACTGGCAGCACGGCGTGTTCATGGGCGCGACCATGTCCTCGGAGCAGACCGCCGCCGCGGAGGGCAAGGTCGGCAACGTGCGTCGCGATCCGATGGCGATGCTGCCGTTCATGGGCTACCACGTCGGTGACTACATGAACCACTGGATCAACCTGGGCAAGAACGCCGATGCCACCAAGCTGCCGAAGATCTTCTACGTCAACTGGTTCCGGCGCGGCGACGACGGTCGTTTCCTGTGGCCCGGATTCGGCGAGAACTCGCGCGTGCTGGAGTGGATCGTCAACCGCATCGAGGGCAAGGCCGAGGCCGAGTCGACCGCGGTCGGTAACGTCCCGACCGCCGCGCAGCTCGATCTCGAGGGCCTGAACGTGGATCCGGCCGACGTGGACGCGTCGCTGAAGGTCGATCTGGACGAGTGGCGCCGGGAGATTCCGCTCATCGAGGAGTGGTTCGAGTTCGTCGGCGATAAGTTGCCGTCCGGTGTGCGGGACGAATTCGAGGCGCTCAAAGAGCGTCTGGGCTGAGTGGTCCGCGCAGAGTAGTCCCCGCTGCGAAAAGCGCACCGCCCGTACCATCGGCCGATGGTACGGGCGGTTTTTTCGTGCGTCGGCGCGGTTCCGGAGAAACGGTGTGTGATTTCACGCGGATCCCGTGCGGCCCGGACGGGTATGAAACAGGCGTCGGTGCCTTATTCTCGAATGTGTTCTACATCTCAAAGTCCGTCCGATTCGATTGCGGGAAATTAACTAATCGGCTGAACTGAATGCCTGGTCGGCTCGACGGACCATTTCCGTCGCAGGTCGGCGCAGGCCGATCATGGAGGTGCGTGGGCATGGCCGAGCTGGAGTTCGATTCGCCCGTCGTTCCGCGGACAGCCGAGTTCGAGCTGTCGGGTGGGAGTACGCCGATGCGCCGGGCCGCGCGGCAATTGCAGGCGGCACTGCCGGACGGGTGGGAGGTCGAGGTCGTCGACGCGCCCCGGCGGCCGGGGCAGATCGCGGCGGCGATGTTGCGGGTGCAGACGCCGCGGTAGTTGCGTACGTCACAGTGATCACGCTGGTTACCTCCAGGCATCCCGAGTCCCGAAACCCTACCTGACGGTTCGCTTCTCGCAGAACGCACTATTGCGTTTTAGTCGCCGCCGGGGCATGCTGATAGCTAGCTGCTTTGGCCGATTTTTCAAATGCAATTGCAGGGGAGCCCGAGTCGTGGCGGTGCAAGTAGTCGGCAGATCGTTGATGACCAGCGATCAGACGCCGCACCAGGCAAGATCCGTCGGCGTGGGCGGGTGGGTCGTATCCTTCCTGCCCGGCCGGACGCTGACACTCGAACAGGCCACGGCCGCGCTACAGGCGGCCGAGGCGGTTGCCGCGGTGCGCGAGCTGTCCGGTTCGGTGGGCCTCACGCCGTTGGAAACGGTGGGGTTGGCCATGCAGGAACCGCCGTGGAACGAATCCCCGCGGGCCGCGGGGCGCAAGTTCTGGCGTCGTGGCTGACGCGCGGGCAACCTTCGCGCGGTCAGCGTTTGACCAGGACCAGCACCAGGTTGCTGACCAGTAGTTCCCTGATGAGCGGCACGCGCACGAGCCACCAGGCCCAGCGCGGGTGGTAGCGCGGGAATGCGGCCAGCACGTCGGCGCGGTCGCCCGCGTGCGCGGCCCAGCGCAGCCCGTCGGCGGCCCGCACCGCGAACAGTGAGGTCCCGAAGCGGTTCTTCGGCTCGTGACCGGTGCGTCGCCGATAGCGGCGGGCCGCGTACTCCCCGCCCAGATAGTGCCAGGGCCCGGTCTCGTGCCCGCCGAACGGCCCGGCCCACACGGTGTAGGACAGCATCATCAGCCCGCCCGGCCGGGTCACCCGCAGCATCTCCTCGGCCATCCGCCACGGGTGCGGAACATGTTCGGCCACATTGGAAGACAGGCAGATGTCCAGCGCGTCGTCGCGGAACGGCAGCGCCATCCCCGAACCCCGGACCGCGCCGCGCACGCTCAGGCCCGCGGCGTGCATCTCGGTCGGATCGGGTTCCACCGGAAGATAGCGGGCCCCCGCGGCGGTGAACTCGTCGGCGAAATATCCCGGTCCGCCGCCGACGTCCAGGACGATCGCGCCGGTCAGTGAGCAGCCGGTGAGATCGCGGTAGAAGTCGCCGATCAGCTCGGCGGTGTCGGTGGCGATCCCGCCGTAGAACAGTGCCGGATCGGTCTGCTCGAATCGGAAACTTCCCAGCAAACGCAGGGATCGGCGCAATGTTGCGCGCCGGGCGAAGCTCGGGGACTTCCGGCCGACGAGGGCGGCGGCTCGGCGGATCAGCGCGGCGGGGCGGGGGAGTGTGGCGCGGCGTTCAGCGGTGGGACGCGGCCCGGTTCGGTCGGCTCGAAGCATGGCATGCCAAGTTTTCCACAGAGATCCCACACCCCCGTGGGTGGATCGGGCCGCTAGTGTGGAGCGGATTGTCACCTCATCCGTTCCGAGAACCACCTGGAGTGCGCTGTGCTCGACCCCGGACCTCGCGGGCCGTCCGCGGCGATTCGAGCTGCCGGGGGTGAGGCGGGTTCCGCGACGGGGGAGTTCGCCGGATCCCTGGAAGGCGTGTGGTCGGTCGATTCGTCCGGGGTTGGCCCGGCGGTGATACCGGGTGCGACAGCGTGTGCCGATGCGGCGACGCTCCGGGACGTGCGGGAAGTGCTGCTGCTGTGCTGGCGCGACACCGGGCACCCGCAGGGCGGGGGTAGTGAGCGGTATCTGGAGCAGGTCGGGGCGGAGCTGGCCGCGCGCGGGGTGAAGGTGACGTTGCGGACCGCGCGGTATGCGGGCGCGGCGCGGCGGGAGCGGATCGACGGGATCGAGATCAGCCGGGCCGGTGGACGTTACACCGTGTATCCGCGGGCGCTGGCGGCAATGCTGTTCGGGCGCTTGGGATTCGGGCCGTTGCGCGAGGTACGGCCCGATGCGGTGATCGATACGCAGAACGGCATCCCTTTCTTCGCCCGCGCCGTGACGCGCGCGCCCGCGGTGGTGCTGGTGCACCACGGACATCGGGAGCAGTGGCCGGTCGCCGGTCATTGGGTCGGCCGGGTCGGCTGGTGGATCGAATCGCGGCTGTCGCCGTGGGCGCATCGGCGCAATCAGTATCTGACGGTGTCGCTGCCCTCGGCCGAGGAACTGGCCTCGCTCGGGGTGGAGCGATCGCGAATCGCGGTGGTGCGCAACGGCGCCGAACCCGTTCCGGCGCACGTGCCGACCGGTGCCGCGCAGACCCGCACGGCGCATCCGAGCATCGTGGTGCTCTCGCGGCTGGTGCCGCACAAGCAGATCGAGGACGCGTTGGCAGTGGTCGCGGCGTTGCGGTCGCGGCATCCCGGGTTGCATCTGGACGTCATCGGCGGCGGCTGGTGGGCGGAGAATCTGAAACTCCGTGCGCACCAACTGCATATCGCCGGATCGGTCACCTTCCACGGACATGTCGACGAGGCGCGCAAGCACGAATTGCTCTCGCGCGCATGGGTTCACGTGCTGCCCTCGCGTAAGGAGGGGTGGGGGCTGGCGGTGATCGAGGCCGCGCAGCACGGGGTGGCCACGGTCGGTTATCGCAGTTCGCGTGGGCTCACCGATTCGATTGTGGACGGTGTGACCGGGGTGCTGGTGGACGATTCGGAGCAGTTGAGCGAGGCCGTCGGGGAGCTGCTCGCGACCGCCGAGACTCGAACTGTCATGGGGGAGAAGGCTCGTGCTCGGGCGCGGGAGTTCTCGTGGGAGTTGACCGCGAACGGGGTGCACGAGGTGTTGTCGGCCGTGGCGCGTGGGGAGTACGTCAGTGGGCTGGTCGCGCCGCGCGTCCCGGACGTCGAATAGGCCATATCGCGGCCAGCGCGCCCGCGACCAGTAGCAGGGCCCAGGCCAGGTGTGCGGCGATCGCGATTGTCCGGTGTGTGCCAAGGGATTTCGCTGTGTTTTCGCGCGGGTCGGGCACGCGGTACAGGCTCAGATCGGGATCGGAGTACACGGCGGTCAGCCGGTCGAGGGTGGCTTTCGAATCGCCGAGTGGGCCGGGGGAGGTGTGTTCGACCAGGATCCAGCCGACCCCGTGTGCGGCGAGACGGGTCGGGTCCGCGCCGCTGAGCAGCAGTCGCTCCACGGTTCGCGCTCGGGTGCCCTCTCCCGCGACGCTGCCGCCTCGCACCGGGAGTTCGCCGGTCTGCAATACGTCGCGGGGGAGCATCCGGGGTGCCGGATCGAGTACGGGAACCCTTCCGCTGTACGGGAATTCGCGGAACATTCCGGTCGGTAGCACCGCGACGTCGCCGGGGCCGTCCATTCGCTCGGCAACATCGTGCCATCCGGCGGGGTATCGCACGGCGCGCATCTGGTCACCCACGCCCCATGCGAGATCCGGCAGTACCACGATCAGCAATGCGATGAAAACCGCTGCGACCAAACCGATTCCGTTGGGCGTGCTTGTGTCCGTCTTGTTCGGTGATCCGATTTCCGTGGTGCCGAAGTGTTTCGAGTCCGCTTCGGTCGTTTCGGGGTCTTTCGGGCTGTCGAGAGTATTCGTGCGGTACTTGTCGACGGCGTCGGAATTGTCGGAGTGGTTTTCGGCAGTATCGGCGGATTCTCTCGTCGAATTGGGAGTTTCATCGGGTATGTTCTCCGCCAATCGGTTTGCCGGAATATCGGTCGGCTCGTGCGGTGCGAACCTTATTCTGGCGGCGACCGCGTGGCACCCCGCTGCGGCGCACAGTGCGAATGCGGGCATGGCGAGGGCGACGTATTTCTGTGTGTCACGCAGTAATCCGGCACCGGGAATCCGGGTGACGAGGAATTCACCGATCTGCAATCCCCACCCGGTCGCGCCGAGCGCGGGGAGCACGATCGCCAGCGCCGCCAGGATCAGCAGCGCGCGCCGGGGGTAGCGGGTGGCGGCGTCATCGGATGCCGCCACGCGCCGGACCCCGGCAGCCACGATGAGCAGCAACACCACCGTCCCCACCAGCGCGAACAGCGTCATCCGCGACCCGGGTACGGCCTGCCCGTTCCAGATCCCACCCAACCCCGCCAAACTCCCGATCGTCCCCAGCCCCGGCTCGGCCCGCGCCGCGAACGCCGTGATCCCCGCCGGATCCGAAGGCTCCGCCCCCGCCCCCGACAACATCGCCGCCACCAACCAGGGTGCCGAGGCAACCACCCACAAGCCCAGCGCCCCAACGATATTCCGCCGCCCAACCACCACCAATGCCACGCACCCCGCCAACAACGCCCCCGTCGGCGTCAGCCCGGCAGCGGCAAGACATCCCCCCAGCATCAACCACGCCGCTGCCTTTCGGCCGCGTTCATTCGGCCACGCGTGCGAGCCCGCGCCGGTATCTTCCGCGCGATTGCCCTGCTCGCTCGTTCCACCCTCCGAGGTCACCCGATGATGCGGGCTTGTCCGGCCGCTCTCGTTCGTCCGGTCACTCTCGTTTGTCGAGGCGGACGTGTTCTCCCCGTTGTGCCTCCGTGGCGTGTCCTCGCAGCTCAGCCGGTCCGGTTGTATTGCAGCAGTAGATACTTCGCGCACGCCGTGCCGAATTCGCAGGGCTGCCAACACCGTCCACGGCAGGGCGGCATATCCGGCCAGAAGACTCCAGTGCCCTTGAAGCAGACGCTCGGCGACATACGGATTCCAGATGGCAAGCGTGGCAGCAACCAACTGCGGCCCGAGCGAAACACCCAGCAAGCGCCGAGCCAGCGCAGCCCCCCCACACCCAGCTGCCCACAGCGCGACAACCAGCACTCCCTTCACCACAATCCCACCGTCCACCACGGATGAGACCATCGCGACCAACCAGTCCTGCGGCACAGCCCGCGGCGCAGCATCCCCCAACCCCAAAGCGGAATCGGTCGAATACGACCGCGGCGTACTCACCCCATCCCGCAACAACAGGTACCCCGCCCCGAACAACGGCCCCACCACCACAACCGCCAACACCAAACTGAACCCCACAGACCAGACCCGCTCCCCCCGCCCCCCGCGCCAGCGCCCAGTCACGCTGAGCCACCCTACGTCCCCACCCCCGGCCCCACCCATGCCCGCCCCCGCAGCCGAGTGGGGTGGGCGGGCCGCGTCGGTGGGGGGAGGGCGGGAGGTGGCAGCATGGCGGGATGTTCGGTGTCCGGCGTCTGCCTGCTGTTGCGGATTTGACGTTGGTTACGGCGGGGGCGATGACGGCGAATGTGGCGGGGTATCTGTTGCAGTTGCTGGCTGGGCGGTGGTTGGGGGTGGTGGGGTACGGGGAGTTCGCGAGTTTGCTGGCGGTGCAGTTGTTGTGTGCGGTGCCGGCGTTGGCGTTGCAGAACGTGGTGGCCCGGGAATTGGTGCGGGGGGCCCGGGTGGGGACGGTGCGGGCGCTGGGGTGGTGGTGTGCGGGGGTGGTGACCGTTGTCGCGGCGGTGTTGGTGCCGGTGGTGAGCGCGGTGTTGCATGTCGGTGTGGTCGCGGCCGCGGGGGCGTTGCTTGCCGCGCCCGCGCAGGTGCTGTTGTCGGGGGAACAGGGGATTCTGCAGGGGGGGAAGCATTTTCGGGCGCTGGCCGTGGTGCTCGGGGGTGTGGGGATCGCGCGGGTCGCACCGGCGGTGGTCGTGCTGGCAGTGGGGGGAACTTCCGCTCCCGCGCTGTGGGCGGCTGCGCTTGGACTGTTCGTCGCGGCGCTCGGTGCTCGGTGGGCCGCGGCTCGGGTCGTGAGTCCCGGCGCTGGCGATGAAAGCACCGATATTCGGGCAGCGCCGGGTGAGGACTCTGCCGAGGTCGTCTCGCCCTGGAATACGACCGCGGCGACGGATTCCGGGCTGCCTGATCGGGGGGCCGTCTCTCGGAACAGGACCGTCACGAGTGATTCCGGGCTGGGGCCCGCGCGTCATGCGACCGCCGCGACGCACCTCCGGGATGCCGCGCGGATTCGGGCGGGCGGGCTGGCGGTGTTGCGGGCCGTGCAGGTGCAGGCGGCGTTGATGGCGATGTCGTCGGCGGATCTGATCGTGGCGCGGATCGTGCTCGAGCGCGATGACGCCGGTCGCTATGCACTGGGTGCCATCGCCACCAAGATCGCGTTCTGGTTGCCGCAGGCGGTCGGGGTGGTGCTGTATCCGCGGATGGCGCAGCCGCGGAATTCCGCGCGGGCGATCCGGGCCGCGCTGGGGGTGCTGTCGGGGGTGGGCGTCGCGGCGGTGGCGGGGGCGGCCGTGCTCGCGCCGCTGGCACCGCTGCTCGCCGGCGGTGACTATGCCCCGATCCAGGGCTGGCTGTGGCTGTTCGCCCTCGACGGCGCGCTGCTGGCTCTGCTCCAGGGCGCGCTGCTGTCGGCGATCGCGGTCGACCGCACCGCCCCGGCCGTGATCACCTGGGTCGGACTGGTCGTCGAGATCGGCGCCATCGCCTTGTTCGCCCACAGCCTGCCCGCGCTGATCGGCATCTCGACCCTCGTCGTCGGCACCGTCGCCGCAGTGATGATCATCGTGGTCCTGCGCGCGGCCACCCGCAATCATGAAGTGCCAGCGCAACATTCCGCTTGAACGCGCTTACCGGCCATCGACGCGCGGTGTTCGATGATCGCTGTGCTGCCGAGGTGTATCCGAGTATCCCCACGAACGAAAAAGCCGGTGGCTCCCCGTATTCCAGGGAGCCACCGGCGAATTCTATTGCCCTACCGGAACATTCACCCGTTCCGCGGCATCTTGAGCTGCGTCGTCGGCTGATCGTTGAGGTTCACCCCGGAACCGAAGCGCGCCTCCGCGGCCTCGCCGCCCTTGGGGCTCTTCGGCCGCACCAGACGTCCGGGCTTCTCGGAGCCGCCGCCGCGCAGGCCGAACACCAGGCCGACGATCAGCAGGACCGCGCCCACGATGCCCAGGATGATCGGCAGCGTCCGCCCGTAGAGCGAGATCTTGTCCATGTTGTCCTTGGCGATCGCGATCTGCGAATTCACCGTGTTGTCGTCGAACACCAGCGTCGACTGCAACGCGGTCACATCCGGCTTGTCGCCACTGCGCGCGTAGTACATGTGGATCTGCTCGGAACCCTTGATGATGGTGCCGGTCTCGGGCTCCACCCACACGTCGCGGGTGTTGGTGTAGTAGCGATCCATCGTCACCGTGGTGTCACCGCCGGGGATGCCCCACTTGGAGGCGGGCAGGGCCACCTGGTTGCTGGTGCTGCTGACCACCTTCGACAGATCGGTCGCCGGGATCTTCTGCTGGAAGTGGTACACCTTCAGATCGTTGATCTCGGTCTGCTCGACGAAGTTCATGTCGAACGACTTGCGCGCGTTGATGTCGAAGTACGGGTACGTCTTCTTGTCGGTGCCGATCGGGAACCGGTACTGCAGGCCGTCGTGTTGGATCGGGTCGGCGATGCTGTTGCCGTTGCTGTCGGTGTTCACCGCGATCGAACCGTTCGGGTCGTCCTCGACGGGCATCCCGGTCTTGCGGTCGATGGTGACCCGGTCGATGACCGCCGAGAGCAGTCCGGTCTCACCCTGGGCGTCGATGTTGCGCAGGGTCTGACCGGCCTGGATGGTCATCTCGGTCTTGTCCGAGGGATCCTCGACGGTCAGGTAACGCTGCGAGATCAGATGCACGTTGGAGTTGACCTTCACCGCGCCGGTGCCCGAGAGTGATTTGATGTCGAGGACCTTGCTGGGCGCGTTCGTATCGCTGGGCGCGATCGTGGTGATCTCCAGGTCGAGGGGAGTCTTGGCCAGCTGACCGAGGGTATACGTCGGGATCATCAGGGCCGCGACGATCAGCAGCGCACCCAGACCCACGAGAGCGCAGGCCACCGTCCTTCTGGTACCGGCACTGAGTGCCATGCAAACTCTCCTCGTCGTAGTACCAAGCTGTTCCGAGTAACGCTGCGGTCACGGCGTAGCACTCGTGAGCCCCGACACTAACAGTCCGTACCCCTCGCGCGCCGATCCGAGGCCGGAAACATCCCGAATCCGGGTGCGAACGCGCACGCGGCAGACTGGAACCCGATGACGACGACCATTACCACGCCCGAAACCGCCGCCACGCCCCGGCCCGCGGCGGCCCGCGGTTTCGTGCCCGCGCTCGAGGGGATGCGCGGGCTGGCCGCGCTGGGCGTGGTGCTGACCCATGTCGCGTTCCAGACCGGTGCGTCCGGAATTCCGGTGCTGGGCCGGGTGTTCGAACGTTTCGACATGGCGGTGGCGGTGTTCTTCGGGCTGTCCGGATTCCTGCTGTGGCGGCCGCACGCCGCCGCGGCCCGGGGGCTGGGTTCGGCACCGCACGCTGGACGTTATCTGCTGCATCGGGCCGCACGGATCCTGCCCGCCTACTGGGTGGTGGTGTGCGCGGTGCTGATTCTGCTGCCGTCGGCGGCGGATTCGGCGGGGCGGCGGGTGTGGCTGGCGAATCTGGCGTTGATCCAGGTTTTCGTGCCGTTGACGCTGACCGACGGGCTCACCCAGATGTGGAGTCTGTCGGTGGAGGTGGCCTTCTATCTGTTGTTGCCGCTGCTGGCGTTCGCGGTGATGTGGTTGCGCGGGCGGTCCGCGCGGTGGCGTGCGCCGATCGTGCTGACGTTGGGGCTGATCAGCCTGGGCTGGAATCTGCTGCCCGTGCCGACGCCGAACGCGATCCATTCGGACAACTGGCTGCCCGGCTATCTGCCCTGGTTCGCGGCGGGCATGCTGCTGGCCGAACTGGTGGAGACGCCGGTCGCGCGGCCGTCGCGGTGGCGGCGGATCGCGGCGAACCGCTGGATCATGTGGCCGCTGGCGGTGGCCGCGCTGCTGGCCTCCTCGACGGATCTGGCCGGTCCGGCCGGGTTGGAGCGCGGGACGCCCTGGCAGTACGTGGGGAAGATGGCGCTGGGCGCGGTGATCGGCTTCGGGCTGCTCGCGCCGCTGATTCTGGGGCAGCACCGGCATCGCTGGCTGGAGAGTTCGGTGGCCGCCACGATCGGACGGTGGTCGTACGGCATCTTCATCTGGCATCTGGCGGTGTTGGCGGTGGTGTTCCAGATCTTCGGCATCATTCCGTTCCACGGGATGTTCCCGCAGGTACTGGTCTTGACCGTGCTGTTCACGCTGCCGCTGTCGGCCGCCGGTTACGCCCTGATCGAGGAGCCGATCCGCCGCTGGGTCCGCCGCCGCGTCGGCTAGTTCCGCCGCAGGTCCGCCACCGCCGCGACCCCTAGCGCGACGACCGCTGCCAGTGCCGGGAACTGCACCCACAGCGATCCGCCCATATATCCGTCCGGCGACCGCCACGGTCCCGTCGACAGGGCTGCCGCCGAGAGCAGCGTCCCGCCTCCGGCCACCATCACCAGCACCCGTGCGGTTATCTGCGGGTACCACCATCGGGCTATGAAACCTGTTGCGGCCAGGACGATTGCGATCGGGCCGGAGATCAGGAAGACGGCAAGCGTCAGGCCGATCATGGTGGGAATACGGAGATTCCAGGTGCGTGGGGCCGGATCGGCTTGTGTTGGAACGATTTCAGTGAAGTCATTGTCCGATGACGGCTGTATTGAGGCGTCATCGGGGTTGTTCATCGGATTCGTATCAGCCTGCGCCGGAGGATGTTCCGTCGATGCCGATGCCGATGCCGATGCCGATGCCGATGCCGATGCCGATGCGAGGTCGTCGTGGCCGGGGTTGGGTTTCCACCAGCGGCGGGGGCGCGGCAGGGCCAGCGCGATCAGGGGCAGGAGCAGTAGTAGCCCGCCGAAGATGGCGACGCGGTACCAGCGGTCTATGGGGAAGTCGACGGTGATCGGGCCGGGGGTGTCGGGGGGGAGCAGCCAGGCTTGTTCCCAGCCGTCGGCGACCACGGGGGTGAGTTCGTGGCCGTCGGGGGTGCGGGCGCGCCAGCCGACATTGGTGCTCAGAGGGAGGACCAGGAGGCGGGCGCCGGGGGCGGCGGTGATGGGCTGGGGGGTGAGATCGGTTCGGGGGAGGCGTAATTCGTCGACGGAGAACAGGTCGGTGGGGGCGACGGTGAGGTCGACGTCGCCGGGCAGCAGGGCCAGTGTGCTGGATTTGTCGGCCGGGGTGGCCGAAGCGTTGCCTGTTCGATCGTCATTCGATGTGGTCGCGGGGTTGTTCGCCGAGGCGCCGGTCGGGTGATCGCTGGTCGGGTGATCGTCGACGGGTGCGGTGCCGTCGGTCGACGCGACCGCATCGATTCCGCAGATCTTCGCGGGAACCGGTGCGCTGGAACGCAATTGATCGGCGGTCGCGGTGATCGTGGTGTGTACGACATGCCCTGCGACGGCGATGGTGGGACCGTGCGCGCAGTCGACGGTGATCTTACGGTCGCCGCCCGCGGGCGCCGGATAGTCCGGTCCCAGGACGTTCACCTCGGCGATTCCCGGCGGTTGCTGCTGATCGAAACCCAGTGCGGTGCGGTCCAATACGGCGTTCCAGGTGGCGATGCTGAGTTCGATCCGGTCGGTCACGTGCGGGTGCAGGGAGATTCGGATCGGCTTGCCCGCCGGGGCGTCCGGATCGAGTCTGCGGGTCTGCGGGCCGTCGCCGAGGTTCACCGCGACCGAGGTCGGGCGGGCGGGGAGCGCGCCGCGCGGCGGGGTGATCTCCAGGCCGGTCACCAGGGTCGGTGCGGGGAGTTCGAGGGTCAGGGTCGGCTTGGGGCCCGCAGGATCTCGGACGGTGTCCTGCGGGGCGATCCAGCTGGTGGCCGGGTCGCCGTCGGTGGCGGCGAAGGCGGATCCGCGCAGGTCGCCGACGTCGGCGTTACCCCGGGCGATGGGACGTTCGTGATCGGTGAGCAGCGCCTCGAGCGCCGGACCCTGCCGGGCGCGCACCAGCAGCCGCGGGGCGACGCGCATCGGTGCCGGGACGTTCAACGTGCGTTCGAAGGTGCCCGGTTCTTCAGCGGGCAGGGCCAGGCCGTTGCTGCACCGGACCCGGTCGGGTGCGTCGAAACAGCCACTGCGCCCGGGGAATTCCTGTCCCAGACGCCAGCCCTGCACCTGCGTTCCGGCGGGTGCGGGCGGCAGGACGGTGCGGTGCCGGATCTCGACCGGGACGGGCGCGTCCCGGTTCGAGTAGTCCTCCAGCGAGACTTCGGATATACCGAATTGTCCACCGAGACTGCCGGTTTCGGTCTGTATCGCGGTGATCTTCACCCATCCGGTCGCACCCGGAGGTAGCGAAACAGACACGGGCTCCCCGGTTTTGGCGACTCGCGCGGCGGTCGTGCCGTGCGCGGTACGCACCTCGATCAGCCGCACCGGATCGCCCAGCGCAGCCGCACTCGTGGTCACCTGCAACATCCCGGCCTTGATCGGATGATCCAGATCCATCCGAAGCCATTGACCCACAGCATGTTCGGCGCTGTTGCTCAACCACGCGGTGGAGGGATCGTCGTCGACGGCCGCGGCGGTCGAACTGCCGGGTGCCGCGCCCCCGAGCTGCGTCGCGTCGGCCGCCGAACTCGAGGCGGTGATCGTCGCCCCGGACCACTGCCCCTCGACGCGCGGTGTGCCGGGAACGGCGTAGTCCGGCACCAGATTACGGGTTCGCCGGGCATCGGTCGGCGCGCGCAGGGCCGAATTGTGATTGTCGACGCGGCCGAAATCGGTCTCTCGATCCATCGGCGTATCGGTGAGAGTCGTTGTGTTACCGGACAATCCGGCCCGCGCGGCATCGGCCGACAGCAGCACCGGACCGTTCGGCGAGGCGGCGTCGCGCCGCAATCGCTCCAGCACCTCGGGCCCGCCCTGCACCACCGGCACAGAATTCAGCGGCACCGTGTACGCACCCGGAAACGACGTGGGCGCACCGCGTCCGCTGCGGATATCGGCGTGTTCACCGAGATGCGGCGCGCTCACCCGGTAGATCTCGATCGCCGGATACGACGGCCGCAGATCCCCGTCCGACACCAGCCCCTTGCCGTGCGAGGCCACGATCTCGTCCCCGAATTCGGCCACCTTCGTCAGCCCGGGTGAGCCCTCGATGGCAGCGTGGGCCAGCAGCGGCCGCGTCGACCGCGACGTGTCGGGGTCCAAATCGTTGCGCAGCACCAGAATTCCGATGCCCTGATCGATCAGCGTCGAGGCCAGACCGGCCGAGGGACGTCCGTCGGCGATCAGCCGCTGCACCGAATCCATGGCCCGGATGGTCCCCGGCGGCGTGAGGGGGATGGCGTCGCGCACCGCCCACGGCGTTCGGGCCAGGGCCTGTAGCGGTTCGTCGCGGGTCAGCCCCCAGATCTGACTGCCGAACGGCGCGCCCGGCACCACCAGCGCCCGGGTGTCGGTGGCGTGCGCGGCCAGCCAATCCGCGGTCTGCGTCCAGTAGGCGGGCACCCGGTCGTACGCGCCGCGCGGTGCGAGCTTCCCGGTCCACGCCAGGGAGGTCGACAGCGCCAGCGCGCACAGGATCAGCGCCGCGACCGCGACCATCCGCTGTCGTTCGGGATGCGCGAACGCACTGCGCCACACCCGCATCGGCACGGATCCGGGCAGCGGCACCCGATGCAGCAGATGCGCCAGCCCGATGATGAGCGGCAGCCGGATCAACGGTTCGAGCTTGTGTACATTGCGCAGCGGCGCCCCGCCGGAATCCAGGAACACCCGCACCGATTCGGCGAACGGCCCGCCCAGATCCCCGACATACCCGGCGCAGATTCCGACCAGCCCGACCAGCAGGATCAGCACGAACCGCCCCCGATGCGGCATCGACCGCATCGCCAGCCCGGCCATCCCCGCCGCGGCCAGCAGCCCGGTCGCCAGCACCGCCGCGGGCTGGGTGACCAGCACCGCCCCCGCGATCCGCTCCGGCGAGACGAACGGCGTCCAACTGTCGGTCCCGCGCAACACCTCGCCCAGCGAGGCCCATTCGGTGGTCACCCCCGACGATTCGATGTAATCCAGGAACGGCGGACTCACCTTGCCGAGCGCCAGCAGCGGCACCACCCACCACAGTGTTCCCAACGCCAGCAACGGAATCCACGCCCGCGTGAACCGCCACCACACCCGATTCGGCCGATACGAAATCCACCAGATCGCCGCGGGCAGGAAGGCCGCCGCCGTCGCGACGGCGTTCACCGACCCCATCAACGCCAGCGCGAGCGCGCTCCCGGCCGGTGAGAGCGCGCCGTACCGGGGGACGCGGTCCGGCGCGGTGCTAGGTATTCCCTTGCGTACCTTGACAACACGTCCCAGGGCAGCCGGTGCGAGCAATACCCACGGCGCGAGCATCATCGGAAGTGTTTCCGACGAGATCGATCCCAGCGTGGTCAGCACGCGCGGCGACAACGCGAACGCCAGTGCCGCGACGATCCGCGATCCGCGTGTGCCGATGCCGAGCACCTCGCACAGCCGCACGATGCCCCAGAACCCGGCCAGGATCAGCAGCGCCCACCAGATGCGCTGGGTCACCCAGGCGGGCAGGCCGAGCGTGTGGCCGAGGACGAAGAAACCGCCGTGCGGAAAGAAGTAGCCGTACGCCTGGTTCTGCACCTGCCCCATCGGGGCCTGACTGCTCCACAGGTGTGCGGCGCGTTGCAGGAAGCCCAGCGGATTCTGGGCGAGATCGTATTTGGTGTCGGCGACGGTGAGGCCGGGAGCTTGCAGGAAGGTCAGCAGGAATGCGCCGACGACCGTGCCCGCGAACCAGTGTCGCCCTAACGGCGCTCTCGGATCGGACGCAGTGCTGGTCGGCGACTCAGCGGCTGCCGTACTCAACGTTGTTGAGCAGCGACGACGACTGGTTGCCGCTACGGTCCACGTCGGGCCGCGAATTCTGCGCCGCCGCAGCCGTGACCACGAACACCGCGACCGCACCCAGCACGGCTCCGACGACAGCGCTCGCTACCCCGGGAACGGCAAACTTCATCGCGGAACTCCCATACATCGACCCGTACGTATCCGCGTCAACCTATCACTACAGTGAAGTCAATTGACTGTCGTGTAGTGAAGCGGCTTTCGCTGCCCGGAATTCCCTGGTCCGAGTGCTGACCCCAGCGGCGGGTCGCTGTCTCCACCGTCCAGTCCTGCGGCCGACTTGCGTGTAGTCGAGTTGCCGTTGCTACGTTGCGCCGGTCGCGTGCCGCTATGTTCTGCTTCCTGTTGCGGGAGCACCTGTGGAGTCCCGCAGAGAATGTTCGAGGGTGATAGCCAGGGGCAACACTATCGAGTGGTGCGCGCGGCTTGTTGGCTTCCGGCCGCTGTGTCTCGGTGAGTGCGACCGCGATGCGACGATCACACAGCACAGTCGAGGCTCCCCAGGAAAGTCCGCAGCTTCGCGGTCGTCTCGTCGAGTTCCGCGCGAGGATCCGACGCCGCGACGATGCCGCCCCCGCCGAACGCCCGCACGGTCAGCCCGTCCGCGGACAACTCGGCACAGCGGATCGCGACGACCCACTCCCCGTCGCCTTGCGCATCGCACCAACCGACCGCGCCGCCGTAGAAGCCCCGGTCCTCCTCGAATTCGGTGATCGCCGCCAAGGCCAGGTCGGTGGGTGTGCCGCAGACCGCGGGGGTCGGGTGCAGTGCGCGAGCCAGGTCGAACGCGGTGGTCGCCGGATCGCGCACGCGCCCGGTGATCGGCGTCGCCAGATGCCAGACCTCGTGGGTGCTGATCAACTCGGGTTCGTCCGGGATGTCGAGGTCGCACAGCGGTGCGAGCTGCTCGCGGATCCACTCGATGACGAACGCGTGCTCGTCACGATTCTTGGTGCTGCCCAACAGTTCTCGCGAACGTTCGCCGTCGACGGCGGGGTCGGGATGGCGCGGCATCGTCCCCGCCAACGGCCGCAACGTCACCGTCTCACCGTGCCGCGCGACCAGTACCTCCGGCGTCGCCCCGACCAGCGTCGCCCCGGGCCGCCCCGCCGGACTCAGATCGACCGCGAACACATTCGCCCGCGGATGCCTGCTCGCCAACTGCGCGGCCACCACCTCCGGATCGAGCGGCTCCTCGGCCCGCGCCAGCACCGACCGCGCCGCGACCACCTTGCGCAGCGGCTGCGCGGGATCGGCCAACTGTTCGACGAGTTTCGTGACTCGCGCGATATGCTCTGCGGCACTGGGCATTTCGGTGATAACCCGCACCTCGGGCAGCGGCGGCACCGCCGCCGGACGCCACGGCCCCGCGGTATGCCACGCCCGCTCCGGCACACACAGCGCCGCCGGTCGACGCGGATCGAACGGCAACGCCCCGACGATCAACTCGGCCCCACCCGCCAGCTCGGCCGCCGCGGCCCCGGCCTCGTCGAACGCGCGCCGCACCCCCTCGGTCCGTACGACCCCACCGGGCAGAGCGAGCAGAAATCCGTCCATAGTGCCCCGACGATAGTCCGCCCGGCGTCGCCCGGAACCCGCGTAGGGACGCACGTCTCACTGTGACGCGCGGTACCCGAGCCGCCGCCTCACGGGCATTCGACGTTGCGCCCCGGCGGCACCAGCAGGATCGGCCGATGGCAATGCTTGAGCACCGCCTCGGCGACACTCGAGTGCAGCAGCGCGCGGATCCCGGTCGAACCTCGGGTACCGGCGACGATGATGTCGACGTTCAGGTCGTCGGCCACGTCGACGATGGCGTTCCAGATCGTCGAGGTGCATTCGGCGGTGCGCGGTTCGGCGTTCAGGCCGGCCAGTTTGGCCAGCCGCACCCCTTCGGCATTGACCTGTCTGGCGTCGACGTAGGCGATGTCCTCGATCTCCTCGTCGGAGATCCATTCGGGCTGCACCACGCCGGACATTCCGGACAGTCGCGCGGCCTGCCGCACCATCGGCTCCCAGGCGGTCAGGACGACGGCTTTCGGCGCGGCGAGGAATCGCCCGGCGTATTCGACGGCTCGTTTGGCGTTCTCCGAGCCGTCGTAGGCGATGAGCATCAGATCGCAGGGCATGGGCGGACCTCCTGGGTTCCGGCGCCTCGGGTGGTGAGAAGAATACCCGTCCGAACAGTCTGTTATCGGGATGTCAGGGCCCCTTGCCAGCGCGAATGTGTCCGGGTCGGTCGCGGGCCGCTCCGCAGCGGTGGCCCGGCGGCGTGCGGCGCGATATGGTCCGTTCCGCGAGGAGCCCGATCCCACTGGACAACGCGAACGGTCGGTATGTCGACGACATGTGTTTTCGTTCTGCATAATTCGCTAACGGTTCACCGAAACTTGCACCGCGACCGCAGGTTCGGGGTTTCACTTGATACCCGGCGGCCGATCCCGTCGCCGGGAGGTGGACCATCGGAGCCGAGGTCGAATGTGCGATCGGAACAGCTTGCAACTCCACAGGATTGGGCCGAGGCGTACAGGTCGCGATTCGGGCTGCCACGGGTGCATGTGACCGCGCCGGGATTCGTGGTGCTCCCCCTGGTCGATCAGATCGCGGCGGTGAACACCCCCGAACAGCTGGGCTCCCCGATCCTCGACGAGCTGACCGTGCGCGGCGTGCCCGGTCCGGTCCTGGTCCGGGAGAAACCGGCGCGGCGCACGTTCCTCGCGGTTTTCGATGGGTACCCGAATCTCGAATGCACCGTCCGAATGGAGCGTCACGGCGTGGACATCGGTCCTGCTCGAAGCAATGTCATCCTGCCCACCGGATTCGGCAGGCGCACCCCCGAGGGGCGCTGGTGGGCCCGTCCCCCGCAGCGTGAGGAATCACTACCGCTGCTGTCCGAGGTAGTCGAGGCGGTCATCACCATCCTGTGAATACTTCTGTGGATATCACTGCTGTGGACATCGTGGAGCCGATCGAGTCCGCCTTCTTCGGCCATCCCGAGGGCGACCCGCGCGCACTGCTGTACTTCGAATGGCTGCAACGTCGCGAATCCGGTTATGCCGTAGACGATTTCGCGGAGGAGGTGCGCGAGCTCACGCATACCCGGGTGCCCAATGCGGCGGCGTGCTGGCTGATGCTCGAGCGCGTCGAGGCCGCACCGCGCGATCCGGGCTGGCCGTACGACGAGGCCGCGGGCGCGATCCTGCCCGCCGCGCTGCCGCGTTCGCCGGTGCATCCGACGCATCTGTACGACCGCGTGCACGGCGGTTGGCTCGGGCGCTGCGTCGGCTGCACGCTGGGTAAGCCGCTGGAGAACGGTTTCGCCTGGTCGCCGCGGCATATTCGGTCCTATCTGGAGCAGGCCGGGGCCTACCCGCTGGCCGATTACGTGCCGGTGCTCAGCCCGATGCCGGAGGGTTATCGGCTCGCGCCGGGCTGGCCGGAGTCGGTGCGCGGCCGCATCGAGGGCTGTCCGCGCGATGACGATCTGGACCATCCGGTGCTGAGCCTGCACCTGCTCGAACAGCAGGGCATCGAGTTCACCGCCGCCGACGTGGCCGCGGAATGGCTTGCACGCCTTCCCTTCCTGCAAACCTTCACCGCCGACCGGGTGGCCTACCGCAATCTGATCGACGGCCTGGAACCGCCCGCCACCGCGACCTACCGCAACCCGTACCGGGAGTGGATCGGCGCGATGGTCCGCGCCGATGTCTTCGGTTACGTCTGTCCCGGCGATCCGGCCCGCGCCGCCGACCTGGCCGCCCGCGACGCCTCGGTCTCGCACACCGGCAACGGCGCCTGGGCCGCGATCTGGGTGGCCGCCCTGACCGCCGCGGCCTTCACCGCCGACTCCGCCGTCGAAGCGATTCACCTTGCGCAACAGACGATTCCGGAACATTCTCGACTGGCCGTGGCCCTCGCGCAGGTACTCGCCGACCACGAACGCGGTATCGGCTACGACCAGGCCGTCGCCACCGTGCACGCCCGCCACGGCCACTACAGCTGGGTGCACGCGATCGGCAACGCCTGCCTCGTCGCGGTCGGATTGCTCTGGGGCGAAGGCGATTTCACCCGAACCATCGGCCTGACCGCGCAAGCCGGCTGGGACACCGGCTCCACCGCCGCCACCGCAGGCTCGATCGCCGGAATCCTACTGGGCGCCAACGCGATTCCCCCGCACTGGACCGACCCCCTCAGCGACCGCTTGAGCACCGCCGTCTCCGGCTACGACAACGTCCGCATCTCCGACCTCGCCCGCCGCACCTTCGACCTGGCGCGCCGTCAGGTGGCATCGGGTTAGGCGTACCGAAGCATGGTCCGGATAGGGTCCTGAACTCCATCCGGTCGCTATACTGGTCGCTATGGAGACCATCCCGATTACCGATGCCAAGGCCCGTATCGCCGAATTGGCGGATCGGGCCGAGCGCGAACACGACCACTTCACCCTCACCAAGAATGGCCGCCCGACGGTAATGCTGCTGTCGGTTGCCGAGTACGAATCGCTCATGGAAACGCTCGCAGTCCTTGCCGACCCCATCACCAGGGCTGATCTGGTCGAATCTGCGACGACGGAGGACTTCACCGACGAAGAGACGATGGCCGAGATCATGCGTGACCGGCTGGATAGTCACGGCGCCGCGTGAGTGAGCGCTGGACCATACGGTACAAACCCGCTGCTCGCAGGGCACTCGCCGAAGAACTCCCCGAGACGGTCGCCGCGGCGGCATACGGACTGATCACCGGAGCTCTGGCGGACAATCCCCACCGCGTGGGCAAGCCACTGAACGAGCCCTACGAGGGCCTGCATTCGGTGCGACGAGGTACATATCGCATCCTGTATCACATCGACCCCGGTAAACATCTGGTCGAGATCCATTCGATCCGGCATCGACGCGACGCTTACCGATCCTGACGACGCCAACCCTGCTCGCATCAACGCGAAACAACAAGAGCCGCACGCTTTTTCAGGATGTCGAATGCCATGCGATTCGACGGTCGAGTGCCGAGAAGAGTGTGCGGCTGCTACGTTCTCATCGCGAGGCGCCGATGCCGCGGGTCGGGGACCACGGACCTTCTGCTGGCCGACACTCCGACCAACGCTCCGAGCATCCGCTCACGGACCACGCACGGCGACAAGCGATCAGGTCGCGGTACGCTGCGTTCGGTCCGCGCTCGTTCCGTCATGAGGTGTGTGCATTGCCCGAACAGCTCGACAACACCGACAGGACGAGGTTCGCGGTCGCGATCGCGCCGCCGAAATCGTATGTCTGGCGGGAGGCGTTTCGTGAAGTGGCCGAGACGGTGAACATCGCGTTGCAGCGGCTGGGGCACAGTAGTGTGCTGACCGATGCGTTGGATCTGCCGGGGCGCAGATATATCCTGTTCGGCAGTAATACGTTGTCGTGGTGGGGAATCGAGATTCCGGACGATGCGATTCTCTACAATCTGGAAGCCGTTACGCCGGAATCGGATTGGCGGTCCGAGGAATTGCTGGAATTGTTCCGTCGTCATCATGTCTGGGATTACAGTCGGCACAATGTCGCGGCGCTCGAGGCCGCCGGGGTGCCGCGTATCCAGCATGTGCCGATCGGCGGTGTGCCGGAACTGGATCGGATCCGGCCGGTCGCGACACAGGATATCGATGTGCTCTTCGTCGGCACGCACAGCGCCAAACGCGCCGCGCCGATCGAGCGACTACGGCAGGCCGGCTACAACGCGCAACTCCACGCGGGCGTCTGGGGCGAGCGGCGCGACGAGTTGTACGCGCGGGCGAAAATAGTTCTGAACCTGCACGGCCCCACCATCTTCGAGGCCGTTCGGGTGACGTATCTCCTGGCCAATGGAATATTCGTGATCTCCGAGAAGTGTCATTATCCGGACGAGGAGGAGGAATTCGCCGACGGCGTGGTGTTCGTCGAATACGACCGCATCGTCGAAACCTGCATCCGCTACCTCGCCGACCACCGCGCGCGAGCGGACCGAATCATCGCGGGCCGCGAGGTCATGCGCAAACGATCGGCGCGGAAATACCTCGGCGCGGCCCTGGCCGAGCCCGCGTTCACCGGCTGAGCACGCCCGAAACAACAAGAGCCGCACGCCTTTCCGCGACCGTCGAATCCCCCATGCGATCCGATGGTCGAGTGCACGGCGTGCGGCTCTCGCGTAGTCCGGCGGTGCCGGATCAGCGCAGGGTCCCCGTGAGGTAGGGGTATCCCTTTTTCGGGTGTTTCAGGGACAGGTCCCAGCCTTCTGCGGTGTGGTCCGCGTAGGCGTAGATAGTGGACGGCAGCAGGATCGGCTTGCCGAAACGGACGGAATAGGTTGTCGCAGCGGGGATTCGACCCTCGATGGTACCGAGAATGGCTGCGGCGGACCACATTCCGTGCGCGATGGAGCGGGGGAAGCCGAATGCCTTGGCACTCAGGGAGGACATGTGGATCGGGTTGCGGTCGCCCGAGGCCGCGGCGTAGCGGTGGATGATCGACTGGTCGACCTTCAGCGTGCGCAGCGGCGGCGGGGGTACCTCTTCGGGCTTGGGTTCGGAACGCGGACCACCGGACAGCGAGGTCTTCTGCTGGTGCAGGAAGGAGGAGGTCTGCCGCCAGACCAGCTCCCGGCCGACGTTGATCTCCGTGATCGCGTCCACCACAAGACCTTTGGGATGCTCGCGCAGGTTCTCCACGTGCGTGTGGATGTCCAGCGGTTCACTGGCCGAGATCTGGCGATGCCGCTCGATCACGTTCTCCATGTGCACCGAGCCGACCGCGGTGAACGGGAAGTCCCGCGCGGTCAGCAGCTGCATGACGGTCGGGAAGGCCAGCACGAACGGGTAGGTCACCGGGAGCGAGTCGCCGAAACGCAGCCCGGTCGCGTGGCAGTACGCGGCCAGGTTGTCGACGTCGACGCGCACGCCGTTCAATTCCACCGCACGGTCCGGGATCTGCGACTTGCGCGCCGAAATCAGCGGCAGCGGAACGGCTCCCAGCGCGGCCTTGAGATACAGGCTGCCGGTCTTGGGCGGCTCGTTCAATTTGATGGTCCGGGTCATCACGCGCTCCGCTCAGGCACCGATGAGGCTCTGGCCACAGACGCGAACGACGTTGCCGCTCACCGCGTTCGACGCCGGGCTGGCGAAGTAGGCGATGGTCTCGGCGACGTCGATGGTCTGCCCGCCCTGGGACAGCGAGGCCATCAACCGACCGGCTTCGCGAGTGCCGAGCGGGATCGCCGCGGTCATCGCGGTCTCGATGAAACCGGGCGCGACGGCGTTGATCGTGACGCCCTTCTCGGCCAGCTTCGGGGCCTCGGCGTTCACCATGCCGATCACACCGGCCTTGGACGCGCCGTAGTTGGTCTGGCCGCGGTTGCCCGCGATACCGGCGATGGAGGAGACGTCGATCACGCGGCCGCCGTCCTGCAGCGCACCCTTGGCGACCAATGCCTCGGTGATGCGGTGCGGCGCAGCGAGATTCACGTTCAGCACGGAGTTCCAGCGGGCGTCGTCCATGTTCGCGAGCAGCTTGTCGCGGGTGATACCGGCGTTGTGCACGATGATGTCGACGCCGCCGAAACGCTGGGTGGCGAATTCGGCGATCTTGTCCGCGGCGTCGGCGGCGGTGACGTCCACCGCCAGCGCGGTGCCGCCGACCTTGTTCGCGGTCTGCGACAACGCGTCTCCGGCGGCGGGAATGTCGGCGGCGATCACGGTCGCGCCGTCGCGGGCGAACACCTCGGCGATGGTCGCGCCGATACCGCGCGCGGCGCCGGTGACCACGGCCACCTTGCCTGCCAGCGGCTTGTCCCAATCGGCGGGCGCGGTCGAATCCCCCTTGCCGACCCGGAACACCTGGCCGTCGACGAACGCCGACTTACCGGACAGGATGAAACGCAGCGTGGACTCCAAACCCGTTGCGGCAGAGGCAGCCTCGGGGTGCAGGTAGACCAGGTTCGCGGTGGCGCCGCGCAGCAGCTCCTTGCCGACGCTGCGGGTGAAACCCTCGAGGGCGCGCTGCGCGATCTGCTCCTCGACACCCGAGGTCAATTCCGGGGTGGTGCCGACGACCAGGATGCGGCCGCTGGGCGCGATCGAACGCATCGCGGGCTGGTAGAACGCGTACAGCTGGGCGAGATCCTCGATCGAACCGAGTCCGGTGGCATCGAACACCAGCGCGCCGTACTTCACGCCCTGGGCGGGCTCGTCGGCAAAGGTGTAGTCCGACAACAGGTTCCGGACCGCATCGGCCACCCGCCCCTTACCGCCGAGCAGGACCGGGCCGGGCAGCGCGGGCTCACCCTGCTGGTAACGCCGCAGCTGTTCCGGCTTGGGCAGACCCAGCTTGCTCGCCAGGAACGAGCCGGGGGCCGAGTTGACGAACGATCCGTAGAGGTTGGGAGCGCCCTTGCTTTTGCTGGCTGCCACGGTTCCTACCTTTTCCTTGTGTCGGAGGTGAGTCATCGGCGTACCGGCCCGGATGTCCGGACGTGTCGCACCCGTCAGGGGGTACGTATCGACAATGAACTTACTCCAGAGTAAGTTTAATGTAAACCGATAGCGAAGGGGCACCGGACTGCGCCTCGACCTCGGCAGCCCGGCCGCACCGGAATCCCCGACGACCCGACATCCCGACAAACGCAGTGCCCACCCACCCCGCCGGCTCCGCAAGCTCCGCCGGCGCACCGTCCCCCAGGAGACTCGAGTGACAACCACAGCCCGTTCGGCCAAGCAGGCCCGGCCCGTCGCCGTCCTCGGCGGCAATCGGATCCCTTTCGCCCGCTCCGACGGCAAGTACGCGCACGCCTCGAATCAGGACATGTTCACCGCCGCGCTGAACGGGCTGGTCAGCCGGTTCGGATTGCAGGGGGAGCGGCTGGGCATGGTCGTCGGCGGCGCGGTGCTCAAGCGCGTCGGCGAGCACGGCATGGTCCGCGAGAGCGTGCTGGGCAGCGAGCTCTCGCCGTACACCCCCGCGCACGATCTCCAGCTGGCCTGCGGCACCGGGTTGCAGTCGATCGTCACCGTCGGCGACGGAATCGCGTTGGGGCGCATCGACGTCGGCGTCGGCGGCGGTACCGACACCACCTCCGATGCGCCGATCGGCGTGAGCGAATCGATGCGCGAGTGGATGCTCGACGCCAACCGCGCCAGGAAGAACTCCGACTACGTCAAGCTGGTCGGCCGGTTGCGCCCGAGCATGGTCGGCATCGAGATCCCGCGCAACGCCGAACCGCGCACCGGGCTGTCGATGGGCGAGCACGCCGCGATCACCGCGAAGGAATTCGGCGTCTCCCGCGAGGCGCAGGACGAGCTGGCCTACCTCTCGCACCGCAATATGGCCGCCGCCTACGACCGCGGTTTCTTCGACGATCTGGTCACCCCGTTCCTCGGGCTGACCCGCGACGACAACCTGCGTCCGGGCTCGACCATCGAGAAGTTGTCCACGCTGAAGCCGGTTTTCGGCGTCAAGCTGGGCGACGCGACGATGACCGCGGGCAACTCCACCCCGCTCACCGACGGCGCGTCCGCGGTGCTGCTGGCCAGTGACGAGTGGGCCGCCTCGCGCAACCTCGAGCCGCTGGCCTACCTGGTCGACAGCGAGGTCGCCGCGGTCGACTACATCCACGGCCCCGACGGCCTGCTGATGGCCCCCACCTATGCGGTGCCGCGATTGCTGGCCCGCAACGGACTCACGTTGCAGGACTTCGACTTCTACGAGATCCACGAGGCGTTCGCGTCGGTGGTGCTGGCGACGTTGCAGGGCTGGGAATCCGACCAGTACTGCAAGGAGCGGCTGGGCCTGGACGGCGCGCTGGGGTCGATCGATCGGGCCAAACTGAACGTCAACGGCTCCTCCCTCGCCGCGGGCCACCCGTTCGCCGCGACCGGCGGCCGCATCATCGCCCAGGCCGCGAAACAGTTGGCGGAGAAGGGATCCGGGCGCACCCTGATCTCCATCTGCGCTGCCGGCGGGCAGGGCGTGGTCGCGATCCTGGAGCGCTGAACCGGATCGATACACTCGCGTTCGTGAGTGATATCTCGACCGCGGAGCAGGTGCCGACCGATCGGTTGGCCCTGCTCCGTCCGGTCCCGGCCGATGCCGAGGCCATCCTCCGGATCTGCGGCGTCGCCGAGCCATGGGTGACCGTGGTGCCGAACCTCGTTGCGGCACAAAGGCTCTACCTGGAATGGGATGAGCACTGGCGTCGGCACGGCTACGGCTATTGGACGGTGCGCACTCGCACCGACGACACCGTCGTGGGCTTCTGCGGAATCCGCTCGATGAATATGCCCGCAGGCCCGGCCCTCAACCTGTTCTATCGGCTCGCCCCTGCCACCCGCGGCCAGGGTTTCGCCGCCGAGGCAGCCAGCGCGGTCGTCGCCCACGCCCGCACCCACCTGCCGAAATTGCCGGTGATCGCCCGCATCCAGCCCGAGAACGACGCCTCCCACCGCGTCGCAGAACGGGCGGGGCTGTCGCGCGCGGAGTACCTGGACACCGACAGCTGGCATCACTACGTTGCTCCGTCAGGCTGGGGGCATGTCGACTGAGACTGGTTGCACCGCAACATCGTTCGGTCATTCTGGTCGCCCGATCCGGGACAACCGCTCACGTGAGCGTTTCGCTTCGGCAAGTCGATCCTGCTGCCGTCCACGGTCAATGTCTACGGTGAGCACACCGCCGAAGGCCTGGGAACAGCGCAAGAGCCGCATGCTCTTTCCACCACTTGACCGTCGAATCGCACCGGGATTCGATACCCGTGGAAAGGCGTGCGGCTCTTATCTTTCGGTAGCGTGACCGGATTACCGAAGGTTGAATGCCGTCGCCGGTGTGGGCGGAACAATCGGCATCGCCCCGTACGAGACAACGGGATACATGTACGACTGCGGAATCACATTGAACAGGATCGCTTTCGCATCACGCTGGTAGGGCAGGTCTACCTGCGTAGTCCTGCCACCGGTCCTGTCGGCATTCAGGTGCACTGTATGACCGAACAGGCCCCCGAGAGTATCGCTCGGACGGCCCGGAGCCACCGGGTGCCCTGCGACATCACGGTCGGTACACGTACTCACGATCAATGTTGCTGTGCAGGTCGGAGGTACAGGCAGTCCTGGAATCGTCGCCCGGATACCCAGGGGCTTCAGATGACCGACTACGCGAGACGGTTTCGCGGGATCGCGAGCGATCCACATCGTATAGTCGATATAGCAGTTCGCGCTGTCACTCATCGCATAACTGTTGACCGGCCCGAAGTGCTGAACTCCCTCTACTATCGGAAATGCCTGTGCCGCAGGCGCATTACCCGCAACAGGCGCGATCCCCAACAACCCGGCCGTCGCCGCCGCAACAGCCAGCGCATACTTGACAATTTCGGGCTTACGCACAGCGCACTCTCCCCCGTAGATGAAATGCGTTCCACCGCACGCTAACTCAGCCGAACCTTCCGCACAAGCCGAGAGCCGTCGATCCACGGTTTCCGGCCATTCCCGCACGGCCTCGAGATGTACCTGTGATCAGTCGTCGTCGAACCGCGACGCAGCCCGCGCACCGTTCAATCCTGCATCGGCTGCGGCCGCGGTCTCCGGTATGCCGAGTCGTGAGCTGATTGATCTGCTGCCGCAAAGGCTTTCATGCATCGGAGGGGGTTCCTTGTTTCGTCGCACGCTCGAGATTGCCGGAACTGTCGCAGCCGTCGTCGCTGGATGTTTGTTGTCGGCTGGTGTGGCCGGGGCAGATTCGGTGCCTGTGCCGCGCTACGGAATGATCACCGATATCACCGCCGTCGGTGACCACGCGCTGTGTCATGGCACGATCGTTTCTCGACGTCGTGCAACACCCGTCAGACGGGGTGCCAGTCGGCGAACGGTCGGGCCGGGTCGAAGACGACCGGGAGTGTGCCCAGGGCTCGGTGGAAAGGGCCTGGGCGCCAGGGCAATTCGTCGGGGCTGACCGACAGTTCGATCTCGGGGAGGGCGTCGAGGAGTTGGTCGACGCCGTCCTGGGCGATCAGGTAGGCGGGCTGGCGGGCGGGGCAGGCGTGGGGGCCGGCGCCCCAGGCCAGGTGGGAGCGGTTGCCGGTGTGGTCGCCGCCGCTGATGGTGGGGTCGGTGTTGCAGGCTGCGATGCTGATGATGACGGGTTGGTGGGCGGGGAGCCAGATGTCGTCGAGCAGGACCGGCTGGCGGGGGTAGGTCATGCAGAAGTTGGCGATCGGGGGGTCCAGGAACAGGACCTCGTCCAGGGCGTCGCGGGTGGAGAGGCTGCCGCCGAGCAGGTTTCCCGCGAAACGTTCGTTGGTCAGGATCAGCAGCAGGGTGTTGGCGATGAGATTGTGCACCGGTTCGACGCCCGCGGCGTAGAGGGTGACGAGTTGTTCGATGACCTCCTGATCGTCGAATCCGGCCGGGTGCCGGACCAGTCGGGTGGTGACGTCGTCGCCGGGGTCGGTGCGTTTACCGGTGACGAGTTCGTGCAGCGCCGCGACGAGCATCGCGTTTCCGGCCGCGGCATCGGAACCCTCGAAGAGCGTGACGACGCCGGTCGCGACCCGCTGTCCGATCTCGGGTGAACAACCCAGCATCGCGTTGACGACCTGAAAGGCAAGCGGCCGTGCGTAATCCGCGATCAGATCCGCCGCGCCCACCCCGCAGAACCGCGCGATCAGGGGCACCGCGATCCGTTCCACCACCGCGTGCAGACCGTGCAGATCGACCGCCGAGAGCGCCGCGACATTGGCCTCCCGATAACGCCGATGTTCCTCTCCGGCACTGCGTATCGCGTTCGGCCGCCAGGCCAGCATCGGCTTGACCGGGCATTCGTCCGGAATACCTTTTTCCCACGACCGCGGATCGACCGGGAAATGCGCGGGATCGTGCAGCACCCGCACGGCCGTGCGATAGCCGATCACCAGGGTCGCGGGGACTCCCGGTGACAGTTCGACCGGCACCAGCGACCCGTAACGCTGCCGCATCTCTCGGTAGCATTCGTGTGGCCTGGCGGCGAATTCGTTGCTGTACAGGGCAATTCGATCGCTACCGGCGTATGTGAGCGGATGGATCATGCGGTCCGGCACAATGCATCACATCGAGAAGTAGCGGCGCGGATTGTCCGTCAGCATCGTGGTGATCTGCGCATCGGTGACACCGCGTTCGCGCAGGGCGGGCAGCACGTCGTCGCTGATGTGCGTGTAGATCCAATTCGGCAGTGCCGCAGCCTTTCCCGCCGCGGGCAGCCAGTCGATGAAGCAGGATGCGTCGTGGGACAGGACCATTCGATCCACGTAGCCGCGGCGGGCGAGTTCGGCCACCGTGCCGACCCGCTGTTCGAAGGGCAGCAGCACGTCGAGGCCGAACCGATCCATGCCGAGATATGAACCGGCATCGGTGATTTCGCGCAGATAGTCCAGATCGGTGCTGTCCCCGGAATGCCCGATGACGACCTTGGTCAGGTCCGCGCCCTCCTCGGCGAGCACCCGCTGCGCGACGAGTCCGGACCGGGTGTGCGGATTGGTGTGCACGGTGATCGGCGCACCGGTCTCGACGTGCGCCTGCCCGACCGCACGCAGCACCCGCTCCACTCCGGGAGTCAGGCCCGGCTCCTCGATCGCGCACTTGAGGAACGCCGCCCGCACTCCGGTGTCGGCGATGCCCTTGCGAATGTCCCGGACGAACAGTTCGACCATCGGCTCCGGGGTGTCGAACAGCAGTCCCGGACCGGTGTGGTGGAACTGGAGCGGCACCTCGTTGTAGGTGTATATGCCGGTCGCGACGATGATATTGATGTCGACCCGCTCGTTGATCCGCTGAATGCGCGGCAGGTAGCGGCCCAGCCCGATCACGGTCGGATCGACGATGGTGGTGATGTCCCGCGACGCGCACTGCCGCAATTTGTCCACCGCGTCGGCGATCCGCACGTCGTCGTCCCAGGGGTCGGGGAAATCCGGGTAGTTCTGCCGCATCTCCGCACCCAGTACGAATACGTGTTCGTGCATGAGCGTGTTGCCGAGCCGCTCGGCCGGTACCGGACCACGGACGGTCTGGACATCGGTCATCGTGTTCATCTCCTGGAAATGCGAAAGCTGGTCTACCACAAGAACTTCGGGATATGGCCGCGCCGCGACGCGCAGTACAGCAGGACCGCCGGACCGGTGCGATGCCGGCCCGATCGCGCGCCGTCGCACAGCGCACACCCCTGTGCGTCGCAGGTCGCGCAGGTCGGCCGCTCGTCGGCCGGAAGGTCGGGGTTGCGGTAGGACACGCTGTCCTCCTCGGGGATCGGTGCCATAATTCGACTTCAGGTTATGAGTGCGTCTGTGCCCGTTCGACCGTGTGCGCGCAGGGAATGCACGCGAACGCGCAAGCCGCTGGAGTTGCCCGATGAGAGATTCCGAGCCGTATCTCGTGCAGGAGGTCGACACCGCCGCGGTTTCGGTCCGCGAGTCCGCGGATTTCTGGGCCGAGCACATCTGCCGGAATCAGGGCACGCTGCAATTCCGTTTCGCCGACGCCGCGACCTTCCACGGCGTGACCGCGGCCCAGCACTACGCCGGTTATCAACTGATCGGCTTCCGGTCCGACGGCATCACCTACGCGCGCACGCGTGCGGACGTGCGCCGGGACGACGACGAGAGTCTGCGGGTGGTCGTGCCGACCGGTGGCGAGATGACGTTCCGGCAGGACGACAGCAGCGTCCGGGTGCTGCCCGGACAGGCCGCGGTGGTCACCAAGGCACGCCCGTTCGATTTCGCGCAGAACCACCACGCACAGGGCTGGGTGATGAACATCCCCGCCGGTTCACTTCCGCTCGAAATCGGTGCTGGACCCGCGGTGATCGATCTGCGGCAGGGCCTGGGATCGGTCGCGTCCGGCATGATCGGCGAGCTCGGCCGACAGCGTCGAGTGGTCGACGGACTCAGCTTCGCCACGACCTACGACATGGCGATCGAACTGCTCAAACTGTGTCTGCGCTCCGGCCGGGAGGTGCCGACCACGCTGGGGGCGGTCGACGTCGCGGTCCGGGACCACGTCCGGCGGCATGCCACCGATCCCGAGCTCACACCGTCGGCGATCGCGCATCACCTCGGTTGGTCCACGCGACAGGTGCAGTTGGCGCTACAGCACACCGGCACCACACCGAGCCGATTGATCCGCGCCGAGCGGTTGACCCACGCGCGTCGCCTGCTGCGCGAGAGTTCGCCGGACCGCACCGTCGCGGAGATCGCCTACGCCAGCGGTTTTCGTTCGCTCAGCGCGTTCGGCGCGGCTTTCAAAGCGCAGTTCGGATTGACGCCGCAGGAAGCGCGCAACCACTGAATCGGGGATGTCCGCTGCGACTCGCTGACCGGATGTGTCGACCCCGCTGTTGCTCGCCCAGGCGTGAATCGTCGCCGGGAAGGCTGGATTCGCAGTTGCACAGGGTTTTTCGAGGACGTTGTGTTCGAGATGCTGAACAGATTCGCGGTGTGCGCGACGTAGCTGGGAGCCGGGAGCCGGACAGTTGTACACGTGCGCAATGGAATTGGTGTGTGTAGTCGACTCGGGCGGGGTGATCAGCAGTCGCAGCAGCACCCGTCGCAGCAGCCGCAGCTGTCGCAGTCGGAGCAGCAGGAACAGCCTTCGCAGCAGCCGTCGCAGCAGTCGCACCAGCAGTCGCTGCGTCGGATCCAGGGGCCCTGTTCCACACCGCTGCAAGGGCGGCGGTGGGTGGCGCAGCAGGCGTAGCCGGTGCAGTACGCGCCGCAAATGATGGCCAGGCCCGTGCCGAGGCCGGGGCGTTTCGGGGGCGCGGGTAGGGGTGTGGCGGGGTCGTAGCGTGGGGCGTTGTTCGGGCGATCGCTGAACGGTGCCGGGATGTCGTAGGGCACAGGGTTGTTCGGGTTCTGGGGTGTGCCCTGCTGTTGGTTGTAAGGGTATTGCGGGGTGGGACCGGGGCCGAACTGGTTCGAACCAGGTTGGGGGCCAGGGTTGTTCGGGTTACCCGGGCCGTATGGGTTCGGTCCCGGCCGAGGTCCGCCGGGGTTCGTGCCGTAGGGGCCCGGCTGATTCGGTGTGCCGGGGCCGTAGGGGCCGGGACGGGGTCCCGCGGAGTATGTGTTCGGACCCGGTTGAGCCTCATAGGGATTCGAACCGCCCGGGCCTGGTGTGTAAGGGGACGGCTGATACGGATTCGGTTGATAGGGCTCGTTCGGCCCGCCACCTTGCGGCCCGGGAGGGTTCGAGCGCGCTTCGATCGGGCTCAGTGTCGTGGCCAGCCTGACCAGGCTCGGTGCCGCCACGAGTTCGAACAACGCTGGTTCCGTGGCCGATTCGATCAGGCGTGGTGTCCCGGCCACGGATACGAGCTGCGGTTTCGCAGTCGGCGAAGCGTGGGTAGGCGAGACGGTTCGTGTGGGCGAATCGGATTTCGGCCTGGTTCGCCGTGGGATCGTGGTCGGTCCGAGTGAATCCGGTGGATCGGTCGGCTCGTCCCCGGAGTCCGGAATGACCGCGCGGAGCGGTTGCTCCGTCACAGACTGTCCCGAAAGACCCTGGGTGGCAATAGGACCCGTGGTGGTGCGTTCGCCCGACGCCGCCGTGAGGTCGATCAGGCCGGGCGCGGCAGGGAAGCCGAGCAACTGCACCGTGTGCGCGGGGTCGGCCGAGGTGGGGATACTGCTGTGCGCGTGGGCATTTCCGCAACGACTGTGTGAGCAGGTGTGTGTTGCGGAGGTGCAGGTATGGGTGCTTCGGCGCATACGACGCACCACCCCGGTGACAGGGTCGAGCAGCGCCCAGCGGACGGTCGGAGTGGCCGACAGTCCGGCCCGCCAGACAGCCGCCTCGATATGTGAATTCGATTCGCGCAGTAGAGCGTAAGCCCGTTTGCGAGTCGTACCGGTGGCGGCGAGGGGATTGAATTTGCCGTTGCGACGATCCTGTTCGAGATCCTCGATCGCGTCGGCGAGATGGGCGATCCGGCCGAAATACCATCCGGCGTCACGCAGGGCATCGGCGTTCTCCGGACATCCGGCGAGTATCGCGGTGTGCGCGAACAATTCGGCTGTGCACAGCTGTGTCGCGTAGGTGAGTTCGGCGAGCGTGTCCAGACCCCGCGTCGTCGCGGCGGGCTCACCCGCCCCGCCGATCCTCGTACCGCGACCGATACGCCCGCGACCACCCGACCTACCGGCATCCGAATCCACCTGTGCCGCAGCGACTGCCCGCTCGATCCCCGGCTGCGCATCGATCGCGGCGATCAGCGGTTCGATATCCAGCCCGATATCGCGCGCCCCCTCCCGGGCCCGCGCGAACCACCCCGCCGCCACCCGTGCCATCGGCCGAGCCCGCAACACCCCGGCCTCACCGTCGTCCACATGATCACGAATCTTGGCCGCCGCCAACAACAATGAGGCCGTAGCGGCCAACCGCACCCCGGGCGTCGAAGCACCGGCGACACTCGCCCGCCGCATCCCCCGCAACGGACACGCCCCCGCCGCCTCCCGCACGGCCGCCTCGGGCCGCTGCGCCTCGGTCAGCACGGTCAACACGATCGCATCGGTATTCGTAGCGGCCCGAGCCACCTGACTGTGCCCATCCCGCAACCCGAGGCACAACCCGCACATCTGCGCGAAGAATTCCCCCTCCCCGATCCCGTACTTCGCCGCACTGTGCGCACAAGGCCGCAAGAGCCCGAACACATCCACCCCCTCGATCCGGCAGCCGACCCCGGCCGACCACCGCCCTGCAACAATCCGCAGCAACTCTGTCAGCCCGGGCCCGTCACCGCAACCCGCGACCGACTCGGCCATACCGGGCCACCACCCCACGGGGAGCCATCTATAAATGGCAGAATAGAGATTCGACGCATCATGCCATCTATAGATGGTCGACGCGAGTGCACGGTCTCGGAAACCTCGTTGAGGTGTCGGAATCAGCCGTCGAGAGGCACCTTGCGGTGCTCTTGGGTCAGCGGCTGGTCACTTTGCGCGAAGCCAGGGGGCTCACTCAGGAAGAGGTTGCGCATGCCGCGGGCATCAGCCGCAACCATTATCAGTTGCTCGAGAACGGGTGGGGTGTGCGCAAGACGAAGGCGCCCGCGAATCCGCGGTTGTCGACGTTGATCGCGCTCAGTGAGGTACTCGGGACGACGGTGCCCGATCTCGTCGACGAGATGTTCGGCAGGACCGCGCGCCGATAGTGATCATCGGATCGTAAACGCCTGTGCCGCAGGCTATTCGGCCTTCTTCTTACCCGCCAGGCCGCGCCAGGCGAGATCGTCCAGGAGATTGACCGCTTCGGCGACTTCCACTTCGCCACTGGCGATTCGGTCGGCGATGGCCTCGCCCGCGCCGATCACGGCGACCGAGACGATGTCGAAATTCGTTCCGGGCTCGGCATATTTGGCGCTCGAGGCCAGCAGTTTGGCGGTCAGTTCGATGACGCGCTCGCGGCTGTTGGCGATCTCCGAGGCGAAGGGCTGCTGGCCCAGGGCCTGACGATAGAGGACCTGCCAGGACAGCCGATTGTTGTCGACATACGACAGGAACGCCTCGAGGCCCGCGCGGAGTTGTTCGTGCGGCGTCAGCTGCGGATTGCCCGCGACGGCGACGGCCTCGATGAAACGCATGCTCTCGCGGGCGATGCAGGCCCGGAACAACTCGTCCTTGGAGCCGTAGTACAAATAGAGCATCGGCTTGGAGATCTCGGCCTCGGCGGCAATGGCATCCATCGAAGTGTCGTGATATCCCTTGCGGGAGAACACCTCGACGGCGGCGTCCAGCATCTGCTGTTCACGAACCGCCCGGGGGAGCCGCTTCGTACCGCCTGCCATGCACACTCCTAGGCCATGAGAAACCATTATCTTACTCCAAGGTAAGTTGTGTGCTTCGTCCATTGCCGGAAAGTCGCCGGTGAGCGGGACGGAGTGCGCAGTTCAGCGGCCCACGGGCCCGCGCGCTGACGCATTCGGGCCAGCCGAATCGAGCAGTGCGAGCCAGCTGGATCAAGCAGTGCGAGCCAGCCGGATCGAGCAGTGCGAGCCAGCCGGATCGAGCAGTGCGAGCCAGCCGGATCGAGCAGTGCGGACCAGCCGGATCGAGCAGTGCGGACCAGCGGAATCAATGAGCTCAGCAGTGCGGCGTGACGCCCTTGAACTTCACCATCCGCAACACCGAGGCGTTCACCCGATCCATCGGCAGCCGCCCCGAGCGCACCTCCTGCTCGAGCTTGTCGAGCACCTGCGGGACCGCCGTGCTGGTCGTCCACAGCGCGTTGTCCGCACCGGCCTCGAGCGCCGCGGCGACCGCGTCCTCGATATCCATCCGCTTGCTGATCGCGGCCATACCACCCAGGTCGTCGGTCATGATCGGACCGTCGAACGGTTGCGCGTTGTAGCCGGTTCCCTTGCGCAACAAGGCCATTGCCTGCGGGCTGATACTGGCCGGGACGTTCGGGGTGGTCAGTCCGGGCACGTCCAGGTGCCCGACCATCACCGCCGCGCCCGAACCTATCAGCTTGCGGAACGGCACCAGATCGTTGTTCTGCAACTGCGCCAGCGGCGGCGTGTGTACCGCCCCGGTGTGCGAATCGCCCGAACCGTGCCCGTGCCCCGGGAAATGCTTCATCACCGCGCCGAGCCCCGCATCGTGCATGGCCCGGATGAACGCGCCCGCGTAGGAGATCACCACGGCCGGATCGTTCGAGAACGAGCGATCCCCGATGACCGAATCGGCGTCCTCGTCGCTGACGTCGGCGTCCGGCGCGAGATCGGCCGTGATACCCAGGGCCTTCATCGCCTTACCGCGCGCCAGGCTCTTGGTGTAGTACTCGTCCGCGGTCATGGTCTGCGGGATGCTGCGGGCCGGGGGAACCGCGCCGATCAGGTTCTTCAGCCGCGAGACCCGGCCGCCCTCCTCGTCGATGGTCACCATCAGCGGCGCCTTCGACACGGCCTCGACCTGGGCGACCTGATGATTCGTGAGCATCGCCTGATCGGTCCAGCTGCCGATGAAGATTCCGCCGACCTGCTCGGTGCGCACGATGTTCGTCGCGTCCGCGGTCCCGGTCACCCCGACGGTCAGCAGTTGCGCGAGCTTCTGACGAGTGGTCAACTTCGCGAGATAACTTGCGTCACAATCGGATTGGGACTTCGTCGTGGACGCGGGCGTGGACCCCGGAGCGGCGGTCGTGGAACTCGACGGCGCCGAGGTGGTGGAACCGCTCGAACACGCGGTCAAACCGACAGCAAGCACGGCAAGCATGGTCCCGCGAACGTTGCGCATGGAATTCGACGGTAGCCGGTCCGGTCGTTGTGCAAAACAGGGGCCGCGTCGAATGTCCCGAATGCGTTGTTGTCCAGGTGAAATCGAGCAGACACGTGCCTGCGGACCCGACGATGCGTCCGGCGGACCGGGCCGCTGGCGAGCCCGCGCCGGCCGCGCCGAACACAATGCTGCCCTGCACCGAATGTCGGTACAGGGCAGCAGGTTCGGCGTGTCTACTTGGCCGGAAGCTCGTTGTGCCCGCCGAAGCCCTTACGCATCGCCGAGAGCACCTTGTCCGCGTACAGCGACTCGCCGCGCGAGGAGAAGCGGGCGAACAGCGCCGCGGACAGCACCGGCGCGGGCACGCCCTCGTCGATGGCCGCGGAGATGGTCCAGCGGCCCTCGCCGGAGTCGGACACCCGGCCGCCGAAGGAGGACAGTTCGGGATCCAGCAGCAGCTGCTGCGCGGTCAGGTCCAGCAGCCAGGACGCGACGACCGAACCGCGCCGCCACAGCTCGGTGACCTCGGGAACGTCGATGTCGTACTGGTAGTACTCGGGGTTGTCCAGCGGGGTCTCCTCCGCGGAGTGCGCATCCCCGGCCTGCGCGCCGATGTTCGCCTTGTGCAGGATGTTCATCCCCTCGGCGTACGCGGCCATCGCACCGTATTCGATGCCGTTGTGCACCATCTTCACGAAGTGGCCCGCACCGGCGGGACCACAGTGCAGGTACCCCTGCTCGGCGCGCGAGGGCTCACCGGTGCGACCCGGGGTGCGCGGGGCGGCCTCCACGCCGGGGGCGATGGAGCGGAGCAGCGGCTCGATGTGCGCGACCTGCTCGACCTCGCCGCCGATCATCAGGCAGTAGCCACGCTCGAGACCCCACACGCCACCGGAGGTGCCGATGTCCATGTAATGGATTCCCTTGGGGGCCAACGCCTTCGAACGCTTGATGTCCTCGTGGTACCGGCTGTTGCCGCCGTCGATGATGATGTCGCCCGGATCCAGCAGCTCGGCGACCTCGTCGATCACCGCGCCGGTCGCGCCCGCCGGGATCATCACCCACACGATGCGCGGGGCCTCGAGCTGCTCGACGAAGGACTTGTAATCGGTCGCGCCGGTGAACTTGTCACCCAGCTCCTCGGTGAACTCCGCGAGCTGACTCTCGCGGCGGGCGTAACCGACCGCGGTGTGCCCGTCCTTGACGATCCGGCGCACGATGTTCGCGCCCATCCGGCCGAGGCCGATCATTCCCAGCTGCATACCTTCTCCTCGAGTCGTCCGGCGAGCCCGGGCGGGTCCGAGCTCGGTGGCGGCGCGCCCGTCACGTCCGCGCCGCAGCCTTCTCGATTGTCCACTCTGTCAGGTCCGGAAAATTCTTCAGGTATCGGCGTACGGAAGGTGTAACACTCCCGGACGAACCCCGATAAACAGATCGGCTCCGTGCAGTTGCCAGACCCCCGACCCGGCAACCGCACGGAGTCTCTTCATGTCACAGGGGCGCGCGCATCAGGATGACGTTGTACTGGTTGTGGACGCCGAGGGCGAAGTACAGGGCGTCGCCGGTCTGGTAGGGGAAGAGCATCGGGGCGTAGGCCGAGGGGAGCGTGCGGGTGTCGACCAGCACCCGGGGCGGGCCCCAGGGACCCTGCGGAGCGGGGGCGGTGCGCATGACGACCGAGTTGAACGGGTCGGTGGTCACCATGACGTACTGGTGCAGATACTCGTTCCACATCACCGACAGTTCGCCGACGCCGCCGACGATCGGGGCCGCCGCGTTCGGATCCTTCGGCTTCCAGGACTTGCCGTCCCAGAATTCGTAGGCGTCGTTGTCGGCGATGGCGCCTTCCTTGACCCGCGAGACGAATCCGGGATTGTTGCGGCCGGACGGGGTGCCGTACTCGTAGACGTAGCCGCCCGACTTCAGGAAGGCGTTCTGCTGGAACTTGTTCCACGGGCCGTCCGACGCGCGCCGGGTCGTGGGCAGCTGCGCCCAGCTCTGGCCGTCGTCACCGGAGACCGCCAGCGTGGAGAAGTTGGTGTTCCACTTCCCGTCCAACCCCCAGTTGTGCACCGACATCATCCGCATGTACTGCACGCCGCCGACCGAGATGCCCGCGGTGGGGATGAAGCTGATCTCGATGCCCGGGATCTTCGGGCTGGGCAGCGGATTGTCGACGAAGCTCGTGTAATGGATGCCGTGCGACGGGTCCGCTCCGGCGGGGCTGCGGTACAGCACATTCGAGCGCCAGGCCCAGACGCTGCCCGCCAGCAGGTTCGGCACGCCCAGTCCGGCGGTGTCGCCGTAGGCACTGATCATGTGCCCGCGCCCGTCGTCCCACATGATGCCCAGATCGGTGCCGAGCACGTTCTGCTGGTCGGTGTGGTTCGGGCTGGCCATACCCGTCAGCTGGTAGATCGCCTTGGTCGGCCCGGGCAGATTGGGCAGCCCGTTGGTGCCGTTCAGGCCGGGGAAGGGATTGATGTTGTTGGGGTCAGCTCCGGCCGGGGAAGCCCCGACCGCGAGTACCGCGACCGCCGCACACGCTCCGGCCAATGCGGACAGTCGTTTCATAGTCTGTTCCCTTCCATGAGTGACGCCGAGGGTATTGTGCCGGGTTTGTGACACGGATGTGGGAGTTGCGTCACGCAACATCGATCACATCGGCTTTGCCGGGCCTGCCTGTTACTCGATCGTGATGCTGTGTCATTGGCCTCCGCTTCGCTCCGGCGGTTCGCGGCCCCCTGAGGCTCACCGCTGAGCCCCGTGTCGGGCAGTCGTTCCTCGCACCCGCCACGCGTCTCATCGGCGAGCCGGGCCGCGAACTCTGGGTTTCGACCGTCGCTCGCGAACGCGCGACCATGCTGCGGAACGCAATCGTTCCGCAATATAGCAAACGCCCCGCGACCGGAGGTGAATCCGATCGCGGGGCGTTCGAGCTATTCGACGCAGCAGGTCAGAAGGCTGCTTCGGCCAGCTCCATGATGTCGTTGTCCAGATTGGCCAAGACGTTGCGGGTGGCGGTCAGTTCGGGCAGCACATTGCGGGCGAAGAACTGGGCGGTCGCGATCTTGCCCTGGTAGAACGCCTCGGTCGAGCCGTTGTCCAGCGCCTTGATGGCGATCTCGGCCTGCGACAGCAGCTGCCAGCCGACCAGCAGGTCGCCGACGGCCATCAGGAACCGCACCGAACCCAGGCCCACCTTGTACAGCTCCTTGGTGTCCTCCTGCGCGCCCATCAGGTGCCCGGTCAGCGTCGCGGCCATGCCCTGCACGTCCTCGAGGGCGGTGGCGAGCAGTTTGCGCTCGGCCTTGAGCCGGCCGTTGCCGCCCTCACGCTCCAGGAACTTGCTGATCTGGCCGGCCACGTGCGCCAGCGCCACACCGCGGTCGCGGGCGATCTTGCGGAAGAAGAAGTCCTGCGCCTGGATCGCGGTGGTGCCCTCGTACAGCGAGTCGATTTTCGCGTCGCGGATGTACTGCTCGATCGGGTAGTCCTGCAGGAAGCCCGAACCACCGAAGGTCTGCAACGAATCGGTCAGGTACTGGTAGGCCCGCTCGGAGCCGACGCCCTTGACGATCGGCAGCAGCAGGTCGTTGACGCGGGCGGCCAGATCGGCGTCCGCACCGGAGACCAGTTCGGCGATGTCGGCGTTCTGGTGCGCGGCGGTGTAGAGGTAGACCGCGCGCAGGCCCTCGGCGTACGCCTTCTGCATCATCAGCGCGCGACGCACGTCGGGGTGGTGGGTGATGGTGACGCGCGGGGCGGCCTTGTCGGTCATCTGGGTCAGATCCGCGCCCTGCACGCGGGTCTTGGCGTACTCCAGCGCGTTCAGGTAGCCGGTCGACAACGTGGCAATCGCCTTGGTGCCCACCATCATTCGCGCGTTCTCGATGACGTCGAACATCTGTGCGATGCCGTTGTGCACCTCGCCGACGAGCCAGCCCTTGGCCGGGACGCCGTGGCCGCCGAAGGTGACCTCACAGGTGGCCGAGACCTTCAGGCCCATCTTGTGCTCGACGCCGGTGACGAAGACGCCGTTGCGCTCGCCGAGCTCGCCGGTCTCGTGGTCGAAGTGGAACTTGGGTACGAAGAACAGCGACAGACCCTTGGTGCCCGGGCCGGCGCCCTCGGGACGCGCCAGCACCAGGTGCACGGTGTTCTCGAACAGGTCGTCGGCATCGCCCGAGGTGATGAAGCGCTTGACACCCTCGATGTGCCAGGTGCCGTCCTCCTGCTGGATCGCCTTGGTGCGGCCCGCGCCGACGTCGGAGCCGGCGTCGGGCTCGGTCAGCACCATGGTGGCGCCCCAGTCGCGGTCGACCGCGATCTTGGCCCACTTCTTCTGCTCTTCGGTGCCGTTGGCGTGGAAGATGGCGTTGAAGCCGGGACCGGCGGCGTACATGTACGCGGCGGGCTGCGCGCCGAGGATCAGTTCGGAGATCGCCCAGTGGATCGAGCGCGGTACGCCCAGGCCGCCCAGCTCCTCGGGCAGGCCGAGCTTCTCCCAGCCGCCCTCCTGCATCGCGCGGAAGGACTTCTTGAAGGATTCGGGGATCGCCACGGTGTGGGTCTCGGGGTCGAAGACCGGCGGGTTGCGGTCGGCGTCGGCGAAGGATTCACCCAGCGGGCCCTCGGCCAGCCGGCGTACCTCGCGCAGCATCTCCTTGACGGTGTCGGCGTCCAGATCGCCGTACGCGCCGCTGTCGAGGATCGAACCGAGGCCGAGCACCTCGAAGAGGTTGAACTCCAGGTCGCGGACGTTGCTCTTGTAGTGACCCATCTGTCTACTCACTCTCCATCGAGTTTGGTGCGGTCGGACGTAGCCCGTTCCCGCCCGCGGTCTCCGCCGGGTAGCCGGTCGCCTTCGCCGTCCACTACTCGCGGGTAACTTACAGCGTATATTACTCGCGGGTAATCCGCCGTCAAAGGGATGACCGGGCAGTGTGATGCGATGAACAAATCGCTGCTGAGGTCGGGTGCGCCCACTTCGGGGCGGTGACCGGCCGGACGTTGCCCCGGATTCACAGGGGCGATGGGTTCGCCGTCTCGGGGGCGACGGGCCGGATGCTGCTCGGGATTCCCAGAGGTCGATGAGTTCGTTGTCGTGGCGGTGACGGGCCCTACGCTGCTCGGGATACCCAGGGGCGACGGGTTCGGCGTCATGGAGGTGACAGTCCGGATGCTGTGCCTGGGTTTCCGGAGTGACGGGCCGGATGTTGCGCCCGAATTTCCAGGGGAATGGGTTCGTCGTCGTGGCGGTGACAGGCGGGATGCTGCGTGGTTGTGGTGGTGACAGACGGGGACGTTGCGGTCGGTCGCGATGCGGTCCGCAGCGGTTCCGGTGGTGACGGGATATCGCCGAGGGGTGGCGTGCGACGTCGGTGATCTGCGGATACCGCGCGATTCGGTGGCTCGGGCGGGCCGTTACTGTCGTTCGGAGGCGACCGGGTGGTGCTCGCGTGGGGCCCGGGGCGCGGCAGTGTGGCGTGGCGATGGAGAGGCGGCGGATCGTGCTGATCGAGACGGAGGCGGGGGCTGCGGAGGTCGAGTTGGACAAGCCGCGGTCGCCGAAATTCCTGTTGGTGTTGACGCACGGGTCCGGGGGCGGGGTCGAGGCGAGGGATCTGCTGGCGGTGCGGGACTGTGCGGTCGGGTTGGGTGGGGCGGTGGCGCGGGTGGTGCAGCCGTATCGGGTGGCGGGGCGGCGCGCGCCGGGGTCGGTGATCAAGCAGGATGCGGCGTGGCTGGAAATCGTTGCGGCACTGCGGAAGAAGGTGCGGTCGGGGCCGTTGGTCCAGGGTGGTCGGAGCAACGGGGCTCGGGTGGTGTGCCGGACGGCTGTGGAGGTGGGGGCGAAAGGTGTGCTGGCGCTGTCGTTTCCGCTGCATCCGCCCGGGAAGCCGGAGAAGACGCGACGGGAGGAGTTGCTCGCGGCGTCGCGGTCGGTCGACGTCGTGGTCGTCAACGGGGCGCGGGATCCGTTCGGGATTCCTGATCCGGCCGACGTCGCCGAGCTGACAGTCGTTCCGGGACAACCACATTCGTTCACCAAGGGTTTCGATGTGATAAGCGGTGCGGTCGAACCCTGGTTGCGCCGCTGGGCCGAACTCGGCTGAGCGTGCCCGTTGCGGATTCGCATTTCCGCCGCGTCGCGAAAGTCATTGTCGCTGAGGTGATTTCCCGTAGCGTTGTCCGCCTCGCTGGAATCGATGAGCACCGGTGGCTCGATGAGCACCGGTGGCTCGATGAGCACCGTTGGCTCGATGTGTGCAGGCGGGTCGATGTGTGCGGGCGGGTCGATGTGTGCGGGCGGGTAGAAGGTGGCCGATACGTGCGCGCGCTCCGATAGGGGCCGCACCTCAGCCGTTCGTCGCTTGTTCCTCCAGATCGGAAACGATCTTGGTGGCCACGACCAGGGCGTCGATTGCGTCGCGGCCCTCGGTTTCGCGCAGGACGCGGTCGGTGATCCGGATGCGGATGTCGGGCGCGGAGCTCAGGTCGGTGACCACGTCGTCGGGGGTGAACAGGATCGACGGGTCCTGGGGCCCGCCGAAACCGTCGGTGAGGTTGGTGGTGTCGTGGCCGAGGACCAGCAGCGTGCCGCCGGGGGAGAGCAGTTCGGCGGCGCGGATCAGCATCGCGCGGCGCTGGTCGGCGGGCAGATGCAGGAAGACGCTCAGGACCAGCTCGAACGGCCCGGGGATGGCGGCGGCCGGATCGGTGACGTCGGCGCACTGCCAGTCGATCCGGCCGCGCACCGAACGCGACAGCCGCGCCGCCACCGTCCGGCCCTTATCGATTCCGACCTGCGAGAAGTCCACCGCCCGGACCCGCCACCCGTGCGTGGCCAGCCACAGCGTGTTGCGCCCCTCCCCGCACGCCAGATCCAGCGCGCGGGGCAGGTCCGGCACCGGTTCCCCGGGTGCGTCCGGCTGCAACACCACCCGCCGCTCGAGGCCGTACACGTGCTCGACCACGGTGGCGTTCGGCGGTGCGCCCCACACCAACTCGCCCTGCGTGTACCGGGCATCCCAATCGGCCGCGTCCATGAGCGTATTCTTCCGCCCCACGCCGCCCGGGTGCCGCTCACCCCCGGCAACGCCGACCGGGGTGTCCGGGCCCGCCGACCTTCGATCACGTCGGCTGGCAGACGCGAGCCGGGGCGATTCGGTAGAAGTGAAGCCACGGCCGACGCCGCGACCGTTCACAGCCGGGTGCGCATCAGGACCACGTTGTACTGGCTGTGGATCGTGGTGAGGAAGTACAGGTCGCGGCCGGTCTGATACGGGAAGATCGACGGGGCGTAGGCGCTGGGTAGCTCGCGGGCGTCGATCAGCACCTCCGGCGCGCTCCACGGACCCTGCGGCGCGGACGCGCGACGCATCACGACGGAGTTGAACGGATCGGTCGTCAGCATCACGTACTGCCCGAGGTACTGATTCCACATCACCGACAACTCGCCGACCCCGCCCGCGATGGGCGCCGCGGCATTCGGATCACTGCGCCGCCAGCCGCCGCCGTCCCAGTATTCGTACGCGCCGAGATGCTGAATATCGCGCTCGGCCACCCGGGCCACATAGGCGGCGTGATTGCGTCCCGACGCGGTGCCGTACTCGTAGACGTAGCCGCCGGATTTGGTGAACGCGTTCATTTGGAATTTGGCGTTCCCACCGGAATTGGGCCGCCGGGTGAAGCCCAGATCCGCCCAGGTCTCACCATTGTCCGCCGACGCGCCCAATCCGGAATAGTTGGTCGTCCACTGCCCGTCGGCGTCCCAGCTGCGCACCGACATCAGGCTCATGTATTGCACCCCGCCGACTTCGATGCCCGCGGTCGGGATTCGGCTGATCTCGAGGAACGGGATCTTCGGGCTGGGAATCAGATCGCGGGCCTGACCCAGGCCGTCGCGCACGACGCTGTCGTAATAGATGCCGTTGGCCGGATCGTGGGTGTGACTGCGCACCAGGATATTGCTGCGCCACGCCCAGGTGCTGCCGACCAGCAGGTTCGGCAGGCCGAGTCCGGCCGAATCGCCGAACGCGGTGAGCATCTGGCCGCGGCCGTTGTCCCACATGATGCCCAGATCGGTGCCCAGTACGTTGTAATTCTGGGTGCTGTTCGGACTCATCATGCCGGTGACCTGGAAAACAGCCCGGCTGCGGCCGACCAGATGCGGCAGGCCGCTGGTGCCGTTCAACACCGGAATCGGGTTGATGGCGTTGGGATTCGCCTGTGCGGGCGCGGTGACGGTCAACATCGCCGCCGCGCTCGCTGCTATCGCGGACAGCATGATCGATACTGCTTTGGACAACGTGGATCGGCCTTCCCGAGTCGCGTCGAGACGGGCGGCCGAAACCGGTGGAGACTCTGGCGGCCACACGATCATCGACTGGTTGGCAAAATGTGAAATACAAACTGCGCACATTCGGCACGGGTGCAGCACCCCGGTGACGGGGGTACCGCATATTCGCAAAAATACAGCCGGACGCAGATTACCTGCGAAAACGTGCTCGGCGAAGTATTGCGGCGGCTGAGTCGCGCGTGCGATACCGAATATGTATCACCGCGCGGCGTGGTGGGATCGGCCGAACAAATGCTCGGTCGCGAGGTGCGGTCGGTGCCCTGCCGGGCTCAGCGGTCCGCCGCGATCTGCTGTCCGAGAATGATCTGCGCGCAACGCTCGGGATCGTCGTAGAACGGCGTGTGCCCGCTGCCGGGCAGCGTGAGGTGTTGCGCCTCGGGCAGCCGCACGCGGGCCCGGCGGCTCTGCGTCGCGTAGGTGAGCAGCACATCGCGGCTGCCCCACGCGACGGTGACCGGAATATTCGCCAGCCGTCCCGAATCCTGAAGGCGCGCACGGTCGAACGATGCCAGCGCGGGGGCGAATCCGGGGGAATCGATCGCGCCCAGCGCGGTCGCGAGGGCGACGTCGCCGCTCACCGCCCACGCCTTGCCGAAGACCAGGCTCAGGAAGGCGGTGCGGCCGGCGGGGGTGTCCAGGATCGAACGCAGCGTGGGACGCAGAGTGCGGCCGAGTTTCGCGGACATGCCGAGGGATTGCTGACACCAGGCGCGTCCGGCGGTGGCCCAGAAGCCGATCGGCGAGAAGGCGGTCACCGAACGGGCCAGGCCGCGCGCGGCCAGGTTCAGCACGATCAGCCCGCCCATGGAGTTGCCCGCCAGATGCGGTGTGTCCAGGCCGTTTTCGGCGAGGAAGGCCGCGAGTGCGTCGGTGAGCTGGTCGACGGTGGTGTGCGCGAGCGGTTCGGACTCGCCGAAGCCGGGCAGATCCACCGCGTAGACCTCGAACGATTCGGCCAGCCGGTCGATCACCGGCTCCCACACCTGCCAGCGGCTGCCGACGCCGTGGACCAGGACCAGGGGCTCCCCGCTGCCGACGCGGTGGTGATTCAACACGCGCACAGGGTAGCAACGGTTGACGTCATGCCAACAGGGGTCGTTTCGTGTGTTTCGACGGTGTTCAGCGGTACGATGAATGGTATGGCAACCCGTAAGGTGACGCTGTCACTCGATGCGGCGGCCTGGTCGTTCGCCGAGCAGGCCGCGCAGCGTGCGGGCATGTCCCCGTCCGCGTGGATATCTCGCGCCGCGCGGCGTGAGGCGGTGCGCACCGGCTGTGGTCCGGTGCCCGAGGATCCGGCGGCCGTCGCGGCCGCGGAGGAGGCCGAGCTCGCGGCCGCCGAGGAGCTGATGCGTGCGCAGGGGTGAGCTGTGGAAGTACAACCCGCACGGCCTGCCTCGGCTCCGCAACGTCATCCTGATCTCGAGCGATGGCATCAATGAGTCACCGCGTCCCTGGCTGATCGCCGCCGAACTGCTCGACGCGGATCCGCAGGACATCCTGGCCGTCCCGATTCCCGGCCACGGCTGGGTGCACGCGGGCAATCTGGGTCGCATCTATCGAGGTTGGCTGGTCGAACGGCTGGACGCGACCGACGAGGAGACCCTCGAACGTCTCGATACCGCGTTGCGTGCCGCGATGGATCTATAGCTTCCTCACGATTGTGGATTGTCACCTCCGACTGTCGCCCGGCGGTGCGATGCGGCAGTATCACCACGGCGGTTGTGTGTCGCCGCCGTAGCCGTATTTGACGAGAATCGAGGAAATCAGTTGAGGATTACGCTGATCGCCGCCGCGTTGGTCGCCGTGCCCCTGCTGGCGGGCTGCGGGTCGAGCAACGCCCAGCCCGAGGTCACCCAGGCGGATCTGTCCAAGGCGTTGCAGAGCAGCGGTCTGAACGACCCGAAGCTGGCCGACTGCGCCGCGAAGATCTATGTCGGAGAAGGCATCTCGCAGGACGGCCTGCGCCTGATGACCAAGCCCGGCACCGATACCAACAAACTCGACTCCGCCACCATGGGGCTGAGCAAGGACGACGCCGCCAAGGCCAAGTCCGCCACCCAGAAGATCCTCACCGACTGCATCAAGTAGTGCCGCCGCCCGGCCGGTGCGTTCGACGCCCGGCCGGGTAACGCGCGCCATGTCCTAAGCTGTGCCCGCGTAACACGAATTGTATGTACGACCGGTTCTGCGCTCGAACACGGATTCGGTATCCGATCCGGATCCAGTTGCTCTGGATAATCCAATCGCAGAAAGGATCGAATATGAGGAGTGGTAAACGCGCCTGGGTCACAGTATTGGCGGGAACCCTCATCGTGGCCGGTGGCGGTGCGGTCGTCACACCGCAGGCGTGGTCGAAGCCGACGGCGTCGTCGCAATCCCCGGGGGCCGTCATTCGGGCCGTCACGTCGCGGGTGAATATTTCGGCGCCCGGAATGCCGGGCGTCGTTCCGGCCAGCTCGACGCGGATGATCTACGCCAGCAATACCACCAACAATGCGCCGACCTCGGTGGTGGGCACCTATCTGGAACCGACGCAGCCGTGGACCGGGCCCGGGGAACGCCCGCTGATCGCGTATGCCGGCGGCACCCAGGGGCAGAGCGATCAGTGCGCGCCTTCGGCGATGCTGTCCCAGGTGGTGCGATTCCAGCCGCCCGCCGACGCGATCATCGAATACGATCTCGCCCCGATCTATCAAATGCTTTCGCGCGGAATGGGTGTGGTGATCACCGATTACCACGACCTCGGCACGCCGGGGATCCACGATTTCCTGAACCGGAAAACGCAGGGGTACGCGGTGCTGGATTCCGCGCGGGCCGCGTTGCGGTTGCCCGGCAGCGGGTTGAATCCCCGTTCGCCCGTGCTGCTCTACGGCTATTCGCAGGGCGGTATGGGGTCGGCCGCGGCGGCCGAACTGCAACCGAAGTACGCGCCCGACCTGAACGTGCGCGGGGCGTATGTCGGTGCGCCCCTGGTGGATCCGGAATTCTATATCGGCCGCAACGACGGCCGTCCCGGTGTCGCACCGGCCATCGCGTGGATCCTGAACGGTATCGCCGCCGATTATCCGGACACCCGCCCGGCGCTCGACGCCGCGCTGAACAACACCGGGAAGGCGATCCTGCACGATTCGATCGGCAAATGCGGCGGCGGGCTCGGCGACAGTATCGTGCAGCCGCAGAACACCTCCCGGTGGACGACCAGCGGGCAGCCGATCACGGCCGTCATCGATCGCACCCCGGCGTTGAAGAAGGCGTTCGACGAGCAGCGGCTCGGTGGTCTGGGCCCGACGGTGCCGGTGCGCGTCTACACCGCGCGGAACGACGATTCGATGCCGTATCCGCTGGTCCGGGCCATGGCCGCGAGTTGGTGCGGGCACGGCACGCCGGTGCAGGTGCAGGCCGATGCGTCGGTGCCGCCGATGGCGGGCATCGTCGGCACGCACGATCTGGCGTTCTTCCCGTCGGCGGCCGACTCGCAGCAGTGGATGACCGATCGCCTGGCCGGTGTGCCCGCACCGGTCAATTGCGCGGCGCTGCCGTAGGTTCCGCGCGACCGGTCGATGTCGGTATGTCGATATTCCGTTCCGGATAGCCGGGATATCGGGTCGAATATATGAAATTCGGTGACGGGCCGGACCGCGGGAATGATTTCCCCGGTCCGGCCCGTTCGTATGTCTAGAGGAGAAAGTCCCTCTTTTATTGCGGATCAATTTCCGTCATAAAGTGATAATTCCCCGGTCGCACGGGTGTTTTCGGTTTTTCGTTGGCATGTGACCGCGGGGCCGCTACCGTGGGAGAGTCGACGCATTACAGGGTGTGGGGCACGCCTTCGACTGATCGTTTATCGGCTTGGTGGGGCGAGACGGTTATGACGGATACGAAAAATATCGCTGTTCGCGATCGGAAGCGTTATCTCTGGGTGCTCGGTACGGTGGCGCCCGCATCGGCACTGTTCCCGGCGCAACTGGTGCATCTCACCGGGTTCGAGCTGTTCTGGTGGATCGGCCCGATCCTGGTGCTGGTGGCGATACCGCTGCTGGACCTCGCGGTCGGGCGCGACAGCGGCAATATGAGCGAGCAGGACTATGCGGTGTTGTCCGACGATCACTACTATCGTTGGTGCACTTACCTTTTCCTGCCGATACAGTTCGCCGGACTGGTGATCGCGGGCCATCTGTGGGCGAGTCCCGCGCTGAGTCTCATCGACAAACTGGGGTTGACCGCGACGCTGGGGATCGTCTCGGGCATCGGGATAAACACCGCCCACGAACTCGGTCATCGAGCCGAACACCTGGAACGCCGCCTCGCGAAAATCGCACTGGCGCAATCCGGTTACGGACATTTCTACGTCGAACACAATCGCGGCCATCATGTTCGCGTAGCCACGCCCGCGGATCCGGCGAGCGCCCGATTCGGGGAATCGCTGTGGGAATTCCTGCCGCGCAGCATTTTCGGGGGTTTCCGGTCGGCGCTGGCGCTGGAACGGGAACGGCTGTCCCGCAAAGGAAAGCGATGGTTCAGCCGGGACAACAATCTGTTGCAGGCGTGGTCGCTGACCGTCGTGCTGTTCGGCTCGATGATCCTCGTGTTCGGATACGTCATCGTGCCGTTCCTGGTGATGCAGGCCGTGATCGGCGTCGGACTGCTCGAGACGGTGAACTACCTCGAGCATTACGGCCTGAAGCGCGCGCGGCGGGCGGACGGCCGCTACGAGCGATGTTCGGCGCGGGACAGTTGGAACAGCGACCGGCTCGTCACGAACGTCCTGCTGTTCCATCTCCAGCGCCACAGCGACCATCACGCCAATCCCGGCCGCCGCTACCAGACGCTGCGCAGTGCCGAAGAGGCGCCGCAGTTGCCCTACGGCTACGCCACGATGATGGTGCTGGCCTGCATTCCGCCGCTGTGGCGCGCGGTCATGGACCATCGGGTGCTGGAGCACTACGGCGGGGATATCACGCTGGTGAACGTGCGGCCGCGAGCGTGAACGGACCCGTCACGTCGTGGCGTGCGGGTTCACCTCGTCGGTGGTGCGCGGGGCGGCCGGATAACAAGTCGAACAATGTCCGGCATGCCGGTTCCGGATCTGGCATGGTGTACCAAATTGCTTGCTGTGCAATGACTCTGGAGGAGAAGTTACGTGCTCGAACTGACCATGGCCACGGTGTCCGGGGCCGAGGCCGCCACGGGCGGAATGATGATGGCCGACGCCCCGAGCGAAGCGGGGACCGTGTTGCGGGTCGGGCGCGACAAATCGGTGTGCCGGATCGTCGTCCCCGGTGACTGGGTGTTCGTTTCCCCGGTCCACCTGGAATTCGTGTGCAGCCCGGAAGGGGCGTGGCAGGTGACCCGGGTCTCCGAGGCGGAACCCGACGCGGCCTCGGAGGTACGGATGGTCGTGGGCCAGCACACGTACGCCCTGCCCACCGGCAGCACCGCGACCCTGCCCAGGGGCGGCCACGGTGAGATCGTCATCGCCGACAGCGCCGCGCCCCGCAGCGTGAACATGGGCTTCTACCACGAACTTTGAGCGGAGTGGGTTGCGCGTGTCCGGATCGGGTGAGACCCGTCCGGACACGGGGAAAGTAAAAACCGCCCGCCAAGCGCTGGTCGGACGGATCGAAGTAGCCCGGTGGCCGATTGGGCACGGCAAAGGCACGACAGCGGGGGGAGAATCGCATGAATGCGGCGAGCGGTAGAGCGCCGAAACTCGCAGATAAAGGTGCTGACCTGCGGATCGCTCACGAGCTGAAATGAAGAGCCGGTGACGAGAATCGAACTCGCACTCTCAGCTTGGGAAGCTGATGTTCTACCACTAAACTACACCGGCGCGGCCATTATCGGCTGGACAGACGATAGCAGATCGACACCTCGGTGGTGCAACTTCCCTGGTCACGGCGTTGTCGTCCGCATCGGCACGGTGATCAGTCGGCGCTTACTCCAGTTGGACGGGCTTGCCGACGCCTTCTCGGAACAGGGGACTACGTTGTTGCGCAGCGCATTTCACGCCATCGCCCACGGTCCGGCCGATCCTGCCGTGTGATGAGAACCGGGCCGCCGCACGCCGATTCGGTGAGTTGCCGACGGTAACGATCACGCTGAGTGCTGGTCGTGTGCGCGGCCTCGATCGCGCATAGCATCGCCGGTATGCGATACATCATCATCGGGGCGGGTGCGGTCGGCGGTGTGATCGGCGGGCGGCTGATTCAGGGCGGGAACGACGTGGTGCTGGTTGCCCGTGGTGCGCATCTGGCGGCTCTGCGTGCCGACGGGTTGCGGCTGGTGACGGTCGAGGGGAGCACGACGTTGCCGGTGCGGGCCGTGGCCGATCCGGGCGAACTCGGTGAGTTGCGCGCCGATGACGTGCTGGTCCTCGCGGTGAAATCGCAGGATACGGTGGCCGCGTTGACGCAGTGGGCGGCCGCGCCGGTGGCCGGTGGCGGGATCGCCGCGGATCGGCTCGCGCTGGTGTGCGCCCAGAACGGGGTGGAGAACGAGCGCGTCGCCCAGCGGATCTTCCGGACGGTGTACGGGATGTGCGTGTGGCTGCCCGCGACGCATCTGGAACCGGGCGTGGTGGTGCTGCACGTCGCGCCCCTGAGCGGCATCCTCACCCTGGGGCGCTATCCGCACGGAAGTGATTCCAGCATAACGGAATTCGGCAAGCATCTGGCCGCGAGCGAGTTCCTCGCGCCCGTCGTCGAGGATGTGATGCGCTGGAAGTACGGCAAACTCCTGAACAACCTGTCCAATGCGCTGTTGGCCCTGCTCGACGACACCGACGAACCCGCCGACGACCTGCGGCAGGGCGTCCGAGCCGAGGGCGAAACCGTGCTGGCCGCCGCCGGAATCCCGTACGCCGACGAATCCGAACGTCAAGTGATACAGGGCGATCGGATGGAACTCCAATACATCGCGAGCGTCCCTCGCCTCGGCGGCTCCACCTATCAGAGCCTGGCCCGCGCCACCGGCTCCGCCGAGGTCGACTACCTCAACGGCGAGATCGCCCTCCTCGGCCGCCTGCACGACGTCCCGACTCCGATCAACGATCTGCTCCAGCGGTTGGTCACCGAGTACGCCCGCGACCGCCGCGAACCTCGCGATCTGTCCCCGAGTCGTCTGCGCGCACTGCTCGGCTGAACCACCGGTTGTGCCGGACAGCGCCGCCGAATGCCCGAGCGCACGTCGGCGGCGACCCGGAAACTCCGCGCGGAACCCGAAACCGTTTGACGCTCACCAGGTTCCGGTCAGACCATAGGTCGACAGGATCGCCTCCAGCGGCGGATTCAGGGCCGGTTGCAGGACCTCGGTGCCGTCGTCGGCGGTGGTGACGAGCCCTTTCGGATGCGATCGCCAGGACCGGCGCAGCCAGACGGCCCAGCAGGTCCACTCGCTGCCGTATCGCGATCCGAACATCACGCCGTGCGCGAGCGTCCCGTCGTAGAGGGTGACCGGCCAGATGGCGGTCGCGATCGCGGTGGTGAGCCAGCGCGCGGGGCCGCGTAACTCGGCGACGGTGAGGTCGGTGACGCCGCGTTCGATGAGCACCCGCGGTGTGTAGGTGGTGCTGATGGCCGAAAGGCTCGCCGCCGCTTCGATATCGATGAACCATCCCCGGGCGGGCAGGGTGATGCGATAGAGCCGCAGCGCGGTCAGCCACATCAGGTCGACCTCGCCGGGCGCGCGGTAGCCGGAGCTGCGCCATTCCTCGCGGATCAGCGATTCGAGTTCGTCGTCCTCGCTCACGTCGTCGAAATACGCGATCGCCCGGCGTGGCAGCTTGGGGCGCAACGGGGCCAGCAGTTCACCGTAAGCGCCCTCCATGGTGCCTGCCGCGTAGACGGTCTGCTGCCCCTCGACGTCGTATCTGTTCCACTCCTCGCGCTCCACCGATCCGGACGGGACCCGCCTGATCGGATTGAGCGGCCCGTACACGGGTTTGGCGAGGCGGAAAACCTCACGGCGAGAAGAGGAAACGAGTGCCAGGCCGGTTTTGGGACACCTGCGATTCGTACCGGCGCCGGAGTGGATATCGCTGACGGACACCAACATTCCCCCTTCATCAGGTCGACACCGATAGAGGGATGGTATCGAAGGGGGAATCCCGGGTGTTCGTCAGTCGCCGGAGTGGTGTGCGAATGCCACTGCCGCAGTGATCACTTCGCGATAGCGGCCGTCCCGGATCGCGATGGCGGGGGATTCCTCGTCCAGGTGCGGGTTCGCGCCGATGAACCAGGATCGCGCCACATCCGCACTTTCTGTGCCGGACAACATGTTCCAACAGCGGTGGGCCACCTGCAGGCGGGTGAGCGCGGCATCGCGGGGACGCGGGCCGTCGGTCTGTGACCACTTGTAGGGCAGCTTGCGGTCGCGCACGTCGGCGAGGAGTGCGACCAGGGTCGGGCCCAGGTTGTGCACGAGTTGGCGCGCCAGTTCCGAGGCGGGTAGCCGGGACGTTTCGGCGTGACTGGTGACGGCTTCGTGTGGTGCGCTCATCGGGCCTCGCAATCCTCGATGGGTGAGCCTGCTCACCAGAAATGTGTCCAGGAAGCAGAGTAGTCGCAAATGACACCCGAATGCAACCGTTTGTGCTACTTTCGGTCCACCGCACAGCACGGCTTCACTCTTCTGAACAGGGAATGCATGTTCAAGTCCGGCCGGTCCGACCATGAGCCGCGCAGAACTCGCTCCTCCGGGCTGCACAGCCCCGAGCCGCCGCCGGAGGGGGCCGACACGCTGGCGATCAGCCTCCACTATCTGACGTTCTATCGGAACGAGTACCAGCGCTCCCGTGTCGTGGTGAAGACCCGCGCGAAACGCGTCGTCGTGTGGACCGCGGTCGCCAACGGCCTGATCGCGGTGCTCGGCGCGGCGGTCGCCGTGTTCCAGGCCCCGTGGCTGGGCCTGGTCAGCACCGGTCTGGCCGCCTCGATCGGGGTGCTCACGGCGTGGGACGGGCTGTATCGGCATCGTGAGATGTGGGTGCAGCGCAGCGTGATTCTCGGCCAGCTCCAGGCTCTCCTGCGGACCACGGAACTGCGTCAGGCGGAGGGGGGCGACCGCAAGACGCTCGCTCGCGGGACCATGCGGCACCTCAACGCGATCCTCGAAGAGGATCTGGAGGCGTGGACGTCGCTGCGCCGGACACAGACCGTGCCGCACGAACGCGACAGTGCCACAGGCGAATAGCGGTAGGTCTCGCGGCTGAACATCCGGCCGGATCTGCCTGGAGCTCGATCGCGCAACGGTGGCGCGGTCTTGTTCGCGCCCTCGCGCCGCTGCGCCATCGTTCCGCCGCGCCGCCGTGCGCGACGGGCGACGCATCGCATCGCCGGTATGTGATGCATCTTCGTCTGCCGTCTGCCGTCTGCCGTCTGCCGTAAGCGCGGTCGCCCGCTCATCTGCCGCAGGCGCGATTGCCGGAAAATGTAAGACGGCGGAATCAAATGTGCCATTGACAACTGGCACATTCGCTGTGATGCTCGGGGTATGACGAGTTCAGGGTCAATGGGGACCTCTGGTGCCGGGGTGCCGCGGTCCGCGTCGTTGCGGGCGCAGCTGGCGGCGGTTGCCTCGGTGGCCGGATTGCGGCAGGTCAACGGGTTGCTGCCCGCCAATCGAGCGGGGATCTGGGCGGGGCGCGGGCTGATCGCGGGGGTGATGGCGGCATTCGGGCCGACCTTGCCGGGGACCTCGGTGGTGCAGGTCGAAGTCGGTGGGCTGCGCGGGGAATGGGTGCGGGCGGCGGGGGTCGAGCACGGCGAGCAGGCGATCTACTACATCCACGGCAGCGGGTACGTGGTGTGTTCGGCGCGGACGCATCGCGGGCTGGCCTCGCGGCTGTCGAAGGCGACCGGGCTGCCGGTCTTCCTGATCGACTATCGGCTCGCGCCGGAGCATCGATTCCCCGCTGCCGCAGAGGATGTCGCGGCCGGATACCGATGGCTGCTCGAAAAGGGTTACCGGGCAGCGGATCTGGTGATCGGCGGTGATTCCGCGGGCGGGCATCTGGCCCTGGATCTGTTGTTGCACAACGATCGTACGGGCATCGATCAACCCGCGGGGGCGTTCATGTTCTCGCCGCTGATCGATCTCACTCTCACCCTGGCCGAGCAGCAGGACCGGCGTCGCCCGGACCCGATGGCTCCCGCGTCCGCCGGTCGCCGGCTCGTGCGGCTCTACACGCGCGGGCAGCCCGCGGACTCGCCGCGGTTGCGGCTGGAGATCCCGCCCGGCGCGGCGCTGCCACCACTGTTCGTGCAGGCCGGCGCGGAGGAGATGCTCTCCGACGACGCGCGCCGGCTGCGCGGGATGGCCGACGCGGCCGGGGTGCGCTGCGAGCTCGAGCTGTGGCCGGGCCGCATCCATGTCTTCCAGGCGTTGCCGCTGCTGGTCCCCGAGGCGGGTCCCGCGCTGCGTCGCGCCGCGGAATTCGTCCGCTCCGCACTCGCGGAGGCACAGATTCGGGAACGGGTGAGTTGATCATGGGACTCTTCGACACAGTGGCGGCTCTCTTGGGCGGCGACCGTCGCTCGCACGCCGCCAAGGCCGTGGTGACCGGGGCGGGCAGCGGTATCGGTCGCGCCTTCGCGCTCGAATTGGCTTCGCGCGGTGGGGAAGTGGTCTGCTCCGACATCGACGAGCAGCGCGCGCAGGAGACCGTCGCGATGATCCGGCGCAGCCACGGCCGCCCCGCGCACGCGGTGGTCTGCGACGTCTCGAAGCGGCAGGACGTGGAGAGTCTGGCGATGCACGCCGAACTCCTCTTCGACGGCCCGCCCACCCTGGTGGTCAACAACGCGGGCGTCGGCATCGGCGGAAAACCGGTGGGGGAGATCGGATTCGAGGACTGGCAGTGGGCGCTGGGCATCAACCTGTGGGGTGTGGTGCACGGCAGCGAGATCTTCGTGCCCCGGCTGCGCGCGGCCGGCCGCGGCGGCATCATCAATGTCGCCTCGGCGGCCGGATTCGCCGCCGCGCCCTCGATGGGCCCGTACAACGTGTCCAAGGCCGCGGTCATGTCGCTGTCCGAGACGCTGGCCGCGGAACTGTCCGGGAGCGGCGTCGCGGTGACGGTGCTGTGCCCGACGTTCGTGCGCACCAACGTCGCCCGCGACGGCCGGATCACCGCGGGCTCGCAGCAATTGGCCGAAACCCTCATGCGCTGGACGGGTTTCACGCCGGAGAAGGTGGCCGCCACCACCCTCGCCGCCAACGATCGCGGCCGCCTGTACGTGGTGCCGCAGTTGGACGCCCAGCTGATCTGGCATCTCAAGCGACATTTCCCCGCCCTCTACGCGCACGGCCTCGGAGTGCTGAATCACCTTCTCCCGCAGGATGATCCGAAACCGGTCGCCGCGGACGTCAATGATACGAAACAGGGAGTCTGAGATGTCTTTCGACTTCGACGATATGCTCGCCAAGATCAAGTCCCGGCAGTGGGCGCTGGCCGACATCGATTGGGACGCACCGGGAACCGAACTGATCGAACCCGATCTGCATGCCCGGCTCAAGCCTTTCATGGCCGATCTGATGTGGATCGAGAACGTCGGCGCGCGCGGTTTCGCGGCCATGGCCAAGAAGGCTCCGACCGAGACACTCAAGGAGATCTACCGGTATTTCCACGCCGAGGAGCAGCGGCACGCCAATGCCGAACTGGCGCTGATGCGGCGCTGGGGCATGCTCGACGGTGACGCGATCCCGGAGCCGAACGTCAACGTCAAACTCGTGATCGACTTCCTGGACAAGTACTCCGACGGCATGTCGCTGTCCTTCCTGGGCACCGTGATCCCGATGCTCGAGGTCGCCCTGGACGGCGCGCTGATCAAGTTCATCACCGACGAGGTTGCCGACCCGGTCGCGCAGGAGGTGTTCAAGAAGATCAACAACGACGAATCCCGCCATCTGGCAACCGATTACGCGGTGATGGATCTGCTCGGGCACGCGCCGGTGCGCAAGCTGGCGATCGATATGGTGGGCGGCTGGTGCAAACCCTCGCTGATCGTCGGCACGCTGAGTTACATTCCGCTGCTGAACAAGATGCGGGACAACATCGTCGCGATGGGCGTCAGCGAGGAGAAGCTGTACGGGGCGATGCGGCGGTACGCGAGTGTGGGGGAGCGCAGCGAGTTCGTGCGGCGGCTGCCGATGTTCCAGTTCGTCAAGATGCACAGCAACTGGGTCGTGCATCGCGACCACCCGTATCACCTGTTCGCTGACGCCATGGTGAAGCTGACCGCGCACTATCCCAGGGCGCTGCTGCGGCCGCAGCCGACATGGTCGAAGGAACTGACCTACGAGCCGGTGGCGTGAGCGATATGAGCGAGACACAGCTGCTGGACGTGGCGATCATCGGCGCGGGCTTCGCCGGGATCGGCACGGCGATCAGGTTGCGGCAGAAGGGGATCGGAGACTTCGCGATCTTCGAGCGGGGTGATCGCGTCGGCGGGACCTGGCGGGACAACACCTATCCGGGTGCGGCGTGCGACATTCCGTCGCGGCTGTACTCCTATTCCTTCGCGCCCAACCCGAACTGGTCGCAGACCTATTCGGGGAGTGCGGAAATTCTCGGGTACATCGATACGATGGTCCGGGAATTCGGGATCGAGCCGCGAATCCGGTTCGGCCACAATGTCACCGGGGTCGACTACGACCAGGTGAGTGGCACCTGGACGATCTCGTTCAGCGGGAGACGTCGAAAGGTCAAGGCGCGCAGCGTAGTTCTCGCCTCGGGCCCGCTGGCCAATGCGAGCCTGCCCGCGATCGACGGGATCGAGACCTTCGAGGGCCACAAGATCCACAGCGCCCGTTGGGATCACGACTACGACTTCACCGGTAAGCGGGTGGCCGTGGTCGGCACGGGAGCCAGTGCGGTACAGATCATTCCGGAGTTGGTCGAGCGGGCCGACGCGGTGAAGGTGTTCCAGCGCACGCCCGGCTGGGTGCTGCCGCGACTCAACCGGCAGACCAACGCCCTGACCAGGCAGCTCTACCGGCAGCTGCCGATCACCCAGTCCCTGGCCCGCGAGGCCTGGTTCTGGGGCCACGAATCCGTCGCGCTGGGCGTGGTGTGGAACACCCCGCTGACCCGGGTGGTCGAACAGGTTGCCTTGCTGCACTTGCGAACTCAGGTGCGCGACCCGTGGCTGCGTCGCCAGCTGACGCCGGATTTCCGCGCCGGATGCAAACGCCTGCTGATGAGCAGCGACTACTACCCGGCGTTGCAACGGGACAACTGCACGCTGGTGACCTGGCCGATCGCCTCGATCAGCCCGAAGGGCATCCGCACCGCCGAGGGGATCGAGCACCGCTTCGACTGTATCGTGTTCGCCACCGGCTTCGAGGTGTCCAAGACCGGTTCGCCGGTTCCGGTCACCGGACGTGACGGGCGCGTGCTCGCCGACGAATGGTCCAGGGGCGCTTACGCTTTCAAGAGCGTCACGGTGGCGGGCTATCCGAATCTGTTCCTCACCTTCGGCCCCAACTCCGGCCCCGGGCACAATTCGGCCCTGGTCTACATGGAGGCGCAGATCGATTATCTGACCGACGCCATCGGCCTGATCCTGGACCGGAACCTGCACGCCCTCGAGGTGCGCCGCGATCGGCAGGACCGGTACAACGCCCGGCTGCAGCGGCGGCTGTCCGCCACCACGTGGAATTCCGGTTGTCGCAGTTGGTATCTCACCGAGGACGGGTTCAACGCCACCATGTACCCGGGCTTCGGCACCCAGTACGCGCGGGAGCTGGCGCGGGTGGATCCGGACGATTTCGAACTGACCCCGGCCGCGCGCGACCGACGGTTGCTGCGGGTGGCCACCGGTTAGACTCGACAGCAGTAGTACGCCCGCGCCGCGCCCCGCGGCCGGGCGCTCCGGCGGCTCGCAGCGAAGGGAATGGAGATCCTCGGATGGCGGAATACCGCATCGACGATCTCGCCCGGGCCGCCGGGACCACCTCCCGCAATGTGCGCGCCTACCAGGAACGCGGCCTGCTGCCGGTGCCGAGCAAACGCAGCGGCCGCGCCTTCATCTACGACGAATCGCATCTCGAACGTCTCAAGATCATCGACGCGCTGCTGCAACGTGGCTTCACCACCGCGCACATCGCCGATTTCATCACCAGCTGGGAGACCGGCAAGGATCTGACCGAGATCCTCGGCCTGCAACACGCCGTCACCGCGACCTGGGGTAAGGGCGAAACACTCGAGGTGCCGCGCGAGCTCGTCGCAACAGTCCTGGGCGAACAGGACGCCGGGCTGCCCGATCCCGAACTGCTGGCCCGGCTCAGCGAACTCGGCCTGGTCCGGCTGCACGAGGAGACGGTCGAGTTCACCGAACCCGAACTGCTCACCACGTTCGCCGAACTGCACGGCTACGGCATCGGCCTGCGTAAACTGCTGGACCTGTACTCGGCGGTGATCAGCCGCGTCGACGACATCGCCGAACTCATGGTCATCGCGGCCAAGGATCACCTGGTCACCGAGCACGGCCCCGGCTGGCTGCCCGAATCCAACGAGGAGATCGCCGAAACCACGCAGATGCTCAACCACCTGCGGGAACTGGGCGTCACGGCGGTGCATACCAGCCTCGCGCAATCCCTGGACCGGGTGTTGCGCAGTGAGCTGGGCGATTACCTCGCGACGGCAGCCCTGCGGCACCGGACCGTGTCGCAGCCGGGGAAGTAAACGGGTCGCCTTCCGCCGGAGGTGCACGTGCTGATGGCCGGTCGAGTTCGATCAGGCCATGCGCGTGCGTCGTTCAGGCCCTCGATGACGCGTGACATCACGACGCCGGCTGTCGCATCGAGCCGGGACCGGGCGCGCAGCGATACCGGCCGGGTGTGTGGCGATCTGGCCGGGTGTGTGGCGATCTGGCCGGGTCTGGCCCGGTGTGCGGTGATGTGGCCGGATCTGCCTCGTCTCAGCACCCTGGACAGACGGCCCCAGCGCCGCGACTAGGATTCCAGCGTGCTGCTTTCCGATCGCGACATTCGTGCCGAGCTGGCCAGTGGGCGGCTGGGGGTGGAGCCGTTCGAGGAGAAACTGGTACAGCCGTCCAGTATCGACGTGCGGCTGGACCGAATGTTCCGGGTGTTCAACAACACTCGCTACACTCACATCGATCCGGCGCAGCGCCAGGACGAGCTGACCAGCCTGGTCGAACCCACCGAGGGCGAGCCGTTCGTCCTGCATCCGGGCGAATTCGTGCTGGGCTCGACCCTCGAGGTCTGCACCCTGCCCGACGATCTGGCCGGTCGCCTCGAGGGGAAATCGAGCCTGGGCCGCCTGGGCCTGCTCACCCACTCCACGGCCGGATTCATCGACCCCGGCTTCTCCGGCCACATCACCCTCGAACTGTCCAACGTCGCGAACCTGCCGATCACCCTCTGGCCCGGCATGAAGATCGGCCAACTCTGCCTGCTGCGCCTCACCAGCCCGGCCGAGAACCCTTACGGAAGCAGTGCGGCCGGTTCGAAGTACCAGGGCCAGCGCGGGCCGACCCCTTCGCGCGCCTACCTGAACTTCCCGCTGCCCAAGTCCTGAGCAGCCTTGAGCGCCCAGCGTCACGCCGACAACGGCGGCGCATTTCCGTTCAGATCCCGGATGTCCTGTGGATGGTGTGCGGGTATGACCGGACGCGAATTTCGGTCGGCGGTGCCGACTATGGCGCGGTGTGCGCAGGTCGCGCAGGAACTGCAGGGTGCGAGACTCAAGGGAACGTTGCTCGCTCGCTCAGGCAACTGCGGCGGAATATGTTGAGTCCCTGAACGCTTGCGTTATCAGAACTGTATTCAGGGTCTGTGGAGATCGAACCGGCTGGAGTGCAGGACGGTGGGGGTACGGCTGCCAGGCGCACCCCAGCTACAGCTCATACAGGTATATTCAAGTCGGATAGTCTCTTTTTGCTCAGCCATTCTAGGCGCTGAGCCTGTAGGTGCAGAGTATTGCGTATCCCGTATTCGACCTGCCGTTCGCTGATCAGCTGTGCCAAACGTGCGACATGATTTGCGCGGCGTGCAATTCGTACGTCGGCATGTACGCGATCCTCCCAAATTTCCGCAGGTATTATCCGGCCGCGGATGCTCTTGGGTAGTTCGACCGCGTCGGTTGCATCGGTCGCCTTTTCGTTTAATACGGCTTTAAATATGGACTCATTGCGGAGCTTTTCATAAACGGTGTACTCGTATGGGTTGAGCAGCCTACGCTTGACAGAAGTGGTTTCTTCCGCAGAGGCTATATCGGGCAGTGTCCATACTTCGACATCCGCCACCTCAAAAGGGTCGAGTACGAATTTTGCAACCGCGTCGCTGCGCTGGCCTGTGAGATGACGACCGATGCGGGTGCCGATCCCTTCGCAGGTTTGGCCGACGTAGATTGGCTCGCGGTCGTAATCGTAGAATGCATAGATCCCTGCCCCTGCTCGACGGAGTGGGCTATCAGGTTTATTCGGATCCGGCTTGTTGAGAAACATGCCAAGCTCTCTTCGTATCAGCCGTGTTGCTCGTGGAGGATGATGATCTGCTGTAGGCACTTTTTCTCCATAGGGTAGTTTCCTGGTACTCAGGATCGCGCAAGCATAATCGCTATGAGTATTGCGCACCTTTACTATTGGCAGAGCTGTGGGACGAGATACAATCTACCAATTGAGAGAGTGTATCCTCGTGGCGAATCTGACACTCCCAGACAGTAAATACGCTCCAGCCGTGCGCCTCAAGCTCGGAGCGATTTCTGATATCTCGCTCAATATTGCGGTCGAGCTTGCGCGTCCAGTACTCCGTGTTCGATGCTGGGCGAGCTGAGGCCGGACACCCGAGATGTTGGTGCCAGAAGCAGCCGTGTACGAACACAATAACTCTTCGGCTGGGAAATACGATGTCAGGTTTGCCGGGTAAACTGCGGTCATGTAACCGGTATCGCAATCCCGCTGCATGCAGGTATCTGCGCACGGCCATCTCAGGGCCGGTGTCCTGCGAACGTACCGACCGCATCGTATGGCTGCGCTGTTCGGGCGTTTCCTTCATGGCCATGAACCTATGCAATTTATTTTGTGGTCCCCAGTTACTTTACTGTATTGGCGGCTGTCATATCAATCGTGGTCATGCAATCAATGTCGCCGGCTCGGTTTCCGCGGCTGCCAAGGTCGGCTCGAGGATGTTTTCGGCCAAGAAATGCACTACATCGACAACTACACCATCGCCAGCGAGATGATATGTGTCGTTATATTTATCGGGCTTTTTGTAGTCGTCTTCCAGACCCATGAGGCGAGTTACTTCGAGAGGGGATAGAAGACGTGAACGAACCTTGCCTTTCTGAATCACCAAAATAGTTTGGCGGCTGCTGCCCCCGGTGGGGGTTCGTAGACATCCGGCGATATTGTCGAAACGGACCTCTGCGCGTTGAATATTTTTCCTTCTAGATTTTCCATCGATAACTACGATCTCACCTTCGGGGCGCATGCGTTTATATACGGTAGCAACCTGCCGAGAGCCGTCCTCGGTTTGCAGTTGCGCCTCGGATACCTTCTTCTTGCTGGTTTCACTCATTAGACGGAAGAGCGCTTCAGTTTCCTTGCTAGTGTGCCAGGAAACCCCTTCGGGGTTGTCTTTCTTTTCGATCAGTGCCTCTAGGTTTTTGAACACTGGTCGCTGCGTAGGGGGGGCTGGAAGACTCCACCAGATCCATCTCTTGTCGATCTCTTCCAATGCCTGGCCCAGTCTATCGTGCGCCGTGACAAGCGATTTCGGATGCCAATACCTACTTGGCGTATCTACCTGGAGATCGGCAGGAATGGGTACCGACTCGTGAATGGCGATAATGAACAGCCGAGGGCGTGATTGTGGCACCCAGTGTACTGCATCTACGATCACAGCTCCGAAACGGTAATTACCGTCGGAGAGGTGGCGGCCTAGTTCGACAAAATCGCGGCCGTCGTTTTTCCCCTCGCTATTTTTTCCTGCTGTCAGTGCGCCGACGACATTTTCGAGCACGACCATCTTGGGTGCGCGTCCCACTGTTTTCAGAGACTCGATTTGCTTCCAAAAGGCTCGGAATGTACCGGAACGCTCGCCGTTCAGGCCGGCACCTGAGCCAGCGAGAGAGAGATCCTGGCAGGGGAACGACGCCCATGCCAGGTCGGCGCGTTGTGTGTCAAGCTTCCTCGTCAATTCCTTCAGGGTCAACTCCGCTACATCGCCCAGGTGCAGTTCGCTCGCTCCCCAGTTCTGTTCGTAGCTTTTTGTCTTCTTGGGATCGATATCGTTGGCAAGCAGACACGCCCACCCGTCACCGAGACCGGCCCGCGCCATCCCTCCACCAGCGAAGAACTCATAGAAGTTCGGCATCAGTCTCCTTGTGTCATGCCCTGGTCAGGGACAGCGGGCCGTGCATAGTCGCCTGTTCGAGACCCCGGTACGGCTCCTGTGGGAGGTCTCCTCCTCGGGATTACAGCAGTGTAATTACCTGCCAAACCCGAGTTGTAGCGTACCGCCAGGGTGTGACATGTCCGGTGATCAATCATCTGAGCAGCAGACTATCGGGCAGGTGGTGTGGACCAGTTCATCATCGGTTGCTCGGGTGGACAGGCGGACTTTGTGGCTCGTGCCAACGGTCCGGCCGCCGAGTACGGTGACCGTTTCCAAACATCTGTCAACATCTATCGCGAAAGTCGCACCCCGGCCGCAGGTCTACGGACCGATGAGGATAGCTCAGTGACCAGGAGTGCGTCGAGGTCGAACCGGCCGGAGTGCAGAGTGGTGGTGAAGGCGTCCCAGGCGGTGGGGTGAAGATCCGAGCTGGCCGATGGGGTTGGTGGAATCGGGGACGCCTCGGCCCGATCCACGCGAATCCCAACCGACACATGAGGTTTCGTGGTGCGGCTTCGACAATGGCCGATACCGTCGAGTCCGCGGCGAACCATCACCATCCGCCCCGCCCTCGCCAAAGACCTCGCCGCCCGCTTCATCGCCTGGCTGGAGAGCGCCGTACGCGCGAGCCGCACCCCGCCCACGGTTCCGCGAACGGGGTGCGTCCGATAACGCCGGCTCAGTGACCTGGCAGGACGTGTTCTCCCGACTTGTCCGTGGACAGCGCCAGCGAGCTGATGTACTGGATTTCACCCTCGGGGCCGGGGATCGCGGAGGCGATCATGTCGGGGCGTTCGAAGTCGACGCCGGTGACGTGGCAGGTGAGGGTTTCGCCGGACGGGTTGCCGTGCTCGTCGAACATCGGCAGGTCGATACCGTCGTCGGTGCGGCGCAGGTAGTAGCGGCCCTTGGTGAGCACGGCGGTGAGCGGGGTCAGCACGAAGGCCAGCACGACCGCGACGATCGGTGAGTACGGCTTCAGGGTCTCCCCGAACGCCCCGAAGAATGTCAGGATGGACAGCACCGCCGCCGCGCCGAATCCGACCAGGCCGACCGGGTTGAAGTTGTACAGCATGCCGCGCCGGAATTCCGGCTGCTTCGGCGAGATCTTCAGCAGATATTTGTTGACCGCGATATCCGTTGCGACGGTGACGATCCAGGCGATACCGCAGTTGGCGTAGAAGCCCAGGATATTGTTCAGGAAGTCGAACATATTGGCTTCCATGAGAATCAGCGCGATCGTCAGATTCACGCCGAGGAATACCAGACGCCCCGGATAGGTCTTGGTGACGCGGGTGAAGGAGTTCGTCCACGCCAGCGAGCCCGAATACGCGTTGGTCACATTGATTTTGATCTGACTGATCACCACGAGCACCACCGCGAGCGTCATCGCCAGCCAGCCCGGCACCATATCCCGGTAGATCTCCAGGAACTGATGCACCGGCTGATTCGCGATGGACTGCGCGCCCGGCAGATTCGCGATCAGATAGACCGCGAGGAAAAGTCCGACGACCTGTTTGATCGCACCGAAGATCACCCAGCCCGGTCCGGCCAGCAGCATCCAGCCCCACCATTTACGCTTGTTCTCCGGGGTTTTCGGCGGCATGAAACGCAGGTAATCGATCTGCTCGGCGATCTGCGCGATCAGCGACAGGCACACCCCCGCGGCCAGCAGCGCACCCGTGAGGCTCACCCCGCCGCCGTCCTTACCGCCGTAGGCGAAGAAGCTGTGCACCGAATCCGGGTGCCGCACCAGCAGGAACGCGAACGGCAGCACCATCAGCAGCAACCACAGCGGCGTCGTCCAGACCTGGAGTTTGGCCAGCGTGTTCATGCCGTAGATGACCAGCGGGAAGATCAACAGCGTGGACGCCAGATAACCCAGCCACAGCGGAATGTGCAGTCCCAGTTGCAATCCCTGCGCCATGATCGAACCCTCGGTGGCGAAGAAGATGAACGTGAACGACGCGAACACCAGATTGGTGATCACCGACCCGTAGTAGCCGAATCCGCTGCCGCGGGTGATCAGATCCAGATCGATGTTGTAGCGCGCGGCATAGTAGGCCAGCGGAAATCCGGTCAGCATGATCACGACGGCGAAGATGCCGATACCGAGCAGGGCGTTACCGGTGCCGTTGGCGATACCGATATTCGCGCCGATGGAGAAATCGGCCAGATAGGCGATACCGCCGAGCGCCGAGACGCCGACCACCGCCGGACTCCATTTCCGATAACTGCGCGGCGCGAACCGCAACGTGTAGTCTTCCAGTGTTTCCTTCGTCGCGGTGGCTTGCACCCGGCGATCGTCGACGTCGACCACGTGAACTCCCTACTATCCCGGCCCGCGTGAACAGGCTCAGGGGTGAGAGTGGTTCGCGAATGTGCACCCGCGTTTGCCGGGCCGTTACGGATGGGTTACTTCACCCTCTCGGGTTGCGGGTTCAACAGTCCTCCGTGACAGCCTTGACGTACCCCGCGGATTGGTAGAGGAAGTTGTACGCCCACCGCCCGAACGAGATCGGCGGGTGCGCGTCCACCACGAGAATCTCACCGCCCCAGCACTTCCCGAGCACATACCGCGCCCGCGACACGTGCGGGGTGAACGTCACCACGATCACCCGCCGCCACCGCCCCGCCCGCGCCCGCTCGGCCAACACCCGCCCCTCCCCGAGCGTCGTCCGCGGCTCCGGATCGAAACACTCCACCTCGACCCGATACCCACCGTGACAGATCCGATTCATCATCGGACTGCGCTCGTACGGGTCCGAGAACAACACCAGCGGCGCATACCCCTCGCTCGCCAGCCGCAACCCCAACTCCTCCCGCCCGTCGTGCGCCCCGCCCAACACCAGGACCGCATCCGCCCGCGCGGGCGAATCCACTTGCGGCCGAACATAAACCGGCCACAGCGCCACCACAGCGCCCGCGAGCAGGACGATCACGCCAACCGCAACCCACTTCGCCCTCGTCCCGCACCGCCGCGACATCCGCCGATCGTAACCAGCGTGCTCAGTCGTCCCCGTAGATCAGGTAGTGCCGCACGATCTCCAGCAACTGTTCGCCCTGCGGCACACCGAGCCCGGTGCAGGCGTCCTAGCCCGCACCCGCCCGGTACGCGCACTCCCGGGCAGGGCGGCCACGGTGGCATCGGTCATCAGCGGAATCTCCGTTCACACGAAATGCGAAGGAGCGCTGTCATTCTCGGAATCCCCCTCGCGACAGGACACCACCCTAGCCTGGATCTTGCGCCGGGCCTGCGGCCCGGCGTGATCGGGTTCGGATTGGTTGTTTGCCGCTGATCAGCGGCTTTCGGGCAATCTTGGGTGGCCCGGTCGGCGGGTTGGCCGCCGGGCTCCACGGGC
>NZ_WEGK01000021.1 GCF_009604405.1 Nocardia macrotermitis
TGGTGTGGGGGGCATGATCGGTGGGTCGGTCGCGGGGGCGATGGTGACCGGGGAGTTCGTGTTCACTCCGGCGGGTTTGTTGCCGGGTGTGGCCGGGGCGATGACCGGTGGGATCCGGGGGCATCGCACATCCACGGGGTCGTACAAGGCAGGAGAGACGAATGTCGATCCCGCCGCGTTGGCGCGTGAGGCCTCCGAGGCGGGTGAATCGGTCGCGCCGCCAGAGAATTCGGAGGGTAACGGCAACGGGCAGACACCCGAGAGCACCCCACGTAGCAGCCTCAGCGGTGATCAAACTCAGGCCGAGGGACCCACCGGCCAGCGCAACCTCGAATCTCCCCACAACGGTGAGGGCCAGTCGAGTGCCGACGGCAACAGCAACGGCAACGGCGAGGGCAACGGGAGCGGGTCCGCAAAGGCCAGCAGCAACTCCGCCGCCAGCGGCACCGGCGACCACAACGCCGAGAACGGTCTGTCCGCCGGCAGCACGGGCGACGAACTGTCGCGCAGCAACAGCATCGACAGCAACAGCTCCACCAACGGCCTGTCCCGAAGCAACAGCCTCGACGGCAACGGCTTGTCGCGGAGCAACAGCCTCGAGGGCACCGGCTCCGCCGACGGTCGGTCGCACAGCACCGGCAGCGAGGACAACGGCCAGGTCAACAGCCTGTCGAGAAGTAACAGCGTCGACAGCACCACCTCCCGCAGCAGCATGTTCAGCAACAGCTCCCACAGCAGCCAGAATGGTATGCAGCGGGCGGGTGGCGAGGGCAGCACACCGCATGTCGAGAACAGCAGCAGCATTCGCGTGCAGCCCGACAACCACAGCCTCGCGGATTCCACCCACTCCGACGCCCACAGCCTCGCGGATTCCACGCATTCCGACGCCGAACACTCCGGTATCAACCCCCCCGAGTCCGACGGTATCTCCGTCATCAGCAAGGGCGACAACGACTCTCACGCCCTGCCCGAGGACCGGTCCACCGAACCGGGGCCGAGCGCGAACCTGCCCGAGAACCGAAGCAACCAGCCCGACAGCGGGCTCGCCCGGGAACCAGCGAGCCCGCCGGGGTCGGGCCGGGACGGCTCGGTACCGCAGAGCAGTCCACTGCCCCGAGCAGACGCCTCGCAGGGTTCGTCGAAACTCAATCGCTCGGACCCGTTGTCGTCCTCGATCAAGCAGACCCCCGATGGGCCTACCAGCGGGCGGGGTGCGAGTTCCCCGATATCCCGGGACGGCACCCCCTCCCCGCAGGGCCGCGCCGGTGTCTCGACCGGTCCCGACTCGCCCCGCTCCTCGCTCGAAGCCGGCCGAACCAACGAACCGGTCACCGACAACCCACGCAGCTCCGCGAGCGAGCGCCCGCTCGCGGGCGATGGAACCGCCCCCAGACAACCGATCAAGACCGACACCAGCACACCACTGACCAAGACCGGCCCGAGCACGCCACTGGCCAAGGACGACCCGCGCTCGGCGATCAACCGCACCGATTCCCCTGCCCCGCAACGCGATCCCGCCGCCCCGCAACGCGATGCCGGGCACGACGACGGCACTGTGGTCCGCGCCTCGCCGCTGCCGCACGCGCCAGCCGACCGGCCGGTGCAGTCCTGGAAAGATGCCGAGACCGAGGCAAATACGCTCGGTAAGCAGTGGGAATCGGTGTCGGGCAAGGAATTCCAGAAATGGCGCCGCGCCCTGCACGACGCGGACGATATGGCGCTGCTGGGCGATCACGACACCGCGCTGTACCAGGCGACCACCACAACGGTCCCGAAATCGTTGTCCGACAATGAGAGACAGCTGACCGTCTCGCACCTGGGCAGCGGGGACCGCGCGTTCTCCATCGTCACCAAGAACGGCCATCAGGTCCTCACGCACGGCGACGGCACCGAGGTTCGTCTCGGGCGCAAAGGTCTGACCGATCTGCTCGGACAACTGGGCATCACCGAGATCCACGTCCAACGACACACGGCACACGACACCGGATCCACCCACAACCCGGAAATCGTTGTCGCGCCGAATGTTCCACACAGCGACGCGAGCCCGAGCGGTAAGCGCCCCAGCCGTCGCCCGGGACGCGCCAAACCGGCCGCGGGCACACCGTCCGCCCCGAACCACGAGAGCTCCGGAGGCAGCGAGGGCCGACGCGGGCACAGCGCCATCGCCAAAGAACTACTCCTACGAATCCCCGGCATCGGTGGCCTGCTCCGCCAACTCGCCGAGGTCCTGGCCCGCGACGCCGGCGAACACCCACCATTCTTCGAGGGCACCGACATCCCGGTCCCCCCACGCAACGAAACCCTCACCCACCCCGAGGACCCCCTCACCACACACCAGGACACCGGTCACCCCGACGAGACGACCGCGGGTCCGAAGGTTCCCGAACCCTGGTATCTCACACCGAAACTCGCCGAGCAGTACCGCGTGGTCGAACACGACGGCAAGCTGTACTCCGCAGCCACCGGCAAACCCGTCCACACCCCCGGCGGCAAGATCACCTCCTGGTTCACCCACCCCCGCGGACAACTACTGGTCGTGGACCGCAACAGCAACATCTATCTCGCCCCCGAACTCGGCACCGTCATCACCCACGCCTCCTTCGAAAAACTCGGCATACACGCAGCCGGGACCGCCGGGACCCGCCACGGCGTCCTGCACCACCTCACCGACCACCTCCACCCCTACCCCCCGAACCGCGACCGCCTGGCCGAGGTCCTGAAGACCGACCTGGCCAACATCGAACGCGCCGAAAACTTCCGCCACCTCGACCACAACGGCAAGCCCGTCACCAACGAACCCACCCCCGAGAACACCCCACCCGAACACACCGACAACACCGACGATCAGCCCCCCGCGGACAAATCCGATGACGACACCACCGGGCACGGCTCCGCCGACCAGACCTCCGGGAGCAGGACCAACGACCAAACGCCACCGGAAGACTGGTTCCCGTATCTGAAGTCGGACTCGCACCCGGACGCCTCCGGCCTCGACAAGCGGCAGATCGACCGGCGCAACCAACTGGCCCAGGAGATCCGCGGCGGCGATACCCAGGATCAGAACGTCCTGGACACCCGCAAGCGACTCGACGACGCCACCGCGAAGTACCAGACCGCCACCAAGGAATACGAGACCCGCCTGCGGGCACTGGAAACCGTTGAGGCCGAACACAAGCGGACCTCCCAAGCCGAACAGGCCACGCAGACAGAACACCCGAAAACCACCGAGCACTCGAACAGCCCTGAACACACAGACGTCCCGCAGCATTCGACCAACGCCGAGCACTCGAACGCCCCCGAACACCTGAACGACCCGAAACACTCGCCTGACCCCGAACGCACGAACGACGCCGAGCACACGGACACCCCCGCTCGGACGAGCGAGGCGGAGCATTCGCCTCAAACCGACCACACAGACGACTCGCAGCGCACGAACGACGCCGGGCACACACCGGACCCGAAGCGCGCGAACACCCCAGCACACTCGGACCCGCCCGAACACCCGGCCAACGCCGAAAGTCAGGATGCGGCAGGGCATTCGAACAAGCCCGCCCCTCCGGATGATCCGGCGGTGGCCCAGGCGCGTCGAGATCTCGATCAGGCCCGAACCGATCTGGAGCAGGCCCAGACCGAGCTGCGACAGGCGCGCGCCGAGCACAACGCCGCGGTCGATCACGCGGTCGATCACCAGTACACGATCCTCACGACCGAGGCCGAACAACGCGTCCACGAGGCGGACGAACAGGCCGCGACCGTGCGCATCGAAACCGAGAAGCAGCTGCATACCGCGCAGCAGGAACTGACCGACACCCGCGCGGCCTGGACCACGAGCCGCGACGCCTACCATCAGCGGGCCGCGGACCTCGAGGCCCGCCGATACGGCAATCTGGCCAAGAGCACCGCCGAGGCCGACGCGCGCGTGCAGTCCGCACGTCGGGATCTGGCCGACGCACGTCAGGCCCACCGCGACGCGACCGCCGAATCCGAGCCCAGCGCAGACCATCTCACCAAGTTGCGCAGCACCATCAACACCCGCGCCGGCCAGCTACGCCGCGAGCTGATCGAACACGAGGCACTGCTACGCGCCACGCTCCCACCCAGGAACGACCACGCCGCACGAGACAAGGCGACCGAGGACCACCACACCGCGCTGGACAAGGCGATCGCCGAGCGGCACGCCGAAGAGGCGATCGCGCGCGACGAACGCGACAACACGCACAAACGCAGCGACGCGATCGCCCGCTTCTTCCGCCGGACCAGCGGCGGTCACGACGACCGGGCCCTGCAAGCGATCGCCGACAGCCTCCGGTTCGACCAGGATGTGCACGCCCGCGCCCAGCAGCTACGCGACGGGCTGACCCGCCGCGACGACAACGACCCGGACCTGTCCCCCCTCAAATCCGAGCTCGACACCCACACCGCCGCCTACACGCGCGCACACGAGAAACTCGACCAGGTCGCCCAGGAGGTGATCCGCCGCCGGGTCGAGGCCCTGGAACAAGCCGGCAAGGCCGACAAGGACGCCTTCGACAACGGACTGGCCTGGCAGGACCCGGCGTTCGAGGCGATCAAGGCCAAGCGGATGGCCGCGGCCGAGGACGTCTTCGCGGCGTTGTCGGTCCACAACGAGCACCTCCTGACCGACAAACACGGTGAGAGCCCGGTGCCGCGGATGAGCGATGAACAGATCCGGGAGCTGATGCGCACCGGCACCCGCACCCAACGCCTGACCTACCTCTCGGACTACGTGCAACGCCACCACGACGAAGGGTTCGCCCCCCGCAAGAACCAGATGCTCGGCTTCCTGCTGCGCACCGCGAACATGGGCACCGGCCAGGGCAAGGAAATGCTGATGGCGATGCGACTGTTCACCGACGCCCTCGAACACGACACCGCCTACGGCAGCACCAGCAGCGACAACCTCGTCGCCTCGATGGAAACACTGGTCAAAGCATTCGCCCACCCCAAAACCGGAGCACCCCTGGTCAACGTGGGCCGCATGCTCGACGACCAACCCATACCCGAGAACGGGGTGATCATCGGCACCAAACACACCTTCCAATTCCGGGCACTACGCGAAGCCTCCGCGATGCTGGACGACCTCGCCACCAAAGCCCCCCAGAAAGAAGTCGACGAACTGCACCGGTGGCTCAACGACGAACGCCCCAAACTCGACGAGATGAAAACCCGCCTGGACGAAGCCGCCACGAAACACGGCCTGGACCGCCGGTTCGAGCCGTTCCCCAAGGGCATCTACACCGGCGACGAATTCGACTCCGCCATGCACGACGGCCAGGAGGCGGTCCTGACCAAGACCGGCCCCCAAGCCGAAACCCCCGAGAAAGCCGCACACATCAAACAGGTGACGGATCGGGTGGTGGCCGCGGAGAAACTCCACACCCTCACCGACCGCGACTTCGACCGCCCCGAACGCACCACCGGCATGTGGCGCGCGAAACTGACCGACACCGCGCTCGAGAAACTCAACAAGATCCCCGGCCCCAGGTTGACCCGTGACCACCCCGACGCCGAGATGTACACCAACGCGGCCCTGGCCCGCTGGGGCATGACCCGCGGCCTGCACTACATCATCTCCCCCGGGAAAAACGGAGCCGCACCCCGCGTCGGACTCCTGGAGCATCAGAACACCGACAAACTCATGCTCGAACGGGGCAAGACCACCACCGATATCCGCGAGAACCGCCTCCAGAACATCGGCCAATACCTCGACGCCCTGTCCGGAGTGGAAATCCAGGCCAACCACTCCTCCGAAGCGTTGTATCTGGGATTCGGGCAGATCGTCGGCAGCAGCTTCCTGCACTCGCCCTCCGGAGTATCCGGAACGTTGACGCACGTGGAGAAGGCACTCTACGACCAACACGGCATCGGACCGGTACCGCGCGTCGAGAACTTCTACGACGACACGATCAAACGCAACGACGACGTAGTAAAAGACACCCGCGAACAAAAACTCGAAGCGGCCGCCGAAGCGACCGTCCAGGAAGCCATCGCCCACAACGGGAAAATCACCCTCAAATACGATGAGAACGGCGTCGTCACCGGCGCCGTCCAAGACGGCCGCCCGCAATGGCAGGTCCACCACAACCTCGACATCCGCGGCCACGACGTCCGCATCGAATACGGCGACGACGGCCGGATCACGAAAACCACCGAACTCCACACCTGGCGCGATAAAAAACCCGAAGAATTCGGCATCACCGACTGGGTCGACAAAATCACCGACGACCGCGTGCGCGCGGAAGTCGCACAGCTCAACCAACAACGCGCCGACAACAATCAACCCCCACTACGCGTCGCGGACACCATCAAACTCGACTACACCGTCCGGGACGCCAAATGGTACGACGAACACGGCAACAGCAGCGATGCGGAAACCCTCGCCAACAAACAAACCGAAGCCTGGGGCGCACCCGGCAGCCTACACTTCGGCCACAAGACCGACGGCCGCGGCGCCAGCCCCAAACCCGACAAAGACTCCCTCGCCCTCGGCGGCACCCTCGTCATCACCACCATCGGCCCCAACGCCGGAGAACGCACCTGGGTCCAGATCATCGGCCGCGCCCAACGCGGCGGCTCCGGCCCCAACAAAAACGGCGGCTACCCCGGAACCTTCCAACGCTTCGTCTCCACCGAGGACACCTACACACCGGTCCAGGACCACGGGGTCACCACACAGGTCATTCGATATCAGACAGCATCCACCGCACACCAACAAGCCCACACCGCGCACCAGACACACCAGACCGAGGCCACCCACACCCAACTCACCAAGACCGAGAACGACCTCCGCAACGCCGAACAACATCTCCGCGAACACACCTACCCCGAAATCCAACGCAAAGTCGAAGACCAGCTACTCGCGCCGCGACACGCCGGAGCAAGTCGGGCCCGTCCAACGCTGTCCGAACTACTCGGCCACAACCTCGACCTCCACTCCGCACGCACGCTCACCAACACCCCACAACAGACCACCGGCTCGAACCATCGACAAACACCCGACCCCACACAAGATCCGAGCAGAACCGACGATCCGACACACACCCCCACCGACACGAACGACTCCCCCCACGCCGAACAATCGAACTCGAACAACACACACGCCGACAACATCCCCTACACCGACAAAAACGGCCTCGTACGCGAATACACAGCACACAACGCGGCGCAATGGCTGCAACAAACCAGCGGCGATGACCTCAACGGAACCATGCTGTGGTTCAACACACCGACCGACCACGAGTTCCTCCGGATAGCTTTCACCGAACACGGAGGCGAGGTACACACCTACGACTCCAAGTACGTCGGGCCCATAACCCGGGACAACCTGATCAATTACCTCCGACAGGTACCGGTGAAAACCGTCGACATCATGCCCGGCGATCCGTGGGAGATTCGAGAACCGGACAAATACGCGCCGAGCACGGAGCCCCGAGAACCAGCGGTCGACTTCTTCCGAGGTTTCACCGGCACCACTGCCGCACCCAGCACAGCGCAGCAGCACGAAGAACTCCCGCAGATACCCGAGAGCATGCCGACGGACGATTTCGCAGAGCCGGGATCGATGAACGCCGACGACTTCCCCGAGGAGAATTCGTCCGCAGACGAGACAACCTGGCTGAGTTCCGACACCGAATCCGTCGACGACGAGGGCGGCGTTCTCCGCGACTCCACGGAGAGTCTCGAGGACCTCGCGAAAAATTCGCCGCCAGAACTCCCCGCCCAGCCCACTGCAACCACCCCTGTGAGCCAGGTTCGCCGACTGACGTTCTTCCACTCCGAACTTTCGACCATTCCCGAGGAGGATTCGGCCTCCGAAGCCGGAAGTGTTGTCCGCGAGCCGCTCTCGCAGCCGGAACCAGCCGCCGCGGAACCGGAGGACCTGAGCAAGAAGCTCACGGGCTCCACTGACTCCACCCAAAAGGCGCCGGACCCTGCCGTCTCGACCGAAAAGACTCCGGACACCACCGAGAAGGCATCGGCACCACCGACCGAGCCGACGGCCAGCACCCAGCAGCCCGATGCCGCGCCGTCGCCCACGCTGAGTCCGGCAATGCAGGAATTCGGCACCAAGCGCGACGGTGCCAAGAACCTCATCGATTTCCAGCGGGTTCCGCAGGAGACCGTGAACTGGTTGCGGCAGCACGTGATCGATCAGGTGGAGGCGACCCGCGGTCCGGACAGCACATTCCGCGCCGACGTCAACCGGACGCTGACCGCCGAACTCCTCAGCCACGAATGGTCACGGCTGCTGAGCGAGTCCGGAATGCCGATACCGGTGACGTACAAGGGCACGAGATATCCGGCCTCTATCCGTCTCACGGTGCGTTCCCTCGGGCCACCGAAGAAGACCGGCAAGCCGACCGACGATATGGCCGTATCCCGGGTCCAGCATTTCCAGCGTTTCGTCAGCGATATCAAGAGAACGCTCGGCAACACCAATCTCCGATCCTTCTCCTATGCACATTCCGGCCAGGTGAGCAAGGGCGCCGTCCACAAGACCAGCCTGACCGGACAGGGCGATTTCAAACTCAACGAGATGCAGACCGACATCCGGATCTCCTCCGAGGTCGAAACCATCGCCAAGCTGCGCAGCCAGGGCATGCACGATCTGCACGACCTCGCCCCGAGCTGGGAGGTGCGCGTCGGCGACGGGATGGCCGACCTGCGAGCCCCCGAGCAGATGACCAAGGGTTGGCATCCTATCACCGAGAAGCCGCCGAGCCTGCTACAGGCGTACTTCCCGCAGTACATGACCCAGAGCGGTGAGCTGCCCGCGATCGATCCGGCGGACCCGAGTACGGTGCCCGCGCCGATCGAACGGTTGCGGCACGAATTCCCGCTCTACGGACCACACGACATTCCGCATGTCAACCGTATATATGCGGACGTCCTCAAATCTTTCTCGCCCCGGATCGACAATATCGACGACAAATCGCTCGAATGGCTGTGGGAATTCTTCCGGCAGGAAAATTTCCTCGGCGCCCTGTCGATCATGTGGAGCGACGGGCCGATCGACACGCCGGTACTCTATTCGAAGTCCGGTGCCGAACTCGGATATCTGCGATTCACCGCCGACCTGCACGGCGGCCGGAAACTCACCGGCCCGCCCATCAAGAACGCGCGCGCGGAACTCTACACCGTGCGCCAGCTGGCGGTGCAGGGTGCGACCAGGGTCGTCAACTCGCTCGGGGCCCTGCTGGCACTCACCTCGGCCTTCAAATTCGGCAAGTCGAATCCGGCCACCGGCTATCAGAAGAACCCCGGTTTCCGGTTCACCCTCCCCAGGGCAGGCCTGGCCTACCAAGCGAGCCATCTCCAGAGCGTCGGTCTCGGCGGCACGACGGCGCGCACCCTGCGACACAAGGGCGATTACCTGCACGTCACGCCGGATATGACCCTCCGTGTCGAGCTGGTCCGCAACCATGCGCCTCCGCTGCAACCCGCCCCCGGATCACCGCTGGCCACCGGGAAGACCTATCCCGTCAACATGATGGTGCCGAACCTGAAAACCCTCGGTACCGCGCCCGAGAAACCGCTGTATCCGCCGGGGGAACTCGTACACCTGCGGCAACTCGGACTGACCACGACACCGCTGAGCGTCGAGGGTCTCGCGCCGCTGCTCGACGATCTCGAGAAATATCTGTCGGACGAGGGTTTCCTGCGCGACAGCCTGGAGAACAACCGCACGCTCGACCAGCTGAGGGCCGGTCCGCGCGCGATGCTGGACGAAAGTATCCAGGGTGGTGCGAGAGCTCCCACGTTCGAGATCGCCGAGGGGTCCGGTGTCCGAAAGGTTACCGCCATGATCGTGACCAAGCGGCACATGGAGAACCCCGCCGACCCGCACCAGGGCATCACGCACGAGCGGACGATACCCAAGGTGCCGACGATGAATTACAACGGCGGTAATTCCTCCGGTAGCGAGCAGTACTCGAACGCGTGGCCCTGGCATCTCGGTGGAAACTTCTCTGTCGACAACATGCTCGGTGGTGGCTACAAGCATCAACCGTTCGCCCGTGTCACCGGCGCCTACGTACACAATCACGCGGCACCGAAGATCCTCGACTACGGCTGGAAGGTCAACGAGCGCAACATCTTCGCCCCGATCGTCGGCAGCGAGGTCTTCGGCATCCCGACCTACAACGAACTGCACATCTTCGACACGCACCCACCCGAACCCAGCCCCGCTACCGTTACCAGCACCACCGACGCCACCGAGCCCGGCACCGAAGTCACCAGCACCGAGCCGGCTACCAACTCGACCAAGCCGGCTGCCGAACCCAGCGTCAAGCCCGTCATCGATCCAGCCGACGCCACCACACCCGCCGAACCCAGCAAAACCGCCGAGCCAGCCGCAACCGCCGAGCCCGACACGACCACCGAGCCCAGCACCGAACCAACCGCTCAGCCCGCCACCCAACCCACCTCCGGTCGCATCCTCAGCACCGGCATGGGCCGGATCCGAGTCGCTCTCCCCACCTACCGCACCCTGTCCAAGAAGCCGACCAACACACCGCCATTGACACCCACAGCCCGCGCGGTCGACCCCGAAAAGGACAAAGCGCTGCTGGAGGCTTTCAAGCAGCCCGCCGATCTGCCACGTAATCCCAAGATGCAGGACCCCGGCGGCAGCAAGATCCTCCGAGAGACCGCCGACAAGGCGATCACCGATCTGTTCGAGCGCATCAAGGAAGATGCGGCCGAAGCTGCGGCGGCAGCGAAACAGGACGAGGACGGGACGAAACCGGATCCGACCGACACTGCCCCGGCGAACGAAGAAACGAAATCCGCGGACACGAAGCCGGACGACGAGACCACGAAGAACACCGACACCGATCCGGTCGTCCCCGGTGCCTTCCGCACCGACGAACAACTCGCGGCCCAGGAGGCAAACCAGTCCGACGACGGCGAACCCACCGTGAACTGGGCCGCCGTGGGCAATTCGCTGCTCGGAGCGGCCCGCTGGCTGGCGAACAAGACCATCGGCACCGGCCGCTGGACCCGTAGAGTCGCGCTCGGCGAACCGGCCATCAATCCGGATTCGACGGTGCGCGGGGTCTTCCACAGCGCGTTGGCGCCGAGCAACCTGACCGCGGCGATATTCCAGAACTCCGCCCCCTTCTCGAGCACCACCGCCCCCGGCGCCCTGGCCGGCATCGATTTCACCGGCGATGTCCTGGGCCTGATCGACAACATCAGAGTGCAGAACAAGCCGTCGTTCGAGGCCGAACAGCTGACGACGACCACCTCGCAGACCGCATATGCCCAACCCGACCAGACCGGCGGGCATGGCGGCCTATCCGGCATCGGCTACTACGGCCCGAACTCCACACGTCACGCCAACCTGATCGGTGGCAGTCAGATCGGCGCGACCGGCGAAACGCGGATCACCGCCCAGAGCATGGCCACCAACGACACCTCGTTCACCAGTTACATCGGCGCGTACGTATTCGTCGCGGACGCCAAGTACCTGTTGAACGTCACCGCTGCACCGCGCAACCCCATCCGGAACTTCTTCCCCGGCGGTCTCCGCAAGCGGTCCTACCTCATCGATGTGCCCGACGCCGTGCAGTTCTACCTCACCGAAAGCGAACTGCGGCATCATCCGAATTTGCTGGCATTGGTCCAGGCACACCCCGATCTGGACGTTCCGAAACCGCTCGTACCCGGTAACGGCCTACCTGAGGACTTCAAGAGAACGGGCAACGTCAAGGTGGGGGCCATCTACGACGTCGAGGTGCACGGCCCCCGAAACGCCCTGCGCGACACGGTGATCGAGGCTGTGGAGAAGAAAGCGACCGGCATCACCGAGAACGGCTCGACCACCTACGACCCCACCGTCCTGCCGCGCATCGCGAAGGCCACGGACGACGACGCCCTCCGCGCCCTGGCCAACGGCAAGCCGGGGGCGACGCACCGCATGCGCTTCTTTCACCGCTCGTGGTTCATTCCGCGGCTCGTCTCGGTGAAGCTCAGCCTGGTACCGGACCTGTCGCGCATCGGCGTGAACGACAACGGCGAACCGGTGTCGAAGGAACTGAAACAGCTCCAGGAGACGGGTGAAGTTCTCCCGGACAGCACCGTGGCGGACACCCTTCGTGGCTATCAGGCCACCGGCGGCAACTCCCTGGACGTTCCCGGCGCGACCAGTGTCAGCGCATATCAGACCTTCGACCACCGCGAGATGTTCAATCCCGGTCTCCTGGTCAACGGCCGGCAGCCGAACCTCACCCTCGCGGCGGGCCGGCAGAGCGGCGCCGGCAACCAGCGCAAGTCGTCTCGGCAGGATCGAACCTGGATCCGCTCGGCCGGCCTGACCCGGTTCTCGGTGCCGTACAAGGTCAATATCGATGTCAGTTCACACATGATCACCAAGGTGGTGGTGGATTACCTGGCGTCCAAGGGGATCGATCTGCTGTCCCACCTCGGACAGGGTGTGGCCTGGATGGGCCGGGCCGCGACCGATATGGTTCGGGCGTACGGGACCGCGGCGGTTCCCGCACCCATCGCGGTGGTCGATCCCGCACCGACAGCGCCGATCAGGACCCTCACGCCGGACCTGGAAGCACAACTCGACGCGCTCGCCGACTCCGAACTCCCGCCCGCGACCGATGTGGACCACATCGAGATGCCCGCCGACGTTCTCGTTCTCTTCGAGACTTCCGAGACGAAACCCGGCAACGACGTGCCGCGAATACAGTCCGGGCTGTATTCCGACGATCCGAGCAAGCCCCTCGCACCGGTTACCGACGGCGATACCGCCATCGCCGTCAATCCGCCCGCCGACCTGCGCGCACTGTTCAACACAAAGCCCTGGAAGCCGACGCTGCCACTGACAATTCACGACTTCGACGGCAAATCCGAACTGGCCCGCGCGCTGCGCACGGTGGACCCGTCGCTCGTGCGCAGCGACCAGCCGGGCTTCTCCGCGGCACTACCCGGCCTGCTGCAATCGCTGTCCATGTCCGGCGTCGAAACGTATGTCGGGCAGGACACCACCAGCATGATTCTGGACGACGCCGAGGCGGGCGATGCGATCGTCTTCGTGAAGAATCCCACGGGCGACCGATATCTCAAGGTGACGCTCTTCGACCCACGACCTGTCCGGATCAACGCCGGCACATCGATCGAGGGTATCGCCCAGGCCGAGGACGTGGTCCAGCACGACGACCGCGAGAACTACGACTACCGGAAGACCGCCGGTCTGACGAACGATCTCAATGCCGACGCCACCAACCAGAACACTCCGACGAATATCCCGATCGCCGGCGACATCGTCAAACATACCAATTCCAGTGGTATGGTCCGGCAGTCCACCAATTACGCCCGCTTCGGCGTGCAGGGCAAAACGAAGGCCTACAGCCACGTCGTGCCCGCACTCATCGAGATCGGCGGGCCCGAGGGTGTGCTGTGGGTTTCCGGAAACGTCGATCTCACCACGATGGAGAATCCGACCGGGTATGTCGATCCGGCGGATGAAACCCCGAAGGACGGCACCGCACCACACCCCAAGGAATCGAAGGTCATCGAGATCACCGATTCGGAGGAGAAGGCCACCGCACCGAAATCGAATGCGGACAAGGGCACGGATGCGACGCCGCTCACCGACCCGAAAACAGATCCGTCATCCGATCCGCCACTGAGCTCGAAAAAGCAAGGGAAGCAGAAGGCTGCGGATCCGAAGCAGACCCTTGCGGCAGCCGACGACATCGATGAAGCGGGCGCGGTCTGGGCAGCTAAAACCGCGGAGCGGGCCGAGCAGCAGTGGAAGAGACTGGCCGGATTCACGACACACGAGTACGGCGGTGTCGATCCGCCCGCGCGGTTCGATTGGCTGAGTCTGGGAGCCAAGGGCGATTGCTTCATGCTCCTGGTGTTGTCCGCCCTTCGGCCGGAGATGAAACCGAGTGAAACCGGCGCCGCGGTCACAGATCTACGCAAAAAGATCACCGCCGAGATCCGAGCCAACCGAAAAGAATATCTCGAAGATTTCGACAACGCCCTGTCCGGCACCATCCACGACTACCGCGCTGCCATCATCGCGCAGACCAAGGACAAACAGTCTGCGGCCATCGACAGGATCCGCGCCGCGGCGACCGCCGCGCAAGGAGATTTGGATACGATCTTCAAAATCGCCGACGCCGATAAGTCGAACGGTGTCGGTAAGCTGCTCGAAAAAATCGGAAACCAGCCGAACACCTCGGCCGGATTCCCGGAATTCAGAAAACTGTACACCGCGCAGCAGGAAGGGCGACTCGGCGAAGAATTCGACAAGCAAGTAAAAGACCTGGAAAACCTGGGGAACTGGAAAACACTGATAGACGCCGTTCTTCCCAAAGCCACCACGGCCGTACTGAAGCCCCATAAAATTCTACTCACCATCAGGTACTCCACCTTGGACGGCGCCCCGATCGTGATCGGCGACGAGAGTTCCGCCACCCGCGAGTTCAATGGCCTGAACCACCTGGACCACTATTACCTCGCCGTACCGAAACCGGGTTCGGGGTTGAAGAGCATATTCACCGCACGCCAACCCACTCCCGCGAAATCCGGACCGGCTTCCAAGGCGACCGACACCGAGCCCATCACCTTCGTCGACATACCGACCACCGACATCGAGCTCCCGCCGACGTTCGCCCCCGCTGGCCCGGACACCGGCAGCACGGTCACCCCGCCCCTCGACGAACTACAAGGCGACCCCGCCGAATCCGCCTCGCACGACACCGAGGACGTGTACGACCTGGACTCCTTGTTGACCGACAGCGACGGCTCGGATGTATACGACCTCGACTCCCTGTTGAGCGACAGCGACACCACGGACGTGAACGACCTCAACTTCCTGTTGAGCGGCAGCGACGACGACGCCAACTTCCTGCTCAGCGACAGCGACGACTCGGACGACGATTCGCCGCGACCAGGCACAAACCGCCCGGCAATCCCGCAACGCACCTCGTCGCTGAGGTGGCGAGCCGATTCCGGCCCCAGCACACGCCACCCCGACGGTTCGACCTCGCCCGTCACCCAACAGCCCGTGGCCGACGACCCAATCATGCCCGCGCCACCACAACGTCTGCGCCGCATCGGGAACCAACGGGTACACCGCCCGTCCGAGGACCCGGTAATGCCCAGACCACCACGCCCCCTGCGGCACATCACCGCCCGGCTCCCGGGAGGTTCCGTCTCCGCGAACCAGCCGGACGGCACGACACATACCCCCACCAACTCGGACGTCACCCACTCCTCGGTGGACACGACCACCGCGAACACCCCGTTCCAATGCGTCGTCGACGTCCTGAGCGCCATCAAGAAGGAGACCGGCAGCACCAAGATCCGCGTACCGACGAAACCGTCGTCACTGCCGGGCCGCTCACGGCGCGCGCTGCGCTGGTACAGCCGCGGCCGTCTGCGCGGATACACCGACGAACACGAGATCGAACGACAACTCATCGTGCACGGCCCCGGTGCCCAGGCACTGGTCGTCGGCGAACATCGCACCCTCAACGGAAACGGCATCGGCGCCCACGCCTATCGGATGGTCAACGTCGAAGGCGCCGTCATCCGTGTCTACGACGGCCAACAGGCCAGAAGCCCCGGACCCACCACCTGGGCCAGCGTGCACGCCGTCCTCTACACCCCAGACGGCAGGCCGGTCCGCCCCATCCTCCCCCGCCGCCACGATCGCCCCATCCCCGCGCTCCCCGGCCGCACCCGAATCGGCGCACCGGAGCAGACCACACCCGCCGAGACCACCCACACCGATCCCTCGACGACATCCGACACGCACCACGAACCACCCGCAGCGATCACTCCGACGAGCGAAACCGTACAACCGGCCGTCTCGGCCTACCTCTCAGCGGAACGATCCGCGGCCTCCGGGGCGGAGCCCGCGACATCGTCGCCCACATCCCCAGAAGTCGCGAACTCTGCCCCCGGACAGGACAACACGCCGGTAACGACCGATCCCGAGAAGCTGGACCAGCCCACACCACCCACGGACGAAGCGAACGCGTCCGATCGGCGTGGATCGACTCGAAGTTCGAGTGTTCCCCCGGTGTCACGCCGCCGCCGTGACACGCATCGGACCGGACCGAACCCGTGGCGTCCAGCACGGCCGGACCGCCCGCTGACCCGACGCGCGTCCACCGGGACCACCCGCACACCGACCACCGAACCGGTCGACGGCACCTACCTCGGCCAGCACCTGGACAGCCACATGTCCACGCCCGAGACCGCCACCACACACTCCACCAACGAACGCACCCCGTTCACCCCCGACTACGATCCCTCCGGACTGATCGCCGAAGACCTGAGCCCCGAAGAACGACAAGAAAACCTCACTGAGGAACAACGAGCAGAAAAATTCGCCGCACCCCCTGTCCTCGCCGATCTGACTCGACGCATCGGCACAGTACTGGTCAACCACAAGGGCGAAGTAGTCGTTTTTCTCTTCCCAGGCGTTACCGTAAAGGCCAAAAGACGTACAGGGCCCGACGGAAAAACCTACTTCGACATAAAAAGGTACAAGAAGAATCCCGTCACCATATCAGCCGAGATGGCGAGTGGCCTCGTGTACATCCCAGGCTGGTTCGGCACCAGTGGTACCCTGCACACGACCCAGGCTACCAACGAAATCACCCGTTTCGAAACACGCGACGAAACCACCGGCGAATTCAGCATCACCACCATTTCTAATCTCGACCGCGTTGTCGCCAAACCAGGTATCGGGGATCAGCGACAAATAAAATTCGTCGACAGCAAAACCTGGATCACCGTCACCACCCCACCTGAGGTCCTCGTGACACCGGCACTGACCGACCGCACCACCAGCCCCATATTCGCGACCGGAGCCGATGGAAAACCCGTGGTCCGATCCCGCGACGCCCGCCAAGGACTGATCGGCGACTGTGGTCTCATCGCGCCTCTCAAAGCCATGGCCGACCGCAACCCTCAAGCCATTCTCGATATGATCCGCGAACACGACGACGGCACCATCGAAGTCCGCTTCTTCGACCAGGGACATCCGGTCTGGGTGCCCGTCGACAAATGGATCTACACAGACCCCGGCACCGGCGAGGGATACGCCGCGGGACACCGTGAAGGCGAACCCCTCTGGGCCCCCATCATCGAGAAGGCCTACGCCGACCGCTTCGGTGACGATAACGGATACGAGGGTATCGTCGGCGCCTCTCTCATGGTTCTCGAACGACTCGGCCGCGGCCACTACGAGCCAGGAACCCGCACGTGGCAACCCACACTCACCGTAGGCGGCATTCACCCGCTACACCCTCTCCAATACGACTACGACACCCTCTACGAACTCCTCGGCCCCACCACCGACCCCGAATTCCTCCGCGCCATCGCAGGCTCTCACCACGACTGGCAACATGAAGCGAACAAAAAGCGGGACGAAGCCGAGGTCACCATCATGGGCAAATACCCCGATGACCCCGCCGCACAAAATGAAGCCGGTTTGGAGTACCTGAGGACCGAAGACCCCGACTCACCCGCCGGTTTCCGCCCCTTCCTCAACACATTCCTCGCCCGTCACACCACCGACACCGACAGATGGACCACCGAGAAAGACGCCCTCGCCACCTATTACGAGCGTCTGCATCACGACGAAGAACACCAACGAACCCTCACCGGCACCGACCTCGCCATCGCAGATGAATTCGCTCGACGAGTCGACTACATCCTCCGACGTAACGGTACCCTCATCATCGGCACCTGGCCATTCTTCCAAGGCCGCAGGAACGCCACTGCAGTCCCCGGAATTCGCGGCGAACACGCCTACGCCACCCAGGATGTCCAGTACAACTCCACCTATATCCGACCCACCTGGATAATTCTCGAGAACCCCCACGACCACAACCACTTCGATATCAAACCCGTCGCCGGCGTCCAATATCGCATCAACCCCAGACCCACCCGATCCACCCCCCGCCCCGACGGCGTCCTCTACCACAAAGACACCCGGACCAACATCGAATACTTCACCGTCCACGACAACACCACCGGCCGCGGCCCCAACGGCATCATCACCGAACTGGTCGGCGACTTCTTCGCACCCACCCACGGCGCAGAATTCCGCAGAGATCCCAACGGCGCGATATACGCCCTCGCGGCCGACGGAGAACGATACGCACAACTCACCGACGGCCGAAAATTCAAGACAACCAGCGATCACACCTTCTCCTGGATCGACAAACACGGCATCGAACGCACCTACGATGCCGAAGGCGTGGCCTACTGGAAACGACCCGGCACCGATACCTTCAGCCGCGAACCCAACCCCGGCGAACGCCCCGACATGCCACGGATCCCCGGCAGTGGCATCATCGCCATTCAGCCGCACCACCTCGCCAAATTCCAGGCCATTGAAAGCGGTGGCACGGCCGCATACGCCGCTTTCGGACCCGAACCCGCGACCGCCAAAACAAATAATCGCGCTACGGCGGCAATGGGTTTCGCCGCCAACTTCAACCCGAACGCACCGATCACAGTCCCGCGCAAATACAAGTACGGCCCATCAGGCATGGACACCACACAATTCACCACCCACGCCGGAGCACCACCGCAAGAATTCTCCACACTCGCCGAGATCAGTAACCAACTAACAGACAACAAATCGATGGCATTGGTCATCGAGGTATCCCACGGCCCCACCGACACACACGGCGTCGGCGCACACCTCCTCGTCTACTACAACAAGAACAACACAATCCACGTATACGACCCCGCAACCCACAAATCCCACCTGCTCACCGACCACCCCACCACCAACGTGCGCACATTCGCCGCGGTCGTCTACACCCCCCAAGGCAGACCACGCACCGCACCCGATTCGACGTCCGGGCCCGAGGCACTGGCCGACACCCGTATCGGCGCGACCAACACACCTCGCAACCCAGCCGAACGATGGAAGACAGCTGATACGGCACGCTCTGGTCCCTCGGCAGCATCCGGTACGCACACCGTCGAGGCCGAACCATCGGAGACGGTGTCCGATCATTCATCCGAGCACTCGATACCAACCACCGAGGCGGACGATGCTCCAGCCGATAACGGGGCGTCCGGCACACAGGATACCGATGCGGAATCAGTGATCTCCGCCCCAGACGTCGAGTCCGACGGCGACCGCTCCATAACAGACGAGTCCGACGCAGGTTCGGTGATCTCCGACCCAGACGTGGAATCCGATGACGGCCGCACTGTAACAGATGACGCGCGTTCGAATTCCGGTTCCGCCGACAGCGAATCGGTCGTACACGATAATTCGGACGACGAATCGATCAAGTCGTTCGAATACGATTCCATCGAGCCGGTACCACTGCGACACACCACCTCCCCCGACGGTCACGATGTCACCGATGGGTCGGCCACACCAATCGTCGAGGCACTATTCCATCCGCTCCGACCGGATTCGGTAGCTCTGCACAAACTGCTGGGGTCGGTCGCCGACCCCGAGTTCGTCAGCCAGCTGGCCGGTTCGTACGACGAGTGGAAATCCACGGCGCAGGATCCGAGTTCCGGCGTCGCGTTCACACAACATCTGGACGAGAGGTTCCCGAACAAATGGGTCGCGGAGAAAGCGGCCGTCGCGCAATTGCTCGACACGATGAGCAACGAACCGTCCGACGATCGGACCCTGGACGAGGATGACGACGACGCGGTCGAGCAAGGCCGCTCGTTGCTCCGGCGGATCGATTCCCTCGTGCGGGGCGGCGCCGAGATCGAACTGAACACCTTCGGTGACGTGGCCGCTCCGGGACTGTACGGCGGGCGCGGCTACAAGGTTCGTGCGGTTGAGGTTGAGTACGACGACAAGGACGGCACACCGCGAGGGATTCTGCTGGAGAATCGACACGCGTACGACGGCATGCCCATACCTGAAAGTGGTATCGAATACCGCCTCGATCCGAAGGCCGGACATGCACTGCACGGTGCGGACGCCAAATTCTTCAAGGCATGGCGTGACGGCACAGAATTCCAGGTCGCCGCCGACGGGGCGATTTACGGAATCTCCCGATTCGGCTACCGTTATGCTCGAATTCCCGACAAGACCGGAAATAGCGGAAGCGGGACGGTACCGGGATACACCGAGTACAGGATCACCGATTACACCAGCTCTCAGCGAACATCGGAGGGATTCGCCAGCCATACGGAGTTCGACGAGATCTCCGATATCCCCTCTCCCGACATGACCATTCCACCGGGCGGCGGCCTCATCTTCGTCAAACTCGAGCACATGCCGAAATTCGCATCGATGTCGATCAGCGGCTTCACACCGAATGCCGACAACGTATCCGGCGGACGTACCACCGAACCAACCGTGGACGAAAAGACCGACGGCACGAACTCTCCCGACGACGACCAACTGCCCGAGCTGTCCACCGCCGAACGGGCCGGACAGGAGTCGCCACCGCAGACGCACACTCCCGCCCCAGCCGTCCGGCACCGGATCGAGCGACCAACCTTGCCCGACGACCAGCGATTGGACCTGCTCACCACCCATGCCGAGAAGGAACGGTATCTACCCACACTCGGTATTCCGGCCGATCCGATCGCTGAAAACAACCCCAGACGGCTGACCACGATCGATCGCAGTGGGCGACCGGAGCGTCTTCCGCTCCACGGCGAGAATTTCGTCCAAAAAATCATGTCCGACGACGGGGAGCCGTATTACAAGTTCGCGGCCACGAGTGGAAAATCCCGGGAGATTCCCGCGGTACTACTGTCCGATGGATTCGAATTCCGGCCGGATGCAGAAGGAAGTTCATCCGGCACCCTGGTGTGGCATATAGAGAGCGGCGAGATCCGTATTCACGGCCGCGACTCCCGCGGTATCCCGACCGCAGTCGTCGTTCCAAGCGGTGAGAATCCGACTGAATCACTTTTGGTAGCGAAGCCGGGCGAGGGCGGCTCGTGGTCGATCAAGCGGCCCGACGATTCGGAATGGGTACATATCGAAAAACCGGAACAGGTACTCGAACCGTTGCCGGTGCTCGAGAAACGGTATGGCGATCCGATGTACGGCGAGTTCGGACCACAGCCGCAGGATGTGAGCCAGGGAGGCGCCGGGAACTGTACTGTACTGTCCGCCCTGAAGGACCTGGCGATACGTGACCCCGAGGCCATCCGAGAGATGCTGGAGGAACACGACGACCACACGGCGAGTGTGCTCTTCTTCGTCGACCACGAGCCCAAATGGGTTCGGGTGGAGAAAGAGATCTATGTCATCCCGGATACCGGAACAGGATATTTCTTGCGACAGCGCCGCGGGGGGCCGTTGTGGGCGGCCATGATCGACAAAGCTTACACCAAGGAATTCGGTCTCGATAATGGTTATCATGACCTCGCAGAGGATCCGACGGTGGTTGCCGACCGCCTCGGCCGCGGATACCGCAGAACCGAAACCGGAAAATGGAAACCACTTCCGTCACGCGCTGAAGAGACACTGCATCCGCTCGCGCTCGACGCAACTACCTTGCACAAGCTACTGGGCCCCGAATCGGATATAAAATTCGCCGAGGCTGTCGCCCATTCCCTCGACGATTGGATCAAAATCGGCGACGACGGCATTCAAAGTCTTAAATCGTCCAGGTTTGAAAAGTACCTCCACAATAAATACACGCCGAACTCAAAGGACGGCGATCCGGATCATTCCTGGGTAGCGGAGATGAACGTCCTTCAAGGATATTACGGTGACGTAGCCGCAGTATCGCACACCAGCACTCTGCCTGATGAATACATCTTCGTCGCTCAGGCCTTCGCTCGGCGAATCGCCGAAATACTGAAGAACGACACGATGGTGGTGTTCGGTACACATTCGTTCGGATCCGGCGTAGAGAACAGTACCGAGGTGCCCGGACTGCTCAGCTCGCATGTTTATCCGACCCTCGATGTGGAGTTCAGTCGTCGTACCGGCCAGCCGGTGTTCTTCCTGATGGACAATCCGTACGACGACAACGGCGAATACCCCACACCGATCCCTGGCATCGAATATCGACTCAACCCCAAACCCAACGAGACCACCCTCGTCGAACGGGGCGTCTGGTATCGCAAGGACGAAACCACCGGAGTGAAGTACTTCAAGGTCGATGACGCCACGGCCGGACGCGGTCCGATCCCCAGCGTCCTCGACGGTGTGATCAGCGACTTCTTCTTCACCAGCAAAGGCGCGGAGTACCGCGTCGACCCGGACGGCACCGTTCGCGGCTTGACCCGCGATGGTGCGCGATACCTCAGAACACCGGACAGAACCGAATACAAGGCCACACAGGCAGGCGTCTTCCGACGTACTACCGACGGGGTCGAGTCCCGTACCTCACAGGAACCCGGATCCCTGGAGGACATCACCGTTCCGGACCGTGGCGGCATCGTCGCTGTCGGATTGGAACATGTGCTGAAGTTCAGGACGACGTTCGTCCACGGCCCCGGAGCGCACCAGGAACGCGAACCCCGGCACACCGATGACGCGGACTCGCATCCGGATTCGGAAGACCATGAAACCACCTCGGTTATCGAGAACCCGCTCCACCCACTACGCCTCGGCGCGAACGCCCTGCTCAACCTGCTCGGCGACGACGCCGACAGCGCCTTCGCCGAACAAGTCGCCGAAACCTACGACCAGTGGAAACAAGCGACGACGAACACCGCATCCATCCGGGAGTTCTCGCGGTATCTCGACGACCGGTTCCCCGGCCAGTGGTCGACCGAGAAGTACATTCTGGCCAAGTATTTCGACGCGCTGAACGACCGGTTGTTCAAGCAACTCGAGCTCGACGGCGATCAGGTCGCCGGCGGGTGGGCACTCGCCCAGCAGATGCACGATCTGATGCGCGCCGGCAACTCGGTCGAACTCACCACGCACCCGTTCGACAGCGGCGACAAGGACAGCGATCCCGATGTGCCCGGTCTGCTCGGCAACCAGCCGTACTCGGTGCGCGGCATCAAGTACGACGACGTCTTCACCGACCTACCGGTCGGAATTCTGCTCGAATTCTCCCAGGAAACCGCCGAGGGTTTACCGCGCCCAGCCAATGGTATCGAGTACCGACTCGACACCCAGTTGACCGGCTACACCGAGGTCGGAATCGGTATCTGGTCCCGGATCGATCCCACCGACGGCACCGAATACCTCCGAGTCGACAACGATCGTGCGGGACGCGAACCCGGCGGCCGACTCGAGGACGTCAGCCGCATCTTCGAACATGGTGGTAGCACCGCGGAGTACCGCCGCGACCCCGACGGCACTCTGTACGGGCTCGATGCGCGGGGGACACGTTACGTCCGGACACGGGAAGGCACGGAGCAGACGGTCTCCGGCAAGAACATTGTGCGGACTACACGGGACGGGGTCACCAACAGGCAACTCGATTTCATGTCCGTCATGCTGGGTCCCGGCTCGACCCCCCTGGATTGGCGACTGGCCGCGGCCCGGCCCGGCGGGGTGGTCCTGATCCTGCCGCGACACCTGGCGAAATTCCGATCGATGACGATCCACGCAAAACCCGACACTGGATCACCGGCAGACGACATACTCGCACTCGATGAACGGGAGACGCAGTCGACCAGTACCGGTCCGGACGCAGTTCTGGATCCAACGCAGTGGACGAACAACGTCGCAGCCGGGCCTCTGATGCATCCGCTGCGGTTCGACGCGGACACCTTGCGCGGCTGGCTCCGCACCGACCGTGCGTTCGCCGAACAACTCGCCGGAACCTACGACCAGTGGCACGAGGCGACAACCGACCACGGCTCAAGTGAAGAATTCCGCCGATACCTCGACAGCCGATTCCCCGAACAACGGGAAACGGAGAAAACCACCCTCACCCACTACTTCGAGACCCTGAACGAGAGCCGCAACGCAGACCGGCGACTCGACGACCAACAGATGGCGCTGGGCCGTGCGATCGCCGGGCAGATCGACACGCTGATGCGCGACGGCAAAGCCGTCGAACTCACCGCACTCCCGCTCGACCAACACGACGACTTCGGCATTCCGGACGTCCCGGGACTCCTGGGTAATCGAGCACACACCGTACGCGCTATCGAATACGCCCCAGAGACCGGCGAGCCCACCGGGCTCCTGCTCCAACACTCACGAAACACCCGAGGGCCACACCCGGACCCGGCCAAGGGAATTGGGTACCGGCTCGATTCGCAGACGACCGGCTACACCAGGGTCGGCGAGAACATCTGGTCGCGCATCGACCCCACCGACGGCACCGAATACCTCAAAGTCACCACCACCAAGGCAGGACGCCGACCCGGCGGCCGACTCGCCATGGTCAGTGACATCTTCCAAAGAATCTGGTCCGGCCGTGCCGAATACCGACGCGACCCCGACGGCACCCTCTACGGACTCGCCGAGAGCGGAACACGCTACGTCCGCACACGCGACGGAACAGAACACATGGTCACGACCTCTGACGTCATACGCCGCGACACCAACGGCACCGTATACATCACCGACCGCGGAACCGGCTCGACCACAGTGCGAACATCGGACGGCGACATCATCGAAGCCGATGACTACCGCGTTCCGGACCCCGATCCCACCCTCGCTGACCCCGAAGTCCTGGTCCGCGTCGGACTCGAACACCTCCCGAAGTTCACATCGATGCACACCACAGCACGCGCCCGACGAGGCGTCATCGAGGCCGACAACGGAAACTCCACCCGATTCGCCTCACTGACCGACGGCATGCACAACAGCCTCGGACTCGACAGCCACACCTTCGACGACTACGCCCTCAACGACGATGCCTCGGACATCACCGACGACGCCTCCGACACCAGCGACGACTCCTGGGGCAGTTGGGACCCCACCCGGGACGATGCCCCGGACGCCACGGGAGACCAGACCGACGCGAGGCCGCCTACCGACGATGAACCAACCGACGGTGGAAGTGGAACACCCCCCGCACCCGTACCGACCACCCGGGACAAAACACCCGCCTTCGACCCCGGTGAAGGCACCTATTTCGGACGCCACCTGCTCCGACAACTGAAATCCACCCACGAAGCACCACGCCACCACCCCACACCGACACCCGACTACGAACCCGCCGACGGCTCCTACCTCGGCGACCACCTCACCGACCAACACATCACACAAGACTCCGCTATGCGTGCCCCACCGGCACGAAAAACCCTCGAACCGACATTCGACCGAAAACTACTCGAACCCCAGAAGCTCGCTCCCGAAGAACACTGGAACCAACTCGACCACAAACAACGATTCTACGATTACTCCGCCCTGCCGATCTCGATCAACCTACGCCTGCCGGATACCCTGAACAGGCGTCCACTGCTGACCGTCGTCGACCATAAGGGAAGATTGTTCCAATTCCGCAACCAGGGCAAGGAATCGGTCACTCTGACCAAGGACGACAACGGCGACGAATACTACGAAATCACCACATACGACGGGATCCGTGAACATGTTCCAGTCACGCTCCTGGACGACGGATTCACATTCCGACCGGACCCAGCGGGCAGCAAAACTGGCACTCTGATCTGGCGGGTATCGGAAACCAGGGCCCGTTTCCAGGGCCGGAAATCCGACGGTACTCTTGATATCGTCACAATTACTTACGATGACCCGACTGTCGTTGGGAGACCGAACGGCTCGTCCTGGGCGGTCAAACGCCTCGGCGACATCGAATGGCTCGACTTCCAAGTCCCCGACGAGCTACTGCCTACATACATGCCGGCACTCGTCGACCGCAGCGGCTCGCCCATGTTCAGCACCACCATCGACGGGAAACTCTGGGCCGACCCCGGAAACGTACGCCAAGGCCTGGCCCCGGACTGTGGGGTCCTGGCACCCCTCAAAGCACTCGCGATCGACCACCCACAAGCCATCATCGACATGATCGACGAACACAAGGACGGCACCGTCAGCGTCCGATTCTTCGTCGACAAGAAACCCAAATGGGTCCGCGTCGACAAACACATCTACACCGACCCCGACACCGGCGAAGGCTACTTCGTCCAACATCGCGAAGGTGAACCGCTCTGGGCCGCCATCATCGAAAAGGCCTACGCCAAGGAATTCGGAAAGGGCAACGGCTACCACAATCTCACCACGGAGCCATCCATAGCCGCTGATCGCCTCGGCCGCGCATACCTGGAATCACAATCCGAAACCTGGCAGCCCTACCACTCACGCACCGAATGGTTCCTGCACCCCTACACACTCGATATCGATGTCCTGATAGATATCCTGGGACCAGACGCCGATATAGAGTTCGCCAGAGCGGTGTCCAGATTCGATGCGCCGCACGACGCTTTCGCCGACTTCGCTGCTCGGATACGTCGTGATCTCCCCGACCCCCCGCAAAAGAACTGGCAGCCACAACGCGACGCCCTGCTGGAATATATCCGGGTTATCAAGGACCCCAGGCTCAACCTGCTGGAGCGCTACCCGACCGTGGCACAGTGGGCCGCGGAACGTATCGACTACCTGATACGCCACGGCGCGATAGTGACTCTCGGCACACACCCGCACAAGACGCATATCGAGGACGCCTCGATAATACCGGGCCTCATCACCCAACATGCCTATACAACACTCGGTGTCCAACGCAATACGCAACAACGCCCCGAACGAATCGTGTTGGAAAACCCACACAGGGGCAGCGCCGAAGGCAGATACCCCGTCCCCGTAGCGGGAATCGAATACCACATCGACCCCAAGCCTGACGACGCCATCGACCTCGGCGATGGAATCCGCTACCGCAAGGACGAAACCTCCGGCATCGAGTACTACCACACCGAAAACGCCACCTCTGGCCGCGGCGAGAACGGCGCACTACGCGACATCGTCACCGACTTCTTCACCCCCGACGGCCCCGCCGAATACCGACGAGAAAAACGCGGCAACGAATACATCATCTACGGCCTCACACCCACCGGAGACCGCTACGTCAAACTCCCGAACGGCACCGAATACAAAGCTATCGCCATCGACGACCACGGCAACCGCCAGCTCTTCGAACGCACACTCGGCGGAGTGGAAACCCCCCTCACCGACAGCCCCGGCGGACGATTCGACTACACCATTCCGGACCGAGGGGGCATCATCACCCTCGAGCTGAAACATCTGTCCAAGATCATCGTGCTGTCGGCGAGCGGTGTCGGGGCGCACAACGTATACGGTCCCGAACCTGCCACAACCGACAGTGGCACCTCCCGCACAGCCGCTATGCGGCGAGGCAGCCCCAGCAGACTCCCCAGCCTCGACGACCAGCTGGCATCACCCCCGGCCGCAACTCCGCCAACCACACGCTCAACACCCGGATTCGCCGATATCATTGCCGCCCGACTCGATTCCCTCATCGGTGGCGGCACGCCATCCAATTTCACGAACAGTGTCCAGCAGGACGTGATCGACTTCGATGACCCCGAACACATCTCGGCTTTCGAATCACTGGCCGATGTCCTGGACCAGGCTTTCGAGGACGATCGCACCGCAGGTCCGGACCCCGGACCGGGCGCACGCGATGCAGCCGGACCATCGCAGACAGCGGCCGACAATTCATCCGAGCGTTCGATGCCGATCACCGAGACCAGCGATGTTCCGGCCGATGACGGGGCATCCGACATGCACGAGGCCGAGGTGGGACCGGTGCTCTCGGACAGAGACGTGGAGTCCGGAGGCGGTCGCTCCGCGATAGACGAGTCCGACGAGGGCGAGATCGTCTCCTACGTCTTCTCATCGGACGAAGAAACCTCGGAGCCCGGACCGGCCACGGGCTCGGTGATCTCCGCCGGAAACCAATCCGATGAGGGTGAGATCATCTCCTTCGCCTACTCATCGGACGAGGAAGACACCGCATCGGTGAAGTCGTTCGAATACGATTCGATCGAGCCGGAGCCGCTGCATCGCACCGCGGATTCCAGCGGGATCGGTGTCACCGACGGGTCGGCCACGCCGACTGTCGAGGCGCTGTTCCATCCGATCGGATCGGCTATGGGAGCCCTGCACACACTGTTGGGGTCGGTCGGCGACCCCGAGTTCGTGGACCTGGTGGCCGGTTCGTACGACGAGTGGAAGTCTGCGGCGGAGGATCCGAGTTCCGTCGACGAGTTCGTGCAACATCTGGATGATCGGTTCCCGAACAAATGGGTCGCGGAGAAAGCGGCCGTCGCGCAATTACTCGACAAGGCGATCAATACACAATCGGACGATCGGACGCTGGACACCGACGACGATCACGCGACAGAGCAAGGTATCTCGATGCTCCGGCGCATCGATTCCCTCTTGCGGAACGGTGCCGCGATCGAGGTGAAAACATTCGGGGACGTGGTCGATTCGGGGCTGTACGACGGACGCGACTACAAGGTACGCGCGGTCGAGTTCGACGAGGACACCGGCACACCGCGAGGGTTGCTGCTGGAGAATCGGTACGCGCACGACGGCATGCCCGAGCCTGACAGCGGCATCGAATACCGCCTCGATCCGAAGGCCGGAAGCGCGCTGCACGGTGCGCACGCCAAATTCTTCAAGACAGCGGGCGACAACGCGGAATTCCAGGTGGACGCGGACGGTGTGATTTACGGAATCAATCCCCGAGGTGACCGCTACGTCCGCATTCCGGACCAGACCGGAACTACTCCGGATGATACGACAACGCCGTATACCGAGTACCGGACCAGAAATCTCACCATCACTCGACGCACACCGGACGGACACGAAAACCGTACGGAGTACGACGACATCTCCGAGATGCCCTCTCCCGATGTGACCATTCCGCCGGGCGGTGGCCTCGTCTTCGTCGGCCTCCAGCACCTCCCCAAGTTCGCGTCGATGTCGATCAGCGGACATGCCGCCGAGCCCGCCGTGGACGAGAGCACCGACCATCCGAACTCACCCGAACTGCCCGAGGAGTCCACTGCCGTACGGAGCGAACCGGAGTCGCCACCGCGGACGCGTACCCCCGCCCCGATCGTCCGGCACCGGGTCGAGCGGCCGCAACTGTCCGAAGAGCAGCGATCGAACAGGCTCCCCACACCCGGCGTTCCGGCCCGCCCAATCCGCGAGAACCATTCCGACCTGCTGATCACGTTCGATCGCGCGGGGGATTCGGTGAATTTCCCGCGACGCGGCAATATATTCGTCGAGAAAATAACATCGAGCGACGGAGAATCGTATTACAGGATCGATACCGGAAGTGGGGCGATCCGCGAGTTCCCGGAGGTGCTGCTGTCCGATGGATTCGAATTCCAGCCGGATTCGGAGGGCAGCTCCTTCGGTGCCCTGCGCTGGTACCTCCCGTATGGCCAGGTCCGCATCCACGGCCGCGATTCCGACGAGAATCCCACCGTAGTCACCGTTCCGAATTTCGAGAGACCGAAGGAACCGCCGTTGGTGGCGAAACCGGGCGAGGACGGCTCGTGGTCGATCAGGCGGCCCCACGAATGGGAATGGGTGCGTATCGAGAACCCGGAACGCGCCCTCCAGCCGTTGCCGGTGCTCGAGGATCGGCACGACGATCCGATGTACGGCGAGCACGGGCCCCGGCCCCAGGATGTGAGCCGGGGAGTCGCCGGGAACAGGAGCGTGCTGGCTGCCCTGAAGGACCTGGTGATTCGTGATCCCCGGGCCATCGAGGAGATGCTGCACGAGCACGACGACCACACCGTGAGTGTGCTCTTCTTCGTCGACGACGAGCCCAAATGGGTTCAGGTGAACAAAGAGATCTACGTCCACCCCGATACCGGAGCAGGCTATTTCGTCGCACAGCGTCGCGGCGGGCCGTTGTGGGCGGCGATCATCGACAAGGCGTACGCCCAGGAGTTCGGCGGCGACAACGGTTACCACGACTCCGAAGCGGACCCCACGGTGGTGGCCGTCCGCCTCGGCCGCGGGTATCGCAGAACCGGCACCGGAGCATGGCAGCCGTTCCCGACACGCACCGAGGACACCCTGCACCCACTCGAACTCGACGCGGACACGCTTCGGACGTTGCTGGGAACCGATTCGAATATCGAGATCGCCGAAACCATCGCCCATTCCCACGATCATTGGATCGAGAACCGTGGCGACGACAACCGGCTCACCGAAGCGCAAGCATTGGTGCACTATCTGGACGACAATTACTCACCCGACCCGCCGGACGAGAAAACCTCCATTTCCTGGGGGAAGGCGATCGTCAAGGTCGCGGAATACTACACTTCCATCACCGCGGAGCCGGTTACATCGACACTGCCCGATGAATACATGTTCGTCGCTCGGGCCTTCGCTCGGCGAATCGACGACATGCTGCAGAACGACACGATGGTGGTGCTCAGCACACATTCGTTCGGATCCCGTCCAGGCAACAGCACCGCGGTCCCGGGACTGCTTGCCGGGCAGGCGTATCCGACTCGCGGTGTCGAGTTCGACCGGCGCACCGGCCAGCCGATCAAGATCCTGCTGGACAAGCCACGCGACGACACCGCCGACTACCCGAACCCGATACCCGGCGTCGAACATCGCCCCGACCCCCACCCCGAAAAGAGCGTCTCGGTCGAACCAGGGGTCTGGTACCGCAAGGACGAAACCACCGGAATCGAATACTTCAAGATCGATAACGCCATCACCGGACGCGGTCCGGCCCCCAGTGTGCTGGATGGCGTGATCAGCGACTTCTTCCTCACCAACAACGGCGCCGAATTCCGCCGCGACACCCACACCGGCATCGTCCAGGGCATAACCACCGACGGCGCCCGCTACACCAGAACAACCGACGGAACCGAGTACAAGGCCACACCCGCGGGCATCTTCCAACGCACCGCCGAAGGAATCGAATCCCGCACACCACACCAATCCGGATCCGCCGAAGACAAAACCATCCCGGACCAGGACAGCATCATCGCCGTCGGACTGGAACACGTGCTGAAGTTCGAGAAGATACACGTGCACGGTCCGGGGGCTCACCAAGACCGCGAACCACAGCATGCCGACGCGAACGACACGCATCCACGCACGCATCCGACCTCGACGTACTATTCCCGCACACTGCGTCGCCCCGTTCACCCGGTGCGTTTCGACCCCGCAATGCTCCTGCCGCCCGCACGGCCCGCGAAAGCCGAAGACAGTGCACCACTGGGTGTTCCGGTCCAGTTGTCCGGCCGCACGCGCGATGCCGAAAAGACTCTGACCATCATCGATGCGGCGGGTAACGATCATCGTTTCCCCGGGACAGGGCGAGCACAGGCAACGAAGCATACGGCGGCCGATGGAACGGTGTATCACGACCTCGAGATGCCGGACCGGACGACCATTCGACTCTCGGATCATTTGACGAAGGGATTCGATTTCCAGCCGAATGCGCCGGGTAGCGATTCCTATACCGTGCGATGGGAGGACCTGGGTGGCACCACCCGAATCGAGGCAACTCGTGAGTCCGACGGAGCGCCGAGATTACTCGTGCTGAACTCCGGCACCACGTTCGTGGCACGGCCCGGGGACGGCACATCCCGGTGGATCAAACATCCCAGTGCACCGGAGTGGTACCGCGTCGAGATTCCGGACCACATCCTGCCCCCACTGCCGAAACTCGTTGACCGAAGCGCCGCACCGGTATTCGAGACCGAATCCGGAAACCCGTTGGTACGGCCTCAGCACGTAGGCCAGGGGCGCGCGCAGAACCGCACCCTGTTCGCTGCCATGAAGGCGCTGGCAACCGATCACCCACAGGCGATCTCGGAGATGGTGCACGAATACGACGATGGCATCGTAGGGGTCCGGTTCTTCGTCGATCGCAAACCCAAGTGGGTCTTCGTGGACAAAAAGATCTACGTGGACCCGGATACCGGTATCGGATATTTCGCCCGACACCAAGGCGCGGATCCGCTCTGGCCCGCACTCATCGAAAAGGCATACGCCAAGGAATTCGGCAAGGACAACGGCTACCACGGCATTGCCGCACCGAACTTCCCGCAGCTGCTCGATCGCATGGCACACGCATTCTTGGCATCCGCGCTGCTGGATTACTACGCGCACAGGGCTCGGATCAGCGACACCACGATGCACCCGCTCGGGCTCGCCCCGAACACGCTTCAGAAGTTGCTCGGGCCCGACGCCGACGCCGAATTCATCAACCGGGCCGCGAACTCCTACAACCACTGGCGAGAGGCGCTGGACAACCAGCGAGTGTCGAAGCAGGCGGAAATAGCATCGGCTCATTCCGGAGACGCCGAAGCTGCTCGCACTGCATGGGACGACTTCTTCGCCAACGAGTATCTAGCCTCCGGCCCGGGGTTCCGCAATTATCTGAACTCCCGTTTCCCCGGCGCATGGAAGCAAGAGAAGGATGCTCTCGCGGATTACCACGACAAGTTGAACGGCAGTTCGAACGAGCATCGACTGCCCGACAACCACATCGTCGCGGGGCGGCAATTCGCAAACCATCTCGAGATCTTCCGGGGAGCCGGTATCAATGTACTGCTCGGCACAAAAGATTTCGGCGACAGCGAGACTTCGGCACAGGGGTTGCCCAGTCGGCACGAGTACATCTATCTCGGTATTCAATCGGACAAAAACAATGGCCAGCCGATAGGACTTCTCCTGGACGATCCGCACGAGAAGAACACCACATCTCGCGCCCCGCCCACAGGTATCGAACACCGGCTCGATCCAAATCCCGACGCTGCGACCGAAGTCGCGAGGGGGGTTTGGTATCGCCGGGACCCGCTGGAGGCTATCGAGTACTACCGAGTCGACGACGACGAGGCAGGCCGTGGACCGGATGGCAGATTGGCCGACGTCGTCACCGATCTGTTCGAACCCGCGAACGGTGCGGAGTTCAGTGTCTACCCCGACGGCACCGTGTACGGCGTCGCCCACGACGGTGCGCGCTATGTGAAACTGGAGAACGGCTCGGAGTACGTCCAGGGACCGGACGGACTCGTACGACGGGAACGCGACGGCACGACGTATCGGTTGCGGCCGGGCGAGCCGATCATGGTGAAAAAGGCGAACGAGCAGCAGTGGGAGATCGAGAAGCACCTCACTCCACAGCAAATGATGCTGCCCGTCCCGAAATGGGACGGCATCGTTTTCATCGGCCTCGCGCACCTCCCGAAACTCGAGTCGATATCTACAGCTGGTCGCACCGCACACAAACTCGTCACGACGCCATACTCACTGCCGCTCGATATCACAACGCGGCGACGCAGCACACCACCGACGGAGCAGCATTCGCGCAGTAGTCAGGATCTTGGCAGGCGCGCGGCCTTCCAGCCTGACCTGCTCGCTCGTCACGATTCCGAGACGTTCGACGGGTCGTCGACAGACGGGTTCGCCCTTCCCGAAGTACCCGGTGCGCCGTCGGCCTCGTCCGACGGCGGTGACGGTTCCTATTCCGGCGATCTCCAGCTCGAGCAGCTGTCACTCGAGCACGCGCCCGCCGTACAATCGGCGACGCAGGATGTCGCGACCGGATCCGGTCAGCACTCGCAGACCGAGCACTCCGCGGAGCTGACGGACGCGGAGAAGGCGCTCGCGGCACCGGTGCTGCAGAAGCACCAGGAGCTGGATCAGCTCGACGAGGCGACGCGGGCGAGGGATTTCCCGGTGATCGCGGCTCCGCTCCGTCTACCCGGTCGCACGGACCCGGCGGCGATGCGACAGCTGACTGTCGTAGACCGGAACGGCGACGCACACAAACTCCCCCACCAGGGCAGTTTCAGCACCACACTGATCACCCCGGACGGTGGCGAACCGCATTATCTGATCGACCGCGGCGAGGGGCCGAAGCTGCGGATTCCGGTCGCGCTGTTGGCCGACGCCACCTTCGAGGCAGGGTTGTCCGGTGCGACATCCGGCACGTTGCGCTTGGATACCCCGGGCGGCCAAACCCGCATTCAGTCCTACGACCCGGCCACCCATGTCTCCAATGTGATCACCATCGAGCACAACGCTCTGGTCGTGGTCAAGCCGGCGGATGGCACATCGCGATGGATCAAGAACCCCGGGAAATCGCAATGGTTCCGGGTGACCGCTCCGACCACCGTGCTGCCGAAGCTGAAACTCTCCGATCGGCGAAACGATCCGTTGTACGGCACCTCCCCCAAGGGAGTCCTCCGACCGGTACCACACGACGTTCGTCAGGGCACGCTCGGCGACTGCGGCCTGTTGGCTCCCTTGAAAGCGATGGCGACCGATCATCCGGACGCGATCATGGCGATGCTGAAAGACCACGGAGACGGCACGGTCGACGTGCGGTTCGTCGTGGACGGCAAACCCGAATGGGTCCGAGTGGACAAGTGGCTCCCCGTCGAGGACAACGATTCCGAGAGAACACTCTTCGCACGACAAGCCCCCGGAGGCCCGCTGTGGGTGGCGATGATCGAGAAGGCCTACGCCAAGCGGTTCGGCGGGGAAGACGGTTACCAGGGCATCAACGATACGTTCTGGGACATCCTGGAGCACCTCGGGATCCTGCGATTCGAGACGGGTATGCGGCGGATGCAACCCACTCGCGCGATCAACGAACACCTGCTGCATCCGGCCTTGTTCGACGCGGACACACTACGGAAACTACTGGGCGGGTACAGCGATCCGGAATTCTCCCGTCTGGTCGCAGACGCCTACCGCACGTGGCTCCGGAACAGTCACGATCGTCAATCCCAGGAATGGTTCGACATGGACAGTCCGAAGGGGTTGAGTGAATTCCTAGACGAGACTTTCCCCGGGCAGTGGGAGAAACAGAAGACCGCACTGGTCGCATTCATGGCCCACGTGCAGTCCGGCGCGCCGACCGATCGCATATTGGAGGGCAAGGCCACGCTTGCCGGACAAGCGGTTGCCGACCGGGTCAAGGATCTGCACGAACGTGGTAGCACAATAGTTTTCTCGACGCGCACATTCGGACCCGGCACCGAAAACAGCGATGCGGTTCCGGGTCTGCTCAGTAACCACGCCTACGGCATGGTCGGCCTCGAACACGGTTCGCAGACCAGTGAACCCGAGCGAATTCTGATGGACAATTCGCACGACCACAGCAAAACCTATCCGCCGACCGGCGACGGCATCGACTACCGCCTCGACCCGCGGCCCTGGGAGCGCACCGAGATCGCTCCCGGCGTCTGGCACCGCCGCGACGAGGCCGAGGAAATCGACTACTACTGGGTCGGCAACGCGCAGGACGGGCGCGGGCCCGGTGGTGCGCTGGAGCATGTGGTGACCGATTACTTCGCGCCCGGCAACGGTGCGGAATTCCGGCGAGACGCCAGCGGCGCGGTATACGGATTCACCGCGCGGGGCGCGCGGTACCACCGCACCCCGACGGGTGTCGAACACAAGGTAGTGAAGAACGGCAGATACCAACGCTCGGCCGACGGGAAGACCGAGTACTGGCGCCGCAACACCGACGACCGCACCTACAAGAAGCGTCCGGACGGAAAATGGGACCCGATCAAGGAGCAGCTGCACGAGAATCTCGATCCGACGATTCCGAGGCGGGGCGGCCTCCTCTCGATCCACCGCGATCATCTGCCGAAATTCTGGCTCATGCAGGTCAGCGGCCCCGCCGTACACGACCTCTACGGGCCGAAGGAGCCAGCGCAGCAGAAAACGGACGCACCGAAGTCCACGTCCGAGATGGCGGTGGCAGAGGCGCACGAGGATGCCCCGGGTACGTCCGAGACCATCCCCGCCGCGCCCGATTCGGGAGCCGAACCGCAGCCATCTTCGAATCCCGAGCAGCAATCAGCCGAGGAATCCGAACCGAGATCCTCCTCGGACAACAAGCCGAAGCCCTTGTCGAACGAACATAGACTGGACAATCTCAACTCCGCCGACAAGCGGAAATTCCTCCCGACGGTCCCTGTTCCGATCACGGTGAAAGACCGTGTCGGAGACAGCGGTGAGCCTATGCTGACCGTGCTCGACAGCCGCGGCGTGCCCTACGATTTCAAGAATTCCGGAGAAATACGATTCGAGGTCGTCACGTCGGACAGCGGAAGGGAATTCTTACAATTTCTCAACCCGCACGGCGCGTACGTAAATATTGCGCCGGCACTGGTGCGCGACCTCACCTTCGATATGGACCCGGGCGGTAGGTCCGGAACGATGCGGTGGGAGAACAAGGGCGGTGAGCTTCGCATTACCGCCCTCAACCGGAACCGAGAGGTGACCACGCTTCGCCTCGCGCCCGACACCCGCACCCTGGTCGCCAAACCCGGACCCGATGGTTACATGTACGTCAAGGTTCCGAAGCAGGACGGCACCTTCCTGATCAGCAGATCGGACACGATCTTCTCCCCGCTACCGGTGCTCGACGATCGGCGTGGCGACAAGTTGTTCCGGACGGCGCCGACCGGCGTCGAATACCCGTGGGCACAGGACGCGCGTCCAGGCGAACTGGGGGACTCTGGTCTGATCGCGCTGGTGAAGTCGATGGCCAGCCAGAAGCCGCAGGCGATCCTGGACATGCTCCACGACCACGAGGACGGCACCGTGGCGGTGCGCTTCGTCGATGCCGGTACGCCCGTGTGGATACGCGTGACCAAAGAGATCAATGTCAATCCGCTGACCGGGGAAACGCTGTTCGCCGGGCATCGTCCGGGCGAACCGCTCTGGCCGGCGATGATCGAAAAAGCCTATGCGCTCTATTTCGGCAAGGAAGACGGCTACCAGGGAATCGTCGACTCGAAATCGGATGTGGTGGCGGAACGCCTCGGCGCGTCATATTACGTCACCGCCGAGCAGCGGGCCCCCGGATCAAGCCCCCGGGGCACGAACATCAATACCGCGCCGATTTCGACACCCACACTAGAGCCGCTACCACCGACCGCAATCGGAGCATTCCGCGGCAAAGCACGTGTATACCTGCTTTACGCCGCCAAATACGACTACGACGACGATATCGCGACGGCTCTCCTGGAGTCCGGCGATCCCAATTTCAGCGACGCCCACAGCGTTTACGTAATGTCTGCGCTTGATAACATCAGCCGGCTACTGGAGATCCCGGGAACCGAGGAACAGCGGGTCGCGGGAACCCTGGGTACGAGAGGTGCTTCACGCAGGGCTCTCGTAGCAGCCGCCCTGCAGGCGGAACTGATCACCGAGGCCGACATAGACGGCATTCACAACCCGACCAGGCCCCCCGAGCACAGCACCACGGCCACACTCGACGACGGCACCGTGGTCGAACTCAAAGGCCAGCAACGTGCATTCGTCCTCTACGCCATCGCTGGATACACAACGAAGGCGACCGCGGAAACCCTCCGGCGAATCGGCGGTCTTTCCTACGCGCTCATCTACGCAAACAAGGTGCAGGCGTCTCTGATAGACCTGAGCGGACAACTGGATGTTCCGGTAGAGAAAGGCCATAAAGCACTCAGGAAGAAGGTCCAGGATCTGGGTCTGATCACCCTGGACGAAATACCCGAGACCACAGAACCGACCACACCCGACTTCGACGCCGGCGTACTCACCCGCAACGTGACGATCCGAGTCGAGGGTAAAGCCATTGAATTCACCCCCCGGCAACGCACATACCTGCTGTACTCCTCAGTATTCAAGTACGACCCCGACATCGCGGATGCCCTCCAGAAGCTCCGCCATCCCAAATACCCGGATTACAACCGCACCACCGGCAAAGCAGTGAAGGGTGCGCTGAATGACATTCGCACGGCGCTGAAGGTCGAGCCTGTCTACGGCGTACGCCCGCGCCCCGGGCTCGTAGATGCGGCCATCAAAGAGAACCTGATTGCCGAGGGCGACATAGAAAAACTCCGCCTCCACCTCCGAACCGAACCCACCGACGGCTCCACCGCACACCCCACCACGCGGCAACCCAGCTCTGTCTCCGCCCCGGTCATCCTCGATCACGCCTGGGTCACTCACCCCACCGCCGGATGGAAGAAGTACGTCACCGGCCATCAACGCACGCACCTGCTCTACCTCACCGAATACAAGTACGACTGGTTGACCGCGCGAGAACTCCGAAATACCAAGGATCGCCTCTACAAGAACACCACCGCCGCCGCAGTGCAATTTTCGCGGTACGCGCTGAAAAGGGATCTCGGGATCGATGCCGATGATCCCCAGGGCCGCAGCCTGGCAGAGCAGGCCGCGGAACTGAACATGTTCAGCGAGGACGAACTCGACAAATTCCACCGCCAGACCCGCACCGACGGCTCCACCGCACACCCCGCCACGCAACCCTTGACCGCCCCCCGCAGCGACCACGAACGCCGCCACACCCCGCCCACACACACCGTCACCCAGCCACCCCACAACCACAACATCAGCGCACCACCGGAAAACACCCCCGCACCAGACAGTCCCGACTCGAACGCAGACCTGTACGCGGACCCCACGCCCCGAAACAGGCCCAACCCACAACCCGCCGCCCAACCACTCCCAACACACACTGACGCACCCGCATCCAGCACGCCGAGCCAGGCACATCGCGACACATTCGAACCCACCCTCGACGACGCGGCTGCCATCGATCCCACCCCGATGGACCTCGACCCACAGATGGACCTTCCTCCGGTCGAAGACACCACAGCCCAAGACAGCACCACGACACCCACCCGACTACCGCACAACCACAGCATCAGCGCACCGCCGGAAGACACTCCCGTACAGAATCTGCTTCCACCGCCCACCGCACCACCCACAAGCCGAGCACTCGGCCATCACACGACTACATATATCAACCTCGGCGGCAAAGACCGCGTATACCTGCTCTACGCCGCCGAATACAACTACGACCACGCCATCGCGGATGCCCTCCGGAAATCCGATGTTCCCGAGTTCAAGAACACCAAGGTCAGAGCAGTGGCAGCCGCGCTCGACTACATCAGCTCACAATTGAATGTCACGGTGGAAAGAGATGAGAGGGGTGTTGTATCGCGCGAGGATCTCGTAAAGAAGGCCCTGGGCGAGACGCTGATCACCGACGCCGACATATACGGCATTCATAACCCGATCAGACCCCCCGAACGCACAACCACGATCACACTCGACAATAACCCCGAGAAAACGGTCGTACTCGAAGGACGACAACGCGCATTCGTGCTCTACGCCGCCAGAGGATACAAATCCAACCGCGACATCGCGGAAACCCTCCGGCAAGTCGGCGGTCTTTCCTACGCGTTCGTCAGCCCCTTCGAGGTGGGAAAGTCGCTGTTCGACCTGAGCGAGCAATTGGGGATCACAGCAGATCCAAGCCACCACGATCTCGTAGAGCTGGTCAAGGACCGACTGATCACCCCGGACGAAATAAGCAAGATCCCAGCCCCGGCCACACATCCCGGGCTTCCCGAACCGATCAACCTCGCCCCTCGTGAGGACATCCCCCGGCGACCCACACAGGCGCCACGCCGCACCGCACCGGGCGCAAGCCGAACACGCCGCATCCGACGCACCACCGCGCTCATCTCCCTCGACGACCCGCAACGCCCCGCCTTCGACGCAGGCGTCCTCGACGACGCGGCAACCAGCGGTCCCGCCCCAATGGACATCGATCCACCCGAGGCCGACACGGCCGTAATCAACGACGACACCCCTACGCAGGATCCGCCACGCCCGACCACACCACGGGCACGTAGCCGCAGCAAAGCACGCGTGTACCTGCTCTACGCCGCCAAATACCACCACGACCACGCCATCGCGCAAGCCCTCCGGAATTCCGGCGATCCCGAGTACGAGAAGATCACTACCGAAACAGTTACGCACGGGCTCTGGAGACTCACCCGGGATCTGAAGTACACGGAGAAAGGTGAGAGAGGTGACCGCCAGGGGCTCGTAAAGCAAGCCCTGAGAAAAAACTTGATCAGCCGAGCCGATATATACGGCATCCATAACCCAACCAGACCCCCCGAAAACAGCACCACAGCCACACTTGACGACGGCACCGTGGTCGAACTCCGAGGCCAACAACGCGCATTCCTGCTCTACGCCGCCAGCGGATATGAATCCGGTCTCGACATCGCGGAAACCCTCCGGCGAATCGGCGGTCTTTCCTACGCGCTCATCAACGCCAGGGAAGTGCAACAGTCACTGGCGGCACTGCGGCAGCAGTTGAGGGCCCCTAGGGAGATCGGCTACAAGCAGCTCGTCGCGCAGGCCAAGGCACTGGAGCTGATCACCTCGGACGAAATAAGCGAGATCCCAGCCCCGACCAGTCCAGACGATGAATCCGCCGAACCCCAGGACATCACCTGGGACCCCTATCCCAACGCGGTCATACTCGGCGACAGCTCCACCGCGCAAGCCTCAACCGTCCCGCACAGCGACCGCAACCCCACACAACCCACCACCCAGCCACCTCACATCCACCGCAGCGACGCGCCGAACTATGAATCCACCCCACCCCCTGGTCTTCCCGACCCGGTCATACTCAACGGCAAAAAAATCTCACTTCCCAGCGGCGACGTGTTCGTCCCTGGCAGCTACCGCACATACCTGCTCTACACCAACCAATACAGGAACGAAACAATCCAGCGCTGGAACGACGAGCTGGTCGCGCAAGCCCTCCGGACGACCGAGCATCGCGACTACCGGAACGCCTCAGGCGCAACAGTGAAATCTTCGCGGCTCAAACTACGCAACCGGCTGCGGATCAAGGACGACCCTCGGACACGCGAGCCCGCGGAACTCGTAAGGCAGGCCCTAGCGCTGGGAGTGATCACCGAGCGTCACATAGCCAGACTCGATCGCCATACCCGGGCCGGCACCGGCGACGGCTCCACCGCACAGGCCCCGACTGTCCCGGACTCCACCACCCACCACGACCACGACAGCCGCGGCAACGCCCCGACCCCCAACTCCTCCGAAACACGCCCCACCGACCACACCGCACCAACCCTCACCGCCAACTGCGCACCGGACACCCTCCACTTCGGCGTAGACCACTTCGAACGCCGCGGCCTCGACCCCACCGCCATCGACATCAAACGCCCCAGCGACAATCACACCACCACCATCAACAGCCTCCTCAACGGCATGGGCGGCGAGGACTACTCGGGCCACGCCGGCGGACCGCTACAAACCGTCGCCGACCACTCCCGCATCGCACAACACCTCGAGACCCTCGGGCACGCGGCCCTCGCACTCGTCATCAACCGCTACAAATCCGACAACGACAACGACATCGGCGCACACGCCATCGTCTACTACAACTACAAAGGCGTCATCAGGGTCTACGACCCCGCCACCACCACCGCCGACCGCACCACCCACCCCCCGTTCGACCCGCGCCGAACACCAACCTCACACGCCATCGTCACAGCCGTATTCACACCCGACGGCACCCGCGACCTCATCCCCAACTCCCTCGACAATGGCGTCGACGCACTCCACGGCACCCGTATCGGCGCACCACCGGACAACACCCCCGAACCGATGGACTTCGGCACCGAGCCGACTTCGGCACCCTCTACTTTCAGGCGGCGGCGAACCCGCGCGTCCAGGCACCGCGCCTCGGTCGACGACGCCCCACGCATCGGTGTGAGGAGCAAAGTCTGGAAAAATTCACCTACATACCTGTACCTGCTGTACGTCGCCGTACTCGATAAACCCACCGGCAGCAATATCGCGAAAGCCGTCAAGATCCACCGCAGTGGGAACGTGATAATTTTTTGGCACAGGAATCCGGAAGATATCAACGCGTCAGCGGTGAACAACGCATTGTGGAGTCTTCGTAGCGACCTGATCGTCACGGCACCAGGCGGTAAGCGCTCGCATAGTAGGCATGGGCATGCATACGACGGTCTCGTGGACGCGGCCAAGGCGCGGAATCTGATCACCGACGAAGAGATAGACGATTTCCGGCGCCGAATAAACCTCGGTGACGGTTCCACCGCGCACCCCCACGCGGAAGCCGCAGCCACATCCGAACAGAACTACCCGACCATCCGCGAACCCGAACCCGACACCACCACAACCATCCCGGCACGCTGGAATCGCGTCGCCGCCCTGGGCACACACCACCCTCTCATCGCCACAGCGGCACGAATAGCAGGCGAAGACGACCCGAACCAGATGCGTCTACGACTAGCCGACCACCTCGGAGCCAATTTCTTCGACTACCACCTACGCATCACCAACGACGTCCTCGACGGACAAGTAATCGGTCGACCCGGCCTGCACCAGGAATTCCTCGATACCCACCCCGACCAATCCTCCACAGACCCGGACCACATCGCACAATTCACACCATGGCTCGTCGAACGAATGAACCGAATACTCGCCGACGAAATCGCCACGCTCCGCAACACAGATAGCTCCTACATCGACAACCAGTACCGACTCATCGGCCACGGCGACACCCCGCTGGTCCTCGTCGCCGCGATCAACCTCACTCCGAAAACGAACTTCACCGTCGAACACCCCGATCACACCCAACACCACTACCGCAACACACCCGACCAACCCACCATTCATATACGCCACGACCACAACGGCACCTATTACACCGGCACCACCATAGAACTCAGCACTCACGAAGGCGCGTACCTACTACCCCTCGTCGCCGGAAAGTCCAATGCGGAGATCGCGAAAATCCTCCAACAAAGCAACAATCCTGAAATCAAGTTCGCGCGTGCCACCGTCAAGTCAATGGCATCCGCGCAGTCCAACCTCCGCACACGAGTAGGGATCGAGGCCACCTACGACGCGGGGCGCGCCGACCTCATCACGTGGGCCAAGCAGACAGGCGAGCTCACCCGAAGCGACACCGGCGACACCGCACTCGACGCACCCGAGGACAACACCAACGCACCAGCCGCGGGTCGAGCATACGGATTCGAAGCACTCCACATCGACGAGCTCTCACGCAGGCTCAGCCACAACGAACTCCCCTCCGGAACCCGCATCCACCTGTCCACACCCGCCCGCCCCCACCACTGGACCACCGCCACCGCCGCCACCAATGATCGAATCCGAGACACACTCACCACCCTCGACCGCACCCAGATCACCGCCATTCTCATCCACACGCCCGCCACACCCACATCCACCAACACCACGCGCACCTCACCGGTGAACTGGAACCACGTCGCCCCTGGCACAGACCCCTCCCTATTGATCGCCGCCGCAGCGCGAACAGCAGGCCAGGAGGACTCACGAAAGATGCGCCAACAGCTCGTCGAGCACCTCGAAAACAATCGAGACCGTTACCGTGAACGCATCACCAACGACAGCCTCGACGACAAACGCATAGCCGAACTGGCCCGACGTCGGACACTCGCACTCACACACCCCGACCGATCCGCTCCATCCGCAGCCAGCGCGACACAGCTCGAGACCTGGTTCGCCGAAGAACGCGCCCAAATACTCGAGAACGAAATCAACGCGCTCAGCGAGCTGGATGCTCCCTACGCCGATACCGGCACCCGCCTGCTCGGCCACGGCGACACTCCCCTGATCCTGGTCGCCACGGTCGAGCTCATCCGAACAACGAATTTCACCATCGAGCACCCCGACGGCACCCGCCACCACTACCACCGCAGACCCGGCCAATTCACCATCCATGTACGCCACAACAGCGACAACACCTACGAGACCGGCACCACCATAAAACTCACCAAAGATCAACACACATTCCTGTCATACCTCGTCGTCGGATACACCGACCAAGAGATCGTGACGCTGCTCGATAACCTCGATGATCCCGACAATCCCGAATACGAGGACGTCACCAAACAGCTGGTGCAAAAACGTTTCACCGAACTCCGGGAAAAAACAGGAATTCAGCTCATTCGCAATGCGGGGCGCAACGCGCTCATCATGTGGGCCAAACAGACCGGAACAGTCGCCCAGAAAAACACCGACGATTTCGATCTCCCGACACCCACGCACGACCCCGCCGACGAACCGATGACCATCGACCCGACCGAGAACACCACCGACCTGACACATCAGCTAGACGACCTCAACCTGCCCGACTACACCGACGACTCGATGGACATCGCTCCATCAGAGAACACCGACACACAAGCCACCGACCCAGCCTACGAATACGGCCCTATCGCCCTACCCCACGATTTCCATATTCCCGGCGAAATCACACCGATGCACTACGGCGGCGAACCGATGAGCATCAACGATTTCCCCGCCCCCTCAACCGAATTATCCCCCTTCTCAACCGCATTCCCCACAATGGACATGGAATGGCCGGGACCGTTCAGCCCATTCACAATACCCAACACCCCCACACACAACTTCGACTACACAACGAACCTCGACATACCCGCCACACGCGGCCCCCCGGACAACATCGATACCACAACCGACATCCCCGCAACCGAGGAGAGAGCCTCGGAAGTATTCGACGAATTCTCCGACAACTCCGACGACATCACCATTGATCCGTACTTGCTCGAGACGTATTTCGGCCCGGACAGCCCTGCGGCCGATACATCAATGCCCGACACCACCAACCCGGCACCTGGCACCACCGACACCGGTGCTGACAAGAAGGACCTCGACACACCCACCCAGGGGCTGGTCACAGCGTCGAACAGCCACCCCACCGGACGATCCGACCACGACACGGTCACCGTGCCCGCCCGGTACGTCTCGATCGAAGGTCCTCAACGCACATACCTGCTCTACACCGCCGGATACACCTCCAGCGCGGCTATCGCAAAAGCCCTCGCCGAACACGACCCACCCTTCCACACGAACGCCAGCACAGTGAACGAGTCGCTGGAAGAACTACAACTGCGACTGGGATTCACGCCGAACACCGGTCCGGAAGGACTCACCCACCTCGTGGCGACGGCTGGACCACGGGCCGACCCCCCATTCACGGCAGCGGAAAAAGCTCTCGTCGAACGCCTCACCGAACAGCTCGACCCGGACACACTCGTATTCACCCACGGCAAGAAGATCACACTCACGAACAACAAAGAAGTCACCGTTACCGCCCATGAACGCACGATCGCTCTGTACGTAGCCGCTGAATTCCGCGACGACGTCGCCGTCGCGTACACCCTCCGACAAACCGGGGCTCCCCGATACACCAATTTCAGAGAATCGTCGGTGAGGAGCGTGCTGCAACAGCTCAGCGACCGACTGGAATTCCCGGTTGCCCACAATGAAAACGGGCATACCAAACTCATCCAGGAGGCCAAGCGACTGACAGTGATCACCCAGGATGACATCACCCGAGTCCGCGCTCGCCTAGTCGGAGCGAGCGACAGACCCAGCCGCAGCGACGGCTCCACCCCACACCGCGACACACCCACACCAACCACAAGCCAGACCCCGCACCCCCACACAGACCTCTCTCCACGACTCGAACCCACGCAGGCCGAACGCGCCCCCAGGGATCTCTCGATCACAGGCGATCAACGCACATACCTGCTCTACGCCACCGCCGGATACAAATCCGGCAAAGTCATCGCAAAAGCCCTACAGCAAAAGAATCGTTCCGGGTTCCCGCACCCTGATACGGTGAATCTTTCGCTGAGAAAACTACAAACTCGAGTGGGAATCGATCGAGACACCAAGCCGGAAGGACTCGCAAAACTCGTAGCAGCGGCCGGACCACGGGCCGCCCAGAAAATCACCCCGGAAGAAATAGCGGCGATCCCTCGCCCCAACTGCGTACCACTGGCCATGCGATTCACCGAAACGCACTTCACCGACCGCAACGGCCACGCCCCGTTCGCCGCACCCACTACCCCCCTCACACCTCTGACCGGCATGACCGGCCCCGCTTTCCACACGATCACCGGCAGATCACTACAAACTATCGCCACCGAGAACCGCACCCTCATCACAAACCAACTCGAAAGCCTCGGAGACGGCGCCCTCGCCCACGTCATCGACCAATACACCGCAGGCGACAACGAACTCGGCATCGGCGCGCACATGACCGTCTACTACAACGACAAGGGGACCATCAAGGTCTACGACCCCGCCACCACCAGCCCCCCCATCCCCTTCGCCGACTACCAACCCCCGACCACACGCGCCATCGCCACAGCCGTCTACACACCCGACGGCGACCCCGACACCATCCCCGGACAACCCCTCACCGGCCTCACCACACTCGGCAACACCCGTATCGGCGCACCACCGACCGACACGCCCCACGCACACGGCAACCAGGGCTCACCCGCCGCACAGCCTCGCGCCCCCACCGACACCCCCGAGGGTGGCACGCTCGCCGCACTGACGACCGCGTCCCCCACCGACACCCCCACGCACGCGACACCCCCCGCGCCGACATCCACTACCGCCGCCACCGAGGGCCAGACGGTTTTCGGTGATCACCTGGACCAGCAGTTGTCCACGGACCAGGTCCCGGTCACCGATATCCCGCAGCGGCGGCCGGAATTCCCGAAGACCTTCGACTGGTCCTTGCTGCAGGCGAAACCACTGGATCCCAGCGAGTACCTGGTGAATCTGTCGGTCGGGGAAAAAGCGAAGAAGTTTCCGGCGCTCCCGCTGCCGGTGGAGTTGCCCTGGCCGAACGCACCGGGCGCGGACCAGGTCCTCACACTCGTCGACCTCGACGGCAATCCACACCGGTTCTACAACTCCGGACAAGTGCGTGCCACCGTCGGACACGTTCCCGGTAAGGGAATGCACTACCAATACCAGGACCCGACCGGGCAACCCGCCTATCTGCCGACCGTATTGCTCGACGCGGTGACGCACTTCCGACAGGACGCACCGGGTAGCACGACCGGAACACTGCACTGGGACCTGCCCGGCGGACAGACCCGCATCGCGGGAACCTCGGCCTCCAACCGCCAACCCCGAGCCCTGACCGTGCCCGCCGGCACACCCGTGATCGCCGCGCCCCGGGATGACACCTCACGCTGGATGAAACTGCCCGGCCAGGACAAGTGGATCGCGGTCACCGGCGGCCACGACGTGATTCCGGCCCTGCCCAAACTCATCGATCTACACGATCACCCGCTGTTCCACATCTCGAAAGACGGCACACCCGAAATCCACCCCGAGGACCTCCGGCAGGGAGGGACCAATACCTGCGCGATCCTCGCCCCCCTCAAGGCGATGGTCAACGATCATCCCCAGGCGATTCTGGACATGCTCACCGATTACAAGGACGGCACCGCGGGTGTCCGCTTCTTCATCGACGGCAAACCCGAATGGGTGCGGGTGGAAAAACAACGCTGGGACAGCCCATACGGCATTCACCACGAACTCCGTAAGCCGATCTGGGCGGTGATGATCGAGAAAGCCTACCTGCGACGATTCGCCCTCGCGGACGGTTACGCCACCGCACCACTCACATCCAGTACCGTTCTCGACCATCTCGGCCGGGAGTACTACGAAGCGGGAACCGGAACACCACGCCCCACAGCCGTCGGCTCGGAATGGGTACTGCATCCGTTCCGCCTCGGCTCGAACGAGCTGCGGAAGTTGTTGGGCCCCAACGCCGATCCCCAGTTCATCGACGAGTTCCCCGGGTACTACGAGCACTGGCGTGAACAGACCGGCGCACCGCGTGCGGCCGAATGGCAACGGATCCAGCAGACCCACCCCGCAGAGCACGACCAGCAAGTCGCCTGGAACCGTTACCTGGACACCGAGCATGCCAACGCGGCCGCGGTGTTCCAGAGATATCTCGACGGTGTCCTCCCGGCGAAATGGCGGGCCGAGAAAGCCGCCGTGGCCGAGTACTACCGCCAGCTCACCAGTGGCCACAGACTGGACCCCCTACAGTCCGACCTCCAGAAAACCGCCGCGACCGCGGCCCTGCGACGCATCGAATACCTGCTCAAACGCGGAGCCACGGTACTCATCGGCACGCAGCCGTTCGGGCCCGGTAACGTGAATCGCACCGCGGTACCGGGCCTGGCCACCCAGCACTCCTACGCGGTTCTGGGCCTCGAATACGACGCGCACACCGGCGAACCCGTCCGGCTGATCCTGGAGAACCCGCACAACACTTATCTCTTCTCTCCGTGGCCGATCGCCGGAATCGAGACCCGCCTGGATCCCGGCGGCACCGGATACATCGACGACCACGGCGTCCGCTACCGCCACGACCCCACCCGCGACATCACCTACTTCCGCGTCGGCGATCCGCAAACCGGTCGCGACACCGGCGGCCGTCTGCACGGCATCGTCACCGACTTCTTCACCCCTACCGTCGCGACGGAATACCGTCGCGACCCCGACAACACGATCGTCGGCCTCTCAGCCGCCGGTGAGAGCTACCTCCGCACCCCGGAAGGTCTCGAACACCGAGTCATGCGTGATCACCAAGCCTGGCGCCTGCGCAACGGCACCGAGTACCACCTGTTGCCCTCGGGAAGCGTCCTGGAGAAGGTCCCGGGCCGCAACCCCCACCTCCACGAACCCGGCACCTTCCACGCATGGCCGACGGTTCCGGTTCCGAAACGCACCGGCGTCCTCGCCGTCGGACGCGAACACATGTCGAAGTTCTACGCGATCACCGCGGCAGGCCATGGTGCATACGCAGCCTACGGACCTGGACCTACGACGCAACAGAACAACACCGACGCGACACTCGTATCGGCCGCACCCCCCGCAGCGGAACTACCTGCGCCCGTACAACTTCCGTGGTTCGCAGGTGGTCTGTTCCCGCCCAGCCGCCCAGGCACCCACCCGACCACCTCCCTACCGGGTGCGGACCTGGCCCACATCCTGCGCGACCGTCCGGACCTCTTCGATCAACCGCGCCCGCTCGACGTTCTGCGCACCTCACTGCCTCAGGGCGTGGCATTCGATGACCTGTTGCTGCTGCGGGACCAGTCCTACGCGAACACCGGGCTGCCCGTTCCGGAGTTGTCGCGCGAGAGTTTCGACCTCTTCCTCCAGGGCCTCTGGGGCTATCGCGACAGGATCCAGGACGAGAACGACATCTACACCCTCTACAGCGACCGGGGCGCGAGCGATCCGGCGACCGATGCCGGCGGCTACATCGACGCGATGGCGCAGATCCTGGCCGGGCGCGCGGCCGGCCCCGGGCAGGCCGCGGTCATCCAGGGGGTGGGCATGCTCACCCCGTACAACGCCCGGAACTGGAATCCGCAGGATCTGGAGTTCGTGCACTACCTACGAGTGGATCCACCGGACGGGATGGGCCAGGACGACATCGGTTTCAAGGTATATCTGAACCCCATCGCCGACGCGCGGCCCTCACTGATGGCCCACCTCGTAAGGGAGGTCGTGGACAACCCGGGCCGGTTCCCCGGCGTCTACGCGGCGAAGGTGGCCGGCCCCGTGCATCGACGCAACGACGGCATCGTGATCTTCCTGCGCGACCAGGACGCGGTGCAGCGAGTGCTCACCTGGGTACGCGAGGTACAGCAATCACACAGCCACCTGTTCCTGTGGGACGTGCCGCCCGGTGTCGACCAGGTCATGGCCGGGGTCGGTTACGCGGCCGAACCCCGCGGCACCAGTTTCGGCGGCCTGCGCACCGGGCTGATCTTCGCCGCACTCCAACACCACCGCCACGGCGCCTTCCAGGGATTCCACACCGATGTACTGAATCTGTTGTACGCCAACGGAATCGACCCCGACCGCGTCCACCTGCACCTTCCCGGACACGCCGCCCCGCCACCGCCCTGGCTCCCCTCGACCGAGGAGCGGTAGCCGATCCACCACGATGCGACGCGACTCCGGCAGCCGGTACCCGTTCAGGTGTGAGAGTTGTTCGCGTGTAGCGGTTTTCGACGGCTGCCCAATTCCGCGCGAACCGCCGTCGAGCGCCTACCGCACGATGATCGCCGGTACCAGAAATTCGTGACGTTCCCCTCCATTACCCATGCGGCCCTCGATTTCCGATGCGAACGGTCCAGCGTCGAGTTCGATCGGCCCGCACAAGTCCTCGTCCCGTACCTCCCGCACAGCGGGCTCGCGGCCACCCCGGACCGGTCGATCAGCCAGGTCACCATGATGGTCGACGCGAGCAACTCCGTTACGCGGTTGCCGATCAACGAGAGCAGCCGCTACCGACGCTGGATCACAAGTCCGCCGCCTCGAAGCCCGGAGCGCTCCGGTCGGATCAGGCGCTCATACCGGCGGCGGCTACTGGGGACGGTAGGAAGCCAATTTCGGTGAGGTATTCGATGTGGCGATCGATGAGAGCGGGGGTTATCGGTGCGCATCTGATCGGGGTGTCGGTGAGAGCGTGGGTGGTGTTGGTGTCGTCGAAGCGGATGTCGGCGGTGGAGCCTTGGACGGGGATGGCCGCGGCGCGGGCGAGGGTGTGGTCGGTGGCGGCGCCGGTGGTCAGGCGGGCGGCCAGGTCTGCCAGTGGGGCGGTGGCGAGTCGGAATCCGTTGGCGCGCAGTCTTTCCCAGACGAGTGTGAGTGGGGCGGTGGAGTGGTTGGTCAGGTGGTAGGTGTGGCCGGTGGCGCCGTGGGTGGCCAGGTGGACTATGGCGGATGCGACGTAATCCGCTGGGGTCAGGGAGAATTCGGCGGATTCGAGGGCTACCGCGCCGAGGGTCACCGCGGCGCGGATCAGGGTCCAGAAGGCGTCGTCGGTGCTCACCGCTCCGGTTGTCGTGCCGCCGCAGACGCGGTCGGGACGGTGGATGGCGACCGGCAGGCCGCGTTCGCCCGCTCGAGCGACCAGTTCCTCGCCCGCCCATTTGCTCAATACGTAACCGTTGCCGTGGATTTCGGTCGGTCCGGGGCGGGTCGATTCGAGGATCAGGCCGGTCGCCGGTCGGGTGCTGGCGGTGGCGACCGACAGGGTGGAGACGAAGTGCAGGGGTATCGACCCACCGGCCGCGAGTTCGAGCACGTGGCGGGTGCCCTCCACGTTCGCGGCGCGCAGCCGGGAGTACGGCTCGACGTGGTTGACCTTGGCGGCATTGTGCACGATGACGTCCGATCTGCACAGCGCGCGGTATTCCCGTGCGAGCAGACCGAATCCGGGTTCGGACACGTCACCGGCCAAGGGCAGAATCCGCGAGGCGTGCCCCGGATCCCACAGCTTGTACCTGCGCAACGCCGCCACGATCCGGTCGAACGCCTCGGCATGACTCGACGCCCGGACCAGGCAGTAGATCTTCGCGTCCGTGCGAGTGAGGAACTCGTGCAGCAGATACGCGCCGAGGAATCCGGTCCCGCCGGTCAGCAGCACCCGATGCGGCGGCGTGTGTATCGGCCCGACGGGTGGGCGGATCGCGATCGACCGGCCCCGCCGCACGTCGTCGGTCAGGCCCGGCGGAAGTGGCGAGAAGTGGTGCCGACCGCATTCTCCAGGCATGACGCCTCCCGGATTTCTCTTGCCACGGCCTCGACCGCTCGGTCCGCACGCGGAACCGTAATCCATATTTTCGAGGATGGTATCCCGGTTTATCCCGGACCGCACGACATGGATCAGCCCTCGCGCACAGCCGTTCCCGGGAGCCGACACGCCGAGGGCTCGAACAGGTCGGGCAGGCCGTCGGAGATGCGATCGGGGAACTGCGGAACCCGTTTGGACAGGAACGAATCCACGCCCTCGCGAACGTCGTCCGAGACGCCGCGCAGGTAGATGGCCAGAGACGTCGACGGGCTGATCTTCCTGGTCGATCACGGCCGCCGGGACCCGCTGATCCGCCTGATCGTCAGCCCCGAGCACACGGATCTGGCCGCCGCCGTCGTCGGCACCTCCCAACTCGCCAGTACGCTGACTCTCGAGATGTGAGCCCCCATTTTCGATCGCGCCCGCGAACGTGGCGAACTCCGCACCGATATCACCAACGAACAAGCCTGCGAGTGGTTGGCGCTGGTTCAGCTGATCCTGGTGGGCCGCTTCGACTTCGACGATCCCGCCGACCCCGCGCACCGCAAACTCCTGGAGACCTTCATGCTCCCGGCGTTCCTGGCCCCGGGGACCGCCTGACTCCGGTCCGGCCACCGCGCACCCGCGGTCGCGTTTCAATATCATCGAGGTGACCACCGACGTATTGGACGAAGCCGGGACCGATGACGAACGACGAGATGGCGGTCACCGACCGCGCGTTGCCGCTGCGTGGCGTGTGCAACGCCCGTGATCTGGGTGGATTGCGAACCGAGGACGGACGCCGGGTGCGAGCGCGGCGGGTGCTGCGCTCGGACGCGCCGACCGAATTGGACGACGCCGACCTCTCGTATCTGCTCCGGGACTGTGGCCTGCGAGCGGTGATCGATCTGCGCGCTCCGGCCGAGGCCACCACCGATGGCCGTGGGGCACTGGGTGATTCGGTGCCCGTCTACCGCAACATCCACATCTTCGGCACCGGTAGCCTGCGCCTGGACCTGACGCAGGTCGCCGCCGACGGCTCCATGTTCGACCGCTACCTCGAGTACCTCGAACACAGCCCCGGCAATATCGCCGAGGCCCTGAACCTGCTGGCCGACGCCGACAACCTCCCCGCCCTGGTGCACTGCGCCGCGGGCAAGGACCGCACCGGCGTGGTCATCGCCATACTCCTGGGCGTCATCGGCGTCCGCGCCGACGACATCATCGCCGACTACGCCGCCACCGCGATGAACACCGAAGCCCTACGCACCCGAGTCCAGCAATCCCGCTCCACCCGCGAACACGCCACCGCCACCCCCGCCCTCCCCTCCTGGGTCTTCGCCGCCGAACCGGACACCATGCGAAAACTGTTGGCCCACCTCACCATCGAACACGGCGGCCCCACCGAGTGGGCCCGCCGAGCAGGTGTGGACCGACCCACCCAGCAGCACCTCACCGACACCCTCCTCGAACCGGCCCACCCTTAGCCTCGCCCCCGGACGGGCAATCTCAGGGGGGCGAGCGGAGCGCCGGAATCGTATCCAGCGCCACCTTCTCGAACGCCGCCTCATTTGCCGGACGGCCCGATCCAGACGGATTCATGATCGCTCATGCCACCGGCACCTCCGCGTAGTCCGTTGCGGCCGTGGCTGTTCTGTCGCGATACCAGGCGAAGGCACTCACCGCGACGCCCAAGATCGTCAGGGCGGCCGCGACAAGGTACACCGAGCGCACGCCCAAGGTGTCGATGACCCGGCCGCCGAACCATCCGGCGAAGGCGGCCGCCAGCTGATAGGCGGAGGCGTTGACCGCGATAGCGAGAGTCGGTGCGCCACCGGCGGTTCGCAGGACCCGCGCCTGCATGCCGGACACCACGGAGAAGCCGAGCGCGCCGATGATCAGCACCATCACGGCGCACGGCCGCTGATCCGAAAGCTGTGCGAAGCACTGGATCGAGCGGCCGGGACCCGCATCCACGGATATGATCGCCAGGAGCAGGATCCCTCATGAGGCCGAGCGCGCCTCTGATCGGCCGAGTCATGTGGTCACGAGCGGTATCGCCGTGTTATCTGCGGTACGGGAGAACGAATATCCATGCGTCACAACGCTGTCAGCGCCGATGGACCACTCACCCGTATCAATGTCGAAGCACAATCCTGTTCGATCGCACCGGCTTTCGAATCCGGGCAGTCTCTCGAGCGGACTGCGGGTGATGTGCAGATGTCGTTACTCGACGAGGACGGCGGTGAGGCTCTCCGCCAGGTGATCCAGTTCCTCGACGAGGTCGAGCACATGGATTCGACGAGAGTTCGCGAGACCGTTCACGGGGAACCCGGCAGCACCGGCGACCGCCGCTGGGACGCGTTGCTCGCTGGTATCGCCGAATACGTCAGTCGCCGCGCCGGTTTGCTGGTACCGGGCTGGACAGCAGCACCCAGCCGATTCCTGGACCGATTCTGGTTCGTCATCGAAGACATTCTGGGACGTCCGGCCCCCGGACTTGCTGCGGCTGCATTCGTGTCGTCCCCGGCAGAGTTGGCCGGCCGTGGCGTATTCCTCGACCGCTCATCACTGGCCAGCGTATGAAGCTTCTCGATCGGGACGAGATCATCCGCCTGCTCACCGAGCTCGGCACAGTGTTGGCGGAGCGTGGCGAGCACGCCGATATTTTTCTTGTCGGCGGCGCGGCCATGGCGCTGGCATACAGCACACGACGGGCAACTCGGGACCTGGATGCGATATTCGAGCCGAAACAGGTTGTCTACGCCGCGGCCGCGGAAGTCGCCCGAGCGCACGCACTCTCGGATGACTGACTGAACGACGTGGTCAAAGGCTTTCTCCCTGGTAACGACCCAAACGCGACGACATTGTTCGAAACGACCGGGATCAGTGTGCGAGTTGCCTCTCCTCGTTATCTCTTCCCCATGAAGGCGGCTGCGGCACGCATCGAGCGTGATGCCGAAGACCTCCAATTTCTCTGCCAGGTTGTGCGGATTCCTGACCGTTGACGAAGCGCTCGACTGCGTCACCGACCACTATCCGCCGCATCTGCTGACACCGAAGACCGAGTTTCTGCTGCGCGAACTGCTCGAAGAGTGATTCGCCCCAGCACGGTAGGGACGGCCTGATACCACGACCCTTCATCGGATCGTCCGCCGACCACAGCGGATCGACGGCGATATCGGCGAGCCGGTCGTCCCGGACGGACCGGCTCGGACCGAGTCGATTACGCCGAATTTGGTTGTCCCTCTTGCGATATGGCCGCCGACTGGTCCGTGGCGGGCAGCGCGAGACAGCACACCGCGGCCAGTATCAGCGCGCCGATGATCGTCAAACCGCTGACGGTCAGCGCGCTGCGGTAGCCTCCGGCGGCGACGGCACCGAAGAAGACGGCGCTGAGGGACGCGGTTCCGATAGCGCCGCCGAATTGCTGGGCCGTGGTCCAGATTCCCGAGGCCGATCCGGCGTATCGGGGCGATACCCGGGACAGGAACAGTGTCGTGAGCGGCGGCTGTACCAGGGTGATGCCGATACCGACGATGAACAGGCCGGGCGTGAGCAGCCATGGGTTGACGCGGTCGGCGGCAGCGCTCGCCGCCCCGAGGACCGCCAGGGTGCCGACCGCGCCGAGCAGCGTACCGGCCACCACGGTGAAGCGACCGAACCGCATCGTCAGCCGCCCGACCAGCGGGGAGCCGATCAGCGCGCCGGCGGAGAACGCGACGCTCACCCCGCCCGCTTCGAGCGCGGAATACCCCTGGCCGTCCTGCAACCAGAGCACGAATACGAGCAGGAACCCGCTGAACGCCCCGAAGGCGACCAACTGCACCAACAGCGCGACGCTACTGGTGCGCTGCCGCAGCAGATCCAGCGGCAGCAACGCACCCAGCCGCCGCGCGGGGTCCCGATGCTCGACCGCGGCGACCGACACGACCACGGCCACGCCTGCCACCAGCAGCAGCCAGATCCACGGAACCCAGTGGTACGCACTGCCTTCCAGCAGCGGGAACACGATCGCCACCAGTCCCGCGGTCAACACGGCCGCGGCCGACCAGCGTGGTCGCAGCGCGTCCTCGGCGCGACTCTCCGGAATCAGCCACACGCCGAGTAGGAACACGATCAGCGCGGCGGGCACACTGACCCAGAAGATCGCCCGCCAGCCCAGACCGGCCACGTCGGCGGTCACCAGCACACCGCCCAGTAGCAGCCCACCCGCCTGGGCCAGCCCCGCCACCACACCGAACATGCCCAGCACCGTCGCGCGTTCGGGCCCCCGGAACAGGACGAAAAGGCTGGTCAGCACCTGCGGTGCCAGTATCGCCGCGGCCGCACCCTGAGCGGCGCGCGCGGCGATCAACTCATCAGGGTTGTGCGCCAGCGCCGACCACACACCCGCGAGTGCGAATACCGCCAGCCCGAGCAGAAACATCCGCTTGCGGCCCCACAGATCCCCCAACCGAGCCGAGGTGATGAGCGTGGCGGCAAAGGCCAGCAGGTACGCGGTCGCGATCCAACCCACCTGCGCGGGTGTTCCACCCAGGTCCGTCTGGATCGAGGGCAGACCGACGTTGACGATGGTGACGTTGAGCAGGTCCAGCATGAATCCCAGGATCAGGATCACCATCGCGGCCCAGCGTCTCGAGTACACCTCTTCGCTCGACGCGGCGTCGACGGCCGCCGTCGTCATGCCGGATTCCCTTGCACGAGAACGACATCTACCGGATCTTCCAGCATCGGTTCCTCCCAATCTCGACACACAGAATTGAACTAGCGAGTTCACTTTAGTGTTCACGGATGGACGTAGCAAGATACATACTTTTGAACCAACGAGTAAAGAGAGGGAAACACACTCCGACCGGATCACGGTCGCCGCAACCGAATCCGCGCGTATCGAACAGGTCACCGTCCCGCGCGTGCATCGCCGCACCGTCCGCGCCGAGACGTCCATCGATCCGATGTCGTATTCCCCGAAACGATCGAGATCCTCGCCGATCGCTGGCGCACCGTCGTGCTGGCCGCCGCCTTACTCGGCATCCGGCGCTTCACCGAATACGAAGCCGCCCCGGGGATTTCACCCGCCATACTGTCGAATCGGCTGCGGCGCTTCACCGATCTCGGTGTTATGCACCAACCGCAACACACATCGACCGGCGCACACCGCACCTACGCTCTCACCGACAAGGGCCTGGCGTTCTTCGGTACGTTCGCATTCCTGGTCGACTGGGCCCAGCGGTGGTACGAGGGACCGCCCGGCACCCGGCTGACCATCACCCACCGCGAGTGCGGACACCACTTCGAACCCCGAATACGTTGCCGCAGTTGCGGTTCGGTGATCACCCGCACCACCGTCGGATTCACACTCGCCGACTCCGCCCCGCAAGACCACGCGCCCCGACCTCCGCGCCGGTCAGCGCAACCATCATGATCGCCTCACCGACATTCCCCAGCGGCGGACAACTCACCGCCGCACCCGAGGCCACCACCAGCAGCACGATGCCGATCACCGGAAACCGCAAACGCTCCGCACGCCACAGCACCACACCCGCCGCCAGCAGCACCACGGTCACCACCAGCGCCGCCACTGGTACCGACGCGCTCTCCCCCGTATAACGCAGCGTGTCCGCGAACCGGCGCGGCACCAACCGCAGCCGGATCAACTCACCGAACACGCCCCACACCACCAACAGCACGGTGAGAACCGCCGCCGCCCGCCGCCACCGCGCACCCGCCCCGACCCGATCGACAGCCCACAGCACCAGCACCGGCGTGAGCAGCGCGTGACACACGAACCGCCCGACGCTCAGACCGTGCAGCAGCGCACCCTCTCCGATCACCGAACCGAGACCGAAAATCGCGGAGTCGTAAGCGATTCCGACCCCGACGACGCCGAGGACCAACACCCGCGTCAGATGTGCGGCCCGCGCCCACAACACACCCACACAGGACAGCTCGACGATCGCGACGACGAGCAACAACACCGACACCACGACAGACTCCTCCACGTCTTCCTCAGCCCACATGCCACGAAGGACAATTCTGGTACGTGTCTACCGCGACCGGCTCATTCGTCATACGACGGCCGTCACGTCACGTCACCGGAAATGATTGTGCCGCCCGACCTACTCGATCGACTCTCCCCGCACACGTGCCGCGCCCCCGGACCACACGAGCGGCGAGGTCCTGCCGTTATCTCACATCCCAGAGCGCGAGTGCAGTCCGCAACGTCGCGACGAGCGGCAACGGCTGATCCATCATCGGATGGTGACCGGCCTCGGCCAGTTCGACAACCGTGGCCGCGGGCTCGAACAGCCGCGCGATCTCCAGCGCCCGATCCCGCGCCACCAACCCGTGCTCACACCGGATGTACAGCACCGGCGCGCGCACGCCTCGCAGCGAACCGAGCGGCGGAATCAGCCCGTTCTCGAGCCGCTTGGGCACCATCTCGGGATCGAACTTCCACACCCACTCGGTGCCGGTGTCCCGCACCGACTCTCGCGCCACGTGCCGGGCCACATACGGCAGCAGCACAGCCTGTTCGGGCACCGTGCGAAACCGGCCGCAGATCTCGTCCTCGGTCGGATACGTCCTCGACCTGCGCCCCAACGCCCCGGCGATGGCTTCGGCGGACGGCTCCTGGAACGGCGAATCGATGATGACCAGACCCGCGACCGCATCCGGATGCCGAACCCCCACCTCGGCGGTCACCCGCCCACCCATACTGTGCCCCACGATGTACGGCCGACCGGCGATCCCGCCCGCCGCCGCGGCCGCCAGCACCTCCTCGACCCACACCTCGCTCGGGTACCGCGATCGCACACCACTGTCGCCGTGCCCGGACAGATCCAGCGCCACCACCCGCCGCGTCGTCGCCAGCAGCGGGGCGATGTGATCCCACCACCCCGAATGCGCCGACCCGCCGTGCACCAGCACCACACCCGGCGTCCCGGCCCGCCCCCAGCACCGCAGATGGATCACGCAGCCGTCGACCTCGACCTCACGATGTTCCGGCAACTCCGCGATGGCCCCCGCGAACCACTCCGGAACCGCGACAACCGACTCCACCGTCGCCATCCTCATCTCCTTCACCACGAACCGACTATTCGGACCATATAGCGGAGCATCCACGCGTCGATCACCACCGGGCCCGATCGGCTCCTTGCCGATCTGTGTTTTTCGAGTTTTCCGACACGGAGGATTCCAATTGCTAGATGCGCATATGTCGATAATGGTGTACGAAAATTCCAGATCGGATTCTTCCGATCCATCTCGCTCGCAGCGGACCCGACCACCCTCACCGCTCCGGTACCGGACATCTGACGGCTACCGAAAACCGAAGCGTGAGAGTGCTTTTCGATGACGTAGCGGGATTCGACTCCCCCGCAGATCAGCGGCAGACCGCCGAGTGGGAGTTTCCGCCGATCTGTGGAAGCAGGCCACCGGGCAGCAGAACTCCGTACAGGGAGATATCCAGACTGCACACGTACCCGTCGCCGTACGCACCCCTACCGGTGAAACGACCGACATCGGACATGATGTTCGGCAGATCGATTGCGGCACGGTCGAGTTCGGGCCCGGCACCCAGCAGCATGTTCAACGCGCTGGTCGTAGCATTCTGCGCCGCAACGAGTTTCGGTTGCGCACGAGCGAACATGTCGGTCAGCGAGGATGTCGCGGTCGCGATACCGGCGGTACTGACCGTCAACGCCTGCCCCTGCCGATACAACCCGCCGTCCAAGGCGCGGGTCTGCGCGATCAGAGTCTCGAACTCCCCTCCCCTGGCGGCCAAACTCTGCATCACCCCGGACAATTGGCCGATCACGTCCGCGAGAATCACATCGCGACGCTGCCAGTCCCCCGCCAACCCGGCCGCCTGCACGATGAAGGTGCTCAACGACGCCTCATCCCCTGCAACGCCTGGACCAACGTGTTGGACAGATCGTTGACCTGCGCGGCGTCCAGGGTCTGGAACAGCGGTCGAAAACCGTTGAGCAGACCGGAGATATCGAACGAGGGCTCGGTCTGTTCGATGGGCAGCGCACCACCGTCGGCGAGCGGTGCGGGGCTGCCCTTCGTCCCGGGCTGCAACGCGATATACCGCTGCCCGATCAAATTCTGGTACCGCACAAGGGCTTTCGTATCACCGAGGATCGTCTGCCCGCGCTGCACCACGAACCGCACCACCGCGTGCTGACGCGCGTCCAACCCGATCCCGGTGACCTTCCCGACCCGCACGCCCGCGATCCGGATATCGTCCCCGTCCCGCAGCCCCTGCACATCGGTGAAGGTCGCCGAATAGCTGTGCACACCGCCGGATACGCTGTGCGCCAGCGTATTCCACATCGTGACGGTCACCAGGGCCGCGACGATCGCGAAGACGCCGAATCCGATCAGCGGCTTCGCGATTCCCCCGTCACGGCCGCCCACTACGCCTTGATCCCGAACCGCGCGAACAACGCGGGCACCTTCGAGGCGGCCATCAGCGCGCGGAACTGCCAGCTGTCGTCACGCGGCAGCACACCGCCGCGCTGGGTCGCGTCCAGGAAGTCGTAGAGGGTCTCGCCCTCCTCCATCAGCCCGTCGGCATTGAAGTGATACCGATCCACCGCCGGGCACTGGATGAAACGCCCGTTGCCGTAGATCACCGGCGCGGACTCGTCGTACGGATACAACCGCAGCGGCCCCGTCCAGTGCCCACTACCGATGTAGCGAATCACGGTGCGCACCAACCCATCCGGCGTCACATCCAGATACACCTGACCGGGCAGCGGATCGTACCGCCAGTCCGGGATCGCGTCGAAGAACGCGAAGTTGTACTTCACGAACTCGTCGATCCCCACAATCGTGCGCCCGAAGGTCGTCACGTCCGTGTACTTCACATCCTGGGCGTACAACTCGTCGTTCAGGCTCATATCCCGAACCAGAAAGCTCCACCAGTACTTCTTGGCCCACTCCATCACCCAGCTCAGATCCACCCCGAGCTTGCCGTACAACTCCAGCTTCCGCTCGAACTCGTCGAACCACTGCAAGGTGGTCACCTGCAACTCCGCCTCGGGAATCGCCCGAATCGGCACCGCGCGATTGGAATTCAGGAACTCCGGCACCGGCTTGGACAACCGCGGCTGCCGCAACGCCTGCTGAAACTGTTCCTCATCGAACATGACGCACCCTCTCACCCGACGGCGCGACCACCACCAGGTGATGACCCCGCACACTTAAGATGAATCGTATGATTCATCTTGAATCGGGTGATGTCAATACGCGGACCATCACCTGCGCGGCGACGCGACACCCCTGGTCACCGCCGACCAGGGGCACTCGACCGTCCGGCAGCACACCCCGAATATCTCGTTCCGCGAAATCGCCGATGCCTGCGCCGCCGACGCCACCGCCCATGCCGCCACTCAGCACATTCGATCCGCTCGGGTCGGTCATGGACACCGCGGACCTCGCAACCGCCTTCACCTGAGATGGATCCCAAAGCTGGTGTACCACAAGCAATTCGACCCACACGCACGACATCGTCCCGCGAATCCCATTGATACTCGGTCGATTCCGTCGGTGACCGGCCGCACGCATCGGCCGGTCACCGACGACGGCTACGCGGTGCGCGCAGGCTGATTCACGTGCGGTGCATGCTGATCGGCCGCGGGGTGCGAGTTCGCGGGCGCGGTCGCGGGGGCGAGCGCGCCTTCGAGGGCACCGATTCCCGCACCGATCCCGGAACCGACCACGGCCGCGGGGACCGCGATCACCGCGGCGCCGATGACCGCGCCGACCACCGGCATGACCACCAGGCCCGCGGGCAGGAAGGGCACACCGGCGACCAGGCCGGCGACCGCGCCGACCACCGCGCTGGCGGAGGTCAGCGGGCTGGTGACGACTCCCGCGGTGACATTTCCGGCGAGCGAACCGACCATGGCGTCACCGGCCATCCGGTCCGAGCGGGCCGGATCGAATCCGACCGAGTCGAAACCCTGGGCCAGGGTCGCCTCCTGCTGGGCGAAGGAATCGTTGATCCCCTCGGCGAGTTTGGGGTCGACCCAGTCCGGGCGGCCGATCTGGGCGGAACCGATGCGGAGGGTGCCGTCCGGCGCCTGGATCGGCGCGACGGGCGGGGCGAGGGCCGTCGGCACGTGCAGTCGGGACGTGTCGACCGGGGGCAGCGCGCCGTCCGGAACCGCCCGCTTCCCGCTCATATCGTTACGGCTGGTCGCCGTCGGAGATTTACTCGCGGCCGCCGACGCGGTACCGGCCTGCGCCAACGCTCCCGACGTCAGAACCGCTGCCATGACCATGAGCGATCCGCCGCGCCCCGGCCGCTTGGTCGACCGTGCTCGATGCCGTGCTGCCATGAACGACCTCTCTTTCCACGCTCTCGATGAGTTCGGTGAGAAATGTGAACCGTCCTGCGCCACCCCACGCGGATTCGAGCCGGAACGATACGGCCGAACACGGTGGAGCAGATGGAGCCGATAGAGCTTCGTGAATCGTCCCCGCGCGTTACCGAGTGCGGTGCGGCGTCGGGCATTTCGGGCCTCGGGCGGTGACAACTCGACCGCGCGCGAAGGGCCTTCGAACAGACTTCTCCTCAGGCATTCCGAGACAGCATAGTCACAGCGAATCGATCCAGCCGCACGCCGCCCCCACCCTGCGGCGATGGTGGCCGGACGGCTTTTGCGGTCGTTTGCCGTCCGAACGAAAGCCCGGACCAGTAACCTCGCGAACGGTGCGACCCGATCGATCGGTCGCCGGACGGTGAGTTCAGGAGGTCATATGTACCCGGGTGCCCATGCCGCACAGTTTCCCGACAAACCCGCCGTCATCGTCGCGGGTGGTACCGATGTGGTGACCTACCGGGAGCTGGAGGAACGCTCCGCGCGGCTGGCGCGATACCTGCACGAGCGCGGGCTGCGGCGCGGCGATCATCTCGCCCTGCTCACCGACAACGACCCCACCACGTTCGAAGTCTATTGGGCCGCAATGCGATCCGGGTTGTACTTCACCGCGGTCAACAATCATCTGTCCCCGGCGGAGATCGCGTACATCGTGAACGACTGCGGCGCGAAGGCGCTCGTCGTCTCGGCGCGGCTGGCCGAGTCGGCCGCGAAGATCGTCGCCGACACCCCGGCGGTGCAGATCCGGCTGGCCTATCGCGGGCCGGTCGAGGGGTACGACTCGTACGAGGACGCGCTCGCCGCCGCCTCGCCCGAACCACTCGCCGAACAACCCGCGGGCATGGACATGCTCTACTCCTCGGGCACCACCGGCCGCCCCAAGGGCATCAAACCGCCGCTGCCCGATCACGGGGTCGACCAACCGACCACGATCACCCAGCTCTTCGCGCCGATGTACGGCTTCGACAGTGCGACCGTCTACCTGTCGCCCGCGCCCATCTATCACGCCGCACCGCTGCGATTCTGCGCCACCATCCAGGCGCTCGGCGGCACCGTGGTGATCATGGAGAAGTTCGACGCCGAGCAGGCCCTCGCCGCGATCGAACGGCACCGCGTGACGCACAGCCAGTGGGTGCCGACCATGTTCGTGCGCATGCTCAAACTCGACGACGCGATCCGCTCGAAGTACGACGTGTCCAGCCTGCAGGTCGCCATCCATGCCGCGGCCCCGTGCCCGGTCGAGGTGAAGCAGGCGATGATCGAGTGGTGGGGCCCGGTCCTGTACGAGTACTACGCGGCGACCGAGAGCATCGGCGTCACACTCATCGATAGCGAACAATGGCTGGAGCGGCCGGGTTCGGTCGGCAAATCGGCCCTGGGCATCGTCCACATCTGCGGCGAGGACGGCAACGATCTGGCCACCGGTGAGGTCGGCACCATCTACTTCGAACGCGACGAGATGCCGTTCGCCTATCACAACGATCCGGCCAAGACCACCGACGCGACGCACCCGCGACACCCGGCCTGGTCGACCACCGGCGATATCGGCTACCTCGACGACGAGGGTTTCCTGTTCCTCACCGACCGCAAGGCGTTCATGATCATCTCCGGCGGGGTGAACATCTACCCGCAGGAGATCGAGGACGCACTCGCGTTGCACCCCAAGGTATTCGACTCCGCGGTGATCGGAATCCCGGACGCCGAGATGGGTGAATCGGTGCGGGCCGTGGTGCAACCGGCTCCCGGCGTCACCGCCTCCCCCGAACTCGCCGAGGAGTTGCGCGGCTTCCTGCGCGAACGCATCGCGCACTACAAGGTGCCGCGCGGGGTGGACTTCGTGGACGAACTCCCCCGCACCCCCACCGGCAAACTGGTCAAGCGGAAGTTGCAGGACCGCTACCGGTAACCCGCGGCGCGTCGAGAGATCCGGACTCCGGGTCGAGCATCGCCGCCCGATGGAACCGATCGGCCCAATTCCGTAGCTGCGCAACGAGTTCCGGAGGCTGCACGATCCGGAACTCGGCCTCGACCACTCCCAGCGCCATGGTCGGCCAGTCCAGCGAATCGGCGGTCATCCACACCCGGCAGTGACCGGAATCGATCTCCTCGATCGTGCACCAGCGGCCGATCCGTTCGCGGACCGTCGCAGCGGGGGCGTCGACCAGCACCTCGACCCGATGCAATCCGGGCAGGTTGTCCATGCCGGAGCGGACGAATTCGGCGGCGTCGGCGGCGGGCAGTTCGCGGGGCAGGAACCGCGATCCGTCGGTGTGCGGATCGGTGAGCCGGTCCAGCCGGAAACTGCGCCAGTCGTGGCGGATCAGGTCGTAGGCCACCAGATACCAGCGTCGGCCCAGCGAAACCATCCGATGCGGTTCGACGTGCCGATCGGTGCGGCGGCCATCGGCGGCGGTGTAGCCGAAGCGGATCCGTTCGGTATCGCGGCAGGCCAGCGCGATCGTGGTGAGCACGCCGGTGTCGACGGCGGGACCGGGCTGGCCGCCCCAGCCGCCCGCGATCGTCATCGCCCGCACCGCCTCCACCCGGCGACGCAGCCGCGGCGGCAGCACCTGCACCAGTTTGGCCAGCGCGCGCACCGACGCCTCCGCCACACCGGGCGCGGTCGTGGCCGTGGCGGCCTGGAGGCCGACCACCAGGGCGACCGCCTCCTCGTCGTCGACCATCAGCGGTGGTAGCGCGGCACCGGCGGCGAGTTGATAACCGCCCTCGACGCCGCGACGCGCCTCCACCGGATATCCCAGCGCCCGCAACCGGTCGACGTCGCGGCGCAGCGTTCGCGCCGAAACGTCCAGTCGCTCGGCCAGTTCCATGCCGGGCCAGTACTTGTGCGTCTGCAACAGGGACAGCAGGCGGAGCGTCCGCGTGCTCGTATTCGCCATATTTCGATTATCGCTCGCATTGAGGTCAGAAACTGGCCGCTATGGGTCATAACGTAGTCCTCGAAGCAGCCCACACCGATCGAACGAAGGATGAGAAGATGACCGACACCGCCACCCACGCCGACGCGACCACCCTCACCGGCGAGCGCGCCGACCTGCTCGCCGAACTCGCGAAGGCCCGGCACTTCCTGCGCTTCACCGTGCGCGATCTGACCGACGAGCAGCTCGGGCTGCGGCCGACGCCCAGCGAGCTGTGCCTGGGCGGGCTGATCAAGCACGTCGCCTCGGCGGAGCGGAACTGGGCCAATTTCATCCTGGACGGCAAGTCCCGGATGAAGAACTTCGACGATATGACCGAGGAGGATTTCACCGTGCGCACCGACGAGTTCCGGATGCTGCCCGGCGACACCCTGGCCTCGATCCTGGCCGACTACGACGCGGTGTCCGCGCGCACCACCGAAATCCTCACCAGCACACCCGATCTCAATGCCACCATCGAGCTGCCCGACGCGCCGTGGTTCACCGATACGCACTGGTCGATCCGGCAGGTGCTGCTGCACATCATCGCCGAGACCGCCCAGCACTCCGGTCACGCCGACATCATTCGCGAGGCCATCGATGGCGCCAAGACCATGGGCTGACGTGCGGTAACCCAGGTCACAGAAATTGCACTTTCTGAAATTTTGCAGTTTGTGCTACTTTCTGGTCATGTCCCTGTTCGAACACGAGGCACCGGCCGCCGGGCTGCGGGAGCAGAAGAAACAGCAGACCCGGCTGGACCTGTGCCGGGCCGCGCGGCGGCTGGTGCTCGAGCGGGGATTCGACGCGACGACGGTCGAGGATGTCGCCAAGGCCGTCGGAGTGTCGCCGCGGACGTTCTTCAACTATTACGAAACCAAGTTGGATGCCGTGGTGGGCCCGGTCGGCGAGGTCGGAACACCCGACGCGCGAACGCGATTCGTCGCGGGCGGGCCGACCGGGGTGCTGATCGAGGATCTGGCCGAGCTGTACGCGGCCGGATTCGGCACCGACAGCGAAGTGCTGGAGGATATTTCGCAGATCAGCGAGATCGTCCGGTCCGAACCGCGGGTGCTCGCCAGATTCATGGCCTCGGGCGTCCAACACGAGAGCGCCGTCGCCGAACTGCTGTCCGCACGGACCGGGGACGATCTCGCACCCGAATTCGCCTCGCTCGCAGCGTCATTGATGTCGATGCTGTCCATGCGCGCGGCCATGGCCCTCGGCCGGGATCCGGACCGGTCACTGATCGCAGCCCTGCACGACAACTGCGCGATGGCCGCCCGGCTGTTCGCGCCCACCGCCGCGCCCACCGATGACAGGAGACGGGGATGACCACGACCGCCCAGCCGCCACCACCGATCGTCTTGACCCAGAAACGAATCTGGCTGATCTTCTCCGCGCTGATCGCGGGCATGTTCCTGGCCGGACTGGACCAGACGATCGTGGGCACGGCGATGCCCACGATCGTCGGGCATCTCGGCGGGGTCCAGTACATGGCCTGGACCGCGACGTCCTATCTGCTCGCCACCACCATCGTGATGCCGATCTACGGCAAGTTCGGCGACATGTTCGGGCGGCGGTGGCTGTTCCTGTTCGCGATCGCGGTGTTCACCGCGGCCTCGATCGGGGCGGCGATGTCCACGGGCTTCTGGGAATTCGTCGTATTCCGCGGGTTGCAGGGCGTGGGCGGCGGCGGTCTGATGATCCTGGCGCAGGCCATCATCGCCGATGTGGTGCCCGCGAAGGATCGCGGTAAGTACATGGCCCCGATGGGTGCGATCTTCGGCATCACCTCGGTGGCCGGACCGCTGCTGGGCGGTCTGTTCGCCGATCATCTGGGCTGGCAGTGGTGCTTCTGGCTGAACGTGCCGATCGGGTTGGCGGCGTTGGTGATCGCCGCGCGGTACCTGTCGATTCCGAGCCGTCGGCCCGAGACCCGGCCGGATTACCTCGGCGCGGTGCTGATGTCGTCCGCGACCGCGCTGCTGATCCTGATCACCGATTGGGGCGGCAAGCAGTACGCGTGGGGTTCGGCGACGATTCTGGCGATGATCGCGGCGCTGGTCGTCGTGGTCGGGGTGTTCGTGGTCGTGGAGTCACGGGCGCAGGAACCGATGTTGCCGCTGTGGCTGTTCCGGAACCGGACCTTCGTGCTGACCTCCGCGATCGGGCTGATCGTCGGTCTGACCATGTTCGCGGCGCTGGCGTTCATCCCGACGTACCTCCAGATGGCGACCGGTGTTTCGGCGTCGATCTCCGGGCTGCTGCTGATCCCGATGATGGTCGGCATGATGCTGACGCTGATCTCCTCGATGGGCGTGATCACCAAAACCGGTCGCTACCGGGTCTTTCCGCCGATCGGCGCGCTGCTGATGATCGCGGGCATGCTGTGGTTGACCCAGCTCACCGCACAGACCTCGATGTGGGTGGTCGGGGCGCAGCTGTTCGTCATCGGGGCCGGGCTCGGCCTGATCATGCAGATCATCGTGCTGGTGGTGCAGAATGCCGTGGAGCCCGGCCAGATCGGCACCGCGACCAGCGCCAACAACTACTTCCGGGAGATGGGCGGCGCGATCGGCGTGGCGATCTTCGGGTCGATCTTCACCACCCGGCTGACCTCCGGGCTGACCGAGGCGTTCACCTCCCACATGCAGGAGGTGGCCGGGTCGCATCTGAATCCGGGGAATCTGGTGCCCTCGGTGGTCAAGAATCTGCCCGCCGAGTTGCACGACGCGATCGTCGGAGCGTATGTGCACGCGCTGGTTCCGGGGTTCTGGTACATCATTCCCGGTGCGGTGCTGGCGTTCGTGCTGGCGTTGTTCATCCCGCACATGGAGTTGTCCGATGAGGCCGGGATGGTGGCGCGGGGTGAGGCGGTGCTGGAGGAGGATGCCGAGCCTCGGGAGGATCCGAAGCTCGTCACCGAGCACTGAGTGCAGCGGTAGTCGACACACAGCGCCGGTATCCGGGGTCATCCGGGTACCGGCGTTGTTGTTATCGGTCCAGGATTTGTTGCGGGACAGGTCTTCTCAGTACACAAAGCGGGGTGACACCATTTCAGTGGTGTCACCCCGTTTGCTCGTGATCATCCTCGCCGGTTGTCCGTTGCCTCTCGGTTCAGGGCCGGCAGATCACATGGTCAGAACTCCATGAGATCCGTTGCGAGACTGGTCAACTCGCTCTTGTACGTCGAGATGATCCCCGCCAACTGCTCGGACTGCGACTCCTGCGTCTTGATGATCGTCTCCAACACCATCACCTTGCGCTGCAACTTCGCGATCAACCGAGCCTGATCATCGATCTTCGCCGCCTGATCATGAATGATCACCGCCGCACCATCACCGGCGCCATTCCCCTCCGACAGCGGCTCGACCTCACCAACCGTCTCCCCCTCGAACACTTCCTCGTGCTCCACCAACGCAATAGCCGCCACAGGCTTGCCCTCGGCCGCGGTAACCTCCTCGGCCACAGGCACTTCCGCAGCCTCGGGCGCTCCGGCCACCTCCGAATCCTCACCCGCAGAAGCAGCCACCCCTCCGGCCACCGCAACCGCACCCACCGCTGCAACGGCACCAACCGCAGCAAGAGCCGTGCCCGCACCGGCCGTGCCGTCCCCGGAGTCCTTCGTGACTTCCACGTCCGACTCGGCTTCCACGTCCGACTCGGCTTCCACGTCCGACTCGGCTTCCACGTCCGACTCGGCTTCCACGTCCGACTCGGCATCGGCGGTTGCCTTCGCCTCGTCCTCGACCGCTGTATCCGGCTCTGCGGCTTCGTCTTCCGCTGCGATCTCTTCGCCGGTGACGGACACTGCCTCGGAACTGTCGTCGATGTCGGCAGCCGATTCCGTCTCCGAGACCTCGGAGTCCACGGCAACTTCGCCTGTGTCCTCCGCCTCGTCGTCGGCAGCAGCTACGGCCTCGGGGGCGACCGCTGCGACCAGCGCAACAGGTGAAACCTCTTCCGCTGCTACAGCTTCGGACACATCCTCATCCTCGTCACTACCAGCACCTTCCGCATCGGCCACCGCATCTTCATCGGCGATGGCTTCCACGTTCATCACCACCGACTCAGCGGCGACGTCCTCAGCCGATTCGCCTTCGGTCTCCGACCGATCCTCGCCGACCACCTCGGCAGCGACCGCCTCCACGTCACCAGTTGATGCGTCTTCCGACTCCGAACTTTCCTCCGCCGCAACGGTTTCAGCTACATCCGAATCGACCGATTCCGTCTGCTCCGCTTCGTCAGCCACACCCGCCTCGCGAACCTCGACCGCATCTCCGGCACTCTCATCAACCTCGGCAGCCGACTCTGCCTCGGACACAACGTCCTCGGCTTCGGTCACCGCGACGGCGGCCTCATCGTCAATCGCAGCTGCCGGCTCATCAACACTCTCGCCAACCGTCTCGGCATCTACCGAAACGTCATCACCTGCACCGTCGACCTCGGCGGCAGTCTCATCCTCAGTATCGTCGTCAGCGACCGATTCCGCCTCACCGTCAGCGACATCCGCTGTGTCAGAAGCAATCTCACCCTCGGAAACCGCAACTGCCGCTTCGTCAGTCGCGGCAGCCGACTCTGCCTCGGACACCTCATCCACCGCAGCGACATCCTCGGTACCAGAGACAACCTCGGCCCCGACAGCCACCAACGCCACAACCTCGACGCCCTCTTCAGTGTCTCCAGCCGACTCAACTGCGGAGTCGTCAGCAGACTCCGAAGCATCCTCGTTCTCGTCGGCGGTCTCAGCACCAGCGTCGACAGCGACATCCGCCGCTACGACCGCATCCTCACCCTCGGCAGCCGTCTCCGATACATCCTCCGCACCCGCTCCGACCTCGACAGCAGACTCTGCTTCCGAGGACTCGACAACGGAATCCGCTTCCACATCCTCAGCGCCCGAAGCAATCTCGCCTTCGGGAACCACTACCGCCACGTCCTCGACGCCTTCGTCAACCGCAACGACCGACTCGGCTTCCGACACCTCGTCCGCAGACTCAGCGTCCTCGGCAGCAACCGCGCCCTCGACATCCCCTTCGGACTCCACTTCGGAGACCTCGTCCGCGACCGCACTCTCCGAGCCGTCATCGGCAACGACATCCTCTGCCACAACCTCAGCACCCGAAGCGGTCTCGCCCTCGGCTACTATTGCCGCCGCAGCCTCAACCTCAACTGCCGACGCGGAATCCGCACCTTCGCCCTCGGCCGCCTCGGTCTCGATAACCTCAGCCGCCCCGGCAACGTCCTCGCTCTCAACAGTTACCGCTGCCTCGATCTCGACGCTATCCTCGGCGTCCTTTTCGGACCCCACTTCCGCGATCTCATCCGCAGCTACGGTCTCCGACCCGTCATCGGCGGCGACATCATCTGCCACAACCTCAGCACCCGAAGCGGTCTCGCCCTCGGCTACTACCACCGCCGCAGCCTCGGCCTCATCGTCTGACTCGACAGCTGCCGCGGATTCCGCACCTTCGTCCTCGGCGGCCTCGCTCTCAGTCTCGACAGCCTCACCCGCCTCGGCAACGTCCTCGCTCTCAGCAGTCACCACCGCCTCGATCTCGACGCCGTCCTCGGCCTCAAAGTCGGAAACCCCGGCTTCGGTGTCGACAGCGGATTCCTCAGTGCCGGTGGCAATCTCGCCATCAGCAGTTACTGCGGCAGTCTCGGCAACATCTTGATCATCGACCGCCAGCTCGGATTCATCCGCACTCGCGATGTCCTCGACGTCGGCAGTGTCCTCGGTCTCGACAACCGCCGCTGCCACATCCGCACCGGCGTCAACGACCGTTCCGGACTTCGAAGCATCCTCTGCTGCAACAGCTTCCGCTTCGTCATCGTCAGCTGCGACGACCTCAGTGCCCGCGGCGGTCTCGCCCTCGGCAACCGCCGCCGTATCGGCATCGGCATCGGCGACAGCTTCGGTCTCAGCGATGTCCTCACCCTCACCGCTCACCGCCGCCGCGATCTCTGCATCGGCCACCGACTCGGCTTCGGTCTCGCCAGCAGCCTCGGTCTCGGCGATGTCCTCACCGCTCACCGCCGCCGCAACCTCTGCATCAGCCACCGACTCGGCTTCGGTCGCGGCCGCAGCGCCTTCGGTCTCGACATCCGCCGCTACCGCGTCCTCGGTACCCTCTTCGGAATCGACGGCGGACTCTTCACCCTCGGCGTCGGCAGCCTCACCAGCATCCGAGACCTCTTCTGCCGCAGCCACTTCCGCTTGATCCTCGCCAATGACGTCCGCTACCGCAGTCTCAGCGTCAGAAGCATCCTCATCGGCAGCGGCCGCTGCAGTTTCGGTGTCTTCCCCGGTCTCGACGGCCGACTCCACCTCGTCCTCTACGGCAGCGTCTGCGCTCACGGCAGCATCTGCCGTTGCGACCTCGTCGGCCGACTCACCATCCGCATCAGTTTCTTGCGCGGCAACCTCGATGTCAGCAGCGGTCTCGACTTCGGCGTCGTCAGCGGTTGTCGCCGCGACATCCTCGGTGCCAGAAGCAATCTCACTCGCGGCAGCCGCTTCCGGCACATCCTCCGCACTCACTTCGGCCTCTGCTTCCGAGGGCTCCGCAACGGAATCCGCTTCCGCATCCTCAGCGACAATCTCAGTGTCAGAAGAGATCTCATCCTCCGCGATCACTGCGGTCCCATCTTCGACCTCAACGGTCGAGTCAGCTTCGGACACCTCGCCCGACGCCTCCGCATCATCCGACGCGTCCTCGGCACTCGCTACCGCAGCATCATCCGTATCGCATTCGGCGTCGAGTGCAACGGCCTCGACATCTGCGTCTTCACTCTCGAGACCCGCCGCCGACGCGTCTTCGACCTCGCCAGCTACTTCGGCCTCCGAGTCCCCGGCATCGGCAGCAGCATCCTCAGCGTCAGACTCAGCCTGACCCTCGGGAACCACAACCGCCGCGTCTTCGGCGCCCTCATCAGCGGACTCGGCTCCAGAGACCTCAGCGTCCGCCGCCGACGCGATGTCATCTCCGGCAGACTCGTCGCCCTCGATAGCCGATTCGGCTTCGGAGACCTCGTCGTCAGCCGCGCTGTCCGCTGCAACGTCGACGGCAGCTTCCTCAGTGTCCGAAACAGCCACGGCGTCGGCGCTCACTGCCGCCGAGTCCTCGACGCTTCCCTCCGCCTCGATGACCGCTTCACTCTCGGAAGCCTCGTCCTCGGCACCGGTCGCCGCTTCGGCATCGACAGCAACCTCTTCCGCGAGAACCTCAGTGTCCGAGGTGATCTCACCCTCGGCGGCAACTACCGCCAAGTCCTCCGCATCCTCTTCGACGTCACCGGCAGCCTCGGCTTCATCTTCGCCAGCGGCAGCGCCAGCCGCGCCCTCAGTGTCGCCGTCGACAACATTCGCCGCTTCGGCCTCGGCGCCATCGCTCTCGGCATCCGCCGCTACCTCAGCGTCATCGACATCCTGTTCCGCATCGACCGCCGACTCGACATCCGAGACCTCGCCGTCGTCCGCAGAGTCGGCGTCCGCCACGACACCGGCCTCACCCTCGGGGCTATCCTCTGCCTCGACAGAAGACTCCGCTTCCGAAACTTCTTCTGCCTCAGCTGTTTCCGCTTCACCACCAACAGTCGCGTCTTCGGCGACAACCTCAGCGGCGGAAGCAGTCTCACCCTCCCCTACCGCCGCCGCCTCAACGCCTCCACCGTTCTCAACCGGCTCCGTCTCCGATACTTCATCATCAACGGCGACATCCTCTACCTCAGCGACGGACTCGTCTGCGGCAATTGTCGCCACATCGTCGCCACTCTCGAGTTCGGCGACAGCTACCTCGCCGCTCTCTCCGGCCGCTACGTCGACAGCAACTTCCTCTGCGCCAGAAGCAATCTCATCCTCGGCACTTACTACCGCGCCCTCACTCTCGTCGTCGACCGTGGCCTCGCCTGCGTCCTCGACCGCGCCACTCTCGACCTCGGCAGCGACCTCATCCTCGGCTGCCACGGCCTCGCCGCTCTCTTCGGCCTCTCCGTCGACAGCAGCATCCGCAGCAACACCCTCTGCGCCGGAAGCGATCTCATCCTCGGTAACGACGGCTTCCGCGCCGTCAGCGCTCTGATCCGCCTCGAGTTCCGAAACCTCGTCGCCGCTCTCCGACTCGGCGTCATCCGCGACAGCGGCCTCGTCCTCGAAAACCGCTACCGCCGTCTCCTCGACAGCATCCACCGACTCACCTCCGGCCGCAACAACCTCGACGTCGGCAGCGGCATCCGCAGCAACATCTTCTGTGTCAGAGGCGATCTCGTCCTCGGTAACGACGGCTTCCGCATCGTCACCGCCGTGATCCGACTCGAGTTCCCGGGCCTCGTCGCCATTCTCCGGCTCCGCGTCATCCGCGACAGCGGCCTCGTCCTCGGAAACCGCTACCGCCGTCTCCTCGACACCTTCTTCGACGGCAACCGTCGACTCACCTCCGGCCGCAACAACCTCGACCTCAGCAGTGTCCTCACTTGCAGCAGCCTCCGGCGCGGAGAGCTCACCGTCCTCTTCAACGTCGGCAACAGCCGTGCCCTCGGTATCCCCGTCGGCCTCTACCACGTTCTCCGCTTCGACATCGGCAGCAACCTCGACACCGACGATGTCCTCACCGTCCGTCTCGGTGTCATCGGCACCCTCTTCCACATCAGCCACCGATTCAGGCTCCGAGACCTGTCCCTCGACAGCCTCTTCCGCCTCGACGGATGCCCCGACCTCCGACACCTCTTCCGCGTCAGTCGTTTCCACGTCACCATCGACAGTGGCATCTTCCGCGACGACCTCGACACGAGCGTCGGACTCGTCCTCGCCAGCGGCCGCCACGTCCGCAGCATCCCCGTCGCCCTCGACCACCGTCGCGCTTCCGGAGACCTCATCATCGGCCCCAGCGCTCGACTCGACAGCGACTTCTTCCGCCGCAACCTCGGCTTCGGGACCAGGCTCGCCGTCGGCCGCCGCGCCCTCAACACCCTCTTCGGCTGTAGCTTCCGATACTTCTTCTGCCACAACAGTTTCCGCTTCAACATCAGCAGCGGCGGCATCCTCGGCAACGGCTTCGGAGTCCGCAGCGGTTTCGCTGTCAGCTGCGGCTACCGCCGCGTCCTCGACGCTCTCTTCCGCATCAACGGCCGACTCGGCTTCCGACACCTCGTCATCCGCGACAGCCGCCTCACCCTCGGCGACTCCGTCCGCCTCGACAGCGGCCTCTGCTTCCGACACCTCTTCTGCCGCAGTCGTGTCCGCTTCAGTCTCGTCGGCCGCACTTGCCGACTCCACACCATCGGCTGCCGTCTCTGCCTCGGCGCTGACGTCTTCCGCGACGTCCTCGTCATCCGGAGCAGTCTCTCCCGCAGCAGGTGCTGCCGCGTCGGCGACAGCCTCTTCGACCTCAGCGTCATCGGCAACACTTACCGACTCCACACCGTCAGCTGCCGTCTCCGCCGCGACGTCCCCAGCATCAGTGGCAGTCTCACCCTCAGCAGACGCCACCGCATCCGCGACACCCTCCTCGGCCTCAGCAGTCGCAACCTCGTCATCGACCACCGCCGCTTCGTCGACGGCTACTTCTTCAGTGGCAACGGCAGTCTCGTCCGCATCGGCCACGGCTTCCGCATCCTCGGCAACCTCGTCAGCCCCGGCCACCGGCTCGGCGTCATCAACTGCGGTTTCTGCTTCCTCGACAGCAGCAGCAGACTCGTCCTCGGTAGCGACCGCTACCGCGTCGTCGGCAACCTCTTCGGCCTCGACAGCGGAATCCGTGTCGGCGACGCCGGCGTCATCTGCGACATCCTCAGCGTCCGAGGCGGTCTCGCTCTCGGCGGGCGCTGCCGCATCCGCAACGTCCTCCTCGACCTCAGCGGCCGGGGTTTCGTCGTCCGCCTCGGTGTCGGCGCTTACTTCCTCGACAACCTCGGTGTCAGCGACGGTCTCGTCATCGGCAGCCGGTGCGGCCTCAGTGGCCGAGTCCGCATCCACGGTCTCGGTATCGGGGGTTACGTCCGACTCGTCGGCGGTCTCCTCGGAGGTTGTCTCCGATTCCTCGGACGGGTCCGCGGCTTCGGTAGTCGGTTCGGCTGCGGGGTCCCCCGCATCTTCGACGGCCTCGGCGGCAGTCTCGTCGTCAGCCGAAGTCTCCTGTGTTACTTCACCTTCGGCGACCTCCGTGGCCACGTCGTCCGCCTCGGCCGACGGCTCGGGTTCGGCTGCCGTTTCCGTCCCGGCGGTAGTCTTCGTACTCTCCTCGGCGGCGGTCGCGTCGTCGGTGATCGTCGCCCGGTCGTCGGGGGTTGCCATATTCGCCTGACCTTTCGAAATGAATTGATCGCCGCCGGGGTCGCCGTCCCCGGAGGTATTCCGTGCCGCGTGCTCGACGTTGTCGTCGCCCGAATCTTGCTGTGCTGGAGTATTATTCAGCGTTGGATCGTGGGCACCGGCCGATGCCTCGACGTCCTGATCGCCGACCGCCGACTCCTGCGGATCGACCTCGTCCGGGCTTGGCGTGGCACCGAAACGCCGCCCCGCCCATCTCGTGAGACTCCCCAACCCGAACCGACTGCCGAACCCGCGCTTCTCCAACGAAACTTTCTCTGCCACACCACATCCCAGATAGCCAACCTGCCCCGAACGTATGCACTGTAACGGCAGCACCCGAACTCGGCGAGGCGAACCGCCAACCCTTCAGGCACCTGTGACCAGGTCGAGATCCAACCCGCCTCCCGACGCGACCGAGCGGGCCAGATTTCGCCGTAATCTGTTGCAGCCGTACCTATTTCGATACACGAAGACATTCACCGAATCGTGCTTTGAGAGCAACACCGCTGGTCGCAGCACATATTTCAACAGCCCACAGAACGCTGCGATCGAGCCCGCAGAACGCTACGATCGTCCAGAGCGCCGAACCCGAAACCTTGCTTCATTCCCCACCAGGATATCCGCCACACCCAATCCGTCCCATCTTCCGCGATCAGCCCTGCCGCGGATTCCCTTCCAGTACCGCAGATCCCACACCGGGATCACCGAGCACCGATTCGAACCACACGGCAGGACGACACCCGACACAGAGCCCCCTACTCACCCCAACCCGTCCGCAAAGAACCCCCCGAGCCGCTCGAACACCTCGCCCACATACTCCGGCCGGTCATACAGATCCACATGACTCGCCCCGTCAACCCACTGAAACTCCCTGGGCCCCACCGCCTTCTGAAACGCCTCCACACTCATCCAGGAAGTCACGGCCCGAGTCCCGGCAACCATCAGCAAAGGCCGCGCCCCGATCAACGGCACCGCCGCGAAGGCATCGAACATCGCCATCCGATCGATACTGGTCCAGTCGAAGAACCGCGCCGACCGCGGGTGCGACGCCCGATCGGTCCGGTAGTAGTCGAACCCCTCCGCACCGTGTTCACCACCGAGCGCCCGAGCCTGCTCGACGGTCTCCGGGAACAGCACCAACGGATCGGGCTTCTCACCAGCGGCCGCGGCAGTCCGCGCCCGCGCCGCCATCTCCAGCATCCCCTGGAACACAGCGGGATCCTGGGTCCCGTCGGCCCCCAACCGGAACTGCCGAGCGATATCCACCGCACTCACCGTCGCGACCGCCCGCACCCGAGGATCACTCGCGGTCGCGGTCAACGCATAACCACCCGAGGCGCAGATCCCGAGCACCCCGATCCGATCGGAATCCACCTCGACCCGCGTCGTCAGATACGACACCGCAGCCTTGATATCCTCGACCCGCTGCGCCGGATCCTCCAGCCCACGCGGCTCACCACCACTCTCCCCCTGGTACGCGGCATCGAAAGCGATTGCCACGAAACCCTTTTCAGCCAGTGCGGCCGCATACAACCCGGCCGTCTGTTCCTTCACGCCACCGCCCGGGTGACTCACCACGACCGCGGGCAACGGCCCCGCGGCAGCCCGATCGGGCACATACAGCTCACCGGCAAGCGGGATTCCGGCGCTGTCGAAGCTGACGCTGATCTTCGTCACTGTGACTCTCCGTCCTGATACTCGCCCCGGCGTCCGCCGAGGCACCACACCACAGTCGCGCTCCCGGAACCCACCCGAAAGAGCCAGGTTTTTGCCTGGCCAAGATCTTCGCCCTCCTACTCGCACCCACCCCCGGTCAGAATGGACCCATGCCCACCACCCCCGACTCCGGCAGACTCGGCGAGTTCCTCAAGGCCCGCCGCGCGCAACTCACGCCCCGCGACGTCGGGCTCCCCGAAACTCCCGGCCACCGGAAGGTCGCGGGCCTGCGCCGCACCGAGGTCGCGCAACTCGCCACCATCAGCGTCGAGTACTACACCCGACTCGAACAGGGCCGGGTGCAAGCCTCCGCCGCGGTGCTCGGCACCCTCGCCCACGCCTTGCGCCTGGACGAGGACCAGCAGAGCTACCTCTACGAGATCGCCGGCAAGTCCGACGCGAAACCCCGACGTCGCCGCGCACCCCAACGCCCCCGCCCCGCCATCCGGCGGCTGCTCGATCAACTCACCGACACCCCCGCCATCGCGCTGGGCAAACGCCTCGACATCCTCGACTGGAACGACGCCGCGGCCGCCCTCTACGGCAACTTCGCCGAAATGCCCGCGCCGCACCGCAATTACGTGCACCTGATGTTCACCGACCGGCATTTCCGCGACCTGCACGTGCACTGGGAACACGATGCGCGCGTGGCAGTCTCGGCGCTGCGGATGGAAGCGGCCCAGGACTCCGACGATCCGGAACTGGCCCGGCTGGTCGGCGAACTCTCCGTCCGCGACGAACATTTCCGCACCTGGTGGGCCGAACACACCGTGAACAGCACCGGTTTCGGCACCAAGAACTATCGGCATCCGCTGGTCGGCGAACTCACCCTGGATTGCGACACCTGGCTCAGCCCGGACGGATCGGGCCAGCGCCTGATGGTGCTCACCTGCGAACCCGGCACCCCGTCACATGACGCACTGCGCATTCTCCTGTCCTGGGGCCGGCAGCTCCCCGCCGACAACGAAATCGGAACCCACTGAGACTCGGCACCCGCTGAGATCACGATTCGGCGTGGAGCCCCGGTGACGGAAACCGTTCGTGCAGGATGAGGTCTGTTCCGATGCACGATCCCGGTCCGGACGAGCACCGCCCGGACCTTCGATTCATTCGAATGCCGAACGATGTCAAGCGGAGGTCGAGTACATGGATTCTGTGATCACACGCCGGGCCGCCCTCGCCGGACTCGGATTGCTGGCGGCAGCCGCGGCGGGCGCATGCGGCTCCGGCGGGAGCAATTCGAGTGGTACGACGACGTCGGCGGCGAAGGGCCTGGACTTCGACGCGTCGACGTTCACCGAGAAGACCACGACCATCACCACGGCCGGCGGCGCGTCCCGCAAGGTCGCCTATCGGTTCTACGGACCGATCACCTATGTCGCGAAATCGGTCGACGCGAAGTACCAGAGCCTCGTGATCAGCGTCCCGACCTCGATCGACGGCAAATCGGTCGACGCCAGGAACGCACCCATCGTCTTCGCGAACTCGGTCGGCGGATACATGCCCGCCTCGGTCGCCGATTCCACCGGAGTCGGCGAGAGCCAGATGACCGGCATGGGCGGCGGCACCTCCTCGACAGCGACGACCTCCACCTCGGCCGCCCCGTCCACCAGCGGCACCGAGGTGCAGTCCGGTGGCAATTCCATGCTCAACGGCATGGGCAAGATGGTCTCGATCCCACAACTCGCCCTCGCGGAAGGCTTCGTCGTCGTCGAACCAGGCGCGCGCGGCCGCAGCCTGACGAATTCCTCGGGCGACTACTACGGCACCGCACCCGCGGCGATCATCGACCTCAAGGCCGCCGTGCGCTACCTGCGACACAACAAGGACCGCATCCCGGGGAACACGGACCGCATCGTCTCGACCGGAACAAGTGCGGGCGGCGCGCTGTCCGCGCTGCTGGGCGCATCCGGCGACAGCGACCTGTACACCGCCGAGCTGACCGCGCTCGGAGCCGCCGACGCCTCGGACACGATCCACGCGGCCGGAGCATGGTGCCCGATCACCGATCTCGAACACGCCGATATGGCCTACGAGTTCTGCTGGGGCGCGAACCCGTACACCTCGACCATCGACGCGGCCGTCACCAAGGACCTCGCCGCCCAGTTCACCACCTACCAGAAGTCCCTGAATCTCCAGGGCCGCAACGGATTCGGTCCCCTCACCGCAGATACCTACCACAACTACCTGCTCGACCAGTACCTGAAACCGTCCGCCGAGAAATACCTGTCCGGACTCTCCGAGACGGACCGCACCACCTATCTGAAAGCCAACCCGTTCCTCAACTACACGGGCGGCAAGGCGACGTTCACCTGGGACGGCTTCGTCGACCACGTCGGCACCCGCAAGAAACCCGCCCCGGCGTTCGACGCGTTCGACCTGTCCCTGGACATCAACAATCTGTTCGGCGAGGGCACCCAGAAGGCCCGGCACATCACCCGGTACAGCCAGGACCACGACACCACCGGGCTCGAGGGCCGGCCCCTCGCCACCGACACCACCCGGCGGCTGAATCAGATGAACCCCATGCACCACATCGCCGAGAAGAATCCGCACCGCGCCCAGCACTGGTGGATCCGGTTGGGCACCAAGGATTCCGACACCTCACTGACCATCGCGACCAATCTGGCGGCCAGCCTGTCCGCCCTCGGCGACCAGGTGAACCACCTCATGTACTGGGATCAGGGACACGGCTCGAACGACGATCCCGCCGACTTCCTCACCTGGGTGCACGAACTCGCCTGAACCGGTCGTCAGTTCTTGCCGCGCAGGGTGATCGCCGCCCAGATGCCACGATGATCGGAGCCGGGCAGGGATACGGTGTGCACCTCGGTCGGGTCGGCGTCGCGGAGCAGGATGTGGTCGATCGCGATGACCGGCGGATACCAGCGGTCGGCGGCGTAGGTGGGCAGGATGCCGGAACCGGTCGATATCGCGACGTCACGGTAGTCGCCCTCGAGCAGGGCCCGGTAGGGGCGGTGATCGGCGGTGGCGTTGAAGTCGCCCGCGACGATCACCGGCCCGGCGTCCGCCGGAACCTTGGCCAGCAGTTGTCGCAGCAACTCCAACTCCCGCAACCAGTCGGCGGGATGGCGCGGCCATGGCGGCACGGGATGCACGGCGAACACCTGAACCGATTCACCACCCGGCAGATCGACTGTGGCGGAAAGGAGTTCGGTGACGAAACCATCGTGACGGCGCGTGTCCGAGAGCGGGTGGCGGCTCCAGATGCCGGTGCCGTCACCGACCTCACCGGTACTGCAATAGTGATACGGCAGCAGCCGCGGCAGGCGGGAGGCCATGATCCGATCCAGACCCTGCGGGGTCACCTCGCAGACGGTGAGTATGTCGATCCCCAACCGCTCGACGCTCGACGCGATCGCCTCCGGATCCGCCCCGCCGACCAGGATATTGGCCTGCATCACCCGCAACGCCATCCCGGACGCGACCGGTCCGCGACGCCACCGCGCCCGATACAACGGCCATTGCGTGGCCACGGCGACACCCAGCACCACCACACTCGCAACGCACACGATCCACGCCCGATCCACCGCCGCGAGTATCGCGGCGGGAGCGGCCGCCGCCATCAACCACGGTGCGAACGACGCCACGACGATCACCGGTTGCCGCCGCGAGTTCACCGAACGCGCGAGCAGCCCGGCGATCGCGACCGCGAGCAGGACCATCGAAACCGAAATCAGCACGAGGTCGATCGTGCCGCGCGAGCCTGTGCCCGAGCTGAGCCGCGGCTGCGAACGACCCGACGATCATCAACCCGCGCCGACGACCTCGGCAAATCCTGCGCAACCTCCCCTGTACTCCCTACACTCGTAGACTCGCGCAAGAAGTTATGCACCGCTGAACACCCTGTCGGCCGTGACCACCCGGAGAACCGATGCACTCTCGTTGGAAGTCCACCATTGCCAGCCTGGCGGCCCTGATGACGGTCGCCGCCCCGCTCTGTGTCGGGTCGACCGCGGCGGCCGCCCCGCCCGACTGCCCCGGCCTCTACATCGTCGCGGTTCCCGGCACCTGGGAAACCTCGGACGCCGATCCGGGCAAGGGGATGCTCGCCGGCGTCACGAACAACCTGCCGGGCTCCGTCCGCACCGACTACGTCACGTACGCGGCCACCGCGTTCCCGTGGGAGGGCGACGTCTACGGCCGATCCAAGCAGGAGGCCGTCGATCGCACCCGCGGCATGATCAGCGCCATGGCGAAACGTTGCGGCGCAACACGATTCGCACTCCTGGGTTACAGCCAGGGCGCGGACGCCGCCGGTGACGTGGCCGCGTCCATCGGCACCGGCCTGGGCATCGTGCCGGCCGATCGCGTCGCGCTGGTCGGACTCATCGCCGATCCCCGCCGGGCGCCCACCGACCACCTGATCGGCCCGCCCGTCGCCGGCGCCGGCGCCAGCGGCCCGCGCGTCGGCGGTTTCGGCTGGGTCAGCCCGCGCACCTACACCTTCTGTGCCGCGGGCGATCTGTACTGCGCGATGCCCAACGGCGACTTCGCCGGGCGCATCGGCGGACTGCTCGTGCAGCTGTCCAGTCCCGACCCGGCCAAGCTCGGCAGCTATCAGCAGCAGGTGTCGACCCTCATCAACGACGCGTTGGCCGCCGGCGGTCTGGGTCTGCTCGACAACCAGATCACCACCTCCGAGTACAACCAGCGCCGCAAGCAGATCGACGACTTCCTCAAGTCCGGTATCCATCAGAGTTACCCGCGCTACGCGGTCGACTCCGGCGGCGGCACCGCCCTGACCTGGCTGCATCAGCGTCTGCTCGAGGCCGCGCAGGGCTGAACCGCACCGCGACGTTTGCCGAATCGGTGGGCGATCGGGCATCGTGACACATCAACGCCAGGGCCGGGTGCGGTCGGCGGTGACGACACGATGAGGTGAGCGGATGGGACGGCGGCCGGTGCGCGAGACGGCCTCGGCGGCGCATGTCGATACGCCCGCCGCCGCTCCCGCCGCCTCCGGACGCCGGATCAGCTGGGATGTGATCCGGGTGGTCGCGCTGATCGAGATCGTGATCTTCCACGCCACGTATCTGGGTCCGGCGACCGAACCGGGCATTCCGGCGGTGTCGCATCCGTGGACGCACACCTGTGGCGCCTCGATCCTGATCATGGTGTCCGGGTATTTCGCGGCGGTCACCCTCGCGCGCAATCCGCCGGGGCGCTGGCTGGCTCGACGGTTCGCGCGGCTGCTGCCCGCGTACCTGGTCGCCGTGGTCGTGGTGTACGCGGTGGTCAAGCTGTTCAGCCCGGACGAGTTCAGCCTGCACGAGCTGCGCTGGACCGATCTGGTCGGGAATCTGTTGCTGCTCCAGCAATTACTGCCGAACGTGGCGTACGTCGATCTGTCGTGGTGGACGCTGCCGGTGCAGGTCGCCGGGTTCACCGCGATGGCGCTGCTGGCCTGGTGGCGGGTGCGGGGCCGGGCGGTGATGCCGGTGCTGTGGGTGGTGGTGCTGTGCCCGATCGTCTTTCGCGAGATCTGGATGGGCGATCATCCCGCGACATGGATGACGATCGCGGTCGAGGGAACCGGTCTGGCCATGGCCCATCTGCTGGTGGCGGGCGTGGCGGTGCGACGATGGGCGACCCGCCGCATCGGCACCGTCCATCTGATCCTGCTGTTGGCCACGGTCTTGGTCGCGGAGAAGGTGCATCCACCGTTGACCTCCGTGATACTGGTCGCGGTCGGTCTGGCGCTGATGTGCCTGGCCGCGCGCGGACCCGACTGGCCGCTTCCGGCCGTACTGGTCGAGCCCGTGCGCTGGATCGCGGCCCGCTCCTACGGGATCTATCTGATGCATCAGAGCATCGGCTACCTGCTCGAGGATCGCCTCGCCCGGCTGGGATGCCCGTCGTGGGTGTGGGTCGGCGGTGCGGTGACGGCCGCGGTGTTGCTCGGCTGGGGTATCACCGCGTGGGTCGAACGTCCCGCGTACAACACGCTGCTGCGGTTCATCGGCCGAGCGCCGGGTGCGGTCCCCGCATAGCCCGGCAATCAGTCGGCCAGTCCGACATCCTTGCTGCCGTAGGCATTTCGGAGTTCCGGTTTGAGGACCTTACCGCTGGCATTGCGTGGTAGCTCGTCGACGATGACCAGATGCTTCGGATGTTTGAAGCGGGCGAGGTTCTCGTTGAGATGGGGTTCGAGTTCGGCGAGGGTCAGTTCCGTGACGCCGTCGGCCGGGACGACAACGGCCACGGGCACCTCACCCCACTTCTGGTGCGCCCGGCCGATCACCGCGGCCTCGGTGATCTTGGGATGCCCGTACAGGACGTTCTCGACCTCGGCGCAGTAGATGTTCTCGCCGCCGGAGATGATCATGTCCTTGGCCCGGTCGACGACGTACAGGAATCCGTCCTCGTCCGCACGAACCAGATCCCCGGAATGGAACCAGCCGCCCCGGAACGCCTCCGCGGTGCCCTCCGGATTACGCCAGTAGCCCTTCATCAGATTCGGTCCGCGATAGACGATCTCGCCGACCTCGCCGGGCCGCACATCGTTCATCATCGGATCGACGATGCGGGCGGTCACCGCGGGCACCACCTTGCCGATGGAACCGATCTTGCGCAGCGCGTCCTTACCCTCGAGCACGCAGGTGACCGGGGACATCTCGGTCTGGCCGAACGCGGTCGCGTTCAACGCCTGCGGGAAGTTCTCGCTCATCGCCGTCAGCACCGTGTCCGAGGCGGGCGCGGCGCCCCAGCTGATGTTCCGCAACGCGAGGTCGCGCGGCCTGGCGCGCTGCGCGGCGCAGACCGCCTGCCACTGCGCCGGAACCATGAAGACCGAGGTGGTGCCCTCGCGTTCGAGGGTGTCGAGCATGGCGTCGGCGTCGAACGCGCCGAGCGGGTGGATCACCGCGCGGATGCCGCGATAGAAGATCGGCGCGAACCCCGCGAGCCCGGCGATGTGGAAGATGGGCGGCACGATCGAGGCGACGTCGTCGTCCGAATTCCCGACCGCCGCGTTGATGGTGATCACCGCCTGCGCCTGCAGATTGGTGTGGGTGAGCATGGTGCCCTTGGGTTTTCCGGTCGTACCCGAGGTGTACATGATCAGTGCGACGGTGTCCTCGGGGACGTCGATCTCGGGCAGATCCGAGGCGTCCTCGGCGACCAGCGTCTCGTAGTCCAGGTGCGTCGGATCGCCGTCGACCACGATCATCGTGTCGATCGCGCCGGTGGTCGTGCGCACCGCGTCCAGCAGCGGCGCGAGCAGTTTCTCGGTGACGATGACCCGCGCGCCGCTGTCGGAGACCAGATACGACACCTCGGCCGGGCTCATCCGGATGTTCACCGGTACCGGGATCGCGCCGATCAGCGTCGCGCCCAGCACGGCCTCGATGTATTCGGTGCGATTGAGCAGCGCCATCAGCACCCGGTCGCCGAAGCCCACGCCGCGACGATGCAGGGCCGCGGCGAATGCGCGGGACCGTTCGTCCAGGTCGCGCCAGGTGGTCGAGCGGTCCAGGTACCTGATCGCCACCCGGTCCGGCGTCATCAGGGAATGGCGATGGACCTGGTTGTTCCAGTGATTACGTCGCGAGTGCAACGGCTCGGTGATCGATTCGTTCGTCGGCTCCGTGGTTGCGGTCATGATCACTCCTGTCGCCGCGGCCCGAGGGACCTGAGCTGCTGCGGACCAATGTGTCCTCGATCACACAGTAGCGACCGGACAATCACCGCGTCGGCAATCGACACACTCGGCTGCGATGCGCTGGAAGATATGCGGGGGCGACATCAGCATGGATGCCGCCCCCGCCCCGCATCTCGGAACAGGCTGTACGCCAAGGCTTCCGGGGTGTTGCGGGCCGGGCAGTGCCCCCGGATCGCTGCGGCTACGACCGCGAACCCCCAATCGCTGTGGCTGCGGCCGCGAACCCCGAACCGCTGCGGCTCCGACCGCAAGCCCCGGATCGCTGTGGCTGCGGCCGCGAGCCCCGGCTTTCGAACGCAGCTCAGGCTGTGGGTCCGGCGTTCCGGGAGGTCGCGGCGAGGTCGTCGATCGCGGCGAGTACGGCGTCGTGTGCCGCGCGTTCACCGACCGTGACCCGGACGCCCTCGCCGTCGAAGGCGCGCACGGACACGCCGCGGGCGACACAGGCCGCTTCGAGTTCGGCGGTGCGGGCACCGACCGGCAGCCACACGAAGTTGGCTCCGCTGCGGGGAACGTGAATGCCGCGGCGGCTCAGGCCGTCGACCAGGTACGCGCGGCCTTCGCGCACCACCTCGACGATGTGGTCGGTGTGTGCGCGGTCCGCCCATGCGGCGCGCGCGGCCGCCTCGGCCACCCGGCTCAGGCCGAACGGCGGGGAGGCCGCGCGGACGTCGTCGGCGATGTCGGGATGTGCCAACAGGTATCCGGCGCGCAGCCCGGCCAGGCCGTATGCCTTCGAGAAGGTCCGCAGGACAACGAGATTGGGGAATTTCTCGCGCAGGCTCGCGGTGTTCGAAGGGCATCGGGAGAACTCCTGGTACGCCTCGTCGAGGATCACCAGCACATGCCCCGGCACCCCGGCGATCAATCGTTCCAGCTGTTGCGGGGACAGTTCGGTTCCGGTCGGGTTGTTGGGGTTGCACAGGATGATCGCGCGGGTGTCGTCATCGATGGCCGCCAGCATCGCCGTCGGGTCGTGCGCGAAATCCGCGTCCAGCGGCACGGGTACGGCGGTCGCGCCGACCACGCCGATCAGGATCGGGTACGCCTCGTAACTGCGCCAGGCGTGCACGACCTTGCTGCCGTGGCCGGTGTAGGCGGCAAGTACGTTCTGCAACAACGCGATCGAGCCGCCGCCCACCACAATCCGCGCCGGGTCGATCGCCAGGCGCGCGCTGATATCGGAGATCAGGTCCTCGCCGATCAGCGACGGATAGAGATTCCCGTGCGCCGCCGCCTCGCGGATCGCGGTGAGGATGTGCGGCGAGGGCGGGACCGTGGATTCATTGGACGAGGCCCGCCAGCGCACGTCGTTCAGCCCGGCCGCGCGCGTGTATCGGGGCAGCGCGGCCACCAGCGAGCGCGCCCGGACGGTGGGGCTCCCCGAGTGCACATCCGTTTCGATCGAGCGCGTCACGACAGCGGCCCCAGCACGTCCTCGACCGCCTCGAGCACCCGGCCCGAACGGATCGCGGCGACCACGGCTTCGATCTCGGGAGCGAGGTACCGATCCGGCCCCGGCCCCGGGACGGTCTCCCGGACAGCCGCGATGACCGCCGCGGTCGCGGGTGCCGGTTCGAGCGGCGCACGCAACTCGACAGCCCTTGCGGCAGTGAGGATTTCGATGGCCAGCACCCGGGTCAGACCGTCCACCGACCGGCGCAGTTTGCGGGCGGCCGACCACCCCATCGACACGTGATCCTCCTGCATCGCCGAGGACGGAATCGAGTCGGTACTGGCCGGATTCGCCAGCCGCTTCAGCTCCGAGACGATCGCGGCCTGCGTGTACTGGGCGATCATGTGCCCGCTGTCGACGCCCGGATCCTCGGCCAGGAACGGATTCAGGCCGTGATTGCGGGCGACATCCAGGAATCGGTCGGTGCGACGTTCGCTGATGCCGGCCACGTCGGCGGTCACGATGGCCAGGAAGTCCAGCACGTAGGCCACCGGCGCGCCGTGGAAGTTGCCGTTGGATTCGACGCGGCCGTCGCGGGTGACGACCGGATTGTCCACGGCACTGGCGAGTTCGCGCTCGGCCACGGTGCGGGCATGTTCGACGGTATCGCGCGCGGCACCGGCGACCTGGGGCGCGCACCGCAGCGAATACGCGTCCTGCACCCGCGTGCACTCCGGGCCGCGATGACTCGCCACGATCGCCGAATCGGCAAGTACGCGACGCATATTCGCCGCCGCGAGCGCCTGCCCCGGATGCGGCCGCAACTCCTGCAGATCCGCGGCGAAGACCCGATCGGTGCCGAGCTGACCCTCCACGCTCATCGCCGCGGCGATATCCGCGGTCTGCAACAGCCGTCGCAGATCGTGCAGGGCCAGCACCAACTGCCCGAGCATGCCGTCGGTGCCGTTGATCAGCGCCAGGCCCTCCTTCTCGGCCAGCACCACCGGGGTCAGACCGTGCGCGCGCAACGCCTCCTCGGCGGGCAGCGCGGTGCCGTCCGGAGTCCGCACCGTGCCCTCGCCGATGAGCGCCAGCGCCACGTGGGCCAGCGGCGCGAGATCGCCCGAGCAGCCGAGACTTCCGTACTCGTAGACCACCGGCGTCAGCCCGGCCGACAGCATCGCGGCGTACGCCCGCACGACCTCCACCCGCACACCGGTCCGCCCGGTCGCCAGGGTCGACAGCCGCAGCAGCATCAACGCGCGCACGACCTCACGTTCGACCTCGTCCCCGGTTCCGGCCGCATGGGAGCGAATCAGGCTGCGCTGCAAGTGAACTCGCGACTCCGGCGGAATATGCCGGGTGGCCAGCGCCCCGAATCCGGTGGAGACCCCGTACACCGGCTTCGGGTCCTGGGCCAGCGCCTCGATGCGTTCGCGGCTCTCGGCGACGGCGGCCAGCGCCTCGGGCGACACCGTGACCGGCGCGTCGTCGCGGGCGACCCGCACGACATCCGCCATGCTGACGGGCCCGACGCCGACCACGACCGCCTCGGGCCGGGCACTGCGCCGGGATGGCTCGGTGGACATACTCACTGCCTCCAGTCTGATATTCGAGACCGAGGTCTCGGTTGATAGGTGTGCCGGTACACGCCGCTCCACTCGGCGTACACCGATCAGTGCGCGGCCGCGACGAGTTCGGCACCACGCTTGCGAAGTTCGTCGACACTCGCGACCCCCAGCAGCTGCATCGTCCGGCGCAACTGCTCGATCAGCAGCTGCGCGACCCGATCCACGCCCGGCTCCCCGGCCGCGGTCAGCCCCCACAGATACGGCCGCCCCACGAAGGCGGCGCAGATCCCGGCCCAGTCCACATCGACGACGACCTCACCCGGCCCGGGTTCGGGTATCTCCCGCTCCCCCACGGACAGTGACAGGTCCCGCTGCAACATCAGCGCTGTCGCGCGCATCGCGCCTCCTCGTACCTCATGTGAGACTTACGTCTCGTATACAAGACATCAATCCGGCCTTCGTCAAGACCGGCGAGCCGGCCGGGCGCGCGAGACGAGCGCCCGGACCTCAGGCGATTCCCATCTCCACCAGGGAATCGTCCACGCGCGCACCGAATCCGGCGGAGAACTCACCGGCGGTACTCGTCACCGCGGCAGCGATGGCCTCGATATCGGCGTCGGTCTTCACCGCCGCCATGTACGCGACCCCCAGCGCGGCCACCGCACGACCGTCCCGGGTGACGACCGGGCTCGCGATGCAGTCGATTCCCGTTGTCGTGGAACTCTTTTCGTACGCGTACCCCTGCTCGCGGGTCTGCTTCAGCACCGGGCGCAGCTCGGCCGGCGACGTCGGGCCCGAGCCCGTACGCACCGGCCAGGTGTAACCGTCGTAGATGTCGGCCAGCTGTTCGGGATCCAGGCGGCTCAGGATCGCGCGGCCGACGGCGGTCAGATGCGCCGGAAGCCGGGAGCCGATCTCGGTGACCAGCCGCACGCCCGGCGTCAGCGGCTCACGTTTGTCCAGGTAGATCACGTCGGTTCCCTGCAAGACCGCCAAATGCGAGGTCTCGTTCGTCGCATTGGTCAGCGCGAGCATGTACTTCTGCCCTGCCCGGTGCAGCGGCCCGGAACGCATATAGGACGCACCCACCTCGAACGCCGAAACCCCCAGCGTCCAGGCGCGCTGATCGGGCCAGTAGGAGACGAACCGGCGCTCACGCATGACATTGAGCAGATGATGCGTGGTGCTCTTGGGCATCGACAGCGATTCGGCAATATCCATGGTGGCCAACGGAACTCCGCGCCGCGCCAGCAGATCCAGCACATCCAGGACCCGCTCGGCCGATTTGACCCTACTGCTCGTCGCCACAGCTGCCGTGCACCTTTCGATCGCGATCACCGCCGAGAACAGCGCGTTGGTCTCGGATATCAGACAACGATCTCATATTCGAGCTTCGGAAGGCCACGGGCGAGCTGCTAGGGCGTACTGAACCAGTCCGCGGGCGCGCGACCCGACATCGACCGCGTCAGTTGTCGCGCCGCGTCACGCACCGCACGCACCAGCTCCTCGCGGGTCATGCCGGGTCGATCCGGACGCCGGGTCACACTGAACGCCGCGGTCGGTCTGCCGAGATGGTCGAACGCGCAGGCGGCGACCGATTGCAGCCCCGGCGTGATGAGTCCGTCCTCCTCGGCGAAACCCTGCGCACGCTCGGCGGCCAGTACCCGGCGCAGTTCCGGCAGTGACGCCGGACCCGCACCGGTCCGATCGATGAACGCCGCCTTGTCCGGGAACAGTGCCCTGACCTGCGCCGCGGGCAGATGCGCCAGGATCGAGCGGCCGTTGGCGGTCAGGTGTGCGGGCAGCCGCACACCGACATCGGTGACCAGCGTGACCGGAACCCGCGTCACCGTCGGTTGTTCCTTGAGCAGATAGAGCGTTTCCGCGCCGTGCAGGATGCCCAGGTGCGCGGTCTCCCCCGCCTCGGCGACCAGCCGTTTCAGAATCGGTCGCGCCCGGATCTCCAGCGCCTCGTGCCGCAGATAGGCCGAACCGATCTCGAACGCCGCGATCCCGAGCCCATAGGACCGATCCTCCGGCAGATGCACCACGAAACCGCGTTCGATCAGCACCTCGAGCAGGTGATACACCGAGGATCGCGGCAACCCCAGATCCCGCACGATGGCCGCGCCCGCCACCGGACCCGATCGGGTGGCCAGGTAGAGCAGCACGTCCAAGGCCCGGCCGACCGCGGGTGAGGTACTCGACGCCATATTCACCTCCGCCGCGCCTACACCACCGATTGTCTCGGATCCGAGACAATAGTCTCGATCGAGCTCTCGAACAAGACGCCGTATCGAGGTGTCATGGGATCACCCGCATCGAGCCCACTCCGGAAGGACGCCACCGTGGCTGCCACCCCGCCCCGCATCATCTCCGCACCTCGCGGCACCACCCTGTCGTGCAAGGGCTGGCAGCAGGAGGCCGCGCTGCGGATGCTGATGAACAACCTCGACCCCGAGGTCGCCGAACATCCCGAGGATCTGGTCGTCTACGGCGGCACCGGACGCGCCGCCCGGAGCTGGGCGGCCTTCGACGCGATCGTGGCGACGCTACGCGATCTCGAGGACGACGAGACCATGCTGGTGCAGTCCGGCAAGCCGGTCGGGGTGTTCCGGACCAACGTGTGGGCGCCGCGCGTGCTGATCGCGAACTCCAATCTCGTTGGGGACTGGGCGAATTGGGAGAAGTTCCGGGAACTCGAGGCCGCCGGGCTGATGATGTACGGGCAGATGACCGCCGGGTCGTGGATCTACATCGGCACCCAGGGCATCCTGCAGGGCACCTTCGAAACCTTCGGTGCGGTGGCGCGCAAGCGATTCGGCGGCACGCTGGCCGGAACGATCACGTTGACCGCCGGGGTCGGCGGGATGGGTGGCGCACAGCCGCTCGCGGTGACCATGAACGACGGCGTGGTCATCTGCGTCGACTGCGATCGCAGCCGCATCGAGCGTCGTATCGCGCACCGGTATCTCGATGTCGAGGCCACCGATATCGATCACGCGCTGGCCTTGGCCACCGCTGCCCGCGACGAACGCCGGGCGTTGTCGATCGGGCTGGTCGGCAACGCGGCCGAGGTCTTCCCCGAACTGCTCGACCGGGACGCGCCCATCGATATCGTCACCGATCAGACCTCCGCGCACGATCCGCTGTCCTACCTGCCCGTCGGTATCGCCTTCGAGGATATGAAGCAGGCCGCGGAGAAGGATCCGGCCCGGTTCACCGAGCAGGCGCGGGCGTCGATGGCCGCGCACGTGGCGGCGATGGTCGGGTTCCAGGACAGGGGGGCCGAGGTGTTCGACTACGGCAACTCGATCCGCGACGAGGCGCGAAAAGCCGGTTACGAGAGGGCATTCGAGTTCCCCGGCTTCGTTCCGGCTTATATCCGACCGCAATTCGAGGAGGGACTGGGGCCGTTCCGGTGGGCGGCGCTGTCGGGTGATCCGAAGGATATCGAGGCCACCGATCGCGCTGTGCTGGAACTGTTTCCAGGCAACGCGCACCTGCGGCGCTGGATCACCATGGCCGAGGAGAGGGTCGCGTATCAGGGGCTGCCCGCGCGGATCTGCTGGCTCGGTTACGGTGAGCGGCAGCTGGCGGGGCTGAAGTTCAACGAGATGGTCGCGGACGGGCGATTGTCCGCGCCGATCGTGATCGGGCGCGATCATCTCGACTCCGGTTCGGTGGCCTCGCCGTATCGCGAGACCGAGGCCATGCTCGACGGATCCGACGCGATCGCGGACTGGCCGCTGCTCAACGCGCTGGTGAACACATCCTCGGGGGCGTCGTGGGTGTCGATCCACCACGGCGGCGGCGTCGGGATGGGCCGGTCGATCCACGCGGGTCAGGTGTGTGTCGCCGATGGGACCGAGTTGGCGGCGCAGAAGCTCGAGCGGGTGCTGACGAACGATCCGGGGATGGGTGTGATCCGGCACGTGGACGCCGAGTACGAGCATGCCGCGCAGGTGGCCGCCGAGCGTGGGGTGCGTATTCCGATGCGGGAGCAGTAGGCGATGGACGAATCAGGGCAGGCCCCGTGGACGGTCGTGGACAATATCGGCTCGCTGGTGACCAATGATCCCGAGCTCGGGCGAGGACCGCTGGGCGTCATCCGGGACGCGGCGGTCGTCATCGGTGACGGTCTCGTGCGGTGGGTCGGCCCGCGGTCCCGAATTCCGCAGGGCAGCAGCACATTCCGTCACGACCTGGGTGGGCGGGCCGCGCTGCCCGGATTCGTCGACAGCCACTCGCACCTGGTCTTCGCCGGTGATCGGGCCGACGAATTCGCCGCCAGGATGACCGGCGCGGCCTACGAGGCCGGGGGGATCCGCACCACGATCGCCGCCACCCGCGACGCCTCGGACGCCGAGTTGGACCGGAACACGGCCCGGTTGGTCGCCGAATCACTGCGGTCGGGCACGACGACGATCGAATCGAAATCCGGTTACGGCCAGTCCGTCGCCGACGAACTCCGCAGTCTCGAGATCCTCGCCCGCCACACCGGCGAGGCCACACTGCTCGCCGCGCACGTCACTCCGCCCGAATATACCGGGCGCACAGACGATTACGTGCACCTGGTGATCGACGAGATGATCCCCGCATGCGCCGCGCACGCGAGTTGGATCGATGTGTTCTGTGAGCGGGGCGCGTTCGATCTGGACCAGTCCCGCGCCGTGTTGCGGGCCGGGGTGAGTGCCGGGCTGGTCCCGCGCGTGCACGGCAATCAGCTCGGTTACGGGCCCGGCGTGCAACTCGCCGTGGAACTCGAGGCGGCGTCGGTCGATCACGTCACCCACACGACCGCCTCGGACGTCGACGCACTGGCCGCGAGCAGCACCGTCGCCACGCTGCTGCCGGGCGCCGACTTCTGCACTCGCGCAAAGTATCCCGACGCGCGAACGCTACTGGACGCCGGCGTCACGGTCGCCCTGGCCGCGGACTGCAACCCCGGAACCAGCTACACCACGAGCATCCCGTTCTGCATCGCACTGGCCGTGCGAGAGTTGGGCATGAGCCCCGACGAGGCCGTCTGGGCCGCCACCGCAGGAGGCGCGAAGGCATTGCGCCGCAACGATATCGGCCGAATCACCGTCGGCGCACGAGCCGACCTCATCGCCCTGGACGCCCCCTCACACATCCACCTGGCCTACCGCCCCGGCGTCCCCCTGATCCGCGAAGTCTGGAAGGACGGCCTACTCCGGTGATCGACATCGATATCGAACCCACCGCCTGGACCGGCCGCGACGACGGCCCCGGTCCCGAACACCTGCGCTGGCACCGAGCCGTCGAGCCCCTTCCCGACCACGCCGCCCCCGGAGCCGGTGTCCTGCTCGGCTTCCGCAGCGACGAGGGCGTACGCCGCAACCAGGGCCGCCCCGGCGCGGCGGCAGGCCCTACCGCCCTACGCCGAGCCCTCGCCTCCCTCGCCCTGCCCGGACCGATCCGCCTCTACGACGCCGGGGACATCGCGGTCACCGACGAAGACCTCGAGCGCGGCCAACACCGCCTGGGCGCGACGGCCACCCACCTACTCGATTCCGGCCACCTCGTCACCATCCTCGGCGGCGGCCACGAGGTCGCACACGGCAGCTACCTCGGCCTCTCCAACTCCCGATCCGTAACCGCCGGAGCACGTTTCGGCGTCCTCAACCTGGACGCCCACTTCGACCTCCGCACGGACCCCCTCCCCTCCTCCGGCACGCCCTTCCACCAGATGGCCACCCGCGAACACGCCCACGGCCGCCCCTTCAACTACGCGGTCCTGGGCATCGCCCAACCCAGCAACACCACCGCCCTGTTCACCACCGCCCACCACCTCGGCGTCCGCTACCTACTCGACGACGCCTGCACCCCAACGAATCTCCCCCGAGTGACCTCCTTCGTCACCGATTTCCTCCACACCATCGACCTACTCCACCTCACCATCGACCTCGACGTCCTCCCCGCCGCCACCGCCCCCGGCGTCAGCGCCCCCGCCGCCTTCGGCGTCCCCCTCGAAGTAATCCAACACATCTGCGACCTCATCGCCACCACCGGCAAACTAGCCCTACTCGACATAGCCGAACTCAACCCCACCCTCGACATCGACACCCGCACCGCCCGCACCGCCGCTCGCCTGATCCACCGAGTAGTGACAACCACCCTCACCTGATCCTCGGCCGACGGCCGCGCGTCCCCGAACTGATCAGCCAACCCAACTCACGCTGACCACTACCACGCGCCGATCCTGTTCCAAGATCACGTACACGACCAAACCGCCACCGCCCGGCCCGAAGACCATCCTGCGCATGGCACCGTCTGGCTTGTCGTCGCGATACGCAGGCCCCTCCCACGGCGTCAACTCGAGAAATGCGATCAACTCGGCATAGTGCACCAACACATCCACGGGTAGACCGTCGACCTGTTCACTTGCGTCAGCGACGATCTCGTAGCGGTACATCCAGCTCTACCGGGCGAGTTTGGCATTGATCCGCGCCCGATGCTCGTCCGCACCGATCGTGGACACGCTGCGGCCATCTTCGAGAGCCTCGGCCTGCGCGAGCATCCGCAGATGAGCGTCCGCACCGTGCCGCTGCGTGATCTCGGCAATCAGCCCGAAGGTGGACAACACGGTCAGCACACCCGTCAGATCCAGCGACGCGGCCGCAGCCGCCATCTCCTCACCGTAACGGCGATCGAACTCGGCCTGCTCGTCACCGACCAGCGCATCGTGAATGGCACGCGGAGTCGAGGCAGCAACGAACGCGGGGCGTGCCGGTGATCTGTACTCGGGTGATGCCATGCTGACAACGATAGCGCTTTGCGCGTTCTACCCCGTGGGTTCATCCAGCCCGGAAACGCCTGAGGGCACATCCGATCTACCAGCGAGACGCGGCCGATGCAGCCCGCATATCACCCGCTACCACGCGAGAATGCTATTCTCACTGTAAAGGAACAATATTCTCATCGATGAACGGGCGGCCCGGGGCACACACCTCGGGTCGCTCTTGCCCAGAAAGATCCGCTATGACTGCGCAGTACACGACGATCGAATCCGTCGACAGTTTCCGTGATCGGGCTCGGCGGTGGTTGAAGGAGAATCTGGCGCCTGCCACCGAGTACTTCGTGGGGGCGTTCGACGAGGAGGTGTGGGCTCGGCACCGGGAGTTGCAGGGGGTGTTGTTCGAGGGCGGGTTCGCGGGCATCTGCTTTCCGAAAGAGTATGGCGGGCAGGGGCTTTCGGTGGCGCATCAGCGGGCGTTCACCGAGGAGTCGCTCGGGTACGAGATGCCGTTGGCGTTGAACGTGCCGACGCTGGCGATCTGCGCGGCGACGCTGCTGGATCTGGGGACCGAGGAGCAGAAGCGGGCGCGGCTGCCCGCGGTGTTGCGGGGCGAGGAGGTGATGGTGCAGTTCCTGTCCGAGCCGCGCGGTGGCTCGGATCTGGCGGGGCTGATCACCCGCGCCGAACGCGACGGGGACGAGTGGGTGCTCAACGGGACCAAGATCTGGAGTTCGGGCGCGTACGCCGCCGACTACGGTCTGTGCCTGGCCCGGACGAACTGGGATGTGCCCAAACATCAAGGGCTGACACTCTTCCTGGTCCCCACGGCCGCGCCGGGCCTGACCATCCGCCGGATCAGGCAGGTCACCGGATCGGTCGAATTCTGTGAGGAGTTCTTCGACGACGTGCGCCTGCCCGCCGACGCGGTGGTGGGCGAGGTCGGCGGCGGCTGGGCGGCCGCGACCACACTGCTGCACCACGAACGCGCGGCCGTGGGCGGCAGTTCGCCCTACATCAGCGGCGACCAACCGCGCCTCGGCGGCGAGACCGACACCCTCATCGACCTGGCCCGCGACACCGGCCGCCTGGACGACCCGCGCGTCCGCGAGGACATCGGCGCCGCGCACACGATGCGCACCGTGCGCGAACAGTTGATCGAACACGTCTCCGACGCGATCGCCGCCGACCGGATGCCCCCGGCCGCGGGTTCGCTCGTCCGCCTCTTCGGCGCCGAAACCAATTGGCTGCAAATCGATTCCGCACTGCACATCGCGGGCACGGCGGCGGCCACCGGCACCCCCGAGGGCCCCGGCATCGGGCAGGTCGGCATCGACTACCTGTTCCGCAACGCCGGCAGCCTGGGCGGCGGCAGCACCGAAATGGCCCGCAACCTGATCAGCGAACGCATCCTGGGCATGCCCCGCGAATCCGCCGCCGACCGCGACGTCCCGTTCAACCAGGTCCCGCGCGGCCGCTGACCGCGCCATCCCACGCACCGAGAGGGAATTCCGCCACACTCGAATCACTCCAGCACCGCAACGCGGTCACGTCCGGTGTCCAGCCTGCGGACACCACACCGATGAAACGAGCGTCGCCTTCCACGGTAGTGCCCCGGCGGTCGGGATCGACTGTCAGGTGGGGCGCGGGGTTGTCACCGCGCCGGGGTCAGCACGATCCGGCCGAAGACCTCTCCGGCCGCCATCCGCTGATGCGCCACCACGGCTTGATCCAACGGAAGCACCTCGTGCACAACGGATTTCAGCTCACCTCGGCCCGCTGCGGCGAACAGTTCCGCGGTCACCGCCTGCCGCTCGGGCATGGGAATGGAGTCGGCGCTGAACGTCGCGAACGTCATGGACTTCTTGAAGCCCGCGATCATCTCCTCACCGAAGTCCACCGGCGGCCACCCGCCCATCGCGCCGACCGCGACCATGCGGCCGTTCGGCGCGAGCTGGTCGAAGAATTGCGGCAGATCCGGCCCGGCGATGATGTCGACGATGACGTCGTAGGCTGCGGGAGCATCGGCCGCGCCCCGGCCGCTGCGGTCCAGTACGTGCGTCGCGCCGAGCTCGCGAAGACGCTCACCGCGCTGCGCCGAGGACGTCGTGACGCCCACCGCGCTCGCGCCCGCCCGCACCGCGAGCTGCACCGCCGACACCCCGATCCCCCCGGCCGCGCCACGCACCAACACCGACTCACCGCGCGCGAAATGCGCATGGCGCAAAGCGAAGTGGGCGACCAGACCCGAACTGCCGAGCGTCACCGCATCCGCCACCGACACCTCCTCCGGTAGCGCGAGGAGAGTCTCGGTGGAACTGACGACCTGTTCCGCATAACCACCGCTCTCGGTGAACGCCCACACCCGCCGCCCCACCCAGGCGGTATCGGCACCCGCACCGACGGCGGTCACCGTGCCCGCCACCTCACTGCCGAGGATGTGCCCCGAGGTGAATCCGTACGTGCCCAACCCGCCGCTGCGGATCAGCGCGTCGACCCCACCCACGCCGATCGCCTCGATCTCGATCAGCACCTGCCCGCTGCCCGGACTCGGGTCGGGCAGCTCGACCGCCGCCAGCCCCTCGGGACCTCCGAACTCTTCCACTACCACTGCCCGCACTGGTGACTCCCTGTTCTCTTCGAGCGAGACCGACCAGCGGAACGTAACGGACGCCCCCGTCCGTTTGGCTAAAGTGAGAGCGGTGACCGCACATTTGCCTCACAACCTGCGCTCGGATGCCCGCGACAACCGCGAACGCATCCTCGACGCGGCCCGCTCCGTCTTCGTCACCGACGGCCTCGAGGTCCCGATCCGCGAGATCGCCCGCCGCGCCGAGGTCGGCCCCGCCACCGTCTACCGGCATTTCCCGACCAAGGAGATGCTGGTCGCCGAGGCGTTCACCGATCAGATGCGCGCCTGCCGATCCATCGTCGAGGACGGACTCGCCGATCCGGATCCCTGGCACGGCTTCCGCGGCGCGATCGAGCAACTCTGCGACCTGCAAGCCCGCGACCACGGTTTCACCGCGGCCTTCATGTCCAGCTTCCCGCACGCGATGGATTTCGCCGCGATCCGCACGTCCTCGCTGACCGGCGCGACCGAACTCATCCGCCGCGCCAAGGCCACCGGCCGGCTGCGCCCCGAGATCGGCCTGGACGATCTGCTCCTGACGATCATGGCCAACAACGGAATTCACGCCACCACCCCCGCCGCCCGACTCGCCGCGTCCCGCCGCTTCGCCGCGCACATGATCCGGGCATTCGAGGTCTCCCCCACCTCCGGCCCGCTACCGTCCGCGCCCCGGCTGCTACCCGCGATAATGCCGATCCGATAGCAGATCAGCGAAATACACAGCCGAACAACGGTTTTCGAGTCGATCCGATCAGGGCAGAACCTGCGGAACGATCCCCGGATTCGTCGCGCCCACCAGCGCCCCGATCACGGTACCGATGGCGGACCCGGCCGACCCGGTCACCGACCCCGTCGCCAACCCCACGGCCGACCCGATCGCCGATCCCACCGACCCACCCAGCGATGCCCCGTTCAACACCGGATTCGGAACCAGCGCACCAGGATTCGTCGCGGTGTTCTCGGGCTGCAACGGAATGCCCGCGACCGGCGTGCCGACCGCACCGGTATCAGCCGAGGCAACCCCGGCGAACACCGCCGTCGCAACCAACGGCAACGCACCGACCACCATCACACGCCTCATCACGCACAGGGTGTTTCGCAGCATTGTGCCCACCTTCCCACCCGCCGGAACCATCGAGAACCGACGAATGACGCGGCCCACCGACCGATGCCGATCGGGCACGACCACCGACGGCCGACCCGCGCCGTCCGATCTACAGCAGAACCGCGGCCGATACCAAGTCCATCCAACGATACTGTGCGACAAATGTTTTCATCGCCGACCGGGATAACAGCTCGGCCTAGAAGGGGTCACGGCGCGGGTGCCGTCGTTGTGACCTCCACTTGGGGGACGCGCCGAATGACCGGCTGGCCCCGACCTCCACCTCGGTGATCACTCCGGTCGTCGGCATCGGCGGTTGATACCCATCAATCGACCGCACCGGGCAGGACCGCCGACCAACCGCCGTCGATGACGAGGTTGGCTCCGGTGACGTAGGCGGATTCCTCGGAGGCCAGGAAGAGGGCGCAGCGGGCGACGTCCTCCGGTATTCCGATGCGGCCCAAGGGAATCGAGGCGGCGATGGTGCGCATGGGGTGGTCGGGGCCGAGGAGGTTGCTTTCCGAGGCGGGGGTGCGAATCATGCCGGGGCTCAGGCAGTTCGCCCGGATGCCGTGAATTGCGCCTTCGGCTGCCAGCTGTTTGGTCATGGCGACCACGCCGCCTTTCGTCGCGGTGTGTGCGATGCGGTGGTTGGTGATCGATCCGGTGATTCCGGCGGTCGATCCGACCAGGAGGACCGATCCGCCGCCGCGAGCGATCAGGTGCGGCCACGCGTGTCTGGTCACCAGGAAGACGATGTCGAGTTCGTTGCGCAGGACGAAAGACCAGTCCTCGTAACTGGTTTCGGTGAGCGGGGCGAAACGGGTGGCACCGGCGTTGTTGTAGACGATGTCGAGGCCGCCGTGGGTCGCGGCCGCGGTGTCGACCCAAGCGCGCACACCGGCCTCGTCGGCGAGGTCCAGCGGATGGGTGCTGTCCATCACGCCACCGGCGGCGCGAACCATCGCCACGGTTTCGGCGGCGCCCTCGGCGTTCACATCGGTACCCACCACGATCGCGCCCTCGGCCGCGAACAGCAGTGCGGCGGCACGGCCCTGACCACCGGCCGTTCCCGTGATCAGCGCGATCTTCCCCGCCAACCGCCCGCTCATCGGACCGCCACCGGGTTCACCGGGGAACCCACCGCGCCGGTGATCCTGATCGGGGCCGCGGTGAGGAAGAAGTCGTAATGACCGTCGTCGTGGCACGCCGCGGCCAGGGCGTCCGGGTCCCACATCTCGCCGATGAACAGCCCGATATTCGGGATCGCGACCTGATGCAGCGGCTGGAAGGCGACGTCGAATTCGTTCGGTCGTACTTCGAAACCCCAAGTGTCCGTGGCGATCGCGGCGATCTCGGTGTCGTGCAGCCAGTCCGCGGTGGTGAACGACAGCCCGGGAGCGGGGCCACCGGCGTATTCGCCCCAGCCGTCACGGCGAGCACGACTCAGCTGCCCGGTCCGGACGACGACGATATCGCCACGCCGGATTTCCGACGTGCTGCCCTGCGCGGCGACGGTCTGCGCGAGATGAGCCTCGGTGATCGCGAAACCATCCGGCAATTCACCACTTTCGCCGATGACACGTCCGACGTCGAGCAGCACCCCGCGCCCGCAGATGACGTCGGCAGCGGTTTCGATTCCGGTGATCCTGTCGCCCTCGCTGGTGACGACGCGGTCGGCGGGACGCCCGTTCCAGGCGTGTCCGTGGTCGAAGATGTGCCCGAGTCCGTCCCACTGGGTCGAGCACTGCAGGGGCATGGCGATCACGTCGTCGGCACCGCCGAGGCCGTGCGGGAAACCCTGGATTCCGGCCACGGCATCGGTGCCGGTGTCCAGCATCGTGTGCACCGGATTCGTGCGCCGCCGCCACCCCCGCTGCGGACCGTCCATGTCGAACGACTGCGACAGCGAGAACGATCGACCGGTGCGCACGAGACCGGCGGCGGCGCGGCGGGTTTCGTCGTCGAGGAAGTTCATCGTGCCCAGCACGTCGTCCTCGCCCCAACGGCCCCAATTGGATACGCGCGCGGCAGCGGCGGCGATGGCGCCTTCGGGATCGGTGCGGTCCAACTCTTCCGGTCTCACGCCAGGTGTCCTTCGTCCAGACCCGCGAACGTGTCGCTGACCCAGTCCGCGACGAAACCGGCGACATACGGCAGATGATCGAGACCGATATGCTCGGTCGCCCCCTCCTCGGCGGTGAAGATCCGCAGTTCCCGCTTCGGGCTGTTGACCGCCTGCTCGTAGGACCGATGGGCGTAGGCGACCGGAATCTGCCGGTCGGACTCGCCGTGCGCGACGAGGAACGGCACCGTGATCTGCTCGACCACCCCGTCGAGACGGATATCGGCGGCAAAGTCGATGAAGGTGTCGACATCGGGCTGGCCCCACACCCACAGCACGTGATCCCAGTAGTGCGGCACGGGATTCTCGCCCTCGCGATCCAGCCGACGCTTCTGCACCGCACCCCAGTCGTGGTTGGCGCCCCACGCGACACACAGCGCGAGCCGCTTCTCGAACGCGGCGGCCCGGGGTGCGTAGTAACCACCGAGCGACCACCCGGCCAGACCGATCCGATCGCCGCGCACATCGTCACGAGTCTCGAGCCAGTCGACGCAGGCCGCAGCCCAGACCTCGGTATCGATGCGCGCGGTCAGCCCCTGCAAACGCAACGCCTCACCGCTGCCGGGGCAGTCGACCATCAGGGTGGAGATGCCGCGAGCAGCCAGTTCACGGTGGATTCCGGAGCCGACCATCATCTCCTTGGTGGAGTCCAGACCGTTCCACAGGATGAGCACCGGCGCCGGCCGCCCATCGGTCGCGGCATTATGGAAGTACCCGGGCAGGGTCGTATCCTCGTACGGCACAGCCACTTTCGTGGTCGCGGGCTCGATCAGCGCACAGGATTTCAGCAGCAGATCCACACTGCGCCGGTATTCGGCGTTGCGGCCGGCGTCCTTCGCGCTCTGCATGCGTTCGGCCTGAGCGACGTAGACCGACGCGCGGAAGTACTCCTGCCCGGCGGTGCGCGGATGCCCGGCCTTCTCGGATTCGGCCGCCTGCCGTTCGAGCCGGTCGGCGACCGCGCGCCACGAGTCCATGAATTCCCTTGTGCCGACGTCGGATCCGCGAGCGGCGAGGTCGCGAATCGGGCGGCAGGCGCGGTCGACCTCGTCGATCATGCCGCCGCTGTTGAGCGCCGCGACGACGCCGAGGTTCCACACGTAGTTGCCGGGAAAGTATTCGAACATGATGAGTTCCTTCCTCAATTGTCCTGTGCCGGAGGTTGATACAGCGGGCGCAGCGCATCGGATACCGGTTTCGCGCCCGCGTGCGCGGACGCCCCGCCGTCGACGGGTATGTCGGCGCCGGTGAGGTAGGACGCCGCGTCACCGAGCAGGAACACCACGACCGAGGCGACCTCCGCGGGCGTTCCGGCCCGGCCGAGCGGTGCGGCCGCGATCGACGCCGCCCGGAATTCGGCGGGTGCCGATGCCGTCATCGAGGTCTCGATGAAGCCCGGATGCACGGTATTGACGCGAATGCCGCGTTCGCCCAATTCCATTGCGGCCGTTCGAGTCAGCCCGCGTAATGCCCATTTGCTCGTCGTGTATGCCAACGGGTAGTGGCCCTGCAATGCGGCGAGCGAACCGATGGTGACGATCGAACCGCCGGCGGGCATCGACGGAACCAGCGTCTGGATCGCCTGGAGTGGGCCGCCCACATTCACCGCGTGGGTGTCGGCGAGCGCCTGGGCGGTGACGTCGCCGAGGCGCGCCCGCCAGGTCACGCCCGCGCAGTTGACCAGGCCGTGGACGGGAACGTCGGCCAGGTCGGCGGCCAGTTTCGACCACGCCAGCGGGTCGCGGACGTCGTGACGCCGGATGCCGGGACCCTCGTTGCGATCCAATCCGATGACCTCGCCACCGGCCTGCCGCACCGCCGCCGCGACAGCCGCGCCGATTCCCGAGGCGGCACCGGTGACGACGACGGTTCGTCCGGTCAGTGTCGTCATACCGGCTCTCCCCGGAAGTCCGCGTAGCGGCGGCGGCGCACCGGTGTCAGCGGCGGTGCGGGTTCGGCCACGCCGACACGGCCGCGCAGCGTTCCGATTCCCTCGACGTCGAGCGTCACTTCGTCGCCCTCGCGCAGCGGTGGCGGGTCCTGTTCGCCGCGTCGGCCCCAGAGTTCGGCGAGGCATCCGCCGTTGCCCAGGGTTCCCGAGCCGATCACATCGCCGGGTTCCACCCGGCTGTCGCGCGAGGCGTAGGCGATCATCGACTCGAACGTCCATCCGGCATTGGACAGCACATCGCGCCCGACCTCGACCCCGTTGACGGCGGCCGTGCAGGTCAACGTCAGGAAGCCGCCGTCGTCGCGATGGGCCTCGAGTTCGTCGGCGGTGACTATCCAGGGACCCAGGCTGGTGGCGAAGTCCTTCCCCTTGGCGGGGCCGAGGGACACCTGCATCTCGCGACCCTGGAGGTCCCGCGCGGACCAGTCGTTCATGATGGTGTAGCCGAAAATCGCTGTGCGAGCGTCGGATTCGGTCATAGAGCAACCCGCTCGGCCCACCACGACGGCAACCTCGAGTTCGAAATCGCGCATTGCACAGGCGGCAGGAAACCGCGCCGTCTCGTCCGGGCCGAGGATGGCGTGCGGGTTGGTGAAGTAGAACGTCGGTGCGTCGTACCACGCCTCGGGCACACCGGCCCGGCCGTCGACGCTGCGCCGCACGCCCTCGACGTGTTCCTCGAAGGCCACGCAATCGCGCACCGATGTCGGCTGTAGCGGGGCGAGCAGCCGTACTTCCGCCAGCGCGAACCCGTCACCTTCGGCCCGTGCCCGCTCACCCAGCCGGTGCGCTTCGGCGAGCCCGGCGGCGATGACATCACGCATCGTCATTCCCGCCGGAAACGCATAGATCTGTTCACCCTCGACGACGCCGACCCGGGCCTCCGCGGCGCCGGCGGTGAATGTCGCGAGCCGCATCAGACCGGAGGTGCGACGAAGCAGCCGCGGTCGGGGTCGTTGAACGACTTCCTCGCCACGAATTCCTCCATCGGATTCGCGGTCCCCCACTGATCGGTGACGGTCGGGTCGGAGAAGTCGTAGATGTGCGGATGCCAGCTGTCCTCGTCCAGACACTCCAGTTCGGTGGTGTACTCGACGGTGTTGCCGTGCGGGTCCAGGAAGTAGCTGAAGGTGTTGTTGCCCGCCATGTGACGTCCTGGGCCCCAAACCTTTTCGACGCCGCCACGCAGCAACCGCCCGGTGCCGCGCATGTACTCGTCGATGCCGCGCATCTCGAACGAGGCGTGGTGCAGCGCCACGTGCGGGCCGCGCGCGATGGCGATGCTGTGGTGGATCCGGTTGGTCCGCAGGAACCACATCATCTCCCCCATCGCCGGATGCCTGAGGGTGTCCGACAGGGCGAAGGACAGGTGTTTGCGGTAGAAGTCCACTGTCGCTTCGGGATTCGGCGAATTCAGTACGACATGGGACAGTTTGACCGGAACCGATTCGCCCTCCTCGACCCTACGGTGGCGGCGCGCGGCGACCCCGGTGGAGACCTCGACGGTGCGGCCGTCGTTGTCGAAGAAGCGGAATCCGTAACCGCCGCCGGGGGTTTGCAGCCGATCGGGCCGGGTCACCAGCTGAACGCTGTCGGCGAGCAGTCGTTCGGCGAGCGCGTCGACATCGTCGGGTGTCGCGGCCCCGAATGCGATCAGGTCCAGCCGCTTCTCCTGCGCTCTGCGCAGCCGGACCGAATACTGCTCCGGCGAACCGGCGGCGGCCAGGAAGGCGATACCGTCCTCGCTGGTCTCGGGTTCCAGGCCCCACATGGTCGTATAGAACTCCAACTGCTTGTCGTAGTCCGGGACGGCCAGGTCGACGTGGCGCAGGTGGGTTATCAGGCGTTCATTCACTACGCTGCCTTTCTCTCCAGGTGATTTGCTTGCCGCACAGTCTTTTTCGACTCATGCCGGTTCGGCGAGAACGTGCGCGATGCGGGTCATGAGCCCGGAGATGTCGCCCTGCTCCCCGTCCAGCAGCCACCGGCCCAGCCGGACCGACGACTCGACCACATCCGTCACCCGCGGCAGGCGTCGGCCGGTGAACTCGTCCCAGAGCGCGTCCGACAATTCCCGGTGCGCGAGTAGCAATTCGGCCAATACGGTCGCGTCCTCGAGGGCCTGCGCGCACCCCTGCGCCAACGTCGGCGGGCAGCTGTGGGCGGCATCCCCGATCACCACGACTCGGCCGCGATCCCAGCGACCGTCGATCACATGGGTTTCGAACTTCGTGTAATTGATCCGCTCCGGATCGGTCATCGATTCCCGGACCTCGTCCCATGGTCCGTGATAATCGGCGGCCAACTCACGCATAGTCGAAAGCTGTTGCGCCGGAGTCATTTCCGAGCGATCGTGACCGCCCTCGACCAGGTACGCGTACAGGGTGTCCGCACCCGTCGGGCAGTAGCCCGCGATATAGCACGGACCGCCGTAGAACAGATCGGTGCGGGTGATCGAGTTCGGCCGATCGGCGAACAGCCGCCAGATGCCCATGCCGGTCGGGCGAGGCTCCACCTCGATGCCGATCGCGCGGCGCGTCCAGGAATGGATACCGTCGGCACCCACGACCAGGTCGTAGCGGCCGGTCGTACCGTCGGAGAATTCGACGCCAACGCCGTGTTCTTCCTGTTCCAGAGCAACCGGCACGGTCCCGAAGCGGACTCCCGCACCCGCCGCCGCGGCCCGCTCGACGAGGATTCGAGCCAGCTCGGGCCGCGGCATTCCCAAGGTGGCGGGCAGATCCTCCCCGCCGGTGCGCAGCTCGGTGAGTTCGACCAGCAGCGTGCCCTCGGCGTCCGGCGCGCGCAGGCCGAGCGTGTCGTAGGCGTATCCGTGCGCGTTCACCCGATCCCAGACACCGAGCCGACGAAGCACACGTAATGCGTTGCCCTGCAACGTGATACCGGACCCGAGTGCGACGACATCGGGCTTGGCCTCGACGACGTCGACCCGCACACCGGCCTCGGCGAGCAGGATGGCGGTGGCGGTACCGGCAGCTCCGGCACCGATCACCAGGACGTTCTGGACAGCAGACACAACAGACTCCAGTGGCTTTCGTGATCCACCGCGCAAATATTGGACGGTGTGACTGGTACCACTGTGCAATCCGGCTCATCATCAGGGAACCGCCGATTACTGATGCCTACCATCCATGTCGTTTATGGTTGGCACATGACGTCCGGACCGCTCCGCAACCTGGATCTCAACCTCCTGACCGCGCTCGACGCCCTACTGCGCGAACGCAACGTCACCCGCGCCGCCGAACAACTGGGCCTGAGCCAACCCGCCGTCTCGGCCGCACTCCGACGCCTGCGCCGGCACTTCCACGACGAACTCCTGCACCGCACCGGCAACCGCTACGAACTCACCCCACTGGGCGAACTGCTACGAGAACCCACCACCACCGCACTCGCGGGCGTCGCACGCGTCTTCGACGCCATCCCCACCTTCGAGCCCGCGACCGCAACCCGCGAATTCACTTTCCTGGTCTCGGATTACGCCGCGATGGTGGCAGCCGACGAACTCGTCAACACGATCGAGGAACAGGCACCGGGAGTCCGCCTACGCCTCCAACAACAAGTCGCCGCCCACGTGGACCAGGCCCCCGAATCGCTACGCACCGTCGACGGCATGTTCCTCCCCCACGGCTTCCTGTCCGACATCCCCTCCATCGACGTCTTCACCGACGATTGGGTCCTCATAGTCTCCCGCGACAACACCGAGATCGGCGACACCACAACCCTGGCCCAACTATCCGAAATGCCTTGGGTGGTAACCCATCACGCCCCCACCGCCTTCACCCCCGCCGTCCGCCAGCTACGCCTCATAGGCATAGAACCCGACATCCGAGTCGTAGTCGAAAGCTTCCTCACCGTCCCGTTCATGATCACCGGAACCCACCGAGTAGCCCTCCTGCAACGCCGCATAGCCACCCGCCTCGCCACCCCCGCCGACGTCCGAATCCTCCCCTGCCCCTGGGACGTGGTCCCCCTGGTAGAAGCCTTCTGGTGGCACCCCACCCACCGCCCCGACCCAGCCCACCAATGGCTCAGACACCTCCTACGCACCCAATCGCAACCGGATCCAGCAGCCACCGCGTTGCGATGAGCGACCTCCGAACCATCGCGCTTCACGAATCACCACCCCGATACCCCCGCATCGATCGCGACGGTCCGGCCGGGCGACCATGCCACGGGACTCCCCGCGTGCCGCACCTGCCGTCGTGCATCCGATCTCGAATCAAGCCACATGGTCACCACCTGCTCGTAGCTGGATGCGGGCCCAGACTGTCCCGCGGCGAAAGTTCGTCGGCCACAGCCCAATCGGAGCGCGCGCCGATAAGGGGGATTGACCCGATGACCTCATCGTCGCCCACCGTCGCCAAGTGGGAGCTCGAGCTGCGGCGCTTCGCTTTTCGCATCGAGATCGGCTATTCGGCGGCGGGCCGGGTGGGGCGGGTGAGTGTCAGGGGTACGAACAGCGCCAGTGCGAGTACCTGGGTGATCACGGTGAAGACGACGACGCTGGTGATCGAGTGGCTGTACAGGATGCCGATCAGGGTGGAACCGGCCAGCCATGCCAGGCCGTAGACGGCGGTGAACACGCCGTATCCGGTGCCGCGCCGATGTGCGGGGACCAGGTCGGCGATGGCGGCGCGCAGGGTGGATTCGTGGATACCCATCGCCATGCCCCAGACGACCGCGCCCGCCCATACCAGCGCGGGGGTGGTGGCGAACGAGAGCAGGGGCACCACCGCCGAGAGTGGTAGCGCAATCACCAAGCCGCGCAATCCGATTCGGTCGTAGAGATGTCCGGAGCCGAGTGCGGCCAGTGCCGCGGCGCCCATGGCGGCGGCGTAGGTGACCGGGATCAGTCCGTCGGACAGGACATGGCGGGCCTGCATGTGGAACGAGATCACCCCGAACGTGGCGAACCCGGCCATCGAGACCGCGGTGAACGCCGCGTACAGCCAGAACCGGCCCGGCAGTCGGTCATCGGATCCCGAGCCGCTGCCGGTGGGCGCGTGCACGGTTTCGTAGGCAGCGGGGTGCGGCACCGCGCGCCGCAGCCAAGCCAGGGTGAGCAGCGCCAGCGCACCCGGAATCACCAGGACGGCGAATCCGGCGCGGAATCCGGAGATCGCGATCATGGCCGCGACCAGCAACGGTCCCAGCAGCGCACCGGACTGATCGAGGGCCTCGTGGATCGCGAACGTCCTGCCCCGCCCCAGCCCACTGCTGCTGGCCTGCGCGAGCATGGTGTCCCGCGCGGGTGTTCGTACCGCCTTGCCGAATCGTTCGGTGATCACCAGGCCCGCGGCAGGCCACAACCAGGTGGTCAGCGCCATCAACGGCACCGACACCACCGTGAGCGCGTACCCGGTGATCGACAGCGTCCACTGCCGCCCGGTGCGGTCGGACAACGGCCCGGTGACCAGCCGCAACATCAACGCGACCGCCTCCCCCGCACCCGTGACGAACCCGACCACCGCCGCCGATGCGCCCAGAGTCGCCAAGTAAGGGCCGGTGATCGCGCGCGCGCCTTCGTAGACGAAGTCGGCCAGCATGCTCACCACACCGAACGCCATCACGAACCGCAACGGGGACAACCGATTCGGCCTCATCTCAGCACCCACTCGCACAGCCGAGGAGGTTCTCGATACATCAGCAACAGCCACTTCAACCCGTCCGTCATCCCCACAGTCTGCCCAACGCGCCAGGAGCCTTGATTTCGCGCCCGACGCCTGCCTTGTCACTCCGCCGCTGTGGTCCGACTTCCGTCGAGACTTGTGAACGGTTGTCACGGGCGAGACTTGCGGACGGGTCGTCTCGAATCGCTCGACCCACTCGCGAACGGTATGCCCATGTCCTCGAGCAGAGTCCGAACGCAGTGTTCGATCTCGTCGCGGATGGGTCGGACGGCCTCGATGCCTTGTCCGGCGGGGTCGTCGAGTTCCCAGTCCAGGTAACGCTTTCCGGGGAAGAACGGGCAGGTGTCGCCGCAGCCCATGGTGATCACCACGTCGGAGGATTCGACCGCGTCGGCGGTCAGAACCTTGGGGATTTCGGTGGAGATGTCGATACCGATTTCGGCCATGGCCGCGACGGCGGTGGGGTTGACCTGGTCGGCGGGTTCGGAACCTGCGGAGCGGACTTCGACCCGGCCAGCGGCGAGGTGAGTCAGGAACGCGGCGGCCATCTGGGAGCGTCCGGCGTTGTGGACGCACACGAACAGCACACTGGGCACGGAAGACATTGGGTGCGTGGGCCTTTCACTCGGTTACCGGGGTCGTGAGTTCAGCGGGCAACGCTTCGACGCGGGTTCGATGTTGTGGACGATCGAGCACATCAGCTCACCGGGCTGGTCGTCGGCCGTGACAGATACTCGGGCCGAGTCGGTCTTCACTGGATGATGTTGCGGGAAAACCGGTTTCGCAGCGCGAGGGACACGTAGACGAGGCCGACGAGGACGGGGACCTCGATGAGGGGGCCGACGACTCCGGCGAGAGCCTGGCGGGAGGTGGCACCGTAGGTGGCGATCGCGACGGCGATGGCGAGTTCGAAGTTGTTGCCCGCGGCGGTGAACGCGAGGGTGGTGGTGCGCTCGTAGCCGAGGCCGATGATGCGTCCGTAGAGGTAGCCGCCGCCCCACATGATCGCGAAGTACGCCAGCAGCGGGACCGCGATGCGCACGACATCCATTGGGCGAGAAATGATCTGGCGGCCTTGCAGCGCGAACAGGATCACGATCGTGAACAGCAGGCCGTACAGTGCCCACGGGCCGATACGCGGGAGCAGGGTGTGTTCGTACCAGTCGCGGCCCTTGGCGCGTTCGCCGAACCGGCGGGTCAGGAATCCCGCGACCAGCGGGATCCCCAGGAAGATCAGTACCGATTTCGCGATCTGCCACGGCGAGGTGTGGATGGTGGTCTGCGCCAGGCCGAGCCAGCCGGGCAGGACCGAGAGGTAGAACCAGCCCAGCACCGCGAACATGACGACCTGGAAGATCGAATTCAACGCGACGAGCACGGCGGCGGCCTCCCGGTCGCCACAGGCCAGATCGTTCCAAATGATCACCATCGCAATACATCTGGCCAAGCCGACGATGATCAGACCGGTTCGATATTCGGGCAGGTCCGGCAGCAGCAGCCACGCCAGCGCGAACATCAGCGCGGGCCCGACCAGCCAGTTCAACACCAGCGAGCCGACCAGCAGGCGACGGTCCCTGGTGACCGAGTCCAAGCGGTCGTACCGGACCTTGGCAAGCACCGGATACATCATGATCAGCAGGCCGATCGCGATGGGCAGGGAGATTCCGTCGACCTGCACCGCCGACAAGGCATCACCGAGGCCGGGGATGCCGCGGCCGAGCAGGAGTCCGGCGGCCATGGCCACGGCGATCCAGACCGGTAGAAACCGGTCCAGAGTGGAGAGTTTCCCGACGACGGCGGGGTGTGTGGCGTGTTCGGTGGTCATGCGGTCACCTCGAGAGCAGGTAGAGTCGGTCAGCAGCAACTCACGCCCGAGGTGGCCGACTCGCCCTTGACATCGGTTCCGCAGCAGGCATTTTCGGCAGACCGAGTGGGGACGACCGCGTCGACGCGAATCTGCTTACGAGACAGGTGATCTGGACCCGACTCAGCCGCGTCGGTGCCGCAGCAAGCTCGTACAGCGTCGGCATCGCCGGTAGCGAATTCCGGTGCCACACCGAAGTTTTCGCTATCGGCCAGCACGGTGTACACCTCCCATTTCTCGGCGTCGGCCCCGGTGACCCACACCTTGTCCTGGGTGGCAAAGCAACACGTGGTCGCGATCTGCTCCTCGGTGAACAATCCCGCCGCCGACAGACGGGCGATCTCACCGTGAACCTGCTCCGAGGTCTCGACCTCGACCCCGAGGTGATTGAGCGTGCCGCCTCGACCGGCGTTCTCGAGCAGTACCAACTTCAACGGCGGCTCGGCGATGGCGAAGTTGGCGTAACCCGGCTTACGTTTGGCCGGAGCGACATTGAACAACGTCGAGTAGAACGCGATCGCCTGCTTGAGGTCATCGACATTGAGCGCAAGCTGGACACGAGACATCACAAACCTCCATGGTGAGACATATGCCGAAAAGGTGAACGAGACCGAGTTTCCCACCTTTTCGACATATGTCAATCCACTGGGTAGCATGAGGACCATGCCCAAGGCCCTGCCCGTGATCGACATGTCCACACCGGTGTGCTGCACCCCGGTAGCCGCGGGCCCGATCGACGACGCCGCCGCCCTCGAAGTCGCCCTACGCCTGAAAGCCCTCGCCGACCCCGTCCGAGTGAAACTCCTGTCCCTACTGCTGGCCAACCTCGAAACCGGCGAGAACGGCGGCAACCTGGCCGCAACGGTCGGACTCTCCGAATCCACCGTCAGCCACCACCTGACCCAACTCCGCAAAGCCGGACTCATCAACTCCGAACGCACCGGAATGAACGTCGTCCACCACGCCAAACGCGACGCCCTCTCCGCCCTGTGCGTCGTACTCGACCCCAACTGCCGTTGCTGAAATGCCGCCCGGCGCACCGATTTCCGGCGTCGGATGCGGCGCGGGCGACCGAGTAGACAACTCTCGAGATGATCGACCCGACGGGATTCAGGGCCGCGGAAGCAGGGTGCGAGTTGTCCGCCCGAGCGCGGTGGGGTCACCTTTCCGCAGACCGCGAGCAAAGCGGTGCAGTCGAAAACACGAGCGCCCCACGACGCACGGCTGTCACGAAATACGTTGCAGCACAGCATGAACGGCTGAGCACCCAGACGCGGTCCAGCCGGGCACACCAGCGACCGAGGCATGCGTCGAACAGCCCACACTCGCCGGTATGCTGCATGATTGCGGGCTGCGCGATCGATACCTGCACCGCACACGTATGAGCGAAGTAGACCACTGGTTCGACTGATCGTTGTCACGTGAAAGGTCGCTGGATGTCGTCTTATTTGTATCGTTTGGCGAAATGGTCCTCCGGGCATCGCAGGGTGGTGTTGGCTGCCTGGTTGTTGCTGGCGGTGGTGATGGTTGTGTTGGGGACGGCCAGTGGCGGGAAGACGAACGACAACTTCACGATTCCGGGGACCGAGTCGGAGGATGTGGCGACGCTGTTGACGCGGCAGATGCCCGCGGCGGCCGGTGGGCAGACGCAGATCGTGTTGGCCACGCACGGTAATGCGAAGGTCACCGATGCCGGGAATGTGGCTTCGATCGGGACGATGGTCACGAAGTTGAAGGCGATTGCGGGGGTTGTCGCGGTGGGGGATCCGTTTCAGACCAAGACGATTTCGCCGAGCGGGCAGGCGGCCATCGCGACGGTGCAGTATTCGCAGACGCCGGTGGATGTGCCGGATTCGACGTTCGACGCGGTGCGGGCGGCGGTCGAACCGGCGCAGAACTCCGGCGTGCAGGTGGAGTACTCCGGTACCGCGTATCCCGGGTGGCTCATCTCGGTGTCCGAAACACCCGAAATCGTCGGTATGATCATCGCTTTCGTGATTCTGCTGATCACATTCGGCGCGTTCGTGGCCGCGGGGCTGCCGATCCTGAACGCGATCGTCGGGATCGTGGTCACGCTGATGGGTGTCACCGCGCTGGCCTCGGTCGTCAGCATCGCCTCGGCCTCGACGACGGTGGCGATCATGCTCGGGTTGTCGTGCGGGATCGACTATGCGCTGTTCATTCTGTCGCGGCATCGCAACAATCTCATGGCCGGGATGAGTGTCGAGGATTCGATTCCGCTGGCGGTCGGCACGGCGGGCAGTTCGGTGGTGTTCGCCGGAATCACCGTGATCGTCGCGCTGTGCGGCCTGGCGGTCGCGGGGATTCCGTTCCTCACGGTGATGGGGTTGGCGGCGGCGGCCGCGGTGCTGATCGCCCTGCTCGTCTCGCTGACGCTGCTGCCCGCGCTGCTCGGATTCGCGGGGATGACGGTGGCGAAATTCCTGCAATCACCGCTGCGCCCGGGACGTCCCGAGGCGATCGCCCGGCAGGCCGTCGAACAACCCGAACGCACCGCGGGCGCGATCTGGGCGCGATTCGTGGTGCGCTGGCGGATTCCGGTGCTGATCCTGGGGATCGCGCTGCTCGCGGTGATCGCGGCGCCGGCGACGCAGATGAATCTGGGTCTGCCCAGCGGCTCGTCCAAACCGACCTCCGACACCCAGCGCCGCGCCTACGACATCGTCGCGGAGAACTTCGGGCCCGGATACAACGGGCCGCTGCTGGTCGTGGTCGACAACGTCACCGATACCGCCCAGCTCACGCCGATCACTCAGGCCCTGAGCAAACTTCCCGATGTCGCGGGCGTCGTCGCCGGAGCCGCGGCGGGCTCGCTGCACACGATTCAGGTGGTGCCGAAATCCGGGCCGAACGATCCGAAGACCGCGGATCTCGTGCACGCGATCCGCGACCAGCGCGCCGGCATCGAAGGTTCGACCGGCACAAGGATTCTCGTCGGCGGAACCACCGCGTCCAATATCGACGTCTCGGCCAAACTGTCCGGGGCGCTGCCGATCTTCCTGGCCGTGGTCGTCGGACTCGCGTTCATCCTGCTGACCTTCGCCTTCCGCACCATCTGGGTGCCGATCAAATCGATCATCGGCTTCCTGCTGTCGGTGGGCGCGGCGTTCGGCGCGGAGGTGGCGTTGTTCCAATGGGGTTGGGGTGAGCACATTTTCGGTATCGCGCCGAGTGAGATCATCAGCTTTCTGCCGATCATCATGCTCGGCATCATCTTCGGATTGTCCAGTGACTACGAGGTTTTCGTCGTCTCCCGGATCAAGGAGGACTTCACCAGGAACTGCGACGCGCGCCTGGCCGTGGAGCGTGGCACCGGCTACTCCGCCCGCGTGGTCACCGCCGCCGCCCTGATCATGTTCGCCATCTTCGTCGCGTTCATGATCAACAAGGATCCGACGATCAAGGCGATCGGCTTCGGCTTCGCGGTGGGTGTGCTGCTCGACGCGTTCGTCGTCCGGCTGACTCTCGTGCCCGCTGTCATGGCGATCGCGGATCGCCAATTCTGGTATCACCCACAGTGGTTCGCGAAATATGTGCCGGATCCGGACATCGAGGGTGAGAAGTTGGAGCGGCGGTTGGCGGCCGAGGGCGCGCGGGCCGAGGAGTCGGAAGCGGTTGTGCCGTAGTCGAAAACCGTCAGCCTCGCACGACCTCGTAGTTGTGGAACACCAAGCCCTCGCCCATCTTTCGCGTCTCGACCAAGTGCAGCGGCTTCGTCTCGCCGGTCTCGTCGAACAGACGAAGGCCCGATCCCGCGACGACCGGGAAAACCACCAGCCGCAGTTCATCGAGCAGATCGTGTTCCATCAATGTGCGCGCGAGCTGATAGCTCGCGTAGATCAGGATCTGCCCGTCCACCTTCCGCTTCAGCTCCGAAACCTCCTTCATCGCGTCGCCGCGCAGGACCGTGACGTTGCTCCACCGAGGCTCCTCGAGGGTCGAGGACACGACGTACTTGGGCATACTTCGGACCCGGTTCGCCCACTCGGGGCTCACGCGACCCTCCGCCAGATTCCGTTCTGTCATCCGGTCCGCGAACCACTCATTGCTGCGCCCGCCCAGCAGCAGCGCCTCGGCCTCGAGGGCTTCCCGCGTCTCGCGGACGGTCCAGTCCTGGAGGTCTCCGGCCCCGACGAACCGGTGGAACCAGCCGCCCCGCGCGAAACCCTCCGCGCCGTCCGGGTCCTGGACCACTCCGTCGAGTGTCATATTCGAGGTGAGGACGATCTTTCCCATTTCCGTGCTCCTTCGACAATGGTGTCAGCGTTCACGGATACTGACGCCGCCCCGCCGGAAAAGGGGGCGCAGCGGAAGAGCACGCTGCGCGACCGCCCCTTTCGCGGCTCCGTCGACGTCCATACAGCATGGAACTGCACACAGGAAGCGAGGTGTCGGGCGTGGAGCCGACCGGAACGGACCTCATGTCGCGGGCGCAGGCCGGTGACGGCGAGGCATTTCGAGCGCTGACCGAGCCGCACCGCCGCGAGCTACAGGTGCACTGCTACCGGATGCTCGGTTCGTTCCAGGATGCCGAGGACGCGCTCCAGGACACGATGCTCGCCGCGTGGCGAGGTCTCGAACGATTCGACCGGCGTGCCGCGGTGCGGACCTGGCTGTATCGCATCGCCACCAATCGGTGTCTCGACGTGCTGCGCGCTGCCCGGCGACGTCCCGCCCGGCAGTGGGACGTCCCGGGAATCGAACCACCCGAACCCACCGGTTTCGGCGAAATCCATTGGCTCGAGCCCTATCCCGATGAGCTTCTGGAAGGCGCGATGACGGTGCCGCTCGGTCCGGAGGCGCGCTACGAGCAGACAGAATCCATATCTCTGGCCTTCGTGACCGCCCTGCAGATCCTGCCGCCGCGTCAGCTCGCGGTCCTCGTCCTGCGCGACGTCCTCGGATTCCACGCCGACGAAGTGGCCGAAATGCTGGACACGACAGTCGAATCGGTCAAGAGTGCCCTCAAACGCGCGCGAGCGGGAATGCAGCGCGGACCGCTCACGGCCCGAGAGCGACCGCCCGCGGGCGACTCACCCGCCGAGGACGCGATCGTGGCGAAGTTCGTCAGCGCTTACGAATCCGCCGATATCGACGCGCTGGTGGCCCTGTTCACCGACGACGTCTTCATGTCGATGCCGCCGTTGCCGCTGGAATACCGGGGCCGGGACATCGTGACCCGATTCTTCGCACTCATTTTCGGCTCGGCCGACGGATACGACCTGGTGCCGACGCGCGCCAACGGGCAGCCCGCATTCGGGGTCTACCGGCGCCCCGCGATCGGTCCGGACGGAGCCGGCCTGTTCGTCCTCACGCTCACCGGCGACCGAATCAGCGCCATGACCCGCTTCGAGGGCACCGTGCTGCCCAGTTTCGGATTGCCCCAGACATTGCCTGGACACGCAGCGCCCGATTCCGACCGGCGGGCGTGATCTCAGCAGTTGACGGTGTGCCGCGTCGTGCACCGAAGCCATTCGGAGAAGATCGAAGGAGTCGACAATGGCAATATTCGCGCGGAAGGTGATCGAGTACGTCCTGGTATCGGCGGACGGGGTGTACGAAGACCCGGTAGGCATGGGCGTCGGCAAATACCAGAACGAGGCATACCTGCGCGACGGCCTCGGCCTGCTCACCGCATGCGACGCAATCCTGTTCGGCCGCAACACCTATGAGGCGTTCGCCGAACTCTACGGCAACGCAACCCACAAGCCGATGTGGGCCGACCGACTCACCACGATCCCGAAATACGTGTTCAGCTCCACCCTGGAAACAGCCGACTGGGGAAATCCGACCATCGTTCGAGGCGATGTCGTCTCCGAAGTGACCCGGCTCAAGCAGCAAGCAGGCGGAAACCTGCTGGTCCTGGGCCACGGCCGTTTCGGAGAGACCCTGCTGCGAGAGGGACTGACAGACGTCATAGACCTCACCATCTATCCCCTGTTGATGGGCAGCGGCAAGCGGTACTTCCGAGAAGGTCAAGCCACCGAACTGACGCTCACGGCAGTCAAGACCTTCTCGAATGTCGTGAAACTGACCTACGAGACGACCGCGTAGTCCACTACTCCCCCAACAGGTAACGAGATCCGTTCCGCGCCAACACTACCGACCGACGTGCACCCGCGACTCCGATCACAACGCAGACCGGAACCGGACGGTCAGGCGATCCGCTCCAGCGCGTCCGGTGTGTCGAGATCGCCGTAAGCGGCCGAGTATCGCTGCGCAAGCGCGAGGGCGATGTCGGGACGCTGCCACAATTCTCCGGCGCTGGCCGTACACAGCCACAGGGTCAATCCGTGTGCCACCGACGCGCGGTATCGCAGCCAGATCTCATCCATATCGGGTAGTTCGTCCGCCGGCAGAGACAGCGCATCGCGATACTCGGCGAGCAACGCATGCTCGTGGAGACGGCGATCCCGAATGGTGAGCGCGCCCTGGAGGAAGTAGCCCACATCGAGTGACCAATTGCCGCGACGCACGACCTGCCAGTCGAGGAAGCCGACCTCGTCGCCGGGCAGTACGTAGGTATTGCCGATATGCGGATCACCGTGCAGCAACGTCTGTGACGATGTGGTCAGCGTCCGAATATAGGGGTTCCAGATGTCGGCGACCAATGTCTCGGCGGTCAGTGCGGTGACCGTCGGTGGCGCATCGGGACCGAGCCGGTCGAAGACACGCTCGATCGGCGCCGCGTCCATGGCTCCCCACGGCTGAAAGGGTTCGAGCCAGTCGAGCCCCGGCTCCCGTAGCACCCGTTCGCCCCAGAATCGACCATGCAGCCGGCCCAGCCCGCGCACACCCGCCTTGGCCTGTTCGACGGTCATCGGCCGGGTGGCATCACGCATGTCGGCTCCCCGAGCGGCCAAGTCCTCCATCACCAGACAGAAATTATCGGCGGAGACATCAATCGGCGCCGCGTAGACAGCCGGACAATCGACCGGCAGTGACACTTCGCTGCCGAACAATCGCGGCTCGTGAAACAGTCCGCTGGTGAGCTTGTGCAACGCGACATGGGCAGGATCGGCCGCCTTCACGAATACTGTCGCCGGACCGCTACCTCGCGCATAACTCAAGGCCAGACGAGCACGGCGGTTGGTTCCGTCGTCACGCAGTCGCAGCGTCACCTTCTCGACCTCCGCGCCGGGATGACGGCCGCTGATCGCGGCAGTCATCCATTGCGGGGTGACGTCTCCCCAGTCCTTCGGCACGGTCAGTTCCGAGCGCTTCATTACCGATCCCTTCACGCGGGAGTATTATGACACACACTGTGTCGTATATCTTGCTCCAGCAAGATAGCCCGACCCCGGATTGCGGCGGGTGGAATCGCACAAACGGGCTCGAAGTTCCGAGCCGCCGCGCGGACGCGGTGAGCGACCGCCGACCACGAGCACATAGGCTCATGAGATGCCCGAACCACGTGGCCGACCTCGCGATACACGACTCCATCAGCGCATTCTCGAAGCCACCCGGGAACTGCTCGCCCTGCGCGGCTACGCGGAACTCACGATGGAAAACGTCGCCACACGGGCCGAAGTCGGGAAGAAGACCGTCTACCGGCGCTGGCCCTCGAAGGCACCCCTCGTCGCCGAGGCGGTGCTGGACGCCTACGGACGGGCAGGGTCGTTTCCCGTCGCCGACACCGGCGACATACGCGCGGACCTACGCACATGGCTCGGCGAGCACGCCGAATTCGTCGCCGAACCGCCCAATTCGACCCTGATACGAGCCGTCATAGCCGCAGCCGCGGCGAGCCACCCCGACAGCGAGGCACTCTACGAACAACTCAACGCTCCGCAGTACAACGGATTGTTCACCCGACTGCACCACGCCGCCGTACGCGGTGAAATCCGAGCCGATGCTGACCTCGGCGCGATCGCGAACGCACTGATCGGCAGCCTGCTTCTGCAAACTTTGACCCAGTCCCACCGTCCCGAAGACAGATTCGATGGACTACTCACCGCCCTCCTCGACGGGGTGGCAATCGACTGAGCCCGGATCCACCGACCCGATTCTGAGTGGTCGGTGAGAGTGTGAATGGAGATGCCCTGCGAGCTGCGATGATGTGACTTGCGACGGTCATTATCAGCGAGTTCGAAGGAGCATCTCCGAAGTGAA
>NZ_WEGK01000022.1 GCF_009604405.1 Nocardia macrotermitis
CGCCGCGCGGTGCTGATCGACGACCGCTGGGCGACCGCCCGTGAGGATCTGGCCCGGCTGTGGCTGGGCAGCGATGGCGAGGAGAGCGTCGACGGTTTCGTCGGTGCGGGACAAGCCGTTGCCGCACCCGACGCGAACAACCGACCACCCCCGCATCGAGCACGAATTCCACTGCCGCACAACCTATATCGTCTACCACCACACAGCCGCCCACACAGCCGACGCCGAATCCCACCGCACAGCCGACACCCAACCCCGACACACGCCCCACACCAGAACTCATCAGAATCGCCGCCGACAAACACCGCCGCGAACAACCGACCGCCCAGCACCCAGCTACCACCCCGGCACCGAACACGAATCCCGCTACCGCACAACCAACATCGACCCCCACCACACAACCGCCCACACAGCCGACGCCGAATCCCACCACACAGCCGACACCCAACCCCGACGCCCGCCCCACACCAGAACTCATCAGAATCGCCGCCGACAAACGCCGCGAACGCGAACGACTTGCCGCGCAGAACACGACCACCGCCTCAACAGCGGCACCGAATCCCGCTGCCGTACAACAGGAAACACCAGCCTCCACGATCCCCCTCGAGGAAGCGGGATGGCGCACCCTCACCATGCAGAAGGAACTCCCGCTGACGAACTGGGCGTACAACCGCCCGGAGAGCAGTCGAGCGGCGATCTGGATGATCAACCACATGCGTACCGTGGTGCTGCCCGGATTACACCCCTGGGCCACCCCGGAGCAGATCGACGCGGCCTTCTACTCCGACAAGGAGGTCGAGGGCGGCATGGTGTTGCCGACCGTCCCGCTGGACGAACTGCTCACCGACGGCAATGTCCGAGAGCTGGGCGCGGCCCTGCTCAACGCCGCCGACCGCAACACGCGAGCCGAAAGCCCCGCGGGCACGACCCTCAACGAGGGGCTGGCACAACTGCTGAACCAGGACCAGCACATCTGGGAGCCCATCGCGCGCAATCTGGGCCTGGATGTCGAGATGCTGCGACGCGCCCAACACTCCATCCGCGAGCAGATCGAGGCCGAACGTCCCGGCACCCCGGTGACGGCGTCGGATATGCGCGCGGTGCGCCACTGGGTCGCGCCGGGTGCGGAGGATTCACTCGCGGAGTACACCCGCAGTCATGTCTACGAGCCGATCATGGGTCCCCGGCGAGACGCACACATGCTGCGCAGGCATCTGCTGCTGCACGAATACGCGCTGATCGGCAAGACACTGTCCCGGCGCGAGTTGGAAGCCTTCGGCACACTGCGCATGCTCCGCGAGGAACGACTGGATCCGGGCCGGACACTGCCGCGCGACGCGAAGGGACGGGTCGACTCGGACGCGTTGGAGGCGCAGCTGCGCGCCGAGAATCCAGCGCTGCGTTTCATCGTCCCGCTGTATCGCTACGACGAGCACGATCACGACCACAGGACCCGCGACGCCGAGGGGAACGCCGTGGTCGACGGCGTGCTGGCCCTCTACGACGAGGGGGTGATCGATGTCGCGACGGCACAGCGGCTGGACCGGCCCGGTGAATACGTGGTGGAACTGCCGCTGCGTCCGGGAGCGGTCCTGCAACATCTCGGCACGACCGATCACTGGTTCCTGGAAAGGGCTGTCCACCAACGTTTTCCGCTCTTCGCCGGGATCTCCGGCGGCACCGCCCGCATGGGCCGGGACGCCCGGTTGATGTTCGGCGCCGCCCCGCCGGACGTGTCGATGGACGACCTCGCCCTCATGATGCTCGGCTTCGTCGGGGGACACCACACGTTCTACGAGGAATTGCACGGCCTGCGCATGGCAGGTATCCCGACCATCCCCGACGCCGCGTACGCGACCCCCGAGACGCTGTACGCGGCGATGGACGAGTACGCCGAGCAATTCGGCTATCCGCACGATGCGTGGCGGCACACCTACCGCACCACCCTGTCTCCCGCCATCGCATCGCGAAGCGCCGATACCGCACCGGACCCACGCCTGACTCACCCGGCAGGAAGGCGTGCCCCGCACTCCGACCATCCCTCGGATGGCACGAAACCCGTTCCGGCACAAGGTGTATCCGACACCTCGACATCCACACCGCCACCCAACCCGCCTCCGGCCACGACCGCGGAGAACCAGTGTGCCGTCGTGCTGCTCCAGGATCTACACGCCGCGGGCATCTCCGTGCGAGAGCCGAACCCCACCGAGATCGGCCCCGAGGGCATGCCCATGGTCGGCGACAACGGCCTCGAAGACCGCATGCCGCACACGGAAAACGGTGCCCGCAACGAATTCCAGGAAATCCCCCTCACCCCCGGCACCCACTCGATGGGCGAAATCATCGACTGGGTCAACGAGCGCCTGCACCCCGCCGCCCGGCCGAACGCCCGAAAGGTAGCGGTGGTAGTCGAATTCGCCCCCGAAGACCAAGCCACCGCAACCCTCCCCAACGGCAACCACCAGAAAGTCGGCGGTCACGCCTTCCTCATCCCCGCCATCCCTCTCCCTCACAACGACCCGCGCCGAGTAGTACGAGCCTTCGTCCTGGCCTTCGACGACAACCGACCCACTCCCCTCCCCGGCGCAATCCCACGCCGCCCCGTATCCCCCGATTTCCACGTCGGCCGCCCCGCGGACGACAACACCCCCGGACAGGAACCCACCCCGCCACCCGCGATCCACCTCGACAACCTGCTGACCGTACGGAACGCGCTCGCTACCGAACTGGCACATCCCGATCCCACGCACGCCGCGGTCGCACCGCACGAACTACGGCAGCCGCTCGCTCTGCTGGACGAGTTGGTGGCCGTGCAGCAGGGCGCGCACCCGGTCACCGCGGAACGGTTGGGCCTGCTGACGGATTTCGCGCACATGGTGGACCATGCCCTGTTGCAGCCGCCGAGAGACGCCCTCGACGCCGCGAGCCGTCGACTCGGCGAGATCGAGGCCCAGTTGCGGGCCGCACCCACGGGGCATCGGATACCAGCGGGCAACACCGGTCTGCTGGACGGGGTCGACGACGAGCAGTTGTCCCGGGTGTGGGAGGCGGCGACCAGGCAGATGGTCGCGGCCGGGCGGGCGACGGACGAGACGACCTGGGACGACGCCGCGGCGAACGCGCGGTACTGGACCCTGACCACCGTGGTCGGGCGGCTGGAGGATTTCCTGTCGTTCGCGCAGACGCCGGAAGCGCTTGTCCCCCAAGTTCATTTGGCTCTACTGAAGGCCCACTTCACCACGACCGCCGCATGGTTGATAGCCAACGCCGCCGCCGCGGGCACGATGAACCCCATCGCGGCGGCCGCGGTCGTCGCCTTCCGCGCCGCCGGACAGGATTTCCGGGAGCCAGCCGCCCAACCAGCCGACACGCCTTCCACGACAAACCAAGTCACGCCCGACTGGGACGCATTGGAGACGAATACCCAACGCACGCAAACGAATACCGCACCACCACACCTGGACGGCACCCCCACCGACGCGAACGTCCCGACCACGCACACCGACAACTCGCCCACACACACCAACGACCCGCCCTTACACACCGACAACCTGTCCACCCATACCGACAACTCGCCCACACACACCGACAACCCACCTGCGCACACCGACGACCCGTCCACTCACACCAGCGCCCCACCCGCGCACCGCGAGGAAAACCTGGGTTCCGTTGCGGCACTCAGCGATATCGGCTTGCGACACGACACCAACGAAGACGCGTACGCACAGGCAGTAGTGGAGATCGACGGCAAGCTGGTGCACGTACAGGCAGCGTGCGACGGCCGATCGACATCGACCGATGGCGCCCGGGCCGCGCGCGTGGCCGCGGACGGCGCCGTCGCCGATATGGTCACCGCCCTCACCGCGGCAGGGGCCACCGGCCAGTTCGACCGAATCGCCGTCGCCCGAAGCGGTCTGGCCGCCGCCGGCGACCAGGTTCGAGCCCTCGGCGAACAGCCCGAGTACGCCGGTCTGACCGCGGACGAGAAACCGGACTGCACGATCATCCTGGCGATCGTCGAGGAGCACCAGGTGACCTGGGATTGGGAGGGTGACAGCCGCGGCTACAAGCTGTCCCTGCGCCCCGGCGAATCACAGCGGATGACCGAGGACGACTCGATGCTCACCCTGCTGATGCAACGCCTGGGCATGCCGGAGGCACAGGCACTGCGACATCCCCAGGCGCACATGATCTCCCGATCCCTGAGCCAACCCTCCGGCGGCGAATCGCACGCCAAGACCACACCGCTGTCCCCCGGCGATTTCGTACTGCTGTGCACCGACGGCATGTGGAACGACACCTTCGAGGCCGAATCCCTCGCCGACCTCCTCCGGGACTCCTGGACCCGCACCCCCGACGATCTCCTCGCCGTACTGAAGTCCTTCGCTCAGCGCGCACTCGACAACGGCGGCCACGACAACATCACCGGCATGCTGACCCGCCCGACCCCACCCGCACCCACCTCGACACCCTGGCATCGTGCCGAAGCAATCGAACCCTTCCACCACTTCGACCAGCGTGCGGCAGCCGACCTCGCCCCGCGCGATCAGCACCGCAGGCCATTCGGCACCCGACCCGATATCGCGGGAATCCCCAACGGCAGCTTGGCCTTCCATCACCACCCCGACGATCCGAACGGAACGGATTGGCACGCGGTCGAACCCGGGCCCACCGGGCCGCGAGAACACCGCGCGGTACCGACCCCGGACCTCTCATCGGTACGCCCGCTGGTCGAACTCCTGCACACGCGGACAGCGGACCGGACACAATTGCACCGGGAACTGTCCGGACTCGAGCAGAACTACGGCGCCCATCGCTTCGAGATCTCCTATGCCGCCTACACCAGAGAACTCGGAACAGCGGCCGAAAGTTTCGTCCACAGACCCGATCTCGGATTGCGATTGGAAGGCCGAATCGTCGATGATCAGGGCCGGAAGGTCGGCAGCGTCCGGCAGATCGTCTTCCTGGATCCCCAGGGTCGAGCGGTCGTATTCATCGACAACATCTACCTGCTGGAAGGTGCGCGCGGAAAAGGGTTCACCACTTCGTTCATGACCGCGATGGAAGACTACTACCGTCGCTCCGGCGTGCACCGGATCGAGCTGAAAGCCGTGCGCGACGGTGCGTACTTCTGGGCACGGTGGGGATTTCGATTCAACGACCACCCCACTCTGATGAAGCGCTCCGCTGACAGCATCCGCGAAAAGATCCGAAATATGATGCCGTACAGCACCCCCGACGATCGACTGCAACTGCGGGCCGCCGACAGGCGATTGCGGAGACCGGCGACCGGCCACCCCACCTCGGCGGATCTCGCCGAGCTGACCGGCGACAATCCACGCCTCGGCCGGGACCTCCTGACCGATACGTTCTGGTTCGGGGTGAAGGTCCTGTGACCACTCCCGACCGGCTGATGCGCGGCGGGATCAGTAACCCAGTGGCGCCCGGTTGGCGTCGGCCTGCTGCACGTTGCTGGTGAGGTTGGAGCCGTCGCGGGAGACGTGGTAGCGGTGCATGACGTAATTCATGCTGGCGGCGATATTGGCGGTGGGGTCGGTGATGGAGCTGGAGGTTCCGGATACGTGGTACGCGCCGAAGGTGCCGGGAATTGTTTGGGTCAGGCCCTGGGAGGGGTGTCCGGCGGCGGCATTGGAATCGGTGAGGTTGATGGATCCGACATCGCCGCCTGATTCGCGCTGGATCAATGTCAGATAGCCTTCGGTCCAATTCTTCCGGGCCGTCGGATCGGTGATGCCGAGCGCGTCCAGTGCCTTGCCGATGTATTCCTCGAGTTCGGTGCGGCTCAGGCGGTGGTGCGCGGTACTGCCGCCCGAACTGCTCACCGGCTGGGTGTATTTGCTGTCGTAACCGCCCGAACCGTTGACGGGGACATAACTGCCGCCGCCTCCCCCGCCGCCGCCACTGCTGTAGGAGGTGGGCACGTACGGGGCCTGTGAACCGCCGACCTTGTCGGCCTGCGACTGGATCTGGTCGTTGGCGATCTGGATCTCGTCGTGCACCGAAACGACCGCCGAGAGAACGGCTTTCGTCAACGGCGCTTCCCGGGCGGCGGACAGGTAGGTGCTCCCCTTGGCGGGCTGCCAGTCGTGTGCGGAATCGAGGGTGCCGGTGAGCTGCTGGATCGTCTTCTCGATTTCCTTCCAGGTCTCCGCCGCGATACCGCCGGTATCGTATGCGGAGGATTTCACCCCGGTGTCCTGCTCGTGGATCGTGGACTTTATCTCGTCCAGGTCGGACATCTTGGTCGAATAGTTGTCGACCATCTGAGCCTTGCCGTCGGTGACCGTCGCGAGCTTCTTGTCGCTCAGCAGTTTCACCAGATCCGGCACATCGTCGGTCTGCCCGGACCCGAGCAGATCGACCGAGGTCTGAATGGTTTCCTGCGCGGTCTTGATGAGCCCTCTGAGCCCCGGCGACGCCTTGGGCGGACAATGCTTGTTCAGATCGACCGGTTTGTAATGTTTTACGGTAGCGGTTGAGCTCACCGGGCACCACCGCATTCTCGCTCGGGGATTTCCGTCGTATTCAAGTATCCACTGTTCCCACTGTCAGGAAGGCGTACGCCCGCTAGCGCCCCGGTCCCGCAGTGATCGTCGGCCGCTGCCGCACCACGGTCGGCGCGAGCGAGGACGGCGTGAACCGGGGGTGGTCGAGCAGCTGACCGTGCGCGTAGACCACATCCCGCAGCAGCTGACGGTTCGGCTCCGCCGACAGCGACAACACCAATTCGTCACAGCGACGTTCGAACAGCATCGCCCGCAACCTCGCCGCCGCCTGCCCTTCCGTGGACTCGGACCGCAACTCCCCCAACGGAATTCGCGACACATCCGCCCGCAGCGGCAGCATCGAGACCACCAGCATGTCGTCGGCGTCCCGCAACTCGGCCCACCACTCCTGCGGCACATCCCGCCCCTGCCGCAACGCTTGCAGAATCCGTTCCCGCAATGTGCCCGTCCCCAGCGACGCACCCGAACGCAACTCCGCGACCCGCGTATGAGCATCGACCGCGAGCTCGAGACACCGCCCGGCGATCCGCTCGGGCGGCGCCGCACTCACCCGTTCCAGCAGGTGCGGCGCACCCACCAACTCCAGTCGATCCGCCAAACCCGCTGCGGGACAGGAGAAATCCATGGTCGGCTGCGCACCCACCGACCCCTCGACCGGCGCGCCGGGCAGCTGACGACGCAGTCCGTCGTCGATCGGCTGCGAGGAGACCAGCGCCGAGAGCCGGGCACCGGTCTTCCCGCCCCAGACCGCCGCGAACTCCGCCAGCACCCGCGCCGGATCCGAAACCCCTTCCCACGCAGCACCATCCGCGTCGGACCACACCCACGGCATGGACATCTCACGCGGCAGGTAGACGCCCGCGGGCAGCCAGCCACGCCCCTCGGTGGTGGTCACGAAGGCGGTGACCCCGCCCGGATGCCGCAGCAGCGACACCGCACAGCCGAGCCCCACGGTGACCGATTCGGTCACCGTCAACAGACTCGACAGCAGCGAGCGCGCCAGCACCAGATCACCGTCGACGCGCTCGCCCAGAATGAACGTCGGCGCGGCCGCCGCCAGCATCGCCGCACCCACCGCGTCTCGCACAATATGGTTGCTGCCCTGGGCATCCGGTGAATCAGCGATATCTCCGTCGTCGCGCGCACCGGGCCGAGCCGGTGCCTGCCCCTTGCCCGGCGTGGCCGTCACACCCGACGCGCCGACGGGCTGCCCCGGACCACCCGACACGGCTCCCGGCGACGCGGCACTCGGCGGCGGCCCACTGGGCGTGGCCGAAACGCGCGGTGCCACACCGGATCTACCGCCCGTCGCGGAGTCCACGGTCGCCCCACCGGTGTGTGCGGTCGCCGCGGACGAAGTGGTCACCGCCGTCGAAGACATGACCTGCGGCGACCCCGCCACCGCCTGCGATACGGCACCGACCACCCCGAGACCCATCAGATCCGTTGCGGCAACGGGTGTTTCATTCGATCGGCCTTCATGCGCACCGGATACCGTGGACGACTCGGAATCCGGCCGCGAAGTCCCCACCGGCACCGCACCATCGGTCCGGTAACCACCCGGATCACCCGACTCCGAGGCATGCTCCGAAACAGATTCGGGTGCAGCATAATTCGTATCCGGAGCACTGGAATCCGCCATCGCCGGAGCATTCGAACCACCGTACGACTGCCCATCCCCGGACGACACGGGAGCGGGCCCGTACGCCGGACCACCGGCCGGAGCATCACCGTTGGACGGCACCGACGGCGCTGTCGCCTCCGGAGCCACGGCCGGCCCCGCCTGCACCGGAGCCTGCGTCGAGACATCCGGCGGCAACGACCCCGGCACATTCGGCAGCACCGACACCGGCGGCTGCAACCCGAACCGATCCAGGAACCTCCCCAGATCCCGCAACGCCGGAACCGACGGCGGCACACCATGTTCCGGCAGCTGATAACGATCGGGCTCGAGCCCGGACCCGTGGCCCCGCCCGTACGGCCGGGACCTGCCCCCACTCCCGGCCCCGCCACGGGACCGCGGCTGCGAGACGGCCCACGGATCCCGCTGCCCCAGCAACGCCGCCAACACCTGCAACTCCGGAAGCCCTTGCGGACCAATGGAATTCAACGCGGCATTCATCTTCGCGGCAACCTGCTGCTTGGCGTCGTCGATGATCGCCGAGATCCGCGCCTGTTCGGCCTCGAGATCGGGCTTCTCCTGCTTGGACGTTTCCGCGATCACCTCCCGAATGTCACCGGTGGCCGTCTCGACGATGTCGTGAATCCCATGACGCGTCCGATAGACCAGATCGGCGATATCGCGAAACGTATCGGCCGCGGCGACCAGCGCGTCCACGAACCGGTCCAACGTGTCCTTCTGCGCGAGCATGTGGTCCTTCACCGGCTGCATCCCGACACTGCTGGGCACCGCCGCCTCGAAGGCGCGCCGCGCCCGCTCGGCCTCGGCCGGATCCAATGCGGCCGCCCCGTTGCGCGCCGCCATCTCCAGATCTCCCCAGTCCGCGGGCGAGATCACCGGCCAGTTCTTGCCGACGATCCTGTCCCAGTACGGGCCCGCACGCTCCGCGTCCATCCGACAACCGGTCCCTAGCCGTCCACCCGCTCGCCCCCCGAGGCGTCGGCGGCCGCGAGATTACCGCTGTGCCGCGTCGCGTACCGCACGCCCGCGTCACTGCCGCCGTTCGCCGAATCGACCGCGCTGGCAAACCATGTGCGGATCTCCGCCGGTATCGCGAGCAACCGCCGGTCCAATCGGGAGAGCCCACTGCCACCCACCGTGAAATCGGCGGCGATCGTGGAGACCTGCCCGGTGAACGACGTGAACGCGTGATGGTGCTGCCCGGAGGTGGTGACGGCCTCGTGGGTGTCGATGTTCAGATCATCGGACATACCGTGTCCTGTCTCGGGTGGCTACTCAGGAAGACGTGCCGAATTCGGCATGTTCCATTGCGCGGTAAGCGGATTCGGTGGGCAGGTCGAACGAGTCGATGGTGTACGGACGGGTGCCGTTGAACTCCATCTCCGCCCGCAGGCCCACCCGGGATTTCTGGTGCGCCAGCCGGGCCAGCCGCACGATCTCGGTGCCCAGCCAGATCTCGCCGTTGTCGCGGGCGTCGTCGGTGATGTGCAAACCCACGATCTCACCGTCCCGCCCGCACGCGACGCCCACGGTGTGATCGGGGTTGAACACCTCGTAGGTCATGGTCCGCCAGTTCGGCCCGGCATCGCCGACGTCGTCGGCCGGGAGCTGATCCGCCACGGGAATATCGGTCATCGGTTGCTCCTAGATACGTAGGGCGGGAGCGGTCAACTGCTCGTCGAGCACCGCCCAGGCGGCGTCGTCGATGGTCATGATCTGGCCCAACTGCCAGAATCGGGCACCCAGATACATCTCGCCGGTGCCGCCGGGCGCGATGTCGAGCCGATCGGGCCCCTCGATCGCGGCATCCAGCGTGATGGTCGTGACCGGCGGATTGCGGTCGTCGACCTGGATGATCGTCCCGGCGCTGCCGGGGATGAAACTCTGCCGATAGCGCGGACCGGCCTTGATCACCACCGTCGCGCTGTTGGTGGTCAGCGAGATCTCCGGATTCAGCAGCAGCTGCATCGCCCACGAGCGGGCCGCCGTCTCGGGCCGCTCACCGTTGATCGAAATGGCAAGCGTGGCAGCCAGATCCACGATCAGCACGGTCTCGGCCGTGGTCACCCCGACGATCACCAGCCGCTTCGGCGTGCCGACCGGATACGGCAGTTCCTCGGCGGCCAGCGTCAGCACGTCCGAGCCGGCCCCGGTGCCGGTCGCGGGATGCGCGCAGATCGTGCCCGTGGCGACCTCGACGGTGTAGGCGGCGATCGGACCCGACCGGTGATCGGCGACCCCGGCCAGCCGGACCAACCCCTCCTCGTGCAGCCACCGAACGGTGTCCGCGACGGTGACGGGATCCGGCTCGGTCACGAAACGAACTCCGCCGCACCGGATTCCGTGTCCGACCCGGAGCCGGTGGCCCACGGATCGTGATCCATCAGCTGCTCGTACTGGCGCGCGGCATCGGCGGTGCTGTCCCGGATCGCGGCCATGATCTCGGTGATCAGCTCATCGGATTCGAAACGATCCGCGGTGCCCGGAGCCATGTACAGCGAGGTCAACCGGCCCATCGCGTCGACCTCGGGAATGACCGCACCGCTCGGCGAGGGGCGACGCGCCCGGATGGCATCGATCCGCTCGCGCAGATCCGCGATCTTGTGCCGGAGTTCGCGGGCGGCGTCCAGGGCCGCCTGGACCTCGGGATGGATATTGGTCATGCGGTGCCTCCGGATTGACTCGGGGTCTGGGAGTTCGACGGTGTCGGGGGTGTCACGCTGGGCGCGATCGTCGGTTTCTCGCCGATCACCTGCTCGGTGTGCGGAGTGTCGTCGACGTACATCAGCCGGTCGGGGTGCCAGGCCACCACCCGGTTGCGGTCCTGATTACCGCCGGTCTGCCCCATCCCCGGCGACATCGGCATGTACGGCATGTACGGCGAACTGCCGGACGCGGCCCGGCCCGCCGCGGCGGCGGAGGTCTGGAGCGGTTCGATCACCGATGCCCGGGGCAGACTCGGCGAACTGGTGAGACTGCCCGCGGCGGCCACCATCGGCATCGAGGCCACCTCGAAGGATCTGTTTCCGGAGTTCACCGCGTTCGCCGCGTCGGTCAGGCTGCCGATCGACGAGCCGCCGCCGAGTGAGCTGTAATCGCCGTAGTCACCGGCGTAGTCGGTGAGGTCGGCGAGCGAATCCTGGCTGCCGTTCTGATTCAGCCCCGACGTGCCGTTACCCATCATCGAGGTCATCAGCGTCGGCAGCAGGCTCGACAACGTGCTCATCAGCTGACTGGAATCGCTCGAACTGCTGTTACCGCTGCTCGAATTGTCCTGTGTGGCATGGGAACCGACGGTCGTGGTGTATCCCGCGATCGCGTCGGCGGAGCGCGCGTTCTGCTCCTGTGCCTTGGCCAGCGCGTCGGCCACGCCGAGTTCGTCCTTGGAACGCATCGCGGCCAGCAACTCCTTGCGGGCGGCGATGATCTCTTCCGGCGTAGGGTGTTTGGCCATCGCGGTGTCGAAAGCCGAAGTGTAGGTTTCGATTCCGTCGGCGAGGCGTCCCAGGGTGCTGCCCAGTTCGTCGAGCCAGCCGCGATGCTGATTCAGCTGCAAGGCAGCCTCGGCGCCGACCGGGGTCCACTTCTCCAATGTGTGCGCGGCGTGATCCACACCGTCCAGCGCCACCAGGTGGGAGCTGCCGAGATAGCTGCGGATATTCCCGGCGAAGGCGTTGGCCGGGCCGGTCCCGGGCCCGGCGCGCAACTGCTCCGCGAAGGTCAGTGGATCGATCTCGACACCCGGCAGCGGCAGGTCGAACACCGGCGCCTGCCGGGCCGTCGGCAGCACCGGTTCGGCGACCGGATTGGTCAGCACCTCCCGGCCCCCGCCCCCGACCGTGCGCGCGCCGGTATCGTCGGCATCGGTGTAATCCGTTGCCGCGGAACCGGTTTTGTGCGCATGCTGGTTCACCAGGTGCAGCACGCCCTGCATCCCGTTGAACAGCTGAGCGGCGTGCGCGTTCGCGCCCGGGACGAATCCGCCGGAGATGTGATCACTGCCCGCGGGCAGCACCCAGCCCGTCGGCAGCCCGGCCCCGGTGGTCCGCGCCAGCTCGGCGAGTCCCGCGGCCACCCCGGCGAGTTCGTCCGGGTCGACGTTCAACGGCTGCACATCGGTCTCCTCTCACACCTCGCGATCAACTGCCCGGCACGGTCGCGGCGTGCTGCAACTGCTGCCCGCCCGTCGGATCCCCGGTCGTCGGAACCGCATGCGTCGAATCCCCGGCACTGGTCGCGCTCGCCTCGATACCGTGCGGATGCGCGAACCCGGCGAAGGAGCCGAAATCGCCTCCCTTACCGGACATCTCGGGCGTGAACGGCTTCTGCTGCCCGTCGATCACGACCTCCAGGCTGCCGCCCTGACCCGCATCGGCATCCGGCCCCGAGGCGCCGCCCGGCGTGGAACCCCACACGATGACGATCGCGGTGTGGTTGTCGTCCCAGGTGGCGACATCGCCGGTCACCAACTGACTCGGATCGACACGCTCGCCGATCTGCTTGGGATCGCTCCACTTCGCCGGGGTATTCGCCCCCTGCGCGTAGGCGGCCTGGGCGTCGGTCCCGGCCTGGTTGCCGAACGCCGCATCCAGAGCGTTCGCAACCACCACCGACACCTTCTGCACGCGACCATCCGGGAAGGTGTAATCCACCAGCCCGTCCGCCCCCGGCACCCGAGCCGGAGTGCCCGCGGGTGGCGCGGTGGTTCCGGGACCGTTCGGCGCGGTCTGCGCCGGATTCTGCGCGGGAGTCGCCGGAGCGGCCTGCGCGGGCTGCGGCGTCCCCGGCGTGGCCGGGCCCTGCTGATACCCCGCCGGATAAGGCTGCTGCATCTGATTGTTCGGATTCTGATCGGACTGATTCCGCATCATGGCCTGCATCTGCATCATCTGCATCATCTGGCCGATCATGCTCGACATATCGCCCATGCCCGAGGTGCCGGAAGTATCGGACACCGGCGTGGTCGAATACCCCGACCCATTCCCGGAATCGCCATTGCTGGTGCCCGTACCGTTGGAATTGCCCGCCGGATCGGTGGACCCGGTACCGCCACCGATATCACTCGAACCGCTGGCACCGGTCAGATCCGGTGGGTTCCAGGTGATATCGGAGGAACCGCTCGCACCGGGCGTGGCACCGGCGCCGGACGCGCCGTTGTTGAGCCCCGGCGGGTCGTAGCTGCCGGATGCCCCGCCCGACCCCTTCTTCAGCGCATTGTATTTATCCAGCAGATCCTGATATTTGGTGTTCAGCGAATCGTATTTGTCGGTCAGATCTTGAAGCTGCTTGGTCTGATCGTTTATCTTGCCCGCCGGAATGCCCAACTTGTCGGTCAGCGCGTTGAGATCCGTTTCCATCTGCTTCAGGCCCGTAGCCGTATAGGTGAGGATATGCGTGTTCTCGTCCTGACCATCCCCCGGCAGGGTCGACGCGCTGGCACTGAGGCCGCTGATGTCATCACCGACCACCGTCTGATATTTCACCAGATCATCCGCGGTGACTTTCACATTCTCGGTGATGGTCGTCATCGTGTCCTGCACGGACTGATAGGCCTTTTTGAGCTGCACAGCGACTACGTTGTAATTTCCGCCCGCCTCGCTTTTGAGGTCCACCTGCTCCACTTGCGGCACGACCACACTGGTCGGCATCGGCGTCTTGGTGCCGTCCCCGAATTTCGCCCACATCCGGGATATACTTGCGACATAATCGTCATCCAGATATGACGTGATATGATCCGCTATCTTCAAGCTCTTGAGATCGCTGTATTTATCCAACAACGGAGACTTTCCGTCAGGAATCTCGAGCGGCGGCATATCGGTCATGCAGTCACCGTGTCACCGTTATCCAGCTTGATCTTCACCTTCCCCGAGGTGGGGTACTGCGCCAAACCGTATTTGTCGTATTTCAGCTTGTCCTGGGTGTCGTTACTACCGAAGGCAGTCGATGTGGCATTGGGTGAGCCGGCTAAGCGTGTCGGAACCTGACCGAGGTTCGGTAAGGGATTTCCGCCGTCCGGCGAGAAGTAGCCTCCGAGACCAGCACCGGCGACGGTCCCCACACCACGCGCAATGCTCGGCGTCACCGCCGATACGAGAGACGCACCGGCGGGAATCACACCACGCAGCAGAGCGCCGGCGCCACCACCCGCCAGACCACCCAGCCCGGAAATCAGGGCACTTTTACCCACATTGCCCCAGTTGATGGAACCATCGGCGAGAAGACCCTGTCCGATACTGAAACCCCCGCCAGCCACCGCGGCACACGCTCCCCCCAAGAGAATGGCACCGATTCCGATCGGATTCGACATCAGCACAAGGGGAACAGCGGCGGCAGCAGCGGTCACCAGTCCTTTGCAGAGGCTACCCCAGAATCCCATCGTTACCACCTACCAGTTGCTACGAGGTCGAGTGCCGCCGTACCGATGGTCGCGGGCAGCTTCCTTACCGGACTCATTCATTGTCGACGATTCCCAACAATGGGAATGCGAGACGATCACGTCCACCGGCTCGCGGCGTAACTGCTGGGCAGGTTCACCACTCGGACGGTCGCGCCGGTGTGCGGGGCCTCCACGCATTTGCCGTTGCCGATGTACATCATGACGTGACCGGGACTGCCGTTGTTGAATTCGGCGGCCGGGAAGATCAGGTCGCCGGGCTGGATGTCGGACGGGTTGACCTTGGGTAGTTGCTGGTACTGCTGTGCGGCCGTGCGAGGGATCCGCGCCCCGGCCGCGGCGGCCGAGTACTGGGTCAGGCCGGAGCAGTCGAATGCGTTCGGCCCCTCGGCACCGTAGACGTACGGGGTGCCCTGTTCGGACAGTGCGACGGAGATCGCCTTCTGCGCGGCGGACGAGGACCCCGCAGCAGCCGAGGCGGAGTATGACTCCCCTTTGGCCGCAGGGTAATTCACACCGATGAGGTTGTAGAGGTACTGGTCGGTGAGCCGGTTGATCTCGACCGCGACGGCGTTGGCGTTGGCGTTGCTGTTACCGACGATCTTCAACGCGTTGGACAGGGCCGAGATGAGGATCTGATGGACCTTGATCTCACCTTCCCTGGTGTATGCGGCGGAACCGAGTTGTACCAGTTGGCTGTTGGTGTCGTTGACGAGCTTGGTGATCGCATCCCGATCGACGGAATGGTTACCAGCGAGGTACTTGATGTAGGAGACGAGCTCGGTATCGAGATTGTTGTAGGCGGTTCCAGCGTTCTGCTGATACTTCTGCCTGCGGTCGAGTGCCGACATCCCCGAACCACTGCCGTTGCCGTCGACCTGGTTCTGCACCGAACCCGTTTGGGGAGTGGAGGTTTGGCCGTTTCCGTAGACGTCGTTGAGCTGATTCAACGCGTTCTGTGCATCCTGAGCTTCCTGCGACAGTCCGCTACCGCTGGACCCGCCAGCCGCTCCGCTGCTACCGGATCCGCTCGTTCCGCTGCCCTTGGATCCGCCCAGACCGCTCAGCGCGGAGGCGATCATCGGCAGCATGGTCGCGGCCATCATCGCCGCGGGTTCCAACTGGGAGAGCGGATCCGAGGTGTTGGACGAATTGTTGTTGTTTCCTTGGCCGACAGGACGGGACTGCACCCACTGCGCGGGCATCCCACCTGTCGATGCCGGTTGCGTCGCAGCCGGATTCGCCAAGGCCGGAGCTTGTGCCGAAGTACCCGCAGTTGAAGTGCCCGCAGTCGAGACCCCTGGCGCCGCCGTACTCGCCCCGGTTCCAGAGGTACCCGGCAGCGCCGTACCCGGCGTCGCGGTCACCGTACCCGGTGCCGGGCCAGTGCCTGTACCGTTCTGCCCCGGCGCAGTGACCGTGCCCGAATTCACGGGCGGGTTCAGATCCGGATTACCCTGCTGCACAGAACTATTCGTGGACGGCGACGCCGCCCCCGGCAACTGACCATTCGTCCCCACGGGCCGCGCCCGCTGCGGCGCGGGCCTGGTCCACGGCGTCACCGCAGTCACGGACGGATCTGTCGCGGCCGTACCATCCCCGGTCGCGGGATCGACGACATCAGCCGCGGACGCCTCCGCACTGGTCACGACTCTCCCCTCAACACCCGCTTCACCCGAACATCCGACGAAGTCGGAATCGCCTCCTGCACAACCTGTCCCGACCCGGGCTCACTGGTCACCATCCGCGACCCATCCACCGCGATCCCCATCCGAGTCGGTGCGTAATCTCGATAACCCCAGAACACCAGATCCCCCGGCGACACCGCATTCCGATCGACCCGCTGTCCGCAACGGCTCTGCGCGGCAATGGTATTGGGCAACGCGACCTGCAAGGATGCGGCATCGGTGAGCGTGTTGCACGAACCTCCGGTCGATGTGACGGTCGACGCGGAAGTTCCCGGCGATGAGGACCGAGCCGACATCCCAGCGGTTCCGGCCGCACAACCACCGGTCCCGGACGCATTCGACGCCAGATAGATCAACGACTGCGCGGACTGAGCGAAAGACTCTGCGGCACTACCGGTTCCGCTCTCGGGAACCTGTTGGGTCGCCGCCAATGCCAACTGCCGCGCACACGCGACCGAAGGCCCGTAATTCACGGTCGACAGCGGCGGCAGTTGATACGGCGCCGACGGCATCGCACTCACACACGCCCGCTGCCAGCCCGAAACATCCGTCTCATCCGGCGCAATCGTCAGTGACGCATAAGGATTCGTGGTGGGCACTACCGACGACGGCAACGTGTCCTGAGTCGCACTCCCCGCAGTCGTCGGCACCACGGTTTCGGTGGCGGAAGGATCGGGACCGATCGCACTGTCGCACTGGTAGTACAGATCGGCCGAGGACGCCGACGCCGCACTCCCGGCCATCAGCGCCAACCACAGCAGCGGAACGATGAGGGCTCCCAGCAAGAGCACCACGACCAGGGCGATCATCACCGGACTGGGCAGCATGAGCAGGAGCATCACGAGCTGCCCGACCATCGGCATCCGTCCGAGGGGGCCGCCGGTCAGAAAGCGACCGAGCAGGAAGTTCCGCAGCATTCCGCGTCCTCACCTCGATGTCATCGCCCGGCCAGACGATCGCCCAGCGGATCGAAGACGGTGTGCCAATGCCCCGGATTGCTGGGTTCGCCCCATCCGGGCGATTGGAGCCCGGCCGTCGTGGTCCGGTTCATACCGGTAGCCAAACGTTCCGTCCGCTGCGCGTTGTTGACTGCCCGCCGAAAATTCCTGAACCAATTCGGGTTCCCGGGATCCGCTCGGAAACCGTCGTAAGCATCCGCTATCGGCCTGAATTCCGCATGTGCGATGGCGTCCATCATGCGGCCCGCATGCTCTGCCTTGAATTCGTCGTGGAGTTCCGTGGGTATAGCCGATCCATCGCTGTAATTCGGTATCGGCATCGCTTCCAGTATCGACTTCGCCTGATAGAGCTCGTAGTTCTCGTGAGCAGGATCGGCAATTCGAACCCCGGGACGGAGCGGATCATCGATCATATCGATATCGGGCAGCCTGAAGTTACCGTTCGCGACTTCCTGCAAGGCTTTGATCTTCGCTTCCGTCGCTTCTTCCAGATAACTACGCACATATTCCGCTTCCCCGCGATAACCAAGTTCACCGGGACCGGCCAGCTCGTCGAGACGAACATGCGCTTCCGCCTGCTCGCGATACAGATTCAGCGCCCGGTGCACGGTTCCGAAGTCGGAAACCACGTGGTCCATCGTGACGCCTGGATGCCCGCGCGCCAGCCCTTCCATCGAATTCCGCAGCCGCGAGGTCGAAGCGGCCAGGTACCCGAGATTGAGGCTCTTGAACGTGCTTTCGGGAGCGACCGCCAACATCCGGCCCCACGAATGAACCGCCCCGGCGTTGAGCCGCGAGTCCGTCAAACCCGCCATCTCCATCATGCCCAGTACGTCTCGGTGCGACACACCATGATCCAGCAGAGTTGTCAGCGCGGCGGTGGCACCCTGCGGAGTATTGAGCCCACCGTTCGCCACTGCGGCCGCGCGCGCCAGATCCCGCCACTGACGCCGATCGATCACCTGCTGCCGCTGGGCGTTGAGCCAATCGCGATGCGATTGATGCGCCACGCCGTGCTGCTGGGCAAGCAGCCAGTTGGGATCCGCCTGATTGATGACACCCGCCCGCTGCGCGACGAGCCAATCGGGGTCGGACTGGTTCGCCACGCTGGCTCGCTGAGCGGCGAGCCAACGAGGATCGGACTGATTCCGCCAAGCGGCTCGCATCGCCCGGTATTCCATGCGCGCATTACGCGACAACGGATGACGCACACCCCCGGCCAGCCATTCGGTCAACGGCGAGTTGGCAACCACGCCGAGAGCGCTCATGCCCTGCATCGCGGCAGTCGACATCAACAGGGCGTGACCGGCGATCCCCATACCGCCGCCACCCCCGCCGCCCCCACCCCCGAAGCCGGCCCCGGCGAAAGTCTGCCCATACCCCGCAACCCCACTCTGCACCGCCGACGAAATCTTCCCGGCGATCGCCTCCCCACCTTTCGTGATACTGTTCCCGATCCGGTCGAACTGGAAGATCATGATGACCATGACGGCCCCCGCGAGAATGATCACCGTGATCACCTGTCCCCCGGCCTTATCGAACAGATCGCCTATGAACAGGAGATAGAAAGCTATGAACACGATATAGGCGGTCATTCGCCACCCCGCGATGAAACCGTGCACCACATTCGATATCGTGAAACTCTGCGGCGGGCCGTACACGTATCCGCCCGCCGCGAATCCGACCAATGCGAGCACCCCGTGATATATCGCATCCAGAGCGGACCATACGACGTTTATGGATAGATACGCCGCGAACAGCAGCAGAATCCCACCGAACACCAGCAGCAGCAACCCGGCCCCGACCTGCCCCCAGGTCGGATGGTTGGTCGCGGCATAGGCGGCGGTATCCCCGCAGCTGCGCAGTCCACTCCTGACCTTGCCGTCGTCACCCGCGGTGATCCCCGCCGACCATGCCTGCTTACATGCCGCCTGATCGTCGACCACATGCCCAAAGTTCCACACCTGCAACGGTTTTCGAACCAGATTGTCCGTCAGGATGCCCTGCATGGATTTGACCAGCGTCGTCGAATCCTTGCTGTCCTCCCCGTTCAATCCGGCGGCCACCGCGACGCCGACATCGCGCCCCTTGGCCAGCAGCCCGTCCGAGGACAGCACCTCACCCAGCGGATCCGCCAGGAACACCGGACTCAGCACCGCCACCATGAGCATGGTCACGACCTGCATGGTCGCTTTGGAATGCAGGCCGCGTACCACGAAATAGGCGACGAACCCGCCGCCGATGGTGACCGCGGCGACGAAGACCACCGGCGTCGCCACCTGCCCGGCGAAACTCTTCGCGGCGCCGTGCAGCGGAGTGGCGATCATATCCAGCCACCCGAAACTCAGCGTCGAATCGATTCCCCAGATGGCCAGCTGATCGATGGCCAGCCACCCCACGGCGATCAGGCTGATCAACGAGCCCAGCACCGTATTGCCGGGATTGAAGATACTGCCGTGATCGATGACCATCGTGTAGTTCGCCAGCGGGACCCCCGACGAATCGGTGGTCCCCAATCCACTCGTGGCGCTGTTCCCGGAAAATCCGCCGTTCGGATCGATGAAGGCCGAGGCGATCCCGCCGATCACACCGGGAAAGACGAAGAGCGCGAACAGGATACCGACGATCCACGCGGTCCAGCGCCGTCGCCGGCTCGCCCTGATCCAGCCGCGATACCGCAGATACAGCGTGCGTGGTTGCCAGCGATCCGGATTCCAGAATTCCGGCTCCCCGATCGAACCGACCCACCGCGACAGTCGCGTGCGCACGGTGCCGCCGCCCGCGGTACTCACCGGGCTACCTGTCGTGCCGGTAATTCGGCCCGGCCACCCCCACCGGACGACGGCGTGCTGGTGATCGCCGCGGCCCGATCGTAGCGAGCGGGCCCGAGAATCTTGCCGCGGCCGATCCGGTTCAACGCGTCCCGCATGAACATCTCGCCGCGACGTTCCTCGGGCACCTGCCGCCCCGGCCCGACGGGCGGCGAGGTCTCCTCCCGCAACATCGACAGCAGGAACGGCGCCTGTTCCAGATCGACGCCGAGCCACTCCAGGCTGTTGCGCGCGAGCGTCTCGTCCCGCTGCCGGAACACGAAGCGGTTCGGAATGAGATTGTGTGCCGCACCCTGGAAGTCGGTGGCCGGATCGTGCGAGGCCAGCCCGATCGCGGCCAGGTGTTTACGGCCGTCACGACTGAAATCGGAGGTGACCGCCGATCCCACCTGGGTCTGGGTGAAGTGGTGCGCCTCGTCGCCGACGAGCAGTCCGAATCTGCCGTTGTCGGCCAGGAACGCCTCGCGCGCCGCGACACCCACCAGTTCGTAGAGCGCCGTGCCGAGCCGTTTGGTCAGCGGCAGCCGGTTGTACAGATGCGGTGTGACGAGTTCCTCGGCCGTCGGCAGCGCCAGATGGTGACTGCGCACCACGGTGGCCGCGGCGGTCAGGCTCAGCGGCGGCAGCTTCGGATCGAACAGCACCGGCATCCGATTCGCGACCGTCCCCAGCCGTGCGGCCAGATCCGCGTACTCCTCGGTGCTGCCGGGCTGATCCCGCAATCGGCAGATCACCTGGAACAGGTCGAGCATGCTCCGAATACCGTGCTCGGCAATGCCTTTCGGCGTCAGCAGGTTGCTGATCGCGGCGCCGGATCCGGAGGTCGGGGACAGATCCAGCAGCGGCAGGATGGTGTCCAGGGTCCGCTCACCGGCGATCCGGTCGTCGAACAGCCGCAGCGGATCCAGCGACACGGTCGGGTTGGCCAGATCGATGACGACCGCATTGTCGATGGATCTGGCGAAATGCTCCCATTCGCCCACTTGACTGCGATCTATGGCCAGGAACTGACCGCCCATGTCGTGCACCAGCACGGCCATGAGCTTCAGGAAATAGGACTTCCCCGAACCGAGTTCACCGGTCACCGCGAAGGATGCCGACAGATCGTGCAGCGCGGCCTCCATGATGCCGAAGTGGATCGGCTCGAAATGTCCGGACAGCAGATTGACGCCGATCACCGGACCACTGTCGTCACCCACCTGCGAGGTGTTGAACGGCACGAATCCGGCCCACATGTCCGAGGGCAGGATGTGGGCGAAATCGTCGAACGCCCGCCGCCGCGGACTGCCGGGCATCAGCATCGACCACAGATCGACCTGCGCGCCGACCGGCGTGGTCATCTCGATCTGGAAGCGTTTGTACTTGCGTTTGAGGCTGTTGACCGCGTCCATCGTGATCTCGCGGGTAGGCCCGCCGACCGCGATGACGGTGGTGAACGACACCTCCGATTCGCCGCCGTTCACCTCGAAATGCTGGTTGTACTCGCCCAGCATCCGCACCTTGGAGGCCAGGGTGTTCTGTGCGAACGAGACCTCCTGATCCCGCTGATCCATCTGCTCGCCCAGTCGCCGCAGACTCAGCTCGTTACCCTTGAGCACCTGATCGGCGGGCCGGGTCGAAATCCGCATCCCCCAGTCGACGGTGACCTCCGACATGCCGTCGAGCACGTTGAGAAATTCGCTGCCGCCGGGAAAAGCCATGCCCGCGTAGGGAAATGAATGCGGCGTCAGCATCGACTGATAGGACGGCATGAATTCGTAGTCCGGCTGCACCAGTTTGATCACCGGGATGAACGACGGCCGCAACCGGTGCGATCGGTCGGTGTTCGCGCCCTCGTCGAGCGCCGCGGACCGGAACACGGCCGCGGTCGCGTCGTCCAGGGCCTCGGCCTGGGTGGGCGCGAACGGATCTCCCGCCGCGCCACGCGACAGATAGTGCTCCCACAGCCATTGGAACAGCGCGGCGGGCACCGGCACCGGATCGAAATCACTGCCGATGCGGGACAGGATCTCCTGCGCCTTGTCCGCGTACTGGTCCAGTTCGGCGCGCGAGACCGCGGTGGCATCGATCGTGGTGGTGCTGCCACGCCACATCCGGGACAGGGCCGAGACGCCGGAGGTCGAGGCGGTGCCCACCGGGATCGTCAGCAGATAGATGCGGGTCTGCGGCATGATCAGCCGGATCCGCTCGTAGGAGGCGACGACCTCGTCGGCGTAGTCCTCGCATTCGTCAAGGTCGATACCCTCGACCATCTTGGTCAGGACGTCGATCGTGTTGAGCCGCGCCTGCACTCCCAGCAGCAGCGAACCGTTCGGCAGATTGGTGATCAGCGAATGATGCGCCATTTTCACGTCGAATTTGTCGGACGGCTTGCGCAGACCGTAGCCGAGCGGGTTGATGAAATATGTCGCGGTCACCAGTCCGGAATGGGTGAATTGCAGGTTCCCCCGAATGGCGGCGGTCGGCTGTAGTTCGCGTTCGAACGCCATCAGTCGCGCCCTCCGGATTCGATTGCGGCGCTGTCACTTCCGGACAGGGCCAGGGGCCATCGCGGCGCGGCGGCGCGCTCGATCTCACCACCGGGCAGGATGACGACCACGGACTCCTCCACGAACATCTCCGTGTCCGCCGAGTCGACATCGATCGGCACCCCCGACGCCGACACCGGCTTACGCACGAAGATCAACCGCCCCACCCACAGCACCCGCGAGGTCATCCGCACCCCCGTGTACGGCACCAGCCCCAGCCCGAACACGCTCACCCCCGTCACCGCCAACCCGACCACGAACGTCACCGCCGCGTTGATCGGCAGCACCATCGCGCACACCGAGCTGATCACCAGAAGTGTTGCGCCGCCGGCGATCTGGGGCAGGGTGTAGGGGCCGAAGGGGAGTTTCTGCCCGTTCTGCGCCTTCCCGATCATGGTCGGGACGCGTTTGATCGGGGTGAAGACCTTGACCGGGGTGGTCACTGGTAGCTGCCGATCGGGTGGTCGGGCACGATGTTGTTGGAGTCGACGCGCGCGTAGTTCACCAGCGTCGGCAGCAGCCAGAACAGCACCGCGGCCAGGATCGCCGAACCCGCGACCGCGATGATCCGCGACGGGGACAGCTTCGATTTCGCCGCCTCGGACAGCAGGATGCTCATGCCGATGATCGCGATCATGATGATGCCTCCCCAGCGCACCCATTGCAGGATGTAGACCAGGATGATGCTCAGTTGACTACCCATGGTGACTGCCCCTTCCGGATCAGTTCTGTTTCGCCGGTGGGACCTGCACCGCGCTGGACGGAGCGGTGGTGACCACGCTCGACGGGGAACTCTGTACCTGCGGCCCCTGGGTGGCGTCACCGACCACGACGGTCAGCGGATTCCGCAGTGGCGGAAGCGGATCGATGCTCTGCACCTGCCATTTGCCCGCGCTCAGGACCATCGTCAGCGGGTAGGCCAGCGTCGGAGCCGCGCCGTCGGTCGCCTTCGGATTCACCGTGGCCAGGATCCGGGCCGTCGCCCCGCTGGTGCCGCAACCGGAGTTCTCGGCGGCGACCATGGCGGTCTCGACCGAGACGAACGGGGCCGGGGTCGGCGCGACGATGCCGGAGTTCGGGACCGTGTACCGGGACAGGTCACCGGATCCGGTCAGGTAGGCGGTCAGGAATCCGGACACGACCTGCCCGAAGGGGCTGTCGGCATTGCACGAGTTCTGGTTCGCCAGAGCGAGATCCGAGCCGCGTCCCGGGGCGTCGACCGCGGCGGGCAGCGTCAACGCGCGCACTCGCCCGGCACCGACCGACACCGCGACCCGGTAGTACTGCCGCCCCGGCCCCGCGGACGCGGATTTGCTTGCGGCACTTGTGGTTCCACTGCTCGACGAGGTCGCGGCCGTACTCGCCGGGGCCGCGGCCGCCTTGCCCACCCGGGCCGAGATCGTCACCGCCCACACCTCGAGCTGCGGATTCGACACTTCCCGCTCGGCGAACACCACCGCCGGATCGGCCACCTGACGCCCGGTGGCGGGCAGCGTGACCTGCTGTCCGGAGCTCACATACTGGGCGATCTCGTCCTGCTGATTGGCCGACGCGCTCAGGTACGTCACCACGAAATCGCGGGCGAAGGACTCCGCGAGCTCCGAACGTCCGAGGATCTTCGTCGTCGTGTCGTCCGACGGGCCGCGCGGCGGTGTGGCGAACCAGCCCAGGATCGTGTGGCCGCCACCGAGGATCGCCAGCACGGCCAGAACGGCGACCACGACATTGTCACGGCGGCGGCGTGCGGCCATGCGGCGAAGGAGTTCATCGCCCGAATCCGCCGATCTGCCAAGCCCTGTCCGCACTCTCGGAATGGTAGATAACCTGGCCCTTTCCGAAGGCCCGGCTGCCCCCACCGCTGGGAAGGCCGGCGCTCAGGCGGGGCTGCGTTTGAGGTGTCCGGCGAGCCAGTGCCGCAGTTGATCGTCGTATCCGATCGGCGCGGACAGGTGCGTATCGGGGGGATGACGATGCGGTTCGAGCACCGGGACGTCATCGGCGACGCGCAGCAACTGCGCGATCGCCAGCTGCCTGCTCGAGTACCCGGGATAGGGGTAGAGCAGCAGCGTGGTCGGGGTGTAGTCGCCGGCGTAGTTGAGCGCCCGGACCGTCACGCTCGCGGTATCGCCGACGCGCACCCGATCACCCAGCTCGGCCAGGCGCGCCCGATCATCCGGATGGAAGACGTCGATGGGCCGGAACAGATAATCCCACCGCACCCACGGCGCCGGATCGGTCAGCCAGTGCGAGATGCTGGTGTGCTCGAGCTGCACGACCGCGAGATGTGTTCCGGCGCGGCGGTGCGCCTCGCGCAGGCCGATCCGTTCCAGGGCGGCCGAACCGATGGGGGCGTCGGCCGCGGACACGTCCTCGATCAGCAACCACGCGCCGCGCGTGCGCTGGTCGTCGCGGGCGCGGATGGTGATGCGCCAACGTCCCACGGGGCCGGACGTATTCGGCACGGTGGCCTCGAATTGCAGTTTGTCGCCGGGCTTCGGCTCGTAGAGCAGGTCGAGCACCTCCGCGTGCCGATCGAACGCCGACATCCGGTGGAACAGTCCCGCGATCGACATCCGGGGCAGGTATTCCTCGGCGGAGATGCCGGTCAGCTGCGTGATGCCGCTGGGCTGCTGCACGGTCTGGGTGGTCATGTCCCAGATCGCGCCCACCGCCGCGCGCGGCCGCGGTATCCGCGCGGTCGCGGGTCCGAGCCACAGCCGCATCGCGTGCACGTCACCGGCCGGGCCGAAGACCGGCCGGATCTTCAACTCGTGCGGGCCGGATCGGGTCGGGATCCGGACGTCCACCTCCTCGGCCTGATCGCGGGTGCGTCGCATGGCCTCGGCGAGACGGGCGGTGCTGAAGGTGTCGTACAACACCGGCATCTTGGTGAGCAGCCGTTGCAGGGCGCGTTGCCAGTCCGCGAACCCGCGTGGGTCCTCGCCCATCGACACCACCGACATCGCATCCGGTGTCAACGTTTCGATCGTCATCCATGGGATCACCACGCCGTTTCGCATCGAACTCGCCCGTATCAGCCGTTCTCCGGTGCCGTGGCCCCGACGACCACGATCAATACCAGTTCAATGTACCGTTATTTAGCGGTACATTCAACAGGTCACTCAACGGCTGATTCCGGACGCCGGGCGCTACTCCTCGGCCTGATCCGCACTCATCGCCAGCACCCCCGCCCCCGCCAGCGGGCCCAGGCCCTGAAGTTCCGAGGGCACCACGCGCAGCCCGGTCAGGAATCCGAGCCTGGCATGCGTCGCGACGGCCGCGGCCAGCGGTTTCCACAGCGCCGGACCGGATTCCGCCACCCGGCCACCCACCACGACCAGGTCGATATCCAGCAGCGGGGCGACCGAGGCGATCGCCCGGCCGAGCGCGGTACCGGCCCGGCCCATGGCCTCCACCGCGATCTCGTCGCCGATCTTGGCGGTTTCGGTCAGCGCGGCCAGCGAGTTCCCGGTCCAGCCCCGGCCCCGCGCCCAGCGCAGCAGCGCCGCCCCACCCGCGACGGATTCGAGGCAGCCGCGGCCACCGCATTCGCACGGGTCGTCGAAGCCCGGGACCTGCACATGTCCGAGGTTGCCGGCGTTACCGGTGCGCCCGACCACGACGAATCCACCCACCATCACACCGGCGCTGATCCGGTGCGACACTGTCACCGACATCGCGTCCATCACCGAGTGCGTCGCGCCGAAGGTGCGTTCGGCCAGGCCCAGGCACACACCGTCGATGGCGAGCCGGACCACCGCGACGGGAAACAGCTTCTGCACCGCCTCCACGATCGCGAAACCCGTCTGCCACTCGGCGATATCGATCGGGGCGATCACCCCGGCGCTCATATCGATCGGTCCCGCCGAGGCGATCCCCACGGCCGTGACCTCCTCGTCCGCGGCCACGTCGAGCAGCAGGTCGCGGCAGGCGTCCCAGACCCCCTCGGCCGGAATCGGAATCCGCTGGATGTCCTCGTCGTCGGCATCCTCGGCCACCGGGCCCACCGCGAAACCCTCGGGACCGATCTCCAACGCCAGTATCGTCATGAATTACCCACCACCACAGTATGATTCGCCGTCAGTTCCCGGAGACCGTCACTCGTCGGTCCCGGTCGGCGCGAGCCGATGCCCGAGCACGATACGCCGCCGCGGCGTGGGCGGCGCGGGCTCGGTGCACACCGGACGCGCACCGTTGCGGATGATGCGCAGCGGTCGTTTGTGGTCGATCGGCGCGACGCGATGCCGGTCCAGGTTCTCCACCACCCGGCCCGCGGCGTCGTAGGCGACGCCGGCCCAGATCATGGCCCGGGGGCCGCTGCCGCGCTCGATCAGGGATTCGGCCAGCTGGCGGCAGTTGGTGAACAGCGGGCATTCGGCGCAGATCCGCACGGCCGAGCGCCAGGAGTCCGGATTTCCGGCGTCCATATCCCAGTCGTCGGGACCGTCCGCACACGGCGGCCGATACGCGGGGCGGCCGTGGATCGCCGAAAGCTGTTTCGGCACATGCGATTCGAGGGCAGTGCGGGTGGTCTGCACGGTGGTCATGGGTCGCCTCCGGGGACGCCGAGACACACGCCGCGACGCGGGCGCGTTGTCATGGTTGATCGGGCATCAGGGCTGCTCGACAGTCCCCGGAATCCGGCAGCAATGCCGCCGTACTCCGCACGTTAACCCAGACCTCGCCCTGCGGCAACCCCTTTGATCGCTGCACAACGGCTCATCACCCAGGTGCGGATTTCATGCCCCGTTATACAACGGTCCAAATACCAACGTCCCATGTCACGCGGATATCGCGAATCCCACGACAACCTCGTGTCGAATCCCCCGACAACAGCCGCCCTGGACGACCGAGCAAATACCGAGCCGACGCTCAGCGCTCGGTCGACATCGGCGGTTCGACCGGCTCCACACCCAGTTCCACCGAGTACGCGCGATTCAGTTCGGCCCACCCGTGATTCATCGCCTCCGCCCCGACGATCGGCCCTACAGGCGTACCGGCCAGCAGCAACTCCGCGACATCCAGGCACATGTGCCACCCTGCGGCCATCATCGCGGCCTGCGCCCGATCGGACAGCAGATGCGTCAGCCGAACCGTTGTGCCGCCGTCACTTTCGCTCAACTCCCACCGCAAAACCTCACCGCCCCAGGTGTATTCGAGCAGCCGCGGCCGCTCCACCCGCGAAACCTCCCCCGGCAGTTCGAGTTTCGCCTCCCCGTCGATCATGATCAGGGTAACCGCCCCGACCGCCGCCAACGACCGATCGGCCGTATAGGGCGCCCACTGGGCCAACTCCCCCGGCTCGGTCGACGCCGCCCACACCGCCTCCGCCGCATGCGGAAACGCCCGCGTGAACACCAGCGCCCACCGCCCGTCCTCCCGCACCAACTCGACCTGCCGCAACGGACCCGGCCGATAGGACTGCGCACTCATCAGGACTGTTCCTTTCCATCGAGACGACCCGCGTGCTTACCCACCTCGTGCAGATGACGCAGCGCCTGCGAATACGACTCCAGCAGCCCGGTCTCGCAGTACGGCACGTCGCGTTCGGCGCAGAACTCGATCACCATCGGACGAACGTGACGCAAGTTCGGCCGCGGCATCGAGGGGAACAGGTGATGCTCGATCTGATAGTTCAAGCCGCCCATGGCGATATCGATGACGCGACCACCCCGCACATTGCGCGAGGTCAGCACCTGCCGCCGCAGGAAGTCCACCGACTCGTCCTCGCCCAGCACCGCCATCCCCTTGTGATTCGGCGCGAAGGTGCAGCCCATGAACAACCCGAACAGCCCCTGGTTCACCGCGATGAACGCCAGCGCCTTACCCGGCGGCAGCACCGTCGCGACCAGCGCCAGATACCCGACCACGTGCGCGGCCAGCAGCAACGCCTCCCAGCCGCGATTGCGGATCGGCCACCACAGCACGGCCTTCACGCTCGCGCCGTGCAGACTCAGCCCCTCCAGCAGCAGCATCGGGAAGAACAGCCACCCCTGATACCGGAAGATCAGCCGCCGCAGCCCCCGCCCGACGGCCGCGCGCGCACCGGAATGGGCCAGCACGCCCATGATGTCCGGATCGGCCCCCTCGGTGTTGGGGTGCGCGTGATGCCGGTTGTGGTTGCTGGTCCACCAGCCGACGCTAACCCCGATGCACAGATTCCCGGCGATCAACCCGAACAGGTGGTTCGCCCGCCAGGTGCGGAAGATCTGCCGATGCCCGGCGTCGTGTCCCAGGAACGCGAACTGCGTGAATATCGCGGCCAACACCGCCGCGGTGACCAACTGCCACCACGAGTCGCCCACCACGACGAACACCACCCACCCGGCCACCAGCGCGGTCATCGCGATCGCACCGAGCCGCAGGTAGTACCGCACCCGCCGTTCCAGCAGACCCGCCGACCGCACCCGCCGCATCAGCGTCGCGTACTCACTGCCGCGAGTCCCGATCGAATCGGACTGCGCCACAGCGCCTTCGGCCGACACGTTCACTTCCGGACCGGATTGCAGCGCAACCCCGCCCGCCGGATACTCCATTACCACGCGCGTCCGCCGTTCTGCTCCGACTTGGTTCTCCAGGATCCGCGCCACCGCACCCGCGGCTCGCACACACGGACAACAGGATCCCTCGACGACACATCCAGCAGGTGAACAGGCACCTGGCTCGACATCACATCTGTGCGACGCCCCGAGCCTAATGCCACCGCGCCCGATCCGCCCACGGCGGTCGTCGTGCGTCCATCGTCCCGCATCCGGGCGTCGGATGCGCGGCGCACCTACGCCGAAGGGCCGCCCCGATCCGGAAACCGGGGCGGCCCAAGGGAATTCGTCTACATCTGGGGCAGTGAGTCACCCTGCACGAGTTCGATGTCGAGCTCGACCTTCACCGTGGTGCCGACCGCGGCGATACCCGCGCGCACCATGGCGTTGTAATCGATCGCGAAATCGTTCCGGTGCAGTTGCATCTCGGCGTGGAACGCCGCGCGCACCCCGCCCCACGGGTCGGGACCGTACCCGCCGTAGGTGATGTCCAGCTCGATCGGGCGGACCTGGCCGTGCAGGCTCAGCTCGCCCGGCATCACCAGCCGGTCACCGCCGACGCGGCGGAAACCACTGCCGGTGAACGAGATCAACGGGAACTTCTCCGCGTCCAGGAAGTCCGCCGACCGCAGATGGTCGTCGCGCATCCCGATACCGGTGTCGATGCTCGCGGTCTTGATCTCGGCGAAACCCGTCGAATTCTCCAGGGTGTCGGCGATGTTCAGCCGTCCGCTCACCTCGGTGAAATTCGCCTTGATGCTCGCGATACCGAGGTGCCGCGCGGTCGCGACCACCATGGAGTGCACCGGATCGATGGTCCACGGCCCGGCCGGCGGGGCCGGGTTGGTCCCGGCCTCCGCCGCCAGCACGATCTGTCCCAACCGCCCGGAACCGTCCGCGCCGACCCGCGCCACCTGCGCGGTCGGCTGGTATCCGGGCGCGGTGATGATCGCGGTGCACACACCCGCGGGCAGCGGCTCGGTGGCCACGTCCCCGGTCTCGTTCGCGGTCGCCCGAGCGAGCTGACGGCCGGTCAGATCGGTCACCGTCAGCACCGCCTCGGGTACCGGCCACCCTTCGGTGGTGTGAATTCGTGCCGTCAATCCACTCATGACTGCTTTGCCGCCTCCTCGTATCCGAGCCGCACGTCGTGGCTGATCTCGCCGCCCGCGACGGTGACCTGACTGGTCACCGGCGGGTAGCCGCTGGCCACCACGGTGTATTCGCCCTCGGGCAGATCCGAGACCAGGTAGTGGCCCTCGGCGTCGGTCCGCGCGGTCGCGACCGGCGATCCGTTCACGTCCAGCACCGTCACCTGCGCGTCCGGCACCGCGCGACCGTTGGCCCAGGCCGCACCGGACAGCACCGTCATCGCCGAGAGTTCGATGTCGTGCCGCAACTGCCCGCTCTCGGGCACCGTCAACGTCAGCGCGTTGGGCCGCATGTGATCGGCCACCGCGACCAGGGTGTAGACCCCGGACACCACGCCGTGGCAGACGTACGCGCCGTCCTGTCCGGTGACCGCCGCGCCGACGACCTCGCCGCGCATATCGGTCAGCGTCACCGTGGCCGCGGGCAGCGGCTCACCGCGCCCGGCCGCGCGCACCACGCCGGACAGTTCGCCCGAACCCTGCAACGCCACGTCCAGCGACTGCGATCCGCTGCCGACCGTGACGTTCACCGCGGAGGGCTGATGCCCGGCCGCCGAGACGATCAGCACATAGCTGCCCGAGGTCGGCGCGCCGATCGTGTAACCGCCCTCACCGTCACCGGTCGCCCGGGAGACCTGGTGACCGCGCGTATCGATCAGCGTGAGCGCGGCACCGGCCACCGCCCGCCCGTCCTCGCGCCTGACCCGGCCGCCGATCGTGCGAACCTCACCGTCCGCCGAGGCGAATCCGGCCGAAGAACTCCTGATGGCCATCTGTGACACCGCCGTTCCATTCGTATACGCAGCCGCACCGTTGCCATTGCGTTCGATCGCGGCATGCCTGCCCGCGACCGCACCGGCCAGCACCGGCTCCGGCTCGGAGAGCGCCTGTGCCGCACCCTCCCAAACCTGACTTTCCTCCCAAGAGTTCTCGGTCGCGTCGATCGGCTCATCGGCCTTCGGCGCAGCGGCCTTGGGGTCCGCAAGTGGGATTTCCTTCATGAACAGCAGCACCAGGCACGCCACCAGCGCCACGCCGGACGCGGCCCAGAACACGCCGTGCAGGGAGTTGGTGAAGCCGATCAGGATCGGATCCTTCACCACCGCCGGCAGAGCGGCGATACCGCTGGTATTGCTCTGGATGCTGCCGAGCTTGGACGCGTCGAACCCGGCGGGCAGATGACCGCCGAACGCATCGATGATCTTGTTCGGCAGCAGGTTGAACATGATCGTCAGGAAGACCGCGACACCCAGGGTGCCGCCCATCTGCCGGAAGAACGTCGCCGACGCGGTGGACACACCCATATCGGTGCGCGGGCCCGCGTTCTGCGCCGCGATGATCAACGTCTGCATACAGCCGCCCAGGCCCAGGCCGATGATGCCGCTGTACAGCAGGGGCTGCCAGATCGCGCTGTCGTAGTGCACCTGCGAGTACAGCAGCGCGCCCAGCGCGATCACGAACGTACCGACCACCGGCAGCACCTTGTACCGCCCGGTGAACCGAGTGACCTGCCCGGAGATCAGCGAACCGATCATGATGCCCGCCACCAGCGGCAGCATCAGCAGACCCGCCGAGGTCGGCGAGTAGCCGCGCACCACCTGCCAGTACAGCGGCACCATCGAGATCGCACCGAACATCGCGACACCGACGATGAAACCACCGGCGATGACGACGCTGAAGGTCGAGTTCTTGAACAGCCGCAGCGGGATCAGCGCCGCGTCCTTCATCAGGTATTCGACGAAGATGAACAGGATCAGCCCGACCGCGCCGATGGCGTAGCAGATGATCGACTTGCTCTCGCCCCAGCCCCAGGACCGGCCCTGCTCCGCGACGATCAGCAGCGGGACCACACATATCGCCAGGGCTACCGCGCCCCACCAGTCGACCTTGTGACTCTGCCTTCGATGTGGCACGTTCAGCACTCGCGCCACCACCCCCAGCGCGACGATGCCGATCGGCACGTTGACCAGGAACACCCAGCGCCAGCCCTCGAGGCCCCACAGGTGGTCGAAGCCGGAGAACCAGCCGCCCAGCACCGGGCCCAGCACCGTGGAGATGCCGAACACCATCATGAAATAGCCCTGGTAGCGCACGCGCTCACGGGCCGGGACGATGTCACCGATGATGGTCATCGCCAGCGACATCAGACCACCGGCGCCCAGACCCTGGAAGGCCCGGAATCCGGCGAGTTCGTACATCGAGGTGGCGAACGTACAGGCCGCCGAGCCGATGACGAAGATGCCGATAGCGGTGAGGAAGAACGGCTTTCGGCCGTAGATGTCGGCGAGTTTGCCGTACAGCGGGGTGCTGATGGTCGCGGTGATCAGATATGCCGTGGTGGCCCAGGCCTGCTGATCGAAGCCGTGCAGGCTGTTGGCGATCCGGACGATCGCCACGCTCACGATGTTCTGATCCAGCGCCGCCAGGAACATGCCCAGCAGCAAGCCCGACAGAACCGTCAGAACCTGACGGTGGGAGAGGAACATACTCTCCTCCGCCGGTTCTGGCCGGGCCACCGGCGCTTCGGTTGTCGAAGTCGTCATAGTTGTTCAAACCCTATTTCGGTTCGGCTGTACACAGCGATGGGGTTGTCTCGATGTCGGCGTTGAGCCGGTCGAGAAGTGTGATGAGATCGGACCGCTCAGTCGCGGGCCAGTCGGCCAGGATTCCGGCGAGCCAGAGGTTCCGTTGCCGACGGTTCTCTTCGAAGACGCGCACCCCCTCCTCGGTGGCGGCGAGCACGCAGGCACGGCCGTCGACGGGGTCCGCCCGGCGTTCGACCATGCCGTGCGTGACGAGGGATCGGGTCTGCCTGCTGATGGTGGAGGTCTCGGCGTGCAGCAGTTCGGCGATCTTGCCGGTACGCTGCGGGCCTTCCTGGACCAGGCAGAACAGCACCGCGTAGGCGAGTCTGTCCAATCCGTCCGGACCGTGTTTGGACATCTGGGTCTTCGCACGGCTCAGTGCCCGCATGAACCGGACCAGCTGGGTGCCGAGCCGATCGGCGTCGTCGAGGACGGCACTGCCGGGGCTGGCGGCAGATACCTCGGGGTCGAGGCCGACGATGGTCATGGGGATTCACCTTCTCCCATAGATCTACAGACTTTGGTTAGCGCATACAACTAGTTGCCAAGGACAACTATACATACGCCCAGGCACCACATCGCAAACTGCGTCCTTGGCCTCCGCTCCGCTCCGGCGGGTCGGGGCCCCCGAAGGGCCGATTCTTCCCTCCTCCGCTCCTCCGCTTCGCTCCCCCGCTCCGTCAGTCCAGAATCGGCCCGGGCCCCGACCTTTGGAGTTGGCGTTATCGAGGGTTGGCGGAACTGGGCGCCCTCGGATCAGTGCTATTCATCACAGGATCGGACCGAGCGCACCGACACAGCTCATTCGTTACCGCCGGGCAAAAGGACGGTCATTTGTCCAACACATCCGCACCGCGATTTCATCCCGATTTCACCCGGTTCCTCGCACCGGAACCGGCCCGCTATCGCGCCGGGATCTCCCGGGCCGCCTCGTTGACGAAGCGGTGGACCAGGGCGAAGGGCAGCGGATGATCGGTGTACGCGGTGAAGACGAACTCCCCGGACACCTCCTGCTCGAACGCCTCGAGCACGATACCGCGCCCCGGTGAGGGGCCGACGTCCTCGAGTTCCCAGCCCAGGGTGTCCCGCTCACCGCTGCCGGTGACCTTCCACACCACGTAGTACCGCCCGCCGTACTCCCACCGCGGCGAAACCGCTTGCGACAGCGCGGGATCCGACATCGCCGGTCAGTCCGATCCGGCGGCGCGCAGGAACAGCACCCGGTCGCCGTAGTCGGCCAGCGCGTGCGCCTGCCCGGCCTGCCGGATACCGCTGGTGGGCAGATTGGTGAGTTTGGAGAATGTCGCGGTGTTGCCGAACGCCGCGCGCACCTGCGTCTCCGAGGCGTAGTCGGCGCCGTAGTCGGCCAGCACCGCGAAGTTCAAGGGGGCCAACGGTTTGTCCAACGCGGGCTGACCGGCCGGACGCCCCAGCGCGGCGTACTGGGTGGCCACACCTTCGGCGTACCAGCACAATTCGTAGGACATGTGCTCGGTGGTGTTCACCGTGATCACCGGCCACTTCTGCGAAAGTCGCAGGGCCAGTGGGTTTCTGCCGCCCGGGGTGAGTTCCCAGTACAGGCTGGCCACCGCGATCCAGCTGCCGCCGCAGCGTTCCACGAGCACCACGTCGTCACCGAGGGTCTCGGCCAGGTTCATCTCGGGATCAGGTATGTGCCAATGGGATTCGTGCACACCCTGGAACGAGGTGCTGGTGGCGGGCCGCACGTCGTCGGCCGCGTAGGCGGCCAGCACCGCCGCCCGCACCTGCGCCACCGCGTCCGGACTGGTGCAGCGCACCGCGATCGCGCCGAAGGAGGTGGCGATCTCCACCGGTTTGGACGGCAGATCCGGAAGTGCCCCGGCCGCAAGGGGTTTCAGGCCGACCAGGCCGAGCTTCCAGTTGATCTCCTCGATCGTCGAGAGGTCACCGGAGGTCTGGTAGAGGATCTGCTGCTGGGTCAGATAGCCCGCGCGCTCGAGCGTCTGGCATTCCAACTTCCCCAGTGCGGCAACGGTTTTGCCGGTGAAGTCGAGTTCGGCGATGGGCGTCGCGCGCAACCGGCTCGTCATCGGCTGGGTGGTCCACGCCGAATACCGTTCGCGATACATCGCCAGCGCCTGCTTGCGCGAGCGGCCGATCATCAACGTGCGCAACAACATGTTCAGGCTGGCCAGGTAGTACCGACCGGACTGTTCGGGGTCCGCCGCGAACAGACCCGCGCGAATGCGCACGGCCTCGGCACTGGCGTCCACGGCCGCGGCCGGATCCAACCGGCACAGCCACACACCACATTTGGACAACCCGTCGGCACACACCGCCGCCGCGGCCGGATACTTCTGCGCCACCTGGTGATACGCGTCGCACGCCTGCCGAATGGTCGAGGTCGCGAGCTCACGATGGCCGATGGTGCGCGCGGCCTCCTCGAACAGCCGCAGCGCCTCCTGCACCTGCCCGGCGAACTGCGCGGTGACCTGCCCGCGGATCAGCCAGCGCAGCCGGATCAGCACGGCCTCCTGCGCCGGTTCCAGCGAGGCCGGGGACCGATCCCGATCCGACCCGTCCTGCTTCGTCGCGATCAGGGCGCGGGCGAAGTCGCACAGCGTCGCGGCCAGCCGCAGATCGGCCTCGGCCGAGCGCTCCTGGGTGGCGGCACGCCTGTCCTGCGCCACCTGGCGCTCGATGGTGCTCAGCTCCATCGCAATCCCAACTCCCGCATACCCTTCCACGCACGGCCGTCGAGCGGCCGCATCGTGCGGTGCCGAGTCTGCCACAGATCCCCCCGCCGCATGGACCGGACCGGCCCCCCGATCCCGGCCACACCCGGTCACTCGCCGCGGCCACACCCGATCAAATCTCCGGCCTCGGCCAATCGCTCCTCCGACCGCACTCGGTCACTCGCCGCGGCCACACCCGATCAAATCTCCGGCCTCGGCCAATCGCTCCTCCGGCCGCACTCGGTCACTCGCCTTGGCCGCACCCGATCAAATTTCCGGCCTCTGCTGATCTCGCTCCCCCGGCCGCCCCCAAACGCTCCCCTGGCAGCACCCGATCGATTCCGCGGCCTCGGCCGGTCGTCTCCCCGCGCCCCGGTCGGCGGGACCGGTCGATCGCCCGCCCGCCCGATCGGCCGAGCGCGAATCCGTGTTAACTTATTGCCCGAGATATTCGTTGCGCATCATCGAGAAGGCTGGGTCATGACGGTTGTTCGCAGTGCACTGGTCACCGGCGGCTCACGCGGTATCGGCGCGGAGGTCGCCCGCCGCCTGGCCGGGGAGGGCTACGCGGTGACCATCGCCGCGCGCACCGCCGACACCCTCGAGCAGACCGCCCAGCAGATCCGCGACGAGACCGGCGCGCAGGTCCATCCGTTCGCGGCCAACATGGCCGACGAGGCGCAGATCACCGCCCTGGTCGACGCGCACGCCGAGCGGTTCGGCGGCCTGGACCTGCTGGTGCTCAACGCCGGAACCGGCAGCGTGGGCGCGGTCGCGGAGCTGACCGCCAAGCACCGCGACCGGATGCTGGACGTCAACTTCCGCGCCCCGCTGACGCTGATCCAGGCCGCACTGCCGCTGCTGCGCAAGAACGCCGAGGCCGACCCCCGGCGCGGCGCCAAGATCGTCGCACTGGCCTCCATCACCGGCGTCGCCGGCGAGGCGGGCCTGGCCCTCTACGGCGCCACCAAGGCCGCGCTGATCTCCCTGTGCGAGACGGTCTCGCTGGAGGAATCCGCGCGCGGCGTCAGCGCCACCGCGATCTCCCCCGGCTACGTCGACACCGATATGACCGCGTGGAAGCACGGTGAACTCGAGCCGTCCGCCATGCTCCCCACCGCCGACATCGCCGAAATGGTGCTGGCGATCTCGCGCCTGTCCGCCCGCGCGGTGGTGCCCAATATCGTCATCTCCCGCTTCGGCGACCAACTCTGGCGCGCCTGAGCATTCGCATCCACGGATCGGGCGAATCCGGTATGCCGGAACGGCCTGCTCCGGCATACCGGTGTATTCACAGCGCTCGGGCGAGCCGCTCCGGAACGCCATCCGTGGCACGCCTGAGACTGCGGCGTACCCGGGACATACCGGCGTAGGCGAGCCCTACTCGGCCTCGGCGTCCGGGAACTCCTGCTGCCGGCGCCCGCCGCGCAACGTCCCCTCGAGGTACGCCGCCTTGCACGCCCGCCGCGCGATCTTCCCGCTCGAGGTGCGCGGTATGGATCCGGCCGGGACCAACAGCAGATCCCACACCGCCACACCGTGTTTCGCGGCGATCTGCGCCCGCACCACCTCGGCGATCGGCTCGGGCGGTAGTTTCGCCGCGCCCGTACCGCGTTCGGCGACCACGACCAGCTGTTCGGACCCCGCCGACGCCCCGTCCTCGCGCAGCGCCGCGGGCAGTTCGTCCGCCCGCACCGAGAACGCCGCCACGAATCCGGGACGTAGCGCGTTCGATGCCTCCTGCGCGGTCTGCTCGAGATCCTGCGGATAGTGGTTGCGCCCGTCCACGATCACCAGATCCTTGACCCGCCCGGTGATGTACAGCTCGCCGTTGTGGTACGCCCCGAAATCCCCGGTGCGCATCCAATCCGCTTGCGGCGCAGTACCTTCCGCGTGACTGTGAGGCTGACGCGCGGTGAGCCGGTTGCGGAAGGTCGCCTCGCTCTCCTGCTCGCGACCCCAGTAGCCGATGCCCATGTTGGCCCCGTGCAACCAGATCTCGCCGACCTCACCGTCGGGCCGCTCGGCCCCGGTCTCGGGATCCACGATCGTCGCCCACTGCGACAGCGCGACGAAACCACACGACACCTGCGCCACCGCGCTGTCCGAGGTCGGATCCACCTCGACCATCCGCCCGGCGTTGAGTTCGGCCCGATCGACGTAGACCACCATGGCCTCGTCCTCGCGCTTGGTCGCCGAGACGAACAACGTCGCCTCCGCCATGCCGTAACACGGTTTCATCGCGGTCTTGGACAGCCCGTACGGGGTGAACGCGTCGTTGAACTTCGTCATCGAGGCCACCGACACCGGCTCACTGCCGTTGATCAGGCCGATCACATTGGACAGGTCCAGATCCTCACCGGCCTTGGGCAATCCACGCACCGCCGCGTGCTCGTACGCGAAATTCGGTGCGGCGGCGTAGGTGGACGCGCCGTCCGAGGCCGCGGCCAGTTCCTTGATCCACCGGTACGGCCGCCGCACGAACGCGCTCGGCGACATGATGGTGATGAATCCGCCGCCCACCACCGGCAGGATCACGCACAGCAATCCCATGTCGTGGAACATCGGCAGCCAGGTGACCCCGCGCGCGGTCTCGTCGATGCCGAGCGCGTCGATCATCTGCAACAGGTTGGTGCCCACCGCGCGGTGGGTGATCTCGACGCCGGCGGGCGCGCGCGTGGAACCCGAGGTGTATTGCAGATAGGCCACGTCGTCGATCTTGACGTCCGGGCGAATCCAGCTCTGGCCCACAATGTCCGGAATCGCGTCGACCGCGATGATGCGGGGGCGTTGCGCGGCGGGCAGTTCCCGGAATATCTCCCGCACCCGCGCCGCCGCCGAACTCGCGGTCAGAATCGCCGCGGGACGACAGTCGCGCAATACCGAATGCACCCGGCCGGTATGTCCCAATTCTTCCGGATCGAACAGTGGCACACCGATATTGCCCGCGTAGACCGCGGCGAACATGGCCACCACGTAGTCCAGTCCCTGGGGCGCGAGAATCGCGACACGATCACCCGGCTGGGTCACCTGTTGCAGCCGCGCCGCCACCGCGCGCAACCGCACGCCGAACTGGCCCCAGGTCAGCTCGTGGTACTCGCCGTCGCGCTCGCGCGAATAGTCGATATAGCGATAAGCGAGCTCGTCGGCACTCCCCGCACTGTGCTTGTCGACGAAATCGATCATGGTCGCATCGCTGCGGATCGAGATATTGCCCTGCTCATCGAGATAGTCATCAAAGGTCTCGCCGATCATTCCCTATCCTTTTTCACGCACGCCCAGCGGACGTGCGATGACAATCGAACACAGATCGACACCGCGAAGCCCGAACAGTAGCAGGAGCTTCCACGGCTCGGGCTCAGTACCGCCCGAATGCCAGCGAGACGTTGTGCCCGCCGAAACCGAACGAATTCTTCACCGCGTAGTCGATCGGAGCGGTGCGGGCCTGTCCGGTCACGACGTCCAGGTCGATCTCCGGATCCTTGTTGTCCAGATTGAGCGTCGGCGGCACGACGCCGTCACGGATGCTGAGCACCGTGAGCACGGCCTCGAGCGCGCCGACCGCGCCGATCGAATGTCCCAGCGCGGATTTGGGCGCGTAGACCGAGGCGTGGTTGCCGATCGAGGCGTTGATCGCCAGCGCCTCGGCGGTGTCCCCGATCGGGGTGGCGGTGGCATGCGCATTCACATGTGTCACATCGGTTTTCGACAATCCGGCCGTTTCCAGCGCGCGGGTGATGGCGCGCGCCGCACCCTTGCCCTCGAGGTCCGGGGCGACCAGGTGGAAGCCGTCGGAGGTGACCCCGACGCCCATCAGCCGGGCGTGGATCCGAGCGCCGCGGGCGCGGGCGTGCTCCTCGTTCTCGAGCACCATCATCGCCCCGGCCTCACCGAAGACGAAGCCGTCGCGGTCCTTGTCGAACGGGCGCGAGGCGCGTTTGGGTTCGTCGTTGCGGGTGCTCATGGCGCGCATCATGGTGAACGCGGCGATCGGCACGGCCTGGATGGAGCCTTCCACCCCGCCGGTGACGACCATGTCCGCATCGCCCATCACGATCGTCTTCCAGGCGTTCGCGATCGCCTCCGAACCGGACGAACAGGCCGAAACCACTGTGGACACACCGGCTTTCGCACCCACCTCGAGTCCGACGACCGCGCCCGCGCCGTTCGGCATGATCTGCTGCACGGCCAGCGGCGAGACCTTGCGGTAGCCGCCCCGCTGCATCCGGTTCGTCACGTCGATGTAGATTTCCGCGCCGCCGATTCCGGTGCCCATCGAGACCCCGAGCCGCTGCGGATCCACCTCGGGACTGCCCGCGTTGCGCCACACCTCGCGGCCCAGCACAAGCGCCATCTGCTCGACGTAGGACAGCCGCCGGGCCTCGTCGGAGCCGAGTGATTCCTGCGGCTTGGCCTTGAGGTGGCCGCCGATGCGCACCGGAAGTTCGAACTGCTCGATGAACTCGTCCCGCAGCACGTCGATCCCGCTCTCGCCGTCGAGCAGCCCCTTCCAGGTACCGTCCACGTCACCGGCGATCGACGTGGTCGCCGCCAAGCTGGTGACGACCACACTGGGAAATCCCTTACTGCTCACACTCGTCATGCTCGGCTCACTTTCGACGGCAATCCTTCGGCGAATACACCCGGTGAGAAACGCTGGAGCACCGACAACGGCAGGAACGACAGCCGGTTCGGCAGGTCGCCGGGGATCGAACGGTACTTCAACAGGAGTTCGTCCCGCTTTGCGGCGACGCACCCTCCTGCCCTCGAACACCCGGCACGATCGGACTACATTATCGGAGGCGGAACCGATCGGGATCACCCCGTGACACGCAGCTACCCAATCGCTATTGCACTGTACCGGTTTCTTCGCGCACCGTCCCACTCGCCGATCCGACCTGGAGGAAGGGCTTCATCGTGGCCAGGAACCTCACACAGCTCGAACTGCTCATGGAGTTGGAACCCGTCGCCGAACGCAACGTCGACCGGCATCTGTCCATGGCCAAGACCTGGCACCCGCACGATTACGTGCCGTGGGACGCCGGGCGCAACTTCGCGGCCATGGACGGGCAGGACTGGGACCCGTCGCAGTCGAGGCTGGGCGAGGTGGCCAAGGCCGCGATGATCACCAACCTGCTCACCGAGGACAACCTGCCCTCCTACCATCGCGAGATCTCGGAGAACTTCTCCTCCGACGGCGCGTGGGGCACCTGGGTGGGGCGCTGGACCGCCGAGGAGAACCGGCACGGCATCGTGATTCGCGACTATCTGGTGGTCACGCGCGCGGTGGATCCCGTTGCGCTGGAACGGGCTCGGATGGCGCACATGACCCAGGGGTACAACCCGGTGAAGATGATCCGGGAGGGCGGCGGCACCATCGAGCAGGTCAGCGATCGCGGCTTCCTGCACTCGGTCGCGTATGTGACCTTCCAAGAGCTGGCAACCCGTGTCTCGCACCGCAATACGGGTAAGGCGTGCGACGAGCCGATCGCCGACCGCATGCTGCAACGCATCGCCGCGGACGAGAACCTGCACATGATCTTCTACCGCAACATGTGCGGTGCGGCACTTGACCTTTCGCCGGATCAGACGCTCGAGGCGATCACCGAGATCGTCTGCAACTTCCAGATGCCCGGCGCGGGGATGCCGGACTGGCGGCGCAACGGCGTGCTGATGGCCAAGCACGGGATCTACGATCTGCGCCAGCATCTCGAGGAGGTGGTGATGCCGGTGTTGCGCAAGTGGAATGTGTTCGAGCGCAACGATTTCGGGCCTCGCGGTGAGCAGCTCCGGAACGAGCTCGGGGAGTTCCTGGCGAAGTTGCAGACCGATTGTCTGCGGTTCGAGGAGCAGCGGGATCGTGCCCTCGCGCGGGACGCGCGGCGGCGCGGGCAGGTACCGGCCGAGGTCTGATCATTTGCCAAGCGCCACAGTGCATTTCGTGAGGGGTCAGACGACGAGACCGATCAGGTGGCCGATGGCGTAGGTGCTCGCCATCGCCAGTGCGCCGCCGAGCAGGACGCGTACGGTCGCGCGCAGCACGGGGGCCTGACCCAGCCGCGCGCCCAGCGCTCCGGTGAGTGCGAGTGCGACCAGGACCGCGATCACCGTCACCGGGACGCGGATCGCGGCCGGGCTCAGGATCGCCAGCAGCGGCAGCAGCGCGCCGAGGGTGAACGACAGCGCCGAGGAGAACGCCGCGTGCCGCGGATCGGTCAGCTCGTCGGGATCGATCCCCAGTTCCGCCTCGGCGTGCGCGGCGAAGGCGTCGTTCTCGGTGAGCTCCTCGGCCACCTTCCACGCAGTCGCGGGCGAGAGCCCCTTCCCCTCGTAGATCGCCGCCAGTTCGGCCAGCTCCGCCTCGGGCTGTTCGAGCAGTTCCCGCCGCTCCACCTCCAGCACCGCCCGCTCACTGTCCCGCTGCGTACTCACCGACACGTACTCCCCCAACGCCATCGACACCGCCCCCGCCGCCAACCCAGCGATCCCCGCGGTCAGAATCGTCGACCGCGTAGCCGTTGCCGCCGCCACCCCCACCACGATCCCCGCCACCGAAACAATCCCGTCATTGGCCCCCAACACCCCCGCCCGCAACCAATTCAACCGCGCCGCCAACCCCGCCCCGTGCGGCTCCGGATGCCCCACCGAAACATCCACAACCCGCTGATCCAGCACTACCTCATCGCGTAACACATTCCCCACGGTAACCATTTCCCCCACCCCTTTCCAGCAATGCAAGCCTTGCCGAATTGAGGTAAACCATTGCACACCAAGGGTTTACAAACCTAACTTCGGGGCTCCCGGCGAGCCGGCCCGGATCGGCTGTGGGCGATCAGTTCTCGTAGGGATCGGTCACGGTCACGGGGGTACGGGCCTGTTCGAGAATGGCCTCCGGGAAATTCGGTCCAGCGATATAGAACCCGGCGCGAGTACGCCGCACCGGTTCGAGGATCTGCCGCTGGACGAGGTCGCGTAGATCACGTTGCGCCTGTTGCAGACTCAAGCCCTCACTCTGCTCGTAGCGACTGCGGCGAACCCGATCGGACATCGCGACATCGTGCAGCGCCGAGATCAATCGTTCATCAATATTTTCCCGGCTCGCGAATTCGGTCAACGCCGCCCAGACCTGCCCCGAACGATGGAACCGAGCGCGCACCGCCTGCGCCTGCTCATGATAAGCGGACAGGTTGAACCGCACCCATTCCGACACATCCTGATCCGGTCGAAACTCGCGGCCACGACGAGCAAGTACCTGGTAATACTCCCAGGTTTTACGCGACAACCCCAGCCACGCCTCGATCGAGGAGAACTCGGGTGCGAGAACACCTTCTCGCGCAATAATCAATGTCTGTAGGGATCGGGACATCCGCCCGTTGCCGTCCGCCCACGGGTGGATCGAGACCAGATCCAGATGCGCCATGGCGGCACGGATCAGCGGAGGCGAACCGTCATCCGTATTGAGCCAGCCGATCAATTCGGCCATCAGATCCGGGACCGCAGACGCCTCGGGCGCGGTGTAGGCCACCGAACGCGGATTACCGGCATCGGTCACGTACACCATGCCGCTGCGCCACTGCCCGGCAGGCTTGCGTGAGGTATGCCGATGTCCCTGCAACATCCAGTGCAATCCATTGAGCAGGCTCTTGCTGTATTCGAAATCTGTTACATCGCACAGAGATTGGATGTACGCCAGGGCGTGGGCGTAGGCGAGCGTCTCATCCCTGTTCCGTGCCGAGACATCGACATCACGCTCACCGGCGATCAATTCCTCCCCATCCACGGTCGAAACCCGGAATCCCTCGATCGCATTGGAGCCGGTCACCGCGTCGGCCGTCAGAAAGCTCCGCAGACGACTGATCCACCTCGTGGGGACCTCCTGCAACTGAGCTCGCAAGTCACATCTCATACGGTCGACCTCGTCCAGGACACGTCGATCAGCACTCGTCAGCTCGGGAGTCGGGAACAACACCGGCCCAACGGTAGAGGGTTTCGACGATTCAGCCAAAGCCGTCACCGGTCAGGAATCGAGAAGCGTCGTGCAGCCCGGATACCTAGCGTCGAGGTATGGATATCAGCATTGCTTGGGCATTTCTTCCGCACGAGGATCCGGAGGTGTCGTTGGCGTTCTATCGGGATGTGTTGGGGTTCGAGGTTCGGCAGGATGTGGGGAATGGGGGGATGCGGTGGATCACGGTCGGGCCGGGTGGGGAGGGGGGCGCGGCGATCGTGTTGTATCCGCCTGCGGCAGAGCCGGATCTGACCGAGGAGGAGCGGGCGACCATTGCCGAGATGATGGGGAAGGGGACCTATGGGCGCATCGTGTTGAGTACCTCGGATCTCGATGCGACGTTCGAGCGGGTGCAGGCGGGGGATGCCGAGGTGTTGCAGGAGCCGACCACTCATCCGTACGGGGTTCGTGACTTCGCGCTGCGCGATCCGGCGGGGAATACCGTGCGCATCCAGCAATCACACTGAGCCGCAAGAAGATTCGTGAGGCTCCGCGCGAGCCGCTCGGCTGCCGGCGAAAATCACCGCGACCGGAAGCATTGCCCCTGGTTACACTGACCGCAGGTCGGGCAGGTGCGAGGGGAAGGTGTGCCGATGGCCAAGGAGTTCGATCGGCTCGATGAGCGGCTGCGCGAGTTCATCCGAGCGCAGGCGATGTTCTTCGTGGCCAGCGCGCCGTCCGAGGGCGGGCGGGTCAACCTGTCCCCCAAGGGATATCAGGACACGTTCGCGATCCTGGATGATCACACCGTCGCCTATCTGGATCTGTTCGGCAGCGGTTCGGAGACCATCGCCCATGTGCGGGAGAACGGGCGGATCACGGTGATGTTCTGCTCGTTCACCCGGAACTCGCGGATTCTGCGACTGTTCGGCACCGGCCGGATCGTGCGCCCCGACGATCCCGAATTCCTCGATCTGCGAACACATTTCGGCGTCGATCACCCCGGCATGCGCGCGGTCGTGGTGATCGATGTCGAGCGCATCGCCGACGCGTGCGGATATTCGGTCCCCTACTACGAACTCGTCGGCGAACGCCCGGTCCTGGACACCCACCACGCCCGGCAGCCGGACGAGAAGTTCGCCCACCGCATCGCCGGTGACAACTCCCACAGCATCGACGGACTCCCGGCCCTCGAGCCGGATCATCCGCTCCCGTCCGGAATCCCCCGCCCCGACCGCGGTTAGCCCGGCTCCTCGGTCAACGCATCCCGCAGTGCCGCACGGGATTTGATGCCGAGCTTCGGGAAGATGCGGTACAGGTGCGTGCTTACCGTGCGCGGGGACAGATACAGCTGCTGCCCGATCTCCCGATTGGTCAGCCCGCCCGCGGCCAGCTCCGCGATCCGGCGTTCCTGCGAGGTCAGCACGGTCGTCTCGGTCGCCGACCCACGCCCCGCCGCGGCCCGGACGTCGACGCCGGTCGCCCGGAGTTCGTCCTGCGCACGTTGCGCCCAGGTCGGCGCGCCGAGCCGCTCGAAGGTCTCCGCCGCCGCGGCCAGATGTGTCCGCGCCGCGGTACGCCCGCGTCGATGCCGCAGCCGGGTGCCGTACGCCAGCCGAATGCGCGCCACCTCGAAGGGGAATTGCTCTGCGGCACAATGGTTTTCCACCAGGGCGAGCATCTCGGCGGCGGTATCGTCGGCAGCGGCGCTCATCGACGAAGCACCGTAGGTCAGGATCGCCAGCCGCGGCGAGATGTCGGGCAGCCCGGCATCCCACGCGGCCCGCGCATGCGCCCGCGCCTGCTCGACCCGTCCGGTGTGCACCGCCGCCTCGACCAGATCCAGCAGGATGCGCGAGGCGTACTGGTTGTAGGGCGCGAATTCCCCCGGCGGCGTGATCGCGACGGCGTGCGCGTAGGCCGCCTCGAAATCGCCCTCGCCGAGCGCGGTCATCACCGCCACCGCATCGGCGATCTGGGTGATCCGCCCGACCCCGCGCGGCCGACCCCACGCATCGACCCGGGCCCGCAGTTCCCGCGCCCGCTCCCCCTGCCCGCGCAACGCCGCCAGATACGCCTGATTCCCCTGGGCCTGATAGATGTGCAGCTCGTACCCGACCTCCGCGGCGTGATCGAGCACGCGCTGCGCGGTCCGTTCGGCGTCGTCCCACTCCCCGGTCGTGATCTGATCGGACAGGATCATCTGCAACATCACGATGCCGCTGGCCGCCGCGCCGGTCTCGATCTCCCGATCCACCAGGCCCAGCAGCAGCGGCCGGTGCGCGGTGAGGATGTCCAGGTGGTGGGCGCTGACGGCCAGTTCGGTGACCTCCCACGCCACGAGCTGCGCATGCCGCGAGATGGCCTGTTCGACCTGTTCGGCCCGGCCCGTGCCGTACCGGACCACATCGCTCCAGGTATCGCACAGCAGCGCCGTCCGCGGCAGCACCAGCTCACCCAGGGTGTCCAGCAGCCGTCGCGCCCGCTTCCACGACTCGGCGTCACCGGCGAACGAGCACACCGACATCAGCAGAATGATCAACCAGCGCATGGTTTCCGCCGATTCGGCCGCCTCCCCGGTGCGCATCTCGATGGCCGTGAACACCAGCCGATACGCGGACCGGATATCCCCGTCGGTATTGAGCATCCGGTAGCCCGCGGCGATCACCGCACCCGGCGAATGGTCCGCGCCGGGCCGCTGATCGAACCGCAGGATCTCCTGCGCCTGCCCGACCTGCGCGGCCTGGGTGGCCAGGTAGGCGGCCTCGGCGAGCCGCCGGGACCGATCCCGCGGGCTCTCGCTCAGGTCGGCCGCGCGGGTCAGCCAGGTGACCGCGGCCCGCGAGCCGCCGCGCCGGGTGGCCGAGGCGGCCGCGGCGTCCAGTACCGCCGCAACGCGTTCGTCCGGGTCGATGGTGGCCGCGGCCAGATGCCGGGCGCGACGTTCGATGTCGTCGTGATGGATCCGGGCCAGTTCGGCGTGCGCCGCGCGACGTTGATCGGGTGCGGCCATCTGCACGATCGCCGAGCGGACCAGCGGATGCCGGAAAATGATTGTGCCGCTGCGGGAATCGTGTTCGAGTAGCCCCACGGCCACGGCCGGTTCGACCTCCGGCAGCCGGAACCGGGTGCCGATCCGGGTGCCGTGCCGGGCCCCGACGCCGTCCAGCGCGCCCTCGAGCAGTTGTCTGCGGACCGGCTCGGCCAGGGTGGCGATCCGCGCGCCGAACAACCGCTGCAACCGGTGCGACATCGGCACCAGCGGTTCGGTCAAGGTATCGCCCGCGTCGAACGAACGTTCCGCGAGCATGCTCGAAAGTTCCAGCAGCGCAAGCGGATTGCCCTGCGCATAGTCGAGCACGCGGCGATGTTTCCACAGTTCCAGGCCCGGAAAACGCTCGTCCAGCAGCCGCGCCGACGCCGTCGCGGACAACGCGCTCACCGCGGCCTCGGGCAGTCCCGCGTGGTCGAATTCGGACATCTCACCGGTGCGCACGGCGATCAGCAGTTTCGTCCGCGTGCCGGGCAACCGGCGAGCGACGAACCCGCACACCTGCACACTCGCCTCGTCGAACCAGTGCCCGTCGTCCAGGATCAGCAGCAGTGGCCGGTCGGCACCCGCCTGGACGAGCAGATTCAACACGGCGATACCCAGCGTCATGATCGAGGGCGGCTCGCCAGGATGTTGCCCGAAGACGATATCCAGCACGGCGCGAGTATCGGGATCGAGCACGTCGTCCGCACGCAGCAACGGACACACCAACTGATGCAGCCCCGCGTACGGCAACTCGGATTCGGCTTCCACACCCGTCGCCCGAATCACCGCACACCCCGCCTCGACCGCAGATTCGGCCGCATAATCCAGCAGCGCGCTCTTGCCGACCCCACTGTCCCCCCGCAACAGCAACGACTGCCCGGTAGCCGCGGCAATCAATTCCCGCAGCCGACGTTGCTCACCGTCGCGCCCGACGATTGCGCGCGAGTCCACAGCCGTTCCGCTCCGTTTCACTCACTTCATCCGCTCCGAACGCCCGACACCGCAACATCCGCCAGCTACCCGACCACCCAGACTAGCTGCGATTTCGCTGCGCTTTTCACCGGGCGGTCCCCGGATGGGCCGCGCCCCAGGAGACCCCACTGCCGAACACCGCCGTGGTGACGCGGGGAAAGTACACTTCATTGAGCGGGATCGGGCCCGCCGACAAAGGGCCGGGAGGAGCGCCATGGCTGTGCAGTCGATCACCCCCGCATGGATGCACGAGCAGATCACTGCCGAACAGTACGAATCCTGGTCCGAGGAGCAGAGTGCGGGAATCGAGATCGTGGACGGGATGGTCGTCGTGAGTCCCAGCGCGTCCAAACGGCACAACCGGCTGGCACGGATCCTGGCGAACGCGCTGGACAGCGCCGCCGGACCGGACTGGAACGCCGATACGGACTTCGATGTCAGGCTCCAGGACGTACCGCTGCACAATCGCAGGCCGGATGTCGTCGTATATCGAGCGGACACGATCGATATCACCCCCACGCGACCCGAACACGTACTACTGGTTGTCGAAGTCGTATCACCAGGATCCGAGACCACCGACCGGATCGTGAAAGTCGAGCAGTACGCCCGAGCAGGCATCGGTTTCTACTGGAGAGTCGAGCAAGCGGCAACCGGCATACCACTCATCTACACCTACATCCTGGACCCGGCCACGAGAACCTACCGATCAAGAGAGATGTTCACCGGAGTGATCACAGCATCCGCACCATTCCCCGTGGAAATCGATCTGACCCGAACGTAGCGAGCCTCGACCCGGACCAGCTGCGCTTTTCACCGGGCGGTCCCGAGATGGGCGGCGAGTTCGGCCGCCACCTCGCGCACGAGGTCGGCCAGGCGAGTGGACTGTGTGTCCTGCGCCCAGCGCGCGAATGCCTCGACGAAGATGGCGATCCCGACCTGGGCCAGGAGATCGGCTTCGGCGGTCGGCGCGCCACGTTGTTCGAGTGCGTCGGCGAGTGTGTCGGCGACGGCGGCGAATTTGGTCCGCTCGCGTTCCTGCAGTTCGGGGCTGGCCCGCACGATCGCCCGGCGTTGCGCGGCCGTCGACGAAACACGTTCGGCCAGTATGTCTCCGACGGTTACGAGCCCTGCCAGTACCGCCTCGAAAGGTGCGAGCGCCTCGTCCGCTGCCTGCACCGCCGCCGCCAGCGCGGGGGCCAACCGGTCCGCAGGACACCCCGCTCGCCACCGCACGCGCACTCTTCGACGTCCGGCTCTGGGGCTCGATCACCGCGGTGAAGTACGCGGCGCCCCGCATCCGGCGCAGCGGCTCGATCACCCTGACCACCGGGACGATCGGCATCCGTCCGGCACCGGGCCGGGCGCTCGCCGCCGCCAGCGCGAGCGCGGTCGAGGGCCTGGTGCGCGGACTGGCCGTGGAACTCGCACCGATTCGCGTCAACGCGATCCGGTCGGGCACGATCCGCACCCCGATGTGGAATGGCATCCCTGAACCCCAGCGCTCCGACTTGTTCACCACCCTCGCCCGGAACACCCTGACCGGCACCATCGGCGAGCCGGACCAGATCGCCGCCGCCCACCTCCACCTCATCCAGAACAGCTTCATCACCGGCACGACCCTCACCGTCGACGGCGGCCTACTCCTGTCCTGAATCTTCCGTCGGGTCGGTCAGCGCAGATCCGTTGCGCGAGTGGGTGTTTCGACTCGGATCACACCTTCTGGAGTGCGCCGCGGGTGGTTACCGGGCGCAGGGTGCGGTCCAGGTTGGTGCGCATGGTGGTGGCCGAGTCGAGGATGTAGTTCTGGCGGACCTTCCACGGGTGGCGGCTGCCCTGGCGGGGGAAGTCGGCGATGGAGCGTTGGATGTAGCCGGAGGCCAGGTCGAGGAGGGGGTGCTCGTCGAGGTGGGCGTGGGGTTGGGGGACGACGGCGGGGTAGGCGCGACGGTCCATGTGCGCCAGCACTTTACAGACCAGACGGGAGGTGAGGTCGGCGCGCAGGGTCCAGGAGGCGTTGGTGTAGCCGATGCAGACGGCGAAGTTCGGGACGCCGGTGAGCATCGCGCCCTGCCAGACGAACTCGTCGGACAGGGTGATCGGCGTACCGTCCACGACGAGCGAAATCCCGCCGAACGCAAGGAGTTTCAGGCCGGTCGCCGACACCACCACATCGGCCTCCAGCACCCGGCCGGACTTCAGCCGAATCCCCTCGGGCACAAAGGTTTCGATGTGATCGGTGACCACCTCGGCCTTACCCTTGCGCATCGCCTTGAAGAAGTCGGCGTCCGGAACCGCGCACAACCGCTGATCCCACGGGTTGTACTCGGGGGTGAAATGTTCGGCCACCAGCGCCTCATCCTCGAGGATGCGCGTGGTCAGACCGGTCAGCAGTTTGCGCGCGGCCTCCGGGCGACGTCGGCAGTACTGATAGAAACCCACGTTGAACAGGATGTTCTTGGTCCGGATCACCCGATGCGCCAGCTGCGGCGGCAGCAGTTCGCGGATCTTGTCGGCATACTTGTCTCGCCCCGGAACCGCGGAAATCCAGGTGGGCGAACGCTGCAACATGGTCACCCGCTCGGCCTGTTCGGCCATCGCGGGCACCAGGGTCACCGCCGTCGCGCCACTGCCGATCACGACCACCCGCTTACCGGAGTAGTCCAGATCCTCCGGCCAGAACTGCGGATACACCATCGTGCCCGAAAATGTCTCGGCCCCAGGGAATTCCGGCGTGTGCCCTTGATCGTAGTCGTAGTATCCCGCGCAGCTGTAGAGGAATCCGCAAGTGAGCGTGCGGGTTTCACCACCCTGGGCGACGGTGAGCGTCCAGCGTGACTCGTCGGTCGACCACTCCGCGCCGATCACCTTGGCGCCATAGCGAATTCGCTTGTCGATACCGAATTCCTCGGCCGTCTCCCGCACGTAACGCAGAATCGAGGGCCCGTCGGCGATGGATTTGGCATCACGCCACGGCTTGAACGGATAGCCGAGGGTGAACATGTCCGAGTCCGACCGCACGCCGGGATAGCGGAACAGATCCCAGGTCCCGCCGAGCGATTCGCGAGCCTCGAGCACGGCGTAACTCTTGTCCGGCAACTCGGTCTGCAACCGGTAGGCGGCGCCGATACCGGACAGTCCGGCGCCGACGATGACGACATCGAGATGTTCCATCTCTCCAGTGTGCTGGGGCACACGCACTCCTTCTTGACTCTGCGCGACAACTATTTGATCCTGGACGACATGTCGGTGATCAGATCGGCCGGACTGCGGGGCTTCCGGGCAACGGTAGCCGAACTGGGCGGCAACGCCGAGGAGTTCGCCGCCGCGGCCGGACTGCCGATCGCCGCCCTGGACGCGGACGATCTGCTGGTCTCCGACGAGGCCATGGCCCTCACCCTGGAAATCGCCGCCGACCGCATGCACCGCCCCGACCTGGGCCTGCGCATCGGCGCGCGCCAGGATCTGAGCATGCTGGGCCCGCTCGCGCTGGCCATCCGCAACTCGCCCACCCTGGCCGACGCCCTGGAATGCACCTCGCGCTATCTGTTCGTGCACGCCCGGTCGCTGAGCCTGACCCTCGAACCCGACCCGTACGGCGACCGCGCGGTCACGGCGCTGCACTACGGCGTGCGCGCCGGGCTGCCGTCCCTGGTGCAGGGCACCGACCTCGGCCTGGCCTTCCTGCACCGCACCCTGCTGCGACTGGTCGACGGCCCGTACGGCCTGCGCTCGGTCGAACTGCCGTACCACCCGCCCGCCCCGCGCGCGATATACGAGGAATTCTTCGGTGCCCCAGTACGATTCGACCGCCCGGTCGCGATGCTGCGCGTCCCCGGCAGCCTGGCCACCCGCGCGGTCCCCGGCGGCGACGAACACCTGAACCGCCTGGCCATCGCCTTCCTCGCCGAACAGGCCGCCGACGCGGGCGGCTCACTCGTCCCGCAGGTCCGCGCCGCGGTCGAACAACTGCTGGCCACCGGCACCCCCGATATCGCCGCGGTCGCGCGCCTGATGACCCTGCACCCGCGCACCCTGCAACGCCGCCTGGCCGCCGAGCACACCGGCTTCGCCACCATCCTCGACGAGGTCCGCCGCGCCGAGGCCCGCCGCTACCTCACCACCACCGACCTGCCGATGAGCCAGATCGCCTCGCTGCTCGGCCTCTCCGAACAGTCCACCTTCACCCGCAGCTGCCAACGTTGGTGGGACACAACACCTTCGGCCGTGCGCCGGGATCATGCCCGCGCCCGGCCGTGACCGCGGCGGTTCACCCGGCGAGGTCGACCAGAGGTGCGCACACCAATTCGCGGGCATCCGAAAACCAGTGTCCTGCAACGATACAACCGCCACCGGCCCGGACTACACGCGGTGCCGATCTCGGACCGTTCGGTTCAGCCCTGAGCCGCCGAACGATCGGCCCAACGATTGGCGGTGAGTCGGAAACCCAAGTCCTGCAACGGCATCGATGCCTCGTAGATACGTTCATAACCGGTGCGGGTGATCTGCCAACGGCCGTCGGTGCGGCGGTAGCGGTCCTGATAATAGGCTGCGCCGCGGATCATCACGCCGTACTGCGGGACGATCACGGTGTCCTCCAGACACCAAGTGCCGCTGGCGGTTTCGCCGTCCACCTCGATCACCGGATGATTGCAGACGTGCACGGTGATGATGTCGTTGTCCAGCGCGGAACGCATATAGCCGACGATGCCCTCGCGACTGTCGAATTCCAGCGGCCCGCCGCCGGACGGCGAGCCGTAGGAGCCGACGACATCCGGGGCGAGCGTCTCGGCGAACTCGTCCCAGTTCTTGAGGTCCAACGCGCGCAGATAGCGGTACTTGAGCGAGCGAATGTCCTCGATAGCGGCCAGATCCGTCACGGAAACCTCCAGATTGTCGATCCGCGACCAGAGTAGAATACGTTCCAGTTCTTCGTCGCGGATCCGTCCGGACAGTGGAACCGGATCAGGCGTGTGTGCCGCCGTCGATGCGGATCTCGGTGCCGGTGATGAACGCGCCGTCGTCGGAGGCCAGCATCGCGACCACCCCCGCGACCGTGTCGGGTGAGGCGAATCCCTTGCCCAGCAAGGGCATCAGCTTCGTGAAGAGGTGGTAATCGGCGTCCTCGGGCAGGCCCGGCCCGCGCCCGTCGGTCATATCACTGGAGATCGAGCCCGGCGCGACGGCGACCACGCGCAGCCCCTGCTTGGCATACTCCGCGGACAACGCGTGCGTCATCGACATGATGCCGCCCTTGGACGCGGCGTAGGCGGCCATGTACGGGTGCGCGAAGTAGGTCGAGGTCGAAGCGAAGTTGACGATGACCCCGCGCCCGGTCTCGAGCAGCGCGCCGAGCGACTCGCGGATCATCAGGAAGGTGCCGGTGAGATTGGTGGTGATGATCCGGTTCCAGTCGGCGAGCGAGACCTCGTGGGTGTGCGCCGACCGCAGGATTCCGGCGGCGTTGATCAGCGCGTCCAGGCCGCCCAGGGTCCGCACGGCGGTTTCGACACCGGCCTGCACCGAGGCTTCATCGGAGATATCGATGTGGACCGTGCTGAACCGATCGCCGTGTTCGGCGGCCTGAGCAGCGGTTTCGGCGAGCCCGGCCGCATTGACGTCCGCGCCGACGACGGTGCCGCCCTCGGACAGGATCCGGTGCACGGTGGCCCGGCCGATCCCTGATCCCGCGCCGGTGACGAGTACTCGGCGGTCGGCGAAACGTTCCATGGCGGACTCCTTATCCGATGCGATTGCTGACTGACATGGTACGCCCTAATGGCACATCGTGCCACTATGGCAATTCGACGTATCATCGGACCGGAAGGAGGCGCCGCGGATGTCCACAGCACGATCGGTCCCGAGCCTGTCGGAGCGACGCAAGGCCCAGACCCGTTTCGAGATCGCCCGCACGGCCGCACGATTGTTCGCCGCCCAGGGCACCGCGACGGTCACCGCCGAGCAGATCGCCGCCGAGTCGGGCGTCGGCCTGCGCACGTTCTACCGGTACTGCCGTACCAAAGAGGATGCCGTCGAACCGCTGCTGTCCACCGGCGCATCCCGCTGGCTGGACTCCCTCTCCAGCGGCCCCGCCCGCCTGCCCACCCCCGCCGAATTCGCCGCGGCCGCCGCCAAGGCCCTGACCCCACCCGACGACAGCACGGAAATGGACGTCATGCGCGGCCTGCTGCGCGCCATGGATCAGGACCCGGCCCTGCGCGCGGTCTGGCACCGCGTCAACCTCACCGGCGAACAGTCCCTGCTCGCCGTCCTGGCCACGCTGTCCCCCGAAACCGACTCTCTCCGACTGCGTTTGACCGCCGTCGCCGCCGCCGGAGCCATCCGGGTGGCCCTCGAACAGTGGGCCACCGGCGACACACCCCCCACCGGCCCCGGCTCCCCCGCCGACCTGGTCACCGGCTGCATGCGGACCCTCACCGCCGGTCTCGGCTGATCACTCAGCGGATGGCGCCGACGCCCGGGATCAAGGGCAGGTCCAGCGGCGTGACCCAGCCGGGCGGGAGGGCGTTGACGGCGGGGACCGCGTTGAGGGCGCGCATGCCGGTGGCCAGGCAGCCCGCGACGGCGGGGGTGCGGCCGGAGCCATCGGTGAAGCGGAACGAGGTCTCCTGGGAGATGGACGGGGAGCCGAGGATGTCGACGCGGTAGACGTCGTCGCGGGTGCCCGCGGGCCAGTCGGGGGCGGCGTCCAGGCCGATGCGGTTGACGTGTTCGAGGGTGATGACCTCGCGACCGTCGTGAATTCCGTTGATGGTGAAGCGAATAGCGGCCACCGTGCCCGCGGCGACCGTCCCCTTCGCGGAGCGCCGATCGGTCGGGGTGACCCACTTGTCCCAGGTGGTGGTGATGCGATCCAGCTCGATCCCGGCCGCGTGCGCGATCATCGGCACCGTCGCACCCCAGGCCATGATCAGCAGATCCGAATGTTCCAGCAGCGCGGTGAATTCCGGCGGATGGCCGATGCCCATCTCGAACTCGTAGTCACCCTCGTAATCGGTGTAGTCCAGCAGCTCCGAGGCGCGCACCGAGGTGACCTCACCACACAGGCCCATCAGCGTCATCGGGAACAGATCATTGGCGAATCCGGGATCGATGCCGGTGGTGAAGCAGGACGCTCCGCCCGCCGCACACGCCTCGGCGATCGGATCGCGCCACACATCCGGCAGCTGCCGCATCGCGGGCCACACCCACGGCGTCATGGCCGTGGAGCACACATCTATTCCGGCGCGCAGGAATTCGCCGATCACCCGGATGTTCTCGTCGGCGAACTGCGCGGTGGGTCCGTAGTGCACCACCGCGTCCGGCCGCGCCGCGATCAGTTCCTCGATCGAATTCGTCGCCAGCACACCGGTTTTCCCGGTCCCGCACAGGTCACCGGCGTCCACGCCGACCTTGTCCGGATTGTTCACCCCGACGCCGACCAGCTCGAAACGCGGATGCCGCACGATCTCCGCCAGCACCATCGATCCGACAACCCCGGTGCCCCACAACACGATTCGCTTCGTATCGAACATGATCGCTCCCGGTTCAGCGGTGGAATTCGCCGCAGTCGACGGTCAGCATCTGCCCGGTGACGGCCGTGGCCAGATCGCTGGCCAGGAACAGCGCCGCGCGGGCGACCTCCTCGGGCGCGGCCAGGCGTTGCAGATCGGTCGGCGCGGCCTTCTCGCGGTAGATGTCGTCGTGCGTCACACCGGCTTGCGATGCGAGCCAATCGAAATACGCCTTGTTGATGTCCTCGTACACGTAGGACGGCGCGACACTGTTCACCCGGATCCCGCGCGGACCCAACTCGGTGGCGAGCGACGAAGCCAGATGCGCCAGAGCGCCTTTGGACAGTTTGTAGCCGGAGTACTCGGGCTGCGAACTGTAGGACACACACGAGTTGAGCATGATGATCGACCCCCGCGACGCGGCCAGCGCATCCGCGAACAATGCCGATAGCCGCAGCGGTGCAAACACATTCGTCTCGTTCACCACCCGCAGCGCGGCCGGATCGATCTGCGTGATGGGATCCATCGGCGGAATCGCGAAGGCATTGTTGATCAGGCAGTCGATCCGATCGAACGCCGCGGTCGCCCGCTCGACCATCGTGACGCGCTGTGCCTCATCGGTGATATCGGCCGGGACGACCGCCGCGGTACGCCCCAGCGCGCGAATCTCCGCGGCCAGCTTCTCCAGCTTGCGCTCGGTCCGGCTGACCAGGACCAGATCCGCACCCATCCGCGCGGCCTCGAGCGCGAGCGAGCGCCCCAACCCGGGCCCGACGCCCGAGAGCACGATGACCTTGTCCTGTAGCAGCGGCACCGGGCGATAGTTCTCGGCGGGCTCGGTGACATGCGCGTCGGCGGGCACGGCTCCTCCTTCAGCAGTTACACTCTGTAACGACTTAGATGTGACAGACTGTAACGACTCTCACCCGCGCTGACAAGGACGTCTTCCGTGACCGCACGCCACCGCCTCGGCCCGCACCGCGATCCCGCGGTGGACCGCGCGGTGCTCGAGGCCGCCCGCAGCCTGCTCGTCGAACGCGGATACGCCGCGACCTCCATCGACGCGATCGCGACCCGTGCCGGGGTCAGCCGCCCGGCGATCTACCGGCGCTGGCCGTCCAAGGCGCATCTGATCGCCAAGGCGGTGTTCCCGGACGTCGGCTCCGAACAGGTCGCCCCCGATCTGCTCGCCGAGATCCGCAAGGTCATCCGGGGCACGATCCAGCTGTTCGGCTCAGCCGAGGCCCGCGCGGCCATGCCCGGCCTGATGACCGAGATGCGCGCGGATTCCGGTCTCTACCAGAAACTTTCGGCCCGTCTGGACACTCCCACCCGCGACGAACTCGCCGAATACCTCCCCACCGCCCCGCGCCCCGGCCTGGACCCGAACACCCTCCTGGACACCATCGCCGGCGCCGCCCTGTTCGCCATGTGCATCCGCGATATCGATGATCTCGACGGCTTCGCCGAGTCGCTGGAGGATCTGTTGCTCCACGGCATCATCGGCATGCGGAACCGCACCGCGGCAGGCGATCCCGAGTAGCCACGGCGACACTCGCGACATCTCTGGATGTTCGAACGTTTGTTCGATACACTCACTCCGCAGCAGCTCCCGGAGCAACCACGACGGGCGTGAGCACCACGAACGAGCGCAGCGGCCGGCAGCCCGGCCGAACTTGTCGTACCCCTGCGGCACAATAGCCACATCGGACGCCGATCAGGTTGCACCACCAAAGTATTCGCAACCTTTACCGAAAGGCGTGTCCATGTCCGAGCACCGCTCGTCGACGTCCGATAGCAGTGCCGACCGCGAGCTGGTCACCGAGGCACAGCGGCACCGGGAGCTGCTGCGCGGTCCCATCGAGGACTACCGTCGGCGACTGGTCGCACAGGCGCGGTATCTCCAGCCGATGCAGCGCTCACCCATGCTCACCAAGGCCGAGGAGCACATCGCGGACCTGATGATCGATCCGGTCCGGCATCGCGACCTCGACCTCGAGGTCTACCGGGCCGTGCGCGACGGGCTGCCGACGCGCTGGGACGCGCGCTACCAGCGTTTCATCGCGCAGAGCGGCTCGCGGGAGATCCCGATCTGGCCGCACAGCGCCGAGCGTCGCCTCGGCATCATCGCCCGGCTGGCCGCGCGGAACGTGGACGTCGAGCAGATCCTCACGGTCTCGATGGTGGTGATCGCGCACCCCGCCGGCCCGGACGCGGCGGTGGTGCCGCCCGTCCGGGCGACCAGGCGCGCTGAGGCGCTCACCACCACCCCGCAGCCGACCGGAACCCACGGGTGAGCCGCGACCCGATGCGGTAATCGACTGCGCAGCAACAGATCTCGCACAGCCGGGCTCGACCTAGCCGTCGGACACCTCGGCCGCGCGCGCCGTCGGTTCGGTATCCATCGGATCGAATCGCTTGTGCACGAAGTACTGCTGCACGAATGTCCAGGTGTTGCTGGTGGCGAAGTACACCAGCACACCGACGGGCATGACCAGCCCGGCCACCAGCGTGCCCAGCGGGAACAGCCACATGGTCATGAAGTTGATCAGCCGGGTCTGGGTGTTCGTCTCGGTCTGCCGGATCACCGAGGCGCGCGCGGTGAAATGCGTGGCCACCGCGCCGAGGACGACCAGCGGAATCGCCACCGCCGCAACCGAACCCCACGCCGATCCGGAAGTCAGCAGGGTCGCGGTGAGCGGCGCGGTGAACAGTTTCGCGTGCAGGAACGACTGCACCTGGGCGACGGAGAACAGGTAGTTCGAGGTCACCGTCTGCACGGTCGCGACATGCACCGGATGCCAGATCAGGCGCACGATCGAACCGGATCCGGTGCGGCCGAACGAGCTGAGCACGTGCAGCAGACCGACGAAGATCACCAGTTGCACGATCACCGGCAGACAGCCGCTGAACAGGTTGAACTGGTGTTCCTGTTGCAGGGCGCGCATCTCGGTGGCGAGGCGTTCCTTGTCCTCGGCGTGCCGCTCCTGCAACTCCTTCATCTTGGGCCGCAGCACCGACATGGTGCGCTGGAACTTCACCTGCGCCACGAACGGTTTGTACAGCGCGGCGCGCAGGGTCAGCACCAGGAACATGATCGCCAGCGCCCAGGCCAGGCCGCTGGCCGGACCGAGCAGGGCGGCGAATCCGCTGTGCCACAACCACAACACGCCGGACAGGGGGTAGTACACGAAATCGAGCATGGGCAAACACCTGACTGCGAGGTACCCGCGAACGGGTGGGGTGAACAGGGTCAGCGAGTCGGCCGACCGCGCCGCGGCACGATCAGCCGCCGTACCCCGGCGCCCTGGCCCGCACCCGGCCCGCCGCATCCGGATTGCTCTGCCGCAGGAACGATCCGCGCCGCCGCCGCTGCGCCGACACCGGCGGACCGGTCCGCACCACAACCGGCAGCAACCGCACCCGGTTGGCATGCGCCGCCACCACGGCCAACGCCACCATCACCGCGGCCCCCACCGCCAGCAACGAATTCGACTCCCCCACCGGCGCCAGCAACGCGGCCCACACGGACACGACGTACGAGCACACCACCAGTGCCGCCGACCGCATCACCATGCGCAACACCCTACCGCCCGCGCGAACCCACAGCGCACCACCGCACCCGCGCTTTGGACACTCACTTCTCGACGAGCTGATGCACCCGCTGATGCGAAAGATGCAACATCTCACCGATATCACGCATCGGAACATCCCGACTGGCAAGCTCCCGCGCCAACGACTTCGATTCGGCCAGTGCCTGTTTCGCCAATTCCTCGGCCCGACTCCGATGTTCGAGCACCGCACGGATGAGTTCGGACACCGGCAGATCGGCGACCTCGATCGTCACCTCGACAGCAACTCGATCCACCGGCACACCAAGGTGCAGCGCAACGGCTTCGCGCGCCATCCGTGGCACCTCGCCAATACGACGAGCCTGGGTCAGCTCGTCGAGTTCCGGAATGCGCACCATCCACCAGCGCCCATCCCGCGTCACCCGCACCTCATAGGTCTTATTCATCGGCTGTCCTCTTCGATTGCCCCGCGCGCGTGCCGATGAGCAGGTGGCCCGGCATGGGTTTGCGGTCGAGGAGGCGGTGTTCGACGGTCAGACCGGCGGTTTCCAGGGCCGTGGTCAGTTCCGCGACCGGGCGCAGGCGGAAACCGTGTGCGGTGAAGGGGAGTTCGGTCATGGCGTCCGGGTCGCCGATGCCGATCACGACGCGGCCCTGTGGGCGCAGCACCCGTGCGAGTTCCGCGCACGCACGGTCGAGTTCGGCGACGAAATAGACCGTGTTGACGGTGATCGCCGCGTCCAGGCTCGCATCGGCCAGGGGGAGTTCGGTGAGGGAACCCTCGAGCACTCGCAAGCGGCCGGTGCCGATCTCGCGGGTGAATCGGGATTTGGCTCGCGCCAACATGTCTCGGGAGAGTTCCACGCCGTGGACGGTGCCGTTCTCACCGACTCGATCCAACAGCAGCGAAAGTCCCACGCCGCCACCGAATCCGATATCGGCCGCCGCCGCACCGCGGGCGACCTCCGCGCCGAGGACGCTCGCCTCGATCAGGGAGCGGTTGGCGCGATCGAGCACCCGCCCCACCCCTCTACCCAGCAGCCCCCTCGGATGCCCGAGCTGACCGGCGACGGTGGACATCACGCGTGCGACAAGCGGGTTCACCTCACGGATGCTACGCCCGCGTGCGAGGAGCGGCCCGAACGTGTCACGGCCGCGCCCGCGAGCAGCGCGATCGCCGCGACGTACAGCAGCCGGACGCCCAGTACGAACGGTTGAAATGCCAAGGGCATCAAGGCAATCAGTAGCAGGCCGACGACGGCGACCAGGCTCGCGGTGAGCCAGAAACGCCGCGGCATCCGGGCCACCGCGGCAGGCTCACCGTGCCAGCGCCGGATCAGTCCCCGGCGGCCGATGTAGTAGAACACCCCGATCGCCAGCACCGCGCCGCCCACGGTCGAGGTCTGTTGCAGCAGATACCACCACGGCCTGCCGAACAGTCCCGGATGCAGCAGCACGGGAAATCGCGCGACCGCCCAGCCGTGCCCGCCCGCCGGATCATGGGTGAACCCGTCCCAGAAAATATGTGTAATCGCCCCTCCCAGAAGCGAATACACCGTGACGTACCACCGATACCGCACCGCGCCGAGCACCCCGTAGGCGGGCAGATCGAACCCTCCGAGCCGCGGCAGATGCGCCGCGATCGCAGGCGCACCCCACCGGATCAGCGCCGTCCCCACGATCCCCACCGGCAGGCACCACCACAGCAGCGCGGGCAGCGCATGCGTCTCGGGCATCGAGAAGAACCCCGCCACCGGATACGACGCGTCCGGCACCGCCGACCCCACCACCAGCGCGACCCCGTCCCACCGCCGCGGCCACCGCAGCTTCAACGGCAGCACAGCCAGCGAATGCGAGGGAAAGGTGAGCGGCATCGGCGGAGTCTATCCACCCACCGGCGCACCTCCCAGCCACGAATCCGCTCCGCACCGCCACCGGCTCCCCCGCCGACCCCCCGCACGACCGTAGGCTGCTCGATCGTGAACACCACGGACGCGGCGCACCCGCACGAACCGCACGGCAACGGGCTGGCTTCGCGGTTGAACTGGCTACGAGCCGGGGTGCTCGGCGCCAACGACGGCATCGTCTCGACCGCGGGCCTGGTCGTGGGCGTCGCCGCGACGACCACCGCGTCCGGGGCGATCCTGACCGCGGGTATCGCCGGACTCACCGCGGGCGCGATCTCGATGGCCGTCGGCGAATACATCTCGGTGAGCACCCAGCGCGATTCCGAACGCGCGCTGCTGTCCAAGGAACGCCGGGAACTGGCCGAGGAACCCGACTACGAACTGAACGAACTCGCCCAGATCTACGAGGGCAAGGGCCTGTCCCCCGACACCGCCCGCCTGGTCGCCGAGGAACTCACCGCCCACGACGCCTTCACCGCGCACGCCGAGGCCGAACTCGGCCTGGACCCCACCGAACTGACCAACCCGTGGCAGGCGGCCCTGTCCTCGGCGGTGTCCTTCACCCTCGGCGCGATCCTGCCCATCCTGGCGATCCTGCTGCCGCCGGTGTCGTGGCGCATCCCGGTCACCTTCGTGGCCGTCCTGATCGCGCTGGGTCTGACCGGTTCGGTCAGCGCCCGCCTCGGCGGCAGCAATCCGCGTCGCGCGGTGCTGCGCGTCGTCGTCGGCGGCGCGCTGGCCATGGCCGTGACCTACGGCATCGGGCAACTGGCCGACGTATCCGGCCTCTGACCCGACTCAGTCCTCGCCCACCTGCCACCGCGCGCCCGCGGAGGCCAGATATCGCAGGAAATCCGCCGGATCGACCGCCTGCGCGGGAGCCAGCACCCCGGCGGGCGCACCCACCTCGACCAGCCGACGCGCGGTCTCCACGGCGATGACCGCGGTGAGTCCGTAGGCATCGGGCCCGGTGACCCAGCCGGAGACGCTCTCGCCGTTCACACCGGTCACCCGGGCGAACATGAGCCACTGCCCGTCCTGCCGCGCCTGCATCGGAACGACCTCCGGAATCGTCTCGGCCATCTCCTCGGTCAGGCCCTCGAACAATGTCGCGACTTCCGCCCGGATCGCCCCGCGCACCCGTCCGGCCGTGACGTGCCGGGGAACTGTCACCACGCCGGGCAGGGCGAATACACGCAGCGCCGCGGGCTGATCCTGTCCCGGCGGGATGACCGGTTCGATGGTGCCGCCAGCGTCCGGATGCCAAGCGCCGTCGCGGAATTCGAGCCCGCCGCTGCCGGACACCGCGAGCATCGATCGGGCGGTTCCGCGCGAAACACCGCCCGGCAGACGAAGATCCGCGATCAGCACCTCCCGGATGGATGACACCCGTGCGGCGGCCAGCTGCGCGATCAGATCTCCCGGGACACCGTCGTCCGTCGCGCCCGGAACGGCGGTTGTCCCCGATTGCTCTGCCGCCGAGGAGAATTCGTCGAACGTTCGATGGATGTGATGCTGTTCGCCGGAGGTGTCGACGTAGTGTCGTCCGGCCGTGATCGCGGCACGTAGCACCGGCTCGCCCCAGCGGGTGAACGGTCCGGCGCAGTTCACCACCGCATCACATTCGGTGAAAATCGTTGCCATTTCCTGTATTTCGTCCAAACTGGCGATACGCAGTGCGGCATCCGGCACACCGATATCCTCGGACGTCTTGCGCAGCCGCACGACGTCCCGGCCCACCAGCACCGGTTCGATACCCCGCCGCCGAGCCTCCGCCGCCACCAGCGCACCTGTGAATCCGCTGGCCCCGTACACGGCAATCCTCATCGCACACTCCCGAGTAGTGATTCCGCGTCGGCCGAAATGCCGACATCACGACCCTATGAACGTCGAGAGGGATGATCCATGCCGGAAAGTCCGGGAAAGATGTCCGATCGTCCGGACCAATGGCATATCTGAGTACGCTGAGACGGTGGACGTTCTCAGTGACGCGGTCGCTGCCATGCGCATCGGCCGACCCCATTCCAGTCGCACCGAACTGCGCGCACCCTGGGGTATCCGTTTCCCGGCGCAACGCGGCGCGGGATTCCACGTCGTCCTACAGGGCGCATGCTGGCTGATCCCGACGCGGGGCGATCCGATCCGGCTGGTGGTCGGCGACGTGGCATTCATACCGCGCGAGCTCGGCCACGCCATCGCCGACTCACTCGACACCCCGCTGCGCGACCAGAACGACGCGAACATCCCCACGATCGGCGATCCGACCACCGTATTACTGTGCGGCGCATACCTTCTCGACCAATCCAGGATGCATCCCCTGCTGGCCGAACTCCCCGAGGTGGTACATCTGCCCGCCCGCGTCGGCCGTCATCCGACCCTGCGCGGCGCGATCGATCTGCTCGGCCGTGAACTCGACGCCGACCCGCTCCCGGGCGCACCCGGCGTCCTCCCACCCCTGCTCGAAGTGCTGCTGCTCTACATCCTGCGGGCCTGGCACGAGGACCGATCGACCCACGACGACACCGGATGGGCCGTGGCCCTGCGTGATCCAGACCTCGCCCCGGCCCTCCAGGCGATGCATCACGACCCGGCCTCCCCGTGGACGGTCCGGGACCTCGCCGAACTGGCCGGACTGTCCAGATCGGCCTTCGCACAACGTTTCACCGCCACCCTGGGCATACCACCCCAGACCTATCTGACCTGGTGGCGAATGACCTTGGCAGCCAGACTGTTACGCGAGGCCGACCTGCCGCTGCGCACGGTCGCGACCCGCGTCGGCTACGTCTCGGAGTACGCCTTCGCCAAGGCGTTCAAACGCGAATTCGGCACGGCACCGGGCAGATACCGTTCCGCGGCAGGATAATTCGACACGGACAGCTCGCCCCGAGCGTTCGGCGGATGTACTCGGACGCCAACCTGGACCCCGCCGAGCTCACCGGCGCCTCGCGTACACCAGCCACTCGTCAGTGGCTCGAACGGCGAGTGGCGCTGCACGCACCGCTCACCCCAGGTCAGGCAGGAAGCAGCCCGATGGCTTGTTTGGCGGCGGACACGGTGTCGGAAGCGATCAGACGAGCTCGAATTACCCCGTCCCGCAATATCTTCCGTACCGACTCGGGGTCGTGGCTCAGTTCGGCGTAGTGGTGGCGAATCGGGTCGGTGGTGGCGATAACGGCGTCGGCCACCGCGTGTTTCAGCTGGGCGTAACCACTGAAACGCGTAGCGGCGTCGACGGGATCCTCTCCGGTGCAGGCGGCCAGGATGGTCAGCAGGTTGGCGATGCCGGGACGATTGCCGGGGTCGTATTCGATTGCCGATCCGGGATCGGTGACCGCCCGCATCACCGTGCGACGCAACGTATCCGGCGAGTCGAGCAGCCGCAGCGTCCCACCCGACGAGGTCGATTTGCTCATCTTGGCCGTGGGACGGGACAGGTCCATGATGCGGGCGGCGACCGGCGGATTCACCATGTGCGGCACGGTGAACACCGGACCGTAGGCGGCGTTGAAACGCGTGGCGATATCGCGCGCCAACTCGACGTGCTGCCGTTGATCCGCACCAACCGGCACCTCCCCGGCGTGATACAGCAGGATATCCGCGGCCATCAGCACCGGATAGGTCAGCAGCGACACCCGGACCCGGTCACTGTCCCGGGATTTCTCCTTGAACTGGATCATCCGCCGCACCTCGCCGTAACCGGTCGCACTTTCCAGCAGATAGTGCAGTTCGGTGTGTTCGGGCACGTGCGACTGCACCAGGAATATGCTGCGCGCCGGATCCGCCCCGGCGGCCAGCAGCACGGTCGCGAATTCCAGTGTGCGCCTGCGCACCTCGGCCGGATCGTGTTCGAGGGTCAGCGCGTGCAGATCCGACACGAAGACGATGCTCCGGTCCGGAACCTGTTGGTCGACAAGGGGTTTGATCGCACCGAAGTAATTGCCGAGATGCAGCTCGCCCGAGGGGGTGAAGCCGGTGATACGCCGGGACATGATGTTCTGCCTTTCGCGATGAGGGCCGCCCGGCCGGACCACCGCCGCCTCACGCATACGAGAACGGCCGCCCGATCGGGGCGGCCGTGTCGAAGAGATACACGGAATCTGCGACCGCCCGTCAGGGCAGCCACCACGCAAGACGCGCACAGTTCCGCATGCGGCCAGAGTACTGCCGGCACCGGCCCGGAGCCAGCGCATTACCGCGACCGGAATTTCCAGGCCAGTAATCCACGATTGGCTCTGTATCGAAGGTCCAGTGATCGGTCACGCTGGAGTACATGCTGTTGCGTCGCCTGCTCGCGCTCTACACCGGACTGTGGCTGTACGGATTCTCGATGGCCGTCATGATCCGCGCCGGACTCGGCCTGGACCCGTGGGACGTCTTCCATCAGGGCCTGGCCCGGCACCTGCCGGTCAGCTTCGGCACCGTCACGGCGCTGACCGGAATCGCGGTGCTGCTGGCCTGGATTCCGCTGCGCCAGCGCCCCGGACTGGGCACGCTCAGCAATGTCGTGGTGATCGCCGTCGCGGTGGACAACGCCCTGGGCTGGCTGCCGCATCCGCACGCGCTGCCGCTCCAGATCGTCGCGATGATCGCGGCCGTCGCGCTCAACGCCGTCGCCACCGTGCTCTACATCGGCGCGGGTATGGGTCCGGGCCCGCGCGATGGCCTGATGACTGGCCTGGTCGCCCGCACCGGCTGGTCCGTCTGGCCGATCCGCACCGGCATCGAGGCCACCGTCCTGCTGACCGGCTGGCTACTGGGTGGCAGCGTCGGGGTCGGCACGGTCGTCTACGCCTTCGGCATCGGTCCGCTGATTCACCTGCTCATCCCCCTCACGCGGCGCGTTCTCCCCGGCTTCCCCGCACCCCGCCCCGAACCGATCCCGGCACCCGCCTGATCGTTCCGCGAATTCAGTTGTCGCGCACGATGATCCCCGCGGCGCGCGCGAAAGCCGGTGCGAGATCCAGCAACTGCGGGGTACTCACCATCGCACCCCGCAGCGAATCGATTCCGGCGGTGAGATCCAGCGTCGTCGCGCCACGCAGGTCGACATCGTGCAGACTCGCGCCGTGCAGGGTGATCCCGTCGAGCCGGGTCCCCGGGAAACTCACCCGGCGCAATGTCGCCTCACCGAAATCGGTGTCCCGCAACACACAATCACTGAACGTCACATCCTGCACCGAGGCATTGCGCAGGTTCACCGAGTCGAATTTGCAACCCTCGAAACGGATTCGGCGCAATCCCACCCCCACCGCCTCCACCCCGGACAGCGCGCATTCCACGAATTCCGAGTTCAGCCAACCACTCTGGCCCAGATTGGCGCCGATCCAACGCACCGCGCGCAACCACACGTCGTCGAATCGGCCGTACCGGAACGTCCCCCCGGTGATCTGGACCGTGGTCAGCGCGGACTGAGTGAACCGAACGCCCCGCGCGTCGAGATCCTCGAACTCACCGCCGTCGATGTGCACACTCTCGTAATCCGAGTCGGGCTCGAGCTCCCCCTCGAACGCTTCCAGAAACCGGGCATACGACAGTTCGGCGAGTTCACGAGGCACCCGAGCACCCTAATACTTCGACCCCAACACGCTCGTCATCGCACTTCGACCGGGCAGCACCCGCGGTGAATCCGGCCGGCTCAATGCGGCGGCAACGGCAGCGGGAACGGCAGTTGCGGAAGCTGGAACGGCAGTTGCGGCAGCACCGGAGCCGGAGCGGGCGCGGGACGTGGCGCGGGCACCGGAGCCGGAGCGGGCGCCTGGGTGACAACCGGCGCGGGAGCCGGTTCGGGCGTGGGCACCCGCACCGGGGCCTGCTGCACGGTGTGCGGACGGGTCGGCACCACCACGGGCACGGGCGCCTCGGTCGTGATCCGCCGCTGCGTCTGACACAACCACGCCGGTCCCGGTCCCACCACCCACTGCGCGATCAGATCATCGTGCGAACAATCGTCACCGACCCGATGGATCGTGCTCATGATTCCCGGCGGCGCGCACACCCACCGGCCGTCACGCTGCTGCCAGCGCGCGGAGATGTAGTCGTGCGAACAGTCGTCCCCCTCCTGATGCGGCTTCCCCGCCCCCGGCACCCCGTCGGTCCGGACCACGGGCTCCGCACTCGTGGTGACCGTCGCATCGTCCGCCGTGGACCGCACATCCTGCCCGGAACGAAGCGCGAGCACGCCGACCACGATCGCCACCGCGAGGACCGCGACCGCGGCCACCGCCATGTACTTTCCGCCGCGCTCGCCGTCCGGCGGCTCGGCGTCGTCCTGTCCGATTTCGGATGAAGCCATCATCGGGACCTTCCGTCCACCAATTCGCACCGTAGCTCCGAAAACTGACTCACCAGGCACGTTAACGAAGATCACCGCACTGTGGAGAGTCGGATCCGAATCTGTTTCGGATCGAGACCTAGGCGCGGCCGGTGTCCAGATCGACCCGCACGGTCAGCAGATCGGTGCCGACCGCCCCGACGACCGCGCTGTTGGCCCGGGGCAGCTCGCGCATCCGGGCCTTGGCGTCGTCCTCGGGCAGCAGGTGCGCGGTCCCGGTGTACCAGTGCCCGCGCAGCCGCACCCGCACCCGGTTGTCGGCCTGGATGTTGCGGATGTACTGGGATCGGGTACCGAATTCGGACACGAACCAGAACGAATCACCGCGCCGGGCCCCGCCGAGGGGCGTCCGGCGAGCCTGGCCGCTGACCCGGCCGGTGGTCTCGAGCAGGGTCTGGATCGGGAGGCGGCGCGCCACCGGGTTGCCGATGGTGCGCTGGAAGGCGGTCACCCAGCGGTGTTGAAAGTCGGCGTTCACCATGGGTCGACGGTACCGCGACCGGGTGCGCCGCGCGGGCCCGATTCCGCACGGGATGTCGCGCCGCAAACAGCCCGACAGACTCGGTTCACCGGCGCGAAAACTCAGTTCACCGGAGTGAAATCCGAGCCCCCGTCCTCGGTCAACGCGTAGATCCCGCTGCCGAGATCGAGCCCGAGCACGGTCCGCGCGGCGGCCTCGTCGACGTGGATGCGCGGCGGGTCGGGCAGCTTCGCGCCCTCGGGGTAATACGTTCCGGCACCGTAGAATTGGCCGTATCGCAGCACCACGCCGCCGAGGCCGAGCACCGCGGATTCCAGGAATTCCTTGGCCGCCTGGCCTTCTCCGGACATCTCCCACGCAACACTCTGTGCCACAAAGCGTTTCGCACCCGCCGCCTGCGCCGCGGCGATCAGGTTGGCGGTGCCCTCCTTACGCATCCGCGCGTTGGCGGCGCGTCCGGCGGCCAGATCCTCGGCCCGGTCGGGCAGGTCGGTGAGCTGATGCATCACCAGATCGGGCGCGTACGCCCGCACCGCCTGCTCGAGCCCCGCGGCGTCGAATACATCGCACACCACCGGTTCGGCGCCGAGCCCGGCAAGCATCTCGGCCTTCTCCGGCGACCGTGTCATCCCCGCGACCCGACATCCGGCCGCGATCAGCATCGGCGTCAATCGGCTACCGAGCACACCACTCGCACCTGCCAGGAAGATCTTCACCCACCTCACCCTAGCCACCACCCCGGCCCCACGGCGCAGCTCGCACATTCCCCGTGGTGGCCGACCGGTTTCCCGCGTGTCCCGCCGCCCCACGAATTGGTGGTCGGTGCGGATGCGGCCCTGCCCGTCGACCCTCAGCACATCGAATCCCGAACCCGCCACACTGCCGTCGGCGCGCGACCGCCACTTCCAGGTCACCGTCACCGCTGCCCCGGCCCGCCAGTTCGAACGCGATTCCCTCGAGGGAATGGCAGGGCGACCGCGCGAGGCCGATCATGAGGGTATGACCACAGTTTCGGCGAGCGCGGTTCCGGCCGCGGTCGCGTTCGGGCGGGAGCTGCGCAGGTGGCGTGGGCGGCGGCGGTGGAGTCAGCTCGATCTGGCGATCCGTGCCGACACCACGCAGCGGCATCTGAGTTTCCTCGAGCAGGGCCGCTCGCAGCCGGGCCGGGCGATGGTGGTGCGGCTGGCCGAATCGCTCCGGTTGTCCCTGCGCGAACGCAACGATCTGCTGGTCGCGGCCGGTTACGCACCCATCTTCGGTGAATCCGCCATGGACACAACGGAATTGGCACCGGTCCGCACGGCCCTGCGGCAGATCCTGAGCGGTCATCTGCCCTATCCCGCGCTGATCGTCGACCGCGTCGGCGTCCTGATCGAATCCAATTCCGCGTTCGACCTGTTCCTCGAGGGCTGCTCCCCGGAACTGCTGCGCCCGCCGATCAACGTGCGCCGCCTGGCCCTGCACCCCGAAGGACTCGCGCCCCGCGTCCTCAACCTGCCCGAATGGGGCCGCCACGTCACCGAGTCATTGCGCAACCGCACCCGCGTCAGCCCCGACCCCGACCTCGAGGCCCTGACCGCCGAACTGGAGAGCTACCTCCCGCCCACCATCCCCGGCCCCGACTACCTCGGCTTCGCCGTCCCCCTGCGCCTGCACACCGATTCCGGTGAGCTGCAACTGATCACCACCCTCACCTCCTTCGCCACCGCCACCGACATCACCCTCGCCGAACTCCACCTCGAAGCCTTCCTCCCCGCCGACGAACCCACCGCCCGCATCCTGCGACAGCGCGCGGAATCACCAGCCGCGGCCAGCGACGAGCAGCGCGTTGCTCACCGCGTCGACATCCGGTAATGCGGGCGCGCCGATACGGCGGGCCAGGAACGCGGTGTTGATCGGCGGGTCCGCGGGGTCCAGGAGGGCCGTCAGTTCGCCCGAATCCAGTTGTGCGGCAATCAGATAGCGGGGCAGGACGCTGATTCCAGCGCCCGCGACGACCAAGGCGGTCAGTGCCCGCAGGTCCGCCGCGACGACGGCCGGTTCGGCGTCGAGGCGGGTATGGAAGACGTGCCGCCAGTAGCGACGCAGAATCGGCAGATCCGTGGCGTAGCTGAGCAGCGGGACGGCGGCGAGTGCGGTGGGGTCCGATCGCAGCAGTTGTCGCGTATCGATCCGGGCGGCGACGGCGGGTGCGGCGACCAGTACGAATTCCTCGTCCATGAGCGCTTCGGCCTGCACCGTGCGCCCGCGCGGGCGGATCACCGAGACCACCAGGTCGTACTGACCGGTGCGCAGCCCGGCCAGCAGGTCCTCGGCCAGGCCGGTGGTCACCGTGAGCCGCACGTCGCGGGCGATCAGCGGCGCGAGCGCGGGCAGTGCCAGCGCGGCCAGCATCTCGGCGGGCCCGGCCAGTCGCACCGGCGGCTGGGCCCGCGCCGCGTGTGTCGCGTTCCCGGCTACCGCCTCGAGCGCGTCCATCGGCCCGGCCAACCGCGCGGCCAGTTCCTCGGCCGCCGCCGTGGGTGCCACACCGCGCGGTAGACGTTCGAAAAGCTGTCTCCCCAAACATTTTTCGAGCATCTGCAGCTGCGCGGTCACCGTCGGCTGGGACAGTCCGACCAACCGCGCCGCCGCCGTCACCGACCCCGCCCGGTAGACCGCCAGAAAGGTACGCAGCTGAATCAGATCCAGCCCACCCGCGCGCTCCACCACATCCGCCACCTCGGCCCGTCGCGCCGCGCCGACCGCACAGCGCCGTCAGGTCGAAGTCTATTGAACGACCCCCGCCGGCGCCGCATCATTCCCAGCGGCCGTCACTGGTTTACGGGCGGTGAGAATTCCCGCCGAATACCTGCTCACAGTGAAATCCGGAGCCGAGAATCCCACCGCGCGCAAAGCATCGGCGTACCTGCGCACATCGATCTCGGAAAGAGAATCAGTCTGCGCCACAGCATCTTTCGCATCGGACGCCGGTGGCATACGCCGCCCCATCAAGGTGGTCACCGCCCGCATCACCCCACTCGGATGAGCGTCCGCCAGCAGCACCAGCCCACCGGGCCGCAGCACCCGCCACATCTGCGCGAGCGCCTCGTCCCGCCCCGCCGCCGCGATGTGATGCATGACGAATGTGCAAGTGACAACATCGAATTCACCGTCACCGAACGGCAGGGCCTGCGCCACCCCCGACTCGAAACGACAATTCGACGCCCGGACGTGCGCGCGGGCGTACCCGACCATCTCGGCGGACGGATCCACCCCGGTGGCCGCACCGCCGGACCCGACCGCCTCCCCCAGCGCGGCCACCAGTTTCCCTGGGCCACAACCGATATCAAGCGCCCGATCACCGGGCGCGACACCGCTGGAGTGCACGATGTCACGCAGCAGCCGGGCATGCCGACCACCGAAGAGCAGTTGCGTCAGCACGTTGTAACGACGCGGACTGGTGATCAACAGCCCGGAATCATCGGAAACGGTGACAGGAAGGAGTTGTACGTTTCGGGACATGCGTTCAGGATCGAAGGCAGCACGGTCCCGCACCAGAACCGAAATGCGCCGATCCGTCCGATTCCGCACGGATCGACAGGAATTGTCCGGCAACAACAGGCACACCGAGCAGCACCAGGCACCAGGAGACACCGATGGACCGCCGCATCCGCCGCACCCGGGACCTGCTGCACCGCGCCCTGATCGAGCTGATGCTCGAACGCGGCTACGCGCGAATCACGGTGCAGGACATCATCGATCGCGCCGACGTGGGCCGCTCCACCTTCTACGCGCACTTCCGCGACAAGGACGACCTGCTCGTGGTCAGCAGCACCGAATATCTGCGCACCGCCGTGGCCCACGCGGTCCCGGCCACCGGCCCGCCGCTGGCCCCCGCGCACACCATGCTGCACCTCGCGGCCGACCATCCCGAGCTCTACCGCGCGTTGCTCGGCCCGCGCAGCCCCGCGGTGCTGATCCGCGCCACCCAGCAGATGGTGGCCGAAACCCTCTCGGCCCATCTGACCCACCATCTCGACCTCCCCGACGACGAATTCGCCGATACGGTCGCCTTCCTGTCCTGGGGCCTGCTCGGCCTGATCGAATCCGTGACCGATCCCGCACACCCGACCCCGCCCGATTCCGCCTACCGCCGCCTGCTGTCGCTGGCCGGTCCGGGACTGTCCTGAAACTACTCTCCAACGAATACTTGCTGACGAATACTCGTAGACGTATATTCGTAGACGAGCATTGAAGGGAGTTCCGATGAAGCGACGGAAGGTAGGCAACCTCCTGGCCCTGGCCGTGCTGGCCACGCTGGTCGAGGGCCCCATGCACCGCTACGAGATCGCGGCCAAGATGCGCAATCGCGGCAAGGAACGCGATATGGACGTCAAATGGGGCTCGCTCTACACGGTGGTGCAGAACCTGGAGAAGCACGGTTTCCTGGAGATCGTCGGCAGCGAGCGCGACGGCGCCCGCCCCGAGCGCACCATCTACGCGCTCACCGCGGCCGGTCGCGCCGAGACCGAGGACTGGACCCGCGAGCTGCTCAGCACCCCCGCGCCGGTGCACCACCCGTTCGTCTCGGGCCTGTCGGTGGCCGCGATCATCCCCCCGGACGAGGTGATCGCCCTGCTCGAACAGCGCAGCGACCGCCTGACCCGGCAGATCGCGGTGGACCGCGCCGAGGTCGACAAGGTCCGCGGCACCGTCCCGCGCCTGTTCCTGATCGAGAACGAGTTCACCATCGCGATGCTCGAGGCCGAGGTCGCCTGGGTGGACGGGCTGCGCGCGGAACTCGCCGGCGGCACCTTCCCGGACGTCGACTGGTGGCGTCGGATGCACGCCGAGAACATCGACCCGCACGAGATCGCCGGCATGGTGGAGAGGGGGGATTACCAGCCGACCACCGAAACCACGGAATAACCGGAAAACCACTGTCCGACAACAGAAAACGAGCCCGAAAAGGTGCGGCAACACCTTCCCGAGCTCGATTCCCTTCACCGTCCCGAACCGCATCCGCGCAGGCGAACCGGCCCGAGGTCTGGCAACTTCAGGATAACCGGGCTCCCCGCGCGACATCCGGATCGGGCATACCCACCCATCCACAGGGAGAACACTCATGTCCGCAATTCGTTCCGCACTGATCATCGGCGGCGGTATCGCCGGACCGGTCGCCGCCACCGCGCTGCGCATGGCCGGTATCGAGAGCCGCGTGTTCGAGGCGTATCCGGGCCCGGCCTACAACATCGGCAGCACCCTCGGTTTCGCCGCCAACGGCCTGGCCGCACTGGACGTCATCGGCGCCGGTGACGCGGTGCGCCGGGTCTCGATGCCGATCCACCACCAGGTGATGTCGTTGGGGCACAAGCAGATCGAGATGCCCGCGCTGCCGGGCGTGGAGGCGTTGCAGATCGTCGAACGCAGCGATCTGCATCGGGCGCTGCACGATCACGCCGTCTGCGCCGGGGTCGATTTCAGCTACGACAAACGCCTGGTCTCGGTCGACGAGCACGCCGACGGCGTCACCGCGCACTTCGCCGACGGCACCAGCGCCACCGCCGACATCCTGATCGGCGCCGACGGCATCAAATCGCAGGTCCGCACGCTGATCGATCCGAACGCGCCCGCAGCGAACTACACCGGACTGCTCGGCTTCGGCGCGTCGGTCGAATGTTCGGTGCAGGTCCCGCCGGACACGATGTACTTCACCTTCGGCAAGAACGCGTACTACCTGTACAGCGCGATGCCCGACGGCCGGATCGGCTGGGGCGCGAATCTGCCGCACCCGGAGTACCTGAGCGCCGCGCAGGCCCGGGAGATCCCCAACGAGCAGTGGTTGCGAACGCTGCGGGAGGTCTACGGTCAGGACACCCCGGGCGGCGAATTCGCCCGCAACACCACGCCGGAGGAGTTGGTCGTCATCGGCGGTCTGCACATCATGCCGCCGGTGCCGAACTGGTATCGCGGCCGGATGGTCCTGGTCGGCGACGCGGTGCACGCCCCGTCGAACAGCACCGGCCAGGGCGCTTCGCAGGCCATCGAGTCGGCCCTGCAACTGGCTCGCTGCCTGCGCGACTTCGCCGATCCGGCAACGGCTTTCGCGACCTACGAGCGGATCCGCCGGCCGCGCGTGGAGCGGATCGCCGCGCGCGGGGCGAAGATCAACCACGGTAAGACGATGGGTCCGGTGATGCGCCGGATGATGCCGGTGCTGATGCCGTTGGCGGCCAAGGCGATGAAGCTCGAGGAGACCATGCGCCGCGAGCAGAGTTACGTGATCGATTGGGACGCACCGGTGAACGAGCAGGCCGAACTGATCACGGCCTGAAATATCCGGTGCCACAACAACTTCCGGGCGACGGGAAATCCCGTTGCCCGGAAGTTGTACGAAAGGTATTCAGACCCGCGCGGTGAGCAACTCCGGCCGATCGGACTCGTCGAGCAGTTTGGTGGCGATATTGTCCAGCGCCTTGTCGAACAACGCCCGATCCGCCGGATTCGCACAATCCCAATCATCGATCCGACCGCACACCCAACTGCGCCAGGCCGCCTTGATCCGATCCGATTCGGCCACTCCCGCCTCGGTGAGATGCATTCGCGGACCGTCGAATTCGATCATCCCGAGCCGAACGGCCTTGTCGTACACCGGTTCCAGTACCTCCGGCGGCATCCAGTGCGCGCGGGCGACGGCGTCGAGGGTGGCTTCCCCGCGCGCCCTGCGCAACATCTGCACCTGCCCGATCGCCCACGCCTGATCCCTGGTCAGCGAACTGCCCGAGGCCGCCAGGATCAGCGGGTCGGGCAACTCGTCGGTGCGCAGTTTGCGCATCAGACTGGCCAGCGCGAATTCCAGGCGCGCCACCGAATCCGCGGTATCGGGCACCGAGAATCCGCCGCCCACGTCCGAGGCCTCCGCCCGCATACTGTCGCGCAGCGGAATCTCCTTGAGCAGCCACGCGATCAGGAACCCCACGACCGCGACCGGCACCACCCAGCGGAACACGTAATCGATCGAGGTCGCGTACGCCTCGATGATCGGAGCCGCCTGCGCCTCGGGCAGTTTGCGCAACAGCTGCGGCGTCGCGGCGGTCGTCGGGGACACCCCGGGCGACTGCGCCAGCGCCTCCGCCAGTTTGGTCCCGATCTGATTGTTGTAGAGCGTGCCGAATATCGCTGTGCCGAAAGTACTTCCGAGAGTGCGGAAGAACGTCACCCCGGAGGTCGCGGTGCCCAGATCCGCGTACGGCACGGTGTTCTGCACGACGATGGTCAGCACCTGCATCGCCAACCCGATCCCCATCCCCAGAATCAGCATGTACAGCGATTCGAGCCAGATGCCGGTACCGCGGCCCATCGTCGACATCAGATACAGCCCGAGCGCCATGACCGCGGTCCCGGCGATCGGGAAGTATTTGTAGCGCCCGGTCCGCCCGACGACCTGTCCGGAGATGATCGAGGTGACGAACAGCCCCACCACCATCGGCAACGTCCGCACCCCGGACACCGTCGCGGACACCCCGTCGACGTATTGCAGATAGGACGGCAGATACGTCATCGCACCGAGCATCGCGAATCCGACGATGAACGACAGGATCGAGCAGACGGTGAAGACGTTGCTGCGGAACAGATGCATCGGCAGCATCGGTTCGGCCGCGCGCAGTTCCACGAAGACGAACGCGGTCAACAGGATCGCCGCCGCGACGAACAGCCCGATGATCGTGGTCGACCCCCACGCGTACTGCTGCCCACCCCATTCCAGCCCCAGGATCAGACAGCTCACCCCGAGCGCGACCAGGGCGATGCCCGCGTAGTCGATGATCGGCCGCAGCACCGTGCGCACCGACGGAATCGCCCGCGCCGCGACGACGATCATGATGATCGCGATGGGAACGTTGACGTAGAAGCACCACCGCCAGCTCGCGTGATCGGTGAACAGCCCGCCCAGCGTCGGGCCCACGACGGTGGTGACGCCGAACACCGCGCCCAGCGCGCCCTGGTATTTTCCGCGGTCCCGCAGCGGGATGACGTCGGCGATCAACGCCATCGAGGTCACCATCAGCCCGCCCGCGCCGATGCCCTGGATGGCGCGGGCGATGATCAGCAGCAGCATGCCGTTGGACAAGCCGGCGACCATCGAACCGACGATGAAGATCAGCCCGCTGACCTGGAAGACGAGTTTGCGTCCGAACAGGTCGCCGAACTTGCCGGCCAGCGCGGTCGCGACGGCCTCGGCCAGCAGATAGGACGTGACCACCCAGGCCATATGTCCCGAACCGCCGAGGTCGGCCACGATGGTGGGCAGCGCGGTGGACACGATGGTCTGGTCGAGTGCGGCCATGAGCATGCCGAGTACGACTGTGATGAACACGACATTGGCGCGGGTATGGCTCACGGGAGCGGGCGCGTCGGCGACTGCTGTGACACCGGTCATTAGCTCAGTATGTGCCGGGACCGGCCACTACCGGGGCAGGACACGAAATACGGCCCGCCCGACCGCGTTGTAGCAATCATTCGGCACACATCACCACGCCGGGCGCCGATACTTCCCACCGAACTTACCGCTGAGTAAGATTGCTGGCGGGGCAGCGCCGCTGCCCGCACGCCCACACCAGCAAAGGTCCGCGCAATGGCCTGGAAGCCCAGCGAAATTCCCGATCTGACCGGACGCACCTTCGTCATCACGGGCGCGAACGGCGGCATCGGCAAGCACACCACGGCCGTGCTGGCCGCCAACGGGGCCAGGGTGATCATGGCCTGCCGCAACACCACCACCGCCCAGCGCGTCGCCGACGGTATCGAGGGCGAGGTCACGGTCGCGGCGCTGGATCTGGCCGATCTGTCCTCGGTCCGCGAATTCGCCGCGCACACCGGCGAATTCGATGTGCTGATCAACAACGCCGGGCTGATGAACATCCCGTTCTCGCGCACCCGGGACGGATTCGAAACCCAGTGGGGCGTCAACCATCTCGGCCATTTCGCGCTGACCGGACTGCTGCTGGACCGGGTCCGCGACCGGGTGGTGACCCTGGCCAGCATCGCGCACCGCCAGACACCCAAGCTGTGGATCGACGACCTGAACTACGAGCATCGCCGTTATCAGCGCAATCTGGCCTACGCCCAGTCCAAGCTGTCGAACCTGATGTTCGCCCGCGAATTGCAGCGTCGCCTCAGCGCGGCCGGATCGGCCAAACGCTCCTACGCGGTGCATCCGGGGGTGTCGGCGACCGACCTGTTCACCCGCACCGAAACCCTGGTGGACAAGGTGGCCAAACCGGCGATCGCGCTGATCGGGCACTCCCCCGCCCGCGCCGCGCATTCGAGCCTGTTCGCCGCGACCATGCCCGATATCGACCCGAACCAGTACTGGGGTCCGAACCGGCTGTTCGGCAGTCAGGGTCCGGTCGTGGCGTCGCCGTCGAGCAAATTGTCCGAGGACCGCGACCTGCACCGCCGGTTGTGGGAGGAATCCGAACGGCTCACCGGCGTGCACTACGCGTTCTGAGCGCTCCCGCGGAGCGGACCTGCCCCTACGGAACGTGTAGTAGACGAGTACCGTGGTAGCCGTGTCCGCTCCGCACCGCCGTCCCGCTCTGATCATCCTGGTGATCGTCGCGGCGCTGACCTGCCTGGCGCTGGGCTGGTGGCAGTGGGGACGATTCCAATCCGGGACCGGAACCGGGCAGAACCTCGGCTACGCGTTGCAGTGGCCGCTGTTCGCCGGCTTCGTGGTGTTCGCCTACGTGCGCTTCGTCCGTCTCGAACGCGAGACCGATGAACCCGGCGATCCCGGGTCCGAGCGGCCCACGATCGTGAAACCCGCTGTGCAGCGCGAGATTCCGGACGGCATCCTGCCCGAGCGACGCACGCCGGCCCCGGCGGCGCGGCGCACCCAGGATCCGGTGCTCGCCGATTACAACAGGTACCTGGCCGATCTGCACGCCCAGGACCTGCACGAGCAGATGCGTGCGGCCGGGCTGGACGCCCGCGAGACCGAGAGGAGCGCCGGTTGAGCGCCAGCGAGAACGTCGAAACCACCACGGCAACCCCGGCCCCGTCCGCCGCCCCCGGCGCCTCGGCCGCGAAGGTCCGCCCCGCCTTCCTGCGCTACCGCGTCCTGGCCTGGGCGACCGGCACCTGGCTCCTGCTGCTCTGCGCGGAGATGATCGCCAAATACGGCTTCGACGTGCACACCCCCAACTGGATCGCGGTGGTCCACGGCTGGGTCTACTTCGTCTACCTCATCGTCACCGCCGACCTGGCCGTCAAGGTCCGCTGGCCCGTGGGCCGCACCATCGGCACCCTCCTGGCGGGCACCATCCCCCTCCTGTCCTTCTTCGTCGAACACACCAACGCCAAGCAGGTCAAGGAGAAGTACAACTTCTGACCCGAATCAACGCCCGTAGTGAAATCTGCAAGCGACGATCACCATGTCGTCCGCAGTGATGGTGTACACCAAGCGATGCTCATGGTTGATTCGCCTGGACCAGAATCCGCTGAGATCGCCTCGTAGCGGCTCGGGCTTCCCGATGCCTTCGTTCCCGTTGCGGCACGTATCGGCCACCAATTGATTGATGCGCCGGAGAATCTGACGATCCTCACGCTGCCGATACAGATACTCTTCCCATGCCTCGGGGTGGAAGGTGACCTTCCTCATTCGGCCTCGTCCTCGAGCAACTCGTGACGCTCGCCGACGCCATCGCGCAGTTCCGCGATACGGCGGGTGAGGATGCGGGCATTGGCAGCGCTGGACAGCAAATAGGCTGTCTCACGCAATGATTCGTATTCACGCTGCGGAATCATCACGACATTTTCCCCGCCCGGACGGGTGATCACGACCTCCTCCTGATCGTTGATCACCGCATCGAGCGTGGCCGCGTAGGCAGCTCTGGACTCCGACATCGTCATGATCTTCATGTCCACCTCCATGTACATAATATTGTACATATGGAGGTAGGGGTGAGGAAGATCCGACTACTGCGCGAGGGCGGACAGGGCCGGGAGTAGGGCGCGCAGGGCGCGGCCGCGGTGGGAGGCGGCGTCTTTTTCGGCCGGGGTGAGTTCGGCGGCGGAGATGGTGTCGCCGTCGGGGACGAAGAGCGGGTCGTAGCCGAAACCGCCTGTGCCGGAAGGCTTTCGGGCGATGCGGCCGGGCCATTCGCCGATCTCGACGATCTCGCGGCCGTCGGCGACCAGGGCGCAGGCCGAGACGAACCGCGCGCCGCGGCGTTCGTCGGGGACGTCGGCGAGTTGGCCCAGGAGCAGGTCGTTGTTGGCGGGGTCGTCGCCGTGGCGGCCGGACCAGCGGGCGGACAGGACGCCGGGCATGCCGTTCAGGGCGTCCACGGCGATGCCGGAATCGTCCGCGACACAGGCCAATCCGGTGGCCGCGGCGCCGTCGCGGGCCTTGGCCAGGGCGTTCTCCTGGAAGGTCGCACCGGTTTCGGGGGCCTCCTCGTAGGGGGGCACCTCGTCCAGGCCGATGATCTCGAGGCCCTCGACACCGGCCTCGGCCAGGATCCGGCGCAACTCACCGAGCTTCTTGGCGTTGCGGCTGGCGACCAGTACCCGGCGCGCCACTACTTCCTCTTCTCCGGCTCGGGCAGCACGCCCGGATACGGCAGGGCCAGCGCTTCCTTCTGCACGGCGAACAGCTGTTCACAGCCGGCCAGCGCGGAATCGAGCAGCTTGTCCAGGGTGGAGCGCGGGAACGTCGCGCCCTCGCCGGTGCCCTGGATCTCGACCAGGGTGCCGGTGTCGGTGGCGACCACGTTCATATCGACCTCGGCGCGCGAATCCTCCTCGTACGGCAGATCCAGCCGGACCCGGCCGTCGACCACGCCGACGCTCACCGCGGCGATCATGCACGAGATGGGCTGCGGGTCGGCCAGGCGTCCGGCCGCCGCCAGATAGGTCACCGCGTCGGACAGCGCGACATAGGCGCCGGTGATCGCGGCGGTGCGGGTGCCACCGTCGGCCTGCAACACGTCGCAGTCGATGGCGATGGTGTTCTCCCCGATCGCGGCCAGGTCGATGCAGGCGCGCAGCGAGCGCCCGACCAACCGGCTGATCTCCTGGGTGCGACCGCCGACCTTGCCCTTCACCGACTCGCGCCCGCTGCGGGTGTGCGTGGCCGCGGGCAACATCGCGTATTCGGCTGTGAGCCAGCCCAATCCGGAGTCCCGGCGCCACGGCGGCACCCCGTCGGTGACGCTCGCGGTGCACATCACCCGCGTCTGCCCGAACTCCACCAGCACCGACCCCGCGGGGTGACTGGTGAATCCCCGGGTGATGCGGACCTCGCGGAGCTCATCGTCCGCCCTGCCATCGGCTCGTCTCGACACAAGCCAGCAGCCTAGTGGTAGGCGTTCACCAAATCCGCGCTCCCCCCGAATCTCTCCCGCCGAGAGCCCGGACGGCACTGCACTCGGGGCGAGTCCTAGATATCGAAGACCTCACCGGGCGAGACCGCGTGCACCGGACCGGTGAACTGCGCCTTCGCCTCCGCGATGACGTCCTCGCGCGAGGTCCACGGCGGAATGTGGGTCAACAACAGCTCACCCACCCCGGCCTGGGCGGCGACCATCCCGGCCTCGGTGCCGGACAGGTGGATGCCCTCGGGACGATTGCCCGGATCGTGCGTCCAGGACGCCTCGGCCAGCAGCACGTCCGCACCCTGCGCGAGTTCGAACACCGCCGGGCACAGCGCGGTGTCCCCGGTGTAGACCAGGGTGCGTCCGGCCGCGGTGGTGATCCGCAGCCCGTAGGACTCCGGCGGGTGGTACATCCGGCGCGCGGTGAGGGTGTGCCCGGGGCCGAAGGTGATCTGCTCGCCTTCGGTCCAGGCCCGCATATCGATCACATCGGACCAGTCGTCGCATTCCCCGCCGACCTCGGCCGAGGCGTTGCCGATCCGGACCGGCGCGTCCGAGGGGCCGCGCACGATCGCCCGGCCGCTGGGCGGATTCGGGTGGTACCGCCGCCACACCAGCAGACCCGGCAGATCCAGGCAGTGGTCGGCGTGCAGATGGGTCAGGAAGATGTCGACCTCACCCGGATCCAGGTGCCGCTGCAATGCGCCCAGCACGCCGGGACCGAAGTCGATCACCGTCGGAGTCATCTCCGGGCCGGTCAGCAGATATCCGGAGGCGGGGGAATCCGGGCCGGACACACTGCCCGAGCACCCGATGACGGTAAGGCGCATTCCCCCATGCTCCCACGCTGCACTACTGGTCAAGAGGGGATCCCCCAACTCGTCGGCCGGGGTCCACAGCCGTCACGGCGAGGCGGGGCGGCCGACACTATCCCCGCGACGTTGACGACGTTCATTACCGGAGAGTACCCAACCGGCGATCAGTCCACCCAACGCGCCGAAAAGATGGGCTTGCCACGAGATTCCGGCTTGTCCGGGTAGTGCACCCCACAGAATTCCGCCGTACAGCAGCCCGACGACCACCCCCAACCCGATCTGCCAGAGGTTGCGCGTGAACAGCCCCCGCGAGATCAGATACAGCAGCCACCCGAACACCAGCCCCGACGCACCGACCGTGGTCGTGCCCGACGGGCTGATCAACCAGGCCCCCAGTCCGCTGACCACCCAGATGATCGCCGTCGCCCCCAGCCCCCGCCCGATTCCGGTGAGCAGGGTGAGTAGTCCGAGCACGATCACCGGCAACGTATTGCCCATCAGATGCGCCCAATTGGCATGCAGCAGCGGCGCGAACGCCACCCCCTCGAGCCCCTCGGCACTGCGCGGCCGGATCCCCGCCTGATCGAGATCGTGCCCCGCGAGCACATCGATCCCCTCGATGACGTACAGCAGCGCGACGAACCCGACCGTGAGCGCGATCGCCCGCGTCCACAACTGCCTGGTGGCCACCCGCGACCCGGCCCCGGACGCCTTGTCCAGCTGCGCGCGCACGGACGCGATCCGATCCGGATCGAACGACGATCCCATCCCCGCGGCCATCGGACCTCACCTCCTAGCGAGGACCGATACACCCCGGCGACGGCCGGACGGTTCGGAAACCGGACCCCACTACTACGAGAGTACTGACCACCTCCGACAACCCACACCCACCGAAGCCTCGACTTCGGGACGCAACCACCGACGCGCCCAGCGGCGAATCATCTCCGTCCGGCTGGAAGTTGCCCGCGAAGCGAAAGGCTCAGCAAGGCCAACTCCAAGGGTTTTCGGCGCGGCTCGTCGTTCAGCCCTCGAAGCGCATGGCCGGAGGCCGAGTCTCGAGGGGTGAACGACGAGCCACACGGGCGCCGAAAACCTGCCGGAGCGAAGCGGAGGCCAAAAGCTCAGGCCCAGAGCTGGCCTTCGAGTTTGTCCTCGGCCTCTTCCAGAGTTCCGTCGTAAGCGCCGGTCGACAGATATTTCCACCCGCCGTCGGCCACCACGAACGCGATATCCGCGCGTTCACCCGCCTTACGCGCCTTCGCGGCCACCCCGAGCGCGGCATGCAGGATCGCGCCGGTGGAGATCCCCGCGAAAATCCCTTCCTGCAACACCAATTCGCGCGTGCGGCGCACCGCGTCGTACGGCCCGACCGAGAAACGCGAGGTGAGTACGGATTCGTCGTAGAGTTCGGGAACGAATCCCTCCTCCAGATTGCGCAGCCCGTAGACGAGTTCGCCGTAGCGCGGTTCGGCGGCGACGATATCGATATCGGAAACCTGTTCGCGCAGATAACGTCCCGTCCCCATCAGGGTTCCGGTGGTGCCCAGCCCGGCCACGAAATGCGTGATCTCCGGCAGATCGGCGAGAATCTCCGGCCCGGTGCCCTCGTAATGCGCCAGGGCGTTGGCGGGATTGCCGTACTGATACAGCATCACCCATTCGGAATTCTCCGCGGCGATCTTCTTCGCCAGTGCCACAGCCTGATTCGAACCACCGGCCGCGGGCGAATCGATGATCCGCGCGCCGAACATGGTCAGCAGCTGACGCCGTTCCACCGAGGTGTTCTCCGGCATCACGCACACCAGCTGATAACCCTTGAGCTTGGCCGCCATGGCCAGCGAGATACCGGTATTGCCGCTGGTCGGCTCGAGAATCGTGCAACCGGGCCGCAGCAGCCCCCGCGCCTCGGCCTGTTCGATCATCTTCAGCGCGGGCCGGTCCTTGATGGAACCGGTCGGATTGCGGTCCTCGAGTTTGGCCCACAACCGCACGTGATCGTCGCCGTCCCACTGCGGCGACAACGTGCGCAGACCCACCAGCGGTGTATTACCGAGGGTCTCGATCAGGGATTCGTAGCGCGCCACGGGAATTCAGCGCGCGCCGCCGGCGACCGCCGGCAGGATCGTCACGGTGCCGCCCTCGGGCACCTCGGCCGCGAGACCGCCGGTGAAACGCACATCCTCGTCGTCGACGTAGATGTTGACGTACCGGTTCAGCTTGCCGTCCTTGAGCAGCCGCTCGCGCAGGCCGGCGTGGTTGGCCTCGAGATCATCGATCACCGCGGCGAGCGTCGCGCCGGTGGCCTGCACCCGCTTCTCACCTCCGGTGAGCGGACGCATGATGGTCGGGATGGACACGGTTACCGACATGGGTGACTCCTTGTTCTTCCTGGTCGGGACGGCTGCATACATGACTCGCGAGCGAACTCGCTCACGAAGCGGCGTAGTCCGGCACGATCCGGACGGGTTCCTCGGCGACCTCACCGTCGAGGATCCGGTAACTGCGCAGTTCGTGCCGCTCGGGATCGCGGGTGGAGATCAGCACGTAGTGGGCGTTCGGCTCGGAGGCCAACGAGATGTCGGTGCGGCTCGGGTACGCCTCGGTCCCGGTGTGCGAGTGGTAGACCACGACGGCCTCCTCATCGCGATCGTCCAGCTCGCGCCACACCCGGAAATGCTCACCGGAGTCGAAACGGTAGAAGGTCGGCGAACGTTCGGCGTTGATCATCGCGACGAACCGTTCGGGACGATCCGAACCCTCGGGCCCGGCGATGATGCCGCACGCCTCGTCCGGATGATCGGCGCGCGCGTGCGCCACCATCGCGTCCACGAGTTCGGCCTTGATCACCAGCACCTGTCGCATCCTTCCGTTCACGCCCGGCGAATTCCGCAGCGCGGGGCCGGAACGCTGTCCTCAACGGTCGAGAATATTCGGCTATTCCCCGCTCCGGCCCCGCAGCCCCCGCATTTCCCGCGACGTCCCGGGAAATGTGGTGGTCGCGGGAGCTGTCAATACTTTCGCGCAGTGAGATTCGAATCGGGAATTCGCGGCGGGATATCAGGGGGCCAGCGCCCGCAGCAGCGAGTCCTGCATCCAGGTTAGCCAGTGATAGACGTCCAGATGCGGGGCGCGCGGATCGTCCGGGTGCAGCCGGTCGGGCGTGTCGGCGTCGATGCCGATGGCCGTGCCCAGGGCCAGCCGCACATCGTTGAGGGCGTTGAGCCAGGAGTCGGCCTGTTCGGGGGTCAGCAGGATCTTGCCGCCGCGCTCGGGCAGCGTGTCCAGCACCACCGAGCCCGCGGCCACCTTCCGATCGATGATGTCCGGCTCGTGCAGACCGCGCAGCGCGCTGTTGAGATCGGCGCGATCGGCGTCGGGGGACCCGGCCTCGGGACGGTGGAAGTCCGGCAGCAGGCGCGCGAGCCGGGGATCCTCGGGGGGTGTGGCGTTGCCGATGCGTAACCCGGTCAGCTGGGCCAATTCGTCGTCGGGACCGGAAGAGGCCCGTTCGGTCAGCAGCCCGGTGACCGCCCCGACCAGCGAGCGCAGCACCTCGGCCTCCCGCGCGTCCATCTCCGACCGCAGCTTGAGCCCGCTCAGCGAGTTCTTTCTGCTCCACTTGCGCACGGGTTCACGGTAGTCGCCCGTCTCATTCGTCACGTTGCATGGTCGCCCAGAGGCCCGCGGCGTGCAGACGCTGCACGTCATGTTCCATCCGGTCCCGCGAGCCCGAGGAGACCACCGCCTTTCCCTCGTTGTGCACCTGCAACATCAATTCGGTTGCCTTGCCTTTGCTGTACCCGAAGAGCTTCTGGAAGATGTAGGTGACGTAATGCATCAGATTCACCGGGTCGTCCCAGACGACCGTCACCCACGGCCGATCCTCCGCCTCGAGGATCTCGGTGGCCTCGATCGCCTCGGGAACGGCCTGGCCCGCCATCAGCACCCCCGGGCCCGCCGTGTGCGCCACCGTCGCGCTCGCTCCGCCCGTATCGGCGGCGACCCGGACGGCGTCCTTCATGCACAAGCCCATAACCCTCAGCGTACGACTCGGCACCGGAGAAACAACACCCGACCGACGTCGTTTCCGGGGCCCTCGCGGCGCGATCCGCGACGCGTTCGTTGTCTACAGTGACGACGTGGATACCGCACATGTCGCAACCAGCACCGCGCTGCTGACCGACCAGTACGAACTCACCATGCTCGCGGCCGCGCTGGCCGACGGATCGGCGCATCGGCAATGCACCTTCGAGGTATTCGCGCGACGATTGCCGCACGGCCGCCGATACGGTGTGGCCGCGGGCATCGGGCGAATGCTGGACGCGCTGAGCGAATTTCGTTTCCGCGAACCGGAACTGGCGGTCGCGGAGAAATTCCTCGACGCCGCCACGCTGAACTGGTTGCGCGATTACGAGTTCCGCGGCGATATCGACGGATACCGCGAGGGCGACCTGTATTTCCCGGGTTCGCCGATCGTGTCGGTGCGCGGCAGTTTCGCCGAATGCGTGATCCTCGAGACGCTGATCCTGTCGATTCTCAACCACGACAGCGCGATCGCGTCCGCCGCGGCGCGGATGGTCAGCGCCGCGGGCGGGCGGCGGATGATCGAGATGGGTTCGCGGCGCACCCACGAGCTGGCCGCGCCGGCCAGTGCGCGGGCGGCCTATCTGGCCGGCTTCGACGCGACGTCGAATCTGGAAGCGGTGCGCCGCTACGACGTTCCCGGCGCGGGCACCAGCGCGCACGCGTTCACGCTGCTGCACAGCGGTTCGGACGGTTCGCACGAGGCCGCGGCGTTCCGCAGTCAGATCGAGGCGTTGGGCGTGGGCACGACGCTGCTGGTGGACACGTTCGACATCACCCAGGGCGTGGCCACCGCGATCGAGGTGGCCGGGCCCGAATTGGGCGGTGTGCGAATCGATTCCGGCGATCTGGGCGTGCTGGCGCGGCAGGTGCGCGATCAGCTCGACGCCCTCGGCGCGACCCGCACCCGCATCGTGGTCTCCGGCGATCTGGACGAGTACGCGATCGCCGCCCTGCGCGCGGAACCGGTCGACGCGTACGGCGTGGGCACCTCCCTGGTCACCGGCTCGGGCGCGCCGACCGCCGGGATGGTCTACAAACTCGTCGAGGTCGAAGGCGTTCCGGTGGCCAAGCGCAGCAGTCACAAGGAGTCCCGCGGCGGCACCAAACGCGCGGTGCGGCTGTCCCGGCGCACGGGCACGATCGTGGAGGAGATCGTCTATCCCGCAGCGGGTCCCGCACCGGACACCGACGGTTTCGAGGTCCGCGAACTGCTCACCCCCATGGTGCGCGGCGGCAAGATCCTCGACGACCGCCCGGCGCTCGCGGACAGTCGCGACCTGGTCGCACGCGGGCTGGTCAGCCTGCCCTGGGAGGGGCTCAAGCTCTCCCCCGGCGAACCGGCGATCCCGACCACCTTCCTGTAGGAATCCCGGCCCGACCGGCAGCCGCCAGGATCGACCCGAAGTCACCGGGCCCGGCCCGCACTCACCCGACATGCGTGTGTCGCATCAGGGTCTCGCACCCCCTGCGTGGCAGGGTGCCGCCGCGCTAGGTTCGATACTGCGGCCGGACACACCCCGGCCGGGCGGACCTCCGGGCCGGAGCATCCGGTACCGGCAGCGAAATCGAGGTGCGAGAGATGACCAGGGCACTCATCGTCGTGGATGTGCAGAACGATTTCTGCGAGGGCGGATCGCTCGCGGTCGCGGGCGGGGCCGCGGTCGCCGGGCGGATCAGCGCGTACCTCGGCGCGAGCGAATACGACGCGATCGTGGCGACACGCGACTACCACATCGATCCCGGCGCGCACTTCTCCGAGGATCCGGACTACGTCGACAGCTGGCCGCCGCACTGCCGCGTCGGCACGCCCGGCGCGGACTTCCATCCGGATCTGGACACCGCGCCGATCGAGGAGGTCTTCTCCAAAGGCGCCTACACCGCCGCGTATTCGGGTTTCGAGGGCAGCGCAGAGACGGGCGCCTCACTCGCGGATTGGTTGCGCGCCAAGGGAATCGACTCGGTCGACGTCTGCGGCATCGCCACCGACCACTGCGTGCGCGCCACCGCCCTGGACGCCCGCGCGGCGGGCCTGCACACCCGCGTCCTGCTGGATCTGACCGCCGCGGTCTCCCCCGACACCGCCGCGACCGCGCTGACGCAGATGCGCACCGCCGGAATCGAACTCGCCGGACACGCCGAACCATGAGTGGGCATTCGCTCTGCGGGTAGCCCCTCGCACGACTAGTTTGACGGTGTTGAAGACTGGACGGGGTCCGCGGACCGGTTCCAACACTACGGAAGACGAGGTCATGTCCGACACCAACTACTCGACCGACCGACATCGGGTCGGGCGCGCGATCGCCGATATCACCGGCGAACCGGCCGAGGCAGGGATGCTCGGATACGGCATGGCCGATCAGAAGAGCACCGGTATCCACACCCGATTGCGTTCGCGCGCTTTCGTATTCGCCGATCCGATCACCGATCGCCGGGTGCTGCTGATCGTCAACGATCTGCCGCTGATCTTCTCCAGCATCACCCAGGAGGTGCTGCGCCGCCTCGCGGGACGGTTCGGCGACACCTATCACGAATCCAATGTGATGATCACCGCCACGCACACGCACTGCGGGCCGGGCGGCTATTCGCATCACACGCTCTACAACAAGACCACCGACGGGTTCCGGCCCGCGACGTTCCGCGCGATCGTCGAGGGCATCGTGGAGGCGGTCGAGCGCGCGCACGAGGATCTGGCCCCGGCCACGATCCGGTTGGCGCACGGCGAACTGCGGGATGCGAGCGTCAACCGGTCGCGGGCCGCGTTCGATCGAAATCCCCAGGCGGACAAGGACTTCTTCCCCGACGCCATCGATCCGCAGACCACCCTGCTGCGCATCGACCGGGACGGTGAGCCGGTCGGCGCGATCGACTGGTTCGCCGCGCACAACACCTCGATGACCAACCGCAACACGCTGATCAGCGGCGACAACAAGGGGTACGCCGCGTATCACTGGGAGCGCGTCGTCGAGGGTGTGGACTATCTGATGGATTCGGAGGATCCGGATTTCGTCGCCGCGTTCGCGCAGACCAACGCCGGTGACGTCTCGCCGAATCTGGACGGCGCGCCCGGCCACGGCCCGACCAACGACGAAGTCGAGAACACCCGGATCATCGGCACCCGCCAGTACGAGGCCGCGGCGAAACTCTCCGACGGGTACATGGCGCGCATGGCCGGGGACATCGACTGCCGGTTGATCCACGTCGACCTGTCCGCGATGACGGTGTCCGCGGAGTTCACCGGCGACGGCAGTGAGCACCGCACCGGTAAGCCCGCCGCGGGCGCGTCGGCGCTGGCCGGTGCGGCCTTCGACGGGCCGACCAATTGGAAGACCTTCCACGAGGGCCGTAATCCCTTGTGGGACTGGATGTCCAAGCTCGCGTACCGCTTCGGCGCGAAGCTGCGGGACGCGCAGGCGCCCAAGACGATCGTCGCGCCCAGCAGTGTGCTGAATCGTTTCGGCGGACCGTACGTGCAGGAGATCGCGCCGGTGCAGCTGATCCGGATCGGCGAGTTGTACCTGATCGGCATCCCCGGCGAGGTGACCATCACCGCCGGTCTGCGGCTGCGTCGCACGGTCGCGCAGATCGTCGGGGCGGAACTGCCGAACGTGCTGGTCGCCGGGTACGCCAACGCGTACATCCACTACATCACCACCCCCGAGGAGTACGACGAGCAGCGCTACGAGGGCGCGAGCACGCTGTTCGGACGGTGGGAGCTGCCCGCTCTGCAACAGGTGGCCGCCGGCCTGGCGACCGCGATGCGCGACGGGGTGCCCGTCTCGCCGGGGATCGCTGCCCCCGATCTGGCCGATCTGCCGAAACCGACGAAAACCACTCTGCCACCGGACTTTCCGCCCGGGGGCAAACATTTCGGCGACGTCGTCACCGAACCCGAGGGCTCCTACCGCGCGGGCCAGAAGATCGTCGCCGAATTCGCCGGCGCCCACCCCAACCGCGACCTGCACCGCGGCGGCACCTACCTGATGGTGCAACGCTACGAATCCGGCCGCTGGCGCGTCATCGCCGACGACGGCGACTGGTCCACCACCTTCCGCTGGACCCGCGGCGCCGCCTCCAGCTCCCTGGTGACCATCACCTGGAACAGCCCCGCCGACACCCCCCAGGGCCGCTACCGCATCCGCTACTACGGCGATTCCGCCAGCCACAGCGGCGAACGCATCCCGTTCTCCGGCACGACGCAGGAATTCGAAGTCAGCAGCTGAGGCTGTGTCTTCGGCCTCCGCTTCGCTCCGGCGGGTTCGCGGCCCCCGAAGGCTCACCGATGAGCCCCGTGTCGGGCACTCGTTCCTCGCACCCGCCACGCGTCTCATCGGCAAGCCGGGCCGCGAACTTTGCTGTCGGCGTTCCATGGGGTCGGCGGAACCGGGCGGGCGGCTCGAGGGGAGTTGCGTGGCCTTGCGGATCGGCGGCTGGGGGCCATGTCTGTGATGGGTTGTCGGTGGCTGGCGCTAGTCTGCCTGGGTGCCCGAACTTCCGCCTGTGCCAACCCTGTTGACGACCGCCGTCGAAGCGCTCGGCGGTAAGGCGCGCAAGGGGCAGCAGACGATGGCGGCGGCGGTCGCGCATTCGATCGATACCAAGGAGCATCTGGCGGTTCAGGCCGGGACGGGGACGGGTAAGTCGCTGGCCTATCTGGTGCCGAGTCTGCGGCACGCGGTGCAGAGCGGGCGCACGGTGGTGGTGTCGACGGCGACGATCGCGTTGCAGCGGCAGCTGGTGGATCGGGATCTGCCACGCTTGACCGAGGCGCTGGCGGGGCCGTTGGGGCGCAAGCCGAAGTTCGCGATTCTCAAGGGGCGCAACAACTATCTGTGCCTGAACAAGATCAACAGCGCGATCCCGGACGAGGAGCCCGAGGCCGAACTGTTCGACGCGTTCGCCATCTCCCGCCTCGGCCGCGAGGTGCAGCGGCTCAACGACTGGGCCTCCGACACCGAGACCGGCGATCGCGACGAGGTGGCCCCGGGCGTCACCGATCGGGCGTGGCGGCAGGTCAGCGTGTCCTCACGCGAATGCCTGGGTAAATCGCGCTGTCCGTTCGGCACCGACTGCTTCGCCGAACGCGCCCGCGCCGAATCCGGCCAGGCCGATGTGGTGGTCACCAACCACGCGCTGCTGGCCATCGACGCCATCAGCGGCATCCAGGTGCTGCCCGAACACGACGTCGTGGTGATCGACGAGGCACACGAACTGGTCGACCGCGTCACCGGCGTCGCGACCGCGGAACTGTCCACCGGCGCGATCAGCGCCGCGGCCAAACGCTGCGCCAAACTCGTCGACCAGCAGGAGGTCGATCGGTTCGAGGAGGCCGCCGAAGCCTGGCACGAACTGCTCGAGGAACTGCCGCCGGGCCGCTGGGATCAACTGCCCGGCGGCGCGGGCCCGGTGCTGGCACTGATCCGCGACGCCGCCTGGAATGTCCGCACCGCGCTCGCGCCGCCGGGTTCCGGTGCGCCACAAGGAGATCCGGAGGACGTCGCCGCCCGCAACATGGCGTTGTCGGCGGTCGAGGAGGTGCACGACGCCGCGGTGCGCGCGCTGACCACCTTCGAGGAGTCCGATCCGGCCGCCCGCCGCGACGTCATCTGGCTGGCCGCCGACGAGTTGCGCGGCATCGCCCGCCGCACCCTGCACATGGCCCCGCTCTCGGTCGGCGGCCTGCTGCGCAGTCGCCTGTTCGGTACCGCCACAGTGGTTTTGACCTCCGCGACGCTCCAGGTGGGCGGTTCGTTCGACGGCCTGGCCATCACCTGGGGCCTTCCGGCGCAGTCCTCGAACCGCGTGGATGCCGCGCTGGCCAACGGCGGCGAGGCCCCCTCGGATTCCGATGTGGTGCGCTGGAATTCGCTCGACGTGGGTTCCCCCTTCGATCACGCCAAATCCGGAATCCTCTATGTCGCAAAGCATCTGCCCGCCCCCGGCCGCGACGGCCTGTCCCCGGCCTACCTCGACGAGATCGATCGCCTGATCCGCGCCGCGGGCGGCCGCACCCTGGGCCTGTTCTCCTCGATGCGCGCCGCCAAGGCCGCCACCGAGGCCCTGCGCGACCGCCTGGACACCCCGATCCTGTGCCAGGGCGAGGACGCCACCGGCGCACTGGTCCGCAAATTCGCCGACGACCCCGAAACCTCCCTGTTCGGCACGTTGTCGCTGTGGCAGGGCGTGGACGTCCCCGGCCCGTCCCTGAGCCTGGTCATCCTGGACCGCATCCCGTTCCCCCGCCCCGACGACCCGCTGCTGGTGGCCCGCCAGAAAGCCGTCGAATCCCGCGGCGGCAACGGTTTCATGGCCATCGCAGCCAACCACGCCGCCCTGCTGCTGGCCCAGGGCACCGGCCGCCTGCTGCGCAGCGTCGAGGACCGCGGCGTGGTCGCCATCCTCGACTCCCGCCTGGCCACGGCCCGCTACGGCTCCTATCTGCGTGCATCCCTGCCGCCCTACTGGGAGACCACCGACCCGGAGGTCGTCGTCAAGGCTCTCGAGCGCCTGACCGCCGCCGCGAAGTAGGGCTTCACTTCACGGCCAGCGTTATCGCCGCCGCGACAACCCCCAGCGCGACGGCTCCCAGCCCCCACACGGGGCCTCGGCGCTGCCAGGGGCGATCGTGGTCCAGCGAGATCCGGCCCGGTCCGGCGCAACCGAGCGCGACCGCCGCGACGATCAACAAGACCGCCGAGGAGGCCGCGACCAGGCCATGCGGCCAGGTCACGTGTACGGCGTTGATCATGGTGCCGATGACGACGGCCGCGGCGAGCGGGGTCAAGAGCCCGAGCACCAGCAGCGCACCGCCGGTGAATTCGCACAGCCCGGCCAGGGTGCCGAACACTCTGCCCGGCTGATACCCCATCCGGTCGAAGCTCTCGGTGGTCCGCTGCCATCCGGCGCCGTGGAACCAGCCGAACAGTTTCTCGCTCCCGGTGACGAACAGTAGGCCGCCGCAGCCGACCCGGAGCACGAGCAGACCGATGTCCGTGCCCACCGTGTCGGCGGCGGAGGTGCGCGGCGCGTGTGGCGCGGTGGTGTCGGTGGTCATATCGAGACCACGACACCGGACGCCCCCTGGTTCGCCCGATCGCGAAAATTACCTGTTCGCCAGGAAGAAGAAGTACGCCAGGAAGATCACCGCCAGCACCCACACCACCGGATGCACCTCGCGGCCGCGGCGTTTGGCGACCATGACGATCGGATAGAACAGCAGCCCCATCGCGATGCCGTTGGCGATGGAGTAGGTCAGCGGCATCATGATCACGGTGATGAACGCCGGGATCGCGTATTCCAGTTCGCTCCAATCGATCTGGCCGAGCGAGCGGGACATCAGCACGCCGACCACGATGAGCGCGGGCGCGGTCACCGAGGACGCCCCCGCGACGACGTCGAAGATCGGGAACAGGAACATCGCGATCAGGAACCACCCGGCGGTCGAGATCGCGGTGATGCCGGTGCGGCCCCCCGCGCTGACGCCCGCGGTGGATTCGACGTAGGCGGTGGTGGTCGAGGTGCCGATGATCGCACCGGCCGCGGTGCCGACGGAATCGGAGGCGAACGCCTGCGCCGCGCGCGGCAGCTTCCCCTCGGGCGTCAGCAGCCCGGCCTGGTTGGCGATCCCGATCAACGTGCCCGAGGCGTCGAAGAAGTCGACGAACAGCATGGTCAGCACCACGATCACCATCTGACCGGTGAACGCGTGCGGCAGATTCACGATCGCCTGCCCGAAGGTCTGGTCCAGCCCGTGCGGCAGCGACACCACCGAATGCGGCAGCGGCACCAGCCCGCTGACGATGCCCACGATCGTCGTCGCGACGATGCCGTACAGCACCGCGCCGTGCCAGCCGATCACCAGGAAGATCACCGTGATCAGCAGCCCGAACAGCGCCAGCAGCGTGGTCCCCTTGGTGAAGTCGCCCAGGTGCACGAAGGTCGATTCGCTGGCCACCACCAGCCCGCCGTTCTTGAGCCCGAGGAAGGCCACGAACATCCCGATGCCCGCGCCGACGGCGAGTTTCAGCTGCATCGGAATCGCGTCGATGATCTTCTCGCGGATCTTGGTGATCGCGAGCACGAAGAAGATCACCCCGGACAGCAGCGTGCCGGACAGCGCGACCTGCCAGTGGATGCCCATCCCGAGCACCACCGAGTAGGCGAAGAAGGCGTTCAGGCCCATGCCGGGCGCGAGCGCGATGGGGTAGCGCGCCCACAGCCCCATCACCAGCGTGCCCACCACCGCGGCGACGGCGGTCGCGGTGAACACGGCCTGGGTGGGAATTCCCTTGGCCCCCAACGTCCCGTGGTCGCCGAGCACCGCGGGGTTGACCGCCAGGACGTAGGACATCGCCAGGAAGGTGACCGTCCCGGCCATGATCTCGCGCTTCACGGTCGAGCCGTGTCTGCTGATGCCGAAGTAGGCGTCCACGCGCCCCTTCGCACCCGACTGAGCATCGATTGTCATCTGCTTCTCCACCTGGGCCGGACGGACGTGCGTGTTGAGCACGCTATATGCCACATGGCGGTTGCGCATCTCCGGCGCGGCGAACCGGCGGCAATCGATTGCGACACTGCCGATCCCACCCAGCGAACATGTCGCTAACAAGACGATCACTGTCTCCATGCCGATATTTCAAGATCGCTACCGGCAGGCAATTAAATGCACAATTCACCTAGAATATGGAAGTTGTTGACCGTTCCCCAACGGACCGTTACAAATACGTTATTGCCGAACCGAACCCGTCGAACCGGCCACATGAGAATTGCAAAGTGAGTGGTTACTGAAATCGTCGATGCGAGCGCCGATCTCGCGATCGCCCCCGGGGTCCTGTGGGATCTGCTGACCGATCCGCGGAACTATGCCCGGGTCTTCCCCGGCATCGGCGCGTGCGATGTGCACGACATCGTCGACGGACGGCCGGTGTGGCGCATGCGAATCGGCGGCGGGGACACCGAGATCCACATCCTCGACGTCCGGGTGCTCGCCGATCGCGCGGCCGGCACGCTGGAGTTGCAGTGCACCGAGCGCCGCAGTTTCGCGGCGGTGAACCTGTCCGGCAGCGCCGATCGCACCCGCGCCACCATCACCTGCGTCGCCCCCGACCGGGTGCACCCACTCATGCCCAGCCTGCCCAATGCCGCTGCGGAGGAATGGATCTCGTTCGGTCTGCATCGCCTGGTCGATCTGGTGCGCGGCGCGCCGACCTCGATGGTGCTCAACGGCGAGGACTCCACGGTGCGCACCCAGGCCGGGGTCGCCATGCAGATCCTGTCCACCGGCGTGCTGCGCAGTATGCGCCCCGACCGGATGTACAAGCAGATCAACGGCCTGACCACCTACGGTTTCACGCTCGCGGGCGGTTACGCGGCCATGGCCGGGTTCGCCCCCAAACGCCTTGCGGTGGTGGACGATCGCGGCGCGAGCTCCTTCGGCGACATCCACGCCCGCACCCAGCGCCTGGCCGCGGCCCTGGCCGACAAGGGCGTCGGCAGCGGCGATGTGGTCGGCCTGCTCGCGCGCAGCCACCTCGAGATGATCGAAATCGTCACGGCCGTGGCCAAACTCGGCGCGGACCTGATCTTCCTGACCACCTGGCTGCCGGCCCAGCGCATCGCCGCCCTGGCCGAAAGTCACCGGATGGCAGCGATATTCGCCGATCCGGAGTTCGAACCGCTGGTCGCGTACGTACCGCCGGACGTGATGCGATTCGGCACGTTCAGCGATCCGGCCCGCCCGGACCTGACCGGCGTGGAGGACCTGATCGCCGTCGGCAGAAGCGATGTCGGCAAGCCGGACCAACCGGGTCGGCAGATCCTGCTGACCGCGGGCACCAGCGGCCCGGCCAAGGCCGCGATCCGCCCGCAGCCGCGCGGATTCGCCTCGATCGCGGCGCTGCTCTCGCGCCTGCCGTTCGTCATGAACGACGTCATGCTGATCGCGGCGTCGCTGTCGCATTCCTGGGGCCTGGCGGCCATGCACATCAGCCTGCCGCTGCGCGCCCAGGTGGTCCTGCTGGACCGCTTCGACGCCGTCGAATGCCTGCGCCTGATCGCCGAACACCGGGTGCGCACACTGATAGTCGTGCCGATCATGGTGGAGCGGATCCTGGATCTGCCCGCATCGGTGCGCGCCCGCTACGACCTGTCCAGCCTCGAGGTGGTGACCTGCGGCGGCGCCCCGCTGTCCGCGGCCACGGTGCTGCGGTTCACCGAGGTCTTCGGCGACATCCTCTACACCATCTACGGTTCGACCGAGATCTCCCTGGGCGCGATCGCCGAACCGGCCGACCTGCGGGTCTCCCCGACCACCGCGGGCAGTCCGCCGCTGGGCGCGAGATTCGCCGTGCTGGACCAGGATTCGAACCTGCTGCCAGTGGGCGCGATCGGCCGGATCTTCATCGGTCACCACCTGCTGACCGAGGGCTACATCGGCGCGCCGCAACCCGAGCAGGTCGACGACATGATCGACAGCGGCGATCTGGGCTACGTGGACGCGACCGGCCGGTTGTTCGTCGTCGCGCGCGCCGAGGAGATGATCGTCTGCGCCGGTGAGAGCGTCTACCCGCGTCCGGTCGAGGAGGCCCTGGCCTTCCTGCCGGAGGTCATCGAGAGCGCGGTGGTGGGCGGCCCGGATCGCGAAGCCGGGCAACGACTCTCGGCGTTCATCGTGGTGCGGCCGGGGCACATGGCCGATGCCGACGCGATCCGCGACTACATCCGGGTGCGGCTGGGCCGCGCCTGGGTGCCGCGCGACATCGTGTTCATCGACGCGCTGCCCCGCAATGCGAGCGGTAATGTCCTCAAACGTGTTCTGACGCAACAGCCTGTGCGAAGATGATGGTCGGGCGACGCGCGCGGGCATCGGCTTTCCCGCGCCTCGCCAGCGAACAGTTGACAAGTACGTCAACAAGGCGTATCTGTAACCGGTGAACACATGAAACAAACTCACCTTTAACGCATAATTCACCTGCTTTTCCATTCTTCTCGACCAATCATGTGCGGCCCGTTGGGAATACGTCGGTCGCCGAATCCAGTTGCCGACCCGGCCCAGCCAGAAGTGCAAGCGTGTGGTTACCGAAATCATCGATGCGAGTGCCGATCTCGCGATCTCTCCCCGGATGCTGTGGAAGCTGCTCGTGGATCCGGACACCTACCCCCGACTGTTCCCGGGCATCGGCGCCTGCGATCCGGTCGAAACCATCGACGGCCCGCCGAGTTGGCGGATGCGCGTGGGCACCGCCGACACCGAGATCCGGGTCCTGGACCTGCGCCTGGTCCTGAATCGCGAGGCGCACACCGTCGAACTGCAATGCCCGGCCCAGGGCAGTTTCGCCGCGGCCCGGCTGCGTGGCGGGCCCGAGGGCACGCACGTCGTCATCACCTGTTTCGCACCCGCGCGGGTGCATCCGCTGGTCGCCTCGCTGTCGAATTCGGCTGTCGTGGAATGGATCAAGGCCGGATTGAAACGCATGATCGACCTCGCCGACCGCGCCCCGACCTCGGTCCTGGTCAACGGCGAGGAATCCTCGATCCGCCTGCAGGCCGGGGTCGCCAAACAGATGCTGACCACGGGCGTGGTGCGCACCTACCGCCCGGACCGGATATTCCGGCAGCTCAGCAATCTGAGCGCCTGGGGTTTCACGCTCGCGGGCGGTTACGCGGCCGCGGCCGCGCACTCTCCGCGCCGCACCGCGATCATCGACGACCGGGGCGAACGCACGTTCCGCCAGGTGCACACCCGCTCACACGCGCTGGCCAGCGCGATGGGCGAGCTGGGCCTGGGCGCCGGCGACAGCATCGGCGTGCTGTCCCGCAATCACGCCGAGATGGTCGAGATCATGTCCGCGGCAAGTAAACTCGGCGTCGACGCAATCCTGTTCAACCTCGGGCAGCCGGCCGGGCGAATCGCCGAGATCGCCGAAACCACCGGCATCGCAATGCTGTTCACCGATCCGGACCTGGAACATCTGCTCGAATACCTGTCCCCTGACCTGCCGTGTTACCACACCGTGGACGACGGCATGCTGCCCGGCCGGATCACCGTCGAGAACCTGATCGCCTCGGGCACAGGCAATTTCACCAAACCGCGCGAACACGGCCGACTGATCGTGCTGACCTCGGGCACCAGCGGCCGGGCCAAGGGCGCGGTGCGCCCGCATCCCAAGGGGTTCGGCACCGTCGCGGCGGTGCTGTCGCGCATACCTTTGCGGATGAACGAGACCATGCTGATCCCCGCGCCGGTGTTCCACACCTGGGGTCTGGCCGCGTTGCAGATCAGCACGCCGCTGCGCGCGACGGTGATCCTGCCCGAACATTTCGACGCGCAGGAATGTCTGCGCATGATCGCCGAATTCCGGGTCAGCACACTGATCGTCGTGCCGGTCATGGTGCATCGCATCCTGGATCTGCCCGCCTCGATCCTGGCCCGGTACGACACCTCCAGCCTGCGCATCGTGGCCAGTTGCGGTGCGCCGCTGCCCGGCGCGACGGTGCTGCGCTTCATGGACGTGTTCGGTGAGGTGCTCTACAACTTCTACGGATCCACCGAGGTGTCCTGGGCCAGCATCGCCGATCCGGCCGATCTGCGCAGTTCCCCGACCACCGCCGGACGTGCCCCGCTGGGCACGAAAATCGCTGTGCTGGACGAGGATCGGCGTCCGGTGCCGATCGGCGCGACCGGCCGCATCTTCATCAGCAACCACATGCTGTTCGACGGCTACACCGATGCCGATCCGCCGCCGGAGGCCGAGGGCATGCTCGACACCGGCGATCTGGGCTACCTGGACGCCTCGGGGCGGCTGTTCGTGGCCGGACGCGACGACGAGATGATCATCTCCGGCGGCGAGAACATCTTCCCGCGGCCGGTCGAGGAGGTGCTCTCGCATCTGCCGCAGATCCGCGAGGTCGCGGTGCTGGGTGTCGCCGATCGCGAATTCGGCCAGCGCCTGGCCGCTTTCATCGTCACCCGCGACGGTCACGCCCTGGATCCGGATATGCTCCGCACCCACATCCGCCGCCGCCTGGGGCGTTTCTCGGTTCCGCGCGACATCGTGTTCGTGGACGCCCTGCCCCGCAACGCCACCGGCAAGGTCCTCAAACGGGTCCTCACCCAGCCCGCCGCGACCGACCGGGTACGCCACGGCGCGTACGAATACCAACGAAATCGTCGGGGCGGCAACTGATTCCGCTCCGGCATTCGGCCGCCGCGTACCCCGAACGCGCAGGGACACCCGAAAATCGCGGAGTGACTCCGGAGCGAGCTACGGACTCGGCGAGACGACCAACCCGAGTTCGGCCGGTCCGGACAGCAGCCGATGCCGGGGTAGGACACGAACGGTGAACCCGACCGCCCCCGACAGCGGAACCGGGGTGTCCACGGCGAAAAGCTCTGTCCCGGAATCACTTCCGGCATGGGTCATCTCGACGGCGCTCACCTCGGACAGATCGTCGTCCGAGCCGACCCGCCCCAGCACCGCCTGCACCGTGACCTCCGCGGCGCTCAACCCCGCGAGATCGATCCGGGCCCGCAGCGACAGCTCGTTGCCGATGACCGGAATATCGGCCAGCCCGGAACTGTCCACCTGCAACACCTTCACCTGCGGCCAGGCCGCCTCGACCCGGCGGCGATAGTCGGCCAGCTCCCGCGCACCGGCGAAATCGTCCTGTGCCACAGCGGAATACGAGGCCGCAGCCGGAGCGTAGTAGCCGACCGCGTAGTCGCGGACCATGCGCGAGGCCAGCACCTTCGGGCCGAGCGTGCGCAGGGTGTGCCGGACCATCTCCATCCAGCGCACCGGCACGTCGTCGTGGTCGCGTTCGTAGAAGCGTGGCAGCACAGCGCGTTCCATCGTCTCGTACAGCGCCGCGGCCTCGAGATCGTCGCGGCGGTGCTCGTCGCGCACGCCGTCGGCGGTGGGGATGGCCCAGCCGTTCTCCCCGTCGTACATCTCGTCCCACCAGCCGTCCCGGATGGACAGGTTGAGCCCGCCGTTGAGCGCGGCCTTCATCCCGGACGTGCCGCACGCCTCGAGCGGACGCAGCGGATTGTTCAGCCACACATCGCATCCCCAGTACAGGTACCGGGCCATCGACATGTCGTAGTCGGGCAGGAACACGATCCGGTGCCGCACCCCGATGTCGTCGGCGAACCGCACGACCTGCTGGATCAGCCCCTTACCGCCGTCGTCGGCCGGATGGCTCTTACCCGCGACCACCAGCTGCACGGGGCGTTCGGGGTCGGTCAGCATGGCGCGCAACCGTTCCGGATCGCGCAGCATCAGCGTCAGCCGCTTGTAGGTCGGCACCCGCCGCGCGAACCCGACGGTCAGTACTGCCGGGTCGAAAACCTCGTCCACCCAACCCAATTCGGCCGGGGCCGCGCCGCGTTCGAGCCACGAGGCCCGCACCCGACGCCGCACCTCGGCAACCAGGATGCCGCGCAACGCATTCCGCGTCGACCACAGCTCACCCAGGTCGACGTCCTGCAACCGCTCCCAGCCGCGCGCCTCCTCGACCAGTTCCGGACCGACGAATTCCCTTGCCTTCTCGATCCATTCGCGCGCGGCCCAGGTCGGCGCGTGCACGCCGTTGGTCACCGATCCGATCGGCACCTCGGCGGCATCGAATCCGGCCCACAGCGGCGCGAACATGTCCCGGCTGACCTCGCCGTGCAATCGCGAAACACCGTTGGCGCGCTGCGCGAGTCGCAATCCGAGGTGGGCCATGTTGAACACCGACGGATCGGCCTCCCGCCCCAACGCCACGATGCGATCCACCGAAACACCCGGTAGCAGCGGAGATTCGCGTTCCCCGTGGTCCCCGCCGAAGTACCGCCGCACCAGCGCACCGGCGAACCGGTCGATCCCTGCGGGCACCGGCGTGTGCGTGGTGAACACCGTGCCCGCCCGCACCGCGGTCAGCGCCGCGTCGAAATCCAGTCCGCCGGACATGAATTCGCGAATCCGCTCGATCCCCAGGAATCCGGCGTGCCCCTCGTTCATGTGGAACACGTCCGGATCGGGCAGTCCGTGCGCATGAGTGAACGCCCGCACCGCGCGCACCCCGCCGATCCCGGCCAGGATCTCCTGTTTGATCCGATGATCCTGATCACCGCCGTACAGCCGGTCGGTGACCGCGCGCAGTTCGGGATCGTTGTCGGCGATATCGGAATCCAACAGCAGCAACGGAATTCGCCCCACCTGCGCGATCCACACCCGCGCCCGCAGCACCCGCCCCTCGGGCATCGGCACATGCACCAGCACCGGCGACCCGTCCCCGGCTATGCCCATCGGCGGCGCTTCCGAGGGCCCTGCGTGGTTACGCTCCGCTGCCTCCTCCGGGCCCGCCGGGCGCACCGCTGTCAGCAGTTTCAGCGGCAGCCCCTGCGGATCCAGATCCGGATAATGCTCGCGCTGCCACCCGTCGGCGGTCAGCGACTGCCGGAAATACCCTGAGCGATACAGCAATCCGATGCCGATCAGCGGAAGCCCCAAGTCCGAGGCCGCTTTCAGATGATCCCCCGCCAGAATCCCCAGTCCCCCGGAGTAATTCGGCAGCACCTCGGTAACACCGAACTCCATCGAGAAGTACGCGATACAGCGCGGCCCCTGCTCCTGCTTCCCGAACCACCGCGGCCGACTCAGATAGTCCCGCAGATCCGCGGCGGCGGCGTCCACGGTACGCACATACGCCTCATCCGCGGCCAACTCGTCCAGCCGCTCGGCCGGAACCTCCCCCAGCATCCGCACCGGATCACGCCCCAACTCCACCCACAACCGCGGATCCAGTTCGGCGAACACATCCTGCGTCGGCGCATGCCACGACCACCGCAGGTTCGTGGCGAGTTCGCCGAGCGCGGCCAGCCGCTCGGGCAGATGGGCACGGACGGTGAAGCGACGCAATGCCTTCATTGGGTAGAACCTACACGCCACACCCCCCACACGCCCCACCGAACAGCCCTCCCGCAACCCCCTGACCTGTACTCATCGCTCCCCCGACCGCATCAACTCCCGACCCGGCCACATCCAACCCCGGCCCAGCAGCATTCACACCCGGCCCGGCAATTTCCACGACCACCCCGACCGCATCAACTCCCGACCGGCCACATCCAACCCCAGCCCAACAACATCCACACCCGGCTCAGACGTATCCACACCCGCCCCGGTCGCATCCGCACCTGGTCCATCACGTTCACACCCCCGGCTCAGCACATCCGTCCACAGGCCCAGCCGCATCGACACACCGACCCACCGCTTGAACTCCGAACCCGAGCCGTACCCCGCCCGGCCACATCCCCCTGGCCCGCCGCATCCACACCGACGCAGCGGGCCCAGGGCCCCGCCTACGGACTACTTCGAACCGAGCGTCCGATCGAACAACGCGAGCAGATCGCGGTAGTGCCGCTCGGCGGCCTCCTCGTTGTACGCCTCGGTGTCGGCCTGGGTGTACCCGTGAATCGCACCCTCGTACACCGCGGTGGTGTGCGTGACCCCGGCCGCCTCCAGCGCCTTGTCGAAGGTCTCGACATGCTCGGGCGTGGCCCCCTGATCGTTGTCGGCGTACCCGAGGAACAGCTCCGCGGTGATCGGATCGACCAGCAGATGCGTGCTCTCGGGGCCGTCGGTGACCAGCCCGGAGGTGTGGAAGCAGCCACCGGCCGCGACCCGCTCCGGATACGCGGCCGCGGTGAACAGCACCAGCCGCCCGCCCATGCAGTATCCGGTCAGCCCGACCGGACCATCGCTGACCAGCTCCGATGCCGCCAGCCAGTCCAGGTACGCGGCCGAATCGGACTTCACGACCTCGGGGGTCAGCTGCACCATCAGCGGCCGGATCTCCGCGAAGATATCCGGGCGCGCCTTGAAATCGATCGGATCCGGCAGATCGAACAGCGGCGCGCGCCCCGCCCGGTAGAACGCGTTGGGCACCAGCACGGTGTAACCGTGCGAGGCGATGCGATCGGCCACCGCGCGCAGCGCGGGACGCAGACCGAAAGCATCCTGATAGACGATCACGCCGGGATGTGCCGCGCCGTCGTCGGGATGGACCAGGTAGGCATCGGCAACGCCGTCGGGAGTCGTGATGTCCACCGATGTGCCGTGCACTGCGGTCATTGTGTGTCCTCCTGTGTTTGCACCATCGTCGTCGTGGCCGCTCGGAAAAGAGGCGAGCGTTCCGCTTCGGTCCTACCGTTCCATATCGTTTCCCGCCACCCGGCGCCCACCCGTCCGCCGTCATCGCCGCGAACACGCCCGGATTACCGGTACGGTTGACGCCGTGACCGGTCGCATCGCCATCGATGACACCGCCCCCGCCCTCGGCCCGGGGCGCTACCCGGCCAAGGCCGTGGTCGGCGAAGTTTTCCCGGTCCGCACCGTCGTCTGGCGCGAGGGACACGACGCCGTCGCCGCGACCCTCGCGGTGCGCGCCCCCGGCAGCTCGCGCACCCAGCGCATCCGCATGTCCCCCGATTACGAACCCGACGTGTTCAACGCCACGTTCACCCCCACCGAACCGGGCGCGTGGACCTTCCGGGTCGAGGGCTGGAGCGATCCGATCGCGGGCTGGCGCGCGGCGGTCGAGGCGAAGCTGGCCGTCGGCCAGAGCGCCGCGGATCTGGCCAACGATCTCGAACTCGGCGCGCGCCTGTTCGACCGTGCCGCACAGGCGGTTCCGAAGAAACAGTGGGAACGCCTGCGCGCGGCCGCGACCGCCCTGCGCGGCGACGACCAGCTCCCCGCCCGCGTCGCCCCGGCCTTCTCCACCGAGGTCGCCGAGATCCTGCGCGCCCATCCGTTACGCGAATTCGTCACCCGCGGACCACAATTCACCGTGCACGTGGAACGCCGCCGCGCCCTGTACGGCTCCTGGTACGAATTCTTCCCCCGCTCCACCGGCGGCCGCGACGCCGACGGCGCACCCGTGCACGGCACCTTCGCCACCGCGGCGAAGGAACTGCACCGCATCGCCGCGATGGGTTTCGACGTGGTCTACCTGCCCCCGATCCACCCGATCGGCGAGGTGAATCGCAAGGGCCGCAACAACTCCCTGACCTGCGAACCCGACGACGTCGGCTCCCCCTGGGCGATCGGCTCGGCCGACGGCGGCCACGACGCGATCCACCCGGCCCTCGGCGATGCGGTGGACTTCGCCGAATTCGTCGGCGCCGCACGCCAACTCGGCCTCGAGGTGGCCCTGGACCTGGCCCTGCAATGCGCCCCGGACCATCCGTGGGTCACCGAACATCCCGAATGGTTCACCACCCTGCCCGATGGCACCATCGCCTTCGCGGAGAACCCGCCCAAGAAGTATCAGGACATCTACCCGATCAACTTCGACAACGAACCCGACGGCCTCTACGCCGAGGTGCTGCGCGTGGTCCGGCACTGGATCACCCTGGGCGTCACCATCTTCCGCGTCGACAACCCGCACACCAAACCCGCCGACTTCTGGGAATGGCTGATCGCCCAGGTGCGCCGCACCGACCCCGACGTGATCTTCCTGGCCGAGGCGTTCACCCGCCCCGCCCGCATGTACGGCCTGGCCCGGCGCGGCTTCTCGCAGTCCTACACGTATTTCACCTGGCGCACCGGCAAACACGAACTCGCCGAGTTCGCCCTGGAACTCGCCGCCAAGGCCGACGAGGCCCGTCCCAACCTGTTCGTCAACACCCCCGACATCCTGCACGAGAGCCTGCAACACGGCGGTCCGGGCATGTTCGCCATCCGCGCGGTGCTGGCCGCGACCATGGGGCCGACCTGGGGCGTGTACTCGGGTTTCGAACTGTTCGAGCATCAGGCGGTCCGGCCGGGCAGCGAGGAATACCTGGATTCGGAGAAATACGAACTGCGCCCGCGCCCGTTCGCCGAGGCCGCCGCACGCGGTGAATCCCTGGAACCCTGGCTGACCAGGCTCAACGAGATCCGCCGCGCCCACCCCGCACTACAGCAATTACGTTGTCTGAGGGTGCATCACATCGACAACGACGCCCTGCTGGCCTATTCGAAGGTCGATCCCGCCACCGGCGACGCGGTCCTGGTCGTGATCAACCTGGACCCGTTCGGCGCCGAGGACGGCATGCTCTCGCTCGACCTGCCCGCGATCGGCCGCGAATGGCACGATCACCCGGTCGTCCTGGACGAGGTCAGCGGCGAGGAATACCACTGGGGCCAAACCAATTACGTGCGCCTGGACCCGATCCGCGCGGTCGCGCACATCATCGCCCTGCCCCCGGTTTCCGCCGCCGCACGCGCAGAACTGGCCTACCGCAGGACATTCCGATGACCGCCCGGCATCGAACCACCGGTGCGTCCGGCCGGATTCCGACGCCCACAGCCCCTGAGCACCGCGCCCGTAATCTCCAGCGCGACAAAGGGTTCCGCCCGTGAACCGCCGCGACCTCCTGCTGCTGGCCGCGGGCACCCACCCCGACCCGCACTCCGTACTCGGCGCACACCCGCACCCCGACGGCACCGTCATCAGAGCCCTTCGGCCACACGCGGATTCGGTCTACGCACGCATCGGCGGCGAGGACCATCTACTGAAACACGTGGAACACGGCCTCTTCGAAGGCGTCGTACCGCACACCGACCTCTGGGACTACCGCCTGCTGGTCTCCTACCCCGGCGGCCGCACGGTCCTGGACGCCGACGGCTACCGCTTCCTGCCCACCCTCGGCGAACTGGACCTGCACCTGATCGGCGAGGGCAGACACGAACGCCTCTGGGAGGTCCTGGGCGCACACCCGCGCCACTACACCACCCCCGACGGCGAGGTCACCGGCGCCTCCTTCGCGGTGTGGGCCCCGAATGCCCGCGGCGTCAGCGTGATCGGCGATTTCGACGGCTGGAGCGGCAACACCGCCCCCATGCGACGCCTCGGCGGCTCGGGCGTCTGGGAGCTGTTCGTCCCCGGCCTCGGACCGGGCGAGAAGTACAAGTACAAGATCCACGGCGCGGACGGCGGCACAGTCGACCACGCCGACCCCCTCGCCTTCGCCACCGAAATTCCGCCCGCCACCGCCTCGGTCATCACCGAAAGTTCCTACCGCTGGACCGATCACGACTGGCTGCGCACCCGCGCCGCCACCGATCCCACCCGCGCCCCCATGAGCATCTACGAGGTACACCTCGGCTCCTGGCGCCCCGGCCCGGACTACCGCGAGGCGGGCGCCCAACTCGCCGAATACGTTCGCGCACAGGGCTATACCCACGTCGAGTTGCTCCCCATCGCCGAACATCCCTTCGGCGGTTCCTGGGGCTACCAGGTCACCTCGTACTACGCCCCGACCGCCCGCTTCGGCGCGCCCGACGACTTCCGCGCCTTCGTCGACATCCTGCACACCGCGGGCATCGGCGTCCTACTGGACTGGGTTCCGGCGCACTTCCCGCGCGACCAGTGGGCCCTGGCCCGCTTCGACGGCACCCCCCTCTACGAACACCCCGACCCCCGCCGCGGTGAGCAATTGGACTGGGGCACCTACGTTTTCGACTTCGGCCGCAACCAGGTCCGTAATTTCCTGGTCGCCAACGCGCTGTACTGGATCGAGGAATTCCACCTCGACGGCCTGCGCGTCGACGCCGTGGCATCCATGCTCTACCTGGACTATTCGCGCCCCGACGGCGGCTGGGAACCCAATATCCACGGCGGCCGCGAGAACCTGGAGGCCGAGCGGTTCCTCCAGGAGATGAACGCCACTGTGCAGCAACGACATCCGGGCGTGGTCACCATCGCCGAGGAGTCCACCGCCTGGCCGGGCGTCACCCGCCCCACCGACGTCGGCGGCCTGGGCTTCACCATGAAGTGGAACATGGGCTGGATGCACGACACCCTCGGCTACCTCGGCCACGACCAGGTGCACCGCAGCTGGCACCACAACGAGATCACCTTCGCGGTGGTCTACGCGTGGAGCGAGAACTACGTGCTGCCGATCAGTCACGATGAGGTCGTGCACGGCAAGGGCACGCTGTGGACCCGCATGCCCGGCGACGACTTCGCCAAGGCGTGCGGCGTGCGCGCCCTGCTGGCGTACATGTGGTCACATCCGGGCAAACAGTTGCTGTTCATGGGCCAGGACTTCGGCCAGTTCCGCGAGTGGTCGCACGACCGCGGCCTGGACTGGCACGAACTCGACAACCCCCTGCACGCGGGCATCCACACCCTGGTCGCCGACCTCAACGCCGCCTACCGCGCCCACCCCGCGCTGTGGACCCAGGACACCTCCCCCGGCGGCTACGCCTGGATCGAGGCCGACGACCGCGCGGCCAACGTCGTCGCCTTCCTGCGCTACGCCACCGACGGCTCGCCGATCGCCTGCCTCTACAACTTCTCCGGCTCCGAACACCGCGACTACCGCGTCGGCCTCCCCCTCCCCGGCCACTGGTGCGAAATCCTCAACACCGACGCAATCCCCTACGGCGGCAGCGGAATCGGCAACCTCGGCGGCGTCGACACCACCGAAACCCCTTGGCACAACCGCCCGGTCTCGGCGGAAATCACCTTGGCCCCCAACAGCGCGGTCTGGCTCGCCCCAGAGCCGCCCACACGATCTTCGTGACGGATCTCACTCGTATAACCCAAGTTCTCTGGAGAACTTGGGTTAGTCACAAGACGACCCAGCCCCTCAACCGTCGGCCCGAAGCGTGAATCCTCCGGGCACTCACAGCCACCGGGTCTGTCAGTACAGCGCGGTAGCCAGCTTGCGACGAGCCGCGACAACCACCGGATCAGCGGTATCGAACAACTCGAACAGCTCCACCAGCCGCGTGCGCACCCGATTCCGGTCATCCCCGGCAGTGCGCTTGATCAGATTGATCAGCCGCGCGAACGCCCCATCCGGCTCACCGTTGAACAGCTCCATATCCGCGGCCCCGAACGCGGCATCGATATCGGCCGGATCCGCGTCCGCCCGCGCGATCGCATCCTCCGGCAGCCCCTGGGTGCGCGCGTAGAACCGCACCTGCCGCAGCGCGGCCTTGGCCTCGGAATTCCCCGGCTCGGCCGCCAGAATCGCCTCGTAGGCGCCGATCGCACCGTCGACGTCACCGCGCTCGAGCGCCTCCTCGGCCGCGGTGAAACGCGGATCCTCGGGCTCGGGCTGCGCGGCCCCCTCGGGCCCGTCCGGCAACTGCCCGCGCACGGCCTCCATGACCGCGGTGAGCCACTCCCGCACCCGCGGCTCGGGCTGGGCGCCCTGGAAATCGGCCAGCGGCTGCCCACCGGCCACCGCGATCACCGTCGGAATCCCCTGCACCCCGAACGCCTGCGCGATCCGCATATTCGGTTCGGCCTCGACCGTCGCCAGATCCCAGCCGCCGTCGGCCTCACCGACCAGCCGCTCGAACAGTTTGACCAGCTCCACGCTGCCCGGACTGCGCTGCGAGTACAGCACCACGACCACCGGCGCCTGCATCGAACGACGCAGCACCTGCGTCTCGAAATTGGCCTCGGTGACCGCGTGATCACTCGGAACATCAGTGGCCGCAGGCTGTTTCAAGCTGGACAGATCCACCGCGCCGGACATGGCGGCGGCAGCGGCGGGCGAGGGACGACGTGCAGCTGGTCGAGTCACAGCTTCCAGTTTGTCACGACCCGGCAGCGGCAGCTGCCGGGGCTGTGACAACTTCGGCATGAGCGGGGCGTTGCGTGGTTACGCTCCGCTGCCGCCTCCACGCCTGACCGCTCATGCCGGACTCAATTCACCCAGCTGCCCCGACCGGATCGCCCACCGCTCGAAGAAGAACGAGGTGAACGGGATCACCGACGAGACCAGCCCCAGCAGGATGGTGCGGGCGGGCCACTCGAACTCCCGCCACGCCATCAACAGACTGAACGCGTACGCCACGAAGATGAGGCCGTGCACCATCCCGAACACCATCAACGGCCATTCGACCGGCGGTGTCACCCCGTGCTTGAAGTACATCCCGATGAACAGCAGCACCCAGCCGCCCACCTCGAGGATGCCGAACAGTCGCACCCGCTTCGCCAGAGTGCTCACGTCGAAGATCTCGCCCATGCGCTCCATTGTGCCCAACCCCTACGACACCTCGTAGTGGGTGTGCCCCAATCCACAGGAAAAGCTCATCCTCGCCCGACGCGGCACTCCCGACGGATCGCTACCGAACCTTCACGATCAACGCGTCACCCTGACCGCCACCACCACACAGCGCCGCCGCACCGATACCGCCACCACGGCGCTTCAACTCCAACGCCAGATGCAGCACGATCCGCGCACCCGACATCCCCAGCGGATGCCCGATCGCGATCGCGCCACCGTTCACGTTCACCTTCTCCGGATCGATCCCGAGCTTGCGCGTCGAGGCCACCCCGACCGCCGCGAACGCCTCGTTGATCTCCACCACATCCAGATCCGCGGGCGAAATCCCTTCCCGCGCACACGCTTTGGCGATCGCATTGGCGGGCTGCTGCTGCAACGTGGAATCCGGCCCGGCCACCACGCCCGCCGCGCCGATCTCCGCGATCCAGCTCAGCCCCAGCTCCTGTGCCTTGGCCTTGCTCATCACGACCACTGCGGCCGCACCGTCGGAGATCTGCGAAGCCGACCCCGCAGTCACCGTGCCGTCCTTGCGGAACGCCGGGCGCAGCTTGCCCAGCGACTCGGCCGTGGTGTCCGCCCGAATGCCCTCGTCCTGCCCGAACAGCACCGGATCACCCTTGCGCTGCGGCACCGGCACCGGCGTCACCTCGTCGTCGAACACGCCGTTCTTCCACGCCGCGGCCGCCTTCTGGTGCGAGGCCGCCGCGAACGCGTCCTGCTCCTCGCGGCTGATGTGGTCGACGTCGTTGCGCTGCTCGGTCAGCAGCCCCATCGCCTGATCGGTGAAGATGTCGTGCAGCCCGTCGTACGCCATGCTGTCGCGCAACGTCGTGTCGCCGTACTTGAAGCCCTCGCGGCTCTTCTCCAGCAGATGCGGCGCCCGCGTCATCGACTCCTGCCCGCCGGCCACCACGATCTCGTACTCGCCCGCGCGAATCAGCTGATCCGCCAACGCAATTGCGTTGATCCCCGACAGGCACACCTTGTTCACGGTCAACGCCGGAACGTCCATCGGGATGCCCGCGGCCACCGCGGCCTGCCGCGCCGGGATCTGCCCCGCACCCGCGGTCAGCACCTGCCCCATGATCACGTAATCCACCGACTCCGGCGCGACCCCGCCCTTCCCCAGCGCCGCCTTGATCGCGAAACCGCCCAGGTCGGACCCGGAGAATCCGGCCAGCCCACCGAGCAGCCGACCGACGGGAGTGCGGGCTCCGGAAACGATGACGGAGGTGGTGGTCACGATGATCCTCACTTCTCGGGTCGATGCTGCGTACGGGCGGATCGGACCGCTCTGTACTCAACGGTAACCCGGGCGGTCCGGACGGCACCATGGTGGTGCGCGCTACCCCCGGCATGGGTGGATCAGGGCCGAAGGCGGCAGCGGAGCATAACCACGTAGGCCCCCACCCATGCCGCCATTAGACTCCGCAAGGTGAGCACACCCGAAAAGACCGAATTCATTCCCGCCGACTATGTGATCGCCGTGGACCATGTCGGCATCGCCGTCCCGGACCTCGACGCAGCCGTGACCTGGTACTCCGAAAAGCTCGGTATGATCGAGACGCACCGTGAGGTCAACGAGGGCCAGGGGGTGCACGAGGCAATGCTGTCGTTGCCCGCTGCCGGAGACAGGTCGACTGCTCTGCAGTTGCTGGCCCCTCTCAACGAGCAATCGACCATTGCGAAATTCATCGATCGCAACGGCCCCGGACTCCAACAGCTGGCCTACCGGGTGACCGATATCGACGCTGTCGCAAGCAATCTCCGAGACCAAGGCGTACGCCTGCTGTACGACGCACCGCGTCCGGGAACCGCGGGCTCGCGCATCAATTTCCTGCACCCCAAGGATGCTGGTGGTGTGCTCATCGAGCTGGTCGAGCCGAACGCGAATCCTACTCACTAGTACCGCAATCCGACCGCGAAAACTTGTCGTAACGACATTCGCGGTCGGGTCACCATGGTGCGCACGCAAGCGGTAGTTTGTGGGGCATGTCGTCCACTGAGCCCGATCGCAATCGCTTCGTTGCGTTGCCCTTTACCGTGGTCCGGAAGGGGTATGACCGCGATGAAGTTCGCAATTACTTCGACCGATTCGATGCCGAACTGAGGGTCACCGCTACCGACCGCGATGCCGCCGCTGCCCAGGCCCGGAACCTGGCCGCCCAGCTGGAGGATGCGCGTGACGAAATCGATGAGCTGCGTAAGGAAGTCGATCGTCTGTCGGTCCCCCCGACCACCGCGGAGGGGATGAGCGACCGTATCTCGCGCATGCTGCGCCTGGCGTCGGACGAGGCGTCCGAGGTCCGCGCCCAGGCCCAGGCCGAGGCTGCCGAGATGGTCTCCATCGCCGAGCAGCAGGCCACCGAAATGCGCGGTAAGTACGAGTCGCTGCTCGCCGAGACCAAGGAGAAGCGCGAAGCGCTCGAGATCGAGTTCGAGCAGACCCTCGCCAACGCGCGCAACGAGTCCGCCAAGATCGTCGAGGCCGCCACCGCCGAGGCCGACCGCCTCACCAAGGAGGCCGAGGCCAAGATCAAGGCCCAGCAGCAGGACTTCGAAGTCAGCATGGCCGACCGGCGCACCAAGCTCACCCGCGCCATGGAGGAGCTCGAGGCCACCAGCCGCTCCGACGCCGCGCAGCGCATCAAGGAAGCCACCGACGAGTCCAACCGTCTGGTCGGCAACGCCACCCAGCAGGCCGATCGCAAGATCGCCCACGCCAAGGAACTCGCCGAGGAGATGCGCGTGCTGCGCGGCCGAGTCCTGGCTCAGCTCTTGGGAATTCGCGGCCAGCTCGATTCCGTACCGGCCATGCTCGCCGCGGTCAACCGCGAGAGCGAACTGCTCGACGGCGCCGCCGAACCGCGGTCGCTGGGCAGCAAGCAGTCCGGGTCCGGACGCCAGCAGCAGAAGGCCATCCCCGAGCTGCGTGATGCCGAGGATGAGATCGTCGACGAAGACCAGCGCGAGAGCGCCGAAGTCGCACGTTAGACCGTAGGTCCCCCGCGGACCTGCGCTTGTCCCTGCCCGGACGACAGATATCCGTTCCAAGGCCGCCCCCTCATCCAGGGGGCGGCCTTCCTTATGTGCACGAGGCCCCGGGAGCTACCCTCGATAACGTCATGCCCCGCCGCAAACCGAACCCCCGCAACTCCTCGGCGCGGTCCCAACGGGACCCGCGCCCGATCGGCGACGTCTTCGGACGCACCGAGGACGGTCCGGGCGGCGCGGAAACCTTTGTGGTGCGCACGATTCCGGGTTCCCGCGCGGTGAAGACCTACCGCTGCCCCGGCTGTGATCACGAAATCGCCCCGGGCACAGCACATATCGTCGCCTGGGCGGTCGACGGCGGCGAAGACGACCGCCGCCACTGGCACACCGGCTGCTGGCGCGGCCGTCACACCAGAACCATCACCCGCCGCTGGAGCTGAAAGAGCTTCCCCCGCAACCGAAGCCGCGGCGACCGCAACGAAAGTCGCCGCGCCCCACTAGAACAGCCGGAACTCGTCGCTCTCGGTACCACGCAGCGCATCGTAATCGAGTGTCACACAACGAATCCCACGATCCGTCGCGAGCGTGCGCGCCTGCGGCTTGATCTGCTGCGCCGCGAAGACCCCACTCACCGGCGCGATCAGCGAATCCCGGTTCAGCAGTTCGAGATACCGGGTGAGCTGTTCGACACCGTCGATCTCACCGCGCCGCTTGATCTCCACCGCGACCGTCGCCCCGTCGGCGTCCCGGCACAGGATGTCCACCGGACCGATCGCGGTCATGTACTCGCGACGGATCAATGTGTAACCGGCGCCGAGGGTTTCGATGTGCTCGGCGAGCAACTCCTGCAGATGCGCCTCGACACCGTCCTTCACCAGACCCGGATCCACGCCGAGTTCGTGCGAGGAATCGTGCTCGATCTCCTCGACGGTGATGCGCAGTTCCTCACCGGCCTTGTTGGTCACCACCCACAGCTTGGCCGCGTCCCCGTCGCGCTCCTCCAGCCAGCACGGCGGGCTCATCCAGTTCAGCGGCTTGTAGGAACCGCCGTCCGAATGCACGAGTACCGATCCGTCCGCCTTCATCAGTAGCAGACGACGAGCCATCGGGAGATGAGCGGTGAGCCGACCCACGTAGTCGACCTGACAGCGAGCAATCACGAGGCGCACCCCAGGCACTCTAGGCGACCGCGTCCCGGCCCGATCCGCAAGGGCCACCTACGGATCCGCGCCGAACGTCTCAATTCAGCAGGAACGACACCGCCAGCGCCGCGCCGGCCACCACCGGAACCAGATCGAACCACCCCAGCCGATATGCCGCAGCCCGCCCGCGCACGATCATCAGCGCCCCGATCCCGGTCCCGATCAGATACGCCAGCAGATGGCCGACACTGGTGAAATCCCGATCGTCGACCACTCCCTGCACCGCGATCACCAGCCACACCAGCCCCCACGCGATCCGCCGCCCCCGCGGCACGACCACGATCAGCGAACCGAACAGCGCCATCACTCCGTAACTGATCCCCACGTCCTCGGAGTCCCCCAAACTGCCGGGCAGCCACCCCATCCCGATCCCCACCCACAGCCCCACCGCCACCAGCAGCGTCGCACCGATATGACCGGCCAGGAACGTCCAGACCGCGCGCAACGCACCGAACCGCAGTTCCACCAGCGCCACCAGACAGGCCGCCAGCGGCACGTTCGTGATCGTCGAATCGGTATCCCCGATGACGAACGCACTGGACACCAGCGTCGCGATCCGGCCGTGCCGCAGATTGTCCAGATTCGTACTGGTATCGGCGAGAATCCGCGCCTGCACATCGCCCCCGACCCGCGCGTAGATCACCGCCACCACGACCAGCGCCACCACATAACCGATAGTGACGGGCAGCCAGTGCCGACGTCGCAACTCGCCGACAGCGACGGCCAGCCCGGTCCGGATCGAGGCCGGAAGTCCCGATGTCATGGTCGCGCGATGGTTCCGCGGTTCAGCCTACGAGGATCGTGTACCCCAGCAGCGTCGCGATGACCAGCAGGACGATCTCGACCTTCTTGAAACCGTGCGGCACGGTCCGCCCGCGGCGGATCAACCACAACCCGACCAGCAGACCGATCGACACCGAAATCAGATGTCCGACATTCGTGAAGCTCCGCCCCATCGCCACACCGGCGACGGCGACCGCCAGCCAGGTGATCGCCCAGGTCGGCCGCCACCGCGACGGCATCAGCACCAGGAAGGCCCCGATCAACGCCATCGAGCCGTAACTGATCCCGACGTCCTCGGCGTGGGTGATCGCCAACGGCAGCCAGTGCGCCTCCACCGCCACCCACAGCCCCAGGGCGACGAGCAACGTCGATCCGAGATGTCCGGCGAGGAAGATGCGAATCAGGCGGCTCGCACCGAATTTGAGCTCGGCCAGGGCCAGCAGACAGATCAGCAGCGGCAACACCAGCAGCGAGGTGTCGGTGTCACCGATCAGCAGCGCACTCGAGAACAGCGTGCCGAGATGGCCGTTCAACAGGTTGTACAGATTGGTGCTGGCATGCAGCATCACGCGGGTCTGCGCGGAATTGCTCAGCACCGAGACCAGCACGGTCACCAGGATGAGCAACGCCGCGTAGCCGTAGGTCGCCGGTAGGAACAGCCGACGCCAGCGAAAGCGGGACGTCGTGACCGAAACGGTCGGCGTCGTCGTCTCCTGGTTGGGTGCCGCGAGCACCACCATGGGGATCCCTTTCGTCACTGCTCCGGAGGCAGCTCCACCGGCGTACCATCCATCATCCGGAACCAGGCTGCAAGTCGGCTAGCTGTCACCTGTGAAAGTACTGTGTCGCCGCGATATGCTCCGGCCGTTGCGGCCGGAATGCCTGATTGCCGCTGCTAGTCGCCGGAACCGCTCGCGAGAGCGGAGATCATGGTGCTGATGTAGGTGGCGAGGCCGCTGAGCAGGTCCATCTTGGTGTCTCCTAGTCGAGAGATTGTGACCGGCCGAATCATACACAAGTCCGGGAAACAGCGAAGGCCCCCAGCAATGCTGGGGGCCTCCACGAAAATTGTTCCGGCGGTGTCCTACTCTCCCACACCCTGTCGAGTGCAGTACCATCGGCGCAGGTGGCCTTAGCTTCCGGGTTCGGAATGGGACCGGGCGTTTCCCCACCGCTATAGCCGCCGTAACTCTATG